>OY969903.1:0-4885564 GCA_963704405.1 uncultured Phycisphaerales bacterium
CGCACCTGCACGCCGGGAAGCGACGGACTCTGGCGGACCTGCTGCCGGAACTGGCAAGACATCGGGCCAGCGGCAAACGAATCGTCTTCACCAACGGGTGCTTCGATCTGATTCACCTCGGCCACATAAAATATTTCCAGTTTGCAAAGCGACAAGGGGATTTGCTTGTCGTTGGCGTCAATACGGACAACGGCATTCAGCGGCTGAAAGGACCGAAGCGGCCCATTATCAGCGAAGAAGATCGGCTGGGAGTGCTGGAAGAACTGGAGAGCATCGACTACCTAGTGCAGTTTGACGAGGACACGCCAATCAATTTGATCCGGCAAATTCGCCCCGATGTGCTGGTCAAAGGTGCCGACTACGCCAAGCAGCAGGTGGTCGGTTGGGACTTTGTTGAAAGCTGTGGCGGTCAGGTGGCCTTGGCGCCGCTCATTGACGGACGAAGCACATCTGCGGTTATTCAGCGGATTTTAGAGGCGTACGGCGATAAACGTGACGCGTAGAACAGAATGCAGGATTATGGCATCTGGGGATCGGGCTGATCGCTGCTGCCGCTGGGGCAGGTGACGGTGACGATTTTGTCGTAGCCGCGATCACGAGGTGACAGCCACTTGGCGTCACCGGGCTTTTTAACGACGGTCGGAAAATCTTCTGCCTGATCGGCGTTGGGTTTGGCACGAGCGGCCTCGACTTTCTTGCGAACGTCGTCGGTATATTTTTCCAGATAACCGACGAAATCAGTGCCACCGCATCGGAACACGTTGGCTTTTACGGCCGGTTTGCCATCCTTATCGAACGGCATGATTTTATTCATGTCGTCGGCAAACCAGGTTTTGCCATCGTCATTTGAATAGTATTGCTTGGTCTGAACAGTCGGCTGTTGGGGTATTAGCTGCCAAACAATGAAGCCGAGGGCAATAACAACGATTGCGATGGTCGCCGCGGTCGTCGCTCTGGGGTTCTGGTTCAACTTTTCACGAATTCCCACAAGACACTCCTCTCAGAAGTGAAAGCCCGTTAACGACAGGCCTTTGATGAATTCCCACTTGTCAGCCTCATAGTCCCGTGAGACGAAATGGCCGATGGCACAGCGACAAATCTAATCCGCACTTCGCGATCGCACAAGAGATTGCAGAGCCGGAACCTGGCCGCAGTTGACAATGCATAGCTCGTCGCGGGCCTGCATACATCGATTGAGAAGACAGCGGAAAAGCGGGAGGTTGCATTTTTTTGCGCTGCACGGGATATCGGCAAAGGATATAAGAATGGCTTCGGCATCCGACTTGCGTGTAAGCGCTCTGTGCTGCGACGGTACGTGTGCCAAAAGGCAGACGGACGGACGCGGCGTGAGTTTGGAAGTGGTGACTTTTTGAAGGAGATAGTTATGTCACGTATTAACGATCCATCTGAACAGGGCAACAGCGCAACAGAGCAACTGCGGGATAAGGCATCGGAAGTATCCCAGAATCTTCGGGATATCGGCGGGCAGGTTCGAGACACCGCGGCCGACAAATACAACCAGTTGCGCGATCAGGCCAATCAGTATTACAACGAAGGGCGCGAGCGAGCCCAGGAATGGGAACAGAGCCTGGAAACGTACGTCCAGGAAAAGCCTTTGCAGGCAGTATTAGTTGCTGCCGGCGTGGGGCTGCTGCTGGGCTTGCTGTGGAAGCGAAGCTAATTCACGTTGGCGCATTGTATGACCCTTATACCGGGATCGGTGGGAAAAACCGCTCCCGGTGTAAGGCATTGATCCAGAATCTTGCGCGGAGTTTCTCATGGTGTATTCTGACGGGTCGAAGCCGCCCGACGATGCAGGCGCGCAAGGTGGATTTTCTGGTTATGCCGCGAAACGCGATACGGTGAGTGATGCTTCACCGGCGACGGCATTCAGCGAAGCGAGCGAGCGGCTCCGTGAAGTTCGCGATTATGCAAGTCTGTATATCCAGGCCCGCATCGACAAGATCAAAGTTTCACTGCGGAATCTCGCGGTGTTGACGGTGCTGGGGATCATTGGATTGCTGGCGGGCGGGGCGATTGTGGTTACGGCCGCGGTATTGCTGTGCAGCGGAATCGCCGAAGGGCTGACAGTGCTGTTTGGCAACCGGATGTGGCTGGGGGATTTGGTGACCGCGATTTTAATTTTCGGCGCGATTGGCGGTGGTGTTTACATGGCCATGGCGCGTCTCACAAAGACTTCCAAGGAAAGGACGGTCAACGCGTATGAACAACGGAAACGCCAACAGTGCGCCGACCATGGAACCGATGTCCACGAACGAGCCGAACAAGCACGCACAGGGCAGTAACGCATCCGCCACTGAGAGCAGCGAAGCTGACTTTCTTGAGAAGCAGGCGGATGAAGCCAAGGCTGCGATCACCCGCGCGATGGCCGACGCCAGGACAGCGCTGGCGGAGGGAATCGATCCGCGAGAATGGACGCGTCGATATCCGGTAGTGGCGCTCGGATCTGCTGTGGCGGCCGGTTTTGTTGCAGCGCTGCTTGCCATCCCTTCCAAGGAGCAGCAGGAGCTAAAGAAGATGGAAAAGGTTCGCCGCGCGCTTCATCCCGAGGTGGAACTGCCGAAGAAAGCCGCCGCGGAGGCGAAGGATGCAAAAGTGCATGAATCGCCGCATTCGTTCTGGTCGACACTGCTTCGGGAAGCGATCTCGCTGATTAAGCCCGTTCTGATGAGTGCGGTCACAGCGGGAATCACCTCAAGAAGCCAGCCGGCAAATGGTCAACCCTCTGCACCAGGCGGCGGATCTTCCGATAAAGCCGGCCTGGGAGTGTGACTTTTTAGATTATCAGACGTTCACACGCATTGGCAGCGCGAAAACTGTAGGTGGCGGGGCAATCGGCGACTGCGATAAACACTTTATTTTACCTGTATTTCCGCACGAAACACGTCGGCGCACGGCCAGTAACTACATCCCTCCCACTTCCCCAAAAGACTTTAAAGAAACCTGTCGCGCCACAATTTTTCCGTTGGCGAGTCAAGTCGTCCGGGGTAGTTTCAAGCATCTAGTCCGGCGACGCCAACCGCCTGCTCGTGTCGTAACGCTTATCACGACAGATTCCGCCTCGATCGAAACCAATCGATTTGTTGTCGCCGGTTGCTAGCGCTTTTTTGCGCAAAGCCAAAGAGAGAAGACGTCATGGCCCTGGTCGTGTTCCCGATCGTGCGCCGCTGCACTGTGCGTGCGATTTCGCGACTCAGCTCTCGGTCGGCAGCGCGATTGGCCGTGTTGGCCGTCATTGCCGCCGCCCGCCCTGCCCTTCCCGCCTCCCCCGCCGTTGCAACGCCGGACGCCGCCAGTGTTCCGATGGCTTACAACTATTACCCGGAAGTCCGCCTGCGCAAGCTGCACCTGGTTCGGCCAGATCTGATCCCCTATCCGATCGTGTATGAAGTTTACTGCTGAATCCGTCGCATTGTCATACTTTGAGAATTTATGACATTGCTGTCGCTGGGATTCTGGAGCACCCGTCCATCCCTGGTCGCGTATCTGCCAATCACAAGCCACTGAGCATCGCCTGAGCGATCCATGGCGCCGGAAATATCCGCGCGATCTTCAGCGATCCACGTTCGGTGAGCCCCCTTGCATGTCCCGCCAATTTTCTTCCCCTTTCGGCAAATTGATCGCTGCCGTTACAATCCCTTTGCTACCAAGCGATCACTATGACCACCCCCCCACTTCGCCACGACGGCACTGATATCATTCGCTATGACTCATGGCTGGAGCCGTATGGGCAGCAGCTTCGCGATCGTTTTGGATATTACAAAAGCTTTCTGGGCCGAATCGATCAGATCGGCGGCCTGCAGGGGGCGATCAGCCAGGGGCATCGATATTTCGGATTCAACCGCGGTGAACTGTATGGCAAGCAGGGTGTCTGGTATCGCGAATGGGCTCCCAACGCCCTGCAATTGCGGCTGATCGGCGACTTCAATAATTGGGACCGGTTCGGCAATCCGCTGGTTCGCGATCAATTCGGGGTGTGGAGCCTCTTTCTTCCGGATGACAAATTTGGGCAGAAACTTGTCCACAATTCGAAGCTGAAGGTGCATGTCGTTACCGAGACGACGAAAACGGATCGAATTCCGGCGTATATCCGCCGAGTGGTGCAGGAAGAAGGAGGCGGGTTTGTCGGGGTTTACTGGGCTCCGCCGGAACCGTACCGGTTTCGGCATGATTCGCCGGGGCTGCATGGCGGGCTTCGCGTTTATGAATCGCATGTGGGGATGGCGACCGAGCAGGAAAAGGTGGGGACGTTTAATGAGTTCATCGATACCGTGCTGCCGCGGGTGTCGAATGCGGGTTATAATGCAATTCAATTAATGGCAATCATGGAGCATCCGTATTACGGCTCCTTTGGCTACCACGTCAGCAACTTCTATGCGGTTTCTTCGCGATTCGGCACGCCGGAAGAATTGAAGCGGCTCATCGATGAAACACATGGCCGCGGCATCGCCGTCCTTCTCGACATCGTTCACAGCCACTCGGTGAAAAACACGCTGGAGGGGCTGAACATGTTCGACGGGACGGATTTCCAGTATTTCCACGCCGGCCCGCGCGGACATCATGCAGCCTGGGATTCGATGCTCTTTGATTACAGCAAGTTTGAAGTCCAGCGATTCCTTCTTTCAAATCTCCGCTACTGGCTGGAAGACTTCCGGTTTGACGGGTTTCGGTTCGACGGCGTCACGAGCATGATGTACCTCGACCACGGCCTGGGCAAAACCTTCACCGGCTACGACGACTATTTCAGCGGCAACGTCGACCGCGACGCCGTCGCCTATCTCCAGCTTGCAAACCAGCTCGTGCATCAAATCAAACCCGACGCCATCACGATCGCCGAGGATGTCAGCGGCATGGTGGGCACCGCCCGGCAGGTCGATGAAGGCGGGCTGGGATTTGATTATCGGCTGGCGATGGGTGTTCCCGATTACTGGATCAAACTGCTGAAGGAGCGGCCCGACGAAGCCTGGAACCTCGGCGAGATTTTTCATGTGCTCATGAACCGCAGGTTCGGCGAGAAGCACATCGGTTACGCCGAGAGCCACGACCAGGCGATGGTTGGCGACAAGACGATCGCATTCTGGCTGATGGACAAAGAGATGTACTGGAACATGAACGTCCATAGCCAGTCGCTTGTCATCGATCGGGGGATTGCGCTGCACAAGATGATCCGGCTGATCACCTTCAGCCTCGCGGGCGAAGGGTATCTCAACTTCATGGGCAATGAGTTCGGCCATCCGGAATGGATCGATTTCCCGCGCGAAGGCAACGGCTACAGTTATCGCTATGCCCGCCGCCAATGGAGCCTGGCTGACAACCCTGATCTGCGGTACGGCGCGCTGCTGAATTTCGATCGGGCGATGCAGCAGCTTGACGTCAAGCACAACCTGCTGCCTGACCCTTTCATCGAGCAGCTTTATGTGCATGAAGATCAGAAGCTGCTGATCTATCGACGGGGCCCGCTGGTTTTTGTATTTAATTTCCACCCGACTCAGTCGTATACCGATTTTCGAATTCCGGTCCCCGATCCGCGGGACTACAAACCGATCCTGAACACCGACGACAAACAGTTCAGCGGTCCGGGGCTCGTAGACCCGAAAGTGACTTATTTCAAGCAGAACGTCCCCTTCGCCGGCCGACAGCAAAGCGTGCAGATCTATATTCCGGCTCGAAGCGCTCAGGTGCTGGAGCCGCAATAAATATTCGTTTCGGGCGACGACCCATTCGACAACGACATGCCTGATTCCCTTGGCCGTTTATGTCTGGTTCTGCACGGCCACCTGCCGTACGTGCTGCATCACGGCCTTTGGCCGCATGGAGAAGCGTGGCTGTTCGAGGCGGCGGTTGAAACGTACCTTCCACTTCTTGAACTGCTTGATGAACTTGCAGGCGACGACGCGCCCATCGGCATTACGATCGGCCTCACCCCGATCCTTCTGGAGCAACTGACCAGCGATCATTTCAAGGCCGGCTTTGTGCGATACATTCACGAGCGGATCGAATCCGCCCGACGCGATGCGAGAGAATTTGCGTCCCGGAACGGCGGTCAGTTCGAATCCCTCGCACGCCGATGGGAACAGTGGTATCAAGACCGGCTCGCGCACTTTCAGAAAATTCGTCAGGACATTCCCGCAGCCTTCGCCCGCCACGCCGGCAGCGGGCTGGTTGAATTCCTCACCAGCGTGGCCACACATGCGTACCTGCCGCTGCTCTTGCATGATGGATCGCTGCGCGCCGAACTGGCCGCGGGTGCGGCGCTGACGCGGAAGCATCTGGGCGTCACTTCGAACGGGTTATGGCTTCCGGAATGCGCTTATCGTCCGAGCGAAGAAAATTGGCGGTCACCCGTCCTCAATCAAGAGACGCGGCAGCGGGCGGGCCTGGAAACGTTTTTCCCGAATGTCGGCGTCGATCATTTTTTCGTCGACACGCATCTCATCGCCAATGCCCAGCCGCTGGCGGTGATCAAGGCGGACGGCCCCCATGCAACTCACGAGTCGCTGGTCTTCTGGGACGCCAAGCGCGGCTGGGGAAGCCCTCTGGATCCGGTCGGGGTTGTGAGCGATCCGCGGCCGCCTTCGGTATTCGCTTTCGCCCGGCATCCGCGCGTCAGCGAACAGGTGTGGTCGGGTCTCATCGGATACCCGGGAGCCGCGGAATATCTGGAGTTTCATTTCAAGCACGGCGACCACGGCCTGCGCTACCATCGGGTGACAAACCACCACGTGCCGATGCACCAGAAAGCGCCGTACGATCCGGAATTAATCGCCGGCAAGGTTTTTGAGCACGCCGACCATTTCTGCAAGGTCGTTCGGGAAACGCTGCGAGAATATACTGAACAAACCGGGCGCATCGGCACGATCGTTGCCCCATTTGATGCGGAGTTATTTGGCCACTGGTGGTTTGAGGGACCGAGGTTTCTGCGCGATGTCATCCTGACTTTGGCCCATGACCGAAGCGTTGCACTGACGACGACCAAACAGGCGCTGAAAGAATCCCCGGCGGAAAAAGTCGTCCGCATGCCCGAGGGAAGCTGGGGCGAAGGCGGGCATCATCATGTATGGCTCAACGAGCAAACGCGGTGGCTCTGGGAAATGGAATACCGGGCCGAGGATCGATTTCAGAGGATGCTGAGCGATTTGCCGTGGCGGACAAATGCACCCGTTCGGCAGATGCTGGAATCAGCCGCGCGCGAGTTACTGCTGCTTCAATCCAGCGACTGGCCCTTCGTCATCCACAGTGGCAGCGCTGTGGACTACGGCATCTCGCGCTTCACTGGACATGCAACACGCTTTGATCGTTTAGCTAATGTCGCTGTTGATATTGCAGCCGGGCAAAAAATCGATCCGGTACAGAAGACCGAAGTGGCAGAGGCAAAGGCCCACGACACGGTGCTCAGTGAAATTGATCTCGCGTGGTGGACGTGATCGAAAACGCCACTGCTTCGGATGTCATCAGGTGGCCTGTGCGCTGCAGGCATCTGAAAAACGATCGATGATTCACGCACGCGCCGGTTACTTAACCACAACCACAATTTCGACGCGCCGGTTTTTCGCCTTATTCGTTCCCCGCGGCCGATGCTCGCCGAAGCCGCTGGTGGTCACCAGCTTCGGGTTGATTCCCTGCTGTTCGAGATAACGTGAAACCGAAGCCGCCCGCGTCAATGAGAGGTCCAGATTATCTTCCCATTCACTCTTGGAAGCCCTGATGGGATCGCTATCAGTATGACCTTCAACACGGATTTTCTTGCCGGAGTAATCGCGATGGATCGCTGCGATCACTTTATTCAGGGTCGTTTTCGCCCCTGGTTTCAGGTCCGCCTTACCCGGATCAAAAAGCACATCGCCGGGAAGATTCACGGTCATCGTCCCGGCCTTGGCGTCATAGGATGTTTCGATGCCGGCGATCGCGGGATCACCGGGAGCAACGGCCGTATTTGCGCCCGCCATCGGCACGGGCGCGGGCTGCCTCAGTTCTGATTGCAGCTCGCCAATCTTGCGGTCCCGCTCCAGAATTTCCGCCTGCATCGCCTGCAGCTGCGCCGGGTCGGGCGCGGATCGCAGCTCCGCGCTTCGCGCATCCAACTGCGCCTGTAACTCGCGGTTCTGCTGATGCAGAGCGACATTCTCATCGTACATCGCATTTTTGCAGCCCCCCGCCAGCAGTCCGACCGCGGCCACACCCAGAAGGATCGTCATCGTGCGCAGAACAGTCATATCTGCCTCCATGCAGCGAAATCCCGCATCCGGCGGGAAAAGGAAACCACTGAGCATCATCGGCGGACGAGCCCAGTTTTCATCAGGAATTCTTCGAATCCCCCATCCGATCCACCTGCATGGTCACGCCATCGCCTATTGGCCGCGTCTGCAGCATCGCTGCCTTGGCTTTCATGTCCGCCATGTCGCGCTCCAGCTTAATGGTCCGTGTCCGTGTGCGGGCGTCGGTCATCTGGCGGATGGTCTTGTATGAAGTGCGGAACAACCACCACCCGAAGATGCTGATCACGCTGGTCAGGAGCATCACCAGGAGAAAATTGGGCCGATCATATGATTTATAGATCAGGCTCAGCCGCGTATCGACGACGGCGGCGATGTTCAGGATTACGAACAGCACGATGTGGATCACCAGCACCGCCAGCAGCCCGATCTTCAAACCCGCAAGCAATTTTTGCCAGAACGTGTTCATAATTTTTGCCTCAGTTTCTCATCCATGCCCGAACCAACTGCCAAGGTATAGCACCATTCCCCGAAGTCCGGGTGTTAAGTATGCCGCCATCGGGCAATAAAACAGCATGACAAACGCTGTAGCCAGACTCAGATAAGGCCCCAGCGGCATCTCGCGGCCCTTGCGTGCGATCAGCATGTAGATCGCAATCAGGATGCCGAAAAAGGGCGCCAGGAAGAAGGCGATCGTCGCTCCGCCGGCGCCGACGACCGCGCCCACGCCAAACATTAAATGCACATCCCCAAGGCCCATCGCCACCCGGCGAAATGCCAGCGTCGCGATGATTCGCGTCAACCAGACGACAAACGCGCCAACCATGGCCCCTAAAAGTGACCCAAGCAATCCGCTGACCCAGTCATACTCCAGCACACCGGCCCAGGCATTTTTCACCCCCGGCGATACGATTGTCACTGCCAGGCAGGTTCCCCCCAGCACGAGCGGCGGCATCAAAAACAAAATCTCCTTCCGCATCTCCCCCACGATCTGCCACGCCGAATAGGCGGGCGGCAGCGGTGTTTCGTCCACCACTTCGCCGCGCTTCTTTGCTTCGCGTATCTCCTCCGCAATCGCCGCCCGATCCGCCTCCAGCAGCGGCTCGCCCTCCGGAAAGCTGGTCGGCATCACCCCCCATTTCCAAAGTGCCATGCTGATCGCCAGCCCTGCCGCCGCCCCCAGCGACAGCGCCGCTGCCGGTTGCCCAAAATCCCCCACCAGGTTCAGCGATCCCGGCACCCAGGGCCGATCCGCAAACGCATGCAGCACAAACGCGGCGATCGCGATCAGCCAGGGAATCTCCGTCGGAATGATAAATAATTCGGCATCAATCAAGCTCGCCGCCAGCAATCCCGCCAGCGTAATCACATACAGCACAAATATCGGCCAGGATTCGCTGAGCACCCATCGGCTTACCGTTGTCGCAACCGGCTGTCCTGACGAATCTATCACCATCGCACCCGCCATGGGATGCGGGCAGCATGTCCGCCACTGCCATACGTAATAGGCGACAAAATAAAACAGGAATAAACCCGCCGTCAGCATTTCGATGATCGGATACCGAATCGAGATTGGCTGGCGGCAAAACCGGCACTTCCCCCGGAGCTTGATCCATCCAAAAATCGGGATGTTGTCATACCATCGCAGCCGATTCCCACATTTGGGGCAATGCGATGGTGGGTCCGACAACGCCTTCAGCCCCGCCAAAAGCTGCCCCCACCCGCTCATCTCCGGATCAATTTCAACCCGCGGCAACCTCCAAACCACGACGTTCAGAAAGCTGCCGATACAGGCGCCCAGGAGAAAAAAGAAGATGGCGTATGGATAAAGGGGCAACAAGAATGTCCGTTGTCAGTGGTCCGTTGCTGGCAGTACGTATTCGCGATCGATGGCAAGCTTCAATGTGACATGGGCCGAGGCTCGTATCACTTTAGAGCTTTCCGCCGCCTTGCGGCAAGGCAAGAATAATTTGCTCCACTACATCCCTGGGCAACATTTCGGTCACATCGATCTCGATATTCCTCACCTGCCGATAAATCGGCTCACGAACGGCCAGGACTGAACGAATCTCTTCGATCCCCCCGCCCAACTTCGTTAAAGCCGGACGATTGGCGATCGTTGCCATGTCGGCATGAATCCGCCGATGCAATTCCTCCGGCGACGCGTGCAGATAGACAATCCGGTGCCCTCTCCCAACAATCGCCGCCCGATTCTCCTCCCGCAGCAACGCCCCGCCGCCGACCGAGATCACGCAATTGTCCATGGGCGCCACTTCTCGAATAACCTGGGCTTCCAGTTCTCGAAAACCCTCTTCGCCAACTGATTCAAAAATTTCCCGGATCGTCTTCCCCGCCGCGGCTACGATCCGATCGTCGCAATCCACAAAACCCCAGCCAAGACGATCGGCGAGCAACCGACTCACGGTTGTCTTCCCGCTGCCGCGATAACCGATCAAAACGATGCTCATGTGAAAATGTCTGTTGTTCGGAGTGCGTTGTCCGCTGCTCATCACATCTGAGCGACGGGCTCCTGCTCCCTGCAACAGACTGCGGACCTGTTATTCAAACAACTGACAAAGAACGTCATCCCGCTATAATGCCCGACTATGTCGCAAACCTGTCCGCCCGTCTACAAGCGTATCCTCCTCAAAATCAGCGGCGAAGGCTTTTGTCCCGAAGGAGGCTTCGGCATTGAAGCCACCGAGCTTGAAGCCATCGCCAAGGAACTCGTCGACATCGCCCGGATGGGCGTGCAACTCGCCGTCGTCGTCGGCGGCGGTAATTTTATCCGAGGCGCCACCTTCGCACATGACGGCCACATCCCCCGCGCAACCGCCGATTATATGGGCATGCTCGCCACCGTGCTCAATGCTGTCGCCTTGCAGGAAACCATGGAACGTTTCGGCCAGCCCACGCGGGTGATGTCTGCGATCAACATTCAAAGCGTCGCCGAGCCCTTCATCCGCCGCCGCGCCGTGCGGCACCTGGAAAAAGGCCGCGCCGTCATCCTTGCCGCGGGCACCGGAAACCCGTTCTTCACCACCGACACCTGCGCCGCCTTGAGAGCCACCGAAATCGGCGCGGATGTCCTGCTTAAAGCGACGAAGGTAGACGGCATCTATTCCGCCGACCCCAAGAAAGACCCGACCGCCACCCTGTATCACGACATCACGTACGAGCATGTTCTGACGGACAAGCTGCGGGTAATGGACCTGACTGCCATCACGCTTGCAATGGAACGAAAAATCCCGCTCGTGGTGTTCAACTTAAAAGTGCCCGGCAACATCCAACGCGTCATCCGCGGAGAAAAAGTCGGCACGAAGATCAATCCGAAGTAAAATGGAACGGACAACCTGGAGTGCATTATGCCTGCCGACGACATCCTTCTCGACTGTGAAGAAAACATGGAAAAAGCCGTGGAGCATTTGAAGCACGAGCTTCGGGGCATCCGCACCGGCCGCGCCTCCCCGGCGCTGGTTGAGAATGTGAAGGTCGAATATTACGGTTCGCTCACCGACCTCAAATCCATCGCCTCCATCAGCATCCCCGAGGCGATGCAATTGCTCATCAAGCCGTTCAGCCCCGGCGACCTGAAGGCGATAGAAAAAGCCATCAGCGACAGCAAGGTCCAGGCGACGCCCAGGAGTGACGGCAAATCCCTTCGCCTGATCCTCGCTCCCATGAGCCAGGAGGTGCGCCTGAAGATGGTCGGCAGTTGCAAGCAACACGCCGAGGCCGCCAAGATCACCATCCGCAACGCCCGCCGCGACGCCAACAAGCTGATCGACACAGAAGAAAAAGGCGGCGTTCTCACCGAAGACCAGGCCAGTTCCACCAAGGAGCAGGTGACCGACCTGACCAAACAATACGAAGGCAAAATTGAAGAAATGATCGAGCACAAACAAAAAGAAATCATGCAGGTTTGAGCAAACCCGCCCCCTGGTTACCACCATTAAAAAACGACCGGCACGCGTCCCGCGTGCCGGTCGTTTGAGCCTGCGACTCCTTTCGCAACATCCGTGAGATCAGTGCGGCTTGGCCGCTGGTTTTTGGTTGTCTTTCTTGTTGAGTTTCACTTTACAATACTTGAAGCTTCACGCGGCGTCTTCGCCTAAAGGCTCCACTTCGTGTTCGGTTATCAATTCTTCCAGAAATTTCGCCAGCCCTTCATCTTCATTGGTTCCGATGACCCGCTTGGCGACCGCCTGGACCTCGGCCTTTGCGTTTCCCATCGCCACGCCAAGGCCCGCCTGGCGAATCATGGGAACGTCGTTTATGTCGTCGCCGATCGCAATGATTTCCCGCTGAGCGATTCTGTGCTTGCGGGCGACGTGCATAATTCCTTCCCATTTATTGACGGCTGGATCAAAAACCTCCAGCACGTCGACGCCATAGGCAAGCACCGCAATGCTATGGCAGACGATGCGTTCACTGAACTGCTGCTTCAATTCCGCGACCATCTTTGCCGTCTCCTTTGGAGGAGCGACGATGCCGACGCGAATCGTATGCTTATGGGCATAGATGGCGAGGCTTGGGACTCGCCGCACCGCGGCCTTGCTAACGCGCATCCATTGCTGCGTTGAATCATCCAGTTCCACATCAGCGGTAATCAGATAATCGAAGCCGGTCGCCATCGTGTCCTGCAGCGCCAGGGCGGGATGACCTCGGTTTTCAAAGAACGCGCACACCTCGGAAGCCAACTGCGGCTGCATCATCGTCCGATGCAGCATTACGCGATGCCGGGTGTCGATCACCATCGCGCCGCCGACAAAGACGGCAGTATCGTAATGGGCGACCGCGTCGAGCACCGTTTTGCTTTCTGTCCAATTCCGCCCGGTAGCGAAGCAGACGAGCAAACCAGCCGACAGGCATCGATGAACCGCGGACTTGGTCCGCTCGGTAACGGCTCCTGCGGGGGAAAGCAGCGTGCCATCCAAATCGATGGCGATCATCCTGTATCGCGCCCGGTCCCCGCGAGCACTTTTGACAGCGGGCAACGGAAGCGATTTTCGATCAACAGAGGATGACTTTCCCGTTGCCATTTCCCACGGATTGCAAAATTAACCGGTCCACCTCGTAATTCAATGAACAAAAATAGTTATTGACGGTTTATGCACAAGGGGTGGGGGAGTTAGCGATAAAAGATACCGCGGAGAGGGGACAAGGCCGGCAAGGCTGGCTGAAACAGATCGAAGCCGAGATCGACCGCGACGGGCCGAAATCGGCAATCTTTCAAGCCGGAGCTAGAAGATATTCGCATGTGCGTGGAAAGCGCCCTCACGGAACGGATTGGGGAGCCGGGGCGAAAGCTGCACACGGGGCGGAGCCGAAACGATCAGGTGAGCGATACGCCGATCGTCAGCACTTGTCTTGACTTGATGCCATCGAGCGCGGCAAGGATTTGACCTGCCAGCGGGGATAGGTCTTCTATCTTATTCGACCGAGCGTGAAGCACGATCACCGCCAGATGAAATCCGGCCAATGTTTGCTGATGAACCAAGTTCTTGTCCACGGTAATGAACACATCAACATGAGGGTCGGCCGCGGCCAGTAGCTTGCCGTTGCTCAGGCCAAGCCAATTCATTTGCCGAACGGTCCTCACGTCGTGTCCGGCGAGCAATCGCCCGAGCCGCACCGGAAGGCACTCGTCGAGCAAAACAATCACGCGGCGGTCTCAGTCAGGAGACGGCGCGCTTCTTCCAAACCTTGGATTGCCTGTCCACGGCTGACCGAGGGGAAATCATCCAGGAATTCGTCCAGCGTGTATCCGCCCTCCAGATAATCCATGAGATTTTGCAGCGGGACGCGCGTTCCCTTGAACACGACCGTGCCCCCCAGAATCTCCGGATCAGAATGAAACACGGAACTGGTGGTCATATTCCTATCTTATCGCGGGCGAAAAAATCATTCAATTCACTTCGCAGGCCTCGATCCCTTTTTGCTCCGTGAAGCATGTCTCCATATCCGACACCTCGCCCTTGCATTAGAATGGGGGAATGCCGGGCAAAACAGAAAAATCATGGCAGGCCCGCATCGGCGAGGCCACCGACGCGATCGCGCAAACCTTCGTTGAATCCATTAGCTACGACTGGCGGCTCTACAAGGCCGACATCGCCGGCAGCATCGCGCACGCGATGATGTTGGCGAAGGTGGGCCTGATCACCGACACCAACCGCGACTCGATCGTGGCGGGGCTGAAGGAGATTGAGGCCGAGATCGACCGCGACGGGCCAAAGTGGGCGGGGTTCAAGCCAGAGCTGGAAGACATCCACATGTGTGTGGAAAGTGCGCTGACAGAACGTATCGGCGAGCCGGGGCGGAAGCTGCACACGGGGCGCAGCCGGAATGATCAGGTGGCATTGGATTTGCGACTTTGGATTGATGCTGCATACACTGACATGCTCCCAATCCATCGTTTGTTGATCGCATCCTTTATCGATCTCGCCAATCGTTCCCATGATGTCGTCATGCCATCATTTACGCATCTGCAACGTGCACAACCGATCGTAGCCGGTGCTGAGGCGCTCGCTTGGGCAGGTATGTTCCAAAATGACTATGATTACATGCTGGAACGATATGAGACCGCTTTTTTTGAAAATCCACTTGGCAGCGGCGCAATTGCTGGAACATCATTGCCCATCGAAATTCTTGGGACCGATGTGATGTATTTTGGTAATCCGGTTTCAAACAGTATTGCTGCTACGGCTGACCGCGATCTGGCTGTCCGATATGTTTTTGATCTTGCCATGATCGCCCAGCACCTCTCCCGCTGGGCCGAGCAGTGGATCATTTACATGACCACTGAATTCAACTTCATCAAGATCGCCGACCGCTACACCACCAGCAGTTCGATGATGCCGCAGAAACGGAACCCGGACATGCTCGAGCTGATCCGCGGACGCTGCGGCAACGTGTACGGCGACCTGTTCGCCCTGATGACGATCCTCAAGGGCCTGCCCATCGGATACAACCGCGATCTGCAGGAAGACAAGCGCATCGTCTTCCGCGCATACGACACGGTGAGCAGTTGCCTGACGATGGCGGCCGCGATTGTGAACAGCGCCAGCTACAACAAGGAAGCCATTGAGCCCACGTTGGACAAAGGCTTCCTCGACGCCACCAGCCTGGCCGAATACCTGGTGACCAAAGGCATCCCCTTCCGCACCGCGCACCACATCGTCGGCACGCTGGTGTCGCAATGTGAAAAGAACGGCAAGCATGCGCTGGCGCAGCTGAGCGTCCCTGAGTTTAATCAGGCAATTGAGAATTCACTGAAGGCGCATGGATCACCGACGGCTATTCGGGTGGATGATGATGTGTATACATCGCTTGGGGCAAGGAATGTGGTGAAACGGTATCAAAGCGCGGCGCTGCCGGGGGGAAACCGTTTGAAGAACAGCTGGCAGCATGGAAAGAGCGGCTGAATATCTAGCGGTTTGGCTTTAGCAGCCCCACCAATTAACCACGAATTGCGAAATCGGAGGCGCAGACGCGCGAGTTTGCGTCGCGATTGAGGAAGTGGATCTATGAGCGATCGATTGAACTGGGGAATCCTTGGCACGGGGGCGATTGGGGTGACGCTCGCCAATGCGCTGGCGAAAAGCCGCACTGGTGTGCTGGTGGCCGTTGGAAGCCGATCGCGCGAGTCGGCGGGAAAGTTTGGGGAGCAGTTTCATCTGCCGCCGCGGAAATGTTATGCCAGTTATGAGGAACTGCTCAGAGATGCGGAAGTGCAGACGGTTTATGTCGCATTGCCCCACACGATGCACGCTGAATGGGCGATCGCGGCAATGGAGGCGGGGAAACATGTGCTCGTTGAAAAGCCGATGGCGGTGAATCAGTTTCAGGCGATGGCGATGGTTGAGGCCGCGATCGCCAATGATGTGCTGCTGATGGAAGCGTTCATGTATCGCTGCCACCCGCAGACGCGCAAGCTAGTGGAACTGCTCGGGCAGAAGGTCATCGGTGACGTTCGCGCCGTGCATGCCTCCTTCAGCTTTGCATCCGAGTTCGATGCGGCCAGCCGGCTTTATCGCAATGACCTGGCGGGTGGAGCGATTCTGGATATTGGTTGCTATCCAGCCTCAATGGCAAGACTCATCGCCGGAGCGGCAATGGGAAAAGGTTTCGCCGATCCCTTGGAAATAAAGGCAGTGGGGCATCTGGAGTCTACCGGCGTCGATGGTTATACCGCCGCCGTGCTGAAGTTCCCCGGCGATATTCTGGCGCATCTGTCCGCGGGCATTGCCATCAATCAGGAGAAAGCGCTGCGCATCTTCGGGACGGCCGGCTCTATCGTCGTTCCTAACCCGTGGATTTCTCATCGTGGCGGACCTGAGCTTGGCCGGGTTTTTGTCCATCGGAATCATCAACTGGATGCCGAGGAATATTTAACTCCAGCAGAAGTGACATCGTTCACCTTGGAAGTTGATGTCTTTGGCGATGCGGTTGTGGCAGGGCTGAAACAGGCGCCGCCGCCTGCTATGACATGGGACGATTCGCTGGGGAATATGAAGACGCTCGACGCGTGGCGCGAGCAGATCGGCGTGCGGTATGAATTTGAAAAACCGGAAGCATACCCCAGAATGACCGTGCGAAACCGCCCCCTGAAAATCCCGTCGAGCTCACGCATGCAATACGGGCCCATCGCCGGCATACAGAAAAAAATCTCGCGCCTGGTTTTAGGTGTTGATAATCAAAACACGCTTCCCCATGCGATGACAATGTTTGACGCATGGTTCGAAGCAGGCGGCAACGCGTTTGATACAGCATATGTCTACGGCGGCGGCGTCCACGAAAAAAACCTGGGCCACTGGCTGAAGAACCGGGGCGTACGCGAAGAGGTGGTCATCATCGCAAAGGGCGCGCATACGCCTGAATGCAATCCTGCCGCGGTCGCACGCCAACTTGCCATAAGCCTGGAGCGGATGCAGACCGATTACGCGGACATATATCTGCTCCATCGCGATAATCCGGATGTCCCGGTCGGCGAATTCGTCGAGGCGATGAATGAGCAGGTCATCGCAGGCAGGATCAAAGCGTTTGGCGGGAGTAATTGGTCGATCGATCGCGTCACCGAGGCGAATGCGTATGCGGATCAGCATGGACTGAACAAATTCTCCGCCATCAGCAATAACTTCAGCCTTGCTCGAATGATCAGCCCGATCTGGGCGGGTTCAGTGTCGGCGTCGGATGAGCGCAGCCGCGAGTGGCTGACACAGACTCAAACAGCATTTTTCGCATGGAGCAGCCAGGCGCGGGGGTTCTTTACGGATCGCGCCCATCGCGATCAATCGCTGAACGATGAGGAAATGAATCGATGCTGGCATAGCGACGAAAACTGGCGGCGGAGAGAGCGCGCCGTCGAGCTGGCTCGGAAGCGAAATGCGGCTCCAATCAATATTGCGCTGGCGTATGTGCTGAATCAGCCATTCCCAACATTTCCGCTCATCGGGCCGCGCACGCTGGAAGAGCTGCGCGGAAGTTTGAAAGCGATGGACGTTGAATTGACGGCGGATGAAGCAGCTTGGTTGGATTTGCGGGGATGATCAATTCAAGAGAGAAGCGATTCTTTACATTTCTCCCACTGCATTTTTTAGCTGCTGACGTTTGAGCGGGCAGTGAACAGGACGATCAATAAAAAAACAGACGCAGAGGCTCGCCGCCTGTGCGTCTGTTTTTTTCTTGATTGCCCTGTTCGATGCCGCCCCGAGCGACAGCGCCGATCGATGTCGCCAGCAAAAATGTTGAATGAGGTCTTCGGCGTCTTGCTTAATGGACAGCGATTCAACTGCTCATTGGCCAGGTGGCGGGGGTGGTGGACCGTCACCGCCGGGGCCACCGCCATACCCTCCACCGGGACCACCCATGCCACGTGGGCCACCATCACCGCCGGGGCCATCACCACCAGGCCCGCCTGGCCCGTTGCGGTGGGGACCGGATTGACCACCAGGGCCGCGGGGACCACCGGGCCCCCCTGGGCCGCCGGGCATGTGGGGATGGTGGACGGGTTGGCCGTTGACCTTTGTGGCTTCCAAGACGTCGTGGCCGCTCAGCATGGGATGGGCATAGCCGTCGACGGTGAGCTGCTGCGCGACGGCAAGATTGGCGGAGGCGGCGTCATGGGGATTGAGGCGAACGAAGTCGCCGTTGTCGAGGAGCGCCCCGTCCACTTCGCCTCGGGGGGTGTAATTGAGCTGCTTCACCGTTCCTTCAGTGTGTTTCATTTGCAGCGGTTGATCACGATTGGGCAGCGTGAGCTGTTTTCCGTCAGGGCCGGTCAGCGTGGCAAGGCGGTAGATCGAACGGTTTCCAACCACCAGCTCGGCGTACGCCGTCGCCTGGATCTTTTGACCGACCGGGGCGGCTACGGCAATTTGAGCGCCGAGTTCCGGCGGCATATTGAGCTGCGAAATATGGTCGCCGTCTTTCAGGTTGATTCCGTTATATGAACCGCGCGGATCGAAATTATAGGATTCGACCGTGCCGGAAACGGAATCCGGCTTCATCTCCGCGGGAGCAGGCGGTTTGGGTCGGGCGTTGTCGAGATTGGGAGAGATCAGGTCGCTCGGTGAAGGAAGAGAGGCGCTGGGCGCGGGGTCGGCAGCCAATGAACAGTTAGCCGAGAAGCCGAGAAGCGCAAGGCTGGCGATCAATGCGGCGGACTTGAGCCTTGGATTGGATCGATGCGTGGTCATGGGGGACTCCCGTTAAATTTGTATATGCAATTGAAAGGGTCGTGATTTGCTGCAAGCTTTCATCATGACATACCGTTTATCTCACGCTTTGTTTGAAGTTTTGGAAACTGCAGTTTCTTTCGCTTCATTCAATCGAGCATGAATCAGAGGTGCTTGTCACATCAGAAGATTTCAGCAACGCAAACTGTTTCGTCATAGGGACGGTCACGCCAAGGCGTCAGGGAACGGCTTTGACATCCATAGCGTAGCGGCGTTCGGAGAAGGCGAAAATGATTCGGACAAAACCGAGCAGCGCGAGAATCAGACCGCTGGCCATGGCGAGCATGGCGATGGCGTTCTGGTCCTGGGCGCGGTGCCATGCTTCCAGTGCCGGGTGCTGAGGGCCGGGCGGGCGGCCGCCGAGGCCCTCAGGACCGCGGCCATCGGGGCCTTGTCCCATTTCATCTTCTAGGGGTCCGGGAGGGCCTTCGCGCAGGGGGCCTTGCCCGGGACGCTGACCTGGTCCCGGGCCGAGGCCGCGCTCAGGCCGCGGCGGGCGGCCCTGGAAGCGATCATTCATGGGAGGGCCTCCCGGAGGGCCCTGATTATCGTCAAATGGTTCGGGGTGCTGTGCCCACTGGAAATTTCTCATGCCGGCGGGCTGAGTGGTGGCGGTCAGGCTCGGCATGGGAACGGAGCGGGCGACTTTATGAAGCGCGCCGCCTACGACCATCAGACCAAAGCCCAGGACAAGAATCATCACACCATGGCGGAGGGAGAGGAGCCAGAGCGGCGGCGCACGGGCATGGGGGTGACGCCGCGTTCGATGGCCGTTTGCATGAGAGCGAATTGCAGGCGATTGCGTTGCCAGCGGAGCAGGACACCCCCACCGATGAGAACAATCGCGGCAGCCGCGCCAAAACCACCGGCAAACGCGTCGGCGATTATTGCGAGCATGGGAAGTGTGGGTGGCATTTAACGATATCCTTTATAACTGTTCCGAGGGGTTAGTGCCTGGGGGACAGGAGGTGGTTTCAGGAAAATGGGAAAGTCGAATCGACTTCAAAATTGGCGGCCCCCACCCCGGCCCTCCCCCGGATTACCGGAGAGGGAGCGACGGACCCAAGGGGAAATAGCAGGTTTTTTTGATTGAAAGGGGTGGAAGGTGGGGATTATGATTCTGGTTGGTATGGTTGGCCGCTTCTGATTGTTTCCCGCCGAATGATGATTTACCGAGCGTAAAACGGAGTTGATGATGTCCACGCCGATGCCCCCCGCACCGCCCGGTTTGCCGGAAACGCAGAAGATGGAGGGAACCCATGGCGGGATGACAAGCGATCCCGCGGCGACCGCTGGTGGAACAGCCGCGGGAGGGACGGCGGTTGGAGGGGCCGCGGAAGCTGGCGCGAGCGGCCCGCGGCGGACAAACACACCGATGCCGGACAGCATGTTGATGGGGGAAGGGCAGGAAGCGCCACCGGAGGGGGTATATCAGCCGGTGGATTTCTGGAGGCAGCCCTGGGTGCAGAACGTGCTGCCGCTGGCAACCTCGCTGGCATTGCATCTTGCGCTGATCGTCATTGGATATGCGACTTATAAGGCGGTGGAGAAAGTCGCGACGGTGGTGAAAGAGCAGATCATCATTCCCGAGTCGACGCTGGCGGAGACTGGGCCGCCGGGCGGCATACCGCATCCGGGCCTCGGCGGTGACCCTACGCGCGATGCGGCTCAGGATCTGATCAAGGAAACGCAGGATTCAGGATGGTCCGCGAAGGCAAGCGATCAATTGAATCAAGCCGTGCTGGGCGGATCGGCGCCGGACGCAGAGGCGAGCTCGATCACCGTCGGCGCAAATGCGATCACCGGCAAAGGGGAAGGGATCGGCGGTGCTGGCGGCCAGGGGGGACAGCTTGCGCCGTTCGGCGTTCCGGGCGGTGGGAACGGCGCCGGACCCAAGAGCAGCTTTGTCGGCGTCGGTGGAAACGCCCGGAAGGTCCTTTATTTCTGCGATGCTTCGGGATCGATGTTGCCGGTGTTTGATGAATTGAAAAATGAATTGAAGAAGTCGATCGATGGACTGAAAGCAATCCAGGCGTTTAATGTAGTGTTCTATAGCGATTCCGAATTCACCTCGCTGAGCAAAGAAGGCCTGGTGATGGCCACGCCGGAGAATAAGCGCAAGGCGTATGAGTTTATCGACGGCGCGGTATCTTCGGGGCTGACGCAGCCGGTCCCGGCGATCAAGTTTTCGCTGGCGCAAAAACCGGAGCTGATGTATCTGCTGACGGACGGGTTCGATAACATCTCCAGCTTCGACGAAGTGATCAACGCATTCCGGACAGGAAACCCGGAGCATAAGATCAAGGTGAACTGCATTTTTCTTCAGTCGAGCGATGATCCGAAGCTGGTGGATGTGCTGAAGCAGATCAGCCGGGAAAATGGCGGACTGGTGAAGATTATTTCCAAGAGCGATTTCTGATTGATTTGACCCCTTTGACTCCGGATTGAAACGGAGAGAGGCTCGGCATCCATGGCAGGTTTCAAGCGATACTATACGTATAAGGCGCGAATTGCGCTGTTTGTCGTGATGATGGCCGCGATCGCGTTCTCGGCGGTGAGCAGCTTCGGGCAGACGCCCGATAGCGCCGCGCCGACAGGAACGAAGCATCCAGCGGGATTGACCCAGCTCATCCTCGGGCACATCGACTTTGTATTCATCACCATCGCCGTGCTGTCGATGACCGGCCTGACGCTGATCATTCAGGCGTTTATCCAGAACCAGGCCAAGACGTTCATGCCTGAGGAGACGACCAACCAGATCCGGGAGATGATCTCGCAGAGGAAGTTCAAGGAATTGATCGAGTTCACCGAAACCGATGACAGCTTTGTCTCCAAGGCCCTGAACCCCGCGCTCGAAGCGAGCGCCATCGTTCAGCAGCATGAAGGAAGCGATGGAGACGGCGATCGGCGAGCACACCGCCGAGCAGTTCCGCAAAATCGAATACCTGAACATCATCGGAAACCTGGGCCCGCTGCTGGGGCTGCTCGGCACCGTGCTTGGGATGATCCAGGCGTTCAGCGCGATGCAGGCGGCGGAAGGGGCTGCAAGCCCGAGCGATCTGGCTGGCGGTATTTCAACCGCCTTGACGCATACGTTTCTGGGGCTGTTCCTGGCAATCCCATGCCTCGCGGCGTTTGGCGTTTTGCGGACCATCGTAGACCGGTTAACCGTCCGCGGGGCGCTGACGGCAGAGGAACTGCTGCTGATGATTAAGCCTTCGGACGCCGCCAAACCGGGCATGGCGCCCGGCGGTGGCCCGTCTGCGCCGCGGGTGGCTGCTACGCCGCAACCGGGAGTGGTCCGCAAAGCGCCGCTGCCGGCCCCTTCGCCGGCCTCCTCAGCGTGAGAATTGCCGGTGGAAGACTCACCCGGAGCCGCCATGAAAAAGCGACACATTCCTGAAGCGCACGTTGCCCATCCGAACGTCACCCCGCTGATCGACATTGTCATGTGCCTGATCATTTTCTTCATGCTCGTTGCAAAGATCGGCGTGAGCACGGGCGCAGAAAAGATGGACATCCCCGCGAGTTTGATGGGGGTTGATATCAAGGACATGGGCAACACGCTGACATTAAACGTGCGGCCAGGCGCAGTCGACGAGCCGCTGGTTACAGCGCTGCTGAAAACACCGGGCGGGATGGAAACCAAGCCCACAGAATTGAAGCTGCATGATCCGTCAACGGGGCAAAATCAATTGGTGAATACGCTTCAGATGTATCGGAAGCAAAACGATCAATTCAAAGTCATCATCCGCGGCGAAGCGGATATGCCTTATCGGTTCCTGGAGCAGGTATTGTTTGCCTGTGCAAATGCAAATGTGCGGAATGTGAATTTTAATACGAAAAAGGTTGTGGAGCGCGGGGGATAGGATGTCTGTTGTCAGTAACACGTTGTCCGTCGCGGGACGTTTTAAATATCGACAGCCTGGCGAGGATTGAGCAACGGACAGCCGGCAACGGACCACGGACCACGGACAACGGACCAAAGAATGCGTATCCGAGGAGCAAAAGCCGTTCATTACGATAGCGGGCCAAACATGACGCCTTTGGTGGACGTCGTGATGGTCATCCTGATTTTTCTAATGCTGGCAGGGAGCTTTGGAGGGGCGGAGCATTATCTGTTGAGTACGACGCCCCCTTCAAAGACGGGAGGGGGAAACAATAACACCGTAGTGCCGGATGATGTGCAGTATACGATCACGGTGGATTCGCCGGCGCCCGATCGGTTTATCGCACGGGCGGCAGAATTTTCAACCAATGACCTGAACACGCTCACGGCGGCGCTGACGAAGAAGCGGAAGGAATTTAACGCAACGGGGACCAAAACGGATAAGATTCTGGTGTTCATCGCGCCGGGGCGGATGGTGAAATATAAGTTTTTGATCGATGTTTATCAGGCGGCGCTTCAGGCGGAATTTACCAAGGTTTCGTTTCAGCAGTCGCATTAGGGTTGTCCCTGGTCAGTGGGTCCGTTGCTTGTGGTGTGATGCGAAAATTCTGGCTGATTTCTTTCGTTTTTCCATTTGCGGTTGCGCCGCTCGGCGCGGTGGTGTTGGCGCAGCCGGCGGGGGCTCCTGCCGGTTCGGCTGCGGGTTTGGACGCGCTGGATGAAGGGCGGGTGATGACGGAGCTGGCGAATCGGGGGATGGATACGCTGCTGAAGCGGGAGTTTGAGGTTAATAAGACGCCGCTGGAGCAGCAAAATGGAATCCTCACGCTGACCTCGATTCGGAAGTTGTCAGACCCGTCGGTGAAGCTAAACGCCAAAGAGCGGCAGGAATTGCTGCAGAATGTTTCACGGGGGATCGAAGCGGCGCTGCCGACAATGCATGATCCTACGCCCCTGATGCAGATGGCGAAGGTGCTGCTGACCACGGCGGTCGAGCCGGATGTAACCACGCTGGAATATTGGGGTGAAAACCCACGCACCCAGGCGCAGGTGCGGCCGGCCGCGGAAGCGGTTATCAAGATCTACGAGAAGGCCGCGACCGAAGCGGGAAACAGCGCCGATGCGCTGGCGGGGCAGTTGACGGCAAACGACGACACCGCGGCCAAGCGATGGCAGGCCGCGGATGATCTGCACAATCTGGCGGGGTTCAATCGCAACATGGCGGTGTACGATCTGTGCATCGCGCTGGATAAGGCCGACCCTCGCCGCAAAGAACTGGCGACCAAGGCCATTGAAGCGCTCAAGCCATTCGATACCAATGACAGTGCGGTGCAGGCCGCCGTGCGCAATCGCATTGCCAAGCTGAACATGGCCAAGGGTGATTATTACAACGCCCGCAAGGTCTTCGCGACAGTCATTAATAACAATCCCAGGGATGAGATTAAACCGCCGCCCACGCTCGCCGAGCAGTACGAGGCTCGCTACTTCACAATCGTCTCCCGAATTCTGGATCACAAGCTGCCGGAAGCGCAGAAGGAAATGGATGCTTTGGCGGCATGGCAGAAATCGAGCCTCGACGCCAAGCAGCAGCAAGGGGCGGCGGCAGCGTTCACGATGCTGAAGTATCGCATCCTGACCATGCAGGCGGACGCCGCGGCGGATGATGAGAAAAAAAAGGACAACGATGCGGCGATGGCCGTGCTCATGCAGTTGTTGAAGGACCAGCCCCAATACCAGGGGCCCATCTATCAGCAGATGCTCACGCGGCTGCCGGAAAATCCGGACCTGAATAAGCTCGATCCCCTGCTCCTGCTCGCGCTGCAGCAGCAAGGAGAACAGGAATATCTGAAGCCCGAAGGGCTGAACGTCGACGAAAAAACGATGGAGCGCGCGGTGGCGGCGGCGCGGGAGATTATCAGCCGCAACGGCAAAGCCGGAGTCGATGCGGCAATGGCTTCGCGGTCGGCTTATGTGCTGCCGTATCTGCTGGAGCGCGCCGGGCGGGCGAAAGAAGCCGCCGGGGCATTTCTGGATTTTTCCGAAAAAAACCCCGCGGAAAACAAAAAAGCCAACGACGCGCTGGATCATGCAACCGCGCTGATCGGGCAACTCCGCAAAGCGGATTTGGAAGACCAGGACACATCAAAGTTGTACGACCGGTTTTTGCCCATCGCGATCGGCCCGCCGTTTCTCCGAAAGCAGTTTGCATTTGAATATGCCCTGCTGCTGCAACGGGAACTGAACTTCAAAAAAGCGGTTCAATATTTCAGCCAGGTGACCCCGGATGATAAGCGATTCCTAACGGCGCAGTTTTATGAAATGGTCGCGCTGAAGCAGCGGCTGAATGACGACAACGACAAGATGAGCGCCGACGAGCGCAACCAGGTAATGGGTCAGGTGCAGTCGCTGGCGGATGCAGTGAATAAAGCCGCGTCAGCCGCGGAGGCCTCGGCGACGGATAATGCGGATAAAAAACGGTATACGTCGATGCTCGTGCGCACCGCCCTGCTGGCGGCGGACCTTGCCAGTCACGAGCAGAAAGACCCCAGGCGCACGCTCGATCTGCTGGCGGGGTTTGAAGATAAAGTGAAGGGGATGCCCAACGAACAGGACCTGCTGTTTGAGGCGCTGTCGCTGCGGGTCAATTCGTACATGGCGATGGGCAAGACCAACGACGCAACCAGCACGCTGGTGCTCCTCTTACAGACCAAGCAGGGAAACGAAGGACCAGCGCTGGTGTTCGATCTGTTGAAGAAGCTGGATGCGGACATGGATCACGCCCGCGAAACCGGAGACATTGCGCAGGTGAAGCAATTGGCCCAGAACCGCGCCGCGCTCAGTGGTTTCCTGGTCAGTTGGGCCGAGGGGAATTCCGACGAAAAGATCAAAGCGCTCTCGCCTAAATACAAGGTGTTTGACGCCTCCACCAAGCAGCTCGCAGCCGAACTCACCGATGATCCCGCAGCAAAAAAAGCGGGCCTTGAAGCCGCGATGAAGCAGTATCAGGATTTGTACGATCCCGCTAATCCTGATCCGGTCGTGCAGCTTGGGTTGGGATTCGTGCAATTCGATTTAGGCAATTACAGGGCAGCCAAGGAAGTGCTCGGCCCACTGGTGGCAAATAAAAAAGTTGGCGCGCCCACCGCCGTCGTAACAGAAAACGGCGAGCCCAAAACAGTAGAGAACACCCAGTATTGGGAAGCCACCCTGAAGCTGCTGCGATCCATTGCCGAGGTGGCCAGGCAAAACCCCGACGATGCCCAGGCAAAGGCGGATCTGGATGCCGGGAAACAGTTTTTGAAGCAGCTATATGTGCAGTGGCCGACCACGATCGGCGGAAAGAAATATCACGAGGATTTCGAGAAGTTGCGTGCCGAGATCACACCTGATTTCACTCCTGGGGAGATTGCGCCGACGTCGCAGCCGGCTTAACCGACGCGCATTGCAGTAAATGGCGGCAAAATTGCCTCTTTTCGTGCGGCAGACATTCCTGTCTGCCACGCACGGACAGACTTGTCCGTCCGTCGTGGTGCGAAAGATGTATGCAGGCGATCGCCTCCCGAACATGGTACACAGGAATGTCTGCCCACCAATACATTGAAACGTGCGGGTGTTTTTTGATAATCGCCCCTTCGCATTCTTTTAACGAAAGGTTTTATTCATGCGTCGCGCTAAGATCAGCATCGTTGGGGCAGGAAATGTCGGGGCTACCGCCGCTCATTGGGCGGCGGCGAAAGAGTTGGGGGATATTGTCCTGATCGACATTCCCCAGGTCGACGGCATGCCGCAGGGGAAGGCGCTCGATCTGTACGAAGCCTCCCCGATTGAAGGATACGACTGCAAGATCACCGGCGCGACGACCTATGAGCCCAGCGCAAACAGCGATGTGGTGATCATCACCGCCGGCGTGGCGCAAGCCCGGAATGAGCCGCGATGACCTGATCAACATCAACACCGGCATCGTAAAAAGCGTGGCCGAGAACGTGGCAAAGCATTCCCCCAACGCGGTGCTGATCGTCGTCAGCAACCCGCTCGATGTAATGGTCTATGTCGCCTGGAAGGCGTCGGGCTTCCCCACCCAGCGCGTGCTCGGGCAGGCAGGTGTGCTTGATACCGCCCGCTATCGCAGCTTCCTCGCGGCGGAAATCGGATGCAGCGTGGAAGACGTGCAGGCCCTGTTGCTTGGCGGCCACGGTGATGACATGGTGCCGCTGGCCCGATACACCTTTGCCGGTGGAATTCCAATCACCCAACTGGTGAAGAAAGATCGGCTGGAACAGATCATCCAGCGCGCCCGCGACGGCGGCGCGGAGATCGTAAAACTCCTGAAAACAGGCAGCGCATATTATGCGCCCGCCGCCGCCACGATTCAGATGGCGGAATCCATCATCAGGGATAAGAAGCGGATTCTGCCGTGCGCGGCGTATTGCGAGAAGGAATACGGCATCGGTGGATATTTTGTCGGTGTTCCCTGCGTGCTCGGCACCGAAGGTGTCGAGCGCATCATCGAAATCGAGATGGATGACGCCGAACGCAAAATGTTCCAGAACAGCGTCGATCATGTGAAGGAACTCGTGAAATCGGTGAAGCTGTAGGCGTGCATTTGCAATCCGCGGCGTCGGGGCGGATGATGATTTGGATGATCCGGGGACAGATGGGAACGCGTATGACCGCGGTTGTTTCTTCCGACGACATGGACCAATCTCCCGCAAGCCGTCCCGCCGCATGGAAACGCTCATTGCGGACGCTGGCGGCGATCGCCTTGCTCTTGGGCGGTGCGCTGGCGGGCGGGTGCATCCATCAGCCGCAGATGCTGCCGATAGCGCGGCAGAAGCTGATCGACCGCGCGCTGGTTGAATATCCATCCGGATTTGAGCTGCGCGTGCTCGTCGATGAGCTCAACACCCCGACGGCAATGGCGACGGACGATGACGGCAACCTCCTGGTCGCCGAAAGCGGCGGCCCTGAGCCTCATATTTTTGGCTATCGCCGCGACGGTTCATACTTCAACATCTATCCCTACAAGCGGAATATCAGCTTCTACCCGACGGGCTTTGTCATATATGGCCCGATCGGCGGCATGATCTGCCACAACGGCAAGATTTACATCACCCACCGCGACCGCGTTGGCAAAGGAATGGTTACCGCGCTCGGTTATGACGGCAGCCACGCGACCATTGTGGGCAATTTGCCGGCGCAGGGTGACTACGGCGTGACCGATCTGGTTTATCGCCCCACCGACGGCCGGCTGTATTTCGGAGTCGGCACGGCGACCAACAGCGCCGTCGTCGGTGTCGACAATTGGGATGCCGGCTGGTTGAAGCGATACCCCGAAGTGCACGATATTCCGTTTGTCCCCGGCGCCAATCCGTATCTCTACCTCCTGGGCCGGCGATTCGACACGCCAAACCCGCGCGCTGGTTTGTTCGGAGGAGCAAACATCGCCGTAACCGGGCCGTTCCAGCCTTTTGGCGTCAGCAATCAAACCCGCATTCGCGGCAGCGATCGGCCCAACGGCGCGATCTACTCCATCCCCATCGACGGTGGTGATCTGCGCGTCGAGGCCTATGGCATTCATAACCCCCGCGGCCTGGCGATAAACAAATATGACCGCCTGTACATGACCAACGACGGCATGCAATTGCGCGGAACCCGGCCAATTAAAGATGATCCGGATTCACTCGTTCTCGCCAGCCGCGGCAACTGGTATGGCTGGCCGGACTACACAACCGACCTGAACCCCGTGAGCGCTGAGAAATATCAGCCGCTAATCGACCTGGTGATCCGGAGCGGTTATCCCGATGTGTCATTTCTGATCGATCACGCAACCAGCAGCCTGCGGACGCCCACGCCAAACGAGGCCGTTTTTGGCGCGTTCACACCAATGTCCGGCGCAGCCCGGCTGACATTCCTGCCCGACGACGGCCCATTCAAAGAATATGCCGGCAGCGCGATTGTCGCGCTCGATGGCGATCGATCCCCATTCGCCACCAGCGGGCAAAAAAACTTTCTGGGGCCGATTGGTTTCAAAGTAGCGCGCGTGGATATGGATTCGCGGCAGGTGAAAGATTTCATCCGAAACACCGCCGGTGTTCCCGCCAGCATGCAGACCTACGGCACTGTCGCGCTTGAGCGCCCGATCGACGTGAAGATCGGCCCCGACGGCGCGCTCTATATCCTGGATTCCGGCCGCATCGAAAATAAAACCGGAATTCCGCGGCTGTTCCCCGGCACAGGCAGGATATTCAAGCTAATGCCCGCAGGGACCACGCAAGCAACGAAATGATTTGCCGCCAGGTAATCGATTTCAACCCTTCCTCTTCCGCTCCGGCATCACTCCTACATACAAATAGATCGCCGCACACAGCATCAGCGCCCAACCCATCCCCGGCGTCCATCCCATGATGACATGGTACGACCCGCCATCCTGATCAACATGCCGCGCCATGTTGAGCGCTTCCTGGCTCCATCCAATAAACGTGATGAGCAGATGCAGCAACGCAAAACCAGGGCTGATCGCGACGGTCATCGCGCTCAGCGTCGCGCCCCACAGCAGATATCGCTCGTGCATTTGAAGGTTCACGGCGAAGAATAAAACCCACGGCGCAACCACCGCTACCAGGAAACGCGGGCTGCCACGCGAGCTGTGGATCGCCATTCCGACACTGCACAGCAGCAGCCCGATGGCATAGACGCAAAAGCAGACGTACTTCAGCGGAATCTGCACATCTTCGCCGGGTGTGAAGTCGAATCGGGGATCGACTGCCTTGAGCGCCTCGCCGATCCGATCCGCTTTTTTCCCCTTTCCAATGGTCATGGCCGGATCCATCACTTCCCAGTGATAGTTCTCTCCCAGGATCGCCGCCAGGTTGTTGGTGGGCCCACGCGTCATGGTGAGAAAATGATGGGTGCCGAAGGCAATGCCGATCCTGAACCACGACATGGTCCCCCCGAAAACCGGCACGCACAGAAAGAGCGCCGTCGCCATCCAGACGGCGGCGACGTATCCCAATTCGCGCCACGGCAGCAGGCGAATGAGGACGCCGGCGACAATCAATCCCATCAATACAGATGCTGTCCACCCCCACGTCATGTGAACAAAAGGCCACCACACCAGCGCGACCGCCGCGATTGCCATCGGCAATCGGATGAACCACTTCCATCGCATCCGCAGAGCGAGCCCGATCAGCACCAGCGCCGCGGCTGCCCCCGCAACCCATCCAACTGCCGAGTGGTTTGTCATTCCATCGCCGCGCACGAGCCAACCGGCGGTGATGGCGGCAGTCGTCACCGCCGCGCCCGCCAGAAACTTCGCAATCGCCAGCAGCTTTCCGCGCCAAAGCGGCCACAAGATCAGCACCGGAGCGCCAAAGAGAATCTGCGCCTTGAACATCATCCCCGCCGCGATCAGCATCCCGGCGACGAACCACCATTCTTCTGAAGCGGCGACCAGCGCCCACACAAAAAACGGCAACAGCCAGCTATCCCATTGCGGCCAGCAGTGCGCATTCCAGATCAACTCCAGGTTGAACCAGAAAAATAGCGCCGCCACCATTCCCAACACCGCGCCTTTCACACCAGCGCGGTCCGCCGCGCAGACAATGGATGTAAATGGAATGCGAAACGTCGATCCCGAAGGCCCCACGCGCGTGCGCCAGGACTTGCGGCCGGTCCATCGCCGCACCAGGAAAAAAATCCCCACCGCCGCCGTCAGTTCACCAATTATATTGATTTCCAGCAGCGGGCGCAGCCATACGTAGCTCTGCCGCCGCTCGCGCGATGTCTCATAAAATGCCGGCCAGGCTTCCACAGTGCGCCAATCGGCTACCGGCCCGTCAGCGAGCGTCCGGACATGTTTCACCCAGAGCGTCGCGATGAGTAACCGCCCGGGGGCGTAATCCATGTCATAATTTCCATCATCAACATGCTGCGCATCCTGGTGGATATATCGATCCAGATATCCTTCCTGGAGCGAGGCGGTTCCCTGCCGAAAGGCGTTATTGATATCCGAAACAAAGCGAATATCCTCGGTCTGGTCCCATGCCCAGTGCCGCAGCAGCAGCCCGGCAAGGGCCGCACTAAAGCCAATGACACCAATGATTGCCCAGAACGCGATGCGCTGCAGCATTGGCCGCCATCGCAGGCGCGTCGCATTGCCCCGTGTCGAACTCAGCGGCGGCGCTTCCATCAGCGTAGTCGTCTCAATTGTTTGCACGGCGGCAGTGTACGCTCGATACGCGGAAGCGGTAGAATTTTCCCAACGAAAATGTCCGCCGCCGGTAACAATATCCATCAGGGCGCTGCATCCTTAAATACCTTTGATGATGCTGCGGTTCAGCTTCCAATATAATCTCCCGCCGCGTCGATGCGCCGCGGCATCGCGAGGTTGGGTTAGAGGCTCTAAAATGAATCGGCGCAGCCGCAGTACAGCTAAAAGCCATAAGCATCAGTCATGATATTGCCCAGACGCCTCATCCCGATCGCCGCCGGAATCCTGAGCGGCGCGTTTTTCCTCCCTGCCTGCTCCAACGACACCTACCGCCGCTGGGCCGACGCGGATGTTCAGAAGCTGCTCAGCGACCGCAAAGAAAAAACATTAGGGTATGAACCCAGGACGCCGATCAACGCGCCGATCCCCGGCGGTTCGGTTCCCAAAAAAGCCTACGCCGAAATCCCTCAGACGCCCGTTGTTCCAACCCAACCCCCTCCTGTTGAGCCCAGCCAAACCATCGTGCCCTATGGCACATTCGGGCCTGAAACCAAGTGGATGCGCGATTGGCCCGCCCCACAGTTGGCCAGCGACATGGGGATGGAAGCCGCCCAGAAGCAGGCGGCCGAGCGCCTCCGCCAGGGGCCGCCGTCGCCGTTCATCGTTCATATTCGGCTCGATCTTTTCGGGGCGATGCAATACGGAATTCAGCACAGCCGCGATTACCAGAGCCAACTTGAAACGCTTTATCTTTCCGCGCTCGATGTGACGCTCCAGCGCCATCTCCTGCTCGAGCCTCAGCCATTCGTTCAGGCCAACTTTAATTATGAAGGCCATCAAGGCGAAGGGAATGGCGCAAATGGAGTCGACGCCCGTTCAGCTCTGGCGGCGACGGTCAATGCGGGTGTCACGCAGCGTCTTCCCTTCGGCGGGCAGGTGGTTGCATCGGCATTGGTTGGTTTTGTCGATGCGCTGAACAGCGAATCTGTTAACGGTGAATCGGCCCAGCTTGCGCTCTCCGGCAGCATCCCGCTTCTTCGTGGCGCGGGGCTTGTGAACCTCGAACCGCTGATCAATACCGAGCGGCAGCTCGTTTATCAGGTCCGCAATTTCGAAAATTACCGCCGCAACTTTGTGGTGACCGTCGCCTCGCAATATTTTTCGCTGCAAACCCGCCAGCAGTCCGTCACGAATCGGCGATACAACTACGCCAACAGCGCCGCCATCGCCACCCAGACCCAGGCGCTCTTCGCCGCCAACCGGATCAGTTTTCTTGAAGTCCAGCGTGCGGTGCAGGCCCAGCTTCAGGCGCAGACATCGCTGATCACCGCCCAGGCGAGTTACGACGCCGCCGTCGACAACTTCAAGCTCATTTTGGGAATGCCGGTTGACCAGACCGTTGAGATCGTCCCCATCGCGCTGGAGATCGCCGTCCCGGACATGGCAGATAAAGAAGCGACCGCGCTCGCGGAGAAATATCGCCTGGACCTTCAAACCGCCCGCGACCAGATCGACGACGCCCGCCGCAACGTATCCAACGCCGAGAACGGCCTGCTGCCTGATCTCTCCCTCACGGCGGCGTCTTCCGTCAGCAACCGCGCTGGCGCTCCTGCTAAGGAAATCGACGCCCGCACGCTCTCTTATTCCGCCGGCCTGCAGCTCAATCTGCCGATTGATCGCCTCGCCGAGCGCAACTCATATCGCACTTCACTGATTGTCCTCGCACAGGCTCAGCGCAGCCTGGTTGACCAGACTGAAAGCGTGAAAGCTGATGTGCGCAGCAGTCTTCGGCAAATTCGAGCGGCCCAGATGAACACCCAGATCCAGCGCCGCGCTGTGGATCTGGCCCAGCGTCGGCTTGAATATTCCACATTGCTGCTGCAATTGGGTCAGCTCACTTCCAACCGCGATCTGGTCGATGCCCAAAGCTCGTTGCTCACGGCACAAGACTCCTATGAACAGGCCAAATCAGACCTGCAGGTCAACGTCCTGAGCTTCCTCCGGACCACCGGCACCCTCCGCGTCGACCCCCGCGCCGGGTCATTAGGCCGGGTTCTGAATCTCACAGATCAGGACGTCCCCACTGACGTAAACCCCGCTGGCGCCCTCGTTAGCGATGCTGCCGCAATGCCCTCGAACAAACAGCCGACTCGCGAGTAATGTATAACATCCCCGCAGGTCCGCCTGATATGCGAGGGAAAGGCGAAACGAGTCGCAAGAATCCATAGAATTAAGCCAGAGAACCCACGCGTCCCATGAGTAACATTGCCCTTCCAGCCTCTTCTTTTTCATTGCGCAAATACACCGGTTGGATTATCGCCGCCGCTGTCGCGATGCTTGCCGTCGCTGGTTACGCCAGCTACACGCGGTGGTTCGCCGGCTCAGACACGGGCCTTGCAACCGGCGACTTCTTCACCGTCACCCCGATGGATCTCGCCCAGCACGTCGTCAAGGACGGCGAGCTCCAGGCGGTGGACAACATCGACATCCTCTGTTTGGTCGAAGGCCAAACCGTCATCAACACGATCGTGAAGGAAGGCGCGTTTGTTAAGAAGAACGACGTGATCGTCACGCTTGATTCCAGCGCCATCAAGCAGAAAATTGACGACACCACCCTCACCCTGCAAACCTCCGAAGCCGACGTCACCAACGCCCGCGAAGCCAAGGACATTCAGGAAAGCCAGAACGACGCCAACCTCGACGCGGCCAACGTCGCACTGATCGTCGCCAAGCTCGATTATCAGCAATATGTCGACGGCACCTATCCGCAGGCCGTCGCCAATGCACAGACCGACCTGGAAATGGGCAACATCACCCTGCGGAATGCCGAGGAAGATCTGGCGAACACCAAGAGCTTGTACGCCAAGGGATTTGTGACGGGCGCCGATATTCAGAAGTCGGAACTGGCCGTCACCACCGCCCGCAACGGCGTGCAGAAGGCGCAGACTGCCTTGGATGTCCTGACAAAATACACCCACGCCGAGGATTTGGCGTCGAAGCAGAATGCGGTCGCCCAGGCCCAGAAAACACTGGTCCGCACCAAGCAGCAAAACCAGGCAAATCTGGCCCAGAAAGCCTCCGACCTGGAAGCCAAGGATCAGGCCTTTACGCTCATCAAGCGGAAGATGGAGCATCTTCAGGAACAATTGGACGATTGCACAATCAAAGCGCCTGCCGACGGGATGGTTGTTTATGCGTCCTCCGGTGATCGCAACGCGCAGAATCCGATTCAGGAAGGGGCGACGGTCCGCGAGCGGCAGCCGCTGCTTCGGTTGCCGGATACGACCAAAATGCAGGCGGTCGTTCGCATTCAGGAAGGCTCTGTCGGTCAGCTAAAGGAGGGGCAGCGCGCAAGCGTGAAAATCGTCAATGTTCCCGAGCCGGTGTCAGCGAAGATCACGCGCATCAGCGTGCTTGTGGATAACTCAGGCCGATGGCTGAATCCTGACCTGAAAGAATACCCGGTCGAGCTGACGCTCGATAAAACACCGCTCGGTTTGAAGCCGGGGATGGGCTGCCACGCCGAGATTTTCGTCAACCGGTTCAACGATGTCCTCGCAGTCCCGCTTCCAACCATCTATTCGGCGGGGCCGGACAGCTATGTATTCGTCCGCTCAGCCTCGGAGGTGCGCCCCGTGAAGGTGAAGGTCGGGGCAACCAACGAAACCCACGCACAGATTGTCGATGGATTGAACGCGAACGATCAGGTTTTAGTCCTGCAAGCCGGCCAGGGCCGCGACCTCCTCGAAAAGGCGGGAATCACCGTGCAACCAGCAACGCGGCCATCCAAACGTCCGAAGAAAAAATCAGACGATGCCCCCGCTGACACACAAGCCCCACCAACCGCATCCGCCCCCAAATCCCCGCCCGCTGCACCACAAGGGTAACGCGTCAGCCCAGCGCGTCACCATCTCCATTCAATGGCTTTTATGAAATTGCGCAATAAAAAGGCCCCGGCTTTCACCCACTTGTGAAGCCGGAGCCTTAAAAGATGACCGACACGGCGAGCGCCGGGCACCTGGATTCACCGGGACAAGTCATTCGGCCGCAGCCGAATCAAAGCCGCCACATGCCGGCTCTGCTTCCATCCTTACCCCGTTGGTTATTCAAATCAGCCCATACGGCGATATGCATCAAATGCAACACGCGCTCGAGCAATCGTATTCGCAAACGCCTAACTGCTCAGCATGGTGCACTCGCATTTTGCTCTGCAAAGTAGCAACCTTAATCGAGCGGGAAGTATGAAGGACGTTCATGGCTCCTTCAATAGCAAATTTGCAGCAACATGCCTCAAAATGAGTCAAAAATGGCCCATGTCACCAATAAATGTTTAATAGCACCCCATAATTGATAAAATGGGAGGTTCGAGACGCACTATTATCGGAGCGTCTCCGCTTGATCGATCGCTCGCTTCAACGCGGCTTTCCAACCTCTCTGCACGTCATAAAACTGCGAACGAGCAGTTTCACACCCAACCCGCTTTGCAGCATAAAGCGCAGTGTCTTCTTTGAGCTTCAAAATGGCGTCGGCGTACGCCATCGCACTATCGGGTGGAACTTCAACGACCGCGTCCTTCACATATTCAAGTGCCGGACAGACAGACGACGTGATCACCGGCCGGCCGGCCAGAACCCCCTCGGCCACCACTTTGTTGAACCCTTCGATGAACCCGCTCGTCGTCGGAACAATCACGACGTGGCACTTCTCATACATCTCACGCATGAAAGGCTTGGTCGTGTGCCCGTGGCAACGGAAGCGGGATTCAAGGCCGGCTTGTTTGACCGCTTGCCGCAGGTTGCTCAGTTCCGCGCCGTCACCGCATAGGTCAAACTCGATGTCGGTCTGGTTTGACGCATTGAATCGCTTGGCGATATCGAACAGGTCGTAAACACCTTTGCTGCGTTCCATGCGGCCGGCGAAAAAAACGCGGAACGGCGGGGCATTCGCCGGCGGTCCGAAGCCGTTGAACGCTTCCGCCCGGTATGTGGGAAGAAACGGGAAAATCGGCGTCAGATGGCCCTGAAGCATCGAGCGCACTTGTTCCGTAATGTCATTGGAAAGGCTGAGCATCGCGGCAACGTGCTTGCGGAAGAAGCGGGCATTGAGGCACCGTATCGTGCGCTGGAGCAGACCGGCAGGCGGATGTTGTTTCAGCCAAAGCACGCAGTGGAAAGTCGGGACGATTTTGATGTTCGCCAACCGCATCAGAGTAAGGACAAACCAATGCGTCCCTTCGGCAACGACGGCAATATCGGCTTCAAACTTTATAGCAGATGCCGTTAGACGGAGCCCATACCAAAGTTGGCCGAGGTGATACAACCACCCCGGACCGCGCTGCCAGAGCAGCGGGCGATGCTCAATGGTGAGGTTGCTTTCGGCGACTTTTTCCCGTCGGCAATTATAAGAAATGACATAGCCAACCGCGTTCAACTCGCGGCACAAATCATAAAATTGCCCCGAATAAGTGACGGCGACCTGCGATGGATCATCCCGCCCGGCCTTCCAGTGATGGTAAGTGCCAATCACATCACCAGGGCCGGCGGCATAGAGAATTCGAAGAGGGGAGGACATTGCTTTGGATCTTACTTCGGCCGAGAAACTCTAAACGCGATACTGGCCAGGGCTCGACTGAAAACCCGCCGAAGCCCGGCTCGTGCAAGAAACTTAAAATGAACCGCCTGTCTTCTCGCCACAGGGGCCATGACCTTGCCCGGAAGGTGGAAGACACCGGAGGCGAAACCACGGGCACGGCGAGAGTAAAAGGCGGTTCCGCCTTCAGCTACAACTCACTTGCCCGCGCAGCGGGCCTTCTCTTCCCAGCGGGGGTGCGGGGGCAGCAGCCCCTGCGTCTGCAATTCCTCCTTCTCTTCCACCATATTCAACGCCCAATCAAACATCAGCGGCGAGCAATCAAGCGGAATGTGTATAGCAATGCGGCCCGGCGCTTGTCACTTAAGTCGCCGACAATTTTTTCATGATTCGTTCTTTTATCTCAGCCGCATCGAATATCGGAGTGCAGACGATCGCCGACAAAAAATCCCTGGCCGTTGAAATGACAAAGCTTGCGGCAGGAAGGATCTCGCGCCAGCGTTCGTCGTCGGCATCAATTGTATCGAGAAGCGGATTGACGAGTTCTTCAGGCAGACAGAAGGCGCGGAGGCGCACACCGCTTTCGAAGCCGAGCTGAGCGTCATGACACAGGATGGTGAGCAGGTCGGCGGTGGGCAGCATTTGGATGCTGCTCAGCACTGGTTCCGTGCCGGGATCGAGCTTTTGGGCGGCGGCGATGGTGAATCGCTCGCAGGTTGCGGGGTCGGCCAGGTAACTGAACGCCGGAAGAAGCTGGCCGGCGGCGATTGGGCCGTCGAGCCGAATGCAGGTGCGGGTTCCAGGTTCGGTCAGGGCCTCGATGACCTGCGGAATCAGTTGGCGAATTTGCTTTTGGCGAAGGGAAATAGAGAGCGGTTGGCTTCGCTCGTCGTGATCCAGCACAAGCAACTGATACGCAAACGTGCGCGGCGACCACGCATAATCAATGCCGCCCCGCGGACCTGCCACCTCCCATTTGCCGGCCGATTCGGCGGCGGCAATGTCAATCTGGTTGATTCGAACGATCATGACAGCCCGATCAATACAACAACTTCATTATCGCTCGATTTCCTTCTCCCTATTTTCCTGTGACGCTCGCCGTCGCCACTTCCAGCATCGCGCCGGGGAGGATGGTGCAGTTCACCAGCGCCCCGACGGCCACTGGCCCGCTGTTAAGGTCCCACGCATTGTCAGCCAGGGGAAGTTCAACGACGAACGGAGCGCCGGCCTGCACGACCATCGTGCGCTGATCGAGATATTTAATGCGACCCTGGATAATGCGACTGGGCCCGTGGATCGGTGTGATGAAGTTTCCGCCGCTGGGTACGGTCCACATCTTCCGGGCAACCACGTGAATATATGCCTCCACCGGCGTGTTCATTGGCCCTTCATACGGGTGGGCGGTGAGAAGCTTGAGCTCATACGTCGTGTTGGACGGCGCAAAGATGACCGCGCCGTCTTCAACGCGGATGATTTTGCCGTGAGCGGGAAAATCGGTGCTGCTGGCCATAAAACTCCTGCGATTTCGTGATTCCTGGACCGGGACAATGTAGCGGAGATGTGGTTTGGAGCAAGCGTTCGGGGAAATTCGGGTGATGAAAGATCGCAGCGCAAATAAGAAAAGGCAGTTGGGCAACTGCTGTAGCGGCGGGCAGCTTCCCCAATTACGATCATCAGACCATTTTGCGCCAGCGGAGGCGCATCATCCTTCACTTCAGCAAATCCTATGAACAGCAAAAAAAACCTGCTCGTCACGTTGATCTTCGGCTGCATATCTGCCTGTACCTCCCTGGCTTTCGCCCAGGATCAGAACGCGCCCTGGGTTTCTCTTTTCAACGGCAAAGACCTCACCGGATGGACGCTGAAAGGCGGCGGTGGGAAGGCGTTTGTCCAGGATGGAGAAATGGTTTGTCATGTCACCGCCAACACCAAGGAGCACACGTTTGTCTGCACCAACGATTCGTTTACCGATTTCATTCTTGAAATGGACATGAAGATCGACGGGGATTTCAACACAGGAATTGTGCTCCGAGGGGTGGATTCATTGCCGGCGGCTCCGGTGCGGATATGGGGCTATATGATCAAGGTTGATCCGACGCCGCGGAAATGGACGGGTGGAATCTTCGAAGATTTCGGCATGGTCTGGCAGTGGCTCAGCACGTTGGCCGACAATGCCCCCGCCCGCGAGGCGTTTAAGATCAATGAATGGAACCGGTTTCGAGTCGAAGTGCTGGGATCGCACATCAAAGTCTGGATCAACGGCGTACCAACCGCAAACCTGATCGACACGCGGTATACCAAGGGGTGCATCGCGCTGAAGATTCACTGGACAGGGAATTTCCCCGAACGGGAAAAGATTCTGGCGCATTTTAAGGATATTCGAATCATCACGGATAATCCGGATCGTTTTGCTCATCCTATTGATATTCCCGTCGTTCAAACGGTGGATGAAAGTGGCATCAACGTGCCCGCGGGATTTCGGGCGCTGCTGGTCACCGGTGGCTCGAAAAAGCCCGATGACCGGATGCAATATCTGGCGGTCACGCCGAGCGGCTCGATTTATGCAAGAACTTCCAGGGGAATCATTGCACTGCAGCGGCGCAGTGGCGACAGCCACGCGGATGCGATCGAGGAATTCGGCAGCGGCGGTGGAACGGGGATCGCGGTTCACGACGGCTCGCTTTATTACTCCACCGATTCGACGATTTCCCGCTATCAATTGACGCAGGGAAAGCTGGTTCCCCAGGGCGAGCCGCAAGTGATCGTGAAAGGCCTTCCGCCGGAAGAGGGAGCGGTGCATCCGTTTGCGTTTGATGGAGAAGGGCGGCTGCTGGTTGAGGCGGGCGCAGTTGAAAATGCTATAAATCCCAGCGCCCCTCCGCCGCAGGATTTGTTGCAAAATTACGGCGGATTTTGGCGATTTGACGCCAATAAACCAGACCAGAATTTCACGGATGGATTTCACTACGCCAAGGGCGTGCTGCACGCGCCTTCGGTGGCGTGGAATCCCACAGCCAAAACATTTTTTACAATAACCCAGGGCCGCGAGCGTCTGGATTTTGCCGGTGTTGACGCTTACGACGCACTCGACAGCGCCGAGCGGCCGGCTAACGAATTGCATCGCCTGGATGAAGGTGTTGATCTCGGTTGGCCGCTCACATATTACGATGCGTTCAAGCACGCCAGAATGGTTGCGCCGAATTCGGCGGCGATAACCACAAGAAGGCTGATGCCGGAAAATGTCCCGATCCGCTGATCGCTTTCCCCGGCCACGGCGCACCAATGCAGATGGTTTTCTACACGGCAAAACAATTCCCCCAAAAATACCGCGGCGGAGCATTCGTTGCATTCAATGGATCGCGCAACACCGGCCAGTTGCCACAAACCGGGTGCAATGTCTGCTTTTTGCCCTTCGATGAAAAGGGAATGCCGACGGGGGCGTGCGAGGTGTTCGCCGATGGGTTTGCGGGCGCGGGCCAGGCGCTGAAGGGCAGGTTAAATTTCGACCGAGCGGTTTGGCGATCGCGCCAGATGGGACGTTGTATATCGCAGATTCAGAGCATGGGAAGATCTGGCGAATCATCTGCACGGATCAGCCGGAGGGAATGTGAGCAGCGGCGAAGGCGGCGGCCCGAGCTGTTTGAGCCGGCATTGAATATCGCGTGAAGGAAAGAGAGTAAAGACATCGGAGGCTCGCAGCTCTGCACCTTACCCCCCTACCGTCTGCGCAATTTCCGCCATCAGGCCTTCATGAGTCCCATGCAGAATGACTATTCGATCCCGGCGCTGGTCATGCAGCGCATAAGTAATCAGTTCCGGAGGCTCGCGCCACATCAGTGAATATCGTCGGCGGCGAATCATCCATCCGCGCCGCCCCGCCACTTCCCGGCCACCGGATCGGACGACCACATCCGACATCACACCGGTCGCTCGATGGTATCGCCCGCTGGCGCGTTGTTGATCTGTGATCCACCCATCGAGCGACATCCGCCGCAGCGCGAGGTCGGCGACTGCGATCTGCCTCACTGTCACCGAATTCGCACGATCGGCGAACTGCAATCCCAGGTCGCCGGCGTTGAGCCGCTGGGAAATTAATTTCATTTCCGCCGGAATGACACAGCTCAAATCAAAAATCGCCCAAGGCATCGCGCGATCCGCCGGCAGGTCCCCAATCGTCGGCAGGATCATTCCCTCAAGCAGGTGCTCCCGCCGATGCGCGTGATACGCCACCTGCAGGATGCGGGCGGAAACCTTACTATATCCTGCAAATATATCCCTGCCCGGCGGTGTCGGTTCGACATACACCATTGCCGATTCCCACTGCTCACCAGGCATCTCAAACGCCTTCGCCTCTCTCGCCGCCAGCTCCCCCACTTCTTCCCGCAGCGCGGCCATCACTGCAGGCTTCGCATCAAACTTTCGCCGCGAAGGCGTGGACCACCGCACCCCCACCCGCGGCCTCGCCGCATCGGCAAATAGCGCATATCCCGCCGCAAAATCCCCTTCCAATTTCACCGCGTCCCACCGACGCGGAAGCACCACCCGCCACCCCTGCCAGCAAATCAAATGAGATTTCGAATCGCGGTCAGCGGCGTAGGGATTCATCATTTCCGCTGCCTTACTGCCTTCTAAAACTTTCGTCATCAATAATTAGACTGAAACACGCTCTTACTGATAAAAACCAGTCCGAGACTGAGCATCATAATCAATCCCACACCGCACCCGTAGCCTGCGAAAAACACCACCCGATAGAGCGGCCAATCCTTCTCGCCAAACTTCTTCGCAAAATAGTAACGCCCGAACATCGCCCCGATAAACTGCGGCAAAATCACGTGCGGCGTGCTCTGATCCATCCCCCGAATCACGCCATAAACCAGCAGCACCGACAGCCCAAAATAAGACAGCCCCATGTACGTCACCAGCGCGAGCCCAAGCCCGACAAATAAATAGCTCGAATGAAACGCCTCATAAAACGGACCATGTTCGCCGCCCGGCAATGTGCTGCTGATAACCAGTGCCTGGCGAAATGCATTCAGCTCCCAGATTTGGCTCGCAAACGGAAACGCCCCGCTCGGCACCGGCGCAATCCGCCAGATGAATTGGCTGAACAATAACGTCGACACCAGAACCACCGGCAGAATAAACGCCTCGGCTTTAATCATGCTGGTGATCTTGGTGCCGGTCAGTTCCGTCTGACGAAAGTAGGATGTCTGCGCGCCGTAGTTGTACGCCGGGAACGGCGCGAACCAGATTGCGGCCCCCTTGTAGCCCGTGAGGATGAATGTCGCCTCGCGCACAAACGGGACATTCACGCTCATCCCGATGATCCCCTCCATCCTTGCCGATACATAGCTGATGATCGGCGTATAGACGAACCCATAAAACACCAGTACGCCCATCAGCGTTTTCGTCACCGCCCCGCTGCCGATCGGATTCATGATGTGCGCATGCCGAAGCAGCAAATAAGCGGTGAGAATAGTGACTGTGGTCGAGCAGACATAAATCAGCAGCGCGATCCAGATCGAAATATCTCCCCGCCCCGCCGGTGGCGCGAACAGTTGGCTCCAGTTCATCCGCGCTGGCCACGCGATCCAGTTCTTTTTTTCGCCGAAATAAATCGCCGAACACCTGCCAGAAACCGATCGCAGCAACGGCCGCCGTCAGCCCGAGTCCGAACGAAAAATAAAAATCCAGCGTGTTGGCCTGAATGGTAAGGTTCCAGCCGATCCCGCGGCTCCAACTGTGCAGCACGCCGTAGTGATATAAAATCGGGTTCGCAATCGTGCAGAGCACCAGCCCGATGAAGCTCCCCACCATTGCATTGAACGGCAGCACCATCCCGCTGATCACCAGCCCCAGATCAAACGCGAGCATCACCGGCACCGCCGGCAGAAATGATTCCGTGTTTGGCGTGAGGTCCTTGAACGGCAGTGGGAAAATGCTGATCGGCTCCGGCAAAAATGCGCCGGTGATCGCCGGCAGCGCCAGATAGACCGCTCCGAATACCATCCCCAGCATTGCGCCAAAACTAAAAACGCGCCATCGCCACGTCTCGTGCCCGCCCGAAGCATCGGCCAGCGCCGTCACGCCTTGCGCCGCCACCGGCGCCATGGGGAACGGCAGTTTTTCCACGTCGCTGGTGAGCCGATACATCACGTAACCAAGCCCGAAGTGATCGACCCGCTGCAAGATCTGCCCGAGCGCCATCAGCCCAATCGGTGCAATCCATGCGGCCTGAAAAAAATTCCGCGAGCCGAGAATATTCGGATCAGATGGCGCAACCCACGACGGCACCGAAATCCCAAACTGTTTAAATGAATTGCTCTGCGCCAAAAACTGGCTCCAGAGCAGCCCTGATCCGCTGATCAGCGAAGCGCCGGCCATGTAATACAGAACATAAATTTCCGGCCGCTTGAGTTGTGTGAATGCGCGGCGAGCGACTTCGATAAACAAAATGATGGTGACCCACTGAGCCGCCCCGCCGATGTCCTGCCCCACCACGAGGCTCATGTACATGCTCGCCGGCGTCATAATCAGCCCGACGAACAGCCCGCCGATCATCGCCTTGAGCCCGAACCCCTCCTCCCAGCGATCCGGCGGCGACATCAATTCACGAAACTGCCGCAGCTCGGGATCTTCCGACCACCGAGCCTTTGCCTGTACATCAGATTCCCCCGCAACTGTCGCCATTCGATTTGGAAATGCGTTGCTCAATCAGCCAATGATTCACTACGAGAAGAAGAGTATTTAGCCACCGATGAACACCGATTTAGACAGATGAAGAGAGGGTTGTGGCAAATCCAGGTTCATCGTCGTTTCAGGCACTATTGGCACGGGCACAGGGCTCTGGTCACAGTAAGCGTTCATCCCGCGACGGCGGCCATCGCCAGGCGCTCCGCGGCGGTTTCGCGCTTTACCCGTTCCTTGAGCGCCTGGTGCAGCTTCATTGTCACCGGGCCGCATCTGCCTTGGCCGATGTAGATATCATTCCAGCAGGAAACCCAACTGATTTCTCGCGTGGTGCTGGTGATGAATAATTCGTCAGCCCGCGGGGCTTCTTCTTCGCGGATGGCGCGCTCATCCACTTCGATGCCGAGTTCATCGGCGATCTCGATCAGGACTGCGCGGGTTACACCGGGTAAAACTTTTGTGCCGATGGGATGCGTCACCAGTTTGTCACCAATGACGGCGAACAGATTGCTCGTGGAGCATTCGGTGACGTATCCGCCAGTGTCAATGAATGCGGCTTCATCCGCGCCGGCGGCGACGGCGGCGTTCTTTGCCAGGACATTGGGGAGCAGCGCGATGGCTTTGATCCAGCATCTCTTCCAGCGTTCATCGGGGACCGCGAGCAATTTCACGCCTTCGCCTTCGCCGGGAGCGGCAACGGGCTGCAGGGGGCGAACGTAAAAAGGAGCGTTGGATCGCAGGATTCGGGGAAGAGATGGTTGCGCGGAGAGACGCCGCGTGTGAGTTGCAGGTAAACCATTCCCTCGGGGATAGCAGCTTGGGCGATGAATCGGTTGATCTGGCTGGCCAGCGCATCCGTCGTCAGCGGCGGTGTCAATTGAATCGCCACTGCGCTTCGCCAAAGCCGCTCCAGGTGCGGAATCAGCGTGAATGGCTTGCCGTTGTAAATCCGAATGACTTCGTAGACCCCGTCGGCGAACTGAAAACCGCGATCCTCAACACCCAGCCGCGCCTCGGCCAGCGGAAGAATTTCGCCATTGAGCCAGATCAATTCGGTCATGAAAAACTACCTTCCGCGCCGTTCACGCAATTTGAAACGCAGATGACGGGCGGTTCCCGCATCACATCATATAATCGGATACTGTGGACGCCACTGTGCAAAACATCCACACCATCATTTACTTTCCGGGCTCCTCCTCTATTTTCTTGTCCCCTCCTCCGGTAATCCGGGGGAGGGCCAGGGTGAGGGTCGCATAGGATTCGATTTCGGAATTTCCGACTTGGAAATTTCAAACGGCGGCGGCCCCCGCCCCAACCCTCCCCCGGATTACCGGAGGAGGGGGAAAGACTTTCGAAATGCCAACACCCTCGGCTACATCAACCACCTCCCCGCCCGCATGGGACGACGCCTCTCTCAAGGACCCCCACACCGTCGCCGACAAACGCCGCCGCGTACAGAAAATGTTCGCCGCTATCGCGCCAAGCTATGACTTGAATAACCGGTTGCATAGTTTGTGGATGGATCAGGCGTGGCGGCGGAAGGCGGTGAAGCTCAGCCGACTAAAGCCGTTAGACCGGGTGGTTGATGTCGCCTGTGGCACGGGAGACCTGACGCTCGCATTTTACCATTCACTGGGAAAAGAACAGGCGATACAGATGCCGCGGGAAGAACAGGACCCACATGTCCTCGGCATCGATTTCACATTTGAAATGCTCCCGATCGCGCGAACCAAATCTGCATTTCGAATTCCGAATTCCGAATTCGCCAATCCCAGTTCCCCAATCCACTTCATCAACGGCGACGCCCAATCCCTCCCCCTCCCCGATCAATCCGCCGACGTCCTCTCCATTGCCTTCGGCATCCGCAATGTTGCCGACCCCGCCGGCGCCATCCGGGAATTCCACCGCGTCCTCCGCCCCGGCGGCCGGCTTATCATTCTTGAATTCTCCCTGCCCACCAATCCCTTCCTCCGCGCTTTGTACAACTTCTACTTCCGCAAAATCCTTCCCCGCACCGCCACCCTCATCAGCGGCGACAAAACCGGCGCCTACAAATACCTCCCCGAAAGCGTCAACACCTTCATCAACCGCGACCAGATGACGAACATGATGACCACAGCCGGCTTCAACCAGGTGGAACAGCATCCTATGACCTTCGGCGTCTGCATCTGTTACCGCGGTGTTAAAATTTAGAGCCTGTAAATTCCCACTGACCACGATTAAAGGCCGACAGACTCCGGATCAGAAGTATTTGCTTACCCCTTAACTTTAGCGATAGTACCCCTCCAATCAGGAGAACCAACCATGCCCGCCAAAATCCTCCTCCGCTCCACCATCCTGTTAACGGTTGTCGTATCGCTGCTCACCACTGCCGCCTCAAAACTCTTCGCCGCCGATCTCCCCGCGTCCAGCACTCCACTCATTGCCTTACTCGACCAATTCACCGCCGCTGATGTGCCCACCTCCGGCCCCGCCGAAATCGAAGTTCCTCCACGAAAGCCCTCTACCCGCCCCATCCCCACCGACCTTCCCGGCGGCGGCCTGTCTCAGCATTCCATGCTCTACGTCGGCGAAGGCTACAACAAAATGTTCCTCGTCAACGGCGGAAAAGTCATCTGGACCTACTCCACCGGCCCTGGCAACGAATACGACGACGTCTGGATGTTGTCCAACGGCAACATCCTCTTTTCGCGCATGCAATACATCGCCGAAATCACGCCGAAGAAACAAGTCGTCTGGCGCTACAACGCCACCGACAGCAAGGCCGATCCGACGAAACACACCGAAATCCACGGCTGCCAACCCATCGGCCTGGACAAAGTCCTGTTCATCGAGAACGGCCTGCCCCCCAAATTGAAACTCATCAACATCAAAACCGGCGCGGTCGAAGTCGATCACGCGCTGGACAACTCGCAGCCGCCAAATCCAAAAAACATCCACGGCGAATTCCGTCGCGTGCGATTAACCGCTCAGGGAACCTATCTTGTCCCGTACCTCAACATGGGAAAAGTCGTCGAATACGACAAGGATTTCAACGAAATCTGGAGCTACCCCGACGCCGCTTCCACACGACCCAGCCCCACGACAAAACCGGGCGGCATCTATCTTTCCACCGGCGAAAGATTCAGCCCCTGGGCCGCTATCCGCCTTCAGAACGGCAACACGCTGATCACCAACGAATCCGGCAAGTCCCACATCGAAGTCTCGCCGGACAGGAAAATTGTCTGGGAACTAAAACCCGAAGACCTGCCCGAGCCGTACCGCTACAAAAACACCCAGTCCTGTACTCGCCTGACCAACGGCAACACGATCGTCTGCTCCCGCGCGGCTCCCCAACTGGTAGAAGTCACCCCCGACAAAAAAGTCGTCTGGGTCCTGGACGACCCCACTGATCTTGGCCCGGCCACCGCCGTGCAGATTCTGGACGACCCGGGAATTCCCGAAAACCCCGGCGACTCCCAACATTAACCAGCCGCAATGAAGCCCTGGTTTTATAGGCTCCGCATCGCAGTCAGCCGCTCAAATAGATGATATAGCCTCTCCCGGCGCCAAAACTCACGGACATCACCCCTGACCTGCCCCCGAAACCTGATCCAGCCGTTATGAGAGTCTTTCGGCCCGGCAAGGTCCAGGAGATTCTCGATGAGTGCAAATCACAGGAAGCGGCGTTCGCAGATGCGCGGATCGCGAAGAGATGAAGTGAAGCCGGGGGAAGATGAGACAAAATGAGGCGCGCCTCATTTTGTCCGAGACGAATCATTCGCCATATAAAGTGTTATACATGCCGAGTTTATGTAAACACAGTCTTCATCTATTAGCAATAATACGATAAATCGCGCCTCATTTCGTTCCCATCTTAACATGGAGGCTGCGAATCGTGATTGCACCACAAGTAGTGGGATGCGATCAACCGGTAAAACCGAGCAGGGTTGTCTGAACATCGATAACCATGCCGCCGAAAGAGCCGTGTGGCCAGCGGTGGTGATGCGCAAGATCACCGGCGGCAGCCGCAGCGCAATCGGCCGCTGAGGTCTGGTCGGTCCTGGCCAGCGTCATGCGCACGAGCAGGGCAACAAGGCCGCGACATTCAGGAAATGATCAAGACCCTGCTCAGGGCCGCGTGGGCCGGGAAAGATGTCACGCTGCACACGGATACACCATGACGATCAGGCCTGGCGGTATACAGTTACGCACTTCCCGTTTAGTTTGCCTTAGATGCTACGTCGCATTCGCCTGACGTAACGCCGCAATAACTTTTGAAAGGTCCTTGCTGTGCGCCGGGGCGTCTGCGTTTGAGCGGACGATGCGCTGCATGCCCAGTTTTGCTGCGGCTTCAGGGTCCTTCTTCGCCAACTCTTCAATTTCCTTCTGCATTTCTTCGTCTGACTTGACCGGCGCATCGGCTGCAACAGCCATCTCCAGGGCAGTTTGTCCCTCCGCATCCTTTACGTCCGCCTTTGCTCCCTTCTGAAGCAGATAGGTAATCACGTCGGGGTTGGCTCCGTAGACCGCATGATGCAATACGGTCAACTTTCCCGCCTTGTCCTGAGCGTTTACATTAGCGCCTTTTTCAACGAGGGCTATAACGCTCTCCTTGTCACCAAAGTTCGCAGCCATCATCACTGGTGTGACACCCAACGCCTCTGATGCGACATTCACATTTGCACCATAATCGACGAGTAATTTCACCTCGTGAGGGTGGGGCAAAGTACGCATGGCTTCCAACAACGGAGTGGTTGATTTCCCCGCGTTTGGATCCGCGCCGGCTTTCAGGAGAGGTTCGACAAGGTCCGGGTTATTCTCACTGAGCACGAGACATAGAATGGGCACGCCTGCGTCGTTGGTTGCCTTTGAAAGCTCGGGATATTTCGACAACAGCGCGATGGCGGTTTCATTATCGTTCTGCGAAATCGCATTCAGAAATTTTGGTTTTTCGCTCTCGGCTGAACCGCAGCCGCCGGCCAACGAAGCGAGCACCAGTACAACTCCGATTAATTTAGTGTGCATGGTTAGTCCAATCTGTAATTTAGTCATGAATCTTTTATTAGGATGTAGCTCTGGCGAAGTTATCAAATTTGCGTACCCGTCGCATTTGTGTATCACATATGCCGAGAACCGCATATATTCCTTTAGAAGCTACATTTGTCTGACAATAAATCTAAACCGATCGCTTGCAGTTCCGCCTTAATGGACTGGGGGGCTAATATCACCCAGATTGAATAATCGATCTTCTACCATGTTCGTCATTGCTTAGAAAATAGAAATTTACAGTAATCGCCATTAGAGATTAATAGGTTTGAATACAACTGGAGGGAGCATCTTTTTTACATCGATTTCTGGATCATCTGGCAGGGACTTTTCGGCAACTTTTATAAATGCATCGTCTTGTTTCTCAATAATTTGTATTGGCCTTCTCTTACGCCGCTGCTTTGTTCGATCACGGCCCTCATCATTCTGTGGATCATAAGGAATTCGGGCGGTTATGAACGAATTTGGGGTGCCCAGCCGTAACTCGATGTCCCGAATCATGTCCCAATATTCCACGGCTGCCGGCCACAACTCCTTTGCAACCCGCTCTCGTGTACCATACTTAAGATAAAAAATCGGATCGGTCCTCCAGTAAATCATGAGTGCGGTGCCACGATCACATTTCGGATGTGCTAAGACACATTTGGCACGAGTTGCGCCATTGCCATCCCAATTCATCTTCTTGATGAATTCATGTAGTTCCTCTGAGGACATCTGCGCAAGAATGCGTTTAAAACTATCCCAAGACTCAGAATGATTACTTGATACCCACCGGTCCTCAACCAAGTACCTAACGCGAGCTACTTGTTCAGGAGATAAATCTCTTGATGAAGAGGATGCCATTTTTTCAGATGGTGCTTCCACAATTAATCTCCAAAATAATAGCTTGTGTTCATTCTCGCGGCTCGAACGACAGCATCAAGAAGGCCTCTCGCCTCTTCTGGACTATTTCCATATCTTGCTGAAAGTGTAAGAATGTCATTCTTTATATCGGCTGTATACTCGGGATGAGGACCATGACCTTCGGGAACAATAATGCCATTTTCTTCACTATTAATATCAAATCCCGCTTTAGCTGCTTGCATGATAACCTCGCCAACATCTGAATCTTTAAGCAACTCTAGAGGAATTCCATGATGCGCCTCATTGCCTACTAAAGCTTCCGAGCCATTAGCTTTTTCCATAGCTGCACGTAGCCTGTTACGTGCCCAATCGGGATCCTCAATGCTCCTCTCTATGGCCACTTCCGGCGAGCAGTTATTATGCACCCAAACTGCAGCCCCACCCTGATCCACGAAGTACGTATGATCCGTGTCAACGGTGAAATTGTAAACCGTCACGCCTTCAGGATGCGATTCAGTCGTGACGCTGGTGACTGTCGCTTCGCTGCCATCGGGCTCCAGCAGATGTTCGCCAGCAATCAAGTGGCTTGATCCCGTCCATCCCAGCCCTTCCACATAGAATGGATGCTCCAGCGTGGCCTGAATCGTTTCACTCTTTCCACTGGCATCCAGAATGGTCACATCCTCCAAGGCATAGGCCGTGTGCTGAATCACCGCCGTCACCCGCTGCTGTTCCAGCGGCGCATTCGGATCATACTGATTCCGCGTCAGTACAGTTTCATCAACTTGCACATCCTCAATTGGCTCCTCGCTGAATGTGCCATTGGCATTTTGGCCCGTGACAACTTCCGTCCCGGCCACGAAGCATCCACCTCCTCCAAGCGCCTGCGCTTGCCGCTCGACCCGGAAAGCCTTTAAAAGGAAAATCAACTGAATGCTGTCGCCCGCAATTTGCAGATACTCGTTAGGGACGCCATATCGGTCATGCAGTATGGTCGCGCTATCATTGATTACCTTGTTCAGCAAAATCCCGGAACCGATGTTCTCAATCTTTTGCATCGCCAGCTCTGCAAATGCCTCGCAGGTTTTGGCTGTCGCCAACTCGGCTGCCGAGGCGGCGATGGCCGCAATGCCGCCAACGGCCATCACGCCTTCCAGGGCGGCGTGGGTCCGAGTCGCCGCCGTCACCAAAAATGAGTTGTGCTCCAGCATGAACTCAGAGCCAGCCGCCGAGTTGGCCAGCGCATCGGTAAAATACGTTAACTGCGTTTTGTTCGGCACCAGCCCCAATACATCCCGCGGCAGCGTGTCAATTGCCTTTAGCGCATCATAATCAGCCTGGCTCGTATACCAGACCGTCTTCTTGTAATTTCCCGATGCGTCAATGGCCTTGGCCAACTGCTTGTTGTATCGATTAAATGCAACATACACCGCATCCAGCTTTGCAATCGCGGTGTCGATGGCGGCACTGCCGCCTTCATCGTCAGGATTAAAATTTCCCACCGCACCAGCCGCTTGACCAAAGTCATTGAGCGCCTTGCCCACATCAACCAACCGATCCTTGGCCGCTATGTAGCTGTTCCACAGCCCCTTAAGATCGTTGGAAAAGCTCTGCACCGTCCAGGAGTCCGGCGGCACGACATCAGGATTATCGATCGGCGGAGTATATGAAGCCGTCCCTACTACCAGCACCACGTTCGCCGGATTACTCTGCTGCGTGCCGTCATTCACCGTATAGCTGAAGTGATCCACCCCATTGTAACCGCCGTTGGCAACATACGTGAAGCCGCCATTGGAATTCAGTGCCAGCGTCCCATGCACCGTCCCCGAGCCGGCCACCAGACTGTAGGTGAGCGAAGCATTATCAGGATTGCTGTCATTCGCTCCCAGCGCCGGCAGCAATGGTCAGTGTCCCTCCGGCGGCGACATTGTAATAATCGTCGGTAGTGAGAACTGGCCGGCAAGCCACCGTGATCGCCACTGTCGCCGGATCGGAATTCGCCGAACCGTTGGTGGCGACATACGTGAATGTATCAGTCCCGCTGAAGCCCGCCTGCGGCTCATATGTGAACCCGCCTGCTTCATCCAGCGACAGCGTGCCGTGCGCTGGATCGGTATACGAAGCAACCAGCAACGTCAGCCCCTGCGGGTCATAATCGTTGGCCAGCACTCCATCCGCCATGCTGACCGTCAGCGCCTTGCCAATGGTCGTGGTGTACGGCGCAAGCGTGTCTTCCTCATTCACCGCCCCCTCCACATCATCCACCGCAATCGGAGGGGCGACAGCCGTAGCGTCGGCGACATTGCTTGGGTCAGACGTGAGGTCTTCTCCGCCGGGGATCACCCCCGGAGCGTCGGCTATGATTCGATAATAATTCGTCTTTGTCGCGGCAGGCGTGGTGTCGGTGTAAGAGTAGTTCCCATCGGCGGCGTCCGCAGTCACATCATCATCGATCGTGAAGAAGTTGGTTCCATCCGTGGACCACTGCACTTCAAAGTTAGTTGCAGAGGATGGGACATCGGTCCAATTTAGTTGAACGGACTGGTCGTTGTTCTGATATGTAGCAGTTAGCGCAGCAGGGATACCCGGCAGATTGACTGTTGCCCAATTGGAGGGCAAATATGAGTCTCCGCCAGCGTTGAAGGCATAAACGCGGTACTTGTAATTCAAACCACCCTTAGCTGTCGTGTCATCATAGGAAGTTACATCGCTGGCTACATTTCCGACCTCAATGAAGGTTGCTCCTCCATCTGCAGACCGCTCGATCCGATATCCATCCTCGTTGTCAGCACTGTTGTCCCACAGGAGACGAACTCCTAAGCCTGAATTATCATTAAATGGCGTAGCAGATAAATTTTGTGGAATCGCGGGAATCGGCGGCGGACTTGAACTGGGTGCGCCATCAGTAATCGACAAGGTGCCACGACCCCAAATGGATGTGTCTGGATTCAAAATCGGACCCGACCCCCCACTCCGGGATGATATATGGAAATAATACTCACCGAGAATCAACTGGTCGAAACGCACAGTTGCGATAAGCTGCAACCCTGGGCTTGGATTTATATATGCGCCAATATACGCCGTGGGGTGCCCAACGTGGCCCCCAGATACATAAACGCACGATCCAATCCATGCAGCAGCATTGCTTCCATCACCACCAGCTCCGCCAAGAATTCCAGAGGCGGTAACGGTAAGGTAAAGTTCATTTGTGGTAGCAGAACGGACGAATAAATTCAGCGATGCTGTTGAATTCTGGCTCCAATAAAAAGGAGCTGATGTCGGGGAGCCCGTGGTGGTCGCATGTATTATTTCCGAATACGATGCCACAGTATTAACAATCGTTCTTAAACGAAATGCATATATGTTTCCAGGAGACAGCCCATAAATAGGATGAACTGTGGGACTACCGGACAATGATGTTGGAATAGCAATGACTTTAAAGTTATTACTGTCAGGCAGAAGCTCTTCCAGTTCTTCATTTGTGTCGGGTGGGCTCGGTGGAATGGTCAGGTCAATCTCATTATCAGACGCTACAGTTGCCGAAAAGGTCAATGGCGAAGTAATCGAAAGGGCTGTAGAGCCAGAAAAATCGCCTGTTGAGGCAGCTATATCCACCTCTCCCACTGCAATAGTGGGGGCCGTATAAAGTCCGTACTGATTCACTATGCCGGGGCCTTTCACGACATTCCATGTGAAACTTGGCTGCAACACCATGGGCTGTCCGAATTGATCCAAGGCTGATGCCGAAACCAATTGCGTTCCTTCATCCGCCACTGTTTTGTTGGGCGACGTAACGCTCACATCGCTCAACTGCTGATCGATGGTGATGCTCACATCGCTAGTGACAGTTATCCCATCCTGGTTGGTGATGGTTGCTTCAAACGTGTAAGAACCTGCGGCGCTCAGAACAGCAACGGTATTCTTGGCGTCGTTGTCGTCATTGGTATCAAAGATAATCTTGCCAGAGTCATCACCGCTGGTCACGGCCCAAGAATAAGACAATTGGCCTTCACCGGCCGCATCCGCTCCCAGCACGCTCAGGTTGACCGACGTGTCATCGTCCGATGCCGTGGCCACCGCGGCTGTCGCGACTGTAGGCGGGCCGTCAACAATCGTCGCCGTGCTCAGCCCTGCGGCGGCGTCGCCGGTCGCATATCGAATCTGCACCAGAACCGGAGCCACGTCCGGAGCATCGTAGGTGTTGCTGCCGGTGACCTGGAAACTGCCGCCGCCCATGTCCGTGATCGCGCCCGGCGACACATTCCCATCCCCCCAATCAATTGACGCCGACAGGTTCGCAATAGCGGTGGTTGCATCCAGAAGCGTAAACGTGGCGACCTGCCCGCTGAACTCCTGCCCGGCCACCGCGTTGATGTCCGTCGCTTCCACATCCAGTTGCGGCCCGTCACTGACATACACTTCCGCCAGGGTTGTCGCGCTGACAACCGCCGAGTATCCGGAATTCCCCGAGCCATTGAATGCGCGTATGCGGTAGTAATAGGTCGTCGCCGGAATCAGTTGCGAATCCGCGAATGCTGTAAAGTCGGCGGCGGTCAAACCGATCTGCGTCCATCCCGTTGTGCCATCGGTCGAGCGCTCCACCTTATAGCCAGTTTCGCTGGCTACATCATTCCAGTTCAGCGTGATCTGCGCCGGCGAAGTGCCCGCTGCCGCCAGTCCTGAAGGGATATTCGGAATCGGAGTTATTGGCGTCCGAGTCGGGGGCAACGACGCCGGCGATGCAATCATCACCCCTGCGGGCACGATGGTTGAATGAAAAGCGGTTTCGCCCATGGCAATCGAGAGCATCTGCCGCGTTTCCAGCGGCTCAATCAAAAACGGCGGCGAATCCACACGCCACATCTTGCGGCCAAACGCATGAGAAAGCATGGAAGCCGATGCAGCGCGGACCGCGCGCCCAATAGCGGAAAACGTTGACATGATGTCCTTCCCTTGAAGCCCGTCGATCTGATGGATGGAATGCAGCCCCGCCCTGTGCGCGGCCCCTTTTGTATGGCGGGGAAGATATAACGAATATTCCGTAAAGCAAGGAGAAAATGATGGGATATTAGCTTCTGCCAGTAAACGCGTTAAAATTTGGCAGGCGCGGGATAACCTGGGGCTTTATCCGAAAAAGAGGGGAGGGCGCGCGTGCGTGGCGGCGGGTGTTACGCAGGGCAACCGCATTCTCGGCGAAATGATTAGACTATGGCCTTTTGGCCTCGGGGAGCGAGGTCGGGAGGTCATGGATGGCCAATTCGATCGAAACGCACTTTGCGGCTTTGCCTGATCCGCGATGTAATCGCGGCAAACGCCATAAGCTTTCGGACATGATCATCATCGCCGTGACGGCGGTCATCTGTTGTGCTGACAGTTGGTCGGATGTCGTCGATTTTGGTCTGGCCAAGGGGCGGTGGTTCGAAACTTTTCTCGACTTGCCGCACGGGATTCCCAGCCAGGATACCTTTGAGCGCATCTTCGCGCGCCTCGATCCAGACGCTTTTGAACGATGTTTCATGGATTGGGCCGCCGCCCTGGCCGGTTCATCGAAGGGGAAGCTGGTGGCAATCGACGGAAAGAGGATTCGCCGCAGCTTCCAGCATGCGTGGGATCATTCCACCGCCGCCCATTTGGTTAGCGCGTTTGTCGCGGAGAACGCGACGGTGCTGGGCCAACTGGCGGTGGATTGCAAGGAGAATGAAATTGTCGCCATTCCTCAACTGCTGGATCTGCTGGACATTGGCGGAGCGACCGTCACGATCGACGCGATGGGATGCCAGACGGAAATCGCCGCGAAAATCGTGGAAAACGGTGGGGATTACGTGCTGGCCGTAAAGGACAACCAGCCCACGCTGCACAAGTCGCTGCAACGGAATCTGGATGAGATGATTCTTGAGAAGTTCGCCAGCGTTCATCATGGAGTTGAGACAACGGTCGATGGGGATCATGGCCGAATCGAAACGCGCCAAGTGTGGGTGACCGATCAATTGGACGACTGGCTGGATGCCGATCAGCGGACGCGATGGATCGGATTAAAATCAGCGGCGGTGGTGCAATCCACACGCGATGTGCCGCTCAAGGGAGTGAGTACCGAGCGGCGTTACTTTATCTCCAGCCTCGGCGGCGTAGACGCGGCTCGGATGGCCCAGGCGATCCGGGGTCATTGGGCGGTGGAAAATAAACTGCATTGGGTGCTGGACGTGGGTTTTGATGAGGACCAGAAGCGTAATCGCAAGGATCATTCCGCGGAAAACTTCAGCCGGGTGCGTCGGATCGCACTGAATCTGTTGCAGCGGGAGAAGACCAAAAAGCGTGGAATCAAAGGCAGACGCCTCAATGCCGCCTGGGATCACGATTATTTGCTCAAACTACTCGGAGGCTGAGAATGCGGTTGCCCTGGGGTGTTACGGGGGGCCAATTGGTTCGGTTTGGTTCCCTCGTCGGTACACTCTATAATCAATCTGATCGGGCTGAATTAAGCCTGTGAATTATGTCGCTGCAACTCAACATTCTCTCAGCACAGAACTCGTCTGGTTTGGCGGTTGGCGGCTTTGCGCGGAAGCCTTCGTGGCTGAAGATGAAGATGCCGCATGGGGAGGGGTATTCGCGGCTGCTGGCGCTGGTGAATGAGCAGAAGCTGCATACGGTTTGCCAGTCGGCGAAGTGCCCGAATATGGGGGAGTGCTGGGCGGCGGGGACGGCGACGCTCATGATTCTCGGCGACGTCTGCACGCGGTCGTGCGGGTTTTGTCATATTGCGACGGGCAGGCCGCCGACGTTGGATTTGGAGGAGCCGCTGCGGGTGGGGTTTGCGGTTCGGCAGATGAACCTGAAACATGCGGTGCTGACGAGCGTGAATCGGGATGAATTGGCGGACGGGGGGGCGGGGGTTTGGGCGCATACGATTCGGGAGATCCGGCGGCAGTCGCCGGGGACGAGTGTGGAGGTGCTGATTCCGGATTTTTGCGGGGATTGGGAGGCGCTGCAACTGGTGCTGAATGAGAAGCCGGACATTTTGAATCATAATATGGAGTCGGTGCCGCGGCTGTATAAGGTGGTTCGGCCGCAGGCGAAGTATCCGCGGAGTTTGAAGCTGTTGCAGATCGCGAAGGAGCAGGGGTTCATCACCAAGACGGGGATGATGCTGGGGCTGGGGGAAGAAGAGCACGAGATTGACGCGGTGCTGGATGATCTGGTGGCGATTGGGTGTGATATTCTGACGCTGGGGCAATATCTCCAGCCGACGGCGAATCATCTGCCGGTGACGCGGTGGGTGCATCCGGATGAATTTGCGGCCTGGAAGGTTAAAGGGGAGGCGAAGGGGCTGCGGCATGTGGAGTCCGGGCCGCTGGTGAGGAGCAGTTATCATGCGGAGAAGCAGGTGGCGGCGCATGCGGCGGCGACCTGAGGGTTATCAGTCCGTGGCGAAAGTCGCGCGGGCGTGGCTTGACTTCGACGAGCGCTCAGTCGCATTTGGTGCTGGCTGAAGGAGATTCGGTGCCGGAAGATCGATATCAGGGGCGCAAAATCCGTTTTGGGATTGTGGGGTGCGGGGCGATTGGGCCTACGCATGCGGCGGCGATTCAGCAGATTGATGATGCGGAATTGGTAGCGGTGTCGGATACGCAGGAATCGCGGGCGAGGTTGGTGGCTTCGAAGTTTGGGGTGGGGAAGGTTTATGGGGACCAGGGGGAATTGTTTGCCGATCCGGCGGTGGATGTGGTTTGTTTGTGCACACCGAGCGGGCTTCATGCGGAGGGGGCGGTAGCGGCGATGGTGGCGGGGAAGGATGTCATTGTTGAGAAGCCGATGGAGATTTCGTTGGCCGCCTGCGATCGGATGATTGCGGCGGAGCGGAAGACGGGGCGGACGCTGACGGTGATCAGCCAGCATCGGTTTGACGCCGCGAGCATGCTGGTGAAGGAGCTGATCGACAGCGGGAAGCTGGGGAATATCATCCTGGCGACGGCGGAAGTGAAATGGTGGCGGACGCAGAATTATTATGACAGCGGGGACTGGCGCGGGACGTGGAAGCTGGACGGAGGCGGAGCGCTGATGAACCAGGGGGTGCATACGGTGGACCTGGTGCAGTGGCTGGTGGGCGGGGTTGAGGGGGTTTATGGGAAGACTGCGACGGCGGCGCATGATCGGATTGAGGTGGAGGATGTGGCGGTGGCGACGATTCGTTTTCGCAATGGGGCGGTGGGGACGATTGTCGCCACCACGGCGGCGTTTGATGGGTTGCCGGTTCGGATCGATATTTTTGGGACCGGGGGGAGTGCGATTATTGAGGGGGACCGGCTGAAGCTGGTGACGCTGAAGACCGGCGAGACTTATGCAAGCGAGCGGGCGGCAGCGCATGCGCTGAGCGTGGCGAAGGGAGGGACGGCGAGCGTGAAGGATGAAGCTTCGCATCGGGAGGCGGCGGCGGAGCAGGGAGCGGTTTGGGGGGATGCGCATTGGGCGCAGATTATGGATTTTATTCAGGCGATCCGGACGGGGGGCAAGCCGCTGATTGATGCGGAATCGGGGAGAGATCCGGTGGAGATTATTCTGGGGATTTATGAATCGGCGAGGAGAGGGGAAGGAGTTGCATTGGACGCCAGGACGGGGAGGTAGGGGGAGGGAGGTTCAAATGATGAGATACGTGGGCGGCTTCAGGTTTCAGCTTGAATGGGGGTTGGTTTGATCGATTTTGATGAGGCTTGGTTTGGCCTGGCTTTGCGGGGTTCGTCAGGCGCGAGTGCGGAGGGGGGAAGAGGCGGCGGATTCCCAGTCGCGGATTTGGGCGAGGGCGTCTTCGGTGGTTTGGGTGCTTGAAAGGCGGCGTCTGAGATCGCGGTTTTGGAGGAGGCGGCCGGCTTTGGAGAGAAGCTGGAGGTGGGTGTTGGCGCCGCTGGTGGGGGAAAGGAGCATGAAGACGGCATCGATGGGCTTATCGGTGGGGGCATCGAGGACACCGCCGTGGGTGAGGCCGAGGGCGATTTTGGGTTGGTCGAGGGAATCGATGCGGGCGTGGGGAAGGGCGACGCCTTCGTTGAGGAAAGTGGAGCCGGTTTTTTCTCTTTCGAGAAGTTTTTGGAGGATGGTGTCGGCGGTGGATTGGTCCTGGCCGACGGCGGCTTTGACCATTCGGTGGAAGATTTCGTCTTTGGAGGCGGCGTCTTCCCAGATGATGATTCGGTCGGGGGTGAGGAGGGCGCCGATGGAGGAGCCGCTGATTGGAGGAGCGGCGGCAGGCTTGCTGGATAGGGTTGTGGAGGGGTCGATTTTTGGGGGGATTGTGCCGGTGTCGGCGGGTTCGCTGTTGGCGTCGACGACGATGACGGTGAAACCGCTGGAATGGTGGATGAGTTGTTCGGCGACGCTGCGGTGGCCGCAGAGACGATTCCACCATTGGAGGCGACGGGGGCGGCCGATGATGACGTTGCCGACGCGGTATTCCCTGGCGAAGCGGATGAGGGTGTCGGCGATGTCCTGGCCTTTGAAAGTGAAGACGGTTGCGCCGAGCTGGTTGGCGAGCGTGAGGGTGTCGGAGAGGAGGCGCTGGGTTTTTGCGTCGATGGCGGTGGGTTCTTCAGAGGGGGTCTGGACGTAGACGGCGTACCAGTTGCGGTTGAGGCGGCCGGCGAGGCGCGAGCCGTAGCGGAGGAGCTTGGCGCTGTTGGGGCCGCGGGAGGAAAGGCAGACCATGATCTGGTCGGAGGCGGCGGCGGCAGTGGCAGTGGCAGCTTTGTCGATGGATTGCTCGCGGCGTTTGAAGTCGAGTTGCGAGGCGAGCTCGCGGAGCGCGAGCTCGCGAAGATGCTCGAGGTTGGAATCGGTGAAGAAATTTTCAAGCGAGGACTGGACGCGCTCTTTGGGATAGATCTTGCCTTCGCGCAGGCGGGCCTGGAGGTCTTCGGCGGCGAGGTCGATATTGACGATCTGGTCGGCGTCAGCGAGGACGGAATCGGGAATGCGCTCACGGACTTTTACACCGATGAGCTGCTCGACGGTGTTATAGAGGCTTTCGAGGTGCTGGATGTTCAAGGCGGAGATGACGTGGATGCCGGCGGCGAGGATGTCCTGGACGTCCTGGTAGCGTTTGGAATTGCGGCTGCCGGGGGCGTTGGTGTGGGCGAGTTCATCGACGATGACAGCCTGGGGGCGGCGATTGATGACGGCATCCAAGTCCATCTCTTCTACGACGATCTTATGGTATTCGACTTTGCGGCGCGGGATGACCTCGAGGCCTTCGAGGAGCGCGGCGGTTTCGGCGCGGCCGTGGGTTTCCACGAGGCCGACGACGACATCGATTCGTTCTTTGCGGAGGCGGCGGGCTTCGGAGAGCATCATGTAGGTTTTGCCGACACCGGGGCCGTAACCGAGGTAGACTTTGAGCCGCCCGCGCTGGGAGCGGCGGATCATCTGGAGAAAGCTGGAGGCTCGATCTTCTGACATGGGATGGACTTTTAGAGTGATATTAAAAGCTTGTAAGGTGATTCACCGCAAAGGGGACGGAGAAGAGATTCTATGATTGCATTTCTCCGTGTTCTTTAGTGTTCTTTAGTGTTCTTCGTGACAAAATTGTTATCGCATTTTTTTGGGGTGTTAAGACATCGGGCTTTCAATAGTGCGGGGTGATGGTATCCGGCCGCAGAGGCGCCACCAGCGCCGGGCGGCGACGAGGGACCAGATTCCTTCGACGAGGCCGAAGGGCCATGCGCCCTGAAGAAAGCCGTAGATGGATCCCATGACGCAGGCGCCGGCGAAGGCAAGGACAAAAAGGGGAGTACGATCTTCAAGGGTGTAGAAGAGGAGCATGAGGCTCACTGCGAGGAGTCCGAAAAGGGTGAGGCGATCCATGTGGTATATGGCGGTTATGGCACGGTCGATCATATTAAGGTCTCTTATCACGAGTCGCGGTCAGTTTAGCTACCGTCGAGCGTCTGCGGGTTAACAGATTTTTGATTCATGCGCGTCCAAACATCCGGCTGATGCGGGATTCTTCGGTCCATGGCTGGTTCGATCTGCCCTCGGTTGACTGCGCAATAAAGCGCGCGGGGTGCGATTGGTATCCTGTTGTTGGTTTCTTTTCTCGCATGCGGCGCAATAGGTGGACCGACGAAATTGCCTGGATGGTTCCGAAGAGCCATGCGCCTTGCACGAAGCCGTAGACGGCAATTGCGGCGAGGCTGATGGCAAGGCCGACAGAGAATGATCTGGATTCGTGCTGGTAGAGAAAACAGACAAAGGCGGCGGCGGCGGAGAGGAAGCCGAAGAGCAGCAGGCAGTCGAACTGCGGGGCGCAGCAGTCGATAGGGGACGCGGCGCGGCGACGGCGATGATGGATGAGGCGATATGGAATAGTTCAGAGGGGAACATGAGCTGGTTCCTCCGGTTATTTTGTCATGGGTTGAGTCGTGGCGATGGGGGCTGAGGCGGGCGTGGCGGGGATGGGGTATTTGGCATCCAGCGCGAGGTTGAGCATGAGTACGTTGACGCCGGGGTCGCCGATGAAGCCGAGGCCGGGTTGGTCGGTGTTGGCGGCGATCAGTTCATCCACCTGTTCGGGCTTGATGTTGCGGGCTGTTGCGATGCGGGCTTTTTGCAGGGCTGCATTGGCGGGGGTGATGTGGGGATCGAGGCCGGAGCCGGAGGCGGTAACGGCGTCGCCGGGGATGGAGGCAGAGAAGCTATCGGCGATGAGGACGGTGCGCTTGGCGTCGTCGGGGGTGGAGGGGTGAGGGAAGGCGTCGACGAGGGCGATGTCATTCAGATTTCCCTGGCCGTCCTGAAATCTGCTGAGGGGGACTTCAGTGCGGACGCCGTCGGGGGAGACATTGTAGAGCTTGAAGGAGATGCCATTGTCGACGGCGTAGTGCAGGACGCGGAGGCGGAGACCATCGTAGGCGAGGGATTCGGCGGGCTGGGTAGCGGGAGCGACAGGCGCGTTGGTTTGGCCGTTGATGAGTTTGTCGCTGAGGGGGCCGAGGTTGCTGCCGCCGGAGGAGGTGGAATCGTATCCTGCGCCGGCAGCGCTGGGGCGGGGATGAAAGTAGGCGGGGAGGGAGAAGTTCTGGCCGAGGAGGGAAGAACCGACGGCGTCTTCGTCTTTTGGAGCGGCGGTCCCGTCTTTCCTGACGAGCGAGCCATTGGCCTGGCGGGGGAAGACGGTTTGGGCGATCCCCCAGATGATCATGGGATAGATGCCGCAGCAGATGACGAGGAGAAGAAGCGTGGAAGAAATCGAGGCCCGGAGGTGGCCGAAGAATGATCCTTCGATTTCAGGTTCGCCGGGAGAGGGGATTGTGATTGTGTCTTTCATAATGGCTTTCTTTGTTGCAGTTTTTGCCATAGTCGCCGGCACGGGATGGATCAGGCCAGGTGCAGGAGGTTATGGACGAGGAGGTCGATTATTTTAATGCCGGGGAATGGGACCAGGATTCCACCAAGGCCGTAGATGAGGAGGTTTCGGCGGAGGATGGTGACGGCGGCCGCGGGGCGGAATTTTACGCCGCGGAGCGCGAGGGGGATCAGAAGGATGATGATGATGGCGTTGAAGATGACGGCGCTGAGGATGGCGCTGTGGGGGGTCCCGAGCTTCATGATGTTCAGGGGGGCGATCTCGGGGAATGCGCCGACGAGCATGGCGGGGATGATGGCGAAATATTTCGCGACATCGTTGGCGATGCTGAAGGTGGTGAGCGCGCCGCGGGTCATGAGAAGCTGCTTGCCGATTTCGACGACCTCAATGAGCTTGGTGGGATTGCTGTCGAGATCGACCATGTTCCCGGCTTCCTTGGCGGCCTGGGTGCCGGTGTTCATGGCGACGCCGACATCGGCCTGGGCGAGCGCGGGGGCGTCGTTGGTTCCGTCGCCGGTCATGGCGACGAGATGTCCGGCGGCCTGCTCGCGCTTGAGGAGGGCGAGCTTGGCTTCGGGGGTGGCCTGGGCGAGAAAGTCGTCGACGCCGGCTTCTTTGGCGATAGCGGCGGCGGTGAGGGGATTGTCGCCGGTGATCATGACGGTTTTGATGCCCATGGCGCGGAAGCGCTGGAAGCGGTCGGGGAGGCCGGATTTGACGATGTCTTTAAGGTAGATCACACCGAGCGCTTTTTGGGAAGTGGCTACGACGAGGGGCGTGCCACCGGCGCGGCTGATTTTTTCGACGGCCTGATCGAGCTCAGCGGGCGAAAGATGCGCCACCGGCGGTGACGAATTTTCGGACGCTGTCGGCGGCGCCTTTGCGGTACATGTCGCCGTTGACGTTTAAGCCGCTCATGCGGGTTTGTGCGGTGAAGGGGACGAATTCGGCGTGAGGCATTTCACTGATTTCGCGGCCGCGGAGGCCGTATTTTTCTTTGGCGAGGATGACGATGCTGCGGCCTTCGGGGGTTTCATCGGCGAGGGATGAAAGCTGGGCGGCGTCGGCGAGTTCGGCGGCAGTGACGCCGGGGGCGGTGATGAATTCAGTCGCCTGGCGGTTGCCGAGCGTGATGGTGCCGGTTTTGTCGAGCAGGAGGACATCGACGTCGCCGGCGGCTTCGACGGCTTTCCCGCTCATCGCCAGAACATTGTGCTGGACCATGCGGTCGATGCCGGCAATGCCGATGGCGGAGAGGAGCCCGCCGATGGTTGTGGGGATAAGGCAGACGAGAAGAGAGATCAGGACGGTGATGTTCACGGCGATGCTGACCTTGGTATAGGCATCGTCGGTGAGGAAGTTCTTAGTGTAGATGACGAAGGGCATGAGCGTCATGCAGACGACCATGAAGATAATCGTGAGGGCGGAGAGGAGGATGGAGAGGGCGATTTCGTTGGGGGTTTTCTGGCGTTTAGCGCCTTCGATCAGTTCGATCATGCGGTCCATGAAGCTTTCACCGGGGTTGGCGGTGACGCGGACTTTGATTTCGTCGGAGAGGACGGTGGTGCCGCCGGTGACGGCGGAGCGGTCGCCGCCGGCTTCGCGGATGACGGGGGCGGATTCACCGGTGATGGCGGATTCGTTGACGCTGGCGGCGCCTTCGATGATTTCACCATCGGCGGCAATCAGTTCGTTGGCGGTGACGACGAAGATATCGCCTTTGCGGAGGGATTCGGCGGGGACTTCGCTGATGGCGCCGTCGGGCATCAGCCTGCGGCCGACGCTTTTGGTGCGGCTTTTGCGCAGGGTGTCGGCCTGGGCTTTGCCGCGGCCTTCGGCCATGGCTTCAGCGAAGTTGGCGAAGATGACAGTGAACCAGAGCCAGAGGGAGATTTGGAGGACGAAGGAAAGGGAATCTTTTGTGAAGAGCAGATCGAGCGTGGTGAGGGCGGCGCCGACTTCGGTGACGAACATCACCGGGTTCTTCCACATGTGAACGGGGTTGAGCTTTTTAAAGCTCTCAACAATCGCCGGGATGACGATTTCCATATCGAACAAGGGACGAGCTTTATTTGACATAAGGTCCTCTGAATTTTTTTTGGGCCGCCAGGTTTTTGTTGGCCGCGGCTGCGTTTACGGACGGACATCCAAGGCTGAAGGTCAGTAGGTCAGTTGCGATTTCCACATCAGGAAGTGCTCGATCACCGGCCCGAGCGCAAGAGCGGGGAGGAAGGTGAGCGCGCCGACGATAATGACGACGCCGATGAGCACGACGGTGAAGGTCGCGCCGTTGACGGGGAAGCTGCCGGCGCTTGGGGGACGATTTTCTTCTTCGCCATATGACCGGCCAGGGCGAGGACGGGGATGATGATGAAGAATCGCCCGATGAGCATGTCGAAGGCGAGGGTGATGTCATAGTGGCGATCACCGATGGCACCGGGAGGCGATCCGGCGGGCGGGGCCGGGGCGGCGGTGAGGCCGGCGAAGGCGGAGCCGTTGTTAGCGGCGCCGGAGGTGTAGGCGTAGTGAATTTCGGAGAAGCCGTGAGGGCCGTTGTTATTGAGACCGGCGAGGCCCCAGTTGGTTGTGACGGCCCAGGCGGTGAAGCCGAGCATGCAGATGGAAGGGGCGATGATGCCGAGCACGGCGGCTTTTACGTCGTAACCTTCGATTTTTTTACCGAGGTATTCCGGCGTTCGACCGACCATGAGGCCGGCGATGAAGATGGCGAGGACGGCGAAGATGAGCATGCCATATAAACCTGCGCCAACACCGCCGAAGACGACTTCGCCCATGTGCATGTTGAACAGAGGCACAAGGCCGCCCATGGGGGTGAGGGAGTCATGCATGCAGTTGACGGCTCCGCACGAGGCGTCGGTTGTGATGGTGGCGAATAAGGCGGAATGGAATATGCCGAAGCGGACTTCCTTGCCTTCCATGTTGCCGGAGGTTTGATCGATGCCAAGACCGGCGAAACGGGGATTGCCGATGGCTTCCATGCGCCACAGGAACAGTGCGCCGACGATGAAAAGCATGAACATCGCGGCCCAGACAGCCCAGCCGTGGCTTTGCTGTTTCACCATGCGGCCGAGGTAGTAGGTTAATGCGGAGGGGATCGCGAAGATCGAGATCATCTGGATGAAATCGCTGAGGGGGGTGGGGTTTTCGAAGGGATGGGCGGCGTTGGCGTTGTAGTAACCACCGCCGTTGGTGCCGAGCATTTTGATCGCCATCTGGGAGGCGACGGGGCCCTGGGCGATGGTTTGGACGATGGGCTGAGTGGTGGACGCGGCGCTGGATTGGTCGAGGACGGTGGCGACGGTGTATGGCTTGAAGTTCTGAATGATTCCCTGGCTGACCAGGAAGGTGGCATAGAGCACACAGATGGGGAGCAATAGATAGAGATGAAGGCGAACGAGATCGCGCCAGAAATTACCGATGGTATGGCTGCGGTCGCGGGCGACGCCGCGAACGAGGGCAGCGGCGATGCAGATGCCGACGGCGGCGGAGAAGAAGTTATGGGAGGCGAGGGCGACCATCTGCGAGAGATAGGTCATGGTGGATTCACCGCCGTAGCTCTGCCAGTTGGTGTTGGTGGTGAAGCTGGCTGCGGTGTTGAAGGCGAGGTGATCGGAGACAGCGGAGAGTCCCTGGGGGTTCAGCAGATGCTGGCCGGGGAGCTTGTCCTGCGTGCGCAGCATCACGTAGGTGAGGAGCATGGTAACGATGGTGAAGACAAACATGGCGACGCCGTAGGACGTCCAAGTGTGCTCTTTTGAGGGTTTGACGCCCATGATCCTGTAGAGCAGTCGCTCGACGGGGCCGAGGATGGGATCGAGGAACGTGCCGCCGCCGGCGCGCTCGGGGTCGAGCACCTGAAGCAGGTAGACACCAAGCGGCCTGGTTAAGGCCAGGAGCAGACCGACGTAGAGAAAAAGTTGTATCCAGCCAGATGCACTCATGCTGTTACCTCGGAACGGGTGGGAAAAGTTCCCAGCTTTTTTGATGGTTAAGGCTTTTAGTTGTCACGGAGAACCGGAGGGCGCGACAAAGAGCTGTTAAAAGTTTTCCGGACGGATCAGGGTCCAGAACAGGTAGACGATCAATGCGAAGGAGACGATGGCGACGATGATGATTTCCATGGGTTAAAGCCTCCCGCAGGCATAGGTATAGAGGATGCTGACGCCGAAGAACGCGAGAGTTATGAGAATGAAGATGATGTCCGGCATATAAGGCCCTTCGAGCTGTTTACTGTTTATTCTATTATTGCAGATACATTCATTTTACGATTGGTGTTTATCTCATGTGGCGGCTCTTCTTTCGATTCATGGGTCTTTTAGATTTTTGGCTGCCTATGCCAGTTTTGCGTACAGGAGGTCGTCCGGCTCATCGCCAAGGGCGGCGGGGTTGGCGCTTTTGCCGAAGGTATGCAGTTCATACAGGCGCTGCATATTCAACTGCGCCGGGCGGTAATTTTTGTCGGCGGCGATGGCTTTGCCATAGCACTTTCGGGCGAGGCGCCACCTTCGCTGGGCCTCGTATAAAACACCCAGAAGGTTGAAATATTCGGCGGAATGGCGGTCTTTCCGCTCGGCGGCGGCGGTCATCAGGGACTCGGCGCTTTCATAGTCGGCCAGGCGCAGCGAGCGGCGGATGCGGTCCAGGACGTTGTCATACTGACTGGTTTCGGGGACGTAATCGGTGGCCGGATCCATGCCGGGTTCTTCCAGCACGCTCTTGACGGTCTGGCGAAGATCGTTTGGTGTGATCGGTTTTTCGAGGAAGTCGACTGCGCCCAGGCGCGTGGCTTTGACGGCGGCGGGGATAGAGCCGTAGGCCGTCAGGATAATCACGCGGGGCCGGGAGTTGCCGACGATCAGCTTCATCTGTTCGAGCACGGCCATGCCATCAAGCACGGGCATATTGAGATCGAGGACCATGAGGTCGGGGGTGCTGGTCTTGAGGATGTCCAGCGCTTCCTGGCCGTTGGCGGCTTCGGTGACGGCGTAGCCGTCGGATTCGAGCGATGTCCGCAGCATCATGCGGATATTGCTCTCATCATCAGTGATTAGAATAGACGCTGGCTTCATGGTTGATTCCTGCCTGCGCGGTTGCAGGCTCACGGTTTACACGCTGGAGCGTAAAGCTGAAGCGGCTGCCTTCACCTTCGCGGCTTTGGACGGCGATTTGTCCGCCGTGGACATCTACGATTTCGCGGGCGATGGCGAGGCCGAGGCCTGCGCCTGGCGGTTTTTTTTTACCCGGCACGCGGAAGAAACGTTCGAACACGCGCCCGAGGTGTTCCTGGGGGATTCCGATGCCGGTGTCTTCGACGACGAAGCGGACGAATTCATCTTCAATTTCGGTATAGACGCGGACGCGGCCGCCGGGCTGGGTGAATTTCAGGGCGTTGGTCAGGAGATTGGAAAAAACGTGGTCGATGCGGGTTGGATCGGCCAGGACTTCGGGGGCGTCGGCGGGAACATTGACTTCGAGTTTGACGCCGCGGTCGTGGAAAGAGGATTCCAGGGGGGAGACGGCATCGGCCACGAGGCGCTCGGCGGGGAGCGAGACGAAATCAAGCTTTACGCGGCCGGATTCGAGGCGGCCCATGTCGAGCAGGTCTTCGATGATTCGCTGGAGACGGTCAGAATCATCGCGGGCCGCCATGATGAGTTCAGTTTGTTTTGCATTGAGCGGTCCAATGCGTTCTTCCATCATCAAATGGGTGGCCATTCGGATGGAGGTGAGCGGTGTTTTGAGTTCGTGCGAGACGACAGAAAGAAGCCCGCTTTTCATTTCGTCGAGGCGGCGGAGATTGGTGACATCGCCGAGCACAAGGGTGACGCCCAGGAGGTGGTTGTCCCCATCGGAGATGGGGACGGCCTGGGGAAGGAAATATCTCAGTTGCCCGCCCTGGTCGTACACTTCGACGACGGATTCATAGCCGCGCGGTTGCAGCGGCTTTTGTTGTTCCATCACTTCTTTGTAAATCGCGTTAAGGCGGCGCTCGCGGACGTCAGGCATGGACATGCCAGGCTTGAGTTGGAAGAGGCTTTGGGCGTTGTTGTTGGAGAGTTCGATCGTGCCGTCGGGGTTCACGATGGCGATGGCGTCGGGGAGGCTGTTCACGGCAAGCTGCGTGGTGCGCTGGGTGCGCTCAAGCTTTGCGCGGTCGGTGCGGCGGAATTCCCGCAGCTTGGCGGCCATGGAGTTGAAAGCCTCGGCGAGCTGATGCAGTTCATCCCGCGACTTCACCTGCACGACCAGATCGAGGTTTCCCTTTTCGATCTGGCGGATGGATTTGATGACAGTCTGCAGCGGCTGAAGGATGGATCGGCCCATCACCAGCGTGAAGACGACGGCCAGGGCAATGCCGGCGACGCAAAAGAGCACGATGAAGCGAATGGCGCGGTCGGCCATGGCTTTCGCCTGGCCGTCGATTGGATTGAGATTGGCGAAGTTCAGATTGATGATCTTCTGGGCCTTGGTTTTGATGAGGGGCGAGAGGCGAACGAGCATGGCGTAGGCGGCGGCGCGATCCTCGGGCGTGGTGGCGGTTGAAAGGAGTTTTATATAGGCATCACGGTAGTTGGGGGATGAGGCGCCGGGCTGAGCGCTGCCTTTCCATAGAGATGTGAGGTCGGATGCGATTTGACCTTCACCGGCGAGGGTGATGTTGTTGTCTTCGGCTTTGACATTGTCGTCGAATTGCCGCAAGGGAGAGCCGGCGGCGCTGGCGGCAGCGGTGATGTCAGCAGCACTTGGCCGGCCATCAATTCCTGAGATGGGTTTGGCGATGTCGTTCAGGCGATCGAGGGCGTCAACCATGTTCTGGCTGTATTCAACGCTGCGCCAATTTTCATAGAAGAATTTGTCGAGCGCGCCGCGGTACTGGACGAGCACACCGACCCCCAGACCGCTGACAACGAAGAGGATCGCCAGCAGGCCCCCAAATCCAAACATCAGCTTTTGTCTTAATCCGAACATGATTGTCTCCGAGCAAGAGCGAAAGCAGTGCCATCCGCCCTTAATTGACTGTGGCATCAGGCTGGACGCGTAGGCGGGGGAATAAACCGGGGCGACAGAGAATTTCTCGTGCGGGCTGCACGATGGTTGTCAGTGAAGCATTGCAGAATGCATGATGACAAGCGGATGCCGACAGGCATGGGTCTATAATACCCGATTGGGTAAATGAGCAGCGCAAAGTGCCATAATGCGGGTTTGGCGATCGTTTTGGATATTGAATATTGCAATGTCAGCCGCCTTCCCGCGGTCAAGGCAGCAATGGCAGGGGCCAATACGATGGCATACCATTTGAGCAGCCATCCTTTGGGGGCTGTTGGAACTTTCCAGATGCTCACTATGCCAAACCCGGTCGGTACAACTTCGCTCCGTATGCTGGTGGTCGATGATGAATTGAACATCCGCAAGATGCTGGCGATGAGCCTGGAGAATGACGGGCATACGGTGGTTGCGGTGAGCAACAGCCGCGACGCAATTGATGAGGCGGCGAGGCAGTCATTCGATATGGCGTTTGTCGATCTGCGGCTCGGGCGGGAAACGGGGGTGGATCTCATTCCGGAATTGCTCGGACAGAGCCCCTGGATTCAGATTGTGATCATTACTGCACATGGTTCGATCGATAGCGCAGTGGAGACGATGAAACGCGGAGCCGCCGACTATCTGACCAAACCGTTCACACCAGCGCAGGTGCGGCTGGTGATTGAACGGGCGACGCAACTGCGATCATTGGAGCAGAAAGTCGCGGGGCTGGAGGGATTGCTGGGGCAGGCCGGCGGAGAGGTGAGTCTTAAAAGTAATAGCGCGCAGATGCAGCGGGCGCTGAATCTGGCGCGACAACTGGCAACCCGCGATACGACGGTGCTGATTCGCGGGGAGAGCGGCACCGGAAAGGGCGTGCTGGCCCGGGCGATTCATTCATGGAGCGATCGCTCCGCCAAGCCGTTTGCAACGGTGTCTTGTCCGACCATGTCATTGCAGCTTCTGGAAAGCGAATTGTTCGGCCATACGCGCGGGGCGTTTACCGGGGCTGCGCGCAGAACCCCGGACGCATTGCGACCGCGGATGGGGGGACAATTTTCCTGGATGAAATTGGGGATTTGCCGCTGGAGCTTCAGCCGAAGCTGCTGCGGTTTGTTCAGGACCGGGAATATGAGCGTGTCGGTGATGCCGTCACCCGGCGGGCGGACGTGCGCGTCATCGCAGCGACAAATGTGAATCTCGAAGAGGCAGTGCGGGCCGGGCGGTTTCGTGAAGATCTCCTGTATCGCATCAAGGTGATTCAGATCGATCTTCCGCCATTACGGGAAAGGCCGGAGGATATTTTGAATTTGGCCGAGCGATTCCTGGTGGAACTTGGAAAAGAGAAGGGCCAGGTGAACTCGCCGGCGGGATTCACATCGGAAGCGGCGGCGGCGCTGCTGAATTACTCGTGGCCGGGAAATATCCGCGAGTTGCGGAATGTGATCGAGCGCGCGGTGATTCTGTGCCAGGGGGAGCAGGTGGGGATGGAGCATCTGCCGGGCAATGTGTTGCCGAGCAATGTCACGGCAGCGGAACTGGGAGATTCGATTCCGCTGGAGCGGCTGGAGGAACTGCATATCCGGCGGATTTTGGCGCGAACGAAATCTTTGGATGAGGCGGCGACGATTCTTGGGATTGACCTGGCGACGCTTTGGCGGCGGAGAAAGAAGTACGGGATTTAAGCAAAATCCTTCAGAGTACCTCGGGATGAAGGGTGTCGTCGGGTGCAGGGGGCGCGGCGGGGAGCAGCAAGCGCGGGTCTACAGTAATTTGAGATGCAGGAATTCAATCGACGTGATCTTGAACCACTTAGCGCATTGAGGGTTTTGGAAATCCAGGCGGAAGGTCATGGGAGATTTTCCCAGAAGCCAGCGGGGATAGGCGCCGAGCGGAATGATCAGATTGCCGGGGCGGGCTTTGAATAGGATTGGGTCGGAGTATTGGCCGTCGTGAGTGACCCAGTAGCAGGCCATTGCGGGTTCGGCTGTCGTCGGGCCGGGGGCCACCTCGGATTTTACAGCATATGTTGTAGCCGCGCGGTCGGAGGCTTCGGTATCGAGGGTGACGCGGACGAAATCCGCTGTCGCGCCGTCCTTTACTTCGGGAGGCATGGCGTATTCCCAATATGGATGGGGGCCCGAGGGGATGAAGGCTCCGCTGGGCCGAATGGTGACATCATGTGAATAGGTGACCTCGGACGTGGGGATATTTGCGACATGATCGAAGCGGTGCTGGAGCGTGGTCCATGAGCGGCCCCATGAAACCGGGAGCCGGAGCAGATTGGCGCGACGGAGGGCGGCATCCAACACCCTGAGCTGGGCCTCGCTGCCGATTGGGCCGGCCTGGGGAACGCGGGATGGGTCGACCAGGAAAGTATATTCGTCGCGCTGGACGGCGGGAAAGCGGAGAACGTTGTCGTGATATAGCTCATAGCATCGAAGGGACGCCGGGACGTCGTCGATCCATCCGGACGGCCAGATGAACACCACGGGAACGGGGTGTTCTTTTAGCTGCTCGGTCATGCCTTTCTGCAGTTCGCTGTTGGCGGCGACGAAGGGGGCATAGCGCACGGGGCAGGGGAGATTCAGGTAATAGTACAAGGCGGTCTGGTTGGTCAGATCGAGATAGGTTTCGCCGGGGCGGAGAAATTCAGAGAGATCTTTTTTGAGTCGGAAAATCTCGGCGAGAAAATCGGGCGTTGGGCGCACGACCTGACCCAGGCGGGGCATGTCGTGGTCGCGGCCATCAATGACGACCGCATCGCGCGGGATCTGCAGCATCATCACAGCGCGGCCGGACACAGACGCGGGATCGATGTTGGTTGGATTGCTGGGGTAAAGAACGCCAACAAAGATCGCCAGCGCCAGCAGAGCGCCAACCAGCCGCTTGCGCGAAACCGCGAGCAGCACCATTGGAGGCAGGAGCCAATAAACCGCCAGATGTGACAGCGAACCAGGGCGGCCGAAGTTGGCGATTTCGATGCGGCCAAGAATCCAGGGGACCGTGAACAGAAGCATGAGCGAAGTGCATCCGGCCATGATTAACAGTGAAGGCCGGCGAAGATGCGGCTCGCGTCGAAATTCACGCCAGAACAGGCAAGCGCCGAACAAAGTGACAATTACCCAGGCGTGGCGGCTGATGTGCCAGAGCAGTTCGGTCGATCCTACGCCCCACATGGGATCGCGCTGCGTGAGCCCTTCGGAAAACGAATATCCGTGTGCAACGTCGTTCGTCCAGGCGTTTTGGCGGACGAATCGAAAGAAGCCGACGCCAATATCGCGAAGAGGCTGAATCGACATGCAGATCAACACCAGGGCAGCGGCACTGACGATGAACATCAGCGCACCCCGGCGGTTGCCTTGATAGGCGCGCCACAGGAGCCAGATGGCGAACGGCGTGGTCGCCATGACGAAAGCCGGGCCCATTACAGCGTTATAGGCGACCACAAGCACGCAGAGGATGACCCACAATACGAGCAGGCGGATGGGTCTTCGCAGCATCGCGGGGGAAGCGATCAGCATCAGGGCGGGCGCGACGAAGTACATGCGGTCCATGTATGGGAGGGTCCCCATCAGGAGAAAAAGGGCGGCAAGCGGTGAAAGCAGCACACAGGCCGCCAGCGCGACGGCGGCGGCGGCGACGCTGGTGAGGAGGATGTCCGAGCCTGAGTACGATGCCGCGGAGCCGTCGAAGAAGGCCGCGCTGAAGAAGCCTGCGCATCATCGACATCAGGCCATGGATGGGGACGAAATCAATATAGGGCCGCTTGCCGAAATCCACCCATTGCTGCCAGGGGAGGACTTGTTCGCCCCAGTGAAAATAATCGCGGAATGGCGAGGGAACTTCGGCGGCGCCGCAGTAAATGAAGATGACGAGAGCCGCGATAGAAACAGGCGCGATCACGCTGCCCAGCACGCGTCCGGCGGATTCGTCCTGCAAAGGCAAACAAAACCGCCGATACATGAACCAACCACCGAGGGCGGCGGCGATCGCCAACGTGAGCGCCAGAGCGATCGGATACGGATTTCGAAAACGATGCAGCGGATCGATGAGCGGCGGCGGGATGAGATAGAAGAACAGGAGCAGCAATGGGAGCTGGACCGCCTTCAGGATGACAATAATCCGCTGCTGGAACATGCCGGCGGACGGGGACTTGATCCACGCGACGAGCAGCGCGATGCCGGCAGCGCCGGCGAAAACTTCCGGGAAAATTTCCACGTGTTGCCGCAGCAGCGGCGCTGTTTTGGGAATCAGCCGGGAGATTGCGACAGGAAAGGATATGCCGGCGAAGGTAGAGAAGAAGAGGGCAAGAAGAATTCCACCGCCGATGATCAAAACCTGCTCGGCGCGGAGACTCTTGCGGTATCGAGCCATCGCGAGAAGGCTCAGGACAGCAACCAGCGGAAAGGCGGCGAGACATCGGACGGGCGGCATTCCTTCAAGCGGAATGCTGCACGCGACCGCCAATCGCCACGCGGCAGGGATCAGCGAGATCAGGAGCAGTTCTTTAGTCGCCTGGCGCAGCTCGGAATCAGGATCATTGCCGCCCACCCATTGGCAAAGTGCGGTGATCGAAAGGGAAAGCAGGACGACGAGCGCGATCGCCAGCTCCACAGTGTGAAAGTCGCGGGTTTTATCGATATCGAACCAGGCGATGTGGCCGGCTACTGCATCGGGATATATCTGGACAACGTCGAGCGCCCGCCACAGCGCGACGATCAAAACAAAGGTGAAAAGGAGAGCGATCAGGATAGGGCCGATGCCGGAATAATGTAAGCGGGGAAAACGAAGGCGTGACATAGGTTTTAAGTGGGATATTAGAATTGGTAATTTGAATTGCAAGATTGGTGCGTGAGGGTGTGATTGCTACGATCGATTTTCCCAGGGTAAACGTGGGGGAAGCTCAGTTGAGTCATGATGACCTTCTTCGCGAGCCAGCCGCTCGATGGATTGCGGGAAGTTCAGGATGGTCATATTGCCAAGCGCTGCAAGGCTGGGTGATGGATCGAAATAATGCAGATGCTTGAGGCCGAGGAGATTATTTGAAGTGATCGGCAGTTTTAGCCCGATCGCCTCGAACAAGCGCACAGCACGTAGCGTGAGATTCCCTGGAAATCGGATCAGCCGCGGGCGCTTTGCTTCCAGGGCGGCGACGCCGCGATAGAAATCCGTGAGACTTACCCCATCCAGGTCAGCGATGAGGAACTCGCCTGGCAGGCGATCCGATGCAATTTTAATGATTGCATTACACAGATCATAAATAAAAACGGTTTGCAGCTTCCCGCCGCCGGCATAGAAGACGGGAATTAAGGGCAGGCGTCTGACGAGGGCGCGTGTCTGGGAGAAGACACCGCCGGAGCCGATCACGGTGCCCGGTTTTACGATCGTGGTCAGCAATTTCGGGCTTTGCAGCGAGCGAATGCGGTTTTCCAATTCCCATTTGGTTTGGCCGTAGACGGAACGGGCGCCTGCGTGGGCGGCCATCGATGAAACGAAAATGAAGTGCTCGACGTCGGAATCGATGCATTGTGCGATTAGGCGCATTGTGCCATCGACATTGATCCGCCGCGAGTCGGCGAGGTTGGCGTTTTTTACATCGTATGCGCAGTGGATCACCGTGCGCACGAGTGGCTGCAAGGCGGCTGGGTCGAGCGTGCCGGATAGATTGAAGGCAAAGGAATTGGCGCCCGGTTCTGTTGAGCGACCCAGGCGTCGCACAATCGCCGAATGCTGCCCGGTAAGTATCCGGGATAAACACGAGCCAACAAAACCGTTGGCCCCGGTGATCGCGATGATGGAATGTTCAAGACTCATCGTTTTAGCGGCATGGGCGCTTTGCCGGCGCCCGGCGGTGTTCGACACAGCGAGGCGCTCATGCCGCGTTTATTGTTGCAAGTTTTCCAACGCTTTTGCCGCGACGCGCCGCGCGTTTGCCATGAGAGTGAATGTCAGCCCTTTGGCCGGCAGAAATTTCCACGAAGATCCGTCGGCGACATAAACATTTCGCGTGCGATACAACCGGCCATTCGGATCGCACCGAAACGGCTGATCCGTTTCCGAAGCCGGCAGCGTGCCGGCGTAATGAATGCTCGCGCCATGGGCCGGCCTTGCAATGCCCATCGGCAGGCAGCGAATGCTGAGCAGACGCCGAAGCATGAGCCGTTCGCCTTGTCTTATGGTCCTGGCCTGTTCCGGGGTCGGTTCGTAATGAGCGGAAAAAACTTCCCTGCCGCCCTGCTGCTTCAGTTCAATCCATTTTGAATCGGCAACGGAGTCGGAAAAATGCAGGTTGACGCAGGTCAGCGCAGTTGAAATCAACCGCAGGAATGTGACGCCCAGCCTCGGCGGCAAGGGGATGGTGCGGAGCATCCGGAAATAAAGCAGCGAGCGATACGAATAAAATTGCGCCAGCACGTAATCCTGCATGTTGCCGGGCGCTCGCTGCAAAGCCGTCAATTGCGCCAGGCTGTACCGGGGATCATCCGCCGGCCGGCCAAGCATCGCCAGATTGATGGCGGCGATCCAGTGGTTCGGATTGCACAGAATCGGCAGGCGATTGCCGAACTGCGGAAGCGATCGAAGCGCCAGCTTGCCGCTGTTGATCGCGCCGGCGGCGAGGACCAGGCGCCTGGCCGTCAGGATTTCCTCATTTCCCGTTTGGAGGTTCCTGCATTTGAGGCGAATGCCGTCATCGTTGGCATCTTCAAAAGAGATTGCCTGAAGGCGCGTGAGATACGTGAAGTTTGAAAGTGATCGCAGTGTTTGAAGCGTGAACTGCGGACGATAGACGGAGAACCCGACGTCGCCATAAAAATCCATATCGGTGTACTGATTCGCCTGGCGATCCCCGAGATTCTGCGAAAGAACCGCCAGGGCGGCCTGGCCTAACCGAAACCCTTTTTTCGCGTGCTTGTCTTCCGCCCGCTGGTAATTACCCAGGATCGACCGGGCATTGGTATCGAGCGACAGCGGGGGCTGCCGGCATGAAATATCGGCCAAAAATTTCCCGAAACTGTCGGTGGGGCCGCTGACGCCCACGTCGGCAGCGACTTTTTCATAGCACGCCTTAAGTTCCTCCACCGGCAGGCCCACCCGCTGCAATTCAAAATCTTCCAGCGTATAAACATTCGCCCCCCAGGAGATACCGAGCCCGCCGGCGCTGGTGCTTTGCAGGGGGAAGAAGCTTTGCGATTCCAAGGGAAACAGTTGGTCCATGTCGCGGACCATGTATTGCCGCGGCGGAGTCAGATGGGCGCCGGCACGGGTGAGATTGGCAAGCGCGGCTTCGGGATCACCCAGGAGATATTGCTGTTGGCCCGGGTCGTTTTGGCGCAGGTCGGTGAAGGATTTTCCTGGGATGAGCGAGTCGTACCTGTCGTCCGTGCCGCCAATATCAACGAGGCCGACTTTGGCGCCGTGCGCGGTCGCTTCAACGGCGGCCTGGACGCCGCTGGGGCCGGAGCCGACGATGAGGAGATCAAATGAAGGCGCTTGCGAAGTCATTGATTGCGGCTAAGCCCCAGAGCGCGCTGCACGCGCGTTGTGATGATATATGCCGCCGCGATCGTGCTAAGAGCGACCATCCCGGCGATGGCTATGAGGGGACCTTTCGCAATCGGGGCAAACTCCGCGGTATAAGCGGGGCTGGTTTCCCGTTTCGCGATTTCAATGATGGCTCGGTCTCGCGCTGTGGGATTGATGGCGTGCCTCTTTTTACGAACAGCGAATCAGACAAGTTTGGGATCGATTGATGCCCGGACCACCAGGCCGAGCGGATGATTGAATTGGTCATCGGTCACCATCGGCAGGCGGATGAATCGCCCCTTGATATCGGGATTCGGGCCGACGAATTGCAGCACCGATTCAACCACCAGTTCCGGCGCCAATCGCTGCATGCAGACATTGTTTCCATTGCACGGCGGTTCGTCCATCTCGTGTACACATGGGCTGCAGAAAACCGGCGCATACAGCATGATAACGTTGTCGCCAAAATGTCCATAATGCTCGGGGCTGACGGGGCCGAACAAGCATACGGTTGGGCGGCCAAGTGCGATGGACATGTGCATCGGCCCTGTGTCATTGGTCAACACGCAGGCGGCGTCTTTCAGAAGTGCGAACAGCTCGGGCAATGTGAGAATACCGGCGGTGGTAATGCAGCGTGCTTTGGCTTCGGGAGATAATCCGTCGATCAGACTTTCAACATATGGCGATTCGGATCGCGAACCGACGAAGACGATTTTGTGCCCGAGATCGGTGAGTTTCTGGACGGCGCTGATGACGTACGCCGCCGGCCAGCGACGTTCCAGGAGCAGGTCGGAAGCGTTTGGGTTGACGATGATATATGGCTCGGTTGCATTGCCCCAACCTGGCATCGCCGCGAGCTTTTGTTTGAGGGTTTCCCGATCGCTGTCGCGCAGAATGATGGGGCCGATGGAATCATCCGCCGGGGCAGGAGCGCCCACCACGCGGCCCAGTTGCAGATAGAGCTGGCGGACAGACATGCGCGTGTTGAAGTAGACAAGGTGGGTATAGATGCCGTTTTTCAGGTTCGTGCTTCGCCGATAGAAGCCCACTCGATTGCGCGTGACCGCCCAGAGCGCCAGCAGTGAGCAGAAAGCGGAGTAGAGTTCCAGGTCGAAGTAGACATCGGTCTTGAGGCGGATGAGTCGGACGATGACCTTGATGGTGGTGACGGCCATGCGGATGACGCCGCGGTCATCGAGACAGAGCACTTCATCGACATCCTTCAACCGCTCAACGAGGGTGCGGTTGGCCTGCAAGGTGACAAATCGGATTTTGGCATCGGGATGTTGCGTTTTCAGGGCGCGAAGCAGCGGCGTGGCCTGGAGGATGCTGCCCATCCCCACGAGCTTGGCGACGACGATCTCGCGGGTGTTCCCCGGCGTCATCGTGTGATTGCGGCGCATGGTGGCCCCGAGAAGGCGGGCCAGGAAATTGAATATAAATTCGAGTGGAGATCCGATGAAGCGATCCGCCAACACCCGTTGTCGATGCGTCATTTCATTTTCGAAAGGGGACAAGAAAGATCAGGTGATCGTAATACTCGCTGGAGGCGAGGCTTTCAACAGAGGGGCTGAGTATGGCGATGGCATGGGAATAGCGGCGAGGTCGTACCATTGGAATGTGATTGATTGCAACGAACGTCGTAACAGCTAAACTCTTTTGGGATTTCTTGCTTTCACAACTCAATGGTTCGGGCGAGGCTAACAGCCTGTGGCAATCAAGGCACGGCAATTCATTCTCCCGGCGACAATCGAGCAGGCAAGATGGTTCAGGGGGATGAATCGTTGACCTGGTTATCATAATTTATGACAAGTATTGCTGCCGAAAAACGGTCAACTTCGCGAAAAGTCTGGACGATTGCCGTTCTGGCGGGTGATGGCATTGGGCCGGAGGTGATGGTTGAGGCAGTAAAGGTGATGCGCGCGATTGAGGGGCGGCTGGGTGGGGTGAAATTTGAATTAACAGAGGTTTCGGTTGGGGCAGGGGAATTTTTGCGGTCCGGGAATCCGTTGCCCGAGGCGGCATATGCGGCGTGCGGAGCGGCGGATGCGATTTTGCTGGCGGCAATGGGATTGCCGCACGTGCGGTGGCCGGATGGGAAGGAAATGACACCGCAAATTGATCTGCGCGAGCATTTCGATCTGTATGCAGGTATTCGGCCAATCAAGCTTTACCATGCCGACGACACGCCAGTGAAGGGATATAAGGCAGGCGAGATTGATTTTGTGATTGTGCGGGAGAGCACCGAGGGTTTGTTTTCGGGGCGGCTTTCGAAGAATAGTTCTGATTCGGAATATCTGGATATTCTGCGGATCACACGGCGCGGTTCGGAGCGGCTGTTTCGTTCGGCGTTTGAACTGGCGCGTACGCGGCGGCGGCGGGTGACGCTGGTGGACAAGGCGAACGTGCTACCTTCGATGGTGTTCTTCCGACGGGTGTTTGACGAGATGGCGCGGGAGTATCCGGATGTGGAGACGGAGCATGTTTATGTCGATGCGGCGGCGCTGTATCTGCTGCGCCGGCCGCAGAGTTTTGATGTGATGGTTACGGAAAATATGTTTGGGGATATTCTTTCAGACCTGGCAGCCGGGCTGGTTGGTGGGATGGGGATGGCTCCGTCGGCGGACCTGGGGGACAAGCATGGGGTGTTTCAGCCTTCGCATGGGTCAGCGCCGGATATCGCAGGCAAAGGACTGGCCAATCCCATCGCGATGATTCTTTCGGTGGCGCTGATGTTTGACTGGCTGAAGCATCCGGAGCTTTCGCGCGGCGCGGAGATGATTCGCGCGGCGGTGGAAAAAGTACTGGCCAATCCGGCTAACCGCACGGCGGATCTGAAGGGGAAACTTTCAACCAGCATGATGGGCGACCTGGTTATCGCAAATCTGTAGGTCACATGGCTCGCATCACGGATCTGACGCTTACTCTTCGACCGGGCATGCGCGGCTTTGACAGCGAGCCGAAGTATCTTTTTGCGCCGATGGCTGGAATGCTTCTGCGCTGCACCTGTATTCACATGCCGCAACACATATGGATGCGCAGGTGCATTTTGAGGCGGGGCCGGAGACGATCGATCAGCACACGCCCGAGCAGTGCATGGGGGCGGCGTGGGTGATTAACCTTTCGGGCATTGCAGCGAAGGCGCTGATCGATATAGCACATCTGGGGAAGGCCGCGGCAGAATTCCTGCCGGGAGAGAGCCTGCTGCTGAGAACGGATTGGAGCAGGCATGTGAACAATCCGGTGGTGTACCGTGACGGGCTGCCGCGGGTGAGTGAAGCGCTGGCGAGATGGTGCGTTGAAAAGCGGGTGAAGCTGCTGGGCGTGGAACCGCCTTCAATCGCGGACGTGAATGACAGGGCTGAAGTCACGCTCATTCACAAGATCCTTCTGGGCGGGAATGTGCGAATCGTGGAAGGGTTGACGAATCTGGATCAGTTGCGGGATGAGAAGGTTTTCTTTGTCGCGCTGCCTCTCAAACCACTTGGCGGCGACGGCTGCCCCTGCCGTGCGATTGCGATTGAAGGCATTCCCGAGAACGGTTGGCTGACCGCATGAATTCCACGGCATTACAGCCTGTGACTGCCCGGCGGCATCTGGTCATTTTGGCCACGTTTCTGTTATCGGTGCTGCTGTATGTGGATCGGGCATGTATTTCGACGGCGAAGGATCCGATCATTCATTCGCTGACGGCACATGACAGCCGCTGGTCGGATAAGGATTGGGCAGAAAAGCATTGGGGCTGGATCATGGCTTCGTTCGCCTTTGGGTATGCGCTGCTGCAGACACCGACGGGGGCAGTGGCAGATCGGTTGGGAGGCCGGCGGACGCTGGCGGCTGTCGTTAGCTTCTGGTCGCTGTTCACGGGATTGACGGCAGCGGGATGGAATCTGGTTTCCATGATGGTTATCCGCTTTTTGTTTGGGGCGGGTGAAGCGGGAGCGTTTCCGGGAATGGCGCGGGTTGTCTATTCATGGATACCGGTTCAGGAGCGGGGGCTGGTTAAAGGAATTAATTTTTCCGGATCGCGCATCGGGGCAGCGGTGACAATGCCGATCCTTCCGTGGCTGATCGCGACGCTGGGATGGAGCAGGGCATTTCTGGTGCTGATGATGGCCGGGCTGGCGTGGGCGGCGGCGTGGTGGGTCTGGTTTCATGACGAGCCGGCAGAAATGCCGGGAATTTCTCCGGAGGAATTGGATCTGATCGTGGCGAATCGCCAGCAGCCGACAGGAGATGCACAACCGGGGAAGCCGCTTTCGGTGGGCAGGCTGTTTGGTTCGATCGACCTGTGGCTCATGATGGGGCAGTATTTTGCCAGCAACTTCACCTTCTTTTTCTGCCTGACCTGGCTCTATCCGTATGTTAAAAAAACTTATAGCCTCGGCGCGGTGAATGCGGGTTTCTATACGATGGCGCCTTTGCTGTTCGGGGCGGCCGGGAACATTTTTTCCGGGTGGCTGGTGGATCGGCTTTATCGGCAGGGCCGGGGAAACTGGTCGCGAAGGCTCCCGGCGATGATTGGTTTTGCGCTGGCGGCGGCAGGGCTGATTGGCAGCGTGGGCCAGGGAACTGCGATTGGCGCAGTGGTCTGGCTGTCGCTGGCGATCTTCGGGGCGGATATGACGCTCAGCCCTTCGTGGTCTTTTTGCATCGACATCGGCGGCAAAAATGCCGGCGCTGTTTCGGGTACGATGAATATGGCGGGCAATTTAGGATCGGCGATTGTCGGGCTGGCATTCCCGTATCTGATTCTCGCTTACGGCGCGAAGGGATTTTTTTATTCGGGGGCGGCGCTGAATATCTTCGCAATCGGGCTTTGGCTGCTGGCGCGGACGGATCGGAAGCTGGAGGCGGCAATATGAATGCAAACCTCCGGGGCGTCTGCATCGGCGCTGGATACTTCAGTCAATTCCATTACGAAGCGTGGACGCGCATTCCGCAAGTACGGATCGTTGCATTCAGCGACCGGGATGCAGCCAAGGCCGCGGGAATTACTGCGAAGTTCGGATTGACGAAGTTTTATGCGGATTACCGTGAGATGTTTGACGCGGAGAAGCCGGACTTTGTGGATGTCATCACCCCCCCGCCGTCGCATCGGGATATCTGTGCGGAGGCGTCGCGACGCGGCATCCATATCATCTGCCAGAAGGCGCTCGCGCCATCGTTCGATGAAGCCAAAGCGATCGTCGCCGACGCAGCGGCGGCGAACGTGCGGTTCATGGTTCATGAGAACTTTCGGTTTCAGCCATGGCACCGGGAAATCAAGCGGCAGCTTGGCGCGGGGGCCATTGGAAATTTGTTTTCGCTTTCGTTCCGGTCGCGCATGGGGGATGGATGGGGCACGAATGCCTATTTGCCGCGGCAGCCGTATTTTCGCGATTATCCCAGGATGCTGGTCTATGAGAATGGGGTGCATTTTATCGATACATTTCGGTTCCTGGGCGGCGAGATCAGCCGGGTTTCGGCGTGGAACCGCCGGCTGAATCCGCTCATCAAAGGGGAGGACTGCTCGCTAGTTGTATTTGAGTTTGGCGACGGAACGCTCGGGCAGTGGGACGCCAATCGCTACAACGAAACCACCGCGGCGAATCCCCGGCTGACATTTGGGGAATTTTTAATCGAGGGAAGCGCGGGCACGATTCGGCTTTATGCGGACGCGCGGCTGACCATTCAGCGCCTTGGAAAGCCGGAAGAGGAAATCGCGTATGAACGGGCCGACCGAAATTTCGCCGGCGATTGCGTCTATTTCACGCAGCGGCATTTCATCGAGCGCCTGATCGATGGCAAGCCGTTTGAAACCAGCGGCGAAGATTACCTGCGAACGCTGGCGGTGCAGGAAGCGATCTATCAATCAGCTGAAAACCACCGGCCTGTCGAGGTATCTGCACTATGAAAACGCGCGTGGCCGGACTTGTCTTGTGTGTGATTGCGCTGCATCTGTCGCCGGCATCCTTCGCGGCCGCACCGGTCATTCCGGGGGTCAGTGCTGCGGTTCAGAGCGAGATCGACGCGCACGACATTGCCGGCGCAGTGACGGTTGTGGCCACGAAAGACCAGATCATTCACCTTCAGGCCAGCGGCTTTGCCGACATCGCAGCCCAGAAAGCGATGGAGCCTGACAGCATTTTCTGGATCGCCTCAATGACCAAACCCGTCACGGCGGTCGCCGTCCTGCTGCTGCAAGACGAAGGTCGGCTTAATGTGAATGAGCCGATCACCAAATACCTTCCCGAGTTCGCCTCGCTGAAAACTCCGTCCGGCAAACCTGCGACAATCACGCTGGCGCATCTGCTCACGCACACTTCCGGATTAGGCGAAGCCAGCGATGCCTCGGCGATGAAAGCACGCACGCTGGCTGATCTCACGGCTTTATATCTGGCCGCCCCGATGCAGTTTGAACCTGGAGCGAAATGGAAATTCTGCCAATCGGGGATCAATACCGCGGCGCATATCGTCGAGGTGGTGAGCGGCATGTCTTACGATGCGTTCGTGCAAAAGCGCATCCTCGATCCACTCGGCATGAAGGACACGACTTTCCGGCGAAGCGGTGAATTTTCTGCGCGGCTTGTTACCGCTTATTCGAAGAATCCGACGACAGGCAATCTTGAAGCCGTGCCGCCGCGAGCGGATGTCGGCGGGGACGATAGACCGCCTTTTGGCAACATGGGACTTTATTCCACCGGTCCAGATTACGCGCGTTTCTGCCAGATGCTGCTCGACGGTGGTGTGGTCGACGGCAAACATTTCCTAAGCGCGGCGGCCATGACGCTGCTGACGACGATTCAGACCGGCGACCTGCCGACCGGATTTTTCCAATCCAAAGGGACGGGCAATCACGGCGCAAACTATGGCTGGGGGCTTGGCACGTGCATCCTGCGCACCCCGCACGAAGGCGCGGCGGCGATGCTTTCACCGGGAACATTTGGCCACGGTGGTGGTTGGGGGACGCAAGCGTGGATTGATCCCGTGCGCGGCGTTGCTTACGTGCTGATGACGCAGCGATCGAATTTTGGCAACAGCGACAACACCGTCCTGCGACGAACATTTCAACAAGCGGCGGCAGACAGTCTCGCAAAATAAAGCTCGTGACAATTAATATGAAATACTCCATCTCCATCGGCGTGCTTTTCCTGGCGTTCGGCTCCAATCTGACTTTCGCCGCGGATATCGCTGCCCCTTCCACCGCGGCGGCGGCCTCAACGACGCGACCATTCACGACCGTTGCGCTCGAGAATCCGCAAAGCATCGCCATAGACGGCGCCGGCAATCTGTATGTCGTGGATGTGGATTCGGGGAAAGTGCAGGAGCTGACGCCGGCGGGTAAGGTGAGCGAATTGGGCGGATCGGCGATCGCGGCCCCGATCGGAATCGCGACGACCGCCCAGGGCACCGTCTTTGTCGCCGATTCAGGTGACAATGACGTATATCGGATTTCTCCGGGCGGCCTTGTGACGGCGCTCTCCGCGCAGACCGGCAAAACAAACTTCAACAAGCCGATGAGTGTGGCGGTGGACAGCAGCGGGAATGTGTTCGTCGCAAACCATGGCGACAATACCATTGTCAAAATCACTCCTGACGGTGTTGGGTCTGTTTTCGCCGGAAAATCCGGAGCGAGCGGCAGCACAGACGGCGCGGGGAGCGACGCGCTTTTCAACATGCCGCGCGGCATTGCAGTCGATGCCCAGAATATTGTTTACGTCGCGGACGAAGGCAATTCCAACATTCGCAAGATCACTCCCGATGGCGTGGTGACGACGCTGGCCGGGCAGGCCGGGCAACTCGGCAAAACCGACGGCACTGGTCTTGCCGCGCGCTTTCGCCAGCCGCATGGGCTGGGCGTTGATGCGGCGGGCGCGGTTTATGTGGCGGATACCGGCAATCACTGCATTCGCAAGATCACTGCCAGTGGTGTGGTCTCAACTTTCGCCGGCGAGGCAGGCCAGAACGACAACGCCGATGGCACGGGCAGCGCGGCGCGTTTCAACCAGCCGCGCGGCATCGCCGTGGACCCGGCAGGCGATGTGTTTGTTGCCGATGCGGACAACCGTTCGATTCGCCAGATCACACCAGGCGGTGTCGTGACGACCATCGCGGCGACGTCCGCTGGGACGGGGATTGCATTGCCGGAGGTTGACTGGGCGCATGCGCCCGTCGTCCCGCCACGCACGGGCCAGACCGAGCGCCTGGATTATTCCCACGCACAGACGCTCGATGGCTGGGACGGTAGTCCGGGATACTGGTCGGTGAAAGACGGGGTGTTCACGGCGAAAGGATCGGGGGTGCAGTCCAATTTTCTGTTGACGCAAAAAGACTTTTCGGATTTCCGGCTCATATTTTCGTCGCAAATGGTTGAGTCGGACAATCACGCGGGGGTCTGCTTCTGGGGCGAGCGCGCGATCACGACCAACGGCAAAAACCGGTGGGCTTACAAAGGGCCGCTTTTGATGTTTCCGGGGCTGGGCCTTTGGGATTATGTGACGAATAAAAACATTCAGTTCGATCCATCGGGCAAGGCGCTTGCGAAAAAGATCGCCGGCCAGCATGACTTGATTCATATAGAGATGCTCGCGCAGGGGAACAGGTTGCGCATCGCTTACAACGGGCAGCAAGTGCTCGACTGGCGCGAACCGAACCCGGGCCGGCTTAAAGCGGGACCGATCGGCCTGCAACTGCACGGCTTCGCCAAGCCGCAGGAAGTGATCTATAAAGACGTGGTGATTGAAACATTTCCGAAAGAGGATCGGCTCATCACCTTAAAGAGCGAAGCCGCGCCGCTGCCATAAACCAGTGCGTTTTTGGAGCAAAACCAATATGAAACACCAGGGACTGGATCATCTTGCCATCGTTGTGCCGGACACCGAAGCCGCGTTGAAGATATGGCGCGACACGTTCGGCCTCAAAGTGCTCTACAGTGAAGCGGTGAATGACGGGACAGTGCGGCTGACGCATCTGGACCTGGGCAACACGCAGTTGCAGCTTGTCGAACCGCTCACACCCGAGCACCCGCTTCAAGGGTGGCTGGCGAAGAATGGTCCGGGGCTGCATCACTTCTGCCTGAAGGTGGAGGATGTCGCCCAGGCCAAGGCGACTGCGCCGGTGCCGGCGACATCGTCGCCGCACCAGGGAACGCAAGGCAAGCGGGCGCTGTTTCTGGACAAGTCGGCGACGCAAGGGGTGCAGGTTGAGTTGACGGGCAAATAAACGGGCAAACATGGCGTCGCGCATCAGCAAATCAGAATTGTTCGCCGGCCTGCCGCCAATCTGGGGGGAGGATCCCGCGCCTGCGATCCGCGCGATGGTTCAAGGCGAGGGGAAGAAGATTGTCGTGCTGGATGATGATCCAACCGGCACTCAGACTGTTTATGACATTCCCGTGCTGACGACGTGGGATACAGCGGCGCTCGGCGCCGAATTCTCCAATGACCTTCCGTGCTTTTATATCCTGACAAACTCGCGCAGCCTGACGGCAGATGTTGCCGCGGAACTCAATCACGAGATTGCTGTTCACCTGAAAGCGGCGGCAGCCGGGTCGGGGAAAGATTTTGTCGTGATCTCCCGGTCGGATTCCACTTTACGCGGCCATTTCCCTCTGGAAACGGATGTTCTGGGCCGGGTGCTTGGTCCGTTTGATGCGACGATCCTGCTGCCGTTTTTTGAAGCCGGCGGACGTTATACCGTAGACGATATTCACTATGTGGCCGACGGAGAGACGCTGGTTCCAGCAGGCGAAACGCCCTTTGCTCGCGATGCGGCGTTTGGTTATCTCGCTTCAAATCTCCGCGAATGGGCCGTGGAAAAATGCGGCGGTGGGTTGACAATTGACCGCGTCAGTTCGATTTCACTGGATGATATCCGCAGTGGTGGACCGCAAACGGTTTGCGAACGGCTGTTTAAAGTTCCTTCCGGCAGCGTCTGTGTTGTAAATGCGGTGTGCCATCGGGATATGGAAGTTTTTGTGAAAGGGCTGCTGGGCGCGGAGCGGAGGGGGAAGCGATATCTCTTTCGCACAGCCGCATCGTTTGTGGCCGCTCGGCTTGGGCTTTCGCCGCGGCCATTGCTGACGGCAGCAGATTTGAACCTCACGCCGGGTACGGGGGGATTGACCGTCGTCGGGTCTTATGTGCCTAAGACGACGGAGCAGCTAAAACGACTGCTCGAAACCAAGGGACTCCACGCGATGGAGATGTCTGTCGATGCGCTGCTGGCGGACGACACACGCGATGCGGAAATTTCCCGGGTTGTGGCGGAGACCAACCACCGATTGGGCGAAGGGGAAGATGTGGTGGCGTTCACCAGCCGCGGACTTGTGACGGGCGCGGATGCGGCGACCAGCCTGGCGATCGGCCGCCGGATTTCCGATGCCCTGATCGAACTGGTCCGGGCAGTCTCGATTCGTCCCCGCTATCTCATTGCCAAAGGCGGCATCACCTCCAGCGACCTGGCCACCCGCGGGCTGGGTGTGAAACGCGCGATGGTCGCCGGACAGGTTCTGCCTGGCGTGCCGGTGTGGGAGCTTGGCGATGAAACCCGGTTTCCGGGGATGCCTTATATTGTTTTCCCGGGGAATGTGGGGGATGCGGAAGCGTTGAAGGCTGCCGTCGCTGCCCTTGGCGGCGGCCGTGACATCAGGAAATGAGTTCAAGGCGATTGCCGGCACAAAATTTCGCGATGCGACTTTCAGCTCACTCGCACGTGACATCATTGTGACTGTGCGGAATCCATCCCAGCAGTTTTCAACCCATCAACTCAAAGTGCAGCTTCAGGGACGCCGGATGCATATCCACGGCTGGCGCTGCGCACGATCGGAGGCCTGGTATGACCATGAACCCGACAACAGACGACTCGACTCCTCCTACCAATCCAATCGAACCTGCCCGGCGGCGTGAATCGTTCCGCTCCCGGCTCTTTCGCATTATCGTCGATCGCAATCCGTTCTATCTCATCAGCGCGGTCTGCATGCTTTGGGGCTGCCTGGCGCTGACCAATTCTTCCTCCTGGGTTTCGATGCCGATGCAGCGGTTGCTCATGCTGCTGGCGACCATCAATATCTATGAAGCGATGCTTGTCGGCCTGTCGCTGCTGCTGCTATCGCGCGGGCTGCTGCGCGATGGGAAAATCCTGCTCATCATTGAGGCATTTTTCCTGGTGGATGTGACGTTCCTGAACGCCGAGATCGCGACGGCAAACCTTCGTCTGGGCATCGCGATCGGATGCGCTGTTCATCATCTCGACGATCAAGATGGTTTTTGTGATGCGGTGCTGGGGGCGGACCTTTCGCCGGCGAGGCTGGTTTACGTCTTGTTCCAGTTGGCGGCGCTGCTGGCAATGCCATGCGTTTTTCGGGGTATCGACCATGGTTCGGTTTCGCCGCGCAATTTTTATATCGTGTGGTGGCTCATTGGGATGATGCCGCTCGTTCGCGAGGCGGCGGTCCGCATCTGGGGCGAAGGACACTCAACCAGGGTTTCGGGTGTCGCCGGTTTGTATCTGGGGTTGCCGTGGGTGTCATTGATTGCGCATCTGGGGATTCTGCATTATGTTTATGATGTTGATTACATGGCCGCGATGGCGGCCCCGCTGCTTCTGGGATTGACGCTGACGCTGAATCATATGTCCCCTTCCACTTTTGGCACCAAGCGGGAATTGCTGGCGCTGCGCGTCATCCTGCCGATCATCGCCATCATGGTTTCTTTGGGCAGCCCGCATCAACTGACCTTTTCGTTCGGGGAAACCTCTCCGCGATACATCACAACGGCAATTTTGGGAATCAGCGGTGCGTATCTCACCTATGTGTATTGCTTCTTCCTGCCGATCGCGATCTGGATGCTTGGCATAGGCGTTGTGGTCGGCGGCAGCATCTTTTTCGGACCGTCCTGGATAGAGATTCAACGGACGATCTGGCGAATTTTTGATTGGATGATGGACGTGCTGGATCGAATGCTGCCGAAAACGATGGTGGGATGGGGTGTGATATCGGTGATGGCTTCGTTCTTCTTCCTCGTCATCGGCGCGGCGGTCAGCCTCTCGGCGCCGAAGGTGAGAAGGTAATACAAACGATTAACCACGGCGATCACACCGGTTGGTTGAACATGATCGGCCAATGGCGCCAGGCGGCCATTTCCAGGAGTCCACCGAGAAAGGAAATGATGGTGACGAAAAACGCGGCGAGGATCTGCATATCCGCAATTGCCTGGCCGCGTTGTCTGAGCGCTCCGATCGCGATCATTGCAAAACCGATCATCCCCATGGCGACGGGGATTGGGGAAAACCAGAACGCCGCATCAAAACCGGCGCAGCCCATAAGAAAGACGGCCAAACCGATGCAACAGCCGGCGATGCCGAGTGAACCACCGGCGCGAATGAATGTTGCAGGCGAATTGGAAGGGATGCCGGTGAGTAGTGATTGGACCATGGCGTAAGGTTAACGCGCCAGGTTTTTTTCCCAATACAATATCATGCGACGAAATGCGATGGATGCGACACTGTCGGGCGAGGATATTTCACCGTCGGCTCGCGCAGCCGGGGCGGCGTCCATTTCAGGGAGGGAATTCAGTGCGTGTTGGCAGGCTTGGCTGAGGATGCGCCCGTATCGCCTTTTCGGCCTTCCGGCACACGGAAATTGGACTGGCAGTGCTGACACTTGACCAGCTTCCCCCGAACGTCATCCGGCACGCTCAAGAACTTGCGGCAGCGAAGATTTGGGCAAATCAACTGAATCGGCATAGCGGTTCTCCAACCCAATCATCGGTCCGACAACGCATCCGCTTGAAGTATTTGGAGAACCCATATTGGCGGACGTTAAAATAGGGTGGTGATGATGAGAATTTTCAGGGCCGGCCGCCAGGGCTCGACAACCCGCCTAAGGCTGAGTGGCTGGCATCAGGGCGGCCCGCTGCAAACGGTCCGGTAAATCCTCAACCTGTAATACCGGATTGGTCTTGTAGGGGTTGTAAAGCGGATCACCGATTCCGCACAGCATCCAGCTCGTCATGGGTGTCGTCCGCCAATAGACCTCAGCAAGCGTCAGTTTGCCGGTAAGAAGCAGGGGGAAGAAATCGCTGGGTTTGGGGAATGCCAGAAGGAACGGTTCGGCGACCGGGCCGAGGGTGGCGACAACGCCATGGTTCAGCAGGCCCGCCACCCAGCCCGTCTCGCCGGGATTGTGGAGGCTGACCAGTTCATAGCTTGCGATATGAAACCCAACGGCGCCGGGGTTGAATTTACAGGAATCGATGAAATTCCGCACGCTGTACCAGCCGCAATAGAGGGCGACGTCGTCAGCGCTGTTGGCGGCGAGCGGGTCGGGGGCATCATCGGTGATGAGCGCGAGTTTGCTTTTGGATTTCAGCAACTCCCCCAGATCGCGGATCGATTGGTCATACTCGGCCAGAGCGCGCTCCGATGCCTTTTCCTGACCGGGAACGATTCCCCGGCTGTCGAGCACCACCTTGCCCTTCAGCCCCTCGTTTTCCGTCTTGATCGAAGCGTTAATAATGTCCTTCACCAGTTCCGGGCGAGGCGCATCCAGCCGCATAACCATATAGGTCTGGCGGCCGACGGGTTGTTTCTTTGCGGCGTAGTAGAGCGGGTTTTCGCGCCAGCGCACATGGGGGTAGGCTGTCCAGCGAATCAGGGCCAGTTCGCTGTCAAAGGCCGACGCGGTGTCGACGGTATCAAGGTATTCCGCTTGGTCGTGCAGGAGATTGATATAGCTGATCAGGCCATAATGCGAGAAGACTATAAGCCGCAACTGACCGCGCGCGTTTGCATCAAAACGCGACTGTTCCAGCTTGGCGGCGGCTTGAAGCGTTCGCTGATAATCATCAGCCATCGCTTTCAAATTGGCCGTGCCGGCAGGCTGGCTTGCGGGCTGCGTGGTTGAAGCCAGGGCTGTTTCAATGGCTAGTTTTTTGATCTTGGCGATGTCTCCCACGAGCGGTTCGAGTTGTTCGTACAACTGCACTGACATCTGGGCCCGCCGGGTTGCATCGGGAACCAGGTTGATCTGGCCGATGCAGGTTTTCATCGCCACATCCGCCCGTTTTGCGAGGCTGTCGAGGTCACTGCCATCGCCGGGCTTGAAGTTCATATCAAGTTCGCCGGCGAGTTTCTCAATATTGCCGACCGGGCCAACCAACCGCGGCGGGGCTTTAAGCAGTTCCTGGCGAAGGGCCTGCTGTTCGCGGCTTTCGGCGGGAGTGTTTACCCTTGCGGCGATCCGCAGCGGCACACCGTAGAATGTCACGAAGCATTTCACCTGCTGATCCAGGTCACCCGTACGAAGATATTCGCGCACCTGCGGCACAACCGATTCTTCATACTCCCTGAATGACATCTCCTCGCCTTGCGGGAGCGGGAGTTCCAAAATCCGGTTTTCGGGAATATGCCGGGCCTCGGCATAAAATTGAGCCAGCTCCCGGCCGGCGGGTTGGTTGCTGTTGACGATGAGCGCGATTTCCCCCGGCTCCAGCGCCAACGCGGCTGGCGGAGGGAGAAGCAGCAACAGGCTCAAGTTGAGAAAAACGCGAGAGAGAGGCAAGGTGCGAATCACGCCGCTCATGCTACTGCGAATATTGGGATTGCGGTAGCCACGGCATTCCGCGGAAATGACAATGAAATGTTTGTTCGGCTTTGCCCCCTGCCGCCGACTATACGGCGCTTCGGCATATGGATAATATTCGCTTTCAGACACTATACACCAAGGATTTTTATGAACACCAGCGGCGACGCCCTTGCCTTCACCATCAAAGCATCACAGCAGATGGTCAATTTCTTCACTGCCGATCTGAATGGCGCCGATTGGCTGCATCGCCCGGTGCCCAAGGCTAATTGTGCGGCGTGGATCATCGGCCATCTCATTTTGACGGATCGCCGCGTGTTGGGTGTGCTCGGAATCACCGAACTTCCCCCGATTCCTGACGATTTTGAAAAACGGTACGCCCGCAACGAAACGGCGGCGGCAGCCACCGAATTTGGCGACACCGCGAATCTTATCCCCCTCTTCGACCAGCATCGGACTCTGCTCGCTCAGACGGTGCAGCAGCTTTCACCCGCTGACCTGGACAAACTCCTGGATAAGCCGTCCCCGCGATTCAAGACCGTGGGTGAAATGGCTGCGTTCATGGCGCTGCATGCGGTGATGCATGCAGGCCAGATCAGCACAATTCGCCGCGCGATGGGCCGACCGCCGCTGGCATAATTTTTGGGCATTTGGCCGGCTCTGTTCTCCGGCGGCATCATCGCTAAAATCACCCCATGATTTACCGTATCGACGTTCGTACAGCCACCCCAGCGATGGGTGGTGAAGCTGCCATCGATCCGCTTGGCCAATCTATTCGGCAGCAGATACATGAGCTTGGCTTAACCGTCGGTCCCATTAAAACTGCCCGCATTTTCCTGATTGATTCCAACGCCACTGCTTCAGATATGCGGCGGGTGGCCGGCGAACTGATTTCTGATGCCATCGTCGAAACGGCTGAATTAATCAGTGCGCCCGAGGCGGATGCTTCCGTCAGCCGGATTGAAATCCACCTTAAACCAGGGGTCATGGACCCCGTGGCCGCATCCACCGAAATGGCGATTCGGGATATGGGGCTCCCGGTGAAGGAAGTCCGGACCGGCCGCGCGTATCTGATTGAGGGGAAGGTCGATCGTGAGGAATTGCAGCGCATCGCTTCCCGCGTGCTCGCCAATGGCGTAATCGAATCGGTGCATTTCGATACATTTCTTCCAAAACAATTTGAAGCGGGGCGCGATTACCAATTCGTCCTCAAGCACGTCAACCTTATTAATCTTTCCGACGAGCAGCTCACAATCCTCAGCCGCGAGGGGCACCTTTTTCTGTCGCTGGCGGAGATGAAGGCGATTCAGGCCTATTTCCGAGAGCAAAAGCGTGAACCTACCGACATCGAACTGGAAACTCTGGCCCAGACCTGGAGCGAGCACTGCGTACATAAGACGCTGAAGAGCGCCGTTGATGTTGAAGTTCGAGATGAATCCGGAAAGACAGTAGCCCATCGTCGATATGGAAACCTGATCAAGGAAACGATCTTCAAGAGCACGATGGAACTGATGTCATGCCGCACGGGCGAGCCGTTTTGCCTCTCGGTGTTTTCCGATAATGCCGGCGTGGTCGCCTTTGATGAGAACGATGCGGTATGTTTCAAGGTCGAGACCCACAACCACCCCAGCGCAATTGAACCTTACGGTGGAAGCGCCACCGGCATTGGCGGGGTCATTCGCGATATCCTGGGCACCGGCCTGGGCGCTAAGCCTATCGCAAACACCGATGTCTTTTGCGTTGCGGACCCAAACCTCGGCCGCGCCAATCCGCTTCTCCCCACCCAAAATCCGCAATCCAAAATCCAAAATCTTCCCAAAGGGATCATTCACCCCAAGCGCATCCTTCAGCAGGTCGTCGCCGGCGTTCGCGACTACGGCAATCGCATGGGCATTCCCACGGTAAACGGCGCGGTCTGCTTTGATAACCGCTACCTCGGCAATCCGTTGGTCTTCTGCGGCTGCGTCGGGCTGATCCCGCGGAATAAAATCTCGAAGCAGGCGATGCCCGGCGATGCGATCGTTGTCATGGGCGGCCGCACCGGCCGCGACGGCATCCACGGCGCGACTTTTTCCTCGGCCGAGCTGACCGACACACATGCTGATGAGTTTTCCCACGCGGTCCAGATCGGCAACGCCATCACGGAAAAAAAAGTCGCCGATGTCATCCTGCAGGCACGGGACAAAAATCTTTTCACCGCCCTCACAGACTGCGGCGCCGGTGGCCTCAGCAGCGCGATCGGTGAAATGGGCGAGAAGACGGGCGCTCGCGTCGATCTTGATAAGGTTCCCCTCAAATACGCCGGCCTGCGATACGACGAAATCTGGATCAGCGAGGCCCAGGAACGCATGGTCCTGTCTGTGCCGCAGCATCATGTGGCGGCGCTGCTCAAGCTCTCCGCCGACGAGGATATGGAATCCACTGTTATCGGGATGTTCGGCACGCCTGATCAGCAGTTGATCCTTAACTACCACAACCAGGAAGTTGGGTGCATCTCGATGCACTTCATGCATGATGGGATTCCAATGCCCATGCGAAAGGCGGTTGTCACTGACCGACCTTCACGCGGCATGGGCGCCTCGCCGGTGCCGGATCACTTTGGATACGGGCGGGACAGCGATGTTACGGACTTCAAATCCCGTCTCTTGAAGACACTCTCTCACCCAAATATCGCCAGCAAGCATTGGATCATTCGCCAATACGATCATGAAGTTCAGGGCGGCTCGGTAATCAAGCCTCTGATCGGCCCTCTGCAAATTGGCCCATCAGACGCCGCCGTCGTCCGCCCAAAGCTCACCACGCATCGCGGCGTGGCGATCGGGTGCGGTCTCACGCCACAAATCATCGACCCCTACGAAATGTCCATTGCCGCCATCGACAAGGCAATTCGCAATGTCATATGTGTTGGTGCAAATTACAACCAGATCGCAATTCTGGATAACTTCTGCTGGCCCAGCGTTGATGATGAGAAGACGATGGGCACGCTGGTTCGCGCCTGCGAAGCCTGTTACGACGCAGCCAGGGCATACGGCATCCCGTTCATCAGCGGCAAAGACTCGCTTCACAATCAATTTACGAACCAGGAAACGGGCGAAGTTCTGCGCATCCCCAGCACGCTGCTCATCAGCGCGATGGGCATCGTGAATGACGTGCGCCAATGCATCACGATGGACTTAAAGCAACCGGGCGCGCCGGTTTATCTGGTGGTCACGGAAGACGCGGCGAACCTTCAGCATCTGGCCGCCACCCATCGCGCGCTCGCCGAGTTTATTGCGGCCGGCCACGTTGCGGCGGCTCATGATGTTTCCGACGGCGGGCTTGCCGTCACCGCCGCTGAAATGGCGATGGCCGGCGGGCTTGGCATCACGCTTGATCCCGATCTGCTTGCCACGCACGAACCGTTTGCAGAATCCCCCGGGCAGTATTTGATTGAGCTGCGAGATTCCGCGGCTTCAATGGCGAACAATGATTTCTCGGCCCATTTCCCTGCCACCACCAAGCTCCGCCGAATTGGTTTCGTGCAGGCAAATAGAGAATTGATGCTCTTCAATCAACAGATGGCAGCCGGCAAAATGAAGCCGGCCGCGAGCATTTCGCTTGACGAACTAATGACCGCCTGGCGCGGCACGCTTGATTGGTAATTTGCAGATCATGCCCAGACCTGGATCTGATGAAGAAAACTTTCGATCGCTTCAAAGATTGCGTCGCCGCCCACCGTCAGCAACTGCATGCCGTTATGGCCGCCTCGTTCTAATGTCAGCCGCGATACCGGCCCCGCCGCCGCGCCGGCCAGTCGGTCAGCCATTTCAAATGGCACAAAGGTATCCTCGCGGCTGTGTCCAATCAGCACGGGGCATTTCACGCGTGAAATCTTTTCCAGGCTATTGAACCGATGCCGGATGAACCGCGTGATCGGCACGCGCGGTTGAAGATGCCGAGCCATGTCCGGGATGCTGGTGAAGGTTACCAGCGTGATTACACCGCGTACCGGAACCCTTGCCGCCAGTTCGATCGCCACCGCGCCACCGAGCGAGGCGCCGGCGGCGACGATTCGATTGGGATCGACATCCGGCCTTTGCAACAAATATTGATATGCGGCGTCCGCCGTCGCATAACAGCCGGCTTCGGTCGGGCGTCCCCCACTCATTCCATAGCCAAGATATTCCGGCACCAGCACGTTCACCCCCAGGTCGCGCAGATGCTCAAATACCTGCAGCGAACCACGCAGGTTCGTCGTGTTGCCGCAAAAAAATAAAACGGTCGGCTGCCTGCGCGGCTGCTCCGAGCGGCCCTTCCCAAACAGCCCGACAATTCGCTCCCCCCCGATTTCGCTCAGCGTCACCAATTCCGCATCAAGCGGCGGTGTGACTTTCGCTTCCGCGCGCCCCTGCGTTTTGCTGCCGGGAAAAATCAGGTCGGTCTGTCCGCGATATAGATGCAGCAACCGCCACAGCAGCGAAGATGAAACCGCCCGGCGAGCCCGCGACATCATCGCGCAGCGGCGAGCCATCGTGCCGAATCTCCTCAAATTGCGGAATGACACCGTTGGTAAATTCAACTGCAGCTTCGTAATCCATTCCTCACGACCCCATCGAGGCAAACATCATTCGCGGCCAAGCCAGAGATTTGGAGATATTGATGTTGAACGCCTTGTGATTGTTGATGAACGCGGAGATCAAACCATTCTTCCGAAACAAACGCTTCCTGCAACCCTTCGGCCAGTCTTGCCCAAATAATCCCCCCATATGCAGCAACAAAGAATGCGGAGAAGTGGCACTTATCAGTGCCACTTCTCTGTCGCCGCTCGGGGACCGATTACTTACAAAGCAGCCTGGACATTCTTAGCCATCTGCAAATGCATTCGAAGCGTGGGCAGCAGCTTTTGAGCCAATGCCTTCACGTCCGGATCGCTCCCGTTGTCGGCTTCACGCTCAGTATTGTCGATCGTGTCCTGATGGGCCCGCACCTGGTCCTGAATGAAAGTCCTGTCGAAATCGGTGCCGCTTCGTGCAGCGACTTCGTCGACCATGCCGCGATGCAGCGTGTCGAGCTGGGTCGGCAGCTCAAACCCCTTCTGCGACGCGAGTTGCTGAACCTGAGCAGTCGCCTGGGTGTGATCGTCGATCATATGTTGAGCAAATTGCCGCACCTGCGCACTTTGACTTTTATTCAGGGCAATTTGGCTCATCTCAATTTCGGCCTGGTTCGCATTAGCGATGGTCTTCAGGAAATGGTTTTCACCGGGGGGCAGATTCGGGCTGGATTTTCCGCCGAGTTGTTCTGCGCTGCTCTGACAACCAGCCACCAGCGCCATGACGGTGACGCACATCATTATTTGCTTCAACATAGATCGATCCTCCCATCGGCATGTTTTTTTCCTCTTAGCGGGCACAGCCGCAAGTACGGATAGCGACAGGATTGCCGGGATTCCAGCCGCAATGAATGGCAACGCAACCGCTGTTCCATCTGCGGATCGGAATGAATCGAATCATCGTTGAATTCCGCGGCCGGTTTTTTCAATCTCAAGGGGGGATGCGAAAATCTTTTTTGTTTGGTGGTGAATTCTGACTTGAGCCGTGGCGGTGTGCGCATATGGTGGCGATGTCGTGGCGGTAATCGTGGGTGCGATTAAGGACATTCCGCCACCCATTTGTAACCAACTCGTTCGTCGTTTTCGGCCTATCGCCGGGAACACAGAAACTTTCTATCCGCGTGGAAGCTGATTCCGCGCCGCAAGGGAGACGTTGTATGCGTCGATTTCGTCGGACAATTGAACAATTGGAAGGCCGGCGGTTGCTGAGCGTCGCTTCAATTTCCGGGGTGTCGCTTTACGACGCGGATACGAACCAGCCGATCGCCGGTTATTCACCACTAAACAACGGCGCAATGATCGATCTGGCGAAACTTCCGACGCGGCATCTGAATATCCTCGCAAAATCGGCGGCGCCCGTTGGGAGCATCCTCTTTGGATATGACAGCAGCGCATCGTTCCATACAGAAAACTACGCGCCATATTTTTTTGCGGGGGATAACACCGGTCATGCGCTCCCGTGGACCCCAGGCACCGGGTTTCACACACTGGCCGTTACGCCATATCAGAGCATCCGCCTGGGCGGGACAGCGGGCTCGACATTGGCCGTTTCTTTTAAGGTCATTGATTCATCCACCGTTCAACCCCCGCCGAGCGGCAATACGCTGATCGTCGATCCAACCGGCGTCAACGGCGCGAGCAAAACGGTGGGCGCGGCTGTAAAGGCCGCCCATCCAGGCGATACCGTCTTCATCAAGCCGGGGACATATCACGAGAGTTTTACGGTGACGCGCTCGGGAACCGCCGCCAGCCCGATCACGATTGAGGCGGCGGTGCCGGAAACCGTGACGATCGACGGAACAGGCTTCAACTTCATTATGGACGGTACATACACATCATATGTGAATTTGAAAGACATTACGTTCGACCACTGCTCGAACCCGCTGGAAACAGCGGCCGTGCGCATCGGCAGCCATTGGAATGTGACAGACGTGACGGTGCAGAACACACAGAGCCAGGGGATGGAAGTTTACGGCACCGGGGCAAGCCTTCTTCGCGTCACGGCGCAAAACAACGGCCAGGAGGGGCTCGGCGGATCAAATTGCTCCAATGTCATGGTGAAAGATTGCATCACGCGCTTCAACAACCCGGGGTTAAAAAGCCCCACCTGGGCCGGAATGGCCGGCACGAGCAACGTGAATGGGCTATGGTATGTCAACGCAGACTTTGAAGCGGGTGCCGGGAAATGGTCAGGCACCAGCAACGTCACGCTGGATGGCGTTCAAAGTTATTCCAATCATGGCACTGGAATCTGGTTTGACGGGCCCAACGCCAACGTGATCATCAAAAATTGCTCCGTGCATGACGCCATTCCGATCAAGGCGTTTTATGAAGGGGTGGGCATCAGCATCGAGTTGAACAATTCCGGTCCGGTGACGATCGAAAACAACAGTTGCTATAACGATCCAGGCGGGGTCATCGTCGTAGCATCAAGCCGGCATGTGAAGATTTTCGGCAATACTTTTGGCGGCAGCTACCTTGCATTGAATGATTGGCCGCGCGGTACGGACTACACGATGCAGGATGTGTCGTTCACTGGAAACCGGATGAACAACACCTTTATCTGGACCGGTGGAACCAATTGGCTGGCCAATTCCGGGATAACGAAGAACATCATTTTTGACAGCGATACCTATAGCGGGATGACCGGACCAATGTTCCGGTGGGGAACAGGAGTTTACCAGAAAATTGCGGATGTCAGGTCAGGGCTGGGATTTGAACTGAAGGGCAGCCAGATTGCTTAGCGGCTTCAACGCCGCGGTTCAGTCGAGCCGCCATCGGACCCTTCCTCATCGGGACTGATCTCGACAGGGACCTGATACCTGCCGCCCAACCAGCGGCCGAGGTCAACCAGCTTGCATCGCTCGCTGCAAAAGGGAAAAAATCCGCGGGGTTGATCGGCGGCTGGTTCATTCACCGGCTTTTTACAGATGGGGCAGAGCATAGTGCTAATCGATTTTAGGCGCGGAAGCGGGGATCGCCACCTTTGATTGACAAACAACCTCTCCCGGCGGAACAATGACCACATGCCAACCGATGGTTTACTCGATCAACTCAAGTTTGATTCCGGCGGTCTTATCCCGCTGATCGTTCAGGATGTGGCTAGCGGCCAGGTGCTGATGATGGCCTACATGAACCGCACGGCCCTGGAGAAAACGCTGGAGACCGGAAAGATCCATACCTATAGCCGAAGCCGCGGCCGGTTGGCGTTGAAAGGGGAAAGCAGCCGGCATTTTCAACATGTGAAGGAAATATTGACCGATTGCGATAAGGATGTCGTGCTGATCAAGGTCGTCCAGGACGTCGCCGCCTGCCATGAGGGGTATCGCAGTTGCTTCTTCCGGCAATATGAGAAGGGCGCTTTGCAATGGAAGACCATTGCGGAAAAGGCGTTTGATCCCGGGAAGGTTTACGCCGCGCCGTGAAGAGCGGATTGAAAGGTGGCCGGCCTTTTAGACCGATCACCGCAGAGAATGAACAATCAACCTGCCATCAGAGGTTTCATGATCGATATCAAACGAGGCGTTTTGTTTCTTGCGGCGGCAATACTGGTTCCGGGTTGTCATATGCATCACCACGGTGCCAGCACCCGGCCGCTCTCGCCGGCAAACGACACAACACAGCCTGCTACCGCACCTTCCGGGCTGGCGGCGACGGATGTTTCAACGCCACCGGCGGCTTTTGAACCCGTGTCAACGGCTCCGACAGCCTCCGCACCTTCGGATACAACAGCCTCGGCAGCCATGCCGACGACATCCCCGACAGTGACAGATGCTTCAACGATGCCGGCCTCTACCGAAGCGGTCGTATCGGCTGCCCCAACTACAGCGCCGCTCGAAGCGCCAGCCTCGGAGCCTGCGGCTGTTGCCTCGGAGCCTGCGGCTGTTGCCTCGGAGCCTGCGGCTGTTCCAACCACCGAACCGGCCGTAGCGGCGACGACCGCAGAGCCGACGCGCGTTCCGATGCCGACGGCGCAAAATCCTTCTGATCCGAATGTCGCTCCGTCTCGCGTGCTCCCGAAGGGAAAGCCGTTCTTGGCTGTCAGCAACCCGCTGAAGCAGCCGGCTCAGCCATCGTATGTTCTCCAACAGCATGCCCGAACCGATTCCCCTCTGCCGCTGTCGATATATGCAAAGCAAAAGACGCATTCGGTGGAAGACTTCCACCTGCGTGCGAGTTTGTCGGCGGCGGAGGTGCAGGAGCGGGTTGGGCCGCCGGTGCAACGCGCCGACTATTCCAGTCCCTGGTTTGTGTATCGATTGTCGCAGGGTCGGGAGCTTTGGCTCCATTTTTCTCAGCCGGACAATCTGCGGCTGCTGCAGGCGGACGTTGTCACCAATGTCGAAGATGGAGTCAGCCGCGACCGGATTTTCTCGGTAGATGGATCGCACTGATCGCTGAACTTATTTTAAATTTGATTCCTGCTCCGGGCTTTCAGGAAACAGTTACGATGCAAATTCGCTTGGCAAGTGCAGGTCGATGTTCGAAATCACGGTTCACCGAAACCAACCGCCGGCATATGACCGGTGAGGGTGAAGCAATAAACAGTCTCGCCAAGTGAAAAAACGCCCCACCCATAAAGTGAAGCCAGTTCCAACAGCCCCCCCTGCCGCATCAGCATCGCTTCCTCCGGCGGGGATTCTTGGGCCGAGTGTCCTGATCCCGCTCTATACGCTGCTGATTGTCATCGGCTACCTGCTATTTCACTCGGGCAAGGGAACCATCAGTGGCAATGAACTCAGTGGGCCGCGTTCGCTTTTTACGGCGATGAACATCGCAACGCTCACCGGATTCCAGCAGAGTACAAACTTCAATGACTATACGGCCGCCGGGAAATGCCTGGCCGCCGCTTTGACCATTGGCGGTGTGCTATTCAGTTTTATCGCGGGCGGATTGGCGGTTGTCCGGATTGCGCGTCTGAACTTCAACGACTGGCAAGTTGCAGGCGCGGCGTGCGTGACGACGGCCGCCGCCACGCTTATTGGGGGGGCCTGCCTCCTCCATCATGACGATGGAATATTGGCGACGTTATTTAACGCGCTAAGCGCCTTCGCAAACTCCGGCCTCTATAGCGGCCATCTTCAGTCGGCTGACACCTGCGCCTGCACCTGGTCTTGCTTCCGCTGTCAGTCATTGGCGGCCTCGGGCTGCCCGTGCTGATGGAGCTGTTTACCTGTCGCGCTCGCTCAACGTCTCTGTCGATCCATACGCGAACCGTGCTGACATACACTGCGGGTGTATATGTCGCTGCCACGCTGCTGTTTATCGTGCTGCGATGGCCGGGGGATTTTTCATCGGTGGAACCCTGGGCCAAAGCACTGGCCGGTGCATCGCGGGAAACCATCAATTCACGCTCGGCCGGTTTTCCGATCGACTTTGCGACGGATTGGCCGCGCGTGATTCAGTGGAGCACGATCGTGCTGATGCTGATCGGCGCTTCACCCGCAGGCGCTGGAGGCGGATTGAAAGTTACGACGCTGGCGACAGTGGTTCGGGAGACTTCGGAGGTTCTGCGTGGCCGGGTGGCGAGTCGTACGCTGGGTATTGCGCTGGTTTGGATCACCGTTTATTTTCTGCTGCTAGGCATATCGCTTCTGCTGATGCTGACAACCGAGCCGCAGATGCCGGCGGACCGGCTGCTGTTTCTTACGACCAGCGCCCTTGGCAATGTTGGACTGTCCCACGACCCCGTCACCCTCTCGGATGCCGGATTCGGCGTCCTTTCAGCAACCATGCTTGCCGGACGAATTGCGCCGATTCTCATCCTGTGGTGGATGGCGGAAAGCGCGCCGGACGCGCGCGTTGCGGTCGGGTAAACGATCAAAACACGAGATCACCGCAAAAACGAGCACGGGCCGGAGCTTCGTCGCCTACGTCCCCCGCTGGACCGTCGCCTGTGGGCCAGGGCCGCCGAACGGGAACTGCTGCGCGAAAAAGTTGGGCATTTTTGGACACAGTCGGACACTGCGTCCTATTTTGATGTTTCGCTGATGCCGGCCGTTGCCGCGTTCGATCCGAGCGACAACTCCGCACCGGCGGCGGCGAGTTTTACATCGGGATTGCTGTCCCTGAGCAAGTTGGCCAATACCGGCTGTGCGTCCGTTCGACCGACCGCGCCCAGCGCCATCGCCGCCAACAATCGCTGACGCCCGTCGACGCTCTTCGCGCCATTCAACGCAACGCCATAGCCGTGATCGCTCCCCAGCATTCCCGCGGCTCGGGCGGCGACGAGCGTCACTTCCGGATAGTCATCCGTCAGCAGCCCTTCGACATGGCCCAACACCCGCGTGTCTCTTGGCTGCGCCAGCGCCAGCACGGCGATCATGCGATCATCCGGGTACATGCTCACGGTCGCACCCACGAGTTCATCAAGTCCCCGCTCTTCACCGAGCCTCCAAAGCGCCTCGGCGGCCTGAAGGCGGACGGCGGCGATTTTGTCCTTCTCCAGCATTTGCATGAGGATGCCGGACGCGCTTTTCTCACCGAGCATGCCGAGGATCATCGCGGTGTCGCCGCGAATGTGCGGGTCAGGATCGACGGCGGTCTGCTCGAATTCATGCGTGTGGCTGAAATCGCCGAGCCGATGGAGCGCGAACAGGATTGCCATCCGCTCCGAAAGCTTGGGCGTATCCAGCCGCTGATTCAAACGATCGACCGCTTCGCGAATCTGCAATTCACCGGCCGCGAACGCGGCGGCCTTGCGAACCAGCGGCGACGAATCGCTGAGCGACGATTGGATGATCTCCCCGGCACCGGGCTGGTTCAGCGATTTCACCGTTTCGATCGCGTGCGTTCGAATGATTTCATCGGACGACTTCAAAGATTCATCCAGTTCAGCGCGGGCTTCGGACACCAGGGCCTGATCGATCGGCAGGGCTTTGGCTGGTGGAACAGCCGGCGGCGCCTTGGGCGCGGCGAACACCTTCTGCCCGGCATTTTGATTCGGTCCGCAACCAACGACACCCAGGGAAAGAGATACCAGCAATCCAAACACGACAAACGCATTCTTCATTCTGTGGCCTTTCAATATTTTTGGCGTGCTGACTGGGCTGACGATCCCTGGGCCGCCTTGAGCGCCCGCTCGGCGGCGACGACGGCGGGATCGTTTCGCAATTGCTGTTCGATTGCCTTCAGATCCGAATCCGCGGTCATATGGCGCTGGCTGGCTGCGGTGACTTCGATGCCGCCGATAGGGTACGCCGCGCGGGCTTTTTGAAGATCGGTGTCTGACTGAATCAAGGCGACCCTGGCGGCGGTGTAGTCGAGGCCAAGCCTGCTGGCAGCGGCAATGCGGGCGGATTCGAGCGTTGTCTGAAGGGTTTGAATATCCACGGACGGCGCAGTCAAGGCCGTTGCCGAATTCGCTGCCGGGGCCGCGGGGACGGCCGGCGAAAAATCAAAGATGCTCGATGGTTTCTGGGGTGCGGCCGGCTGAATTGGAATGGCAGAGTTGCCGGACGGAGCTGCTTTGGGTGTCGTCGGCGATAAACCGCCCAGATCGATATTGGGAATTTCGTTGCGGAATTTTTTGGCGGCGTTTCCCAGGTCCGGAGGGAGTTGGCCGCCGCTGCGGAGCCATAATCCACATGCGACCGCGGAGGCGAGCAGACCGACCAGCGGGACGAATCGGCCGGTGTTACCGAACAGGATCGCGTAGAGGAGCGCCAAAGCGCCGGCGACTAAACCAGGGACGGCCAGAAATTCAATGATGGCCGGCTTTTGCTGCGTGTAGGCGGCGGCGCAACCGAGCCCGCCAAGCACAATAGCGGCAGTGCCAAGAAAACTCAGGGCGCGGCGGCGCGATCGGACAATCGGTGTGTGATGAACCGTCGTGTGATAGTGCACCTCCGGAACAGCCTGCGCAGCCGGGGCCTGGGGCGTTGGAGATGAAGGCTGGCCGGGTGGAGTCGTGATGTAAAAAATATTTTGCGTCACGTTCGGCGATGCGGAAGCCGCCGGCTGGGACTGCGGCGGACGGGCAGCGCCGGGGACATCGATGATGTCAGGATTGATGGGAGCACGATTTACTTCGACCGGCGTGGCTTTGGTTCGGCGGATCAGGTTTCCCATATCGGGATTGTAGCATTCCATAGGGCGGTTGGGAGAGAAGAGCGAACACGAGCAAATCCGAATGCCGAAATCCAAATCCATGTTCAAAACCCCAAAATAACGAATATCAAAATGATTCGAAATGAACGCGGTTCAAATGATTGAAATCTGAGTTGAAGCGGCGTTGTCGGAGGGGTCGGTGTCTGCGAGCGATATGGGGGAAATCGCGACAAAAAGTTGGTAATCGCCGCTCCAGCCTGCGGGGACATGGAACCGGATAGCGAGTTTTTTCGCATGTCCGGCATGAATACGCAGATGCTTTAGGATTGAAATGATTTCGGTGGGTTGGACCTGCGCTGCGCCTGCCGCCGCGACGGGGGCGGCGGAGAGCGTCAGCATTGCGTCACCGGCGGCGAGCACATTGCCGGTGTTCTGGAGCTGCATCTGAACGCGGGCATCATGCCCAGGCCGCAAGGTTGGCTTGGACAATATCGCGGTTGCGGCAAGGTTGTGAACCTGGGCGTTAACCATCACGGGCGACGTTGTTGCAATATTGTTGGTTTCGATGGCTTCGACGAAGGCATTGCTGCTGTCGATGGTTGCGATCAGCGTGTAATTGCCGGTGAGCATGTCAGCCGGAAGCGCAAGGCGAATCGAAAATGATTTGTTTTTGCCGGGACGGAGGCGAAGCATTCGGTTGTCTAACGCGCCTACGGTGATAGCGTTTGTGGCCGTTCCGTCGGTAGACATTGCCAGTGTGATGCCAAAGTTCCCGACAGCCGCGCCAGGGCCTGCATTATGGACGATGACAGTGGCGTGGCTTTTATCACCGGCGATGAGCTGGTGAGGCAGATGGGCGCGGATCGCGCCTGTTAAATCAGGGCCGTTTGGATCGGTTGGAATTGGCGGCGGCGGGTCAGCCACAACGCCGCTGCCTGGACTGGGTGTGCCGACGGTTCCACCGCCGGATGGAGTTCCGCCGGAAGGAGTCCCACCGGTGGGCGGCGTTCCGCCGTCAGTTGTTCCGCCGCTCGGTGGTACGCCGGTTGTGCCGCCTCCATCGGTTCCGCCGCCGGTCGATCCATCGCCGGGGGGACCGCCTGTGGTTCCTCCACCGGTTGTTCCACCGCCCGGTGTCCCTCCAGTATTTCCTGGCGGAGCAAGGAGGGCCGTCCAGGTCATTCCATTAATGTAAGGGGCGTTGTATGTGTTACCGCCGGTGATGACCAGGGTGTCTCCGATGGCGGCGGCGAAGGAGGATTGGCGAAAATCGGGAAGATCGGTGAGGCGGGTCCACGTATTGGTTGCCGTATCGTAATCCAGCACGGCTTTGGTCATCACATCGGCGTCGCCATCGACTTCGCCGCCGGCGACGATGATCTGATCATTCCAGACCGCAACAGCCGAGGCGATGTGGCCTACTCCAAATGACATCGGTGTTCCGGCGGACCACTGGCGCGTGGCGGGATCGTAGATCCATACGTTCTTCTCATTGCTGTGATTTTCGTTTTTGTTGACGATTCCACCGATCGAATAAAGTTTCCCTCCGACGACGGCAGTGCCTACGTGGTTCGTCGTCAGCGGGATCGGCGTATCGGCGATCCAGCCGGCGGCGACATCGTCCAGGTTCAGGCGCCAATGCGCGGTCGTGCCGATGTTGTTTTTATCGCGGCCACCCCAGTAATGAAGTTCGCGCCCGACAATGCCCATTCCACCGGCGCCGATGTTGGCCGGCAGGGACGGCCCCTGCGTCCATTGGTTGGTTTTAATATTATAAGAATAGACGAGAGGGCTGGGATGAAAGCCGTCATTGAGATAGAAGCCGCCGATCCAGGCGGTGTCAGTGACCGGGTCGACGGCGACAGGGTCATCGTTAACGCGCACAGGGGCATCGGCGACGCGAGTCCATTTATTGGTTGCGGGATCGTAATAGTCGGTCTCAGTGGAGATGTGGAGCTGCCCGTCGTTGAATCCGCCGAAGGTATAGAGCCTGCCATCGGCAACGAATGAGCCGCCTTCAGCACGGGGAACGGGCATGGGCGCGGCAGTCTTCCATGTTAGCGGCACCTGGACCGCGGAAAGGAAAACACGCGCCTCCAATGGCTCGATCGCTGGTTTGGACAGCTTTTGCAACTCTTCCTCGTCTGAGATGGATCCGGCGTTCAATCGCTGCGTTTACATCGTGAGCCATCGACCGGCCAATGGAAAGGCGACGGACATGGCAACGACCCTATTTTTCAGGATTGAAAATTTATGCGCGGGCAACGGTATTTGCCACGAACGAGATGCGGCTGGACCGAGCGCATCAAAGTCCCGTGCTACGCGCAGATGGTTATGCTTTCGAGCGTTCATGGCTTCTCCCGACAGTATCAAAATGAGAGGGAAAATGTCATCGCTAATTTGAAGTCTAATTTGCCCTGATCGCCATTGACGTGCTCGATGATCGGGAAGGAAGGGGCGAGCGTGAAGCAGTGTGAGGATTGAAATGGATGCGGCCGTCGGGGGTTATGTATCAGGGTTATGTATAGCGTGTCGCTTTCTCGTACCCGTCGGCGGCACAATCCCGATAAAGGTAAATAGTGTTCAACTCGGCGAAGAGGGAAAACTGGGGAGATTTCTTTAATGGATTCGGTCAAGCGCCGGCCGTCCACCGACTTGTCACTCTCGCGGTTCGGCGGGTATGATCGCTTTGCACGCGGGCGTAGCTCAATGGCAGAGCGCTAGCCTTCCAAGCTAGCTGTTGTGGGTTCGACTCCCATCGCCCGCTTTCCCCGCCTTTTAATATCCCGCCTCAATACCCCGACGCTTTTCCGTTGATGCGGTGATCTGCTACGCCGATGTAATTGTTCGGACTCGTCACCCAGATGGTGTGGGCATCTCCCTGAAATGGCAGCGGTGTCGGCGGAACGATCACGTGGCCCATATCTTTTAGCGCCTGAACCGCCTCGGGATACGTGCCCGGCCTTTCCCAGCGGATTTGATCGGGGAACCATTCCTGCGAAAAGCGCGGCGACTCTACCGCATCCTGAACCGGCATCCCGAAATCAAACAGGCTGACCATGATCGTCACAATCGTATTGGGAATGGCCCTGCTGCCCGGACTGCCGGTGACCAGCACGACGCGGCCGTCGCGGGCGACAATGGTGGGCGTCATTGAACTGATTGGCCGCTTGCCGGGAGCAATGGTGTTGGCGGGCGTGCCAACCTGGCCCTTGTTATCAGTCTGGCCGGGGAACAGATTGAAGGCGCGCATGTCGTTGTTCAAAATGAAGCCCATGTCCTTGACGACGATCCGCGATCCCCAGCGGCGCTCGAGCGTGTAGGTGTTGGCGACCGCCATCCCTTTTTGATCGATGACAGAAAAGTGGGTGGTGCTTTGGCTTTCGCCGATCAATTTTATTTCCCGGGCGAGCGATGCGCTGGGCGTGGCCCTGGCTGGATCGATCGTTGCGGCCTGTTGCCTGGCGTAGTCTCGGGATGTCAGCTTGGAAGGGATGTCGGTGAAGGCGGGATCGCCGAGATAGCGGGCGCGATCGCAATCGGCCCGGCGCATGATTTCGACCATCAGGTGCAGCGTTTGCGCAGACCAGCGGCCAGAGGCGTTCAAATCATATGATTCCAGCATATTCAACTGTTGGATCAGGCCGATACCGCCCGAACTTGGAGGCGGCGGAACGTATACGTCATATTTTCCCCGGTAGCGGGTCGTCAGCGGCGCTCGCTCGACAGCGTGATATGCAGCGAGATCGGCAGCGGTGATAAGCCCTTTGCCTCTGCCCATCTCCGCAAGGAGCGCATCGGCGATCGGTCCCTTGTAGAACGCGTCCGGCCCGGCGTCGGCGAGCAATTGAAGCGTGCGGGCAAGATCGGGCTGGACCATCCGATCGCCGGCTTTCCAGGGGCCGCCGCCGGGCTTTCCATAAACGCGGTTCAGTTCGGCGAACGTGGGTGAGTCGGTGAGTGTTTCGTTGGTCGATTTAGCGAGGGCCTCATCAACCATGTACCCGTCCCGTGCCATCGCAATAGCCGGCTGGATGAGCTGCGCCCATGACATCGATCCAAAGCGGCGATGCGCCAACTCCAGGCCGCGTACAGTGCCGGGAACAGCGACGGCGCGCTGCGTGAACTGTGATTCATCCTTGCTGTACATCGTCGGTGTGGCGGCGGCGGGCGCGCACTCGCGATAGTCGATGGTCACCGGATCACCGCCGCCGGGTGCGGGGTGAATCAGCATGAATCCACCGCCGGCGATATTGCCGGCGAGGGGGTAGGCGACTTGAAGGGCGAAGGCGGTTGCGATGGCGGCGTCAACGGCATTGCCGCCGCGCTTGAGGATGTCGCGGCCAACATCAGATGCCGGACCGGATACCGACACAACAACGCCGTTGTGACATTCAACATAATGGTCCGGATCTTCGGCGGGGATCGCCGGCGGCGTGGACGCATCGGGAGAAGCGGCGCGGCAATAGTCTTGCATGGTTAAAACAATCCACGCACAACACGTGGCTCCGACAAGCAGAAAGCGGGATATCCGCAATGTCATGTTCATTTCCAAAAATTACGGTTGAGTCAGCGCAACGGTCTCCGAAGCCAGCGCGGTGGTCATTGGGATGCGCGGGCCCGAAGCTAGGGATTTATTCTCGTGGCCAATTGAGAATGCGATCAGATGCAGCACGGAGCAAATGGTGAAATAGACTGCGACCACCAGCGGCCAGTAAAGCCCCGCATACCTGGTGTTTCGCATCCACCCATATACCGCCAGGGAAAACGCCGATCCGAACATTCGACCTGCGCCATCGCAAAGGTGCAAAAGGCCCATACAGGTGGCCATTTCCTTTTCGCCGCTGTGCTTCTTTGCGGTTTCGTCAAAGCATGGAGTCATTAAAACTTCGCCGCAGATGAAGACGACAATTGCGACCGGAAGCATGATCGGGTTCCTGGCGAACATGAGCAGAAGCAGCCCGATGCAATACAGGATCACCGACACCATCGACCACCATTCCCATTTGAACCCCCGGCGATAGAGCATCGCCGACATATGCACCGCCAGGAAATGCGCACCAACAATGGTCGTAGAAACGCTGGTGAGATAGATGATCCAGACTTTGTCGGTGGAATGGCATTGATCGATGACGTACTTGGGAATGATCGTTCCCCAGCAGCCGTAAGGAAGAACCAGCGCAAACCGGCGCAGGCTGTCGGCGAGGAAGCCTTTGTTTTTGCAGAGCGTTTTAATGTTTTCCACGCCCCAGGTTTTTTTGTGCTCGCGAGGCAAGGGTGACTGTTTTGCGAAGAGGCAGATCGCCAGGGGAATATGCAGGAGGCCCAGGAGCACTGCGAAGGTCGTATAGCTGACCTGAACCGCCAGGGGTTTGATGTGCAGCCGTGCCGGAAACGCGGTGCGCAGTGTGTAGCCGATATGAGTGGTCATTTTGTACGCAATGCTATTGCCGACAAATGACCCGACATTGAGCAGCGTAGCCCGCTTGGCGACCGAGCGGCGAAGAATCTCGGCGCTGGATTGAAGAACGAGAATAGTATTGAGCGAAATCTTTCCCAGGATAAATGCCAGCCCCGCGGTGAAGATTGCGATGGCGGAAATCGGGAAACCGGGCTTGGTTGCAACGACCAGGAAACTCGCCAGGCCAGCGGCGATACTGGTGGAAAGAGCAAATCGCGGCGACGTGCGGTCGATATACCACCCGGCCAGCGGAGCACAAACCGATTGCGCCATCACATAGCCGTTCAGCACCAACGCAATCTGTGTATACGTCAGTCCATTGAGGTGTTCAAAGAGTGGAAATGCATAGGGTTGAAACGCACCACGCGCGAGGAACAGCAACCCGATACCGATGCAGACCAGCCAGATGGCAAGGGTGGACTTGGAACCGGCAGAGGCAGGTGAAACAGCAGCGGATTGGGATTTCGCGTGCATCGCTATTCCACCACGTACAAGTCGGTCCACGATGCTACTTCATCCACGCCGCGGCGAACATCGTCAACGTTTTCGGACATCAGCTCAATGTACAGCGGAGCGCGGTAACCGCTCTTGGAAAGCCCAACCATCTGCCCGGATTGCGCGCGGATTTCATGGTAGAGATAACCAGGAAGCTTTTGAACGCGATCGAGATGTTGAATTGCACGAAGCGCGCCATCCTTCGGTGCAAAGGGCGTAATAACCGCGGCGGCAAAGCCGCTTTTCCTGCGCAGATCCGGCCGCTGACCGGCAAGGACCTGGTAGTAGGCGAAGAGCGTATCTATACCGTACGCCATCTCCAATATTCGAGGACGATTGCCACCGGGACGGGCGGCGATCTCACCAAGCCGCTTGCCGATGAACTCCACGTGGGCGGCAGCACTGGACATATCCAGCGCCTTGCATCCGGCAATCGCCAGATCGTCCAGTTCGATTTGTTCCGAGGCGCTGACGCGCGACGGGAGAACACGGGCAAAGTGATGGTAGTCATCAATGCCAACATCGCGGCCGGTCAGAACATCAACGACGGGGGTTGTGAAAACCTGGCCATCGCGATCGATCAGGCAGTCGATCGAGGTATTTCTTCCTTCAAGATATTCAGCAAGAACAACGGAAAGCGTTTTGCTTTTCTGGCCGAGGCGCTCGTAATACTTTGGCACTTCGCTCTGCATCGTGCGGTAGTTAGCTAAAAGCGTTTCAGCATTCTCATTTCGTGTGGCCCACATGCTGGCCGACACATTGGACGGCTGAAGAAACACGGGATATCCCAACCGCCGGGCCGCGGCAATCAGATCGGTTTCTGAAGTGACATGATGAAATCGTGCCGGCACGTGTTCACCGATCCGCTCGCGGAAACGCTGCCGCATGAGATTCTTGTCGAGACATAATCGGGCGGATGCAGCAGAGATCGAAGGGATGCCAAGGGCGGCGGCGACTTCAGCCGTCTGGGCAACGTAAAACTCAATCACATTGAACAGGCAGGAAATGCCAAACTGCTGCTGGATTTTGCGGACGGCTTCGACCAGTTCCGAAATTGGGCGAGAGAAATCGAACCGTTCGACAATGGCGAAATCCGAAACATCGCCAAGCCGCGCCTTGCTGTTGGTGTCAACGAGAATGCCCAGACGCAAGTTATGCTTTTGAAGGCTTTCAAACTCGCCGCGGCGGACCATGCCCAGAAACAGAACAATCCCCGATTCCAATGTGAATCTCCGTTGATCGAATTCAGGTCAATGCTTTCACGAAGGCATCGAGGTTTTTCAGCCCAGCCGTGATATCAGCCGTGGGGATGGCATACGATAGGCGCACGTGACGCTCGCTGCCAAAGGCGGAGCCGGGCACGACCGCAATATGTGCGTGCTCCAGAAGCATCTCGGCCAGCATATCCACATTTTCCAGTCGCTGGCCCGCATACGATTTAGTCAGCAGATTGCTGACATCCGGGAAGACATAGAACGCGCCGTTCGGCACGACATAAGACAGGCCGGGGATTTTATCGATCATCTGCAGAGCGATTTCGCGCTGCCAATGCAATTGCGCGCGAATGTCTGCAACGAACGCGTCATTCACCGGCTCCAGGGCCGCCAGGGCGGCGTATTGGACAAGATTGCATGGATTCGACGCCGTATGACTTTGCAGATTGGATATCGCCTTGATGATCGCCGGCGGCCCGGCGACAAAGCCCGCCCGCCACCCCGCCATGCAGTAGGTCTTGGAGAATGATCCGATCAAAATCGTCCGCGATTTCATCTCGGGATCGAGCCTCACGAGATTGAAATGTTTCGCGGGCGCATAGACCAGCTCATCGTAGCATTCGTCGGAGATAACGGTGAGGTTGTGCTGAATTGCCAGCCGATTGAGGCCGCGGAGAATTTCTTCGCTGTAGACCGCCCCGGTCGGATTGTGCGGTGTATTAAGAAGAATTCCGCGCGTGCGCGGTGTGATGATTCGAGCGAGGGCGGCAAGATCAATCTGAAACCCCGTGTGTTCGGTCGGGAAAAAGATTGGCGTCGCCCCGGCCAGCCGCACCTGCTCGGGGAATGTCACCCAATACGGCGACGGGATAATGACTTCATCGCCCAGTTCGAAAGCGACAAACACGGAATTAAACAGCGCCTGCTTCGCCCCGGAGGTGAAACCGACTTCCTCTGCCGCATAGTGAACGCCCGTCTTCTGGCTGATTTTCTGGGCCCACCGCTCGCGGAGTTCCTTGATGCCGAGCGTGTCTGTGTATTGGTTGCGGTGCGAGTCGATGGCTTTATGAGCCGCGTCTTTGATCGTCGGGCTGGTATCCTGATCGAGTTCGCCGGCGGCAAAGTTAATGACCTGCACGCCCTGGGCTTTTAATTTCCGTGCGCGATTGCGCATGCCGGACGTCTGCGAGCCCTGAAGGGCTTTGGCGCGTTGCGCGAGCATGGTTGATTCCTCAAAGCTATTATTTACAGTTCGGCGGTCGCCGGGGCGGCGGGAAGATACTGCCGTTCGGCCTCTTCCAACCCCTTCACATCAACCAGATCAAAGACGTGCCCAAGGGTGACGATATCCTGCCGAATCACAGAAGCGTGGCCGGCCGCGATCAGCTTGGCGTAGGTTTGCTCAACGGCGCGGATGGATGCCCGAAGCCCGTGGTTGGCGAAGATGACAATGCGGCAACCGAGCTTGCCCAGCTCAGCCGCGGTAATCGTGTCATAGGTGGTCGGCACGGCAACAAGCGGCGTCTTGCGCGTCCAGCGGTTGCAGAATTCGACGATCTGATCCGGCGTCTTTTCCTTGGAATGAATCAGCACTGCATCGGCGCCCGCATCGGCATAAGCCTCAGCGCGCTCCAGGGCTTCTTCCATGCTGTAGCCGGCGATCAGCGCTTCGGTGCGGGCGATGACAAACAGCTCGCCGTCGGTGTTGTCCTTGCATGCCTTTACTTTCAGAGCATGCTCTTCGCCGGAAACCAGCTCGCGGCGAGCGCCATCGTAAAAGCTGCAGCGCTTGGGAAAGATGTTGTCTTCGATGCAGATCCCGGAGATGCCCGCGCGGGCAAATTTTTTCGCCGTGTATGCTGCGTTGACGCCATTGCCGTAGCCGTTGTCGCAATCTGCAATCACTGGAATCGACACGGCTTCGTTAATCTGAGAAGCCGCCATGAGCGTCGCGCTCATGTCCAGAATATTCGCATCCGGAACTCCGTAAGATGCCGAGATTTGAAAGCCACTCGCCCAGATTGCATCAAATCCCGCCCTCTCTCCAAGACGACCGCTGAGACCGTCATGAGCCCCGATTGCAAGAAGTTGTTTTTTCTCCTTGAACAGCCTCGTTATGCTCTTGCTTGGCATGAATCCTCTATTCTAAAAAACCCTCAGGAACATCCTCTTCATTTATACCCAATGTGATCTGAATATAACGCTCATTAATGACCCTAAGATGACAACCTTCTCCGGATGGCCCGCCAATAAACAAAAACGCCGATGGCAAAATGCCATCGGCGGGAGGTGCGATTGGATTAACGATCGGGGGTCTCACGCTTTATTGTCGACCTTTGCGCCTTTGCCGGGCTCTGATGCACCGGACTCAGTCTCCTGTTGCTGCTCACGCTGAAGCTTTTTGATGGCGACCCGGTCGCCTTTCTGGGCTTCCTTGGCAGTCTGAGCCTTGGTTTCCGTGGCTTCCTGCAAGGCATTTGCACCAGCGGAATTGCTCCCGCCGGCTGTCGAAGCACCTGTCGTTTGCTGGGCATAACTCGCGAACGCGTTGGTAACTGAGCTGACTGACATATGAATCTCCGTAAAAAAATGTATTGAATAGAGACCATGAATCATCGGGTCGTTGTACCCGCGCAACTACTAATTCCGTCTCGCCGCGGTTTGTGCCGATCCATCTGATTGTGACGGCCGACGCGCGTGAAGAAGAATGCAGCCGGGCATTTGCTGCTTCTCTATGCTCTTTGAATTAGCTTTTAATCGCTCTTTTATCGGACGAGAATGCCAATCGATCCCCCATCCTGATGAGCCTGCCCCAGAAACATGCACCATTTTGCATTCTTTAACTGAGGAAAACAGAAAATCTTGCCGAAGATGAAGAGGACTGTTTCTCGGACGATAGGCGCCTCCAGAAACCCTTTTGTTTTCCCCATAGGCCCATTATGTCGCAAGTGAATTCATCGGCATCCAACGCACCGCAAGGCACCGACCCCCAGCGCCGGCTTCATTACCGCGTGAGCGTGGTTCCGACATCCTCTCTGCAAGTGAAAATCTGGAAGATTCCACAGGCAAACGGGTTAGCCCAGCGGCCGCTGCCTTCCCAGGAACTGAAAGTCGCCGTCCGGCAAATCTGCGCCGGGGGACTGAGTGTGAGCGTGCTCAGCAAGGACGGACAGCTTCCTTCCATCTCCACGATCGATCGCCTCCGCATTGAAATGCGATGCGGATCGGAACTGGTGCTGGTTGAAGGCCGCTTCCGCGAACCACACGCGACCGAGGATTCCACAATCCATACAGGGATATTCATTCTGCCGCGGCAGGTCGACAAAGCGGCCCAATTTACGCGGCTGCCGGCGATTATCGGCATTGTTCAGCAGGAAGAGCTTCGATATCTCCGTCAGGCTGCCAGCGCCGCGGCGGCGTAAATAAGCGCCGCCCAAATCCGCCGTTCCTTCCCCTTCACATCCTCTGCTATCGTCGCCACGAGCATTACTGGAATGCCTGGCCCATGGCGCTCGACGCAATTATTTTCGATGTAGACGGCACGCTCGTCGACAGCAATGAACTGCATGTTGAAGCATTCGTGCGCACGTTCGCAAACTACGGCTACAAGGTGTTTCCCGACCGCATCGCCATCGAAATCGGCAAAGGCGGCGACAATCTTGTGCCATCCATCCTCGGCCCCGCCGCGGATAAAAAAGATGGGGATTCGATTCGCGAGCAGGAGCCCAAAGAGTTCGCGCGCCTTGCCCAGCAGCGAAAGATCGCGGTTTTTCCCAAGGTTCGCGAGTTGCTGGGCGAAGTCCGCCGCCGGGGATTGAAGGTGGTCATCGCGACCTCCAGCGGAAAGAAGCAGTTGGATATTCTGACTCAGTGGTCCGGGCTGGACGTCGCCGCCGAGGCGGATGTCCTGGTAACTGCCGATGACGCCCCAAGCAGCAAACCAGCGCCGGATTTAATTGTTACGGCGGTGAAGAAATCCGGCCTGTCACCTGCACAGTGCGTCATGATCGGTGACACACAATGGGATGCTCATTCAGCAAAACACGCCGGCGTCGTCTGTCTGGGATTGCGCTGCGGCGGGAACTCCGTTGAAACACTCATGCAGGCCGGGGCGCGCAGAGTTTATTCAGATCTCGCCGACGTACTGACGCATTTTGACGAAGCCTTGTCCATTGCATCCCCCGGCGCCGCCCACCTCACACAATCGCGCCTGGAAGAGTTGATGCGACAAGCCCTGCAGGCCGCAAAAGATGGCATGGCAAATGGCGAAGCGCCGATCGGCGCATGCCTGGCGCGAGGAGATGGTTCGATCATCGCCACCGGATACAACCGATTGAACAAAACGCAGAACAAAACAGCTCACGCCGAGACGGTTACCTTTGCGAACGCGGCGGGTAAAGTTCCAACAGATGCCCGCGATTTGATTCTGATTTCGACGCTCGAGCCTTGCGTGATGTGTACTGGCGCGGCGATGGTCGCCGCCGTTGATACAATCATCTATGGGCTTCGTGCGCCGGCGGATGCGGGAACCGGTCGCGTGTCGCCGCCGATTAGTCCCCAAAGCCAGATGCCCCGGATTGTTGGAGATATTTTGGCAAAAGAGAGCCTCGAACTCTTCAAGCATTGGTATGCCAAAAATCGGGAAACAGAGCAGGCGGCGTATGTGGAGCAGTTATTAAAGCTCCATCATGTTCCGGCATAAGGGTATTCCCGAGCAGCCATTTTTCGCGCTCCGGTCCCTGTTTGCGTCTGCTAATTGAAAGGCATGAAACCCCCCGATGGTCAAACGCAACCGGTCTGGTATGACGTCGCCTCTGTGCCGGCCTATCCGAAACCGCCAGGCGGAACGCATCGGGCGGATGTCGTAGTTGTGGGGGCGGGAATCTCGGGCTTGACGACGGCCTATCTTCTGGCGAAGGCTGGAAAATCTGTCGTGGTTCTGGATGAAGGACCGATCGCATCAGGCCAATCCGGCCGCACCAGCGCACACCTTGCCAGTGAAGTGGATGACCGCTATTTCGAAATCGAACGCCACCACGGCGAAGACGGCGCAAAAATGGCGTATGACAGCCACTCTTCCGCCATCGATTTGATCGAGCGCATCGCCCGGGATGAGCAGATCGATTGCGATTTCAAGCGCCTGAACGCCTACCTGTTTCCGCTGCCCAGTGATCCAAAAGATATCCTTGGCAAAGAATGGGCGGCGGCCAAGCGGGCGGGATTTCGCGACGCCGAACTGCTCGACCAGCATTCGCTGCGCGGATGGGGACCATCGCCGTGCATCCGCTTTGGAGATCAAGCCCGCTTTCATCCGCTGAAGTATTTGGTCGGCCTTGCCAAAGCCATCGACAAACTGGGCGTAAAAATCTATGTCGGCTGCCGCGTGAAAGATGTGAGCGGCGCCGATCCAAAGCAACATACACCGGCAACCGCCACCATCGACGACGGCTCATCCAAATTCCAGGCAGACGCGATCGTCGTCGCAACCAATACACCGGCGCCGATCAACGATTGGTTCGGCATCTACACCAAGCAGGCATCCTATCGCACATACATGGTCGGCCTGAAAGTACCCCGCGGAAGCATCGACGACGTTCTCTATTGGGACACCGGCGATCCGTATCATTACGTCCGCCTGGAAGCGACCCATCGCCCTGATGAAGGCGATTCCGGCAATAGCAGCGACATCCTGCTCGTCGGCGGTGAAGACCATAAGACCGGCCAATTCCCCGCCAGTGAAGATCCGTTTAAAAAACTGGAACTCTGGACCCGCGAGAAGTTTTCGATGGCCGGTGAAGTCGTCACGCGCTGGTCCGGCCAGGTGCAGGAACCGGCGGACTATGTGGCGTTCATCGGTAAAGCGCCAACCAAAGGCGAAAACGTTTATGTCATCACCGGCGACAGCGGTATGGGCCTGACGCACGGAACGCTGGGGGCCATTCTGATTTCAGACCTGATCCAGGGCCGCAGCAATCCCTGGGTGAAATTGTACGACCCAGGCCGCAAGACCTTTGATTCGGATTTCATCAAGGAAAACCTGAATGTGGCGGCTCGATACACCGAGCTGCTCACGCCAGGCGAGGTAAAGTCGCCGCAGGAAATCCAGCCCGGCGAAGGGGCGGTCATTCGGGAAGGCCTCAAGAAACTGGCCGTATACAAGGATCCTTCGGGCCACGTCACCCAATGCTCGGCCATCTGTACCCACCTGCAATGCGTCGTACATTGGAACCCCGTCGAAAAATCGTGGGATTGCCCCTGCCACGGCAGCCGATTTGATCCCCAGGGCAAGGTGCTGATGGGGCCGGCAATCGATGATTTGCATCCTATGTGAGCGATATGCGATTGAAGCGGGCCGGTCTTGCCTCGCAGGCTGTGCCTCCTTACGATTCCCCTCTTTCCTAGAAGGGAACGACTTCAATGGCACTCAAGATTTTGGTGGCAGATAAACTGGCAGGCGAGGGACTCGAATTCCTCAAAACTTCCGGCATCAGCTTCGACGAAAAAATCGGTTTAAAAGAAGACGAACTGGCCGCGATCGTGGGAGGCTACGACGCCCTCATCGTCCGCTCCGGCGCGAAGGTGACAGCGAAGGTCCTGGAAAAACCAGGACAGCTCAAGGCGATCGCTAGGGCCGGTGTAGGTGTCGACAACATCGACCTGGAGGCGGCAACCGCCAAGGGCATCCTCGTTCTCAACACCGCCGAGGCTTCCACACTTTCTACCGCGGAACATGCCCTGGCGCTCATGATGAGTCTTGCCCGGCGCATTCCGCAGGCACATGCGAGCCTGAAATCAGGCCAGCTCGAATGGAAGAAACGCAATCAATACCAGGGCACGCAGTTGGCCGGCAAGACGCTCGGCGTCGTCGGACTTGGCCGCATCGGACGAACGGTTGCGACGCGAGCGCTGGCGATGGATATGAACGTGGTCGGCTATGACCCGTTCTTCAGCGCCCACCGCGCTCGATGGCCGCGTGAAGCTCTACCGCGACTTTGACGAATTCCTCAAGCAGATCGATGTCATCACCTTCCACGTGCCCGGCGGCGATGCGACCAAGCACCTGCTCAGCCGCGAGCGGTTGTTTAACAAGTGCCGCCCGAATCTTCTGGTGGTGAACGATTCTCGCGGCGAAGTGGTGGATGAATTCGCACTGGCCGACGCGATCAAGGAAAAGAAAATCGCCGGCGCCGCGATTGATGTTTACGCGACTGAACCCCCGGCAAAAGATCACCCGCTGTTCAACCTGGAAAATGTCGTGCTGACGCCGCATCTGGGCGCAAGCACGGATAAGGCGCAGACCGCCGTGTCCGTGGACGCCGCAAAGGCAATTGTCGCGTATCTATATCGTGGCGAAATCCGCGGCGCGGTAAACGCCGGCGGCATTCGCCTGGACCTGCCGCCGGATGAAGCTCCGTTTGCGGAGTTGGCCCGCCGCATGGGCATTTTGCTGGCCGGGCTGTCCGATGCCGGCATCAAGACCATCACACTGCGTGCAAGCGGCACTCGCGCCCCGCGGCTGATGAATACGCTATTGCGATTAGCATCAGTCGAATTGCTCAAGCCACATCTCGGTGAAGGAAGTGTGAATGTGATCAACGTCGATCACCTCGCCCGCGGCCGCGGAATTGAAATGGTGCAGGTGCATGAGCCGGCCCCCCCTTCCGGATTGATCGGCGACATCGTCAGCATTCGCGTTGACGGCCCCACCGGCGATTCGCATCGCATCATGGGAACTGTCTATGCAGACAGCTTGCCCCGCGTGCTGCGCGTGGATGATTTTGCCATGGACATGGTGCCCGAAGGGCAGATGGTCCTCATCATCAACCAAGACCAGCCAGGGGTGATCGGCACCGTAGGCACCAGTTTCGGCGATGAGAAAGTGAACATCGCCGATATGGTCATCAGCCGATCGATCAGCAAGGACGGCAAGGCGACCGCCTTGATGGTCATCAAAACCGACAGCGAACCGACGATGGCATTACTGAACAAGCTTCGATCCAAGCCAGGAATTATCCGGGTGAAGAGCCTGTCGCTCCCCCCGCGGGCGTAAAGGATCAGAATTTTCCCATGCGGGAATTTTGGGAGAGGCGATTGGTGAAATCGCCTCTCTCTTTTTGTTGGACATTCACACCGCCAACAAAGCATTCATGACGCTACAATTTCGCCCATGGCTGATTCTGTGAAGGACCAACCGATCGATCCGCATACGAGGGAATTTCTGGATCAGGCTGCCAGCCAGTCTCCTTTCGATTTTCATACGCAGAGCACCAAGGCCGCCGGCGATGAGAAGCTCCGGCTCGCGATCGGCACTGCCGTAGCCCGCCAATATGATGGCCGGCGGCTTCGCCTGCTCGAATTGCCCGACTCCGATAAGCTCCGGACTCTCGCCGGTGAGATTAAACAACACACCCTCGACCATCTCGACTACTACATCGAGCAGGCCCAGGCGAATGTCGAAGCCAACGGCGGCCATGTCCACTTCGCCACCAACGCCGCCGAAGCGCGCGGCATTATCATCAATATCGCCAAAACCAGTGGCTGCAAAACCATCGTTAAAAGCAAATCGATGGCGAGTGAGGAGATTCAGCTTGCCGCCGCGCTGGAGCAGGCGGGCATGGACGTTGTCGAGACTGATCTCGGTGAATTCATCCTGCAGATCAGCAACGACAAACCCAGCCACATCGTCGGGCCGGTTATTCATAAAGACCGCCAATCCATCGGCAAGCTGTTCAGCGAATATTTTGGCGTGCCGTATAACGATGACCCCGCTATTTTGACTAAGCAGGCGAGAGTTTATCTCCGCGATAAATTCCGCTGCGCCGATCTGGGTTTGACCGGCGGCAATTTCCTGGTCGCCGAGACAGGACAGGTTTGCGTTGTCGAAAATGAAGGCAACGTCCGTCAGAGCATTACTACGCCAAGGGTGCTGGTCAGCCTGGTCGGCATTGAAAAGGTCATCCCGCGGCTTGAAGATCTTTCGGCCCTGCTCAAGCTTCTCGCCCGCAGCGCCACCGGTCAGCACCTGACCGTATACACCAATCTTTTCGGTGGGCCGCGCAAGCCAGGCGAAACCGACGGCCCGGAAGAATTTCACCTGGTGCTTCTCGACAACGGCCGAACTGAAATTCTCGCCAGTGAATATCGCGAAACCCTCCGGTGCATCCGCTGCGGCGCGTGCCTGAATGCCTGCCCCGTCTATCGAAACATCGGCGGGCACGCGTATGGACACGTTTATTCCGGCCCCATCGGCGCGCTCATTACGCCGCTCTTTCAGGGCCTGGGCAATTTCAAAGATTTGCCGCAAGCCAGCACCCTTTGCGGCGCCTGCTATGAAGTCTGCCCTGTGAAGATCAATATCCCACAGCATCTGATCAATATGCGGCGTGATATTGTGAACCAACAGCTCACAGGAAAATTCGAACGCCGGCTTTTCCGCCTGTACGCATGGATGATGCGTTCTCCTTTCCGCTATCGCTGGTTCACGCGGCTGCAAAGATGGATCCTTCGCCGCCGCGCAGATGAATCAGGCTGGATCACCCGGCTGCCAAAGCTTGTCTCCGGTTGGACCCAAATCCGGGACCTTCCCTCCCCCGCCCGCAAAACATTCCATGAATTATGGAAAGACCATTGATCGCTTGCCATCGGCGCCAATGAATGGCGTGCAAACCAAATCCTGGACCGCATTTCAGTTTTGACCGTTTTGCATTCAGCGCAATGCCAACTTCGTTGTACTAATGATTGCCGGTTGCGGAGAACACGCTGACGGTCCTGTCTCATCGCCTGGAGCACTGAATGCGGAATATCGGTCTTGCACTTATCCTGCTGATCTTGTCGACCGGGCCAGCGATGGCGGCCGATTTCCCCTCTGCGCGGGTACGAACCATCATTCCCTTCGACATCGACTGGCGATTCCTTCGCAGCGCGCTGGCCGGCCCGGAGCGGCCCAGCTTTGACGACAGCTCCTGGAAATCCGTCACCGTTCCACATGACTGGAGCATCGAAGGCCCCTTCGATCAGGCCAACAGGGCCCGCGGCGCAGGCGCGTGGCTCCCATCCGGTGTGGCGTGGTATCGGAAACACTTCGCGCTATCGCCTCAGGACCAGGGCCGCCGGGTGTTCATCGAATTTGATGGTGTCATGTCCCATAGCGGTGTCTGGATCAATGGCGTTCATCTGGGCAGCCGCCCATACGGCTACGTCAGCTTTCGCTACGAAATTACCGGCCAGGTGATGTTCACCGGCGAGCCCACTAATGTGATCGTCGTCTGCGCCGACACCAGCGCCCAGCCGGCATCTCGATGGTATGCGGGGGCAGGAATATATCGCCACGTTCGGCTTGTCATCACTGATCCTGTCCACATCGATCAATATGGCGTCTTCGTCACAACGCCCGCGGTTTCTGCCGAGCAGGCGACCGTTCAAGTGCAAAGCACGATCCTTAACCAATCCACCGCCGATCGCCAGGTCACGTTACAGACCAGCGTCATCGCGCCCGATGGCCGCTCGGTGCAGAGCGGCGAACTGACTCAAACCGTTCCCGCCGGAAAACCATCGGCGTTCACCATCAAGCTGTCGGTCAACAATCCGCAGCTTTGGGATCTTGACCATCCGAACCTTTATCATCTTGCCGGCGTCCTCCGGGTCGGCGGCGCGGTCATCGATGATGATCTGGTCACCTTCGGCATTCGCGATGCCCGCTTCTCTTCCGAAACGGGCTTTTCGCTCAATGGCAAAAATTTCAAGATCAAAGGCGTCTGCCTGCATGGCGAGGCCGGTGGGCTTGGGACCGCGGTTCCCATCGCTGCCTGGGAGCGCCGGCTGCGCAGTTGAAGCTGATTGGTTGCAACGCCATCCGCACAGCTCATAACCCGCCGGCGCCGGAGTTCCTTGATCTCTGCGATCGCATGGGTTTTCTGGTGATGGACGAGATGTTTGATTGCTGGACCGTTGCCAAAAATCCATTCGATTATCACCTTGATTTCAATGATTGGTTCCAGACCGACGCCGCCGACACGGTCCGCCGCGACCGCAATCATCCCAGCATCATCCTGTACAGCGCCGGCAACGAAATTCACGACACGCCCAAGCCCAATATTGCGCGGCCGATCCTCGTCGCGCTGATGGAAGTTTTTCATCACAACGACCCCAGCCGGCCCGTCACCCAGGCGATTTTTCGGCCGAATGTCAGCCACGATTACAACAATGGCTTCGCGGACCTGCTGGATGTCGTCGGGCAGAACTATCGCGAAAACGAAATTATCGCCGCCCATGTGCAGAAGCCGACCCGCAAGATCATCGGCACGGAAAACACCAAGGATGTCAAAGCATGGTCATATGTCCGCGATAACGCATTCCATTCCGGCCAATTTCTCTGGACCGGCGATGATTATCTCGGCGAAGCCCGGCGCTGGCCGAACATTGGCGCTGGTGCGGGGTTGCTCGACTTAACCGGTTCTCCCAAGCCTGCCGCTTACCAGCGCCAAAGCTGGTGGTCGGATAAACCGATGGTCTACATCGCCCGCGAGGAAGTCCTGCCGCGCGGCGCCGCTTCGCAGACCGCATTACCCGGCGATGACCCGCTGAACGGACCGCAGCCAGGCAGGCCGCGCAAAATCCAACTGGCGAACTGGACGCCCAAAAACACCGAGCCGCACGATGAGAATGTCGTCGTCTACAGCAACTGCGATCAGGTAGAGCTTTTTCTGAACGGCAAATCGCTGGGATCATTAAACCGGTCGGCTGACAAGGATGACTTCCAATGGACGGTGCCTTATGAAGCGGGGTCACTGAAAGCAGTTGCCAAAATTAAAGGCGGGATTGCCGTCACGCAGGAGCTTAGAACAGCGGGCAAGGCTTCGAAAATTATCCTGTCTTGTGAGCGAGAGAATCTTTCGCCAAGTTGGGAAGATGTTGGCTATGTCACGGCGACGATTGTCGATCAGCATGGCGTCACACAGCCGCTGGCGAAGGATCTCGTCACATTTAATCTAAGCGGTCCCGGAAACATCGTGGCGGTGGAAAATGGCGACCTGATGAGCCACGAGTCATTCAAGGCCGACGTCCGCCACGCCTATAATGGCCGCTGCGTTGCGATTGTGCGGGCGGCGGCGGCTGCCGGGCAGATCCAACTCACCGCTACGGCGCAAGGACTGGAAGATGGAGCGGTATCCCTACGGATATCGCCGCAACAAATACCCTGACCAGGGAGTATGAATCCTGTCAGCGCCCCAAAACTTTGGCACAGGCAATTGAGCCCGTCTACGCAAAAGAGAACCCGCAATGAAGCGATTCGCCGTCAGCATATTGCTCACCATGACTATTGGTTGCGCCACCAGCCATGCGTCTCATGATTTGAATGCCACTGCAATTACCCGCTCCGTGGTCCTTACCGACGATGGCAACATCTACACGCTTTCAAACGGCCTAGTCACCGTAAAGATCGTAAAACGCACCGGTGAGATCGGTTCCCTCGTTTATCACAACATTGAAACATTGAGCGGCGGTCTTAGTCGTCCCAACGGCCGGTGGTCGCACTCCGCCGCTTCCAGGCAGGTGATCGACACCATCACGATCGATCCCAAAACAAACAACGGCCAGCGCGCCGAAGTGTCCATTAAAGGCATTTCCAACGGCAACCGCATGGGCGCCGGTCCCGGCGGGTCCATGATCGCCGACATCGAAATACGCTATACCCTCGAGCGCAACACCAGCGGTATCTACACCTACTGCATCTTCGATCATAAACCTGAATATCCGCAAACCTCTGTCGGAGAAGCGCGCTTCTATGTCAAACTCAGCGATGACGTTTTTGACTGGATGACCGTCGACGCCAACCGCAACCTTCAAATGATCACCACCTTCGATTGGAATCACGGCACCGTGATGAACATGAAGGAAGCGCGGCTCATGAACACCGGCATCTACAAGGGACAGGTGGAACACAAATACGATTACTCCGCGAGCCAGTTTGATACCCTCGCCTGGGGATGGTCCAGCACCAAAAAACAGATCGGCTTCTGGTTCATTAATCCCACCGTCGAATACCTCAGCGGCGGACCCACCAAGAACGAGCTTTCCGCGCATCGTGACGCCACCTTCACCAACAGCCTTTCCGCACCCGCGCCCCCGTGCCTTCTCAATTACTGGCGCAGCAGCCACTACGGCGGCAGTTCTCTTGTTGTCGCTCAAGGAGAGCACTGGAACAAAGTCGTCGGCCCTTTCCTGATCTATTGCAACAGCGGCGAATCGCCCGATGCGATGTGGAAAGATGCGCTTGACCGTTCATCTCGCGAGACAAAAGCCTGGCCCTACAACTGGCCCGCCGGCATCGACTATCCGCATAAGAGCGAGCGGGCCACCGTCAACGGCCAGCTCATCCTGAACGATCCACAGGCACAAACCACCCGGCTCCCGAATCTCCTCGTCGGCCTCACCTGGCCGGACTACACCGTTCGCGGCGGGCGAAACGGGCCCACCAAAGTAGACTGGCAAACCGACGCCAAGCACTATGAATTCTGGGCACGCGGCGACGAAAACGGCTACTTCTCCATTCCCAATGTCCGCCCTGGCAACTACACGCTCCACGCCATCGCCGACGGCGTGCTGGGTGATTTCTCACAAGCCGACATCACTGTAAAACCCGGCCAGCCATTGAACCTCGGCCAGGTACAATGGATGCCCGTGCGATATGGCCGCCAGTTGTGGGACATCGGCGTGCCCAATCGCTCCGCGAGCGAATTCCTGCACGGCGACAACTACTGGCACTGGGGCCTTTATCTGCAATACCCCAAAGATTTCCCCGATGACGTTCACTACATTGTCGGCAAGAGCGACTATCACACCGACTGGAACTACGCCCATGTCCCGCGCGCAACCGACAAGGTCGGCCGCACCCGCGGAACCGCCACTACCTGGACGATCAGTTTCAACGTGCCGCAACCAGAGCACGGCAAAGCCACCCTCCGCCTCCCCTTGTGCGCCTCCACCGGCACGACCATCTACGCTACCCTCAATGGCAAAGCCATCGGCGACACGGGTCGCCTCCCCTATAACGCCACCATCAACCGCGACGGCATCCGCGGCAACTGGTTCGAAAAGGACATCATCTTCAACGCCGCCCTCATAAAAGCCGGCAACAATGACCTCAAGCTCACCGTCCCCATCGGTGGCGTCACCAATGGCATTGAATACGACTACGTACGCCTGGAACTCGACGAAAATGCGAGGATGCCGGCGCAGCCCGCAACAATGCCTGCAACAACATCAGCCAGCACCGCTCCATCATCAACAACCTCGCCCATCACCATGACAACGACTCAGGCGACTCCCCCGACGACCACCACAACGGCGCCTTAAGAGCCTGTCGATCCACCCACCATTTAAGATCGGTCGTACGTTTCGACGCATCTTGCTTCGCCAGTGAATGCTTCGCCGATACCGGACATCTGGTCAATATCCGACTTTTTCAGTCGACCCAAAATGGACGGGCTCCACAGGCGACCTGGCATGGTCCATGTATCTGGGCTGGTTGCGCTCCATCAGCACCAAAAAAAACGCCAATTGTCCAAATTCCGCACTCCGCTTACATTGCACCCAACACGCATCACACGAATGGATATAAGCCTTGGTTTTTACTCGCGATAGCTCTCAGATACGCCGCCTGCTCGGTCTGCCTCTCATTGTGGCGATTGTTCTGGCGGGCCTTCCCAATGGGTGCGCGACGATCCGCGTGACCGATCCTGCCCGTACCGCGACCGAAGAATTCCTCGAGAATGTCGCGACGACGCTTGCGGTCGATCAGCTTTCAACCGCCGTTCTGCGGGACCGAAAACTCTACATCGAAACGACTTACCTGAGCGCCAGCACGCAGCCTTCGGATGAGCATCAATATCTGCTCGGCGAACTTCGCGCCAAGCTTCTGCTCAATGGTGTGCGCCTCGTCGACAAGCGCGAGCAATCCGAAATTGTCATGGAAGTGCGCAGCCAGGGAATCAGCATCGATCACATCGAATTCCTGCTCGGCCTTCCATCTTCCAGCATCGGCGGCCTTGTAACCGGGGGTGTCGCTGCCACCACTCCTGAGCTGGCGATCATCAAAACCACGAAACAGCACGGCTTCGCGAGCGTTGCTTACATTGCCTACTGGACCGACAGCGGTGAAGTCGTCGCCAGCTCCGGACCGTTCGTAGGCCGGACAATCCGCGATGACTGGTGGTTCTTTGGTTACGGCCCGCGGACGATCGGTAACATCCCGCCCGCCGAGCCGGCGCCGGGACAAAGTAACGCGGCCAACGCACCAGCCAAAAAAGCGCCGCCGGCCAAGGAAGCTGGCGCAACCAACCAGGGCAAACCCGCGCAAGGATTTCAAGGCAAAGGACCGCGATAAGGAAATGAATGAACTACCGGGACATTGAAATTCACGTAGTTTGCCTCTCACGGATTACGCGTTACGGATTACGCATTACGAACCGCTCATGACATGCGCCGCTGGTTCTTTCGCATCCTCATCGGTTTGGCCGCGCTTATTGTGCTGGTCGTGGTGATCGTCCAGCTTGTGCTCTGGTCAAGCATTCCTAAAAAGCTGGTGGTCAAGCAGATCGAGCAGGAAATGGGGCTGCGGATCAGCACCGAATCACTCACGACCGGGTGGCTGGGGCGCTCCACGCTGACGAATGTTTCGCTCGGTTTGCCGCTGTCAAAGCAGTCCTTCCTGAATGTCAAAACGCTGAAGGTCAAACACACGACGCTCTTTGGCCTGCTGCTCGGACGGTCGGTTTCCATTGACTACATCGAGATCGACCAGCCGAATGTGCTTGTCGTTCAGGATGCGAGCGGGCAATGGAATCTCCAGGAGGTTGCCGAGCTCCTGGCCCGCGCCGGGGGAGGCAAATCCGCGCAGGATTCGCAAAAACAGGGCATCCCGAAAATCCCCAACGTGCGGCTGGTCGATGGCACGGTACAGATGATCGACAACCATCAGCAAACCACCACCATCTCTCCGCTGAACGTCAACGGCTACTCTCAAGGCTCGCTGGTCTGGAACTATGAAGTGACGATTGCCGACTCTGTAAGCCTCATCGGGAAAGTTGCGCCCGGCGGCAACTGGAAACATGAACTTGCGCTAAATGCTCATCATCTGGATGCCCTGCTGAAAGGCCGTAACCTGTCTACCTTCGCGGCCGACATCAAAGGAGAGTGGACTGGTCAGGTCACAAGTGACGGCAAGATTACCGGTACGCTGCTGCTCGATCACGCCAGCGCCAAATCGGTGCCGGGCGCGGGGGATGTCAATGCATCAGGTGCGCTGGATGTTGAGTCGGCCAACGGCGCGGTGACCCTGCGACCGGCCAAGATGGAACTGACGACGGAAAATCCGACGCTTCCTGACATTCGGCTGGCGGCGGGGACGATCATTTCGGATGAACAGGGCGTTCGCGCACAATCGATGCAGGTTGCCGCGCTGGGCGGGCTGGCGGTTCTTGATGCGAACTTTGATCCCAAGACGATGGCCGGAGATTTGCAGGCGCGATGGAGCGGGCTCGGTCTGCCGAACAATATGAGCCACAGCGGATCGGCGACCGCGTCGCTGCGGATGCCGTTTGAGGGGAAACCGGTCATTAAGGTGGATGTCGTGAGCCAGGGCACGACGGCATCGGGCAGTTGGGATGCGAAGCTCAATGTGGCCGGGCAGGGGCAATCGTGGAAATCAATCGATTGGATTCTGACCGCGCCCGCACTTAACTGGAACGGCAGCCGCCCAGTTCAGCTTGCGCAGCTCGTCGGCCACATCAGCCAGCGGTGGCCGAGCATCGAGTTGACCGATCTGACGTTGCCTGCGCGGCCGCACCTGGTCAGCCGGGCCGCCGCCAATCTTGCGAATTTTAACTGGTCCTTCTGGCTTGACGCCGGAGGCGCGCCTTCAGCAAACGGAACGGTGGTTCCCATTAACTTCTCGATTAACGCATGGGGCGACGAGAAACTTTATACCCTGCATGACCTGAACCTTCAGATTTCCGACACGAGCCTCTGGGCCGGGGGCTACTATGACAAGAGCAAACCAAACCCGGTAAACCTTGATGTCTACCTCACGCAAAGCCCGCAACTCGCGCCGGCTTCGCCGGTGCAGGGCCACATCGGCGGCAACTGGAATGTTTCCGGCTGGCTTTTCCAGACGCCGGATAAAACATTCCATCCTCAGATGACCATTAAAGGCCATCTGAAGAGCAACGACCTGGTCCTGTTCGATCGCCCGGTCGGCGATATCGATCTGCAGATGAAGGGCGCCGTCGACAACGCCGACATCAATATCGAAACAACAGAGCTGGTGATGTTTCAGGGGTGGTGGTCGCTGAAAGCTCAGTACCCGACCAGCAAGCACGGCCTGCAACTGAAGGTGGATGTCCGAGAACTTCCGGTAGAAGAAGTCGCGAAGGTCGCAAAACTGGACGGCATAGCCGGCACTGTCAGTAGCGCCTCGTGGCGAATTGAAATCCCCGCTTCAGGCGGCCTGAACCAGGTCACGATGGACTCTCGCTATGAAGTGCGTGACCTGAGCGCCTTCGGTTTCAAGGTGGATAAAGTTGAAGCGGTCGCCACGCTGGAGAATGAGGTGTTTAAAGTCATCCCGTTGATCGCTGCGTCGGGGGACGGGCGGGTGAATACGACCGTCATGTATGACCTGAACAATCCACGTCACATTCAAACGGAAATCAATGTGGACAAGTGGCCGTATGGGACACCGGGCGGCGCGCTGCTGACGCTGTTCGCCAATGCCAAGCTCGATATTGACCTGAAGGAAAAAGGCGTATCTGGTCCGTTCAACGCGTCTCTGGACATGCTGATCCATAATACTCCGCTGGCCCATGCCGACCTGGCATCTGACCTGCGCGGCCGCATTCTGGAGATCCACAAACTTCAGGGCCATGTGCTGAACGGAACTTTCAACGGCCTTGCAACTGTGGACATTGACAAGCCGCTGGAGGCGCATGGGCAGATTCAGTGGATGGATGTTGACGCCGCCGCGCTGACGCCGCTTACACCGGCGCTGAACGGCGTCGGGGGCAAATATTCCGGTACGATCACTCTTGGTCCCGCCCGGGATCCGCGGCCGCTCGAACCGGTTCGAATCGACATTAATGTGGACGCGGACAATGGGCACTTCAAGAGTGTCCGCATCGGCGGCAACGGACTCTTTGCGGTTCACGCCGTCGCGTATGCCAATATCGATCGGGCCGTTCTGGATCATTCTGACATACACATTGCCGATGGCCTCGTTCACATCTGGGCACGCGGCGGCAGAGGGCTTATCTCCCAGGCGGCACAAATTGATTTCGAAAACCTTCAACTGGACCAGATCGCCCATCTCGATCAAACGCGGGTGAGCACCATGCCTGGCCTGATCAGCGGCCGATTTGCCCTCGTCGGCAGCGGGGCTGATCCGTCCAAGTTGCTCGGGCAGGGTAAAATCGAAATGGCCAAGACCGATCTCGGGAATTTTGGCCCGATCGCCTCGCTCTATGCCATAATGAATCCCGGCGCCGGCTCAGTGCCCAACGGAACTGGCACAATCACGATGGCATTGGAACAAAATCAGTTGCGAATCACGCGGTTCAGTTATTACAACCGCGGCATCGATGCCCGGGGCATCTTCACGGTTGGACCGAATATCTGGAATCTTCCCAACACGCCGGTCAGCGGCCAGGTGGTCGGCACGGCGCAGCCGCTCAAGAACACCCGGCTGCCGCTTCTGGCGGATTTCGATCAGGTGTTCGGCGCGCTGCAAGGCAGCCTCACGACAATCAATGTCCTGGGTCCCGATATGTCGCAAATCCGTTATGTGCCGGCTGCGGTTTCTGAAATGGGCGATTCGCTGAAGAGCATATTGGTTGGAGATGCGAAATCTTCGACGGGAGAGCAGTGAATAGTTGCTGGGGTGGAATGGTCGCTGGAGTGGAAACGTAGATGCATGGCGTGCATCAGTAGACCGCGAATCTGATGACGTGCTGAAGATACATATCCTGCTTTTGTTTTATCCCCGATAAAAAAGACAAGGTCCGACGCTCCCCTGAGAGCCGCCGGACCTTGCACCGGGCACCCACTCCCGGTCTGAATCGAAATTGATTTTTAGTTTGAGCTTCTGCAACCCGGGCTAGCGTGTCGTCCGACCGACCGCCGGTCGGACGACACCGCCCGTGGGAACCAACCGCGCTCCATGATTTCGATGACCCGCAGGCCATCCATCACCGCCAACACGACGATGACGAAAATACTAGAACAAAGAGAGTGCCACGCGCAAAAAACTGGCGGCGCGTCCTCAAATGAGGCGATTCTCCCTGAAAAATGATGGTCCTGTGAAGCTCGGTAAGCTGGGACGCCAAAGCCCTTCGCCAGTTAATTAATCATCTGCAGGCAAGGCCGCGCACGACTTGTGCATATATGAGCTTGGACTGCCTGCCGCACCATTTGAAACAAAAAAGAATGGCGCAGCACGTCCGACCGAATCCGTAACCAATAAAAAACCGCGGGCTGAAAGAATCATCTTCCGGCCCGCGGTTGATTATTGGTCGCAATCAATGATTGCTACTTTGCATTAAACGGGCCGCACAACGAAGTTCGCCGACACGACTTCGTCAACCGGGCTGTCGATTTTCGTAGCGTGGATACTGGTATCGCCGGAGGATCGCACCGAGGCGACGGCGCCTCCGCTGACGCCGAACACTGAGCCGCCGTTAGCTGTTTGCACGGTGCCAAGCGTCAGCGCGCCGACCTTCCAGCCGGCGACCATGGTGTTGCTGAATCCGCCCGCCGCCCGCACTTTCACTTTCTTGATGCTTGCGGCCTTATTTACAAAGTCATCTGCTGATGATGGAAGCGATGTCAGGTCGCTGCGCACACCGGCAAAGAATGTGCTGTCGGCGATGCTCGAGGCCAGCACGGTGCCAATGTCGCCGCTTGTCAGGATCGAAGTGCCGGCGATCGAACCGCCGACGAGGACCGATGCGACAGACGTGGTTATCACCTTGGTTCCGCCGAACGTTCCCTTGACCACGATCGAACCGATGCTTGGTGCGGTGATCGTGTCGGGGACACCATCGGTGTTCAGGTAGGCGGTCGCAAAAATCGACCGAATCGGGATCAGGGAAGCAATGCTCGTATCAAGCACTCGGCTGAAGGTAAAACCGACCGACCCGCCAGGGACTACACCGACGGAGATTGTCCCGGCCTGGACGAAGTTCAGGGTTGCGCTGTTCAGCCCGCCGCTGACGCTCAGTTGACCGAGCAGGTTGGCGGTCTTGCCGTTGATCGTGCCCATCGAGCCGGTGATGATCATGTTGCGGAAGGAAGTTTGGCCGCCGGCGCTCTTGATGAAGAGCGACGTGCCGGCATTGGTTCCATCTGCGACAATTTCGAACGCGTCAGTTGAAGTTGAAGACGATCCGAGGAAGACGATGTTGCCTGAGCCGGCTCCTTTGAGCTGGATCGTCACTCGATGATCCAGGTAGTCAGTATAGATGGCTTTCTGGGTGGCGCTGAACGGCAAGGTCACAACCGCCTGGTCCTGAACCGTGCCGGTTGCGAGGGAGCGTCCCAGCAGAGGCGGTGTGCCGCTGGCGACGATGTTGGAAAGGGTCAGCGTGAGTGTCTTGGTGCGATCGCCGCTCGTGATAAATCGGCGGAATACCGGGACCAGCACCGTCTGCTCAATCTGACCGGGATGGAAGGTCAGCGTGCCTGACTGAGCTTCGTAATCCAGCCCGGCGACCGCGGTGCCATCGGAAGTTGTGTAGTCAACTGAAACAACCGCCGACAGCGCCGGCGCGACGCCGACTCTGAATGGCAGATACGCCAATCCGGTCAGCGATTCAGTGACCGTCGCGTCTTCAACGCTCACGGCCGGCGGAACGTTCGTCAGGATTGTTCCCACGCCCTGCGAAGGGGAGCCGAGGTTTACCGTCGTCGATTTACCGATTCCGAGGAAGAACGTTTTATCCAACTGCGGATTGGTGCCGCCAAATACGACCACATCCACCGGTGCGATGCTGACGGTGTTCGGCGGGAATACGACGCTTCCGCTGGTGAACTGGAAGTCGATCCCCTGAACGGCTGTGTTGTCGATGGTTGCAAAGGGCACAGTCACAGGAAACGGCGCCGGGGCCGACAGAGAGATGAAGAACGGATAATTGATATTGCCGGCGTTTGGACGAGTTGCCGTGAAGCTGCTGACGCTGGCCGTGGGGAAGTCATCGTTGACGATCGTTCCCGTTCCCCGGTTGTTGGTGGCGACGTATCCGGTCGGCGTTGAAATATTGACAAAGAATGTTTCGTCCAGCTCGATGTTTGTGTCACCAACGACATCCACAACGATGGTCTGCGAAAGTATGCCCGGCGCGAAGGTCAGGGTTCCGCTGGTGGGAACGTAGTCATTGTTGGCAACGGTGGCGCTGCCGTCGCTGGTGCTGTAGCTCACGGCGACGCCTGCATCATTGACCGGGTCAAGCGTCACAGTGAACCGAAAGAGCGTGAATCCGCTATTGCCTTCAAATGCGGTGGCGTCGCCGATGGTGATCGTCTTGCGGAACATGCCGCAGTCGATCGTGGAATCCCAGGTTGCCGCGGTCACTACGATTGCGGATGTGTTACCTGTTGTTGGGTCGGGATTGCTATCGTTGGCGGGATTACCACCCTGGAACGCCGGGCTGATATGGAAACCGGGCGGCGTATCAAAATGGATGTAATACGTTCCGGGCTGCATCTGGCTGAAGCTGTATCCGCCGTTGGGATCGGTCGTGGTGGTAGCGACGGTTCCATCATCACTGGTGCCGATGACGCCGTCTGTGCCCGGAGTCCGCAGCGTTACCTGCACGCCGCTGATTCCGCTGAGATCATCCTGAATGCCATTGACGTTGACATCGTTGAATACTTTGTTGCCGAGGAACGGTCCGGTCAGATCAGGAATGAGCAGGTTGGCGATCGGCGATCCGAGGCCGGTGACCATGTCATAACCGATCGTCGCCGAGAATCCGTTGTCACCGGTGGTGATGTCATTGAAGTCCCGGCCCGGCAACTGATACAAGCGCGGGAGCGTCTGACTCGGGCCATCCAGTGAATCGAGATTTTGAATGGATCGGCTCTGATCGGCGATGGCAATAATGCCGGCGTACATCGGGCAGGCCAGGCTGGTGCCGCCGATCTGGCCGGGAATCCAGGGGGTAGCCGTACCGTAGTCGAAGGTGTCGTATACCGGCACACCGGTCGCCGGATCGGCGTCCATCGATACGTCGGGTACGGCACGCTGCAGGGTGTTTTGGGTGACAACGCCCAACTGATAGGTTGGCTGGCTCTCGACGGCGCTGATGCCACCACCGCTGCCACCGCTGACGCCGCTGGACGATCCATTGCCCCAGCCGGTTTCACCGCTGTATGAATTGCCGGTGATGTTCAAAGTCGTACCGCCTACTGCGACCACATTTGGCGAGGCAGCCGGATAGCTGACGCCAAATGTTGCGGACCCGGGCAAAAATGCGCCGTTATCGCCGCTTGATGCAAGGAATGTCACGCTCCGGTGGTTAACCGGGGTGGTAAAGAATTGATCGAAGCTGATTTCGCCGGCGAATTCCTGGCCGCCGAAGCTCATGGATACCACATCGACGCCGTTAACCTGCGCGCGGCATTAACCGCATTAAGCAAATTAAAGGTGAAGGAATCATTCGCCTCAACCAGAACGAGGCTGGCATGTGGAGCAATCACGTGCGCCCATTGAATGTCGAGGGATTCTTCAACTTCCCACGTGCCCGACGGATTACCTGCGCCCGCCGGGTCAGTGGTTGGCAGCGGATTCGCCTGACCGAACTGATTCAATTTAGTGAACGACGGCGGATCGGGCAGCCCGAATGTCGCATCAAATGCCTGCAAATCGGTGAATGCATTGGGCAGATCGTACGCGTCTACGATTGCGATCGTCTGTCCGGTGCCATCGCCAATAACGTTGCCGAAGGTTGTGGCATCGATACCGTATGCGCCGCGCATCTGGGCCGGTGTGTAGCCCTGCGGCGTGGTGGAGCCGACCGCCGTGGGGCGACCGTTCAGCGTGTGGATCGCATCAGCGCTATAGCGGGGAAGCGCAATAGGATGAACGATCGATGCTTCAGGGGGAATCATGGAAGGATCGACGGCGCTCAGCATGGTGCGCTGTTCGAGCCGGCCGATTTCAAACCGGACCGAACGCTGCAGTTTTTGATATGCGCCGATTGCCTTCGATGCGGAAGTCCGCAGGGCCCTCGCCTGGTGCTCGTTTGGCATAAGTCGGATCTCTTTCTCGAACTCTTCCTTGAAGACTCACCGCGGCGGCGGAACAGACACGCCGGCACTTTTAGTCCCAGCCCATTTACCGTTCGTCGTCGCCACCCGCACGCCACTCCCGGCGCATTATTCATGTGATCTTCGGCGCTGAATCACATTTTGGAGTGAGTGAGATCGCGGACTGATCGCGTCGGTAAAAGAAAGGGCGGGAACCGCTTAGCGGTAATCCCCATAACCCTCTGCGCAAGAAGGACGGGCTCCTCAAAAAAACAACCCATCCGGCAAAGTCGGATTATCCGCCCGCGCCCGCTCGATGTCAAAGGCGAACTGGAGGTGCGACAGAGTGACAAAGTCCTTGCGGATGGTGCGCCTGAGATTTGTCAAATTAGTGCCCGATCCACATCATCGCGCAACGGGAAGGCGATGCAGATATGGGAAAGGCGAACAGTGGAATCAGGGGCCTTCAGAAAGGCTGGCCATGACAGCCGCGGCGTCTTGTTTGAATACCCGTTTACTCATCGCACCTGGTTTAGGTTTAAGAAGAGTCAATCGCTGACCGCCGAACTCAGCAACGTAAAGATTGCCGGTGTTGTAATCTTCGGCAAGGTCCAGGGGATCAACAAACTGGGTGAATCCGTCGATGCCGGCTACGGATTCGGTGATTTTGCCGTCCGGCTGGGCGTTTAAGACCAGGATGTCTTTCCCGCCGCTGTATCGGGTCGTCAGAATTTTGCCGTTGAGTGCGCCATTGAAGGCGTTGCCTTTATATTCGATGAGGCCATCGCACGAATAGCTGTAACCAAGGTTCCACGCCGGCCGCTGCCAGTTGCGATCCGGGAGGGTTCCTTTGGGGTAATCGTGGACTTGGTAGTCGCCTTTGGCGTTGTCTGGATTGCCGCCGTTGAGGACGAATTCCCCGCGGGTGACGTTAGGGTGCCCATAATATTTGCCCTTTTCGATCATCACAAAGAGGTCGGGCTGGGTTTCGTGGACATTGGCAATCGCGGGGATGGGTGGACCGTTATAAGGGCCTCTTTCACGGCCATCGATGCGGGGCGGGATTTCTGACATGAATTCAGGTGTGCCGGGGGCCTGCCCGCCGGCCGCACCACCGTTGAGTGCGGAATAGAGATGGCCATTGCTGTGCCAAAGCAGGCTGAAACCGCAACGGACTCCGGTGGCGTACAGCGTTACCGGATGCCGGGGCTCCACGGGCTATAGTGGCCATCCTCTTCGGTCTTCACGTTCAGAGGGCCCTGACCGGCGGCGATTCGCTGGAGAAGGGCCGCGGTATCCACACGAAGGCAGGCGGCGTTCAGAAGGTGCTCTTTACGGAGACCCCATTTGTTATCGGCGGCGCCGGTGCTGCTATTTGATCCCTGGTTGAAATAGAGCGCACCGTCCGGGCCAAATGCGATCTTAAACGAAAGGTGATCCCGCCATGCGCGCGGCAGGCCCACCAGATCATCTTCATACTGATTCAAATCCGGACCGGTCAGTCGACTGAGTTTGCAGCTCCAGTCGGGGCAGTGCTCTAACGCCATGACGCCGTGGGTCACCCAGAGGATGAGGCTATCCGGCGTGCTGGCCGGGTCGAAGCAAACGCCCGTAATCAGCCGATTGCCGGTTGTGCTGTCGGGGCCTTTGTTTCCGTTGATGACCGTGCGAATAACGAACGGTTCGGAAAGTGTGCCATCCGGCTTGAAGTCGTATCGAAGAATGCGGCCATCGAACGTGCCCGCATACAGGCGATGATCCGGGCCAATGGTAAGGCCTGTAAAAATATTTCCATTGGTATCGGGCATCGCCACTTTTTCGAACGCCACGGGATATTCCGAAAGCGAAGCTGAGGTTGCAGTGGTGAAGGTCATGGCGAAAGGTTTGAACAAACCTTCCGGACCGCCGCTGGTGTCACGGACACCGTTGCAGGTGAATTCGTATTTAGTGCCGGGATCAAGCATGTCTGACGGTTGAAATACAATCGCATCACCTGCGCCCGACGTATTGACGTGACCAGGCACCTCGATGCGGGATTCGCCGTCAATTTTGAAAAGCTTGACGGTGTTGATGTTCATGGTGCGGGCATCAATGCCGTGCCCGAAATTGGGGAGGAACACGTCGGCGGCGACAAACGCATTGGGAAGCACGCCGCGCTCAAGATTGTGGGGGCGCGTCAGCGATACGATCGGCTGTGGAGGCGGCTGGGCGTGGGCTTTTTCCCATTCAGCGAAATGAATGGCTTCGCCATAAAGCGCGCAAATGGAAATGGTGCCGAAACACCAGACAATGGCCGAGCGGAGGGTGATTCCAGAGAACAGGCGATTCGTTGGCATGGGTCGTTGTCTCGTTCCTGAGCGGCGAAATCCGTTTTATCGGACTCCCTTTACTACGACGATTACAAGGCGGCGGATCGGCATAAGCGAGCCCAATCCGAACCTATGGTTTATCGGCGGAGTTGATCGATCCAGCACAAAGTTCGTGCATGTTATCCGGGGAAGGGGCAAAGAGTCATCCGATCACCTCGTGCGAGCAAAAGATTGACGGGAATTTGATATGGAATCGTCGCAGGATTTGCAGTGCGGATAAATTTGCTGTCGACGCGTCACGCAGTTTGCTGACAATGCCGATCATGTCGTCCGTTCAGAACATTCTTCCAAAAACCTTTGATGCGATTCACTCCGGAATGGCGGTGGGTCTCCATGTTGGCGCCCAGATGCACGCCTGGAAGGCAGGCCAGACCATCGCCAGCTTCGCCGTCGGCGAAGCCCGGCCGGGCGTGCCAATGACAACGGACACGCTGATGCTGTGGCTGTCGTCAACCAAACCGATCGCCGCAGTTTGCGTCGCGCAGTTATGGGAGCGGGGGAAATTGAGCTTGGACGATCGCGTCGGCCTGCACATTCCGGAATTTGGCAAGAATGGGAAAGAGCCCATCACAATCCGCCACCTTCTGACCCACACCGCCGGCATTCGCGCGGCTGCAAGCAATTCGTCCCGGGATCCGTGGGACATCACGATCCAGAAAATCTGCGATTCGAGACTGGAACCAGGCTGGGTGCCGGGGCTGAAGGCGGGCTACCACGTCGCATCAAGCTGGTTCATCCTCGGCGAACTGGTTCGACGAATCGACGGGCGGCCATTTGAACAATACGTACGCGATGAGGTTTTTTTGCCGCTGCGAATGATCGACAGTTGGGTGGGGCTGCCGCCGGGGCAATATGCGGCGTATGGCGAGCGGATCGGAATCATGCTCAACACCGACGGACCCCAGGCCAAGCCGCACACCTGGGACACGCCGGAGAACACGGCGCTTTGCAAACCAGGCGGAAACGGCCGGGGGCCGGTCAGCGAATTATCGCGATTCTATCAGATGCTGCTAAACGGCGGAACGCTTGATGGCGCAAGGATTATTTCGCCACAAACAGTGGATGCAATGACGGCACGACATCGCGTCGGAATGTTCGATCACACCTTCAAGCACGTGATGGACTGGGGGCTGGGATTCATTCCAAATAACAACCAGTACGGAATCAACACCATCCGCTACGGATACGGCCCACACGCGACCTGGCGCACGTTCGGCCACAGCGGGCATCAATCATCCGTCGCGTTTGCAGATCCAAAGCATCAGCTTGCCGTGGCGGTGGTGTTTAATGGAACACCGGGAGAGGCAAGGCATGATGCGCGAATTCGACAGGTCCTTGCGGCTGTTTACGAAGATTTGGGAAAGGGGACATCCACCTCGCCTGACAGGAACGAATGACGAACGAATGACGAGAAGAGCAGATTGATCTAAAAAGAGCAGGGCGATGCGAAAGTTACGCGTCTCAAGGGAAGGCCCGCCAAAAAGGTGCAGAAACCCATTGGCCACCGGTACAATCCCGTTTCCGATTTCCCGGGTGAAACCAAGGAGCATGTCATGCGCGAAGTTTTGGCTACAGCAGTGTTGATGGCGGCGATTGCCGCGGTGCCGGCCGTGAGCCCTGGGCAGGTAGCCGTCGCGGCGCCGGCGACGCAGCCGGTTGGGTCGGCCGCGAATGTTCCGGTGAAAGAAGTTGTGCTCTTTTCTTCCGGGGTTGGATATTTTGAACACTTCGGCACGATTCGCGGGGACGGCAGCACCGAACTCCGTTTCAAAACCAATCAGATCAACGACATCCTCAAGAGCCTCGTCCTTCAGGATATGGATGGCGGCCGCATCACAACGATCACATACCCTTCGCAGGATCCGATCGCCAAGACGCTGAAGAGCTTTCAGGTGGACATCACGGCGAATCCGCCGCTGGCGGAATTATTGAACCAACTGCGCGGCGCAAAGGTGACGCTCGCCATGAGCGGCGAACAGATGCAGGGCGTGATCCTCGGTGTGGAAAAAAAGAAACGCGTTGTGGGCATCAAAGGGGATCAGACGATCGAGGAATCGGTGCTGAACCTTGTGACCGGCGGAAAGATCATCTCGCAGCCGCTCGATGAGGTGAATTCCATCGTGCTGGATGATCCGCAGCTTCAGGAGGAATTGGGCAAGGCGCTGGCGGCGCTGGCCGGCGCACGGGACCAGGACAAGAAGCCGATGACGATCAACTTCACCGGCCAAGGCGAGCGGCGGGTGCGGCTTGGGTATGTCGTCGAAACACCCGTCTGGAAAACAAGCTATCGGCTCATCCTGGGAGAGGCGAAGCCAAACGATGCCGCCACCAGCGAAGGAAGTGTCCAGGGCTGGGCGATTGTCGAAAACCAGACGGATAACGACTGGAACAACGTGCAGCTCTCACTGGTGAGTGGCCGACCGATTTCGTTCATCGAGGATTTATATCAACCGATGTACATTCCGCGGCCGGTAGTGAAGCCGGAGCTATATGCAAGCCTGCGCCCGCAGACGTATGAGGGAGGAATGGAAGAAAAGCCGCGGCAGATGGCCGCCGCCGTTGGGATGGCAGGTTCGGGCCGGGGAGGTGGTGGCGGAGGAGGAGGGGGTGAATACCTCAGAAAGTCAGCGGCCGAGAGCGTGCCTGCGGATCAGATGAGTACCGCAGCCCCGATGGCGCAACCAATGGACGCTGCCGCCTCAATCGAATCGCTGGCGTCGGCGGCGAAGGTAGGTGAATTATTCCAGTACACCGTCGGCAACGTTTCACTTCCGCGGCAGCGGTCGGCCATGATCCCGATCATCACCGATCCAATTGAGGTGGAGCGATTGTCGATTTTCAACGCCGCGGTGATGGCGCGGAATCCTCTGAACGGCGCTCGGCTGAAGAACACAACGCAAAAGCACCTGCTCGCCGGGCCGGTGACGGTGATCGACGGAGCGACATACGCCGGCGATGCGCAAATTGATGACGTGCCACCCGGCCAGGAGCGGTTACTGAGTTATGGAGTGGATCTGCAAATGCTCGTTGATGCAAAAAACGAGACCAGCGACAGCCAGTTGCAGACTGGCAAAATCGTGAAAGGCGTTCTGTATCTCACGCGCAAGGAGGTGCGGTCGCAGGATTACGTCGCCGACAATAAGAGCGATCACGATAAGATGCTGGTGATCGAGCATCCGCGCGAGATGAACTGGCAGTTGGTGGATACGGACAAGCCGCTTGAAGTGACCGACGCGCTCTATCGCTTCAAGGAAAAAGTGCCTGCCGGAAAACAGACGAAGCTGACCGTCAAAGAGCAAATTGTGCAGCAGGAAGAAGTTGCGATTTTGGCGGCGGATGTCGGGCAAATTGAGGTTTATCAAAAGGCCGGCGAAATCCCTGCGAATGTGAAGGACGCACTCGCTAAGGCGATGCAGTTGAAGCAGGCCGCCATCGACACACAGCGGCAGTTGGATGAGGCCAAGGCAAAGCTGACTGACATCACGGCGGAGCAAAATCGCATCCGCGAAAACATGAAAACAGTCAGCGAAACCAGCCAGTATTACACCCGCCTCATGACCAAACTGAATGACCAGGAAACACAGATCGAAAAATCGCAGGCCGAGATCGAAGAATTGCAGAAAACATCAGACAAAGAGCGCGGCGACCTTGAGGACTATCTGGCGGGCTTGAATATTGGTTGATTTGGAGCGGCGAACCAGAGCATCTGTGCGTGATACACGGTACAATCCGGCGATCCACCGCGGGGACGGCTACGTATGAATGACAAACCAATCGAAGGCTTGGAAATTCGCAACAGCGAAGGCGCCGACGGCAAAACGCTGAAGCAGTTTTACCAGGCATGTGGTTTTGATAATGGCCGCTCACCGGAACAGTATCGGCGGGCGTTCGCCAACAGCATCGCGCGCATCGCATTCCTGAACGGCGAAATGGTCGGGGCGGGACGGGCGATCACCGACGGTGTTCGCTGTGCGGCGATGTTCGATATTTGCGTCCTGCCGGCTCATCGCCGAAGGGGGATCGGACGGATGGTCGTGCAGAGCCTGCTCGCTGTCGTTCCCGGGCAATTTGCGATCCTAAGCTGCACCCCGGACGTACATGCGTTTTATGCAGGGCTTGGATTTCGACCGGAAAATGGCGCGATGGTCATCGACGGTTAATTAACATTCGCATAAAACGTGTTTAACAATTGAAAAAGTTCAATGAATACCGTACAATAACCTAACAAGCAGGCTGGAGCAGAACGACCCCTTCGACCGATAAATAGGGAGAATCTCGTTGGAAGTATAAAGGATTACACTTGGGGCGGAGGAGCCATGGAATGGCACACAATGGACTGGATGCATCAGCGGGACAGACGGATTCAATGATGGCTAAAGGAACGATCGTCAAGGAAATTGCGAAAAATCAGGCTGAACCCGTGAAAAAGGCCCGGCGAGAAACAGCCGAGTCGATGGCGCTAAAGCAGAAGGATATCGCGGTTAGCGAATTCTTTGCAAAGAACCGCCATTTACTGGGCTTTGACAATCCGCGAAAAGCGCTGCTCACAACCGTCAAAGAAGCGGTCGACAACTCGCTGGACGCGTGCGAAGAAGGCGGGATTCTGCCGAATGTCACCGTTGTGATTGAAGATCTGCAACCAGACCGACCGCCGACGGCCAAGCAGTCGCGCTATCGCGTGACGGTGGTCGATAATGGGCCCGGGATTATCCGCAAGCAGGTTGAAAATGTATTTGGGCGGCTGCTGTTTGGCAGCAAGTTCCATCGCCTGAAGATGAGCCGCGGGCAGCAGGGCATCGGAATCAGCGCGGCGGGCATGTACGGCCTCATCACCACGGGCAAACCGATGGTGATTCATACGCGGCCGAGTGCGAAAAAGCCCGCACATCACATCGAATTGGCGATGAACACCAAGACCAACCGCGCCGAGGTGACGGTTGACGATGAGACCAACGATTTTCCGCCGCAGAGGTTCAAGACGGTGACGGCCGGCACGCGCGATCCGGGATTTTTAAACCCGGAAGATTACATCACCGGCACCAGCGTCAGTATTGAACTGGAAGGCCGATACCAGAAGGGCCGCGGCAGCGTCGATGAATTCCTGGAACTGACGGCGATCGCCAATCCGCATGCACGAATCACATTCGTGCCACCCAGCCGTGTGAGCGCTGATGAACAGGAAGAACTGCCGCTGACGAACGCAAAAAAGGACGCGACGGCGGCAGCCGGTTTGAACGAAGAGGCGGCGCACACCGCCGCCGCGGAAGAAGTGACCGCGCCATCCGGCGTCGATCCAAGCATTACCACCATCGAAAAAAATGGTGTGATTTTCTTCCCGCGCGGCACCGATCAATTGCCGCCGGAGACGAAGGAAATCCAGCCGCACCCCAAAGGGATCGAACTCGGCATCCTCATTCAGATGATGAAGGATTACGAGGACGCGAACAAAGGAGGCGGCACCCTCTACAACTTCCTGCAGGAAAAGTTCAGCCGGATCAGCCCGGGCAAGGCCGGGGAATTCTGCAAGGCAATCGGGGCACATAGCCGCACGAAAGTAGGCGACGTTGTTCCGGCGCAGATCGAGAAACTATTCAAGGAATTTCAGGAAGCGAAACTGCCGGCTCCTCCGACGGATTGCCTTGCGCCCATCGGTGTGCGGCAGATGCTCGCCGGCATGCTGAAAGGCGTGAAGGCCGAGTTTTACGCGGCCAGCTCGCGCGAGCCCGATGTCTATCGCGGCCGCCCGTTCCAGATCGAAGCCGCCATCGCCTTTGGCGGTGAATTGGCCGCTGATGATTCGGCCCGCGTGATCCGCTTTGCCAATCGAGTGCCGCTGTTGTTCCAGCAGAGCGCGTGCAGCAGCTTCAAGGCCGTCGCCGAGACGGGCTGGCGAAATTACAACCTCAGTCAGCCGCGGGGGTCGGTGCCTGTCGGGCCTTTGGTCATCATGATCCATATGGCGAGCGTCTGGGTGCCGTTCACCAGCGAATCGAAGGAAGCGATCGCGGATTACGATGAGATTCGCAAAGAGATGAAGCTGGCGCTGATGGAGTGCGGCCGAAAGCTCGGCACGTATCTCCGCAAGCGGCAGAAGATGCTGAAGGAATCCGCCCGGCGCGATGTGTTCGAGCGCTACATCGGCGAGATCAGCAAGGCGATCAACGCCATCAACGGCACGGATGCCAGGAAGCTTTATGATGCCCTTCTGACCGAGGCGCAGAGCGCACGGCCATCGCCGACGCACGTCTCGACGAAGAAGGCCGCACGCTGAAAAAGGATGAAACTGAAGAACTGAAGAACGACGAAGGCGTGGTGATGGTTGAAAGCCGGGCTGCGCATCTGGCGCAGAGCGAGACGGATGCTTCATCGGATGCGGAACCAACGAAATCGGACGGGAATGGCGATAGCGACCTTGTGAAGCTCAGCGGGAAGCCAACGAAAGCCAAAAAGAAGCCGTCGAAGGATCGCGATTTGTTCTAATTTCTGCGGATAGTGAAGTTGCAAAGCGATGCCTGATTGGCCTATTCCCTTGCTATAATCGCATTATGAAAATTAAAGTCGTAATCCACGAGGCAGAAGAAGGCGGCTACTGGGCTGAGGTGCCCGCCATTCCGGGTTGCGCCACGCAAGGTGAAACGTTCGATGAATTGCTGCAAAACATTCATGAAGCGATTGAAGGATGCCTGAGCGTTGACGTCGAACAATCGAAGTCGACAGATGTCGGGCGAGTGGTCGAGATCGCGTTATGAAGCAGCTTTCGGGCAAAGAACTGGCTCGCATTGTGGAACAGCGGGGATGGACGCTGCTGCGGGTCAATGGCAGCCATCACATTTATGGGCGCGTCGGCAGCATTGTTCGCCTGTCGATTCCAATTCATAGCAATCGCCCGTTAAAGACAGGACTCCTTCGGCATTTGCTCAAATTGGCAGATCTCACGGAAGAGGATATTTAAGAGGACCACAGCGTAATACCTGTGCCACGGATATGGCTAAACAACGCAAAACAGACAATATGACGGCCGCCGAGGCCAGCCGAATTAACAAGCGGATCAAGGATCGCGACAAGGCGACGCTTGGCAAAATTGTGGATTTGGCTGACGGCGTTTCCAAGGCAGCGTTCAAGGGCGCTGACATCGCCGTCGAGATTCCACAGCGCACGCGCTCGAATACCCTTTGGAACAAAAAGCGCGGCATCCTTCAGATGGGCGAAGCCAAGGCCACGCGAGAATTGTTCAATCTGAATCAGGCCAAGCAGTTCATGCAGACGTGCCTGCATGGCGACAGCATCAAGCAGTTGATTGCCGCCGAGAAAACGCTGAGCCTTCGCGGCATGTTCTACAAGGCGCTGCACACCATCCAGGGAACCAAGGGTGAAAAGACTTTTGGCGCGCAGGATGAATCGGACGCCATCCTGGAAGATCTGGAAGTTTCTCTCGGCGCCCTGCGCGAAGAGCTGCACGTGTACGCCAAGAAGCGCGGAACGATGGTCGGGAACATTACGATCGTTGACAGCGGCGACGAAATCGACTGCCGCCGGATGGGTTCCGGCGGATACGCGGTGCCCAGCATCACCGAACCGGATGTGATTCAATTTAAAAAGTGCGAGGCGAAGTTCGTCCTGCACGTTGAAAAAGACACGGTCTGGGGGCGATTCAACGAAGACCGGTTCTGGGAAAAACACAACTGCATTTTGACCGAAGGCAGCGGTCAGCCGCCTCGAGGTGTGCGGCGACTGCTCCGCCGGCTGAACGAAGAGCTGGGCCTGCCAATCTACTGCCTGCTCGATTGCGATCCCTGGGGGCACTACATCTACAGCGTCATCAAGCAAGGCTCGATCAGCCTCGCGTTTGAATCCGAACGTCTGGCGATTCCTGAAGCCAAGTTCATCGGGGTCCGCGCCAAGGACTACGACGAATGCGACCTGAGCGATGACGTCCAGATCGAACTCAACGACAACGACAAAAAACGCGCGAGCGAAATCGCCAACTACCCCTGGTTCAAAGGCCACAAAGGCTGGCAAAAAGAGATCGCCCGCATGGTGTCAAACGGCTTCAAAATGGAAGTCGAATCGCTGATTACCAAGGACATCAGCTACGTCACGGAAGAATACGTGCCGGAGCGGTTGAAGACGAAGGACTGGCTAGATTGAACCGGCGGCTTCTCACGGTGGCTATTTCATCGTGCTGCCTGAACCGGCTGGGACATATGAGGCGGTAATGACGCCGGCAGTGCCGCCGCGCGGGGCAAATTCACCGACAACCGTCATCGAGCGCGGCTTAAGCGTCGCGATGAGGTCATCCAGAATGGTATTGATGACGCCTTCGTAAAAAATTCCCTTGTTGCGATACGCGAAAAAATAAAACTTCAGGCTTTTCATTTCTACGCAAAGCTGGTCGGGGATGTATTTAACAATAATCGTAGCAAAATCGGGCTGGCCAGTGACAGGGCACAGGCTGGTGAATTCCGGGAACGTGAATTGGATTTCGTAATCACGGCTGGGGTTCGGATTGGGAAAAGCTTCCAGGATCGCACGCGGGTCGGCAATTTGTGCGTCGGTCAGGATCGACTTCTGGCCTAAATGCGTCAATGTCTTTGCCATAACCGTTTATAGCATGATGCGGCTTCCATCTGCACCAGCCGCAACGTGACAAATACGTCTGCCATTTCCTGGGCAGCCTTATCCACATCCCTCACTACTTCTTCCAGTTCCCCTGCAGGTCAGTCAAAATCGTGCGAGCGGTTTCGAATGTCAGGCCATTATAAGTGGCCAGCAGTGGCGCATCATGTCCGGGATCAAGAAGCGTGATTTTGTTTTCTACCGCGGAACCGCCTGGAGCGGTTGTGACGATCGTAAGCGTATAGGTGCCGGCGGGCAGCGTAACCGGGGCGGACTCCAGATATTTATCAGCGTGAAGCGGATGCACCGCCGTCAGAAGCGAGGTGACCTTGGCGTCGTCGGCCGCACTGCCGGAATCAGACACGACCACCCACTTGCTCAGCGGCGCGGCGGGAGCGGTCGACGGGCCGGTAGCAGCAACGGCAGGTAACGCAGCCGGATTCGTCGATGGCCCGGCGGTGGGTTCAGTAGTCGGCAAGGAGAATGCCGGCCCCAGGACAGGATTCACCTTGCGGCGATCCAGCGTAACGGTCATGTTCACCGCCGGCCGAGTTGTCGGCTGCGTAGTGCTGGGCACATCTGTCTGAATCGTGATCCGGCTGACCTGATCCGGGTCAATATCAACCGCCTTTTTATTCCGAAGGTCCAACGGCTTTTTCTTGAAGGCGTCAAGGTCCGACATCGGAACCTGCCCGATAACCCCCGAGCCGGCAACAGTCACATATACATTTTTGCGAAGGATGTCCGTGGATGATCCGAATTGAATCGTCGTCCATGCCGATTGCGTGGCTGGCGCAGTTGCCGGTAGTGTAATCGGCGCAGCCGCGCTGAACGAAACTGTCACCGGTGGATTCGCAAATACAGTCGGTGCAAGGGATGCCGCATCCGCAAATGTTTCAGTTCGCAAACCAGTGATGGCAAAAACAAGATCGCTCGCCGCCGTTTCATCGACGGGCATTTTTACCGGCTCGATCATCTGCCAATTTTCGCCGCTTTTCTGCAGGACGATCTTTCCATCCCGGCGATCAATCGTGATTTGCCTGATCTGATCCGACGTGGCACTGACGAGATTCTTTTTGCGATAAGGGTCGGCGCCTTTATCGAGCCTGTCCGAAAGATCGGTTGGGATAAGCTGGGCCTGAGAATTGCCGTCAAGCTGAACGTATAGCGTGTCTCCCACCGCCGACTTTTCACCGACGGCAAGGTTCACTGTCTTAACCGCCGTGACAAGCTGCACATGATACCGCGGTTTTGCCAGTCCGGTAGCGGCGGCGTTGGCGCCGGAAGGGTCCATCTCACCGCGGCTCCTGGCATCGGTCACGGCGCGGATCAGGGAATCTACTTCAAATGTCTCCGCGGCTGCGCTCACGGGCTTGGTCAGTTGCCAGTTGTCGCCTTGCTTCTCAATTGCAAACTCCGGCCCGTCGGCGGGGGTGACGATAATTTTCGTCACGTCTTTCGCGTCAATATCGACAAGCTTCGTCCCTTCTGAGGTGGTGGCTGACGCATCAGTATCGGGCTTGGCCGGTTCGTGCGAAAAATAAAGCCACGCGCCGGCACCCGCCAGCAGAACAATGAGGAGGATGGTAGTTTTGAAGTTCATGGGAGTATGAATTATTTGCTGACGAAATCACCCGCTTCCGCCTGCCGTTTCCAAAAAGGGAAGCGCGGCAGGACGAAACAATCCCATCAATCTCGCCGGGCAAAGTAGACGAGCATTCCGCACAAGACGACCGCGCCGGGCAAGCCAACAAGCAACAGGCCAATGCGCCAAGCGCGAAGCGAATTGTCGCTGATTTCACCGATACGGTTCACTTCCATAGCGGACGGCGAAATCGCGATTAATGGTTCCATATGAGCGAGCCAGAAAACGCTGTTGCAGAAAAGTTCCGCATTGGCGGGAAATCGGGCGGCGACGACCCCGCGCTGGGCAAGTTCCTGATCGCGAACGTTCAGCATCTGGTTTGTGATGAACTGCAGCGACCCGATGACAACCAGCCGGCCGCCTTTGTCGCTTTGCACTACGGCGCCGGCATTGAACGGGCCGGCCACATCCCCTTCATCTGGCTTGAACGTGACCTGCTCGTTGTTCAGCGCCGATTCAATATTATGCTCGCCCCAAACCTGGCTGGTCGATGTCACCGGGATGATTGGCGTCGCCTGATAGCCCGGTGTCGCCGTGATCGACACAGGCGACAGCGGAATCAGCACCGAATCCAGCGATCGCAGCGGCTGGGTGATCAGATGATCGCCATACTGATTGGTGATGAAGACCAGCGAATTCTTCTTCGCTTCTTCAATAAAATCAGTCGAAGTGGAACTGGTATGCACCGGCTCATGAACGATCAGCAAATCAGTTCGTGCGGTAACGCCCCAGTCCTTCAGGCCTTCAGCAAGATTATCCGCCTGCGGAAAGAGCAGGCAGAGCGCTGCCCCGCCGCCGTTCAAATGCTCGGCTAATTTTGGCCCGAACGGCACCGGTGGGGTTTGCTGCTGCGGATTATTCGGGAAACCAATGTATACCCAAACCGCGTCCTTGATCTCTTCATCAGTCGGCTCCGGCGCTGCGGGGGCTTCCTGCGACTGCGCGGCGTACTGGCCGGATAAATCTTTCTCCAGGACATCAAAGTTATAATCTCGCAGCCGATCGGCGATCTTCGACATCGGTCCGCCCTGCTGGAACGGTGGAAAGCCTGGTGTCGTCAGCGGTGGACCGCTTGGCCGCAGAAAAACCACCTTCGGCTTTTTTGCGGCGGTCAGCGAAAGAATGGCGCTGGTGATCCGCTGCTCGCCGGCAAACTTGGGCTTGATCTTGATGTCGCCGGATTGGTTCTGGTACGCGCGCTTGTCGACGTCCGCCTGCCACACCTGATCGAACGACAAAGACCGCATGTCATTTGGGCCCATCACCAAAATGGCATCGCGCTCGCGAAGCTTCTGCCGCACATCATCGAGCTTTAATTCACCAAGCTTTTTGTATTCCGCCAAAACCGCATCGGCCTGTTTCTTAAGGTCTGCAAATCGCGGGCTGGCTTCCTCCATATACGCTTTGAAGGGAGCGGGTATGCCGGGGTCGGTCTTAAACTTGTTGAAGTTTGTCCCAATCTGGTCGGCGTAATCCGACACCTGCTGCATCGTCGAATTGATCGTCTCGGCGGCGCCTTTGTAATCCGGAACCTTCTGCTTCCGCTGCGTGTCGATCAGCTTGATGACCTTGTCGAGTTGCCCGGATAGCCCGCTGACCGTGGTACTGATGTCATTGAACGCCTGAGTCAACTCGTCCTGCTTCATCTGATCGATGGGCAAGGCGCTGATCTTCGGCATCTCCGTCTTGGCGAAGTTTCGAACCGGTTCAAAATAGGTCGGCGCGCTGTCGCAGAAATCGCGGTATTTCTTGACTTCGCCGCCATACTTGTTGGTCACTTCAGCAATCAGGTCATCGACCTTGGTCGGGCTTGTGACCGGGTCGATGGTTTCCACGTCGATGTTTCGCCCGCTCCGTTTGTATTCATCAAGCAGGTCCGCGACGGCGCCGGCGTAATCGGTGTCAGACTCAGAGTTGGTCTGCGCGTGCGAATAAAGGCTGACCAGCTTCACCGGCTGGTTCAAATCCTTAATGATGTTGATGGTCTGCGGTTTAAGGCTGTATTCCTTGTTCTGCGTCGTGTCGAACCGTTTGTGTTGGCGCTGCGAGATGGCGATCAGCACCAGGGCAAGGACGATGACAATAACAGCGGTAAGCAGGACGTTGCCGCCATACTTGATCCAGCGCTGCCGCTGATTTTCGGTGGTGAATGTGGGATTGGATTCGGTTTTGTCTGACATGGCTTTGTAGCACGGGCGGCTCGCCCGTGTCCGGGACATTGGGCACGGGCAAGCTGCCCGCGCCATTTTTTATTTCCAACGGCGCGATTCCAGAACTTTGATCGTTAAGAAAAGGAACACGGCGGTTGTCGCAACGAAGAAGACCAGGTTTCCAGTATCGATAATTCCCTTGCTGAAATCCGTGTATCGGGTGAGCACGCCTTGATCCACAGCCTTCCGCCAAAAGCCGGAAAGCGTCGCGCGGCTGCTGACGTACCAGGGCACAATGCTCGTCACCAGCAGAATCGCCGCCGACGACACTGCCGCCACAACCTGGCTACGGGTAAGCGACGAGCAAAACAGCGCGATCGCAATAAAGAGCGATCCCACCAGGAACAGCCCGAGATAACCCGCAAAAATTGGCCCGTAATCCGGATGCGAATAAATCCGCAGGAGCACCACATAAAGCAGCGTCGGCGCCAACAGGAAGATGAAAAACGCCAGCGAGCCCAGGAACTTCCCCAGCACAACGGCTGTCTCGCCAATCGGCGCGGTCATGAGGGTTTCGATCGTTCCCGTCGCCCATTCCTGGCTGAGCAATCCCATGCACAGCACCGGAATGACCGCCACCAGCAGCCAAACCATGCGCTCAAAGATCGATCGCATCACGGCGGGCTGCCCCGGTTGGAAATCATCCCAGAACGAAAAGCCGGCGACGAGGAGAAACAGCGTCATCGCGGCATACGCGATAGGCGAAAAAAAGAAGCCGCTGAGCTCTCGACGGGCGATGGTTGTTGCGCGGTTCATGGTGTCAAAGTTCATTAATGATTTGGGGTCGCGTAATTCGTAACTCATCACCGGATGTGAATCGTCAGTCTGCGTTACGCTATGATTGAGCACTCTCCACTTTTGCCACTGCCTGATTCGCCGTCACCTGGATGAAGAATTCTTCCAGCGTCGCATGTTCCAGCCGGATTTCGCGGAGCGGCCAGCCGCTTTGAATCACCGTGCGCGCCACCTCCTCGCGAACATCGCGCCCATCGCTTGGCCGAACGGCGGCAGTGATAAAGCTCTTATCATGCGCGTTGCCTGCGCCATTGGTTGAATCATGATCCAGGATTTCAACTTTCTGCACGCCGCTCACGCGAGCGAGAACATTCTCAACTTCCTTCGCCGGCCCGCGGCATTCCACCAGCACCCGAGCCTGCATTCGCCGGCTGGACCGCAGTTCATCCGGAGTGCCCTGAGCGACGATCCTTCCCCCGGCGATAACGATCGCCCGGTCACAAACAGCTTCCACTTCCGGCAGGATATGCGTGCTGAGCATCACCGTATGATCGCCACCCAGATCGCGAACCAGCTTGCGCGTTTCGCGAATTTGCGTGGGGTCGAGTCCGACCGTCGGCTCATCCAGAATCAAAACGGCCGGGTCATGCAGCAGCGAGTCGGCTAATCCAACGCGCTGGCGATACCCTTTGGAAAGATGACCGATCACGCGCCGCCGCACCTTCGTCAGCCAGCATCGCTCCAGCACGTAATCCATGCGTTTCATGCGATGGGCACGCGGCATCTTGCGAAGGCGGCCGCGGAAATCCAGGTATTCTTCAACCCGCATCTCCGTATACAGCGGAACGCTTTCGGGGAGATAGCCAAGGTGTTCCCGCACCTGTTCGGATTCATGGAAAATGTCAAAGCCGTTGACGGTCGCCCCGCCGCTGGTTGGCGGCAGATAACAGGTCAACATGCGAAGGGTGGTTGACTTCCCCGCGCCGTTAGGCCCGAGGAAACCAACAACTTGTCCCTTAGGAACTTCAAAGCTGATATGGTCGACCGCCAAGGTCTGTCCGTACACCTTGGTCAGTTGAGATACGGATATCACGTTCGTTGCACCTCGTTTTGACGGCACTTATTTTTGCCGATGTGGCTTTGGGCACCGATTCCTGACTCCCCGCCGGGGAGGGAGATACCTAAGTCGTTTCCAGCGTAAATGTCAAGAATGTTGCGCCGTTGCACCGCAATGGGCGCCGAAAAGCCGCATGTGATAGTGGCATGCGCTGCTTTTTGGAAGGTTGCAGACACCGCAGGAAGGATTTTGTTTTTTTAAGCGTCAAACGCCGCGGTCGGGCGTTGATGCCCCGGCATCCGTCGCCGGCGTCTCCTCGCATATATCCGGAAGAACCGGGATCTCGCCTTCAATCCGCTTCAATTCAACGATCCGCTCCAGCTTAAACGTTCGGCGGTCACCCCGCAGATGGCAATGAGCCACCAACAGCAACTCTCCATTGGCCCGGCGAATCTGCAATGGCTCGATCACGCGCTCTGTCCGCTTCTGCCGCGCGTCCAGATATTCCATCAGCACCGGTTTACGCTGCTCCAGCGCTTCTTCCAGCTCCAGCGGTAACGGGCTTTCCCGCGGCGACACTGGAAGCAGCCCCATTGGCCCGCCCTGCTCGCGCATCGCATCACACAACGAAAGATTCCATCCCCCTGCCGGCTCCATCAGCTTCTCAAAAACCCAATGCGTCGTCTGCGCATCCGCCAGCGCGCGGTGTGCAACCGTCGGTTGAATGCCGAGCCTCCTGGCCAGGCTCCCCAGGCCATTCCCACCACGACCGAACCGCCTGCGGGCAATGCGGACGGTGTCGAGCACCGGCACACCAGCTCCGAGCGCATCGGGCATCGTTGTGCCGCACCGCCGGAATTCCTTGTTAATAAAGGAAAGGTCAAAACGAACATTATGGCCAAGGATGGCCGCCCCCTGCAGCAGTTGCGTGATCCGCGGAAGCTGGTCGGCAAAGCGAGGCTGCCCTTCCACCATCGCATGTGAAATACCCGTCAGCGCAGTGATCCCAGGCCCAATGCGGCGGTCCGGGTCCAACAATTGTTGATACTCCGCCACCTTCTGACCGCGTTCAATGCGAACGATGCCAAGCTCGATGACACGATGCCCAAAGTCAGCCGAGGCGCCGGTTGTTTCGACGTCAATCACGGCGATAGGCAGATCAACCAGGGGTTGTAGAAGGGAAAAGGCCACTGGTACATCGTAGGACAGCCGTCGCGCATCTGTCCGCACACTTCGACACCGGCCAGACGAGATTGTACTACATCACCACGCCAATGATTGTCGCTTCAAATACCACTTGGCCATTGACGAGCCCCTGCATGTGGCTGGTGAATCGCCGATGCCGCGTGTGGATGTGCTTGGCTAACAGATAAAGCCGGCAACCTGGTTCAACCTGCTGGCGGAACTTGCAGTCTTCGACACCCCCGAAACCGATGAACCCCTCCCACTTCACTACCGTTTTTACGTAGTACGAAGCCAACTGGGCCGCGGCTTCGATCATAATCACCCCCGGCAGCAGGGGGCGCCCCGGGATATGTCCCGGCACCCAGAACTCATCCGCCCGCACGTCCTTGTATCCGATGATCGTCGACGGGCCATTCCAGACAATGCCGTTCAGGTGCTCCATGTCACCGCGCTGGGGATTCACGCGTCTAATGACTTCCTGATCGGCGATAGTCGCGTTCAGATCGATGCCGGAAATGTCAAAGATCAGCTGTGGAGGCATGAGTCAACAAACAGGTTTCGGAAACGACATGCATCTCATGTTGGATTTTGGGTCGCGGATTTTGGAATGGAAATGAGGAAAAAAACCAAGACGGGCAATGCGCCATCCAGAATCCGAGATCCAAAATGCCCAACTCTGCCTGATAGACGCTATTCGCCGTCTTCAGCGCCACCGGCGGCGCCTGGTTCAGTTTCGCGGCCTTCCAGAATCTTTTTACGCACTTCCTGGGCGGCGGATTTGATTTCCTGCATTTTTTTGCGGACGCGAGTACCGGCGGCCTTGTTGCCACCAATTGCCTTCTGAACGTCTTCTTCAGCCTCAGTCACCAATCGCTTCAGCGTCTCATATTCCGTCATAGAACCTCCAAAGGGTCTGTTTGCAACGCGTTAGGACACGTTAAGGGGGAAAATGCTAATGGCGACGCCAAGGAGGGTCAAGAGGGCGGAATGCTCACAGAAGCGGGATTCAAGGATTTTGTCCCGATCAAGACGATTAAGAAGCGCAGAACGATGATCGCAAAGCGCAGATCGAAAAAAGAGCGACAGCCGCCCACCCCCTTCGTTTTAGTTCTTCGCTCTGCCTTCTGCGCTTCCCCCTCACCCTCCCCGAACATGCGCATGGAACATTTCCATCAACCGACGGGTAATCACCCCCGGCATACCGGCTCCAATAACGCGGTTGTCGATTCTGGTCACGGGAATCACTTCCGCGCCGCTGCCGGTCAGGAAAAACTCGTCGGCGACATAAAGATCGTGCCGCTGTAAAGTCTTTTCAAAGCAAGGGATATTGTTCTTGCGGCATAGTTCCAGGATGACCTTTCGGGTGATCCCTTCGAGGATTCCATCGTGGGTGCCCGGTGTATAAACAATGCCGCCTTTTACGATGAAAACATTGTCGCCGCTGCACTCGGCGACGTTGCCTTCATGGTTCAGCATGACGGCTTCGCCAACACCCGCGTCGGCGGCTTCGATGCGGGCGAGGATATTGTTCAGATAGTTCAGGCTCTTCACCCGCGGGGAAATCGCGTTGGGGTGGTTGCGGATCACGCTGGCGGTGATGACCGGCATCCCTTTTTCATACATTTCCCGGGGGTACATTTCGATCGTATCGGTGATGATAAATACCGAAGGCGTTGCGCATTTTGCGGGATTGAGGCCCAGGTAGCCCACGCCGCGCGTGACGACCAGCCGCACGTAGCAATCGCTGAAACCGTTCGCGCGGAACGTTTCCTCCGTCGCTGACTTCAACTGCTCGGCTGTATACGGAATGGTCAGGCGAATCGCCTTGGCCGAGTCATACAATCGCCGAAAGTGCGATTCCACCTCAAAAATGCGGCCATTGTAGACCCGAATCCCCTCAAATACCCCGTCGCCATACAGCAGACCGTGGTCGTAGACGCTGATTTTAGCGTCTGCCTTATCAATCAATTTTCCATCAATCCAGACTTTCAGCGGCATCGGGGAACTCCTGCAAATCGGTGGCAGAGGATAGGGGAAAGTTTACCGGGAATCGAGGGGAGTGGCGTGATTACGCAAATACATGGCTACGTCGAGAAAACAGTGAAGCTTGTTTCGCGGAATTATGCGGTCGCCTTGCTCACTGCTTCGAGTTTGCCGTCCTTCAAGACCAGGACGCGATCGGCCTGACGAGCCAGGGAGCGATCGTGTGTGACCATGACAATGGTCTGGCCATGGTCACGATGCAGCTTTTCCAGCACGGCCATGATCTGTCGCCCGGTGTCCGCGTCGAGGTTCCCGGTCGGTTCATCGGCAAAGAGAATCTTCGGCGAGTTCATCAGGGCCCGGGCAATAGCCACGCGCTGGCGTTCGCCGCCGCTGAGTTGACGGGGTTTGTGTTTCAGGCGTTCGTCGAGCCCAAACTGCGTCAGGAGTTCGATTGCGCGCTCGCGAATAGCCCGGCGATGGGCGCGGAAGCCAAACCACGAATGCTCAACCATCGGGGCCAGCATGGCGTTTTCCAGAACGTTAAGCTCGGGCAGCAGGTGATAAAACTGGAAGACAAAACCAAAGGCGGAATTTCGAAGCCGGCAGCGCTCGGCTTCATCCTCTGATTCAATATTGCGGCCATTGTATTCAACGACACCCGCGTCCGCCGAATCCAGTGCGCCCATAATGTGCAAAAGGGTACTCTTTCCTGAACCCGACCGGCCTTCGATCGCAATAAACTCTCCGGCCCGCAACGTCATGTCGACGTGCTTGAGAACCAGCAGATCGCTATCCCCCATCCGGAACGACTTGCGAATGCCGGTTGCGCGCAGGATCGGCGTTGTTGTCGGGCTCGCGGCAAGAGGCTCTTCCATCGTTCGCGACATCATTGCTTTCATTCAAATCACAAAACAGCGCAATCCTGATTTTCATTTCCTATTCGTACCGAAGCGCTTCCACAGGATTCATCCTCGCGGCCCTGATCGCCGGAACCAGTGCGCCGATCAACGCCGACAAAATCGCAATCCCCATAATCCAGACCACCTTCATCGGCTCCATCGTGTTGGGGATCATATCGAACTGATATGTTTCCGGATCCCAGATTTTGACGCCCATGATCTGCCCCAGCTTGGTATGCAGCCAGTTGATGTTATGGACGATGAGATACGCGAAGGCCAAACCCGCGCCGCTGCCGATGATGCCGATCGCTAAACCATAACCCAGGAAAATCTGCGCGACTCCCGCACTGGTGGCGCCGACGCTCTTAATAATCCCAATGTCTTTGGTTTTCTCGACGACGATCATGTAGAAAATGCAGAAGATCAGGAAAACCGCGACAACGCTGATGAGGGCGAACAACCCCGTCGTCAGCACCACTTCATGCTCGACGGCGTCGATAAATTTCCCCTGAACCTGCTCCCACGTTGCCACCTTGATCGGAAATTGCCCGCTGATATGCCGGATTTCGCGAACCTGGCTGACGATGGCGTTCACCTCATCGCGCACTTTCAATAAATCCGCTCCGGGCCTTGCTTTAATCTGGATGCTGCTGGTGTGCGCGGGGCTGTCTCCGCTGGCCTGCATTTCCAGGTCTTTCTGCAGTTCATCAAAGCCCACATAAACCCGGTTGTAATCCATCTGGAAAATGCGCGGGTGGCTGTTGTCCACGATCCAGAATGGGACGGGATGCGCGCTCTGAGCCGTCACCTGCTCATCCGGGGACACCGGCACCAGCGTCAGCGTCACTGGCAGTTCGTACATGACATCCGGCGGAAGCTCCCCCTTCTTGATGCCCACCAGCACGTCGCTCACGATCATGCCGGGCCGGCTTTCAGGATGATATTTCTTTGGCGCCAGCGACTCATAAGGCACATCACTGCGCAGCGCAAAACCGGGCGGCTGCGCCTCGCCGCCTTTTCTCTGTTCATATTGGCTGAAAAGCGTTTTCGGGAAATCGCTGACTTTCCCAATCTCGGCAGGATCAAATCCCGTTACTTCCACCACTTCGCGGACCTGATTACCAATATTGATCAGCCCGCCGCTGTTGATGACGGGAACTGCCGCCTCCACATCCGGAAGCTTTTTGATCTGGTCGATCATCTCCTGGTAATAGGGAAACCCCACCAGCGACCGCCCGTCCACCACCACATCGCCGCTCATTCCGCGGAATGAGCTTTTGAACATCCGCAGCCAGCCGCCCATGACACTGATGACAACGAGCACCATCGCGGTGCAAAGCATCACGGCGGCGAGCGACACCCAGGCGATCCGCCGCTTGAGGAGATATTTCTTGATCAGATGGAGCTTGTACAAGAGAAATTCACTCCGCGAAGGCCAGCAACCCGCGTAGACCGCGATCGATCATTTTAGGAAGCGAGATTTTGTGCCGCTTTGCGTAGGCTTCGCACCGGCGCAATGTTTTTACATCCAGCTCCACCAGCACTTGTCGCCGAAGTTTCCCCCGAATTTGAGCGGAAACCATCGGCGACTGCCTCGATCGCTCGAATCGCGCCCGCCCGGACTTGGTCAGCGTTCGAAATCTGGACGCAGGCGTCGGTTTGTCAAACTCCTTCGTTCCATCCGCCAACTCCTGAGCCGTCATTTCCCAGAACGCCTTTAACGGTTTATTTGCTGTTCGCTTTGGCATGGCACACCTGCCTCCAAACCGCAGTTCTTTAGCAATATCGCCAACGTTCCGATCCGTCCACTCAAGAAGCTGCGATTTAAGTGTCCCTGTTGTATCACGATTGCGTCATCCCTGCGGCTTCATCAGCGGAAACAAAATAACATCGCGAATACTTTCCGCGCCCGTCAGCATCATCACCAGCCGGTCGATCCCCATCCCCATCCCCCCGGCCGGCGGCATTCCATAGCGCAACGCCGTGAGGAAATCATCGTCCGTTTTCTGCTTCTCGGCTTCATCGCCAACCTGATGGGCGAAATTCGCCTCCTGCACGTCGGGATCGTTCAGCTCGCTGTAACCAGGCGAAATCTCCTGGCCGTTAATCGCAAGCTCGTACACATCGGCAAAGAATGGGTCTTCCACATTCTTTCGGGCCAGCGGAATAATGACCGACGGCACGTGCGTGACGAATGTCGGATCAACAAGCGTGTGCTCGATCAACTTCTCGTACACCTCGACTAACTGTTCGGCCGGCGAACCGTTCAGCTTCAGATCCTTGCCGGAATTTTTGCTTCGCAATTCGCTGATTTGTTCTGCAGTCAACGCCTCTTTATTGAATTGCCAACCCGTTCGTTCGGCCACCAGTTCCGTCATGCGCACCCGCCGCCAGGGTTGCTGCAGGTTGATAATCTTCTCTTTTTTTTCCGTGCCCTCCGTACCTCCGTGGTGAACAATCCGAAGCCCCCCAAACAGCTTCTCGGCAATGTGGCAGATCATGCCTTCGACTAAGTCGGCCATGGTTTCCCAGGAGCCGTAAGCTTCATACGCCTCCAGCATCGTGAATTCCGGATTATGCCGGGGGCTGATGCCTTCGTTGCGGAAGTTGCGATTGAGTTCGAAAACTTTGCCAAAACCACCGACGAGCAGCCGCTTCAGATACAGTTCCGGGGCGATGCGGAGATAAAGCGGGATATCCAGGGCATTATGATGCGTGACAAATGGCCGCGCCGCCGCCCCGCCGGCCAGCGGTTGCATCATCGGCGTTTCCACTTCCAGAAATCCCCGCTCGCTCAGATATCGCCGGACTTCATCGACAATCCGCATGCGCATCTTCAGCGTCTGCATCACCTCCGGATTGGCCCAGAGATCGACATACCGCTGCCGATACCGGATTTCGACATCGCTCAGCCCCTCATACTTCGCCGGTGGCGGCAATAGCGCCTTGCTGCCCATGCGAAGCTGGGTCACCCAGATCGTCACTTCGCCTTTATTGGTGACGCCGAGTGGTCCTTCGACGACAATCTGGTCGCTTAAATCCAGCAGGTCGCGGATGCCCCAGCCGATATCATCCAGGCGTTTGCGATCGAGCGCCACCTGCAATTCGCCGGTTTCATCGCGGAGGGTCAGGAAGCTGAGCTTTTTGCCCATGTCGCGCTTAAGGATGATCCGCCCGGCTGCTTTAACGATGGGGCCGCCGTCGTGGCCCATGTCGGCCTGATAGGATTCCTTGATCGCTTTCAGGGGTTGAACGTTGGTTTCGCGCCCGCCGTAGGGATCAATGCCCAGTTCGCGGAGTTTGTCGCGCTTCTGTCGTCGTTCCTGCTCGTAATGATTCGCTGGCTCAGTCATTTGTCCGTTTCGAAAAGTCCGGGGATGATAGCGGGGTATCGGCTATGGTAAAAGGTAAATGGAAAATGGAAAATAGAAGGACGATGCCAGCAACCCGGCTCACGCTGCCCTGTCTCTGCCTCCTCACATTTTCCATTTTCCATTTACTATTTGCCATTCCCGCAACCGCCGCAAGCGATTTACGCATCGTTAAGACCAGCCACTACGAACTTCACACCGATCTCGATGACGAGCTTGTCAAAGATCTGTCCAAGCGCATGGACGTGATGTATGAGGAATATGAAAAACGGCTGAGCGACTTCCGCCCGCCGAAAAATGCTGAAACCCTGCCCGTATATCTGTTTGCCTATCATGCCGACTACATGAGCTTCACCGAAAACCAGGCGGCGAACACAGGTGGTATTTTTGTGGCCGGTGAAAAAACATTCCTGGCGTCGTTCCTCGAAGGCCAGGGCCGCGACGCCCTTCGGCGGACGCTCCAGCACGAGGCATTCCATCAATTCGTCTACTTCGCCATCAGCAAGAGCCTGCCCATCTGGCTTAATGAAGGCCTCGCCCAGCTATTTGAAGAAGGGGTCTGGACCGGCAAAAGCTTCTGGCTCGGCCAGGTTCCACCGAGGCGGGTTCGGCAATTGCAGGCCGATATCAAAGGACACAAGCTGATCGACTTCAAAACCTTCCTCGCCGTCACGCCGGAGAAATGGTCTGACAATCTCAGCGGCAGCGCCGAAAAAGGCGCGACCTACTACAACCAAGCCTGGGCGATGGTGCATTTCCTGGCTGAGTCGGGAAACACCGGCTATCGCGAAGCCCTCATCAATTTCCTGAAAAAACTTCATAACGGCATGGACGCTGAAAACGCATTCGCACAGGCATTTGCTAATAATGTGCAGGGCTTCCAGGATCGCTTTAGCGAATGGGCCATCGCGCTTCAGCCCACATCCGAAGCCACCATGATCGAGCGCCAGGATACCCTCGGCGATCTGCTCGTCGCCCTGCACCAGGATGGTCAAACCTTCAAAGACATTCTGAGCTTCCGGTCCGCAATCGTCGGCAACGGATACAAGCTGCGATACACCAAGGGCAATGTGGAATGGACGACCGGCGATTCGCCGCAGGTTTATTTTTCCGACCTGAGCGGAAGGCTTTATCCGCCGCGCGATCTCTACATGCAGTATACGGCCAACGCGCCGCTGCCCGACATCATCTGCCGAGCCGCCCCGGCCATTCAACTTCGCACGCACTTCTATAAAGCCGGCGACAAATTGGAACATGAAGTATTGATTGAGCCCGCCGCAGATTCCGACCGCACCATTCGAGCCAGCCAGGGTGCGCCGTAATGCCCGACCCCAATCATTCTTCCGCTATGCCGTTTCCCTTCGATGGCATCATCCTCGATATGGATGGAGTCTTAGTCGACTCCGAACCCTTCATTATCGAGGCCGCGACTCAAATGTTTCGCGAAACGCATGGAATCCATGTCCACGCCGACGACTTCCGGCCCTTCTTCGGCGCGGGTGAAGACCGGTTCCTCGGCGGTGTCGCCGAAAAACATGGCGTCTCTTTAACCATGCCGCGCGACAAAAATCGTACCTACGAAACCTACCTGCAAAAAATTAAAGGGCGCCTCCAGCCGCTCCCCGGCGCGGTGGAATTTGTAAAACGCTCCCGCCAGCGCGGTTTCAAATTAGCCCTGGCAAGCAGTGCCGATCGCATCAAAGTCGATGGCAACCTCACCGCCATCGGGCTGGATGGGCTGGACTTTGACGCCATCATCACCGGCAGCGACGTCGAGCGAAAAAAGCCCGACCCTGAAATTTTTCTCCTCGCCGCGACGAGACTAGCGCTACCGCCCAACCGATGCCTGGTCATCGAAGACGCCACCAACGGCGTCCGTGCCGCCAAAGCCGCCGGTTGCTGGTGCATGGCGCTGACGACCACCTTCAGTGAACAAGCCGTCGGCGAAGCGGGCGCGGATATTGTCGTGAAAGATCTGGCGCATGTGCCTCGCGAAATTTCAGGTGAAATCGCTGCGTAAATAGGCGATCTAGTCATGACCGCCGACCGTCCGCTATTCCGCGTCCACGCGAGCGTCGCCGTAATGCACGAAGGCCGTGTGTTGCTCGTCCAGGAAGCGAAACCTTCCAACTATGGCCGATGGAATCTCCCCGGTGGTCATGTCGATCACGGCGAGACGATTCCGCAGGCCGCGGCCCGCGAACTGCGTGAAGAGAGCGGGCTGGATTTGCCACTCGCAGGACTCATCGGCGCTTACTCCGGACCTACATCCGTACGATTTGTATTTCGCACTGATCTCAAAGAGAAAGCGCCGATTGCCGGTCACGAAATCCTGGCAATCCGATGGTTCACCTGGGATGAAGTGCTGACGACAAACCAAGACATGGTGGCGCCGGACATGCTGCGCACCATCGCGCACGATGCAACCACGAAATCGATAGTAACGCTGGCTCTTTTTGCTTCAGATATCTTTGCGCATCAGAAAGCCGTGACGCGATAGTCTAAGAATATTATTGAACGCCAAGACGCTGAGGCCGCCAAGGTAGGAGGGGTAGGAGCAGCGGGAATGGTGGAAACTAGATCGGCTCCACTTTTGTCATTTGAGCATTCCTCATTCGAATTTTTTCCCTTCTCCTCTTGCCGTGGCGTTCTTGGAGCCTTGGCATTCATTCAGCATGTGCAACTGTCCCGCCCTGCGTACCCATTACTTCCATTGCCAGTTTCGCCACATTCATTGATGCCCCTGGATTATCCAGGGTTCGAATCAGATGCGTGAGTTGGTCCACCTGTTCAGCCAGCTTTGGTGGATTCTGAAGATAATCGACCGCCACATCGCCGACATTTTCCCCCGGTCCGAACCATGGAATAAATTCCGGCACGATATGCTGCCGGGTGTCTGCCAGCAGATTCACCAGAGAATAGGTCCTGGTCCTTACAAGCCAGCGGCCAAACAGATGCCACAGCAGCGGGTTGGTGCGGTAAACCACCAGCATGGGCACATGATGCCCCGCAACGTGCAGCGTCGCCGTGCCGCTGACCGTGACGCATAAATCGCAACGCGGCACCATCCGATCAAATTCCCCCTCGGCGAATTCAATATCCGGCGCCCCATTCACCAGCCGCTCCACGATCGGATGCGTGGCGACGGTTGTCGGCACCAAAAACCGCACCTTCGGAAACGACTGTCTGATGCGCTCGGCAACTTCGAGCATCGGTGGAAAATTATATTCCGCTTCTCCCCGCCGCGACCCCGGCAGCAATCCCACGACCGGCGGTCGCGACACAAATTCAGTGGCGATTGGCCGCGGCTGTCGCGCCGGCAATTCATCAAACAGCGGATGACCGACAAACGTGCTGGTTACTCCATGCCGTCGAAAATATTCCTCCTCAAAAGGCAGGATGCACGCCACATGATCGACCCATTTCCGGAGCTTTTTCATCCGCCCTTCGCGCCAGGCCCAGAGTTGCGGCGCGATGTAAAACAAAACCGGCACGCCGCGCCGATGGGCCAGCTTGGCGAAATGAAAATTCATCGCCGGCGAATCACAGCAGATCTGCAGATCAGGCGGACTTTTCTTGAAGTATTTCCGCGTCCAGCGCAATAGCCCGAACATCTCAAATGCCCGCCAGAATCCCGAAATTCCCATCGCCGCCCGCCCCACGGTTTCATGATGGATCGTCGCCCCCGCCGCGCGCATCTCCGGCCCACCGAGCCCTTCAATAACAAGGTCCGGATCAAGCTGCCTGAGGCTGCGAATCAGGTGTGCCGCGTGCTGATCGCCGCTCACCTCCGCAACCGTGATAAAGACCCTTCGCGGCATGACGCGGCTACTGCACCTCAGCGGCGAGGAGGTGTCAAGGCGGGGCCGCAACTCGACATCATTTTCGACATCATTTCAGGGCAGCCCCCGGACCATCTGATCTCCCAGCGGCGGGCGAGCGATGCGGGCATCATAGAAACTTCGCAGACGCTCTTCCGCGCGGCTAGAATCCGCCATATGAGCACCGCGAATCCACACCCATTGAGAAGACTGCCCAACCCGTTCAGACTAAAGCCAAACCCCAGGCACCCTTTCATACAAATCGCCGGCGCCTGTTTAATCGCCGCAATTTTTTTATTTTCAGTCTCCGTCACTCGCGCAGCGGACGTCGCGGCGGTCCTTCCGCCTTCCACCCAGGGCGCACACCCGGCCACTGCGCCGGTCGGCGTCATCTCTGTTAGCGATGGCCATCGCACTGTTGAGCTCCTGCGACCGCCCGGTTTTGTGGAAGACCAGATTTCTTCCGCCGCCAACCGTGCGATTGGGACGAAAGAATCGATCACCCATCTCACGCTGCTGCCATCAGACCAGCCGACTGATTCCGGTTATGTCGCAAAGTTCATCGCCGGCAGCCAGCAGAACATGCAGCAGGCGAAGGGCGCCGACCTGATCCAGCCACCCACTCAGGAGAGCAGCTCAGAGTTTCTGATGGTGATGCACTACCAGGGCGCACCGCATCCAGACTGACCGACACCACCATCCGCTGGCGCAAAGTCGGATCCATCACCCTGCAGGCGCAAACCGACGTTCAATCCGAGGACCAGACCACCATCAAATCCGTCAATAATGCCGTTGCCGAGATGATGATCGGCGCAAAAATTCCCGGCCAAACCGCCAGCGCCCCGGCGAGCAACAGCACTGATCCCACTGCCTCGGCCGGCCCGGCGCCCGCTACCTCCGACGCTCAAACCGCCGGCAACACCATTGCCGGCCCCAAAGAACAACTCGCCGGCGGCATCCTCGAATTCGCCTCGCCCCCCGCCTTCGAGCAGGCCGGCACATCCAAAGGGGGCGCCTCAAAGGATTATCTTTCTCCGGACGCCGCCACCGAAGTGATTGTCAGCGTGCTGCCAACTGAAACCACCTGGAATTCCAGCACCGGCCCGCTTCAGCTCAATACAGCCAAACGAGAACTCGCCCCAACGAAGCCATCCGCTGGTCCCGAGCTGCTCAGCGGTGGCAAGATGCCGATCGAAATCCACTGGTCCACGACCAAAGATGGCAAACCCGCCAACGGCTACCGCTTGTTCCGCAAGGTGGGCCCGCGCATTCCGCGATGCGATGTCATCACCATCGGCGATCCTGCCGGCGCTCTGCAGATCGGCGAACAGGTGCTGCTCAGCATGACGTCCACCCAGAGCGCCGAGGATCCCAAAAACAACGTCGCAGAAACTTCATCACACGCATCTCTCGAAACCAAAGCCAACCAGCGCGCCCAGGCCGCCCTGGAGCAAGCGAAGAAACTTGCAACCGACCGCAAGGACGACGAAGCCTACACGAAGTTCAAGTACATTTTGAACGAGTATCCCGGTTCCACCGCTGCGACGGAGGCCCGCCAGGCAGTGGATAATTACGAAGCCGATCCAACCTTCGCAAACCGCCACAAGAAGGCGCCCACCGGTAATAATGACGACAAAGCCGCCGGTGCCCTGGCCATGGCTGATAACTACGCAACGCTGGGAAAAGTCGACGCCGCCAAAGAAAAATATCAGCAGATCATTGCCCAATACCCCAACACCCCCTCGGCGGCCAAAGCCAAAAAACGCCTGGCCAACCTGGCAACAGGACATTAAACCATGAAACGAACGGCGTATTGATCGGATGCCCGCAGGGCCTGCTAAAAGCATGCCGTGCATCAAACAACCCCAATGGAGCGCTTCATGAACACCCCATTCCGTCCCGCCACCATTATTCTGTCAGCTATCTGTCTGATGCTGCTCGGCGCCGCCGCAGCTCCCACTCCTCTTATGCGCGACCCGCTCGTTGGCACATGGAGCGTCACCGTCACCCCCGATAACGACGCCCGCCACGATGGCGAGAAAGACTTCAAAGAAACCCTTATCTTCAAAGGCGCAACCTTTGAAGCTACCGTCTGGAAAAAACATGGCTTTGAAGCCGGCCCCTATGAAGAAGACATCCGTCAAGGCGGTGTAGGCGCCTTCACCGCCGTCCAAAACAGCAAAACCGGCGAAGGCACCGCCAATTGGTCCGGCTCCGTAATGGCCGTTGACATGCGCGGCGACCTCAAATGGACCAAAAAAGACGGAACCGTGGAGAACTACACGTTCACCGGAACCAAAGATTAAGCGTCCAAAATCGACGCCTGCACAACTTTTGTCACCGGCTGTTCATGAGGCGAAAATTCCCGATGCTTCCCCGCTTGGTCATTCGGTCATTTGAGCATTCGCCATTGATTCGTCATTCAAATTTCGCCCCCTTATTCTCCCGGCTCCGCATGTTCCAGAATTTCGGTGGGCCGCTGCGGATTCACATATCCGCCGCGTGTCGCGTCGTAATTTTCAAACGGCATATCGTACATCTGCCCGGTCGAGGTATCTTTCATCCGCTCATATCCCAGCGTGGTCTCTTCCCATTTCTGACTGATACGGTCCTGGCTTTTATTGCGTTCTTCCCACGATGACATGATGCTCGAATCATCGAGCGGTCGATTCTTTGGCAACGTAATCCGGTCCTGCAGCGCAACCTGCCGCGGATTGGTGATCGTCACGCTCTCGGCGACCGCCGGCAACCAGGTTTTCACTTTGTCCCACTGCTCCGGCGCAGACCCCGCCGACTGTAGAAACGCCGTATATTGCCCCCAGCCGTTGACGATTGCGCACGTGCATAACCCATGAAATGCACCTCCATTCAAATTATAAGTCATTTCCATCTGCGTGATCTTCATCGGCATGCCGGCATAATTCTGATCCGGCAAATCTTTGCTTGCCAGGATCTTCATATTCTGCAGCCCGCACTGCGGCAGAAACACTTCCACAAACCGCCGCGGCGAAGATTGGCCCGGCGCGCCCACCAGCAGCGCACTCGATGCCCCCGCTGAATTGTCCGGCGAAGAAATGTCCACCCCGTTAGTCGTTTCGTTGCTATGCCAGTCCTTCGGCATTGACCATCGAAAATATTGCCCCTGCTGAACCTGAAGCATCGGCCGATCCAGTGCTACCTTCGGCGATGGCTTGGCCGGTGATGCCTCAACCGGCGGCGCTGCCGCGGCGGGTATTGCCCCAACCGACGGCGCTGCCGCGGCCGGCGCCGCTTCCGGCGGCGCCAGCGGATTGGGAACCGCCGCGGGCGCATCGGCCAGCGGGTTCTCCACATGCTGCCGATTCAGTTCATAATGAGTCTGACCGGTCGTGAACGAAAGATGGTCATGATCAATTGTCGCATTGAACGCGAACGAGTTGCCATCATTTACAAACGAGCCTTCAATCTGGTTGTCCTTAATGGTGGCTTTCAACGGGAACTCTTTGCTTCCCAACTTCGCCACCCCTGCGACCTGATCCGCCTGCGGCGTCAGCACCAGCGTCAGCCGACCGTCGGTGAATGTCCCATTAAAGTCCGCGCGGCTCGCCGGCACTTCATCCCCGCTGGCAATCACACAGGTTGTCAGCAGCAGAAGACAGAGCCACATAATGATGTGGCCCCAGTTGGCGTCGTAAACTTCATTCGATGCTGTAACATTTTGATTGTGCATGGCAAAAACCTCTTCAAAAATCGTCCGCTTTCATTCGCGGTCTACATCAATAGATTCGTCGCCATACCCAGCCGCCTGCGCTGTTAGAAAACCCGGCGCGGCGCATAACCCTGCCATGCATAAACCCCTTAAAACACCAACTTTAAGCATGTCCCTTAAACTCCTCAATGAGGAAGTTATAGCCTGCGTCCGATGTCCCCGGCTGGTCGTTTATCGATCCGAGGTCGCCGTCACCAAGCGACGGGCCTTTCTCGACTGGACTTATTGGGGCCGCCCGATACCAAGTCTTGGAGATCCGGCAGCACAAATCTGGATCATCGGTCTGGCCCCGGCGGCTCATGGTGCAAACCGCACTGGCCGCATGTTCACCGGCGATAACAGCGGTAACTTTCTCTTCGCCTCTTTATACCGTTGCGGATTAGCAAATCAGCCAAAAAGTATCTCGCGCGATGATGGGCTCGCATTGAACAACTGCTTCATCAGCGCAACTGCCCGCTGCGCCCCCGGACAATAAACCGCTGCCCGAGGAAGTCTCTAATTGTTCCGAATATCTGGATCGGGAATGGCGCCTGCTCAAACGCAAGCGAGCGATCCTCGCCCTCGGCGCTATCGCCTGGAACGCCGCCCTCGCCTTGGCAGCCCGAAATGGCTGCAAAATTCCAATCCCCAAAGCACCCTTCAGGCACGGCGCCGAATTAGAGCTATGCGAGGCGCTAACCCTGGTCGGCTCCTACCACGTCAGCCAGCAAAACACCTTCACCCGAAGGCTAACGCCAGAAATGTTCGATGCTGTTGTGAAACGATGCCTGTCCATGGCGGAACAACAGCCATAACGCCGGAAACCGGTAAGTTCGATTTAACTGCCTTCGACATTTGAAATGTCCCCCATCCCACATTCACGCATCAAAACTATCCGATTCCGCCCCCACATCCGTCAGGCCGCCGCTCAGTTGTAATTCCAAGACCTGAATCAACTGTTCCGGATCAATCGGTTTCAATAACAGCGGAGGGAGTTGCTGCTCGCGCAGCCGATGCATCTTGTGCTGGATTTCATCCACCGGCATTCCAGAAAGAAGAATGACCGGAAGCGATCGCCGATGATCCTGCAGATAATTCAGGACACTGAATCCATCCCCCTGCGGCATGTTGAGATCGAGAAGCATCAAATCGACCTGCGTGTTCTTCAGATGCAGAAGCGCCGAATTCCCATCGCCGGCTTCGGTGACGTCGTAACCGCTTTTGCGAAGGTAATGCGATAGCGCAAGCCGCTCCACCGGCGAGTCATCGACGACAAGGAGCCGGGGGGCGATGGATTGGCCGGGAATACCCGCAGGTTCTGCCTGCATTTCCATATTATTTGTCTGCGCGTAAGTTCTTGCAACGGCAAATTTGTGGAGGTCCGAAAAGATCGCATCTCCGGCAACAGCTATAGTTGCGGTATAATCAGGTCATGGCCAAGAAGAATCAGACCTCGCCAAAAAATTTTGAAGAAGCGCTGACAGAACTTGAAGGCATTCTCGCCGAGATTGAAAGCGGGGGAGTGGGGCTGGAAGAAAGCCTGCTCAAATACGAGCGAGGGACTTTCCTGATTCAGCACTGCCGAGGCGTTCTGACCACGGCTGAAAAACAAGTGGAACTGCTTTCAAAAACGCCCGATGGCGGACTGCAGAGTTCGCCGATGGCGGCAACCGAAAGCGATGAAACGTGAAGGCATTTGACGCATCATGCGCAGCAGCCGTTTATTCCAATTGTGAAATCAGCCCGTCTTGCCTTTCAAAAACACCAGCCCCACTTTTTCTTCCTGGGTTTCTTTGAGGATATTAAAGTCCCAGCCCGCCGCCCTTAAATCTGCATAAAGTTGCTCATTGCGATACGGCACATGCGTTTCCACGATCAGGTGGCCGATTCGACCGATCCAATTCCGACAGTTGACGAAGATTTCCGCTTCCGCCCCTTCAACGTCGCACTTGATCAGATCGACGCGGTCAAACCCGCTTTCCTGCAGAAGCGTGGGGATGGAAATGCATCGAATGCGCTCCGTCGCTTCGCGCGTCTGCGCTTCGCTGGCCATCTTAAAAGCCCAGCTTCGGGCATTGCGGTTGATGGCCGCCGAGCCATCGTTTGCCGCAACAAAAGCTTCGACAATCTGCACTCGCTCCGATCGGGCCATGTATTCGCAATTTCGCGCAATGGATTGGCAGTTTTCATGATCCGGTTCAACCACCACGATCCGCGAATCTGGCAAGGTGGAACCAAAATAAAGGGCGGCCAACCCCACGTTCCCGCCAAGGTCTAAAATTTTCGCGTCATGGGGAAGATGCCAGCGGGCAATATCGCGATATTCTCCCTCCTCAAAAATCTCGTGGAAGACCAGAAAATCTGAATTTCCGCATCGAATCCAGGCGGGTTGATCGACACCGGCGAGCTTTATACGCAGGCCGCGAATAAACCGCGGCGGCTTTGAGCCTGGCCCGTCTGGTGTGCTGATCCGAAGGTAAACCGCTTTAATCAGATCGACCGGCGACCGATAGACGCGGCGTTTATGCCACCGTCCGCGAGCAAAACCGTACCATCGCGATAATGGTAATCCCTTGGCCAATACCCGCCTTCTTTCCATTTGTGCCGCTACACCGGCGACGCCTGTCAGCAGGCTCGTGGCCGGTCCGAATGCCAGGGCAGCATACTGGTGTGTGGCAGACGGCGGAAGGGTTCGCATCAGGGCCGGTGTTTCTTTACAATGCCGGGATAAACACACATGAGCCAGCTCGCCACTTTACCTGACGCACTAACGCTGCTCCGCCGACATGGGGAGCGCCTGCACGAATATTTCGTTGTCATCCGCGCTCGCCACCAGCAGGCCCCGGCGCGGCTGGTTGAATCCATCCAGTACAGCCTGCTCGCCGGCGGTAAGCGCCTGCGGCCCACATTAGTGCTCGAATGCTGCGATGCCTGCCTGGGCGCAAGTGGCCGCAATGCGACTGGCAAGGCGATCGCATCCGCGCTCGCCGCCGCCGCCGCGATGGAATTCATCCACACGTTCTCGCTGGTTCATGACGACCTGCCGGCGATGGATGATGACGATCTCCGCCGAGGCAGACCGACCAACCACAAGGTTTTTGGCGAAGCGATGGCGGTTTTGGCGGGAGATGCGATGGTGACGATGGCATTTGAAATTCTCGCGATTGACGCCGAACCGGCCGTCGTCCCCACACTCGTGCGCGAACTGGCCCACGCCAGCGGCCCCGAAGGAATGATCGGCGGACAAGTTCTCGACATCGACGGCGAAGAACAAAACCTCACGCTGCCTCAACTGCAGCAAGTCCATCGCATGAAAACCGGCGCGCTGCTGACCGCATCCTGCCGGCTTGGTGCGATCGCGGCAGGCGCAAGCGAATCGCACCTCACCGCCGTCACCGAATACGGACGCCATCTCGGCCTCGCATTTCAAATCATTGACGATGTTCTGGATGTGACCAGCACGCCGGAACAGATGGGCAAAGCAACAAACAAAGACGCGGCGAAGGGGAAGAACACCTATCCCGTGCTCATGGGCCTGGAAGCCAGCCAGCGCGAAGCACATCATCAATTAAATCTTGCCCTTAACGCCCTGAAAGAGCTCGGCCCCGCGGGCGAGGGGCTTCGAAGTCTTGCCAAATTTGTGGTCGAGCGGGAAGCGTGAATAAACGCAGAACGATGATCGCAGAGCGCAAATCAAAGACAATAATACATCCGTTTTCGATCTGCGCTCTGCGCTCGTCATTCTGCGGTTTCTTCCGCTTTCTCTCCTTCGCTTTCCCCGCGATTTTCCCGTACAATCTTTTGCTTCCGCCAGCTTCGCAAATGCTGATCCGGACCTATAATTCAAGGTGAATCCGCGGGGCAAAATGGAGTTCCCATCGCCTCTGATCATGCCCCTGTTGGGGCGGCGGAAAAACCGATTTTTTAACGACTAAAAACAATGCCTGAAACCACCCCTCCCGCCGGCCTTCCCGCACCGGGCCTGCCTGCCGACCGCATCGAAGATTTGCAGATCGAGCGCGAGCTGCAGGACAGCTATCTCACGTACGCCATGAGCACGATCATGGACCGGGCTCTGCCGGATGTGCGCGATGGTCTTAAGCCTTCGCAGCGCCGAATCCTGGTTGCGATGAATGACCTGAACCTGGGACCGCGCTCCAAGAAAATCAAATGTGCCAAGATCGCCGGCGACACCAGCGGCAACTATCACCCGCACGGCGAAGCCGTCATCTATCCGGCGCTGGTTCGTATGGCCCAGGATTGGAGCCTTCGCTACAAGCTGATCGACGGCCAGGGAAACTTCGGCAGCACCGATGGCGATCCACCCGCCGCCATGCGTTATACCGAAGCCCGCATGACAGCCGTCACGACGGAGCTGATGTCCGATCTGAATCTGGATACGGTCGATTTCCAGCCGAATTATGACGAGCGAATGTTCGAACCGACGGTTCTGCCCGCCAAGTTTCCCAATCTTCTGGTGAACGGATCGACCGGCATTGCCGTCGGCATGGCGTGCAACCTGCTGCCGCACAATCTGCGAGAAATCTGCAATGCAATTGTGAAGGTGATCGATAACGCCGACATTTCGCTTCAGGAGCTTCTCGAAATTGTTCCCGGCCCTGATTTTCCCACCGGCGGCATCATCTGCGGGCGCGACGGGATCATTGAAGGCTACAAAACCGGCCGCGGGCGGCTCACGCTCCGCGCCAAGATCCACACCGAAGAAGCCAAGAACGGCAAGCAGCTTGTCGTTATCGATGAATTCCCCTACGGCATCATCCGCAAGAGCATCGTCGAAGCGGTCGCCGAGGCGGTGAAGAAGGATTTCATCAAGGACATCAGCGCGATCAACGATGAATCCGGCCGCGAACATGCGTGCCGAATCGTGATTGATCTGAAGCGCGACGCCGATCCGAATGTGATCATCAATCAGTTGTATCAATACACGCCGTGCCAGATCACGGTCAGCATGATCAACATCGCGCTGGTCAACCGCCAGCCCCGCACCATGGGGCTGAAGGAAATGATCCAGCACTTTATCGACCATCGCAAAGAGGTCATCACGCGGCGCACCAAGTTCCAGCTCAAGAAGGCGCTGCAGCGCGAGCATCTGCTGGAAGGAACGATCTTCGCCGTCGCTGATATTGATGAAGTCATCCGCCTGATCCGAAGCAGCAAAACGCGAGAAGAAGCGATCGACAAGCTGATGGCGCAAGGCTTCCGCATCACCCCCGGCAGCGCCGTGCTGGAAAAGGTTCCCGAGCGCATCCGCTTCCGCCACCCGGAAATTTTTGCGCTCGAGCCCGGCGAACCGATTCCGCCATATCGCGTTTCCCGCGCCCAGGCTGAAGCGATCGGCCGACTTCAGTTGATCCAGCTCGTCGGTCTCGAAATCGACAAGCTTGTGGCCGAATACAAAGAAGTCGCCGAGCAGATCGAAGAATACGAGCGCATCCTCGGAGATGAATCGTATCTCATGGACATCATCGTCACCGATACGCTGGAAATGCGCGACAAGTATGGCGATGACCGCCGATCGGAAATCACCGGCAGCGTCACCCATGCCAACATGGAAGACCTGATCGCCCAGGAAGACGTTGTCGTCACTGTCAGCCACGCCGGTTATGTGAAGCGGCTGCCGACCGACACCTACCGCAGCCAGGGGCGCGGCGGCCGAGGCATCAAAGGCACCGAATCGCGCGAAGGCGATTTCGTCGAGCACCTGTTTGTCGCCAATACCCACGACTACCTGCTTTTCTTCACCAATCAGGGCCGGGTATACGAGCGGCGTGTGTTCGACATCCCGGAGATGAGCCGCACCAGCCAGGGCCGCAGCATCGCCAACCTGCTTTCATTCCAGGCCGGCGAAAAAGTCGCCAATGTCCTGGCGATCAAAGATTTCAGCAGCGGCGAGCACTTCCTCATGTTCGCCACCGCCAAGGGCACTGTGAAAAAAACCGCCCTCAGCGCCTACGCCAACATCCGGCAGAATGGTTTGATTGCGATCGGCCTGGATGAAGGTGACACGCTGATCGACGTCGCCGTCACCCGCGGCAAGGATCACATCATCCTCGGCACACGCAGCGGCCTGGCCATCCGATTTGAAGAATCCGATGTCCGCGCCATGGGCCGCCCCGCCGGCGGTGTGACGGGCGCCCGGTTCAAGCGCGAAGGGGATGAAGTCGTTGCGATGCTGGTTGTTCACGACGGTGACAACACCGGCCGCAAGGTGCTGACCGCCTGCGTGAACGGCTACGGCAAGCGCACACCGCTTGAAGAATATCCCGTCAAAGGGCGCGGCACCCGGGGCGTCATCAACATCGACGCTAACGACCGCAACGGCGATGTCGTCGGCATGAAGCTCGTCAGCGACATCGACGAAGTCATGCTCATCACCGAAAAAGGAATCCTGATCCGAACCGAAATTGACCAAATCCGCGAAACCGGCCGCAACGCCGCCGGTGTGCGGCTTATCAAGATCGACGAAGGCGACAAGCTGGTCGCGATGGCATGCCTGGACGCCGAAGAAAAAGTCGCGAATACCGAAGACCCCGCCGCAGATCCAACCACCGACGGCGAAGCATCACCCCCCGGCTCAAACGGTGACGGTTCGCCTGCGGAGTCATAAACCGCCATATGGGTGAAAAATAAAACCTTCAACGTGATACAGGCGTCCGGCCCGTAGTAGGTGCGCAAGCAGTAAAGTAATTCAGATTTTTCGAAATTCGGCGCGGCTGCCACCAGTCAAAGGCCTCAACTTTTTACACATCTCGTTCGGATGTTCGTCGCTGAGCTTCGGCGCGGCGTTGAATATGGTGGAAGAGGAACAAAAAGAAAAAGACGAAGACAAATCACAGCCGCAGGGGCCGCTGCCCCCGCACCCCCGCAAGGAGGAAAAGGACCGCTGCGCGGGCGGTGAAGTTATAGCCGGGGCGGAACCGGTTCTTACTCTCGCCGTGCCACAGGTTCCGCCCCAGCGTCCCCACCTCCTGGGCAGGGCACGCCCCCTGTGGCACTTGTATCCGGGTGGTTTTATGGCGGGACGCCGGGCCTTTTACTTCCAGTGATTGGGGACGATTGGGATCGAACGAACGTGAGAGGCGGACGGTGCAATGGAAACGGAAGGCCAGCGAGAAATGGCGAGCAGCGAGAAATGACGATGCTGCGCCTTGGGCGGCTCTTTGACGGCTTTCCGGCGCGGCTGCGCCGGCAAGTTTTCTTCGCAGCTTGCATCTGCTCTGCGCAACAGTGACTGTCTTGGCAATCAAGTCTTTTTAAAAATAAAGGATCAGGGGCTCTGCCCCTGTGACCCCGCCTCATTTCGCTCCGCCGCCGGGGGTGTGGGGTCTGGTTTGGATAAGAGGCTGCTCAGGTGGTTCAATCGTTTGCGCATGCAGGCCACCAGTGCGACCTTCTTGGGTTTGCCTTTGGATTTAAGGTATTCGTAGCGGGCTTTGATCACCGGGTCATATCGAGCGGCAACCAGCGTGGCCATGTACAACGCGGACCGGACGCTGGCGCGGCCGCCGTGGATATGCCGCGGTCCGTTGCGATCCCCCGAATCATCGGCATAAGGCGCCACACCCACCAGGGCGGCGATCTTGCGGCCATCCAGTTCGCCCAGCTCCGGCAATTCACTGACCAGAATCCGGCTTACACGCGAACCAATGCCGATCACGTTTCCAGCTTCCGCTGCCTGTTCAGCAACGATTCATCTGAATCGATGATCCGCTGGATCTCGGCTTCGACGGCTTTGATCTCTCTGCACAGATGTTTGACCGTGCGCTGGATCGACTGGCGTACGGCGGCAACCGTGACATGCTCCTGCTGCGAGCGGGTGGCGTTGGCGTGCTCAACCAGCTGGCGACGGCGGGCGATCAGTTCCTTAAGCATGCGGGCATTGTCGCTTACAGGCCGCAGGCAGCGAAGCGTGTCGGCATTCTGCCGGCCAAAATCAGCCAGCACCCGGGCATCGAGCCGATCGGTCTTGGCCAGAATCCCGCGTGACTGGGCAAACCGCCGCACCCGCAATGGATTGACCCGGCCACCGGCAACCCCGCATCGACCAGGCGATGGATGGCCAGGGATTCATAACCTCCCGTAGCTTCGAGAACGATCAACCGCAGCGGAGCGCGGTCCAGGCATTTGATCAATTGCCTGATGCCCGTGGCATCATTGGCCACGGAGAAATCCCGGTCCGGTGCATGAACATCCAACTTGGCTTTGGAGACATCCACACCGACAAATCCAGGGCTGGAAACAGAACATGATGGGCGAACACAAACGGATGAAACAGCAGGCACGGCAAGCTCCCTTCCTTGTAATGCGAGCGCGAAGGCTCAAGTGACTGTTCGGGAAAGAAAACCGCGGCGAAGGGGCACCAACTGTAGCCCGATGACACGAGCCATCCGGGGGCGTGACGTGCGCACCAACGCCTGAATCAGCCTGTTGCAACAGGCTGATCCATCCATCCTCATGCGGTGCTGAGGAATAAAAATCAAGATACAAGGGGGCGTGCCCTGCCCAAGGGGTGGGGACGCTGGGGCGAAACCTGTGGCACGGCGAGAGTAAGAACCGGTTCCGCCCCAGCTATAACTCCACCGCCCGCGCAGCGGTCCTTTTACCCTTCACTCTTATCTCAATTCCGCTCTGAGCGGGGGTGCGGGGGCAGCAGCCCCGCGGCTGCGATTTGTCTTTGTCTTTAGTTTCGTCTCATTCTTATTCTTCCACCATATTCAACGCCGTTTGGAATATCCTTCGACCACAATCGCTCGCCCTAAAGATGGATTAGAAAGATGAAACCAAAGGCCCCCTTTTCACATTAAGGATTCAGCAAATCAAACACGCCGGCGATCAGCATCTTGCCTATTCCTCTCTCCACCCTCCTCACAATCACCTCGCCCGGTTAGCATCCTGATACTGGGGTCTTATGGTCGTCGCCGTGCTCATAATCACTGTCATCACTGTCCTGTTCATTTTCGCTGCGCTGATTGGATCTTTTCTCCGCACGCGCGACAGCAGCCGGCTTCCTCCCGCCTGGAACGGCGGCTTTTCAGCGGAGCAGCACGAACATTTCGTGAATCACCTCCGCGTCACCATCCAATCTCGCGGGTTGCAAGCGGCCATTTCCCACGGTTCGATTTCCATCGCCACCGGCATCAGCGCCCGCGAGCTTCCACTCACTGATTTCGCCCAAGCCTGCCACGATCGCCCTGAATCAGAATGGGACGAGCAAATCGATCAACAGCTTGCCCGCCTCACGGCCGACTATGAAATGCCCGACCTCGCTCATTTTGACGCCGTCAAAGACCTGCTCGCGCTTCAACTTGGCATTCCGCCTGGCCTGCCGCCGCAATCCGTTGTCGCACGAGAATATCTGCTGGGCATCCGGCCATCCTGGTGCTGAATCTCCCCGCCGCCATCCGCACGGTTCATCCATCAGAAACCGTGGCCTGGCATCAGCCGATGGATGACCTGTTTCAAATTGCCCTCGATCACATCCGCCAATCGCCGCCGCCTGCCACGGAAAAAATAATCCTCGCTGATGGCGTCTCCGCTTTCGCCGTCACCGGGCCAGGTCCATTTGTCGCCGCGCACGCATTGATGCTCGATCAGCACGAGGAATGGGTCGGCCCGTTTGGGTCGCTCGTGATCATTCCCACGCGCCACATCCTTGTGGCCTGCCCCATCAACGGCGCAGCCGTCCGCGATGCCCCGCTTCCCCTGGCGTGGATCGCCACCCGGCGATTCCAGGACGGCCCCGACGCCATCACCCCAAACCTGTACTGGTATCGCAACGGAGCCTTCACTCATCTTCCCTACGAACTCCGCGGCCAATCATTGCACTTCCATCCGCCCAAAACCTTCACGGAATTGCTATCAAGCTTCGCCTCATCCGGCGCACAAATTTAATCGCCGCCGCTCACCTTAAAACGCTTCAGGCACTCTCGCGCCACCCGATCCTGCCCGAATCCCCACTCTTCCTTGCCTGGCAGTGACGCCACATCAAACCAGCGAAACGCCGCCGCCTCGCCTGCGGGCGTGATCTCTCCATCCATCACCACCACAAACACCATCGCCACCGCATGTTGCCGCGGATCAAGCAACCCTGCCTCCCGCAGAAATGTAAAATACTGCGCCACATACGTCGGCTGCGCTTCCGTCCCTATTTCAAATCGAACCTTCGCCCCCAGCGTCTCCCGCACTTGCCGCCCGACAGCTTCCGAAAACAATTCATTCCGCCAAAGCCGACCCCCAACCAGGCACCACCGCATTCCCTGGTGCGGCGTACCCCTGTAAATCAACCCTACCCGTGCAATTCCGCCACCTAATCCCATCTGCACCGGCAACACATCCACACAAGCCACCGGGACCGAATCCTGCACCCGCTTCCAGTCCGCATCACTGAGCCAATTAGGATCATTAATCATCGACGGCAATATTTATCCGACTCAGCCGTCAGAATAAAAGGAATTGCAACGGCAGATTTCAGATGACGCGAATAGCGCGACAACCGCCTTCCCATCCCCTCTTCGTAATCTGCGAAATTTGCGGTTTAAATCTTCCGGCCTCGGTCCTCAGGATATACTCATTCCGTATTCTGCCGATTGCAACAATCCGATGAGCCAGCTTGCCCCCCATCCCACCTACGCTTTAATCGAGGACCACCTCGATGCCATCGGCCAAAAATATCGCGCTCAGCGCATCGTTCGCGGGGCAATACTGTGGGGAACTCTTCTGATCACAGCCTCCTGGATCGCATCTCTGGCCGCCCATTTCGTCGGTGATGCTTCCGCCAGCCGCGGCGGTTGGATCTGGCTCATCCTCGTCACCTGGCTCGCCACATTACTGACCGGCGCAATCCTCTGGATCATCCGGCCGCTGCTCATCCGTCCGCACGCCGTCGAAATAGCCCGCCTGCTCGAAACCCGCGTCGCCGGTCTGCATAACGGCCTGACCAACAGCATCTTCCTGGCCCAAGCTGACGATCTGCACACCAGCCCCTGGCTTCCCCAGATCTTCGACGAGGTCCAAGCCTCGATCCTCGCGCACCCGACCGGTCAGGCCGTGCGCTTTTCTGATCTTCATCCTCTGGCCATCCGTTCGCTCCTGCTCTGCGCTCCACTGATCTTAATCGCCCTCTTCCTCCCGCGCCCGTTCCTGCACGGATGGGAACAGCTCTTTCATCCGGAGGTATTTGTCCCCCAACTTGCAGACACGCATATCGATGATGTTCAACCTGGCGACGTCACCCTCATCGCCGGCCAACCCCTTGAAATTTCCGCGACCGCCCGCGGCCCGCAAGCGCCGCCTCCAGCCAAGCTGATTTTCGACAACCAATCCTCCGCCGCGCTTCTGCCCCCGGCCCGGCTCAACGACAAAATCCGCTACTCCTATCGCATCGAACACATAGACCAGCCCGTAAAATACCGCCTGGACATCGGCGGCTCTCAAACCCGCTGGTTTACCGTGCAGGTCGTCCACCAGATCAAGCTGACCCAACTCATCATCAAAATCACACCGCCCGCCTATACGCGCAAACCGCCAACCGTGCTCGCGCTTGTCCCCGATCAAATCGAAAATACGCCTGTCGTGGCCCCGCAAGGAAGCGTGATTAACCTGTTCACTACCGTTGATGTGTCTGTGAACGGCGCGATGCTTCAACTCGCGGACCATCCGCCGGCTGCTTTGGCGTCCAATCTCGCAAAGCTCGGTTTTAGCGGATCATTCCCTGTCACCACGGATACGCCTGTCGGCATTTTGCTGACCGACGGCGCCGGCCAGATCATCGCCAAGCTGCCCGAGCAGCCGCTGGTCATCCATTGCACTAAAGACATCGCGCCGGCGATTGAAATGCGCTGGCCGACGCAGGACACCGCCATCGCGCTTCAGGCTGATGTGAAAATCCAGGCGACATTGAAAGACGATTACGGCATCTCCTCGGCCCGCATCCTGCTTGCCGCCGGGCCTGATGCACCGCTCATCCCGGTCACTACGCTTAACTATCCCGCCAACCCGGCATCAATTGATCTCGCTACCGCGCTCGATTTAAAGCCGGACATTCGCAAGCACGGCAGCTCCATCCGTGTTCAGGTGGAAGCTACCGATGATCGCGACCTTGCCGCCTCCCCGGCCTCTTCCTCGGCTTCCACTACTGGCGAAGATTCCTCTGCCGACCCCGGCGGCCCCCAGACCACCGCCTCTGCAATCTATGAAATCAAATTTCGCGATCCCGAGCTGATCGCCGCCGAACAGCAGGAATCCGCCGACAAGCTGCGGGCCGTTCTGATGCGAATGTTGAAGACACAACAAGACCTTCATTCGCAAACCATCGCCTGCCGCCCCGGCCAGATGCCCCTCGTAAAAAAAATCAGCGCCGGGCAGGTTGACCTGCGCGCGCTCATGCAGTCCACCGCCGACACCTTTACTTTCGACGCCTCCAATCAGGTCATCCGGAAAACGCTCCTCGTCCTTGCCATCAATCCTGCCAAGGATGCCGTCGACCTGTCGGCTGCCCTTTTCACTGCCAAAGACCCCAAAGAACAAAACCGCCTCTCCAGCGAACTTCAAACCCGCCAGCGCCGGATCATCAGCACGCTTGAGAGCATGCTCGCACTGCTGAATTCCTCCCCCGAACCCGCCACCCAGCCGGCAACGCGACAGGGCGATCAACTATTGAGCAAGCCCGACGCATTCAGGAAACTCGATGAGCAGTTAAAGCAGTACATGAAGGAGCAGCAGAGAATCCTCGACCAGACCGCCGGCCTGGCGAAGAAGCCGGTCGATAATTTTGATGACAGGGACAAAAAACTTCTCGCCGATCTGTTGCAGCAGCAGGACAAGCTCGACGCATTTATGAAAGCCGCGATTTCCGATTTCTCCAAGCTCGCCGAGCAGGACATGTCCAACGCTTCGCTGCTGAAAGATGCGATGGCAATCTACAGCGAAGTCACGATGGCCAAAGGCGCGCTATCCGAAAAGGCGATGGAGATCGCCGTCCCCGCCGAAGAGAGCGGCCTGGAAGGCGCGAAGGAATTATCCAGCAACCTCGAGAAGTGGCTGATGGACAAACCCGACCGCCAGCAGTGGACCCAGGAAGAATTGCCGACCAAGTCTGATACCCCGATGCCTGAACTGCCGAAGGAACTCGACGATATGGTCGGCGAGCTGATGGAGCAGCAGGAAGACCTGTTCGATCAGATGGAAGACATGAATGCCAACATCACCGATTCCGCCGACAAAGGCATCGGCTGGGACGCCGCCGACGGTCCCATTGCTGACATGTCCGCCAAAGGCGTCACCGGGAATCAGCTCCCCAATAACAATGAAATGGGCGGACGCAGCGGAGAAGGCCGCAGCGGCCGCAGCCAGGGCGAATTCGTCGGCGACAGCGCCGTCGGCAAAGGCGGTCGCAATACTCCGACCCGTCTTGACCCCACGCCTTTTCAGCAAGGCCAGATCAACGACACCAGCAAAGACCCCGTCGGTGGCGCGACTGGTGGCGGCAAAATGAGCGGCCAAGGCGCCGCCGGCCTGGAAGGCCCCGTCCCCCCCAAACTTCAGGAAGGCCTCAAACGCCTGGCCACCAGGCAAGCCGAAATCCGCAACACCGCTGAGCGCCTCAACCTGCAATACCAGCTTGGCCGCTTCGATAACTTCAAGCTTTTAGAATCGATCGCAATGATGCGCCGGGTGGAATCCGATCTAACTGCCAACCGCTACCAAACCGCCCTCCGCCGCCGCGATATTCTGCTGGACGACATGGACACGTCGCATCTCCTGCTCTCCGGCCGCATTCACGTGCAGCAGGACACCACACCATCGACAAGCCTGAAAACCCAGCAGGATTTAAACGATGCCATGAAAGGCGAGCTCCCTCCCGCATGGAGCGATGCCCTCAAGGAATACTACAAAAAACTCGCCGCACAGTAGCAGCAGGACCAGCACTCCATCGCGGCTGCCGGCCAGGGAGGCAGAACGACATCGATCAATTTCGTTTTCTCTGGTTACTGATCCAGTGCCGCGCCCGGAAAACCGAAAAAATCACTTCCCCGCATCATTAATCCCCTTCGCATATCCCGTCATCTCCAAATACCCCTCTCCTGCATGTTCCCCTTTTTCATCGATCACCTCCGCCGCCCCTTCAAAATATGTCACGTCCGTAGAATCTGAAGTCGTCAGCTCCTGCCCCGGCATCTCGCTTTTCACTGTGATCGACGGAAATCCCTTAACGCGCACCTTCCATTGCTGCGGATAACTCCCCCCGCTCGCAGGACTTTTCCAATCCTTCGAAGGCTCAATCGCCAACTCATCCGCCGACAAATACCGCGGCTGCCCATCAGCGCCCACGCGCGTGCCCGAAAGATAATCCGTTTCACCGCTGCGACGCCGCAGGCGATAAATCATCAAATCCGTCCCGTCGGTCAGTTGCAGCCCCATCCAATCCCATCCCACCTGGTCCTTTCCCAGCGCATTGCTGGAAAATTCATGGTCCATCCAGCTCAAACCATCAACCTGATACGTCTTCCCTTCAACGCTCAACGTCCCCGCCGTCTTCAATCGGGTCATGGAATAATAATATGATGCCTGCCCCGCCTCGCGGCCCTTGGCGTTCACACCGCCCGGGCCTTCCAGAAATGGCCCGCGGCCGTCCGTGCAAACCAGATCCATCGCAAAATCCTTCTCCGCCGCATGAAGTGCGATTGATTTGTCCCCGCCCTCGTTCAATTTCGCCGACCAGTCGAGCAGTTGCACATCAAGTGTCTGGTCCGCCGCATAAGCAAGCCCCGGCCTGGCCCGCTCCAGCCGATCTTTAAACACAAATGTCTTCCCCCCAATATCCGACACCGCGGCGTGCGCAAAATAAACATCGCTCATCCCCCACTGGCTCTCCCGCTCCGCCTTCCTCGGCACAAACGCGCTGCGAAAAAATGTAAGCTGATACCCAAACCGCCGGCCCGCCGAGTCGCGGAGGTTCCCGGTGAAATACCACCACTCAATCTTAAACCCATCATGCCGGCCATGGTCTTTCGGAAACGTCCATTCACGCGGACCAAGCGCTTCTTGAAACACCGGCTCCGCGGCGACCGCCGTAATGGAAAACAAGAGAACAAAATGCGCCGCCAAAAGGCCAATACGCCAGGGTAAGACCAGAGAATACAGGGAGAAGAAAAAGGGATTGTTATAGTGAGATTTTCGTTGTCGATGGGTGTGATCCCATGGCACAGGCGTCCCGCCCGTGTCGAACACCGTCAGGCCCTGGCGAGATGCCTGTGCTGCAAAATTAGTAACCGTATCTCTCACCATTTTTCCTCTTACCTTGGCGGTCCTGGCGTCTTGGCAGCGCATTTTCATTCATTCTCCCCGCAAACTCACCCCCGGCGGTATCGATCTCAATCTCACAATCGGATACACCGCCGCCAAAATCGCCGCCACGGTCGCCAGCAGAAAATTCTCCACCCAAAACCGTGGCTGCCCATGTGTAGGAATGCTCCATCCAAACGATCGATACTGAATCACATATGCCAGCACATACGCCAGGATCGTCCCCGCCACCGGAGCCACGACCGCTGACGCCCAGGCAATCAGCACGCCTTGCCCGAGGACCCACGCCGCCGTCTGCCTGCCCGACATCCCGACCGCCGCCAGGATGCTGTAATCGCGCCGCCGCGCCAGCGCCAGTGCCACAAGCGATCCCGCCAATCCGCAGAACGCGACGCCTCCGGAAAGCCAGGTGAGCACTTCGGTCACCTTGAAGGTGCGATCGAAAACCGTCATCGCTTCGGTCTTGATCTGATCGAGGCTGTTTACAACCACCGGAAACTGCCGGCGAAGCTCTCCCGCCCAGCGATCCGCCAGCTCCGTGCGATTCACTCCTGTTGCGATGCTCACATGCAGCGACGTCAGCAAATCATCCCGCCAATCGGCGGCGTACGTCCGCCGATCGATCATGACCTGCCCGCGCTCCGTCCCAAAATCATAGAAAACTCCAAACACATGAAACCGATGCGGCCCCGTCGGGGACCCAATTTCCATCGAATCGCCCGCCACCAGCTTCATCCGTCCCGCCAGCGGCTCGCTCACCACCACATCCGCCGACGGATCAAACACCGCCCGGCTGTCCGCCATCGATTTCATCGGCAACGTCTTCAGCGTCCGCGTCACATCCGTCGCAAACAGCAGCGTCGGTTTCCCGCCGAGCGCGATGTCCCGCGAGCGATTTTCAACCACCACCTTCGCCTCAGGCTGCGCCATCACCCACGCCCGCACGCGCGGATCAAGCGTGGCGTCCACCTTGTGCCTCAGAAGCAATTCCGGCCCTATAAAAACATCTGCCGCAAATCTCTGCCCCATCCAGTCTGCCAGCGAATTGCGAAATGAACTCACCATCGTCCGCACACCAATATTCATCGACATCGCCAGCATCGTCGCCGCCACCGCCACGCCCGTGATGCCCAGCGCCCGCGCCACTTCACCGGCGGCCATCTGCATGGGCAGCAGTTGCGCCCACCGGCCCAACGCATCAACAATCCAGCACCCCGCCTTGGTGATCCACGGACAAACCAATGCAAACCCGATCGCTACCAGCAGCGCCATTGCAAAACCCGCCAGCGGCGAATTCCCCGGCAGCAGATAAACGCCATAACTGACCGCCAGCAGCCCCACCCCGCCGATCAGCAATACAACCGCCGACCATCGCGTCGCCCGCCGCCGCTCGGTTTCGCGAAACGCATTCACCGGCGGCGTCCGCGAAGCCTGCACCAGCGGCGCCAACGCGCCGATCAAGCAACTTCCCGTCGCGACCGCCAATCCCTTCCCCCACATCGCCGCGTCCAGCCGCACAGGCAAAGGCCGGATCGCCGCATATAAATCATTGATCGTCGTCGCGACATATCCGACCAGCACTCGCGACAGCGCCCACCCTCCAAGCACCCCCAGCACACCGCCGACAACCGAAAACAACACTGCCTCCGTCACATATAACCCGCCCAGTTGCGCCCGCGATCCGCCAAGACATCGCAGAATCCCCAGGCTCGTTGCCCGTTGCTTCACCGAAATAAGCATGCTGTTGTACACAATAAACACCGCGACAAAGCTCGCCATCAGCGACAGCGCATTCAGATTCAGGCGATATGATTGAATCAGTTGCGCCAGCGATTCGCTCCGCTGCTGCGTCGATCGAAGCTCCAGGCCCGCCGGCAGTGCCGCGGTCAGCACTGCCGCCTCATCCGCGCTTTCAAGTACGGTATCAATCCGATCGATCCTGCCGATCGAGTCGGCCAATTCCTGCGCCGTCGCCAGGTCTGCAACAATAATGCTCGTCAACTGCGACCTCGCCACGCCGCTCGGTTGAATGATGCCGGCAACATGCGCCCAAAGCCTCCGCGCCCCGACCGTCAACCGCACGTCTGCTCCCGGCCGCACACCCAGGCGCCGGGCCAATTCATCCACCAGCACAATCTGCCCCGGCTCGGTCAGGAATTGCCGAAACGCCACTTCATCAAGCGATGACTGCATCTTGGTGAAAGAGCGAAGTGACCGCTCCGAAAAAACATCGACCCCAATTAACCGCCCCAGCACATCCGCATGTCCATCGCCGCCGATCAGCACCCCGCGATCCATCACCGGAGCCAGCGGAAACGGCAGCTTCTTCTTCAGCAGTCCCACATATGCCTCATCGCTGATCGTCCCCTCCTCCGAAAAGATGCTGTGCGTCGATCGCTCGGCGAGCGAGTTCACCGCGCCGCTGAAGCTTTCCACGCACGCTGACACCGCCGAATCAATCGCCACCACTACTGCCACCCCCAGCGCCACGCCAATCAAACAAAGCGCCATCTCCAGCCGATGCTGGCGGAAATGCCCAACGATTAACTTGCTGAAGAACCCGATCACGCCCCCACCCCCAGCGCCTGATCTGTAGCATTCGGTTCGATGGTTCCCACCTGCACCGCCCCGCTGCTGCTGACAATCCGCCCGTCGCTCAAGACAATGCGGTCCTCGCAGCGCTCCGCCGCCTCATCTGAATGGGTGGCGATGATGACTGTCGCGCCAAATTCCCGCCGAAGCTCCGCCAACAGATCCAGGATTACCCGCCCGGTCTGTGCATCCAGGTTTCCCGTCGGCTCATCCGCCAGCAGCAGATCGGGCCGATGCACAATCGCCCGCGCCAGCGCCACCCGCTGCTGCTGTCCCCCGGAAAGTTCATCCGGATATCGCCTGGCCTTCTCCCCCACGCCCAGCCGATCCAGCAGCGAATGAATTTCCCGCCGGCGATCTGCCGTCAGCGCCCGGTCCAGCGTCCACGGCACAGCGACGTTATCAAACACAGTCAGGCTCGGCACCAGATGAAACGACTGAAACACATACCCAAGCCGCCGCCGCCGAAACAGCGCCAGTTCCGCATCCGACAATCTCGCCAGATCCGTCCCTCCAATCCGAATCGTGCCCGCCGTCGGCCGATCCACCGCTCCCAGTAAATTCAGCAATGTGCTCTTTCCCGACCCGCTTCTTCCCAGCAGCGCCACCGATCTGCCCCGCCCGATCCGCAACGACAATTCCTGCAACGCCGTAAATTCCCCCGCCCCGGCTCCATATGTCTTGCGCACGCTTTGTGCCGTCACGATCGCATCACCAGGCTCGCTCGGGTGTGCTCGATCGTCAGAATCAATCCTTTGCCGAATAGTAGAAATGCTCTCCATCATTTGTCATTGTATGCATCGTCGCTCCCCGCCATCATTCCAGCAGCGACTCCGCCAATTCCCTCACCCCCGAACACTGCTCCGCGCCCTCGCCTTCCGAATCTCTCCACTCCAGAAATCTGGAAATAATCTCCTCAAACTCCGCAATCGAATTCACCATCCGCATCTCATCGCGCAACATGCGGCAAGGCTGCATCGTCTTGGCGTACCAGCTCACGCGCTTGCGGAATTCCACCAGCGCCGGCCGCTCGCCGCGATAGCGGACCATGTTGTGGAAATGATCGCGCATTAACTGGCATTTCTCTTCCAGCGACGGCGCCGCAGGAATCTTGCCGGTCGTCAAATAGCTCCATGTATCGCGAAAGATCCACGGCATCGACAGCGCTGCGCGGCCGATCATCACACCGGCGCATTTGGTGTATTCGATCATCCGTTTCGCATCGGCCGGCGAGCGGACATCGCCGTTGCCGATTACTGGAATCGATCGAACCGCCGCCACCACCTCGGCGATTCCATCCAGCCTGGCCGCGCCGGCGAATTTCATTTCCGTCGTGCGGCCATGGATCGTAATGAGCCGCACTCCCGCCTCTTCCAGCCGCCGAGCCAGTTGCGGCGCGACGATGCAGGAGTCATCCCACCCCAGCCGCAGCTTCGCCGTCAGCGGCGTATGCTGAAGCACGCGTACAATCCGCTCCACCATCCGCATCGTATTCTCCGGATCGCAAAGCAGCTTGCTCCCACCGTCGCGCTTGGTGATTTTGTCGACGGGGCAACCCATGTTGATATCAATCACATGCGCCCCCCGGTCCTCCGCCCAGCGCGCCGCCTCACAAAGCAGCTCGACATTCCCCCCATAAAGCTGCATGCAAAGCGGCGAATCCGCCTCACACGTCATCGCCAGTTCCATCGACTTGCGGTTTTCCCGAAGGACCCCCTCCGGACAAAGCAGATCGGTGCACGCCATCCCAACACCCCCGCAGGACCGCGCAACAAGCCGAAATGAAAGGTCGCAATACCCCGCAATCGGCGCAAGCAAGAGGTTGGTTTGAAGCTGAACCGAACCTATTCGAAGCGGCACGACCACTAAATATCTTCCGTTAAGTTCACTCGGCTGATCTGGAATACGATCTGTATCTCTCTGTCCGGCACCCACCAGCGCCCCATCCATGACTAATCAATCTTTTTAGCCTTCTCCTCGTCTCCATGATGAACAATCCAAACATCATAACTTACATCATGGAATTCCCCACCTCCCCGCCATAAAATTGATGCTGATTCCCAGGCAAACGCATGTGGCTCTTACCCTGTACTCTGGAGAAAAGACCGCAGGAGTAAAAGCTACACGGATTGCCCTACGTTAAGAACGGATTCAACCCAAACCGCAGACACGGATGCAACGCCCCAAACACTGGACGATCGCCGAAGCGCATCCGATGGCCGAAGAACTCGCCGGCCGGCTTAAAATCTCCACGCTCGTCTCCCAGATTCTCCTCAACCGCGGTGTCATCGGGTTCCAGGATTGCCAGGATTTCCTTCGCCCGAATCTTAAATGCCTGCATGACCCCGCTCTGATGGCCAACCTCACCGTCGCCTCCGAGCGCATCGCCAAGGCGATTCGTGATAAGGAAAAAATCGTCGTCTACGGCGACTACGACGTCGACGGCATCACCGCCACCGCCATCCTGTGGCACGCCATCAAAGTCCTCGGCGGTGTCGTTGACTATTACATCCCTCATCGCATTGAAGAAGGGTATGGCTTAAACGCCGAGGCGGTCGCTGAAATCTGCGATGCCGGCGCGAAACTCATCATCACCGTAGACTGCGGCGTCACCGCGCTCGGCCCTGCCAAGGTCGCTCGCGACCGCAACGTCCCGCTCATCATCACCGACCATCACGAATGGCACGAATCCGCCGCCCCGCTCACGACTCCCCAAGACCACGAACCGCTGCTTCCCGATTGCTTCGCGATCGTTCACCCGCGCCTGCCCGGGCCTGACGGCAAGCCTTACCCAAACCCCAGTCTCTGCGGCGCCGGCGTCGCATTCAAACTCGCATGGGGCATCGGCATGGCGATGAGCGGCGCAAACCGCGTCAACGATGAATTCCGATCTTTTCTGCTCGAAGCCACCGGCCTGGCCGCGCTCGGCACAATCGCTGATGTCGTTCCGCTCGTCGGCGAAAATCGCGTCCTGGCTGCGTATGGTCTTGGAGGTCTGCGCCACAGCCGCCTGACTGGAATCGAAGCGCTGATCGAATCCGCCTCGCTCACCGGCCAAACGCTTGATGCCTATCATGTCGGTTTCCTGCTCGCTCCGCGCCTCAATGCTTGCGGTCGGATGGGCCACGCCAAGCTCGCGGTCGAACTGCTCACCGAAGCCTCTCCTGAACGCGCGCTGGAAATTGCCACTTTCCTCGAACAGCAGAACCGCGAGCGCCAGGGAATCGAAAAGCAAATTCTGCAACAAGCATTGGATCAAGCCGCCGCTCTTGGTTACGACCGCGAAGATTGCCGCGGCATCGTCCTCGGCGCTGAAGGCTGGCATCCTGGTGTGATCGGAATCGTCGCCTCCCGCATTGTCGATCGCTTTCATCGCCCGACGGTCATGGTCGCCTTAAACAACGGTCACGGCCAAGGTTCCGGCCGCAGCGTCGCCGGGTTTCACCTGGCCCGCGCCCTTGAAGCCTGTGGCGATCACCTCATCGCCTATGGTGGTCACGAAATGGCAGCCGGCCTCAAGCTCGACACCCCCAATTTCGAAGCGTTCCGCTCCGCTTTTTGTGAACATGCGTCCAAATCGCTCACCGCCGAGCAGCTTGTCCCCGAATTAAAACTCGAAGGGATCGCCGACCTGCGCAACGTCAGCCCCGCGCTGGTGACCGACCTGCAACGTCTCGGCCCCTTCGGCCACGGCAATCGCCGGCCCGTCCTCTGCTGCCGCGACGTAACGATTGCCGCCCCGGCGCGCCGCGTTGGCAAGAGCGGCGACCATCTGCAACTTTTCATCCGCCAGGGCAACGCCACGATGAAGTGTATTGCGTTCAACGCGGGCCAATGGTTCGACCGCCTCCAACCCGGCACGCGGTTAGATTTAGCTGTTGAGCCTACGCTGAATGAATTTAATGGCCGCAGCAGTGTGGAGTTGGAAATCAAAGACCTGCAAATCGCCGGATGATGCGGTGAGCCGCGCCTTTCAAACTACCCTTCTTGCGCTCCACCCCTTAAACCGCGTGAAGATGCCGAATGATCCGCCCCGTATGTGCGTAGATGACATCCTCGGCGATGTTCGTGCAGTGATCCGCCATCCGCTCCAGGTTCTTGGCGATCATTACATTGGACAGCTCGGTATTTGCATCTGAGCCGGCGTTTTCCAGGCGGGAGAGCATGTCCTGAACGATCTGGTGATACAGCGCATCGACCACGTCGTCGCCGCGAAGCACCTGGCGGGCGAGCGTTTCATCGGAAAGGTTGAATGCCTTAATCGTGTCGCGGAGCGTGCTGAGGACGCTGCTGGCCATTAGCCGCATATCCGGCGGCGCCTGGTATCCTGTCCGCACCAGTGGCAGCACCCGCTGCGATGCGTTGACGGCGCAGTCGGCGATGCGTTCAAAATCGCTGTTGGCTTTGATAATGATGGTGATCAGCCGCAGATCACCGGCGGCCGGTTGGTATAACGCCAGCAGATCGATTGCCCCCTTCTCAATCTGCACTTCCTCTTCATCGATCTTCTCATCGAGCGCGAAAACCTGCTGTGCCATAGGCGCGTTGGCTGTCAGCACCGCTTCCACTGCCACCTCGGCGGCCTGCTGCACCATCGCCGTCATTCGCGCGATGCGGTCTTTCAATTCGTCCAGACGGTCAATGAAGTGGTGAGCCATAATGATTACGGACTTTAAGATTGCGGATTACGCATTTCGGGGCGCGGATGCTGGATTTAACTTTCTTGTATCGGCCATCGCACCTGGAACCCTATATGCGATTTCCGCAAATTTCCAAAACGAAAAAATCCAGCCCGGCCCCCGCTTCAACCGAATCGCCCTGTCACGTAGTCTTCTGTCTGTTTGTGTTTGGGGTTGGTGAACATCAATTCCGTCCGGTCATACTCCACCAGCGTGCCCATATAAAAAAACGCCGTGAAGTCGCTCACCCGGGCGGCCTGCTGCATGTTGTGCGTGACGATCACGATCGTATACGCCTGCTTCAACTGCTGGATCAGGTCTTCGATCTTGCCGGTGGCAATCGGGTCCAGCGCGCTGGCGGGTTCGTCCATGAGCAGGACCGCCGGCCGCGTCGCCAGGGCCCGCGCGATGCACAACCGCTGCTGCTGCCCGCCGGAAAGCCCCAGTGCGCTCGCCTTCAGGCGGTCTTTCACTTCTTCCCACAAGGCGGCTTTGCGAAGGCAGTCTTCGACGATGGCATCAAGCTCCTGGCGGCCATTGATCCCCTGCAGCCGCGGCCCATACGAAATGTTTTCGTAGATGCTTTTGGGGAAAGGATTTGGCTTTTGGAAAACAAGCCCCACCCGCCGCCGAAGTGAAACCAGATCGACCTTCGGATCATAAACATTGGTTGCGTCGATCAGCAGTTCACCGGTGACCCGGCATCCTGGGATCAGATCATTCAGCCGATTGATCGATCGAAGAAATGTACTTTTGCCGCAACCGCTAGGGCCAATCATAGCGATCACATTATTCCGCGGCATGGTCAGCGATACTTTTTTGATCGCCTCATGCTGGCCGTAAAACACGCTTACGGATCGGGCGTCAATCACCGGCTCTTCGACCACCACCGTCGCCGCTGCTTTATCGGGCAAAGCCACCATCGCTCGTGTCTGACCTTTGACGCCTATCGATGTGGCAGTGCCCACGGACGAGACGGATCGCTCCATCGGAGCAGTTTCGCCGGATAGAGGTTGGGGACGCTGTAGCAAGGAGGCTCTGCTCATGATCAAGCTCACGCCGAGGGTGCGATACAAAATTGGAGGGCACCCCAGGGAACCCTCGATGAGCAAATTTAACGACGAACCCCTCCTCCGGAGCAAGCTATTAACCAAACATTAACGAATCCCCGGCTTCCCCAATCCCCCTGTGAACGGGCGTTTATAAGTCTATAACAATGAAATGGTTAAAATTCGATCAGTGAAAGCCCAGCATACCCAGAGTGAGCGCCAAAGCAGCGAAAAAGAAGATGACGACAATCACCAAGTTGGACACGACCGATGCAAAGAACGTCTGCATGGATGACCTCGGTACAAATGACGCGGAACGACAGCGACCGGCCGCTCCGCAGCCATCTGCCCAAGGTTCCGGCGGGCAGGTCACTCGCCAATTCTTCGGCCAACACCGTGGCAAAACTTCTACGGATCATCAACCGCACAAGTTCTTCCCAAGATATCCACGATCATTAATAAATGTGAAGAGCAAAAATGCGCCAGCGGGATACTAAACCGCCAAGATTGGGAGAAGGGGAAAAGGATAAGAGGCTCCCCTGTTAGATTGGGCAACGAACCTTTCACCTTTCCATGTGTAGTATGAAGGTGCCTATGCGTCGTAATCCCCTTATCGCCGTCGCGCTTGCCCTGTTCTGGTCGCTCGCCGGGTGTGCGTCGCCACAATCGGTTGTGCGGTTATCCACCGCACCGGTTGCCCCGAAGGCCGTTAAAAAGCCCTTTCCCATTCCTATCGTCGAGCTTCGTGGCTCAGGTCGGCAGATCGGCGAAGAACACGGGGCCAAGCTCGCAAACTCCATTCAATACCTTCATGACAAGTATCTCCTGGTCTACCTGAAGAACCAGACGCAGCGATTCCTGGCCATCGCCGCCGCCCGAATTTTTGAATCGGAACTTCTGCCGGAACACCAGGCCGAAATTCAGGCGCTTGCCAAAGCGAGTGGCGTGGACGAGCAGGAAACGATGGTCGCCCAATGCTTTCTGGACCTGTCCAAAATGGCCGCCTGCTCCACCATCACGCTTCCCGCATCAGCGGCCCCGGATCATGTCGCGCGCTTTGGCCGCAATCTCGATTTCTGGTCGCTGAATGTCGCCGATAAATATACGACGCTGTTTATCATCCATCCCGACGCCGGCCGCTACGCATTTGCGAGCGTTGGCTGGCCCGGCATGATCGGTGTGCTTTCCGGCATGAACGAGCACGGCCTGGCGCTGGCCAATATGGAAGTGACTCGCGCCCGCGCCTTCCACAGGCGATGCCGTACACGATTCTCTACCGCACGATCCTGGAGAAATGCCGAACGGTGGATGAAGCCGTGAAATATCTGCAAGAATCCCCGATCCAGACCGCGAACAATCTGATGCTCATGGACGCGAGCGGCGATCGCGCCGTCGCCGAGCTTACTCCAGACGCCGTCCACATTCGCCGCGGCCTGCCCACCGCTGCCTTGCTCAGCACCAACCACCAGCGCGACCAGGACCAAAACACACCCGGCCGCTGCTGGCGCTACGACTACATGAACCAAACCGCCGCCACCGGCTTCGGCCAGATTGATGTCACCGCGATGAAGGAAATCCTCGGCCATGTCGGAAGCAAAATCACCTTGCAATCGATGATCTTCGAACCTGAAAACAGGGTAATTTACCTTTCCACCGGCGCCGACGCCGCCCACAAAGAATTCAATCGCCTGGACCTGCGTCCTTACTTCAGCATGAAGTAGCCAGCGGGCGTCAATTATCCTAATTGTTCGCGGATCGGTGGGGCTGGCGCGGGCGGTTTGGGGATTCTTGTCGGGTGTTCGAGACCGAACATTTCCAGCTTGACGATATCGTTTTTGAAGAGCAAAGCGACAGTCCAATCGATGACAATGCGGATTCGCCTTTGCCATTGGGGCATTTGCAGAAGGTAGTACGTTCGCCACACCCACCATGCGGGGAAGCTGTAAATGCGAAATTTGTAGATGCGGCCAACACCGCGAAAATGCCCCAGGGCGGCCAGGACACCTTTGTTGGAATAAATAAACGGTTGCGTCGGCTGGCCATCAATCGTCGCGAGGATATTAGCCGCGAGAACTTTGGCCTCGCGAAGAGCGTGCTGGGCAAGCTGCGGATAAGGGCGGCCTTCTTTGCTGTTCGGATCGGGGATGGAAGCGCAGTCGCCGAGGCACCAGATGTTCTTCTGACCGGCAGCGAGCATTGCAGCATCCGTCGTGATCCGCCCTTTGCGATCCTTTTGCAATGGAAGCTGATCGATCAGCGGAGCAGGTCGGACGCCGGTGGCAAGGATGATTGTTTCGGCTTCGATGGTGTCGGCCGGCTGGTCGCCGCTCGCCTCCATCTGGATTTTGCCGGGCTCGATGGTTTTCACGCGGGCGTTCACGCGGATATTGACGCCTCGCTTGGTCAGGACTTCCGCGGCGTAGTCGGTGAGTTCCTTGTCCATTTCCGGGACGATCTTTTTACCGGCTTCGATCAGTTCAAAGCGAAGGAGCCTGGGATCGATGTTCTTATAAGAGCGACGGACATTGTGGACGAATTCGGTAAGTTCGCCGACCAGCTCCGTGCCAACCAGGCCGGCGCCAATGATGACGAACGTCATCATCGCAGCCCGGCGGCGAGCGTTCTTTTCAACATCAGCGCGTTCAAAAAGTTCAATGGTGTGGTTGCGGACATAAATCGCATCACTGAGGGTTTTGAAGGTGATGGTGTGCTCCGACCCGGCGATAAGAGTGGTATTGGTGATCCCGCCGACGGCGATAACAAGATGGTCGAAGGGCAGCTCGTACAACTCATCAGGCGATGGAGCGGCGGCGACGATTTTCTTCTCAAGATCAACCGATTTTATTTCGGCTTCAACAAAACGCGTGTGCCGAAGAAGCGGCCTGATCGGATTGACTGCATGCCGCGGCTCAAGCACTCCCGAGCCAGCCTCGAACAGCAGCGGAGTCATGAGGAAATAGTTATCGCGGCTGATGAGCGTAACTTCGATATTTCGCGATGGGCCGCCGAGCTTTTCGAGATGCAGCGCGGTGTACACACCGGCGAAACCGCCGCCGAGGATGAGGATTTTTGTGGGTGGGGTGGCTGAGGCTTGAGGAGTCATGATTGTTGCCTTGTATTCACTACAGGCAATGAGGGATAACCGGCGAAGGGCAGTTGAGGGAAGGGGAAAAGAGAGATTTGCAGGGGATGATATCGTTTTGCAGCTTAGTGGCCGCCGCTCCTGCGGGACGCCTTCTGGCACCGGCGAGACGTCTGATTGTTATACACATCTCATCTCTGATCATTCGCCGCTGACTTTGCAGGGCGGCGTCAACGCCAACAATAATTCAGGCAATGATAAATCAGGCAGGATGGAAAATGTGAAATGCTTTGCCGGTGTCCGGCGCCGTTACGGGAAGAGCCGGAGATGTTTTACGCGGCGGCGCGGACCGTTGCAGCTCCGCCGGCAAATGAAGGGCTGAACATTTCCTGCGGCAGACGAACGCCGGCGGCGTCAATCTTAGGCATGAAATGCGAGCGGAGTCCGGTGGCGAACAGGCTGCCGTTGACTTTGCTGTTGGATGCACCCGGTTCTTCGCGGAAGCGGAACAATTCCTGAAGCACAACCTTCTCCCCTTCCATGCCGGCGATTTCAGTGACCGATGTAATTTTTCTCGATCCATCGCGCAGGCGCGCCTGCTGGATGATGAGCTGGATCGCGGAGCCGATCTGTTCCCGGATGACGCGGATGGGGAAGTCGATGCCCGCCATGAGCGACATCGTTTCAATTCGCGAGATCGCATCGCGCGGTGAATTCGCGTGGAGCGTGGTGAGGGAGCCGTCGTGGCCGGTGTTCATGGCCTGGAGCATGTCGAGCGTTTCTCCGCCGCGGCATTCACCGACGACGATGCGCTCGGGCCGCATGCGCAGTGCGTTGCGGACAAGATCGCGAATGCTGCATTCGCCGGTGCCGTCGGCGTTGGGCCGCCTGGCTTCCAGCGTGATGACGTGATCCTGGCAGAGCTTCAGCTCGGCGGCGTCTTCGATGGTGACGATGCGCTCGTCTTCAGGAATGCAGCCGGAGAGCGCGTTGAGCAGCGTCGTCTTGCCGCTGCCGGTGCCGCCGGCAACGATGATGTTCATGCGTGCCAGCACGCAGCCGCGGAGGAACTCCGCGATCGCAGGAGTCATCGTGCCAAAGCCGGCAAGGTCTTCGAGCGTGAGACGGGCCTTGCTGAATTTTCGAATCGTGAGGCATGGCCCTGCGATCGCCACGGGGGGAACGACGGCGTTCACGCGCGAGCCATCGGGCAGGCGAGCATCGACAAGCGGATTGTTTTCATCCAGCCGGCGTCCGAGCGGTCGGATAATGCGATCGATGATTCGGCGGACGTGCGCATCATCGTCGAAGACCACCTCCGTCCGCGTTGGTTTGCCTTTGCGCTCGGCGTATACGCGGTCGGCACGGTTCACCATAATCTCAGTTACTGAAGAATCATCCAGCAATGCCTGGATCGGGCCTAAGCCGAAGAGTTCATTTTGAAGCTCGCGCGTCAGCGTTTCTTTGTCGACATCACTGAGAGACGAAGCATTCGCTAACTCCCGAGCAAGACCCTGTTCCAATTCGGCACGTGGCGGTTCTTTGCCTGTCGCCGGAGGAAGCAGCCGGCTGACAATGGACCGGCGAAGCTGCTGAATCGCGTTATCGGGCCTGGAGCCGATAAAGGCGGCGGTTTCGGAAGGGACAGTGTTCGGATCAGGGTGTGTCATCGTCGAGCTTATCGACATTTTATGAGAGCCGGTGAAGTTCATCGGCGTGAGGAAAATCCGACCGCAAAGGCGCAAAGGCACGAAGACAAACGCGAAGGTAAATGCGAACAATCCTTCTTAACCACAGATTTCACAGATGGGGAAAGACCGTCTTAAATCTGTGAAATCTGTGGTGAAAACTTCTTCTCTTCTGTCTCTGCGCCTTCCTGATCGCATCTGACTTTAGTCCTGGAAACGACCCGGCGCCGGCGGGATGATCAGCGGCCAGGGATAAAGATAGATAGAGCCGCCAAGAACTGCGGCCGGTTTTTGCCGCCAGATTTTGGCGTAGAACGAATCGTACAACTCGTGATCGACGAAGGCGCCTTGAAGATTAGAGACGCTGATCGCAAGCATGCCTGGAGCAGTGGGCCAGGAAGGTTTGGGGTCGTAGTGGTAGCCGCCGGGGAGCGGGACGTATTTCAGGTGGTAGTAGGCAGGATCAGTAAGGCCAAAGTAGCTGAGATAAAGCGTTTGGTCGGGATGGGATTGCTGCCAGGTGGACAGGAGCGCGAGGTCCTGGCCCCAGTCTACGTTGGAATCTCCGAGAAGATGCGGGCCGTTTCCCTGCCCGCCGGCGAGGGTGTTGAAGAAGGGGATGTAGTTGGGGAATGCGGAGAGGGATTCGGCAATCAGCAAGGCTGCAAGTGCGATGATGACTATTTTCGCCGCCCGCCTCGAATGGCGCCACGTGTATTCCGCGGCACAGGCGATCGCGACGAAGGCAAAGGGATAGACGGGCAGAACGTGGCGAAGGCCGATGTTGAGGTTGGAGCGCATTGCCGACGCGAGATAGAAGGCAAAGGGGACGGCGAGGCACAGAGCGGCCCAGCGGGCCTGGGGAGATCGAAAGACGCCTCTTCTGGCGGCGCGAAGGATGACGATCACCGCAGCCGCGGCTGCGGTGAGCGTGGCGGTGGGTGTCTTTACCGCCATCGCGAAGGGGAAGTAGTACCACCAGCCGGTGAGGGAGAGTTCGCCCATCAAAAACGCCGGTCGCACCAAAGCGCTTTGATAAGTAAAAAGCAAACCCGCAAGCCATGCCTGCGGGAGAACGCGGTGGGCCTCGGCCAACTGAATGGCGCGAACGAAAAAGCCGGGGCGGGCCGCAGCTAAATCATCGGCGGTTGGAATCTGCCCATGGTGCTGGACGATGAACTCATTCGCCGTGGCCATGGCGGCGAGTTCCGGAGTATTAAGCAGCACACCCTCCGCGGTCGGACTGAAGCGAAACGCGTACACCGCCCAGATCATCGTCCACGCCACGACGGCGGAGCAGGCGCATACGACAGCAGCGATACGCATCCGCGCGGCAATGGTGGTGCGATCGCGGCCCAGCGCCGCCCAGGACATGGGGATGATGGCGCGAATGACGAGCATCACAGGCAAAAGAATCGCGATGAGTATGCCGGAAAACTTCACAGTGAGCATGACGCCGCAGAGGAGGGCGATGGCGATGACCCGGAGCCAGGTCAGTTTTTGTCCGGCCAGCCACAGCACCAGCATTAATGCAAAAATCGCCAGGGAGAAAACCACATCATTTTTATCCAGCGGAGAGTGGGCCAGGAAATTCGGATCAAAGCAGAACAGAAAGGCGGCGATCACCGCCGCTGCCGCTCCCCGCAAACGCCACGCCCAGGCGGCGACAAACCCACCTAATACCACCGCAAGACTCAGCATCATCGCGCGCGATCGATTGATGAATTGAATCGCATCATTGCCCGCGGTGCGGTAGAGCGTCGTCACGCACCAGTACCATTGCAGCACCATCTGCCGGGGTTGGTCTCTCCAGGCGACGGCGTTGAAGTCAGCGGTGATGGCGTTCCTGGAATTAGGAAGCGCCGCCCAATATTGCCACAGCGGCGGGTCCGCGCAATCGAGGCGAAAGTCGCGATAATGCAGAAAAACCCAGCCCGCCGGAGCATGATACGATTCGTCGTAGGTCGGCGCTTTTGTCTTTGCCGCTTGCCATGCGATGACGGTAAAGGCAGTCAGCAGCACAGCGCAGGCGAGCAAGGCAAGTGGAGTTGTCCGCCGCCCGTCAAGATGCCGACTTTGTGTGCGTGTCATCCTGAATCCTCACGCGCATTTGCCGCACCCATGACCAGCGAAAGGGCTTGATTCGCCGTAGCGCAGAGCAGCCGCTTGCGGTTTCGCCGCCATCGTACTCCGCATTTTCACAGCAGGCACTCCAAAGGATGAATGCCCGTATTGCGCACATTGGGAGAAATCGATCGTACGAATGAAATCGCTTCCCCCTACCGCCGACGCTTGTGGCGGCGATTGATGGGGATTTTGCTGCCGATGGTTCGAGGGGGCAACGTAACCGGCGCGGGTTGCGGAGCGCCATCGGTCGTCGTTGCAGTGGCGGCGCCGGCAGCGGATGAGCCAAATGGCCGCGAGAAACGGTTGACGATCGGCTTGCTCGGCGCCGACGGCATATCGCCGGGCTTGGTCTCGGTCCAATCGTCGGGGGTTGGCCTGGGTTCAAATCCTTCAAGCATGGCCTGCGGGATGATCATGTTGATCAGGTTTTCAACTTTGGTCAGCTCGTCGCCTTGATCTTTGTGGATGAAGGTGAAGGCCTTACCCGCCGCCCCCATGCGGGCGGTGCGTCCGACGCGATGCACATAAACTTCCGGGTCTTCCGGAACATCATAGTTAATGATGTGGCTGATGTCGGCGACGTCGATGCCGCGGCTGGCCAGATCGGTCGCCACCAGCACATCAAACTTGCCACCCCGGAAACCCTTCATCACGCGCTCTCGCTTGTTCTGGGCAAGATTGCCATGGATTTCGCGGCATTCGATGCCGTCAAAATGCAGCTTCTTCGCCAGCTTTTCAGCGCCATGCTTGGTGCGGCAGAAAACGATCGCAAGATCCGGGTTCTCCCGCTCCAGCAACATCCGAAGCAGGCGATATTTATCCCACGGCTGAACCGCGAAATAGAACTGCTCGATGTTTGCCACCGTAGGCTTGTCATCAGCGCCGGGCGCGATCAGTTTTTCCACCGGCTCACGCATATAGCGGCGGGCGAGCTTGTCGATCTCGTCGCTGATCGTCGCCGAGACAAACATCGTCTGGTGGGTCGAGCCCAAAGACGGGGATTCGAGTGAACCGCCCTGCTCCCTCTGGTCGGAAGACGCTTCATCCGCCTTGGCGCGAACGCCTTTTACTCTCGAAAGAATATTGCGAATGTCATCACGGAAGCCGATGTCGAGCATGCGATCGACTTCATCAAGGATGACGAAACGCACATTATTAAAATTGATGATTCGGCGATCGAGCAGGTCGATCACGCGGCCCGGCGTGCCCACAAGAATCTCAGGGCCATGCTTGAGGAACTTCATCTGGGCGGCGATTTTCTGGCCGCCAAAAACCGCGGTGGTGCGGATCGGCGTGTATTGGCCGATGCGTTTGATTTCCGATTCCACCTGCACCGCGAGCTCGCGCGTCGGGACGAGGATGATCGCCTGCGTCGCCAGGCCCTTGGTTGCCTGCTGCAGCACAGGAATCCCAAACGCCGCCGTTTTGCCAGTGCCGGTGCGGGCCTGCCCAAGGATATCCACCCCAGCCAGCGCGCGCGGAATCAGCAGCGATTGAATCTCGGACGGCGTATTAAAGCTCAGTTCCGCAAGAGATCGGAGAATCGACGGGCGGACACCTAAAGCGGCAAAGGCCTCAGGTACGGGCGGGTGTTCGGCTTTATCACTCACGGGCGGGGGTTTTCCTTGGAAAATTACGGGACGCGAGAGGATTCTATAGGGGTTGGGGATTTGGCTCAAGCCGACGCCGGGGAAGGGGAAACTCAAATCACGAATATTCGAATCCCGCCATCACGCTTCCCCGGCCCCATCCTCCTTCGCCGCCTCCTGTGTGATCGGAGTAATAAATACCTGCTGAACGCCTTTTTTCTGAACCGACGTGATCCGCACCGAATAGTTTCCCATCTCAATCGTGTCGCCGATGCGGGGCCAGCGTTTGAGCTGGCGAATCACATATCCGCCGACGGTGTCGACATCGCCTACATCAAGGTCTTCCGGCAAAATCAGGCGTTCGCGAAGTTCGTGGAGCGGGTATTGGCCGCTGACTCGAAAGCTTTCGCCGTCTTTGACAAAGGGCTTGGGCCCGGCGGTGTCGAATTCATCTTCGATCTCGCCGACAATTTCTTCCAGCACGTCTTCCAGCGTAACGATGCCCTGCGTTGCGCCGTATTCATCAACCACGACGGCCAGATGAATCTGCTTGGTTTGGAACTGCCGCAGCAGCTTGGGGACCGGCAGAAGCTCGGGGACGAATAGCACTTCCCGTTTGATTTTGCGGAGATCAATATCGCCGGCCCCGATCACATGCACGGCCGAACCAGGGCGGCCGTCGGCGACCGCGATGGCCTCGCCGTCCGGCGTCTTGTCATCGGTGAAACGGAGCTTGCCGGCAGTAAGCTGGAGGTGGTTGAAGAGGTCCTTCATATGGACGAGGCCGATGACGTGATCGATATCGCTATCGCAGAGCGGCAGGCGGGTGAAGGCGCTTTTCTGGACGGTGCGCAGGACATCGCCGATGGGCTGATCGAGCGTGAGGTAATCGACTTTGGTGCGCGGCGTCATGATCTGGCGCACCTTGAGTTCGCCAAACTCAAAAGCGCTGGTGAGGATTTTTTCGTTGCCTCGCGAAATGGTGCCGGCGGCGACCGCCTGCGCCAGGAGCGAGCGGAGTTCACGCTCAGTGTGCGGCAGGTGGCCTTCATCACCGCCGAGCCCGGTTTTGACGCCGGTGAGCCGAAGGACACTATTGGTCACAACGTTCAGCAGCCAGATCGCCGGGAAAAACAGGAAGGTGAACAGGACCAGCGGAAGGGCGAGCGCCGGCAGCAGCGAATTGGAGTAGCGGATCGCCCAGTTCTTCGGCGCTTGTTCACCGATCACGATATGCAGCGAAGTGCTGACGGACAGGGCCACCAGGAAGCCAATCGTATATTCATCCTGCGGGGGAACGTGAAACCATTTCAACAGCGGCGAGATCACAGCCGCCACGGCCGGCTCCGTCACCGCGCCAAGTCCGAGGCTTGCGAGCGTGACGCCCAACTGGCAACTGGACAGATACAGGTCGAGTTCTTTTTTAACACGCAGGGCGACGCGCGAAAGAAATTTCTTTTCGGCTTCGAGCTGCAGCCGCGAAACGCGAGCGCCGACGGCGGCGAACTCGGCTGCAACGAAGTAACCGTTGGTGACGACGAGCGCCAAAGTTGCCAGGATTCGCCAGAGATTGTCCACGCCGACGGCGGTTGTACCTGTTGTGACCTCGAGCCACAACCGAAGCCGAGCGGTTGCGCCCTGGTCTTTTTTCACGGTACGCCCGGATAGGGGTAAGACCGCATCCACCCTACCCGGCCGGCGGTGTGTCTGGTACAACTCGCCGGCTTGACGATGGGGAATTGAAGGAGTTGGCCATGCAGGCATTGTGGCTCGTGATTCTGGGTGCAGGGGCGCTGTTGTTGCGCGTCGGTTTCGCGTGGCAGGCGTCGGGCGCGGTTCGCGCGAAGAATGCCGCGGGCGCGGTGCTGCGAATCGTCGCGGAAACCGGATTCTCCGCGCTGGCGTTCTGGGCCCTGGGGGCGGCAATTCTGCTTCAGCAGACGAATGATTATTTCTGGATCGATCACCCCCTGCTCTTCGGTCAGCTCGAACCGGCGGCGGCAAATGTGTTTTTCCATCTGGCCGTCTTTCTGATCGGCGGAGCCATCGTCGCCGGCGCGCTCGCCGAGCGGGCAAAGTTTTACGTGGGGATCGCCGCCTCGGTCGTGCTGGCGGGGTTTATTATGCCCGTCGCGGGGCATTGGGTGTGGAACGGATGGCTGCGCAACCGCGGATTCATTGATGTCGGTGGAGCATCGGTCATTCATGTGGCGGCGGCGGTTTGCGCGGCAATCGGCGCGATGATGGTCGGCGCGCGCATGGGGAAATACAACAAAGACGGCTCGTCCAATTCCATCCCAGGCCATGCCCTGCCGATGACCGCCGTCGGAACGCTGCTCCTGCTGGTGGGATGGTTTCCATATCTCGTGGGAAGCATTCTGATTCACGACGCCGACCTGTTCATGGGAAGCGAAACCGTCATTGGCGTCGCCGCGATGAACATGGTGCTCGCTGCCGCCGGTGGCGCGGTGGCAGGATTGCTGTACGGCCAGTTCCGCTACGGCAAACCCGATGTCTTTGTCACCTTCAGCGGGATGATCGGCGGCCTGGTAGCGATCTCGGCCGGCGCGGCGCGATGGGAAATGTCGGCGCCCTGGTCACAGGCATGATCGCCGGGTTGATCGTTCCGCTGCTGGCGTTTGTGATTGATATGCGGTGGCATCTGGATGATCCAACCGGTGTGATTTCAATCCACGGATTTGGCGGCATCTGGGGCGTATTGGCCGCGGCGCTGTTTTCATCGACTGGCGGAGCCGGCGAAAAGATAAAACTGCTCGGCATTCAGGCAATGGGCGTGGCGGCGATCATCGCACTTTCGGCGATTGTCTCCGTCATCGCATTCATTCTCATCAAAATCGCCGGTGGTTTGCGGGCATCTGATCCGGATGAATTTGACGGCCTCGATCTAGGCGAACATGACATCAACTCATACCCGGATTTCCAGCAGACGACGATCAAGAGTTATCACCTGAGGGAAGCGTAAACCCCTGGCAATGAAAGTTCTTCACACGATCAACGAAGTGCGGCAGGAACGGGCGGCGATGGGGTCGGTTGCCCTGGTGCCGACAATGGGCGCCCTGCATGCAGGGCATCTGTCGTTGATCCATGTCGCCAAGACCAAAGCGCCTCGCGTGGCCGTTTCAATCTTCGTAAACCCCACGCAGTTCGGGCCTCGCGAGGATTTCACAAAATATCCGCGCCCCATCGTTTCCGACCTGGAAAAGTGCGAGGCTGCGGGCGTTGATCTGGTGTTCAATCCATCGGAAGCACAGATGTATCCGGCTGGATCGACCGAGATTGTCGTTGACTTGCCGCAGCTCACAAGCGTTCTGGAAGGCAAGCATCGGCCCGGCCATTTTCGCGGTGTTTGCCAGGTCGTCGCCAAGCTGTTCAACATCATCCAGCCGGTGGCGGCGTGCTTTGGGCAGAAAGATTTTCAGCAACTTCGCGTGCTCTCGGCAATGGTGGAAGCATTGAACTGGCCCATCGAAATGGTCGCCTGCCCCACCCATCGCGACACCGATGGCATGGCCATGAGCAGCAGAAATCAGTATCTGTCGCCGCAGGAGCGCCAGCGCGGCCTGGCGATCAGCAAATCGCTGTTTGCAGCCCAGGAAATGGTAAAAAGCGGCGTAAAACAGGCCAGCCGGCTGACAACGGCAATGCAGCACACCCTGCTTGCGCAGCATCTTCAGATCGATTATATCGCCTCGGTTGATCCGGTATCGCTCAAGACCATCGAAATCATGACCGGACCGACTGTCCTGGCGATTGCAGCCCGGGTTGGGGCCACGCGGCTCATTGATAATGTCGTGGTCGATCCAACGATATGAACGCGGCGTACAATCAATAGTAGACTATAAAATAGCGCGGCTGCCGGATCATGCCCCCGCCGCCGGCAATACGACCGCTTAATATGTATCCAGAAATTTTCCATATTCCGTACTTCAACATACCGATCTTCTCGTATGGGATGATGATGGTCGTCGCATTCCTGGCGACCCAGTGGTTGGCCGGGAAGCTGGCGCAACGCCGGGGAATCGATCCGGATATTTTTGTGAACGCCGCGCTGTTTGCACTTGTCGCCGGGGTGATCGGCGCACGCATGTCACACGTCCTGGAAAACCTTTCCGACTTTACCCGGCCGGAACTCAGCGCATGGGACAACTTCCGAAACATGATCAACATCCGCAGCGGCGGACTGACATTTTACGGCGGGCTCATTCTCGCCGCCCCAGTGGTGCTGGGCTATCTGATTCATCGCAAGGTTCCCGCTCGGCTGGCGATGGACATCGCCGCCCCTTGCATCATGCTCGGACTGGGCATCGGGCGCATCGGATGTTTTCTCAACGGCTGCTGCTACGGAGCTGAAGCCAATGTGCCCTGGGCCGTGCGATTTCCGTATAACAGCAATGCGTATGTGGATGCGGTGGACCGCGGTGAAATCCATCCCCCAATGCAATTGGAAGTGCCCACTGCCAGCGGCGGATTCCGCCTGCTGAAACCCTTGGAACTATCGCAGGGCTACATCGATACCGGCGACAAGACCCTGCCGCACATTTCGATTCCCAACCTAGAAGCCGCCCGCAAGGCCGCGGCGACGCAACGGTCCCCCGCCGTCCATCCAGCCCAGTTGTACAGCACATTCAACTCGCTGCTCATCATGACATTGCTGCTGGCATACCTAACTGTTCCCCATATCCCCGGCCGCGTTTTCGCATTGATGCTGATGCTGGAAGGCCCGACCAGATTCATGCTGGAAATGCTGCGGGTCGAGCCGCCGGTGCTGGGGCCCATGAGCTTGAGCATGGTGATCGGCGGCGCACTATTCGTCATCGGCGTGGTCCTCTGGATCGCACTGGGAATGGCCCAGGACCGCTCGCCAACCCGATTTTCGATGGCCCAACCGGCGTAATGCAACCCCGGCAAGACATGCTTCTTGACTTCTGGGCAGTCACGGCTAAAACCAGACATCTTCGGGCGGTTAGCTCAGTTGGCTAGAGTACCAGCATGACACGCTGGGGGTCACAGGTTCGAGCCCTGTACCGCCCATTCAGCTTAAACCCTTTCGCCACCAAGAGGTAACGGTGTTAGGGTTTGCCCCCGGCCGTTTACTACCAGATTTTTCGTCCTAGCCCGTAGCATTGTCACCGTGGACCGTCCTCAATACCTCGGCTTTGCTCATTCAGTCCGGCATCGCTTCAGGCAAGTCATCGCAATCTGATGCGATAAAAGCCAGTAATGAAGCCGATCTGCTCAGAAATCAGATTGCGGAACAGCAGGCTCATCTCCCTTCCCTCCGAGCCGCTCTAAATGCCGCGATCGGTCGCAATCCTGCGGCGGTCCTGACACCCGCCATTTCCATACCTCCGAATGCGAAGATCATGGCGACCGAAGACAAGCTTCGTCAGCGCGCTTCTGAAGTGAATCCTGAAGTGGCGGGCGCCGATATTCATGCTCGCGAAGAGGCTGTTCGGCTGGCAAAGCTTCAATATGTTCCGGATTTTTCCCTTGGGGTAAGCACCGACCTGGGCGGAAATATTCAGAATCTCCTGGGTTCGCTGACTGTTCCAGTTCTGCGATATGAAGCAATCAACGCCGCCGTCGCACAGGCACAGGCCAATCTTCGAGCGTCCGATGCCATGCGGCAGCAAGCCCGGCTCAATCTGCAAAGCCGCGTCATTGCAGACGTCACAATCCTCCATGGTATTGAAAGGCAACTCAGCTTGTTTGACGGCGCAATTCTTCCCCGGGCAAGGCAGAATGCCCTGATCATCCGCAGTTCCTACGAAAACAACCGCGCGACAATATCCGACGCATTCGATTCTCAACGATCCGTTATCGCCATCGAACGATTAAAACCGAGTTGCAAGTCGCATATGAAAAGTCCCGCCTGGACCTTGAATCTGCCGCTGCGATGACTTTCCCGCGTGGCTGATAACGATGTCACGATATGTCACGGAAAATGCAAACTCGGAAAAACGCAGCCCCCATGAGACAACCCAATCTTCCCCGATTTGGCGATCAGCCTTTCATTCCCGTGGTCGCAATGCCTTCAATGAAGGTTTTTTGGGCCACAAAGAACAACAGGACGACCGGGAGGATCACGAGCACGCTCGCGGCCATAAGCAGTTGCCACGGCGTGCCCCCTTGCTGGCTTTGAAAGCTTTGCAGGCCAAGGGCAAGAGTAAATTGTTCCGGACGCTGGAGATAAACCAGAGGAGCGATGAAGTCGTTCCACGTGCCCATGAAGGCAAGGAGCGCCACAACGGTCAGCGCGGCGGCGCAAGCGGGATGATGACGCGGAGAAAGATGCCCAGTTCGCTGCACCCGTCGATCCGGGCCGCTTCGCTGAGTTCTTCAGGGATGGTGATGAAGAATTGGCGCAGGAGAAAAATATTAAAGGCCGATCCAAACCACGCCGGGACCCACAGCGGTTTGAAGGTGCCGATCCAGTCCATACCGCTGTGCGCCCCCAGCCAATGGAACATGGTGAACAGAGGAACCATCGTTACCGGAAAAGGGATCATCATGCTGGAAAGCATGATGACGAACAGTGCGCCGCGGCCCTTGAAGCGGATCTTCGAAAAGCCGTATGCCGCTATGGCGCTGGAGATGGTCGTGCCGGTGACCGTCAGGACTTCAACGATCAGCGTGTTGCGGGTCCAGAGCAGGAAGTGAATGTTTGGTTTGCGAAGAACTTCCCAGTAGTTCCACCAGGCAAATGGCCGCGGCCACCACTGGGGAGGATAGGCAATGGTGCTGTCGGCGGTTTTAAGGCTCGTAAGCAGGATCCAAAGGAATGGGATGAGAAAGAGCGAGCAGGCAAAAATGAGGGAAAAATGAGCCGCGATGTTTCGCCACCCGCCGGAGGACCGCTTTCGCGCGAGCAACCGATACGCCCAGGCTGGTATAGGCTAACATCGAGACGTCCTGCTGGACGTTGGTCTCCGGCGACTGCGTTTGCGGTTCGAAACTGGGTGTCGTCATGAGTACGAATCCATCGTGACTCCGCTACTTGCCCTGGTAATGCACCCAGCGGCGGCTGCTCCAGAAAGCCACCCCGGTGAGCCCCAGGATCAGCACTAACTGAAGCCACGCCATCGCGCTCGCGGCTCCCATTTTCAGATATGTGAAAGCGTTGTCGTACAAAAGATAGGTATAGAAATAGCTCGCATGATCCGGGCCCCCCTGCGTCATGATGAAGGGGGTGATAAACACCTGCATGGTGCCGATGATCGCAATAATGAGGTTGAAGAAAATCACAGGAGAAATCGCGGGCAATGTGACGTGGATGAGCTTTCCGATCACACCCGCGCCGTCGAGTTCCGCGGCTTCGTACAGTTCCCGCGGAACATCCTGCAGGCCGGCCAGGTAAATAATCACCGTGTTCCCCACCCCCCAGAGGCTCATCAGCGCCAGCCCGGGCATCACCCAGTGAACATCGGCAACCCAGCCCGGCGGATTGGCGATGCCAATGCCCCGCAGCATGATGTTGATCAGCCCAAGCTTGGGGTTTTCAAGCCAGAGCCAGAGCATGGCTGCGGCGACTGCGGGAACCAGCGATGGAAGATAAATAATGGTGCGATAGATGGATTGGCCACGCACTTTGATGTTCAGCAGCAAGGCGAGAACCAAAGCAAGAATGAGGCCCAGAGGCAGGGCCATCAGTGCGTAATAGGCCGTGACCTGGAGGGATTTCCAGAAGGTGGAGTCGGCGGCGAGGGTGCGATAGTTTTCCAGCCCGCGCCAAAGTGGAGGCTGCAACAGCGTGTAGTCGCAGAAGCTGTAATAGAGCGAAAGGCCGACCGGGAGAAGGGTGAACGCGATAAACCCGATGATCCAGGGGGACAGAAAGGCCAGGCCTTTGAGGAGGTTTTGGCGGTCGGTGCGGGTCATTGGCGTCATTGTTATACACATCTCGCCAAACTATTCATCGCTTACTTTTGGGAGGGTTTTGAACATGGCGACGAAGAGCTCGACGACAAACCCTGTCACTGGGCGCGGGTGGTTTCGTTGAGCCTTTTTCGAGCCTCGCGTTTTTCCATGAAGGCGTCGTATTTGGCCTGGAGGCGATCCTGCGCGGCGCGGAGTTCCTCTTCGGGAGTGCCGCGCATCAGAACCAGCCGCTGGACCAGGGCGTTAAATTCGTCCACCACTTCCGGCATGATGGGAACCTGCGGAAGAGAACGCGCGTTGGGGCTCTTGGCCTCTTCTTCGAATATGCGGATGTAGGGGTTCTTGTGATGCTCCAGAAAATTGTCGCTCACCTTTACAAGCGGCGAGTTCTTGCTGTGCATGATGCACAGCTTTTCCATCACTTCCTGCTGATTGACATAGGCGATAAATTCAAAGGCCTCTTTCTTATGCTTGGCCCCTTTGGGAATAACCAGCGTGTCGAAATCGCACCAGGAAATGTTGTTTACGCCTGGAACCGCGGAGGGGAACCAGGCGGCAGCCCAGTCGTATCGTTTCAACCGCTGCTCGAGCGGTTGGCTGAGATCATCGTCGGCGGCGCTTTTCACACCGGATAACGCGGGCTTGTTCGTAAGGATGTAGTTGGCCATCCACGGGCCCTGCTGTTCCATCGCCACCGTGCCGATGAGAAATGCGTTTTGCGGGGAATCATAATTGCCCAGCCCCGCGTGAAACGCGGCCGAGGCGTCCGCGCCCAGTTTTTTTGAATAGCTCTGAACCCATTCGAATGACTTAATGACGCGCGGATCCAGAAATGTAAATTTATGCGCTTTCTCGTCCCAGATATCGCCGCCGAAATAAGCGTACACGTAGTTGGTGTACCACCCCGGCTCCAAAGGCAGATAGCCGGCGCGCTCGATCCGCCCGTCAGCCTCACGCTCATCAAGGGCGGCGGCGTAGGCGTCCAGTTCGGCGATCGTGCGCGGCGCACGCGTCGGATCGAGCCCCGCCGACAGCAGCCTTTCGGCGTTTTCCATAAATACTTTTTTGTTGTAATGAAGCGCGATCGAGCACGGCGTGCTGATTAGGCCGTACAGATGCCCGTCCCAGTTGCAGCCTTTCCAGTAAACGGGTTTATACGTTTCACTGGTGATGCCATGCTCGCGCGCCATGTCTTCAAGCGGTTCCAGGGCATCTGAGGCGGCAAACTGCACGAGATTGGTCGCCCACATTCCGGCAATATCGGGCGGCACACCCGCGGCGGTCGCGGTGAGCGTCTTCTGATTCACAAGGCTTGTGGAAACGTAGCGAACGAAAATGTGTTTTTTGACGCCGACGGTTGAGTTGAAGTCATTGACGATCTCGCGCATCTGCGCTTCTTCCTCGCCCGTCCACTTTTCCCAGTAATCAACAATAACGCGATCGGGAGGGAGCGCTTCATCAGAGCGCGGGCCAAAGATAAGCACCGCCAACGCCGGGATGGCAAGCATCGAGACAACAATTGCTTTAATCGGACGCAGGGGAATTCCGCCGGCCGTGCTGGAAAACGTTGCATTTTGTCTCAAATGTTTCATCTTCGCCTTCACCCCCATTTCCAGCCCGAAACCCGGTAGCGTCAAAGCCCGTCCCCTGTTTTTTGTTTTAGATCGACTCCATCACCAGAAACCAGTCCTGGCCGGTTGGCTTTTGGAGCGAGGTTTGGGGCGCAGATTTGACCGGGTCTGTGATCGGCTGGGTTTCCCCGGTTTGGGGGTTCAGCCATGTGGCTTTGTAGGTTCGATCGAGCAGGCGGGCGAAGGTAATTTCCTTCCCTTCCAGGCTATAGAAAATCAACGTTTGGTTTTTCTCATCGGCCAGGCACCAGGTTGTTGCGGGAGACTCGGTCAGGCCGTCTTTGGGGACCAGGTTCATCAGCAATGGCCCAAAGTGTTGCTGGATGATCGGGTCCGCCGCCGCACGATCGATGGTGCTTTGGTTGTGGCCGGCCGTGGGATTGCGATTAAGGCATTGGGCTCCGCCGGCCATAAGAATGGGGATCGGGCCAACCCCGCCGTGGTAGGCGACAATGGCTTTATCGGGGTATTTGTCACGGTATTCACGAACCTGGCGGTACAGTTGCTGCGGCGTGGTGGATGGGGGAAAGTCGGTCGTGACGCCGAAATCTTTGCGGACGAATTCCCGGACAGCGCGGTTTTGACCGCCGGGGGGAGCCCAGAGCGTGCCGTCAGGGCGGTATTGCCAGTAACGCATATCAATCACTGAGATCAGCTTTGATCGCACCGGGTCAGCCAGGATTGCATCGGTCGTGTCTTTATTGGTTGCAAGTTCCACTTTTACCGTATGGCCGGTTTTCTCCTGCCACTCGGCAATGGTGTCGAGAAAAAACTGCTGGAAGGCCAGAGGGCCGGAATATTGATAAGCAAGATCCAAGACAACGTTGGGACAGGAGCCGACCTCATCTAATACGTGCATAATATATGCATGATGCAGAGCGCGGGCGCTGGGGGCATCGACATTATAAAACTGCGTGGAGAGATGAATGCGGCTGCCGGGTTCGATCGGCGGAGGTTCGGGGAGCGCGGTCTGGTTGATGTTGTTTGCCGGACGCCACGGAAAGTCGGCCCAGTGCGGAGGGATTTCCAGGACGTTGTGAGTGTTGTAAAGGCTGTGATAGAGCAATAAACCATGCTGCTCACAAAGATCGGCAAAGGTATGAATGCGATCGAAATACCAAGGGTTGTATTTCGTGAGATCGTAGCGGGAGAGGCCGTCCCAGGCCGCGACGTTATCACCGACGCCTTTGCCGGAGACGAACTGCCCGCTGCGAGCCCAGGGCATTTCGTGGAACGGAGCCCAGACGTCCGCGGTCGTGCGCTGGTTGATCGTGTGTTCGTCACGGTGGCGGTCATACCAAAGCGGCGCGCCGGATTGGAAGAACGGAGTGTGGTCAGCGACCATTCGGGCGGCCAAGTCCGGGAGATTTTCAGTCAGGCCGGGCCCATCGCGGCCAGGCACAAAGCGAATGATGCTCAGCCCGTGGGTGTAATGGACGCCAGGGTTGGCCTGGCCTTTCCACCAGGCATCATTGACCGAACCGCCCCAGAGGGTTTGGCCGGCGATCGTGAAATGACCATGAATTATTTTCAGCGGGTTGGGTGTTAGTTGTCCGTTGTCCGTTTTGATTTGTCCCTTGTCCGTGGTTTGTTGCCCACCGCTGGCGACGGTGAATTCTGTTAGAGCGGGGTTATCGGTGGGAAGCACTTGCGGCTGTAAGGCTGGAGCGCTGTATAGCGGAGGATCGCAATGGAGCTGCGCATCAGGGGCCTCGGGGGAGCCCTGGATTTGGAAGGATTGGGCCTGGCAGTTGTCGACGATGGAGTTGGCGGCAGTCCAGCCGCCGCCCTGGGAGCGGACCATGTCGTTGGTGAGACGGAGGCCTGCGCCGTCGATGCGGACATTTTCGTAGAGGACTCCCGATGACCAGCTTTCAAAAGAACCGCTGTCGCCGACCGAGCCCCTGGTAGAGCAGTCATAAAATACGTTAGGACCGGCGGCGCAGAGACCGACGGCGAAGTCATTCATACCGGCTTCCGAAGTGCAATGTTCGACAAGGGTTTGCTGGCCTTCGACGAGGAAACTTTGGCGGCGATATCCACCGGGCTCGGAGATAGGCTCTTCGCTGTGGCACGAATCGATGGTGACGCGCCGCGCATGCGGACCGATGCGGACGGCGGAGCCGCTGAAGTGGCGGGCGGTGACGTTGCGAATACAGACATCCTGGACCGTGTGCAAGGCAACAGCGATCCAGGAGTGCTGTTCATCGCAGGGATTTTCGGCGTCGAATGTAGTATCAAGAATCAGGTCTTCAATTCCGATTTGATGGGGGATGAGGTCTTCCTGTTTTGTCGCGGTGTTGGACACAGCAGAGGCGGCCTCGGCTTGAGTCGGAATGATTCTGGAGACGATGCCTCCGCCGTAGCGATGTTCCAGCGCCGTGGTGATGGGAGCGTCGATGGTGATTTGGTTTTTCGCGGCGTCAACACCCGTGATCGTGCGGTCCCAGGTGATCGTGCGGGAACCGGGGGTCCAGTCAATGCGGGAATCGGAATACAGGCCGACTTTGAAGCCCTTCATGCCCAGGTCGGTGATCCATTGTTCGGTGCAAGGGCGGATGATGTCGATGCTGTCGCCGGGGTGAAGGTTGGCAGTGGATTCGACGGTCAGGGTTTTTGCCCCAACGGGGACGGTTTCATCGGTGATCTGAATAGCGGGGGCGGTGGTGGGGGCCTTGGGTGCGCCAATTTCGATGAGCGTTCGGCGGAAACGGCCGGTGGCTAGGAGCGTGGTCGCATGGTCGGGTGAGCCGCGGAGGACGACGCCGGAAGATGGGATCAGGAGCTGGCCGGCAATCTGAAAGGTGCCCGGAGCAAGAAGGATGGCGGCGCGAGAGCCGCTGGGCTCCGGTGAAAGCGCGGCAGCGTGGTCGATCGCGGCTTGCAGGAGTGCGGTGTCATCGGCTCCGGTGGGATGAACTTGCAGCCTGGCGGGAATAATTGGGGGGGATGACGCGCTGGCGGCGCAACCGACGCACGTGAAGTCAATCGAGAGCGCGGGGATGGTCGTCGGGTTTGTTGATGGGGCGGCAGAGGCGAAGGACGTCAGGAGAAGAATGAGTATCGAACGCCAGGATGCCAAAGCCGCAAAGGGACAGGAAGGGAAGCGCCCACGAAGGAGCACGAAGGGACACGAAGGGGATTGGATAGGATTTCTATTCGAAGACGTGATTGGCATGGGGAGAGGTTAGCGGGGCGCGGGGCGGGCGTGCAAGAATTGGATGCAGTCCCAGAGATGTCAAAGGACATGATCGCTGCTAATTAAGGGGAATGACCGTTGGGTCAGTGGCGTCATTGGTAGCACTGGTGGCTTGTTTCTGCAAACACACATCTCCTCCGATGCGTTTTTGAAGGTTCGGGCGTATGCTGGCTTGCGTGAAAAGTGTAGCCAATGGATTGGACTGCGCACGCGGTGAAAGGGATTGATGCGAGTGTTTCTAGACGTAAAGGTGTTGGGGGTCTTATTAATCCTGCTGGGATCCTGTGCGGCTGCGCCGGGGGCAGTGGCTTCGATCGAAGGCGCAGGGATCGCGGCGCATGTCGATTCCAGTACGGGCGGTTACCGGGTCGAGCGGCGGGATTTAGGGTGGGTATTTTCGGGGATGGTTGGCGCTTCGATCAAAGATATCCACATTGTGCCTGGAAATGATGGGATCGGCGCATATCAGGCCGTGGGCTTCGTGTGGGATAACGGCGGAAAGAAGACCGGGGAAATCCGGGTCTATCGCGATAGGGCGACCGTCATGTTTTTCGTAGCCTGCGAATCGGCGCAGGAGGCGGCTAAGCTGGAGTTTCCAGTGCTTACACCGCCGAGCGGGCTGCGCGTGTTCAGCCATTCGGATGGGCCGTTTGCGCCGCCGGAGTTTCGAGGATTAGGCACTGGTTCGCCGTGGCTGATGTTTGATGAACAGGGACACTCGGCGATTCTTTCACCGGCATCGCATTTCATGGTGGCGAGCATCTACGCCAGGGCGCGGGCACAACCCGGCGAGTTGAGCCGAGCGTCACTGACGGCGAAATCTGCAGCGGCTTCGGGCCAAAGCTCGTGAGCCTGCCTGAGGGGCTTTCGCATCGAACCCTTCTGACATTCGGCGACGGCATCGGAGCAACCTGGCGCGCCTGGGGACAGGCGATGACAGATCTCAGCGGCAAGGTCCGCCCTGCCAACGACGCCGACATCGGTTTGAAATATTTTGGCTACTGGACCGACAATGGTGCAGGCTATTACTACAACTATGATCGCGACAAAGGATACGCGGGAACGCTCCTTGCACTGCGAAACGCGATGACGAATCTCGGGATTCCACTGGCGTATATGCAGCTCGACAGTTGGTGGTACGTCAAATCCACCCGCGGGCCCGGCGGCGAGCAGTGGGAGCCGACGAAGAACCGCAGTCTGCCGCCGGCAAGCTGGAATTGTTACGGCGGCCTGATGGATTACGTCGCCCATCCGTCCCTCTTCCCCCAGGGCCTTGGCGCATTTAATGAAAGCATGGGCCTGCCCTTCATCACCCATAACCGATGGGTTGATGTGAACAGCCCCTATCGGCAGAAATACCAAATCAGCGGCGTCGGCGCGGTCGATCCAAAATGGTGGGATGACATCGCCGAGTATCTGAAGATCTCAGGCGTGATAACCTATGAACAGGATTGGCTGAATCAGATTTACGAAAATTCTCCGCTCATGCAGTCCACCATGAGCGACGGCGAAGCATTCATGGACAACATGGCCCGCGCCTGCCGCGAGCAGGGGCTGACGATGCAGTATTGCATGGAGCAGCCGCGGCATTATCTGCAGGGGACAAAGTATAACAATCTCACATCGGTGCGGGTTTCGGATGACCGTTATCAGCGCATTCGTTGGGAGCCGAGCCTCTATGTATCGCAGTTGGCCGCCGCGCTCGGTGAGTGGCCCTGGGTCGACACCTTCAACAGCAGCGAAACCCCAAACCTCATCCTCGCCACGCTGACCGCCGGAATGGTTGGCGTCGGCGACAAGATCGAAGAAATCGATCCCGCCAACATTCGCAAAGCCATCCGCACCGACGGCGTGATCGTGAAACCGGACACTTCAATCGTGCCCATCGACCGGATGTATCTGAACGATGCCCTGAAAAAAGAATCTCCCATGATCGCCGCCGCGTTCACCGACCACGGAAAACTCCGCACGGCCTACGTCTTTGCGTTCCCCCGCAATGAAAAGCAGATGGCGATCGCATTCAAACCAACGGAACTTGGGATTGATCGTGATGCGTGGGTCTGCGATTTCACAGCCGATCAGGGGCAACTGGTGCGGGCAGGCGGAGAGTTCACTTCAAAATTCACGGCAGACGCCGCCAACGCCTGGGCCTATTACATTGTCGCCCCAGTAAGCCCGGCGGGCATTGCGATTATCGGTGACCAGGGAAAGTTCGCTTCATGTGGCCGGCAGCGCATGAAAGAATTGCACGAGACGGCGGCGGGCATGGAAGCAACGATCGCTTTCGCCCCGGGAGAAAACGCCATCAAGCTCCTCGGATTTGCCGAGCGGCAGCCCATTGCAAAGGTGGATGGGAATCCAGCGACAGTCAATTTCGACGCCAGGACAAAACGGTTTCTGATCACAGTGACGCGCAAAGAGACGGATGCGAATGTTTCGATTTTAAAGTGATCAACCGACATAGCGAAGCAGGTATCATTTCCCTAAAGAACGGCGGACAGCGATTAAATCCCGGCTCAAGGTCACAGGCCTTGTTACTGGCCTCTTGAATTCACATTCGTAGGATGGCATCCATGCTGCTGACGCTGACCACTACACATCAACCGGCAACAGATTTGGGATACCTGCTCCATAAAAATCCGGGACGGCCTCAGGTATTTAATCTGTCCTTTGGGCGGGGGCATGTGCTTTATACTGAAGCAAATGAGAATCGATGTACGGCGGCGCTGTTGCTCGAGATTGATCCGGTCGGGCTTGTGCGGAATCGACGAGGACCAAGCGGGGAAGGATTTGCGCTGGAACAGTATGTAAATGATCGGCCCTATGTCGCATCATCATTTTTGAGCGTAGCCATTTCACAGATCCTCGGTTCGGCGCTGGCGGGAACAAGCCGCGAGAGAGCGGAATTAGCACAAACAGCCATACCGCTGGTGGCGAAGATCAGCGTGGTGCCTTGCAGGGGCGGCGAATTACTTTTGCGGCGATTGTTTGAACCATTGGGCTATACGGTGTCAGCGACACATCATCCATTGGATGAGCAGTTTCCGGAATGGGGAGACGGGCCATACTTCACGGTCGAGCTTTCGAACACCATTCCGCTTCATCTGTTACTGAGCCATCTGTATGTGCTGATTCCCGTGCTGGATAACGACAAGCATTATTGGATCGGTGAAGACGAAGTAGACAAACTGCTGCGGCATGGCGAGGCCTGGCTCGCTTCACATCCCGAAAAGGACCAGATTGTCCGCCGATATTTGAAGCATCGTCATCATCTGGCAAATGCCGCGCTGAGGCAGCTTCTTGAAGATGACGAGCAGAAAGCGGACGAGGCCCAAGAGCAGCACGCTATCGAAGAAGAACAAGTTGAAGCGAAGATCAGCCTGAACGAACAGCGGCTAAATGCGGTGATCGCAGCCCTTAAATCCATCGGGGCGAAGCGGGTACTGGATCTCGGATGCAGCTTCGGAAATCTCTTACGCCGTCTTCTGGAAGAACGGCAGTTTGAGCACATTTTAGGGATGGATGTGTCGTATCGCGCATTGGAGATCGCTTCGGAGCGGCTGCACCTGGATCGATTGCCACCTCGGCAACGGGAGCGAATCCAACTGATGCACGGGTCTCTGACGTATCGTGACAAACGCCTGGCCGGCTATGACGCGGCGGCGGTAGTTGAGGTGATCGAGCACCTCGATCCACAACGGTTGGCCTCTTTTGAGCGCGTCTTGTTTGAATTTGCGCGGCCTGGGACAGTGGTTATCACGACGCCGAATGTGGAATACAATATACGGTTCGAGACGCTGCCGGCAGGGAAGTTCCGACATCGGGACCATCGATTTGAGTGGACACGGAAGCAGTTTCAGGAATGGGCGGGAAAGGTTGCTGAGAAGTTTGGGTATAGAGTTCGATTTTTGCCGGTGGGGCCGGAAGACCCTGAGATGGGATCGCCAACGCAGATGGGAATTTTCAGTGTTGGCGCCGCTTAAACATCACTCAGCCTTTTTTTATTCGAAACTCACCCATGAAACTTACTATTCCGGAGCTTTGCCTCGTTGTGCTGATCGGTCCCAGCGGCGCCGGGAAATCCACCTTTGCGCAAGCACTTTTCTCCGGCTGAAGTCCTGTCTTCCGATTTTTGCCGGGGGCTGGTGAGCAACGACGAGAACAGCCAGGATGCGACGGGGGATGCGTTTGATGTTTTGAAATACATTGCTGCCAAACGTCTTGCACGAGGGCTGCTGACAGTCATTGATGCGACGAACGTGCAGGAAGAGGCGCGCAAGCCTCTGGTGGCATTGGCGCGCGAGCATGATGTGCTGCCCGTGGCGGTGGTGTTGAATCTGAAAGAAGACATCTGCCACGATCGAAATCGGATGCGGCCGGATCGAGATTTCGGACCGCATGTGATTCGGAATCAATGTCAGCAGCTTCGACGAGCGCTGCGCGGATTGGAGCGGGAGGGATTTCGATATGTACACATGCTGCGGACCCCGGAAGATGCGGATCAAGCTGAGTTTGAACGGCAGCCGCTTTGGAACAATCGAAAGTGGGACGCCGGGCCGTTTGACATTATTGGAGATGTACATGGATGTTTCGATGAATTGATCGAGTTGCTCAGCCAGCTTGGGTATAGCACGACGGATGTTGATCAGATCGTTCCGCCACCGGGCCGCAAAGCAGTGTTTCTGGGTGACCTTGTTGATCGCGGACCAAAAACTCCGGAAGTGCTGAAGATCGTGATGTCCATGGTCGCACAAGGAACGGCATTGTGCGTTCCCGGGAATCACGATGTGAAACTGCTGCGCAAACTGCGTGGGAAGAACGTGCAGCTAACACACGGGCTGGCCGAGACAATGGAGCAATTACGCAGCTATCCGGGCCTTGAGGCAAATGCCGAAATGTTTATCGATCGGCTGGTGGGCCATTATGTGCTCGATGGCGGCAAACTGGTTGTTGCACACGCAGGCCTGAAACAGCAATACATCGGCCGCGCGAGTCAACGCGTGCGAGAGTTTGCATTGTATGGTGAAACAACAGGTGAGACAGACGAATTTGGCCTTCCTGTCCGTCACAACTGGGCGGCGGAGTATCGGGGACCGGCTACTGTTGTTTATGGCCATACACCTGTTCCGGAAGCCGATTGGCTCAATCGCACAATCAATATAGATACGGGCTGCGTCTTTGGCGGCAAGCTAACGGCACTGCGCTGGCCGGAGCGGGAGATTATTTCTGTACGGGCCACGCGGATTTATGCAGAGCCGGCAAAACCATTTTTGCCGACGACTGTGCCGACGGGACTATCGGCTCAGCAGCAGCATGATGATGTGCTGGGTCTTGAGGATGTGCTTGGCAAGCGAATCATTGGAACCCGGCTGATGCAGAACATCACGGTGCGGGAAGAAAATGCGACCGCGGCGCTGGAGGTGATGAGTCGATTTGCGTCGAATCCAAAGTGGTTGATTTATTTGCCGCCAACGATGTCGCCGACGGAGACAACGAGCGAACCGGGATATCTGGAACATCCGCGGGAAGCATTCAATTATTATTTGAATCACGGCGTAGGAAAAGTGATCTGTGAAGAAAAGCACATGGGCAGCCGGGCGGTGGTAGTGATTTGCCGTGACGAGAAGGCAGCCGCGCAGAGGTTTGGTGTGGAGGCAGATGGAATTGGAATTATTTACACGCGAACCGGCCGGCGATTCTTCGAAAATCGAGAAATTGAATCGCAGTTACTTCTGCATGTTCATGCCGCGATTGATCGCGCCGGATTGTGGAGCGAACTGAAAAGCGAATGGTTTTGCCTGGATTGCGAGTTGATGCCGTGGTCGGCAAAGGCACAAGATCTGTTAAAGAACCAGTACGCCGCCGTTGGTTCAGCAGCGACCGCGGCGATGAGGGATGTTGTGCCGGTTCTGGAACGTGCACTCATTCACTATGCATCAGCCGGTAACGCCCTGCCGGAAGAGATGCTTCAGGAGGCACGGGACCGGCAGATGATGGTTGGACAATATATTGACGCGTATCGAGGATATTGCTGGCGGGTGAATTCAGTGCTGGATTTGAAGCTGGCTCCGTTTCATCTTCTGGCGAGCGAAGGGTGCGTGCACGTTGACAAGGATCATGTCTGGCATATGCAAATCCTGGCGAAGCTGGCAGCGCCTGGGACACCGATTGTGGCTACGCCGTTTGAAGTGATCGACCTGATAGATCCCGCTAGCACCGCGCGGGGAATTGCGTGGTGGGAAGAACTTACAGGCAACGGTGGAGAGGGAATGGTGGTCAAGCCGCTGGACTTCTGTGTTCGCGGTAAGACAGGCTTGATCCAACCGGCGGTGAAGTGCCGGGGAAAGGAGTACCTGCGGATTATATATGGACCGGAATATACCTCGCCCATCAATCTGCGCGGCTCCGGAAGCGAGGATTGGCCTATAAACGATCACTTGCATTGCGGGAGTTTGCACTGGGGATCGAAGCAATGGAACGCTTTGTGCGCAACGAACCATTGCGGCGAGTCCATGAATGTGTATTTGCTGTGCTCGCGCTCGAGAGTGAACCGGTCGACCCACGGCTTTGAGCCTTCCACACCTGGTGGCGAGAAATTCCCCGGAGTTAGTTTTAGAAAAGGGAATATCGCTGCGTCAGCGGCAACGTCCTGGCGGGAATGCTGGTGATGGGGGCGCCGTTGACGGTGACGGTGTAGGTTTCAGAATCAACCATGATTTGGGGGAGGAAGTCGTTGAGCTTCATGTCGGTTTTTCGGAGCTTTCGGGTGCCTCGAATTGGGGTGATCTGTTTACGTAATCCATACTTCTGAACAATATTGGCATCCACTGACGCCTGGCTGACCAGCGCCAGCGATGTTGGCCCTGCTGCGCGGCCGAGGCTGGCGAACATGGGGCGCATGTAGACCGGCTGCGGCGTAGGGATCGATGCATTGGGATCGCCCATCTGCGACCAGGCGATGAAGCCGCCTTTGAGGACCAGTTCGGGCTTGATGCCGAAGAAGGCGGGTTTCCAGAGGACCAGGTCGGCGAGTTTCCCGGGTTCGATGGAGCCGATGATATGGGCACAGCCGTGGGCGATAGCGGGGTTGATGGTGTACTTGGCGATGTAGCGGCGGATGCGGAAGTTGTCGTTGTCGCCGGTTTCTTCGGCGAGCCGGCCGCGCTGCAGGCGCATGCTGTGGGCGGTTTGCCAGGTGCGGGTGATGACTTCACCGATGCGGCCCATCGCCTGCGAATCAGAGCTGATCATGCTGATCGCGCCCATGTCATGCAGCACATCCTCGGCGGCAATGGTTTCGCCGCGGATGCGGCTCTCGGCGAAGGCGACGTCTTCAGGGAGATTTTTATCCAGATGATGACAGACCATCAGCATATCAAGATGCTCATCGAGCGTGTTGATGGTGTAGGGGCGCGTGGGATTGGTGGAGCTGGGGAGGACATTGGCTTCGCCGCAGACGCGGATGATGTCGGGGGCATGACCGCCGCCGGCGCCTTCGGTGTGATAGGTGTGGATCGTGCGATTTTTGAAAGCGGCGATGGAGGCTTCAACGAAGCCGGATTCGTTGAGCGTATCGGTGTGAATGGTGACCTGGATGTCATGCTCGTCGGCGACGCTCAGGCAGCAATCGATTGATGCGGGCGTTGTGCCCCAGTCTTCATGGAGCTTGAGACCGATCGCGCCGGCGGTGATTTGTTCAGCCAGCCCCTGCGGCATGGAGGTGTTGCCTTTGCCGGTGAAACCGAAATTCAGCGGCAGATCATCAACCGCCTGGAGCATCAGGCGCATGTAATGCGAGCCGGGGGTGCAGGTGGTGGCGCAGGTGCCGGTGGCGGGGCCGGTGCCGCCGCCGATCATGGTAGTGAGACCGGCCGCGATGGCTTCGTTGGCCTGCTGGGGGCAGATGAAATGAATGTGGGAATCGATCCCCCCCGCTGTCACGATCAGACCTTCACCGGCGATCACTTCAGTGGTGACGCCGACGGTCATACCGCGCGTGACATTGGCCATGACATCAGGATTTCCGGCCTTGCCGATGGCGGCGATCAAACCGGCCTTGATGCCGATGTCGGCTTTGTAGATGCCGGTGTAATCGACGATGAGCGCGTTGGTGATGACGCAATCGAGGGCGTCTTGGTCGCTGACGCCGGAGGCCTGGCCCATGCCTTCGCGGATGGTTTTGCCGCCGCCGAACTTGCATTCGTCGCCGTAGGAGGCGAAGTCTTTTTCGACCTGGAGGATGAGCGAAGTGTCACCGAGACGGACTTTGTCGCCGGTGGTTGGGCCGTAGATATCGGCGTAGGCGGAGCGGTCCAGGTGGTAGGGCATTGTCTTTTCTCCAGCTTTAAGGCGATACGACCTTCATCGTGACACGGGCCACGATGAAACATCTGGCTGGGTCATTGTTGGCCATAAGGCTCTGCGTGATTCATGGTGTCGTCGTGGGCATTGCGGCGGCTCTAAGGCGGGCGTTTTCGGCCTCGAGTTCGCGCACGCGGGCTTCTAATGATGATTCTGATGGAGCGATTGTCGTTGTGGGCGGCGGAGTTGGGCTTTGTTCCGCCACTGGCAGCGGCAACGGTTTTTGCTGCATCGGCGCAGCGCTTCCGCTTTTTGTTGGTGCTCAACGCGAGCCATTTCTATGCCACCCTGCCCGTTGCCGCGGATGTCATAAGAGCCGGAGTGGCAGCCGGCCATGACCATCATCAAAATGATTGAGCAGGGCTTCATGGTTCCTCGTTTGCGAATTTCAATCGCTCGACATTTTTTATTGACGCCGCCCAGTTGGATTCTGTGATCGGGCCGCTCGCCAGGTTGTTCCCGCCGGTGATGGTTTGGTTGCCCGCGATGGGGACGAGGGTGATGGTCTTGGTTTCGCCGGGTTCGAATCGGACGGCGGTACCGGCGGGGATATCGAGGCGCTGGCCATACGCTTTGGCGCGGTCGAATTTCAACAAGGCGTTGGTTTCAATGAAGTGGTAGTGGCTGCCGACCTGAATCGGGCGATCGCCGAGGTTGGTCACGGTGAGCTGCGTCGGCGGGCGGCCTTGATTGAGTTCGAGCGTGCCCTTGATTGTTTCATATTCGCCAGGGATCAGGCCGCTGCCGGGAGAGGCGGTGAAGGTGGCGAGATCGGGCAGCGGGAGAAACGAGCCGTAGAACGCAAGCGTCATATCGCCATCCTCGGCGACGATGGGGTGATGCACAGTGACGAGCTTGGTGCCATCGGGAAAAGTGCCTTCGACCTGAACCTCGGCGACCATCTCCGGAACACCGGGCATCACCTGGCGACGGCCGAGCAGGCGGCGGCCAAGGTCCATCAGCTCGGCGACGGAGCGACCGTCGCGGATAAATTCCAGGATTTGCGTGGCGATGAGCGCGATGGATTCGGGGTAGCTCAACCGCACGCCGCGGGCAAGACGCTTCTGGGCAAGGCAGCCGGCGTTGTGCAGGAGGAGCTTGTCGATGTCGCGTGGAGAAAGATGCATGGCATTCAAAACTTTCTTAACCAGGGATCGATTCCGATCACGGAGCCGATGAAGTTTAACTGGCGCCTGATCCAGTTGCCTACGGCTTCGGCGCTGACTCCGGCGATTCGAACAACAACGCCGCCGGCGACAGAGCTGGCGGCGAAGATCAGGGATGCGCCCGAAGATGGCGCCGGCTGTGTATTGACGAATGACAATAACGCGCCGGCGTGCGATTCGAACGGCTTGCCGACGATTAATAATGTCGCAAAGCAATCGAAATTCGCCATGCGCATCGGACCGGCGATGTCGCCGTCGGAGGGATCAAGCAAAAGCGCATCGCGAAAGATGGGTTTATTGTTCATGCGGACTTCATTGACGCTTTGATATCGGGAAAAGGCCCATCGCTCCCCCCGGGCCCAGCGGCCGCTGGTGAAGCAGTCGATAAGGAGAAGGCCGGCGGAATCCGCCAGATCGAAGTGCTGATGTTGTTCAAATGATGCGCCGGTGAAACAGACGAGCGGATCGGGTGCTATTACTACGATTGCATTATCGGCTGCGGCCAGATGCAGCGACTGGCGGCAGACGCCGGCGGGCGTGCGATAGATTTTGGTGGAGGCCTGGGTAGTGATGAGACAGCGGGTGTCGCTGGCAGCATTAATATTGAGGCGGATGTGATCACCATCGACGAGGCCGCCTCCGTGGGTGCTGGTGACGACCCAGCCGCAGGCGGAGGGAGAGCGGGGCATCAGGAGTTTCAAGGGGGTGGAAGACTGGGCGCGAGTTGGAACGGTGCGGTTGTTAATTTTTTCGAAACGAATGTGCCCGGTTCCGGAGGGGAGTCCTGAATTTTCAGGTGTAACGCGGACAGTTGGCCAAACCGCGATCGGCTGCTTTGGCGATCTTGCCGGCGGCGGAATTTGGACGGCTGGGGTCATTGGGTTTCCGATCGCTGGCCTTGCGATGATTGAGCAGTCTACACGCTGAGGTGGCGATTGATCAGATCGGCATTAAGGTCCGCCGTCGGCCCCTCAGCGACGACTGCGCCGCGATTGAGGATGTAGAAAAATTCGCCGAATTCCCGGACAAAATCGAGATATTGCTCGACGAGGACGACGGTCATGCCGCGCTCGGCGACCAGCTTTCGCAGGACCACGCCGATCTGCTGGATGATATTGGGTTGAATGCCTTCGGTGGGCTCGTCCAGAAGCAGCACCTTCGGATCACCGGCGAGGGCGCGGGCGATGGCAAGCTGCTGCTGCTGCCCGCCGGAGAGATCGCCGCCCATGCGGCGGGCCATGGTTTTCAGCACGGGAAAAAGTTCGTACAGCTCATCAGGGATGGCGCGTTTGCCATCCCTGCGCCTGAAGGCCGATGCGAAGATTTTCTTCGACGGTCAGCTTTGGAAAAATCTGGCGGCCCTGCGGCACCAGCGCAATGCCTGCCTTCGCGCGCCGGTTCGCCGCCAGTTTGGTCACATCGCAATCGCCGAGCATGACCGCCCCGCCGGTGGGCTTGAGCAGGCCCATGATGTTTTTCATGAGCGTGGTTTTGCCCACGCCATTGCGGCCCATCACACAGGTGACCCGGGCAGGCGCCATGGTCATAGTGACGTTGCGAAGCGCCTGAACCATGCCGTAGGAGAAGTTGAGGTCTTGGGTAGCGAGCATTTGCAGCAGATTTATCTTCCCAGATACGCTTCTATGACTTCCTTGTTTGCCTGCACCTGATCCAAAGTGCCGTCGGCGAGAACCTTGCCATTATCAAGGACCGTCACCCGGCTGTTCAACCGCCGAACAAAATCCATGTCGTGTTCGATGCAGATGATGGTGTGCCGCCCTTTCAGTTCCAGGAGCAGTTCGGCGGTCAGCTCGGTTTCCTTGTCTGTAAGGCCAGCCGCCGGTTCGTCAACGAGGAGAAGCTTCGGATCGGCAACAATCAACATGCTGATCTCCAGCCATTGCCGCTGGCCGTGGCTGAGGTATTTTGCAGGCGTGGCCAGGTCCTGCATTAACTGCACGCGATCCAGAATCTGCAGAATCGCTTCCTGCTGATCGTCGGTTTCCTGTCCCCACAAATTCTTCCAGACATTCCGCCGGCCAGGCAGAGCGATCTCCATGTTTTCATAAACAGTGAGGCTGTCAAACACGGTGGGAGTCTGAAATTTGCGGCCAACGCCCATCCGCGCGATTTCAACATCTTTTTTATGCGTCGTATCCACGCCGCCAAAATGCACCTTGCCGGAACTCACGCGCGTCTTTCCGCTGATCACATCGCACAGCGTCGTCTTCCCCGCGCCGTTGGGGCCGATCACGACGCGAAGATCGTTATAGGCAACGCCGAAGAAATGAATGTCGAGCGCTTTAAACCCATCGAAGGAAACGACGACATTATCGAGCTGGACAATGTAGTTTTCGCTCGCGGGCGCTGAAGGCGCTGGGGCTGTATCTGTCGCCTGCATGAAGTTCATCCCTCCACCTGCGCAACTTTGGCCGACGGCATCGGAAACCCTCTGGCCGGCTGCTTGCGCTTCAGATGCATGCGCCACATGCCCGCGCCCGCGAGCGAGCAAATCAGCAGGACATATTTAAGTTGAAGCTGATCCCGGCTGGCGGTCTGATACAGCGGCGTTCGCAACACCGCCGGTGTCAGGCCCAGCCCCTCGGCCAGAATAAAAATTCCCGCCAGCAGCAGCGGCAACGACATGACGAACGCCCGCATCCAGCCGTTGCCGCGAATGAGTTCCTTTTCCACATCATCCCAGAACCCGACAAATCCATCCGGAAAGAGCAGCACCACGAGGACAAACATGCCGCCCTGCACATAGAGCCAGAATGAGGGCAAATCAGAGCTGATCGCGCCCAGGGTGACGTTCACGGCAAGCGCCCCAAAGATCGCCCCCCACAACCGGCCGCGCCCACCCACCGCGACCCAGATCACCATCAGGATGGACGTCTCCACATTCAAATTCTGCGGTGTAATAATGCCCACCTGCGGCGAATACAGCATCCCGCCAATTCCCGCCAAAGCTGCGCCGACGGCATAGGCGAACACCTTGAAAGCATATGGTTTGTAACCGGCGAAGTAGAGCCGTGTTTCCTTGTCGCGCACCGCGACCAGCACCCGGCCCAGCCGCGAACGCGTGATTGCCCGGCAGAGCAAATACGCCAGCACCACGGTTGTCAGTGTGAGCAGATACAAACCAATGATCCACGACCGGGCCTGGCTCATCGGTTTGTAAAAGTTGGTTAGACCGTTTGTGCCGCCCAGCAGCATTTCATTTCGGCTGATCAGTAGCCACGATCCCCACGCCACCGCCTGGGTGATAATCGAAAAATATACACCTCGAACACGGCTGCGCAGGATGAAAAAACCAAACAGGCCCGCCACCATTCCCGAAAGCAGGATTCCCAGGATGATCGCCTGTGGAAGCGATGCAAATGGTTTCCAGAAGGTTGGCAGCTCATGCACGTTATTGAAGAACATGAACTGCGGGATGTTGTTGTATTCCGGCCGAACGTCACCGCCGCCTTCTTTCAGGCTCAGGTGCATCGCCATGATGTAACCACCAATGCCGAAAAACAGCGCCTGGCACAGCGACAGTAGCCCGGTGTATCCCCATACCAGATCAATCCCAAGTGCGACGATCGCGAAGCAGAGGTATTTACCAAGGAAGTTCAGCTTGTAATCGGGAATGATGTTGGCGGCCGTAAAAACCGGGATGATCACGAAAAAAAGCAACAGAATACCGGCGATCGTGAAGATGCGCAGCCACATCACCGACGGCGGTGGTGTTCGCGCAAGAAATGTCTGCGACGCGCGGTAAAGCAGCATCGAACGCGGCGATGCATCACCAGGCGGGGGATTTTTCACAATCACAGCTGCCATGTCTTGCCACACATCATTTGTCCCACGCAGGGTCCGCGATGCAGGCCCTGCAGAGTTCACATATCCGCCATGCGTCCCTTCGGGGGGAACAAGCCCGACGGCCGCCATTGCAGGAACACCACCACAAGCCCCAGTACGACGACCTTGCCAATCACCGACGCGCCCGAAGCAAGCGCAGGAATCGACTGGAACAAAGGCTCAAGATATTTGCTCAGGAATCCCAGCCCCAGCCCTGCGAAGATCGCGCCGGCCAGTTTGCCCACGCCGCCCACCACCACGACCATAAAGCTATCGACGATATATTCCTGCCCGATGCTCGGATTAATTTTGTTGTAGAGCGGCACCGCAACACCCGCCAAACCGGCAAGGCCGGCCCCCAGCGCAAACGTTAGCGCATCGACCCGCCGCGTAGCCACACCGAGCGCGGCAGCCATCTCGCGATTCTGCGTCGTCGCGCGCAGCATCAATCCCAGCTTCGTCCGATTGACGATGAAATAAACAACGAAAATGCAAATCGCGCAAAAGAGAATGATGTAGACACGATTCAGCGGGAAAACCAAATCCGCCGCCACTTCAACCCCCCCTTCCATCCAGTGCGGCGGTTTCACCGACTGATTATCGCCAAACTGTCCCCGCGCAAACTGAATCAGAATAAGCCCGATGCCCCACGTCGCCAGCAGCGTTTCCAGCGGACGCCCGTAAAGGTGCCGAATCACGAGCCATTCGCACAGAAGCCCCACGGAACCCGCGACAAGAAAAGCCGCAGGAATCGCGGCGACCAGGTAATAGTCATACATGCCGGGCGCGTTTCGTTTGAACCATTCGCTCACCACAAAAGTAGTGAACGCGCCGACCATCATGAATTCGCCATGGGCCATGTTAATCACGCCCATCAGCCCAAAGACAATCGACAACCCCAGCGCCAGCAGGACAAGGATGCTGCCCGCAGACACACCGGCAAAGGTGTTTTGGACAATGCGCACAATCATCTGATATCGATTGGCGGCTTTGAGAGAAGGCTCGGCCGCGTTGAGCAGTTCGATATCACCGTCACTGCGGGCCGCATCCACGATTTTATCGAGCAGCAAATCCGCGCGGCTGGTGCTCACTTCTCCCAGCGTCTTCACCGCCGCCAGCTGCGCCGGACGATCGCCCAGCACCGCATCCAGGCTCGCAACGGCTTCTTTTAACGGCGCGGCATAAGCCGCCGTTTGATTGCTCGATTGCTGGCGATGCAATGCAGTCGAATACTTCGGCAGGTCATCCAGCACCTTCTGCTGCGCGTCGAGCCGGTCCTGGTAATCCCGCAGCGAATTCATCGCCTCCGCGCCGGCTGGAAGAGGCGTTGCTTTCTGAGCGGCTGCGACGATCGCAGAAAGTTTCATTGTCGTTGCCGCGTCCGGCACCGCATCAGTCAGCTTCCTCGGCTTCTGCTTCAGCGCATCATCGATCATCGCGGCGGCCTGCTTCTGCAGGTCAGATCCCCCCGCCTTCATCTCTGCCGATGCGCTCGCCAGTCGTTCGGCAAAACGCTTCTGATCCACAGTGTCGATAAACGCCCGCGACGATCGTTCCGCCACATCGCGAATGCTCGCAATACGTGTCTCCTTGTCCGGATCGAGCAGCGACAGCGTCGAGATCAAATCCGCAATCGTCGTGCGTTCCGGACGCGGCGGAGATTTAATCGCCCTGGACAAATCCGGCTTCAGAAAATACGCCGGCTTGCCGTCGCTGCCGTTGACCACCTGCCCAGTGATCGCATCCGTCAGCGGCAGCACCGACCCCTGGCCGGGAATGTTGATGCGCTCGCCGAAGATACAAAGCCGCCCATCGCGGAGTTGCAGCGCGCCGTCCTTATAAGCCTTGATCGCGGGGATCAGACGGGCATCGCCTTTTTGTCCGAGGAGATCGTAAACGGCTTGCCGCTGCGACGCGTTCGCCGTCTTAAGGCTCTTCAAAGCGTCAATAATTTCCGGCGGGATTGCCGAATCCTCAGCCCCCGCAGATGCCCCCGCACCCGCTGCAAACACAAGCAGCAGCGAAACGAATATGAGGCACTGCCTGTAAAAAACCATCTAGAACCTGTTTCACGATCGGGTCAAATCTTGCCCACTGCGTCTGCCCCGACGCATCGCGGGCGGAGACGACGTTTGCGTCATCTCCGCCCGCTGCCGCGTCCCTTTTACTTCGATGCCGTCAGTTTTGTCAGCTCTTCCGGCGTATGCAGATAGCTGCTGAACGATTCCGGATGCACCAAGCCGGGCGTCTTCCAGATGATGTCAAACTGACCATCCGCCTTGATGGCGCCGATCAGCACCGGCTTCCATGTGTGGTGGTTCACTTCGTCCATCTTCTTCTTGCCGCCGGGAGCGTCGAATTCCTGGCCGAGGATATTGGGGATCACCTTGTCGTGATCGAACGAGCCGGCTTTTTCGCAGGCGTTCTTCCAGACGTATACACCGAAGTATGCGGCTTCGATCGGATCGTCCGTTACGCGGGAATCGCCGCCGGGGAGGTTGTGATCCTTGCAATACTTCTTGAAGTTATCGACGAACGTCTTGTTTTCCGGCGTGTCGATCGACTGATAATAATTCCACGCCGCCAGATGACCGACGAGCTTCTCTGTCTCCATCGAGCGGAGTTCGTCTTCCGCGACCGAGAACGCCATGATCGGGCATTTGTCAGCCGTCAGGCCCTGGTTGGCAAATTCCTTATAGAATGGCACGTTGCTGTCGCCGTTGATGGTCGACAGGATGCAGGCGTCGCCGTCTTTGGCGAAGTCTTTCACCTTCGCGACGATCGTCTGGTAATCGCTGTGACCGAACGGCGTATACTCTTCCGCGATATTTTCATCGGGCACGCCTTTGGTCTTCAAAAACGCCTTCAGCACTTTGTTGGCAGTACGGGGGAAGACGTAGTCGGTGCCGAGCAGATAAAACTTCTTCTTGCTGCCGCCGTCCTTGCTCATCATGTATTCGGCGGCGGGAATCAGCTGTTCATTCGGGCTCGCGCCGGTGTAGAAAACGTTGGGGCTCTGTTCTTCACCTTCATATTGCACGGGGTAAAACAGCAACCCGCCGCCGTATGGATTGGCGTCTTTATCATAAGACGCTTCAAACACCGGCAACGCCGACTTGCGGCTGACCGATGTCCAGCAGCCAAACGTAACCGCCACCTTATCCTGCACGATCAACTGCTTCGCCTTTTCCGCAAACAGCGGCCAATTTGAAGCAGGATCGACCACCACCGGCTCGATCTTCTTCCCCAGCACCCCGCCTTTGGCGTTGATTTCATCAACCGCCATCAGGACGACGTCGCGAAGCGATGTCTCGGAGATCGCCATCGTTCCCGAAAGCGAATGCAGAACCCCGATTTTCACCGTGTCTTCGGCACGAGCCCATGGTGTCAGACAAATGGCCGACAGGGCGCAGCCACATAAAAATGCAATTATCTTCCTCATCGATGTCATTCTCCCGTGCAGAAAGGTTGTCAGAAGGTGGAACATTCGCCGCGTGACGAAGCCCGGAATGATTTGCGTAGCACAAAGCGCGTGCCGCCCGGTTTGTTCCATTTCTGCCGCCTCATGCCGGATGTGCAGCGCCGCAGCGCGCAACAAGTGTTTCCGCTGCAACAGTCGCGTCATCGATTCGCTGACTAAGCCGACGGAGCCAGTTGTTGCGTCCTGGCCGCCAGGACCTGCTCGATAATGAAATCCACCCCCACATTATTTTTCACCTGCGCAAAACAAAATGGCCCGCTCCCGCGCATATTTCGAGCGTCGCGATCCATTACACCCAGGTCCGCGCCCACCGCTTCCGCCAGATCGGTCTTATTGATTACCAGCAAATCCGACTGCGTAATCCCCGGCCCCCCCTTCCGCGGGATTTTGTCCCCCCCCGCAACATCGATCACATAAATCGTAAAATCAGCCAGCTCGCGGCTGAAATGCGCCGCCAGATTATCCCCTCCCGATTCGAGCAGCAGCAATTCCGGATGAATATCATCTGTCAGTTGCTCCAGCGCAATCAGGTTCGCGGTAATGTCCTCCCGTATCGCCGCATGGGGGCAGCCTCCCGTCTCCACCGCCCGAATCCGCTCTGCCTCCAGCGCGGCGTGGCGAATCAAAAATTCTGCATCTTCCTTCGTGAAAATATCGTTCGTCACCGCGGCGATCGACATCCGCTCCCGCAGCCCCCGGCACAGCGCCAGCATCAACGCCGTCTTTCCGCTTCCCACCGGCCCGCCCACACCCACTGTGAACGCCCGCGAGGCATAATCCCGATCCCGAATAGGCCGCGGTCGATCCTGAAATTTCCCTGGATGCGACCAGACTTCATGTACATGGCCATCGCCGCCCCGGGTAGGTCCGCTATATCCGTACACCCTGCCTCCAATTCGTTAGCTTTGAAACAGCCGGGAATAAAGCCGATCCTGCGTCGCCTGCAATAAATCCTGAATCGGCGATATCTGCACAATCACCGGCAGTCTATCGACATCTGTTTGATCTGCTTCCAAGTGCTCCATCGTGACATAAGTCTCGGCTCGATTGAGCCCGCCAAAGCCTGTGTCGCATTGATCCGGTTCATCACCGGCGCATTCTCGCATCTCCGCAATCCCCGCCTGCACCCTCTGCCCCTCCAGCGGTCCCGCGATTCCCAGCCTCACCGCGCTCGAAACAATCCCGCGCGCCGTCAAAAATGAAAACGCGCTCACCGCCTCCTTTTCCCCTACTCCCAGCCACCTCAATACTGCCCCAAACACACAAGCAAAATGCCCTGCAATTTCTCTCGCCCTCACCCGCCGCCCCAGTTCCATCAACTCCATCCCATTCCAAATCTTCCCCGCCGCCGACACCAGCGCATGCCCCTGCGCGGCTGGCCCGATTCCCCACATGATTATTCAACTGCAAATCCCAAGCTGGATCCCATTCGTCAATCCTCTCCGGCCAGCGATGCGCCACCCTCATCACTCTCATCCCCCCCCGCCGCTGCTGTCTCAAGCTTGCAACAATAAATTCCCGAAGCGACTCCGCATCCCGCACCCACCCTGCCTGCGCCGCTGCCTCCAATCCCGCTGAATGCGCAAAACCCCCGCCTGGAAATGCCGAGTCAACCAATTGCCAGACTTTCCAATGATTCATCGCATCCAAAGTTAGACCAGCCCGAACGACACACGCACGAAGCAACAAAAGAAGGAAAGATTGATAACCACAGAGACCACAGATTCACAAATAAGCCATTGGCAATCCGCGCCATGTGTGAAATTTCTGGTTAAAAAACTTCTCCTCATTTATGCCCAGCAAGCGCGCAGCATCAGCGCCAATTGCATGTTCAAGCCCGCGCATTAAGCAGGCCTTCCAGGGAAAACCCGCCAATCTCTTCCCGGCACTCCCCTTGCAAACACCATGCGCAGTTTAAGGTCTTTGACACCACAGGAACCACCGTGCACGAAGTCTCCGTCGTTCGATCGCTCGTTGAATTGGCGGAGGAGCGCCTGGCCGACTCAGGCGCCGATGCACAGCAGGTGCGCGCGGCTGTCGTCACCGTCCGCGTCGGCGCTCTCTCCGGCCTGGTTCCCATGGCCCTGCACTTCGCCTTCGATGTCGCAACCCACGGTACCTGCCTCCAGGGCGCACAACTGCTGATCGAATGGACCGATGTCGCCGTCTGGTGCGATAAATGCCAGGCGGATAGGCTGCTCGCCGACAACTACCGCATGTTATGCCCCGAGTGTGGCGAGCGCACGCCGAAAGTCGTCCGCGGGCGCGAATTGGAATTAGTCCGAATCGAGATTGAAGATGACAGCAGATCAGCCCAGGATTCTGGAAGTCCGGACGCAGATTCTGAAGAAGAATGACACCCTCGCTCGCGCCCTGCGCGTGCGATTCCGCAGCGCCGGCGTTTTTGTCGTCAGCCTGGTTTCCAGCCCTGGCTCCGGCAAAACCACCTTCCTCCGCGAAATGCTCATCAGGCTTAATCAAACCCATCGCGTTGCCGCCCTCGTCGGCGACCTCGCCACCGAAAACGACGCACGCCGACTTGCCGAGAGCGGGGCCCCCGTTCGCCAGATCGTCACCGGAACCGTCTGCCACCTCGAAGCCGACATGGTCGATAAAGCCCTCGGCGACTGGAAACTCGAAGAACTTGATTTCCTCTTCATTGAAAACGTGGGAAACCTTGTCTGCCCCTCCAGTTATGATCTCGGCGAAGACCTCCGCCTCGTCCTTCTCTCTACTACAGAAGGCGAAGACAAACCCCTCAAATACCCCACCATTTTCAACACCGCCGACGTGGCCATCATCACCAAAACCGACCTGGCCGAACCCGCCGCCTTCGACCGCCAAACCGCGCTCCAAAACATCCAGGACGTCCGCCCTGGAATGAAAATATTCGAACTCAGCGCCCGCACCGGCAATGGCATGGACGCGTGGCTGGAATTTCTTCTTAAAAACCTCGAACCGTGAACAAACATCGCATCTGCACTTGCTGCTTACCGCGGCTTGGCCAGCTTGGGCATGGGCGGCTCAGGCGGGAGCATTGCCAATAGTTCCAGCGCCGCCGGGGTCCGGATGACCTGCAGGACGTGGCGGATTCTTGATGTGCGATAGGGATTCGTCGGCGCAGTCGTCGACGTGCCGGGCATGATCGGTTCACCCTGGAAAAAGTCGACGGCCTGGTCGCCGGTGGAAATAAGCTTCCAGACGGCGGCATTAGCCAAAACGGAATCATCAGAAGAGAGATCGCTCCAGGCTTGTTTGAGCTCGGCGTCGGTAAGATGGGCAGGAGCGCCAACCGCCTCAGCGCGGAAGGACATGAAACCAAAGACTTTGTCGCGCTTGGTGGGTTGCGAGGTAAAGGTGAGCGCCAGGGATGAATCATTGTGGGGGAAGGTCCAGTCAAAGTGATAGACAGAGGAGCAATCGTAGGTGCGGTCCGGGCCGCCCCAGGATTGCATGTACCCAAGGGTTTGGGATTCGGCGGCGCCGGTCCAGGCGGGATGAGGGTCGGTTCCGTCGGGGGCTGGGAAGGTGTCGGGATAGTTTTGTTCGTTGTTATCGTTGAAAAAGCCGCAGTTACAGAACGTGGTGCGGAGCAGGGTTGTGCCATCCGCGAGGCCGGCGGTCCAAACATCAGGACCCCAGATCGGGCTGCAGCCGTTCCAGGATTTAATCAACACGAGGTCAAAGCTGACGTGGACAAACTGGTGAGCAGGGAAATCGTTGAGATTGAACTTGACGCCTTCAGGGCCAAACGGACCGAGAAATTTTCGTTTTCCCAATTTGGTTGTGGATATCTGATGGGATGAAAATTGGGAAGGGACGGCAGTAGTGAAATCGGTGAAGAACGCGGCGGATTGCGGGGGTGCGGCGGCTTGTTGATCAGTTGGCGCTGGTGATTGCGGACTGGCCGTGTCGATTTGTGTTTGTGACGGAATTTTTACGACGGAGTTGGATGGACGGGAGGTGAAGTAAAGGGAGATGGCCAGTCCGATTGCGCCGACGCCAACCAGAGCAATGACGGCGATGATTGCATATCGGCGAAATGACATAATGGCCCTTCTTAACGCCCGCAAGCTGAATGAATGGACAGACGGACAAACGACCACGTGTCATCCCTGGGAAGACACGCATGTCCGCCGACGCATTGTAAGCGGTTACGGCCTGCTGGAAGAAAGAATTGTCCGCGTGTCAGTGGGACGCGACCAGCTTTAATCCAACCACGCCGATGACGATGAAGACAATACAGCCGATTCGGGCGGCGGTTGTGGGTTCGTTAAATAACAGGATGCCGGCGATGACGGTCCCGACGGTGCCGATCCCGGTCCAGACGGCGTAGGCAGTTCCAAGTGGAAGCGTTTTAAGGGAGAGCGTGAGAAGACCCATGCTGACGGCGAACGCGGCGAGCGTGAATACGGTGGGCCAAAGACGCGTGAAGCCGTTGGCGTAACGAAGCCCAAGTGCGCCGGCGATTTCAAAAGCACTGGCAATTAAGAGAATCAGCCAACCCATCCGCGCCTCCTGAATATGGCGGGGTCGTCCCCACGATAAAAAATAAGAAAATGCACGGGGTCGTCTCCGTCGTCTCCGCAATGCGGCGGGTCAATATAGTCGCGTGGCAGGTGGCCGTATAGATGCGGCAGGGGAGAGACGCTTTTGAGAAACCTGGCGTCGGCTTCCGGCCCACATTGCATATGGCGCGGCAAGGTTCTTGCCGGTCCTTGCTGCCATCATCTCTGAAGTATCGCGACGGCTCCCGCACGCCGTATAATGCCGGCATGGACCTTTTTCGTATCGGCAACTTCGAAATCCGCAACCGCCTGTTCGTCGGCACCGGCAAATACCAATCGTACGAACTGATGCAGCAGGCGCTGCAAGCCAGCGGCTGCCAGGTCGTCACCGTCGCCGTTCGGCGCGAGCGGCTCGTCGACGCCAGCGGCCGCAGCCTGCTCGATTATCTTGATCTCGATAAATACGTAATCCTCCCCAATACCGCCGGCTGCTTCACCGCCGAGGATGCGATTCGCGTCGCCCTGCTTGGCCGCGACCTGCTGGAAAAAAACGGCAACAAAGGCGCCGGCTGGGTGAAGCTCGAAGTGCTCGGCGATAAGAAAACGCTTCTCCCCGATCCCGTCGGCACGCTCGAAGCGACGCGCGAACTCGTGAAGGAAGGCTTCACCGTCCTGGCGTATACCAGCGACGATCCGCGCCTCGCCGTCCGCATTAAAGAAGCCGGCGCCGCGTCCGTCATGCCCGCCGGCAGCCCGATCGGTTCTGGCCAGGGCGTGCTGAATCCGCTGAACGTTTCACTCTGCCTCGAACTGCTCAAAGAAGGCGATACGCATTATCCCGTCATCGTCGACGCCGGCGTCGGTGTCGCCAGCGATGTCGCGATCGCCATGGAGCTCGGCGCCGACGGCGTGCTCCTCAACACCGGCATCGCACACGCCAAAGATTGCGTGACGATGGCGCAGGCGATGAAGCTCGCCCTGGAAGCAGGCCGGCTCGCGTATCGAAGCGGCCGCATCGCGAAGAAACGTTATGCCACCGCCAGTTCCCCATTCGAAGGCGTGATCAGCTATATCCCCGGCGAATAAAATTCACGCATGCTGCCGCCGATCATTTCGGCGGGGCCGGTTGGATCTTCGGCGCAGCCGATGGCACGATCTTCAGCCTCGGCTCGCTCTCAATCGCCTCCAGCAGCTTGCGTGTGATCTGATCATCGATCTCCGAAGCCCGCCGGATTTCAACGGGATACCGCACCACCAATTCCAGTCCCGCATCCACAAACCGCAGCCGGCCCTCCGGTCGCGGCGATATCATCTGCTCCTGCAGCGTCGATGAGATCGATGCATGTTGCCTGTCAATCACATCTCGATAACCAACGAAAACCGACTCCACCGCCGCCATCAACCGCCGCTCGACCAGGCCCATTTCCGTATCCGGCGACAGCGTGAACGAAATCTCATGCCAGACGTAATCCGCCCCTGGAATCTGCTTATAAAACGCCGACGGTTGAAACAGCACCGCATTGGAAAAAACAACCACGCGGCCAGTCGGATGCAGATCGAGCCTGGCCCCGCCGAGTTCGAGCAGATAAATCCGGAACAATCCGATTTCGACAACATCACCGGTGATGCCCGTGATGGTGACGCGGTCACCAACACGCACGCCGAATCGTCCGATGAAAAAGAAATACGCGACACCCGACAGGATCACCGTCTGAAGCGCAACCGCGATTCCCGCCGTGATCAATCCCGCAAAAGTCGCCAGTGAACCAAACTCGCTTACCACGCTGGCAGCAATGATCAGGACGACAACGCATCCAATCACAATTCGCCGGATCAGCATGAGCTGCCGGCGGCGTCGGGTATCGACGACATAACGGAACGTCGCCCGACGCCATAATTCTGAGATGCCGAACAGAATGCCCGCCGTCAGCGTGAGCACACCCAGCCGAATGAGCAGCGACCGCAGCGCGCTGCTGTACTGACTGGCGATGGCGGCGTGCCACGCCAGCAAATTCTGGTGCGCCGTCTCCAGCATCACGTCCTGCTCGCCCAGCGGCACACCCGCCGCGGCCAGCAATTTGAACCGCGCCGCCAGCACATCCAGTTCATCCCGCTGCCCGCGCAACTGGTCCGGATCATCCGATTCCTGCGTGGTCGCGATCGCATCGCCGCGATGGATGGCTTCCATGATCCCGCCGCGAATCGGGCCCCGGAATCGCTCATTGGTTTGTTTCAGCTTCCCCGCCTGATCGGCCAGAACGTGAAGATCGCGCATTCGGCTGGTCAGCGAAAACATCTCCGCAACCAGCGAAAAAATCCCGCTGGCTTCCGGGTGATACGCCGGCTGGGCGGCGGCGGCCGTCGCGGTTGTCACCGTGGCCGCCGTGTCGCCGTCACCGGATTTCTGCGGGGCCTCCTGCACCTCCGGCGTGGACTGCTCCAAATCATCAATCCGCCGAAGCAGGCTGGCGGCGTCGCCGTTTTCGGAATCGGTCATGAACGCCGAAAAACTCTGCATCGTATCCCGCTGCGCCGTCACGAGATTGATTTCCGCGATCAACCGATCTCGCTTGGCCGTCAATGCCTCCAGCGCGTCACGCGGCGCGGCAGCCATTTCCGTTTTAATCTGATCCAGTTGCGATTGCAGCTGCGCCAGATGCCCTGATGCCGCTGCCGCCGCCTGCGCAACGTTGCGGCCCCGGACGCTCTTGCTGGTTGTCGGCGCAGTCGTCGCCGGCGGTTCCAGCGCCGTCGCCTCTGCGCGGGCAAACTGAAACGCGTAATACACAACATGCCGCGCGTTCTGACGAACCGTCTCCCGCAAAAGCAATTCCTGTGAATTCACCGGCGGTTGATCAATCGCCATGATCCGGTGATACCAATCGATGGTTTCGTTCAGATATTGCAGAATCGCCGCGCCGGTGACAGGCGGCGCAGGCGACGCTGCGCCAGAAAGCACACCGACAGCGCGGCGACAAGCAGCAGTACCAAGAACCTCGCGCGGTTGAACTGCGACCTTCGGCCAACATCATTTTTCAACAGGCAAGACATTGGGACACAGCTTCGCCGAAAGTCGGGGATCGACGCATCGGCAAAAATTTTTGCTGTGAATTACCCCGCGGAGCCAAAGCCGCCAACGATTGAACCGCCGTTGAATAGTGTGCATTTCACCCCCTGATTCCAACGGCAATTCCGGTTACATTCTCCGGGCATATGGCTCTGTTCACAAAATTCCCTGACGGTTCTTTCCGTGCCTTTAACGCCACAGTGGTCGGTGATGTCGTCGCCGGCGAACAGTCCAGTTTTTGGTTCAATGCGGTCGTTCGTGGGGATGTCGCTAAAGTGGTCATTGGCCGCCGAACCAATGTCCAGGATGGGGCGGTTATTCACTGCGATACGGATGTGCCCAATATCATCGGCGATGACGTCGTCATCGGTCATGGCGCAATCGTCCATGGCAAGAGCGTCGGCGATGGATCGCTTGTGGGGATGGGTGCGACATTGCTGAGCCGCACTGTTGTCGGGAAGGAATGCCTGATCGCGGCGGGCGCCGTTGTGCCGCCGGATCTGGTCGTGCCTGATCGGATGGCCGTTATGGGCGTGCCGGGGAAAATTGTGCGGCCGGTCAAAGACCAGGAACTGGAATATATGCGCTGGCTCCGCGCACATTACGTCGAGCTGGCGGAGAAATATATTCGCGGGGATTTTGAAAATGGGCGTTAGTTGTTAGCCTCGCGCCGTGGGCGCTGCTTTTTCGGCGATCCATTGCTTGAGCTGTTCAATCAATCGACCGCCGTTAACAGGCTTGGCGAAAAAGTGGGTTGCCCCGGCGTCCGGAAGGGCGCGGATTGTTTCCATCGAATTGTCGCCGCTCAGGATGACGATCGGGGTTGAGGGGCCCAGGCGTTCGCGGAGGCGCTGGGAAAGCGTCAGGCCGTTGATGTCAGGGAGATGAATGTCGACGATGGCTGCGGATATTTCCCCGCTGCTTTTCGCCAGGGCGTCGGTGCCGCTGTTGCACACCAAGGCGTGAAAGCCGGCCCGCGACAATAACAGGTTCATGGCCCTGCTCACGCTCGGGTCGTCATCAACAATCAATATCGTTGGAGACAGAGGCTGACTGTCTGAAGATGGGCGGCTCAAGCTCACTGGCTCTCCTCCAAAAGACGGGCAAGAAAAGCTCTTATAATTGCATATTGGACTCCGCGTCTACGGGGATAAATCGGTCGCAATGCGCAGGAATATTGCGGCGGCATCCCCCCACCCGGCCTGAGCCTTAATCATGCTATAGGCATCTTTTGTGTTCAGAACACCCCATGGATTGGCCCCCGCCATTCATCGCATAAGCAAATGTACAAAGTATGACAACGTATAAAATTATTGAAAATTTGCCAAAACTGATATACAACTCCGCAGGTTACCGATCAGTAGTTTTTCGTAGGGAGGACGGTTTATGCCTACGGGTACCGTCAAATGGTTCGATTCGAAAAAGGGTTTCGGCTTCTTACTGAATGCCGAGGGCAAGGACGTATTTGTCCACTTCAGTACGATTGAAGGGGATGGCTTTCGATCGCTGAAAGACGGCGAAGCCGTCGAGTATGTGCAGGAAGAAGGGCCGAAGGGGCTTCTCGCCAAAAATGTCCGCCGGCTCGCCATTGCTGCAAAAGTTGGAGCCAGGTAGCAATCCGTTTCCTTCCTTCGCTTCAGCACGTCCCGCCCCCTTCTTTCGCATCTGCTGAAAGTTCTTTCCACGGATGGTCGAAATAGAAATGCTTCCGCACCAGGTTGGGTGCGTGAATTTTTGATGCGCGTCGGCGTGCAATACCAAGCATGGTCGCTGAAGACGACCATGCCTGTCAGATGGTCATAGATGACGCATTGCGACTTGCCCCATTACGAATAACGGACCATTTCCCTTCCCTTCCAACTCCCCGTACGCTTCCCCCGCAATGACCGGCTTCGCTACAGGACTCATCACCGGACTGCTGACCAGTGCGCTTGCCGGCGCTGCCGTCGCGGCCAGCGCATATCGGCGTTTCATCCGGCTCGAACGCCGCACCCGCCAGGCAGAGCGGTTGGCCGAACTGGGCACGCTCACCGGCGGGCTCGCCCACGAAATCAAGAATCCCCTTTCCACCGTCCAGCTTAACCTGCAACTGCTCGAAGAAGATCTCGATCCGAATGATCCAAATCAACAGCGCGTCATCAATCGCCTGCATATCGTTCAGCGCGAAGCCGGCCGGCTGCGCGAAACGCTGGATGACTTTTTGAAATACGCCGGCAAGATGGAACTGGACCGAAAGCCAACCGATGTGAACGAGTTGCTGGAAGAACTCGTCGATTTTTTCAGCCCCCAGGCGCAGATTCAGCGGGTGCAGATTCGGTTGCGGCAATCGCCGAATCAGATCATTGTCCCTCTCGACCCCCGATTCATTAAACAGGCCGTGCTCAACCTCATGATCAATGGCCTTCAGGCTATGCCCACCGGCGGCGAACTGATTCTCTCCGCCTCAGAATCCGACGGCCAAGCCTGCATTGATGTGATCGACACCGGACCTGGCATCCCGCCCGAAGCCGCCGAAAATATCTTCAAGGCTTATTATTCCACCAAAAAAGGGGGCACCGGCCTCGGTCTGGCCATCAGCCAACGCATCGCCCAGGAACACGGCGGAAGGATCACGGTCAAAGGTGAAATGGGGAAGGGATCGGATTTTACCCTCCATCTGCCCATGGAGAAGGGGTGATTCATAAGATGTAATTCGTAACGCTTAATTCGTAATCAGCCGCTGAATCGTTATTCTATTTTTACGAGGTTACGCGTTACGAATTACGGATTACCAGTCACGAATCCCATGGCCGACACCGCTATTTCCAAATCCAATATTCTTGTCGTCGATGACGAGCAGGAACATGCACAAGTGATGTGCGAGGCGCTCACGCGTCTTGGCCACAAGTGTGATGTCACCTACAGCCTGGCTGAGGCGCAGGCGAAATTAAATCGCAAGACTTATGACGTGATTGTTACTGACCTGATGATGGAAGGGCGCAAGGACGGGTTGGAAGTTTTACGCCGGGCGAAGACGCTGACTCCACCGCCGCCGGTCTTGCTGGTGACGGCGATCAATGATGTGCCCACCAGCAAGCAGGCGATGCACGAGGGGGCATATGACTACATTACCAAACCGCTCGACCTGGAAGATTTCCGCACGCAGGTCAACCGCGCGGCTGAACGTGCCGCGCTTCTAAAGCAAAATCAGGCCATGCAGGAGCAGATCCTCGATAGCGCCGGCTTCGAAGGCATCATCGGCACCAGCGGTGTAATTCAGAAGGTCGTCCAGACCGCCCGACAGGTCGCGGCGAGCGGTATTCCCGTTCTCATCATGGGCGAGAGCGGCACCGGCAAGGAACTGATCGCCCGCGCCATCCATAACAATAGCCGCCGCCGTAAACAGCGGCTGGTTGCGCTCAACTGCGCAGGCCTCAGCGAAAGCATTTTGGAAGACGAACTCTTCGGCCATGTGCGCGGGGCATTCACCGGCGCAACGACCGACCGCGAAGGCCGCTTCGAACACGCCGACGGCGGAACCCTCTTCATGGACGAGATCGGCGACATGCCCGCCCCCATGCAGGCAAAGCTGCTTCGCGTGCTCGAAAACGGCGAAGTCGTCCGTGTCGGCAGCAATGAACCGATCCAGGTGGATGTCCGTCTCATCAGCGCGACCAATCGCAAGCTGGAAGAAATGGTCGCCGACAAGCATTTTCGCGAAGACCTTTATTTCCGGATCAAAGGGATCACCATTTTCCTCCCGCCTCTGCGCGAGCGGCGTGAAGATATCCCCCTGCTGATCCATTATTTCGTCCAGCACGCCGCCGAGAAATATCACAAACAGATTGACGGGATTGACCCGGACGCCCAGCAGGTTTTGATGTCCTATAGCTGGCCGGGCAATGTCCGACAGCTCAAGAACGCCGTGGATACGATGGTTGTCCTCAGCCCCGGCCCCCAGCTCACCGTCGCCAGCCTTCCGCCCGACATCCGCCCGGCAACCGGCGCGACCCTCGGCGGGCTCGACAATGTTGCCGGGATTCCGCTCGAGCAACTCGAAAAGGAAGCCATTCGGAAAACCCTGCAGATGGTCGCCGGCAACCGCGAGCAGGCCGCCAAAATTCTGGGCATCGGCGAACGCACCCTGTACCGCAAAATCAAGGAGTACGACCTGTGACTCCCAATCGCTTACCCTTCCGCATCGGTCACGGCTACGACCTTCACCCCCTCCAGCCCGGCGGCCGCCTCATCCTCGGCTCGATCGCCGTCTCCACCGAAATCAGCCCCATCGCCCATAGCGACGGCGACGTAATCCTTCACGCCCTTGTTGACGCCCTGCTCGGCGCCATGGCCTGGGGCGACATTGGAGAGCTTTTCCCCAACAACGACGACCGTTGGAAGTGCGCGCCCAGCCGCCTCTTCATCGACACCGTTTTCGCGAGGGTTAAAAAAGCCGGTTACCGGATCGCCAATGTCGACATCATGGTTCTGGCGGAGCGCCCCAAATTAAAAACCTTCAAACCCGCGATCCGAAAAGCCGTCGCCGACCTCCTCGATACGAGTGAGGACCAGGTCAACATCAAAGCAGGCACAAACGAAGGTTGCGATGCCATAGGAGAAGGCAAAGCCATTGCGGCACACGCCGTCGTGCTCTTGATCGCCCAGGCATAAGCGAACTCATTCACACGCACCTTGATGAATGACAATGGCCAGGGCCAAGACCAAGGCCAAGGCGCAAACTTTCCCGACGTACCCCTCCCATGCTTAGGCACGGCCCCACCCGCAAGTTTTCTTCACAGCCTGCATCGCGGCGAAGCAGATACTACATCGCGCGGCAGAGAGGACTCCCCCGCAAGTTTTCTTCGCAGCCTACATCCGCTCTGCGCCAACTGGGGGCGTGCCTTGCCTACGGAGGTGGAGGACGCTGGAGGCGGAACCGAGCGGCACGGCGAGAGTAAGAGCTGGGTTCCGCCTCCGGCTAACCTTCACTGCCCGCGCAGCGGTCCTTTTACCCTTCACTCTTATCTCAATTCCCCTCTGAGCGGGGGTGCGGGGGCAGCAGCCCCTGCGGCTGCGATTCCTCTTCGTCTTTCTCTTTATTTTCGTCTTTCTCTTCCACTTCCACTTCCACCATATTCAACGTGACACGCTGCATCCGGCCGGTGCCGGTGCCTGTGACGTCAAGCATAAACGACCCCCAATAATCAATTCATCATCTCTATGACTCTGACTTCGAACCGTAGTTAAAAACGCTTCCCATCCCCTGAATGTCTCGGTGGCAAACCATCCTGTCAGGCACTTATAAATCGAACGCACCACAAACAATCACTAAGGCTGCGCCGCCGGCCCATGCGTTTGTGATGGATCCGCAAGCGCCGCGGCATATACAGGAATCTTCACCGTAAACGTCGTCCCGTCCCCCTGCGCACTCTTCACCGTGATTGTTCCGTCATGTTCCTCGACAATTTTCTTCGCCACTGCCAATCCCAGGCCTGTGCCGCGGTTTCCCTTGGTGGAGTGGAACAGCTCAAACATATGCTTCATCATGCTCGGAGCGATGCCGACGCCATTGTCGATCACCTGGATAACCAGCTCATTGGTCGCTTCATCATATTCACAGGCGACTCGGATCAGCCCCTTCTGCGGATCGACGGCGTCCAGCGCATTGCTCAGCAGGTTCACCAGCACCTGGTGCATTCCATCCGGATCGAGCGGGACCGGCGGCACATCCTTGTCGCAGTCGCCGATCGCCATCACGCCTTTTTCGTTCGCCGGCGCGGCAATGAGTTCCAGGCATTCTTCGATGAGCACCTTCGGATTGGTATTCTGCAGCCGCGGTTCGCGCGGGCGGCTGTAGGCCAATAGATTCAGCGTCAGGTTGTAAATTTTTTCCAGGTTGCGATCGACAATCCGCCAGCCCTTTGTCGCCTGGATTAAATTCGTGCTGCGAAGGCCCATCTCCACAACGTCGGCTCCGCCGCGCAGGGCTTGCAGGATATTCTTGATGCTGTGCGACAGCGCCGCCGTCGTCTCGCCTACCGCCGCCAGTCGTTCGGCCTGCAATCCCTGCTGATAAAGCTTGGCATTCTGAATCGCCAATCCCGCCTGCAGGCCGATGGCAGTCAGTAATCGAAGCTGGTCCGGCGAATACGTGTAATTCTTCACCGAGCTGTCGATATAAATCACGCCGATGATGTCGTCGCCGGTTTTGTCCGTCAGCTTGCGCGCCTTGATCGGCACGGCCAGCGCCGATCGAATGCCCAGGTTATGAACGCTCTTGCCTTTGCTGAAACGCTGATCGGCCATCGCGTTGCTGGACAGAACGCCTTCGCCGTGGCTGATCACATAATTGATAATCGTCCGCGATGCGTTGATCTTCGGCTCCGGCGGCGGGGCGTCGTCCGTCCTGGCCGCCCCGCGCGCATTTGATCGCGGCGGTTCTTCTTCGCGCATGCGCACAACTTTCGGCGTCAGCTCCTTGCTCCGCTCATCAATCAGCAAGATAAAACCGCGATCCGCCTTCACATGCTCAAAGACCAGGTCCATCACCACTTCCAGGACCTGATCCACATCAAATCCGCCGCCCAGGATCGCCCCCAACTGATACAGAATCTTGAGATTCGCCATCGCCGCCAGCGCCGGCTCCGGAGCGGCGATCACCATCGAGTCCTCGTTGGACTGCATGGTGTGCATGATCGAGGAATCCATCCCCGCTTCTTCACCCGCAAGATTCACCGCGCCGCTGCTGCTTCGGCTGATGCCCGGCTGCGCGCCAAACACCATCAGCGTCCGCCCCACGCGAATCTGGTCCCCCAGTTTCAGGTCTTTATGATGTTCAACTCGAACCCCGTTGATGTACGAACCGTTAGCGCTGCCCAGGTCCTTCAGCAGCCAGTCTCCGTCCATCGGATGCAGCTCGGCATGACGCCGGCTCACCGTCTGGTCCGTCAATGGAATCTGCCGGCTTTCCCGCCCTAAAAGCGCAGGCGCATCCGGCAATTCAAATCGCCGGCCCTTGTCCGGACCTTGTAATACAAGAAGCGTGAGCACGAAGGGGATTCTACAGGGAAAGCCGCGGGCTTTCCTCCTCTTCGCAGGCGGCTTTATTTCGACGTGGATGAACGTGGCGCTGGAACGGCAATCGCCGCCGGCGCCGCTGCCGCGGCGTTCGGCGCCGCACGCCGAATCGGTGGATGCATGTGGCTGCTGTTGCTCATCATATCAAACGGCAACTGCTCTTCTTCCAGCATCACGTTGTTGTACCGAAGGATCGTCCCCTTGGCCTTTTCCAGCGTGGCGATCGCAAAGTTGTAATTAAAAATCGCCTGGTGCTCCGCCTGCTCGGCGGCGGCAAATCGCTCCTGATAATCCAGCCGAAGCTGAACAAATTCCGGTGTGAACGGCTGCGCCCCCGCATCCTGCTGCTGCTGAAAACGAACCAATGTATCGGCGGCGGCGATCCGCGCAATCCTCGTCGCGCTCATTTCCTTCCAACTCGTGTCCAGCTCGATGCTCGCGTCTTTCACTTCCTGGCTGACCTGCTCGATCAGGTTGCGATAGGAATCAATCGCCTGCTGACGCTGCAGCAGCGCCCGCTGCCAGATCGCCCGAGCCGCGCGATTCCCCAGCGGATACTGGAACTGAAAACCAGCCGCAAAACCAAGATGACTGAACTCGCCTTCCTGTGCAAACGCGCTGCCGAGCCCCTTGCCCACCCCATCGGCCGTGAACGATCCCTGAAAATTCAACTGCGGCAGCAGGTTGTTCTTGGCGACGTGCATCGCAATCTCGGCCGAGTCGATGCGCACCTGCTGCTGACCCAGCTCAAGCCGGTTTTCCAGCCCTGTTTCGATCTGTTCATCCAGATAGAAATGCAAAGGCAGTTCGGTCTGATCATCCGCCGGCATGATCACCAGCGAGCCCGAAACGGGAAAATCCGGATCATTCATCAACCGCTTGAGCTGATCCGACAACTTGGGAATCTGCGATCGCGCCCGGACCAGCGTCGCCCGCCGAGTCGCGGTTGCCGCGTTGGCCTGCTGAATCTGCACCGCCGACACATCCTGCTGCTTGCGGCGGAACAACACGCCGGTTGTGTCCTCCGACGCCGCCACCAATCGCTCCAGCGACAGAACATCCCGCTGCGCCTGGATTAACTGGCCATATGTTTTTTCAATCTGAAGAACGCTGTCTTCCACCGTCTTACGGAAATCCAGCAGGCTGACGCGCTGGTTGTTCCGCGAAATGGTGATGCGCGCTTCATTGACCGCAACGCCAAAATTCTGCAACAGAGGCTGCGTCACCGTCAGGACCAGTTCATTTTCATAAAACGGATTGAGCGGCGTCTGCTGCGGCCGCGTCCAGAGGTTCTGAAGCTGCTCCTGAATCTTGATCTGCGCACCGCTGGGCGTGTCCTGCTGAACTCCGAACTGCAATGTGGTCGTATCAGAACGGTTGAAGTTGGCGATCCTTCTCGTTCCCGCGGGGTTATTGGGCGGCGGCCCGTCATTAAACACAGGATCAAACGTGCTGAACGTCCCCGGCGACTGCTTGTTCACCTGCTCGTAATTCACATTCGCAAACACCGCCGGATCAAACTTCGCCTGCGCTTCCATCACCCGCGTCTGATCGATCGCTGTGTCATATCCCGCCACGCGGATATCCAGGCTGTTGATGATTGCCCGATGCACGATCTCCTGCAGCGACATCTTCACCGCCGGCCCGAGCGGGACATTGTCATCACCCGGCGGTTTAGGCCGCGGTTCATTCTCATCCGGCAGATAGGTGGATTCCTGCGTTGTCGGCAGCGGATACATCGGCGCCGCCGGCGTCTGGCCGTCCTGCGCCCGTTCCCACTGCTGAGCCAGTCGTGGATTAAAGGGTGAAGGCTCCTGGGCGCAGCCAGTCAAACCCGTCGGCATGGCGGTCCCCGCCAAGACGCACAATGACACCGACACCCCCGCAGCACGCAGGCTTTTCTTCATGGAAAGTCGCTCCGTCCAAATCGTCCATCGAGGGTGATGAAACCGCAACGGTCGGCGTGCCGCCTCAGTTCCGTAGGTGACACAGGACGGGATCACAGCGAAGCCCGCTCCCGCAAGCGCACCCTCAAAGCCCGTAAGAGACCGGCATTATAGAAGTGAGCCCTGCGAACGCAAAAACGCTGCAGGATGAAAACCAAAAAGAGATTCCAGTGCCCGATCTCTCCATTTATCGCCAGCGCCGCAAATCCAATCCAAAATCCGCATTTCAAAATCCAAAATCCCGCCCGTTCCGCCCTTTTGTCACCTTGGCGTTTGCAATGCTGTTCGTTACATTAATGTGATATGCCTTCGAAGCCGCCGGCCAAATCGCTTCAGGATGTAGTGGATGCCGTCGGTGTCTATCCGCCGGAGGCGTACGTGTTTGTGCAGCAGGGCCTTACGCTGACGGTTGACAAAGTCCACAAGGAAACCGATCCCGATGCCAGCCACCACGTCGGGGGCCGCGAACTGTGCCAGGGCCTTCGTGAACTGGCGATCAATCAGTGGGGGCTTCTCGCCAGGGTCGTTTTATCGCGCTGGAATATCACTTCCACGATGGATTTTGGCCGCATTGTGTTCGCAATGGTTGAGCACGATCTGCTTCAGAAGACGGACGAGGACAATCTCGACGATTTCCGCCACGTGTATGACTTTCACACGGCCTTTGAAAAAGATTACCGGATTGAACCGGTCGTCGTGAGCGACCGTCCAAAGCAGGCCGAAAGACAGTCATGAGCCGCTCAAAATCCCCCAGCGGCCCAGCGATTGCCTCCAGCGCCCCCAACCAGGCAGGCTCTGCCGCCGATCTTTCCTTCGTGCCGCCTATGAAGCCCCGCCGAAAATTGCTGCTCGTCGCCTGCTTCATCTTTGTCCTCTGGGTCGGCATGATGATCGTCATGTATTTCGGCACCGTCTATCCCCACCGCCACGCCGGCCAATCCCCCACAATCGAACCCGCCGCCGCAACCCGCTAATTCATACGGGGCACGCGCATCGCGTCTCAACTCGACCCGCGTAAATCCAATTCCTAAACACCCACCGGCCTGGATCCCGCCGCCCGATTCTGAATCTGCTCCGGCGACTTCCCCAGCGCCCCCCGATAATCCATCACATAAGCAGCGCTGGTCACAATCGCTTCCCCGGCGATCGTCCACAGCCGTAGCACAACCGTCAAAAACGCAATAAAACTGATGAACGAAGCCTGATCCGGAAACCGTTGCCGCGCCGATGCCGGCAGCGCAAATGTCAGCGCCGCCGCGAGAACCGCTTCCCGAATTCCGATGCCGCCCGGCGCGGTAATCACCAGAAATCCTGCACACCAAGCCAGGCAATACGCGCCGCTGACGACATACCATTTCGCCCAGGCGAGTCCCAGCGGATGAGCGACGATCAGGAACACTGCAAGGTTTTGCCAGAGCAGCCCGACAACCGCCAAGGCCAGCAATCGCCCCAGTTGCGCCCCGCTGAGCCGCTGGGCTACTGCCGGCTTTTTTCTTCGCCGCATCACCGCATCCAGAATCCCATAAAACACGCGCGGATGGATAATCAAAACCAGCAGCGGCGTCATCGCCGTCAATCCCAGCATCCACGCTCTGGCCGCCCCATGTACATTTCGAACCCCGAAAAACAGCAAGCAGACCACCCCCACCAGAATGTTCGCAAGCAGAAAGATGACCAGCTCCAGCACCTGGCTCGCCGCACATTCCGTCGCGCTGACTCCATAGGGTTTAACCAGGTAAACCCGCCCATACACCTGCATCACCACGCCCGGCACATACCGCGCCAGTTCCGAAGTCGCCCACACCCGCACCGAAGCCGCTATCGGCAGAATATGTCCAAACCCGCGGATGATCCGCCGCCACGACATCGCCCGCACCGCGAACAAAAACAGCGCAAACATGAACGCCGCAATGATGAAATTCGCCAGGCTGATATCACCGATGTGATCTTTCACCTGCTCCCAGTGCCGCGCGGTTTTGCGGATCATCCACCCGAAGATCAGCGCGGTGCTGACCACGCTCACCCCGCGCCGCAGCCACGGCTTGGCGCTGTTCCAGAATGCCTTCACACCATCCTGATATCGTGAGTCCACTTCAAGGATTCCTGTATCGATATCCTGCTCGCTGCCGCCGGGCACTTCACCGCGCCCCAGCGCCTGCAATCGGGACAATCGTTTCCTTCTTCTCGGCGGAAGCAGATCAATCCCCTTCCGCCGCATCCAAGGCCGAATTTTCCGCCGCAGTCCCGGCACAAACGTCAACCCATAATTCAGCAGCCGAAGTGCCAGTCGAATCGCCATCCAGGATGCAACCACCGCGACGGCGTACACCGTAGCTACGAGCGCCGATCCATGGCGTTGCATCTCATCCGCAAATTGAATCGACAGGATCGAAACGATAACCGTCGGCAGCAGCAATGCGGCAAAGATTTCCACAAGAATGCCCGGCCGCGAATTCCGGCGCACCGCCCGCCCCCGAAGCACGCGGCTCGTCAGCCCGCGCTTCCCCGGAAACGAAATCATCGCAAACCCAATCAAAAACAGCGGTAATCCCCCCGGCCCCGGCAACGTCAACCCAATCGGCCCCGAAGCCAGGATCAGCCCCCACCCAATAATGTTTTTCAGAATTACCCAGATAAAATAATAAATCCGCCTCCCCCGCCCCGGCGAGGCCCCAACTGCCACAGGTTGCTGTGAGGAATCAAAGGTCATGAATACATCAATATTGCCCGTGCAAAGCGCATTCTATCCCTTGATGAGAACGCTGGCGAGCGGCGATCGTCCCGATAACAAAAAGTCTGTCTGAAAACAGCGCTGCAACCCATGCCCTCTCATTACCCTCGCCTCATGTGGTGACATCACTCCATCCCCGCTAGAATTCTCCGCTCAGATGAATGCCCCCGACGCTCCCGAAGCGCCATCTTCACCGCCTCCGTTCCTCCATGTGCCAACGCTGCTTGAGCTCAGCGAACCCATGCCGCGCGTGAACTGGTTCTGGTATGGCGCCGGGGTATTTAGCCTTCTCGTCGGCGCCAGTTCCCTCGCCTCCGCCCAATCTGCACAGGTGCGCGCCGCCGTGCAGTTGCTTTCGCTTTTATTGCTCTTTGCCCTGATGGGCATCATGGCGATGGCGACCATGTTCACCGTCCGCCAGCATCGCGCCCAGCAGCAGTCGGTTGAAGCCATCGAAGAGCTCATCCAGCTTCGACGCTGGGATCAGGCGGGCATGGCGCTGCAATTGTTCCTGTCGCAACCCGCCCGTTCGCCTCGGATGCGGGCGCAGGCGCTGGTTTACCTGACATCGCTCCTCTCGCGGCATCACCGCTTTGAAGACGCCCTCGCTCTGCAGAATTACCTGCTCGAAAATGATCTCGTCGATGACTCCACCGGTTTCGCCCTGCGGCTGGGCCGGGCCATGGCGATGCTCCATCAGGACCACCTCGTCGATGCCAACGCCGCCATCAGCGACCTTCGCCGCCGCGCCGGTTCGCAGCGGTCCGGCGGGCTTGCGCTGGTCGAAATTTATCGCGACATCAAAACCGGCCACCCCGCCGAGGCCATCGAGCTTTTCGCCGAAAATATATCCGTCATGCAACAGCAGCTCGGCCATCGCGTCGCCGACGCCCACGCGCTCGTCGCCCGCGCATACGACCTGCTCGGCCGCGACGCCCAGGCTCGGGCGGCTTACGAGCGGGCAACTCTTCTTTCGCCCGCGTCCGAGCTGCATCGCCGCTACCCTGAAGCGGCCAGGCTCGCCGAAAAATACGCACCGGCCGCCGCGCCCAGGGAGCTGACATAATGCCCCGGCCGACCGAACCATCCATGAAAGAATCTGAGCCTGAGAACGAATTGAAGGACAGAGGAATGATCTCCGCCGAATCCGCCATCCGCGCCCTCCGCCGCGATCTCACCTTGTCGTCGCTCCTTAAGGCTGCCCTGGCCGGCGCGGCTCTGTTGTGCCTCCTGGTGGGTCCGATGTACGGCGCCGGTTTTCCGATGACCTTCGCCGTCGTCGTGATCGGCGCGGTGTGGCTCACGCTCAGCTACCGCAGCGCCAAAGGCTCCAGCCTCGCCGCCGATTCCCCGCTCCTGATCGCCTCAGGCCAGTTTGATGAAGCCGAGCTCCGCATCAAAGAAGTCATTCGCACTTTCTCCCTGTTTCGAACCGTGAAGCTGATGAGCCTTCATCATCTTGCGGTATTGCGTCACGCCCAGCGGCAATGGGCCGAGTCCGCCCTCCTGAGCCGCGCCCTCCTCCGGCAGCGGCTTGGCTCGCTCCAGGGCATTTCCCGTTCCAGCCGTTTAATGCTCGCCGACTCACTTTTAGAACTCGGCGACCTCCGCGGCGCTCACGAAGCGCTCTGTGCTCTTTACACCGATCGCCTCACGCTGAACGAAGCGATGAATTTGCTCGTAGTTCAATTAGACTACGAAGCCCGCGTCGGCGCCTGGCCTTCAATGATGCATAACATCACCGGCAAGGTACAATTAACCGAACTCATGCCCGCCCGTTCCGCCGCCCGCGCCCAGGCAATGCTCGCGCTGGCGGCCAAAAAAACCGGGCGGCAGGACTGGTCCAACTGGCTCCGCCGCCGCGCCGAGCTTTTAACAGACATGGAAGCATTAGTCGCGGAGCGACCGATGCTGACAGAAGTGCTGAGTCTTTCGTAACACAGTTCCAACGACCGCAACACGGAGGTTGCCATGGTTTCCAAAATGCTCATGCTCGCAGGTTCCCTTGTAGCCACTGCCCTGATGGTGATATCCCTCTGGGCCTGGCAGCAAAGCCCTCACATCGCCTTCGCCGCCGACCGTCCCGATGTCGCCCTTTGGGCCGTTCGTACTGCAGCCATTGCCGCCGCCGCCCTCGCGCAAGCTGTTGTTCTGTTCCTTGTCGTCGGCCGCATCTATCGCACTCGAGCGATGGACCTGCTCCTGCGCGTGCTCACGGCTGTCGTCTTCACCGTCGCGCTGGTCAGCGCCATCGCTCTGGGCCTCGCCGGCCGCTGATTCGGCTGCTTCCCTTCCGGTCATTCCTCCGGTGCTCCGGGGTAAGGTGAGGATCGGGGCCGCCCCTGCACAGAGTGGCATCAACATTTAAGATTGCGCTCTTCCTGTGAAACCAAACGTTTGATTCCCATTCCCAACCTCGACGGACCTCCCCGCTTTAGGTAAACCTTGTACACTTCAATGAATCAACCGAGGCACAACCGAATGCGCATCGCACACCTGAACCAGGCGATCATCATCGCCGCCCTGGCCGTCACCACCGGCTGCTTCCATAAAGCCCCGCCCGAGGAACCCCTCGGCCCCATGGAAGAAACCACCCAGCCCTCAACCGCCCCAGTGGTAACGTCCACCACCGAACCCACCACCCAAAGCGCGGCTGACACAACCACTACCGCCCCCGACGTCCCCCCCATAATCCTAACCCAAACCCCAGCCACCCAATCCATCATTGAAGGCCCCGCCACCGCGCCCGCCGTCATCACCCCTCCCGCCGAGCCTGTGACCCAGCCATCAACAGAGCCTGCCGCACAAGCAACCACAGAACCCTCCACCGCCCCCGCAACCGAACCCGCGGCGGCCGCCGCCACTGAACCGCCTTTCAATCCCGCGCCTCCAACGACCAACCCAATCGAAATCCAGGCCGACGCCGTCATGGCCGAGCGCATCGCCGCCATGGCTCAGACCACAATCCCAACCAAACTTCCCACTCCCGAAATCTGGCCGGCGGTCTGGAAGCAGGTCGGCGCTCTGCTCACCGCCGCCAACAAGCTCGATCCCACCGAAGCAAGATTCTCCCGCCTGCTGACCGATGCAATGCTGCAGCTCCGCGATAACGACGGCGCCATCGCCGCCCTCCTCGCCACGCGCAAGGCCGATCCCAACGATCAGTTCGCGCAGATGCAGCTTGTCGATCTCTACACCAGCCGCATGGACACCGCCGATCAGAAGCTCAACTATCTTAAGGATCTTCTCGGTCGTCCCTCCGCCAACGAAAACATCCGCGCCCATGCCGGTGTCGCCGCCGCCAAATTGCTCCTGGAGCGCGGCCAGGATGAAACCGCCCGCAACGTCCTTGCCGAAGCCCTTCGCCTCAATCCCCTCAGCGGCGAAGGCCTGCGCCTGCGATACAACATGCTCCCCCCGAACGTCTCCTCGTTCGAGCGCGCTGAAGCGCTGATGGCGATCCTCAAAGCCAACCCCGCCCAGCCCGAATTTGCCGCTGCCCTTGCCGACCAGGTCGCCGGCATCGGTCTGGTCCAGGAATCCCTCCCCTGGTATGACGCCGCCCTCAAGCTCGGCATGCGCCAGGGCCATCCTGATCTCAACCTCGCCTTGCGCACCGCCGCCGAACTGTTCGTCGCCGGCGATAAACAAGGCTCCACCAATCTCACAGACCAGCTCATCAGGGTTGATCCGAACAATCCCGCCAACTGGTTCCTCAAGCTTGTCATCACGCGCGCCGCGGGGAACAAGGACGACGTCGCCAAAGTCATGCAGCAGGCGATGAACGTCATGTCCAACCGCGTTGTTGAAGTGATCAACAGCGCGGGCAACAGCAGCGATGCGCCCGCCACCACTCGCCCCATTACCACCGAAGGCCCTTACCCGCTTCCCGATCTCGGCCTCACTGTCTCGCGCATCAATCAAGGCGGCTCATCGGAACTCAGGAACGCTTTCATCTCCGCCGTCACCGATCTGGCGACCCTCGGCGTATATTTCGCCCAGGACGCCGAAATGTCCGCCAAGCTCATTGCGCGCCTCAAGGCAGTCGTCCCCGATGACAGCCCCACGCTCGCCCGCCTGCAGGGTTGGAATTATCTCATCCAGGGCAAGCGCGATGAAGCGAAGGTCAAGCTCAGCGCCATCGCCGCGCAGGATCCGTTGGCCGAACTGGGGTTGGTCCGTCTGACGGCGATGAACCCCGACGACAAGCAAACCGCCGCCAGCATGGGCCGCAAGCTCATTGCCGATTATCCCTCGGGGCTGATCGCCGCGCTTCTCTGGGACGGCCTTCAGGATCTGAATCCCAAGATCATCCCCGGCAATCAGGCTGACGCGCTCAAGGAAGAACTTGACCGTTTCCCCAAGGATTGGCTCAAGATCACGGATACACCGCAGGGTTTTTACTCGCTTCGCGCCGAGCCGCTCGCTGTCGCCCGCAGCTATAGCGAGCCGCTTCTGGCGCGCCTGACAATTCAAAATCTCACTGATTCCGATCTCACCCTCGGCCCCGACGGCATTATCAAGCAGGACCTCTGGTTCAACGCCCAGATCAAAGGCATCGTCGAGCAGACCTTCGGCGGGACCGCCTATGACCGCATCGCCGGACCGCTCGTTCTCAAAGGCCGCCAGCACACCTCGCAGATTGTCCGCCTCGATCAAGGCGTGCTCCAGCAGTTCATCACCTCCGAGCCGCGCGTCGCGCTCGAGGTCTACGGCTCTGTCCTGACCAACCCCGTCCCCGCGCCCGGCGGCGCCATCGCCAGCGGTCCCGCTGGCTACGGCGTGCAGTTCACCCGCGTCTTCGACCGCGCCGCCGCCCCCGTTGACGGCCCCGCGCCGCGCAAGGCGATGGATGATCTTTCCACCGGAAACCCCGCACAGAAAATCACCGCCATGAACCTGCTCAGCGCCTACGTCCAACTGATCCGCGCCGCCAAAGATTCCAACGACTCCACCAGGCAGGTCGCGACCCTCTTTACCGACGCCATCAATAAAGTTCAAAACGATCCCGTCCCCGCCGTCTCCGCCTGGGCCGGCTATGTTTCTGCGGTGCTCAGCGACGTGGCCCATCGCCAAAACATCATCCACGATCTCGCCCAGGACCCCGATTGGCGTCATCGCCTTGTCAGCCTCCTCGCCATCGATGGAATCCCCGCCACCACCCAAAAGGAAATCGCCGCCGGCCTCTCCTCTGACCCCGAACCCAGCGTTCGCGCCTCCGCGCGCGCGCGGCTGTTCTTCCTCGACATAATGTCCAAAATGCCGGCCACCCAATCCACCACCCAGCCCGTCGCCACGCCGTAACGATCACGCCGCCGCCTCGACATGTTCGCCCCGCCTTGCGCCATTGCCTCGCCTCCTGCGCCCGCAGTCATCCTGAGGTACTCCGGATGGCCATTACGCGATTAAAGATCGCGCGGGCAGATCAAGGGCACTCTCACCAGCGCCGGATTTCTAAAAAATCTCTTCAACTTTTTCTTTAACATTCTCTCCCCTCCCTCGTCTAATCAGGAACAATACGCGGACGCCGGGCGTCCCGGCTGGCAGGGAACAACTGTGGACCGGCAAAAGTTTGACCGCTTACTGCTGGAGCATCTGCCCGCCATCCAGCGGTTTGCGATCCGCCTGAGTTGCTCAGCCGATGAGGCCGACGAACTCGTTCAGGAGTCCCTGCTCAAGGCTTCGCGGGCGTGGCAAGGCTTCCGTGCCGATGCAGCCTTCCGCACCTGGTTTTTCCGGATCGTCATCCATGCGTTTCGCGATTCCATCGCCGCAAGAAATAAACGTGCAACAGGAAACTTCATCGATGAACCGCCGGACGCCTCAACGGAAACTCCCCTGGCAATGGCTTCCGCCGCCGAATTAAGCGAGGCGATCGCCCGCGCTGTTTCCACGCTGCCGCCGCGGCAGCGCGAGGTGCTGGTTCTTCATGTATATGAACGCGTGGCTGATGCCGACATCGCCATGATGCTCGGCCTCAACCAGCAGAATGTGAGAACCACGCTGCACCTCGCCCGCCGGCGGCTCAGGCATCTGCTGCGTCATTTTTTGCCGGAAACAGATACAGGCTCTTAGGCAACGCAAATGTCCCAGGACAATTTCCAACCCCACCCCGATGAAGCCGCGCTGGACGCGCTGCTGGACCAGGCCCGATGGCCTGAGCCTTCGCCGCAATCTACCGAGCGGTTGCACACATACTGGCTCAGCCTTCATGAAGAACACAGCCACAGAAGAATCTGGCCTCTGGTCGCCGCCACTGCCGCCGCGGTTGCGCTGATAGTCGCTGGATCATGGTTTTTGATCGGGCCATTCGACCATCACCACACGCCTTCACTCGTCCGGCGGCCTGATTCCGTCGCCATTCCGTTGGCCGTGACCCAATCCATGCCATCCCGCCCGCCGACGGATCTGGAACTGGCCATCTACCGTCGCCTCACGAATGTTCCCCACCAGAAACAGTTGTCGCCAATGACAACTTCTCCCGCGGCAAGGCCATTGTTTACGCTGCTGGCATATTTACCGGCCGGCCCTCCCCGTCATCCTGCCGCGCCGCCTTCGCCGACACTGGCGATATACGCCGCATCTTCATCAACCTTGCCATCAAATTTTTATTCCACAACTGCCCGGGACCGTAACCTGACAATCAACGCATTGGTCGATCACGGGCCGGAATCATCAGCGGCGGCGGTATTAAATCTTCTAGCGGATTCCACCACAGCCGCCGAGACGTCTGCCGCGCTTCGCAGGCAATCGGTAAAGTGGACGGACCTGCTGTTCGACGCCTTATCCGATCCGCGCGAAAATGTGCGGCTCTCGGCCGCCGCTGTGCTGGCGGATATTGATGGCCCCGTAATCACTCGACGGCTTGCCGGTTTAACCAGCGGCCCCGCGCGGCGGGAAGCCGTCGCCGCGCTCGTTCAAATCCATTCCCCCGACGCCAGGCAATTTGTAGCCGCAGCATCGCATTCCCGCGAACTCGCTGCCATCGTCCGCTCAGCAATAGCTCAATATCAAATGACCGGCCAAACCACCGAACCTCAAGGAGCCATGCCATGATCCACAAACCAAACGCCTGGGTACTTTCGCTTTGCGTTGCAATAAGCTTCGCATTAGCCCCCCGGCCGGCTACTGCCGCCAATGAACCAACAACCGCGCCGGCTACGAGCGTCACGCAGCTCTATCCCGTTCAGGACCTCCTGATGATCGTGAAGAATTACCCGTTGCATAGCGCGCTCGTGCAGCCCACCCAGATTCGTGGATCAGCGCCTGCGCCAACGCCTGCTTCACCGCCAGCGACCTTGGTGCTGAGCGAGACGGCTTTGTCCCACTCGGCGGCGCCAACGCCTACGCCTGCTTCACCGCCCGCGACGCAACCAGGACCAAGCCTTGAAGAAGATGCCCTCCGAAGGTTTGTTATGGATATGGTCGACCCCACGAGCTGGCTGGATAATGGCGGTAGCATTGGTTCGATGGGCGTCATGAACGGCGACCTCTTCATTACTCAAACTCCCGCCAATCATGCCGCCATCGCCAGGCTATTAGCCGATCTGCGAAAAACGGCCAGTACGATGGTCCGTATTCACGCCGATTGGGTTTGGCTTGCCCCGGGTGAGCTCGGCACGATCCTCGCCGCCGGGTCGGCTGACAAATCCCCGACCCCGGTCGTCAACCGCGCCAGCACCCCCTTCACCAAAGGCGCTGTTGCCTACTCGGCCGACATCAGTTGCTTCAACGGCCAAACCGTCCATGTCGCCTCCGGCCGTGCCAGAAACCTCACTACCGCCGCCAACGCCGTCGTCGCCTCAAACGTCGTCGGTTATGAACCCACCTCCGAAATCGTTCAATGCGGCGCGGCTCTGCAAGTCACTCCCGTTCTCTCCGGTGATATGGTCACCGTCGACCTTATGAGCGAAGTTAGCAACTGGAACGAGCCTTTAGATCCCAAAGCCGTGCCTGCCGCCAGCGGTGTCGATCGCTTCGAGGCCACCATCCAGCATTTCCACACCACCGTCCAGGTTCCCGCCAACGTCCCCGTTCTCATCGGTGGCATGACTTTCAATCCCACCGATGGTGGATCTTCCAATCAGCAGCTATACCTCGTCATCGAAGCCGACGCCCGAAAGTAATTCCAATCCGCGACATTCGCCGCGCCAAAAAAGAAGCAGGGCGAACCAGCGGTTCGCCCTGCACTCGGCATCCGAAATTAAAATCGACTCATCAGCATTACTGCGGCGAGATCACCGACAACAACCCCGGTGTCTTCGGGTTAAGCGTGACCGAGACATCCTTATATTCATCGACCGTGCCCGACTGGTGGATCTGGAAAGCGATCGGACCTGTGCGGCCGGCGGTCGAATCCTTGAAATCCAGAACTTCGACAGCCTTAGTGCCGACCGGATTTGCAACGGCCATGCGGGCCGTGCCCGTGGTGGCGTTAACCAGGATCTCATATCGGCTCCAGGCCGATTTCGAGAAACCAGGATTATCGACCACCGTAAACAGTGACCCGCCGGTGTTATTGTGGCCCGGGCGGTAATCCCAGTGATATCCGTTCGGCAGCCCGAACTGGATCGCGCCCATCGCATCCTTCAGCGGTGGCGGAAACGCAAACACCAGCGCGGAGGCATAGTGCCCGCCGGCCAAGTGACGCGCCGTGAAGAACAAACGATAGTTTGTGTAGTTCGCGGTTGTGTAAAGTTCGCCCCGGCCGCCGGTTGCAAGGCTGGCCATGGCGCCGTCGGCGATATGCCAACCATTGGCCGGGTGCTGAACCCAGCCGGTGAGGTCTTTTCCATTGAACAACGTGATTTGACCGCCCGCCTGCGACCAATTGGCGCAAACCAGAACCAAAGCGGCGATAATTCCGAATGTCTTCTTCATAATCCTCATCCTTCTGTGTGTGGAGACCTTGAAGTGAAATGCTCAGCCACAAGACGGGTACGGATGCCTGAAGCGATCGAATAGATCGCCATTTTTCTTCCCGCAGGACTTCGCACAATTGATAGAGTGAACTTGAAGCAAACGATGGAAAAATGAAATTCTGGACATACAAAATATATTTTCTGTCTTATTTTTCCCTCTTCTTGTTGATTGCAGTTGGACTTTTGTCATGGGGATTTAGGCTGCATTCAATTCGCTTGGCTATTGTGGATAACCGCACCCCTCGTTATGATTCCCCGCCCCGCTCGGCTCTACGCGCCCAGCCGGGTGTGATCCATTGCATTTAACAGTTTTCCAGCCCAGAGCAGGCTGATCTTCAAGGTGACCTATGTCCCAGCATCGCAGCTTAAAAAGTGCCAGTTCGCTTGTACGCCATCGCAATGTCCTGACCCGCCCTGAGCGGTTGGCACAGTTGACGGAAGAAGAAAAGTGGAATGATTCCAAGAGCGTATTTGGCCTGCCCAAGGTGGGGCACCGCAAGATGGATATCGCCAAGCCGGTGAAGGAAGAGACCGCCGAAGGCGCAGTTCCTGCTGCCGGTGCTGCTCCCGCGGCTGGCGCTAAGGGTGCTGCCGCTCCCGCCGGCGCGAAGGGCGCTGCCGGCGCCAAGGCTGCGGCGGCGCCTGCTGCCGGAGCCAAAGGCGCAGCCGCTGGCGCCAAGGCCGCCCCGGCCGCCAAGAAGAAGTAATCTCGGCGATGCCGTGGCATCGCCATGGCAAATGTTAAATGGCAAATGGAAAACGGACAGGCGACGGCCTTCCAGAATCCATTTGCCACTTTTCAATTGAAGAGCCGCTGCGGCGCTTCTCACATTTTCCATTTTCCATCCTGATGCGCACCGCTTCCGACTATATTTCCCAACGTGCCCTGGGCGTAGACGCTTCGGGGATCCGTAAGGTTTTTGACCTTGCCGCCAGGATGAAGGACCCGATCAACCTGTCGATCGGGCTGCCGGATTTCGATGTCCCCGACTTTGTTAAAACCGCCGCCATCGAGTCGATCAACGCTGGTCAGAACCGGTATACCCAGACCCAGGGCATCGCGCCCTGCGCGAGCGGCTGCGTAAAGATTTGTCTGCCGAGATCGGCCGCGATGTGGGTGATGTCCTGATCACCAGCGGCGTGTCCGGGGGGCTGCTGCTCGCCATTCTCTCTACCATTGATCCCGGCGACGAAGCGATTTTTCTCGATCCTTATTTTGTGATGTACAAGCACCTGCTCACGATGGCGGGTGGCAAATCGGTGAGCGTCGACAGCTACCCTGACTTCCGCTTTTACGCCGACCGGGTCGAGCGCGCCATCACACCGCGGACGAAGCTGCTGATCCTGAACAGCCCCAGCAATCCCACCGGTGTGCTGATGACCCAGGCCGAAGTGCAGTCGGCTGTTGATGTCGCCCGCAAACATAATCTCCTGATTCTCTCGGACGAAATCTACGAGCCGTTCCTGTACGACGTCGGCCGGTCCTCCGGGGCGCTCTCCCCAGCCCCGCGCGGCTCTACGAAAACACCGTCATCCTTCGCGGTTTCAGCAAGAGCCATGCAATGACCGGGTGGCGACTCGGCTATGCCGCCGGACCGGAGGCGGTCATCTCGCAGATGACCAAGCTCCAGCAGTACACGTTTGTCTGCGCCCCTTCGCCGCTCCAATATGCGGCGTTGAAAGCGCTTGATGTGCCAATGAAGGATGCCGTCTTAGCCTATCGCCGCAAGCGTGACATGGTGTTTGAAGGGCTCGGCAAAAAGTTCGAGCTGGTCAAACCTGAAGGCGCTTTCTACATCTTCCCCAAGGCTCCGGGCGGCATGACCGCTTCGGAATTTGTGACCCAGGCGATCGACCGCAACGTCCTGATCATCCCCGGCAACGTCTTCAGCGAGCGGGACACCCATTTCCGAATCAGTTACGCCACCACGGATGAAAAGCTTCGCCAGGGTGTCGATATCCTGAATTCCCTCGCGTGATGGGGCACCCGCCACGGGGTGGGTCAGTGAAACCGATGGTGTCTTGCGAACGGAAAGACGTTTGCCATGGAATGATCGGTGAGCCAACACAAAAGTGAGGCGCGGTGGCGCGCCGGGCGCGACGTTGGCCGCGATTGGTTTCTTTATCTATAGGACAATTAACGGGTTATGAAAGCAGCCTGCAAAAATATAGCAAGTATTTGACATCATGCGCCCAAATTTATCCCAAGTTAACAGTTGGCCGCTGATTGCTCCCCGCACCGGGCGGGTGGATTGAAGCTGTCTATCTGTGGGCTGTTGTTGGTTGGTGACTAAAGCACCACCATTCTGACGGGAAGCCCCAACTTGCGCGAATGCAATTTCCGTAAAGATAACATCTTGCGGCTTAACTGAATGCCATTCGGGGCGGTCCCCAATGCCGTCCCGTCATGATTGGGTTTCACCCCGGCAGCCGCACAAGCGCACTCCGAAAGCGCCCCAGCGAATCATAAAGCTGCTTATATCGATCCCCTTGTTTCACCGCATCCGTCGCCGCCAACTCCTTGAGAATCCTGCGCTGCTCTGGCGTGACAATGTCAACACGCCCAACCATCACCCGACGAATATCCGCCTCCACCAACACATGAAGCGGAAGGTAATGCTCGGTCCACGCGCGAGGCACGATAAAAAACAACCGCGTGCCTGGGCTCTTAAAGTATGAAAGCTCCCACGTCGCCAACATCGCGGTCGCTTCGTCTTCAAAAAGACCTTCCTTCACCAACGCCGCGTGCATGTCGCTTTTCAGCGTTTCAAGATTGCCGCCAGCGAAATCACGCGCCGGAAAGTCGGCTGCGGTGAGCGTCGAGCCGGCGCGCACCTGATACAAACCGTGAAGGTCAACGCTGCGCCATGCGCAGGCGCCGTCAGCTCGAATCGTGCAGAACCAGGCAGTGGGGATGGTGAAGGTGTCCCGTTCATGGCCCTCCAGCTCGAGCTGATTTTCGAATTCAATGTCGTCCCCTTGCCGCACGAGGCGCACAGGCGCGTTCAGGTGCGCCAGTCCCCGATAAAAGAGAAACCGGTCGGTTTCACCGTTCGTCGCGGTGACGTTGGCCGCATCGACGGCACGCGGCGTGGTCCACACGTGGTAGTCCGTCTGCGGCAACGCGCGATCCCCGCCAAGGGTGAGACCCGTCCAGGTGAGCGTGCTTACCGTCCTGGCGGTGAGCGGCTCGCGAAACTCCCAGCTGCCGAATGGGATGGCCGGCGCAGTGGAAGCCGCCGGGTAAAACTGCGTGAGCAGACCACCATGGAAGGTCGCGGAGACGTCGATGGACGAAAACCGCTGATCCGCAGCCGGATGAAAGTAGAGAACCGGAGTCTCCAGCCGCATAGTGACGCTGGGGAATGAAGAGGGCATCCCCTGGCTCAGCCGAAATTGATCGCTGATCAAATCGTGCGTGAACGGCGGGAGCGCTTCATCATCTGCATTGATGCCGCCGACCGCATTTCCCCTCTCGTCTTGCAGCGAAGTGAAGGTCCCCCATTCATGGATCAGCAATTTCTGACCCCCAAAAACCGGGGCAGCGAAAAGGCCGGCAACGACCACCAAGATCAGCAGGCGCATAGAATCTCCCGAAGGTGATGATCAGTATAACCTTCGACACCAAATGCGGGAGAAAGTTCCACCCGATCCTGCGGAAATTTGCCAAAGAGCATTTTCCAACTTAGATACCAATCGATCCCCAACCCCGAGCGGCCCGTCCGCTTGAGCCGGCGGCGGCGTCATCGCTAGTTCGTGAACCCGCAACGGCATACGCGCCGACCCCCATGGGCCCGGCCATCGCCACCCCGGCCTTGTGTGCGGCAAAAGCATCCTGCAATAACCACCCGCCGGTTTATCATGCTGGCCACTTCCCACCCGAACCTGCCAGCCTCCGCTCGCAACCGCCGATCACTGTGCCGCTTGACAGCAGACCGATCACGATGCCACTATCAGCACATGTCGACGTATCTGCGCGACCCGTGAGTTTATTGAGTAGTTATCTGCCCATGATCACCATCGCTGAAGCTGACCAAGTTCCCGGCTGCTCAACACCTTTATGGCGTTGGTGCCTTGGATCATCATCTTCCTCTTCCTGTGGGTTGCGATCTTCCAGTACCTCCGAAAGGACAAGCGGGCGAATACAAATTTGCGGGTGATGGAGGAGCGCATTACCGCGTTGGAACAAGCTGTAAAAGAGCTTCAATCGCGGTCTCCCGGCGAGGGTGGATAACCAAACGCTGGACCGGCCCCGCGTCGAGCGTTCTGGTAAAGTGAAAGTCGGTCGGCGCGGTGCCGGCCATTGAACGTGGGTCCGTTATCTGCCCTATGGCACTCATCATCGTCGGCAAATCGAAATGCCCAATCTGCGGCGAAGTGCTGCAAGAAGGCCAACGGCGTGTTGCCACGAGCCACTTCATCTATGAGAAGTCTGACCCGCTTTGGAGGTTCTCCGACGCGGGTATGCATTACGATTGTTTTCAGAGGTGGGACCACCGCGAGGAGTTTGTGGCGAAGTACAACGCAACGATGGGCCAGAAGGCGTGGGGCAACGGAACGCGCCATCACATGCTGCCAGACGGAATCGTCGAGAGCGTTCCGGCGGGCAGATAACCACGCAACTGGACCGGGGCCACGACGGTCCCCCGTGAATCGAGCGCTGGTCGTCGGCCCCGGCCAGTAAATGTTGGTCCGTTATGCCCTTGAGAACTTAGGAACGGCCCATGATCATACGCACCACGATCTTGTCGATTCTGGTAGGAGCACTGGGCACTGCGGGGTGCGATAAGTCGGAATCTTCAGGCAATTTGCCACCTTCTACCCAGCCGTCACCTTCTGTCGAGCGGCATCCCGTGACGGCGAAGGAGAACGCGGACAACCTGCGAGTACTCGGTCAAGGCATCGTAATGCCAGCCACGCAACCGTCGAACCAAGCCGCCAAGCCCTGATCGGGCATAACCAGCCGACTGTGGACGGGCCCGCGTCGCGTTGGCCGCCACATCTATGAGCAAGCCGTTGTCAAGGCGGGAACTCATTTCATTGCGGGGTATTTCCAAACATTTATTCGACATCATCCGCTTGTAGGCGGCAGGCGTTTGCCTGCCGCCGGAACGTGCCATTTAATAAAATTCAGTGCCAGCCTCACTCAGATCGACGCGAGTTCAAAGGCTCGTGGTCGGAACTTTGGTCCCGGAGAGAGACTTTGGCCGCAGTGGCGGGCCACGCATTTCGTTTCAATCAGGCTAATAGTGGCCAGATGGGTGGGTGGGTTGCGGGGGGAGGAGGGGTTTTATTTTCGGGTGAGGAGGGAGTTGGCGAGGTGGCGGCCGCAGCAGAGGGCGATGGCGAGGGCGTCGGCGACGTCGGGGGGATTGGGGGGGGCTTTGAGGTTCCAGAGGGATTGGATGGCGCGCTGCATTTGGGATTTGCCGGAGTGACCGTGGCCGGTGAGGGATTGTTTGACGCGGTTGGCGGGGTATTGCTCGATCTGGAGGGAGTGGCGGGCGGCGACGAGGAGGATTACGCCGCGGGCGTGGCCCATGAGGATGGCGGTGCGAGGGTGGGCGTAATGGGCATAGAGCTGCTCGACGGCGCAGACCTGGGGTTTGTGTTCCTGGATCAGGGCGTCGAGTTCGTTTTCGAGTTCGACGAGGCGCTGGGAGAGGGGGGATTTTTCGGTGAGGCGGATGACACCGCCGTCGATGAGGATGGGTTTTACGGCGCGGTAGTCGATGACGCCGTAACCGGTGAGGCGGAGGCCGGGGTCTATGCCTAGGATTTTCATTTTTTCGAGATGCGAAGGCACGAAGATCAACGGGTGTTGCAGCCGCGGGTTTCAGGGATTGCGCCGATTTTCAGGACGGGGTTTTGTTTGCATCTGCGTCATTGCGTGAAATCTGCGGTTAAGAATTTTCTTTTGTGTTTCTATATCCGGTGTTTCTTTGTCCGGGTGGTTATTCTTTTCTCCAGATCGTTCCATCGGGACGATCCTCGAGGGTAACGCCTGCCTTGATCAAACCATCGCGGATTCCGTCGGCCAGCGCGAAGTTTTTGGATTTTCTGGCTTCCTGGCGAAGGGTGATGAGGAGCTGCATGAGTTGCTGGGTGAGAGAGTCGTCTTTTTTCTTTCCCTGGGGGGCGGCCGCGATGCGGAAGAGGCCGAGGAGCGAGCCGAGGTTTTTGATGGTGACGGCGGTGGCGGCGACGGCTTTGAGGAGTTCTTCGTTTTTGTTTTTTTCCAGGTCGTAGCGCTCGATGAAACTATTAGATTCGCCGGCGAGTTCGTGCATGACGGCGATGGCGCCGGCGGTGTTGAAGTCGTCGTCCATCATCTCCAGGAACTTGATCTTGAGATTGAGGATGTCGCGCATGAAATGGCCGTGCTCGGAATCGAGCAGCGTGTTGGCGATGGAGGCGGCGTCGGGAGAGTCGGCGGTGAGCGGCTGGCCGGTCAGGCGCTCGATGCGTTCAAACAGGCGGGCGAAGACAGCCATTCCTTTTTTGGAGGAGGCGAGCGCGTCTTCAGTGAATTCGATCGGGCGGCGGTAATGAGTGCTGAGGAGCAGGTAGCGCAGGAGTTCGGGGCCGCAGGTGTTGAGCAGGTCCTGGGCGCGGACGCCGGTGGCGTTGCCGGTGGTTTCGTGGATGTCGTCGGTTTTCCATTCACCGCCGGCAGCTTTGGTGCGGACTTTGGTGAGGCCGTTGTGCATCCAGAAGCGAGCGAAAGGCTGGCCGGTGCAGCTTTCGCTCTGGGCGAGCTCATTTTCGTGGTGGGGGAACATGAGATCCATGCCGCCGCCATGGATATCGAAGGTGGGGCCGAGGTATTTCATGCTCATGGCGGAGCATTCGATATGCCAGCCGGGGCGGCCTTTGCCCCAGGGTGAATCCCAGGCAGATTCGCCGGGCTTGGCGGATTTCCAGAGCGCGAAGTCGGCGGCGTTGCGCTTGCCGCTGCCTTCGAGGGCGCGGTTGCCGGCTTCCTGGTCTTCCAGGCGGCGATTGGAAAGCTTGCCGTAGTCGCTGTCTTTAGTGACATCGAACCATACGTTGCCATCAGCGGGATAAGCGAAGTTGCGGGCGATGAGGCCTTCGCACATTTCGATGATCTCGGTCATGTGCTCGGATGCTTTTGGGAAGCGGTCGATGGTGTCGATGCCGAACGCCGCGAGGCACTGGAAATATTCGGCGGTGTGCTTCTCCGCCATGTCCTTCATGGTGACGCCGGCCTTGTTGGCGGCGTTGATCAGCTTGTCGTCGACATCGGTGATGTTGACGACCCAGGTGACCTCGAAGCCTTTGTATTGCAGGTAGCGTTTGACGGCGTCGAAGATGACCGGGCCGACCATGTGGCCGATATGAGGGGACTTGTAGACGGTGGGCCCGCAGAGATAAATGCCCACCTTGCCGGGGCGGGCGGGTTCGAAGAGTTCTTTCTGCTTGGACAGTGTGTTGTAAACGCGTAACGTCATGGCGGGGGTAGTTTGTGGGAAGGGGCGGATGTTGTCTATATATGAGGCGGGATTCCTGGGGAGGGCAAAGGCAGGCGACGTGGGGGGATTTTGAAAGCCGAGCGCATTTGGCGCTCGAAATCGTGCTTAGCTCGACTTTTGCTCTTTCATGGCATATCCGTCGTTGTCGAGGCTTGTTCGCCTAGTTTGCGATAGATCCTGGTTCGATTGATGCCGAGGCGGCGAGCGGCTTCGGTGATGTTGCCGCCGGTTTCGGCAAGGGCCCGGCGGATGAGGATGTTTTCGGCGGCTTCGAGATTCAGGGGGAGATCGGTGCTTGCTGCAAAGGCGGGGAGGGACTCTGTTGAACCAGCGGCGGCTGCCGAGGAACTGCCGGCTGAGGTTGAGGCGCAGGGCTTGGTGGGTTGACCGGGCTGGGTGGCGAGGTGGAGGTGTTCTACGCGGACCGTTTCTCCGCCGCTCTCGATGAGGGAGCGTTCGATGACATTTTTGAGTTCGCGGACGTTGCCGGGGAAGGGGTGGGCGAGCAGGGCGTCGACGACGTCCTGATGGACCGCGGGGACGGCGACGCCCATTTCGGTGGCGAAGAGGCGGAGAAAATGAGCCGCGAGGAGAGGGATGTCTTCGGGGCGCTCGCGGAGTGCGGGGAGGAAGACGGTGAACTGGGCGAGGCGGAAGTAGAGATCCTGGCGGAAGGCGCCGGTTTGGATTTGTGATTGGAGGTCGGCATTGGTGGCGGCGACGATCCTGACGTCCACTTCTTTTTCGCGGGAGGCGCCCAGCGGCGTGACGCGGCCATCTTCGAGGACGCGAAGGAGTTTGGCCTGGAGGGCGGCGGGCATGTCACCGATTTCGTCGAGGAAGAGGGTGCCGCCGTGGGCCTGTTCGAAATAGCCTTTGCGGTCCATGGTTGCGCCGGTGAAGGCGCCGCGGATGTGGCCGAAGAGCATGGATTCGGCCAGCTCTGACGGAATGGCGACGCAATTGACGGGAACGAAAGGGCCTTTGCTGCGCGTGCTGCCGAAGTGGATGGCGCGGGCGACGAGTTCCTTGCCGGTGCCGCTTTCGCCGGTGATGAGCGCGTTGACGGAGCCGAAATTCTGGAGGCGGCGGACATCATGCAGGATGCGGTTGATGGTGCGGCTCTTGCCGATGAAGCCGGAGATTCCCCAGCGTTCGGCTTCGCGATCGGAAATGCTGGACAACTGCTCATCGGCGGCCTTGAGGGCGGTTTCGGCCTTTTCGCGGCGGCGCATTTCTTCGCGCAGGCGATCGTTGGCGGCAGTCAGCTCGGCGGTTTTCAATTCGAGCTCTTCGTTGTTCCGGCGGAGCTGGCGGGTGAGCTGGTTGATCTTCAGGTGGGTGTGCACGCGGATGAGGACTTCTTCGGCGTGGAAGGGTTTGGCGATGAAATCCACGCCGCCGGCTTCGAAGGCTTCGATGAGGCTTTGGGTTTCGTCGCGGGCGCTGATGAAGAGGATGGGGATGTCGCAGGTTTGAGCATCGGCGCGAAGGCGGCGGCAGGTTTCGTAGCCGTCGATTCCGGAAAGCATGATATCGAGAAGGATGAGATCGGGCTGGGCGCGGGAGGCGATTTCGAGCGCGATTTCGCCGCTGGGGGCGGCGAGGATGTCGTAGGCGTGGGGCTCGAGCACGCGGGTGAGCAGGTCGAGATTGGCGGGGGTGTCATCGACGAGGAGAATGCGCCGGCCGGATTGGGGGGGATCGGAGTCCGCGGAGTGCGGGAGGGAAGCGGCGGGCATGTCGTGGGTTAAACTCATGGTGTTTTCATGCTGAGCCGGTGAGGAGTTCGGGTTTGGGGCGTGTTGAGATAAACGCCTGGATGGTTTGCATATCATAGCGGGCAATGCACTGGCGGAGGAAATCGGCGGCGGGAGAAGGCATTTCATTTTGCTGTTCTAGTTCGTTTGCGATGCGCTTGAGGTCTGTGATGCTGTAGACGTCGCACGCCGCGGCGATGCGCTGCTGGAGGCCGGGGGGGAGATCGATTCCGTCGGGGAATTTTTCGGGAAGGGTTGAGGGTTTTGGCGGGGCTTCGAATTCAAATTCTGCACCGAGCAAGGCGGCAAGGGTCATGCAGATGCGTTCGCGTTCGATGGGTTTGGCGAGGACGTCATGGAAGCCGGCGTCGACGTAGCTTTGGCGTTCATGGGTGAAGGCGGAGGCGGAGGTGGCGACGAGCCTGGGGGTTTGGCGGCCGCAGCGGCGGACGATTTCGGCGGCGGTTTCGACGCCGCTCAGGCCGGGCATCATGATGTCGATGAAGAGGATGTCGGGCTGAAGGGCCTCGAGGATTTCCAAAGCGGCGGAACCTGATTCGGCGGTGCTTACGGTGCAACCGAGCCGGCGAAGGATTTCGGCGATTACGTTGCGGTTTTCGGGGACGTCGTCGACGACCATTGCGGAGATGGAGGAAGAGGGGAGCAACCGGATGACTTCATGCCACGACTCGGCATATGGAGTTTTAAATTTTCCATCGGCGGCGGGAGAGAGATCGAGGGAAAAATAGAACCGCGAGCCTGCGCTGATCTGGGAGGTAAATGCGAGCTGGCCGCCCATAAGCTGGACGTGGCGATTGGCAATGGCGAGGCCCAGGCCGGTTCCGCCGCGTGCGGCACCGGTGGTGGTTTGCTGGAAGGGCTCGAAGATTCCGGGCTGTGCGTGGGCGGCGATGCCGATGCCGGTGTCTTTTACTTCAAAGCGATAGCGGGCGTTTCCTTCGGAGTAAATCGCGAGGGAGATGTGGCCGCGATCGGTGAATTTGACGGCGTTGCCGAGGAGGTTGATGAGGACCTGGCGGAGCTTGCGTTCGTCGCCGCTGACGATGGAAGGTTCGAGCGGATGGGCGATGTCGATGTGCAGCTCGATTCCTTTTTGGAAACACTTCTGGCGGAACATGCTGGCGACATCGCGGATGGTCCTGGCGAGATGGAATTCTTCGCGGCGGATTTCGACGTGGCCGGCTTCGATCTTGGAGAGATCGAGAATGTCGTTGATGAGGCCCATGAGATGGCGGCCGCTGCCGAGGATGGTTTCGACGGCGTCGCGGCAGTTGGGATGAAGGGCGGGGTCGCGATGGAGGAGCTGGGCGTAGCCGAGGATCGCATTCATGGGTGTGCGAATCTCGTGGCTCATGTTGGTGAGGAATTCGCTCTTGGCATGATTGGCCGAGGCGGCTACTTCCTCGGCGGCGTTGCGCTCGGTGATTTCGGTTTGAAGCGATTCGTTTGATTTGGCGAGCTCGCAGGTGCGGTCGAGCACGCGCTGCTCGAGCTCGAGATGGGCCTGTCGAAGGGCTTCTTCGGAACGTTTGCGTTCGGTGATGTCGACGACGGTTCCTTCGTAGTAGAGGATGTTGCCCCGCTGGGAGCGGACGGCGCGTGCGTTTTCGGAGATCCAGATGATGGTGCCGTCTTTGCGGTAGACTTCGGATTCGAAATCGGAGACTTCGCCTTTGGTCTGCACGTGGTTGACGAAGGCGGCCCGCTGTGCGCGCTTGACGTAGAGCTGGCCGGCGATGTTGTCCAGATCGTGCATGAGCTGGGCGGGGGTGTCGTAGCCGTAGATGCGGGCGAGGGCGCGGTTGGCGCTGATGTAGCGGCCTTCGGGGGAGGTTTGGAAAATCCCTTCGATGGCGTTTTCGACGATGCTGCGGAATTTGATTTCGGCGAGGCGTGCGGCTTCTTCGGCGCGTTTGCGGTCGTGGACTTCGCGGGAGAGTTCGGCGGTGCGTTCGACGACGCGGCGTTCGACTTCGGCGGTCCGGCGAGCGCCGGTGAAGACGTAGGCGCTGAGGAGGATGGTGAGCAAAAGACCGGCGCCGAGCACCGCAGCCGACTGGCCGGTGTCATGGCTGGCTATGAAGGTGTCGGTGGGGACGAGGATCAGCTTCCACTGACGGCCTGCGACATCGAGCGAGGCCGAACCGACAAGCATCTCAGCGGCTTTGGAAGTATTGGCGGAGAGGTCGCCGGATGAGTAAATCGAACCTGCGCCTGCGGATTCGTCGGCAATCCGAACGCGGAGGCCTTCGCGGACCAGGTCCACTTCGGCGGATCGGACCAGGTCCTGCAGGCGAAAGACGGCGGAAGCGAAACCGATGAGGGTGGCGCGGCGCAAGGCGGGGGTTGCGATCTCGCCGGCGCTGCAATTGTAAACAGGCTGATAGACGACGAAGCCAAGCTGGTTATCGGGTTCCTGGACGAGATGAATCGGTGCGGTGGCGGTGGGGTTGCCGGTATCGCGGGCGCGCACAGGGCGCGGCCGCGGAGGGGGCTGGATTCGAGTTCGAAACCGACGGCGATGCGGTTGTTGGCTTCGGGTTCGATGTAGTAGATGGGGAAATATTCGTCTTTGGTGGCGGCGGGTTGGAGTTGGCCGGAGGGGTCCTGATCGGTTAAGGCAAAGTTGGTGAAGCCTTCGCGGCGGGCTTTGGCTTCAAACTGCGTTCGCTGACTATTGAGAACCCGCGGCGTCCATCCCAAGGCGAGGAGCTCCGGCTGGCGTTTGAGCGCATCGGAGACAAATACGCGAAAGCCGGTACGGTCGACAGAATCGCGCGTGCGGAAGAGGGAATCGATGGAATGGAGCACTTCCATCGACCTAAGCATTGTTGTGCGAAGGAGTTCGGCGCGTTCTTCTGCGCGTTTGTTGACGGCGGTAAGGAGATTTCGACGTTCTTCGGCGCGGAGAAAGCGGAACATGACGGTGGAGAGGATGATACCGCCGACGAGGACGACGAGAAAGGCATAGCTGTGGAGAATGGACGGTCGGGCATTTGCCCGACGCGCTCGATTCGTGACAGTGGCCGAGAAAAAAGGCATCAACAACCCAGATTTCGCATTGGTTGAGTGCGTGCTTAAACAGCGCAATTAACCGGTTAACCCCATACGCCGGGGGACACTATGCAAGGGCTGGACCGTGGTTGGAAAGGGAGTGGGGGAGACGGGAAGGGTTGGGGTGTCGGCTATTTTTTTTCCCTGGGGACGAGTTCGAATTGGGGGCTGGGGGTAATGCCGGGGGTTGAGGAGGGGAGGGGAGTGAAGCGGCGGCATTGGAGCGTATGGGGAATTTTCAGGGAGGCGAGGAGGGCCTCGATGGGGCCGTCAGGGGGGGTGGCGATTTCGATTCCTTCGATTTGGATCGGGGCGTGTAAATTGCCTAATTCGTAAGCTATGGTGGCGAGGGTCTGGGGGTGTTCGATTTGGGCGATGAGGAGGTTGCAGGGTTCTACGTGGACGGCGATTTTGTGGTGTGGGGTTTGGGTGAGGATGTCGCCGTGGTGGAGGGATTGGTTGGGGGGGAGGAGGATGCGAAGGGGGTGACCGCTGCGGGTGGTTTTGCGGAGGGCGCGGCGTTGGCATTCTTGCCATGTCAGGGGGAGCCAGTCTATGTCGGTGGGCGGGGCATTTGGTGGGGGGGCGGGGGTGAAGAGGTTGCCTAGGATGGATTCTATGAGCATGAGTGCAGGTGGTAACACGGGGGTGTGGGGGTGTCTAATGTGGATTGACGGGGGTTTAGTTCTTTGGGGGCGCGAGATGTTTGCGATGATCAGGTGCGGCTCGTGGTTAAACAACTTTGGTTGTGTAAAATGTGGCGGCAATGGCATTGATTGAGCCTGAAGGAAGCCGCATGCGGATTGATCGGATATTGAGTCCTGGGCAGCTGACCGTTTCGTTCGAGTTCTTCCCACCGAAGACCGACGCAGGGTTTCAGTCTTTGTTTCAGACGATTGATGACCTGAAAGCGATTAAGCCGAGCTATGTGTCGGTGACCTACGGGGCGGGGGGCAGCACGCGGGAAAAGACGGTCAACCTAGTTGAGCGGATTCAGCGGGAACTGGGGATTCGGTCGATGGCTCACCTCACCTGCGTGGGGCATACGGCGGATGAGATCGGTTCGATTTTGGATGATCTTTGGAAAGCGGGGATTCGCAACGTCCTCGCTTTGCGGGGCGATCCACCAGCGGGGCAGAGCCAGTTTGTGGCGACAGCCGGGGGGTTCGCTAATGCGGATGAGCTCGTCAAATATACCGCCGACCGACATGATTTTTGCATTGGCGTGGCGGGGTATCCGGAGGGGCATCCCCAGTGCCTGAATAAAACGCGCGATCTGGAACACCTCAAGCGTAAGGTCGATAACGGAGCGGCGTTTATTGTGACGCAGCTTTTCTTTGACAACACCGACTTCTACCGGTTCCGGGATGCGGCCCGTGGGATGGGCATCCAGGCGCCGATCGTGGCGGGGCTGATGCCGATCTTAAATGTTGCGCAAATCAAGCGTTTCATCAGTATGTGCGGGGCCAAGATTCCGCAGCCGCTGCTGCTGAAGCTGGAGGCGCTGGAGCGCGATCCGGAGGCGGTTTATTCGGCGGGCGTTGATTATGCGACGGTTCAGTCGAACGATCTGCTGGCTAATGGTGTGGACGGCATCCACTTCTACACGTTGAATAAGAGCAAGGCGACGGTTCAAATCTGCAAGTCGCTCAAGATGCCGCACGTCGCGTGATGGTTTAGCTGCCGGTTTTTTTGCATTTTCGTCGATATTCCTTATTGGACTGGCGTGCGTGTATGCGCCGGCTTCCGCTAGAATCAAAGTTTCTGAAGCGGACCGGGATTCGCAATCGGGCGGGCTTAATCGAGTTGGAGTGAGTCGGATGGGCCGAAAAATTGCATGTGGATTGATTGTCGCGGCCCTTGGGGTTCCTCTGGGTTGCGCCTCGCGCTCGCCTAAGACTTTGACGGCGGATGCGTTCATGCCGAAACCGGCCGTGAATGGCGGCGAGGCGATCCAGCAGCCCCGGCCATTGGCATCGGCCGACGCGGCCATAGAAGACGCTCCGATCGATTCGCCGAAAAAAGCGTCGGTCATGCCTTCGACGATGCCGTCTTTTGCTAACATTGGCGCTCCGCTCGAACAATCGCCGGCGGTTTCGACGACCAATCCAAGTCCTTCAGTCGCCAGCTCCACCTCCGAACCTGCCGGGCAATCAGCTCCGAAGCTGCAGGAAGGTCTCTACATGACGCTCGGGGGGGTGGTGGCTGACGTCAACGGCACACCGATCTTCGCCAATACATTAATCTCGCTGCTGGATAAGCAACTGGCGATCAAAGCGCGTGAGATGGACGCCGATAGCTTCCGCACTTATGCCGCTGACCTGCTCGGGCGTCAGCGTGAGACGCTGATTTCCGATGAAGCGGAACTGGCTGCCGCCGAGCGGTTGCTGAATGCGGATGACAAAAAAATTATCGAGCAGATGGCGATGCCGCAGTATCGGCAGCAGCTTGTCACTGAATCCGGCGGCTCGGTGGAACTGGCGAAGCATAAGGCCCGTGCGGATGGGCAGGATTTTGACGACCTGATGCGCCAGCATTACCGGCAGTTGATGCAGCAGATGTTTTATCAGCGCCGTATCTGGCCGCGGGTGCAGGTTTCGGCGGCGGACATGCGTGACTTCTATCGCGCGAATGTCGATCGGCTTTATACCGAGCATGACCAGGCGAAGTTTCGCGTCATTAAAATTGATCCCAAGCGCATCGGCGGCGCGAACGCCGACGCCGCGGCGCTGGATCGCGCCAAGCTCATTCGTGAAAAGGCGATTCGCGGAGATGATTTCACCGCACTGGCCTCTTCTGAAAATCAGGACGACTACCTGAAATCGCGCGGGTGATCCGGGCGGGTGGATGCAGCGGGATTCATATCGCATTGAGGAAGTGGATCATGCCGTCTGGAAGCTAAGCCCGGGGCAGGTCAGCGAGCCCATTCTGTCGGATGGGGCTTATTACGTTGTGAAATTGGAAGACCGAAAAATGGGCCGGGTGCGGCAGTTTGAAGATCAGACGGTGCAGGATGAAATTCGGGATCGGCTTCGGCAGGAGCAGTTTGCAATGTTCCGCGAAGCGTTCCGTTCGGAGTTGTCGCAGGAAGCCGTTATTCGGCGGGATGACACGGGCCTGTCCGCCGCCGTGGATATGGCGATGCAGAAATACACGCAGTGGGCGCAGCGATAAAGCGCTGGGCTCTTTTGCGGCTACATCAACTTCTGTGTTGAAATGGATTCCACAATGCGCGTCGCCACTTCGACCGCCGCCAGGCCATCCTCGGCGGGCACCTCAGGCTGCGAACGATTCTTTACCGCATTAATGAACGATTCGAGCTCTGCGCGCAGCGGATCGGCGTCATCGATCTGCAATTCCTGAATAGTCACCAAATCCGCGAAGTTCAGATCGGAAAGATCCTGGATTTCGCCGGAGCGAATTCTCGCGACGGCGTCGCGGATGGCATCGACGTTGCCGCTGCGGTGGGCGACGATGCCATACCGTTTCTGGTAGTCGACGGAGACATAGGCGTCGTTGGAGAAAACGCGCAGCTTGCGTTCGGTTTTCAGCGCCAAGCGCGATGCGGTGATGTTGGCGACGCAGTTGTTTTCAAAAACCAGGCGGGCGTTGCAGATATCTTCGGCTTCGCCGGTAATGCTGACGCCGGTGGCGTCGATGCGCGCGACTTTGGAGTCAGCGAGCTGCAGCACGATGTCGATGTCGTGGATCATCATGTCGAGCACAACACCGACGTCGATGCTGCGGAATGTCAGGGGGCTGATGCGGTTTACTTCGATGAAACCGGGTTTGATGTTCATCTGCCGCATGGCGCGAATGGCGGGGTTGAAGCGTTCGATATGCCCGACCTGCACGGTCACACCAGCGCGGCGGCCGCCTTCGACGATCTGCTTAGCGCCGGCGACATCCTTGGCCAGCGGTTTTTCGATCAGGCAGGCCACGCCGCGGTCCATGCAGAGCTTGGCGACTTCGGGGTGGGCGGTCGTTGGCACGGCGATGGTGGCCGCGGCGACCTGTGAGAGAAGATCGTTCAGATTTTCAAATGCCCTGGAGCCGTATTCCTCGGCGGCGTCCCTGGCGGCATCGGGACTGGAATCATAAACGCCGACCAGCTTCACCTGCGGCATCTGGCTATAAAAACGCGCATGCAACTTCCCCATCCGTCCGCATCCGATGACGCATACCGGCAGAGGACCAAAAACGGGAACCATCGGATTTAGTTTAGGTTTGGTATCGCTCACGGAAGGATATTAACCGGAGGGACGGTGCGTGTCTCATGTGCGCCGCGGAGGCGCGTTTGCGCAATCATGCAGTTTCCCTCCCCTCTTCGGGCATCCCGCATAGAAGGGACCAGAGAGTTTCACACCGCTGAGGGCACACCTGATTGGATCATCCGCGAGCTTGCCCTGCGGTAGAAGGTGTATCCGAACCATGCGCCGTAGCAGAGCACCAGCGAAGCGGCGGCGAAGGTGATGGAGAATTGCGTGGAATGGGTGACTTTCCGGATGACGACAAAAAAATCTCCCGCCACGCCGGCGGCCAGAGGGACCATCGACCACAGAATAATTCGACTGGCGAAATTATAAAACCGCATGGTCTCTTCGCCGTCTTCCACGATCCGGTGATACGCCGCCGGCGTCATCAGAAGAATGGTGGCGATGCCGATCATCGCCAGGCTCGCCATATGAACATATTGCGACGACAGAGGCAGCTTGGTGAAGCCTTCCATGAGGATGGCGACGAGTTGGAATCCGAGCAGCGCCTGCGCCGGGGATGATGACGCGGCTTTCGGTCAGGAGCTGATTGATCTTGTCCATCAGCCTGGTTTTTTCCTTTGCGGGGTTTGGTTGTTTCTTCATGGAAGACTCCGGATGTTGCTGATTTTTGCGTCGCTGCCAGTGTTCAAGGCCGAACCAGAAGAAAATCGCGAGAAGGCCCATCAGAATCGCGACGGCGGTTGCGATGCCCGGCCCGGCGATGTTAAGGGTGGCAATATAGAAATCGAGCGCTATCGCCGCCCCGAAGGGCCATAAGGCCCAGCAGACAGTAGTGGTTGTGAAGGAATGCACAGCCTCGGTTCCTTCACCTTCTTCGGTGATCTGATGAAACGCCGCCGGCCACATCAGGAGCATATTGGCGAAAAGGATGCAACCCAGGCCGGTGAGCTTTAGATATTGGGCATGAGGTGGAAGCTGATCGAACCCTGGTTCCAGGGTCGCGCGGTATTGAAAGCCCAGCAGGATCTGGCTGCCGAGGACGAGCATCCTCGCCTCATCGAGCGCCAGCTTGATCTTGTCTTGTAGCTCTGCCATGACAACCGTGAGCCCGGCCCATCCGTGGGCTCAGCGACGTCTGATGAGTAATAAGATAGAAGGGGAGCAAAAGGGCGCAAGCGCGCGAATTGAAGAATCTTCGGAAGTTTTTAGCCAATAATTATCAGCCGTGCATTCCGTGCGCGTGCTTTTACTCTGCCGACGGTGCAGCGGGAGGGGCGCTTCCCTTTTTTGGCCGCAGGCTTTCCAGATATCGGCCGTGTTTCCCGCAATTGCGGCGGCGGAGAAACTCTACCATCGCCTTTACCTGCGGATGCAGCCCGTTCATCGTGTCGAAATCGGCCAAGGCGGTGGCGAATGGTTTTTCGCGGTTGAAGAACAACCGCCGCGCCGCTTCTTCAACTTCTTCGATATCCGCCGGTGAGAAGCCGGCTCGTTTCATTCCCTCGGCATTGAGGGCGCGGATTTTGTCGTCATCCGACACCTTCACAAACGGCGGCACATCATGATGAATGCGGGCCATGCCGGCGATGAATGCATAGTCACCGATCGTCACATAATGGTGGCTTGCCGCCGCTCCGGACATTACGACGTTGTTTCCCACATGCACATGGCCGGCGAGCATGACATTGTTCGCCAGGACGCAGTTATTGCCGACGTGGCAGTCATGTCCGATATGGCAATTCACCATGAGCAGGTTGCCGTCTCCGACGATCGTGACTCCGCCGCCCAGGGTCGTGCCCAGGTGGATGGTGACGGCTTCGCGGATGAGATTGCGATTGCCAATGATCAGGCTGGAATTTTCGCCGCGAAATTTCTTATCCTGCGGGACACCGCCGATCGCGGAAAAGGGAAAGAACGTATTCCCCTCACCAACGGTGGTATTGCCGCCGATTGCCACGTGGCTGATCAATCGATTCCCCGGCCCCAGCGTCACATCCGGCCCGACCGTGCAGAACGGCCCCACCTCAACGTCATCAGCAACGCGAGCCTTTGGATCAACCACAGCCAGGGGCGAAATCTTGGGCATAATCTTTAAAGACGTCCGGTTTTAATTGTCCGTTGTCAGTTGTCCGTTGTCAGTTGCGAATCGTGATCCAACCATCGTCAACTATCCGTTTGTGTCATTGTCAGGCGGCGCACCAGACTTCAACCACCGGCGACGGACAACTGACAACTGACCACTGACCACTGACAAGGGACCACACCAGCTAAACCGGCTCCGCATCCACAAGCATGAATTTAATATCCGCCTCGGCGGCGAGCTTGTCTCCTACAAACGCCTTGCAGCGCACATGTCCTGTGCGGCTTTTCACGCGCACCGTGACTGCTTCCAGCAGCAATTGATCGCCCGGTGTGACGGGATGCCTCATCTTCACCTTATCCATGCTGAGCAGCACCGCAAGCTTTCCCGTGTGTTCCAGCTTCTGGCTCAGCAGGATGCCGCCAAGCTGGGCCAAGGCTTCCACGATCAGAACGCCCGGCATGATCGGGGTGCCGGGATAATGTCCCTGGAAAAAAATGTCATTAAAGGTGACATTTTTAATTCCAATCGCCTTATGGTCCCCCTGAATCTCCAGGACACGATCGACCAGCAGCATCGGATAGCGGTGGGGAAGGATGCGCTGGATTCGGCGGATGTCTAAAGCCGCATCGCGATGGACCATGGATTGGCGAACGGTTTTTTCTTCCCGTTGCAGCAGTCGGCGGGCCAGCAGGTGGTTGAGGACGTGGCCACTCTTGTAGGCGATAATCCGGCCTCGAAGGGGACGCCCGATCAGATACAGGTCGCCGAGGATATCCAGGGCCTTGTGGCGGGCGCATTCATCGGGGAATCGGAAGGCGTTGTCGATGGGGCCGGTTTCAGAGATGACAAGGATGTCTTTGGGAGTCAGGTGCTTCCCTACACCGCGCGACCAAGCGTCGCGTGCATCGGCTTCGAATGAAAATGTTCGAGCGGGAGCCAGTTGGGTGATGAAGTCGTCCTTACCGACATGAAAGGCAAAAATCTGTCTGCCGACGGGGGCGGGCGCTTCGAATTCGTAAACAATTTCGAGCCGATCGGTCGGGCCGGGCAGAGCGGCCAGGGTGGCGTCGCCGTCGGTGACGGTCACTGCTTCTGTGATAATCAGCGGCTGCACATCGGTCTGCTGTTCAGTTGGCCCGGCTTCGGTGAGCGCATCGACAAATTGCCTGCTTGATCCATCCCCACCGGGCAACTCACCGACCATGCCCCCGCTGATGCGCACGATGGCGTTGTCGATCCCCATGCCGCTGAGGGCGGCCATGCAATGTTCGATCGTCTCAACGAACAGCGTTCCATTGCGCAAACACGTCCGCCGCGGGCGCTTGAGGACATTTTCAATCCGGGCGGCGATTGTCGCGACTTTGCCATCCTGCTCGCGTACGAACGTAATCCCTGCATCCGGCGCGGCCGGCATGAAGGTCAGCGTCGCCGATTCACCGGAGAACAGGCCGGGCCCGGTGATCGACACTTCCCTGGAAATTGTTTTCTGCAATAATGGCACGTCGAAAAAACACTCGCCGAAGGGGGGAGGCAAACCACGCGCAACCTCGCGAATCGGGGATTATACAGGTATAGGCGAGAAGTTGAAGCAGGGAGGGAAAGTTCGGGTCCATATGGAAAATGTGAGGAAATGGTCGGGCGATTGTTCCCCCTTATCCTGACCCACTCGCGGGCCGATCCGCTTGCGTGTTCCAGAGGAAGAAGGACCAGAGGCGGCCTCAAACCTTACGCCGCCGGCTTAATCAGCTTCTCAATCCGTCCATGAAGCTCGTCAAAATTAACTGCTGCTTTTATCCAGTAATCTGATGCGCCTTTATTAATGACATGCGCGCGATAATCGGGGTCGGCGACGGCGCTGAACATGACGACCGGCACCTGCCGGGTTTCTTCTTTTGATTTCAATCGTCGAAGGACTTCCAGGCCGTCCATGCCGGGCATCATTACATCCAAAATGATAAGGTCGGGGCACTGCTGATCGACGAAGCGGAGCGCGTCTTCGCCGCTGAATGCGCACTCTCCCTGGTACCCAAGATGCTTCAACAGCTTCGCGAGGGGCTTGCAGACGTCACTATTATCATCAACGACTAAAATTAAGGCCATACCGACTGCCTTGAAGTGCCCTGAGAACGTTAGCATCGTTTCTAAAATGCCGCAACATGCAATTGAGTGAAACAGCCTGGGATTGAATGGCTGGACAATTCCTGCCCGTGCCCGCACCATCAAAAGCTCATGCGACTCTTCGGAATGGAGATTCATACCAACCCCGGCCTCGCCTTAGTGGCCGCGGCGGCTGTGGTGTTGTACATCGCTTCGCGGGCGGCGGCGGATTCGCTGGTTGGTGCCCGGGAGCCGTCGGCGGGCAGGCTTGCTATCGGGCATTGGCTGCCGATCGCGGCGGTGGCGCTGCTCGCGATGATGGGGAACCGATCTGAAGTTGCGATTCGCGTGATATTTGCTTCGAGTGTTGCGAGCATCTCGCTGGGGATCGGGGCCATCACCGTGCTCGCGCCGGTCACACCAACCGCGGGGACGCGGAAGCGGTGGCCAATGGTTCTACCCGTTGCATTGCTCGTGTTTTTAATGGGATTTCGGGGAAAGCTGGCTCTGCTTCATGTGGTGGTTCTGGCGATTGAGGGGCTGGTCGTCTTCCTTCTCTGGAATGACTCGGGGTCGCCTGGAAATAATTCCGCAGAGCCTGCGGCGCCTAAGCCCATCACATCTGAAAAATTTTCGCCGCTTCGGGTTATTCAATTTTCCCTCGCTGCCGTGCTGGCTGGACTTGGCGCCTTGGCGGCGGTTCGAGGCACCGATCAGGCAAGCCATGCCAGTGACTTCACATCAGCCGGCTTATTGGCGGCGACGATTCTAAGCCCGCTGCTGGTGCTGCCGATGCTCGGCGCGGGAGTGGATCTCGCGCACGGCGGGCGCTCAGGCGTGGCGGTGACTTCGCAGGTTGGGGTGGTGCTGCTCAATATGTGCCTGCTGCTGCCGCTGGTGGTGCTGGAGGGGCAGTATCATCCCCTTCGCATGTTGGCGATGACCGTGCGATCGCAGGTTTTAGAAAATGAACCCATCGCGGCCTCGCCAACAACTGCGCCGACCGGATTGCCTGCTTCAACTCAACCGGCGCTGGTGCGCTCATCGTCGACCCAAGCGACGTCCCAGCCCACCACGCTGCCCATTGCCGAGGATGAACCGGAACCCGTGGCAGCCGCGGATGGAATTCCATATCCCCTTGCGGTGTGGCGGGTGGATGCCATCGTGCTGATCGTCCTCGGGCTTTTTTTATTGCCGATGGGCCTGGGATTTTGGAGATTATCCAAAGCGGAAGGTTTCGCACTCATCGGTGGTTACATGGCATATTTGCTGATGTCGATGTTGCTGGTCCGGGGAATGCTTTAGCGGCTTGCCCGCCGCTCTCTTTCGCCGTCCCAAGTCATTGCTATATTGGCCCGCATGAGCATTCGCAATGCGGAGATCAGCAGGATTCAGATCGATCGCAAGCCTTTTGAAGGCGAAATGCATGACGTGATGGGCGGGGCCGGCCGATGGGAGGTCAAGGTTCACGATCATGGAATGGTGGCGATGCTGGATGTCATGCCACGTTTTGCCCCCGCGGGAAAGTCGGCGGATTTTGCGATCGTCCAGGCCGCCCGCGTTTCATATGGCGCGGGCACCAAGCAGGTGAATGAAGACCGCGGGTTGATCCGCTATCTCGCCCGGCACCGGCATTCCACGCCATTTGAAATGGTGGAGTTTAAATTCCATCACGTGATGCCGATCTTCATCGCCCGCCAATGGATCCGCCATCGCACTGCCAACGTCAACGAATATTCCGCCCGCTATTCTGTTGTGCGAGATCGTTTTTATCGCCCATCGATCGACAACGTGCGCAAGCAGAGCACGACCAACCGCCAGGGCGGCGAAGACCCGATCGATCCGCTGACGGCCCAGGAATTCCTGGATCACCTGGACAAAGTGGAGAAGCAGTACGCCGACTACGAAGGGCTGATGGCAAAAGGCGTTTCGCGCGAATTGGCGCGGATTGCGCTGCCGGTGAGCGTCTATACCGAGTGGTATTGGAAGATCGATCTGCACAATTTGTTTCACTTCCTGTCCCTGCGAATGGACCCCCACGCCCAGCAGGAAATCCGCGATTATGCGAATGCAATGTACGCGCTGATCCAGCCGATCGTGCCGATCGCGGCGGAGGCGTTCATGGATTACAACTTCGAAGGCGTCCACCTGACTCGGCTGGAAGTGGAAGCGATTAAAACCGGCAAGCCGCTGGCAACCGAAAACAAACGAGAGTCGGCGGAATGGGAAGAAAAGAAAAAGAAACTGGGGCTGGGGGACTAAAAGGCACGTTAAGGAAGAATGCTCACGACCTGGATGCGGCCGATCTCGCGGCCATCCATGCGTGACTGGGAAAAAGGATCGCCAGGATTAGCCGCGGCGGCCGAGAATACCTCTGAAATTGTCGATGCCAAGGCCGCCCACCCATGCGAAAAGGAACCTTGACCATGCCCGTCAACCATCGCCCTACCAAAGAATTCACGCCGGGCGGATCAGACTCCTGGCGCATCTTCCGCATCATGTCCGAGTTTGTCGAAGGGTTTGAGGCCCTGGCCAATGTCGGCCGGGCCGTTTCGATTTTTGGCAGTGCACGGACCGACCCCGAAGATCCTTACTATCATGCCGCCGAAAAAACCGCGCGCCTTCTGGCCAGGTCGAAATTTGCCGTCATCACCGGCGGCGGGCCCGGCATCATGGAAGCCGCCAATAAAGGAGCGTTTGAAGCGGGCGGCATCAGCGTGGGCTGCAACATCACCTTGCCGCACGAGCAGGAGGCCAACCGCTACCAGCATATCACGCTGGATTTTCACTACTTCTACGTTCGCAAAGTGATGTTCGTGAAATACGCCTCCGCATTCATCTGCTTCCCGGGCGGGTATGGCACGCTCGATGAATTCTTTGAAACGCTCACACTCATTCAAACACTCAAGATCGAAGCCTTCCCCATCATTCTGTTCGGCAAATCCTATTGGAGCGGCCTGCTCGATTGGATTCGCGCGACGCTGCTGCCGGAATACATCGATGCAGAGGACATGGATATTTTTCGCGTTGTTGATACGCCTGAGGAAGCCGCAAAGCTGGTGAGGCAAGGCGTGAAAAAGCACTGGTGGGCGCCGCAGGATCGGGAGCTGCGCAAGGCCGCGGGCAATGGCGAGAATCGAGACAAGTCCCCCCTCTCCGGCATGAAGGCCGGCGATACCGGCGAGGGAACACGCTACGGAAAACGCCCTAAGCGCCGGATAAGAAACACGTGAAATCCAGGAACAAACCGGTTCAATAATAGCTATTTGCTATCGGTAGGCGATTCACGCGATGCGGAGAAGGGGCGATTGATAAAGGGCATTGAATATGGCGGAAGGGGAAGAGTAAGACAAAGACAAAGATAAATCGCAGCCGCAGGGGCTGCTGCCCCCGCACCCCCGCTGGGAGGGGAATTGAGATAAGAGGGAATGTGTAAAAGGACGGCTGCGCCGGCGGGTGGGGTTATAGCCGGGGCGGAACCGGTTCTTACTCTCGCCGTGCCACAGGTTCCGCCCCGAATGCCATTCGGTTAGCACATAACTCCGCGCCGCGGCGCGCGTTGTGAATATTCGCGCAAGACGCGGCCTCCTGAGAGAATGGTGATGTCTTAAGTCCCCAAACTCAAAGGAGGCCACGGATGGCTATCATCGCGTCCACGCTGCAGCGGATCAAATCTGACCCCTTGGGGTCTCTTGGCGGGGCCGAGAGAATCAACCGATGTTTTGCCCAGGTCGGTCATGTCTGGCGTAATCGGCTGCTCAATCCAGCCAACACCATGACGCTGTTCCTGCTGCAGGTTCTGCATGGCAACACGGCCATGACTCATCTGCGGTGGCTCTGGGGCATTGGTTGCAGCGAGGGAAGCTACTGCGACGCGCGGCAGCGGCTGCCGGCGGCGGGCGTGGCCAGGCTGGTCGAACAATTATCGTGCGATGCGTGTAACCAATCCGCCTCCATCTGGCTGGGCCGTCGCGTGCTGATGATCGACGGCACAACCGTCAGTACGCCCGACGAACCGGCACTGCAAAAAATGTGGCCCCAGCCCAGCGAGCAGAAATCCGGATGCGGCTTCCCCATGATCAAAATGCTGGCGCTTATGGATCTGGCCAGCGGAATGATCCTGCAGTTGAGCATGATGGCCCTGACCATGGGCGAGGCCAGTCAACTTGCCGGGCCGCACGGCCTGTTGCAGGCCGGCGACGTGCTGCTGGGAGACCGGGGATTCTGTTCCTTTGGGCATCTGGTGACGCTGGGGAAAATGTCGGTAGATGCGGTGTTCCGCATGAATGCGAGCCAGGTCGTCGACTTCACGCCCGGCCGGGCGGCGCGGGGAAGATCGAGGAAAAAAGGAGCATACAAAAGATCACTCCCCAACTCCCATTTTGTGAAGAGCCTTGGCAGGCAGGATCAGATTGTTCGGTGGATTAAGCCTTCCAAGCGGATAAGCGGCATGGCCGCCGACGTGTTTGCCAGCCTGCCGCAGACGCTTGTGCTTCGCGAGCTTCGCTACGACATCATCGCCAGGGGAATGCGCACCCGCCAGGTGACGCTCGTCACCACGCTGCTGGATCCGATGCGCTATCCCAAGCGAGAGATTGCCCGGCTGTACCAGTTGCGCTGGGGGATCGAAACCAACTTCCGGCATTTGAAAACAACGATGAAGATGGAGCACCTCAAGTGCCAGACGCCTGACGGCGTGATGAAGGAGTTGATGGTCTTTGCACTGGTGTACAACCTGATCCGTGCCGCGATGCGGGACGCGGCGCAAGAGCAGGAGATCGACGACGCCAGTCGCATCAGCTTCGTCGATGCATCACGTTGGCTCATCGCGCTGCTCAAACCAGCGGAAGGCGTGAGCGGATCGGAGTTGAAGGTGAATCCTTTGCGCCGGGCCGATATCATCCACGGGTGGTAAAGCGGCGGATTCATAACTCGTACAGTCTGATGAGAAAACCTCGATCCACCTACTGCCAACCCGAGCCAAACAAGCCGCTTAACGATTAACCGAATGGCATTCGGTTCCGCCCCAGCGTCCCCGCCTCCTGGGCAGGGCACGCCCCCTGTGGCAGTTGTACACGGATGGTTTTATGGCGGAACGCCGGGCCTCCTACTTCCGGTGATTGCGGACGATTGGAATTGAACCAATGCTACGGGCGGGCGGTGCCATGAAATGGCAGGCGATGTAATGAATCGGCGGGCAGCGAAGAAATAACGAGCAGTGAGAAATGGCGATGTGCGCCATGGGCGGCGTTTCGACGGCTTTCCGGTGCGGCTCCGCCGGTGAATTTCTTCGCAGCTTGCATCCACCTGCGCGCCACAGCGTGACGGCCGGGCGGTCCCATGAGATGCATGAATGGGCGCGCAGCGAGAAATAGCGATGCACGCCTTGGGTGGCTTTTGACGGCTTGCCGGCGCGGCCGCGCCGGCAAGTTTTCTTTGCAGCTTACATCCGCTCTGCGCCAACTGGGGGCGTGCCTTGCCTACGGAGGTGGAGGACGCTGGAGGCGGAACCGAGCGGCACGGCGAGAGTAAGAGCAGGGTTCCGCCTCCGGCTAACCTTCACTGCCCGCGCAGCGGTCCTTTTACACCTTCCCTCTTATCACAATTCCTCTGCTTGCGGGGGTGCGGGGGCGGCAGCCCCTGCGGCTGTGATTTGTTTTCCTCTTTGTTTTTGTCTTTCTCTTCCGCCATATTCAGCGCCGCTCGGAATATCATTCGACCACATTATGCAAATCGAATGGTTCACCCATCACGCGACAAAAGCCCCGGATTTGAGGCCGAGGCTTTGTCATCGTATGCGATTAAATTGAAAGGCGCCGGCTACTTACGGATTCACCGATTCGTGGTCTCCCGTCGCGGCACGACCTGAATCGTTAAATGCCCTGCTTCCATTGTCGCCGCCAGGAAACTGCTCTTGCGGACCTGGTGCGTCGTGCCCACGGCCCAGTCAAATGCCTTGTTCGTATCCGCTTTCCCGGTCGCGGGCGCCCACCAGTTGCAGCGGTAGTAGTTGTCGAACAGCCGAATGCACCGAACCCGATCCAACGGCTCGCGCTCGACCGCACGCTCGATGTCGCCGGAAAGATCATTAACAGCCCGCTTCGCCTCGACGACGGCCGCTGCTTTGCCTTCAACCAGTTGTTCGCTCATCCCCAGAGTCTACCACTTGAAATACCAGAATGCGGATGCGCACATGGAATTGCCCGCCGGCGCTTCCGGAATTGTCGATAAACCCCAATGCCGGCGGCGGTTTAAATCGTCTAATCAGCGGCTTCAAATGCACTTATGATCGCCCGATTGCCGCTGCCCATCTAAAAAACCGAAGATAATAAATTCTTAAGCCACCACCGCATCCGCTTCAATCTCAATCTGCGCATCCTTATCGATCAGCTTGCTCACCTCGACAATGCTCGTCGCCGGGCGGATCTCGGCGAACACTTCCCCATGCACCCGCGCCACCTCTTCCCATTTGCTGATATCTGTCACAAACATGCGCGTCCGGATCACCTGATCGATCCGTCCGCCCAGCGATTCAACCGCGGCTCGCACGATCGCCAGCGATCGCCGAGTCTGCTCCCCCAGGCTCGGCGAATAACTCCCATCCGCATTCACCCCAACCGTTCCCGTGACGGCGATGATGTTCCCACTCCGCACCGCCCGGCTATAGCCCATCAGCGGTTCCCATTTCGATCCGCTGCTGGCGGTCATGCGCCCGGCGCGATCCGTGGTTGCAATTTTGATGTCGCTGGCCATTCATTTCTCCAAGGTAACCGTATTTCTGATCTAAAAACCATCCGCCGCTCGGCGGGCCGGGCATGTTAATCGCTTTGGGGGTCCTTGTCTTGCCGCTCAATCTGCCACCAGCACGGTATAGCTGTAGGTCAGCGTCTTCTCTTCTCCGCTCTTGAGCGGCAGGGTCCAGGTCAGTTCATTGCGCCGATTGACTGAATAAACGCCTTCTTCCCGAAGGATCAGTTTTGGGTCCGCATCCGCCTTGATGAGATCTCCGGAAAACTGCCTTCGAATCACCAGGTTGATCTCCTGATTGCGATGATTGCTCACGTTGATCTCTCCTTTCACTGCCACCTTGCGATATTTGCGGCCGCCCATTTTTACCAGTTGACGATTGTCCCCTTCATCTTCCTGCTCCACCGCGCGGGTGCGCAGCGATAAGGCTTTGGTCACATGCAGCGTCGTCTGTTCACCGCTGTTGACCCAGAAGCTCATGCGCTGCCCGGCGAAGCGGCCTGCATCCAGGATCATCGCGGGCGCAGTGGTCATCGCGAATGGAAGCGGATTCTTGAATCGCACCGCATCCCATGCCGAGTCGTCATAGTTTTCATGTCGGCGGTAGTCATCCACGAATCGCCCGTCCACATCGCGCGTATCCGGGACAACCCATTCCACAATCCGCTCATACGCCGCTTCCCCTTTGGCAACCGACAGCGACAGCGAATCCCCCTCACCCATCGATCGCTTCCCGATTGACTGATAATGCAGGTCGACACCTTCCCCGGCAGGAACCGCGGAAAGATCAATCCCCGCATCATTCGAATTTGCGGCGTTGGAAACCGCCTGCTGCATATTTGCAGCCGCCCCGCTCGGCTCCGCCGAATTTTGATTGATCTGCGCAAAGAACTGCGCCCAGCTTTGGCTCAACGACATCGGGCTTGTCACGTGCGCAAACTGAATGCTTGGAAACCCGCTGATCAGACTGATCTCGGCATCTTTCAGATCCTGCAATTCATTCTTAATCACCGCCTGCTGTTCCAGCGCCAACGTCTTGTCGTTGACCAGGCTGATTCGGTAGCTGGGCGCCCAGGCCATTCCCTGCGTGAGATAACTGATGTGCAGTGTATGCGCGGTTTTTTCTTCGCCGCCAACCGTCAGAAGCAATACCGGGTGGCGTTCTTTGATCGGCCCCGCGCCTTCCACCTGCAGATATGCGATCAGGCTTGCGTCGGCATAGACACGGCCAGCGCTGGTCTCCAGCACCAGATATTGCCCAGGGGTCGGCACATTGTTGTCGCCATAGACAGAACCATATTGAGGCTGCAGATATCTGCGGCTCCATGCTTCGCCGCCGTGCGAGCGGTCCAGCGCAACCACCGTCCCCTTAATCCCCGGCAAGGTTCCATCATGAAACCTGATATTCACAGCCCGACCAACCAAATCCTGCTGAAAATCGATCCCCGGCTTCATCCTCACCGGTGCATCCACTTCCCGCATCGTCACCTGCGTTTCCACGGGAACATCACCATCAATCCAGTACGTCCCATGGACCGGAACCGGAACATCCTCGACCCGGTAAATCCCTGAGCCGCTGACCTGCACACTCCGATGCACTACCGCCAACCCATTTTTGAACAAGCCCACCGAATCAATCTTGCTCTCCAGGGGTATCTCGTCCGCCCGACTCGGCGCGGCGACGGCAAGAACACACAGCATCAGCAGATGAAAATGCTTCATGGATGGTTCCTTCAAGTACATTACCAATAGATGGGGATGCGGATTATAACCTGTCCGTGTTTGACTCCGTGTTCAGCCAAAAGTTTCATCTGAACAATACACTGTGAAGGGGCAAACTAGCGAAATTTCCTGTCGCGTGACAAAATATGCCCCGGCGACAAGCCATCGGCTCATGCGATCGGACAGAGGCAGCATCTGGAGAGGTGAATGCAATACCGGGATCTTGGAAAAACAGGACTGAAAGTATCGACGCTGAGCTTTGGGGCATCGTCCCTGGGGGCCGTTTTTCATGATATCGATGAGGCCGATGCCATTCGCGCAGTTCACGTCTGCATCGAACGCGGCATCAATTTCATCGATGTCTCCCCCTTCTACGGCTTAACCAAGGCCGAAACCCTGCTCGGTAAAGCGATCAAAACCGTGCCGCGGGACAAATACATCATGGCGACCAAAGTCGGCCGGTATGGTCAGGACATGAAAGATTTCGACTTTTCTGCCGCCCGGGTTACGGCAAGCGTTGACGAAAGCCTCAAGCGCATGGGCCTCAGCCATATTGATGTGATCCAATGCCACGACATTGAGTTTGTCAGCCTCGACCAGATCGTGAATGAAACGCTGCCGGCGCTACGAAAATTGCAGGAGACGGGCAAGGTGCGGTTCATCGGTGTAACCGGCCTGCCGCTGAAGGCGCTGCGCTATGTCGTCGAACGCGCGGAGGTCGATGTCATCCTTTCCTATTGCCACTATGAACTAAACGACACCTCCCTGATGGAACTGGTCCCCACCTTGAAATCTCGCGGCGTCGGAGTCATCAGCGCTTCGCCGCTTGGCATGGGATTGCTGTCAAACCGCGGCACGCCTTCCTGGCACCCCGCGCCACCAAAGGTGAAGGAACTGTGCGCCAAAGCCGCCGCCCATTGCAAAGCCAAAGGCGCCAGCATCGAAAAGCTTGCCGTGCAGTATTCGGTGGCTCAGCCGGAGATCGCGACAACGCTGGTAGGGACTGCGGATTCCAAGAACATGGAACTCAACATCGCCGCCATCAGCCAGCCAATCGACAAGCAACTTCTGGCGGAAGTCCTGGAAATTCTAAAACCCATCCACAATGTGACGTGGCCGAGCGGCAAATCTGAAAATAATTAGAGTGGGTTTCGCTGTTAGCTTTAACCGCTCAACAACCTTAGAGCCTCTAACCCAACCTCGCGCGGTCGCTGCTAGCGGTATCGCGTCAGGCTCTTCGTTGTCGAAACTCGCTCGTATTTCTTCAATACTACTTTCGTTTCGACGCCTCGATCCTGACGCGATACCGCGGCGCATCAACGCGCGGGAGGTTGGGTTAGAGGCTCTTACTTGCTCTCCGGCACCGCTGCGTCATTTGAACCTGGCCGTCGGGCGACGATACATCGCCGGGCCGATCCACCAGTTCAATTGTCTCTTCCTGCCCCTGCTTCCCCGCCACGGGCGTACGGAAATGCACCTGCGGCAAACGCGCCACGGCCTGGCGCAATGCCTGATCCCATCGGGTGCGAATCTTCGCCAGGTCCGCATCATCGGGCATGAATCGGCGATGCCGCGTGATGTTCAGGTCATCCTGCGAATAAGCCAGCAAATCCACCGGCGGCCCCACTGTCACATTACTCTTCATCGTGCTGTCCATCGACAACAGCGCATACTTGGCGGCTTCTTCCAATGTCGTTTTTTCAAACCGGATTCCGCGATCGAGGATCGGCCGGCCATACTTGGTTTCACCAATCTGGAGATAAGGAGATTCCTCGCTGAACTGAAGCGGATTGCCCTGAGGATAAATCAAAAACAGTTCCGGCCGTTCCCCCTTCACCTGCCCGCCGATCAGAAGATGGACATTGAATTTGTATTCATCCCGCTCCAGCGCCGGGCGGTCGATGTTGTCCACCTCGCGCACTTTTTCACCGGCGATTCTGGCCGCATCGTACATGGTCGGCGCAGTCGCCAGACCCAGGCCCTTATCAAAATCCCGGCGCAGCAGCGTGATGATGGATTGCGTGCAAGAAAGGCTCCCGCTGGCGAGGATGATGAACACCCGTTCGCCGGGATGAACGAACGTGTGCATTTTCTTAACGGTGTTGACCTGATCGAAACCGGCATTGGTCCGCGAGTCTGAAGCCATCACAAGGCCGAATTTTGTAACGATGCCCAGGCAATACGTCATTGGCGGCGAACCCTTTCCTCAACGAAGCGGTGCAACATAGTAGCAGATCATCGGGGCGCGGAAATAGGCGCGGCGACTGTTTAATCGCCGCGCCGCAAAAAGCGATTGCGGCTCAAAGAAACGATCGGTATCCATTCGCCAGCTTAACGCGCACGTCAAAGCGAACTCGACCCAACCGCAAACAAGATCGCATCGTTGATCGCATAAACCGTCCCATCCGGCCCGATGATGGTAGGCGTATAGGCCTCGCCGATGCCATCGGTCAGCTTGATGACCTGCGTGAAGGTATTGCTGACCAGATTCCAACGGTAGAGCCTTCCGTCCTCGCTGCCGGCGAGGACCGAATTCGTCTGTGGGTCCACCACGGCGGTGTTGATGCACCATTCGCGGACAGCGCCGGGGATTTGGGGAAACTGCTGGTCGGGCGTCACGCCGGCGATTGTCAGCACCTCTTTCATCGTCGTCACCCCGGAAATCGGGTCGACCTCGGTCGCATTGGGATCAAGCACGGCCAGCCTGTTCACCCCTGTGCCGCCGAGCCCGGCGTAGTCGTTGTACTTGGTCATCAGCAGATATTCGGACGAGCCGTGGTAGCTGGGAACCATCGAGGCGGGGACAACCGAAGCCGTATCGTCCCATCCGAAAGCGCCCGTGGTTTTGGTTTGCGACAGATCGCGGTTGAAATGCAGAAGAAAACCACGGTCATGGTTATCGTTGGCGTCGTCGAGAATTCCGTAATAAACGTCCCCATCCGGCCCAACCATCGGCGAAGCCGTGCTGGCGTCCGGAACCGTCGCCAGCGCCCCATCGCCCGGATCAATCAATGCAACTTTTCCAACGAGCGCCAGCGTTCTGCTGTCCAGTGCGACGAGGTAATTCGGCGCCAAAATGCCGGCCGCGCCAAAAAAATCGGAAGATTTCTCCATCGAAACATAGACCAGCTTGCCATCATTGCTGAGCGAAGCAGCGCAGTTCTGCGCCACCTTGGTGACGGCAAGGCTGCCCGTCACTGCTGACGCCGAAGCGAATGCGCCAACGCCGGTATTGGAAATCCGCGCCAATCCACCTGTGAGATTCAACGGATTATTCCCCGTCACCTGCACGCCAAAGAAAATATTACCGGCCTCGTCGCTCGTGATCGGCGTATCGATGAAAACCGTCGCGTTCAGTTCGCTCTTATGCGCGGCGTATTGAGACAAGCCATAATACGCAAGCTGGTGAATCGTCTTGGCTCCAGGCAGGTTGACGTGATCGATGTAATACACCGTCCCGCCAATGCCAGCGAAGTAAACGCGATTGTCCCGGGTGAGCGTAGGTGAATAGCTCGGCGTCCAATCGTGCGGGGGAAGGAGGTAATCCGTCTGCACGGTCCACAGCAGCTTTCCATCTAAAGCTTGCCGCCCTTGCAATTCAAAACCATCATCCACCCCGGTTTTCACCGGCAGGATCATTACGTTGTCGGCAGTAAACAGCGGCGTGCCATAATGAATGAAAATATCGTTGCCGCTGATTTGCGCCTGCAGATCGACAGGCGCGCTCCACCGAATCGTATCCATGGACTGCGATGCTACCGATGACAGACCTGTGTGCTGCGAATTCCCCCCATAGTCATTCCAGGTGGCGCTGGAGGCCGTTGCACCAAATGATTTGAAGTGAACTGCTTGATTCGTGAGATGAACGTGCTGCGCAAAATTCTGCGCCGGTGTCGTCTGCCGCCAACCCGCCGGCAGAACCTGCCGGAGCAAATAATTACCAGGCGTCAGTCCGATGAAGGCATACTCCCCTGCGGAATTGGTGACCGCACGTTTCTCCCCTGGTTCCATCATGTGATCATTGTTCGCATCAATATATATCGTGCGGCCGGGAAGCCCCGGTTCGGCGGTATTATGCCGGCCGTTGACATTGATATCATTGAAAACGGTTCCCGAAATAAAACCCGCCGGATCCACTGAAATCTCCACCGCCGCCGCTGTCGTCCCCGACATCAGCCGCCGATATTCCAGCGATTCAAACAAAGCAACCCGGCGATGATGTCCAATGGCAGTGCGGCGAACAATGTTCTTGCGCGTCATAAAGCGGTTATTCCGTAAAAGAAATGGATCCCCGCCAAGCCCTCCGGCGGAACACCAATGTAACCGCAAAGACGATAATTCCAGCGGTAAAGTTTCCCAATTCCGGATTGGATTGCGGATTTTCGACTGGAATGCATTTCAATCCAAAAATCCGCGATCTAAATCACCCTCCGCCGCAACACGAGAAATAACATTGACGCCCATGACAGTCCGGGGTTAGCTTGCGGGCACCAACTTGATCGCTTCTGTTGTTCTCGGAAAAGATTTCATGCAAATCCGCATTGGTTTCGACCTCATCTTCGGCCTCCCTGCGCCTACGCCGATGTTGCTGATGTTGTACGTCCATCCTTCGCGCGACAAGGATCTGGTTCGACCGGAAAAACTGGTGCTCGATCCGCAAGTGCCGGTCGAAGATTTCTATGACGTGTTCGGAAATAAGGTCGGGCGAATCATCGCTCCTGTCGGCGACCTGCGAATCAGCCACGATGTTCTCATCCACGATACGGGTGAACTGGACATTCCCGGCGCAGGCGCCATCCAGCACACGGTCAGCGAGTTGCCGCCGGAAGTTCTGCCGTACCTGATGGCCAGCCGATATTGCGAGGTGGACCGGATGTCGGATATTGCATGGCGATTATTTGCCGACACGCAAATCGGCTGGCCGCGCGTGATGGCGGTGCAGAAGTGGGTGCATCATCACATCACCTTCGGCTACGAACACGCGCGGCGAAACAAAACCGCCTACGACACCTATGTCGAGCAGCGCGGCGTCTGCCGCGATTTCATGCACCTCAGCATCACGCTTCTCCGCGCCCTCAACATCCCCGCCCGCTATGTCACCGGTTATCTCGGTGATATCGGCGTTCCCTACAATCCAGCGCCGATGGATTTCTCCGCATGGTTCGAAGTTTATCTCGGGGGCCGCTGGTGGACATGCGATGCCCGCCACAATGTACCACGGATCGGCCGCGTGCTGATGGCCACAGGCCGCGATGCAACGGATGTCGCGCTGACCACCGCGTTCGGCGCCAACACGTTGAAGCAGTTCATTGTGGTGACGGACGAAGTGAAAGGGGCGTAAGCCAAAATCATTTCGCTTGCGCGGAGGAAACCCCCGCCGGGGGTTCGATTTCGATCTGGCGGTGGTTTTCCCCAATGGGCGTAATTCGAATGCGCCACACGCGCGGCGGAAGCAGCGTCGGTATGCGATCAGGCCATTCAATCGCCACCACCGCGCACTGCTCCAACAGTTCAGAGAAACCAATCCCCTCCATGTCATCAGGGCCGGCAGTTCGATATGCATCCAGGTGATAAACGGCGAGGCGGCCCTGGTCATAAATGTTGAGCAGGACATACGTAGGGCTGGAGACCGCGCGGGGCTCGCCGCCCAGGCCGCGGACCAATCCACGAACGAATTGCGTTTTACCCGCACCCAGGTCGCCATGAAGCGCGAGGACTTCACCGCCTTGAAAAGATTCCGCGAGCCTGGCGGCGATCGCCTCCGTATCCGCGACGCTGCGGCTTTCGTGGATCACAGCGAATGCTCCCAGCCGGTGAGCTTTAACCAGTCGATGGTCATATCCGCCTTGTCCGTCGCCAGCGTCAACCCCGGCTGCGCCTGAATCCACCCGATATAAACACAAGGAGCGGGCAACTGATCCGGCGTGGCAATCAGCAACTCGTAATCTTCCCCATCATTCAGGGCATGCACGACGGGCTTGATCTGATCCCCAAGGCGTGCGACGTCGGCGTGAATGGGAATCAGCCGAGTTTCGATTTCTGCGCCAATATTGCCGCTGGCGATGCACATATTTCTCAGATCGCGGGCCAGCCCGTCGCTGAGATCGAGCATCGCATGAAGGCTGAAGCTTTTCGCCAGCGATCGCGCCAGGTTCACCCGCGGCTCAAAAGTCATATGACGCCCCAGGATGCTCCCACCCAGCGGGCCGGTGACATAAAGATGATCCCCGGCCACCGCGCCCGAGCGCGTCACAGGCGCGATCCCTTCACTGCGGCCAAGAATAGTCACTGTGACGGCCAGTTTCCCTTCCCAGGATGCCGTATCCCCGCCAACAATGTGGCAACCGAAAAGATCAGCCGCTTCCTTCATCCCCAGAAAAAGCTCACGGGCATATTCCATGCCCGAGCCCTTGTGCAGCGCGACGGTCGCGACTGCGGCGGTCGGGAGACAAGCCATGGCCGCGCAGTCGCTCAGATTCCGGTTCATCACCTTGCGCCCAATGTCGCGAGGCGAATGAACGGCCGAATCAAAATGAACTCCATCTAAAACCTGGTCCACCCCAACGATCAGCAAATCATCCTTGGGCCAATTCAGGATCGCCAGATCGTCACCGATGCCGAGACTGACCAGAGCCGACGGCTTTTCCTGGGAGCGAAGCCAGTTGATGAAATCGAATTCGCCGGTCATTGGACGAATTAGAAACGGGGAAGGGGCGGTTCGCAAACAGGCGAGGAGTTCATGAAGCCAATGAAAACAAAATGCATCACTTTCGGAAGCGGAGGGGGAGACTGGCGATTTACGATAAAAAAAGAAGCGGCCGGTTATATGCCGGCCGCTTCTTTATTATGTGCGCGAAAATGTGAAGAGGATTATTCCTTCACTTCATATTCCGCATCGATCACGTCTTCATCCTTCTTCCCACCGCCGGCGGTGGCGCGGTCGGATTGGGCTTCGGGGGCGGGGCCGCCTGGTGCGCCACCGGGGGTTGCGCCGGCCTGGTTGGCGTACATGGCTTCGCCGAGTTTCTGGCTGACGCTGGTGAGGTTGTCCATCGATTTCTTGATGGCAGCGCCGTCGTCGCCTTTGAGGGCGTCGCGGAGCTGGTTCAAGGCGGATTCGATGGAACCCCGGGTGCCGCCGTCGACCTTTTCGCCGAAATCTTTCAGGGCTTTTTCGGTGCTGTAGGCGAGGCTTTCGCCCTGGTTCTTCAGGTCGATGACTTCACGCCGCTTCTTGTCGTCGGCGGCGTGGGTCTCGGCGTCGCGCTTCATCTTCTCGATTTCTTCCTTGCTCAAACCTCCGGTTTTTTCGATGCGGTGGGCAATTTCCTTGCCGGTGCCGCGATCTTTGGCGGCGACGTTGAGGATGCCGTTGACGTCGATGTTGAACGTCACCTCGATCTGCGGCAAGCCGCGGTGCCGGGGGGATGCCTTCGAGATTGAAGTTGCCGAGCAGGCGGTTATCGCGGGCGAATTCACGTTCGCCTTGCAGGACGTTGATCGTCACCGCCGACTGGTTGTCGCTGGCCGTGGAGAATGTTTCGGTCTTGCTGGTGGGGATCGTAGTGTTGCGCGGGATGAGGACAGTCATCACGCCACCGAGGGTTTCGACGCCCAGGCTGAGCGGTGTCGCATCGAGAACCAGGATGTCCTTGACGTCGCCTTTGGCGATCGCGCCCTGGATGGCGGCGCCGATGGCGACCACTTCGTCCGGGTTCACGCTCTTATTGGGTTCCTTGCCGTTGAAGAGTTCCTTCACCAGCTTTTGCACCATCGGGACGCGGGTGCTGCCACCGACCAGGACCACTTCGTCAACCTGGCTTGCCGACAGCTTTGCGTCCTTGAGCGCATCGAGCACAGGCTTGCGGGTCTTTTCAACCAGCGGCTGAATGAGCTGCTCGAACTTGCTGCGATTGATCGTGATCTGCAAATGCTTCGGACCGCTCTGGTCAGCGGTGATGAACGGCAGATTCACCGTCGTCTCCATCGCCGAACTCAGCTCGATCTTGGCCTTCTCGGCGGCTTCCTTCAGGCGCTGAAGGGCCATCGGATCTTTTCGCAGATCGATCCCTTCGGTCCGCTTGAATTCATCCGCCAGGAAGTTGATGAGCACCTGGTCGAAGTCATCGCCGCCGAGGTGGGTGTCACCATTGATGGAGAGGACTTCGAAGACGCCGTCACCGACATCAAGGACGGACACATCGAAGGTGCCGCCGCCGAGGTCGAAGACGCAGATTTTTTCGTTCTTTTTCTTGTCGAGGCCGTATGCGAGAGCGGCTGCCGTGGGTTCGGGCAGGACGCGAAGGACGGTCAACCCGGCGATTTCGCCGGCGTCCTTCGTCGCTTTGCGCTGGGCGTCGTTGAAGTATGCGGGGACAGTGATGACGGCCTCGGTGACTTTTTCCCCGAGATAGTCTTCGGCCGTCTTCTTGAGGTCTTGAAGGATGAAGCTGCTGACCTGCTCGGGGGTGTAATCCTTGCCGCGGACGCGCACCTTCACCATTTCTTCGGGTCCACCGATGATTTCGTAGGGGACCATCTTTTCTTCACTGGCCACCTCGCTATGGCGGCGTCCCATGAAGCGCTTGATGCTGAAAACAGTGTTTTTGGGGTTGGTAACTTGCTGATGCTTAGCCGTCTGTCCGATCAGCCGTTCACCTTTTTCTGTGAAACCGACCACTGATGGAGTGATGCGGCTGCCTTGGGCGTTAATCAGCACCTTCGGTTGGTCGCCTTCCATGATGGCGACGCAACTGTTGGTTGTGCCCAGGTCAATGCCAATGATCTTTGCCATGAATATCTCCTTGATTTGTACTTTAATGGAACAGCGCGGCTTCCTTTTGAGATTGTGCCGGCCGCGCGATCCACTCACCTAGGGCAAAGAGTGTGCCATCGTAGCCCCGGTCATTATCAAACGTAAGTCGATTAAAGCAAATAATTTACGAAGAATGACCGAATGCCGGCCACCCTGCCTGAAGATGCCAAATCGACAGGCTCCGCCTGTATGCTGCCACTCTGGCAAATTAGAGAACAGTGCGACGCTGACGCAGGCGATGCGGTCATTTCGCCGCGCTCGATACGCGATGTGGCTGGGGGTATTGCAATCTACCATCAAAAAAACTGCGGAATGACGATAGAAATCCTCAATTTCCGATTTTCATATTATTCGTGGAACAAAAGTTGTTAGAAGGCGACCGGCAATGAATTAGATTTTAAAACGGTTCTCACTCTCCCCTCCGACAGCGGTCTGGGATGCCCTCCCCCTGACCGCTGTTTTTTTGTCCCCACAGTCAGATGCGGTCAGCCGAGTGCAATGGTTCACTTCGGACCATTTTCACCTGTTGGGTAATCCGTTATCCTCCGCCGACCATGAGCATTCTCGTCAACAAAGACACTAAAGTTATCTGTCAGGGGATTACCGGCTCGGCCGGGGCATTTCATACCAAGGGGTGCCTGGAATACGGCACAAAGATGGTCGGCGGGGTCACGCCTGGCAAAGGCGGGCAGAAAGACGCCAACGGATTGCCGATTTTCAACACGGTGCATGAAGCGGTGCGTGCGACCGGCGCGACGGCGACGATGATTTTCGTTCCACCGCCGTTTGCGGCTGATTCCATCATGGAGGCGGCGGACGCGGGCATGGACGTCATCTGCGCCATCACCGAAGGGATTCCGGTCCTGGACATGGTGAAGGCCAAGGCATTTTTGAAGGAGCGGCCCAAGTCGCATCTGATCGGCCCGAACTGCCCCGGAGTGATCACACCAGGCGAGTGCAAGATCGGAATCATGCCGGGTTATATCCACCTGCCGGCGAAGGAATCGAAGACGGGGAAGTCGGTCGGAATCATCAGCCGCAGCGGGACGCTGACGTATGAAGCGGTGTGGCAATGCACCAGCCGCAACATTGGGCAGACCACTTGCGTCGGCATCGGCGGCGATCCGGTGAAGGGGCTGAATTATATTGAACTGCTCGAGATGTTCAGCAAAGACCCGGCGACACAGGGAATCATCCTGATTGGTGAGATCGGTGGAGCGGACGAGGCAAACGCCGCCGCTTATATCAAGCAAAATGTGAAGAAGCCGGTGGTGGCGTTTATCGCCGGCGTGACCGCGCCGCCCGGAAAACGCATGGGACATGCCGGGGCGATCATCAGCGGCGGTGAAGATACGGCGGAAACGAAGATCGCAGCGCTCAAAGCCGCGGGAATCGCGGTCGCCAATAGCCCGGCGACGATTGGGGAAGAGATGGCAAAGGTGCTGGGGGTGGCGACAGTCGCGGCGTGAGATTTTCAGCGCCGGCTAAGGATTGCTGACGAAGCGCATCGTCCATCAAAAAGCCGCTCAGGCAATCGTGCAAAGGTTTTTTCTTCTTCGAATTTCTCTGCCGGCCATATTCAGCACCGATTAAAACGACAACGCCGCGTCGGCGTTGGACGCGGCGTTGATCGGTTTGGTTTTCCTGTCGCTGGCTTTCGGGCTATTCTTTTTCATCCAGCGTCGACACGGACTTTCGGCCGGCGAAGCCGGTGTTGAGTTCGTGCCAGAAGGTGATTTTTTCTTCGCCGAGCTTCCAGCAGAGATAGACATCGCGGCCCTGGTGGCGGCCGACAAAATCGATCAAGCCGGTCTGGTAGTCTTTCAGTTCGCAGCCCACCTCGTTCAGCTCATCGACCAGGTCCTGCAGGCGGTCGAGAGTGGAATCGAGTGCGGTCTGGGCGGGAACCTGTTCTTTGGCATCGTGCAGGCGCTCGATGCGGGCTTGAAGGTCGAGCGCGACGTCATGCGTGCGAACGATGTCGCCGACGATGCGCTTGACCAGTGGAAGCGATTTGTTGGCTTGCGCGACGGTAAATCGCTTCTTGGGGAGTGACGGGGTTACAGGCCGCGGAGTGAAGAACGACGGGCCGGGCATAGGCGGCTGCCTTTCCGTGGGCGGCTTTAAAATTCGCCGCGCCAACGATAAGTCGAACACGGTCGATCCGCGGTTGATTATTACACACGGGTCGCAAGATTCAATGCGCCAAACCTGCCCTGATTTGGCAAAGTATATGCCGGAACCGGAAGCGGGGCAAAGTGAAGCGGAAAGTGCGGGCGGATTTGCAAGCCTGCCGCCTGCGATGGGTCTGAATGTGCGTCATTGCGGCATTTCCCAACACGTCCGCGCTGATGGGTCCATGCCATGCTCCAGGCGATACGGAGCGCAAGCCTGACAGCGAGGCTCGTCAGGACGACAATCCGGCACTCAGGAATTGGATGATGGGCGACATGTGTGCAGCGGAGCATTCGGTGGACAAAGTGAAAGAGCCACATCTGGAAACGCCGGCGGAGGAGGCGGTCAGCAGCATTACGCATGGAATCGGGGCCATGCTCAGCATTGCGGGATTGATCGCGCTGATCGGGATAGCTCGGCTGGGCAGCAGCCCGCGGGGGGTGGTGGTCGTCAGTATTTATGGTGTGACGCTTCTGCTGATGTATGTGGCGAGCACAGGATATCACCTGGCCCGCTCGCCGCGGGCAAAGCGGGCGATGAAGATTTTCGATCATGCGTCGATTTATCTGCTGATTGCGGGGACTTATACGCCGATCCTTCTGCTGGCGATGCGCGGCGCTGGGGATGGAGCCTGTTTGGTGTGATCTGGGGGCTGGCGGTGGCGGGAGTGGTGCTGAAGTTTTTCTTCGTCGATCGCTATGAGCCGCTGAGCGTGGCGGTCTATATCATGATGGGATGGCTGGCGCTGGTTGGGATTAAACCGATGCTGGCCGCCCTGCCGCCGGGCGGGATGAGCTGGATCCTGGCCGGTGGGATTGCATATACGGGCGGCGTGGTGTTTTTTTTCTGGGACCGGTTGCCGTTCAATCATGCAATCTGGCATTTGTTTGTGATGGCCGGCAGCGTGTGCCACTTTGTGGCGGTGCTGGATTATGTGCTGCCTCGGGCGTGAACCATCGGGCGTTTTCGAATGACGATTCTTCTTCTGGCGATCGGCAGTTCCGGAGATGTGCATCCGTTCGTCGGGCTGGGGCTTGCGCTGCGCGAGCGGGGACATCGGGTGAAGATTCTGGCGAATCCGTTTTTTGGCGGGCTGATTGAAAGCGTGGGGCTGGAGCTGGCGCCGCTGGGGACGGCGGAGGAATTTCTGGAGCTGCGGGACAATCCCGATCTCTGGCATTTCCTTAAAGGATTTCCGACGGTGATCAACGCGGTGCTCCGCGGGATTCGCCCAACCTATGACGCGATCATGAGCCATTATGTACCGGGGGAGACGGTGATCGCGGCTTCCACGCTGGGGCTGGGGGCGCGGGTGGCCCAGGACAAACATGGGTTGCCGCTGGCGACGGTGCATCTGGCGCCGGCGATTTTTCGCAGCACGATCAAGCCGCCGAAGCTGCCGGGATTGTTTATGCCGGACTGGTTGCCGCGGACGTGCAAGAAGATGATGTTCGTGGTGGGAGATAAGCTGGTGGTGGATCGGCTGGTGTGTCCGGCGTTGAATGCGTTTCGGGCGGAGGTGGGGCTGGGGCCGGTGAGGGGAATCCTGGCGAATTGGTGGCATTCGCCGCAGCGGGTGATTGGGTTGTTTCCGGAATGGTTTGCTGAGCCGCAGGCGGATTGGCCGGCGCAGACGAGGTTGACGGGGTTCCCGCTGTATGACGAGCGCGGGGTGTCGGATATGCCGGCATCGCTTTCCGCGTTCCTGGCGGCGGGTGATGCGCCGGTGGTTTTTACGCCCGGCAGCGCGATGATTCATGCGCATGATTTTTTCAGGGAATCAGTCGCCGCCTGTGTGAATTTGAATTGCCGGGGGATTTTGCTATCGCGGCATGCGGGGCATATTCCGGCGGATTTGCCGGCAAACGTGAGGCACTTTGATTATGCGCCGTTCAGCCAGGTGCTGCCGCGAGCGGCGGCGATTGTGCATCATGGAGGGATTGGCACGAGTGCGCAGGGAATGAAGGCGGGAGTGAAGCAACTGGTGACGCCGTTCTGCCACGATCAGAAGGATAATGTGTTTCGGATGCAGGAATTGGGAGTGGGGAGGATGATTCAGCAGAGGCATTATCGGGGCAAAGCCGTGGCGCGTGTCCTGGGAGAGATGCTGCGGGATGAGGAGATGGCGGCTCGGTGTGCGGCGGTTCGAGAGAAGTTTGCCGGTGGGGATCCGATTGGGGATACGTGCAGATTGATTGAGGATTTGATTGCGGGAGCGGGAAAGCCGCAGCTTTCCGGGAGTTTCCGGTAAAGGGGGCGGAAGGCGACCGGCCTTCTTTGCAGGCGATGTGTTCCGCGGAATTCCTTTGTCCAATGCCAGTTGGAGCATTATGATCAGCACAAGAAATTGCCAAAGGTTTTCGGCGGCAATGCCGGCGACGACGGTTATCGCGACTGTGGGAGATCATCGGTGGGTGCTCAAGATATTGGGGTTTTCAATGAGCCCTGGGCTCGGCGCAGCCGCTCTGCATTTACACTCATCGAACTTTTAGCTGTTATCGGTATTATTGCGCTAGTCGTTGGGATGCTCCTGCCAGCAGTGGCAAAGGCGCGCCGGGCGGCGGAGATGACGGTTTGCATGAGCAACCTGCACACCATCGGGCAGGCGATGGTAATGTATACGGCGGAATACCAGGGGTGGCTGCCGGGGTCGGGGTGGACAACGGGGGCGATGTTCTGGGATTTTTCGCAGACGCCTCCGGTACCGGCGACGGCAACGCCGCGATATACGATTGCTTATTCGCCGGGGCTTAATGAATCGAATGATTGGGCAGGGCCGCTTGCGCGGCAGATGGGGATTAAAGATCCGGCGATCAATGGGGATGATGACCGGGTTCGCTATCGGCGATATCGAGAACTGAACTGGTTGACCTGCCCGGTATATCAGACGATGCCGATCGCGGCGAGCAGCGGAAGCAGTGCTGATGTTGGGCCGGGGCAGGGATTGAGCTACTGCACTTCCCTGGCATTTTTGGATAAGGCCTGGGAGACGTTCAGCAAGACGGATGAGCCGCGGCTGGATGGAAATCTTGTTATCCCGGCGGATCCGACGGGGACTCGGGGAATCATCACACTGCCGGCGAATTATGGGCCGCGGATCACGAAGATTGGGTCGCCTTCGACGAAAGTATTTGCGGCGGATGGGGCAAGGACCATCAAACCGAAAGCGGTTGGCGGGAGGAACGTGGAGCAGCCGCCGGAGTATGTGATCTCGGCGTCGCCGGGATCGACGAATTGGGACGACACTTCTTATGCGGACTATGGCGCGTTTGGTGGATGGAGCCACAGCGCGTATCGAACGGCGGTTCCAGGGAACTCGGCGAACATGCCGGCGCAGGATCTGCGGATTTGGGCGTATCGCCATGGGACGCTCAGCGCATTCAAGGCAGCGGGCGCGTACCGGATGAATATGGTTTTCTTTGACGGGCATGTTGAAACGCTGGACGATGTTCAAGCGGCGAACCCGGCGCTTTGGATGCCGACGGGCAGCGTGATTTGTCCGGACATGGGCGCGGCCGGGACCGCGGTGGCGGGCACAAAAACAGTCTGGAGCGATGTGCAGAAGAGGTATTGTGCGGGGGTTGAAGGAAGTTCTGGAAAATGGATGTCGCCGTGACATGACCGCTCCAGTTTCCGTCATTGAATATTTTGTCATTGGAACTGGATTCGTCATTCGAATTTCCCTGCCTCCCTTCTTAACTTGGCGTTTCTCGGCGTCCTGGCGGCGTATTTTATCTGTCCCCCATTCACCGTCGGAGTTAGGCTACTGCCATGATCCGGCGTGAAGCGGGCAACGAATTTATTTTGATTACGCAAAACGACCATGCCATCCTGGCGGCGGAGCTGGCGGGGCATTTCGGGAATTCACGATTTGCCGCACCGAGGCGCAGGGAGTCGGTGCTGAGCGGTGTGCGGCTGCATGATGCGGGTTGGCCGCTGCATGATGATGAACCAACGTTAAATCCGTCGCATCAGCCACTGGATGTTTTTGAGACGCCTCGACCGATCGCGCTGAAGGTGTGGTGTGCGTCGGCGGAACGGGCGGCGGCGGCGGATACGTATGGGGGGCTGCTGGCCAGTTTGCATTCGCTGGCGCTGAGCATTTACGCAACCACGCATGCGCCGCATCAGCATGAGAAATTTGATATCTCGCAGATGCACGAGCGGTTTGAGGTGAATAAATTTCAGCATCGCGAGGTAGAGCGGCAGGAGCAGCTTCGCCGCCGGCTTGGGCTGCGGACCGATTTGCCGCTGAAGCATGGCCTGGCTGAGCCGAATGCTTCGCCGGAGGATGACCAGGTGATGTTTGACTTCCGGCTGCTGCAGGCAATGGATTTGATCAGCCTGTGCCTCTGCTGCACAAAACCACCGGCGGAGCAGACGCAGGATGTCTTCAAGCAGCCCGGCGGGGAAGCGCTACACCTGAAGCTTCGGCGAAAAGCGGGCGGGGAGGTAACGGTTTCACCTTGGCCGTTTGATGTGGACAGGATTGATGTGCGCGTGCCCTTTCGGGCGGTTCCCCGCCGGGCATATTCAACGCAGCATGATTTCTTAAAGGTATATCAATCTGCGAAGACCGGATTGCTGGAGACGGCGGTTGTGGTGGAGTGATCTCCACCAGCGAAAAATTTACGGCGCGATATCCAACGTGTCCGAAAAATGTCCATTTTTTTCAGGACGAAACGGGCAAATATCCGCCTGTGCCCGAAAATGTCTCACTTTTTTGCGACGCGCAGCAGTTCCTGCTCGGCGGCTTTGGTCCATTGGCCGCGTTCCAGCCTGGCGGCGACGGTGGGGAACTGCTTTGCCAGGTCAACCAGGGGGATCAGGCCGACATCATGCAGGCTGGGATAGACGATGATCTTGCCGGCGAGCGTGCGGTTCTCGACGGCGGCGATGCCGTCGGTTGCGCCGGCCATGCCGCTGATGGCATCGACGGATGTGTTGGTGTCGAGCTGACCGCTGGTGACTTTTTCCAGAACGATCTTCATATCGCGGATGACTGAGCCGCTGGTGCCGAACATGTAGCAGCGGCGCTGGATGTACGTATCGAGATCGAGTTCCTGCTTCACCGGCGCGGGGATGCCGGCGAAAATGTTGATCAGGCAATGATCGAGGCTGTCGCGAATGGCGCTGGCGACCAGCGCGCCGACGGGGGCCATCAAGGCGATGTAGCTGAACGTATCGCTCATCATCGGGCTCTTGGCGGTATTGATGAGCCGCATGGCGACGCTGTTGGTTTTTGCGAACGGCTCGGCCTTGTGCTGGATAGAGGCGATGCGGGCGTCGTCGTGGTCGGTGCCGATGACGGTGAGATTTTTGATGCCCGAGCAGACGGCGCGGATGACGTGCATCTGGCCCATCGGCCCACCTGCGCCGATGACCAGCAGCTTGTCACCGGGGCGCAGCTCACCGGTGGCGGGGATGTTTTTGTAAGAGTCGGCGGGATCGCCGCTGGTGGTGCCGATCCAGCGGGTCATGCCGTAGTGAACGCGGCCAATGCCGACGTTGACGGGGGCGCTGATTTTTTTGCCGCCGAGGACGATGTTTATCAAGCCGCGCGGAGCGAGCTTGTCGTTGAGGAGTTCGATCGTTTGCCTGCTGTTGCCGAAGTAAATAATGTCGTCGAAACCTTCGTTCGGCAGTGCGGCAATGTCGGTGACGGCAACGTGCTCGATGGATGCGGGCTTGTGCTTCGCGGTCAGCGCATCGAGGCCGGCAGCTTTGGTTCCGGTTTCGGCGACGACCAGCAGCCTGCCGCCGGTTTTGATCGTCTGGCGTTCTTCATTGACATAGGAATCTTCGACGCAGGCCCACGGCTCAACCAGCGCGATGGCACTGGCGCTGGTTTCTTCAGGGACGGGGATCATAAAGCGTTCGCCGGACTTGTCGATGACGACGCGTTCGTCGACGAGGACGTATTCCTGCAGGCCGCCTTCAAAGTTGTAACCGAAGGCGGCGTTGGAGTTGGCCGTGGGCAGGTCGCGATAATCGGTTTGGACGAGGCAGCGCTCGCCGACCTTGTGATGCTTGACCTTATCGCCAACAGCGACAATGCGGCAGGTCACTTCGTGACCGGGGACTGTGGGTTTGTCGCCGGGGACGTAGTTGGTCATGTCCTTCAGCGCATCGGCGTCGAGCCCGCGGACGACACCGCTCTTGCGGGCGTGCTGGTCGAACTGCTTGAGCAGCTTGAGATCGGAAAAGCAGAGGCCGACGCATTCCACCTTAGCGAGAATCTGATGCGGCCCGGGCTGGACGACGTCCTTCGACGTGTTCAGCTTGAGCTGGCCGGGACCGACAAGTTGGACGGCGTATTGGGTTTTGGGGAGTGTTGTTGTAGGCATTGTTGGGTCCTTTAAATCTAACTGCGACCGCGAAGCCACAAAGTCGCGAAGGAAGACGCGAAGAATTATTAAGTGGTGTTGATGACTCGCTTGATACCGTCTTTCAGAACGGCGACGTTGAAGTTGATCAGGAGTGCGAATTTGTGTTGGGTGACTTTTAAATAGGTGATGGCTTGGGAGCGATGGACTTCTGTGAGCGATTCCACCGCTTTTAGTTCTACGATGAGTTGTCCATCAACCAGCAGATCAAGGCGACCATCACCAATGCTGATACCCTTGTAAGTAATAGGAATCGGAACTTCACACGCATGCGGAATTCGGCGAAGCGTCAACTCATGCGACAAAGCTTTGCGATAATGCAATTCCGTCAATCCCGGCCCCAGGTCGCGATGCACTTCAATCGCCGCGCCGATCACAGCAAACGTCAGATCCTCCAGCGCCGACTCCAGCCGGGATTCATTGCGAGAATGAAAATCAAAAATATCCATCACAAATCCATTAACCTTCGCGTCTGTCTTTGCGTCTTTGTGGCTTCGCGGTCGTATTCTGCTTTCAAGAATCATGACAGCATCACCTGGCCGCCGGTAACCGGCACCGCCTGGCCTGTTTCGTAGTTTTGTTCCATTAGATAATAGACGGCTTTCATGACGTCGGGGGTGGTGCAGCCGCGGGACATGGGGACTTTGGATTCGTAGGATTTTTTGACGTCTTCAATCGTTTTGGCGCCGGGGACTTTGCCGCTGCGCAGGTATTGGGCGAAGAGGCCGTTCTGGGGATCGGACCAGAGGGGGCCGTCGAAAAAGTTGCCGGGGCAGATGGAATTGACCTTGATTCCGTCTTCGACGAGTTCCAGCGCGAAGGATTGGGTGAGGCCGATGCCGCCGAACTTGCTGCCGGCGTAGGCGCCGTTGCGGTTGGAGCCTTGCAGGCCGCTCTTGGAATTGATCTGGATGATATCAGACCAGTAACCGGGTTTGGCCTGATGCTGGATGGCGAGGATCGGCGAAACTTTCTGCACGCAGACGAAGTAACCTTTGTAATTCACAGCGGTGACGAAATCGAAATCCTTCTCGGGCTGCGTCTTCACGCTGCCGGCTTTGAGGACGCCGGCGTTGGAGATGAACAGATCGAGCCCGCCATAGAGGCGGATGGTTTGGTGGAGCGATTCTTCGACGGCCGCTCCGTCGGTGACGTTGATCGGCAGGCCGACGGCGCGGGCTTTGCCGAGCCTGGCATTGAGATTGTCGGCGGCTTTTTTGGTTCCTTCGGCGTTGATGTCGGTCAGCACAACGATTGCGCCCTGGGCGGCGAGGTCGGCGGAGATTTCCAGACCGAAGCCCTGGGCCGCGCCGGTGACCATCGCGATTTTGCCCGCCGCCCGCCCTACCGCTTTTGAGGCGGCGGAGATGGCCTTGCGGTAAGACTCGACTTCCCATTCTTCGATAAATTTGCGGAGGACGGGATCGAGATAATGAACCCCACCGAGCCGGCGAGCGCCGGCCATGATTTTGACGGCGTCGGTATAGACGACCTTTGCGGTTTGAGCGCCGGCGGGATCATCACCGGCGGCGAAAAGGCCGAGGCCTTTCACAAGCACGATCGTCGGGGGAGTTCCGGTTGTGGATTCATGGTTTTTAATGGCATCGCGCAATTGCGCGACGATCTGGCCGGAAGCCGCGCCGGCGGGCGGGGAGAACCAGAGCGGGAAGGAGCGGCAGTAGACGATCTGATCAGGCGTCAGCGGGCCGGTGGTGGCAGTGGTTTCGCCTTCAGCGCCGGCGGCGATGTTCAGGATATCCGGCGAGTCGTCGAAGGTGACGATCTTGAGGGCGTCACCGGTCGCGAGCAGGCCACGGAGGGCGGGGCCGATGGTGTTGATGAGGGTGCGGGCGGCGGCGGGATCGAGGCGGGCGAGCGGGCCGAAGGGATTTTCGGCGGGGGTTTGGTTTAAGTGTTTAGTGAGGGCGGCGACGATCCAGTCGGTGTTCTGGCGGATTTCATCGGGGTTGTCACCGGCGATGACCAGCCCGTGGTTTTCCATCAGGACGGCCCTGGGGCAGTCGCGACCGGTTTTGGATTTGTAGTCGGCAAGCATCTGCTGAAGGGTTTGGGAAAGGACGAAACCGGGATCGACTTCGGGGATCCAGATCACCTGATCGCCGAGCAGTTCGTGGGTGATGCGTTTGCCGTTTTGGGTGCAGGTAAAGAAATTGACGAGCGTGCAGTGGGAATGCACGACGAACTTTCGGGGCATGAGGTGATGCAGAAGCGCTTCGACGGATGGCCGCTGGCCTTTTTCAGGGGCGAGGCGGGCGGACATCACGGCTTCCTTGAACTGCTCTTCGCGGATTTTTTTGTCATCGCTGAGCCGGCGCTCAAGCAGCGACTGAAGCTTGGCGCGATCGAGCTCGACAAAGCCGGCTTCGGTGATGGAAGCAAGAGAGTGGCCGGAGCCTTTGACGAAGAGGCGGTCGCCGAGCTTGACGGAAGTGTTCCCCCCGCCGGCGAGGACGAATTCGGGATCGGAGCCGTAGAAGCGGGAAAGCTTTACGATGACGTCCATCGGACGATCGTTCACTTCAAAATTTGGCCAGGCGATTGTTGATGGCATAAATGTCTTGTCCTGAGCGAAGCACGTACTCGTGCGCAGTCGAAGGATCTAGCTGGAAGCTCCAATGGCCGCGGCTTTCTCAACATAACGCTGAATGACGGCCGCCCCGAGCTTTTTAAACGCGGCGATGCGCGACTCCGCATCCGAATAATCCGAATTCGGTTTCCCCTGCGAATCCACAAAACCGGGCTGTCCGTGCAGCATAAGAAACTGATGAGCAGCGACGACACATGCGCCTTCCCAGAAGATTTCCTGGATGTCGTCGGGGACAGAAACTCCACCGAGGCATTTGGGTTCGATCGGGATCAGGTCCAGCGTGTTGTGCTCGGTGCCGGCGGTGATCACCAGCCCGGCGTCTCGCATGGCTTTCACATATTCACTTAATACTTCCGGCTTGTTGCGAAGCGGGATGAATTCGGCACAGGTGAAGCCGAATTTCTTTACGTTTTCGATCAGCTTATCGACGGGCGATTCGAACGGCGTGACGGGATTCGCGCCGTCCGCCAGCGTGGGATAGCAAGGGATACCGCCAAGTTCGAGGATCAGCTTATAAGCTTCGGAGAAGCTGACGAATGTTTCTTCGACATACGCGGGCTTGCCGGATTTCATCAGGTGGGAGCGAATTTCGTTCTGGATTTTGACGGCGCCTTCAGGGCCGAATTTTGGCGGCGCTGAGGCCCAGGACGGCAGTAAGCTTTTCAACGCGCTGGGCGGGCGGAATCAGCTCGAATGCTTTTTCCTGGAACGCCTGGCAGATGTGGCGTTCCTGAAGATAAACCCGATTGCGTGGCGAGCCATAGCGACGGACGACGCGATCGATGACGGCGGATTCGGTGAGAGAGGTGGGCACGCCACGCGCGGTGAAGACTTCGTCGAGTTTGCGGACCATCTCGGCCATGCGGGCAGAGTCGCTTTTGCGGATGATGTTGAGCAGCCGCTGGGCTTCGGGGTTGAAGGGGGCAAAGCGGGTGATGCCTTTGCCGCAGATGTAGATTTTTCCGGGGTTGCCGGGGTCGTTTAGTTTGACGCCGGTTTTGATGAGTTCATCGATGAGGGCGATGATTTCGAGGCCGAAGAGGGGGAAGATTCGGCGGATGCGGGCGCCGGTGACGAAGTCGCCGTAGACTTCGTAGTCGTAATAGTTGGAGACGCCGAGGACGCCGATATTTTCAGCCGCGGCTAAATTAAGCGCCTGATCCACCGTGTCGAAGGCGGAGAAATTGGGAGGAAGGTGAATGTGGGCGTTGACCTTCGGTCGCGTCGGCGGCGCGTAGCCGGCGCCGCGGGAGAGAAGATCATCCGGGGTGCCGAGAGATCGGAGATAGCTCAGAGCTTGGGTTACGCCTTCGGGCATGGGTTCGTTCACTTTCGTTCAACATGGAGATATGGGGAAGAATTTTTAGCCGCGGCTGAAACTCTTCTCCAGTTCACGCCACGCCCGCCAGCACTTTCTGGAACTTTCTGGGTGGCAAATGCAGGCCCATCGCCAGGGCGTCTTCGGCGGCTTCTTTAATGGATTCGCTGATGGTCGGGTGCGCGAAAACGGTGTCGGCAATTTCCTGGACTTTTACTTTCTGGTGCAGCATCGCGCCGGCGGCGGCGATGCATTCGGTGACGTTGTGGCCGAGCATGTGGACGCCGAGCAGGTCGCCGGTTTCACGATGGCGGACAACGGTGACGAAGCCTTCGTTGTCGTTAACGGCCAGCGCTTTGCCCAGATGAGAGAGGGGGAAGTTACCGGTGGAGACGGGCATTCCCTTCGCTCTTGCCTCGGCGGCGGTCAGGCCGACGCCGGCGATTTCAGGGAAGGTGTAGACAGCGTTGGGAACGGGGGCGGTGAAGTCCACTTCGTGACCCAGCGCGTTTTCGACGGCGACGACGCCATGGGCGCTGGCGGCGTGGGCAAGGAGGCAGCGGCCGTTGGCGTCGCCGATGCAGTAGACATCTTTCACCGAGGTTTCCATGCGATCGTTGACGCGGATGAAACCGCGGTCGGTGGAGAGGCCAATGGTATCCAGGCCAATGTCCACCGTGTTGGGCTTGCGGCCGGTGGAAACCAGCACGCGGTCGGCTTCCAGGGTTTGGCCGTTGGAAAGCTTGGCGATCGCGCCAGGGCCGGAGAGGGTGAGGCTTTCGATCTTCACACCAGCGTGAATCTTGATGCCGCGGGCGGTGAAGATTTTCGTCATGGCGGCGGCGATTTGTTCATCGACGACCGGCAGGATTTGGGGAAGCATTTCGACGATGGCGACTTCGACGCCAAGCGGCTGGAGCATGCAGGCGAACTCGCAACCAATGACACCGCCGCCGACGATCAGCAGTTTTTTCGGCAGGGTTTTCCAGTGAAGCGCTTCATCGCTCGTGCAGACGATATTGGGATCGGTCGGCCAGCCGGGGATGCGGGCGGGGATGGAACCGGTGGCGAGAATGATTTTGTCCGCCGTGAATTTTTCGGGTGTGCCGGCGGTCCTGGTGACGACGACATTGCCGGGGCCGTTAAGAGCGGCGCGGCCGCTGTAGATGGTGACTTTGCGCGCACCCAGGAGGGCTTTAACACCGCCTCGGAGGGTCTGGACGACTTTGTCTTTGCGGGCCTGGATCTTGACCCAGTTGGCTGTGGCCTTGCCGGCGACTTCAATGCCGAGGTCATCGGCGTGCTGAATGTGGTGCAACAGTTCAGCACTGGCGAGCAGGGCTTTGGAGGGAATGCAGCCGTAGTTCAGGCAGGTGCCGCCGAGGAATTCTTTTTCGACGATGGCGACGGTTGCGCCCATCTGGGCGGCTTTAAGTGCGGCGACGTATCCGCCGGGTCCAGCGCCCAGGACTGCGATGTTGTAATGTTTTTCCGACATTTTTTTTATAAAGAGGTTTAATCAGGAATTTCACGAACCGATCTATGCGATCAACTGAATCGGATTTTCTAACAGGGTTCTCAGGCGGCCCATGAATTGGGCGCCGAGGGCGCCGTCGATCAGGCGGTGGTCGGCGCTGAGGGTAATGTTCATGATCTGGCCGGCTTTGATCGCGCCGTCTCTGACGATCACATCCTCTCGCACCGCGCCGACGGCGAGGATGGCGGCTTCGGGAGGATTTACGATGGCGGTGAATTCATCTACGCCAAACATGCCCATGTTGGAGATCGTGAAGACGCCCTGGCCCATGTTTTCAATTTTGCCGGTGCGGGCGAGATTGGCCAGTCGGCGGGTCTCGCCGCCGAGTTGTTCGAGGGTGAATTTTTCGGCATTTACCAATACGGGGACGACAAGGCCATCATCGAGGCCGACGGCAATGCCGATGTTGGCGGAAGGGAATTCCAGGATGGAGTCGCCGTCGACGCGGCTGTGGAAAGCGGGAAATTCCATGATGGTTTTGGCGCACGCCATGACCACGACGTCATTCACGCTGCAGGGATATTTAGCTTTCTGGCTCTTGTAGAAGCTCATCAGCGCGCCGGCGTTGACGCGGGCACTGACATAAAAATGCGGGATGGTCGTTTTGCTGATCGTAAGGTTCCGGGCGATGGCTTTTCGCATGCTGCTCATGCGCTTGCGGACGACGCCGGGGGGGAGATCGGCGGATGACACAGGCGTTGCGGCTGCGGATGGGGCGGCAGCGGGCACAGAAGCGGCGGCTCGCGCGGGGGCAGTCGCGGGGACATCAGTTGAGAGAATGCGACCGCCGGGGCCGGTGCCTTGCCCGACAGCGCTGAGGTCGATGCCGCGCTCGGTGGCAATTTTTCGGGCGGCGGGAGATGCCTTTACGCGGCCCGAATCGGTTACGGCGGCGGGCGCAGAAGGGGCGGCAACCGAGGCGGCGATGGGAAGGCTCGCGGGCGATGACCCACCGACCGGGGCGGTGGCGGGCTGCCCACCGGCCTGGCTATTTAGATAGGCATCGACGTCAGAGTCATTGTCGGCGAGGAAGGCGACGGGCTGGAGGACGGCGATAGCCGCGCCTTCGGGGACGACGATCCGGGCAAGCCGACCGGCGTCGGTCGATTCGACTTCCATGGTGGCTTTGTCGGTTTCGATCTCAAAGAGGATGTCGCCTTTTTTCACAATGGCGCCGGGCTGGACGTTCCATTTGACGATGACACCTTCCTCCATGCTTTGGCCGGCTTTCGGCATGAGAACGGGGGTGACCGGGCCGGTGGGAGATTTGGTCGACATGGGGGGATTCTGGATTGGGGATTTTGGATTTTGGATTGGAGACGCGGAGGCTGGAGCCGCAGGCGCGGCAGAGGCGACGCCGTTGGAATTAATTTTGGCTAACAACCCCCCTGCCGCCAGGGTCTGACCAGGCTTTGCGAGGATCTCGGCGAGATGACCTTCAATATTGGAAGCGACTTCCATGAGGCCTTCGTCATTTTCCACTTCTAATAGAATGTCGCCTTGGCGGATGGGGTCGCCGGGCTTTTTGCGCCAGCGCAAAACAGTTGCGCTGTTAGAATTCTTGCCGGGGGATGGCAGGGTCAGCGTTGGCATCAATCACCTGAATGAAGGACTTTGGCGTCTATTTGCAATAGTTTGGTCAAATAAAGCGCCAAGTCAAGCAGATTTGTTGCAAAAGATGTTGATTTCTTGATTGGGATGTTGTTTACTGTGGTTCATCGGTTCCGGCTCGCTGAAGCGAATCGGCGGGTTTGGGCAGATTTGGGTGTTGGGTAGGTGACAGAGCATGAACCTGCCGGCTCGCCAGCGTCATGAACGAATCCTCGCCGCTTTGTACGATGAGCGGCATGTGACCGCCAAGGATCTGGCGGTGAACATGGACGTTTCGGAGGCGACGGTTCGGCGGGATTTGAAGGAGCTGGCGGAGACGGGACAGATCGAACTGGTTTATGGCGGCGCGACGCTGCGGCGGCCTTCGGACTTCTCTTTCCGGTCAAAGGGAAGTCGAAACGTCGAGGCCAAACGCATCATCGGCCGCCTGGCGGCGGATCTGGTCGCGGACGACAGCCAAATCTTTCTGGATTCCGGCACCACCTGCTTTGAGATGATTCCGTATCTCAAGGCCCGCAAGCGGTTGTCGATCATCGTCTCTTCCGCCCGGCTGGCACTGGAACTGGATGGGCCGGGGCTGTCGGTCATTTTGCTCGGCGGGCAGTATCGACCCGACCGCATGGACACCATCGGCCCGCTGGCGACGGCAACGCTGGATCAGCTTCGCGGGTTTGTGAGCTTCATCGGCGCAGACGGGGTCGATATGGAATTCGGCCCGGCGGCGGCGGACATCGAGAGCGCGGATCTGAATCGCCGAGCGGTGAAGAATGCCCGGCAGACGGTTTTGCTGGTGGATCGAACCAAGTTTGCGACGCCTTCGCTGGCGAAGATTGTGGATTGGGATCTGGTTAACCGCGTGGTGACCGATCGCCGACCGACACCGGAGTGGATGGATTTCCTGAGTGGTAAGGGAATTCAGGTGGATTTTGAAGAAGATTGAAGATGTCCGTTGTCAGTGGTCCGTTGTCCGTCGCGGGGCGATGAAAGAACAACGGGCCCGGCAGTGAATGAGCAACGGACACCTGACAGCTAAAGACAGACAACTGACAAATTGGAGCCTCCATGCCTAAGAGTTTGATGATTGATCCGGTGGAATCTCGCCAGAGCGGACAGATTACTTTTGCGCCGATCCCGGTGAATCAGTATAGCAAGTCGATCGGCGACGAACTGGCCGGAGGGCGGTTCACCAAGGCGGATCTGCTGCGCATTCAGCGGGACATGGAGGTCATTCGCGCGTTTGAGAACATGCTGAATGAGATCAAGCTGCGCGGAAACTATAAAGGAATCGAATATAACCATCGCGGGCCGGCGCATCTTTCGATTGGGCAGGAAGCTTCGGCGGTGGGGCAGGCTTATCTGCTGGGGGTGGATGATCATATTTATGGAAGCCACCGCAGCCACGGGGAGATTCTGGCGAAGGGGCTGTCGGCGATTCATAAGCTGAGTGATGATGCGCTGCTGAACATCATGCGGAATTATTTTGGCGGGGATGCGCTGCGCGTTGTTGAGAAAGATGCGAAAGGATCAGTGAAAGACCTGGCGACGGACTTTTTGATTTACGGCGCGCTGGCGGAGATTTTTGCGCGGGAGCCGGGATTTAATAAGGGGTTGGGCGGGTCGATGCATGCCTTTTTCCCGCCGTTCGGGATCATGCCGAACAATGCGATTGTAGGCGGGTCGGGGGACATCAGCGTGGGGGCGGCGCTGTTTAAGCATGTGAATAAGAAACCGGGAATTGTGATTGCGAATATCGGTGATGCGTCGGCGGGCTGCGGGCCGGTATGGGAAGGGATCTGCTTTGCGACGATGGATCAGTTCAAGCTGCTGTGGGATGAGGCGCATCGCGGGGGACTGCCGCTGATTATTAATTTCGTGAATAACTTTTATGGCATGGGCGGCCAACCCGTCGGTGAAACGATGGGCTTTAAGATGCTGGCGCGTTTGGGCGCCGGTGTGAACCCCGAGCAGATGCATGCCGAGCGCATTGACGGATATAGCCCGCTGGCCGTGATTGATGCGATTGCGCGGAAGAAGCAAATCCTGGAAGACGGGGATGGGCCGGTGCTGATGGATACGGTGACATACCGATTTTCTGGGCATTCGCCTTCGGATGCGTCGAGCTATCGCGAGAAGGCGGAGATTGACGCGTGGCAGAAACAGGATTCGCTGATCACTTATGCGCTGCAGCTTGTGGAGGCGAAGATTACGACACGGGCGGACCTGGATGCGGTGAAGGAAGGGGCGGAGGCGCTGATTTTCAAGGCGTTTCAGAAGGCGGTGGATTTGAACATCAGTCCGCGGGCGGATTTGAAGAAGACAAACAATCTGCTCGAGCGGACGATGTTTTCGAATACGAAGGTGGAGTCGCTGGATACCAGCCGCAAGCCCGAAGCGCTGCTGACGAAGGAAGAGAATCCGCGCGTGAAACAACTGGCGCAGCGCAGCCGGTCGGCGACGGATGACAAGGGGGCGAAGCTCCCGAAGAGCAAGTGCATCGGGATTCGAGATGCACTGTTTGAGTCGATCTTTGATCGGTTTTACACCGATCCGACGCTGATCGCGTACGGCGAAGAAAACCGCGACTGGGGCGGGGCATTTGCGGTGTATCGCGGGATGACCGAAGCGCTGCCGTACCATCGGCTGTTTAATTCGCCGATCAGCGAGGCGGCGATTATCGGGACGGCGGTGGGTTACGCGCTGGAAGGCGGGCGGGCGCTGGTGGAATTGATGTATTGCGATTTCATGGGCCGGGCCGGTGATGAATTGTTTAACCAGCTCGCCAAGTGGCAATCGATGTCGGGCGGACTGCTGAAGATGCCGGTGGTCGTTCGCGTGAGCGTGGGTTCGAAGTATGGCGCTCAGCACAGCCAGGATTGGTCGAGCATGTGCGCTCACATTCCGGGATTGAAAGTCGTGTTCCCGGCGACGCCTTATGACGCCAAGGGGCTGATGAATTCAGCGCTGACGGGCACCGACCCCGTCATCTTCTTCGAAAGCCAGCGCATCTATGATGAACCCGAACATTTCGCCAAAGGCGGCGTGCCAACGGGTTATTACGAAGTGACGATGGGCGATCCGGATGTGAAGAAGGTCGGCAAGGATCTGACGATCCTGACGATCGGCGCGACGCTGTATCGCGCCCTGGAAGCCGCGAAGGAACTGGAAGCCAAGTGGGGCATCAGTTGCGAAGTGATCGATGCGCGATCGATCGTGCCGTTTAATTATGCCAAGGTGATTGAGAGCGTGAAGAAGACGCGGAAGATTGTGCTGGCCAGCGACGCGTGCGAACGCGGAAGCGCCTTGCAGACGATGGCGGCGAAGATCACACAGTTTGCGTTTGATGAGCTGGATGCGCCGCCGGTGATTGTGGGCGCGCGTAACTGGATCACGCCGGCGGATGAAGTGGAAGATGCGTTTTTCCCGTTTCCGGTGGATATCATCGACGCCGTTCATGAGCATGTGATTCCGCTGAAGGGGTATACCGTGAGCCGGGAGAATTCCAATTCAGACCAGCTTCGGCGGAACGCCGAAGGGGTGTGAACGCGTTTCTTCAAACGAATCTTCAAGCGGTAAGCGAAGCCCCGGATGTACATTTGATGTATATCCGGGGCTTCTTTTTGTCATGAATCTGCTGACAAGCCGCGGCGTGGATATAATCCCGCGATCTTAACCACGGGTACCTATGACATTGGGCAGTGACACGCGGGCGTTTCCTCAACTCGATGAAATCGATATGCGGCTGCTCCGCTCGATGGCCAGGACTCAGGAATGCGCGGACGGGGAAGTGATCTTTCGAGCGGGCGAGGGGGACATTGATTTTTTTGTTGTTGAATCGGGGCAGATTGAGATTCTGAATCCGACGGATGACAACCGGCAGATTACCATGCACGATGCGGGGCAATTTGTGGGGGATATTGATCTGCTGACTCGGCGGCCGGTGATTGTGACAGCCGTGGCGCGCGGGGCGACGCGATTGCTTCGGGTGCCGGGGTCGCAGCTTCGGCTCCTACTCAATAAGGTTCCTCGGCTGAGCGAGAAGTTGCTGGTGGCGTTTCAGGTTCGCCGCGCGATGCTGGCCGAGGGAGGTGTGCTGGGGCTGAAGGTGATCGGGCCGGGGCATTGCCGGGATACGAATGTGGTTCGGGAATTTCTGCATAAGAATTTTGTGCCGTTCACGTGGTATGACACGGATCGGCCGGAGGGGAAGGCGGCATGGGCGGCGGCGGGCTCGCCGAGGAAGACACCGGCGATTGGGTGCGGCGACGGGAGTGTGCTGTTGAACCCTTCGCTGCGCGATCTGGCGAAGGCCGCCGGCGTCTGGCGGGAATGCCCGGAAGACGATGTCGAGCTGGCGGTCATCGGGGCGGGGCCGGCAGGAATCGCGGCGGCGGTGTATGCAGCTTCCGAAGGGATTTCCACCATCGTGCTCGATCGCCTTGGCCCCGGCGGGCAGGCGAGCGGTTCGTCGCGGATTGAAAACTTCATAGGCTTTCCGGCGGGCCTTTCAGGAACCGACCTGGCGACGCGCGGTGTGCTGCAGATGATGAAATTCGGCGCGGATGGCGGTGCCCGTTGGTGTCGAGCAACTGGAGCCCGGCGAAGGGAACGGTTCGCCGCATATACTGCGGCTGGATTGCGGCGCACGCATCCGCGCACAGACGGTGCTGATCGCCGCCGGCATCCGATGGCGAAAACTCCCCGCGGAAAATGCCGGCCGTTTCGAAGGCGCGGGGATTTACTACCTCTGCACGAGCGTTGAAGCGCTTCTGTATGACAATCACGATGTGGCGGTCGTCGGCGCGGGCAACAGTGCGGGGCAGGCGGCGATGTTTCTTTCGGAGTGCTGCCGGGATCGGACAGTGCACCTGGTGATTCGCAAGCGGCTGGGGCCGGGGATGTCGGACTACCTGGTGGCGCGCATCCGAGGAGCGAAAAATATTATCGTGCACGAGGAGACGGAGATTGAAGCCGTCATGGGCGAGCGGCGGCTGGAGGCGATGCGGCTGAAGAAGAGCGGCAGCGATGAGAAGCCAACGATTGCCTGTGGGGCGGTGTTTGTGTTTATCGGGGCTGATCCATCCTGTGGTTTTCTGCCGGCTTCGATTGCTCGCGATCCGCTTGGGTATCTGCTGACGGGAACGGACGTTGTGCGATCGGGAAAGTGGCCGCTGAAAGATCGCGATCCATGCCCGCTGGAAACCTCGGTTCCGGGTGTGCTGGCGGCGGGAGATATTCGGGCGGGATCGACAAAGCGCGTGGGGTTTGCAGTGGGAGATGGGTCGTTGGCGGTCACCTGTGCGCATAAGTTGCGGGGGCTGCGCGGGATAGGCGGAAATTCGAGTAACGAATATTCGAATGGTGAATCAATATCTGAATGATGAATGATTGAATGCTGAAACGAGAATTTACGATTGGCTGATCGGAGGTGGAGGGCGCGTGTTCTTCCGTTCGGCGGTTCAGACGTTAGAGTTTTGCGCCATGGCTGACAAAATCGAGACGGAGCTGGCGGTCCCTGTTTCAGAGAAAGACCATTCGCGGGGGCCTGTGGATGCGCCGGTGACGCTGCTGGAATATGGAGACTTCGAATGCCCGGATTGTCTCAATGCTTATCCGATTGTGAAGGGGATACGGGATCGGCTGGGGAATGAGGTGCGGTTTGTGTTTCGACATTTCCCTCAGAGTTCTGTCCATCCGCACGCCAGCGCGGCGGCAGCGGCGACGGAGGCGGCGGATTCTCAGGGGAGATTCTGGGATATGCATGATGCGCTGTTCCGGCATCAGAAGGAACTGGCGACGCTGGATCTGACTCATCTGGCGCTGCGGATTGGGCTGGAGGTTTATCGATTTCAGCGGGATAGCGAATCGCCGCACCATGCGAAGAAGGTTCGGGATGATTTTGCCGGCGGGGTGGCGAGCGGGGTGCGGGGTACGCCGACATTTTTTATGAATGGGCGGAGGTATGAGGGGAAGGTGGAGTTGGAGGCAATGATTGCGGCGATTGAAGCGGCGGCGCGGGGTGAGCATCAAATGTAATCGCGAGGCACGCTCGGTCGACGGATTTGATGTGGCGGTTCACTTTTATGTTGCACAGGCGCATCGACTGCTCGAACGCCGTCAGACAGCGGCGAGACGACCATGCTCCGGGGTTTTGAAGAAGGTTACTCGCGGGTGAGGATGGCGCCGGCGAGGTCACCGGCCAGAAGGCGCTGAAGTTGATCGGGGGCGACGGGTTTTACGAGGTGGCGATTGAAGCCGGCGGCGGCGGCGCGTTCGCGGTCTTCGGGTTGGCCGTAGCCGGTGAGGGCGATGAGGCAGATTTCATCTCGCAGTGCCTGGCGGGTTCGGCGGGCGACTTCATAGCCATCGATGTCCGGCAGGCCGATGTCGACGAGCATGATGTCCGGGCGGATGCTGAGGGCTTTATCGACTCCGGCGCCACCATCGCCGGCGACTTCGACGCGGTGGCCCCAGAATTTCAGCAGGCGCTGCATGGCGCGGCGGGCATCGGGGTTGTCTTCGACGACGAGGATGTTTCGCGATTTGCCCTTGATGGAGCAGGCATCGGTGTCTTTTATCGGTGGCGCGGTCTGTTCTGCCAGCGGCAGCCGGACGCTGAATTCACTTCCTTTGCCGAGTCCTTCGCTGGCGGCGAGAACGCGCCCGCCGTGCATTTGGACGAGGCTTCGGACTACCGACAAGCCGATGCCGAGTCCGCCTTTGGACCGGGCGAGCGGCTGCTTTGATTGAACAAACAGCTCGAATACGCCGGTGAGAATTTCCGGGGGAATTCCGTCGCCGGTGTCACACACTTTCAGAACGGCTTCGGAGCCATCGCGTTCGACGACCAGCCAGATCGTGCCGCCTTCGGGGGTATAGCGCGTGGCATTGGTGAGGAGGTTGCTGACGATCTGCTCGAGGCGGACGGGATCCCCATCCACCGGCACCGGATCGTTTGGCGTTTTAACAAGAATCTGATGACGGGCGGAGCCGTTGGCAAGCTGAAGAGATTTCAGGCTGCCGCGGGCGATTTCGCGGAGATCGAGGCGGCGGCGATTGAGGACGATCTTTCCGGTCGTGACGCGGGCGACGTCGAGCAGGTCATCGACCAGGCGGGCCATATGCGTACTTTGGCGCTGGATGATTTCGGCCTGCTCCTGGGCCATTTCGGGATCATCGCGCCCGCCGCGGGCGGCGACCTCAGCGGCAGTGCGGATGGCGGCGAGCGGGTTCCGCAATTCATGGCCGAGCATCGCCAGGAACTGATCGCGCTGGCGGACAGCGTTCTGGGTTTGTGCGAGGAGATTGCGGACTTCATATTGCCGGCGGCGGGCGCAATGCGGATTGGATGGCGCTGATCAGCGTGATGATCCGGAGCGGGCGCTCCAGCAACGTTACGTTGCCGAATGATTCGAGTCCCTGGGCGACGCGGGCGCTGTAGCGCGTGGTCTTGCCGCCGCCGGTGAGAAGGATCAGCGGAAGGTCGGACCAGGGAGGTTGGAGGCGGAGCGCACCGAGCAAAGCATCAAGCGATTCCGGCCAGAGGGCTTCTTCAGCGATGATGGCGGCGCCAATCCCCTCTTCCCACTTTTGGCAGACGTCGGCGGCATCCGGCGAGGACTCGGCGCGCACGCCGGATCGCGCCAGCATCTGCACGATCAGCGGCGCATCGCGCCCGGTGGGCGCCAGCACCAGCACGCGTTCCGCCATCGGATCAGGACTCACGGGAAATACCTGCCTCTCCGAGCATGGCGGCGTTTCCGGAATAAGTTGGCGATCCGGTCAGAACGCCCTGGAAATGAATCAATGGTTCACCCACGCGCAATCCTTTTGAGGTAATGAGCAGTTCCCGGATTGCGTCCTCGTGATGACCGCCGCGTGTTTTCATGGCAGCCACGGATTTACGAACGCGTCCGGCGTATTCAAAGTATCGCAGCAGCAGCACGGTGTCGGCGAGATAGCTGAGGTCCACCGGCGATTCGATCGCCGATCCGAGCATTCCATTCTGAGCCACCACCACAAACGTCAGCACGCCTTTTTCGCCGAGATAGGTCAAGAGCTCGTGCATCTGGATGATGAGGAAACGCTCGCCGGGCATGGCGTTGAGGTAGCCATTGAGGCTGTCCAGCACCACCACCTTCGCCCCGCGAGTTTCTACGGCGTTGCGAACGCGATAAATGAATTCGCCGGGAGACAGAACGGCCGGATCGATCTGTTCGGCGATAACGCGGCCACTTTCGCTGGCGCCTCGCAGGTCCATGCCCATACCGGCAGATCGGTTGAGCAGCGTCTCCAGCCGCTCATCAAAGCTGAAAAACGCAACGTTTTCCCCGCGCGCCGCTGCTGCGATGGCGTATTGCACGCAGAGGCTTGTTTTGCCGGCGCCTGCCCCACCAACCACCAGCGTGCTGGTGCCGCGCTCAGGTCCACCGCCGAGCATGACATCTAGTTCGGCAATGCCGCTGCTGACTTTTAGCCGGTCTGACAGATGCGATGTAAGGTTGGCTTCGGCGGCGACAAGCCGGGGATAGACAACCATGCCGCCGGTTTTAATGGTGCAATCGTGATACCCATCGTGGAAATCCACCCCGCGCATTTTCCCGATCTGCAATCGGCGGCGGGCCTTGCCATATTCCGGGGAGCTGCGCTCCAGCATGATAACGCCATGGGCGAGCGTTTGAAATTGATGTTCACCAACGCGGGTGATCGGATCGTCCAGGAAGATGATGGTGCAACCCTGCGCCAGAAAGAACTGTTTCAGCGCCAGGATCTGCCGGCGATAGCGAAGCGGATCGCGGGCGAGCAGGCGCATTTCGGAGAGGGAATCAATCACGACGCGCTTGGGATTCACGCGCGCCACTTCGGCCAGAAGGGTTTGAATGGTTTCGCCGAGCTCCACTTCCGAGGGATGAAACGCGGTGTATTCATCTTCAGCTTTGAGGTTTTCTTCACTGGCCTGGACTTCAAAGACGGTGATGGCATCCATGAACCATCCGTGCGAGGCGGCGACACCTTCTAATTCTTCGCGCGTTTCGGACAACGCGACATACAGCCCCGCTTCCCCTATGCGGGCGCCTTCAAGCAGGAATTGCAAAGCCAGGGTTGTTTTTCCTGTACCCGGATCGCCTTGGATGAGATACAGCCGCTTCCGGGGCAATCCCCCTCCCAGCATGGCATCCAAACCCGGTATGCCTGTGGAAACCCTCGCATTTAAAGCGTGCATCTGCCTTGTCATTTTCTTTCGCCTCCTGAGCCGCATCCCTCCGTAGGGTTGCGCATGGGTATCAATTTTATTTTGGGTTGCAGCAGTGGCAATAACTGATGACCCTTCCAGCCGCAGAACTTTTTAAACCCGCACGATCAAAACACGCCCCGAACCACTTTGGGCCATGCCGAAAAGATGTCATGAGACGGGTTGAATCGTCAATGGATATTTTATTCAGAAGTGTGGCTTTAGCAGAGTGACGGTTTTGAAAGCAATCTTTAAGATTCCTGTTTGTGCCTGAATGTTTCATACCAACAGGGAAGGAATGTAATGCCGATTGATTCATTAGCTTGCCGAATTCAAGTCTCTCAGGGGCACCAGACATTTGAAGTATGGGATTCCCCCACTGGAAAGGTTCTCTATCAGTATCAGGAATTGAACGGGCAGGTGCGGGTACATCCACCGCAGCAGTTGTCACCGGAGGAAGTGCAGCATGTTTTTGAAAAAATCTGCAGGATGGCGACAGAAACCGTGTCGAAGGCGAAGGGGCAGGGTTTGAAAGTTGAGACGCCGCCTAAGCAGTAATGGAAAGATGCCTGCTCTACGAAGCGCGTGCAACAGGGGCTATGCGCGACACAAATCCCGATTGCAGAAGAACTTCAATTTCGCCAGGCGGACGGGCCGGACTATAGAGATACCCTTGCATCGTGGGGCAGCCAATGTTGAGAACCAGTTCACGCTGGATTTCGGTTTCGACCCCTTCAGCTACCAACCCCAGGCCCAGGCTGTTGGCCAGGGCGGCGATCGAGCGGATGACGGCGGTTTCATCGCGCCCTTTGGCCGGTGATCGGACAGCTCGGATCACCATCACAAATGCGCGATCGATCTTCAGCACGTCAATCGGCAACTGCTGCAAGTACGCGAGGGAGGAATAGCCGGTGCCGAAGTCATCGATCGCGATGTCTACGCCGATCTGCTTCAGCAGTTCGAGCTTGTTCTTGGCATCGTGCATGTTCTTCATCAGGAGGCTCTCGGTCAGTTCCAGTTCCAGCCACTGGGGAGCCATGGAGTGTGCGTTCAGCGCGCCGGAGAGAATGTGTTCAAAGTCCGGCTGGGCAAATTGCAATGCGGAGACATTTACGGCAACAGGCACGCGAGGCAAGCCTGCCCCGGCCCAGGCCTGGGCTTGGCGTATCGCTTCATTGAGCACCCAGTTGCCGATGGGGACGATCAGGCCTGTTTCCTCGGCGAGCGGGATGAATTTGTTCGGCGGGACCTGGCCTAATATGGGATGCCGCCAGCGAAGCAGCGCTTCCAGGCCGACCAGCTTATCAGTTGCATCAACCTTTGGCTGGTAATGCAGGCGCAACTCGCCTTTATCCATCGCACGGCGAAGCGCGTTTTCCAGGTCGAGCCGCTCGCGCATCCCGTGATTCATTTCGGCAGTGAAGCGGCGACTGCGGTCGCGGCCGGCATTTTTGGCGGCGTACAGCGCGGCGTCAGCGTTTTTCTGAAGCGCGCCGAGTCGGCGCCGTCGTTTGGATACAGGGCCATGCCGATGCTCAGCGTGACGAACAATTCCTGCCCCAGCACATCCAGCGGCGCCTTGAATGATTGAATGAGCTGTTCGCCAAAACGCTCGACGGCGGCGTCGTCGGTCAGCTCAGGGAGGATCATCGCAAATTCGTCGCCGCCCATTCGCGCAAGCGTGTCTGTTTTGCCCAGCCCTTCCATGATTCGGGCGATCAGGCGGCAAAGCATCAGGTCACCGGCGTGGTGGCCGAGCGTATCGTTGATATTTTTGAAGCGATCGACATCCAAAAATGCAATCGCCACGTTGCGGCCATTGAGCCCGGCCTGGAGCAGCGCCTGCTGCAGGCGGTCTTCAAACAGTACGCGATTAGGCAATCCTGTAAGCGAGTCATGCTGTGCGCGATAGGCCATCTGCTCGGTCAACTGATGATGCTCGACGGCGACCGTGATCAGCTTGCCGGCCATGCGAAGGAAGGAGACGGCGATATCATCCGGCTGAATGTTGGTGTGGTGATAGACGCAGAACATCCCGAGCACATCGTCGCGGCCGGATCGAATGAGCGATGACCAGCAGGTGTGAAATCCGTTTTGGGTGACCGACTCGCGAATTCCCTCCCAGACGGGATCGGTGCCGATGTCGCTGACGATCACGTCTTCCTTCCCGGCAGCGGCTTCATTGCAGAAGCGGGCGGTGAACGAATAGAGCTTTTGGTCCATCGCGCGTCGAATGTCATCGCGCAAGCGACCGGCGGGGTGGTGCAATGCTCCATCAAAGAGGACGACCGAATCGGCAACGCTGTCGGGATAGAGCTGTTCAGCCGCATTCAGAAGCTTCGCGATGACGTCCGTGAGCGGCCGGTTTTGGGCGACCATTTCCAGAACGACGGCGCGGTCCTGCTCGATTCCTTCGGCGCGTTTACGCTGGGTGATGTCGCGGGCGGATGCATGGATTTCAGAGAGATTGCCGGCGTCATCAGGCAATAACCGAAAGGAGAATTCGAGCCAGATGTATTGGCCGTCTTTTCGGAGGCAACGGAAAGTCGCCGGTTCGATGCGCGTGGCGCCCTGGGCGCAGCTGCGGTTGATATAGCAGGCCGTTGCTGTCTGCACATCATCGGGATGAACAAAAGAACAAAGCGTGCGGCCGACCATTTCCGCGGGCATATAACCCAGCAGCGGTTCGCAAGCCGGCGACACATAGAGATAAATTCCATCGGCGCTGTGGCGGGAAATAATGTCTGAAGAATTCTCGGCCAGCACTCGGAATCGCTCTTCACTTTCCTGGAGGAACAGCGCCTTCTGTTCGAGCAGGTCAACGAGATGCTTGGTCCGCAAAGAGGCGCGGACGCGAGCCCGCAATTCGGCTGGATCAAATGGTTTGACAATATAGTCAATCGCCCCCAGCTCGAGGCCCCGCAGCTTTTCCATCGTATTGGATGCGCCGGTAAGAAAGACGATAGGGATATCGCGCGTGCTTTCGTGCTGCTTGAGCCGGGCGCAAACGTCGAAGCCGTTGCTGCCGGGCATGTCGACGTCGAGCAGGATCAGGTCAGGGAGGATTTCCAGCGCCATCGCAAGGCCGGCAGGCCCGTCGAAGGCGGCGTAAAATTCCAGGGGTTCATCCATCAGCCAGATCGTGACCAGGCCGTGGATGTCCTGAGAGTCATCAATGACCAGCAGCTTCTGGTTTTGCATAACTCTCCCGATCTACGTTGTATCCTTCCACGCGTCGGATTAATCCAACAAGCGAATCAACCTCCGTTTTAATCTGTTCCATCGCCGCCCGGGTGGCGACGGTCTGCTCGGCCCTGGCGGCCAGTTCTGTGATCGTCGGGAAACCGTATCCCGCGCCGGCGCCTTTGAGCTGATGCAGTGCGCGCTTGAGCTCATCGAGCTCGCCGGTGCTGAAGAATCTGTTGATTGAATCAACTCGATCGGGAAGGCGATCGATGAATCCGGTGATGGCCTGCTGCATCGCCTGCGACGCGCGCTCGGAGCGGGGCATTACGGAAGGCACCGGGGTGATGCGATTGGGTTGCGCTGCTGGCGCGTTTGCCTGGGGCGGCTGGGATGCGGCGAAAGCCATTGTCGCCGGCGTTTGCGACGATGTCGCTGTGCCTGCCGGGGGTGTCGATGCAACTGCCTCATGTCCCGCGCTATTGCGGATGTAAGATCGCACGGTGCGAAGCAATAGTTCAGCATCGACAGGCTTGGTGAGATAGTCGGTGCAGCCGGCGGAGATGCAGCGAGCCCGATCGCCTGTCATGGCGTGGGCGGTGAGTGCGATGATCGGCAGATCAAAGCCGCGCCGGCGCAGCTCGCTGGTTGCGCCGTAGCCGTCGAGTTCGGGCATCTGCATGTCCATCAGGACGACATCGAACTTGCCGCCGCGCACTTTTTCGACGGCGATGCGGCCGTTCTCAGCAATCGTCACTTCCGCACCGGCGCTGGTGAGGTAAAGCGAAATCAGTTGCTGGTTGTCGTATCCATCTTCAGCCAGCAGAATTTTTCCGGTCAGTTGAATCTGTTCGGAAACTTCATTGTTGCCGATGGGTTGAAGCATGGATTCGGTCATGCCGGTCATCCATTCGGTCTGATCGAGCGGCCCGGTATCGACCCAAACCACGAACGTGCTGCCTTTGCCGGAAGTTGAGGATACGACGACATCGCCGCCCATCAATTTCGCCAAGCGCTTGCTGATGACCAGCCCCAGCCCGCTGCCGCCGTATTTGCGGCTCATCGATTCATCCGCCTGAACGAACGGCTGGAACAAGCGGCCCATCTGCTCCGGCGTCATGCCGATGCCAGTGTCGCGAATTTCAATTTGGAGGCGGCCGGCGCCATCCATCTTTCGTGCGCTGACGATGACGTCGATCTGTCCGTTTTCAGTGAATTTGATCGCGTTGCCGACGAGGTTCATCAGCACCTGCCGAAGCCGCAGCGGGTCGGTATGAATCTCCCGCGGAATGGGTCCGCTGAAATGCACGGCTAACACCAGGTTCTTAGCCATTGCGCCGGGCGCATCATGCTGCTCACATCCACAATCACCCGCGCCACATCGCAACAAATGTGCTCCACCGTCATCTTTTCCGCTTCGATCTTGCTGACGTCGAGAATATCGTTGATCAGCTCCATGAGATGCCGCGCATTGCGCCGAACCACCTGAAGGCAGTTGACGCGGTCCGACATGGTCTGCTTTGGCGCGAGCATCAGGTCTGCATAACCCAGGATCGCCGTCATGGGCGTGCGGATCTCATGACTCATGTTCGCAAGGAACGACGTCTTGGCCGCACTTGCCTGCTCTGCGTTTTCCTTGGCCGTGGACAGGTCCGCATTGGTCTGGCGCAATTCCATCGTTCGCGTCTGCACGACTTCTTCCAGATTCGCACGGTGCCGGATCAGCTCCGCGTCACGCTGCTGAATCTGAGAAAGCATCTCGTTGAAGCAATCGATCAGTACCCCCAGTTCATCGCTCGCCCGCCGCGTGTTGGCCACGCGCACCGCATAATCCTTTTTTTCTGAAACCGTTCGCGCCGTCTTCGTTAGGTCCAGGATCGGACGGGAGATCACGCGCTGCAGGCGGTTCACCAGCAGATACGCAACGCCCACCGTCCCGGCCAGGACCAGCAGCATCGCCAGCGCCCCATCGCGCAGATGGTCCTGAAGCTGTCGCAGGTCGCTCCGGATATAAGCAAAGCCCAGTTCCTTGCCTTTCAACACGATGGGCATGGACACTTCAACAAACCCGCTGCCAAATCGCGCTTCGTTGAAGTGCGGATTGATCGGACCGCCGGCGACAGTTCCGTCGCGTGCATAACGGGCGAAGATCTCACCGCCGGGTGTATAGATTTCAGCCAGCTCAATATTCGGCTGGCTCCGCAGCGTTTTCAGGGTGGCCGCGGCGGCCTCGGTGTCGTTGAAGCTGATCGCCGCCGTGCAATTCCCTCCGACGATGTCCGCATGCGCCACCACCGCCTCGACAAGCGCCACCTTCATCTGCCGATAGTCGTAAGCAAACAGCAACCCGCACGCCACCAGCAGCGCAACACCGGTGCTGGTCATGCTCAAGGCAACCAACTTGCTTCGGATGCTCATTTCGCGTCTGGCTCTCATCATGATCCTTCGCCGTTGATACACATTGCGGCACTGCCTTCGGTTGCGGTCTGTCTCACCGCTTGAAAATCTTCGCCAGCTTCATCAGCTTGGAACTCAGCCGGATCCGCGCCTTCGATGCGGCTTCCGGACTGATTTCGAAATGCACCTTGTTCTCATCCATGTAAAAGCGAATCACACCGCCGGCCCAGGGAAAATTGTCGGACTCTCCCACTGTTAAGATCGGCTGTTCAGCGACCCTGTTAAATATGTTTGCCAACTGGTCATCCTGGGCGGCGGGGACGAACAGCAGCCGGCACTGGTCAATTTCCTGCACCGAATTCAGTTGCTTCACCACCATCGGATGACCACCAACGCTTTTGCCTTCGATCGCCGCCTCCAGCGCATGATCGAACGGGTCTGACCCGATAACACCGATCACAAACGGGCTGCTGGCGTCCGAAAACGAATCTGCCGGCCACTCGGCGAACTGAATGAAGTTGTAAATGAACGCCGCTTTAACCACGTATTCTCGCGTCGGTTCCGCGCGCACTCTCGCCGCGGGAATAGCACCCCCGAGCACCGCGAACAGAAAAATGAAACCTATCCTTCGTCTCATGAAACCGCTGCAATTTATTTGAATGCCTGCCAACGTCCCTTTTTATCGGCCCTTCAATGCCGATCAGGATTCAATAGCGAAACGTCACCTGCCCGTAGAACGTCCGCGGAATTTCCGTCGCCGTCCGGAATGTCGTGCTGTTGTTCGCAAATTCCGGATGCTGGTTGTCAAAAATGTTCTGCACCCCGGCGCTCAGCTCGAGGTTCTTCCGCGGCGTCCAGGTCACGCCGATGTCGCCGCGGACGTACGACGGCACATTCAGCGCCGCCAGCCGATCCACAAAGTACATGCTGATGTTCAGTTGAAGATTGCGCGTGATATCGAGATAAGAATGAATCTGAGCCTGGTTTTTCGGGCTCGTGTTTTCGTCCAGGCTGCGGATCAGGATATTGTTGGCGGTGACTCCGCCATGCTCGAAGATGCGCATGTTCATGAAGCTGTACGACGCCGCCAGACGCCACGCCGGTGTCACCTGCCAGTTCGCCGCCACTTCCGCCGTATAACTTTCCCCGTATAAGGCGTTGGCCACATGCACCGGCACCATCAAATGAGGCGGTGTCGTCACGAACGCAGGCGTTCCAGCCGCAAAACCCCGCAGGTCGCTGTATGCGTTGTAGGCAATCGACGCATCCACCGAGAATGTCTTCGCCGGCTTCACGCGATAACCAAGCTCATATGCCATCAAAGATTCAGAATTGAAATCCCGCGTCCCGAATACTTCCGCCTGGATCGGCACCGGAACACCAGTCACCATGCCCGGCGGCACCGGAATTTGTGCAATTTGCTCCCACTGGCTCGGTGTGCGCACTGCGCTGGATATCGCGCCCCACCAGGTGTGCTGCTCATTTGGCGTCCAGAGCGCCCGAATGCCGGGTTCATATTCAAACCCGCTCCCGCTGTTTTCCTCAAGCTTGGTCCCCGCGATCACATGAATGCGGTCCGGCACGACCGTGAGGTCATCCTGCACAAAAGCGCTGGCGAGATAATCGCTTCTTCGCTGCGGGTCCATCACTACCAGCGGGCCTGGCTCAACGTAATCATCCCAGAAACGGTATTCCGCTCCCCAGATCACCTCCTGTCGCTCGCCAAGCGGAAAGCGGTGGTGAAATTCAATGTCGGCTATATCCATTTCAAATTTGCTCAGCTCGGTTGGCCGATACAGCCGGTCGTAGTATGCCTGCAGGGCAAAATCTGATTTGTCCGACACTACGTGCGTCCACCGCCCCAGCACGTCTATGCCCAGCGCATTAAAGCTTAAATTCCGCGGCTGCGTAAACGTCGGTGCTGTGAACGAAGGCACCAGTTCCGTCTCCGCTTCACGCGTATTGCTGGTGTCCATCTGCAACGTGAAGGTGTCGGCGTCAGTTGCGTAACGATCGATGCGAAACCCACCGCCAACCCCTTGCCAGCCATCGTGACCATCTGCTCCGTTGGCCATCGGAAAGTCGTAGGTGTTCTGATACTTCGCCGTGATGCGGAAGAACGTCTTGTCATCAATCTGCCCGCCGAACCGCACCCCGCCCGTCTGCTCGTAGTTGCCGCCTGTGCCGCTGACCAAAAGCCCCTGCGTGTCGCGCGCGCTCTTGGAGGTGATGTTAATGACGCCATTGACGGCGTTCGCGCCCCAAATCGTCGCGCCCGGCCCGCGCACCACTTCAATCCGCTCCAAATCCTCCATCAGCGGCTGCTGCATGTCCCAGAACACGCCCGAAAACAGCGGCGAATAAATGGAGCGCCCGTCAGACAGCACCAGCAGCTTGGTCGAATACACATCATTGAATCCCCGCGAGCTGATCGCCCAGGTGCTGGCGTTCAGTCTCGCCACATCAAGGCCCGGTGATAATCGGAGCGCTTCCGGCAGGCTGCTCAAGCCAGACCGCTGAATATCTTCCTGACTGATCACCGTCACCGCGGCTGCGGTTTCCGAAATTTTCTGCTTCTGCCGCGATACGCTCATCACCTCCACATTCATCAGGTCTTCAAGGCTGAGATCGGTCAGACTTCCGCCGCTTCCCTCCGCGCTGCCGTTTCCATCAATTCCACCAATGCCTCCAACACTTGCCGGCTGGCTTGCAGGTCTGCTTGTGGGCCGCGATGTCGGTGATGCATCCGCTTGCGATGCAGTCATCGCCAGCACGAACAGGATCGCCGCTGAACTGAAACATCGCGGCGGACGACGGCGTGACGCGCCGCCGATTTTAGTTGGATTGCGCATGTTTACACCACAGCAATAAATCACGAGCCTGTCGTCTTTTCCGGTTATGCCGGAACTAACGCCTGCAACGATCATTCATATCGGACTCCATGCCTGCGTTATTCAACACCGCTGTAGTGTTTCCAAAACCCCGAGTCTTCGTCCGGTAAGATGTGATAAAGAGGATATGAACAGGCGCTAAGCAAAAACCTGTCGTCGATTTTCCGCAAATCGGACGCGCTGTTTCTCCGCGTGAATTAGCGATTTCCTGCGTTTTTCTGCGGTCTGGCCGGATGGGCGGCTATCGCTGCCGCCACACCGGATCGTGCGCCGCTTCACCCGCCCGCTCGAACCAGCGCGACATCGTCGTCTTCTGTCGCGTATAAAACTGAATCGATTCCCGCCCTTGAATGTGCAGGTCACCAAAAAATGACTGGTTCCATCCTGTAAACGGGAACCACGCCATCGGCGCCGGCACACCGATGTTGATGCCGATCATTCCTGCATTGAAATGCTGCTTGAACTGCCGCGCGGCCCAGCCGCTTTGTGTGAAGATCGACGCCCCATTCCCATGCGGTGAACTTCTGCCAATCTCCAGCGCCTCTTCCAGCGTCGCCGTCCGAATGACCGCCAGCAGCGGCCCAAATATTTCCTCCCGCGCAACGCGCATTCCTGGTTTCGCATGGTCGATAACATTGGGTTTCAGGAAAAAACCTTCGGCCGGCAAATCCTTCCGCCCGTCCAGCGCCACCGCCGCCCCTTCATTCATTCCAATATCGATATAACCGGCGACGCGATCTCGATGCGCTTTCGAAATCAGCGGCCCCATCTCCGCATCCCCTCCCGCATCTGTTGGTCCCACCTTCATCTTCGACGCTTTCTCTACCAGCCGCCCCACCAGTTCATCCCCAATTCCACCGACCGAAAGCGCCACCGACCCCGCCATGCATCGCTCTCCCGCACACCCAAAAGCCGACGCCTGCAGCGCCGCCACCGCCTGGTCCAGATCTGCATCCGGCATGATGATCAGATGATTCTTCGCGCCCCCTGCCGCCTGCACGCGCTTTCCGTGCCTCGCGCCGGTTTCATAAATATATTTTGCGATGCTGGTAGATCCAACGAATGACACCGCCGCCACCTGTGGATGCGTCAGCAGCGCATCGACGCATTCCTTGTCCCCATGAACGATATTGAAAACCCCCGGCGGCAGCCCCGCTTCAATCAGCAATTCTCCCAGCAGATTCGCCGTCAGCGGCACCTTCTCGCTTGGCTTCAGCACGAATGTATTCCCGCACGCGATCGCCACCGGAAACATCCAGAGCGGCACCATCGCCGGGAAATTGAACGGCGTGATCCCCACGCAAACCCCCACCGGATGCCGCACCGTTTCCGCATCCACGCCGCGCGCCAAATTTGGCAGCGCCTCTCCCATTAACAAGCTGGGCGCGCCGCAGGCAAACTCCACCACTTCAATTCCCCGCTGCACGCTCGCGCGAGCTTCGACAATCGTCTTGCCATGCTCCCGCGTCACCGTCATCGCCAGGCGTTCGAAATTCTTCAACAGCATTTCGCGATATTGAAACAAAACCCTCGCCCGCTCCACTGCCGGCGTTTCCGCCCAGGCCGGCAGCGCCCCCGCCGCCGCTTCCACCGCATGATTTGTCTCCTCAACCGTGCAGAATGGAACCCGGGCAATCACCTTTCCCGTGGATGGGTTGTACACATTCCCGCTGCGGCTGGATGAACTTCCTTCCCATTTGCCGGCGCAAAGCATCGGCACATCGAATACGCCCGCATCCGCCTCCATGCCGATCGCCGCAGAACTCATCGCCTGCTCCTATGCCAAATTGGATTCCCCCGAAATGATCTTCAACCTGCGCCAATTTCGTCAAAGCGTACACCAACACGTCCCAGCAGCGCAATCGAATTGTCATGGTAAATCTTCTGCAACACCCCATCCGGCAGCGCCAGCCCGCGCATCAGCGGCTGCTGATCCGCCGGAACATCCGGGTCCATAATCGGGCTTGGCCCGATATACGCCGTCTCCCAAAGCTTCCGATGCGCCCAGATGCGGCTTGCCAGAAAATCAAATCCGCGGTCATTTCCGCTCACCTGATCCGATCCCCAGAGCAGCCGATCCTGATTGCGGATCACAAACTCCCGGGCTGCATCCCGCCTGGCCGAAATTTCCCGAACCATCCATCGCGTCGCGCTCAGATCGAAATACAGATCAGGATACGTATCGAGTAAATATTGCAATCGCGGCAAATCTTCCGGATTTCCCCCCAGGTGCGCCCCCAGCCACGGATGACCGCGATACGCCTGCAGGCAGTTCTCCCACATCTTGTAATGCTGGTCGCGCGTACCAAACTTTTCCGGGTCGGCGGCATACTTGCCGTTGTACCACGTGTCCGGGTCGCCGACGTGCGACATCAGGATCATCCCCCGAGCCACCGCTTCATCCATGATCCGCCGCATCTTCGGATCATCCAGCCATGCCCCCCGCATCGCCATCGTCCCCGGCGCTGAATGAAACTTCACAATGCGGCTGCCGATATTATAAAACGCCTCCAGCCTCACCAGCCAGTTATCCACCCACTGCGGCGTATTATCCCCCCACGCCGGCACCGCAATAAACTTCAGCCGATGCCCCCACTCGCGCTGCAGCACCACCGCCTCTTCCAGCGGCGCCATCGTCACACACGCATCAATCCCAAAATGATCGCAGCATTCGAACCAGTCCCTGCCATGCCGCGCCGCAAACAGATGCGTATGTACATCCACAACAATCCCCCGCACCTTCGGCCGCGGCATCGGCCGGCGAAAATCCAGCCCGATGCGGTTGTATTCATTCACCTTCGCCGGCGCAAGCACCGTCGAAGCCGCGCTCTGCGCGGCATTCGCAACGGGATTTGATGCAAGGGTTGTCACGACAATTGGAGCCTACGCGTCCCGGAGAAGCATGTCCATCGCATTACGGTTTTGCCCGTCCGGAATATCGGGAGAAGGCGACAAAATCCACGGCTGCGGTGTTCAAACCAAATGCCTCGCCTGCCGCGACGGAACATCCTTCCGCACTTTTGCTCCCCGCGTATCCGCCGGCGCAACATAAGCGCCAAAAACGCCGGTCGATCGCTCCGTCCGCCTCGCTGATAATCCCGCCAGATCGCCTCTGCCGCCGCCTGCGGCACTGCGCCAGCCTGCCGCGTCAGAAACTCGAACAACATCTCCGCCAGGTTTTGTAGCGCAATCGCATGACTCTTCCCCGCTTGTATAAACAGCCAATCGCTCAATTTCAGGAAACTCCAGAATGCCGACCCCTCTCCCCACACCAGCGGCGTCGTCTCCACAAAATTTCCGCTGTTGGCGATCAAATCCCAATACCGGCTGAACCGCCGCATCCGCTGCATCGACGCGAAATCGATCGAGCCGCTCTGCAGAATTTCATACGGCGCATGCGGGCTGTACACCATCCCCCACTCCGCATCATGCCGCACGATCGGCGTGCCCCGCAGCCGCTTCAGCATCCCCACCTGAATCTCCTGCGGCTTCATCGCCACCAGCCGATCAAACCCGCGCCCGAAACTTTCCATATCTTCCCCCGGCAGCCCCACAATCAAATCCGCATGCACGTGCACGCCCGTTTCTTCCCGAAGAAACCGCAAGTTTTCAGCCAGTTTCTCATTGTCCTGCCGCCGGCTGATGCGCTTGGCCACATCGTCATTCAGCGTCTGCACGCCCACTTCAAACTGCAGCGCGCCCGGCGGAAATTTCCGGATCAAATCCCGCAGCGCTTCCGGCAATCGATCCGGGATCATCTCAAAATGCAGAAATAATCCAGGCCGATGCCGATCCAGAAAAAACTGCAGAATCGATCGGCTGATGTTCAGGTTCAGGTTGAATGTGCGGTCGACAAACTTGAACTGCTTCACGCCCCGCTCCAGCAGCCGATCCAGTTGCTTCAGGAATTCCTCAATCGGCGCATTCCGCACCGGCACATCGAGCGAAGACAGACAGAACTCACATTTAAACGGACACCCGCGCGAAGCCTCCACATAAATCACCCGCTGCCGCACATCCTCATCAGTATAAAGCTCATAAGGCAGCGCCATCGCGACTGCGCCGGTGAACTCGGGCAGTTCTGCCGGGATTACTTTTTGTAATGGCCGCCGACCGGCAAGGAGCTTTTCGCATAACTCTCCAAAAGCGCAGGTCTGCTTCACCGGTGATGACATAATCCGCCAAACCGCAGATTTCCTGGGTTTCAATTTCGTAGCTGACTTCCGGCCCACCGACAACCACAATCATGTCCGGCCTTACGCGCTTCAGGTCCGCCACTACTTGAGTCGCGATCGCGACATTCCAGATATAAACCCCGATCCCCACAATCCGCGGCTCGCGCGCAAAATCCCCTCCACCACGTCCACCGCCCGCTGATTGATATCGAATTCAATCAGCGCCGCCCGCGCCTGCAACTCGCCCAGGTTCGCCATCAGATAGCGCAAACCAAAAGCCGCATGGGCATAACGCGCATTGAGGGTCGTTAAAACAATGTCGGGCACAATATGAGTTTATCCCACAAACCACATAACTACGAATCGCAATAAACAACCAATGCGCCGCCGCTTAACCCAGGGGGCCCACCGGCTCGACTGAATCCGCCGAAGTCCGGGAGAAGGGGCCACAGGGATTCGTACCACATGCATTCACCCCGGCGAATAATCACTGTCCCAACTTTGTCTGACTGTACACTACATCATGATGGGACCTTCCGACGGTACATTGTTCGTCCAAGCGGCCCACGACGCTTCGCCGCTGGCACAATATGTCCAAACCGGCTCACGGACCGCGCTGGATGAACTCATCCGCCGGCATGTCGATTTTGTTTACTCAGCCGCCCATCGCCAGGTGCGCGATCCGCACCTGGCCGAGGATGTGACGCAGACCGTCTTCATCGTCCTGGCCCACCGCGCCCGCACCATTAAAAGCGAAACCGCCCTTCCCGGCTGGCTGTTCAAGGCTGTCCGCTACGCTGCCGCCAACGCCACCAAAACTGAGCGCCGCCGGCGCAAACACGAACAGTCGGCGGCCGCTTTGCGACCGGAGCCGGTCATGCCCACACTTATAGCTGATTCCGATCCCCTTCTGCCGATTCTCGACGACGCGATCGCAAGCCTTGGCCGAAGCGATCGGGATGCGGTGCTTCTTCGCTATTTTCATGGCCGCCAGATGCGCGAGGTTGGCGTCGCGCTCGGTGTCAGCGAAGCCGCCGCCCGCAAGCGCGTCACTCGCGCCGTCGAGCGCCTGCGAAACATTTTCGCCCGCCGAGGCGTCACTGTCGGTTCCGTCGCGCTGGGCACAACATTAACCGCCGCGGCTGCGCAGGCCGCGCCCACAGGGGTGGTGGGCGCGGTTTCTGCCACCGCGTTTGGAACCGCTTCGCCGGCGGTGATGGGCGCCGCCCATGCCGTCACTTCCATGTTCAAGTGGGCCACCGCCAAAGTTGTCCTTGCTTCCACCACGGCGGTGGTCGCGGTGCTTGTCACGCTCGCGTTGATTATCACCGGCCCGCTCTGGCCGCATTTCTCAAGCGGAAATGCCCTCGCCGGCGCACCGGTTCCCGCCGCATCCGAAGCGCCTGCGCCACCCATTTCAGCGCCCGCCGCTCGTGCAGTCACGCTCGCGGTCAAAGACAAACAGACCGGCAAACCGCTGCCCAACCTGGCGGTGGTCGTCTACCTCGACAACAACAAAACAACGCATCACACCGACGCCGGCGGCAATCTGCTGGTGCCTCTTCTGCCAAAGCAGCCGGATTATCTCGGGCTCTTTGTCGCGGCTCCCGGCTACTCGCCGGTAAAGGTCGAGTGGCGCCGCACTGGCGGCTCTGCCGATCCGGCTCCTGCCACTTACCCCCTCGCGCTGGAAAAGGGCACTTCCGTCGGTGGCATCGTCCGCGATAACTCCGGCAATCCCATCGCCGGCGTAACCGTCAATCTCATCATCGACAAACAATCAGCCGAATCGCACGAGAAGGCCGACATCTGGGACGTCCCCGTGCGCAGCGATGCCGAGGGGCACTGGCGGTACGATCTCGCTCCCGAAAAACCCACCAGCATTTCAGTGCGCCTCACCCATCCCGGTTATGTCAGCGACAACTTCTACGAAGGCGACACCGCACAGGCCAATCTCGCCGCTTATCGCTCATTGGATTACCTGCTGGTCATGCACAAAGGCATTGCGATCATCGGCCATGTTCTCGATGAAGCCGGCAACCCCATCGCCGGCGCCACCGTCAGGCAAGGCGACGACATGTGGGGCAGCAGTTTCCCAAAGACCAAAACAAAGGCCGACGGACAATTCAAATTCAGCCAAGCCGATCCGGGCGATGTCACCCTGACCGCACAGGCGGTCGGCTACGCTCCCGACATCAAGCAGATCACCGTCGGTGTGAGCAATGATCCTGTCGATTTCAAGCTCGCCAAATCTTCAACCCTGTCCGGCGCATAGTGGATCCCAGCGGCAAGCCTGTCGCCGGCGCGAGGGTTGTTGCCGATACATGGCGGAAAAAGCGAACCATTCAATGGGAAGGCAGGACCGACCGCAACGGCCGCTTCGCCTGGACCAGCGCACCGCCGGATGCTGTCACCTTTCATATTCTGAAAAAGGATACATGGCCAATCGCAGCGCCGTGGTCTTTCCACCCGAACCCGATCAATCCCCCGCAGAAGCAGAGCAGACAATCAAGCTACGCCCGCCACTGGTCGTCATCGGCACGGTTGTTGACGATCAGACCGGTAATCCCGTCACCAACTTCAAACTCATCTCCGGCCGCAAATATCGCGACGAGACCGATTCTGTTTATTGGGAACACCGCGACAACGAAACCACCGCCGCTGGCAAGTACGAAGTCTCCTACGGCGAGCCTTTCTATAGCACACAACTGCGAATTGAAGCCCCGGGATATGCGCCGGCGGTGAGCCGCCCCTTCACTCCCGCCGAAGGCATGGACGCTCCCCTTCAGCTCAACTTCCGTCTCGGCGCCGGCAAAGATATCAGGATGATCGCCGTTACACCCACCGGCGAACCTGCCGCCGGCGCGCAGGCATTCCTGGCGATGGAGCGCCATTACGTCAATATCTCCGACGGCAAAATCGACCGTCGTAACGACGATGTGCCGGCAACGATCGCCGGCCCCGACGGCGCACTCGGGTTTGTGCCGCAGGACCAACCCGCCGACATCGTCATCATCCATGATTCCGGATATGCAGTCATATCCCTGGTCGAATTTCTGAAGCAGGCGCAGAAGCAGATCCAATTGACCGCCTGGGCCAGCGTTGCCGCAACGTTCAAGGTTGGTTCAAAGCCTTTTGCCGGCCAGCTGGTCAATGCCAGCGTCGACCTCGAAACGCCTGGTGGGGATAATAATATTTATGTGAACTTCGAAAGCCGCGGCAACACCAACGCCGCGGGGCAATTCACCTTTAACCATCTCCCCGCCAGGCATGGCGCGCTCACAGACTGGCGCATGCGCACCAATGGTACGTGGGGCGGCGTCGTTACCGGCGAGTTCGACGCAAAGGCCGGCGAAACCGTCGTGGCGCAGGCCGGCGGAGTCGGCACGCCGATCACCGGTTACGTCGGTGCACCTTCTGATTTCACCGATAAGCCCGATTGGACAAAAGGAAACGGCCAGCTTGTTAAGGATCGTGAAGATAATATGGATCGGCAGCACGCGGTTGAGCTGCCCTATCCGGCGGATTGGGCGAAGCTCTCCTTCGAGGCCCGCCGCACCTGGTGGACCGGGCCGGAACCGGTGAGAGTCCGCAAGGAGACGATCGATCGAGAGATAAAGTACGCCGCCACCCCTCCGCCAAAATCATACGCCGTCCTCTTCGAAGGCTCCGGCCGATTCCGCATCAACGACGTCTCCGAAGGAAAATACCACCTCGACCTTCAACTGGAGACAGCCTGGAACGATCCTTCAGGCGGCCACCGCACTTTGCTCCGCGACGAGCGCGAGGTCATCGTCCCGCCAATCCCCGGCGGGCAAACCGACGAAGCGCTCGATCTCGGCGCCATCACGCTTCACTTCCCCGCGCCAACGGCCCTGCCTTCCACCGCCCCGGCGACAGAGCCCCCTGCCGAGCCGGGTTCGCCGGACGATGTTCACCGCCGATACATTATGGCGATGCAGGCCGGCGACATTGACGCCGCCTTGCAACTGGTCGATACCTCGCAGCCCGATCTTGAAGATTACCTCCACGCATGCGCCGCCGAATCCAGCGCCTCGCACAAAATCGTCGAAGCCGCCGCCACCGCCTTCGGCCAGCACGCCGCCCAGCACCTATCGCAGCACTTCGGGTTCTCCGCGGCGAGCACCTCATACATTTCCCACCTCACCTGGCAGATCAGCGGCGACCGCGCCACCCCCACCGGCCCGAACGCCTGGTTCAGCGCCCACACCATGGTCCGCCTGAATGGCCAATGGAAAATCAACCTCGGCGAAACCTTCATCATCTTCGGTGAACCCAGGGATTGCATCGACAATATCCAAAAAATCGCTGCAATCCTGAACCATCTGACCGACGACATCCAATCCCAAAAAATAAAAACCGCCGAGGACCTCTTACAAAAACTCAATTAACCGCAATCCCCCTCTTTTGTCATTCAGATTTTTCGTTCGCGCCGATATCCCATTCTCCATTCCAGCATTCGTCATTCGGGCTTGGCTCGGATTTCGGGTTTTGGGATTTCGTTTTCATCATTCCACTTCGCCCTTATTTTCCTCCCCCATTCCCGGTTCGCTAGCGATACACTGGCAAGATGCCTCCCGATTCCTCCCATCTCGCATCGCAGGTTCTGTGGCTGTTTATTCTCTCCATCCCCGTTTCATGCATCGCCTGGACCGTTACGCACGAGGAGATTTTCAAAGAGCCGCGGCAATATTGTGAGCAGAAGAGCAAGCTTTGTGCGTCATTCATCAAGCGGAAATTCTTCTACCTCTTCACCTGCGAATACTGCTTCAGCCACTACATCGCGGTCTTGTTCCTCTTTTTGACCCACTTCAAGTTGCTCCTTGACGATTGGCGCGGCTATGTCATCTCCCTGTTCGCCACCGTCTGGGCGGCTAATGCGTACATGAGCCTCTTTAGCCGGCTGCGGGTGGATATTCGCAGTAGTCGCGCTGAAGCCGATGTGAAGACGAAGGAGATTGAGGTTAAAGAAAAGCAGATTGAGCATCTCGATGCGACGCTTCCAATACTGGTGGATGATAAAAAAGTTTGGAAGAGTTGAGAATTGGCGGCAGTATACAGCCTGGCTGTCTCATCCGATTGGCGAAGTTGGCCGTATGCACAATGTCGGCCTACTATTTGCTTCTGATGGAGGAGCCTGCTCATGCAACATTTGCCTCAACAGTCTATGACCGTTGACTCCACCCGCATTCTGGAAGACCTGACCACGCGTCAATTTGTGCGCCCCCACGACTCGCTCCACGTCACGCTGGCGGGCTCGGCAGAAGCTCTGGGCTTTTGTATTCAGGCGGCTAATCATGCTGCCAAGTGGTTGGAAATCAGCCCGGACCTGAAAATCGGGCGGCTCCGCCGGACAGAACTTATGCAACTTTCTCGAAGTATTCACCGCTTTTGGCGTCACGCCGCCGCCTTTCAAGCCAGCGCCGCAACCGAATAATCCGCCCATTCTGCCACAAAAGAAAATCTTCCCGCCACTGCGGTTTGTCTATATCAGTGTAAATCGCGGTCACGTATATCTACTTACGAATTCGGCATAAGATGTGCATTAAGTGAAGCGGTTTAGCCGATAAGCAGAAGTCGGCTACGGAGATTCGCCCATGACGCCCACCACACCGCTCTGCTGCGTTCCCGACGCCTTCAACCTGCTGGCCAAGCAGCTTCCGATCATCAATTCACCTGACGCCCTGCTGAATGGCGCGATCGCCATCGCGATGCATCAGTTGGATCATGTTGACGCGGCGGCTGTCGATGCCCAGCTTCAACATTACGCCGACACCGTCCGCTCGCGCGTTCGCGGGCCGCAAACCCAGGCCATTCTCGCCCACCTGCATGAGGTGCTGTTTGAGGAGGAAGGGTTCAGCGGCAACACCGAAGATTATTACAACCCGATCAACAGCTACCTTCCAACTGTCCTGGAAACCAAAAAGGGCCTGCCGATCTCTCTCAGCCTGCTGTACAAGCTGGTCGCCGACCGCCTTGGCCTGCGGGCGCACGGCATCGGACTGCCTGGACATTTCGTGGTCGGCATTGAGACAGGCGACAGCCTGATGCTCGTTGATCCGTTTGCCCAGGGCCGCATCATCACACCGGAAGAAGCACACGACCGAATGATCGAGCAGTTCGGCCCGGAAGTGGAATGGAGCGACGAGCTTTTGCGTCCCGCAAGCAATCGCCATTGGCTGACGCGGATGCTGCAGAACCTGCTGAATCTCTTCGGCACCGGCAACCATTACGCCGACGTCGCCGCCGTCCTGGAGATGGAAATGCTCCTGTGGCCGGAACAAAAGCACCTCCAGCGCAATTTGGCGCTGGTCCTCGCCCGTTGCGGCCTGTCCCAGCCCGCCTGTGCGTGGCTCGATCGGTATCTCAAGGGAAACCCGGACGATCCGCAGAAATCAGAACTCAAGCAACTGCTCGCCGTCTTGAAATAAAACGCAAAGGCGAACAGTTGCACAGGCTTGGAAAACGCCGTCGGATAGACCGATGGCGTTTTTCTTATTTTTGGATTTTTGCCTGCCTATAGAGAATTTGCGATCGAGACCGTGGCGAATGCGGTTTTAAATCCAGAATCCGACATCGGCCCCATGGTCTTCCCGTGGCATTTCCACCGCGCGGCCTCTATAATTACCTGTTGTTTCCACAGGAAAGAAGCTGCCCATGCCGACTGCAACCCCTGCCGCCGCGGTTCCCATGCGGGATCGCGTGCAAGAAGTGATCAACCTGATTCGTCCCGCCGTCCAGGCGGACGGCGGTGATATCGAATTGGTGGATGTCCTTGCAGACGGCACAGTCCACATCCGCTTCCACGGCGCCTGCCACGGGTGTCCTTCGAGCACGATGACCCTGCAAATGGGGATCGAACGCAACCTTCGCGATCGCATCCCGGAAGTCACCCGTGTCCTGCCCGTTACCTGAATCGCCTTGCTCATCGCCGGTTCCCTCATCCGCTAATCATTCGATTCCATGGCGACGTCCGACCCAGCGTTCAGATATGACCCGCCGGATGCGCGTCCAGGCGTGCATGGGGGTTCATCGGCCGCGGACTGGGCGCGCGGGTTTTTTCTGCAGGTTGCCCATCGCGGAGGTGTGGTGGCGGTTTTCGCGTGGCTCGCGACCTTGGCGTTTGTTTATCAGGGACAGAGCTATCGCTGGCCGCTCGCGATCGCGTTCATGGCGAGCGACCTGGGGCTTTGTGCGGCGATTGTCGCCGCGCTGGCAGGGCGGCGATCGCGCCATCGATCAGCCGAGGCGGTGGGGGCGATGGTCTTTAACCTGCTGCTGGCATTATTGTCCCTTCAATGGATCCTGATATCCCGGCTGGATCTGATCCGTTCCGCGCTCCAGAAATTCTTTGCCGCCTCATGACACCACAAGCCTCCATGCACGAAGCGCTGGTGCAAGCCCGCAACGCACAAGCGATCGGCGAGGCGCCGATCGGCTGCGTCATCATCCACGACCCGACAGATCGAATCATCGCGCGGCGCACAATCGCCGGGAAATTAACGACGATCCCACGGCCCACGCCGAGATACTCGCAATCCGCGAGGCGGCACGGACACTGAACCATTGGCGGCTGCTGGACTGCACTCTGGTTGTGACGCTGGAACCCTGCCCGATGTGCGCCGGAGCGATCGTCAACGCCCGCATCCCCCGGCTGATCTTCGGCTGCCGCGACCCCAAAGGGGGCGCGGTCCGCACACTCTTCCAACTGTGCGAAGACCCCAGGCTGAATCATCGGGTGCAAGTAACAGCGGACGTCGCGGCCGAGGAATGCGGGGAAATGCTTACAAACTTCTTCCGTGCCCAGCGGCTGCTTGGGAAGAAGTGAATTGGCATATTCCACACGCCCCCGCCTGAGCGGCCAAGAAGGGGGAAAAGGGGAATTTGGCGGTTGTAAGTGACAAAACTAAACGGACAAAATCAAACGGGACGGAACTGGGCGCCGCGGGTAGATCAGCAGCAGGAGAAACAGTTAGAGGATGAACCGAGCGTGCATATCAAAACGGAGCCGACCGCTGGGCGACGCGGAATGGACGCTGGAAAATCGCGCAGCGACAGGGCCTGCAGCACCCCCTGCGTCCTCCGGGCCGGCAGAAACGCTGGCGAAAAATGACCCCGCCAAAGCGGGCACTGATTTGCGATAACCGTTCACCCTCCGTTTATTTCTCCCAGACGCGCCACTTTTCTTGTTCACCTTTGGCAGGGGCACATATTGGACCGCTACGACGACGATCGATCACTTTGAGTTGCACGTCAGTTATGCACTGCTGCTGGGATTGGCAGCGTGCTGTCGACCATCGTCTGGGCAGACCTGCTACGATTTCGTTCACGCCAGCAGCGAATCGATCGCGGACAGTGTTCGTTGTGCCGCTATGATTTGCGTACGACGCCCGCGCGGTGTCCGGAATGCGGCTCCGCCGCCAAGCCGACGGCGTAAGCCCCGCCGCGCCTGAATCCGCTGCCCCGCGACACGCCCGCGCGGTAACATGTCCTTCGTGAAGCGTCGCCTCTTCAACGTGCTGGCCGCGGTGGCGCTGATATTGAACGTGGTTGCCGCCGCCTTGTGGGCACGGAGCTACGGATGGACGGAAACCGCGTACATCTACCGCGACACGCCGCGGCGCCGGGCTGTCAGCGTATCGTCCAGCTCCGGGTATCTCACCGCCGGCGATGTAAGCGTTGCATCGGGTTCCATCATCCAGCTCGGGTTGGGCCCCTGGTTTCAGAGCTGGCGCGGCCGTCCTGCCAACGAAATCCAGATCCCCTGGAGCGGGCGACTTGGGTTCAATTACTACCGTGATCCCGGACCGGGCCTCACGCTTGACCTCGTGCGCATCTGGTATGGCTGGGTATTCGTCTTCCTCGGCGTTCCCCCGGTCGCCTGGCTTTGCAGTGCGCGAAGCAATCGCCAACGCGCAGCGGCGAACCTCTGCCGCACCTGCGGCTACGACCTGCGGGCCACGCCCGAGCGGTGTCCGGAATGCGGGTCGACCGTCAAGCCGACGGCGTAAGCCCCGCCGCGGCGGTGGGGGTTGCGGCGGGCGGCGATCCTTGGCGAAGCGGGGTTGTGCGAGGCTAAATCAATACCTTGCTTTTGCCTAACGCAAGGTTCGTTGGCGCGGCGGCATTCATCCGCGGTCCGGAACGCAGGAATAACCAGCCAATGCTGTGGACGGCCCCGCGTCGCGTCGAAAGTTTGTCCTTGGTATGATGTCCCTCGGCGCTTTGGCCGCCACAGATTGTCATCCGTTATTCACCGGGAGCCACCGTGTCCGACACCCCCGAGGTTGTCCGCGACGACGAATACGAGCAATTCGCGATGGCCTACCAGTGCGTGCTCATCGGGATGCTGCAGCGAGCGCTTCGTCGATCACGGCTCGAACCGGAACAGGTGCAAAAAGCGGTCAACCGCTTCCTCTTCGAACTCGGAAACTTCCATGACCAGGGCTGGCTGGAGTCGGGCGGCGAGCGTGTGTATCCCCTCCTCTGCTTTACGCGCAAGTTTCTGAACGTTGACACCAAGATCAACGAGATCGGCAAGATCAACGCTCCATCGGCCGGCTTCGCATTCCACGAGCACGCGATGGGCTTGGTGCAAGAATATCTTGCTGGCAGTGCCAAACTCCAAGTCCAGACAGGCTCGTTCGGCGATCCGGCCGGTGAATAACCAAGCGATGCTGTGGACGGTCCCGCGTCGCGACGAAAGTTTGGCTTCGGTTTGTGAGCCCCCCTCGCGCGTCGCGAGGCCCGCCACAGATCGCTGTACGCTATGCCCCTCTACCACGCCACTCTCACATGCGGTGGACTAACGGACGCGGAAGCTGCGAACGCGCCCGCCGACATCGTCGAGGAGTTCGGCAGTCGCCATTGGCACCAAAACGTCAAGTGCAGGTGGGATGGCCGCCTGTTGTAGCTAGAGGCTGACAACGACTACGACGCGGACGGCAAGGCATTACTCGACGAGTTTTGGGATGTGGTAATCGCGTGCGTCAACACGAGCGGGACGATTCACTTTGAAATCGTCTCCGTTGAAGCCATCTCGGTCGGGGGCATAACCAGACGCTGGGACAAATCAAAGGGGACGCGAAAGCTACGTCCCATTTAGTCCAGGGAACATCAAAGGGGACGCAAATCAGTCGCCCCTTCGGCCGCCCACGCGGGTGGAGCGTCCATTCCAGGTTCAATTTCTTCACCGTCTGCTCCACCCATCCCTGCCGTCCATACGGGCTCGAACGCTTTACCGCACGCCGCAATGCCTCCAATTCCGCCGCCGTCTCGGCTCGATTCACCCATTGTACCCCATTCCCGGGCGTGCAATCGCGATTGGCTGCCTCATGTTAAGATGGGAACGAAATGAGGCGCGCTTTATCGTATTATTGCTAATACATGAAGACTATGTTTGCATAAACTATGTATAGATAACAGTTTGTATAGAGACATGATTCCCTGGGACGGCGTGAGGCGCGCCTCATTTGTCTCATCTTCCCCGGCTTAATTCATCTTCGCGATCCGCGCATCTGCCAACGCCGCTTCCTGCAATTTGCACTCATCGAGAATCTCCTCACCCCTTCCCGGCCCCGAAAGACTCTCATCACGGCTGGATCAGGTTTGGGGGAGCAGGCCAAGCGGCGCTGCATCCTCTTTTCTGCCATCTTCCGATGCCATCGGGTGACGCCGGCGACTGCTCTCGTGCCTTCAGATCACACGATCAAAAGCGGCCTTTTCTTGCGGTCAGGGTTTTTTCCAGGATTTTATCCAGGGTGGTGCAGACGCGTTTGATCTGGGCGGCGGTCATCGAGCCAAAGAAAGGAAGCGCAAGCGTGCGGGCGGAGACATATTCGGTGATGGGGAACATGCCGGGCTGGAAGCCGAATTTTTCGGCCATGTAGGGCTGGAGGTGGATGGGGGGGAAGTAATTATTGCAGCCGATGCCTTCGACGCGGAGTTCCATCATGACCTGATCGCGGTCGCCGGGCTCGAAGAGGTCATTAAGGCGGACGACGAAGACGAACCAGCTCATGTGCTCGCCGTCCTGGAGGGTGGGAAGGATGAGGAAGCGGTTGGTCATGAGTCGCTGGATGTAATCGTGGGCGACGCGGCGGCGGCCTTCCAGAATTTCTTCGAGGCGGTCCACCTGCACCACACCCATGGCGGCGTTGATTTCGCTCAGGCGGTAGTTGTAGCCGAGCCGCTGATGGGCGAGCCACGACATGCCTTCGCGGCCCTGGTTCCGCAAGGCGCGGCAGGCAGCAGCGAAGGTATCGTCGTCGGTGACGATCATGCCCCCTTCGCCGGTGGTGATCTGCTTATTGGGATAGAAACCGAACACGCCTGCGCGGCCGAAGGAACCGATGGGGCGCAGCGTTGTGCCGCGGCCGACATATCCGCCGAAGCCTTCGCAGCAATCTTCGATCAGCATCAGCTCATTTTTCTGGGCGAGCTGTTCGAGCTCGATCATCCCGCCGGGATGGCCAAAGGCCTCGACGGCGACGATCGCCTTGGTTTTTGGCGTGATGGCGCCGGGGACTTTTTCGACGTCCATGTTCAGCGTCTTCGGATCGATATCCACAAACACCGGCGTGGCGTCGACATACAAAATACAGTTGGCGCTGGCGACGAAAGAGAAAGGCGTCGTGACAACTTCATCGCCCGCCTTGATTCCCGCCGCGATCATCGCAACGTGCAAGCCGGCGGTGCCGCTGGAGACGGCAATGGCATGGCGGCGGTTCACCAGCTTGGCCACCTTCAATTCAAATTCATCGACGCGCGGGCCGATGGAAAGCGTCGGCGTGTGCAGAACTTCGACGACGGCGTCAATTTCACGCTGGGTGATGTCGGGCCTGGAAAGGGGGATAGCGTTGCGCATAGGGGAACCTGTAACGGGTCGGAGGTTTTTATGCGAGGGGGGAACGATGATTGCGTGAGAAGCGGGTGCGCTTTCCTCACGTAATCGCGTTATCACGTTTGTGGGGTGTAACTCTCGTATGTGGCGGAATGGCAAGCTCCTCGCGCACAAACGCACCGACGAAGAGAGATAAAATGAAAACCCAGCATCTTTTCTCTGCGTCTCAGCGCCTCTGCGTTAAAATTTCCCATCCATATTTCCGCCGCCACAATCGAGCGTTATACCCCGTTTGTGTAATCGCGTCATCACTCCTCGCCGCGAGGGTTCGCATGTTATACAATCATTTCCTTCGCGTCCGATAACAACCTTATCGTCTACAAGGCTTTTGTTGCATGAGTTCGATCGGCCCCACCTCAGCGCCCGTTCCACCCGTTGCCCCCGGTGATGTTAAGTTGTCCGCCAAGCGGCAGATGAAGCGAAAAAACACGGCGGATTTCTGGCGGGCGACGCGGTATCTTGCGCCATACCGGAAACTGGTTGTGGCCTCGATTATTTCGGCGCTATTTGTCGGTGTGGCGATGGCCGGGGGCTTCACCACCATGCTGCCAATTCTGCGCGTGCTCATCAATGGCGACACCGTGCCCAACTGGGCCAACAGGCTGGTGGTTCAGAAGCGGCTGGGGGTGAACTTTGCAGGCGAATCGAAAGATTTGCTGGTGATCAGCGTGAAGAAAGACAGCCCGGCGGCAATGTCGGGCATTCGCCCGCGCGATCTGCTGGCGCCGGCGGACCGGGGGATCGATCAAACAAACGTGCTTTGGGATCTGTCCGATCCGGCGCTGCACAACACCACGTTGCATCTGCAGGATAATCATGATGTGACACTGACGGATCTGCCGCCGGTGAGCTGGTACTGGGCGGTGTCGCGGCCGATGTTTCGGAAGCTGCCGACGGGGCCTGTCGCGGGGGTGGCGGTGGTGCTGGCGCTGGGGGTGGTGATTTCGGTGTTCGGGAATTCGATTCGATTTATCCAGGAATATTATTCGGATAAGGCGGCGATTCTTGCGATCAATGACATCCGCCGCCGGCTTTACGACCACGTGCTGCACGTGCCGATGAATTTTTTCGGGCTCAAAGGGACCAGCGATGTGACGAGCCGATTGGTGCAGGATTGCCAGGGATTGCAGGATGGGTTCAAGACGATCCTCGGCCAAAGCATTCAGATGCCGATCAACGCGGCGTTTGCATTTCTCGTCGCGATGAAGGTGAGCTGGAAGCTGACGCTGTTCATCGTGGTTTTCGCGCCGGTGATGGTCGCGATTATTCAGAAGTTCGGAAAAAAAATGCGGCGGGCCAGTCGCAAGGCGCTGCAGAGCAGTTCCTCCATGCTCGGACAAATCGAAGGAACCCTGTCGGGGATTCGCGTCGTGAAAGGCGCAAATGCCGAGCGGTTTGAGCGGCGGCGATATAGCCGCATCATGAACGGGCTGACCGAAGAGCAGCTTCGGATGAGCCGCATTGATGCGATCAGCGCGCCGACGATGGAGGTGCTGACGCTGCTGGTGGTTTGCATCGTGGTGATGTGGGCGACAAACCTGGTTCAGGTGACGAAGGAACTGAGCGCGGATCAGTTCATCGTGGTAATGGCGTGCCTGGCGATGATCGCCGAATCCCTGCGCCGATTTGGAAAACTCAACAGCGTCCTGCAGCGCAGCGGCGCAGCGGCGGCAAGAATCTTCGAGACATTGAGCGTGCCGGTGGAGCGGCCGCGGCAGATGCTGGGGCGCGGGGAGCGGCCGCGGATTCAGCTTCCGCCGATCAAGACGGACATTCGGTTCGAGAACATCACGTTCAGCTATGCCAACGCAACAACGCCGGCGCTGCAGGATGTAAGTTTGACGGTGAAGAAGGGGGAATCGGTTGCAATCGTCGGGCGCAATGGAAGCGGGAAGACCACGCTGCTGGCGATTCTGCCGCGGTTTTATGATCCGCACAGCGGGCGGGTTTTAATTGACGGCGTCGATATCAAAGACGGCACGCTGAAAAGCCTGCGCGATCAGATCAGCATCGTGACGCAGGACAGCGTCATTTTTCCCGGGACAATTGCCGAGAACATCGCCTACGGCCATCCGATGGCGATTGAGTTGAAGAACAGGGATTCAAAGGCCGGGAAAGACTTGCGGGAAAAGATAGAAGATGCGGCCCGCCGCGCGTTCGCACATGAATTTATTCTGGAAAAACCGCTGGCATATGACACCGATTTGAGCGGCTTAGGCGGGTCGTTATCCGGCGGGCAAAAGCAGCGGTTGAATATCGCCCGTGCAATTCTGCGTGCCGCTCCGATCCTGGTGCTGGATGAGGCGACGAGCCAGGTAGACGCCGAGAGCGAGCATCTGATTCAGCAGGCAATCGAAAAATTGATGCACGAGCGGACAATGTTCGTCATCGCCCACCGCCTGGGCACGATCAAGTCGGCGGACCGAATCATCGTCATGGACCGCGGCCGCGTCGTCGCCATGGGCAATCATGATGATCTGCTGAGGACCTCCGAGGCATACAACAATTTGTATGAGCGGCAACTGTTCAAGGCGCCGGAAGATCGGGGACCGGAGCGGGCAGCAGGATGAAACAATGGAGCCAGGATCAGCACGTCAAATTAATTCATTAAGGCGAATCTATCGCACAGGCGCAGGCGAGCGCACCTCTTTGACAAGAGCACTTCCTCATCGCGGCGACTTGCGGACGGCGATGGCGGCCAGTTGAGTTTATCGATCGACGTCAATCATCCCCGTACAGATTCAGGATTCGGTTTGGCGCGATCACTTCGGCTTAATTTTCAGCAGCACCTTTCCCATCGGCCCCTTTTCAAGCCTCGCAAACGCCTGTTTCAATTGGTCAAACGGATGGACAGAATCAATCAGCGGTTTAGCCTTGGCGCGATTGAGGATCTGGACCACGTGCGCCCACGCCGCCTGGCTTTCCGCAGGGGTATAAGCGCCGACGTGTACACCGCCGATCCTGATTCTGCGGAAGAATAAGCTGGCGGTATTGAACGACGGCACGGGGCCGCCTAGGCGGCCAATGACGCTGACCTTGCCGTTCATTCCAAGCGTGCCGATCACGTCGTTGAAGAGGGGGCCGCCGATGTTGTCGATGACGAGGTCTACTTTCTGATTCTGCAGAAGTTTTTTTAACTGGGCCGGCCAGTCGGAATCCTGCGGATTGAGGGTGATTGTCGCGCCCAATTTTTTCAGCTCCAATTGTTTTTCTTCACTTCGAGAAAGGGCGACAGTGGTGTGGCCGGCGGCAGTCGCCAGTTGAAGGGACGCAACGCCCACTCCGCCGCTCGCGCCCGTGATAAGGACGACCGACGGAGGAAGTTCGCCCCATTGGGTGATGGCCTGATAGGCGGTTAAATAAACCAGCGGAGCCGCGCCTGCTTGTTCCTCGGTCCAGCCATCGGGGATCTCGGTGAGAGATTCGACCGGGACGGTCACTTTCTCCGCAAAGGTCCCCAGGCGGTTAACGCCGATCTCGCTGCGAAGGATGAGCGCCTGATCGCCGACTTTGAACCGGGTGACACGAGGCCCTACCGCGATGACCGTGCCCACACCATCGCGGCCAAGGATATGCGGCATCGGCGGGCGCGCAGGATACTGGTTCTCGGCAAGATAGCGGTCGGCAGGATTTAGCGCGGCAAAATGCAACGCTAAAACGGCTTCGTTTTCTTTGGGAGCAGGGTCGGGAACTTCATCGAGATGGAGTTGATCGAGGCCGGTGAGCGCATGCAGTTGCCAGGCTTTCATGCGGTGATTTTAGGCACATGCTGCTGAGATGGGGAGTGGAAGAAATTCGCCGTCAAGATGCGGAGAAGCCACGGTCGGAAGGAAAGCGGAAATTGGAAATGACGAACCAATGACGAATGCTCGAATGGCGAAACGAATACATGCCAGGCACGCAGCGCTGCTCCTCTTTTTCATCATTTGAGTATTTGTCATTTGGACATGGATTCAAATTTCGGGTTTCGTCATCCGGATTTCACCCTTTCCCCTTCGTGTCTTTGGCGTTGGGGGTTAATCTGATTCCAATGGCCCAGACCAAGACCGAAATCCAGGCACTTCTCGGCAGCGTCGATACCGAGCCGCGGCATCGGTTCGGGCAGAATTTCATGATCGACCAAAACCTGGTGCGCCTGATCGCGGCTTCGGGAGAAATTGCCGCCGCCGAGGTGGTGATCGAGGTGGGGCCGGGCACGGGAACGTTGACGGAAGAGTTGCTTGCAACGCCGGCCGCCAAGGTGGTGGCGGTCGAAATCGATCGGAATCTGGCCGGTTTGCTCCGGGAACGGTTCGGCGACAACCAGCGATTTGAACTGATCGAAGGAGATGCGCTTTCAGGAAAGCATGAATTAAATGGCGAGTTGCTGAGCGTGATTAATGCAGCGGCCACATCCGCCATGCGCGTGAAACTGGTGGCCAACTTGCCCTACAACATCGCGTCACCGCTCGTGATTGATCTGCTGCTGGCCGGTGTCGATCTCCTTGCGTTTACAGTTCAAAAAGAAGTCGCCGATCGCCTTCGGGCGGCGGAGGGCAGCGATGCATATGGTCCGCTTTCGGTGATGGCCCGGTTGTTGTCGAAGGTGGAGATTCTGCGGACGCTCCCGCCACAGGCGTTTTGGCCGGCGCCAAAGATTGAGTCCGCCCTGGTGCGCATGGTGCGGCAGGATCAACTTGGAGATCAGGCGAGGGCGTTCAATCGTTTCGTTCAGAAGATTTTTTCCGCGCGGCGAAAGACATTGCGCAAATCAATGTCAATCGCCGGCTGGCCCGCCGAGCAGATGCTCCAAGACACAGGGTTAGACGGAAAAAAAAGGCCGGAGGAGTTTTCACCTTTGGAATTGCATCGACTCTTTAAAATGCTTCCAGCAGAAACGTAAAATAGGGCCGGGGAGGGATTTGAGCGTGTCTGACACAGCCTTGCTGCGTTGATCGCCGCTGACATTTGGAAACGCCGCCCGGCACTGATCCGGCATCTTGTGACGATTCAAATTTGCAATATTGTTGGAAGAGGATCATTTGAAAGCGCAATAGGCTCGCGATGCTTCACGACGCGGAGCAGCACGCCGCCCGAGAGGAGGAGCATGCCGGTCTGCATGACCATTGCCATCATTGATTTCTTATGAAGGGTTTTGAATTCGTCCGTGTGGGTTTTATTTTCGGTTCGGAGTATTTCCATGCGCGGTGTGAGGCCGAGGCCGGCTGTGGTGCCCATGGCGCCGGAGATGACGAGCGTCGCGACAAGGATCACAATGGGCTTGGATGGATAAGTGACAAGCGTCAGCCCGGCGGCGGCTAAAGCGACGGCGGCCAGGACCAGCTCATACTTTCCAAACACAACAAACATCGCGCTATTGGCCTCACCCGCAATGTCGCGATGGGTATTGAACAAATTGAGTGCGAAGACGAAACAGGCAACCACTCCGCCGAGCCACAGAGCCCAGGCGGTGAGGATGATGAAGTGAAGAACAGAGCGCATAAAAAGAGTGTAGCGCTAAGGTGTTAAATAAAGAAGACACCGGCATTTCTGCACGGTGTCTTCCGGAGGGGAGAAAATGCGCCGTTGGCGCGATCATTTTATTTTGCCTAACTTATCCTACCGCTTGATGTTGTGCAGTCAATTTGAATATTGTTATCTCTCCACGCAAAACCCATCGGCCTGAGCGCCTGGCAAACTGTAACAATTTTATGCTGAAATGCCGTTTCTGATCCGTTAAACGCATCGGAGTGATGTGCAGCAAAACGGCTGTAACTATTGATTGGGCTATCGATACCAGCGGCTGGCGCGTTGATCCGTCAGGTCGCGCAGACGTTCCATGGCTGATTTGATCGCTTCTGTCGCGGCAACCAGATTTTCGCGGGAGGTGCTGCTGCGATCGAAATCGACGGGCGGCCCATAGGCGACCGTTGTTTCGTTACGGCCGAGCGCGCCGACGAGCATGGAAGTATTTCGCTGCGTGCCATCGAGATAGGTGGGATAGACAGGCACGCCTGACTTGATCGCCATGAGCGCCACGCCGGTTTGGAAGGGGAGCATTTCGCGAGATGTTTCGATTTTTCCTTCGGGGAAAATTCCGAGGATGCGGCCGGCTTCGAGAGATCGGATGGCCGCGCAGCGGACCGGTGTCGCGCCCGCTGCGCTCAACAGGAATGATATCCATTGTCTTGAAAAACCAGCCGGTGGCGGGCAGCTCCAGATATTCCTTGGCCATCATCCATCGGATCAGGCGATGGTGACAACTTGCCTGAAGAAAGCATGGATCAATCGAGCACGTATGATTGCAGACCAGGATGGCGGCCCCTTCGTGGGGGATCTGGTTGGGAGAGAGAACTGTCAGTTGATGATATACGTGCGCAAAGAGCGTGTTGATCACATGAAGGATGCGGATCGAAAGCTGATCTTCCGGGCGGTTGAATTTTCCGTTGTTCACTTGGTGAGCTTCCGATACTTGATGCGGTGCGGCTGATCGGCCGCGATGCCGAGGCGGCGCTTGCGGTCGGCTTCATATTCGGTGTAGTTGCCGGCGTAAAACACCACCTGGCTTTCACCTTCGAATGCAACAATGTGCGTCGCCAGGCGATCGAGGAACCACCGGTCGTGGCTGATGACGACAGCACAGCCGGCGAAATTCTCCAGCGCTTCTTCGAGTGCGCGGATGGCGTTGATATCAAGATCGTTCGTCGGTTCGTCGAGCAGCAGGACATTCGCGCCCTGCTTCAACATGCGGGCGAGATGAACGCGGTTGCGCTCGCCGCCGGAAAGATTGCCGACTTTTCGTTGCTGATCGGTCCCGGTGAACGCGAAGCGCGTGACATAAGCGCGGCTGTTCACGTTAACGCTGCCCAGCTTAATGAATTCCTGTCCGTCGGTGATGGATTGCCACACCGAGTCTTCAGCATTCAGCGCATCGCGGCTCTGCTCGGCATAGGCGAGCTTCACGCTTTCGCCTAGCTTGATTTCGCCTGCATCGGGCTTTTCTTCAGCGGTGATCATGCGGAAAAGGGTGGTTTTGCCCGCGCCATTAGGGCCGATGATGCCGACGATCGCGTTTGGCGGCAGCGTGAAATTAACGTCGGAAAGGAGCAGGTTGTCGCCGTAGCCTTTGGTGAGATGGACGGCGGTGATGACGCGCTCGCCGAGGCGCGGCCCCGCGGGGATGAAAATTTCGAGTTCTCTTTCTTTCTCGCGCTGGTCCTGGTTGACCATCTGCTCATATTTCTGAAGGCGCGCTTTTGATTTGGCCTGGCGGGCCTTGGGGCTTTGACGGACCCATTCCAATTCGCGCGCCAGGGCTTTCTGGCGGGCGGATTCCTGTTTTTCTTCGATTTCCAGGCGGCCTTTTTTTTGTTCGAGCCACGAGGAGTAATTGCCTTTGTAAGGGATGCCCGCGCCGCGATCGAGCTCGAGAATCCAGCCGGCGACATTGTCGAGGAAATAGCGGTCGTGGGTGACGGCGATGACGGTTCCCTCGTAGCGTTTCAGATGCTGCTCGAGCCAGCCGACGGTTTCGGCGTCGAGGTGATTGGTGGGCTCATCAAGGATGAGGACATCGGGCTTTTGCAGCAGAAGCCGGCATAGAGCCACGCGGCGTTTCTCTCCGCCGCTGAGGACTTTGATCGGCGTGTCCGCCGGCGGGCAGCGGAGCGCGTCCATCGCCATTTCAAGCTGCGAATCCAGATCCCATGCACCGATGGCATCGAGTTTTTCCTGAACCTGCCCCTGTTTTTCCAGGAGCTTGTTCATGGCGTCATCATCCATCGGCTCGGCGAATTTTTCGTTGATGCGCTCGTATTCTTTGAGCAGGTTCAGGGTGGATTGAACCCCTTCTTCAACCACCTGGCGGATGGTTTTGGTTTCATCGAGGCGAGGTTCCTGTTCGAGATAACCCGTGGTGTAGCCGGGCTGAAGGCTGATCTGGCCGTCAAATTGCTTATCAATGCCGGCGAGGATCTTCAGCAGCGAGCTTTTGCCGGAACCGTTGAGGCCGAGCACGCCGATCTTCGCGCCATAGAAATAGGAAAGGTAAATGTCCTTCAGCACCACCTTTTTGTCATAAGACTTGGTGACGCCGGCCATGGAGTAGATGACTTTATTCGGTTCGTTGACGTTGCTCATAGAGTCTAAGCTGCGGACGAGAGACGAACTGCGCGGATGGCAGGACGAATGAAGCAGGATACGCGTAATCGGGTGATATTCCAAAGCCTGCGACCCATCAGGACGGCGGGCGAAACATTATTGCATCCTCTGTTTATAGCGATGCGGATGAGTGTTATTTGGATGCCACCGCCGCGGGAAGGTGGTGAACCACTTGTTCCATGACGACAAGCATTCTTTCGAATTCGATGGTGTCGAAGGGGCGCGCGGAGAAATCGAGCGTTACATAGGGGCCGTGGATCATGAATCCGATATCGGGCGGCAGCAGACCGCGCGCGGGCGACTTAGCCATTTCTCGAGCGGCCTTGGCGTCGGAGCCGCAGACCACAAAACGCTCCGGCGGAAGCAGCGCCGGAAACGCGGTCAGGGAAAATAAATCGAGGAATGAATGCGGTTTATCGATCGGGCGCAGGCCGGCCGGTTTCCAGGCGTGATCGAGTTCGCGGATCAGGATATTCCAGACGAGGGTTCCCGATGATGGAGCGCCGGAGCTGGGCGTGGTGAGGCGAAGAAGCGTGAGCGGCCCGCGGGTCAACGACATTGGCACCTGAGCATTCAATGCTGCAAGGCTTTGCAGCGACGACGGCAATGCGGCGGCGGGCGCAAATCGAAGGCGAAAGGCTTGCTCCGACGCCCAGTCTTCCATCGCAGCACGCCGCCGATCAGAGGTCCATCGGCGGGTGAGATAGTAAAACACCACCGCGCCCGCTCCGACGATCGCCAGCAGCGACGAAAATACGACGAATGAAAATTCTGGAAGGTTTCTTTCGAAAGCGGCGGCGAGCATGGCGGGGATTGTACCCATTGCCAAAGGCTGCGGCAGGCGGCAAATGATGGGGAGCTCATCATATCACCGCGCAACATCTGCCGGCCCGATAACGCGCGGCACAGTCGCTTTCCACGCTGTCAACGCAACTTCTCCCCGCAGCCATTCAATGCTGGCAGAAGGGTTTAATGAGGCGGCGGGCTGTAGCCGATGAACGCACCGCGATGAAGCATAGTTCCACACACTCCATCTTTGAGATCGACCCCTCCACTTCCCGGGATTTTAAGGCGATCGTGACCGCGATGAAAAAGCTTCACGACATCCGCGTCAAAAAATGGCGGCGGAACATGAGCGGGTGTGCGTGGCGCGTCTATCACCATGACGGCCGGGTCATCAACTGGATCGAATCGCCGATGCCCAAGACACCGATCAGCCTGGCGATTTTCCTGCATGAAGTCGGTCATCATGTAATTGGCTTTGAGCGCTACACGAAGCGCTGCGAAGAGGAATACCACGTCTGGGTCTGGGCCCTCCGCGAGATGCACAAGCTGGGAATCAAGCCAGACGAAAAAGTTCAGCGGCGGTTTGAGCTGTCGATGCAGTACGCCGTGGGAAAAGCCCTGCGCAGGGGATTGAAGATCCTTCCCGAACCGTTGAATCAATTCCTCCCCCAGGCGGCGTGAGCCGGCTAAAGGCCGGCGCCGTTGGATTTGAGCGGTGTTGAACAGGGCGTGAAGAAAAAATGGGAAAAACGCAGAGGCTCCTGCCTTGGCGCCCCGGCCCGATTCGCTCATGCAAACCGCAGTTCCAGTCGTCCTCCCGCCTTCTTGCCCGCTGCGCCGCGTTCCAGCGCCATGTCATGTGCTTCATGGTAATGGACAACCAGCGCGCTCCAATCAAATAGCTCGCTCAATCGCTCAACCCGATTCCGCATTTCAATCCGCTGGCGGCGGCTGAGCTGGATGAAGTTCATCAGGTAATCCACCAAGTTGCCGGTCGTCTCATCAAAGCTCTTGGTTCGCCGATTCAGCACACAAATCCCCTGATGTGCGGCGTTGGGAACGTGATGTTCCACATACGCCCCGAATCCGCTCAGATCCGTTGTCACCGCCGGCAGACCCAGCGCCACGCATTCCATCGGTGTGTATCCCCACGGCTCATAATAGCTGGGGAAAACGCCCATGTGGCAGCCGCGGACAAACTGCTGGTAATCGAGATTGAACAGCGGGCTGGTTGCGGTCACAAATTCAGGATGGAACACAACCTTCACCGGATCGTCCGCGGAATTGAATAGTTGCCGATGGCGGAAATGCTGCAGCACCGGGTCATTCGCGTCGTCGCCGAGGTCATGCGTCACAATCGCCGGCTGAGGGCCGGTGCGCCAGGCCTGGATCGATTGCCGCAGCCGCAGCAACTCTTCGTCGATCAGGAGATCCTGCATCCGCGGCAGCCGTCCGTGGGCGGCGGCGCGGAATAGTCTTCCGCCCATCTGGCGCTCGAGGCTTCCGCAGACGTTTTTCAGATCTTCGAACATCGATTGCCGCTGAAGCACCCCGACATTGATATTCTTTGTCGAGGCGCGCGTGACGATGAAGGCCACAACTGTTGGATGATCCGGAATGGCTTTGAGCTTCTGGTTCACCCGCCACAGCGCCTCAATGAACAGGTCAAACCCCTTGTTGCGGTATTCATATCGCCCGCTGGTGACCAGGTAGATTGTGCGATCCAGATCAAACGTATAGCTCGGGAAAAAATGCCCCATGACAAATTCATGGATGCGCTCTTTATATACCTGGTGAAGATTCTGGAATTCATGCAGAGCGGCGAACCGCTGGATGTTCAATCCATTCGGCACGATCGCATCCGGTTTGCGGCCGAGCAGTTTCTCTGCTTCCGTCGCCGTCACTTCGCTGACGGTTGTGAACACGGTGGATGCGTGCGCCGCCGCCCGCTCGATCGCAAATCGCGGATAAATCTGATACTTCGCCGCCTGCTCTTCCGGATTGATGAACGGCAGATGGTTATAAAAATCAGGCGAATCGCCGGCCAGATATCGGCCCAGAAGTGTCGCGTGGGTGGTGAAGACGGTCGAGATCGGCAGCCGCATGTGCGCGATGCGGGGAATCGCAACGCCTGCCATCCATTCGTGGAAATGCGCCAGGATCGGCCGATCGCCCACCGCATTGACCAGCCGGGCAAATAGCTCCGCCGTCGCGAATCCAAACGCGACGACTTCATTCACTTCGCCGTCATTGTTCTGCGTGGCGATGTGGTGATCCTGCCACATCAGGTATTTATCAGAATCGAGCGAGCTGTACCGGGCGCGATAATCGATCAAAATCACCTGGGGCCGGCCGGAGATCAGCCATCGGCCATACTTCGCGGGTATCCCCGCTTGCGCCAGTGACTGAATCGCATCGCGGAAAATCCCGGTGGGCTCCTGCTCGTCAAATTCGTACGCCGCCGTCTGCGGGTTGTACGGTCCGATCAGGCAATAACGCTCGCCCCAGCGTTGCAGCATCGCCGGCGCTTTGGAGCGCAGGACGGTGTAAATCCCGCCGAGCTGCCAGCAGACTTCCCAGGCAATCTCAAACAGTATTGGCTCTGCCGGCGCGCGGGGAGGTTCCGGTTCTTTCGGCGTGAGCGGTTCGGCTTCCATCACCGGCGCTGGCGCACCGGTCTGAGCCGCCGCAGGTTTGGGCGCAGCTGCGCGGTGTCTGCGGCGCACTTGGAATCACTGGCGCGGGCGAATGCACCGGTGGCATTTCGATGCGCGGGACATCAACAGCCGCGGACATTGAACCGCGCTGACCGGAATCAGATAACTTGGGACGCATGGGAGGTGATGAGTTGGAAGGTGCATTTCCCGATGGCTTGTCGCCGGTCGGCGCTGCAGCGTGCGTTTGCTCGGAAGTATTCGGCGGCGGCTGAATAAACGACGGCCCGCCCGACGCGGGACGATGAGCCCCCGAAGGGCGATAAAACGACATCGGAGGCGGCGCGGATTTGGGCTGCGGTTCCACCGGGAATACCAGTGTTGTCCTGGGCGCGTCGCCGCTCGGCGCCTGCTTATTCGCGGCAGGGGAATTCCCGCTGACGACCGGATCAATCGCGCGAGCCGCGGCCTGCTCCATCGGCCGAGCTTTCCTGGCGTCGCTTTTTTTGGATACCTTTGCCGCATTGGCAGCCGGCGCAACTTTGTCTGCGGGCTTAAGCGGAGCGACCGCGGCTGGTTTTTTAGGTGGATCAGATTTCGCTGGGGTAATGGCCGCTGCCGGAGGAGTGGTTGCCTTCGCCGATGACTTTCCGTTCTTAGCTTCACCTCGCCGCGCCATAGATGGCATTATGACGAGCGCATCGCCGCTGGCAACGGTCCGAAGAGCGCTTAAAGCGCAGGAAAATTGTTACAATGCCCGTTACACTCATCCGCCATGGCTTTGTTCACCATCGAAACCTATCGCGAGCTCAACCCCCATAACGAGCAGGAATGGCTCCTGACCAACGGTCTTGGCAGTTACGCCTCTTCCACCGTCGTTGGAATGAACATTCGCCGCTACCATGGCCTGCTGTGCGCCGCCACGCTGCCTCCGGTAGGCCGGATCGTCACCGTTAATCGCCTGGGCGAGATTCTCACGCTCGATAAGAAGCACGAGCAGCCCCACGAGTTTTCTGTCAACGCCTTTCACGGCTCCATCCATCCCCGCGGCGATCAATACCTCGAAAAGTTCGAACTCCAGGACACCGCCCGCTGGGAATACGACATCGACGGCGCCAAGGTCACCAAAGAACTCCAGATGCTCTGGCTGCAAAATGCTGTCGCGGTGCGCTATACCATCAGCGCCCCGTCGCGAAGTTTCAGCCTGAGCCTTCTTCCCTTTGTCAGCCTGCGAGACTTTCACTCGCTTCGCCGCGCCGATACCGCTTCCTTCCGCATGGAAAGCAGCGGCAAACAGGTCACCGTCGGTGAAGGCCCCTATGAGGTCACCCTCACCGCCGACGCCGGCTCATTCATCCAGCAGCCCGACTGGTGGTACGGCCATCTATATCCCATCGAAACGGACCGTGGCCAGGATGACACCGAAGACCTGTACAACCCGGGACGATTTGTATTGGAGGGACAAAATTCCGGAAGCATCACCATCTGGATTCGCCTGGCGCCGGCAGCGGTCGGCGATTGGGATGCCGAATTGCGCCGCCGCACGCAGGCTGTCCTGGCCGCTTGCATCGAACCGGAAAATGTCGGTGCTGGTCAGCAGATAGGCGGTGTCGCCTCTACAGCCGGCGGGGGGATTCACCCGATCGTCTCCCATAAATCACCGACTATTCAAAAACTCTTTCGCGCATCCAATGATTTTGTTGTCTATCGAAAATCTCCGGACGGCAAGGACGGCACCAGCGTGATCGCCGGTTATCCCTGGTTCGCCGACTGGGGCCGCGACACGATGATCTCCTTGCCCGGCCTCTTGCTTGTCACCGGCCGATTTCGCCAGGCGCGCGAGGTGCTGACCGTCTTCGCCCAATATGTCAGCGAGGGAATGATTCCCAATCGCTTTGACGATTACACCAACGAGCCCAGCTACAACACCGTCGACGCCAGCCTGTGGTTCGTCCATGCGGTTTTCGAATATCTCCGCCTTTCCCATGATGCACATACGTTTGAAGAAATTCTGTTTCCCGCCTGCCGCCAGATCATCAGCGGCTATCGCGACGGCACCCGCTTCTTCATCAAAATGGACCCCCGCGACAGCCTGATCACCCAGGGCGATCTGCATACTCAGCTCACATGGATGGATGCCAAGTGTGGCGACATCGCCTTTACGCCTCGCCAGGGAAAGCCAGTTGAGATCAACGCGCTCTGGTATCACGCGCTGGTGTTGATGGGCGAAAAGAATCTGGCGGCCAAAGTCGCCGACAGCTTCAGCCGGTCATTTTGGATCAGCCCTTTCCGCGGTTTAGCCGACGTCGTCGAAGGCACGCGGCGGGATACGTCCATCCGCCCGAACCAGATTTTCGCCGTCAGCCTGCCCAACAGCCCGCTTAACGCCGATCAGCAAGCCGCTGTGGTCGAAGTCGTCCGCCGCGAACTGCTCACCCCCGTCGGCCTGCGGACGCTCGCCCGCAGCGATTCCAATTACAAGGGACGCTATACCGGCCCCCAGTTTCAGCGCGACGCCGCCTATCACAACGGCACCGTCTGGCCGTGGCCGATCGGCGCATTCCTGGAAGCCTATCTCAAGGTGAACCATCGCTCCCCGGAATCCATCGCCCAGGCCAAAGAGTGGCTGCACTCGCTGATTCAGCACATGTCCGAACAGGGCGCCATCGGCCAAATCTCCGAAATCTTCGAAGGTGACGAACCGCATCGTCCGGTCGGTTGCCCCGCCCAGGCGTGGAGCATCGCCGAGGTGCTGCGACTGGCCGTCGATCTCGGCATGTAAACAGGTTTTCCGCGCGGCGAAAACATCGAGTAATGGCCAAGCCAATCGCATGTAGTCTTTACCCCTCCGCTTCCTTCTCCCAGCACCCCCGGAGAGGGGACAAGAGCCACGCGCGTTTGCCCTGGATCACCGGCTCACGCTGGAATCGCTTAACGATCGCCGCAGCATTTCTTTGCCTTCTGCCTGCCTCGGTCGGGCATTGCGCTATCACCCTTCCTCTTCAAGGCTACTACTGCCCGAACCGATACCTCGCGGTGAAAATCTCCGCTGAGGCCAATGACCAGGTTATCTCCGGCGCCGGCGTCATCCCGACCGCCATTCCATCATCCGCGCCGCCAATCGTCCCAGTGCTCATCACTGGCTCTCCGCATGAATTGTCATTCACTCGCGCGGATTCCATTCCCCTTCGGCCCATCGCCGAAAATGAAAAATTAGTCGCTTCCAATATAGACGCCATTCACATTGCACAACCTCTCTTCCCCGGCGCAAAGATTCTTTTCATCCCCCTCGATCGTGCCGATTCACTCCCCGGTCCGCCGGCGGCATGGGAATGCCTCGACGCCGTCATTCTCGACCTCCCCGCAATGCGGCGGTTGAATGACGACCAGATTTCCGCCTTTCTCTCAGCGGGAATAACGTTGGCTGCCGTGAGCGACTCAGCCCCTTCCCCGAATTGGCCCTGGCGGCAGGAAGGCCCGCTCTGGATTCTCCGCCATGTTCCAATCGGCCCCGCGGGCCGCATTGTGGACGGCGCTGTTTATTCACCCACCTACGCTTTGCAAGGAACGTGGCCGGCATCTACCCGCCACACAATTTTATTCGCTGGCGTTCTGATCACCCTGCTGGCCTTCGCCGCGTGCCTGTTGCGGGCAAAGCTTGCCATGGCCGCGCTTATAACAATCATTGCCACCTCCACCGTCGCCGTCGCACTGTGGCGGCAAACCCTCCCAACCACCATCCACGGAACCGGCAAAATCCTCATCACCGGCGGCCCCCTCGTCCAGCGCGATACCTGGCTCTATGAGCGCGCCCGCGAAACCGGCCCCCAATCCCTTCCCTGGGATGGCTGCACCCATCCGATCTTCGTATCCCCTGACCAGATCGATCCCTCCCGCCTCCGGATTCAAATCGCCGCGTCCGGCGCTCTATCCTTTGAATACCTGGCCCGGAAAAACGAAACCCTCGCTTTCCTGCATCGCGATACACAAGCCGCCCCAGCCCCAACCGCAACCCCCACAAGAAATTCCCCCCTCCAGGAACTGGCAAAAGACGCCTATCTGACAGGCGCAGAAAAAATAATCGGCGAAACCACCGAGATGCCCAACCAGTGGCCGACAGTCGTGATCGAAAATAGCGCAGAACGATGAGCGCAGAGCGCAGATCAAAGACAGAAACGCAGCCTCTTCTCATAGATCTGCGCTCTGCGCTCATCGTTCTGCGCGTAACTCTCTCCCCTTCCAATATCCTCGTTCCACAAATCCGGATGCTCGCGGATGAACGTCGTCATCATCTCAATGCACTGCGGATCATGGAGGTTGACCAGCTCGATGCCGTTGGCGCGCATGAAGTCCGGGCTTTTTCCCCACTTTGCTTCGCCGCCGGGAAATGTGGTTGCTTCTCCTACAATCACCTTCGGAACGCCAAATTGAATCGCCGCCCCGGTGCAGAGGTAGCATGGCATCAGCGTGCTGTACAAAATGGTGTCGCGATAGGTCGCCTGCCGCCCGGCGTTGGTCAGGCAGTCGATCTCCGCATGCGCCATCGGGTCGCCATTTTGCACGCGGCGATTGTGTCCTCTGCCGATGATCTGATTATTGCGCACCAGGACTGAACCGATCGGCAAACCCCCTTCAGACAATCCCTTCTTCGCTTCATCGATTGCGGCTTGGAGAAATGGGTCCATGTCGATTCGATCCTTCCGGTCAGTCCTGGGTCATTTTAAGAATATCTGATGAACGGCCCAACTATAAAATCATGCTGCCCGGAATGCCGGCATCATTCCCCGCCATACCGGCGATTCGCCTTGATTTCTCCTCGCCGCTTTTTTGAATCCAGCCGCCGGCGTTTGGCGGCCTTGCTCGGTTTGGTTTTGCGGCGGCGTTTGGGTTCATGCAGCGCCTGAATGATCAACTCGCGCAGCCGCTCAAATACCTCCTGCCGATTCGCTTCCTGCGTTCGGCAGGTGTCGGAAGAGATGTGAATTTCCCCCGCCTGCGTCAAACGATGCCCCGCCAACCCCAGCAACCTCGCCCGCGCCCGATCTGAAATCCCCACCAGCGAAGCAACCGGAACCCACAGCTCCGCCTTGGTGTTCAGTTTGTTGACGTTCTGGCCGCCCGGGCCACCGCCGCGGGCATACTGCAGCCGCAAATCTCCGTCCGCCACCCGCACGCCCGGCGCAAGCTCAATGCCGCCCGGCGGAGGCGTTGGAAGGCGCGGGATAAGATCGTCGGCGGCCATACATCACTGCGTCCAAATTCATCGGCGAAATACTTATTGTGCTCCCGCAGGCCGCGTCGTCGGAAGGGTTGTTGGCGCGCTCGCCGGTTCCTCGGACCCAACCGGGCCGGTCGTCGCCGGCATCGGATACGAAATCATCCCGTCCAGCGCTTCCATCTGCATGTGGAATTTTTCTGCATCATCGTTCACGCTCATGCGCACATGCCGCGTCACCGAGGCAACGAACACCGCCACCAGCATCACCACGAAGCTGACGCGCAACCACGCAATCGGATGCCGCGGCACGCGATCCCCGAGCGTAATCCGGATCACCAGCGCCATCGCAATCACGCCGATCCCCAGATGCAGCGCCCACCAAGGCCGCACCGGATCATACATCCCGTGATACATCGGCCACGTCCGCCACGTCGAAACCAGCCCGGTTAAAACGAGCGTGATGGTGCTGAAAATGACCAGCCTGCGAAAGATCCACCGCACCCGCCCCATGACGGCGAGTTGGCTCTCTTCCTTCAGTTCCTCCACCGCCAGCGGGATGACAAATTCGTAAAACAGCGTTCCCCCCACCAGCGTCCCCATTGCCACGATGTGCAGCCATCGATTCAGCGGGAACACGACGCCGTTCACCCAGTCAGGAAGGGACTGAATGTGATTCAACATAGGCGTCCATCCTGCCGCTTCATTACGGCTGCGTGGTCAGCTCCGAAACCATCTTCCCGGCCGTCAGCGAGGCGGCGGCGTCCCCTTTAGCATGTTCCCGCACATACTTTAATGTGGAAGCCGCCGCTATTGCGCAAAACAAAAGCACCAGATTAATAGCCATCCACTTTCCATGATCCGCATGTGGCTCCGCCCCCGCCAAAAGCCACAGCGAAATTCCAAACACCGCCAGCGCCAGCAGCAGATGCACCCCAAACAGCCCATGTCCAACCCCCGGGCCCAGGGCCGTATAGGCATGCCAATTCCGCACCGCGTTATATGTGCCGCTTACCAGCAGCAAAAGAATCGACGAATGCGCCACCATCTTAAACACCCGCCTGGCGCAAAAGCACCGCCCGCGCCGGATCGGCGCCCACCGCGCCCAGCGCGCTCGGCAACACAACACGCATAAAAAACACGCTGCCCGCTGCCACGCAAGCTGTGCTGACATGAATCCAGCGGAAGAGGATGACAACAAAAGCATCGAGATTCATCTATTCACTCTCGCCCTCGCTTACGGCATTCCGGCCCGCAATGAGGCACAGCCAAACCGGAGGAGAAAAAGGGTGCGCGATCCATATGATCACCCTCCATAGCCGCCGCAATCTTATTCCCGATCCCGCCGCCACGCCATGACGCCCGCCCATCCTTCGTCTCCGCGGTCTGCGCCCGTCAGATCAATTGATCCAATCCCCCAAACCCCAGCATCTCATGTGTAAAAAATGGCTCCGCGTGTGCCGTTCCAATCCGCGAGCCGAAATATGCGCTGATCGTCCGCACCATGTCCGGCACAAACGCGCTGTTCCCCACGAACTGGCTCGCATAACACTTCACCGATTCAATCTTCCGATCGATCGTATCAGTAATATCAACACAAAAGTTCGGCGTGAAATTCATCCGCAAGTGCGTGCAGAAATAATAAATCACCCGCTTGGGATGATACGGCTCTCCGGGAATATCGCTCTTGGTCAGCTTCGCATCAAACCGCGCATCTTCGGCGATCCGCGTCACCGCCACATGATCCGGATGCGCGTCCAGCGGGTAGGGCGCAAAAATCCAATCCGCCCGATGCTTCCGTATCACCGCGGCCAGCGCATGCCGCGCTTCGATCGTATGCTGCACTTCGCGGTTCTTCAGCCCCAGCAACGTGCGCTCCACCCCCATCACCTTTGCCGCCGCCGCCCATTCCCGTGCCCGGATCTCCGGCGAACCGAACGGCGTCGGTTCGCCGTTGGTCATATCCACCACATGCACCCGATGCCCCTGCTGCGCCAGCTTGATGATGGTCCCGCCCATCCCCAGCTCGGCGTCGTCGGGATGGGGCGCGATGATCAGAATGGATGCCATGATGTCGATTAAATGCGACTCGTCCCCGAAAAACCAGCGCCGGGCAGGAAACGCTTGCCGCGGCGGCATGAGTGCACCGCGGCGACACACGCGACTCACATCAACAAACTCTCCCCCGTCATCTCCGCAGGCTTTGCCAGCCCCATCAACTGCAGCGCCGTGGGCGCCACGTCCGCCAGCCGCCCGCCTTGCCGCATGGCATGGCCCTTAAACCGGTCATCCACCACGATCAGTTCCACGTCATACGTGGTATGCGACGTATGCGGCGCACCCGTCGCCGGGTCGATCATCTGTTCGCAGTTGCCATGATCGGCCAGCACGATCGCCGCGCCGTTTTGGCGGCGAACGGCCTCCAGGACCTCCCCCACCCTCGCATCCACAAATTCCACCGCCTTCACCGCCGCCGCCAGCACGCCGGTATGCCCCACCATGTCGGGGTTCGCGAAGTTAACGACAACCAGGTCATACATGCCCGAATCGACGCGCTTCACCACTTCATCACACACGCCCCGTGCGCTCATCTCCGGCTTCTGGTCATACGTCGCCACATCCTTCGGCGACGGAATGATCTGCCGGTCCTCCCCGGGAAACGGCGGCTCGCGATAGTCATTAAAAAAGAACGTCACATGCGGAAACTTCTCCGTCTCCGCGCAGCGGAACTGCTTCAGTCCCAGGTTGCTGATGTACTCCGCCAGGATATTCACCATCTTCGGCGGCTTCGGATACGCCACATGCACCGGCAGCCCCACTTCATAAGCCGTCATCGTGACGAAATATAAATTCAGCTTTGGCCCGCGATCGAAGCCGTCAAAATGATCGAGCACAAAAGCCCTGGTAATTTCGCGGGGCCGGTCTCCACGGTAATTATAGAAGATAACACTATCCCCATCCTTCACCGTCGCCAGCGGCGAACCATCGGGGTTGCAGATCACCGACGGCGTCACAAACTCATCGCCGGTCATGTTCGGCTCTGTCGGATGATCGTAGTAATACTGAATCGCCGCCTCGGCTGAAGGAAATTTCGCCCCCTCGCCGCCGGAAATGGCCCGATACGCTTTCTCTACCCGCGGCCACCGGTTATCGCGATCCATCGCATAAAACCGCCCCGACACCGAAGCGATCCGCCCCACGCCGATCTCCTTCATCTTCGCTTCAATCTGCCGCACAAAACCAAGCCCGGCGCTTGGCGGTGTGTCGCGGCCGTCCGTGAACGCATGCACAAAAACCTTGCTCGCCCCGCGCCGCTTGGCCAATTCCAGCACACCATACAAATGTTCCAGCCGCCCGTGCACGCCGGCGTCGGAAGCGATGCCGAAGATGTGAACGGTCGAGTTCTTTTTCCCGGCGTTATCAAACGCGGCGTTCATCTCAGCGTTATGAAAGAAATCGCCGTTGCGAATTTCCTTCGTGATCTTCACCGATTCCTGATCGACCACGCGCCCGGCGCCGATGTTCTGGTGCCCGACTTCGCTGTTCCCCATCGTCCCTTCCGGAAGCCCCACATCAAATCCGCTCGTATGGATCAGGGTGTTCGGATACTCGGCCATCAACCGATCCGCCACCGGATGTTTCGCGAGGTAAACGGCGTTGGCGTTGTTCCACTGCGGATAAGGGTTCTTCCCCCAGCCGTCACGAACAATAATCACAACCGGTCGCCTGGTTACTTGAGTGGGCACGGATTCCTTTCGTAAATCACAGCGCGGTGATCTTACGCAGCAGGGCTGAGGGGACAAGGAGGGGAGAATGGCACAATTTCGCAGCGCAGGCGCCTGGCCGCGTCAGACGATGCCCGATACCGGCCAAGCCCCCGTGCTGCGCAGCAATTTTAAGCCGCCTCATGCAGACGGGGCTTCGTGCCGTCCCGTGCAGATTCCACGCGCAGCATCCCCGAATACACCCCATCCAATTCCACCAGTTCCTCATGCGTCCCGCGCTCCGCGATCCGTCCACCCTCTAACACAAAAATCTGATCGCAATCCACCACGCTCTGAAGATGATGTGTCACCAGCACCACTGTTCGATGCCGCCGAATCTGCTGCAGCGCCCGAATGATCTGTGATGCGTGCTGCGGATCGAGCGCACTGGTCGGCTCATCCAGCACCAGGATCGGCGCCTGGCTCAGCACGGCGCGGGCGATCGCGATTCGCTGCCGCTGGCCGCCGGAAAGATTTTGGCCGCCTTCGGTCAGGACGGTTTCGTAGGCGTCCGGCAGATCTTTGATGAACTCGTGCGCCCCCGCCAGCCGCGCCGCCTCGGCGATTTCTTCAGCGCTCGCGTCTGAATGGCCGAACGCAATATTCTCCGCAATTGTCGCCGGCAGCAGCAGGCTGTCCTGCGGCACCATCGCGACATGCCGGCGAACATCGGCGACGCGGAAACTGCGCAAGTCGCGGCCATCAAGCATCACGCCGCCGTCGGTTGGATCGTAAAAGCGATTGAGCAGATTCAGCAGCGTGCTCTTGCCCGCCCCGCTGGGTCCGACAAACGCGACCATCTGCCCCGGCATGATCGTCGCACACACATCCGCCAGCACCGGCTGCGCATCGCCATAGGCAAACGCCACGCTTTCCAGCGCCAATTCCCGCGCCTTGCGCGGCAACCGCAGCGGCGCAGGCCCGTCCACCACCTTCGGATGCCGGTTCAGAACCGACATCACGCGCTCCACCGCCGCCACCGGCGCCTGAATATTCGCGCTGAAGGAGGTGAGATCCGTCAGCGGCCCCCAAAGGTCGCCGAGGTAATTCATGAACACCATCAGATCGCCACAGGTCAATCCCGCGGCTTTGTGCAGAACAAACTGATCGCGATAGACCAGGTATCCGCCGTAACCGAAGATGATCGCCCCACCGAGGCTGAAGATGGTGCGGACAAGGAACCAGTAGGATTCGGTTTCCCAGTTCAACCGAAGCCAGCCGCGGGCGCACTTCAGATTGGAAATTTTGAATCGGCCAAACTCGCGTCCTTCGCGGGCGAACGCCTGCACCACGCCGATGACCGACATTGAGCGCTGCAGCGTCGTCGTGTAATCCGTTTCCTGCTGCTTGGAAGTCTGCGCCGCTTTCTTAATCCGCGGCCCATACAGCCGATTGACCAGCATCAGCACCGGAAAAATACTCAACGCGAAAATGGTCAGCGGCACATTTCGCGAAAGCATGATCGCGATCATGACCAGCAACCGCACCGCCGATACGCCGGTGGTGACAAGCGTATTGAGAACGTCCTTAAACCCGTTCGCATCAGATGTGACGCGATAAATCGCATCCCCCTGCGGCTGCGACTTATGATAATCCGGCCCGAGCGATTGTAGTTTGCGGAACAAAGCCGCCCGCACACGGATGAGCCCGTTATACTCAATCTTGCGATTGAGCATGTTCTTGATCAGCGTCAGCCCGTCCTGGGCGATTTTCAGCCCCATCCCGATCAGCGTGACCCCAATCACCTGCCCGAGCATCCCGTGCGGCAGCGGGGCCAGGAATAGCCGATGCACCCATCCTGAGCGCGGATTCGGCGTCAGGACAGAGTCCACGAGGATCGCCATCGGCCAGGCCTGCATCAGACCAATGCCAATGGAGATCGCGATCAGCACCAGAAACAGTGTGATCAGCGACCAGTCTTTTCGAAAATAAGAAATGACGCGGAAATAAAAACCCATACAACAACAGCCCGCTGAATGAACCCCATTCTCAGTCAAGATCGGCTCATTTTCCAGCCAAATATGAGGAAAAGATATAACCCCCGCCCCCGGCGGAATGTGCATGGCTGAGCCTGATTGCTCAATTTAAAATTCTACACCCGCTTTTGGCGCTTTAAGCCCCCGCCAGCGCCGGTTCGCGCGCGTCATCGCGCTGATGCCCAAATTGCTGCCGCACGAGGCGGGCATAAAGGCCATTGCGGGCGACGAGTTCGTCATGATCGCCGGCCTCGACGATCTGCCCGTCTTCCAGCGCCAAAATGCGATCGGCATTGCGCACCGTGCTCAGCCGATGCGCAATGATGAGGCTGGTGCGCCCCTGCATCAATCGATCCAGTGCCTGCTGAACCAAGGCTTCGCTTTCCACATCCAGTGCGCTGGTCGCTTCATCCAGAATGAGGATGCGCGGGTTCTTCAGCAGCGCCCTCGCGATGCTGATCCGCTGCCGCTGCCCGCCGGAAAGATTTACGCCCCGTTCTCCCAGCGGCGTGTCATATCCTGACGAGAGCGCCGTAATAAACCCATGCGCGTTAGCCGCCTTCGCCGCCGCGATCAATTCCGCCTCGCTGGCTTCCGGCTTGCCATACAGAATATTTTCGCGGATCGACCCGCTGAACAGGAATGAATCCTGCTGGACGATCCCAATCGCCGAACGAAGCGCCTTCAGCGAGTAATCGCGAATATCAATTCCATCGACCGTGATTGCCCCCTGCTGCACGTCGTACAGCCGCGGCAGCAGCGAAGCCAGCGTCGTCTTGCCCGATCCCGAAGGCCCAACCAACGCCACGCGCTCGCCGGCATGAATCCGCAGGTTCACCCCATTCAAAATCCATGGCCCGTAATGCCGCTTCTTGTCCTTAATCAGGAAGGGTGAATCCTCCGGCTCATCTTCATCCAGCCGGATGCGCGATTCATCGCTGTCGTCGCCATATCGGAACCGCACATTCTCATACACTACATCGCCGCACGAAGGGCTGCGCGTAATCGCGTTCACTTTGTCTTCAATCTTGGGCTTGATATCGAACACGCGGAAGATCCGCCGCACGGAAGACAGGCTGTTCTGATAGACCAGGTTCATGTCGGCAAAACGCCGAACCGGGCCGTACATGATGCCGACAAACCCAAGGAACTTAGTGAGATCGCCGGCGGTGAATGCCGGATCGTGCAGCGCGATCCAGCAGCCGTATCCGATGATGATTGTCGTGCCCAGGTGAACCAGGATTTCGCTGATGGCCCCCATCGCATGGCCCAGGTGGCTCTGGTGCAGCACATAGCTGAGGTGCCGCTGGTTGTCGGCCATGAACCGCGCCGTCTCGCGTTCTTCTGCCGCATAGGTTTTCACCAGCGCCATCGCCGAAAACTGTTCCTGTACCTTCCCGCTGATCTGGCTGATATGCCGGCTCACTGCATCGCTGGCTGATCGAACCTTCGGATTGAAAACGTAAAACGTCAGCACATAAAACGGCAGCAGGCACAACACCGCCGCCGCCAGTTTCCAGGAGATCGACATCAGCAAGAGGGTGGCGACCACAAGCTGAATGATGTCAAACGCCAGGAGCAGCACACCGGCGTAAATCACATTCGCTACGCCATGCACTTCATGCACCAGCCGCCAGACAATGCCGCCGGTCCGTTCCTTAGAGTAAAACTGAAGCGACAATTTTTGAAAATGCTCGAACAGATCGTGCCGCAGCCGGGTGACAATCTGGTTGCCCAGTTGCAGTGTGAAGTGCCCTTTGCAATAACCGGCGACCGCCCAGGCGAATGCCGTCAGCGCCGCCGCTGCCGTCAGCGCGATGAGCCAATGCAGGCGCTGGTCCATCGTCGGCGCAACGCCATTCACTGGCCGCGCGAGCATCACGGTATCGATCGCGCGTCCGATGATCCACGGATAAACAAATGGAAGGCACAGCCCCGCCACCCCGAATAAGGTGGACAGCAGCATCAGCCGCTTCTCTTGCCACACATAGCGGAAGAGTCTCAGAAAATACTTGGCGGTATCGCTCGGTAAACGATTCATCCCGGCTACTCCACGTCCATCACACTCAGGCAGATGTTGCCCGGTTATTCCGGAACGTCCATGCGGCCTCCTGACAGGAATAACCGCGTCCAGCAACAGCAACCATCGTACCTGTCTATGAGCTAACACAGACAGGCGACGACGACTGGCGTTAGTAGGGTTTAAGGAATCCCCCACATTTTGGTCAATGCCAAAAACGGTTGAGCCCGGCGGGGGCACAAGACATAAATCCGGGAAATGACATGGATCAAAGGCACAAAAGTGCCATGCCCCGCCGCTTTCTTATAACAGCCGCCTCAAAACCGAATCTTCCGCCCTTCCCCTGAAGTGTCATACCATCGCCCTGGCTTCAGCGCGATCTTTTTCACACCGGCTGATTTGCAGGCGAGAAAAATCTGGTCCTGCAATCCCGCCAGAAGGAGTTGTTTCAGCTCGTAGAGGTGGGACGAGCTGTCCACGATCACAGTCAGTACGCCGCGGCTCAGCCCTTCCAGCGCACAATGATCGTTCAACGTCTCCGGCACCAATCTCCCCCAGCACTCCGCGATCTTCGTCAGCTTTGTCTGCCGCTTCTCAACCGACTGCTTGAAGAACCCGATCATCGCCGGGCCAAGCGGGTCGGCGGTGTGAAGATTCCGCTGCTTCACACGCTGAAGGCGGGCGAGATTGAAATTGTTCGCATCGCCCATCATTTACCATTGAACGTCCAAATATCGGGAATTCAAAGAAATAATTCGCGCATGGATGGACCGAAGCTGCAAGCGATCATCACTGCAAATTCACCGGCATAATCACATAAAGGAAATTCGCCCCGCCTTTCAGAAGCCCCGGCCGATTCGGAGCTGACATTTCCAGGGAAATTTCATCGCTGTCCACGACGCGCAAGGCTTCAGTCAAAAACGCCGGGTTAAACCCGATCTCCACGTCCGCTCCCTCATACTTGCACGCGAAATTAATCGTTGCTTCGCCGGCCTCCGGTGAGCGGCTGGTCAGTACCAATCCCTTTTTCGAAAAATGCATCTTCACGCCGCGGCTCTCTTCCGTCGTCAGCAGGGCCGCCCGCCGAATCGCCGAGAGAAAATCCGCCGTCGCCGCGGTCATTTTCTTGTCGGTGTCTTTCGGAATCACATCCTCGTAAGGCGGAAACTGCCCCTCGACCAGGTTCGTCGTGAGCGTCGCGCTGCTGGTGTGAAAGATCACCTGGTTCTCCCGCACCTGAAATCCGACCATCTCTTCCGGATCATCAATCAGCTTGTCGATCAGGTTCAGCGCCTTCGATGGAATGATCACCTTCGCGCCGTCCTTCTCCAACTTGTCGCTCGCCAGGTCTCCCTTGGCCATCGCCAGGCGGCGGCCGTCGGTGCTGATCAGGTTGATCTTCTTCCCCTTCGCGACCGTCAACACGCCGTTGAAGTTATACCGTCCCGGCTCCTTTGCCGCGGCGAACAGCGTCTGCCCGATGAGCTGCTTGAGCTGCCCGCCGGGCAATTCAAAATCCGCCTCTCCTTCAAAATCCGGCACCGGCGGGAAATCGCCAACCTTTTGCGTGAATATTTTAAAGTGAGAATCCTGCCCGCGAATATTCGCAAACGTTCCACCGGCGCCATCCTTGTCGGTGGACACTTCGATCGCCAGCGTATCGTCGACGCTTTCGCGGACGATGTCCCGGAACTTATCCGCCGGCACCAGTGTTTCGCCGGCCTGTTCGATCTGAACCTGCGTATCGCTATACCGAATCGCCACTTCCAGATCCGTTGCCGCGATGGTCAATCGATCGTCCGCCGCCGTGATTTTCACGCATTGCAGCACCGGCTTGGGAGTCCGCGCCTGAACCACATTGCTCGTAACAGTCAACGCTTCGAGCAGGGCCCCGCGGTTACAGATCACTTTCATTGATGAACCTTTCCTGTGGAATTCTTCCGGGTCAGTAGTCCGTAGCCGAAGATGCTGAAGCCAGCCATGAACCGTCACAGCAACGGACCACGGACAAAGGACAACTGACAGCCTGAGGTACTTTACTCTTACTGTTCTTATACCCAAACTTTAAAGGTAGTAGCAGTAGTAATGATGCTTGGCGCATTGTGGATAAACTAACTGAGAATAGTTTAACCTGTTCCAGAATAGATGTTTACATCGAGCATTATCGGACTGCCGCTGTGGACAACCTGTTCAGTCTTGTTCATCGTTAATGATGTGAGTTCTCGCTTTACACAACAGAGCGCCCGCGGCCGGTAACGCTCCTGTTGTCAGACGGGCTCGCCCGCGACTCTGTCGCGCAAAGTTTCGCCAGGTTGTCCACCGGCTGTCCGGGCACCCTGTCTTGAAATAGAACATTCACTCCGATACGGTTCCCCGTCCCTCTCGGCGGCTCATATTAGCATCCGAACCGCCGGACCTGAAATAGACAAAACGCTTCTTGAAGGAGTCCGTATGTTCCCCCTCGCCGACCGCATGAACCTTGTTTCTGAATCAATCACCCTGGCCGTCAGCGCTAAAGCCAACGCACTGAAAAAAGCCGGTGTAGATGTAGTCGGTTTTGGCGCCGGCGAACCCGACTTCGACACGCCGGCGTTCATCAAGGATGCCGCCAAGGCCGCGCTGGATAAAGGGCAGACCAAATACACCCCCACGCCCTGTTTTCCCGAGCTAAAGGCGGCCATCGCGGGCAAGTTCAACCAGGAGAACGGCCTGCCCTATAAGCCTGACCAGATCACCGTCGGCGCCGGTGGCAAACATTGCCTCTACATGGCCTTCATGGCCGTCCTTAATCCCGGCGACGAAGTCATCATTCCCTCGCCATACTGGGTCAGCTACCCCGAACAGGTGAAACTCGCCGGCGGCGTGAACAAAGTCCTCCGCGGTGAAGAATCCAACGGTTTCAAAATCACCCCCCGGCAACTCGAAAGCGCCATCACCCCCAAAACCCGCGTGCTGGTCCTCAACAGCCCCAGCAACCCCGCCGGCCACGCCTACACGCCCGCGGAGCTGAAGGCCCTCGCCGATGTCGTTGCCAATCATCCAAACATCATCGTCTTCAGCGACGAAATCTACGAAAAGCTCGTGTACGACGGTTTAAAATCCGTCAGCTTCGCCACGCTTCATCCATCATTGCTCGAGCGCACGCTCACCTTCAACTGCCACAGCAAGAGCTTTGCGATGACCGGCTGGCGCATCGGCTACATCGGCGGGCCGAAGCACGTGATCGACGCCATCAACAAGTTGCAAAGCCAGATGACGAGCCACATCACCAGCTTCACCCAAATCCCCGCCGCCCTCGCCTTAACCGACCCCCGCGGCCAGGAAAGCGTCGAGCAGATGCGCCAGCAATTCGAAAAGCGCGCCCACCACATGCACCAGCGCCTCGCCGCCTTGCCAAAGATCAAATGCGTCAAACCTCAGGGCGCGTTTTATTGCTTCCCTAACGTCAGCGCCTATTTCGGCAAAAATGCCGGCGGCACAAACCTCACCGACGCCGTCTCCTTCTCCGCCGCCCTGCTCGAGCAATCACACGTCGCCGTCGTCCCCGGCAACGACAGCGGCTACGAAACCCACGTCCGCCTCAGCTTCGCCACGAGCATGGAACAAATCGACAAAGGCATTGACCGCATCGCCGACTTTTTAAAGAAGATCTGAAAACAAAAGACAAGGATGAAGAGGAATCGCAGCCGCAGGGGCTGCTGCCCCGCACCCCCTGTAGCGCGCAGACAGACAGATGCAAGCTGCGACGAAAACTTGCGGGCGTAGCCGTGCCCAGAAGACTAAAAGGGCAATTGCCGGGTCGTTGTTTCTTTATGCTGCATCTGCTGTCCGATGAACTTCGGTGGGTTAAGCCGGTGGGGCAGTGATTATTTTGGCTGCTGTCTTTTTATCTGCCGGTTACTGGCAATGGTTGGGGGTTTAGCAGCATTACGGCGATAGCCCCGACATAGAGGGACAGGCCGATGAGGAGCAGGACGATCGCGAGGCGAAAGAGGCGGGTTTTGTGGTCGCGGTATTCGAGGACGGAGAGCAGCCACACGTGGATGGAATTGCTGTTGCGCTGGGTGATCCAGGTGAGGTGAAGGACGCCCCAGACCAGGACTGAAGCCGACGACAAAACCAGGGCTAATCCGCTGACAATCAGGGCTTGGCCGATTCGGCTGTTGCCGGCGATGATGCGGCCGGAGAAGCCGGTGGTGGTGATCGCGATGCCGCACAGTCCCAGGAGCAACTGGGCTCGGCTCATCAGCACATCAAGCTGGCGCTCCATCAGGCCTTGGATGGCTTCGAATCGTTCGTGGCCGTAGCGCGACAGGATCGATTCCCGCTCGGCCTCGCGGCTGAGCAGATCGGAGGGCACGTCGGCGGGGGATAAAGTCGGGGACACCTGATCCATCCATTTCATGTTAGCGAGTCAGCCGCTTGCGAGTTAGCGCTTCACTCACAAAACGTTGCAGAGTGTTGCATCCGTTCCCAGTTCAACCGTTGCAACACTTTTGGCGATCTTTCGGGGCGATGGCTCCAAATCGTGCGAAACGGGATTAACTCGTTTTGGCCGTGGCAGATGCACAACTCTTGCCGGGCGTGGCACGATTTACGCTATAGCTGAGGTAAACCGCTCTTTCGATATGGAAAGTATGCCAGCAATAGACGCCGAGCCGTATTCGTTCGATTTTGTGCCCAAAGAATGCGCGCTGCTTATTATCGACATGCAGCGTGATTTTCTGGAACCGGGCGGGTTTGGGGAGATGCTGGGGAACGATGTTTCGCAGCTTCGTCAAACGATCGAACCGAATCAAAAGCTGCTGGCCGCCTGGCGCAAGGCGGGGCTGCAGGTGATGCACACGCGGGAGGGGCATCGGCCGGATCTGACGGATCTTCCACCGGCGAAGAAAATTCGTGGCCGCAGCAAAAGCTGCATCGGCGATGCGGGGCCGATGGGACGGATCCTGGTTCGCGGGGAGGCCGGCCACGACATCATTCCGGAGCTTTATCCCCTGCCGAGCGAGCCGGTGATCGACAAGCCGGGCAAGGGGGCGTTCTTTGCAACGGATCTGCATGCGATCCTCCAGAACAAGGGGATCAAGCAACTAATCGTGACGGGCGTGACGACCGAAGTGTGTGTGAATACGACCGTGCGGGAAGCCAACGATCGGGGTTATGACTGCCTGGTTCCGGAAGACTGCGTGGGTTCTTACTTTCCGGAATTTCAGCAAATGGGCTTAAAGATGATCAAGGCGCAGGGGGGAATCTTTGGATGGGTTTCGAATTCATCGAAGGTTCTGGCCGCCCTGGGATGAAATAAAAAATGTTCGCCCGCTTCCGCATTGTAAAAACTCTGCGGGCAACCGACAGGAAAAACGCGCAACCAACGCCTGGCACACTGGCTCGAGATCGAGCCTGAAAGGCAGCGATGCAACAAAGCAAACCCCAGCTATGGACACCAGGTGACTGGAACGCCTTCTTTGGCTTTGGCACCAATATCCTCGTCAATCTTCTCACGCTCACGGGCCTTCTGCGGTTTGTGCTGAAGATGCCGGATGACATGGTCTTTAAGCACATCCTGCCGGCGGCGGGACTGATGATGTGCATGAGCACCATGTACTATGCGTGGCTGGCGTATCGGCTGGCGGTGAAGACAGGGCGAACGGATGTGTGCGCGCTGCCTTCGGGGATCAGCGTGCCGCATATGTTCATTGTGACATTTGTGATCATGCTGCCGGTGAAACTGATGGCCGCGGCGGCGATGGAAAAACAAGGCGGGATGACTGCCGACGAGATTGCCAGGGCAGCCGCGTCGGCTGGGTGGCAGGCGGGGCTGACGTGGGTGTTTATCCAGAGCTTTGTGCTGATGGCGGGCGGATATGTTGCGCCGCTCATCCGAAAGATCACACCGAAGGCGGCGTTGCTCGGTGCGCTGGCGGGCGTTTCGATTTCGTTTATCTCGATGGCCCCGGCACTGAATATGTTTATGACGCCGCTGATTGGATTTGTCTGTTTTGCGATCATCCTGGCGAGTTGGTTTGGCGGGGTGAAATATGGAAAAGTTCCGGCGGGGCTGGTGGCGATCGCAGTGGGATCATTGATCGCCTGGGGATCGACCGCGATGGGACATCCGATCGGTGGGATGAGCGTTATTTCGCTGAAAGCATCGTTCTCCACCTTCGGCTTTTCCTTCCCGACTCCCTTCATTCCGACCAAGCTGGTGATGGGCGGATTAAACTGGAAGCTGCTTTCCACCATTCTGGTGACGGCCATTCCGTTTGGCATCTATGACCTTGTGGAAGCGATGGACAATGTCGTCAGCGCGGCAGCAGCCGGTGACAGCTATCCGACGACGCGCGTGCTGACGGCGGACGGCATTGTGAGCCTGATCGGTTGCCTGATGGGCAACCCATATATCAATGCCGTGTATATCGGTCACCCTGGCTGGAAATCGATGGGCGGGCGAATCGGTTACTCGGCGGCGACGGGTGTGATGGTCATCGTGCTGGCGTGGTTTGGAATTATCTCGCTGATGTCGGCCCTCATTCCGGTCGTCGCGATTGCGCCCATCCTCCTGTACATCGGTATGCTGATCGGCAGCCAGGCGTTTCAGGAAAGCCCCAAACGTCATGCACCGGCGATTGTTTTGGCGCTGGTGCCATCACTGGCGGCGTGGGGTAAGACGCAGATCGATAATGCCCTCGGGGCAGCCGCCGGCATTCATGAGGTGACGCAGGAAATGATCGCCAACATGGCGCAGTCGGGCGTGCTTTATAAAGGCCTGGCGATCGTCGGCGGCGGATCGATCCTGGCGGGCGTGGTGCTGGGCGCGATCGGCGTGTTTATCATCGAGCGGCAGTTCATCAAGGCGGCGGCGTTTTCAATGGCGGGGGCGGTCCTCACCTTCTTCGGTCTGATGCATGGCGAAACGATCGGGATCGCCGTCACGCCTTCAGTTGCGGTCGCTTACATGATCGTGGCGATCGTGCTGTTTGGTTGCGCAGCTAGCGACCTCGCCGGCTGCGGTCATGGCGCATGCGGAAGAGGAGATGGAAGACGCCGAGGAGGAGTTTGAAGGAGAAGCGGTGGCGACGTGACGGCGGTTTGAAAAAATGAACGACTGAAAATGGAAGAAGGGCGATCCGGACCTGGATCGTCCTTCTTCCATTTGAGCTTTGCATACGGCGCCGGCGGCCGTTTCAAATGTATCTGCGAACGTCAATGTCTGTTTATGATCGGCTTCATTGGAAGGAACCTGATGAAGCATATGAACACGAGCAAAATCAGGACGGTCACTTTTCCCCCGTTTTTTCGCAAATTGCAGGCTTGTTCAATGTGTAAATGCATCTAACCGATATAAGGTTATGTCCTGCCCGCATCACCGCAGCGTCGACGCTCCCGCCGCTGGGGCTGGCGCGTTGCCTGCATGTTCAGAATCCTTGCACATCAAGCAGTCTACGCCTGGTCCGGAGGGGTTGATCTCGCATGATGAGGATGTCGATCCGCTGATGTTTCTGGGGGATCTGATCGAGCGATATGGAGATGTCGCACGTTATCAGACGCGATTTGGGCCATGCTTTCTGTTTGTTCATCCGGAGCATGTTCAGGCGATTTTGCACAATGAAAATTATCGGCGGGCGTCGCTGGTTAAAATGATGCTGGGGGAAGGGGTGCTGGCGATTGACGGGCCGCGGTGGCGGTCGCAGCGGCGGTTGATGCAGCGGGATTTTCTTCCGCCGAGCATTGGGCCGCTGGTTGAGGTGATGACGCGCGAAACGGCGCGGGCGGCGGTGGAGTGGGAGGCGGTTTTTTCGTCTCAGCAATCGATCGATGTTACGGGGTCGATGACGCGGCTGACGCTGCGCATCATCGTGCAGGCGCTGTTCAGCGACGCTTTGCCGGATGAGCAGGTGAATGGATTGTGTAATGCGGTCACGGAGACGATCGTTCACCTCGGCAATATTTCCCGCACGGTGTTTGGCGTGCCCATGCATTTCACACCGTCAAGCAGCGCCAACTTCGCGGCTGCAAAGAAGGTGATTGATACCGCGTGCTATGACATGATTAACCGCCGCCGCGCGATGGCTGCGGCGGAGCGGCCGGATGATTTGCTGACCATGCTGATTGCGGCGGACACCGAAACGGGCCCGATGACAGATCGCCAGCTTCGCGATGAAATCGTGACGCTGTTTGTGGGGGGCCATGAGACGACGGCGCTGGTTATGGGGTGGGCGTGGAAGGAGATCGCCGAGCATCCGGAGATCGAAGCGAAATTGCACCAGGAAGTGGATGAGGTGCTCGGTGGGCGGCCCGCGCAGCTGGCGGACCTGGCAAAGCTGACATGGTCGCGGGCGATCTTCCAGGAAGCGATGCGGTTGTATCCGCCGGTCTGGTATATGGCGCGCGTGGCAAGTGAAGATGACACGATCGGCGGCCATGCAATTCCACGGGGCGCAAATGTGCTGGTTTCGCAGTGGTTCACACATCGGCATAAAGATTTCTGGACGAATCCTCAGCAGTTTGACCCTTCCCGGTTTTTGGATCCCAAGGCCAAGCTGCCGCATCGGTATGCCTATTTTCCGTTTGGCGGCGGACGGCATCAGTGCCTGGGGATGCACTTTGCATTGCTCGAAGGGACGCTGATTCTTGCGCAGCTCTCGCAGCAATTTCGCGTGCTGCCGATCGCGGGACAGCAGATCAAACCCGATCCGGGAATAACGCTGCGGCAATCGCCGGCGATGCTGGCGCAACTCCAGCGGCGCAAGCCGCAGGCAACAGGAAAATGCACCATCGGGGAGGCGGCCTGATGGCGGCGGAACTTCAGCTCGGCACATCGGATCCGGCAACGATTGCCGAAATTGCACACCAGCGCGGCGCGTCAACCGATGGAGCGCGCATTGCGTATACCTTTCTGGCCGATGGCGCTGCCAACGCGCGCTCGATCACGTGGGCGCAACTGAATCATCGGGCGAGCATATTGGGTGATTCGTTGCGACGACATGGCGCTGGCGGGCAGGCGGTGCTGCTGGCGCTGCCTTCGGGGCTGGCATTTGTGGAATCGCTTTTCGCCTGTTGGTACGCCGGGGCGATCGCGACGCCGGTCAGCCTGCCGCGGCATCAGCGTGTGAAGCATCGGTTGGATCGGATTGTGCATGACGCCGGAGCCCGGTTTGCAATGGGCTCGGCGGAGACGCGGCAGCGGCTGGATGAGAATGCGGCGGACTGCGAGTTCACATCGGGCATGATTTGGATCGATCCCGGCGTGGTCGATCCTGCATCGACTGCGGCGGGTTCGGTGGCAGGTTCGATGGCAGGCGCCATGCTGTCGCACATTCATCCAAATCAACCTGCCGTTCTTCAATACACCTCCGGCTCCACTGGCGCGCTGCGCGGCGTCATCATCACGCATTCAAACCTGATGCGCAACAGCGCACTGATCGCCGAGGCATGCGGGCACTGCGCCGGGGAGACCATCGCGGGATGGTTGCCGCTGTTTCATGACATGGGGCTTGTCGGCATGGTGATTCAGGCCGCGTTCACCGGGGCGCGCTGCGTGTTCATGCCGCCTGAGCGATTCCTCATGCGGCCGTGGCAGTGGCTGCAGATGATCTCCGATTACAAAGCGATCTCCAGCCCGGCCCCCAACTTCGCCTATGACCTGTGCGTGGACAAAATCAGCGCGGAGCAGAAAGCATCGCTCGATCTGAGCTGCTGGCGCACCGCATTGAACGGCTCGGAGCCGGTACGGGCCGCTACGCTCGACCGATTCGCCGATGCTTTTGCATCCTGCGGTTTTCGGCGGGAGGCGATTTTCCCCTGTTATGGTTTGGCCGAGGCGACGCTGTTCGTGACCGGGCCGGGAACGGAGCGGCAATTGGCCCGTCGAAATGCGAGCGGCGCATTATTGCCCGGCCGCAGCGGCGAGGGGCATGTTGGATGCGGCCGCGCGTTCGGCGATACCGAATTGGCGATCGTCAATCCGCAGACTGCGCAGCGCGTTCCGCCGGGAACGATCGGGGAAATCTGGGTTGCCGGTGAAAGCTGCGCCAGGGGTTACTGGAATAATCCACAGGCAACCGCGGCCACGTTTGATGCGGCGGTCGCAGGGAGTGAGCTGCGATGGCTTCGCACGGGTGATCTCGGCTTCATGGCCGACGGACACTTATTCATTACCGGCCGCCTGCGTGAATTGATCATCATCGCGGGGCGAAATCATTTCCCGATCGATCTGGAGCGCACGGTGGAGGCAGCCGATCCAGCAATCGCCCGATCCGGGGTCGCGGCGATTTCTGTTGATGTGCGCGGTGTTGAGCGGCTGGTCATCGCCGCGGAAGTGCGGCGTGAGCACAGCCGCGCATTGCGCACAGAGGCCATGCCCGATCTCGACATCAGCGCGATTTGCCGCCGCATTCGTTCGGCGGTGGCGGCGGAGCATGAGGTAACGCCTCACGAAGTCGTCTTGCTGCGCCCGGGGGCATTGCTTCGCACGACCAGCGGCAAAATCAGCCATCGAACGACTCACGATGCGTATGTGAACGGGACATTGGAGCGATTGGAGGATGGCCAACATGCCCACGCCGGTATTTGAATCTCCCGCTGCACGAATCGCGCGGTCGGCTGCGGACATTCGCGGCTGGATCGTCGATGAGATTGCGCGGTCGTTGAATATTGATCGATCTGAAGTCGACACCGCCGCTCCGCTGGATCGGCTGGGTGTGGATTCGCTGGGGGCGATCGGAATGACGGGCGGATTGGCGGCTTATCTCGATCTGGACCTGCCGGCAACGCTGATGTGGGATTACACATCGATTGATTCACTGGCCGAGGCGCTGGCCGATCGTGATGGACCCGCGCCTTCGGCGGTGCGGCCGGGCGTTGTGGATCTGCAGCCGCAGGGAGAGGCGGTTCCGCTGTTTTGCTTCCCCGGGCAAAGAGGACATCCTGTTTCTTTTGCGCCGCTGGCTGGGCAGGTGGGGCTGCCGCATCCGTTTTATGGCCTTGTCGTTCCCGGCATGAATGGCGAACAGAAGCCGCTGACGAGTGTGGAGGAAATTGCCGGCGCGATGCTGGAGAAGGTGCGGCTGGTGCAGGCGAAAGGGCCCTATCAACTCGCCGGATATTCCTTCGGCGGGCTGCTTGCCTACGAAGCCGCCCAGCAATTGGCGGCAATGGGCGAAACCGTTTCGCTGCTGGCGATCTATGACACATTCACACCAAGCGGCTGCGTGCTGCGCGCGCCTGGCAGCAATGGGCCATCCGCGCATATCAACGCGCAAAGCGTCCCGATCGGCTGAAGTCTATCTTAAAGAAACTCCGGAGTGGCCGAACCGCCGCCCCGGCGAAGGACAATGAAGATCAATCCTTCGCCGCGCGAACGGGGATCGACAGCACGGTGATCGCCGAAGTGCGCCGGGCCAATTCGGCGGCGGCTAAGAATTATGAGCCAAAGCCTTATTCGGGAAAGATGCTTTTGTTTCGAGCGAAGGATCGACCGAACGAAGACCGCTTCTATAAAGTGGATTCAACCAATGGCTGGCATTCGGTTGTGCAGGGCAGCCTTAACGTCATCCCCCTTCCCGGAAATCATGCAAATCTTCTGACCGCGGAGCATGCACCGGCAGCGGCCAGGGCACTGCGGCCTTATCTTTTGGCTCCGCCGAACAATGGCTGGCGAAAATGAAGGTTGAAGAAGGCCGTGAACCTCGCGCACAACCTTGCCCTGCATTACATGCACTACAACTTTTGCCGCGTTCACCAGACGATCCGCGTCCCTCCAGCGATGGAAGCGGGGATTGCCGATCATGTTTGGGAGCTTGAGGAATTGGTGGCACTGATTGATTGAACAGGTCAGTACAGCGATTTATACTGGGGTAATGGCTGACGAAGATAAGCTTTACGACGGACGCAAGTATCCGCGTGACCACGAGTCAGAAGTAAAAGCGGCCCAACTGGCAGATAAAGACCTGCCAGCTAATCCCGATGAGTTTCTCCGCGAAATTTACAAGGAAGCATACAACACGAAACAGTGGCCAGAAGACCGCGATGCAAAGTTAATGGCCAAACATTCCGCGATTCTCTTGCGCATCCTATCCGACCACCACGATATTCATCGCACAATTAAACGGCTTACGTGGGCGATTTTTCTCCTAACGGTTGTGCTTGTGGCCATTGAAATCGCAAACCGCATTTGGAAACCGTAGAAATTTCAAACTGACCCACTACCGCCATCTGCGACACATGCCCGGTCCAGATGATACTGGGCTATAACGGCTAAAATAAATCAAAATGCAAAAACGCCAATGCGATGTAGCGTGATACCCTTAAACATATACTTTCGCTGACGTTACGCTGAACTGCAGGCCGAAGCGACATCTCCTGGTTACTGACTGCCCAGAGTTACCGGCAAACCATTTCCGAAATCCCATGGATCAAGCGCTGTACTAGAATTCGCGCTGGTGAAAAGGTGGGTATCGACATGCAGATCCAACATGAGATAGTTTGAGCCCACGCGAGTGCCATGACGAAACGGGTCGATGACCCCTGCGGCAAAGTCACCGTAGTTCATATAAAAATCTGGCTGGCTTGTCGTCTTCTCACCCATGATAATTACATCGCTTGGACTCGTGCCATTCGGCATTCGTTTACCATACTTCTCATTATAGTAAGCAATATATTCATTGAGTACATATGAATGCTTTTCGCTTGGCTCAGTATCGGCCGCGCAAACCATCAGGGGAGAATCCCACCGGCCTAAAATCAATACTGGCCATACATTGTGAAATTGACCAGGAGCGCCATTGTCCGGAAACACCGGACCAATGCTCACCGGATCATATCCCATATGATCTGGAAACAAGTAACCACGGTTCTGTCCGGCATAAATCAGCATTCCCACACCAATTTGCGCATACCACTCATGCAGGCGATACGCAGCGAGTCGGCGTGTGCCCGCCGAAGAGCCGGAAGCAGAAGGCCGATCAGCAGCGCAATAAGGCCAATAACAACCAGCAACTCGATCAGTGTAAAGCCCATCGGATTAGGCGGGCATAAACGCACGCTGTTTTTATTCTGAAGGAAAGACTCATTTCCCGAATATGGGCTATGAGGAATTTTCCCTGCATAATGCGGAAGAAGGCTTCTTCGTCGCATGCGCAACCGGGTAAAATTCACCATCATAGGATTTTTCCTCCGCCGCTTTGGGCTCATGTGCGGCGTTGTCCGGCTCTGCCGGCATAACCTCTTGAACCACTTCATGCGGTAACTTTGGAGAACCCGGTATCGCCGGGGCCTGGTCATGGCTGCTTGTTGCCGAAACGGACAGTAACGATATCAGCTCTTTAAGTTGTACGTCGTCTTCCAGGACCAGGAGGGGTTTGGTCACTGCATCATGTGGGGCAACGCGGCCTTGAGACAGTGATAACTCCGTGTCGTTTGGGGTAGAGGCTCTATAACCAAAGACAAAAAGAATGGCAGGAATAAACAAGCCGCACAAAACGATTGAGCCGCTTAAAGAAACAATCCAGGCGTTCCTCGCATTTTCCCACCAGTTGTATCTAAATGCAATTATTGGTTTCGGATCGACGTCCTGAGCGCTCATCCATTTTGCGGCTTCCGACAAAAAGTCATCAATAGTATGTCCGGCTGAAGGATCCCAGGGAATATAATAAAAACGGCCAGGTTGAATATCTAAATCGTGTATGCTCGTTGCACGTCTAAGCAAATCATTAGCCATAATGATTGCGGCACGTCTTTCGGGCGAAAACGCGCCGTATCGGCTCTGGATGACTGAATCCAGCGTGTCACCCATTTTGCCTTGATATAACGTCGTTGCAGGATAAGGAATACTGTCCATCGCAACGGCATTGCGAAGCGGTCGCGGTTCAAAAGGAAGCTTTACTATTAAGGTAAATGAGGTTGTTTTAAATGCATTGAGATTCTGATCCACCAATCGAAACGCGTCGAATGTAACGGATTGAAATTTGTCATGTCTGCCGTTTTCATATTGATACATGACCGGATGAACAACAATGTTGCTGATCCAGGGATGCAAGTTGCCCTGGGCATCGGCCAGCGGAGCCTTGAGCAGCAGTTCTTCAAATTCTCTTTGCGAGACTGAGGAGGATGTCTCTGACTCATCCGCATAATTAGTCAGTAGTAATGCTAAAGCGGTTCCTATCAGGGCGCCTGCAGCAATCCATCTCACGCCTCGAAAGCTTCTTAGGTATCGAATTGGCAGTTTCTTCGCCAGGCTATATGCAGCTGACACCACCCTTCGCCACTCGTTGGCTGGCCAAAGTTGATACACGAGTCCCTATTCTCAAAATCAGAGAAGCGGCATCTGAAATCGCAAAGCCCACGCTGCTTCGAGCCGGATACCGTTACTGAGGCAACGTTGCAGCTGCCTGCAGCGATGATATCCACGTATTAGCACGTCGTACGTTCCCATCCTCTGCTCGCATCGCACGGGCAATACCTTCGATGGCCACATGGGGGTCTGCCTGCGACTTTATACCGTATGCGGAACGAAAACTTTTCTCGGCGAGTTGGGGTTCGTCCATAAGCAATAGCAAGTTTCCCTCCGCGATCAATCGATCGACGCCCTTGCCGTTGAGTTCCAATGCCGCCAACCCGGCTTTAAAGGGTGCAGGATCACACTTAATCTGAGAAAGCAACGGCGGTAAGGGAGTTTCACTATTAGCAGCGCCGGTGACTGGTGTTACGGTTGGATCTTGCGTGTCAGCAGAGCTGCCTTGTAATTGTTGCAGCCGAAACGGAGCGACATATTTATCGGAGTCGCCGTTGGGATGAATCATAACAAGACATTCGCACACCGCATCAATAGCATCGTTGGTGGATGCCATGGAACATACGTTATATAGTGCTTTTGCTGACGCCAGAGCATTATCCAACTTTCCCGCCGACAGTTGAATTCGAACTCGATACATTTGGTATCGTTCCAATGTCAGCAAGTCGTTGGCTCTTCCGATCATGGTCGATATTACCAGTTGATCTAGAGCGTCATACTTCTGGCTTCTATAAAGACCCTGCATCCATGCATCCAGAGATTCGACAAAATGCACATCCGGTTTATGTGTCGCCGCCATTTTTTTCGCTGCTTCAAGGCCGGCTTTGAATTCGGTTTCATCACTGCTTGAGAGCTGATCTGAAATGATGCCTTTAGGGTCATGCACCACCCCTTTCTGGCCGGTCTCTTTCATTTGCGCATAAGAAATACTGCATGCGGAAAATCCAATGGAAATAATGCACACTGCATGCAGGCATTTGATAGGCATATTTTTGTTCCCGTAATCTTTTTGAACCCGATGAAGTTTATTGGTAGATACTTTTAGTTTGGCTGGGCCAGGCTCGCCGCCTGTCCAATGAGCTGAGTAATTTCTGTTTTTATGGTGTCATAGCGGCCGGTTTTATGCCGCTGACTCCAATTGTTGAATACAGTGGTCGCGGTGTCCAAATGACCTGACTTGGCATATGCCTGAATAAGGATCACCTGTGCAATGCCGTCGTCGGGATTATCCGTTGCATCAGCTAACGGTTGCAGCGTGTCAGCGGTTTGTTGTGCATCGCCCCGATTCATGAGCACCTGCCCCAACGCGATTTGCGCCTGAAGCAGTAAATGTCCATCAGAGGCAGTATTTACCTCATTTATTATTGATTGAAGCAGGTCAATTGCCTTCGAAGCCGAGGACGGACTATGGCCAAGGCATAAGGCATATGCAAGCCGTATTTGGTAGCCCATCTTCAAAGCATTTGATGGGAAGGATTGCAGCAATTCATACACACGGACACCGAGAGAATAGTCATGAAGGCGGGTCGTTGCCGCATACCCGATGCCGGCAAGGGCTCTGCGAATGCCTGCGACATCGCCTTGAGCCGGCTGGGTCGTTGCGTTCAGGAATGAAGGGGGCAGGCATCTGCCGATGTAACCGCTGCTTCATAAAACGGCGCTGCAACCTCATCGCCATACACAAAGCCAAATGCCCGGCCTAATGAGTACAGCGTCTCGCAGGGCAATGTCGTTTTTTGTAGTAGCAAAAGCAACTTCGGATCAGACGGCTGAACAGGTTTTCCATATCCCGATTCGACCGCAGATTGCCAATTTTCAGCCCATGATATTAAAGGATCATTCGATGCGCTTAATCCTTTCAGCGTCATGCGCGGATTGCAAACAGGCGGGCTGGGATTTAATCGCCGCAGGGCCGCGGAAACCTGAAGCAGTGGATTTGCGGAGTTCAAATAGTCTTCGAGTGACAATGGATTTGTCTCTCGGTTCCTGGATGGCAGTGCGGCAACAAAATCTCCCACAGGCCGCTTTACAATTCCAGGCTCATCGATCACGGCTGGTCGAACACCTTTTGATAGATTCACCGTTGCCGGAGGAATTGGTTTGGTTGCGATGAGGGGTACCTGGCCTGATCCATCCGCAAGGTTTTCGATCGCCTGGATCGTTGCATCAGGCTTTACAGATGCCGACGCGCCTTGAGGCGAAGCATCAGTGTTTTTTGACAAATCGAATGAAATCGATGGGGAAGGCAAGGCATCAGTGGGAGCCAGCTTATTGGATGGCCTGGCGCCCAGGGATTGTGATAAGGATTTCGCAGAAAACGTCTGTGGAACTAAAATTGTGACATCATCGTGACGCAAATGCCAAAAATGCCATGCAGCCCATGCTGAACCGATTATAATTGTGAGTGATGCGATAAATTTCGCTTGCTGTGAGTTACCAAATCGAAGCATAACGAACTCTCAGTTGCAGCTGAGCGACACAAAAACATCGCGTGAAAACTATATTAATGAAATGAACGGTCAATGCTATTTGCATTTCCGCATTAGGATGATGATGAATACCCTCATTTACCCCAATCATCTATCGCTGGAACTACCAACGTTTGTATGATCACTTCTTTCCAAAACATCAGGACGCACGGAACCTCACTGATTTACCATCTCTATGAAACTCTACAGCTTTCCCATAGACGTCAGTAATGATGATTTAGACGCGAGGCGCACCAATACAATTACGATCTAATTATAGACAGGCCGAACTAACCTTCAGCCAAGGCAAAAAGTTCCGGTACCGTGGCGGAAGGGGAACAAAAAATAGCTTTGTAAAAATAACCTAAGATAATACGGGTGCGATCGTATTGAGCGAAGAAAAAAATGTCAAGGAAAAAAGAAGGCATTTCGGTTTTTCTCCCGATGCCTAAATACTATTACGACTGCCGGACCAGGTGGCGATCTTCCGCCCGCGAATTTTGCATTGGTTTTATATTCTGGGTATTTAACGTCTGCCATTGTGCAACCCATATTGTCTGCAGGCGACCATCGGATCATTGTGCGTAATCAAAGCCAGTAGTTTCGTGGCAACTGTTCTCAAGCGAAGCCCAAATAGATTCACCGACACCCTTCAGAAGGCGGAAATCATGGGTCAATATCCGATTTTGCGCATTGCGCTCATTGCAATAGCCGGCATCGGCATTGCCTCACTTGGCATTAGCGAACTTGCTCAACCGCCCGCCGACAAAGCGCACCGCCCCATTATTCACGAGGTGTCTGTAAATCTCGATTTGGCTCTTCCAGCGTCTCGGCCTGCATCGCTCCCATTTCTCGGCATGACTGCAGACGCTGCAAGCCGTCCAGCGCTCAAACACTGGACACTGACAAATGCTTTTCCCCAACTTACATTTTCAGATCCAATCATGATGGTGCCAGTGCCGCGGAGTCATAAACTTTGTGTCATAGGCCGCGAAGGAATAGTTGAAACATTTGAGAACACTTCTAACATATCATCCAAGACCGTTATATTAGATATCCACGACCATTGTCAGGGATGGAGTGATTGCGGCCTGCTCGGCATCGCCTTTCACCCGGACTTCGGCAAACCCGATTCGCCCAACCGCGGGTTTCTTTATCTCTGGTACAATTACAACCCCCACCCTGTCTCGGGACCGCGGATGCCAAGCCACCAGTTGGCGACTCGTGATCGCCTCGTCCGCTATTGCTTTCCCGATGGCAGTAACACAGTCGACCCTAAGTCCGCCCAGATTCTCATCGATCAATACGACCGCGATCTATGGCATAACGGCGGCGGAATGTTCTTCGGAGCCGATGGTTTTTTATATCTGTCGGTAGGCGATGAGGGAGGCGATCGCGATCTTTTCGCAAATGCCCAGAGAATCGACAAGAGCCTGTTTTCAGGCTTGCTCCGCATTGATGTGGATCAGAATCCTCAGAAAAGCCATCCCATTCGAAAGCAACCTGTAGATGGCATCACGGCTAACTACATGGTTCCAAATGACAATCCATGGGTGGGTCTGCCGGGCGCACTGGAAGAATTTTATTGCATCGGGCTGCGCAGCCCGCACCGCGTCACGTATGACATCCCAACAAATACTCTCTGGTGTGGCGATGTAGGGCAAGGCGCGTGGGAGGAAATCGACTTATTGGAAAAAGGTGGAAACTATCAATGGCCTTATCGCGAAGGGAACCATCCGGGTCCAAAGCCTCGCAACCTCAAAAAGACAGGAACCGAGAAATCCCCTTTGTATGAATATCCTCACCTCTCCCAAAATAATGCTGTCATTGGCGGATATGTCTATCGCGGCAAGGCAATGCCGCAATTCCAAGGCCAGTATGTTTTTGGTGATAACGGTTCCGGCCGCATCTGGGCCATGGACGCCTGGCAAACAGGTAAGCCAACTATCACTGAAATCGCGCAGATACCAGGAAGGGCGTACAGCGGCCTGAGTGGTTTCGGATACGATGCCGACGGTGAACTTTATCTTTGCCAGCTTGGGGTCGGTACGGGGACAATTTTTCACTTCACCGCCGATGATTCGACCGAAGGCCCGCCCTTGCCTGACAAGTTATCCAGGACGCATGCATTCAGCGATCTGGCTTCACTCAAGCCATCCGGAGAATTGATTCCCTACACCATTAACGTGCCGTTCTGGTCCGACGGGGCAACGAAATATCGCTGGCTTTCCGTCCCTGGAAGTCCGCCATACGCTGACCCCGATCGATGCATAGAGTTTGCGAGCACGGGCAGCTTTAAATTTCCTGCCGGAACTGTTTTTGTAAAGCATTTTGAGTTGCCTTGGGATGAAACAGATTCTGGTTTTCGACGCCGAATCGAAACGCGCGTGCTCGTTCGTGGCGAGCATGGAGGTATTTATGGGGCAAGCTATCGTTGGCGCTCCGATGGCTTGGATGCTGACCGAATTGACGGAGGCGCATCTGAAGATATAGCCATTGTTGCGAAGGGTTCGATCGCCGCGCCTGTAGGAACCGACATTGGGCCGGTCGCATCACCATCGCATTTTGACTACGACCAGGGTAATGCGACTATCTTGTCTTGGGCTCACGGGATCGCACCTTCCGAAGACTGTCTATCATTTTCTTCCTCTCAAACCGGCAGCGATTTTGACATTCGCGCATGCTTGAAATCGCTTGAGACGCCCGTAGGCGACGCCGTGGCGGGATTAATGTTTCGCCAGACCAATGCCCCCAACAGTCCCATGTTTTGCGCACTTTCTCGGCCGAATATCGGCACTGATAGTGCAAAAAGCGGATTGGCCGTCTTTTTAAGAAGAGCCGCCGGTCAACCGCTGGAAAAATTGTTTGAAAACAACAAAGCGGTCTATCCAAACACCTGGTTGCGTATCCGGCGCCAGAGCGGCACGTCCTTTTCCGCTTATTCCTCCACAGACGGGCTCAATTGGGAATCATTATGCACTGCCGAGAAAGTTAACCTCCCCTCTCAGGGTCTGCTGGGGCTGGCTGTCGCGAGCGGGACTCCTTCAGCTTCAGTAACGGCCGCATTTAAGAATGTCGGCCTGCTTCGACATCAGACCTGGTACTTCCCGTCGACGACGGATTGCCTGAGCTGCCATAGCCAGAATGCAGGATATATTTTGGGAATCACGGCACGACAGTTAAATCTGGACATGACCGATCCAAATTCCGGACACGCCGTTAACCAGTTGCAATCATGGGTTCGGATGGGCCTTTTCGGAAGCTCGATCACCGAAGAGCAAGCTGTTGCCGCTCGTCGTCTTGTACCCCTGTCCGAGTCAACTGCCTCCATCTCTGATCGTGCCCGCTCTTACCTGGATGCCAATTGTGCCTACTGTCATCAACCAGGCGGTGCAGGCGGATTTTTCGACGCACGTTACTCAACCTCGCCTGAGGACCAGAATCTTCTTACTAATCAATTGCGCAATGCCCTGGGAGTTAACGAAGCACAGGTCGTCGCCCCCGGCGATTTGGCACGATCGATCCTTTGGCGTCGCGTTCATACGGTTTACGCTCCGGAGAAGATGCCGCCAATTGGCCGCAACACTATCGACGAAAAAGGAACTGATCTTCTGCACGATTGGATTCTGAGTTTAAAACCTCCCAATAAATAGTTGGCAAGTCTTTCATGAATCTTGCGCAAAAAGCAGCGTTTGGATCTGATACGGATCGAGAAGCGGTCGTCTTTTCCTGCGCCGGTTCCGAGGTAATACGTTCGAGATTTGCCACCAACGCTGCGACGCTTTCGCCACTGCCGTTGCGCCGCAATCCACGTCAGTTCCAGCGCCTTTTTCATGAACTGACTGCGAGGCTTTCAGTTTTCGCTGGAGATAGCGTTTGCTCCCCTTTTTTGCCGTTTGCGGGTCAGTGGAATGGCGGGGTCAGTTCGGGGTCAGTCGATTTTGAGTCGTAAGTTGTTGGTTGGGAAAAGGTTGATACAAAAAAGAAACCCGTCTTTCGACGGGTTTGATGCCCAGGACAGGACTTGAACCTGCATGCCTTGCGGCGCTACCACCTCAAGGTAGTGCGTCTGCCAATTTCGCCACCTGGGCGTAGTTTCGGTGCATTATATGGAGCGGCTGGGCGTTGTCGAGCAATTTGGGACGGGGGAAATGTTTGAATTCTTTCGTGGCATGCAACTTTGGCTGGCCGAAGTTAAGCCGGCCAGGGGCTTTTACCACCGGCTGCTAGCGCTCAAACAATTTCACAATCAGCACCAGCCCTGCCGCGGCGGCGGCGAAGCTGACCATGATCCAGCCGGTGATGGAGGCGGCTTCCAGCGGGACCTCCTTCATCGTGCGGCACTTGATCGCCTTGTAAACGATCGCCACCGCCACGCAGAGCGGCAGCAGCAGGAGGTACCAGTAATCCCAGATCGGCATCGGCTGCAGGAAAGGGCGCGTGTAGGCGTAAGCAAGCGGAGTCATGCGGCGGCGCTCTCTGCGCGGCGCGGTGCGCGGAATCGATGATCGCCATCAAATTCAACAGGCCGGCGACGGAAAGATAAAGAGAGCCGATCTCGTTGATGCGGGCATGGGAAAGTTCGCCGAGGGGGCTGGAAGGGTTTTGGGGGTCGGCCGTGGCGGCGTGTACGCTCCAGGCGCCGCCGGCGATGCTTATTGGCCCGGTCAGGATTTGTGGAACCGACCACGGTTTATTGCGAATCTCGACGAACGGCGACGCCCACATCACCCAAGCGCTGCCGATGGGCCGCGATTGTCTATCGCGAATGGTCATCATGATGGGCTGCCCGGCCATGTCGTAGCCGGGAACCTCCAGCACGCGCACACCGGCGATGAGCAATCCCAGCACAAACAGCAGAATGATGGTGATCCCCACCGTTAATGCGCGCCCGTGCTGCCGCAGCAAAAAATAGCCGCCCCCCGGCACCAGCCAGGCGGCAAGCGCCACGAGCGGCGGCGACGGAGCGGAAAGACGGTCGTTCGACATCGAGCGGAATACTCTAGCGAGGCGGTCAGGAAAGGAAAGCTTGGGCGTCGCAAGCCTGGAATAAACGCAGGGCAACCGCATTCTCGGCGAAATGATTAGACTATGGCCTTTTGGCCTCGGGGAGCGAGGTCGGGAGGTCATGGATGGCCAATTCGATCGAAACGCACTTTGCGGCTTTGCCTGATCCGCGATGTAATCGCGGCAAACGCCATAAGCTTTCGGACATGATCATCATCGCCGTGACGGCGGTCATCTGTTGTGCTGACAGTTGGTCGGATGTCGTCGATTTTGGTCTGGCCAAGGGGCGGTGGTTCGAAACTTTTCTCGACTTGCCGCACGGGATTCCCAGCCAGGATACCTTTGAGCGCGTCTTCGCGCGCCTCGATCCAGACGCTTTTGAACGATGTTTCATGGATTGGGCCGCCGCCCTGGCCGGTTCATCGAAGGGGAAGCTGGTGGCAATCGACGGAAAGAGGATTCGCCGCAGCTTCCAGCATGCGTGGGATCATTCCACCGCCGCCCATTTGGTTAGCGCGTTTGTCGCGGAGAACGCGACGGTGCTGGGCCAACTGGCGGTGGATTGCAAGGAGAATGAAATTGTCGCCATTCCTCAACTGCTGGATCTGCTGGACATTGGCGGAGCGACCGTCACGATCGACGCGATGGGATGCCAGACGGAAATCGCCGCGAAAATCGTGGAAAACGGTGGGGATTACGTGCTGGCCGTAAAGGACAACCAGCCCACGCTGCACAAGTCGCTGCAACGGAATCTGGATGAGATGATTCTTGAGAAGTTCGCCAGCGTTCATCATGGAGTTGAGACAACGGTCGATGGGGATCATGGCCGAATCGAAACGCGCCAAGTGTGGGTGACCGATCAATTGGACGACTGGCTGGATGCCGATCAGCGGACGCGATGGATCGGATTAAAATCAGCGGCGGTGGTGCAATCCACACGCGATGTGCCGCTCAAGGGAGTGAGTACCGAGCGGCGTTACTTTATCTCCAGCCTCGGCGGCGTAGACGCGGCTCGGATGGCCCAGGCGATCCGGGGTCATTGGGCGGTGGAAAATAAACTGCATTGGGTGCTGGACGTGGGTTTTGATGAGGACCAGAAGCGTAATCGCAAGGATCATTCCGCGGAAAACTTCAGCCGGGTGCGTCGGATCGCACTGAATCTGTTGCAGCGGGAGAAGACCAAAAAGCGTGGAATCAAAGGCAGACGCCTCAATGCCGCCTGGGATCACGATTATTTGCTCAAACTACTCGGAGGCTGAGAATGCGGTTGCCCTGGGAATAAACGCAAATGGAAATCGTGGGCGCTTCCTATGAGCGGCGAGGGCGGCGATTCAGGAGGAACATCGTGAATCCCAGCAGGCTCAGGGTAGTGGGTTCGGGGACGGAGGTTACATTCCAAGCCAGCGCGTAGTCGTCGGCGTGGGGATCGTTTACGAAGTTATAGACGTTGTTGCTCCACAGGACGCGAAGCAGATATTGGCCGTCATCGGGGATCGCAAATGACAGGTGTTCGGCAGCGTTGTAAGGGCTGATGGATTGGGCGATGAGCGATTGCGGGAGGCCGGCGGTGGTCGACCAGACTTGAAGGTCCAGGTTGTCGAAGCTGCCGTAGGTGGCGGATGCCGCGTTGGCGTCGGCGAACCAGTCGAGCGTCGCCGTCAGGTTGGAGCCGGCGGTGATGGGGGAAAGCAGAAGATAATCCTGCGGCGCTCCCTCGGCGACTCGGCCATAGTCCCATCCGGTGTCGAGCACGGGGCCGGCGAGCAGGCCGGGAACGTCGGCCGTGCCGGCGGTGTATTGGTCGAAGGCGCGGGAAAGATTCATGCGGCCGGCGCCGAGATAATAGTCGAGCGATTGGGTGGTGGTGATCACGCCACCGACATTGGATTGGCCGTTGTCCCAGGAGGGAAGTTTGTCGGCGGAATTCATCAGCACGGCTTTGACGACGCGGCCATCGATCGCTTTCGGATCGGTTGGATATAGCGCTTTGCCGGCGTCAACCACCAGCGCCTGCGCCTCCGGCGACAATCGGGGCGGCGAAGCTGGTCCCGCGGAGGCCGAGGGAGTAAAAGTTGGTCGCGTTGTTGACGGGGCCGTTAAAGGCGTTGCCGCCGGTGTTGCCGCCGTAGAACGCGAGCGTGAGGTCTTCACCGGGTGCGACCAGATCGACCGATGCGCGCCCGCCGAGGATGACAGTGCCGGTGGTGCCGGTTGAGTTGGTCGGTACGAGATAATCGGTCGGCGAGCGGCTGGAAAAGGTGGAGATGGTTGAATATTGCGGGTTTGTTGTGTCGGTTCCGAGCGAACCGACGGCGATCACATTCACGCTGGAGGCTGGCGCGAAAACGGTGTTTTCGCTGGAGCCTGAATTGCCCGCGGCAAAGACCACGGTCTTGCCGCTGTTGTAAACGAGGCCATCTAATATCAATGAATAGAAGGAACTGCCGTTCTCTCCGCCCCCGGTGCCCCAGCTACTGTTAACGACGTCGGCGGTTACACCGTTGATTCCATTGACCAACGCTTGAGCGTATGAAGCGGAATATGTGCCGGATGAGAAGTTGAAGCTGCCGGAATAGACGCCGTCGCCCGCCGTGTTCCAATTGGAAGCAATGGCCCCGGACCAGAGTGTTGAACCATAGGCAATGCCGCGCTGATATTCACCCCCACCGCTGGTGGGCACCCCCGCAATGACCGCGCCCACCCAGGTGGCGTGGCGATCGAACTGCCCGGTGGTGCCTGGGTCGAAATAATTGCTGACGTTGGTCAACGTATCGTGGCCATTCCAGACATAGCCCGCTTCAATGTTGGCGACGATGGCGCGCGTGCCGGTATATCCCGCTGAATAAAATCGATCGGCCCCGAGGAAGGTGTTGATATTGGTCCCGCCAAAAGGCGTGGGAGAACTGCTGACAATAGCCGAGGCTTGGTTGGCGGCGAAGGCAAAAAACACTGCGCCGGCGATAGAGGCAGCCTTGGGGCGGCCAGGGCGCGACAGCGCCTTCGCGTGGGGATCGAACTTGCATTTTTCTCCGCTCCGTAGGGCTCCGGTCCGTGCGGATAGTATGAACCACAAATGGCGGACGGTCCAGATATTCCTGGAGAACCAAACGCGGCGGCATCGCTGCACGTTTTGCACCGCTTGATCTGGGTAAGGCGTGCTTCAGTACGCCACAACGCCTTTTTGGCGTGCTGAAGCAGGCCTTATCTCCTCGCCATGCAATGATTCAACATTTCCAAGTCCTATAACGCTCCCCGAACGTTCGTTGTTCGGAAGGCGTACGGTATACTCATGCCTTTCATGACCCCCTGATGCCTGCGACTTTGACCAACATCCTCGGAGCAGACGGCTCGATCGCTCGGCGACTGGGGGCCAAGTATGAGCATCGTCCCCAGCAACTTGAGATGGCCGAAGCGGTGGCCGCCGCGTTTCAGGAAGGCCACCATCTGCTCGTTGAGGCGGGGACGGGGGTAGGGAAGTCATTTGCATATCTGCTGCCGGCGATCGATTACGCGGTGAGGAACAAAAAACGCGTCGTCGTTTCCACGCACACGATTGGCTTGCAGGAACAGTTGATCGAAAAAGATATTCCGCTGTTGCAAAGCGTTTATCCGGATGAGTTCACGGCGGTGTTGTGCAAGGGGCGAAATAATTATCTATGCCAGCGCCGGCTCGAGCAGACGCGCAGCCGCCAGAGCTATTTGTTTGAAGATCAGCGACAGCTCGAAAGTTTGTGGATGGTGGAGGAATGGGTGCAGGAGTCGATCGAAAAACGGGGCAACGGATCGCTCGCGGAGCTGCCGAGCGTGCCGGACCCGGCGGTGTGGGACAAGGTGTGTGCTGAAGCGGGGAATTGTCTCGGGAAAAAGTGCCAGTTTTACAATGACTGTTTCTGGCAGTCCGCGAAGCGGCGGATGAGCAGCGGAAATGTACTGGTCGTCAATCACGCATTGTTCTTCAGCGATCTGGCGCTGCGCATGGCCGGTGTGAATTATCTGCCGAAGTATGACGTCGCGGTGCTGGATGAAGCACACACGGTTGAAGATGTCGCCGGCCAGCATTTCGGGCTGAAGATCAGCGAAGCGGGATTGAAGTATCAGCTTCGCGCCCTATTCGACACCAAGCGCGGCAAAGGAATGCTCAGCGTTCACGGATCAGGCGCCAACGATGCGATCCGCGACGTGATCGAATTGAACGACCTGAGCGAACAGTTCTTCCAAAGCTGCGTGATGTGGCACGAGCAGTTTGGCCGCAGCAATGGGCGGGTGCGGGATAAGGAAGTGGTTGAAAATATCCTGAGCTCGAAATTGCGCGACCTCGCGCTGCACATCAAGGCGATGCTGGTGGGGATTGAAAGCGATGAAGAAATATCCGAGCTGACCGCCGCCGCTGCGAAGGTGAGCAACTTTGCGGAGGTGGTGGATTCAATCTTAAAGCAATCGGTGCCGGACGCGGTGTATTGGATGGACGTGAGCGGCCGGACGCCCAAGCGCGTCAGCCTGCACGCCGCCCCGGTAAACGTGGCGGAGGGATTGAAGCGGTATTTATTTGAGAAAGTGCATAGCGTGGTGATGACATCGGCGACGTTGTGCGCGGGAGGGTCTTCGAAGCCTGAAGGCCGTGCGCAGGCGGCGGACATCAGCAAGCTCGGTCGAACCGAGGCTGGTTCCCCAAAACGGGGAGCGTCCGGAAAGAGCGGCCCAAACGCAATGGAAACCGCCGGAGGCGACACCCCTCAACGTGACAGGGGTCTCGGTTCGGCTGAGGTCACCGATGTCCGGCCCGTGCTGACACCATCAGGGAGTTTGAACGACTCGTCATTTTCGTACATCAAATCACGCCTCGGCGTAGAGAAGGCCCAAACCCTCGCCCTTGGCTCGCCATTCAATTACGAATCCCAGGTTACGCTCTACATCGAAACCGGATTGCCCGATCCCAATGACACGCGCTACTTCCTGCCCGCCGCGGCTGATCGGATCATCCATTATCTTCAGCAGACCAACGCCGGCGCGTTTGTGCTCTTCACCAGTTACAAGATGCTGATCGACGCCGCCAATCGGTTGAAGGATCGGCTGGAAACGCTCGGCTATCCGCTGCTCGTGCAGGGGCAGAACGCGCCGAGGAAGATTTTGCTCGAGCGGTTTCGGGCGACGCCGAATGCGGTGTTGTTTGGGACTTCCAGCTTCTGGCAGGGGATTGATGTGCAGGGAGACGCGCTGCGGAATGTGATTATTGTGAAGCTGCCGTTCGCGGTGCCGGATGAACCAATCGTCGAAGCGCGGCTGGAAGCCGTCCAGAAATCAGGCGGGAATCCGTTCATGGATTATTCAGTGCCCGAGGCGATCATTAAATTGAAGCAGGGATTCGGGCGGCTGATTCGAAGCAAGACGGATAAGGGAATTGTGGTGATACTGGATAGCCGCGTGAAGACGAAGCGATATGGCAAAATATTTCTGAGGTCGCTGCCGCGCTGCCGGGTGGTAGAAGTCGGCGGGCGAAATACAGAGCAGGCGGAGCATCAAGAGCCGTGATCGTGACACGGGCCTTTGTGGCCTCATCTTTCTTCTAATGGATCTAATACATCTTTTTTAGTGGGAGAGGGCGAGTTTGTGGGTTTGTGGGGTACTCTGGTCAAAGATATTTCGGGGGTGTTGAATATGGTGATGAAGAAGACAAAGACGAAGACAAATCACAGCCGCAGGAGCTGCCGCCCCCGCACCCCCGCTCAGAGGGGAATTGAGATAAGAGGGAAGGGTAAAAGGACCGCTGCGCGGGCGGTGAAGGTTAGCCGGAGGCGGAACCCCGCTCTTACTCTCGCCGTGCCGCACGGTTCCGCCTCCAGCGTCCTCCACCTCCGTAGGCAGGGCACGCCCCCTGTGGCAGTTGTACACGGATGGTTTGATGGCGGGACGCCGGGCCTTCTACTTCCGATGATTGGGGACGATTGGGATCGAACGAACGTGAGAGGCGGGCGGGGCAATGAAATGGCGGGCAGCGAGGAAATAGCGAGCAGCGAGAAATGGCAATGTGCGCCATGGGCGGCGTTTCGACGGCTTTTCGGCGCGGCTACGCCCCCTAACTTTCTTCGCAGCTTGCATCTGCCTGCGCGCGACAGCGCGACGGGCGGGCGGTCTCATGAAATGGCGGGCGATGTGATGCATCGGGCGGCCGTGAGGGAATGGCGATGTGCGGCGTGGGCGGCTTTTCGACGGCTTTCGGTGCGGCTACGCCGGCAAGTTTTCTTTTCAGCTTACATCTGCTCTGCGCGCCACAGGGGGCGTGCCCTGCCCAGGAGGTGGGGACGCTGGGGCGGAACCTGTGGCACGGCGAGAGTAAGAACCGGTTCCGCCCCAGCTTTAACTCAATCGTCCGCGCAGCGGTCCTTTTACCCTTCCCTCTTATCTCAATTCCCCTCCTTGCGGGGGTGCGGGGGCAGCAGCCCCTGCGGCTGTGATTTGTCTTCGTCTTTCTCTTCTTCTTCCTCCCCTCTCCCTTCCACCATATTCAACACCGCCCCGAAGTTCAGTGACGAACATCTGGACGAGATGCGTAAAAAGTCGTCGCTCGTGTCTGTGCTAAATCGTTCAGATTGGCAGAACATAAATCTTTTTGCTTTATACGCAGCCAGCACGGGCAAGAGATCCATGTGACCTTTTAGATTTTTCCTTCACGTTCATGGGAGAATCGCATGTTTGGGAATCGGCTCGGATGGGGGATATCTGCGATGATTGTGATTTTCGCGGGGTATCTTGCGTACCTGATTTACCAGGCGGGCCAGATGTCGCCGCCGACGGGGTGGGTGGAAAAGACGGTTCGGCCGATCACGGCACCGGGTGGCGCGGAGAAGATTGTGGCGGGCATGGATGACGGCCGCGATGCCGGGGAACTTTATCGCCAGGCGATCGCGGATTATGCGGCGAATTCATCTGCTTACGACGCGCTGGCGACGGCGACGGATTTAAAGAGCGCCTCCATCGATCGGCCGGGATTGAATGCGCTTCTGGCTGCCACGCGCTGCAGCACCATGACGCTCTTCGCCCGCACCCCGGCGGAGGTGGTGAACTACGATCCGGAGAAGCCGCCCTTGGAGGGGATTTATCATGTGGGGGCGGCGGCGACGCGCATCGCACTGATCACCGGCACGACCGATCCGGCGACGGCGCAGAAATATTTCGAAGCTGTTTTTTCTCTCGGATTGAAGCTGTATCAGGAGCGGCTGGTATTTGATGAATTGGCCAAGGGAGAGGATTTGATGGGAACGGCAGCCGCCGGATTGGCGCGGCTGGCGACGCGGGCGAAAGACACCACGAAACTGGCGGAGATTCAGGCGTTCACCACCAATCGCCTCAATGATTTCGACAGCACGATTCAACCCGTGTGGAAAGTGGTGAGCAGCCTGGATGACAACACGATCGCCTATTACGCCGGCGATATGTTCGTGCTGGCTCACGACACGGTGGCGGACGGGATGTGGCAGGTGGAAGGGACGCTGAAACTGGGCCGACTGAAATACAACGCCGGGCGGCGAGGAGATCAGTTGGCGGTGAAAAGAGTGCTGCGGCAGATGGCGACGGATACAGCCGAGCCGCCTGCCGTCCGCACGGCGGCGGAAGCGGCGCAGGCGCTGACGGTGGAACAGTACCGGGGGTTGAGGTAGTAGAGGCGGGTTAGTTCGATGCCGAGCGGCACCATTTGCAGTTGCAAATATTGCTTTCCTGCGTTGCCGGGCGATGTCGGGCATCGAGGGGACAGTGTTCGGCGGGGGATCGGGCTTTGTCGCGGGTGGGGCAGCCGCAGCCGTCGATGCCGGGATCGCGGTCGATTTTCTGGAGGAAGGGTGTGCCGCAGTAGGAGGTGTTGCCGCGAACGACCATCAGCGGGCAGTTTTCGCAGATGGCGGCACGGGTGGTCCAGTTGTCGGCAACTTTGAGCGCGCCGACGCCGCGGAGACGGGCGCTGGCGGCCTTAGCCATGGCGCGGGTGAGGTCGCGGAAGGGGCTGGATGAGCAACTGGAGCACGCCATTGAAGAGATTATCGGTCGTTCCGGTGGAAGAAATGGAATATAGGGGTGTGAAATCTGAACGGATGGGAGTCTGCCAGGCCGCGGCCTTTGACGATGTCCGATCGCGGCGGCAACCAAGATTGTGACACAACCGGACATGAAAATCGTTCAAATGTGATATGTGCAGACATCGAAGCGAGTCAAATATGACACCTTTTGAACTGTGAATGCGATTGTTTCCGGGATTGCGCTGTCGCCAATTTACCATGACTCGAGGGTTGACCTGCGCATCGTTCCCTGTAGGTTACGGGGTTTCCACAGAACCATAAACCGTGAGCATCAAGGGCACTCCTGCCGCGGCTTCGTCGGCGGCTATTCGTTCCACCGTTTGCGAGACAGCCGGCGTGCCGGGTGAGGAAAAGTCCGCGCGCTTCAGTCTGGCTGATGGAGCGCTGCCGGAGGGATTTCGGGTCGATGAAATCAATAACAGGGTTTTGCTGCGGTGGATGTTCCGGTTTGTGCGGCCGGTGAGAGGACTGGCGGCGATTGCGTGCATGTATACGGCGCTGGGCGTCGGGGCCGAGGTGCTGACGACGCGGGAAACCGGACAGGCGATCGATCATATCAAGGCGTTGCATGTGGAAGGGAACCCGGGAGCGCATGCCGCCGGGTTTGGGGCATGGATGTTTGGCGCCGATCCGCAGGCGACGACCTTGCGGTTCCTTGTCGCGATCCTGCTGGGGCTGGTGATCGCGATGTCGATCGTGCGCTATCTGCGCGAAGTCGCCAACAGCAAGTTCAGCATGAACATGGTCTACTACATCCGCGAAGCGGTGTATGACAAGGTTCAGCGCGTGGGGTTTGGGTTTCACGATGCGCTTTCGTCCGGGCAATTGATCAATCGGGCGCTCAGCGATCTGCAGAACGTGCGGGCGTTTGTGCAGACGGCGCTGCTGACGACGCTGGAAATTGTGCTGGTGGTCGGGGGATATATCGCGCTTTTGATGACGCGGAACCCGTATGTGGCGGTGCTGTCGATCATGCCGCTGCCGATATGGGTCTGGTATGTGCTGCGCTTCAGCAAGACCGTGCAGCCGGCGGCGAAGGCCGCTATGGAAGCGGGAGATCGGAATGTCGCGATCATCACGGAAAACATCGCCGGCGTTCACGTGATCAAGGCGTTTGCGACGGAGCAACTGGAGATCGCGAAGTACAACGCCAATTGCGATGACTTCCTCGCCCGCACGCTGCATCGCATCCGGCTGTTTGCGAATTTCAATCCGATCATTCGATTGATCGCGACGGCGACGAATTTGTCGCTGATCTTTGCCGTTGCGGTGCTGGTGACCTTTCGGCGGTTGCAGGTGGGTGATTTCCTGGTGCTGCAGGCGGCGATGGGGGCGATCCTGTCCCGGCTGCAGGCGGTCGCGCAGATCAATGAGCAGTATCAGAATGCAATTGTTTCCGCTCGGCGGTTGTATGAAGTTCTGATGGCGCCTTCGACCGTTTCGGAGAAGCCGGAGGCGCAACCGCTGACGAATGGGCCGGGGCATGTGCGGATTGAGAATGTGACGTTTGGTTATGACGCCGCCAAGCCGGTGTTGCGCGATATCGATCTGGAAGTGACGGGGGGAAGCATCGTCGCGATTGTCGGGCCGACGGGCGCGGGCAAGAGCACGCTGGTGAGTTTGCTCGCGCGGTTTTATGACGTGCAGCGGGGACGGATTCTGATTGACGGGGTCGACCTTCGCGATGTGAGCCTGGACAGTCTGCGGAAAGAGGTGGCGTTTGTGTTTCAGGAGACGTATCTGTTTTCCGACACGATAGAGGCGAATATCGCTTATGGCCGCCCGCAGATTACGGGGGGTGAAATCGAGGCGGCGGCGCGGTTGGCGCAGGCGCATGAATTCATCGCGACGCTGCCGGCGGGTTACCAGACAATTCTGCGCGAGCGCGGGAGCAGCTTGTCCGGCGGGCAGCGGCAGAGGCTTGCGATCGCCCGGGCAATTTTGACCAACCCGCGGATTCTGGTGCTGGATGATGCGACGGCGGCGGTCGACCCCGAGACGGAGGATTTGATCCGCCGCGGGATGAAGTTTGCGATGCAGGGCCGCACCACTTTCGTGATCGCGCATCGGCTCAGCACCGTTCGGGCGGCGGACCTGGTGATGGTGCTGGAGCAGGGGCGGATCACGCAGCTTGGAAAGCATGACCAGTTGATGCGCGAGCCGGGGCATTATCGGGATATCGCGGCAGCACAACTGTACGGCGATCAGGATATGGATCAGGATCAGCGCCCTTCGCATATGGATCGGGTGCAGAGCCCGCGGGCATTTGATGAGACGCCGGAGAAGGAAATTTCAGATCCGGACGCGCCTTTGTTGACATTGCCGCAGGGCAGCAATCGCTCGGACGGGTAGTGAGTGTTGTGGCGTATGATACAGCTTCGGATTCCACTTCCGTTTTCGCGCAAGAAGGCTTCGCAGCCAGGGAGTGACGCTGCGCAAGCGGACGAAGACGGGGAGGAGCCAAAGTACAAACCGATCGATTTTAAGATGATTCGGCGGCTGTTTGCCTGGCTCGGGCCATACAAGAAAATGTATGCGACGGGGATCAGCATTGGAATTGTCTCGACGCTGATTCAGATGACCGGGCCGCTGTTTATCCGGTACCTGGTGAACTACACAACAAGCTTTCTGCAGGGAGAGCTGGGGGACACGACGCAGTGGCAGGTGATTCGGCAGGCGGGGCTGGTGATCCTGTTCTGGAGCGCGATCACCGGCGTTTCGCTCATCATGGATCGCGTGCGCATTCTGATTATGACCAGCGCCGGTGAGCGCGTGCAGTTTGATCTGCGGCGGGCGATCTTTTCGCATCTGCAGCGATTGTCGATGAGTTATTACGACCGCATGAAACTCGGCCGCATCATCAGCAGGTGCACGAGCGATGTGAGCAGCCTGCGGGAAATTAATGTGTGGGGGATCGATGCAATCATCATCAACATGATGGCGCTGATCGTGGCGGCGATTGCGCTGGCGACGCGGACGAGCTGGCGGTTGTTTGCCGCCGTCTGCTGGCTGGGACCGATTCTTTATGTCGCCAATCGGATTTACCTGAAACGCGCGAGCGCCGGCTGGCAGATGCAGCGGGAAGGGTTCACGCGCGTCAGCACGAACCTGGCGGAGAACATCACTGGTGTGCGCGTCGTGACGGCGTTTAACCGGCAGACGCCGAACCTGGATGAATTCAATCGGCTGCAAACGATCAATACGAGCAACAACATCGCGGTGGCGCGGTTGAATGGGATTTATCAGCCGGCGCTGGGAGTGATCGGTTTTATCGGGAAGGTGATCATCCTGGCATATGGCGGATACCTGGTGGTGTCGCGCGTGTCGGCGATCACGGTAGGCGATGTGGTGGCGGCTTACCTGTATTGGGATTGGTTCATGAATCCAATCCTGCAACTGGGCGTCTGGTACAACAACTACATGCAGGCGATGGCCGGCGGGGAGCGGGTGCTCGATCTGCTGGACACCAAGCCGGATGTGCAGGACTTGGCGGATGCGATCCCGCTGCCGCGGATTGCGGGCGCGGTGAAATTTGAAGATGTCGTCTTCGGATACAACCCGGATCGGCCGGTGCTGCATGGGATTGATTTCGAAGCACGGCCGGGCCAGATGGTGGCGCTGGTTGGCGCGACGGGGAGCGGGAAGAGCAGCATCATTTCATTGATCGCGCGGTTCTATCAGCCGCAGCGCGGGCGGGTGCTGGTGGACGGGCAGGACATTCGCCGCGTGACGGCGGACAGCCTGCACAAGCAGATGGGGCTGGTGCTTCAGGTGAATTATCTGTTCACCGGATCGGTGATGGAGAACATCCGGTATGTGAAGCCGGACGCAACGGAGGCGGATGTGATCGCGGCGGCGAAGGCGATCGGCAGCCACGATGCCATCATGACGCTGAAGGACGGGTATCAAAGCGAAGTCGGCGAGCGCGGGGCGAACATGAGCCTGGGTCAGCGGCAGTTGATCTGCTTCACGCGGGCGTTCCTGGCCGATCCGCGAATCTTCATGCTGGATGAGGCGACGAGCGCGGTGGACACGGCGACGGAAATGCTGGTGCAGCGGTCACTGGAAAAACTGCTGGCCGGGCGGACGACGTTTGTCGTGGCGCATCGGCTCAGCACGATCATGGCGGCGGATATGATCCTGGTGGTTGATGCGGGGCGGATTATCGAGCGGGGGACGCACCGGGAACTGGTGGCGGCGGGCGGAAAATATGCTCATCTTTATGAGCAGTTTATTCAGAGTGCATAATAACCCGCCCGTCATTCTGAAGCGCGGCTTGGCCTGCGATCAGGACGAAGCGGAAAACCTACTTCTCTTTCCCATTCCCATTAAACACCTCATCCACAGTCGTCGTGAATGTGTGCAGCGATGCGGCTGAAACCTTCGGCTCCTGCACGGTTCCCCGAACCTGAATCTGGAAGAGTTCCTGTTTGGCGCCTTGCCAGAGGTCGTGGATGAAAGGGAGTTTGGGCATGTTGGGATTGTCGGTGCTGAAGTTCATGCGGACTTTTTTGGTGCCGAAGTCGAGCCATCCGTCGCCGTTCATCACCATGCTGTCGGAGCGCATCTGGATTTGATCGAAGGTGACGCGCTTGCCTTCGACGGCGTAGCGGGCGGTGCCTTCGCTGAAGGGGCTGGCGCTGGGGAGCGAGAGGTTGGTGACTTCGAAGAGGCCGAGAACGAGGGGGATCTGGTACATCTCTTTGCCGGCGACGAAGACATCACCGCGGCCGCGGCGGGTGTTGATGTCGGTCCATTCGCCTTCAAGGGCGAGGCTTGCGGAGAGTTGGCCGCGGATGTCCTGACCGAGGCCGGCGACGGTGCGGAGGTCGGCGTTTTTGAGGACGATGTCGAGGAGATAGTTGGCGGGATGGTCTTCGGGGAAGTTGAGGTTGACATTGCCGGCAAATTCACCGCCGGCAAGGGCGCCCTGAATCTGGCGGATATGGATGGAATCGGTGCCGGTGTCCATAACGAGTTCGGCCTTGAGATCCTGGACGGGACGGGAGGCGAGGTTGAGCGTGTCGATCGCAAGGTTGCCATGAAGTTCACTGAGCTGACCGGCGCGGATGGCGGCATTGAAGGACATGCCGCCGGTGACGTGATCGAGCGGGACGCCGGCATCCAGGGATGCAGCGCTCGTAGTGAGAACGCCGGCGAGATCGATGTCGGCGGGGGTAGCGGCGGCAACGGTCGGCGACGCGTCCTGGACCGGCGCGAGGGCGGCCGCGTCGGCAGGAGGGGCGCCGTGGTACTGGAATTTATTGAGGTCGAGCGTGAGGTTGCCGGCGAGATGGAGATTATCCATTACCTGTTTGACGCCGGGGGGAAGGCAATGGGCGAGATCGGAATCGACCGGCACATTGCGGGCAAGGACTTTCAAGTCCCAGTTGGTTTGGTCGCCGGCGGAGCCGGTGCCGGAGACAGTGAGGGTGGCGTTGCCGTGCTTGCCGGAGATGTTGGTGAGGATAATGCCGGAAGGTGTGACGGTGACGCTGCCGCCGCATTGGTCGAGGCGATACGGGACTGCTTTGGGCATGACGCTGAGATCACGGGGCTGGAGGGTGAGGGAGTAATCGGCGGCGGGTTGGGTGGCGGGCAATCCTGGTGCGACGGCGGAGGCCGTTATGGGGGCGGTGGTGGGCGGCGAGGTGGATGATGTTGCGTTGTTGGGGGTTGTGCTGTTGAGAATGGAAAGGTGAGCGCCGCTGTAGGTGAAATTGGCGTCGATCAGACCGACGGGATTAATGGCGTCCCAAACATCTCGGGCGGCCTGGGGGAGCAGTTTGTAGAGCGAAGGATCGAGCGAAAGTTTCGTTGCGCCGCCGGCGAAGGTGACATGCGGCTGGTCGGCGGAATAGTTCATCGTGCCACTGGCAAAGAGATCGGAATCGCCGCGGCGGCCGCGGAGGCTGCGGATATCGAGAGTGTCCTGGGTGATCTGAAGCTGTGCCGTGAGATTGCTGATGACGAATTCTTTTCCGAGGGGGACGGCGGAGCCATCGTGCAGCCGAACACCAAAGTCGTAAGCGAGAGGCCCAGGGGATGCGATGCCGGCGGCGGACGTTTTATCCCTGGCGGCAAAGACGCGGCCGACCGCATCGATCGATCCGCTGAGGCCGGCTTTTCGGAGCCAGTCTTGTTTGTCGGCAGGGAGCGCGCTGATCAGGTCTTCGTCAAAGGGAACATCTTTAGCGGTGATGCTGAGTTCCGGTGTGACAGCGGCCCCGGGAGGGGCAAGGTCGCCGGTAGGCCATGTGACGCGGCCGTTGGCGCTCATAAGAGCTGAGCCGCGATGCATCTGAACGTTGACGACATCGACAGACCCATCACGGACTTTCAATGTGCCTGTGAGGTGCTGAAGCGGATAGGGGAAAGCGGCGAGCTTGCCGCTGCCGTCGTCGAAGGTAATGTCGGTGTTAACGGTCGGCTTGGTTTCCGGGCCGATGGGCATGATGACGTCGCAGACGAACTTCCCATGAAATTGGGGGAAGCCGCTGTAGGTATTGTGAGAAGGCGATGGAGCGATACCCCCGGCAAGTGATTCTGGTCCCTTCTCTCGGTATTTCGAGAGAGGGTTAGGGTGGTTTTGTTTTTCGATCGCGATCTGGTGTTGGAAATCATTCTCGCCCGGAGTACCGGGAGAGACGGAGGTTAGGTTAGGGGAAGAGAGGGGTGAATTAGCGGGGCCGACGAGAATTTTGAGGGCGTCGCGGACTTCCTGGGGGAAGGCATCATAGAGGGCGGGTTCGCTGTAGACGCTGTCGGCTTCGGCGCGGATGTTGCAGCCGACGGTGTTGTCAAATGGGCCGACCCAGCCGCTGATGGTGATGAAGGAGGTTTCGTTGGCGCCGCCTGCGAGGCCGCGACCGCGGACGTTTTGAATTTCCATTCGTTCGAAGCCGCTGTCGGCTTCGCGGCCGAAGATGAGGGTGCCGGTGGCGCCGCGAATGGGATAGGGGAAATAGCGGCAGGCGAATTCGGCGTCGAGGACTTTGAGTTCACCGCTGACTTCAGGGCGTCCACCGCGTTCCTTGCGATCGACTTCCATCCAGAGGGTGCAGACGCCGTGGGGGTTGAGGAGATTGTAGATTTCGCGGGCGTCATTCGGAAGCGAGGCGACATAGCGCAGGTTGGCGGGGATGGTGACGACTTTGCCCGGCGGAGATTCGAGGTGGACGTGGACGGTGGCGTCGGGGGTGTAGCCGTCGATTTTCCCGCTGATGGTGAGCGTATTGCGGTCCATGGAGCAGGAGACTTTGTCGAAGGTGATGCCGTCGTCGTCAAAGGCGAAGATGCCGCTGACGTCTTCAACGGCGATCATGGGAGGCGTGGAAATGGATTCGAGCTCGGTGGCGCCGTTGATGAGATCGAAGCCGAGACGGCGCATCAGTTCGATGCAGTCATGCTTGCGATCGAGGCGATGAGAGACTTCGTCGCTGGCCATTTCCTGCGGGCGGACTGCGAGGTGGACATGATCGAGCTGAGTTTCGAGATGGAACGTTGCGCGGCGGCCTCGGGTGGCAGGCGTGTAGCGGAAATCGGGGATGTTGAGCGCGCCTTCGAGCTGATGGGCGAGCCACCAGTCGCGGACCTCGCTGGGGAGCATGGCTTCAATGTCGCGGCCGAAGCGGAAATTGGTGAGTGCGGCGATGACCTTGCCGTCGGCAAGCTGCACGCGGCCGGAAACAACCGGGCCAACGCCTTCGACGGCGCCGCGGCTCTGCAATTCGAATGAATAGTGCGAGCGATCGTAGGAAGGGGAGAGGCGGCCTTCGATAGCCATGGAACCGCGCGAGGTGAATTTGCCGCCGCGGATTTCGCTGTATTCGATGCGGGCGTTGCGGAGGACGATTTCGGGGAGCGGGACTGCGGGGGCCTCTTCGCCGGGGCGGGTGCTGGTGGGGCTTTCGGTTGGGTGAATGAGGCGCTGATAGTTCCAGCGGGAGGCGTCGACGTCTTCAACCAGATGGACGTGGGGGCCGGTTGCAATGATGCGGGTGGCGTGCAATTTTCCGGTGAAGAGCGAGGCGGGGTCATACTGGATATCGAAAGCATCGGCGACAAAGAGCGTGGCGTCGGGACCGGTTGTTTCAGGCAGCTTGACGATGACGCGGGAAAGCTTGAGGCCTTCGAAGATGGAGAGCGAAGCGTCGCCGACGGAGACCTGACCGCCGGTGAGGTCGGAGAGGTAGGACTCGGCCATGCCGCGGATACGGGCGGGGTCGGTGATCCACCAATAACCGGTGATGGCTGCTGTGAGGAGGGCAAGCAGGACGATCATGGTCCAGCGGCGGCCGCGGCCGCAGCGCGGGCGAAAGGGATGGCCCGGCTGCCAGAGGCGGTCAAAGGGTCGGTCGGGGGTGGTCAGGGTGGAAGGCATTCAGCGTATTCACTGCGGAGTGTATTCACTACCAAGACACAGAGGACACGGAGAAGTTTTAACCACGGATGCACACCGATTCACAGAGATCATGGGTCAGGGGGTTGTGTGAATCGTTGTCATCTGTGGTTGAACATTTCTTCGTGCGCGCCAGCGATTTGTGATCGCAATAGCGCCCGCGGCGGCTATCGCGGCGAGTTCAGGTTCTACCGGGATTCGGTAGCGGAGCGAGCCTACTGACAGCGCGTGGACGAACGTAAAATAGATCGCCGGTATCAGGAGCAGGACTTTGGCTGGTCTGCTCAGTTCTCGCGAAAACAGGCCAACGAGCACCAGGACATCCAGCGGGATTGCATAAAGTTCGCTGATAAGCGTGTACGCCGGGCGGGCGTATTCATCGCTTAACGGGCGCGGGCTCCAGGTGCGGGCGATTTTATTTAAGGTCAGGAGCGGCAGCTTGGCCTTGTTGTCAGCCGCCCATTGCCTGGCGGCTTGTTCGAGGCGCTGCGAGCGCTCTGTTTCATTTATCGACCGGAGATCGGACATTTGTAACAGAAATCGCTGGTCGCTCGCGCCGGTTGCGCCGGGGTGAAAACCATCATAAAGCGTGATGCCGGCGTTAGTCGTGGTCCAGATCCAGGTGTTTAAGACGCGCTGATTGCGGAATGCCCAGGGAAGCAGTCCGATAAAGATGATGCCCGACACAAACACGGCGACTGCAATGCCCTTGCGGATCGCCGACTGCAATGGATACGGCTGGGAAGGGCGACGGTTCACAAGCATCGCCGCGGCTGCGAGCAAGGGGGCGAGAAGAATCGCCGAAGGGCGAACATAAACGGCAAATAGCAATAATGCGCCCGCGGCGATCAACCGCCGGCGGACCAGCAGCAACGTGCACCATGCGAGACAGGCAGTGAAAAGGGTTTCGGAGAGGATCAGGCCGCAGAAGTAAATCAGAAAGGGGTTAACAGCAGTGGCGAAGGCGGCGAGGAAGGCGAGTTTTTCGTTGCCCGACAGTTGCCGGGCGAGCAGAAAGATCGCGAAGATGGTGCCGGTGTCGATGATGGATTGGGCGAGCCGCGTAATCAGCGGCGAACCACCGCAGAGGGCAATGAAAATGGGATAGCCGGGGGTGCGATACGCATAGACCGGCTGGTTGAAACGGAGGTCGATGAAGCCGAGGGTGTGGGATTGGAGAAGGCTGCGGGCGAGCGAGAGGTATTCACGCTGGTCGGGGAGGCTGTCGATGGCGGCATCGGTGGAGGGTTGGGCAAGGGCCCAGGTGAGGCGGATGGCCAGGGAGATCAGGATAAGCGAGAGGATGGCGCGGCGGGGATTGAACATTTTGATGATGGGCAGGGTACCACGGAGGGGTGAGGGTGTCTCAGGAAGGGTGCTTTAACCCATAATCGCCATCCCGCTCATCATTCATGACCTGAAAACACCTGAGATCCTTCCACAAATGGACCGCCTCGGGCCTGCCCGATAGAATCGTGAATCTGTGGCACATGCTTATCCTTTGATGTTGGATCTGGTGGATCGCCTGGTGGTGGTTGTGGGTGGGGGTTCTGTAGCTGCTCGAAAGGTGAGGGGAATTCTGGCGGCCGGTGGGAATCGGGTACGGGTGGTGGCGCCGGTGATTGGGGAAATGCCGGCGGTGGTGGAGCGGGTGGTTAAGGCTTATGAGGCGAGGGATTTATCGGGAGCGGGGCTGGTTTTTGCGGCGACGGATTCCGCGGCGGTGAATGATGCGGTGGTTCGGGATGCAAAGGGGATGGGCGTGCTGGTCAGCCGGGCGGATGCGAGTGAAGATGAGGGAGGGGATTTTGTGACGCCGGCGCGGTTTGCCGAGGGGCCGGTGATCGTTGCGGTTTCGGGGGGGAGCCCGGCGCTGTCGGTTTTGATCCGGGATAATCTTGTGCGGCAATTTAATCCGGCGTGGGCGCGATTGGCCGAGGCGATGGCGGCGCTGCGGCCGGAGATTGTTCATTCTTCATTAGACATCGAAACCCGGCGGGCGCTGTTTCGCGAGCTGGCGAGCGAACATGCGATTGAGGTGCTGCTGCTGAGCGGCATCGACGGGCTTCGCGCGTGGATCGGTAAACGCTATCCGGCGCACTCCATGCCTAGCACCGGTCAAATTTCGCTGCTGATTGCCGCCGTTGCGTTCTTTATGGTGGCGGCGGGGCTTTCTTTTTTGCGGCTGTGGAAACCGACCAATGTCATGCGGCTGGCGGCGAAGTCCTGTTTGTATTTCGGCATTCTCGGCGCGGGGGCGGTGCTGACCTGGCATTGCGTGAGCCGCGGAGGATGGATGCCGATTGGGGATAATTTTGATGCGCTGCTCTGGCTGGCGATTCTGCTGGCACTGTTTGTGGCGTACGTGCAGCGAACGCGTCCGCTGGCGGCGCTCGATTGGTTTGTGCTGCCGGTGGTAGTGCTGCTGCTGATCTGTGCGGCGGTATTCGGGCGGACGGAATTTCATCGATATGTCGGGCGCACCTGGGCAAGCGTGCATCGCGTGACCAGCTATGCCGGCGCTGTCGCCTTCGCAGTGGCGGCGGCGAGCGGTGCGATGTATGTCCTGGCAAGCGCGAGACTGCGGCGAAAACAGCCGGTGGGGAGCTACCTGGGATCGCTGGAGCGGCTGGAACACCTGACGATGACGGCGGTGACGCTGGGGTTTGCCCTGCTGACGGTCGGAATCATCACAGGAATTGTGCAGTTGATCGGGCGCGATAAAGGCACGCCGACGACGAAGGTAGCGCTGACGGCCTGCGTGTGGATCGTGTATGCGATCGTGCTGCATGCGCCGATCAATCCGGTATTTCGTGGGCGGCGGGCGGCGGTGCTGAGCGTGGTGGGGTTTGTGTTGATGGTCGGCGCATTGGTCGCCGCCCAGTTTCTTCCCGGGGGAGGCGGCCACTGATGCAGCGGCTCTTGCTCCTGGGATTGAATCACACGACCGCACCGCTGGAGGTGCGCGAGAAGCTGGCGTTTGACAGTTCGCTGCGGGCGTCGGCAATCGCCGCGTTTCGCGAGCGGTTTCCGAATTGCGAGGCCGTGCTGCTGTCGACGTGCAATCGCGTTGAACTTTATGTGGCGCGCGAGCTTCACGGGCATCCGCGGGTGGAAGAGATGGCGGAGTTTCTTTGCTCGTTTCACCCGGTGGGCGCAGAGGCGGTTCGGCCGCACTTGTATGAGAAGAGCGACAGGCAGATGGTGGAGCATCTGTTTAACGTCGCGTCGTCATTGGATTCAATGGTGCTGGGGGAGACGCAGATTCTTGGGCAGGTGCGTGAAGCCTATGAGACCGCTCGCGATCTAGCCGCGACGGGGACGCTGCTGAATCCGTTGTTTCAGAGGGCGGTCGCGGTCGGCAAGCAGGTGATGCACGAGACGCCGCTGGCGGAAGGAAGGCTGAGCATCGCGAGCGTGGCGGTGGATTATGCGTCGCGCATCTTCGATCACTTTGACGACAAGGTCGTGCTGAGCATCGGTGCGGGAAAGATGGCGAACCTGGTGCTGAAAAGTTTTGCAGGCCTGTCGCCGAAGAAGCTGCTGATTTGCAATCGCGACAGCGCCAGGGCCGAAGCATTGGCGGCGAAATTTGGCGGCGAGACGCGGCCGTTTGAATCGCTGGATGAGCACCTGGAAACGGTCGATGTGGTCATTACATCGACCGGCTCGGCCCGGCCGATTATTGACGCCAGGTCATTCGGGGCGGCGCAGCGGCGGCGGCGGTATCGGCCAATCTTCCTGATCGACATCGCGCTGCCGCGCGATGTGGAAGCGGATGTGGGGAAGCTGGAAAATGTGTACCTGTATAACCTGGATGACCTGCAGCAGGTCGTCTCGCAAACGCAGGCCGGCCGACACGGCGCGATTGATTCGGCAAAAGCGATTGTGTCGGCGGCGGTGAATGATTATGTGCGCTCGCATCGGCGCGCGAGATGGGGCCGCTGATCGATCAACTGTATAAGCGGTATCATCACGTTGCCCGGGAAGAGGTGGCGCGAACGCTGAATAAACTGCCCGACATCGGTGAAGCCGAGCGGCAACATCTGGAAGAACTCGCCCGGCGGATTGTGAACAAGCTGCTGCACGATCCCGTGCAGGCCATGCGAAAGGCAGATGAAACCCATGCGGCTGCGCAGCAGTATCAACATGCGATGGAGCAGTTATTCAAGCTGGGGGAGACGCGCGGTGAAGATAGCGGTGATCGTGAAAACGATTGAAAAATTATGCATGGCCGTTTTCATTCCCTCCCCTGGTATTCCGAGGCTGGAGTAAGGGACGCCATGCTTTGATTGATACACCGAAGACTGGACGGCCCCGCTCAAACCCTGTCTCGGAGTACGGGAGGAGAGCGGGCGATTAGATCTCTCGGATTGCCGTCGTCCGCCTCATGTCGGGCATTATTTGAGCTTGAGTGAAACACACCGCGAATCTTCAACCTCGCAGCGACGATGATGCCTTCATCCTGAATACGCGCGCGGCAGTTCTTGTCGTTGCTGTTTTTCTGTTTGTAGCTGTCATCATTTTTTACACGCCCGCATCGGCGCTCGCGGTGTTCAGCGTGCTGCTGACGGATGGATTGTTTGCCGCCGCATGGATTGCGGGGGCGGCAGCGATGGGGGCGTTTGTTTTGGGGGTGTTTCGTATTCGCACGAATTGGATGTTGTTTGTCGCAACCGCCGGAGGATTGGGGTTGGGTGCTTTTGGTTTAGCCGCGCTGGGGCTGGGGCTTTTGGGTTGGTTGAACCGGGGGGTGGCGCTGGCGATGCCGGTCGCAGGCGTGGTGCTGCTGGGCAGCCGCCTGATTCGAATGCATGGGGCAGGCCGCGAGATTGATTTAAGCGGTGTGAAGCGTTGGCTGCGGCGGCGGGCGGGCATTTCGTGGCTTTGGCTTGCGCCGGTGATTTCGCTTGCGACAGTGTGCGTGGCGGCATCGGTGATGCCGGGGGATCTTTGGAAGCCGCTCGATCCGCATCCGTATGATGTGGTGAGTTACCACCTGCAGATACCGCGCGAATGGTATGAACTGGGGCGGATTGTGCCGCTGAAGCATAATGTGTTTTCTTATTTTCCATTCAATGTGGAGATGCAGTTCCTGCTGATGATGCACGCCATGGGAGGAGCGTGGAATGCGATGTATGTTTGTCAGTTTATCAGTCTGGGGTATGGGGTGCTTATGGTGATGGGAGTCGCCGGCGCAGAGAGGGGAATGCGGAATGATGAATGCGGAACGATAAATGAAACACGGGGCCGCGAGGGGGTCGTCGGGGCGGCGATGATTTCTGCCGTTCCGTGGGTGATGATGCTCGGCAGCGTGGCGTATGTGGAGTCGGCGGTGATGTTGTACACCGCGCTGGCAATTGCCTGGGGGCTGCGGGGAATGAATTTTTGTGACACGGACGACAGGGCATCGGATCGCTTAAAGGTGAAGCTTCGCGTTTATGAAATGACGCTTGCAGGCGCAATGGCGGGGCTGGCATGTGGCGCCAAGATTACTTCGGTGCCGATGCTGCTTCTGGCGCTCCCTGTGGGAATGGTCGCGGGGCTGGTGTTGCTGCGCAGCACGTTCAAGCTGGCGATCTATTCGTGCATCGTGTTTGTTGTCGCAGGTTTGATAGTGCTGTCGCCCTGGCTCATTCGCAATGTGGTGTGGGCGGGAAACCCCGTGTTTCCAGTGGCGATGAAGACGCTGGGGAAGGCGCATTTCACCGACGATCAAGTGGAGCGGTTTCGACGGGCGCATTCTCCCACCGCAAGCCAGCAATCACTGGCGTCGCGCCTGCCGATTGTCTGGACGGATGTCATCGGGCATTGGCAATATGGATATGTGCTGTTCCCGGCCGGATTGGCCGCAGCGTTTTGGCGACGGCGCGATCGGGAGACCTGGGTGCTGCTGGTGACGACTGGGGTGATCTTTGTCGTCTGGATCGATTTTACGCACCTGCTGCCGCGGTTTTTGGTGATGCTGATTCCGATCGCAGGAATGTTGATCGGCCGGGTGCGATGGGGACGGGGATGGCCGATCGCGGCGCTGCTGGTCATCGCGGCGGGCGCATCTGGCTGGACAGGTGTGTACGGCCGGCTCGCATATACAACGCGCGATCCGGATCGCACAGGACTGGTGGCTCCGCAGAATCTGTCCTTCCTGGCGCCGCCGGAACTGACGGACATGAAGAACGCCGACAAGCAGATCGCGCTCATCGGCGATGCGGGGGCGTTTTTGTATCAGATCCCGATGTCGCGGCTCCACTATCGAACGGTGTTTGATGTGCCGGGCGATGTGAGCGATCCGATCGCGGCCTGGGCCGGACCGGACGTGGCGGGAAACCCAAAATGGCTGCTGGTGATCAATCCGGCGGAGATCGATCGTCTGCATCGGACATATTGGAAAATCCCGGAACTGCCGCCAGATTGGGCCGCGCGGGGACCGCAGCCGTTTGTGGTTCGAGGGGATGAATTATTGAGCCACGGGCAGGGCGCCAATGGGCATCAATGACGAGAGGATTGATGGCAGGCGAAATGGCAGCGCCAACGCCATTTACACCGGCGCGGGCGCATTCACCCGCTCCGACAGGACTCGTTTTAGAACTTTGCCTGTTGGCGATCGGGGAAGGTCGTCTACGACCGTGACTTCACGCGGAACTTTCCATTGAATCAGCCCCTGCGATCTTGCAAAGTCGCGGATTTCTTCCGGTTTGATCGTCTGCCCTTCTTTGGGAATGACAAACGCCACGACCACTTCCCCGCGGCTCGGGTCTTTCTTCCCGACGACCGCGGCATCAGCAACCGCGGGATGACGCAACAGCACATCTTCAATTTCGCGGGGGACAGCTTTTTCCCCGGCGACGATGATCAGCTCTTTCTTGCGGCCGGTGACAAAGAGATAGCCTTCTTTGTCGATATGACCGAGATCGCCGGATTTGAAGTAACCATCAGCCGTGAGCGCGGCAGCCGACTCGTTCGGCAGGTTGTAATATCCCTTCATGACCATCGGCCCTTTAAGCCAGATCTCACCGGTCTGGCCGATGTCCTGGGCGTTGCCGTCGTCATTGACGATTTTGGTGATCGCGCCGGGAATGAGTTTGCCTACTGAGCCGATGCGGATCGCGCCCGGGACGTTGAAGGCGATGGGGCCTATGGTTTCAGTGAGGCCGTATCCTTCGTAGATCGGTTTGCCGAACTTGTGCTGAAACCCTTCCTGGACCGCGGCCGGCAGCGGTTCACCGCCGCTGATCGCGGCATAGAGCGGCTCGAAATCTTCGGGCTTGGCGTCTTTCAGGCGAATGATGGCCGCATACATGCTCGGGACGGCGGCGACGATCGAAATCTGGTGCTGGCGGATCGCATTCAGCGTCGCCACCGGACTGAATCGCCCGATGTAGATCGTTTGCGCTCCCAGCGTGATCGGCGCCAGCAGCGTGGCGAGCATGCCGGTCGAATGAAACAGCGGGAGGATGCCCAGAAACTTATGCTTCCCCTGCAGGCAGGCGTGCGAGATCGCCGCTTCGACATCGCTTTGCAGATTGCCGTAGGTGAGCATCACACCCTTGGGCAGAGCGCTGGTGCCGCTGGTATACATGAGGACCGCCAGGTCATCCGCGCGAGGCGATGGAAACTTTGGTGTAATCGCGGCCGGCGGTGTTTTGGGCAAGGCGGTGATGTCGACAATCCTGAGCGGCGTATCCTTAAGACGCCCGGCGAGAAACGGGATGGTGACGACGGTGTCGATGCCGCTGTCGGCGATCACATGCGCGATTTCGCGCTCGCCCAGCAGAAAGTTGATCGGCACCACGCTCTTGCCAGCCAGCAGGGTTCCGTAGAAACTGGCGGCGAACCCCGCACCCGCCGGCAGCAGCAAACCGACTTTGTCTTTGCTGGTTTGGGCCGACAGGTACATGCCAAGACCAGCGGCCATCGCCGCGAGTTGTTGATGCGTGTAGCGGCCGGAATCGTCGATGATGGCAATGTCGTTGGGTTGCCTGGCGGCGTGGGCGAAAAGGGGTTCGAAGAGCATTGGCTTTGTCCGTTGTCAGTGGGTCTGTTGCCCGTGGCTTAAAGCAGGCGCTACCGACGTTTGATGCCTGACCTTGGGACAAATCAGAATACACGAGGACGCAGGGATGCGAAACCAAAGATTGATTAAGTTGCTTGCCGTGCTTCTGCTGGGCATTAGCCTTGGCGCTGTGCGCCGGATAAAGCTTCCCCGGAACAGAGCAACCAACTGACCGCCGGCTATCGCGCCCTCGACCAGCAGCGGCCTGAAGCGGCAATCGAGCAGGCCGATCAATACCTCGCCGAGCATCCGCACGGAACGGGCGCGGCCGAGGCGTATTACCTGAAGGGCCGCGGCTACGAACTCAAAACCAATACCGACGTCGGTGAGATCAAGCGCAACCTGACCGAAGCGCGATCGGCGTATCTCCAGGCTTTGAACGAAAGCCCGGCGCCATCGGTCGAAGCCGACATTCGTGCAAGTTTGTCGAACGTCGCCTATTTTCAGGATGATTATTCAACAGCACTTTCCGAAGCCTCGCGCGCCTATGGGCTGACCCCCACCGCCGAAGTGCAGAGCAAGCTGCTGTTCCGCATCGGCGCAAGCCAGCAGCGGCTGGGGCGTTTTGCCGATGCCGATCGGACATTTCAACTGGTGGAGCAGCGCTACCCCGGATCGCCCGCGGCGCAATGGGCACGCCAGCGTGAGGGGCAGCGGAATTTTTACATCCAATTGGCGACATTCAACACGCCGGCGGGGGCCGATCGGGCGATGGAATCGCTGAAGAGCTCCGGCGTGGTCATCACCAAACGTGCAGACCCGGCTGGACATACACTTCTGGATGCCGGGCCATTCTCCACATTCGAAGACGCCAAGGTGGTGCAGCAGCGATTCGCCGCGGAGTATCCGACGGCGCTGATTGTGCCGTAATGGGTGTGAAGAAGCCTGGCGATGTGGCGTTGCAACGCCTGCGGTGACATTTGCATCACGGTGCGCGGACGATTCATTCCGCCGACCGCCGCGCTTTTACGAGGAGCCGGTTCAATTCCAGAATCTCCCCTTCGGTCATGTGGCTCAGAATATCCCGATGGACATTCGCTATGGGTTCATCGATCGCCGAGAGCAAATCCAACCCCTTCTGCGTAATCCCCACATAAACCACGCGGCGATCCTCGGTACAGCGCGTGCGTGCAACCAGGGCTTCTTTTTCGAGCCCATCGACCAGCCGGGTGATATCGGGTACGCGCGTGATCATGCGCTCTGCGATTTCTAAACTCGGCAACCCATACCTGCACCCGTCCCCCTCGCGGCTCGCGCCTCGCAAAATGCGTAAAATATTATACTTCGGCGGGGAAATTCCATGCTGTTTGAACATCTGCTCGCTCGGCGCAGACAGCACCGAACAGGTCCGCATCAAATTGAGCAATGCTTCTTCGGCAGGGGTATCAAACGGATCGCGTTTTTTGATTTCTTCCGCCAATACCGAACGGGGCATGAAGTTCCTCTCTTAACGACGTGTGGAAAGGATAGGCGCTTAGGACGGTTGTTTCAACAAGTAATTGAATTTATAGCCACACGACGACCCTCATACGCGTCTTTTTTGCCGGCAGGTTTTGATATTTAAGTGTGTCGAGCGGGGGACAAAGACAAATCACAGCCGCAGGGGCTGCTGCCCTCACCCTTACCCACAAGTTGCATCGATTCGGTTTTGCTGTGTGAGTTCGATGCCGTGTGCGATTCGGGAGACGATTTCCCAGCCGATCCAGATTGCTTTCCAGCCGGGGCGGGGATCGTGTTTTCTGCCCAGCCAGCCGCCCTGGTGAGCCAGGGTTTGCCAGAATTGCCGGGGGCTCATTTGATCAATCCGGCATTGGCCTAGCGCTGCCGCGGCTTGGATCATTGCCTGCGGCACCTTCTGCTGCAGGTCGAGTTTGGCGGCTGCAGGTTCGTTGCGCGGCAGGTTGGCCCAATCACGCAGCTGCAATAATCGCACTGCCACGGGAGAGAGCATGCTGATCAATCGAAGCAGGTTATCAATACTTTGCAACTGGGATTCGCCAAGTCTGCAACCTTCTTTCAGTGCCCGGTGCCATTCTTCAATGACCCAGCGAATGCAGTAGTAGTCGATGATCGTCAATGCATCGGCCAGATTCTCCACCGGCAAATTGGTCAGCAGCATCCACTCCAGCGACGCAGCGCCTTCGAGGGGTTCTTTGAGATAAACGACATTCACCGTCAACGGTTGGGTGGACGGCGCGCTTTTGGCCGGAGGTTGCAGTTGCACCGTTGCAAACCGCACTTGTAATTGGGCCATGCGGGCGGGACGCGGCAGGCGCTGGGTGACGCCTTTGATCTTGCGTTTGACGCATCGCTGCTGACCGATCTCAATATCGATTTGTCCGCTGACCGGAACCTGCGCCATGTAAGACCACAGCTTGTCGGTTGCCTGCTCGATGTTGCGGTCGTGACGGGCCCGGATGACAAAACCGTTCGATGCCGCCACGCAACTGTGCATCAGACGCAGATCGTCCGCCCCTCGATCACAGATATGGATCAGGTGCGTATGGGGTGAGTTGGCCGCTTTGACGGCCTGGACGGCGTCAATCCAGACATCGCTCTCTCGAAAGCGATCACGCCTGGCTTTTTTGCTCTCCCGTGCCGCTCGCTTCACCCGCTTGAAAAATCGCTGGTCGAGCAACCCTAAAACTTCGCCGCTTGGCGTGACCGCCAGCGCCGAATGCATCACCCATTGGCCTCCAGCAATACGGCTGGCTTGCACATTGGAGCCATCCTGCACGCACAGGACCACCGGATGCTCGCGGCACGATTGGAAAGTCACCCGCCGGTGCTGGGCTTGCAGCGCATCGGGATTAATCTGTGGATTGTCGAAAAACCGGTAAGCTGCTTTCAGCTCCGCCCACTGCTTATGTTGCACAGGCAGGGATTGACCCGGAGTCGCCGCCATTTGGGCTGCGAGTGTAACAACCCTTTTGAACGACGACGATCACCCAGATCCAACGATCCAAAATGCTGATGAGCCCACTGATGGGCTTGGCAGACCATCATCACGACCTCCATGTCTGGAAAAAATCGAGGTACGTTGAAGAAAGCGAAAATGTTCTCAAAAACACTTCGGAGTTGTGGGTAAGGGTGAGGGCTGCTGCCCCCGCACCCCCGCTGGGATGGGAATTGAGACAAGAGGGAAGGTGTAAAAGGACCGCTGCGCGGGCGGTGAAGGTTAGCCGGAGGCGGAACCCTCGCCGTGCCGCTGGGTTCCGCCTCCAGCGTCCTTCACCTCCGTAGGCAAGGCACGCCCCCAGTTGCGCAGAGCAGATGTAAGCTACGAAGAAACTCGGTGGCGCAGCCGCGCCCAAAAGCCGTCAAGGAACTGCCCATGGCGCACATCGTCAATTTTTCGCTGCCCGCCGATTCATCACATCGCCCGCCATTTCATGGCACCACTCGTCCGTCACATTCGTTCGACTCCAATCGTCCGCAATCATCGGAAGTAGAAGGCCCTGCGTCCCGCCACCAAACCACCCGGATGCAACTGCCACAGGGGGCGTGCCCTGCCCAGGAGGTGGGGACGCTGGGGCGGAACCGAATGCCATTCGGTTAGCACATAACTCCGCGCCGCGGCGCGCGTTGTGAATATTCGCGCAAGACGCGGCCTCCTGAGAGAATGGTGATGTCTTAAGTCCCCAAACTCAAAGGAGGCCACGGATGGCTATCATCGCGTCCACGCTGCAGCGGATCAAATCTGACCCCTTGGGGTCTCTTGGCGGGGCCGAGAGAATCAACCGATGTTTTGCCCAGGTCGGTCATGTCTGGCGTAATCGGCTGCTCAATCCAGCCAACACCATGACGCTGTTCCTGCTGCAGGTTCTGCATGGCAACACGGCCATGACTCATCTGCGGTGGCTCTGGGGCATTGGTTGCAGCGAGGGAAGCTACTGCGACGCGCGGCAGCGGCTGCCGGCGGCGGGCGTGGCCAGGCTGGTCGAACAATTATCGTGCGATGCGTGTAACCAATCCGCCTCCATCTGGCTGGGCCGTCGCGTGCTGATGATCGACGGCACAACCGTCAGTACGCCCGACGAACCGGCACTGCAAAAAATGTGGCCCCAGCCCAGCGAGCAGAAATCCGGATGCGGCTTCCCCATGATCAAAATGCTGGCGCTTATGGATCTGGCCAGCGGAATGATCCTGCAGTTGAGCATGATGGCCCTGACCATGGGCGAGGCCAGTCAACTTGCCGGGCCGCACGGCCTGTTGCAGGCCGGCGACGTGCTGCTGGGAGACCGGGGATTCTGTTCCTTTTGGGCATCTGGTGACGCTGGGGAAAATGTCGGTAGATGCGGTGTTCCGCATGAATGCGAGCCAGGTCGTCGACTTCACGCCCGGCCGGGCGGCGCGGGGAAGATCGAGGAAAAAAGGAGCATACAAAAGATCACTCCCCAACTCCCATTTTGTGAAGAGCCTTGGCAGGCAGGATCAGATTGTTCGGTGGATCAAGCCTTCCAAGCGGATAAGCGGCATGGCCGCCGACGTGTTTGCCAGCCTGCCGCAGACGCTTGTGCTTCGCGAGCTTCGCTACGACATCATCGCCAGGGGAATGCGCACCCGCCAGGTGACGCTCGTCACCACGCTGCTGGATCCGATGCGCTATCCCAAGCGAGAGATTGCCCGGCTGTACCAGTTGCGCTGGGGGATCGAAACCAACTTCCGGCATTTGAAAACAACGATGAAGATGGAGCACCTCAAGTGCCAGACGCCTGACGGCGTGATGAAGGAGTTGATGGTCTTTGCACTGGTGTACAACCTGATCCGTGCCGCGATGCGGGACGCGGCGCAAGAGCAGGAGATCGACGACGCCAGTCGCATCAGCTTCGTCGATGCATCACGTTGGCTCATCGCGCTGCTCAAACCAGCGGAAGGCGTGAGCGGATCGGAGTTGAAGGTGAATCCTTTGCGCCGGGCCGATATCATCCACGGGTGGTAAAGCGGCGGATTCATAACTCGTACAGTCTGATGAGAAAACCTCGATCCACCTACTGCCAACCCGAGCCAAACAAGCCGCTTAACGATTAACCGAATGGCATTCGGGGCGGAACCTAGCGGCACGGCGAGAGTAAGAGCGGGTTCCGCCCCAGCTATAACCCAACCCGCCCGCCCAGCGGTCCTTTTTCCCTTCCCTCTTATCTCAATTCCGCTCTGAGCGGGGGTGCGGGGGCAGCAGCCCCTGCGGCTGCGATTTGTCTTTGTCTTTGTTTTTGTCTTCCTCTGCCGCTATGTTCGACGCTCGTTTAAACACCCGCGATCATCGCACGCCCTGCACGTCCCATCACTCCCGTTTATTCCGATTTCCCCACCATCCCCGGCGCCGGCAGATGTTTCTCATCCGCCATGATCTCCTGAATATATCCCTTAATCCGCTCATCATTCATCAATTGGCTCATCAGCACTCGCCGATACCCGGCGGCCCGCAGTTGTTCCTTGACTGCGTCCGTCCGCTCCTGCTTCAGCTTTTCATTCTGTGAATACAGCGCATCTTCCAGCGCCTCATTTTCCAGCAATAGAGCGTACATCGCATCCGCGCGTTTGCCGCCGGTGCTGAACAGGCCGCCAAATCCCGCGGCTTTCTTGCGGTATTCCTCGACGCGATTCACCAGCGCTTTATTTTCATCCGTCAGCTTCGCATGTTCAGCCTTCAGGTTCGTGAGTTCATGTTCATAAAGCTGTTTGAATCCCTTCTGCGCCGTGAACAGATCCTGCTCCTTGGCGGCGATCAATTTTGACGACGCCACATTGCTGAGCCATCGCCCGATCTGATACCCCACCGCCAGCAGCACAATTCCCGCGGCCACGTACACAATCAGTTCCAACGTTTCATTCTGAAAATGCGGCATAAATATCATCCTAATCTGATATCGCCCCGGCGCGATCCGCCGAATTGGCTGAGATTGCTGTTTCGTTCAGCAGCTTCTTCACGACAATGATAAACACACCCGTACACAGCAGGTTCAGCGCCAGCGACAGCACGGCCACCGTCAGCGTGTCCCCGCCAAATCCATACGAAAGACTCACGACCAGCACGCCCGCTCCCACTTCCCCCCGCGGGAACATTCCCACCGCAAGAGCCAGTCGTTCCCGGAGGCTTGCGACGTTTCGGTAACACATCGCCGGGAACAACTTGCCGATATTGGACAGGATCGTGATGACCATGACATGCACGGCGACGATCGTCCAGTGGCGACCGGCCGCCCCGGCGGATGATCCGAAGAAGATTCCCGGCATCGATAATCCCACCAGCACCATGAAGCAGGCGGACACCACCGTCGACACATGCTGCTCGGTCGGCGTCTCTGGTCCCTCCTCGTGCCCCGCCCGCGCATCATCCACATGCGGGTCCGCCCCCATCGGCCGGGCGAGCACGCACCCCAGTGCAAACGCCGGCAGCAGCACCTCCAGATGAATCGGCATTGCAGGATCTATCTGGCGGCTGACCACCAAAACCAATTCGCATCCGACCACAATCAATCCCGCATAACCCATCACAAACGGCCACGCGACCGGCAGCGATACGCGATGCAGAAACCGCCACGCCGCCCAGAGCAATGCAAGCATGACCATCGCGACAGCGAACAACTGCCACCGCGGCCCGATCAACATCATCTTGAGCGGAATGAGCAGCAGGATCGTGTGCAGATCATCAAAGATCGCCAGCACCCGCGCCTTGGCGAACAACCAGCTCGCCCCCAGCCCCGCCGCCGCCAGCATGGAAAAAAGAACACCCGCCGACGTCGGCGCGGCGAACAATCCCTGAAGCAGCGCCCCCTTCCACACCTGCGCTGCGCCCCACCCCGATCGCGGCGACATCACGATCACAAAATAGATCGCACAAAATGCCCACGGCAGCATCGCCGCCGCCGCGGCCACAAAATAATCCCACACATATTTCCCCAGCCGACTCCGATCCAGTTCAAATTCATACCCCACATGGATCATGATGAATGCCAGCGCGAACATCGTCGCCAGCGACACCACCCCCCGCGCCCCTTCCGGCAATACCTGCGACCCGGCGAGCCCCAACACCAGCAGCAGAGAATAAAAAAGAACCTTCAACATCCCATCGCGCTCCGGCGAGCAGTATCTGCCGGCGCGCGCTGGTGTAAAGCGGAATGCGAAAGAAATAATGCGAAAGAAATAAGGGTTCTTTTTTGACGCTTTCCTTCAACTATCGTCCCTATTTCCCCCATCTCCAACTCCGATAACCAGCCACCTGTGTCCCCCATCACTCTCCCTCACTGAAATTCAGCAAACCACCGATACAGACTCCCAAAGGACATCCATGAACCACTCGTCAAAAGTTTCCATTGCACCGGCTCTTGTCGTGTTGGTTGCGACGCTATTTGTGAACCACGTCGCCTTCGCCGGTGAAGTTCATCTCAGCATCCCGGTCGCCGAGGACGCTTCGGTCAATTCCCTGAACCCTGACGGCAATCTCAACACCCTGACCACGCGCGGCGGGCTCTTTTCCGGTTCCGACAACTTCGGGTCCGACTACCAGTTCTATCTCAAATTCCACCTCCCCAAACCCGCCGCCGGCGAAGTGCTGAAAGCGGCCAACCTCATCGGAACCTACACCAATAAATACGACAACACCGACAGCCTGCACCAGCTCAGCTTTGTCGCGGACGATTCATGGTCGGAATCGACCATCACGTTTAACAATCGTCCGGCGGCGGTCCTGCCGACGGGAGCTATGTTCAATGCGTTCACGGCGAAAATTGGTGCGCCCAGACGTTTGATGTGACTGGCGTCACGCGCACGGAATTCACCGGCGACGGAATCCTGAGCCTGAACCTCACGACGATTGATGGCCGCCAGGGTGATTTGGAATTTTTTGCGTCGAAAGAATTTGATCCTTCGCTCGCGTTTCACTTGGATTTAACGTTATCAAATCAACCCCGTGCCGTCCCCTTGCCGCCGGCCGCCTGGACTGGCCTGATCTCGCTGGTTCTCCTGGCGTTCCTTCAGCGCCCGCTGATGCGCCTTCGGCAGGACCGCTGATCAACCCCTCTTAAGATTTCTAATAAAACACGCCGTCAATTCACTACCGACACACGGAGAGCGCGGAGAAATTCACCAATAAATTTCCTTCTCCGTTCCCTCCGTATATCCATGAGTGAATTCTGTCAGAAGTTTTTAGAGGCTCTTAGAACATCTTGAACGCCGCCCGAGGATCGGCGGCCAGTTTGAACAGGCTCGCGGTGCGCGAAACTTTCAGAACTTCTTCGATCTTCTCGGCGTGTGAGATGATCATCTGCCCCCCGAGTTCGTCCATCTTCTTTTGCAGCGCAATCAAAAGTCCCAACGCCGCGCTGCCGGCAAACTTGACGTATTTGCAATCGAAGACAAGCTTCCGCACACCCCGTTCAAGCAAAGCGTCGATCTCGGCGGACATGCGCTGGATTTCGACCATGCCGTCGAGGTTTGCGTTGCGAACGCGGACGATCGTTACACCGTTCACTTCGCGCACGAGCATGTCCGCGGTTTCGTAATCCATGATCTTCATGTCCCAATTCGCGTTTGACGCCGGACAAATCAATCGCCGCGATATGCGCTTCGCCTACCGTATCGGTCCGGCTGGGCGGTGTCTTTATAAGATCATTCCGAATCATCGATTAAGTTGCTGCGCCAGGCGAAAACTTGAATCGCGATGCCCCATAGCAGAGCACAAATTCCGCAAACAGGACCAGCACAATCGCCGGCCCCGCAGGCAGGAAATGCCATCGAAGATTCATCCCCACCCCCGCCGCCGCCCCGAAAATTGCAACAGCTACCGCCGCCATGAGCACCGTTTGCAATTTCTGGCTCAGGAGCAGGGCTGTGGCGCCGGGCAATATGAGCAGTGCTGTGACGAGTACGCTGCCGGCGATGCGTATTCCCAGAACGATGGTGATTGCGACGAGGATGATCAATAGATAATGCACCAACCCGGCACGCACGCCGGATGCCTCGGCCATGATGGGGTCGAAGCAGTAATAGAGGATTTCCTTGGAGAGCATCGCCACGATCAGGATGATGGCCACGCTGAGCATGACGGCGGCGATCGCATATTGCGCCGAGATCGTCCCCATCTGTCCGAGCAGAAACTCTTCAAACCCGACCGGGTCGGCGTGCCGCTGAGCGCGGTAGATGGCGCTCCCCATAAAACCCCACGCCAGCGACGCGACCATGAAAATGCCAATGGCGGCGTCGCTGTTCACCCGCTGGCGGAAACTGAGAAAGCCAATGCCGATGGCGGTGAGAATGCAAAAGATGATGACGCAGAGATACGGCATCCAGGGCTGATTAAAACCCGGGAAAAGAAGCGCGAGCACCCACGCCGTTCCCGCGCCGCCAAAACCGCTGTGGCTGATGCCTTCTCCAATGAACGCCCATCGGCGGGAAACCACTAACACGCTTAACACTGCGCAGCGCCGGCTAATGCGATGGCGGCGGGCAGGCCATAGCGCAAGGTCGAGCTGGTTAAAAGCTCGGCGAGGAACAGGGGAGGATTAGCCACAGATGAACCTTATATGAATTCGCGCACGCCCAAAGAAGGTCGTTATCTCCGTGCCTCTGTTTGAATCTGTGATTCAACTTTATTGGCGCCATGATCGCACGATTCATCCCCGCACCCTTTGTGTTCGCCGCCTACGCCCATGGCCTGCAGGTCACACGCGAACATGCGATAGACCAGGTCGGCGGGCAGCCGTTCGGGGACGTCATGGTAATGGAGCATCACGTTCAGGCAGGCGATGCGATCGCTGATGGCCGTCACAGCGCGAAGATCATGGCTGACGATGATGACCGTCAATCCCAGCTCTTTTTTCAGGCCTTGCAGGAACTCGATGAACTGCTGTTGCCCGGAACGGTCAATTCCGGTGGTCGGCTCGTCCAGAAGAAGGATTTTGGGCTTGGGGGCCAGCGCGCGGGCAATAAAGACCCGTTGCAACTGGCCGCCCGACAAATGCCCGACAGGCGTGTCGGCCAGCTCGCCCATGCCTACCCGCTCAAGCAGGAAATCAACGAACTTAATATCATCGGGCGTGTATGGCCGCATCATTCCCGTCTTACCAGCGAGCCCAAGCTGGGCGACCTGGCGGACGCTCAGGGGAAATTTCTCCGCTTTACCGTGATTTTGCGGCAGATATCCAATGATGTTGCCGCGCCGAACGGCCCGGATCGGCGGCAGGCCGTCAACGCTGATAGAGCCACGGGTTGGCTTGAGCAGACCGATGAGGAGCTTGACCAGGGTAGTTTTGCCGCCGCCATTAGGGCCGATGAGCCCGACGGTGCTGCCTTGTTCGATTTGCAGGTCTACATGCTTAAGGACGAGCTGGTCGCCATAGGCATAATCAAGGCGGGAGATGTCAACGATGGCGTGGGGCATTCCACCGGGCATTGTAACGGGTCATCGCACATTGGGCGCACCCAACGCTCGCGGCGAGGTAAAGACCAGAACTTCTCGCAGAAAAAAAAGAAACCGAAACTATCGGTATGGAGCCAACCTTACTGTAAGCCGTAGCGCGAGCGCAAAACCCTACTTTTTACACATCTCACAAGATGTTCGTCGCTGACTTCGGGGCGGCGTTGAATATGGCGAAAGAGCAAGACGAAACGAAAGACAAAGACAAATCGCAGCCGCAGGGGCTGCTGCCCCCGCACCCCCGCTGGGATGGGAATTGAGACAAGAGGGAAGGTGTAAAAGGACCGCTGCGCGGGCGGTGAAGGTTAGCCGGAGGCGGAACCCTCGCCGTGCCGCTGGGTTCCGCCTCCAGCGTCCTTCACCTCCGTAGGCAAGGCACGCCCCCAGTTGCGCAGAGCAGATGTAAGCTACGAAGAAACTCGGTGGCGCAGCCGCGCCCAAAAGCCGTCAAGGAACTGCCCATGGCGCACATCGTCAATTTTTCGCTGCCCGCCGATTCATCACATCGCCCGCCATTTCATGGCACCACTCGTCCGTCACATTCGTTCGACTCCAATCGTCCGCAATCATCGGAAGTAGAAGGCCCTGCGTCCCGCCACCAAACCACCCGGATGCAACTGCCACAGGGGGCGTGCCCTGCCCAGGAGGTGGGGACGCTGGGGCGGAAACTAGCGGCACGGCGAGAGTAAGAACCGGTTCCGCCCCGGCTACAACTCTGGACTTCCCCACGAATGGTGGGCGCTGTGGAGGGCAGGATAAGATGCCTGCCCCAAGGAGCAAATCATGTCCAGAAGGAAGTTTACACGTGAGTTCAAGCTGTCGGCGGTTCAACTGGTGAACGGGCAGGGCTATTCGATCGTCGATGCGGCCAAGAGCCTGGGAGTGGATCCCAGCAGCGTCCGGGGCTGGATCGAGAAGTTTTCGACCGAGCCGGGCATTGGGCCAAGCGGTGAAGGGGCGTTGGCGGCTGAGTTGCGTCAGCTGCGCAAGGAGAACGCGCGGCTGGTGATGGAGCGTGACATTTTAAAAAAAGCGGCGGCGTTCTTTGCAAAGGAGCAGATGTGAAGTTCGCTTTCATCCAAGACTCTTTGAGTGAGTATGCGGTGGAGGTCTGCTGCTGTGTGCTGGAAGTGAGCCGCTCGGGTTACTACGCCTGGCGGGATCGGCCGGCCAGCCCGCGAGCCCTTCGCCAGGAGCAACTGACTGAGAAGATCAAGACCGTGCATGAACAGAACCGCCGGGTGTACGGCAGCCCGAGGGTCTGTCAGGCGCTGATCGCTCAGGGTGAAAAGGTGAGCGAGAACACCGTGGCCAAACTGATGAAGCAGCGGGACATCCGGGCCAAAAGCAAAAGGAAGTTCGTGCCAGCCACCACCGACAGCGCTCATGCCAACCCGGTGGCGGGTAACGTGCTGGACCGGCAGTTCACCGCTGACTTGCCCAATCAGAAATGGGCAGTGGATATTACATATATTCCCACTGATGAAGGCTGGCTGTATCTGGCGGGCGTGATCGACTTATGCAGCCGATTGATCGTCGGCTGGTCGATGGCTGAGCATATGAAGACGGAGTTGGTGAGTGACGCGTTGAAGATGGCCCTGGCCCGGCGAAACCCCGCCGGCTCATTGATCCATCACAGCGACCGGGGCGTTCAGTACAGCTGCGAGGATTACCTGCACCTGCTGGAATCGCATAACATGCAGCCGAGCATGAGCCGAAAGGGAGACTGCTGGGACAATGCGGCGATGGAGAGCTTCTGGGCCACGCTCAAGACCGAGCTGGTGCATCATGAGCACTACGCCACCCAAGAGCAGGCCCGAGCGTCGATCTTTGAGTACATCGAGGTGTTTTACAATCGCAAACGACTGTACAGTTCGTTAGGCTATCTCAGCCCCGAAGCGTTCGAGGCGAGCCTGAATTAGTCATCCCGCAGCGCCCACCATTCGTGGGGAAGTCCACCTGAGCCCATACCCCCCGAGACAACCCCCGCCCCTACCACGACAAAAATGTCCACCTCCCCAAACCCACACCCCCACAAATTTTTCGTTTCACCCCCTTTATGTTATGATCAGCCTCAACTGCAGTGGGTGCAGCCAGCCGATTTTGTGTCGATGCTAGATCAATAAACCTGATTTCAGCCCCGTGCTAGGACCACTAAGACTCCTAGGACCACGATATCTCACCTTGCGCAAATTACCTGCGCAGTGAGCATTGGCTGAAATTCCAGAACGGGAGAATTGTGAGCAGCGCGATCAATATCGATGAAGCCAACTCTTCTGAAGGGCCTGACAGCTCTAATAGGCCTGACAGCCCAAAGATCGCCGCGACTGCCAAAAAACAGTCCCGCCTTTGGCTCCTTCCCCGCGAAGCGCTCCTGAAGACCGGGGATGTCGATCATGCCGACTGGAATTACCGCCCCTTGGTTGGCCTTATTCAGCGGCTGCGGTTCAAGCTCATCCAGTCCCTCCTAATCGGGCGGCATTATCGGCGCTTGCTGGAAGTAGGATATGGCAGCGGCGTTTTCCTTCCCGAACTTTCCCGGCACTGCGATCAGCTCTTTGGCATTGATCCGCATCCCGAACACGAAAAAGTTGAAACAGTTCTTCGCGATCATTCAGTAACAGCTCGGCTGGCTTCCGGATCGGCCGAGGCGATGCCTTATGAAAATGGGTTTTTTGATTGCATTGTGATTGTCAGCGCGCTGGAATTTATTCCTGACCTGGAACGAGCCGCAATTGAAATGCGGCGAATTCTTTCGCCAGGCGGCGTGCTGATTTTCGTAACCCCCGGCGAATCACCCCTCCTGGATATGGGACTCAAACTCCTGACCGGCGCAAGCCCCAAAAATGACTTCGGAGATCGCCGACAGCGCATCCTCCCGACGCTGCTCCGCCATTTTAAGCTCCAAAAACGCCTCGACCGCCCCAGGCTGATCCATCGCCTCGTTCGCTTGTATACCGCGATGAGAATGTCTTAGTTGCCGCAAGTTTTGGAAATAGATTTGGTTGCCAGGGCAACCGTGTCTTCCGCCACCCATAAGACGCCCGGCATTCTTACTTGCCTCGGCTGTGCAGGATTGCGGACGCCCGCCGGTACTCACGCGTTATTGGCCGTGCCAATGAATCAAAAACCTTCAGTGAGGCAACGAATCAGCCGATTCGCACGATGGGATGCGGAATCCCTTTGTTGTCGCCTTTCCGCGAGTCGCTATGGAGATCCAGATGTGCGCTGACGCCGGCAGGGCCCCGGGCCCGCGGAAAATCCTCACCCTTTTCGGCACGCGGCCGGAAGTGATCAAGCTTGCGCCGGTCATCCGCGCGCTTGAAGCGCAGCCGGAATTGTTCATCACGATCAACGTTTCTTCGTCCCAGCACACAGACCTGCTTCATCCGCTGATCGCCGCATTTGGATTGCGGCTCGATCACGATCTCAAAGTCATGCAGGCCAGCCAGACCCTGAACAGCCTTGCTTCGCGCGTGCTGACCTCACTGGATCCAATCCTGGCCGAAGAAAAGCCCGACCTCGTCCTGGTGCAGGGAGACACCACCACCGCGCTCACCGGCGCAATCGCGGCGTTTTATCGAAATATTCCAGTGGGTCATATCGAAGCCGGCCTCCGCAGCGGTGACTCCGCCAGCCCCTTCCCCGAAGAGATGAATCGCCGCCTGATCTCCCAGATCGCGGCCTACCACTTCGCCGCCACCCCAAACAACTGTGCGACGCTGCTGCAGGAAGGCGTCTCGGCTGATCGCGTCTTTGTCACCGGCAACCCGGTGGTGGATGCGCTTCAGGAAATGGTGGACCGGGCAGTGCCCTCGGCTTCCACAATCGAGCTGCTGAACAGGACTCAGGCGCACAAGCGCATCTTGCTGACAACACATCGCCGCGAAAGCTTCGGCGAGCGGATGTCGGAAAACCTGAAAGTGTTGAAATCATTTGTCGCGGCGCATGAAGAGATCTGCCTGATTTTTCCTGTCCATCCCAATCCATCCGTCAGCGGGCCGGCCAAGGCGATCCTGGGCGGATGCGATCGCATTCATCTTGTGCCGCCTCTGGAATATGAGCAGTTTGTCGCCGTGATGTCGCAGGCGTGGCTGATTGTTTCAGATTCCGGCGGGGTCCAGGAAGAAGCGCCGACCCTGGGCAAACCCCTCCTGATTTTGCGGGAAAACACAGAGCGGCCCGAAGCGGTTGAATCGGGATGCGCAGCTCGTGGGCTGGCCGCAGCGCCTCGCGGAACTGCTTGATGAATCATTGACCCCGGGCAGTTGGACCCGGCGCGTCGCGACGGTCAGCAACCCCTTCGGTGACGGCCACGCCGCCCGGCGCATTGTCAGCGCGATCGCCGGGCAGTTTGGAATCCATGCCCGGCCACGGGAGCCGGTGCTCTCCTGATTACATGAGAACGATTACGGCTAATCCTCGCACCAACTTCGCCGCCTCAACCGCTTCCGCCGCTGAAGAAACCGCGGCGCTGCGCATTCGCCCCCTCGTGTCGCTGGTGCTGCCCGCGTACAACGAATCGGCGGTCGTGCAGAAGAATCTCGCCGTGCTCAGCGACTACATGAAGACGCTGGAACACAAGTGGGACTGGGAGATCATCGTCGTCAACGATGGAAGCAAGGATGACACCAGCGACCTGGCAAAAGAATTCGCCGCCACGCACAAAAATGTTTACGTGTTCGATCACACCGTCAATTTCGGCCTGGGGCAGGCGCTGAAGTTTGCCTTCAATCAATGTCGCGGCGAGCACATTGTCTGCCTCGACATGGACCTGAGCTATTCACCCGGCCATATCGAGCGGCTCGTCGACAAACTGCGCGAAACCAGGGCGAAGATCGTCGTCGCTTCCCCATACATCCGCGGCGGATCGGTTGAAAATGTTCCCGCGCTGCGCCGATGGCTGAGCGTGGGCGCAAATAAGTTTCTGTCGATCGCCGCCCATGGACAGGTTAAGACCCTCACCGGCATGGTGCGGGCCTACGATTCAAAATTTCTGCGCACGCTCGACTTCTATTCCATGGGGATGGAAGTCAACAGCGAGATTCTTTACAAGGCCATGGTCCTGCGGGCGCGGATCGAAGAAATCCCCGCAGTGTTGAAATGGAATATTCCCGAAGAAGCCGCCGGCAAACCAGCGCGGCGGTCGAGCATGCGCATCGTGAAGCATATCGCGACGCTGCTCGTCTCCGGCTTCCTGTATCGCCCGATCATGTTCTTCCTGCTGCCGGGTTTGATGGCGTTGATACTGGCGCTCTGGTGCGCCATCTGGGCCGTGATTGATTCGATCCAGGCGGGCAGCGTAACTGCCGCCTGGGTCCTCTGGCCGCATACGTTCGTGATTTGCGGATTGAGCATCCTGGCGGCGGTGCAACTGCTTTCCTGTGGGATGATTTCTTTACAGAACAAGTGTTATTTCGAACAGATGTTTCACCTCGGCACAACAACGTACCGAGCGTCACGCGGCGGAAAGCGATGAGCCGGCCGGCATCGCACCCGCAACTTTAAGGAATGATTATGAGCACAATGACTACCGCAATTCCCCAGACGAAGAAGATCTTAACCCTGCCGTCAGATCAGGACGCAACAGGTCGCACGCTCGGAGAAGAAGAAATCGCCGCAGTGACCGCGGCGCTTCGCACCGGCACCCTCACCAGCACCAAGGGCGAATTCGTCAAAACACTCGAAAAGAAGTTCGCGGAACTGCTCGGCGTGAAGTTCGCCTATGCCTGCTCCAGCGGAAGCGCGGCGGTTCACTGCGCGCTGGCCGCCATCAACCCCGAACCCGGCGATGAGGTCATCACCACCTCCATCACCGACATGGGCGCACTGACGCCCATCATGTACCAGGGCGCGATCCCGGTCTTCGCAGACGTTGATCCCCACACATATAACGTGACCGCCGAAACAATCGCCGCCCGCATCAGCCCTAAAACCAAGGCGATCATTGTCACGCACCTGTTCGGTAATCCGTGCGACATGACCGCGATCATGGCGCTGGCGAACAAGCACAACATTCCCGTGATTGAAGACGCCGCCCAGTCGTTCCTGGCCTCGCATCATGGCAAATATGTCGGCGGCCTCGGCACCATCGGCTGCTTCAGCCTTCAACAGGGCAAGCACATCACCACCGGCGAAGGCGGCATCTGCACCACCAATGATCCCGCCATCGCCCGCCGGATTTTTCTCTTCATCAACAAAGCATGGGGCTATGGCGATCCGAACCCCGATCACTATTTCATCGCGCTCAACTATCGAATGACCGAGCTGCAAGGCGCGGTCGCGGTGGCGCAGTTGCCCAAGCTCAAAGGCGTCGCCGAACATCGCACGATGATGGCCGACAAGCTGACCGCCAGGCTTAAAGGAATGAAGGGAATCGAAACCCCGCTCGTGCACAAAGGCGATGTCTGCACCTGGTGGAAATACTGCATCCGCGTCGACAAAAACATCTTCCCCGGCGGTCCGGTTGAACTGGCTAAGCTGCTGAAGGCAAAGGGAATCGCCTCCGCCCCCCGCTACATCCAGAAGCCGGCGTTTGCCTGCGACGTCATCGCCAAGCAAAAAACCTTCGGCGAAAGCCGTTGGCCGTTCACGCTCGCGCGGCCCGAGGCTGTTGATTACTCACGCTCCAAATTCCCCGGCACCTTCGAGGCCCTCGAAGGTGTGCTCGTGCTGCCGTGGAATGAAAAATATACGGACGAACACCTGGACTACATCGCCGACTCCATCCGTGAAGCCGCAGCGATGCTGACATTGGCATAAGACTGATGATCTCCTCTTCTCCCCTCCTCCGGTACACCGGGGGAGGGTTAGGGAGGGGGCCACCAGTGTCTGAAATTCTAAATTCGAACGGGCGGCCCCCACCCCTGCCCTCCCCCGGAATACCGGAGGAGAGAGCAAAAAAAGAGGGCATGTTAAATCGGAAGTTGAGGAATTTTATATGGCTACCAACAAAGTTCGATTCGCACTCGTCGGCGCCGGGGCTATTTCCCAAAGCTACGCCGCGGCGTTTGAAACATCAGAGAGCGCGCAGCTCGTCGCCGTCGCCGACGTCCGCCCTGAAGCCGCCAAGGCTCTTGCGGCAAACTTCAACTGCCCCAGCTATGAATCCTACATGGCAATGGCCGACAACGAGAAGTTTGACGCAGTCATTGTTTGCACGCCGCCCATCACGCACCTCGACATCAGCACCTACTTCCTCGCCCGCGGCATCAATGTGCTTTGTGAAAAGCCCCTCGCCATCGGCGCTGAAAGCGCCAGATGATGATCGACGCCGCTCGCAACAGCGGCGCCAAGCTCACCATGGGCTCAAAATTCCGCTACGTCGAAGACGTGATCCGCGCCAAGAGCATCGTCACCAGCGGAATCCTCGGTGAGATCGTCCTCTTCGAGAACGCCTTCACCGCCCGCGTCGATATGTCCAACCGCTGGAACAGCAATCCGAAAATCAGCGGCGGCGGTGTCCTCATCGACAACGGCGCACACAGCGTCGACATCATGCGCTACTTCCTCGGCCCCATCGCTGATGTGCAGGTCATCGAAGGCAAACGCGTGCAGGGCCTCGCCGTCGAAGACACCGTTCGCGTCTTCATCCGCAGCACCGCCGGCGTCATGGGTAATGTCGATCTTTCCTGGAGCATCAACAAGGAACTCGACAGCTACATCAACATCTATGGCTCCAATGGAACCATCAGCGTCGGCTGGAAGGAAAGCAAGTATCGTCAGGGAACCAGCCGCGATTGGATCGTCTTCGGCAAAGGCTACAACAAGGTCCAGGCCTTCCGCAGCCAGATCGAAAATTTCGCCAAGTCCATTCGCGGCGAAGAAATGCTCCTCATCACCGCCGAAGATGCCCTGGCCAGCGTGCAGGTCATCGAAGCCGCCTATGCCTCACTTCGCCAGCAGAACTGGGTCGCCGTCAGCGGGCAAAAACAGATGAAGGGGGCGGCATGAGCCTCCCCGCCGCTTCTCAGGCCCCCGGAGTTCGCGTCCATCCCACCGCCCTGATCGAGCGCGACGTCCGCATCGGCCAGGGAACAAGCATCTGGGACAACGTCCACATCCGCCACGACACCACGATCGGCCAGCAGTGCATCGTCGGCGAAAAAACATACATCGCCTACGGCGTATCCATCGGCAACCGCGTGAAGATCAACGCCATGGTCTACATCTGCAACGCCGTCACCATTGAAGATGGCGTGATGATCAGCGCAGGAACCATCTTCACCAACGATCGCTTCCCCCGCGCCACAACACCCAATTTAAAAGAACTCCGCTCCAGCGATCCCGACGAACACACGCTCCCAACGCTTATCCGCGAAGGCGCAACCATCGGCGCCGGCTGCACCATCGGAAACGACCTGGCTATCGGCCGCTGGGCCATGGTCGGCATGGGATCACTGGTCACCAAATCAGTCCCCGATTTCCATCTGGTCATCGGCCACCCCGCCAAAAGCGTGGGTTGCGTCTGCCGCTGCGGCCAACTGATGATGCGGTTTACCCATGACACCCAAGACGGCGAAATTCGCTGCCCAGGCTGCGGACTGAAATATTTGTTGAAGAACCAGGTTGTGACGGAACTGACTCCGCCACAATGATCCGACCGTGGCACAGGCGCCTCGCCTGTGTCAAACGGCGCCAGACACAGGCAAAGCGCCCGTGCTACAAAATGCCTTCTCCAATCCAATCCTGGGCAATCCTCGGTGGCGGTGTGCTTGGCATGACGCTGGCCCATCGTCTTGCCGAAGCCGGCCAACAGGTCACCCTCTTCGAATCCGCATCTGAACTTGGCGGACTTGCCAGCGCGTGGGAGTTGAACGGCATCACCTGGGATCGCCACTATCACGTCACACTTCTGTCAGACACCCATCTCCGCGCCCTGCTCACCGAACTTTGGCTCGACAACGACATGAAATGGGTGGAGACGAAAACCGGCTTCTACATGGACGGCAAGCTCTGCTCCATGTCGAATTCGCTCGAATTTCTGAAGTTTCCGCCGTTATCGCTTATCGATAAATTCCGCCTGGGCGCAACCATTTCTTATGCCTCCCGAGTAAGGGATTGGAAGCGGCTGGAAAAAATCAGCGTCGTCGACTGGCTGACCAGACTTTCCGGCCGCAACGTCTTTGAAAAAATGTGGCGGCCGCTGCTTCGCGCCAAGCTCGGTGAAAATTACCTTCAGGCATCGGCGGCCTTCATCTGGGCGATCATCTCCCGCATGTATGCCGCCCGGCGCAGCGGTCTGAAAAAAGAAATGTTCGGATACCTTCCCGGCGGATATGGCCGCATGCTCTGCCGTTTCGGCCAGATGCTGACCACCGACGGCGTCGATATCCGTCTCTCCCACACCGCAAAAACAGTCGAACCGCTCGAAGGTGGCGGTGTCGCCGTCCGCTTCACCAACGGCGACCGCCAGGAATTCGACCAGGTGGTCATGACCATGCCCTCATCAGCGGCCGCCCAGCTCTGCCCGGCGCTTTCCCCGCAGGAAAAATCAAAGCTGAACAATATTCAGTATCAAGGGATCATCTGTGCATCGGTGATGCTGAAGCAGCCGCTCGCTAATTACTATGTCACCAACCTGATCGACTCATGGGTGCCCTTCACCGCTGTGATCGAAATGTCTGCACTGGTTGACCGCGCCCAGTTCGGCGGCAGTTGCCTCGTCTATCTGCCGAAGTATGTCGATCCCACCGACCCGATGTTTGACCGCAGTGATGAAGAGATCAGGGAATCGTTCGTCTCCGCTCTGGAGCGGATGTACCCGCACTTTTGCCGAAGTGATGTGCTGGCGTTCAAGGTTTCCCGTGTCCGGCGGGTGCTCGCTATTTCAACGATCGACTATTCTTCAAACCTCATGGGACCGACCACCAGCGTGCCCGGCGTTTATATTGTCAACTCGACCCAGATTGTGAACGGCACATTGAATGTGAATGAATGCGTGCAACTCGCCAATGCCACGGCAAAGCGTCTGCTTGAATCTGCGATTCACCCCCCCGCCGCTTCGATTCGTGAACCAGCCGCCGCGCCGGTCCGATCGGAGTGCGCATGAAACCCATCGCCAGCCTCAGCCTCGATCTCGACAATAAATGGTCTTACATGAAGACCCACGGCGACGCCGGTTGGGAATCGTTTCCATCCTATTTTGATCTCCTGATCCCGCGCGTGCTTGATCTTTTAAAATCGCACGGCCTGACTATCACCTTCTTCGTCGTAGGCCAGGACGCCGCCCTGGAGAAAAATTCATCATCGCTAAAACAGCTTTCCGCCGCCGGCCATGAAATCGGCAACCACTCTTTCAAACACGAACCGTGGCTGCATCTCTATTCCGATCAGGAAATCGAAGCCGAACTGCGATCCGCTGAAGACGCGATCAAAAAAGTCACCGGCTATCACCCTGCCGGCTTCCGCGGCCCAGGCTTCAGCTTCTCCGAAGCAACGCTCACCACCCTGAAACGCCTCGGTTATGCTTACGACGCCAGCACCTTCCCCACCTTCTTTGGCCCCCTGGCCCGCCTCTACTATTTCATGCGCAGCAACCTCTCCAGGGATGAACTGAAAACGCGCAAGGCGCTGTTCGGCAGATTCAGCGAAGGCTTTCGATCGCTCAAACCATACAACTGGAAAACCCCCGCCGGCGAACTGCTGGAAATCCCCGTCACAACGATGCCGATCTTCAAAGCCCCCATCCACGCCAGCTATATCCTGTACCTAAGCTGCTATTCGGTGTGGCTGGCGAAGTTCTATTTCCGAATGGCCCTTCTGATGTGCCGCCTGACCGCAACCCAGCCGTCGATCCTGCTCCATCCCCTGGACTTCCTCGGCGGTGACGATGAAAAAGACCTCTCCTTCTTCCCCGCCATGAACCTCACCGGCGCCCAAAAAATACAACGGATGCACTGGATTCTGTCTGCCCTCCAGCAGCAATTCGAAGTGCTCCCAATGAAAGAACACGCCCGACGCAACAGCACTAGCCCAACGCGAGGTCCAAATCTAAGGCCACTTCAAAGCAATAATTTGACAAAATCACCGTAAAAAGTGTTCACTTTTGTCCAATTGTGTAAACCCCCCCCTCCAAATCCTACTTCATCATCTCATCCAGCAGCGGCTGCATCGCGTCCGCCCAGATTTCATACCCCTTGTGATTTGGGTGCAGCGCATCGGGCATGATGTCCTTGGTCAGCACCCCTTGTTCATTCAGGAACTTATCCCCAAAATCCAGGTAGCGCGTCTTGTTGCCGTCTTCCAGCTTCGCCAGTTCGGCATTCACCTGCTTCAGCTTGTCGCGAAGGGCCGCGATCTTTGGTTCCTTGGGGTCTGCGCCGCGCGGGAAGATCCCAAGCACCAGGACCTTGGTTTCAGGCAGCTTTGCATGGATCTCTTCCACAATTTTTTTGTCGGCGGCAATGATTTCCTCCGCCGAGTTCACGGCGCTGTTGTTGGTGCCGATCATCAGGACCAGCACCTTAGGATTCAGCCCGTCCAGTTCACCATTGGCGATGCGCCATAACACATGCTGCGTGCGATCCCCACCGATGCCGAAGTCGGCAGGCTGGTATTGCCAATAGTGCTGCTTCCAGACATCAGGGGCCTGCCGCCCGCCGTTGATCCACCCTTCGGTGATGGAGTCACCGAGGAACAGAAGATTGATGGGCCCTTCCTTGCCGCGCCAGATAAAGGCGCGGTGCAGTTCCATGAAGCGGATCTGGGGCTTGCCATCGGGCCCCAGCTTTGGCGCGGGTATGTCGGCGGCTTCCACCTTCGCCGGGCGCTGGTCGGCGCAGTAGTCGCCGTTTGCGCCTGAAGCGATGCAGCCCCGAGAGACAAGCACCCGAACAATGCGATAAGACGGCCGCTCAGACCTGATGTGAATGCCATGAAACCTCACTCCGTATGGTTAAGAGCCTTTTAAGACTTGTTGCAACAGATTACCGCAGAATGGGGGGGATGTTGCAAGACCCAAACGGCAAAGGGCGCCTCAAATTTTGAGGCGCCCTTTCGGAATTTATGTCGGCGGGTGTTGCCGGCATTTGTTGCTGCGTTCCATGCATGGCTAGACCGTTGCCATTGGAGTTTGCAGGATCACGGGTTTGCCAAGTTTCTTACTGCGGCCCAGGAAGTAGATCAATCCGTAGATGCCCCACAAGGCAGCCACCCCCAGTGCCACGTACGGCTCCTTCCAACTCATGCCATTCACAAAGAATGGGCCGACCAGATAGAACACCATGCAAAGCAGGTTCGCCAGCAGTCCGAACACCGGCACAACCATATGCTTGAACCCATGGAACGAATGATGTTCGCGGAACGCCACGATAGCGACGATGCAGGTCATCATATAAAGCAGGAACGTGCCGAAGTTGCTGACCAGCGTAACCCACAGAAAGCTCTGGGGAATCTTCGACGATAAGGCATTGTGAAACAGCCCGATCTTATAGAGGAAGTTCTTCGGCAGTGCGTCAATCACCGAGTCGGCCTGCGCCGCCGGCCCGCAGAACCAGAACATCACCGTCAAAATACCCAGTGCCGCCGACAGCCCGGCCAGCGTCCAGATTGCCCGGTGCGGCGTGGCGTTCCTGCCGTGCAGCATGCCGAAGTGCGTTCCGACTTCTTCGTCGCGCCCCATCGCGTACGTTACACGGGCGCCGGTGTTGATGCATGACAGCGTCGTCCCGATCAGTGCGAGGAAAACCGTCCCCGCTTCAATCATCATGAACCACCAGCCGGCGTTGGCGCTCCCAAATGCCCACGCGCCCACAAGCTGCATGATGTCGCCGATCGGGGCTGAAGACCCGCCTGCTGTCGTCGCGGTGTACCCGTTGTTCAGGTAAAAATTCGCGGCGAAATATTCGAACAGGTAGCAAAAACCCCCTTGAATCAGGAGCGAAAGAATGACCGTGCGCGGGATATCCCGCTTGGCGTTCTTGGCTTCTTCGCCCATCGATGTGACCGATTCAAAACCGACCAGGATCAGGATCGCAATGCATGCCTGGATGATCACGTAGCCGAACTTATGCGGGGCGACGACCGACTTGGCCGAATCGTGATAGTTGAACGTCTCGATCCCGGTGGCGGGATCCTTGGTTATACCACCAAGGTAACTGACCGTGACCATCTGCGGCTTGCCGTCAGCCCCCTTGGCCCAGACGGCGTTGCCGTCCTTATCCACCGCCGGCACTGTTGCGCTGGGATCCTGAATCTGCTTGGTCGCATCCTTGGGATCAGGAATCGTCTTGCTCGTATCCGGCATCGAGTCCTGCACATACTGCGTTGGTGTGCCGGTCGAATCCAGTACCCAGATGGCGCTTCCCTCCGGGTGGTTGGATCGATGCGCGATCGCGAGACAGGAAAAAATCAGCAGCGCGATAATCTGAGTGGCGTTGATGACCACGCCGACGCCTGTCGAGCCCACCACTCCGCGATAAGCGATGTAAGAAACGCCAAAGGCGAAGAAGATGCAGAAGACCCACATGAAGATGGGGCTCGGAACGGAAGCGCTGAAATGCGTTCCACTATAGAAGTGGCTGTCGACCTGCCCGATCATGTAACCGACGATCATCGCCGTCACACCCACCATCACACCGGGGTATACCCAGTAGTAAAGGTGGCTTGCCCAGCCAACGACGAACTTGGAAAGCCGGGCCCATTTAAACGCTTCTTTTTTGGACAGAAAAGCCTGCTCGGCGAAGAAATAGCTCGATCCTGCGCCGGGATAGAGCTTGGACAATTCCGCGTAAGCGACGGCGGTCGCCAGGCACAGGAGCAGCGCGAACAAAATGCCCAACCACATGGACATGCCCGCCGCCGGTGATCCGGTGAGAACCTGCCCGCCAAATGTCAGCCACAGGAAAGCGCCTGGCGCGATAAGCGCCATGGCGTTAGAGGTTAGACCTGTAAGCCCCAGGGTCGCCTTGGTTGGCGTCGGGGATGAAGTTGTCTCTGCCACTCGAAGCTCCTTTCGTCGTGCATTTTGCATTCGTACCGTGGGCGCATGCGGAGAAGGAACGCTTTCCGAGCCGGTGACTGAATGCGATTTTGTTTGAGCCTGATCCGCCTCACGGTTCATACAGACATCGTGTTAGGCGTTTTGCATATGAGCCTGGAGGATCGCTTATCAAAGCCTGTGCCAATTTGGGATCGAGGTATGAAAGATGTTTTTCGAAATTAGATTATATGTTAATTGATAATAATGACTTATGTTGATAGCACACGGCCGCTATTGACCATGTGAGCGGTAAAGCTAAAAAGTTTTGGCCAACGCGTATAAACTAGGCGTTTACGGCTAAGTCCGGGAAATAGTGGGAATATGCTTGGATTTTTGCAGCTTGCGGAACGCTGGTGAAGCGGTGGCGTTAAAATAGGCATCAGAAACAGTCAAAATATAATTTGCACGATTAATGTGCATTGTCGCGAGTGAAGTGTCCAAATTCATTAGCGTTTTACGGAGATAGCGGCAGGCGTTTTGCAATGGGGTGCAATTGGCTTGACCAAGTTCAAGGCGACGGGCGCATACCTTCAAACATTCCTGGTGGAATTGGCCGGGCATATACCTGCTGGCAAACTTCGTTAAGATCACCGCGTCTTTGGGCGTGTCGTCAAAATGCCTGTCATCGTTTTCCGGAGCGAATTCGACCCACCATGGAGATCCGACACGCACACCTTTCTGTTGTGGGGCCGGTTCGCACCAATAACGAGGATTATGTCGCCGCGTGGCAGCCGGAGGGAGAGGGGGAACGTCGAACCCGCGGATATGTGCTGTTGCTGGCGGATGGGGTGGGTGGGCAGGGCGCGGGGAAGTGGCGAGCCATCTGGCGGTTGATACGGCTCTGAAGGAGTTCAAAAACTCCGCTCCGGGCACCGCGCCCAACCAGGTACTTTGGAAGATGTTCAACGCCGCCAATCTGGCGGTTTATGAAGACTCATTGAAAAACGCAACCGCCGGCCGAATGGCGACAACCCTGCTCATCGGGATTTTTCGCAACAACGAGCTGACTATCGGGCACGTCGGTGACTGTCGGCTTTATCTGTTTCAGGAAGGGCGCCTGCGGCGCGTGACCAACGATCACTCTTACGCCGGGGTTCAGCTTAAGCTGGGACTCATCACCGTTGAAGAAGCCAAGAACAGCCCGAACCGTTCGCTTTTGACGCGCTCTGTGGGGCAGGATCCGATGATCCGCGTGGATTACCACCGGATCACGCTCAGCCGCGGCGATCGTGTGCTGATGTGTACGGATGGATTGTATTCGTGCCTGAGCGAGGGAGAGATATTCAACGCGCTGTCGAAGCTGGAACCGGACGCCGCGTGCAAAGAGCTGGTCGCGCTGGTGGAGCGGCGGCAGGGAGATGACAACATCTCCTGCCAAATTGCTCACATCGATGCGGTTGAGAAACTCAGCTACTACAGTGGCAAGGCCATCTACGAAAGGGTCGGCGACGACACCATGGGCACCGATTTAGAAGCCGGCCAAACATTAGACGGGCGCTTCCAATTGACGGATCTGGTCAGCCGAAGCGGGATGGCTTCGATCTTCAAAGCCAATGACCTTCAGACCGGACAGACGGTTGCGCTGAAGGTTCCGTTCATGCAGTTCGAATCCGACCCGGGATTTTTCTCGCGTTTTGAGCGCGAGGAAAAGATCGGCACGACGCTGCACCATCCATACATCCTGCGCGTCGAACCGATCGAGGCGCCCAAGAGCCGGCCGTATATCGTGATGGAATTTCTGGACGGCCAGACGCTGGCGCATCTGATGCGCAGCGTGAAACCGATGCCGGAGAAGGATGCGCTCGCGATCGCCGCCCGAATCTGCGAGGCGCTTCATTACATGCACGACCATGAGGTGGTGCATCGCGATTTGAAGCCGGAAAACATCATGATCTGCAACGACGGCAGCATCCGGATCATGGATTTTGGCATCGCCAAATTTGAAGGGCAGCGGCGGCTGACATTTGGCGGATTCACACCCACGATGGGCACGCCGGACTACATGGCGCCGGAGCAGGTGAAAGGCAAACGAGGCGATCCGCGGACGGATATTTATGCGCTGGGCGCGATTCTCTATGAGATGGTGACGGGCTCGCCTCCATTTGAAGGGGCGAATCCATTTCTAATCATGAACGCGCGGCTGAGCGGTGATCCGGTCCCGCCGCGGCAGAAGAACGCGAACATCAGCCCGCAGGTGGAAGAGATCATCATGCACGCGATGGAGCGCGATCCGCCGGACCGTTATCCGGATGCGCGGCTGATGCAGGCGGACCTGGCGCATCCGCAAAATGTGAAAGTGACCGGCCGCGCCGATCGGGCAATAGCGCCGCGGCCGGTGAGCGCCGGCTGGGGCCAGGCGAAGCTGTACGTCATCGTCGCGGTGATTCCGATTGCGGTTTTCCTCTTCTTCATTATCAAAGCCCATGTAACATTCCATTGGAAATGATCTGTATCGTTGCGGGCCGGCGACAGCGCGAGGGTTCACGAGCAGGATTGGACTCAGTCATGGCATTGGCGATTGTTGTTACGCTGGAAAAAGAAGTGCCCGGGGCGTCGGCGGTTTATGCGAAGGCGGCCTCCGGGAAAGCGCTGGCGCGGGAATCGGATCGACTGGATACCGCGGCTCGCCGACGGAGCGTAACGGCGCTGACTTCGCTGCTGTCGGAGAATCCGGAGATCCTCGCAGCCCAAATGCGCGAAGAAGGATTCGATCCATCAAAAATGCGCCTGCCACCGGAGCAGTGGTTCACCGCGGCAGAGGGATTGAAATCCGTCCGGGCACTTGTGGAACACGTGACGGCGAATCTGAATGATTTCAAGCAGCCGAACCCGATATTACGGGACCTCCGCGCGGCCGAGGCACTGCTCGCGGCGGCGGAAGCGAATAGGGTGCGGTTTCATTTTGCGAAGACGAATATTTAATGGATGGGCGACCAGGGGGAATTGCCGGCGGCGAGCGTTCTTCGCATCCGCTGGTTATGGCCTTTTGTCGCGGAGTTTGAGGAAGAGGAAGGCTAGTTCCCGGGGGAGATTGGGGGGAAGTTTTAATTCGCCGGAGAGGGTGTAGTTGGATCGAATCCAGGCGCAGGATTGTCTGGCCGTATTCATAGTGGCCTTCGGTGAGGATGAATCCGCTTGCAGAGAGGTCCTTCTGACTGAGGATGATGAGGTCCGGGGGATGGGATTGGAGGTCGGCGAGGGTTTGGTCTTCGCCGATGGAAAGGAGCTCGGGGGGCATCAGGTTGACTACCCGCATGGGGTTTGGGCAGCGGGTGAGGTAGTTGAGCATCAGTCCCTGCGGCATAACGGCGAGGGTGTTTCCGAGGGGAAGTTGCGAGGTGATGGCGCGGCGGGCGAATTCCACTTCTACGCCGCGGGCGCTGGAGAGGAATTGGTCGGACCCCTGGCCGACGGGATAGATCGCCTGACTGGTAAAAAGGTGGCAGACCCAGAGGTGAACGATCACGGTGGCGCTGATGAGGAGCACGGCGGTGGCGCGGGCGGTGCGGGGACAGCCGTTGTGCCGGGCAATCCAGGCGGGAAGCGTGATCAGGAGCGCGTCGATGAGGATCATCGCGGCGGGCATCGCGAGGACGAAACCGTATTGGGCGATGCGGGCGTTCAGGGCCATCTTGGCGAGCATGAGGAGGGCATAGAGCGCGAGCATGGCGCGGAGGAGCTGGGGGGTGGGTTGGAGTTGGAGTTGCGGCGCGTTTTCAGGGGTGGATGGTTTTGTCTCTGGCGGCGTGCGGGCAGGCCGGACTTCGGTGAGCTTAGTCGAACCGAGGCCCGTTGCACGTTGAATCGTTTGGGTACAGGCGGCATGTGCGGCGAAAATTGCGATGATGGCGATGAGGAAGGGCCAGGGGCGGGCAATTTCAGGCCAGGGGATTTGTTGCCAGGTGAAGAGGAGGGTGATGGCGACGAGGGCCAGGATTGCGGGGGCAATGCCGCGGAGGCGGTGCTGCAGTTTTGATGTGATGGTTATTAACAGGAACGCAATGATGTAGACGAGCGTCAGAATGAGGAGGCGGCGAAGATTGGCGGGGAGGTCGTCTGTGCCGAGTCCTTTGCGGTAGAACTGCAGTTCGGCGATGCGTGGATCGAAGAGCCACGGCCACGAGCCGAGTACGGCGCGACCGGCGATGTGGGGGGGGATGATGGTGAATAGCAGAGTGAATGCGATGGCGATGGGGAGAACCACGCCGACGAGGTGGATCAGGAATGCGGGGAGGAAGGGGGACGAGGGGAGATTGCCGCCGCTGCCTTGTGGCGAGCGGTGGCGCAGGATGAGGATCATGCCGAGTGCGATGGCCCCTGCGCCTGGCGCGAAGACTTCGGCGGTGGTGAGGAAACTGAATCCCAGGCATAGCCCCGATAAGAAGGCCCAGCGAGTCTGGTTTGACTTCGAGAATTTCCAGAAAGATGCGATGGCGGCGAGCGATAAAGCGGCGCCGTGAGTGACTTCATGCGTGTAGGGAGTCACCCAGTTGTAGTTGCCGATGCCGACGTATTGGCTGAAGGCGAAGACCAGTAAAAAGACGAGGCACCCAACGGTGGCCGAGAGGCGGTTCCCGATTTCTCGCATCAGGCGATAAAGGAGAATGGTGACGGCGGCGAGGATGGACAGGTTGGTCCAGACGAGCGTTTGGAGGCTGACGCCAAGTAGTGTGAAGGCGGCGGCGTTGAAGTATTGAGAGAGTGGGCCGCGGAAGCAGGCGATGTCGGTATAGAGATGTTTGCCCTGGGTGATCTGCCAGGGGTAGTAAAGTTGGGAGCCAAAGTCGTAGAGGGAATCGGGCCAGGTGTTCCAGGTATAGCCGAGCATGGACAGGCCGGCGAGGAGAATGAGAAGAGGAGGAATGAGGGAGGCGGGCGTAATTCGGGTTTGGGGCTGGATTCGGATTTCGGCTTTGGTCATTCGGATTTCGATCCTTGGCAGTGGTTTGGAAGTCAGGTTGTTTCCATTTCGCCCTGGGCTGTTTGAACGGTGGTTGCGGAAGGTTCCGGCTGATGGAGGGATAATTTTAAAGCTGCAAGCCAGATGGCGACGGCGGCCATTCCCATTCCCGCGACAGCGAAGGGGGCGGTGGGGTGAAGGTGGGCGTAGAGAAAACCGGCGGACAGCGGGCCGGCGACCCGGGCGAGGCTTCCCAGGCCGTGATAGAGCCCGAAGACCGCGCCTTGTTCGGAGCGGTCGCTGTGTTTGCTGATGAGGGTGGCTATAGGGGGCTGTTGGAGGCTGCGGCCAATGGCGTTGACGGCGCCGGCGATGAGCAGGAGCCAGAGGACGGGAAGTTTGCCGGTGCATGTATAGAGGCCCATGCCGCAAGCGACCATGATTGCGCCGGTGATGGCGACGGGCCATTCACCGAAGGCTTTGGTGAGGCGGCCCATCAAACCGCCCTGGACGATGATGATGAAGAAACCGAGATACCCAAAATACCAGCCAAGCTGCTGGGAGCCGTAGCGGATGTGATGGGGGCCATAAGTGAATTTGGCGTTGAGATACACACCGATGATTCCTTCGAGCATGGTGAAAGCGGCCATGGCGAGGAACGAGATCAGCAGGAGTTGAAGCAGCGTTGTGCGGCGGATGATGGGCATGAGCCGCGAAGGATGCAGCCAGATTTCTTCGGCGACGGGCCGATGCGTGCGGCTTTCGGGAAGGCGCGCCCACGAGAGGACCATGGCCGTCAGGCTGAAGGCGGCGGCGGCGTACGCGGGCCAGGCGGCGCGGTTGGTATCGTTGCCGATGATGCCGCCCAGCGCTGGGCCGACGGCGAAACCGATGCCGAACGCCGCGCCGAGGAGGCCCATTCCTTTGGCGCGGTTTTCGGAAGTGGTGACGTCGCTGATGTAGGCCTGCGCGGTTGAGATGTTTCCACCGGAAAGGCCGTCGATGATTCGAGCGATGTAGATGAGCGTGATGGCGACTGCTACGTTTGCAAGATTCAGTTGGGTCACCATGCCGAGCAGGGCATATCCGATGGCGCTGCCGAGCTGCGAGAGGACAAGAACGGGGCGGCGGCCGTATTTATCGCTGAGCAGGCCGAGGATGGGGGAGGCGATGAACTGGCAGATGGAGTAGATGGAAAAGATCAGCATGACCTGCACGGGAGAGATGCGGTAATGCAGGCCGTAGAATGGAAGCTGCGGCAGGATGATGCCAAAGCCCATAAGATCGAGGAAGACGATGAAAAGGATGATCCAGAGGGCCGAAGCGGGCGCGGCGGGGCCTTCGCCTTGGGGCTCCAGGGACGATTGAACAATTGGGTTCTCGTAATTCAGCTTCTCCGCATCGGACATGGTTCGGGTTATAACACGCTGATGGTCCAGCGGCGAAGGGGAGCGGCGATGGGTTTGCCGGAGATCATTCAGGCGCTGGCGCGGCATCGGACCGACCGGCTGACAAGGAACGAGGAAAATATGCAGCAGATGAATCGAAGAGATGTGTTGAAGTGGTCGGCGTTCTTTGCGGGTTCTTGCCTGGTGTTGCCGGCGTTTGTGCGCGGGGCGGGGGAGAAACCGAAGCGGGTTTTGTTTTTTACCAAGTCTTCAAGTTACGAGCATAGTGTGGTGAAGCGGAAGGGGGAGGAGCCTGGGTATGCGGAGAAGATTTTGATCGATCTGGGAAAGCCGCGTGGGTTTGACGTGACGGCGAGCAAGGATGGGTCGCTGTTCAGCGATGAGTATTTGAATGCGTTTGATGCGATTGTGTTTTATACGTGCGGCGATCTCATGCAGGCGGGCAAGGACAAGCAGCCGCCGATGACAGCGGCGGGGAAGCAGGCGCTGCTGGATGCGGTTTATCAGGGCAAGCCGTTCGTGGGGATTCATTGTGCATCGGATACGTTTCATGGGCCGGAGGGGGAGATCGATCCGTATATTGCGATGCTGGGCGGAGAGTTCATCGTTCATGGCAAACAGCAGGAATCAAAAAGCGTGGTGGTGGATGCAAAATTTCCGGGGTCGCCGCGGGATGATTTCAAGCTGGTGGAGGAGTGGTATTCGCTGAAGAATTTTGCGAATGATCTGCATGTGATTCTGGCGCAGCAGACTGAAGGGATGACGGGGCCGATGTATCAGCGGCCGGCATATCCGGGGACGTGGGCGCGGATGCATGGGAAGGGGCGGGTGTTTTATACTTCAATGGGACACCGCGAAGATGTGTGGGCGAATCCGATGTATCAGGAGATGCTGATGGGGGCGCTGGGATGGGCGACGGGCGGGCGCGAGGCGGATGTGCAGGCCAACATGGATGCGGCGACGCCGGGGGCGCGTACGCTGGCGAAAAAGATTACACCGGCGACGCAGCCGGGGAAGTAGCATGAATCACGGTCAACCGAACAAAGTTCTGGCGAAGATGCTGGATCGGCTGCTGGCGGGGCTGATGAATGGGCCGGGGATGAACTGCCGCCCGCACGCGAGCCGGCAACGGATCGATTTGACGCAACTGGGCCGGCTGAACGACATTTCGCCTGAGGAATTGCTTGGGCAACTGCTCGGGCCGGAGCGGGAGGCAAAGGTTGTTGCGCGAGTGAAAGCGCCGCGAAAAGTGGACAGGATTGAGAAGCGGGCGAGTGAAGAGGAGTTGTTGCCGGAAGCGGACGATAGCGCGGATGAATCGGCGGCGGTTAAAGATAAGGCGTGGGATGAGCAGACGGCGCTCCTGAACAAGTTGCGCGTGGTGGCGGATGATGCGCGGACCTATGAGCAGGACACGGGGGTGCATGTTTTGAATGTGGGGTTTCCGCTGCTGTCGTTGCCGCCGGGGTCTTTTTCGAGCGGGCCGCGGAACAGCACGAAGCGGATATTGGCGCCGATCGCGTTTATTCCGGTGACATTGACGCTGAAGCGCGGGGCGGCCCCGGTTGTGGAAATCACCTGCCGGGGGGAAGGGGTGGATCGGGTGATGCCGAATTCGGCGCTGCTTGCCTGGCTGGAACAGCAGACGGGGAAGCCTGAGGCGGATCTTTTTGCGGATGACGAAGGGGAAAATCCGTGGCGGGAGATTTGCGACCTGGTGAAGCATGTGGCGGAGGCGCTGAATCTGGAGGCGCCGGAGGAATATCAGGCGGCCAAAAAGCGAGTGGAGGATGAGAACGGCGGGGAATCTCTGCCGGGACCAGCGGCGGTTGAAGAGGCCGCGAAAAATAGCGGCGGCGAAGAGGACGAGGCTTTGGAATCCATAACCGCGCGGAACGATTTGGTTGATGGGAAAGACGAGGCGGCGCCGGGGATTCCTTCGACATTTGCGCTGCTGGCCGCGCCGCGGCCGGATGCGGATCAGGAATCGCCGGCGATTCTTTGTTCGGCGGTACTGGGGCTGTTTCCGATGGCGAATCAGGGATTGCTGCGCGATACGCAGGCAATGTTGGCGCAGACGGAAGACCCGACGGCCGCGCCGCTTGAGGGGCCTGTGCGGAGTTTTCTGACGGCGAAGATTGATTTCGATGAGGCTGCGCCGGTCATGGATGCGGAGGCTGAGCCGCAGGCGGTAATGACGAAGATTTTTGTGGCGGAACGCCTGGCGGCGTCGGCGGACCCGTGCCAGGCGCGGGCGGTGGCTTTGGCGCGAAACAGCCGCGGGCTGGTGATGCATGGGCCGCCGGGAACAGGAAAGAGCCAGACGATCACGAACATTATTGCGGATCATCTTTCACGCGGTCAGCGCGTGCTGCTGGTGTGCGAAAAGCGCACCGCTTTGGATGTGGTGGCGGATCGATTGGAACACATGGGGCTGGGGCGGCTGTGCGGAATCGTTCACGATCCGCAGCGGGATCAGCGCGATCTGTATAAGAACATCCGCCAGCAACTCGATGATCTGGCGGGGTTGACAACGCACCCGCGCCGAAGCGGATTTGCTGAAAGTGGACGAGGAACTGCAGCGGCTGCATGGTGAATTAAGCGAATACCACCACGCGCTGATGACAGCGCCGGAAGCGGGGGAACTTTCATTTCATGAATTGGCGGGGCAGTGGCTGAGGATTGCGGAAGCGAATGAAGTTCGTATTGCTGCGCCGTCGGCGGAGGCGATCACACCGGCGGCGCTGGATGCGCATGAACCGGAGCTGATGGATTTGCTGCGGCGGGCCGAAAGCGTCGATTATGCGCGCAATCCCTGGGCGAAGTGCGCGGGGATTTCCCTGGCGGATTTTCTGGCTCGACCGATGGAGCGCGTGCGGACGGCGATCGCTCGATGCGCGGCGGCGGCGGGAGAAGCCGATGCCGCGATGGACCCTGCCATTGCAGCGTTTTCGGTCAATGTGCCGCTGATGCAGCAAGGGCAGGCGCGGGCGGAATTGGGCGAGCGGTTGCAGCCACTGCTCGGGCAGATCAGCCCGGCGGCGCTGTCGCGATGGTGCGGGAAAGATGCAAGTGCGATCCGCTCGGCGAAGCTGAAGATGGAAGGCATCAACGCGGCGGCGCAGGCGTTTGGTTCTGGTGCGCTGGATGCGGAGCTTCGGGGGATCGCTGACCCGCTGCCGACGTTGCCGCAGATCGCTCAGCAGGTGCGGTCATTGGAGAATTATCTGGAGGTTGCGGGCAAGTGGTATGCGGTGTTCAGCTTTGGGGCGAAGTCTGAGGCGGCAAAGGTGCTGAAGCAGTATGGGCTTCCGCTGGTGGTGGTTGAGGCGGAGCGGGCGAAAAAATTTCTGGTCTCGCTGCGGGCGAGGATTTTGATTCAGCAGGTTCGTCTTGAGCTTCTGGGCGCGGGCGATGGCACGGAGACGCCGGCGCTGGCGGCGGATGATGTGCTGGAGCGATTCCTGACGCAGCATACAGAGCTGTTTTCGCTTCTGCTTCGATTGCATGAAGACCCGGCGCTGGAGGGATTGGCGGCGATAGCAGCCAAAGCGCTGCCGGATGGCGCGGCGGCGGCAATGTTCGTCGACGGGCTATTTAAGTCGCCGGCTCGCGCGGAATCTCTTGCGAAGCTGGAGGATGCACTTGGAGACGCGCAGCTTTTTGATTCGGCGTGGCTGGCTTCATTCAGTGCGAAGCTGCGGCGAAACGGTGTTGCGGGGGATGTGACCGGGGCGATGTCCGATCATTTGGACACGCTGGAAGGCGTGCTGCGGATTCGCGCGGCGCGGGCGGCGCAACCGACGGAATTCGCCGCAGCTCTGGATGAGATCCTGGCCTGGTCCCCCGGCCCGGAGATGGCGATGGCGGCGCTGCGAAAGCAAGTGCTCGCCGGCGAGATCACCCGGCGGCTGCGGGCCGATCCGCAGTTGCAGGCCGTCGATGCGCATCGAATTCAATCGAGCTTCGATCGATACCGCGAACTGGAAGCGAAAAAGAAAGTTTTGGTTTCGCGGGCCGTGCTGCATCGATGGATTCAGAAGCAGAAGGATCGCCTGCTGGCGATGACCGGGTCAAGATTGAACGGGCTGGGGGCGGACCTGCGGCGGCGGCTCATGATGCGCGGCGAGCGGGCGATGCGCTTGCGCCAGGTGATCTCCATCGGTGAAAAAATTGAAGGGGGCGATCCGCTGTTTGATCTGAGCCCTGTGTGGATGGCCAGCCCGGAAACGGTCGCGCAGGTCTTTTCGCGTAAACCGCTGTTTGATGTCGTGGTATTTGACGAGGCCTCACAATGCCGCCTCGAAGAGGCGCTGCCGGTGCTGACCCGCGGCCAGCGCGTGGTGATCGCCGGCGACCCCAAGCAGCTTCCACCGACGCGGTTTTTTGAATCGGCGTTTACGCAGAGCGAAGATCAGGAACCGGAAACCGAGCAGGAACTGTTCGAGACGCAGCAGGGAGAGGTGGAAGACCTGCTGGGGGCGGCGCTGAACCTGACGATCCAGCAGTGCTATCTGGACGTTCACTATCGCTCGCGCAACGCCGACCTGATCGGCTTCAGCAACGAAAATTTTTACAACAGCCGGCTTCAGGCGATCCCCGGGCATCCGAGCAACCGGGCAAAATATTCCCCGATCAATCTATATCGCATTAATGGAACATACAGTAATCGCAGGAACGAGGTCGAAGCCGCGCAGGTGGTGCAGATTGTGAAGGACCTGCTGAAGCGGGCCGAGCCGCCTTCGATCGGTATTGCGTGCTTCAACCTGCAGCAGCGGGATTTGATCGTGGAGCAACTGGACGGCGCGGCGGGGGAGGACGCGGATTTTTCCAGGCGATTGGCGGTGGCGCGCAGCCGCAAGGGGACGGGATCGTTTGAAGGGTTATTTGTCAAGAACCTGGAAAATGTGCAGGGGGACGAGCGCGATCACATCATCATCAGCACGACGTACGGGCCGGATGCCAGGGGAAAGTTTTATCGGAGGTTTGGTCCGCTTGGCCGAGCGGGTGGCGGGCGGCGGTTGAATGTGCTCGTGACACGGGCGCGACATGAGGTGCACCTGGTGACGTCGATCCCCGCGGAGGCTTGCCGGAATCTGCCCTTGGCGCCGCAGGGGCAGTCACCAACCGGGGCATACCTGCTGTTTGCATATTTGAATTATGCAGAGCGGCTTGGAAATCTGTACGCACCAGCAGGCGCGGGCTCGATAGTCGATGAGGCTGGGCAAGCCGGCGGATCGCCGAAGATCGATGATGTCATCGTCAATCCGACGCGTTCGCCGAGCGTATTTGCGCAGAACCTTGCGGGGAAATTGCACGATCAGCATCAGACGGCATCCACGGTGCATTGGGGTAATGACGGGTTTTGTGTCGATCTCGCGCTGCATCATCCGGAGCGGCCAAATGATGTGACGATCGGCGTGCTTTGCGATTCATGCCGCTACCTGGCGGCGGATGATCCGGTGGAATGGGACATCTTCCGCACCACCATCCTCACGAGCCAGGGGTGGAAGCTTCGGCGCATCTGGACGCCGCATTATTTCCGTGATCCCTCGGGCACTGTTGCCGCAATCCTGACGGACGCCAAACAATTCGTTGAAAGCGAACGCCGGGCGACGCCGGGCACACCGCTCAAAGGTTGAGCCTGCTGCGCAGACACCAGCCAGACGCTTTTCTGAACGACTTTTTAAGCGGTCTGTCGCAAATTTTGAATGGATTTCCAGATACTTTGTGGAATAATCGCAATCGCATTTCGTATTTGAATCGGGCAACAGGGTAACAGACAGGGTTTTAAGCGGGAGGCAGATTTATGCTGCCGTTTCGGGTTAAAGACGTGGCGCTGAGCAATTCGGGCGCGGGTTGGGTCCAGCATTTTCGCCGAGGCTTTGCTGTCGTTTTTTACATCTCCATCATTCCCATACTTTTGATTGTTTTGATTCGCGGCGATCAGTGGGTGTCTCATTTCAATGGTGAGAATCCAGACCAGCAGCTTTTTGCCGCGGCCTCGCGGGGTGATATCCGGGGGATGAAGTCTGCTGTAAGCATGGGAGCGCATGTCAATGCGACTGACATTGTTCAGACGCCGCTGATTTGCGCCGTGCTGAGCCACCATACGTGCGCTGTGGAGTATCTGCTGGCGCATGGTGCGTCGTTGGAGGTTGCGGATGGCAACGGCAACACGCCGCTGATATTTGCGGCGAATGTCGGTGATATAAAGATGATCCAGGTGCTGATCAATGCGGGGGCGGATGTGACGCATCGGAATCTGAGAGGGTTCACCGCGATGGATTGGGTGCGGTTTCAGAATAATTCCCAGGTGATCGAAATGCTGAACCGGGCAGGGAAATCGGCAGAGGCGGTGGCGGCGTATTCGGATTGATCCGGTTGCAGCATATCGCTGGATGTGTCATTCGAAGCACTTCAGGGGGGCCGCTACGGTAATGTACAAACCCCTGGGCAAAGGCGAGAAATTGGACGCCCGGCGAATGTCGGGCAGTGCCGCTATTTTCGGGAACCTGTGAGGAAATGCAGCTTCTGGTCGCCGCTCAGGTAATAGACACCGCCTTCGACCGGTTGCCACTCCAGGATGCCGGCGGGGTTCTCAACGGCCGGCATGTAATCGAGCACACCGCTTTCGCGGGGATTGGTGGCGCTAACGGGTGAGCGGCGATAGGCGAGCAGGTTGGCGAGATGGGAGTTGCCCGCTCCGTGGTCAGCCGGTTCGTTGACGAGCAGCGCGTAATCGCGCCCCAGCATCATCTCGCGGATGCGCGGCTGGTAATCCACATCGTATGGGGTGGCGGTATAATGGTCATTCTCATTTTCCAGGTTGTACTGTGTCATCTTCTGCTCGTGGACAATGAATAGCCGCGGACCGACGACGCGCAGCGAGACGCTGGTCGAATCAGCGCTCGTCGCGAGCGGATTTCCCGCGGCAGCGGCGCCAGCGAGATCATGCACGCGGACAAACTTGCCCGCATCGTAAAGTGAAAGGACGCGGCCGTTCCGGATCAGAAGCTGGTCAGGCTGATTCATCCCGCCGAAGTTGGTGGCGTCGGTGTTTGGTTTGCCGGTCAGTTCGGTGGGAGGAGATTTCCAGGGCTCGTATAAATCTTTGACAAACAGCCGATTCATCAGCGTGTAGGCGATCGTTCCCTCTTCTGAAAGAGCGACATTCACAAGCTGGTTCGGCATGTTCTGCTGGCCGAACCTGCGGCGGCCGATGACCTGGCCGCTCACGGTATCCAAGACAACCAGTTGCGAACCGGAAGGCTCATCCAACCGGGCGACGGTGTAATGCCTATTCGCAAGAACCTGCCCGATCGCCCCTTCAGCCAGGCGCGTTTGCCAGACGATGTGACCGTCGGCCAAATCCAAGCCAAGGAGCCGGCCGCTCGAAGTGCTCACAATAAGCCGACTGCCTGCGGGCGCACCGATATAACATCTTCAACCGGCCCCGCCTGCCCGGCGGCAGGCTGTCCGGGAGCATTGGCGACCACGAAACCAATCTGCCGGGCGGCCCCGCCTTGAATGATGAACTGCCGGCCATTTTGAACGACGAGACGGGCCTGGCCTCGATTAATGATTGCTTGTCCGTTGACGACGACAAGGTCTCCCTCGGCAGGCTGATCGCTCAGCGCCTCCGCGCCGCTGGCGACTGCGACTGCTGTCAGGCCATGAAGATCGGTTTTCCAGGTGACGCTTCCTTTTTCGGCAAGCAGCGCCACTTGCCCGGCAGTCCAGACCGCCAGGCTTTTGCCCGCCCAGGCCACGCCGAGCGGTTGATCTGAAATGTCGGGCGATGTCGCCAGAGGCGTGGTTTCCGCAACGCCAAATACGGACAGACCGCCGGGCGACCAGGTGACAACGCGATCGTTGCGGGAAAATTCCCGCGCCGGCCGCAGAAGCGCGCTGATGTTTCCGATCGCGGGGCCGTCCATGGAAATGAAGGGTTTGGCCTTGCGGTTGAGGTACAGACCGATATGAAAATCGGGAAGCTGCTGCGCATCTTCGGCGGCCTGCAACCGGCGGAGAACACCGACGGCATCGGCGAAGGAGATGCCGCGAAGCGTGGTGCCATCGGGCAACGGAAGCGGCTGGCTCAGCCGCGGTTCGGTTGCAGACTGAGCGCCGCGGGCGAGACGATCGATCGCCGGGCCGATGCCGTCGGGGATCGCAAGGTAGTTTCGGGCGACTGCTTCCAGCAGGATGGTGTGGCGGGCGCTGTCGGCGGCTGTGGAGTACATCTGGCGGAGCGTTTCAATCGCGGCCCAATGATCGCCGGCGGTTTCAAAATGAGTCGCCGCCGCCTGGCGCGCTTCGGAGGCGGCTTTGGAATTAGGGTAAGTGGCGGCCAACTCCAGCAAGCGGTCGGGGCTGCCGTCAGCGCGGGCGACATCGAGCGCTTCGCCGGCGGCTTTTTCGACCGGGTCATAGCTTGACCGATCGACCTGGATCGCGCTGGCGATTGCCGCCGCGGCTTCGGCGCCGGCGGTGGAGTTGTCGGGCATCGCCGCTGAGCGCATCGCTTCATCCGACAATATTTCCTGGCACAGCCGCACCTCACCGCTGAAGTCCTGGGTGTCATGATCGTGCCTGGCGCGGGCGAGGCGATAGACCGCCTTTTCCACCGGCGATTCGGCGGCCGCGGCCGTCCGATCGAATAATTTGTCGACGACCGGCTCGCTTTGTCCCGGTCCTGCGTTTGAAGCTTTCTCGGCAAAGTCCAGCAGCCGGGCGAATATAAGCTGCCGATCCGCGCCAGGCCGCATGGAATGCAGCCCGCCGGCCAGATCGATCGCTTCGTCAATCCTGGCCAGCGCCGCATCCATCTGCCCGGCGGCAAACAGCACACCGGCAAAGGTCACCCGCGGTTCGATCGCCTTAGGGGCGGCGGCGATCTCCTTCTCATAGCGCCGCCGGACAAGCGTCAGGTCGGTATATACATTCACCTGCACAGAGCCCGCCACGATGATGTTCTGCGAGGTCACAACGACATTGCCGGGCCCTTCACCGGAAACCCACGATCCCTGCGGGGGATAGATATCCAGCAACCGGCCGGAGCGGTTAAACCCGATCTGATAGAGCCGCTGCTGCGACGGCACAAAGACCGAATCGGCGGTCAGAAAGCCGCGGCCTTGAACGGTGTTCCCGCTTGCCAGCATACTTTTCCAGACGATGGCGCTATCAGGATCATCGTGGTTGTATTTGCTCCAATCGATACAGAACGATCCATTGTCGCTGGTCGCGACCAGCCAGTTGCCGCGCACGCCCAGGAGTATGTCGATGGAGTCATAATCAGCAGTGAGAATCCGCTTGATCTCGTCACCCGTGCCCGCGTCGTAGATCAGCAGATGCTTGCCGTCAGACGGAAGAACGAAGATTTTCCCACCGCCGGCGATCACCGGATTGTGCGCCCACGGCTTACCGCCTGCGGGCCGGCCGCCGGCGTTCATGCGGTTTCGCCAGAGCACGGCGGCATTTTCGGGATTGTCCGACGCATCCCGCGGATAACCGCTCAGCCAGATCATGCGGCCATCATTTGGATCGATCGACGCCACCTCGCCCAGATTGCTCAGCACAAACACGCGGCCGTCGGCATATGAAAGCTGCGAGGCATCCTGCGGAGCGGCCCCGACTTCGCCGTCAAGCATACGGCTGGCGCTGCCGATGTATGTCGACCACTGATATTGTCCGCTCGCCAGCGACAGCGAAACGACGTAACAATCCTCAAACTGATTTCCCTTGCCCGCATGGGCCACAATCAGCACGGAGCTTCCCCCGCCGTCATCAATCACGAGCGGTGTGCCGTTGTAGTCGGCATTGCGCAGCGGAGCGGCCGACTCGGGCAGATCGGCGGGAGAGTGGCTCCACAGCTCGCGGCCCGTGTCCCGGTCGAGGCATACCAGCCGCGTGCTTTCGGGTTGAATCCCGATGTTCAAACCAATGCTGCTCCGATCGGTCTGTCCCATCACCGCGAGCACCTGGCGCGGCGTGACGGTGAGAGTCAACTGCTCCCCGCGCACCGGCCGAACGCCTGAAGGCTGAAGTGGCCATGATCGGAAGGATATGTGCGAAGCCACGCAGGAAGCGGTTGGCCGCTGTCGGCGCTGACGGCGTAAACATGGCGGCCATCCTGGAAATAAAGTGCGCCCGCATCTGTCGCCGGCATGACACCCAGAAGCTGCCCGGCCGCCAGGTCTGCCTGATCGATCTGCTGATATTGCGCGCGCTGCTGCGGCTGCGCGTTCACTTCATCCAGCACCGGTTGAGCAAGCTGGATCGGCGCCAGCCCTTGTGCGCCCGGCCTGGCGGTAGACGATGAAATCTCCCCGCGCCCGCCAACTCCGCCAAAGCTGGGCCAATGGTCGGCGTCGCCGGGCTGTGTGGTTGGTTGAGGGGCGGCGGTCCCAAGCGCCTCGGCAAGGGCATCTGCCAGCACCACATCCTTGCCAGCGATAGCGCCCGTTTCATTAGGATGATGCTGCTTCAGGTCATCCAGCAGATCGTGGGATTTTGCGTCATCGCCGCCCCAATGTTCGGCGAGCGCGGTTCGATAGACGATCATCGCCCGTTCCGCGCCCAGCGACGGATGAATGGCGAGCAAGCGCTCACCGGTCCTGGCGGCGGCGGTGAATTGGCCTGCTTCCAGTTCCAGATCCATTAATCGAATGCCGGCGGCCTTGCCCGCGTCGGTGATGAAGTAGGTCCAGAAGACATTTTCGATAGCCGCAATGTCATCGCGCCCTGCTGCGGCAAGAAGATCGGAGGCGGTCTGGCCGTACGCATTGCGGTAGGTGTTGAGCCCTTCGTCGGGCCATTTCGCCAGCCGCTCCTGCACGAGGCCGGCGACGCCGGTGTATTGGTAAATTGCGTCTTTCGGATCAATTTTCGCCGGGACGACCCGGCGCGAATATTTCGCCAGCACTTCCTGATAAAATTCGGCGGCTGTTTTCCAGGCTTTCTGATGTTCTTTTTCAGCCGCCTTGGAAAGCTTTTCCAAGGCGGCGGGAGAATCAGGAATGGAAACGCTGGGGGGCGTGGGGACAGCGGTGCTTCCCGCATCGCCGTCCTGTGCCGGGATTGAATTGTGGTCTGGCGCTTCCTGGCTGATGACGGGCGTGGCGGCAAATACAGCGGCCGAAATCACCAGCGACTGCCAGACGAAACGGGTTACCGGGTGCGTCATACAGGCTCCCATTTCCACTTACGCGCCAACTGCATCGCGGTTTCGATTGATTGCAGGCGCTAACGCGGGCTACGGCGTAAAGTATCTCCCCCACAGGGGCCGCAATCGATCAATTTCCTGCGGATCGATCATTTGCTTTTCAGACCAGATTGCCAGCCGTAAAGACTGCCGCGATGGGGCAGACATCAATTCTTCGCGCCTGCCGGTCATCTGCACGATCGTGCGGCGGATCAGGCCGGTCGCGTTTTCAGAAGCCGCCTGGAGGTTGGCGATAATCTCCTTCAGCAGCGCTGCCGGGTCCGCTGGTTCTGCGGGCCCGGGGTCTGCCGGCAGAACTCCGGGAGCGAGCGGCTGTTTTTGGCGCCAGCAATCATAGTCTGTCACCAGGGCCACCAGCGCATAGCTCATTTCCGCTTCCCGCGCCAGCTTTGCTTCGGGCATGGCGGTCATGCCGATGAGATCGCCGCCCCAGAGGCGGTGCATGAGGCTTTCGGCGCGGGTGGAAAATGCGGGCCCTTCCATCGCGACATAGCAGCCGCGATCGTGGACTTTATACGCCGCGCCTGCAGGATTTTCAGGCGGTTCGGCTGCACTGGACGGCGCAGCGGCGGCGTCTAACAAACATTGACGCAGCACCCGGCAAAAAGGTTCCGCCAGCTCCACATGCACGGCCGCTCTATCATAAAATGTATTGGGCCGTTTAAAGGTTTTATCGATCACCTGATCCGCAATCACCAGATCGCGCGGCCTGAATTCTTCGCGCAGCGAACCCACGGCGCCTGAAGCAATCACGTGCGTGCAGCCCAGTTGTTTCAATGCGAAAATATTGGCCCGATAAGGCGCCTGCGATGGATTGAGCGTATGCCCCGGCCCATGGCGCGATAAAAAAAACACGGGCGTCCCGCCCAATTCGCTCTCCAGGATGTCATCGCTCGGTTTTCCGAACGGCGTATCCACCGAATGGCGTCTGGCGCCATCGGCCGCAAATGCCTGCCCCATTCCCGATCCGCCGATCAGACCGATTTTCAGCTCATCCATGGGAACAAAAGGTAAGTCCGCAGGCGAAAAACGCCAAGGGATTAAAAGCCTCTAAACGTTGAACTATCGCAGAGATTCCTGGTACCGCAGCGCAAGGCCTTGCCCGCCGCCGGTTTCGTCGGTGTTGAATCGTTCGACGAGCTTTCCGTCTTTCAGCACGGCCACTTCCTGCGCGTATGCCGCGACGGTTGGTTCATGCGTGACCATGACGATGGTCTTGGAATGAACCGCGCACAGATCGCGCAGCAGTTCGCAGACTGCGCGGCTGTTGGCGCTGTCGAGATTCCCGGTGGGCTCGTCGGCCAGAATCACCGCCGGGTCTGTCACCAGCGCCCGCCCGATCGCGACCCGCTGCTGCTCACCGCCGCTCATTGCATCAGGCCGATGTCCGCGGCGGCTGGCCAGCCCGAGGCTTTCCAATAGTTCTTCAACCTTCGCCGAGCCTGAATCTCCGTTGCGGCCTTCAAGCATCAGCGGCAGCATGATGTTTTCCTCGGCGGACAACGTCGGGATGAGGTTGAACGATTGAAACACCAGCCCGATGTTCCGCCGGCGGAACAGAGTGAGCTGGTTGTCGTTCATATCAGTAAGGTTGGTGCCGTTAACGAGCACGCGGCCCGTATCCGCCGTCGCCAGACCGGCCATGAGGTGAAGCAAAGTGCTCTTGCCGGAGCCGCTGGCTCCCATAATCGCCAGGAATTTTCCCTGCGCGACCTCCAGGCTGATTCCAGCGAGGGCAGCCACTTTCCGGTCTCCCTGCCGGAACTGCTTCGTCACATTTTCTATAACCAATGGCGACATTCGCGTGCTGACTCCGTTGCCAATCAATATCCCGATGCGGCGTTGATGCACAAGTTAGAGGGCCTTAATTACTGCAAGGCGGGGTGCGATGTTGCCCGAGGTTCCTCTTTTCGAATTTATGACTTCGCTTATTTACCTTCCACCAACTGATAGAACCCAATTCCATCCCGCCGCAGCACTCCCTTTTCAACCAGTTCCTCCCAGATTTCCCGACCAAAACCGGCTGGCGGTTGGATGGAGATGACCTGCTCTTTCCCGCCGCCGCTCATCGGCCCATGGCCCAGGCGCGATTCATCATCGAGCCTGGTGAGCTTCAATCGTTTTTTGAAAGCCTTCAACGCTTTTTTCTGATCTTCTTCAGTGCTTGGCATACGTATCCTTGGAATGGACTGGATCGAACTGTTTTTTGACGAACGCGAAGTATATCGCGCAGCATCGCAGGCGGTGTGGAGTAGAATGAAGATTCCATGCGGCTCCTTCTCACCGCCGACCTGCATTACAACCATCCCAAGAGCAAACCCCTCGCGGATGACCTCATCGCCCGCATCAACACTGCTGGCGGCGACGTGCTCGTGGTGATCGGTGACACCGCGGTCGCCGACGGCGATTCACTCGAACGATGCCTCTCCCGCTTTGATTTCTCCGGCCCCCGGCTCTTTATCGCGGGCAACCACGAGCTCTGGACAAAATCGCAGGACAGCTACGCAATCTTCACCGAACATCTGCCCCGCCGAGTCCGAGCGCTTGGCTGGCATTGGCTGGAAACCGAGCCTTTCATCGCCGGCGACATCGCGATTGTCGGCACCGTGGGCTGGTATGATTTTTCGTTTGCCGCCCCGGAACTGGGCATCCCCCGCCGCTTTTATGAAGCCAAGATTTCACCTGGAGCGGCGGCCCATCTGAACAGCTTCGCACACCTCTTCAAACAAACCGATGACATCCTGCCCATCGCCAACGACATCATCGCAAGATGGAACGACGGCAAATTCATCAAGCTTGGCCGCACAGACGAACAATTCCTCCAGGAGATTCTCGATCGGCTCTCCGGCCAGTTGAATGCGCTGTCGTCGATTCCCAATATCCTCGCCTGCACCCATCACCTTCCCCTGCGGCAATTGCTCCCTCCGCCGCACTCGGCCCAGTGGGACTTTGCCAAAGCTTTTCTTGGCAGCGACCGCATCGGACAACTGCTGCTCTCGCATTCCAACATCAAAAATATCTACTGCGGCCACAGCCACCTCCCCATGGAAACCCGCATCGGGCAACTGCAAGCGATAAACATCGGCAGTGGATATCGTTGGAAGACCTTTCGAAAGCTGGATTTATGATCGCCGACGTGTCGCGGCAACCAGGCCCTTTCAAGCCTGGCAGAAAATATAAATCTTTTGCCTATTCCGCACGTTAAGCGCGCGATGGTTTCCCGAACGCAATCGCTATAACATGCCCGCCCGCCGCCGTTGCCGCTTACGGGGCGATTGAGGGTCTGCACGATTTGGGAGGCAGACCAAGTTATCAAGCGGTTTGAGAGGCACTGTCATGTCAACATTTACATCTAAACCTGTCGCACTGGGTCTGGCGCCGAGCTTTGGTTTTGGCGATCGCATGGGACTGGCAACGCCCGGCCACGCCATCGCTTTGATGCGTTCGGGCACCGGCATTCTTCCGATCTTCGCGCAGCAGTCGATTCGCGAAATGGCGCGGACCCGGCGCAATCCGGAAGATGTGATGAACGCCGCCGCCGCCGGTGTGAAGGAAGTGGGTTACACGGGTCCGCAGGGCGCGGACGCCGACCACCTGAAGACGCCGGAAGATGTGGACCGCACCATCGCGGCGGGGTTTGTATTTTTCACGATCGATCCATCCGGTGAAGTCGACGCGGGCGCGGACGATTACTCCGCCGCCCAGATCGCGGAAAAGTTCAAAGCCGTCGCCGACCAGACTCGCTGGGTTGAAAAATATCGCGGCAAGAAAATCACGCTGACCACCGGAACCGTCATCAACTTTGACGAATCGACCGTTTCCAAGGCGGCGGTGAAATATGGCAAAGCCATCAACATGGCCGTCAATCTCGCCAGGCACATCGAGAAGACCGCCAAATCCAAAAACCAGCCGTATGAAATTGAATTGAGCGTCGATGAAACCCCCCAGCCCACAACGCTCGCCGAGCATTACATCATCGCCGAGCAGTGCGTGCTGAACGGAATGAAGCTCGTCAGCCTTGCCCCCCGATTCATTGGCGAATTCGAAAAAGGCGTCGACTATAAAGGCAATGTCGCTGAGCTGAGCAAGTCGCTTGCCGATCACGCCGCCATCGCGAAGGTCCTCGGGCCTTATAAGCTGAGCCTGCACTCAGGCTCTGACAAGCTTTCCATTTACGCTGCCCTGGCCCGCGAAACCAAGGGCCTGTTCCACGTAAAAACCGCCGGCACCAGCTACCTTGAAGCGCTTCGTGTGATCGCGATCCACGATCAGCCCCTCTTCCGCACCATCATCGATTTTTCCCGCGGCCGATACGACACCGACAAAGCCACCTATCACGTCTCGGCGACCGTCCCCGGCGTCCCCGCCCCTTCCGCGGTCCCCGACGCAAAGAATCTCGAAACTCTCTACCTCGGCCGCTGGGACCGCACGCCGGCCGGCACCGGGATGAGCGATCCCGGCCGCCAAATCCTGCACTGCACCTTCGGCTCAGTCTTAACGCATGCGGAGCTTGGCCCGGCGATCCGAAAGGTGCTGGAAAGCAACCGGTCAACCTATTCTGAAGTGCTCGCGTTGCATTTCGGCAAGCACCTGGAAGCACTGGGGCAAGGTTTATCCTGAGCGAAGGCGGTACACCGCCGCAGTCGAAGGATCCAGCCAGCGCTTATGTGAAACGCAGGTTTCGCCGTGCTACGATCGGCGCCGCTTGTGATAGGGACTCGAACTTTCCAAATGTGAAGGATCATCAAATCGTGGCGTTCATTGAAGTGAACACCTGGATCCTTCGACTACGGCGGGAATACCGTCTTCGCTCAGGATGAAGAAATAATATGCGCATTCTCCTCACCACCACCAGCTACCAGGACACCCCCGGCAAACATCACGACGCCCTGGCCGCCAGCGGCTTCGAAGTCGTCCGTGCCCGCGGTCCCCTCTCCGAGCAGCAGGTGCTCGACCTTGTCAAAACCGGTGGCGGCTTCGATGGCTTCCTCAACGGCGACGACATCATCACCGCCAAAGTAATTGACGCCTCGCTCCCCCGCCTCCGCGTCATCGCCAAATACGGCATCGGCCTCGATTCGATCGACGTGAAATACGCCACCGAAAAGAAAATCCCCGTCCTCTTCACACCGGGAGTGAATCACACTACCGTCGCCGAGCATGCGTTTGGCCTGATGATCGGCCTGGCCAAGCATTTCTGGCCGCACCTCAGTTCCGTGAAAAAAGGGCAGTGGAAGCGCATCACCGGCAGCGAGCTCGCCGGGAAGAAAATCGGCATCATCGGCCTGGGCCGCATCGGCAAGGAAGTCGTCATCCGCGCCAATGCTTTCGGCATGACATCCATCGCCTTCGACCGCTATTTCGATGACGAGTTCGCCGCCAAGTACAACGTCGAAAAGGCAAAGACCGCCGAGGAAGTGCTGCAAAAGGCCGACGTGGTTTCCCTCCACATGAACCTCGACGACACCAACCGCGGCTACATCAACAAAGACCGCATCGAACTCATGAAAAAAGGCGCGCTCCTGATCAACACCGCCCGCGGGGGGCTCGTCAACGAAGGAGACATCGCCGATGCCTGCCGCACCGGCCGCCTCGGTGGTTACGGCGGCGACGTGCTGGATCACGAACCCATCAAAGCGCCGCATCCATTCCAGGAAATCGACAACATCCTCATCACCCCCCACGTCGGCAGCCGCACTTTCGAAAGCGTCGAACGCCAGGCCATGCGCGCCACGCAAAATATCGTCAACTTCCTCAAAGGCGACAAGGACTACATCCAGGCGAATAAGTTCTGATGGTCTGAGGCGGGGAAAACCAATCACAGATTTCACAGACAAAGAGAAGCCTTCTCTTTGTCTGTGAAATCTGTGATTCAAATGTCGCTAAGGTTTTGTTTTATCGTTGCTTTTCGATAAAACCGCGGCCATATTTTGTTATTCTAAATTTGCTATCAGCGGGAGGCGCTATGCGTTGCTATGCCGTTGTTGCCGGGTGCATTCTGATGGCCGCTGGTTTTTCAGCGAGCCGAGCCGTTGCGGGCAGCGCCGGTAACGGCTCGCATGTTGCAGCGCCGTCGCCGGTGAATAACGTGGCTCCGGTTGCGCAGTCGTTGAATTCCGGCGCGCTGAAAATCGATGCAGAGCCTGTCGCGCCGGCTGTGGAGGACCAGAGCCCGCAGCGCGTCGTGATCAGCCCGGACGGGATGCACGTCGCCTTCGTTTCCATCAGGGGCAGCCGGTTTGCCGTTGTGGTCGATGGGAAGCCGAGCGGGAAGTACGACGAAATTGGACACCTTAATTCTGCGGTGAATAAGGAAATCATCTTCAGCGCCGACGGTCAGCACGTGATGTACATTGCCCGCCGCGGCGATGACCAGATGGTCGTCATCGACGGCCAGGAAATGGTCGGCTATCAACTGGTGGACCAGTTCAGCTTCAGTCCCGACGGCAAGCAGAACGCGTTTGTCGCACAACACGATCAGCAGAACTTCCATCTGCTGGCCGTCATCAATGGGAAGGACAGTCCGTTCTACGCAACGATCACGGACCTTCAGTTTAGTTCCAACAATGCGCATGTGGCGTACGTAGGCACCGTGGTCGACGCGAGCAAGCCGGAGAACACTTCGGTTGTGATGGACGGAAAGAGCGAGAAGCCATTCTATAAGGTGCACGATTTTCATTTCAGCGCCGACGGCAATCACTGGGCGTACGTTGGCGAGGACTTCACCGGAAATGTTCCAGCCGGCACGTCGGTGCAAAAGGCGCACCTGATGGCGGACGGCAAGGAGCTGGCCGCGTACGAGGAGATCTATAACTGCCAGTTGAGCGCCGATGGCCACGTCGCTTACACCGCCAACAAGCGTACGCACCAGGGCACCCCGTCGGAAGGGATGCTCACCGACGAATGCGCCGGTCTGGACTCGCAGGTGTGGGACGTGGCCAAGGGCCACCGCTTTCCGGCACACGGCGCTTTACCGCTGTACCTTAGTCCGGATGGCCAGCATGTCGCCTGGCTGGAAGAACGTCCGGGCAACAATGAGCTCAGTCTCACGGTGAATGGGAAGCACGGGCTCGGATACCACGGCATCGAGAATGTCCTCTTCAGTTCCGACAGCCAGCACGTTAATTATGTCGCCCGGCAGAACGCCAACGGGAACTACGTCGTTCGCGACGATGACGAATCCGGGCCTTACACCCCGGTGCCCACGATCTATTTAAGCCCCAACGGAAAGCATGTTGCCTTTAAGGTGGCAAACAGCGGCACCGCTTTCGTGGTGGAAGACGGCAAACAGCAAACCACCTATGAATCAATCTATGGCCCGCTGGTATTCAGCCCCGACGGGGAACATTTGGCCTATATCGCACAGGCCAAAGATCCCACCGCCAACATGACACCGATTCAAAGGCAGCAGGCGCAGCAGTCACCGAGCTACAGCCGGGGGCAATACATCGTCCTCGACGGCCAGGAGCAACCGGTGCTGCCTTCGGTGAAATTCGGCTCCGCCGTCAATTCCGCCCTTCATTTCAGCCCGGACTCAAAACATCTGGCCTACACCGACGACTGGAGCAAAGTCGTCATAGACGGGCGAATGGCAACCAAGCCAGTTAGCGCACAAGGCGGCGCCGTTGGAAATGGAATGGACGCAACATTTAAATTCACTCCCGACAGCAAGCACGCCCTTTGGGCTCAGGATGTCACAACCACCAGTGGCATGCACACAATTCACTACATCATCGACGGCGACGAAGTCACCGGTTACCAACTCGCTGGTCGTGGCGGCAGTAACCTGGGTGTCCTGAATTATCAGGCCAGTGTGCTGCCCGATAACAGTATCTTCTTCTTTGCCACCAAGGACAGTGACCAACGGGGAATGCCAATATCGCCTGCCCTGTACCGCCTTACCGTGAGCCCCGGCCCCGAGCGAGATTTCGGCACAACCGCCATCGCCGGCCAAACTCCCACCCCGCAGCAAACTCAAACCCCACAAAGTTCGCCACCGCCGCCGAGCCCGCAACAGTCGCACGCCACTCCTCCACAGGTCACACCACCACCACCGCCGGCCAATCAGGCGATGGACAAGGCGAAAAAGGTTAAGAACGCCGCCGACCAGTTACGCGGATTGTTCGGGCATTGACTGCGGGTGGACTCAGCGTAAAGCTCCCACGATCAAACATGCCCGGCCCGCGCGGAGTTTTCAGACCCGTTCAACCTTTTCCATCCTGCAGGCGTGGTGAAATCCGCCTGTCGAGCTTAGACTATCGCCCTTTCACAAACTCTCTCGGAGCATTGAATCATGGCACAACAAGCTGTTGCAGATATTGGATTAATCGGCCTTGCCGTCATGGGCGAGAACCTCGCGCTGAACATCGCGGACCACGGCTTCAAGGTCGCCGTCTACAACCGGACGACCGAGGTGATGAAGAAATTCATCGCCCGCGAAAACCCGCCTGGCGGGCTGGTCGGTTGTGAAACCGTGGAAGACCTCGTCGCCGCCGTCAAAAAACCCCGCAAGTTCATCATCCTGGTCAAAGCCGGCCCCGCCGTTGATGCCGTTACCAAGGAGCTGATCCAGGCCGGCGCTGAAAAGGATGACATCATCGTCGACTGCGGCAACTCCCTCTGGACCGACACCATCCGCCGCGAACGCGACTACGCCAGCCAGTGCAAATTCTTCGGCTCCGGCGTCTCCGGCGGTGAGCTCGGCGCTCGCTTCGGCCCCTCAATGATGCCCGGCGGCGATCCCGATTCCTGGAAGCACCTCAAGCTCATCTGGGAAGCCGTCGCCGCCAAGGTCGATCCCAAAACCGGCAAACCCATGGAAGACTACGCCCCCGGCAAGCCCATTGTCGGCGGTGTTCCCTGCACTGCATATCTCGGCCCCAACGGCGCCGGACATTACGTGAAAATGGTCCACAACGGCATCGAATACATCGACATGCAGCTCATCGGCGAAGCCTATTGGCTCATGACCAACCTCCTCGGCATGAAAGCGCCTGAGCTGAGCAAAGTCTTTGCCCAGTGGAACCAGGGCGATCTGGATTCCTATCTCATCCAGATCACCGCCGACATCCTTCAGCAGAAAGATCCGCTTCATCTCGACGGCTACTTCGTCGATTACGTCCTGGACACCGCCGGCCAGAAAGGCACCGGCAAATGGACCAGCACCAACGCGCTGGACATGGGCATCCCCGCCAACGCCATCGCTGAGGCGGTCTTCGCCCGCTGCCTGTCCGCATTGAAGGAAGAGCGCGTCGAGGCGAGCAAATCACTCAAAGGCCCCGAAGCCCGCTACGCCGGTGACCGCGAAGAACTCGTTAACGCCATCCGCGACGCGCTCTATTGCTCCAAAATCTGCGCCTATGCCCAGGGTTTCCAACTGATGCGGGAAGCGCAGAAAGAATATAAGTGGAAGCTGAACTTCGCCGAAATTGCCGCCATCTGGCGCGGCGGCTGCATCATCCGCGCCCGCTTCCTGCAGAAGATCATGGACGCCTACGGCCGCAACGCCGACCTGGTCAATCTGCTGCTCGATCCTTACTTCAACGAACAGATCCAAAAGGCACAGGCGAATTGGCGCAAGGTCGTTGCCCTTTCGGCCACCAACGGCATCGCCGCCCCGGCGTTCATGAGCGCTCTCGCTTACTACGACGGCTACCGCAGCGCCCGCCTTCCCGCCAATCTCCTGCAAGCCCAGCGCGATTACTTCGGCGCCCACACCTACGAACGAACCGATTCCCCCCGCGGCCAATTCTTCCACCTCGATTGGCCGGAAAAGGGCCGCCCGCAGATCGTCATCAAGCCCGGAAGCGGCGGAGGGCACTGATTCTTCCGGCCCCGCCCATTCCGACGTTCAATTTCAGATAAAATATTCCCGCCAGCCAAAGCCTCCGGGTGATTAACCATCACCCGGAGGCCGGCAGGTGGTTCAATATCATTTCAATGTGCCGGGCGGTTGCGCCCTGATTCTCGCGAACAACATTTTGCGCCCGCTGGCCAAGTTCCGCCGCCGCTGCAGGGTGGCTCAGCCAATCCCCAAGCACCGCGGCCAGGCTTGCCGCATCACTGACCTCGGCAATCGCATGGGCCGCCTTCAGCTTTTGCATCGGCTCCGCAAAATTGTGCGACCACGGCCCAATGGCAACTGGTTTTGCCAGGGCGGCGGGTTCGATCATGTCGCTGCCGTGCTGCCGCGGACCCAGATCAACCAGCGTGCGCCCCACGAACACAACCGTCGCCAGGCTATAGAACTTTCGTAGTTCACCCATCGTGTCCCCAAGAATGACCGGCCGCGTATTCGGCGGCGGCAGATTGCCGGTCGAACGGCGGATCATCGGGAACCCCGACGCTTCAATCACCGTCGCCACTTCATCAAACCGCTCAGGCTTTCGAGGAATGATCGCCAGGCGCAAGGTGGGATGCTGCTGAAGCAGCATCCGATACGCCTCAAGAATAATCACCTCTTCCCCCGGCCCTGTCGATCCGCAAACCAGCAGCGGGTTATTACCGCTGCCGGAACTCAACCCAAGATCGCGGGCCAATTGATCCGCCTCTGCAACGCGGTCCGTGATCTGGGCATTATCAAACTTCATCGTGCCGGTGATTTGCACGCGATCAGCCTGTGCACCCAATTGCCTGAACCGCGCGGCGTATATTTCGTCCTGCACGCAGATCGCCGCCAGCCGCCGCAGCATTCCTGCCGTCACTGGTTTTACGAGCCGGTACCGCCGATAAGCGGGCACAGTCATTCGCCCGTTGACCAGCGCCACGGGTATCTTCTTTTTCTCGCACTGCCGCAGAAAATTTGGCCACAGCTCCAGTTCCATCAGTACCACCAGCGTTGGCCTGATGGCGTTCAGAAGCCGCTGGATCGCCGCCGTGAAATCCAGCGGGAACCGCACCAGCGTCACATGCGCGGCCGACCCATAAAGCTGGCGGCCACGGTCATATCCCGTTTCAGTCGTCGTGGAAATAATCACATGCAATTCAGGCCGCGCCGCCTGCAACCCCTTCACCAGCGCCGCCGTCGCATTAATTTCCCCCAGGCTGACCGCATGGATCAACACCGCCGGCGAGCCCGAATCCCGCGGCAACACATGCCCCATCCGCTGCCCAAACGGCGCAGAACCTTCCGCCGCGCATTCCCCCGCGCCAACCAGAACGGTGCCGCCAGGGCCAGACCCAGTCCATAAGCAATGTCATAACCATTAATCATGCGGGACAACGCAATGAACCAAACATCCCCGCGCCGCCAAACCTTCCAACGCACCGACGCCAGTCGCCATCAAACACAGTTATACACATCTTCGCGACGACCGGGAGCAGCTTGCCATGTTTGGTATCGTGCCGCCTCGCAGGAATACATCTTTCCGAGCCGGATACTGTTCAAGAATCTGGACTTCGATTTAAACAACACTCCTTTGACAAAAAGCCCGACCCGGCTCAACCCATGCGTCCTAGGCATAAGCTCGGCATTCCGCGCTTGTCTATGCGTCTCAGCGCGTACAAGGCGGCATGCCCCGCTAAGGAGGTGGGGACGCCGGGGTGGAACCTGACGGCACGGCGAGAGTAAGAACCGGCTCCGCCCCGGCCACAACCCACCCGCCTGCACAGTGGGCCCTTATCCTCCCAGCGGGAGGTGCGGGGGCAGCAGCCCCTGCGGCTGTGATTGGTCTCTTTTGTCTTTATCTTCGTCTTCTTCCTCTCCGCCTTCCGCCATATTCAATGCATCTCAATTTGGAACAATGCGCGGGCAAGCAAATAGAAATGGACAGCCGCGGTCGCGATGCAAAGCGTGTATCGCGATGCAAAAGCTTGCTAGTTATCTGCCGGGGAATATGCTTGAGCCTGTCTGGATGAATTCCAACCGGCAGGGGCAAATTTATGGGCGATCCGGCAAATCAAAGAAACTGGGATCTGATTTTAGAGACCGGACGTTTCGCAAGAAGATGTACACGGGAATTTCGTGATATCACGGGCCGATGCGTCCGCGGAGTCATTGCAGAGGATTGGGCCATACCCGCGACCATTGCTCTGGGGGTTGTTTGCATCGCCATTTACTCGAGCTGCTGCGGTGCATGCGGACATCCGTTCTGCCACGGCAGCATCTTATTGCTCATGGGCCTCGCGGCCATGACGGTCGGGTTCCTGCTGGGATTTTTATTCGGAATCCCCCGAACCATGGCCGGGTCGGCAGAGATGCCGTCGCACGATGACGGGTATCGAAACCGAGCAACCGATTATGTCGACAACACCAACCTGGAGCAGATATCCGATTGGTTGACGAAGATACTCGTCGGCGTTGGTTTGACCCAGGTCAATTCAATCTACATCCGCATGAAAGGCATCAGCGCCTTCGCAGAGCAGCAACTGGGTTACGCGCCCGGCAGCCGGGCGGCAGGCCTGGCTGTGATGATCTTTTTCTTCATCTGCGGTTTTCTGCGCGCTATTTGTGGACCCGGCTGAATCTGCCGAGAAGGTTGCGCGAATCCCTGCTGAAGCGAGACCTGGAAGTCGAAAAGACACTTTCATTTGCGGCCGAGGCGGCGCGGGCAAGAGAAATCATCAAAGGACGAGACCCCGTTCGCGATGAGGCGATTAGCCGACTGGAAAAACTTCGCAAGGCGATGCCAACAGAGCGGCGCACCGCAATTCTCCTGGGCCGGCTGTATCGACAGGAAGAGCAGCTTTCCAAAGCGATCGAGGTGTTGTCGGAAGTGGTTGCTGCCAGGCAGAAGGAAGGATCCGGGAGTGATGTGGACACGGCCGACATCTTGTACAACCGGGCGTGTTACCTGGCACTGATGGCCGCTACCAGGCCTGAGCCGGAGAAGTCTGAATTGATGCAAAAGGCCGAGGCTGATCTGAAGCGCTCGATTGAAATCTCTCCGACGAATCGATCAGAAGCGGCTGTGGACCCGGATATGAAGTTGCTGGAAAAGGTGTGGAAAACAAATCCGTAAACATCGCCCCGCAAACGAAAGAGCCGATCATGATGATCGGCTCTGTTCGGCAGGTCACATCTTCTTTTCAGAATTTGGTGTCATATGTGTCTCCTCGTTTTAGCGTTAACAACCTATCTAACTTAAAAACGCACGTCAAGCCACTGCTATTCCCATAACAGGCTATTTTTTTATCGGCGGTCTGAACCGTGAACTTGAACGCATCAGAAGAGGCCGTTAATGCCGTTATAACCCGCCTCTTTTACCGCTTATAACGCACCAATCCAGCATGTAGTTTATTCTTGGAGCCTCTCTAATACAACCTTCTCCCGCGGTTGCTGCTTAACTTCGATGAACTCCCTTCGGGTCTGAGCCTAGGGTCGAAGACAGTCGAGTCGTGGCATCGACGCGCGGGAGGTTGCGTCAGAGGCGCTGATCTTCGGCATCAAATTAATAGTCGCAAAGAAGGGGTAAAAAGAATCCCTCTGGGTTCGGCATCAGCGCGGACCCAGAGGGGAATCGCCTCGGGAGAGAGTGGATTCAAATTCCTGTGATTGATTCCTCTTAGAACTTCACGGTCGCGATGAAGATTGCTTTGGGCACCTTGAGCACGGGGAGGAAGGTGTCACCGGCGACCATTTTGATGGTGACGGGGTCGGTGCTCAGCACGCCGTAGGCGAACATGCCGGCGGCGGTGGTGACATTGCTTCTTAAGGACTCGGCGGCGTCGGTGGCGACGGCGCCGACGTTGGTGGGGATGGGGTAGGTGCCTTCGAGCCAGCCGATCCAGTCGGGGGAGGGGTCGGGGGTGAAGACGACCTGGTCGTCACCGACGAGGTTCTGGAGGGTTCCGGTTGCATCTTCGAAGAACGCTTCATAAGCGGGGTGCCATTGCAGGCCAAGGAGCGGCGAGGGGATGTCGGCGGTGGAAAGATACTGCGTGTTGTCACCGGGGTTGCGGACGAAATAATTTTGCAGCTTGGTGTTGTTGGTGAGATAGCCGGGGACATTGCGGCCATAGAACGCGTGCTTGATGGGATAGCCGGTGAGCCGCGTGGCGATCTGGCGGAGGCGGATGAGCTGGGCATCGATGTCCGACGCAGCGTTGTCCCAGGTGATGTCGATGACGTTGCTGCCGCTGGCGAGGGGATCGAGCTGGGCTTTGTTGGCGGCGGGGACGGCGAAGTCGGCGATGGTTTTGGCGCCGGTGCTATTGGGCAGGAGGTTGCCGCCGCCGTCCCAATAGATCGGCGCCCTGGAAGAGCATTTGGGTGAGGGCGGCGACGCGGAGGTTGTCGAAATTTTTGCGGAACTCGCGGACCTGCCGGGTGACTTCCTGCAAGCCGCGCTGCTGCCGGGAGGTGTCGTCGTATTGCAGGAGGTTGAGATAATCGGCAGTGGGAAGCAGGATGCTTTCGACGGTGTGGATGAGTTTCACGGGGACGGCTTCCACGCCGCGAAGCGTGCGCTGCTGGCTGGGCGAGCCATAGGCGGCGATGCGGGCAACGGTGCGGGTGCCGCTGACGCGGATATATTCACCGGTGTCGCGATCGACGGTTTTGTCGGTTTGGTAAAAGGCCGGCGGAAAGACATTAGCAACGCCGGTGGCAGTTCCGCGGATAACACCGCAGAGGTTTGGACCGCCGAGAACGTCTTGGAGGGATACGGTGGGCATGGGGGAATCCTTTGGGGAGTGAGAAGGTTGGGAATAAGCGCAGATCGATGAGCGCAGAGCGCAGATCGAATGCAGGGAATGGAAGGGTTTTTACTTTTGATCTGCGTTTTGCGCTCTGCGATTATTCAGCGCAAATCGAATACGGGGAATCGGAGGGTTTTTGCTCTTTGATCTGCGCTCTGCGTTTTGCGCTCTGCGATTATTCACATAAAGTCATCCGAGAAATTGACGCCGGGGCAGGTGACTTTTAAGGCGAATTTTAGCCAGGTTTTAAGACTGGCATCGGTGGGGTAATTGACGATGGCGGCCGTATTCAATGTGCCACCGGCGGCGAGGAGTTGGGGGTCGAAGACGTCGACTCTCGTGCTGTTGAGCTGGTCGGCGACTTTTTTGCCGTAGGGGTCGCAGATGAGGGTGACGGGGGTTTCGGAGCCGTCGTTGGGTTGAAGGAATGAACCGATGACTGCATCTGCTCCGATTGCAGTAATGGTGACGGCCCCGGTCGCAGTGTTGACGGCGGAGAAGGTGACGACCTGGGTCGCGACGGTTCCACCGGCGGTGGGCGGGCCGGTGATTTTGAAGGTGCCACTGGCGCCGATTCGGCGGACGATTTCCTTGGCGGTGTTCACGTCGGTCGTGATCGTCGTGTTGCCGGTGGTGTGGCTGTAGGCGGCGGCAGTCTGGCCGAGGATGCTGGGGGCGTATTTGCCGGTGGCGGTGACTCGACCGAGCGCGGTGCCGGCGTAGAGGAGCCAGTCAAAGGGGGCGTTGAGGGGGTTGCCGCTGAGCGAGCCGTCGATCGTCACGGGCTGTGCGATGAACTGCGCGAACTGCCGGTTGGCAAGAAAAACTTCGCGCGGCGTAGAAGTGTACGTGGACAGCACGCCGGGCTTGGCGTTGGGGACGGAGAACATAGTGGGCCTTTCGGTGAAGAAGAGTGTGGAAGTGGGATGTGAAACTGGGACTGATTACGTTTGAGATTGGAAAGTACGTTGTGTGGTGGAGAGGAAGTGGGGGTTCTGTTTGGGTGTGCGTGATGAATTTTGATGTGGCGTTGAATATGGTGGAAGGTGAAGAGGACAAAGACAAAGGCGAAGAAGAATCACAGCCGCAGGGGCTGCCGCCCTCACCCTTACCCACAACTCCGAAGTGTTTTTGAGAACATTTTCGCTTTCTTCAACGTACCTCGATTTTTTCCAGACATGGAGGTCGTGATGATGGTCTGCCAAGCCCATCAGTGGGCTCATCAGCATTTTGGATCGTTGGATCTGGATGATCGTCGTCGTTCAAAAGGGTTGTTACACTCGCAGCCCAAATGGCGGCGACTCCGGGTCAATCCCTGCCTGTGCAACATAAGCAGTGGGCGGAGCTGAAAGCAGCTTACCGGTTTTTCGACAATCCACAGATTAATCCCGATGCGCTGCAAGCCCAGCACCGGCGGGTGACTTTCCAATCGTGCCGCGAGCATCCGGTGGTCCTGTGCGTGCAGGATGGCTCCAATGTGCAAGCCAGCCGTATTGCTGGAGGCCAATGGGTGATGCATTCGGCGCTGGCGGTCACGCCAAGCGGCGAAGTTTTAGGGTTGCTCGACCAGCGATTTTTCAAGCGGGTGAAGCGAGCGGCACGGGAGAGCAAAAAAGCCAGGCGTGATCGCTTTCGAGAAAGCGATGTCTGGATTGACGCCGTCCAGGCCGTCAAAGCGGCCAACTCACCCCATACGCACCTGATCCATATCTGTGATCGAGGGGCGGACGATCTGCGTCTGATGCACAGTTGCGTGGCGGCATCGAACGGTTTTGTCATCCGGGCCCGTCACGACCGCAACATCGAGCAGGCAACCGACAAGCTGTGGTCTTACATGGCGCAGGTTCCGGTCAGCGGACAAATCGATATTGAGATCGGTCAGCAGCGATGCGTCAAACGCAAGATCAAAGGCGTCACCCAGCGCCTGCCGCGTCCCGCCCGCATGGCCCAATTACAAGTGCGGTTTGCAACGGTGCAACTGCAACCTCCGGCCAAAAGCGCGCCGTCCACCCAACCGTTGACGGTGAATGTCGTTTATCTCAAAGAACCCCTCGAAGGCGCTGCGTCGCTGGAGTGGATGCTGCTGACCAATTTGCCGGTGGAGAATCTGGCCGATGCATTGACGATCATCGACTACTACTGCATTCGCTGGGTCATTGAAGAATGGCACCGGGCACTGAAAGAAGGTTGCAGACTTGGCGAATCCCAGTTGCAAAGTATTGATAATACGCTTTCCAAAAAATAAATGCGCGCCGGCTACCCTGGTGGCGCGCATTTGATTTGATTATGGCATGATGGAACCTGACAAGGAGGTCGCATCATGCGTGTCAAGGCATTTGATACTTCCGATCAACTTCGTGACCAGGCCCGAAAGCAGGATGATCCGTTGCTGACCATCCGGCTTCTCGGCGTGGCAATGGCAATGGAGGGCAAGACGGCGCCTGAAGTGGCGGCGTCCATCGGTTATAGCCGTCGTGCGGTGCAGGAATGGGTGCGGTGGTACAACGCCCAGGGAATCGAAGGTCTACGCGATGCTCCGGGCCGGGGTCGCAAGCCGCCGCTTGTGGAAGAAGAAGTGAAACGGTTTTGCCGGCGTCTGGACGCCGAGCCTCGTGCCCAGGATGGCGTGTGCGCGCTGCGTGGGCGGGACGTGCAGCGCATCCTGCATGAAGAGTTCGGCAAGGTTCGTTCGTTGTCGGGGACCTATTCTATTCTGCATCGTCTGGGGTACAACGACCTGATGCCCCGTCCCCGGCATCAGAGCGCCGATCCGGCGGCGCAGGAGGCCTTTAAAAAAAGTTGCCGGCACTGATCGAGCGTGTTCGCCGGGAACATCCGGACAAGAAGGTCGAGGTCTGGTTCCAGGATGAAGCGCGTTTTGGCCAGCAGGGGACGCTGACGCGGGTGTGGGCGCCGGTGGGATCGCGTCCGCGGGCGGTGAGGCAAACGCAGTACGATTATTTATATGTGCTGGGCGCCTGTTGTCCTTCGACGGGCCAGACGGTGGGACTGCTCTCGCCTCATCTCAACACCGGGGTGATGAACGTGTTCTTCGAGCAGTTCGTCAAGGAGGTTGATCCCCAGATTCATGTCGTGCTGATCTGGGACGGGGCGGGATACCACAAGTCGAGCGAGTTGAAGTTGCCGGCGAACGTGACGGCGATTCCGCTTCCGCCTTACTCACCGGAACTGAACCCCATGGAGAATCTCTGGCACTATCTGCGGAGTCATTACTGGTCCAATCGAGCGTACAAGGACTACGACGCATTACGCCAAGCCGGCTGCGATGCGTGGCAGAGGACATGTCTCGACGCCGAACGAGTCAAAACCGTTTGTGGAGCAAGTTACACGCTGGAGCGCAGATGATTTTTGGAAAGCGTATTATATATTATAGCTATGCGTTGGCTTTGGAGGTGAGGGTGTAGCGTTTTTGGGTGTTGGCGCCGAACAGGAGGAGGACGTTTTTCCATTTTTGGGCGGCGGTTTGCCAGCGCTGTTTGATGGTTTGGGGGGTGGGGTGGGATTTGTGATAGCGCTTCCAGGCGAAGCGGCCGAGGACTATGCCGGTGAAGAGGGGGAGATAGCGGGCGATATAGGAGGGGTGCAGGGCAGCCGAGACCTGGGGGGAGGGGCGGCGATGGGCGGGACGCGCGGGGGAGTTTGCGGGCGATGCTGTGCGCGGGGGAGTTTTGGTTGGGTTTGATGGGGATGCACTGGACTTGCTTTGCAGTGGTTTTGTTTCGCGGGGGATGCCGGCCTGGCGGCGCATTTTTTCGGTTAAGGGTTCGGCGTTTTCTGAGGGGACGATTCGGGTTCCGAAGTGGCAGGCGTAGACCTTGGTGAACTCTGCGCCGAAGTAGAGGATGTAGGAGGAATAACAAACCCAAAGCAGGACGGCGACGAGGGAGCCGGCGGCGCCGTAGGCGGAGCCGGGAGAGGCCTTGGCGAGATAGATGCTGAGAAGGTATTTGCCGATTTGGAAGAGGATGGCTGTCACGAAACCGCCGAGCCAGACATCTTTCCAGGAGATTTTGACATCCGGCAGAACTTTATAGATGCCGGCGAAGAGGACGGTGACGACGCCGGTGGAGATGACGAGATCGATCAGGAAACCGACGATTTTGGAAATGGTTCCGTCGGCGCCGATGGTGTGGCTGATGAGTGCGGCAGAGGTGCCGGTGATGAGGGTGCTGACGAACATCGAGACGAGGAGGAGGAAGGCGCTGCCGAGGACCATGGTCATGGAGAGGAAGCGGTCGCTGACGATGCCCCAGACGCCGCGGCCGGGTTTGGGTTTGACTTCCCAGATGGTGTTGAGGGAATCCTGCATTTCACCGAAGACCCCGCTGGCGCCGAACAGGGCGACGATGATGCTGATGATGGTGGCGGTGGTTCCGGCGCCGGGCTGGCCGGCTTTATCGATGGCGTCTTTGAGGGCGTCGGCGATGCGGGGGTCGGTGAGGCTGGAGAGTTGCTGGTGAACCTGCTCGGAGGCAGTCTTGTGAGAAACGACACCGACGACTTTGATGGTGATGACCAGGAGGGGCGCCAGGGAGACGGCGGTGTAGTACGCCAAAGCCGCGGCCATCTTGGGCACCTTGTCCTCACTCCATCCTTGAAATGATTCTTTGAGGAGGGGGAGGGCGTCTTTGGCGGTCATTTTCTGCGGCATGGCGTGGGCTCTCCTGTAGCGTTTATGTATTGATGTATGGCGAATATGTAGGCATGGCGGATGGGTCGGGGGTTTAAGGGGCTTTATTTAATGGGAGGGGAGCAAGGGGCGTGCCGATTTGGCCGATAAATAATGAGGGGGGGATGTTGGAGTGGATGTGGGGGAAGCTTCATCATTTTATTTAATTGATGCATCTTTGGTAGGAGAGGGCGAGTTGGTGGTTTTGTGAGTTACTGTGGTCGAAGATATTTGGGGGGTATTGAATATGGTGATGAAGAAGACAAAGACGAAGACAAATCGCAGCCGCAGGGGCAGCAGCCCTCACCCTTACCCACAAGTTGCATCGATTCGGTTTTGCTGTGTGAGTTCGATGCCGTGTGCGATTCGGGAGACGATTTCCCAGCCGATCCAGATTGCTTTCCAGCCGGGGCGGGGATCGTGTTTTCTGCCCAGCCAGCCGCCCTGGTGAGCCAGGGTTTGCCAGAATTGCCGGGGGCTCATTTGATCAATCCGGCATTGGCCTAGCGCTGCCGCGGCTTGGATCATTGCCTGCGGCACCTTCTGCTGCAGGTCGAGTTTGGCGGCTGCAGGTTCGTTGCGCGGCAGGTTGGCCCAATCACGCAGCTGCAATAATCGCACTGCCACGGGAGAGAGCATGCTGATCAATCGAAGCAGGTTATCAATACTTTGCAACTGGGATTCGCCAAGTCTGCAACCTTCTTTCAGTGCCCGGTGCCATTCTTCAATGACCCAGCGAATGCAGTAGTAGTCGATGATCGTCAATGCATCGGCCAGATTCTCCACCGGCAAATTGGTCAGCAGCATCCACTCCAGCGACGCAGCGCCTTCGAGGGGTTCTTTGAGATAAACGACATTCACCGTCAACGGTTGGGTGGACGGCGCGCTTTTGGCCGGAGGTTGCAGTTGCACCGTTGCAAACCGCACTTGTAATTGGGCCATGCGGGCGGGACGCGGCAGGCGCTGGGTGACGCCTTTGATCTTGCGTTTGACGCATCGCTGCTGACCGATCTCAATATCGATTTGTCCGCTGACCGGAACCTGCGCCATGTAAGACCACAGCTTGTCGGTTGCCTGCTCGATGTTGCGGTCGTGACGGGCCCGGATGACAAAACCGTTCGATGCCGCCACGCAACTGTGCATCAGACGCAGATCGTCCGCCCCTCGATCACAGATATGGATCAGGTGCGTATGGGGTGAGTTGGCCGCTTTGACGGCCTGGACGGCGTCAATCCAGACATCGCTCTCTCGAAAGCGATCACGCCTGGCTTTTTTGCTCTCCCGTGCCGCTCGCTTCACCCGCTTGAAAAATCGCTGGTCGAGCAACCCTAAAACTTCGCCGCTTGGCGTGACCGCCAGCGCCGAATGCATCACCCATTGGCCTCCAGCAATACGGCTGGCTTGCACATTGGAGCCATCCTGCACGCACAGGACCACCGGATGCTCGCGGCACGATTGGAAAGTCACCCGCCGGTGCTGGGCTTGCAGCGCATCGGGATTAATCTGTGGATTGTCGAAAAACCGGTAAGCTGCTTTCAGCTCCGCCCACTGCTTATGTTGCACAGGCAGGGATTGACCCGGAGTCGCCGCCATTTGGGCTGCGAGTGTAACAACCCTTTTGAACGACGACGATCACCCAGATCCAACGATCCAAAATGCTGATGAGCCCACTGATGGGCTTGGCAGACCATCATCACGACCTCCATGTCTGGAAAAAATCGAGGTACGTTGAAGAAAGCGAAAATGTTCTCAAAAACACTTCGGAGTTGTGGGTAAGGGTGAGGGCAGCAGCCCCTGCGGCTGCGATTTGTCTTCGTCTTTGTCTTTGTTTTGGTCTTACTCTTTCGCCATATTCAACGCCGCTTGGAAATTTCAGCGACGAACACTTGGGCAACAAGATGTGCAGGAAGAAGTTGAGGGTGCGAAATCCCCTGCCACAGCGTTGCGATGTCTTTAAGTTTTTGTTTCTTTCGTTGCGTTCGGTGCGTTTGTGATTATTTGGACTTGTTTACTTCAACGGCAAAGACCTGCGTTGGTCCGAACATGTTGGAACGGAAGATGATCCATTTCTGGTCGGGGGTGAAGCTGACGTTGGGCTCCAGGTGATAATTGTGTTTGGACATGTTGACCAGGCGTTCGGGTTCGAAGACGCCGGACTGGATCAGGCCTTTCTGGTCTGAGGCGAGGCCGGCAGCATTAGGGACCAGGTGGGGACGGAGAAGATAAATCCATTTGCCGTCTTTGGCATGGGCAACCATTTCGGAGTCGCCGCCGTCGCCGGCGAAGAGGGAGCCATCGGGGGAGACATTAAAATGGACGGACCATTGATCGCGATTGAGGTGATACCAGGTGCGCGCAGTGGTGGCGAGGTTGTAGCCGGCGACCCAGAAGTCTTCGCCGCGGGGGGTTTGGAGGTCGTACCAGATGGTGTTGCCGTCGTGAGAGAAAAATTCGTGGCCGGCGATTTCCATGGTCATAGTGCGGTGGTGGATGCTGGTCAGGCCGGTGCCGTCGGTGCGGATGGTCCAGATGCGATCGACTTTGTGCCACGGGCCTTCGTGGCAGAACATCAGAAGATTGGGATCGGTGGGGGAAAATTGCAGGTGATTGAGCCAATCGGTGCAGTGGTTGAAGAACCTGACCTGGCCGCTCTGGATGTTGACGATAAACAGCGCCATCGGCGTGCGCTTATTCAGGCGGTGATCGAGCAGGACTTCTTTGGCGTCGGCTTTGTTCAGCGGCTTGCCGTCGGGGCCGAGGGGGACTGCGTTGCGAGTGGTAGGCCGGCTGCCCGGGTTGGCGGGATCGGGTGCGCCGCTTTCGGAAGAGCGATCGCGATTGCTGACGCCGGGCGCGTCTGAACCAGTGCCGGGGTTGGCGATGGGGTCGTCGGAGGGAAGAGAGATGGGGGAATAGGTGCCATCATCGTTTTTGCGTTCGATAATGGCGCCGGCGAGAAGAGTTTCGTCGGCATTAATGGTTTGAACTGAACCGCGGAAGGGGAGCTTGATGATCTCGCGGCTGGTGCGCGTGGCGATGTTGACGGCGCAGATGGTTCCTTTGCGGACATAATAGATGTCGCCGCTCTTGCGGCCGGCACAGATGACGCCGACCTTGCCGTCAACGATGCGCTGGATTTCGTGGGTCTGCAGATCGATCGTGGAGAGGCCGCCTGGCGAGGTGATAATCAGGTGGCGGCCATCGGGCGTGTAGGCGTTTTGATTGAAGTAAAGGCTCGCGCTGTTGGGCTCGCGCGAGAGGCGAACGATGCGGTGACCCGTGTCGGGATCGATCCATTCAGTAGGCGGCTGCGATGCACAGCCGAGGTGACACGAAAGAAAAAAGATCGCGATCAAAAGAGTAGACAGGCGCAAGCGGGAACCTCCGTTGGAAGTTCTACCGCGGTGAGTTCATGATGTTGTTGCGGCGGAGATAGCGAGCTTGAATTTCACAAGAGAATGTAATGCTAATCTCATTTTTCTATGCCTCTTGCGATAGTGGGAGTTACTGTGATGGAAATGATATTCCCAAGTGGCATTGAATATGGCGGAAGAGGAAGATCAAGATAAAGACAAATCACAGCCGCAGGGGCTGCTGCCCCCGCAGCTGTGATTTGTCTTACTCTTTCGCCATATTCAACGGCGCTGGGAATATCATTCGACCATGGGTAGCCGCTAAGATGCGTTAAACCAGCCATGCTAAAACGGATCCCATTTCTAATGTTCTTTCTCCTTCCTTTCGCCGCTTCCGTTGCTTCCGCGGCTCCCAGCATTACTGCGCTTCAGTGCGAGTCCAAATCAAATCCGCTCGGCATAGACATCCTGCGCCCCCGCCTGAGTTGGCAACTCCAATCCTCCCGTCGTGGCGAAGCCCAATCGGCCTATCGCATTCTTGTCGCCACCGCCGAACCCCTGCTTCAATCCACTCCCGACCTGTGGGACAGCGGAAAAATCACCAGCGGCCAAAGCCTCAACATCGAATACGACGGCAAGGCCCTTGCTTTGGCCCAAACCTGCTATTGGAAAGTCATCATCTGGAACCTCGATGGCGCCGAAATCACCAGCGACCCTGCCACCTTTGAAACCGGCCTGCTCGCGCCGTCCGACTGGCAAGCCAAATGGATTGACAATCCCGACGCCCAGCACGTCGTTGGCTATGTAGCTCCCGGCGTTAAGTCTGCCACCACGTCATCCCGGCCTCCTATTCCCTTCACCGCACCGCCATACTTCCGAAAAACCTACGCCATCACCAAACCCATCGCCCGCGCCCGGCTGTACGCCAGCGCGCTCGGCTTATACCGCTGCTCCATTAATGGCCGCCCGGTCCCCGGCGCGGTCCTCACGCCTGACTGGACTGACTACCGCAAACGCGTTCAATATCAGGCTTACGACGTTGCCACTTTGCTGCAACAAGGCCCCAACGCCATAGGCGTCCTTCTCGCCGACGGTTGGTATTCCGGCCATGTCGGGCTCACCCGTGGTCATGTCTACGGCCAACGTCCCGCCTTCCTCGCCCAGCTCGTCATCAGCTACACCGATGGCTCCCAGGACATCATTCCCACCGACGCCTCCTGGAAAACTGCCGCCAGCCCTCTTCTCAGTTCTGATCTGCTCAACGGTGAAGACTACGACGCCCAAACCGAAACCCCCAACTGGGATACCGCTTCCTTCGACGATACGAACTGGAAAACCGCCACGGTGCGCGATGACCGTCCAACCCTTCAGGCCCAGATCGCCCCGCCTGTTCGTGAAATCGAACAGCTTCCCGTCAAATCCATCACCGAACCTGCCCCCGGCCATTTCACCTACGACTTCGACCAAAATCTCGTCGGTTACGTCCGGCTGAAAATTACTGCCCCCGCCGGCACGAAACTCACGCTGAAGTTCGCCGAGATGCTCAACCCCGACCGCACGATCTACACCGCCAACCTCCGCGGCGCTCGCGCCACCGACACCTACATGTGCCGCGGCGGCGGTGAAGAAACGTGGCAGCCCCACTTCACCTTCCACGGTTTTCGCTACGCCGAGATCACCGGCGCTCCCGAAAAAATCGATCCTGCCAATCTTACCGCCATCGTCATCAGTTCCGATTGCCCGCAAACCGGCGCCTGGCAATGCTCCGATCCTCTGCTGAATCAACTCCAAAGCAACATCGTCTGGGGCCAGCGCGGCAATTATCTCTCCGTCCCCACCGATTGCCCCCAGCGCGACGAGCGCCTCGGCTGGATGGGCGATGCCCAGGTCTTCATCCGCACCGCCACCTTCAATAATGACGTCCGCGCCTTCTTCGACCATTGGCTGCTCGACGTCGCCGAAGCTCAGGGCGCAAACGGCGCATATTCTGATGTCTCTCCAAAAGTCACCACCGGCGAAGGCGTCGCCGCCTGGGCTGACGCAGGAATCATCTGCCCCTGGACGCTCTATCAAACCTCCGCCGACACCCGCATCCTTGCCCGCCAATACGACTCCATGGCCCGCTACATCGACTATCTCAAAGCCAACAGCAAAAACCTCATCCGACCCGCCAAAGGCTACGGCGACTGGCTCAGCATCCAGGCCAACACCCCCAAAGACCTCCTCGCCACTGCCTACTTCGCATACAGCGCGCACCTGATGGCCAGCATCGCCGCCGTTCTGAATAAGAATGACGATGCCACTAAATACAACCAGCTTTTCGAAGACATCCGCAAAGCCTTCAACGAAAAGTTCGTCTCCGCCGACGGCCGCCTCACCGGCAACACCCAGACCGCCTATCTGCTCGCCTTGAAATTCAACCTGCTTGATGAACCCAATCAGAAGCGCGCCGTTCAATATCTAGTAGACGACATCCACGCCAAAAACGATCACCTCTCCACCGGCTTCGTCGGCGTCAGCTATCTCCTCCCCATCCTCACCCAGTACGGCCACACCGACCTCGCCTATCGCCTGCTCAACCAGGACACCTTCCCCTCCTGGCTCTTCTCGGTGAAGCAAGGCGCCACCACTATCTGGGAACGCTGGGACGGTTGGACCCCCGAAAAAGGCTTCCAAACCCCCACGATGAACTCCTTCAACCACTACTCCCTCGGCTCCTGCGGCCAATGGATGTACGAAACCATCACCGGCATCTGCCCCGATCCCGCAAATCCCGGCTACAAACACATTCTCATCCACCCCATCCCCGGCGGAAACCTCACCAGCGCCAAAGCCACCTGCAAATCCCCCTATGGCCTCATCACCGCCGACTGGCAACTCAAAAACAACCAGTTCACATTAGCCGTAACCATTCCTCCCAACACCACCGCCACCGTCCAAATCCCCACTGCCAACCCCCAATCCTTAAAAGAATCCACCCGCTCCATCGACGCCATAAAAGAGATAAAAACGCTCCCAGCCCAACCCGGCTGCGCCACGGTAGAAATCCCTTCCGGCTCCTATACCTTCACCGCCGACCAAAATTAGACAGAACAACAACCTCTTCATGTCTGCCATTGGCCCTTTGCCATTTGCCATAGTCCGTTTGAACTTTTGCCCCCTCCGCGTTAACTTCCGCTCGCGTCCCGAACGTGCGTATCATTCGCCGCCGGCATTCCTTCGGCCCGCCGGCTCGCCGATGCAGCGCTGCGGCAACACGCGTGTCGTTCTTCCAGGCGGTGACGTTCCAATCGCCTTTCCCAACCGGCCGAAACAAGGTCTGCGGTGAATCGAGCCGAATCGAGTCCGAACAGTTCTGCATCCCCGGCAGTTCCACCCCCCGGCTCAAACACCACGCCTCTCCAAACCGGTTCCCCGTCCATCACCGACTATTCCAGCCTTCCCCCGCGCCGCCATCGCCTTAATTTTGGTGAAGATTTCCGCCGCTTTTTCCTTCGCGGCCTCGCCGCCCTCATGCCGACGCTCATCACCCTCTGGCTCCTCGTCTGGGTATGGGATTTCCTATGGGACCGCGTCGGCACGCATATCGTCTGGGGTATCCGCTGGCTCTGGTGGGCCCTGACTGTCCGCGGCATCCTCCCCTTCAAACCCCCCGCCTACATCTACCACGCCCTCAGCGATGACCTCTTTGGCACGCGTCTCATCGGCGTGCTCCTGGCTATCCTTCTCGTTTATGTTGTCGGTGTCTTCGTCGGTAATCTCCTCGGTCGCACCGCCTGGCGCCTGGCTGAGCATGGCGTGATGAAAATCCCCCTGGTCCGCGCCATCTACCCCGCCGTCAAACAAGTCACCGACTTCCTTCTCAGCGAGCGGACCGGCCAGTTCCAGGGCAGCAAGGTCGTCGCTGTCGAGCCTCATGAAAAAGGGATCTGGTCCATCGGGCTGGTTACCGGTTCCGGGGTCAAATCTCTCTCTGACGCCACCGGACAGGAAATGATCACCGTCTTCGTCCCCAGCAGCCCCACTGCCTTCAGCGGTTATGTCCTGGTCGTCCCGCGCGAATCGGTCGTCGAACTTCCCCTCAAGGTAGAAGAAGCCATGCGTCTCCTTGTCAGCGGCGGTGTCATCACCCCCGCCGCCCAAACTCGCCAACCCTCGACCATCACCGGCATTGCATCATTTATTAAAAGCGAAATCACCACCCCGGCCGCCGTCAACCGTTCCTCTGATCCGAACTGAACCATCCCATGAAAAACCGTTGTCCAGACAAAGCCGATTTGATCGTTTTACAGTACAATCGTCCCCTGCCGGTGATCGTTCGATGCCGGCGCGTGCAGAGGATGGAATTTGGAAGGAGTGAAGCATGATCGTCACAGTCACCGCTCGTCACATGGAAGTATCTCCCGCGCTCAAGACCTTTGCCGAGCAAAAAGCCGGCAAACTGACCAAATATTTCGACCGGATTCAGTCTATTGAGGTCATCGTCGACAATGCCAAAGAACTGATGCGCGTGGAAATCCTCGTCAGCGTCGAACATGAAACCGAATTCGTCGCCCACCATAGCGACGGCGACGCCTATGCCTGCATCGACGCCTGCGTCGACAAACTCGAACGCCAGCTCAGCGACCACAAAAAAAAGATCAGAAACCGAAAACACCCGGAAGGATGAAAAATCGCCTTGAATCACCCCTCTGGCTCCTTTTCGCGGTACGCCGCGAGATGCGAGCGGATCAGCGACTGCCCGCGAGCAGGTTGGGATGAAGGCAATTTCAAGAGCCAGATGCGTACAACGCTGTAACCGTTCATAATGAGAGAGACCACCAAAAACCAGCATGAATTGACAACCGGCGTTCCGCACCAGACAACCGTTACTTAAACCAGGACCGCCAGACAAAGCCGAAAGGGCAAAGGGATCTATGAAGTTGCGTGAGTTCATCGTCAGTGATGCGATCATTCCCGAGTTGACTGCCACGGACCGCGACAGCGCCATCCGGGAGCTGGTCACCTCGCTGGCCACCGCGGGCGCATTGCCTGAGTCTGCCGTCGACGAAGTTGTCGCCGCCCTCATCAAGCGCGAGCAGAACGGCAGCACGGGCTTCGGCAAAGGCGTCGCCGTCCCCCACGTCAAGCATGCGAAGGTCAAGAAGATGGCCGGCACGATCGGTCGCAGCGGCGGCGGTCTGGACTTCGCGGCGCTCGATCACCAGCCGGTCTACAGCATTGTCCTGCTCCTCAGTCCCGAAAATCAGCCGCAGCAGCATTTGCAGGCGATGAACATCGTCTTCAGCAATCTTCAGAAAGACATGTTCCGCCGCTTCCTGCGCCAAAGCACGACAAGCGAGTCCATCATCGAACTTCTGGACGAGGCCGACCAGGGCAAGTGAAAGCAAAGGCTGAAGCCTGAATTCTAAAAGTCTGAAAGAACCGCTTCCCTGTCTTCTCCCGGACTTCTAGAATTCAGGCTTCAGAATTAATTTTGTCGACCGCGTCCCGCGAAATCTCTGTCCTTAACAAGCTCGGCCTCCACGCGCGCCCGGCCATGCAGTTCGTGGATGTCGCCAGCCGGTTTCAGTCCCAGATCACCGTCTATAAAGGCGGTGAAGAGCCTGCCGAGGCGGATGGGAAAAGCGTCATGCAGATGATCATCCTCGCCGCCACCGAAGGAACCCCGCTCCGCATCGAAGCAGTCGGTGAAGATGCGCCCCTGGCCGTCGAAAAGCTGGTCGAGTTATTCACCACAAAATTCGGTGAAGACGAATAATGGAAATCAAAAAGGGCATTGGCGTTTCTCCCGGCGTTGTCATCAGCACGGCCATCGTGCTGGACGCGGAAGATCTGCTCATTCCCAAGCGGCATGTCGAAGACGCCCTGATCGCCAGGGAGATCGATCGCTTCGAGCATGCCCTCAAGCAAAGCACCGCCGAGCTCGCACAGCTTCGCGACAGCGTCACCAATCTCCACGGCAAGGAGATCGGCGGCATCTTCGATTTCCACCTCGGCATCCTCCACGACAAAGCCATGATCAAGCAGATCATCGGCGAAATTAAATCGCAGCAGACCACCGCCGAGTATGCCGTCAGCGTCGTGATGCGCCGCTACGCCGCCACCTTTGCCTCAATGACCGACCGCTACTTCTCCGAGCGTGTCAAGGACATCTACGACATTGAGCGCCGCGTTCTCAAAAACCTCATCGGGCAAAAGCACGAAGACCTCGGGCACCTCACGTCCGACGTCGTCGTCATCGCCCACGATCTGCTCCCCAGCCAGACCGCCGCCCTCAACAAGCTCCACGTCAAAGGCTTCGCCACCGACGTCGGTGGCCGCACCAGCCACACCGCGATCGTCGCCCGCGCGATGGGCATTCCCGCCGTCGTCGGCCTCGGCAATCTCACCAGTGAAGTCAGCGGTGGAGACATCGTCATCATCGACGGTGAACGCGGCGTCGTCATCGTCAACCCCGACCCCGACCAGCTCGTCGAATACCGCGAACACGCCGCCAAGCTCGTCAAACTCGAAACCGAACTCGCCACCCTCGCTTTCCTGCAGGCCCAAACGCTCGACGGCCAACAGATCAGCCTCCAGGCCAACATCGAATCTCCCGGCGACATCTTCGACGCCATCGGCCGCGGCGCGCAGGGCATCGGTCTCTACCGCACCGAATTTCTCTATCTCACCCTGGAACGCGAACCCACCGAGGAAGACCACTACACCGCCTACGCCGAAGCCCTGAAAAACCTAAGCGGCCGCCCCCTGGTCATCCGCACCCTCGACCTCGGGGCCGACAAATACACCCAGGCCCAGCTCCTCAACCCCGAACGCAATCCCTTCCTCGGCGACCGCTCCATCCGCATGTGCCTCCACGACATTCCCATGTTCAAACGCCAGCTCCGCGCCATCATGCGCGTCAGCGCCCTCGGCGATGTCCGGATCATGTTCCCCATGATCTGCACCCTCATGGAACTGCGCCAGGCCCGCATGATTTTGAACGATGTCATGGAAGAACTGGAAGATGACGGCATCGCATTCAATCGCAGCATCCCGATCGGCATGATGATCGAAGTGCCCTCGGCTGCGATTATGGCCGATCAGTTTGCCCGCGAAGTCAACTTCTTCTCCATCGGAACCAATGACCTCATCCAGTACACCCTGGCCGTCGACCGCACCAACGAGCGCGTCGCCGGCCTGTTCTGCCCGGCACACCCTTCCGTGCTGAAACTGGTCCGTGACACCATCCGCGCCGGCCAGAGAAATTCGATTAGTGTGAGCGTCTGTGGTGAAATGGCCGGCGATCGCCTGTACACTTTATTGCTCCTGGGACTCGGCCTGAATATTTTCAGCATGAACGGCCCTGATATCCCCGAGGTAAAAAAAATAATCCGCTCGACCACACTCGAGCACGCGAAGCAGGTGGCCCGCCGGGTCATGAGCTTCGACAGCGAACGACAGGTAATGCACTTTTTTGCGCGAGGAAACCCGCAAGATCATCCCCGAGGCGTTTTAAGCCTCCTTAAAATTTCAGCGTGTCAGTTGTCCCTTGTCCGTCGTCCGTTGTTGGTGCGCGAGTGCGCGTCACCGGATCAAAGGCAGCAACGGACAACGGACCACTGACAACGGATACTCCCCTAATGCCTAAAGAAATGCTGATCAATGTCTCAGAAGGCGAAGAATGCCGAATCGCCCTTCTGCAGGACGGCCGTCTCGACGAACTGTACATGGAGCGCACCAGCTCCACTTCCCACGTTGGAAACATCTACAAGGGCCGCGTCACCAACGTCGAGCCTTCCATCCAGGCCGCGTTCGTCGATTTCGGCCTCGGCCGCAACGGCTTCCTCCACATCTCCGACCTGATGCCCACCTACTTCGGTCGGCGCGGTGAAGACATCCACGAAACCGTCGGCCGCAAGATGGCCCGCCGCGATCGCCCGCCCATCCAGCGCTGCCTGCGCCGCGGCGACGAAATCATCGTGCAGATCATCAAGGAAGGCATCGGCACCAAGGGGCCGACGCTCAGCACCTATCTCTCCATCCCCGGCAAAATCCTGGTGATGATGCCCGGCATGGGGAAAATGGGCGTGAGCAAGAAGATCGAAGACGACCAGGAACGCCGCCGGCTGCGGCAGATCCTCGACGGTTTGAAGCCGCCGAAGGATGTCGCCTTCATCATCCGCACCGCCGGCATCGGCAAGACCAAAGTCGAGATCGAGCGCGACCTGAAATACCTCACCCGCCTGTGGGAAATCCTGAAGAAAAAGGAAAAGGAGCCCGGCCCCGTCGAGCTCTACACCGAAGGCGATCTCGTTACCCGCACCGTCCGCGATGTGTTTTCCACTGATGTCGATCGCATCATCGTCGACAATAAAGACGTCGCCAAGCGGGTGAAGGAAGTCATCAAGATTTCCAGCCCCCGCGCCAGAAACAAGGTTGAGCTGTACGAAGAACCCGTTCCCCTGTTCCACCAGTTCGGCATCGAAAAAGAAATCGAGCTGATGTACAGCCGGCATGTTCCGCTGCCCAGCGGCGGCTCGCTTGTCATCGACTCCACCGAGGCGATCGTCGCCATCGACGTCAACAGCGGCAAATTCCGCGATCACAACGACGCCGAGATGACCGCCTTCAAAACCGACATGGAAGCCGCCGACGAAATCCCCCGCCAGCTCAAGCTGCGCGACCTCGGCGGTGTCATCATCTGCGACTTCATCGACCTGCGCTACGAGCGCCATCGCCGCGAGCTGGAGCAGCGCCTTCACGACAACTTCCAGAACGACCGCGCCAAAACCAAAGTCCTGCGCATGAGCCAGTTCGGCATCATCGAACTCACCCGCCAGCGCATGCGGCCAAGCCTCAAGCGCTCCATCTATTTCGACTGCCCGCACTGCAAAGGCGCCGGCCTCGTCAAAACGCCCGAAAGCATGAGCCTCGATGTCATGCGCAAGCTCGCGATCGCGCTCAATGACCTCAAGGTCCTCCGCGCCGAGCTCACCGTCTGCCCCGACATCGGCTTCTATCTCCTGAACAAGAAGCGCGCCTCCCTCACCCAGCTTGAGGAGCTGACCAAAAAGAAGATCATGATCCGCACCGATGTCGCGCTGAGCCTCGACGAGCTGAAGTTTGAGCTCTTCGACATCCGCGACGGCCTCGTCATCATCGAAGAAATCGGCATGACTTTGCCGGCCCACCCGCACACCAGCCAGCTCGGCGTCCGCCCCTCCGGCCACACCCATCAGGGCCGCGGCGCTCGATCCGGTGATAACCGCGGTGGACAACGCCGCGATAACCGCGGGGCGCTCGCAACGATCAGCGCGGCGGCGCTCGCCGCGACCAGCGCCCCATCCCCACCCGCGAAGCCGAAGCCGATCGTGAAGACATGGACGAAGACCGTCTCGCTATCGAGCGCGGCGAAGACGCCGTCGAGGAACGCGAGCAGGAACTCGGCATGTCCCCCGTCACGTCCGGCCGCAACCCCCCACAGCGAGAAGAAGACACTCCCGGCATCCCGTCCGTACTCGAAACCGAGTCCGGCGACGAAGTTGTCGAAGAACTCGCCGACGACGAAACCGGCGCCGCCGGCCCCGATGCCCACCAGGACATCGAAGACTCCGATGATTCCTCGCCCCAGGGCGGTCGCCAGGCCCGCGGCGGTGGGCGCGACACCCGAAACGGTGGTCGCGATATCGCCGGCCAAAACCGCGATAACCGCGAAGGGGGCAGAGATTTCAATAGTGGCCGCGACAATCGCGGTGGCCATCGCGATAACCGCGGCGGCAGAGACATCGTCGGCCCTGGCCGCGATAACCGAGGCGGCAACAGAGATATCGCCGGTGGTCATCGCGACAACCGTTCCGGTCGCGATAATCGCGGCGGTCGCGACATCGCCGGCCCTGGCCGTGACAACCGAGGCGCCCGCGATATCTCCGGACCCGGCCGCGATAACCGAAGCGGCGGCAGGGACATCGCCGGTGGTCATCGCGATAACCGCGGAGGCAGAGATATCGCCGGTCCTGGCCGCGACAATCGCAACGCCCCGCCGCGCGACATCCGCCCGATCAACCGCGACCAGCAAAACGCCGGGCCGATCCCTCCCAATGCCGAAGGCCCCGGCGCCCAAAATCCAACCGGCCTTGAAGTTGAAGGCCCGCCCCGCCGCCGTCGCCGTCGCCGCGGCCGTCGCGGTCGTGGCCGCGGCAACGGTGAAGGCGAGAACTTCCTCCCCCAAAACGAAGGCGGCCCCGTCCCCCCAGGCGCTGCCGGTGAACTCGCCGGCGACATCGCCGATGAATTTGCAGACCACTCCGAAGGCGCGAACGAAGGCGATGACGAAACCCCCCGCGAACCCGCCGTCGGCACGTTTAATAATGCCGAAGCCTCCGATGACATCGGCCCCGCGGCCGAAGGCGGCGAATCGATCACCAGTGATCAGATCAACACCACCGCCGGGGCCCGCCAGCCCGCCGGCGCCACCGAACTCGATGATGACGGCCAGCCCCGTCGTCGCCGCCGCCGTCGTGGCGGACGCCGCCACCGCCGCCGCAACGGCGCCGAAGCCCCCCTCGAAAACGCCGGCACGGATAGCCCTGCCGCCCAATCCACCACCGGCGAATCCGGCGATCGTGAATCCGACGATGACGACACGGAAGACAGCGACAACGGCGGCCCGCTTATCCTGAAAGATTCCCCCGCTCCGCCGCCGGCTGCCGCGCCCATCGCGGCTGAAGAAGAAGACGACGAACCCGCCCCCGGCAACGAACTCCATCCCGCGCCGCGCCCCTCCCGCGCCAAATCCGCGTCCCGCCAGCCCACCCGCGCCGCCGGGCGACAGTCCTCGCGCACCGCCCCCAAGCGCATTCCTCCAAAGGCGTCTAAGCCTCCAACCAAGGCCTCGCTGAAAGCCGCCGCCAAGGCCGCCTCTCAATCCGCGGCCCCTTCACAACCCCAGCAAGTCGCCGAGCCTCCCGACGTTGTCCGCACCGGCTCCGCCGACAAACACCTCATCACCGACGAACCGGTAGCCCCCCAGCCGATGTCCCGCCCCCGGAGCTACCGCGACCTCGACGCAATCCCGGACGATTACGACTGAAATTAAAATCCCCCACTAAAAAACTTCGCCCCTGACACTCAACCCAAGGATGCGCTCACTCAACAATGAGCGCATCCCTTTCCACAAGGACGTCTCAGTGTCTCTGCGCGAGTTATTCTTTGGAACAATAGGAACAGGAGCCCCAATAACACCCGAAAATCCTCGAGAAAAACCCAATCACGACCCAAATCCCTTCCTCCCATTTCACCCCCGCCCCTTTTCCCCATACCATATCCATCGTCATGATTGCAGCACTGACCGGCCAGCTCCATCGCGTTGAAGAAGGCCACGTCCTGGTCCAATCGGGGCCGATTCTTTACGAGCTTCTCGTCCCCGCCGCCGACATGGCCGCCTTGCAAACGCGCCTCGCCGAAGAGATCACCTTCCACACCATCTTCTACCTCGCCGGCGACGCCACCCGTGGCGGACTCGAGCCCACCCTCATTGGTTTCCTTCGTCCCGAAGACAAAAAATTCTTCGAACTCTTCACCACCGTCAAAGGGATCGGCCCCAAACGCGGCGCTCTGCGCCCTCGCCGTCAGCGTCGGGCAGATCGCCGTCGCCATCGAAGGCAAAGACACCCGCTTCCTCATTCAGCTCCCCGAGATCGGCAAACGCACCGCCGAACAGATCGTCGCCGAACTCGCCGGAAAGCTAAAAACCTTTGCCGCCGCCGCGCTCACCGCGGACAAACCTGCAACAGCCCCGCCCCGCCGCAACACCGCCGAAGAAGACGCCATCGCCGCCCTCATGTCCCTCGGCGACCGCCGCCAGGACGCCGAAAACCTCCTGGAACGCGCCCGCCAATCCAACCCCGACCTCAAAACCACCGACGGCCTGCTCCGAGAAATGTTCCGCCTCCGCACCATCCGCACCGGATAAAAAATCTTCCTACCCAATGCACAGTCAACTCAACGTGCAACTTCCCCTATCCTCGTCCTGAGATGCGCCGAAGGATTTCACCATCATCGCCCCGCGCCTTCGATCCTCCAAAGCCCCTCAACCCTCTCGCAAAGATTCCGCCGCCACCCCGCATTCCGGACACCGATCTGGCGTGACCCGAAGATCATACGCACACACTGGACATTGCCCCCGCTCCCGCCGCTTCCTTCTAACCCGCTTTTTTTGCCACTGCACAGCTGAGCGCAACGGAGCCACCGCGAGCAGGATGATCGCCAGGTAATAAGGCAGGCAGAATTCCCGCGCAATCGGCCCATCCGTTCCCCCCACAACGCCATATGCTATTCCAAATTCTGCAAAACGCGGACGATCGTTATCCCAAAGCAACACCAGTGGCAAAGAGCGCCAGCGCCTGTAGCGCACACCTCGGGAGAGCAGAATCAGATCGTGCGGCAGGCCCCTGAAATTGTCCGCCGAATCCTCGCGCCGTTGCCATTGCGCATTGGCAGCCGGGTCCCGTCGGGCGCATAAAATCCGCACGCCACCGTCTCTGCCTTCAATGAGCCAACTGCGACGCTCGCCGCCAATAGAAACCGCATCGCCAGTGATGTTGTGCCCTCGCACCCACAATCCCGCCATCGCCAGACATAAAATCAACGACCCCACAACCAGCAAGTTAAGCAATCGCAGTTTCACGCCCAACGATTCTACCGGCGCACCGCCGTTCCCCCTATTCGGACTTCACCATTCGATTTCCCCGCCTCCAACATTATCGCCCCTTCCGCCTTTTCATTGCAGAATCCCCCTCATCCTTTACGATTTGAACAGACGTCTATACTCCCAATGCACAATGCCGCCCCTATCTTCCGCCGCCTCTACGCTCTATGTGCGGCCATTCTTCTCTGCACCAGTTGCAGCGAGCCCCGCGGCCCATTAAGCGTCAAAAGCGAAGACCCAACCCTGAAAATCCCCGCCATCAAGCAGGATGTCCGCCACCACAGCACCGCCGACGCTGCTCAGCTGGTAAAGGATCTGAACAATGAAGACCCAGCCGTCCGTTTCTATTCCATCCAGGGCTTGCATCGCCTGACCGGCGACGATTTCGGTTATCAATACTTCGCCGACGAAGACCATCGGCGGCCATCCATCCAGCGATGGAAAGACTGGCTGAAGCATCAAAACTAATCCGGGACAATTGCGACCATGCGCATTTCCGAATGGATTATATCGCAACTGCAGTTCCTTCGTGAGATGGTCATTCCATCCATCGAAGACGCCTCCGCGGTCCCCGGCGGCGCAGTTCCCTGCCGTTCACAAAACGCGCTCGTCCGATAACCTCGATCTCAAATTTCAAAGCAACCCCGCCAACGTTTCCACCGTTCGAAAATCAATTGAAGAATTCTGCGCTGCCGCCGGTCTCGACACCCCCGCCTGCGAAGAAGTCGGGCTGGTCCTCAACGAAGCCCTCGCCAACGTCATCCGCCACGCCTATAACGGCGCAACCGACAAACCCATCGAGATCGCCGCCCGTCGACAAAAAGACGGCGTCACCATCACCATGCGCGACTGGGGCAACGGCGTGGACCCCTCTTCCATCCCCCGCCCCGAGCATGATCCCCTGACCCCCGGCGGCCTCGGACTGATCTGCCTCCGCCGACTCATGGACCACGTAGCATACATACCCCAACCCGACGGAATGCTCCTCACCATGACCCGAACAACCCCCGGCAGCAAAATCACCTGCACCGACGAAGGAGAAGATAAATAACCAGCGCCCGCGCGACTTTTGTCACGGGCTGTTCATCCTGATTCTTTGCACGAATGTCCAATAGAAGTATGATTGCCCCCCAACGGCATCGATCTCATCGGGGATCGATGCCCGGCACATGTTTTAGGAAACTTGAAAGTGGGACGATGAGCGAAAGCAAACCCATCAGTGCTCTGATCCCCGCCGCCCGCAATGAAGGCGATGCGGCCCTCCTCTCCATTCGCGGCGAAATCGATCTCCACAACAGCCCCGAACTCCGCACCGAAATACTCCAGCTTCTCGTCCCCGGCACCATCAAAAAACTCATCCTCAATCTTGCCGAAGTCCCCTATATGGACAGCAGCGCCATCGCCGTCCTCGTCGAAGCCCTGCAAAAACTCCGTAAAACCGGCGGCAAAATCTACCTCACCAACCTCCAGCCGCGCGTCAAAGGACTCCTCGAAATTGCCCGCCTCGACTCCATCTTCGTCATCTCCAAAGACGAAGCCGACGCACTCGCAAAATAAATGACGAATATTCGCATGACAAATGAATGTTCAAATGACCAATGAACAAATGACGAAATAAGAAGAGACGCCAATGACGCGCCTCCCTCTTCGTTTGGTCGTTCGAACGTCATTGATTCGTCATTCGAGCATTCGTCACTCGAATTTCGGGCATCGCTTCGGATCGAGCGATAAAAACGATTGTTACCCGGATAACAATGAACCTGCTTCTTCGTCCCATCACCGCCATTGGCCTCTTCGCCATCGGCTTCCTCGAATTCATCGGCGGGCTCGCTTACCTCATCCTCGACACCCTCATCGCCAGCCGCACCGCACTCTTCACCAAACGCGGCTGGCGCTTCTCCTGGAAGAACCTCTGGCAGCAGATGGACCGCGTCGGTGTCAAAAGCGTCCCCATCGTCAGCCTCGTCATGACCTGCATCGGAGCCATTCTCGCCCTTCAGATGGCCCCTATCCTTCATGACTTCGGCCTCGTCTCCACCGTCGCCAACATCATCTCCCTCGCCGTCTTTCGCGAACTTGGGCCTCTCGTCAGCGCCATCGTCCTCACCGGTTTCGCCGGCGCTTCCATCGCCGCTGAAATGGGCACCATGGTTGTCTCCGAAGAAATCGAAGCCCTCGAAGCCCAGGCCATCGACCCCGTCCGTTTTCTCGTCGTTCCCCGCGTCTTCGCCACCACGATCATGATGATCTGCATCGCCGTCGTTGGTGACATCATGGGCGTCTTTGGCGGAATGATCACCTCCCAGTTTTTCCTGGGCATCAACCACAACCAATACCTCAGCCGAACCTTCGAACAGGTGAAAATGCAGGACTTCATCACCGGCCTCTGGAAAGCCGGTGTCTTTGGCATGCTCATCAGCTCCCTCGCCTGCTATCTCGGTCTTGGCGTCACCGGCGGCGCCCAGGGCGTTGGTGTCGCCACAACCAGAACCGTCGTTCTCACTATCGTCGCCTTGATCTTCGTTGACTTGATGTTCACCGCAGCTTTCTACTATCTGGGCTTCTGAGCAATAAATAGATGAACCCTTTTAAGCGTTGCATTGTGTTTCATTTGCTTCATCCGTAACCCATGCCCCAAGCCTCTATCCAGGTTCTCGGCGTCACCAAGAAGTTCGACGACCGCGTCGTCCTCGACGCCATCCGTCTCGACGTTTTCCGCGGGGAAACCCTCTGCATCCTCGGCGGTTCCGGCAGCGGCAAATCCACCCTGCTCCGCCTCATGATCGGCAACATCCTCCCCGACGATGGTGATATCGTCGGGCTCGGCAAAAGCCTCTGCGACATGACTGTCGCCGAGATGACCGAATACCGAAAATCCATCGGCGTCCTCTTCCAGAGCGGCGCACTTTATAACTCCATGACCGTCGGTGAAAACGTCGCCCTTCCCCTCCGCGAACACACCGACCTCCCCAATGAAACCATCGAGATCATGGTCAAGATCAAACTCGAACTGGTCGGTCTCCGAAAACATGCCGACAAGATGCCCGGCGAATTGTCGGGCGGTATGAAAAAGCGCGCTGGCCTCGCCAGGGCCATCGCACTCGATCCCAAAATCCTTTTCTACGACGAACCCAGCGCCGGCCTCGACCCCGTCACCAGCCACGAAATCGACATTCTCATCAGCGACCTCAATCATAAGCTCGGCGTCACCAGCGTCGTTGTCACCCATGAAATGGATTCCGCATTCCGCATCGCCGACCGCATGGTCCTGCTGGATCGCGGCAAGTTCATCGTCAGCGGCACCCCGGACGAAATGCGCGACTCCACCGATCCCCTCGTCCGCCAATTCGTCCACGGCCTCATCGAAGGCCCCCTGACCGAACGCCGAAGAGCTGACGGCTATGAAACCGATCTATTAGAAGGAAGTGATTAGAAGAATGTCCGTTGTCAGTGGTCCGTTGTCCGTCGCAGGGCACTGAAGCACTGACGGGCGTAGCAAGGATTTCGCAACGGACCACTGACAACGGACAACGGACAACGGACAACGGACAACCCATGGCAAAAAAAGACCGAAGCGCCAAAAAGCCGGCCTCTTCATCGTCATCAGCCTCGTGCTGATCGGCCTGATCGTCATCGGCATCAAAGGCATCCGCACCGTCTTCACACCCATCGTCGAACGCAAGGCCCGCTTTGCCCTCAGCGACGACGTCGGAGGGCTGCGCATCGGTGACGACGTCCGTTTAGGCGGATTCAAAGTCGGTGTCATCCGCCACATTGATGTCGTTGGTCTGGACGACGGCCAGGAGCCCGGCATCATCATCACCTTCTCCATGCCGGCCAGCTACCCGCTTCATCAATCCGCCCACCTTGCCGTCCAGGGCACCCTCACCGGCTCCACGTGGCTCAACATCGACAACCTCGGCGCCGGCCCGGTCCTGGCCCAAGGCGAAGAAATTCCCGGCCACCCCAGCGCCACGACCGAACTCCTCGCCAGCCTCGGCGGGGCTGCCCCCGACCTCCGCGGTCTGCTTCATGACGTCCACACCGTCACCGTCCCCAAGGTCAACACCTCCATCGACAAAGCCGGCGACACCCTGACTTCCATCCACCACTTTGCCGACCGCGGCGCCGTCATGGCTGACCAGGTCGGTGAGCTCTTTGGAGACACCAAGCCTGACATCCGCGGCACAATGAAAAACCTCAACGCCATCACCGGCAGCGCCAAAGAAAAAATCCCCGGCATCCTCGATCATGTTGACGTAGCGCTGGCAAAAGTCAGCTCCACCATCGACAGTGCCAAAGCCGCCATGGAGGACATCAAAACCGCCGCCGCCAACACCAAAGATCTTACCGGCTCGGCCAAGGGAATCATTTCCAACAACCGCGGCAAGTTCGACGGCATGATCGCCTCCCTTAAAGCCACCGCCGACAATCTCAAAGGCGCCAGCGCCGACATCCGCCGCTCCCCGTGGCGGCTCCTGTACAAACCGGCCCCCGGTGAGGTTGAAAACCTCACATTGTTTGACGCCGCCCGCCAATTTTCAGACGGCGCCAACAACGTAAACGACGCCGCCCTGGCCTTGCGAGACGCCACCCAGAACCCCGGCGTAGACCGGGAACAGGTGCAGAAAATGGTCGACAAACTCAACGAAACCTTCGCCAACTTCCACGAAGTCGAACAAAAACTCTGGACCGCCGTGAAAGAATGAAATGCGCCGCCGGGATTCCAGAAAAGCCAGGGCCGGAGCAGAGGACAAGAGAGAATTCGAGGACGAAAGCCGAATTTATTTAAGGCTTCAAATTTCCGATCACAACACTCGAATCTCAAGTTTCTCACTCCCCGCCTTTTCCCGGTACACTATTCATCCATGAAATCTTTCGAAGTCATTCGCCAGGCCGTCGATGAGCCCGGGGTTAAAGCAGTGGCGGGAGCCCTGAAGGTTTCTCCTGCCCTGGTCTACAAATGGTGCGAGCCGCCCGCCGAGGCGGTGGACCCGGAGCAGAGCGGCGCGAAGAATCCGCTCGATCGGGTTCGCGAGATGTACATGCTCACCAAAGACATCCGCCTGATCCGCTGGCTCTGCAATGCCGCCGACGGGTTCTTTGTTTCCAATCCGGTGCCTGACCTGCGCAAGAGCCTCGACGAAACCGTCTTCAATCAAACGCGCGCCATGGTGCGTGATTTCAGCGAGTTGCTCGAAGCCGTGACCGAAAGCGTCGAAGACGACTCGGCCATCGACCCCGACGAAGCCGATAAAATCCGCCAAAAATGGGAAGACCTTAAAGCCTGCGTGGAAAAATTTGTCACCGGCTGCGAAAAAGGCCACTTCCACATAAAGCGAAAGTAACGCACCCAGGTGCCGGGTACCCCACCCAAGACTTCGGCCGGCGCGCTTCATCCATACGTCGCCGCAGAAATCGATCGTTAATTAAGAAAATTTAGGTTCGGACCTGTTCGGACGCCGCTCATCGCGCCGCGGGTCCGCTTGAGCTGGCTGCGGTCGTGGGTGGTGGTCCGCCCATTCGGCCGCGCAGCGCGGCGGCGGCGTCCAAAGCGGTCGCGTACTTTCCGGCGCTAATATCCGCAGTCAGCTCATGCAGTGTTTTCATCTGCGTTCCCATCATCGCCACATTCTCATCCACCTGCGGCGCAGTCAGCCCTTTGGTCTGATCTGCCACCGAGACTTTCCACAACCCACCGATCTTCTTCAGCGACATCGCCCCCTGCGGATTGGGCGAAATGCTGACCGTCGCCGATTCGCCGTCGATCTTTTCCGTCGCCCCGTCAATCGTCATCAGGCTCTGCTTCAACATCTCCGAAGGATCGCCGCCTAAGGCCCCGGCGGCCTGCTCCTTGCCGAACTTTCCCACCATCGCTTTGTTGAGCCCGGCGATGGTCACCGCCATGTCGCTCATCACCCCCACCAGCTTGTCTTCCATCGGACTGGCGGAGTTCACCAGATTATGAATCGCTGTCGAATCCCCCGCGTCCAGCGCAATCGCCAGGGACTTCAGCGCGCCCTTGGGGGTGGTCGCATCAACGGGCGCGGTTGTCGGCTGCGAAGTCTGGCCGCTGGCAAGATTTGCAACAGCAAGGCTCAAAATCGACACGAATGCAAAGCGAAACCGCATTGAAGCTCCTTAAGGCTTTCTCACCAAAACTCCGCCCGAAAGCCATTGCAAACGCCGCACCCGCCGACGCCGGACTAATCGGGGCACAGGTTCTATCCCAAATGTTGCGGCGAATCTATCAAGCGCGGCCGGGTGCAATGCTCAGAGCCCGGAAACCCGGGCTGCACGTGAATTGATAGGGGGAGTTTCAGGCGGGCGGGAACTTCAGGCTTGTTCGATGATTTCGCGGAGGGCCTTGAGGACGGCTTCCCATTTTTTGTTGGTTTCGGTGGTTTCGTAAAGGAGGAGGTCGCTGAGGGAGACGAAGTCGCGGCCGACGAGGGTTTCTTTGATTTGACGGAGTTGGCCGCTGAATTCTTCGAGGACGCCGATCATGGATTCGCCGTCAACGCTTAGCTCGGTCAGATCGATGCGCAAAAGCTGGCCGACCTTGAGGACGGATTCCTGGGCGGCTTGCCAGGTGGTGAAGCAGAGGCCAAGCTTTTCCATGGCCTTGGTGACCTGGTTCTGCTGCAGGAAGTCGGCGGCTTCGGTTTTGAAGCGATCGGCGTTGCTGAGCTGCGCCTCGACTTCATCGAGCACTTCCAAGGCCATTTCCGATGGCTTGGCGGTTTCGATGTAAAGCGTTTTGCCGCGGACCAGCGCCTGGCGAATTTCGGTGATGCTGGAGAGGTCGGGCTGCTCGCCGTCGATGAGGAGGTTTACAACCAGGCGGTTATCGCGCTGCAGATGCGCGAGCACCTGCCCAACCGTTCGCAAACCCAACGCTTCGGCGGCCAACGGTTCCTGATCGACTGTTACAGACATTCGTTTCTCCAGATATAAGGCTATCGAAACTATCGGCCGATGAGGCGATGCGGCTTGACTGAGTCCGATAAATAGCAGGAATGCTGCTTCTAAGGCGGGAAGCGTTCAGGGTTTCAAAAATGTTGATCCGGGCCTGGAATGAGGCGCGGCGGTGGATCGGACCTCTTCATCAATCGAGGGTATGGCGGGTATAACTCCCGTTTGTGGCGGAATGGCAAGCTCCTCGCGCACAAACGCACCAACGCGGAGAGATAAAATGAAAACTCAGCATCTTTTCTCTGCGTCTCCGCCCCTCTGCGTTAAAATTTCCCATCAATATTTCCGCCGCCACAATTACGCCCGGTATGGCACAGCCACGCGGGGATTCAGGATGGCTGGTTAGACGTCCAGGTTCTTCACTTCCAGCGCATGTTCTTCGATGAACTGGCGGCGGCGTTCCACGTCTTCGCCCATCAGGACGCTGAACATGCGTTCGGCTTCGACCGCTTCAACCAGCGTCACGCGCATCAGGACGCGCTTGGTGGGGTCGAGGGTGGTTTCCCAGAGCTCTTCGCTGTTCATTTCGCCCAGACCTTTGAAGCGTTTGACTTCAATGCCTTGTTTGGCGAGGGCGTGGATCTGCGGGAGGATCTGGCTGACACCGGCAACCTCAATGGTTTTGTCTTCGTTGACGAGGGCGTATTTGGTGGCGAGCTTTTCGCCGCTGACGCTTTCTTCCTGCGTGAGATAGTAGTCGTCAATGCTTAAGCCATAGGCTTCGAGCTGGGTGAAGAGTTTTTCCAGGTCCTTCATTTCGTGAAGTTCCTGGTTCTTTTTCAGGCGCTCAAAACCGGCGGGCTTGGGAGTCTCGGCGGGTATACCTGCGGGCGGTGCGCCGCGGGCGCTGCTGCTTCGGAGGATTCGGCCGGCGGCAGGATTTCATCTTCGGCCCAGAGCTTATGCTGGCGGAGCAGATCGTCGCGCTGCTCGGCGGTGTGCTTGAAGAAATCCTGGCCGTCGATGACGACGTGATATTTGGGGAGCGTCCCCGCGGAATCGCGCAGAGCGAGGAAGTCGGCAAAATCGATCCCGCGGCGCTGGACGACTTTGACCAGCTCTTCAAGCTTATTCAACAGCTCAACGACACGGCGCAGTTCTTCATTGGTCAGGCGGCGGATTTCCAGGTTGTTTTCATCGCGGATCGCCAGCGTGGCGCCTTCAGTGCCCAGTTGCGTGAGCGTCTGGCGAATCGTGCGCTCGTTCAAAACATATTCGCTTTTCTTGCGGCGAGTCACCTGGTAGAGCGGAGGCTGCGCGACATACACGCGGCCCGCGCGGATCAGCTCCTGCATGTGGCGAAAAAAGAACGTCAGCAAAAGCGTGCGGATGTGCGAACCGTCCACGTCGGCGTCGGTCATGATGATGATCTTGCCGTAGCGGCGCTTGTCGACGTTGAAATCTTCGCGAATGCCGCAGCCCATCGCGCTGATGATCGTGCGAATTTCCTCGTGGCCGAGCATCTTCACGAGGTTCGCCTTCTCGACGTTCAGAATTTTACCCTTGAGCGCCAGGATGGCCTGGATATTGGAGTCGCGGCCCTGCTTGGCCGAGCCGCCGGCGGAGTCGCCTTCGACGAGGAACAACTCGGTGTCTTCGTTGGATTTGCTGCGGCAGTCGGCGAGCTTGCCGGGGAGGCTGCCGCCTTCGAGGCTGTTCTTGCGGCGCGTCAGCTCGCGCGCTTTGCGGGCGGCTTCGCGGGCCTCGGCGGCGAGCATTCCCTTTTCAAAAATGACGCGCGCATCCTTCGGATTTTCTTCGAAGAAGGAACCGAGCTTTTCACTCACGGATGAATTCATGAAGCCTTCGACTTCGACATTGAGCAGTTTGTCTTTGGTCTGCGATTCGAAGGAAGGTTCGGGGATTTTGACGGAGATGACGGCCACAAGACCTTCGCGCAGGTCGTCCCCGCTGGGACGGACGTCTTTGAGGAGGTTCATGCGCTCGGCATAGCGGAGAATGGTGTTGGTCAGTCCCGTGCGGAAACCGCTGAGATGGGTGCCGCCGTCGTGGTTGTTGATGTTGTTGGCGAAGGTGAGGACGGTTTCGTTGTAGGCGTCGTTGTATTGCAGCGCGACTTCGACAACGAGCTTTTGAGCGGGTTCTTCCTTGGTAAAGCTGATGACGGGAGAGAGGGTTTGCTTTCCTTCGTTGAGGAACTGAACGTATTCTGTGAGGCCGTGGACGAATTTAAAGGCGTCGCGCTTGCCGACGCGTTCGTCTTCAAAAACGATTTCGACGCCGGCGTTCAGGAATGCAAGCTCGCGCAGGCGGTTGAGCAGGGTTTCGTGGACAAAATTGACGTCGGGAAAAAGAGTGGTGTCGGGTTTGAAGCTGACTTTGGTGCCGGACTTGCTGCTTTTTCCGATGACCTTGAGATTGGAATGCTTGATGCCTCGCTGGAACTCCATGTGATGGACGGCGCCGTCGCGGGAGACTTCGATTTCCATCCATTCTGAGACGAAGTTGACGACGGACGCGCCGACCCCGTGGAGACCGCCGGAGGTTTTGTAGGCGGATTCTTCGTTGTGCTCGAATTTTCCACCGGCGCCGAGGGTGGCAAAGACGACTTCGACGGTGGGGATGCCCTGCGTGGGATGGATGCCGACGGGGATGCCGCGGCCATCATCGACAACGGTGCATGAGCCGTCGGCATTAATTTTCACATGGATGCTTTTGGAATAGCCGGCAAGGGCTTCATCAATGGAGTTGTCGACGATTTCATAGACGAGGTGGTGGAGGCCGCGGGAGTTGTAACCACCGATATACATGCCGGGGCGGGTGCGGACGTGCTCGACATCGTCGAGGACGCGGATCATTCCTTCGTTGTAGCCTCCGTTAGCCTTCGGCGCGGCGGGAGCCTCACCATGGGTCGGGGAATCCGACTGGGATGAGACATTCTCCGGGGCCTTTTCTTCAGCCATCATTCTGCTCCTGTTGCGAATCGAAAATAGGGTCGAGATTTATATTGCAAACGCGATCAAAACGCGGCTCCGCCACGGTTTTTGTCATATGCCCGCGCTGCAAGTTGTTGCTGAAACCACAGCCGAAAAAGGGCGGGGCAGGGCAACGGAATCATTATCGCGAAATGCCAGAAGAATACTACGTTTTTGAAGAGAAAAAGGTCGGGCCAGACAGGGGTTTGGCTGGGTTTAAGGTGAGGAAAAATTGGGACGGTGCCTGGATGAGTCCGGTGACCGAGGCAGGTTTTGGGAGAAGCTGGCAGAAGCCCAATGCGGCAGGCTTTTGATTACAGGTGCGGAGGATGCGGTGCCGGAGTGGCGCATCTATTCCCCTCACAGCAGCCTGGCGCCGACGCTACTCTTCCCTGCGCAATCGCGTAAACTTCTTTATTCATGGCCGGCCGCCGAAAAAAACCTCGGGATAAAGGGGCGGAGAATCTCGCCGATCGTTATCGCGACGGGGAGTTTGATCCCGACCGTCTTTATGAAAAGGAAGACGAAAGCGGCGAGCGTTTTTCATCTCGCAGTAAAAATGCGCAACAGGAAAAGATGGTCCGCACCGCCACGCTACGGGCGGGGGACCAAGCTGATGTGGCAGACCTTGAGTCGCTGCCGATCGGGCAGGTGACGCAGGTTTATTCCCTGTTTTGCGAAGTCTACTTCGGGGAGCGGACTTATCTGTGCGTTGTGCGCAAAACGCTCACCAAACTGGCCGATACGCAGCTCGTGGTCGGCGATCGCGTTCGCTTCCGTGAAGCCGCCGCCAAGGATGCCGCCATCGCCACCGAAGGCACGATTGCGGCTAAAGAGATCGCCCGGCCGGAAGCGGTGATCGAGCAAATTTTGCCGCGTAAAACGGTGCTGACGCGGGCGGACAGCTTCAAGGGAGCGACACAGCACCCGATCGTCGCCAATGCCGATCAGATGCTGATCGTCGCGAGTGTAAAGCTGCCGACGGTGAAGTGGGGGTTGGTCGATCGAATGATCGTCGCCGCCCGCAGCGGCGGGCTCGTGCCGATCATCTGCCTGAACAAAATGGACCTGCTGGATGAGCCCGTGCCCGACGACGGCAGCGAAGCCGACGATGAAACGGTCAACCCGATGGAGGCGATGTCGCACTACCAGAGCCTTGGATTCCCCACGCTGCAAACCACCGCAGAGCAGCCGCACAGCCTGATCGAATTGCGCAAAGCATTGAAGGATCGAACCACGGTATTGTCCGGCCATAGCGGGGTGGGCAAATCAAGCCTGATCCGCGCGATTCAGCCGCAGATCGACATTCGAGTCGGTGAAATCAGCCATTACACGGCCAAAGGCCGCCACACGACGACCAGCGCGCGGCGATACCTGCTGGATTTTGGCGGAACAGTGATCGACACACCTGGTGTGAAACTCTTCGGTCTATGGGATGTCAGCGGCGAAAACCTGCTGGAATTTTTCCCCGATGTGCAAAACGAAACCGCTCCCCCATGGCGCGTGAAAAGTTATCAACGAATCCTGGCATCGCTCCGTACCTGAGCCAGGCTCTGGAATGAAAATGGTTTCCCCGGGCGCGGCCCGCCGAAGCTGGCCAAAATCAGATGCACACAGACAAAAGTGAGATATGGGCAGGTTGGACGAAGCAAACGGGAATGCGATTACTTCTGCCGAAACACAATGCGCCCCTTGGTCAGATCGTACGGCGACAGTTCCACTTTCACCCGGTCGCCCGGCAAAATGCGGATGAAATGCTTGCGCATCTTCCCCGACACGATCCCCAGGATCTCGCGATCTGAATTATCCAGCCTGAGCTTGAACATCGCGTTGGGCAACGCAAGCGTCACCACGGCTTCAACTTCGATCGGCTCCGATTTCGCCACAAAAACCTCTCCGCAATCATGCGTTGAATCAATGAAGGACTGACAATGAAGGACTGACGAGGAACTCCATATCCTACGGGCGAAGCGGCGATGGGACAAGCGGTCGGGAAATGGGCTTCCCACTTCCGGCTTTTCTTCGCGCTTTTACCTGATACAGCCGCTTGTCCGTCATCTCCATCCAGTGCCCCGCCGCCGCTCCGTCCACCTCTTCAATCCCGCATGCCCCTACCGAAAGCCCCGGCGGAACGCCAACCCGCATCGATCGCGTCAGCGCTTTCACCAGCGACACAATCCGCTCCGCTTTCGCCGCCCCCTCGGCGAATGTGCAGCCATCGAGCAAAATGACAAATTCATCCCCGCCCAGCCGAAACGCCATATCCGATTCGGAAATTGAAGAACGGATGATCTGTCCGATCTCCCGGAGCAGTTGATCGCCGGCGGCGTGGCCGAGGGTATCGTTGAGCTGTTTGAAGTGATCCACGTCCGCCATCAGCAGGCACGCGCCGGGTTCGCCGCGGGCATAGCGGGCGACAATCCTGCCCAGTTCTTGCTCCAGCGATCGCCGATTAAACAGCCCCGTCAGCGGATCGCGCGTCGCCTGAACCTGCAGTGAGCCAATCTTTCGTTCCAGGGCATCCGTCCGCCCGGCGACGCGCTCCTGCATTTCCTGATTCAGCGCCGTTAATTGTTTCTTCTGCTGCTTCAGTTCACGAAGCAGTTCCTGGATCACCGGAACGATCGGCCGAACGCCTCCCCTGATCTGCGCGAGCTCATCAATGGCGACCCGCCCGCTGCGGATGTCGCGCGTCAGGTCTGTCAGTCGCCGCATCGGGCGAGCCCACGCCTGCCACCAATGCAGAAGCGCCAGACAACACGCCACCGCACTGGCCAGGGAAACCAGAATTTGAATGTCCCATAAATTCATTGGGGAAGCTTCTACAGTTGCTATCGGCCCGGTTCCCTGTTGAGTTTGTATCGTTTATCACATTCCCTTTGCTCAATGCGTGAATCACCCAGTTACTGCCATCTTCATAAACGCCATTAACCCGCCACTCCTCATACCCGATACAAACAATGCCGACCGCAATCGGCTATTTATGTCAAACGCCCCCTACGATCTCGCTATTGTCGGTTCCGGCCCCGCCGGGCAGCGTGCCGCGCTGACCGCCGCCCAGCTCGGCCATCGCGTCGCGATCATCGATCGCGTCAACACGGTCGGCGGCGTCTGCATCCATACCGGCACGATTCCCTCCAAAGCCATCCGCGAAGCCGTCCTGCATCTCACGGGTCTGCGCGAACGTTCCGTCTACGGCGACAGCTACAGCGTCAAGCAAAACATCACTATGGGCGACCTACTTCAGCGCGCCCATCATGTGGTTCGCACTGAAGTCGACGTTATCCGCAGCCAGATGAGCCGCAACGGTATTTCGCTCTTCACCGGCAGCGCTCAGTTCATGGATGGCCACACGCTCCGCATCACGAGTGACCAGAACGTCACCGACATTTACGCCAAGAATATTCTCGTCGCCGTCGGCACCGAACCGGCCCGCCCGGCGAATGTTCCTTTCACTGCCGGCCGCGTCATCGACAGCAACCAGCTTCTTGAGATGACCGAGCTGCCCAAATCCCTCATCATCGTGGGCGGCGGTGTGATCGGAACCGAATACGCCTGCATGCTAGCCGCCGTCGGGGTGGAAGTGACGCTGGTCGAATCCCGACCCAAGCTCCTGGAATTCATCGATGACGAGATCGTTGAGAACTTCCAGTTTCGCCTGCGCGACCTGGGCGTGCGCCTGCGCCTCGGTGAATCTGTCGCAAAAATAGATCTCATCGGGGAAGGCGCGAATTGCTATGTCGAAGCGACGCTGGCCAGCAATAAATCCGTCCGCGCCACAATGCTGCTGTATGCCGTCGGCCGCCAGGGCGCGACTGCGCAGCTCAACTGCTCCACCGCCGGCCTCACGCCGGATAATCGAGGGCGCCTCAAGGTCAACGAATTTTATCAAACCGAAATTCCCCACATTTACGCCGCCGGCGATGTAATCGGTTTCCCGGCGCTGGCCTGCACGAGCATGGAACAGGGGCGCCTCGCCGCCAGCCACATGTTCCACCAGATCACCGAGCCGGCCAATCCGCTGTTCCCCTACGGCATTTACACCATCCCCGAAATCAGCATGGTCGGGCAGACCGAGCAATCGCTCACGCAGCAAAATCTGCCTTACGAAGTCGGCATCGCCCGCTACCGCGAAATTGCCCGCGGGCAACTCATCGGTGATCCCCACGGCCTGGTCAAGCTCCTCTTCCATCCCGGAAGCCACCGCCTGCTGGGCGTCCACGCCATTGGCACCGGCGCGACAGAGCTGATTCACATCGGCCAGGCCGTCATGGCCGCCGGACTGCCGATCGACTACTTCGTGGAATCCATTTTCAATTACCCGACGCTGGCCGAATGCTACAAGGTAGCCGCCTGCGACGGGCTTCAGCGAGCCAAGCCCGGCCAAATTCGCGCCCAGGCCGCGTAAGCACGCGTGCGATCGCGCGGATGGACAAAAACACCAGCGCACCAAGACACGTCACGATCAAGCCGGTGCGAATCCACGTCGCCGCCGAGAGTGAAACACCCAGGCCCGTCGCCAGCGCGATATAGGCCGCCACGCACATGGGGCACTTGGGCACCAAGGCGAGAACAACGGTTGGAACAATCCACTTCGTCGAGCGGATGGCCCCCCGGGCGCTTAAGTTCTCATGCGTTGTTTTCAATACAGCGCGGCAGCACGATGAACGTATAGCCATGGCATCACACTCTTTTTCAAACCTGACAACCTGTAACAAAACGTAATTGCCGCGTAGGGGTCGTTTTCACGCAGCACGTGCACTGCGACCGTGCTGCGTGAAAACGAAGCCGCTAAGAATGATGCGGAAGGAATGGCGAGCGCAATCTTTAATGGCAGCCGCAGGCGGATTTTTCAGGGGCATTCGAAGCCGCGCCAGCCGCTGATGCATCGGGATATTTATCGTGATGCTTCACCCACGCCATCCGGCTGGTGAGGGTTGATTCATTGCGGCCGTTCGGCGCCGCATCCAGCAGCGGATAAACACCCAGAAGCCCCTCAAGACCGCGGCCATAGGTGGAATAGGTGTGGTAAATCTCGCCGCTCCGCCTGGCGAACGCACTGAGCCCCGGAGCGTCGGCAATAGGGAAATCCTGCGTGCCGTAGTTGTAGAACTTGCCCGACCGAATCTGCGCTTCAGTCAGCGCAACGCCAAAATCTTCGTTGAAATCCGTTTTGGCCGACGACGCCCAGAAAAGATTGTTCCACCCCATGCGGGCCTTGAACGCCTGCAGTTTTTCCAGCGGAGCGCGCGAGACCAGCATCAGGCTCACGTCGCGCTGGCGCAGGTGCGGGACGATCGCGTTTAATTGGTCGGCGATCATCGAGCAGCTCGGGCAGCCTTCCGCCCAATCTGGCCCGAACATGAAGTGGTAGACCAGCAGTTGCGACTTGTCGCCGAACAAATCCGACAGCGGATGCACGCCGCAGGGAGTTTCAAAGCTGTAGGGCTTCTCCACCTTCACCCACGGAAGCTGCCGGCGAAGTTCCGCCAGCTCATCGTTCAAATGAGTCCACTGCTTTTCCTTTGCAAGCAATGCTTTGCGGGCGGCGAGCCATTGGCTGCGATCCACCACGGCGTGCGACGGTTTAGCTGTATCTAATATGGTTGGCATAATATCTCCATTCAAAGGGCAGTTTCTATCGTAATCGCGATGGGATCATCGCTTCTTAGCCGCGCTGGCGATGCGCTCAAGGTGCCTGCTCCAGCCGGCATGCACGCCCTGGGCCTGCTCTTGCGGGATCATGCCGAACGCGCGGTGCCGCAGCGAGAGCACGGTTGATTTCCCTTCAGCCTTCAACCGGTACGCAAGGTGGCTTGTGGCTGCGAAAGACATGAACATCGGGCCGCAGATTTCCAGCAAGGTAGGCGGTTTGATCACCTGGACATGACCCCAGAAATGCCCGGCGTTATTGCCAAGGTCACGATACCACCGCCCGCCGGGCCAGGTTTCGATCTTCATGGGCATCGGCTGGCCCGGCAGCTCATTGCCCGGGCCGATCTCTTCGAGAATTGTCTCAAAGACGATTTCGATGGGCGCGTCGATGCGCTCATCCCTGGTTACATCGAACGTACGAATTGTTTCGTCCAGTGCAGTCGTGGTCATGGTTTCTCCTTTGTGGTTTGCGATTGATCCAGTGATTCACCTGGCAGCAGGCCGATGGCCTTTCCCCGGGCCTTTTCTTCGGCCCGCTCCTTGATCCGGTCGACCTGCCGCGTCCAATAGCGTTCAAATGGCTTTACCCAGTCGTTCACGGCTTTGAGCTCCTGCGGGTTAAGGCGATAGAGCCGCTGCTGTCCGAGCCGCCTGACCGACACCAAACCGACTTTCCGCAGCACGCTCAGATGCTTCGACACCGTCGGCTGCGGCAGCCCAAGCGACTCGGCCATACTTCCCACGCCCCGAGCCTGCGCGTCGCCTAACAGGTCGATGATCCACCGCCGACGCGGTTCGGCAATCGCATTGAACACGTCAGCAGTCGTCGCGGCTCGAGCCATTGGTCAGTAGTATATTCCCATATGGGAATATATCAAGCGCAAAAAAGACGGTTCGACTTATTTTTCTATCTTCAGAAACCATATACATTTACAGTTCTCGCATCCCCTTTTGCCGGAATATCAGTAAATGCAGGCCGAAGACATATCAATCAGAACTCAGCATCTTTTCTCTGCGTCTCCGCGCCTCCGCGTTAAAATTTCCCATCCATATTTCCGCCGCCACAATCCAGCGTTACATCCCAATTCCCCAATCTCATAAACCACGCCCTTGCCACGTGGATCAGCATTGCTACAATGCCCCGCTCAAATTCGGACCCCGGAGATTTTCATGGCAAGACAGTTTGGTGGTAAGAGCGGTGGCGGCAACAATCGTGAACGCCGCGAGAAGGCTGAAAAATTTCAGACGTTCAATCGTCCCAAGGTAAAGGTCGCCAAGACGACCGCCTCCGGAACGATCTTCATCGACTACAAGGACACCGAGTCCCTCAAGAAGATGATCAGCGGCAACGGCAAGATCCTCTCCCGCAAGCGCACCGGCGCCACTGCGATGGAGCAGCGCATGCTCGCCAAGGCGATCAAACGCGCCCGTTATATGTCGCTCCTGCCCTACATCACCGCCGCGATGTAATTCGCCCGGCGATGCAGCTTGGCTGATTCATACAACGCTGATTTATACAATAAAAGAAACGCCCGACCCTCCGCCGGTCGGGCGTTCTTGTTCACTCACGGACGTATAAACCTCGCGCCACTCGGGCTACGCTCAAAAGCCCGAAGCTTTCCTCATTTCAGGCTTCAATCACACATTCGTCGCCGACAGCAATTGATCCAGCAGCGTAATGTGTCTCTGCTGCGCCGGCATCAATTGGTTCTGCACCAGTTGCGCGGAGCTGGCATCCAGATCGTCCAGCGCTTCTTCATAGTCCTTCAGCCCATGCTCTTCGCCTTCCTTGATCGCCTTCAGGCCGCCTTTGTCGCCGCCGAACAGGCTCATGGTTCCCTGGACCGCCTGCGCCCAGACGCCCCAGGCGCCAGATGAATCCGAAGCTGTGCCGCCAAGTTCGCGGATGCGGTCGCGCAAACTCTGGCACGCGCGGCCATGCTCTTCCTGAATCTGCCGCAGGAGCCCCGCATCTTCGGCATTTTCACCGGCGGCCACTTTAGCCAGGACATTTCGATATGTCTCAGCCGCCGAAATTTCTCCCCGCAACAGCGAATTGAGCTGGCGAATCGCTTCGCCGGTATCGCCTGCTTCCATGTTGCCGCTTAAGGCTGTCCCATCCGGAAGACCACCGAGATCGCCGACAGAATTGATTGCACTCATGATGTTCTCCTTTGTGAATCGTTACATCCTGCCAAATAACGCAAGTCCCGTACCGACGCCGTTAAGTCGTGAATTCACCGTGCAAATCGCCGCCTCCATCCGCCGGACCCTGCCGAGCTGGACAATATGACCGGCCTGCAATCCCCGCGAGAAAACAAGTCCATCAACAAGAAAGCCGCGCACCTTTCGGCACGCGGCTTCAAATCTCAATCATCACCAAGAAGTAAAATTACTTCTTAGCGCCCAGGATTGCATCCTTGGCGGCCTTGGCGATGCGGAACTTCAGAACCTTCTTCTTCGGAACCTTCACAAGTTGTCCGGCTTTCGGGCCGAAGCGCATCGTGATCTCGCGAGCGGCACGCTCCGCGAGAACCAACTTGCCGATCCCGGGGATCACAAACTGATTCTTCGCCTGCTTGTAGGCCAAAGCGGCCTGTGCCTCAAAGAACTGGTTCACCTGCTTCTTGCTGATGCCAACCTGTTCAGCGAGCGTGGCGGCGATTTCGGACTTGGTCAGGGCCATGGGTCAGATCTCCTTTCCGAGAGATGTAACGCCTGTGAATTGTCATTCAACAACCCATCAGACGCGGAGCCAGTCGCCGGATACGTGTCCAACCCTGGACACCCTCCACGGCGATCGCGCTCGTACCCGACGAACGCGAAGGCAGAAAACTATCGTAAAATCAGGGGGATTCAATCCCTCCGCACCAAAAATCACCGGATTTTCGGTGAAATTCCATCACAAGAGTAATTTCGATTCGGAAAAACCAGCCGTTTCACACACCGGCCTTCCGCCAGCCCCCATTTTCAGGGGACCGATCGCAACCGCACGCCGTTGCGCCGGTCCACTATTATCCCTCTTCGTCCGCTAATTCCTTTAGTTTTTCGACTGCGATTCCCCGCCGCCTCCCATGATGTTTGCAAAAGCTCCTCGATGATGGTTGATCCCCGACACCATCCGCTTCAAGCCCCCGCCTTCCGTCTGAAGCGGAGGTTCTTTCCGATAACCGGCTCAACCCCGCCCGTTTTCGTTCATGGTTGTTTCCGGCAGCGCATCCAACTGATCGATCAGCCTCACCATCTTGTCCGCCGCCTGGTCGAGATAGTATAGAAATTCCAGCACTTCCTCCGGCGAAAGTTCGGTATCGAGCGCGGATGTCCCCAGCTTAAGTGAGTTCAAACACCCCCGGATTGTGTGCCGCAATCGCGACGATTCATCATTCATCAGCGCCTCAGGCTCCACTCGTTCCACACTACAACATGCAATGTAGCCCTCGCGCCTCGATTTCCGGAACGCGCGTATTTCCGAAAATCCTGATCGCAATCTAGCGATACGCCCGATGGCCTGCGCCGCACAATCTCACTAAGGCCTCCTGCGGCGTAGACCCCCATGCCTTCCCCACCATCTCCGCTTCCAATCCTTCTCCCAGCAGCACCACTTCATCTCCCGCCCGATCGCTCTGATCCACTTCCACAAAGGATGATTGCATCCCCACTTCCACCACCCGCCGCTCCTTCCCATTCACCAGGCACGGGCCTACGCGCATGCCATTGGAATACCCGGCCAGGATCACTCCAAACCGCGGCACGCAAAAGCCGGTGTATCCCGCCGGCCCCGATGAATCTTTCACCTCAACCAGCCGCGCCGATACCCGGGCGGCCCCGCGATAAAGCGCCATGCCCGGCCGCACTCCATCCAGCCACGCCGACGGTTCATCAAGCAGGGCTGAGCCGGCCGCATGAAAACGCAAATCCGCTCGCACGCTTTCGCTTGTCTGCTCCGACATCACTTGCAGCAGCGACTTCACTTGCCCTAATGTCGTGGCGTGCGTCATCACCTCGTCGCACTCCCCCGCTTCTAAAATCGCCTTCACATCATCCGCTTCGCACCCAAACCTCTGCTGTCCCGTATCGACCGACAGGATGGGCCGGGCCGATTTCAGCATGGCGGCCCGCTCCACTGTCCAGACGACAGGCCGAATATCCTGCCGCAGGTAATCGTTTGGATCATTCGACTGTCCCAACAGCGCAATGACCCGTCGCTCCGCGACATCGCGCAGCCGCGAGATCGTCACCTCGGCGGCGTCGAACACATAAAATGCGTCAACCAAATCCCCAATCGCCGCCGCCACGGCATCGGCGCCCAGCCCATAGGCATCAGCCTTCACCACCGCGATTAACTCCACGCCGGTGCGGCGCAATTTCTTCGGCGTTCGCGCGAACCTGCGCCAGATCAACCCGCACCAATACATATGAACTCGGAACCATCGTGCCCATTCAATCCGCTGATGTTCTGTCCGTCCAGTCAGGTTAAGCCGAACGGGCTCTAGGCCCCTCGGTTTGCATGATGCTGTCCGGGCTGCATCAGCCCATGCTTGCGCGGCGGCAAGGGTGCCGGCGAATTCCATATCCTCAATCCTTGCCATTAATCACGTTCAATGGTTTCTCGCTTGCCTTCTCACTCGGCGTATTCACCGTCACTTCCACCTTCCCCGCATGATCCCGTCGAAATGCGTGAACAACATTATCTTTCCCGTCCACCAGTTCCGTCGTCGCCGAGTCATCGGTGAAATGGATCGAAGCAAATCCCAGCGATGCAATGGAGAACGGACCGCGCCGATCCTTCAACATCGGTTTGCGCCCTGCGCCACCGCCGCCGGCGACGACGAACGAGGTCGAAACCCCGCCGATTTCCAGGTGCTGCAACGTATGCTCATGGCCGCAGAGATAGAAGTCGACGTTGTACTGCTTAAAGAGCGGCCCCCAGGTCGTCTGCAGCACACCGTTGTCGCCGTGGTTCCCGTTGCCGAACATGTCGTGATGCGCCGCACACACGAGCCACGGCGCATGCGGTTTAGCCAGTTCCTCTCCCATCCATTTCATTTCCGCCGCCCACATTTCCTTCGACATCAGTGGTTGATCTGAATCGAGCATCAGCACGGTCACCAGCGGTTTCACTGCCGGCAGATCAAGCCGATACCAGCGCGCCGGCATCTTGAATCGCGTGTTTCCCTTGGCGGCGTACGCAAGCTCGATCGAGTCGTCGCCGGTCTTGTAATCATGATTCCCCAGCACCGCATAGAACGGCATATCCAGCTTCACCGGGTCATACGTCTTTTCAAAAAACGCCAGGATCTGAGGATCGTCCACGCCTTTGAGCGAGACATAAAAATTATCCCCCATGAGCAGCACCGCATCAGGCCGGCCCGATTCGGTCCACTTCGCCATCGCGTCGGCGGTTGTCTGCCGATCGGGCGAATTAAGCCCCCAATCTCCCAATGCAAACAAATGCACGCCTTTCTCTGCCGCCCCCGCGGCAGCAGCCCCGAAACCGCTCATCAATCCCGCCAAAACAATCACGCGAAACCAGCCCATATGCGTTCCTTTCATTGTACCTCAAGTGCGGCACGATCATACGATGTGAATATGAGCATTCCATGATGATGGCAGCTTGCCGCCTGACCGGATTTCCGCCAGAATTCCGCCTCTTACGCTTTATGAAATAATCCCTCCCAAGAGAAGGAAACACCCCGATGGCTGCTAATTCCGCCCCAAATAAAAAGTATAAATTCACCTTCGGTCTGTGGACGGTCGGCAACATTGGCCGCGATCCGTTCGGCGGTCCCGTTCGCGAGCCGATCTCTCCTCCGCAGATCGCCGACCTGCTCGGTGAATGCGGCGCATACGGCGTCAACTTCCATGACAACGACCTGATCCCCATCGACGCTACTCCCGCTGAAGCCAACCAGATCAGGAAAGATTTCAAACGCGCGCTGAAAGACAACGGCCTTGTCGTGCCGATGGCGACGACCAACCTGTTCAGCGATCCCGTCTTCAAAGACGGCGCGTTCACCAGCAACAATGCCGGCATCCGCGCCTATGCCATCCAGAAAACCATGCGGGCGATGGATCTGGGCGCGGAATTCGGCGCGAAGATTTATGTCTTCTGGGGCGGCCGCGAAGGCGTGGAATCGGATGCGACCAAAAACCCGGTTGAAGCGGTGAAGCGATTCCGCGAGGCGATCAACTTCCTCTGCGAATATAGCATTAGTCAGAAATACAACTACCGCTTCGCCTTTGAAGCCAAACCCAACGAGCCGCGCGGCCATATCTATTTCGCCGTCACCGGCAGCTACCTCGCCTTCATCCCCACCCTCGATCACCCTGATATGTGCGGAGTGAACCCGGAAGTCGCCCACGAGCACATGGCCGGGCTGAACTTCGTGCATCAGGTTGCCGCCGCCCTGGAACAGAAGAAGCTGTTCCACATCGATCTGAACGACCAGGAATTCGGCCGGTACGACCAGGACTTCCGCTTCGGCTCAGCCAACCTCAAGCACGCGTTTTTCCTGGTGAAGCTTCTGGAAGACAACGGCTACAACGGCCCCCGCCACTTCGACGCCCACGCCTACCGCCAGAGCGACTACAGCGACGTGAAGGAATTCGCGCGCGGCTCGATGCGCACCTATGAGCTGCTCGCTGAAAAAGCCAATCGCTGGAACAGCGATCCGGAAATTCAATCCCTTTTGAAAGTGATCAACGTGCAGGATCCGGCGATGTCGAAGTTGACGAAAAAGTTTTCGCCGCAGAATGCGCAGAAACTGCTGACTGCGCCGCTGGATCGAGTGGAGCTGGCCAAGGCGCGTCTGCCTTACGAGCAACTCGATCAGTTGACGATGGAAATCATTATGGGCATTCGATAAACCGCCCGTAATTCGCTGAAAATTTTCCATGCAACATTTGGGGGCGAGCTTCGTCTATATCACGGATGCCGCTGGACAGGGCCTCGCCCCATAGCCAAGGGGGGTGAGGCTCTGTCCCATCTTATTTTGACGCCAATTGCAACTTATGAACGCGGGTTGCATTTGTAATGGTGGCCCGGGGGAGATTTCGGCGAGTATGCCGCCGGTTCAAAAGGGGCCATATCTGTTGGCCCAAATGTTGCGCTCAAGCAAAGGGTGGCCGCCATGAAATATCGGATGAAGCGAAAATGGTTTTCCCTGGGCGATGATTTTGTGATCCAGGATGAAAAAGGACGGGAAGTCTACCGCATCGACGGCGAGGCTTTTTCGTACGGCGAGAAGCTCTCCTTTCTCAACAAGCAAAAGCAGGAGATGGCCTTCATCAGCCAGAAGATGCTGGATTGGGGACCCACTTACGAAATCTATCACGGCGACGATCTGCAGGCCGTCGTGCGAAATGATCTGTTCACCTTTGGCCGATGCAAATTCACGGTAGACACCCCGTGGCCGGACGACCTGCACGCCGAGGGAAACCTGACAGATCATGAATACACATTCACGCGCGAAGGTCAGCCGGTGGGCCGAGTGTCAAAATCCTACTTCGGCCCGGCAGACAGTTACGGCGTGGAAGTTGGCCGCGGCGAGGATGAAATTCTCCTGCTGGCAAGTGCGGTGGTGATCGACCTTTGTTGCCACGGAAACAGGCAAAAATCGCTCTTGGCGGGGGAAGGTGTGCTGGCGAGGAAGATCTAACGCCAGGGCTTGTTGGCCGCTGACCGCCTTCTGCCGTTGGCACAGATATCCCTGCGTGCCCGGTTAAATCTGCTTGGCTCAAAACCAGTGCTATAATGGTGCACCCAAAAATGGTGCAACAGAACTCTGCTGCATGCAAGGGAGTATATCTGGAGTCGCCATGGCGGTTGAATCGATCAATCCTCACGCCGCGCCGCTGAAAAAGCGCGGGACCTCCGCCATGCTGTATCTCGACGGAAAGCTGGTTGGTTTGGTTGACGTGAAGGGATTTCACGCATCCTGGGGGCACGGCGAATTTCAACCTCATGAAGCATTTTCGCCTTATGCGGGAGTGTTCGGACATTGGTCATTGCTGATGCACGCCGACGGCGAGGATCATCGCCTGAGCCGCGAGGCATCGAGAGAATTATCCCAGGCGGAACAGCGGCTCGATGCGCTCGAAGCGCGATTATTTTTCATCGGTGCAAAGGAATGGGTGGAAGTGGCTCAGCTCACCATCGATGGAAATCTGCTGGAGTGGAAAGAGTATTGAATCGGCGGGTTGAGGACGGGGCGGACACCGATCGCATACGGACCGGACTTCGGCGAATTTAGCCAAGCTGCGTGTCACATTATTTTATATAGCAGCAGATCGCAGGTCTCACTTAAAGCGCCGCGTCGCCGGCTCGGAAAAGATCTTCCGTGCCTTCGTCTTTTGGGGGTTCCCATTTCAGACCGAGATGTTCATAGGCGGGTTTGGTGGCGCGGCGGCCTTGCCTTGTCCTGGTGATCAGAGCCGTTTGTAAAAGATAAGGTTCGATCACGTCAACGAGCGTATCGACTTCGTCTCCCATGGTGGCGGCGAGCGCTTCTATGCCGGCGGGTCCGCCGTTGTAAACTTCGATCAGGGTTTTCAGGAATTGACGGTCCTGGTCATCCAGGCCGCGGGGATCGATGCCTTCCAAATCCAGTGCGGCTTTGACTATGGGCACTGTGAACTTTCCTTTGCCGACGACAGCCGCGTAATCGCGGGCGCGGCGAAGCAGGCGGTTGGCGATGCGCGGTGTGCCGCGACTGCGGTTGGCGAGTTCCCACAGGGCGGCGTCTTCGGCTTCCAGTTTCAGTGACCTGGCGTTCTGCCGCAGAATCTCGTGAAGCGCTTCGGGCGTGTAAAACTCGATGTGCTGGCGGATGCCGAAGCGGCTGCGCATCGGGCCGGTGAGCAGGCCGATGCGCGTCGTGGCGCCGATCAGGGTGAACGGCGGAAGCGGCATCGTGATCGTTCGTGCGTGCATCCCCGCGTCGAGCGTTACATCAACTTTGAAATCCTCCATCGCCGAATAAAGATATTCTTCCACCACAGCGGGCAGGCGGTGAATTTCATCGATGAACAGGACATCGCCTTGGCCGAGCTTGGTCAGGATGCCGACAAGGTCGGCGGGTTTGGTGAGCGCGGGGCCGGTGGTGACGTGGACCTGGGCTTTGACTTCGTTGGCAATAACATGGGCGAGAGTGGTTTTCCCGAGGCCCGGCGGGCCGTCGAGCAAAACGTGTTCGACGGGCTCTTTGCGGCCGTTGGCCGCCTCGACGGCGATCTTGAGCTTGCGGATCAGCTTTTCCTGCCCGATGTATTCGGCGAAGTTCTGAGGGCGCAGCGCGTAGTTGAAGTGGTTTTCTTCTTCGCCGCCCGATTCACCGCTGACGATGCGCTCACGAGCCATGGGGATAGTTTTAGCTATGGAGATCAACATCACAACCGCCTGATACGCGATTTCGATACCGAACATTATACGAACACTTGCGGTGAGATGTCTCGCGAAGTGCGCGAAAAATCTTCGGATTAACGCGGGTGATCAGACACCAGCGCCGACGGCGGAGGTGGCGTGGCGAACGGCGTTTTGGAAGATTTGTAAACCGCGGCCAACAGGAGGCAGCGGTGATTGACGGGTCCAGGCGGGGTGTTGATAGGATTCGATGTAGCGCTCGGGATGGGGCATCAGGCCAAAGACCAAACCGCTGGCGTCGCAGACACCGGCGATATCGTCGATGCTGCCATTGGGGTTGTCGGGCGTTTGTCCGGCGGCCGGGGTGTTGTCGGATTTGGCGTAAATGATCGCGATCTGGTCGTTGTCGAACAATGCCCGGCGTATTTCTGGAGTTGCAGGGACGAATTTGCCTTCGCCGTGCGCCATCGGCAGATCGAGGGGCTGGACATCGGTGGTCCAGATGCATTTGCTGCCGCGGGGAGCGAGGTGGATCCAGCGGTCGATGAATCGACCGCAGTCGTTGTTGGTGAGGGTGGCGGTTTGGCCGGTCCGTCCGGCGAGGGGGCCGGGCAGCAGGTCGGTTTTGACGAGCACCTGGAAACCGTTGCAGATTCCGATGACAGGTTTGCCCGCTTCGACGAACTGGCGCAGGACATCGCTGAGATGATGGGTGATCTGGTTGGCGAGGATTTTTCCGGCGGCGATGTCGTCGCCGTAGCTGAAGCCTCCGGGGAAGGCAAGGATCTGGTAATTGTGGATGAGGGACGGTTTTTCAAGGAGACGGTTGATGTGAAGGAATTCGCTAAGGGAGCCGGCGCGTTCGAAGGCATGGGCGGTTTCGCCATCGCAATTGGTGCCGGCGGTGCGAAGAATAAGGGTCTTGGGCTTCATGGAGTTAGTTTAGGTCGAAATGAGTTTTGGAGAAAGAGACGGACGGGGACGTGATAGGAGAATCGCGGACATTTTTGGACATTAATGGACACCGGCGCGGGAAATGTTGCGCGCGCATTATCTCATTGCCAAGGGGTGGGGGTCTTGGGGATAATTACGAGGCTATCATTGGATGACACTCCCAGGAGTTTCTCGAGGAAATATTTATGGCGTCGCAGACGAGCATTTCGGACATTCATGAAAACGCAGACATCGACCGGACCACGCCGCAGCCACACATTCATGTGGAAGAGCGGAAGCTGACGCTTCACGATTTTCTCAAGACGACGATGAAGATCAACGGGTCGGACCTGCACCTTCAGGCGGGGAGCATTCCGATGGTTCGGGTGGACGGGCGGGCGCGGTTTCTGGATTGTCCGCCGCCGACAGATGAGCAGATGAAGGAGATGGTGGACAACATCATCAAGTCGCAAGGCGAACCGGAAGAGCGGCGCAAGACGCTGGAGCATAAGGGGGCGGTGGACGTGGCTTACAGCCTGCCGGGGGCTGCGCGGTTTCGAACGAATATTTTTCACAGTCGCGAAAAGTACGCGATCGTGATGCGGCGGATCGTGACGAAGATCCCGAACTTTGAAGACCTGAGCCTGCCGCCGCAGGTTGAAGGGCTGGCGGATTTTAATCGCGGAATCGTGGTGGTCGCGGGAACGACAGGCTCGGGCAAGAGCACGACCCTGGCGGCGATCATCGGGAAGATCAACCGGAGCCGCAGCGAACGAATCATCACAGTTGAAGACCCGATCGAATTTCAGCACGAGAACGCCAAGAGCCTGGTCAGCCAGGTCGAAGTGGGGACCGACAGCGAGAGTTATGAATATGCGCTGCGGGCGATGATGCGCCAGGACCCGGACACAATTTTGATCGGCGAAATCCGCGATCCGTTTTCCCTGAGCACCGCGCTGAAGGCTTCGGACACCGGCCACCTGGTGTATACCACGATCCATGCGACCAATGCCTGGACGAGCGTGCAGCGTATCGTGTCGCTGTTTGACAACAACATGCGCGACCTGCAGCAGCAGCAGTTGGCGCTGAACCTGAATGCGATCATCTGTCAGCGCCTGGCGAAGAAGCGCGAGGGGAAGGGGCGCGTGCCGGTCGTGGAGATCATGATGGCAACGCCGCTGGTGCGGAAGTACATCCTCGATGGTGAATTCGACAAGCTCAAATCAACGGTAGGCAGCAAGGAAGCAGGCAGCCAGAGCTTCGACCAGCATCTGACGGAACTATTCCACAAACAGATCATCGACATCAACGAAGCCACGCGGCTGGCGAGCAATGTGGATGCGCTGAAACTGGCGCTGCGCGGAATTACAAATAGTGATACGCGGTTGAAATAGCAGCTTTTAGCTGCGAATCCGGATTTTTCGGTACGAATTGCAGAGTCCGCAATGCCAACCCTGCGCTGCTGATATTACACTCGCGTAGGCGCACGTAGATTTTCCAGCACGCTGCGGTTGATGCTGACTTCTACATTCGGAATTCTCGTCAGCTCGGCTTCAATGCGTTCCCTCACCTGATCCATCTTCGGATAACGCACTTCACGATATCCGCTGACTTCTCCAACACAGTTCAGGATTTCCACAGACTGGTTGTAGTTGGCATCATTCAGGCTGACGCGATCCAGCAGGCTGATATACCAGTCGCGGAACGCCGTCTCCCGATGGTGCCAGCCGGGGAGCTTTCGCCACCATGTCATCTGGCGGACCAGGTGCAATTGCCAGTCGCTGGTCGTGATCTTCAATCGCAGGCGGAATTTCCCGATGTTGAATTCCGGGCTGGTGTGATGCCGATAGACGAGCGTATCGCCGTTGGCGACGTCGACGGCATATTTCATCAAATCTCGCTGCTTCTTCTCCGGTCGCGTTAGAAGATACGCAACATACGGTTCATCCTTGATCAGCATGACCTTGGCGAGGTTCCAGATCGCCGCGTGGGTGGCGGCGAAATTTTTCTCGCGGCTGTCGCGGCGGTAGATGCCGCGGACCAGCTCGATGTACCGCTTGGCGAGCGCGTGATCCTGATATTGCAGAAGATCGTATATCCGCAGCGTCAGGTCGTATTTGCTCTCTTCGGGAAGATCGCGCATCGCCTTGACCGCGCCCTGCACCAGTTTCTCAAAACGATCCGCGTGTTTTCGGCCAAACATCCGGGTCTTTCGCAGGATCTTTCCCTTGTTTGTCACCAGGTGCAGCCAGGTTTCCGGCTCGGGTTTTCGCGGCAGCGCCCGGGGCTCCAGCGCCAGCTTGCGGCCGATATTGAACGCCTTGAGGTTCTTGCGATGGTCTCGCTTGATGCTGTCCTTGATCGCCCAGGCAATGCTCCACGCGCTGACAGGAATCAGCCCGAGCTGGAAGGCGACGCCGAGCATCATGATGTTGACGAACTGCTTTGAGCCGAGGCGCTGCTCGCAGAGGCTGGACAAGTCCTTGGCATAGGAGAGATCAGGCCGGCAATGTTCGTAGATTTCTTCGCGGAGCGCTTCGGGGTCAAAATCACTTCGGCCCAGCAGCGTAAAAACTGTCGGCTGCTTATACAGGTTCAGCACCGCCGCCGTCCGATCCTTATGGGCTACGCGGAACTGCTCGCGCGGATCGATGGCGCGGGCGGATTCAAGGATGTCAACGCCGAGCAGAAGGTCGGCTTTGCCGTAGGGAATTGCGCCCGTCGTCGCATATGGCGGAATTAAGCGCTCGTCCCTGTTTCTGTCCGCGTCGTCTTTGATGAAAGTCATCTGGCCATAGACACCGCCATTGCGGATGGCCAGGCCCTTTTTATCCTGAAAGAGAACGCGATAACCTTCCTTGTGGCCGGCGCGAACCAGGATTGCGCCAACAACACCGATGCCCATGCCGCCAACGCCGGCCATATGAACGCGCCAGGTATCGCCTGTGCTTTTCAGCTTGTGAATGATCTGGGGCTCAGGAAGTTTATCCAGCGCCATGTGCGGCAGCGTATACCGTCGGCGCTTTTTACGGATGACCGTCACCTGCTCAAAGCTGGGGCACGGCTTCACCTGCGTGCCATAATCATTGCTGGCCGTGACGCGGGTGCAGGCGCCGTCATTCACGCACCACGTCAGATCAGTATCGATTTTTCGACCATAGTCGGTATCGATCGTCGTCAGCCCCGGGCACGCCGTCGCCTTGGTGCATTCCAGGCAGTTCTCGCAAACCTCCGGCGTGATGTTCATGTGCGTTTTCTTCGGAAGATAACCCTTTTCCTTGATGATCTTCCGCTCGGCCTTCAGTTCCTTGCGATGATGAGTAATGCCGCATTCCTTGTCGGCAATCACGATCTTTACACCATCGCTGAGAATCGTTTTCTCCAGAACGCTGCGATATACCGTGCGATCCGCCGGCGACAATTTGGTGACAGTAAGCGGGCTGGTGCCGGCCATCCCGCGAACGATTTCTTCGATGTCCTGGATATAGGAGCGATTGCCCATGGCGTCGAGTTCGGTCCCGGCGTGTTCCTGGTGGCCGGTCATCGCGGTGGTCTTGTTCTCCAGGATGATGTAGGTGATGTCCTGTCCGGCCTTGATGGAATTGCTGATGGCGATTTGGCCGGAGTGGAAAAACGTGCCATCGCCCATGAAGACGATTTGCTTGTTGGTGATGAACGGGTCGATGCCGGAGCCGGTGCCTCCGCCGAGGCCCATGCCGGAATAGTTGTGCATGAGCTGCTCGGTGGGGGCGAACATAAGCATGGTGTAGCAGCCGGTGTCGCCGTGCGCGACCATGTCCACGGGGCCGGTGCCGTGATGCTTCATCATGTATTTGGGATCGAGCAGGTTCTGGCGAAGCTCGAGCAACGCGGCAGACGAATCGCGATGCGGGCAGCCGGGGCAGAACGTCGGCGTGCGGGAAACCACCTTATCGTTGAAGACCTGGAGCTTGGGCTTGCTGGCTTCGCGCAAGCGGGAAAGCTCGGCGGTGAGGCGGCCGTTGCGGAATTCGGGAGGGATTTCTTCGGTAGCTTTAATCAGAGGAATGAGAATTTGCGCGAGCACGGAAGGGTTAAGCCCGCGGGTATCGGGGATTCCGCTGATGGATTGCCCATTGGCAACAGGGAACGTTTTTCCGAAGAGACGAGATGAAAGGCAAACAGCATCTTCATGCGAAAGGAACTTAAAAACTGAATCCCGGATATTCTTTTCGAGGAAGCTGCGGCGTTCCTCGATCACTACCATGTTTTTGCAAAGTTTTCCAAATTCGGCGACCAGCTTAACGTCGGCGGGATAGCTCATCCCGAGTTGCAGGATCGGGAACATTCCCAGCAAGCCAATATCATTGAGCACATGCTGGAGATACGGCCCGCCAACCCCGGTAACAATAAAACCAAGCGGCGCAATCCCGGCTGGGATATAGCTTTCATCCCTATTTATTTCCGTAGCCGGGATGATCCGATTGATTCCCAATTCCCGGGCCACCGCCATTGTCGCTTCAAAGCGCTCGTCGGTTTTCAGTTCTTTTTGCCAGGTTCGCGGGGGAAGCAGGACGGTGCGCTGAACGGGAATGTCCCTGGTTTCCAGCGATACCTTGTTGTTTGTGTTGATATCGGGCCACTGGTTGGGCTTGCACTCAACCGTGCCACCGCCGTCGGCGTGGGCCACCGTGACAATGTATCCGATATAAAGCCCCGCAGCCCGGCTCAGGCTGAATGAAAGGTTGATCCAGTCTTTGAGTTCCTGCGCAGTGCCCGGCTCAACAACAGGCATGCGAAGGTGTTCAAAAAGGAATCGGCTGTCAGCAGGAACCTGCGTCGAATCGCACCAGGGGTCTTCACCGCTGATGACGACGACGCCTCCTTCAGGATGCGACCCGGCCATGTTGCCCAGCGCCAGTGCATCCGAGGCGACATGCGTACCGACGCTTTTGAACGCCACGATTGCCCGCGCCGGCACCATCTGGCTGCCGTTGACTGCCGCCACACCAAGCGCTTCGTTGTTAGCCTGGAAGGCGCGAACGCCTTTGGATTGGAGCAGGTCGCTGATATCCCCCATGATGTCGAAAAAGCCGGCGACGGGGGAACCGGGATAACCGGTGAGAAGATGGACGCCGCCTTCAGTTTCGAGGGCGCCCTTGATGAGCAGTTCATTGCCAGTGAAGATTTCCCGGCCTGAATCGGCCAGGTAGCGCGGATCGGTAGCCATGGTCAGTCGTTCCTCGTGCGGCAGCCAAACCGAAATGGGCACAAAGTTGAAAACGACGAGGGAATTATCCCAACGTTCGGATTCATCTGAGTGTCTTTAAATCGGTTGAGGCTCGGTGTGGCTTACCCTTCGACAGGCTCAGGGCAGAACCCTTTGACGAGCGAGGGGCAGGAGACGCCGATAAATTTGCCGCAACACAAGAGACTCTTGATCCGCCCGGGAGCTATAGGCTAGCCAAGGGCCGAACGGATCGCAGTTGCCATGATCGGCAAAGCCGAGCAAAGCGGCTTAAGAATCAGCACAAAGCCGACCCTGAAGCAGAGAGCATTATACCGGCCGCAGTGCCCTGAGCGAGGGGGCAGGCCGATTTTTAGAAAAATGACCCGATCAGATGCAGCGGACAGGACAGCGATAGGCTTATGAAAAATAAAGACTTATGCTGCATAGATTATCCTTGTCAGATGCAGGATACGGCGTTGAAATAGAGGAGGACTCCGGCCAATTTGGCCTTTTTAATCGCCGGGTGACATCATGAATTTACGATACAAGCGAGTGGTTCGTCTTTCGGTTTCGCTGGCGTTCACCGTTGCGATCGGAGCAGCCTGCGAGGTAATGAAAGCGGCGGATCAAGCAGGGCTGACGGCGGCGACAACTCAACCGGGGTTGAGCGCGGAAACAAAGCCGATGAACGGACCACCGACGATCGACGATGTGCAGGGCGCACTCGATCGCCGTGACTATGCAAACACGGTAAAGCTGGCAAGCCGCATGTTGGCCCTGCATGGCAAAGCGGCGGAGGAAATCAGCCGCTATCGGCTTTTCAGTCTGAAGGCGGAAGGGCAACTGGGACTGAAGGCCGTTCCGATGGCGATCGAAGCGTTTCAGCTTGCGCTGAAGGAGACGAGCGATCCGGACGAAATTTCGCTGACAAAGTGCAACATCCTTCTGCTTCGCCGCGCCGGCGGGACGAAATATGTTCCCAAAACAACACCGCCGGGGGGAACCAAACCAGGGCCGATTGATCTGCTGGATCGGGATAATCGGAAGGCGGCGTTTGGGGCGCTGCTGGACGATGAGATAGCGACGCTGTCGCCGAAGATTAAATCGGCGAGCACATCGCAAAGCCTGACGCAAATTTTCCCGGTGCTGCAGCAGGTGGAGGACCTGAATGCGCTGGATGTGATCGCGAACGGCAGCGATGACAAGACCAGCCAGATGGCGGGAGACCTGCTGACCCATGCGCGAAACCTGATTTCGTCGGCATTGAAGGGGATGTGGCAGCGCGTGGATGACATCGATAAATTCGCCAGCCAAACGACGGCGATTCAGAAGACGATCAACTCCTCAGACGGCGGCGCCCTTTCGCAAAGCATTACGAAGAAAAACGGGCTGTCTTCCGACAACAAGTCGGAACTCAACAACATTATCGCCACCTGCGACAAGATCGCCGCGGCTGCCGAGGCATTCATGAAGTCTTCAAAGAACGACAAAGATTGGTCGGCCATCACCAGCGACACCCAGCGCGTCTCGTCCCGCGCCGGGATGTCCTCAACGCGGATTATCGCAGCATCACTTCAACCCCGGAAACCACGCCCGGCAATACGGGCTACACCGGCTATGGTGGATACGGCAGCACCGGCACAGCCACCGGAACAGGCGGCACGTCAGGCGCCACAAGCAGCGGTAGCACTGGAACAGGCGGCACAGGCAGCAGCGGTGGGAGCGGCGGCAAATCGAGGCAGCCTCCCACGACAAGCCGAACCCACTGATTATTTCCAGGGGACAATATGCCCAGCACGATGCTGTGCCCCAATTGCGGTCAGGAGGTTCTGCTGGGCCCCCTCTCCCCCGGTGAAGCAGTGGACTGTCCCTCCTGCGGCCAACTCCTCGTATCAGCAACAATCAGCCCCGCTCCCCGGCCCGGCACACACGTCAACGCCCCACCGCCGGCGACTCGAATGCAACCCGCGGGACGCAGCCGACCCCGGATCACCGCCGTCCTGATCGGCGGCGGGCTGTTAATCGCCGCCGCCGGATCAGCCGGTTATTTCCTGCGCAGTGCGCCGCCCGTTGCCGGTCCCCTCGTCACTGCTGAACCGTCCTGGGAACAGTCGCACCGCGCCGAACTCCTCCAATTAAAAGCCGACGCCGAAGCAGCCATTCTTGTCGGCGATTTAAAAACCGGCTACGACAAATACGCCCAGCTTCATACGCTCGCCGCCGCGCATCGCATTCAAGATCCGTCCCTGCTGAGCGCGCTCCAGTTCGCCGATGCCGCTCGAGAGCGCGTATACACCATGCTGCTCGCCAAGCCGCCTGCCGTCCCCGATGCCTCTTTAGAAACTCAGGCAACCAACAACATCATTCCCGCCACTTCACCCGCCGGGGATGCACCGGCGAATCCACCAGCAATAACAACAATCACCGAGCCCTCGCCCCCCGACCCATTACCGGCCATCCGATCCCTCTCGCCGATCACACCAGTGCCCGTTTCGATGCCCGGCCACGAAGCGGACCTACAGATCACCGCGGCATTGGAAAATGGAATCGCCTTTCTCCTGGCGCACTTTAAAGACGGCGAAATCACCGACAGCAATCCGCCGGGATCGATGATGCACCAGGGGCTGAACGCGCTGTGCGTGTACGCGGTGCTGCATGCGGGCGAAGGGGGCGCGCTTCGCGATCCGCGGCTGAATATTCACAGTGACTTCATGCAGAAGCTGATCGCGAAGATGAAGGCGCATCCGATGCAGCCGGATGCGAATACACCGCGGCAGCCGGTGGTATACGCGCGAAGCCTGCGGGCGGCAGCGCTGGCGGTGTACAACCGGCAGGAAGATCAGCAGGCGCTGCGGGCCGATGTCGCGTGGCTGGTGAAGGCGGCCCGCGATGGCGCTTATTCATACGACGATCGCTACGGGGGTTTATCTGATAACACCAAACCGGATGATCTTGCTGATCTGACGGAGAAAGGAGGATCGGATTCGGGATCGCCGGATTTAAATGAAAATGGTGGATCGGAGCCGGCTCCTCCAGACGGAAGTGGGTCTCCAGGCCCTTTCGGCGGCAACCCTGCCCACATGTACAATGTTCAACGCCACTGGTCGGTGGATCGCGACATGCCGGGGACACTGGCGCGGAGTAACCCGGGAACTCTTGCGCAGCAATCCTGGCACATTAAAGCGATGGATGCCTGGCGACAAACCACCGCGAGGCGCCCCCCGTCCCGTAGCGGTTGCCGCCAATTTCGGCGTTTCCCCGGCGGGCCAGGAACCCACCCCAAACCCGGGCGCATATCCGCCCCCCTTGCCGCCACCGGAATCCCCGCGCCTGTATACGGCCCCCTTCAAACCGATGCTCAGGATGGTCCGCCCAATCCCCCAAACCGCCGCCCGATCCCACTGTGGGATAACTCAAACAGCCAATATGGTCTGCTCGGTGTTTGGTCGGGAGCGGAGGCGGGCGTTGAAGTGCCGGCGGCCTATTGGAAGGCGGTGGAAAAGCATTGGCTCGCTTGCGAGATGCGCGATGGCCAATGGTGCTATTCGGCGATCGATCAGACGCCGACGCTTTCGATGGATTGTGCCGGGGTGGCGTCGTTGCTGATTACGCACGAATGGCTGGATGCGCCGGCGATGGGGGCGCGGGTGGGACGGCCGCCTTATTCAAAAGGGCTGGCGGCAGGATTGGAATGGCTTGAAGGCGGAGATCACATCACAAGCCTGATCTCGCCGGACCTGCATTACCTGGGTTACACCGCATATGGCATCGAGCGATGCGCCCTGGCAAGCGGTTTCAAATATTTCGGGGAACGTGACTGGTTCCGGGAAGTGTCGGCCCTGCTGCTGAAATATCAATTGCCCAACGGCGCGTGGGGGCGTGAAGCGGACGGGGACGATGCGCTGATTGATACGGCGTATATCGTGCTGTTTCTGCGCGCGGGCAACATCCGGTGATGATGAACAAGCTGCGGCTTGATCCGTTCTGGGATAATCGGCCGCGCGATATCGCGAACCTGGCGAAATTCGCTTCCCACGAATTGGAGCGGCCGATGAACTGGCAGGTGGTGAACCTGCAGCGGCCATGGTCGGATTGGATGGACTCGCCGGTGTTGTATATCGCCAGCCACCAGGCGCCGGCGCTTAAAGATGAGGATTACGACAAGCTGCGGAGTTTTGCCGAAGCGGGCGGGTTGATCTTTACCCATGCGGATAGTGCCTCTTCATCGTTCAATAACTGGGCGGGGGAACTGGCGAAGAAGCTGTGGCCTCAATACAAGCTGCAGGATGTGCCGGCGGGGCATGAATTGTTCAAGGTGAATTATCGGCTGACGAATCCGCCGGCGCTGAAGATGGTGACGAACGGGACGCGGGTATTGCTGGTGCATTCGCCGACAGATATATCGCCGGTGTGGCAGGATCGGATGTATCGGGCGAAGAAAGAAACATTTCAGTTGGGCGTCAATCTGTTTTTATATGCGGCAGGCCGGGGAAATTTCCGGAACCGATTGGATTCGCCTTACATTCCGGAGCCGGCGACGATCGCGACGGCCAGCCTGCAGGTGGCGAGATTGAAATATGCCGGCCCGTGGGATCCGGAACCTTATGCGTGGATAAGATTCTCGCGGTATTTCCAGTGGAATACGGGGATCGGGCTGACTCAACCCGTTGTGAAGCTGACGGATTTAAAAGCGGGCGGGGAATATTCGCTGGCAATCTTGACGGGAAATGACGCGGCGACATTTTCCGATGACCAGGTGAAGGCCGTGCGGGCCTTTGTTGAAGGCGGCGGGGTTTTGTTCATCGACGCATGTGGGGGATCCGAAGCATTCAGCGCAAGCGCAAGCCGGCTGATGCTGGCGGCGTTTGGACCGGTTGAACCGGCGACCATCGGGCCGGCGGATGCGCTGGTGAAAGGAGATGGCGAAGGGATGGAGAATCTGACAAAGCCGCTGATTCGACAGTATGCCGCAGAAAAACTTGGGAGCGCGGATGGGGAGCTTGTGAAGTCTCTGAGCTTCGGCAAAGGGCGGGTGATTTATAGTCCGTTGGATGTAACGACGGGATTATTGGGGACGAACGGATGGGGGATTTTTGGATATACGCCGGGATATGCGCTGGCGCTGATGAAGAATGTGGTGCTGGGGACCGGTGGCGCGGGGCAGCGGCAGTGAGTTGAAATAGTTTTTTGGGGCGATTCTTGCGCAACCGACACTGTCAAACATCGGCACACCGGCGACGCCCCCATATGCCGCTTTGTTCGCTCGCCGGCCGGCGGTGCGGGGTGAATGAGATCAGGCGTCTATCTTGATAAAGCTGGAGGCGTCGTCCCATTCCTTTTCGGTGAACTGTTTTGATTTGTCGACCATCACATGTTTGTCGTCATTCAACGTGATGGCGTAACGTGGCAGGGATCGCTTGGCGGGGCCGCCGGTGACGGTTCCCTGGAAACTGAATTCGCTTTTGTGCTTGGTGCAATAGAGCTCGTTGTCCTTGACGATCAGCGGAAAGTTCTTGTGCGTGCAGAGCGTCGTGGTGGCGTACAGCTTCCCGTCTTCGCGGATCAAAAAGATTTTGTTGCTCTTGGCAAGCTTGTCGGAGACGCCGTCTTTATCAAACGCGCTGAGAAGGCCGGCATCAATCGGAGCGGCGCTGCCCGGCGAAGCTGGCGGCGAATTGGGTTTGACGTCGTCGGCATGGACCTGCAAAACCGGCAGCGAAATGACGGCGGCAGTCACCGCAGCCCCACGAAGAAAAGCCCGTCGGCTTAAATCACCCATAGCATGTTCCCTTCATCTGAAAAACACCGTGCAAAGAGTTGCGGCATACTACAATCGCCCGGCTGTCTTTGCATAGATTGCAGCGACGATTCTTATATTTTCAATTGCCCTGTGCGGCGTTGGTCGCCGGTGACACCGCAGGCATTGTCGTCGGGGCCGGCGCAATTTCAAAAGCGCCAGCCGTGATTCCGCTTGCCGGGCGAAGATGCCCGTCATGGTCGCAGAACACACCGGCCACCGCGGGAAAACCGCGAGCGCCTTCAGTCGTTGGAATTCCTGCGCCATCCACCGGCAGATTGGCGAAAATGTCCGCTTTCACCTGCGGAAACTGTGCCCAGGCGGCGGCGTTGCAATAACCGCCGCCGCTCTTTGGATCGCCAACGATGCATACCCCGTCGGATGTACCCTTGTTGAATACGGTCGGCGAAGGCCAGATATTGCGGCTGATTTCAATGAAGCTGATGAGACTTTGATCGGCGACATTCACCGCGGATGTGCCGTTGGAACCGGGTTGTAAGCTGGCGGCGACAAACAAATTATTCTTCATCGTGATCCCCTGCCCGCGGCCCCAGAGCTTGATGAACGCGCCGGCGGTTGAGTTATTGATCGCCGTGTTGTTCAAAATGGCAATGTCCGTATTGGTTCGGCCGGCTTTGTCAGCGCCCGAGATGACAATCGCCTGATCCTTGTCCACCCGAAGCAGGTTGTTGCGGATCATGATGTGGTGCGAACCGGCGACGGCGTTGATGCGGGTGTTGTTAAGCGTGTTGCCGTCGATCACGACCCATTCGGTAGAGGTGGTTGGCGGTTCGTTGATGCCCAGGGGACCAACGCGGATGTCGCCGTCGGTGACCGTGTTGTTGACGATGTACGCATCAGAGCCGTTGTGTACTTCGATGCAGCCTTTGGAATAGTCATATTTGTCGCCGGGCCGGCGGTCGAGGTTGCTGAAGTTGTTATTCGCAATCAGCACCCGGTCAATATGCGTCATGCGCACAATGTGCTCGCGGGTGCTGTTGGCGGCGGTGTTGCCGAGATAGACGTGATCTTTGCCCTGCCCCCACACCAGATAGGCGCGCAGGCCGGTGGGCAGCGGCGCAGTGCAATCCTGCACCAGCAGGCCCTGGGGTTCGCCGTTGGCGTTCACGGCGGTGTCGATGTTGAGAAACGTGCAGTTGCGGATGCAAAGATTTCGGCCTCGGGCGGCGATGGCGTCGACTCCAACTTTGGGCGCTTCAGCGTCGGCGGCAACGGCTTTGGGGGTGTTGAACGCAAGATGCTCGATCGTCACTCCATTGCATTGGCCCTGGACGGCAATGGTTGGGCCGCCTTTGGGGTTGATCTGCATGAGGAGGGGATCGGCGCCTTCGTCATAGCGGCCCACGCGGATGTTCTGCTGCTCGATCTTAAGGCTGCCGCTGGTTTCATACGTGCCGCCGGCTTTGAGCAGGATATCTGTGTCGGCAGGGATTTTTTTGAACGCCCGATCCAGCGTATGCCACGGAGCTTCGGGCGAGAGGCCGGTGTTGCGGTCGCTCCCTTCGGGTGAAACGTAGATGCGGCGACGATGGTCGGCAGTGATATTCAAATTAGCCGTGACCTTAATCGAAGCGCCCGCTTCGTCGGTGAGATTGAGCGTTATGGTGTATGCGCCGGCGCGGTCATAGACATGCGCCGCGTTAAAACCGACGAGGTGATTGTAATGACCGCCCGGATCGCCAAAGTCCCAGTCATAACGGGCGGTGAGCGGCGAGCCCGCAGCCAGAGCAAGACGATGTGCGCTCACATGGATCGCGCAGGGCGCGACGCCGGGCGAAAGAAGGATATCGAAAAAAGGTCGTTCATCAGCCGGCCGCGATGAAGCGGGGAACGTTTGGGCGATCGCGGCCGTCGCGAAGAAAATCGTGAATATGATGAAAAAGACTCGCACGTTGTTTTGGCCTTGATCCTGTGATCTGCCGCCGGATGAACCCAAAGCATATCACGCAAAAGCAAGGGCCAGTTGCTCGCCGATGAATCGTTCGCGGGGAGTGGCGGCGAGCCACAGGGTGCGGTCGAATTGCTCGCTGAGAATCAGCCGCGGCTCAATGCGGGCGTCAGTGGAAAATAAATTGCGGACGATTTGCGGGCAGTTGCACCGCAGGCTGCGGTGCAACAGTACGACATGCTGCGGCAGCCGATGGCCTTTGCGCTGGCATCGATCGAAAATGGCGCGGACGGCAGCGAAGGATTCGGCGTTGGAAAGATGACCCCGGCCGCCCATGATGCGCTGTTGCAGGAATTGCGGGCGGCCGCTGATGCGCTGCATGTGCGGATCGTAGTTGCTTTCAATCGCAAGAAGATCGACCCCGCAGAATTGGTCGATCAGCGCAGGTGGAACTGCGCCAAGATCAGTGGCATACCCGAGACGCGTCTGGAAGCCGTCCACCAGAAAACCATGGGAACCTTCACGATCATGCGCGAGTTTAAGGCTGCTGACGGCGACGCCGGGCACCGGCTCAAAAGCATCGCTGTCAAAAGGTGCCACAAGCCTCGAAATGGCGTCATCCCCCACAAAGTGGAGCAGGTCGGGCACCCGGTGGGCAGCGCAGAAAACCCGGATGCCGTAACGCAGGATCGTTGCTTCCCAGTTGACATTAAAATGATCGCGATCGAGATGAGTGAGGCAGATGCCCGCGATATCCGGCACCCCTGTGCCGGTCCCCTTAAGACGAGCGGCGGCCGCGCGGGCCAATGCCGCAGTCAATCAGGAAAACGCCGGACGGCGTGCGGACAGCAGTGCAGTTGCCCTGTGAGCCGCTGGCTAATACACAAATCTCGATCGACATCCATGTCTCCGGGGGATTCCATCACAATTGCAATCTATGCAATGATCGCTCAATGAATATACCATTCAACGGATTCAATAACAGCTTGGGTGCATCACGTTGCGGTAATGAAGACGCAACTATCCTCAACTGTGCCGCCTTCGACGAATCGGTGGCGGTGGGAATGGAGTTCTACGGAAACAGGAGTCGCAAATGAACAAGCGTCTATTGATTGCCGCGATGCTGGCAATGGGCCTTACGGGTTTTGGCTGTGCGGCGAATCATGCCGGCCATGAATGCAAGGAAATGAAGGAGAAGGAAAAAAAGACCGAAAAGGCTGAAACCAAAATCACGGCAGACCAGGTGCCCGCGGCGGTGAAAGCGACCATGGAAAAAGAAGCCGGCGGAGCCCCGCTGAGCGAATTCGAAAAAGAGACGGACGAAGGCAAGACCGTATATGAAGCGGACGCTACCAGCGGCGGCCAGACTTATGAGATCGCCGTCGCGGAAGATGGAACGCTGCTGAAGAAAAAGCTTGAAAAGCCCGAGGCCGCGGAAAAGGACGAGGCCAGGGAAAAGGCCGACGAGAAAAAGTAATTCTGAATTTGGCCTTTGTTTTACCGCCAATAGCCGCAGGCGACGGTCATGCAGGTTCATGCACAACCGTCGCCTGCTTTATGCAAATGCGCTCGCGCCTGCTTGCTAATCCGGCCAAATGCGCGGATTATTCCCCCCACTATGCCGACCGAAAATTTTCCTATCGATTTGACTGCCCTCAAGCCCCTCAAGCTGGACCCCAACGTCACCGAGCTGACCCCCGATCAGTTGGCGACGTTAAAACACAACATTCAGCTTTGCCGCGACACGATCGTATTCTTCACCGCCTACGCCGGCGCACGCGGGCTGTCGGGCCACAGCGGCGGCGCTTATGACACCGTGCCGGAAGTGATGATCATCCGCGCGTTCATCGACGGGGGCGCTCCGATCGTCCCGACATTTTATGACGAAGCCGGGCATCGGGTCGCGACGCAATATCTGCTCAGCGTCCTCGATGGCCACATGCCCGCCGAAAAGTTGCTGCATTACCGCGAGTTCAACAGCGGTTTGCCCGGTCATCCTGAAAAGCTGCTGACACCCGGCGTGCAGTTCAGCTCCGGGCGGCTGGGGCATATGTGGGCCTTCTGCAACGGCGTGGCCATGGCCAACCCCGGCAAGGCCGTCGTCGTCCTCGGATCTGACGGCAGCCAGATGGAAGGCGACAACGCCGAAGCCGCCCGCCTCGCCGTCGGCAAGCAACTGAACGTAAAAGTGCTCGTTGATGACAACAACGTCACCATCAGCGGACATCCGCAAACCTACATGTCCGGCTACGACCTGACCCGCACGCTCAGCGGATATGGATATCTGGCCGACACCACCCTCGGTGAAGATCTGGAAGCGCTCCACATCGCCCTGTGCAAGGTTTTCACAAACCAACAGCCGCACGGGCTGGTCATCAAGCGCGAGATGGCGCCCGGCATCGAAGGGGCCGAAGGAAGCCCGCACGCGCACGAAGTGCTGAAGGTCGAAACCGCCGTCAAATACCTCGAAAAACGCGGCGGATATGCCAAGGCGATCGAAATGCTCAAGGCCGCCAAGCCCGACAAGAGCCCCCTCACCTTCAAAGGCAGCAGCGGCGTCGGCAAAAACCGCGACGACTTCGGCAAAATCATCAACGAAATTCTCGACGGCATGAGCGAAAAAGACCGCGTCGCCAGCGTCCGCGTATTCGATAACGACCTCGAAGGCTCCTGCGGCCTGCACCACATCCGCAAAAAACATCCGGAAGTGTTCGTCGAAGCCGGCATCATGGAGCGCGGAAATTTTTCCGCCGCCTCCGGATTCGGTTACATCAAAGGCAAGCAGGGCATCTTCGGCACGTTCAGCGCATTTCTCGAAATGTGCGTCAGCGAAATCACCATGTCGCGCCTGAACTTCGCCAACGTGCTGGCGCACTTCAGCCACAGCGGCGTCGATGACATGGCCGACAACACCTGCCACTTCGGAATCAACAGCATGTTCGCCGACGGCGGCGTGACGCCAGGCCACGCCGACGACACAACGCGGCTCTATTTCCCCGCCGATCAGCACCAGTTCGCCGCGTGCATCCGGAAGATTTTCAACGATCCGGGTCTGCGGTTTTTATTCAGCACCCGCGCCGCCGTGCCTGACCTGCTCGATGAAGCCGGCAAACCAATCTACCAGGGAAAAGATTTCGATCCCGGCAAGGACTATGTCATCCGCGAAGCGCCAGCCGGCGGCGGATACATCGTCGCTTTCGGCGAAACAGTCTATCGCGCCCTAGATGCCGTCATCCGCCTTCAGGAACAAGGCGTAAAAGTCGGCCTGATCAACAAGCCCACCCTCAACGTGGTCGATCATGCAATGATGAAGAAGCTCTCAGCCGCCCCCTTCGTCCTCGTCGCCGAAGGTTGGAACGTAAAGACCGGCTTAGGCAGCCGCTTCGGCAGCTACCTCCTCCAGGCCGGCTTCAAAGGAAAATACAACCACATCGGCACCCACAAAGAAGGCTGCGGCGGCCTATGGGAACAGATGGGGTATCAGGGATTGGATTCTGATGGAATTCAGAAGGCGGTCAAGGCGCTGGCGTAAACGCCAACGCCGGAACACGAATCACAAAACACAGCAGCCGCGAGGAAAGTTCCTCGCGGCCCATATCACTGGCGTTATCGAATGAACGCGCTGGATCAAGCTTGAAGTATTTGCCCAGTACGCGCGCATGATCCGCCGTGATCGAGCGATCGCCTTTCGCGATCATTGACGCGGCCGACACGCCGACGCCGAGCAGCTTCGCCAGACCCGCCTGCGTCGTGTTGGTGTTGCTCATCAAATACCGCAGCAGTTCCAATCCCCTCACCTTTCGCGCCGCCGCCATCGCCGCCTCGTTGTCTTCCTTGTCGAACGCTTCGGTGAGGATCACCAGCGAATCAAGATAGTCGCGCTGGTCCTGCGTCGGGCGGTTGATTACGGCCAGACGGTCAACGATTTCGTAAGCGTTGTCCAGATCAATCTTGTCGTTGATCGGGCGCAGCGGGTGCATGGCGTTCAGCTTGTCGAACGTCTTGGGCATCGACTCGGGAAGACGGGTGATTGCCTTGCTCATAACTCCTCTTTCCATTTGTTTGTGTCGTACTCCCGGTGCGTGAGGATGCGTAGCACGAATACGCGCGGGTGGTCGTAATGAATGGCGGCGATTAATCTCCAGTTGTTGTTGGCAATGTCGAACACAGCCACGGTGTTTCCGCTCGCGACCCGCACGAAGTCAACGCGAGCGCCGAAGTTTGCCTTAACATCCGTTGGAGTCTTCCACACCGCCGCGTCCGTCGCGGCCAGCCATTTCTCCAACTCTTTCTTGGACTTCGGATTTGCTTCCCAATGCCGCTTCACTGTGGATGGCTTAACGATTCGCATTTTGGATGATTACACTATATGTGTAATTTCGGCTTAAGCCAATAGCGGTTTACACTTTTTGTGTATCCGATAATCCGCGAATCAGAACCTGCAATCGCATGTAGCCTTTTAATGCGCAGCGAAGCGATTCTATGCCCACAGAAGGCGCAGCGACGGAAGTAGTCTATTCTCTACTTCGAAGCTGCCCAGAGGTGAGAGGTGAGCCCGTGCGGAAATGGGGTCGTATTCGATCAGTCGCTCGCTGTGTAACCGCTCGAGGACGCGGCCTCGGAATTTACTGGCCTCGGCATACTCCACCCACAGCTGAAGATTTCGTTCGGCAACCCATCCGGGCTCCGAATATAATAGAAGCAGCGTCTGGTCGCTTGCACTAATTGCCGGATTCAATACGCGTTTTTTCTCGCCGACTTCCCAGACCAGCGGAACCTTTCGCTCCACCAAAGCTTCTACAACCTGCTGAGCTTGGCCTACGTCCATGCCATGGTAGATACGAACCAACTCCGCTATGAGCCAACTGGCCATTGTTTGTACCACCGCGGCATCAGACTCGTTAGGATCTACGTCCCCACCGACATGCCCCACGCTGCGATTATTCCGTATGTCATACAGCGCGAGCAACATACGAGGCATGAGTACTCGTAGACTATGATCGTCCGGTCGACTCGGGTCACCAGGAAGGGCTTCGATTGCGTGGCACGAACGCGCGAAGTTCTGAGGCTTAAATGGAGCTGACGCGTACCTCCCCTTTAGGCGGCCATCAATGATGGTGTAGATAATCTCGGCGACCTTGCCGCCCTCGAGCTCCGCTGGCGTCCAGCGTCGCTCTACAAAATTTTTGCAGACTTCGCGGTATCGATCAATAAGCGGCTGACGAAGCGCGATTGGGATTTCGGCCAGTGCTAAGGTTGGATTGATCATTGGTTCCCCGCAAGCTGTCTTACGAGCTCCCCCGCTTTGATGAGACCGCGAGCTGTCAATTGCCAGCCGCTTGCCTTGTGGCCTGTAATCTCGGGCCTCAAGCTGTTAAGCAATTTACTATGATTGTTCGGATCATACACGCCGTACTGGATGCAAATTGCGCGAGCCTCTTCGTCTGTAAAGCGTCCGCCTCGCCCAAGTAAGACGCTACGGAGACCGGTGAGCACGTAGGCATTGATACTGCGATCTTTATTGTTCGCACCGACCATTGAGGGCGCGATGAAATGATAGTTCTCGCCATCCCGATGGAAGAGCTGATCTAGTTGATCTTGAGCAACACGTTGCTGCAACATCCATCGCGTCTTATCGCCTGGGCTCGGTGGCGCATCTGATTGAACGGGCAGTGCCAAGTCGCTGCCATCATTCCCAAAAACGTCGCTGGCCTTTTCGCGAAAAGAATCCGTCGCAAAAAATTTGGAAAACTGTTCTTCAACCCACTCCTGTGGGCCGCGCCCGCGGAAGTGAATCGACCCCTTCGCCACTTCCAATTCGACATCGCTCATACTGCCTCCGAGCGTTCCCGCTCAAGCAACCGACGCAAGTAGTCAATTCCAATTTGTGACACCCTAAACTGCCCGCCACCCAACAAAATTGCGCGGCGAGCATCTATATTTCGCTTTATGGAAGCAGACGGATTTGTGAGACGAACTGCCTGTTGCAGCAGAAGCTCGTTAACAGGCCCGGTTGCGAAAGAATTGCTCGCATCGCGCGATTGAACAAAGTAGCCGGCAACTAAGGCCTTCTCAATGTCTGTCATTTCGGATGGGAACTGATGAAGAAACTCGCCGAAGTTTTCTGGCACTGCCAATAAACCACTTCGATCACCTCTTTGAATCGCCGCGTTCACATCGGCAGCCCGTACCAACGCTCCCGTTACTTGGCCTGCGAATCGTTGGCGCATTTGCGTAATGTCGCCATCAAGTAGCTGCCACCACTCCCGAACTACATTACTACTGCCGGAGATTTCGATCTCTCCGGTGGAAAAATTGATTCTCACGCGCGCCTCATCGGCCATCTGGGGCTCCTGTTTTCGTCGGTCGCCGGATGAATTGTATCTCAGATATCTGATATGTCAAATATAGAAATGATATTTTTTATTGTTATTTATTTTTTCATAAGTACTTATGGGGTATCAGTTTGAAATTTACAGTATCATATATAATCAGTATCGCCGCATGCCGCAGCTCGTGCCCGACAAAACCTTGCATGGCGTTGTCTCGGTAAGGTATTGGAGCTTCGTGAAGGCCGACGGAGACGGAAGAGAGGTTGTTCGGCCGGTGAAATAGGGGAATTTCACTTCATTTGCGCGAAAACCGGAAAGCGAGGAAGGCAAAGGTGCCGCCCCGCAGTCGGCTGGTTGCTCACGAAAACATTCCGCGCATGATCGATCTTGGCGCTGGGTCGATGCGGCAGGTTGCAAAAAACAGTGGTCAGAACCTAGAAGCGCGCAAAATACCCAAAAAGGTGGCATTTTGTGGCTGTTTGGACAGTCTGATGTTGGTCGATATCTAACAGGTGGCTACCGCCGCATGCCGCAGCTCGTGCCCGACAAAACCTTGCATGGCGTTGTCTCGGTAAGGTATTGGAGCTTCGTGAAGGCCGACGGAGACGGAAGAGAGGTTGTTCGGCCGGTGAAATAGGGGAATTTCACTTCATTTGCGCGAAAACCGGAAAGCGAGGAAGGCAAAGGTGCCGCCCCGCAGTCGGCTGGTTGCTCACGAAAACATTCCGCGCATGATCGATCTTGGCGCTGGGTCGATGCGGCAGGTTGCAAAAAACAGTGGTCAGAACCTAGAAGCGCGCAAAATACCCAAAAAGGTGGCATTTTGTGGCTGTTTGGACAGTCTGATGTTGGTCGATATCTAACAGGTGGCTACCGCCGCATGCCGCAGCTCGTGCCCGACAAAACCTTGCATGGCGTTGTCCCGGTAAGGTATTGGAGCTTCGTGAAGGCCGACGCGCGCACACCAAGTCGCGCCCGACCTCCCTTCGAGGAGATTGTCGTAATTGCTGACGAGGAAGCCGCACATCTCTATTTCTATACGCTTTCAACCCCAAACCGCAACAACATCCGCGGCAGTACGTCGTTTAGCCGTTCCATCTCTGTATAGGCGAGTTCGATGAGCCGCAGATTGTACTTCTTGTAGATCGCCTGCTTCGTCGCCTGACGTTCGCGGTACTTCGCTTCGTGTTCGTGGCCCTAGAATTCAATGTGGACGCCCTTATGGCGGCGCGCCACGCTTTTCGCGCGGGCTGTCAGCTTGCAGCACGCGCCGCCCGGTTGCCTCCTTCTCCGCCCCTCACTCCCTCTTCCCAAACATCCCCAACTCCTTCAACAATTGCATCGCAAGCTGCCCGCTTTGCCGATCCCCGCTGTCCAGCCGGGCGGCCAGCACACGCACAGCTCGGCTGCTGAGCATCTGCACGCCATCTTTGTTCTCCGCCAGCCGGTCGCGCTTCAGCAACTCATAGATCGCGCGGAACAGCGGCTGCCCCTTCCACCGGTAAATCTGCGACCGCGCGACGCCCGTCTTCTCCGCGGCCCGGGTCGGGCCCTCGCCCCATAGCAGCCACCGCATCACCTTCGCCTGCTCCTCGTCCAGCATGGCCCAAAGCCCGGCGGTGTCGAGATCGCGCAAATAAGCCAGCTCCGCCGGCAGCTCCGCCGCCGAGACGCGCGTTGCCAGGACCGGCGTAGGCGACGCCGCCTCCGGCGCGGCCGCAATGGGCAGCAAATTTGCCAGGCTTTCCGCTGTCGCCGCGGTGGCGGCCGGCGCCACGGCGCGCTGGAGATGTCGAGCGAAAGGCCCGGCGGGCTCGTCTCCGAAAATTTCCCCCCTGCCATACCCGCCCGCCCGCCAATCTCGCCTCCACCAGCGATAGCTGAGCAAACGTCAGGTGCCCTCATCGCCGCACCCGTCTGCCCGGCGTCCGCCAAAGGCAACTCCGGCGACGCCCCCCGCGCCGCGGCCATGAACTCCATCGACAACTCATTTTCAAACCCGGATTGATGCACGTACGCTCCCTTCAGTAAGAGGTAAGCCAAACTTATACCGAACAAAGGTATAGCGTGCAACAATAAATTCGTGTTTTTTCATAAAATGATATGAATACAATGGGCAATCCAGGCAAAATTCGAGGCGCATGATATCATATTCTTGCTATTAGTCGTCGGTCCATATTCCTTAAGATCATAATTTGCCTTGACTTACAGACACAGGCCGGACCAAGACACACGCCGCGGCGCGCCTCAGCGCGCCCCACCACGCTACCCGCGGCTACCTCCCAACGGACCACGGACAACGGACAACGGACAACGGACCACGGACAACGGACAACGGACCACGGACAACGGACAACGGACCACGGACAACGGACGCACCACGCCCCCTCAGGTTGACGCCCCCGCCACCCTCCCCCACGATAGCCCGCATGTTCGATCGCACCGGGCCCGGCTCGCCGCAGATCATCTCCGTCGCCGATGCGGTTAGGGTTCTCGACACCGCGCCCGTCACACCGCGCGTGCAGCGAGCCCCCCTCCGCGACGCCCTGGGCCTGCGGCTCGCCGAGCCGATCGCCAGCGACCGCGATCACCCCCCATTCGATAAAGCCCTGATGGACGGCTTCGCCGTGCAGTCGGCCGATGTGACCCGCCCGGGCGCAGCGCTGCAGGTCATCGACACCGTCCCCGCCGGCCGGATGGGCCATCGCGCCATCGGCGCCGGTGAAGCCGCGGCGATCATGACCGGCGCCCCCTCCCCGCCGGCGCCGATGCGGTCGTGCCGGTCGAGGAGACCAGCCGCGACGGCGATCGCGTCGTCATTCACAAACCCGCCAGACCCGGCGCCGCAATCGCGCGCCGTGGCAATGACATGATTGCCGGTCGCATCGTGCTCGAAAAAGGAACCCGCCTCGGCGCCGCGCAGATCGCCGTCGCGGCGAGCGTGGGCGCGGCCCAGGTGCAGGTCTTCGCCCCGCCCATCGTCGCGGTGCTGTCCACAGGCGATGAACTGGTGCCAATCGATCAATCACCCACTGGCGCGCAGATCCGCAATTCCAATTCCTATCTGCTGGTCGCCCTGCTGCGGCAACTAGGCTGCGAGGTCCGCGACCTGGGCATTGCGCAGGATGATCCGCAGGCGCTTCGCGAAGCAATCAAGGAGGGCATTCTTGCCGACGCCTTGTTCATCACCGGCGGCATAAGCATGGGAGAGCGCGATTACGTCCCCGCGCTTCTCGAAGAACTTGGCTTCGAACTGAAAATCCGAAAGCTGCGCATCAAACCCGGCAAGCCTTTCATATTCGCCAGCAAGCCGGCTTTCGAATCCATCGACATCCGCCCGACCCCGGATGACCACGGCTTGCGCACCACGGTTTCTGTTCGCGATCAATACGTCTTTGGCCTGCCCGGCAACCCGCTTAGTGCCTTTGTCTGTACTGTCCGCCTTGCGGCTCGTCTTCTCTCCCGCATGGCCGGCGGTCCCCCGGAAGCCGCCTTGATGGAAGCCCGCCTGACTTCCCCCCTCCCCCTGAACGGCCCGCGAGAGTTCTATCAACCCGCCTTCCGCATTGGTTCATCGGTTGAGCCGTTGAGTTGGAACGGCTCGGCCGACATCTACACCCTTGCCCGCGCCAATTCCCTGATCATCCGGCCCGAAGACGCCCCCCCCGCCGCGGCGGGGGATATCGTGCAACTGATTGACCTGTCATGCCTCTGAGCGAATCCGGCGGCAGTTGAGAATAAAGCCGGCGGTGTTACGTTATATGGGACGGCAGGAGTAATAAGCTTTTGATTGGAACGAGACTTAAAGCTCCTAACAAAACAGGAAGAAAATGAACGCAGAATCGCGGAAGCCGCGGAGGTAAAACGCGGAAAAAACAAGGAAAAACATAGCCCTCTCTGTTCTACCTCCGCGGCCTCCGTGACTCTGCGTTCATCCATTCTGTTAGGAACTTTTACATAAGCGAGGGTATGAATATGCGCAAACTGAGTCTGATTTTGGCCGTGTTGTTGGCGATCGGAATCTGCGGCAGCAGCGCGAGTTATGCCGCGCCGACGCATGGCGACACCGTGCTGGTCAAGAAGACCAACGGCAAGAAGCACAAGAAGGGGCACAAAAAACACAAGGGCAAGAAGCACAAGGGTAAAAAGGCGGCCAAGGCCTGATCATTTGTTGATTTTTTAGTGTGTCCGGAGGGACACATGCGGCCCTTCTTCGTTCAGGCCGGCTTTACCGCCGCCAGGGCGTAGAAGGGCCTTCCTTCGCGCTGATACTTTCGCTCGAAGTTGGTACCGACAAACTCGCCTTCACCGGCCGATCCGGGGCGGTTGTAATCGACGATCGTGAGGGCCGAAGCGCGGATGGCCGGCTCGATATTTTCCTCAAAATAGCCCTGATGATCGGTAACAACCTGGAGGCGGCCGCCTGCGATGAGCACGCGCTCGGCCTGCTTCATGAATGGTTCCTGGATGAGCCGGCGCTTGTGATGCCGCTTCTTCGGCCAGGGGTCGGGGAAATAAACGTGAAGGACAGACAGGCTGTCCGCGGGGACATGCTCACGCAGGAAAAACAGCGCCTCGGCTCGGACGGTTCGGGCGTTCGTGCAATTGTGGCGGCGAAGCCGATCGCTGGCGTAACGCCAGAACCAGTTGGCCCATTCGATGCCGAAAAAATTCACTTCCGGCCTCGCACGGGCCTGTTCGGTGAGGAAGGTGCCTTTGCCCATGCCGATTTCGAGCTCGACGGGATGGTCATTGCCGAACAGTTCATTCCAGACAATGGGGCGCGGGAGCGCGTCGGGATCGAGCCCGACGCCTTGAACGATCAAATCACGTTGCGATTGCATAGGGGAGGGGATGATACGGGAGGGGCGGCGTATGGCCTAACCGCTCCGTGACAAAAGTCGCACGGCGCTATCACGCGGAATGGCGCCATCATATTACGACAGGGTTCGACCCGTTCCCCGGTACTCGCGGGCCCCATCTCGCTTGTCCTGATCTGCCTCCCCGCACTCCTGAAGCGCTGCTCTAAGGAGGGTCCATCCCGCCCTCGCCTTCCTTGGCGCCTTCGTCGCCGCCCTCATCATCTGGACCGCGCCTCCTCCAGACGACTGAAAATCGTTCCTTGAACAACCCATCCACCCAACGCCTTAAACAGGCACAACGCCCGTAGTTTGTCCATTCCGCGCGCAATTAAACGACCGCATGCAATTAATCGAGATATCTCAGACTTTGATTAAGTGAGCAAGTAGCGAACGTCGATGAGGCGCGGAGGGGGAAATACGCCGCACTCCACAACTTGACATTTCAAGCTGGGAAAAGGACATCGGATGCATGTGCTCATTATTGAAGACAGTAAAAGCGGACTTCGTCAGGTCGAACGCGTTTTAGGTGACCAGGTCATCCTTTCACGCGCATCGACCCTCGCCCACGGCCTGGAGTTAGCCGCCCGGAAATCAATTGATCTGGTCATTCTTAATATAGCTCTGAAGGAAAGTGCCGCATTGGCGGCATTGGAAAAAGCACGTGCTGCGCTGTCGAATGTTCCGGTCCTGCTGTTAAGCGAAATCGAATGTAGCGAATCGGCGCTCGCGCCGTTCGAACCAGCGAACAAGACCAGATCAGCAAAGCACAGCACACCAACGAAACGCTGGGGGCGCAGGTGATCCGGCAGGTCTCGGATCTCCGGGCTTCCAATGAAGCGCTGGCGGCGGCCAAAAACACGCATTCAGCCGACCTCCGCTTCCGCGAACAGGCCAAGCTCGACCTGCATGACAGCAAATCCAGCTTTGTGTTCCTGGCTGATGCGATGCCGCAGATCGTCTGGAAGGCGGCATCTGATGGTAATCGCAACTATTGCAATCAACGCTGGTTTGAATACACCGCCTTGAGCTGGGAGCAGACCAGCGACTGGGGCTGGACGCAAGTCGTGCATCCCGATGATGTGCAGAACTGCATCGCGCGCTGGACGAGAGCCTTCACGGCCGGCGACCCGTATGAAGTGGAATATCGCCTGCGGCGTGGGACCGACGGGTCTTATCGATGGCACCTTGGCCGCGCCCTGCCGCGGCTGGATGCTTCGGGAGCCATCGTCGAATGGATCGGGACATGCACCGACATTCACGACCAGAAAATGGTCGCCGCCGACCTGGAAAAATCCCGCAACGAACTCGAAGCGCGCGTCACCGAGAGAACCGCCGAGCTTCAACTCGCGAAAGATGTCGCCGAAACGGCCACCGGCGCCAAGAGCGAATTCCTGGCGAACATGAGCCATGAGATTCGCACCCCCATCACCGCCATCATTGGGTTCGCCGAATTAATGCTGCGTCCCGATCAGCCCCCCGCCGAGCGCGCGGAGTATGTCTACATCGTCCGTCGCAACGCCAAGCATCTGCTGGACATCATCAACGACATTCTCGATCTCTCGAAAATCGAAGCGGGAAAGATGACCGTCGAGAAGATTGAATGCAACGTGCCGCGCTTCATGGCCGACATTCTCTCCACCATGCGGCCACGGGCGAAGGAAATGGCCCTGAAGTTCGCGATCAAATTCGTCGGGAAGATCCCCCAGAACATTCAGACGGACAGCGTAAAATTCCGGCAGATCCTGGTGAACCTGCTCGGCAATGCGATCAAGTTCACGGAAAAGGGATCGGTCACGATGGTCGTGCGATTCGAACCTGTCGCCGGCGTCAACCTCCTGCATGTGGATGTTGAAGACAGCGGCATCGGACTCACCCCCCAACAATTGGACCAGCTATTCCAGCCGTTCACTCAGGCCGATAAATCCACGACGCGGCGATTCGGAGGAACGGGACTTGGCCTTACCATCAGCCGCCGGCTCGCCCGGCTCCTCGGTGGTGAAGTCCAGGTCAAATCTGAACGGGGCGTCGGCAGCACCTTTTCGGTTACCATCGAATGCGGCCCCGGCAACGGCGCCGAAATGCTCGAGGGACTCAACGAATCCGGATTGCCCATCACCGTCCTTCCTCTGACCATCAGCGACGTTATGTTGCGCGGGCGAATCCTCCTGGCCGAAGATGGCCGGGATAACCAGCGCCTGCTCACCACCCATCTCAGGGCCGCGGGCGCCGAGGTAGCCATCGCTGACAATGGGAAAATCGCCGTCGACATGGCCATCGCCCAGCCGTTTGACCTGATTCTCATGGACATGCAGATGCCCGAAATGGATGGCTACACTGCCACCGCCGAGCTTCGCCGCCGCGGCGTGATCGTCCCGATCATCGCCTTGACCGCCCACGCGATGTCGGAAGATCGGATCAAATGCCTCGACAGCGGCTGCTCCGATTACCTCACTAAACCCGTTACCCAGGAAATCCTCTTGCGAACCATCGCCCACCACCTCGGCCAGGTCCTTCCCCCGCCGGCGCCGGCGAAAGTCAAACCGGAAATAAAATCAGCGAACATCGACCCCGGCGGCACGATCGTCAGCAGCTTGATCGACGACCCGGGAATGAAAACGATCATCGACGAATTCGTCGCGGGACTCCCAGGTGAAGTCGCCAGATTGCTCGACCTTGTGGGCGGCGAAGATTTGCAGCCGCTCCGCCGCGCCGCCCACCAGCTTCGCGGCACAGGCGGCGGCTATGGCTTTGACGCAATCACCGAATTCGCCACCCAGGTGGAAGACTCCATCAAAGCCGCCGAACATCGAGATATCATCACCACGCAAACTCACGCGCTGATCGATGTGATTCATCGCGTGGAAGGGTTTGATCCCGGCAAAGAGCTGCTTGCAAGCGGAGGAAACACAATATGAACAATTCCATTCTGATTGTTGATGATTCCCCAAACGTTCACCGGCTCGTCGGGGCTTTCCTGGCCGATGAGCCGCTCAGTATTCAGTCCGCTCTGAACGGATTGGATGCCATCGTGATGGCAGAGCAGCAGAAACCGGGGCTGATCCTGCTCGACATTGATATGCCGGAGATGGACGGCTTTGAAGTTTTCCGCCGCCTGAAAGCCCACCCGCAAACCGCCGCCATCCCGGTCGTTTTTCTAACCGCCAGCCTCTTGCTCGACGACCGGCTGAAAGGATTGAACATTGGAGCATTGGATTATGTTTCCAAGCCCTTTAAGCCCGCTGAATTTCGCGCCAGAGTCAGGGCAGCGCTGCACTTGCGAAATCAATCGCTTCCAGCCCTGACCACCCAAGACCAAAAGACGTTCGATTTATTGACCACAGGAGAAAAATATGAACCAGCCAATTAAACACATGAACCAGCAGATTCTCGTCATTGATGATTCGGAAATCATTCACCCCCTGGTCAAGACCATCCTGGCCGAGGAAGCCGCCGACGTCCATTCCGCGACCGATCCCGGGGTGGGCCTTACGCTCGCCGCCACAATCTGCCCCGACCTGATCCTGCTGGATATCGATATGCCAGGAATGGACGGATTCGAAGTCTGCAAACGGCTGAAAGCCAATCCCGCTACCACCAAATGCGCGGTCATTTTCCTGACCTCTCATTCAGCGGCGAATGAAAAGGTACGAGGCTTCGGACTCGGGGCGGCAGATTACGTCACGAAGCCCTTCAATCGATCCGAACTCCTGGCCCGCGTGCGCGCGTCATTGCGCACCACTCAGGTTCTCCGCTCGCTCGAATCGACATCACTGCTCGACCCACTCACCGGCCTGGGAAACCGCGCGATGTTCGTCCAGCGCATCTCGGCGGAAATCTGCCTGCGCGTCCGCGTGGCCAATCCGCTGTCGATCATTGTGATGAATATCGATCACTTCAAAACAATCAACGACACCTACGGCCGCCCCATCGGCGACGAGGTGCTGAAACTCGTCGGCAAAACCCTCCTCAGCCTCTGCCGAATGGAAGACGTCGCGTGCCACGTCGGCGGCGACGAATTTGCCATCATCAAACCATTCACCACCGGCGCCGACGCGATCATCTTCGCCGAGCGGATTCGGGAAACGCTCGCGGCCATGCCCATCAAGCCCGAAGGACTTTCATTCCCGCACCTCGCCCGGGAACCCTTCAGCGTGACCGCGAGTTTCGGCGTCGCCGACGCCCTGAATCCGTACGACCCCTCAATGATCCAGCGCGCCGGCGACGCCCTTTATCAAGCCAAAGAAGAAGGCCGCAACCGCCTATCGATGGCCTCACAAATGATTGAACCCAAATCAGCCGCGGCATAGCCGCGCTCTGTCTGAAAACTCCGCGCGGGCCGGGCTTTAGCCAGGGCGCCTGACTGCGCGGGCGTTTCCAGGCAGAGCCTGATATTGCGCAGGACTTCTACCGCGGCTGCTACAGGTGGTTCCGCGTGCGGGGCCGCGTATGATCGGCAGGTCTTTTGGTGGAAGTGGCAATCCACTTGCCCCGTGGGGCGGCGGCTCTATAATCCCGCAGGCGTTTTTGAGCAGTTTTAGGAGTGAGATCTGTCATGGCCCATATCATTGCCCAGCCGTGCATCGGCACCAAGGACACCGCGTGCGTCGCCGTGTGCCCTGTGGATTGCATCCATCCGACCAAGGATTCACCGAATTTCGCGGCGGCGGAAATGCTCTATATCGACCCGGATACCTGCATCGATTGCGGCCTGTGCGTTGACGAATGCCCGGTCAAAGCCATTTTCCCACAGGAAGACCTGCCGGCGGAATGGGCGGAATACATCGAGAAAAATGCCGCTTATTTTAAGAAGTAGGCCTTTATGCTGAAACAAATTGTGATTGCCGGATGTCTTGCAATCGGAGCGATGTCCGGCGCGGCTATTGCGCTGGCCGAGGATGCGCCGGCAACGCAACCGACCACTGAACCGACAGCCGGCACTCCGGTGAATAAGTATTGCATGGTGTCAAAGAAAGACGCGATCGACCCGAAGGTGACCTATCTGTACAACGGAAAGACCTACGGGTTTTGCTGCGAGGACTGCGCGAAGGATTTTAAGAAGGACCCGGAGAAATATCTCAAGGACGCGAAGTAAACACCGCTATTTGCATGAGTTATAGAAATGAAGCCCTGAACGGAAGTTTGGGGCTTTTTTAGTAACTTGGCTTATACCCCTGGGGGGTATATGATTCGGGCATGGTTGCTTCCACTCGTCCAGAGGTTGAAACCCGATTGAAACGCGTTGCCGGGCAGGTTGCCGGGCTGCAGAAGATGGTTGCGGAGGATCGGTATTGCGTGGATATCCTTACACAGTTGGCCGCCGTGCGGTCGGCGTTGGATGCGATTGGGGTCGAGCTGCTGACGCACCACATGGAGCACTGCGTCACCGGGTGTGCATCGGCTCATCCGGAAGCAAAGGAACGCTCTCACGAAGAGCTGGTGAAGGAAATGCGGCTGACGCTTTCGCGGTTTCTTCGCTGATCCAAAGGATATGCACCGATGACCCCCACCGATGACATTGCGACATTGCCCGATGCCGCCGCCACCAGCGCGGCGTTTTCGGTGAATGGGATGGATTGCGCTTCCTGCGTCGCACATGTGTCCAGGGCCGCCCGGTCTTTGCCGGGCGTGGCTGAAGTAAACGTGAACCTGCGCGCGGGCGGGCGACGGTGGTGTATGACACGGGGAAAACGGATGCCGGCAAGATCGCGGCTGTGATTACAGAAGCGGGCTATCCCACTGAGCCGGAAGCATCGGGCATCGCCGCGGCGACGGCGGAAGATCAGCGTCACGAAAAGCAGATGGAGCACGCAAATCGGTGGCTCCGCCGGGCGATTGCCGGGGGAATCCTTTGGGCGCCGGTTGAGATAGCGCATTGGGCGCTGCATTTTATTTTTCCGCAGGCGCACGCGGCCCATCAGGTCATGGTGTGGGTGTCGCTGGTGACCAGCACGATTGCGATCGTGTATGTCGGCAGCAGCTTCTATAAAAGTGCCTGGGCCGCGCTTCGCCAGGGCACGACGAACATGGACACGCTGATCGCGCTGGGCGCGAGTGTGGCGTATGTGTATAGCCTGGTGTTTTTCCTTGGGGGGCTGGCGCATCTGTGGCCGGTGTCGCACGGCGACCCGCTTTATTTCATGGAGTCGACGGCGCTGCTGGCGCTGATCAGCCTGGGACATTACCTGGAGGCGCGTGCCCGGCAATCGGCGGGCAATGCGATTCGGCAGTTATTGAACCTGACCCCCCCTGCCGCTTTGCGCATGCGTGAGATACCGGCGACTGCCGAGGCGCCGCCGGGTGGCGCAGGTCGATCAGCCTGATGCAGTCCGGCAATGAGCCGACGTTTGATGAAGTGCCGCTGCCCGAGATCCGCGTCAATGATCAGCTTCTGGTTCGGCCGGGGGATCGGGTTCCGGTGGATGGAATTGTACTTTCGGGCGCGAGCTCCGTGGATGAATCGATGGTGACCGGTGAGCCGCTGCCCGTGACCCGATCGGCGGGTGATACGGTGATCGCCGGCACGGTGAATCAGGACGGCCGGCTCATCATCCGCGCGGCCAAGGTGGGAGCGGAGACGGCGCTGTCGCAGATTGTTCAGCTTGTCGAGAAAGCGCAGGGCAGCAAACCACCGGTGCAGAAACTGGCGGACCAGATCGCGGCTGTCTTTGTGCCGGTGGTCCTGATGATCGCAATCATCACCGGCCTTGGATGGTTTTCGTGGGGCGCCTTTCATCATTGGCCGGCGGCGACCACCTGGGGGCGCCTGGCGAACGCCGTGTGCAGCGTGCTCGTTATCGCCTGCCCGTGTGCGCTGGGGCTGGCGGTGCCGGCGGCGCTGATGGTTGGCGTTGGCCGCGGCGCGAAGCGCGGCATCCTGATTCGTGATATCGACGCGCTTCAGAAGGCGGAACAGATCGATACGGTTGTCCTGGACAAAACCGGGACGATCACGCGCGGCAAGCCGGTGATTTCGGAAGTGATTGCATTTAATGGAATTGATCCAAATGAGGTGCTCAGGCTGGCGGCCGCCGCGGAGCAGTTCAGCGGGCACCCGCTGGCGAAGGCGATTGTGGAGCACGTGCGGGGGAAGAACATCGCGTTTCCCGAACCGCAGGCGTTCAACAATGAACCGGGCTATGGAGTTACAGCGACGATTGAAGGCCGGCAATTTCTTGTCGGCAACCAAGCGCTTCTCGACCGTGATATCGACAATGGCAAAGCCGCCGACCGCGGCGCAGGGCTCCGGCCAGCCGCTGCCCCGGCCGCGCCTTTAAAGCCTTCGGATTCCCCAGGCGGCCAGACACAAATTCACATCGCCGAAAAATCCGGCGGGAAAATACATCCTCTTGGCCTGATTGCCATTTCCGATGAAATCAAGCCTGACTCCCGCGCTTCCATCGCGGCTTTGCATTTGATGGGATTGCGGACCATTCTGCTCACCGGCGACAACGCCCATGCTGCCGCGTCGATTGCGGCCCTGGCCGGGATCACCGACATCCACGCTGATGTGAAGCCGGCAGAGAAAGCGCAGATCGTCCGCGCGCTTCAGCAACAGGACTCTGCCAATCCAAAAACCACAATCCAAAAACCAAAGCCCGCCCGCGTTGCCATGGTTGGCGACGGCATCAACGACGCCCCCGCGCTTGCGCAGGCGGACCTCGGCATCGCGCTGGGCAGCGGCTCCGACATCGCCAAAGAAACCGGCGACATTGTCCTGGTCGGCGGGAGCCTTCTGGGCGTCGCGACGGCAATTCGGTTGTCGCGCGCGACGATGCGCACCATCCGCCAGAACTTATTTTTTGCATTCTTTTACAACGTGCTGGCGATTCCGCTGGCCGCGTTTGGCCTGCTCAATCCAATGATCGCGGCGGCGGCGATGGCGTTGTCGGATGTGACCGTCATCGGCAACGCGCTGCTGCTTCGGCGGGCGAATATTGATCGAGATGCCGCATCAAATCCGCGAGCCGCGGCAAACGGCAAAGGGTAAACCCCGATCCTGATCGGGCCGGGGACGGGCAGGGACCGGAAGGCACATTTTTCAATTTCGATTTTCCGTTTGGAATCACCTTGACTCGCTCACCTTGCCTCGCTTCAATACCGCCACTTTCGGCTCGATTGAACCGAAGGGTTCGGCGGGCTGTCGGCACTTTGTGCCTTGACAGGTCCGAGTTCCTTCGGTTTTCATTGCCGCGCGAAAGAATCTGGCGGCGAGCGCAAACATCAGTCGCTCGCGTCGGGAGGATCTCATGTTTCGGACCTTTTGGGATGAACCTATGACCAAGCTACCCGCGGCTACCGCTTCTTCTTCCGGCCCCGCTTCCACGTTGCATGCCGTCGCGCCTGATGCGCTGGCCGGCGTGCTGAGTGAGGCTGACCTGGATGTGCTGATCGATCGCCTGCTCGGCAGCGACGACCTTCTCCCCCAAGCCGCCAAGCGCAAGGCCAAGGATGAGGATGAAGAAGACGAGGAAGAAGAAGAGGATGAGGCCGGCGATGATCCTGTCGTCGAGGAAGATGAGGACGAAGAAGAGGAAGAAGATGAGCTCGACGATGAGGTCGATGACGACGAAGATGAAGAGGACGATGAGGATGAAGACGAGGACGAAGAAGACGAATTCGATGATCCTGATGATGACGACGACGATTTTGACGACGACGATGATGACGATGATTTTGATGACGATGAATGATTAGGCCGTCGTCGATCTTGTGAAATTGGAACGGGCGCTCTTTTCAGGAGCGCCCGTTTTTTTATTGACGGGAATAAAGCTGTTTCGCCGCAGATACATACGGATGGGCACAGATAAAAAAGATGTTTTGGGTTGTGGGAAAGGACCGTTAATCGAAGTTTTGGGATACCCCGCACGGGCCACAGGCCGCGTGTCGCATTGGTGGTTTTTTAGAAATGCGTGCTGCACGCGCTACAATGACCCGTCATGCCCACTGGCCGACCTTACAAACCGCTGCGATTTCTGATCACGGTTCTCATCGCGCTTTTAATCATTTCCGCCATCGCGCGATGGAATGCCCCGCATGAATTGATTCCGTGGCGGACAGACTTTGCCGCGGCCCGCGCGGAGGCGGCTCAGACGCATAAACGCGTGCTGGCGTATTTCACGGCCGAGTGGTGCGTCGGGTGCGAGCAGCTGAAGCGCACCACCTGGACTGACCCGGCGGTGGAGAAGGCGCTGAGGGAATTTGTGCCGGTGAAGATCGACATTGACCAGCACCGCGACCTGGCGCTGCGCTATCTGGCGGACCCGATTCCAAAGTTTGTTGTGTTGGATGATGAGGGAAATGCGGTGAAGGAAGCTGACGGGTCGCTTCCGCCGGAGGATTTTCTGGCGTGGTTGAAGCGATGAGGAATTATATGGGTTTCAAGTGCAGGTGCCGCCATTACCTGGTGTTGCTGCCCATCGGCGTCAGCACGTTTAAGCTGCCGCGCCGCACCGCTGCCGGCGCGACATCCACCCGTTCGGGGCATCTGGCGGCGAATTCGTCGTAATACTTGTTGATGAACGTGCGCGTCGCCCAGGCTGTGCCGTCGGCTAAGCCGCAGATGGTGGTGCCGGGCATGATGCCCATGGTTTTTTCCAGTTCCATGAGCATATCCAGGTCTTTTGCCCGGCCGTCGCCCGACACGATGCGGTCGAGGATCTTCTTCATCCATGCGCTGCCTTCGCGGCAGGGGGTGCATTGGCCGCAGCTTTCGTGGCTGTAGAAGCGGACGCAATTGCGAAGGGCCTGCACCATATCGGTGTGTTCGTTCATGACGATCATGCCGGCGGTGCCGAGGCCGAGGCAACCGCCGCGGAAGCGGACATCGTCGAAGTCGAGCTTGATATCGAGCTGATTGGCGCCCAGGACGCCCATGGAGATGCCGCCGCAGATGGCGCCTTTGTACGCGCCGCCTTTCATGCCGCCCGACAGCTTGTTGATGGCGTAGTCGAGCGTGATGCCCAGTTCGTCTTCATAGACGCCCGGCTTATTCACGTGGCCGGACATGCCGTAGAGCTTTGGCCCGGGAGACGACTTGGTCCCCATCGATTTGAACCAGTCCGCGCCTTTTTCCAGGATCGGCGGGACGCAGCAGAGCGTTTCCACATTATTGATGACAGTGGGCCGGGCAAACGCGCCGGCGATGGCGGGGAATGGCGGCTTGTTCCGAGGCCAGCCCCGCTTGCCTTCCAGCGCTTCCAGCAGGCCGGTTTCTTCGCCGCAGATATAAGCGCCGGCCCCGCGGTGGACAAAGCATTCGAGTTTTTTGCCCGAGCCGAAAATTCCCTGCGGTCCAAACACCTGCTTTTCATACGCTTCTTTGAGCGCCCGCTCGAGCACCTTTGCCTGGCGATGATATTCGCCGCGGATGAAGATGTAAGCGACGTCGACCTGGGTCGCCAGGGCGGCGATTGCAATGCCTTCCAGCATGGAATGCGGGTCGTAGTCGATGAGATAGCGGTCTTTGAACGTACCCGGCTCGGATTCGTCGGCGTTGACCGCCAGGTAATGCGGGCCTTTTTTTTCTTTGGGAATGAATGACCACTTCTGCCCGGCGGAGAATCCCGCCCCGCCGCGGCCGCGCAGGCCGGAGTCGATCATGATCTTGATGATCTGGTCGGACGTCATGTCCAGCGCATTGCGAAGCTGCACGTAGCCGCCGGTTGCGACATAGTCGTCATACCAGTGCGTCTTGCGCTTGGCGGGGTCGGCGTCGATTCGCTTCAACAGAACGGGTTCAGTGTAAGCCATAGGTTTAATCCGTGCAGAGCGATGAATGCATATCGAAGATCGAAGATGGAGGCTTTCAAATGCTTTCAGCCTTTTATTCGTTCTGCGTTTTGCGTTCTGAGTTCTGCGCTCCTTTAACAATCACTTCGTCAATCACGGTCCGCCGCAGCTTCATATTAGGATCGTGCGGCGATTCTTTTTCTTCAACGCGGGCATCCCGGTAAATGGTCGTCGCCGCCGGCTGCTGCGGACCAGCGATGGCCGGTGGCGCGGTCACGTCTGTATCGACCGCCTTCTTCACATATCCGAACTGCCTGCCAAGCCATCCCAGCAGTCCGTCACCGGGAAGTTTATTGGGTGCGTTCTGCATTACTCTTCGCCGCCGGTCGGTAATGTCGTCGCCATGATGCCCAGCGACGGATCATAGGTATCGATAAACTTCTTGACGTCTTCAACCGTGCGGCTGCCATGGCCGAAGGCCTGGATCGCATCTTTGGCCTTCTCGCGGCTGTATCCGAGGCCGGCTTCCTGATAGGCGGCGACAAACATGCCTGTTCGCCGCACACCCTGGGCACAGTGCACCAGCACGGGCCGGTTCCCTGCATCTGCGACGATTGCAAGAAATCGCTTCACATCATCGGTCGTCGGCCAGCCGCCCAGCTTCACCGGGATCCGCTCCTGGCGGATTCCATTTTTCTGGAGGTACGCCTGTTCCTCAAGAAACTGCGGTTTGCCCGGATCGGCCAGTTCCTGATCGTCAATCAGGCTGACGACGGTCTTTATATGTTCCATCCGCACGGCGTTCGCAAGCTCCGGCACACTGCGGTTGCCGCTGCGATACAGGACGCCCTTTTCAACCACTGCCAGATGATAGGTGCGGCCCTGCGACCAGACGATCGCGGCCGCGACCAGCGCCAGCACCGCAATGGCCGCCATCGCCCTGCCGCGGCGTTTGCGCTGCGAAGCGGCGGCAGTTGATGCGAAATCATCCATGGCGCTCATACCGTTCCACGACCGGCCTACATTGGTTCATCTTTCACCGTCTCATCATATATCCGCAGCAGCTTGCTCTTATCGAAGATCATTTCCTGCCGGGTGAGGCCGACGATGTCGTACATGTGCGTCAGCTCGATGGCATCAACCGGGCAGGCTTCTTCGCACATGCCGCAATAGATGCAGCGGAGCTCGTCGATGTCGAACTTGCGGGGATATTTTTCGCGGTCTTCCCATGGCGATTCTTCGGCTTCGATGTGGATGCAGCGCGCGGGGCAGGCGGTGCTGCACATGAAGCAGGCGACGCATTTCACGCGCCCTTCCTCGTCCTTATTGAGCCGATGCACACCGCGATAAGTGCGGAGAAGCATGCCGCCTTCTTCGACGGGCATGTCTTCGCGGCGTTCTTCGGGATATTGGATGACGCGGTCCTTTCCGCCGAGCACCATGAGCATGTGCTTCATGGTGGTGCCGAGGCCAATCAAAACCTGCGGCAGATAGAACTGGTCGCCGAGGGAAATCTTAGGCTCTTGAAGGACGATGACGTCGGAGTCTTTCATAAATCACTTAGCACGGGCGTCTCGCCCGTGTCCAGACATTTCAACGCGAGCCAGGCGCCGCGCGATGCTTATTGCCGCTTCTTATCCACTTCTTCCTGCAACTGAACCGAATGCTGGGTCGGATGATGCCAGCCGGAATCATCGCGGACGTAGCCCCAGACTTTATTCGTCTGGCGATCGAGCGCGAAGATGACCGTCTGCGGCGTCTTGCCGTCATCGCCGGTCCGTTCGATGGCGGTGATCTGGTAGCGGCCGGAATCCAACCCGCTTTGCCCGCGGGCGAGCATGACGCACACGCCAAGCAAAATGCCGATGGTCAGCGTTTTGAGATCGACATGGTTTCGATGACCCATTTTCATAATGACCTCTTTCCAAACACTTGCCGGGATACGCGCGGCCCCGACAGCCGGATATCACCGGACGGCGGTTGCAGTAATGCCGGCGGGAAGCGGTGTTGTCATGAAGCGGCTGTCGGACACGTGCATCCGCCGATTGGTCGCCGGGGCGGCCGGGATGACTGTGCTGATGAACATGGAGAGCGCCAGGACCACAAGGTTGGAGATCAGCAGGGAGATCGCGAGTTGGCCGCTGATGAATCCATCTTCGCGGAACCCGCCGATATAACCGCCGACGAATGTTGCGAGCATCAGCGCCAGCGACATGGGGATCAGGGCGCGCCACGCGAGCATCATGATCTGATCAAACCGGAAGCGCGGCAGGCTCCAGCGAACCCACATGAAGATGAAGATGATGCCGATTGTTTTGCCGAAGAAAATAAACGAACGGATGATGCATGCGATCAGGCTTGTCGAAATTGCCGGATGCAGCGGGTCCACATTGCCCGCGAGCGAGGGGAACAGCCACTCGATCCAGGGCAGGTGCCATCCGCCGAAGAACAGCGCGACGCAGACGGCGCTGGTGGTGATCATGCCGGCGTATTCCGCGAGGAAAAAGAGCGCGAATCGCATGGCGCTGTATTCGGTGTGATATCCGCCGACCAGTTCCTGCTCCGCCTCGGCGGTGTCAAAGGGAGCACGGTTCGCCTCGGCGTGAATGCACACCAGGAACATCAAAAACGCCACCGGCTGACAGAACACATTCCACGCCGGAATGATCCCAAACCAGTAGTGCGCCTGTTTCTCCACAATCACACCCAGATCGAGCGTGCCGAACATCGTGACGATGCACAGCACGGCCAGGCCCAGCGGGATTTCATAGCTGATCATGTTGGCCGTGGCGCGCAGGCCGCCGAGGAATGAATATTTGTTGTTGCTCGCCCATCCCCCGATGACGACGCCATACACCGCCAGCGACAGCGAAGCGAGAATGAAAAGTACACCGATATTGAGATTGGCGATCTGGAACGGATAGCGATAAGTGACGGTGGCGCTGGTCGCATCCGGTGTCACTTCGACTTTCACAATTTCCGAATTGCCTGGAATCTGGTTGACGACCATCTCGCGGCCGCGATTAGCCGGGTCGGCGGCGCCAAACACATGGACTGTTCGCGACGCCTGCACCCAGCCGCCCCAGGGGAGCGTCGCGATGCTGATGATGATGACGGTGATCATCACGCCGGGCGCGAGTGTGAACAACACTTTGTCGACATTCTTGGCGCGGTAGTCTTCCTTCAAAATAAATTTCAGCCCGTCCGCCAGCGGCTGACCCAGGCCGAACATGTGCATGTCCTTGAGCTTGGGGATGATGCCAAAGCCCAGCCCGACGCGATTAGGGCCGATGCGGTCCTGCACCCACGAAGCGACTTTGCGCTCCAGCAGGATCAGGTACGCGACCGTGCCCAGCACCGTGAGGTGGGCGACGAGCAGAATCCAGAACCACGGCGGAATGTGCGATGAAATGAAATCGATCATGATTGCAATCCAACTAGCCTAGCGAATTCCCGGCGACATTAGCGTTTTGCAGGGTCTGCGTGGCGGACCGGTTATTTGACGCATGATGGGCCTGCACCAGGAACCCGACAAGTTAATCCAACACCTCGAAACTCTTCAACAACTCTTCCACGGCGGGCAGCATTTCTTCAAATTGCTGCTGCGGCGCGGCTACGTTAAACACGTACTCAATCCGCTTCTTCACCGCGATCACATACATCACTTCTGTCGTTGCGGCCGGCTGTTCATTCAGGAACCGAATCCGCCGGGCCGCAATGACGCCGAGCGTATCGGGCTTTACCGTAATCTTTTTTCCGCCGCTCTTAAAGACCGCGCCGGCGATGCTGCCGGAGAGATCCATCAGAATCGCTTTGTCGGACATTCCTTCTGGGCCGTTGTCGATGCGCAAACCGACGACGCCGAACTGCGTATCCTGCGGACTGCCGCCGGGCTTCTGAACGGAAAACACCTGTCCGTTGGCGGGGTGTTCCGGTTCAATCCAATCCGCCGGGCACTTCAACCGGAATCGCTGTTCGCGATTCACAATTTCTCGCATCGCCACCGATTGACTCGCCGGCGTGTGAGCCGGAAGCGTTGCCGGTTGGGTCGCCGGGGCGGTTGTGTCGGACGCCCTGCACACGCTCACCGAGGCGGCAACCATTAACAGGAGCGGCATCCTGCGAATGTCGGGCATTCATTGCTCTCACTCTTGGCAAGCACGGGCGTCTCGCCGGTGTTGAATACCGTGTCTGACACTACACCGCCGAGGCGCTCGCGTTACTTAATCCACTCGATCGACGCCACCGCTGCATCGAGGGCAGCGCGGGCAACGTTATATCCATCATCATCGCTGTCGCAGCTCAGGATGTAGACGCGATCGTTGTGAACCGCGATCACGGCCACATCGATCGCTGGTTTGCCGTTCTGGTGTCCGCTGCACTTGACCCGCCGGGCAGGCACGCCGGGCACTTTGGCATCCACGTTCTCTTCCACTTTGGCGTCATGAATTTCGTTTTTCTTCAGGTCGTCGATATATCCGCCGGCGACCATGCCCGGTGTGATCATGCCGGGGATATGCAGCGGAAGCTTGGGGATATCCAGGCTGAGCGATGAATACCCTTTTCCATCGGTATTGGCGACATCAAACACGGCGGTCGAGGCTTTCTCCTCTTTCCATCCGTCGGGGAATTTGAAGCAAATCCCCAGTTTTTTCCCGCCGTCAAATACTTTTTGCGAAACCGCGCCGCTCGGCTGTGACGCCGGTTGACTGGCCGGCAGTCCCGCCGGCGCCGGCGCTGAATTCGCCGTGCAGGCGGGGATCGACAGCATCAGGATCAAAAACAGCCAATTTCGACCACTGAAATTTAACATGGCTGCTCCGATGGCTTTGATGCACACGCGATCCCTGCTCACAGTTCCGCAAACGCGAACGCCGGTTCGTCCGCCTTGCCGGTTTCCAGTTTCACCGCGCTGAATGGCTCGCCCATTTCCTGCCGGATGGATTCACCGTTGTACATTTCGCGCCGGCTCAGCAGGTTCAGATAGACATCACCTTCGCGGCGCGTGCCTTCCGGCGGAGCGACCGCCGCGGCAAATGGCTGAACCTTTCCGGCATAATTCTCCCACGATCCGTCTTTTTCCGCCCATGCCGCCGCGGGAAGCAGCACATCAGCGGTATCGGTCAGCTTGTTCGCCAGGATATCCTGCACCACTTTGAATCCGCGCGGGAAGGTCGCTTTTCCGACCCATTCGCTGAGGTATCCACCGACGATCCAGCCGCCCTTTAATTTCTGCACGACGGCGTTGGTGGATTTGGCGGCCGTCAGATCTTCATACGAAATTTGCGGCCCGCCGAGCATCGACAGCACGCGACGAATGCCCGCCGCGTTGGGCACCTTTTCGCCTTGAATCACAAAGGTCTGCTTGCCGGTGAGGGAATTCTTAAACACTTCATTGTGGCCGGTCGTCGGCACCGGCCCGAGGACCAGCGCCGCATCCGGATCAAGCTCGCGCATCGCGCGGCCAAACAGCCACGCCTCTTCGATGGTCATCATCGGAGACAGCATCCCATACACGCTGCCCGCGCCATTGGTTTTGACGAGATCAACCAGCCCGCTCTTGGCCGCTTCGAGGGCGCTGGAATAAGTCGTATCGATTTGTGAGCCGTACTGAATTTTGCGGGCTTTGGTCAGCCGTTTTTCATCGGCCAATACCTTATATGAATAGCGCGTGTCGTCGCTGATCCACCAGGTATTCACTTCCGGGTTATAGCGCGGCTTGATCCGCCACACTTTCCCTTCATTGTGATCGAGATAAATATTCTCACCGCCCGCATCCACAGGGCTGATGCTCGGCGCACTTTTCAGCAGCCACACGCGCTGTTGGAAAAGAAAATCCTTATCGAGCAGCGCCCCCACCGGGCATAGATCAACGACATTGCCGGAGAGTTTATTGTCGAGCGGTTTGCCAGGGAAAATGTCGATCTCTTCGCGATGTCCGCGGCCATCAACATACAGCTCGCTCGTCCCCGCCACCTCGCGCGTGAAGCGCACGCATCGCGTGCACATGATGCAGCGGTCGTTGTACAGCAGCACGTGCAGGCCGACATCTTTCTTCGGCTTCTTCGCCTTGTCTTCCTCAAAGCGGCTCTGGCTTCGGCCATACTGATAAGAATAATCCTGCAGCAGGCATTCGCCGGCCTGATCGCACACCGGGCAATCCAGCGGATGATTGATCAGCAGGTATTCCATCACCTGCTTCTGATTGGCGATCGCCTTGGATGATTTGGCGTAAACGACCATCCCATCGCGCACGGGCGTTTGGCACGCCGGCACCAGCTTGGGAATCCCCTCGACTTCCACCAGGCAGATGCGACAGGAAGCGACGATCGACATCCCCGGGTGGTAACAATATTGCGGGATGGGAACCGCCGCATCGTTACAGGCCTGCAGGACCATCTGCCCCTGCTTCGCATCAATGGTTTTGCCGTCTATGGTGATCTTGGGCATAGGGGCGGAATGGTATACGCCCCTGTGATTATTTTCACTAGCGCGGGCCCTTATTCGGGCATTCCGGATTTTAAAAATAAGAAGCCCGGAGGATTCATCTCTCCAGGCTTCGTGCAATTTAAAGATTCAGTTGCCGCCGGACGGGCTAACGGGCTGAAGCCGACGCCTGCCCCGCTTGCCTGGATGTCAGCGGTGTCGGCAGGATCGAATCCATGCTTCGGCTCGCAGTCGCCAGTTCCCCGATATTCACCGGATCATTAATTCGATAGCCGCTGTAGACAATCCAGGCGTCAAACCCGCTGGTCACCGCATAACCTTTGATATGGTACTTCACGTTTTCCGCTTCAAACCACTCGCGGCCAACCGCATCGCGCCACTCACCGATGAGCCTGCCCTGGGGCTTGCCATCTTTCGTGCTCTGTTCCGCATACTGCATCTTTGCGAACCAGACGATCGTCTTGGCCGACATCGGCAAAGGCATATGCACATATGCAACACCCACACCGGTCGTGCGCAAAGGCGCACGCCACTGCTGATGCGTATAAAGGGCCCTTTTCTGAATGGGGAGTGGGGTCCAGTTCTGAGGGACTGAGGCGGCAACCTGCAAAGCCTCAATGGTTTGAGGGGCCTTCAGACCGGAAAAGTCGATCATCGCCTGATGCTCGATCAGCCGCCGGACCGACACCGATTGCGTCTGCTGACAACCTGTCAACCCGGACAGAAGGACGATCGAAATGCCGACCAGAATTAAAGGTCGGCAAGAAATGCCAACTGCGCTGCAAGCCCATAGCCTCTCCCAAAATACAGCGGTCTAAAAAGTCCACTGAAGGAGGCGCGGTTCGTTTTGCGATGGTTCCCAGTCTTGCCGTCTGCCCTGACGGCCCATTCCAATCCACAGAATAACCAATGACTTCCGTGAATCAACCGGGACTAATCGACAAATTTTTATTGAATCCTTCAACAATTGCAGTGCCCCGTTCCATCCGTCCCGCCCATCCCTCCAAAAAGTATCCTAACGGCGTTAAGGCAAACGCCGGGCATGGATGATCTTGCTTATCCTAATCATCTATATTTTATGGGTTTATAAAATTCGATCGGCTTGACGAATGTCGGGCGCTAGTCTCGTTGCACCGAGGTCTGTTCGCGGGCAGCGATGGCGAGGTCTAATTCAGATTCATCCACCGGTTTTCCACGGACAGTCCCCGCATAAACCGCCCATCCCTTAAAGCCGTCAAGAATGAGGTTTGCGTGCACGGTATACAGCCCGCCTTCCGCCACAAATCGAACCCCCGGCAAGGCATTATCTTGCCGCTTGCTGAGCAAGGTGGCCTGCCCTTCAGTCCGCTTCATCTGGTTTAAGAACGCCCACAACGCAAGATCAGGCCCGACAGGCCAGGGCATGGTGAAATAGATCACGCCATAAGCCGTGTTGCCGCTGGGGCTCAACCAAACCTGATGCGTGTGTTTCGGGGATGTCTTGATGGGTTCGGCTTTCCAGCCGATCGGCGGTGTAACGATGGCCGCCACCTGCGCGTTGTTGATCGGTGCAACGAGATGTCTTGTCACCGCCTGGGATGCAGAAACACCCGGATTGGCGATAGGCTCCCTGCAGCACCCCCCTGCCGCGACCACCAGGCTCAGCACGGCGCTGAATCGAATCGTTTGCGAGGTCGCGGCCATCGTCATCGATCTAATACGCTGAACCGCAAAAGACAAACGCCGCACTCGGATTTTTGACGGGGGCTCATCCAAGCGCGGCGTATGTTATTCAAAATCAAAGTAAAACGTTACTTTTTCGCGCCGACCGGTGTCGCCGTCTTCTGGAAACTGTATGTGCCACCGAACTTCTTGCTGAATCGCTCCACGCGGCCGGCCGTATCGACAAACTTCTGCTTGCCCGTGAAGAACGGGTGGCACTGATTGCAGATATCGACATTGATTCGCGGCGATGTGCTGCGGGTGACAAACTGGTTGCCGCAGGCGCAGTGAACGGTACAGGTCTGATAGCGGGGATGAATCTTCTCTTTCACGACAAACTCCTTAGCCCGAACGTGCGTCACGCGAAACCGCTGCGACGTCAGCCGGTGCAACAATGAATCGACATAATATTATGGCCCGCAGTTCACAAAGTTCCACCGCCGACCATAAAACGGGCTCGGGACTGTATCAGCGCCCCCGTCGCGCGCAAGTGATTCGAAATCCAACGGAAGTATGAACAATTTTTTTCGAAACGTGAATGTTTTCGTTCCTGGCGGCGATTCATTCAGCCCGACGTCCCATAACCCAACATATTTGCCCCAGCCGATATCGAATTGTAAATCCTCTGCTGGTGACTTTCCCGCTTGTGCGGGAGTGTCCTTTTGTAACAGGAGAAGAGGAAACAATGGTTGCAACCCTTGCCCCCAGATTCGCCGGGACTACCAGCGATTGTGAGTCGATCCCCGCCGACGCGGCTATGGTTATGTCCGCTTTGGAGGCGGGCGCTCATCGTAAAAACACCCGCGTTGAGCCGCGCTCGCGATATCGCGTGGTTGCAACGCTTCGGCTGTTCAGCGACCAGCATCCGACACCGCCGTGGTTGCTTTATACGCGCAACATCAGCCCGCGCAGTCTTGGGTTTGTCAGCCCTCATCGTCTTCCGCTGGGATATGGCGGCATCCTGGAACTGCCGGGCCCGTCGGGTGAGCCGATGCAGATTCACTGCACGCTGCTCCGCTGCCGCGAGGCGGCGCCGGGGTGGTTTGAAGGCAGTGTTTATTTCAACCGGGTGCAGTCTGCGTTTGAAACAGAGTGAAAGAGCAGATAGGAGGCGGTCGATCGCGATTGTTTCAATCGGCGATTGCTTGGCTATCCACTACCCACGCTTGCCTCGGCGACGTAAACTTCGGGGATGCGGGCCGCGATCGTTTTATCCGTTGTATTCTGCGCGGCGTCATGGGCCTGCGCCGCTCCTGCCGATCCTCCCGCCACCCAGCCGGTGGGCAAGCTTCCTCATATTCAAGTTGATGCTCAGCGCAGGGAAGTTCGGGTGGATTGCCAGGCCGTCAAAGCGAACTACCCGCTGGAATTTTTGGCCGTGGTCCGGAACACCAACGAATACGAGGCGATCGTATCCACCGACGCCAGGCCTTCCGATCTGCATCTGGCGCTGCTGATGCTGGGGCTGAAGCCCGGGCAGCCGGTTCATTATTCAGAATCGACCAGGACGTGGCTCGCGCCTTCGGGGCCGCCGGTGCAGATCTGGTTTGAATATGACATGGACGGCAAGCACCGAAAAACACCGGCGACGCGGTGGATGCGCGATGTGAAAACGCACAAGGAGCCGGAGCCGACGACGTGGGTGTTCACAGGTTCGCGCACGCTGGATGATGGTTCATACGCCGCCGACACCGGCGGCCACCTGGTGAGCGTCATCAACAATGAACTTTCCGTTCTGGATGTGCCCGCGGTGAAGGCGACGGCGATGGAAGCCCGCGACTGGGAGCGCAATCCGGATGAGATGCCGCCAACCGGCACGCCTGTCACGATGATTCTTTCTCCCGCAGGCGACGAGGGGGGTGGGTTGCAACCGGCAACGCGCTCGGCCGCCGCCCAGTCGCAATCGACGATGTTTGCGGATGCAGCGCCGTTGTCTGATGTGCAGATCGATCAGGCGAAGGTGGATCGGCTTCGCCAGCGCTGGGAGCAGGCTGTCGCTCCTCACCGCGAGGCTTTGAAGGAAGCGGCTCAGGCGCATTATGAAGTGATCAATGAACTCCGCCGCGAGCAGCAGCGGCTCACGGATGAAGCCGACCGGATTCAGCGGACGATCGATCAGCTTGAGAAAGATTACCAGGACATGACCACGCCCCGGCCCCAGCCCACCCAATAGTGCGATACGATTATTCGCAATCATTCGTCATGCCGATGCGCATCCTGCTCGTCCCTCTTCTTCTTTCAGCCCTTGCAACAGCCGCGTGCTATTTCACCGCCGGGCCATCGCTCAACTTTTTGATCGGCCCCCTGCTCTTTGCCCCCCTGCTTGTCCCGCCGCTGACAAACCTCTCCCCGCGGCTTGTCCCCATCGCGACCGCCGCGCCAAGCGCGATTCTGTGGCTCATCCTTCAAAGAAACATTTCCTTCTCCGGCTGGCTTTCGGCGTCCCTGGTCCTGCTCACCTTCAGCACGATGCTTTCAGCCGGCACCTATCTTTTCACCAGGCTGCTCAACAAGCTGCGAATGCCGGAAACGATTGCATCTGCAATCATCACATTGCTCGCATATACGTGGCTCGCCGCTCCAATTTGCTTCCCGCGCGCTATGGTCACCGTAATTCCCGCACATCCCATCTTCGCTATCAATACCGCCAACTCTGCTCTCGGCATCTGGACCGAGCAGCGCATCATCTACCAGCTCACAACGCTCGGTCAGGATATTCCGTACGAACTCCCTTCAAGCGCGATCCCATGCCTGTTTATCCAGACACTCCTTACCGCTATCTGTTTCGCGCTCGCCGCAGTCAATCGCAAATCGCCTCAGGGTACATCGGCTCAAACGTAACAAGGGCACTCTGCATCAACGTTAGATATGTTCTATACATATCGTCGAAATGTTCGTCGTCGGAACTTCGGAGCCGCGTTGAATATGGCGGAATAGTAAAAGGAAGAAAGTGAGGAATCACAGCCGCAGGGGCCGCTGCCCCCGCACCCCCGCTAGGAGGGAATTGAAATAAGAGTGAAGGGGAAAAGGACCGCTGCGCGGACAAGTGAGTTATAGCCGGGGCGGAACCGGTTCTTACTCTCGCCGTGCCACAGGTTCGCCCCGGCGTCCCCACCTCCTGGGCAGGGCACGCCCCCTTGTGCAGTTGTATACGGGTGGTTTGGTGGCGGGACGCCGGGCCTTCTACTTCCAATGATTAGGGACGATTGGAGTCGAACGAATGCAACAGACGAGTGGTGCTATAAATGGCGGGCGATGCAATGAATCGGCGGGCAGCGAGAAACGACGATGTGCGCCGTGGGCGGCTTTTTAACGGCTTGCCGGCGCGGCTGCGTCGGAAAGTTTTCTTCACAGCTTGCATCTGCTCTGCGCAACTGGGGGCGTGCCTTGCCCAGGAGGTGGGGACGCTGGGGCGGAACCTAGCGGCACGGCGAGAGTAAGAGCGGGTTCCGCCCCAGCTACAACTCCACCGTCCGCGCAGCGGTCCTTTTACCCTTCCCTCTTATCTCAATTCCCTCTTAGCGGGGGTGCGGGGGCAGCAGCCCCTGCGGCTGTGATTTATCTTCATCTTTGTCTTTGTCCTCTTCCCCTTCCACCATATTCAACGCCGTTTGGTATTTCCTTCAACCACAATATCACTCGCTCTAAAGATGCATTCGAAAGATAAGGCGTGCCGCCGGTGCTTCACGGTGTCCCGCTGGTGCTTTACGGTATTCCACTATGCTCCGTGATGCTTCATAAAGCTGCCGATCCTTCCTCGTCACCGTTCTCTCCCCAGCCCCGTCGGTGTCTCTACTGTTGTCGGCATACTCGTCGGTGGCATCCGGCCTTCGACGATCAGTGGCTCAATAACATTTGCGCCAAAGGATCGCGTCATCCCGCCGATGTGGTCGCCCATGTCGCCGTACTTTGACCAGGCGGTGTCATACGGCATCGCGACGAGTTTTTTATATTGTTCTGCATCCGCCGTCGCCGGCTGAGTGAATCCGATGCGACCGGCGGCTTCTGTTTTCACGCCGTCGATCGTGCCAAATAATTTCGTGCCGGTGCTCAGCACAATCAGATCCGCCAGGCTCGAAAAAACATACATCCGTCCCTTCACATGCTGCAGTGCGCGGGTGAGGTCATAGTTGGGTGACAGCGCGGGAGACATCAGCACGACTGTTTCCACATTTACATCCGCCGGCAGATCTTCCAATGCCCAGACCGCCAGCCCTCCGCCACCGCTGTGAGACATAAGGAAAATTTTCCCGCCCGGTTCAGCCGCGGCCCGGGCGGCAATTTTGTCGGCGATCAGCTTCGCTTCCTTGTGATTCCGGTCATATGCCAGGAGCGCGTGCATTCCGGGGTCTTTTTCGGTCCAGTCATAGATTTCGATTTCGCCGTCGAAGCCCCCGTCGCGAATTCCGGTTGTGACGTTCCGGTCAATGCGCTTCGCCCCACCGATGCCGGGCAGGTGCAGGAGATAATCTTTCCCGATCGGCTTCTCCGCCGGGCGCGTTTCCTGACCGGACGACGATGCGCCGATCGCGACACACATCACGGCCGCAAGCACCACCATCAACCGGCGACAAATCATGAAACGCTCCATAAAAGGCGATGACGAACATCAGAAGTCATCGCATCAAGTTTAACCGCAGAGCGGGAACCTCAATACGGAAAATAGAACCGCAGATTTCACGGATTCGCGGATGAGGAAAGAAGCCGCTCCTCATCTGCGATCTGCGAAATCTGCGGTTTGCAATAGGTCTTGGTATTTTCAGGTTAAATAGTCAATCGCCGGCAAACGCCTGGGCCAATCGCGAAACCAGATCGGCCGGCTTGGTGGTCGGCGTCGCCTTGCGCGTCTGTTCCACAACCGTCGCCAATTCAGTTTTATATGCAGTCAGCTCGCCTTCGGCTTTGGCCCGGGCAATGATCGCATCATCAAACTGTGCCCGATCACGCTCGCGATCGATCTGGGCAGAGGTGCGTTCGTGGTCGCGGTCGATTTGTGCTGTCTTGGCCGCCTCGGCTGCCTGGCTGGCCCGGTCGCCGGCGAGCCGGGCGTCGGCACGCGCTGCCGTGATGGAATGAGTGCACCACCCTACTGCGACCATGACAAACACAAGCATCGCCGCCACCAGGCCCATCGCCATCTGCATCTCGCGACGATAGCGCACAGCGTCCTGGCGAGCCAGCACGAGCTGGCTTTCCGCCCGCATCGTCTGTTCCTGTGCGATATGCACGAGCGCCGATGCGCTGCCGGCCGCGATGTCCACCTGCCGGTCGGCCAGCTCCTTGACCGTTTCCAGCGTTTCGTTGGTCACGCTGTCCAACACATCGGGCACGGTCACGAGGATCTGGACCTGCCCGTCTTCATTTCGGCGATTCTCGATTTTGCCGGCGGCAATACGGCGCTCGACGGTGCGCGGGTGAATCTTCATCGCGGCAGCCGCCTCGGCAACGGTCATCCATTGTTCTGGCATGGGTCAGCACTCCTTTGCTGTTCGCTTGAAAACGGGCCGCCATGACTGGACGGATACCGTTAAGCGAATCGATTTGATGTTCACAGGCGCCGGCGAATCCATTCGCGGGCAGACGATCGGTTCATCCTAATGAACTTCTCGCGCTCAATACCCGTTGTCGGGCATCTGCCGGGCGAGACTTTAACCGATTATCGGACGGTTTCAATCGCAATGGCGGGGATTCATGATCGGGCATAACGCTTAATTGTGGCGGCGGAAATATTGATGGGAAATTTTAACGCGGAGGCGCGGAGGCGCAGAGAAAAGATGCTGAGTTTTAGCTTGTGTTTCTGTGTTTGTGCGGCTGTGGGAGAGAAGCTTGTCATTGGCCACGAACAGGAGTTACACCCACGATGGCGGGGATTTGTGGTGTGAGACGTTCAGGGCAGAGTAGGGGGAGTGATGGCATTAAATCAAGAAAAAACATGAAAAAATGGTTGTCATCGAAACCCAGAGCTTTGTTTCTTACCATCCCTGCGAACGTGCTTGGGAGTGACTGGTTGCAATGTTCCACGTGGAACATTGCAAGCAAAGCATAACCGTCATTCCAAGCTGAGGGATAGTTTCGTCAGGAGTTGGTCAAATTGATCCAGTGAGCCGTAGTGGATGACCAACCGCCCTTTTCCCTTGGAACCACTTCGGCGAACTTGAACTCGCATTCCTAATTGTCGGCTGATGGTTTTTTCCAGGTCCGCAATATGTGCACTGGGCGCGATGGCCGACCGGGTCTTTGGTTCTGCTTCCGGAGATTGGATCAGCCTTTCGAGGTTACGGACGGATAGATCCTGCTGCACCACGAGGTCGGCTAATCGTTGCTGTTCCAACACGTCGGCAATTCCTGCGAGAAGTTTTGCGTGACCAAGGGAGAGTTTATTTGTTCGAAGCAGTTGTCGGACCGGCTCGGCCAGATCGAGGAGGCGCAGGAAATTGGCGATGCTGCTGCGATCTTCACCCAGTCGGCTGCCCAGTTCGGCTTGAGTGAGGCCCAGTTGTCCCATCAGGGTACGATACGCCGACGCGCGATCGATGGGATTCAGGTCCTCCCTCTGAATATTTTCAACAAGCGCCATTTGAGCCTGGCTCATGCTGTCCACATCTCGCACCAATACGGGAATTTGATTCAGGGCGGCTAACTTAGCTGCCCGAAGGCGCCTTTCGCCGGCGATGAGTTGGTATCCCTCTTCCATTCGCCTTACGACGATGGGCTGAATTAGACCCGAACTGCGAAGGCTGTCCGCCAACTGGGCCAGCGAGGCATCATCGAAAACGCGGCGTGGCTGATGGGGGTTGGGTGTGATCTTCTCCACCGGCACCATCAAGATTCCATCGTTCGAAGTCTGAGGTTCCGCAGCATGAGTCATGCTCCCTGGCGCAGAAGAGGCGGCAGGGGGGCTCGATATGATTTCCTCTACAGAGGGCGGCTCAACCGAAACGCTGATTAAGCTGCTAAGGCCACGACCCAAGCGAGATTTGATTTTTTGAGACATTCCGGTTCCACCGTGTAATAGGCCACTGCGCAAATGTTCCACGTGGAACATTGAGCATTATCTTAACGTCGTGTCGGATTTGTCCAAGTCCAGAGGGAGGTAACTCATCCATGTTCTTGAACTGATTTACAAACCTGCGCGAGATTATGCCGGCTGCACACGATTGAATGAAGCGAGGATTATGCCGACTGGGTGAACCAAAACCCATAATTAATTTGTTTTATATTAATCAACATTCATCCAATTGCATCCTGCTTGTGAACTATGGCACGATCATTCCCGTTTCCTTATAATCCCGCGACTTTCGGGAGGGCGGGTCTTTTGTGAGGCCCGGTGACGTGGTTCTTAACGGTTGCCGCACATGCCTTATACATTGTCGCCTGCTTCTGAAACGGATGTCCTGGCGGGTCCTGGTACGCCGGACACGGGGAACCGATGGACCTTGAACTTCGGCCCGCAGCATCCGGCGACGCATACGACGTTGCGCCTGGTGCTGGAGTTGGATGGGGAGCGCATCGTCAAGGCGACGCCGCACATTGGGTATCTTCACAGCGGTTTTGAGAAGCTGGGTGAAAATCTAAATTACAACCAATATGTCACGATCGTCGATCGGATGGATTACTCCGCGCCGATCTACAATGAGCTGGCGTGGCACGGGGCGGCGGAAAAGCTGATGGGGATCGAGCTGACGCCGCGCTGCAAGGTGCTGCGCACCATCGCGGGAGAACTGGGGCGGATTCAGTCGCATCTGCTGTGCGTCGGCGCTGCGGGCCTGGATCTGGGCGCGTTCACGGCGTTTCTTTATGGATTCAATCAGCGCGAAGTGATTTACGACATCGTCGAGTACATGTCAGGCCAGCGCTTTCACACCAGTTGGACCCGGGTAGGGGGGCTCAACATGGATCTTCCCGATGAGGAAACGTTCAAGCGCATGGTGCATAAGTTTGTGGATGAATCCCTTCCTTATGCGATGGACGATGTGGAGAAGCTGCTGAATAAGAACCGCATCTTCATCGACCGCACGCAAGGCGTCGGCCCGATCTCGCGAGAAGAAGCGATCGCCTGGAGTCTGACCGGCCCGATGGCGCGGGCGAGCGGTGTGCGGCGGGATGTGCGCAAGGATGATCCGTATCTCTGCTTCAAAGACAATTGGGACGGGCAGGGCTCGCCGGCGGTTGATTTCAAAGTGCCGGTGATGACGACCGGCGACGTCTATGCGCGCTACCTGGTGCGATTAGAGGAAATGAAACAGGCGATGTCGATCATCCGCCAACTGATCGATCGCATTCCGGCAGGGCCGGTGAATGTGTCACCGGAGGGGAAGGAAGTGCTGCCGCCTAAGGGGCAGGTGTATAGCAGCATCGAAGGGCTGATTCAGCATTTCGAACTCATCATGACCAACCGCGGCTTCGACGCGCCCAAAGGCGAAGTCTACAACTGCATCGAATCCGCCAACGGCGAACTTGGCTATTATGTCGTCAGCGCCGGCGAGAATGTTCCCTGGCGCGTCCGCACGCGCCCGCCTTGCTATATCAACTACCAGACGTTTCCGAAGCTGATCGAAGGCCACATGGTCAGCGATGTGGTGGCGGTGCTGGGAAGCATCAACGTAATCGCGGCGGAGCTGGACCGATAGAATTTGCAGGTTCATGGCCATTTTGATCCAGTTTTGGAATATTACAATCTAATTGACCTGGGATTCCAGGTTTCCGATAATTGGAATATGAAAACGACGATCGATATTCCTGATGATGTCCTCAAAGAAGCTATGAGGCACACGAAGTCGGCCACCAAGCGCGATGCGGTGGTCGAGGCGATGCGAGAATTCAACCGTCGGCGCCGATTGGAAGACTTGCTCGCACAGATGGGAAAATCTGATACGTTCATGACCAACGAACAATTGATGGACATGCGGATGGAGCGGGGGAAATATCGTGCTTCTCATTGATACCTCCGCCTGGATCGAATTTTTACGAGTTGGGGGCAAACCGGAAGTGGAGCGGCGGGTTCGAAACCTGCTCTTGAGCAATCAGGCCGCGTGGTGCGATATGGTTCGGCTCGAACTCTGGAATGGAGCCGGCAGTGAACGGGATCGAAAGCTGCTTCGCGAATTTGACGGCAACGTGGTAAATCTCGAAACCAATTCTGATGTGTGGGCGCTTAGTTTGGAGTTGGCGAGGCGTGCCCGAGGCAAGGGCCTGGCTATTCCGGCCGCCGACCTGCTCATCGCCGCGTGCGCATTCACTCATGGCGTGGAAATCGAAACCGGCGACAACCATTTTCACTTGCTGGCCAAGTTCCGATAGCATGGCCGAACCAGGATATTAAATTATGGCATGGGTAGCTGAAAACCGAACCAAGACAACGCTCAAGACCAGCGATACGCCTTATCTCACCGAAGAGATGAAGGCGCATCTTCGCGACACCTATTTTCCCCGCTATCCCACCAAGCGCGCCGTGCTGCTGCCGGCGCTGCATTATATTCAGCATGCGTATAACTGGATCCCCATGCAGGCGATTCAGGAGGTGGCGGAGTTTTTGGAGATCGCGCCCAGCGAGGCGCTGGATACCGCCACGTTCTATGAAGAATATTGGCTGAAGCCCAAGGGAAAATATCTGCTGCAGGTCTGCCGCTCGCTTTCGTGCGAGATTTGCCAGTCGGGGCAGTTGACCGAGCATCTGAAGAAAAAGCTGAATGTCGAAGAAGGGGAAACAACCGCCGACGGGAAATACACGCTGGTGGAACTGGAATGCCTCGGCGCCTGCGGCACGGCTCCGGTGGCGCTGGTGAACGAAGTGCTCTACGAAAACCTGACGACTGAATCTCTTGATCAGATTCTTGGCGCGTTGCCTGATGATCCGGCGGCGTTCAAAGATCCCACGATCGACTGGCACGAAGATCACTGAAGGCGAAATTCGCCCGACGAATTACGACGGACAAATTCCGCCAAAGCCCTATCCGGCTCTTAATCATCTTCCTCAACGCCATCCTTATCCCTGGGATCGCCCGGCGGATAGTCGGCGATGTAGGTCATCACCCGCCGCACGTAATCCACGCATTCCAGCTTCTCGATGCCGGCAACTTTGTTCGACTCGGCTGATCCTTCGATCACGCTCTTGTCGTCATCGACAGTGAATATTTCCATGCCAACCGCTTTAAGCTGCTCCACCGCCTCCTGCAGTTTGTCTTCCCAGCGCTTGTCGATAACAACGATCATCTCCGTGATTTCAGCGTCCTGATGGTTACCCATAAATAAATTCCAATGCTTCCCCCGCTGGAGCTTTCATTTCACTCCGGAGGTAATTCGATCCATGATAAATAAATTCACCACATTCGCATGCGTCAAATTCAGCAGATGACCCGCGCCCGGTACGATAACGTCCGCCTGCGTGCGGTGCACGGGAATTATCAGGTCGGCCCCGCCGTGAATGTGATGGATCGGAATATCGGGCAGGGGGGCCGGGCGCCAATCGACGGCGGCCGTTGCGCCCATCTGAACAGCGCCGGTGACGCATGTGGCAATACTTGATCCAGTGCTCGCCGATCCGCTCTTTTGGATACACCCAGAAAAGGATACAGCAGGGGGGAGGCCGCCAGGATCGGGTTGCCCAGCATCAGCGGAAGAAATCGCGACAGATGCGCCAGCGGCCGCAGGTAAGGCGCAACCGCCTCGCCGCTGTTCGCGCCTGCGATCATGATGACCCCGGCGGCGGGCACATGACGGGCAACTTCCAGCGCCACCATCGCTCCCAGCGAAACTCCACCGAGAAACAAACGAGAGTGCGGCCGGACACCGCCCGCCATTCGACGGGCATAATGCGTAAGAGGTTCCCGCGGCTCTGGATCAATCCACTGCGGCATCTCCAAGTGCACCGGAAGATTTCTCTGCCGATCCAGCAGATGCCGGCTTACGCCAAGTCCGGTAAAGAGAATCAATCGAGGAGCGCCGGGCATTCCAACTATTCGTATAGACGCTGCGGCAGGGGGGTGGAACCCTCAAAGAACGAAATGCGCGAGCGATGACTTCAAAAAATGACGAACGATTCACAGGAAGCTGCACAACTAACCGCTATTTTTCCCGTCCGCATATTCCTCATCTCTTTCCGCTTCCACCATTTCTGCAAATCAATTTGCCGGCCCCCGATCTGCGGGGTACCTCTCCTCATACGGTCGCGCGCTGGCGTGGCCGATCATGTCCCGCAGTCCAATCGCCTTGGAGGGTTGAGATGGTTGCGCACAAGCATCAGCAGATGGAAGAGCCCATTCAGTTGCAGGAAAGCCCGTCGGCGGGCGTTGCCGCACAGATGGCAATGATCGCCCGGCACTACATCCCGCGGATCGAACGCCGCCGAATCATGAGAGCAGGTTATCGGACGCAGGCCTGGCTGCAACCGATGGATGAAACGGGGGCCATTCGCTCGCCGGTGATTCATACGCGCGATCTGGACCCGCTGGGCCTCGGTTTCATTGCCCGGCAGGACTTCGCCGCAATCGAAAGCGGCATTTTACATTTGCCCGCCACCAACGGCCGGGCGGTGCGCATCCGATGCCGCATCCGTCGCTCGCGCGAATTTTCGCTGGGATGGTATGAGGGGGTGCTGGAGTTCCTGGAAGAGCAGCCGATGTTCGCAGTGCGGCGACAAATGTAACAAAAATCGCAGAGCGCAAAACGCAGAGCGCAGATCGAAGACGAATTCCTATTCCCCCGTCTTCGATCTGCGCTCTGCGTTTTGCGCTCTGCGATTTTCTCAAGATTCTCTTCCTCCGCGGCGGATATGTTTAAGGCCGATATCGGCGCCGAATGAGCCGCTTGTGCTATTTAGCGCTTGGCGGCCCAAATCTGACGGAGGACTTCATGATGGATCGCAAGACTTCGGGGCAGAACGCCAACGGCGCCAATGGCGCTGGGCAACCGGCATCACCACCGGAGGGAATCGCCAGGAAGGCTGGTGTGCCCGTGAAGAAAGGCGCCAGTGACATGGCGATGTACGCCGCCATTGCGGGCAAAGCGCCGGAGATTGATCCGAACGCCGGCACTTTATTGGAAGAAGTCGAAGCCCGGCCTGCGCATCCGTGGTCCCCAATGGTGCTGAGCCTGTATTTGCGCGAGATTTATCGCCAGGGCGCTCTAAAGATGAATAAACCCGAAATCGCGGCCTGGATTCGCAAGCAGTCCGGCACCGCCATCAAGCGGATCCAGGAATCCCAAACCCGCATCAATCACGCCAGGAACGACCGAGCCGCCTGATCATTTTTTAACGGCAGATTTCACAGATTATGCGGATTACAGACGAAGTTCCTTTTCAAATCCGCCTCATCTGTGAAATCTGCCGTTAAACGTTCCGGTCCTGCCTCATTACCCGAGTTCGTGAAAACCGTCACAGCCGTCTTGCAAAGACTTTAGACGACTCTTATCCTTTCCCGCCTCTTGAGGAACCCGATTTGGCGTGTCGCCGATCGGCGGTCCTGAAGTTGACGCGGAACCTGCATGCTCGGTTTTATTTCACTGACCGCCTCGCCGCTCCTGGCCCAGTCGCCGGTTGGGCTTTCCCCGATTCTGACGCTGATCCTGTGCGCGCTTGCCGGAATCGGCACCGTGTTGCTGCTGCCCGGCCGTCGCGAAGCGGCATTCCGAAAGATCGGCGGCGCGATCATTCTCATCGCCGCTTTAATTCTGTTCGCTGCCTTGCCCGGAGTGATCGGCGCCGGCGTCGGGCGAATCGGATCGGTTTACTTCTGGACCTTCTCAGCCATTGCCCTGTTCAGCGCCTTGCGCGTCGTGACTCACCCGCGGCCTGTCTATTCGGCCCTTTATTTCGTTCTGACGGTTTTCGCCTCCGCGGGGTTGTTTGTCCTGCTCGAAGCGGAATTTATGGCCGCCGCCCTGATCCTGATTTACGCCGGGGCGATCCTCGTTACTTATGTATTTGTCATCATGCTCGCTTCGCAGGCGACCACTGAGACGGCGACAACGCCTGCCCGGCAGATGGCTGAATACGACAGTGTCAGCCGCGAGCCCCTTGCCGCCGCCGCCATCGGTTTTGCGTTGATGGGCATTCTGCTGTTCGTGATTTTTGATCGTGCCGGCGACCTGGCTCCTCCCGCGGGCACCGCCGCTGCCGCCGCCGACGCCGTGCAGGTGACGGGCAACACGCAGGAACTGGGTATGTTCCTCTTCCGCAATCAATTGGTGCAACTGGAACTGGCGGGCCTGATCCTGACGCTTGCCATGATCGGCGCGATCATCATCGCCCGCCGCCAGGTGCTGGTCAGCGACATCCAGCACCCGCCGGGAACTTCAAAGCCGGAAGTCGTCGTCGGCCCGGCCACTCCGGTGGATGACAATCCGCACAGCATCCCGGTATATGGGACGGACAATCCGCGGCAGAAGGCGTATCCGCAGACGTAAGGAAGGAATCGCAGGACCATGAACGCAGATCGCAGATTGAATATCAGCCACGAGGCCTGGTTTTCCAATCCGCGCTCTGCGATTTAGTGTCTGTGATGGACCGCATGACTGAACTCACGCTTGAACATTACCTTGCTGTCGGCGCGATCATGTTTGCGATCGGGATGATCGGCTTCATGAGCCGCCGAAACCTGATCGTCATGTTCCTCTGCACCGAGCTGATGTTTCAGGGCGTGGCGATCAACCTGATCGCCTTTGGCCGATACCACGGCAACCTTGCCGGGCAGGCGTTCGTGATTTTCGTGCTCGTCATCGCCGCCGCCGAGGCGTCTTTGGCGCTGGGCCTGGTTGTCTTGCTGTTCCGCCAGAAGAACACTTTGGACGCGGACGCCTGGAGAGAGTTGAAGGGATAAGAAAAATGTCCGTTGTCGGTGGTCCGTTGTCCGTCGCAAAAGCGGCCGGCAACAACGGACAACCGCCTGCGGGCAACGGACTATTCACAAATGCAATTCGTCATCGACCACAGTTATCTGATCCCGCTGCTGCCCCTCCTCGGCGCGATCGTCGCCGGTTTCTTCGGCGAGCGGTTTCTCAAAGGGCAATCGCATTGGCCGATCTGGATCGGCGTGGGCCTCGCCGCCGTCATGTCGCTGACGCTGCTGTTCGGCATGATCAATGAAGCGCGCGGCGCCGAAGGCCCGATCAGCCATTTGAGCCACTGGTATACCTGGATCGATGCGGCAGCTATGGCCCGAACAACCGCCAGTTCGTCGCCGACGCCGGCGCGTTCTTTGATCCGCTGACCGCGATCATGCTCTCGGTCATCACCGGGATCGGTTTCTTTATCACTGTCTTCGCCGCCGGTTATATGAAAGGCGAAGAGGGATACTTCCGGTTCTTCGCCTATCTCGGACTGTTCATTTTCTCCATGTGCTGCCTGGTGATGGGTGACAACCTCGTCATGCTGTACCTGGGTTGGGAAGGCGTGGGCCTCTGCTCGTATCTGCTGATCGGCTACTACTATGAACGCCCGTCCGCCCGCGAAGCGGCCAAGAAAGCGTTCCTCGTCAATCGCGTGGGTGACTTTGGCTTCGCTCTGGGCATCATGCTCAGCTTCTTTGTTTTCGGCACCATCAGCTACTTCGGCTACGGTGTGGGCACCCACAGCGGGCTGCTCGAACTCGCAATGATGCCGATCGATCAACTCCAATTGATCGGCACCGTGCGGGCCGACTGGGTTCCCACCGCGCTGAACTGGATCCCATTCCTGCTGATGCTCGGCGCTTTCGGCAAGTCGGCCCAGTTCCCGCTTTATGTCTGGCTGCCAGATGCGATGGAAGGCCCAACGCCCGTTAGCGCGTTGATCCACGCCGCCACCATGGTGACCGCCGGCGTCTACATGATTGCCCGCTGCGGCACGCTCTTTGTCGGTAATCACGCGGCCATGCTCACCATCGCAGGCATCGGCGCTTTCACCGCCTTGTTCGCGGCCACCATCGCGCTCCGCCAATTCGATCTGAAGAAAGTCTTCGCCTACAGCACCATCAGCCAGCTCGGATATATGTTTGTTGGCGTCGGAGTTCTGGCGCCCACGGCCGCGGTGTTCCACCTGGTCACTCATGCGTTCTTCAAAGCCCTTCTGTTCCTAAGCTCCGGCGTGGTCATGCACGCAATGCTCGGGCATCTGGACATGCGGAAAATGTCCGGCCTGAAAAAAGTGATGCCGATCACCAACATCCTGATGCTGATCGGCTGCTCTGCGCTGGCGGGTGTGCCGTTCTTCAGCGGCTTTTTCTCCAAAGATGAAATCGTCGCCGCCGCCTTTAATTCCAATAAACTGATCTGGTTCATCGCGCTCTTCACCGCGTTCCTTACCGCTTACTACACCTTCCGGCTTTATTTCCAGGTCTTTCAGGGCCCGTTGCTCGTGCCGACCGAACCCGCCGAAGGCCACGCGCATGGCGGACATGAATCCCACGATGACCACTCTCTCGGCATGGGCGCTCACGGCACCTCAACCCCCGAGCAGCACGCCGAAGCCGCCGCCAGTCATGAAGCGGTTAAGACCGGCGATGTCCCCGTCTCCGGTGTCGATCATGGCGTCGCACACGCACACGGCCACGACGATCATCACAACCACGAACCCTTCATCATGATTTTCCCCCTGATTGTCCTGGCGATTGGGGCATTCGGCGCAGGCTATCTGAACTGGCCGCACGCCGGCCTCGCCAGCTTCCTCGGTCACAGCCCTTCATTTCAGGCGGCGTACGAAGTGGCCAATCGTCTCGGTGATCCCAGCATCAGCGCTGAAGGATTCGGCATCGCCGAGAAAGCGGCGGGGGACCACGAAACTCCACTCATCACTTCCGCCATGCTGATCGGTGGAATCGTCTCCATCGTCGGCATCCTGCTCGCCTATGTTCTGCATCTGCGCGACCGCGCCAAAGCCGAACAGATCGCCGCCGGCCTGCAACCGCTGACCGGGCTTCTCGAAGGCAAGTATTGGGTTGATGAACTTTATCAGGCCGCCATCATTGAACCGCTGCGCGATCTGGGCCGCGCGTTTTTCTGGATCGATCGTGTGATCGTCGACGGCCTGGTGTGGCTGGTCAGTTTTGTGCCGCAGCTTTCCGGTTTCGCGCTGAAGCTGACCGTTCAGCGAGGATATCTGCAAGGCTACGCCACCGCGATGCTCTTTGGCATCCTGGCGATCCTGCTGTTTGTGTTTTTATAAGTTGCATGGGATGTCGGCCGGCTCAGTCGAACCGAAACCATAACCCGTGCCCGAAGCCGTTTAATACAGGCTTCAACGTTCGAATAAGTCAAAGACGCTTATGCTGCACTACGTGCTACCACTGCTCCTGATCGTCCCCGTCATCGGCGCGATCGTCACCGCCATGCTTCCCTGCGAAGCGATGGCCAAGAAATGGGCGCTGCTCGTCTCGCTGGTCATGGTGGGCCTGGGCGTTTATTTGCTCATGACGTTCCCGTTCGATGAGGGCATCATCCCCGCCGACAGCTTCGCGCATTTCACCCCGGCCAAAGGATCGTGGCTGACCATTCCCGATATCGGCTTCAGCTTCAGCCTCGGAATCGATGCGATCAGCCTGTTCCTGGTTCTGCTGACGATTCTGCTGATGCCCCTGGCGATCGCCGCCAGCTTCGAATCGATCAAGGACCGCCCTAAACAATATTACGCCTGGATGCTCGCCTTGATGACCGCCATGATCGGCGTGTTCGTCGCGCGCGACCTGCTTCTCTTCTACGTCTTCTTCGAGCTCACGCTCATCCCCATGTTCTTCATCATCGGCATCTGGGGCGGCCCCGAGCGCCGCTACGCCGCCGCCAAATTCTTTCTTTTCACTTTTGCCGGTTCGGTCTTCACCCTTGCGGCCGTCGTTTACCTGGGCCTCAAGGCCCACAGCTTCGATCTCGACACTGTCATCGCCGCCGCCCAGAATCCCTCTATCATCACCACCGCCGCCCGCTTCTGGCTCGTGCTGGGATTGCTCGCCGGCTTCGCGGTGAAGGTGCCGCTGTTCCCCGTTCACACCTGGCTGCCGCTCGCTCATACCGAAGCGCCCACCGCCGGTTCGGTCATCCTCGCCGGTGTCCTGCTGAAGCTGGGCACCTACGGCATCCTTCGCCTGGCGATCCCCATCGGTTTCGTCACCGCCAATGACTTCCTGTTCCACAACCTCATCATGTTCATCGGCGTCCTGTGTCTCATCGGCATCATCTACGGCGCACTCGTCGCCTGGGTGCAGCAGGACATCAAAAAACTCGTCGCCTATTCTTCCGTCTCCCACCTCGGCTTCTGCGTGCTCGGCCTCATGGCGATGAACGACCTCGGCATCCAGGGCTCGGTCCTCTACATGATCAACCACGGCCTGAGCACCGGCGCGCTGTTCCTCTGCATCGGCATGATCTACGACCGCTACCACACACGCGATATCCAGCAGCTTTCCGGCCTCGCCAAAATCATGCCCAAGCTGGCGTTCTTCTTCATCCTCTTCACCATGAGCAGCATCGGCCTGCCCGGCCTGAACGGCTTCGCCAGCGAATTCCTGACCATCCTCGGCGCCTTCACCAGCGACTATCTCGGCATCGCCTTCGGAGCCATCGCCGCCCTCGGCGTCATCCTCGGCGCTGTCTACATGCTGCACATGGCCGCCTGCGTCATCTGGGGCCCGCTTAAAGTGCCGGGCGATCACGATCATGCCCACGGCTCCGCCGATCATGGCCAGGCCGACCAGAGTCAGGCTAATCAAGGCCAGGCCGCCTCTCCCGGCCACAATGCCAATCCATCCACCGATATCAACAGCCGCGAGGTGGCGATCCTGCTCCCCCTGGCGCTCCTGGTTATCATCGTCGGCTTCCTGCCCACTGCCGTCATGGCCCCCTTGCTCAGCCCGATCCAGCGCCTTCGCCGCCCGCTGCCGGCGATGGTCGAGCGCCCGATGGCGGCCAACGTGCAGCCAACAGTTGTCGCCGAAGCAACCAAATGAAACCGAAGAAAAAAGAAATGGAAGCTCAGATTTTGCAGATGCCGCAGATTGGATTTAGAGCCGCTTAATGCTTCTCTTCACCTGCGTGATCCGTGAAATCTGCGGATAAAGAATTCCGCTGATCCCGTACCCGGCCAAAACGAAGGTTCGATATGAAGGTGCTGCTGTCCGCGATGTTCCCCGAGATCCTCCTGTGCGCCGTCGCGTGCGTGCTCTTTCTTCTCGGTGTCTCCAAAAAAGTCCTCTCGCGCCGCCTCGCCGGTGAAATCGCGCTCCTCACGCTCGTCGTCGTCTTCCTCATCCAGCTCTTCAAAACCGGCACTGCGACCACCCAGCCCATCATCGATACCTGGGGCACCGTCCGCATTTTCCATTTCAGCAATTATATCAAGCTTCTGTCCGCCGGCGTCGGCGCGCTGCTGGTCCTGCTGAACATGCCGACCAATGCCCAGGCCACCGGCGGAAGCGCCAGCGATTTCGCCGACGACACCGGTGAATTCTTCGGCCTGCTCCTGCTCAGCCTCGCCGGCCTCTTCATCGTCGCCTCCGCCAACGACCTCATTCTCCTGTTCCTCGGCGTCGAACTCGCCAGCATCCCCACCTACATCATGGTCAGCATCTCCCGTCCGCTGCCCGCCGCCCAGGAAGCCGGTGTGAAATACTTCTTCCTCGGCGCGATGAGCGCCGCCGTCATGCTCTTTGGCTTCAGCTATCTTTATGGCACGACCGGCATGATCAGCCTCGACGCCATCGCAACCAAATTCGCCAATGTGTCCGCCCCCGCCCGCACTGATCTCACCGAATGGGAACTGCTCGCGGTGCTGATGCTGATCGCCGGCTTCGCCTTCAAGATCGCCGCCGCCCCGTTGCATGTATACGCCGGCGACGTTTATCAGGGCGCTGCCACGCCCGTCACCGCCTTCCTCGCCTTCGTCCCCAAAACCAGCGGGTTTGTCGCCCTCATCAAAATTCTCTATACCGTCGGCGGAGCCTCCTGGGCCGTGCCCGACAGCATCGTAAAGCTCCTCTGGGTTCTCGCCGCCCTCACCATGACCGCCGGCAATGTGCTCGGGCTGCTCCAGTTCAATATCAAGCGCGTCCTCGCCTACAGCTCCGTCGCCCACACCGGCTATATGCTCGTCGGCGTCACAGCCCTCGTCACAGCCGCCAACCCCGCCATCCAGACCGAAGCGCTGCAGGGCATCCTGTTCTATCTCGCCGCCTATGGCATCATGAACGCCGGCGCGTTTGGCGTATTGCTCCTGCTCCCCAGCCGCACCAATCGCCCGGCGACCAGCGCTGAAACGTACGAAGACATCGCCGGTCAGGGCCGCAAGCACGTCGGCCTGGGATTAGCGATGGCCGTCGCGTGCTTCAGCCTCACCGGCCTTCCGCTGACGATCGGCTTTTTCGGCAAGCTCTATCTCATCAAACCCGCCCTCGATGCCGGCCTCAATTGGCTGGTCATCATTCTCGTTATCAATGCCGCCATCTCCGCGGCTTACTATCTCCGCATCGTCGCCGCCATGTTCCTCCGCCCCGAACCCACACACGCCACCAGCACCGGCCCAGCCACCGATGCCCTCGCCCGCCTCATTCATCCCGCACCCGTCGTCATCGCCGTGCTTCTCTCCGTGATCGCCACTATGGTCTTTGGAATCTTCTTCCCCGCCACCACCGCACTCACGCACCGCGCCGCCCAGGCCACCATCTTTGAAGGCACCCCCGCCGTCATCCAATCCACCGCCGATGCCGCCCATCCCTGATCCCCAACCAAAACAAAAGACATGCTTATTGCGGCCTCATCCCCGCAAGCAATGAAAAAGGCGGGAGCGACCTGAAGTCGCTCCCGCCCGTTCTCTTTAATCCTCAACCTCAATTACAGCCATAGCTGGAACTGGGCCTGCACCAGGATTTCATTCTTAAACCCGCTGTTCAGCTCATCCGTGTTGAGGTGATCGGCGAATCCGGAGCCGATCGGCAGATAGCTCGCATCCAGCGTGAACTTGGCATGGTGGCCATACTTGCCCCCTTCGCCGAGGTAATAGTTCGCGCCCAGCGTGAACTCGCTGACAATGTCGTGCACGGTCACGAGGTCATTATCAAACTTGATCGCGTCCACGCGCACAAACGGCTCAATCTTATGGTTGATCGCAAAACCAACCTGCGCGATTGCCCCGTAATCAAAATTGTTGTTGAACCCGGCGATATTGCGGAAATCAGTGAAGTCGCCGATGCCCCCGGCATACAGGCTCAGGCCAGACGGCGACTTATACTGCACGTCCGCCGCAAAGTGCGTGTAATACTCATTGACGCCTTCGGTCACATCAACACCGCCGCCGATGATGAGCAGGTCCTTCTTCACCGCCCGCGCGGTGAACTCGATGTAGTCGGCCCAGTCGCCCATCGCTTTATATTCAAGGCGGCCCGTCGCGCCCCAGATAGGCGAACCAGCCGCTTTAACATCGCGATAGTCGGTGTTCACCGATCCCGGAACGTTGCCCGGGAACACAACGCTGGTCGTCTTCCCGGCGACTGTGACGTTTCGTGAGGCTCCGCCGGCGACCGAATTCCCCGATCCATCGTGAAGCATCGCTTCGCCGTGAAGAATATCGCTCGGGCTGTTCCAAAGCAGTTCAATTCCCTGCGTGCGCGGCCCCATGACTCCGCCGCCGATGGTGTCATTGAGCAGCGATCGCTCCGCCGCCATCTGCTTTTCGTCGCCGACTTCATATTCTTCATGAATCAACGGCATCTTAAACTGCCCGACTTTGAACGACAGCTTGCCGGGCGCACCCGTGTAGAAGTGGTACGCCATCCAGGCGTCATCCAAAACAAGGTTTGGCCCATTCACCTGGTTGGCGAGCTGAAATCGATAAGTCAGGTCCGGAGTAAAAACATTGCCGGTTAAATAAATCTTCGCCCGGCGAATTTCCCACCCGTTCTCCGTGTCATCCTGGGCGGCGCGCGTCCGGCCTTTGCCCGACTCGCGCCAGTCCGTGTTGTTGCGGATCTGCAAAACATAACCCGGGCGGAAAACATTGTTCCCAGACTCATCCGCCAGGACAAAGCCCTTGCCGTCATAACCGGTCACGGCTGAAGCCGCCGCGAACGAAAACGGCCGCGCATCCGCATCCTTTTCCACCGCCGCCGTCGTTGCCGCGACATCATTCGACGGATCGCCCGCTTTCGCTGCAACCGGCGCAGCTTCCTGCCCCCTCGCCGCCTTCAGTGCATCCACTTCAGCGCGAAGCGCACGCACTTCATCCAGCAATTCCTGCTGCGATCCCTGAGAGGTTGAGGCCGCCGGCCCGGCAGCCCGGCTCATTCCCCCCACAGTAGTGACCACGGCCAAAACAATTGCCGGTGTCCACCGGCGAGCCCGGTTTCCCCGGCTCATAAACTGTATCATCACAATGCTCCTTTCCTTTCCTGATTCTCTCCGCCCGACATGTCCATCAGCAACATACTGATAGAACTCATACTATTTCTATAGGATTAGACTATAAAGGTTTAATATCTCAAAGTCTGTTCTGCCTGTCAAACCTCACCATGTTCAGCCGCGTATTTGAAGAAGGGGGAGTCAGGCTTTTATGAGGAATATGTTTGCGTCTCATTAAGGCAAACCACTCCGCTCCATACCGTAGATAAACAACGTAAATCCGTGGCCGCTGGACCTGATTGAATTCTTAGCCTAAATATTTGCCACCGGTCAAATTCATCGCTCGTTCACCATCCATCCTTCCACGGTAATCGCATTGCCCCCAAATCCGAGAGAGAGCAGTCCAACCAGCGGTTCCGGATATTGGGGCATGCTCAGCACACTTGCGGCCGGCATTCCCAGTAATGCTTGGCTGGCATGCAAATGACCGAACGTGAGTTTATCGCGAACGTTGCCCCAACCGATTTGCCGATCCAGCATCACACTGAGACTTTCATCGCGGAAATATCCCAGTTCCAAAGCCACGATGATCGGTGCAGCATCCAGCAATGGAACGAAGCCGATCCTCAATGCAGTTTTTTTACCTGAGAACGCTGGCACCGAAACAACTGCCTATTCACCGCTCCAACTTGTCTTCGTTTCTGCAAACCCAATCCTCGCCGTCATCCATCGCCTGAAGAACGAAATCTAATGGACGTTTGATAATTAATCCAATTCATAATATGGATATTTCGAATCAATCCACTTAATGAGTTCTGCATGGAAGATGTGCATCATTTGAGAGTTTTCCTGGCGGTTGCTGAAACTTTAAGCTTCACCCGTGCCGCCGACAGGAAATGAGAGTTGACCTGTTCGATCGCCGGGGAAGGTTGGTTTTTTTAACGATCGCAGGCCAGGCACTCATTTCTCCGGCTCGCCGAATTTTTTCCGCCATGGATGAAGCAGTCAATGTCGTCCAACGAACTAACCAGCCCGATCTTGGCGGTCTGCGAATCGGCGCGTCCGCTTCGGCTTGCCAATACATCATCCCGGAAGCGCTTCGCGAATTCCGCGAGAGCTTCCTTAACTATTCGTTGACCATCGTCCCCGCCGATTCATTCGCCTTCTTCCCCGTTTGAATAGTGAACACTAACACATTATCCTGTTACCATCATTTTTTCTCATGACCCATGCCGTCCAGCCCTCCATCCCCGCCCCCAGGCCTCGGCGGCCAAAGCGCCGCTGGGCCCGCCGCCTGTTCCTGCTCATAACTCTATTACTCCTCGGCGCCTGTCTCATCGCCCCCGCGATGCTTGGCCACGTCATCGCCTATAAACTCCAATCCGAAGTCGCCACCCGCCTGCATGGCCGGCTCGAACTTGAAAACGTCTACTACATCTTCCCCTACGGCGTGCGCATCAAGCACGCCTCTCTCTACACCGACGAATCCTCTTCCCAACCCGTCCTCGACGTCGGTCAGATCGTCATCAAGCTCGCCCGCTTCCCCTTCGGCACCGGTCTGCTGATCTTCGAACAAGCCGAAATCCACAACCCAACCGTCCGAATCATCAAAACCCCCGCCGGCTTCCAAAGCGCGCCGCTCCCCGCGCGTCAATCTTTCATGGCGCCCCCTGAAGAAAAGCGAAAGCTTTCTGATCTCTTTGAACTCCGCCACCTCTCCGTCACGCAAGGCCAAGTGATCTACGAAGACCGCGAAAACGACATCACAGCCCGCGCCCCGCTCACCTGGAAAAATCTCACCCTCGACTTTCGGCTCACCCCCACCAGCACCAGCGACTACCAGTTCATCTTCACCGCCAACGACGCCGCCCTGGCGAAGATGTCCGTCAATGGCGCAATCAATATCGATACGCTGCAACTTGACGTCCCGGGCATGAATGTGGAGTTAAACACCGACCCCGCCCACCCTTCTGAGCAACTTCCGCCTCAGCTCCAAACCACATTCAAAAAATACGCCGTCGGCGGTCATCTCGCCTTCACCGCTGCCGCCAAAATCCCCCTCAAAGATCCCGACCGCGCCACCATCTCCGCTCAGCTTGACCTTCATAATGGCGCCTGCCGTCTCCGCGGCCCCGGCGACATTCTCTCCACCGCCGAATTCACCCTCACCGCCGCCAACGCCCCCGCCCAAACCCCCGCAACATTGGCCACAACCCTGCCTGTCGCCCTCGCCGACCGCACCAGCGACATCCTCTTCAATCTCACCAACCTGCATCTCGCCGGCGGTGACCAATCCCTCAAAATTGAAACCGCCCAGGCCCGCATCGATCGCATCGCCAGCACCTGGGCCATCGGCCAAATCCGCGGCGTCGCCGACGCAGGCCCGGGCCGCGGACCGCTTCGCCTGACAAACGTCCAGTATCACATTCCCTTCACCGCCGCCGGCTTCGGCGCGCTTGGCGACTCGCGCGATTTTGTCATCCGCGTCGCCTTGGATAAAGCCAACGGCCTGCTCTTCCCCCGCCGGATGCCCGTCACCGAAGTCGCCGGCAAACTTCAAATCACCCACGACATCTTAAAAGTTTCCGAACTCACCGGCACTATCTGCGGCGGCGCTGCCGCCCTCCGCGGCCAGGTCTCCTGGAATAACTTCACCACCAAAGGCGTCTCCTACGAAGCCGACGGTGCATTGCTTGACGCCCAAATGTCCCAGATCGGCCAGGTCTTCATCCGCAACGAAAAAACCCGCGAAAAATTCACCGGCGCAGGCGACCTCCGCGCCGCCTTCTCCGGCACCTTCCCGCGCCGCCCCGCAACCCAACCCTCACTCGCCTCTGCCTTCAAACCCGCCACCGCGCCCCTGGCCACCACTCGACTCGCAATTTCCACTGGCCAACTTCCCACCGCCACCGACACCCTCACGGCGGCGGGGGACTTCGACATCCGCCGCGGCAGCTTCTACCAAATCCCCGTCCTCAAAACTGTGCTCGGCAAAATGAAAGAAGGCGACGCCGCCACCGTCGGCGAAGCCGCCGCCTCCTTCACCATTGCCCACCGCATCATCCATTTCAACGAAGCCGCCGCCAACTCTCCCGCCCTCGGCATCGCCGGTGACGGCGACATCGATTTCGACGGCGACGTCGACATGAACTTCGTCGTCACTCCGCTGGCCGACTGGCGTCAAAAACTTCAAGACACCGGCGTCCCCGTGATCAAAGACGTCGTCGCATTAGTCGCCGGCGCAGCCCAGGTCGTCCTCAACACCGCCCAGAAAGTCGTCATCTATCAATACCGGGTGATCGGCCGCCTCCCCGCCCCAAAATCGGAAACCGTCCCCTTCCCCGCCCTGACCGACGCCATGAAACAAACCTTCCAAAAAATGGCCGGCGACCGCCAGGAAAACTCCCTCTCCGCCGAGATGCGCGCCAGAAGATCCAAACCGGCGACTCGTGCCAATCCATAACCCCCGGTTGGCTCACGCGCTGCCTATGGCGTGAAGATCGATCAGCAAAAACGAAATCGCCATCTTCGCCGCTCGTTCCGCATCCGGTAAACTATAACTATCCCCCTTCGGAGCACCCATTGCCCATGCCGCCCCTGCCGCCGCCAACCACGCTTCCTGCTCCTCCTGCCCTGGTTTCTCCGCTCGCGCCGGCCCGTCGGCCGATTGCCCCGGGCCGCTCCATTACCGTTGATCCTCAGGGCAAAATAAAATCTCTCTCCATTGCCGCCCGACTGGCCCGGCCCGGTGACGTCATCACCATCCTGCCCGGCGTTTATCACGAATCGATCAATCTCACGGCGTCCGGAACCGCCGGGCGCCCGATCACCTTCCAGGCCCAAACGCCCGGCAGTGTCATTATCGATGCCGCCGGCTTTAAAACCGCGATCAGCTCCAATTTCGCGCACACCCGGTTCATCATCCTCGTCGGCATGACCATCCGGAATTGCGCCAACCCATCGCCCGATGACATCGCCGCCCTCAGCACGGGAGACGGATGGACGCTCCAGGACATCACTGTCGATGCCGCCGACGGAACTGGCATCGACATCTGGGGCGACGGCGTCACGCTTCTGCGCGTCACCGCCAAAAACTGCGGCCGCGCAGGTCTCAGCGGGAGCGGCTGCTCCAACGTGCTTGTGAAAGACTGCGCAACCACCGCCAACAACACCCGGTCCAACGACCCCGCCGACAACGCCGGCGCCGGCAAATGGAACAAGTGCGATCACATCATCATCGACGGCCTGGAAAGCGCGAACAACACCGGCACCGGCCTCTGGTTCGACTACAACAACCACGACATCACCATCACCCATTGCACAATCCACGACAACCACGGCCTCAAACACGACTACGAAGGCGTCGGCCTGAGCCTCGAACTCTGCCCCGGCCCCGTCCTCGTCGACAGCAACGAATTCCACAACAACACCGGCGCCAACATCGCCATCCGGTCCTCCCGCCAGATCACCATCCAGAACAATTCCCTCAGCGGCAGCTATCTCGATCTCCTGGACTGGCCCCGCGGCGACGACTACACCGACCAGGATTTCACCATCACCAGCAACACCTTCAACAACACCAAAATCTTCGCCAGCGGCGGAACCTGGAACACCAGCTCCCCAACCCAAAAACGCATTCTCTTCGCCGGCAATACCTACACCAACACACCCCAAACCCTCTTCACATGGGGCGGCGTCGAAATGGACCTGGCTGAAGCAAAGAAAAAACTTGGAGTAGAAACAATGTCCTCGCCCACCACCACCAAGCTCCCCTCCCCATAAAAATCACGCAAGTTGCATGGGGTCTGCCAATTCTTTCGTCGCGGGGTAATAATGGAGGAACCGACCGCGTTGGATCGGAAAGGAGTAGCCATGGACCGGCTGTCGAAGATGGACAAGGAAGAATTCGTCAAAAGGATGCAGGCTCAATTTGAACAGGCGATGCGGGAGGTGACTGATGCGGTCAATGATGCGGCTGACGGTCATTTGATCGATGGCTCGGAGGAACGTTGCCGCGATGTGCTGGGAGAGTTCAGACGCATCGCCTACCAGACGGCGGTGCAGATGCGGGTTGAGGCGACAGAGGCCTCGCCCGATTTTTCCCCCGGTGCAGCGAGGGCTGGCGCGTCACGGTGTGGCGGTGCGAACGGCGGTGACGTGCAACGGACTGGTGCAACTGCGTCGGGTGCGATACGAAAAGGTGGGCCAAAGCGGCGACACGCCGGTGGATGAACTGATGGATCTGGCCAACAGCGGGGTGTCGGTGGCGGCGCGGGAGATGGTTTGCCGAATTGCGATCGATTCAGGCTCGGAGCGGCGTGCGGCGGCGAATCTGCAGAGGCTGGCGCAGGTCAAGCTGAGCCACGAAAAACTGCGGCAGTTGTGCGAAAGCGAAGGCAAGGCGGTGATCCAGTGGCAGGAGCAGGAGCAACTGGAGTTCGATTTTGACGCCGGCAAATGGAACACGACCCGCACGGTCGATGGTGCCGTGACATCACGGGCGTATGTGGGGATCGACGGCTTCATGCTGCCGATGGTGAGCGACGCGGAGATGCTCAAGCGATTTGAAAAAGCCAAAGCCAAACGCAAGTCGCGCAAGCGGCGCAAAGGCGTATGCCGCCGCCGGCTGACACGCCGCCGCGGCGCTGACCAGCGTTACAAGGAGATGAAACTGGTGACGATCTACGACCAGGAAAAACATCATCGCCTGGTGCGAGCCACACGCGGCAGCGTGAAACAGACCGGTCGGATGCTCCGCCAGATGTCGGCGGATGTGCACCTGAGGCGGGCCGATCAGATCGCCGCGGTGACCGACGGCGCTGAGTGGATCGCCAGGCTTGTGGATCAGAATCTGCCTCAGCGGCAGACGACGGTGATCCTGGATTACTTCCACGCCAGCCAGCACGTGCATCAGGCGCGACGAAGCTTGTTTGGTGAAAACAACACCCAAGGCAACGACTGGGCCGGGCAGGTGCTGGCGGCATTGAGCCGATCATGGGACTGTTGCTGGGAACTGCTGAATCATACGCTTTCCAAAAATCATCTGCGCTCCAGCGTGTAACTTGCTCCACAAACGGTTTTGACTCGTTCGGCGTCGAGACATGTCCTCTGCCACGCATCGCAGCCGGCTTGGCGTAATGCGTCGTAGTCCTTGTACGCTCGATTGGACCAGTAATGACTCCGCAGATAGTGCCAGAGATTCTCCATGGGGTTCAGTTCCGGTGAGTAAGGCGGAAGCGGAATCGCCGTCACGTTCGCCGGCAACTTCAACTCGCTCGACTTGTGGTATCCCGCCCCGTCCCAGATCAGCACGACATGAATCTGGGGATCAACCTCCTTGACGAACTGCTCGAAGAACACGTTCATCACCCCGGTGTTGAGATGAGGCGAGAGCAGTCCCACCGTCTGGCCCGTCGAAGGACAACAGGCGCCCAGCACATATAAATAATCGTACTGCGTTTGCCTCACCGCCCGCGGACGCGATCCCACCGGCGCCCACACCCGCGTCAGCGTCCCCTGCTGGCCAAAACGCGCTTCATCCTGGAACCAGACCTCGACCTTCTTGTCCGGATGTTCCCGGCGAACACGCTCGATCAGTGCCGGCAACTTTTTTTAAAGGCCTCCTGCGCCGCCGGATCGGCGCTCTGATGCCGGGGACGGGGCATCAGGTCGTTGTACCCCAGACGATGCAGAATAGAATAGGTCCCCGACAACGAACGAACCTTGCCGAACTCTTCATGCAGGATGCGCTGCACGTCCCGCCCACGCAGCGCGCACACGCCATCCTGGGCACGAGGCTCGGCGTCCAGACGCCGGCAAAACCGTTTCACTTCTTCTTCCACAAGCGGCGGCTTGCGACCCCGGCCCGGAGCATCGCGTAGACCTTCGATTCCCTGGGCGTTGTACCACCGCACCCATTCCTGCACCGCACGACGGCTATAACCGATGGACGCCGCCACTTCAGGCGCCGTCTTGCCCTCCATTGCCATTGCCACGCCGAGAAGCCGGATGGTCAGCAACGGATCATCCTGCTTTCGGGCCTGGTCACGAAGTTGATCGGAAGTATCAAATGCCTTGACACGCATGATGCGACCTCCTTGTCAGGTTCCATCATGCCATAATCAAATCAAATGCACGCCACCAGGGTAGCCGGGCGCGCGTTTATTTTTTGGAAAGCGTATAAGCAATTAAATAAAAGACATTTACATCAATAAAAAAAGAATCACCAGCCCCTCACTCTCACCAACCCCACCAAACCCCATGCGACAAAAACACTCATCCCCACCCCAAAACCCAAAACCGGCTATAACTCTTGTCTTCGCCCAATAGCAAGCTTCGCCCACAGCCACACAAACACAGGAGGACACACAAGTTAAAAACTCAGCATCTTTTCTCCGCGGCTCAGCGCCTCCGCGTTAAAATTTTCCATCCATATTTCCCCCGCCACAATCCAGCGTTACACCAGAAAACAGAAAACCCCAAAACCCAATATTCCCTTGACCCCCACCCCCACATCACCGGATAATCCCCCTATGGCGAGTTTCCGAATCGACCAGGTCGCCAACCTCGCCCGCCAGCTCGGCTTCACACCCGCCGACACCCGTTCCTCGCAAATCGCCGCCGCCGAACTCCTTCTCCATGACCTCGCCCCCGACCGCGCTTATCCATTCGATTTCATCGTCTACCGCATCACCGGTTACCAGCCCAAATCCAGCACCGATTCCGATCTCCTCACCGGTGTCGCCCTCCAGCACGACCTCGGCTTGCTCATCGAGCAGGTCAGTCTCACCCTCAACCAGCACACGCAATCCCTCGCCGAGCCCGTTCTCTCCATCGAAGACGTCACCGAAAAATTCAACGTCACCAGCAAAACCATCCAGCGCTGGCGCCGCCGCGGCCTGCCCGCCCGCCGCTTCATCTTCCCCGACGGCAAGCGCCGCGTCGGTTTTCTCCTCTCCTGCGTCGAGCGCTTCATCACCGCCCATCAGGACCAGTTGCCCCAAAACGCAAACGTCTCGCAGGTAGACGCCCCCGAGCGCGAAGAAATCCTCCGCCGCGCCCGCCGTCTTGCGCGCCAGGGCTGCTGCCCCGACGAAATCACCCGCCGTCTCGGCCATCGCCTGCGCCGCTCCCCGCTGACCATCCTGCACACGATCCGCAAACACGACTCCGAAAACACCGCCGCCGCCGTCTTCCCCGCTGCCGCCCGGCCCATCACCGAAGAACTCCGCGCCCGCATCCTCCGGGGTTACAATCGCGGTTTGTCCCTCAAAAAACTCGCCCGCCGCGCCCATCGCCCGCGCGCCGCCGTCTATCGCCTGATCCTCGAAGAGCGCGTCAACAAGCTCAATAAACGCAAGATCAAATTCATCGACGATCCCCTCTATCACGACGAATTCGCCGAGGCGGCCATCACCCAGATCGTCACCCAGCAGGAACTTCCCGCGCCCGCCCGCCCGGAAGATTCCCGCATCCCCCGCGATCTCCCTCCATACTTCCGCGATCTCTACCGTTCCCCGCTGCTCACCGCCACCAAAGAACGCGCCCTGTTCCTGAAATTCAACTTCCACAAATACCAGTTCGTCGCGGCTCGCCGGAAACTCGAGCCCCAGTTCGCCCGCTCGCGCGACCTCGACATTCTCGAACACCACCTCCGGCAGATCACCGCCGCCAGGAACGACATCCTCCGCGCCAATCTCCGCCTCGTCGTCTCCGTCGCCCGCAAGCACCTCCGCGCCGGGCTCAACCTCATGGAGCTTATCAGCGAAGGCAACCTCACGCTCATGCGCGCCGTCGAAGGCTTCGATATCCACAAAGGCTACCGCTTCAGCACCTACGCCACCCTCGCCTTAATGAAAGGCTTCGCCCGCAGCGTCCCCGAACTTCTCGCCGCCCACCGCGGCGCCCCCCAGACCGACCAGCTCGCGGCCATCGCCGACACTCGCGCCGATCTTGCCACCACCCGCCGCCTCGATCGCGACCAGATTCACCACCTTCTCTCACAACTCGACGACCGCGAACGCCGCGTCCTGCTATCTCACTACGGCCTCGACAACCCCCACTCCACCCCCTCCACCTACGACCAACTCGCCGCCCAGCTCAACCTCCCCAAACACCGCATCAAACAAATAGAACAATCCGCCCTCGCCAAGCTCCGCGCCCAAACCACCCCCGCCTGATCGCTCAAAAATCCTTGCTAACTGCCACCCCACCCTTTAAAATCCCCCACCCGTTCACTAAACGAAATCACCAAAAAAGGGGATCCAGACAGTGTCATCACCCATAGAATTCCTCGAATCTCGCCGCCTCTGCTCCGCATCGGCCGTCCTGCATGCCCACACCCTCACCATCCGCGGCACCCCAGGCGACGACAACATCGTCCTCGGCCTCTCCTCCAACAGCCTCCTCGTCAACCTCGACGGCCAGCTCGCCGCCTTCCCCGCAGACAAAGTAAAACACATCACCATCCAGGCCCTCGGCGGAAACAACTTCGTCAACGCCGGCGCCTTCGCCGACAACCTCGCCAGCATCTTCCCCGGCGCTACCCCCATCACAGCCCCCATCAAAATCCTCGCCGGCTCCGGTAACGACACCCTCTTCGGTGGCAACGGCAACGACACCCTCAAAGCCGGCAGTGGACACGACCGTCTCTACGGCGGCGCCGGCAACGACCTCCTCATCGAACGTTTCCTGAGCTACGAACGCGATTCCTTCTTCGGCCAATCCGGCAACGACACCCTCGTCGGTGGCAACGGCGACGACTACCTCGACGGTGGCCCAGGCAAAGACCTCCTCCACGGCCACGCCGGCGCCGATGGCTTCATCCAGGACAACACCGACCTCCACAACGACTACCACGGCTCCGACAACGATTCCATCCTCACATCCGACGGAACCATCCAGCATTACTCCTACTGGACATACGGCCTGTCCGGCGTGTCCGGCACCGCACAGCTCACATCCTCCGGCCCACCGCCAACCCCCATCTACATCTACGCCGACCCATACAACCTCCCGGATATCACTCCCGTCATCATTGATAATTAACCCCATCTCCCAAACTCAAGCCCCCACAACCCCCAGTCTACATCGCTGGCCCAATACTCTCCCACACTCCCCCAATCCGCTCAACTCCTCAACCCCCGGGCGCAACTCCTGTTTGTGGTCAATGGCAAACTTCTCGCGCAGAGACACTGCGAGGATGAGGAAATACAAGCTAAAAGCTCCTAACAAAACAGGAGGAAAATGAACGCAGAGTCGCGGAGGCCGCGGAGGTAAACGCGGAGAAAACAAGGAAAAACATAGCCCTCTCTGTTCTACCTCCGCGGCCTCCGTGACTCTGCGTTCATCCATTCTGTTAGGAGCTCTAAAACTCAGCATCTTTTCTCTGCCTCTCCGCATCTCTGTATCTCAGCGTTTCTGCATTTCTGCGCGAGAAAAAATCCCACCCCCATTCCACCATCACAATTCAAGCGTCACACCCCCAACCCTCCCCTTCGTGCTCCCTTCGTGCCCCTTCGTGGGAAAAAATTTCCCTCCAAACCCCTCAAAACTAAAAACATGAAAAAACAAGTTTATTCTTGACACACCACTCACAAACACTAAGTTAGCCTCCCGTTCGGTGCCCAAAAACCACCCGCGTAAGGAGAAACCCCATGCCCCAAACCCGCAAAAAAAACCGCATCCCCGCCAAAAAACTCCACGTCGGTGTCACTCCCCCGGAAGAATCCCGCCTCCGCCGCCACCTTCGCCAAAAGGCCCCCAGCGAACCCTGGATCGACGCCCAGTTCCGCACCCTCACCGACACCACCCCCGCCGGCCAGCCCATCACCTGCCGCCTCCACGAACCACACCTCTTCCCCCCAGGCGGCCCCAAAACCGCCATGAAATACTGCCGATCCTGCGGCCGCTACACACCCCCAAACTCCCTCCACCTCCTCGAACGCGCCCCCAATCGCACCGCACCCCCCACCTCCTCCACCCTTCAATGCGACGACTGCCACATCGCCGCCGAAGACCCCAGCCACAAAAACTGGACTTCCCCACGAATGGTGGGCGCTGCGGGATGACTAATTCAGGCTCGCCTCGAACGCTTCGGGGCTGAGATAGCCTAACGAACTGTACAGTCGTTTGCGATTGTAAAACACCTCGATGTACTCAAAGATCGACGCTCGGGCCTGCTCTTGGGTGGCGTAGTGCTCATGATGCACCAGCTCGGTCTTGAGCGTGGCCCAGAAGCTCTCCATCGCCGCATTGTCCCAGCAGTCTCCCTTTCGGCTCATGCTCGGCTGCATGTTATGCGATTCCAGCAGGTGCAGGTAATCCTCGCAGCTGTACTGAACGCCCCGGTCGCTGTGATGGATCAATGAGCCGGCGGGGTTTCGCCGGGCCAGGGCCATCTTCAACGCGTCACTCACCAACTCCGTCTTCATATGCTCAGCCATCGACCAGCCGACGATCAATCGGCTGCATAAGTCGATCACGCCCGCCAGATACAGCCAGCCTTCATCAGTGGGAATATATGTAATATCCACTGCCCATTTCTGATTGGGCAAGTCAGCGGTGAACTGCCGGTCCAGCACGTTACCCGCCACCGGGTTGGCATGAGCGCTGTCGGTGGTGGCTGGCACGAACTTCCTTTTGCTTTTGGCCCGGATGTCCCGCTGCTTCATCAGTTTGGCCACGGTGTTCTCGCTCACCTTTTCACCCTGAGCGATCAGCGCCTGACAGACCCTCGGGCTGCCGTACACCCGGCGGTTCTGTTCATGCACGGTCTTGATCTTCTCAGTCAGTTGCTCCTGGCGAAGGGCTCGCGGGCTGGCCGGCCGATCCGGCCAGGCGTAGTAACCCGAGCGGCTCACTTCCAGCACACAGCAGCAGACCTCCACCGCATACTCACTCAAAGAGTCTTGGATGAAAGCGAACTTCACATCTGCTCCTTTGCAAAGAACGCCGCCGCTTTTTTTAAAATGTCACGCTCCATCACCAGCCGCGCGTTCTCCTTGCGCAGCTGACGCAACTCAGCCGCCAACGCCCCTTCACCGCTTGGCCCAATGCCCGGCTCGGTCGAAAACTTCTCGATCCAGCCCCGGACACTGCTGGGATCCACTCCCAGGCTCTTGGCCGCATCGACGATCGAATAGCCCTGCCCGTTCACCAGTTGAACCGCCGACAGCTTGAACTCACGTGTAAACTTCCTTCTGGACATGATTCGCTCCTTGGGGCAGGCATCTTATCCTGCCCTCCGCAGCGCCCACCATTCGTGGGGAAGTCCAAACCTCTACACCGCCTTCCCACACCTCCGCCCCAGCCCCAGCCTCTCCTTCTTCCGCCTTAAAGACCTCCTCACCCATAGGAAAACTATGAAATAAAACATGAATCAACACGAAAAAACACGCAAATATTTTTCTTAACTCAAGGCCCCCTCATGACCTGCATCCCATCGACCCCGAAAATACTTCGTAAAAGCGCCCTAGTGGTCCGTCACTGGTGAGCTGAATAGTATCGGCCTCAGACTCGGAGGTCGAATGAAGAAGAAGTATCACGTTACATTAACGCCGGAAGAGCGATGTGAACTGCAACAGATGATTTCAGCAGGCAAGGCCGCGGCGCGGAAGTTGATGCATGCGCGGATTCTGTTGAAAGCAGATGAGGCTGAGGGCGGACCGGGATGGAGTGATCCGGAGATTGCCCAGGCGCTGGACGTGGGGCTCTCGACGGTCTGGCGGGTGCGTCAGCGGCTTGTGGAGGAAGGAATTGCCGCGGCGCTGCTGCCTAAGCCGAGTCAACGCGTCTATGAACGCAAGCTCGATGGCGCTGGCGAGGCGCACTTGATCGCTGTCGCCTGCTCAAAGCCGCCGCAGGGACACAAGCAGTGGACGCTACGGCTGCTGGCGGATCGGATGGTGGTGCTGGGGCACGCGGATAGGCTCTCGCACGAGACGGTGCGCCGGGTTCTAAAAAAAACGAGCTCAAGCCCTGGTTGAAACAGATGTGGTGCATCCCGCCGCAGGCGGATTGTGGGTTTGTGGCGGCGATGGAAGACGTGCTTGAGGTGTATCACCGGCCGAAGGATCCGCAGCGTCCGGTGGTCTGCATGGATGAGACCAGCAAGCAGTTGATCGGTGAAATTCGAACGCCACTGCCGATGCAGCCGGGGGTGCCACCGCAGCCGGGGGTGCCGATGCGTTATGACTGCGAGTATGTGCGCAATGGAACGGCGAATCTGTTCATGGCCTTTGAGCCGCTGGCTGGCTGGCGTCATGTGGAGGTGACCGACAGCCGCCGCCGCAGTGACTGGGCCTGGTTCATCAAGGATCTGGTGGACGGGCGGTACAGACAGGCACAGAAGATTGTGTTGGTGATGGATCAACTGAACACGCATTCCACCGCCAGCTTGTACGAGGCATTCGAACCGGCTGAGGCACGACGCATCGCTGAGAAGCTGGAGATCCACCACACGCCCAAGCACGGCTCCTGGCTGAACATGGCCGAAATTGAACTGAGTGTGTTGTCGCGACAGTGCCTGCAGGAACGGATGGAGGATAAAGCGACCCTGAAACAGCAGGCCTCAAGTTGGCAGGCCAAGCGCAATCGACAACATCGTGGAGCGGACTGGCAGTTCACGGCCGCCGACGCCCGCGTCAAGCTTAAGCGGCTTTACCCTTCAGTCCAGGCGTGACGGAGTACTAGTACTACAGTTGCGCATTGCATAATTTCGTGTAAGATCACCAAGTCGGGCCGTGGCTGGCTCGGCAGGGAGTGATGTCGGCATGGATGCCAAACAAATTCGTGGTTGGGACGGGGGATTCGAGCGGATGATGGACCGCTTTGGCGGATGTTTTGCCAGACATGACCTGCGTCGTCAGGCGGCGGGATACGTTCGCGGGTTGCTCGGTTCGGTGGAGCGTAAAAACGGTTGGCAACTGGCCGAGCACCTGGGGCGAGAGAAGCCTTACAGCATTCAACGCCTGCTGGGACGTGCCAGTTGGAACGCCGATGACGTGCGGGATGAGTTGGTGCGTTATGCGACCGAACATCTGGTGAGCGACAACGATCCGGGCGTGCTCATTGTCGATGAGACCGGCTTTCTCAAAAAAGGCGTCAAGTCCGTCGGCGTGCAGCGGCAGTATTCCGGCACGGCCGGACGGATCGAGAACTGCCAGGTCGGCGTCTTTCTGGCGTTGGCCACGTCGCGGGGCCGAGCACTGCTGGACCGCGCGTTGTATCTCCCCGAATCATGGTGCGACGACAAGCTGCGTCGGGTTGAAGCGGGCGTGCCGGAAGCAATCGAGTTTTCAACCAAGCCGAAATTGGCCATGACCATGCTCGCCGGGGCGTTGGATTCGGGTTTGCGGCCGCGGTTCGTGCTGGCCGACGAAGTGTACGGATCGGACGGTAAATTCAGACGTTTTCTGGAAGCGCGGGGCCAACCATTCGTGGTTGCCGTTTCGAGCCAGCAGCGATTGTGGGTCGGGCTGGAGCAGAAGCGGGTCGATCAGATTGCTGGCGATGTACCGGAGGCATGGTTCCGCATGAGCGTGGCCGACGGGTCCAAAGGCCCGCGACTGTACGATTGGGCGGCTTGGACATTCGGCCTGCCGACCGAACAGGGCCTGTCACGCTGGCTCTTGATCCGACGCCATATCGAGACGGGCGAATACGCTTACTACTTCTGCGCCGCGCCGGCTGACTCGACGGCCAAGGATCTGGCCGTTGCCGCGGGACAGCGGTGGGCCATCGAGATTTGCTTTAAGTCGTGCAAGCAGGAGACAGGCCTGGACGAATACGAAGTGCGGTCATGGGACGGGTGGCACCGACACGTGACGTTGAGCCTGTTGGCGATGGCCTTCCTGACGGCAGCGCGTCTGGCCGCCAAGGAGCCCAAGGCGGCTCGCTCAAAAAGTTGGCGAAACTGATCCCACTGACCGAGCCGGAGGTGAGACGGCTGCTGATCCAGATTGTCTGGCCTCGCATGCACTTCACTGACCGTGTGCTGGCTTGGTCTGGATGGAGACGAGAGCACCAAGCCCGCGCCCGAGCGTGCCACTACCGGAAAAGGGCATCATGCAATGCGCAACTGTAGTACTAGAGCACACCCAATTCAATCGCAGCGCGTTCGGCGCTGTTAGGATTGCGCCCTTCTTTTGCGAGGTGTATGTTGCCGCTGAGGCTCAAGTCGAGCCGCCAGGAGGCACATGGGTGCAGCGTATTCGCAGGATCTTCGGGATCGAATCATTGCCGCACGTGATGATGGCATGGAGACCAAACGTGTCGCTGAGCTTTTCCGCGTCAGCCGCTCGTGGGTTCGGCGGGTGATGCAGCGGCGGCGCGATTATGGCGAACAATGTTCCCGTCCGCGCGGCGGAGCGACAGTGATCAAGATTGATCTGGATCGACTACGCCAGTTGGTTGATCAACAGCCCGATGCGACGGCCAGGCAACTGCACGAGCGTCTGGGGATCAAGTGCAGCGTCTCGGCGGTGGACATGGCGTTGCGTCGGATGGGATTGAGTTTTAAAAAAAGACGCTGCATGCCGCGGCTCGACTGAGCTCGCCGAAGTCCGAGCAGGATCGACCCGATGTTGCAGCAAAACGCACGCAGTGGCGAGCCGATCAACCCGGCCACGACACACAGCGCCTGATCTTCATCGACGAGACCTGGAGCAAGACGAACATGACGCGTTTGCGGGGCCGAGCGCCCGTGGGAGAGCGCCTGGTGGAGAAAGTGCCTCATGGACATTGGAAGACGACGACGCTGATTGCGGCGTTGGGGATTACCGGTATCTGCTGCTCGACGGTGGTGGATGGCGCAGTCAACGGCGATGTATTTCAGGCGTTTGTCGAGCAGGTGCTGGTGCCTCAGCTTCGCCCGGGCGACGTGGTGGTGATGGACAATCTTTCCAGCCACAAGCGGGCATGCACACGGGAGCTGATTGAGGCCGCCGGCGCCGCATTGCTATTCTGCCGCCGTACTCGCCAGACTTAAATCCCATTGAGATGATCTTTGCCAAGGCCAAGAACCTGCTGCGATCGCTGGCTTGTCGAACGCGTGAGGATTTATGGACGATGATGCAATCCGTGCTTGATCAGATCACCCCCTCCGACGCCGCCAACTGCTTCAGACACTGTGGATACACGCTACAAATGGACTAGTACTCCGTCACGCCTGGACTGAAGGGTAAAGCCGCTTAAGCTTGACGCGGGCGTCGGCGGCCGTGAACTGCCAGTCCGCTCCACGATGTTGTCGATTGCGCTTGGCCTGCCAACTTGAGGCCTGCTGTTTCAGGGTCGCTTTATCCTCCATCCGTTCCTGCAGGCACTGTCGCGACAACACACTCCGTTCAATTTCGGCCATGTTCAGCCAGGAGCCGTGCTTGGGCGTGTGGTGGATCTCCAGCTTCTCAGCGATGCGTCGTGCCTCAGCCGGTTCGAATGCCTCGTACAGGCTGGCGGTGGAATGCGTGTTCAGTTGATCCATCACCAACACAATCTTCTGTGCCTGTCTGTACCGCCCGTCCACCAGATCCTTGATGAACCAGGCCCAGTCACTGCGGCGGCGGCTGTCGGTCACCTCCACATGACGCCAGCCAGCCAGCGGCTCAAAGGCCATGAACAGATTCGCCGTTCCATTGCGCACATACTCGCAGTCATAACGCATCGGCACCCCCGGCTGCGGTGGCAGTGGCGTTCGAATTTCACCGATCAACTGCTTGCTGGTCTCATCCATGCAGACCACTGGACGCTGCGGATCCTTCGGCCGGTGATACACCTCAAGCACGTCTTCCATCGCCGCCACAAACCCACAATCCGCCTGCGGCGGGATGCACCACATCTGTTTCAACCAGGGCTTGAGCTCGTTTTTTTTAGAACCCGGCGCACCGTCTCGTGCGAGAGCCTAGCCGGCGTCGGCGAAGGGGACTACGACCCGGCCCTGATCCCCGCCGCCAGCACGATCAGCGACATCCTTCGCCGCCACGGCCTGATCGACCCGGAGCAGTCGTACAAGCACACGCCGTTCGTGCGCTTCGAGCAGGCCCAGCCCAACGATCTATGGCAGATGGACTTCCTGGGCCACTTCCCGCTGGATGATGGCCACCGCTGCCACACGCTTACCGTTCTGGACGATCACTCGCGTTTTTGCTTGGTGGCCAGGGCATGCACCAACCAGACCGGCGCTACCGTGCAGCAGCACCTGAGCAGCGCCTTTCGCCGTTACGGCTTGCCGCGGCGCATTCTCAGCGACAACGGCTCGCCCTGGGGCTGCGACAGCACCTACCGCTACACCTGGCTCAGCGCCTGGCTGATCAGCCTGGGCATCGGCATCAGCCACGGCCGGCCCTACCACCCGCAAACCCAGGGCAAGGACGAGCGTTTCAACCGCACGCTCAAAGCCGAAGCGATCGGCGCCCGCCGCTTTGGCGATATCGATCAGGTGCAACGCTCCGCCTTTGATCCCTGGCGTGAGGTCTACAATCTGCAGCGTCCGCATGAAGCGCTGGCGATGGCCACACCCGCCATACGCTATGCCCCCTCGCCGCGACTGTTCCCCGAGCAACTGCCGCCGATCGAGTACGGCCCCAGCGACATCGTGCGTCGTGTGCAGGCTGACGGTTACTTCAGCTATAAGACAATCCGTTTCAAGATCAGCCAGGCCTTCACGGGCCACCCCGTCGCTTTGCGGCCAACCAACTGCGATGGCCAGTTGGCGGTGTTCTTCTGTCACCAGAAAGTTGCCACGATTGACCTGCGGAGCCAAACTCGGATCGGGTAATGCAATGCATCATCCAGCGCCACCCATGTCCCCGCACAGGTGTTACCCATGTCCCCGGTCTGTACAGGGGCGGCAGCCCCTGCGGCTGTGATTCTTCTTTGTCTTTGTCTTTGGTTTTATCTTTGGCTTGGGCGATTATTGGGGGTTGGTTCCCTGGGGTTCGATGTTGAGCTGGTGGCGGATCTCTTGCAGGGTGGTCAGGGCGCGGATGTTTCCCCAGTATATTAATGGGGTTCCCTGGGGGGTTTCATAGGTGTTTTGGTCGATGGTGAGGTGCTTGTCGGCGGCGGCGGATTTGGGCCAGGGGCCGAGGCTGGTGCTCAGGAAGGTGTTTTGGAAGTGGTTGTTTTTGATGGTGATGCTATTTATGTGGTAAGGAGCGCGGTTCTGCATGTCGCGGAGGTCGATGTAGTTCTTGAGCGCGTTGTTTTGGATGGTGAGGTTCATGCTTTCGGCGACCTGGATGGCGGGGCCAGTGTTGGATTGGAATGTGGCGTTTTGGATTTGGCCGGGGCCTTCGCTGATTTCGATCATGATGCCGATGCCCATGTAATGGTTGGGATTGGAGTGGTTGCCCGCGTAGGAACCGCCTTCGATGGTGTAGTTTTTGTTTTTGTAGTCGAGCCAGAGGCCGATGCCGTTGTTGTTTTGGTATTGGCAGTTGATGAGCTTGAGGTTTTCGGTGGCGGTGAATTTGCCGCCGCCGGATTCACCGCCTGGGGAGAAGTTTTTGTAGTTGTTTCTTTGACTGATGCAATTGATGAGGGTTGCGTTTCGGCATTTGGAACCGCCGAGGCCCAGTTGGCCGTTGTCCTGGGAGGTGACGTTGTTGAGGGAGACGTTATTGCCGGCGACGCCTAAACCGCCGGCGTTGCAGCGTTCGATGGTGCAGTTCTGGAGGAGCCAGTTGTCGGCGGTGCGGACGGCCCAGCGTTGGGGGAAGTTGGCGGCGTGGCGGAAGGTCAGGTTTTTCAGCGTGATGTTGGTGATGCCCGGGTCCGCGGGGGCGGCGAGGGATTGACGCGTGGAGGCGAGGATGCTGGCGGTGGCAGCGTCGGCGCCGGCGGGGAGCCACAGGCTTAAGGTGCGGGCAGTGTAGTCGATGTAGAAAGTGGATTCTTTTAAGTCGCTGTAATGCAGGACCTGGGTCAGGGGGATTTCGGAATTGGGATTTTGGGTTGGAGATTGGGTTGGGTTTTGATTTGTATTCTGGGCTGGGTTTTGGAGATTTTGGATTGGGGCGGGGTTGGATGCGGGCGGGGCGCTGGCGCTATGAGGGGGAGTGTAGAGGATTTGTTCGGCGTAGCCGACGGCGGTGGTGGAGCCGTCGGTTTTGGGGCCGTTGTGGAAGCGGATGTTGGGAGAGAAGAAGAAGTCGTGGTTCCAGTTTGTGGTGTAGATGGGGTTTTGGGTTTGGGTATCGCGGGTCCAGGTGGTGAGGGGATCGGCGCCGTCGATGAATACGGTGTTGGGGGCGGCGGCTTCGAGGGTGAGGCTAGGGGTTTTGAACAGGAGGGATTCTCTGTATGTACCGGGGGCTATCTCGATCGTGTCGCCGGGGCGAGCGAGGGAGAGGGCCTGGGTGAGGGTTTTTATTTCGGGGGAGGGGACGGAGAGAAGTTTGGAATTTGGATTGGGCTGGGTGGCGGGTTGGGATGTTGGGATGGGAACGGGATGTGTGGTTGGTGGTGTGACGGGTTGTGATGCGGGGGCGGGTTCGGGGAGTTTGGTGAAGGGGTTTTCCTGGGGGTTGTATTGGAAATTGATGAGGGCGGCGGGGTCGCCGGTGTCGATTTGGAGGAGGCGGGCGTTGGGTTGGTAACCGGAACCGGTGTTGTTTTGCAGGCTGAGGTCTTCGATCCATTCGGAGGCGCCGTTGGGGCCGGGGGAGATGGTGATGCAGGGACCGCCGGGGCGGGAGATGGTGTTGTTGAGGAAGACGGCGTGTCGGACGTTGGCTTTGATGTGGATGAAGGAGTTGGTGATGGAGTTGGAATCGACGCGGATGCGGTTGTCCTGGGCGGCGGCGGAAAGGGGATCGAAGGCGAATTCTTCGTTGGTGATGCGGTTGGCGAAGACGGTGGTGTCCTGGAGGGTGCGGAGGGTGGAGGCGGCTTTGCATAAGCCGCGCTGGTGGGCGGGGTCTAGTTGTTGTGCGATGTCATTGAAAGCAATCAACCCCCCGACGATGCCGGTGGCGGCGGCGCGGAAGGGGGATTCGTTGATGCTGTTGGTGGCGGTGTTGGCGATGGCGACGATGTCAGCGCCTTCGAGCCAGAGGGTGCGGGCGGGGATGCCGAGGGGTTCGACCTGGCGGTTGCGGAGGAAAAGCGCGCCGGCGAGGGTTGGGTCGCCGTGGGGGCCTTCACCGATATTTTGGAATTCGCAGTCGGCGACGGTGATGTTTTGGCCGCGGAGGATGCCGAAGATGGCGGAGGGATTGTGATAGGCGTAGTGGCCCTGGGTTTCAGTTTGGGCGTAGGGGGAATCGAGCCGGAGGTGGCGGATGGTGATGTCCTGGGAGAGGCCGGGCCAGAAGGAGAAGAAGAGGCCGGCGTAGGGGAGAGTGGTGGGATTCTGGGTTGGGGTTGTGGCGGGGATTGGGAATTTGGGATTGGGAATTTGGGATGCGGGATTTGTGGCGGTTTGTGGGGTTGAGCGGTAGAGGACTGGGAGGGGGGAGGCGGGGTCGCCGTAGCAGTCGAGCAGGAGGTCGTGGTGTTTCAGGGGGAATTCTGTGGTCAGGGGGTAGGTTCCCTGGCGGTGGAAGAGGAAGGTGGTGTGGTCGGCAATTTTTGTGGCGGCGGCGGTGGCGGTTCTGAGGGGGTGATTGGAATCCGTGCCGGGATTGGAGTCGTTGCCTTCTGTGGAGATGTAATAGATGTTGCGCTTTGAGGGGAGGACGGTGATTTTCTGTGTGTAGGTTTGGGTTTGGTGATTTTGGAGCGTGCGGGTGAGGGTGATGGTGTATTGGCCGGGGGATTCGTAGAGATAGGCGGCGATGGGGCCGGGCTGGGCGGTGTTCAGGTTTTTGGTTTCGTTGGTGCGGGGGTCGGTGATGGGTTGGGAGAGGGGGTCGCCGAAGTTCCAGGAGTAGGATTCGGTGAGCCAATCGGTTGGGTGGGGGAGGAGGTTTAAGGCGTTGACGTGGATGGTGGAGGGGGATGTGGGGGGGGTGGGGGTTAGGAGGAAGGATGGGATTGGTGTTGGGGGTGGTGTTATGGTTGTGGGGGGATGTGTTGTGGTGGGAGTTGGGAGTTGGATTGTGAGTGGAGTTGTGGGGGGGGTTGTGGGGTTGAAGGATTCTGGGGTTGTGGTGCAGCCGGGGAGGAGGAGGGTGATGATGAGGATGGGGAGGTGGCGGGTCATGTTTTTTGGATGGTAACGGAAATTTTGTGGGTGGGGCGGATGTTGGAGAGGGGAGAGGTGATTGTGGGTTTTTTGGTCGTTGGTTTTTTTGGAGCGTTGAATATGGTGATGAAGAGGGAGGGGGAGAGGGATCGCAGATGCAGGGGCTGCTGCCTGGACTTCCCCACGAATGGTGGGCGCTGCGGGATGACTAATTCAGGCTCGCCTCGAACGCTTCGGGGCTGAGATAGCCTAACGAACTGTACAGTCGTTTGCGATTGTAAAACACCTCGATGTACTCAAAGATCGACGCTCGGGCCTGCTCTTGGGTGGCGTAGTGCTCATGATGCACCAGCTCGGTCTTGAGCGTGGCCCAGAAGCTCTCCATCGCCGCATTGTCCCAGCAGTCTCCCTTTCGGCTCATGCTCGGCTGCATGTTATGCGATTCCAGCAGGTGCAGGTAATCCTCGCAGCTGTACTGAACGCCCCGGTCGCTGTGATGGATCAATGAGCCGGCGGGGTTTCGCCGGGCCAGGGCCATCTTCAACGCGTCACTCACCAACTCCGTCTTCATATGCTCAGCCATCGACCAGCCGACGATCAATCGGCTGCATAAGTCGATCACGCCCGCCAGATACAGCCAGCCTTCATCAGTGGGAATATATGTAATATCCACTGCCCATTTCTGATTGGGCAAGTCAGCGGTGAACTGCCGGTCCAGCACGTTACCCGCCACCGGGTTGGCATGAGCGCTGTCGGTGGTGGCTGGCACGAACTTCCTTTTGCTTTTGGCCCGGATGTCCCGCTGCTTCATCAGTTTGGCCACGGTGTTCTCGCTCACCTTTTCACCCTGAGCGATCAGCGCCTGACAGACCCTCGGGCTGCCGTACACCCGGCGGTTCTGTTCATGCACGGTCTTGATCTTCTCAGTCAGTTGCTCCTGGCGAAGGGCTCGCGGGCTGGCCGGCCGATCCGGCCAGGCGTAGTAACCCGAGCGGCTCACTTCCAGCACACAGCAGCAGACCTCCACCGCATACTCACTCAAAGAGTCTTGGATGAAAGCGAACTTCACATCTGCTCCTTTGCAAAGAACGCCGCCGCTTTTTTTAAAATGTCACGCTCCATCACCAGCCGCGCGTTCTCCTTGCGCAGCTGACGCAACTCAGCCGCCAACGCCCCTTCACCGCTTGGCCCAATGCCCGGCTCGGTCGAAAACTTCTCGATCCAGCCCCGGACACTGCTGGGATCCACTCCCAGGCTCTTGGCCGCATCGACGATCGAATAGCCCTGCCCGTTCACCAGTTGAACCGCCGACAGCTTGAACTCACGTGTAAACTTCCTTCTGGACATGATTTGCTCCTTGGGGCAGGCATCTTATCCTGCCCTCCACAGCGCCCACCATTCGTGGGGAAGTCCAGAGTTGTAGCCGGGGCGGAACCGGTTCTTACTCTCGCCGTGCCGCTAGTTTCCGCCCCAGCGTCCCCACCTCCTGGGCAGGGCACGCCCCCTGTGGCAGTTGCATCCGGGTGGTTTGGTGGCGGGACGCAGGGCCTTCTACTTCCGATGATTGCGGACGATTGGAGTCGAACGAATGTGACGGACGAGTGGTGCCATGAAATGGCGGGCGATGTGATGAATCGGCGGGCAGCGAGGAAATAGCGAGCAGGCGAGAAATAGCGATGTGCGCCATGGGTGGCTTTTGACGGCTTGCCGGCGCGGCTACGCCGGCAAGTTTTCTTCGCAGCCTACATCTGCTCTGAACTGGGGGCGTGCCTTGCCTACGGAGGTGGAGGACGCTGGAGGCGGAACCGAGCGGCACGGCGAGAGTAAGAGCTGGGTTCCGCCTCCGGCTAACTTTCACCGCCCGCGCAGCGGTCCTCACCCTCCCAGCGGGGGTGCGGGGGCTGTACGGACCGGGGACATGGGTAACACATGTGCGGGGACATGGGTGGCGCATTGGAATTAGACTCGAGTTTGGCTTTTCACGTCGATCGTTGCAACTTTCACATGGCAGAAAAAGACATCTAATTGTCCATCCTGCATCGTCGGACGTAAGGCTACGGGATAGCCGGTGAACGCCTGGCTGATTTTAAAATCCGTGGATTTGTATCTGAAGTACCCGTCCTTCTGCACCTTTCGTACGACATCGGACGGGCCATATTCAATCGGCGGCAGGGTCTCTGCAAAGGCACGCGGCGAGTGAACATACCGTGTGACGGGCGTAGCCATCCCCAACGCCTCGTGCGGTCGCTCCAGGTTGTAAACATCACGCCATGGATCAAAGCGGCGCTGCGCCTCCTCAATATCGTGGAAGCGTCGTGTGCCGATTGCCTCGGCTTTACGCCGACTGCCGCCCCGGAACCTTCGACGCGCACATCCGCCCGGCCCTGGCCGATCGTCGCGGCTGGCTCTGGCTCATCGGTGTCCCCGACGCCGACGCCCCCGCGCAAGTCGAATATGAACGCTTATATGACATCGCCATCAAAAACAATGACCCCGAATGGGCCGCCTTCCACTGGCCCAGCGCCGACATCCTTCCGCCGGAAGAAATCGCCTCCGCACAGCGCCAAATGGACCCGCGCCTCTTCCGCCAGGAAATGCTCGGCGAATTTATCCTCACCGGCGGCCGCGCCTTCCCCGATTTCTCCCCGCGCTGCACATCAAAGAAATAGAATACAACCCGCAGCTTCCCCTCTGCTGGTCGCTCGACTTCAACATCAACCCCATGTGCAGCGGCATCATCCAGCACCACAAAGGCCACATCCATGTCCTGGATGAACTGGTGCTGCCGGATACCAAAACCGACTCCGCCGTCGATGCGTTTTTAGAACGAACCGATCAACACCACTGGAACCCCCGCAAGCTCCACCTCTACGGCGACGCCACCGGCAACGCCCGCGACAGCACCAGCGGCACCAGCGACTGGATCATCATCAAAAACCGCCTCCGCCCTTTCGACATCACCCCCAAAGTCCCCCGATCCAATCCTCCGATCAAGGAAACGCTCAACGCATTAAGCGCCAAATTAAAATCCGCCGACGGCACGGTGTCGTTAACCATCCACCCCCGCTGCCAACAATTAATCCAGGACTTCCGAAACGCCCTGTGGCCCAGCCCCGACCAGCTCCACAACGAACATTCCCTCGCCTGGCTCCGCTACTTCGTGCACAGAGAATACCCCCTCCGCCTCACCCGCCCGCCATCCAACAGCACCATCGGCTTCGCGGGTTGATATGCGACAATTGATCCTCGACATATGAACGCTTTGACTGCAACGCGCATCTACAGTTATTATCCCTGCATGGGCGACCGGGGCGGTAACTAAAGTAATCCAGGGCTTCATCGATGAAAAAAACCAACCATATCCAGCCACAACCCAGCGAAAAGCCGCAGCAGGAAGCGACATGCCCGTGCGTCCAGGTCAGCGCCGATTGGGGCAATTTTTGGGCGCGTCACGTTCTAATCAAAACCTGATTGACTGCGGATTCAGTGCAGCACCATTACCTCTTTCCTGATGTGACTCGTGTGCATGTCCCCTAAAGCACGCCGCTCGGATTCACCATCAGCGGCTGCCACGCATAAATACAATTAACTTCCAATAATGCTCAATAGGCGGCATGCCTCAACGCTGCGCCCATGAGCAACCCCTCCATCACCATCGAGCCAAACCATGCCCATGTCCAATCCCCCCAACCTCTACTCCCTCACCATCACCCCCTCCAACCCCGCCTTTGGCCTTGCCGCCTCCTCATTTACTTCAATGCTATTAAACACAACCAAATCCACCCCCGCTGGTTTTTCCACTGCCGGCTTTCCCGGGTTTGCCCCGCCGGACCCCGGAACCTTCGCCACCTATCGCCGAATTTCCGCCCATCCCACCGTCGCGCTGGCGATGCGCATCGTCACTGCGCCCATCGTCGCCAACACCTGGGGATGGTCCAAGCATCCCGACGCCCCGCAGGAGTGGCTCACCTTCGCCCGCCATGCCCTGCACCCGATGCGCACGTCCATTCTCACTGCCGCCCTTAAAGCGCTTGCCTTCGGTTTCAGCGCCTTTGAAAAAGTCTGGCAAACCGACGGCTCGCGCATCACCCTCGCCAGGCTCAAGCCTCTCCTCCCGGAACTCACCCAAATCCTCGTCGATCCCAGCGGCAACTTCGCCGGCTTCCGCCAGCCGTTCGCCGATGGCGCCCCCATCGACATCCCGCGAGAAAAATCATTCCTCTACACCTACGACGGTGAGTGCGGCAACCTCTATGGCCGCAGCCGCCATGAAAACGTCCGCGTCACCTGGTCGCAATCCCAGCAAACCGCCGAGCGCCTCGCGCAATATCAGAAAAAAGTTGCCGGCGTGATCGCGCAGCTCCACTACCCCGAAGGCGTCAGCCGCGACGCCGCCGGTGTTGAGCGATCCAATGACTGGATCGCGCAGCAGATCCTCGAAGCCGTCAGCATGGGCCGCAGCGTGCGCTTTCCCAATCTCTTCGCGAGCATGGATGATCCCCGCGCCGCCGCCGATCTCGCCGGCAAAAGCCAGTGGGTCCTCAGCCAGTTCGATCCCGGCGGCACCGACCATTCCCCCGGCCTGCTCGCCGCCCTCGCCTACTACGACAAGCTCCTCTTCCGCGGCTGGCTCCGCCCTGAGCGCGTCGGTCTCGAAGCCCAGCACGGCACCCGCGCCGACGCCACCGAACACAGCGAAACCAGCATCGTCGACAGCGAACTCGTCGACCGCGACTTCGCCGCCGCCTTCAACTCCAACGTCCTGGACGATCTCCTCACCCTCAACTTCGGCCCCCAGGCCAAAGGTGCTGTCTGGGTCGATCCTTCCCCCATCTCCGACACCAAAACCACCACCGCCCGCGCCGTCCTCGCCAGCCTCCTGAACCACCCCCAATCCGCCACCCCCATCATCGACCAAATCGATACCAAAGGCATTCTGGCGGATCTGGATATTCCTATGCGGTGAGCCTGGGGAATGGTAAATGGAAAATGGAAAAAGTCTCTGGCGTACCTGCCATGCCGCAAGCTATTGCGCAAACATACTATACCCAACGAATCGAACGCCCCTCGCCCTCTCCCCCTTCCTCACATTTTCCATTTACCATTTACCATTGACGCGCCGCGTCAGTGCATTCCTTTGGAAACCCGATACCAATGCTCATCGATCCGCCGATCCAGATCGAGCGCCCATCGCCCTACTTTGATCACGCGCCGATCCAGCGTCGTCGCCAGGTTTTTAACTTCCGTATCCTCCTCCCGCAGCGGTCGACTCGTATATACCAGCCCCCCGATGCTCGTCCCCTTCCCATAATAAGTCGGAAACATCGCAACAAAACTCCCATCCCCGCGGCGAGTGAGATACATCTCATCCCGCTCCTGCACCCCCGGAAAAGTCCGGCTCAAATTCACCCGCCCGATCACATCTCCATCTAATTTCCCCGCACCAATCGCCGAAATCACCGGCTCAAACCGCCCCGTATTCGGCCCACGCAAAAACGCCCACAGCGCCCACCCCGTCCCCCCCGAAACCAGCACCGCCGCCAAGATCACCAGGATTACACGAGATCGTTTCACAGGCTTCTTCTCCGACATCATTGTTTCCATCATTTTAATGGTCCGTTGTCACGTATCCGTCGCTAACCAAGTCACCAGCGCCACTACAACTGACCACTGACAACTGACCACGGACCACTGACCACGAACATTCCCTCAAACCGAGCCACACTATGCCCATTCCCACAACGCTCTTCCACCTAGCCTCCACCGGTTCCTTCAACCCCGCCGCTGTTGAAGCCCTTCCATCACAAGTCAGCGGCCTGCCCGCATTCTACTACTGGAAGGACGCCATCGTCACCGGCACGTACCTCCATCCCGCGCAGGTTCTCCCTGGATATCACGCGCGAGAAGCTCGACAGTTACGCCGCCGCCTTCGCCCGCATGAAATCCAACGGCGTCGCCGTCCCCATCCTCATGGACCATTCCCCTTCCGCCGCCTCCACCCTCGGCTGGATTCTCGACATCCAACGCGACGGTGACCGCCTCCTCGAACTCCACCAGTTCCTCGGAGCATCCGCTCGCGACATCGGCCTGCGCAACAAAGTCTCCCTCGGCATCGACCCCAACTTCATCGACGGCAAAGGCATCCACTACGGCGAAGCCATCGTCCACTCCGCCATCACCCCCGTCCCCGTCGTCCCCAACCAAGGCGACTTCCAACCCGTCCAACTTTCTGCCGGCGAGACAGCCGATACTCCCGCTGATAATGAAACCAAACTACAAACCGAATCCGAGCTCATCACCCTGAGCCTCGAACAACCAGCCGGCGAAGATGCTGATAATGTAACCGAAGAAGATACAACCACCCTAGCATCAACCCAGGAACCCTCCTCGCTGTCCGCCATCCATCCATCCACGATTCATGTCCCAGCCAACCTCGCTCTGGATATGACACTTCTCACCGAAGCCGCCGCCGCCAGGCGCGATCTCGCCATCGCCCGCGGCGGCGTCGATCCCGCCGTCGCCAACGAACTCTTCACTCTCCTCCTCCGCCACGCCGGCAACCTCCACACGCTCACCCGCGCCGGCGCCGAGCATCAGCCCATAACTCCGCCGCTGGCGCTCGCCATCTTCGACATGCTCTCCCGCAACCGCCCCGTCCCCCTCGGCGAACTCACGGCGATCCAGGTCCTCTCCCGCCTCATCCCCGGCGAAGACCCGTCCGCCCGCACCCACCTGCAAGAGCGCATGATCGCCCTGGCCAACGGCCGCTGACCAAATGCAACACACACATCCCCCTGCGTCAAACCACGCAAAACTAAACCGCATCACCCAATTAAATCGGCATCAAATATGGTGGAAGAGCAAGACAAAACCAAAGACAAAGACGAAGAAGAATCACAGCCGCAGGGGCGGCTGCCCCCGCACCCCCGCTGGGAGGATGAGGACGGCTGCGCCGGCAGTTGGATTGTAGCCGGGGCGGAACCGGTTCTTACTCTCGCCGTGCCACAGGTTCCGCCCCGAATGCCATTCGGTTAGCACATAACTCCGCGCCGCGGCGCGCGTTGTGAATATTCGCGCAAGACGCGGCCTCCTGAGAGAATGGTGATGTCTTAAGTCCCCAAACTCAAAGGAGGCCACGGATGGCTATCATCGCGTCCACGCTGCAGCGGATCAAATCTGACCCCTTGGGGTCTCTTGGCGGGGCCGAGAGAATCAACCGATGTTTTGCCCAGGTCGGTCATGTCTGGCGTAATCGGCTGCTCAATCCAGCCAACACCATGACGCTGTTCCTGCTGCAGGTTCTGCATGGCAACACGGCCATGACTCATCTGCGGTGGCTCTGGGGCATTGGTTGCAGCGAGGGAAGCTACTGCGACGCGCGGCAGCGGCTGCCGGCGGCGGGCGTGGCCAGGCTGGTCGAACAATTATCGTGCGATGCGTGTAACCAATCCGCCTCCATCTGGCTGGGCCGTCGCGTGCTGATGATCGACGGCACAACCGTCAGTACGCCCGACGAACCGGCACTGCAAAAAATGTGGCCCCAGCCCAGCGAGCAGAAATCCGGATGCGGCTTCCCCATGATCAAAATGCTGGCGCTTATGGATCTGGCCAGCGGAATGATCCTGCAGTTGAGCATGATGGCCCTGACCATGGGCGAGGCCAGTCAACTTGCCGGGCCGCACGGCCTGTTGCAGGCCGGCGACGTGCTGCTGGGAGACCGGGGATTCTGTTCCTTTGGGCATCTGGTGACGCTGGGGAAAATGTCGGTAGATGCGGTGTTCCGCATGAATGCGAGCCAGGTCGTCGACTTCACGCCCGGCCGGGCGGCGCGGGGAAGATCGAGGAAAAAAGGAGCATACAAAAGATCACTCCCCAACTCCCATTTTGTGAAGAGCCTTGGCAGGCAGGATCAGATTGTTCGGTGGATTAAGCCTTCCAAGCGGATAAGCGGCATGGCCGCCGACGTGTTTGCCAGCCTGCCGCAGACGCTTGTGCTTCGCGAGCTTCGCTACGACATCATCGCCAGGGGAATGCGCACCCGCCAGGTGACGCTCGTCACCACGCTGCTGGATCCGATGCGCTATCCCAAGCGAGAGATTGCCCGGCTGTACCAGTTGCGCTGGGGGATCGAAACCAACTTCCGGCATTTGAAAACAACGATGAAGATGGAGCACCTCAAGTGCCAGACGCCTGACGGCGTGATGAAGGAGTTGATGGTCTTTGCACTGGTGTACAACCTGATCCGTGCCGCGATGCGGGACGCGGCGCAAGAGCAGGAGATCGACGACGCCAGTCGCATCAGCTTCGTCGATGCATCACGTTGGCTCATCGCGCTGCTCAAACCAGCGGAAGGCGTGAGCGGATCGGAGTTGAAGGTGAATCCTTTGCGCCCGGGCCGATATCATCCACGGGTGGTAAAGCGGCGGATTCATAACTCGTACAGTCTGATGAGAAAACCTCGATCCACCTACTGCCAACCCGAGCCAAACAAGCCGCTTAACGATTAACCGAATGGCATTCGGGGCGGAACCTGTGGCACGGCGAGAGTAAGAACCGGTTCCGCCCCGGCTTTAACTCAACCCGTCCGCGCAGCGGTCCTTTTACACCTTCCCTCTTATCTCAATTCCCCTCTGAGCGGGGGTGCGGGGGCAGCAGCCCCTGCGGCTGTGATTTGTCTTTCTCTTCGTCTTTTTCTTACTCTTACTCTTCCACCATATTCAACGCCCCCCGAAGCTCAGCGACGGACGTCTGGATAATAAGATGTGTAGAAAGTCAAAGCGTTCGGTCCATGCCACTCCTGACCCATCCCTCCAAAACGTCTTCACAATCAGCGAAATTCCCCGTCCAAATCTCCCCACATCCTCCCGCATCCCCCATCCTTTCACCCTTCAAATTCCTAATCCCGATCCTCCGCATCCAACGGAATCACAGGCCCCTCATCCACTTCTTCCCGTGGCTTCAATATCGGCAAGCTCGCCAGTGTCGTATGCGGATTCTCCGCAGGCGCCGGTTCTTTCAGCGCCGCCTCATATGCCTTCTTCCGCTCCGAGGGTTTCGTCGGCGGACGCCGCCCTTTTTTCACGTCTTCGTCCAACTGGCTCTTCCGCCGCAGAATATGGTGGTAATGCTGCGCGAATCGGTGCGCCTCATCCCGCGCATATTGCAACAGCTTCAGCCCCGCATTATTCCGCGCCAGCCGGATCGGTTCGCTCTTCGCCTGCACATAAACCAGCTCTTCCCGCTTCGCCAGGCTGATCACCATCGGCGGTTTCACATCCATCGTCTTAAACACATCCAACGCCGCATGAAGCTGCCCCAGCCCGCCGTCGATGCAGATCACGTCCGGATACAGCTCATTGCTCTGGCCCGCTTCCCTGTATCTTCTGCTGACGACTTCCTGAATGCTTAAGTAATCATTATTCCCCTGCTCGTGTTTAATCTTGTACCGGCGATACCCGTCCTTGAACGGCACGCCGTCGATGAAACAAACCTTGCTCCCCACCATCTCATCGCCTTGCAGATGTGCGATGTCGATACACTCAACAATCCGCGGCGGCTCCGGCAGCGCCAGCGCTTCCTGCAACGCCGCCACGCCTTCCTTCGGATTGCTGATGAAAGCCTCCGGCTGCCAATATTCCTGTTCCCCCTTGGCCGCCCGCGCGCTCAGTCCCTGCAGCGCCTTGATCTCATCCCGCAGCTTGGCGGCCTTTTCAAAGTTCATCTCCTTTGAAGCCTCAAGCATTTCCTTCTCAATCTGCGCCATCACGCGTTTTTTGTCCCCATCGAGGAAACGGATCAGCCGATTGATATCCTCGCGATAAACTTCCCTGCTGATCTTCGCCGCGCAAGGCGCCGTGCACTGCTTGATCGGATACAGCAGGCACGGCCTGAAAAACCGCCGCTTGTCGTCTGCTTCGCTGATCTCCAGGTGACAGGTCCGAAACTTAAACGCTTTTTGCAGCAGCGTGACCGCTTCCTTCAGCGCATAAACGCTGGTGAACGGCCCGTATAGTTTGGCGTCCGATCGCGGCTCGCGCGTGATGAACACACCGGGGAATTCATCTTTCGTCGTGATCATCAGGTAAGGGAATGTCTTGTCGTCCAGCAGCCGCGCGTTATACCGCGGCTGAATATCTTTAATCAGCCGATTCTCTGCAAGCAGCGCTTCCACTTCGCTGTCGGTCTGAATCGTTTCAAAATCGACGACGTGATCCAGCAGCCCGATTTTCTTATGTTCCAGCTTGGTGGAAGCCTGAAAATATGATCCCACCCGATCGCGCAGGCTTGCAGACTTGCCGACATAAATCACACGTCCCTTGTCATCCTTCATCAGGTAGACCCCGGGCGCTTTCGGCAGGCTTCTGGCTTTGGCGGCGAGTTTCTGGAGGCGGTCTTCCATGATTGAGATTCAGCGGAACTCCGTCCGCCGGCGTTGCAGATCGGTCACAGATCGTCTGCCATTATTGGCGGCAAACCCCCTTTCTTCCACTAAAAACCATGCCGAATCCCCGCCAATTTGCCTGCTGCCGCCCCAAATCGTATCTGATAAAAGCTCGCCAAATTTTTTTACGAAAGCTATAGGTGCTTCGATGTTGAAGAAACTCATGTTGCTCGTCGTCATCCTCGGCGTCATCGTCCTGTCCGCCGCCCCCGCAACCGCCGCACAGGCCCGGCCTGCATCGCGCGCAGCGCGCATATGCTGAACCATAACGCAAACAATTCAGCGCATCATGCCGTGAAATTCGCCAGGGAAAAAAAGATGACCGCAAAAAAGCACCACGTCAGTAAGAAAAAGAAATGAAGACCCGCCGCCAGGCAGGAAGCACGGATAAAAAAACCTCTGTGCCTCCATGTCCCGGTAGTTAAACGCCCGCGCATTCCGCAGGAGAACTGCCCTTTCAATCGTGGGTAGAAGGTCCGGCAAGGACGCCGGCCTTCCACAATTAACATCCAAAAAAATCCCCCACGAAGGGACACGAAGGCGCACGAAGAAGAAAAATTTCCCTCCCCTCTTAATGAGTGTCCCTTCGTGCTCCTTCGTGGGCAGTTCCCTCCCCGCGCATTACCCCCAAACCCAAGGTATCCTCACTCCTGGCAACCCGTCGCAAAAGCCCCTCGCGGCTTTTGCCACAGGCTGCCAGGAGAATTTTATGCCCATTGAAGTCATCCCCAGCGTCGATCTCCGGCACGGCAAAGTCGTTCGCCTCAAACAAGGCGACTACGGCCAACAGATCAACTACGACATCGATCCCATCACCATCGCAAAGTGCTACCAGGAAGCCGGCGCAACCTGGTTTCATATTGTCGATCTCGACGGCGCCAAAGAAGGCCGCCCCGTGCAGACCAAGCTGATCGAGCAGATCATCGCCGCCACCGGCCTGAAGGTCGAAGTCGGTGGCGGCATCCGCACCGCCGAGGACATCCAAACCCTTCTCGAAGCCGGCGCGTGCCGCGTCGTACTCGGCACTAAGGCAATGGAAGACTGGCCTTGGTTTGAGTGGCAGGTGAAGGATGAAAACTTCCACCACAAACTTATCCTCGCCCTCGACGCCAAAGACGGCGTCGTCGCCACCCGCGGCTGGACCGAAAGCTCCGGCCAGACCGCCGTCGACGTCGCCCGAAAAGTCTCCGACTGGCCCCTCGCCGCCATCCTCTACACCGACGTCGCCAAGGACGGCATGATGACCGGCCCCAACTTCCAGGCCACCGCCGACCTCGCCCGCGCCGGCAAAGTCCCGGTCATCGCCAGCGGCGGTGTCGGCGCCCTCGCTCACATCCGCCACCTCACCACGCTCCCCGTCTGGGGCGTCATCATCGGCCGAAGCCTCTACGAAGGCGCAGTCAATCTAAAAGAAGCCCTGGCCCTCGCGCGGCAATGACCTTTTTGTTAAACACCTCCGTCACCCTCTTTTCCATAAACCCATCCCTTTTGCCCGCCGGCCCCCTTCCCGCTACCTTTCCCCCAATGCCTCCCGTTCCCGCCGTCTCCGTCTTTGACCTCACCAAGCGTTACGGCGAAACCCTTGCCGTCACCGGCCTCTCCTTCGAAGTCCCCGCCGGTGAAATCTTCGGCCTGCTCGGTCCCAACGGCGCCGGCAAAACCACCACCGTCGAATGCATCCTCGGTCTGCGCCGCCCCGACTCCGGCTCCATTGCCATCCAGGGCATCGACGCCCTCGCCCATCCCGGCCAGGTCAAACGCCTCATCGGCGCACAACTCCAATCTACCGCCCTCCAGGACAAAATCACGCCACGAGAAGCACTCGCCTTCTTCGCCAGCTTCTATGACAACGGAAGTAAACCCAACGACTTGCTCCGCCAGTTCGCCCTTGAACAGAAAGCCGACGCCCCCTTCGACTCCCTCTCCGGCGGCCAGCGCCAGCGCCTCGCCCTGGCGCTGGCGGTCATCAACAAGCCCCGGGTTCTTTTCCTCGACGAACCCACCGCCGGCCTCGATCCCCAATCCCGCCGCGAACTGCACGCCGTGATCCGTGAAATTAAATCCGCCGGCCACACCGTCGTCCTGACCACGCACTATATCGAAGAAGCGCACCAGCTCTGCGATCGCCTCGCCATCATCGACCGCGGCCGCGTCATCGCCGCCGGCGTCCCCGACGAGCTTATCGCCAGCGCCAAAACGCCATCACGCGTCACATTCCGCATCGGCCGCCCGATGGCCTCCGCCCATCTCCAATCGCTCGCTTCCGTCATCGCCGCCGCCCACACCGACTCAACCTGCACCTTAACCACCCACGGCCCCACCCAAACCGTCATCGCCCTGATCAAATCCATCGAATCCAGCGGAAACCAGTTAATCGATCTCCAGATCCACTCCCCAACCCTGGAAGATGTCTATCTGCAGCTCACCGGAGCCCGATTCACCACGGAGGATGGTTAGCGAACACTAATCAAAATGAAAAAAGCGCAAAGTTCTGTTCACTTTTGTAAACCCCCCCCCTCAAATGACGACATAATGACCGGCCTTCTCCACCATTTCCTCCTCTCCCTGCGGCTCAACCTCCGAAGCCGCCAGGCTCTCATATACGGTTACCTTGTCCCCATTTTCTTCCTCCTCGCCTTCGGTTCCGTTTTCCGCTCCGGCAATCCCCCTCTGCTTCATGAAATGGCCCAGCTCCTCACCATCAGCACCCTCGGTGGCGCCTGCTTCGGCATGCCCACCGCCCTCGTCGCCGAGCGCGAACGCGGTGTCTGGCGCCGCTATCGCCTCCTTCCCGTTCCCGTCGGCGGCCTCGTCGTCGGCGTCATGCTCGCGCGATTCCTCCTCGTCGCCTCCGCCGCCGTGCTGCAGATTTTCCTCGCCCGCATCGCCTACGGAACCCCGTTCCCCCAGCATCCGATCGATCTGACCATCGCCTTCGTTTTTGTCGCCTTCGCTTTCCTGGGGCTCGGGCTCGTGATCGCCGACCTCGCTGACAATGTCCCCGCCGTCCAGGCGCTGGGCCAATCCATTTTCCTTCCCATGATCATGATCGGTGGTGTAGGCGTCCCCCTCCGCATCCTGCCGGCGTGGGCGCAGCAGGTCGCCGGCTTTCTTCCCGGCCGCTACGCCGTCGAAGCGATGCAACCATGCATCAGCGGCAAAGGCCTCTCCGCCGCCGCTTTCAGCCTGATCGCGCTCGCGGTCATCGGCATCGCCGCCTGCATTGCCGGCGCAAAACTTTTCCGCTGGGATGCCGGCCGCCACATCAATCGCTCCGCCAGGACATGGGTCACGATCGCCATTCTCGCATGGCTGGCGATTGGCCTCACCGCGATGGCCACCGGCCGCCTCAAGCCCGTCCCGAAAATTCCCTTCGCCACCACCGGCGAGCCGTTCGAATCCCTGACCGACGCCCAGATCGACAGCATCACCTACACCGATCTCCTCTCCGACGACGACACCGTCACCCCCCTCGCCCGCACCACCGAAGGCCTCGCCGGCCCGGAGCGTCAGCGCCTCACCACCCTCATCAACAGGCTCGATGCATGGCCGCCCGCACAGAGCGGTTCCATCGCCCAGCGGGTGCGCAGCATCGTTTCCATCGCATCCGTCGCCGACCTCATGCAGGACCCGCTGGAAGGGCGCATCGCGCGGGCCATCTTCGATCGTTTGCAGGGTGATTTCGACAAAGATCAACTGATACACGCCCTTGCCTGGATCATCCTGAAACCCGCGGACGGGACCGTCATCACCGCCGCCCCCGAACTCGATCTGCAAGGCCCGCTTGCCGAGGATGTCGTCAGAGATCGCAACGTGATGTACGCCAAAAAGTTCCTGGCCCGTCTCCTGGGGAAAATTCCCGATTGAGATTCAGCCCGCGCCTCGTGCACAAAGCCAACGCGAGCGACATTCCAAAAACCCCCATTAGCTCGGCGGCGTTTGAGCCGCCACATTCAAGGCGCGCCAGAATTCACCCGCTCGATATCCGCTCATCACGCGTGCGATGGAATTCTCCCTCTTTTCCATTCATCATCCCCATGCCTACAATCGCCGAACTTCGGAACCGCCATCGTCTCAAACTCGCGAGGCATTGAATGACATCCCATCCCATTTTAAAACCCGGCGCCCCCGCCCCGGACTTCGCCTTATCGCCTAAGGAAGGCGAAATCGTCCGCCTTTCCGATTTCCGCGGCAAACCGGTTGTCCTCGTTTTCTATCCCGCCGACTGGAGCCCTGTCTGCGGCGACCAGCTCGCGCTGTACAACGAAATCTTCCCCGAATTCCAAAAGTTCAACGCACAACTCCTCGGCATCAGCGTGGATAGCGTCTGGTGCCACCAGGCCTATGCCAAAAGCCGCAAGCTCGAATTTCCGCTGCTGGCGGATTTTGAACCCAAAGGCGCGGTCGCCTCGCAATATGGCGCTATTGCAGAGCGCCGGCACCTGCGAACGCGCACTGTTCGTCATCGATTCTGACGGCATCATCCGGTGGAGCTATCTCTCCCCCATCGGCGAAAACCCCGGGGCCGACGGAATCCTGGCCGCGCTGGAATTGCTCGAAAACAAAACGCAGGGAGAACCCACACATGCTTAAACCACCGCCCGCCCCCTCGCTCAAGCCGCCGCTGAGCGAGCGCGACCACATCGCCGGGCGGGCTGATGCGCCGATCGAGTTCGTCGAGTACGGCGACTTCGAATGCCCGCACTGCGGCCGCGCCGCCGGGATCATCAACGAAATCCGCTCCACGCTCGGCGATCGCCTCCGCTTCGCCTACCGTCATTTCCCGCTGGCCAAGATGCACCCTTACGCGCGCCTCGCCGCCCAGGCCTCCGAAGCCGCCGCCGCCCAGGGGAAATTCTGGGAAATGCACGACATCCTCTTCCAGCATGGTGAAGAGCTGGAGCCTGCCAGCCTGGTTGAATACGCCGAGGCGATTGGGTTGGACATCCCCAGATTTGAATCCGAACTCGCCGCTGAAAAATACGCCGCCCGCGTGCAGGAAGACCTCGCCAGCGGCGTCCGCAGCGGTGTGAACGGAACACCCACCTTCTTCATCAACGGCAAACGCCACAACGGCGGATATGATTACGAATCGTTGATGGGCGCGTTGGATGAAGCCGCAACTTAAAGGCTCTTAATTCTAAAATTGATAACGGCGCCTCCGGGAACGTCTATGCAAGCACTCGAAGGTATCTTCCTTTTTCTTCTCGGCGCCGCCTTCCTCGCGATCGCCATGTCCGATCTTCTCTGGACTGTTTTCCTTGAAGGCGGTCCGCCGGTCACTACGCGCTTCTGCCACTTCATGGTTCGGCGGGTGCTTGCGGCGCAGAGGCGGCATCTGTCGCGGCGAGTTGTTGCAGCCGCGGGATTGATCGCCGTGCTCACCACCCTCACCACCTGGACCGTCCTGGTATGGTCCGGATGGGCGCTCGTGTTCAGCTCCAGCCGCTGGGCGCTGGTGGAATCCAGCACATTGCAGCCGGCGGACGGGTGGGCGCGGATTTATTTCGCAGGCTACACGATCTTCACGCTCGGCCTCGGTGACTACAAACCCATAGGCCACGGCTGGGAGATGGCAACGTCGATTGCCGCCGGCAGCGGGTTTCTGATTTTCGGGCTGGCGCTGGCTTACCTGATGGCGGTCGTGCCCGCCGCCACGCAGAAGCGGCAACTCGCCGTCTGCATCTGGGCCCTGGGCAAAAGCCCCGACGACATCATCATCCGCGCCTGGAACGGCGCAGACAGCACAGCGCTTGGCCCGCATTTGGTTTCACTGGTTCCCATGCTCGCGCTGCTCGGTGAAAGCCATCTGAGCTATCCCATCCTGCACTACTTCCATAGCCGCAAACGCAGCGCGAGCCTCGCGTCCAGCGTCGCCTCGCTGGATGAAGCGCTCACGATTCTCGAGTGCGGCCTGCAGAAAGGATGCAGCCTCGATCTCCCCTCCCTCGGCGCCGCACGCGAAGCGATCACCGAATTCCTGCAAACGCTCGGCCCAGCCTTGATCGAACCCGCCAAGGATGCGCCGCCAACTCCATCGCTGAAGATACTGAAGGACATGGGCGTGCCCGTCGTCGACGATGACCTGTTCGCCCAATCGTTAAAGGGCCTCGCCGCCCGGCGAAAGCTGCTGCATGCGCTGGTCCGCAATGAAGGATGGACCTGGAAAGCCGTGTGGCCCGAAGGGCTGGCGATCAGCAGCAGCACGCTGCAGCTAATCGCTTCGTGAACACTTGGCCCAAGGGCGGGGGATCGTGCCTGTTCGAACATTTCCAGATGTGTTAGGCACGCTATTCGCCTCAAGGGGCCACGTGCGGCGCGATGTCGCACTTGCGCGATTTTAAGCTCTGGCGCATGATGGCTGCGTGAGCGAGGGATGCCAATCTAAAGCACGACACTCCGTCGGTGACCGCCGGGCAATTCCAACTCATCGAGAAGTCGGTCCATATTCGGGCAGTTTTACTAACAACAAAAATTAATAAAATTTGATGTCCAAAAATGGATGCTGATGTCGTTTCCTCTTTGATCTCCAAAGAGAAGCGTGACGCGAGCAACTCGTTATTTGGGTGGAGCGACCGTTTACACGGTGCTTCGCTTCAAGCACGTCTGAGTTAGCTCGAGCTCTAATTCGGAGGACAAATCAGCATATGCGTGAGCGCCAGTGAGCGATCACACGCCGTATTGTCGACGTTGATTTTGCACATCGAATTCATTCCTCTTTCATGTCGCAGGAGAAACAAATGAAGAACGTGAAGAAACTTGGTTTTTTGATGGCCGCGCTGGCGTTGGTTGGCGTTGGAGCCACGCGCGTTCACGCTGCCACGAACCATAACTTTAACGCCACCATCGGCGGGACCTGGGATATCAACGGCATGCATTCCACGGGGCGGTATTTTGAAGGTCATTCGACTCAGATACCGGCGGAGAACCTGTCCTACTTCGCCTTCGATCTTTCGTCGATCAAGGGTAAGCATGCCACCCACGCCTCAATTACGGTTCCCGGGACGAATGACTGGTCCTTCAACACGCCGTGGACTGGTCATACCCCGCTGCTGCAGTTCAAGCAGAAGGTGCAGGTCATCGACACCAGCCGATTCACCGTGAGCAACATTCTCAACGGAATGCCCAATCCAGCTAACAACTGGATGATTTATCACTACGAGCAGTCGTTCGAGAACCTGTCCTACGAGTGGGACCCGGACGGCTTTACCCACAACTATGAACTGACCCCGCCGCGATTTCCGAACACACTTGCCAAGATCCAGGCGATGGTCAACGCAGGGGGAACCCAGGTCATTCTGATCATGAGCGGATTTGGAACGACCGCCAGCACCGAAGAATATAAGTACAACGGCACCGGCGTTGCGCTCACGACCCCGGTTGTTTTGACTGTCACCACCTCGAACTAAGCAGGCACGAAAGACCGCCTGAATTTCTTGAGGCGGTTTAAGTTGCGACTCACAAATGGGCGGGCGACCGCGGCTTCCTGCCACGGTCGCCCGCCGGTCGCGCCGGCACCGGGCCGCGATTTGGCGCGGATAAGCCGGTGATTTATCCGATTAAGCTGGTGAGGTATGCGGGGTCGCGCGGGGCAATTAAATTGCGCCATCCGGTTTGGCCGTTCGCAACGGGTGGGGGCCGCGGCACAATCGGGGGATGGCTCAATCTGGTGATCTCCGCATCGGGATTTCGGGGTGGACCTATACACCGTGGCGGAAGACGTTTTATCCTGATGGCCTCGCTCAACGGTTCGAACTCGCTTACGCGTCAACGCGGCTCAACTCGATCGAAATCAATGGATCGTTCTATTCCCTTCAGCGGCCTACCAGTTATCGCGCGTGGTATGACGCCACCCCGGAAGGCTTTGTGTTTTCGGTGAAAGGGGGACGATACATCACGCACCTTCGCCGGTTGCGCGATGTTCAGGATCCGCTGGCGAATTTCTTTGCCAGCGGAATCCTGGAACTGAAGGAAAAGCTGGGCCCGATCCTCTGGCAGTTTCCGCCGAATTTTAAATTTGACGCCGAAAAGTTCGAGACGTTTTTCAACATGCTTCCGACGGACACTCAGGCCGCCTCGGCGCTCGCGAAGCGGCACACGGGCATGGTGAAGGGCCGCGCCTCATCGCGAATCGACGAAGTGCGGCCCGTGCGCCATGCGATTGAAATTCGCCATCCTTCCTTTCGGTCGCCGCAATTCATCGATCTGCTTCGGCGATACAACCTCTCGCTGGTCGTCGCCGACACCGCCGGCCTCTGGCCCTATCTGGAAGACGTCACCGCGGACTTTGTTTACATCCGCCTGCACGGCGAACAGGAAATCTACGCCAGCGGTTACACCCACGACGCCCTGGATCGCTGGGGCAAGCGCATCGAACTTTGGCGGCAGGGAAAAGAACCGGCCGACGGACCCAAAGCCTCACCCAAAGCGGCCAGAAAACGCGCCACGCGCGATGTGTTTGTCTACTTCGACAACGATAAAAAAGTACACGCGCCGTACGACGCAATGAAGTTGGCGGGGCAGCTTGGGATCACTTGGACAGCCGACCACGAGAAGGACACACCGCCGATCAAGGCGAACGCAAAGACGAACGCAAAGACGAATCGCAAAGCCCGATAATCCTGCACCTGTTTCGCAGCTTTGGCTGTATCGTCCGAATCTCTGCCCACAACTAATGGTGGCGATGTTCAACGGCCGATCCTACAGGCAGAATGAAGTTAAAGAGTTAAGTAAACGTTTGGGTTCCCTCCGATAAGCTTTTTGCATGGAGGCCAGACAAGCAGCTTCGGCGCAGGGAATTGGCCTGAACTGCGAAGGATTGGTTTGGCTGATGTGCAGAAGTCCAGTTGTGAAAGGAGCAGGCCGTGAACAACATGATGAACAACGTGATGAGCCGCGGAATGGAATCGATGAGCCAGGGGCATTGGTTGCTGCAGGTGGTATGCGGACCCAGATACAACGCCTTCGTCCCCGTCCGCGATCGCGGCGAACAAGCCGACCGATTCTTCCGAGCCGCGACGGTTGGCGTAGAGGAAGAAGGAGAGCGGTGGGATGGGATGGAATGAGCAACTGACTTGCACGCGTCATCCGTACCGCTTAACCAGGACACACGACATCCAGGCTCTTCTGGTCAGCCATGACAGGTTACGCATCACAAATTTCGCAATCGCACGAACTTGTCATTTCCAACCCTTTACGATTATCCTGTCCCGCGTCGAATTCGCTTCCTGATTGGCACGTCAGACTTGGGGCGATGCAATGGATTCTGGGTCTGTGACTCCATCGCCGTTCCGTGAAAATACCGCGGGGTTTCCTTCGTCAAGTGTTGTTGAATATCTGCCCGACGCCGTGCTGGTGGTCGATCGGTCCTGGCGGATTTGCTTCGCCAATGCCGAGGCGCGCCATCGCCTTCGGTTGGACGGGTCGGCGGGGGCCGAGCTCTGGCAGGTGATGCCGGAGGCGATCGAGCAGGTGCGCGATAAGCACTATCGCCGCGCGATGATGGATGGGGTGTCGGTGCGGTTTGAGCAATATTCGCCGCGCGATCAGGCCTGGTATGTGGTGCGGGCAGGGACAGGCGGAGGGGCTGCTGATCACCATGACCGATGTGACCGACCTGAAGCGATCCGAAGAAGATCTGCGAGATCGCGAGGACCGCTATCGTCTGCTGTTCGATCGCAATCCGATGCCGATGTATTCCTATGAGGTGGAGGAATTCCGGTTTGTGATGATGAATGATGCGTTCGTCGATCAGTACGGCTATACGCGCGATGAGCTGCTGAAGATGTCGATCTTCGAGATTCATCCGCCGGAGGATGCCGAAAAGCTGCGCGAGCTGATTCGGCGGATCGCGCGGAACCGGCTTTCGTATTCGGGCATCTGGCGGCAGGTGAAAAAAGACGGAACGACCATTTCGGTTGATGTCAGCAGCCGCGGGTTCTCGGCCGGCGGGCGATGGGTGCGGGTGGCGGCGGCGATGGATGTGACCGAGCGGCTTAAAGCCCAGCAGGCAATCGCCGGCAGCGAGCAGCGATATCGATCGCTCGTGGAAACCGCCGGCAGCGTCATCATCTGCCTCGATCCGAACCATCGCATCACCGAATGGAACGATGAGGCCCAGCGGCTTTCCGGCCGAACCCGTGAAGAGGTGATGGGGCAGGATTACTTCACATTGTGTTTGCCGCACGCATATTGGAATGATGTGGATGCGGACATGCGGCGCGTGCTGACGGGAGAAATCACACGCGGGTTTGAAGCGCCCTTCTGCACCAATAAGGGAACGATGCACCTGTGCCTGTGGAATGTCTGCCGGCAGTTGGATGATTCGGGCAATCCGATCGGCATCATCGCGGTCGGGCAGGACATCACCGATCGCAAAACCGCCGAGGAAGCGCTGCGTTCCAGCGAGAATTTATATCGCACGGTAGGGGAGGCGATGCCCCAATTGATGTGGACGATGCGGCCCGATGGAACATACGAATACACCAACGCCCGCTTCACTACCATCACCGGCCTGACGGCCGAGCAGGCCAACGTCGCCGGCTGGGCGGCGTTTGTTCATCCGGAAGATATGCCGGAAGTTGTCGGTGCCTGGCGGCAGGCATGCGAGCGCCCGCGCACGGGCAACTGGAAATACGATTTCGCCGCGTGGACGGCGTGTATCGTTGGTTCCTCGCGCGCACCGCGCCCCTGCTGGATGTGGATGGGAAACTGCAGAAATGGGTCGGTGTCGCCACTGATATCGATGAGCTGAAGCGCACGCAGGAAGAGCTTCAGCAGGCCAAGGACGCCGCCGAGGCCGCGAACGAGGCGAAGGATCAATTCCTGGCGGTGCTGAGCCACGAACTGCGAACGCCTTTAACGCCCGTGCTGCTCACCGCATCGGCCCTTCGGCTGGAGCCGGCGCTCGATCCGGAAGTGCGCGAATCATTGGGCATGATCTCCGAGCAGATCGAACTTGAAGCGCGGCTCATTGATGATCTGCTCGATCTCACCCGCATCGCCCGCGGGAAATTTATCCTGAGCATGAAGGATATCGACGCGCACGATGTCGTCCGCCGATCCATCGAAGTCTGCGAGTCGACAATCTCAGCCCAGGGCCTGAAGTTCACCATTGATTTGAAAGCGACCCAGCGGCGAATTTACGCCGACCCCGGAAGGCTGCAGCAGCTCCTGAGCAACCTTCTCAACAACGCCGCCAAGTTCACATCCACCGGCGGAACGGTTTCCATCCGCACGTGGAATGAAGGCGGTAATGCGCCCGCGCGCGTGGCGGCTGCCGCCAGGCCCGTCGGCGATTTTGTACCCGTCGCGGGGAGCTTTCTGGTGGAGGTGGCCGACACAGGCGTGGGGATCGATCCAATCATGCTGCCGCGCATTTTCAATGCATTTGAACAAGGCGAGCGCAGCATCACTCGCCGATTTGGCGGATTAGGGCTGGGACTGACGATCGGCAAAACCATTGCCGAAATGCACGGCGGATCGCTCTCTGCCACCAGCGAAGGGCGCGACCGAGGCGCAACGCTGACGTTGCGGCTGCCCATCCTCACCGGCCCGCGCCCGGCCACACCGCCGCCGGCGCCCCTTCACCAACCCACCCGGCGGACAAAGGTGATGGTGGTCGATGACCACGAGCCCACATTGCGCATGATGAGCAGATTGCTGCGATCTTTGGGCCACGAGGTAACATCCGCCGACTCGGCAGAAGCCGCGCTGAAACTCGCGAAGACAGAGTGCCCCGATCTGCTGATCAGCGACATCGGCATGCCCAACCAATCGGGCTGGGCTCTTCTGGAAGAACTCCGCCGAGCCTGCTCAACGGCCCCGGCGGCCATCGCCATCAGCGGCTACGGAACCGACGAAGACCTGCAAAGAAGCCGCGACGCAGGTTTTGTGGAGCACCTGGTCAAGCCGGTGGATGTGGAACGACTGCGAACGGTCATCGATCAAGTCATCGCGGCGGGGGCGCAGCATTAGCAATCCGGAATTCTAATGACGAACCGGGAGGGGGACGTCCTTTGAGGTGATGCTATGGATATTCAGGCGTCACACTGCTTCGTATCCAACAATTCAATCCTGCAACGAAAACCCCCCCCGGAAAACCCGGGGGGTTTCAACGAGGTGGACGAGACACGGTTAGAACTCTTCCTAGCTGGCGTGGCCGAAAACGGGGACGCGCTCGCCGCACTTCTACAAGTCATTTAGTTTAAAAAATACGGGCAAAGCCGGGATGCGGCCAAGATTATCCTAGCCGCATCCCGGACTATGAGCCCGGCGCACACAAATCGCTACTTTCCGTTAAGGGTCTGCTGGAATTGTTGCACCGCGAACTCGTGCGATTCCGGTGCTTTCGCGATCTTCTGTGGATCCCAGCCCGCGAATTCGAGCACCATCGCGTAAGGGCCCGCAATACGGGGCAGGACCTTGCGAACGAACGCCGATGGATTATCAACCACCCACTTCACCTTCCCGTTTGCCACCTCCATCAGGCCTTGCAAGCCGTAAACGAGCGGCACGATAAGCCCTTCAGGGTAGATGCAGGGCTTCGAGCCGGGCTTTGCACGAACAGTTCGGCGCATGAAGGGTGTCATCGGCTCGGCGGCGGTGAAGCCGGCGATGTCTTTACCCGTAGCCTTGGCATCGCGACGTCCCTCTGGGTCGTAGAGCTTCACGATGGGCTTCGAACGGAATCTACGGCTGTGGCTGTTATACGCTTCAGGAAATTCTTCATAGATCAAATCGTAGAGTTCCGGGAGGTCGCCGAGGATCTTGAATGCGCTTTTGACGCCAGGGTGGATCAACGTATGGCGCACGGCGTCTCCCTTCTTAGTCACGTCGGAATGCCGCATAAGTTCATCGAAAAGTTTTGAGCACTCGCCCTTGTTTCGATAGATGTTCTGCGGCGTTACGCGTATGTCCAATGGAAGCCCCTTCGCCGCGTTGAGGAGGTTCAATGGAATCCACGCCAACGCGACCAAATCACGTACCTTTACTGGGCGCGTTTCGTCTTCCGCCTCCCACGTGTTCGGTTTCCACTCAACGCGTTCCGCCAGGTTCTCCGGGACCTGCTCCTTGATTTCTTCGTAGAACCCTTTCTTATTCGCAGCTGCTTCGAACGGAAGCTGGGCGTTGTTGTTGCGCCGCACAAATGTCGATGAGGGCCGAGCGGAAAGCGTCTACTGCTTCTTCATCGGAGCGTGCGGGCACAAGCAGCTCAAGTGGTATCAAAGTGTCAAATTCCTCTTTGCGACCGTCCAACTGCTCCGCATATTTCGGCCAAACCTTAAGCAGATCATCCCACGATTTGACCTGCTTCCAGTCGCGCTCATCCATGAGGTCCTTGAGCATGAACAGGCCCGCACCCAGAAGGTTGTGGCCGCCGTCGAGCACACCCTCGACCTCAGGATCTTCAAATTCGACACGGTAGCGGTTGCGATCAAGCGACTTGAAGTTGCCGGTGCCCAGCAGAATCCCCTTCGAACGGTTGGCGAAGAAATCGATGCCCGTGTCCCTGCACTCGGTGAGCGACCGCAGGATGTCGTCGATCACCCGGTTCCTTCGAGCCGAGCGCGGATCGGGGCCCAGTATTGTGTCATGGTAGAGCGGGAGAAGCTGCTTCATCTGAACCGTGCCGACGATCCGGCGAACGATGCAACTGCCATCCTTCGGTGGATGCTCCGGCTGAACGGCGGCATCGACGAAGCGAATTATGATAGATTGAGCTGGCATTGCCAGTCTCCTTTCGTATGCCCAAGAGCGAGCGTGGAGACCGGCCACAGGGAGTGAACTCGCCGTCTGCCCCAAGGGCTGGAAGGCTCCGAGTTTGCTTCCGTCCGGAAGCATGTAGCCGGAGTCCAATCCAGACTCCTAGTGCGACTATCCAGTCGCGAACAGGAAAATAACACTATTACCCGCAGCGTGTCAATGACGATCAAGATGTCTGATGCATCCAACGCATTTATTGAACTCTTTCGCGCGAGACAAACGGAGAGACGGGGATTCGAACCCCGGATACGGATTTGACTCCGTATAACGGTTTAGCAAACCGTCGCCTTCAGCCGCTCGGCCATCTCTCCAGGTGAGCGTTCGCTGACATCGTATCGTTGGGCGATTGGCATTTCAAATACCGTTGCAGTCGGTGTTTCGCCGGGGTTCCTCTGCTACGCCAACGCGGCCATGTCTTTAAATCTGGACTTCAGGTCGCTGTAGAGTTTGTCGTAGACGCCGTAATGGCGGTCGTACAGCGCTGATTGTTTCTTGTTCGGTGCGATCCTGGCCGTGCGCTTGATCGACGCCTTGCAGGCTTCTTCAACACTGTCAAAAATACCCGTCCCCACACCTGCCAGCAGCGCCGCCCCATACGCCGGGCCTTCGGTGGCGTTGGTCAGGATGTAGGGGGCTTTGTAGATGTTGGCCTGAAGCTGGCGCCAGAACGGGCTGCGCGAACCGCCGCCGGAACCGCGAACTTCGCTGACGCAGATGTTCATGGATCGCATGATTTCCAGTGCATCGCGCATACCGAAGGTGACGCCTTCCAGAAGGGAGCGGATCATCATCGCGCGGGTGTGGCGGGCAGTCAGACCGATCCATCCGCCACGGGCGGCAGGGTCGGGGTGCGGGCAGCGCTCGCCGGTGAGATAGGGAAGGAAAAACAACCCTCCGCAGCCCGGTTTGGCGGTTTCGGCGAGCGCGATAAGCAACTGGTACGGGTCCACCTTCGTCTTCTTCGCCTGGCGAATTTCTTCATCCGCCAATTGATTGCGGAACCACTGAAAGCTGCCGCCGGCGGACAACATGCAGCCGAAGATGCACCATTTGCCCGGAATCGCGTGGCACATCGTATGGACGCGGCCCAGCGGATCGAGCGTAGGCTGGTCGCTGTGCGCGAACATCACCCCGCTGGTTCCAAGTGATGCCGAAACGCAGCCGGGGGAGACGATTCCATTCCCCACGGCGCCTGCGGCCTGATCTCCCGCGCCACCGACAATAGGCGTTCCACCGCGCAGGCCCAGACTCACCGCCACATCCGCGCTCAGGACCCCGGTGACATCGGTCGACTCATGCAGCCGCGGCAGCAGGGCGCGGTCGATATGGAGCAATCCCAATAGCTCATCCGACCATCGCCGCTTCACAACATCCAGCAGCAGCGTTCCGCTGGCGTCGCTGACTTCAGTTGCATACTCGCCGGTCAGTCGAAAGCGGATGTAATCCTTCGGCAGAAGGATGTGCTTTGTCTTGGCATAAACCCTGGGCTCATTCTCCCGAACCCACAAAATCTTAGGGGCTGTGAACCCAGTCAGCGCCGGATTGGCGACAAGATGAATCAGCGCTTCGCGTCCGCCGGCCCTGGATTCAATTTCCTGGCATTGGCTGGCGGTGCGCTGATCATTCCAAAGCAGCGCAGGCCGCAGCGGTTGAACGCCATCCCCCAGAAAAACGCTGCCGTGCATCTGCCCGGAAAGCCCGATGCCGCTGATGTCGGCTGCCCTGAGCCTCGCCTTCTTCATCACCGCCTTGGTCGCGCTGACAGTCGCCGCCCACCATTGCTGCGGATCCTGCTCCGACCACCCTGGCTTAGGCGATGAAACCGTATGCGGCGACATCGCCGTCGCGAGCACCTTCCCCTCTTCATCACAAATAAGCGTCTTGGTTCCACTGGTTCCAATGTCGATCCCGAGCAGGTGGGACATACTCTTTTCCTCAATCGAATCCCCGAAACATTCTGGCAAGAGAAGTGGCAGATGCAAGACAGAACAGCAAAGGCGCGAGCCCCGATCTTTTGCACAAAAGACGTCTTACTTTCCTGGAAAACAATTAGACACAAACCAATCGCCCGCCCTGCGAAAGCATCACCAGCGATTTCAGCCGGTGATACCAGCGGCGTCCAGCAATCTCACAATCAATGGCAGAAGGTTTAGAGGCGCTTAATATTCCCTTCGCTGCCGCGCGGTGGGAATACTGAGGATCTTTCGATATTTCGCCACTGTCCGCCGCGCCAGCTCTATCCCCTGTTCTTTCAGCTTATCCACGATCTCATCATCATTCAGCGGATTGGATCGGTCTTCATTCCCGATGATGACTTTCAGTTTTTCCTTCACTGCGTCCCAGCTCATATCTTCGCCTTCGGCGCTTTGCGTGCCGCCGGAGAAGAATCGGCGAAGCGGGAATACACCGCGCGGCGTCTGGATCCATTTTTCACTGACGGCCCGTGATACCGTCGCCACATGAATCCCAAGCTGGTCCGCCACCGAAATCATCGGCAATGGCCGCAGAAATTCCGGCCCTTTATCGAAGAATTCCCGCTGAGCATCCACCACCGCCCGAATCACCCGCATGATCGTGCTCTTGCGCTGCTCGATGGATTCGATCAGCCAACGCGCGTTGCGCACGTTGTTGGAAAGGAACTCGCGGGTTTTCTTGTCTCCCTTTTTCTCTTTCAGGAACTTCCGCCACATCCCGCTGATGTACAGGTTCGGCGCGGATCATTCTGCATTTCAATTTCGTATTTGTCGGTTTCTTCGTCGTAATAAATCCGCGCATCGGGAATAATCGGCGGCGCATCATCCCCGCCAACCTGCTTGCCCGGATGCGGATGCAGACACGCGAGCTTTTTCACACCATGCTTAATTTCATCAATCGATCGGCCAAGCTTCTTGCTGATTTGCGGATACCGGTTCATCTCCAGGTCTTTCAGATGATCCGTGATCAGTGTCCGCTCCAGGTCAAAGTCGTGCCCCTCGGCGGTTTCGTCATCCTCCGCCAGCGAATCCAGTTGGATCAGCAGGCATTCCCGCAGATTTCTCGCCCCCACGCCCGCCGGCTCCAGGTTCTGCACCAGCTTTAGCGCCGCCTGCAAATCCTCCATCGTCAGCGGGGTCTTGAACTCCTTCTGAATCTGCTCAAGTTCTGTCCGGAGATAGCCTTCACCGTCAATATAGTTGATGATCGCTTCGCCCGCCGCCCGCACGCCCGGCGGGCATTCCACAAACGCCCATTGCCCAAGGAGATGCTCCTGCAGATTCACACCGCGGTCGGCGGTGTTGTTCATCGCATCCAGCTTTTTGTCCCGCTCCCCGTCATAACTCGATTGCCGGAAGCTCGAACCCCCGATGCTCGAGAATTCCTCGTTTTCAAAGTAATCGGAGATGCGCGCCAGCCGATCAAAATCCTCCGAAGCGTCCTCCTTCATCGTCAGCGCCTGCTCCCCTTCGGAAAATTCCTCCCGCGCCTCCTGCACCTCCGGGGCCGCTTCCGCCCCCGGCTCCGCTTCGTTCTCCCGCAGCTCCAGGACAGGGTTCCCCTGAATCTCCTGTTCAATCCGTTCCTCCAGCGCCATAAGAGGCAACTGAAGGATTTCCATGCTCTGGATCATCCGCGGCGTGAGAAGCTGCCGCATCTCCGTCCGCATGTGAATCGATTGATTTAACTGCATACCCTATACCCGGTTACAACATATATCACAAAACAGGCATGTGTTTTGCTAAGGCGACTATAACATTGGAACCGGAAGGCGGCAAAGGGGAAATGTCGGAAACAATAGGGGAAAATAATTCGCTTGGCGGCGATTTTGCTGACAACCGCCGGGCCCGCTGTCTGTTTCAATCGCCCGGCCGCTTCCCGCCCAGGCGATAAACGCGATAATCCCCCGCCGAAAACAGCAACGGATACGAATACGTCGCAGGCGTCACCAGCAAATCCCCGCCATACTTTCGCCGAATCTCCGCCAGGTCGTTCTCCGTCAGATGCGCGTAAAAATTGCGAGCGCGATCATCCAGCTCCCCGGCGAGATTATCGTCAACGCTCGTATGCGAAACATCCCCCACCAGCACTTCAATGCGCTCGCGCCATTCAGTCATCCCGTCAAAGCGCGGCACATGCCAGTCGGCAATCAGCGGCCGCTGCAATCGATAAAACGTATCCTTCCGCCAAGGCGGCGCGATAACGATCTGCCCCTCCGTCGAATTCGCCCGCACCCAGTTTGCCGCCGTCACAAAATCGTCGTCATGATGCTTCCATTTCGGAAGCTGGTCCGCCGCCAACCCCTGCAACCGCGCCACAGGGCTCGGCAGACAGAAAAACGTGAACAAACTTAACGCCATATAAGCAGCGGCAGGGGGGGCAGAAGCGGTAGGGCGGCCAAGGCGGCGGCGTTCTCCATTCGTCAAACCAGTACGATCGCCCCAATGCCAGATCGCCGCCGCCAGATGCCAGAAAAACATCAGCATGATCAGCACGGCGAACACCCGAAACGGAAACAGCTCCACCAGCGTAAACTTCCCCATCACCCGCAAAATAATCCCCAGCAGAAAAAACGCCCCCGAGAAAATCTCAAACCGGATCAAAAACCCAAGCTTCTCGTCGTTGCGATTGCTCCAATAGTGCAGGACGTTGCACAGCAGCATCAGGTACAGCACCGCGATCTTTCCCTTGCCAAACGTCAGCGGGTCCAGATGAAACGGCATCTCGATCGTGACCAGAAACTTCGCCTCCTCCGGCGTGATCGGATGCCCGCCGCCGATCAGCTTCCAGGAAGTCACCACCCCCGGCAACGCAAACAGCCCCGCCCACATTGCAAACATCAGCGTCTTACGCATCGGATACTGCGTCGCCACTGCCAGCCCGATCGCCGCTCCTCCCCACAATCCCACGGCTGAATGAAACGTAAATGCCAGCCCCGTCAAAATCGCCGCCGGGACCAGCTTCCCACTCAGGATCAAATCGATCGCAAAGAGCAGACACGCATATCCCACGCACTTCGCTTCAAACGTTCCGATGATCCATTCATTCGCGACAAACGACTGCCGCTGAATCAACCAAAGCAAAATCGCCGACGCCCCCAGCCACGGAGGAATTCGAAAGTGCCGCCCGATGCGCAGCAGCGCGGCGAACAACACGCCCCAGCTCGCCACTCGACCAATCCACCCAAAAACTTCCAGCGACATCAGCCGAGTCGGCCAGCCGAAAAGAAAATTAAACACCGGATGCCCCGCGGTCGATTCCTGAAACGTCCAATCCGTCTTGAGGAATCCCGCCTGCCAGGCTTTCATCAGGTACAGCAGATAAATATTCTCATTCCCCGCCGGCACCCACGTCCCCTCGCGATTCAACACCAGCGCAAACCCCATCAAAACAACCAAATGAACAAAAACACAGTTCCACCACCCGCTAAAGCGGGCATCACATTCCACCGGCGGCAGGGGGGTATTGCTCATTTAAACCAATAAGAAAAAGTTGCCCAGATGTTCGTCGCTGACCTTCGAAGCCGCGTCGAATATGGCAGAAGAGCAAGACAAAGAAGAAGACCAATCACAGCCGCAGGGGCTGCTGCCCCTGTACGGACCGGGGACATGGGTAACACATGTGCGGGGACATGGGTGGCGCATTGGAATTAGACTCGAGTTTGGCTTTTCACGTCGATCGTTGCAACTTTCACATGGCAGAAAAAGACATCTAATTGTCCATCCTGCATCGTCGGACGTAAGGCTACGGGATAGCCGGTGAACGCCTGGCTGATTTTAAAATCCGTGGATTTGTATCTGAAGTACCCGTCCTTCTGCACCTTTCGTACGACATCGGACGGGCCATATTCAATGGCGCCTGGAAGTTCAGCGACAAACATCTTGGCAACAAGATGTGCAGGAAGAACTTGAGGGGTTTGCTCCACGCCTGGCCTCTCAATCTAAATATGCCTCAGTTTGTTCAGGCCGTTGAGGGCGGCGACTTTGTAGGCTTCGGCGAGGGTGGGGAAGTTGAAGACGTTGTTGATGAAGTATTCCACCGTGCCGTTGAAGGCCATGACAGCCTGGCCGATGTGGATGAGTTCTGTGGCTCCCGTGCCGATGGCGTGTACGCCGAGGATGGTGAGATTTTGCTGATGGATCAGGAGCTTGAGCATGCCGGTGTCGTCGCCGAGGAGTTGGCCGCGGGCGAGTTCTTTGTATTGGGCGATGCCGGCTTCGTAGGGGATGCCGGCGTCGGTGAGCTGGGCTTCGGTTTTGCCGACCATTGAGATTTCCGGGATGGAATAGACGCCGTAGGGGAACAGTTCCGGCATGCTCTTGGTGGGAACGCCAAAGGCATGGCAGACGGCGAGGCGGCCTTGTTCCATCGCGGTGCTGGCGAGGGCGGGGAAGCCGACGACATCACCGGCGGCATAAATGTGACTGACCTCGGTTTGATAAAATTCGTTGACCTTGAGCCGCTCGCGGTCGTCGGCTTTAAGGCCGACCTTGTCGAGCTTTAAACCGCCGGTGGTTCCCTGGCGGCCGACGGCGTAGAGGAGCGTTTGGGCGCGGATGGCTTTGCCGCTTTCGAGAGTGGCCTGCACCAACGGGCCGTTGCCGTTTTCACCGGGCATCTCGGCGATGCCGGCGACTTTTTCTCCAAGGCGGAGGGTCATGCCGGTGCGGCGCATGTGATATTGGAAGGCCTCGGCAAGTTCCGTGTCGAGGAAGCCGAGGACTTCGCGGCGGCCTTCGATGAGGGTTACTTTTACACCGAGCGCGCTCATCATGCAGGCGTATTCGGTGCCGATGACACCGCCGCCGACGACGATCATGGTCTTGGGGAGGTGGTCGAGCTTGAGCAGGGCATCAGAGCAGAAGATGCTGCGGTCATTAAAGGGGACATTGGCGGGTTTGGCGGGGCGGGTTCCGGTGGCGATGACAAATTTGTGGGCGCTGAAGGTTTCGGAATCATCGGCGCGCTCGACGTGCAGGACGTTGGGATCTTCAAAGCGGGCGGACCCCCAGGCGAGTTCCACGCCGTTGCGGTCGAAGTGATCGCGGATGACGGCCAGCTCGGTGTGGATGACGTGCTGGCTGACGTAGATCAGGTCTGCGATGGTGATGTTTTTCTTGACCCGGGCGACTTCACCGAACAAACCGCGGCGGCCGACGCCGGTGAGGTGCATGACGGCTTCGCGAAGGGCTTTGCTGGGGATGGTGCCGGTGTTGACAGTGGCTCCGCCGAGCACGTTGTTTTTTTCGACGATGACGACGGATTTTCCAAGCTTGGCGGCCTGGATCGCGGCCTTCTGCCCGGCGGGGCCGGTGCCGATCACTGCACAATCAAAATGTCTCATGTTTTTTAAGCCGATAGGGAGAAGGCTGGTTAAGGGCATCTTAGCGAGAGGGGAAAGGTTTAACCACAGATGTCTGTGGATTCGCAGAGATGGATTGGGGAGTGATTGGTTATTGCGGCTGGTTTTACGGTTTGCGCCGCTGGCTGGGCCGCGTGGGCAGGTTGTTGGTGCCTTCGCTATCCACATTTTTTCTTATCTGTGTTAAGTGCGAAAGTCGAACTAAGAGCCTCTAAGTTTGTGGATGGCCATCTGTGATCAAAACCTCTTCCTACAGATTGTCGAAGAGCGTGGCTTCTGGAACGGCGGGCAAGACGGGAGTGGATTTACCGAAGTTGTGCGTGCTCTCATAAACTTCGACGACCCGGGGCAATGGGTCGGCATCCTCTGGTTTTTTGTCCCAGCGGATGCGCTTGATGCGGGGGAAGCGGAGGGCGTAGCCGCTGGTGTGACGCGTGGATTTTTGGATTTGGTCGCAGGCGATTTCGAGGATGACCTGCGGCTTGACGAGATGGACCCGGCCAAGGCGGGTGAGGGATATTTTCAGGAATAATTCCGTGAGCTGTGCGATCTCTTCGTCGGTTACGCCGCTGTAGGCTTTCCCGACGTTGACGAGTGTTGCGCCTTGTTCGGCTGGGTCGCGATCCCAGACGGCGAAGGTGTAATCGCTGAGGGAATTTTTTCGTTTGCCGTGGCCATACTCGGCGGCGGTAACGACGCAATCAAAGGTGGGAAGATGGGTTTTAATTTTCAACCACATCTTGCCGCGGCGGCCGGGGGAATAGATGGAGCCGGGATCTTTTAAGACAAGGCCTTCATTTCTTGCCTCGCGGGATTTGTTGAAGGCCGATTCGATCTGGTCGGCGGTGGTGACGTCGACGGCGCGGCTGATGATGAGGCGCGAATCGATCGGCGAGAGGACCGCATCGACGCCGCCTGTGTGCGGCGATTGCGCATCCACCTGGGCGAGCGATTGCAGCATCCGGCGGCGCTGGCGCAGCGGCTGGTCCATGATAAGCCGGCCGTCATGATAAAGGATATCGAAGGCGATGAAGACGGCGGGGTTTTCGCGGAGGATTCGGGCGCTCAGCAATTTTCGGCCGAGACGTTTCTGGATATGGGCGAAGGGAAGGACGACGCCGTCGCGATAGGGGACGATTTCGCCGTCGAGGAGGAAATCGCCATCGAGGTGCGAAACGGCCTGAACGACATCGGGGAAGCTTTCATCGGTGCGATCCATCGTGCGCGTGTAGATGGCGATGCGGCTGCCTTGCTTGTGGACCTGGGCGCGGATGCCGTCGAGCTTGTCCTCGGCGTAGAAGGTTCGGCCGGCGAGGGTTTCGGTAGCGATCAGGGATGTTTCCTGCGGGGTGGCGAGCATGAACTGGATGGGATGGAAGAGGCGGAACGTGGCCGCGCTCAGTTGATCGTGTTTGGCGAGGACGGCGACTTCGTCGAGATCGCCGACGAACAGTTGGCAGCGCTGGACGGCGGGAAGGGGTTTGTCGAATGCCTGGGCAATGGAGGCTTGAAGGACGCCTTCCTGCACACCGGTGCGGGGTTCGCGGAAGATAATTTTTGTAAGATACGCCGCCTCGCGCGGGTGGGTGCATTGGGAGAAGAGAAAGTGGAGGAGCGATTTTTTTTGTTCGACGTTTCCGGTCCTGGCCAGGGCGTCAAATGATTTGGCGAGGTCGGTCAGAAGCAGTTTTGCGTCGGCTGAAAAGTTCGTCGCGGGCCATGCGCGGGAAAGGGCTTCGGCGGTGTCGCCGGTTTGAATGGCCAGCCGATAAAATTCTGCGGGATCGAGTTTCAGGATGGAAAGGACAACGTCGCTGAGGATGGCGCCGCCGACGTTGAGCGTGCGCTCATCGGTTGAAGAAAAGGCGCGGCCAACGGCGTAGCGGACAGCGAGACGGAGGTCTTCGTCATTTAAGGTTCGGAAAAAGTCCGCAAGAGCGGTTTGCTTCAGAAGTTTTTTTGTGGTGATGGCGGCGGTGTCGTTCACCAGGGCGAATTGGAGGAGCGTGGCGGGCACTGTGTAATTGTAGGTTGGTTCAGGGATTTTGGCGGAGGGGTAAAGTGGGGGTTGGAAGTTGATGCAAGCGGTGGCTGTGAGGGGGATTGGGCGGCGTTGAATATGGTGGTGGAGGAAGACAAAAACAAAGACGAAGATAAATCGCAGCCGCAGGGGCTGCTGCCCCCGCACCCCCGCAAGGAGGAAAAGGACGGCTGTGCCGGCGGGCGAGTTGAAGCCGGGGCGGAACCCGCTCTTACTCTCGCCGTGCCGCTAGGTTCCGCCCCGAATGCCATTCGGTTAGCACATAACTCCGCGCCGCGGCGCGCGTTGTGAATATTCGCGCAAGACGCGGCCTCCTGAGAGAATGGTGATGTCTTAAGTCCCCAAACTCAAAGGAGGCCACGGATGGCTATCATCGCGTCCACGCTGCAGCGGATCAAATCTGACCCCTTGGGGTCTCTTGGCGGGGCCGAGAGAATCAACCGATGTTTTGCCCAGGTCGGTCATGTCTGGCGTAATCGGCTGCTCAATCCAGCCAACACCATGACGCTGTTCCTGCTGCAGGTTCTGCATGGCAACACGGCCATGACTCATCTGCGGTGGCTCTGGGGCATTGGTTGCAGCGAGGGAAGCTACTGCGACGCGCGGCAGCGGCTGCCGGCGGCGGGCGTGGCCAGGCTGGTCGAACAATTATCGTGCGATGCGTGTAACCAATCCGCCTCCATCTGGCTGGGCCGTCGCGTGCTGATGATCGACGGCACAACCGTCAGTACGCCCGACGAACCGGCACTGCAAAAAATGTGGCCCCAGCCCAGCGAGCAGAAATCCGGATGCGGCTTCCCCATGATCAAAATGCTGGCGCTTATGGATCTGGCCAGCGGAATGATCCTGCAGTTGAGCATGATGGCCCTGACCATGGGCGAGGCCAGTCAACTTGCCGGGCCGCACGGCCTGTTGCAGGCCGGCGACGTGCTGCTGGGAGACCGGGGATTCTGTTCCTTTGGGCATCTGGTGACGCTGGGGAAAATGTCGGTAGATGCGGTGTTCCGCATGAATGCGAGCCAGGTCGTCGACTTCACGCCCGGCCGGGCGGCGCGGGGAAGATCGAGGAAAAAAGGAGCATACAAAAGATCACTCCCCAACTCCCATTTTGTGAAGAGCCTTGGCAGGCAGGATCAGATTGTTCGGTGGATTAAGCCTTCCAAGCGGATAAGCGGCATGGCCGCCGACGTGTTTGCCAGCCTGCCGCAGACGCTTGTGCTTCGCGAGCTTCGCTACGACATCATCGCCAGGGGAATGCGCACCCGCCAGGTGACGCTCGTCACCACGCTGCTGGATCCGATGCGCTATCCCAAGCGAGAGATTGCCCGGCTGTACCAGTTGCGCTGGGGGATCGAAACCAACTTCCGGCATTTGAAAACAACGATGAAGATGGAGCACCTCAAGTGCCAGACGCCTGACGGCGTGATGAAGGAGTTGATGGTCTTTGCACTGGTGTACAACCTGATCCGTGCCGCGATGCGGGACGCGGCGCAAGAGCAGGAGATCGACGACGCCAGTCGCATCAGCTTCGTCGATGCATCACGTTGGCTCATCGCGCTGCTCAAACCAGCGGAAGGCGTGAGCGGATCGGAGTTGAAGGTGAATCCTTTGCGCCGGGCCGATATCATCCACGGGTGGTAAAGCGGCGGATTCATAACTCGTACAGTCTGATGAGAAAACCTCGATCCACCTACTGCCAACCCGAGCCAAACAAGCCGCTTAACGATTAACCGAATGGCATTCGGTTCCGCCCCAGCGTCCCCACCTCCTGGGCAGGGCACGCCCCCTGTGGCAGTTGTATACGGATGGTTTGTTGGCCGGACGCCAGGGCTTTTACTTCTGATGATTGCGGACCATTGGAGTCGAACGAACGTGACCGGGGGCGATGTGATGAATCGGCGAGCAGCGAGAAATGGGGATGCGTGCCTTGATGGTTTTTTGATGGCTTTGAGCGCGGCTGGGGCGATGCTTTTTTGGCTTGCATTCTATGTTTGACGCCGATCGAAGGTCGGTGACGAAATGTTTGGGCAGGTGGGCATGGGGCATTGGTTTTTGGCGGGGCAATATGGGATGGGTGGTCAGGTCGGTTTTCGCCAGATGATGTCGGCGATGTTAGCGGTGGCGTTGGCGAAGCGGGCGTGGACGAAAAGCCAGTCGCTGAGACGATTGAGATAGGTGATGATCGTGGCGGGGACAGGGCGGTCTTCGGCGTAATCAACCAGCAGCCGCTCGGCGCGGCGGCAGATGGTGCGGGCGAGATGCAGGCGGGCGCCTGTTTCGCTGCCGCCGGGGAGGATGAAATTGCGGAGAGGCGGCAGCGTTGCTTCAGCCGCATCGATTTCCATTTCCAGGCGATGAATGATTCCGTCGTCCAGCGCAGGAAGCGCAGCGCGATGTTCGCTTTCGGCGGGCGTGGCCAGGTGGGAGCCGACAACGAATAAATCGTTCTGCACCTCGCGCAGGAGCGCCACCAATCGCAAGTCGGCGGTTACGGCGGCCAAGCCGATGGAGGCGTTGAGTTCGTCGATGGTGCCGTAGCAATTGATTCGGCGGTCACCTTTGCTTACGCGACCGCCGCCGATGAGGCCGGTGGTGCCGTCGTCGCCGGTCTTGGTGTAAATCTTCATGGAAGGATTGTAGCGGGAAGAAGCGCAGAACGATGAGCGCAGATCGAATAGATATCGAAACGCAGAGCGCAGAGCGATGAGCGCAGATCGAAGAGAAGCACGTTCTGCGGAATAAGCGCAGAACGCAGGACGATGAGCGCCGATCAAAGCCCATCATCTCTTCGATCTGCGTTCTGCGCTCATCGTTCTGCGCTTATTTTTATCCGTGATACCCTCGCGGGTGTTTAGAGAACCAGTTCCACGCGGATTGGATGATGGTCTGCGGGTCTTTGTGTTTGGCTTCCCAGCCGAGGAGTTGTTTGGCGCGGGAGGGGTCGGCGTAGAGGGCAATGGCGTCACCGGCGCGTCGTGGGCCGTAGGTGACGGGGACTTTTTTGCCGGTGACTTTCTCGGCGGTCGCGATGATTTCCCTGACGCTGAAGCCGTTGCCGGTGCCGAGATTGCAGACGATTTTTTTCTGGTCGTCGAGTTTTTCCATCGCCTTGATATGGGCGTCGGCCAGGTCGTCGACGTGGATATAGTCGCGAACGTTGGTGCCGTCTTTGGTGGGGTAGTCGGTGCCGAAGACGGTGATGCCGGGGCGCACGCCGAGGATGGCTTGAAGGATGACGGGGATCAGGTGGGTTTCGGGATCGTGATCTTCACCGAGGGTTCCGTCCATCGCGCAGCCGCTGGCATTGAAGTATCTCAGGGCGGCGAACTTGAAATCTTTCCAACCGAGCGGCAGATCCTGGAGGATCTGTTCGACCATCCATTTGCTGCGGCCATAAGGGCTGACCGGGGCTTTTTTTTCTTCTTCGGTGATGGGGATTTTGTCGGGGTCGCCGTAGGTGGCGCAGGTGCTGGAAAACACGAAGCGATTCACACCGACTTCCTGCATCGCCTGCAACACGCTGATCGTGGTGGCGACGTTATTCTGATAGTACATCAGCGGCTTCTCAACGCTCTCGCCGACGTAAGCAAAAGCGGCGAAGTGCATGACGGCTTCGATCTTGTGATCTTGCAGGGTGGCAGTAAGGGTCGCGCGATCGTTCAAATCGGCGGCGATAAAAGGCACTTTCAAAATATCGGCGACAGTTTTATGCCCGCGCGAGAGATTGTCGTAGATCAGAGGGGAGTGGCCGGCTTCGAGCAGCCGCTTAACGGTATGTGATCCGATATACCCGGCCCCACCGGCGACAAGCACATTCATGACAACTCCTTGCGAACGGCAGATTCAAGCCGCGCCACCCGGCGGGCTGGTTTGGGAGTATACGGGGAAACGGGATATCGGCGAGAGGGGGTTTTTGGTCGTTCGAATGAACAGGTTTGAGATGTCGGCGAGCTTGGCATGGACGGAATGTCTGATGGTTATTAATCCGCGACGATGACACCGACCCAGCGGCGGCCCCACTGCTTGGCTTCTTCGTGGGTGGGGAAGAAGACGTCGAGGTGGTTGCCTTTGATGGCGCCGCCGCGGTCGAGGACCTGGACGGGCTGGCTGTTGTTGTAGCCGGGGATGATGAGTTTGGTGCCGAAGGAATATTGGGCGGGGGCGGCTGCGAAATGTCCACCGTTGAAGTCGATCAGTTTGCCGCTGGCGGTGATGCCCCTGGCGTTTTTGCCGCAGCATTTGGGGCAGGGGCAATAGGCGGTGACGTTCATCCAGACGACGTGCGAATTGCCGGTTGTGAGGCGTGTTTCGTGGATCAGTTCCACACCGCCGTCCACGGGCTGGCTGGCCATAGCCCCGAGGCCGGCGGCTGAGGAGATGCCCTGGGAAACAAATCGTGCGGGGGGCTGTTTGGCATCGACGGCGTTGGCGCCGACTGAACCGAGAACGCCAATCCCGATAATCGCACAGGCGACGATGACAATCCGCCGAGCGATCAGTTGCGAGCGGTTGGCCTTTGCCGAGATGAAGTTGGCTAGTTCAATCATGTTGAGACGGAGTATGCCCCGTCCGCCGGAATGGGTCGCGGTTTTTGTCAAGTCGCGAGCCGACAACGGTCGATCTGTAACGATTAAACCTTTTAATCCGGCTGGCGCCCCCCGTCAATCGCTGTAAATGCGGTTGGTTATTATTGGACGGTGAGATTTGTGCCTCACCTCCTGTGCCTTCAGGGGGTTGCGCCTTTAAGGGATGTTTCGCAAAAGCATCAACGAAGCCGGTTTCAGGGGCACGGCGCGACACATTCTTTGTTGAAACTGAAAAGGGCGGCCCCCTGTCAGGCGGGCCGCCCTTTATTTTCTGGATGAGAAAATCGGCGAATGATCAGACGGGACCATATCCATTATTGGAAAGGCCCGTTGCGTTTTGGGACGTCCACATATGGCCCTTCTTGCCGAGGGAGGTTACGTCGGCAATCACCAGCGCATCGACTTGATCGCGATGCAGCGAGTCGCCGGCGTTGCCGACGTCAAATGCGTAGGCTGCGGCGGCGCTTAGCGTGTGAATCGTATTGGTTGATGGGGCCCAGGGAGCACTCAGCCGAGTTCCGCTAGGCGTGAAATTGCCGCCATTGAGCCGACCGTCTTTGCTCGTGTCTTCCATATTTCCCTTGGAATAGACGCTCTGGTTGCCCATCTGATAGGAGGCGTCACGGCTGTTTGACGTCGATGGGCCGACGATGAAATAGTTGCCGACAATATCATGCGTGAAATGACCTGACGAATCGCCGGCCGTGTAACCCGCCTGGAAGTTATAAATAACATTATTGATGAACTGTGTATTGCCCTTGGCCAGCGGGCTGCGGTTATGGGCGTTGGCAAAGATGTCATTATAGAACGTAACGTTTGAGCTGGTGCTATGGACGTTGAACTGCTGGCCGATGGGGTCGGCGATGATGCAGTTCTGGAAGGTGATGTTGGTGCTGCCGTTCACATCGATGTTGTCCCATTGCCCGAATTCAACGGAGACGTGATCGAAGATGATCCGGCTGGCGTTGTCCATGCCGACGGCGCTCTTGCCGGTCTGGGTGTCGTTGGTGCCCTGGCGGATGCGGATGTATCGCACGATGTCATTGGACGAACCGCTGAAGGAAACTTCCTTGCCGATGATGGCGATGCCGTTTCCGGGGGCGGATTGGCCGTTGATCGTCAGGTTGCTGCTGCACGCGACCACGGATCGGAGGCTGATGGTGCCTGTCACGTCGAACACGATCGTGCGATTGGCGTGGCTGACTGCATCGCGAAACGATCCTGCGCCTGAGTCATTGAGGTTAGTGACGTGATAGGTTGAACCGCCGGCCCCACCGGTAGCCGAAGCACCGAAACCGACAGCGCCCGAGAAGGCGGCCATCAATGTGCGGTCTTCCAGGCGCTCCATGCATGCGCCGCGCGTTGTCTTTGTGGCCTGGGAACGCTGCGCCGATTTGCGACCAGCGAGAAATGAGCGAACCATGAGTACCTCCAGCAGAAAATTGAAATGGATACTGACACCCACGGGCACGAACCCGCCGCGCCAATATGTTAAACGCAAAGATTTGTGAACTGCTCCTCAGCCATAATTCCTGCGTTTGCCGCTGCAACGCAGTCTGAAATGATCACAGCAGGGAATTGGAAAACCTGACCTTCAAAGTACAAAAAAAATCGTGAAGCTTGTCCGATGAAATGACTACGTGAAACTATGGCATTCTAACATATACGTCAATCGTTTTCGCAATGAAATTATAATTTTGGCGATTAGGATTATGTGCGTAGTTATGTTCTAAATGTCGCGCGATTTGGAATGCTGGATGGGCCGCTATACACGGGGTCTTCCTAAAGGAAATGAATTGCCCCCGACATACTTATGTTTCGCACTGCGCATAAAGAAGCCGACGGTTCAATCCTTTGAACCATCGGCCGTCCATGTCTTAAACCGGCTCCGCCGATCCCCAGACTTATGGAAATATAAACGTCACGAGCGGATCAGCTTCAGGCCGCGATCGGGTTGGCCGGTGAACCGTTGATTGAGCTGTTCGCGGGACCGACGCGCGTCACGGATTGAGCTTTGCGCGCCTCGGCTTTGCGGATTCGGCGGGTGCGGCCAACGGTCTGCTGGTCGACGGTCGCCTTTTTAGTCGGATGTCCGTTGGCGACATCCACTGCGGATGCGGCGTCGGGAGCGTAGAGGTCCGCGCCGATTTCTTCGGAGAGGCCTTCGGCTCGTTTATAGATTCCGCCGCAGCACATCACCTGCATGTTGGGGCAACTGTTGACTTCACGGAGGTAGTCGATCAGCTTGCGGACGGCGGGAACGCCGCTCGGCAGTGTTCCGAACATCACGAGAAGGTCGGGGCGTTCATCACCGATGAGCTTGAGCACTTCATCATCGGGAACCCCGCCACCGGCGAAGCGAACGGTCCAGCCGTCGACTTCGAAGAGGTCGGCGCACAGTTGGCCACCCAGTTCTTCCGGCTCGGCGTTGCCGCAGAAGATCAGGGCTTTGCGGCCATTGGGATCATTGCGCTGCAGCTTTGCAGTCAACTGATCGGTGAGCTGGCGGTTCAGGCGAGTCGCGAGGTTCAGGCTTGTGATGCTGATCCGGTCTTCACGATACAGCGACTGAAGCAGTTCCATCGTCGGCCAGATGAGCTGCGTGAGCAGGTCATAGGCTTCGATGCCGACGGCTAAAGCGGTATCGACCACCTTGCGGCAGGCGGCGCGATCGCCTGTGAGAAGGGGCTCGAGGTAAGAGCGGGACAGGTTCGTGTCGATCTGGTTCGTGCTGAGGCTCATGGACGTTTCTCCGAAGGTAAGCCAGCCATCCCGGCTTTCTTACCAACTTAACATTCGGAAGCCTCCGTGCCACCGACTTTGATACCCGCATGTTAATATGGATAACTTGCGACACTTGTTGTATCGGAATGTGTCGAAAAATTCTTTACCCATTTTAACATGCGGTGTCGTTGGGGAAGCATAATTCCAACGTGGGGCGGGTTTTATAGTTGCGGTCGGCGAGTGGAAAAAGAGAATTGATGAGATCACTTACCCAGGGAAACAGGATGGCGAGCTTTTATTATGCGGACGGTCCGAATCAGCGCGGGCCGTTTGAGATTGAGCAGCTTCGGGGGCAGGCGATTCATCCGGAAACCCTTGTGTGGTCAGAAGGTATGGCGCAGTGGGAACGGGCGGACGCGGTGCCGGAGTTGGCAACATTGTTTGGTGGGGCGTCGGTTGCGTCGGCTGCATCACCGCCGCCTATGCCTCCGGCGGGCGGGGGGGGCGGGGCATTTCAGGGTCAGGGGCATGTTCCGCCATATTTACAGAAGCAGGTAGAGAGCAATCGCGTTGCCGCGGGGGTGTTTGGGATTCTGCTGGGCGGGCTGGGGATTCATAAGTTTATGCTTGGGATGACGACGCCGGGGCTCATCATGCTGTTGTCATCGATCCTGACGTGCGGGGTTGCCGCGCCGATTATGCATGTGATTGGGTTGGTGGAAGGGATCATTTACCTGACGAAAACGGATGAGGAGTTCCACCAGATATATGTGGTGGGGAAAAAGGGTTGGTTTTAGATTGCGATTTGGGGCCTTGTCGGGGCATTTCTTTGGTAAAGCAGGTGGGGGAGGGATTTTCTTAACCATTTGCTCGAAACAGCGGGTTCGTCTCGGTAAACTGGCGTTGGCCTATCGGTAGCCGGCCAGTCTAAAGAGAACGCCAAAGGGAATGTCATTCGAAACTTGTGAGCGGTGGGCTTGCTGCCGCCGGCTTTGCGCCACAAAGGAATGTTTACAAGTGTGGCGATCTGCAGGGGACATTTCGAATAGTCTGGCAGGGCGATGGGTTGATCAGGGATTTCCTGGGAAAATGCATTTCGTTGGAGGGCTGCATGTCGCGAGTGGATCAGAGCGGGAAGTGGATCGGTCTGTCGAGTGGTGGCAAACGGAAGATGCTTGCCCTGGCAGCGGGGGCGGGAATACTGGGTATGTCGGCGGTGGTTCAAGCTGCGCCGGATACGTGGACGGGTGACGATAGCCCTGCGAATAACAACTGGACCGATCCGTTCAACTGGGGCGGCATTGCTCCGCAGGCCAACGACGCGCTGATCTTCTCCGGATCGACGGGGCTTGCTCCGGTTAACGACTTCACCGCCGGCACTCAGTTCAACGGCATCACGTTCGACAACAGCGCCGATGTTTTCGTGCTCACAGGCAATGCCATCAATCTTGGCGGCGACATTGTCAACAACAGTTTTTCTCTTGAAACAATCAGCCTCAACCTGGCCTTGCAGCAAGCCACCAGCTTCAACGCCGCCAGCGGCGGTCTTTCCGTCGGTGGAATTATCACCGGCGCGTTCGGTGTGAACGTCCCCGGCTCGGGCACGCTTACCCTCTCCGGGGTCAACACCTATACCGGCGGCACCATCGTCTCGGCGGGCACCTTAAACCTCGGCAATAACTCCGCCGTCGGCACCGGCATCCTGACGCTCGCAGGGGGCAATCTTCAGGCGTCCGCCGCCCGTTCGCTGACCAACGCCCTTTCGCTCACCGCCGACTCTTCCGTGGTCGGCAGTCAATCCATCACTATCAGCGGCGCAACTTCCGCCGCCGGTGCGACCACCCTGCAAAACGTGATTGCTTCCGGCTCGTTTACTCTGGGGGCCTTGAACCTCGGCGCGACCGGCCATGCCGCCACCTTCCAGTTCACCGGTATCGGAAGCACCGTCGTCAGCGGCTCCCTCACCGATTCCAGCAACTCCGTTCCGCTGACGATTAATTCCAGCAGCGGGGGCACCGTTCGGCTGTCGGGCAACAACTCCTACAGCGGCGGCACCATCGTTTCTTCCACAGGTGATTTAATCCTTGGCAGCAACTCCGCCGCCGGCACTGGCGCTATTCAAATCAACGGTGGCACGCTCGAAAGCAACACGACCCTATCGATCGCCAATGCACTGAAGCTCAACGCCAGCTCCACCATCAAAGGTAAAAGCCTCACCATCAATGGCCTGACCAGCGCCACGGGCGCGAGCACGCTGACCAATAGCGTAAGCCTCGGTTTTTCGCTTCAACTGCTTGGCGGCCTGGAAGTGGGCGCAACCGGTCACGCCGCCTCCTTCACGTTCAATGGAACCGGCGCTACGACTGTCGGTGTCATCACCGACGCCAGCGCATCTATCCCTCTCACCATCTCCAGTGGAACCGTCACGCTGTCCGGCTTAAACAGCACATACGCCGGTGGTACGACTGTCAGCGGCGGCACACTGGTCCTTGCCAATACCAGCGTGCTTGGCTCTGGCGCATTGAACCTCTCCGGTGGCACGCTGTCAGCCTCCGGCGCGCGCTCGACGGCCAACTCCGTGAACCTCGTCAGCAACTCTGCCATCGCAGGCAGCGGAGCACTCACGCTCGCCGGCGTCGTTTCAGCGACCGGCGCGGATACCCTCACCAACAACAGTTCATCGACATTTACAATTTCAAACTCCCTGGACCTTGGCGCAACGGGCCACGCCGCGACATTCCAGCTTTCCGGCGCCGGCGTGACCGCTGTCAGCGGGATCATCAGCGACAGCAGCGCTAGTGCCGTGCCGCTGACGATCAACAGCAATGTCACGCTGTCGGGTGTTAATACCTACACCGGCAACACCACGCTCAGCGCCACGGGATCGCTGACGCTTGGCAATGCATCGGCGCTCGGTACGGGAACGCTGCTTGTGAATGGCGGAGTGCTCCAGAGCAGCACGCCGGTGACAGTACCCAACGCCATCCACCTGAACGTCAATCCGCTTATCTCCGGCTCGACCGATCTCACGCTGAGCGGACCGATCACCGCTAACGGCGCCGGCATACTGACCAACAACATGTTCGCCGGAACACTCACGCTCTCCGGCTCGCTGGATCTTGGCGCGACAAGCCACGCCGCCGCCTTCGCCATCACCGGCGGGGGCACCACGGTCGTCAACGCCGCCGTCACTGATACCAGCGGAGTAGTTCCGTTGACGATCGATGGAACCAACGGCGGTTTTGTCACGCTCGCCGGCGCAGGCAGCACCTACGCCGGTGGGACCACGGTCACCAACGCGGCGAATGTCACCATCGGTAACAACAATGCCCTGGGCGCCGGAAAGCTGATCGTCGGTGGATCGTCGGACATTTTAACGCCGGTCGCCCGCACGATTGCGAACAATGTCGAGATGCCCACCAACGCATTCTTCGACGGATCGCTCACGATCAACGGCTCATTCACCTTCACCGGCGCCGACACGCTCGCCACCCAGATTTCCGGCGACAGCCTCACACTTGGGGGAAATGTTTTTCTGTCCAATTCGATCAGCACACCGCGAACGGTGACCGTGAACACGGGAACGGATGCGACGAATGTCGTAACCATCAGCGGCCAGATCGCTGATTCCAACGGCGCCGGCGGCGCTGTCAATCTTAAAACCACAGGCTCGGGAACCGTCGTCATCTCCCACTCCAACCCTGTGTGGACGGGTGGCGTGACCATCAACACCGGTATCCTGCAGGTCGCCGCCGCATCTGCGCCGCTGGGCACCGGGCCGATCACCTTCACCAGCACCGGCATACTGCAATTCAACGGGGTGAGTCCGGACCTCTCTTCGCAGATCAAGATTGGTTCGGCGGGCGCTTCAATCGATACCAACGGGCAGAACGTGACATTTGCATCGGCCATCGGCTTCACTGGGGCGGGGAAGCTCACGAAGCTGGGCCTTGGAAGCCTGACCCTTTCCGGCCCCAGCACATTCACCGGTGGTGTCAGCGCCAACGCAGGCGCGTTGATTGTCGGCGCGAATTCCACCAGCAGCACGGCAGGTCCGCTGGGCAACTCGAGCGGTTCGCTTATCCTCAACGGCGGAACCGTGCAGGCCGGGGCGAGCGATGTGTCCGTGCTGAATCCATTCCAACTTGCGCTGGACAGCACTGTTTCGGGATTGTCGTCGCTGACAACCTCTGCCAAGCTCACGGTCAATGCGAGCAAGGCGCTGACGAATAATATTGTGGCGGGAAAGAAGCTCACGCTGGGGCAGCTTTCGCTGACGAGCAGCATCACCAGCCGCACGCTGACGCTCGCGGGGAGCGGCGATACCGTCGTGAGCGGCACGGTCGATCAAGGATCGAGCACGGGCAGCAGCATCAACAAGACCGGCACCGGTATGCTGACGTTGAACGGCAGCTCGATGACGGTCGCCACAACGGTTGTTAGCGGCGGAACGGTGTTGCTGGGCGCTTCAGGCGTTCTTCCGAGCGGTACGATCACTGTCAACAGCGGCGGGGCGGTTGGTTATGCCGGTGGCATTCAGAATGCCACCTTCCTTGGAAAGGTGCAGGCCGGCAGTGGCGGCGCGTTTGCGATCGCATCGGCCGCGGATGCGTCGACGAGCATCAATTTCGGTACAGCGCCGGCGGCGTGGAGCAACATGGGCCTGGGCGCGGTGAACAACACCGCCAGCTATACCTACACAGGCACTCTGGCGCCCAATGGTTTGAACTGGCGGCTGGGTGGTGGCAATGGAACATTGAACTACAACGCGGTTTTGAATGACGCCAACGGAGCGGGAACCAACCTGGTTATCCTCGGCGGTGGCAATGGCACCGTCGCGCTGGGCGGGGTTGAGACGTATACGGGCAATACCACGGTGAATGCGAACGAGACGTTGCTTGTGAACGCCGCCGCGGCGCTGCCGGCGACGACGACCTTAACCATCAACGGCGTCACAACCTTCGCGGCGGCGACCAGCGGGATCAAAACACGCACGCTGGCAGGCTTAACGATCAACAGCGGCGGACAGTTGAACCTGGCCAATCCGGTGTTGCACGCCAACCGCACGTTGCTGGTGACAACAGGGATGACCATCAGCGGAACGCTTGGCGCGTGGCAGGGCAAGATCGACATCGCCGGCAATGACATGGATGTGAAGCTCGGCAACCTCACCAACATCACGGATCAGCTCAAGAGCGGGATCAATCTGGCGAGTGGCGGATTCTGGGATGCGGCGAGCGGGATCGTGAGCTCCGCCGCCGCCGGCGATGCAACACATCTCACCACCATCGGCGCCATCTCCAATGATGACGGCACCGGCAATCCGATCTACGGCACGGGGACCAGCCACGGGTTGTTTGACGGGCAGAATCCGGCCGCCACTGATGTGCTGGTGAAATACACTTATTTTGGTGATGCGGATCTTTCGGGAAAAGTTGACGGGAATGACTACGTGAAGATCGACAACGGCTTCCTGCATGGATTGACTGGCTGGTTCAATGGTGACTTTAACTATGACGGCGTCATTGATGGATCGGACTATTCGCTGATCGACAACGCATTCAACATGCAGCCAACAGGAGCGGGTGGGACACTTGGCGGATCATCGGGATTGATCGCGAGCACGGCGGCGGAAGTGGCGGGGCAAGCCGACAGCTCGGCAGTGCCGGAGCCGGCGATGATTGGGATGATGGGTATTGGGGCCTTGATGGTTGCCGGTCGTCGACGCCGGCGGTGAAGGGATGGAATGAGCTGGGGGAGGCGGCGGTTCATTGAGCTGCCGCGCAGCTTGCACGGGCTGGAGTGTCGCGCTGATGAGGCAGGAGGCGACGTGATTATTGCAGTTTTCTCATGATCCCTCTTCATCTGTGAAGCTGGCTTCGGTGAGGTGAGTCGAGCCGCGGTTAACCCCTCCCTTGTTTTCATTTCCAAAGACAGCAGTACACTAAAAGCACTGTGTTCGAAGAGCGCGAAATGACTTCCAGCCGACAGCCTTATCTTCAGGATGCAAGGTCTATCGTTGTTAAGCTTGGCACGCAGTTGCTCACCAGCAAAGATGGGCGGCTGGATGCGGAGTTTCTTTCGACCATCGCGCGGCAAGTCGCAAATTTGCGCGAGCGCGGGACGCTTGTCACGATTGTAAGTTCAGGGGCGATCGGGGCGGGAGTAAGTGAATTGAATCTGCCCAAACGGCCGACCGATCTGGCCAGGCTGCAGGCGGTGGCGGCGGTGGGGCAGCGGCGGCTCATGGACGCGTGGGCCAAGGCGTTTGGGCCGCACTCAATACATGTGGCGCAGTTGCTGCTGACACGGGAAGACATTGATGATCGCACGCGATTCCTCAACGTGCGGAACACGATTCATGCGGTGCATGAACTGGGAAGCATTCCGATCATTAATGAGAATGACACGATCAGCACGGATGAGCTGGTGAAGATCACGTTTGGGGACAACGATATTCTGGCCGCCCTGGTGGCGCATGCGCTGCGGGCAGACCTGCTGGTGCTTTTGAGCGTGGTGGATGGAATTCTGGATGCGGATGAAAAGCCGGTTCGGCTGGTGCAGAGCATCGATGCGGCACGCGAGCTGGTGCGGACGGAAAAGTCGGCCCTGGGCAAAGGGGGAATGGATTCGAAGGTGAACGCCGCCCGTATGGTGACGGACGCAGGGTCGGCGATGGTGGTGGCGAACGGGCGAATGGAAAATGTTCTGATTCGCCTGATGGCTTATGAAGAGGTGGGGACGCTGTTTGTGCCGGGCGGAAAGAAGATGTCGGGCGCAGCCGCTGGATTGGGGCGGCACGGCCGGCGGGGACGATTACGGTGGATGAAGGGGCAGTGAAAGCGCTTCTGGAAAAAAATCGCAGCCTGCTGCCGGCGGGGATTGTGAAGGTTGAAGGGGATTTTGGCCGGGGTGATGTGATCGCCATCGCCGCCGGTGACGGGCGAATCATTGCGCGGGGCTTATCCAATTACACAGCCGGCGATGTAGAGCGAATCAAAGGAAAGAAAACCCAGGAAGTCCGCGCGACGCTGGCGGAGGGGGCGTATGACGAGGTGGTCCACAGGGACAATCTGGTTGTCGCGTGAGGCGACAACCAGAAAAATGGAAAATGTGAAGGAAAGCGAGGCGAAAAAGTTTTCGACTTCCGTCTTCACATTTTCCTTTTCCTTCATGCCGCCAGGCTGGTGATGAACGGGGATTTGGCGGCTTGCTGGACTCGGGTAAAGGCGGATTCGAATTCTGAAGGATCGACAAAAATGCCCCAGCCGTTTTTCTTGCCGGGGGAGTGGATATAGATCCACAGGCGATCACCGACCCGGCGGATTTCAACCGATCGTTCCCAGCCGCAGGTGGTGACGCCGTCGAGCCGCTCGGTTTTGTCGAAACCGAAGGCTTCAGAAACGTTGAACGAGCCCGGCGGCGCAATGAGCCGCGCGGGGGCGGGGGTTGGATCCGGCTCGTAGTGCATGATGCCGGTGGAGGTGGCGGAAGTTGTGGACGAAGCGGGGGCTTCTGATTCGGCTTCAGCTTGTTCGGTTGCTTCTATTTCTGCATTCAAGGATTCGACAAGCTCGGGGAATGCGGCTTGGGCGATTGCCTGGATTTCAGCGGAGGCTTGAAGCGCGGATTCCAGCACGCTTTCATTCGATTCAGGAAGTGCGAGTTGAGTGAAGTCAGTCGGTGTCGCCTCTTCGGGCATCTGGCCGGAGACGAGCCGGGCGCCGGTGCGATACATGCCGGCGGCAGAGGGGCGCGTGTGGACTACCTGGAATCGCAGCGGAAGGGAGCGATTGCCGGCGGGCCATTGCACGTCGAACTCCAGGCCGGTGGGCATCTCATCAGAGTGTAATAGACCCAATCCGGTGGAAGAGACATTGCTGATGGCGGCGATGACGGTTGGTTCGTCATCGAGCGGATCGATCGGCTCCGGACGCTCGACCAGGGGGAAGAGGGTGAGGTTGCCGCAGCGCGAATGGCGCGTGGCGCGGCGGGCTTCAACCACCTCCGGTGAACTGCTTCGGGGCCTGGACAACTCGGCATGACTTAATAGTTCGTACAAAGGGAACATGTCGACAGAATCGTCACAGTTGGCAGGGGCGTTAAGATCGGATGTGAAATTGGCTTTAAATAGGCAAGAAATTGTCTCAGCGGAGGTTCGTTGAAAAGAACACCCTCAAGGGCTCGAATGAATTTGAATGCGCAGGATTATTGGAAGTATGTCCGATTGAGCCCGGATTCGGTGGTTGAAATGAGCCATCGGCTGTACAAATTCGAAACAATGAATCCACACGAACTGACATTGGCCGGGTTTCAGAAACATATCTTCGACAAGTACGAAAAGGTGGATCGGGAGAGGGGAACGCCGAAAACGTTTCTCTGGTTCATCGAGGAAGTGGGAGAACTGGCGACAGCGCTGAACGGGGAGGATCGGCAGAATCTTGAGGAAGAATTCGCTGATGTAATCGCGTGGCTATGTACTTTGGCGAACATCAATGACATCGATCTGGCCGGGGCGGTGGCGAAGAAATATCTGAGTGAAAAGCCGCCGCAGGGGCACAAATGATGTTGGACCTGCGAGCTTGGGATTTTGTTCGGACATGGCGGGAACGGCTCATCCGTCGTTGAATAACTACGGGTTGATCGTAGGGATTACTGCTTACCCGAAGAAGTCCATAAATATTTGACCTAAAATTTAATTCTGTTCACATCCGCCTTCGGTTGATACGCTTGACGGTTCATCTGCTCGTCGGTTGGAGCCTTGCGAGCCCCCAGGAGAACCTCCCATGCTCATTCAAAGATCATCCCGGCAGAGGATGCTCGGTGTAGTCGCGATATCGTTTGCAGTGGGTCTTTTCCTGTGGTGCCGGACAGCCGGGGCGCAAGGCTCGCCTAATGCGACGGATCAGGAAGTGGCTTCCGCCGTCGCTTTAAGCGCTCCGATCCCCGCGGGCGCAGCGTATCAGGCAAACTGGAATTCGCTTCAGCAGAACAGCGTTCCCAAGTGGCTGTCGGACGCCAAATTCGGAATCATGATGCACTGGGGGCTTTATGCTTCGACTGCAACTCACAACGAATGGGACGAGAAATATATCTACGGCGCCAACAGCGGAATCAGCGATCAATTTACGACGAATTTTGGACCGCGCAATACGTTTGGTTACCTGGATGTATTGGACCCGACCAAAGGCCCGAATGCGACAGGCGCGGCGGCGTATTCCGCAGCGGGGAGCGCGTATGAGCCGTTCACTGCAGCTAATTTTAACGCCACCGCATGGGCCGCTTTGTTCAAGGCTTCGGGCGCAAAATATGTGACGATGACCGCCCAGCACCACGATGGGTTTTCGCTTTGGGACAGCAAGGTGAATCCTTTCAACACCGCCAACTTTGGACCTCATCAGGACCTGGTGGGTGAATTGTCGACGGCGGTACACGCGGCGGGCCTGAAGTTTGGTGTGCAGAATCATGAGATAGAGAATTATGATTTTGTCGCCCAGAATGTTTCATCGGGCCCGGTGGGTCCGGGAGTTTCGCACTCCGCCGGCAGCCTCACAACGCCGAATGATTTCGGCGGGACGCTGAGTTATGTGGACAGCAGCAATGTCACGCACGTCTTAAACCGGCAGGACTTTTATCGCCCGGACCTCAAAACCTTCAGCGACGGAAATGACGCGATGACTCATTTCCTGGATGACTGGTACCAGCGCAACACGGAATTGATCGATAATTATCATCCGGACCTGATCTGGTTTGATAATGGCATCAATCCCCGCGTACTGGATCCGCTTAAGGAAAAAATTGCGGCTTACTATTACAACCAGGCTAAAACCTGGGCGGGAAGCCCGCAGGTGACCATCACCGGCAAAAGCGACTCTTATCTCGCCGGAGCAACGGAGGACTACGAAAAATCCATACCCACTTCACTTCAGGCGGTGCCTTTTCAGGTGGAAGAAACGGTCACCAACGGTTCGAGCTGGGGATATGATGAACTTGGAGGCAGCAATGCCGGTTTCAACACCAATGTCGGAACTTTTGTCCATCAACTCGTTCATATCACTTCGCTGAATGGCACTCTGCTTCTTAATATCGCCCCCAAAGCCGATGGAACCATTCCGCAGCAAGAGCAGGACGACCTGAAGGGAATAGGCGATTGGCTCGCCACTAACGGCGACGCCATTTACAGCACGCAGCCATGGTTCAAGTTTTCCGAGGGGAGCACCAGTTCAGGCGCTCATACCAGTTCGGACTTCCGCTTCACGACCAAGCAGGGTGTGCTTTATGCCATCATGATGGGCTGGCCTTCCAGCGGGTCCACTACCTCAATCCAGTCGCTGGGAACGAGCGACCTGGTGGGAAGCACCATTCAAAGCATTGATTTGCTGGGGTATGGTCCGGTCAGCTTCACCCGTGACAGCAACCAGCTAACGATCAACCTCCCGAACGAAAGCCTTCTGGCAGATCCCAATTACGCTTTTGCGTTCAAGATCACAGGCACCGGCCTTCAGGTTCCGGAGCCGACATGCCTGGGGCCGATGTGTCTTGGCATGATGATGCTCATCGGGCGCCGTCGAAGATGCGCGAACTGAATGAAGGTCGCTCACACAATAATCACGTTTAGAGCATCTCTACTCCGGTTGTAGCACATACCCGCAGCGACGCATGAAGCTGGCGGCATTGTCGGCGCGCTGATGCTGACCGGACGCTGGAGGCGTAGTTGGATGTGCTCCATGTCCTTCCCGTTCCCGCCGGAATATCGAGAGAGAACAGCGGCATCTGCGGCCACAAGTCATCGGCCTGGTTCAGGTGAGCTTGCGCTGGCGCAGTTGATCGAGCGTGACGGCGAGGATGATGATGCCGCCGGTAACGATTTGCTGTACGGAATTGGACAAACCTACCTTGGTGCATCCCACGTTGACGACGGTCATGATGAGCGCGCCGATGAGGGAACCCAGGACGCTGCCTTGTCCACCGCTGAGGCTTGCGCCCCCGATGACGACGGCGGCGATGATATCGAGTTCAAGGCCGGTGGCAGTCGTGGGATCGCCAAGGCCGTTGAGGTAAGAGAATTGAAGCAGCCCGGCGACACCGGCGAAAAGCGCGCCAAAGACATAGATGAGAATCTTGGCGCGACGGACGCGAACGCCGCAGAGGCGGGCAGTTTGTTCGTTGGAGCCAATGGCGAAGACGTGCCGGCCGAAGCGGGTATAGCGCAGGACAGCGGCGACGAAAATCGTCAGCAGGAACATGATCCACACGCCCGGCGGAAATAACATCCAGTGTTCGCCGGGGCGGAGGGTGCGGAGCAGGTCATTCAATCGGGTGGAGGGGGGGAAGATTTCGGATTCGTTTGCGGAAAGTTTTGCGATGCCGCGCACCGCGCCCCAGAGGCCGAGGGTAACGATGAAGGGGGTGAGGTTGAGCCAGGTGACCAGCACGCCGATGACGAGTCCGACCACTGACCCGGTGGCGATACCTATGGCGGCGGCGATCAGCGGATTCACATCATGGGCCAGTAGCTGCGCGATGATGACGGTGCAGAGGGCGATGTTGGACCCGACGGACAAATCAATTCCGCCGGAGATGATGATGACCGTTGCGCCCAGTGCGGCAGTGGCGACGACCGCCGTTTGCAGGAGCATGATCTGCATGTTGTCGGAATTGAGGAATGTGCGAGGCTCCAGGACGGAGAAGAGGGCAAAGACAAAGATGAGGCCGATGATCGGGCCAAGCTTGCTGAGCATTGCATAACCGCTGCGGACAGAAAGGGAGTTGTAGTCGAGCACAGGAGGCGCCTGTGGCGGCGCGGCGGGGGGGATGGATGTAATCTGGGAGGTCATGCGGCCTCCATCGCGCCGGTGGCTTGCAGCATAATTTTGTGTTCGTTGGTTTCAGAAACAGGGACGGCCGGTCCGAGCCGGCCTTTGCACATCACCGCGATGCGATCGCAGGCGCCGAGCAGTTCGGGGAGATAGCTGCTGACCATCAGCACCGCTTTGCCTTTGCAGGCAAGTTCGTCAATGAGTTTGTAAATCTGAGCTTTGGAACCGACATCGATGCCGCGGGTGGGTTCGTCGAGCAGGAGGACGTCGACATCGTGATGAAGCAGCCGCGCGATGGCGACCTTCTGTTGATTGCCGCCGGACAGATCGCCAACCCGCTGGCGGGGAGAGCGGCAGCGGACGGCGAGCTTTTGAATCCAGTTGGAAGACTCGGCGTCCTGCCGCGCGGGGCTTACCAGCGGGCCGAGATGGGTCATGGTGATGTTGTCGGCGATGCTCAATGTCAGGGCAAGCCCTTCGGATTTGCGGTCTTCGCTGACCATGCCCATGCCTTCGTTCCAGCGCTGCGCTGGAGTGGCGATGCCGCTGCAACCCGCAACTTTGATCTGACCGCTGCGAACGCGATCCAGTCCGAAAAGCGTGCGGAGGAATTCAGTGCGGCCAGCGCCAATCAGCCCGGCGATGCCGACCACTTCGCCTCGGTGAAGGGTGAGGCTGGCGTCGATCGGCTTGCCGCGGCCGGCGAGGTTTGTCACTTCAAGCATCGCCTCGCCTTGCCGGCGCGCTGAGCGCGGATAAAGGTCTTCCACATCGCGGCCAACCATCATTGAAATGATTTGCGAGGTGGGGGCAGAAGCGGTGATACCGCCACCAACGCTGCGCCCGTCGCGGAGCACCGTGAAGCGGTCGGAGATCTCGCGCACCTCCTCCAGAAAATGCGAGATGTAAATAATCGCCAGGCCCTGCTCCTTAAGATGATTGACGAGCTCAAAAAGCCGGCGGATATCGGACTGGGTGAGGCTGCTTGTCGGTTCATCAAGAACCAGCACACGGCAGCCAATGGCCACCGCTCGCCCGATCTCCACAAGCTGCTGCTCGGCGATGGAAAGCTCGGCCAGCGGAGCATCGGGGCGAATGTCCGGTCGGCCAAGCTGGGCCATCGCGTCAGCGGCGCGCTGGCGCATCTGCGGCCAATTCATCACAGGCCCGAGCATCGGTTCCATTCCCAGCAGGATATTCTCCATCACCGTGAGATGACGCGCGAGGGAGAGTTCCTGGTAGATCATCGCCACGCCGGCCCGGCGGGCATCGAGGGGGTTGCGCGGGCTATAGAGTTTGCCGTCGAGCCACATCTGCCCTTCGTCCGGCTGATGAGCGCCGGAGAGGGTCTTCATGAGCGTGCTTTTGCCGGCGCCGTTTTCACCGACCAGCGCCAGAACTTCGCCGGGATCGACATAGAGATCGACGCCGTCGAGCGCAATCGTTGCGCCAAAGCGTTTTTTGACGCCGTGCATTTTCAGGCGGTGAGGGGTTTGGGGGTCGGGAGGCATTTATAGGGATTAGTTTCTCATTTTCGTGGGCATTCTTGCCGTCTCAGTCCCCCTCCCGATGTACCGGGAGAGAGGACTAAGTAGCAAAGCAATTGTGCCAGAACGGCTCATCCGCCATTCAAGAACTTCTGGATAGCCGGATCGCTCAAATTATCTTTGGTGATGAGTTCGACACCGCTATCCACCTTATCCGGAACCTGTTCGCCGCGGATCGCGCCAACACAGGCTTTAACGCCTTCGTATCCCATTTTCTTGGGGTTTTGGGAGATCAGGGCATCAATGTCGCCTTTCTTCAGGGCATCCACGAGGGCCGGGGTGGCGTCGAAGCCAACGAAGTGGATTTTCCCGTTGAGCTGTACACCGCGCAGGGCGTTGAGCATGCCAAGTGTGCTGGATTCATTGGGGCAGAAGACTCCATCGGCCTGACGAAGCTGGTCGAGGAGATTCATTGCGGTCGATTGTGCTTCGCTGATGCTTGCTCCGCCGTAACGGTTATCGACGAGCATGGTGATGTCCGGGTTCTTCTTCATCGTATCGAGGAAGCCCTGTTCGCGTTCGTTGGTGCTGGCGGAGCCTTCGACGTAGCGGAGCAGAACGACTTTTCCTTTACCGCCAAGGATTTTGACGAGCTGCTCGCCGGCCATCACACCGCCTTGATAGTTGTTGGTCGCGACAAAGCTGATGAAATCCTTGCCAGCTTCACCGTTAAGGGCGGAGTCGATGATGACAACGGGGATTTTCTTGCTGGTGGCTGATTGGACAGGCGCGAGCAGTGCATGGTCATCAAGGGGGGCGAGAACGATGCCGTTGACGTTGTCCGAAACAAACTGCTGAACCACGGAGATTTGCCCGGCGCGGTCATCCTCCTTGACGGGCCCTTTATATTGGATGTCGACACCAAGGTCATTGCCAGCTTGCATCGCGCCTGCCCGGACGGATTGCCAGTAAGAATGTGAGGTGCCCTTGGGAATGACGGCGATGGTTAGCCGAGTGCCGTTTGCGCCGGAAGCCTGGGTGGTTGCGCCACCGCCGGATTGATCGCTCTTGCTGCAACCGATCAAAGAGGCGGCTGCCAGAACCAAGGCGATGAAGGACGCTGACTTGTGCATACGTTTTCTCCAGAGGTTTTAGGATCTCTTCAATTTCAGACGGGTCGTCTTTGGAACGGCGATGGGGACATCGCCACGTCCAGTTAGTCTACCGTTATTGGGGGTTAAGTTTAAGGGCCTTGAGATTCATCAGCGGGGGAGACGTGATCTCGGAAGCCCGGATTGCGATAGTGAGGGGGCCGAGCTTACCCAGGGAAAGAGCGCCAACCGTAATGGTGGTGAAATCATCGGCATTTTTGGTTGGCTCGACTTTGCCCCCCAGTTTCTGGTCGCCGGCGGCTATTTCATACCGACCACCGGCGTGTTTCGGATCGCAGGAATAGGTGAGTTGCACGCTATACATTCCTGGCTGAGTGACATTAACTTCCCATCCGGCGACATCGTCGCCGGTGCCGAGCGTCAGCACATTCTGCCGCCGACGGGATGATACCTTGGCGGAACCGGTCAGGCTGGCGTCAGCCGGTTGAAGGGTGAATGCCCCATCCGCATCGGCATCGAGCGGTGGAACAAATGTCTGTGGCGGGCCATCTAGTTCAGCGACGACAACACTCGCAATAGTGTCGGGCGCATCGCCCGACAGTTGGATTGCGGTGCCGCCTTTGCTGATCTCAACCGGGAATGTCCTGTCGGGCGATGCCAGCAGATATGCCTTATTGATTTTGCTCTTGAGCGGCAGCCAAAGAGCGCCATCCTCAGGCCAATTGAAGACATGGAGAAAAAGCTTCGCAGGCTGACCGGTTGCCGGGTCGGCGGGTTTTTGGGTGATCCGCCCAAAGCGAGGCTGGCGTTTGAAGGGCGTGGCGCTGGAACCATAGATGGAGTCGCCGTTGGTTTTAAGCCATCCACCAACTGCCTGCAGGCGTTCAACTTCCGGTTGTGGGATGACGCCCTGGGATGTGGGGCCGACGTTCAGAAGATAGTTGCCGCCTTTGCTGGCGATATCGATCAGGTTATGCAGGAGATTTTCAACCGGTTTGAAGTTCTGGTCGTCGGATTTGTAGCCCCAGGTGTCGTTAATCGTCATGCAGGTTTCCCAGTCGCGACCGGGAAAACCGCCTGGGGGAATGAACTGTTCGGGGGTTTCGGTGTCGCCGCGGAATCCACCGCCTAAGCGGTTGTTCCAGACGATCTGGGGCTGAAGTTCGTGCATCAGGTCAACGAACGGCTGGGCGCGTTTGCGCGTCATCGAGGGGGTGGGGGTATCGAACCAGAGGACGGCGACGGGGCCATAGTTGGTCAGGATCTCGCACATCTGGGGGAGGGCGACGGTTTTGAGATAGTCGTCAAATGATCCGTCCTGGGCGGAATCCCAGTGAGGGGTTTTGCGGCCATTTTTAATGAAGGCGTCGCCGCCGGGGTGATGCCAGTCCTGCACCTGGGAGTAATAGAACCCAAGCTTGATGTTTTGCTTCTGACATGCTTTCGCCAACTCGGCGAGCGGATCACGTTTGAAGGGGGTGGCGTCGAAAATATTGTACCCATCCACCTGGGTATGAAACATCGCAAAGCCGTCATGATGTTTGGCGGTGATGACGATGTATTTCATGCCCGCGTTTTTGGCCAGGGATACCCATTCATCGGCGTTGAATTTTTCCGCCGTGAATTGCCCGGCGTATTTCGCATAGGCCGCAAGTGGGATGGAGGCATTGTTCATGATCCACTCGCCGATGTCGGGGATGGCTTTGCCGTTATAGAAACCCGCGGGAACGGAATAGACGCCCCAGTGGATAAACATGCCAAAACGGGCCTCACGCCACCAGGCCATGCGGGCATTGTGCTGTTCAGGAGTCTCGGCGGGTGCGGTGGTTGGGTTCATGGCGGAAGGTGTGGAGGGGCTGTCGGCGGCAATCGCGCAGAAGCTCGAAGAGCCAACAAGTGCTGCCACAATCGAGCAAAACAACACCCGGCCAATCGATTGCATCGGTCCATGCATTTCTGTCCTCGTTTGCAAACTGCTATTTTTCGCCGATTCGGGGGAGGGGATTGAACCACGATATGAATAGTGATGCAACGGGGGTTTTGTTGATGTGCCGGAGTATCGAGCAAGAGGGTAAGAGTTATGCTTTTGCCCTGCGCGGGGATGGTTCTCTTATTTCTGATTATCAGCTGACTCGATGCAATCGATGAAAATCGTCGGGTGTGTCGACGTCAAATTCGCCTTCATCCATCGGCACGCTGGTCACCTGCATTGCGTGTTCTTCCAGCGCCTGCTGGCGCCGGTATTCACGGGCAGATTGCGAAGGACGTGGAAATAATTGCGATTGAAAATAGCCGGCACGCCCAGCGCCTCGGCATATGACGCGGCCGCAATTGGATAACCCCCATTTTCATACCCCGCGATCAGCCTTCGCATGACCGAAGAATCAACCAGCGGCTGATCGCAAAGCATCACAATGACCGCCGCCAGATCAGGCGCGGCATCCTCGGCGGTGATAATGCCGGACCGAATCGAACTGCCCATCCCATGCTTCCAGTCCGGGTTTTCGGTAATGACCACCGGCAGCCCTTCCAATTCGGTGTACATCCGCGGCGCATCGTGACCGACCACCACAACAATCGGCGCACACCCGCACTCAATACCGACATCCACCGCGCGGCGAAGCAGCGTCTTGCCGCGATACTGCAACAACTGCTTAGGCGATCCCATTCGGCTCGAACCACCTGCCGCCAGGATGATGAGTCCAAAGCTGCCGTTCATTTACATCCCCCTGCGGTGAATTGCTTTGAGGCAACTGATTCGGCGGACACGATGCGCGTGGCCGCCGGCCGATGAATCGGGCCGGCCCGCCTGCGCAGCGGACCGCCGGGCCGCTCATTCAGGACGGTCAGAATTTCCCCGATGATCGCGATCGCCACCTGATCCGGGCCTTCGGCTCCGATGTCCAAACCGACCGGGGCATGAAGGCGATCGAGCCGCTCTTGCGCCGGGCGGAATCCTGTGTCAGCCGCCTCGGCCAGGATTCGTTCGGTGCGGGCGCGAGGGCCGAGTGCGCCGATGTATCGAGCGGGCGAACGAAGCAGTGTTTCGAGCAGTTGCCGATCATCAGGATAATGATGCGTCATCACGACGGCGGCGGTGTCCGGCGTCAATTGCAGCTTGTCTGCGATATCAGCCGCCTCGCAACAAATGACAGCATTCGCCCCTGGAAACCGATCCGCACGGGCATAACCAGGGCGGCGGTCCCAGATGGTGACGTGCCAGCCGAGCGACTTGGCGGCGCGCATCAGCGGCAGCGCATCATGACCGGCTCCGAAAATAATTAAGTGCGTGGGCGGCTGGATCGATTCGACGAGCGCGTGGATGCAGGCACCGCCGAGCTGATAAGTAATCGTGGCAGATTCGCGTTGCGCGAGGCAGGACAACGCATCCATTTCGATCGCCGACGCCAGTTCATTGCATTGAATGGAATTGTATTGGATGCCGGCTTTGGTCATCGCCAGCGAATCGCCGGGCCGGGTGGATGTCCGGCCCGCCGCAGCGAACATCGTTGCTAGCACCCCGGCGGCGCACTGCTGCATGCACCTGCGAATGAATTCGATCGGCTGCGATGAAGCGGCGAGCCGCTCGATAAAGACTTCTATTGACCCGTTGCAACCCAGCCCGAACCCCCAGGCCGCCTCTTCATCCGAACCATCATAACGGACAAGGACATTGCGATTGTCATCGGTAAGAAGCCTGCCGCGCCGAGCGACGTCGGCTTCCAGGCATCCACCGCTGACGGACCCAAACCGTTCGCCTGCCGCGGTGACGAGCATTCGAGCGCCCGGCAGACGGTAAGACGAGCCTTCAACGCGGACAACAGTGGCAAGTGTGGCGGGTTCGGTGCTGAGAACGGTTTGATCGACAGCGCTGAGAATATCCAGAAGGTCGCGCATTTTCCTATCGGTTATTAGCCCTCAGCATAGAGAATGTTGCAATCCGGCGGGAAAAATTACGGCCCCAATTTTGTGTGTTTTTGACGCATTGCTTTTGCAATTTGTGAAATCGCCGCTTGCGGCATCGCAGATTGAAACCGGCGGGAAACGCCAAACGTCTCAACCCGCGTTTCCGCAAGCGGCGGACAACAAAACGCTAATTCGTCAAACCAATTTCGCGCTCAGCGAAATCTCCGGAACGCTCGCCAGCGCCTTGGATACCGGGCATCCCTTTTTGGCATCCTGGGCAATTTTCTGAAACGTCGCATCATCGATTCCCGGAATCTTTGCTTCCGTGTCGAGCGCGATCTTCGTGATCCCAAACCCGCCGGGAACCGGCTCAAACGTGACTTTTGCGGTGGTATGCACGCGTGTGGGAACGTGACCGGCTCCGGAAAGCATGGCCGACAACGCCATCGAAAAACACCCCGCATGGGCGGCGGCGATCAGCTCTTCCGGGTTGGTTCCGGTCCCGTTTTCCATTCGCGACTGGAATGAATAAGCGCCTTCATAGGCACCGCTCCCCAGCTTCATTTTTCCTTTGCCCTGCTTGAGATCACCGGACCATTCGGCTTCAGATTGACGGGTTGGCATTGCGGGTCTCCTTCTTGTTGGGTGCGCTGCAGCATGTACGAGCGTGCATGTGTGCGTTAACGATTCAATTGACGCAAACAGACTATATAGATGTCGCGCCGCGTCAACCCGGCAATCGGTCGATCCGCGGTATCTGCTCGCCCTCGGCCAGCCGCACCGGCGTCGATCACATGCTCTATCCCGACCAGACCTCCATCACACTGAACACCATGGCAAAGGTCGCCCACTACTCGGCAAGAGAATATCGAGTTCTCGCTACGATGAGCGGGCCGCACCGCAGCCAGGGCTTTAGCTTCGATCAATGGAAGCTTGTTCATTCCCATATCCCAGTCCCCGCACGCAGGTCAGATTGAGAAGTAACCCTTTTATGAACCGCTAGCTATAGCTAGCCTACGCAAGCCAGAGCCGCCCCAGTTTGTTGGCCCGTCACGATTTGGCCTGATGGGGATGTCGAAAGCAACGTCGGAATTTGCAGGTAGATTGTTACTCCCCATATAGTCCGGGTCGCTAGGCTTATCTCAACGGTGGTTGGCGCAAAGCTGAGAGCGTGGCGAAATGCAAGAGGCCCGGTACCTCGGTTTCCTCCTCGCGCTTGCGCCTTGCGTCAGCCAATCTCTTCGCCCAAGGTGAGTGACGCTGGCGTCGTTTGGTGGTTTAGCGCCGTAGCCCGCCGCTCTTTCATGGTGAGTATCAGTTGAAACAATTCCTAGAGAGGGCGATAAAGAATATTGTCGCGCTAGGCGACACCGACATCTTCCCTTTTCCAACCGAAAATCACATCGGGTCTGACAATTCTTCAGGCGGCGATGCGGGTAGTCCAGTAGCGTTCCCATAAATCGCTTTGGTGCAAAGCTTCCAGCGCAACCATCGCCTCTGCATTGGCAGGTTTCCAGCGCATGCCGATGCCTTTGAGGCGGCGGCTCAGGCTTTTGCACATCGATTCGGTGGGGCCGGAGCCGATGTCATAGCCGGCGGCGCGGAAGCTGGCGTAGTTCACCTTCTCACGCCGGCTCAGCAGGTAATGCATCAACTCGTCCATGGCCTTGCGGTTGGACTTGCCTCGGGTTCGATTGCGGGTCTGATTCAGCAGTTCCCAGCAACAGTCCCATGATCGGCTCAATGCCGCCAGCACCTGCCCGGCCCAGTCGTTGCCTTGGGTGTTGTTTTCACCAAACAAGCTTCGTCGCGCCTGATGCACGTGCTGGCTGGCGTGGAAGTAATCCAGGATCACCGTCGTCTGCCGCTGAGGCAGATTCTGATCCACAAGCCTGGCGATCCACTCAGCGCCGTCGGTCACCGCGGCGATCTGATCGGCCCGCCTCAGGTGCACATCCGCCGACATCTGGCGGAGCATCCGACCGGTCTGTTTCACGCTGCCGCGTGTGGCTCGCACCAGGCGATGATGTTTTTCCTGGTCGTAGATCGTCACCAGTTTCATCTCCTTGTAACGCTGGTCAGCGCCGCGGCGGCGTGTCAGCCGGCGGCGGCATACGCCTTTGCGCCGCTTGCGCGACTTGCGTTTGGCTTTGGCTTTTTCAAATCGCTTGAGCATCTCCGCGTCGCTCACCATCGGCAGCATGAAGCCGTCGATCCCCACATACGCCCGTGATGTCACGGCACCATCGACCGTGCGGGTCGTGTTCCATTTGCCGGCGTCAAAATCGAACTCCAGTTGCTCCTGCTCCTGCCACTGGATCACCGCCTTGCCTTCGCTTTCGCACAACTGCCGCAGTTTTTCGTGGCTCAGCTTGACCTGCGCCAGCCTCTGCAGATTCGCCGCCGCACGCCGCTCCGAGCCTGAATCGATCGCAATTCGGCAAACCATCTCCCGCGCCGCCACCGACACCCCGCTGTTGGCCAGATCCATCAGTTCATCCACCGGCGTGTCGCCGCTTTGGCCCACCTTTTCGTATCGCACCCGACGCAGTTGCACCAGTCCGTTGCACGTCACCGCCGTTCGCACCGCCACACCGTGACGCGCCAGCCCTCGCTGCACCGGGGGAAAAATCGGGCGAGGCCTCTGTCGCCTCAACCCGCATCTGCACCGCCGTCTGGTAGGCGATGCGTCTGAACTCTCCCAGCACATCGCGGCAACGTTCCTCCGAGCCATCGATCAAATGACCGTCAGCCGCATCATTGACCGCATCAGTCACCTCCCGCATCGCCTGTTCAAATTGAGCCTGCATCCTTTTGACGAATTCTTCCTTGTCCATCTTCGACAGCCGGTCCATGGCTACTCCTTTCCGATCCAACGCGGTCGGTTCCTCCATTATTACCCCGCGACGAAAGAATTGGCAGACCCATCACATCTTTCGAGATCAACCCGCACTTGCCTTGGCACTGCTCGAAAAGTATCATAAGGAATTCGATGACCTTCTTGTTCGGTTTCCGCCAACGAACGAGAGTGCCCTTGCACCCGTCGGTTACACCGGGTTTCGGTGGGCAACACAACTCGATCCCGTGTGGAATGCATACCTGTTGGCACTCGCTATATCGCTTGGGCCGAATATTGAGGCAGCGCGGCTGGAAACATCCAAACGAATCGTCTATTCATACCGATTCGAGCCAGACCAGACGGCGACGAACCTATTCTCGACCGCCATTGGATGGAGAGAATTCCAACAACGCTCCCTTACTCTCGCGAAACAAAAGAAGCACCGCTTCGTCTTGATCTGCGACATCGCCGATTTCTACTCACGTGTCTACCATCACCGGCTTGAAAATGCTCTCGATCAGCTCGGCTCAAAGAGTGATGCGCCTCGTCGCATCATAAAGATCCTCAAGCAGTTCTCTAACACGAACTCATATGGATTGCCCGTCGGTGGACCCGCGGCTCGGTTGCTCGCTGAACTCGTCTTAAATCGCGTCGACCGGCTATTGGTGTCGGAAGGAATCACTTTCTGCCGCTACGCCGACGATTATCACCTCTTCGCCCCAAATCTTGAGTCTGCATACCAGTATCTGGTTTTTCTCACGGAGAAGCTTCTTCGCAACGAAGGACTAACACTTCAAAAGTCAAAGACCCGCATCCTGACGTCGAAGGAGTTTATCACGGCGTCCGAATTCAATCCCGATGAGCCCGATCAATCCTCCTCGACGTCTGAAGCTCGGCGATTCCTTCGCATACCCCTTAGATTTGATCCCTACGCAGCCAACGCAACCGAGAACTATGAAGCATTGAAGAATGAAGTCGGACAGTTTGATGTTCTCGGTCTGTTATCCAAGGAGCTCGTAAAGAGCCGCATCCATATCGCGTTGACACGTAAGTTGATTAGCGCCATGCGATTTTTGAGCCCTGGGATTAAAGGTGATGCTGCACGAACGCTCGTCGACAATCATCAAGTGCTTGCTCCCGTGTTCCCCCAAGTATTGATTTGCATCTACTCGATATTTGAAGAGCTTGACCAGCCCGTAAAGGAGTACGTGTGCGCAACAATTCGCCAGTTAATACTAGGCAAGTCTCATATAATGTCCGTTAACCTTAACTTATGCTATGCACTCCGCGTTTTGTCGAAGCAGAACTCCGAGGAAAACATCCAGCTTCTCGCCCAGCTCTTTCGCACTCACCCAAGCGCTCTAGTGCGTCGCGATGCGATCCTCATCATGGCAGGCTATAAGGCGTCGTACTGGATCTCAGACCTCCGCACCCAGTTTAGAACGCTGGGGGCGTGGGAGCGTCGCGCATTTATTGTTGCGTCGTTCCTACTTGGCGACGAAGGAAAGCATTGGCGCACGCACATCAAGAATGAGCTCACGCCGATAGAGGCATTGTTTCGCGAATGGGCATCGCAGCGGTTTGCGAACCAGAATTGGAGCGTTTTGCTTTGATATCGGCCCGTCAGCTTTCTGAGCTTTATCCATCGCTCTGGCAGCGAAAGGCGCCAATGATGGAGCCGTGGGTTCGTGCCGTGAATATCAGGTTATATGAACGTTACGCTAAGCCGGTCAAAGCTGTCGCGGATCCCAAGCGGAGGAGCTTTGTCAATGATGTCGCATTCGCGGTGTTTGAAGATGCGGTAGCAGCAAAGCGTGACATAGATTATAAATATCCCTCCGACAAGCACGTTCAACTAATCTCGAGAAACGTGCGGCGACAATTAGCGGCGGCTGGCTACCGCAGCGGTACGACTTACGGCCTCAGGGAACGAGAGAGGGGGGAGGCGCGTGCCATAGCTCGCCAGACGCACGAGTTTTTTCGTGAAGTAGAGAAGCACGAGCTATTACTCAGTCCAGCTTTGCCGGGCTGTGGGTTCATCGTTCAATCGTATGGCGATGTCATCGCTGGGGCGACCATTTACGAAGTGAAGGCAGGGGAACGGAGTTTTCGAAGCGCCGACTTTCGTCAGTTGCTCGTCTATTCGGCGCTAAATTATGCTGCTGGGAAGTACAAGATATCACATCTTGGCATACTGAACCCGCGCCTCGGCACATATTTTAGGACGACAATCGAGGATGTTGCACGTTCAGTATCGGGGTTGACAAGCGCGGAGCTATTCGAAGAGATCGTTCAGTTCGTATCAAGCGGTGCCGTTTCAAAATGATCGGGCACGAAGACCTCGACAGCTATTCAACTGCCGTTTTCCCTGCCCCGACCGTAGGAAAGTGGGAATCTTCAGCTGGTGTGCGCCGTAGCTGCGGCGGCATTGGAACCATTCGCATTTGCAACTTCCCGTGCAGACCTTTCTAGCAAGTACAAGTTATTCAGCAGCAGAAGCTCCATAGCGTATTCTTGACGTTCGTGCTTGAGTTCCCGATGCGCGCGGGGGTTGCGATATGCCATATACGTCGCAGTAAACATGTTCGCGCGCCCAATTTGTTCAGCGGGGTCGATATCTGGCCAAGAAAGCTTCGCCGTCTTCCCCTGAAATACTGCGGCAAACAGCTTCGACCCATGCTCTGAAATGCCGGTGCGCTTCCGTACTAAATCTTCCAAGCGACGATACCCGATCAAGAGGCGGTCATCCGGGCCCTCCCAGAATGTTATCGCCAGATCGATTAGCCGACGGTCGAGAAGTCCAAACGGAATCACTACCGGGAAACTTGCCCATAGCAGCCCGTTCGATTGCTGCTCGTCATGTTTATCAAAGACGTACTCATACCACCTGGATGGACGCACAGGTCTCGCCGCCTCAAGCCACTCTAAGTCCTTCGCCGAGAGCTTCGCATCCTCCACCCGGGCAAGAAAGCCATGTGATATATCGTACTCGTCAACCTCCGCGCCGTGAGCATCGAGCAGCGACAGCACATACGAAAATGACTTTGAACCTTCGCCAAGGTATCCGGAGCCGAACCCTGATGAAATTACGATGCGGTCGCCAGTTTTGGTTATTAGAAACAGAGCATGGCTATTACCGTGCGTGAGGATCCTCGCGTTGACCACGCCATAGCCAAACTGAAGCACGAATTCCACCGCCTCGACGCAGTCGCGAGAACTACCTGGTTGGCCCAGGTACTGAATACCTAGAGATGCATTTTGCCTTCTTCGCACCATATCTGCCCCGAAGGTGTTGGAGTGGGCACGTTGTTTGTGATGGCTAAACAACTATAGCCTGATCTGAGAGATTTCTCATTGTGGTCAATCGTAAAGCAAATTCGTCAGGCCCCTCAGGATTGTCATCCGCCGTTGCGGTTTGAATGTGACGATCAGTTCCTGATCGAAGTCCTCCGCGATCTGCCGCAGGATGCGGAGGCTGTGGCAGTCGTAGTCGGCGGCTTCGAGGTGGCTGATGGCGGGGGCTTGCGTGCGCAGGGCGCGGGCGAGCTGCGCTGGCCAGAGATCCCGCGAGCAGCGGCTGTACTCTACGATCCTCCGGTTGCAGAGATTGGCGCGTTCCGCCGGGGTTGTTGTGCAACGCAAGCTTTAGGGAAGGTGTTCGTGATCCGCGTGGCCGGCAACGCGATGTCGGCGGAGGTGGCGGGCAGCGCTTTGAGTCGAAAGCGTTCGGCTTTGCGGATTGCATCGATGGGCGCGTTTGTGGCTTTAGAGATTGTTGCAGGGGTCGCCGATCGAGGCTCAAGCGCTACGCGCGAGGGACCGGCAATTAGGTCAAGCGGTGATAACGAAAATAGGCCGCCGCGAAGCACCGATCAGCCAATGCCACAACCGCCTGTTCCGTCGGGGTGGGTGGGGAACGGAAGTTGATCGTCGCGAGCAGTGGCCGCTCGGTGAGATCGAGCAGTGCGAATGATGGCTCAACGCCCGTATCGTGAAGCTCCCGCAAAAGGTGGCTTTGGAATGCGTGAAGGGTGATGGCGTCAGAATCGGGGTCCAGACCGGTCGCGAGCAGGCTAAGCGACATCAGATCGGCGCCATGCCGGATCGTCGCAATCCCGGCTGTTTCGGCAGACGCCGACCAGCGCAGAGATAGAGTTCCCGGAGAGGAAACCAGCGGAATTTCGAAGAGCTTCGGATCTCGCCACAAAGCCGTGGCAGACCTGATGATAAGTTCGCCGGCGCCGGGGATTTGCTCCAAGGCATCGTACGAATACTTTTCTCGAAGTTGGAGTTCGCCACAGACGTTCAGGTCGGCGACCAGGAATTCTCGCATTGCACTTGGAAATTTTTGAATGTAGTCAATCGGGCTGATCCGCACAGCCCGGAAAATGTTCAAATTTTTTGCAGGCTCAACCAGGAATAATTAAGGATTTTGGAGGTGCGTAAATTTTTCACCTTGGCGCTGACCCTGACAATAAGGTAAACGACCTTATTGGTGCGGCTTTGTGGGCAGATGGCCACATTTTTTGATTGTTCTTAAACGCGCATGGATGCGCACGGGCGAGGGTCGGTATTCAGCGGCAAATCAACAATTCGCTGATTTATTCAGCGGCGCAATCGCCGGTCTTTAATCCGCGATCAGGAGCGCCTGCTGCTGTTTCTCTCGTCTGCTTCTCACAAGCCCACTTTCTCAATGCCATTGGTCAACCTGTGCCTGGAGTCATTTTATGAAGAGCCGTCTTGCCTCAACGCGTCGTAATGTGGCAAAGCAAAATCCGGTCCGCAAGTCCAACGGCGATGGAACAGGCGTCGGCAGCGGTCTGGCCGGTGGCAAAGGTTCACGCCGAAACGGTGGTGCGCCAACGGCAATGGAAACGGCCACACGCATGACGGCGACGGCGAAATGCTCACAGGCCAGCCCGAGATCACTGACATTCTCCGCGGCGGCGCTGAGCCTGTCCCCACCATGGCGTCGGTGCGCACGCCACTCGCGCGAACTGGACAAGACGACGCTGTTGACGGGGTTGCTGGCGTTCAAGAAAGGCGATTTCTCCGCACGCCTGCCGATCGATCTGGAAGGCATGGACGGCAAGATCGCCGATGCGTTCAACGATGTGATCGAGATGAACGAGCGCATGAGCCGCGAACTCGAGCGGCTGAGCCGGGTGGTCGGTAAGGAAGGAAAAATCTCCCAGCGCGCCGACATGGGCGAAGTCACCGGCCTCTGGAATGAATCGGTGGAATCCGTCAATGCGCTCATCGGCGACCTGGTGCATCCGACATCTGAAACAGCACGCGTCATCGGCGCCGTGGCAAAGGGTGACCTGTCGCAGACCATGGCTCTTGAAATTGAAGGCCGCCCGCTCGCCGGTGAATTCCTGCGCACCGCCAAGACGGTGAACACGATGGTGGAGCAGCTCGGCAGCTTCGCCGCCGAGGTGACGCGCGTGGCCCGCGAAGTGGGTACGGAAGGAAAGCTCGGCGGTCAGGCAAAGGTGAAAGGCGTCGCCGGCACATGGAAGGACTTGACTGACTCCGTGAACTCGATGGCCGCCAACCTGACATCGCAGGTGCGCAATATCGCGACCGTGACCACCGCCGTGGCGAACGGTGACTTGTCGAAGAAGATCACGGTGGACGTGAAAGGGGAAATTCTCGAACTGAAAAACACCATTAACACCATGGTGGACCAGCTTCGATCGTTCGCATCGGAAGTGACGCGCGTGGCCCGCGAAGTGGGCACGGAAGGAAAGCTCGGCGGGCAGGCCGACGTGAAGGGCGTCGCCGGCACGTGGAAGGACTTGACCGACTCGGTGAACCTGATGGCCGGTAACCTCACCGGCCAGGTGCGTAACATCGCCGCCGTGACAACCGCCGTGGCGAATGGCGACTTGTCCAAGAAGATCACAGTGGACGTGAAGGGGGAAATTCTCGAACTGAAAAACACCATCAACACCATGGTGGAGCAATTGAATAACTTCGCATCAGAAGTGACGCGCGTGGCCCGCGAAGTGGGTACGGAAGGAAAGCTCGGCGGCCAGGCCGAAGTGAAAGGCGTCGCCGGTACATGGAAGGACTTGACCGACTCGGTGAACTCGATGGCCGGTAACCTCACCGGCCAGGTGCGTAACATCGCCGCCGTGACGACCGCCGTGGCTCGAGGCGACCTTTCCAAGAAGATCACGGTGGACGTGAAGGGGGAAATTCTCGAACTGAAAAACACCATCAACACGATGGTGGACCAGTTGTCATCGTTCGCCGCCGAAGTAACGCGCGTGGCCCGCGAAGTGGGTACCGAAGGAAAGCTCGGCGGTCAGGCCGACGTGAAGGGTGTCGCCGGCACGTGGAAAGACTTGACGGATAACGTAAATCTGATGGCCGGTAACCTCACGTCGCAGGTGCGAAACATCGCCGACGTGACCAAGGCCGTGGCCAACGGTGACCTGACGAAGAAGATCACGGTGGACGTGAAGGGGGAAATTCTCGAATTGAAATCCACCGTCAACATCATGGTGGACCAGTTGTCATCGTTCGCCGCCGAAGTGACGCGCGTGGCCCGCGAAGTGGGCACCGAAGGGAAGCTGGGCGGTCAGGCTGAAGTGCGCGGCGTCGCCGGTGTGTGGAAAGACCTCACCGATTCCGTGAACCTCATGGCCGGCAACCTCACCGTGCAGCTGCGCGACATGTCCAAGGTGGCAACCGCCATCGCCAACGGCGACCTTGCCCAGAAAATCACAGTGGACGTGCGCGGTGAAATTCTGCAGATCAAAAACGTGATTAACACCATGGTGGACCAGCTCTCGTCATTCGCATCGGAAGTGACGCGCGTGGCCCGCGAAGTGGGTACCGAAGGGGAACTGGGCGGTCAGGCCGACGTGAAAGGCGTCGCCGGCACGTGGAAGGACTTAACCGACTCGGTGAACTCGATGGCCGGCAACCTGACGGCACAGGTGCGAAACATCGCCGCCGTGACAACCGCCGTGGCGAACGGCGACTTGTCGAAAAAGATCACGGTGGCAGTGAAAGGGGAAATTCTCGAGTTGAAGCAGACCATCAACACCATGGTGGACCAGCTCAACAACTTCGCATCGGAAGTGAACCGCGTGGCCCGCGAAGTGGGTACCGAAGGAAAGCTGGGCGGCCAGGCCGAGGTGAAAGGTGTCGCCGGCACCTGGAAGGACTTGACCGACAACGTGAACTTCATGGCCGGTAACCTCACCGGCCAGGTGCGTAACATCGCCGCCGTGACGACTGCCGTGGCGAACGGCGACTTGTCAAAGAAGATCACCGTGGACGTGAAAGGCGAAATCGCCGAATTGAAAAACACGATCAACACCATGGTGGACCAGTTGTCATCGTTCGCCGCTGAAGTGACCCGCGTGGCCCGCGAAGTGGGTACGGAAGGAAAGCTCGGCGGTCAGGCTGAAGTGCGCGGCGTCGCCGGCACGTGGAAGGACTTGACCGACTCCGTGAACTCGATGGCCGGCAACCTCACATCGCAGGTGCGAAACATCGCCGACGTGACCAAGGCCGTGGCCGCCGGCGACCTTTCCAAGAAGATCACGGTGGACGTAAAGGGTGAAATCCTGGAACTGAAAAACACCGTGAATACCATGGTGGACCAACTCCGCGCCTTCGCATCGGAAGTGACGCGCGTGGCCCGCGAAGTGGGCACCGAAGGGAAGCTGGGCGGCCAAGCTAACGTGCCCGGCGTCGCCGGCACGTGGAAGGACTTGACCGACAACGTGAACTTCATGGCCGTCAACCTCACCGACCAGGTACGAAACATCGCGACGGTGACAACCGCCGTCGCCAATGGCGACTTGTCGAAGAAGATCACCGTGGACGTGCGCGGTGAAATTCTGGAATTGAAACAGACCATCAACACGATGGTGGACCAGTTGAACTCTTTCGCGTCGGAAGTGACGCGCGTGGCCCGCGAAGTGGGTACCGAAGGGAAGCTGGGTGGTCAGGCCGAAGTGCGCGGCGTCGCCGGCACGTGGAAGGACTTGACCGACTCCGTGAACTTCATGGCCGACCGTCTCACCAACCAGGTGCGCGGCATCGCCAAGGTTGTGACCTCCGTCGCCAACGGTGACCTCAAGCGCAAGCTGACCGTGGACGCCAAAGGCGAAATCGCCGAGTTGGCTGACACGATCAACGGCATGATAGACACGCTCGCAACATTCGCCGAGCAGGTAACCACGGTGGCCCGCGAAGTGGGTGTTGAAGGAAAACTGGGCGGCCAGGCCAACGTGCCCGGGGCCGCAGGCACATGGAAAGACTTGACCGACAACGTGAACCAGCTCGCCGCCAACCTGACGACCCAGGTGCGCGCGATCGCTGAAGTGGCGACCGCCGTGACCAAGGGTGACCTTACGCGTTCGATCGCCGTCGCCGCCGAAGGTGAGGTGGCCGCGCTCAAAGACAACATCAACGAGATGATCCGCAATCTGAAGGACACCACCCTGAAGAACGCGGAACAGGACTGGCTCAAGACAAATCTGGCAAAGTTCAGCCGAATGCTCCAGGGCCAGAAAGACCTGCTCACCGTGGGTCGCCTGATTCTGTCCGAACTGGCTCCCGTGGTCAGCGCGCAGCAGGGCGTGTTCTACATGATGGACACCAGCTCCAAGCAGGATGATCCCTATCTCCGCCTGCTCGCCAGCTACGCCTACAAAGAACGCAAGAACATCGACAACCGCTTCAAGCTCGGCGAAGGCCTCGTCGGCCAGTGCGCTTTGGAAAAAGAAAAGATCCTCCTGACCGAAGTGCCCAACGATTACATCAAGATCACTTCGGGCCTCGGCGAAGCCAAGCCGCTGAACATCATCGTGCTGCCCATCGTGTTCGAAGGACAGGTCAAGGCCGTCATGGAACTCGCCAGCTTCGACCGGTTCAGCGCGACGCACGAGACGTTCCTCGATCAGCTGACCGAGTCGATCGGCATCGTGCTCAATACGATTGAAGCGAACATGCGTACGGAAGACCTTCTGAAGCAGTCTCAGTCGCTCGCCCGCGAGTTGCAGAGCCAGCAGGAAGAATTGCAGCAGACCAACGCGGAACTGGAAGACAAGGCCAAGCTGCTGGCCGAGCAGAACGTCGAAGTGGAACGCAAGAACACCGAAGTGGAACAGGCCCGCCAGGCGCTGGAAGAAAAGGCCAAGCAGTTGGCCCTGACTTCCAAGTACAAGTCGGAATTCCTGGCGAACATGTCGCACGAATTGCGCACGCCGCTCAATTCGCTGCTGATCCTTTCGGATCAGCTCTCCAAGAACGGCGAAGGCAATCTGACTTCCCGTCAGATTGAATTCTCCAAGACGATCCATTCGTCGGGCAACGATCTGCTGACTCTCATCAATGACATTCTCGATCTGTCCAAGATCGAATCGGGCACGGTCATCGTCGACGTCGGCGAAGTGTCGTTCCGCGATCTGCACGATTACGTCGACCGCACCTTCCGCCACGTTGCGGAAAACAAGAAGCTCGATTTCGTCGTCGATATCGCCCCGAACGTGCCGCGCTCGCTGCACACCGACGCCAAGCGTCTGCAGCAGATTCTCAAGAACCTGCTTTCCAACGCCTTCAAGTTCACCGATCGCGGCCGCGTGACGATGGAGGTCAAGCCGGTGACGGGCGGCTGGAATTCCGAAAACGAAATGCTGAACCGCGCCCGCACGGTCATCTGCATGAGCGTGACGGACACGGGCATCGGCATCCCGCAGGAAAAACAGCAGATCATCTTTGAAGCGTTCCAGCAGGCGGACGGTTCCACCAGCCGCAAGTACGGCGGCACCGGCCTGGGCCTTGCCATCAGCCGTGAAATCGCCGGATTGCTCGGCGGTGAAATCCGCCTGACCAGCACGCCCGGCGAAGGCAGCACCTTTACGCTCTATCTTCCGCAGGCCTACGCCCCCAGGAGCTCCCGCCGCCAGATATCCGCCACACCGGTTGCCGAAACAACTTCCGTCCTGGTGAGCACCGAAGAGCAGATCGCAATGGCCCCCGGCTTCGGCGGGGACGCGCTGCATTCCATGAATCTGGGTTCCAGCAGCGCATCACAGGCGAACAGCCCGACGGATGACATCGCCAACATCCGCCCGGATGATCGAGTGCTGCTCATCGTCGAGAACGACACCAACTTCTCGCGATACCTGCTCGATATGGCCCACGATAACGGCTTCAAGGCGGTTATTGCCGCCCGCGGGTCGGCGGCGCTGTCGATGGCCCGCGACCTCAAACCCGCCGCTATCACACTCGACATCAACCTGCCCGACATCGACGGATGGCGAGTGCTCGATCGTCTCAAGGACGACGTCCTCACCCGCCACATCCCCGTGCAGATCATCACCACCGAAGAAGAACGCGAGCGCGGCCTCCGCATGGGCGCCATCGGCGCCCTGATCAAACCGCTCAAGACCCGTGAAGCGCTGGACCTGACATTCAGCCGGATCAAGGCCCAGATCGATATGAACAGGCGCCGAGTGCTGCTGGTTCAGCCCGACGATCAGCAGCGCAAATCCGCTGAAGAAATGATCGGCGATGACCAGGTGATGGTTGTCGCAGTCGGTTCCGCCGCCGACGCAATCACGGCGGCCACCGAAGGCAAGTTCGATCTGGTCGTCACCTCTCCCGATGTGCCCGACAAGCGAAGCTTTGAAGTGATCGATGACCTGCGCGATGTCATCAACTTCGGCGACACCCCGATCATCGTCTACACTGCCCGCGAGCTGACCAAAAAGGAAGAGACCCACCTCAAGCGCCTCAGCCAGACCATGGTCCTGAAAGATGTTCGTTCGCCGGAGCGCCTGCTGGATGAAGTCGCGTTGTTTCTGCATCGCCCGGTGGCGGCGCTGTCGGAATCGAAGCGCATGATGATCGAGCAGCTTCACCAGGCCGGCGCGGTGCTGACCGGCAAAAAGGTGCTGATCGTCGATGACGATATCCGCAACATCTTCGCCATGACGAGCCTGCTTGAGCCGCACAAGATGAACATCCTGTCGGCTGAGACTGGTCGCAGCGCGATTGAGATCCTTCAGACACAGCCGGATATTGACGTTGTGCTGATGGATATCATGATGCCCGACATGGATGGTTACGATACAATGCGGGCGATTCGCAAGCTGGCGAAGTTTCGCAGCCTGCCCATCATCGCACTCACCGCCAAAGCAATGAAAGGCGACCGCGAAAAATGCATCGACGCCGGCGCGAGCGATTACATCAGCAAGCCCGTCGATACGGAACAACTCCTCGGCTTGCTGAAGATCTGGCTGTACCGGTAACGCTTGATCCCATCTCCCGGATTACGGGAGAAGGGATAAGGACCACATGCGTCTGCCTGACAGGTAACCGCTGCTGCCAATGCCCAACACCAAGGCTTCCATTCTCATCGTCGATGACCGCCCTGAAAAGCTTCTGGCTTTGGAGGCGGTGCTTGAAGATTTGAATCAATCGATCGTCCGCGCTTATTCTCGGCGCGAGGCCCTGCGGCACATCCTGAATCAGGATTTCGCCGTCATCCTGCTCGACGTGAACATGCCCGGCATGGATGGGTTTGAAACAGCCAGCCTCATTCGCCAGCGCAGCAACTCACGCCACACGCCCATCATTTTCATCACCGCCTTCGGCGATGAAATGCACGCCTCGCGCGGTTACTCGCTTGGCGCGGTCGATTACATCCTCGCCCCCGTTTTGCCCGAAGTTCTCCGAACAAAAGTCGCCGTCTTCGTTGAGCTTTTCGTCAAGACCGAGCAAACCCAGCGGCAAGCCGAAACGCTTCGCCGCCGCGCCGCACAATTGCAGAAGCTGGCGGCCGCGTCCCTTGCGATCAACAGTGCCCTTTCGATGGACCGCATGCTGCGAACCATCACCGACACCGCTCGGGACATCGTCGGCGCTCATCAGGCCATCACTCTCTACCTTTCCGAAAGCCATAACGGCCAAAAGACCCAGGCCGTCGGCAGCTTCTCCGATAAATATGCCGATTGGTGTGATCGCGAGCTGAAGCTCGACCTCATCGCCAACAGCCTCGTCGCCCAGAGCCGCTCGGCAACACGAATGACCGAAGCCGACCTGCGCGGCCATCCCGATTGGGAACTTGTCTCCAGATCCGAAATCCCCCCCGTCCGCGGCGGAATGCTCGCCGCCCCGCTGACCGGCCGCGATGGCATCAACCTCGGCGTCATCTATCTCTCAGATCGTTTGGATGGCGAGTTCTTCTCCCACGACGACGAAGCCATCCTCGTCCAACTTGCGCAGATGGGATCGATCGCGATCGAAAACACCATCTATGCCCAGGAGCGCGAAGCCAACCGCATTAAGGACGAATTCCTTGCCACCCTCAGCCACGAGCTGCGCACACCCTTGAATGCAATCCTCGGCTGGACGCAGTTGCTGAAGATGGAAAAGCTCGAAGGCGATGTCTCGCACGGATTGGAAGTCATCGATCGCAACGCTCGCGCGCAAACCAAGCTGATCGAAGACCTGCTCGATGTCTCCCGCATCACCTCCGGCAAGCTTCGCTTGAATCTCAAGCGATCCACCTTCGGCCCGATCGTCCAGTCCGCGATCGACGCCGCCGGTCCCGCCGCCGACGCCAAGCAGATTCGCCTTGAAGTCCGACTTGCCGACGATGAGATCCCCATTTCAATCGATCCCGATCGAATCCAGCAGGTCGTTTGGAATCTGCTCAGCAACGCGATCAAATTCACACCGGCCGGTGGCACGGTATCAGTCCGTCTGGATCGCACAGGGCCGCCTGCGCAGAGCGCGTTACGCTCAGCGTCACCGATACCGGCCAGGGCATTGATCCAAAATTCCTCCCCTTCGTCTTCGACCGTTTTCGCCAGGCCGACAGCACCAGCACGCGCAGTCATGGCGGTCTCGGCATCGGCCTGACCATTGTGCGGCACATCGTCGAGCAGCACGGAGGCTCAGTCAGCGCCGAAGCGCCGGCGCCGGCCGCGGCGCATCCTTCATCGTCGAGCTTCCCGCCGCCGGCCAGGTTCCAGCCACCCTGACCACCACCGGCGATGACGGAGCCGGCCTTCGCGCCGACACCAAATCCATCTCCGGCCTGCGGCTGCTCCTCGTCGATGACGATCCCGACGCCAGGGACGTGATCGCAGCAACCCTCCGCCGCGCCGGAGCCGATGTAATCACGGCAGGCTGCGCGCTCGAAGCCCTCGATCTCCTGCCTGCCAGCGCCATCAATATTCTTGTCAGCGATATTGCAATGCCCGACCACGACGGCTACGCCCTGATCCGCCGCGTCCGCGAACTCTCCAAAGACCAGGGCGGCCAGGTACCCGCCATCGCCCTCACCGCCTACGCCCGCGACGAAGACCGCGCCCGCGCCATTTCCGCAGGCTTCAACGCACACCTTGCCAAGCCCGTGGATCCAAAAGACCTGATCAATCGCATCACCCAACTCGCCGCGCAGGCCGCCGGCACACCTGTCCTCCGCCTCGCCTGAATCCTACGGGTCAATCACGTTGGCATCGTCCATTGCTGATCCCTTTTTCCGGTACTCCAGGATATGTGAGCGGAATAAGCGGCTGCCCGCGACCAGGCTCAGACGAAGGTGATTTCCATCGCCAAATGCTTTCGGCGCCGAGAGATTTCTATTGGGTCATGGCTCATGATTCCGCTATCATTCCCTTTATGTCAGTCTTAACCACCGACATCTGCCCCAGCATAATTCCCCCCCTCCAACCCGGCGATGTATTGACGTGCGCCGAATTTGAGCGGCGTTACGACGCGACCGCAGGCCTGAAGAAAGCGGAGTTGATTGAAGGAGTCGTCTACATGCCGCCCCCCGTTTCGAACGACCACAGCGCATCGCATCTTGACCTGGCCACACTGTTGGGAATTTACCGCCACGCAACTCCCGGCATCCTCGGCGGTGACAACGGCTCCATCCGCCTCGACCTCGACAACATGCCCCAGCCTGATGCCTTCCTCCGCATCGATCCCGATCGCGGCGGACAGTCCCGCCTCAGTGCCGATCACTACATCGAAGGCGCTCCCGAACTCATTGCCGAAATCGCTGTCAGTTCCGCCAGCTACGATCTCCACGCCAAGCTCAATGTCTATCGCCGCCATGGCGTAAAAGAATACATCGTCTGGCGAACCCTCGATCGCCAAATCGACTACTTCATCCTGCGTGACGGCCGCTACGATCGGCTCCCCCTCAGCCCCGATGGCGCCCACCACAGCGAAACCCTCCCCGGCCTGTGGCTCGCGCCCCATGAACTCGTCGCCGGCGATCTCCAACTCGTCCAAAAAATCCTGCAACAGGGAATCGCCTCCCCCGAACACGCGACATTCGTTCAACTCTTAACCACCCGCGCCGGCTGATTCATAACCTGGACGCCGTCAACCTTGCGGACATATGTACCCCTCCCATCTCCCGCGCCTCCCACCGCTATGATTTCTCCGTTTCCTTTCGTGATTCAGGTGTACGGTCAGCGGGATGAACAGTTTGCTGATTTTGCCGCCGCCGCTCCAGCAAACGATCACAGACCAACCCCAGAGTCAGGGCGATCGCAATGACCAGTACCCAGCCAAATAGCCCAAAATCCATCTGCTCTGCTCTTCGCTAAGTCATCGGCAATACTGCTTAACTATCATACATTTAACTACGTATCATTTCAACTGTCGCCTTGGCAATCCCGGTGACATATTACGTCTGTTCCGACATCATAAACGTCTTATTCATAAATACTTAAATTGTCTTTGCCTCAATTTGTCCGCCGCTATATTGCAAGGTATGGTTCAGCTCTCGCCACCTTCGCCAGGTGGTTATTTTGTTGCCAGTGGGCAAGGACAAGGGAAGGCTAATGCGTTATTCGAAGGCTTCGCGGTGGTTGTCTCGGCAGGCGACTTATTGTGCTGCACGCCCCGTGCTCGAACAGTTGGAAAGCCGCCGGTTAATGACAGCCGGGCCGCAACTCTCCATCCTGAACGCCGATCCGTTGCCCTATAACGATCGGCTCATCTTCAACCGCATCCAAAATCAGAACCCGACGCTCGGCGATCGCGTCCACGACACGGGCACGCTCCGCCTGATCAATACCGGCGATCAGCCGCTCACCATCCATTCCATGTCCCTCAGCAGCGCGGCCTGGCAGATCCTGAACGCCCCCGCCCCCGAAACAACCCTCGATATTGGCGCCGAACTCGACGTTCAGGTCCAATTTGTCGCCACCACCCTCCCCTCTGTCCCCTACAACGAAACCGCCGGCAAGTATTCCACCGGCGGTGGTGTCTACAACGGCTCACTTACCATCAATACCGATGACGCCGCCGTTCCTGCCCGCCTCGTCGCCCTCGCCGGTTACTGGCAGAAAGACTCCGAGCACGGCGAAGAACCCAGCCTCCAAACCATCGTAAACCTCCTCGGCGGCTACAAGACCAACATCGCCAGTGGCATCCACTCCACCCTCGGTCAGTCCGCGTCACTCCCGTCTTACTACGGCGAAGAAATCACCTCCCCCTATTGGATGGCCGCCGATCCAACAACTCCCGTATCCATCCAGCAACTCGATTCGTGGCATGTTCAGGGCAACCTCACCTTCGTCTCGACATTCAACAAAGGCGACAGCGCCGATCCCACCCCCCTCTGGGCAACTCTCAATGACGCCGGACAGCAGCTCTTCCCGGATGCTTATGGTCCCGACAACACGATCGTCCCCGCCGCCGCCAGTTTCTCCCCGGCGGGCGCGTTTGGGTTCAAGGTCGATGGTGAATATTCCGACGACACTCTCAATACCACCGTTGGCGGGGCCGGACACCATTTCCGCTTCTACCCCATGCGCGATCAGTCCGGCGTCCTGGTCCCCAATACCTTCATCATGGCCCAGGACTACGGCGGTGAAACCGCTAACTTTGATTTCCAGGACGGCGTCTTCATCGTTTCCAACATCCGCCCCGACGGACGCCTTGCCGTCCCCACCAATCTCCTCGCCACCCCAACTCCAAACCTTGGTGTGTCGCTGCAATGGTCGGCCAACATCGAAAGCAATGTCGCCGGCTACAACGTCTATCGCGGGAATGCCTCGACGGGTTCATTTTCAAAGCTGAACCAGGGCCTGCTCGCCGCTCCCGGCTTCATCGATTCGGGCGCCTGGGCCGGCAAAACCTATTACTACCGCGTGATGGCCGTAAATCCCGCCGGTGAGGAAAGCTATCCAGCCGTCACCGCCGCCATCGCCCCGGTCTCCAAGACCGTCCATCCCAGCTCGCCCACCGGCATCACCGCCACCGCATTTTCAGGCAAACAGATCAACGTCAGTTGGAACGATGTCGTCGGTGAAAGCGGCTATAAGATCGAACGCAGCTCCGACGGTGTAAACAACTGGAAGCAGATTGGCCTTACATCTGCCAACGTCACCACCTTCAATGACATCCCGCTTGCGGGCGCGACCTCCTATTTCTATCGCGTCCGCGCCTATAACCCCGCCGGCTCGAGTTGGACGATCGGCGCTGCCTCCGCAAAAACCTCCCCTGGTCTTCCCGCCGGTTGGAACTACGCCGACGTCGGCCCGATCGGCATCGCCGGTTCCGCCGTCGCCACAGGAGGCGTTTACACCCTCACCGCCTCTGGTGCTGATATCTCAAACACTGCCGATGAATTCCACTTTGCCACCACAAGCTGGTCCGGCAACGGGCAAATCATCGCCCGCATCGACGGCCTGTCCGCCGCCGATCCGGATGCAAAGGCCGGCGTGATGTTCCGCGACTTCCTCGACCCCGCCAGCCGCAGCGCCCTGATGTCGCTGACCGTCGGCGGCCAGGCCGAATTCAACAGCCGCACCGCCTTCGCCGGTCTAACCACCGCCGCGCTCCAGCCCGGCACGGTCGCTGCGCCGATCTGGATCAAAATCATCCGCGCCGGCAGCCTGTTCACCGGCTTCACTTCCAACGATGGTGTGCAATGGACCCTCGTCGGTTCAGCCATCATCCCCATGAACAACACCGTGCTGGTCGGCTTAGCCGCCTGCTCACATGACGACACTGCCGTCGCGACCGCAACCTTCGATCAGGTGAACATCAGCAAAGTCACCGCCCCCATCGCCCCGACCGGCCTGCTCGCCTTCTCTGGTGCGCCTTCAACCATCAATCTCAGTTGGCTCGATAACTCTGCTGACGAAACCAGCTTCAAGATCGAGCGCTCCACCGATGGGATTCATTTCTCTCAGATTGCTACGGCCGATGCGAACGTGACGGCCTGGCAAAACACCGGCCTCACTAAAGGCAAGAAATACTATTACCGAGTCCGCGCCACCGACGCCGGTATCGATTCGCTCTATACCAACATCTCCAGCGCCTTGGCATAGTGCTGTCCATCCGTTCGAATCATACACTCCTGTTTTTCTTCGCGACTTCGTATCTTCGCGGTCGCATCCAATGCCCAGAATCAAAAACTCAAGTCGCCGATCAAACAAACGGCCGGCGGCATGGGATCATGAAAAGCTCGAAATTTAATTTGGCATGAAGAACGCCCAGGACAGCGGGGCGGTTGAAGGGGAGGCCGGTGCCGTTGTATCCGTATTCTTCGGTTCGGGCGGTCTGACCGAAACCGCTGATCATGAAGACGGCGAACCGGCCACCACCATTGACGGCCGCCTGCACCTTAAAAACAAATCAGGGAAAACAAATACAAACGACCATCCATTGCGAGCAGGAGTGGACTGCTCGACGCGCCGGTGGCGAAGAAGCGATGAAATGAGCGGCTATCTCATTTGTTTTCCTCCCTGCTCCTGATAGTTCTAATTGCATGAAGCCTATTAGAATAACACGTCGTTTATCAATATACCTTGCGTTAGGCATCGCAGGGCTTTCGTTCTGGTCATGGATCGCGCTGCGACGAGAGCAAGCGTACAATAGATTTATGGAAGAAACATATGCATTTAGAGAGCTTGCAGGCTTGGAGCAGGATCTCATTGAGGAACAAGGCCGCGCCAACCCATCAGCGCCCCAATACGTGCGGTCCTTCGCAGACTTTTTTGAATATGTTAAAAAACGCCGACCCAACGCCGTATCATCGGTGTCGGCGGAAAATCCATTTCCCGGCATTTTGCCGGGAGCTCACTACACCCACATGGAGGGATATGTGACCAACGGTTCGCAGATTATCCTTTCAAGCAATACGGTTCACCACGAACCCAATTTAAATGTGCGCCTTCAATTAGATTCTAGTGGGAATGGGATGGGTAAGGCCGAGAAAAACAAATAGGGACGGCCATTAATGCTGAGGGAAATGTTATCTCATACGCTCAATCGAGCCAACGGCAAAGCGTCGATTAAGGGCGTGCCCGTTTAGCTCTGTCCCCTTGCGCAACTTCATAGGCTCGCAACATCAGTTGTAACGCCGACTTGTTAGTTTGCTTGCGACAGCGTGTACCAGAGGCTTTCGGCCAGCGGAGCCGGACGTAACTGGCGTTACGTCCGTTTTTTAATGCTTTCAGGCTGGGAGAATGGTTTTCAGCGCATCGGCATTGGCCTACTTTGTGCCAAGGCGAGCCTGTAGTTCCTCAAGCAGTTGGGCGTCTTCTTTGAAAACACGGTCGTAGGGAACCCAGGTGCCCGAGGAGGTCGATTGCTGGGAGAGGATTTCCATTTTGTACACGAGGGGATTGCGTGAAGAGACGGCCCCGAGGAATTGAGTGCGGATGGTGTATTCGCCGTAGACAGGGTGCTTGAAGGTGCGGGCGATGGCGACGCTGCGGATGTAGCCGGAGGAGTTGTCCATCTGCTCGATGCTGGAATATCGGCCCGTGACGGAATCGACGATTTTCTGCCAGGCATCACTCTGGTCCATCTTCCCGGCGACTTCGACTTTCAGCCATCGGTTGGTGGCTTCAGTGGTGGTGGTTTGCTCGAATGCCTCGTCGCGGGGCAGCGCCAGGTTCAGGATGCCGTTGGTTACACCGACACCGTCGGGCCTAAGGGTGATGTTGGAATCAAAGTAACCGGTCTTGCTGGCTTTTACTTCATAGACGGGTTGTTTGGCGAAGTCGAAGGTGTAGTTCAGGGGAGCGGTGCCGGCACCCACGCCATTGACAGCGATGAATGCGCCCGATGGATCGGTGATGACAGCCGTTGGGGCCGTTGCGCAACCGGCGGCGATCAAGGCAATCCAGAGCGCGCACACCGTAATCGATATCCGTCGGGTCATCGTTTCTCCGTGATAGAAATGGGCCACCCAGCGGCAGCAAGCTTTCGTATTATTTAAGCCGGGGCGCAAAAGAGCGCGACACTGCTGTTTGTGTCGGCATTTGGATGGGCTTCACTTGAGGTTAAGAGCCTCTAACCCAACCTCGCGGTCGCTGCTTGACTTCGACGAGTTCCCTTCGGGTCTGAGCCTCAGGGTCGAAGACAGTCGAGTCGCGGCATCGCGTCAGGCTCTTCGTTGTCGAAACTCGCTCCTATTTCATTCAATACTGCTTCGTTTCGACGTCTCGATCCTTGACGCGATGCCGCGGCGCATCGACGCGCGGGAGGTTGGGTTAGAGGCTCGAAGGGGGGACCAAAAAAACAAGCCGCCGGTCAAACAAATGACCGGCGGCATGGGATCATGAAAAGCTCGAAATTTAATTCGATGTGAAGAACGTCAGGACAACGGGGCGGTTGAAGGGGAGGCCGGTGCCGTTGTATCCGTATTCTTCGGTACGGGCGGTCTGACCAAAACCGCTGACCATGAAGACGGCGAACTGGCCACCACCGTTGACGGCCGCCTGCACCTTGGCGAGGGTTGCGGGGAAACGGGTGCCGTGGAAGGGGGTGATTTCAAAGTCATGCGTATGGCTGTCGGGGAACCAGGCGTAGGACAGGTTCTCTTCAGACATTTCGTAGTGATAGATCTGCCAGTTGTCGCGGGCATTGGGCATGCCTTTGAGGATATCATTGAGGGTGAAACGGCTGGACAGGCCGGTTTCTTTGAACTTGCCCTGGAATGCAGTCTGGCCGGCAGGATGAGCGGTCCAGGGGATGGTGAAGTTCCAGTCATTGCTGCCCGGAACGTTGATCGAGGCGTCGGTGACATGCTTGCCTTTGACCGACGCGAGATTGAAGATGAAGTAGGAAATGGTGTCAGAGGGGATCTGGGTTGAATGGCCCATGAAGTAACGGCCGGTGGTGTGATGACCGCTGGCGTCCCAGGTGCCGGCCAGGGTGGCGGTGACCCTGCGGGCGACAACTGCCTGCGCGCTGTTCGCGCTGAAGCCGACAAAGGCCAGTGCGGCCAACCAGATACTGAGTTTCTTGACGATTTTCATTTGGGGATCTCCATGAAAGTGAACTAAGGAGTTGAAAGAAATGTGTAAAAATGAACGAGATGACTCAGCAAGGCAGCGTGATCGCGCATGTGCGTTCACACATAGGCAGAAAATATCCCTCCGAAATGAATGAGACTAAAGTTCGGCGGCTGACTCAGACGTGATATGGGCGGGACGCCGCTTCGCGACGATTCCACCCGAGCCAAATAATTCCGCTCAGACCTTCCTTCATCGACTGTAATAAAACGGATTCATCCTTCGATATTTGGACATTAAATTTTATGTTATCTACTGCAGGGACGGAACTGGTTGATGTAATTGATCGCCGGGGAGCGAGAATTCGTGTAACGAATCTTGCATTGCGATACTATTAAATACAGCCTGAATATTGGTGCTGCTGCGCGATGGGGGGCCGGCGGCAAACTGTGACGCCGACAGGCGCTAGATGCCGCAAGGGGCCATTCGAAAATAAAAAGGATCGGACGCCGCTCGAACCAACACTTGGGGAAAAATGGCCTGCAAGCCTGGTTCGAACCTCTAATCCAACCTTAGAACGTCTTAATGAGACGGTGCAAAAATCAACTCTTGGACGATTTTGCAATTTTTGCAGCTTGGGACGTTTGCATCCATCGGGGGAAGATTGGGTATTGGTGATTTTGGAGCTTGGACAGGCGGCGGTTGCAATCCGAAGTCATCACGACGATTATCCCACGCATGGGGAATACCCTTGAATACGCACCTGAAAAAGGCAGTGAAGTTCCGGGCGCTCGACCGGCGCTGATTTTGTTGTTGCTGATCAATTTGTTCAATTACATCGACCGGTATGTGCTGGCGGCAGTTGAGCCGAACATTGCGAAGGATTTTTTTGGTTCGCATGGGGATGCTCAGACGCTGGCCAAGATGGGTTCACTGGCGACGGCATTTTTGCTTTCGTACATGATTACGGCCCCGATTTTCGGGTGGCTGGCGGATCGAATTTCGCGGTGGTTGCTGGTTGGGGTGAGCGTGCTGCTGTGGAGCGTGGCGACGGGGGCTTCAGGATTGGCGGGGACGTTCGGGCTGCTGATGATTACGCGGCTGTTTGTGGGCGTGGGCGAGGCCGGATATGGGCCGGCGGCGCCGACGCTGATATCTGATCTGTATCCGGTCAAACGCCGCGGAGCGGTTCTTGCGTGGTTTTATATGGCGATTCCGGTGGGCAGCGCGCTGGGGTTTGCCATTGGCGGGATCGTGGGGGCGCGGATGGGTTGGCGGTGGGCTTTTTACATGGTCACCATTCCGGGGATTCTGCTGGGACTTTGGTGCTTCTTCATGAAGGAACCGCCGCGGGGCACCGCCGACGCCGCCGAGGGCGTTCAGCGCAAGCCGGGAATGGGCGATTATCTTGCGCTGGCGAAGATTCCTTCGTACACGATCAACACGGCGGCGATGGCGGCGATGACGTTTGCGATCGGGGGGATTTCATTCTGGATGCCGCGATATCTGACGGAGGTTCGGGGATTGTCGGATAATTCAAAGACCATTTTCGGGGGCATTACCGTGGTTGCCGGTCTTGCGGCTACTTTGCTGGGAGGGGTGGCCGGCGACAAGCTTCGGCCTCGTTTTCCGGGGTCGTATTTTCTTGTATCGGGGTGCGGAATCCTGGCGGCCTGCCCGTTCATTATCCTGATGCTGTATCTGCCGTTCCCCAGCGCCTGGGCGGCGATTTTCTTTGCGGTGTTTTTTCTGTTTTTTAATACGGGGCCTTCAAATACAGCGCTGGCGAATGTCACGCATCCGTCGGTTCGTGCTACGGCGTTTGCGTTGAATATTTTTATGATCCATGCGGTCGGCGATGCGCCGGCGCCACCGCTGCTGGGGGGGATTGCGGGGAAGTATGGGTGGAACACGACGTTTTTTGTGGTGGCGGCGGCAATGGCGCTGGCGGGGGTTTTCTGGCTGTGGGGGATGAAGTATCTGGCAGCGGATACGGCAGCGGCGCCCCGCCGGATGACGGCGCCGCGAGGATTGGAAGTTATTTAAGGATCGGAAGTTATTGAGAGCCGCGACATTAACATTCGCTTTGACGAGCATAAATTGCCCCTCCCCGTAACTTCACGTTCGCTGCTATATTGCCTTTGGCATGCGGGACAGCATTTCATGGGAACATCATTTCGAGCCGTACACAGCAACGCACGGGTGCGTGGTGCTAGCATTTGCGCTGCTGGTGGGCGCGATGGTGGCGCTGCGCCGCCGCGATGAGGTGGCGGCTGTGCCACCGGTGCGCCGGGCGATGGATCGGATGATTGGCTGGCTGGGTTTGGGCGCGGCGATTTTTGTGCAGGTGGCGGCACTGTGGCCGACGCGGTTTGATATCTGGACGTCGCTTCCGCTGCATGTCTGCGACATCATGATGTTTGTCGCGCCGGCTTCGCTGCTGCTGGGGTGGCGGCCGCTTCGGGCGATCGCTTATTTCTGGGGGCTGGGGCTTTCTTCGCTGAGCTTTATCTTTCCGGATTTGCGGTTTGGGCCGGGGGATTTTCAGTTCTGGGTTTTCTGGGCGGGCCACGCGACCATTGTGGGGACGGCGCTGTACGACATCACCGGGCGGGGTTTTCGGCCGCGGCTGCGGGATTGTTTGATCGCCGTGACGTTTGGTGTTTTGTATGCGGCGGTCATGTTCCCGGTGGATGTTATTTTCCACTTCAATTATGGGTACGTCGGTAAGACGTATAAGAACCAGCGGTCGCCGACGGACTTTCTGGGGCCCTGGCCGTGGCGTGTGCCCCTGATGGTGCTGCTTGCGACAGCGGCGATGTTCGCACTGCTGGTGCCGTGGGCGGTGGTGAGGAAGATGAGGGGCTCGGGTTCGGCGACACCACTTAATGGCACGCAGGAAATGCATGGCCTCTCTACCATACAACGGTAACCAAGCCAGATGCGCCGATCTCTGGATCGCACGTTAGGCAGGACGCGCTATGACGCGTTGCGGTGACTACGATCATGCGATCATGCATTTCCGATATGGAGGCAGCAGTAGCGAACCCGACGACATCTGATGGTTCGAATGGAATTAATTGAAATTGGCCGCTACTCGCGAGAAGGTCAAATTCAGCAGCGAAGTTCAATGGGCTTCCAAGCTTCTCATTTAAATAATAAAGCTCAGCCAACACAATCGCGGGGATCAGGATCAGAGCGCGGCCAGAAGCCGCTTCATCAAAAACCGCTTTTGCCTTGACGCTGAGTCGAGAGGAGGCCGTTCGGTACCACCATAATGCGTGCGTGTCGGCAACGTAGCGTTTCACGGCTCGTTTGCCTCATTCTGCCAGGAGGCACGAACTTGCCGCAGGATTGCATCAATGTCCACATCGGCAGGGAGCTTGCTCTTCCAATCACCATATAAGTCACGAGGCGGACGTGACAGATGTGATCGTTGTAACAAGCGAGCGAGGTCTTCCATCAGGCGAAGTTGCTCTGACGGGCTTAGTTGCATCGCCAAGCGTTCAACCTGATCCAGAGCTGTGGCGGACATGTTTACTCCCTGAGGCATCTTACTTAAGTATTTGGATTGCCGCAAAAGAAAAGCCCGCCACTTAAAGTTGCGGGCTTTTCAATGAATTGTGGGGCTTGTGAATCAGTACCGATAATGCTCCGGCTTATACGGCCCTTCCTGAGGAACGCCGATGTATTTCGCCTGATCCGCAGTCAGTTTTGTCAGCCTGACACCCAGTTTATCCAGGTGCAGCCGAGCGACCTTTTCATCGAGGATCTTCGGCAGCACATACACCTTCTTTTCATACTTCTTGTTGTTGGTCGCCAGTTCGATCTGGGCGATTGTCTGGTTGGTGAAGCTGGCGCTCATGACAAAGCTGGGATGACCCGTGGCGCAGCCGAGGTTCAGCAAACGCCCTTCGGCCAGGATCAGCACGCTGTGCCCATCCGCGAATGTCCACATGTCGTATTGCGGCTTGATGTTGGTCTTCTGGATGCCGGGCATTTTCTTCAGGCCGGCCATGTCGATTTCATTATCAAAGTGGCCGATGTTGCCGACAATTGCCTTGTCCTTCATCTTTGCCATATGGGCGGCGGTGATGATGTTGTGGTTGCCGGTCGTCGTCACGAAAATGTCGGCGTAAGAAAGCGTATCTTCGAGCGTCAGCACCTGGTACCCCTCCATCGCGGCCTGAAGGGCGCAGATGGGATCGATCTCGGTGACGATGACGCGGGCGCCCTGGCCTTTTAATGATTGGCAGCACCCTTTGCCGACGTCGCCGTAGCCGCAGACAACGGCGACCTTGCCGCTGATCATCACATCCGTAGCGCGGAAGAGGCCATCGACGAGCGAATGGCGGCAGCCGTAGAGGTTGTCGAACTTGCTCTTGGTGACGCTGTCGTTGACGTTGATCGCGGGGAAGAGGAGCTTGCCTTCCTTCTGCATTTCGTAGAGGCGATGCACGCCGGTGGTGGTTTCTTCGGAGACGCCCTGCACCTTGGCGGCGACTTTGGTCCAGCGCGTGGGGGTTTCCTTCAGGGTCTTGGCGAGCAGGCCGAGGATGACTTTGTATTCCTCGTTTTCGGTGGTGTCCGCGCCGGGGACTTTGCCGGCGGCTTCGAATTCGACGCCTTTGTGGATGAGGAGGGTGACATCGCCGCCGTCATCGACGATCTGGTCGGGGCCGGCGCCATTGCCGAAGTCGAGGGCGCGTTCGGTACACCACCAGTATTCTTCGAGCGTTTCGCCTTTCCAGGCAAAGCAGGGAATGCCGGCGGGGGCGTTTTCGGTGCCCTTCGGGCCGACAACAACCGCCGCCGCGGCGTGGTCCTGGGTGCTGAAGATGTTGCACGAGCACCAGCGGACTGTTGCGCCCAGCGCGGTGAGCGTTTCGATCAGCACGGCGGTCTGAATCGTCATGTGCAGCGAACCGACGATGTTCAGCCCCTTGAGCGGCTGCTGTTTGGCATATTCAGCGCGAACCGCCATCAGGCCGGGCATTTCCTGCTCGGCGAGCAAAATTTCCTTGCGGCCCCAGTCGGCGAGCGTGAGGTCGCGGACCTTGAATTCGAGGCCTTTGCCGGACTTGGTCGATTTGGGAACGTCAGTCAGAATTGCAGTCATTACAATCTCCTGTAGGGTCCGCATAGCGGACCGGGTATTTGAAAAGTCATTGGTCCGCTGGCGGACGATACAACAAAACTCACTTTAATCGCCGATGCCAATAGCCTGGCCGCCGGCTGGTATGGGCAACAGCGATTATCTGCACAACGTCAAGCTGCTCGCGAAAGACCAGCATGTAGGGATATCGCCGCAGCAGGCCTCGACGCACGCCAGGCCATTGCTCAGGGAAGGAGGTCGGCCTTTCCGAAATGGCCGCCATTGCTTCTCGCAAATCCGCAACGAATCCAGTGGCGGCGCGGTCGCTTTCCGTGGAGTACCGGCGAAATGCCTAGGCGGCCTCTCGCACGGCGCTGTCCTTCAGCTCAACCCGTTTGGCCATCGTCGTCCATGCCTTTTTCAATCATCCGCATCGCTTCATCAGCGGGAATCATCTTGCACCGGCCGGAATCGATCTCGTCGATCCGCGATTTAATTTCCGCTTTCCAGGCAGCGACATATTCGGGATCAGAGCTTGGCTCCAGCAGAGAAAGCTGATCGAGCAAGTCTGCGCGGTCTTCATCATTCAATGCCAGCACTTGTCTGAAAATGTTTTCTGCTGCTTTGGTCATAAGGCTCATTTTACCTGGCTGACTTTAACTCCGCTCGCCAAAAACAACGCCGGACCCTTCACATTTGGTTCCGGCGGCAGCGGGCGTATTGTGACATGGCTTAATCCCGATTCACTCATCATTCGCTCGACCGATTTCGGTTCCAGCCCCATGCTCGTCTGACCCAGCTGGCGGCGGAATTCTTCGCGATCGTGGGGCAGCAAATCGACAACACACGCGCGGCCGGCGGGTTTGAGGATTCTGGCCAATTCATTCAATGCGCGCTCGGGCGAGGGGACATAAGTCAGCGCGAGCACCAGCAACGCCGCATCGCAACTGGCGCTTTCGATGGGTAATCCGGTTAGATCGCCTTTGCGGAGATCGACATTTTTAAATGCGGCTGTGCGGCGTTTTGCGGCTTTGAGCATTGCGGCCGAGTTATCTACACCAATGACGCGTTTGACGTTGGGCGCAAGTTCCGCGGTGAGGTTGCCGCTGCCGCAGCCCAGGTCGGCGACCAGCATGTCTGCCGGAAAGAGCGCGAGCATCGCGGCGGTTGAGAATCGCTCGCCGTAGAGTTCGCTGCGCAGGCGGTCCCACTCCGCCGCCGCGCCCGCGAAAAAGGTCTGGCTGTCGACTTCGCGTTCGTGCAGGCGCCGGTCGAGCCTAAGCTGGTCTTGCTTAACAAAAGGCGATTGATCGGTCTGCTCGCGGGCCAAAAGCCAAAATTTTCTTGCGCTTGGATCAAGTTCATCCAGGATGGTGCGATAGAGATGCGTCGTCCCCTGGCGGCGGCCGCGAACCCACTTCTGATCGCTCAGCACTTTTAAATGCCGGCTGACCGTGGACTGAGGCAACTGCAGAATATCGCACAGATCCACCACGCCAAGCTCATGGCGCTCCAGCAATCGAAGCAGGCGGAGGCGCGTCGCATCGGCAAGGGAGGACATCCACAAGAGCAGGCGGTCAGTTTGTGCCGTGGCGGCAACCATCCGTTAATCCGGATACATTGTTGATTGAAATCATCCAACAGTCAAGGGATTGCGGTGTTTCAGCCCCGTATAAAACTGGGCGAAGCGTCCAGCCTGCAAGCCGCCGCTCATGCAGAACTTAAACTGGCACAAACGTTGCAATCCATTTCTTGTTTGGATGAAAATGCGTCTTGGTGTGCTCTTTCTCCGGTCGATAGCGTGAGGGGCACGCTTTGGGTGCTCACGAACAGGGACGTTCACGCGCGCGTATCAGCAGGGACGGTGCAACTATGAGCCATCTTCATGTGAAATATTTACTCGCAGGCGGTGGGGTCGCGAGCAGCGCGGCCGCCGTCGCGATTCGCCAGACCGATCCGGTCGGCACGATCCTCATGATCGGGCAGGAAATCAATCGGCCATACAATCGCCCGCAGTTGAGCAAGCAGTACCTGCGGCGGCACAGTGGTCATGAAGGATTGTTCACCCTGCCCGCCGAATGGTTTGCCGAGAACCGCGTTGAACTGCGCACCGGCCGCCGCGTAGCGCATCTGGATACCGCGCGCTGCGCGGCGACTCTCGATGACGGTCGCGAAATCTCCTATGACCGCCTCCTGCTTGCCACAGGCGCTTCGCCGAATCGTTTAACAATTCCCGGCGCTGAACTGCCAAACGTTTTTTATGTGCGGACGCTCGGTGATGTGGACCGACTCGGCCACGCCGTCGAACAGGCAAAAGCCCAAGGGCGGCCACATGATGGCGGCAGGGGGAAAGTCGCGGTCATCGGCGGCGGTGTCCTCGGCGTAGAACTGGCCGGCTCCCTGTCGATGATGGGCCTGGCCGCGGATTTGATCGTCGGCGGAGAGTATCCATGGCATCGCTTTGCCGGCGAGCCCGCGGGCAAATTCGTCACCCGATACCTGCAAAGCCACGGCGTACAGGTCCACAGCGGCCTCCGGGCCGCGCGGTTGGAAGGTGATGGCCGCGTGCAGCGCGTGTTGCTGGACGGCGGCCAATCACTCGTCTGCGATTTCGCGGTCGCGGCAGTGGGAGCGACGGCAAACCGCGAACTGCTGCGAGGGACTCAAATCGCCGCAGAGAAGGCGATCCTGGTGGATGCGCGATGCAGGACGAGCGACGAACATGTCTACGCCGCCGGTGATTGCGCGGCGGTGTTTGATCCGCTGTTCGGGAAACATCGGATCATCGATCACTGGGACAATGCAGTGGTGACGGGCACGATCGCCGGCAAAAACATGGCGGGCGGCGATGATGAATATCACGCCGTCAGCACCTTCCGCACCGAGGCGTTTGATCTGGCGGCAACGGCCTGGGGCGAACCGCGGCTGGTGGATCGGCGGATCGTTCGTGGCATGACCAACAGCGAGACGGCGGACTTTGTAGAGATCGGCATCGCCGCCGACGGACGCATCGCCCAGGTGCTGGCGATCGGTCAGGGGCATGATGCCGAAACGCTGCAGAGACTGGTGGAAAAACGCGTCGTGGTGGACGGGAATGAAGAACTGCTCAAGGATGTGGCAGTTCCGCTGGGGCGGTTTGTTTAAAGGTGACGGTACGGAGTTCTGGAAGCAGGGGGCTTGGACGTATTAACGCAATCCGCGGCTCCGGCCCTATGCCGGTGCGTGAGAAATAGAAAAACGGGGATTTTCTGATCATTTGGAATCATCTCGCGCGGGCCGCAGGCTCTTGTTGCGGCACGAATTTCTGTGCGGGCGCTTTATGTGTTGCGCATGATATTGGCAACGGCCACGCTCTCCCCTATTATCAATTGCATGGGTTCCCATACAATTCGCGACCCGAAAGAAGCTCATGGCGACACTCGCCGTGTATTGGATGCCATCCGCCGAATTGTCCGCATCCTGCGCCTTTCCGCAGCCGAGGCTGAGCGGCAGGTCGGCCTTAGCGCGGCGCAACTTTTCGTCCTGCAGAAGCTCGGCAGCGGCCAGGGCATTTCGGTCAACGAATTAGCCGAGCGCACGCACACGCATCAAAGCTCGGTTTCTGTTGTCGTTCAGCGGCTGGTCGAGAAAAAACTCGTCCGCCGCCGGCGATCAGCAATCGACGGGCGGCGGGCCGAAGTGAGCATCACCGCGGCCGGTATGAGCAAACTCCAAAACGCACCCGCCGCGGCCCAAAACATATTGATCGACGCCCTGCATCGCATGTCGCGAACAAACCAGAAACATCTGGCAAAACTGCTGGAACAGCTCACCACGGGCGCCGGTGCATCGAAAGAACCCCCCTCACTCTTCTTTGAAGACGAGCAGACAGAAGGACGGAGAAAACGAAATGGCAGATAAAGAACTCGAACGATCCTCCACTACCCAAGGCCTGCCCATAGCCCCTTCCATGGGCCCTGCGATGGAGGCGGCGGCTATCGCCCCTGCACGCGCCTCGCTTGTGGATGGCCGGGTGATGCTGATCTCGCTGCTGAGCATCGTTGTTGCCGGATGCGCGGCGCTGGCAGCCGAAGCTTTGATGCGGCTCATTGGCCTGGTCACCAACCTTTCCTTTCATGGCCGCGTTTCCGACCAATTCGCCTCGCCTGCCGCAAACCACCTGGGTCTTTTCGTCATCGCCGTGCCGGTGATCGGGGGGATCATCGTCGGCTTCATGGCTCGATATGGCTCAGCCGGAATTCGCGGCCACGGGATTCCTGAAGCGATGGAGCAGGTGCTGCAAAACCAGAGCCGCATCGCGCCGCGGTTGATGTTCCTCAAGCCCATCTCCGCCGCCATCGCCATCGGCACCGGCGGGCCTTTTGGCGCCGAAGGCCCGATCATCGCGACCGGCGGGGCGATGGGATCAGTGCTCGGCCAGCTCATCAGCACCACCGCCACCGAAAGAAAAACGTTGCTCGCCGCCGGCGCTGCCGCCGGCATGGCGGCGACCTTTGGCTCGCCCGTGTCTGCCGTCCTGCTTGCCGTTGAACTGTTGCTCTTTGAATTTCGCCCGCGCACGTTCATCCCCGTCGCACTCGCGGCAACAACGGCGGCGGGAATCCGATTCTCCCTCGGCGACGCATATCCGGTCTTCAACATGCCGATCCTGCACGAGCCAGGCGGCTGGGCGATGCTCGCCTACTTCGCCATCGGCGCGATCGTCGGTTTAGTCTCGGTCGGTGTAACACGAGCGGTCTACTGGATCGAAGATTTATTTGAGCATCTGCCCGTCCACTGGATGTGGTGGCCGGCCATCGGTGCGATTCCGCTCGGCGTCATCGGCTATTTCCGGCCCGATGTGCTGGGTGTTGGATATACGAACATCACCGCCGCGCTATCCGGAGAGAAGGCGCTGTCGTTCCTCGCCGTTCTGGGATTGCTCAAATTCGTCGCCTGGGCGATTTCTCTCGGCAGCGGCACCAGCGGTGGCACTCTCGCTCCGCTGTTCACGATCGGCGGCGCACTGGGTGCAGTGTGCGGCGGCGTCATGTCTGCCTGGTGGCCCGCCGCGGGAATTGACGCCCGCGTCGGCGCGCTCGTCGGGATGGCCGCGATGTTTTCCGGCGCATCGCGCGCACTGCTGACCTCCGTCGTCTTCGCCTTCGAAACAACCCTCCAACCGCTCGGCCTGTTGCCGCTGCTCGGCGGATGCTCCGCAGCCTTCTTCGTCTCCTGCGTGCTCATGCCGAACACGATCATGACAGAAAAAATCGCCCGCCGCGGCGTGCGCGTGCCGTCGGAGTATGAAGCGGATTTACTCCAGGGCATTCGCGTTCAGGATGTCGCTTCCAAAAGCATCACGACCCTCGCCTGCGACTGGACCCTCCAGCAGGCCCGGGAATGGATCTCTACCGGCGAGCCCGGCACAACCCATCAGGGATATCCGGTCGTTGATTCTCAGGGCCATCTTCACGGAGTCCTGACCCGCCGCGACCTTTTGAACCCCAAAACCGCAGCGCAACAAAAGCTCACCGAGTTGGTCCACCATCGTCCAATTGTCATCTATCCCGATGCATCCCTGCGTGAGGCGGCCGACCACATGATCAACCACGAAATAGGTCGCCTGCCTGTGATCGATCGCAATACCCGCCGCGTCATCGGCATGATTACGCGAAGCGATCTGCTCGCCGCGCATGGCAAACGGATTAAGGAAAATCGGGATTCAGAGCGATCGATTCGATGGCCCAACCGCCGCGCGATCGCAAATCCCCCCGAACTCGGCTCCTCCGAATATTCCAGGGCGACATGAGCGGAATATGCAATGCCCGCCAGGAGGGTGGGTTAGGGGTTCTAAATTTCCCGGCGGCTCATAACTTCGTTTTTGCCCGCGGCTGCGCTAGAATATCGCTGTCATCAAGGAGATTTATATATGAGCAATTATCCCTCAGGACCGTTTGGGTTTGCGCCCGGACAGACATTAGGCTACCGATCTCGTGAAGAAGAGTTGACGGTCGGACAGTTCTTCAATGGCGTTTACGCGTGGATGGCGGTTGGCCTGGCGGTGACCGCCGCCGTCGCGTTCGGTGTAGCCAATTACGGCTCGCTGTCATTTCTGAACATGGGGACGTTTATCATCCTGTTCATCGCGCAGATTGCGCTGGTCAGCGTGATCAGCCGCGCTGTAAATCGAATCGGGGCCGGCGTGGCGACGGCGCTCTTCCTGCTCTATGCGGCGTTGAACGGGGTCACGCTTTCAATCCTGTTCCTCATCTACACCCACGCCGCCCTGGCGAGCGCCTTCATTATCACCGCCGGCATGTTCGGGGCGATGAGCATCTACGGCTACATCACCAAGCGAGACCTCACCCGCCTCGGCAGTCTGCTGTTCATGGCGCTGATTGGGATCATCATTGCATCGCTGGTGAACATGTTCGCTCGCAATGCCATGATGGGCTGGATCATCAACTACGCCGCCGTCATCATCTTCGTCGGTCTGATCGCCTTCGATACCCAGCGTCTTAAAGCCATCGCCATACAAACCAGTTCCAACGCAGCCATGTCTAACCGCATGGCCGTCGTCGGTTCGCTCATCCTCTACCTCGACTTCATCAACCTGTTCATCTACATCCTTCGGATCATGAATGACCGGCGGCGATAAAGTCGAACCGGAGTGATGAATTGAAAAATAGCGACAGGCCGGCTGCATACGCGGTCGGCCTGTTTAGTTAAATCCCCTGCCACGGGGAAAATTCCCCGCCACCCGCTTCCGATATCCTTCCACGCGATACGGGCCTCTGGCTCGCGTCACTTTGAAGTGGCATCAGATTGAATCATCATCCAGCTCGTCATCATTCCCCGCCAGGGCCGCCGGCTCCCGCGCGTCGGCAGGATCTACCGCCACCCGTTTTACGCGAGAACCAATACGACAGAAAACTTCATACGGAATCGTGCCGGCCTGTTCAGCCAATTGATAAACGCTGGCGACAGACAATGGATTGTTATCCAGGATCGTCACCTCATCCCCAATCGAAGCCATCGGGACCTGCCCCAGATCAATCGTCGTCAGATCCATACTCACGCGGCCAACCACCGGCGCCGGGCAGCCGTTCACCAGCATACACCCAGCATTAGAAAACGTGCGGGCATATCCGTCGGCATAACCCACAGGGACCAGCCCAATCCGAGTATTGCGCTCGGCGATCCAAGTCTGGTTGTAGCCAACCGTGGTTCCCTTTTGCACATCACGGATGCCGATGAGGGGGGCGGTCCATCGCAGAACCGGCCGCAGTGGCCGATCGATACTCGGCGATCCCGACGGATCGATCCCATAAAGGCTGATCCCCGGCCGCACCAAATCCAGATGCGACGAAGGCGAAAAGAAAACCGCACCCGAATTGGCGGCGTGCCGAAGCACGCGCCGGCCATGCGCCGCGGCGACATCGGTCTTATCCAGAAAACGCGCGAGTTGATCGATCGTCAATGGATCATCGGCGTCTTCTGAATTCGCGAAATGCGTATACAGTCCCGCTAAACGCAACGAAGGCTTCGAATCGATCTTCTCCAGCATCGATTCCAACCCGCCCAGGCCCACACCGGCGCGGTTCATGCCGGTATCGATCATGAGATGAACATGAGCCCGGCGTCCACATGCGACGGCGATGCGGGCGATATCATCCACCGCCGACCCGCTGGCTACGGTGAGCCACCAGCCGTTTCGAATCGCCAGCTCGATTTTCGCCCGCTGCCGGCCGACAAAGGTATTCTCCACCGGCCGCAGGATCAGCACCGGTTGCGTCACCGTCGGCAGCGCTATCGCCTCGTCCAGGTCGGCGACCGCAAAAGCATCCACGGCGGGCTGATCTGTGTCATCCGCGGAAAAGTTGGTCAGGGCGTCAACGACAATCCCCGCATCATGCCCATATGCATTCGCTTTGACGATCGCGCATATCTTCACCCCCGGCCCCACTGCCCGGCGGATTATGCCCGTATTATGCAGCAAAGCAGACCGTGAAATGTAAGCGGTCGGCTCCCCCAAGGCGTCTCTCGCATCCATGCGAACGCTCGATTCCGTTGAAAATATCGGCCCATCCATGGGCTGCCGGGCGGGATTATAACGCGCGCCCCTGCGACTGAAAGCTCAATGAGGAATCTTTTCTGTATCAGAACCCGCCGCGGTAGAATCCCTTTCTCATGTCGCAACCACCTGATATCCAGCCTCCCTGGCCGCCGATGATGCCGATGCCGGTCGAGCCGATTTCATATTCATCGGCCGGCGCCACCGGCCGCCCTGGGGTGATTGCGGCCATCGGTGTGATCAGCATCGTGGTGGCCTCGCTCAGCATCCTGACCAGCGGATTTACATCCTTGATAAATTTTGGTTTCCTTATGGCCGCGCAAAATTCGCGGGCATTCAGTGCATCGCCTGCCTCATCGAAAACGACCACGTCATTGATGACCTCCACAAAAACCGGCGGCATAACGACTTATAATTATTCGGTCGGAGGCGGCAGCGGTGGAATCACGACAGGCTCCCCCGCCCCCATCACCGAAATGCTCGGCGATAAAGGCGTCGTCGCCGCTGATCGGCGGATCATCATCGACGGCTTAACCGAAGTCCGCCCCCTCACTGAAGCCCGCCAGCGCCAGTTTGATGAACTATTGGCCGAAAATGGGAAAGACATCACGCCATTCACTGGTTCTTCCCTCACCTCTTCCCGCGTGGCGGCCAACGTTTCCGACAGCGGCCGCTTTCCCACTGCCGCCGGTGGTAGTGACGGGCCAGACTATTTTGTCCTCGGCCAGGGCCGCGTTGAAGTCACCGACGATCACGCCGTCTTTTTCCCCGCCGATGGAGGCGCCGCCATCCGCACCGTCGCAGAGGCCGTTCCCGAAGGCAATGATTCTGCCACTGCCGCAAGCACAGCCAAATCCAACGCGCTCCCGCCTGCCCAAATTCGCTCCGCCCTCCGCCGGGTGAAACAGCTCGGTGGCCGCCTGAACAAATCTCAAACCCAGGCCCTCACCCAAACCCTGCAAAACCCCGGCGAGCAGTTCATTATTGCGACCACCGACGGCAGCGACCCCGCAACCGAAATCTCCGCCGCCTCGACCTTCGCCGACGGCAGCGTATTCATCCAAACTCTGCACAACGGAATGACATCCACGATTACTTTCGACCCCACCGGCAGTGTCACCAGTTCGATGTCCAACACCTATAGCAGCGCTACATCAGGCATGCCCCAGTTCAGCCTGCTGACCGCTTTGCTCGCGATGATCGGCTCGATCCTGAATCTGGTCCTCGGCGTCTACCTGCTGATCTGCGGCATTCTCATCCTCCGCCAAAGCGGCAAAGGCGCGCTGCTCCACTGGATTTACGTCGCGATCAAACTCCCCCTCGGCATCGCAACCGCATTCGCTATGGCCTCGCTCTGGTCACAGCTTTTTAAATCCATCCCCAGCGGCGCTGGCCCGAGAACCACCTGGATGTCCGTCGCCGCCGCCACTCCGTCTGTTCTGGGTCTGATTTATCCGGCAGCATTGTTCTTTGTGCTGAGAAGCGTGACCGTGCGGAGCTATTACAACGCTGCGCGGTAGCCGCCGCAGGGTTTAATTTCAGGATACGCTTAAAGATTCCTGTCCACGAAAATCAGGGAGTAGATATCGTTCGTGGCATACCCCCCCTCAAAGCAGTGCAACGTCGAAATCACCGCTGGACGGCAGGTCCGCGAGCGGTTGTTTCGGCGTCCATTTTTTAATGGGTTGAGCGGGTTCTATATCTTCAATCAACGACAGCTTTGTGGTGGCGATGCCAAAGGGTGTTCCGGCGTTGTCGGTCTGGACTTTTCTCACGATGACCTTTCCAAGCTCTTCGGCGGCGATCGTGGAATTGGTCAGGGAGAATGGGGTGGCGGTGCCTGTAATGGTGACGGATTGAATGCTGGCGTTGGTTATGAATGCGCTGGCGTCTGTGGGGAAGGCGGTAATGGCGGAGGAGACGCCGGCGAAGATCGTGGAGTCGGCGAGTGAGCCGGCTTTGATCGTCGTGATATTACCGGCGGAGCTGATATGCGAGCCGCTGATGGCGCCTTTGACCGAAAAGGTGCGGAGCGCCGGCAGCGCGCCGGTGGCGTTTACGGTAATGCCAGCGCCGGTGAGGCTCGCGGCTTTGAAGGAACGAATGGAATTGGCGGTAAGCGTTCCGGCGTCGTCGCCTTGGAGGGAGAGGCAGAGAGATCGCCGGTGAACGCAGCGTCCCATGAACTGGCGATTCCGGCGGCGCTGATCGATGTTGCCGAGCCGGTGATGTTCCAGGCATCGCCGGTGATTTGACCGCCGATCCGGGCCGCGCCCAGTGCGGTGCCGCCTCCGGTGAGGGTCAGGTCAGCGGCGAAATCGCCGGTGGTTTTGAGCAGGCGGATCGAAGGGGCGGTAATGAGGGGGACGCCACCGCCCGCGAGCCATTCAGTTGCGACGAGCGAGCTGATCGGCTCGGCGGTGCTGAAAGTCAGATCCGAGACATCCCCCAGCGTGATGCTGCCGGCGAGCCCGGAGCCGAGAATCGAAAGCGTGTGACCGCCGGCGGCTTTGGCAAGCTTGAGGGTTTTGATCGTGCCGGTGACGGTAAGGTCTCCTTCCAGGTCAACCCGGGCGGCGGAGAGCACTGCGAGCGAGCCGTTGATTTGCAGGCCGGAGAGCGCAGTGAGCGCGCCGCCGATAGGGGTGACAATGAGTTTGGAAGTTCCGAGCGTGTTGTTCAGCGTGACAAAGACAGCCTCGGCGTTGTTGCCGACGACGGAGACTGTTCCGGAACCCGGCCCGCTCAGGCGGATCGTGACGTGCTGGCCGGCGCTGTCGGTGTAGACGGCGCGGGTTTTCGCATCGAGCGAAAGCGTTGTGACCGGAACGGAGGTGATAGTCGCCTCGACCTGACCACCGGCGAGGACGGCGTTGGAACTGGGGGAGGAGAGATTGAAGAAGAAGGTTTTATCGTTCGTGCTGCTCGCGTCAAAGAGCAGCGAGACGGAAACGTTCTGCGACGTAATCCCGGGAGCGAAGGTGATCGTTCCGGAGGCGGCGGTGTAGTCGGCGCCGGCGATAGCGGTGTTGTCAGCCGTGGTGTAATCAACCGTAACCGGCGTCGCAGACGCGGAGTCTAATGAGACAGTGAAGGTGATGGCGGCTGTTTGACCGCCGACAGGCTGCTGAACCGGCGCAGGCGTCGCAACCGAAATCGCCGGAACGGTGGCGGCGGTGATCGCGAGCGCATAACTACCCGTTTTGCCGGCGGTCGCGCCCGAGCCGTCCAGCGGGTTGTAAGAACCGTTGCCCGAGCCGCTCACACCGACGTAATACGTTTGGCCGGCGATGAGGCTGGCGCGGATGAAGCTCGCGGTGGTGGCGTTGCTCGCGTTGTCGTTGCTCGCGATCTGATTGCCGGCGGAATCAAAAAGCCGCAGCAGCGTGTCCGTGCTTCCTTCCTGCGAGGTGTCGGTGCGGATATCAAAGCGGCCGGAGGCGGCAGGGACGAATTTAAACAGGTCGACATCCGTATTGCCGACGATCAGGCCGTTATCGGTGCCGATGTTCCCGCTGACGATCTGGCCGGCGGTGATGGTGGGAGGCGTTCCGTTGTCGATGGAGCTGTTGCTCAGGGTGGAAAGGCTTGAGAGGGGAAGGATGGCGGAGTTAAGAGTATACGAACCAACCTGCCCGCCGCTCCCGCTGGCCAGGGAGAACCAGTTGAAATTGGAATTCCCCTGGCCGGTGACAGAGACATAAACGGTTTGGCCGGCGCTGACCTGATCGATCAGGTTAGCGCCCGAGCCGTTGACCGTGCCGACGGCGGTGATGCTGGAACGGTCGGCGGATAATGTCCAGAGCTGGACGTTTGGAGAAAACCCGTTGGTCGTCGCAACAGCCGAGAGATCGAGCAGGCCGTCGGCGCCGACAGTGTAGGTGTACCAGTCGACATCTTTGAAACCGTTGCTGGCGCCGGTGAGCGGAATGCCGCCGTCGGAACCGATGGCGTCGCTCATGGGGTTGCCGACGGTCGCCTGGCTGGCAAGATAGGCGTCGCCGTTTCGATCGCCGTTATTAAAGGAAAGATCCAGGACATACCCTTCATCGGTCGCGGTGCTGCCCGCGACGCGATTGAAAGGGTTCACCGGATCGAAAGTTCGGTTCGCGAAGTTGGTGACGGCGACGTAATAAGTTTGGCCGAGCGTGACGGTGACATTGACGAAGCTGTCGGTGGTGAAGGCGGAGGCGTCGTCGTTAAACGCGACCTGGTTCAGATTGACGTCGAAGACGCGGACAACGGTGTCGGCGGCGGGGCCGGTGATGGTTGAAGTGTCCGTCTGGACAGTGAGCGTGCCGCTGTCGGGTGCGATCACCTTGAACATATCGACATCCCCATTGGGGACGGAAATGCGGGTGCTGGAACCAGCAGGCGGCGGATCGGAACCGAGCGAGCCGTTAAACTGGTTGGCGACGACGTTTCCTGCCAAGGTGGCGTTGGGGTTGGTGAGATCGACGCTGACAGCGCCCTGGGCGACACCGTTGGGGTCGGGGTTGGAGATGGAGAGGGTGACGTTGTAGTCACCGGTGGTTGAACCGCCGGTTGCGCCGGAGCCGTCAGTGATGTTGTAGGCGATGTTGCCAGCGCTGCTGATGCCAAGATAGTAGGTGCCGGCGGGGAGGGGGGTAGCGGCAGAACTTGTTAGTGTTGGGTAACCGGCGGAGGAGTTGCCCTGAGCGATGACGATTTGGTTGCCGGCGCTGTCGAAGAGGCGTGCGGCGACCGTGAATGCTGCGCCACCGCCGGGCTGGCTGAGGGTTGCGGTGAGGGTGCCGGGGGAGGCGAGGACAAGCTTGTAGAGATCGACATCGTTTACACCGACCTGGTTTAGACCGTCGGTGCCGATGGAGCCTTGTTCGGAAAAGGCGCTGGTGCCGTCGAGGCTGGGGACGGCGGTGGCGGTGGTGGCAGTGTTGTCGGTGTCGGCGGTGCTGGTTGTGCCGCTGAACATGGCTTTGACCGCCTGAATGGCTTTGAAGACATCAACGCGATCGAAGGTATCGCCGGTTTCGGGAAGGTCTTGGGCGCTGCCGGTTTGCTGGCCATTGCTGATGGGGATGCGGCCGTTGTCGGAGACGTTGGAATCGACGATGTGATCGGAGGTTTGGCGGATGAGGCTGAGGACGTCCTGCGGATTGGTGATGTATCGCCCGCCATAAGTAAGGGCGGCCTGCTGGATGAGGGCGACCATCCCGGAGACGAACGGCGTCGCCATGCTGGTGCCCGAGAGCGTGTTGTGCAGCAGGTCCTGCCCGCTGTTGTCGGAGGAGGAATTGTTCCAGTCGCTGTAGATGTCGACACCGGGGGCGGCGACCTGGTTGGCCAGGGTGCTGCGCTGGCTGGTGGCGCTGAAGCGATCCGCGGCGGCGGAGCTTTCGAAGGCGGCCCAACTGTCGTAAGGCGTTCCGTAGGCATAGCTGTTGAAGTTTGCGCCTGCGCCGCTGTCGGACCAGGTGCTGGCGACGCCGATCGTGGAAACCACCGCGGGATAACCTTCGCCGGGCGTCGGGTTATTGGCGTAGCTGTTTCCGGAAGCCGAGACGACGGTGATGCCGAGGGTTTCGAGCGTTTGAATTTCGCGGGAAATGTCGTCGGCCTGGGGAGCGGTGTTGTAATTCAGACCGCCGCTGGAGTTGTAGTCGCCGAGCGACATATTGACGACTTTGATGTTGAACTGGGTGGCGAAGTCCTGGACGAACTGGAGCCCGCGGAGCAGGGGATCGCCGCTGATCTGGGTTTCACCGGAGTCGGCGATGACTTTGACATCGACGAGATTGGCGCCATAAGCGACGCCGATGTCAGGGTTGGAACTGGCGGCGATGCCGGAAACGTGGGAGCCGTGGCCTTCGTTGTCGCTGGCATTGGCGACAGAACTGGACGTAATGGAAGTGGGAATCTGGTTTTCAACGGCGTTGTAGAAGGCTTTAACCTTGCTGGTGAGGTCAGGGTTGGCGGCATAAACACCGGTGTCGAGCACGGCGATGCCGATGCCGGCGCCGGTGATGGAAGAAAAGGTTGGGTCATTGCGAAGCTGGGTAAGGCCGGTGACATCAAAGGAAGTGTTGTGGACGGCAAAGAAAAGGCGGGCTTCGAGCAGTTCGGTGCAGATCAGGGTTAATTGGCGGGGATTTTGTCTGGCGGTCTGACGAGAACCATTGGAAATTCTGGCGGCGGATCGGAAACGCTTGGACATTTTGCCTCCATAAACTGATAGCAGCGGATTAAAAGCAGTATTGATTGAAAATATCCGGCCGACGATGGCTTCACCTTTTTGCCCTCGCCAGCATCGGCGGACGAAATACCAGTGTATGGACGCCGGGGGATTCGTGTCATTACGGGCAAAATTTTGTGGGAGGATTTTTTTATGATGAATATGGGATGGAAGCACATTCATCTCATAAAGGCGGAATGGGCATCCGGCGGTGGAATACATGCAAAAAACGCGAGCGGACGCATTGGCGATGCACCTTGCCACGCCAGCGGAAAGCCTTAGACTTTCGCGACTGTCTTTCTGGGAGCATTATGCGTCACGTGATATCGGCGTTGGTGATGAATGAGCCGGGTGTGCTGGCGAATGTGGCCGGCATGTTTGCAGCTCGCGGTTTTAATATTGACTCGCTGGTGGTTGGGCGGACGGAAAACCCCGATTTGTCGCGGATGACAATCGTGGTCACCGCTGACGAAAATACGCTGGAGCAGGTGCGCAAGCAACTGGCGAAGCTGGTGCCGATTGTGAAGGTGCGGGATTTCAAGGACACCAGCTATATCGAGCGAGATCTGGCGCTGATTACGGTCGGCGTGTCGCCGGAGCAGCGCGGGCAGGTGATTGAGATCGCCAGCCTGTTCCGGGCGAAGGTGGTGGACGTCGCCAAGAACAGCGTGATCGTCGAACTGGCCGGGACGGAAGAGAAGATTGAAGCGTTTATCGAGCTGATGAAGCCGTATGGAATCACGGAACTGGCGCGGACGGGCGTGATCGCGATGGCGCGGGGGATGAGCATCGGGAAGGACCCAAACGCAGCGGGTGGGACGAAGCAGCGGAAGCGAAGCATTGACGCACCGGCGCAGGCATCATTGCCGCCGAGTTAGCGGTTGCGGCGGCGCGTCAACCTATTCTCGCATCGGATCAAATCGGAGTTTGGAAAGTCATGGCGACGAATTACATTGTTTCGACGAAGATTCATAATGACCTTGTTGCGGCGGCGTATCGACATCGGGGATATACCGCCGACGAAGCTGAGGCGGGGGCACGGTTCAGCGAGCTGACGGCGTGGCATGGGATCAAGACGCATAACGCGATCAAGGCCCTGCATCTGGATGAACTGTTCGGATCAAAAGCGGGGGGATGCAAGCCCGGGGCGACGATCGAGCGGCTGCCGTCGAAGTATAAGGCGGTTCAGAAATGGAATGCCCACCGCAAGCTTGGGCAGGCGACGGCGTTTGAGGCGATGGACACGGCGATGAAACTCGCCGATGAGTTTGGGGTGGGGGTGGTCGCGGTGGATAACGCGTTCCATTACCTGTGGGGCGGGGGCTATGTCATCGACGCGGCGCGCAAAGGGTATATCGCGTATACGGCGTGCACGGCAGCGCTGGCGGAAGTGGTTCCATTTGGCGGCAAGTTCCCGACGCTCGGCACCAATCCGCATAGCTGGGGATTTCCGACTCAGGATGTGATTGGGTTCCCAATCTGCATCGACTGGGCGACGAGCATCGTGGCAATGGGCCGCATCCAGCAGTTCATCCGCGAAGCCAAGCCGGTGCCGGCTGGCTGGGGCGTTGACGAACATGGCAACGAAACAACCGATCCGAACAAGATCAAAGCACTGTTTCCGTTTGGCCAGCATAAGGGGTATGGGCTGTCGCTGATTGACGAGCTTTATGCGGCGTACATCGGGGGTTCCCTCCCGACCATCCGCAATCGCTGGGATAAAGTTCCCACGGGAGAAAAAGGAACTTGCTGCTTCTTCTTTCAATGCATTAAACCGGATGCGATCGGTGTGGATTTCGCCGCCGGCCGCAGCCAGGACGAGAACGTCAAGGCGGTCATTCAGGACATCATCGGCCACGGCAATGATAAGGCGATGCTTCCGGGGCAGATTGAAGCCAACGCTGCCGCCTTGAGCAAAAAGCATGGCGGGTTGTTGTTCACTGAAGCGGAAGTGAAAGCGCTTGGAGAGATCGCCCATGAAGCGGGTGTGAAGTTTGACACCGCGGCGTTTAAGACGGTTGAACTATAAATTGCGGCTGAACTTTTCTGACTAAACTGATCGACTATTTCGGAGAATGAAAATGGGTTTTTATCCCGGCTTGGATATCACAGGAAAAGTCTGCGTCGTCACAGGCGGCACCAGCGGCATTGGCCGGGCGATCGCCCTTGGCTTCGCCCAGGCCGGCGCGAAGGTGATCGCCGGCTCGACCAGCGCAGATAAAGTCGGCGCGATCGCGAAGGAGCTTGGGGAAGGGCATCACGCATTGCAGATCAATGTTTCTGATGAGGCGAGCGTGGCGGCGGCGTTTGCCGAAGCGAAGCAGAAGTATGGGCGGATCGACGCGGTGGTAAATGCCGCCGGCGTCATCAAGCGCCAACCGTCGCTGGAAATGCCGGTTTCGGAATTTCGGCGGATCATTGAGATCAATCTGACCGGCACGTTCATCGTTGACCAGGCCGCCGGGCGGATCATGAAGGAACAGACCCCTGACGCCCAGGGGCAGCGCGGCAATATCCTCAATATCGCCTCGCTCAACTCCTTCATCTCGCTGACCGAAGTGCTCGCCTACGCATCAAGCAAGAGCGGTGTGATGGGACTGACGCGCGGCTTGGCTAATGAATGGGCTCAATATGGAATCCGCGTGAACGGCATCGCGCCAGGCGTCTTCCCGACGGATCTGAATCGTGCACTGATTGAAGGCACGCCGCGAGGCAAGTTCCTGAAGGAGCACACACCGCTGGCGCGTTTTGGGAGCGCTGAAGAGCTGGTGGGCGCGGCGATTTACTTGATCTCGCCGGCCGCGAGTTACACGACCGGCGAAACGATCATTGTGGATGGCGGCTTCCTGACGCGCGGCGTGGGCGTGTGAATGAAAAGGTTCATGATCAGGTGAATACGCGGAGCAATTTCTGAGGTATTCGCATTAATCAGAAAGTTTGCCGTGTTGATTGACTCGCATCATCACTTCTGGCGCTATGATCCGGTCGATTACGGTTGGATTTCCGAATCGATGTCAGTCATTCGCCGCGACTTTCTGCCGGCGGATCTGAAGAAAGAAATTGACGCCGCTGGCATTGCTGGCGTTGTTTCTGTGCAGGCTCGCCAGACGCTGGAAGAAACCGGTTGGCTGCTCGATCTGGCCGACCAAAATGACTTCATCCGCGCGGTGGTTGGGTGGGTTCCGTTGATTTCGCCGACGATCGGGGAGGATTTGCAACGCCTTGTCGCCCGTCCCAAGCTTCGCAGTGTGCGGCATGTGCTGCAGGATGAAGCGGACGACAATTACATGCTGCGCGACGATTTCAACCGGGGGATTTCGCAGCTTTGGCGGCTTGGTCTTGTGTACGACATCCTGATTTTTGAGAGGCATCTGCCGCAGACGATTTCGTTTGTCGATCGGCACCCGAAGCAGGTTTTCGTATTGGATCATGTGGCCAAGCCGCGAATCAAGGCGGGTGAGTTATTGCCTTGGCGTGAGAATATTCGGGAGTTGGCCCGCCGCGAGAATGTTTTCTGCAAGGTGTCGGGCATGGTGACTGAAGCGGACTGGCAGCAATGGACTCCTGAGGAGCTTTTCCGATATGTGGAGATCGTGCTGGAGGCGTTTGGACCGGATCGCGTGATGTTTGGTTCGGACTGGCCGGTTTGCCTGATCGCATGCGGATATTCGCGATGGCGGGAAGTGGTGTCGGGTTTCATCAAGTCGTTGTCCGCGAGCGAACAGGCTGACATTATGGGGAATACAGCGGTTCGGGCGTATGGCCTTAAGATGAGGGAGTAGCCGCGGCTGCGGGTGGCATTACTTTTCCCGCGAGTAGGCGGCGGAACGCAAATCATTCAGGCGGGGCTTCAATTGATGCAAATAGTTCATCCATGCGATTGGGTGTTCCATCAACTGCCGCAAGCCGACCAATCCGCCTGACTTCACGTATGGGGGTGGGACGAATGTCGTAAAAGTGCGATATTTGGTTGACATCTTATAAAATTAGGGGCATAAGGGGCCTTCCGCTGGATCAAAATCTCAGGCAGGGAGAGAGTGTGACTATTCGAAATGTTGCCAGGGCAGACCGCCGCCGTTGCGCCGCGATTGAATTGTTAGAGCAGCGTCGTTTGTTGACGGCAGCCGTCAATGACGCCGCATTTCCCGCTTCCGCCCCTGTCGACGTGCCTGATGCGCCGGTACTGGAAGCCGCTTCCGACAGCGGCGCGAGCAACAGCGACAATTATACCAACGACACCACGCCTGTTTTTGATGTCGGCAATGTCACGGCGGGAGCAACCCTCGAATTGCTGCGAGATGGTTCGGTGGTGGCGAGCCTCGACAACGTCGCGGGCGGGACCGTCGCGATTACCGATCCCGGTGTGCCGTCTGATGGTTTTTTCGATTATCAGGCGGACCAGATTGTTGGCGGAGTGACATCGGACACCCAGTTCCCCACGTTTGTTGTATTTGACACAACGGTGAGCGCGCCCAAGGCGCCGGTGCTGGAAAATCCAATTGCAGGCGCTGATGCGTTGATCACGCCGCTGAGCCAGCCCACGTTTGATATCAGCGCCGAATCTCAGAGCACCGTCCAGTTGTTCATCGATGGCAACCCGGCTGGAACAGGGGACACCGGTTTCTCGTTCTTTGCCCAGGCGACGATCCAGGCGACATCCAGCCTCACGCATGGTCTCCATTCGGCGACGGCGATCGTTACTGATCTTGCGGGAAATGTCAGCACGATTTCGGTCGCGACGAGTTTTGCGGTGGATCAACTGCCCGTGGCGACGGATGATGTCGCCAGCACCGCGCCGGACAAGACAATTGACGTGAACGTCAAATCCAATGACAGCGACCCGGATGGCGATCCGCTGGCGTTGAGCATCGACACTGATCCGGCCAATGGGGTGGCGTCGGTGGTGAGCGGAAAAATCCGCTATACGCCCAACGTTGGTTTTCATGGCGCAGACACCCTTGTATACCGAATCGAGGACGAGTTTGGCGGATTCACGACCGCAACGCTGACGATCAACATCACAGGCGGAATCGCCGTGGCTAAAGATCCTGCCAACCCCGCCTTGACGGCGCTGGATGTTGTCGGCTCTGCGGGCAATGACAATATCTTCATCAAGTTTGGCGGCGCACAGAATAAGGCGATTGTCCTGATTAACAATGTGAATAAAGGAACCTTCACATTCACCGGCGGAATATTTGTCGCCGGTGCGGGAGGGGATGACACGATCACTGTTGATCCGCTGTTTACGCGCAATGCCTTCCTGCAAGGCGACGACGGAAAAGACACGCTCAAAGGGGGCAGTGGCAATGATGTGCTGCTCGGCGGGGCGGGAAATGACCAGCTCTTTGGGAACAATGGGCGCGATATCCTGATCGGCGGGGCGGGCGATGATTCGCTGAACGGCGGGGCGGGCGACGATGTGCTGATCGGCGGAGCGACAGCATATGACAACAGCGTCCCGCCGCTGGTGCTTGTGTCGAAGGAATGGAATCGAACCGATATCGCCTATTCGCTGCGAACCGGCCACCTGCTTGCCGGCAATGGATTGAATTCGCCGAACAGGCTTGATGCCAGTTCGATCGTCAGCTCGGCGATTCCATCGGATGTCCTCACCGGCGGGGCTGGGACGGACCTGTTTTATTACAACCCCACACTGGTCAGCGGCAAGCATGATCTCATCACCGACAGCGCTTTTGGCGAAGCAAAAATTGTCGTGCATGCATGACCCGTTCCCATTGAAGCAATAAAATGAACGTGGGGGGGACGGCAACCATTTCAATGGCGCCGAGCGAGGCTTTTGACCCACATTTGGCCGGCCGCTAGACTGAAGAAGACAAGCCGGAGGAGTGGCAGAGCGGCTGAATGCGCCGGTCTTGAAAACCGGAAGCACACCCGAGCAACCGACGTTCCCACCGATAGTTACAAACCTGTCCAAAATTACTTGTCACCTGACTTGTCACTAAACGTGACGAATCACCCACAACTGGCTGATTTGATTCGAGCTTGGCCGAGCCTGCCCGAAGCGCTGCGCGGGCATCTTGGCAATGGTGACATCGGCCAAGCAAATACAAGGATGACCACGATGACCACCCTCTTAAAGATCGAAGCGAACCGTGACAACGCGCTGGTGTCCACTGGCCTCAGGACCGCCGAAGGTCGGGCCATCGTTTCAGGCAATGCAATCCGCCACGGGTTGTTGAGTTGGAAGCCCGTGATTCCGGGCCTGGAGAATCCCGAAGATTGGCAAACGCACCTTGATCGGACTTTGGATTCCCTCGCGCCGGTTGGTTACATGGAAACTTTACTGGCAGAACGGGTGGCCCTCCTGATGTGGCGATTGGGACGAGTGGCGCGTTACGAGCGGGAGGCCGTTGCAATTGCTGCTGAAACAGCCGAGGCGGGATGGACCAGATACCGCGCCGGCGAGCAATTCGTCGTCAATGCCCGGCGGCGGGAATCACCGCTGGTCGAAGTGAACGCCAAGCTAAATGCCGCGAAGGAAGATATGGAATTGGGGAATCGGTTGAAGGAGCTTCCCCAAACAAAGCCGATTGATCCTAACACGGCCGCGCGGCTGGTGAAGGTGTGCGCAGATATGGCACAGGTGGACCTCGACGAAGATGATTTGGAGTTTCCCGACTATCCTGATGGTGCGGCGCTCGATGAAGTGGAATGGACGGCGGGTCAATTGATGAAGGCGATCAACGTAATTGCCACCTATCACCCCGGAAGCAAAGGCGATCTGCTTGGGGCAGCCACCCACAAAGCGCAGCTGCGCCTGCAAAAAGCGGAGCAAGAGAAGGCGGAATTGGAACAGGAATTCTCCTGTTATCGCCGCAAGCAACTGATTCCCGACGCCGTTACATCGGACCGGGTGAACCGCTATGAAACGACGCTGGAGCGCAGCCTTTACAAAGCGATGCACGAGCTTGAGCGACGGCAGGCGGCCCGCGACGGCCAAACGGTCCCGCTGCCGTTGGCGGTGGACGTGAACCTATCCGGCCCGGCCGAGGCGTAGGACCGGTGGGTTTGTTTGGCGAAAATCATGTAAATGCCGGGCTGACGCCGGTGCCGGGGCCTACCATCACTGCCGATGATTTAGGAAAATCTAAGGGGCGAAGCGACATTTAATTTCGATCGCTTCCACCCCTCGGCATCCAATCCTCAGCCAGCAACAACAGGCCGATGTCGCCGTCCTTGAATATATGCTTGGCCTTATTACACTTAAGCCGCCGATAGTGAAATAAGCGAAGCGTTGTTGTCGCAGAGTGAAATACTGGGATGGTGCGGCGTGCAAGTCTCTGATTTTACTGCTGATAAGGCCGGAGAACTAGTCCGCAACCTCGGCGGTGACTGGTGCTTCGTCCCCGGCCTGCTGCCCGGAAAGCTGCTGTGGACCGATGAGCTTGTTTCGGCGTTATCGGCCGCAGATCGCGCCATGGGGCAACTCGCGGGCGTGGGGCAACGCCTACCCAATCCAGCGCTTCTCGTCCGCTCGTTTCTGCGCCGCGAAGCGGAGTTGTCCAGCCGCATTGAAGGAACACACGCCGAATTGAAAGACCTGGTGCTGTTCGACCAGACGCAATCGGCCGAACAGCGCGCCCCCGACGTGCGCGAAGTGGATAACAACTTCCGCGCCCTGGAATGGGGTTTGGAGCAGGTGCGGCATCGGCCCCTCAGTCTCGGGCTTATCCGCGAAATGCACCAGATTCTGTTGCACGACGTGCGCGGGCAAGACAAGACGCCGGGACAATTCCGCTCCGTTCAAGCCCACATCGGGCGAACCGGCGACATTGCCCAAGCCACGTTTGTGCCGGCCCCACCCCATGCCGTCGGGCTGGCTATGGAGCAACTGGAGCAGTTCATCGGCTCGCCCAGCCTGCTGCCCCCCCTGGCGCGGGTGGCGATGATCCACTACCAATTCGAAGCCATTCACCCATTCGCCGACGGCAACGGGCGTATCGGACGTGTGCTCATCCTGTTGTTACTGTGTTCCGAGAAAGTATTGCCGGTGCCCCTGTTGAATCCCAGCGCATTCCTGGAACGCCACCGCGCGGAATACTACCGGCAATTGCTGGCTGTCAGCCAGCGTGGAACGTGGAACGAGTGGGTAACGTTCTTCGCCCAAGGCGTGGCACAGGAAGCATCCGATGCCATGGGCCGCGTTCAGGAACTGGACCGCCTGCGCGGGGAATACCAGCGGCGGGTGCAGACCGCCCGCGCGTTGGCGCTGCTGCCGAAGTTGGTGGACCAACTTTTCGTCAACCCGGCGATTACAACCAACCGTGCCGCCGAAGTGCTTAGCGTGAAGTTCAACTCGGCACAGAAAACCATCGACAAGCTGCTCGGCGCCGGCATTATCAAAGAATTGACCGGACAGAAGCGCAACCGCATCTACCTGGCAACGGATATCCTTGCGGCGATTGAGGGCAAAGCTCCGGCGGCGTTGCCGTAACCACGAGGAGGACGTATGGCCAAGCGACTGCGGCTCAGCGTTGTCCACAAGGAAGTGCTTATGGAGTTGTACCAGCGCACGGCGCGTACGGTGGATGACTTGCCGTACACCGATGAATTCGAGACGCTGTACGCTGGCTTTGTCGTGCGCACCGGCGTGACGATGACCCGGCACGATGTATGGAAAGCCCTGGCTGGCTGCCGCAAGCAGAGCCGGTTGGTGCGGAAGGTGCGAAGATAAGCCCGCGCGCCAGGCGCTTCATTCCGGTCGCCGGCATTTCTTCGACTATCGTGACATTGAATTTGGTGACGGAATGAATGCAGTCGAAATAGAAGAGGCCGTTTCCAAGCTCGCCGACGCGCCCTTCGACGCCGCGACATTCCCGTATGCTTTTCTCGAAGCATTTGGCAACAAAGAAACCACCCTCAAACGCCTTCAAAGCGGCAACACTAACCAATCCGATCTGCCCGGCGGTGTGCTTCAGCGCAACAACATCCACATCAAGGTCTGCCCCGCAGGAGAAGTGGCCGCCACCCTCACCGCATTGCGGCAGAGTGCTGCCACCACGAAACAGAAGGCCAAGTTCATTCTCGCCACCGACGGGCAGGAATTGCAGGCGGAGCAACTCATCGGTGACGTCCCGCCGCTCGCCTGCGCGAACAAGGACTTGCCCAACCACTTCGCGTTCTTCCTGCCGCTGGCCGGTATCACCACCGTCCGCCAGATCGCCGAAAACGCGTTTGACATCCGCGCCACCGGCCGGCTCAACCGCCTTTACGTCGAACTGCTCAAGACCAATCCCGATTGGGACTCAAACGAACGCCGCGAAGAGCTCAACCACTTCTTCGCCCGACTGATCTTCTGCTTCTTCGCCGAAGACACCGGCATCTTCGACGGCTCACGCCTGTTCACCGGCACACTAGAGACGATGACCGAGCGCGACGGCTCCAACACCCACCAGGTGCTGGCCACGCTGTTCCAGGCGATGAACACGCCGCGCGAGAAGCGGGCCGAGTCTGATCTGCCCGCATCCGCCCTGCGGTTCCCCTACGTCAACGGCAACCTCTTCTCCGGCAGCGTCGAAACGCCCCGGTTCAGCAAGATCGCGCGCTCATATCTATTGTTCGTCGGCGGGCTCGATTGGAAGCTGATCAACCCCGACATCTTCGGCTCGATGATCCAGGCCGTCGCCGATGACGAGGAGCGCGGCGCCCTCGGCATGCACTACACCAGCGTGCCGAACATTTTGAAGGTGCTCAATCCGCTGTTCCTCGACGACTTGCGGCAAAAGCTCACCGAGGCCGGCGACGGCACCACGCCCGCCAGCAAGGGTCAGCTCAAGCGCCTGCGCGACCGCATGGCCCGCATCCGCGTCTTCGACCCCGCCTGCGGCAGCGGCAATTTCCTCGTCATCGCCTACATCGAGATGCGCAAGATCGAGGCGATCATCAACGAGCGCCGCGGCGAGCGCGAACTGCCATCGGCCATCCCGTCCACCAACTTCCGCGGCATCGAGATCCGCAACTTCGCCGCCGAGATCGCCCGGCTGGCGCTGATCATCGCCCGCTTCCAGTGCGACGCGAAACACATCGGCGACCTTTTCGCCCGCAAACAGGTCCTGCCGCTGGACAAGGACAACTGGATCACCTGCGGCAACGCCCTCCGCCTCGACTGGCTCCAAATCTGCCCGCCGACGGGGACGGGGGTGAAGGTCGAAAACTCCGACGGACGCCTATTCACCGAAAAACTTGATCAGGTCGAAATCGACTTCGAGAATGCAGGCGGGGAGACGTACATCTGCGGGAATCCGCCGTATAAGGGGAGCCAGACACAAACGTCAGAGCAGAAGTCCGACTTGGCAGACATCTTCGAGTCGCACGGCGTCTCTCCGAAGCAAATCGACTATGTCGGCGGCTGGTTTCTTAAAGCCGCGGAGTACGCGCGCGCGGTTAATTGCTGTAGCGCATTCGTCAGCACAAATTCCATCTGCCAAGGGCGTATTGTGCCGATCCTTTGGCCGCTGATCTACGATCTTGGCTCTCGCATCCGATTCGCCCACACGTCCTTTAAGTGGGCAAACCTCGCGTCTCACAATGCTGGTGTAACTGTTGCGATTGTCGGAATGTCGACTCAAAGCGATGGACCGAAGCTGATTTTTTCACAAGACAGCGACGGAAGAGACTCCGTACGCGCAGTCGCGAATATCAACGCATATCTCGCCGCGGCCAGTGACCTATTCGTTGAAGGTCGCAGAGAAGCATTCAGCGGGCTGTCTCACATGAGTTTCGGTAACATGCCCGTCGATGGCGGCAATCTGCTTTTGAGGGCCGATGAAGTTGATGACCTCCAGCTCGAAAAACACGATCTCGGGTTACTGACCAGACGAATCTTCGGATCAGCAGAATATATTCGTGGAATCGTTCGCCATTGCCTTTGGATCGAAGACAAGAATGCTGCCGTTGCGACCTCACACCCACGCTTGGCCGAACGCATCGAGCGAACGCGGACGATGCGTCTTGCAAGCAAAGATAAGGGCACGAAAGCTCTTGCCATGAAGGCCCACCAATTCCGCGAGATGAATGCGGCCGTCGATCACATGCTTATAGTCCCGTCCGTGTCGTCCGACACGCGCGAGTACTTCCCGGTGGGATTGATTGACGCTCATTCGACAGTAACAAATCTGGCCTTCGCGCTTTACGACGCTCCACTTTGGAACATGGCGTTGATCGCCTCTCAGCTTCATCTTGTCTGGATCGGAACCGTCTGCGGCAAATTGAAAACCGACTACCGCTACTCCAACACGCTCGGTTGGAACACGTTCCCCGTGCCAGCGTTGTCGGATCAGAACAAGGCGGACCTGACGCGGTGTGCGGAGGAGATTCTGCTGGCCCGCGAGGCGCACTTCCCGGCGACGATCGCCGACCTGTATGACCCCGAACACATGCCCGCCGACCTGCGGGCCGCCCACGACCGCAACGACGAGACGCTCGAACGCATCTACATCGGCCGCCGCTTCAAGAACGACACCGAGCGGCTGGAGAAGCTGTTCGAGATGTACACGCAGATGACCGGGAAGCAGGCGAGTGCGACGCCGCAGGGGACGAAGAAACCGGCCGGGCAGAGGAAGAAAGGTTAGAATCGCCGATCTACCATGATGCGTGTTCCCGTCCAACCTCGAATGCTTCAATGGGCCGTCGATCGTGCCGGAATGCCTATTTCTGAGGTGCGCGATCGCTTTCCAGATTTCGACAATTGGCTGGCGGGCACGACACTGCCGACGTTGAGGCAATTGGAGAAGTTTGCCGGGGCGACCTATGCAGCGATCGGTTTCTTTTTTGGCAACGAGCCACCGGAAGAACCGCTGCCGATACCGGATTACCGCACTGTCGGCAGTCGCGGTGTGGTGCGGCCGTCGCCGGACCTGCTGGACACCATTTACCTGTGCCAGCAGCGGCAGGAGTGGTTTCGGGAATTCATGCTGACGACGGGCGATGCTCGCCTTGGGTTCGTTGGCTCGCTGAACCGGCAAACTCGACCTGAGCAGGCGGCAGATCGAATCCGAAAAGTGTTGCGTTTCGAGGTCGGCGAGCGCGTTCAGACGTCACGCACCGACGAGGCGTTGCGTCAGTTAATCGCCCTGGTCGAAGACCTCGGCGTGCTGGTCATGGTGAGCGGCGTGGTCGGGAGCAATAACAACCGGAAGCTGAATGTGGAAGAGTTTCGGGGATTCACCCTGACCGATGCACTCGCGCCAGTCATCTTCGTTAACGGCGCCGACTCGAAGTCGGGTCAGATGTTTACGCTGGCTCACGAGCTTGCACACCTTTGGCTGGGGGAATCAGCACTAACCGATGCGGCCTTGCGCCGCATGGGCAGCAGTAAAACGGAACGCTGGTGTAACGAGGTTGCCGCGGAAGTGCTGGTCCCGCTTCATTTGATCCGCCAAAGCTACTCTTTGACCGGCGGTTTGGAAGCGGAGGTATCGCGCCTGGCACGGGAATTCAAGGTGAGCACGCTGGTTATTCTGCGGCGGTTGCTCGATGCTGACATGCTGTCAAACGCCGAATTCCAAAAGGCCTACGACAGCGAACTACAACGGCTCCGTGAATTGGAGAAACCGGACTCGGGTGGCGGGAATTTCTACAATACCACGCTGGCTCGCGTTGGAAAGCGGTTCGCCCGCGCGATTATCGGCAATACGCTCGAAGGTCGCGGGTCGTTCACCGAGGCGATGCATCTCCTGGGATTCAAGAAATTGTCCGTGTTCGACGAATTAGGGCACCGCGTGGGGGTTATCACCTGATGGCCTACCTGCTGGACGCTAACGTGTTTATCAGCGCCAAACGGCTGCACTACGGCTTGGACTTTTGCCCGGCATTTTGGGATTGGATTGTTCTTATGCACAAGGCCGCGAAGGTCTTCAGCATCGAAAGAGTTGCCGACGAGATTGCAGCAGGCGGCGATGACCTGTCCGATTGGGCCGCCGCAATGGACGGTAATTTTTTCCAGGCCCCAACCGAGCAGACGCTTCCAGCATTGGGTCAGATCAACGAATGGGTTCGTCAATACACCCACCCTGACGGACAGCGTTACACGCCAGCGGCCCTCAATCAGTTCGCGCAAATCGCTGACTTCTATGTCATTGCTCAGGCACTCGCAGGCGGCCACACGGTTGTGACGCATGAAGTTCCTCGAAACACGCCTGGAAAAATTCAAATACCCAATGTCTGCCTGGGGCTGCGCGTGAAGTACGTGACGCCATTCGCCATGCTTCGCACCGAACGGTTCGTCCTGCAACAGCCTTCCAGCGATGGATCGGCGCTCATCAACGGGCTTTAGAGGTTTGGTAGTCCGGGATAACAGAGAAAATCTAATGAGCAACACAATCGTGATCCCATCCGTGTCCGTGCGATATGCCGGCGATGGCACATCCACCAAGCCGAACGCCCTGGGCATGCGACCCATGCAGGAGCGGGTCTGGCTGAAGCGCGGGGAGCAATACCTGCTGATCAAATCCCCGCCGGCTTCGGGTAAGAGCCGGGCGCTGATGTTCGTCGCGTTGGATAAACTGACGAATCAGAAGTTGAAGCAGGCAATTATCGTGGTGCCAGAAAAATCGATCGGCGCGAGTTTTCATGATGAACCGCTGAGCAAGTTCGGTTTCTGGGCGGACTGGCGTGTCGAACCGAAGTGGAACCTGTGCGATGCCCCGGGCGGTGACAATGGCGGGAAAGTGGAGGCAGTGAAGAAGTTTCTGGAAAGCAGCGACAAGGTGCTGGTTTGCACACATGCCACGTTTCGCTTTGCGGTCGAAAAATGTGGTGTGGAGGCGTTTGATGATCGGCTGATTGCGGTGGATGAATTCCACCATGTTTCCTCCAGTGAGGACAGCCGGCTGGGCGAATACGTTCGCCAACTGATGGCACGCGGCAAGTCGCACCTGGTGGCGATGACCGGTTCCTACTTCCGTGGCGATGCCGAGGCGGTGCTGCATGCGGACGATGAGTCGAAATTCGAGTCAGTCACCTATACCTATTACGAACAGCTAAACGGCTATCAGTATCTGAAGCGACTGGATATTGGCTATTACTTCTACGCCGGCCCCTATTCCGACACGATTTTGAAGGTGCTGAACCCGGCGGAGAAGACGATTCTGCACATCCCCAACGTGAACGCTCGCGAGAGCACAAAGGACAAAATCCGCGAGGTCGAGCACATCCTGCAGGAATTGGGCGAGTGGCAGGGCGCTGACCCGGCGACGGGTTTTCAGTTGGTGAAGACCAAGGACGGGAAGGTTTTGAAGGTTGCCGATCTGGTGGATGATGATTCGGCCAAGCGGGAGAAGGTTGCCGCGGCGCTGAGAGACCCGGCGCAGAAAAACAACCGCGATCATGTGGATATCATCATTGCGTTGGGAATGGCAAAGGAGGGGTTTGATTGGATTTGGTGCGAACATGCGTTGACGGTGGGATACCGCTCCAGCCTGACCGAGATTGTGCAAATCATTGGCCGGGCCACCCGCGATGCGCCGGGGAAGACGCGGGCACGGTTTACAAATCTAATTGCCGAACCGGATGCCAGCGAGGCGGCGGTGACCGAAGCGGTCAACGACACGCTGAAGGCAATCGCGGCGAGCCTGCTGATGGAGCAGGTGCTGGCGCCCCGGTTTGAGTTCAGGCCCAAGTATGCCACGAACGAACCGACACCGGGGCTGGTGTATGGGGAGGGTGGATACGATCCGGCCAAGTGCAACGTCGGTGTGCATCCGGATTCGGGCATGATCCAGTTGGAAATCAAAGGATTGTCTGAACCGAAAACGCCGGAGGCCGCGCGCATTTGCCGGGAGGACCTGACAGAGCTGGTGACGGCGTTTGTGCAGGACAAGCCGGCGATGGAACGTGGCATGTTCGACACGGAACTGGTGCCGGAGGAATTGACCCAGGTGCGGATGGGGAAAATCGTGAAGGAGAAGTTCCCGAATCTGGATGAGGAAGATCAGGAAACTGTGCGGCAGCACGCAGTGGCGGCATTGAATCTGGTTCAGCAGGCCAAAAAGACGCTGATTGGTGGTGGTGATGTTGCGGGTGGTAGTGATGATGCCAAAAACACCGCGCTGATTGACGGAGTACGCCGGTTCGCATTATCGGTGAGGGAATTGGATATTGACCTGATCGACCGCATCAACCCCTTCGGTGAAGCATATGCGATCCTGGCAAAGGCGATGAGCGAAGAAAGGCTAAAGCTGGTCGCGGAAGTGATTGCAGCCCGGCGGGTGAGCATGACCCTGGACGAAGCCCGTGAACTGGCGAAACGTGCCAAGCGATTCAAGAATGAGAAGGGACGACTGCCAGCATTGACGGCGGCGGACCCATGGGAAAAGCGAATGGCTGAGGGTATTGCCTTCCTGCAACGCAAAGTGAAGGAGGGTGGAAATGTCTGAACGCGCGACCGATGAAGATTTGGAATTGCTGGGCGAATTGGGGGTAGATACCGCCCCTGAAAAAGCGGGTGGGCGATCAACACGCGAACAGCGAATCATCGCGGGCTTTGAGGAAATTGAGCGGTTTGTCGAGGAACATGGCAGGACGCCAATGCACGGTGAGAATCGGGATATTTTCGAGCGGCTCTATGCGGTGAGGCTGGATCGGATTCGGGAATCGGCGGAGTGCCGGGAGGTATTGAAGGGCTTGGACCCGCGCGGGCTATCGGGCGCGGCCGATGATACCGGCGCAAATGCCGCCACAAAGGAACCCAACGACGAGGATTTGCTCGCCTCGCTTGGGGTTGAGACTGCGGCGGGGGATGATGTTACGCAACTGGTGCATGTTCGATCGCGGGAGGAAATCAAAGCGGCGGAGGAAATTGCCCAGCGCAATCCGTGCAAGGATTTCGATGTGTTCAAGTCCATCTTTGAAAAAGCCCAACGTGATTTGGAGGCTGGTAAGCGGCAGACTGTGAAATACATGGACAATGCGGCGGTTGCCAAAGGCGATCTGTTCATCCTCGACGGGCAGAAAATAATGGTTGCCGATGTCGGCGAATCGTTTGTCAGCGACTATGGTCGCCCGGATCGCCGGCTGCGAGTTGTTTACGACAACGGAGCGGAGAGCGATCTGCTTGTGCGTTCGCTGCAGCGGGCATTGAATAAGGACAAGACCAGCCGCCGAATTGTCGAACCGGGATTCGGACCACTTTTCTCAGAAGAGGCAGATGAGAGTGACACGGCAACCGGCTACATTTATGTGCTTCGGAGCAAGTCGGACCATCCCTTCGTCGCGCAGCACCGGTCTCTCATTCACAAGATCGGTTTAACCGGCGGCGACGTGAAAAGCCGAATCGCCAACGCCAGGAAAGAGCCGACCTATCTGCTGGCCGACGTGGAAATTGTTGCAACCTTCAAACTGGCAAACGTCAATCGGAACGCGCTGGAGAACCTTCTGCATAAGATATTCGGCAGCGCCCGCCTGGACATGGAATTAAAGGATCGCTTCGGCGGGCAAGTAGAACCCAGGGAGTGGTTTCTGGTTCCGCTGGCGGTGATCGACGAGGCGATTCAAAAAATCAAGGATGGGACTATTGCTAACTTCCAGTATGACACGAAGACGGCACGTCTTACGCCAGCGTAATCGCACTGTAAACATCTCGCCGATGATTTAGGAAAAACCCCGCGTATAATTCTGGCATGGGCGGTTACGGCAGCGGTCGGAAATTCTATTCGGCAAAGACGACCGTTGAGGACTGTCGCAGCATCGACGCCACGCGCTGGCAACGGGAAGGAATTCTTCGAGCTTCAATGTCTTCCTACAGCGGGCGATGGATTTGGTCCGATCCTGACACGCGGGAGGAGCGTGCCAGCATCGGCTATAAATCGCATTGCGACGCAACGTTCGGCTTCGTTCGACTGAATTACACCGTTACCCGTCAAGGCGAAAAATTCCCTTTGGATTACAAGGTTCAATTGGCCACCACCCAAACGCCGTGGGGAAAATCGCGTTGGTGGTTTATCTGCCCGCTGGTGGTGAATGGCCGCGCGTGTGGCCGGCGGGTACGGAAACTCTACCTGCCCGGCGGCGGTAAGTATTTCGGGTGTCGGCACTGCTACAACCTGACATACACAAGCTGTCAGGAATCGCACAAGTACGACGCCTGCCTATCGGCTGTCGGTGCGCCGATGGGTCTGTCGGCGCGGGAAGTGGCCAAGTTGTTGAAGCAGCCGAAATGGTAAAATGATCGAATCGGGAGCGGCGGAGTAATTACCCGCCGACGGTCCTGGCGGTGTTGGTGCTGGCGTCACCTGTCGGCCACACCGCCCGGACCTCGCCCAGCCAAGGACAGGTGACACATGGCGAATGCCGGCGGGCCGGATGATTTCGAGGATGTTCGGAACGTACTGAGCTCGCTGGGCATCCAGTGGCGGACGGCAGATCGGTTAGCCAAGTTCCATTCGCTCGCCGAGCGGAGCTTATTTGCTGCCAACCAGATTTTGGGTTCATTTTTGCTCGCCGACACACCAAATGCGTTGCCGGAAGAAACAATCGGTTTATGGCTTTCGCATCTACTACAAACGACGGTAGAGACGGTGCTTTTTCCCGATCCGCTTCCAGCCGGAGCAACAACGTGGGAAGCGTTGGCGGCAATTTGGGACGACTACATTTCCTACGCGCGAAAGTTTCATCTGACCGGCGTTCGAGTAGTTTGCGAGGGGGACGCGTGGTCGATTCGCCGGGCAGTCACAGCCGCATGGAATATCGAATTCTCGTCCGTGGGCTGCCCGCTCGAAATCGGGCCGACTTCGGCAGCGCACCGGGTGGCGTTGCGATCCGTTGCTGATTTATGGCTTGAGTATTCAGCATTTGTGAATCAGGCAGCGGATGAACCGGCAAAGAGAGCGCAATTGTGGGATGCTTTCGCCGCTCAATGGATTGATGACAAAGTAACTCGGCAGTGCGATCGTGTCCGCTCAATGCTTCCGTCGGAACTGGCGCACCTGCGGCAAAATCTTGGATTTACGCCGAACCCACCGTCCGCTGTGGCAACGGCGACGGCCAATGCTCACGCGAGCGTGGGAAACGTAGTGATCCACAACCACATTGCGATCCCTTATGGAACGGGCTATGGCGACGGTCTGAGTGGGCGGGCAGAGGTGCAACCCAATGCGGTAGCGCCGACCCACAACGCCGACTTCACAATGGTCAACTGGTTCGGCGAGGAATACACGTTTGCACTTGGTGTTCAATCATCGGCGCTGAAATCGCTATGGGAGGAGTGGGAAAAGACCGGGCTGGGGCTGCACCAAGACACAATCCGTAACAGCATCGACGCGGAGCGGGATAGTTTCCGCATGGATACCGCCTTCAGAAAACATCCTGCCTTCGGCAAGATGATTCAAAAGATCGGCGACGGCAAGTACAAGTTGGCCCCTCCCCCTGGCGACAGGCCCCCGGCCCCATCCAAAAAGAAGAAATCCGCCGGAATCACTTCTGGCGCACGCCAAAAGCGCGCCTCAGCGCACACGGCCCCTTTGCATTCTAGGGGGCATGGAAACTTCTCCAAAACTCTTATCGTTGCCGGCCCTGGCCGAAGCCTTGAAGCTACCTGAAAGCTGGATCAAGGCTGAGGCGGATGCTGGCAGAATCCCACACTTGAAAATTGGCAAGCGTTACCGCTTCAATCGTGACGCGGTGATTGGCGCGCTGGCCGAGCGCGCGGCGCAGGGTGAAAAGGGAGCGCGTCATGCCCGCTGAATCACTCACCCAATCCGCTCCCATTGGGATCGACGCGCAGGGCGTGGCGACCCTACTTGGCATCAGCCAAAGCCATTTCTTCGGCCTGCTGCGCACGGGGCGCTTTGGCCCGGAGCCTCGCAGGCTTGGCCGAGCGAAGCGATATGACCGCGACGAAGTATTGGCTTGGTTTCGGGCGGGCTGCCCGGCCCGCTCCCGCTGGCAGGCGACGCGAGGGGGTGGGCGATGAACGACGAATTATTATTATTCGCCGCGCTCGCGTGCATCAAGGCTGGCGTTTCCATCATCCCGATTGACCACACGACCAAGCGGCCGGCCACGCGATTGCTACCCAAGGATGAAGACGGAAAAGCAACATGGAAGCCCTTCCAAAGCGCCATCGCGGACGAAGCGACGGTACGAAGGTGGTTCAAGGCTGGAATCCAGAGCTTCGCCGTCGTTGGTGGTAAGGTATCGGGCGGACTGCTGATCCTGGATTTTGACGCGGACGGGTTCTGCGAGCGCTGGGCCGATGCGGTTGGCGACTTAGCGAACGGGTTGCCGACGCAAATGACTGGCGGCGGCGGTTATCAAGTGCTGCTGCGCTGTCCCAACCCCGGCGGCAATGACAAGCTGTCATGGACGCCCGATGAGCAAGAGACGACGGGCCGAACCATCGCCATCGAAACGAGGGGCGAAGGCGGCTACGCGGTGGTAGCGCCGTCCCTTCATCCATCGGGCAATCATTACAAGTGGCTGGCTGGGGACGCGGCATGTGTGCCGACTGTCACCCAGGATCATGCCGACAAGCTGTTTGCGGTGGCGCGGGCGCTGGATGAAGCGCCGTTGACGCGGCAGGAACAGGAACGGCTTGAAACCCAAGCCCGCGAAACCCACCGGAAGCGGCAGTCGCAACGTGACGGGCAGGCATCGGTTATCGACGCCTTCAATCAGGCCCATGCCATTGAAGCCCTGTTGGACCAGCACGGCTACGCCAAGGGGACGCATGGGCGGTACATCCGGCCCGGCGGCAAGAGCGAATCGGTATCGGTGAAGGACGGACGCAGTTGTCATTGGTCTAGCGATGATCCGTTGAATGATGGGCACGGCAAGGGTGGGTGCGGCTGCCATGATGCCTTTGACCTGTATGCCCAATATGAATACGGCGGGGACTTGTCCAAGGCGGTGAAGGCGGCGGCGGAACTGCTGGGGATGAAGCGGACGCGCAATGCGCAGCCCAAGCTGGCGGCCACCCCGCCGAGCATCGCGCCGTACAAGCCGTTCCCAGTGGACGCGCTTCCGGGAGCGGCGGCGGCATTCGTGGATGAGGGGGCGAAGGCGCTGGGATGCGACCCGGCATACATCGCGATGCCCCTGTTGGCCGAACTCGCCAGCGCCATCGGCAACAGCCGGCGCATCCGGTTGAAGGCGTCATGGAGCGAACCGCCGGTGCTTTGGGCGGTGGTGGTGGGTGACAGTGGCACGTTGAAAAGCCCTGCCTTCGACCTAGCATTGCATCCGATCCGGCTGCGACAGAAGCGGGCTATGAAGGAATACAAGCAAGCTCAGGCCGAATACCGGGATGCCAAAGAGCAGTATGACGAAGCGCTGAAGGCTTGGCGGAAGGCCAAGCCGGCGGATCGGGGCGACCGGCCGGAAGAACCCGAAGCCCCGGTGTGCGAACGGCTGTGGTGTAGCGATACGACGGTGGAAGCCCTGGCGGATCGGCTGAGCAACGCACCGCGAGGTTTGCTGGTGGCGCGGGATGAACTGGCCGGCTGGTTGGCGAGTTTTAACCAATACAAGGCCGGCCAAGGCGGGGATGTGGCGCATTGGCTGGAAATGCACCGCGCCGGCAATCTGCTGGTGGACCGTAAGACGGGCGACAAGACCACGATCTTTGTCCCCCGCGCAGCCGTGTGCATTGCAGGCGGCATTCAGCCGGAAACCTTGCGGCGGTGTTTGACGCCAGAGTTTTACGACAATGGTTTGGCGGCGCGGCTGCTGCTGGCTTCACCCCCCAGGCGCGTGAAGCAATGGACCGACGCTGACATTGACGGCAACACGCTGGACGCCATGGGCAAGTTGTTTACCGAGCTATTGAGCTTCCAGCCTTCAACCGATGTTGACGGTGAGCCTGAGCCGGCGGGCATCGAATTGACCGATGCTGCCAAGGCTCTTTGGGTGGCGTTCTACAACCAGCACGCTCGGCAACAGGCCGAGCTTGGCGGGGAACTGTCAGCGGCATGGAGCAAACTGGAAGGCTATGCGGCCCGGCTGGCGCTGGTTGTGCATTGTGTGCGGAAGGCTGCCGGCGAAGCGGTGGACCCGTGGCGGTGCGATGAAACGAGCATGGCGTCGGGCATCGCCCTGGCGGAATGGTTCGGCAACGAAGCCAAGCGGGTGTACGCGGTACTGTGCGAAAGCCCAGAGGATCGGGACTGCCGGCGGCTGGTGGAACTACTGCAAGGCAAGGGCGGGCAGGCGACGGTGCGAGAACTGTCCCGATCATCGCGCCTGCACGCCAGCGCGGCGGATTGGGAACAAGCCTTGGAGAAACTGGCCGAAGCCGGCAAGGGCCGGTGGCAGAACCCGAAGCCCGGCGCTGTCGGCGGCCATCCGGTGAGAGTGTTCCATCTGCTGACACAACCATGCGCGGAGGAGGGCGTTGACGTGTTGACAGTTGACGGAACCCCTGACGACGACATCGCCAGCGGTGGTAGTGTCAACTGTCAACACGTCAACGGCGCATCGAACGGAACAGCCGTCGGCGCGATTCCGGGCCGGGAACGGGAAAAGGCGTTGTGATGAAGGACGGCAAGATAAAAGGAAAGTATGAGACTTTTTTGTATCCGATGGCAGAGGCGGAACTTGGAGCGCTGATGTTGCTGAAATCCGTATGACGTAACGCTGATGCGAATTACGCCACCAGTTGGCGACCCGCTTGAAACCCACTGGGTACGCGGATTCCGTCGACTTACCATTCTTGCGTTAGTTACGACGGTCGTCGCTCCCATGTACCTTGGAAACACATTGCCGCCCAACGTCATAGGTTGCGCCAGGTTCTTATGCAGCATTGACTTACAAAAAGCGCACCTTGGTTCCTTTTACCTTGCAATCCATTCTCATGCCGTTCCAACCCTTTCTTATGCTGCTGATCGGACCGTCAAGCGGCAACTCCATGACGACCGGAACCGCATGGGTCACATCACGCATCGCGGGCCCAGCCTGCTGCGCGCGATGCTGGTGGGCGGCGTGGACGATCTATCGGCACAACCCTTGGGCGCAGGCGTTCGTGAACAAGATCAGCCACGGCTCAAAGGCCAGGCGAAAGCTGGCGATCGTGGCGCTGGCGAAGAAGGTGCTGATCATTCTGTGGGGCATGCTCAAGAGCAACCAGCCGTTCCGCTCGCCGTTGACGGTGGCGTCAATGAACTAAAAGCGGTTGACCTGAAATACAAGCCAGATATGCCGCTTTGAATGAAGATGTTGTGCGACACGCCGGTGACCTTGGCTAACCAGCTGTGACCAGCAAGAGTCATGTAGCAGCGAATAAGGCCCGGTGAGTTGTTTGGGTGAATGAGGCTCCTGATAAAAAACAGACGGCATCGGGATGACCATCGAATAGTCGGTTGAAGCGCACGGCTCTTGCATCAGCGGCAGATTTGCTTCGTAACTTGGGGGCTCTGTCCCAGGCCCCGCCTCGTAAGCCTCTTCCGCCTGTGGGCGGGAAGAAAAAGGCGAAGAAGAAACTGCGCGCCGGGAAGCCCCTTGACGTTCGACGGGATTCATAGTCGGCTGGTTATGCAGCCAGCCGTTATGCAGCCAGCCGTTATGCAGCAGCTATGCGAAGTTAGTGAATATTTCCCAGACCGGTGTCGGGGAATAGCATGGGCATTGCGATGCAGCTGGCCAGAGCGAGAACGGAAAGAAACAGTGCCACCCAACCGCGCCGGAACCGGGAACTGGCTATGCCCGCAAACGCCAACACGATTGCGAGAAGCGCTAGGCCGAGGGACACGAGGATGAGCACTGCGCCTTGTGTGGCGGGACCGGCCATTAGTAACGGCCGGTGGTATGTCATTGACGTTCCCGCCGCCCCGAGAAGGAACGCGAGCAACGCCAGCAGGCACGCGATGAGTGCTAGCGGCCTCCACGCGGTGCGTTTGGTGACGGTGGTCGGCTCGCGGTATGCGATCACGTTGCTGCATAACGTAGTGGCGATCAACGGCCGGGCCGGCGCATGCGCGGCTTGCGACCACGAGTAACTATACCGCCGGCACGGTCCGTTGCATTGCCGGGTTATGTCGCCGCCGTGCCGCCGCGTTCAGGTCGCGGCGCGCGACGCAGAAACATGAAAGCTGTGTCCTCGGGAACCATCGGTCGCCACTTTCCGGCGTCACGGACAAACAGCTTCTTCGACACCAGATGATCGCCGCCCGGCCAGACGCGATCCACCAGTTCTCGCAGTTCGCGGATACCGTCGGCGCTATTCCGCGAGCATACGGCGAACATGTCGCGCGCCGGGACCGCCGCCACATACCCGTTCGCGACGTGGGGCACGAGTGTGCGATCGAACAAATCGTCCACCAACATGCAACTCGACTCGAAGTTCCCGCCCATGATGAAGGCAAAGATGTTCGAATGGGGGTGAATCTCCAGGCGCTCCTGACAAATAGCCGAGAGATTGCGAACCGACGTTTCGTGGAGTTGATCGATCGTCATTCCCGATGCGCAGGTCGCGATACTGGACGTACTCAAAGCGACCCCCAGCATCGACGAGGTACGTGACGCCAAGCCCGTCGCACAGCGGCTGGAAGGCCATGGAGTCTTCGAAAGCAAGCTGGACGACCGGCCCGGTGCCCGGGTTTGCCGGCTCGTCGTCGAACAGGCCCTTGACGTACGCCACCGCGCGTTTGCAGAACTCGTCCGGAGATAGGCCCAGCTTAGGCGACATAACGGATGACAATCTGTGGCGGCTAACGCGACGCGCCCATGGACACTATACCAAGGACAAACTCTCGACGCGACGCGGGGCCGTCCACAGCATTGGCTGGTTCTCCCGCTTCCTCCCGTTAGGCGTCCCGCTTGCGAAGCGTCGCCGGAGAATCCTCTATCCCGAAGAACCACCAAGTGCCTGGCGGCGATTCAGGGAGGGAGCCATTTAGGAGGTGGATAACGGCGCGGCCCAAGCGAGATGCCGACGCGGCTGTAACAAATGGCAGGCCACGGGGGAAAACTCGCAGATCGTCGAGCATCTCCCACGAAATAACCTCTTCGGCTGGGATCTCGGCACGCTTTGATAGGGTGGCGCAAGCCTCAGCCGCCACATCTTCTACCGTCCGAATTTGGGCGGCGGTCCAGCCTTCATCGAGAAAGAACCCACAATCGGAAATCACGGCATTGAAGCGCCACTGCTTGACGGCGTCGGCAAGCCATTCGTTACCTGGCAGATCGACACGCGTCGCAGCTGCATTGACGAGGTGTTTGAGGAAAACCGCTGACACGACGTCAAACACCCAGAATCCTTGACCGCGGAATTCGACGTACAGCGTTTTGGACATGGCAAGCCCGTCGATATGTGGAAGCGGATAACGTAATACCGTTGAGCGGCCGGGCCAGCATACGCGCTGCTCTCGACCAACAAGTATTTTACACGCCCGCACAGTCGGCTCTAGTTGTTTGGTTTGCCCCCTTGATCTCGTTGCAGACAGCTTCGAAGCGATCAAAGTATTGCGCTTGCAACTCGTCTCGCGCGAGAGAGAACGTCTCTTCGGTGTAACCGAGGCTGAGTTCCTTTGCGCGTGACACGATCTCCTGCTGAAAGTCCTTTTCGAGCGCGACCGCATTCGAAAAGTCGCCAGCGTTTCGCATCATGTAGTCGGCCCACCAGAGCCAGTATATTAGGCTCTCGCGAGACGATAGCGCATTTGCTCCTGCACTCGCTCGCTTCTCGACAATGTCGCCGCCAACCTCGACCACCCAATCCTCGTTCGATGATAGACTGCTTGAGCGCATAATAGACCAACATTCACTGGCCGGCCCGGCGCCAACCAGCTCTGAAACTTTGAAGACCGTTCCGCCGGTCCGCTCCAGCCGCGGATTATGCAGCGGGTCGCGTTGCCGCGGACTGACCGCACTCCGGACAACTTTCGGGACTTGCGCGAAGATCATACCCACACTTCGGACAGTACCCGGCCTTTGGCAGCTGCCGTGATCGCAGTGTCGAGCGCAATGACCAACCAATCGCACAGAAGAACACTATAAAGCCCAATGCGCCAAGCGCGAGCGCCGGGATCCGCACGAAGAGGCGATCGGATGACTGCCGTTGCGACGCACCAATGTCGACCATCGTGAAGCCGACGCCGATCAGCACGTACGCGACTACGTAGTCCCGCCAAAACGGTCGCGCGAGGAATCGGTTGCGTGGGCCTTGGAGCTGCATAACGGACCAACATTCAATGGCCGGCACCGCGCCGACCGACTTTCATTTTACCCGAAGGCTCGACGCGGGGCCGGTCCATTGCAGCGAATGGTTAGGCCGCGTTGCCGGTGAGCGGCTCGCCGATTCGCCACAAGACGCCACTCGGATCGATCAGCGAAAAGTCCCGCATTCCCCAAGGACGATCGGCCGGTTCTTCGACGGTTATCCCGAATGGCCCTGCGGCTGCGGAGATGTATGTCCACCACTCATCCACGTTCTTAACCCACAAATGCATCTTGAAATTGTCGGTGTGTTCTTTGACGTAGAAGTTTTGAAGCAGGAAGCACGATTGGCCGTGGCGGAAGTATGCCAGCTGTGGTGTCGACCAAACGACCTCGAATCCGATAGCCTGATAGAAACGCTGGGCCAACTCGAAGTCGTGCGCGGGCACGAATGCTTTGGCCTCGATGGATCGCAACGTCGTTCCCATTGGCATTCCTTATTGCGTTTGCGGGATAACGGACCAACGTTCAATGGCCGGCACCGCGCCGACAGACTTCGATTTTACCAGAACGCCCGACGCGGGGCCGGTCCATTGCAGCGTTTGGTTAGTTGGCACCGCCGGGCGTCCGCTGTAACGCTTCAATCATTTGACGCGTCTGCTTCCAGTTTGCCGGGCGAAGCAAATCGTAAACACGTTCCCAATGGGCGTTCAAAAACGCTGCCGCTCCCATTCCCAAGTTCCAGCGACCTTGAGCCGGCGGATCGATGAGATCGCGAAACCCCGAAGCCTCCACGAGTCGTTCGGGATGGAGCGAGCAACCAACTTCAAGGTACGTCAGCCCGCGTTCGTAAATGGCCTTCAAGAGGACGTGATCGAGCACGAATATGCGTTCGGCGTATCCGTATCCGACGTTCTCGTCGTGCGCGGTCGCTACGAACCCTCGCCCAAGGAGAACGCTCGCGTACTTCGAGATGGCTTCGTCGAGCTTGGAGAGCATCGCTTGTGCCAAATAACGGATGACAATCTGTGGCGGCCAACGCGACGCGCCGAGGAACACTATACCAAAGACAAACTTTCGACGCGACGCGGGGCCGTCCACAGCATTGGCTGGTTATGTGTCGCCCGTCCGCCGCTGGGGCTAGAGCGGCTGAGGTGGACCGAACAGCCCACCAACCGAACCATCGTCGATCAGCATGCGGACGGACTGGACAGCGTGATTCAGGTTGTCCTTATTACAGCAGTACTCCAATAGCGTGCCTGCCGTCTCATAGCGAGAGATGTTGAAACCATCTTCAATGTCGTTGAAGTAAACGGCGTGGCAGCCGATCACGCCGACGACCCAGAAACCGCCGCCCAAGTCACCCCATGGGTGTAGTTGCCATTTCTGCGGTTCAACCTGGATCGCGTTCCAAAGCCGCCGCATGGGGTGATCCATTGCCGCATCACCACGGTTGATCCTGTCGTACAGATTTAGAAGTTCGATGGGACGCCACATGGCTGCAACACATAACGTATGACGTTCTCTGGCCGGCAACGCGACGCGCCGAGGAACGTGGACTGACGCACAAGGATACCTCGCGACGCGGGCCGATCCAGAGCAACGGCTGGTTATGTGCCGTGGGCCAAGGGATTCGGTGCAACCTTCCTCGCGATCGTAGCTGCGGGCCGGAAATGGCCGTTGGTGACGACGGCAAGAACGGCATCGCGGAAGCTGTTGACCGACTGCCGGATATCTGCCAACCCCAACCTCGTGAACTCGGCCGCGTATTGCGTCCGGAACTGGATGTCAACGAGCAAGAGATAGCCGCCCGGCCTGACGACACGGACCATTTCACTGATTGCGCGTGCCCGTTCAACTGACGTGGGCAGATTGTGGACCGCCCAGTGCGATACCACGCGATCGAACGACGCGTCGTCGAAGGGGAGTTGCCTCATGTCAGCCGTTTGAACAACAACGCGCTCTTCGACGCCTTCGAGACGGGCGTTCGCAAGCGCGGCCTCAAGGCAGTTGCCGCTCTGATCCTTGGTGTTCCAAATGTCGATCCCAATGACTCGTCCAGCCGGCACGCGCTTGGCCGCCGCTACGACCAACAGGCCTCGCCCGCATCCCACGTCGAGAACGGCCTCGGTGCCGGTCCAAGGCACGAGGTCGAGCATGGCATTGCGGCCGCGCACCTTCCCGACCTTGCTACTGTAAATCATGTAGCAGCTCAACCCGAGGAACAAACCCCCGTAGCTGCCCGCCGACCACAGTGCTACCGCAAGGCCAAGTGAGGCGGGGCGGAGCCAGATCGAGAAGCCGGCAAAGAAGCCGATCATTGCCATACCAAAACCGCCCAACGTTATGACGACGCCGGGCGCATCGATGCCGTAGTTAGGACGAGACGGAAGTCGGTGATCCATGCCGGTCAACGGAGGCACATAACGGATGACAATCTCTGGCGGGTCACGCGACGCGCCAGGGGATGTTGGACGAAGAACAAACTATCGACGCGACGCGGACCCGTCCAGAGCATTGTTTGGTTATGCGACCGGTCGTTCAGCAGAACGCCCACCAGAACTCCGTGAGTACCTTCTCAAGCGCCGGATCGGGCCTGTTGTTTGACTCGCGCTTTCGCTCCACCAGCAGAAATGCCGAGCGAGGATTGCCTCGCTGTTCAAAAAGCATTTGGCGTAGCTTCAGCCTGCCATCCTCCGAGAGGCCATCGCCGAGGGAGGAGGCAAAATAATCGAGGTAGTCGTCGATGTTCTTGCCGGCGGGCGCAGGTCGCATAACGCAGGGCCGATCACCGGCGGGGCCGGCACCGCGCCGCGCTCGACCAACAGAAACTATACCGCCGGCCCGGTCCGGTGCATTGGCGGGTTATCCAGCATCGCCGACCGGTTCGAAGACGCCGCGCCAGCTTTCGTAGGGTTCTTCATCACGACGCACCCAAGTACGCTCATCGCCCTCGCGGGTTGTGAACACGTAGACGGTCATCCCGTCATAATGGCTATACGACATGCCAAAATACTTCAGGTCTTCCCCGGCAACCAACTCGCCTTCGTAAGAGGGTGCGGGTCGCACGACACGATAGCTCATACCAAGACTAAAGGGACTTTTCTGGTTCGAGCTGTTGAGGTTGTATTGAAGGAATCCCATGCTGGATAACGGATCAACGTTCAATGGCCGGCACCGCGCCGACCGACCTCACTTTACCAGAACGCTCAGCGCGGGGCCGGTCCATTGCAGCGTTTGGTTAGCTGAGCCCGTATTGCTCTCGCAGTTCAGCGGCCAGCGAATCGACGTCATGAAATAGCGTCGTACGGGTGACGCCAAGGTGTGCCAACGTCTCACGTAGCGCCCGCTTCAATGCAGACGGGACAAGCATTGAAGATATCGCAGCCGGTGGCGCTACCGTCTGAAGATCGCTTGCGCTCCCATGTACCGTGAACCCACCGCGCTGTCTCACAAGTCGGTCATTAGACGCATAAGTACTAATCGCCACTATCTTCGAGGGTTTATCTGTACCCTTGAAAGACGCCCAGAGAATGTCGCTGCTCGGAGTCATCGTCGGAGCAATCAGTACACGCTCGCCTATTTGCTGCTCGTTGAGCAGCATCGGAACCAGAAAGAAGAGTCGGCCGTCACGATCGGTGTGCGCTGCAACGGCGAAAAACAGAGCGGCAAGTGCAGACTCGCTCCAATCCAATAGGCGCGTCGGAAGTCCGTGATGCTGCATCAAGAACTGCCAGCGCGGCGCGTCGCCGTCGCCGGGGTGGTCGGGCACCATGCCCATGGCGCGATAACGGAAGCGCGCCAGCATGTTCTTTTCCTGCTCTGCCGGCATCTTCGCCCGCAGTAGGCTTGGAGTCAGCGACCAATGAGCGTCAGATTGCCCGCGGAACCAGACCTCCCCAGAGGGTTGGCCCAGGCGGGCGATGTGATCCGCTAGTTCATCGAGGAATGGCATGGCTCAGCTAACTATGATTCTCTCGCGCGATGGTGCAAAGAACACTCTTTGCAGCCATCCACGCTAGTCTGATTTTGCCATTTCCTTCACGCCTGTCAACAAACCTCGAAAATATTGACACCACGGTTTCTTGCGCTAGGTTAGGACAATATATGAAGCTTTTGGATCGGGTAAGCGACGTGGGAACTCGCAAGCATTTGGCCGCCTCTACCATCGAATGTTATCGCCGGTGGGTACGTGAATTCCTGGCGTATCATTGCAGGGAGGGTCATTGGCGACATCCGGCGGAGCTGGGGACGGCAGAGGTGGAAGCATTTTTGACCGCGCTGGCACGCGATCGCCAATTGAGCGTGTCCAGTCAGAACCAGGCGGTTAACGCGATTGTGTTTCTGTATAAGCAAGTGTTGGTGGATGAAGTGGGGCCGGATCACCTGGGGCGGTTCGCCGCCGAGCGTTCGCGGCGGCCGGTGCGCCTTCCGGCGGTGTTGAGCCAGCATGAAGTGCAGCAACTCATTGAGATCATGCGGCCGCAATCCATGCATCGGCTGATGGTGGAATTGATGTACGGCACGGGGCTGCGCGTGATGGAATGCTGCACGTTGCGCTTGCGCGACGTGGATTTCGATCGGCAGCAGATTTGGGTTCGCTCGGGCAAAGGGGATAAAGACCGGATCGTCATGTTGCCGCAGTCGCTGCGAAGTCGGCTGGTGGAACAGGCACGGCGGGCGCGCCGGCGACACGAGCGCGACTTGGCCCAGGGCGGGGGATACGTGCCGTTGCCGGCGGTCTTACAGAAGAAGTGCCCCTATGCTCAGGACGACTGGCGATGGCAATTCTTGTTTCCGAGCATTACGTTGCGAAGGGACGAATCGGGCAAAGGATATCGCTGGCACGCGCACCCCGGCGTCCTGTCCCGAACGGTCAAACAAGCAACGATCCGAGCGCAAATTGGCAAGCGAGTGACGCCGCATACGTTTCGGCACAGTTTTGCCACCCACTTGCTGGAATCCGGCTATGACATCAGACAAGTGCAAACACTTCTGGGCCATCAGCGCCTGGAGACAACGATGATCTATACGCACGTGATGAATAAGCCGGCGATTGCAGTGACCAGCCCACTGGATCGCCTGATGGGCGGAGCAGCGTGAACCTGCTGTAAATTCCTGAACCGAAATCCGAAATCCCGCCCCCACCTGGTGGCTCGATTGTACGCGGCCCGGGCGGCCGTCAATCTCCCTCCTGCTGCGCGGGAAAAATCCCTCCGGGCGATCCAGATTGACTGCCGCCCCGACCGCGTGAAGGCGTCCGCCATGAGGTGGGTGCGGGAAAGTCCGTGCCGCAGAAAACCTCAATCTTCATCGCGCGATCCTGAGCCAATTCGTTCCCGGTGCTTGTGGGCCATCGCCGCGCGGTCGTCTTTGTCGGCATCCAGCCAATGGAGGATCAACGCCTCTATGACACGCTTGGGGTTTGACAGGTGAGTAGCGCAGTCGTCTTCAAAAGCCTCAAATAGTTTTGTGTTAAAGCGGTAGGTCCGCTGGAGGGTCTTCGGCCGATCATCCATCCTGGGTGAGCGGGCGGCGTTCTTGGCTCTTGGCATTGTTGAATCTTTCTCCTGTTTGATCCCGATTATACCGACCATTCCAGAAAAGACAGGAAAAGCCTGCCGCGATGGACCGGAAGCGGGGAGAATGCGCGACGGTTATTCTGAGCCATCAAAAAACGTTTTGACTTTGACTATAACGATTATACCATACGTTTGCCTAACATGGTTATGCCGTCGTCACAACTTCCCGTCTGCCCTGCAACTCCAAGCGGCGAACCAACCGCATGTGAGCACGGCGACCATGTTGCCGGGCAAGCAATCGGCCTCACCACTGCCGACGCTGCCGCGCTGCTCGGAATTTCCGAGTCACACTTTTATTGCCTGCACAGGACCGGCCGACTCGGACCGCTTCCGGTTCGCATGGGAAGAGCAGTGCGGTGGCCGCGCCAAGAATTGGTTGAATGGTTCAATGCGGGCAGCCCTCCCCGGTGTCGATGGCAGACAATGCGCTCTGCGAACAATTGAACCATCTGGCATAAGCGAAAGGCGACGTGTTACGTGCCAAAATCAGAAATTGCGAACTTGCTAAACAGCAAGTATCATGGTAACATGCCCGCATGGCAGCACGGGCCAGGACTTTGAGCGAACAATTACGGGCCGCGATCCTGTCGGCTCCGGTGAGTCGGTATCGAATGGCCAAGGAAGCGGGAGTGTCCGAAGCTGTATTGTCGCGGTTTGTGAATGGCGAAACCGGCTTGCGCATGGCTATCGCGGATCGCCTGGCCGTTTACCTAAAATTGGAGTTGCGAAAGGTTGGTGACAAATGAAACTGCGGCAAATGCCTTTCTACGAGACGGACGCCAACGGCCAGAAGGTCAAGCGGATGTCGTCCAAATGGTACGCGGTTTTCGTCGATTGGTCGGAAGCATTGCGCCGCCTTCCGCTGCTGGAAGACAAAAAGGCCAGCACTGAGCTTGCCCGGAAGATCGAACGCCTGAACAGCATTCGTGCCGGCGGCGACATGATGACGGCGGACCTGACCCGTTACGTCGAAACGATGCCGCCGGGTATTCGGGCGAAGTTGGCTGAATGGGGCATCCTGTCGGCGGTGCGTGTAGCAGCGAGCAAGCCCCTGGTCGAACATATCGCCGACTGGAAAGCAGCCTTGCTGGCAAAGGGAAACACGGTTCGCCATGCTGAGCTTGTCACCAGCCGGGCAAGCAATGCGTTTAAGGCGTGCGGCTTCAAGATGTGGACAGAGATTTCGGCAAGCCGACTACACAACCATTTAGCGGATCTTCGCACCGACCGGCGCAAAGAGGATGACACCGTTGAGCGTGGAATCAGCGCGCAGACATTCAATTTCTACCTCCAAGCCGTTAAGCAATTCTGTCGGTGGATGGTTCGAGATGGCCGGGCCACCGAAAGCCCACTCATGCACCTCCAAGGGCTGAACGTCAAGACGGACCGCCGACATGATCGGCGGGCGCTTTCGCCTGACGAAATGCGTTGGCTATTGGACGTGACCGCAAAAGCCCCCTTGCGATATGGAATGACGGGCGAGGCGCGGTCCATGCTTTATCGCTTGGCCGTAAAAACAGGGTTGCGCGCGGCCGAGCTACGCAGCCTGATGCGCGGGAGCTTCGATTTTGCGGGCGACGAGCCGAGCGTCACCATCGCGGCGGCCTATGCGAAGAATCGTCGGCAGGATGTATTGCCATTGAGGCCCGATTTCGCCGCACTACTAGAGAAGCATCTGGCAGGAAAGATGCCCAGTACACAGGCGTTCGCCGTGCCGCATCGGACCGACGTGATTCGTATGTTTCGCGCTGACATGGCTGATGCTCGACGCGAATGGATTGCGGATGAGAAGACGCCAGCAAATCGCGAAGAGCGAGAGAAGTCAACCTTCCTCTCAGACAAGGATGATTCTGGCCGATGGGTTGATTTTCACGCCCTGCGGCATACGTTTATTACTGGACTGGTTACCGGTGGCGTGAATCCAAAGGTGGCCCAAACGCTGGCCAGACATTCGGTGATTACCTTGACGATGGATCGGTACACTCATCTTTATGCGGGCGATCTGGCATCGGCGCTAAACGTTCTTCCAGACTTGTCAGCCCCTACGCGGCAGACAACGGTGGCGACAGGAACAGACGGTAAATCGCAAGAATCCCGCTTGTCACCTGACTTGTCACCCGGCAGTGAATTTCGGCGAAGTTCCATGCAGTCTGGCGGAGCGAAATCGGATCAAGTACGATCGCGGGAAATCCGCGAAAAGCCGGCAGAAACCCCTATATTCCTGGGGAATTCTGAATTCCGGAGGAGTGGCAGAGCGGCTGAATGCGCCGGTCTTGAAAACCGGTTGGCCCGCAAGGGTCACGGGGGTTCGAATCCCTCCTCCTCCGCTAGATGAGAAATGTGGTCGGATTTACCGACTAGCACCGCGCCGGATATTTCCGGCGCGGGGTGTGGTTGGGCAATTCGGCCATGTTTTTCAACGGTTTTCCAGCCTTCTCGAAAATCCATTTGGATTTCCCTGTTTTGGATTTTCAGGTTCGAGCCAGTTTTTTTAAGCAATTTCAGTTTTTCTGCTTGGTCGTCTTCTGACATCGTTAACGTGGCTTCAGATAAGGAGTTTAGGAAATGTCTTGTCGGTTCGAGCCAATAATACGCTTTCCAAAAATCATCTGCGCTCCAGCGTGTAACTTGCTCCACAAACGGTTTTGACTCGTTCGGCGTCGAGACATGTCCTCTGCCACGCATCGCAGCCGGCTTGGCGTAATGCGTCGTAGTCCTTGTACGCTCGATTGGACCAGTAATGACTCCGCAGATAGTGCCAGAGATTCTCCATGGGGTTCAGTTCCGGTGAGTAAGGCGGAAGCGGAATCGCCGTCACGTTCGCCGGCAACTTCAACTCGCTCGACTTGTGGTATCCCGCCCCGTCCCAGATCAGCACGACATGAATCTGGGGATCAACCTCCTTGACGAACTGCTCGAAGAACACGTTCATCACCCCGGTGTTGAGATGAGGCGAGAGCAGTCCCACCGTCTGGCCCGTCGAAGGACAACAGGCGCCCAGCACATATAAATAATCGTACTGCGTTTGCCTCACCGCCCGCGGACGCGATCCCACCGGCGCCCACACCCGCGTCAGCGTCCCCTGCTGGCCAAAACGCGCTTCATCCTGGAACCAGACCTCGACCTTCTTGTCCGGATGTTCCCGGCGAACACGCTCGATCAGTGCCGGCAACTTTTTTTAAAGGCCTCCTGCGCCGCCGGATCGGCGCTCGGGTTTTTGCCTTTACATCGGAACCAACGGCGGTCGAGGAACTAAAACGCGGCACTATCGACTGGCTTGAGGCCTCACCGACCGCTCTGCCGCTGCTCCAAGCCGCAGCAAAAGACGGTCCCTTACGAGTCACTGTTTTCCCTGCATCAGATATCCGCCTCGTCGGCATCAAGCAAATCGAAGGCAAGTCTAAGGAACGAGCGGCGCTTGGCCGCGCGCTGAACTTGGCAACCGATCGACGCCGGATCACCGATCTCTTCGGAGGCGGTGAAGCAGTAGGAGGACCCGTGCCTCCATCCGTCGCCGCGGACCTCCCCCAATACAAGTTCGATCTCACTGCTGCATCCGCAATCGTGAAGGAATACTCTCTTGGTTCAGAGACCCATCGATTGCTGTTAATGCCTGATCAGGAATCCCGCCGAATTGCCGAATCACTTCGCGAGCAATGGCAGGCTGCTGGCATTTCTGTGACGCTTGACCAAGGCGCGGCCAACTTCTTCGATCTGCTTATCAAAGGCGACTACGACCTGGCATTGGCCTATTACGGTCCATTTCTGCAAACGTCGGAACAGTACCTATGGCCCTATCGCGAAGGCGCGATACCCGCTCCCAACGTCATGGGGTACCGCTCGGCGGCGCTGGAAAAACTATATCAACAGTTCACGGCAACGAATGATCCGGCGCAAGCGAAACCCGCTTTATCGCAATGTGTGCAGACAGTCATGGAGGATTCACCTGCCGTTTGGATCGTTAAACTACCGCGTGTGGAGGCAGTTCGTGGAACGATAGATGCTCCGCGCGAATCTTCAATTCCGGTCTTTGTCAATTTGACGGGTCAACCACGCTGATCTTCGACCACCGATTACGAATGAACGCAATCATGTCGAAAAAAACAACAGAACATCGAAGACGCTGCACTCTTCGCTACAGCGTCGAAGTAGTTGACGATCGGATTCAATATGGAGGAACCGCAGCTGGAGAGGTTAAGTTGGGTCCGGGGTGGTCTAAATCTGGCAATACTAAAATCGAGTTTTTTGATGATACGATGCTGCCGAGAAAGCCGCTTGATGAACTTCCGAGTCTTGCGTTCTCTCGTCTTCTGCTTCAGAAAACACTCCCCCATAAACTTCAGACATCACTTTCTTATGTGTCATACGAAAACGGTAAAGACCCTGGCTATGCATTGGCACTGCTTGATACCATAGCGCCAAAGGATGAGGCTATTTCCTCTTCCTCTTTTCATGTGCCTGGCATATTCAAGATTCTTCCACCGAAACAGACGGTATGGCATTCGCTCTCTCAATGGAAGGACAAAGATCTATCAATTCCCCACTGGCTGGCGTGTGCAGCGCTGGCATCGCATGAACTTACCATCTTTCCCAATCGAGAGAATAGTGGACAATTTGAGGTCACACACGATATCACGTTTCACCGTTGGGGATTGGGCGAGTATTGCGGTGCACTGCCAATGGCGTGGGACAGAGAAAAACTGCCAGACCAGTGCGTAGCCGTCCTTCGAATGGGCGACAAGATATCTCCCGAGCCCAAGAAGGCGTCTCCACCGGTTCCAAGGCACATTTCTCCACACTTGGAGAGCGCTCTCATCAAAGGGCTTTCGTCCGTGCTGCGACAGTCTGGACGCAAGATTGTATTTCTGAAAGGGGATCCGGGGTCTGGAAAGGACGTTTTCTTGCAGGCGATCAACCGAAGCGTACAGGTCAAGTCGCCAGAATCAAAAGTAGAGACGTTAGGCGTAGGGGGTATGTCCCTCGACGACATTCGCAAGTTTTTATTCGGCTTTCGAGCCGCCGGTTCGGGCCAAACCGAAAAGGGCGCGATATCAAAGTGTGTAGGCGGAGTGATGGCTCTTGATGAATTTGATAAGGCGGGTCGCAATGAGACTGAGCGGAAAGCCTTTTACGCATCGTTGCTTCGCGTGATTGAATCCGAAGAGTGCTTTCCGGAGGGATCATCTGAAAAACAAATAGTGAAGGATGTGTCCTGGATTCTAGCTGGCGCCTTTTCCCAATCTGGAACAGAGAGCATGCCGAATGATTTATGGTCCCGATTTACCCATCAACTAGAGCTGAAAAATCCGACCTCAGATCACGGCTATTCAGCGATGATGTTTCTCTATTGGCACGCGATAGAAGTTGCCAAGGCACTTGGTTCTTCATGCCTTGTGGACCTCATCGGCACTTCAAGTAGTGGCACTGATGCCAAGGATCGACAGGAGGATATTGCGATAAACAAGTTGAAGCGACAGGTGGCAAGAGTGCTTCTGTTTGGGTCGGTGGCTGATGCGGAGCATATTAAAGACGACGAGCCAATGAGCTTTTTATCTGGTTCCCCAATCGAGAAAATAGCGAGGCGGTTTGAAGATGGGGACAATTGTTCTGCACGCGGTCAAAGTGTTCGTGCAGTTAGACAGGCAGCCAAGGCGGCATCGGGTGTATTGCTACGTAATGTTCTCGAGTCAGTTGGCAGCATGAAGGACACAGAAAAGTTGAGTATCACAAAGGATATGGAAGACCGAGCGATTGAGGAAGCGAGTGACACGTTCAAGATTCTTGAATACGGGAAAAAAAAGCAATGAAGCTGCATCAACTTGCTGTCGCTTTCGCTGAAGTACTTCTCGCTCTTCTCGCCATTTACACCCTCGTTTTCTGCGCGTGGTCCTTAGCTCCGGATCCCGCAAGGGCGTTGCTTGGTCCAAACGCATCCGCGGAATCTCTGGCCACGCTTCAGTCTCGAATGGGGCTGGATCGGCCTTGGCCAGTTCGTTACACACATCTTCTTCGCGCGATTGTTACGGGAGACTTAGGTCAATCTCCGTTCTTCGGCATGCCCGTGGAACGCGTCGTGTTACAGAACTTGCCATTGACTATCGGTCGGGCGGTTGCGGCCTTGCTGTTGGGATCGGGATCCGGAGCGGCTGTCGCCTTGATCGGCAGTCGCTGGAGAGGCGTGCGTCAAGGTCTCATCTTATTGATTGCCGTGCCATCCTTCTGTCTCGTCCTGATTGTGCTGTCGATGGTCGTCGCGATCTGGAACGAAACACCTCTAAGCGCGCCTCGACTCTACGGCCTGCTAACCGTTGTAGTGGGTGCCGCAGTCCCATTTGGCGCTGTTGGTCTCTTCCTAATTGAGAGAACCCGTGGCCAAGGCAGCTCGGCCCGCAGTGTTGAATTCCTCCACATGCTGGGCTTACCTTCATGGTATATCCAACGAGTAGCGTGGCGCGAGGGGCTTCGGCCCGCAATAGGAGTTGCTTTCAACTGTTTCGGAGCTGCTCTGACTGGCGTCGTGCTTGCCGAGGTAATCTTCGGTACGGGGGGATTTGGCCGCATCTTTCTTCGCGCGTGTGAACGGGGCGAGCTTGCGGTTGCCATGGCGGGCACGCTGGCACTCGCCGCCGTCCTGTTGGTTGGCCAGCGCGTGACGGATGCCATTACGATCGCAACCGACCCGAGACTTGATAATGTATAGAAGAAGGCATCTTTATCCGGCGTGGCTGATAGTCGTGGCGGGTTTGCTGTTTTTGGGATTACTGGCGAGCCCTTCCGTCGTCACAGTTCAAACGGGATCCAACCTATTCACGCCGCCCAGTGAAGGTCATTGGTTGGGGACGGATGCACTAGGTCGCGATGTGTTTGTCCGGACACTGCTGGCGCTTGGCCGCACCTCACGCGAAGTGATCCCGTCCGCGGCTCTTGCGCTCGCGGTGGGTATGACGCTTGCCGTCATATCAGCACGCTTCTTTAGACGGTGGCCTGACCGGGTCATCGTTGCTCTGGCGGAAGGCCTGCGTTCTTTTCCCTCGATCCTATTGGTGTTACTTTTCTCGGCTGCCGGGGCGAGCCCGGTCCTGTTGCTCGGCGGACTGCTATGGACACCAATCTGGCGGGTACTGCGTGTCGAACTCGCGTCGGAAGGGGAAAAGGCCTATGCAATCCAAGCGCGCCTTGCGGGTCTGCGACGAATATCCATAGTCCTACGAGATGTCTTCCCAAACGTAATTCAGGGACTATTGCCGTACGTTGCGGCTCTTGCGGGTGACCTTGTGGCGGCAATTGCCGCCTTATCTTTCCTCGGATTTGGTCCGCCTTTGGAAAAGGGAGATATTGGGACATTGCTGGTCGAGATCACGTCATTCGGGACGACAGGGTGGTGGATCTGGTTGCCAAGCTTAGTGACGATCGGAGTGGCAGTTGGCCTGCTCCACTTTCTGGCCATAAGCGAGCGCGGTGGCGCGCGTCCAAGAGAGGAGGGGCAGCATTGATTCGGCTCGACGGAATTACCGTTAGGAATCGCCGATCGGGCAATACTTTGCTTAAGGACATCACGCTTAGCATCGAGCCGGGCGAGCGAATTGCACTGCTTGGACCATCCGGCGCGGGCAAGTCTACGCTTGCACGTGTCATTGCCGGCGCCCTCTCACCAACTCTGAAGATCGACTCTGGACGACTGGAATGGATCGCGTCCGTATCAGACTCATTGTTAGGTCAAGTCGACGCCCGCCGGTATGCGGTCATGATTCCTCAACTCGGAAGTGGCTGTTTGCCGTCATTCATGCGCGTTGGACAGCTTGCTAGGGATGTCGCAATGTATGCGCTGCACGAGGAACCGCGGAATGCGAGGGATGCGACGACTCAACGATTCAGTGATCTTGGCCTTCCACAACACGCAGCGAAGATGTTCCCACATGAAATGTCCGGCGGCATGGCGGGTCGAGCAGTGTTGGCTATTGCGCTCGCGGCTTTGCCTCGCCTACTGATTCTCGATGAACCCACCGCGGGGTTGGACGCTGAAACCCGCAATCGAGCGGCGGATATCATCGAGATCGCTTTAAATCATGCCAGAACTGGCATGCTGCTGATTACGCATGACGTGTGGCTAGCGAAACGCTTGTGCAAACGATGGCTGCTATTGCAGGATGGCGAGCTCATCGCCGATGCGCAAATGTCGGGTGACGTTGCAGTCACCGGGATTACGCAACTGGACATACTCACAGCGAGCTTGCAGCAGTGCCCTTTGCCGCCGACCAACTCGAGTTGTTCTTCGGATGTGCTGTTGAGCGCAACGTCGGTGAGCGTTCGTTACCCGTCGGTGAGCTTATCACAACCGCCTGCTCTCAAGGATGTATCCTTCCGCCTGCGACGCGGCGAATCCCTCGGGGTCATTGGTCCCTCTGGCGCGGGCAAGTCGACGATCGCCCGTTTAATTTGCGGACTTATCATCCCAACGAGCGGGACAATTGAGCGCGACGCGATCCTGATCCCGCGTCCCGGCAACGCGGCCGTTCAGATGGTCGTTCAGGATCCGATCGGCGCATTGAATCCAAGCCGTCCAGTTCTTCGGTGGCTCGAACGGCTGGCCGGCCGCAATTCGCGCAAGCCTATCCTCGAACTCGCCGATGCACTGGGGCTTCGCCCCGATCACCTGAACCGGTTGCCAAGCGAACTTTCGGGGGGCGAATGCCAGCGCACTGCGCTCCTTGGATGTCTTGCAGTGAAACCAAGAATTCTAGTGCTTGACGAGGCGACGAGCATGCTAGACGAGGTCACCAAATGGGATATTCTCGCTCGTTTGCGTCGAATCGCTGTTGAGCGAGAGTTGACGATGCTTGTGATTGCTCACGACTTGTCGGTCATAACGTATATGTGTCATTCAGTGATCGTCCTATCTCAGGGCATGATCGTCGAAGGAGCTCCGATTAACCATTTTCTGCGACACCCCGCATCAGAAGCGGGCGCTAACATCTTGCGGAATTCGCCTTGGATCTTGTAACCGTTCACGAGCCGTCCCAGATCACACAGTTCATAGATCCCAAGCGCCAAGTCGATGGTTCAAATCCCGTCTCTTGCCGCACGTAAGTCCTTATTTTTGATCAAGTTTGGCGGTGATTATTGAGCCCATTATCATGACATAAGTTTTTATTGAGAAGAGATACACAGCGATATTTTCTTCAAAAAATAATTCTGTCCCATCATATCGGAGCGCCAAGATTTGAACTTGCACATTTCCGAACGGCCGCAGGGATCGAGCACACCCGCTTAATGCTTGGTGTGCGGTGAACGCCATCCACCGTGAGGAGCACGTATTTCTGCTGCTCCGAACACGTTCATTCGTGGCGTTCACGTCACCGATTAGGTGACACGATCCCGGAGGTATTCCATCACCTCCGAACGGCATGGGAAATAACCACAATTGCCGGAAGTTACACCGCACCAATGACGTTCGGACCTGCCGCCGTGGGACGATTCCCGCACCATTCCGTAATCGGCTCACAATGAGCGGGAACCGCCGGCAAGGAAGGCAACCCAATTTTCTGGTTGCGAGGGCAAAGGTTGTGGCAGCTTCTACGCGACGCCAGCCGGCGTCAAACGGTGGCTGCCGTTTTACCCGAGTCAACCAAGAAGGCGTAAAGGACATTCGATCGTTTGTCCTTTACGCCTCCGGGCGACCCTGTCCTTTTCCTTAACCCGTTCGTATTCGGTTAGTAGCCTCCCCCTCACCCCCTGTCGATAAAACCCGTTCGCCCGTCAGGGCGGTCGAAGACAACTTTGTTGGCTGAGACGAGGCCGGTTTGGTGGAGGAGCCCTGCGACGGAACCCGTGAGCCGCGTGAGCGGAAACCGGCCGAAGTCGGGGGTAGCAACCATCGAACGAACAACGATTAAATCCTTGTGGCACAAGGCTGAAAACAAATGGTCACCCCTCCCATAGTGGGGAAGGGTGTGGGGATACCCTTTGGCATCACTCCCAGGTCGGATTATCCTTGAAGAAGTCTTTGAGGTCAGCAAGTAGCGCCGAAGCATTCGGGCGGGGTATCACGCCCTCCGCTGAATTTGCCCGGAAGCCCTTAATATAATTAGGACTTCCGGGCTTTTTTTACGGGCAAACCGAAGCGGGAATTAAGGTCAATTGCCGAATTCCCTGAACACTGAATCCGGTATTGAAATCGGTACGAATTTGTGGTTTTTGTTCAGTTTTTGGCTTTGAAATGAAACCTACCTCACTCGTCCCGATGCGCGGGTTCCTGCTCGTTCTTTGCCTTTTTGATCCTCTTCTGCACCTCTGGAGGATGGAGCGGACGCGTAAACCTAAAAATATTTAAATCAGTTAGACAAAATGACCCGCGACGCTGCTCTTATCAATTGAGAACGATGAGATTTCCAACGGCTAATCCGCTCGTGCCGGTGTTGGTAGCCGGTCGGCCGGAAGGCTATGCCCTTCTCTATGACCGCCTCGGTCGATCGCTGCTGCGAGTGGCTCGCGTAATGTTGAACAACTCGGCCGAGGCTGAGGATGCCGTTCAGGATGTTTTTGTTGAGCTGGTCCGTCATCGTCAGCGGCTGACACAGGTCCAGGATTTGGACGCCTATGTCTTTACGATGCTGCGACATGCTGTAAGCCGCAGATTGAAACGGCTGCAAAACGAAAAATGCCATCTGCGCCGCCTGCATCCAGTCGCCACAGTCGAACGAAGCGACCATTCATCGGATGATCTGGCGGCGGCCCTTGCATCTTTGCCCACGGAGCAGCGTGAAGTCATTGCGCTCAAAATCGATGGCGGACTCACCTTCGCGCAGGTCGGTGAAATTCTGAATATCAGTCCAAACACTGCCGCCAGCCGGTACCGATATGCGATGGAAAAATTACGTCAAAGCCTGGAGTAACCGTTATGCGTCCCGAATCAAGTCCTGCGGAATTAACTGAATTAGCGAATCGCTTATTTGCCCGATCGGTTGATGAGCCGACAGGTGCATTGCGAATCGTGTAATGCAGTCTGTTGCGCACGAATTGGCATTGCCGCAGCAACCGTCCTCCGTCGGACAAGCGGGGGATTGGCAATGGGCGGCCATCGCGGCAGCAGTGCTGATCGTTATGAATCTATCCATGGTCTTCGCGTCGCAGACAGAATTTTTAGTTTGGTCCAGGCCCAATCGCGATCAAACCGCTTCTGAGATTCACGCCGTGCGGGTGCTTGAGGCTCAACAGGAAGGGGCATTCAAATGAACTTCGGACTGCTTTGGATCGATGCGCTGCTCATCTCGCTGCTATGGATCATGACGCTCGCAGCCTGCATTGGCCGGCTTAAACGCAAGCGGCTTCGATGGCTTTTGAACGGCCTATGCGCGGCCGTTCCAGCGCTGCTCCTGGGGGGATTTGCCTTCGCTGCGGCCGAGATGAAATTTGTTGCTCCCGTCGAACCTGGTTGGTTTGGATATGCACTTGCCCTTTTTCTGACTTTTATCTTGACGGCAAGCCTGATTCTGTGGCGTGCGAACCGCCGAGAGCCGGGGTTTGCACCGGCTTCGGCTTCATGGCGGCGTGCGCCTCTGGCGCTGGCATTCCTGGGCGCCATTGCAGTTGGATACATCACCCTCCTCAACATGGACGTCGCGCTCCGTGCGCGTTGCGCCATCTTGAGTGTTGAGATCAATTCGATTTATCTGGCAACGCTCCCCGCCATTACAACCGACGCGCAAAACGCCGCGCCTTTTTATGAGACGGCTTTCGCTCGTCTACGTGCTGATGCGGAGCAAGAGGAAAAGGTGCAAAACCCACCCACGGGCAACGACGACAATTTCGACCCGGAAGAGCCTGCGACCATTGCATTTCTGGAGAAGGAAGCAGCGACGATCGCGCTGTTGCGCCGGGCGGCAGCTTTGCCCGCGTGCCGTTTTGATCAGGATCTCGCGGTGCCAGACATCAATGCGATGATGCTGCACCTGAATGAATGCCGAAATGCGGGCAACATACTCAATTTGGACGCGCGCGAGGAACTCGCACGCGGGCATAATGCCTCAGCGATCGCCGACGCCGCTGCAATTCTCGGAATGAGCCGCCATTTTGGCCAGCGGCCGCTGCTCATCTCCGCGCTTGTGGGAGCTGGCCTGGACGCACTCAGTGTCAGGACGCTGGAGTCAGCACTGCCGGCAGTAACGAGCCCCGATGAGTTGGCGGCATTGCATTTGGATGAGCTTCCGTCCATGGGGCGCGTGTTTCAACAAGCGATGAGAGGGGAAGAACGGTATGGTTTGCTTCTCTATGGCGACTTCCCCCCAAACACATCGAAGGATCTGAAAAACCGGGAGTTTCAGTCCCAACATACGTTGCTAATGAGTGCGCGGGGGGGGCTGGGGCATGATTTTTCGCGCATTCATCCTCGATTTGGATGCGTACATGGAACTCATGCGAAACCTTCAGGATGCCGCCCCAAAGCCATATTACCTCGTTCACGACCAAATCAGGCATGTGTTTGGATTAGATCACAGCAGAGGCGTGCTTACATCCATCCTCGCTCCCTCGCTCTCACGCGCCTTTACGACAGTGGCGATAAGCGAAGCTAAGGATGCGTGTGCCCAGGCCGCCGTGGCAATGACACGGTTCCGGTTGGATCACGGTGCGCTCCCATCGCACCTTGACGACTTGGTTCCGTCGTATCTTCACGCCGTTCCGATCGATCCATTCGATGGTCATCCGCTTCGGATGGTCGTCAGGAATAATGATTGGGTGATCTACAGCATCGGCCCCGATGGCATCGACAATGGCGGCGTTGCAATGGTTGGCGACAAGGGAGACATCATCTTCACACTGAAATTTCCCGCCCATGCGGCAACGACCCATCATTGAAACTTATTGCAATAGCTCATTAACGATTTTCAGAATCGGGAAACCAGGCTTGGACAGATAGAGCTGTTGCAATGCGGCGAATTGCCGACGTTTTTACTCCATTCCAGGCGGCCGCAAATCCGTCGGATCGATCGGCAGATCCTTCATATTCAAATCCGCCCACATCGCCGCCTCGGCGTCCAGCGGGCTGCGGATGTTGTATTCCTGGTAGGCGATCATCTGCCCGATCCGGATGACCAGATCGGCAAGCCGCTCGCCGGCCGTCCAGTGATCACCGACGCAGATGGTCGCGGGATCAATATTCGGATGAAAGATCGGCGTAATCATTTTGCACTTCGGGCTCACACGCGGATATTCACTGGTGAGCTGAATCTCAGCCTTGTGCCGCTCGCGGGAAGTTGGTTTGCCATCCGCTCCGCGCTCAAGGCTGCGGACGTTATATTCAACGTGATAAACCTCCGGTGGATCGCCTGCGATCGCTTCAACCCGGATCGACGGAAAATTTTGGAACGCCGTCGCCATCGCCTCGGCGTCGGACATCAGCCGCCGAATGCGCATGGGGATCTTCGCCTTGGGGGCCGCGGGTTCTGCCGCGGCTTCGGGCACCGTCACGGTGGCGCTGCATCCCTTGCATCGCGCAGACCGCCCCGCGTACTCATCCGGTACGTTGAACGACTTTCCGCAATTATGACACGAAAAAGAAATCATCTTTGCAGCATCGCCAGATGGCGCGCATTAAACCAGAACCAGTCGCTCAGCGCCAAACCGCCGGCGATTCCAAGGATCGACAAGGCCAGTGCGCCAAAAAGAATTCCGCCGCGTTTGTTTTTACCTCGCACAAAACGCGCAAGCGACGCGATCGCGACCAGCATCGCCGGCATCCCGAACAGCAGCGATCCGATCAATGACCCAACCACGCTCGCAGCCAACAACAGCAAATCCCACGGCGTTTGCGGCGCAGCATCATCCGCCAGCGGCGCCTCTTCCTGCGCGGTTTCAGCTTCAACTTCCGGCGGTTTCAGCGTATTGACCTGCGCACAGCCATACGACGAGCATCCATAGTTTTCATGCCAGCAGTCCGTATGAAACGTCGTGCCGCAATCCGGGCAAGCCGTCATTTCTTCGCCCGCATCCACCGCAGAATGGCAAACCCCGCATTTAACGCTCGCCTTCACCGGCGCAACGGGCCGAATCTTCTTCGGCGGTTTTGGAACTTCGATCTGGGGCACGGTGATCGGTTCACCGCAGTATTTACACAGCCCGCGCTTTCCCGCAAATTCGCGTCCCACCCACAACGGCGCCCCGCACTGGCAATCAAAAAGTATCCCTGTCTTGCTCGACTGAATGCTCGCCCCGCCCGCCGACAGATTCAGCACCTCCACATCCGGCGGCGGCTCCGCGTCCTCCTGAAACTTCAGGCTGACCGGGCCAATCTGAATCTCATCTCCATGCTGAAGCTCCCACCGGACAATCGCCTCCCCATTTACAAACGTCCCGGTGCGGCTGCCCGCATCAGTCAGAACAAAAGCCCCTTCCCGATTATCGATCCAGGCGTGCAGCCGCGAAACCGTCGGATCGCTGATGACCACACCTTGAGTCAGCTTGCGGCCAATCAGGACGCGCCCATTAATCGAGCCGCCGCGACGTGAGCCGGAATGTTCAAAAACCAGTGAAGGCATAGGCCGCCGCTGCGCGGGAAATTCGAATGACCAGACGCGAAATCCGGATGACTCACTCCTTAACTTTCTCCTGAAAGCTAAAGCTCGTTGCGCCGATTTGAATTTTATCGCCGTTCCTCAGCCGCGCGCGTTCGACAGGCTTGCCATTGACAAACGTAGTGGCCCCCAGCGGCAGGTTCTCCAGTTCAAACCCGCCGGCGACGATATGCAGCGCCGCATGACGGCGGCCCACTTTGCTGTCTTTAAATAGATATATCTGGCATTCCGGCCCGCTGCCGATGAAAGTGGGATTGCGATACAGAATGAATTGCTTGCCGGCGATCAATCCCGCCGTCACTTTTAACCACCCGCTCTTGGCGGCGTTTTCAATCAGGCCTGTGCTCGCCCCGGCGACAACGCCAATCGCCAGCAGCGCCACCAGCCGGCCCAGATGCGCGTTATCCCCCGTCGCGCTCGCGACCGGATCAAAAAGCGCCCCGCCAACAAGCCCGCCGATCAAACCCCCGATGACTCCAATCACCAGTTTCTTGCCGTTCCGCATGACGATGCCCGGCCCGATCGTCAGGAACAACCCCAGCACGCCCCACGTAACCGATCGCGACAAAATTCCCGGCCACGGCGTGCCATCCGCCTTCCCGAGCGTCTGATCGAGGATGTTGTAAAGACGATCGACAAACAGCGAAACGACGACACCGCCGACCAATCCCAGCACCGCACCCACGCACCCATTAATAATGGCGCCCTGCTTGTTGTGATCCACAATCGGCTCGGCGATCGAAAGACAAGTCGCAATCAGCATCCCGCACAAACCAAAGCTCAAAACATTCGCAATAAAATTCTTCCAGGCCTCCTGATTATCCAGCTCCTGCCGGCGAGTATCTCGCTGAGCATTACTGAGCGATGAATCAACATAAACCGCAAAATATGGATTGCCCGCTCCTTCTCGTTTAAGTTCATCAATCGCTGATTCCGCCTCCGCTGCCGTGAATCGCCCCGCACTTTCCGCCTGCATGATTCGCCGCACATCACTCATCAATGACTTCGCCAGCGCATCCGGATTCGGCCGAAACCGCAGCAGCTCTCCGCCGCCCCACGCCAGCAAACCCCCAAGCAAACCAAACACGGCCATCGTGAAAATCGCGTTGTACCAGAGGCTCGCGCCTGCCGGCGCTTCGATATCGGCCGCCACCGGATTCATCTCCGCCTGGCGGCGATTGCGCTCCAGCGCTTCCTGCTCGCGCAATCGCTGGTCGACTTTGCGCGTCTTCAGGTCATCCCACTGGATCTGAATTTTTTCACCGGTATCTGCGGGCATCTTTGTTACATCCTTTGATGTCGCGAATCGTTCATTTCGGTATTTCAATAATCAGCGGGCCGTTCGTTGGATTGATAATCGTCGGCTGGGTCGAAGGCGCGGGCGCACCGGCTTTCGCCACCGCTGCCGGCGGCACTGCTGTCGCCGAAGCCGTGGTCGGGGCCGTCGTCGGCTTTGTTTGAACAGGCACACTACTTCCGTCCGGTGTAAACTCAACCGCCCAGAACGCCACAAATGCAATCAGGAACGTCATCAGCCAGAGCAGCACTTTCTGCCGCCGTTCCAGCCGCCGCACGCGCACCAGCAGATCGACCATGTGCTCATTCGGTTCCGGCGGCATGTGCTGTCCCTGCGTCTGCGACTGTTGCGATATATTTTGCGGCGCCGGCGGCTGCACTTGCCCGCGCATTGCCTCCGCCGCGCTGATCAGCGGGATATTCGCCGACTGCAGCGTCACATCATTTTCAATCAGCACCGGGTCCGGCTGCGGTTTGCCGCCGCGCCAGACAAAGTTCCCTTCCTCGCCGCTCTGCGGGTCATAAACAAACGCAATCTGCCACGGCAGGTTGAAGAAATTGTCGCAGATGAACACATCCATCTCCGACAGGAAGATGCCGAACCCCGGATGCGTGTGATACCACCCCAGGATTTTCTGCGTCGGATGCTTGCGGTCCATCATGTCCTGGATGTGCTGCCAGGTGTCGGCGGTGAATGTGACATTGGTCGATTGCGATGTCGCGCCATTTCCGCGGATGCAATGCTCGATCAGCAGATAAGGCCCGCGGGCGTCGCGATACCCGGTGCCGACCAGCACGCCGCACACTTCGATTGACGGCGCCGATTGGCCGTGCAGGTGAATTTCATCCAGCACGCTTTGCCTGAACACCACCTGAAAGCGCGATTCGCGCGGGCCGACGGTGTGCCCAAGCTCGCGCCGCGCCCAATCGCCATATTGAATGGCCAGCACGTCACGTTCGGATGCCACGGATGTGGATTCAGTGGAGGGTTCAGTCACGTCCACTCCAGTTCTGCCTCTTCGGCGGTTGCGCTGGCGGCTTTACTCATCGGTGCGGCAGCAAGAGGACCGAGCACCTGCTGCGCATCGGTCGAAAGTTCCAGGCCGATCGCGCGATCGGGCGTACGGGCAATCAGAATATCAAACGGCGGCACACCAATCTGCTCGAGCGTGCGATCCAGAAAATTCTCGTTGCCGCGAATTTTGTAAAACGTCACAACTTCCCGCCGAACGCCCGGGCAATGCGGGCAATTCGCTTTTTCCGCCTTCACCCGGCCCAGCGACGCGAAAAGCTGCTCTTCACGATGGCAATTCGGACAGGCCAATTTTTCCAGCACGTCGCGCGCAAGCTCAAGTTCCGCCGCCGGCCCCAGCCGTCGCCGGGCCTCCGCGAGCGCTTCCCCCACGGTCGTCGTTGCCGCGGGCCAATCCATAGAAACAATCTCTTCCAGCGCATCGTGGCTGAAGCACGTTTCCTTGCGTTGAAATTCCGTGATGTAAGAGTCCGCCGTCAGCCCGCTGAACACCCACGCCTTCCCCGCGATCGTCTCCATCCCGTGCAAAATCTTTACCGCCTCCTGACACTGCACCCCCGCAATGACAGAACTGATCGTCGGCGTCGTCGGTGTCTTCCCCGCTTCCATTTCCGATCGGCTCAGCAGATTGCACGATCGCCGAAGCTGCAGCAGCTTCCAGTCCGTCTGGCTCATCGTGCATTCATAGCAAGCGGCGTCCGTCTTCCCCAGCGCGTGCGTCTCAGGAATGAAAACCCGCGCGGTGCCGTCAATCTGCTGAATCGCCCCATCCACCCACGGCTTGCTGCATCTCCAGCAATTGCGATTAATGCTGAGCCGGGCCTCGCGGTTGTCCAATCCCCCGATGACTACATCCGCCCATCGAAACGCCCCCAGCCCCAGGTCATAAACCACATTGCCATTGAACGCGCGAGCATTCATATCCGGATAAATCTCCCGCGCCGCCTTCGCCGCCACGTCGGCCTTAAACTTCCCGTTGTCTTCCTTGCGATAAAGAACCGACCGCGAAAGATTCGAATTCTCAATCCGATCCAGATCGGCAATCAGCACATTGCCCACGCCCAGCAACGCCAGATTTTTAATGATCTCGTTGCCCAGCGCACCAGCCCCCACCACCAGCACGCGCGCCTTGCGCAGCTTCTCCTGGTCCCACCAGGTAATGAGACGAAACCGGCTGAACCGGTCGTCATCACCAGGAACCAGCGCATCGGCCGAAATTTGAATCCTGCTGTCAGACAAACATGGTCCCAAAAAAAGGAGCGGTGCAAATCACCCTCGCCGAACAACCGATGACCCTGCGGTGATCTCTGGTTGAAGGCGCAGAACATCTCCGTCCTTAACTCCAACATCGGCTAAGCACTGGTCGTCCAGAAGCTGTTTACCCGACGCCCGGTGATGAAATTTGTAACTCAGCGGCTGCCCATCCGGCGCGTACTGGGGAAACTTCATCTTCTCCAGCAGCACCGCCAGGATGCGGTTGATTGGCGCGTCATCCGGCATCTCCACATCCTGCCGCTTATTACCGGTCGCATCCCATACCTGCACGTTGACCATGCCCATGCCAAGCTCCTTGCCACGTTTGCCCACCCACCCTATCTACATAACCGATTATCGGCCGTCGCAACAAATCAGTCGTTGCCCATCGTGTTCCGCTACAATTAATATGGAATGCAAAAGTTCAGGAAGCCGGAGAAGGCGCACCAATAAAAACAGCCAAGCAAGCCTTTTCCCCTTCGTGCGCCTTTGTGTTTCTTCGTGGGCAACTCTTTCCCCACTGATAAGTTACACCTGTCCGACAACCGCCGGGCATATGCCCCATACCTCCAAATCCACGTATAGACTAATGTAAATGGGGCGTTTCAGAATTAATGGGCAAAAGATAACCGGGTTGGACGGACAAGCGGCTGAAAGGTATATATCCCCCAACCGAGCAGTTCGTCGCCGATCTGTTCGCCAGTGGGAGTTGTCCTCTGCCAGGGGACATCCAACGAAAATGGGTGAGATAAACGTTGCGTCCGATTCATCGCCTGCCGGGAAGACTCCCGGAAGCGCACCGGTTGATTATTCGCCGGTTAATTCCGCCGCCTCCGCCAACCCGTCAGGCGGCTCATCGCCACACAATCCCTATCCGTCCTATCCAGGCCACGCCGGTCAGTCCGATTCCACCGGCGGTGATGGCTTTGTCCAGATTCTACTGCGCCAATGGCATACCGTTGCCCTGACGATGGCCACCACCTTTGTATTGGCTGTCATTTACTTAATGTTCGCACGCACTCAATACAGCAGCGTTGCCAAGCTGCGTGTGGAACCGCTCGGCCAGCAGATCATCGGCTCCGCCGCCACCGAAATGGGCGGGGGACAAGGCCAGATCAGCCCGGACTTTCTCGCCACCGAATGCGACGTCATCACCTCGCGCCCGGTGCTTGCCCTGGCGATGAGCAAGATCGGCGACACCAAAACCCTTCGCGGCGTCGCGCTCCCGCTCGACTTCATCAAGAACAATCTCTCCGCCGACGTCGCCAAGAAAGGCCAGACGATCGACGTTTCGTTTGATTCGTATTATCCCGAAGAAGCCAACCTGATCGTTTCCGCCGTCGTTGATTCGTATCAGTCTTTCGAATCTGATCACTGGAAATCCAAGGTCAAGGAATCGCTGGATCTCCTGGAAAACGGCAAGGAAAAGCAGCGCAAGGAACTGGAAGAAAAGACCCAGCGCATGCTCGCGCTCGCCCGGCAAAACGGCATCTCGATGGACACCGACCCGGACCGCAACCCGGCCCGCGCCCAGGTCCGCAGCCTTTCAGAAGCACTGACCAAAGCCCACCTGGAAACGTTGAATGCCAAGTCGGCATACGACGAATCCGGCAAGGCGATTCTCGGTGACACCGTCAAGTTGCAGGAGGTTGCCGAGATCGAAAAGCAGGCCGCCTATTCCGCCAACCCCGGCGTGCAGCTCACAGAAATTCAGAAGGAACTGTTCCAATACCAGGCCCGCATCGCCGACGCCCAGCGGCAATACATGCCCAACCACCCGATCGTCAAAACGATCCAGGCCCGCATCGACCAGCTCACAGTCGCCTGCGTCGCGGCCTCCGAGCAGTGGTGGGAATCGTGCCAATCCCGCGAAGAATCCCTGCAAAAATCGCTCGACGACGCCCAGAAAACCGCTCTGGAGCAGGAAGCCGGCGCAATCGAATACATGCAACTTGCCGCGGATGTGAACCAACTGAAAAAGGCCGATGACGTCGTCGATGTCCGCATGAAAGACCTCGACCTCATCCGCGGCGCCGGCGCCACAAACATCACGGTCCTGAACCCCGCCGAAATTTCCGGGCCGCCCAAACCGCAGAAGAGCCGCACGCTCGCCATCGCGATTGTGCTCGGATTGATCGGCGGTCTCGGCGTGGCCTGCGTCCGCGACTGGGCAGACGACCGCCTGCGAACGCCCGAAGCCATCCGCGGCACAATCAACGCCCCCGTCCTCGGCGCGATCCCGACGATTACAACCGCCTTCACCGCCGCTGACCGCGGGCAGATCGTGCATCACGATCCGTTCGGCGAAGCCGCCGAGTCTTATCGCACGCTGCGCACCGCGTTGCAGTTCGGCCTGCCCGCCCGCACCAAAACGTTGCTGATTACGTCGCCCGTCGCCGGCGACGGCAAGTCAACCTTCGTGAGCAATCTCGCGATCGCGATGGCGCAGGCGTCCAAGCGCGTGCTGGTGATCGACGCCGACTTCCGCGCCCCCATGCAGCATCGCCTGTTTGGATTAAAGGACCGCATTGGCCTGGCCACCGTGCTCGGTGGCGCCGACACGATCGACCAGGCCATCCAGCGCACTGAAATCGAAGGCCTCGATCTGCTCCCCTGTGGCCCAATCCCCAGTAACCCCGCGGAAATATTGAACGATCCGGCCTTCTCCGAATACCTGAACGATCTCGCTGATAAATACGACCTGGTGCTGCTCGACAGTCCCCCGGTCACAGCCGTCGCCGACGCCCGGATTATCGCGGCCTCCGCCGACGCCACGCTGCTGGTAATTCGTCCCGAATCCTCCACCCGCAAGCAGGCTGAAGCGGCAAGGGATGGATTACGAAGCGTAGGCGCAAGAGTCATCGGTGTGGCCGTCAACGGTGTAACCCGCAGCGGCAATTTCGGCGGCGCTTCCGGGTATTACTCCCGATCGGAAACACCGTCCAATAACGGCGGCAAACGCTCGAGCCCGCGGCCTGAAGTCAGCCTGAAATCCGCCGTGGGCCCAACGAGCAGAAGCTAAAAATCTTCCGTAGCATGGGCATCTTGTCCATGTCGAACGACATCAGGCACGAGCGAGATGTTCGTGCTGCAACAGACTGTTTTCGGACCTTCTCTCCGAAAGCTGGGTGACGACCCGAGGCCACGCGCCCCGGTCGGTTTAAAAAGCTCGATGCGGAAAAGCGGACTTTCCCGCGCCGGGCGCTTCATAAATTCGAAAAAGTGCCCCCGTGCACCCACAGGGACGGAGTGCGCTTAAAGAAGCGCAGAACGCAAAGCGCAGAGCGCAGATCGAAGAGAAGAGGCTGCGTTTCTGTCTTCGATCTGCGCTCTGCGCTCATCGATCTGCGCTTTTCTGAAAGCCCCTATGTTGAAACCGTCCGATAATCCTCCCATTCTCTTCCCCGACAGCGGTGTCCTCGCCCGTCCCTGCCGCTGGTGGGTGGCCCATACCAAGGCGCGATTCGAAAAATCTTTTGCCTGGGACTTGCACGCCAAATGTATTGGATACTTCCTTCCGCTGATCGACCGCGTGACGATCTCCGGCGGGCGTAAACGGCATGTCATGATGCCGCTCTTCCCGTCTTACGTGTTTTTCTGCGGCGATGAGCACGCGCGCTACACGGCGCTCACGACCGGCCGCCTGTGCCGGGTGATCGAGATCACCGACCAGCAAGGCCTCATCGCCGAGTTGGCCTCGGTGCACCGGGCGCTGGAAGGCAAAGCGATCCTCGAGCCGTACCTGATGGCGGCTGTCGGAGAGCGATGCCGGATCACCGCCGGCCCCTTCGAAGGACTCGAAGGCGTCGTCGTCCGTGTCAACGGTACCGCGCGACTGGTCCTGCAGGTTGGAATCCTGGGACAGGGCGCATCGATGGAGATCGACGCCGACCTGGTGGAACCAGTTGATGCGTCCCATGGTTCAGATCGTGCCGCCTCGGCGTCCCGGTTCTGAATGTCAGAGTCAGCCAAAGGAAGAAATGTCGATCCGGGTTTCGCCGACCCGCTTCGCAGGATGGGAAAGGGTTATGCAGTTCTCACAATCGAGTCTCGCGCAGGATCTCAGCGCCCGCACGCTGAAGCCGATCCGCACACTTCGCAGCCTGTACACGCAGGAGCAGACCGACAACGCGATCCATCGCGAGCGCAGCCGCTCCGACCGGACCAGGCAGGAATTTTCGCTGGTGCTCTTCCGCGTTCCGCGCAGCATCGGCCCGTCGCGCACGGCGCTGCGTCTCGCCCGCACGGTCCTCAGCCGCTCCCGCGCCACCGACGAGATCGGCTGGTTCGACGAAGAAACCGTCTGCGCCATCCTCCCCGACACCACCGCCGACGGCGCCGGCCGCTTCGCTGATAACGTCGTCAACGGCGTGCGCGAAGACGCCATCCGCCCCCAGGCAATCATCTACACCTATCCATCTTCCTGGTTCATCGACGGCTTTGAAGACGGCCACCCCGGCAAGACCCTCCCGCAGCATGTGCATCGCACGCACAACACCGGCGAAGAAGGTCTCACCCGCGACGACCTGGTCCCCTACGTGAAGCAGGGAATGGCCGACGGCATGGCCAACGAAAAAACCAAGCGCGCCCGCCCGCTCGAAATGCTCCTGGCCGATCCCACCCCCACGTGGAAACGTGCGATGGACATCGCAGGCGCGGCCTTCGGTTTGATGATCACCTGGCCGGTGCTGCTCGCAATCGCCATCGGGATCAAGCTGACCTCCCGCGGCCCCGTCCTCTTCAAACAGCGCCGAGCCGGTCTGGGCGGCCGCCCGTTCTACATCTTCAAGTTCCGCACGATGTGCGTCGACGCCGAAGCAAAGAAGCAGGCCCTTCGCGCCAAAAGCGAACAGGACGGTCCCGCGTTCAAATTGGCCGACGACCCCCGCGTCACCCGCATCGGCAAGATCCTCCGCAAGACCAGCCTCGATGAAATCCCCCAGCTCTGGAACGTCCTGAAAGGCGATATGTCCCTCGTCGGCCCGCGACCGCTTCCGATCGACGAACAGAACGGCGTCGAACAATGGCAGCGCGCCCGCCTGGAAGTCGCCCCCGGCCTCACCTGCATCTGGCAGGTGAAAGGCCGCTCGCAGGTGTCTTTCGCCGACTGGGTCCGCATGGACATGAACTACCTCCGCCGACGGACATTCATCCATGACCTGAAGATCCTGATCCAGACAGTCCCGGCGGTGCTGCTGCGAAAAGGCGCACGGTAACTGGCCGCGCGGCCATGGTCCTAAAACTCTGTTGCCAGCCTCCTTCCCCAAAAGTCGCACGGCAATTCAGCCGATGCGACAACGTGAAGCCGGATATTGACATGCCTACAGCCACAACGCGCTGGCCCCGCAAGTTTGACATACTCGGGGTCGAAATCAGCGCCACCAGTTACGATGAACTTGTCCGCCTCTTCATCATCGCGGCCAAGCGCGGCGAATCCGCGCTGGCAACTTTCCTCCCCGTTCATGGCGTCGTCACCGGCGCGGTCGATCCCAGTTATCGGTATCGCGTCAACGCCTTTGAAGTCGTCGCCCCCGACGGCCAACCCATCCGCTGGGCACTCAATCAACTGCACAAAACCGGCCTGACCGATCGCGTGTACGGCCCCGAGCTGATGATGCGCCTCTGCGCCGCGCCGCTGCCGAAGGCGTTCCCATCTACCTCTATGGCAGCATGCCGGATGTCTTAAACAACCTGAAAACAAAGCTGGAAGACAAATACCCCGCGATCAAGATCGTCGGTGTGGAGTCGCCTCCCTTCCGCCCGCTGACCCCCGAAGAAAACGACGCCGTCATCGATCGCATCAATGCCAGCGGCGCCGGCCTGGTCTTCATCGGCCTCGGTTGCCCGCGCCAGGATGTCTTCGCCTACGAAAACCGCCTTCGCATCAAGGCGGTGCAGCTCTGCGTCGGCGCAGCTTTTGATTTCCACGCCGGAACCAAAAAAATGGCGCCTCCCTGGATGCAAAAGCGCGGCCTCGAATGGCTCTTCCGCCTCACCCAGGAACCCGGGCGATTGTGGAAACGGTATCTCGTAACGAACAGCACCTTCGTCTATCTGATGACCCGCCGCTTAGTGAGCGGCCGATGACCGAGGCCTGTGTCGTGATGAAGGTCCATTAGCCGCACAGGCAACGGCCGCCAGGACGGCAACGCTTTCCCTCGATCGGAAAGCAGATTCCATGAGACTGAAGCCAGAAAGTGCATCGTGCCCGACGTTGTACAACAGAACGATGAAGGTACGCGCCGCAGGCTCCCTGCCGTCGCACTAAAACTTCGCGCCCTTGCCGGTGGTCGCGGTGTCTGGGCGCTGGGGGACCAGGCCACGCTCAGCCTCGGCAACTTCCTTACCAACATCCTGCTCATCCGCACTCTGACTCGGGACGACTTTGGCGACTACGCCGTCCTCTTCAGTGTTCTGCTCTTTCTTAATAACCTGCACACGTCGCTGGTCACCTATCCGCTGTCGCTCACGATAGCCGGAAGCGATGACCATTCCTCCCGCCGCCGCACCCGCGGCTCCCTCGCCATCACCTGCCTGCTTTCAGCTCCCTTTGCTTTAATCCTATCCTTCGCCGCCGTCCTGCTTGGTCGGGCGAGCGCCATTCCGTGGCTGGTTGCCGCACTGGTTTTCTGGCAACTGCAGGAAACGCTCCGCCGAGCCATGATGGCCCGGCTGCAGCACCACCGCGCGATGCCCGGTGATGCGATCAGCTATCTCGGCCAAGCCGCCGGGGTCTGGCTGCTCGGTCGGTTCGGCGTACTGACACCAACCTATGCCTTTGCCGTCGTCGCCTCTACGAGCGCCCTCGCGCTGCTCGTTCAAGTGATTCAACTGAAAGTCTTTGGCGCAGATGATGCCTCCCGTAGCACAGGGCTTGGACAAGCTCAGTCGAGTCACGTTTCATCCGCGCCTGGCACGGTTCGACATGGCTCAGGCGTCCGCGCGGCGTTCCAATCTCAATCACATGAGCATTGGACGCTTGGCCGCTGGGTGCTTCTCTCCAACCTGGTTGGATTAATCACCGTCTACGCCACACCGTGGATTTTGCGTTATTACCACGGCGCCGGTGAAATCGCCGCATATCAGGCCGTTGCAAACCTGCTGAATGTTTCCAATCCAATTTTCGCCGGCATTGCGGGGCTGATTGTTCCCGCCGTCGCCAAGGCCAGGGCCGAGGGAGGCCTTATCGCCGCCCGAAGCGCTGCGGTGAAATATGCGGTGCAGGGGGCGGCGTTGCTCATGCCGTATTTCCTGATCCTGGCGATCGTGCCGCACTTTGCGCTTCAGCATTTTTATCGCGCTGGTTCGCCATATCTGGCGTACACCACCCCGCTGCGCTTATTCGTGGGTGTCTATTCGCTTTATTACGTGTCGCAAATGATATCCGGCTTCCTGAATGGTCTTGGCGAAAGCCGCTGGACATTTTACGCCCAGGCTGCTGCCGCAGCCGCGAACGGCATGTTCTGCCTGCCGCTCGCTGCCATGTTCGGCTTTGTCGGTGTCGCCTGGGGAGGCATCGCGCCGATGCTCGCGCAGCTTGTCGTCTGTGCTTATTTCGCAAGATCTCTTTTCAAGCCGCAAACATCGCCGGCAGCCAGCGCCCCCATGGCTGCGATGCTGGAAAGGATGCCGGAAGGCACATGACGATCAGCGTGCTCATGCCGGTGTACAATAGCAGTCGCTTCCTCGTCGAGGCGATCGAAAGCGTTCTCGCGCAGACGCACGCGGACTTTGAATTCATCGTCATCGACGACGGCAGCACCGACGGCACGCTGGCGATCGCGCAGAGCTTCGCCGCAAAAGATCCCCGCATCCAGGTCATCACTCATGCCAACATGGGCATGGGAAAATCGCTCAACGACGCGATGATCCGCGCCAAAGGCGAATGGATCGCCCGCCTCGACGGGGACGACCTAATGGCGCCCGACCGCCTCGAACGCCAACTCGCCTTCCTGAAGGAACACCCGGACCTCGTCGTCGCCAGTTCGCTTGTCTATTATGTCGACGAATCCGGCAAGACCATCGGCAAGAACAGCTCGCGGTTCACCAATCGCGAAGCAATCACTGAATCGATCGCCAATCATTGGCCGGTCGGTTTTCATCATCCCGCCGCAATTTTTCGAAAAGACATCATTCAATCGCTCGGCGGATACCGCCCGCAATTCTGGCCGGCCGATGACATGGACCTCTGGAACCGCGTGGTTGACGCCGGGCACGCCGTGCTGGTTCAGCCGGAATATCTGACGAAGTATCGCATCCACGCGTCCAGCGTAACGGTCGGCAAATTCCGCGCGACCGAAGAAAAAGCGCAATGGGTGGAAGCCTGCATCCGCGCGCGCCACGACCGAAAGCCCGAGCCAGGCTGGGAACAATTCTTGGCCGAGCGCAACAGCCTTCCGTTGCTCCAACGCTTCAATGCCCGCCGGCGCGACTATGCACGGGCGTTATATAAAGCGTCCGTCTTCCATTTTTCCCGGCGGCGATACGATCGGTTCGTTCCCGGCCTCATCGCCGCGACGGTGCTGGAGCCCTGGTATGTTTTGCAGCGCGTGTTGCCTCAATTGAGGAGGTCGTAAGTGCCCGGATCACGGCCCATCGAACTGCAAGACGCACAATGTGACAGGATGAAGGTCCCTGATTCTCGGCTCACAGGCCCTTCGTTCCCTAAGCAATCCCCTTCATATGCCGAAGAAGAGAGAGGGACGCCGCACGCAATGCCCGATAACACGCTGATGATTCTGATGCCTGTCTATAACGTCGGTCGCTTCGTTGCCGAGGCGATCGAAAGTGTTCTTGCGCAGACGCATCCGGATTTTGAGCTTCGCATCTATGACGACGGCAGCACGGATGACACGTTGGATGTCTGCCGCAAGTATGAAAAACAGGATGCGCGGATTCGAGTGCGGTCGCACACCAACATCGGCATCGCCAACACGATGAACGCCGCGCTCGCGGAGGCTCAGGCCGAGTGGATTTTCTGCATGCACGGCGACGATGTGATGACACCGAACCGCCTTGAGCGGCAACTGGCCTTCATCCGCGCCAATCCTGACCTGGCTGTTGTCAGCAGTGTCGTTGAATTGATCGACAGCGAAGGGCGCGAGCTGGGCCAGATGAAGTCGCGGTTCATCAGCCGCAAGAATGTCATCCATGCGCTGGCGCGCGGATGCTCGATCGCCTTCAATCACCCGGCGAGCGCATTTCGCCCGGAAATCGTGAAAGCCGTCGGGGGATATCGGCAGGATTTCTGGCCGGCGGAAGATACTGATCTCTGGAACCGCATCGTCGGTCGCGGCTATTCCGTCCTGGTGCAGGATGAATGCCTGCTGAAATACCGCATACATGCCGGCACCGCATCCACTACCAAGGCGCGGCTGGTGGTGCAGAAGCTGTCGTGGATGAATCACTGCATCGCTCGCCGGCGCCAGGGGGAATCGGAACCAACGTGGGATGAATTCGTCCGCCAGCAGCGTAACGCTTGGTGGCCGATTCGCCTGAACAATCATCGCAAGGAAACAGCCCGCACTTTGTATCAGTCCGCCGTCCATCACTTTGCCGCCCGGCAGTATGGCGTGCTGTTGCCTGAATTGACGGCGGCAGCGCTGCTCGAACCCAGTCTCGTGCTTTCGCGGCTGCTGCCGCGGCTGCTGCCTAAATCAGCCGGACATTCAAACCACAATGGCTCCCCCGTTGCGAGGGTGTCATGCTGACCATCCTGATGAGCGTCTACAATTCTTCTGCGTACCTTCGCGAAGCGATTGAAAGCACGCTTGCGCAGACACATCAGGATTTTGAGTTTCTCATCGTCGATGACGGTTCAAAGGACAACTCGCTCGATATCTGCCGCGAATATGCGAAGAAGGATTCGCGCATCAAACTGCTGTGGCATGAAAACTGGGGCGCTCCCGCATCGCTGAACGAAGCGGTGAATCATGCGAGCCACGACTGGCTTTTCCGAATGGACCCGGACGATGTGATGATGCCAAACCGCCTTGAGCGGCAGTTGGCGTTTCTAAAAGAAAACCCGGACCTGGCGGTCGCCGCTTCGCTGGTTCATTTGATCGACGCCGCCGGACGTGATGTGGGACGAAGCCGCTCCCCATATACGACGCGCAGCGCGGTGAAAGCCTGCATTGATGGGCCCGGCCTGATCGGATTCCATCATCCCACCGCCGCCATCCGCACAAGCGTCTACCGTGAAGTCGGTGGATATCGAAAACAATTCTGGCCTGCCGACGATCTGGATTTCTGGAACCGCATCGCCGAGCGCGGGCATATGATGCTGGTGCAGACGGAGTATCTGCTGAAGTATCGCGTCCACGCATCGTCGATCTCGATCAGCGCGGGTCGGCATCAGGTGCTGACGATTGACTGGGTGGAAGACTGCAAAAATCGCCGGCGGGCCGGGCAGAGCGAGCGAACGTTCGAGGAATTCATCCATGAGCGCGATGCGCGGCCATGGCCTTGCCGCGTGAACAATCAGCGAAAGACAACGGCGCGCACGCTGTACAAAGCCGCCACACATCACTGGTCGCGCGGCGACTATATCCGCTTCGCGCCCAACTTTGCCGGCGCTTTGGCGCTGGAGCCGGGGTTGGTCCTGCCACGGGTGCTTCCGCGGCTCATGTCGCCGACAGCACATCATTCTTAAGTTGCGCAAACCCGAACCACCTCAAGCATGACACGGGCTTCTGGCCATGCGCGGAGCGTTGTAATGGAGAAATCCACACTGCTCATAACCCGGCACACAGCGCACGGGCCAGAAGCCCGTGTCACGATAAGGTTATGGGTCTCCCCACATCCCTGCACGGGCCCCAAAGGGCGCGCTTTTATCAGCCGATGACACTCCGGGAGTCCATCGTTTGATCGCATCAACCGCAAAGCCATCACGCTTCACGCCCGCGGCGCCCGCTTATTCGCGCAAACGCATCCTCGTTTCCGCGTACGCCGTCAGTCCTGTGCGCGGTTCCGAGCCGGGCGTTGGCTGGCAGATCTGTTCGCGGCTTGCGAAATACCACGATGTCACCGTGTTGTGCGCTCCCGGCGTGCCCGGCCCTGACGCGACTTATTTCCGGGATGAGATCGCCGAATATACGGCCAAATTTGGCGAAGTTCCCGGCCTCACGCTTCGGTTTGTGGAGCCGTCGCTGTTTTCGTTTCTGTTTCAGCGCGAAACGCCTCTTTGCCGCCGCACTGTTTACTATGCAGGCGCCGCGGCCTGGCAGCGGCGGGCGCTGAAAGTCGCCCGGCAACTCCATCGCGATGCGCCTTTTGATCTTGTCCATCACCTGAACATCACCGGCTATCGCGAACCCGGCTATCTCTGGCAACTGGGCGTTCCGTTTTTCTGGGGGCCCATCGGCGGAGCGCCGAGCTTTCCGCCTGCGTATTTCGATCTGCTCAGCCGCAAGGACCGTTTCTTTTATAGCATTCGTAATTGGATGAACGAGCGGCAGAAGCGCGCCGCGCGCTGCCGCGCCACCGCGGCCGCCGCGAAGCATATCTGGGCGATCAGCAGTGAAGATGCCCGTCTCGTCGAGCAAATCTGGCGGCGGCCCGCCGAGCAAATGCTCGAAACCGGCGCTGTGCTGCGCGAGCAGGGCCACCTCCGCGATTACGATGGCACACGCCCCCTCCGCGTAGTCTGGAGCGGACAGCACTTTGGCCGCAAGGCGTTGCCGATCCTGTTGCATGCGTTGGCTGAATTGAAGAACCAACCGCCGATTGATCTGACAGTCGTAGGCGATGGCCCGGCGACAGTGCAATGGCAATCGCTTGCCAAATCGTTGAAGTTGAATCGGATCGCCTGGACCGGTCGGGTGCCGCACGAACGCGCCCTCGCCGAAGTTGCGGCAGGTGATGTGCTGGCGTTCACCAGCGTTCTCGAAGGCACGCCGCACGTGGTGCTGGAAGCGTTGTCCCTGGGTTTGCCGGTCGTTTGCCATAATGCTTGCGGAATGGGAATGGCCGTTACAGACAACTGTGGCATCCGCGTCGACATGGTCGATTCCGCGACAAGCATCGGAGGTTTCGCCGCGGCCTTGCGAACGCTGGCTTCGGATGCGAATCACGTGCGGCGATTATCCCAGGGTGCGCTGGACCGCGCGGCTGAATTAAGCTGGGACAGTAAAGTGGAACGCATCGTTGAAGCGTATGATCGTGTGCTGAAACCTGTAGCGCACAGCGGCGTGTAATGGACGCGGTTGCCCCTGTTGTGCTCGCGTCATCCTGAGATACTCCGAAAGACCTCACTGCAGTCCTGCGAACAAGATGAGATCCTTCAGAGAAATGTAGCAACGCAGGGTCCGCACTGTGGACCGGTTCCTTGTAACACATGAATCTCCGCAAACAGCGCTGACACTGGCCTTCGCATCCGCATCATGGCGAAAATCTCCTTCAACCTCTTCCGCAAGCCAGACGCGGCTCGCGTTCTGCTCATCGCGCTGCTCGCATTGTGCGGCAGCGTCGATCTGACGCGCGGTTTAAACATCGGTGGCATCACCTTCCTCGGCGCCGCCACCCTCGTGGGGTGCGGGGCGGCGTGGGCCATCTGGCTGATGCGGCCGTTTCTCCCCAACGATCTCATCAAACCGCTCCTGCCGCTGATTATGTTCGAACTGTACGCCACCGGCAGCATGACCTGGTATTCGCCGGGCATTCGCGGTTTGCAACTTCTCGCAGTCGGTTTGTCCTTCCTCGGATTGATCCTGCTTACGGCCCGCGAAACCGATCGCGATCCGGAATTTGCCGATGCGCTGCATAAGACGCTTCTCGTCACCGCCGGCGTCAGCGTGCTTTTGTATTTCCACGCGATCGTGACCGGCGGTCTGGCGGCGGATGGATTGGTCAACGCCCGCCCGTTTGCACTTTATGCGATGGTCGCGGTCGCCGTGGCCGTCGCGCGTTGGCAGGCAGGCAGCAAGGCTTGCCTGCTCTGGGCTGGGGTGATCGCGCTGGCAGTGTTTCTGAGCCTTTCGCGCACGGCGCTCGTCGCAATCCTCATCCTCATCCCGCTGGGCGTCGCATTGCGCGGTGACCGCAAGAGCCTGTTTCTCGCTGCCGCCATACTCGGGATCGGGGCGGCGGGATTCATCACGGCGGTGCTCACCTACCAGCCGCTGTATGACCGGTTTTTTGGTTATGACGTCGCCATGAGCGTCGGCGGCGTCGGCATCAACGCCTCCGGCCGCACCAAGATGTGGAACACGCTGCTCAGCACCCTTGGCGACGACTGGGTTTTTGGCAAAGGCATCGCCTCATCCGGCAATCTCATCGATGAATTCTTTCCTGATCTCGGGCACCCCCACAACGACTTCCTGCGGTTCTATTACGATCTGGGCATTGTCGGTCTGACATTGTGGCTCTGTTTTGTCGGCGCGTTTATATCCAAAGCGATGGCGAATCTGCGCCGATCGATCCGTTATCGCACTTCGGATTATCCGCTGCACCTGGCGCCGCTGCTGGCCTTGGCGGCAGTTTCCGGGTCGATGTTCACCGACAATTCCGTCAGCTACTCATTTGTCATGATGCCGCTGGCGATTGTTATCGGCTGCTCGCTGGGCGCGGGCCGCGCGACCAGCCGAATGCTCGCCCAACCGTCCGATAAGGATGAGGAAAATTGGCCATCAAATTCATCACAGATCAACTTTCCGCAATTCATTCATACTTCATAGCCGCCGATATTGACTGGAAGCAGTCGGTATCTGTATGCAGCCAAAAGTCAGTGTTGTCATGTCGGTTTACAATGCCGCGCCGCATCTTCGCGATGCGGTCAGCAGCGTGCTCGCGCAGACCTTTCGCGACTTTGAGCTGCTGATCATCAACGACGGAAGCACCGACGCCTCCGGCCAGATCCTCAAAGAATTCACCGACCCGCGCATCCGCATCATCGAACAGGAAAACCGCGGTCTTGTCACGTCGCTCAATCGCGGTGTGCGCGAATCCAAAGGCGAATACATCGCCCGCATGGACGCCGACGACATCTGCCTGCCGGGCCGCCTGCATTCGCAGGTGACTTATCTCGATGCCCATCCGGCGATCGCCTTGCTCGGAGCCTTCGTCTCCACCATGGATGAAGATGGCAACCCGCTCGCGCCGGTTGTGCGTTTTCCGATTCAGCATCAGGATATCTGGCAGAAGCTTGGCCGCCGGCCCTGGGTGGTTTGCCATCCGGCGGTCATGTATCGGCGGCAGGTGGCGATGGATATCGGCTTGTATGATCCTGCGTTCGCGCACGCCGAAGACGTGGAATTCTTCGCGCGTCTTATGTCGAAATATCGCGCGATGAATCTGCCCGAGGTGGTCCTGAATTACCGCGTTCGCCGCGGGGCGGTGTCGGTGACGCGCAAGGATCATGGCCGGGTGAATGCGCTGCTTGTCGCGACGATGATCGATCAGTGGGAGCCGGGCAAAAGCCTGGGCGCCACGTTCGACCAGCGCCGCGCCGCCGACGCCGCGATCGAAGCCAGCCGCCGTGCGATCACCCGCGAAGAAGTGGAAGCGATGTATCAGTGCCGCATCGGGCGCGAGCTGCTTCGCGGCCGGCAATGGCGCGCCGCGGTCAGGCATTATGCCGAGGCCGCCCGCAACGATCGCTGGGATTGGCTGCCGTATGTCGGTATCATCTGCGCCTTCCTCCGCATCGGCGGCGTCAACGAGCTCGACACCCTCGACGGTTCCCCCGCGTGACATCGCCTTCACCTGCCACCATCGTCGTCGTCCACAACTTCTACCAGCAGGCCGGCGGTGAAGACCAGGTCTTCGCCGACGAAACATCGCTGCTGGAATCGCACGGCCACACCGTCATCCGCCACACGGTGCATAACGACGCAGTCGATCAAACATCCAGACTTTCACTGGCCGCCAGGACGATCTGGAATTGCGATGCGCATGCCGAGTTGCACGATGTCGTCCGCAAATCGCAGGCGGCCATTATCCATTTTCATAATACATTTCCGCTTCTCTCGCCCGCCGTTTACGACGCTGCACGATCGGCCGGCGCGGCGGTCGTTCAAACATTGCACAACTACCGCCTGATGTGCCCGAGCGCTATTTTCTTCCGCGATAATCACATCTGCGAAGATTGCCTGGGCAAAGCAGTGCCCTGGCCCGCGGTGATTCATAAATGCTACCGGGGCAGCGCCGCCGCCAGCGCCGTCGCTGCGACGATGCTCACCGTCCATCGCGCCCGTGGCACTTATAAGCATGACATCGATGCATATATCGCGCTGACGGAATTTGCCCGTGGGAAATTTGTCGAAGCCGGCCTGCCGCCGGAAAAGATCATCGTTAAACCCAATTTCGTCTCGCCCGATCCTGGCGCCGGCAGCGGCGGGGGGGCATATGCGCTGTTCGTCGGTCGGCTGAGCGAAAGCAAAGGCATTGCCACGCTTCTGGCCGCGTGGAAGAAAATAAAGCCCGACATCAAACTGAAAATCCTCGGTGACGGCGAGCTGGCCGAACCTGTCCGCGACGCCGCGGCGGTCGATCCGCGCATCGAATATCTTGGCCGCCGTCCGCTGGCCGAGGTTTATGAGATCATGGGCAACGCCGCTGCACTGATTTTCCCGTCGGTCTGGTATGAAGGGCTGCCCAAAACGATCATCGAATCTTTCGCAAAAGGCACGCCGGTCATCGCATCCAACCTGGGCTCGATCGCGGAACTGATCACCGAAGGCCAAACCGGTTCGCTCTTCACTGCCGGCGATTCGGCGGCCTTGGCCGCGACGGTTAGCGGGACGTTTGCCGATCAAAGTCGATTGCATGAAATGCGTATTATGGCCCGCGCAAAATACGAATCGCGTTATACCGCCGAGCAGAATTATCGGACATTGATGCACATTTACACCGCGGCTCGCGAAGTTTTGGGTGGCACAGGCGCCTCGCCCGTGTCTGCTGCCATGCGGCACGCGCGAGACGCCCGTGCTATGTAAAACGCTAATCTGGAAAAACCCTTTCATCTATACCGCCGAATCCCACCACACCGCTTCACCGTTCCCCGGCCTCACTTAAAATCCGCCATTTTTCCCACGACACCGATAGCATTCATGGTTTAAAGTCAGGCTACGATGTCTAAGCCAAAGCGTCTCTCGTCATCTGCTCTGCCTCTGCGCCGCGCCGCCTGCTCCGCGATTGAACCGCTGGAGCATCGCGTCCTTTTTGCCTCCACTCCGTTCCTCGGATCGCCGCTGGCTGTACCCGGCACGATTCAAGTCGATAATTACGACATCGGCGGCGAAGGCGTCGCCTATCACGACACCACCGCTGCCAACCTCACCGGAAAATACCGCAACGACGCCGTCGACATCGAAACCACCTCCGACGTCACTCCCCCCGGTGAAACTGCCGCCAGCCCCGGTGTGGGATTCAACATCGGTCACGTCCGCAGCGGTGAATGGCTGAACTACACGGTGAACGTCGCGGCGAGCGGCACGTACGCCATCGATGTCCGCATCGCTTCCAGCGCCGTGGGCGGAACCTTCCACATCGAATTTGACGGGACTAACGCCACCGGCGCCATGAACCTCATCAACACCGGCGGCTGGCAAACCTGGGCGACCGTCAGCGTCACCAATATCAACCTCACCGCCGGCCAGCATGTGATGCGCCTGGCGATCGATGGCAATCTTTCCTACGACATCGGCAACCTGAATTACATCCAGATCCGCCCGACAAGCAGTACAGCATTTTCCGGCGTCCCCATCTCCCTCCCAGGCAAGATCGAAGCTGAAAATTTCGACCTCGGCGGTGAAGGCGTCGCCTATCACGACACGACAAGCACCAACCTCGGTGGGCAATACCGCAGCACCGCCGTCGATATCGAAACCGCCTCAGATGACGGCGGAGGTTATGACATCGGTCACATCCGCCCCACTGAGTGGCTCACCTACACAGTCTCCGTCGCCGGCACTGCCACATATGCCATTGATGCGCGCGTCGCCTCCAGCGTTTCGGGCGGCCTGTTCCACGTCGAAATGGACGGCACGAATATCACAGGCTCCATGACCTTCCCCAACACCGGCGGCTGGCAGACATGGGCGACTGTCTCCTCGCCGGCCGTCACGCTCACCGCCGGCCAGCACGTGATGCGCCTCGCCTTCGACGGAAACGCCACCTATGACATCGGCAACGTGAACTGGCTCAGCGTCCGCACCGCGTCCACCACCGGCCCGGTGACCTGGTCCAACATCACTGACTCTCCCATCGCCCGTGATGAAGGCCAGGTAATCGCCGTCGGCAAAAATCTCTACGCCTTCGGCGGTTTTGATGATCCCGCGTTTGATTCTGCAACGCGCAGCGATGTTTACGACACCACGACAAACACCTGGACGCGCCTGGCCGACATGCCCGAAGCGATCAGCCACGCCGGCACCGTCTATGATTCCGCCACCAACACCATCTGGATGCTCGGCGGATTTGTCGGGCCGGAAAACGCGCCCGCGATCAACCACGTCTGGAAATACAGCATCACCAGCAATACATGGACGGCCGGCCCCGCGATGCCTTCGGGCACCGGCGCTGAAGCGGTCGTGCTTGTCGGCCGCACCATTCATGTCATCAGCGGCCTGACACGCAATTCATCCAATGCCTTCGTCAACACCAACGAGCACTGGACGATGTCGCTCGACAACCCCGGCGTCTGGTCCAACGCCGCCGCCATGCCCACACCACGGAATCACGCTGGCTTTGTTACCCTGAATGGTTTGATCTACGTCGTCGGTGGACAGGATGTGAAGAATGAAACCACCGGCAACAGCGCCGCCATGGAAGTCTACAACCCTGCCACCGATTCATGGACCCGGCTCGCAAGCCTGCCGCAGGGACGCAGCCACCTGATGACTTCCACGCTTGTCTATAAAGGAAAGATTCTCGTCATCGGCGGCGAAACCAACGGCGTCCCCGCCCGCACCGACACGCTTCAATACGACCCCATCACCAACACCTGGGTGACGCTGACCAACATCACGCTCCCCGCCGCCCGCAAAGCCCCCAACGCGGCGATCTTCGACGACCTGCTGATTGTGTTTGGCGGCCAAACCTCCAACCCCCTCGCCAACGGCTGGTCCGCCTCCCTCGCAGGACAATAGCAGCCCGTGGCAAAAGTCCCGCGCGGTGCCACGCGGCGACTCCACTGAGCGCTCGTCGAACATCAAGCGATGCCCGCGCAACTTTTGCCGGGCGCTGACAGGCCCACATATTCCTCACATCTTAACCCTCCCCAAAAATTCACCGATACGTCAGGTATGCGGAACACTCCCTTACCTCGCGAAGTATCGATGCCTTCCGCCACCTGGCGAGATCGCCGCCGTCGTCGCCGGTATCCGGTGGTGACCCCGGCGACCATCCGGCCGCTCGCTCAGCATGTTTTTGAAGCCGACGCCGGCGAATTCGAACCGCTGCTCGAGCATCTGGTCGTGGTTCACGATGTCTCGCTCGGCGGGCTCGGCCTTCGCTCCCGTCAGCCGCTGGATATCTGCGCCCAGTACCGCATTCAGTGCGAAGACCGCAATGTTTTCCTTCGCGCCTCGCGGCTGCGCATTGTCTCCTGCCGCCGCAGCCGTGATGGGATGTATGACATCGGCGCCGAGCTTTGCACCGACCGATAATGTTTGGCCGCCCGGCGCCCGCCACCTTTCACGCCAACTCCCGGCCATGCCGATAAGATTGGCATGGCACGCACTCCCCTCTTACCCACCGGATCCAACCAGGCCGCTGAAGACCGCCGCCGGCGCAATCGCGTCTCCGGCGAAGCGCAGGGATGGATTCTCCCCGCCAGCCGCAAGCTCGCCAAACACACACCGACCGATGAAGAAGCCTGGGAAGTCCGCATTCACGACGTCTCCCGCTTCGGCGTAGGGTTCAGCTCCACAGAGCCGATGCACCTCGGTGATGAACACCGCCTGCGCATCGGCCGCGGCCCCATGAAACGCGCCCGCCTGATCCGAATCGTAGCGTGCCGCCGAGCCGACAGCGCGTCGTACACCGTCGGCGCGGAATTCATCGATACCGCCAATCGTCCGTTTTCAAAAGCCGGCTGATATGCAGCACGAGCACCCGCCCGTATTGTCTGATACCGCCCGACACCCGCAAGACGCCCAATGCCGGCTTCTGCGTCTGCGGTTTCTTTTCATCGCCATATTCAACGATCCCGCAAATTTCAGCGCCCGACTGGTTGCATAAGATATGTGCAATGGGTGATGGCAGATTCTTCAGCGTTTTATCTCATCCTTATCACAATTTACTGTGGTGAGATTGAAACGGTTGGTGAGTCTGCGCCATCTCTATCTGACACGGGATCGATTCAATGATTTCCGTTATTGTCATGCGGGCGCACTCTGCGGATTTGATGCGTTTCGTGGATTTTTGTTTGCCGGAGTTGAGCTATGACGCAAAAAAATGGGTTATCCAGGAGATTGTTTCATCGCTGGCCTTTGGTTCAGGCCGGCAGGCGGCGCGGTGTATTGCCGCCGTTGGAGAGCCTGGAAAGCCGGACGTACTTTTCCGCGGTTTCGTTTGCGGCGCATGTCGATCATGCCGATGGCCCTTCTCCAGTGGCGATCGTTGTCGCTGACTTCAACATGGATGGGAAGCTGGATATCGCGACGGCGGACAGCTCGACGCAAAAAGTGAATCTGTTTTTAGGCGATGGGGTTGGCGGGTTTGCGGCTGGAACGACGTTGTCCCTGACTGCCCCGCCGACCGAGATATTAAGCGGGGATTTTAACGGAGATGGCCGACCGGATATCGCGGTCGCCGGCACATCAACCAACGGCAGCGGCGCGACGACGGTTACTGTTTTTTTGAACAGCGCTGTCGCCGGTTCGTTCGCCAGCGGGCAGGTCAGCACGGTGCAGTCGGGGCTCGGCGCAGGCGAACCCATTGCGATCGCCGCGGGTGATTTTAATGGGGATTCGCATCTGGATATTGCCGCCACGAATTTCAGCTCGGGCAATGTGAGTGTCCTGCTGGGGACAGGGATCGGGACATTTCAGGTGCCCGTGACCTACGGCACCGCGACCAATCCGGTTGCGATCACCACCGGCGATTACAACGGGGATGGGAAACTCGATCTGGCCGTCGTGGGATCGCGGTCGGCGACGCCCATTGTAAATCTGCTCACCGGCAGCGCGGCCGGCATTTTCACCGGTGGCGCCGATATCACTCTGAATAGCGCCGGCGCCTCGATCACAACCGCGGACCTGAATGGCGACAACGTTCCGGACCTGGTCGTGGGGACCTCCGGCAATTCGGCGATGGTTCTCGGGAACAATGGGCAAGCCCAATTCACGAGTGCCGGAAGTGTTTCTTTGCCCGCTTCGGCGAGCGATGTCGCGGTTGCGGATTTTAATTTTGACGGCACGGTCGATATCGCCGCCGCCAATGGCGGTGTGCCGACGAGCGCCAGCAGCATCACGATCGGCACCGGCGGAGGCGGAGGTGCCTTTACAACCATCGCAGATTTCGCAACCGGTGCGCCTCCGGCGCAGATTGCGGTTGGCGATTTTAATGGAGACAGCAAGCCGGATATCGCGACCGCAAACCCAAGCACCGGCACGTTCAGCATTTTGTTAAACAGCACCGTCGGAACCGTGACGCAGCCGACGACAACCACCCTCGGCAGTGACAGCAGTTCGGTCCCGTTTGATGGAAATGTCCATCTGACCTCAATAGTCGCCGGGCCGGCGGGAAGCACAAACCCGACAGGAAATGTGCAGTTTTTTGATGGGACAACACTGATCGGAACCTCAGGCATCGCAGCAGGCGCCAACGTGGCGACTCTCGATATCACTTCGCTTCCGGTCGGAAATCATAAGATCAAGGCGGTGTATCAAGGGGATAGCGCGTTCAAAACCAGCACATCGGCGATCCTGCTGGAGACGATCACGCCGACGCCGGGGAACGGGCCTGACTTGTCGGTTGCCTTTGCCTCGACAACCTTGCCGAGTGCATTTGTGTCTGGTGAAAAGGCCACCGTGAAATTCAGCGTCACCAACATCGGCAACAGCCTGGCCAAAGGCCTCATCAGCAATGCGCTGTTTCTTTCGCTCGATGACACGTTTGATGGGACGGATATCCCGGTGACGATCACCGGCTCGCTGGCGAAAACCAGCGTCAATCTTATCCCAACCAAAAGCGTGGTGCTCACCGGGTCCTTTGTTGTCCCGGCGGGGATCGCGCTCAGCGCCTATCACCTTCTGGCCAACATCAACACAACCGGCTCATTGCTTGAATCCGATGCGACGCAGGAACTGAACAACAGCGCCGATTCGCCGGCCACATTTTCGGCGGTGACGCAGTTCGGCACGGTCGGCGGGCGCAAGAATGTGGTCCTGACACTGCCCGATGCCGACGGGACCATCGTGACTTACAAGCTGAGCGGGCCGGGCACGGGGACGATCAGCAGTGATGTCAACGGCCTTACGCTTTCGATCGCCGATACCACCCTCGCCAGCACACTCGCGATTACCGGCAAAGGCGGAGATGGACTTGCAGAATTGTTCGCCATGGATGCCGCGTCCGCGCTTGGGTCGTTCAGCAGCGCGACGGCTGAGGTGACAAATTCAATCGTATTAAGCGGAGGCATTCGGAAATTGAACCTGCTTCACGCCGGCCCGGCCCATCTGGATATTGGCGCTGGTCCGGTTTCCACGATTCATCTTGGAACCGTGCAGACCCTTGATATGAACTCGGCAAGCGGCATCCAATCCCTGTCGTTCGTTGCGGTGCAGCAGATCGTCGTCGGATTCAATTCGCAAACAGCCGTATCGAACGCTCATATCACCGCACCCTGGATCGGCTCATTGATATCCAGGGGGATGTTCGCCGCAGATCTCACCCTTACCGGCGCCGGCAGTCCTGGTGGTGTGGCGCTTCGTTCGGCGACCGTTCAATCGATCCCGACCTCCAATTGGTCGATCGCCGGAGATGTCGGAAAGCTGAGTGTCGCCGCACCGGTAGCCGCCGCGGTTCAGGGCTTCAGCGCGAGCATCACCGGCAATCTGCGAAGCTTCACGGATACAGCCGACTTCAACGGCAATATCGCCGCGGCGTCTTTCGGAACCGTCAGTATCCGCGGCAACCTCCAGGGGGATATCCTTGCAGGCGCAAACTTCGGCGCTGATGGCGTGCTGGGAGGAGGCGATGACACGTTCGCCGCTGGATCGATCAACGCCGTGCGCGTTGGTGGCGCTGTGACCGGTTCAGTTATCGCCGCCGGGCTTGATCTGGTGGATGATATCCTGCTCAATGGCAACGATGTGCTGTTGCCGGGCGGGGTTATTAAATCGCTTTTGGTCACGGGCATCGCCGATCCGGCCAGCAGGTTCCTGGCGGCAGGTTTGCCCGTGAAGGCGAAAGTGGGCGGTGTGGCTGTCGTCACAGCGGCTGATCCGCGATTTCAACTTTGATGGGTTCGAACGGAAAATGAAGAGTTTCCTACTAAGGGGCACGAAGCGGCACGAAGCAGAAAGGCATTTGCAGCCTTTGTCCTGGTTGGTGTCTCTTCGCCTGCGATCATCTCACTTCTTACGCCTTTGCAGGAAGTGATTAACAAAGCTACGCTGCCGGGACTAAGAAAGTGGCAGGGATGTGGTGTTCGCCGCAGGACGCGGTCATGGCAGGAGCGATTGTGCATCGTCGAAAGAATTGGGCATCCGGGAAGATCGAGACTGGTCGCGGAGGGGTATTGCGCAGAAATATCCAGCGGCGCGTGATTGAAGCGCTGGAGCCGCGGGCTTATCTGAACGGCGTTTCATTCTCGGCAGCCACCAACTTTGCGACGGCGGCGTATCCGGATTCGGTGGCGGCGGCAGACTTGAATGCCGACGGCAATGTGGATGTGGTCACGGCCAACTTTGGGGATGGGACACTGAGCGTTCTGCCGGGCAACGGGGATGGAACGTTTAAACCGCGGGCGGATTATGTTGTTGGCAATGGGCCGCAGTCGGTGGTCATCGCGGATGTCAACCATGACGCCCGGCCGGATATCCTGATCGTCAATTCAGGCAGCAATCCTGTCGACACGATTCACACATTAGCCAATACGGTCAGCGTGCTGCTGGGGAATGGGGACGGAACGTTTCAGCCGGCGATGAATTTCGGTGTTGGAAATTCGCCGCAATCAGTGACGGTCGCCGACATGAACGGGGACGGAAATCCCGATCTTGTCGTTACGAATCGACTGGATAACACCGTCAGCATTTCGCTGGGGACGGGGCTGGGAACATTTGGGCCGGCAACGCCATTTGCCACCGGGATTCGGCCAATGTCGGCGGCGGTTGCGGATATCAATGGAGACGGCAAGCCGGATGTTGTCGTTGCCAATGAGGGATCTAATACGGCGAGCGTGTTTATTGGGACAGGTGATGGACATCTTCAGCCGCTCGTTACATATCACACAGATGCGCGGCCGCGATCGGTGATCGTCACTGATGCCAGCCACGATGGCATCCCGGATATCGTGACGGCCAACTATGCACACAACACGCTGAGCGTGTTGCTGGGGATTGGGAATGGGTTGTTCCATTCGCGCACTGATTACACGCCGGGGGCTTTTCCGTTTGCGGTCGCGGTCGCCGATTTGAATGGAGATAACCATCCTGATCTTATCGCCGCCGATCAAAATGCCGGTGCGGTGAGCGTTCACCTGATGTTCCGCGATGCCACCTTTGAATCCAATATTAATTTCCCCACAGGAAGCGGGCCGGCGTCTTTAGCGGTTGCAGATCTGAACAATGACGGACATCCGGATATCGTAACGGCCGACTTTAATGCGGACAGCGTGGGGGTGCTGCTTAATCTGCTCAAGACTTCCACGACTGCGCTTGTGAGCAGCCAGAACCCAGCGCCGGCGGGAGCGCATATTCAGTTGTCGGCGATTGTCACGGCGCCCGCGGGTTCGGGCTTGATCCCGCGCGGGAATGTGGAATTTTTTGACGGCGGGACGAGCCTCGGCCTGACGTCGCTTAAGACCGGCGGCGTTGCAAGCTTGATCGTGACCAAGCTGGGGATTGGAGATCACACAATTACCGCACAGTATTATGGAGACAAGGATCTGGCCGGCAGCGAGACGGCCCTTGCCGTTCAGACCATTGTTGCCCGGCAACCGGCGGGTACGCTGCTGGTTCCGGTCGTGAATAATATTACGCCGATCGCGGTATCGCCGGGCAAGTTTTTGTCGGCGGCAGTGATGATTGACAACCAGGGGGCGGCCACAGGCGCAGGCACGCTGGCAGTGCAGCTTTTTCTTTCGGCCGATGACACCATCAGTGTTGATGATGTGCCGCTTTCCGTTCCGGCATTGGCGAATGTCCGCATTCGGGTGGGCGCTACTCACGCCGTGCGGCTGAGAGCAAAAGTAGCAGTTCCCGCAGGGACGGCAGGCGCTGTGTATCATCTGCTGGCACGATTGGCGCCGGTTTCAGGCTTTGGTGCGGGAGATGTTTCAGGAGCCTCTTCATCAAGTGCGGGGACGGTTACGGTGGGATGAATCTGGGGTGTAACTCCCGTTTGTAGCCAAATGGCAAGCTCCTCGCGCACAAACGCACCGACGAAGAGAGATAAAATGAAACCCCAGCATCTTTTCTCTGCGTCTCAGCCCCTCTGCGTTAAAATTTCCCATCCATATTTCCGCCGCCACAATCGAGCGTTACACCCTGAATCTGGCGGCAGGGCAGGTGGGGACGCTTGCGCATAAAAATTCCCGCTGAACAGGTTAGGTTCAGCGGGAATTTCGTTTCCAGGTTTGGCGGGCCGTATTAAGCGGCGGTTGGGGTTTCAGCCGCCGGATCATCGTAGCCGGGTTCTGCGATGGGCTTGCTTCGGGTCCGGAGCACGCCGTCTTCCATCACCACGCGGATTTTGGTCAGGGCCTTGTTCTGGATCTGACGCACGCGTTCTTTGGTGACGCCGATGATCTGACCGACTTCTTCAAGCGTCATCGGGCTTTCTTCCTCCTGCTGCCAGTTGAAGCGGCGGCGGATAACGGTCTGCTCAACTTCACTCAGTTCGGCGAGATTGCGGTCAACGATCTGTTTGAGTTCGTCGACGCAATCTTCTTCGACGGCGTTACGCCGACGGTCGCTCCAGTCGCTCTTTTCGTAGTCCGGTTCGAATTCCACCGGGAAACGGGTTTTATAGCGGCTAGCCTTGAGGGACGTTCGGCTGAACGCCTTCAGGATCGCGCGGCAGGCATAGGTGCTGAACTTGAAGCCGCGATCGACATTAAACTTGTCCACTGCGCGGAGCAAGGCCATGTTGCCTTCACTCACGACTTCGGCAAAGTCGACATCACCGAGGCGGGTACGTTTGGCCATCGCCAGCACCAGCGCGAGATTGGTGCGAACCAGGTACTCGCGGAAGTGTTCGAATTTACGGTGCCATTCGACAAACTGCTCGGCGGATTCTCTGGTGAGGCCGTCTTTTTCAATTTTCTTCTGAAGGCGCGAGAGCTTCAGCTTGGCGTAGTTGAAGCGGAGGAACATGGTGCGTTCCTCGGCGCCTTTCATCAGCGTGGGGGCGGAGGAAAGGTTGTCGATCGCTTCATCCCGCGTCGGCTGATACCAACTGGTCAGCGGAAGCTCCGGCTCTTTTTCAAAGTCGAAGAGTTCCTTCTCGATGTTCTTTTGCCTGAACACCGGGCTATCCATGAAGGCGTAGTTTTCAAGCAGGAGGGCTTCCACCCTCTGACGAAGAAGCCGCGGAACCGGACTGGCGCGGACCGTTCGTTCGCGGGCGGCAGTCGCCGGCGCCGAGGTTTTGTGCGCAAATCCGTTTGACACGGGGCCCATCTTTTTTTCAGCAGTTATGGTGGCCATCTTGGCCTCCTTTTTCAAATACTCGTTGTACTGACTGTCCGGCATCTGACTATGTTACAAGTTTTAACCATTAGCGGGTTGGATTTATTCGCCATGGAAAAGATTTACTATGATATTACGCCGCCTAACCGTGCAGGTTCTGTCTTTAAGTCTATTTTCTTCAAATGTTTAACGTGTATGTATTTTTTCTTACAATACGTGGTTCAACGCCCGGCCTTTTGTTTTGCTAGGGCGGTTTTCAGTGAGTTAAGCTGGCAATTCAAGAGCTCGGCACCCGTTTCTATGCGGTCATCCGGCTTGGCGGTGGGTGGCACACGGCGTACCATGGGTGATGATCGCCGCAAAAACTGATATCGCGCGTGGATCACATCATGAGAACGCTTTGCTTCGGTGGTAGTTTCAATCCAATTCATCATGGACACCTTATTTGCGCGTGCGGCGGCAGAATCCGCGGGGTTTGACCGCATCGCATTGATTCCAACGGGCCAACCACCGCACAAGCAAGGAGATAGCAATATTATCACCGCCGCCCATCGGTTGGAGATGGCGCGGCTAGCGGTTGCCGACGATCCGCTTTTTGTTGTCGATGACATCGAACTGAAGCGGACCGGACCTAGTTACACCATTGATACGGTTCGCCTGCTTCGCGGCAGCGGCTGGTCGGAGATTGCGTGGTTGATTGGCGCGGACATGGCAATCTATCTGCCACACTGGCACGCCGCCGTTCAACTTCTGGCGGAAGTGCACTTTGTCTTGATGGCTCGGCCTGGTTGGTCTTTTGACTGGGCGGTGATGCCCCCGGAGTATCGGCATCTTGAGGCGCATGTTGTGCAGACGCCGCTGATCGATATCAGCAGCACAGAAATCCGCCGGCGGATCGCGGCAGGGCGATCAGTAGAATACATGACACCGCCAAGGGTGATTGAATACATTGAAAGGAGTGGGTTGTATCGATCGGCGAAGGCGAAGATGGAAGCGGTGACAGGGGAAAGATGAGCGAGTGAGCGTGGGGAAATCCGATTCATGCGGATCGAAAGACTTTTCAGGCGGCTCGCATCAATAATGGGAAGCGGCATCTTTCCCATTTTCAAATGTCGAAGGTTCATAACAGGGTCGGCCAAAGAACCAGGCCTTGGCGCTAGCGCCAAGGCCTGGATCAGTAGTGGGGCTCGAGCCATGCCTGGGTTTTCTCGGCGGCGGTCTGCCATTCCCAGCCAAATCGCTTTGCGAAGTCATCCTTCGCTATCAAATATTTTCCGCTCACTACAATTCCTCCCGTCGCACAAGTCGCTTGCGCAATTCACTTCAATCCCACCAGAGCGTGAGGCGTTTATTGCGCTCCAGCGTCCGTTTCAGGATCTCCAGACCATAATTCTCGTCGTTGAAATCGATTCCCTCGACAAGCTCTTTCATTTCTTCCGGCATGCTGTCCGGATCCTCCGGGTCGATCATATCAGCGATGTATGCCGTGTCCTGATCGACAACATCCGGGCAGAAATTATAAATCTCCGTAACGAACGCCATCTTGTCGGCGGGCAGCGTGTGAAAAGATATGTCCACCGTATCCGGTCCCGCCGCCGTTATCGTGAAATCGCAGAGCGACCGCCAATTCGCGAGACGATGGATAATTGCCGCGGTATCCAGCCGATAGTTAGGCGCGGATGTGCCTGCCCGCCAGACCGGCTCAAAGAATGGATATGTTTCCATTCGCGACTCCAAAGCTGTTTACACATTTTATCCCATTGAAGAATGGAGACCATTTGCGCGAACTTAATTTCGCAGGACAGGCTTCACCCCAGGGCAACCGCAAAACAGATAAGGGGTCACTTCCCAATGCTCACTTTTCTGGGCCGCCCGCGGTTGCGCAGGCTGGACATCAGGCCCAGGCGATTGGCGGTCTTTTCCACCCACTGATCTTCACCCAGTGGCCGTCCGCGTTCAATGCACAATTTGATGTTCTGCCGCTCCTGGGCTTTCAGATCCTCATTCAACAGCCGATTCCAGTTAGCCGGACGCCGCATTGGCCACTGGCTCATCGTCAGCGGCTTGTTCCTCTCCCGCCGCGCAAATGCTCCGCCCCACGGCCACTGTTCAGCCCGGCCGGCTGCCTTGGCCTTGCGGGCGTTGGCTTCCACATAGCGGCACAAGGTCAGCAGATGCCCATCATCCTGAACGGCAAAACTTTTGAACCGGCCCTGGTACAAATGTCCGCCATCGCTCAGGTGGTAATGGGCATAATGGCGCCTCACATGCGTCACCGTCACCCACCGCATGAAGCGCCCCAGGGCTTCATCGGTCCGCGGGCGAAGCACCAGATGCCAATGATCGGGTAAGAGGCAATAGGTCAGCAAATCCACCGGATATTGCTCAAGGCCCTGGGCCAGAACATTTTCGAATGAAGCGAAGTCTTCCGGTTTGCGGAACAGCCGCAACCGGCCGTTCCCGCGATTCAGAACATGGTAAATCAATCCCGCTTCGATCGACCGTGGGGGGCGTGGCATCCGGGGATGTTAGACTTTCAGAAGACTGGCGTCAATAACGGGAAGCGACCCCTTTTCCATCCTGTTCTGCCATTGGCGCGGGGTGGAGGCATAGCCGTTTTGTAGATTTGGCGGCAATCTATGGGACGATGTTTAAACGGCCTTGAATATGGAGGGGAAGGGAAAATGCAGCCCCTGCGGCTGTGATTTGTCTTTCTCTTCGTCTTTTTCTTTCTATTCCTCTTTCACTTAGAAATGAGAGTGAAGCAAGCTTTTCCATGCGGATTTTAATTCTGTCGGATTCGATCTATCGCCGGACTCATCGGCGATGAAGGTGTCCACCCCGCCCTCGTGCACGCCAGCCGCGAATGGCAACTTGCTCGTCATCTCACCCGTCATCGTGCGCCGGGCGAACTGGGCAAACGCCACCATGCATAATTCCTTTTCCTCCGGCTCCCAGATCGCGAAAGGGCGGCCATCCCTGGAAATTCCCCAACTTCCATCCACATATCGAAATAGAGCAATAACGCTCGTCCCATCTGACACCGAGCGGGTGCATATTCCCATGCCCTTCATTGCGGCAATATCATCCACAGTTTCCTCGCTTCATAAACACTCACGATAAGCCCCACGCCTTCTTGCCGACATCAGGAAGAGGCACGGAATGTGCGGTGAAATTTCTGAATTAGACGTTGGCAATAAACCGAGCCGGACTTATTTTTCTTTTGGATCAGTCTGGTGCACCAACAGTGGAGTTTATTTGCATTGGAGTGAAGTAAAATTATGATTCAGAAGGGAGATGCCATGAAAATCAAAGTATTACTCGTAGACGATCACGCCATGATGCGGGCTGGTTTGCGGGCATTGCTTGAGGCTGATCCGACGATCGAAGTTGTTGGGGAGGCAGAACATGGCCGCAGCAGCGTAAAGATGGCGGCCGAGCTGTTGCCGCATGTGGTTGTGATGGACCTGCGGATGCCCGACATGAACGGCATCGAAGCCACCCGTCAGTTGGTCGCCGTCAACGAAAACATAAAAGTCATCGCCCTTTCCGCTAACACCGATCGCCAGAGCGTGATCGAAATGCTCCGCGTCGGCGCGAAGGGTTACGTCCTGAAGGAATCGGCTTTTGAAGAACTGACGAACGCGATCCACACGGTGTTGAAGGACCGCGTTTTTCTTAGTCCTGCCATTACGAATGTCGTCGTCAACAACCTCGTCGATAGTGGTAAAGAGGAATCCCCTTATGGCGTGCTTTCAGGCCGCGAACGCGAAGTGCTGCAACTGATGGCCGAAGGCAAAGCCACCAAGGAAATCGCCGGCCTCCTGCAGATCAGCGTCAAAACCGTTGAAACACATCGGCGAAACCTGATGGAAAAAGTGCATATCGACAGCGTCGCCGAACTGACAAAATACGCCGTGCGCGAAGGGCTGACGTCGCTTTAACAGCCCGTGGCGATGCCTGTGTGGCGTTGGGCCACGGATTTGGATCGGGATCAAAGCGGAGCTTCGACAACCAAGAGCCCGATCCAAAGATGCAACTCAACAGATGCGGCTCGCTGCGATTTAACTGAGCGCTCGTGAAGCCAACCAACGCCCGCGCGGCTTTTGCCACGGACTGCTCGGCGGAAGCGGCCAGCGTCAGCCTGCCGGCTTCGCTGAAGTCACCTGTCCCATCAGAAATGAAATCGTCAGCGTTTCGCCGGCCGCGGGCTCGGCTGCCGTTGCGTGCTGAGGCACCCGAAGAATAAACGCATTTCCCCCCGGCTCATCCATCCGAACGATTTGCAGTTCGTAATACAGATCGCCATGAATCATGAACGGCCGAACGGCCATCACCTCAACAATCCAACTGCCGATCATGGGAGGTTGCATGGCGGAAGCTTAACGGCGGGGGAGTGAAATGCGGAGGGAAGAGGGAATGCTGAAATTCCAGGGAGCAAACCGCGCATGGCTGATGGGGTGAGGCAGAACATTCCTGCCTGCCGCCCCCCGCCCCGCGGATGAAGGCGTTTCTTCGCCTGCATCTGCGAGCGATTACGATTCTGCAATCGGTGCATGGAGGGCCGCCACCGCCGGCGCTATCGGTTCCATCTCGATATGCGTGAACTCATCGAGATTCAGCGTGGTGAGTTCCCCATCGGCCTTGCGAAGCGTCAGCCGATCCAGCCAAAGCTTGTCGTTTTTGCTGTGGGCGTACCAACTGCCGGTTTGCATCTGGGAATAGCTGACCACGGTGCCGCGGATATCACTCGTCCAGGTGTAATTCCGGGCGGCGATCTGCTGCACCACGCGCACTTTTGGCGCCGGGCATCAATTGACTGGCGATTACTTGATCCATCACATCCAGAAAACTACGCGAGTGGGCCGTAAAGGTAAAGGGGAGGGAGTAGCATTGGTCGACGAAGCTGACCCAAAAGAAATTGCCTGATTAACCAGATTGGGCAGCCGCCGAAATCCAGCCGCGAATAACCTGCTCCCGCTCCAACGGGAGCGAATCCTGAATTCATCCCAGGCGATGCCTATAGGCATGTCACCCTCTCTTCCAATCGAATTTGCCCATCAAAACGGGGTATTCCCCCTAAGTTGAGCTTGGTTTGCCTCTTTTTATTCTTGAAACCTCTCTTCGAAATGAAACAATCCCAATTGGCGTCTATGATATTGGTAGCCCCCCTGGAGGGCAGTATGAGAGCGTTACATCGCGTTTTTCATGCTGCTAAAAGTGCCCCGTTGTTTAAGCACCGTTGAAAATCAGTTTTTTGGCGACAGGAGTGAAGACCGTGGCCCAAATTGCGCGACGAAATCGTATTGCACGCATTGCCCCATCCGTCATCGAAGCGCTGGAAACCCGCCAGTTGCTTTCATCGACGATCGACCTCCGTCTTGCCGACGGAAGCAAGGCGGTGGATGTCACCTCGGTCGGCCAGGTGATTCAACTCCAGATTTTCGACACGATTACCGACCCCAACGGCGACCCGAGCCAGGACGCACTCTTCCTCGCCAGCGGATCGGTGATCGGAACAAATATCGGCGCGGGGCCGGTCAAAGGCAATCTTTCCATTGTCTCCCTCGGAAGCGACTTCACGGCTTCGGGCTCGACCCCCGGCACCGTCCAGGACCTGAACGGCGACGGCAACCTTGATGTCGGTGGCACCAATCCCAATGTGATCGAAAGCGGATATTTTGCGGCCAGGACCGGCGGCCCGGATCGCTCGGGCACTGTCGTCAATAACGGCCACTCCCTGCAGTTCCTTCTCGGGACGGTCAATTACACCGTCACCAGCCTCAACTCCGGTGGCGAAACCGACATCAACTTCGTTTCGCGCGGGATTTCTGATCCGCCTTCGTACTACGCGTCGGTATGGGCCGAAGATAATGCAACCGTCAACAGCCTCACGCACAGTTTCACCGGCGGCGCGCCTGTGAAGATCACCGCCAGCAGCGCCGTCCCCACCAGTGGTCCCGCCGCTGTGCCCGACGTTGCCATCGCGCCGGTTAATGGGTCTATCGATATTAATGTCCTGGCCAATGACTCCGATCCTGACGGCACGATCAATCCCAACTCCATCACCATCGTTCAAGCCCCCAATCATGGCGGCACCGCTGTCGTGAATCCGGTGAACCAGCACATTACCTATACCGGCGCCCCCGGTTTCAGCGGCCTTGAGACATTCTCTTACACCGTCACCGACAACCACGGCCTCACTTCCGCGCCCGCCACGGTTACTGTGACTGACAAGACGAATGTTCCCGTTCCAACCGCCGTCAATGACAGCGCAACCCTGCTGCTCAATACCCCTGCGACCATTTCAGTGCTCGCCAACGACACGGCAACCGCGCCCGCGCAGCTCGCGCCGGCTTCGGTCACGCCTTCCACGGCGTCGCATGGAACTGTCCAGGCAAATGTCGATGGCACGATCCTCTACACCCCAAACACCGGCTACGTCGGCGATGATTCATTCACGTATACCGTGGCCGACGATAGTGGCGGCATCTCCGCCGCCGCGACTGTCACGCTGCATGTCGGTGTGGAAATCAGCACCATCACCCCCGGCGCAAACCGCACCGCCACCTTCACTGACGCCGACGGAACGGTCGTCACCATCGGCACGACCAAAGGCACCGCCGACCTGTTCTTCAGCGGCAGCGGGGCGGCGGCGACCGTTCATGGCAGGATCACCCTCAGCGGCATCACCGGCATCAGCAGCATCGCGCTCAGCGGCACTGGACTTACCAGCACGCTGAATATTCGCGGCGCTGGTGGCGATGGCGTCACGTCAGTGCCGAGCATCACCGACACCGCCGCCCTGGGAAAAATCACGGCGCCCGTGGCGGTCATCGGCGGTCTCAATGTGGGTGGTCTTGCAATGTTGCAGGCCGCTCAGCTCAATACCGCCAGTGTAAATATTGGATCCGCGGGATCACCGCTGCTGACGATCAAGACCGGCGACATCGCCAATTCCACCGTGCAGGCCGCATCGTCAACGCTCGCGCTGACGTCCGCTTCGATCAGCAATAGCAGCATCACCGCCGCCAACATCAAGTCGATGAAGGTGACCGGCGATCTGGCCGCCGACCAGATCACGTCTTCCGCGGCTGCCGCTGGCGTGCAGAAATTCACCGTCACCGGGCTGGTGAACAACACCACCGTCACCACCGGCAGCGCTGCCACTTCATTCACGACGACCTCGTTTAATAATTCGACCTTAACGGCCGCGGGGTCGGCGGCGCTGTTTCGCACGACCGGAATTGTGGCCAATTCCACCGTCGCTTTCGCCGGCGCGGGGCCGGTCAATCGCGTGAGTGCTGCGTCTCTTCAAGATGTGACGATGAGTTTTGCCGGCCGACTGTCCTCGTTTGCATCAGGCAACGTCACCAACACGACAATCTCTTCCAACGGCGCGACCGCGGTGGCCGTCAAAGGAGATTTGACGTCATCCCAGATTCAAATCAGCGCTCCTGCTGCGGGCCTGGCGCTGACAAAGCTGAGCGTGACCGGAGCTATCAATGCCGGCACAGTTGATGTGGCCGGCAACACCGGCAGCATCACGGCCGGCACACTGACCAACAACAGCACGATCGACGTCGGCACCACCGGCGTCACGCTTGCCAACGCGACGCTGGCGAACCTGGGCTCGGCCACCCTCCGCAGCCTGCGCCTGACCAACAAGGCCGCCGGCGCGTTCGCCGACTCCAGCGTCGTCGCGCATACGATCACATCGGCGTCAGTCGGAGCGGTTTCCACCACCAACGCGCAACTCAGTGGGATCGCAGCCGTCTCATATAACTCAGTCGCCGGCATCTTCGGAAACGTCCCGATCCATCTGGGGCCAAAGCAGTTGACCAGCGAGGCGACCGTCACCAGTTCGGTTGAATCCAAAGGGGGCACGTTAGGAAATTTCGTCGTGGCGCTGGTAACGAACGGCTGAGGTGCGGCGAAGAGCTTTTTAGTTGCAGTCCGTAGCAGGAACTTCTGGTCTCTTCGTTCTATGCATTTTAGAGCTTAGTCGAGTGCTGTGGTCGAATGATATTTCGGGGGGCGTTGAATATGGCGGAGGAGCAAGAGAAAGAGCAAGACGAAGAGAAATCGCAACAGCCCCTGCGGCTGTAATTTGTCTTGCTCCTCCCCCTTCCGCCATCTTCAAGGCCGCCCGGAATATCATTCAACCACAATTCTCGCTCTAAGATGCGTAGAACGATGAGGCGAAATGCCGGTGTCAGATGTGGTTAAACCAGCCTGTTCGCGATACCCATTTGGTCGTGTTAATTGTGCCGTTTTGCAATTCATCTTGCTTGTAAACCGCTTGGGGTGTTACCTTTCTCTGTGGTTCCGGCATCTCTTTCGAATCTTTTAAAGGAGCTGCTCCATGGCCGCTTATACCACTGGGGATATTCGCAACGTTTTACTGGCCGGTCATGGCGGGAGCGGCAAAAGCACGCTGGCCGATGCGATGTTGTTTGCGTCGGGGACGGTCACGCGCAAAGGCTCGAGCCACGACGGGAGCAGCGTCAGCGATTATGAAAAGGAAGAAAAGGAACACGGGTTTTCAATTTTCTCGACGATTCTGCATGCGGATCATCTGGGCAAGCGCATCAACCTGATCGACACGCCGGGCTCGCCGGATTTGATCGGGCAGGCGATCGCGTGCCTGGCGGCGGTGGAGACGCTGGCCGTGGTTGTCAACGCGGCGGCGGGTGTTGAAGTCGTCACCCGGCGAATGATGGAGATGGCGAAGGAACTGAATCTGCCGCGGGCGATCATCGTTAATAAAATCGATTCGCCGGATGTGAATCTGCAAGCCCTGGTCGCCAGCCTGAAAGAAATGTTCGGGCCGGAATGCCTGCCCATCAATCTTCCCAGCGGCAAGGGGAAAGCCGTCGTCGAATGCTTGCTCAATACCGGCGGCGAGAGCGATTTTGATTCCGTCCGCCGCTCTCATGCGGCGATCCTCGATCAGATTGTCGAGATGGACGAAAATCTGATGGAGAAATATCTCGGCGGTGAAGAGCCGAACTATGAAGCGCTGCACGCCCCGTTTGAGCGGGCGATGGATGAAGGGCATGTTATTCCCGTGCTCTTCACCGACGCCAAGACCGGTGTCGGCGTGCCGGAGCTGCTCGATGCCATAGCGAAGCATTTCCCGTCGCCGGAGGAAGGGAATCCTGAGCCGTTCCTCAGCTTCCGCGGAGGGGGGTCGGCGGGTTCCCCGCAGGAGGAAGTGCCTTATGAATATCGCAATGATCCGAACCGCCCGCTGCTGGCGCATGTGTTTAAGGTGACGACCGACCCATTTGTGGGGAAGCTCGCGATTTTCCGGGTCCACCAGGGCAAATGCACGGGGCAATCGCAGGTATACATCGGCTACAACAAGAAACCGATCAAGCTTGGCCACATCTTTCATTTGCAGGGCAAAGAACACCGCGAAGCCAATGAAATCATCGCCGGCGATATTGGCGCGGTCGCCAAGATTGAAGAAATCCACACGAATGATGTTCTTCACGACGATCACGCATTAGACAGCGTTCACCTGCGGCCGCTGAATTATCCGACGCCGATGTATGGCCTGGCGATCACGCCTAAGGCGCGGGGTGATGAACAGAAGCTGTCGGTCCTGCTGACAAAACTGGCTGAGGAAGATGCGACGTTCAAATGGCATACGGATCGCCAGACGCATGAAGTTGTGATTAACGGCATCGGCGAATTGCACCTGCGGCTGATGCTGGAGCGGTTGAAGAATCGCGGACTGCATGTCGACACCAAGCCGCCGAAGATTGCATATCGTGAAACGATCAGCGCCAATGCTGAAGGGCACCATCGGCATAAGAAGCAGACGGGCGGCGCGGGGCAATTTGGGGAGGTTTTCCTTCGGATTGAACCGCGCGAGCGCGGGGAAGGTTTTGAATTTGTTAACGAAGTTTTCGGCGGCACGATTCCGGGGCAGTTTATTCCGGCGGTTGAAAAGGGCGTCCGGGATGTTATCGAATCCGGCGCAATCGCGGGCTATCCGCTGCAGGATGTGCGGGTGATCGTTTATGACGGCAAGCATCATCCGGTGGACAGCAAGGAAGTCGCCTTCCGCACGGCCGGCAAGTTCGCATTCCGCGAGGCCATCAGCAAGGCCAGGCCGGTGCTGCTGGAGCCGATTGTCAATATGGAAGTGACGATTCCCGAAGCGCAGGTCGGCAGCGTCACCGGAGATCTTTCCGGGAAGCGGGGACGCATTCAGGGGCAGGATTTTCTTCCCGGCGGGATGGCGGTCGTCAAAGCCCAGGCGCCGCTGAGCGAGGTGATGCAGTATCAATCGCAGCTCAAGAGCGTCACCGGCGGACAGGGATTTTTTGCGATGGAGCTGAGCCATTACGAGGCGGTGCCGCCGCAGGTGCAGGCGCAAATTGTGTCGCAATATAAACCGAAGGTGGAAGAGGAATAGGATAGTGTCTTAATTTGATTTTTGCGGCCATTCGAGCACATCGATTCGCTCTTTGTCGATCTTGACTGAAAGCACAAGTGAAGTTTCCTTCCCGCCTTTTGTGCCGCGGTGATATCGGTTGAGCTTCAAGAGGCATTCACTGATCGCCAAGTGCAATTTCATGGCCTCTTCAAACGATATGGTGATATCAACCACCTGGCTGTTGTCAGAACGCTGCGGAAGCCGAATCTCATCGGTCGCACACCCGCCGAAATAACTTTCCGATTTAGTTCTCGCCTTCGACATGCTGCCTCCATTCCCGAACACACTATATCACGGCCAAAGAAAAAAGCCGTCCCCTCGGGGAGCGGCTTCACCAGCCGAGCGGACCATTCAGGCCATCACGAGGAATAGAACGCGTGGTTTGGATGCCAGCAAATCGGTGTGATCTGCTCTACAATTTGGGCATGGTTGTTCAGGATCTGGGCAGTTTGTCGTATGGCGACGCGTGGGCGCTTCAGGAGGAAGCGCATGCCGTGGTGCTGGCGGGAGGGGCGGAGCGGATTTTTCTGGTTGAGCATCCGCCGGTGATTACGTTTGGCGCAGGCCGGGGGTGGAACGAAACCTCCTGGCATCGAAGGACCAGCTCGGCAGGCTGGGCGTGGAAATCGTCCAGAGCGATCGCGGCGGCGATATCACCTTCCACGGCCCCGGCCAACTCGTCGTGTATCCAATCATCCGGCTGGCCGACCATAAGCTTTCGGTCAGCGGATATGTGCATGCCCTGGAAGACGCGGTCATCGACATGCTTGCTGAAGTTGGTTTGACAGGCACAAAAGATCCGGCTGCCGTCGGCGTGTGGGTGGATGATGGGAGCGGCGCCTCCTCCAAGGTATGCGCCATTGGTGTCCGCATTCGCCGCGGTGTGAGCATGCATGGTTTGGCGCTGAATGTCTCCACCGACCTGAACTATTTCAACCTCATCATCCCCTGCGGCCTGGAGCGCCGGAAGGTGACTTCACTGAAAGAATTATTGGGAAATAAATCGCCGACGCTGGAACAGATTAAAAAAATATTGATCGTGCGGCTGCGCGATGGATTGGACAGGACAACGCCGCGGCGGCAGTGATTGTGGGGATGATGTCACAATCGCACACGCGGCTCACCGAAGCTCGGTGCTATTTGGATGCGGGTTCCGGCAACGGTTGACCTTTGAAGGGGCATGTTCCGCATATCTGCGTTTTTAATTCGGTGTGCGATGGCTTTTCAGGCTCGGCGGCAAGGGGGATATTTTTTTCGCCGCTGCGCAAGGTGTCCTGGCAGGCTTCGCATCGATAGTTGTGGGATGCGCACTCGCTGGCGCGCTTGTCGAGCAGATCCAGAATCAGGTCATCGATGCCCAATGTGCGGGTGACGTGGTATGTCGTCTGGGGAAATCTGGCGGCGGCTTCGGCGGTCAGACGGGGGATGTCCTGCGTCCAGTGCTTGCCGGGGCCGAGGAAGTAGGGAACGACGACAATCCGCAACGCGCCGCGGCGGACGCAGGCGGTGTAGGCCGACTCAATCGAAGGCTCGGCTAACTCCATGTGCGCGGGTTCGACAATTTCATATCGGCCGGCAAATTTTTTGGCGAAGACGCGCGAGAGCTCTTCGAGCATCTGGTTGCTCTGAACACGGCGGGAACCATGGTCGACGATAATCAGGCCGGTTTTCACTTTAAAACTCCGAGGAGAAAATCTGACGTCTGAAAAAACATCCAGAAACTAAAGACGCGTGGGCGTTTTCTCACTGCGTTCCTTTGTATTCCGCCATCAGTGCGCGTTCATCATTCGGGCATCGCACATTCATCATTCCCGCTTCAATTGGATTTCCGTTCGCCCAGCGTTACATGCAGTTTCATGGGTTTATTGTCGCGGGTGATCTGGATGGTTGCTTTGTCGCCGGGGTTGGCGTCGGCCAGGGCCTCGGACAAATCCTGGAGATTATTCAGCGGGCGATTGTTGAAGCGAGTGAGAACGTCGCCGGGTTTGAAGCCGGCCTTGTCGGCGGGGCTGCCGTCGCCGACACCGCTGATCGAAACGCCCGCCTTGGCATCGGTTGAGCCATAGTCAGGGACGACGCCCAGGGCCGCGCGGCGGGCGTCGCCGTGCCCGGTGGTGAAGGCCATGGTGGCCTTGCTGTCGTTGCTGCCATCGTACTGCTGGCGGGGCATGGCGGCCATCGCGGTGACGATGCGCCGGCTCATCTCCGCCACTTCATCGATGCCGGTGTAGTTAATTTTGTCGGCGGTGTCGGTGGGCCGGTGGTAGTCGGCGTGCAGGCCGGTGAATAAAAACATCACGGGGATTTTCTGCAAGGCAAAACTCATATGATCGCTTGGACCCAGGCCGCCTTTTTCGAAGCTTTGCGTTTTGATGGGCAAACCGGCGATGGATTCTTTCACCATCGAATCAAAGATCGGCGCCGTGCCCCAGCCGCCAACGAGCAGGTTATTGTCCTTCAGCCTGCCGACCATATCCAGGTTCAGCATGGCGACGGTGTCTGCCAGCGGGATCGGCGGATGTTTTACAAAATATTCCGAACCGATAAGGCCTTCTTCCTCGGCAGTGAAACAGGCAAAGATAATCGATCGCGGAAGCGGGCCGCGCTGTTTGATCCTGTCGGCCAGCTCGATGACGGCGGCGGTTCCCGATGCGTTGTCGTCCGCCCCGTGATAGATGCTGCCGACCGGGCCGAGCATATGGCCCACCTGTCCGGTGCCCAGGTGATCGTAATGAGCGCCGACGATGACGAATTCATCCGCATGGGGGCCCTGGCCGGGAAGATAACCGACGACATTGCGGACGTCGGTGATCGTGCGATTGAGCGAGACGTCACCGCCGATTTCCACATCATGCAATGGAACAGATTGCGGCGAGACGGTGAGATCGATCGCCTGCTGCAGTGTTTTGAGATCTTTTGCGCCGCCGATGGCGAGCAGCATGTCGGCGATCCGCCGGCTGATTTGCAGAACGGGGATGGCGGAACCGGACGAAGTGGAATCGCCGAAGAACGGCATCACCTGGTCCGATCCGCCTGAAGACGGCGGTGACACGACCAGCAGCGCGACAGCGCCATGCTCGGCGGCGTTCTTCGCCTTGGCGCCGAAGAATGCGCCCTGCGACCATTGCTCATTGGCAGCGGCAAAGCGTCCGCGGCCTTTTTCGTCGCGCGGTTCCTGGCGCATCGCCATGGCGACCTTTCCATGCACATCGACGGCGGCGTAGTCGTCATAGGCTTTGGGGTCGGATTTGTCGCGGGTAATGCCGTAACCGACGAAGACCAGGCCGCCGTTGAATGGGCCTTCCCCTGTGATGGAGAGGGGAGAAAAATCGTTGCCGAGGGAAAGGCTTTTATCGTTGACCAGAAGGTTGGTCGCCGGGGCAAGCGTGGTGGATACGGGCATGCGGAAGGGCTGGAAATAATCCTTCAGGCCGGGGAGGGGTTGCAGGCCAATGCGGCGGAATTCGGTGGCGATGAAGTCGCCGGCTTTTTCAATGCCGGGCGTTCCGGGGGCGCAGGCCGGCCAAGGCGTCTGAAGCGAGAAATGGCAGCGTGTCGCGCGGGTCGGCCGTGGCTGGGAAGATCGCGGTTGCACTGGAAAGCGTTGTGGTTGCCGAGGGATGATGAGCGATGCCGGGTGGATTATCCGGCTTCGCGGGCGGGGACGAATTGCAGGCGGCGGAAAGCAGCAGCCCGCCAATGATTGCCAGTTTTTTCAGGGATCGAAGCGCCATCTGCGGCGATTCTATGCCGGTGGGATCGAGTGAACAAACGATGAAGCCGCGTGCATCGCAGATTCATACACGTGCATCGCAGATTCATACAGATGATACAGAAGATGCGAGCAGGCCAGAGGTTTGCCGGCAAGAGCTTGCCCGGCGCGATCAATCCATTTCAGGGCCGAGCGCGTGGGTGAGGTGGTGGATGATGCAGGCGACCGCGCCCTGGCGGGTGTCCCCTTTGGCGCGAAGCACGCGGCAATCACGCAGCAGCGGCGCAAGCGTCCGGGCTTTCACCTTTTCCTTCAGGCGATCCAGTGCGTCCGGCAGCACATCCAGCAAGGATGCACACACCAGGACCGCCTGCGGATTGAAGATATTGATCGATGCGGCGATGCCGATCGCCAGATATTCCAGCGTTTCATCCAGCTCCGCCGCCGGATCGATCTTGCCTTCGCGGGCCTGGCGGATGATTTCGTCGATGTCGAGCTCTGTGCCAAGGCGCGCGGAGATGCGCCGGGCCAGGGCGGCGTCGGTGGCGACGGTTTCGAGGCAACCGGTGTTGCCGCAGCCGCATTTGATCCCATTGCGATCGACGGTGATATGGCCAAGTTCACCGGCCATATGTTCCTGGCCCTGAAGCAGGCGGCCATCGATGACAGCCGCCGCCCCCAGGCCACTATAGGCCCAGACCATCACAAAATTGTTCATGCCCCGCGCGATGCCATAGGCCCGCTCCGCGAGGCATGCGCCGCGAATTTCATGCGTGAGCACGGCTTCGATTCCCAGACGCCGGCTCAGGTCGGCGCTGGGCGAATGACCATCGGTCATGTGCAGGTTCGGCGACAAAAGCACTCGCTGCCGGCGATAATCAATGCCTCCCGGCGCGGAGATGCCAATGCCGAGCGTGGGAACCTTGCGCGTCTGAATGAGATGCTGCGCGCGATCGACCAGGGCGTCCATCAACCGATCGTAACTGCGCGGCGTGGGAAAATCGTAAACGCAATCGGGATGAATCCGTCCATCAAGCCCTGCGGCCAAAACGCACGATCGCCGCACGTCGATCGCCGCCCCGAGCACCTGCACGCTGCCGGTCCCCAGCCGATAAATGCGGCCAGGCCGACCGGCCTTTGTCACCGGTTCCATGCCGATCTCTTCAATGAATCCTGCGCGGAGCAGACGCGCGACAGTCTTGGAAGCAGTTGTCGGGCTGACACCCATGTGGCGGGTAAGCTCGGCGCGCGAAGCCTGCCCGCGCGACAGAAGCATTTCAAAAACCGCCCGGTCATTAAGCTGGCGGAGCAGTGCGGGTTTTGCTTTTCCGGCCATCGGTTTCTCAAAAAATCCTTCGGTGCCGGATACTTAAAGCGACACCACTCGCGCAAACAAAGCGCTTGCGTATGACAAGGGCCCCTGGCCCTGCTGGTTGCATGAGACTTCAAAAGCGCCGCAGTTACTTTCGTTTTGCGCATGCGCACAGGCCGGACTTTGGCAAGCTCATTCGAGCCGAGTCTCCTGTCACGGTAGAGGTTTCGGCAGACGCGGATTATCTACAACGCGGGGTCCAAGTCCAAGGACAAAACCGTGCTTGAAGATGGGATGTTTGGGTATTGCACGATGATTTGGTCAATCAATTCGATAGGGTGCAGTGCCCGGCGGTGGGTTCCGTCAAAAATTTGATGCCGGCAACTGGTGCCCGGGGCGGCGATTTGCGCGTCGACCGACGCCGCGCGGATCGGAGCAAAGACGGAGAACTCGCCAATATTCATCGAAAGATCGTAATGGTTGGCCGAATAGCCGAACGAGCCCGCCATGCCGCAGCAGCCGGAGTTGAGGGTGGTGACGCGATCGCCAAAAAATCGGCGAAGCGCCGCGCTGCTGGTTTGGTCGCCCCAGAGCGCTTTCTGGTGGCAGTGGCCGTGGAGGAGGATGGGGGCGGATTTTGCGTCTGACGCAACAGCCGGCTTGCGCGGATGCCGGTCCCAGAAGCGGTCAATGAATTCTTCAATCAGAAATGACCTGGCCGCGAGTTTCGCGCGAACGTCGCGCGGTGTGCGAAGCTTGAGCTGAAGCCAGTCATCTTTGATCGCGCTCAGGCACGAAGGCTCGGCGATAACGACAGCGATGACCGATTCATCTTCGATGAAAGGGCGGAGGTCCTCCATTGTCCGGTCGGCGGCAGCGATGGCCTCAGCGAGCAGGCCATTTGAGATCATTGTGCGGCCACAGCAGCCCACGCGCGGCAGAAGCACCTCATACCCCAGCGCCGAAAGAACGCGGGCGGCGGCAAGGCCGATGCGCGGTTCATTATAGGTTGTGAAGCAGTCGGCATACAAAACAACGCGCGGGCGTTTCGCCGCAGCATCCGGCGACGGCGCCTTGAACTGTTTGTAGAGCGACTTCGCCATGTGCGGCAGCGATCGGTGCGGCGAAAGATTCAGGGATCGATTCAGCAACGCCCGCATGATCGGCAGCGAATTAATCCAGTTGGCAATCCCCGGCGCGACTGAACCGAGTTGATTGAGCCGGCGAATATGACCAAAAACACGGGCGGCGAGCGGTGGCGCGTTGTTGCGATATCGCTGCGCCGTGTATTCGGCTTTGAGCCGCGCGATATCAACATTGCTCGGGCATTCGCTTTTGCACGCTTTGCAGGAGAGGCACAGATCGAGCGTTTCGATGGTGCCGGTGTCGGTGAAGTCGGGATGACCGTTGCCGCGGCGGTTGAATTGCCCGCTGATCGCCAGGCGCAAGGCGTTGCCGCGGCCGCGGGTGCTGTGGCGTTCATCGAGCGTGGCGCGGTACGAGGGGCACATGGTTCCCCCGGCGGTCTTGCGGCAAAGGCCGGCGCCGTTGCACATTTCAATCGCGCCGCGAAAACCTTCCTGATCGCTGAAATCAAAATAGGTTTCGATCGGCGGAATCTTCAGCGGTAATTCCGCCGGCTGCACGCGCAGGTGCTGCGTGATGCTTTCGACGGGGCCGGTGTCGACAATCATGCCGGGGTTGAGGATGTTGTTTGGATCGAAGACGGTTTTGATTTCGCGGAAACATTCCATCAATTCCGGGCCGAAGAAACGCAGGAGCAGCGGGCCCCGGGCGCGGCCGTCGCCGTGCTCGCCGGACATGACTCCGCCGCACTCGCGGGCCAGGTCGGCAATTTCGACGGCGATCGATTTCACCCGTTCGCGGTCGGCTTCATCATGCAGGTCGAGCATGGGCCGCACGTGCAGCACACCAACCGATGCGTGCGCCCAGTAAGCGGCGCGCGTGCCGTGGAAGGCGACGATTTCTTTGAACCGGCGAACGAATCGCGGCAACTGCGCGATCGGGATCGAGTTGTCTTCAACAAACGTGAGCGGCTTGCGGTGCGATGACAGGCCATGCAGCAAAGGCTCGCCGGCCTTGCGAAGCGCCCAGGCCCGGGCCATCGAATCGGCGTCGCGATAAAACTTTGCCGGCGCATCCGGCAGCAACGCGCGAAGGCGATCGAAACCGATGGAAACGTCGTCGGTGCCCGTTTCATTTTGATATTCGACGTAAAGGACCGCCCGGGGAAACGCTGCGCCCAGCGGTTCGATCAGATCGAGATACGCGCGGCAGGTGTTGTTGCCCGCGGCCGCCGTCAGCACTTCTTCATCGAGCAGTTCCACAGCGATCGCGCCGGTGGCAAGGATGGGAGAGACGACATGGATCGCCGACTCAAGATCGGAAAATGAAAGCAGCGCCAATCCTTTCGCCCGCGGCAAGGTGTGCAGTTTCAGCCTGGCGGATGTGACGATGGCGAGCGTTCCTTCGCTGCCGCAGATGAGGCCCGTGAGATCGAGATCTTCATCGGCCACACCGGCGTCCATCTGCTGCAGGATCAGGTCGATTCCATAACCGGCGTTGCGACGATTGAGCCTGGGGAACCGTTCGCGAATGAGCGGCGCGTATTTCCGGGCGATGGCGGCAATGCATGTCGCGAGTTGCCTGGCGAGATCGTTCTTTTGGCCGGCGCCCGGTTCCAGCCAGAGCTTGCTGCCATTTGCCAACACGACTTCCAGCGCGGCGATGTTTTCGCTTGTGCGGCCATAGCGGATGGACCGCGCGCCGGCGGCGTTGTTGCCGATCGCGCCGCCGATCGCGCATTGGGCAACGGTTGCCGGGTCGGGGGCGAAAAATAACCCTGCGTTTTCGGCGGCGAGCCAGCGGTTCACGGCGTCGATCGACAAGCCTGTCTGCACGTGCGCGATTCGATGGTCGCGATCCACACTGATCGGTTGGCGGAAGTTGGGAGAAAGGTCGCAGACGATCCCCGCATTAACGCATTGCCCCGCCAAGCTGGTGCCGCCGCCTCGGGGAAGAAGCGGAATGCGGTTGTCGCTGCAGAATTTCAACAGATGCGAGACGTCGGCGGCGTCGAGCGGTTCGACGACGCCGAGCGGAGTGACCTGGTAGATGGACGCATCCGTCGCATAGAGCATCCGGACGTGATCGCCGAAACGAAGTTGGCCGCGGATGAGCGGGCGCAGCCGGGATTCAAGGGAGAGAGAGGCGGCGGCGTCTGTGTCGGTGATTACAGGAAGCGAGCACGGCATCGACACCAATTTGTAGCACGCGGGTCTTGTTTGTGTCTAACGGAAACGTCACAGGTCGCTGCTACTCCTGCGTATCGCTCGATCCACCGACGCTTGCCCCCTTGGTTTGTTCCATCGCAACCGCCGGCGCTTCACCGCTGAGCGTGCTGCTTTCCATTGCGGGGATGCTGGCTCGGCCGATGCCGGCTTTGATCAATCTTGCCGCGAACCCTTCGGCCTGCGGAACTTCACCGTGCACGATGTAGGCGATCGTCTCCGGCCGCAGCGTGGGTTTGAGAAATCGAAGCAATTCATCACCGTCGGCGTGGGCGCTGAGGCCGTGGATGGTTTTGATCTGGCAGCGGACATCATAGAAACGATCGAACAGCTTCACGCGCTTCTGGCCGTCCTGCAGCCGGCGGCCAAGCGTGTCGGTCGGGACCCACCCGACGAAGATGACCATGTCGGCCGGCTGCTCCAGGCTTTGCTTCAGGTGATGCAAAATGCGGCCGAACTCGCACGTCGGGCTGCTGGCGATAATCACGCACGGGCCGCGCTGGCTGTTGATCGCCTTGCTCTGGTCCGGGCTCGACGCAAACGTCACCTGGCTGGACGCGAACAGATCGGCCTTGCCGATGGCGGCCCGGGTTTCGTCGTCGTAATAGTCCGGGAACTGGCTGTGAATTTTGCTCACTTCCACCCCCATCGGGCTGTCGACAAAAATCGGGATCGGTGGAATCTGCTTCGCCTGGATGAACCGCTGCACATACCATAGCACGGTTTGCGTCCGCCCGACGGCGAAGCTCGGCACCAATAGCCTGCTTTTACTATTGATGCACTGCTTGATGCATTCGAGCAGTTGGGGGCCGACTTGCTCGATGGGACCGTGCGCCGTGTTGCCGTAGGTGCTTTCGGTGATGACCTGCTCCACCGGGAACGGAAGCGGATGCGGATCGCGCAGGATCGGCGCGTTGTATCGGCCAACATCGGCCGTGAAGAGCAGGTTGCGGTTCCTGCCGCCTTCGGTCCATTCCAGGATCACATACGCCGACCCAAGGATGTGGCCGGCATCGTAAAACGTGAACGAAACCCCTTTGCCGAGATCGGTCTTCTGCTCATAAGCAACGGTGCGGAACAGCTTGAGCACGGCGGTGAGGTCCTGCGGGCGATAGAGCGGCTCGATGGGATCATCGCCGGGCCCGCGGCCCCGCTGGTTCAGATATTGTGCATCTTCCTCCTGAATCTTGGCCGCATCATTCAAGACAATGCGTGCGACGGCGGCACTGGCCGGCGTGCAATAGATCGGCCCGGTGTAGCCCGCCTTGACCGCCACGGGCAGCTTGCCGCAGTGATCGAGATGGCCGTGCGACAGGATGATCGCGTCGGCGGATTTGAGGTTGTCGGGAAGATAGGCATTGATCCGCCGGGCATCATCGCGGCGGCCCTGGTAAAGACCGAAATCGAGGAAGATACGGAGGCCGTTGACTTCAATCAGGTGACATGAGCCGGTGACAGTGCGGTCGGCGCCGCAGAATTGGATGCGCATGCCAGGGAGAGTAGTCGGGCGGCGCGGATGCGGCAACGGGCGAAGACCGGCCGAAAACCGCCGCCCGGTTGAACTCGCCGAAGCCTTCATCCAAGTGAATCGATGTACATCCGCGGTTGATAATCCGAACGGAGCATCCTCCGGCACGCCATCAATATCCCGCTGCCGGCATCCCGGTGGCAGGCCGCGGTTGCGCAGCAGCGCCGGCTCGATTGCATCGCGCATAAGCGACTCCAAAATGAGAAATGTGGAAAAAGTCCAGAGCGGGCAAAAAAATGTTATTTCATGAACGCTAAATTTGTGTATGATTCCCCTCCGTGAGCGAAAAAATCATACATTTCGGCGAATACGTTCGATGGAACCGGATCAATGCGCCAAAACCACCGAGGATTTTGCCCGTGAGCTCGGGCTGACGGCCCGGCGGGTGATCGCGATTGAAACGATGCCCAAGCCGGATGTGCAGCACACAACCATTGTTTCGCTGGCCAAGGCGTTTGGGATTGATCCTGAAGAGTTTGAGCATGTGTGGAAGACCACACCGGTGCCGGTGACCCGCCGCAAGATGGGGCCGACGACCGATGAAGCACAGCGGTTCACCCGGGCGTGCGCCGCTGTTGGCATCAATCCGGCCGAAGGGCAGCGGCGGCTGCGTTCGTGGATTGTCGAGCAGAACGCCCGCATCCAGCACGAAGCGCTGAGTTATGTGCCCCCCCACCGCGTCGGATCCGTGGAGAGCACTTCCATGTTCAGCGGCGCGGTCGATCACGTCCAGGACCCCGCCGCCGCTTCGCGCAAGCGGATCAGTCGCAAGGCCGCCACTTCGGCCAAATCACGGGGATCGGGCGAAACACCCTCCGGCAAGCGTCGCTGACCGCCACCGCAACCGCCCACGGGCGATCTTCCACCGGCACCTGCTTCGACAATTTCAACACCCCCGCATCATGGTCAAACTGCACTGCGAATGTTTCATTTTTCCGACGGATCGGGCCATCCACCTCGACCAATTCATATTGCCGATCGCCAATTAAGAAGATTTTCTTGCCTTCCTGCTTCATACCGAACATAATCCTAACATTCAGATGGGTTCGGTACAAGGGAAAAACGCTGGGAGGCCACATCATGACTCGGCTTGGAACGCTCATCCGCGGTATGCGGCTCGCAAAGCAGTTGGATCTTCAATCAATGGCATACACGCTGGGCACCAGTTCCCGCCGGTTGGAACTGGTGGAGGTCGGCGCGGTTTTCCCCCCGGCGAGCGAACGCCGCGCCTGGGCGGGAAAGCTGGGATTCCCCGACCTGGGCAATTTTGATCTGCAATGGCGCGACGGCTGGGCGCGCGTGAAGCTCGCTCATCGCGACGGCTTTGTTCCCATCATCAACAAGGCCCCCGCCGGCGGGCCGATCGACTATGAAGAATACGGCATCGACAGCGGCATGGGTTATGAATATGTCCCCCGCTCGGTCGGAATGGAAGGCGAATTGCTCTTTGCCGTCATCGTGATCGGCGACAGCATGCAGCCGGCGTATCGCGAGGGAGACCTGGTGATCTTCCGCCCGATCCGCCAGCATGAACAGGTGGCCGATGGTTCGCCGGTGTTCGTCAGGTTCACCGCCGAGCGCGACCACACGTGCACTTTCAAATCGGTGCATCGCCGAACCGACGGCCGGCTCGATCTCCGCCCGGAAAACCCGGCGTATCCGGTGATCGTCGCCGCGACGGAAGAAATTGACCGGATGGCGCTGGCGATCGAACGCCGCGAACAGTTCTGGCGGTCAAGAGAGCCGCGGCGGGTGAGAGATGAATATGCCCAGGAATAGACGAGGAAATTCGAGTGACGAATATTCGTCATTCAGGTTTCTCCCCAGGCGCTACTTCCCCGCTTCCGTCGTTTGAGGATGCGCATCTTCCCACGCCCGCCGATACACCCGCTCTACCTGCAGCACGGCTTTGGCGTTTTGCAAGGCGATCATTTGCTCGATCGTCAGCTTCTGCCCGTGTACTTCCCCTTCAAAGGGGAAGAATTTTTCGGGATCAAATGTTCCTGTCGCATAGGCGGCCTGGGCGGCGTTACCGATCAGCGGCAGGTAATCATAGCTGTCGGAAAGAATCGCCAGGTCGAGCAGAAAGACCTTGCCGACGCCGGGCCGCGCCGGTGGGGCTTCGATGGGCTGCAGCGCGCCGGGCTGAAGATCGGCGCTCAGGTCGGTCCAGAATTGCTTGCGAAATGTCGCGCGCGGCTCCTCGGTGTTCTGGAAAAGCTGAAACTCCACATCGCCGTGCGGATCGATCCCTTTGGGCAGACGGTAGGCGGCGAGCGCCCGATTCGAAGGCCGCGTCGCCGCCGCCGGCATACCGGGGACTTTGCCGGCGAGATACGTGATGCTCTCGCTGTCGCTGGTTGCATGATGCGGCTGATGTGAATCTTCAATGTAGTGCGCGAGATAACCCGCCCATTGAACCGCCGGCTGGTCGTCGTGCGTTTTCTCGCGCGATCAAGGCCGCCACCAGCTCGTCATACGATTGCTGCGCCCGCAGCGGCACAAACCCTGCCCGCTTGAAACGCAGATCAGTAGCGTCGAAGGGTATGACGGTTAAAAAATCAGGCTTGTTCGACAGGTCTGTTTTGTAAAGATGATCGCCGGGCGAAAAGATTTCCGAATCGAGATAGTGCATCGGCCCTTCGCTGGCGCCAAACGGTGCGATGGGGTCTTTCCCTTCAGGCAGATATTTCACCTGATCCGGCATCGTCGCCTCGCGATCGATCCCGGTGGCGAAATCGTCGGGATGCAGGCCGACGTATTCCTCCACCGCGAGCTTTTCACAGGAGGCTTCATCCGCGGGCATGTTCGTGCGGAGAAATTTCCGCAGGCCCGGCGGCGCGGCTGGGTCATCGATAATCCGCAGACACGCAAGGCGGGTGAGGAGGATGTGGCCTTGATGCGCCCAACCGAAGACGGGGGCGATATTGAAGGTGATGATGAATAGCAAACATAGAACGAAGCAGCGGCGAGGCGGAGAACGCAGAGCGCAAAACGCAGAGCGCAGATCGAAGTCGGGGAATATCAGGGTTTCTTCAACGGTTTCCCTGTTAAGCTGAGCCATGCGGCGTATTGTGCCGTTCTTTCAATCGGCGAACAATAAAACCAACCCTAAACCTAAACCGCTGTGATTCTCAGCGCAATCGCTATTGCATAAATTCAATCGCGAAATCGCCGAACGCGACGCGATGGTCCTGCACAAACTTCGTGATCGTCGCTGGATTGGCGAGTTGGGCTGCGGTCAGATGCATATGCTTTCCGCCAAACGTGGCGGCCAGTGATTGGTAGTTATGCGCCACCAATCCCATTGCGATGCCGGCATTGTTTGAAGCGATGTCGCCGAGCGAGAGGTCGTCCAGCCTGAAAGCGATTAACGTTGAATTGGTAAACGCATTGGCGGCGCTGCCGGTGAGTTTGAAGTGACGGATTTCGCCGTCCTGTAATCCCAGAGCCGGGGCGTTAGAAATGGTCAAGGGGAATGATTCCGACTCAGTGCTGGAGATAATGGTTGAGCCGATGATCGATTTGGCGGTAACGGAATTGATGGGGCCGGAGGAGTGGATCGAGGAATTGATGATGGACCCTCCGACGGTGATTTCGGGATACCCAAAGTCAGGGGAAATGACGGCGGTTTCGATCTGAACATTGCTGATGTCGCCGCCGATGTGCATGGATTGGACGCGGCCGAGGAAGAGGCTTCCGGTCAGGTCCCCAGTGACATTGATAGAGTCGATGTGACCATAATCAATCCAATTCCCGGACAGTTTCCCGAGTTTGGCGACGTGAAGCGTTCGGAATTTAGCGCTGACGCTGCTGAGATTCAGCGTTGGTGAAAATTCCCCGGGCACGATCAGGCGCGTAATCGATAGCGGGAAGACGGTGCCGCTTCCGGTCCAGGATTTAGCTTGCAGCGTATCAACGATGGCGGCGGAGAGGCTGCTGTTTGCGACATCTCCAAGGTGGATCGATGTGCTGGAAACTGTAGTGCTACCAAGCTGGAACTGGGCATTGCCGACATTTCCAAGCCGCAGCAGTTTCACACCGGCGACGTTGAAGCTGCCGCTGAACGTGACTGCCGGGGCGATGATTTTTCCGATGGGGCTTGTATCGGTGAACTTACCGACGGTGATATGCCCGTCGCCACCGCCGGCGTTGCGGATGAACAACGCGCTGGAGGTATCGGTGCCAGAAAGGACGATAGAGCTTATAGCCAAATCCAAGCCCCTTATGGTAAACGGATCGGGCTTTGTGGGACTGGCGATCACTGCTTTTGTTCCGTCGAATGTGATCTCACCTGTTCCCCGGGATAAGCTCAATATTGCTTTAGTGCCGTCGGCATCCACATAATTCAGTGCATGGCGGCTATCAATTTCGACAACAAACCCCCCCGACAGGGGGACCGGGAGGGGTAAAATAAAATATGAATTAATAACTGAGGCAGCACTCATCAATCGGCGATCTTCGAGCAGCTCGATTGAGTTGATCCGCTGAGCCAGCTTGCGACTGAACAGAACTGAAGGACTATTCTTACGAGGCTCATTTCCCTTTCCGAACATTTGCAACTCCCATAGATGTGAAGCTGAACCATCCACCCCAGGCGGGCCGTGCGGCTTTGCGGTGTATTGATCAATCGGCTGGTGATCCCCGATTCCGATATGCAACTATAGACGCCGTGATGAATGGGGCGTTTCAATATTCGCAATTTTGCAAAAGCGTTGAATATGGCGGAGGGAGGAGGGGAAGGCGAAGACAAATCGCAGCCGCAGGGACGGTAGCCCCTGCGGCTGCGATTTGCCTTTCTCTTCCACCCTATTCAAAGCCGCCACGAGAAGTTCACGGATGAACATCTGGGCGAGATATGTAGAAAGTCGAAACAGGATGCCCTTGCTTCGAAAAGACGTCAGCGGAACATAATCCATTAACTTATGGCGCCGTTTGTACGGGCCAGAGGCCGCATATGACGTCAGGCGATTCAGAGCTCAGCGTGGCCACGCGACATTCCGACGTCCCATAAACGTGACGCGCGGCTTCCGGCCCTTGTAAGGTCAAAGCGGAGATGAACCGCCTGCCTGCCAAAGCATCTTTGTCCTCTTGTCTGTTATGAACCTATGTCCATCTGTACTTAAAAACTCTTCTCTGCATCCTCCGTGTTTTCGTCATGCACCACCCTTCCCGATACTGTAAAACTCCCGGTTATCGGATGTGCCGGATTGGCCGGTAATCGTTATAGAAACGCCGGAGTGATTTCCGAATACGAGAAGCCGGCATGGTCGTTCAATGCCGCCGTTCATCCCGCGTAACGGGACGCTTTGTGTTTACGACGAAACGGAATTCGCCAATGCTGAAGATGCCGAAGTTGAATCGCCGGGCCGGTCGAATTGTTCACCGCGCTATCGAAAAGCTCGAAGACCGCCGATTGCTTTCGGCGGCGTTGACCGTTGACCAGAGCATGCTCGTGTTCAACGCCGTCAAGAATTCCGCGCTCAGCCCCGTCGAAACGCTCACGCTCACCGATACCGGCGACGCAACCCTCACCCTCGGCAGCGGCGGGGTGACAGTCATCAACGACGGCTCCTTCGCCACCGCGGACGCCGCCCGTTTTACCGTCGTCAACGCCGCCAGCATTCCCGCTTCGCTCAATCCCGGGCAGTCGTTTGTGCTGCAATTGCAATATGGTGCAATCGCCACGGGGATCAACTCGGCGTTTCTCAGCCTCAGCACCAACGATGGTTCACACCCTGTGCAGCAGGTCGCGCTCCGCGGCCTGGGCACCGCCGGGCAGTTTGGCAGCAACGAGCCATCGCTTGCCCGCATCCTTCGGACTTATGAAATCCCCACGATTGTCGGCTCCGGGCCGAACGATGTGAACTCCGCTCAGCATCTCTATCCCGAGCCGCCCGATGCATCCAGCCAGGAGGTTCCGATGCAGCGGTTCGTGAAGGCCGGCGTCGGGCCCGTGACAATTAAAGTGCTCGCGTCATTTGAAGGCGCGAACCAGCCCGCCACCCGGTTTGGATATTATACGCCGGGCTCGCCAACGGATCGGCACGAGCTGTTTTTCCTCAATGCTTCGGAATCGCAGTCGGTGTATGACCATCCGCAGGGCGCAACGCAGTTTGATCCGGGCCTCAATCCATTTGGCCTCTATTTCGTTTCCGCCCTTAAAGACGCCGGCCAGTTCCGCGTCGGTTACAGCGAAGACCAGTTCAACACGTGGGACACGACCGACCAGCGGCACATCCGCGTCTTCCCGATGAAGCAGCCGGACGGAACGGTTGTGCCCAACACGTACATCGTCACCACCACCGAATGGAACGCGCCGGCCGGTTATGACTTCAATGACATTGTCGCCGTCGTCAGCAACATCGCGCCCGCGCCCGGCGCGCCGGCCAGCGCCGCAATGGGCCTGCAGAATATGAGCCCGCTGCCCGGCACCAACCGGATGATCTTCAACCGCATCATCAGCCCCAACGCCACGCTGGGCGATGTGGTGCATGACACCAATATCCTGCGCATCAACAACACCGGCGGGGCCACGCTCACCGTCAGCTCCTACACGCTCAGCAGCCAGTGGACGCTGGTGACGCCTCCGGCCTTGCCCTGGAACATCGGCGCCGGCGGGCATCTGGATCTCACGATCAAGTTCATCGCGACGGGCGAGCCGTCGCATTCGTACAACCAGACCAATTCACCGACCTTCCCCAATGGCGGCGGTGTCTACAACGGAAGCATCCGCATCACCAGCAACGATTCCATCAACCCCACGCAAACCGTCCCGCTCGCCGGCTGGCGGCAATATAAATCTGAAAATGAAAACGAGCCGAACCTTCAGAGCGTCGTGAACCTGCTGGCCGGCTGGACCACGGTCATCAACCCCACCCCGATCACGCAGCTCACCGAAGGCTCGACCACTTCCACCATCTACGGCGAAGAAGTCCTCTCGCCTTACTGGCAGACGGTCGATTCTTCGCTGCCGGTGAACGTCCAGCAGATCGACGCCTATCACACCGAAGGCAACACCGCGACGATCTTCTGGCATTCCAAGGGAAGCAACTCCACGCACACGATCTTCACCACCAACGCCGACGACGGGAACACGCTTCTACCGCACCTGAGCGGGTCCAGCGCGCTGGCCGCCGGCACATTCACCGCCAGCGGGGCGTTTGGTTTCAAAGTCGACGGCGAGTGGAGCGATGATACGAAGAACACGACATCAGGCGGCGGACACCACATGCGGTTCTTCCCCCTGCGCGACACGCAAGGCCGCATCGTGCCCAACACGTTCATCATGACGATGGACTACTCGGCGACGCCGAACTACGACTTCAACGACAACGTCTACCTCATCAGTAACGTGCGCCCGATGGCGCTGCCGCCGGCCCCGACCAATCTCGCCGGCGCCTTCACCGGCGGGCAGGTCGCGCTGCAATGGGCCCCGGTCAGCTACGCGACGCTGCAGGGTTACAACATCTATCGCAGCACCAACCCCACCAGCGGTTTTGCACTGCTGGGCAGCAGCACCAGCACGACCTTCACCGATCCCACACCGCCAACCAGCGGCACGGTCTATTACCAGGTGAAGGCGGCGGACAATACCACGCTCGCCGAGAGCGTCCCGATGATGGCGCTGGTCAGCACGGTGAGCGGCCCCGTCACGGTCGCGGACAATTTCAGCGCCGCGGCCGGCCAGTCGGTCGTGGTAAATGTGCTGGCGAACGACACGGACAATACTGCCGCGCTGAACCCGACTACCCTGACCATCGTCGCCGCCCCGAATCACGGCGGCATTGCCACTGTTGATCCCACGACCGGTTTCATCACCTACACCGCGCCGGCGGCGTTTAATGGGACGGATTCGTTCACCTATCGCGTCACCGACGCCGGCGCCGCCGTTTCATCCACCGCGACCGTCACATTTTCCGTGCAGTTCGCCCCTGCCGGCCCGACCGCCGTCGCCGACACGTTTGACGCCAACACCGCCACCGCGACCACTGTCAACGTTCTGCTGAACGACACCGACCCCGACGGCACGATCAACCCCGCGACGGTCACCATCACCGCCAACCCGAATCACGGCGGAGTGGTCAGCGTGGACCCGACCACCGGCGATGTCACCTACACCTCGGCCGCGGGCTTCACCGGAAACGAAACCTTCAGCTACACCGTGAAGGACGATCACAACGTCACCTCTGCGCCCGCCGTCGTGACATTTGCCGTGTCGAACACGGCTTCCGGTCCGATCACCGTCGCCGACAGCTTCGGCGCGCACACGCACAGCGCGGTGCAGGTGAATGTGCTGGCTAACGACAGCGATCCTTCCGGCACGATCGACCCGACCACTGTCACCATCGTCGCCGCCCCAAACCACGGCGGCGCCGTGAGCGTGGACCCCACCAGCGGATTCATCACCTACACCTCTGCCGCCGGTTTTACCGGAACCGAAACGTTCACCTACATGGTCGTAGACAACGGCGGCCTGAGCTCTTCGCCGGCGACGGTGACGATGACGGTCACCGCGCTTTCAGGGCCGATCACCAACCCCGACGCCGTCAACGGCGTCACCGGGGCTCCATTGCAGATCAACGCACTGGTCAACGACAGCGACGCCACCGGCGCGCTCGTGCCGTCGTCGGTCACGATTGTCTCCCAACCCAACCAAGGCGGGACCGCGACCGTCGACCCGGCAACCGGATTGATCACCTACACCTCCACCGGAACGTTTACCGGCGTTGAAACGTTCACCTACACCGTGCGCGACAGCGGCGGTCTGACTTCAGCGCCGGCAACGGTTACTGTCACGGTGAACGCGCCACCACCACCGCCGAGCATCCCTGTTGCCGCCAATGATTCCGCCAACACGGTCATCGGCACCGGAGTGGTGATCAACGTCCTGGCGAACGACACCTCCGCAGTCGGCCTGGATGCGTCTTCGCTCACTGTTGTCAGCGCTCCGGCGCATGGCACGTTCACCATGGCCGGCGGTGTGATCACCTACGCGCCGGCCGCCGGTTTTGTCGGCAGCGATTCATTCAAGTACACCGTCGCCGACACCAGCGGCGGTGGCGCTTCCAACGCCGCCACCGTCAGCATCAACGTCGGTGTCGCTCTTTCCTCCGGTGTCGCCGGTAATCGCTCGGTCACCTTCACCGACGCGGATTCAACCGTCGCCACGATCACGTTGAACGTCGGCGCGGCCAACGTGTTCTTCACCGGCAGCGGAACTGCCGCCATGATCCATGGCCGGGTGACGATCACCGGAGCAACCGCGGTCGGGAGCATCAATCTCTCCGGCACCACGCCGGCGAGTGTCCTGGCGATCCGCGGAAAAGGGGGTGACGGGCTGGTCACGATCGGCGGCCTCACCGACGCCGCAACGCTCGGCAAAATCATCGCCCCCATTGGTTCCCTCAGCGGCACGCTTAACGTCGCCGGCCTGGGCGCATTGCAACTAGGCCAGATCAATAACGCCCAGATCCAGGTTGGCGCAGGCGTGCCCGCGGGCCTTGCCGTGACGCTCGGCTCCGCCACCAGCACGTTCCTCACCAGCGCGACCGCCATCCGCACGCTGAAACTCACCGGCGCCTGGACCGGCGGCACCACGATTACCGCGCCATCGATCGGCAGCCTGATCGTCGCCGGCGGGTTTGACCCGGGCCTCACGCTTTCCGGCGCCGCCGGCGCGGTCCCCACGCTCGCCAGCGCCCGGATCGTCGGCGCCATTGGAGCGAGCACCTGGGACATTACCGGTAACGTCCGCTCCATCACCGCAGGCTCGATCGCCGGCGGGTGGGCGGGCAACATCAGCGGTCTTGTCTCCGCGCTGGCGACCAAGGCCGGCGGTTTCACCGCAGCGCTATCAGCCGGCAGCATCGGTTCGGTCACCTTCGCCGGTGACCTGAGCGGCCACATCACCGCCGGCTCGGCCAAGTCTGTGAAAGTGACCGGCAGCGTCAGCGGGTCCACCCTCGCCTTCAACGCCCCCGCGGCCGGCAAACCCGCGTTGAGCAAGCTCACCGTCGCCGGTGCGATCGTCAACTCCAGCATCACCACCGCCGGCGATCTGCTTTCGCTTGTCGCCGGCTCGCTGAATGGTTCACAGATCAACGTTGGTGTTGCCGCCGATGTCACGCTCGACACGATCAGCGCCGGCACGATCGGCTCCTCAACGCTCCGCAGCCTCCGCCTCATCAGCAAGGCGGCCGGCGCGTTCACCAACTCCAGCGTGATCGCCGCCGCCATCACCAGCGCTATCCTGGGCGGCGTGACAACCGCCAACGGCGGCTCCTCGGAAGGCCTCGCCGCGGCCAACTACAAATCCCTCTCTGCGACCTTCGGCGGCGTCCCCATCCACGCCGGCCCCAGGCAACTGACGGATGTAAACACACTGGTGGCCTTCGCCCAGACCAAGGGCGTCAGCACGTTCGGCGATTTTGAAATTAAGTTTGTGTAGCCGTCATACTGCGCGCCATAAGGCCTGATTTCCGGAATCCAAATATCTGTTCCGGGTTACATAGAGGGGGGCATCTCGCCCAGACATTCGTCCCGGAATTTCTCGGGGCGGCGTTGAATATGGCGGAGGAAGAAGACGAAAACAAATCGCAGCCCCTGCGGCTGCGATTTGTCTTTCTCTTTCTCTCCCCCTTCCGCCATATTCAATGCCGCCTGGAAGCTCAGCCACCGAATATCCAGACAACGAGATGAATAGAAACTTCAGGCTAAACGCCTGTGCTGCGGAACGTTTGGCTCATTGCGATCTCAGCCAGGGCGTCGGTTGCGAAGCCTGCATCCTGCTTGCTTAAAAATGGGCTGAAGCTGAAGCGAGTCGTACCTCCCTGCTCCAGGGTGCCGATGGTGGCGTGTGCCAGGGGGGCGCAGTGGATGCCGCTGCGGGTGAGAATGCCGAACTGGCTTTCGAGGATGGCGGACAACTCCTGCGGGTCGTAGCCGTCGATCCGGACAGAAAAAACGCCGATCCGGTTGCGCACGCCGCGGGGGCCGTAGTAGGTGATCCCTTCCACGTCGCTGATCCCTTCCAGAAATGTGCCGACCAGTTCCAGATCGTGCAGCGCGAGTTTTTCCACGGTTTGCTCGGTGACCCATTTGACGCCTTCGGCCAGGCCGATGATCCCAATGGCGTTGTGGCTGCCGGGTTCGTATTTGTCGGGCATGAAGTCGGGTTGGCGGTCGTCTTCGCTCACCGAACCGGTGCCCCCTTCCTTGATAGGCCGAAGCTGCTGTTCGATGCCCGGTCGGATGTATAAAAAGCCGGTGCCCAGAGGACCGAGCAATGCCTTGTGACCGGGGGCGGCCAGCAGATCGATCATGTCCGCCTGCACATCAATCGGCACATGCCCCGCCGACTGCGCGGCGTCGACGATGAATGGAATCCCATGCTCGCGCGCGATCTTTCCAATCTCGCGGATCGGTTGCACCGAACCGGTGACGTTGCTCGCGTGCGTGATCGCGATCAGCCTGGTGTCAGCCCGAATCGCTTTGCGAATGTCGGCCGGGTCGACCAAACCGGTTTGACGATCGACCGCGACACGCGTTTGTTCGAGCAGCCGCTGGTCCTGCAGCGCGTTGATCGGGCGCAGGATGGAATTGTGATCGATGTGCGTGCAGATGGCGTGGCTTTGCACCCCGGGATGAATGAGGCCCTTGATTGCAAGATTCAAAGCGTCCGAGCAGTTGAGCGTGAAGATGAAATGATTTGCGTTTTCGCCGTGAAAGAGACGGTTCAATCGGCGGCGGCAATCGGCGATCAGCGCGCCGGTCTCCATTGCCTCGGCGTACGCGCCGCGGCCGGCGCTGGCGCCCAGCTCCTGCGCGTATCGCACCATCGCCTCGGTCACCCCCCTGGGCTTGGGAAAGCTGGTGGCGGCGTTATCCATGTACAAACGGCGGGGAGACATCTTCCTGCTCTCGCTGAAAACAATGGGAAATCAATCCAACTCAGAGAATTCTAGGGGGAAGATGCGAATCAGAAAAGGAGCGGAATTGGGAAACTTGCGCGGCGCATTTCCAGGCAATGACATGATATTTGTGAAGCAATTGAAACTGTGGGCGGGGATTCCGCGCTTCAATTATCGGCGGAATTTATGAATCGCGATGATCGAAACGATGCCGATGCACAGGCAGGTGGGTTCGGGGATGGAGGTGCCGCTGCCGCCGCCTACGCCGGGGGATACGGGAGTTCTTATGGGGACTCCGGGCGTGCCCGCCACGCTGGCGGCGGGGATTACATCAAAGCCGCTGGTTGTCGCCGAAGAAGCGGTTTCAGCCTCCGGCTGAAAGGAAAGGCCGGGGCCGTCGATCAGACCACCGCCAAAGTCCAGAGAAATCGGGGTTCCATCGGTGCTGATGGTGGATGCCAGGGCCGTATCGTCCAACTGCGGCAGTGGGACAGAGACCGGATCGGTCGAGACCTGCTCAACCAGATGAACCGGCAGCGGTTCCCATTTCAGTTTTGGCTCCGGCTTCACATCATTCGGCGAGATCAGTGAAATCAGCGGCTTCCATGACATGTCGTCCGGATGCTGCGCGAGCTCGTCGGATTTGATTGGCCGCGTGAATGAGGGGAGTTTGTCGGGGGCGTCGTTCACCGTCACGATCGCAGTGTGCAGGGGCATTGGCGCCTGCGCGGAGCCGACGGCGCATAGAAAGAACAGCAGCACCGGCCAGTGACGCACAATCGGCGAGCGGGGGAACATCCGCACCCGAAACAGGCGAACCAATTTCTGAACAAGTTTTAGCAGTTGTGTCGTTGTCACAGGTTACTCCCGATGCCGATTTCTGGCGAAAATTTGCCGCCGGTCTCCACGAAATGTATCGGTGTTAACCAGCAGCCCTTTAACCGTGTAACCCGGATTGGCAGGGCGTAACGATTATGCGGGAGAAATGCAGAATTATCGGGTGTCATTCCGAGCGGCATCAGCCGGAAAAGCGCGAGCCAGATGTTTTGTTGGATGATTATCGCCCCCTGGAGCCTTCAGGGCGGCGTTACCAGAATGACCAGTCATGATAGACCAGCACATAGATGCCCAGCAGCAGGTTAGTTGTCGCATGGGCGATGATGCACGCGCCCAGACTCCTGGTGTAGACGAGAAGTCCGCCGATCATTAATCCCCAGACGATCGCCGTCGGCCACCAGTTTCCATGAACGGTTGCGAACGCGCCCGCGACGATCAGGAACGGCGCCCATGCCCATTCGCCCACGGCGGCCAGCTTGAAATCATTCGGCGCCAGAATCTGCCGCCACAGGAAATCGCGCCAGAAAAGTTCTTCCATCACTGGCACGACCAGCACCGCCCCGATCAACCGCACCGCAATAAAAGCATCGCGCCCTGCGGCTGACTGAAAATATTCCAGGGGATTAAACGCATCACCACCGGGCCGCAAGAACGGCACATGTTTTTGCAGCAGCAGTTGCATGCCGATCCACTGCGCCACACCGACGATGCCGACCAGGAAACCAAGCCACCAGAACTCCCAGCGGATCCGGGTATAGCGCCGCCACAGCAGAGCCAAAGCGCCGCCTGTCAGAACAGTCTTCGCAACATAAGAAGCCGCAAACGCCCACCGCCACTGCGCCCCCGCCCATGTGAGCGCCAGAAAAATCCCCATCGGCAGCACGTACGCCAGATCATCGCGAATCATCGGCGATTTGGGTCGAACCGGCTGATACTCAAGCGGTTTAACATCCATCATCTTGCTCGATCATCGCCGCGCGTCCACCCGCAGCACAGGCGCCCTGCCTGTGGCAAATGCCTTCAGTCCGCTCAGCCGCTTCATGTCGTTCGGGCCAGAGCGCAACTGCGACATCGTCTTCTTGGAATCATCCGCCGGCGCATCCGGCTGCTCATCATCTTCGACATTATCCGCCCGGATCATTGCATCCGGTTCATATCGGGCGTCGGTTGACCAGGTTTTGCCGTCGTCGGTTGTTTCGAAATGATAGAGGCCGGCTTTGTGCGGGCCGCAGTCGCTATCGAGGGACAGCGTCGCCTGGCCGTGCCCGTCGCGGCTCATGGTGAAGTCGAAAAATTCGGCGAGCTTGCATGGCTTGTGAAAGACCGTCAATTCAAATGTCTCGCCGCCGTCGACGCTGTGAACGAGAACGAAGCTCGGGCGGCTCTCACCGGCGGCGGTGTCGATCGCGCCCGAGATTTCCTTTCCCCGCGGGCCGGCGCCGACATATCTCCAACCACCGTCCGTGAGGCCTTCACCGCTCAGCGGCATCGCCGTCCATTCCGTCCCGCCGTGGTGGGCGATGATCGGCAGTGCAGCCGTGGGCTTGTCCTGCACGTCGGAATTCATCTCGTCAATTTCACCGAAGTATGTCGTCTCGGTGGCCAGCGGCGGGGTCAGCTTATCCGTGAAGACGGCGGAGTGATTCTCGTTCTGCAACGTCGACAATGGAACGCAATCAGACAGTTTTACAGTTGTCGCAGATGGCGCAGTCGCCGGCTCATGCGCCGGCCTGGATTCCGATGCGCAAGCGCCGAGCGAAAAACATAACATCAATGCGGCGGTGGTCGTGATCGACGATGAAATTGCAGTCATGATGGATATGAGGATATCCGGGAATGGTAATGATCGCACGATTTTGGATAGGTCGCTTGAATCAGAACAGGCGGGGCAGGCATTCTTGTCCATCAGTCGTTTTCCGGGCCGCCTGTTTTGCCATCACCCTTTGATCGTGACTTTCCCCCGACAATCAAATAAACCACCGTTCCCATGATGAGGATCAGCCCCGGCGCGCCCAGCAGAATCACCACAACGGCACTGGCGCTGGATCCGGAATCACTAATGGCGGAAACAAATTGCATTGTGGCATTGTGAGGATGGGCGAGCCGCAATTGCAACCGCTGAAGTAAAACGGTTTCATTTATTCATTCCCCCCCCGATCGGCGTTCCAGGCCAAAATGCCTGGAACGCCGCGGGTGATCAATCAATGCGCACCGGAACCTGTGGTCCGATGCTCATCCACCGGTGGACCCGTTCACGCCGTCCACGAGGTAGTTCATCTTTTCCAGCTCGACATCTCGTTGCGGCCGGCCAACGCCGTCCGGAATCACCACGTTGCCTTTATTGTCTTTCAGGGGGCCCTGGAAAATCACAAACGTTCCCGCCATCAACTGCGCCTTCACCGTCTCCGCGGCCGCCTTCGTCGACTCGCTCACCGGCGCGCCGTAAGGCGACGTCTTGACGATCCCTTCTTTCAGCCCGCCGCGAACCAGGTGATCCCACGGCTTGCCATCGCGCACCGCAGAAATGTAATCCGTATACACCTTTGCCCAGTTCCATTCCGCGCCGGTCAGGTAGCCTTTGGGGGCAAGGCTCGCCTGGTTCACGTGATACCCGCAGCTATAGATGCCCCGGCGTTCGGCGGTTTCGACGACCACCTTGGGGCTGTCCACATGACAAGTCAGCACGTCCGCTCCCTGATCGATCAGCGTGTTGGAAGCCTCGGCTTCTTTCACCGGCATCGACCAGTCACCTGTGAAGATCACCGTGGTGACCGCCTTGGGATTGACCGATTTCGCGCCCAGCTCAAATGCATTGATGTTTCGCAGCACCTGCGGGATCGGCTTGGCGGCGACGAAGCCCAGCTTGTTGGTCTTGGTCGTCGAACCGGCGACGATTCCGGACAGATACTCGCATTCGTCGATGTAACCGAAATAGCTGCCGACGTTTTTCGGCATTCCGTCTTTGTACATCCCCCCGCAATGCAGGAAGGTGGCGTCAGGATACTTCACCGCCATCTTCAGAATGTGCGGATCGAAATATCCGAACGACGTGGGGAACAGCAGCGATGCGCCGTCCAGGTTGATCATGCTTTCCATGGTCTTCTGGACTTCGATCGTTTCCGGCACGCGCTCTTCTTCCAGCACTTTTACGCCCGGCAGCGCCTTCACGGCCGCCGCCCCCTCGGCGTGCGCCTGGTTGTAGCCGTAGTCGTCTTTTGGACCGACGTAGATGAAGCCGACTGTAATGTCACCCGCGCGAGCGGTGTTTGCACCGACGCCACCAAGGAGCATGCCGGCTGTTAAACCGACCGCCGCCAATAGCCTCTTAATCCGCATCTCAGACCTTTCTAATAGTGAACGTGAAACGTTCGATTGCCCGTAATGACACGCCGCCCATTGCCGTCAACCGGCGTGCGGTGCCCGTCGAGTCTGATAACAACTGTTGTTCCAAAGCGCAGTGGGGGATTGCGGGGCTGAAAATGCGGGTGCGCTGGGAAGGGCTTTGTTTCAAACGTTCGAAAAGAACATCTGGAACACGAAACGGGAATGGAGAACGCGTCATCGGCAACGCGTAATTCGTGACCGGAGTCTGTCCCCGGCGGGCCTTGCGGGCTTGGGATTGCAGAGTGTTTCAAACGTTCCATAGCGTACGGATGAAACGTTCGGAATCGCCGGTGAGGCCGGGGCTGATTCTTACTAATCACTTCAATATTGGCGACTTGCGCCTGTCCCGGACAGTGGCACACCGCTTGTTCTTAGGCTCCGGCGAGGCCGGTAGTGGTAACGGCCTCCGGGTCACCGGTGGGCACCGGTGCGGCCCGTACGAAACGTTTCCACTGCACCTATTTTTCGCGATTGGTCTCGGCTCCGCATTTTCCCTGTCTCGCACGCGGGCAGTCGCGCCAACCTCACAGGAAGGATCTATGTCGGCAAAGTCTCTGCTTTCGTCGCTCGCTCTTACCGGCGCACTGTGTCTGCCGGTCTGGGCTCATGCAGCGTCACAAACCCCCTGGAACAGCACCTACGGATTGTCACCATTCATCACCACCGATGCGGCGGCGAATGAAGCGGCGACTTCCGATAGCGCAACGTCTGGCGCAAATGGCGCAAATACCACCGCCGACGCCAAACCCGTTTATCTCGACAACGCGCCCCCTGCGCCAACATTCACGGATTCTTCAATTCGCCTTTCCGCACCGCTTATGTCACGCCGCGCGGTCTGGTGGTTGAAAATTCGGGGCTGGTCTGGCAGCCGGTCGGTGGCCTGGTCCTGCCGCTGGGCGACTTTGGCATGTTTAAAAATGTGGCCTTTGTGGGCGGCATCTGGAACAGCGTCAACACGAACCAGCAGGACCCGTTCGTCGGGGCCTGGAACGAAATGGACGTGTTTGTCAGCCTTAATGCCAAGGTCGGCGAGAATTTTTCGCTCGGACTCACCTACAGCCCGTGGAATTCTCCGCCTCATGCATTCCATACGGAACACAATGCCGACCTGAAAATTTCGTACGATGACAGCAAGATGTATGGGGACAGCGGCTTTGCGCTGCATCCATACGCCGACGTGTGGTGGGCGATCAGCGGCGACTCGACCGTCATTCTCGGTCAGCACGGCGGGACGGGTTATCTTGAGCTGGGCGTGGCCCCGTCGATCACGCTGAAACCGTCACCGGAATATCCCGTGACGATCACCGTTCCGATGTACACGCAGGTGGGTCCCCGCAGCTACTGGGCCGCGAGCAACCACATCCCCGGCGCCGGTCTGCCCGGCGGTAACGTCGGATTGTTTTCGGTCGCGCTGAATGCTTCGGTACCGCTGGCATTCATCCCGACCAAGTACGGCTTCTGGCACGCCGACGCGGGTGTGACATATGACTACCTCGTCAATGACACGCTGCTGTTCGCCGGCACGCTGGCATCCGGGAACACGAATCACAACGTGATCATCGCATCGCTCGGATTTGGGGTGAACTTCTGATGGAACGCTGGAGGTGATGCTCCTTCTCTCGTCGCCGAAGTTGCCGACAACCCCAGCAGCTTCGGCGACGCTTGTTCCTTTTATTCCCCAATCCGGGCCGGTCTTACACGGCAGGGACGAAGCTCATGAGTACTACGCTCGGCACGGACGAAGCGAAGGATTTAGAAACCGCAATAGCGCCTGTTGCAACGATATCGCATGAGCCGGCCAGATCAAAAGTTCGCCATGAGCGGCTTCCGCTTTCGTTACACGCGGCCGAGCCGTTCGCAATCCCGCTGGCGGCGATTGTTGCGTCGTTTATCCCGTTTGGCATCTTCATCGCCTGTTCGGGGGCTAATCCGTTTGTGTCGCTTCAGTTGATGTATCGGGGGGCGTTTGGGACTGCGTTTTCGATTCAAAACACGTTGATTCGAGCTGCCCCGCTGATGCTCACGGGGCTCTGCACCGCGCTGCCGCTTCAACTGGGAATGGTCATCATCGGGGGGGAAGGCGCTGGTGCTAGGAGCGCTGACGGCGGCGGGCGTCGCGCATCTTATGCCGGATTCCTCGCCGGTGGTGATGATCGCCGCAATGGCGCTCAGCGGTTGCCTCGTCGGCGCGATCTGGATCATGATCGCGGGGGGATTGAAATATTATCGCGGGGTGAATGAAACGATCAGCAGCCTGCTGCTGAACTATGTTGCGATCGCGGTGCTCAACCAGATGGTTGAAGGGCCGATGCATGACCCGGCGAGCCTGAACACGCCTTCCACTTATGCCGTCCCTGAAGATCACATGATCGGCAAAATGTTCGGCACGGAATTGCACTGGGGACTGGGATGGGGACTGATCATCTGTGTCCTGGCGTATCTTTTGATGAATCACACGCTGCTTGGTTTCGCGGCGAAAATTGTCGGTGGGAACATCCGGGCGGCGCGGGTGGCGGGATTGTCGGTAGGGAAGATCACGATGTTCGTCTGCGGACTTGCGGGGGCGGCGGCGGGGCTTGCGGGCGTGGTTGAAGTCGCGGCGATCCAGGGCCGCGCCAATGCGAACATCACCGCGCCCGGCTACGGGTATACGGGCATCCTTGTCGCATTCATCGCGCGGGCGAATCCGCTGGCCATTATTCCTGTTTCCATTCTGATCGGCGGCATTGGCGCCAGCGGTGGGTTGCTCCAGCGCCGCCAGCATCTGCCGGATGCAACGGTGCTAGTGCTGCAGGGGATTCTGTTTTTGATGATTCTCGCGTTTGAATCGTTCTATGGGCGCTTCGGGATTTTCCGTCGGCGCGAGCGAAGCATGGAGGCCGGTCATGTCTGATCTTGGCAACTGGGGCGTGCCTTTGGCATTGCTTGGCGGAGCGACGCGCGTCAGCACGCCGTTCATCTTTGTCAGCCTTGGGGAATGCCTGACGGAAAAGAGCGGGCGCATTAATCTGGGCCAGGAAGGGACGCTGATCATGGGGGCGATGACGGGGTTCGCCGTCGCATATCTCAGCGGGTCGGCGTGGCTTGGGGTGTTTTGTGCGGGCGTGGTGGGGATCATTCTTGGATTTGTACATGCGTGGCTGTGTTCGCGGCCGCGGGTGAATGACATTGCGGTGGGGATCGGGCTGATGCTTTTTGGGACGGGCTTGGCGCGATACCTGGGGACGCCGTATGTGCATCCGGTGGCGCCGAAGCTGCCGGCGATCAACCTGGGATGGTGGAGCAATTCTTCGGTGGTGCGCGAGGCGCTGCAGATCAATGTGCTGTTCCTGATCGGGCTGGTCCTTGCCCCCCTGCTGCTCTGGGCACTGCAGAGCACGCGATGGGGATTGATCGTTCGAACCGTCGGTGAAAGCAGTGACGCCGCCCGGGCAATGGGGTATTCGGTCAATGGTGTTCGAATGCTCGCGACGATGGCGGGCGGTTTTTTAGCCGGGATCGGAGGATCATTTTTGTCGCTGTATTATCCGGGGAGTTGGAATGAAGGTCTTTCCAGCGGGCAGGGGCTAATGGCGGTGGCGCTGGTGATTTTTGCGAGGTGGAATCCGGTTTATTGCCTGTACGCCGCGTTGTTGTTTGGAGCGGCAGGCGCTGGGACCGGCGCTGCAATCGGTGGGTGTGACGTCTTATCGATATTTTTTCGCTGCGACTCCTTATGTGCTGACGCTGGCAATTATGGTGATGACTTCGTCGAGGAACCGAACGCTGGCGGGTGTGCCGGCGGAGTTGACGGTGAGCAGATAGGTCCCACTTTATCCTGAGCGCAGGCGGTACTCCGCTCGTAGTCGAAGGATCCAACTGGGAAGTTAATGAACTGTTGATGAAACAACCGGCGCAGACGTTTGAAGCCAGATCCTTCGACTACGAGCGGAGTACCGTCTGCGCTCAGGATTCCCGTATGAGTAAACACATTGAATCCCGCCCTTATGCCTGGCCGTGGAATGGCGATCTTCGGCCGGAGAATACCGCGTTGATCGTCATAGACATGCAAACGGATTTCTGCGGAAAAGGCGGGTATGTCGAGTTAATGGGGTATGACATTTCGCTCACGCGGGCGTGTATTGAGCCGATCGATCGCGTGCTGGATGCGATGCGATCCGGGGGATTTACGATCATTCATACGCGCGAGGGGCATCGGCCGGATCTGTCGGATCTGCCGCCGAACAAGCGATGGCGGTCGCGGCAGATTGGGGCGGGGATTGGTGATGCCGGTCCGTGCGGCAAAGTCCTTGTCCGGGGAGAGCCGGGATGGGACATCATTCCGGAACTGGCGCCTCTGCCGGGCGAGATTGTCATCGATAAGCCGGGCAAGGGATCGTTCTGTGCGACGGATCTCGATCTGATCCTGCGGCAGCGGGGAATCGCCAACATCGTGCTGACGGGCATCACGACGGATGTGTGCGTGCATACGACGATGCGCGAGGCGAACGATCGCGGGTATGAATGCGTGCTGCTGGAGGATTGCTGCGCGGCGACGGACATCGGCAACCACACTGCCGCCGTGAAAATGGTGACGATGCAGAACGGCGTTTTCGGGGCGGTTTCCACTTCACAATCGCTAATCAAGGCTATTTTATGAGTACCGAAACAACAGCCAGAGCCGGCAGCGCGCCCGGTTTGGAAGCGATGGGCATCACCAAGCGGTTCGGCAGCCTGGTGGCGCTGGACGATGTGACGATGGTGCTGAAGCCGGGGACTTTTCATGCGCTGCTCGGCGGAAATGGAGCAGGCAAAAGCACGCTGGTGAAGTGCATCATGGGGTATTACCTGCCTGACAGCGGGCAGATTTCGGTTGATTACCAGGAAGTGGTGATTAAGAACCCGCGCGAGGCGAAGCAGCATGGCATCGGGATGGTGTATCAGCATTTCACGCTGGTGCCGAACATGACGGTGGCGGAGAACCTGGTGCTGTCGCGCGGCGACGTTCCGATGATAATCAACTGGGAAAAGGAATATGAAGACCTGCGGGCGTTCATGCGGACGACGCCGTTCTTCATCAAGATCACGCGAAAGGTGAGTTCGCTGTCGGCGGGTGAGAAGCAGAAGCTGGAAATCTGCAAACAGCTTTATCTGAAGAACAAGATATTGTTTTTGGATGAACCGACATCCGTGCTGACGCCACAGGAAGCGGATGAAGTGCTGGGGCTGGTGAAGGATCTGACAGTGAAGGGAGAGCTGACAGCGCTGATGATCACGCACAAATTCCGCGAGGTGATGAAGTTTGCGGATGAGGTGACCGTGCTGCGAACGGGGAAGTTCGCCGGCAAGGGAAAGGTGAGCGAACTGACGCCGGTGGTGATGGCGGAAATGATGATTGGCTCGGGGAAAACACTGCGGAAGGCGAGTCGGGCAGCGATCACGCGCGGCGAGCCGTTCCTGCATCTGGATGGGCTGCATGCGCTGGACGAAACCGGCGTTTCAGCACTGGAAAACCTGAATCTGACGGTTCATGCGGGGGAGATCGTGGGCATCGCCGGCGTGTCGGGCAACGGGCAGAGCGAACTGGTAGAAGTGCTTGCCGGGCAACGGAATTCGGTGTCGGGCGGGATGAATGTGCATGGCGTGCCATTCAAGCCGGTGCGGTCGCAGATTAATAAGCACAAGATGTATTGCCTGCCGGAGGAACCGCTGAAGAACACGTGTGTTCCACCGATGAGCGTGGCGCAGAATATGGCGTTTCGGTTGTATGACCGGCATCCGCACACGTTCGGGGGGTTCTTCATCAATGGGTCATCGATTCGCAGGGCGGCGCGCGACCTGATTACGCGATACGGGGTAAAGACGCCTTCGGCGGACACGCCGATCCGGAATTTGTCCGGGGGGAATGTGCAGCGGGCCGTGCTGGCGCGGGAGCTTTCAGGGGGTGTTGAGGTATTGGTGGCGGCGAACCCCTGCTTTGGGCTGGATTTCGAAGCCGCGGCGGATATTCGGGCGCAGATTGTCGAGGCCCGCAACCGGGGGGCGGCGGTACTGCTGGTGAGTGAAGACCTGGATGAGGTGCTGGAGCTGTCGGATCGGATCGTGGTGATGTTCGATGGGAAGTTCGTATATGAAACGCCATCGGAGGAAGCGGACATCAGTATCATTGGCCGGCACATGGCCGGGCATGCGGAGGATCATCCGGTGGAAGCCGGTGAAGTGATCCACTGATCCACGCACGGCGGCGATGGGGATCAGGAGATTCACAAGCTGCATCATTGTATGATTGGCGGCGGCTTGAGTAGAGTCTTTTGACGGTGGTGGTTGGTGACGGTGTTTGGTGATGGCGGAGGCCGCGAAGGTGCGGCGAGTCATGCAAGAATTTTGTTGCGTGCAGGATGGAAGGAAACGAATGGATGCGTTACGAGGCCGGATTGTCTTGAAGGATTTGTTCAACGTCGCCGCATATCAGAATGATCTGCCCTGGAAGCCCTTTCGCGAGGGGGTTGAAATATTCTCCCTGTATGGGAATCCAGCGACGGAGCCATCGGCGGCGCTGCTTCGGTACGCGCAGGGGCGGGAGTGCCGTCGCATCGGCATTCAGGGTATGAGCATGTGATGGTGCTGTGGCAGAGCCAGATGGATGAGGGAGGGACTTATGAGGCGGGGACGCTGATCGTGAACCCCGCGGGGAGCCAGCATAGCGTGACGAATCGGAACGGGTGTATCGTGCTGGTGATCTGGCATAGCCCGGTGGTTTTTGATGTTGAGGTGTAAGCAGGGTTTGGGGTGAGGCGAATTGGGCGGGGCTTTGGATTGCGAAGCCGCGATTGGCCGGGGCTTTGTGAGACAAAGATACTGGGGCGGCGGTTCTGATAATACTGACGAATGTTTGAGCAATGACCCATAATGTTCTTCCGCGGCGGGGGAGCCCCAAGCAAAAAAAATCCGGCGACGGATGCGGTTTATGTTTTCCACCATCAGGGTCGAGCAAGGTCCTATAGTCGGGGCAAGATTGCGCAAGGGGCGGAACTAATTAAACCTTTGCGAGAACGGGGCGGGAAAAGGGGGCGGGGCATTTCAAATTCTCATCATATGGACCCATGCCTGTCGCAGGTAAACCTTGAGGTTTGTGACGGTTAGGCGAAAGCACTCAGTTAAGTGGTACGGTCAAATACCGATAGCAGATGAGATACCGGCGCTGTGTGCGCGGTGGAGGCTATCCGTCTGAACATCTGGCGCACCAACTTCGCACTCTTAAGGCAGGCGATCAAACGCTCGTTTGGTCTGCTATGCAATCCGCGGCAGATGGGGCTGCGGTTTAAACTGCTGCTGTCGGAAGTGGGGCATTCTGTTCACACGGTTTGGAAACCAGGGCCGGTGCTGGCGGGCGCGGGGATGGAGACTCATGGGGAAAGCCGGCTGCAGCGGGCGATCCGGACGGTGATGGAGCCGCTGGAGTCGCGAATCTTGTATAGCTGGACGGGGGCGACGAGCGGCAGCACGAACGATTCATCCCACGATTACAACAACGTCGCGAACTGGAGCGGTGGAGTCATCAATGATGACTTTTCGGCGTCAACGCTGACGTCGAACACTACGATCTATTTCAGTGCCAGCCGCACCACGACGGCGGGGATGAACCTGGGATACGCGGGGAACTTTGATCTGACGTTCAAGTCAAGCAGCGGCACGGCGCGGACGCTGACACTGAGCGGGAATATCACCGGGGATTTTGGTGGAGCGGGTAACGGCCGAGTCGTCACCATCGGTGACGCCACCAACACACTGAATGTGAACCTCGGGGCCGCGACGCGCACCCTGACGGCTAACACAAGCGACACGCTGTCGATGACGAATGTCGTCTCGAATGGAGGCATCACAAAGGCAGGCGGCGGCACGCTCACGCTGACGGGAGCGAACACGTACGCCAGCGGAACGACCATAAATGCGGGAACGGTAAGCTTTGCCAACACATCGCTGGGCTCGGGCAACATTACGTTTGGGGCAAGCAGCACGCTGCAATGGAACGGCGCGAACACGCAGGACGTGTCGAACAACATTCAGGCCATCGGAACAGGTGTTACGGCGACATTCGACACGCAGGCGAACAATGTCACGCTGGCGAGCATAATCAGCGGGCTGGGGGGGATCGCCAAGGCGGGGAGTGGAACGTTGACTCTTTCGGCGGCGAATACGTATAGCGGCGGCACCGCGGTGAATGTCGGCACGTTGCAGGCGACGAATGGCGCTGGTGGCACCTCGAGCATCACACCGACGCCGTTTGGGGATACGACCACGACCGTGACTGTGGCCAGCGGGGCAACAGTGTGGCTGGATTATCTCCTGGGCGCGACGAGTAATACTGTCACATACAACAATGATTTCAGCGGCGCCGGCACGGTCCAGGTGACGGCGGCGGGAAGCGGCAGCTCATCCGTCAGCCAGTTGCTTGGCAACCTCAGTTCACTTACGGGAACACTGGATATGTTCCCGAATACAAGCAACCGTGGGAAATGCAAGCTGGGACAATTCGGTGATCTTACGGGAAACCAACCGTCTTCGAGTGCGACGATCAAGATCGAGTCCGGCGTCACGCTTTACCTGACAACTGGCCTGACGTATTCGAGCAGCATCCAGATGTTTGGTACAGGGAACAGTGAAAATTTCGGTGCGTTGCGGCTGCAAAACGGAACGACGATCTCCGGTTCTGTCACATTGATGTCGAACTCAACGATTGGGTCGCATACCGGAACGGCGGATGGACTCGTCACCGGGGTCATCAGCGATGGCGGCAATGGATATTCGCTTGCCGTCAACGGAGATGGCGCTATTGCGTTGTCGGGCAATAACACGTTCTCAGGCGGGGTGACTGTAAATTCCACGGCGGAACTGGACATCAACGGCGCTCAAGCCCTGGGCACCGGCACGCTGACGCTTCAGTCGGGCGCAACGATTGACAATACCAGCGGAAGCACCGTCACGGTCACAAACAATAATGCCCAGTCGTGGGCCGGCAGCTTCACATTCAACGGAACCAATAACCTGAACCTGGGGACCGGCGCCGTAACGATGGGTGCGAGCGCGACCGTCACCAGCAGCGGCAGCATCCTGACGGTTGGAGGGGTGGTTTCCGACGGCGCCAGCACGTACAGCATTACTAAAGCCGGCGCGGGCACACTCGCGCTGACAGGCGCGAATACATACTCTGGAAACACGACTATCAGCGCAGGGACGTTGAGCTTTGCAAACACCTCGCTCAGCACGGGGAACATTACCTTCAGCGGGAGTAGCACGCTGCAATGGAATGGGGCAAACACGCAGGATATTTCGAGCAAGGTCCAGGCGATCGGGGCGGGGATCACCGCAACGTTTGACACCAATGGCAATACGGTCACGCTGGCCAGTATCCTGAGCGGAGCGGGGCTGGTGGGCAAAGACGGGGCGGGGACGCTGAAGCTGACGGCCGCCAATACATATACGGGCGGGACGACGATCAATGCGGGAACGCTTTCATTCAGCAGCGGCTCGCTCAGCAGCGGAAATATCACCTTCATCGGCACCAGCACGCTGCAATGGAACGGGGTGAACACGCAGGACGTTTCGAGCAAGATCCAGGCGATCGGCTCCGGTATCGTCGCGACGCTTGACACGGTGGCGAACAACGTGACCTTTGCGAGCGTGCTGAGCGGGGCGGGCGGAATTGCCAAAGCGGGCACGGGCGCGTTGACGCTGTCGGCAGCCAATACTTACACCGGCGGAACCACGCTGTCGGCTGGTCAGTTGAACATCAACAATGCGACAGCCCTGGGCACGGGAACCTTTACGATCACCACAGGCACGATCGACAACACCAGCGGTGGCTCGATCACCCTCTCGAATAACAATGCCCAAAGCTGGAATGGCGACTTCACCTTCACCGGCAGCAATGCGTTGAACATGGGAACGGGCGCCGTGGCGATGGGAGCCAGCCGCAATGTCACTGTCTCAGCCAGTACACTCACCGTTGGTGGTGTGATCTCAGGGACAGCCTTCAGCCTGACCAAGTCTGGCACGGGCGCTTTGACGCTGTCGGGCGCGAATACCTACACCGGCGGGACGACACTGTCTGCCGGTACGCTCAATATCAACAATGCCACGGCTGTTGGCACGGGCACGTTCACCATCAATGGCGGGACGATCGACAACACCTCCGGCGGCTCAATCACGCTGAGCAATAACAATGCCCAGACCTGGTCGGCAAGCTATACATTCACGGGCACCAATGCACTGAATTTGGGAACAGGCGCAGTGTCATTGACCGGCAATCCGACGATCACGACAACGGCAAGCACGCTGACCGTCGGCGGCATCATCTCAGGTGCGCATAGCCTGACCAAGGCTGGAGCAGGCGCGCTGACTCTTTCTGGAGCGAATACCTATTCCACCGGCACGACGCTTTCCGCAGGCACATTGAACATCAACAATGCCGCGGCTATTGGAACGGGAACGTTCACGATCAACGGCGGGACGATCGACAACACCAGCGGTGGCGCGATCGCGCTGAGCAACAACAATGCTCAGACCTGGGGCGGGGACTTCACGTTCACCGGAACGAACGACATCGATCTGGGGACGGGCGCGGTGACGATGGGGGCAACCCGGACGCTCACGGTCACAGGCGGGAATCTTACCGTTGGCGGCAATATCGCGGGTGGCACTAACGCGATCAATGTTACAGGCTCAGGCCGGTTGATTCTTTCGGGGACGAACACCTTCTCCGGCGGGTTGACGATTGATTCGGGGACGATCCTTCCGACGGTTGTTCGGGCGACGACCAATGGCGCACTGGGTTCGGGAACCGTTACGATCGCTCCCAGCGGCAACAACAGCTTCGCCAGGCTGGAACTCACAAACAACATCACGATCAGCAATGCGATTACATTAAATGCCAGGAACAGTTCGAGTGGGCAGGCTATTGAGAGCGTCAGCGGGAGCAATACGCTGTCGGGGACGATCAGCCTGCAGATTGGTGGAACGTATTATCCCTTGCAGGCTGATTCCGGCGCCACGTTGACGCTTTCGGCCGCCAACTCGATTAATTGTGTGGCCGCATCCGCAAGCCGGGTAGTTGTGCTTCTGGGAGGCGGGACCGGCGTTATCTCGGGCACCATCACTGAAGGCACTGCCTCGGTGAGCATTCTTGGAAACCAGACTGGCGCCTGGACCCTCAGTGGCGCCGGCACCTATTCCGGTGGCGCGACTCTTAACTCCGGCACGTTGAACATCAACAACGCGACGGCGGTGGGCAGCGGCACGTTGACCATCAACGGCGGCACAATCGACAACACCACGGGCGGATCGATCACCCTGAGCAATAACAATGCTCAAACCTGGGGCGGAAGTTTCACATTTACGGGGACAAAGTCGCTGAACCTTGGAACGGGCGCGGTCACGCTCGGAGCCAGTCCCACGGTTACCACAAGCGCCAGCACGCTCACCGTTGGCGGCATAATCTCCGGCGCGTTCGGTCTGACAAAGGCCGGAGCGGGCACACTCACTTTGACGGGCTCCAATACTTACTCCGCGAACACAACGATCAATGCCGGCACGCTCAGCTTTGCGAATGGTTCGCTGGGGAGCGGCAATATCACGTTTGGCGCCAGCAGCACGCTGCAATGGAATGGCGCGAACACGCAGGATGTGTCAAACAAGATCCAGGCGATTGGCAACGGCGTTGTTGCTACCTTAGACACTAATGGAAACAACGTCACGCTGGCTTCGGTGCTGAGCGGGGCGGGGAGCATCGTCAAGGTTGGGACCGGGGCGTTGACGCTCAGCGGCACGAACACTTTCACTGGCGGTACGACGCTGTCGGCCGGCACGTTGAACATCAACAATGCTGCCGCGATTGGAACGGGAACATTCACGATCACGACTGGCACGATTGATAATACCAGCGGCGGCTCGATCACGCTGTCTAACAACAATGCTCAGAGCTGGAACGGCGACTTTACGTTCACCGGCACTAATGCTCTGAATATGGGAACCGGCGCTGTGGCAATGGGGGCGAGCCGCAATGTGACGGTTTCCGGCAGCACGCTGACGGTGGGCGGTGTGATCTCCGGGGCTACGTTCAGCCTGACCAAGTCCGGCACGGGCGCGTTGACGCTGTCAGGAGCCAATACCTACACCGGCGGGACGACGCTTTCCGCTGGTCAGTTGAACATCAACAATGCGACAGCCCTGGGCACGGGAACCTTTACGATCACCACAGGCACGATCGACAACACCAGCGGTGGCTCGATCACGCTGTCTAACAATAATGCTCAGAGTTGGAACGGCGACTTTACCTTCACCGGCAGCAATGCGTTGAACATGGGAACCGGCGCGGTGGCGATGGGGGCGAGCCGCAATGTCACTGTCTCGGCCAGCACGCTGACGGTGGGTGGTGTGATCTCCGGGGCTACGTTCAGTTTGACCAAAGCCGGTGCGGGTGCATTGACGCTGTCGGGCGCCAATACCTATACCGGTGGTGCGACGCTGTCGGCTGGCACGCTGAATATCAACAATGCCACGGCTGTTGGTACTGGCACATTCACCATCAACGGCGGAACGATCGACAATACCTCCGGTGGCTCGATCACGCTGAGCAACAACAATGCCCAGACCTGGTCCGCAAGTTATGTCTTTACTGGCACGAACGCACTGAATCTTGGAACGGGTGCGGTGTCATTGACCGGCAATCCGACGATCACCACGACAGCTAACACGCTGACCGTCGGCGGCATCATCTCTGGTGCACATAGCCTGACCAAGGCCGGCGCAGGCACGTTGACGCTTTCAGGCGCGAATACATACAGCACAGGCACCACGCTCTCAGCCGGTCAGTTGAACATCAACAACGCCACTGCGATTGGAACGGGCACGTTCACCATCAGTGGCGGCACGATCGACAACACGACCGGCGGATTGATCACATTGAGCAATAACAATGCTCAAAGCTGGAATGGCGATTTCACCTTCACCGGGACTCAATCGCTGAACATGGGCACCGGCGCGGTGGCGCTTGGAGCCAGCCGCAATGTCACTGTCTCAGCCAGCACGTTGACGGTTGGCGGCGTGATCTCCGGTGCAACCTTCAGCCTGACCAAGTCGGGCGCGGGAACGCTGACGCTCAGTGGGACGAACACCTTTACCGGCGGGACAACACTCTCCGCCGGACAGTTGAACATCAACAATACCGCGGCGATTGGAACGGGAACGTTCACGATCAGTGGCGGCACAATCGACAACACCTCGGGTGGATCGATCACGCTCTCGAACAACAATGCACAGAGTTGGAATGGCGACTTTACCTTCACTGGCACCAATGCTCTGAATATGGGAACTGGCGCGGTGGCGCTTGGAGCCAGCCGCAATGTCATTGTCTCAGCCAGCACATTGACGGTTGGCGGGGTGATCTCCGGGACTGCATTCAGCCTGACCAAGTCGGGCACTGGCACGTTGACTCTCTCAGGTACGAATACTTACACGGGCGGGACGACGCTATCAGCCGGAACATTGAACATTAACAATGCGGCCGCCATCGGTACGGGGACGTTTACGATCAGTGGTGGAACGATCGACAACACTTCCGGTGGATCGATCACTCTTTCGAACAATAATGCTCAGAGTTGGAACGGCGACTTTACGTTCACCGGCACTAATGCTCTGAACATGGGAACCGGCGCTGTGGCAATGGGCGCCAGCCGCAATGTAACAGTCTCGGCCAGCACGTTGACCGTCGGCGGTGTGATCTCCGGGGCTACGTTCAGTTTGACCAAAGCCGGTGCTGGCACCCTGACTCTCTCGGGCGCGAACACCTATACCGGCGGGACGACGCTTTCGGCTGGCACGCTGAACATCAATAATGCAACTGCAATCGGCACCGGAACCTTTACCATTACCAGCGGCACGATCGACAATACCTCCGGCGGAGCGATCACCCTTAGTAATAATAATGCTCAGAGCTGGAATGGCGATTTCACATTTACGGGAACGAATGCGCTGAACATGGGGACTGGCGCGGTGGCGATGGGAGCCAGCCGCAATGTGACGGTTTCCGGCAGCACGCTGACGGTGGGCGGTGTGATCTCCGGGGCTACGTTCAGCCTGACCAAGTCCGGCACGGGCGCGTTGACGCTGTCAGGAGCCAATACCTACACCGGCGGGACGACGCTTTCCGCTGGTCAGTTGAACATCAACAATGCGACAGCCCTGGGCACGGGAACCTTTACGATCACCACAGGCACGATCGACAACACCAGCGGTGGCTCGATCACGCTGTCTAACAATAATGCTCAGAGTTGGAACGGCGACTTTACCTTCACCGGCAGCAATGCGTTGAACATGGGAACCGGCGCGGTGGCGATGGGGGCGAGCCGCAATGTCACTGTCTCGGCCAGCACGCTGACGGTGGGTGGTGTGATCTCCGGGGCTACGTTCAGTTTGACCAAAGCCGGTGCGGGTGCATTGACGCTGTCGGGCGCCAATACCTATACCGGTGGTGCGACGCTGTCGGCTGGCACGCTGAATATCAACAATGCCACGGCTGTTGGTACTGGCACATTCACCATCAACGGCGGAACGATCGACAATACCTCCGGTGGCTCGATCACGCTGAGCAACAACAATGCCCAGACCTGGTCCGCAAGTTATGTCTTTACTGGCACGAACGCACTGAATCTTGGAACGGGTGCGGTGTCATTGACCGGCAATCCGACGATCACCACGACAGCTAACACGCTGACCGTCGGCGGCATCATCTCTGGTGCACATAGCCTGACCAAGGCCGGCGCAGGCACGTTGACGCTTTCAGGCGCGAATACATACAGCACAGGCACCACGCTCTCAGCCGGTCAGTTGAACATCAACAACGCCACTGCGATTGGAACGGGCACGTTCACCATCAGTGGCGGCACGATCGACAACACGACCGGCGGATTGATCACATTGAGCAATAACAATGCTCAAAGCTGGAATGGCGATTTCACCTTCACCGGGACTCAATCGCTGAACATGGGCACCGGCGCGGTGGCGCTTGGAGCCAGCCGCAATGTCACTGTCTCAGCCAGCACGTTGACGGTTGGCGGCGTGATCTCCGGTGCAACCTTCAGCCTGACCAAGTCGGGCGCGGGAACGCTGACGCTCAGTGGGGCCAATACCTTCACCGGCGGCGCGACACTTTCGGCGGGTCAGCTCAATATCAACAACGCCACGGCTGTTGGAACCGGCACCTTCACTATTAATGGCGGCACGATCGACAACACCAGCGGCGGGGCGATCACCTTATCGAATAACAACGCCCAGACCTGGGCGTCGAGCTTCACGTTCACCGGCAGCAACAATCTGAATATGGGGACTGGCGCTGTTGCATTGACCGCCAACCCCACGATCACCGTTAGCGCCAATACCTTAACGGTTGGTGGCATTATCTCTGGCGCCAATAGCCTGGCCAAAGCAGGCGCGGGCACGCTGACATTGTCTGGTGCGAATACCTATTCCACCGGCACAACGCTGAGCGCCGGGACGTTGAATATCAATAATGCTGCCGCCATCGGCACGGGCACCTTCACGATGAACGGCGGCACGATCGACAACACCACCGGCGGTTCGATCACCCTCTCCAACAACAATGCCCAGAGCTGGAATGGCGACTTCACCTTCACCGGCACGCAGGCCCTGAACATGGGCACCGGCGCGGTGGCGATGGGCGCCAGCCGCAATGTCACTGTCTCGGCCAGCACATTGACGGTTGGCGGTGTGATCTCTGGTGCGACGTTTGGTTTGACCAAGTCGGGCGCTGGCACGTTGACGCTCAGTGGGACGAACACCTTTACCGGTGGCACGACGCTGAGCGCCGGCACGCTGAACATCAACAACGCCGCCGCCATCGGCACGGGCACCTTCACCATCAATGGCGGCACGATCGACAACACCAGCGGCGGGGCGATTACCCTCTCGAACAATAATGCTCAGACCTGGGCGTCGAGCTTCACGTTCACCGGCAGCAACAATCTGAATATGGGGACTGGCGCTGTTGCATTGACCGCCAACCCCACGATCACCGTTAGCGCCAATACCTTAACGGTTGGTGGCATTATCTCTGGCGCCAATAGCCTGGCCAAAGCAGGCGTGGGCACGCTGACATTGTCTGGTGCGAATACCTATTCCACCGGCACAACGCTGAGCGCCGGGACGTTGAATATCAATAATGCTGCCGCCATCGGCACGGGCACCTTCACCATCAATGGCGGCACGATCGACAACACCACGGGCGGATCGATCACCCTCAGCAACAATAACGTCCAGACCTGGGGCGGGGATTTCACCTTCACCGGCACGCAGGCGTTGAACCTGGGCACCGGCGCGGTGACGCTGAGCGCCAATCGTCAGGTCACTGTCTCAGCCAGCACGCTGACTGTGGGCGGCGCGATTGGCGGCGCGTTCAGCCTGACCAAGGTTGGGGCGGGCAACCTGATTCTGGCCGGGGCAAACACCTTCAGCGGTGGTGTGACCCTTTCGTCGGGCATCCTGTACATCAACAACTCCACCGCCCTGGGCACCGGAACCTTCACGATCAACGGCGGATCGATCGACAATACCAGCGGCGGGCTGGTCACCAACGCCAATAACAACGTGCAGGTGTGGAACGGCGACTTCACGTTCATCGGGACCAACTCGGTCGATTTGGGAACCGGCACGGTCACGATGGGAGCTGGCCGCAATGTGACGGTTTCGGGCAGCACGCTGACAGTGGGTGGTGTGATCTCCGGCGCCACCTTCAGCCTGACCAAGTCCGGCACAGGTGCTTTGACGCTGTCGGGCGCGAATACCTATACCGGCGGGACAACGCTCTCGGCTGGTACGTTGAATATCAATAATGCGACCGCCATCGGAACGGGCACGTTCACGATTAATGGCGGGACGATTGATAACACCTCGGGCGGCACCATCACCCTAAGCAACAACAACGCCCAAACCTGGGGCGGGGATTTCGCGTTCACCGGCACCAACGACATCAATCTTGGCACCGGCGCGGTGACGATGGGATCGAGCCGGACCCTCACGCTGAGTGCGGGCAACCTGACGGTCGGCGGGAATATCGCCGGCGGCGCTAATACGCTGACAACGAGCAATCCGGGCCGGTTGATTCTCTCAGGAAGCAATACGCTGGGCGGTGTGACCATTGGAAGCGCGGCGACGGCATCTATTGTTCGCGCCACATCCACAAACGCATTGGGCGCAGGCACGGTGACGATCGTCGGGGGAACCGTCAGCGGTACGCTGGAACTGACCGGCAGCATCACGGTGGCAAATGCAATTACCTTCGCCGGACGCTTGGCCGCGGTGGGGATTGAAAGCGTTAGTGGCAGCAATACGCTTTCCGGTGCGATCACGTTTATTACGGGTGGAAGCAATTTTCCGATTCAGGCGGACAGCGGAGCGAGCCTGACATTGTCGAACGCGACTCCGATTGCGGCTGCACCAGCCGGCGCGAGAAATTTGATTCTGCAGGGAGCGGGCACGGGCACGATCAGCGGCGTGATTCAGAATAATTCCGCAACGGTCGCGGTCAATGAGAATGCGACGGGCACATGGACACTCTCCGGCGCCAACACGTTCACCGGTGGGACAACGTTGACCGCCGGGACGCTGAACATCAACAACGCCACCGCCGTTGGTACGGGTACATTCACGATCAACGGCGGGACGATCGACAATACCAGCGGCGGGGCGATCACGCTGAGCAACAATAACGCCCAGACCTGGGGCGGTAACTTCACATTCACCGGGACCAACGACATCAATCTTGGTACTGGCGCGGTGACGATGGGCGCTGAGTCGCGTCGTCACGCTGATGGGCGGCAACCTGACCGTGGGCGGCAACATCGCGGGTGGGGCGAACACGCTGACCACCAGCAACCCCGGCAGACTGATCCTTTCGGGCAGCAACACGCTGGGCGGAGTGACTATCGGTCAGGCCTCGACGACGTCGATCGTCCGTGCCGCGTCTGCCAATGCGCTTGGATCCGGGACGGTTACCATTGGTGGTGGCGTGATTACGGGTACGCTGGAGCTTTCCGGCGGAATTACCGTCGCTAACGCCATTACCCTGGCAGGCCACGCCGGTACTCAAGGGATCGAGAGTGTCAGCGGCAACAATACGCTCTCCGGAACCGTTACCTTCATTACAGGCGGCAGTAGTTACCTGATCCAATCAGATGGGGGCGCGGGCCTGACTCTTTCCGCCGCAACCGCCCTCACTTCCGGCGTTACTGGTACACGGAATGTGTTCCTGCAAGGTTCCGGCAGTGGCACGATCAGTGGGATCATTCAAGATGGATCGGCGACGGTCAGCGTCACCAACACATCGGGCACCTGGACGCTTAGCGGCAGCAATACGTTCAGCGGTGGCACCACCATCGCCAGCGGCACGCTGAACATCAACAATGCCACCGCCGTTGGTACGGGTACGTTCACGATTAATGGTGGGACGATTGACAACACCAGCGGGGGTTCGATCACCCTGAGCAACAACAACGTCCAGACCTGGGGCAGTGACTTCACCTTTACAGGTAGCAATGCCCTGAACCTGGGCACTGGCGCGGTGACGTTGAGCGCTAATCGCCAAGTAACGGTGTCGGCCAGCACGCTGACGGCGGGCGGTGTGATCGGTGATTCGGGCAGCGCCTACAGTCTGACCAAGGCTGGCGCGGGAACGCTGACGCTTTCAGGCGCGAATACCTACAGTGGCGGCACGACGCTGTCGGTTGGTCAACTGAACATTAATAATGCCGCGGCGATCGGGACGGGGACGTTCACGATTGCTGCCGCCACGACGATCGACAATACCTCCGGTGGATCGATCACCAACTCGAACAATAACGCGATAGCACTTAACGGAAACTTTACATTCACCGGCACCAACAATCTGAACATGGGGACTGGCGCTGTCGCGCTGGGATTGCACAGCACCATCACCACCACAGGCGGCGCGCTGACCATCGGCGGCGTTATCTCCGCAGCCCACAGCATAACCAAAGCCGGGGCGGGAACGCTCACGCTTTCAGGCGCGAACACCTATACCGGCGGGATGACGCTCTCGGCTGGCACGCTGAACATCAACAACGCGACAGCCCTGGGCACGGGAACGTTCACGATCAGCGGCGGAACGATTGACAACACCTCGGGCGGGGCAATCACAGAGTCGAATAACAATGCCCAGACCTGGAATGGCGACTTCACCTTCACCGGCAGCAATGCGTTGAACATGGGAACGGGCGCCGTGGCAATGGGGGCCAGCCGCAATGTCACGGTCTCGGCCAGCACGTTGACGGTAGGCGGTGTGATCTCAGGGACAGCCTTCAGCCTGACCAAGTCTGGCACGGGTGCTTTGACGCTGTCGGGCGCGAATACCTATACGGGTGGGACGACACTATCAGCCGGCACGCTCAACATTAACAACGCCACAGCGCTGGGCACTGGCACATTTATCATCACCACCGGCACGATTGATAATACTTCTGGTGGGTCGATCACCCTTTCGAACAACAATGCCCAGAGCTGGAATGGCGACTTCACCTTCACCGGCACCAATGCTCTGAACATGGGCACCGGGGCGGTGACTCTGGGCGCCAATCGCCAGGTGACTGTCTCAGCCAGCACCCTCACCGTCGGCGGCGTCATCGGGGATTCCGGCAGTGCTTACAGCCTGACCAAGGCGGGGATCGGCATTCTGACCCTGTCGGGCGCCAACACCTACTCCGGTGGAACAACACTCTCGGCCGGCACGCTCAACATTAACAACGCCGCCGCGATTGGCACCGGGACGTTCACCATCAATGGTGGAACGATCGACAACACTTCCGGCGGTTCGATCACCCTGTCGAACAATAACGCCCAGACCTGGTCGACAAGCTACACATTCACCGGCACCAACGCCTTAAACCTGGGAACCGGCGCAGTATCCCTGACCGGCAACCCAACCATTACCACCACCGCCAGCACGCTGACGGTGGGCGGCATCATCTCCGGCGCTCATAACCTCACCAAGGCCGGGGCCGGCACGCTGACGTTGTCGGGAGCGAACACCTATTCCACCGGCACCACGCTGTCGGCCGGACAGTTGAACATCAACAACGCCACGGCGATTGGAACGGGCACGTTCACGATCAGCGGCGGCACGATCGACAACACCACCGGTGGTTCGATCACGCTGTCTAACAATAATGCCCAGAGTTGGAACGGCGACTTTACCTTCACCGGCACGCAGGCCCTGAACATGGGCACCGGCGCGGTGGCTCTGGGCGCCAGCCGCAATGTGACCGTCTCAGCCAGCACCCTCACCGTTGGCGGCATCATCTCTGGTGCAACCTTCAGCCTGACCAAGTCGGGCGCTGGCACGTTGACGCTCAGTGGGACGAACACCTTTACCGGCGGCACGACGCTCTCTGCCGGTCAGTTGAACATCAACAACGCCGCCGCCGTGGGCACGGGCACCTTCACCATCAACGGCGGCACGATCGACAACACCAGCGGCGGGGCGATTACGCTCTCGAACAACAACGTCCAGACCTGGGGCGGGGATTTCACCTTCACTGGCACGCAGGCGTTGAACCTGGGCACCGGCGCGGTGACGCTGAGCGCCAATCGTCAGGTCACTGTCTCTGCCAGCACGCTGACTGTGGGCGGCGCGATTGGCGGGGCCTTCAAGATAACCAAAGCCGGCGCGGGAACGCTGATCTTGTCTGGTGCCAATACTTACAGCGGTGGTCTGACGCTTTCGTCCGGCATCCTTTACATCAATACATCAACGGCCCTGGGCACGGGCACATTCACAATCAATGGCGGATCGATCGACAACACCAGCGGCGGGCTGGTCACCAACGCCAACAACAACGTGCAGGTCTGGAACAGCGACTTCACGTTCATTGGCACCAACTCAGTCGATTTGGGAACCGGAACAGTCACGATGGGCGGCAGCCGCCAGGTGACAGTATCCGGCAGCACGCTGACGGTGGGCGGGGTGATCGGTGATTCAGGCAGCGCTTACAGCCTGACCAAGGCGGGGACCGGCGCTTTGACGCTGTCCGGGGCTAACACGTATTCAGGCGGAACGACGCTGTCGGCGGGCACCCTGAATATCAATAATGCGACCGCCATCGGCACAGGCACGTTCACGATCAATGGCGGGACAATCGACAACACTTCCGGCGGGGCGATCACGCTGTCGAACAACAATGCCCAGACTTGGTCGGCAAGCTATGTCTTTACCGGCACCAATGCACTGAACCTTGGAACCGGGGCAGTCTCGCTCACCGGCAACCCGACCATCACGACCACCGCCAGCACGCTGACCGTCGGGGGCATCATCTCTGGTGCACATAGTCTGACCAAGGCTGGGGCAGGCACGCTGACGTTGTCCGGCGCCAACACCTATTCCACTGGCACCACGCTGTCGGCCGGTCAGTTGAACATCAACAACGCCACGGCACTGGGTACTGGCGCCTTTACCATCAGCGGCGGCACGATCGACAATACTTCTGGTGGGTCGATCACCCTCTCGAATAACAATGCTCAGAGCTGGAACGGCGACTTTACCTTCACTGGCACCAATGCTTTGAACATGGGGACCGGCGCGGTGGCTCTGGGCGCTAGCCGCAATGTGACCGTCTCGGCCAGCACGTTGACTGTCGGTGGTGTGATCTCGGGTGCGACCTTCAGCCTGACCAAATCCGGTACTGGTGCTTTGACGCTGTCAGGTGCGAACACCTATACCGGTGGAACGACCCTGTCTGCCGGCACGCTGAACATCAATAATGCTGCCGCGATTGGAACGGGAACGTTCACGATCAGTGGCGGGACGATCGACAACACATCAGGCGGTTCGATCACGTTGAGCAATAACAATGCTCAAAGCTGGAATGGCGACTTCACGTTCACTGGCACGAATGCATTGAACATGGGGACGGGTGCCGTTGCACTCGGTGCGAGTCGTAATTTGGCTGTCTCGGCCAGCACGCTGACGGTGGGTGGCGTGATTTCCGGTGCGGCGTTCAGTTTGACCAAGTCCGGTGCGGGCACTCTCACACTCTCCGGCACGAATACTTATACGGGTGGCACGACGCTGTCAGCCGGTCAGTTGAACATTAATAACGCCGCCGCGATTGGAACGGGAACCTTCACGATCAGCGGTGGAACGATTGACAATACTTCTGGTGGGGCGATTACCCTCAGTAACAATAATGCCCAAAGCTGGAATGGAGATTTCACTTTCACCGGCACTAACAATTTGAATTTCGGAACCGGCGCCGTGGCGCTGGGGCGAATCGCATCGTTACGACCACGGCGGGAAACCTCATCGCAGGAGGCGTCATCTCCGGCGCATTCAGCCTGACCAAATCGGGTTCCGGCATGCTGACGTTGACAGGCGTCAATACTTACAGCGGCGGCACAACGATCAACGCCGGCACGCTCAGCTTCGGCAATACATCTCTGGGCACGGGCAATATCACGTTTGGCGGCAACAGCACGCTGCAGTGGAATGGCAGCAATACCCAGGATGTCTCGAACAAGATCCAGGCCATCGGCTCCGGTGTGACGGCTACGCTGGACACCAATGGCAACAATGTCACGTTGGCTTCGGTGCTGAGCGGGGCGGGCAGTGTCATCAAGATCGGTACCGGGGCGCTGACGCTCACTGCCGCTAATACTTATTCCGGTGGAACCACGCTCACGACTGGAACGTTGAACATCAATAATGCCGCGGCGATTGGAACTGGCACGTTCACGATCAGCGCGGGCACCACGATCGACAACACCTCGGGCGGCGTGATCACGCTGTCGAACAACAACGCACAAAGCTGGAATGGTGACTTCACCTTTACTGGCACCAACGCGCTGAATATGGGAACCGGCGCGGTGGCGCTGGGGGCCAGCCGTAATGTGACGGTCTCGGGCAGCACGTTGACCGTCGGCGGCGTGATCTCCGGGGCTACGTTCAATTTGACCAAGTCAGGGACGGGAGCACTGACTCTCTCCGGCGCGAACACCTATACCGGCGGTGCGACACTTTCGGCTGGCACGCTGAACATCAACAATGCCACGGCTGTCGGTACTGGCACGTTCACGATCAATGGCGGGACCATCGACAATACCAGCGGCGGATCGATCACGTTGAGCAACAATAATGCCCAGACATGGTCAGCGAGCTACACATTTACAGGCACCAACGCCTTAAATCTTGGAACGGGCGCGGTGTCCCTGACGGGCAATCCGACGATCACGGCAACGGCAAGCACGCTCACCGTAGGCGGAATCATTTCAGGCGCTCACAGCCTGACCAAGGCCGGGGCGGGCACGCTGACATTATCTGGTGCGAATACCTATTCCACCGGCACGACGTTGTCGGCTGGCCAACTCAACATCAACAACGCGACGGCGATCGGCACCGGCACTTTCACGATCAGCGGTGGGACGATCGACAACACCAGCGGCGGGGCGATCACCCTCAGCACAAATAATACCCAGGCATGGAACGGCGACTTCGCCTTTGCGGGCAGCAATCCTCTGAATCTTGGCACCGGCGCGGTGACGCTGGGGGCGAGCCGAACCGTTACAACAACCGCCAGCACGCTTACTGTCGGCGGTGTGATTGGAGATTCCGGAAGCGCCTACAGCATCGCCAAGGCGGGCGCTGGAGCGCTGCTGCTGTCCGGGGCGAACACCTATTCCGGCGGCACGACGCTCTCAGCCGGCACGCTGGATATCAATAACGCTTCCGCCATCGGCACGGGAACCTTCACGATCAGCGGCGGAACAATCGACAACACCAGCGGCTCGCCGATCACACTGAGCACAAACAATGTTCAGGCGTGGAACGGCAATTTCGTGTTCACCGGCACCAACTCGCTGAACATGGGCACCGGTGCGGTGACTCTGGGCACCAATCGCACGGTGACGGTCAACGGAAGCACGTTCAGCGTCGGCGGCGTGATTGGCGATTCGGGCAGCGGGTTCAGCCTGACCAAGGCCGGTGCTGGGGCGCTGACCCTTTCGGGAAGCAATACCTTCTCCGGAGGAGTGACGCTGAACGCGGGCACGCTGAATATTAATAACGCGGCCGCCCTGGGCACGGGAACGTTCACGATCAACGGCGGAACCATCGACAATACCAGCGGCGGCGCGGTCACGCTGTCAAACAATAACACGCAAACATGGGGCGGGGATTTCACCTTCGCCGGCACGAACAATCTGAACATGGGGACAGGCGCGATCACTCTGGGCGGCAATCGTCTGGTGACCACCTCCGCGGGCCGACTGACCGAAGGCGGCGCGATCAGTGGCGGCTTCAGCCTGACCAAAGCTGGAAGCGGCGCGTTGATCCTGTCCGGCAACAACACCTATACCGGCGGCATGACGCTCTCCGCCGGTGAACTGGATATCAATAGCGCCACGGCGCTGGGCACGGGAACATTCACCATCAACGGCGGATCGATCGACAACACCTCCGGCGGAGCGATCACCGACTCCAACAACAACGCCATGAGCTGGGGCGGTGATTTCTCCTTCATTGGCACCGCCAGCCTGAACCTGGGCACAGGCCTGACCGCACTGCTCAATAACCGCATTGTGACCGTCACCGCGGCGGTGCTGACTGTCGGTGGCGTAATCTCCGGCGCGTTCAGCCTTACTAAAAATGGCAACGGAACTTTGACGCTCAGCGGAGCGAACACGTTTACCGGCGGCGCGACGCTGTCGAGCGGTCAACTGAATATCAACAATGCCGCCGCGATCGGCACCGGCACGTTCACCATCAATGGCGGCGCCATCGATAATACTTCCGGCGGCGCGATCACGCTGAGCAACAACAATGCTCAGACCTGGGCCGGGAGCTTTGCCTTCGCCGGCACGAATAACCTGAACCTGGGCACAGGCGCGGTTTCGCTGACCGCCAACCCGACGATCACCGCTTCAGCCGGCGCGCTGACGGTCGGTGGCATCATCTCCGGCGCGCATAGCCTGACCAAGGCCGGTGCGGGCACACTCACGCTGAGCGGCGTGAATACGTACAGCACCGGGACGACATTGTCCGCCGGTACGCTGAATATCAATAATGCTGCGGCGATCGGAACCGGCACGTTTACGATCAACGGCGGGTCGATTGATAATACCACAGGTTCTGCGATCACGCTGAGCAATAATAATTCTCAGACGTGGGGCGGGAATTTCACGTTTATCGGAACCAGCGCCCTGAACCTCGGCGCCGGCGCTGTAACTCTGGGCGCCAATGACCAGGTGACCACAACCGCCAACACCCTGACAGTGGGCGGCGTGATCGCCGGGGCATTCAGCCTGACCAAAGCCGGCAGCGGCACGCTCACGCTCACCGGCGCAAACACCTATAGCGCCGGCACAACGATCAATGGCGGAACGCTGCTGGCAAACAATGGCAGCGGCTCCGGAACTGGAACCGGAGCCGACATCGTGAACTCCGGCGGCACGCTTGGAGGCACCGGCGGTGTAACCAGCTCGATCACGGTGAACTCCGGCGGTACGCTGTCGGCAGGTTCTGGCGGGCCATCGGTATTTGCGACTGGAAATGTCACCATCGCCGCCGGTGGAAACTTTAATGAAGATCTGAACAGCAGCACCGCCGGCAGCGGATATGATCAGCTAACGGTTACGGGGACGGTGAATCTAACCGGCAGCACGCTGAACCTCAGCGGCACGCGAACGGTCCACGCCGGCGATGTCATCACACTGATCAACAACGATGGCGTGGACGCGGTGACCGGCACCTTCAGCGGCCTGGCCGAGGGGGCGACGGTTTCGCTCAATGGCGTTAATTACACGATCAGCTATCAGGGCGGCACGGGTAATGATGTTGTGCTGACTGATGCCGCCCCGACGGTTGCGACAGCTGCCGCCGCCAGCCCGGCGACCGTCACCGGAACGACGACGGCCCTGAGCGTGCTGGGCGCTTCCAGCGCCGGCGAAAGCAATCTGACCTACACCTGGGCCGCGACGACCAAGCCCGCGGGATCGACGCCGGCCTATTCCGCCAACGGCACCAATGGCGCGAAGAACAGCACCGTCACCTTCGATAAATACGGCAACTATACCTTCACGGTGACCATCAGCGACGGCACATACACTGTAACCAGTGCGGTGAATGTGACGGTGAACCAGACGCTCACGACGATCACGATCAGCCCGTCCAGTGCGACGTTGAATGAGAACGCCACGCAGCAGTTCGGCGCGACTGCCAACGACCAGTTTGGCGCTGCGATGGCAAGCCAACCGTCCTTCACGTGGAGTAAGACCGCGGGCATTGGCAGCATCGATTCCGCCGGTCTCTACACCTCGCCGGGCAGCTCGGGCACCGCGACCATTCAGGCTGCCAGTGGTGGAATCACCAACACCGCCAATATCACGATCAACAATGCCACACCGACGGTTGCCACGGCTGCGGCTGCATCACCGGCGACTGTGACCGGAACCACAACGGCATTGTCGGTGCTCGGTGCCGACGACGGTGGTGAAGCCAACCTCACTTATACCTGGGCTGCCACGACCAAGCCCGCGGGCTCGACACCGGGCTATTCCGCTAACGGAACCAACGGTGCAAAGAATTCCACCGTCACCTTCGACAAGTACGGTTCGTACACCTTCACAGTGACCATCAGCGATGGCACCAACAGCACCACCAGCGCAGTAAACGTGACGGTCAACCAGACCTTCACCAGCATCACCGTCAGCCCCTCCAGCGCAACGCTGAACGAGAACGCGACCCAGCAGTTCAGCGCGACCGCCAATGACCAGTTCGGCGCGGCGATGGCCAGCCAACCATCCTTCACTTGGACAAAGACCGCGGGTATCGGCAGTATCGATAGTGCGGGCCTCTATACCTCGCCGGGAAACTCGGGCACTGCGACGATTCAAGCTGCCAGCGGCGGGATCACTAATACCGCCAACATCACGATCAATAATGCGACGCCGACGGTGGCCACCGCCGCCGCCGCTTCACCGGCAACCGTCACCGGCACAACCACAGATTTGAGCGTACTCGGTGCGGATGACGGTGGTGAGAGCAACCTCACTTATACCTGGTCCGCCACCACCAAGCCTGCTGGTTCAACTCCTGGCTTCAGTGCCAATGGCACCAATGGCTCTAAGAACTCGACTGTCACCTTCGATAAGTACGGTTCATACACCTTCACGGTGACGATCTCCGACGGAACGAATTCGACTACCAGCGCGGTGAACGTCACAGTCAACCAGACGTTCACGACGATCACGATCACGCCATCCAGCGCGACGCTGAATGAGAACACCACCCAGCAGTTCAGCGCGACGGCGAATGACCAATTCGGCGCGGCAATGGCGAGCCAGCCGAGCTTCACGTGGACGAAGACCGCTGGTATCGGAAGCATCGATAGTGCGGGTCTCTATACCTCACCGGGCGCTTCGGGCACTGCGACGATTCAGGCCGCCAGCGGCGGGATTACCAACACCGCCAACATCACGATCAACAATGCCACACCAACGGTGGCCACCGCCGCGGCTGCATCACCTGCGACCGTGACTGGCACGACAACGGACCTGAGCGTGCTGGGCGCGGATGACGGCGGTGAAGCCAACCTGACCTACACCTGGGCCGCCACCACCAAGCCTGCGGGCTCGACACCCGGCTATTCGGCCAACGGCACCAATGGTGCGAAGAACAGCACTGTCACCTTCGATAAATACGGCAGCTATACCTTCACGGTAACCATCAGTGATGGCTCCAACAGCACGACCAGCCAGGTCAATGTCACAGTGAATCAGACCTTCACGACCATCACGATCAGCCCCTCCAGCGCGACACTGAACGAAAACGCCACCCAGCAGTTCGGCGCGACAGCTAACGATCAGTTCGGCGCGGCGATGGCAAGCCAGCCGAGCTTCACGTGGACAAAGACCGCGGGCATCGGCAGCATTGATAGTGCGGGCCTCTACACCTCGCCGGGCGCTTCGGGTACCGCGACCATCCAAGCCGCCAGTGGCGGGATTACCAACACCGCCAATATCACGATCAACAATGCCACGCCCACGGTTGCCACTGCTGCAGCTGCATCGCCGGCGACTGTGACCGGAACCACGACGGCTTTGTCGGTACTCGGTGCCGACGACGGTGGTGAATCGAACTTGACTTACACCTGGGCTGCCACGACCAAGCCCGCCGGTTCCACGCCGGGCTATTCCGCCAACGGCACCAACGGTGCAAAGAACTCAACCGTCACCTTCGATAAGTACGGCAGCTATACCTTCACCGTCACGATCTCCGACGGAACGAATAGCACCACCAGCGCGGTGAACGTCACGGTGAATCAGACGTTCACGACGATTACGATCAGCCCCTCCAGTGTCACGCTGAATGAGAACGCGACCCAGCAGTTCAGCGCGACAGCTAACGATCAATTCGGCGCGGCGATGGCAAGCCAGCCGAGCTTCACGTGGACAAAGACCGCGGGTATCGGAAGCATCGATAGTGCGGGCCTCTATACCTCGCCAGGTGCTTCGGGTACCGCGACCATCCAAGCCGCCAGCGGTGGGATCACCAACACCGCCAATATCACGATCAATAATGCTACACCGACGGTGGCCACCGCCGCCGCCGCTTCACCGGCAACCGTCACCGGCACAACCACAGATTTGAGCGTACTCGGTGCGGATGACGGTGGCGAAGCGAACCTGACTTACACCTGGGCCGCCACCACCAAGCCCGGCGGTTCCACGCCGGGCTATTCCGCCAACGGCACCAACGGTGCAAAGAACTCAACCGTCACCTTTGATAAGTACGGTTCATATACCTTCACGGTCACTATCAGCGACGGAACGAATTCGACTACCAGCGCGGTGAACGTCACAGTGAATCAGACATTCACGACCATCACGGTCAGCCCGTCCAGTGCGACGCTGAATGAGAATGCCACGCAACAATTCAGCGCCACCGCCAACGACCAATTCGGCGCTGCGATGGCCAGCCAGCCATCATTTACGTGGAGTAAGACCGCGGGTATCGGCAGTATCGATAGTTCGGGCCTCTATACCTCACCGGGCGCTTCGGGCACAGCGACGATCCAGGCCACCAGCGGTGGGATCACCAACACCGCCAGCATTACGATCAACAACGCCACGCCAACGGTGGCCACCGCCGCGGTCGCTTCACCGGCCACCGTCACCGGAACAACCACCGATTTGAGCGTGTTGGGCGCGGATGACGGCGGTGAAGCCAACCTGACCTACACTTGGGCCGCCACGACCAAGCCCGCAGGTTCCACGCCGGGCTTCAGTGCCAATGGCACCAATGGTGCCAAGGCCAGCACGGTTACCTTTGATAAGTACGGCAACTACACCTTTACGGTAACCATTAGCGACGGCACCAACAGCACCACCAGCGCGGTGAACGTCACGGTCAACCAAACCTTCACCAGCATCACGATTAGCCCCTCCAGTGTCACGCTGAATGAGAACGCCACCCAGCAGTTCGGCGCGACAGCTAACGACCAGTTCGGCGCGGCGATGGCAAGCCAGCCGAGCTTCACGTGGACAAAGACCGCGGGTATTGGAAGCATTGATAGTTCGGGTCTCTATACCGCACCTGGCGCATCCGGCACAGCGACGATCCAGGCCACCAGCGGCGGGATCACCAACACCGCCAGCATTACGATCAACAACGCCACGCCCACGGTTGCCACCGCCGCGGCTGCTTCGCCGGCGACTGTGACTGGCACGACGACTGACTTGTCGGTACTCGGCGCCGACGATGGCGGAGAATCCAATCTCACGTATACCTGGGCCGCGACTGCCAAGCCCGCGGGATCAACGCCCGGCTTCAGTGCTAATGGCACCAATGGCTCTAAGAACTCGACTGTCACCTTCGATAAGTACGGCAGCTATACCTTCACCGTCACGATCTCCGACGGAACGAATAGCACCACCAGCGCTGTGAACGTCACAGTCAATCAGATATTCACGACGATCACGATCAGCCCGTCCAGTGCGACGCTGAATGAGAACGCCACCCAGCAGTTCAGCGCGACAGCTAACGACCAGTTTGGCGCGGCGATGGCAAGCCAACCTTCCTTCACGTGGACGAAGACGGCGGGCATCGGAAGCATTGATAGTTCGGGTCTCTATACCGCACCTGGCGCATCCGGCACCGCGACCATCCAAGCCGCCAGCGGTGGGATCACCAACACCGCCAATATCACGATCAACAACGCCACGCCGACCGTTGCCACGGCTGCGGCGGCATCACCGGCAACCGTTACGGGCACGACAACCAATCTATCTGTGCTGGGTGCCGATGACGGCGGAGAAGCCAACCTCACTTACACCTGGGCCGCCACCACCAAGCCCGCCGGTTCCACGCCGGGCTATTCCGCCAACGGCACCAACGGCGCCAAGGCCAGCACCGTCACTTTTGACAAGTACGGCAGCTATACCTTCACCGTCACTATCAGCGATGGAACAAACAGCACCACCAGCGCGGTGAACGTCACGGTGAATCAGACGTTCACGACCATCACGATCAGCCCATCCAGCGCGACATTGAATGAGAATGCCACGCAGCAGTTCAGCGCGACCGCCAATGACCAGTTTGGTGCGGCAATGGCGAGCCAGCCGTCCTTCACGTGGAGCAAGACCGCCGGCATTGGCAGTATTGACGCCGCTGGTCTCTATACCTCCCCCGGTGTATCCGGCACGGCGACGATCCAGGCTGCCAGCGGCGGGATCACCAATACCGCCAACATCACGATCAACAATGCTACACCGACGGTTGCCACCGCCGCCGCTGCATCACCTGCGACCGTTACCGGCACCACGACCGACCTGAGCGTTCTTGGTGCTGATGACGGCGGCGAAGCCAATCTGACCTATACCTGGGCCGCGACCACCAAGCCCGCTGGTTCCACGCCGGGCTATTCCGCCAACGGCACCAATGGTGCCAAGGCCAGCACGGTCACCTTTGATAAGTACGGCAGCTACACCTTTACGGTAACCATCAGCGACGGGACGAATAACACCACCAGCCAGGTCAGCGTGACGGTCAACCAGACCCTGACTTCGATTACGGTGAGCCCGTCGTCACAGTCGCTTAATGAAAATGCGACGCAGCAGTTCACCGCCAGCGCGTTTGATCAGTTTGGCGTTTTGATGGCCAGCCAGCCGTCGTTCACCTGGAGCAAGACCGCCGGCATTGGCAGCATTGACAGCTCCGGTCTTTATACGGCCCCCGGGGCCAGCGGATCGGCCACCATTGAGGCCGCCAGCGGAGCGGTCACTGGCACTGCGAGCATCACGATCAACAACGCCACGCCTACCGTCGCCACGGCGGCCGCGGCAGCCCCCGCCACCGTCACCGGCACCACGACGGATCTATCGGTGCTCGGCGCGGATGACGGCGGTGAAGCCAACCTTACTTATACCTGGGCCGCCACGACCAAACCCGCCGGTTCCACGCCGGGCTATTCCGCCAACGGAACCAACGGCGCCAAGGCCAGCACCGTCACTTTTGACAAGTACGGCAGCTATACCTTCACCGTCACCATCAGCGACGGTACCAACAGCACCACCAGCCAGGTGAATGTGACGGTCAATCAGACGCTCACGACCATCACCGTTCTGCCGGGCACGGCGACCTTGAACGAGAACGCCACCCAGCAGTTCAGCGCAACCGGTTACGATCAGTTCGGGCTTGCGATGGCGGTTCAGCCGTCGTTCACTTGGAGCAAGACCGCCGGCATCGGCGGCATCGATTCATCCGGCTTATATACGTCCCCCGGTTCCAGCGGCACTGCGACTGTGCAGGCGGCCAGCGGATCCATTAACAACACCGCTGCTATTACCATCAATAACGCGACACCCACCGTTGCCACCGCCGCCGCGGCTGCGCCGGCAACTGTTACTGGCACCACAACGGATCTATCCGTGCTTGGCGCTGACGACGGCGGAGAATCCAACCTCACTTATACATGGGCCGCCACCACCAAGCCGGCGGGCTCGACACCCGGCTTCTCCGCCAACGCAACCAACGGCGCGAAAAACAGCACGGTCACTTTCGACAAGGCCGGCAGCTATACCTTCACCGTCACCATCTCCGATGGCAACACGACAGTCACCAGCGCGGTGAACGTGACGGTCAATCAAACGTTGACGACCATCTCCCTCAGTCCCTCCAGCTCAAGCCTGAACGAGAACGCGACGCAGCAGTTCACCGCAACGGGATACGATCAGTTCAGCATCGCGATGCTCAGCCAGCCCTCATTTACCTGGACGCGCACCGCCGGCGTCGGTAGCATCGACGCGGCGGGCCTCTATACCGCCCCCGGTTCAACCGGCACCGCCACCGTCCAGGCGGCCAGCGGTTCAATCACCGGCACGGCAAGCATCATCGTTCATGATCAAATCCCCACAGTGGCGACAGCAGCGGCGGCCAGCCCGGCGACCGTTACCGGCACGACAACGGACCTGAGCGTGCTGGGCGCGGATGACGGCGGTGAAGCGAACCTGACTTATACCTGGGCCGCCACGACCAAGCCCGCTGGATCGACGCCGGCCTATTCCGCTAACGGAAGCAATGGCGCGAAGAACAGCACGGTCACCTTCGACAAGTACGGAAGCTATACCTTCACGGTCACGATCAGCGACGGCACGAATTCGACAACCAGCGCGGTGAACGTGACGGTCAACCAGACCTTCACCAGCATCACCGTCAGCCCCTCCAGCGCAACGCTGAACGAGAACGCGACCCAGCAGTTCAGCGCGACCGCCAATGACCAGTTCGGCGCGGCGATGGCCAGCCAACCATCCTTCACTTGGACAAAGACCGCGGGTATCGGCAGTATCGATAGTGCGGGCCTCTATACCTCGCCGGGAAACTCGGGCACTGCGACGATTCAAGCTGCCAGCGGCGGGATCACTAATACCGCCAACATCACGATCAATAATGCGACGCCGACGGTGGCCACCGCCGCCGCCGCTTCACCGGCAACCGTCACCGGCACAACCACAGATTTGAGCGTACTCGGTGCGGATGACGGTGGTGAGAGCAACCTCACTTATACCTGGTCCGCCACCACCAAGCCTGCTGGTTCAACCCCTGGCTTCAGTGCCAATGGCACCAATGGCTCTAAGAACTCGACTGTCACCTTCGATAAGTACGGTTCATACACCTTCACGGTGACGATCTCCGACGGAACGAATAGCACCACCAGCGCGGTGAACGTCACAGTCAACCAGACGTTCACGACGATCACGATCACGCCATCCAGCGCGACGCTGAATGAGAACGCCACCCAGCAGTTCAGCGCGACAGCTAACGATCAGTTCGGCGCGGCGATGGCAAGCCAGCCGAGCTTCACGTGGACAAAGACCGCGGGTATCGGAAGCATCGATAGTTCGGGCCTCTATACCTCACCGGGTGCTTCGGGCACCGCGATCATTCAAGCTGCCAGTGGTGGGATCACCAATACTGCCAGCATCACGATCAACAATGCGACACCGACGGTAGCGACGGCCGCCGCCGCCAGTCCGGCAACTGTTACAGGCACGACGACGGACCTGAGCGTGCTGGGCGCGGATGACGGCGGTGAAGCCAACCTGACCTACACCTGGGCCACCACCACCAAGCCTGCGGGCTCGACACCGGCCTATTCCGCCAACGGCACCAATGGCTCTAAGAACTCAACTGTCACCTTCGATAAGTACGGCAGCTATACCTTCACGGTCACCATCAGCGACGGCACCAACAGCACGACCAGCCAGGTGAACGTGACGGTCAATCAAACCTTCACCAGCATCACGATCAGCCCATCTAGCGCGACGCTGAATGAGAACAGCACGCAGCAGTTCAGCGCGACAGCTAACGACCAGTTCGGCGCGGCGATGGCCAGCCAACCATCCTTCACTTGGACAAAGACCGCGGGTATCGGAAGCATCGATTCCGCCGGCCTCTACACCTCACCGGGCGCTTCGGGCACAGCCACGATCCAAGCCGCCAGCGGCGGGATCACCAATACCGCCAACATCACAATCAATAATGCCACGCCCACCGTCGCCACCGCCGCCGCTGCATCACCTGCGACCGTTACCGGCACCACGACCGACCTGAGCGTTCTTGGTGCCGACGACGGTGGTGAAGCCAATCTGACCTATACCTGGGCCGCGACCACCAAACCCGCTGGTTCCACGCCGGGCTATTCCGCCAACGGCACCAACGGCGCCAAGGCCAGCACTGTCACGTTTGATAAGTACGGAAGCTATACCTTCACGGTTACGATCAGCGACGGAACGAATTCGACTACCAGCGCGGTGAACGTCACAGTGAATCAGACGTTCACGACCATCACGATCACGCCATCCAGCGCGACGCTGAATGAGAACAGCACGCAGCAGTTCAGCGCGACGGCGAATGACCAGTTTGGCGCGGCGATGGCGAGCCAGCCAAGCTTTACGTGGACGAAGACCGCTGGTATCGGAAGCATCGATTCCGCCGGCCTTTACACCTCACCGGGCAGTTCGGGCACCGCAACCATTCAAGCTGCCAGCGGCGGGATCACCAACACCGCGAACATCACGATCAACAATGCTACGCCAACGGTGGCCACCGCCGCCGCTGCATCACCTGCGACCGTTACCGGCACAACCACCGATTTGAGCGTGCTCGGTGCCGACGATGGTGGTGAAGCGAACCTGACTTATACCTGGGCCGCCACAACCAAACCCGCTGGATCGACGCCGGCCTATTCCGCTAACGGAACCAACGGCGCGAAGAACAGCACTGTCACCTTCGACAAGTATGGCAGCTATACCTTCACGGTCACCATCAGCGACGGCACCAACAGCACCACCAGCGCGGTGAACGTGACGGTAAATCAGACTTTTACGACCATCACGATCAGCCCCTCCAGCGCGACACTGAATGAGAATGCCACCCAGCAATTTGCCGCCACGGCGAATGATCAGTTCGGCGCGGCAATGGCGAGCCAGCCAAGCTTCGCGTGGACAAAGACCGCGGGCATCGGCGGCATCGATAGTTCAGGTCTTTACACAGCGCCCGGCGCATCCGGCAGCGCGACGATCCAGGCCGCCAGCGGCGGGATTACCAACACCGCCAGCATTACGATCAACAACGCCACGCCCACGGTTGCCACCGCCGCGGCTGCATCACCTGCGACCGTTACCGGGACCACAACGGCATTGTCGGTGCTGGGCGCGGATGACGGCGGTGAAGCGAATCTGACTTATACCTGGGCCGCCACCACCAAACCCGCGGGCTCGACACCGGCCTATTCCGCCAACGGCACCAATGGCGCAAAGAACTCCACCGTCACCTTTGATAAGTATGGCAGCTATACCTTCACCGTCACCATCAGCGATGGAACAAACAGCACCACCAGTGCGGTGAACGTCACCGTCAACCAGACGTTCACGACGATCACAATCACGCCATCGAGCGCGACGTTGAATGAAAATGCTACGCAGCAATTTGCTGCCACGGCGAATGATCAGTTCGGCGCGGCGATGGCAAGCCAGCCGTCCTTCACCTGGTCCAAGACCGCGGGCATCGGAAGCATCGATAGTGCGGGTCTCTATACCTCACCGGGCGCTTCGGGTACCGCGACGATCCAGGCCGCCAGCGGCGGGATCATCAATACCGCCAACATCACAATCAATAATGCCACGCCGACGGTGGCCACCGCCGCCGCTGCATCACCTGCGACCGTGACTGGCACGACAACGGACCTGAGCGTGCTGGGCGCCGACGATGGCGGTGAAGCCAATCTGACCTATACCTGGGCCGCCACCACCAAACCCGCTGGTTCAACGCCGGGCTATTCGGCCAACGGCACCAATGGCGCGAAGAACTCAACCGTCACCTTTGATAAATATGGCAGCTATACCTTCACGGTGACGATCTCCGACGGAACGAATAGCACCACCAGCCAGGTGAATGTGACGGTCAATCAGACCTTCACGGCCATCACGATCACCCCGTCCAGCGCTACGCTGAATGAGAACGCCACCCAGCAATTCAGCGCGACCGCCAATGACCAGTTTGGCGCTGCAATGGCAAGCCAACCATCCTTCACGTGGAGTAAGACCGCGGGCATCGGAAGCATCGATTCCGCCGGCCTTTACACCTCACCGGGCAGTTCGGGCACCGCAACCATTCAAGCTGCCAGCGGCGGGATTACCAACACTGCCAATATCACGATCAATAATGCCACACCAACGGTGGCCACCGCCGCGGCTGCATCACCTGCGACCGTTACCGGCACGACAACGGACCTGAGCGTGCTGGGCGCGGATGACGGCGGTGAAGCCAACCTGACCTACACCTGGGCCGCTACCACCAAGCCTGCGGGCTCGACACCGGGCTATTCCGCCAACGGCACCAATGGCGCTAAAGCCAGCACCGTCACCTTCGACAAGTACGGAAGCTATACCTTCACGATTACGATCAGCGACGGCACGAACTCCGTCACCAGCCAGGTCAGCGTGACGGTAAATCAGACCTTCACCAGCATCACCGTCAGCCCCTCCAGCGCAACGCTGAACGAAAATGTAACCCAGCAGTTCGGCGCCACGGCGAATGACCAGTTTGGCGCGGCGATGGCAAGCCAGCCGAGCTTCACGTGGACAAAGACCGCGGGCATTGGCAGCATTGATAGTTCGGGCCTCTATACCTCACCGGGCGCTTCGGGCACCGCGACCATTCAAGCTGCCAGTGGCGGGATTACCAACACCGCCAATATCACGATTAACAATGCCACACCAACCGTGGCGACAGCCGCCGCTGCTTCACCGGCTACTGTGACTGGCACGACAACTGATTTGAGCGTTCTGGGCGCTGATGACGGCGGTGAAGCCAATCTCACTTATACCTGGGCGGCCACCACCAAGCCTGCAGGGTCTACCCCCGGCTTCAGCGCTAATGGCACCAACGCCGCCAAGGCCAGCACTGTCACCTTTGACAAGTACGGTTCGTACACCTTCACGGTGACGATCTCCGACGGAACGAATAGCACTACCAGCGCTGTGAACGTCACAGTCAATCAGACATTCACGACCATCACGATCAGCCCGTCCAGCGCGACGCTGAATGAGAATGCCACGCAACAATTCAGCGCCACCGCCAACGACCAATTCGGCGCTGCGATGGCCAGCCAGCCATCATTTACGTGGAGTAAGACCGCGGGTATCGGCAGTATCGATAGTTCGGGCCTCTACACCTCACCGGGCGCTTCGGGCACCGCGACCATCCAAGCCGCCAGCGGTGGGATCACCAACACCGCCAATATCACGATCAATAATGCCACGCCGACGGTGGCCACCGCCGCCGCTGCATCACCTGCGACCGTGACTGGCACGACAACGGACCTGAGCGTGCTGGGCGCCGACGATGGCGGTGAAGCCAATCTGACCTATACCTGGGCCGCCACCACCAAACCCGCTGGTTCAACGCCGGGCTATTCGGCCAACGGCACCAATGGCTCTAAGAACTCGACCGTCACCTTTGACAAGTACGGCAGCTATACCTTCACGGTCACCATCAGCGACGGCACCAACAGCACCACCAGCGCGGTGAACGTCACGGTCAACCAAACCTTCACCAGCATCACCGTCACCCCCGCCGGTGCAAACTTGCCGTTGCAGGCTACGCAGCAGTTCGCCGCAACCGCTTACGATCAGTTCGGCCTGGCGATGTCGTCTCAGCCCGCCTTCGCCTGGTCCACTACCAGCGTCCACAACAGCATCAACAGTGCCGGCCTGTTCACCGCCGGTATTACTCCCGGTAACTACACCGTCACTGCCACCAGCGCAAGCATCAGTGGCAACGTCGCCGTTATCGTTACCGACAACGCCCCGACCGTCGCGATCGCGGCCGCCGCAACACCTGCCACGGTGACGACCACCACGACTGCCCTTTCCGTGCTTGGCGCAGACGACGGCGGCGAAGCGAACCTGACCTATACTTGGGCCGCTACCACCGCTCCCGCCGGCGCGAATGCAATTTTCTCAGCCAACGGAACCAATGGTTCCAAGAACAGCACGGTCACCTTCAACAAGCCCGGTTCGTACACGTTTACCGTCACGATCAGCGACGGGACCAGCAACGTCACCAGCAGCGTGAACGTGCTGGTTGTTTCTACACTCACTACCATCACCGTCAGTCCGACCTCGCCGACGATGAACGAAAACGCCTCGCAGCAGTTCATTGCGGTCGGCCTTGACCAGTTCGGCGTCGCGCTGGCGACCCAACCGGTATTCACCTGGACAAAGATCGCCGGCATTGGCGCGATCGATTCCATCAGCGGCAATTACACTGCGCCAGGCGCGCCGGGCACTGCAACGATCCAGGCCGCCAGCGGTTCCGTCTCTGCACGCACAACACTCACGGTCAACAACGCCGGACCCACTGTCGCGACCGCCGCCGCCGCATCGCCGGTCACGGTCATCGGAACCACGACCAATCTCTCGGTCCTGGGCGCAGACGACGGCGGCGAATCCAAGCTCATCTACACGTGGGCCGCCACCACCGTCCCCAGCGGCGCAAGGCCAGGCTTCTCCGCCGCCGGCACCAATGGCGCCAAGAATGCCGTTGTGACCTTCGACAAAGCCGGCGTGTATGTCTTTACTGTGACCATCTCCGATGGGACCAGCACCGCGACCAGTTCCGTCAGCGTCACGGTTAACCAGACTCTCACGGCTGTCTCAATCAATCCGTCCAGCGCCACGGTCAACGCCTCGCAAACCCAGCTCTTCGTCGCCGGTGGAATCGACCAGTTCGGCGCGGCCATGCCGCTGCCCTCCGCGGTGACCTGGTCGCTCGACACCAACAGCATGGGCACGCTATCTGCCACCGGCGCCTATACAGCCCCCAACGAAATTGGCGGTTCCGCCATCGTTCGCGCCACGCTGGGCGCGATAACAGCAACCGCCGCTGTCACCATTCAGGAAGCGCAGCTCCCCGCTCCGCAGAATCTCATCGGCGGCGCTCTCTCGGGCACGCAGGTCCAGTTGAACTGGTCCGATAGCTCAGTCAGCCAAACCGGCTTCGCTGTCGAGCGCTCCTACGACGGCACAACCTGGAATCAGATCGCCTCCGTCCCGGCCGCCGCCAGCAGTTATTTCGACGGTGGTGTCTCCTTCGGCGGCACTTACTTCTATCGCGTCCGCGCTGTCCGCGGCTCAGAAGTGTTCGCCCCGAGCAATGTCGTAATTGTCGGAACCCCCTCCGCTCCGCCGCCTGCTTTCCCCGGTGGTGGTACCACCGGCGGAACTACCAGCGGTGGTGGCTCAGGATCAGGCTCCACCTCCGGCGGGTCGGGTTCAGGTTCCACTTCCGGTGTGATCGATCCCGGTGGTTCCAGCGGGACCACCTCCGGTGGCGGTTCCAGCACGACCAGCGGTGGCACCGGCGGAAACAACGGTAATATCGGCGGCACCACCGACCCCAACCAAAACGGCGGATCCACCACAAGCGGCGGTGGCAGCGGCGGCCACACCTTAACCCCAGGCGGAACGAAAGATTCTTCCGGACAAACGTCAGACACCGCAAAATCCGATACTTCTAACAATGGCGCAGGCACCGGTACTGTCGGTTCCGGTAATGCAGTCGCCAATGCAGCGGTCCGGAATGTCGGTCAGGTCGGTGGAAGTCCGGAAATCCCGCAGCAGCAGGAACCCGTCATCGGTGAGGCCAAAGCCGGCGCCAATCCATCTGACATCCGAGGTGGACGCAGCAGCGGCAACAGTCAGTCCAATGAACCTTCTTCCAACAATGCCGGCGGCACCATCGATCGCAGCATCCTGACCGCCCAGATCGGTGGAAGACTGATTGCACCTCCAAGCATTGAAATGGCTCAGGCTTCTGCGAATGCTTACTCGGCTCTGGAAGGCCGCGATCAATTGCAGGAACAGGCCGTGGAAGCCGCGAAAGAAGTTACTGCCCAGAAGACGCAGCAGCAGGTTGTTGCCCGTGTCGCCGCTTCCGTCACGGCAACCGCCGTCGCCGGATACCTAGTCTGGCTGGTTCAAGGCGGTTCGTTGCTCATGAGCGTGATCAGCACGTTGCCGTTCTGGGGCTGGTTCGATCCGCTCCCGGTGCTGGACTCGTGGGAAAAGGGCTCGGCCGGTACGACCAAGTCACGGTGGTATCGTCGCAGTAAGCCCAAGGTCGGCACGAACGACGAAAAGGAACTTGAAGGAATCGTTGACTAAAAACCTCTGACAGGAGGTTCACGATAAAAGGGCAGGTCCGACATGTCTGGCGATTGAGTTGTGTCGCCGGAGGATTGCGAGCAGCCGCTGGAAGCGGCGATGAACTATGAAGCTTCGCTCTTCAACCACGTTGATCAGCTTCGGGCTGGCGTCATTGACGCTCAGCCTTGTGCTGATGGCCCATTCGCTGGGTATCTCCCCTGACGAAGGCCAGGCATTGTTGCGCGCGCGAACCCAGTCCATGGAGTTGGTTGCCGCCCAGTGTTCCCCCTCCGCCTCTGCCGGCGACATCATGACGATGTCCGCCGTCCTGCAGCAGGTTGCGACCCGCAACCCGGACCTCATTTCCGCCGGTCTTCGCGACAAATCTGGCGAGCTGGTTTACCAGTACGGCCCGCACCAGGTCCAGTGGTCCCTCGGCGATCACAGTTCCGCACTGTCAGCCAAGCTGAGCGTCCCCATCACCACCGACACCGGCGACTGGGGCGCTGTCGAATTCTGCTTCCGCCGCGATGCCTTGAGCGAATCGAAGTATCTTCCGAAATTCATCACATCCTTCCTGTCCAACCCGTCTGTCCGGCTTGGCGGGTTTATCTTCATTGGCGGCTTCATCGCCTTTTCCTTTTACCTCCGCCGCACGCTTCGCCATCTCGATCCTTCCAGCGTCATTCCGCCGCGGGTCCGGGCGATGCTTGATGCAATTGCTGAAGGCGTCGTCGTTCTCGATAACGCCGGCCGAATCGTTCTCGCCAACGAATCGTTCAGCCGCAGCGCCGGTCAGGCTGCGCTTAGCCTGCAAGGCCATAAGGCCGACCAGCTCGGCTGGACCAAACCCCGCTCCGACGAAGCCGCCGAAGCCATGCCCTGGGCCAGCGTCCTCAAGAGCGGCCAGCCGGAAAAGGGGACAGCCCTTGGATTACGCGTCGAGGAATCCACTGATCCCACTAATCCCGAGGCGGAAAAGAAAATCTCCCAACGAATCTTCTCGGTGAACGCCGCGCCGGTGCTGGGCCCCGACGGACGCGTCCGCGGCGCGCTCGCGACCTTTGATGACGTCACTGCCGTCGAGCACATGAACATGCTGCTCAAGGAATCGCGAGACGAAGTCGAACGGCAAAACACGCAGCTTCGCATTTTGGCGACGACCGATCCGATGACTCAGTGCCTGAACCGCCGCTCGTTCCTCGAGCAGTTTGAGGCGCGCTTCCATAAGCTGCCCGAAGACAAAACAACGCTCGGCTGCATCATGGTCGACGTCGACAAATTCAAGAGCATCAACGACCGCTTCGGCCACACCGCCGGTGACACCGTCCTTAAAGAAGTGGCCCGCATTCTTCGCACGTCTGTCGGTGAAGGCGATTACGTCTGCCGCTACGGCGGTGAAGAATTCTGTATTCTTCTCCCTGGCAAGGACGCCGCCGCCACTGAAATGATGGCTGAGCACCTCCGCACGCAAATCGAATCTGAAAACTGGACCATCACCCCGGTGACCGCCAGCCTGGGCGTCTCATCGTCCGAGCTCGGCGCCGCCGACGTCAAAACCATGCTCGACCAGGCTGACCGCGCCCTGTATTCATCCAAGCGCAGCGGCCGCAACAGGGTCACCCGCTGGGGCAACCTTCCGCCGGAAGCGCCGGCAGAAGACAAACCCGCCGCGCCGCGCGGCAACGACGGCATAACACCGCTCATCCTGCGCGATTCCAGCACCCAAACCGCCTACGTTGCGCTGGTCACCGCTTTTGCACATCGCCACGGCGCCACCGCACTGCACTGCCGCCGCGTGTCTGACTATTGCATGCGTGCCGCGCCCGGCCTGCTCACCCCTGACGAAGCCGCCGAACTGGAAGTCGCGGCCCTTCTTCATGACATCGGAAAGATCGGCGTTCCCGACGCCATCCTGCTTAAGCCCGGCCCTCTCACACCTGAGGAATGGGACATCATGCGCGGCCACGACCAGGTCGGTGTCGATATCGCCGCCACCGCGGGCATGCCTTCCAACGTTGTCTGCATCATCGCCTCGCATCACGCGAAGTTCACCGATGTGGTCGAAACCGGAACCACAATGTCTGAGGGCATCCGCACCGCGGCCCGCCTTTTGTCGGTTGCGGATGCTTATGATGCGATGACCAGCGACCGCCCTTATCGAAAACACCTCAGCCCGGAAGAAGCCTTCGTCGAACTCCGCCGCTGCGCCGGAAACCAGTTTGATCCGGCAATCGTCAACCACTTCATTGAGTCGTTGCGCGAAGAGATCGGCCACGGCCCCAAATCCAAGGCGCCCCGCCAGGCAGCATAAATCGGCGGAGCGCTCCCGGCCCGATCTTAAATTTCGGCAGCCTTCCCTGTCTCGCAATGCACTGCTTGCCCACACCCCGGAAACAAATTTTCGTGGAAGCAAACGTTTGCCTTATAAGGCGGGATGTGGGCGGCGGCTGGATGGGAAATATCAATATGCTTCAGTTTGTTTCATATATTCTATTATGGATGGGTGTTTCGGCGATTTTAGTTCTCTTTTGCCGGCCGATAAGCTATACTTCCTGCACTGGCTGGCGGTCCCCTTGGTGCGGAAGGTTCCCCCCCTCCTTCCCCCAAACCCGCCGGCCTTTTTTATGCGCCAGTGGAGGCGGCGGCGAGCCGCGGCATCTTCACCTCCCCGCCCTATTCCGCGTCACATAAAAGATGACCGACCATCAGGGCGCGAATCACATGGTCGTATGGGTCAGTCGTCGCCTGCATTTCACCTTAAAGTAATCTTCCTTTTCAGTCCGATAAGCTCTCAATGGCATTCGATGCGATTGTCGCAAACGCTGGCCGCCTGAGTATTTTGACCGCCTTGGCGGTTGAAGAGCGGCAGGAGTTTGTTCACCTCCGCCATCGGACGCAGTTGACCGATGGCAATCTCGCGTGTCATGCCAAGCGGCTGCAGTCTGCGGGTCTGATCGGCATCGATAAATCCATCCGCAACGGCAAGCCGGTTACCTGCCTGACGCTGACCATCGCCGGTCGCCAGGCGCTTGAAGCGCATGCCCGCCGGGTGCTGGCGGCGATCAGTCATCGGCGGATCACCACGCCGCCGGTCGTGATTGAGTCGGCGCACCTGGCGCAACCCGCAGCTTCTGTCTGATTCATTTCTTCACACCATTAAAAACTGTGGATTCCAAAGTGAAATCTGAATGCCGGTGACTTGTTCCCATGCATTGGCGGAAAAAAAACGTACACTGTCTCTCCTCCGCCGAACGATCATTCCGCATGTGAGGACGATAATGAGGAAAGCCTGGTCGATGCTGTTGTTTCTGGGGATTACGGCGCAGTTGCATGCGCAGCCGGCGCCGGCTGGGGATGCGGGGTCGCCGGTTGTCGCCGCCGCTTCGACGCAGCCTGCCGAGCCGCCAGCGGCGGCGGTGGATGCGGCAAATGACAATATCGAACTCGGTGACCTATTTGAAAGCCGCGTTGCGGGCATTCAATTCAACCCGCCCGTCGGTGGAACGCTTATTCGCGACCTCAACAGCGGCGACCTGGTGCGCTTTGTCTTCCCTTCGCGCAATTGGGATCTGAAGCTAAAACTGCTCCGTCTGGCCAAGCCGATGCCGCTGTCGTTTCAGCCGGTTGGCGATCTGCCGGGCGGTTTACTGGAAATGACCGCGGACCAACTGAAATCGACCAACTCGTCGGCGGATGTGCTGTTGCAGGATGTCAAAGAAATCGGTGCGTATAAGGTCGGCTTCATCGCCGCCCGGTATAACGCCGGCGTCGATCGCGCGCTCACCCAGCAGGCGATTTTCCGTGAGGACGATCAGACGTTTTACATCTTTCAGCTCACCACGCCAGGCCGGTCAAAGGATATGGATCAGAGCGGTGAGGATGATCCGAAAGAAGTTCTCGCGGCCCGCACCTTCGAGAAAGTGCTGGCCACCGTGAAACTGCTGGACCGGCAGGAACTGAAAAACGAGCAGGACCAGCGGCTGTTTCATACCCATGAACTGTTCACCTCATGGGATGAAAAACGCATCACCTCCGCGCTTGTGCCCGAACAATATTTGCGCGTTATTCGCGACGGCCAGGACGTCGGTTATTTGAAGGTCATTGAAAAGCCGGCACAGCACGCCACGCATGACGGCGTGGAAGTGGATATCCGCACGCACATCGCGGTCGAACCGAAAGCCGATGCCCCGGCCGCGCCCGCGGCGGCGGCCCCGCCGGCGGGGCAGGTGATTCCATCGGCAATTCCCGCTCAACCCTTGCTCCCGGCCGCGCCCGCTCGCGCTTCTCAGATGGATCGGGAATCCAAGCTGTTTGTCACGTTCGATCGCCGGCATGAAGACTGGTCGATCATCACGACAACAGATGACGGCCGCCTCGGGCCGGTGACCACTTCAGAACTCGGCAACACCGATATGGAGATTCACCGCGCGTTGGTATCGCCCGATTCACCGACGACAGGGCCGGTGGATCCGAGAGACCGCCGAAACCCTCGCGTTCGCGAGCGCGATCGGTATACGCTCAGCGTCAGCACCTACACCAAAGTGCGCGCGGGGATTCCCGTGCAGCGCGACCTGCCGGTCTTTTATCTTCCCGAAGCTTTGGGTCATTTGCTCCCGCGGCTGCTGCCGCTGGATGATCCCAAGACCTATATGTTCGCCTCCTATGTCAGCGATCAGAAAGAGGTGATGTCGCGATACGTGGATGTTCAGAAAGAGCAGGATGTTCTGCTCGATGGCAAGCACGTCCGCGCGGTTCTGGTGACGGATCGGATCGGCGTGGAGGGCTCTGCCACCACACACTATCTCACTCGCGACGGGCAGTGGCTGGGAAGCGAAAATATGGAACAGAAGGTTCTCGTGCTTCCAGCAGACGCTGACGAAATCAAGCGGCTCTGGAAAGACGCCAGGCTGGATGAAGAGATGGATGCGTCGGGTGAAATGCCGGCGAAGGTCCGATAATTTCGGTCTTTGCGATCGCCGGCTGCGCTCTTGGTCGCAATAAACACGGCGATCACATTGATCGGGTTGTGATAAAAAGCCAAAATCCCCGCTCATCCCCCGTCCGGTAACCAGTCGATATCGTAGAATACGAAAGAGTATGCTGCGCACGCTCGCCAAAATCGTCTTCCTCGCCGTCCTGGTTGTCGCCGGGTCGTATGGCATCGTCTTCTATCGGGACCATTTCTCAGCGGACCGCCAGATCGCGCAGCTGGAGCAGGACAAGCGACATCTTCAGGCGATCGTCCAGCGCCTCAGTGATGAGCATCGCGTCGCCGAGGTCCTGGTCACCGACCAGAAAGAAACCAACGGCGTACTCCGGAGCACGCTCCTCTTTGTCGAATATGCCCGCGATGGTTCGACGCTTCCGCCAAAGTCATTCACCATTGAAGGCAAGTTTGCCCACTTCGATGCGATGGTGGTTAAATTCGATCACGACTTCGTTGCCCAGAACGATCCGCTCCGCGGCCACAGCATCGCTTTATTCACCAAGGTTTATGGCGATCATCAAAGCCCCGACAACGCGTTCATGATCGATCAGCCGGGCAAAATCCCCGACTTCTATCACGGGGCCGACCCCCGCGTCAGCTCGTTTGAAATGGAACTCTGGTCCAACTTCTGGCGACTGGCAGATGATCCCGCCTATCGCCAGGAAAAAGGCGTTCGCGTCGCCAATGGGCAGGGGATCTGGGGGCCCTTTGATGCAGACCGGCTCTATACGCTCACCATCGAATCCAACGGCGGTTTGAATCTCACATCTGAACCGCTCAAAGGAATCTACCGCGAAGCGCTCAAGCATCGGAGCAGCGTCTGATGGATAATGCTCCAAAAGTCGGCCGTGATTCATCGTTCGCGCATGATCTCGCGATCGCGCTCCTGGGGACCATAGGGCTTCTCACCATTGCGTTTTTGGATCGCATCAGCGGGCCGAATATTCATATTGGTTTGTTCTACTTGGTCCCCGTCGGATTCGCCGCGTGGTATGCCGGCCGATGGCCAGGGTATTTTCTCAGCCTTGTCGCCGTCCCCCTATGGATGCGATACAGCGAACCTAAAGCGGATTTTCTGGCTGGTTTGCCTGTGCTGCTGTTTAATGTGTCGGTTCGCCTGATCTATTTCCCGGCTATCGTCGAACTGCTGATCTATCTGCGTAATACCGAGCGCCGGCTTGCGGAGCTGGTCGATGCCCGCACCGTGGAACTTCGGGCGGAGATCGTCGAACGACAGCGCGCCGATTCGTCGCTCCGCGCCCTGGCCTTGCAACTTTCCGAAGCTGAAGACGCCGAGCGGCGGCGGATTGCCTACGATATCCATGACGCCTTCAGCCAAATGCTGAGCGTCATTAAGCTTAATCTTGAAATCGCCGTCACCGAATCTCCGCTCCATAGCCGGCAATATGATCGCCTGAACGACGTTATTAAGGTAATCGGTGACCTGATCCACCAGACCCGCGAGCTGACATTCAATCTTCATCCGGCGATGCTGGACGACCTGGGCCTGGTCCCGACGCTCAGGGGATTTGGCGAAGAATTCCACCGCCGCACACACGCGGAAGTAATGATTCAGGAAGCCGGCGAATCTAAAAAAATTCCGACCTCGCTTGCAAGTTATCTGTTTCGCTCCATAAAAGAATTGATTAATAATGCAGTGAAACATGGCAATGCAAAGGAAATCATCACAACTGTTCATTGGTTGACCGGCGGCATCCGTATCGTCGTTGATGATGATGGCAGTGGATTCGATCCCGCTATTGCTTTGGCGCCCGGCGTTCGCCGCGGTCTGGGCCTGGCCGGCATTGATGAACGATTGACTTCCCTCGGTGGAAAGTTTCGAATTGAATCACAACCCGGACAGGGTACGCGGGTAATTATCGAAACGGCGATTCCGGTTCAGCAGACGCCCGCAGTTGCAGCTTCTTAGTGGCTCCTAACCAACACGGCATACTCACCATGGCTATTCGCGCACTGCTTGTAGAAGACCACACTCTTGTCCGATCCGGAATTCGCGCACTGCTGGAGGGATCAGGCAAGGTGCAGGTTGTCGGCGAAGCGTCCGATGGCCGCCAGGCAGTCGATTTCACCCGCGACCTTCGCCCTGATCTGTTGCTGATGGACATCGCCATGCCCGGCCTCAATGGAGTGGAAGCGGCCCGGCAAATCCGCGCTTTCATATCCCGACATCCGCGTGCTGATGCTCTCAATGTATGAAGATCAACAGTATGTTTTCGAATCGCTCAAGGCGGGCGCTAACGGCTATGTCCTGAAAGGGGCGGCGTTCCATGAACTGCTCAATGCAATCGAATTGGTAATGTCCGGGAAAAGCTACATCAGCCCGGCGCTTTCAGACACGCTGATGACTGACTATGTCCGACGAGCGCAAGGCGAGCAGAAAGATACTGAGCTTTCCAAGGTCTCCGGTCGCGAGCGCGAGGTGCTGCAGCTCATCGCCGAGGGCAAAAGCAGCGCCGAAGTGGCTGAGATTCTTCACATCAGCGTGCGCACGGTGGATACGCATCGTCACAATATTATGACGAAACTTGAAATTCACTCCATTGCCGGACTTACCAAGTTTGCCATTCGGCATGGGCTCTCCGTTTTGACCTGAATAGCTCTCAGCCGCATAAAATGGGGTTTTATTAAACCTTCTTCTCAATCTAACTAAATCTTAAGTAGTTGAGCGTAGGTAAACCGCTAATTTGGCACGACTAAAAACCGTAATTCCGACAATTACGCCGCCCCGTTTCAATGAACGATATTAAGCCTGTAGTCGCGATGGTAGTCCATCTGTTTTACCCCCTCGCGACCAGAGGGCTTGATGTTCGCCGACGCTCGTTATCCCGACTCACCGGACTCATCCGTTGATATCTATCGCGATAATCGCGCATCGGTTTCCGAGCCGACCGAAAAAGGCCGCCTTCTTAAACATCGTTCTATTCTGGTCGAATTGGTCGGCCTGTCTTTTGGCGCTGCCGCCGGTTACACCGAACGTGGCGGGCAATCGGTCATCTCCGACGATTCTCCTTCTTCCAGTTCGATCGATCTTTCCATCACTGGTCTTCAATCACCGCGCAATCTCGCGCAGGTCGTCATGCGGTCGGCGCGTTTGTGATTCGATCCGGCGCTATCCGCATTCGCGTTCAACTTGCCGCGGATTGTGAAGGCCGCCAGCAGGCATTTGTTCGCGCCAGCTCCAATGGCCAGGTGCGCGTTCCCGAAAGCACGATTGTTTTCAATCATGGCGAAGCGGAGATCGATCTGCCTGTCGTCGGTATCTCTAATGCCGCCGTCCAGACGCTTGATGAATCATGGACATGGGAATGTCGCATCCCCGGCGCGGATTACACGCAAATTGAAGTCGCTTACGCCGGCGCGGTTTACGATCAATATCCCGTGCGGCTTTATTTCACCGCCGCCCGATCCATCTCCGCTTGTCCGCGGGAATCTTTTTACCATGTCGCCTGCATAACGGGCAGCGCGACCAATGCAATTGAAGCGGAGCGCAACGTCTGGACGAGCTTCACGCGCTTTCAGCGCGGACAGGTTCTGACCAACGCCAAAGGGCAGCGGCTGGGCTTTTGGCGCGACAACAAGCCAGGCCCTCATCAACCGCATTACATCACCCGCGATGCACGCGACCTGGTGACGCACACCGACAGCAGTTGCCGCGGCTGGGCCGAGCTTCTCCACGAAGCTTTTGCGATTCACGGCATCGAGTCCGCCGTCCGCGCTGTCCGTCCCAAGCCCAGCGCCGTCCTCCCACGGCTCGGTTTGCCGACGTTTCAAATTCCCAATGAAGCGGGCATCCGATCGGTTGTCCGGACGGTTGGCATCCTGGTCAAGCCGTTTAAGTGGAAACCGCAGCAGGAGCTTTCGCCATTTCCGTTTGCGCCTGAAGAATGCGAAATAAACGCGGGTGGATTCAAGTGGAAGATTGATAATCCCGTCGACACCGGCGCAACCGACTGGCCCGAGCCCGATGTGACCGATCTGCTCCGCCTCGGCCACGCCTCCACGCAGGAAGGGAACAGGATCGGCGGCATGTTCGGCAACCACGCCGTCGTGCTGGTCCAGCGGGATAACCGTCAATCCTGGTATGACCCCAGCTTCGGCTTCGGCCCCCACGAGTCACTCCTGGATTATGAAAACACCCTCCTAGGCCGCGGCGAAGAAAACCACGGCGGTCTCTTCGCCATCATCGGCTGGAAACGGGAAATGCGAGTCAATCCGCAGACCGGCGCCACCGAAGAACACAATGCCGGTCTGCTCCTTGGCGCTGCTCCGCCGCCGCCTGGCGCTATGCTGGAAGCTGTTGATCCAGGATAATCTCATCAACCCTGCCCGCCGCAGCGCAATCACATAGCGGCTGGACTTTTCGCGCCGCTTATCCCGCAGTACCGGAAGAATGGGGCAAGAAAATACCCCGTTGGCCGCTGCCCCTCACTTCCAACGTATTGCGACGCGCACCCCATCACATATAGTGCGGGCTTCGTCTGCGGGCGCAACTTCTATGATCAAGATTAAAGTCAACGGCGATGAGCGCGATGTAACAGAAGGAACGACGCTCAGGTCACTGGTCGCCCAGTTCAAACTCGCTCCTGAAAAAGTTGCGATCGAATTGAACCGGCGTCTGGCGCGGGTGGAAAAATATGATGTTGCGCTGAATGCGGGGGATGAAGTGGAAATTGTTACGTTCGTCGGCGGGGGATGAAGCCGCCGATCAGTCCGCAGGACACATCGAAATCGCCTCTGATGGAATTGGCCGCATCATAGCAGGCAACTGCTCACGCAATTTTCTGCTCCACCAGCACGCCCTTCGGCTGCACCAGCTTCGGCTTCAAATATTCCCCGGTATGGCTGTTCGCCGCCTTTACGATCCGCTCCGGCGGACCGCTGGCGATGACGGTGCCGCCGCCGTCGCCGCCTTCGGGACCCATGTCGATGATCCAGTCGGCGCACTTGATCACGTCCAGGTTATGCTCGATCACGACAATCGTGTTGCCCAGGTCTGCCAGCCGGTTCAGCACGTTCAGCAGGTTATGAATGTCCGCGAAATGCAGCCCGGTCGTCGGTTCATCCAGCACGTACAGCGTGTGGCCGGTTGGGTTCTTTCCCAGCTCCGTCGCCAGCTTCACGCGCTGCGCTTCGCCGCCGGATAGCTGCGTGCTCGGCTGGCCGATCTTCACATAGCTCAGGCCGACATCATTCAGCGCTTTGAGCATCCGGTATACCTGCGGATGATTTTCGAAGAAGCTGAGCGCTTCCTCCACTGTCATGTTCAGCACTTCGCTGATGTTCTTCCCGCGATAATGAATCTCCAGCGTCTCGGCGTTGTATCGCGTGCCGTGGCAGACTTCGCACGATACATACACATCCGGCAGAAAGTGCATCTCGATGCACTTAGTCCCCTGTCCCTGGCACGCTTCGCAGCGGCCGCCTTTGACATTGAAGCTGAATCGCCCGGCTTCATAGCCGCGAATTTTTGCCTCGCGCGTCTTGGCGAATGTCTTGCGAATCTCATCGAACACGCCGGTATAAGTCGCCGGGTTACTGCGCGGCGTGCGCCCGATCGGGCTCTGGTCGATCTCAATTACCTTATCGACCCTGTTCCATCCGTTCATCGCCTTGTGATCGCCGACCTTCACTTTCGAACCATAAATTTTTCGCTTCAGCGCCGGCAGCATCGTCTGATTGATCAGCGTTGACTTACCGCTTCCGCTCACGCCGGTGATGCAGATGAATCCGCCGAGCGGAATGCGCACGTCCACATTCTTCAGGTTGTTCGCGCGGCACCCCTTCAATTCAATGCACGACCGTTCCGGATCGACTGGCCGCCTCCGCATCGGCGGAACGATCGCATATTCCCCTGTCAGGTATTTGATCGTCACACTCTCGTTATGCTTCAGCACCTGCGGCATTGCCCCCGCGCACACCACATTCCCGCCGTGGCTGCCCGCGCCCGGCCCGATGTCGATCAGATAATCCGCCGCCCGGATGCAGTCTTCATCATGCTCGACGATGATGACAGTATTGCCGATGGTTTGCAGCCGCCGCAGGGTGCGGACCAGCCGCGTGTTGTCGCGCTGATGCAGCCCGATCGTCGGTTCATCCAGGACATAGCAGACGCCCACCAGCCCTGATCCCACCTGCGTCGCCAGTCGGATGCGCTGCGCCTCACCGCCGCTGAGCGATCCGGTTTTGCGATCAAGCGTGAGATATCCAAGACCCACATCGACCATGAAGCCCAGCCGCGAGTTGATCTCGCGCACGATCGGCTCGGCGATGGCGGTCCCTTCGCTGCTGAGCCGCAGGTGCTCGAAGAAATACTTCGCCTTCTCCACCGTCAACCGGGTGACGTCGTCAATGCTGTATCCCGGCAAGACCAGCGCCGTTAAGGGTTCTTCGACCTCTTTCTTTTTCTTCCTGCCGGAAGCTCTGCCCGCGGTACGGGCGTCCGCGGCGTCAACTGCCGCGACGGAAGCCTCACCATTTCCGCCAGGCAATGCCTCCTGGACCGACGCACATTCCGTCGAACCGATATGCCCGTCATGCACGTGCAGCCGAACCGCCAGCGCTTCTTTTTCAATCGCGTCCCGCAGCAGACATCGCACGGCTGCTCGGACATATAGCTGTGCATCTTCGTCTTGACCCATTCGCTCTCCGTGTTTTCAAATCGCCGCTGGAGGTTGGGGATGACGCCTTCAAAATCGGTTCCCGTTCCGTTGTCGCCGCGGGCTTCGGTGCCGAACATCAGTATCTGCTGTATCTTCTTTGGAATCTCCTTGTACGGCAGGCTGTAGCTGATCCCAAAATCCCGCGCCACGGTGCGCAGGATTCGGCTGTAAAAAATATTCATCCGCTTGCCGTTTTTCCGCCACGCTTCAATCGCGCCGTTCTCCAGCGACAGCGATTCATCCGGCACAATCATTTCCGGATCAAACTCAAACTTTGTCCCCAGCCCATGACATTCCGGACACGCCCCGTGCGGCGAATTAAAGCTGAACAGCCGCGGCTCTAATTCCGGCAGCGATACATTCGGATGAATCGGGCAGGCAAACTTCTCGCTATACACCTGGTCCGTCCAGGTGCCATCCGAATTGCCCACCGTTACGATCGCCAGGCCCTGCGCCAGCTTCAGCGCCGTCTCGATCGAATCGGCCAGCCGCGACCGAATCTCCGGCTTAAGCACGATGCGATCGACGATTGCTTCAATATTGTGAACAAACGTCTTTTTCAGCGCCGGGAAATTCTTCGCGTCCAGTTCCGTGATGACCCCATCCACCCGCGCCCGCACAAACCCCTGCTTATGAATCGCGCCGAAGATGTCCTTGTGCTCCCCCTTCTGCCCGCGCACCAGCGGCGACAAGATCATCACCTTCGTCCCCGCCGGATATTTCATCACGGCATCCACAATCTGCGAAGGGGTCTGGCTGGAAATCTCCCTGCCGCATTCCCAGCAGTGCGGCGTGCCCGCCCGCGCAAACAGCACGCGCAGGTAATCATAAATCTCCGTGGTCGTCGCCACCGTCGATCGGGGATTGGAACTGCTCGACCGCTGCTCAATCGCAATCGTCGGCGGCAATCCTTCAATCTCATCCAGATCGGGTTTCTGCAACTGATCGAGAAACTGCCGCGCATACGTCGACAGCGACTCCATATATTTCCGCTGCCCCTCGGCAAACACCGTATCAAATGCCAGCGTCGATTTCCCGCTTCCTGAAAGTCCCGTTACCACCACAAGCTGATCGCGGGGAATATCGACATTGATCCCCTTCAGGTTGTGCTCGCGGGCCCCTCGGATGCGGATGTATTTCTGAGTCATGGGAATAGTTTCTGATTAGTTACGTGTAGTGTAGGGCGCGTTTTTCCTCATTGGCATCGATGAATCATCGTACGGGGGATGTACGGTGGGGGAAAGGGAGAGTTCGACGGAACATTTGGCTTGAGTTGGGTATCGGGGCAGGCAGATAATGTTTTGATGGCCGCCGCCGCTGAAAAGTCTGTCCGCCGGTTGCGTTATCCATGGAAATGCGCGTTTGTTTGCTGCTTTCTTCTTTGTTCACGCTCATTTGGCCAGGAAAAACCCAAAATCGCGGTCTTTCCGTTGGCCGGCTCCGCATCGGCCGAGCAGCGGGAGAAGGTGGGCTTTTCCCTGCGCGCGAAGCTGGATCGTGACGGGCATTATGAGGTGATCGACGGGCCTGCCATGGCTGACCTCGTTGGTGGCGAAGGCAAATCCATCGATCTCAGCAGTTCACCAGGGGAGTTGCTGGAGGTGGCGAAGGATGAAAAGCCGCAGGTGATGATCTGGGGACAGCTTGAGGCGGCGGCCGGCGAGTCTGTGCTGCGGCTAAAGACGTTTGATGTGGATCAGCCTGACCCCCTTCCACATGAGTTTGAGAAGCGGATCGCACAGCCTACCGATCTGCGGTTTGCGGTCGAAGATATTCTACAAATGCTGGACGGCGTTCGTCAGTTCAGCCATTCCAGCGAAGAGGCGGTTGTGGATGACGCGGCCGCGCGGGCGCTGTTTGCGAAGAATCCAAACCTTGTTCCTGATGGCGACTTGGCGGCGGCATCGAAGGACTCGTGGCAGGCGCTGCTGCGGGCGGAAATTTATCCGCCGACGTTGTCGGACTCGCTGCCGGACAAAGATAAGGTGGTGATCTACCGTCTCCGCGATGACCCGGCTCATGCCCGCAATGTGCTGGCGATGAATCTGTCGAAGGATGTTGCTGAATCCAACGGGCTGGCGTGTCTTTCGGGCGCTATCGCGATTGAGCCGAATACGCGTTATCGGCTGGTGTTTAAGTATCGGTCGGATGGGCCGAACCTGCATGTGTTCGTGAAAGGATATACGACGGGCAAGGACATCAGCGGCCAGCCGACGGAGCGAGAATGTTATCGGCGACAGGTGCCACCGAGCGCCGCGACGGATGGGAGGTGGGTCACGATTACCTGCGATTTAAACCCGCAGCATCCGGTGTTTCGGGTGGAGCACCTGCGCGTTGATCTTTATGCCTATCTGAAGCCGGGCGTTGTGATGTTTGACGATGTCCAATTGAAGGCGGCGGGAGAGCAGACGCGGCATGCGGTGGATGATGCGATCAGGAAACCGCCGGGGCGCTGATATCGCGCAAAGCATTGAGCCGCGTCAGGCGGCTGCGGCGCTGCGGACATTGGGGAGCGTGAGGAGATTGCCGAGCATTTCATCTGCGCCGGGCGGGTCGATCCGAAGGAACCCGGCGGAGGGGAACCAGGTCATCTCGCCGAACAATACCTGCCCCCGGCGGTTGTACAGATCCACCCGAACAAACGGAAACCCGTCGGCCAGTCTGGCGGCAACGGAAAGCATCCGCTCGAAGTTCGGCGGGCATGGCGGGGGTGTTTCAGACCTGGGGGCTTTGTCGAAGCAGAGGTCGGGAGTTTGCCAGTTGCGGTCGAAGAAATCCCAACGCCCATTGCCGCGGCGGTCGGTGCAGATGCTGAGATAGTGAGGCTGGCCGTTAAAGCAATAAAATTTGTAATCCGGCAGGCTGCGCTGCGGATAATCGGGATCGGCCAGGAACGGCTCGGCGATGACGCGAGATTTCAGACCCTCATACGGCCATTCGAAATACTTGTGATAGTAGCTTTGATCCATCCACGATTGCAGCTTTGCAAGAGTAGCAGGGATATCAAGCTTGGATTTGTCCTGGCAGATAATATTCCATCCGGAACCCGCGGTGGCCTTGAGCGCGAAGGCGTTGGGCAGGCGATCGAATTGAATATCTTGCGGCCGGTCCCACGTGCCAAGCAGATCCACCAGAATCTCCGCGCCGGCTCGCTCGCCGACGATCGCGCGGGCGAGGAACTTATCAGCCAGCGGGGGCATCAACGGATGGCGGTAGTTGACGTTCAACCAGAGCAGTTTGTCGGAAAGGCGGACTGGGGAATCGAGATCGGGCCAGCGGCCATAGAGCCGATAAAACCGCCGCTCGAGATAGCGGCGATGGTCCCATCGCCCCCCGGCGAGCAACTGGCGGCACTGGCGAAGGGACTGGGCAGCGAGGTCGTAGCTGAGGCGAAGCATCCGCATGCGTGTAATGAGGTCATCGGCTGAATGCTCGTGAGGGGTGAGAGGGTGTACATTGAGGGCGAGATTGAAATTCCTTCATTCAGGCTGCGAAGCCGTCTTCTCATCAGGAACTGGTGGGGATGGCGCACGCCCATTCTGAATAACTGGCATAAAGATGAATGTCTTTGGGTGGCGGGGCTGCTGAAGGAGGCGCTGAGCTTGGGGTAGGTCGTCCTGGCGGCGAGGCGGGTGGCGGCGTCGGTTTGGGTTTGGGTTTCTCGATGTTTCGTGGATCAGGGAGCACTTCAAGGTGTTAATGCATTGGTGATCTTTGCCACAGTAGCGGCATCGACTGAGACGCGTGCTTTCTCAATGCGGTTCAGGACTTCGGGGCGAAGAGCTGCGACGCGAGCGAGCTGGGCCTGGGACCATCCCAATTCTTTTCTGGCGGCGATGATTTTGCGGGCGAGGGATATGCGCGCCCAGGCGATTGCATCGTAGTTGCCACCGGGAAGGCGTTTAGGAAATTGCGGGAGGTCGGATTCCGGCACCACGACCTTGGCCCCCGCTTTGAGCCGTTTGTATTGGGCTTCGGGCAACAGCACATATCGTTTACCATCAATTATAGCCGTATTGGTTTTGTCCATTGTCGTCTCCATTATTTAGAGCTCCTAACAGAATGGATGAACGCAGAGTCACGGAGGCCGCGGAGGTAGAACAGAGAGGGCTATGTTTTTCCTTGTTTTCTCCGCGTTTTACCTCCGCGGCCTCCGCGACTCTGCGTTCATTTTCCTCCTGTTTTGTTAGGAGCTTTTATACAAATCGCGACGATCATCAATTTTCCAGACGATTACCCGCCCTGCCTGCACCCGAAAAACGACGCGATAGGCGCCCGTGCGAATTCGGAAGCTGCCACGAAGCTCATGCTGCAAAGGCTTGGTTCCTGAAACCGTTGGCCAGTTTTTTAATCGTTCAAAAATTTCCAATACACGGACGTGAATGACAAGCGGAAGGTCTTCTAATTCCAAGGCAGCGGCTGGAGTTTATTTCCACTTCCACGGAGATAAATGAACGGAATTGCCTTAAGTCAATTAAATTGACTAATGGGCTGCCGATTGCTGAACGAAGAGACGTTGGCGGCTTAAGCGCTCCGGACTGTGCGGCGGCGGGCGACTCGGGGGCGGCCGAAGGCGTCGGTTTTGGTTTGGACTTTGCTCGCGCGGGTGGGGTCAATCACGGCGGCGATTGATGTGGTGGGGGATTCGCCGCTGATTTTAATCTGGGTGGCTAAAGCATGATCCAGCCGCTTGCGGGCGTAGTTGACGTATTCTTCGCTTTGATCGATGCCGACATATTGGCGACCAAGGAGGGCGGCGGAGACGCAGGTGGTGCCGGAGCCGTTGAAGGGGTCGAGGACGATGTCGCCGGGGTTGCTGCTGGCTTTGACGATTCGGTCGAGAACGCCCATCGGCATCTGGCAGCCGTGCCAGCCTTCGCGTTCCTTGAAGGTGCCGCAGACTCGGCTGACGTTCCAGACGTCCTGGCCGGGTTCGAAGTAACCGTTGCCGCCGGCTTCCTGCGGGCGCAGATACCAGGTGTCATCCGGCAGTTTACCTTTGGGGTTGGCGCGGAGGTCGCCATACGTGGTTTGGCGGCGCTGGCAACGCGGATGGAGTCGGGGTTGAAGGTGAAGCCCTCTTTTTCCTTGGTGAAATAGAGGATGTGCGTGTGGCTCTTGGCGAACATCTTCTTGGTCTGCTGGCCGAAGGTGTAATGCCAGATGATCCAGTTGCGGAGGTTGAAACCGATCTGCCGGCGGGCGATGACGGCGAGGTCGGCGGCATATTCGTCGCCGATCGCCAGGTAAAAGCTGCCGGTGGGTTTGAGGGCGCGGTGGACGGCCTTCATCCAGTCGGCGCTGAATTTCAGGTAGTCCTCGGTCTTCAGCTCGTCGTTGTAGCCGTGGTAGAGGTATCCGATGTTGAAGGGAGGGTCGGCAAAAACCAGATCGATCCAGCCTTCGGGTCCATCATTCAGGACTTTGATCGAGTCGCCTTGGATAATCAGGTTGGTATTTGGCATTCCAGCCGGATTATAGAGGCTCGGACGAATGGCACCAATGGTGCCGCCTGTGCGCGTCAGTCTGGCGGACTTTGCAGCGCGAAGCCCGGATAAACCCTGCTGAAAGGCCTGTTTACGCGAATTATTCAACTTCATGCGGCTTCCTTCATGGGTTCTTCGGCCGAGTTCGAAGTGAAAATCGACGGGTGATGCAGCTCCTCCTGCGATTCATATTCGTTTTCGAGGAGTTGCTCGTCGCTGAGTTCATCGCCGGCGTGTTCGTTGAGATCGCAAAGGACAAAGGGGTATGTGGATTCGCCGTGAGCGGTTTCAAATTCGGCAGGGACAAACGGCGCCCCATGCACACCGCGCTGATCTGCGCGGCCGCCTTGGGTGCTCACGGGAACGGGCATGAGGGTGACAACGAAAGACCCGGCCACCAGGAGAAGGAAGACGACAAAACCGAGCGTGAGCATGCTGAACATATTGAGCTCCTTGTAAGGCGGTGGCGGCAAAGGCCACTCGTCCTATAATCGGCCCCCGGTGTCGCGCAGCATGAATCCCAGTGATGGTGCGGTTTTGCGTCTGCTTGATGCGAATGCGAATCGAGCGCGGGAGGGGCTGCGCGTCCTGGAAGACTATTGCCGATTTGTGCTGGATGACGCGGACCTTTCAGCGCAACTCAAGCAGTTGCGGCATGATCTGACAGAGGCGACAAAGGCGTGGCTGGTGGAAGCGATTTTATTTCGCGACACGCCGGGCGATGTGGGAACGGACAACAAAACGGCGGCAGAATTCGAACGCGGCACGCTGGCGGATGTCGTCACCGCGGCGGCGAAGCGGCTCGGTGAGGCACTGCGGGCGATTGAAGAATTCAGCAAGACCATCAACCCGGCCGACGCCGCGGCGATCGAGCGGATCCGATATCAGTTTTATGCGATCGAACAGGCGATCTCGCGCACGCTTTGGCCGTCAAAGCGCTTTGAAGCTGTTCGATTATATGTATTGATCACCGAAAGCGCCTGCAAAGGCCGCTGGCAATCCGCCGCCGAGGCGGCGATCGCCGGCGGGGCGGATTGTCTGCAACTTCGCGAAAAAGATTTAGAAAGCGGCGCGTTTTTAAACGCGCGAAAGAGTTCGTGGCAATCTGCCGCAGCCGCGGCGTTATCGGCATCATCAACGATCGGGCGGACATTGCGCTGCTCAGCGGCGCTGATGGGGTACACGTCGGTCAAGCAGATGTGGCCGCGACAGAAGCGCGGAAAATCATGGGCGCGGGAAAAATCGTCGGCGTGAGCACCCACAACATCGAACAGGCCCGTCAGGCTGTGCTTGATGGCGCCGATTACATCGGCGCAGGCCCGGTCTTCCGCAGCCCAACCAAGCCCCGCGATTTTCTGCCTGGATTAACTTATGTCGCGGAGGTCGCCAGGGGGATAAAAATTCCTGCCTTCGCGATTGCAGGCATTACGCCGGAGAATGTCGATGAAGTCCTGAAAGCCGGCATGGGCCGCATCGCCGTGACGGCGGCGGTAACGGGTTGCGATGACATAAGAGCTGCGGCGGAACGGTTGAAAAGTAAGCTAAGCGGCACGGGCGTTTTGCCTGTGTCGAACAGTGTCTGACACGGGCGAGACAACCGTGCTACGGGATAGAGATGGCTGATTCAGCAGTTATAGTTTCGCCGTCGTTATCCGCTCTGGCGGAGCCGGCGACGGTGGCTTCGCGGGCTTCTTCTACCAAGTCACTGGTGCAGCATGCAAAGCTGATCGGGTTTCTCACGCTCATCAGCCGCTTCTTCGGGCTCGGGCGGGAGATGGTGGCGGGGCACTACTTAGGCACCGCGCTCGTCGGCTCGGCGTTCACCGTCGCCTTTGTTATACCTAATTTATTTCGCAAGCTGTTCGGCGAAGGCGCGCTCTCGGCGGCGTTTATTCCGCTGTATGCCCAGGCTGTGCGGCGCGATCATCCTGAGGCCGCCAATGATTTTGCGGCTGCCGCCGTCAATCTTTTATGCGCGATCCTTGTGGGCCTTACGATTGCCGGCGAAGGGGTTGTTGTCGGTCTGATGCTGATGGACCGCGACTTCCGCCCTGATCGCGTGCTGATGCTGAAACTCACCGCGATCATGCTGCCCTACGTCCTGCTCATCTGCGGCGGAGCGTTTGTCAGCGGGATTCTTCAGGTGCATAAGCGATTCGGACCGCCCGCCGCAGCGCCGATTATTTTGAATGCGTGCCATATTCTGGTGCTGTTGATCGGCGCGAAGATCGTGGGATTGAATCGGCTCACGCCCGCGGCGGAGGTGGTTGGTAAGCAGACGACACTTGCATATTGGCTGGCGATGTTCGTGTTGGTAGCGGGAGTATTGCAGGTGGCGGTGCTGCTGCCGGCGCTGAAGCAGGTTGGGTTTCGATTCAAGCTCGTTCCCCATTTCTGGACGCCGACGATCAAACGGATGCTGCGGCTGTCGCTGCCGGTGGCGCTGAGCGCGGGTGTTCTGCAGCTTTCAGTGCTATTGGATAAAGGCCTTTCGATGGCGCTGATGCAAGGCGTCGATAATGCGGGCAAGGCCGTCACGCATTTTCACTGGTTTGGCCATCTCGTGCGTTTCCCGATGGAACTGGGCGCGCCGCGGCGGCTTGACCTGGCGCAATTCCTCTATCAATTCCCCCTTGGCATCTTTGCCATTGCGCTGGCGACGGCGATCTTTCCGGGCCTCAGCGCCAACGCGCTCGATCAGGACCGCGAGCGGTTCCGCGGTGTTCTGCGGCAGGGGATCGAAGCCAGCCTTTGGGAAGGCCTTCCTGCGAGCGTCGGCTTGGCGCTGGTTGCATTGCCTACCGCAAAATTGCTTTTCCAGCATGGCCAGATTCATGGATCTGATGTGCAGTGGATCGTGCGCTCAACGATGATTTATGCCGGCGCAATCTGGGCGTTTTCGCTGCTGCAGATTGTGAACCGCGCATATTACGCTGTGCACGACACCATGACGCCGCTGATGATGTCGATGGTGAATATCGTGCTGAACCTGGTGATCGAAATCCCCCTGCTCTGGACGCGCCTCGGCGAAAGCGGCATGGCGGTCGGCACGTTCGTCAGTTTTATCGTGCAGGCGCTGGTGATGCTCTGGATGCTGGACCGAAAGATCGGCGGGCTGAACCTGCGGCAGAGTTTCCCGTCGATCGGAAAAATGATTGCCGCGACGGCTGTGATGGGCGTTGCCTGTTACGCCATTAAAATTTCTCCCCTCTATCCCCACGGCGACCGCCGCGAGGCATGGGTGCTGCAACTGGCGATACTGATGGGTGTCGGGGCAGTAGTGTATATCAGCGCCTGCGCTGCGCTCGGTGTGAACGTGATGGGCGACCTGCTTCCGCGCTGGCGAAAGAAGGCGTGAAGAATCGGCCACGCGGGATGAGGGCCGCGCTCAGCAAGGTTTGTGTGCCTGTGGCTAAATTGCTCCGCTGAGTTTTTGAACTGGAGATGGGGAGTGGGGGGAAGATATCAACCCAACGCGATGAACGATGCCAACGGATCGGCCTCAAATTCAAGGAGCGTTGCTTGATGAAAACGGAGCAACGTGGCTACTGCAGTTGTTTGGCGGTTCCCCAATCGAATCCAGATTACTTTCGGTGGATGTCCCCTCAGCAAAGCACGCTACTGAAAATCGACATCTTTTGAAACAATGAGAAATCCCTGCGATGCAGCATGCGACCAGACCGCCAGATCGGACATCCGCGCCAACCCGAAATCGCGCACATGCCCAGAGCCAGGTACTCGACAACCAACTGGCCCACCAATTTGTCGGAAAGATTCTGATCGAAGAGCAATTTCATGCCGCCGGAACCGTCCAGAGCCGGCGTTCCCGGTCAGCGGCGTACGCAAGACAAGCCTGAATATCCTCCACCGTCAAATCAGGGAAGTCATCAACAATCTTCGCCGGCGTCATTCCTGCAGCGAGATATTCCAGAACGTCCCGCACTGTCATTCGCAGTCCGCGGATACAAGCCTGCCCGCTGCGCTTGTCTGGCTCGATCGTGATGAATTTTCCATAATCCACAACGTGAAATTAGGCCGCCCGCCGTGAATCGTCAATTGAAATCCCAGTGGAATTGGGAAGGACCCCGGACATCGTATCTCCAGCGGCGGCCGGCCGACCGCGTATTCAATCTGCTTGAATCCCTGCAGGGCCAGATTTACGGGGAGTTGAGCCAGTTCACAGTAGAGCCTCTAACCCCTGCAAAAAATGGCGACGCTCTCTTCTTCGACGACCTTCCATCGACAATCTCTCGCGAGGGGAAATAAATAGCGCCCGTCCCGAATGCCATTCAGGTGGCGATTTTTTCCTGCTTTTTTCGGGCTTTTCTTCAGCTTCGCGTGGCGGGATTATTGCAAGCCGTCTGTGGGATGCATTACTGCGCCAGCGTCTCGCTTTAGGAAATTGAGGTTGGATTATTCACGGCGCAGGTTAATTGAATTCCGGGCGGTTAGGATGGTGGCTGTGCTTCCTCAATTTCTTCATCTTCACTGGTTGCCGCTCGAATGGTTTGTTCTTTATATTGCGCTTGCCTGGTGCGTGCGTGCGGTGATGGTTCCCGTCATTCTCCGCCGCGATCTGGCTCCTGGTGCGGCCATCGCGTGGCTTGGCATCATTTTTCTTCACCCTTACATCGGCCTGCTTCTCTACCTCGTCGTCGGCGAAACCCGCCTGGGTCCCGGCCGGGCGGCTCGGCACCGGGAACTGGTTCAAAAATTCCGCCCTGCCGCCGCGCACGATTTCGGGGCCTCCTCACACAAATCGACCATTCCCGATCTGGACCCTTCTTACCGGGCCATGGTTCTGCAGGCTGAAAAAATCAGCGGGCTGCCGATCGTCAGCGGCAATGGCGCGGAATTTATTGTTGACTCTGGTGTGATGATCGATCGGCTGATCGCCGACATCGGCGCCGCGAAGTCCACGGTTCATCTGCTGTATTTTATTTTCGCCTGTGACGAAACGGGCGGGCGCGTGGCCGCGGCGCTGGAATCGGCGTGTGCGCGTGGTGTTCGATGCCGGCTGCTGGTTGACGCGGTGGGTTCGCGGCATTTTCTGCATCGTCAGGGGTTATCGCGCAGGCTGATGGATGCGGGGGTTGAAGTCGCGGCGGCGTTGCCGGTGGCTCCGCTGACGCGGGGGCTTCCGCGGATGGATCTTCGCAACCATCGGAAACTGGCGATCATTGATGGTTCAATCGTGTTTGTGGGGAGTCAAAACATCATCAATGCGGACTATGGCCGCACCAAAGTGGGTCCGTGGTTTGATTTCAGTGCGCGCTGCGCTGGGCCGGTCGCGGCGCAGGCGGCGTTTGTATTTAATGAGGACTGGGCTTTTGAAACCGGTGTCCTGCTTGACATTCCGCCGACGCCTTCGCCGATGGAATTTGGGGTTCCCGGGCAGTTCGTCCCCACGGGCCCTGGGCTGCCGGGCGCGAACTTTCGGCGCGTTTTTCTGGCGGCTCTGCAATCGGCCCGGCGGCAGATCACGCTGACGACGCCTTACTTTGTGCCGGATGAACCGACGGTGGTGGGGCTGATGATGTCGGCGGACCGGGGCGTTGATGTGACGCTGATTGTCCCGGCCCGATCGGACCACCCTTTTACCGCCGCCGCCGGGCGGGCGCATTATCAGCGGCTGCTGGAAGCGGGGGTGAAAATTTACCAGTTCATCCCCGGCATCGTTCATTCGAAGACCACAACGGTTGATGATGCGTTCGCGATCGTCGGCTCGGCGAACCTGGATGTGCGGAGCTTCCACCTTAACTTTGAGCTTGGTGTGCTGCTGTATGGAGCGAAACCGACGCAGAATGTGCGGGCGCTGCAGCATCGATATCTGGATCAATCGACGCCTATTGACTTGGCCGAGTGGAGGAAGCGGTCTGTTATCAAGCAATACACGGAGCGGGCGATTTCATTGCTGTCGCCGCTGTTGTGAAGGGGATAACGCTCTGTGGCCTTGGAAATATTGAGGGGAAATTTTAACGCGGAGGTGCGGAGATGCAGAGAAAAGATGGAGAGTTTTAATTTTATCTCTTTGGGTTGATGCGTTTGTGTGGGAGGAGCTTGCCGTTTCGCCACAAACAGGTGTTACAGCCGTTATGAAGGGTGTTTTTGTTCATCAGAGGTGGGAGGGGGAAGAATGCTTCAGGCGGCCTTGATGGGCTCGCCGCTGAAATAGGTGAAGACGGTGCGGATATAGGAGACGCCGTCCATCGCGGCGATGAGGGGGACTTCGTGGGTTGGGGCGGCGGCCTCGATGACATGGTTTTGTTCGTCAATGGAGATGATTTGCGCGTTGGCTTCGGTGATGGCGGCGGCCAGATCGTTGAGTCCATTGCGATCCGCATTATTGGGATTCACCACGATGAGCAGGTTCGACATCCACATAAAACATCCGTCTGCGACTCAGCAGGGCCATGCAAAAAGAAAACCTCGCCCGCCGGCGAGGTTTTTTGGAACTGCTTGGCAGATGACCCCAAACGTTCTTGAATGACCTTTGTGCCGCGGCTGACAGGTTATTCTATACCAGAAAGGGGCGCGGTCACGCTGCTGATGATTTTCAGGTGGGTGGTTTTAGGGGTGGTAGAGTGTCGTGCCGCCGTTTATCTCAGTATTCGTTCCGCCGGCATGCTTCACTCGATTGGTCAGGTGCGCTAAATCCACTGCAAAGCCGTTGGCTTGAGCCTCAAGGATATCGCGATAATCTTCAAAGGGAGCCCACCCTGAACCAGTACCGCCGTGTAATCGCATCTGATTATAGAGTGTCGGACTAATTACCGTCTGCACGTGCCCATCAATGAATACGGCGTTCCAAGTGGGATATTTTTGGCGCCCTTTGTGTGTCACAGTAGAAGCCTGATCAATCAGGTCAAAAGCCAGCAATTTAGTTTTCGGGAAATGGCTCAGTGTTTGGAATGCTGCCTCGTTTGCCAGCGTCACCACGTCCGGTGGCTTCTTATAGTAATTCAAAAAGCTGTAGTTGACGTTGTAATAGGCATTATATGAATAATCGCTTCGATACTTTGTCGCCGTATCCTGCGGCCACGGCTGCTTAAATGAGTTGTAACCGAAGGTGGGATCATCTAATCCTGAAGGACAATAGCAAGCTTCGCCCGATTTGATGTAGCGGGCGGAAAACAGTCGCCCTATTTGCACGCAGCCTTCAACCGAATAAGGAACCCCCCCATCTTTGACATAGTAGGAGTAAAACGCTTCTTTATACCCAAAATGCCCATTTGCCGGGTCGGCGCCTTTCCAAAATTCGTGCCGTGTCGGCAAGTAGCCCTTGTTATCATTCGCGTAGTTTATTGTTCCCAGGGCGATTTGCCTCAGATTGCTCGCACATTTCACAATCATTGCCTGATCGCGCGCCCGACTCAAAGCGGGCAGCAGTATGCCAATCAATATTGCAATAATCCCAATAACAACCAGCAGCTCAACCAGCGTAAATCCCGCCAGGGCTTTTCGTCGTTTCATAACGTCTCCTAAAACAACCGGCCTCGATATGAAAGGCCTGCCGCAGTCCCGGCATCCGGGATATCTGCACTGCGACTGTCGACATGAACTGACTTTTACAAATTCAAAATCACGGCGGCCCGCTGGTCAGCGCCGGGCCGCCGTGACGGGGGGGTTCGTTTCGCCTCCAAAATCCGCACCGCACCGCTTTGGGTTGAAAACCGGCTTCAACTTCCCTGATTTGAAGCCGGTGGCAATATTTCAAAGAAGCAACTTTTCCGGATTTGTCATCACCGATCGCCCATCTTAAACCGTTTTCAAACCATCACAACGCGAAAGGCGTTGCCTGTTATGGAACTTATGTCGCGCGGCGATTGAGGCGAAACAGGCGGTTTTTGGGAAAATTTGTATCAGATGGTACACTTGCCACGACGGGTTCCGTATATGACTGTTGAGCTCGCAGGAGTGCTTCTGCCAACACTTTCGCAAGATTTAAACAGGCTTGGATTTTCACGGGTAAGGCATCGGGAGTTTGCGGACTATGAGTGAAGTGATCGCTCAACCCATCAGCGGCGTGCGAGCGGAACGAATGCGCGGCGAGATGCCCGATTCACTCCCGATCGTCCTCCGAACCGCCGTCCACGCACATGTCTCGCGGGGCCGCTTCCGGCCGCCTTGGTCTAAGCGCATCGTGCTGATTAAATGGGTTATTTCAGGAGAAGCGGCCATCCGCGTCGGTGGCCGCCGAATCCCGTTTGGTCCGGGAGATGTAGCGATTTACATGCCGACGATCCCGCATGAGTTCTGGGCTGTCGCCCCCGCCAGTGAAATGTGCTGGTTCAGCACGGACGGCCCTCTGGCGGAGCAGTTTGCCCACCTGCTTGGTCTGCGCCCGGGCGTATACCCATACGGCGACGCGCCCGTTGCCCAGATTGCCAGCCTGATCGATTCGCTGAAAGACCAAACCATCGCCGGCCGCCGGCAATCCAGCGAGCAGGCCGTCCATCTTCAATATGAACTGGTTAAACGGATGCCCGCCCCGCAGGTTACCTCGGTAGTGCATCAGGTGCGGCACTTGATTCAGGAAGGTCTTGCCGACCCGGATCTGAGCGCCAAAGGGATTGCCGCCAAGCTCAATTACAACCGGGGTTCCCTGAGCCGCATGTTCCACCGGCACACGGGCATGACGATTATGGATTGCATCACGCAGACCCGCCTGCAGCAAGCGGAGATGCTATTGCTTCAAACCAGCGACCGGGTTGGGGATATCGCAAAAAAGTGCGGCTTTCGCGACGTTTCTTATTTCACGAGATGGGTGAAAAAACATGTTGGCCGCGTCCCGCACACGCTGCGAGAATCCGCCGCCTGGGGTGCGATGCGCAGCAGCCAGGTTTCCCCCAGATAGAAAGCCGGCGGGTGGGATATTGGGTGCGGGTAGGGCAGGTATTTTCCCCTTGTGCAGCTTTTCCCGTTTTGGTGTACAACCTGTCACTTGGCTGGCGATTTAAGGAAAATTTTCCGCCAATTTGCTTAAACTTCTGAAAGCAAATTTCAGTGCGGCCGCCTACCATGACTCACCGAATTAAACCTCGGCTGGAAGGCTTGACAGGCCCTGGGCAAAAGGCCGCGGGCGTCGGGTGGGACTGTCTGCAACGGGCTGTTAAGGTCGCGACGGCTGAACCCTGCATGGGAGCATGCGGGATGAACCATCGGCAAGGATTGCCCCATGTCATTGACGGCCATACATACCCCTACGACTGAAGTATACAACTTTGTTGTTGTCGCCCGCGAAGCCCGACAGGTCTTCGTTGTAGGCGATTTCAACGCCCAGTGCCCCAGCGCCACCCCGATGCGCGAAACCGAGCAGCATGTCTGGCAGCTCAGCCTGGAACTCCCCCGCGGCGAGCATCGCTTCAGCTACTTTGTTGTCGATCACCGCTCGGCTACCCCCCAGGCGGCTTTTTCGGACACCTACTTCCTCCCGGGCACATGGGCGGCGGTTGTCAGATCCAGTCCGGATTCGCCGCATTGCTGAAGAAATTCCGCCTGCGTTTTTGGACCTGGGCTCGACAGTCTTCGACTCCGGGCTCGATTGGACTGTCTTCAATCCTAAGCTCAATTCAACTGAGGCTCATCGAAATCAGACCCAAAGAGGGCTGATCGAAGTCAGTCCGAAAGGGAGCTTGGTAAGCACTTTGCGTGCGATCGGCGCTTTCGGTGACTCTCTATTGCCACCCACCCCTGTAAGAATCCTGCGCGAAGCTTTAGAATGGCCGCTGCCAGTTGGTGAACCCCGAGATCAAGTCGAAGTCGTCCGGACAAAAACATGGCCAGGCAGGACCCCGCAGTTTTTCGTCCGTTTCCCATGACCCAGTGGTCACTGGTCGCGCGCGCGGCGCACGCAGACGCCGAAACCAAGCGGCGGGCGCTTACGGAGCTGCTCGAGCAATACATGCCCGCCATCAAATGTTATCTGGTTCTGGGCAAGCGGTTAGACCATGACCGCGCCGATGACCTGATGCAAAGCTTCCTCGCCAGCAAGGTGCTGGATCACGACCTGATCGAACGAGCCGACAAAGAGCGCGGGAAATTCCGAACCTTCCTGCTGACGGCGCTTGACCGTTTCATCGTCAATCAGCATCGCTTTGACCGTGCCCGGAAACGTTCGCCGAGCGCGATGGGATCGATTGATGAGCAGCCTGAACCGGCCGAAAGCCAAGCGGGCCCTGGCGAGACCTTTGACATCGCGTGGGCCCGGCAGGTGATCGATCGTACGATCGACCGGATGAAGAATGAATGCCGCGGCAGCGGCCGCAATGATCTGTGGGAGGTATTCGAGGCTCGCGTGCTCGGCCCGACGCTGGGGCAAACTCAGGCGATTTCTTATGACGAGCTCATTCAGCGAGGCGGATTCGCATCTCCGGTCCAGGCCGCCAACGCACTGGTGACGGCCAAGCGCATGTTCGCCCGAATCATTCGAACCGTTATCAGCGAATACGAGGGGACTGATGCCGAGATAGACAGTGAACTGAATGATCTGCATGAAATTCTTGCCCGGGGCAGTTGATCGAGCGGATTGGAGGCGACTGTGGACAGCAAAACCATCCAGGCGGCCGACACCAAAAAACTTGCCAAACTCCTCTCTCCCCAAGACAGCACGGCGACCCTCTACGAAGGCGCCGATCTGGCCGTTATTTTGCGCCACCAGCTCGATGCGCCGATCGCCGAAGAATTATCGCTGCCCATCTGCGGTGCCGAAGACCGCAGCACACCGATGGAGAATCTCGATCCCTCCTTGAAAACGTTTGGCGACCTGCTGACCCATCCGTATCCACCCGTTGATTTATTAAAACGCGCCAAAGACTTTGCCAAAAGCTGCCGGGCCAACCCCAATCTATTGCCGCTCGAAGTTGCGACGCTCCTTTACTATGCGGCCATCGCTGCCGCCCAAGTACGACATCACCAAAAAATCACTGACATGGACGACCCTGCGCTAAGGATGGGCTTAAACTGGGCGATCGCACAACCGTGGCTGGATGGCTCATTGCGGCCGATGTTCCAGGATGCGATCGATTTGCTGGGCACGTAGCCGGGGCGGGTCGTTGGTGTCAGAGTGTGCCATGCAGCAGACGTTCGCATGACTTTGGCATGTCTCCCTACCTACATGCGTTTTTGGGCCGGGTGAGGGGGATTTCGAACGTTGAATCGTTTTCAACGTACGAAATCCCCTTCATCCTAAAGCTGCTCGTGGCTGCCCGCTCGCGTCTCTTTGGAGTAACCGGGAAAGGGCCAGACGAGGGAGCAGAAATCGCACAAGCCTCCGACTTATTTGATGCGGCCATTGAGCCCATCGGGGAAGAATCCGCCGGTGGGATGAGTGTTGAGATAGACGATGTTCAGCAGGGCGGGGAAGGAGCGGCCGAAGGCGATGGAGTTGCCGTCGGCGGGGACGAGGTTGGGGGTGCCGTCGGGGAATGTGATGCCTTCATCGGTGCCGGCGACGCCATCGCCTGCCTGTGAGGCGATATCGCGCAGGTCGGAGATTTTGTTGGCGGCGGTAATGAGTGCGGGAGTGTTTTGACCGAGGCCAATGAGCAAGCCGCGGATAGCGCCCGCGTGGTAGGCCTCAATGGGGAGAATCCCGGAAGCGACGGAGAGGATCAGGTCGCTCTTGATGAGCTGAGCAGCGCCGTGGTAGGCGGTTACACCCACGTCTTCGAAGAGGAAAGCGGCCAGGAGGAAGTTTTCATCATTGGCGAAAGGATCAAACGTTTCGCCGGTCGTGATTACTCCAGCGGCCATAGCGGCGGCGGTGAAAGCTGCACCCAAATCAATCGCGGGGCGAGCTACCGCTTTGGCGGCCAGCAGCGAGCGCAAAACGCGGACATGCGCGAGTTCATTGTCGGCAATCTCTTCAGCGTAAGCCTGGATGAGGGGATTGGCAAAGGGAACCTTGCTGCCGCCAGTGACTGCGCCGGGGGTTCCGATACCGCTGGTGTCGGCGTCGGCAAGACCGATGCCGAAGGCGACGCGCTGGTAGAACTCAGCTTCGAGGTATTCGAGATTCAAGGCGAAGTTGGCGATGTCCAGATCGGTGACATGAAAGCGATGGCCGGTTGCGCCGAAGGCGACAGACTCAGCGGCGGCGGCAATGTTTACCCCGCGCTTGCCAATGAGACTTGCCCCGATGGCCGCCGCTCCCACGAGGCCTGCCCGGGTAATTAGCTGTCGGCGGCTTGCGCTGGAAGAAGCTGTTTCAGAATTCACTGCAAATGGTGGAATTGACATATATCACTCTTTTGACAGGCTTGGATATTTCCTGAACACGACAATCATGTTCTTCCGGCGCGAGTACGGGTTGAAGCAGGCGGTGGATGTGAGATTCAAGAAAAATGGCGATGATATTATTGGTGTTGCAGAACTCTGCGCGGGAAATTTGGCCTTAAGCGGATGCATGCGCATTTCGATGAAGTACGGGGTATTTCATCGTCGAACGGAGTAATGCCATGCACGCGGTAAGCAGGCTTTTTTATCGGGCAATCTGGGACGAAGGTGGTGGGGAAGTCCTGGAATATGCACTCATCGCAGGACTGATCGTCGTGGGAGCAATCGCGGTGATCGGTCATGTCGGGACAAAAGTTTTAGCGCGATGGGGATCTTTGAACAGCTCTATCTAAGCGGCTGCAATGCTGATCGAGCAAAGAACGCCCCGGCCGGGATTGGGCCGGGGCGTTTTGCGTTGTTGTCGAAATCATTTCGAAGCCGGCGGCTGTTTCGTTGAAGCAGCCGACAGCCGATCCAGGCTATCCGGCTTTTTTCGCGGCGGTGGCGGCGTGCTGCTTGTGGCTGGCCGTCGCGGCTTCCTGGGTTTGTTTGGCTTCGCGGCTTTCGACTGAAATCACGTCGCCGTCCGGACGGACCTTCATCGTGATCACATCGCCATTCTGACTTTCGTCGAACTGCCAGTAGCGATAATTGTAACGTTGAATGGAATCGAGCTTCGCGCCTTTGATGTGGCTGATTGCGGCAACGACCGCCTGAGGCGCCTGGTTTTTGGGGATCGAATTCGCATACGAACGAACACGGTCTTCTTCGTTGATGACGACCCATCCGCCCTGGCCGTTTTCATTGAACTCAACGGCATAGAAGCCCGGCGAAGTCGCCGACTTGTTCACGCTGACAATCTTGGCGCCGGGGAACATTTTCTGCGTCAGGTCGCTGATTTTCTGAACGTCTCCCGCGGCAGCCTTTGGCTGGCGATGCGGGTCTTCCAGTGCCATGGCCTGCTTCGTGTCCACATCGTGGAGGCGGCCGGTACCGTCGATCTTGAGGTCGTAAGAGCGGCCACCATCATTTACACCGACGATGTATTCGGTGATGAAGATGCGTTCGACGTTGGTGGCAGGGGCGCCGAACAAGTTATCCGAGACTTGTTTGACATCGGGCGGGAGGTCTTTGTCGGTGTAATTGTTGTTGTTGCTGGTGAGCAGGTAATCGCCGTTATCGGTGATGGTGGCTTCAGCCTGGCCGCCGGTGTATTCGATGCGGATGTCATGGACTTTCACGCCGTTGACCTCTTTGGTGTCGATGATCTGAGTTTTGGCGCCCGGATAGTCCTTGGCAATCTGTTTTTCGTAGGCCGTTTCGGCGAAGGCGGACGATGAGAGGGTGATTGCCGCTATTGACGCCAGTATCCAATGCTTCCGATGCATAATTGCTCCTTTTGCGTTCGCGGGAAATTTTTTGTCTGCCGCGTGCTGTTAAAAAAAAAGTGAACTCACACGTCGCGAAAGACATGTCAAACGTTCGGAGGTGAGTGTAATCGCGCAGTTTTTTTGCGCTAACGCCTAATCGGACATATTGAGAAAGCCGGCAAATAAAATAGCGAGAATGGGGCTCAGCAGGATTTGTTTTTATTCGCGGGCCTTCGTGCGACTTCGCGGGCGGTCCCGGCATTTATATCATAGCGCGATGAAGATGCGGCGAACGATTTTCGTAGACTTCGCGATGCGCGTAAGTTAAACTGATATATGGGAATGGGGTTCGGTGGGCGGTCGTAAAATTGCGGCGGCTCACACGTGGTTCAGGCCGCTTGTTTCGGGCTTTTGAACTATGCCCGTTCCTCTCGGGAACTCGCGGTGATCGCAGCAATGCTGCGGGGTGACGATCAACGCACGCCTACCTCTCCCCGCGCTTGCGTGTCTGATGTTCTGACAGATGCGCCATCTGCGCCACTCGCCTTTGAAAATCCGTCCAGGCGGAGCAGACGACTTCGTCGCTCCAGGTTGTAATGCTCGGAGTAATCATATGGCTAAAACTTCCAATCCCCTGGTTTCAATCATCGATCGCAAGCTTGATGTCGCTCATTTTCGCGAGCAGCACTGGGAGGGGAATTTCTGGGAATATCTCGACATCGCGATGGAGAATCCGGCCGTCTGCCGCAATTCTTTTCAGCGCGTGTATGACATGATCCTGAGCTACGGCTCGGAAACGTACACGGTGTTTAAGCAGGAAGTGAATCGATATAAATTTTTCTCCGATCCGATCGACGGCGGGGCGGATGCGATCTTCGGTCTGGAGAAGCCGCTCATGACGTTGGTGGATTTTTTCAAATCCGCGGCGCAGGGATATGGGACTGAAAAGCGCATTTTGCTTTTGCATGGCCCGGTGGGATCGTCGAAGTCCACGATGGCGCGGCTGCTAAAGAAGGGGCTGGAAGGATACAGCCGCACGGAGGCGGGAAAATGCTTTACATATACATGGCGGCTGCCGGCAAAGCTTTCGGGCGGTGACAACACCGAAACCTACCTGGACTGCCCGATGCACGAAGAGCCGCTGCTGCTGATTCCGCAGGAAGCGCGGCGGGAAGTTCTGGACGCCATCAATGATAAATTGCCCGAAGGCCGGAAGATTCGGCTGTATGGCGATGTGTGCCCGTTCTGCCGCAAGGTGCAGGCGGACCTGATGGAAATGTACGACGGCGATTGGAAGAAAGTCATCGATCACGTGAAAGTTCGGCGGCTGATTCTCAGTGAAAAGGATCGGCGCGGCATCGGCACGTTTCAGCCAAAGGATGAAAAGAACCAGGACAGCACGGAGCTGACAGGCGATATCAATTATCGGAAAATCGCCGAGTATGGGTCGGATTCAGATCCGCGGGCGTTTAATTTTGACGGCGAATTGAATATCGCCAACCGCGGGATCGTGGAGTTCATTGAAGTGCTGAAGCTCGATGTGGCATTCCTGTATGACCTGCTGGGCGCGTCGCAGGAGCACATGATCAAGCCCAAGAAATTCGCGCAGACGTACATTGATGAGGTGATTCTCGGGCATACGAATGAGCCGGAATATAAAAAGCTGCAAGGAAACGAAATGATGGAGGCGTTCCGCGATCGCACCATCAAGATCGACGTGCCTTACAACATTCGGCTTGATGATGAGATCAAGATTTATCTGAAGGACTTTGGGAGCGAGCGCGTTCGCGGCATGCATATCGCCCCGCATACCATCGAGGTGGCGGCGATGTGGGCAGTGCTCACGCGCGTCGCCGAGCCGAAGAAGGCGGGCATCACCAAGATGCAGAAGCTCAAGCTCTATAACGGCAAGAGTATCCCCGGTTTCACTGAAGACAGCATCAAGGAATTGAAAGAAGAAGCTCCGCGCGAAGGGATGCAGGGAATCAGCCCGCGATACATCCAGGACAAGATCAGCAATGCGCTGGTGAGCCACCAGGCTCAGACGGAAAAATCGATCAATCCGTTCATGGTGATGAACGAGCTGGAAGAAGGCTTGTCGCATCACAGCCTGATTACGGATGAAGAACTGAAGAAGGAATACAAGGAGTTGCTGGCCGTCGTGCGCGAGGAATACGAAGACATCCTCAAAGGCGAAGTGCAGCGGGCGATCAGCGCTGACGAAGACGCGATCAAGCGGCTGGCGACGAATTACATCGAAAGTGTTCGCGCCTATACGCAGCATGAGCGGGTGCGCAATCGATACACCGGCCGCGATGAAGATCCGGATGAAAGGCTCATGCGGTCGATCGAGGAAAAGATCGACATCCCCGATTCGCGCAAGGATGATTTCCGGCAGGAAATCATGAATTATATCGGGGCGCTGGCGCTGGATGGCCGCAAGTTTGAATACAACACCAACGCGCGGCTGCTGAAGGCGCTGGAACTGAAGCTGTTTGAAGATCAGCGCGATACGATCAAGCTGAAGAACCTAGTCAGCAGCGTGGTGGACGATGAAACGCAGCAGAAGATCGACGTCGTGAAGCAGCGGTTGATCAAGTATTTCGGTTACAACGAAACCAGCGCTACGGATGTGCTGAATTATGTTGCCAGCATTTTTGCGCGAGGTGATAGCAAACAGGATGAGTAGCCGGATCGCGGGAGGATAATCGGTAGGATGCAATTTATTCGTGTGATCGCGATGTTGGTTTTGCTTTTGTCGGCCGCCGCAAAGGCGCAAAGCATGGCCACCGCTCCGAGTGAAAGCATGGTGGCGATGCCACGACCGGGAAAGCCATCGGCCAAGCTTTGCGATCCTGATGCTACGCCGGAGGCTCGGGCGCTGATGGCTTCGCTGGTTGGTTCGTTTGGGAAGGGGACGTTGTCGGGGGTTTATTCGGGAGAGGACGCGGGGCTGGTGGAAGGCCTGACTGGCAAAACGCCGGCGGTGCTGGGTGGGGACTTGATGGATTTTACACCGTCGAGGCTGTCGCGCGGGGCGAAGCCAGGGCGCTGGTGGATCGATTGATCGAGCAGTCGCGAGCGGGGCGTGTGATCACCGTGCTGTGGCATTGGAATGCCCCGGCTCATTTAATTGATTGCAAGTTTATCGATAAAGACGGGAAAGAGATTGATGCCCGCTGGTTTCGCGGGTTTTATACGGTCGCCACGACATTTGACGTTCGGGCGGCGATGGATGATCCGGGGTCGGCGGAGTATCGGTTGCTAGTGGGGGATATTGATGCGATCGCCGCACAGCTTCAGAAGCTGGCGGATGCGAAGGTGCCGGTGCTGTGGCGGCCGCTGCATGAAGCGGAAGGGGGATGGTTCTGGTGGGGGGCGAAGGGACGTGAGCCGTTCCTGAAACTTTGGCGCCTGATATACGATCGGCTGGTGCGGCATCATCAGCTTCATAACCTGGTCTGGGTTTATACAAGCGAAGGGGACGCCAACTGGTATCCAGGGGATGAGATGGTCGATATCGTCGGGGTCGATGCGTATCCCAAAGACCTCGCCGATCCGCTTGCGGAAAAATGGAAGAACCTGCGAAACTCCTTCGCTGCGAAAAAACTGGTCGCATTGACTGAATTTGGCGGTGTGCCGGATATTGATCGGATGTTTAATGCGGGTGTCACCTGGTCATATTTTGTGTCGTGGGTTGGCAAACAAGGGCCGGCGAAAATGAAGCCGGAGGATTTAAAACGAATATACGGAAGCGCCCATGTCATCAGCCTTGGCGGCAGGCCTGAAGCCGCGACGATGCCAAGCGAAATCGGACATTTGTCTGCCGATCCGACTTCCGGAAGATAGAATGAACAGGAGATGGTTGTTGCGATGAAGTCAAGACGTTCTGGTTTGTCGCTGGTGGTCGCCGGGCTGCTGGGCATTGCGTATTTCTGGCTGACCGATCCTGCGCAACGGCTGGGTGCGCCCGGCGGCGGAGAATGTGATCGACGCCGCCAATCAGGCGCAGATGGGAACCTGGGTTGGTGTTACCGGGTCGGCGGTGGTGCTGGCGATTGGGTTGTGGTTGCTGACGAGACGAACGGTGTGAGTGACGTGATGATGGTTAATGGAGTCAATTTCGAAGAAGGCCGGCTGGCGGAATTCTGTCGGCGCCATGGCATTATTCGAATGTCATTGTTTGGTTCTATCCTCAGTGATCGGTTCGGACCCGAAAGTGATATTGATCTGCTGGTTCAGTTTGATCCCGCTCGCCGGGTCAGTCTTTTTGACGTCGGTGGGATGACGGCTGACCTCCGTGAAATGTTCGGACGAGAAGTTGATCTGCGCACCTTCGAAGATCTATCTATCTATTTCCGGGACGATGTTGTCCGGCAAGCGAGACCGCTCTATGCCGCCGCCTGAAATCGGAAAACATGATCTGGTTAGATTGAGGCATATGCTGGACGCCGCGCAGCAAGCCTTGGAGTTTTCTGTGGGAAGGAACCGTGGTTCGCTGGATACAGAAGCCATGTATCGGCGAGCAGTGATCAATTGCATCCAGGAGATTGGCGAGGCCGCCGTCCAGATAGGTCCAACAGCACGGGCATTGTTATCCAATGTTCCGTGGCGGCAGATAATCGATATGCGCAATCGGCTGGTTCATGTTTATTTCAACGTGAACCTCAATTTTGTCTGGGAGGTTGTTGACCGTGACCTTAAGGTATTGATTGACGCGATCGAGCAAACGCTCGCATAGCAAGAGCATCCATGATCCTCAAGATCGAAAAAGATCACCAGCGCTTCCGCCAGATCGTCAAAGGCCGCATCCGAGACGACCTGCGGAAATTCCTCACCAAAGGTGAACTGATCGGCAAGGAAGGCAAGCACCTGATCAGCATTCCAGTGCGGGGGATCGAGCTGCCGCATTTTCGATATGGGGATAACTCCGGCGGCGTGGGCGCAGGCGACGGCAAGGAAGGGGAGGTTGTCGGAAAAGGGCAGCCGGGGCAGGGCAAGGGCCAGGGGGGCACGGACGCAGGGCAGCACATCATGGAGGTGGATCTCAGCCTTGATGAACTGGCGGATATTCTGGCGGAGGAATTGAAGCTGCCGCGGATTGAACCAAAGGGGAAGCATCGCATCACGACAATCCGCGAGAAATATTCTTCGCTGCGGCGGGTGGGACCGGAATCGCTCCGGCATTTCAAGCGATCGTTCAAAGAAGCGCTCAAGCGGCAGATCATGCTCGGCAATTATGATCCGGATAATCCGATCATCATCCCGGAAAAAAAGGATATCCGGTATCGCAGTTGGAAAGAGATCAAGGCGCCGCAGTCCAATGCCGTCATCATTTTCATGATGGACGTTTCCGGCTCCATGGGGGAAGAGCAGAAGGAACTGGTCCGCCTGGAATCCTTCTGGATCGATACGTGGCTGCGCAAGAATTATGAGGGCATCGAAAGCCGCTACATCGTGCATGATGTGTCGGCCAAGGAAGTGGACAAGCACACGTTCTATCACCTGCGCGAAGACGGCGGCACCAAGATCAGCAGCGCGTATCGCACGGCGAAGTCTCTGCTGGATGCGCACTATTCACCGGATGAGTGGAACATCTATCTCTTCCACTTCAGCGACGGCGACAACAGCAGCGAAGCCGATTCGCGCGACTGCGTGAAGATTCTGAAGGAACAACTGCTGCCGATCTGCAACATGTTCGGCTATTGCCAGGTGGCCAGCGCCTATGGCAGCGGAAACTTCATTAATGTGCTGCACGAGCATTTGCGGAATCATGAACGGGTGCTGACGAGCCGGGTGAATTCGAAGGATGATATTTATGATTCGATCAAGACGTTTTTTGGGAAGGGGCATTGAAGATAATATCGAAGGGCTTTTAGGGTTTTCAGAACTTTTGGTGGTCAACTACTTGGCGTCGGTGGGGTGATGTGGGCACACTGCCGAATACGAATTGAGGGATTATGACACAGATGGATGTAAAAGATGCTGGCGGACGGCTCCAGGATTTAATTGCTCGTGTCCGCGCCGGTGAGGAGGTCGTAATTGCTGAAGACGGAAAGCCCGCAGTCCGCTTGGTGTCTGCAGAAGAGAGCCCGCGCCGAAAAGGGCATGGGATGTTCAAAGGGCAAGCGTGGATGGCAGATGATTTTCAGGCCCCGCTGACGGAAGAAGAACTGAAGGATTGGGGCCTATGAAATTGCTGCTCGATACACACGTTTTCCTGTGGCGACTATTGGGTGATCCGCGCCTATCGCATTCTGCGGACGCAATGATTGACGATATCGCCAATCAGCTCTTCCTGAGCAGCATCAGCGGTTTTGAAATTGCGGTGAAGGTGGCGATTGAGAAGCTCAAACTGCCAGCCGACGTCGCTGGCTTTATTGAGGCAGGAATGATTAATAATCAAATCACGTCGCTGCCAGTGACGTTCCGCCATGCCTATGGCGTGTCATTACTGCCCCTGATTCATCGTGATCCGTTCGATCGATTGCTGGTCTGTTGCGATTGAGGAAGGGCTGACGCTTCTGACCGATGACCGCACACTTGGTCGGTATCCTGTTGCTGCGGTTTGGTGAATCAGATGTTTATCACCGGCAGCGAAGTGGCCGACGCCTGTCGGGATTCGTACTTTGTTCGTCTGGAATCTTTGAACAATACGGGAGCCTTATTTACGTTAAAGGGCAAAAAAGAAAGGCATGAATGGATTTGGCAAAGAAAGCCGCGCGCTTTTCATATCAAATGGGAGTGGTTGCTTTGGGAGTCGCTATTTCAGCAGGAAGTTTACGAGGCGAGGATAAGCCATTGTATCTCGACGCTTCGCTTCCGATCGGCAAGCGCGTCGATGATCTTCTTTCCCGCCTGACGATTGAGGAAAAAATATCGCTGCTGCATGGCGATTCGAAGTTCACCACCGCCGCCATTCCCCGCCTGGGGATTCCGCGGCGATGGCTTTCTGATGGCCCGCATGGTGTGCGTGAAGATGTTGGCCCGGATACATGGAATCCGGCCGGTCGCACGGATGATTTCTGCACCGCCATGCCATGCGATCTGCTTCTGGCGGCTACATGGGAGCCGCACCTGGCGCGCAGCTATGGCGAAGTGATCGGGCAGGAAGCCCGGGCGCGTGGGAAGCAGATCATGCTGGGGCCGAGCGTCTGCATTCAGCGCACGCCGCTCTGCGGACGAAATTTTGAATATATGGGCGAGGATCCGTTTCTCACTTCGCGAATCGCCGTCGGATATATCCAGGGGCGCAGGCGCAGGGGATTTCATCGTGCGTCAAGCACTTCGCCTGCAACAATCAGGAGACGGACCGTGGAACGGTCAATGTTGAAGTGGATGAACGCGCGCTGCGGGAAATTTATCTGCCGGCGTTCAGGGCCGCGGTGCAGGAAGGGGGCGTGCTTTCAGTGATGGGGGCATACAACAAAATCCGCGGCGAATATTGCTGCGAGAATAACTATCTGCTCAACCAGATTTTGAAAACCGAATGGGGCTTTCCCGGCCTGGTCGTTTCCGACTGGAGCGCCGCCCACACCACGCGCGGCGTCGCCCTCGGCGGGCTCGATCTGGAGATGGGAACCGATAAGCCTTACGACCAGTTCTATCTCGCTAATCCATTTCTTGCCGGCATTAAGAGCGGCGAGTTTCCAATATCGGTTTTGGATGATAAAGCCCGCCGCAACTTGTACGTGATGTTTGCGGCCCATGTTTTCGATGCGGATGCGCCCAGGGGTTCGCTGAATACGCCGGCGCATCAGGCGGCGGCCCGGCACATCGCCGAAGAGGGCATCGTCTTATTGAAAAATGAAGGCAATACGCTGCCGCTCAATCCTGCGAAGATCAAAAGCATCGCGGTGATTGGTGATAACGCGGTTCACAAATTCGCACATGAAGGCGGCTCCGCCGAGTTAAAGGCGCTGTACGAAATCACATCGCTGGATGGCATTCTGCATCGCGTCGGCAGCCAGGTGGATGTGACGTTCTCGCAGGGATATGAGCAGCCAAAACCAAAGCGCCGGCGGCATCCGGCCACAGCGGGCAGCGGCGTTGAAGCGCCCGAGCCAACGACCGCCCAGCTTGAAACCGCCGCTACGGAAATGATGGACCGCGCCGTCGCCGCGGCGAAGCAGGCGGATGTCGCTATTGTTGTTGCCGGGTTAAATCATTCATGGAAGCTGGATACCGAGGGCGCAGACCGGGAAGACATGAAGCTTCCGTATCATCAGGATGAGCTGATTCGGCGCGTTGTCGAAGTGAACCCGCGCACGATTGTTGTCCTCATCTCCGGCGGGGCGGTCGAGATGGACCCATGGGTCAATCAGGTTCCGGCGATTCTTCAGGCCTGGTATCCCGGCATGGAAGGCGGCAATGCCGTGGCCGGCATTTTGTTCGGCGATGTTAATCCATCGGGCAAACTTCCGTGCACATTTCCAAAACATCTGGCTGATTCGCCGGCCCATGCGCTGGATGCTTATCCCGGCAAGGATTTGAACGAAGAGTACAAGGAAGGCTTGCTGGTGGGTTATCGCTGGTTTGATACCAAGGAGATCGAGCCGCTGTTTCCGTTCGGGCATGGGTTGTCATATACCCATTTCGATTACTCGGCGATCAGGCTGACCGAAGGCGCCGACGCCAAATCACCGGCGGTTACAGTCGAAGCGGATATCGCCAACAGCGGCCAGCGCGCGGGCAGCGAAGTGGTGCAGGTCTACATCCAGCCGCTCCACCCCAGCGTGATGCGGCCAACCAAGGAGCTCAAAGGATTCACCAAAATCTCCTTAAAACCTGGCGAAAAAAAGACAATTTCGGTGCCGCTCAATCGCGCTGCTTTTGCCTATTACAATCCGGCGAGGAAAGCCTGGGTCGCAGAACAAGGCGATTACACGATCCTGGTCGGCAGTTCGTCCCGTGATATTCGGGCGAAGTCTGATTTCAGGCTGGCGGAAACATCTATAGAAAAGTGATACGCCGCGCGACTTGGGTGAATACAATGGGTTAATAGCCCGTGGCGGAACTCCCGCGCAAGTTTCGCCACGGGCTGTTAAGAGCCTCGCACATTGGAGACGTACCCGCATGGCTTCTCACACACTCGCGCCATTTCCTGAAGAACTGCTCGCCGCCAAAAAGCAGATTCGCGAGCAGGCCCGGGCGTATGGGCTTGATTTCTTTCCCGTCATCTTCGAGATGTGCGATTACGAGCAGATGAACCAGATCGCCGCTTATGGCGGGTTCCCCCAGCGTTATCCGCACTGGCGATTTGGGATGGAATACGAGCGCCTCCGCAAGCAGCACCATTACGGCCTTGGCCGAATCTATGAGATGGTCATTAATAATGACCCTTGCTATGCCTATCTGCAGGAATCCAATCAGCTCGTCGATCAGAAGCTGGTCATTGCGCATGTGTATGGCCACGCCGATTTTTTTAAGAACAACCTTTGGTTCAGCCAGACTAATCGCAAGATGATGGATGAGATGGCCAACCACTCCACGCATGTGCGCAAGCACATCGAGAAGCACGGGCAGGATGTGGTGGAGCGCTGGATGGACATCTGCCTGAGCGTCGAGCATCTGATCGATCCGCACAGCATGTTTCTGAAGCGCGGCTCGATGGATTCGGTGCCCGAGCAGCCCCGGCGGGAAGATCCGGTCGCCAAATTTCAGGCGAAGGATTATCTCGATCGCTGGATCAATCCACCGGCGCGGCTGGAGGCGGAAGCGAAAAAGATTCGGGAGGACAAGGCGAAAATGCGCCACGCCACCCCCGCCCATCCCACGCGCGACGTGCTGCTTTATCTTCTCGAACACGCGCGGCTTGAAGACTGGCAGGCAGACTGCCTCTCCATCATCCGCGAAGAAAGCTATTACTATGCGCCGCAGGCGATGACCAAGGTGATGAACGAAGGATGGGCATCATTCTGGCACAGCACTTTGATGACGCGGCACTTTGTCGAAGCGAAGGAAATCATTGATTACGCCGACCATCACAGCGGGACCGTCCACATGCCTCCCGGAAATTTCAATCCTTATAAGATCGGGATTGAGCTGTTTCGCGATATCGAAGATCGGTGGAACAAGGGAAAATTTGGCAAGGAATACGAGGAAGCTGACGACCTTGGCGCGAAGAAGAAGTGGGACAAGGGGCTTGGCCAGGGCCGCGAAAAAATCTTTGAGGTTCGGCGTGTTTATAACGACGTGAATTTCATCGATGAATTCATGACCCCGGAATTCATCGAGAAGCACAAATTTTATCAGTATGGACGCGATCCGCACACGGGGCAGTTGCGGATCGTCAGCCGCGATCCGGTGCGGATTAAGCAGACGATGCTGTACCACCTGACCAACATGGGCCAGCCGTTCATTTATGTGGTCGACGGAAACTATGGCAACCGCGGAGAGCTGTATCTGGCGCAGAAGCACAATGGGCTGGACATCGAAATCAAGTATGCGGTGGAGACATTGAAAAACGTCTACAAAATCTGGCAGCGGCCGGTCCATCTGCAGGCCCGGATTGACGATGACATGATCCTGTTCACCTTCGCGGGGGATCAGCCCAAGCAGCAGACGATTCATGATGACCTGCCGAAGCCGGCGCATCAGATTTAATGCCGGCACCGGTCCTTCTCGCCGTCAGCGCGCTGGTGGATATGATTGCAGCGACAAAGAGGGCCAACCGGGAGCGTTAAAAAGTGCTGAAATCGATCAACCCCGCCACTGAGCAGCCTGTTGCCGAGTACCCGGAGCTCACCTCATCGCAACTTGAGAAGAAGCTTCGGCGATCCGAATCCGCCTGGCAGGGCTGGCGGAAATCCACCTTCGCCGATCGCACGCCACACATGAAATCCGCCGCCAATCTTCTGCGCTCCCGGCGGGGAGATTTGGCGAAGCTCATGACCGTGGAGATGGGCAAGCCGATCGTCGGCGCTGAGCAGGAGATCGACAAGTGCGCAGATGCCTGCGATTTCTTCGCCGATCAGGCAGAGGCGATGCTTGCGACAGAGGAGATCGCCTCCGATGCCCGCCGCAGTTATGTGCGTTACGATCCGCTGGGTGCGGTGCTGGCGATCATGCCGTGGAATTTTCCGTTCTGGCAGGTCTTTCGTTTTGCCGCCCCGAATTTGATGGCAGGTAACGTCGGCGTGCTGAAGCACGCGCCGAACGTCAGCGGTTGCGCTCTTGCGATCGAAAAGCTTTTTCTCGACGCCGGTTTCCCCGAAGGCGTTTTTACGACGTTGCTCGTCGACACGCACGCGGTCCGCAGCATCATCGAGCACCCGGCGGTGTGCGCTGTGACGCTCACAGGCAGCGAGCGCGCCGGCCGCATCGTCGCCGCGGAGGCCGGTGGGGCGCTGAAGAAAACCGTTCTGGAACTCGGCGGCTCCGATCCGTTCATTATCCTTGCTGACGCGGATGTCAGCGCCGTTGCCACTGCCGCCGCCGCGGCCCGCTGCATCAACAGCGGCCAAAGCTGCATCGCGGCCAAGCGGTTCATCGTCGAAGAAAAAATCGCCGACGAATTCGAAGCCCAGTTCGCGCTCGCGATGGCCGAGATGAAAGTCGGCGACCCCATGCAGCGTGAGACGCAGATCGGTCCGCTCGCCCGCAAAGACCTGGTGGAGCATCTTGCCGATCAGGTTACGCGCTCCGTGAAAGCCGGCGCTCGCGTCGTTGTAGGCGGGCATCAGCGGGACACCGGCTATTTCTATGCGCCTGCCGTCCTGGCCGATGTGCGTCCGGGCTCGCCCGTCTTTGATGAAGAAACGTTTGGTCCTGTTGCCGCTGTCGTCCGGGCGGCTGACGATCACGACCTGCTCTGGCTTGCCAATCTTTCTCGCTATGGATTGGGGGCCAGTGTCTGGGGAAAAGACCTGGATCGCGCCCAGCGTTTCGCCGCCAGGCTGGAAACGGGCAGCGTCTTCATCAACGGCCCCGTCAAATCCGATCCGCGGCTTCCCTTCGGCGGGATCAAAAACAGCGGTTATGGCCGCGAGCTTTCATTGCTGGGCATCCGCGAATTCGTTAACGCCAAAACGGTTTGGATGAAATGAATCAGAGATCGAACCGCAGATTTCACAGATGGCGCAAATAATCAATGTGATTTTTTAAATCTGCGCCATCTGCGGAATCTCCGGTTTTAACGCTTCCTCTCCCGCCTAAATCGTCCCGCCCGCCTGCTGCATTTCGATAATCCACTGAGGTGTGTTTGCCAGATACTCCCGAATATATTTCTCGCGGCTGAAGTAATACATCGCCGTTCCGCCTTGCGCAAAAATAGCGACGGCAACCAGGATTCCATAGACCAGCTTCAGGCAGGTGCGGATCAGGTCTACATATTCGCCGCCGGCCTGTTGCAGCTCCGGTGTATTGAGGTCCGCCATCAATCCGCGACCGCTCGCCACATCGTGCAGGCTCCAGAGCGCATAAATAATCAGCGCCACGGCGAACGCAAGCTGGTTGTAACCCAGCGTGCGCGGCGCTGCCGGATCAAGCCGCCGAATGCGGGCTGCGCCTTTGAATTCAACATACGCGATCGCCCCCATCGCCAGCCCCAGAAGCACACCGCTCAAGCTCGACAATCCGCAGACCATGGAGATCGCCGCAAAAATCGCAATTGTCCACGCATCACCGGTTGCCACACTTGCGCAGCGGCGGATTTTCTTCGAAGCCAGCCTTGCCGCCGCCAATTGCTGCTGGACTTCCCCCGGCATGGGGGGAGCGGAGTAAGAGAGCGGCGGGGGGACGGAAGACACGGAAGGATTATCGGCCCTTTTGAGAACAAAAGTTAGAGGTTGAGCGATGGAAATTTTGAACTGGGCCGATCGAAACGGATTGTTGTGCCCATTGCCGAATGAACCAACGTGCCCGAAGGCCCATGTCACGCCAACGGTTTTTTTACCCTGATCAACTCGCCGTAATCACCCCAAGATTCGTTCCGCCGATCTTCACCTTCTGCAGCGGATGGGCTGAAACAAACGCACCGGAGCTGACGTTTCCATCCACCTGCAGCGTGCCGAGCGTGCCGGCAACGGTGATATGCGTGTTGGCGAAAATCGAACCGCGTATGTGGTATTTGTTTCCGCTCAGGCTGCTGATGGTGGCAGCGCTCACACCGTCGCCGAAGTTGCCGCTGACATCGATGCTGCCGTTCATTCCGCCCGGCGAAACCAGCGACCCCAGCAGCCCGAACTGGGCCCCGCCGGTGATCTTAAAGCTTTGGATCGCATCATGCTGGCTCGTGATGGTGTGCCCGGCGATAAAATTGCCGCTGGCGATGTTGAATGATTTGATGACGCCGTTTGCGGTCACGTCGGCGTTCACATTCCCACCGACGAAGCTTGCGGAGAAGATTCGCCCGCCGACGACCATGTTGCTGTTCAGGATGTTCCCGCCGGAACCGTCGCTGACAACCTTCATGCTAAGCAGGTCTTGATCCACGGTGATCGCCCCGTCCACGCGGCCAAACACATTCAGCTTGCGAAGCGTTCCCTCCACATGCAGGCCGAGGCTCAGGGCATTGTTGGCCAGTTTGTGATGCTGGCCACCGACGGTAAGCAAATTAAGGTTGCCTTCAACGGTGAGCAATCCGCCGAGCGAACCGAGCCCGCCGCTGGCGATGATGGTGCCGGCGCTGCCGTGAACGGTAAGCGTGCCGTTCCCAAGATTACCGCCGATGAGGAAGTAACCCAGGGCCGTGCGATTGCTTTGGCCGTTGACGACGATGTTGCCGATCACATTCCCGCCGACGACCATCCGGGTGAGGCTCGCGTTGGCGGTGACGTTGGCGTAAAGATTCCCGCTGATCTTCAGCGACCGGATCAGGCCGGAAGGGCCGGTTGCCTGCACATAAGAATCGGGGATCGGCTGTCCGGTGCTCGGATCGGTGATCGTCTGTCCAAGATTTCCGCGAATCACGAGCGAGTTGATGGTTCCGGCGACCGAAATTCCGAGTCGGCTTACGCTTCCGTTGGGGCTGAAGGTTCCGAGATGGCCGGTGGTGATCTGCAATCCGTCGATGATGCCTTTCACGCGCACGCTGTTGACGGCCGCACCGAAGGCCAGCGACATGGAATATGTCTGCCCGACCACCGGAATGATCGCCTGCGCCTTAAAGGGCAGCGGCGTCGGTACGAATTCCTGCACGCTGGTGCGCACGGTGGCCGCTGACAGCAAGCCGAAGGTGCCCGCCCCTTGTGCCACGACATCCTGGATAACGCCTGTATCGGTGACGCCGGCGACGACAGGCGCTGCCCCCGACACTCCGAGTGCCACATCCAGATCGTTGAGAATGGTGTTAGGCCCGCCGAAAAATGGATTGATCGTGGTCACTTCGCTGGGGCGCACGTCGGCGGAGTAATCTGCGGTGCTGGCAAGGCCGCCTTTCCCGGTAGCGACCAGCCCGTCGAGGTCGTCGCCACCCGTGATCGTTATACCGCGTAAGCCGTACCCGCCGGCGGTAATGGTGGAGGTATGGCCGTTGGTGACGGAAAAAACATCAGTATTTAAGATGCCGAAGCCCCGGCTGCCGACAGTGATCGGGCCCGTATTGTAGCCGGCGATCAGCGATCCGATGATTCCGCCGTTTCCAGTGATATTGATTGAACCGATATCGAATGGCGCTGCATTCAGAACGCGACTGACCACGGGGATGACTAACCCGCCTCCGTTGATCCCCTGAGCTTCGCCGAAACCACCGATGGTTCCAATAAAAGCATTGACGATGGAACCACTGATGGAGATCGAGTCGATGCCCGAAGTGATGAAAGCCGGCGTCTTGTTCACATTTGAATCGGCGTCCAGCGACAGCACGTTGCCGAAGATATTGCCGCCGACGACGGCGCCGATTTTTCCAGTGGCATAGATGCCCGCAAAGCTGATCGCGCCGGTGCCGGAAGGCAGAACCCCGTCACCAATGCTGGCGCTGAGGATTCGCGTGGCTTCCACATTACCGATGATTCCGTCAAACCCGCCTGATGGTGTTTTTCCGTCGGCGTTGGCGATCAGGTTCTGAATGGTTCCAAGCAAATCATTCGTTGTCGGTGAACCCGGGGCGACGACAACATTTCCGATCGAGCCATTGGCAATGATGCTGACGACCGATCCGAGGAGGTTTACACCCGTGCCCTGTTCCGACTGCGGGTAAGCGCCACCGTAATCGCAGACGGCAGGATCGCTGCCGGAGTCGCATGCGGCGTAGCGATGCCGATATTCCCTCCTGAGGAGAGCGTCCCGATGCTGCCCGCGCTGGTCACATCGACAAGGTCGCCGGGCGTATTGTTTGCAACCGTGATGGCGTCGCCCGTCACATTCACATCCAGCACATCAATCGTGGCCGGCCCGTTCAAATTCAGTTCGAGGTCCGTGATCCCAACGACACCGCTCGCTGTCGTCGTGGCGGCCGACTGCTGCTGAATGGTCACGTTCCCGTTGATATCGGTAGGACCGGCGATGATCGGAGACCCGGCGCCGACGATTGCGATCGATCCAATTTCCACCGGCGCTGATCCGCCGTTGCCGGTGGCGGTCACGGTAAGGCCGCCGCTGCTGCTGACCGTGATCGGGACCTGGCCGCCTTTGTCGCGAACAGGGTAGGATGCCAGGGTGATCTGTGGGCCGGTGGTCTGTGTGGTCGTCGTGCCATCGGGATTCGTCACTTGCGTCGATGTGACCGGACCCACTGGCGTATACGTGATGGAGTTGCCCGAGTCGTCGGTGACGGTTTCAGGCGTGCCAACGGCAAACGTCGTCGGAAGGATTTGAGTTCCGCCGAAGAAATTGTCTTTGAAGATCGCGCCACCGAGGCGCATGTACCCAATGTCTCCGCCGGTATTGGTGACGAATCCGGGTCCGCCGGGGCCCAGCGCGCCGAAGGAGCCGGTAACGTCGATCATATCGATCTTGCCGTCGTTGCCCGTGTTGTCGGCATTGACCTCAATGAAGCTGGCAAGGCTGGTGGACATGTTTGCAGCGCGAATGGTGCCGATGCCGCCGTTGGCTGCGATCTGAAGGTAGGTGGTGGAAGCTCCGCTGATGATTTGGAAGCTTCCGCCGATCGGGCTGACGGGGTTGTCGGCACTGGTAAGATTGTTTTGGTCGAAACGGGTCTGAATCGCCAGGATTCCCGCCGGATCAGTGGCGCTGATCAGGCCCACATTTCCGCGGGGAACGTCAATCCACGGAATTGCGCCAAAGGATGCGGCAATGTTTTGGCCGTTCGCGTTGACTCCCGCCGCATTCAGCAGGAAGCCGATCGACGGGGCTTGAATCGTCCGAAGGTCGCCAGAATTGATAAACACCGTAGTCGGCGTGACAGTGCCGGTTACGACTCCCACCACAGCAGGCGACGGACCACCGGCGAAGGAGAGAAAGTTCGTGCCCGCGTCGATTACACCAAGATCACCCCGGTCGAGGTTGATCGACTTATCAACTCCGGCATCAAAAATTTCCCCGCCGGTGGTGATGGCGCCAATGCCCATATCGCCAATGTGCTCAACCGTCAGCGTGTAAGGGATGTCAAAAAGTTCGACGATTCCCGGAGGATTCAATACACCAATTTTGTAGACGCCCGGCCGATCAGCAGTGAATGCGAATGGGGCATCCACTGAAAGGCCCAAACGGTGGATCCCTTCATCGGAGGCGATGATCCGGCCGTCAGGATCGACAATCTGGGCCTGCAATAACTGCTGCGAGGTCAGCGTAACCGTCACGCTCTGGCCCGCCAGCAGGGGGACGGCGTAATAGTCGGCCGTTTCCGAAATAGGCGTCCCGCCCTGGAAGATGCCGGACACGATGCTTTCATAAACGATGTTGCCGTTCAGATCGCGAAGCTCCAGACCGGAATGCGGGTCCACTTCGGCTTCAGAACCGAGGAACTGCGCCGTTGCCGGTGTGTCATTTGTAAATGGCTGGGGCAGTCGCGGCGCAAGGGTCAGAAGAAGCCCGGTTACTGGATCAACGGCGAATGTCGGGTCGGGGACTAAGCCGCCTTGAAATATATCACCGACGGGAAACGCGTTGGCGTTGCCCTTATATTCAAGCTCGAATTCCTTGAATAGATTAACGTTGGCCGCCGCGACAGTGGGATCATGGTGAACGTGGAGCGCGCCCAGCAGGCTGCCATTCAGCGACTTCACCTGCCCAACGGTGCCGGCAACCACGCCGACAAAGTGCGTAAGATATTGCGGCAGATCCGGCCGGGCGGCGGCAATGGGATCACCGCCAATGGATCCGAGCGTCACCAGGTCCCGCAGGTCACCACCGACATAAAAATTGACCGGATCCAGAATCGGGTCTTCCGCAGAAGTCTGGAAGCTCTGGAACACACCCGCTGCATCGCCGGTATAGATCGCCCCCGCATAGAACAATCCAACGTTGCCACCCTGGCTCGCCGGGCGTGCCACGCTTCCCGGCGAAGAGGGAATATTGACTCCGCCGAGGATGGCCCCACCGATCAGGAGTTCCCCAATATCATTGGGAGTTCCCGTCGAATCGGTCGGTGTCATGTAGACGCCGGCATTCAGGTTGCGCCCCCCGTGCCTGGAAATACCCCCAGCGCCGGTGTTGAGGGTGCGGCGGTGATTGGAACATTCAAATCCACTTTGGCAATGGTGTGCTTCTGCCCGATTAAGACAGCACCGACGCCAGGGCTGAAGTCAATCGGTGACTTGCCCACGCCTGCGTTATTGATCGACAGCGGGCCGGGTGAACCGGTAAATGGTTCCATATTGCGGTTGGGGGACGTCAATGAAGGAACTTCCGCAATCGAGAGCCACGAGGTCGCGGTCGAATGGGTGATATAAATAGTGAACAGATTGGGGACAAATTCCGGCGCATTGTCGGCGGCGGGGAAAAGATCTTCACCGGGTGTGGGAGCGTCGGCAATCGTGGGAGCCTTGGCGTCGTTGGGATTGGGAACACTGACGCCAACCAGCTCGGCAATAATGTCATGCCACGCCACGCGCACCAGAATCTTGGGATGTGCCTGGCTATATTCAATGGAACCGTCAGGGACCGGAGTAACCAGATCAGGCATCAGCCCGATGGTCGTGAGAAGCGTCCGTTGTTCGAGCGGTTCAATCGCATAGTTTACCGCTCTGGAAAGGGTCTCGCTGACATAGCTGGCGCTGCGGTCATGGCGCGCGCAAGGGCTTTGGAAAAGCGGGAGAATAACTTAACCATCGGCTTTGGTTGGGGCCGATGGGACGGGCGGCGACGGGGCATGCAGGCTCCTCCTCAACCGACTTGGGAACCGCACTCTTCAAATGTCTCTAAGGCTTTCGCCTTCAAGACTTTGGAGAATGTCGTCGGGCATGTCGGCTGGATCACTCGGTAGGGACGATAACTCGATGTCTGTCTTCTGATGTTGATGACTGGCGGCGTCCAGATGCTGCCCCCGGAGTCCGGGAACACAGAGTCGCGAAGGGTTCTATCACCGGGCCAAACAGGTGTCAACGCAAGGGTAATGCACGCGACAGTCCGAGAATCTGCCGCCACTTGCGGGTGATGCTTTAGACCCTCCACGCGCCTCCATTTCAGCCCCTGAAACGGGGCTGTCTGACAGGATGCCCGGTTCAGCGAGACATTTTTGGACAAAAGTGAACATTAGTTGACAAAAGTGAACACTTTAGTGGACATCCGCGCACTACTTCGCAGTAGCCAGCGAGGCACGTTTCTCGCTGATCTGCTTTAATAGAGCCTTCTGAGGGTCCGCGAATTTCAAAGTTCCTTCTTCCATCAACTTGTCCTCCATTTTCGCCGGATCGACCTTCTGGTCGATTTCATCCAGGACTTCCTTCGGAGGCATTTGATCCACCTTGCGGGTGTAGACCTTGGTGGATTTCTCGACCGCATCATTGGTGGCGGGGGGGTTGGTCTGGATGTCGCTCCCGGCAAGCGCCTCGACATATTTGTCAGGCGGATCGGAAGGCTTCTTGGTGCCCGTGCTCGCGAAGATCATCTCCTGCTGGAGCTTTAACCCTTTGTCCTTCCAGAAGATTTGATTCATCTGCCACAGCCGCTTCGCATTGACCAATCCAACCTGACCCTGAGCGGCTGGGGAAAGGGAAGGGACATGCTTCTCGGCATACACATCCACGCGCGAGACGAAGATGCTGTATACGCTCTTAAACAGGTCCTTGCCGTTTTTGCGCCGCTGCGCTCTGCGCCAGATGGCGTCTCGGGCGATCTTGTATTGGCGCTCCGAGAAAATCAGCGTGACATTCAGGCTGATGTTCGCCGCCGCCAGTTCTTCCAGCGCCGCCAAACCGGCGGCCGTCGCCGGCACCTTGATCATCCGGTTCTTATGACCGGCGGACCATTTCTTGCCGAGCTCGATATATTTCTTAGTCGCCTCGGCGGTGGGGGTGGGGTTCTGCTTGTCTTCCAGCAGCGGATCCAGTTCGAAGCTTACATAGCCGTCGTTGCCGCTCGTCTGTTCCCAGATGGGAAGAAAGACGGCCTGGGCTTCCTTTACCAGCCGATCGGTCATGTCCCAGGCGATTTCTGAATCGCTTTCTCCTTTATTTGCCAGTTCCGTGATCTGCTCATCGAACTGCCCGGCCTTGATGATGTCGGAAACGATGATCGGATTCGACGTCGCCCCGGTCGCGCCTGCCGCCCGGTTTTTTTTCACCAGCGGCGGATCAATGGAGTCGAGCCAGACCTTGGTCCCGGTAGCGATAAGCGATTTGAGTGACATAGCGGGTTTCCTTGTTTCTTAAGAAGTAAGTCCGTGAGCATACAGCAAAGCAGTCTATGCGCCATCCAGATCGCTGCGTAATGGACCAATATTCCAGTCCCATCATGCCCCTTCGCGTTTGAAAGCGCATCGGGACGGGAACTGCATAGCGCAATGGCTTGTGAGGGTGGCGCATGATCCTCTCTGAAGGCAGGGGGCAAGAGGCGCATGAATTTGCTCCGTCGCGCTTATAAGCAATCCGGTTAATTTGACTTTACATCGTCCGCATGGGCTTTGTTACAATTTATGTTCGATTGTTTCTGAGAAGGAGGCCGCGTGCTGCGTCCGCTTTGCATGAGCTTGATGGCCGGTGTTTTGTTTGCTGCTGCGGCGCCGGTATTGGCGTCGCCGCATGAGGTGCGGGTTCCGCTGCATCAGGGAAAAATTCGGGTAGCGGATTTATCGGCCGGGCTGCTTGAAGAATTGCATGTGCCGACTTCACGTTTGCCGGCGGGGGAAATTGATTTGTCGGGGTTGGGCGGGTCATTGTTTGTCTCGGCTTTGAACCAATCGCTTGGTGACGGATGCCGGCTGGAAGTGTCGGGAGATGCGCTGGTGCTGCATGTGGATGCGGACAATCTGCCGGATAATCTGGATTCGGTGAAGCTGGCCGTGCGCACGTTTACGGCCGTGGCTGCCCCCCAGGCGACAGCGGCGCAGGCCGCCCGATATGGCCTGCATCTGCCGGCGAAGCTTGATCCTGCGCGGCCGCTTGTGGTGCTCGTGCATGGTTTGGACATGGGCCAGGATGAGTGGTCGCCGATGGCCGGCTTGCTGGATCGCAGCGGCTATCAGGTCGCATACTTCGGCTATCCGGACGATGGGCCGATCGCCGACGATTCGGCGAGGCTCGGGAAAGAATTTGCAGGGCTGCGGCAGCGATATCCCGGCCTGAAGGTTGATGTCATCACGTTCAGCATGGGGTCGCTGGTTGCGCGGGGTTATGTGGAAAGCCCGGATTATCACGGCGGGGTCGATCGGTTGATTCTGCTCGCGCCGCCGAACCACGGATCGACCTGGGCGCGCTATCGCCTGCTGCTGGAATGGAAGGAGCATATTGAACTGTCGCTGCGCGATCCGCAGTGGAGCCCAACCTGGATGATCACGGACGGCCTCGGAGAAGCGGGCCGCGATCTTCAGCCGGATTCGGTTTTTCTGGATCATCTCAATGCCGCTTCGCGGCAGGCGGATGTGAAGTACACGATTGTCGCCGGCACCGAGCATCCGATTCGGCGAATTGCGGCCAACTGTGTCGCCGAAGCGGCAGACCTTGTGCCGGCGAAGGCGGCCAACTGGTGGGGATTGCGGCAGTGCCGTGCGGGATTGTCTGTGCTGGCGAATGATATCCGATCGGAAACGGACAACAGCGATGGTCCGGTTAAATTAGAGAGTGCGTCGCTGGCCGGCGTCAGTGATGTAGTGCGCGTCCACGCAACGCATGAAACCATCTATCAGCCCGACGGCGATCAACCACCGGCGGCATGGAATGTGATTAAGGATCGGCTGGGACAATAGCGGCGGGAGTTCAAAAACTCCGGTAGTGACCATGCGATAGCTGCATGGAAACCCATAATGCTCTAAGCGACGACCGCCTTCATCCGGTTCTTAAAGGCTTTGTTTGTCATCAGCCAGCTTTGCAAAACGATCGGCTTGGGTTTGTCGTTGCCCTTGAGCATCGGCAGCAGCAATGCGACGGCGGATTCGGCGAGCAGCGGGACATCCTGCATCGCGGTCACGACGGGAACAGTCAGTCCTTCGAGCATCGCCAGCTCGTCCACCAGGGCGATGATCGGCGGATGGCGCAGCTCGCCGCCCATGCTTTCGATGACGCCCTGGCCGAGAAAGTTATTGGTGCAGACGAAGGCGTCGGGTTTCTCGGCGAGAAATTTCAGCGCCGCCATGCGGCCGGTTTCACGCTGGGCGGGGCCTTCATATTTGGCGATCACTTCGAATTGGTTCTCCATGAACTCAACACGCTTGCGGTGCGTGATCACATGTTGCGGGCCGCAGACCAAAACAATGCATTTGACGCCGGCCTGATGAAGCGCGTCGGCGACCATTTGTGAAAGCTGGTCCTGATCGGACCAGACGCTGGCCGCGACGCCCTGGATGGGCCGGTCGAGAACAACTACAGGCAGGTGCGCCGGCAGCGCGTCTTCCAGGGCTTTTTTTGTCCGCAGCAGGGGCACAAGAATCAGGCCGTCGATTCCCTTCTGCGGCAGCAGCGTGAGATATTCTTTTTCCAGTTCGAGGTCTTCCCCGCTGTTGCAGAGCATCAGCGAATACCCATGACCGTGCAGGCTTTGCTCGATAAGGCTCGCCATTTTTCCAAAGAATGGATTGGCGATGTCCGAGACAAGCAGCGCGATGGTATTGGACTTTCGGGTGCGGAGACTTCGTGCCAGAAGGTTGGGCTTGTAACCGAGTTGAGTGGCCGCGGTGTGAACGCGTGCGCGGGTCTCAGGACTGATTCGCTGCGACACTTCTCCCCCGGCGAGAACGCGGCTGACGGTGCTGACGCTGGTCTTGGTGGCCCGGGCGATATCTGTCAAAGTGGGAGACACGTTCCCATCAATATAGAATATTGCGGAAAAATAAGAAAGATTCGCAAAAACAGGTGCAAAATGTGTGCAATAAGCCCCACAAGCAATCGATTGCGTCTCGCTTCCGTCTGGCCGAATTCAACTGGGGCTTGAGTGATATTCGCGGGCGGCCGCCGCGTCGATTTCCCGGCGGAGGGTGGCTGCTTCGGTCCATTTCTGGGTAGCTGCGATGGTGCCGTCGCGATTAATCACAACCGCCCCGTTGGGGTACAGGCCCAACGCGGTGGCGGCTGTGTCGTTCATGTCGTCGATGAGGAACGGCATCGACAGATGTAACACGCCGCGGCACTCGCGGGCGATTGTTTCGCGGCCGGCGATTGTGGTCGGCCGCTCGACCTGAATTTTTTCTTCCTTGTTGCGTTCCACTTCCCAGCCGCCAAGCGGATGGATTTCTTTGGTGTAGACGACGTACAGGTTCGCCCGCGTGCCGACCTCAACGTTGAGTTTTTCCAACGCGGCGGCGCGGCTGCGAAATGTGGGGCAGGTGTACGATCCAAAAATCAGCACAACAACCCGGCCTTGCAGCGACGAAAGCGCCACCGCCGATCCATCCAGCCGCGCAAGCTTGAGATTCGGCGCTGCCTTACCGACTTCGATCGGTGTTGCGTTGGCGGCGGCGTCGATCGCAGGAAGCCTGGTTGTCGCGCCGGCGGATTGGGCGCTATCGGCCGTGTTTTCCATCATCGCCTGCTGCCCGGCGGGCTGCGTGGCGGGTTTGGTGAGCGGAGGCGTTTCCGATTTTGGTGTGATGTTTTCTCGGCGCGGGTTGGCCTCGGGCCCAGGGCCGCCGTTTTGGCGGGCTTGTTGCATCTTCTCGCGAAGCGTTTTAAGTTGCTCCGGGGTGAGGATCTGGCTGAGCTGCTGGCGCATGTCCTGCATCGCTTCACGCACCTCGGCCGGGCGGTTGTTGGGGTCGGCGGTCGCCATTTCCTTTAATTTGGCCGCCGTGTCTTCCAGCACCGTTTTTACCTTGGCGCGCTGGTCGTCGGTGAGATCGAGCGTGGCGGCGATTTCCTGGAAGCGTTCGAGCATTGCCCCGCGCGTCGCCCCGCCAGGGCCACCACCGGCGGCGCGCATGTCGGCGAGCTTCTTGTCGAACTGTTCCTTTTGTTCTGCGGTAAGCGCCTCATCGATTTTTTCTTTCACGCCGCTGACGAACGCTTTGATCTTTTCCACTCGGTCGGCGGGTTCAGAGTTCTGAAGCTCGGCCCGAAGCTGCTTGCCGTCTTCACGGGCTTTATCAAAGATAGCGTCAACTTTCGTTTTTTGTTCCGGCGTGAGATTCAGATCGGACAGGAGCTGGCGGACTTGTTCCATGCGGGCGAGCGGTCCCGCGCCGCCTGCCCCATTTCGCTGTACGCCGGAACTCGGCTGGGTCTGAGCGACACAGAGCATCGGCAGGCAAAGAACGGCGGACATCAGCATGCATACATGCACTGCAAGGCGATTGGGTTTCATTTAAATCCTCCTCTGGAAGTGCCGGGCTCAGGGTGAAAATTGCTGCCCGATCACCCTCTAAAACGGTCGCCGATTCAATTTATTCTCGCTGTGCCGTTTGTTTGAATAGAAGGCGGAGTTTGACGCTAAACGGTTCGAACGGCTATCCTTGAAGGCCGTCCCACCATGGCGGAGGGCAGAGGCGGGCGCAGCCCCCGCAGGCGGCCCATCGTCAGGCATCATCAGCAGGAGCACCCGTGGTCCAGCAGTTCAAGCCATCAGCCGCACAAAAGAATTTTTCAACCGCCTGTTCATTTAAGAATGCCGCCCGGCGTGCGGCGGTTGTCGCCGGGATCGGGCTGGGGTTCATTACAGGCTGCACCGAGCCTGTCCGCTATGAACCCACACCCATCGGCGCTTTGCCGGCGGGAAGCCTGGCTCGCGACTGGCTGGCGGATTTGAAGCTGAAGAATGACGCCGTGAATACGATCGATGTTCGCGATCAATCGCTCTATGTCATTACAGAAAACAAGCAGGTGACGTGCATCAGCCGCAAAGCCGGCGCGATTAAGTTTGTGGCCAAGGTCAGCTCGCCTGCGGATCGGCTGTTGCCGCCGGTGGAGCTGAAAGACACGATCGTGTTCCCCACCGCGATCTCATTGGAATTATTCAACTATAAAGGTGAGCACGTGCGCACGGTGCCGCTGTCGGTTCCGCTTCGCAGCGGGGCCGCCGGCTCGGGCGACATGATTTACTTCGGCGCCGATGACCCGGCGGGTGGCCGGGTGCAGGCGATCGACCTCTCGCGAAGTTTCAACCACGGTAAGTGGCAGCTTCTCACGCCCGGCGGTGGAATCACCAGCGCTCCGGTGCTCTACTCCGGCATCCTCTACATCGGCACCGAAGCCGGTGAGATCTATGCAGTCAACGAATCGCGCAACGCAGTCTGGGCAACTCCAGGCGGCATCTTCCAGACAGCCGGCCCGATCGTGTCTGATTTGCGGGTGGATAACGATGGTTTATATGTCGCGTGCAAGGACAGCAAGCTGTATTGCATCAACCGAATCACCGGCAAGCTGCTGTGGCAGTATTTCGCGGGATCGCCGCTGGGTTCGGCCCCGGTGCCGACGAGCGACACGGTGTATCAGTTCGTCCCCGGGCAGGGGCTGGCCGCCATCACGAAAGATCCAAAGGCTCCCTATAACCGAACGCCCCGGTGGGTGTTCCCCGAGGCCCGGCAATTCCTGTCGCAGGATGAAAAATACGCATATGTGATGGTTCCCAGGGTCGATCCCGACGACAACACGAAGATCACCCGCACGATTGTCGCCGTCGATAAGCAGACCGGCGAACGGGCGTTTGAATCGAAGCACACTGACTTCGCGGTCTTCGGGACCAACACGCGCGACAGCATCATCTATGCGGGATATGCCAACGGGCAGATCATCGCGATCCGCCCGGTGGTGAAAGCCGGTGAGATCGGCGAACTGGTGCTGGCGCCGGCGCCAATCGAATCGGTGGCAATGTCGAATTGAGCTGCGCTTTTCCTGGTCCCTTCCCCGGGCCTTTCCTTTTCTCGCCTGCGCCTTTAATTTGCGCGACCTATGGCTGATCTTGTCCCCGTTAAGCGCGCTTTATTGTCTGTCTCTGATAAAACCGGGCTGGCCGAGTTTGCGGCGGCTCTGCATAAAGAGTTTGGCGTCGAGCTGATCTCGACCGGCGGCACGGCCAAATTCCTCCGCGATCACGGGCTTGCGGTGACAGATGTTTCGGAAGTCACCGGCTTTCCCGAAATGATGGACGGGCGGGTCAAGACGCTGCATCCAAAGATTCACGGCGGGCTGCTCGCCTTGCGCGACAATCCCGAGCACGCCGAATCGATGAAGCAGCATGACATCAAACCGATCGATCTGGTCTGCATCACACTTTATCCATTTGCCAAAACCGTCTCGCGCCCCGGTGTGACCTTCGAAGACGCCATCGAAAATATCGACATCGGCGGGCCCAGCATGATCCGCTCAGCCGCCAAAAATCATCAATACGTTCTCGTTGTGACTTCCCCCGATCGCTACGAAAAAGTCCTTGGCGACCTGCGGCAACATAACGGTTCTTCCTGCGGCAAACATCGCCTTAAGCAGGCCCAAAGCGCATTTGCACATACCGCGGAATATGACGGATTGATCGCCAAATATCTGGCGAAGGTGCTGACGCCGGACGCATCGCCTGCCGCGGTCGAAAACGAAGATGCATCGCAATTGCCTGATCGATTGGCGATATTCCTCAATAAGCAGCAGGAGCTTCGCTACGGCGAAAACCCGCATCAGAAGGCGGCGCTGTACGTTGATCGCCCGCCGAGGGAGGCATCGGTCGCTTATGCGAAGCAACTGCACGGCAAGGAATTATCGTACATCAATCTGCTGGACGCGGATGGGGCGTTGTCAGCGGTGAAGGAATTTTCCGGCCCTGCCGCGTGCATCGTGAAACATACAACACCCTGCGGCTGCGCGACGGCCGCCGATCTGCCGACTGCATTCCGCCGGGCGTTTGAGGGTGATCCGCTGGCCGCGTTTGGGGGCATTGTTGCGCTCAATAAGACGGTCGATCTGGATACGGCGCAAGCGATCACTGGAATCGACAAATTGCTCGAAGTGATCGTCGCACCCAATTACACCGCCGACGCCCTGAAGCTGCTGCGCGAGCGTTGGAAAAATGTCCGCCTGCTGGAAGTCGGCCCGATCGGTCATTTTGATCCGGCGGAACTGCACATGCACAAAATCGTCGGCGGATACCTGGTTCAGCAGCGCGATCTCACCGGTCTGAATGAGGCGGACTGGAAAGTTGTCTCAGCGCCAGCCGACCGAAAAGGAACTGAACGATCTCCGCTTTGCGTGGCTGACGTGCAAGCACGTGAAGAGCAACGCTATCGTTGTCGCCAGGGACCAGATGCTGCTGGGCGCAGGGGCAGGCCAGATGGATCGTCCCAGCGCGGCTCGTCTGGCTATCAGCAAGGCGGGGGATCGCATTAAGGGCGCGGTCGCGGCCAGCGATGCTTTTTTCCCGTTTCCAGATGGGCCGGAACTTCTGCTGAATGCGGGTGTGACGGCGATCATTCATCCGGGTGGATCGTTAAAAGATAAAGACACCATCGATCTTGTGAATGCGCGGGCGCTGCCATGGTGCTGACGGGCCAGCGGCATTTCAAGCATTAGCGCGACAGCGTTTGCGGGACGGAGACGCCGAGCTTCCAGCGTCCGATAACCTCTTCGTCCCAAAAACACCGACCTTCCCTACCCCGCCCCGACGATGTCTGTTATCATGAGCCCGTGCCACCGGCAGGGGCTTGGTTGTTGAACGTCCAAGGGTCTGGCATGGCTGCACTGCAGTTATTTTCGCACGCGTTTCGAACCAAAATCGGCAGCCTTCGTTTCACTTGAAGTCCCATTTAGTTACTGGATTTGCAGATGGCTGGAGAAGCGTCCATCAATCCAAACGCCGGTGCCCGCACCATGCCGGTGCTGGTTCCGCAGGGTCCGTTTGCCGGCAAGCCGGACATCCCTCTGGATCGTCCGGTCACGACGGTCGGTTCACGCCATACCTGCCGCCTGCATCTGCTGTCGCGTTCGGTCAGCATGGCTCATGCGCTGTTCGTGAATTCGGGCGGGGCGGTATATGTAAGCGATCTGGCCAGCCGCGGCGGGGTGATTGTCAACGGTCAGGCGGTGAAAACCACCGAACTGAAGACCGGCGATCGGGTTCAGATCGGGAAATTCCTCTTCCGGTATCGTGCGCCCGAAGGCGCAGTGGCTCCCGTCGAACGAATCGAAGCGCCGGCCGCCTTGGTGGAACGGGACGGAGATCTGCCGGTATCGATTGACGGCAAAACATTCCTGATCGGCCGGCGCGATACCAGCGATCTGGCGCTGGGGACTGATCCGACGGTTTCCACGGCCCATGCCGTCATCTTTCAGATGGATGGCAAATGGTATCTGCGCGATCTGGGTTCCCGCACGGGCACCAGGCTCAACGGCAAGCCAATCCATCAAAGCCCCCTTGAATTTGGCGATCGCGTTGAAATTGGCAGCAATGCCATCACGTTTCAGTCGGGCGGCGAATTGCCCGACATCGCGCCCGGCAGCGGCCTGGATGATGTCGCGGCTGAAGACTCATCATCCGAAGACTCATTACCCGTTGCTACCTCTTCGCTGGATATTGAGCCGGAAACGGGCGCAGAGGCGCTGGACGATCTCTCAATCCCGATCGAAGATTTTGATCTGCCCGCCGAGGCAGGCCCCGAGGAAGAGGCGAGGAAGTTACTGGCGACCCCATCGCCGGAGCCGCCTGTTCTTGAACCCGTGACGCAAGAAGCTGAGCCTGCCGTTGAAGAGCCGGCGGTCACTGAATCGGATGCAGAAGATGATGCGGCGATCCCAATCGCGGTTGATCTGGAGGATGTCAATTTAGGCTTCAAAGATGAGCTTCCTGAAGAAGCTCCGCTGCCGCTATCTGATGAAGGCGATCATCCGAAGATCGATAAAAGTGACATTCGCGACGAAGACCAGCATACAGAAGTCCCGAGCGAATCCGGCCGGATGATGGTGGATGTCGATCTGCATCAGCAGGATCGGCTGAGTTCTTCGGGAACGCATACGGATTTGCAGCATGAGGCCGATGAAGCGCTGGCCGAGGCAGGGCGTGATCGGGACGAATCACCGCTGGCGGCGACACCGGCGGACGTTGAGGCGACTGATCCGGACTTGATTCCCTTATCGGATGATCCGCCCGCCAAACCGGTCCGACCGCAATCGCCGCCGCCGCTGTCGAAGGTAAGTGAGAAAGTCGCTGAAGACTCGGACGATCTGCTGCCGCTGGAGCCTGCGCCTCACGCGGGGAATGAATTTACCTCACGCGGAGGCTGGCGAGCGTCGGCGGGTTTGGAACCGCTGTCCACCGATGAAACGCCATCGCCATTTCTTCCAACTGATCAGGAAGCGGAAGAGGTTGAGCCTCCGGTATCCGAAGGGGCGGCCGAGCCTGCGCCGCTGCCGATCGATGAAATTGAATCGGACGCCGCGGCAACGGAACCGGAGCCGCAAGCGGCAGACGATGCAGTCATCCCGGTCAGCGACCTGGAAGGTTTGGATACGGATACCCTGACATCGCAGGACGCACCAGCCGACTTGTCGCTTGGGGAAGTGACGGCGACACCGCAGACATCCATTCAAGACGACATTGCGCCGCGCAACTGCCAACGGATGAGGCTCCTCCAACGGGCGATTCGGCATCGCCCGACATTCGCCCGGCAGACGGTGGGGACGGCAAGCCGGGGCGTAAAGGCCGTGGGCGCGGGCAGGCAGCCGCGCCGAAAGCGCCGCGGAAGAAAGCGGAACCGGCCGCGCCTAAACCCAAGGCGAAGCGCGTCACTCGCCGTAAGAATAGTTCAGGCGTCGAAGTTCTGGATCAGACAGATCCCACACCGGAATCGGCGCTGGATTTGGAAAACCTGGATGGCGGCGTTGAAACCGCTCCCGTGGTGATCGGCGGGGTTGCCGCAGTTTCGGAAACGGATATAGCCCAAACGCTGACGGACACGACCTTTGGCCGCGCTGTTGACGAGTTCACCGGGCCTTCGACCGGGCCGATTGTTGAGCATGTTGAGGATATTGAGTACGCCGAGCCGCAGGGCACACCCACAATCGACTCCGATACTGGGATGTCCGCCGATTCAGACGTGGTTGAGGAGATACCGTTTGTTTCGCCGGATGTTGCGCCGGCTCAGTCGTCAACTGCAGAATCGGCTGTCGAGGATGAACACGTTGTCCTCAGCAGCGAGGACTTGGTTGTTCCATCGGAAGGGATGGAAACCGCGGTAGAGGAGACGACAGTAGAAGCAACGGCGCAAGGCGAAGAGGAAACGGCGGAAGTTCCTCGCCTGCGCGATATCAGCGAGATTGATCATCTCGAAGAATTCGTCGCCATTCCGGAGGATGAGCCGCCGGTTGATCTGCCATCGCTGGCGGATCTTGAGGCATTGGAACCGGCGGAACAACCGGCAACCGAGACGCCGGTTATTGAATCGCCGTCCGTCGCGCCGTCGCCGCCCGCGGCACCGAATCCGGCGCCGCCAACATCCGGCCCCCGCGAGGCAGGCCCTGTCGCGCCGTCGCCCGAGCCACCGAATCCGGCGAACCCACCGGCTTCCGCTTCGTCGAATGCGCCAACAATTTTCGGGTTTGAATTTGAAGGCGGCAGTTTCCTTGGCGGTATGCCGCTGAAGCTGAATGATCCACCGCCCACTTTCGGCAAAGTCAGTTATTCCTTCGAAGCCAAGCGCGGCAATGTCGCCGGCCTTGATGCGATGGTTCCGCAGACGCCGGCCGCGGCTCCTCCCATCGCACGTGCGGTGACGCCTCCGGATGAAGGGTCGCTGCTGGGTGCTGAACCATCGCCGGTCGCTTCGGCTGCTGGTGCATCGCAGGCGCCGCCGGCTCCCAGCCCCGCCGCCGCGCCGAGTTCTGCCGATAAACCGGCAACCCCATCGCCGGCCCAGCCTGCTTTCCGCACCGGCCGCCCTGTTCGGCAGTCGCCTGCATCCAAAGGCGGCCGCGGCGCGTCGCCGCAGAATCGCATTCCGGCCAGGTCATTGACTGACCTGTCGCCGGATACGGTGCCGCCGTCAAATCAGCAATCCACCGTCCCGACGATCGGCGATGAGATGGTTGTTCCGCCGCTGGCAAAGGCGACCTCGAGCTTGCCGATGTCACGCAAACCGCTGACCACGGCGTTTGATGGTTTGGCAACGGGCGCAGTGCGAAACACCGATGTCTTTTCGCAGATGGCTCCGCCGATCAATGAAGAAGTGTTCGGCGCGCATCGCGGACATCCTGATGACCTGGCCATTCCCGGCAATGAAGTGCAGCCGGTTTCAAAAGCAGCCGGTCCTGAGGCAAAGCTGGCGGAACCGGGCGCCCATGATCCTGCCCATCGCGGAGCGTCGGCAGGCGCGGATTGGCGGCATTTAAAGGCCCACGGTTCGCGCGTGCCGGTTTTGGTTGGCGTGATGATCTTTCTGCTCGCCGCCGTCTGGGCCGGGGTTTATCTTTATGTTCCGCTGTATGCCAAGGTCGTCGGCACGCTTTCATTTTCCAATCTGAAGGATCAGTCCGTTGACGTGCAGCGCGTTTTTGAAACAGGGCAGCTTTCGCTTCTATACGATGAAGGGGTTCGTAACGTCGCCAAGTCGGAACTTGCGATCGAGCATGTGCCGCCGGGCTTTCTTGATGATGTGATGCATTTCAACCAGGCGTTCGAAGAGAACAGCCGGCCGGATTTTAAAGGTGAAACGCTTGAGGTTGTCTATCATGCCCCCGACGCGGCTCACGGCAGAGCGCAGGTGAATGCCCTGCTGGTTGCCCTCGCGGCCAGCGACGCCAAGCTGAATGACGCGCTCGCCCGTTCCCAGCGCGACGCCGCCGACGCCAAGGCGGCAGTGGATCGTGCGAGCATGACGCTGGAAGACGTGAAGAAAAAACGCAAGGAGATGCAGGCGGCGGGGGACGACCGGCCTGATGCAGTGGATGTCGCCAACGCCGAAAGCGATGCGAGGCGGCTTGCGAAAGAGAACGAGCTGGCCAAGGCGTTTCGCGTGCAGGCGGAAGCGACTGTGGCCGCGCTCCAGTCGCTGGACGCCAGCAAGGCGGTCGATCCTGATTCAGATCCGGCAATGATAGAACTTCGCCGACACCTTTCGGAATTGAACAAGCAGACGGCGGACTTCAAAGCGTCCGCGACGACAGCGCCCAGCGCATCAACGGCCGCGGCCGGCGCAACATCCGGCGATGCCGGGGCTTCTTCAACCGATCCTGCCTCCACCCAGCCGACCGATGCGGCTTCGATCGCCGCCGGCAATGACGCGCTGATCCAGCAGCTTCAGAAGGAAATCGAAGACACCAACACCCAGATCAACAAGCGGATGGCGACGTTGCAGGCGGACCAATCGCTGACGCCTGCGCAGCGGGAAGTCAATCGCCAGAAGGCATTGGAAGACGCCAACATCCGGCTGACGAATCTTCAAAAGGCCGAAGCGGATGCGCAAACCGCCGCCGCCGCCGCGGCGCAGCGGGCGAAATCACTGCTGGACCGCCGCGAGGGCGCCCGTTTGGCGATGGTGAAGATGGACCAGTTGATCGGCGAGCAGACCGCCGCCGAGGAAGATCTCAAGGCCAAGGCGGATATTCAGACGGAAAAAGAACGCGAGCTGACCCACTGCATCGCCGTCAGCGGCGAACCGCAGATCAGCGTTCAAACCCTCCCCGACCAGCGGCCTGTATACGCCGGCGTCGGCAGCGCGATCATCCTGGTGATCTTCTGCGGATTGATCATCTCGGCTAATCGCGCCGCTCACACCGCCGCGGCGGCCGTGCCTTTTGCACGCCCGATGAGCGGATCCGCCGCTACACCCCCTCCGCCGAGCGATCCCCGCCGCAAGCGCGGGTCGGAAGAGGAAGAGGCGCTGACGGTATAAATTCAGGAGGAACGACGTGAACGAACCCACTATTTCCTATGCATCGCCGGCAGCCGAACCTTCGTGCCAGTCGTATGGCAGGGAAATATTCGGCGTGATTGTAAGAACCCTTGGTCTTCTGCTGGCATTATGGGGTGTTTACAGTTGTGCATATGCGTTGGTCGAGTTGTCTGACGTCATGCCTCGCGCCCGTCCAGCCAACGTTCTTTTCCTGTTCGGTGCGATTTATCTTGCTATAGGGGTGGCATTGCTTCGTGGTGGATGGATTGTTCGATTCGCCTATGGGCAAATTAAATGATCCATCCAGAATCGGCACAATAAAAACACTGCCGGCCTTTTGGCGTGCAGCAAAGTCCGTTGCCCGTTAATCCGGGTTTTCGTATCCCTGCCCTCTCACCTTGGCGGCGAGTTCCTCACTCCGGCGCATGAAAACATCGCCGGCCGGCCAAGCATAAATGTGGGTGGACATAATGATCATCCGGTCCCGCGTGTTCCATGGTCGCAAGACACCAGTAGGCCGCCGTGGTGGATTCACCGTGCCGCCAGTCGGTGCCGTCGCTGTGTTCTTCGAATGAGCCGCGGCTGCGGATCATGGCGCAGACGTTGGGAACGGGCTGGCGGATCGGAAGGGGGTGATGGATATTGGCGACTGGCTCGCTCATTTGACGCCTCCTTCGTTGTTGCTGCCGGCCGCCGCCAGGATGGTCCGGCGAATCTGGGCTTCGAAGATGGATACCTTGTAGGCATTCTGCGACAGCGGTGTGGCGGATTTCATTGCGGCCCGGGCGGCTTCGCGGGCGAGCGATTCGGTGATCGTCTTGCCGGCCAGCATGGCCTCGGCTTCTTTTGCGCGGTGCGGCGCCGGGGCCGCCGCGCCGAGCACAATCGACGCCTTGCGGCAGACATCACCGTCGCGTTCCAGGATGACTGCGATCTCGCAGAGCGGCCAATCGTGCGACTGCATCTCGCCGGTGCGCTGATAAGCCTGCACCGTTCCGGCAGCGGGGGCGGGGAGGCGGATCGCCGTCAGGATTTCATCAGAGGCGAGCACATTTTCCCTGTGAATATCCACGTCCGGCAGCACGAAGAATTTTTCCGCCGGCACTTCCCGTTCGCCTTTGGCTCCCTTAAGCACCACGCTGCCGCCGAAGGCAACCAGCGGTGTTGCGGCGCTGGATGCGTGGATGATGGCGCAATCGTCATTGTTGAAGATGGCGTGATACTGGTTTTCGCCGTCCTGGGCAAAGCAGGTGTCGCCGCCTTTGCGGCGGCAATTGAACTGCTCGGACCGGAAATACCAGCAGCGCGGCCGCTGAAGCAGGCTTCCACCGATCGAGGCCATGTTGCGAACCTGCGGCGTGGCGGCATGTCCTACCGCTTCGGCAAAGATCGACCACTTGCTGCGGACTTTCGGATCTTGCGCCACGGTCGCCATCTTCACCAGCGGCCCGATCCGGATTCCACCGCCGGGTTCGTCTTCAATGAAATCCAGCGCGTGAATCAGGCGCAGATTGATGATGCGCGCCGGGGCGCTGACGCGCTCTTTCAGCAGATCGAGGATATCGACGCCGCCGGCTTTGAAGATCGAGCCATCGGTACGGCTGGAAATGGCCTGATCGACGGAAGAAGCCTGGGTCCATTCGAAGGCGTTCATAGGTGAGCGCTCCTTTCCGCCGCCGGGCCTGATCCGGCCAAAGCGGCCAGCACGCGCGAGGCCGTCATGGGTATCTCCCGGATGCGCACGCCAATCGCGTTATATACCGCGTTGGCCACCGCAGGCGGTGTCGCGACGATCGCCGGTTCACCAATCCCGGCGGCGTCGGTTGAGCTTTTGCCGGCGTAATTTTCCACCATCACCACTTCTATCTGGGGGCAATCCCGCGACTGGGCGATCTTGTACTGGTCAAGGTTGGCGTTAACCATGATGCCGGTATTGCGATCGAGCAGGCGATTTTCGAACAGCGCATAACTGATGCCCTGGATGACGCCGCCGTTGACCTGGCTGATGCACGTCAGCGGATTCAGCGGCCGGCCGCAGTCCATGACGGCCACGACGCGTTCTACCTTGATGATTCCCGTTTCGGTATCGACGGCCACCTGGACAAACTGCACACCGCCTGGAAATCCCGCCGCTTTGTTGGGTGTTGGATAATCTCCGCGCCGCCGGCTTCCGCGGGCGGCGATGTCGTCGGTGTGCATCTTCGCCGCCGCGGCTTTGAATGACATGGATTTGCCCGGATCGGTTTTTGAGAAAACTTTTCCGTCGCTCATGACCAGATCTGTTGCGGGAACACCCAGTTCAGGCGCGACCAGGGCGAGCAGCTGCGTTTTCACCTGGTACGCCGCGTCACGGGCGGGCGGCGACATGGAATTGGTCATCACGCTGCCGCCGGATGCCGCGCCAGCGGGGAAATTGGTATCGCCGATCTTGACGTGGATATCCGTTGGCGCGAGGCCGAGCTCTTCAGCCACAACCTGGCCGAGCACGGTTCGGATGCCGGTGCCGATGTCCTGCGCGCTGGACAGGAATTCCACAGAGCCGTCGCGCGAGATGCGCACTTCACACGATGCGCCCGCCTGGCTGCTGCGGCTCCACATGCCCTGCGCCATGCCGAAGCCGCGTTTAATCGGCCCCGGATCGCTGCCGGCTTTTTTGCGGTTCTGCCAGCCGATGCGTTCAGCGCCAATCTTCCGTTCCACCCGGCGGATTTCAGAGCGATCGCCGGTGTCGATCTTTTCCCGCAGGTCCAGCGGATCCATCCCGAGCTTCTCGGCCAACTCGTCAATCACCTGTTCAAATCCAAATGCGCTGGGCGGATGGCCGGGTGCCCGCATCGCGCAGCCCGGGCCGGCGTTGGTGAAGACATCGTAGTCTTCAGTCAGGATCGCCGGCACTGGATACATCCCCTTGGCCAGGGCCGAAGCGCCGGCGCCGGTGCCCACGCCGGCGGTGCCGTGGTTCACCAGATGAATCGCTGTCAGCGTGCCGTCTTTCTTCGCGCCCACGCGGTATTTTTGCCAGGAGCTGGGCCGGTTGCCGACGGAAAGATGCTCGTCGCGGCGAGTCAGGGCCAACCGAACCGGCGCACCCGATTTCTTTGAAAGGTTTGTCGCGAGCGATCCGTAATGCCCCGCGCCGAACTTCGCGCCAAACCCGCCGCCCATGAAATCACAAATGACGCGGACCTTGCTCTGCGGCAGCTTGAACGCCTTTGCCAGCTCGTCGCGCACGCCGTTGGTTCCCTGCGTGGAGATGTAAACGGTCAGGCCGTCATCCTTCCAATCCGCCACCGCGACGTGGGTTTCCAGCGCGCTGTGCGTGTGAACCTGGGTTTGATATTCACTTTCAACCACTACATCCGCATCGGCCAAACCCTTTTCGACATCATCATGTTTTGAAACCGCGGGTCCGCGGACATTCCCCTTCTGCGGCACCCGCGCGGTCCTCCTCCGCCCCCGGCGGTCGCGGCTTGTTCCACCGTCTGCTCGAAAAGCAGCGGGGCGTCTGGCGCTTGTGCTTTTTGCAGATCGACGACCCACGGGAGATTTTCATATTCGACGCGAACCAGCCGCGCTGCTTCGTCGGCGATCGCCTGGCTGACTGCCGCCACCGCGGCGATGGGCTGGCCGACGTATCGAACCCGCGGCGCATCGGTTGATTTGCTGTCGGCGATGCGCTCCATCACATGCACGGCCTTCACACCGGGATATTTTTCCGCTTCGGACGTATCAACCGACTTGACCTTGGCATGAGGCAACGCCGATGTCACCAGTTGCGCGTACAGCATCCCCGGCAACTTAATATCGATGGTGTATCGTGCCCCGCCGGTCACCTTCAGCGGGCCATCCAGCCGCGGCGTCGGTTTTCCCAGGTGCTTCAGTTCCGCATTCACCGGCAACGGCGGTGGTTCGCCAGGGTCGACCGCGCGCGTTTCCATCTTCACCGTGTTGATCCCCTCGGCGACAATGCCGACGGGAACTTCGACCGTCACCGTGGGTCCTGTTGCGGGCGCTGTATCGGCTGATCGCTTAGCCATTGGACACCCCCCGGGCGGCTGGTTTGCCGGCGAGTTTGTTCGCCGCCGCCAGTGTTGCTTTGAAGACATGCGGATAAGTTCCGCATCGGCACAGGTTGCCGCTCACCGCATCGCGGACATCCTGCTCGGTTGGATGCTGGTTGCGCTTGAGCAGGCCCGCACAGCTCATGATCATGCCGGAAGTGCAGAAGCCGCACTGCATGGCGTCATATTGGACGAACATCTCCTGCACGGGATGGAGCTGATCGAGACTGGGCGCGAGGCCTTCGATCGTCGTGATCTTTCGGTCTCCCACATCGATCGCCAGCGTCATGCAGGAATTCACCGGCGTGCCGTCGAGCCAGACCGTGCAGGCCGAACAGGCGCCGCGATCGCAAACGATCTTCGTTCCTGTCATGTCCAGATTCACCCGCAGCGCCTCGGCCAGCGTCGTGCGCGGCTCAATTTTCAACTTCTGTTCCGCCCCGTTTACATTCAAAGTGACCGGCGTAGCGCCCGGTCCCAGGACTTGCGCCTCGTCCGCTTTTGCCTGCGCCTCGGCCAGATGCGCGAGGCCGGTGTCCATCAGTGCGGTTGTCACCGCGGTGACGCTGGCCCCTTTTAGAAACCCGCGTCGCGACATACCGCCGGCCACGCGGGATGGCGCTGTGCGTTTGCGATCATGCGAATCAGGATTCATGTGTGCTCCCTGCCAGATCCAGGCTTTGCGAACAGCTTTAATACTTCACGGCATTGAAAATGACGCAAAAAAAATCAGAAAATTTAGCCGCCGCCCGCCTGTGCCCGCCAAAGCCAGATACAAACTGATTTACACAGATGAAAACCATAAATTGATGGGGCTGGCCGGCATGGAATGATCTGTGCGGATTGGTCTGCATCCGTGGCTATAAATTCTTCACCTAATCCATTACCAAGCATAAGCCTTAGGCGCTTCCCCGCCAGGCCCCGGCCAGATCTGATCCAGCGCTGCGATCGTGTCCGCGCCCAGCTTCAGGTCCGGCGTCTTCAGCACGTCCACTAAGCTGATCCATCGTCCGCGGCCCGATGATCGGGGCCGTCACCACCGGGTTATGGAGAAGCCAGGCTAAAGCAACATTGGCCGGCGGTTCCCCCAGCTCTTTGCACAGCGCTTCATATTTCTCAAGCTGCGGCCGTTTTTTTTCGACCATCTGTTCAAACTTTTCATTTCCCCGACGGCCCTCTCGCCTTTTCTGCAGCGCGCCGCCGAGCAATCCACCGCCGAGTGGGCTCCATGGGATGATTCCCAATCCGTAATGCCGGCAAGCGGGCACCACTTCCAATTCCACCGTGCGATTATCCAGATGATAAACGCTCTGTTCCGAAATCAGCCCGGGAAAGTTCCGCTGCTTGGCCGTCATATTCGCCGTCGCGATATCCCACCCCGCAAAGTTGCTGCTGCCGGGGTAAATCACCTTCCCCTGCGCAATGAGCGTTTCATACGCCTGCCAGGTTTCATCAAATGGGCACGCCCGGTCGATGTGATGCATCTGATAGAGATCGATCCAGTTGGTCTGCAGCCGCTTAAGTGAATTTTCGCAGGCTAGAATAATTTTCCGAGCTGAAAGCCCTCGTGAAAAATTTGCATCCGGCGTCCCCTCCCGGTCCATGTCGCCGAAAACTTTTGTTGCCAGCACCACCCGCTCTCGCCGCTGGCCGCCTTGCGCGAACCATCGGCCAAGAATCTGTTCGGTCACACCTTCCCCGCGCTTCCAGCCATAGACGTCGGCGGTATCAAAAAAGTTGATCCCCACCTCCAGCGCCTTGTCCATGATGGCAAAGCTGTCCGCCTCCGAAGTCTGCGGCCCAAAGTTCATCGTGCCCAGGCATAATGTACTGACTTTCAATCCGGAACGGCCTAGCTGACGGTATTGCATTGGGTTACCTGCATGTGTGTTGAAATGATGGGCCATCCGCGTATTGGCGCACTACGAACACTGCGTGATGAGGGTAGGACGGCCGCGACCAAAAATCACGCTAAAAGACCGAGCTTTGCGTTTGCCTGCCATTGGCTACAATAATGAACTGACATGTCGCATATCATTTCCATCCAGCAGGCCTCGGCTCAGCTAGGAGAGCTTGTGCGCACACTGGGCCCCGACGATGAGATCGTCCTGACCGACAATGACAAGCCGGTAGCCCGAATTCTTCCCAGCAGCCGGCACTCAAAACGCAAGCCAGGCGTTTGGCAAGGCATGCTTACCATCGTGCAGGATGATGATGGACACCTTGACTTCAAGGAATTATAGAGCCTCTAAATTAATCTCTCCGCAATCTGCACCGCATTCGTCGCTGCCCCTTTGCGGATCTGGTCCCCGCTCACAAACAGATCGATCCCCCGCCCATCCTCGCGGCTGATGTCCTGCCGAATCCGCCCGACCAGCACATCATCCTGCCCGCTCGCCTCCAGCGGCATCGGAAAATGATTGGACTCCTTGTCGTCCACAATCTTCACGCCCGGCGCTTTCTTCAAAATCTCCCGCACTTGTTCCGGGGTCATCGGCCGCTCAAATTCAATATTGATGCTCTCGCTGTGCGCGCGGGGAATCGGCACGCGGATGCACGTCGCCGAGACCATGATTTTCGGATCGGCGAAGATTTTTCGCGTCTCGTTCACCATCTTGTTCTCTTCCTCGTTGTAGCCGTTCTCGCCGATCTTTGTGTTGTGGCTGAAAAGATTGTTTGCGATCTGATGCGGGAATTTTTCACGCTTGATCTCGCCGCCGCAAGAATACGCCTTCAACTGCGCATCCAGTTCATACAGCCCCCACGCCCCCGCGCCGCTGACGGCCTGGTAGGTGCTGACAATCAGCCGCTTCACGCGGTTCACCTTATGCAGCGGCCACACAGGCACGTTCATGATGATCGTGCTGCAATTGGGGTTCGCGATGATCCCCACATGCCGCTGAATCTGCTCCGGGTTCACCTCCGGCACAACCAGCGGAATGCCATCCTTCATCCGAAAGGCGCTGGTGTTGTCCACCACTACAGCCTTGGCCGCCACCGCGGCGGGCGCGAATTCCTTGCTGATCGATCCGCCGGCCGAAAAGAACGCGATCTGCACATCCTTGAACGATTCCTTCGTCAGCTCCTGAATCTTGTACGTCTCACCTTTGAATGTGACCTCTTTGCCGGCGCTGCGCGCTGGCCAGCAGCTTCAGGTTCCTGATCGGAAAGTTCCGCTCGGCCAGAACGGTAAGAAACTCCTGGCCCACAGCGCCGGTAGCGCCCACAATGGCGACGTTCACAGACATGTCAGACTCCACTCAAAAAACCAAACAAAAAAAGCCACAGGATTCGAACCGAGATGTTTCAAGACACAGAGAACACACCGAAACACACGTAAAGCGAGACAAGGCTCGTTCACTTGCGTTTCGGTGTTTTCTCAGTCGTCTTCGTCTTCATCGGTACGATCCGTGGCTGTAAAGGTTTATTTTCCGCGATTCCGGCCAAAATGCAAGATTCGGGTTTGATCCGATTAACCGCGACATGCCCCGGCTTCAAAAGCCAAGCAGGGTGGGTGTACGAACCATGCGCATCGCCCAACCTGCTCAAGTCTTGTAGGGTCCGCATCGCGGACCGTTTCCACTGGGCTGCCGAAGGAATCAATTCCGCATACGGCTGGCGAATGGAAAGCGATCGCGTATCCAGCCATGTAGGGTCCGCATCGCGTGGCGTCTTCATCACCCGCGGATATAATCACCGCATGGAAATTCCCCGCATTACTCACGATCCCGCCGTCATGGGGGGCAAGCCCTGCATTCGCGGACTTCGCGTGACCGTGGGGACCGTGCTCGGATTGCTCGCCGCCGGACAATCGCGCGAGCGGATTCTTCAAGCCTATCCCTATCTCGAACCGCAAGACCTTGACGCCGCCTTGGCCTACGCCGCCTGGCGAATGGAAGAGCGCGAAGAACCGCTGGTCGCGTCATGAGCATCCGCCTCCTGATCGACCTGAACCTCTCGCCCGAATGGATCGCGGAACTGGCGCGTCACGGATACGACTCGGTTCACTGGTCCACCGTTGGCGACCCGCGCGCACCGACCGCGCCGTTTTCACCCACGATCTGGACTTCGGAACGCTTCTGGCGCTAACCCACGCCAACGGCCCCAGTGTCCTGCAAGTGCGTGGTCAGAATGTCCTCCCCGAACACATGGCGCCATTGGTCGTCGCCGCCCTGCGTCAGTACGAAGCGGCACTGATCTCGGGCGCGCTGGTCGTCGTCGAAGAAAAGAAATCCCGCGTACGCGTGCTCCCGCTTTAACGTTCCCCAATGATGATCGTCGCGCCTGCCCTGAGCTTGTCGAAGGGCTGGCGTTCGCGTGTCGCAACAGATTGGGTTCCTGATCCCTTTGATTTCCCCCTTTTGATTTCTCAGAATGTCCCGGTTGATTTTCAGGAGATCATCCCATGAAAGCAATCGTGGTGACGGACCGCTCGGCCGGAACGGCCGGGATGAAGCTGTCCGAGCGGCCCGAGCCGGCGGCGGCGATCGGCGACGTTGTCGTTCAGATTCACGCGTCGGGATTCGTCCCGACTGAGATGGAGTGGGCCGCGACCTGGACCGATCGCCGCGGCCGCGATCGCACACCGTCGATCCCCGGCCACGAACTGGCCGGCGTGGTCACCGCCCTCGGCTTCGGCACGACGGGACTCTCGCTCGGGCAGCGCGTGTTCGGCCTGGCCGACTGGTATCGCGACGGCACCCTGGCCGAGTCCATCGCGATCGAGGCACGCAACCTCGCGCCGCTGCCCGGCGACGTCGACTTCACGGTAGGCGCGAGCCTGCCCATCTCGGGCCTCACCGCCTGGCAGGGGTTGTTCGAGCACGGCCGCCTTCGCTCCGGGCAAAGCGTCCTCGCCCACGGCGCGGCCGGCGCGGTCGGGTCGATGGTAACGCAACTCGCGCGATCTGCCGGCGCCCACGTCATCGCCACCGGACGTGCCGCCGACCGTCAAAAGGCGCACGACTTCGGCGCGCACGACTTTGTCGACCTCGCCAGCGACATGCTGGAAGCCGTCGGCCAAGTCGATCTGGTCTTCGACGTCATCGGCGGCGACATCCAGCGGCGGTCCGCCCGCCTGATTCGACCCGGAGGCACGCTGGTGTCGGTCGTCGGGCCGCCCGAGGCGCGGCCCGTCGATGGCCTGGCCATCGACTTCGTCGTCGAGGCCGATCGCGTCCAACTGACCGAGATCGTCCAGCGGGTTCGGGACGGCCGATTGCGGACGAACATCGGCAACGTCTCGATGCTCGACCAAGCGGTTGCCGCATTGAACTCGACCGAGCGGCGCGCCGGGAAGCCGGTCATCCGTGTTCGTCCGTGAGGACGCCGCGCGCGGGCGGCATCGCTGCGAGGGTTGTCGCGGAGCTGTTTAAGAACGTATTGTGATCAATTCCCCGCGGCAGGCGGCAGCGGCGAAGCGATGACGACCGCGGTGACCCCAATCCAAACGCCGGCGGCGGGGTGAGCGCGAGTTCCGGCGTACGCCAATGCCGCCCTTTTCACACTCTGAGCAGATCTTTTCGCTAAGATCCGGATATGCCAGTGACGATCAAAGCCGACCAACAACCTCAGCTGCAGGGCCCGACATCTAGTGTGGTTCGTCAACCGGCAGCATACCAGCCGCTCAAACGAGTAAATCTGCCAGGGGTAGAAGTTATCCCGAAAGGGCTGATCTTGGTAGTCGGTCCGAACTCTTCGGGTAAGACTCAATTCCTAAAAGACATTCACGCTTTGTTATCAGGCGAGCAACGCAGATCAGTCGTGTGTGAACAGATTGAAGTTGACAAGCCTAACGACCTAAATCAGTTTCTAGAGGATTTGATAGAGCGCCGGTATTTAAAAAGGTATCGGGACGAAAACGGGAATGAATACGTTCAGTCGACTTCTCCGCAGTTGGGATATGGGCCAGCCAAAAGCGGCCAGACTCACTTTAACCAAGTTCAAAATGCCTTCACGAACCTCAAGCCGGGGCCGTTCACGACGCACAGCAACTTGAGCGCGCCCTTCTTCAACACGTTGGGGCACAGCCTTGTAACAGCCCTATTCCTTGACCGCCGGCTTAACATGATCAATCAGTCGAATAACTTCGACTACGAAAAGGAGTCGCCTACGAATGAGGTGCAGTCGCTGTACGTCAGTGAGAAGGCGCGGCGCGAGCTCACGGATGAGATAAAACAGGTCTTCGGCAAGGGAGTTTGGCTGGACAACACGAGGGGAAACCTACTGTGTTTGAGGGTGAATCAAGCACCTGAGATTCCCTCCGCTGAGGAGCGGCTGCAGCCGGAGCGCATGAAGGAACACCGGACAATTGAGACCGAGGGGGACGGGCTGCGGTCCTACGCGGGGATTGCGGTGTCATTGTTACTGGGACTTCGGCCCGTATGTCTGATCGACGAACCTGAGCTTTGCCTCCACCCGCCGCAGGCATACCAGATGGGCTTGTTCATTGGGCGACATGGGACCACTGACAAGCATGCAATCTTTACAAGCACGCACAGCAGCCATGTACTACGCGGCGTAATCGAGGCTACTGGAAATGTCCAGGTTCTACGCCTGACGAAGTACGGCAGCCGATTCAAAGGCCACTTAATCGGGCCGAACGAACTTCGGGAGTGCATGGATCGACCGATTATTCGCGCCGAGACCATCCTTGACGGCATTTTCGCAGACGGGGTGGCACTGGTAGAGGCAGACGGCGACCGCGCCGTTTATCAGGCCGCGTGGGAAGCTGTGACCAAAGGAAGGCCGCACCGAGACATTCTCTTTATTCCGGTGGGCGGGACCGGCGGGTTTGCTGAAATCGCAGGATTCTACCGGCGATTAAAAATCCCCGTGGTCGTCGTCGCGGACTTGGATCTCCTTGCCGATGTGGACAAACTGGCCGTGATTCTAAAAGTTGCATGTGAGCGGGAGCACGCGAACTATATCTTGAACAACTGTCGAGATATCGCCAAGCAGATCAAAGAGGTTCCACCACGTATCACGCCCGACGAGGTTCGCGAGCGCCTGAGGGCATTGGCGAGTGGCCCGATTGACTGGGCGCCGAAAGCGGACGAACAAGATGACGATGTGAAGCTCAGAAAGTCCCTAAACGGGCTGGCGAAGGAAGTAGACCGGATGAGGCGCTTTAAGGCCGGCGGAGTCGAAGGGCTGACCGAGTACCCTACCCTACACCAATCGGTTAAGCAGATCGTTGAGGACTGTAAGCGTGTGGGCCTTTACCTTGTGCCAGTTGGAGAGGTTGAGCAATGGGAGCCAACAAGCCTGGAAGGCGCGCCGAGTCAGAGCAGAAAAGCGGAGTGGGCGAATTGGGCAGGCGCGAATATTCGCCAAAATCCCGGACCGTGGAGTGACCTTCTGCATTTCATCCGGAGCGTTGAAGCCTTTGAGAAGCTAGAGGCTCAGCGGATCGCGAATGAGTAGCCGTGCGCGGAAAAGGAGACGCGCATTATGGGCGGACGTAAAAGGCGAACGTAAAAGGACCACTTCTGTTTCTGTCCGACAGGCGCGTACAAACTGATGCCAAGAAAAAGCCACGAAGTCCAACGTGACATGTCGACTGAACCGGCGGTCATTGGAAGTCATTGCACCGTCTGCCCGCCATCGACAACCATCGCGTGACCGATCATGAACGCGGCCCCATTCGAGCATAGCCAGATCACGGCGGCGGCGATCTCCTCGGGTGTCCCCATCCGCCCGACCGGTTCCTCCGCGATGACCTTGGCGCAGACCCTCGGGTGTGCCGCCGGTGAAGCGACCCATCATCGGCGTATCGATGTAACCGGGACCTATATCCGCCAGCCGAACGCGTATTATTCCCCGAACGCCGCCTCACCGCCGGGATGAAAGGCACGCCGATAGTTCGACGTCCGCAGGAGCACCTGCAGACCCTACATCACTTCTCACCGGGCGCAGGCACAATCCTCGATCGGACGCCGTTCCTGATGCCTGAAGGAGACGCCGGCGTCTGAATGCGCGACAACCCGATCTTGCAGTGGGCCTCAACGTGACGCCCGAATCCGCCGAGGACAGACGGCGGGCGGGCGGATGTTAAGCTGGGATGAATTTGGGGCGCAAGATATTAGATATTTGCTAATTCTTTCCGGCGGACTTCGATAACACATTGTTGGTAAACAAGTTGTATGTATTGACTGTCGCGGCAGGCGCGCTGGAGCGCGCCCAGCGCGCCCCGCTTTATCTGGTGGTGAGGTGTGATTACAGCTCAAATGGCTGCCGTTTTCCGGCGAGACGGTTTGATGTTCTTTCCTTGTTCGAGGTTGAGCGTTGCATCCAATTCGATTTTGAGTGCAACACTCAACACTCAACTTTGAAGTGAGGACACGACCATCAACTGTCCACCATCTACAATCTCACCAACGACTATGCGCGGCTTCGCCATTCTTCTCCCCTCTAACTTGCTGGGTTTGAGGCTCCACGCGATCGGCGTTCTGTTGCCGGCGAACGTGCTGGGGTTGATCTGCTTTACTGCGGCGTTGTTAGTTGGCGCGGTGCGCGTAAAGTGGGTGCAAGACGCGGCAAGCTTTCTGCTTCGGCATCTGATGCTTTTCTTCATTGAAAACCCAAATCATTCCCTTTCTCCCCATCCAAAATCCAGAATCCACGATCCAAAATGACTCCATGCCATTGCCCTGATCGCACCCGGCGCCCGCCGGCGCTCAACTTCCCCATTGCATCCCGCAATTCAATCCGGCAGGATAGGTAAAACAGCGTTTTCGAAAATCAGTACATGCTTCCTTATCTGCTAGAGACCCCGCCAAACGACACGCTCAAATGGGCCATGGTTGCTGTCGCCGGCGCTACGATTCTCTTCACGATCTTTCGGCCATCCATGCGGAAGAAAGATCCGCTTTCCAAAGCCCCGGCTGCCAGCGGTCTTGCCCATCAGCGCAATGTCGAGCGGCAGATGCAGACCCTCGTCGTCGAACTTTCGGAAATGGCCCGCCAACTCACCGCCCAACTCGACACCCGTTCGCAGAAACTCGAAATGCTCCTGCAGGAAGCCGACGAAAAAATCGCGGCGCTCCGCCAGGCGAACAATGCCGCCAACCCCGGCGGCAGCGAATTCAGCAGCTCGGCCCCAGCCCGAATGACCTCCGCCGACCGCGAAGCGTGGACGATCCGACCCCAGCCGGCGGCTGCTCCAGGCATCGATCCCCAGCATCAGCAGGTCTATTCCCTTGCCGACCAGGGCACTGCCGCCTCCGACATCGCCCGCCAACTCAATCGCCCGCGCGGCGAGGTTGAGCTGATTCTCGCGCTTCGTCCGCGCGTGTGATGCGAATCCACCGTGTCGCGGTTTCGTCCCGCCGGAAGCCGCGGCTCGCGCTTCGCCCTCGTGTGATGCGAATCCCGGACACGCCGCAGAAACCATCAGCCCGGAAAATCAAATAAATAAATCGATCCGCCGAGCACCGCGATCGGCTTCTTGTTCCGATATGGCGCATAGTAGCTGCGCGTATCCACCTCCGGCGTTGCGAACACGCCTTGGAGATGCGTCGCGCTGATCGCGACCACCCCCGGCGCCGAAGGTTCCTCCTGCGGCGGACCCCATTCATACCCGCCGGGGAGGTTTGTATATCGAATGCCGTAATGCGCCGGGTCCGCCGTCCCGAAATAGCAGAGATACAGCTTGCGATCCGGATGCGCCTGCTGCCACTGAGCCAGCAGCGGCAGGTCCTGCCCCCAGTCCAGATTGGAATCGCTGAGCAGATCGATCCCCCCGCGCGAGCCTCCGACGGCGGTGTTGAAAAACGGAATATAATTTGGAAACGCCGCCAGCGTTTCAACCATCAGCCCCGCGCCAATGGCCAGCACCAATATTTTCCCCATTCGGCTCGGCCAGACCAAATTTGCCGCACATCCACAGCCAATAAAGATAAACGGATAAATCGGAAGCACGTGCCGCAGCCCAACCGCCGCCGGTGTGAGCAGTGCGGCGGTGATGTAAACGCCCGGCGGAACGGCAATACAAATCAGCGCCCACCACGAGATTTTCCTGCGATGCGCAAACCCGATCACACCCGCCACCACAATCGCCGCGAGCGTTGCCAGCGGCGTTTTCACCAGCACCGCCGCCGGGTAATACCATGGCCACCCATGATCGCTATATTCTCCCAGCAAAAATGAAGGCCTGTTCAGCGTGCTCGCCCGAATCACCAGCAGCCCATTCACCCATGGCTCCGGGAGTGCGCGATGTGCAAGCATCCATTCCGCCGCTCGGCTGACAACAGAATTCGAACCCGAATCATCGCCTTCGATATGCCTCACATTGCCTAACAGCCGCTCAGAGTTGAGTCGAACCGAGGCATCCTCCGATACCGAAAACCGAAATCCATAACTCGCCCAGATCACAGCCACCGCGATCACGCTCACCGCCATGCTCATTGCCACGGCGCCAACGAACCGCGACCAGGGTCGCGACAGCGTTCCCATCGCAGTCGTCCACTCCCGGTTTACCATCGCTCGCAGCGCCAGCGTCGCGACAGCGATCATCGGCAGCAACACGCCCGAAAACTTCACCGCGCACGCCATCCCGCAGATAAGCCCCACCGCGGCCAGTCGAGCGACTGTCGCCCGTTGTCCCAATCTCCACAGGCAATAACCCAGTGCCAGCAGCAGCAGGGCGATCGCAACGTCGTTCTTCACCAGCGGCCCGTGCGCAAGAAAATTCGGGTCAAATGCGAATAGAAGGACGGCCGAGATCGCCGCGCAGGTTCCGCACCATCGCCATGCCCACCAACCAATCATCACGCCGAGCATGCCCGCCAAGAGCAGCATCATCACCCGCGAGCGTGCGATTGTGCCGTCCGGATCATTCCCCGGCGTTTGATACAATGTTCGAACCGTGAAGCCCCACTCGCGGACAAGATCATCCGGCAGCAGCCCCCACGCCTTGCCCTGCGAATCAATTTTCACCGGTCTTCCCGCGTTTGGCATCGCCGCCCAGTATTTCCAGAGCGGGGGATTATCAAAATCCAGCCGATAGTCATGCCGTTCCAGCGCAATCCTCGCTGCCAGAGTATGCAGCGGTTCGTCATACGTCGGCGACTTCCCTCGAATAGAGAGCCACGAGATCAAAAGGTAAACGGCAATCAGCACCCCACACACCGCGGCTGCAGCGCGAAATGAACTGTGACCCGCTTTGCTCTGATCGCCCATTCATCACAAGCTTCGCAACGACAGCCTCGTCCGGCAAGCGGCGGGAAACCGGCACAGGGTCACGTGGAGGCAATTGTGCATTGCGTTGACTTGCCTGCAGCCGCCGTGGTCACCGCCCGATAAATCACCTTTCCCCCGCAACGCGTGCACAAATAATTTCGCCGAATCCGCCGTCGCCGCTCCACCCACCATTCGCACTTTGGACATCCCAGCAAATAAGGCGCTGCCCTCCTCGGTGGTGTCACCACGCGCTCTTCCGTAAAGCACCTTACCGCCCGCGCCCCAATCTCGCGGCACTTTGCCCGCCACCGCGGCCCGTGCTTCGCTCCTGGAGTCAAACCATGTGCGATCTCATGCAGAATAGTATCGCGGACCTCTTCAAGCGGATTTAAAAACGTCAGCCGCTTGGAAAGCGTAATGCGCCTATGCGTGTAATTGCATTGCCCAAACCGCCGCCGGGCATGGTCAAATGAGAATGACCAATCGTCCAGCCCATGCTGCTTCATCAAGTCCTTCGCCAGTTGAGCCGCCTCATACAAATTCATATTGCCCGTCCGCGCCCCGCGGCGTCTGAAATAACATACAAATCGTCCCCCCCTTGCACAGAATAACCGCATCGCGAATTGAACCCCATCCCCATCGCGCGAAATGCCTGCCCCTGTGATCACACAATATGAATAAGGCCCCATCAGTGATGGCCGCTCACGCGTGGCGCATAACCATCGGCGCAGCAGTCACCAGCGTGCACACAATCACCATCGCCAGCACGCCTGGTATGAAATACGGACAGATCATCAGCAGCAATCCCGAGATGATGGGCACCAGCCGGCCGGTGTTTTTTCCGTACATGAGCATTCCGGTTCCGATCATGCCGAACAGGATCGATACGAACAGGCTTGTTGAATCCATGATGATCCTCGTGGCGCGCTCGCCGCATTATTTCCCCATGAGTCGCATCGTCGTAAATCTTATTGATTCGAATCGCTGATAGCGGATTTCGGCCGTCATCCGCTCATTCAATGCACCTTTAAAACGCTTATGACGGCCACGGCTATTCCGACGCACCTGATTTCAATTTCCCGCATCTTTCGTGCGTCGCCGCGCTTGTCCGACATACTCCGGCCACTTGTCGTGGCGGATTTCACCATCTCCTGAACGTCCACGCGTCACCGGACCTGAGCGGGTTGATTATCTGACGTTCCCGACAGTGCTGCTTTGGCATCGAGATTGAGTGATCCTCCCCCACAAAAGGGTTTTGAACCCAGACTTTTTTTACGGAAAGGCAAACCCCCATGACTCACCCACAGATGCTGTTGGTAACCAACGGGAATGCACCATCGCCGATCGCGCCGCAGGGCAGGAAGCTTCCGCTTCAACTCTCAACGCGGCCACGCGCGTCTCATCGCCCGATCCGTTTTGCAAAACGCGCATACTCGCAAGAGGAAATTGCGACAGCAGAATTGATGCTCGAAAAACTTCGCCGGCGAGAAGACGCCGCCCCGGATGTTTTCACTGAGCCTCTGCCCAAGCCTTTCGATGCCGACCGAACCATCGAAGCCGTCGTTGAGAAATTGATCAATATGATTTGAGAAAGATGCAGCGATTCCCTCTCCCGGAAACTTCCGGGGGAGGGCGGGAGGATGGTATTGCTGAAAATGCGACGAAACCCCGGTATTCGCCGCAAAAGAAGTTTTCCGTCTTACCGATCCCAACTAGGATTGTCGCCTTACATTCCAGTTCCGTCCGCCAGAAAATGGCAGATTGCTGCCTACTTGCTCCAAACGAGGAAAACGCACGTTGGCGCATTTCTGTAACGAACTACCATTCAGGTTTTCGGCGAGGAGTTGTATCCCTCATGCAAGATGTACTCGTTATCGATGATCACCTGGACACCTGTGACCTTTTAATTCGAACCCTGCGGAAGATGGGCCGCGAAGCTCAGTGCGCCGCGGGCGGGGAAGAAGCGCTCGCCTACCTGCATCACCATCGTCCCGCGCTGGTTCTGCTCGACATGAACATGCCTTACGTCGATGGCTACCATGTTCTGCGCACCATGCGCCACGATGATCGTCTCCGCGATATCCCCGTCGTCGTCTTTACCGGTGGCGGTGAAAAAACCTGCGAAGACGCCCTTCGCCTCGGCGCCAATGACTTCCTGATCAAAGGCTGCGCGACAATCTCCGACATTATCAAAAGCATCAGCACGCATCTTGCCGACTCAAATTAAACGCCCAGCCTGCTTAATCGCCCAGTCTGCCTAGCAAATAAATCCACATCCCACGTCCGGTAAATGAATTCCCCGCAAATACGTAACCCCTGCAGCCACGCTCCGTCGAAATCAACTTAAGGCCTCCCGGTCCTCATCCGATGAGAGGCATGCAATCCAGCATTTTTGGGTCTTTGCCAGAGGAGCCACAAATGCCGGACGCGAATCGGTCGTTCGACCGCCGCGGTGCCAATAGTCGCTTGCACTCGTGCTCCCGGCGGTTCCGGGAGGGCGGCCGACGGGGTTGCGTCCCCCAAGCCGGCGCGAGGTTCGTTTTGGTCGCCTAACACGGGAGACACACATGAAGGCGATGAATTTCTTGGCGAAGTTGATCAAGGACGAGCAGGGTGGCGAAGTTCTCGAATACGCCCTGATCGCAGGCCTGATCGTTGTTGCGGCGATTGCCGTCATCGGTTCGGTCGGTAACAAAGTGCTTGCCCGCTGGGGCTCGCTCAATAGCTCGATCTAATGCTCGGACCCAGGCGCTTGTCGCCGCGGTCTAAAGCAGATTGAACTTTGAACCTTCGGGTCTGCCCTTTCAAGGGACAGCACCGAAGGTTCTTTTTTTGTCGATATCGCAAGTTATGCACGGATCAGGCCGATGAAAATCCATGACGCCGCCGCGTCGTCCATCTTTACCATCACAGGGAGCTTCATGATTCGATGCACGCAAAAGATTATCGGCCTGCTCAAAGATGAGAGCGGCGCTGAAGTATTGGAATATGCCTTGATCCTTGGCCTGATCGTCGTGGGGGCGATCGCCGTCATTGGAAGCTTCGGCACCAAAGTCCTGGCCCGCTGGAGTTCGGTTAATAGCTCTGTTTGAATCGGAAGTTCCTCAGATGCATACACCTCCGCTCCATCAGATTCTTCCCCTGGTTCCCCTGCTGGCGTTATTGGCCTGGGCGGCTGCGGAAGATCTGTATCACCGCCGCATCCGGAATTGGCTGACGTTTTCGCTGATTCTAGCGGGCCTGGTGCAGAGTTTTGGCGCGCACAGCACGGTGTCTCCGTCGCATTCTTTGCTGGGCATCCTTGTCGGTGGCGCTTTGCCGCTCACGCTGTTCGCACTGGGAGCGGTGGGGGGAGGCGATGTCAAACTGCTTGCCGGAGTCGGCGCATGGCTCGGTCCAACCGCAGCCTTTGAAGTCTTCTGCGCTGAAGCGATTATCGGCATGATCATCGTGCTTGCGCAGGCCGCCGGCAGCGGTCGCCTGCGCGTTCTTTCCCGCAACAGCGCTGTCCTGGCGATCAATCTGATTCACATTGGTGATGTCGGCCTGGAACACACGACCGCTACCGGTCAGGCCAGCCGAAGCATTGAGAAACCGCTGCCCTATGCCGTGCCGGTGCTGCTTGCTGTCATCGCGCTGGTCATGGGTTTTCTTCCCTGATCTTGCTTCAGATCACCGCTTTTATCGGACATCTGGTCCCGCAATATCTTTCATTATCTCAACTGACGCTTGGCCTTAGCCGACTCTGAATGGGAACCCGGCAAAAGGTGCGCGATTTAGCGCATCCCGATTTGCCTTTGGCGTGCCCATTCTGCATGTCATCAGAGAGAGCGGGAATGCGTGACGATGGTGTCACGAGGAGATGCGTATGAGCCGTCCTGATAAAAACCAGCGCAGCGTTTTGCGATCTGCCACAAATTCGCATGCAACACGCCGGTGCAGCCTGCGCTGGACCCGTTGCGGCAACACGCTGATTGAAACTGCGCTGGCGCTGCAACTGCTCTCTTTCATGGCGATGGGAATGGTTGAGTTCGGGCAATACTTTTTCATCAAGCATTGCTTTGAAGGGGCCGCCCGCGATGGCGCTCGAGCCGCGATCCTGGCCGGCTCCCAGTCGTCCGATGTGACCTCAGCCGTCACCAATGCTTTAAAGGATGCGAACATCACCTACAACGCCAACTGGGTGACGCTCACTGATATCTCCACCAATCCTGATACTGTTTATCCTTTGTCCTCTCTTTCCAGCTTTCCCAGCGGGGACTTGCTTCAGCTCAAAGTCTCGACCACCTACGACACCATCCCCAACGTCATCCGTCCGCTGATCCTCATCACCGGCGGCAAGTGGGGGATCAAGAACGGCAAAGCAATTTCAGGCCAATGCACAATGGTTAAGGAATAACCAGCTCCGCGAGAGAGGAGGAATCGCCCATGCATCATTTCCGTACAATCAACGCCCGCGTGACACGAACCGCGACTGCCCGCCGCGGCGCTGTAATGGTTTATTCGCTGTTCATCATGATGCTCATGTGCGGGATTGTGTCGCTTGCGGTGGATTACGGGCGAATTCAAATGATCAAGAGCGAGGAGCAGCGTTCGGCCGACTCCATTGCCCGCGGAACGCTGAAACACTATTTGTTGGTGGGAGATTTGACCTCAACCGGCCAGAAGAATGCGGCGAACTGGGCCACCGCCAATCTCGTTACGCCGGACGCCACCACTCATATTTCACCAAACCCAATTGATGGCGGTTCCGGTGTTACGCCGAGCGTCACGTATTCATGGGGGTATTGGAACGCCGCCAGCTCCAAATTTAAATCCGGGTCCAATGTCAATTTCCCAACGGCTCTCCAGGTGACGGTTGCCCGCACCACCCAGACCGGCAATCCGGTAGCGCTGATCTTCCCGCTCCCGTCAAACAAAAGCGTGGTTACAAAGACCTGCGACGTCTGGGCCCAGGCCATCGCGATTCTCCCCCAGCCGGTTAACCTCACCCAAACTGTTCTTGGTACTTGGGACCCCTGGCTCTCGGGCATGAGCTCCGGCGTCGCCAGCTACGACGATTCCGCTCCCACCAACAGCCCCAAAGCCCTGAACGTCATTCCCGGAAGCACCATCTCCGTAACGGCCCCCGCGACCGGTCAGATCTCGATTGCAAACAGCAATCACTACGAGCCTCCCGATGGTCTTGAGACCAACCTCTACAACCACATGATTGACTCGCCCGACGGCGATCGCAATGGCAATCAAAACGGCATCTCGCAGATCTATCACATTCCTCGATCCGCTATGATCGGTGTGTTTCTGGATGACAACCCTCCGAATCCCAATGCCACGCCCCCAACCCGTGATTACACCGCCGCATCCCGCGACCAGGGAACCTACAACGATCTGCAAAATCAACAGCCCTTCTTCATCGGTGACGGCGTCGACAGCTCGCAGGTTCCGCAAAATTTTGTTGTGCCCAACAACGCCACCCGGCTTTTTCTAGGCGCAATGGACGGATACGAATGGAAACAAGACCTCGGATCGTTCAACGTCACTTTCACCGAGCAACCCCCAATTCAGCTCGTCCAATAATGCTTCAAGCTCGGTCTGCCAGTATTACTGAATCGCTTTGCCGCCGGTTTTCACGACCGGCGGCTTCATTTTGGCCTCTGGTCCGAGAACCGGATATTCGTCATATCCTGTTAACTTGGTAAAGCCTGCACGACCCACCGCCGAAATTCCAATAGTCGAATTCTGTTCTGGAGATGCCTTATGAATATGAAAGCGGTTATTCCATTGGTGCTGGCTGTGGTCCTCGGGCTGGTAGCGGCCATCCTGGTCCGAAACGCCATCAAACATAAGAACCAGGCGCCCACGCTTGCCAGCAATCTGGTCACTGTGGTTGTGGCCAAGCAACCGGCCGATCCCGGCCACCAGTTGACCAAAGAAGATGTCGCCGTCAGCAAAGTCCCCGCGGATGCTGCTCCCGGCCAGGTCTTCTCCGATCCAAACCAGCTCGTTGGCCGCGTCGTGACCACGCCGCTGGTCAAAGGACAGGCGATCCTCGAAACGTTGCTTGCTCCGATCGGCACCGGCGCAGGTCTTCAAGCGCTTGTTCCCCCGGCATGCGTGCAATGACGATCGAAGTGACCGAATACAGCGGCGTCGGTGGGATGCTCGCCCCCGGATGCCGAGTAGATGTCATCTGCGTCCTGCGTGATGCAAAGACCCAGGATTCTTTCTCCCGCACTGTTCTTCAGAACATCAGGGTGCAGGCGGTTGGCCATAATGTTTCCACGGCACCGCCCGTTGATGGCCAGCCTGCCCCCGGCCCCTCCAATGCCATCACGCTTCTCTGCACGCCTAAACAGGCCCAGATCATTCAGCTTGCGATGGTTTCCGGCCGCCCCTGGTTCGCCTTGCGAAGCACCCGCGACGGCCAGGAGCTTCCGCTGGAAGGCACTACCATGGCCGAACTGCATGGCGGCGCTGATGACAATAACGCCGTTGCTACCACCGTTCCTCCGCAGCCGGGCATCCAGGCGCCGGTCCAGAATGTCGTCGACAACAGCCTGAACAACAACGGCGCTCCCATCGATCAACCGCCCGCCGTCACCAAGCGAATCGTGCAGGTGCTCCGCGCTGGCGCTGAATCACAGGTGACGTTTGTTGTGCCGAACCCGCGCGGCGTCATGACCGACATCCACGGCCCCGACGACCTCGGCGCTCATTAAGCGACCGCATCACCGGCAACTTTCTGTCGCCGGTGATGCAATTCACTAAACGATCCCAGATCGATTCACTGCCTCCGAAAAAGCGAGAACGCCCATGAATATCGAACAATTAAACACGGACGCATCCCCCGCCCGGCATCGACATACCCGCGCCGGCGCATTGCTGGCCGCTGCGGGCGCCGTCATGGTGCTCTTGCTCAGCGGCGCGGCTGCCGGAGCCGATGCACCGGCCACACCTGCTGCCCCCACAACCCCGGCGGCGGCGACGCCGTCATTCGTCAGCGATGGGCTCAATGCTGACGGCGGCCTCAAGCTCATGACCGGCAAGGCGTCGGTGCTTGTCACCCGCTCCCCGATCAAACGCGTCAGCGTCGGTCAGCCCGACACCGCCGACGTGAACCTCATCGCCCCCACCAATGTCCTGGTCACCGCCAAGAAAGCCGGCAGCACGCAGCTCATCCTGTGGGACGATCAGGAACATTCCCAGATCATCGATATCCTCGTCGACCTCGACCTCGGCGCAATCAAGCGCCAGTTGAAGACCGCCTTTCCCGACCTGGCCATCGAGGCGACAGCGCTCAATGACACGATCGCCCTTCGCGGCCACGTCCCCTCCATGCAGATTGCCGAGCAGGCGGTCGAGATGACCAGCACCTATGGCAAAGTCCACAACTTCCTCGAAATCTCAGGCGGCCAGCAGGTCATGCTCCAGGTCCGCTTCGCGGAAGTTTCCAAGAGCGCCAGCAAGGACCTGGGCGTCAATTTCGGTGGCACCGACGGCATCAGCGCCTTCAGCACCACCGGCTTCGGCGGTGGAACCAATATCTTCAATCTCAGCGCCGCTGATCCCGCTCAACGATTTAGCTCTACCAACAACAGCAACACCAATCTCTTTGGCAGCGGCCGATTTGGTGTGACCCCCTTCGATTATTTCGTCACCGCACTGCGCCAGAACGGCCTGCTCCGAATGCTCGCTGAGCCGAACCTCGTCACCATCAGTGGCCAACAGGCCAGCTTCCTCGCCGGTGGGCAAATCCCCGTTCCAGTGCCCCAGCCCGGCAATGGCGGTTCAACCATCACCATCGAATACCACGACTACGGCGTGCACCTGAACTTCACGCCTTATGTCCTGGGCAACGGAAAGATCCGCCTGAAAGTCTCCCCCGAAGTCAGCGATCTCGATCCCGCGACATCCGTCTCTGTCGGTGGAACAACCGTCCCCGGCTTCACCGATCGCAAGCTCGACACCTCAGTTGAACTGGGAGACGGTCAAAGCTTCGCGCTCGCCGGCCTGCTCAACAATAAAGTCGTCTCCAATCGCAGCGCGATTCCGCTGCTCGGTGACATCCCGATTCTCGGCCAGCTCTTCAGCTCCACCAGCTTCCGCCGCAATGAAACGGAACTGATCGTCGTCGTCACCCCGCGCCTCGTCGAAGCAATGAACCCCGACCAGGTTCCCGCGCTTCCGGGTGAGCACTGGCGCTATCCCAGCGATCTCGGATTCTTCGGCGTCGGTGATCTTGGTGGCCCTAAGGTTGAGCCGGGCAAGCATGCTGCCGATAAGACATCAGGCCCTCCTGCTCAGTTCCACGGCGTCTACGGTTTCACGGCCGTCGGAGCCGGGAATACGGTGGCGATGCCTCACTGATTGAAACAGTGCGAAATTCAGTCGCGGTGAAACAGCGGCGAGGATTACCGGGCGTTGCCCGTTCAACCGCCGCATTCTCCGAAGAAACGACGCAGACACCAGGACCAAGAACCATCATATGTACGTTCAACTGAACTGCGCCATCATCGATCCCGACACGACCAACCGGCAGGAAATGGCTAATTTCCTCGGGCAGTTCGGCGTCAACGTCGTCGCCCAGGCGAATGGCGTTGATGCACTCACATCCCTGCTCGGCCGCCAGGATGCGCCCCAGCTTGTGGTCGTCAACCTCGACCCCAACGCTGCCGAAGCCCTTCGCAAGCTCGGCAATCTTCCGCGCCAGCATCCATCCGTCAGCTTCTTCGTGATGAGCCAGGTAGTCGATACCAACCTCCTCATGGACGCGATGCACATCGGCGTCAAAGAATTTATCCCCCTCCCCATCTCCGAACAAAAATTCACCGCCGCCGTCGAGCGCGTCGCCCAGGTCCATGGCATGGGCAAGCGCGCAAAAGTCATCAGCTTGATTCCTACTATTGGTGGTTGCGGCTCAACCACGGTCGCCTGCAACGTCGCCGCTGCCCTGGCCAAAACGGCCAAGACCTGCCTTATCGATCTCGATCTCATGCGCGGCGGCGTCGCCACCTCCTTTGACATCCGCGCCCGCTACACCATCGCCGATGTAATGGAAACCGCCGACAAGGTCGATCAGCAATTGCTCGACAACGCCCTCACCATCCACGGCGCCAGCGGTCTGGCGATCCTCTCCCGCCCGGACCTGCCGGAAGACACGCAGCGGGTCAATCAGCCGGGCCTGCACCGGCTCCTCGGTGTCCTGAGTCGTGTGTTTGATTACGTCGTCATCGATTCCATGATGAGCATCGCTCCGCTGTACAACACCGTGCTGCAGGCTTGCGACATGAATCTCGTCGTGATGCAGCTCAACGTTCCCAGCGCCAAAAATGCCGAACGATTCGTAGGCGCCCTCCGCCGGATGGGCCTCGAATCCACCAAGGTGAACCTGATCGCCAATCGATATGTCAAAAAAGGCTGGGACATTGAACCCGACGAAGTGGAACGCGCCCTGGGCCTCAAGCTCGGCTGGATGATCCCCAACGATTTCAAGAACGCCATCGCGGCGATCAACTTCGGTCAGCCGGTCGTTCTCCGGGCGCCGAAATCCGAAATGAGCCAAAGCCTGATGGGACTGGCCGCTTCCCTCCGCAAGGAAGCAACCACCACCACTGCGAAGGCTGCCTGAGTTGTTTTAGTTGTCATGTGGCTGCCATTCAGCCAGTTGATCCAGTGGACTGAGAGAAGATTTGTATGGCTTTGTTCACACGGAATTCGTCGACCACCGCGACACCGGCCGCCCCCGGTTCCGCTGCTGCCGCGCCCGCATCCATTTCGCCCGCCATCGAGCAGATGATCGCGCCGCCTCCGCAGCCGCAGCGCCAGCCTTCGACGCCGATGTCCAGCGAGCGCCAAACTTACTTCCAGCAACTCAAGGTCAAGATTCACCAGAAGCTGGTCGAGCGGCTCGACGTCCAGAACCTCCGCTCCATGCCCCCGGAAACCGTCCGCGGCGAAGTGCGCAGCCTCATCCGCGAACTCTGCCAGAATGAAAAAGGCCTCATCAACGGTTCCGATCAGGAACGTTTGATGGACGACGTCATGGATGAGACGTTCGGCCTTGGCCCGCTGGAAGTGCTGCTGAAAGATCCCACGATCAGCGACATCCTCGTCAATAAATTTGACCGCATCTACTGCGAGCGCCGCGGCCGCCTCGAAATGAGCGACGTCCGCTTCCGCGATAATCTCCATCTGCGCCAGATCATTGAGCGCATCGTCGGCCGTGTCGGCCGCCGCATCGATGAAACCAGCCCCATGGTCGACGCCCGCCTTGCCGACGGCTCCCGCGTCAACGCGATCATTCCTCCCCTGGCGCTCGACGGCCCTGCGATGAGCATCCGCCGCTTCGGCTCCAAGCCGATGCAGCTCGAAGACCTGATCCGCCACGGCGCTTTCCCCCAGGCGGTGATGGATTTCCTCAGCGCCGCCGTTCAGGCCCGCTGCAACATCCTTATCAGCGGGGGCACCGGCTCGGGCAAAACCACATTGCTCAACTGCCTTTCACGATACATCCCCACCGACGAGCGCGTCATCACCATCGAAGATGCCGCCGAGCTGCAGCTCCAGCAGCCGCACGTCGTCCGCCTCGAAACGCGCCCCATGAATATTGAAGGCCGGGGTGAAGTCACCCAGCGCGATCTCGTCAAAAACTGCCTGCGTATGCGGCCGGATCGAATCATCATCGGTGAGTGCCGCGGCGGTGAAGCGATGGACATGCTCCAGGCCATGAACACCGGCCACGATGGCTCCATGACCACCGTCCACGCCAACAACACCCGCGACGCCGTCGGCCGCCTCGAAGTCATGATCGCAATGGCCGGCTACGACATTCCCATGCGCGCCCTCCGCACGCAGATATCCAGCGCCATTCAGATCATCGTTCAGGCCCGCCGCCTGACCGGTGGCCGCCGAAAAGTAACCAGCGTCAGCGAAATCGTCGGCATGGAAGGTGAGAACATCGCCATGCACGATCTCTTCCAGTACGAGCAGACCAGTGTCGATGCCGAAGGCTTCGCCACCGGCCGCTTTGTCGCCACCGGCATTCGCCCGCGCTCCGCCGAGCGGATCGAAGCCCGCGGCATCAAGCTCCCTGCAGATCTGTTCGCGCGCAGGGTAATTGACGGTTGATGATTTTCTCAAACGCAGTCTGACAACGGACACACTATGGACGGCCTTTTACCTATCCTCATCGCAGTCGTCGCCGGGCTCTTTGTCTGGGGCACCGTCTGCCTCATCCAGGGCTTCACCGACGGTGACAAAAAGAAACTCAGCGAGCGCCTCGGCTCCGACGACCGCGTCGACGCCCGCCATTCCACTCGCCGTTCCATCGTCATCCAGCAGATGGAATCCAGCGGCCTGCCGCCCGCAATGGCTAAGATGCCTTTGTTCCAGGCCCTGCATAAGCAGGTGATTCAGGCCTATCCTGACATCCCCCTGATCCGCTTCCTGCTCATCGCCATCGCGCTCGCCGTCATCACCTTCTTCATCACCTGGCTTGTCGCCGATTCACTGTTCATCGGCCTCATCGCCGGCACGATCGCCGGCTATCTCCCGTTCTTCACCATCAATTCCAAACGCAGCAAGCGCCAGAAGGCGCTCGCCCTGCAGCTTCCCGAAGCGCTCGACTTCCTCTCCCGAATCCTCCGCGCCGGACACAGTTTGACCACCGGCCTTCAGATGATGGGCGAAGAACTCCCCCAGCCCATGGGCGGTGAATTCCATCGCGCCTACGCCCAGCACAGTCTCGGCCAACCGCTGGAAGACTGCCTCAAAGACGCCGCCACCCGCATCGAATCCACCGACTTCGCCTTCTTCATCACCGCGGTGCTCATCCAGCGCCAAACCGGCGGTGATCTCTCCGAAGTCCTGACCAACATCAGCGGCATGATCCGCCAGCGCATCCGCCTTCAGCAGCACGTAAAGGCCAAAACTGCCGAAGGCCGCTTCACCGGCTATATCCTCGTCGCGTTCCCCGCCATCATGTTCATGATCGCCTGGGTGATGAACCCCGCCTACGCCGGCGTTCTCCTGCACACAACCACCGGAATGGAACTGCTCTGCACCGCCTTCGGACTGCAAATGCTCGGCCTCTGGGCCATCCGAAAAATTACAGCCGTCACTGTGTAAAAAAATGTCTGTGGTCAGTAGTCCGTGGCTTGAATTGCAACGGGCAACGGATCGCCGGCAAAGGACAAAAAAATGGACGACCAACTCCTCATCCTCCTCTGCATCTTCGGCACAGTAGGTCTATTGGCCTATTTCGGCATCATGCTGATGTCCTCGCCTTCACAGGGAAAGCTCCGCAACCGCCTGGTCGGCAAAGCCGCCAACGACGCCACCAAACCACCGCCCATCCCCGGTATGGTTCCCCTGCTTCAGAAAGTCGGTCAGGCGGCCTCTTCGCCGTTCATGCCCAAGACCCGTGAAGCTCAATCCGACATGCGCCGTCGCCTCGGTTATGCCGGCGTTTATTCCACCTCCGCCATCAAGCTCGTCACCGGCGCCAAGGTCATCTGCCTGGGCCTCGGTCTGATCGGTGGTTATTTCGCCGGGACGTTCTGCGACGCCATCCTCATGGTCATCGCCATCCTCTGTGCCGGCGCACTGCTCGGCTACCTCGCTCCCACCTTCTGGTTGAAGTGGGCGATCTCCGCCAACAAAAAGGCCCTCACCTACGGCCTTGCCGACGCCCTTGACCTCATGGTGGTCTGCGTCGAAGCCGGCCTCACTGTCGATTCCGCCATGCAGCGCGTCGGTCAGGAAATGGCGCTGGCTCATCCCGCCATCTCCCGCGAGCTGGGCATGACCAACATGGAAACCCGCGTCGGCCTCTCCCGCATGGAAGCCCTGAAAAACCTGGGCATCCGCACCGGCTGCGAGCCCCTCCAGGCCCTGGCCGCCATGCTGATCCAGGCCGACCGTTTCGGCACCAGCATCGCCACCGCACTGCGCATCCACGCAGACACCCTGCGAACCAACCGTCACCACGCCGCCGAGGAACTCGCCGCTAAAGCCTCTGTTAAGATGAGTTTTCCCCTCGTCCTCTTCATCTTCCCGGCTACATTTATCGTCCTCGCCGGCCCGACAGTAATCGGACTCATGAACAGTCCCCTGTTCAACTAACCCCGCGCCCCCATTCAGTCGAAAAGGATTATGTCATGAATCCATTTAAACAAATCTTCAAAACGTCGACCGGCCTCATCACCCTCGCGCTGTTAACGGGTCTTGCCGGTTGCGCCGCTAACAACACCGCCAAGGCCAAGCCCGAAATTATCCACGGCGAGCGCTTCACCAAAGACGATGCACCCACCTCCATCGGCCGCTTCGCCCAGGCCCAGGTCGCCAGCGGCGCCAAAGCCGACGCGCAGCTCTTCGACCGCAACTTCCACGGCGACAAGCTCAACTCCCTCGGTGAAGCCAAGCTCGACCTGATCCTCAAAGCTTCACCCGCCGACGAACCCGTGGTCATCTATCTGGATATGCCGCACGATGCCATGATGAGTCGCCAGGCGGCCGTCGTCGCTTATCTCAAAGACGCCGGCCTCACCGATGCGAAGATCAAGCTCGTCGAAGGCCCCAACCTTGATAACTCAAATCCCACCTCCGCCCATCTCGCCGAAATCTACAAGGCGGACGGAAGCTTCGGCGGCCAAAGCACAGACCCCAGCGCCGCAGCCGCCGGTGGCCCCATGGGCGCCTCCGCCAGCGCCGGTGGAAAATAACTGAATCAAATCCATTTGTGTCTTCCGGAGCGGAAAGCACACCAGCAAGGGGCAGGTCATCGACCTGCCCCTTTCAATGGTTGAATTAAAATCATATCGCGATCATGACCGCATGACCCCAAAGCGGTACACATCAATCTGATCGATCTCCCGATGATCCCGCAACAGAAACCGCGCACAAAGAAACCTGAAAACCTTCTGCTGCCGATCCGCCCACCACGGATGGCTTACCACCAGCACAACCTCATCAAACCCGCCGCCTCCTAATTTAGCTGACAGCAGATTCAGATCTCCATCACTATGCATCCGGCGCATCGTCCGCGGCGGATTCATGTCCGCCGCAAAGAAGCTATCCGGCACGCCCGTGACATTCGATGACGGGGCGTAATCCCCTCCCCTGGCGTAATAGTCGTACAGCAGTTCCCCCTCATTGGCGACGAAAATCACCAGCCGATTCTGCGCCTTCGTCTCTGTAGAGAACGCGCAGACCGACCGCCAGTCTTCCTGATGTTCCCCAAGATAGTTGCTTCGGATTGATAACACGCAAGGAAGAACCCACAGCAACGCGGCCGCGGCGATCCCCGCATCCCGCATTCGATTGGAAACACAGGCCCGCCACCCAACCAGCGGCAAAGCGATCAGAAGCGGCGTCACGATTGTCGTCGGCATGAACGCCCGCTCGATGAAAATCGGCTGGCGAAAATGGCTGTAAACAAAAACAAACAAAAGCGGGACGAGCCCAAATGCAGAAAGGGCAACCGCCCGGCGAACCGTTTGCCGCCTGAGAAATCCCAAAACCAGAAAACCGAGAAACAGCACCGACATCCCCGACATTGCCCGAATTGAAATCCACCCCACGCCCTTGTCATTCACACCCGCCAGCAGTCCCAGCGTCCGCAGCAGCATTCGCCGATCCGGAACCTGCGCCCAGAAATTCCCCTTCATCGCCTGCGACTGCGCGATCATCGTCGGCGCCCACGGCACATACACCAGCCCCGCCGCCGTCGCCACGATCGCCAGATCGATGATCCGTCCCTTCAGCGATCGCTGTCCCGGCAGCACCAGCCACGCAAGGCCCAGCGCGCAAGATAAATGATCATCATGTTGTTCGTATACAGGCTTACGGCCCACATCGCCGCCATCACCGCATATCGCCGCGGCCTGGATTCCTCGACTGCCCCAAGCACCAAAAGAAAATTGATTGCCGACAGCAGCGTAATCAGCGCATAAAAACGCGCCTCATGCGCATACGCCACCTGCATCTCCGAAACTGCAAACAACGCCACCGCGAGCACCACTGCCCGCCCTTCCTTCAAAATGCTCACCGCAATCGGATAAAATGCCAGCAGCGCTCCCGTCGAGCAAACCGCCGACAGGGACCGCATCGCTGTTTCCGACCGCCCAAACGCATCCACCCAGCCGCGAAGCATCAGGTAATAGAGCGGCGGGGCGGTATCAAACCGCACTACCCGAAGAATCTCCCGCGGTGTCAGCGAAGCCACCCACGCCGTATACCCCTCATCAAACCAAAGACTCGCGTGGCCCAATTGTACAAAACGCAATCCCGCGCCAATCAGAATGATCACCGCGCACGCAATCACCGGCCAACGCAGCGCGCGTCGATCGATCTCCATCATCGTAGTGGTATCGATCTCGACATCAGTTTCAAATTGCCCCGCGGAAGCGTGCATGAGACGCATACCCTACTAAACCACAGCCCGCCGCACACTCTTTGTATTTTTCCCCGCCTCTGGTTTGACCCACCAGGCGGTTGTCTGCGCCATCCGCAAGGTTTATCCGGGCAACAGCCGCTCCAGCCCCTCTCCTACTGCCGCCTCCGCCGTCGTCCACCACAACTGTTTATGGCTGTGTACCGTACAGATCGTGTTCCGCCGCGGAAACGCAAGCGTGAAATCGCTGCCCAGCAGCATCTGCAGCAATCGTTCGATAAAATATCGGAATCCCTCCTCGTCACCCGGACCAAACTCAATCGCCGCCGCATTGTTACGGCCAAACAGCAATCCGGGGTCCACCCCCACATTTTCCAGCAGCGGTGGCATCCAATCGCGGCTGCCATAATCCAGTTCATATGCCCAGTGACTTTTAGGCATCACCCAAACCCGCCCTGGCAATAACTCGCGCCACGCCTGCATCGCCAGCGCGCTCAGGCTTGCTTCATACGGTGCGGCGACCGATCGCGTCATCGCCTTGGCCACCTCCCTGATCGAACCATCCGCCGGCCCGATCCATCCCACTGATTGCGTTTGAACATCCGGCGGAAATCCAAATGCCCCGCTGTTGTAGTAAAGGCATTTGAAGCGCTGTTCGCGCATCTGTTCAAGGACAAGTTGGTAATCAATGATCCAGGGCATGACCGAAATTCGTACTTTCTTCCCGCTACAGGTGTAACAAGAAAGACGGCGGATGGAATGCTCCATCCGCCGCCAAATCATTTTCTGATGAACTTAACCCGCACTGTCGATTACTTCGCCGTCTGGCTGCTCGGCTTCACCGATGTCGCGCCAGGCGGATTCAACTGGTCCGCCGGCAACTGCTGCTGCTGCGCCTGCTCGATCAATGTCACCAGCGCCTTGATCTCCCGGATCGACTCCGGGCTGCCCCACATCAGCACCCAGTCCACGTGCCAGTTGCAGCGCTCAAAGGTGCATCCTTCAAGATGATACACCGTTTCACGCAGCACCAGCGTGCATGCAATGAAATTGCAACGCACAAATGCCTGGCCGCTGATGTAAACGGTCTGGTTCAAAAAAGTTTCGTTCTCGTGCTTCGTCAGCAACATGATGTGGGATCTCCAAAGGGTCTAAAAAGTGGGTTTAACCTGACGTAACCGCGGCTAAAACGAAAAGCCTGCCTGCCGCTTCCCAAGGATGCGGGATCGGAATACTGTCACACAGCTTATCGGGTGTCAAATGAGATAACTTCGGGAATTTGAGCATTTGGTAACTTCTATCCTGAAATCCCATTGTCAATTTGATGTTCCACTGGAACAATCCGGGGTTCAAGCTTCGATATGTCCGTTGTGCCCGGACCAGTGATTGAATAAAGGGTTAGCTATGAAAGTCTTCAAGTGGATCGTGATTGTTGTTCTTGTTCTTATTATCGGTGGCGCATTGCTGCTGTACGCCAACCTCAACCGTATCGTCAAAAGCACCGTCGAATCTCAGGGCACCCAGCAGCTTAACGTCCCGACCACGCTCGATGGCGTCAGCCTCGGTCTCTTTCAGGGAACCGTCAGCCTGAATAACCTTAATGTCGGTTCGCCTCAGGGATTCAATGCACCACAGATGCTTTCTGTCGGAGGACTCAGCGTTGATACCGGCGGTCTAAGCAATCTCCGCAAAGAGCCGCTCCATGTTTCATCCATCCGCGTTGATAACCCCAAACTGGTCATCGAGCAGCAGGATCTGAAAATCAATTTCAAAGAATTGATGGATCATCTCCCCAGCCAACCTGACAAAAACCCTCCGCAACAGAGCGGCCAGAGCAAACCTGTCCGCCTCATCATCGATGACCTCAACGTCAACGGAGCTCAAGTCATTGTCCGCCCTGGAATTCCCGGCATCAGCCAGGAAATCAATATCCCCATCCCGCAGATCGACGTGAAAAACATTGGCAACGCCGACGGCGCCCAAAACGGCGCGGCCATCAAAGACGTTGTGACAACCCTCATCACCCAGATGGTCACCAAAGCCGCCGATTCCGACAAACTTCCACCCGAAGTCAAAGCCCTTCTCGCCGGCAACCTCGACGCAGTAAAAGACAAACTCACCAGCGCCGCCAAAGGCGAACTAAATAAGGCCACCGACCAGCTTAAAGCCAAACTTCCCGGTGCCGCCGGCGACCTGATAAACCAGCTCGGCAACCCCAATTCTCAACCCCCAGTCAACGGCCAACCCGCACCCAATCCAACTCAGAACCTCCTTAATGAAGGCTTTGGCGCATTAAAAGATGCCACGTCCAAACCCAGCAAATAACCAAAAACCGCCACGCAGCCTCCTCCTCCATATCACGAATGGAGCAAATATTTGATAAAAACTTTTCAAGCGTTGGATTTCGTTTTTATTTGTTTCACCGGCGTCCGCGCTCGGCCCGTTACCCAGGGCAACCGCATTCTCCGCCGGTCCATGTGGGCGATCTGCATTGGCGATTTGAAAACCAGGATCGCTCGTCAGGCGCTCAGGCATCTTTTCAGGACTTACAGGAGAATGCGGTTACCCTGGCCCGTTACCCATCCGCTTCATCTTTTTCCTTGCCCGCGAGCCAATCCTCCTTAGAATCCCTCGCGGCGGCTGTGAGTGAGGCGGACGAGGAGATCGGAATCCGCCTGAATGTTCGATTCTTATGAAGTTAATGGTCTTTTCGACGAAATGTTCACGTCGTCGGGTGCGCCGCGCGCCCACTATGCCCCTGCCGCCGCTCGCCTTAAAGCCCTCGGCGCCGACGCTTTCGCCCGCCGCGTGAAGATGGCCGATGTCAGCTTCCGCAACCAGGGAATCACCTTCACCGTTTACAACGATCAGCGCGGCGTCGAAAAGATCTTCCCCTTTGATCTGGTCCCCCGAATCATCCCCGCCGACGAATGGGACAAAATCCAGCGCGGCCTCGAACAGCGCATCACAGCCCTCAATCTCTTCTGCCGGGATGTCTACCACGAACAACGCATCCTCCGCGAAAAAATCATCCCCCCCGAACTGATTTACGGCGCCAAAATGTTCCGCCGCGAAATGTTCCACGTGAACGTCCCCCGCAACATCTATATCCACATCTGCGGCACAGATCTCATCCGCGACAAATCCGGCGACTATTACGTCCTGGAAGACAACGGCCGCACGCCCAGCGGTGTGAGTTATGTCCTGGAAAACCGCGCTGTCATGAAGCGCGTTTTCCCCTCCCTCTTCAGCGCTTATCGCGTGCGGGCGATCGAAGACTATCCCCACAACCTGCTGCAATGCCTGAAGCACGTGGCCCCGCCGCACGCGGTCGATCCGACGATCGCAATCCTCACCCCCGGCATCTACAACAGCGCCTACTTCGAACACAGCTTCCTCGCCCGGCAGATGGGCGTCGAACTGGTCGAAGGCCGCGACCTGCTCGTGGAAAACGGCTTCGTGTACATGCGATCCACCGCCGGCCTTCGGCGGGTGGACGTTATCTATCGCCGCGTCGACGACGACTTCCTCGATCCCCTCTGTTTCCGCCCGGATTCCTGCCTGGGCGTGGCCGGCCTGATGAACGCATACCGCCTCGGCAATGTCGCACTGGCAAACGCGGTCGGCACCGGCGTCGCCGACGACAAAGCGATCTATCCCTTCGTTCCCGACATGATCAAATTCTACCTCGGACAGGAACCAATCCTCCCTAACGTTCCCACCTATATCTGCGCCCGCGAAAATGACCGCAAATACGTCCTCGAAAACCTCCATCGCCTTGTCGTAAAAAGCACCAACGAGTCCGGCGGCTATGGCATGCTCATGGGCCACCAGGCGACCCTCGAAGAATGCACAAGTTCGGCGAAATGATTCGCCAGGACCCCCGAAACTTCATTGCCCAGCCCGTGGTCGAACTCAGCCAGCATCCCAGTCTATGCGATGGCCAGCGCTTCGAAGGCCGCCGAATTGACCTGCGGCCCTACATCCTCTTTGGTGAAAAAGTCATCGTCATGCCCGGCGGCCTCACCCGCGTTGCCCTTCGCAAAGGCAGCCTCGTCGTCAACAGCAGCCAGGGCGGCGGCAGCAAAGACACCTGGGTGCTTGAGGAAGAAGGAGAAGAGTCCATCGCGAGCAGTCCGTTGTCCGCCGCTGATGCGCCTCAGCCCGTCGTCATCAATTGACGCAGCAGGGCGCGATGATCGACGACCAAACAACAGACCACTGACAACGGACATCTGAAAAAATGGAACACGGATCAAAAATTATGTCCCAGGTTTCCAGTTCTTCCATCGCGAGGTACTCGTTCAATCAGCCCACGCGGCCCATGCTGGCGCGCGACGCGGATTCCATGTACTGGATGTCGCGCTACGTCGAACGAGCCGAGCACGTCGCCCGCATCATGTGGGTCAATTCCAATCTGCTCGTAGATGTCGGCGATCTCGCCCCCGCCTTGCAGGAGCGCCAGTGGGAGAGCGTGCTCACGATCTTCCACGTCAACAGTCCCGTGCCCGGGGATGGTTTCATCGGCTCGCGCATGCGCAGCTACATGACCCTTTCGAGCGAAAACCCCAACAGCATCTATAGCTGCCTCACCCGCGCCCGCGAAAACGCCCGCGGCATCCGCGAACAAATCTCTTCGGAAATGTGGGAGAACCTCAACACCCTTTACTGGTCGCTTCGCTCCGACGACGCCGCGGCCAGGTTTGACGAATCCAGCGACGATTTTTTCCGATCGATCATGGTCGCCTCGCAGCTCTTTCAGGGCCTGACCGATCAAACCATGGCCCACGACCAGCGGTGGCTTTTTGCCCAGCTCGGGAAATATCTCGAGCGCATTGCGGTCACCTGCCGCGTGATTGAAACCAAATTCAGCATCCTCCGCCGGGCCGAAACCACGCTCGAAGCGCCGCTGAGAAATATCCACTGGATGGCCGTCCTGAGAAGCTGCTGCAGCATTGAGGCATACCGCCGCAATCACGTAGGCGACATGGACCCTCTGAAGGTGGCGGCCTTCCTGATCCTCGAAAAGAATTTCCCCAGGAGCATCCGCTACGCCGTGCATGAAGCGCACGAAGCGATCCATGCGCTCTGCGCGGAAATCAACCCGCTGACCATAGACAACACAGAACGAATCCTGGGCCGCCTCGACACGCAGTTGGAATACGCCGAAATGGCCGAGATTTTGGTGGAAGGACTGCCCGCGTACCTGCAGAAGATTCAATCGCAAATTGCCGATGCGGCTTTGGCGGTGCAGAAGGCCTATTTCCTGCATTAGCTTCCTTTCGGTCCCGGGCGAGGGAACGAGCGAAATGTGAACGTCTGACCTGAAATCCTTATGCTTCTAAAACTTACCCACACCACCGATCTCACCTACTCCGATCTTGTCAGCGAATCCGTCATGGAGCTTCGCATGGCCCCGCGGCAGGAGCAGGACCAGCATCGGCTCTCTTTCGCGTTGGCGATCGGTCCTGCCACCACCGCGACCAGCTACTTTGACTGGCTCGGCAACACCGTTCATACGTTCACGATCGGCGCGTTTCATAAAAATATCCGCATCGTTGCGACGAGCGTGGTCGAGACCGATCGCACGCGGACACAAGTGGAAAAGTTCGCCGACACCTGGCCGCTCCCGCCGCGGGAGAGCGTTGATTATGCGCTCTATGACTATCTGGAATACGGCGGGCCAATCGTGGAATCGAAGCAGCTTCACGAGCTGGCCAGCCTGCTGGCTCCGCGTCCCGGCATTTCGCTGGGGGAGTTGGCGCTGCAGATCCTTCATCTCATCAACGAAAAGTTCACGTACAAAAAGGGGATTACGTCAGCCGCCAGTCCGATCACTGACATCCTCGATTCGGCGCGGGAGTCTGCCAGGATTTCACGCACCTGATGATCGGCCTGGCTCGCTCGCTTGGCATCCCGGCGCGGTATGTCAGCGGCCTGATTCACCCTGACGCCGAAAAATATCGCGGCTTCACACAGACGCACGCATGGTGCGAGCTTTATTTTCCATCAGCCGGGTGGGTGGGTTTTGATCCGGCCAACAACTGCATCGTCGGCGCGAATTTCGTAAAGGTGGCGATCGGGCGAGACTTTCGCGATGTGCCGCCTAATAAAGGGCTATACCGCGGCAAGGCGCAGGAGACGATCGACGTTAAAGTCGAAAGCGAACCGTTGCCGTTCATCCCCGCGGAGCTTGCCGCCGAGCGGATGCTGCCGCTGATGATCCCGACTTATCCTGCCGGTTATTCCATCCATCGCGAGATGGCGGAACAGCAGGTTGAAGTTCAACAGCAGCAGCAACAGCAGTAATCGCTCATGCGGCGTTAGCGCCGCAGCATTTCTTGTACTTCTTCCCGCTGCCGCAGGGGCACAGATCATTACGCCCGACCTTGGGCGCTTCACGGACAATGGTCTTGATCGGCGCGGCTTGCTCGCCTTCACCGCTACTACCACCGCTCGCGTGGGTCGGTTCAACCGCCGACGCGGTGGCGGCGATATTTTCCGTCACGCCATAACCACCGGCGTCTTCGTGAACCGCGGATGTCTCACGGTAGTTGCTTCGGCTCTGCGTCGGGCCCATCACGCGGGCGCGGAAGATCAGATCGGTGACCTTGTCGCGAATGCCTGCCATCATCTGCTGGAAGTATTCAAAACCTTCTTTCTTATACAGCACGCGCGGGTCCTGCTCCGCGAACGCCTGCAGGCCGATGCCGCTCTTGAGCATGTCCATTGCATACAGGTGATCTTTCCAGCTCTGATCGAAAATCTGAATCAGGACGAACTGCTCCAGATCCGTCAGCTCACGGCGAAGATGCGCCCTGGCAATGCGAAGCAGCACTTCGCGCGGCTCCGGTTCAGCCGGCACACCGCCCGTGTCACGATTCGGATCGCCAAGGATGGCGCGGACCGCCGGCGGAAGTTGGTCGGGCCGGAAAATGTCTTCCTTCAGGTTCAGGCCAAAGCGTTCATTGAACGCAATGAGCTGCTCCTTCCGCGTGTTGCCGGCCTTCATGATTCCGTCCATGTCGGCTTCAAGGCGGCTGCTGTCGCGCGTGTAATCTTCCTGCAGCTTGCACAATTCATCATGAAGCTGACGGACCGTGCGGCTGCGGATGTAGTCAACGGACAACTCAGCCCCATACTTCGACTTCACCCACGTCCGGACAAAATCGGCGGCGTACGGATTGTCCGTGCTGCCGTGCTCGTCACCGAAGGCAAACATCAGCACGTGGTCAACCGGATATTCAATGTCCCGCCGCGCGTACGTCGCCCGCGCCTGCGCCTCCAGCCATTCGGTGATGGATTCGGCGACAGACTTGCGGCTCTTTTTCGCGGTTTCAGCGATGTCCCCGCCGGAAATCCCGAGGCCGAACTTTTCCCGCGCCGAATTCGCCAATTCATTCTCGGCAAAAAGGGGCTGAAGGTATTTCTCCAGGCCCGAGCAGTCGCGATTGTTGATCTGCTCGATGGCCGCGGTGCGAAGCTGAAGCTCGAGATCTTCCGGTGTGCTGCGGCGAATCTGGCTCTGGCTGATGTTCACATGGAAGCGGCTCATGGCCCAACTGCTGAGGCCTTTCGCGTCCCAGGTGTTTGTGTCATTTTCGTCTTCACCCATGAACTCGCCGATGGTGGCGGTGATGTTTGTCTGGGCTTCGGTTCGGGCCTGGTCCTTGATGTAATGCTCAATGTCATGAAGCTGGCGGCGGCCGCGGAGATCGCCGGGATCAATGTTCACTTCGAAATTCGTGCGGGCCCATTCGCTGATGGTGGCGGCGATGTGATCCTGCGTGATGTATTTATCGACGGCGTCGGTAATGGCGTCGCCGATCATGCCCCAGATCACACCCGCGACATCGCGCCCTTCCAGCACCTGCTGGCGCATGCCGTAGAACGTCGTGCGCTGGCGGTCCATCACATCGTCATATTCCAGCAGGTTTTTGCGCCAGGAAGTTACGTTCTTCAACCTTTTTCTGGCGCGGAGGATCCCTTTGGAGATGCGCTTGTCTTCAATCGCCATCCCCTCTTCCATCCCGAGCCAGCCGAGGACTTTGATCGTCCACTCACCGGCAAACATCGCCATCAGGTCATCCTGAAGCGAAACATAAAACCGCGATGAACCCGGATCACCCTGTCGGCCGGAGCGGCCGCGAAGCTGGTTATCAATTCGACGAGCCGTATGGCGCTCGGTGCCGATGACATGCAGGCCGCCGACCACCTTTGCCCCTTCCTTTAACTGAAGGAGGTTGAGCATCGGATTTTCTTCGACATCATCCTGCCCTTCGGTCTTGGCGCTCGGCTGAACCTCCACTTTTTTGCCCGCACCGCGCTGGGTGATAACCCATTTGCCGCCGGTGGCTTCGGCGGGAGTCGCCGTGACGTCAAAGAACGTCTCCTGGGCGGGTTTAATGTCCGTACCGCGGCCGGCCATGTTGGTGGCGATAGTGACATTGCCGACCATTTCGCCGTGGGCGTTCTTATGTTGAAGACCGGCGAGCGCGACGATCTGAGCTTCGCGCTCATGGTTCTTGGCGTTCAGGACTTCATGCTCGATGCCGTATTTTCGTTTGAGCAGCGTTGAAAGCATTTCGCTTTTTTCAACGCTGGTTGTGCCGACGAGAACAGGCCGGCCGGTATCGCTCATGTCGCGGATTTCATCGAGGATCGCCATCCACTTTTCCTGCTCGGTGCGGTAGACGCGATCTTCATTGTCCTGCCGGATGATCGGCCGATTGGTCGGAATGGTGACGACATCCAGCTTATAGATCTTGGTGAATTCCTCGGCTTCTGTCTGCGCCGTGCCGGTCATGCCGGAAAGAGCGCGGTAGAGCTTGAAGAAGTTCTGCAAGGTGATGGTCGCCAGCGTCTGGGTTTCCTGCTTGATGGGTACTTTTTCTTTCGCCTCGCAGGCCTGGTGCAGGCCATCCGACCATTGCCGTCCCTGCATCTTGCGGCCAGTGAATTCGTCGACGATGACAACTTCCATCTCGCCGCGCGGCCCGCGCTCGACGACGTAGTCTTTATCTCGCTCGTAGACAACATGCGCGCGCAACGCCTGCTCCATCAGGTGAGGCCATTCCATGTTGTTGCCGACATAAAAGCTGCCGACACCGGCCGCTTCCTGAGCGGCGGCAATGCCCTCATGCGTGAGATGCACCGACTTGCGGTCCATCTCCACCTCGTAGTATTGGACGTGTCCCTCTTTTTTCTTCTCCGCTTCCGCCAGCAGCGATTCGCTATCGGTCTTGCGCTTGCGGGCGGCTTCTTTCTCTTCCCTGGTCTTTGCTTTGTCTTCGTCCCCTTCGGCTGATTTCACGGCGCGCTTGGCGGCCTCAACTTCTTTGGCGATCGCATCCCACGGCCGGTTTTTTTCGATCACGGCGCGAGCGACCACGTCAGCCGCCCGATACTTCGGCGCATCATCGTGCGCAGCGCCGGAAATAATCAGCGGCGTGCGCGCCTCGTCGATCAGCACGCTGTCCACTTCATCGACAATCGCAAAATCCAGCGGCCCCTGCACCTGCAGATCGACGCGCTCCTTCATGTTGTCGCGCAGATAATCAAAGCCGAATTCGCTGTTGGTGCCGTATGTAATATCGCATGTGTATTGCCGCCGGCGCGCCTCGCCACCCGGCTCAAGATCGCTTTGCAGAAAGCCCACGGAAAGCCCCAGGTTCTCAAACGCGGGCATCACCCAACTGGCATCGCGCTTCACGAGGTAATCGTTGACGGTGACGACATGACAATGGAACCCTTCAAGCACGCGCATGAAGCAGGCGAGCGGAGCTACGAAGGTCTTGCCTTCACCCGTCGCCATTTCGGCGATGCGGCCTTCATAGAGGACCAGCCCGCCGATCAACTGCACATCAAAACACCGCGCCCGGTAAGGCGGGCGGCTGTCCGGATACATCTTGCGAACTGCTTCATACAGCTTCACCGGAATCGGCACGCGCTGCCAACTGATCCCTTCGTTGATCATGCGGCGCTGCACGCCGTCATACAGCTCCAGATGCTGATCATCGAAACGATCGGGGTCGAAATTTTCTTCGGGGTTGAATATCTGGCGGATGCCGATGTGCCGATCCATCGATTCGCGGATGATCGCGAAGACTTCGGGAAGGACATCATCGCTCTTGATTTTGCCGCTGGTCAGACCGCCGCGAAGCTCATGCGTGCGGGCGCGGAGCTCTTCATCGGTCAGCGCCGCGATCTTCGGCTCCATCGCGTTGACCTGCTCGACCATTTTGCGAAAGCGTTTAATCATCCGCTCATTGCGGCTGCCGAAGATTTTCGTCAGGACTTTGCCAACAGTAATGGCCATGGGGCACCTTGATTTGCGATAGGCAACGCGTGATTCGTAACGCGTCAATGTTTTTTAGATGGGACGAGGCCGCTCTGCTTCAGGCAGGCGGCAGGAAAACGGTTGAAGGCTGATCAAATGGTTGGCGGGGGAAGCCGAAGCTGGAAGGGGGATAGTTGCAGCGAGTGGGCGGGGGCAGTCGTGGACTCCGGCACAAAGCGTGCGGCGGCGTAAACGTTTCCCTGCCGGCGGTCGGAAAAGAAACGGACGGTGCAGACCGTTCGGCTGAAGCTCACCGACAGGCGGCTTACCAGCTTCTCAGCCAGTTGAACCACCTCAGGCCGAAGCATCGGCGCAGCCGCCATCGCGCGGTCAGCGCACAAGGCGGTGGCAAGTAACGTCGCAACAAGAACGTAACGGGCTTTACGCATGAAAAAGTGCCAGAAGACTAAGTAATACAGTATGTGCCGAACAAGATGGCGTCAATTACAAACGAACCGGGCTCGACATTTGGTTCCGGCTTCCTCTCCCTGAGAGAGGGTGCGAGCGAGGTATTTTTGAAGTCGGGCGCATTTGGTATTCGAAATCGCCGTCATCCCGCCTGCTCACCGGCAGTCGCCGATCGGCTTGCGTCTGCGCGAGGGAGAAAGGATCAGAAGGCGAGAAAGCACAAGGCGCTGGATTATCGGACACACATCACGGCATTTGATCCTGCCGCGGAGAGATTAGCGACTTTGCCCGTTTGAAAGCGATTGCGCGGTTTATCCGGGGGTGCGATCGGTCGATATCTGACGAGGGGGAGCGACAGCGACGCGGACAGGTGTGTCTTCCGTGGCGGGTCTTGTCGCCGGTTGATCGATGGTGTTGTCATGGCGATCGCCTGGAACAAGCTGAGAAACCTGATGATGGTCAAAGGCGAATCCGCCGTCGCATCCGTCGGCATCGCCGGGGCGGCGATCCTTCTGGCCGCGTTCGGGCGCGTGCAGTTGGTGGACGCTTCAGGCCACGCGGCAGGCGCAGATGGAATCGCGCACCGATCAGGTGCGGGTGGTGGGCGCGCTTCTGTCGCAGAGCGCGGAATCGATGTTGCAGGCCAATGAACTTTCGGCATTGCGGCGAATGGTCGCGGACGCGGGGCGGAATTATCAATTATCAACATGCCGCATCGTCCTGGGGGAAGACCAGGTGATCGCCGATGCCGAGCCCGGGAAAATCAATGTGCGGACGCTGCCCGTAAGCTGGTCGGCAGGCGTGGCGGTGGAACCGCAGGCCGATGAGCATTCAATCGCGCTGTCATATCCGCTGCGCGTTTCAGGCCGAGGCGGCGCACGACTAGAACTGGCGGCGACCTTGGTGGATCGACGCTGGCTTTTTTGGGAAGCCCAAACGGGAACCGCCATGATCGGCGCGGTGGCGCTGGCGACCTTGCTGCTGGTTTATCGGCAATTGCGATCGCGATTGGTCGCGGTTGGTGCGATTCGCGAAGCTCTGCTGGCGATCGGCATGGGCGAAACTTCCACAGAAACTTTATGTGTGGATCAGGGCCTTGGTGTTGAAGCGACGGCGTGGAACCGCCTGCTGACGGACCAGGACAAGCTGAAAAAGAAAGCCGTTGCGGAGCGAACCATCGAGCGGCTGGAAGCCCGCCGCGGAATCAAAAGCGATAGCGATGCGGCATGGGATGCGATCCCGCAAGGGCTTGTGCTTGTGAATGCGGACATGACGGTGAAGGCGGCCAACGGAGCCGCCGCCGTGCTGCTGAAGCGGCGGCGCGAAGAATTGCCGGGATCGCAGATTCGTGAAACGCTCAAGGATGAAAAGGTGCTGGAGCCCATCCGATCCATCGCCAACGGTGAAACCCAGCGGCCGGTGATCGTGGAAGTGGAACGGCAGGGGGACTCAGGCGTCGGCGTTCTGCGCTTCAGCGTGCGGCCGGTGCGCAAGGAAGACACCGCATCCGCAATGCTCGTGATCGAAGACATCACGCAGCAGCGCATTGCCGAGCAGGCGCGCAATTCGTTCATCGCGCAAGTGACGCATGAGCTGCGCACACCGCTGACGAACATTCGGCTGTATGTCGAAACCGCGATCGAAGACGGGGAAACCAACCCCGCCGTACGATCCAACTGCCTGAACGTCATCAACCTCGAAAGCCGGCGGCTCGAACGAATCGTCAGCGAGATGCTTTCGGTTGCCGAAATCGAAGCCGGCTCCTTCAAGGTGAAAAAGGACGACGTCTATATCGACGTCATGCTGGACGAACTCAAAACCGACTACACCGCACAGGCGACCGAAAAGACGATCTCGCTGGAATTCAAGCGATCGCCAAAACTGCCGAAGTTGCAAGGCGACCGCGACAAGATCGCGCTTGCCTTGCACAACCTGATCGGCAACGCCCTGAAATACACACCCAGCGGCGGAAAGGTGACCGTCGTCACCGACACCCGCGACGGCCAGCTTATGGTCGATGTCATCGATACCGGGATCGGCATCAAACCCGATGAAGCCGAGCGCATCTTCGAAAAGTTCTATCGTTCTCCCGATCCCCGCGTCGGCAAAATCACCGGCACCGGATTGGGACTGACCCTGGCCCGTGAAGTCGTTCGGCTGCACGGCGGCGACATTACGCTCCAATCCCAACTGAACCACGGCAGCAAATTTACGGCAGTATTTCCGATTCCGGCGGAAGCGGCGCATTAGAAAGCGTCCGTTGTCAGTGGTCCGTTGTCCGTTGCAAATGTCATAACGCCTTCGCAACGGACAACGGACCACTGACAACGGACCCCTGACAAACTATGAAAATCACCGAACAAAGCCAGGGCGCGGTAACCGTGCTGAAGCCGGATGGTCCGCTTGCGGACCCTGATGTGAAGGCATTCGCCGCCGCGCTTTCCAATGCGATGGGTGCGAACCTTGGCCGATGCGTTGTCGATTTGTCGGCGGTGCCGTTCGTCGACAGCAAAGGCCTCGAAGCCCTGCTCGACGCGACCGAAGAAATGGCCCGCGGCGGACGAGCGCTCAAGCTGTGCGCGGTCAATAAAACGGTTCGACAGGTTCTGGAAATCACGGCATTGGTATCGCAGTTTGAACATTTTGAAGATGTGAATTCAGCAGTCAGAAGCTTCCTGCAAGGAACGTGACGAATGCCTCCGGGCGATGGATCATTGAAGAAAGTTCGCATCGGCGATGCACTGCTCGCGCATGGCGCGATCAACGCCGAGCAATTGACGCGCGCGCTGGCGCAGCAAAAGGCCACCGGCCGCATGCTCGGTGAACTGCTGGTCGATCAGAGCGTTATCAGCCCGGCGACACTGGTGGGGGTGCTCGGAAAAGTGCTGGGGGTGCCGAGCGTTCAGCTTCGGCATGGGCTGATTGATCCGCCGCTGATTAAGTTGATCGGACAGGAAGAAGCCGAGCGGCTTTTGGCCGTGCCGATGTTCAAGGTCCGCGACACCCTGACCGTCGCAATGGCCGAACCGCAGTCGCTCCCGGCGATCGACCGCCTGCGCCAGCTCAGCGGCTGCCGCATCCGCGCGGTCCTCGCGCTCGATTCCAACATCCGCGAATTCCTGAAAAAATACGCCAGCGGTGAAGTCAGCGTCGATGCATTCCTCACATCACTTCAGGAATCCGATGTCTCGGTTGTCGAGCGTGAAGCGGTGGACGAAGGCCCCGTCACCGACCTCGATAAGATGGTCGCCGGCAGCCCGATCATCAACCTGGTGAACGTCGCGCTGGTGACGGCGGTCCGCGACAAAGCCAGCGATATCCACATCGAACCCGACAAAAAAGGAACCCGCATCCGCTATCGGATCGACGGCGTTCTCCGCGATCTGATGAAACCACCCCCCGGCATTCACTCCGCGATCATCAGCCGCGTGAAGATCATCGGGAAAATGGATATCGCCGAAAAGCGCCTGCCGCAGGAAGGCCGCGTCCGCATCGTTTCCGAGGGTCGCGAGATTGACCTGCGCGTATCAAGCATGCCCACGCTGCTGGGCGAAAAGCTCGTGCTCCGCATCCTTGATAAGAGCAACCTGAAGGTGCGGATGGAAGATCTGGGGATGCGCCCCGAGGGGATGGCGAAGTTCCAGAAGATGCTCAGGCAACCGCACGGCCTCGTCCTGGTGACAGGTCCAACCGGCAGCGGCAAGACGACCACGCTCTACAGCGCGCTCGATCTGCTCCGCAGCCCCGAACTCAATATTGTGACAGTAGAAGACCCCGTCGAATACCAGCTCGAGCTGATCAACCAGATTCACGTTCAGGAATCCATCGGCCTGAGCTTCGCCCGCGCCCTCCGCAGCATCCTCCGCCAGGACCCCGATGTCATCATGGTCGGCGAAATCCGCGATGAAGAAACCGCCCGGGTCGCGGTGCAGGCCGCCTTGACCGGTCACCTGGTGCTGGCGACCCTGCACACGAACGACGCTCCAAGCGCCGTCGCGCGGCTGCTCGACATGAACATCGAGCCCTACCTCCTGAGCAGCGCCATCAACGGCGTCATCGCCCAGCGCCTCGCCCGCACCATTTGTCCCAACTGCGCAACAAAATATTACCCTGATGAAATCGTCCTGCACGACGCCGGCCTGCTCGACAAAGGCGGCCGCGCTTTCCGCAAAGGCATCGGTTGCACGCAATGCCACGACAGCGGCTACCAGGGCCGCATGGGCGTCTACGAGGTGATGGAAGTTACCCCCGACATGCGCCGCATGATCCACCGCGGTGCATCCAGCCATGAACTCCGGGACAAGATGCGCCAGCAAGGCGGCCTCACCCTCCGCGAAGAAGGCGTCCTTCTCGCGATGGGCGGCACCAGCAGCCTCGAGGAAGTCCTGGGTGTGACCCACAGCGAAGGCGAAGTCGAAGCCGTGCCCGTGCCCGCTGCTGAGACAAAGACGGCGGCATAAAAGTGTTCGCAACTGAGAGTTGACCGATGAAGCTGATCTACACCGCATTCGATAAAACCGGCAAGTCCGTCACGGACACGGTGGAAGCGCGCGACATCACCGACGCCACGGAAATCCTCCGCCGCCAGGGCTTCTACGTCACCGAGATCAGGCAAAGCGCCGCAGAGGGTAACGTTGCCGGCGCGATGAAGCTGGCGGGCAAAATGGGGGCCGGCCGCCGCATGAAGAATGTCGCGATCTTCACGCGGCAGCTCTACGTGCTGCTCTCCACCGGCACCACCATGGTCGACGCGCTGATGGCGCTGGAGCGCCAAAGCAAAGACGAACAGTGGCGGCAGACGCTCCAGGGATTGCGCACCAAAGTTGAAGAAGGCGCTTCGCTGTCGATCGCCATGTCGCAGTATCCCCACGAATTCAACGCCATTTGCCGCAGTCTCGTCGCCGCCGGTGAATCCGGTGGAAATCTCGACATCATGCTCGATCGCCTGGCCTCCCTCACCAAGCGGCAGATGCACACCCGCAGCGCCATCGTCGGCGCGATGGTTTATCCCGCGCTGCTCATCGTGGTTGCCGTCGCTGTGCTGATTATGCTGCTGACATTTGTCCTGCCGCGCTTCACGCAGTTATTCAAAACCCTTGATACACCGCTCCCCCCCACGACCAAAATGCTCATGTGCCTCAGTGACTTGATGCGCTCCTACTGGTGGTCGCTCCCGCTCCTGATCGGCGGAGCAATCATCGGCGGCAAAATGTGGATGGCCAGCCCCGCCGGCAAACGCATGACGGATGTGATCGTTCTCCGTGTCCCACAGCTTGGCGTCATGACGCGCAACTTCGCCACCGCCCGCATCGTTCGCCTCCTCGGTGTGCTGATCCAGGGAAAAGTCCCGCTGGTCGACGCCCTCAATCTCACCCGCGAATCGACGGGCAACCATTGTTATGTGGACCTGATCACCAGGGCCACCGACGCCGTCATCCGCGGCGAATCCCTCGCAGGGGCCTTCGCCGACAGCGATTTAATCAATTCCTCCGTCCACGAAGCCATGAAAAGCGGCGAAAGAAGCGGACAACTTGGCCCGCTCCTCAACACAGTGGCCGATTTTCTCGATGAAGAGAATGAGGTCACCCTGCGCTCCCTGACGAGCATCCTCGAACCGATGATCCTCATCGTTCTGGGTATCTTTGTAGGGTTTGTGGCGATCAGCATGTTTATGCCGATGTTCGACCTCACTGCCGCAGCCAGGGGAAGCTGATATGGGCAAAATACATCTTCCTCGCAAATCACCCATCGGCATCGATCTCGGTGCGCACTCGATTAAGGCCGTCCAACTCGGCGGCCACGGCGGCAAGTGGCGCCTTCAGGCCGCCGCCACCATTCCGCGCACAGCGCCTGCCGCGCCCTTCGATACAGCAGAAATCGTGCGGTTATGTACTGTGCTGAATCGCGCCGGATTTTCCGGAACCTGTGCCGTGCTCCCCGTTCCCGCCGCGGAATTGATGACCGGGATGCTCGAGCTGCCGCCACGCGCCCCCGAGTTGCCGTTCGATCAGATCGCCCGAATGGAATTCGCCCGGGTTCATAAATGCGAACCGGCAGGCTTCCAGCTTTCTTACTGGGATCTTCCCGAACCCGCCCGGGCCAGCAAGACCACCCACGTCATGGCCATCGGCTACACGCACGCAGCCGCCGACAAGCACCTCGACATCGTCGAAGCCGGCGGGATCGATGTTATCGGGCTCGATTCGGCGTCGTCCGCCATCGCCCGCGCCTGCGAAGCGCTGGCGACATCCGCAACCACCGCAATCCTCGACATCGGCTACGCCGGAACATCACTGGGCCTCAGCCAGGACGGCACGCTCACCTATGAACGCCGCATGCCCGAATCCGGCATCCGTCCGCTCATCTCCGCATTGAAAAAACAGCTCGAGCTGAGCGACGACGAAATCAACTACCTTCTCTGGGACGGCGGCCTCGGCGAGCCCGGTGAACGCCGCGGAGCAGAAGTCTTCGCCGACGCCCGCCGCATGATCACCTCGCACTTCGCCGTGCTCATCGAAGAGCTGCGCGTGACATTCTCGTACACCGAACATGAATACCCCGACGCCCCCGCGAAGCTGATGCTCCTCGTCGGCGGTGGGGCGGCGATCCCCGGAGTCGCGCTCTATCTCCAGCAGCAACTCGCAATGGACGTGCGCCCCGCGAAACCAACCGATGTCGTCGAATGCCCCCCGGAACTGCTCGAACGCGCAACTCCCGCAATCATGACCGCACTCGGACTGGCGATGTTTTCAGAAGGACGAGGATAACGCTCCATGAACCGCGTAAACCTCATCCCGATTCATCGGCGCCGGGCAAAAGCCCGCCGGGCGCGCGTCCGCATGTGGACCGCTGTCACGTCGGCTTACGCAATCGCGCTGCTCATCGCCGGGGCCGTCGTTTACCTCACCCTGGCCCCAACCATGCAGCGGTCGCCAAAAGATATGGCGGCCATTTCCGGCAAGCTCGAGCGATCCAATCAGGAACTCGCTGGTGTGCGCACAGCATTGGCTGAAGCGCAGCAAACCATGGCCTCGGCACAGGCGATTTTCGATCAGCCCGATTGGAGCGTTCTGTTCGCAGTCGTGTCCGAAGCGCTGGGCGACAGCGTTGTGCTGAACCATTGCGATCTCACCGCTGCAAAGGAAGAACAGGCTTTGCCGCCAAGCGTTCAAACCATCAGCCTGCCGGCAAAACCGGTTGCAGCGGCAACAGCGCGCGCCGCAACGCGAGTGGTGCTGCGCGTCAGCGGCCTGGGCCGATCGCAGGCCGCAGTGGCAACATTTATCCTCCAGCTTGAAAACACCGACCTCTTCGAACGCGTGAATCTTCTGCAATCCAGCAGGCAGCAATTAATGTCCGGCGAGGCCATCGCATTCGATCTGGATTGCCCCCTGAAGGGAAGAATCGGAGGCGCGCCATGAAGCACGGCGGTGGACAAAATTCACTTCGGCGGTGGAGCGAAATCGATGTGACCGGCCTTGCGGCGGTCGCGGCCCTCTCGGCCCTCTTTTATTTCGCAGTCCTGAAGCCAATCACCGACCATCGCGACAGCATTATCGCGCAGCGCCGCGAGCTGCGCTCCAGGAAGACAAGGCTGCCGCCGCCGCACATGCCCTGCAAACCGTCTCCGAACATCTGGAAGAAACGCGAAAGCTGATCGCCGATAACCCGCAAAAACTTGAGCCCGTGCGCGCGCTGAACAACCGCCTCGCCCGAGTCGCCGCCCTCGCCACCGGCCGCGGGCTCGACATCGCGGATATCCGCCCTGGCGCGGCCAGCTTCGGATCGCACTGCACAACTGTCCCCATCTCCCTTACCGGATCGGGCAGCTTCGATAATTGCGTCCGATATCTGCATCAGCTTCGCGAGCAATTTCGCGACACCGCCGTCATAAGCGTGAAATTGAACGGAAACCCCGAAGACGCCCTGGCCCCCGCCAGCTTCCAGTTGGAATTGCGATGGTATGCCGACCCCGAACTTACTCCGGCGGCGAAATAGGCTGAGGCCGGTGACCTATGAAAACGACAAAGAGCCAGAAAGTTTCGTTCGCCGTGCTCGGCCTCGCGGTGTCGGCGTTTGTCATCGACCGCATTTGCTTTACGCCCGGCAGCGCTGTCGCGGCTTCACCTGTCGCGGAACTCGTTTCTAATGGCGCCAGCAAGGTTGAGGCGGCGGTGGCAGGGCAGGCGAGCGCTGCCGCGGACGGTTTGATCGCGAGCAAACTCAATTCCCTGCAAGGCATCGATCTGGATCAGGTGCGTAATGCGTTCCAGCCCTCCAAGGCCTGGGTTTCCGCCCAGCATCCAGCAATCGCCCATCAGGAACATGCGGTTCAAATTGATTTTTCAGCGACGCACAAGCTCACCGCCATCATGGCTTCCAAAACCGGCGGTGTCGCGATGGTCGATGGCGTCCCCGTTCGCGTCGGTCAAAAGGTGGACGGCTTTAAGCTCGTTTCGGTGAACAGCCGCAGCGCCGTCTTCTCATCCGGCGGGGCGCAAGTGACGCTGCAACTGATGGGGCAGTAATTTACGTGGTTACCGGTCGTTTTGCTTAAGGTTTTGCAGAACCCCATAAATGTGATGCAGTTGATTTAAAGCAAGCGGCCCACAAAGACGATGAAAGTGTCAGACTGCAATTAAACGGATGGTGCGGTCAAGAGTCAGGGGATAGTTTTTTGTTGAGGCCAGTAGCATGAAGAAGCAGACACGCAAAACGGCAAAGGGATTCAGCCTGATCGAACTCGTGATCGTGGTCGTAATCATCGCCATTATCGGCGCGATTGCGATCCCGAAGATGAGCCGCGGCGCTTCAGGCGCGGCGGACTCTGCCTTGACGCAGGATCTCGCTGTCCTGCACAGCGCACTGGATCTATACAATACAGAACACCCGACTGCACAACTCAGCAGTTCCACCACGATCGCCGGCGTGACCAATGCGCTGACTCTGTATTCCGACGCATCGGGAAATACTAATTCCAGCAAGACTACTGTCTTCATCTACGGTCCATACCTGAAGCAAATACCGTCGATGCCGGTTGGGACAAACAAGAACAGCTCAACCATTACGATCACCGGGCCCGCCGGCACCACTGCCGGAGCTGGTTGGTACTTCACCGGCACCGACTTCATCGCCAATAACCCGACAGCTGATGTCGATGTCTCCGGCAAGGCATACAACCTGTACTAGTCCCCGCGATCCGTGCCCTCGAATCACCGGCAACCGCCCGGATCCCACGTTGGATCGCCGGGCGGTTGCTGTTTTGGTTTCATCCTTTGAACACCGCGCCAAAACATCTTCGCCGCGCCCGCGGGCTCGCCTTGGCTCGCCGGGGGTTCACGATGATCGACCTCGTGCTGGTGGTCGCGATCATCTCCGTGCTCGGCGCGATCGCCGTTCCCCGATATGCGCTGGCGCTGTCCCGATACCGCGCTGCCGCTGCCGGGCAGCGCATCGTGGCTGATCTGATGCTAGCCCAGATGGTCGCCAAAACCAGCAGCGCCGGCCAGGCCGTATCGTTCAATGTGGCCAGCAACAATTACCAGCTCACAGGCTATGCCGGCCCACTTGGTGGACCGGTGCAGTCGAACTACACCATCAGCCTCGCGGCCGACCCCTATAAAGCCACCCTTGTCTCCGCCAACTTCAACACCACCGCTCAGGTCACCTTTGACCGCTTCGGTCAGCCCGACAACGGCGGCACCGTGGTCGTTCAATGCGGCTCGTTGCAAAAGACGATCACGGTCGATGCAAACACGGGAAAGGTCACCGTGCAATGAAAACCAATTCGCGAAGTCTGAACCGATTGTGCCGTGCCTTCACGCTCGTCGAGCTTGTCGCCGCCATGGCGATCGTGTCGGTTCTCATGCTGGCGATCGGGTCGGCCCTTTCCTTTTCAATCAAAGCGACCAGCGGGCAGGGAATGATCGATCAGACAAACCTGATGAACTCGGCGGATGCCGCCGACCAGATCGCGGACGACCTGCATGTCGCAATGAATTTTTCCGAGCACACGGCCAACTCAGTCGCATTCACCATTCCCGATCGCAATAACAACGGCCTTCCCGAACAGGTCCGCTATGCCTGGGACGGAACCCCCGGCCACTCTCTCACGCGCCAATTCATGCCGGCGGCCACTCCGGTTCTGACAGCCGCCAACGCAACCTATACGCCGGTCGCCTTGCTGCCAGGCGTGAACAGTTTCAATCTGAGCTATCTTTTCCGTCAGGTCGGACCTGCGCCAATCACCGACGGGCTGATTGCGTCCCACGACGCGGCGACAGGCACGGATGTGAACATCGATGCGAACAACTGGGTCTGTGAATACTTTGTGCCGGTGCTGCCGATAGGCGCGACGACATATAGCATTACCCGCGTGACTTTCGGAATCCGGTCTAATGCAGCGACCGATGGAATTCTGAAAGTCCGCCTCACCACCGCCGATGCCTCGCACCATCCCCTTGCGACGCTGGAAGAACAGCCGCTCTATGAATCAGCGCTGAGCAGCGTTATCGAATTTACCGAGGTGGATTTTAAGAACGTCAGCAACCAGCCGGCAGGCACCGGTCTTTGCCTGATGGTAGGTGGAACCTCGGGCACCGGCACGTTTGCCACAATCAAGCGGGAATCTTCCGCGACCACTCTGCTGAGCGGCGCTTATTGGTCCAGTTCAACCAATGGCGGATCAACCTGGTCCACCGGCGTTAATACCAACTGCATGCGCTTCTACGTTTACGGCACGAGCCAATGATGAATCAAAAGCGCAAAGGATTCACCATCATCGAGGCGACGTTGTCCGTCGCGATCGTCGGCATTCTGCTGGCGACCTCGCTGACCACATTCGCCGGGATCGCCAAGTCTCGCCGTGTCGTCGCCGAGCGCCGCATCGCCTATGCGCTGGGGCGGCAGTTGATGACCGAAATCCAGCAGCAATATTTTCAGGATCCCACCGGCGCGACCACGCTCGGTCCCGACGGCGCCGAAACCCGTCCGACCTACAACGACGTCGATGATTACAACGGCTTCACCGAAACACCACCGACGAATAAAAGCGGCGCAGCGCTCAGCGATTACACAGGATGGACGCGAAGCGTTGTCGTGAATTATGTCGATCCGACGGCGCCGACGACAACCGTCGCGAGTTCCACTTTGAAGCAGATCATCGTGACCGTGACTGCGCCCGGCGGGAAAAAATACACCCTGACCGCTTTGCGTTCGCAGTATGGCCCATATGAGCCCACGCCGCTCAGCCAGACGAACTATCTCACCTGGGTTGGCATGGACCTGCAAACCAGCGCTCAGACAAAGAATGTCAGAACCGGTGCGCGTCCCCTGAATATCACAGCATCGCAATGACCAAATAGAAAATCCATGAAGGGACCATTCAACAAAATCTCGCGCCTGCCTCCATATCGCGCCCGGCGCGGCGGCGCATATATTCTGGTCCTCGGTGTCGCACTGCTGGTCACAGTCATCGGCATGGGCGCACTGTTGACGTCCCGCCTCGGCGCTCGCCAGGCCGCCACCGCCAGTGATTGGGAAGAGGCCGGCCTGCTTGCGCAGGCCGCGGTGGAAGACGCTATTTCCAACCTCAACGGACGCATCACGGCCAGCCCCTCCACCTGGCGAAACAGCCTGACCAGCTACGTCGCCGCCAGCGGCAGCTATGCATTTACCCAATCAATCGGGCGCGGCACGATGGCATGGGCCGTGAAGGACGAACTGGACGGTAACTTTTCAAATAATTATCAGGATCCGTTTCGTTTGTATGGCATCGGCAAAGTCGGACAGGCAACCCGGGTTTACAGCGTGCAGGTGGTTCCCGGTGGGACGGCGCTTGATGTTTTGAGGTGCGGCGCCCACGCGGCCGGCAATGTTACAAATAATGGTGTTGTTTGCTTGGGTGCCGGCCCGCTTTCCAGCAATGCCGCCATCAATGCCTTGGCCACGGTTTGGGGAAGCATTGAATGCGCGACGCATAGCGGAGCGCCATCGAACATAAAAGGCAGCACGAACGTCGGTATGCCGGCCAAGACCATGCCGTCGGCGGGGATCTATAACGTCTATCTCGCCAAGGCGACCGCCATGTCCTGGACATCGTTCAACGCCGGCAGCAGCGCGGGAGCTTGCATTACCCCCACGAACAATCCCTTCGGCTCAACCAATCCTGAGGGCATTTACTCACTGGCAATCCCAACCGGCCAAAGCGCAACGATGTGCAACATGCGCATCAAGGGAACTATGGTCATTTCCATGACGGGCGGCACACTGAATATCAGCGGACCGATCCAATGGGATCCCACCCGCGCCGATTACCCCATCCTGATCATCAATGCATCAAACGCCACGATCAACATTACGGGTTCAACGATCTGGTTGAGCGAATCGACGTTCGCGATCGATTTCAACGGCAACGGCACCACAACTGATGACCTTCCGCCGCAGCTTCACGGCTTGATCCACGTCATCGGTTCGACCAATACCGTAAACCCCTCCGGCAACGCATATATCCACGGCCTGCTGCTGACCGACGGCACAATTACAACCGCCGCCAGCCAGACCACCTTCGTTTCCGACCCCAATCTAGTCACCTGCCCCCCAATGGGTTATGGCCAAGGCGACCAACTCTTGATCGTTCCCGGCTCCTGGGTCTGGGATGCCGTACCTTGAACGAGCGTTCAATAGCGTTGTATTCGGCACATCCTATAAAAATTTAGGGTGCTTCTATTTAAATTGAAGTGCCGAACGTCGTAAAAAATGTTGCATTTTGTTTCATTTTTGCCGCTCATTTTTAGGTGTGCAGGTCATTTTCCGCGCGTGATTGCAGCAATCCGATATCTGGACGGGGCAGGGGGCTTGTGTTACAGTCATCATTGGTAACTTCGACGATCGAGTCCTCCGGTGTAGGGTAATTGTCAAGCGCCCGTCCCGCCTGTGTCTCTCTCGCCCTCGTACCGTTTGGGCCGAACTGTTGGCCCCTTTCACATTTAACCCGGAAAGTAAAAACACGGGTTCTTTGGCCCATCGCTAGGAGATACTCATGGGCAGCAAGCTGTATGTCGGAAATCTGAGCTACAACACCACCAGCTCAGACTTGGAACAACTTTTCTCGCAGCACGGCAGCGTGCAGAGCGCGGAAGTCATCAGCGATCGGGAAACCGGTCGCAGCAAGGGATTCGGATTCGTTCAAATGGGCACTGACGAAGAAGCCCAGGCGGCAATCGGCGCCCTGAACGGTCAGGAACATGATGGCCGTCCCCTCACTGTCAACGAAGCCAAGCCCCGCGAAGATCGTCCCCGTGGCGGTGGTGGTGGTGGTGGCCGCGGTGGTTACGGCGGTGGTGGCGGTGGTGGTGGCCGCGGTGGTTACGGCGGTGGTGGCAGCAGCGGCGGTGGTGGTGGTGGCCGCGGTGGTTACGGTGGTGGTGGCGGTGGCGGCGGTGGCCGCGGCGGCCGGTACTGATCCGGTAACCGTCATCTCATCATGACAAATTCAAAGACGGGAGGTCACTTCGGTGACCTCCCGTTTCGCTTTTCATAGGGCAAACACATGCGGACCAAATCCCTCCAGCCCCTTCACCCCGCACTCCAGGAGAGCCGGAATCGCCCTGCCTATTTGGGGCTGGGCGGTGAAGAGCGGGCCGCGCCCTGGGAATGCGGATGGGACATTAAAATGTGTGTCACATCAAGGAGATGTCCGGCGATTCATGGATGGGAACATGCATGACTGACGCAGAACTGCTCCATCAATACGCGACACGCCAAAATGAAACCGCCTTTGGCGAGCTCGTTTCTCGCCATCTCGACATGGTTTATGCGGCCTGCCGGCGGCAAGTGCATGATGCGCATCTGGCAGAGGACGTGACACAGGCCGTTTTCATTATCCTGGCCCGTAAAGCCGCCTTGCTTGGGGCACATGTTGAATTAACGGGCTGGCTGTTAAAGACGTCGCGGTATGCGTCGCTGAGCGCGCTTCGCGACGCCGAGCGACGAAAACGTCACGAACAGAAGGCCGCTATGATGGCTCCGACGATCATGATGCCGGATGAACGGGCGTCGGCTTGCGATCGCGTTGCACCAGAACTCGATGCGGCGCTGGCGAAGCTCAGCGGCCCCGATCGAAGCGCAATTGCGCTGCGATTTATAAAGGGGCAGCCGCATTGCGAGATCGCGGTGGCGCTGTCGATTTCTGAAGAGGCAGCGCGCCAGCGCGTGGGCCGTGCGCTATCGCGGCTGAGGCGGTTGCTGATCCGCCGGGGGGTTGAGATGCCGGGCGAAATGTTGATGGCGGCACTGCCTCTTGCCAGCGCGTCCCAATCGCCGCTGGGATTGGCGCATGCGGCAGCGAGCGTGGGAAGCGCGCCAGCGGTTATCTCAGCAGGCGCGGTTACCTCCACGTCGGCGGCGATCGCCGACGGTGCTATGCGCCTCATGCAATTGGCCCGTGCTAAGATGATAGCCGGCGCGGCGGCCGTGCTTTTTGGGATGGCGCTGGTTACGGCAATCGCGGCATGGCGATCTGGACAAGGCGAGACCGGAAGCAATGTAGCGGGGCCTGCGCCGGTTCATCCAGCCGTCCCTGTTGCGGTGTCGGCAACGGCGCCCGTGGTTGCTGCCCCCCTCGCACCGGCGACGGCGCTCACGTCGCAATTGGTGGATACGCTGGGGCGGCCGGTCAGCAATGCATATGTTACGGTCGATCGGGCGAATACCTGGAAGGGCGTGAAGAGCAATGCTCGCGGCATGTTCGCGCTGCGCAACCTCAAGGCGGGACAGCGGAATTTTCAGGCTTATTCGCAGCGATCGCGCCGATTTGCATTGTTTTCGCTCTCCCCTGAAGGGGATCTTCCGCCGACGGTCACGCTGGATCTCAGTGAGGCGCAGGCCGATGGGTGTGTGGTGGACGCAGCGGGCAATCCGGTGGCTGGTATTACGGTCACTGCACTGGTCACAACGGCGGACGGGGCGCAGTTTCATTTCACAAGCTCACAGACAGACCGTGCCGGCTATTACACATTGCTACTGCCGAGTGGGCCGGGGTTGACGCTTACAGTGAGCCCGTCGGCAAATGCAAATGACAAGGATGCGACACCGGCGATGCCCATGGCGTGGCAGTACCAGATTGAATTGCCCGACGTCGTCACGACCGCACGGAACGGCACGCCTAATGTTCCCGCCTCCAGTGCGGTCAAACGCCTCCACTATAGCGGACGCGTGGTTGACGAGCAGGGAAACGGAATTGGCGGCGTTGAGATCGAGATGTCCTACGACAGGAACCACATGATCTATACGGCCGGTGATGTGCTTACCGATGCCGATGGGCGTTTCAGCCGATTAATGCCGATGGCCGATCTGATTAACCTGCGTTTCCGGCTAACGCATCCGGATTTCCTCGGTTACCAGTTTGCCGAGTCCATTATCACACCGCCGGCCGATGACTTGCTATCGGGCAAGGCGGTATTAGTCATGAAGCGGGGTCTGACGCTGAGCGGAGTAGTGCGCGATGCGGCGGGACAGCCGATTGAAAACGCATTGGTGCTGACAGCAAGCAGCTACTCCACGACGGGGGGTGACCAGGAGCCGATTGAAGATTTTACCAGTCCACGAACCGACAAGGGGGGGCGGTTCGTGGCGACAGGCCTGCCGGCGGGGCCGCGGGAAATTCTCGTCTCGGCCGAGGGTTTCGCTCCGAAGATTGTGTCGGCCAATGTCAGCCCAGACGCCAAACCGATTGAGACAACGCTGGATACGGGGACGACTTATTCCGCTCGCATTGTGGATGAGCAGGGGCAACCCATAGCCAAGGCGCATGTGTCGTGCGAAGGGTGGGAATGCGGCGAGAGGCGGCCGCTGGTGCGATTGGCGACAGCGGATGTGGACGGGCGGTTCATGCTGATGAACCTCCCGGGCACCGGGACACTTCGCTTTTACGCCGGTGGTGGTCAGCGGGGGGAGCGGGCAGGCGTCATGTTCGACTGGTCTGAGTTGGGAAAGAAGCTCGATACGATCACGCTGTATCCTTATCCGGTGATCGAGGGAAAGGTGGTTGATGCGGAGACGGGAGCGGCGGTGCGGAAGTTTAAAGTGGCAACCGGCCTGCTCAACGAACGCGGTTTTGAGGCGCTGGACTTTTCGTATTCCAAAACCGTTAATCCCGGCGATGGGACATTCAGCAAGCGCATCGACGGGTTTACAACAACGCCCGAGGATTCAGGAAAATATGCGTTGCGGATCATCGCCGATGGCTATGCGCCCACGCTAACGCCGCCAGTGCGCCTGGGGGAGAAGCACGGGCCGTTCGTTGTGCAGATGCAACGGGCGCAGCCTGTGGCGGGTGTTGTCAGGGATGCCGGTGGCAAGACCATCGAAGGCGCCGACGTGATGCTCGCCGATCCCAGGAACGATGTGCGTATTCTGGATGGGCGATTGAACGACCAGCCCTCCAATGTGCCGGATGTGCGGATGAAAACGAAGCGGGACGGCCGCTTCTCGCTCAGCGGTGGAAATGGCGCGGCACGGCTGATCGTGCTGCACGAGCAGGGTTATGCGCTGATTGATCCGGCCAGGATGAAACCGGGCGATGTGGTTGTCCTTATACCATGGAGTCGCATTGAAGGCGTCGCACTTGCCGGAGGCAAATCCGCGCATGGTTCCCAGGTGGAGGCGCTCGTCTCTACGCAGGGGCAACTGTCAGAGGGTTTCAATATCGACTTTGACCTGCGTGCAACGGTGGACGCCGATGGCCGATACACCATTGCCCACGTGCCGTCATTTCCGTTGAGGGTGGGTGGCGTGGGTGAACCAAAAGACGCTACTCCAAAACCGGGGAAAACGATTACGGTGAACCTGGGCAATTAGATTGCGCACAGGTCACGTCACGTCGCAATTTTCTGCTTCCCGCCCAATCCATTCCCTAAGGCGAACGCATACGCTTTCCCTTTTGTCCCGTACTCCGGGGAAGAGGAGAGTGATTTGAGCCACGTACGCTTGCGCTGTCATTTCCCAACGCCGTGGCGTTAAACTTTTTACACCAGCGGGAGTATGCACAATAGATGAAACGAAGGGTTGTGGTTCGCTACCGCTGGATTCGGCGCTGCGGCCCCTCTGTCGGCGGTCAATGAAATAATCTGCCGGCAATGCGATCTTCTTTATAGTGACGCTTCTATGACACAGCTATTTTCGCGGCGGTTGTGGCCTCTGGTTACAGTTCTTTTGTTCGTTGGTTGTACGAGTGTCCGGCCTGCGGGGCGGGGACTCGCCGGGGCATATGATGTTCGCGCGTTTGGCGCGAGCGGCGACGGGAAGACGCTGGATACTGCAGCCGTTAACAATGCGATCGCCGCGGCTAATGCGGATGGCGGCGGCACCGTGCATTTCCCCGCCGGTGTTTATCTTTGCCATTCGATTCATTTGAAAAGCAATGTCGCGCTCTATCTGGATTCCGGATCCACTTTGATGGCCGCTCCTTCCGCGCCAAAGGGAAGCGATGCGCCAACCTATGATCTGCCGGAACCCAATGCTTCAGACCACTATCAGGACTTCGGCCACACGCATTGGCACAACAGCCTCATCTGGGGCGAGAACCTTGAGAACATTGCGATCCTCGGTCCTGGTTTGATCGACGGCAGCAAGGGACTCTCGCGCGGATCGGTGAATGACAAGAAGATCGACAAAGCGGGTGAGGGAATGGGCGTCGGCGAATTTCCAACCACGCCGCCTGCCTCCAAGCCTTCGACCGAACCCACGACTAAAAAGACGAAGAAAAAACCCAAGCCCGAATTTGAATACCCGGCGAAGAAAGACCTGGTGCGTCCGGGCGTGGGAAACAAGGCGATTGCACTGAAGCTCTGCCGCAATGTCATCCTGAAGGACTTCAGCATTCGTGCCGGCGGTCACTTCGGGATTCTGGCGACAGCGGCGGACAACCTGACGATCGACAACCTGAAGATCGACACGAATCGCGACGGGATGGATATCGATTGCTGCCGCAATGTTCGCGTTTCCAATTGCTTTGTGAATTCGCCGTTTGACGATGGCATCTGCCCCAAGAGCAGTTATGCGCTGGGTTATTCACGATCGACCGACAACGTCACCATCACCAATTGCCAGGTGAGCTCGTACGTCGCGGGCTCGTTGCTTGATGGCACGTGCAAGCCATTCTGGGGCAAATACGCCAAGGCTCCCGGCGGCACCGGCCGCATCAAGTGCGGCACTGAATCCAATGGCGGGTTTCGCAATCTCACGATTTCCAACTGTGTCTTCGATTATTGCCGCGGGCTTGCGCTGGAAACAGTGGATGGCGCGCTGCTGGAAGATGTGACAATCTCAAACATCACGATGCGCCACATCTGCACGGCCCCCATCTTTTTGCGGCTGGGCGCTGGCCTGCGCGGCCCCAAGGAAACCACTGAGATCGGTACGCTGCAGCGGGTGAACATCGACAACGTTGTGGTATACGACGCCGACCCGCGATACAGCTGCATCATCAGCGGTGTGCCGGGCGGCGACATCAAAGACGTGAAGCTCAGCAACATTCAAATCTTCACCCGTGGCGGTGAACTGGAAAAAACGCAGAAGTGGGCGACCACCCAGTCGCTGGAGAACGCCAAGAAATATCCGGAGCCGGCGATGTTTGGCGAAACCGGCGCGTACGGTTTTTTTGTCCGTCACGTCAGGGGGATCGAGTTTAATAATGTTTCAGTTCGGCACGCCGGTGACGATGCGCGGCCACCCTTTCTGTTTTCGGATGTTTCGGATTTGAAGCTGATTGATGTGGACGCCCAGCATGATGAAGGGATGCCGCCGGTGCTTTTGCGGAATGTGAAGCATGTGCTGGCGCATCTTTGCGCTGGGATTGACGACGGGAAGATTGATTCGGTTGAGAATGGAAAGCTTGGCGCGGGCGAGCTGCCGCAACTGGAAGTGAAGAAGAGCGAGCCGGAGGACGAAGGGGATGTGGATGACACCGATGCGCCGGCGACGGCTCCGGTTCGTTAATGTGCTTCCGATTTCGTCGCGGCGATTCGGGACAGGTATATGGGGACAGACGATGAAACGCTTTTTCAATGAATTCATTGTGCTTGCGCCGGTGATCCTGATCGGCTTGGCCGGTTCCCTTCGCGCGGCCGACAACACGGACATTGCCGATCCCACGACGGCACCGACGAATTTTCCCAGGATCAACCCGGACCTCCCGACGCTTTTCATTATTGGTGATTCGACCGTGAAGAACGGCCACGACAATGGCGCCGGCAATATGTGGGGCTGGGGGCATTCGATTGCCGACTACTTCGATCTGTCGAAGATCAATCTTCAGAACCGGGCGCTGGGTGGAACGAGCAGCCGCAGCTATCTGACTTCCAAGCTGTGGGATCGGGTATTGAGGGATATGAAGCCGGGGGATTTTGTGCTGATGCAGTTTGGTCATAACGACGGCGGGGCGATCGACAAGGGGCCGAAGCCGGGGCGGCTGCCGCGCTCTTCGATGCCGGGGAATGGGGAGGAGACGAAGGATATCACCATCGCTCAGACCGGCGAGAAGGAAACCGTTCACACATATGGGTGGTATTTGCGGAAGTATATCAGCGACGCCCGGGCGAAAGGAGCGACGCCGATCGTTTGTTCGCTGATTCCACGAAACAGTTGGAAGGATGGAAAGGTCGGCCGGGCGACGAATGGTTATGCGAAGTGGGCCGCGGAGGCGGCAAGGCAGGAAGGGGCAGGGTTTATTGATCTCAACGCCATCACGGCGGATGAATATGACAAGGAGGGGCAGGAGAAAGTGACGGCGGCTTACTTCCCATCGGTCCCGGAGCATACCCACACGACGCAGGCCGGCGCTGAATTGAATGCGAGATCGGTGATTTCCGGACTGAAGGGAATTAAAGATTGTCCGCTGTGCAAATACTTCACACCGGCGGCGGAGAAGATTTCGCCCGCGCCAGCGGAAGAAGTGGTTCAACCGGCCAAATGAGACAGGTCGCCTTCATTATTGCGATTGTTGTACTGGCAGGCATTTCAAATGCGGAGCCGCCACCGCCGCCGTTCACTTCGCCGGCGGAGGTTTATTCAGGCGTCAGCGGGCCCGGCGGGCCGGTAACTGATAGTGGCGCGGGCGGATGGCGCAGCGGGGCGGAAGGGGTGACTTATCAGGGGCCGGCCCCTAAGAAAGGCTGGAAGACGGCGAGCGATCTGACGAGCGGTTCAGCCATCAACGATGGCCTCCTTCCGCCGATCAAGCCGATCTGGGATCTGCATCTTCGCGACACCATTATCATCCTCGGCGGCGACGGCAACTATTACATGACCGGCTCATCCGGCGACAATATCTGGGATCGCAACGACGGTGTGGAACTGTGGCGATCGGCTGACCTGCAGAAATGGGATTATCTGGGCCTGGTATGGAGCATCGAGAAAGACGGGACCTGGGAAAAGGAGTGGCGATTGCTCCACGGCAAGCCGTCGCGCAATGTATGGGCTCCGGAAATTCATTACATCAAGGGGAACTATTACATCTCGCTCTGCATGGCGCCCGGAAATACGCAGATCCTTAAAAGCACGACGGGCAAGCCGCAGGGGCCGTACAAGAGCGCGCTGGCTGTTGATCGGCCGCTGACCAACGGGATTGACGCGACGCTGTTTGAAGATGAAGACCACAAGGTTTACTACACCAACGGCGGCGGGAATCGTATCTCCCTTCTGAAGGAGGATCTGTCCGGCATCGCCGAGACGCACACGGTTCAATTTGAAAAGCCGGCGGATGATGTCTGGTCGGGGAACGCGCAGGCCAATCGCGCGAGCGTCGCACAGGAGGGCGTTTCGCTTTTCAAAGCCAATGGCAAGTATTACCTGAGCGGCGCGGCGTTTTACAAAGGCCGCTACAGCAGCGTCGCCGCCGTCTCGGACAGCATTTACGGCCCCTACAAAAACTGGCATGAAGCCGTTCCCTGCGGCGGAGGAACCAACTACTTCCAGGATAAATCCGGCAACTGGTTCGACGCATTCTTCGGTAATGATCCTCAAGCCCCGTGGCGGGAAAAACCGGGCATCGTCAAAATCAGTTTCGATGGCGACGGCAAAATTATTGTTGCAAAAGATCAACCGGATTTCATCATGCAAAAGCCGGTGAACCTGAAGTAACTTATTGATATGCGAATCAACCTGTTTGCCGCCGTTGCGTTGGCAGTTTGTCTTTTTGCCGGTTGTAATAAATCGATGCCCGCGGCTGCGCCTGAATCGGTTTCGCCTCAAGCCTCGATGCAGCCTTTGTCGTGGGGCGATCAAGGCGACGGCACCTACAAAAACCCGATTTTAAATTCCGATTATTCCGATCCTGACATCATTCGCGTCGGCGATGATTTTTATCTCGTCGCTTCCGATTTTCATTTCGTCGGCATTCAGGTGCTTCATTCCAAAGACCTGGTGAATTGGGAGGTGATCAACCAGGTGTTTAATCGCCTGCCGATGAGTCCGAAGTATGATCAGAATGCGGGGTATGGGCAGGGGACGTGGGCGCCTTCGCTTCGGTATCACGATGGGCAGTTTTATCTTTTTGTGTGCACGCCGTTCGATGGGCTGTTTATGTGGCACACCGCCGACCTTGCGGGCAAGTGGTCGGAGATGGTGACAGTGAAGGCGGTTGAGAAATGGGAGGATCCGTGCCCGCTTTGGGATGATGACGGGCAGGCGTATCTTGTTCACAGCATCAAAGGCGCGGGGCCGTTCATTCTGCATAAGATGAGCCCTGATGGGACGCACCTGCTGGACGATGGGAAGCAGATCTATTCGGGCGTGAAGGCGGAAGGCCCGAAGTTTTATAAACGCCACGGTTACTACTACATCTCCTTCCCCGAAGGTGGCGTGAACACGGGCGGGCAGGCGGTCATTCGGGCCAGGAATATTTATGGGCCTTATGAACATAGGGAAGTCTTGCCGGCAGGCAGTCCGCATCAGGGCGGAATTGTGGATCTGGATAATGGGGAATCGTGGTTTATCGGATTTAAAAATATTGGATTTCTTGGCCGCGTGAGTTTCCTGCAGCCGGTGAAGTGGGGAGAGGATGACTGGCCGGTGTTTGGCGATCATGGCCAGCCGGTCACTGCCTGGAAGAAGCCGAATGTGGGCCGTGATTATCCGGTATCCCGGCCGGCTGTCAGCGATGAATTTGAGAGCGCAAAACTTTCGCCGATCTGGCAGTGGAATCATAATCCGGTGAATGAGAAATGGTCGTTTGCGGCCCGGCCGGGGTGGTTGCGGCTGACGGCGCTACCGGCGGAGAAAATATCACTGGCGCGAAATACACTTACGGAAAAGCTCTGGGACCAGGCGGGGATAATCGACACGCGGCTTGATATTTCGCATCTGGCCGATGGGCAGGTGGCGGGTCTGACGTTCATAAGCGGGGATGCGTTTGGCTTCGCCGGTGTTACGCAGAGCGGCGGTGTGCGGTATCTGATGTGGGACGCGGCTGGCGGTCCTGTTGTTCATGGAAGCGATCTCTATCTTCGCGGTTATTATGAGGGGGAAATTGCCCGCTTCGCATACAGCTTTGATGGCAAGAGCTTTACTGAGGCGGGGTCGACGTTTCGGTTGAAGTTTGCAAATTGGAAGGGGGCGCGGTTTGGGGTGTTTACTTATGGGCCGACGCAGGGATGGATTGATGTTGATTATATTCACTATAAATACAATAATTCTTTAAAAGATATGCTTCATTAACGTTACTGGCTTGTGTTGCTTGTTTGATCGATCTGACACAGACGAGACGTGGCTCGATTGAGCCCGCCGAAGTCGTGCTAATGGGTCGGGATTTTTCCATGACTAATATTCGCTGGGGGATTATCGGTTGTGGTGATGTTACGGAAGTTAAAAGCGGGCCGGCGTTTCAGAAGGTGAAGGGAAGTGCGCTGGTGGCGGTGATGCGCCGCAATGCGGCCAAGGCTGCGGATTATGCGGCGAGGCACCATGTACCCCGCTGGTATTCGGATGCGGATGCGTTGATTGCTGACCGGGAGGTGGATGCGGTTTACGTTGCCACGCCGCCGGGCCAGCATGAGATGTATGCGCTGCGGGCGGCGGCGGCCGGTAAGCTGTGCTATGTGGAAAAACCAATGGCGCGGAACACCGCGGAGGCGCGGCGGATGGTGGATGTGTTTCGCGGGCGCAATCTTCCGCTTTTTGTCGCTTACTATCGGCGGGCGCTGCCGCGGTTTGTAAAGGCGAAAGAAATTCTTAATAGCGGCTTGCTGGGCACGCTTCACACCATCCGCTATCGCTATGCGGACGCGCAGATGAGACGGCGTGAAGATCCTATTCCCTGGCGGCTGCAGGCTGAACATGCCGGGGCAGGGCTTTTTCTGGACCTTGGATCACATGCGATTGACCTGCTCGATTTTTTTCTCGGGCCGCTTCAGGGCGTGGCAGGAAAGGCCGTTAATATCTCACATCAGTATGCGGTTGAAGATCAGGTCGAGATGACTTTTACGACTGTCGCCGGGCTGTCGGCGTCAGCTGGTTGGTCGTTCAGCGGGGAGCGTTCTGAGGATCAATATCAGTTTGCTGGTGATGGCGGCGAGCTTCGGTTTTCGTGTTTTGGGAAAGAGCCGTTGCGGCTGCGTCATGCTTCGGGACAGGAGGAAGTGTTTGATTTGCCGAATCCGCCACATGTTCAGCAGCCGCTCATTCAGTCGATCGTCAATGCGCTTCGCGGGGATGGCGGAGGGGCTGATTCGCTTAGCACGGGAGAGACCGCCATTCGCACGCAGCAAGTGATGGATACGGTGCTGGAATCGTATTATGGCGGGCGTGAGGATGGGTTTTGGAGACGGTCCTTTCCCGGCAATACTCCAGTCTGAGGCGGTTCAACGCTGTCATCGTTTCTGCGGTATGAACTGGAAGTGAATTGGCGCAGTTTTTCGGATTAATAGATTGATTCCAAGCAAAGGAAATACATGAAGTTCTCGTCTATTTTAGCCGCTGGTTTTTTGGTTATTTCGACCGCGAGCGTTCGTGCGGAGACGACTCATTGGAAGTTTGATTTTACGGGTGGGAAAGCCACCGACGGTTATACGCAGGTATCGCCGACCGCCGAGTATTCAAAGGAGCAGGGTTTTGGTTTTGAATCGGGGGCGAAGGTGCAGGTTTTGGATCGTGGTGATGGGGGAGCCGGGGCGCACATTATCACGAGCGATTCGCCGTTTTATTTTTCTGCCGACGTTCCGGAGGGGAATTACAAAATCACGGTGACGCTGGGCGATCCAAAGGGGGAATCGACGACGACGGTTAAAGCGGAACTCCGCCGACTGATGCTGGAGCATGTGCATACGGATGCCGGGCAGCAGGTGACGAAGTCGTTTGTTGTGAACGTGCGCACGCCGAAGATTTCGACGGGCGGGAATGTGCATCTGAAGTCGCCTCGCGAGACGACCAATGAGGCTTGGGCGTGGGATGAGCGCATCACGCTGGAGTTCAGCGATGCGCATCCGTGTGTTTCTGATCTTCAGATTGAGAAGGTTGATGTTCCGACGATTTACATCCTTGGAGATTCGACGGTTTGTGATCAATCAAAAGAGCCGTATGCAAGCTGGGGCCAGATGATTACGCGATTTTTCCAGCCGGACATTGCGGTCGCCAATCATGCCGAATCGGGGGAAACGTATGCCAGTTCAACGGGCGCGAAGCGGCTGGACAAAGTGCTGTCTGTAATGAAGCCGGGTGATTATCTGCTGATGCAGTTTGGGCATAACGATATGAAATCAAAGGCGGCGGACGCGCCGCAGCAGTATAAGGCGAATATCAGGAAGTGGGTAAAACAGGTGAAGGAGAAGGGGGGTATTCCGGTGGTGATCACGCCGATGAATCGTCACAGCTTTGAAGGCGACAAAGTAACCAACAGCCTGAAGGAATATCCGGATATGGCGCGCGAGGCCGCGAAGGAAGAGGACGTCGCGATGATCGATCTCAATGCGATGAGCAAGACATTATATGAAGCCCTCGGCCCGAAACCTTCCATCCAGCTTTTTGAGCATAACGCCGACGCAAGCAAGTTCGACGGCACGCATCACAGCCCATATGGCGCTTATGAATTAGCCAAGTGCGTTGTCGTGGGTATTCAGCAGGCGAAACTGGACATCGCCGCGCACATTTCGAAGGACTTTCATGGCTTTGATCCGGCCAAGCCGGATGCGCTGGCGCAATTTGATGTTCCGCCGAGCCCGGGGCTCACGGCTGATCGTCCGCTTGGGGATTGAGTGATGAACGGGCTGAGCCATTCAGGTTTTGTAATTTTGGGCGCAGTCTAAAACTTCAATCATCTTCTATCTTGTTCGGGACAACTTGAGCGCCGGCAGGTGCCGTGTGGCGCCGCTGCCGCTCCGCACGCGGTTGAAGGAGAAAGATCTATGCGTTATCCCATTCGTTCACTGGTTCTGACGGGCATTCTGGCCTTGGCCGCGGCATCGACCGTTCACGCTGATGCGCCGACGGATAAAAAATCCGATGAAGCGAGGTTCAAGGAAATCCCCGCGCTCCGCGAGTCGCGGCAAAAGCTGGAACAGATCGTTAAGGATTTGGACAAGGATGTTGCTGATCCAAAGGGATATCGGCACAAGGCGATTGCGGACGTCAAGCAGGCGATCGCGGAGATCAGTGCGGAGATTAGTGAATACAAAGTTGATGAAACGAAGGACCAGGGCAAGTGAGCTAAAGTGTTTTTGTTCTGGTTGAAAGAGATTGCTTAATGTTATCCCGGAGTTGCTCCGAAGGATCTCACCCTGTTGCGGAAATGATGGTGTGTCCTTCGGAGCGCCTCGGGATGACCGGCTGTGATGGCCCGCGTCTCACAATGTCGCTCTAGGATTTGGTCGCGTTATGCGGGCTTATTTCTTCGAGGGATCAGGCCGGCGATTTTATTTTCTAACCGCCTTTGCCCAGTAAGAATGACAGCAGAAGCAATATGAGGACGATGGTTGTGATCGCCGCGAAAATGTGATCCCGCTGGATTAAAAATGCGATGACCGTGACCGCCACGCGCATGACCGGTGTGGCGACAAGGAGAAGCAATCCGAGTACAACCACGGACCGGCCGTTTCCTTGGCGGAGTCCCTGGAACGTCTCTTTAAGTGTGTGGGGGAAGGCGGCGCCCGGCGTCGTCAGCCGCTGCAATTCGTGGGCGGACGACAGATAATTGGGATGATGCACAAAGCTCATCGCTGTGCCGGCCACCACTACAACCAAGCTGCTTATTACGCCGACCCGCAGCAGATTGCTGATGAGGATTTCCACTTTATGGACGGCCTGGCGGTCTGCGCCTGCATTCGTAGCCATCATCATGACCACCGAATTCCTTTCCATAGCATCTGAAGAGAGATGCCGATGAGCACAATGACAAACACGATGCGGATGCTGTTGCTGTTGAGTTTTCCGAGCAGGTGGGAGCCGGCGGTTGCTCCGAGCAAGACGCCCGCCGCCACGGGCGCGGCGACAAATGGGTCGATATCCCCGCGGGCAAAATAGACACCTGCGCTGGCGGCAGCTGTGACTCCGATCATGAAGTTGCTGGTTGCCGTCGAGACCTTAATGGGCAGCCGCATTGCCAGATCCATTGCCGGCACTTTTAATGCGCCCGAACCGATCCCGAGCAGCCCGCTGACTACGCCGGCGACGTACATGAGTGCAAATCCGAGCGGTGTGTGCGTGACGTGGTAGTTCACCGTTGTCCCGGCGGCTTCGTCGTAATACGAATCGTGCAGGCGCAACCGATCGGCGAGGGGGTCCGCCGGCACATCCAGCCCGGCGAGGCTGTGCCGCTTGCGAAACATCGCAAGCGCCGAGTAACCCAGCATGGTCCCAAAGACAATGAATAACCATCGGCCGCCGACGATGCCCGCGAGAAATGCTCCGGTCAGCGCGCCGGTCGTGGTGGCGATTTCGAGCAGCATGGCGACGCGGAGGTTGGTCATATGCTCGCGCACATAGGCCGCCGCCGCGCCGCTGGAGGTTGCGATCACAGAGACGATGGAAGCGCCGATGGCGTAACGAATATCGATGTGCAGGAACAAGGTAAGGGCGGGCACAACAATGATGCCGCCGCCCAGCCCAAGGAGTGATCCGAGCACGCCGGCGGCGATGGAGATGGCGAAGGTGATCAGGGTGAAGCCGAGCGGTGTCATTGGCGCAAGATATATAGAGAGTGTGGCCGTGGGGGGCAATTGAGGATGTGGCGGGATTGACCCGGAGCGTTTCCTCTGGGCCAGATTACGGGTGGTCGCGATTGTTTGTCAGCCGAAAGTGTTCGGAAGGATATCAGCGTCATTACAATCCAATGCTGAGATCCTGTGAAGTGCCTCAAGTTATGACTGCTACAACTGAGTGAACGCGGCTCTAAATCAGGTTGGCTAGCGAGTGGGCTGGCCATTCGCGCCTTGCTGGTTGCTGCTGTGCTGGGAGCCGCCTGATTGTCCCGGCGCATCCGATGTTCGGGCCGGTTCTTCCGGCGCTCGCGGCGACTGTTGAGGCGGTTCAGGCCTTGCCGGCGGTTCGCTTCGTGCAGGGGGTTCTGCCGGTCGTTCAATGCGGGCGGGCGGTTCGCTTCGTGCAGGCGGTTCTGCCGGTCGTTCAATGCGAGCCGGCGGTTCTGCGGGCCGCTCAATATGTGCAGGCGGCTCTGCATGTTGCGGCGGTTCGCTGGGGCGCTCGATGCGGGCAGGAGGTTCGCTCGGTCGCTCGATCCTGGGCGCAGGCTCCCCCGAATGGGACGGCGGTTCTGTAGGGCGTTCAAGCCGGCCGGGAGGTTTCTGTTGATCGGGATTCGGCTCGCTGGGGCTCACTGCGTGAGGCGGTTTTTCCTCCACCGGCTTTTTTTCATTGCCCTGCGCAGGCGGTGTCACTCGGGCGTTCGCGGGCGGCGATGGAGGGGCATGGTTGTCCTTGGGAGATGGATAAAAATCAATTGGATGGTGAACAACCTGCGAGCCGGGTGGAATATCCGAAGGCTGCGGCGCCCGATCGGCAGGCTGATTGACGCGCGATGCATGATCCGCCGGTTGATCGACTCGTGCCGATGGCGAGCTGCGCTTCAGATCCGGCGGGGACGCAGTGTGTTTCCACGAACCGCCGCTCTTTTCTTCCCAACCGTTGCCAGTCAGGCGGTACAGGCGTCCATCACCGCCGGCGTAAATCACATTGGGAGCTGCGGGCTGTTCGTCAGCGTGCGCACCGGGCGCGGGCGTGTTCGCTCGCGAACCACCTGCGATGTGCGGCCGAACTTCTTCCGGCCGGGCGAGCACCTTGCGGCTGGCGTTGTCGCCGCGATTGTAAACGTTGGCGCGATTCACCTCGGCGTTGTTCACAACGATCAGATTGATCGCCCGGCCGCGGCCGTCGGTGTTTCGCCGATCATCACCGGCGCGATTATTTTGCGGCTCACGATGTTCATCATGCAGGCGGCGATAATCGACATACCCCGCCGGCCCCCACCAGCCGCGCTCGCGATCGGTGTCGATCAGCCAATCGTGGTCATAGCGATCGTCAGCGCCAAAGCCCCAGGTGGATGTCCACCGGTCATAGCGCGGCGCGTAGCCATAGGTACACGGCTGCGGCACGTACATTGTGCGATACCAGCTGGGATACACATAGCCGGTGCCGTAGACAATGGTTGATCCGTAGATGTAGCTGCCGGTGTATCCGGGGAGGTAGCCGCAGTAGACATAGTCCGGCGTCGCTTCATACACATATACATAGCGAGCGTAGTAAACAGGACAACTGGGCGGCAGCGAATAAATCTCCCCCGGCACATGCACGCAGACATTCCATCCGCCCGTGGCGCTCCCGATTCATACCACACGCCCTGATGGCAGCAGTAATACGTCCGCCGCACGCAGAGCACCGGGTCCGGCGTGTTCTGGGCGTAGGTGACCTGGGTTCCCTCCACCGGCGCAAATTGCGGATCGCCGTCATAGGTGACGGTCAGGTTTGCCCCCGCATCGCGCCGAATCGGGGCGGTAGCTAGCGGCACCTGCGCATCCACCCGCGCCTGCGCCGCCTGATTTGTTCCCGCGACTGAAACCAGGACGTGTGCTTTGGGAGAATCCTGAGGAATCTGCGCGAACGCCGCCGGCAGCATTTCCGCAGCGACAAATTCCCATGGGCCTTGAAGCGAAGAAGACCGATACCACCGCCCCGACAGCAGCACATAATACTGCTGCGTGGTCACCTCCATGAACAGGTCGGCCTGCGTGTTGCTGACGTACAGCAAATTGTTTCCCGGCAGCGGCGTGTACTGCGGGTCGCCGTCGGTCATGATCAGTTCAGACGGTTGCTGCGCGACAATGATTTCTAGAATCACTCCCGCCGCGTTTGGATTTGCTGCCCCATCTTGTGCCGCCGGCGAGGTCAGTTTTGAAGCCGCCTCCGCAATTTCTCCCGGCACAGCGCCGGCAACTGCCCACGGGCCGGAAACCTCCGCCGACGATAACCACGCCTGTCCGGCTTTCAAAAAGTATCGCTTCTCATGCAGATCCATCAGGATGACGAATGGCGTATTAATAACCCGCATCACTCCCGCAGTTTCCACCGGCTGAAGTTTTGGTTCCCCGTCCAGCACCACCAGCACCGCGGGATGATTGCTGAACAAAATCTTCGGCGGTGACACCTGCAATTGCCCGGTTGCCTGTTGCTCTTTGGCCGCCTCGTCCAGGCTGGCAATAAGCTGGTCTTGAGAAAACGTTACGTTCAACTGCGGAAACAAATCCTGCAATGTTTGACTGACCTGTTTCTCCTGTGCATCACTGACGGTGGGGAGGCGAACCTGCGAAATTTGCGCATCAATTATCGTTGCGGTGCGGGCCGCCGCATCACCGTTCACGTGTGCGCTCATCCACATCGCGCCAAACTGGGGCTCGCTTTCTCCCGGGGGAATCAACGAGATTGCCGCCCGTGCTGTGAGTTGATTTCCCTGATACGTTTCCGGCTGAGGCTGGTAAATGCTGATCGTGCCGGCCGATGAATCGATTCGCAATGGCCAAGGCGTCACCGTCGCCGCATCGATAGATGTGGCTGCGCCATTGCCCGCGGGCGCGGTCCAGCCATCTGCGCGATAGATGGTGCTGACGCGGCCATTGCCATCAATGCCGCTGCCGCCAGCCGGACAAACCGTCTCTTCGATTCCGCGTTCATGACTGGCTCCATCAGCTTGAATTGCATATGCGCCGCGCCCGAAGGCACATCGCTCCTGCTCAATCTTAGACATAACGATTCATTAAAGGTTTGTATTCCAGCGACATCGGATCATAAAGCTGGTTTTAAAGCAGCACCGCTTCGCCCGAGCCCGATGGTATTCGACACGAGCGCGGCGCCCCATCGCGTTCAAGCTCACCCCGTTCACAAAGCCGATGAATAACACATTCGGAATTACGCAGTTTCACCTACCTGTACCGTAATCCTTCATACCCGCGATGCCTAAGTTCGGTACAATCCCTTTCGATGGCCCGTTCCTGGCAATATCCCCGCTGGCGCCGAATTCTCATGCAGGTCACGCTCTGGATTTTGCTCGGTGGGACGATTGCGCTGGCCGAGTGGGTCACCCGTTCGCGCAGCGGAGGCGACTGGGAACAACTGGTTCAAAGCCGGACTATTGATCGCCTGACGATAAAGCTTCCTGCCCGCTGGACGGTTGCGACGACCAATACCGATGGCGTAACGACGCTGATCGCCCATGAGCCGCGCGATGGTCACACGCTGACCATTCTTCGCCAGCGCGTTCGCGGCATCAGTTCGCCTCAGGAATTTCTGGCGAGCTCCGGTCTTCTGCGCGGCGCATTGACGATTAGCGAAGACCAGGATTCAGAAGACTCGATGCCGCTCACATCGCTTTCTGAATCAATCCCGATGCAGCCTATGCCGATCGCCGGCTGGCCAGGCGTGATGACTATCGTGCGGCGCCCGCAGCCTTCGCCATTAACGCTTAGTCCGGGTCTGCGGCGTGAACTCATCGCCTGCACGCTCCTTCCCTCCCGCACCGCACTGGTCCTGCGCCTCGATTGCCCCGAGGATGAAGAAGCGGTTCCCTCCGACATTTCATTGCTCAAGCACCTCGCGGCTGCCATGAGCGTTGAGGGTGAATCTCTCCTCCAACATCAGCCGTCCCTCACCCTCGTGAGCGGCGTGACATTAAAGGTGCCGGAAAATTATGTCGTCATGCCCCAGCCCGATCCCAATCGCACCGATCGGCAAATCTTCATCGAGCGCGAAGACGGTGTCCGCCTTCTGATCGATCTGATTCCCTGCGTTCATTTTTCCAATGAATCATCTGACGATATTCCGTCAATGCTGCTGGCGCGAAACCCCATGCTCGCCGATGCAACCATGCGGCGGGACGACGGCGGCATCTGGCATATCGATTGGCCCAACGACGACCAGCCCCACTCAATGACGGGCGCTCGTTTGATCGCGCAGGGAGATGGAAATTCAGTGCTGGTGGTTTTCTCCGGAGCGCCGGTGGATGGCAATGACTTCAATCACGCCTATTCCGTCCTGGCCGGCGAAATAACGGAGAACATTCCTGGTAGCTCTGCAATGGCGGATTATTCCGCAATGGCCAGCACTGGTGAGCGGGAAACCGCCCGGCTGGCAAAACTCGGGCTTCCCGCGCTGATCGATCATCGTGGGCAGGACTGGTGGACCCTTCGCGATCTGGGCGTCAAAGCCAGCATCGGCTGGGTCCACACGCATTACGATGAATCCGTTCCCTGGGGCGCTCTTCGCGAAACCCGCTGGCAGGCCGCGAAGCACGTCACGCTCATCCGCGAGAATTGGGAAGGCGATCCGGCGCTGCAGGATTACCAATACAACATGACCCGCAGCGAATCCGAAGGCCCCGCGTCGGCCGAATCGGATGGCCGATTTGCCCAGTCCGCCCAGCAGGCTTCAATGTTCCATAACGGGCGAATCGGAACGCGCGTTCAATATCACGACACCCGTCCCGATCCCCTCAGTCTCGCCGCCCCGGCCAATTTTGTTCCCGCCGGCTGGCTGACGGCCATTATGTGCAAGCTTTCGCCGCAGCCGATGATTCTGCAAACCGAATCGATCCCCACACCCGAGTGTATTCCGATCATGCTCCCGCTGAAGCTGATTGTCATGCCTGTCCCCACCACCAAATTGGCCGATGACGGCCGCACGCCATTGCGATGTATTACGGTCGAAGCGTCGGGCACCGGAGAACTCAGCCGCTACTATCTGCGGCCCGATGGCTCCATCGACAGCATCGATTTTCCCAATGATCTGCAGCAAATTCGAAGCGATGAAGCCACCGTGAAATTTGAATTCGGAAGCGAACCGCGAATGGTTCCATGAGCGCATCCAAAGACGCCGCCGATGAATTCGCAAAATAGAGCCCGGCGTCACAAATCCACTAAAAGCGGCTGGCAAAATTCACCATCAAGACACGGCACGGCAGGTACAAAGAAAAGAATGGATTCGCAAATTCCTCCGCCCTTTTCCGGGGTGAACCTTCGGCGAATTGTTTTGAGGAACGGTCGTGGATCAATCCGTAAAGATTCCGCTCATCACCGCGTTGGGGAATGATTGGCTTGTGATCGTAATCAAAATCGGTCCGCGCACATTGAAGACGAAATATTTCCCTTTAGCGAAATGCGCAATGCGCTGACGGGTGATGACGGCGCCTGTGGTCGGATCGGAAAGGGTCAGCGCCTCAACGCGGTTCTGCTTTCCATAATCCACAAAGTAAACCGCGATCTGGTGCGTATGGCGATCGCCGGGGTTGTAGGCAAACGTCATATCAGAGTTTGTAAAGGCGTCGGCCGCAATGCGGCGGCGGGTGAACAGATCTTCCGGGCGAAGCAGCGCCAAATTCTGATTGGCGCTGGTGATGGCAAATACGCTCTTGCCGACGACGCCGGTCTGCGCCAGCACGGCGCTTCCCGGAACGTCCACACCGGGAAGATTGTCGCCGGCGACCAGGGCATAGGTTGAGCCGTATCCGGCGTTCTTCCAGTTGCCTTGGGTGGTCGTGTCGACATTGACGAAATGCACCTGCTCGCCGGCGGGTGCGTCGAACATCAGGCCGCTTACGACTGCATCAGGCCCGCCGGTGCGGATCACGCGAATCAGCGCTTTGCCTGAAACATTGAAGCTGATGAACGCGCCCTTGGTGAAGTTGAACAGATCCTGTGAATACAGCAGGGCGCCGGTTGTCGGGTCGATCAACTGCACGCGCTCCGTGCGATGCAGCCGCTCGTAGTCAGCGACATACAGCGTCACGGTATGAAGCTGCGTGTCGGCCATCGTGAGGTTGATGTCCAGATGATCCGTCGTGTTCCAGTACGATTCGATTCCGGAGTTCACATCCTGGAGCTTCTGAAGCGCACGCTTGTCGGTGGTCTTCGCCTTGACGATTTTTCCGGTATTCCCGGTGATCGAAATGCCGGAAACATAAGACGCCAGGGCGTTGCTGTTGTCGTCGCCGGCAAAGAATTGCCCCTGTGAGCCGTACTGATTGCGCCAATCAATGCCCTGGGTCGTGGTATCGACGCCGCGGAAGGCGATCGGCGTGCCCGGCGGTGGATCGAAGAACAGTCCGCTGAATACCGCGCTGGGCCCGCCGATATTCGTAATGCGAATCTGGATGTCGCCGCGCAGATCCCAGATAAAATATTCACCCTTGGCGAACTTGGTGGCTTCCTCGGTATCCAGCACCTGATCTGTGCCGCTGGTGGTGTCGACGATCTGAATCAGTTCCGTGCGATGCTTGTGGTCCAAGTCGGCGACATACATTCCCACGCGGTGGGCAATCCCATCTGTGAACGACAGGGTGATCGTTTCGGTGCTGGCCGATGCATCATATGCCGAGATTCGGTCGCCAGGGTCGGATACTTTTTGCAGGCCCGCGACGTTATGAGTCGAGTTCTGCAGGATCACCGGGCTCGCGCCGCTCAGGGTGCCGTTGACGAAACTGGGGAATGTGGTTGATTCACCAACGACATACGCGCCCTGCGTCCCATAGAACCCGTTCCAATTTCCGCGGCGTGTGGTGTCGGTCGTCACGAACTGATCGAGAATGTTTTTTACCGCGTTAAACGCATTGGCAACCCCACCTGTGTGAACTTTCGGCGCGATCCCATTCACACTGCCCAGGGCCGCATCAGGTGTTACACCATCGAGCAGCGCTTTCTTCAACTGCTCCGGCGTCGCGCTCGGGTTCGCCGACGCCTCCAGCGCGATAATGCCCGTGACCTGTGGCGTCGCCTGCGAAGTGCCGCTGAGATATCCATAATTCAAGCCAAACGGCATCTGATCGGATGGAATTTCCCCATTAAGGGGAACGGTGTAGGTCGGCGTGGTGGAAAGAATATTCACTCCCGGCGCCGCCAGATCAACCGAAGCTGAACCAAAGTTGGAAAATGCCGCCAGCTTCCCCTGGTTATCCGTCGCCGCCACCGTCACCACGGTCGGCACGTTCAACGAAAATTTGGCCGGATCGACAAAGCTGCTGTCGATGTTTGACGAATCATTCCCCGCGGCGACCACATCCAGGATTCCTGCTTCGCCCGCGGCTTTGACCGCGTTGTTTTCCACAACGTCAAAAGGAAATGAAACCCCCGACAGGCTTTCATTGATTGCAACAATGTTGATCCCCGCGTCCTTCAGGCTCGTCACATAATTGATGCCTGCGATGATCTGCGCGTCGGTTCCGGCGCCGGTCGAGTCCAGAACCTTCACCGGCAGCAGCTTGACGTTCCAGGCAACTCCGCTAACGCCCAGGCTGTTGTTCCCCACCGCCCCGATCGTGCCCGCGACATGCGTGCCGTGGCCATTGTCATCTGTCACGTTCGCCGAGTCGTTGACGAAGTTCCATCCGTTGACGTCGTCCGGGAAACCGTTGTTGTCGTTATCAATGCCGTCGCCCGCCACCTCTCCGGGGTTTACAAAGAGATTGGGCGCCAGATCAGGATGAGACGTGTCGATCCCCGTATCCAGCACCGCAACGACAACGTTGGACGAACCCGTCGTGATGTCCCACGCCTTTTGCGTGTTCAGATCCATCCCCGGCGTGCCCACCTGGTTTTCATTGGGATAAGGCGGTGAGGGGAACGGAATCACCGACGGAGGAGTCGGGTTGGTCACCTGGTTATACGGCGTTACCACCCCGTCCTGGTTGTAATCGTAAGGCTCAACTTGCCCGGTATTTCGCAGTTGCCATTGCTGCTGCGCCAGCGGATCGCTTGGGAAAGAGTCCGCCGCCGTCACGACCGTGTTCGGCTGTAATTTTGAGATGGCGTCTGTGTGATACTTTCCGATCTTTGCTATCTGGTCCGGCGATAAATCCGTACTGAACTGGTAATACCCCTTGCCTCCCAGCAGATGGACATCGGTGAACCCTTTGCTCTTTGCTAATTGGCCAAACGCATCGCTGTGCAGCGTATAGGCGATATATTGCCCCTGCACGGCCTTTACATGCTGCCCCTGCCACAATAGATCCACCGTCGCCGGCTGCGCCACCGAAAAAAGCACCCGTAATTCCAACGCTTCCAGCGGCTGAGATCGCCACTGCGCAGCTTCGATCCGATAACGCGCCGGCTATTGCCTGGCGCAGCCGTTCAAGCCTGGAAAGAACGCGGGTGTGAAACACAGAAGCTGCACGCTTGCCCATGGATGCCTTCCTCCGAGGGGGGAGTCCGCCAAATCCGGTCAGACAGCACGGCGGGGAGCCAATTTAGCCGTGCCTTTCAATTCCACCAAATTAATCGAATCGAAGCGACCATCCACCGATGCTCATTTTGAGACCGTACGCGCTATGCTATGGAATGGACGAGTGATGAACTCCGCAAGGGGGTGGAACGGCGCAGGCCTTAACATACGAATTGGGCTGGCGCTGTCAATTATCAACCAGCCAACGACTTGAGATAATGCGCTCCCCACATCCAAAGCGGCCTCAAAGAATATCCCCGGCCGGTATCGCCTCATCCCCGATACCGCATGCGGGAGCGGCGGGAGAAATCAAAAATACGCAAAACCTGCGGGTTTTGAAACAATGCCGCCCCGGCGATCGCGCCCCCGATATGCGCTGCTTCCCCTCCCGCATTTTGTCCGGCAAAGAGCACCGTATAAACCGCATACCCCAGCGCGCACCACGCCACCACGCGCAATTGGGCCGGTATCACGCCCATCACCAGAACCGTCGCGTTGGGCGCGATAAACGACGCCGCCACCAGCACCCCAAAAATCCCCGCCGACGCCCCAACCAAGGGCGTATCCGGACTGTGAATCAGCAACCCGGCTTCCCACAATGCCATGTACATCAGCGGTCCCGCTATCCCGCAGAGCAGATAAAACGCCAGGTAACGCCGTGGCGACAAATACGATTCCACCAGTTGCCCGAAAAAATACAAAGCGAGCATGTTAAAAAAGATGTGGCCCAAATCCGCATGCAGGAATTGAAACGTGATGAACCGCCACACCTCCAAATGATAAACAGCGGAAGTCACCGAAAAATGCCCAATGCTTTCGATCGGGTGTGTGCGAAAGACGTAGTAACCGTCGTCGCTGGCGACCGTTTGAACGATCAGGTTGTTCAAAAGGAAAACGGCGACATTTATCACAATAAGCCAGGTCGTGACCGACCAAAACCGAACCCCCGCCAGCGGCGATATGCGGCGCGATTCATAATCTAACCTGATGTAATCGCGGTTTTCGATGCCCATGGCTGCTGAGTGTATGAGGCGTGAGGCCCAAAGGACAACTCCTGCCACGCATGGTATAAATTTCTTAATGTGAGTATTGCGCAGGCGTATCCTTTGGGCGAGGCGGTAAACGCGAACATTCCTTGACTCGCCTCCCAGTCACACACCGGCTATACTTTCGGGTCTCTAAATAGTAGCAAACGATCATCAGGAGTACGTCAATGCCCGGCATGACCATGACCGAGAAGATTCTCGCCAAGCACAGCGGCAAAACCCGCGTTCAACCCGGTGAAAATGTGTGGGTAAACGTCGATGTCCTTATGACGCATGACGTCTGCGGGCCCGGCACCATTGGCATCTTCCACGATAAGTTCGGCAAGAATGCGAAAGTCTGGGACAAGGACCGCGTGGTCATCATCCCTGATCACTACATCTTCACCGCCGACCAGAAATGCCATCGCAACGTGCAGACCCTCCGCGATTTCGTGAAGGAGCAGGGGCTGCGCTATTATTACGACCCGGAATTCGTCACGCTTGAGCCGACGATGCCCAATCCGTATCGCGATCCTACTAAAACTAACTACAAAGGCGTTTGCCACAAGGCGCTGCCGGAAGAAGGGCACATCCGCCCCGGCGAAATCCTGCTCGGCACCGACAGCCACACCTGCACCGCCGGGGCATTCGGGCAGTTCGCCACCGGCGTCGGCAATACCGATGCTGCTTTTGTCCTCGGCACCGGCAAAACCTGGCTGAAGGTTCCCCCGACCATGCACTTCACCTTCAACGGTGAAATCCCCCCGTACCTCACCGCCAAGGATTTGATCCTCGCCGTCATCGGCGAAATCGGCGTCGACGGCGCAACCTACCGCTCCATGTACTTCGCCGGCAGCGGCATCAATTCGCTCACCCTCGAAGACCGCATGACGCTCACCAACATGGCGATCGAAGCCGGTGGCAAGAATGGGATCTGCGATGTCGACGAAAAAACCCTCGCAGTACGTCCGCGCCCGCACCAATCGCCCAAACTGGGAAGTCGTCACCGAAGATGACGATGCCGAATACCACTTCGAAGCATCGTGGGATCTCGCCACGATGGAACCCATGGTCGCCAAGCCCCACAGCCCCGACAATCGCGACACGGCGTACAACTGCCGCGACGTCAAACTCGACCAGGCCTACATCGGATCATGCACCGGCGGCAAAATCACCGACATGATCTTCGCCGCCAGCCTGCTCAAGGGAAACACCGTCAAGATTCAGACCTACGTCGTCCCCGGTTCCACCGAAGTTCACGCCGACATGAAGCGCCTCAATCTCCGCGGCGTGGAAAAAGGCGCCAACGAAAAGAGCATCGAAGACATCCTCCAGGACGCCGGCTGCATCGTCGGCGCATCGGGCTGCGCCGCCTGCCTCGGCGGTCCCAGCGATACCTTCGGCCGCCTTCAGAAAAGCGAAATCTGCATCAGCACCACCAACCGCAACTTCCCCGGCCGCATGGGCAGCACCAAGAGCGCCGTCTATCTCGCCAGCCCGCTGACCGTCGCCGCCAGCGCCCTCACGGGTTACGTCACCGACCCCAGGGAATACGTTTCAACCAAAATCGAAACCGGCATGGCCGGCGTGATGTGATTGAATTCAAATGGCTGTGACCGGGACGCTCTTCAATGGAACCCACACTTTTCCAAAAGATCATCGCCCGTCAGATCCCCGCGAAAATGGTGTATGAGGATGAGCAATACATCGCCATCCACGACATCCAGCCCGCCGCCCCAGTGCATCTGCTGGTCATCCCCAAAAAACCAATCCCCACCCTCAATGCCCTCGAACCCGCCGACGCGGCGACAGTAGGGGGACTCTTCCTTATTGCCAGGCAATTGATGCACAACCTCGGCCACACCGACTACCGAACCGTCTTCAACTGCGGCCCCGGAGCCCAGCAATCCGTTTTTCACCTCCACCTGCACGTCCTCGCCGGCCGCCCCTTCACCTGGCCCCCCGGCTGAAAATTCTCACACAAAATGTTTGAATATGGTGAAAGAGTAAGAGTAAGACGAAAACAAATCACAGCCGCAGGGGCAGCAGCCCTCACCCTTACCCACAAGTTGCATCGATTCGGTTTTGCTGTGTGAGTTCGATGCCGTGTGCGATTCGGGAGACGATTTCCCAGCCGATCCAGATTGCTTTCCAGCCGGGGCGGGGATCGTGTTTTCTGCCCAGCCAGCCGCCCTGGTGAGCCAGGGTTTGCCAGAATTGCCGGGGGCTCATTTGATCAATCCGGCATTGGCCTAGCGCTGCCGCGGCTTGGATCATTGCCTGCGGCACCTTCTGCTGCAGGTCGAGTTTGGCGGCTGCAGGTTCGTTGCGCGGCAGGTTGGCCCAATCACGCAGCTGCAATAATCGCACTGCCACGGGAGAGAGCATGCTGATCAATCGAAGCAGGTTATCAATACTTTGCAACTGGGATTCGCCAAGTCTGCAACCTTCTTTCAGTGCCCGGTGCCATTCTTCAATGACCCAGCGAATGCAGTAGTAGTCGATGATCGTCAATGCATCGGCCAGATTCTCCACCGGCAAATTGGTCAGCAGCATCCACTCCAGCGACGCAGCGCCTTCGAGGGGTTCTTTGAGATAAACGACATTCACCGTCAACGGTTGGGTGGACGGCGCGCTTTTGGCCGGAGGTTGCAGTTGCACCGTTGCAAACCGCACTTGTAATTGGGCCATGCGGGCGGGACGCGGCAGGCGCTGGGTGACGCCTTTGATCTTGCGTTTGACGCATCGCTGCTGACCGATCTCAATATCGATTTGTCCGCTGACCGGAACCTGCGCCATGTAAGACCACAGCTTGTCGGTTGCCTGCTCGATGTTGCGGTCGTGACGGGCCCGGATGACAAAACCGTTCGATGCCGCCACGCAACTGTGCATCAGACGCAGATCGTCCGCCCCTCGATCACAGATATGGATCAGGTGCGTATGGGGTGAGTTGGCCGCTTTGACGGCCTGGACGGCGTCAATCCAGACATCGCTCTCTCGAAAGCGATCACGCCTGGCTTTTTTGCTCTCCCGTGCCGCTCGCTTCACCCGCTTGAAAAATCGCTGGTCGAGCAACCCTAAAACTTCGCCGCTTGGCGTGACCGCCAGCGCCGAATGCATCACCCATTGGCCTCCAGCAATACGGCTGGCTTGCACATTGGAGCCATCCTGCACGCACAGGACCACCGGATGCTCGCGGCACGATTGGAAAGTCACCCGCCGGTGCTGGGCTTGCAGCGCATCGGGATTAATCTGTGGATTGTCGAAAAACCGGTAAGCTGCTTTCAGCTCCGCCCACTGCTTATGTTGCACAGGCAGGGATTGACCCGGAGTCGCCGCCATTTGGGCTGCGAGTGTAACAACCCTTTTGAACGACGACGATCACCCAGATCCAACGATCCAAAATGCTGATGAGCCCACTGATGGGCTTGGCAGACCATCATCACGACCTCCATGTCTGGAAAAAATCGAGGTACGTTGAAGAAAGCGAAAATGTTCTCAAAAACACTTCGGAGTTGTGGGTAAGGGTGAGGGCTGCTGCCCCTGCGGCTGTGATTTGTCTTCGTCTTCCGCCATATTCAACGCCTCTAAAACATCCCACCCATATCAAACACCATCAAACGCCACGCAAACAAAGCGCGCGGCAAGCCCAGTCTCCCCAAATCCCTCCCAAGCCCCCTCGCAAAATCACAACCGTCACCCACCCCCGCCCAGCGGGTCCGCCCCCAGCGTTCCTATCAACAACTCCCGATAATCTTTGGAACTAACCCGCGCCAATTCCTTCACCGCTTCTTCCAGCCGATGTGAAAGTCCCAGCCGCTCTGCTTCCTCCGTATTCCCCGTCTTGGATAAGAACGTTTTCAGATACGCCACATGCCTTTGCCACAGCCGGATATCCCGCTCCTGCTTTATTTTTAAACGCGTGAGATACCAATCGCTCGCCAGCAGATATTCTCGCGTGAACATCGCCCGAATTTCCGGATGATGCACATCCTTCCCCTCAAAATGCCCCGTCGCCATGATCGACAGCAGCGCCTTCAATGGCGGACACGCATCCTCAATCGACCCATCCTGCAAATACTCGCTCGCCACTTTCTGCTGGGCCTCGGTGATGTTTTTAATCCCATCCGCATACTGCCCAAAATCCTGTGTCTCGGGCTTGAGGATTTGATCGTCAAACACCTTCAGCGGATTATCAAACACGCGCCCGAAAAACGCCCGCACAAAGCTGCTCGTGATGCGATACCCCAGCCGGCTGGCGAGAATTTTTTCTCCTTCATATTCAAAATCCGTCAGCGGCTCCAGGTATCCTTCCCGAATCAGGTATTCCGGCTCCCGTTCGGCGACACTCAGCCGCGCCCAGATTTCCGGTACCAGCAGACTCACATCATGATCGACCCGCACCTTCGGCCCGATATATCCCGCCGCCGTGGAGAATCCACCAATGCCGGTGAGGATATAACTCACCAGCGCATTGTTCAGATCCGTCGTTGGCCGCAGTGCGTTGAAGGGACTCTTGGTCAGCGCACCTTCGCTGCCCGCGCCCGTCGTTGAGGGGCTTTTGCCCGTCAGCGAACAGATAAAGTCCATGAACAGTTCCGGCAGTTCCTGGTAGTGAATCGGGTTATAAACCGCCAGCGCCCGAATTCCCGTGGCCGGTTCCGCCGGATTATTCCGCCGCCCAACCAGCACCGCATCCACCGGCCAATACACCGGATCACCCGCCGGAATCATCCGCAAAAACCGCAGCCCCTGCTCCGCAACATGCCAGCTCATCGGATCGAGCAGGTCGGGCCGCGTCTGCAAATACCTGGGATTCTTGCTCGGCTTCCCGTCCACGATGCGCGGGTTCGCCGATGAAACCACGTATCCCTTCCCACCATCCGCCGCCAACCGCAGCAGCTTGCGCATCGGCTGCGTGAACCGGTCAAATTCGGTCACCCGCTCCACCATCACATGCGCGTCTTTGCTGCTCAGCGGTTCAAAATTCGAGATGAAATTATCCGACCGCGCCATGTCGCTTTCGGTCTGCTTATCCAGCCCTCGATGCACGGCGTCATCCGGCCGCTGGAACAGCCGATACTCACAATTGGCCGCGAACTTAAAGCTGCCGTGCGCGGTGGCGCCGTCGAGATACGCCGGATTGAGATGCGACAATCGCCGAGCCGGCACGACGACCGAAGCCGAGATGTCATCTTCGGTTTGGATCTTCGTCGCCGCCGCAAAATCCTGCCGCACCTTGTACGTTCGCCAGGCTGTTGGCGGCATCAACCCGACGCGCAGATACGTCCCCACCAGCTTGCGATCCTCATATTTCAATTCATGGCCGGGAAAACCATTGACGATGTCCACGCCGAAATGCTGCCGCCAGTTTCCATCCCAGCTTGCCCGGTAAAACCGCTTGATAATGAACACGATCGGGTAAATATAGTTCGGAATCGACGCCAGCCACGCGTTGTATTCATCCGTGTAATCCGCCGAAGGCGTCAGCAGCTTGATGACGCTGCCGAGCGATCGTTCCGGCCCCAGCACCGGTCGGCTCTTCTTCTGCGAATAATCCGGCTTGATGTGCGAATTCTTCAGCCACCGATCCGAATAATCCTTCTTGAAAATCGCATCGACAATATCGAGATCCTTATCCACATCCGCGACAAAGATCGGCCCATACAACATATAATCGCGCAGGCTTTTGCTGATCTCGCTCTTGCCGCCGCCGCTCACCGTGCATGGCTTGTGGCAAAACGTCCCCTGGCCCACCGTGCCAATCAACCGCCAGCTTGGCGCGCCCGGATGCTTTTCCATCCGCACCTTAAACCCCGAAGGGGTCATATAAATCCGCCCTGGCAGCAGCGGAATCGCAAATTCTTTTCCCTCCCGTTCCCACCACACCTGCTGCCGCTGCGTGCTGGCCCGCGCATCTTCCGGAATATAAATCAGTTCCGGAAACCGCTTGTCCACCCCATATCCCTCGGGCCGCACATCCATCATCGAACCATAATCCCGCACCACATCCGCAAACGTGCGACCGTTCACCTTCCGCGAATCCGTCTGATATTCATCGCCAAAACTGTAACTGGTAAATGCGATCGCGCCCCCCGCGTGCTCCTCTTCCACATTGCCATATAAATTGGCGGCGTAGCTGATCTGCGTCTTCACTTCCTTCTTGCAGTAGCCGTAATAGTTATCCGCCACGATCGTTACGATCACTCCCGCCGCCGTGCGGCAAGTGATCTTAAACGCCGACCCCTCGTTATATTTCTCCCCTTCGGCTTTCCAGCACATCCCATCCCGCCGCTGCCGCTCGCTGGCAGCCTCCCATTTCGGCAGCCCCAGTTCCTTCTTCGTCAGATTCACCAGGTGCGGCGCCAGGATCACGCACCCGGTATGCCCTGTCCAATGCTCCACATCCAGCGCCGCGTCATTCTGCGGCAAAAACGGATCGCCTGCATTCCCAAAAATCGATTCCACAAAATCCAGGTTGCTCACCAGGCTGCCCGGCGCAAAGAATCGAATCTCCATCGACTTCACCGGACAAACCCCCGGCACCTTCGGACACACCATTGGCCGCAGCAACAGCGACACAAACGATCGCGCCACCTCCGGCGATCCATGCATGAACGGAATATCCAGCATCTCCCCCGGCGGATTCACCGCCGCCCGCAGCAGCCGCGCAAACACCCCCTTGGGCACACCCTTCTTATCAAACGGAACTGGCAGCCCCCCTTCAGTCACATGAAACGTTCCCTGCGTCGTCCGCCGATCGTTCTTGGGGTTATGGAGAATGCCGTTGCGAAGGCGGTAAGAGGTCAGCAGCGGACTGCTGAACTCATCCCCATGCGCCGGAAGCGAAAGCTCCCGCGCAATCCCGTGCTGCCCGAGGATGACCGTCCGATCCGGCAGCCGCAGCGGAAACGGCAGTTGTTCATCCGCAAAATGCGCCTGAAGAAATTCTTCAATCCGCTGATCCGCCGGGCATCGATGCTCGCTGAGCAACCGCGCCTGCACGCGAAAACTATCGAGCACCCCGCGCGCCACCGCGGTGAACTCCGCATCCCCATCCGGCATCACCGGCAACCCGCTGGCGACGAGCTGCAAATTCACCTGCCGAAGCCGTCGCTGCCGCAACCCCGCGACCGGCGGTTCACCCGCTATCGTCAACCCCAACGCATTTTCCACGTCCATTTCCGGCATCCTCTCTAGCGTTGTTCCCAACGCGCAGCGCGGCAAGCGGAGATTATGTCGATACAGGCCCGCCTGTCGATCACCCCGCCATCACCAAAATGAAACGACCGGCCCCCGGATTTTCACAATTGGCAAAAATGTTCGCAAACATTTAGATCGCCCAATCCATCATCTACTTCTCACTCCCCACTTCTCTCTGCTCAAGCCCCTCGCAGCCATTCCACAAATCCTTCTCCTCCTCCTCTGCCTCATCAATTGTCCGCGTCAGCGGATCGAGGTTTCCCGCCAGCAGCGCCGCCAGGGGCCGCGTCGCCGGGATTTTCTCGAAGATGATTTTGATCACGGCGGTCAAAGGCGTCGCCAGGAATGCCCCCGCCACGCCCCAGATCATTGTGAAGAACAGCAGCGACAGCAGCAGCACCACCGGATGCAGTTGCAATGAATTTCCCAGCATCCGCGGCTGCACAATGCTCCCGATCGTCACCTGAATAATCGTCGGAATCCCCAGCGCCAAAAACTTTTCCACCACATTCATATCATGGCTCAAAAAGATGATGGGCAGCGGCAGAACCGTCGCAATGATCGAGCCGATGTTGGGAATGAAATTCAGCAAAAATGCCAGGAATCCAAAAACCGCCGCAAACTCAACATGAAGAATCGACAACGTCGAACCCACCAGCACCCCGGTCAATGTTGAAATGAAAACCGTCAGGCTGATCGACCGCTGCACCCGCACCTCAACCTCGGTAAGGAGCCCGCTTTTCCCCAGCCGCGTGCTGCGCCGGCCAAACAAAATAAACGCCATCAGCAGCAGCACCATCGCGCCCTGCGACAGAATATCTTTCGTCTCCGCCAGTACGCTGGAAATGAATTGCAGCGTTTCATTCTCCGGGATCGGCTTGATTCCCATCCAACTGATCGGTCGCGATTCCTGGATGTAATGCGTGAACTTGTCGAGGCTGGTCTTGTACGTATCAAAATTTTCCGCCGATGACATATCCGTCACCGAAGCAAAAACCAGATACCCTGCCCCCGTCAGCATCGCCAAGCCAATAATCGATGCTGCACCCACCGCCACCATGTGCGGCACGCGGAATCGTTGCTCCAAAAAATCAATGATCGGTGTCAGGCACTGCGCAAAAAACAGCGCCAAAACAAACGGCACCAGCACCGGACGCAGCAGCGCCAGCGCCACACCGATCGCGATGAGCGTCAGTATCAAAAGGCAGACAGTCTGTACCCGCCGATCGGACGGGCGCGGATGAGTCATCATGGCAAAACCCAGTGTACCGGAAGATCATGCGGCAGGCATGGATCGGCTCTGCCGGCGTCAGCCGATCATGTCGCGTAACGGTTTGCATTGCGGTAGAACGGTGCCATGAGCGACAATCTTCTCGGCAGCGCAATCGCGGAACTGCAGCAGTTGCTGCCAAAGGTAGAGGCCTTTTGGCCGGAATTGAATCGGTTAGGCGAAGCAATGCTCAAGTGCTGGGCCGGCCGGGGTAAAATTTTGACCGCCGGCAACGGAGGCAGCGCCGCCGACGCCATCCACCTCGCCGAAGAGTTGGTCGTTCGATTCAACAAGCCCCGCCGAGCCCTCGCGGCCATCTCCCTCTGCGACCCCGGCAACCTCACCTGCGCCGGAAATGATCTGGGCTGGGAACAAGTCTTCGCCCGCCAGATCGAAGCCCTCGGAAACCCCGGCGACGGTCTGATCGTCTTCACCACCAGCGGCAACAGCGCCAATTGCATCCGCGCGATCGAAACCGCCAAAAGTCAGAAGATGTTCACCGCCGCCTTCATCGGAAAAAATGGCGGAAAGGCCAAAGGCCTGTGCGATTTTGAATTTCACGTCCCCAGCGACAACACCGCGCGCGTTCAGGAAATGCACCTGTTGCTTTACCACACCCTCTGCCAATGGATCGACGAACGAGTCGGGTAGGGATGCAGGAAAATTATTGATTCAACGGCCGCGTCGTCGCTGTAGTGGATGCCTCCGGTTCAACATCGCTTCCGGAAAATCCAATTGCCTACCATACGCCAGGTAAGTCCCATGCGGAGATATTTTTGCCTGATCGCAATTGCATCTATACTGCCCCCATGCCTTGGTTTGCCCGTTCAGTTTGGTATGCCGCATTCGCTATCCCCCTCTTTGCCGGCGGATGCATTGAGCGGATTGTCACTGTTAAGTCCGACCCGCCCGGAGCGCTGGTCTATCTGAACGAGCAGGAAGTCGGCCGCACGCCAGTGAGTAAAGAATTCCTCTGGTATGGCAGCTATTCGGTAGTCGTGAGAAAAGATGGCTACCAGACATTAAAAACCCAAACCCAAATCGGCACACCCTGGTGGCAACTCATCCCCCTCGACTTGATCACAGACCTGCTGCCAATCCACGATGAACGAGTTCTGACTTATTCCCTTAAACCCCAGGACCCCGTCGATCCCTCATCCCTGGTCGCACGCGGCGAACAACTGCAAAAAGCCCTGGAGTCCGGTGCCATGACAAAACAAAGAGTCCCCACAACCCGCCACGCCACGACGCGTCCCACAACCAATGCCACCCCGCGCACCCAGTAGCGCCAGGCGTCACTCCTCGACTGCGCGATCCTGAAGCCCAACAATTTTCAAAACACAGACCTCACCCGCTCCCACAGCTCTCGCGCCAGCTTCGGCGCCATCAAGTAAAGCAGCGGCACATAAACCGCCCCCATCACCAGGCTGATTGTACATAAGCGAATTGCCTGGGCGGTCCTCCCCGTTCCGCTGGGAAACAGCCATCCAGCGCCCGCGGCACAAAGCGCCGCCACCGCGCCCCCTGCCAGCGGGGCGATATAGACGCTCGCCACTTCCCCAAATGAGCGGCGGTTCATCCGCAGCAGCACCACCATATAAGCTGGATCACTGACTGCAAAGAAACACATTTCCGCAACCGCCACCGTAATTGCCGGATGCGTCCCGCCAAACTTCGCCGCCAGCGCGACCACGCTCAAAAAGACGACGGCGTTGCACAATGTCATCACCAGCGAAAACCGAATCCTGTTCTGTGCGGCCGCCAGCGCCTGCGCCGGGATGGATGCTGCTCGGAACGCCATGGCAATGCTGAGGACTTGCAGCACCGGAATGGCCGGATACCGAAGGGGATTGAACAAAAGCCGCATGCCCGCGTCGCTCCCCGCCGCCTGAAGCAGGCAGAATGGAATTGAAAGTGCCGCAAAAACCCGCGCCGCTCGAATGAAAGCGTCCGTCTGGCGGTCTTCTTCCGCTTTGAGCTTGCTCAGCGCGGGGAACAGCACGCTGCCCAGGTTGACCGTCAGCAGCGCCAGCGTCTGCATCGAAAGATTGAACGCGAAGAAGAAAATGCCGACTGTATCCGCATCGCGGAAATAGCCAAGCAGCAGGTAATCTCCCTGGCTGACAAGCATCGCCAGCGCGCCAACCATCAGCAGAATCCCGCTGTCACCGATGATGTATTTCCATCGCCTGAGTCGCAGCTTGAGATCAATCGGCGGCGGAGCCGCAATCCACAGCGCCACCGTTCGCCCCGCATTCACCAGCACGTACGGCAGGACATAACTGTAAGCCCCAAATCGAAGCCGCGCAAAAACGATATTGAGCGCCATCATCGCGACGGCCATCACCAGCGCCAGAATGGATTGAAACCGGTACCGCAGATCCGCCTGCACGCTCGAAGCCGACACGGTCGCCAGCGCATTGATCGGCGACAACAGCGCCAGCAGCAGGATCAATCCGGTCAACCCCGGCGCGTTCAGCACATGCGCCGCCACCGGCGCAATCACCGCCAGCACCAGCCCGGCGACGATCCCCAGCACCAGCGACATCCAGAACACCGGCCCGGCCCATCGCCGAAAGTGCGTATGCCGATGCACAAGAATCTGCTGCATCCCCGCATCGCGAATCAGGCTCGGAAACGCCGCCACCGCCAGGGCCAATCCAACCAGCCCGAAGTCTTTATTGGAAAGATACCAGGCCAGGACGATCGTGCCGACGACGCCCAGCACCTTGGTGACCAGCGTCTGCCCCGCCATCCAGACAAACCCGCGGCTGGTCGTCTGACCCAGCGCCGGCGCCTTAGACGTTTCGTAATCAATTGTCTTGATTTGCGACAAGGTTTGTGACCGCTGAAGGTGCCTGTTACAGATTTATCATCGGCGGGCCGGCAGGCCCAATCAAGTATCTATCGAGGTCCTGTCACGGGAGGGTGTACTCTCGTTTGTGGCGGAATGGCAAGCTCCTCGCCCACAAACGCACCTACGAAGAGAGATAAAATGAAAACTCAGAGCATCTTTTCTCTGCGTCTCAGCGCCTCCCCGTTAAAATTTCCCATCAATATTTCCTCTGCCACAATTGAGCGTTACACCCTCACGAGCAGGGCAACCGCATTCTCCGCCGGTCCATGTGGGCGATCTGCATTGGCGATTTGAAAACCAGGATCGCTCGTCAGGCGCTCAGGCATCTTTTCAGGACTTACAGGAGAATGCGGTTACCCTGCCTCACGAGGCGGCTCGCAATACCATCCGTTTACCATTGGCTCCTTTGCCCCTACCATTGATCTTGAATGGACATTCTCCTTTCCATCACGATCTTCCTCGCCTTTGGCGCGGGTTTCGTTTTTGTGAACCTCATCGTCGGGTCGCTGCTGCGTCCGCGTGTGCCTAATGCCGAAAAGTCGGCCGTTTACGAATGCGGCGAACCGACCATCGGATCGTCCTGGGTCCAATTCGATTTGCGATTCTACATCGTCGCGCTTGTTTACCTCGTTTTTGATGTGGAAGTCGCCTTGTTTTATCCCTGGGCCGTCGCATACGGCCAAGCCGCGGAGTTGGGCAAACCGCTGGGAATGTCATTGTTTGAAGTGCGGAAAACGGCACTGGTCGACATGCTGTTTTTCTTCGGCATCCTGCTCGTTGGCTTCGCCTATCTCTGGCGCTTCGGATACCTCGACTGGATCCGCTCGGCGGCGACCACCAGCCTCAAAATCGACTACCAGCCAGGCGTTAATCTGCCGCAGGAAACGCAGGCGCAGCAAACGGTTTGATGAATGGCCTCATCGCCAAAGACCAGGCCGGGGAATGCAGGCGAAGCGCCGCAACTTCAGTGCGAGCCAGGGAGCGGACCGAAATTCCTGCCGCCGATCGTTCTGGGAATCATCACCTTTCTGGCATTCTCTCGTGCGCTCGCAGGCAAATTTGTCTGGGACGATTGGCTGGCGCTGGTTCGGAATCCGCGATTGAATCCGCCGAGCCTGGCGGGGATTGCATATTACTGGCGGCACGTTGCCTGGAACTTGTATGAGCCGCTGACCTGTACGCTTTGGGGCGGGGCGGCGTTTATTTCAAAGGCCATCTCCGGTGAACTCAATCCCTTCTGGTTTCATCTCACATCGCTCCTCCTTCACGTGGCGGCGACGCTGGCGGTTTATCGCCTGCTGCGATTGATCGGATTCAAACCGTGGATCGCAGCCGCCTCCGCCGGGCTGTTTGCGGTCCATCCCATCCAGACCGAAGCGGTGGCATTTATCGGCGCAATGAATAATCCCCTGTATGCCTGCCTGGCCGTGCTGGCGATCGGTGATTATTTCGTAGCAACTTCGCCGGCATCCGCGCAATCACGTCGCCGCCGCCGGGCGACGGCGATGCGCGGCACGCTATTCTTCATCCTCGCGCTGTGTGCTAAGCCGACGGCCGTGGTAGTCCCCGTCGCCGCCGCACTGCTGGATTGGGCCGTGCATTGCCGGCCGATGCGCAAAGTCATCCGCAGCGCCGCACCCTGGCTGATCCTCACGATCCCATTCATCCTTGTCACGAAACTCAATCAGCACGGCCCATCAGCGGCGGTGGGCATCGGTGGAAGCGCAATGCTCCGCCCGCTCCTGGCGATGGATTCCGTTGCCATGCAGCTTTGGCACGTGCTCATGCCATTTTCACTCACGATCGATTACGGCAGAAGCCCCGCATGGATGGCCGCACATCCGATTCAATTCCTGACCGCAATCGTAACATTCACTTTCATCGCGGCGGCTTGGCGAGCCCGAAAAACCGAACCGATGCTTTCAGCCGCCATCGGCATATTCATCATCGGCCTGCTCCCCAACTCCGGCCTCGTGCCATTCGATTTCCAGATCAATTCCACCGTGACCGACCGCTATGCCTACCTGCCCATGATCGGCATCGCGATCGCGGCAGGCTGGGCCCTCAGCCGGGCGCGCGGGCGATTGAAACTGGCAGCCGCCGCAGCCGTGCTGGCGTCACTATTCTCGTTGACAGTCATGCAAACCGGCTTCTGGCACGACGACGCAACGCTTGCAACGCACGCGACCGAAGTAAATCCCCAAAGCGTCCTGGCCTTCGAAAATCTCTCCTTCGGCCTGTTGGCTCGTGATTCCGCAAAGGCCGCCGAAGCATCGCGGCAGGCCGTGCGCCTCGCGCCAACATCCGGATTCGCATGGGAAGGATTTGGCAACGCGCTGCTCGCCACGGGAGATCGATCCGGCGCCCAATCCGCCTACGCAAAAGCGGTCGAATCAGACCCGGCAAACGCCGCTGCCCGAAGAAAACTCGGACGCCTCCTCGACGACAGCGGCGATCGCGCCGGCGCAATCAAACAATACCAGGCTGCCCTGACCCTGTCCCCCGACGACGCCGAGGCGACAACCGATCTCGCCGGCATTCTCGCCGAATCAGGCCAACTCGATCAGGCGATCGCGCTGTATATGCAAGCGCTCCAAATAAACCCCCATATGGCGGCCGCCCGGCAGGGCCTTCAAATGGCGATGTCCGCCAGCGCCGCGCATCCGGCTAAATAATTATTTCCACACGTCTTCCCGTTTCGCCGCCGATAGACCAATAGGGCCAAATACCCTTGAACCGCGGCCAAAGTGGGGCGGTCGAATCTTGACACTCAAGGGTCATCGGATAGAGTACCGATCCGCTTTTCGCCACTATTGCGAAGGGTCGTACCATTCGGCAGTAGCTCAATGGTAGAGCAGCCGGCTGTTAACCGGCTGGTTGTAGGTTCGAGTCCTACCTGCCGAGCTTTAACCCCATTTTTGCCAGATGGGGTTTTTTCTTTTCCGTCTTTTCCACCGGCCTCATTCGCAGCCGTCACTTCCCATGCCATGTCTGCACGATCCCCGTGCGGATCAGGTTCACGGCGATGCAGTTAGATTCAGTGCGATTCCACGGTTGTCCACAGTGCTATTTCCCAATTGAAGACAAAGAATGGCCCAGTGCGCTAACAAGCCGTAATTTTCAGGCTGGGCCTATTGTATCGCCGTCAGATGCCGATATTATATTCTGCGTAAAAGGACATTATCTATCCTTTTCAGCAGAACGATTGAAAGGCCGCTTTGATGCCAATGACGTTGGAAACATGGATTGACCGGTTGCAAGCCGGTGGCCGGTATTCCTTTCTGCGGGCTGAGGCGATGAAGGATAGCGGATTCTCGCCGGAAGCCGTCAGCAAAGCGTTGCAGCGCGCCGTGAAACGTGGCCGGATTGTGAAGCTGAAGGATTATTTCTATGTGATTGTGCCCTTGGAATATGCGAGCGCCGGTTCACCACCGGTATCGTGGTTTGTGCGGGATCTGATGACTGCCATGGGGCTGCCGTACTACGTTGGTCTGCTGAGTGCTGCCGGACTACATGGCGCGTCCCATCAGCAGCCGCAGCAGTTTCAGATTGTGACCGACAGGTCCGTTCGACCAATGATCGCCGGAAGGACGCGACTTCGTTTTTTTGCAAGCAAATATACCGCCCGCGCGGCCTCCGCCGACATCAAGACACCGACAGGCTCGATGTGTATTTCCACTCGCGAAACAACGCTTCTGGATCTCGTCCGGTTCGTGCGATCCGCCGGAGGGCTCGATAATGTCGCGACCATCCTTGCCGAGCTATCGCCCGCTGCCGATCCCAGGCTGCTCATTGCCGCTGTTCGACTGGTTCATGATGTGCCGAACACGCAGCGGCTGGGATATATTTTGGATCATGTTCGGCAGCGCCGGCTGTCCGATCCAATTCATGCCTGGCTTGAGCGTCAGAAACCGCACATTCTGGCGCTCCAATCCGGTCAACCCGTGAATGACGCAAAGCTGAACCGGCGTTGGAATCTGCTGGTCAATCGATCCATTGAGATGGAAGCGTGATTCCACAGGCAAACATCACCGCGTGGCGTGCAAGTGCGCCATGGCCTGACGAGGCTCAGGTGGAACAGGATCTGGTTCTGTCGCGCGCGGTCGTTGAATTGTTTGGCGAACCGAAGTTGTCGGGGAAAATCGCACTGCGTGGCGGAACGGCCCTCAATAAACTGTACATCCAGCCGCAGTGCCGATATTCCGAAGACATTGATCTGGTTCAAACCCAGGGCGAGCCAATTGGAGCCGTCCTTGACGCTATCCGCGGAACATTGGACCAATGGCTTGGCAAGCCCGCGCAAATCATCGGGTGGGAACGTCACGCTCTCATACAAATTCGAATCCGAAATTCCGCCGATCAGGCCGTTGCGCTTGAAGATCGAAATCAACACGCGCGAACACTTCACCGTGCTTGGCCTGGCGGGGCATCAACTGAAGATTGCCAATCCGTGGTTCACTGGAGCAGCCGAGTTGAAGACCTATCAACTCGATGAGTTGCTGGGCACGAAACTGCGCCGCGCTCTATCAGCGTCGGAAAAGCCGTGACCTGTTTGATCTATGGCTTTGTCTTGACCGGCACTTGATTGACCCGGCCAAGGTCGTGGACTGTTTCAAACATTACATGAAGCACGAGGGGCATTTGATATCCCGCGCTCAATTCGAGCAGAACCTCCATGGCAAGCAAAATGATCCCGAGTTCATGAATGACATCTCCGCGCTCTTGAACCCGGCAGTCGATTACGATCCGGTCAAGGCGATGAATGTGGTCCGGGATGTTCTCATCGCGCGCGTTCCCGGAGAACCATGGCGTGGTGCGGTGTGAGGAGTGCTCCCGCCGATTGTTGCCAAATCGCAGTAAGAATATCGGCAATATTTGCGGCCATGCTGTTACGAATGCGAAGGCGAGAAGGCTTTAGCGTAAAGCATTGATTTGGATGGCTTTCCAACGCCGGCCCTCACTTCCCATGCCATGCCTGCACGATCCCCGTGCGGATCAGGTTCACGGCGATGGCCGCCAATAGCACCATCACCAGCTTGCTGAATGCTCGAAGCGAATTCAGGCCCAGCAGGCGCGGCAGGCGATTCGCCATCAGCAAAACCGCGAGCAGGATCGCGAAGTTCACCGCCAGGCTCAGCGAGGCAGTTGCATAACCGTGCACACCGCGGCCGGCGATGATTAATGTGCTTGTGAGGGTCGCCGGTCCGGCGATCAGCGGCATTGCCAGCGGAAATAAACCGACGCTTTCTTCTTCATGAACGGACGGCTTGCCCGGGATGAGCAGGTCGATGATCGCCAGCACCAGCAGGATCACACCGCCGGCGATGCGGAAATCCGACTCGGTGATCCCCAGAAATGCGAAAAGCGCATTGCCCAGAAACATGAAGCCGACTGCAATCAGCAGCGCGAATGAGACGGCTTCAAATGTCACCTCGCGCCGCCGCCGATCGGTCATGTTATTCGTCAGGGCAAGAAACAGCGGCACCAGCCCAAACGCGTCGATCGCCACAAAAAGCGGGATGAAGGCGGCCAAAAAATCGTGTAGTTCCTTGCGCATTCAATTCACTCTCAAATACCCTGCGACCGGATCTTCATCAGCTCATCGTATAGCTGGCTGTTCGCCTGCGGCACAATGCTGACCTGCCCGACCACATGCATGAAATTAATATCCCCGCCCCAGCGCGGCACGATGTGCTGATGCAGATGCCCCGGCACCCCCGCGCCGGCGATCCGCCCGAGATTGATCCCGATGTTAAACCCCTGGGCCGACACCGCTCGTTTCAACAGCTTCACGGCCTCGGTCGTCTGCACACCGATCTCCTGCAACTCCGGCGGTGTCAGTTGTTCCATGTCCGCCTTATGCGCCCGCGGCGCGATCAGCAGATGGCCGTTGGCGTAGGGATAACGGTTAATCAGGACGACCACTAATTCCGTCCGCCACAACACCAGCAACTCGCGGCGGCTCGCTTCATCCTCCGCCGCCGCCGCCTGGCACAGAAAACATTCATCGCCTCTCGGTTCACTCTTGCCAAGTGATTTGATGTAATCCATCCGCCAGGGTGCATATAAGGCCGGGCTTCGCATGGGGATATGGTAAGAGCGGACCAGGGATTCTCAACGCCGGAAATCTTACGCCGCCGCTTCAGCGCCCGCAGGTTTCTGCGCGGGTTGCTTTGCGGATAACCCGGGCACCGGGGCGCCTGCTGAATGCGGTTCCGCCTTCGCCGCCGCCAGCTTGGATGAATCAATCGTGGGATTCACGCTCACCGTTACCGCACTCGTCGGCCCAGGCGCAGATGCCGTCGATGACGGAGTTCGCGTCGGCACCGCTGTCACCGCCGCACTTCTGGGAGCAACTGCCTTCACCGGCGGCGTTTTTGGCGCGACCGGCGTCACCGCGGCTTTTGGCGCAACTGGAGTCACGGCTGCCTTGGATGCAACAGTCGCCGGTTTGGCTGAAACCGGCATCGCCGCCGCAGCCTTCGACCCAACACTTCCAACAGATGTCCGCGGGGCAACTGGCGTCACCTTCACGGGCTCCGGGGCAACAGCCTTAGGCGCGACCGGTTTCACCGCGACCGCGTCCCGCGAAACGCTTGCTATCGCTGCCACCGGCGCTGGTTTCACCGCTGCGATGGGTGACGCAACAGTTTCCACTGCTGCCGTCGGCGATTCCATTTCAATAATCTCCGCCGCCAGCGCCCGATAATCCGCCGCCCCATTACTCGCCGAATCATAGGTCAGGATCGTCTGCCCAAAACTCGGGCTTTCCGCCAGCTTGATGTTCCTTCTGATCTTGCTCCGGAAAATCCTCGCCTCCGCCCAGGGGAGCGGCTTGCCCTGCGCCACCGTTGCTTTTGCTTCTTCGATAAATGAATTCAGCTCGTGCACCACTTCCAATGTGAGCTTGGTCTGGCTGTCATACATGGTGAGCGCGATGCCGCTGACTTTCAGCCGCGGGTTCATGCGTTTGTTGACCAGTTGCACGGTCTCGAGCAGTTTGGCGACGCCCTGCAGCGCCAGAAAGTGCGCCTGCATGGGGATGATCACTTCTGTCGCTACCGCCAGCGCGTTGATGGTCAGAAGCCCCAGCGAAGGGGGGCAATCGAGAAGGATGTAGTCGAACATGCCCCCTTCGACATGATTCACCGCCGCCTCGATCCGCTTCTTCAGCAGCATCTCGCGGCCAAGCACGGTCACCAGTTCAATCTCCGCCGCCGCCAGGTCAATGGAGCTGGGCACCAGTGCGATGCGGTCGCTGATCTGATGCACGGCTTCCAGAAAACCGGCTTCTTCCACGAGCACGTCATACAGGCTCGTGATATCCGGAGAAGGCTCGACGCCGTAGTTGATGGTGAGATGCGCCTGAGGGTCCAGGTCGACCAGGCAAACCCGCTTCCCCCGCTCGGCCAGCGCTGCGCCAAGGTTGACGGTGGTGGTGGTCTTGCCAACCCCGCCTTTCTGATTCATCAACGCAATGATGCGCATAGCGACCTCCGTGTCCGATAATGATGCAAAGTTTAGCGATTTTCCCGTGAATACAAGGGTGAGGGGAGGAATGTTCGTTGTCAGTGGTCAGTTGCCAAGATCCGTCCTCCGCAGCAATGGACCAATGACAACGGACAACTGACTCTTATAAAACAAAAGAACCCTTCCGCCGTGGCAGGGAAGGGTTCTTGATGTTTCGGGGCCCAAGTTGGAGCCAGGGCCAAAACTGTTGTGGTGAATTTGATTCACCGGTCCAGACACACCGGGCGAGACGTTTTGGAGCCACGCGCCCGGCCTACGAGGAAGACTCACTTCTTCTTGGAGGTCTTCTTCGTCGTCTTCTTGGCTGACTTCTTAGCGGCTTTCTTTGCCATGGTGATTAATCACCTCCTTTCTGTTGGAGACAAATTTAAGGGGCGCTAAAAATAGAGTCAATCATTTTTTCTGGTGGCAACTGCTTTTTTTGTAATAAAGCGCGCGCGGACAAAACCCTTTCCCCGCGACTGCGTCCCAAAGCACAAACACAAATGCGCTGATTTTCTGGCCTTTCGCGCGCATCCTGGCGCCTGTCGCTTCTCGCCCGCGCAGCTTCGAGGTCGAATCTTTCCCCGAATCACATTTCCCGAAAATTATCTTCCCACCATATACTTTGCGCCATGTGCGGTTTCGCCGGCGTTGTCACATGGGATGATCGTTACCGCGTCTCCCCCGAGACGCTGAAGCGAATGAGCGCCGCCGTCGCGCATCGCGGCCCCGACGGCGAAGGCTTCCACATCAACCACCACGAACAAGCCACACCCGAGCGTCCGCAGGTTGCGCTCGTCTTTCGCCGGCTGGCGATCCTCGACCCTGATCCCCGCAGCGATCAGCCTTTCACCGATGGAAGACATTGGCTGGTCTTCAACGGCGAAATCTACAATTTCCGGGAATTACGGAAAGAAATCACCTCGCTTCGCCCGCATTATCAATGGAAGACGACGGGCGACACGGAAGTGCTGCTGGCCGCCTATGCAACCTGGCGAGAGCAATGTGTCGATCGCCTGAATGGCATGTTTGCTTTTGCGATCTGGGACTCGATCGATCGGGTATTATTTTTAGCCCGCGATCGAATGGGGCAGAAACCGCTCTACATCGCATCGGATGGAGATGACAACGTCATCGCCTTCGCAAGCGAGATCGCGGCGCTGCGGCAACTGCGTTGGGCCAGCCAGGAGTTATCGCATTCCGCCGCCGAGGAATATCTGCGCTGGGGATACGTGCCGGCTGTCCGCACGGTCTTTCGTGGAATCTTTTCATGCCGGCCGTCCGAACGGACTGTCATTCACGCTGAGCCTTGCAAACCGGTCCGGTATTTTGACAGATATATCCGCAAGCCGGTGTCCGACAGTTCGGCTGTCGCGGACACACGCCGCCTGGTGATACAAGCAGTTGAGGGGCAACTCATCTCCGATGCGCCGCTCGGCGTTTTTCTATCAGGTGGAATTGATTCCAGCGTCATCGCAGCATGTGCCAGGCGATTTGGTCCCGTTCAAACGTTCAGCATTGGCTTTGAAGATCCCCGCTATGACGAGCGTCGGCATGCGGAAGCGATTGCTCAACACCTGGGGACGGAACATTTGAGCTTTCTCGTCACGCCCGACGCCGTGTCCGATCTTCCGCGGCTGGCGCAGGTCTTCGGTGAACCCTTTGCCGATTCCTCATCGCTTCCCACTCATTACCTGGCGCGTGAAACTCGAAAACATGTAAAAGTCGCTCTTAGCGGCGACGGGGGTGACGAACTCTTCGGCGGATATGACCGATACCGCGCGATGGACCTTGCCGAGCGACTTCAAAGACTACCCGCCCCGGCCACTTCCATCCTTCGTGCCGCTTTGAGCATCCTTCCTGGTACGCACCCAAAATCGCTGGGATGGCGGCTGAAAAGATTCGGAGCGATCGCTGCTCTGCCGGCGCCATCCCGGTATTCCGCCATTATGCGCGTGTTTGACGAAGCGACGATCTCGGAATTAACCCAGAGACCTGTTGAACAACAGGACTATCTCGCTGACCTGTTCGACTCCAAAGCCGATGACGTCGCAGCCGCGGCACTGGCGCTCGACCGCGTCACCTATTTGCCGGATGACCTCCTCACCAAAGTAGACCGCTGCTCCATGCTCCATGCCCTGGAAGTCCGCAGCCCCTTCATGGACCACGAACTGGTGCAGTTCGCTTCCGGCCTCACCACCGACCAGCTCCTCAAAGGCGGCCCCAAGCGCATGCTCCGCGAAGCCTTCAAAGACGACCTGCCTGCCTGGGTCTTCAAACGCAAAAAAATGGGATTTGCCGTCCCCATCGGCGAATGGTTCCGCGGCCAGCTCCGCCCCATGCTCCGCGACACGCTCTTCTCTGCCGGCTCATTCGCCCGCCAGCGCTTCAACATGAAAGTCGTCGAGCGTCTCATCGAAGAACACGAACAAAACAAAGTCGATCACGCCCAACGGCTATACGCTCTGCTCATGCTCGAATTGTGGTGGAATACCACGAAGACGTGAAGAAGAACGGGAATGGCGGGAAAAGAAACCAGACGTGTTCGCCGTGCTATCAATCCACCACACCCGCCTGTGTCGAAATCTGCATAGGAGCAGACGTACTAAAAGTTCGCCCGCGTCCTGGGTTGCCTGTCCCCTTAATCGCCAGCATTCGATCCAGTGCCACCAGCGCCCATTTGCGCGTATGCGGATCAACCCGAATCTCATTCACCACCTTCCCCTCCAGCAGATTTTCCAAAACCCAGCACAAGTGCGGCAGATCAATCCGATACATCGTCGTACACAGGCATTGGCAATCGCTTAAGACATGGATCGTCTGCTCCGGATGCAACTGCTTCAGACGGTTGACCAGATGCACCTCGGTGCCGATCGCCCATTCGCTGCCCGGCGGAGCCGCTTCGACTTGTTTGACGATGTAGGCGGTGCTTCCAGTCATGTCGGCCTTCTGCACCACCTCCCACTTGCACTCAGGATGTACAATCACCTTCATGTTCGGGTGGCTCTTGCGCACCTCATCCACGTGTTCCGGTCGAAAAAGCGCGTGGACAGAGCAGTGCCCTTTCCATAGCACAAAGTTGGCGTTCCGCACTTGTTCGGGGGTGTTGCCACCGAGGTCTTCGCGCGGGTCCCAGACGATCATCTTGTCGAGCGGGCAGCCCATCGCGTACGCCGTGTTGCGGCCTAAATGCTGATCGGGAAAGAACAATATCTTGGTTTTCCCGCCTTTTGTCGTGCCCGCGGGATCGTTCATCGCCCATTCCAATACATTGCGGCAATTGCTGCTGGTGCAGACCGCCCCTCCATGCTCCCCCACAAACGCCTTAATGGCGGCAGAGCTGTTCATATAAGTAATAGGAACAATCCGCTGATCAAGGCAGGTCTGCTGTAATTGCTCCCAGCATTCCAGCGTCTGGTCGAGGCTTGCCATATCAGCCATCGAGCAACCGGCGCCCAGGTCGGGAAGAATGACGCTAACGCCAGGGTCGGTCAGGATATCCGCCGCCTCGGCCATGAAGTGGACGCCGCAGAAAACGACGTATTGCACCCCTTTCTGGTCGGCGGCCTTGCGGGAGAGTTCGAAGCTGTCGCCGGTGAAGTCAGCGAAGTCGATGATCGCATCTTGTTGATAATGGTGCCCCAGGATCGACAATTTGGCGCCGAGGGCCTCTCTGGCACTGGAAATGCGTATTCGCAGCTCTGGTTCGCTCAAGCGAGTGTAGATATCAGGTAGCGGCTGTTGCCAAACTTTCATATAGTTAACCTGTTCCACATGAATTGCTAAACTGGGGCGTCAACTAAAGAGACATACGCTTTAAGCGTATACCAGTTCCGATAACGCTCGCAACATCATAGTCATCTGGCGGGTCCGTTTCGCACGCGGACAATGGCTATAAATGTTATCCACAGCCGAGGTTATGGGAGCTAAAGCGTGAAAAAGACAGTAAAAACGGCTCTCCTAGTGCTGAGTTTGCCGTTTATGCAGTCTTTTTCAACAAAAACATCTGGTCTGTACGATATCTGCCCATGGGTTAGGCGAGTGTTGACTCTAACCCGGTGCGTCGTAAAAAATACCGGCATGGCTGCAGCCTCTGCAGCAACGGTGATTTGTGAGTATCGGATTTCTGTTTCCGTCTATGGCATCGGGTTTGTGTCTGCCTAGATGGGTTGTCGAGTCGACTCACTCAACTTTTGCCCCCACAGTGGGGTTACCCCTTTTGGGAAGGAGCAGTTATGTTTCGTAGGAAAGGTCTGGCCATGTTGGCGGCGTGTGCCGCGGTAGCCTGCGGAGGTCTGGTCCGGGCCGCCGACGTTGTGTCGCCGTCCGATCAGACGGCTAACGCAGTTTCGATCAATCAGCCGGTGATGGCCGATGACGCCACACCGCGCAAGCCTTTAATGGCTTTGCTGGATAAGGCCGGTATGGCCAAGCCGCTGGATGATCTGGGAATCAACATCTATGGTTATGTTGAAGGTTCCTGGACGTACAGCGCCAGTTCACCGCCTCCCGGCCCTGTCGGGGGTCAGCCGAGCAACTTCATCACCGGCCGCGCTTTCGACGTTCAGTCGGAATCGCTCTTGCTGGATCAGGTTGACCTCACCGTCGAGCGCACGGTCGACACCACCAAGAACAAGTTCGACATCGGTTTCCGCGTCGAACAGATCTACGGTGCTGACGCCGCCTTCATTCACTCCAACGGCCTGACGACCTATTCGCCGACCAAGATCGGTCTGGCCCGTCATCCGAAGAACCAGTATGACCTGAATCAGGCGTATCTGTCCTTCGCGCTGCCGGTCGGCAACGGCCTGGGCATCACCCTTGGTAAGTTCAACACCCTCCTTGGGTACGAGGTCATCAGCCCCAACGGCAATGCGCTGTACAGCCACACGTTCCTGTTCGGACAGTTGCCGTTCACCAATACGGGCGTCCTCGCCACGTATAACCTCACCAGCGATCTCTCCATCACCGCTGGTGTAACCCGCGGCTGGGACCAGGCCTTGAAAGATGTCAACGGTTCAATCGATGGCATCGGCCAGATCAAGTACACCAAAGACAAGCTCACCTTGTACTTGAACGGCATCACCGGCCCGGAACTGCCCAGCGGCACATTCTCCGGTTATCGCACGGTGCTGGATTTCATCGGCACCTACAACTACTCCGACAACCTCACGCTGGCGGTCAACGCCGACTACGGTTGGCAGGGCAGCATCAGCAACGACCAGTGGTATGGCGTTGCTGTGTACGCCGGCTACAAGCTGTCGGACATGTTCACCGTAAATGCTCGCGGTGAATGGTTCGACGATCAGGATGGCGGCGCCCCCGGCACTATCCTGGGCATCCCCAACGTCTACTATGAAGCGACGCTTGGCCTGTCGATCAAGCCTTTCCCGAATAACAACATCGGGTCCAACCTGGTGATTCGTCCGGAAGTGCGTCTCGACTACGCCGACATCGCCGCCTGGGATGGCGGGACCGATCACTACCAGGTGACGGCCGGCATCGATGCCTACTTCACGTTCTAAGTCTGGAAAAAAAGTTCCATCACCTGATGGAATGAAACTTCACGGGCGTCGCAGCGAAAGCTGCGACGCCCGTTTTTCATTGGAGATCGGCGGCGGGGGACGCTCACCGGCAGAGAAGAGATGAAGGCTGAAAAGAATCGAGCCTTGGCTGGTTATGCGGTTGCTGTGTTGACCTCGCCTCGGACCGCAATTGAGCTACTCCCCGAAACCTGATCCAGCTGTGATGAGAGTCTTTCGGGGCGGGTCTGCAGGTATTCCTGCGGACCCTGCGTCACTGCGAGCGCGAGACAGGCCGGTGGGGTGAAGGAAAGGCGCAGAGCGCCGATTAAGGGTCGTCTTTAATTCCCCTGTGCAATTGTTTGAAATAGCTCAAGTCGAATTTGATTTGAACCTTTTTCCAGTTGCGCACAACGTAGAAGGCAGTGAATGACGGCACAGCGCAGCTTCATGAACGACTGTTGATTCTTCGATGCCAGACTGGCGACGAAGCGGCGCTGGCAGAGTTGATTGCACGATATTCGCCGGGTCTGAGATTGTTCCTTGCAAAAATGAGCGGTCGAGCCGCGTCCGCCGACGACCTTCTTCAGGACACCTGGTTCGACATTTATCTCAAGATCAATCGCCTGCAAAACCCTGACGCATTCCCAGCCTGGCTATATCGCATCGCCCGTGACAAAGCCTATCGCGAACTGCGCCGCCGGTCTGTGGCGCAACTCCCTGTCGATCAGAATCTGGCAGAACCTCTCACGGCGGATGAAGTGCAATTCGCGCCGGAAGAAGCAGAGGCCATGCGCACGGCGATGGACAAGATCCCCGTGGAGCAGCGTGAAGTCCTGATGCTTCGGTTCATTGAAGAAATGAGCTACGAGCAGATCGCGGATGTGATTGGACGGCCGCTGGGGACGGTGCGCTCGCGGCTGCATTACGCCAAACTGGCGCTTCGGGAAAGATTGGAATTAGCCGCACACAGAAAGGAAGTGTCATCATGAGCGAGAAAGACCTGGGTAAAGCATTGCTGCGAGGTGAAGAGCCGATCGATCTTCAGGCATTGACCGATCATGTGTTGCGGCGTGACCGCCGGCGCATGTGGCTCCTTGGGATCGCGTGTGTCATCGCTTGGATGCTGGTCGTAATGCTGCCCTGGGCGACGACACTGCCGATGCTGGAAAAGGTTGTCAAACATCAGTCGGAGATAAATGGCAACACTTCCCCCATAGCTTCCGACCAGCAGGCCGAATCGATTCGGATGCTTCAGGCGGTCAGGGCCGCAACGATCGCAACATTTATCAGCAGCGTGATTTCAATGTTCGTGGCGGCAGTGTGTACGGTTTTACTCATCACCCTGTCTCGCCGGGCAACGCTGCGCCACGTAAATGCCAGTTTGCGAGAAATTTCAATCCAGATCAAAGCGTTACCGGGGGGCTTGAGATAAAGTCGCGAGTTTTGGCGACCTTCGGCAAAGCCCCGGTTCAACCGGCTTATCGCAGTGCGAATTCGATCGGCTTTCAGCATCCCACCATCGAAGGTTCAGGCATGGGCGTGTTGAAAGACGTTAGCGAGCATACGCAGCCATGCCTCCAAATGGATATACTACCGGTCGTTTATAAACTTCACGTCCAGCACATGCAGGAGCGCCGCGGCCATGACTTCAAGACTTCCAATTTTCAGCTTGCTCGTCGCGATTGCGCCGGTCGCATTCTTCGTTGCCCGGCCTGCAATGGCGCAGACGAGCCCTGCGCAGACGCGCCCCGTGCTGATGGCTCCGGCCTCAGCGGGATTGCCGCCGCTGCCGGCGGTGGTGCGCGATGAGCCGGCGGCGGTGACCGAAGCCCGGCTGAAGTGGTTTCGGGAGGCACGGTTTGGGATGTTTATTCACTGGGGCGTCTATGCCGTCTTCGCCGGTTCCTATCACGACAAGCCGGTGGCTGCGGAGTGGATTGAGAATCGCGCCAGGATTCCTCTTGCGGAATATCGGGCGGCGGCAAAGCAGTTCACCGCTTCCAAATATGATCCGCAGGCCTGGGCCGCGTTGATGAAAGAAGCCGGCGTGAAATACGCGGTCATCACCTGCAAGCATCATGACGGCTTTGCGCTTTTTGATTCGTCGGTTTCCGACTGGAACGCCGCCAAGGCTTCGGGGGCCGGCCGCGATCTGATCGCGCCGCTGGCCGATGCGGTGCGCGCGGAGGGTTTGAAATTCGGCTGTTACTATTCGCAGTCGCAGGACTGGACCAACCCGGGCGGCGGCAAAGGCAACACGCCGCCCTGGGATGAAGAACAGAAAAAAGGTTCGTTCGATGAATATCTCAAGACCATCTCGCTGCCGCAGGTGCGCGAGCTGATGCAGAAGTTTCATCCGGATATTCTGTGGTGGGACACGGAATACAGCATGACGCCCGAGCGAGCGCGTCCGTTTTTCGATCTCGTGACCAGCGATCCGAATCTCCTGATCAACAGCCGCCTTGGCGGCGGTGTGCTCGGGGATTTCCGAACGTCAGAGCAGCGCATTCCCGCCGCGTCACTTGGCGGACGCGCGCTCGAAGTGAACATGACCATCAACGGATCATGGGGCTATCGCGCCGATGACACGCACTGGAAATCCGCTCAAACACTCATTCGAAATCTTTCAGACATCACGAGCAAAGACGGCAACTACCTTTTGAACGTCGGCCCGACCGCTGAAGGCGTCATCCCCCAGCCGGAAGTGGATCGCCTGCTGGCGATTGGAAAATGGCTTAAGACCAACGGCGAAGCCATCTACGCCACGCGCGGCAGTCCCTTCATGCGGCTCCCTCTGTCACTTCGCGCCACGCAAAAAGTGGATGCTTCGGGCGCGACGACGATTTACATTCACGTTTGGGAGTGGCCGGCCGACGGCAAAACCACCGTGCCGGGTTTGAAGTCCGTGCCAAAATCCGTGCGGCTGCTTGGCAGCGACTCGCCGGTGACAGGGGAGCAGACGCCGCAGGGGCTCGCCATATCGCTGCCGGGAGCCGCGCCTGACGCCGATGTGCCGGTCCTGGCGATCGAGTTTCCCGGACCCGTGCAGATCAGCGAATGAAACGAGCCGCTGGGGGCACGACTGTGTCGATGCAATTACGACTGCGTCAATGTAATTACGACTGCGTCGATGCAATTTATGCCTTGGGATGTCCGCCGGTGACGCCGTGGATTTCGCCTGTCACGTAGCTGGAATCCTGCGATGCGAGCAGCACGTAGGTCGCGGCCAATTCCGCCGGTTGGCCCGGGCGGCCAAATGGCACGTCTTCACCAAACGTCACCAGCTTTTCAGGCGATTGTCCGCCGCTGGGTTGGAGCGGCGTCCAGATCGGGCCGGGGGCCACGCCGTTCACGCGAATGCCTTTTGAGATCAGTTGCTTGGAAAGTCCTTTCACAAAAATGGCAATCGCGCCCTTGGTCATGGCGTAATCCAGAATTCCCGGCACCGGATCGTAAGCGTTGATTGATGTGGTGCAGATGATTGTCGATCCCGGTTTCAGGTGCGGCAACGCAGCCTTGGTGATCCAGAACATTGCATACACATTCGTGCGAAAGGTGGAGTCGAGCTGCTCGGTCGTAACGTCGAGAATTGATTCCTGATAGGTCTGCTTGGCCGCATTGCTGACGAGAATGTCGAGCCCGCCCAGCGCGTTGACGGCGTCGGCGACGAGCTTTTGGCAAAATGCTTCATCGCGAATATCGCCGGGCAATGCAATCGCCTTGCGGCCCTGGGCGCGGATCAAATCAATCACTTCTTTGGCGTCGGGCTCTTCGACAGGCAGGTAATTAATCGCCACATCCGCGCCTTCCCGCGCATAGGCAATCGCCGCCGCGCGGCCAATGCCGGAATCACCGCCGGTGATAAGCGCCTTGCGGCCGGTGAGTTTTCCGGAGCCTTTGTAGCTCGTCTCACCGTGATCCGGCCGCGGGTCCATTTTGCAGGCGAGCCCCGGCGCATCCTGATGCTGCATTTTGAACGGCGGCTTGGGATATTCTTTCAAAGGGTCTTGCATGGCCTGTTCTCCAGTTGTTGTGTTGGTGTTGTCGGAACTATTCTGCGCAGCCGCCAGCGTCGACGAAGCCATGGATGCCAAAACAGGCGCGGCCAAAATGCCCGTTCCAATGGTCACCATCTCGCGGCGAGAAACCGTCGATTTGTCCGAATTCATATGCGTTCTCCGAAAACTAATGATGAAGCCGCTCGTGAACGGTGGTTCACAGCGGATTCAAAAATAGATATGCAGACTGTGCGCCAGCCGCCGTGGGGGTTCCTTAAGATTTTTGGAGGAAAAGATGTTGGGCGTGTTCGCGAAAGCGGGCCTGCATCCGGCTGGGCCGCAGGCAGGCGCCTGTGCTGAGGGATGGCCTAGCTATTTACCCGAGGCCGCTATGCGGGTTTTGGCAATCGTGAGTTTCAGCCTGGCAGCGCGCGGCACCGCGCGCGTTTATTTTGCGGGGGCGGGTTCGAGGGGATAGTCGTTCCACACATATTGAAGGGCCTGGGCGAGGGTTTGTTGTTTCACGTTTCTATCGGTGTGGCCGGCGTTTTTGGCGAAGAGAAATTGGTAGTGATAATTTTTGGCGGCGAGGACTTTCGCCATGTTTTCGTTGGCTACAACCCAGTCGTGCATATTGTCTCGCAGGGCGTTGGAGTTGAGGTTGTCGCGGTCACCGACTTCCAGCCAGATGCGGAGGGGTTTGGTTGGCGAGTTGGGGATAAGATGCTCGTGAAATTCCCAGGCGCCGTGGGGTGTGTTGGGGTTGTAAGGCCACTGCTGGTTGACGAATGTGCCGGAGTAGGTGAGGACGCGGTGGTAGAGGTCGGGATGGTACCAGGCCATGATGAAGGCGCATGCGCCGCCGCTGCTGCCGCCCATGGTGGCGCGGGCGTCGGGGTTTTTGGTGAGTTGTACGTTGCATTGATTCTCGACAGCGGGGAGGAGTTCTTGTTCGATGAATTCGGCGTAAGCGCCGGAGAGGGTGTCATATTCGAGGCCGCGCTCGCTGCCCTGGGCGTCACCGCCGCCGTTGCCGACGGAGATGGCGAGCATGACGGGAAGTTTGCGGGCGGCGATGAGGTTGTCGAGCGTCGTGAAGAGCAGGTGGTCGGGGCCGTCTGTTCCAATGATGAAGGGGGCGGGAGTGCCGGGGAGGTATTGTTTGGGAATGTAGACGGCGACTCGACGGGTGTAGGGAGCGGGGTGGCTGGTGGTGACCAGCATTTTCGCGGGGTCGGCAGGGTCGGCGATTCCGAAGGTGTTGGGCTCGCGGGCGATGCCGGGATAGACCTTGCTGTCGGTGGACTTCATGGTGAAGTTGATGACGTTTCCCTGCGGGACGGCTGGGTCGGTTTGAGTCTCGGGGGCGGGTTTGTGCGTGGGGCCGAGGATGAAGTTTCCATCGGTGTCGGGCGAGGGGAGCGTGCCGTCGGGGAGAGCGGTGGCCGAGACGTAACCGGGGGCAAAGGGGTCGCGGGTAGGGGGCGGCGGACGGGTGGGGCGGGTGGCAGGCTTTGAGGTTTGGGCAGTGGCAACAGGGGCGGCGAGGAGGAAACAGAGGGCGAAAAGGAGCAGATTTGGAGCGGAGCAAAGTGAACACTTGTGAACGTTTGTGAACGTTTTTATTAAATTCATTAGTGATTACTATCTTTGTTAAATGCCTGTGAATTGATTAGTTGTATTCATATAGTATTTTGTTGCTATTTTTCAGTTTATTGCGATGTCCAATTGAGAACCATCGCTCATTTTCTTGTTCTGGTGGCGAAGCGGATGCTCAGGTTGAGAATGAATATCAGGGTGATGAGGACCAGGATTCCGGCCCAGGCGAGGTCGCGTTGGGCTTTGTAGGGGCCGGTGGCGTAGTTGAAGATTTGGACAGTTAGAGAGGGGAAGGGCTGGTTGGGATTGGTAGTCAGCAGGCGGCTTCCGAGAGCGGTGAAGAGCAGCGGGGCAGTTTCGCCGGCGACGCGGGCGATGGCGAGCATGATCCCGGTGACGATGCTGCCGGTGGCGGAGGGGATGACGACGCGGAGGATGGTGCGGGCCTTGGTGGCCCCCAAGGCCATGGAGGCTTCGCGGTAGCTGCCGGGGACGAGGCGCAGCATTTCTTCGGTGGTTCGGGCGATGATGGGAATCATGATGAAGGCAAGGGCAAGCGCCGGCCCAGCCGTTGTAGTTGCCGATGGGGCGGACGACGAGTTCGTAGCCGAGAATGCCGACGACAATGCTGGGGACGCCGGCGAGGACGTCGGCGACGAAACGGACGGGGGTGGCGAGGCGCGAACCGACATCATATTCAGCGAGGTAGACGCCGGTGAACATGCCGAGAGGGATGCCGACCATGCTGGCGAGGGCGATGAGGATTGCGGTGCCGACGAGGGCGTTGCGCATTCCGCCGGGCGCGCCGTTCATGCCGACGGGGATGGGGTCGTGGCGGAAGAAGTCCCAACTGACCGAGTGCAGGCCAATGGAGATGAGGTAACCGACGACGAGGGTGAGGAGGCCGAGGATAAAGACAGTGAAGGTGACGCAGATGGCAAACATGATGCGGCTCTTGGCGGCGGCGATGGTGTTATGGAATGTTTCAGGCATAGGCGGGGGTCAACGGATAAGAGGCGCCCACGAAGGGACACGAAGGAGCACGAAAGGGAAATTGCGTGATTCTTCTGTCTTCATTCGTGTTCACTTCGCGTGAATTTCTTTTCGAGCAAAACAGTGTGTTTTATGCAGAAGCTGCCGTTCGGGACTGCTTTCCCACTACCAGATACCTGGCGACAATGTTGAACATCAACGACATCGCCAGCAGGATCAAGGCGACTTCGGTTAAGGCGGAGCGGTGCAGGTCCGTGCTGGCTTCGGCAAATTCATTGGCAAGGAGGCTGCTCATGGTTTGGGCGGGGGCGAAGAGGGAGGGTTGGATCTGGTTGTTGTTGCCGATGACCATGGTGATGGCCATGGTTTCCCCGGCGGCGCGGGCGAGGCCGAGCATGATGGCTCCGAAGAGGCCGGAGCGGCTGTATTTGAGCATTTCCTTGCTGCTTTGCCACCATGTCGCGCCGAGGGCGACGGTGCCTTCGACCTGGGCGCGAGGGACATTTTTCAGGACGTCGCGGCTGATGGCGGTGATGATGGGCACGATCATGATGCCAAGGATCATGCCACCGGCGAGCATGTCGCGACCGGTCACGGCGCCATTGGGGGAGGCGAGCCATTGGAGGCCGGGGACAGCGAGGAGGAGGTCGTTGAGGATGGATTCCAATCCTCTGAGGGAGACGGTTTGGTTGTGCTGGGTGAAGGCCCATTGGAGGCCGGGGACTTTGGCGAGCCAGCGGAGGCAGTTCCAGAGTTCTACGCCGCGCTGGAGGAAAGGGCTGAGGACGAACAAGCCCCAGATGCCGTAGGCGATACTGGGAATGGCAGCCAGAAATTCCACCAGGAATGAGATGGGGCCGGAGAGCCATTTAGAGGCGATGCGGACGAGGAAAAGGGATGCGCCCATGCTGAGCGGCACCGCAAGAAATATCGCGATGATAGAACTTGCAACTGTTCCCCAGATCACGGGCAGTGCGCCGAAGGCCGGGGGGAGGGTTTCGGTGACGATTTCACCGTCTTCCATGATGATTTTCCCGTCCTGGCCGTGCCTGGGCTGTTCGACTTCGTTGGGGCGCCGAATCCTGGCCGACGAGGAAGTGGAAGCCATAGGCCCGGATGCTGGGGAGGGCGGCGACGGTAAGGACAGTGACAAGGCCTGCGAGCATCAGAAGGATGACGACAGCGCTGGTGCTGGTAAGGACGCGGAGGACACGGTCGGCGGAGAAGAAATGCCGGCCGGAAGCGTGGAGAGTCGACGGCGACTTGTAGGAAAGCGGCTGAAGGGGAGAGGATGGAGCGGCTTGTGACATTTCGCGGGGTTCAGGAGAAATTGGAATCTTTGGAAACCAAGACTTGAACAGTTTCTCGCGGCGACGGGGTTTCGTCCAGAATTTCTTGTTGTCGTCGCTTCAATGTCGCAGCCTATGAGGAAATTCGAATGATGAATCAGATTCGAATGATGAACATGTGGGGTTCGCGTTTAGCTGTTCTTTCATTTCTCCTCCTGCCTTGGCGGTCCTGGCGGCTTGGCGGTCAATCCTATCTTTGACAGATTTTAAACACCTTTATCCTGACCTGATCGCGGACGGTCGTTTATTGCGTTGGCGTCTGGCGGAGGGAGAAGAGGAAATCGCAGACGCAGGGGCTGCTGCCCCCGCACCCCCGCTAAGAGGGAATTGAGATAAGAGGGAAGGTGTAAAAGGACCGCTGCGCGGGCGGTGAAGGTTAGCCGGAGGCGGAACCCAGCTCTTACTCTCGCCGTGCCGCTCGGTTCCGCCTCCAGCGTCCTCCACCTCCGTAGGCAGGGCACGCCCCCTGTGGCAGTAGGCTGAGGGAAGGTTTGGGTGTGGAATGGCGGGCCATTTGGGGCGGTAGGTTGAGGGACGGTTGGGGCGCGGAAACGGCGGGCCTTTTTGTGGCGGTAGGTTGAGGGATGGTTTGGGTGGGGAATGGTGGGGGTACCTCTCTGGGAGGCTGCAGCGCGACTTGGTGGCAGGGTGGGAGTGGGAACTGGTTCTGCTCTGGCTATCAGTTTGCTGGCGGCGCAGTGGTCTCTGTGGTTTGGGCGGAGGGATGGAGGCGGCGAGCCGCTGTATTTGTGATTTTTCTTGATGGCCATATTCACTGCCCTCCCAAAGATCGACAGCAAAGAATATCGACAGCGAGGGATGGAGTAAGATGCGCTGCACTGCGTAGCAGGTTCAGAGCGTAAGGGACGAGCCAGGAAACAGGGAGCCGCTGGACGATTGGCGGGACGCCAAGAGGTTCTTGCGGCTCCCTGTTTTTTTATCTGGCGGGTTGTGAATTTATTTTGCGTCGGCCATGGGTGTTACGGCGGCGCCGCCGTAGGAAAGGGTTTTGAGGGCGTCTTCGACTTTGGATTTTACGGCGTCAGCGAGGGGGGCGTAATCGAGTTCGGTGGCGAATTTTTGGCCGTCATGGGTGGCCCACCAGAGGAAGTTGGCCAGGGCCTGGGCCTGTTCCTTGCTCTTTACGTTGTTGAGGTCCTTGTAGACGATGATGTAGGTGAAGGAAGCGATGGGGTAGGTTTCGTCGCCGCCCTGGTTCCAGATGTTGGCGGCGAGGAGGTTGCCCTTAAACTGATCGACGGCGCTGTTGCCGGCATTGGAGACGGCGGCGGGGGAGGCCTTGACGAATTTGCCGGCTTTGTTCAGGACAGAGCCGTAGGCGATGTTGTTTTTGTCGGCGAAATTTTCTTCGATGTAACCGATTGCGCCGGGGGTGGACTGCACGACGGCGGTGACACCGTCGTTGCCTTTGCCGCCTTGACCGACGGGCCACTTGACCTGCTTGCCGGCTCCGATGGAGCCTTTGAAGTCTTCACTTTGGGTGGTGAGGTAATTGGTCCAGATGAAGGTGGTGCCGCTGCCGTCGGTGCGATAGGCGGGAGTGATGGCGGTGTCGGGGAGGTTGACGCCGTCGTTCAGCCTGGCGATTTCGGGGTCATTCCATTTGGTGATTTTGCCCATGTATATCTTTGCGAGCACGTCACCGCTGAATTTGAGGTCGGTGACGCCGGGGAGGTTGTAGGCGGGAACGACGGCTCCGGCGCAGGAGGGGACTTCGACGAGGTTGTCCTGACCACCGGCTTTGGTGACTTCGTTCTTGTTCATGGGGGCGTCGCTGCCGGCGAAGTCGATGGTTTTCTCGGTGATGCCCTTGATGCCGCCGCCGGAACCGATGGCCTGGTAGTCGATGGCGATGTCGGGGTTGGCCTTCTGATATTCGGCGACCCAGCGGGCATACAGGGGGGCGGGGAAGGTGGCGCCGGCGCCGTTGAGGCGGGTGTCGGCGGACACGACGGTGGTGGCACCGGCGACGCTAAGTACAGCGGTGGCGGCACAATAGATCCAAGCGTTCATCTTCATGGGGTGGTTCTCCTTCGAGTTTGGTTCTGGGGGATTTGGAGGTCCGTGGGGCGGAATGCCTTGGGACGCCGCATCCTTCTGGTTTTCCCGATGGGGGAATGCTAGGCGTCGTTTGTTAGCAGTTGATTAAGGATGTGTTAAACGGGTGTGCGGTTGTGGGGATGCTGGGACGCAGAGTTGATGCGATGCATCCTCTGCGCCTTGGCGCTAGATATTCTTTTTGGATGAACGCCAAGATGTGAGGCCGCCAAGAGGGGGGTTCGGATTATTTTGAGCTGGGGGGTTTGTTGGGCCAGTCGGGGGAGTCGCGTAAGGATTCGATTTGTTGCTGGGTGTAGTGTTTGCCGGTGTTCATGCCGGGGCACTTTCTTGTTTCGGTTTGCCAGACGGATTGGGATTCGAGATTTTCGGGCCAGAAGGGCCAGGTGCGGCATTGCAGCGGCCGCGCTTCGTAGATGCCGCAGACTCTTTTCGCCTGGACGATCACGTCGCCTTTTCGCGAAGACCGCGGCGGTTTGATCTCCTTCAAAAACACGCAATCATAATTCCCGCTGAGATTCCGCGATTCGTTCAGCGTGAACTTCCCGTTGACCTTGCGGCAGTATTGTTCAACGGTTTCTTCGGGGGTGAGATTTAAATGGGTGGCGAGGCGGCGGATTTCTTCTTCGGAGAGCCAGACGTAGCCGGGGCCACCGGTGCAGCAGTTGCCGCAGCAGGTGCAGGTGAAGTTGAGGCCCTGTTTGTACCAGGGGCCTTTTGCATCGGTCTTTGCAGCGATCACGTTGAGTTTCATGTGGCAGGGTCCGCGTGCGGACCGGTTGTTTTTTAATATTGGAGGCTGGTCCGCGGTGCGGACCCTACGCAGAGAAGGCCGCGCGATGGAGTTTGCCATTGCGGCCGGCGGAGCCGCGGAATGGGGTGACGCGGCCGGAGCCGTTTCGTGATGCCGCGCCGTGGTTTTTGCGGCCGGGCGGGCGCTGCGTCATTTCATCGATTTTCTTCAGCAGTTGCTCGTGTCGTTCCTCGTCGCTGGTTGGTTTGCGCTGAATGAATGAGATGGTGCCGGTTGGTTCGAGGATACATTTTTCGACGTCTTTTAACGATTCGATTCCCTGCCGATGAGCCGCGGCTTCCAGTTCTTCTGGCGTGATCAGTTCGCGTTCCAGCATGTGCTTGCGAAGATGGCCGTGGCGAACGAGGACTTCCGGCGCTCCGCCGAAGAGCCGCTGCAGCTTCGGGCTGGTATAGACGAGGCGGACGATGAGATAGTTGACGGTGAGAAGCGTCACGGCGCCGAGGATGCCGCCGGTGACGGAGTTATCGTTGCCGATGATGGCATTCTGGACGGTGTTGCTGAGCATCAGCAGGACGATGAGGTCAAAGGGATTGAGCTGCGCCAACTCGCGTTTGCCGCTGAGGCGCAGGCCGAGCATTAGCGCGAAGTAGACGATGATGGTGCGGAAGACCTTTTCGAGGAGCGGGACGTCGAGATGGAACATGTCCGCCCAGGTGGAAGGCATGAGAAGCGGCGCATCAGCGAGAAGGTGTGAAATCAGCATGTGGGATAGACCTCCATCGCCAGCGGCGTGCGGAAGCGGCGATCAATCTGGTTGGTTTGTTCCTTGAAGTTTATTGTGTAACACTCGCCTTGTTCGGCGAAATTGGCGCGGTGGACGGCGGTAAGCCGTATAGCTTACGCAGCTGCGCCAATCCCTCGGCATTGAATGACGCACGCTGCGCCAGTGCAACTGCACGGTCATAGCTTGCATGGGTCAGCGGTTTGAATAGGTATGCGATCACCAGCACGACAGCGCCAATGCCGACAAACGCAAAGCCAGGAAGATATTCGTCCGGTCGGGCGGGACTATGCGATGTCAATCCGACGATCGCAATGGTCAGGCCGACAATGACGGCGACCCATCCAAAAAATCGGAACCACGCCATGCCCCAGGATTTCCAACTCAGGGGCAGCTCAATTCCGCGAAACTGATTCCCGCCTTGGGATAACACGATGTACGACTTCATTGGAACCAGAGGCACGTAGTTAATGTGCCAGCATTTGGTCCCGACATGAAAAAAACCGGGCACAACGTCCACCTTGCCGAATAGCCGCGTTCCAAAAACACTCATGGCTGTCTCCCTTTTCAGATGTGCTGGAATGAAATTATCCTGATGCCTTCATAGCACGCTTGGCCAGGCCGAACACTGTTTCCCACGCCGTGCCAGGAACCTTTGTCGTATCCATTAACGTCTCCTGCATTGCGGTGAGGAACCAGTCCATATCTTGTTTTGTGATGGTCATCGGCGGCAGGAACTTGATGACTTCCGTGTGATAACCGGCCACCTGCGTCAGGATGTGATGCTTCTGCAAAAGCGGGATGATGATCATCTGCCCGAAGACGCCGAAGTTCATTTTGTGAAGCATGTCCCAGGCCATCTTGAGCTTGAATGAATCCTTCGGGCGGGCGAAGTCGATTCCAAACATCAATCCCTTGCCGCGGACGGCGGAGACGAAGGGGCAATCCTTCCCGATTTCGCGCAGGCGGGTCATGGCGTAATCGCCCATCGCCGCGGCGTTCTCGACCAGTTTGTCTTCTTCAATCACATAAAGGCTTGCCAGGGCGGCGGCCATGGCCATGTCGTTCTGGCCGAAGGTGTTGGAATGGACGACGCATCGTTCCATGGAGTTGAAGACGCAGTCCATGATCCGCGGCTTGGTAATCACCGCGCCCACGGGCACGTATCCGCCGGATAGTGCCTTGGCGACGCAGACGATGTCCGGCTCGACATTGTCCCAGTGCTGAAATGCAAACCATTTGCCCGTGCGGCCAAGCCCGCATTGCACTTCATCGCAAATGAGAAGAGTGCCATACTTGTTGCACAGCCGCTGCGCTTCGGCCAGGTATCCATCGGCAAGTACCTCGCAACTTTTGCCTTGGACCGGTTCGACGATGAACGCCGCGATGGTCTGGGCGCTCAGCGCCTTTTCCAGTGCGGGCAGATCATTGAACGGCACCTTGCTCGTTCCGGGCATGAGGTCGCCGAAGCGTTCGCGGAAGAATTCGGCGCCGTTCAGGGACAGTGCGCCGGTTGTCAGGCCGTGGAAGGCGTGGTCGCAGTAGACGATATCCTGGCGACTGGTGGCGCAGCGGGCGAACTTGATGGCGGTTTCGATAGTTTCTGTGCCGCTGTTGCAGAAGAAGACGCGGGATAAGCCGTCGGTTGTGTGTTTCGTCAGCATCTCGGCGACGAGGCCGCTGAGGAGGCTGCAATCCATGCGGACGAGGTTGGGCATGTTTTCATTCATGAGTTGCTGAATGATTGCCTTTACCTTGGGATGGTTGCGGCCAAGGGCGAAGACGCCCCAGCCGGTGAGGAGGTCGAGGTATTTATTTCCTGCCGCATCCCACAGATAGCATCCTTCGCCGCGGACGTAGCCTTTGTCGAAGCCGATGGTTCGGAGCATTTTGACAAAGACGGGATTGATGTGTTTTTCGTGGAGGTCGTAGGCGCGGCCCTGGTGCTGCTGGAGCCAGCCGAGGAAGTCTTCATGCAGGTTGGGGGGACCGCCGGCTGTAGCGGCGGGGCTGGATTGCGCGGGTAAAATCATTGCGTCCATCATGTTCTCCACGTGGACGGCATTATAGCGATTCGGCGGGTTGCGGCGACGTGAGTGGCGCGTTTTCGCAGGGGGTAGATCAGGGTTGGGCGGGCGCGGCTTTTTTGCCGGTTGTTTCGATGATCGGGTCTGCCCAGATGACCCAGTCGTGGCCGGTGTTGTCACCGCCGTCGGTGGAGGCGAGGGTTAGGAAATGATTTGAATCGGTCAGCGGAAGATCGACGTCCATCGCGCCTTCTTTAGTGGTGAAGGCCATTTTTTTAAACCGGGCGATCCCATCGATTAACACCTGGGCGTCGGTCAGGGTGGAAAACTTTCCGGGGGTGCTGTTGCCGGTTATGCAATGGAAACGCGCCAGCGATTGTCCTGGATGCAGTTGGCGCAGGACATCCAGGTTCAGGGTTAAAAGCTTATTGCAATGTGCGAAGAGCAGGCCATGGCCGTCTGTTCCGTAATCAACATCTCCGAGCCGCGTGGAAATAGCACCGGGGGTCCACGGTAATTGAGGGACGGGCCCACCGGCCCAGAGAAGGAAAGTGGTGTGGTTTGCCGTGGGGGGAAAGGGAAACGTATGGCCGGCGGAATCCACCTGGACGGGGCCGAGGCTGCCGTCGGGAATACAGCAACCGTCAATGGCGGGCAACTCAGGCACAGCATGGTAGCGATGATCGCCCAGTTGCGATCCGATCTGCGGCAATACGCCGGCATGACCGGTACACGTATTGATCCCGCTGCCGCGGCGATGAGTGGAACCGTCACCGCCGCAGATCACATCGACCAGATCCAATTCCATCGCATCGCCGTTCAAGCTGCGAACGAACCGCTGCGGTGACGCCCCATTGCGGTCCATCGCCACGGCGGATGTTGAGACCTGAGCCGCCTGTCCTTCAGAGAGCAGTTGCTCGGGCGGCGGCGACGATGTTCCAGCGGTCATTGGCGCGGCCTGCACTTTTCCTTTGAACACATCCACCTGTGTTTGACCGTCTCCCTCCACACCGACGCCGAACTCTGTCCCCAGGTCTTTCACTGAGGCGGTGGGGGTGTTGACGACAAATCCACCACCCGGCACATTCGCCACCAGCTTTCCGGACATGAGCCTGACCGCGCTGCCCGAAGTGATGACGAATTGTGCCGGGCCCTGAATGACGACATGGGCGCCGCCGGTGAATACCAGTTCGGCACATCCAATCTTTAATTCAACCGATGCGCCTGCGGGCATTCCGGAGTTTAAATCACCGGTTGTGTCGCCTCCCCATTCAGCATCGACCGCATTGATGATTGTTGCGACCGACGGCCCCAGAGGTTTCACCGGCTCGGTAGAGGGCGAAATTTCTTTTTCCTCCGGATGAACTAATGTACGCAGCGCAGTGTTTTGCAGGATCTGAGGTGGAGGAGCAGATTTATTCAGGCTGATCAGCGCGGCTGCGCCGATCACGAGTGCGATTGCCGCCGCCAGTCCGGCGCGCCAGGCGATCGACCGGGATGGATTGGGCTTTCGGAGCAGGGCCGGCTCCGGCAGTTCCACTTCTTGCTGCTCCTGTTCCTGCTCCTCGTACTTCTGCAACTCCGCGAGCGATGGCAGCACCATCGTGTCATCCATCGCCGGACAGCAATCGCATTCACTTTCTGTCAGCGAAGCGACCATGGGGGCATGCTGATACAACCCGGCGTGCAACTGCATCATGCGGATGTAGAGGCGGCGGACCTCTACATCGGTGATGACGAGCCGATCCAACGTCTCCAATTGTTCAGGGGAAATGACACCATCGCAGAGCGCGTGAATCAACTCACGGGCGGAGGGCGAATTTTCCGGATTAGGGCCTTCGGTGGTCATCACTGGTCTGCCGCGAGGGTGCGAGTTACGCACTCAAGCAATCCCTGCCTGATTCGGCTCAGAGCCTTGTAAACCGCATCCATCGAGCGATTCAGGGCCTTGGAAACGCCCTCCACCGAGCCGTGCGCATCGTATCTCATCTGTAGCATCTTGCGGTGCGTTGGTGACAGCTTTTCGATGCACCGTTGCAACGCTGCCTGACGATCACCCAACTCTCCTGCCATTACTGCCGCCTCGTCTGCGACGGCATCCACAAACTCATCGCTAAAGAGTACATTTTCCCGGGCCTGGCGTTTTCGAAAATCTTTTGCCTCAAACCGGGCAATCTGGCATGCCCAGGCAAAAAAATTAGTTCCCTGCTGAAAGGTGCTGAATTTTTTCCATAACACGAGGTTGCATTGCTGCATTACCTCTTCAGCATCAGACCAGCGGGGCACAAGCGTTAGAACAAATGCCCGCAGGCGCGGTTCATGCGCTGTGAACAATTGGATGAACTCATCGACACGATTTTTTTCCAACATTTTCCACCGCCAGTGGATATTTGGGTCAAATTCACTATGAGTACACGGCCCAAGGGGCAGAATTTGGACAATAAAGTAAAGCGAGAGGCCTTTCGCCTGCTTAATTTTAAATTTAATTTTTATATTATATTAAAAATATATGATGCAATTTGCTCACATTTGCGGGATTTTTGAGTAAAAAGCAGCCGCATGCAAATTTTGCAAAAAAAGGGAAAAATTTTCGCATCGATAATGTTCACACCGGTATAATGCCTGTGTCAGGTGAACATTTCAGAGCGGTCTGCGGAATTTTCATTTTTGTGTCCTATTTAATTCGATTTTAGCTCGCGAGTGAAATTCGTGCCTTTGCTGCAAGTGGAGTTCAAAACGCCTTAGTAAGGCGGCTCACTGTATGGCTGCATTGCCTTCAGAGAGCGGTGACGAGGAGCCTCGTCACAAAAATTTCAAAATAAATTGATAAGAGCTTTTTCGACATATGCTTAGAATTATTTCTGAAATCATGCAATCGTTTGTATTGCAGTGTGGTTTGGTGAAGGTAAGCCGTCGGTTTTGGTGATACGGAATTATTTCGGTTGCAGCCATGCCAGGTGGCACGCTGCAGATTAAACACCTTTGTCAGGCAAGTCGGACGCGGTTTGAGCGGTGTGTCTTTTTGATCCCGCGCCGTTGTCCATCGCCATTCATTTCTGGAGGTTCCATGCGTTCTTCGGTCAACCGCGTTTCCCGCCACAAGAAGGCCCGTTTTCAGGCGCCGTTTTCGAGACATGCGAAAACCGTATTCTTTTTGCTTTCGGTTTCACCAACAACAGCGGCGGGGGTTACACAATCGACACCGGTGGTGGGACGGTCTTTGTCATTGATAAAAATGCGAATATCACTTCCGTCAAACACAACGGGACGGAAATCATTCAAAGCGGCAAGACCGCCCACTGGGAATCCGGCCTGGGCGGGAAGCTGAGCATTAATGAAAATGCGACGAATGGAACGATCCTCGTCACAGATGATGGCTCGGCTATCAATGGCGTCATTCAATATTACATTGCCAAGAAGGGGTCGCCGAATATTTATCTCGATACGTACACGTCGAAGTGGCCGGGGGAGAGCCGATTTTATTTCCCGTTTGACACCAACGTTCTGACGAGCGGAAACAACGCGAACAACCCGTCGAACTACGCCGAGGGGAACGTCAACCTTGAATCGGCTGATACGGTGAAGAACACCACCACCGGCTTCACTTATTCTAAGTTCTATGGCAACTCGCGCATGATCGATCCGGGGTCATATCGGTTCGGTCTGACGGGCAATGGGATCGGCGCTTTCTTTGACATCACTTCCCACGAGAAGCAATCGGGCGGGCCGTTCTTCAGCGATATTCAGGGGATCACATATTACATGTGGTCTGACCATGCCCAGATTGAGCCGGTTCCGGGCACGTATCGCACCGGGCTGCAGGGAGCATATTCAATCGCGATCACGAACGGCGGTTCGCCGGGCGGGATCGATTATTCGTGGTATAGCACGCTGGGATTGAAAGGCTATGTCGGCGCGTCCGGCCGAGGCAGCGTGTCCGGCACTGCAACGACGAAAGCAGCGGGGATTAATACTGTTGTCGCGCTTTCGAACGCCAATGCCCAATACTTCACCACGTGCCACGGCGGCACGTTCAGCATGACAGGCGTATTGCCCGGAACGTATACGGAAACGATTTATCAGGGCGAGCTTGAAGTGAATCAGCAGGCGATTGTTGTCACCGCCGGTCATAACACGGTAGCGAATATCTCGGATCCCAAGACTCAACCGACGGCCATCTGGACAGTCGGCGTTTGGGATGGCACACCCCTTGAGTTTGAAAATGGCCCGAAGTTCAGGACCATGCACCCTTCGGATAGCCGCATGACTCCGTGGAAGCCGGTTACATTTACGGTTGGCAGTTCGGCCACGAATACGTTCCCGGCGGCCCAGTGGAAAGACATCGGCAACGTTCCGACGATCAAATTCAATCTCACTGCCGCCCAGGCCGCCGAAGGCCTGACGCTCCGCATCGGCACGACAGATACTTTCGCCGGTGGCCGCGACTACATCGTTGTCAATAACGGCAAGTACACCAGCAGGCTGCCTGGCTCCGGTCCCGAGCCGGATGCGCGCACGCTCGTTCATGGCACATATCGTGGATACAACCACACATGGGACTATGCCATTCCAGCGGGTGTATTCGCCGCCGGCGCCAACTCGATTGCTTTGAATGTTGACGCCGGCACGAGCGAAGGCGGTTATCTCAGTCCATCGATCGCTTATGACGCGATTGACCTTGTCGTCAGCAGCAGCCTGTCGGCAAATTCCATCGGAACCTGACCTGACCAGTACAATGATATGGATCGTGGCAGGCAACGTATTTCCTGCCACGATCCATATCAAATCATATCGCGAATAATTTCAAGGAGATGAACAGTCATGAATACCAAATCATACACGGGCCGCTGCGCGCATGTTTGACGCCATTTTTAGAAAAACTGTTGTTTTTGGCATCTGCATGACGCTTGGTGTTTTGCTTCAGGCTCAAAAGCGCTTCGGCGATCATAACGATTCATACTGTCGGCGATTCCACGGTCTGCGCGTGGAACGCCAATCGATACCCAAAGACAGGCTGGGGCCAGGTTCTTCCCTTTTTCTTCAACTCTTCGCGAGTCGCCATTGATGATGTTGGCAGCGCTGGATCGAGCGCTAAAAGCTATTACAACGATGTCTGGCCGAGCGTGACGCCCAAAATCAAGGCGGGCGATTTCGTGACTATCCAGTTTGGCATCAACGATGCGGACAGTGACGTTGCCCGGCACACCGATCCGTTTACGACGTTTGAAGATTACCTCACTAAGTTTGTGAATGAGACGAAGGCAAAGGGTGCGTTCCCGGTCCTTGTTTCGACGGTGAATCGGAATAGCTGGAAGAATGGCGCAATCTATCCCGCGTATCACAACTATCCGATCGCCACCCGACAGCTCGCGGCGAATATTCATGTGCCCCTGATCGACCTCGACAAAATGGAAGGCGATCTCCGCACCTCGCTGGGTGAAACGTATTCGCTCAACTATCTCTCGATGATTTTTCCAGCCGGTCAATGGCCGATTTATTCCGGTGGATCGAATGATTCGGTTCACTTCACGGAATTTGGGGCGATCGAAATCGCTCGTCTTGTCGTGGCATCCATCCGGGCGAGCACCGATGTCCATGTCAGCAAGCTGATTCCGTATTTCATGCCGACTTATCGGGTGGATTTCCGCAATAGTAATTCGACGTTTGGGTATGTCACCCGCACGCAATATTATCCCGCGGGGATCACGGTTACGGCGCTGGCGCTGCCGAACAGCGGGCATAGTTTTGTAAACTGGTCAGGGTACATTAACAGTACGAAGATTAATTCGCAGTTTAAGATGCCGGCGGCGGCGGTTTCTGTAACGGGGCATTTTAAGTAAATGTTGTTGGTGGAAATTGGCAGGTAAATCAACGCCCGACCCGGATTTTCCGGGCGGGCGTTTTTTATATGGATTGGTACCTGCAGCGCAATCACAGGTGGATGCAACAGTGCGGATGAATGAGTGCATCATCCGTGGCAGACAGGAATGTCTGCTCTGGCCAGGATGTGCACACCGCAACGGGCGAGGCGCTGTTTTGCTGAGGAGAGGCGGCTTGTTCCCTCTTTTGCCGCATGGTAGTTTTCTGCCCTTTGGGAAGCTCCGGCGGCTTGCTTTGCCACAACAAGGATAAAATCGATCGTGACAATTAGCACTCTGGGCGCGCCTGCTCGGGCGATGGTGGAACGAATTGCTGCACATGACGGACAAGGCGGGACTACGCCGCTGGATTTGGCTATTGCGCGGTCGACCGGGGCGCTGCTGGCAAAGCAGGCGCCTGGCGGGTGGTGGGTGGGAGAGTTGCAGGGGGACAGCATTCTGGAGTCAGAATATATTCTGCTCAAATGGATCCTGGGACAGGAAGATGACGCCGACCTGCCGAAGATCACCAACTACCTTCGCAATATTCAGAACGCGGACGGCGGCTGGAGCCTTTATCCGGGAGGGCCGGCGGATATTTCGGGGACGGTTAAGGCTTATTTTGCTTTGAAGCTGCAAGGGGATGATGCGGGCGCGCCGCATATGAGCCGTGCGCGCGAGTTGATCCGTGGGCTGGGCGGGGCGGAGAAATGCAATACGTTTACGCGGTTTTACTTCGCCTGCCTGGGCCAGATCAGTTTCGATTCGTGTCCGAGCATTCCGCCGGAAGTGGTGTTTCTGCCGAAGTGGTTTTATTTCAATCTGTACAACGTGTCGGCGTGGACGCGCACGATGATTTTGCCGCTGGGTATTGTGACGACGCTGAAGCGCGTGCGGGAAGTGCCGGGGAATCTGGGGATTCGCGAGCTTTATGTTGATTTTGACGCGGGGAACACGCTGGGCACGCCGCGGAAAGGGTTTCCGTGGACGTGGCGGGATTTTTTCCTGCGCGTGGATCGGATGCTCAAGCGGTATGAGGAATCGCCATTTGCAGGACTGCGCGAACGGGCGATGGCCGCGGCGGAGAAGTGGTTGCTGGATCACATGGCGGATTCCGAAGGGCTGGGGGCGATTTTTCCGCCGATGGTGTACATGCTGATTGTATTTAAGGCGATGGGGTATGCAGATGACCATCCGGTAGTGCAGAAGGCGCATAAGGATTTGAAGGATTTTTATATCCGCGAAGGAGACACCATCCGGCTGCAGCCGTGCGTTTCGCCGGTGTGGGATACGGGCATTGCGATGCACGCGCTGGCGGAGGCAGGATTGCCGATCGATTCTGACGCAGCACGGCGAGGATCGCAGTGGCTGCTGGATAAGGAAGTTCGCTTTGCATCGGACTGGCAGAAGAACACGCAGCGGATTGAGCCGAGCGGTTGGTTCTTCGAGTTTCACAATCCTCATTACCCTGATGTTGACGATACGGCGATGGCGGTGATGTCATTGAAGCGGCTGGGGGGGAAGAAGGCGAATGAGGCGGTCCGCCGCGGGATTAACTGGTTGCTGGCGTTTCAGAACAGTGATGGTGGCTGGGCGGCTTTTGACAAGACAGAGCCCCGGCCGATCCTTGAGTATATTCCGTTTGCCGATCACAACGCGATGCAGGACCCGAGTTGCCCGGATATCACGGGGCGGGTGCTTGAATCGCTGGGACATAATGGTTTTTGCCGCTCGGATGCAATGGTGGAGCGTGCAATTCAGTTCATCCGCAGGCATCAGGACAAGGACGGCGGCTGGTGGGGGCGGTGGGGCGTGAATTTTGTGTATGGAACATGGCAGGTTTTGGCGGGAGTGAAAAGCGTGGGGCAGGATATGTCCGCCGACTTTATTCAGCGGGCGGCGAACTGGCTGCGCAGCGTTCAGAAGGCGGATGGAAGCTGGGGGGAATCGTGTGCGAGTTATGATGATCCTGCGTTGAAGGGGAAAGGCGAGAGCACGGCCTCGCAGACAGCCTGGGGAGTGATGGGATTGCTGGCTGTCGCTGGGCCGCATGATCCGGATGTGAAGCGGGGGATTGATTGGCTGATTGAACATCAGGCGGCTGATGGGGCGTGGGATGAACAGTGGTTTACGGGAACGGGGTTTCCGCGTGTTTTATTTGAAGTATCACTTGTATCGGCATTACTTTCCGTTGATGGCGCTGGGAAGGTATCGAAAGTATCTGGATATGAGTGAGCGAAAATGAGCGAGGGTGGGTTTGACTGAAATTTCCGAGCGAATGCCGATCGTGTTCTGGCGATCGCTTATGAATGATTCCTGTGCAAAGTTTATGCGGCTATGATTCGCGGCAACTCTTGTGACGGAAACCGGGAATTTACAATCGCAGGCTGATTCTTCGCCAGATCGGGCGGGGTTGCGCGTTGGGGGGAATATTGTTCTGGTGACGGCGGCGCGGGTGTCGTTGTTGGCCGCGTGGTTTGGGGCGACGATGCTTGTGGCGCGGACGCTTGGCCGTAGTGCGGCGGGGCCGGCGGCGCTGGCGCTTTATACGCTGTGCACCAACGCCATTCGCATCATTACCAGTTGTATCGGAGATCCGCTGGATATGGCGGTGATGCGGGAGGCGCCGCTGTTTCTGCGCAGCGATCGGCCGCGGGCGCTGGAGATTATTCGGTCGGCATTCTGGGTTCGGGTCGGGCTTGGCGGGTTGGCGATCGCAATGGCGTCGGCAATCCCGTGGGTGGTGGCGTGGCTGGTTTTTCAGGACCCGCGATTTCGATTCCTGGCCGTTCTGACAGCCGCGGGGGTGCTGGGGGATTTGCTTTTGCGATCGGTGCTTGGGTTTTTTCAACTGAGTGAGCGGTTTGTTCCGTTTATTCTTACCGATGCCGTTTGGCAACTGGGGCGCACGGCGGCGGTGGTGGCGCTGGTGATGCTGAATCTTTTGACGGCGAGAAATGCAATTTTGCTTTATGTGATTGCGCCGTATGCCGCTTTTGCGATCGCGGCGGTGATGTTGCCTCGCGATGTGCTGACACCCGCGCGGCTGCCGCGACATCGGCTGGCGAGCCTCTATCATTACAGCAAGTGGATGGTGCTGGCGACGGTAATGGCGGCGATTTATGAGCGGCTCGATATATTCATGCTCAACGGATTTCGCGGGCACTACGAGGCGGGGATTTACGCCGCCGCGATGACGCTGGCGGTGATTCCGGATTTTATTGATGGCGCGGTGCAGACGGTGCTGGCGCCCAAGGTGGCGCCGGCGTTCGCCGCGGGGACGTTTAATGAGCTGCAGCGGTGGTATTTGAAATATGCGATTCCGCTAGGCGTCCTGGCGGCGGCGGGGGCGATGCTTCTGGGGGGGCCGGTGATTCGCATTCTTCTCGGCAATTCGTTTGCGCTATCGGTTGGGCCGTTCAAAATTCTGGTGTTGAGCACGATTTTTAATGTTGTCTTCACACCGCTGCCGGCGGTGCTGTTGAACTTTGTCGCGCCGCAGAAAGTCACGGGCATTGCGCTGATCGGGCTGGGGATTGTGCTGGGCGGGGGCGTTGTGATCATTCCAATTTTTGGAATCATCGGGGCGGCGTGGCTGATCCTGGCGGCGCGGGTGACGATTGGGACGGTGATTGTGTTAATGGCGACGGCAATCGCGCGGCAGGCGGGGGGAGCGGGATGTTCAATCGGACGTGCTGCCGGCGGAATTGCCAGGGCATATCGATGAGGGGCCGTGAAGGGCCATCAGGATCATGGCTCGGCCAGGTAAGTCCTGTACAACCCCTCCGGCACTTCAAGCACTTCCATCGATACCGCCTGCCCGGGCCTCGGTGGTGGCATGAAAATGCACCAGCGTTTCCCATTATGCGATGGTGTGGAATCGCAGATGATGATTCGCTTGTCGTGTGACACGGCAGCGAGGCCGCTGGAGATGTAGAGATAGGGTTTGCCGGATTGGGGGCAGGTGAAATTGAGCGGGGTTCCCGATTCTGATTTCAATTCTTCCAATTGGGCGGGCAGGTGTTTGTTGACTGAATAGTAGAGCAGCAACGCCTCGCCGATGTCCTGAAGGCGGGAGGCGCAGGTGTCTGTGGCGACGACAGCTTCGGGGGAAAGGGTGGGGGCGCTGAGGTTACCGTTTGCGGAGAGGTCGGCGAAGGGATCGCCGCCGGTGATCTGGGCTGCCGGTTTGGGTTGAGGCTGACATCCGCCGAGCGCGGCGGCCAGTATCAGGGACAGGATTAAAACGGTGTGTCGCATATCAGAGGACAGTTTCGCCATGCGGGGTCTGCAATGCAACCTGAACCCTCCTTCTCTGGCGATCTGCTCGCATCTTTTAGATTTCCGGGAGGGGGGTAGAAAAGCAGGCTGCAATTTGAAAATATTAAATACCGCTAAGGCTGACTCTGCTTCATGCGTGGGCTTCGGCAGGCTGTGCTGGCACTTCATTTGCTTTGATATTTCACAGTGATAACGGCAGGGGGGATGTCCCTAACGGAGTCTCATCATGGCAGACGAAACGAGAAAGAACACAAATCCAGACGCGAACCCTGACGCCATTACCGGCGCACCTGGTTCGCATCCTGTAGGCACTGGCATTGGGGCGGCCGGGGCTGGAGCGGCGGGAGCCGCCATCGGTTCCATGGCGGGGCCGATTGGGACCGCTGTCGGAGCAGTAGTGGGCGCGGTTGCAGGCGGACTTGCGGGCAAAGGTGTCGCTGAGTCCGTCAACCCGACCGCCGAGGATCAGTATTGGCGGAGCAATTACAGCTCGCGCCCTATGTGTCGCCGGGGTCTGCATATGATGAATATGCGCCTGCATATCGTCATGGCTGGGAAGCCCGCAGCCGCCACGGCGGAAAGCGATTTGAAGAAGTGGAATCGAGCGTGCGGACAGATTGGGAAGCCACCAAGGGCAAGACGCGGCTGGAATGGGATCGCGCCAAGGCCGCGATGCGCGATGCCTGGGACCATGTCGGCAGCCGCGAGCATGAAAATGTGAACGATGATGCGACGACTGCGCGCACATCGGGCGCTGGCATCAGCGGCTCAGGCGTCGGCGGGAATGTCCGCAGCTAACGCATTGCACCAACCGTCCATTCAATGAATCCGAGCCGGCGAAAGTTGTATCTCGCCGGCTCGGGTTTTTTTGTTGGTGTCCATCCTGCGGGGCTATACTGTGCCAAGACATTCATGATCGCAGATGCTCCATCCTCTTCTGACGCTTCGACAGATGTCGCCATCGTGGGGGCGGGGCCGATTGGCCTTGAACTGGCGGTCGCGTTTAAAAAAGCGGGCATCGATTATCTTCATTTTGACGCCAGGCAAATCGGGTACACCATTTCGTGGTTTGCTCCGCAGACGCGATTTTTCAGCAGCAATGAGCGGATCGCGATTGCCGGTGTGCCGCTGCAAACGTGGGATCAGGCCAAGGCGACCCGCGAAGAATATCTGGTGTACCTGCGGCGAATCGTCCAGCAGTACGACTTAAAAGTGCGCACCTATGAGCCGGTGACGCAAATCGATAAAGGGGCGGACGGATTTGTACTGACGACGCAGGCGCGCTCGGGCCAGAAGACTGTTCGCGCGGGGAAAATTGTCCTCTGCACGGGAGGCACGGATCGGCCTCGGCTTCTGAATATTCCGGGCGAAGACTTGCCGCACGTCAGTCATTATTTCCAGGACCCGCACACTTATTTCCGCAAGCGATTGCTGATTGTCGGCGGGAAAAATTCGGCGGTTGAGGCGGCATTGCGGTGTTATCATGCGGGGGCATTTGTTTCGATCAGCTATCGCCGCGAGCGGATTAATCAGTCCAACATCAAGTATTGGTTGCTTCCGGAAATCAACGGGCTGATTGAGTCCAGAAAAATCGAGAGTTATTTCGGAACGGTTCCGACAAAAATCACGCCGTCGCATGTCAGCCTTGCGCCGTCGACCTATTGCAGTGTTTTCCGGGAAAGCGTGACGAAGCCGTTTGATTTTGTCCTCGCGCTGGTTGGGTATGAGGCGGATGTTTCGCTGCTAAAGAAAGCAGGGATCACTTTGCGCGGCGATTGCCGGATGCCGGTGTTTAATCCACAGACGATGGAAACCGATGTTTCCGGTATCTATGTCGCAGGGTGTGCGATCGGTGGAACACAGGATAAATACGCGATCTTTCTGGAGAATTGCCACATCCACGTTCCACGTATCGTGGCGGCGATTACGGGGCAATCTGCGGCCGCGATGGAGACACCAGAATTTTCCAGGCCGGAGAGTTGAGTTTCGCGGTGTGCAGGTAACGCGATCGGACACGCGCGTCTCGTCTCATCTTTTTAATGCATTTTTAGTGCGAGTAATTGTGGTCGAAGGATATTCCGAGGCGGCGTCGAATATGGCGGAAGAGTAAGAAAGAGACAAATCGCAGCTGCAGGGGCGGCTGCGATTTATCTCTTTCTCTTACTCTCCCGCCATATTCAACGCCGCCTGGAAGTTCAGGGACGAAAATCTGGGCGAAATTTATGGAAGGTCGGGGTGAGAACCCCATGCTACAATATTCTCGATGTCATCACTCACCCCACTCGGTTTTTCTCCGAATCGGCGGCCGGTGCAAAACGCGGCGATTGAGCATGTCGTTCTCCGGCGGCCGCTGCATCGCATCCTTGCATTCACTCGCCGTAGTATTGATGACGTGGTGAATAGTCCCATCGCCAAGAATGAGGTGCTGGGATATTACAAGCTGCATAAGTGGGTTCAGCGGGGGTGCGAGTCGGTAGATTTGGAGCGATGGTGGAATGGTGTGCCGCGACAAAAATCTTGATGGAGTCGCAGTGATTGCCGCTTACTTCGCCGGCGGCTTTTTCATCACGAATAGATAGTTAAACCCGCGCAGAAAGAAATTCCCTTCCTCCGCCGTGTGCCGGTAGTTTCCCATGTCCAGCGTTTTGTTGTGGCGGACCACTGAAATGATATCCACCGGTTCAAACTGTTTTCGCATCATCGCGAATAAATCGAACCCCAGCGGATAAAACGAACCCCCGGATTTCTGGTGCTCGTATGAATCGCTGATATACATGCGCCATGTGGCGGCTCGGCTTCAGGACGCGGTGTATCTCCGAGATCACCTTTTCCATTGCAGTGAAATATTCGCCGCCTTCGGCCGAGAGCTTGCCGATGTCGCGCGGGTCGGGGCCGTAGTCCAGGTGCGTTGAATAGGGGGGATCGATAAAAACGAAATCGACCTTGCCGCTCAGCTCCGGTGGGAGTTTGCGCGTCGACACGAAAAATATCTTGCGCGTTGGGTGTACATCATAGCCGAGCGCTTTGCGGTTCAGATCGCGGGCGACGTCGAGCGTTGTGCCGCTGCCGGCGCAGGGATCGATGACCAGCTCCTTCTCCTTCGTGTATCGCTGCAGCAGGTTCCAGATAATGTAGCTCGGCGTCGCCCCTTTGTAATGAGGATTACCCTGGACGCCCTCTCCATAGTGTTGTGAGGGGTAATCCCAAAGTGTAGTTGGCTGAAGGCGAAGGGGCGGCTTACGGAATTTCATCGTGTAATCTTTCTTACTGAATAGCCCGTCAACATAAATACCAATCCCAGTTTAAACGAGCCTGTTCCATGGCCGCCAGCGTCCAAGTGGCGCTTGTTTAACGCTTTGGCGTGCATGGCAAACGGGCAGGCGTCCAATAATTGTGGCGATAAAGGTGGATCGCGCTTTAATTCCGCAAATCTGCCGACGACATTTTGACTTCTTGCTATGCGAATCGGAGATGTTCTTCATGCGATCCACCAGCCTGGCTCTGTCGAGTCACTGAGTGATTGTCGCGAAAGGAAACAATCATGCGGCAGAGCCTCTTCGAAACTTTGGAAAATCGGACTTTGATGTCGGCGACGATCGCAGGCCATGAAACCCACACTGATCCACCGAAGCCGCCGACCCCCCCGACACCGACGCTTACCGTTCCGGCGAAGCCGAGCGGATTGAATGCTCTTGTCGCAGGCAAAAACGTCACGCTGACATGGGCCGACAATTCGAATAATGAAACAGGTTTTGTCATTCAGCGCATCAAGGCCGGCACGACCGCTTTTGTTGATGTAGGCACGGTGTCGGCAAATGTGAAGACTTTTACAGACACGACCGCTCCCACCGGTTCGGATTACTACATCGTGCGCGCTTTTAACACGGCTGGCCGCAGCGAAGGGTCCAATCCGGTCAACATTAATATGACTGAAGTGGTCACGGTCACCGCGCCAAAAACGCTTCGCACCGAGGCCGGCTCCACGACGCAGATATATGTCACCTGGGCAGGAGACGTGGGCGCCACCGGCGGTTACGTGGTCGAGCGATCGCTTGACGGAAAAACGTGGACTGCGGCAGGTACAACAGGCGTGGGCGTGCGCGTGTTTGCCGATAAGGGCCTGACGCCGGCGACGAAGTATTTTTATCGCGTGAAGTGCCTCGGTGATGGCGGCCAAATTGCAACATCGACCGTCATCATTGGAATGACCAAGAAAACGGACGGCGGCAAATAACGTCGTCGCCGGAGTCGATCAGATCGAAAATATCTTTTTTTTAAAAAAGACGCCGGTGTCGGAGGCTGAATACCTCCGATACCGGCGTTCTCATATTTAGTCATGTGTGTAAACGTCGCGGTGCGGAAATCTAACCGTTATGATGTCTATTCAATCTTAGCATTCGTTTTTTTTGCAGCGCAAGCTTCATTCAACGATTCTTCATTTCTCCATTCTTCCGGATGCCGCATATTTACGGCTATTTTCTCAACGAATAATGATGATATAGGTAATTATGCGTGTGCAGATTCCTCTTCGGGCTTGTGACGGAAATATCTGAATGATCGCCACCATCCGTGTTTTTACTTTGGGATTGGCGATTTTGTGATCCATCTCTCATCCATCGGCCAGTTTAGGCGATACCCGGCCGGGGGCTATGCCGTCGGCTCGAACTATTCAGGAGCGACTCATCGCGATGCAAAAACGCAGCCGCGTGCTGTTGAATTTCAACGTAATTCGCGTTGGGCGGCGAGGTTGTTTTCTCGGCGTCTCGGCCTTTGTTCGAACTCATGAACCCTGGATCGTTAACTTCCAGAGCATCGTTTCAGGCGTTGAGCTGCATGATCAGATCACCGCGTGGAAGCCCGATGGAATCATCGCTTACATAGACCGGCCTGATATCGCCGAGGCGCTCAGCCAGGCAATCAGCGAGCGCAATACGGCGGTTGTTGATGTTGCCGGCGCATTTGATGTCAAAGGCGCGGCGGTCGTTAAGAGCGACAGCGCACAGATAGCCCATCGAGCTGCCGACCATCTCCTGGAGCGCGGTTTCCGGCATTTCTCCTATGTCGGAAATACAGTGATGGATTTTTCCGAGAAGCGGCAGCAGCATTTCTGCCAATACCTCGCGGACCGCGGCATCACGGTTCAAGTCTTCAATAAACCACCCGAGATTTGTGATCAGCCGGAATTTGATGATGTGGATCTGGGCCAGTGGCTGCTGAAGCAGCCTCGCCCGCTGGCGGTCTTTGCATGCAACGACCTGCGGGCCCGCAATGTCGTCACTGCCTGCCGCGAGCGGGGCATCGCAGTGCCGGAGGAAGTTTCAGTCGTCGGTGTGGACAATGACGAAGCGTTTTGCGAACTGACCGATCCACCGTTGAGCAGCGTGCAACCCAATTGGCGGCGGCTCGGGCTGATCGCCGCCACCACGCTGAACGAGATGCTCAAAGGCGAAGGGCCGCCGGCTCACCCGATTCTCATCCCGCCTGTTGGCGTGGTCACCCGGCTTTCAAGCGAAATGCCGGCAATCGATGATCCGGTGGTTGCCCGGGCGATGTATGTCATTCGCCAGAATGCGCTGGGAGGAATCAATGTTGAAGAACTGCTCGACCATCTCACCGTCTCCCGGGCCACGCTGGAGCGCCGTTTTGCCAAGCGGTTGAATCGATCCCCTAAGGATGAAATTCTTCGTCTCCGCCTTGCCCGCGCCAAGCAGTTGCTGATTGAAACAGAATACAACCTCGCCACCATCGCGACGATGTGCGGCTTCAAAACGGCAGCCCACCTGAGCGTAACGTTTAAGTCACATACAAAGCAATCCCCAGGGGAATTTCGCACGCGTTCGAAGATTGATATGTAGATTGATACGTAGCATCTTTCGCTTGATCCATTGTGCTTTCAGAGAGTCGAGACAAAGCACTCCCAAACCCCTTGAGCCTCGTGAACCCCGCGGCCGCCATCATGTTTCTTCGCGGAACGATGGTGCTATGGCGTCCGTGCTAGTTGAAAATGGCCGCTATTTCATGCCCCTTGCCACATCCGCCGATACGCCTGCTCCAGGTTTGCCGTGAATTGCTTCGCGTTGGTGATCGGCGATTGCCTCATTCTTTCACGCAACGTCGATCGCAGCCGAATCAACCGATCCAGATCGTTCGCCAGCGTGGTCGCAATCTGTACATATTGTTCAGTGTTTGAAGCGATCAGGTCGCCCAATCCCAGGTGATGCAGCACGGAACTGCCATAGCGATGGGCGAAGATTTCGCCGGCGAGGGTGATTGTCGGGCATCCCATCCATGCCGCATCGCAAGTCGTTGTGTGGCCGTTGAAGGGGACCGGATCGAGCGCGATATCGATCCGGTTATATCGATCCAGGTATTCCCTGGGTGGCGCCCGGTGCACGAACTCAATTCGATTCGCCGGCACGTTCTCGGCTTCAAATTCTGCAAGCACGCGAGCCTGCACTTGGCGGCTGCCCGGGATAAGCAAAATAAACCGCGAGCCTGGCACGCCGGTCAGAATCCGCGACCACAAGGCGATCGTTTCCCCCGTCACCTTTGCAAGATTATTCTGACATCCAAACGTCACATGATTCGTCGCCAGCGGCGCAACCCCCGGCGCATCCATCGGGGGCGCATAGCAGAAAAACGTCTGCGGCAACCGATACACGCGCTCGGTAAAATATCGCTCGCCGCCGGCAGGCGTCGCCTGTTCATCGCTGATGAAGTAATCCACCGCCTTCATGCCCGTTGTTGCCTGATACCCGATATAAGACACCTGGACCGGTGCAGGCTTCCAGGCCAGCGCCCCGAGCCGGCCTTGTCCGATATGCCCGGTCAGTTCAACGACGATATCAATCTGGTCCTTGCGAATCAGCCGGGCGAGTTGTTCATCTGAAAGGCACGCCGTGTCGCGCCATTCGTCGGCGCGCTCGCGGATTCGCCGCGTGTCGTCATCCGGCGCGGTCGTATCGGAATAGCAGAACACTTCCACTTCCCACGGCTCATGATTTTCCAGGATGGGCTGGATGAATGACATCACCGCATGGTTGCGAAAGTTTGGCGAGATATATCCGACCCGAAGCCGCCGCCCTGGCGATCGATCAAACTCCACGGGCGGCAGGGGGGTGATATGGTTCGTATGCCGCCTTCCCCATTCCACATGCTCGGCGTGAATCTCATCCGCCGTGAACCCGCCCTGGAACAGCATTGCATAGAGCAGATTACCGTGAACCGCAGCATTGGCCGGATCCAGCGCCACCGCGCCGCGATAGGCGACAATCGCTTCATCAACCCGTCCGCACCACTGCAGCGCCGAACCCAGCGCGGCGTACACTTCCCCCGAACTCGGCGCATATTCCGCCGCTTTGCTCATCGCCGCAATCGCTTCATCAAACTGATCCAGCCCGCCGAGCGCCCGCCCCAGCCGCAGGAAGATGCCGGCTGTTGGCCGAAGCTTGGCCGCCTGCCGCAGCGCCTCCGCGGCGGGCGCGAGTTGTCGAAACGCCAGCAGCAGATCGCCCAGGCTCGCCCAGCTTTCGCCAAGGGTGGGATTCAGCTCCACTGCCTGCCGATAGCACACCGCCGCCTCATTCAATTTATTCTGCCCGCGCAGCGAATCTCCGAGATGGTGATATGCCGGCGCGAGATCAGGCCGCCGCTCGATCGCGCTGCGAAGCACCACCGCCGCCTCATCCCATCGCCGCTGAAGGTTCAGGACATGACCGAGGTTATTCAGGGCCGCAACCAGATCCGGCTCAATCGCCAATGCCTGCCGATAGCAGGCTTCTGCTTCCTCCAGTCGTCCTTCCCGCTCCATCGCCAGCCCCAGCGCCCCATGCGCATCGGCGAAATCGGGCCGAATGCGCAGTGCTTCTTTCAGTTGGTCCAGCGCTTCCTGCTGCCGTCCCAGGCGCGACAGCAGTTCACTGAGCATCACCAGCCAATTTGGATTTGCCTGCCGCTTGATCGCCCATTGAAGGGCATGCACGGCTTCGTCAAATTTACCGCTGGCCGCCAGCGCCTGCGCCAGCTCTGCATGAACCATCGGCGGGGTCTGCGGGTTCAACTCAATCGCCTGCCGAAAATGCGTGATCGCCTCTTCGGTGTCTCCCCCCGCGCCACACAAGCTTGCCAGATTGATATGAAACAAATCCGCCGCCGGCCGAATTGCAATCGCGCGGCGAATCAGTTCCCGCCCCCCAGCCGCATCCCCTCGCTGCGCCCGCAATAGCCCGAGCAGATGCAGCGCATCCGCATCATCCGGCGACGCCGCCAGCAGCGTGCGATAAAGCTCCTCCGCTTCGGCGAGCCGCCCACCACGATGATGTTGCACGGCCTGTTCCAGCACGAACTGAGCATTCAAAGCCGATTCTCCAGATAGCTATTCATTGTTGCGGCGCTCCTCCGGTTCGGTCTCCCGGACTTTGGCGAGCGTTCTTCCGGTCTGATGAGGCTCAGGGTCGAAGACAGTCGAGCCATATTCCGCGAGAATGGGACATGCCGGCTGGTGAATTGCAAAATCAATCACCTCAACTGGCTTTTATCCATCCGCTCCGGCATTCTACATTCCAGCCCCGCAACAGGAAGGAAACGATTATGCACCACCGCTCCGGCGTCACGTCATCAAAGATCATCCTCGGCGCAATTTTAATCGCCATTTTGGCCGCGATCATTCCCCCCATCATCGCCCGCTTCACCGCCGAGACGCCGCGCCCCATCGCCGACCTCGGCCGGCCGGCCATTCATGTTGAGTTTGACAAGGTCCGCCCGCGTCTTCCGTACCGCATGATCTCCTTCCACCGCGGGCGCGGCGACAAACGCCTCATCCGCCTCGCCCACGATCTTGGTTTCAACGGCGTCCAATTCCAGATCGAAGGCTCCACCGTCGACGGCATCAAGGATTTTGCCAAGCGCGATTCTCAGGAACACCTTGTCGATTTCTGCCACAATCTGGGCATGGAAGTAACCGTCTGGGTCCATGAGATGAGCGATCTGCCGCCCGCGTGGATGCCGGATTGGCTCGGACCCGTCACCACCGAAAACCAGCCTCTCTGGAAGCTGCTCGATGACCGGTACGAATGGGTCCTTCGCGATGCGATTCCCAATGTCGACGGGCTGGCCCTCACGGTTGTCGAAACCCAGGTCCGCGCCACGAATACCCAGGTGATGCTCAAGCTCGCCGCCCTCTTGCAGGATAAATGTAAGAAATACAACAAGTCGCTGATGGTCCGGACGTTTGTCTGGTTCCCTGAAGAATTTGAGAACGTGATGGCCGCCGTCAATCAGTTGCCGTCGAACATGGTCATCATGAGCAAGTGTGTGCCGCAGGATTGGAACCTCCGCGGGATGTTCGCCAGTGAAATCGGCAAAGTCGGCGGTCGCCCGCAGATCATCGAATACGACGTCGCAGGCGAATACTTCCGCCGCAACTTCGTTGCCAACTGCATGCCCGAGCGGCTCAAGGCGCAGTTTGATGCTGAGATGAAAACCAACATCTCCGGCATCTGCGTGCGCGTCGATCGTGAAGACGACAACGTGCTGAATCAGCCTAACGAGATGAATCTCTGGACGCTGGGCATGTTGGCCGACGGCGCAACCGATAACCTCGATGAAATCTGGAACGCCTGGGCCAGAAACCGCTTCGGCCCCGCGGCTGCCGACGGCGTTGTCCGCGCGCTCAAGACCACGGGTGATGTCGTATCTGAAATGCTCAGCGTCGGCCCATTCAGCTTTGGGGACAATCGCAAATTCCCCCAGATTGGCGACGAAGACATCTTCGGCCAGCTTCACCAGAACTGGTGGTGGGACGACAGCTACGCCGCCGTCCATATGAAAGGCGAGACCGGCGATCCGGCCTTCACCGCCGAGGTGGCTTCCGCCAAGGAGCAGGCCAGGCAGCTTGCCGACCAATCTCTTCGCGATCTCGATCTCATCCGGGACCAGCTCGCTCCGCAGGATTATTCGATCCTGAAAACCCGCCTGCTTTCCAACCGGGTGCAGCTCGGCTTCCGCGCGCCGATGGTCATGGCCGTGCTGCACTATCGACGCATGATGAACGCCCCCACCCCCGCCGATCGCCAGGCGGCGGACATCGCATTGCAAAAAGATCTCACCGCTGTTCGCCAGGCCGGCAGCACCATCTACGCCGCGCCAAAACAAATCACGTGGCTGGGCCAAAATTGGTCGGTCGACGCCCCCGACGATTATTCCCGCGACGCCATCAACGCCTGGGCGTATCAAATGGACCAGCTCCGCCAGGGCATCGACCCCCGTCCCATGACGCCGCGCCAGCGCGCCTTCGCCAAATTGCGATTGGATGGCGCTGCGGCAGACGGCGTCCCTCCGAAATCCCTCGGCCCCACCAACGGCGGTGGCCCGCCCGTCGGATACGAAGACCACAAGTGAATAATCAGCAGCGGAATATTTCCGCTCAGTCACGTTGTGAAGGAGCTGCCCAAATCGCAATCATTCCGGCGTAACGCTTTTATTTGCTTCCTCTCCCCCGGGGAACTTCACCGCCGGCTCGACAATCAACTGCGTCGCCCCCTTCACCGTTGCATTCTTCGGTGTCTGGTTGAGCTCCAGAATCACAATCTCATTCTCCCCCTTCTTCTCCCAAACGCTCGGCAGATAAAGCGAGCGGCAAGCCCCCACATCCCAATACCGCCCTAAATTGTGCCCATTCACCCACACCACGCCAAAACCCCAATTCCGCATGTCGATATACGTCTCGCCAAGCTCGCGGAGATTAAACGTCCCCCGGTGAAACGCAGGCCCGCCCCCCTTCGGCGCACTCGACGGCAGTTGCGCCGGACTCTCCAGCGGCAGAGAAAAAATCTCCCAACCCTGCACCTTCTGCCCGTTCAACGTCGGGTCTTCATTTAATCCCTTGCGGCTGATGGACTGAATAATCCCCACGCTGTTCCGCCCGAGGTTGTAGACCAATATATCCAGCGTGCATGCCCCTGCATGATTCAACGCCATCTTAAACGTCTGCGCCCCATACCCCGCAAACGCCCGACCAACCGGCTGCCCGTCAATCATCACAATCGAATAATCCAGCGCCTTCCCAAGATTCAGCTCCCCCTTGATCCCCTGGGGGAATTTTTTGCGATACAGAATAAACCCATATGACTGATCGATGTCTTCCATCGTCAGCACATCATCCGATGTCACCGACTTCGCCGGCAGCGCATCCAGCAGCGCGCACTGCCGCAAAAGGTTGACTGTTGGCAATTCAATAATCGCCGGATCAGCCGGAATCGGCGGCGGATCCACATGCAGCGCTTTCGTAAACAAATCCCGCAGCGCCCTGAACTTCGGCGTCACCCGTCCGAGTTCATCGACCGGCGCGTCGTAGTCGTATGTGGTTTGCACGGGCTGCCAGCCTTTGGCGCCGTTGGAGTATCCGAAGTTGGTCCCCCCGTCGAACATATAGTAGCACCATGAGAGGTGCCGCTTGAGCAGCCACTGCGTGTCCTGCAACTGCACATCAACCCGCTTGCGCCGCTCGACTCCGCCGCCCAGCGGACCGCCCCATACGCTGAACCAGGACGTATAGACTTCAGAGCCGTAGACCGGCCAGTCGCCGTTGACTTTCTTCGCCAGTTCAAGTTTTCGGTCGTTTGGCAGACCGTTGGTGGCGCGGAGGATGCCGGGAATCCCTTTCTCAATGTTCCAGACGTTTCCACTGTGATCGCAGGTAAATAGCTGCCCATCAAATCCTGCCTGCCGAAACAAATCCACCAGCTCTGTCAGATACGGATCGATCCGTCCAAGTTCATTTTCCACCTGCGTCATCAGGATCGGCCCGCCATGATTCACCTGCAGGTCCGCCAATTGTGCCCCAAGCTGTTTCAAAAACAGCCGGTTATATTCCATGAACTTCGGATCTTTGGTGCGAACCTTGATGTCTTTGTGTTTCAGCAGCCAGGCCGGATATCCGCCGAATTCCGTTTCCGCACAGACATAAGGCCCTGGCCGCAGGGCCACCCAAAGCCCATTTTCCTGGCAAAGCTTTACGAATCGCCGGACATCATTGATCCCGTCAAAATTAAAATGTCCCTCTGTCGGCTCCATCTGATTCCAGAACAGATAGACGCTGACCGTATTGAGCCCCATGGCGCGGGCCTTCTTGATCCGATCCTCCCAAAACTCCGGCAGAATCCGCGCCAGATGCATCTCTCCGGCAACAATCTCAATTGCCTGGTTATCAATCAAAAACTCTCCGCCTCGAAGCTCCATGCGATGCGGCTTGCCATCCGGAATGGGCGTCCCTGCTGCGCGAACCGCCGCAGGGCGCAAAGAAACCAGCGCGATCATGCAAATGAAAACCCGTTTTCGCCAATCCAGCATGTTTTTCTCCGCTTAAGCTAAACCGGAATGATCGGGCAGATTTGCGCCTCCATTGGCGCTGATGTCAAATCACCCGGCGAAATGGGTGTTTTGGGTGTAACGCTCGATGGTGGCGGGGGAAATATGGATGGGAAATTTTAACGCGGAGGCGCTGAGACGCAGAGAAAAGATGGTGAGTTTTCATTTTATCTCTCCTCGTCGGTGCGTTTGTGGGCGAGGAGCTTGCCATTCCGCCACAAACGGGAGTTACACCCGGTGTTTTGTCCACTTATCTGCGTCCTCTGCGTCCATCGCCTAAGTAATGATGAGGCGGAACAAACGCTGCACCTTCCCAGCCACATAGAAGTGAGGCGCGGTGGGCGCGCGGGCGTGCGCCACTGGCCGCGCTCCGTTTCATTATCTACCTATTAATTAATGGGTTATGAAATCTGCCGCCAAAAATATAGCAAGTATTTAATATTGTGCGCCCCAGATTTATCCCAGATTAACATCCGGCCGCTGCTGTTGCCCGCGCCGGACGGGTGACAGCCGGCGGCCCTCGGTGGGGGTGGTGTATCAAGCATGCTTTGAGGCAATTGCCGGTGCAGCAGGATGAGTCCCCGGCTGACGGGGGAGAAGCTTGACTGCGGACCCTACTGGGCCGATGCGCATGAGCGAGCAAGGCGGGCGCGGGTGAAAAGGAGTTGCGTTTGCGGCGTCCCCTTCAGTTCGTCCTGCAACAGAACTGGACCGGGGCAACTATAAAGTCGCTATGGGCATTGCCAAACAATCGTGGATGTTCAGTGCGAAGGATTGAGCAGCAAACGCCGAGCGAACGGCGTGGCATGCGGGCGAAACTTATGCGTCCCCTTTTAGTTCCCTCGAAGATCTCCGCAGACGACTGCGTAGGATCGAAAAGCTTCTCATTGACATGAGAGGTAATCGATTGGCGAAGGCGGCATAGCCGCATCTCGAAGAGACACCCCGCATTTCTGTGGGGTGTTTTTTCATCCGTCCGAGCGAGTTGTCATTTGGGCCGTCAAATTATTGCGGCTTTTAGATTGCGAAGTTAGCATACTGGGCGATATTGCTTTCGTACTATCCCCGCGGGGCGCGCTGGAGAGGCATTTCACAACTATGCTCGCAAAACGAATATTATTGTTGTCGGTGGTTGTGCTCATGACGATGTCTGCGGCTCATGCAGATCCGTTCGAACAAGAGTTGACTTCGCTGAAAGACAAATTGGCGAAGCAGTTGGTGGCGAAAGGACGGAAGAAAGTAGCTGCCTTGGATTTTACTGACTTGCAAGGAAGGCGAAATGAGCTCGGGCGTTATCTTGCCGAACAATTGACCGTTGAACTGGTTAGTGCGGATGGTATTGCCGTCGTGGATCGAGCGAATCTCAAAAGCATTCTCGATGAGCACAAACTGACCGAAGAGGGTTTGGTTAACCCAGAGAATGCTAAGAAGTTGGGTCAATTCTCCGGCGTCGATGCGATTATAATCGGCAATCTCACTGTTACCGACACCGATATTATCCTGCTGGTTAAGGCAATCTCGACGGAAACAGCCGAGGTCGTCGCCGCAAGTCGCGCCAAGTTCCCCAAGACCACGGAACTCCAACAACTCTTCACCAGCGGCATTGTACCAGTCGGTGAAGTGGTCGGAGCGTCCGGAACCGGTGGCTCTGCCGCAGCAAGCGTTGAGACAAGCGCTATTGCGACGAAGGAAATCGGGCGGCTTCGCATCACCCTCAAAAATGTGAGTCTTCTTAAAGGCAAATCTGGCGACAATCGGCAGCCCGATGATTTAATCAGAGGGGTTGTATGTTCCTTCGAGTTTACGAATCTCGATCTTCAGAAGACGCTTAAAATAGCGCATAATGCAGAAGCGGTATTTAGTCCGAACCGCTATGTTCGCCGATCAAAACTATCAGATTCCGCCGGTCATGAGTGGAAGTTATCCGAGACGACCGGCCTCCCACTGGTCGCGTGCGGCAGCGGAGGCGATCCAACGTCCATCGTACAACTTATCCTGTCAGACAAGCATACAACTCCCGACCATCTTTTTGGTAGAGGACCTGAATATCCAATAGTGTGGGGAGGCGACTTCGTCTCCATTGAGCCTGGAAAAACCAGTCGGGTGTCGATGACTTTTTATGACTTAAACGAGGACTGCCAACGAACGGACTATGGCGCTAAATCCATAGATTTCTTCCAGCTGGAGAGTGAATTGGTGATTGGCGTGACCGAACCCGGAAATAAAATCGCAACATACCGTTTGGAGGCACTTGTCTTCGACAAGATTATCGCTCCGAATTCTTCGGCGGCACAAACTCCCGAGGTTAAGCCATGACGCTCAGTAGCCATTCCGTTAAGCAAGAATCGCATTACGCTTAGGTGGATAGAATGAGCGACCGTTGGAAAACCCTCAAAGAATTCTTCAGCGACTTCGTTGAAATCGCCAAGAATTCCGCACTGGTGACCCAAAATATTGTACTCAAATATGTAGGATTGTTAAGAAAATGTTTCGGCGGTACGGTTATCTTGATCATTATTCTTGCCGCTGCATTGTACCTCGGCGCGGCAAATTCATTTTTGTTGCCGCTCTTAGTTCTCTGCGCTATCGGGTCATTTGTCGTGCTCGTTATTCTGCTCTCGCCATTCATTTGGGCTGGGCAGCTGATTTACGACCGCTTTCCCTCAATTCAAAGGACAACCAAAACGATTGCCGCGGTTACATTTTGGGCGATGCTTCTGCCGCTAACGTGCCTTCAGCAAGACGTGCAAAGTCATCCCGAAACATTCCTTTTACTGATTGCGATTGTGTCGGCATTGTCACTCGGATCTTTCGCAGGAATCGTATGGTGGCCGAAGTGGTTCGGCAAAGGATTGTTATCCGTCCAACTAATTATCGTTCTGCTTTTGACGATCCTCACAATTAAGTTTCCAAATACCGCAAACGCTCTGCGTTGGGGCAGTTCATGGGCAGATATCCGAATGGGGCGAACACTTGCGCAACCGATTGATGAAAAGGTTTTCGATGATCCCGATCATCTCGTGTTTGTCACAGCGGCAGGAGATCCTGCGCTTTTTGGTGTACGCAGTGGTGACGGATGGATACTTTCCGACCGACCTGGATTTCATCGCTCGGGACTCGAACTCAAACCGATTGTTGATCAGAGCGATCGAGATGCCATTTACACTTGGGTCGGCGAACAAAAACAAAAAAGACTTGCCCGCGTTGCCGAGATAGAGGCAGCAGCATCACGATGCGGAGTTGGCTCAACTGAAAAAGGAAACGAACGAACGAGAGGCAGCGCGTTTGGTAGAGGTGGCTCGGCAGCAGGAACTACGACAGCAGGACGTCGAGCGAAAAAGGGTGGCCGAAGTTAAGTATCGAACCGCGCAGCGTGCGAGAAGACGTTAAGAAGGATCCGCAGGCAGAAGTCGTCGCGGTTATGTTCGTACGAAATGGCGCTGGCGTCGATGACAAGCTCACCGCGGCGCTCGCTACGGCGATGAAACTCAATGGATTGAATGTGTCATCTGATGTATTGACAGATTTGTCCGCGGCTGATGGAACGTTCGATAGATTGTACCATGCGGATATGTCGGAGATGACGCGACTCGATCTTGGGCGCTTCGCAGATCATCTTGCATTGGGTCGATCATCCGTGGAGTTTAAGGCGCCAGTCCTTGATGGATTGATTGTAGCGAAGGCCACTGCCGAAATACGCATCGTTTCAACGAAAACCGGCGAGGTCTTGGATCGGATTTCAATCTCGACTGACGGCAAAGGGTTCAGCAACGAGAAAGCCGAGGAAGATGCCCGAGAACTGATGATCAAGAAGGTTAATGAGAATTCATTTGACTCACTAAAAAAACAATGACGTGAGCGGCAACGATTTCTAATTTAGGTTAACCGACGCATGATCCCCACCCTACCTGTCTTTTTCATTTTTGACTATACCTTCTCAAGGTGGCGGTGAATCCCGGAGAAGAGGCTTAAGAAAGCAACTCGCCTGGCGGTTCCCCGCCACCTCTCATTTTAAGCGAGTCCGTTACCGATGAAATGCAACCACCTTCGTACCAGTCTTTTTGCCCATTGATCGCTCCCCAAACATCCGAAGGGGTCCATAAAGAAGCATCCCTCGTTATCACCTTCATCCGTTACCGGACTCTTCCTATTTCTATCTGGCGCCGCACTCACGTTGACGCTGTTGTAGCCCCTGCGTACCATCCGTCACGCTGTTGGGAATGAAACTGACTGAGGAGACGAATGTTGAACTTTGAACCGAAGAACATGGATGTGCGCGGGGTCGCTCGAGCGGCGGAATATGTGGCTAGCAGCCGCGAAGAGCGCGGTGTGCCTTCGCATATCCCCGGCCGCGGGCCCGTTTCCATGCCCATGGCCATGCCCGGCCCCCCTGGCGCACAGGGCGGCATGAATCGCTATCGCGAGATGACCCTGGAAGAAATGCTCCTGGAAAACCGGGTGCTCTTCCTCGGCGGGGAAATCAATCATGTCAGCGCCTCACGCATCATCATGCAGATGCTCTACCTGCAAAGCGTGAAAAAAGACGCCGACATTAATTTGTATATCAACTCCCCCGGCGGTGTTGTCGACGACACCCTCGCGATCTACGACATCATGCGGTTCCTCACCTGCGATGTCGCGACCTACTGTATTGGCCGCGCTGAGAGCGGTGGGGCGGTGGTCTTTATGGCGGGTAAAAAAGGCAAGCGATTCATCCTGCCTAATGCCAAGGTCATGATCCATCAGCCCTTCGGCGGTGTGTATGGCCAGGCGGCTGATATTGAAATTCAGGCCGAGGAAATTCTCAAAACCAAGCAGACGCTGATTAACGTCATGGCCAAATGCACCGGCCAGACGGCCGAACGCGTTCAGGAAGACAGCGAACGGGATCGCTTCTTTGATGCCAAACAAGCTGTGGCTTATGGCATCTGCGACGAGGTTATCGAAGACGCCGCCAGTCCGGAAGCTGTCGCCGCGACCGACGGCAATAAACCTAAATAACCGAAGAGGTCCGTGGTCAGTTGTCCGTTGTCCGTCGCAGGGCGCGGCAAGAACCAACAGACGCCCAGATCATTTAAGCAACTGACAACTGACAACGGACCACTGACATCCTGAAGCAACGGACCACGGACAACTGACTACGGACATCCTGAAGCAACTGACAACTGACAAATAAAAATGTTCCTAGCCTTAGACCATCCCGCCATCAGTTGTGCCGACGTCGAAACCGTCGCCGCGTGGTATTGCCGTCACCTGGGCATGAGAATCCTTGCGTCCAACAATCAGACACCCGTCAGCATGGTCCTGGGCTTTGGCAACTCCTGCACGGACAGCGGCGGTCTGCTCGAACTCATGCCGATCAAAAACCCCGGCGGCCCCAAACCGGCCGACGTCCCAAGATTCGCCCAGGGCCTCCGGCATTTCGCAATCCGCGTCGCAGATTTTGATAGAGCCTATTCACAATTAAAAGAAGCCGGCGTCCAATTCCTCTTCGATCCTGTACAAGCCGTAGGCGGCGGAAAAATCGTAAGCTTCCGTGACCCGGAAGGAAATGAAGTGCAGATTGTTCAAAGGTAAAGATGTCAGGCAAAGAAATGTCAGTTGTCCGTTGTCAGTTGTCCGTCGCAGGGCGCGGCGACAGCCAACAGTCGCACAGATCATCTAAGCAACTGACAACGGACAATGGACAACGGACATCCTGAAGTAGAAAACGAACGAGTAAAAAAATGACTAACAACACCCTTATCCCCATCGTCATTGAAAAATCAGGTCGGGGGGAACGCGCCTACGACATCTATTCTCGCCTCCTCAAGGATCGCATCATCATCCTTGGAGGCGCTGTCACCGATGAGACGGCCAACGCCATCATCGCGCAGCTTCTGTTTCTCTCCAACGATGATCCCAAGACAGACATCCAGTTCTTCATCAACTCCCCCGGCGGCAGCGTCTCGGCCGGGCTTGGCATCATCGATACCATGAAATATCTCCGCTGCGATGTTGCGACCACCTGCATCGGCATGGCCGCCAGCATGGGCGCTTGTCTTCTCGCGGCCGGAACCAAGGGGAAGCGGGCCTGTCTCGCCAATTCGCAGGTGATGCTGCATCAGCCGCTCATCGGCGGTGTCCTGCAAGGCCCCGCGACCGACCTGGGCATCGAAGCCCAGCACATGCTCCGCCTGCGTGATCGTTTGTATAAGCTGATGGCCGACTACACCGGCAAGCCGAAGGAAATGATTCACCGCGATTTCGATCGCAACAAGTGGCTCTTCGCCGAAGAGGCAGTTGAATATGGCTGCGCGGATCGCGTTCTGGATCGCGTGCCCGAACTGGCGCTGCGGCCGCGCACCTCCGACGCAGACGACAAGGAATAACACCCCAAAGCAAAAAGCCCGAAATTCTGAATGATTGGCCCGGCCCTAATGACGACGTTGACGCACAAAAAGTCGGCGGCTTCGTTGTTCGGGCTTTGCCGTTTCATCATCGCACTTGCCGCGTTCGCCATTACAGGCTGCGGCTCCCCCAGCGCGGCCAATATCGAACTGCGAAAGCAAAACCAGGAATTGCAGTCGCAGGTCCAGCGCCTCCAGCGCCAGCACGAGGGCGACATCGCAACGATTCGCTCCTGCGAACGCGATCACCCCACCGTCCCCTCCCTCCCCGAAGACCGCCTCGAAAAACTTTTCACCACCCATGGCCTCGCCTTGGGAAAAATGTCGGGTGGCGATGACTGGGATCCCCAGCGGCCCGGCGATGACGGACTGAAAGTTTATATTGTGCCGATAGACGAAGACGGCGACGCCATCAAGGCCGCCGGCGTCTTTAGGGTTGAAGCCTTCGACCTGGACGACCCCGCAAAGCCCCTCATCGGCACCTGGAACTTTGACCTCAAGGCAACGCGTGACCGTTTCTACAATCACCTCACCCTTTACACTTATGTCCTGGAATGCCCCTGGCAAACCAAACCCGCCCACGAAAACCTGACCGTAAAAGTAACCTTCACCGACGAACTGACCGCCCGCGAATTCACCGCGCAAAAAGAAGTAAAAGCAAGAGTGGTAAACCCGGATCAAACCCCCGCTACCAACCCCTGACAGCCCGTGACAAAACCCTGCGGGATGTTATGCCGCGGCTTTGAATCAAGCTAAAGCAAGAATCAGGCAATAATTCTAAAAACTTGCAGTTTGTTTCGTTTCCCTCAATTTGAGGGTTGCCTGGGCGGAGCATCATGCGTTGGGGAAGTGTAAGATTGGGTCTGCGTCGTGGAATTGGCCGCTGGTAATGGAGCGGGCGGAATCGGGGTTGCTGGCGGTGTGGTCTGCCGGCAACCGATGATAATTGAACCAATCAAAACAGCCCCGGCGAGCAACTTAAAACCTGGAATTCGATCATGTGCAGATGGCATTCAGTACGCTCGACCCGGCAGGTCGCTCCGTAAAATGTTCAGCAATCAGTGATTGCCGAAGCATAACGTGCGCTTAATGACTTACAAGACTTCCCGGATCCCGCCAGAGTTCAAAGATGAATGAAGACCGCCCTATAAACCGCCGAAGTTTTTTCCGTGCCGGGCTGGGTGAGCTTCTTCGTCCCCTGGTCCAGGCGGCCCAGCCGCTTGAAGAAGTCATCCGTCAGATCAGTTCCATTGACGCTGAGGTCACCGCCGCCAAAAAGGCGATGAGCACCAACTCTGCCGCTCCAGCTCAGGGAAATATACTCGGCGCACCGCAGGTCCGGGCGATGGCCACCTCCTGGCTTCGTCCCCCTGGCGCATTGGAAGACGCGGCCTTCCTTGAAACCTGCAGCCGCTGCGGCGAATGCGCGCGTGTCTGCCCTGTCCAGTGCATTCAAATCGACCCCAACGGGGCAAAAGGCAACGGGGCGCCATATATCGACATCGACACCATGCCCTGCGTCATGTGCGATGGGCTCCTGTGCATGCACAACTGTCCCACCGGCGCGCTCACGCCAGTACCCATAGGCGAAATTGACATGGGCGTCGCCGGCTGGCATGAATCCACCTGCGTCCGCACGCACGGCCAGGAGTGCACCATCTGCGTTGACCGATGCCCTATCGGCGAAGTCGCCATCGAACTCCTCGCCAACCAAATTCACGTAAAAGAAACCGGCTGCACCGGCTGCGGTGTGTGCCAGCATCATTGCCCGACAACTCCTAAAAGCATCGCCATCACCCCAAGAAGCACCGGCTCCGTCTCCCGCGGGCGTCCCAACTCCTTATCCAGGCATGTTCCCAGGGATTCAGCCTGATCGCGCGGCCAACGCCAGAATTACGATTCAGCACGAAAAAACGATTCCGAACAGGTTCCCCCCGGCAATTATTCCAAATGAAGCGGAATAAACCGGATGCCTGGATGGTCTGGTAAGTGGAGCCAGCGGCTCCGGAGATGCGCTTGAATGTACAGGACGGCGAGTCCGCCGGTGACAGCATTGGCCTTGGTCGCGACGCCCATCGGGTGGCGGAGGCGGTGTTGCCATATCTCGACGCGGCGTACAACCTGGCGCGCTGGTTGACGCGCAGCGACCATGACGCGCAGGATGTCGTTCAGGACGCCTATGTGCGGGCGCTGCGGTCTGCGGGAACGTTTCGAGGGCAGGGGGCGCGGGCGTGGTTGCTGACAATTGTGAGAAACGCCGCATTTGATCTGCTCCGGCGAAATCGAATGCATCGGCCGGAAGACCTTCTGGATGAGCTGCCGACTCTCGCAGGCGACGAAGAGGCCTGCAATCCGCAGGCGATCCTGCTGCGGGCCGCCAATGCCGAGCGGGTGCGGGCGGCGATTGAGGAGCTTCCGCCGGGCATACGCGAAGTCGTCGTGCTGCGCGAGATGGAGGAGATGAGCTACCGCGAGATTGCGGCTGTGATCGGCTCGCCGATCGGCACAGTCATGTCGAGACTGGCGCACGGCCGCAAGCGGCTCGAACATCTGCTCGCAGAGCCCGGCGAAGGGACGAAACGGCGGAACAGTGCGGCGAGCAGCGGGATTGAAGAGTGACGAAGCGGAAATGAATATGGATTGCATTGAAGTAAAAGACCTGGTGCATGCCTACGCCGACGATGAGTTGGACATCGCGGCTGCGCGGCGAGTGGATGCGCATCTCCAATCATGCGTCATGTGCGCGCAGGCGTTTGAATCAATCGGCGCAATTAAGACGGCCGTAAAAAATCCGGCGATTTATTTCAAAGCGCCGGAATCGCTGCGGGCGCAGATGGCGAAAGCGCTTGCGCGGAGGCGCAAGCTGTGCGGCCACTCATTCAAAAGACGGCGAGATTTTCCTGGTGGGCGGCGGGGTTGGCGGCTTCGGTCGTGATGGTGGTGAGCCTGGGGCTGGCGATCATGAATCGCCCGCCGCGGATGGAAGCGGAGGCGGGCGAGGTGCTGGGATCACACCTTCGGTCGATGCAGTTGGAAGAGAAGCGGCTGGTGGATGTGGTCTCGACGGATCAGCATACGGTTAAGCCGTGGTTTGAAGGGAAGCTGGATTTTGCGCCACCGGTCTGGAACATGGCCGACCGAGGGTATCCGCTGGTGGGGGGAAGGCTTGATTATCTTCATGGCAGGCCGGCGGCGGCGCTGGTGTATCAGCATGGGAAGCATGTGATCAACTTATTTATCTGGCCGGGAGAGAGCGGAGGAGGGGAGGCGGATATACAGGGATATCACCTGGTGAAGTGGAGCGGGCAGGGGATGACGTTCTGGGCGGTTTCAGATGTGAAACCCGGGGACCTGGAAGAATTTTCGGTGGATTTTCAGAGGGAATCGGGGGCGGGAGGGGCGGGGAAGAGTTTTTAGCCGCGGATGGGGCGCCGAGCGGCGCCAATGGGGAGGAAGACTTTTTGTTTGGGGGAATATTTGTTCCGGGGTTTGCGTCTCCTTCATACATGGACATTTGCGGGGGCAATTGAAGGAGTGTTTTTATGAAATCGTCAAGAGAGATTTTGATCGGGCTGGGTTCTGTGATTGTTGGGGTGGGGTTGATCTTTGGTTGGGCGCATCCTGTCGCGGCGAAGGAGGAGGCGACCACGGCGGCGGCTTTGGTGGTGTCGATCGACAACTTTAATTTTAAGCCGAAGGAGTTGACGATTTCGGCGGGGACGACGGTTACGTGGGTCAACAAGGATGATGTCCCGCATACGGCGACGGCGAAGGGGGAGTCACCGGCGTTTGATTCAAAGGCGCTGGATACGGATGACAAGTACTCGTTCACATTTAAAAACGCGGGGACGTTTGAATACTACTGCAAGGTCCATCCGCACATGACCGGTACGATTATTGTGAAGTAAGGATGCGGGGCGGCAGGCGGCGCTGAATGCGGTTTGGAAATGGTTGTAAATACTATTATTACACAGGAGCAGATATGTCGGATTTCATTGAAAAAGACGAATCGAAGGACGGCGTGGACCGGCGCGGGTTTTTGAAGTGCATGGCCTGGGCGGGGGCGGGAGTCGTCTGGGCGATGAAGGGAGGGATTCTGCAGTCGTATGCGCTGGGCGCGGACGGGGCGGTGGCAGGGGGTGCGGCGGCGGCGGATTTCACGTTTGCGCAGGTGAGCGACAGCCACATCGGATTTGCCAAGGGGGCGTATACGGATGTGGTGGGGACTTTTCAGCTTGCGGTGGACCGGATGAACGCGCTGGCCAAGCCGCCGTCATTGGTGCTGCATACGGGGGACCTGACGCACCTGTCCAAACCGAAGGAGTTTGACACGGTGGCGCAGGTGATGAAGTCGATCAAGACGGACCAATCGTTTTACGTGCCGGGGGAGCACGATTATTTCGTGGATAACGGGCAGCTATTCCTAGAGCGGTTCGGCAAGGGAACGCGCGGCAGCGGATATCAGAGCTTTGATTTCAAGGGCGTTCATTTCATGGGACTGGTGAATGTGGCGAATCTGCAGAATGGCAAAACGGCGCTGGGCGTCCTGGGGGAGGATCAGTTGGCGTGGATGGAGAAGGATCTGGCGGCGGTAACGGACAGCACGCCGATCGTGATGTTCGCGCATGTGCCGCTGTGGACGGTGTACGAGCAATGGGGATGGGGAACGCAGGACAGCGCACGGGCGCTGTCGCTGGTGAAGCGGTTTGGATCGGTGACAGTGCTGAATGGGCACATTCACCAGATTCTGCAGAAGATCGAAGGGAATGTGAAGTTTCATACGGCGAGGTCCACCGCCTTTCCGCAGCCGGAGCCGGGCAAGGCGGAATCACCGGGGCCGATGAAGAATGTGGCGGCAGATCAACTGAAGGGTTACCTGGGACTGACGCGGGTGGATTATGTGGAGCATCAGGGAACGCTGGCGGTGACCGATTCGACACTGGAGGATTCGCCAAAGACGTGATGGAAAGGGGAGATTACCGGACCAACATATGCCGCCGATGGCGGCGAGAAAAAATCTGTGGACATCATTTGCCCGCACCGAGTGATGAATTGTATCTCCTCTTTGGAAAGAAGGAGAAACAATGAATCACTTAATGGAAACACTTGAAGGCCGAACGTTAATGTCGGCGACCCTGATGACCATTTTCGCCGATGAGGCGAAGTTGCAGGGGGACGTGCAGCAGATGGCGGCGCAGCTTCACCAATATGCGCCGACGTTCAAGGCTGATGCGATCGCGATCGCGGCCGACCTGAAGGCCCTTCCGAAATCCCCCGCGAATCTGAAGATGCTGGCAAAGCTGAAGGCGGACCAGGTTAAAGGCGCTGCGCTGGCGACATCTGATTTTACGAAGCTGATTGCACAGAACACCAAAGGGATGACGAAGATTTCGAAGGACCAGATGGTGGTCCTGGCGAAGCCGAACAATATTGCGGCCAAGACAAAGCTGGCGACAGATGTGTCCGTATTTATGGGCAGCATCGCAGCGCCGCTCGGGAAGTTTCTTGCTCATCTTGGCGCGTGTGTCCAGTTGATGGGACAGGACGCCGCGGCGCTGACGGCGGCGAATCCGACCGCTACGCAGTTGGCGACGGATTTGGGGACGGCTGAGGCGCACGGAGCCGCGACGACCGCAAATGTGATGGCTTCTATGGAAGTCACGCAGACGGACCTTGGGCAGTTGCTCACGGATATGGCTGGATGAGTTTTACGATCCGTGTTTCAGGTCCGTGCTTCGATTGCACCAAAGGCAATCGGGGCACGGGCCTGATTTTGTTGATGGGTTTCGATAAGGTTCACTTCGCGATGAGATGTTTTACGTCAGCCAACGGAGAAAAAGTTTGGCGAGGCCGAGGGTGGCGAAGAATCCGCCGCAGTCGGTGAAGGTGGTGGCGAAGATGGTGGCGGATTGGGCGGGGTCAAAGCCGAAATATTTCATGACGAAGGGGATGGCGACGCCGGTGAGGCAGGCGTTGACGTGATTTAAAATCAGCGCCAGGCAGACGACTAGGCCCAGCGCGAAGCCGTGTTCGTGGAAGTGGAAGAAGGTGGCGATGGCCCATGTCGTTGCGCCGATGATGATGCCGGTGAGCAGGCCGACGATCAACTCGCGATAGAGGATTTTTCGAAGCAGGCGGCGATCGACCTCACCGAGCGCGATGCCGCGGATGGACACGGCCATGGCCTGCGCGCCGGCGTTTCCACCCATGCCGCTGACGACAGTTTGATAGGCGGCGAGGATCGGGAGGGCTTCGATGGTTTTGGTGAACATGCTTACGACGGCGGCGGCGAGGAAGGCGGTGAGGAGGTTGAATTCGAGCCACCACACGCGTTTTTTGAAGCTGAATTGCCAGGGGCTGGCGAGGCGTTCTTCAGCGCCTGCGCCGAACATCTTCTGAACGTCTTCGGTCGCTTCTTCGCTGATGACATCGACGACGTCGTCGATGGTGATGAGGCCGAGGAGGCGGTTGCGGGCGTCGACGACGGGCATGGCGAGGTATTTATTTCGCCGCATGACACGGGCGACTTCTTCCTGGTCCATGGACGCGGGGACGCAGGTGACGTTTGGCCGCATGATCTGGTTGAGGCGTTTTTCCGGGCGGGAAAGGATGAGGTCGCGCATCGAAAGCACCCCGACCAGATGCCCGCGGCGATCGATGACGTAGACGTAAAACATCTGCTGGAGCTCTTCGTTCAGGCGGCGCAGCTCGGCGATCGCTTCCTCGGAGGTGATGTCTTCGGGGAGGCTGGTGACCTGGGTCGTCATGATGCCGCCGGCGGTGTCCGGCGCGTATTGCTCGAGCTGCCGGACTTCGGCGGCGTCTTCGGCGTTGAATTCCCGCATCAACTCGCCGTGCAGCGGTTCGGGGACGTGGCCGAGAATGTCGACGCGGTCGTCGGGGTCCATGGCGGCGAGCACCATGGCGGCCTCGGGCGCGGGCATGTCGGTGATGACGGTGGCGGCGATGCGCGGATCCATGCGCGCGAGGATTCGGCCGGCGGTTTCGGGATCGAGGATTTCGGCAACGTCGGCGGCGCGATGGGCGGGGAGATTTTCCATGACCGCCGCCCCGTCGACGGGCGGGATTTCTTCAATGCGGTCGGCGACGTTCTGCGGTTCGTCGGTGGGGGCGGGCGCGATGGGCTCTTCGTCAAGCGCCGCCTCGTCGTCAGTGGTTTCTTCGGGCGGTTGAGAAGGGAATTCACTCATGATTGTGGAGTCCTGGCGTCATCGCGTGCGGGCAAAATTCTTATCGGGTTTCACAGGCTACAAGGTGAATGAGATGGGGACAACGAGAAGAGCGCGGTGAATATTACTCACTCTCCCGGCAGGCGCGGAGATCAATCGACGGCGGCGTACCAGAAGAGCGTGACGGACTCCTTGACCAGATCATGATTTGAATGGCGCTGCGCATCGAGACCGGCGATCTCAAAACCAAGCCTGGCCATCAGTTGATTGGCCGGGAAATTATTGGCACGCGTCTGGGCGGCGACGGCGCGGCACTTGGTTTCCCTTGCGGTCTGGATGAGCTGATACACCAGGCCCGTCGCAAGACCTTCGCGGCGATGGTCATAATCGACGCGGAGGTCAATGAGCTTCAGCGTGCCGCGAAGAGGGCGTGGCTGAGCAAGCATCAGCGCGATGGGCTGATCGTCATGTTCGACAACCGTTGCGATGCCTTCATCAACACCGGTGACGATCTGGCGGGCGAAGAATCGCTGCTCGTCGGTGAGGGGATTGGATTCGATTAACCTGGTGCGCAGGGGGCGATCTTCGATTTTCCATTGCAGATTCAGGTCCTGTCCGGTGCGGTCAAGATGGAGGTAGCGGAGCGATTCGATGGTGGCATCGATTTCTTCGAGCCCGGGAAGGTCGGTGACGGTGGCGGGGCGGATCTGCATGGTGTTTGGATTATAGCGGAAGAATGCGACCGCCAAGCCACAAAGGCGCAAAGGAAGATGCGAAGAAATGGTGGGGTTTTTCTCTGGATGGCGGATAGGGCAATAGGCGGCAATCCGCCGGTTGATTCTCCTGAGTTTCCTTTGCGTCGTCTCCGTGTTTTTGTGCTTTCGCGGTTGTAATCGTTTGTTGTAAAGCAGGACCACGCAGGTATTCTGCGAGTGGACAAGAAGGAGATTGCCATGCCGTCGATTGATATGCCGCTGGAGCAGATGCGGGTGTATAAGCCTTCGCTTTATCGGGAGGCGGATTTTGAGAGTTTCTGGGAAGCGACGGTGGGGGCGGCGTTGAAACAGCCGCTGAATGCGGAACTGATTCCGTTTGATTTGCCGGCGCGGGGGTTGCAGAGTTATGCGGTGCGGTTTGATGGGTTTGAAGGGGGGCGGATCGCGGGGTGGTACGTGCGACCGGAGAAGCGGGGGAAGTTTCCGGGGATTTGCATTTATCATGGCTATAGCGGGCGGGGGCCGCGGCCGGTGGATTTGATTCATTATGCGGCTCAGGGGATGTGCGTGCTGAGCATGGATTGCCGCGGGCAGAACGGGCAGTCGCAGGATCTGCTGATGACGCCGGAAGGCAATGCGGCGGGGTGGATGACCAAGGGGATTCGCGATCCTCGTCATTACTATTATCGCTATGTATATGCCGATGCCCTGCGGGCGCTGGAACTGCTGGCGCGGCGGGAAGAAGCAGACGCAGACCGGCTGGCGATCACGGGCGGCAGCCAGGGCGGGGGGATTTCGCTCGCAGTTTCAGCGCTTTCGAGCAGGCCGATCCTGTCGTTGCCGGATATTCCGTTTTTATGCGATTATCGGCGGGCGATCGCGATTGCGCAGGATGGGCCGTATCCTGAAATTCCGCGTTTTTTGAAGGCGTTTCCGGATTTATATGAGCAGGCGATTCGAACTTTGAGTTATTGCGATTGCCTGAACCTGGCGCCGCGGATTAAGTGCCGGACGGTAATTTGTAATTGCCTGTGGGATGACGTGTGCCCGCCGAGCACGATCTTTGGGGTCTATAACCACATTTCTGCGGAGAAGCAGATGGAGGTTTATCCGTTTCATAAGCACGACATTCCGTATGACCATTATGAGACGAAGTTCAGATTGTTGATGGAGGTTTTGAATCCATGATCGGATTGCGTCAGTCACCGTTTATGGCGCGTGGCCAGGCCGGGGGCTATGGTTCGGGTGCGGGAGATGTGGAGCCGGCGAATTGCTGGCGATATTTGGTGGCGCTGATGCCGAAGTGGGCTTTGAATCTTCGGGCGAAGTAGTTGGGATCATTCCAGCCGACTTGTTCGCCGATGGCGCTGATGTCTCGGCGTGTTCTAAGCAGCAACAGGGCGGCGCGCTCGGCGCGGAGCTTGGCGAGGAATTGCATGGGGGGAGCGCTGGTGTGGGCGCGGAAGAGGCGGACGAGGTAGGACTTGTCGAGCTTGAGCCGCCTGGCGAGTTCGGGCAAAGTCCAGTCGCGGCGGATGTCTTCTTCCATCACGCGGATGGCCTCGGAAACAGCCTGGTGCGGTTCGGGTTTTCCTTTGCGAATTTTGTGAACCGACGCGGCGAGCTCGCGGCCAATCTCGGTGACGAAACCGAGGAGCCGGCTGATCTCGTCGATGTTAGTGTGATCGCGGGCGGCGTATTCGGAGTCTTCGGGTGAGGTGGTTGTACTGTCGGTTAAGCTGCTTTTTATTGTGCTATCGGAGAGTTCGTCCATCAGGGCGGCGCAGCGATTGATGGAGTCTTCGGGGAGGTGGACGTGGAGTAAGCCGCGGCGGTCGAGGGATTCGGGGGCGGCCCAGAACATCAGCTCCATGGCGGGGTCTTCACGGGTCCAGGCGAGTTCGCCTTGAAGAAGTTCGAGGCCGAAGCGGCAATCATAGAGATCGAGGCCGACGGCTTCTTCGTAGGCATGCCAGGCGCCAGGGCGGAGGACGAAGGCGTCACCGCGGCTGATGGTCTGCTGGCCGAAGATGGTTCGGTGGGTGGCGGTACCACCGACGACGAGGATGATCTGCATGAAGTCGCGGTCGGCCATGGGAACGTCGCCGTTGACCACAGTGCGGGTTGCACGAATGGGGAGCTGGCCGGGGAGGAAGAACTGCCGACCCTGAAGGCGAACGGTTGAGGTCGATGTGGACACGGGAAGCAGGTTTCGCAGATTTGGATGGCAATGTCAATATTGTCCTATTGTTAATATTTGGATTATTTGGAGGGGGAGGGTGGGGTTGGTGGGTTTAAATAGAGGTGAGGGGTGTGGTTGGGGGGTAGGGGGAGGGGATAAGCAGCGACAGGGAGTTCCAATCGCGAAGCCCAGGGCGGACGCTTAGAATGCCACTATGACGTCTGAGCAGTTACAAGAGCGGTGCGAGATTGGCCAGCGGCAGTTGATGGAGATGCGGTATCTCGATGCGATCGAAACGCTGGCGAGTGCCGAGACGGTGGCCTGGGCGGCGGGGGATTTTGATACGTTGGCGCGGTTGTATATGCCGCTTCAGGAGGCGCGGCGGCAGGCGCGGCAGCGGTGTGGGGAGGGGCTGGTTCAATTGGACCTGATGGCACCGGCAGAGGGGTTTGATGCGGGGGCGCTGTTGGATGAGAGGCCGCATGGGCAACTGGTGGTGGCAGGGTGGGGGTCGGTTTGGCCGGCGGTGGAGGTGCGACGGGTGGCGCGGGAGCGGAAGGTTTATATAGAGACGTTTTTGGCGGCGGCGTATCCGATTGTGGGGGGAGAGACGGCGGTGGTGATTGTGCCGACGGAGGATGTGAGGCTGCCAGAACCTGCGGTACGGACGATTGACGGGCTGTTGCGGTTGCTGCCGGCGCATTGCCTGATATTTGGGCCGACCGAGTTACCGCGCGGCGCGCGGCGGGGAAGTACGGAGACATTTGGGATGGTGATGGGGATGTGGGAGCGGCTGCACCAGCCATTTTTGGCGATGGCGGATTCGATGCCGGATGCCATTGGGCGGATGGAGGGGTATCGAAGGACGATCCTGGTGGATTCGGCTTGTGAGTTGGCGCATCAGAAGTTGTCGGATGCGGCTCGGCGGATGAGCCGCCGAGGCGCGGAGGAGGCAAGGTGAGGGAGGTTGGGGGCGCATTTTTTGTTTTGCGGGATAAGTAAATATTGTCAGCTTCGGAGCGGGGGTGTTACAACCCGGCTTACTTTGCGAATGGCTGGAGGTTTTGCATGTCGATGTTTGGGTATGGCGGTTATGGGTATGGCAACCAGTATGGCAATGGTGGTGGATTCAACCTTCGGCTGATTGTGGGGTTGATCATTGCTGTGATTGGGGTGGTGGGATATTTCAGCCACACGAGCGTGAATCCGGTGACGGGGGAGAAGCAGCATGTGAATATGTCGGCGGAGGAGGAGATGCGGCTAGGGTTGCAGGCGACACCGCAGATGGCCGCCGAGATGGGTGGGGAGTTGAATCCGAATGATCCGGAGGCGGAGGAGGTGCGGTATGTGGGGAATCGGGTCTGGCAGCGCAGTGATGCGGCTCATAGCCCTTATGCGTATCGATATCATTTGCTGGCGGACACGCAGACGGTGAATGCGTTTGCACTGCCGGGGGGGCAGGTGTTTATCACCAAGGCTTTGTACGATCGTCTGGCGGATGAAGCGGAGTTGGCGGGGGTGCTGGGGCATGAGACGGGGCATGTTGTGGAGCGGCATTCGGCGCAGCAGATTGAGAAGGGCCGCCTGGGGAGCATGCTGGTGACGGCGGTGGCGGTGGGGGCGAGTAATCGGCAGAACGGATATTCGACGGCGATGATCGCGAACGTGGTGGAGCAGATGACGCAGTTGAAATTCAGCCGCGAGGATGAATCGCAGGCAGACAGCTGCGGGCTGAAATTCATGGCGCAGGCGGGATATGACCCGCGGGCGATGCTGGATGTGATGAAGGTGCTGATGCAGGCGAGCCCGGGCGGGAGGCAGCCGGAATTTATGATGACGCATCCGCTGACGCAGAACCGGATCAACGATATCGAAACGGAATTGGCCCACGATTATCCGCAGGGGATTCCAAGCGATCTGATGCGGGGGAACGTGCTGCCGAAGGACTGAGAGGTGCGGAGAAATGGGTGTGGCTGAGGCGGGGTTGGCGAACTCGACTCGGGCTTATGCGGCGAGGGAGGTGGTTGGGGATTTGGCGGCGGGGAGGTAGATGCTGAAGGTTGTACCTTTGCCAATTTCGGATTGGACTTCAATTCGGCCGCGGTGGTGTTCGATGATTTCTTTGCAGATGGCGAGGCCCAGGCCGGTGCCTTTGGCTTCGCCTTTTCTGGTGGTGCCCTTGGTGGTGAAGAAGGGCTGGAAGATTTTGGGGAGGAGTTTTTCGGGGATGCCGGGGCCGGTGTCGATGACCTGGATGCGCAGCTCGTTGTCCCCGTCGGTGCGGGCGGCTTTGACCCAGAGCGATCCGCCTTTGCCGAGCATGGCCTGGCGGGCGTTGATGAGGAGGTTGAGGAGGACTTGTTCGAGCTGGACTTCATCGCCGTCGACGAGGAGATCGGGCGGGATTTGAACGCGGAGGGCGATGCCGTCTTTCTGGGGATCGCGAGCGAGGACCATGAGGACTTCATCGACGAGCTTTTGCACGCTGACATGACCGAAGGTGGATTCGCCGCGGGCGAGGCTGAGCATGGAATTGCAAATCTTGCCGGCTTTGCTGGAGGCCTGGAAGGATTTGTTGAGGGCCTTTTTAATCAGCTCCATGTCGGGCTTGTTGCTTTCAGCGCTTTGCAGGGCGAACTGGCTGTAGCTGACGATGGGGGTGAGCAGGTTGTTGAATTCGTGCGCGATGACGGCGGCGATGGTGCCGATGGTGGCGAAGCGCTGCGATTCGGTGAGCTGCTCTTTGACCGAGTCGAGCTGTTCCTGCGCTCTTTCGAGCTCGTAGGTGATGGCATTTCCAATTGAACCGGGAGATGGGATGGAATCGTCGGTCATCAGTATCGAGCATATCGGTTGGAAAATGCGATGAGCTTCATGCCGTCATTCTGCCGGGCGGGTGCGGGGTTTATCAGACGTGAAGGGGCGCAGTTTGCTACGTAATGGCCGCGGCGAGCAGTTCGCGGGCGACATAATGGATGTGCTCTTGCGGCAGTTCCGGATAGACGGGGAGGGCGAGCGCCGTGTGCAGGCGCGTTCGCTTTCGGGGAAATCGCCCTGGCTGTAGCCGAGGCCGGTGAAGCACTCCTGAATGTGAAGGGGCATTGGGTAATAAATCTCACTCCCGATGCCCCTTGCGGTGAGATGTTCCCGGACGGCGTCGCGGCGGGGAACGCGGACGACATATTGATTGTAAATGCTATAATTGCCATCGTCGATGGCTGGCGTCTGGATTTTGCCGCCGGCGAGGAGCTGGTCATATAGCGCGGCGTTTTTTCGGCGGGATTCGTGCCAGGTGTTGAGGTGTTTGAGTTTTACATCAAGGACGGCGGCCTGGATGGCGGCCATGCGGAACATGCCGCCGATCTCTTTGTAATAATAACGGGGGCGCATGCCGTGCTCGCGGAGAAGGCGGACTCGGTCGGCGAGCTTGTCGTCGTTGGTGCAGACGGCGCCGGCGTCGCCGAAAGCGCCGAGGTTTTTGGTGGGGTAGAAGCTAAGGCAGCCGATCTGCCCGACGGAACAGGCGGGCTTGCCGAAACGCTTGGCGCCGATGGCCTGGGCGGCGTCTTCGATGACAGGGATATTGCGAGCGGCGGCAATGTCGTTGATGGCTTCCATCTTCGCCATCTGGCCGAACAGATGGACGGGGATGATGGCCCTGGTTTTTGGGGTGATTGCGGCCTGAATTTTTTTGGGATCGATGTTGAAGGAATGGGGTTCGATATCGACGAAGACGGGCTTTGCGCCCAGCCGCGCGATGCAACTGGCGGTGGCGAAGAAGGTGAAGGTTGGGCAGATGACTTCATCGCCGGGACGGATGCCAAGGGCCATTAAGGCGACGAGCAGGGCGTCGGTGCCGCTGGTGACGCCGATGGCGTGTTTGACGCCGCAATAGGCGGCGAGATTTTTTTCAAAATTGACGACGTGGGGGCCGAGAATCAAGGCCTGGGAGTCGCAGACGGCGTCGATGGCGTTGCGAATTTCTTCGCGGAGGGGCGCGTACTGCGCCTGGAGATCGAGCAGTTTCACTTGCATGAAAGCAGATTAAGAGCGGCTGGTGAAAAAGTAAAAACAATGGGCGGCTGATCGGGCGGATAAGGCAGGGCAACCGCATTCTCCGCCGGTCCATGTGGGCGATCTGCATTGGCGATTTGAAAACCAGGATCGCTCGTCAGGCGCTCAGGCATCTTTTCAGGACTTACAGGAGAATGCGGTTACCCTGGCGGATAAGGCGGCTTTGCAAAGCCGGACTTGATCCGGATGCTGTTGTCTGTTCCAGTGAAGATGTGCGGCTGTTCTTTGGGCGGAATGTCTGGCGATTGCAGCAATTATTTATGGCTGATGTGGTAACTGAACTTCAATCCGCCGCGGTGACAGTGGGCGGAAGCGTTCCGCGTGTGATCGTGATTGGAGGGGGCCTTGCGGGGATGGCGGCGGCGGTTGCGCTGGAGGGGATTCGGGGACCGGGGGGCGCGGGTGTTGATGTCACGCTGATCGAATCGCGTAAATCGCTTGGGGGGCGGGCAAGTTCGTTTGAGGATCCGCAAAGCGGGGAAGAGCTGGATAATTGCCAGCATGTTTTGCTTGGGTGCTGCACCAACCTGCTGGATTTTTATGGCAGGCTTGGAGTTCGGCATCTGATTCGTTTTGAGCGGACGATTCATTTTCGCGATGGCGCGGGGCGGCGATTTGATTTGACGGGGATGCGCGGTTGCCGGCGCCGCTGCATCTTGGATTTTCTTTTGCGACGTTTGGGGCGCTCTCCTGGGCTGAGCGGATTGCGTATTCGCGGGCGATGCTGGCGATGTTGCGGCTGGGCGCGGCGGGAACGGCGGCGCAAGAAGCTGGTGGAGGTTTCGTTTGGACAGTGGCTTGATGAACACCATCAGCCGGCGTCACTGCTGGCGAAGATGTATGAGCCGATTCTGGTAGGCGCGCTCAATGAGGATTGCAGGCTGGCAAGCGCGGAGTATGCAATTCAGGTTTTTCAGGATGCGATGCTGGCTAATGCGGATGGGTATTTGCTGGGGTTGCCGACGTGTCCGTTGAGTCAGTTGTATGGGAAGCAGCCGTGCGGGAATGTTCGTCTGGGGACCCGGGTTGCGGAGTTGAAATTTGCGGGTGAACGGGTGACGGGTGTCATGCTGGCCGGCGGGGAGGAGCTTGCGGCGGATGCGGTCGTGCTGGCGACGAATCATCACGCGGTGCGGCGATGGATTCCGTCGGAGCTTGCAGATCGGGATGAGCGGTTTGGGGGGCTTGATCGGTTGGATAGCGTGCCGATTCTGGGGGTGCATTTGTGGTTTGATCGGGCGGTGATGACGGATTCGCACGCCGCGTTGATTACGGGGCCGTTGCAGTGGTTGTTCCGGAAGGATGAGGAGGGGAAGATTTTGCATGGGGTGATTAGTGCGGCGCGGGACTGGGTGGGTCGGCCTAAGGAAGAATGCCTGAAGGCGTTTGAGGCGCAGGTGCGGAAGGTGCTTCCGGGGGCGGCGGAGGCGAAGCTGGTTCATGGGGTTATTGTTATTGAGAAGCGGGCAACTTTTTCGCCTGTGCCGGGGGTGGATCGGATTCGGCCGGGGCAATCGCCTGGGGAACGGGGGATTCAGAATTTGTATCTTGCGGGGGATTACACGCGGACCGGATGGCCGGCGACGATGGAGGGGGCGATCCGCAGTGGTTATCTGGCGGCGGAGGGATTGGCGCGGCGGATGGGGATTTCGAAGGATGCATCGTTCCTCGTTCCGGATCTGAAAGCGGATTGGCCGGCGCGGGTATTAGGTTTGGGGGATTGAAGGGTTGGTGCGTTTTTCAGATGGCGGCAGCGTAAGATTGCGTGATTGTAAATCCCTGGGGCGTTGCAGGACGACGGATACGGTTAATCAAAATGTTTTTAATGGGTAAGTCATGAGCGCCGCTTCGCAGTTTCATGTATCGCCGACGCATCAACCGCTCTTTCGAGAGATTGGTTTGGATGGAGAATCTGTTTTTACGGATGAACGGATCAAGGTGTGGCGGTCGCTTCCGGATCGTGAGAACTGCACGCTGGATGAACGGCTGGCGGACGGGCGGGTGATTCGGTTGCACATTAAGCGGTATCCCGGAGGGGGCAGAGGGAGTTCGCTGTTGCGCACGCCGGCGGGATTGGAAGTCGCGGGTTATCGGCTGCTGGCGGAGAACGGGATTCCCGCGGCCCCGTTGATCGCTCATGGGCGTCTCGCCGACGGGCGGAATTTTGTGATTTTGCAGGATCTCAGCGGGTATACGCCGGCGGATAAATTGGTCGAGCGCGGCACGCCTTTCGAGGCGCTTCTTGAAGCGACAGCCCGCGTCGCCGCCAAGCTTCATGCGGCTGGTCTTCATCACCGTGATCTTTATCTTTGCCATTTCATGGCGAGTGATGAGCAGGTTCCGGTGGATATCCAGTTGATCGATACGGCTCGCGTGGCGCGGCTGAATAATCTGCTCACGCGCAAGCGATGGATTGTGAAAGACCTGGCGCAATTTTGGTACAGCACAACGAAATTAAATGTGACGGATGAGCAGCGGCGGCGATGGCTGGAGGTTTATGCCGATGCGCGGCAGATCGCCTCGGGGCCGATCCTGAAGGCGATTGAGCGCAAGGTTCAATCTATTGCGCGGCATGATGTTCGGCTGAATGAAAAGCAGCCCAGGCGGAATATTTCATTGCCGAAATGATGATGGGCAACTGTGCCCGGGGGATGTCTGCATTCTTCAGAAATCAGAATTTGGCGTCCCACCAAGCCCTGCCCCGGAGTGCCGGAGGGAAAGGAGTCAGGGCAGCGAGTCATCCTCTGCTGAGTTGACTTCAATATCGATACGTGATTCCGGTGCTGATGATGTATTCATTGAAATCGCGGAGCGGCACTGTTGAGCGATCGTTCACGAGATCCCATTGCAGGAATGCGCCGAGCGTACCGCGGTTTTTGGGGAGGTCGGCGAGGCGGGCGTTGGCGCGAATCGTGAAGATATCGACGTGGTCATGGCGGCGGATGGCGCGGGGGACACCGCCGAGCGTGGGGGCGGTTTCGGTGCTGGGGCGCATGTAGTTCTGCCACTCGTGCGAATACTGGAAATCCATCGAGATATCCTGCGTATGAAGGGGATGGATGTCCTGCAAGGCGAAGCGGACGCGATTGGATTCGTAGCGGTAGCTTTCGCCGTCGGCGATGTTGAAGACGTGGTCGAAGCCGATGACGGCGCCGCCGAGCGTGTGGCGGAAAAATTCGCCGAGGCGGTCGGTGGGTTCGGTTGGGCCGCCGTAGCGCGTTTGCGGCTGCGTGTACAGGTGCAGGTTCAGGATCACCGTGTTGCGCTCGGCGTCGGGGTCCTGCGTTTTGGCGACACTGTATTGATAATCCAGGTGCGTGTAGTCGTAGGCGATTTCGCCGGAAACATACGGCCAGATTTCGGGGATCAGAAAGAACTCGGCGGAGGGAACAAAATCAAACGTGTGAAGAAATGCCTGGCCTTGCGTGAAGGTGAACTGGTCCTTGAGCAGCCCGGAGACGACCACCGTGTCGGCGAACATGCCGTGGCGAACGCCGGCGGAAACGGTCTGCTGGATCGAATCGGCCTGCTGGACCTGGCCTTCATACAGCGCGCCGGCCAGATCGTATGCGAAGGCGAATGTGGTCGGGCTGTACTGCGCATCGTCCGGATCAAGCTGCAGCGAGTAGCCCGCGTTCACATCGGCGCCGGCGAAGATGCTGCTCTTGGCGCGTTGCAGGCCTTCGGGGTTGCTGTCAAAACCAAACATCGGCGTGCCGGATACGGCCCAGTCCCGGCCATTGCCGACGCTGTCATCGTCATGCGAAGCATAATGGCCCAGGAACGGCGCGATCAGCCCGCTGCCGGGGGAGCCGGGGATATCGCCTTTGGTTGAGCCGAACGCGCTGATGGAGCTGTCATGAAACAGCGACAGGCGGTTGGCCAGGGATTGGCTGAGGTTGGGGGATTTTTCATCGGCGTGCGCGGGAGAGACCAGCGCCAGGCTGATGATCAGACCACACGCGCTGGCCGCGCTAAAAAGGGCCGCAGTAACCGACGGCTTCGACTTCATTGCCCGTTTCTCCGAGAGAACGCCACGCTAAGGGACATCAGTGCCAGGAGGAAGATCCATGAACGCCAGGATGCCGAGGCTGCGCCTTAATTCAGGCGGAGCGATGCGGCACTTCCTCTCCCGCCGGCGCGACGGCAGGTGGAGTAGGCTAAAGGTGACCTTCGGGGAAGTCAAAGGCGGGGCAGGGATTGTGACAGTAAAATCAGACAGCGCGTGGCCGCTACATAAAGATCAGCCGGATTGTCTTTCCGCTGTTTCCATATTATCGGGCCAACAGAACAGTGCGGCGGGAGATCGTGCATTAAGTCGATGCCCAAACGCGACGACCCACTGATGGCAGCTTGATTGAGCTGCCTCAGGAGGATCGTCATGAGCGGGTTGATGGATGTGCTGTCGATCGGGGCCAGTGGCATGAACGCCGCTCAGGCCCAGCTTTCGGTCACGGCCAATAATATCGCCAACGCCGACACGTCGGGTTATCAGGCCAAGCGGGTTGACCTGGTGGAGTTGTCCGGCGGCGGGGTTGCGGTTGGCGGATTGACGACCGATACAACGCCCGGGGCGGCTGATGCTGATGGAACGACAGGCTCCAACGTCGATCTGGCGAAGGAGTCGATCAACCTGACCCGCGAGAAGGTGCTGTATGACGCCAACGCCGCCGTTGTGCGGGCGGGGTCGCACATGCTGGGGTCATTTCTGGATATGTTCGACCAGGACCATAAGAATCTCTAAGCCGCCGCGCAAGGATTGATGGATCGCGAGGCTCGCCGGCAATTTGAGTCATTTCTTCGGGATGAATTTCATCGCGCCGGAATCCATGCAGTAGCGTTTGCCGGTGGGGGCGGGACCATCGTCGAAGACGTGTCCGAGATGCCCGCCACACTGATGGCAGACGACTTCGACGCGCGAACCGTCCGCATCGGGAACCAGATCGACGCTGCCTTCAACCGGCTGCCAGAAGCTGGGCCAGCCGGTGCCGGAATCGAACTTGGTATCTGAGTGATAAAGCACATTTCCGTCGGCGGCGCAGACGTAATCCCCCTTTTCGTGATTGTTCCAGTATTCATTGCGGAATGGGGGCTCTGTCCCTTTCTGGCGGAGAATATAGAACTGATTGGGAGTGAGAATCTTCTTCCATTCTTCATCTGTTTTCACGGTTTTTCCTTCACTGTTTGCGGATTGAGTGGTGGCGGCGGGCGAGGGCGCAACGTTGACCTCGGTGCGGGCCGAGTCGCAGGCAAATGAACCCATCGCGACGCCGAGTGCGACAATATTTAAAAGGTGATTCGCATTGGACTTCATCGTTATCCTTGAAACCACCGGCGGGGATGTCAAATTCCACCGAGGGCAGGATTAACTACGAGATCGGCGAGAGGGCGGATGTGCGGGCGACGGCGAAGGCAAGCTGGGGAACAGGCGCCTTTCGTCCGCGCGAAAAATGCGCGATGGCCAGAAAGATGGCCAAGTAGGGAAAGAAGATGATAAAACCGTGGACATTCGCGATGAATGCCAGAGGAAAGAACCGCAGAGTCTTCATGGCAGGTGGGTTATAGCACGAATTGTTTTTTTGCCCGCCAGTAAATTTGGCTGTGCGACAGCGCATAAATGGCATCGTGCAGGAAATTGGGGGAAGTGTGCGGGGGACGCGGGTCGATCGGGGAAAGCCGGCGATAAAGAGTTAATTTAAGGACACTTGCAACGGTTGCGAAGCAGAATTGCGATAATTCAGGCAGGTTTATAGAGAATTTCGGCGCTGCGGAGGGTGTTGCGGAGGAGCATCGCGACGGTCATGGGTCCTACGCCTCCGGGAACGGGCGTGATGTGGCCGGCTTTCTGTTTCACCGCTTCGAAATCGACATCGCCGACGGTTTTTTTTGTGCCGTCCGGGAGCGTGACGCGGTTGATGCCGACGTCGATCACGACCGCGCCTTCGCGGATATGGGCTGGTGCGATGAGGTTTGGCTTCCCGACGGCGACGACGACGATATCGGCCAGCCGGGTATGGGCTGGAACATCGCGCGTTGCGATGTGGCAGAGTGAAACGGTCGCCATCTGCTCGGCCAGAAGAAGCGCGATGGGTTTGCCGGCGATTTCGCTGGCGCCCACCACGACGGCTTCTGCGCCTTCGAGTTTCACGCCGGTGGATTTGATCAACTCGATGACGCCCATCGCGGTGCAGGGGGCGATGAGCGTGTGGCCATAGACGACATAACCGATGTTGGCGGGGTTGACGCCTTCCACATCTTTGACGACGTCGATCTCATACTGCAGCCGCGCGCGATCCAGATGCGGGGGCAGGGGAAGATGCATCATGATGCCTGTGACTGCCGGGTCGGCATTCAATCGGCGAATTTGAAGTTTCAGCTCGCGCTGGGTGATATCTGCCGGGAAGGTCAGCAGATTGTAGTTGATGCCCACTGCCCGGCAGGCTTCGCCTTGGCGCTGGGCGTAGAGTTCTCCGGCGGCATCGGAGCCGACGAGGATGGCTGTGAGATGCACCGGCTTGCCGGTCGCGGCCAGGCCGCTGATCTTGTTGAGGACTTCCTGTCTGATGCGAGCGGCGAGTGCGACGCCGTCGATGATCTGTGCGGGCATAAGGTGCGGGAGTATACGGGAAAGGGCGGGGTTTGGAGAGTTCTGTTTCTTGTCCTTTGCTCCGGATGGGGCAACCGTATGTGGTCTGTGCTCCTTATGGTCCTATCTCCTGATAATCCAGGAGAAGGGGATTAGGGTGATTTTGAATCTTCAATGCTTTCGATTTGCAACATCGCCTCCTGCCTCAGCCTACTCGCGGGCAGTCGCCTGGTCCGCTTGCGCCTCGCGAAGTATCCGGAGAGGGAGTGAATCGCTTAAAATTTTCTCAAGCTTTGTATGTTCTGGGGCAGCACGCATGTGACGACTGTGCCCTTTCCTACGGATGAATCCAGCCGCACCGTTCCGCCCAGGGCCGCGACGGCGTGCTTCACGATCGCGAGTCCCAGTCCCGTTCCGCGACCGGCCGTTCCGCTTCTTGCGGGGTCAACCTGATAGAATCGTTCGAAAACTCGATCTCGATGTTCGGGTGGGATGCCGATGCCGGTGTCGGCGACTGAAAGCTGAACTGTCCCCGTCCCGGCTTCGCCATTATTGGTGTGGAGGGAAATGGTGATCGCGCCGCCGGCTGGGGTGAATTTGATGCTGTTCTCGACGAGATTTTTCAGAACGAGATGGAGCAGGCGCTCGTCGCTGTGGAACGAGAGGGGCGTTTCTGAATCTTCTCCGAAGCGCAGGTCTACGCCGCGCTGTCTGGCGGTGGGGCCCATGGTGCTGCGGACGACGGCGAACAGGTCCCACGGCTTCACCTCCGCCAGTTTGGGCTCGGCATCGGGGCTTTCCAGGCGTGAGAGATCCAGAAGGTCGCGGAGCATTTCTTCCAGCCGCTTGACGTGCCCTTCGATGATGTTGATGCACTTTTCGGTTTGCGGCGGATCGTCGCCATATACGTCGCGGAGGGTTTCCATCGCGATCTTGATGGCTGCTATTGGCGTGCGCAATTCGTGGCTGGCGTTGGCGACGAAATCAGTCTTCATCTGCACCATGTTGGCCATCGTGCTGACGTCACGAAGCAGCAGCAGGACACCGCCGGTGGCGGTGGGGGTGGCGACGGCCTGGTAGGTCAGACGTTGTCCGCCGCGGGTGAGGCGGACTTCACGCTGGACCCGGGCGCTGGTGGCGCCGTCGCCATCAGTGGTGGCCTTGGCGGCGGCGTCCAGAAGTTGCAGCAGCGCTTCATCATTCACGACGCTCACGGTTTTCTTTCCCATCACCTGCGCAGGCGCAAGCTGGAGCAACTCGGCGGCCGGGGAATTGATCAACAGCACGCGGCTGGCGGAGTCGGTGACGAGGATCGGATCGGGAAGCGTGTCGACGAGGCTGCGCAGGTCACGCCGCTGTTTGCCGATTTCTTCGAGCTGGTTTTCGGCGTGCGAGGCGACGAGATTCATCTTGTCGGCGAGAAAGCGGACGTCATCCGCGCCGCGGGGGTCTACGCGAGCGTGCCACTGGCCGGAGGCCATCATTTCGGCCGCCCCGGCGAGGTCGCGCGTGGGCTTGATCCATTGCCGCTGAAGGATCAGTGCGAGCAGGCTGACCATCAGCACCGCGGCGGCCAAGCCACCGGCGCTGACCAGCCAGATCGGTGTTTCCAGAGTCGCCCAGTGGCGCCTGGGATATGAAACGCGGACGACCATTCCGTCCGGCCTGGATTCATCAACCAGCTCGGCGAGATAGACGGCATGTTCGCCGAGCGTTGCGCTGTCTCGAGAACTGCTGCCGACATGCTGGCGGCGGGCTGCGATCACCTCGGGGCGATCGTTATGATTCTGCATGGTCGCGGGGTCGGCGTGGGTGTCGAAGGTTACGACGCCGCCGCCGTCGATGATCGTGATCCGCGCATTCCAGACCTGCGAGATGCTGCGCAGCTGATCGATCCCCGCCGGCGTGATGGTGGTCGCGCCCGGTGTCAGCGATTTACGGACGCTTGTAGCCACCAGATCCAGCGCCTGCACCTGGTCCCAGTGAATCGTTCCCTGGCCTACCCAATAAATAATCCCGCCGGCGACACCTGCCATGAGCAGGGCCATGAGAACAAAGGGTACGAGGAGCCGGATAAGAAAGGGCCGCGGGGACATGAGGGGAGTATAACCGTCGGGATTGGCGTTCGATCGGAAAGCGCGGGGAAATCTGAATGACAAACGACGGAATTCGAGTGATGGATCAATGACGAAGGTTCAAATATTCGAATGACGAAACACAGAGGGAAAGGCGCATCTCTGCCGGTTTTTGTTTCATCATTCGATCATTCGTCTTTTTTGCATCACTCTGTTTCCTCGGGCGTTTCCTGGACGCTGTACCCGACCCCGCGGACTGTGCGGACAATCCAACTGGCGGCGCCGAGTTTTTTGCGGATGGCGGTGATGTGAACATCGATCGCGCGGTCGGTGACGAAGACGCCGGTGCCGATGGCTTTGTCCATGAGCTGATCGCGCGTCAGCACGCGGCCGCGTGCGCTTGCCAGGGCGCTGAGCAGTTTGAATTCGGTGAGCGTGAGCTTCACGGAGTCGCCGTTCACGCTGACTTCATGCTTGGAGCCATCGATCGACAGCGGGCCAACGCGGAGCAGGATGGAATCGGCAGCGACCCCGACTTCGCCTCGGCGAAGCACGGTGTTGAGCCGGGCGAGGAGGATTTTCATGCTGAATGGCTTGGTGACGTAATCATCGGCGCCGAGCGTCAGACCGACGATGACATCGGTCTCTTCGCTCTTGGCGGTGAGCATGATGATCGGGATGCCGGCGGTGTGGGCGTCGGCTTTCAGCCGGCGGGCGACTTCGGTGCCGCTCATTCCTGGGAGCATCAGGTCGAGCAGAACCAGATCGGGAAGTTCGCGAGAAGCGATTTCCAGGGCGGCGTCGCCGCTGGTGGCGGTTAAGGCCTTATAGCCGTTGCGCTGAAGGTTGTAGGTGATGAGATCGACCAGGTCTTTTTCGTCATCGACGACGAGGATGGTCGGCCTGGTTTTCCGTTCCGATTCGGCCGCGCGGGCCATCGCTGATTCGGGTCATGGTACTTCTCCCTGAGTCATGCTGGTTCAGCACGGATTGCGCAGAGCGCCCGGATTGAGATGCGGCATTCCGTGCCCATGCTATACTCGCATTCATACAGGCAAAATCCGCTTTCACCACCGGGCGGTCAATGGGTTAACGCAGCCTTAACACAGCGCGAAGGAGATGCAAATGGCCAGGGCAAGCACGCTCATTTCCACGTTAGTCATTCTATTGCCGCTGCTTGGCGGTGTCGCGGGATGCGAGCCGGCGGCGCAGGTTGCGTGGGCTCCCGATGGCTCGCGGGCGGCATATTTTGTGCCCACGACGGGAAATCCCCTGCCGGGCGTGTCATATCTGCTCGATTCCGGCGGAAAAGTAACCGGCGAGCTGGGCCAGACATTCGGATCATTCGCCTGGACCACGGACTCTGAAACCGTCTACTTCGGCGGCTACGACAACAAAGCCGGTGGCGACGGCGGCGGTCCAATTAAAAACTGGTCGACCGATAGCGATGAAACGGCGGCACATGTCACGACCGATCAATATCCGCCGATGGCTCTTTGCAGGTGGCACGACGGGAAAGCAGAGCGGCTTGTGTCCGTGGGGAATCGCTTTGTCTTATTTGTCGATCTGTCACCGGACGCCAGTTGGGTCTCGATCGTCACATTTGCAAAAGATCCCGATGAGCATCCGGAGTTGTTTGCTTACAACACGACTTCTAAAAAGCTTTATGAGCTGAGCATCCATTGCACAACGGCGGCTTGCTTCACAGGGCCGAACAAGCTCGCGTACGTCGAAGCCGACCGCGAAAAGCAGGGCATTTCGCCGACCGGGAAGATCGTCGAAGTCACATTGGATGAATCGGCGGAGCATCTGGATCGTGTGCCGCTTGTCGATGTGCTTTGGGATAAGACCTCTTACCTTCAGCGCACTGAGGACGGCCTGCTCTTCACGAGCATGCCCAGGACCTTCCCGGTAAAATCGCGATCGGAAAACGATCGCCCGCCTGGGCTGTACCACTTCACCAAAGCTGACGGCGGGGTCGTCGCGATGGAAGAATTTGCATTTCCTCTTTTCCAGCCGAGCCCTGACGGCAAACGCATTCTTTACCTCAAGGTCACGCCGGCTGCGAAAGAGACGCCGGAAAAGCGGGAACTGGCGGTGATGAATTCCAATGGGAGCGATTCGCACGTGCTGTGCGATATCACGGGCTTTGGGCCGCAGCCGCCGATCTGGCCTGGCTGGCATGGGAATGATGAGATGACGTTCGCATCACCGACGCCGCAGGATTTTCCGGGGCAGGATGGGCGGATTACGTTTGATGTTGTGAATTACAGTATTGATGCGCGGGGTGAGATTCGGCCGGTAAAAGTCTTGAGTAAGGATTGGCCGCTGGAAATGAAGCCTTGGATGAAGCAGGATAAATTTGCGGGGGTGAAGATTGGGCCTGCAACTCAGCCTGCGCCTGTATCGCCGTAGATGGTTCGGCAACGCCGGAATTCCGTTAACGTGATGCGGGGCGGTGGCGGCGGCGCATTTTGGTCGAGGCGGATACAATAAATTCAACCATCCCTGCCTTGTGACAGTTGTGCTACATTGCATCCTCGGAATCACCGCGGCCACGTTTGTACCACAGGAGTTTCCATGCGATTCCAATTTGTTTTCATCGCCGCCTTGGCGCTGGCGGGTTGCGCTCCGGAACCGCAGGCCCGCGATATTTCCAAGGACGCCAACGGCGGTGTAGACATCATCCCGCCTGCGATTCTTGCTTCGGAAAAGTTAGTCCCCGCCACCCAGCCGGCGAATGATTTCAAGGATCTCATTCAGGCGTTGTCCGAATCCAATCAGAACCATGAAAAAGTCCTTCGTGCCCTGCGGCTGTCCGGCCTGGTCCCCGAACTTCGCGAAGCCGGGCCCTATACTCTTTTTGCCCCAACCGATGAAGCGTTCAGTAAATTGCCCCCGGGCACGTTTGATCGGCTGCTTCAGCCGCAAAATCGCCAGCAGTTGAGAGCGTTGATGCAATATCACCTGCTGAAGGGGCGCATTGACTTCAAAACCATGCTGGACACCAACGGCACCGTCCCGGCAACGTCCGGGCAATCTTTGGTGATTAAGGGAATCGACCACAAAGTGATGGTCAATGACGCCAACGTGATCCGCTCAACTGACACCGCATCGAACGGCATCATCCACTGGACGGACAGCGTCCTCCTGCCGCCGGCGCATGGATAAGCCGGCTTCAGTCATGGCCGTCGGTTTTTCAATATGCGTTTTACTTCGGTGGGAGCGGCGGCATGGCGTTGTATGACGCCTCAATCACACCGCTCGGATAAATCACGCGCTGCCAGGGGGGGGTGAAAATGGACACGACGGGGATCGTCATCACATTCGCCATGAACATGGGCGTATCCGTGACGGTCGCCTGCCAGACGGCTTCGTTGGTGCGATGCACAAAAAGGGTCGCGGTGGGCCAGGCGGGGGTTTGACCGTTTTGAAAATGACAGACGGTAACCGGCCACTGCCGCTGCTGCATCGCTTCATCGACCACCAGCGGCGCATGGGAAACGGCATCGGGCTTGGGGGGTTGCTTCATTTGGCATCCGGCCGTCAATAATCCAGCGGCCAGGAGCCCGAGCGTGCAAAAAGCCCTCTTCATGATGAATCCTCACATCGTTCAAATCAGCGTCGCGTCAAAGAGCGTCGCCAGAAAAATCACGGGTTGAGCACATCGTGCAGGTCGTGATTAAAACCATCCTTGTCGAACCGACCGATGTCGCTTGCACTGGTATCGCCGCCAACCTGCGGCTTATATCCCATCGGGTCTTTCAGTGCCGCATCTTGACGATCTGAGATCGAATCCGGCTGGGTTGAAGGCGGGCTCGCCGTGCAGCCGGCAAGATGGCAAATGATGAAAGGCAAAGGGCAAATGGAAAGAGTCAGAAGCATTCGCCTCGAGGTTTCCCCCATTTTCCAGTTGCCGTTTTTCATTTGCCATCGCATAGCGCACCTTATTTCAAGTCTGTTGCGTATTCCACCGTGTAGTTCGGAGACTCCTTGGTGATTGTTATATCGTGCGGATGACTCTCGGCCATGCTGGCGGCGCTGACTCGGCAGAAGCGGGCGTTTTTTCGCAGTTCTTCGATATTTTTGGTGCCGCAGTATCCCATGCCTGCTCGGAGGCCGCCGACCATCTGATAGACGAAATCACCGAGCGGACCTCGATACGGCACGCGCCCTTCAACGCCTTCGGGGACCAGCTTGCTGCTTTCTTTGACGCCGGCCTGTCCGTAGCGGTCCTTGGAGCCATGGATCATCGCGCCCATGGACCCCATGCCACGATATGTCTTATACCGCCGCCCCTGGTGAATCACCATCTCGCCGGGGCTTTCATCCAGTCCGGCGAACAGCGAGCCCATCATTACACAACTCGCGCCGGCGGCGATCGCTTTGGTGATGTCACCGCTATGGCGAATTCCCCCGTCGGCGATGATTGGCACGCCCGCCGACTCGGCGACGCTGACGGCATTCATGATGGCCGACACCTGCGGCACACCCACACCGCTGACGATCCGCGTCGTGCAGATCGCCCCGGGGCCGATGCCGACTTTCACCGCATCCACGCCAGCATCGATCAGATCGCGGGCGCCTTCCGCCGTGGCGACATTGCCGGCGATCACCTGGATATTCCAGTTTTTCTTGATCTCCCGGACTGTCTCCATGACGTTTTTGCTGTGCCCGTGGGCCGTATCGACAACAATTACATCCACGTCGGCATTGATCAGCGCTTCGACTCGTTTGAAATCTTTCACCCCGGTGGCGGCGCCCACGCGGAGCCGGCCTCGCTTGTCTTTGCAGGAACTGGGGAACTGGTGGAGCTTGTCGATGTCCCGCATCGTGATGAGGCCGGATAGGCGATTATCCTTATCAACCAGCAAAAGTTTCTCCACCTTGCTGCGGTAGAGAATCCGCTCGGCGTCGTCCAGCGTTGTCGTCTCGGGCGCGGTGACCAGGTTTTCCTTGGTCATGACGTCGCCGATGCGGCGATTGTCGTCTTCCTGAAACTTCAAGTCCCGCCGGGTGAGAATGCCTAGAAGGCGAGGCGGTTTGCCGTTGGTGTTTTTTGGCCGCTGCGGACGTTCCCCATTGGCGACGCCCGGAGTCTTGGCGGCGGCTCCTTCTTCCTCAACGATCGGAATCCCGCTGACGTTGTATGACCGCATCAGTTGCCGCGCCATCGCGATCGTGGCGCTGGGCGGCAGCGTGATCGGATCGACGATTACACCGTTCTCGCTCCGTTTTACCTTTTCCACTTCACGGGCCTGATTTTCAATAGAGAGATTCTTGTGGATGAAACCAATGCCCCCTTCCTGAGCGAGCGCGATCGCGAGCGCGGCTTCGGTGACGGTATCCATCGGGGCGGAAATAAAGGGCAGGTTCAGTTCGATGCTGCGCGTCAGCCGGGAGTGTGTGTCGGCGTCGGAAGGAATAAAGTCGCTGGCGGCGGGAATCAGAAGGACGTCGTCAAATGTGATGGCGTCGTAAACAATTTTTGGGTGATCCATGGGATACTGTTAAGGCGCAGGTCCGAGCGTGTCAAGCCGCCGCGGAGCGCGCTGAGGCACCCTCTATTGATTAACGGGTTGATTTATCGGCCCTTAGCCACTTCCCACTCGTTGGAATTTAGCCATCTTGCCAGCTTTGTCGATACTTTGCGTGGGAATGAGCATGCCGTTGTTTTTTGGTTGTTCCATTTAAAGACGTTGCCGCGATAAGTTAATGCTTGTCCACAACGTTGTCGGCCGGTGTGGATCTGGGGTTAGGAGTGAAAGCGAGCTGAATGAGTACGTCTGATCTGGATGATTCCACACCCAAGGGATTGCCGGTTTCGCCGGAGTCGCTCGCCGCAGCGAAACGCATGGAACAGGAATCGAACGCGATCCTGGCAGCGATCGTTGAATCTTCGGACGATGCGATCGTCAGCAAAACGCTTGATGGCGTGATTCGCACCTGGAACAAAGGGCGCAGCGTATTTTTGGATACACCGCCGACGAAGCGATTGGCCAGCCGGTCACCATGCTGATGCCGGATGACCGCAAGAATGAGGAAATCGCAATCCTCGCTCAACTGCGCCGTGGCGAACGGGTGGATCATTTTCAAACCGTTCGCGTTCGCAAGGACGGCCGGCATATTGATGTGTCGGTGACGATTTCGCCGGTGAGGAATCGGGAAGGGGAGATCATCGGCGCGTCGAAAATCGCGCGCGACATCACCGACCAGAAGCACTATGAGCGCGAGCTGAAAAAAGCGAAGGAAACCGCCGACGCCGCGAATAAGGCGAAGGACCGATTTTTGGCGGTATTGAGCCACGAGTTACGGACACCGCTGACGCCCGTGCTGGCGACGGTGACATTTCTGGAGCGGGCAGAGCTGCCGCCGGAGATTGCGGAAAGCATTGCGACGATTCGCCGAAATGTGGAGATGGAAGCGAGGCTGATCGATGACCTGCTCGATGTCAGCCGCATCGCCCAGAGCAAAATTGAGCTGCGGTTGGAATTGGTCAACGTCCACGATGTGCTGCGATCAGTGCTGGAAATCTGCCGCCCGGAAATCGATTCCAAGGGGGTTGAATTATCCGTCGCTCTGCGGGCGCGGGATCAACTGGTCAGCGCCGATCTTGGCCGTCTTCAGCAGGCGCTGGTGAACGTGCTGCAGAATGCGGCCAAGTTCACTTCGGAGAACGGCCGCATCCTCGTTCAGACACGCAATGACCAGGGGAAGATGTACGTCGAGATCAGCGATAACGGCATTGGCATCGACGCCCTGACGCTGCCGCGGATTTTTGAAACATTCGAACAAGGTGAGCAGACCACCACCAGGAAGTACGGGGGGCTTGGCCTGGGCCTGTCTATCACCAAGTCGCTGGTCGAGATGCACAAAGGCCGCATTACCGCCGCCAGCCAGGGAACCGGCAAAGGGACGACGATTACGATCGTGCTGGATTCCGTCGCATCGCCGCCGAAACCATCTGTGCCTGCCGAGACAAAGTCAGTTACAGGGAATCGGATACTGCTGGTCGAAGATCATCCAGATACGCTGCAGGTCCTGTCGCGGCTGCTCAAGTCACTTGGCTACCGAGTCCAGGCTGCCGGCAGCGTGAGAGAGGCGCTGCAACTGGCCCGGCAGGAAAAATTTGAGCTGCTTATCAGCGATATCGGCCTGCCCGACGGCAGCGGAAATGAGATTGCACGGGAACTGCGGGCCGGGCAGGGAATTCACGCTATCGCGCTGAGCGGTTTTGGACATGACGACGACATACGCCAAAGCAGAGAGGCTGGGTTTGAACAGCATCTGACCAAGCCAATTAATTTTCAGATTTTGAGGGATACGATTCGGGCAGTCCTGGCAAATTGAGCGGGTCGCGAGATTGCTGCTGGATCAGGCGATCATTTCGGAAGGATCAACCATCAAAGATGCAGCCAGTTTTGCCGCGGCGATTGAATGAGTTGATTGGGGGGCAACGCCGGCAAAGTTTTTGGAATGCCAACCTTGACGGCCCTGGTTGTTGTCGATGCGCAGATAGTTTGTTTGCTCGCCGAGGATTCACTGTACACTGAACACGCCAATTCTTTGATGGCAATTCATGTTCAGATCAATTCGAAGGCGAGTGAAACGTGACACTTCGATTTTCAAATCTGTGGGTCTGCTCTGCCGTTGTAATTGCATGCGTGGCTGGTGTTCGCGCCGATCATCCGACAACCATGCCGGTAACTCCTGCAACAACTCAATCGGCGGAAGATGCGCCGGCGCGATCGGTTGACGCGCCGCCGGGCTTGCCAGGCGAAAGTTTGTCGGCCGAGGGCCCGTCAACTGAGATTTCGCCTTCGACGTCTTCGACTCAACCTGAATCGGCATCAACCCTGCCGACATCGGAGCCGGGGACTGAGCCGGCATCTCAGCCGGCGGAGGCGACAACTTTACCCACATCTGAACCCGCGTCCCAGCCGGTGTTGGTGGTGAGGGAGCCTGTGCCTGCCGCCGCCGCGCGAGCGAGGGCGCAGAAGCTTTTTATGGAACTTTATGCGGGGGAGATAAAACACGCGGATCAGCCGCGGTCGAGGAAGGCGCTATCACGGCAATTTGAAGATGCCGCGAAGGCGGAGCCGGATGATGCGGCGCGGTTTATGCTTTTCAGCGAAGCGAGGGATTTGAATGCGGCGGCAGGCGACCTGGATATGACATGCAAGACGATTGATGTTTTCAATCGTTATTTCACAATCGATCCAATCCAGGAAAAATTTGATGCTGCGATTGCCATCGCAAAGGTGGCACGCCTGCCGGCTGATATGGCCGGCATGATCGTCGCAATGGAAGAGACGGCGACTGCAGCCGTCGCCGCCGGGCAATTTAATATCGCCACCAAGCTGTCGGAGCAGGCAGTGACGGCGGCAAGGCAGATGGACTACCCGCGCTTGCCAGCGGTGCTGAGCACGCGATCGCAGCAGATTCATGAAGCGCAGAAATGGTCACTGGCGGCGAAAGAGGCGGCGGCAGTGCTGGACAAGAAGCCGGCCGATCCTGATGCAAACCTGAAGCTTGGGCGTATTCATTGTTTCATCAATGGCGATTGGGACCGCGGCCTGCCAGAGCTGGCCAGGGGGAGCGACGCACAGCTCAAAGCACTCGCCGAAATTGAAATGAAGAATGTGACCGATCCGGCGAACCAGATCGTTGTGGCGGATGGTTGGTGGACACTCTCTGAATCGCAATCGAGCTGGGCTCAACCACAGTTAAGAATCCATGCGGCCAAATGGTATGCAAAGGCCCAGCCTGCACTATCAGGCCTGGCCAAGGCCAAGGCGGAAAAGCGCATCAGCGAACCTTCAGACACTGTGTTCGCCGCGGTGCTGCACGAGGCGCATTTCGCGTGGCTCAGCGGGGCGATGCGCCTGATGCGGAACTGGACGATCCAGAGCGGCAAATGGCGGGAATTTCCAGCAGGCACAATCACCGGGGAAGGCGATTCCGATCTTCATTTCAGGCAACCGCTGCCGATCAACAGCATGTTGAGCTTTCGGATCAACGTGGTTCGGGGAATGAGGCCGCGAATTTATTTCGATGGCCCGGACTTTTTCATCGGCAATGAAGGTTTTGTAAAAATCATCCAGGCCTATGGCGCAAGACGTCAGGAGGGAAAGGGGTTGCCGTACGCGAATGACCAGATCATCCGCATCGCGATCAAGCTTCGGGCGGACACATTTGAAGTGCTCGTTGATGACCACGTCATCCACGGCAATTACAATAAGATCGCTGAGTGTAAGCTTCGCATTTCGGCAGGCGACAGCTGGAGCCCGGGAATCGTGCAGTTTTCCGGCTTCCGGATTGAGCCGCTGGATGGGGAGTGAACGACAAGCCGCAGCCTCCGTCTTCGGCGAGAGTTCATTCCACTCAATCGTGGCCGGTGGTTTGGAGCTGATGTCGTAGACGACCCGGTTCACGCCTCTTACTTCGTTGATGATGCGGAAATATACCACCAACTGCCAAAAATCCCTTGTTTTCACTATGCCACTGCGACTCTGAACGACTGGAAACGACTCACGAGTCCCCACAAAATCCCCCACACCTCTTCCTTCCACCATCGTCACCCTTTTACCGTGGACGATTTCACGAATTTGTTACCGATTCACTGCTTCGACACTCAGAACATCTCGCCTTCAACGATGGGCCGAATTTCATTGATGCCCAGTTTGCACCAGATAATGTTCCCGATTCGGACAGCAGAGCGATCTTTTCCGCTTCACGAGTGTCGGCCATTCGACTTCAGGCAATATCTCGTCGGGCGAGTGTCCCTTGCCAATGCGGCCAAAGCCGATGATGCCCACGGCGAGTTTCTGCATGCGCGATATCTTCTGCGCGAGAGGGTGTGGCGTCTATTCCCCATCTTGTTCTGAGTGTGGAGGCGTACTGGCCGATGCCGAAGGGTCCGGCCCAGAGGCCAGTGAGCGGAAGTGACAGAATGCGAGCATGGTGATTTGAGGCAGATCCTTTGACTGCGCATGAGTACATGCTGCGATCGGATACGAAAATAAAAAAGCGAGCCGGAGTTGTTGCTTGGGAGTGCAGACAAAACCGGCCCGCTGGAGGAGGATCTGATATACGGGATGCTTCTTATAAAAAGCTTAGCGATCTCCGTCCGGGCAACAGGGTGTTGCCCGGACGGGTCGCTTGAAGCGGCACTACCCTCCGGTGTGCCGCTTTGATTTCTTGAATCCTTAACAACTGCGGCGACGTCGCTTCAGCAGGGTGGCGGAGGCCAGAAGGGCCAGGCTGAGTGTGCCAGGTTCGGGGACGGCGGCTGCGCCACCGGCGATTTCGGCAGTGTTGCTGGCGAGCATCCCAACTGACATGCCGCCGGCGAGGGATGCACCTTGGTTGTTGAAGGCGTTGTCGATGAGGCTGTAGTCAGAGCCGTCGATAACGCCGTCGTGGTTGAAGTCACCGTTGAACCAGCCGGTGAGGTTGTGGACGAAACCGTTGTCGATTTTGGCGTAGTCGGTTCCGTCGACGGTCCCGGAGAGGTCGGCGTCACCGAAGTAGGTATATTTCACGAGGACGTCACCGACGCCGGGGTTTTGACCGTCGAAAAGGCCGTGGGCGGTGGTGGCGCCGTAGATGGGGTTGCCGCTGCCGTCGTTGTTCTGGATGACACCGAGGGTGGTGAGGTGGGTCGAGTCAGCGGCGGCGGTTGAGCTGACGATTCCCCCTGCTCCGTTCCAGTAACCACCGGGGGAAGCCAGGTTGAGGCCGGCTTTGAGTTGGTTGGAGACCTGCGCGAGATTTCCGCCGTGGATGATGAGATCGTTGTTTGTGAGATCGAGTTTGCCGGTCCAGGCATCGGTGGCGCCGGCGACGTTGAGTTGATTGACGATACTGACGGTGGCGGCGGTGTTCCGCGGACCGACCTGGGGTGCAATGGTGACGGTGCCGCTGGCGGCCAGCGTGTCCTGGCGAATGTGGGCAGCAGTGAGGCTTGCGCCGGTGGCGACGGTGGTGGTTCCGGCGAGGGGGCCGGCGCCGTTGTTGATAGCGCCGGTGACCTTTGCGCCACCGGCGATGGTCAGGGCAGCGTTGTTGACGATGTTGAGGTGGTTGCCGTTGGTGGCGAGGCCGGAATTGTCGGTGAAGGGGTCGGCGGTTCCGCCGGCGGTGAAACCACCGCTGGAAATAGTGAAGGTGGTACCGGCGGGCACCTGGAATTTAGAGCCGACCACCGGTGCGATGCTGATGTTGAGAGCGCCAGTCTTGGTGACGCCGCCATACCAGGCGTAATTGAAAGCGCCGGTCAGGGCAGCATTGACGACGTTCTGGTCGCCTTGCTGGATTTTATTGACGGCAGGATCGTTGGAACCGTAATCCACCAGCGTGGCGGCGACAAGGCTCAGGGGCTGCTGATTGATGGCAGAGTTGGTTGTGCCGTCAACACCGATGGTGGCTAGCTGCTGATCGACCTGGCTGGTGTAGCTCTTGCCGGCGAATTTGTCGACGATGAAGGCATCGTCAAGGTTGATTTGGCCGTCATGATTGACGTCGGCAGGGTTGAAGGCATTTTGGCCGCTGCCGTTGTCGAGCGTGTAGACATCCTGCCCACCGGCGCTGCCGAGCGAGACGAGGTTGGCGGCCACGCCGGCATAAGTTGGAGCGGAGGCTCCGTGGTTGACGCTGATGGTCACTTGCGCTTCGGTCTTCTGGCTGGTCGTGGCAATGTTATTCAGATAATTCATCGCGGCGTTTTTGTAGAGGACGGATACCGGCAGCTTCTGGCTGAAGGTGGCGGCTCCGCCGGAGATGGTTCCGCCGGAACTGTAGGTGGTAGCTGCGCCGGAACCGGTGAAGACGGGAGCATTGCCGGCATCGGCTAGCGCGGCGCCGAAAGCCAGGCTATAGAGATCCTTGCCGTTGAAAGCGCCATCGCCGTTGTAGTCTCCCAGGACAATGAGGTCGCCTTTGCTGGCGCCGGCGCCGCCGTTGGTGGAGGCGTTGATGGTGTCACCAGTCTGGCCGGCCATGGTGTCGAGGGCGGAGACGCCGGTGGGAACGACAACGCTGTTGGATGAGCCGGCAAAGGCGCTTTCATTGTTGCCGCTGCTCTGGAGGGCGGCCTGGGCTTTCTGGGCGAGGACGACGCTTGAATACAGATCGCGGACGCCCGTCTGATTGAAGTTGCCGAAGAGGTAATTGTTGGGCGTGAGGCTAATTGGGCTGGTGAATGGGGTGCCTCCGGAGGGGACGCCGGTTCCGTTCACGGTGTTGCCGCCGTAGACGGATGAGCCGGAACCAGAAGTGACGACGCTGGGATCTGCATTCGCCATTTTGCCGCCTTCGCCGGGGTTGGAGAGGGAAGAGGCGGCAACGGCGCTGGGGTTGAATGCCTGGTTGGCGATGGCGCCGTGGGCGACGTCGTTGGTGACAATGGGTCCACCGTCGAAGTTCTTGCGAACCTGCATGAGCTGCGGAAGGATGTAGCCCTGGTTCATCAGTCCGGCGGCGGGGCTGGCGGGCTTGCCGGCGTTGAGATCGTTGGCGATGGAGGAAAGCGTATTGTTGATCAGATTGCGAACGTCGCCTGAGGCGTTGCCGGCGGTGATGCCACCGGCAGCGGCGTCGGCGGCAACGTTGGTGTCCCCTTGCACATTGATGTTGCTGGCGTTGGCGTTGGCATAGGTGGAATCGGCGGCCTTGAGCGTTGCGAACTGCTCGTTTTGGAAGATGGTGTATGTGCCATTGATGATGCTGGCATAGCTGGCGGCGACGTAGGTGCTTGCGGGGCGGGAGCCGTCGGTGTTGCTGTCGACGTTGGAATAGGACAGGGCGCGAAGGGGATTGGCATTGTCGTTGAACGTACTGCCGTTGGCGTCATTGATGGATAAGGTTCCGATCGCCATGCGGGCGGATTGAACGGTGGGGCGCAGTTCACCACCGCCGGCGGTTTTGTTGGAGAAGCGGATGCCGGGACCGACGGATATCTGGCTGGTGCCACCGCTGGCGGAATTGTTGCCGTTGCCGTTGTCGTTCAGACCAACCGCCCATGTGGGATCGATTCCCGTTTCCAAGGCGGCGACGTTGCGAGTTCCCGAGTTCACGTCTCGGGTGGTCATATTGAAGGTAGCGCCGTTTTGCAGCCGTCCCTGCAATTGAAGCCACTGGGCATCGGTGCGATTGAGCTGGGTCAAACCGGTGCCGGGATTGGCGACAAAGAGCGTTGCGGTGACGGCGACGAGCTGCGAGTTCACATTGTTCAGCCCGCTGGTGTTCCATGCGCCGTTCCCGAACGCGGCGCCGGTGCGCGGATTGATTGCGGTGGCGGGCATGTTTAAAGCACTGGTGCTCTGGAAGACGGCGCGAGTGTTGGCTGATCCCAGATTTCCGGAGGGGAGTGCGGTATTGCCTGTGCCGTAGCCTGCATCCGTTGGCGTGCGAAGCCAGGGATGCGCGGCACTGTCGGTGGCGGGAGTGCTCACGAATGCCTGAACGGGCAGGACATCCGAAACCGCCATCTGAACGGCATTCTGGCCGGAGATTCCTTGTGCGTTGACTGATGTATTGTTCCCCGCGAGATCAAAGCTGGGGGTCGGGTTGGATGCTGAGCCGGCAACGAAGGTTGATGTTCCGGGGTAAAAATTTCCCAGCCCGTTGGCAACGGAACTTCCGGCGGGGCCGGTCCATGCGCCTTTGCCGGAGCCATATTGCTGATAGTTCACCCAGACGTTATTGCCTGATGTGGCGCTGAGCGTGGGATTGCGGTCGATGTTGTCGGTCACGAACTGAACGGTGCCGATTTGATCGTTTGCCAATTCAAGCAGGCCTTCGACTGATCCGGATTCGTGGTATTCGAAGCGGATGGCGTCGGCCTGTTGTGCAGGTCCGGAGTTGACCGCGCCGGCTCCGGCGGTAGGGGAGGAGGCTGCCGGCGCAAGCTGGTAGGCGAAGGCTGAACCGCCGTTGGAATTCCAGGTGCTGAGATTCGATGGGTAGGTTGTGCCGCCGATAATTAATTGAGTGCCGGGCGTGACATCTGTAAAGGTGTTGGTGTTTTTCACAAACCAGTTTTTGAGGGCGGTTGAGCCGCTGGTTGAGATGGTCACTTCCGTGCCGGTGCTGAAGGTGTTTTGACCGGCTCGTGCGGGCAGTGCGGCCTGGGCGGCGGCGGCCAGGGCAGCGGTGGTAATAACGCGTCGATAGCAGCGATCCAGATTTTTCCGTTTCACAATTCCACCTCTCCAGAAGAATGCGGTTTCTTGAGTGCGGGAACATCCCGGCGCCTCTGATTGATCCAACGCGCCTCTGATAAGAGGCCCTTCCGCGGCGCATCAGTTGAGCACGTCATCGTGCGGAGCATACGAATAGAGCGTCGTTCCCCATTGCCACGGCGAGAGGGTCTCGCTGATGTGTTTTGTTTCGACGTGACCATCGAGATAAAGGAAGTTGGTTTTGCGGAGATCCCAATCGTTGCGCAAATCGCCACCGCCAACCCTGCCCTGCTTCATTATGCCGTGGTTTCGACCGACCCAATCCAGGCGTGTTTTGGGGGTGGTGCCGGGGACGGGGTTTGATGCCAGATCATTGATGGCGACGCGAACGACGCCTGAGCCGGGGGTCCAGAGATCGATGTTGGTTCCACCTCCCGTAAGGCTCTTGAAGGCGTGAACGGGACGGTGGCTTTTGCATACCAGACCGCCGCCTACGTCGCCGGTATCCAGGACGATGGTGGATATCTGGGTGAATTCGGTTGCCAGGATGACATCGGCCGATCCTTTGACGGACCCTGCTCGAACATATTGCGCGAGCCTGGTTGGATTGCCGGGCATGTTCGAAGCGAACTTATTGCGGGGACAGAGCACTTCATTGAGCGTGTAGGCGAGACGCGGGGCCTGATAGTCGACGTAGCCAGTGACATCGGCGGCGACGCCTGGATCAAAGTTGCCGGGGGCAGGATCGGTCGGGGGCAATCCACCATTGTCCAGCGAGGGGCATTGAAACACTTCCCACCCGCTGGCGGTGGCATAAGGCCCTGGCTGGGCGCTGGTGATTCCGAGGCCGCCGGCAGCGGAGGAGAATTTGGCGTCGCTTCGGGCGGAGCCAAAGAGATAGCTGGACCAATGGATATATCCTTTGACGGGCGTGGTTGGATTTTGAGAGCCACCGACCAGGGAGTGCCCCACATAGAGATACGCCGCGGGCAGCGTTCCCTTGTTTTCGGACACATACATGGCGATTCCCTGCCCGATGGCGCGAAGGTTGGAGGAGCACTTGATTGTGTTGGCCGCCGCGCAGGCGCGATTCAGCGCCGGCAGCAGGATTCCAATTAGTAATGCGATAATTCCAATAACCACTAACAGTTCAACCAGCGTGAATCCGCGCATTTTTGAATTGCGCATAAGAGCTCCTTCGAATGAGGCGCACATCGCCTCTCCTGGGTAAAAATCCTCCTGGACGACAATGTGCTCCCAAACGTCGCGAAGCCTTGCGGCGAAGGTGCGACTCACTGGCGGTTGACTGGCAGTATGCGGGCCGATGATGAGGATTGAACGTGCGCCGTCTTAGCCTTTGTTAAAACAGCACGATGTCTGACGTGCTCCCATGCGGCCCTGATGGGGCGTGTTATCCGCTGCATTCATGAACGCATGCTTTTCGCTTGGTTAAGATCGAGGCAAATCTGCGCTAAGGTGTGGGATATTCTAAAGTAAAAAGCGGGGCGCGGCGGAGCTGCATCTTTGCATCTATTCCGGCGTGGGTTGGGGGGCACGGTCATCGGAGTCGTAGGCTTGTTCGGCGTTGCCGGCCAGGACTTCTATGCGTTCGATTGACAAGGCGCGGCCGGTTTCGGGGTCGATTTCGGAAAGTACGCCGCAGAGTCGGACATCGCCGGTGGCTACGTCGAAAGGCGCGGGCATGTTGGTGGTCATGTGCTTGATGACGCGATCTTTGCGGCGACCCAGGACTGAGTCGTAGGGCCCGCACATGCCTAAGTCGCTCACGAAAGCGCTGCCGCCGGCGAGGATTTTTCCGTCGGCGGTGGGGATGTGCGTGTGGGTTCCGAATATCAGCGAGACGCGGCCGTCCATGTAATGGCCTAGCGCGACTTTTTCGCTCGATGCCTCGGCGTGGATATCGCAGACGCAGACTCGGACGTGCCTGGGGATTTGTCCGAGCACGCGGTCGGCGGCGGCGAAAGGATCATCCGCCGGGAGGTTCATGAAGATGCGGCCGAGCAGGGAAAAGACGGCTACCGACGTGCCATTGTTGGTGTTGACAACCGTGAAGGTTCGACCGGCAGCGCCGGCGGCGAGGTTGGCGGGGCGGACAACCCGTTCGCTGGTTTGCAGGGTGGGGATGATGTCGGCCTTGCGGTAGATGTGGTCGCCGAGCGTGACGACATCCACGCCGTAAGATCGGATTTTATGGAAAAGGTTCTGGGTGATGCCGCTTCCGCCGGCGATGTTCTCGGCGTTGGCGATGACGAGGTCCACCTGGCGGTCGCGGACGATGGCGGGGAGTTTGTCATGCACAACTTGACGACCGGGACGGCCAACGATGTCACCGAGGCAAAGGATGCGGAGGGGCATTCTAGGGGAATATACCCGCCAGAGCAGAGCAGGTCACCTTGCGCGAGGAAAGATCGCCTTTCCAAACTGTGCGGCGTCAAAAACGATGCTGCCGCCGATATGCGGTCGGCGACTTGCCCACGGCGTCATGAAAACTCGCCGCCCAGTTGCTTGGCGTTGCTGAACCCCGCCATCATGGCGACCCGGGCCATCGTCTCGTCTGTTTCGGCCAGTACCTGCTTGGCCATTTCCACCTGGACTCTTGAAATTTCCTGGGCCGGCGTGCGACCAAGAACTTTAAGAAAGCGCTGATCCAGAGATCGCCGCGAAACCAGTACCTCGCGCAACACATCCGCAACCTGTAGGTGGTCCTGCACATGCATCGCGATATCGCGCACGGCGGCGGCAACATCCAAATCGACAATCACCTTCCTGCCCGAAGATCCCCGCGGGACCACACCCGCGGGTGGAATCAGAAGAGTCTCCTGCGCCGGTTTCTCGCCGCGCATCAGCCGCTCCAGCGTTCGAGCGGCCTCGTACCCGATCCGTTGCGTAGAAAGTGCGACGCTGGACAGGGACGGGTTAGCCAGTTCGCAGAATACGTCGTCGTTATCAACACCCAATATCGAAACGGCATCGGGCACTGCTAGTCCATGTTTCTGGCACACTGTTAGCAGTTGCAGCGCCCGCCGATCATTGCATGCCAGCACCCCCACCGGTTTTGGCAGCGCGGCGAGCCACTTCGCGAGAGCGCCATGCGGGTCTCCCGGCCCGTCTCCGACATCTTCACCGGCAGGCCAGAAGAATGAATCACAAGACAACCCAGCCGCCGCGATCGTCTCAGTGAAACCCTGCTTGCGTGACTGCGAATCATCACGCTGGTGCCAACCGAAGAATCCGAAATGAGCCAGCCCCAGTGACAGCAGATGAGCCGCCGCTACGCGTCCCACGGCCAGATCATCGCTTGCGACCCGGATTCCGCTGGATTTGGGCCGCCATGCGGAAATGTCCACAGCGGGCAGACCCGATTGCAAGAGCTCTTTGGCTACCGCTGGATTACCGAAATGCCCGATTACCCCATCGACCGAAGCCACCGAAGGCTCCGTTAATAAAGGCACTGCTTCCGGTGGCACCAGCAACCACATCCACTCTGATTCCGCGCCGACGACGGCAATGCCCTGCACCACGCGTCGGCAGTACATGCGCGTCGGCTGGATTACGATCCCCACTCGCTTGGTTGGCTGCTTCGAAACAAGACCCTCCGCATAATTGATTACACACCATAGCCGCGGTGCCAGATAACGGCAAAGCTTTGCCAATGAACAGGTAGTCGGCGGCGAAAGTTACGACGATATATCAACAGAGTTACCGATTGACCCGGGTTCAATCAATGCGCATAAGCGGCATGTCCGCTTTTGAAACCACGCGGTTGATCCCTGAACACGAGCCGTCTTCATTTGCCTCTTCGGGCATGGACGGCATGGCACGGACCGCCCTATCTCTTTACACGGAAGTTTTTCCATGAATCGCCCCTCACGTTTTATACACCGCAAAATTTCAAATCATCATATTAAATGTAAACTCGCGGCGGCGTGCTCGCCTTTGGAAAGGCTGGAATCCCGCCTACTGCTCTCCGGGGCGGTCCTCGCATCGGTTGTGCGTGGAAATCTGAACATTCAAGGCGACACGGCCGCAAATGCGATTGTACTGGATCAAATCGGCTTGAATCCTGACCAGGTTCGTATCTCCGGTGCCGGTGGCACTTCCATCAACAATCAGCCCAACCCTGTTGTCGTCACCGGGGTGACGCGCGGTGTTGTCATCCGCATGGGCAACCTCGATGACAACGTAACCCTGCACGACGTGAGCCTCCCCGGCAACGTCACCGTCTACGCCCGTGGCGGGACTAACACCATCACGTTCGACAATGTACAGGTTGCGACAAATCTGAACATCCAGAATGGATCAATCCTGAGCACCACGTCTATTGCCAACACCACCGTTGGTCGGAACCTGACTATCGTCGCCCACGCCGGCGGACAAAACGTGGCGTTGCAATCCGTGGAAGTGCAGCGTGCCACGCAAATCTTCAGCGGAAAGGGCGCCGCCGTCATCACGATCGACGATTCAGTCTTCCACAATGCAGTGTACATCCGCACCGGCCAATCCGCGGACATGATTCAGATTGATTCCCGAGGCGGCCCCCTTGGCCCTCCGACAGTCTTTATGGCTCCCGTATGGATTTCGTTAAATGGGGGTGACGACATCCTTCAATTGGGCGTCACCGGTGAAACGGGCAATCGGGCGGCTTTCTCCAGCGACCTGCATGTTTTTGCCGGAACAGGATACGACACGCTTCGCGATTTTGACGCGAGCAGCTACAGCGGCAAATCCCGCGTCTGGACCTCCAGCTTCGAATCGAATGCCCTTGCCTCCGATACGACGGCCCCCACGGTCAGTCTGAGCGACCCGGCGGATAATTCGATCGGGGTTCCCTTGAACAAGAAGATCGCCGCGGTCTTCAGCGAACCGATGGATCCGCTGACGATCACGGCGGCGAACGTTACGCTCACAGACTCTAACCAAACGAATATTTCCGGAGTCGTGGCCTACGTGGGTACGACCGTAACCTTTACTCCCGACAGCCCTTTGGCCGCCAACACCGTCTACACGTTTGCTATCACCACAGCGGCGAAAGATCTTGATGGCATCCCGCTCGCCGGCGCCTTCACAGCAACCTTCACAAGCGGATCAACCGTCGACATCACCGCGCCGACGCTGAATTCCACGGACCCCGCCGCCGCGGCGACGGGCGTTGCCCGGAACAAGAAGATCGCCGCGACCTTCAGCGAACCGATGGACCCGCTGACCATAACCGCTGCAACCGTGACGCTGACGGCCCCGGGTCAGGTATTGGTGGCTGGAACAGTGGCATACGTCGGCACGACCATGACCTTCGCGTCCGCCGCACCGCTTGCCGCCAATACGGTCTATACCCTGTCCATCACGACAGGCGCCAAAGATCTTGCAGGCAATGCACTGGCGGCAAATTTTAACTCCAGCTTCACGACTGGAGCCACTGCAGATACCACGGCCCCCGAAGTGAGTTCGACAGATCCCGCCGCCAACGCGACAGCGGTCCCTTTGAATAAGAAAATCGCCGCCACCTTCAGCGAATCAATGGATCCGCTGACGATCACGGCGGCTAACGTGACAGTCACCTCGCCCGGTCATGTCTCTGTTGCCGGAACGGTGGCCTACATCGGCACCACCATGACCTTCACGCCGACCCACGCTCTTGCCGCCAACACCACTTTCACGGCGACAATTACAACCGCCGCCAGGGATCTGGCCGGAAATCCGCTGGCAAACAACTTTATCTGGAGCTTCACCACCGGCGCCACGCCTGATGTCATAGCCCCGACCGTCACTTCCACCAATCCGGTGGATCTACAGACCAACGTGGTGATAAATAAGACGGTGGCCGCCACCTTCAGCGAATCCATGAATGCGCTGACGATCACCACTGCGACCTTCACGTTGAAAGATCCCAGCCATGCATTGGTGACCGGCACGGTGAACTATGACACGGCAAGCAAGACGGCAGCATTCAAACCGTCAAGCAACCTCGCGCCCAACACCACTTACACCGCGACCATTGCCGGTGGACTCAATGGAGTCCAGGACCTTGCCGGAAATCCGATGGCCGTGGACATGGTTTGGACCTTCACCACCGGAAGCCAGGTTGCCCAGGCTCCGATTAATCTGGGCTCAGCGGGCGCATTTGCAGTAATGGCGACCGCCTCCGTCAGCACCACCGGTGCTACGCATATCGACGGAGATGTGGGGCTGAACCCAGGAAGCGCGCAAGGAATTCCCCCGGCGCAAGTGAATGGAACGATCCATGTCGATGATCAGGCGGTCATTGCGGCCCAATCCGATCTGCTGGCCGCATACAATGACGCTGTCAGCCGAACCGTAACTTCCGTCAGCCTCCCCGGCAATATGGGCGGGCTCACCTTCACCCCCGGCCTTTACACCAATTCCACCTCGGTACTCATCCAAGGCGCGGGGCCGGCGAACAATGTCACGCTCGACGCCCAGGGAGACCCCAACGCCATCTTTATCTTCAAGATGGGTTCCACGCTCACGACGGGACCGGGCGCCCAGGTGATCCTGGCCGGTGGTGCCAAGGCCAGCAACATCTTCTGGCAGGTGGGAACTTCAGCAACGCTGGATACCACCACCATTTTCAAAGGCAGCATCCTTGCCGCAGTGACGATCACGGTGAACACGGGATCCGTCGTGGAAGGCCGACTCCTGGGCGGCTCAAACTCCGACGGCTCCGTTACGATCAATGCAAGCACCGTAACTGTGCCAACGCCGTAAACAGCAGGGATTTTTACTGCTGATTGCCGCTTATCCGGGGCATTGTGATCAACTGATCATGATGCCCCGGATTCTTGTTAGCGCGGAAATTCTCAGAATAGAACATCTTTCAATTCTGGTGGGATGTGAGCACGGCGGTTGTATTAGTAAATACGACCCGCCTTCGGGAGAGAGCGGGACGGCGAAAAGGCGCTGACTGTCCGGCCGCACGCGGTAATTGCCGTCAACCAGCCGCCTTCGTCGCCGTCCCAGCCCTCTCCCGTCGGGGTCGGGGTAAAGGTGGGACCGTTAAGCAGACTTTAACTATGAACCGCTCGTGGTCTTTCCAGATTGAAAAGCCCGGCGTTTGAGCGACCGCACCCGGGCGGCGCTCGCCGTGTTCTGATTGAACTATTGCGAAGGTAATGCCACAGGAAGAATCGTTGCAGATTGCCAAAACTGTGGGGAAATCCATATACCGCCGGGCGGGGCGGTCAATAAATCATTTCAAATTGCAAGAAAAGACCCCATGAGATTTCATCTTGAAATGGATGGAGGTGTGACATCGCGATGCAAAACGCGGTGGCTGATTCCGCCGGGGAGGGGCCTGGCGAGGGTGATTTGCTGGCCGGCCAGCTCGTCGATGTACAGGAATCCTGTCATTGCATCTTCAGTGACATCAAGCGGATCGCTGAAGTGGGTGAGGCCGTCGATCCCGGTGTCACAGGCAATCACGTCGCCGGCGGAGTTGAGGGTGAGGATGGCCAGGTCTTTGCCGCCGCTGTAGCGGGTGATGAGAATTTTGTGATCGAGGAGCCCGCCGAAGGCGGTTCCGTGGTATTCGATCATGCCGTTGGGCGAAATGTTTTTGCCGAAGTTGAGTGTCGGCGGTTGCCAGTTGCGATCGGGTTGGGTGCCGATGGGATACTCCGGGCACTCAACAGGATCGGGGTCGGCGGTGGGGTTGCCGCCGTTTTGGACATATTCAGGCGCAGGGGATTGGGGTGGCCGTAGTAGGCGCCTTGCTTAATTTTGATGAAGAAGTCGGGCTGGGTTTGCTGGACGTCCCAGATGGGGGAGACGATAGGGCCGGTGTAGGGGCCGCGGAGGTCCTGGTCGATGCGGTGCAGGCCGCGAAAGGTTTCGGGTGTTGGCGGGGCGTTGCCGTGGGCGGCGGAACCGTTGATGCCTATATAGCAGTGACCATTGCTGTGCCACAGCACACGATAACCGACGCGGATTCCGGTGGCGTAGATCGTCAGCGGAGCGCCGGCGGCGAAGGGATCATATGAACCGCCGTCTTCGGTTTTTACATTGAGCGGCGGATTGGAAATTTGTTTGAGGTCGAGCCGCAGGATGGAAGCGGAAAGAAGGCGCTCCGGCCGAAAGCCCCATTTGCGATCGGGCGCGCCCATGCCGGTGTTGCTGCCCTGCGAAAAATAGAGCGCGCCATCCGGACCGAAATCCATCTGCATCGTCACGTGGTCTTTCACCGCGCGCGGCAGTCCGACGACAATATCCTGGTAATGCTCGAGCTTCGGCCCGGAGAGTTTTGCGACCTTGCTGGACCAATCTTCAGCGCCGCTGAATGAAGTGGGGCTATTGGTGATCCAGAGGATCAGGTTGTCCGCGGTGGAAGCGGGATCGAATCGCAAACCGACGATGAGGCGGGATTCGCCGTTGGCTTTGGCGACGGTGTCGATGGTTTCGGCGTCGCCGAGGGTTCCGTCGGGGTTGATCGGGTATCGCACGATGCCCATGTCAAACGTGGCGGCATAAAGGCGATGGTCGGGGCCGATGGTGATGGATGTGAAGCGGCCTTTGGCATTGGGGAGCGCAACCTGTTCAAACGCGGCCGGATAGACGGAATACTTCACATCCTTGGCGGTGGTGAAGGACATGGTGTACGGGCGGAAGGCCGCGCCGCGGGTGTCTTTTACTTTTGAGGTGACTTCAAAGGTATACGCCGTGTTCAGTTCGAGCGGCTGCTCGGGCTGAAGGACGATGGCGTCGCCCGAACCGGTGGTGTTGCGCTTAGCCGCAACGGGCTGACGATCGATTGATCGATACAGCTTGACGGAATCTTCGGTGAGGGTGGCGGCATCCACACCGCTGGCGAGATTCGGAAGCATGACATCAGTCGCGATGAAATCTTCGGGGAGAACGCCACTGTCACCATTCTCGGGCCGGGTGCCGGTGATCCAGGGATGGAAGGTCCAGACTTTATTGACTGCCCAATGCCGCCACCCGCGGCCATGGCCGTACCAATAGAAGATGCCCATGGCCACCAGTATCCAGATGGTGACCTGCATCCATTTCAAAGCTCTTGGAATAGGCCGACTCATACGTATTCCCCCCGGACGAAAAAAACTTACTGCTCGACCGCCGACGCCTTTTTCATGTCCACCATCCATTGTTTCAGGATGGGGATAACGCGCTGCTCGCGTTGGAGGCCCGCCAAGTCCTGGTCCTTTTCGCAAAGCTCGGCGAGCAGGTCGTGGGCGTCGAGGTCGTAGGGATCAATATAGATTGCCTGCAGCGCCCAGTGCCGCGCGTCGGGAAGTTTGCCGATGTCGCGATAAATCCTGGCGATGCGCTTGGCGAAGCGATCGTCTTTCAGGTCGACTAAATGCATGATCTTCAAATGCTCGATCGCCTTTTCCGGTTGATTGATTGCCTTGCTCAGGTACAAGCCCGCCAGCCGCTGGTGCGGAAGCTCGTCAACGGGCCTGATCCTGGCGATCTCTTCCCATATCGGCAGAGCGTCGGTGTACTGCTTGGCTTTGATCAGCTCCTCGCCTTGCTCTCGCAGATCGGCGTATTTCTGGGACGTTTGGGCGTCATAGCCCCAGTTGGCGATCTGCTTGCCGCACCATTTTTTGAATTCGATGAAAAAATCCTGCTGGCTGCGGCCAAGGATTTTCGGGAAGACATCTTCCTGCAAACCACCGGCCTTGAACTCCGCCAGCATCTTTAAGACGGAGTCGTGGCCATAAGTTTCAGTGATATACGTGCAGACCCAGAATGATTCGGCGTACGCCAACTGCCGGTCGCTCGGCCGCCGCGGGCGGATGAATGCCCATGTGAGCGCATCCATGTCAAACAGTTCATCCTTCGTCACTGCGCGATAGAGCATAGGCACCCACGTCCATTGCAGCGGCGAATGCTCTTCCAGCACTGCGAGCCCTTCGGTCATCCAATGCGAGATGCGGTTGTCCGTCGCCGCCAGGGTGACGGTGTGTGTGAACTCGTGGCGAAGAACCTGCGACCAGTTGAACGCGCCCTGCGTGTTCTCGCCTTTGCGGGCGCGACCATCGCAATCACCCGCCCGGTGCTTGCGCCGACTGTGCCAATCCACGGCGAGCCGGTGGTGCGCACGCTGAATGCATCGTGCGTCGGGAACACTTCGATCAGCGTCTTCACCGGCGGCTCGGTTTTATATTCGCCGGTTACGGCCGCATAAACGCTTTCAAGGTAGTCGTTGTAATACTCCGGAATCAGCGGATCGAGCCTGGCGTCGTAGAAGACGATGAAGTGAGCCGATTCTTTTTTGTCGAATGATGCAAGCTGATCGAGCAGGCGGAGATAGTTTGTAGTTGCGATGTTGTACGGATCGAGTTCGTGTGCCGCGTCGAGCGTGGCGCGGGCGAGGTCTTCGTCGCCGCTCTGCGTATAGAGCAGGCCGAGCCCGTTGCGGGCGGCGGTCCACCAGGGGGCGCGATCAACGGCGACCTTATACATCGCGGCGGAGCGGGGATATTGCCGCATGGCGCCGAGCTGCTCGGCGACTTCGAAATACGCCGTTGGAACGTGCGGATTCACCTTGTCCACTTCGGCCAGCAGTTGTCTCATTGCATCATCGTGAAGCTGCAATGCTTCCGCAGCCGCCGACAATCCCATCGCGCTCAGGTTGCCGGGCCGCAGTTTCAGAACGTTGTTTGCCAGCTTTCCGGCCTCTTTCGGCAACCGCTGGCCAAGCATGTTGCTGGCTTGCAATAGGGTGGCGGTGATGGATGTTGGGTTTTCGCGGCGGATGGCGTCGACGGCCTCGTCAGCCGCATCGAAGGCGAATCCGCGAATCGCCATCTGGCCGATCAAGTCATAAGCTTTCGCGCAGTTCGGATTTGCCTGCAAGGCGGCTTCCAGTTCAGTATGCGCTTCCGGCCCGTTGTCGTACGACAGAAAATACTCTGCCGCCGCAACATGCGCGGGCCAATAGTTCCGGTCGATCACGTCATAAGACTTCACAAACAAGTCCAGGATCGTGTCGTGCAGTCGCGCTGTCGTGTTGATATTGCCCGGTCAGCGTCGCCCATCGATCGAGCGCGCGGCCGACGATGGTGGCATCCTCCGCATTCTCAAACAGCCGCTCGTGTTGGCCTCGCCATTTATCCAGATAACTCTGCGGCGCGGCTGCAAACCAACCGAACATTGCGCGTGCGGTTTCAAAATCCCCCAGTGACTCGCTGATGCGCCCCAGCTCGTAATGCCCTCGCAACGATTCAGGGTGGTCGTTCAGATGTAATTTAAGAAGCGCGATTGCCTCTGCCGCGCGATCGAGATCATTAAGAAGCGCCGCCCGCGCCACCTGAACCCGCGGGTCGGCTGCAATCCCAGGATCGGATAGCGCCGCCAGCGCCTCTTCATCCCGGCCTGTCGCCGACAAGCATTCCGATTTGATCAGTACAATCTGCGCCGCATCGCCTGTCTTAACTGATCGAAGCGTCTGCAGCGCAAGCTTGTATCTTCCTGCAAACGCCTGCGCTTTGGCCTTTTCCAAATCAGTAAAATACTTCGGATACTGCAGCGGCGGCAGCGCCTCGGGAATCAGCGGCTCGAACCATTTTTTAGGAATGGTGTCCCGCGTGAAATCGCTGGCGATGGCTCCCAATTGCAGTGTTGCAAGGAGGACGATCGTTGCTGCAAACAGGTGGCGGAACAAGATAAAATCCTCGATCGTGAATGAGCATTAGCGGCGGCTGCTTTGGATTAAGCAGGCCGCCCGCGCCTGATGCGGGTATTATACGGTGGGAGTTCCACCATGAGCGAGTTGTCTTCTTATATCGGTAACGCAGAGGCGTTCCCCGTTCTGCGCCATTGGCATTTCTTCAATCATGCCGGCGTGTCACCGCTGTCGCGCGTTGTCGCCGATGCGATGCGGAAGTTTGCGGGCGAAGGCGAAGCAGGGGCGTATCTGGGAACCAACTGGTATCCCGACATCGAAAAACTGCGCGGCGTCGCCGGCGAGCTGATCAATGCTTCTCGCGATGAAATCGCCTTCATCAAAAACACCAGCGAAGGCATCAGCATCGTCGCCAACGGGATCGACTGGCAGTGGGGCGATCGGATCATCACGACGGAAGTGGAATATCCGGCAAATGTCTATCCGTGGATGGAGGTGGTGCGCAGCCGCGGGGCGAAGCTGGTCATGGTGCCGGAGGAAACCGACGAGTCAGGCCGGCGGCAGGTACCGATCGAAAAAATCCTGGCCGAGGCGGCGGACCCGCGCACAAAACTCATCGCGCTCTCCCATGTCGAATTCGCCAGCGGGCAGCGGCACAACCTCGCACGCATCGGTCAATTCTGCCGAGAAAATAAAAAGCTGCTCTGCGTCGACGCGATCCAGACGCTCGGCGTGTTGCCGGTCGATGTGAAGGCGATGAACATCGACTTCCTCAGCGCCGACGGACACAAGTGGCTGCTCGGGCCGGAGGGGGCGGGGATTTTTTATTGCCGCCGTGAGTTGATTGAGCGCACCCGGCCGCTGATGGTGGGGTGGATGAACGTCATCAACGCCCTGGATTACGGTAATTACAACTATACGCTCCGCGCCGATGCCGGGCGGTTCGAATGCGGCAGCCACAACGTCTGCGGCTTGATGGGGCTGAAGGCCGCCATGGAAATGCTGAAAACCGCCGGCGTCGACAACATCGCCAATCGATTGAAGGCGCTGACCGATCGGCTGATCGCCTCGCTGGAAGCAAAGGGTTATCAGATCATCAGCCCCCGAGGCCTGGGAGCGTGGAGCGGCATCGTCAGCTTCATCTCTCCAACCCATAAGCACGAGGAAATCGTGAAGACCCTGCGCAAAGATCACAAAATTGAAATCGCGATGCGCGAAGGACGCCTGCGCTGCTCGGCGCATTTTTATAACACCGAGGCGCAGCTTGATCGGTTGGCAGAATTGTTGCCCGGCCACTAAGCATTTGGTGGCACGGGCGAGGCGCCGTTTAATCACCTGAAGCCGACAAGAAATCCACCGACGGAACCGAAGCGAAAAATACATCGCTCGCCGGATTCAGATATTCAGTCAGCAAGTCCCCATCCAAATCAACCTCCCCCGTCACAGGATAATCAACCATTGCCGCCGCTGGTCCATCCTGATCCGCAATTTCGCGCGGCGAACGAAAAACCCACACGCGGTCCACCTGGTTTTTCGAAATAAGCGATTGCGCCAGCACCGGCCCCGGCTCGACCAGGAAATGAGTGACGGCCCGCCGATGCAAATCACTCAGCACATCCGAAAATTCAAATCGCTCTTTTCCATTCACGTCCAGCTCAATCACCTGTACCCCAAGTGCGCGAAGCTGCGCGGCGGCGGTGGGGTTGGCTCGCGCCGCCGTCGTTGAACAATACACCAGCACTGCCGATTGCCGGACCGTGGTGGCGAGCCGGCTTGTGGAAGCCAGCGCAAGGCTATTGGACAACACAACCCTCACCAGCGGGCGGTTCCCCTCCAAGCCGCGGGCTGTCAGCAGCGGATCATCGTTCATTGCAGTTTTTGTGCCGACGGCGATGGCATCGCAACGCGATCTCAATTGATGCACCGCCCGATCCGATTTTTCATTGGTGATGTGAACCGGTTTTCCCAGATGGCCCGCCACCTTGCCGTTGGCCGACTGCGCCCATTTAAGCGTGACATAAGGCCGCTGAAAGCGAACCCCCGCGATGAACGGCGCGATGAGTTGTTTGGATTCGGTTTCCAGCAGCGGCGCATCCACTATGATTCCCGCCGCGCGCAGCATCTTGATGCTTTCGCCGTTGACCTTTGGATTGGGATCGAGCGCGCCGATTACGACCCTTGCGACCTTTGCCTCAATCAGCCGCGGCGCGCACGGCGGGGTTTTCTTATCCGTGTGGCAGCACGGTTCCAGCGTGACGTACACCGTCGCTCCCTGCGGCGATTCCGTGCAGCTTGCCAGCGCGGTCGGCTCGGCGTGCGGGCCGCCAAATTGGTGGTGATAGCCTTCGCCAATCACGCAGTCATTTCGAACAATGACGCACCCCACCATCGGGTTTGGCTCCGTGCCACCGCGGCCTTTCATCGCCAGGCTGATGGCGCGGCGAAGGTAAGCCTCATCCTTTTGGACCTGACCATTCCACATCATCCGAATTGTACGCCCAGTCAGGCAGGAATGGATGCTAAACGTCGGCGGGTTGGGCGGGCGCTGTTTTGACCGGCGGCGGGGGGGCGGAATTGAACAGGCTATAAATCAACATCAAGCTCACCCCAACGCACAGCAAGCTGTCGGCGACGTTGAATATCCACGGGAAAAACATTGGCCACTTCGTCAGCGCGTGGATCATGTCGCGCACATAACCAAAGACCACGCGGTCATACATATTTCCCAGCACGCCCGCCAGCAGCATCCCCAGGATGATCTGGTAAAGCGGCCGCCGAGCGCTGGAGGAAAAAAGGTAGGTCAGAAAAACCAGGGCCATTGCCGACACGATGAGAAAGACCCACCGCTGCCCCTGCGCGATGCCAAATACCGCGCCGTGATTTTCCGTATATTCGAATCGAATCCAACCGGGGATGAATTCGATCGCGTCGCCGCCCTTGAGCTTCGCCACCGCCACCGACTTGCTCCAGAGATCCAGCCAAAGCCCCAGCGCCGTCGTCAAAACAAAACGCGCGACGGCGGACGGCGAGCGAAAAACATCAACAGACGGTTGATCCATGGGACTGCGGATTTTAGGTTGCAGATCGCAGATTGAAAGGCGGGAAACAAAAGGCGTCGCGAAAATGCAGTTGAAGCCAAAAAGTGAATGAACAAACGAAAAAACCCATCAGGCGATTAAGCCCTCAATCCCAAATCCTACCGCACGCCCATCATCCCTTTTTCCATCTGGCGGGCATATTCCACGCCAAACCGTGCCCACGGCTGAACCTCCAGCCGGGCTTTGGGGATGGGCTTGTTCGTCCCCTCGCAGATGCCGAAGGTGCCGTTTTGAATCTTCGCCAGCGCGTTGTTGATTTCGCGCAGAAGGTTGCGGTCTTTTTCGACCAGGCCCAGCGTGAATTCCTGCTCGTAGTTATCGGTGCCCATGTCTGCCATGTGGATCGGCAGGGTGGACAAATTGCTGCTGCTGCCGGATCGCAGGGCTTCGCGCTCCATTGAACTCATGTCGCCGACGATTTCTCGGCGTTTTTCCAGCAGCAGATCGCGGAAATGCTCAAGCTCTTTGCTGGTCAGACCGGCCTGATTTTTTCGCGGTTTGAGATTGGTGGCAACGCGATCCGGAAGCGAGACGTATTCCGGCTTCACCGGCGCCGCCGCTGGCCGCCCCGTCGAGCCGGCCTTCGCGGCCATTGCTTTGGAATTTGTCCCCGGTTTAATTGCTGTCGTCAGTACGGCAGAAGGCTTCCCAAGGACCTTCCCGTTCGGCTTTGCCGTCATTTTGCCGGCGTCCGCCTTTGCAGGCGCTGCCTTGGCCGCGGTGTTAAGCGGAGGGGCTTTCGCCAATGTCTTACCCGCCACCGCCTTTCCCGATACCTGGATCACCGCCGCTTTAGTCGGTTTTGGGACAATTACAGGTTTGGCCGCCCGCGCAGTCTTTCCCGCCTTGGCCGACAAAACTTTCGCGGCAGAAGGCTTATTCGATTTGGTCCCGGTTGATTTGGCCCCGTTCGATTTGACGGTTTTCTTCGCGGGAGGGAGCTTCTTTGGTGATGATTTGGCCACTGTGACCCCTCGCTCCTTTCGCCCGAAAAAAGCCCGATAACCCCCGCTATAGTGCCCACTTGGGCGAACGGGGTCAGAGAACAGCCGATACTAACTTATAAAGGCAGCGGCGTCAAGAAGTTGCCGGACTTTGGCTTGATTCGAATTCGGATTGCATTGCAGACCCCTTCCCATCCCTTATTCCAGTCTCAGCGCCGTTCCCACAAGCTTTCGATACGCCTCCAGATATCGATCCCGCGTCCCATAAATCACCTCCGGCGGTAGCGCCGGGGCGGGAGGGGTCTTGTCCCATGGCTGTGATTCCAGCCAATTCCGCACAAATTGCTTATCAAAGCTGGGCTGGTCATGCCCCGCTTCATATGCCTCGCCGGGCCAGAAGCGGCTGCTGTCCGGCGTCAAGACTTCATCCACCAGGATTAGTTGCCCGTCATCCAGCCGCCCAAATTCGAACTTGGTGTCGGCGACAATCACACCCCGGCTCGCCGCGTATTCGGCGGCCTGCGTATAAAGCGACAGCGTCCGCTCCCTCAGTTCCTTTGCCGTCTTCTCCCCAATCCGCTCGGCGGCGTTCTCATAGCTGATATTGATGTCGTGCCCGGATTCTTCCTTCGTCGCCGGTGTGAAGATCGCGGTCGGCAGTTTGTCGCATTCCCGCAGGCCGCCCGGCAGCCTGATGCCGCATACCGTCTGGCTTTGCCGATATTCCTTCCACCCCGAACCCGCCAGATACCCCCGCGCCACGCATTCGATCGGCACAACCGCGGCTTTCTTCACCAGCATCGATCGCCCGCGCAACTGGTCCGCGAACGGCCGCAACTGCGCCGGATATTTCGCCACCTCTGTCGCAATCAGATGATTCGGAAATTGCGATTCGAATTTCCCAAACCAGAACAAGCTCAGCGCCGTCAGGATCTTCCCCTTATCCGGAATCCCATTGGGCATGATGACATCAAACGCGCTGATCCGGTCGGTCGCCACGATCAGCAGCGCAGGCTGCCCTTCAACTTCCCCGATGTCATAAACATCGCGTACTTTCCCCCGGCGAAGCGGAAACGGCAGCGTGCTCTGAAGCAATGCAGTTGACATTGCAGAAAAGTACGAGCGGACGCCGGAAAAGGAAAGCCGCCGCGTCGTCTTCATCGGTGCCCCAACCGGTGGCAATAATTTTCCCCTCCACGATGACCAACCTCCAACCCCAAAAAAGAACCCACGGTGCATTCACCGTGGGTCCGTTTAATCTCTGATAAATAACTGGGAAAGTTAAGCCGATTCCTTCCGTCGCTCGATCTTCGGCTCAGGCTTCAGTTCAAACAAATTCTCTTTGCCTTCCACCACCTCATCGGTGATGACAAACTTCCCGCCTTGGGTCTGATCCGGCAGCTTGTACATCAGGTCAAGCATGATCTCTTCGCAAACCGCGCGAAGGGCTCGTGCGCCTGTATCACGCTTGAGCGCTCGCTCCGCGATTAATTCCAGCGCCCGCGGTGTAAATTCAAGCTCGCTGCCTTCAATCCGGAAGAATTTCTGATACTGCTTCACCAAGGCATTCTTCGGCTCAGACAAGATGTTTATCAGCGTCTTTACATCCAGCGGCTCGAGCGTCGCCGCCAGGGGAAGGCGGCCGACAAATTCAGGGATCATCCCGAATTCAACCAGGTCATCCGGCTGAACCTGAGCCAGGACATTCGCCCGATCGCTCGCGCTTTCGCTGGGGGCGTTCTCGGCGTTGAAGCCGATCTGCCGCTTGCCCAGGCGCTTGCGGATGATGTCTTCAAGGCCGACGAATGTTCCGCCGCAGATGAACAGAATCTGCGATGTGTCCATCTGGATGTACTGCTGCTCCGGATGCTTCCTTCCACCCTGCGGCGGAATATTGGCAACCGTGCCTTCCAGCATCTTCAGGAGCGCCTGCTGAACGCCTTCGCCGGAAACGTCGCGGGTGATGGAGACATTGCCGGAGGTCTTCCCAATCTTGTCAATTTCGTCGATGTACACGATCCCGCGCTGAGCGGCTTCCAGATCGTAATCCGCATTCTGCAACAGCTTGAGCAGGATATTTTCGACGTCTTCGCCGACGTAACCGGCTTCCGTGAGCGTCGTCGCATCGCCGATGGCGAAGGGAACGTTCAGGATGCGGGCAAGCGTCTTGGCCAGCAGCGTTTTGCCGCTGCCCGTCGGGCCGATCAGCAGCACGTTGCTCTTATCGATTTCAATTTCATCCTTAGGCGCGGCGGGCGTCGGATTCGCCGGATCACTCGGCGCCGGCTCCTGCATGCTCAGTCGCTTGTAATGATTATGGACGGCGACCGAGAGCGCCTTCTTGGCATAATTCTGCCCGACCACGTATTGGTCAAGGAATTCGTTGATCTGGCGCGGGCTGGGGATGCTGGTGAACAGCGGGGCGCTGCTCGTCATCTTCCGCTTTTCCTGCCGGATGATGTTGTGTGCCAGATCCACGCAGTTGGCGCAGATATAGACATCGCTGGGCCCTTCGACCATGGGACCAACGTCACGGGAACTTTTGCCGCAAAAGCTGCATGTGGTCACTCTACGACCTCGAAACCCGCCCGGAGGGGTGTTTGACCCATTGGTGGGAGGCTGTTGTCCGCCTCCGCCGTTGCCAGGGCGATTGTTATTGGCCATCGGCTCGCCTTCCTTCACAAATACGATTCACAAGAACAATACTTACTGGAAATTATGGCGAGCGGTTCGCCTGCCAGATAGATCGGTCCGTTTGACTGTCACCTGATGTCGTCTAACTCACAAATCGGTTGCCTCTACCGCTGAGCTTACATTTTCCTGCCAGCCGCGGGGCAGCATCGGCTGGCTCTGAATTATCGAACAGTCAATGGGACGGACTTGACGCCAAACTGGTATTGCAACGTCCGTCGTGACAATTCACATCTTAACGGTCCACGTATACAAATTGGAAACGCGAAATCGCCTATTTTGCGTTTCCCGTAGTCCGGATAACGCCGGAATTATAGGGCCGGATCAGCTCGGTTCACGAAGCGGCTCGAATGTTCCCTCGGATAGTACGCCAGGACATTCGTTACACGCTGAGGCGGCGGCTCCGCTTTTTCGTTGGACAGTTACGACCGAGCGCGGCCAAATCCCCCGATTTCCCCCGCATAAGCATTTATCGCAGATTTCCCTCATCGCCGCCCGGCTGCACATCGCCGGCTTCGCCCGGCGACACAGTCCGTTGCTTTCTTCCCTCTAGAACCGCGGGCATCTTATCCGTCATCGCCTTCGCCGAGGCCACCATCTTTCCCCGCGCCAGTTCATATTCCGCATCGGTCATTTTTCCCTGCCGATGCAAATCCCGCAGGTCCGCCAGCGTAAAGCCCATTGCTGCCGGCTGTTCGTCATCGCTCATCCAGCGTTTGAGCTGACTATAGGCGAAGAACGCCGCGATGATGATTCCGAACAGAATCCCCGACCACACAATGATGGAGGAAATGCCCGAGGTGTCGTCCTGGGCGAGCAGGGAAAGATGAATCGATTGCGGCAACATGCAAAGCTCGATGCTATGAACGGGCAAAACTGGGGTCAACGGCGAATGTCGTGTACGAGGTTCGCTTCATTAGGATTCAACGTAACAGAATACTCCCTGTCCACCGCAACGCTAAAACGGTCGATCAATGTCCAGCTTCTCCGCCGCTTCCATCTGCGAAAGCTCTTGTCGGACGCAATCTTATTGCGATGTTGGACCGTTTTTATCCATAGGGTCACTTATGGTAATCATAGGCCATCTTCAACCGCTTTTAATCACCTTTTCCGCTCCTCCCATAGCGCATAAAAAAGCCGCCGGGAAATCCGGCGGCTCGATAAATCATTTCAAGCTAAAAGAACTCACTTCCCCGCCGCCGGTGCTGGTATCCAATACGTTTGCCCTGCAACCACCCGATCCGGATCGCGCTTCAAGGATTCGTTGTGGTCGGTGATCGCCGCCCGGTTCTCCTTCGTATCGCTCCCCAGCAGCGCGGCGGCCAATATCGACACATTGTCCCCCGCCTGCGCGACGTACCTTAACTCCCGCGCCGATCCGGCAATGACCAAGCTGTCCGCATCCGGCTGCGTGGTTGGACGAGCCACTGCCGCCGTCTCGCTCGCCGGCGCGGCCGCCAGCGGTTGGCTTGCCTTCACGGGAATGCGATAACTTTTCTCCGCGATCATCCGATCTGGATTATTCTGCAACGATGCGTTCGCTCCGATGATTGTGTCCCGGTTTTCCTTCGAGTCGCTGCCAAGCAGCGCGCCGGCTAACGTCGAAACCGTATCCCCGGTGCGAGCCGTGTACTTCAATTCATGCACCGATTCAGGCTGGGCCACCTCTGCAACGGGCGGGTTGGTTCCGGCAACCGGCATATCCACCACCGGGGCGGCCAAAACCGCCGGCCCTGCCGCCGCCATTGGTTCGGTGACCATCGTCGCAGCGCTTCCCGCCGCTGGGATTTCATACGTCTTGCCAGCCAAGACCCGATCAGGATTATTCTGCAACGATGGGTTAGCGCTAATCACGGCATCGCGGTTGATCTTCCTGTCACCGCCCGGCAGCGTCGCCGCCAGGTTAGAAACCGTATCCCCCGGCTGAGCCGTATATTTCAGTTGTCCCGTCCCGGCGATCGTGGCCGCAACCACCGCCGCCGACTGCGCCGCTTCCGGCCGCGGGACCGACAACACATCCGCTACCTGTTTCTCCGTCGTCCCCGTCGCATCAGCCGCGACTGCTGAAACCGCCTCGATCCGAACCGGGGCAGCGCTCACCGCCGACTTGTCATTCCCCACGGCCACCATCATGGCGGGCATATTTTTCCGATCGCGTATCACCGTCCAAAGCAGCACACCGATAACCACAACCAGCGCCGCCACTACAATGTTCATTCGACTTTTCACTTGAACCTCCCGGTTCGCGTAATGAGATCGGCGTGTCCATTCCGCAGCAGTCCCAGCAAATCGCCAAAACGTCCGATAGCACAACCGTCTCCCACTCCATCGTCCGAACATCCCCAATCGCGCCTGCAATTAAAAAGGCGGAAAAACCCCACGTGGAACATTAATAACTCCAATGTCCACTACCTTTATCATTCAGACCTTCTGATCTGAATCAGATTTCGAGCATCGACTTTCATCATTCCCGGGCTTTTCAGCCTTTAGACTTCACATTTTCAGACTTTAATTGACAGCTTTCCCCGAACGACTAAAATCCCCCAGGTCGAAAAACTGAATACGTGTTCTTATCGAGAGTGGTTGAGGGTTGGGCCCTATGACACCACAGCAACCGTCCCGAGGTTTATCGAAGGATCGGTGCTAACTCCCGCTCGATCGGCCAGCCGCCGTTCGGGAAAGATAAGAAGAAGCTCAACGCAACCGCACACAAAGCCTCTTCTTATCAGAAGAGGCTTCTTTTTTTGGTCCGTCGTCCATAGTCAGTTGCCGGTTGCCAAAAGAGGCGAAAAAGCAACGGACAAAGGACCACTGACAACGGACCCCAGACTCCGCGAGGAATATATGGATTACGTACTCGGCCTGAAATGCAAAGAATGCGGCCACCGCGTTCCTGTCTCCCCCGTTCACGTTTGCGAACAATGCTTCGGTCCGTACGAAGTGGAGTACGACTACGCCAGGATGAAAGGCAAAGTCACCCGCGAATCCATCGCCCGTGGCCCCAAATCCCTCTGGCGCTACAAAGACCTGCTCCCCGTTGAAAAACCTGTCACGGGTTTTCATTCAGGCTACACGCCGCTCAAGCGGGCCAATCGCCTTGCCACAGAGCTCGGCTGCAAAGAACTGTACATTAAGGACGATTCCTGCAATTACCCCACCTATTCCTACAAAGAGCGCGTCGTCTCCGTCGCCATTAGCAAAGCCGTTGAATTCGGCTTCGATACTGTGGGTTGCGCCAGCACAGGCAACCTCGCCAACAGCACCGCCGCCCACGCCGCCGCCGCGGGCATCCGCTGCTTCGTCATGATTCCGCACGATCTGGAACAGGGCAAAGTGCTCGGCAGCCTGATCTTCGCCCCCACCATGGTCCGAATCCGTGGCAACTACGACGACGTCAATCGCCTCTGCACCGAGATCGCCGATAAGTACGGCTGGGCCATCGTCAACGTCAACCTCCGCCCTTATTACACCGAAGGCGCCAAAACCTACGGCTTTGAAATTGCCGAGCAGCTCGGTTGGACCCTCCCCCAGCACACCATCGTCCCCACGGCCGGTGGAACGATTCTGCCCAAGATTTACAAAGCCTATAAGGAATTCATCGAACTGGGATTGGTTGATGACAACCAGCCGAAGATCTATTCCGCCCAGGCCGCCGGCTGCAATCCGGTTGTGACCGCCATCCACAAAGGCATCGACATCATCGAACCCCAGAAACCCAACACGATCGCCAAGAGCATCGCCATCGGCAATCCGGCGGATGGTTATTACGCTTATCAGGTCGTCAAAGAATCCAACGGCTGGGGCGAAAGCGCCACCGACCGCGAAATCGTCGATGCGATTAAGCTCCTTGCCAAAACCGAAGGCATCTGGACCGAACCCGCCGGCGGGACCACACTGGCCGCCACCATCAAGCTGCTGGATTCCGGAAGAATCCCCAGAAATGAAAGCATCGTCGTCAGCATCACCGGCAACGGCCTGAAAACGCAGGAAGTCGTCCAGGATGAATTGCCATACCCCGTCGCGATCGACCCGAAACTGAGCGAGTTTGACGCCCTTTTGGAAAAACAAGCCGGCTTGAAGCAGCAGGCCCCCTCAGAACGCAGACCAGCTCCCCTTGCGGCAACGATATAACCCACTGGTTTTAAACGCAGCATTGGCGTCTTGCCGCCGGTGCTGCGTTTTTCATCCATCCCGGGATAATTCAAGATCGCGCTTGCGTTGCCTGTCGGTGGCTTTGTGCAGCGCTCTCCGCTCTCTCCATGTGAGGCTGGCCAGGCCGGTGGCGGATACTTTTGCGAGGATGATGTCGATTCGTTCCTGCTCGAGCGCGGCCAACTCGGCCCGGCGCCGTGCCTTTTTGATGGCGCGGCGACTGATTTTGTGGCGGCGCTTGGGGACCGCCGGTTGCTCATAAGCGGCGCTGTAGTCGATGGAATCCTGGAATTCTTCAGGGCCAACTTCTTTAAGTTGCATGCGCTGGCGGTAGCAGGTGATGAAGCCAAAGACCGCGATCATGATGAACATCAGGCTGCCGATGGCGATGCCGAAGGCCGCCACGAAAATGGCTCCCACCATTCCGATCGCGGTCGCGATCATCATTGACTTGTAATAGCCGATTTTGAACCAGAGGAGTTCCTGGACGATGCGGCCACCGTCAAAGGGGTAAAAGACCATGAGCATGTTGAACACGAACAGGCCGTAGTTGACGACAAAAATCCACCAGATGTAGTAGGTGACGGGGTCGTGGGGGACATAGGTCCGCAGACCGTCGCGCATGGGAAACCAGGGGATCGCGCCGGCAGAATGGTTCAGGATCGCAAGCGTGAGCCCGGTGATGATGCAGATCGCAAGATTCACTGCCGGGCCCATCATCGTACTGAAGAGGCTCGGCCATGGACGGTGCGGCGGATTAGTCATCGCCAGGCCGCCCAGGGGCCACATCAGGATTTCATCGGCATCGCCGTTCATGTATCGAGCGCCGAAGCAGTGACCGAATTCATGCAGCAGCACGCTGCCAAAGAGGATCGTCATGGCGACGATCGCATTTTGAACCCCCAACCCGCCGCGCGTCTGGGCGAACGCCAGTTCAAGCACGATGAAAATGATCATGGAAGCGTGCATGCGCACGCGAATGCCGAATGTGGTGAACAGCGGCACCGACCCATTGAGAAGCCACATCAGCGGGTTCACCCGTGACGAGCTTCGATCGCGATAATAGGGTCGATCCTGCCAGGCCATCTTTGATTTGTCCGGGGGTTCGGTTATCCGTGGCCGTTGCACGGGTTTTTCAATATCTCACACATTTAGCAACGGCCGGCGGACTGCTGACAACGGACCTCTTTGTTAAACAACGGGCCTTCTATTTTTGAAAAAAGCGCTCATACATCAAAAGAGCAGCAATTGTTTTACCATCGTGGATTTCGCCGCTGTGAATCATATTAATTGCATCGGAAAGCGACGTCGGCTGGACTTCGATTTCCTCGCCTTCGTCGAGCGATCTTTCGGTCTTCTCCAGATCATAGGCCGCGAAAGCATACATCTTCTCGCTGAGAATCCCCGGCGAACTGAAGAAATTCCCGATCACCGCCATCCGGCCGGCCAGGTAACCTGTCTCTTCAACCAGTTCCCGGCCTGCGCAGTTCATGGGTTCTTCGCCTTTTTCCAGGGTGCCGGCCGGCAATTCCAGCAGGGTTTGCCCGATCGTGTAACGGCGATTCCGGATCAGCAAAATGCGCTCCGGTTCGAGAAATGGCAGGATCACCACCGCTCCCGGATGCACCACCACTTCCTGCGCGTGGCGTTTGCCCGTCTCGGTGTCCTCAACCGTATGCACTTCCAGCCGCACCTTTTTTCCGGAAAAAATGACCTGCTTTTCAATCAACTGGTTGGACATCCGATTGCCTTTTGAATTGCTGAAATTATAGCTGCCCGAACCGGCGAATTTGAACAACGAAAGATGCGGGCGAAATCATTTTCGTGAAACTCATCCGGCGCTGCTGCAATACGACGTAGCAGACGGTGGTTCATTGCAACATCTCAATCATGCGCGACGAACAATCAAGTTGTGCAAAAGCCCTTTTTTGGATTAACAGCCTGAAGACCATCTGTTATGGTGCCCGGCGCTCCGTTGCTGGAGCAAAGATGAGCCGAGCTACCGTTGTCTATATCATCATGCTGGTGGCCTGCGTGGTTGGCGGGTGGGTGATCCTGTCGCTTGGGGAACATCTGGTTGCTCCCGAAGACCTGGCCGGGAAATGGTCATTAACCGCCCAGCCGGGCCAATCCCTGCCCAGCCAAAGCCCTACGGCGGCAATGTCAATTGAGCAGTCAGGCAGGTATTTCCAGGTTTCGCTGGAAAATGGACCGCATCTTAATCTGGAATTAACGGACACATCCGAAACCAGCCTGCAGCCGGTGGCGACGGAGATTAAATCCAGGCTGTCGCTGGTTGGTGAACCCTGGCGATTGACCGCCGAAGGCGTGGCCGGTGGCGATGAAATGCAGTTCAATCTGCAGGGGCCGCAGCCAGCTTACAGCGGCCAATGGACGGCCAGGCGGATTGTCCGAACCTTCTCCCATGACACAAAGGGTGCAGGTGTTCATTGAATTTGTTCGAGACGCTATTTCAGGGAGGACGCAATCCCATCCTGCTGCTGATCGTGCAGGTGGGGCTGATTCTGGGTTTGAGCCGCGGATTGGGGATGCTGGCGTCGCGAATGCGCCAGCCGCAGGTGGTCGGCGAAATGCTTGCGGGGATCATGCTGGGGCCCAGCCTTTTCGGGTGGCTGTTTCCGGTGGCGTCGGCAACCATTTTCCCGCCGGCGACGATTTCTTATCTCAATGTCCTGAGTCAGATCGGCGTTATTTATTTCCTGTTCCTGGTTGGGCTGGAACTGGACCCTAAGCTGATCCGCAACCGCGGGCACGCCGCCGTCGTCATCAGCCATGTCAGCATTGTTGCGCCGTTTTTGCTGGGGGCAACGCTGACGCTTTTCCTCTACACGCGGCTGTTCAATCACGCTCCCCAGATGCAGTTTCGGTCGGTCGCACTGTTCATCGGCGCATCAATGAGCATCACGGCGTTCCCGGTGCTCGCCCGAATCCTGACCGAGCGCAATCTTCATAAGACCAAAGTGGGTGCGATCACCATTACGTGCGCCGCCGTCGATGATGTGACGGCGTGGTGCCTGCTCGCTTTTGTGATCGGCGTTGCACGGGCCCAGGGTGTGCGATCGGGGATCACCACTGCCGTGCTTGCGGTGGGATATGTGATCCTGATGTATTTCTTCATTCGGCCGTTTCTCCGCCGAATGCAATTGATTTATGAACGCCAGCAGCGCGTCGGTCAGACGATGATGGGGCTGATCCTGATCATGGTGCTGGTGTCGGCGTACATCACCGAAGTCATCGGCATCCACGCCCTCTTCGGCGCATTCCTGCTCGGCGCGATGATGCCCAAGGGAAGCCAGTTTGTTCACACCATCACGGAGAAGCTCGAAGACTTCACCGTCCTGTTCCTGCTTCCCATCTTCTTCGCGTATACCGGGTTGAAGATGCGCATCGGCGTGCTGGACAACAGCACGATGTGGTTCTACTGCGGGTTGATCATCTTCGTCGCCTGCCTGGGTAAGTTCGGTGGTTCCACAATCGCCGCCCGCGCCTGCGGTATTCCGTGGCGGGAAGCCGGGGCGATTGGAATCCTGATGAACACGCGCGGCTTGATGGAGCTGGTGATCCTCAACATCGGCCGCGAACTCGGTGTGATCACCGACGCGGTCTTTGCGATGATGGTGATTATGGCGCTCGTCACCACCGCGCTCACCACGCCGATCCTGCACCTGGTTTATCCTCAGAAAAGAATGGAGCAGGAGCAACTGGTCGACACCGGCGGTGGTTATTCAGTCCTCATCCCTGTCTCCTATCCCCCCAGCGGGGGGCCGCTCGTGCAGTTGGCCAATACCCTCACCGGCAGCGATGACGAGGAACGCCGCATCTTTGCGCTCTACCTTAAGCGGCCGCAGGAGCGGGATGCGTATCGCGTTGGCATCGACGATGAAATTCCGCCTGAAAAACTCGAATCGCTGCGGCCGCTTCTGGAAGAGGCCAAGCGCAGCAACATCCCCGTTACATCCATCGCGTTCACCAGCCGCGATGTCCCCAGCGACATTTCCCGCACCGCCCGGCTGCGAAATGTCGATCTCGTGCTGATGGGGTTTCACAATCCTGTATATACGTCTTCTATCCTTAGCGGCACGGTTCATCGTGTCCTGACCGGCAGCGACAGCGACGTAGCCATCTACGTCGACCGCGGGCTGACCGCGCCCAGAAAAATTCTTATCCCCTACCTCGGCAGCAAACACGACCGCCTCGCTTTGGAACTGGCCGGTCGAATGGCGCGCAACGCGCAGGTTGAAGTGACAGTCCTGCACCTGGTTCAACCCGGCCGCCCCGAATCCGACGCCGCGACACACGCCAAAACGGCGACCGACAGGGTTTTCAACGATCCAACGCAGCCGCTACCCGTGACGCTTCGCACAATGGACAGCCACTCACCGGTGAGCGCAGTTGTCGAACAGGCCAAGGATTTTGATCTGGTCATCATCGGCGTGGCGGAAGAATGGGGTCTGGAATCCCAATTGTTAGGCTTCCGCGCCGAACGCATCGCCAGGGAGGTCGCCTGCTCGCTTCTGATTGTCCGCAAACATGGCGAATTCCGCGCCGCCAGGGGAATCGCTCCGGCTAAACCGAAGTCCAAACCCGCCGATCCTCCTGCGCCGCCAGACGCCGCAAAGCCCGCCGAACAAACCGCCATCGCCGATGCGTGAGCGCGAATTCGGATAAAACAAATGCCCCTTCGCACCCCACTCAATGCCCCACAACTCCCTTCCACTTCGCTTTCACGTCATCGGCAACTGGTCGCCTGGGTGCGTCAACAGTTCGGCTGTTCCAAGTTCGCGCCTGCTCATCCCTGAAGTGGAAGCCGCAATCGAGGCGGCGTGGACGCATGCGCTTAGCCGTCCCGGCGTCTATCTTTTTGACGGCCCCATGTGCCGCCTCGAATCCTGGCAAGCGGATGCAGATCGGCTCTGCCTCCACCTCTCCCCGACCAGCTACAAAATCTTTCTTGGCACCAATATGCGTCATCCGGAATTTGCCGACCGGTTTGGCCCGCGGGTGATGGCCAACCCGGTCGGGGTTAGCACCGCTTTGTTCACGGCGGACGGCTATCTGCTGCTCGGCCGCCGCAATGCCTCGCTCGCCTATTACCCAAATCGAGTGCATCCATTTGCCGGATCGATGGAACCAAAGGATGCCGATGTTTTCGCGACCGTTCGCCGGGAACTCGCCGAGGAGCTCTCGTTCAGCGACGGCGACATCGCCGGCATCCGCTTCACTGGAATCGCAGAAGATATTTCGCTGCGGCAACCGGAAGCCATCCTCGCGGTTGAATCAAAACGATCCAGGGCAGAGATCGAATCGCGCCTCGATCGTGCGGAGCACCATTCAATCTGGTCCACCCATGCAACGGAACAGGGGATTGCAGCGGCAGTGGCAAACCCCGAGCTTACGCCAATCGCCATCGCCGCGTTGCTGCTGTGGGGGCGGCCGCGATTGGGTCGGGAATGGTTTGAAACGGTGGAATCAGCCTCGGCCCCGCCCGCGTTTCTTTGAACGCTGATTTCGCTTGGTTGCTCCGCCGCGATGTTCGATCTTTTTGCTTTTGCCCTTTTTGTGGACCTTCTTCGTCGGCTTGATCGATGGATTGGGATGCCCGGCCTTCCCAAGCAGTTGCGAAATGGCCAGGTCCAGTTCGCGGCGTGCCGGATCGACCCTGGCGATGATGACTTTGCATTGATCGCCGATGCCGATTTTCTTGCCCGTGCGCTGTCCGCGGACGACACCGGCGCGTTCGTCGACATCCCACCAGTCGTCCATCAGGTTTTCGTAGCGGATAAGGCCGTCGATGAGGTACGTCTGGAGCTGGATGAAGACGCCGAAGTTGGTGATGCTGGTGACGACGCCGGGGAATTCATCGCCGATGTGCCCCTTGAGCAGTTCGAGCAGTTTCACCTGCCGCAGCTCGCGCTCGGCATCGTCGCCGCGGCGTTCGGTGAAGCTGAGATGCCGGCCGAGTTCCACCAATTCGTCATAAGTCGGTGCGTCATCCAGGGTGATTTTTTTGCGGCGATTGCGCCCGCCGCTGTGTTCCGGCCGCTCGCGGGCGGCAAAATATTCATCGAGCAACCGATGGATCGTCAGGTCGGCATAGCGCCGGATCGGTGAAGTGAAGTGGCAGTAAAATTCGCTCGCCAGCGCGTAATGCCCCACCGGCTTCGGCGAATATTCCGCCCGCGAAAGGCTTTTCAGCACTGCGAGATTGATCGTGAATGATTCGGGTTTGCCCTTCACCGTCGCCAGCAAAGCCTGGATGCCTTTGCGGTCGATATCCTTGGCCATTCGGAAGCCGGCGATCTGCACAAAATTGCGCAGCCGCTCGGCGGATTCCGGCTTGGGCTCGGGGTGGGCGCGGCGAAGGAACGGCACCTGGAGCGAATCGAGCAGCCGCGCGACGGCTTCGTTCGCCTCCACCATGAACATCTCGATCAGCGTGTGCGTGAAGCTTTGATCTTCCGGCACCGCATCGATCACTTTGCCTTCTTCATCCAGCACCAGTTCCGTTTCGGGCAATTCCAGAACGATCTGCCCTTCCGCCTGGCGGCGCTGTTGCAGCCGACGCGCCAAAGCGTTCATCTGGTGAAGTAGTTCGACGACTTCAGGATCATAATCGGTGATCCTGCGATCTCCCTGCGGATGCGGGATGATACTGGCGAAATCCAGGATTGCCTGGGCCTCGCGATAGCGAAGCCGCTTGCGGCTCTTGATGATCGTGTTGGCGAATTTGGTGCCGACGGGCCGGGCATTTTCGTCGTAGGTGATGAATGCACTTTTGCACAGGCGGGGCACGGCTTCCTGGAGCGAACAAACGCCGTTGGACAAAATCTCCGGCAGCATCGGGATGACATAACCGGGGAAGTAGCAACTGTTCCCGCGCTCGCGCGCTTCCAGATCGAGCGGCGTTTTCTGCGGGACGAAATAGGAAACGTCGGCGATGTGAACGCCAAGTTCCCAGTGCCCATTGTCGAGCCGCCGCAGGCTGATGGCGTCGTCATAATCTTTCGCGTCATCGGGGTCGATCGTGCAGATGATCTGGTCGGTCAGATCCAGTCGCCGGGCGCGCTCTGCTTCCGGATCAAACGTATCAATCGCCTGGCGGGCCTGGTCTTTTACTTCATCAGGGAATGCGCCGGGCAGATTGAACTGCACGATGACGGATTTGAGATCGACATCTTTTTCCCCCGCCTGGCCGAGGATATCAGTGATGACGCCCACCGGCCGCGGGGTTTCTTCGCCGGGGTAGCTCGTCAGCTCAACAACAACCTTCGTCCCCACCTTGATATGCCGCGAGGCGGCGTCGGGTGTGCTGATCGGCTCCGTGAGCGCATTGCCATCGGGAAGCACAACCCATTCGCCGTGTACTTTCGCGAGCGAACCGACAAACCGCTTCTGGCTGCGCTTCACCACTTCAGTAATGCGACCGGAATAAATCGTCTTGCCGTCGCGATGCCCGCGGTCGGTGATTTTTGAAAGGACGATGTCGCCGGTCATCGCGCCGGCATTCTGCCCTTCCGGAATATAAAGATCTTCATGCCCTGTCGGATCAGACGGCACAACGAAACCAAACCCGCGCTTATTGTGGCGATAAACCCCCGTGATGAGCCCTTCGCGGGAGCGCTCGCCGGGCAGCATGATCGCGCCGCGAGCGCCAAGCACCACGCGGCCCGCGTGCATGAGATCGCGCAACGCATCCCGGAAGGCGTGGTACTGCTCGTCATCAACGACGTCGAGTTCCTTCGCCAATCCGCGCGGCCGCTGCGGCCGATAACCGGCCGACTTCAAATGCTGGAGAATCTGGGACTGTAACTGTTCGGACATCTGTTCTTTTGTTCTTTCTTTCAGACTAACCCCGGCCGCGAAAAACCGCGAATCTCGGGTGCGCCGATCGGTCCGCGCACAGTTGCGCGAATTCCGCTGATCGGCGGCCGCAAGCGAAGTCTAATCGCGGTGCGGCTCATACAACAATTCGGATTTCAGGAACGGATCAACTAACTCTGGCAGGAACAGTTGGGGAAGTTCACCGGAGGAGGGGAGATGCGTTCTCGGACGACGGGATTATATACGCAAAGCCCGCCAATGTACAGATCGGCTGGAAATGACCACCAATTAAGGCTGGCAAATCCCCTTCACGCCTGCTTCGGCGCCGCCGCCCGCTGCTGCAGGCCGGCAACGAACGCCTGATGTTCCTGGGAACTGAGGCCCTGCTGGAGCTTTTGCAGCACTGTCGCCAGATCGCCGACAATCAGCGACGCAGGATCAAGCCAAAGCCCGGGGAAGGTTTGGCTGCGAAGAAGGCCGGTGGCATCGGGGTCAAGCCGCTGGTAGTCGCCGTCGCGCAAGATGAAATAGTCGATCGCGCGGTCGAACGTTCTCCAGACGATGTATTCCTTCACACCATTGCGGCGATAAACACGAAGCTTTTCGTAAAGATCGTAAGTTGCAGTTGTCGCGGCGATCTCACTGATGAGTTCCGGCGCACCCGTTACGTAATCATCAGCATCGATTTTCGCCTGGCCGCCTGATGTCGGTTCAATGAGAAGATAAGCGTCCGGCTGGGGCATGTTGTCCAGATCGAGCTTTAGCGAACCATTGTCGCCACCGGTCACACCGCTTGTCATGGAACGGTAGACTCCCAGAAACGTGACGATATCGGCATGAGGACGGCTATGCCCGCCATGGGAGACCGGAGGCGCCACGTAGACCTTCCCTTCAATCAATTCGGCCTTCTTCAACCCAGGCGTTGCATCAAACCGCCGCTCGAATTCGCAGCGGGTGAGGTGATCGCCGTTTTCCAGTGGAGGGGTCGGCGCAGCGGCGGGTTTCAGAATGCTCGGCGTAACTCGGTGGGCGACCTGCGACATGACTGCGGATTATAGCGGCCCAATCACCCTTCCACGACGCTTTTCTCAATCGGTTCGACCGTCACGCCTTTGGAGCGGAGAAATTCAATCGCGGCGTTCACATCGGCTTCCCCGCCGCTGAGCAGGACGGCCATGATGCCGATCTCATGTTGAACGCTCGCCTGGCGGATGTCGAAGGAAACGCCGGGGAACTTCTGGCTCATCTGCCAAATGATCGGCTGCTCAACCTGGGTTCGGCTGGGAAAGGTGAACCAGCAACGCTTGCTGTAGGGTTGGGCCATTGGGGGTCCTTTGATTAACTCGGTAACGCCTGATTCATCATCCATAACCGCAAGCAACTGTGCCTCCCCAGGCCGCTCGCGTTACGCATTACCCGTTACAAATGACGCCTTGCAAATCAGCACTTCCCCCCGCGATCGCCGGGACGATGCTGATTTCGTCGCCGCTTTTCACCGGCGTGTCGAGGTTTTTCAGGAAGCGGATGTCCTCATCGTTCACATACACATTCACGAAGCGGTTCAGCACATTTGGCCCTTTGAACAGCCGGGTTTCAATGCCCGCGGCTTTGGTTTTCAGGCCATTGAGAACTTCCCCGACGTTTGCGCCTTCGGCTTCGATGACATCGACGCCGTCAGTGTAGCTGCGGAGCGGAGAAGGGATTCGAACTTTGATGGGCATGAGGTTTTCCTGCTGACTGAATAGGTAGATCTTTGCCGTAGGGGTATTCTAGGGGTTTGCAGGGCGGCGGGCCAGACATGTAGCAAATCATGGCTCCCGTGGTCACGGCAATCGCATGTAGCCGCTACTGCTCCGGTCCCTTCTCCCCGTAATCCGTGAGACGCAAGGGGAATAGAGCGACTGCCCATGAGCAGGTCAGGATGAGGCCGATTTCGAGCACCCAAGGCACTCCACTTTCGCAATCATCTTCGCCGCAACGTGCCCTGGGACCCGGAGAAGTCGCCAAAGCAACGCAAATGCCCTGTTTCGCCTGTCAAGCATTCCTCATTCAGATTGATTCGAATATCGCATTTCGTTATTCGAATTTCCCCTCTCACAGCACCGTACGTTTCCCCGCCTTATGGTCCCTGTACTGCTGCTCGATCCATGAATAAGTCTTCGCCAGCCCGGCTCGAAGTGTAGTATCCGGCTGCCACCCCAGCACGCGCTGAATCATCGTGTTATCGCTGTTCCGGCCCGCCACACCCTTCGGCGCGCTCAAGTCATATTTTCGCTTCAACTTCACTTCCGCAATCTTCTCCACAATCCCGACCAGATCGTTGATTGAAACCAGCTCGCTGGACCCCAGATTGATCGGCGTGGCGATCAGTTCCTCGCAGTGCGTGATCATGTCGATGCCCTTCGTGCAATCGTCAATGAACATGAAGCTCCGCGTCTGCCCACCATCGCCCCAGATTTCAATCTCATGCACGCCCGCGTCCTTGGCGGCTATCACCTTCCGGCAAATCGCCGCCGGCACTTTTTCCCGCCCACCGTGCCAGGTGCCGTTAGGCCCATAAACATTATGAAACCGCGCAATCGCCGTCTTCATGCCCCGCTCTGCCCAGTATTCCTGGCAGAACATCTCCGAAACGAGTTTTTCCCACCCATACCCGCGCTCCGCCATCGCCGGATAGGCATCGGATTCTTTTAAGGCCCGGCAACTTGGATCTTCCTGCAGAGTGGTGTTGTATGCGCATGCCGATGAAGCAAAGAAAAAGCGCTGCGCCCCCGCCCGATACGCCGCCTCAATCAGGTTGGTGTTAATCAGAATGCTGCGAAGGCATTCAACGCGGAATCGCTCGATGAACCCCATGCCTCCCATATCCGCGGCCAGGTTATACACCTCAACCGCCCCTTCGCACGCCTTTTCGCAGTTCTTTGGATCACTCACATCCAGACAAAGATTCTCGACCCCCGGTACATGCTGATACCATTCCGGCACAGGCTTTTTGTCGACGCAGCGGATACGCTTAAACCCCTGCGCGCTGAAATATTGGGCCAGCGCCCCCCCGATAAACCCGCCGCCGCCCGCGATCAGAATCATGTCATCCGGTTTCAAACCGGCGGTCCGGGCCGTCTTGTTTTCTTTGCTCATGGGTTCCTCTCCACTTCCAATAGCCCCAGTCTTCGATAGCGATATCAGTCCGTATTCTCTCTATACGACCATATTGAATGCAAGGATCATCCATTGGCGTTTGACACCCCCTGATACCCCTCTAAAGTGTCACGTTTTGTACGGTGTGTAACGCGCATAACGCCTTGGTGGGAAGCCGAAGATGAAAATCAGCCTGGAATGGCTCAGCCAATACCTCCCCGGACCTCTGCAACCCCAGACCGCCGCCGATGCCTTAACCAGCGGCGGTCTCCCCGTCGAAGTCATCGAACGCGTCGGCGATGACACAGTGATCGACGTCGAAGTCACCAGCAACCGCAGCGACTGCCTCTCCCATGTCGGCGTCGCCCGCGAGTTATCGGCGCTTCTCACCCGCCCATTTGAAGATGTCGCCCTTCGCCCGCACCTCGCCGACCCTCCCGCCGGCGACAGCAGCGGTCTGATCTCTCTCGCTATCGATGCCCCCGATCTCTGCCCCCAATACACCGCCCGCGTCATTCGAAACGTAAAGATCGGCCCCAGCCCCGCCTGGATGCAGCGCCGCCTCGCGGCGGTCGGTCTTCGCTCCATCAATAACGTTGTTGACGTCACCAACTACGTCATGCTCGAAATGGGCCAGCCCCTGCACGCCTTTGATTTTGACAAGATCGGCGGCAAGCAGATCAACGTCCGCCGCGCCGCGCAGGCGAAAAACTCACAAGCATCGACGGACACGAACGAGCCCTTTCCCCCGACATGCTGGTCATCGCCGACGCCGAGCGGCCAATTGCCCTCGCCGGCGTCATGGGCGGCCGCGACAGCGAAGTCTCCGATCCAACCGCAACCATCCTCCTCGAATCCGCTCGCTTCGATCCCCTTTCCATCCGCAGCGCCGCAAGAGCGCTCGCGATGGGAAGCGACAGTTCCTATCGCTTTGAGCGCGGGATTGATCCTACGCTCCCCCAGCGCGCCAGCCTCCGCGCAACGCAGTTAATCCTCGAAACCGCCGGCGGCCAAACCGCCGGCCCGCTGATGGCGGCGGGGGAGTCCGGTTATTCACCGAAGAAGCTGTGGCTGCGCCTCGCGAGATTGAACCAGGTGCTTGGCGTTGAATTCCCGACGCAGGCCGTCATGGAATCCCTCACGCGCCTGCGCCTCTCTCCCACCCTGCAAGGCGAGCGCATCGATGTCATCGTCCCCAGCTACCGCCTTGACCTCAATCTCGAAATCGATCTCGTCGAAGAAGCTGCCAGGGTCATTGGCTATGACCGCGTCCCCGTCTGCGATGAAATCTCCATTCGCCTCGCCCCCCCCAACCTGCTCCTGAACGCGACCGAAACCATCCGCTCCACCCTCGTCGCCGGCGGTTTCTATGAAGCGCTCACCTTCAGCTTCGTCACCGACTCCCTCGCCCGCGCATTTGTTCCTCCCGAGGCCGCCTCCCTCGCCCGCGCCGATGCACGCGTGCGAAAAGCCGACGCCCAGCTCCGCCCGAGCATCCTTCCCGGCCTCCTCGAAGCCGTCCGCCGAAATGAATCCGCCGGAACCCCCGGCGCAAAACTTTTCGAGATCGGCTCAACCTTCTGGCACGACCACACCGGCATCCTCCAGGAAAAACGCCGCATCGGTCTCGTCGGCAACTCCGACTACCGCGCTCTCCGCGGCGTAATCGAAACCCTCCTCCGCAAACTCGACGCCGACCGCAGCATCACCGTCTCCCCAGCTAACCGCCCCGGCTATGCCGCCGGCGCCTGCGGCCAAATCCAATGGGGCGATGAACCCGTCGGCTACATCGGCAAGGTCGATCGCGCCATCGCCGACCAGTTGTCATTGCGCGATCTGCCCGTGGCGGCGGAACTGGAACTGCCGCCGCTGCTCAATGGCGCTCAGCATGTTCCGCAATTGCATGCGTTGCCGAGGTTCCCTGCGGTCCGGCGGGATCTGTCGCTGGTGGTTCCTGAATCGGTGCCTTATGCGGGACTGGAAACGGTCGTCCGCCAAACCGATCCGTCCGATCTGGAAATGATCGAATACGTCACCACCTACCGCGGCAAACCCCTGGAGCCCGGACAGAAGAGCGTGACATTGACGTTGGTTTTCCGATCCGCCACTACCACGCTTACAAGCGAAGCGGTGGAAGGCTCGGTGCAAAGCGCAGTTGAGGCGGCGAAGCAGAAGCTGGGCGCACTGCTTCGAACCTGAAACCCATACGCCTCAGCCGCCGAATCAATCGCCAGTTTGGCCATTCATCATGCCTACATTGCATAAATGAATCGCGCTGATTGATCGGGAAAAGGTGGGCATCACTAAATGGGGAAAACAGAATTGCATCAACCGCACCCTAAAACCCATACTCCCTCCACCGCTTCTCCACCATTGCCGTCGTCGCCGGATCAAACGCCAGTTCGCTTGGCCATGCCCGAATTTTTCCTTCCGCCGGCAGCTTTACGGTCGCATCAAATCCCATCTTGCTCCCCGCGCCCAGCTCCGGGCTGGCATGATCGAGGATATCCACCGGGCCTTTGACAATTTCCGTGTCCCTTGCCGGATCGCAGTTGCTGAAGAGGTGGAACAGCACATCCTGCTCATCGTGAACGTTCACATGTTCGTCCACCACGATGATAAATTTGGTGAACGACATCTGCCCGGCGCCCCAGATCGCGTGCATGACGCGCCTGGCCTGAAACGGATATTCCTTCCGGATTTTGATGAACGCGCAGTTGTGAAATACGCCGCTGATCGGCAGGCTGTAATCCACGATATCCGGCACCATCATCCGCAGCAGCGGCAGGAAAACCCGCTCCGTCGCTTTGCCTAAGAAGTAATCCTCCATCGGTGGTTTGCCGACGATCGTCGTCGGATAAATTGCCCCTCGCCGCATGGTGATGGCGGTCACATGAAACGCCGGATACCAGTCGGCCAGCGAATAAAAACCCGTGTGGTCGCCGAAGGGGCCTTCCATCAGCTTCTCATTCGGATCGACATAACCTTCTATGACAATCTCCGCATTTGCAGGCACTTCCATATCGATCGTGCGGCAGCGCACCAGCTCGATCCCGCGCCCATTCAAAAATCCCGCGAAGAGCAGCTCTTCAATCCCCGGCGGCAGCGGCGCCGTCGCCGCATACGGCATGACGCTTTCTCCTCCAAGCGCGATCGCCAGCGGCATCTTTTCACCGCGCGCCTGGTACATCCGAAAATGCCGTGCGCCGTCATGGTGCATATGCCAGTGCATCGCCGCCTTGCGCGGGCCAAACACCTGCACGCGATACATGCCGATGTTGCGGTCGCCGGTCTCCGGATTCTTCGTGTAAATCCCGCCGAGCGTGATATATCGTCCCGTCCCGCGCTCCGTTACTTTCGCGGCGGCGATTTTATCGAATACCTGCCCGCTCTCCAGGTTCCCATCCAGCGGCCAGCATTGAATGATCGGCAGCTTCGTCAAATCCGCCTGCTCCCCCTCCAGCACGATCTGCTGACAAATCCCATTCCGCACTGACTTCGGCGGAAAGCTCGCCATCTTCATCAGGTCCGGCAGCTTCTTCATCTTCTCCATCAGCGTCGTCGGAATCTCCGGCTTCACCAGTTGCTGCACGCGATCCGCCAGCGCGTTCAGGTTCTCCGTCCCCAGCGCCTGGTTCACGCGCCAGTAACTTCCGAATGTATTGATCGCAACCGGAATGTCCGATCCTTCGACATTCTCAAACAGCAGCGCCTTCCCCCCAGCGCTGCCGCCGGCGATTTATCCAGCTCGGTATGCCCATGCACCGCCGGCGTTTTGCAGACCCGATCCGAAATTGCCGCGATCTCCAGGATTGGCGACACCCGCGCCTTCACCCGCGCCAATTCCCCCGATCGATCCAGCAACTCAATGAATTCCGAAAAAGTCTCTGTACCCATCCGCGCAATCCTAAAGCCCCCGCCCCCACCCCCACAAACCGTTGTCTTTCAAATCTCGAACAATTATTCTCAAATTTTCGCATTGGCCCCTACCTGCTACCATTGTTTCCATGACTACTCCCGCTGCGATCATTACCGGCGCTGGCGGTGGCATCGGCCGCGCCGCGGCGATCGAACTGGCCCGCCGCGGTTATCGCGTGGCGCTTGTCGGCAGGCGATCGGAATCTTTAAACGAAACCGCCTCGCTCATCAGCACCGGCAAAGCCGGCGCCCTCGTCATCCCCGCCGACATCACGATCCCCGCCGATGTCGCCCGCATCGTCGCGGCAGCGCTCAACGCTTTTGGCCAGATCGACGCCTTAATCAACAACGCCGGCCTCGCGCCGGTGAAGGCCATTGAAGAAACATCGATCGATGACTGGCATGCCATACTGAACACCAACCTGTCCGCCGCTTTTTATCTTTCTAAAGCCGTCTGGCCCCTCTTCAGGCAGCAGTGGGGGGGCGCGATCGTCAACATTTCGTCCATGGCCGCCCGTGACCCCTTCCCTGGCTTCGCCGCCTACAGCGCGGCCAAGGCCGGATTGAACCTGCTCTCCCTCTCCCTCGCTCGCGAAGGCGCGAAAGACAACATCCGTGTGTACACTATCGCTCCAGGCGCGGTCGAAACCGACATGTTCCGCGGCATCATGACCCCCGAACAGTTCCCTCCGGAACAAACCCTCGCCCCCGCCGATGTCGCCTGTGTTATCGCCCAGTGCATCCAGGGCGATCTGAAGTTCACCAGCGGCGAAGTGATCTGGCTGCGAAAAACCGTTTAGGAATTTGTCCGTGGTCACTTGTCTGTGGTCCGTGGCATCGTATTCCTGCAACGGACAACGAGGAGCCCGCAATGTCCAAATGCCCCACCTTTCATTTAATCGCATTCCTGATTACAGCATCCTTGCTGGCTTCTCCCGCGTCTTCCGCCCGGATCATTCGGCCGCGCATGGCGCCGGGGCCCAATGGTTTCGTCAATCTCCCTTACATCACCGGCGACAACCAGGGCAACCAATGGATGATCTATTCGCCGGGTGTTTTGCAGATGCAGGGGAATATGCCCGTCTACAGCCAGGCGGCTCAGCTCATCGTCAACGGCGCTCAGCCGAGCATGAATACAAACACCGGCCGCATGGATGACAAAACCGGCGAACTCGTTCTGGAGAACCTCAACGTGGCCGGTTTCACCGTCACCCGGCGAATCCTCTTCAGCCCCGACGAAGCCTACGTTCGATACATCGATATCTTTAAAAACACCCAGGCGCAGGATCAGCAGCTCATGGTTCAGCTTACGTCCAATCTGAACTTCGGCGTGCAGACGGCGGCTATGGTTCCCGATCCCAAAAAGAAAGATGTCAACATCGCCTGGGTCGCGCAGATCAATGGCCCCAACCGCGCGGCGATCGATGTGTATGCCGGCAAAGGGAGCAAGACCGCTCCGCAAATCCAGTGGCCTCAGGGAAATAATTATGTGCAGGCGAACTTCACGCTGGCCCTCCCCGCCGGCAAAGAGGCGGCGATCGTCCACCTTCACGGCGTGGCCAACACCCAGGATGCCGGGGTGCAATGGGTCAACGCGATGAAGGAAGACAAGCTGCTGGCCGACGTGCCGAAGGAGATCCGCAAGCTGATCGTCAACTTCCCCGCACATTCCAGTCTGCTCGGAGACCTGGAAATCCTGCGCGGCGAAGTGCTCGATGCCGTCGAATTGCGCAGCGGTGACAAATTCAACGGCAACCTCGCCGAGTCCTCGTATAAGCTCGATACCTTCTACGGCACAATCGACCTGCCCGCCGACCGCGTGATCAGCATCGTCAACGCCGGACAGTTTCGTCCGCGGCAGCTCATCGTCACCAGCGACGGCCAGATTTTTGGCGGTCATCTCCAGAAACCGACGATCGACCTGGAGCTTTCCAGCGGACAGAAAACGCAGATTCCGCTGGCGCAAATCAGCCGGGTGGGCTATCGATGGCGCACCGGTGAATCCGAAGACGGCTCGGCGGATCAGAGTCTTCCGCCGCCGTATGTCATCATGAGCAGCGGCGACCGCGTCGGTGTGCAGATGCCAACCGGCCCGATCACCGTCGTCACACGCTACGGCCAGCTTCAACTCGCGCCCGAGGTGCTTTCGTCCATCGCCTTCAGCTCCGAAGACAGCGGAGTCCACACCATCACACTCACTGACGGCAGCAAATTCTCCGGGCTGGTGACCGCCGCGCAGTTTGAAATGAAACTCTCCAACAGCGGCAGGGAGCAGACGGTGAAATTTCCTGTCAGCGCGATGAATCGCCTGGTGATAAAAACCCGCCCTGATGACAAAGACGACGGCGCCCCGGCGTTGCTGCTGAAGAAGGACGACCTGCTTGTCGCCACCCTGCAAGGCGAGCTGAAATTCGACACGGGCTTTGCGCTGATCACGATGAACGGCAGCGAAATCAAGGCGATGTCGCATCCGAAGGAAAACGCCGCGGATGTGAGCGTGACAACCGCGGACGGAACGGTTTTCAGCGGACAGTTGCAGGACCAGGAGATCGCATGCCACCTCAGCAGCGGGATTGATCTGCGCGTGCCGGTGGCGCTGGTGCAGTCATACAGCAACCCGCAGTCGCAGGCGCCATCGATGATGGTGGACCGGATCAAGGCGATTGTCGCGGACCTCAACGCCGATGACTACAAGCAGCGCGACGCCGCCGAGCAACAGCTCATGAAAATCCCCGGCGTGGCGGGGACGTTAAAAGCGTTGCGTGATAAACAAACGCCCGAGGCGCAGCAGCGGATTGATGTGGTGTTGAAGGAACTGGATAAGCAGGTGAGCAAGACCCCGCCCGCGCCGGCGCCTCCGGCAGATCAGTAGTCAATCGGGAAGTGGAAACCGTTAACGTGGCGCGGTGTGTTTCACTCCGCCGCCAGCGGATCCCCATACACTTCATTGGCCGCGGCCAACAGCTTCTTCAGGTGATTGCACATCTCGGCGAAGGCTTCGGTGTCTGCTAAAATCTGCAGCGCCGACTCCATGCTTTCCAGCTCTTTCCGGCTGATCATCACGCACGTTTCGTCGCAGCCGGCGCGGGTGATTTCGATCCGGCGTTTTTCGGTGCAGACCTGGTCATGCAGCCGGCTGATCGATGCGGCGGCATAGATCGTGTCGATGGATGGATGCGAATGCTCTGATGCGGAATGTGTGGCGGACATGTCGTTGCGCTCCCTAACCTGCTTCTCCAAGCCTGATTTTTGAGCCGTAAGACAACCGGCCCTTGATATTGATATGTCAGAAGTGAAGGAAAGGTTCGCACAAAGGTGGAAGCAGCTTTCGGCTACAGCGCTTTTCGGAACTGCACGGCCATCTCGTGGCGGCCGTTGCTCAGGGGCGCGAGCGAACGACTTCGCAGGCGTGGGTAATGCTGGAATTGCCGGGTCCGAAGATCTGGATGCGGCAGGTTCCGCCGACGGAGATCGAATCTTTCAACAGGAACGAGACCCCGCTGATAGACGAATCCCGGGTGGTGATGTCGTGGATGGTGTTGGCCATCGGACCATCCAGAATGGTCAGGCGGGCGCGGGCCTGGACCGGTCGGCGGTTGTCTCGGCGGCGGTCAACTGTGGGGGCTGTCACCGGCAAGGTGGCCGGTGGGCGGACGGTGTCGCGGTTACGCATGTGTGGTCAATGGTCCTGAGAAAGGTTGTGATGCTCGGCCCTGCAGAGCCGCGTGCGAAAAGCAAGCACACGCCGGACCACGGGAGCCATTTTTCGATTGTTGGTTCTCTACCGACTGGAGGTGTTCCCCGGCAACACTGAAAACGGGTTGCCGCTAACATCTGATCCCTTTAGAGGCTATTAGCAGCTCCGGGTCCAACCGGATCGCCTCTGGATCAATAATGAATCATAGGCTCGGGCTTGTGCCAAATGGACCCGACCGGCGATAATCGGCGGAACACATGGTCGCACCGAGAAGATCGGTTTGAAACCGTGAGTGGCCCTCAAGAGGCGTCGCCGTAATGACTGATCGCTGGAGGCGGAAACTGGCAGCCCCGAATGTTTCGGATCCGATTTTCACTACATCGGCAACCGAACGCCCGGCTCAACAGCATATCGTGGGTTTGCTCAGGAGCAAGGGGAAATGCATGGGGGTTATTTACAACAGGTGGTTCGCGGTCGTCGTCATTGTCCTGGCCCATTTGCTGCCGTTGCCGGCGCTGGCTCAGATCGATGAGACAAAGTTCCAATCCGACGTTCGCTATCTCTCATCCTTGCCGAGTCGATCGCCGGGAACGGATGGATACTTCCAAGCCGCCGGCTTCGTGCAACGGGAACTCGCGGCGCTGCCCAATGTCGAGTGGCGGCGGCACGAATTCCCCGTGACCGTGCCGATCACCGAGTCCGCTTCATTAACCTTAGCCGACGGGGCCGCCCAGAAGATTTATCCGTTCTGGCCGGCGGGTGTGCGGCTGTGTGCGACCCCCGCCGAAGGAATCAGCGGCAAGCTGGTCTATTGTCGCAGAGGCGATCTCAAGGATATTTCACCGGCAGTGCTGAAGGGACAGATCGCCGTGCTCGAAGCGGCGGGGGGATCAGGCGGCTCAGGGGCCAACTGGACGCTGGCGGTGAACCTTGGCGCTCGCGCGATTTTGATTCTGGGATCGCCTGATGCGAACAACGTCGAGCTGCGGACGCATGATCTGACGACGCCGGTGAATGTGCCGCGGTTTTATCTGCCGGATGGTCTGATGGCGGAGCGGCTTCGAGGCCAGCCTGTTTTGGATTTTGGATTGCAGATTTTGGATTGGAATCATGGAGCGCCCGCATTTTTAGTCCGCGACCCAAAATCTCAAATCCCAAATCCTGATGCCCTTCAGGGGAAAATCAGTGCGAACGTTTCCTGGCAGCAGATCAAGGCATGCAATTTTTATGCGCTGGTGAAACCGGTGGCGGCGTTCAGCGGCCCGGGCTGGCCGCCGGCGGCGCTGGGGATCACAACGCCGTTTGACGCGAGCGGTCTGGTGCCCGACCTGGCGAGCGGCGCAAGCCAGGCCGTGCAGACGGCGGCGGGACTTGCGCTATTGCGTGATCTGGCGAAGCATCCGCCGGCTCGGCCGGTAATAGTTTGTTTCACCGGGGCCGACAGCATCGCGTTCCTGGCAAGCCGGAATATGCATCTGGCATTGTCCGATGTGCCGTCCACATGGGCGGGAGAGTTGGCGGAGGTGGTCCGGGAAGAAAGCGACGCGGAACAGCAATTGAAACGGGTTCGGCAGCTTTGTGATTCGCCGCAACTGATTGATCCGTCGCGCGATCGACCGCTGGTGGATCGACTGGTGAAAGTGGTGGAAGTGGAGTCGATGTTTGTACAGGAGAAGTTGTTCGCCATGCGATCTCTTTCTCCCGCTTCCGGTATGCCGGGGGAAGTGAGCCTGGCGGCACTTGAGGCGAGGCAGGCGCTGCTGAGCCGGGTGGAGTTTGGTTTCAAGCAGCAGCCGCGCGATCTCGCGACACCAGAACTGGCGGCGGATGCGCGGGCGATGTGCTGGCGCGTGGTCGCGAATCTCGACGGTTCCGCCAACGGCAGCCGGGGGCTCATTCAGGATTTGCGGCAGCGGGAAAAGCAGTTGCGCGATCGGGTGGATTTGTACCACTGGCTCGCCGCTGCCGAGGGCCGCAATCGCGATCCAAGCCCCGGCGACAGTAATGCGCGGCTGATTGAGCTCCTCGTGGGCCTCGACCTGAGTGATCACGGAAACCGCGTGGGGCCGATGTATTTCGGGCAGTTCGCCGCGAGCAGCGCGGTTGCGGAGATTCAGGATTACAGCGAGTGGTTCATTAACCTGCAGCGGGCAAGCCGAACCGATCGCGGCTCGCTCGATTGGTTTAAAAAACTCAGTGCGGTGCTCGATCTTGAGCCGCTCAGCAACGGGCTGGCGCCGGCAAGCTGGATGCCGGCATCGCAATCGATTCCGACCGAGATGGCGCAAGCTTGGGGCGTGCCTGCACTGTCGTTCATCACGCTGGACGACCTGCGGCTGCATCGCGACACGCCTTCCGATACGATCGAAACCATTCGCTTCGAACCGATCGTGCAGCAACTGGAAGCGGTGCGAACGCTGCTGTGGCATGCATGGCGCGATCCGAAATTCAAAGGCCCTGTCGATCCCAAATGGCGGCGGATATCCGTTACCGGCCAGGTCGTGAGCGCCGCGCCTGGAAGGCCGGTTCCCGACCTGCCGCGCGGTGGATTTCTCGTAACCTATTTTCCCGTCATGCGCGACGATGTGCGCATCCCGATGATGCGCGACTTGCCGTATTCGCTGGGAAATCGCCGCAGTGAAATGGTGTTGTGCGATGCCGACGGCAACTATCGGTTTGAAGGGCTCTGGAAACTCGTTCCCGACCAGCAGGTGGTTGCCGTAAATGCGTTTGAGGTGGCGGGGGGCACCGGGGAAATCACCAGCTCCACTGATCTGGGCACGCAGGCGGGGGACATCAGGATCTATGCGAACTACAAGGACCGCGACGTCGATCCGCTGCGATCGCTGGTGTTCCACTGCGCCGAGTTCAGCCTCGCCGGACTTTATGACCCGCGCTACCTCCAGGATTTGACCGATGTCCTTCCGCTGGACGCGCGGCGGAATGCGACGCCGCTGAAATACAACATGCTCATGCACCATCAACTGATGGCCGGTTTTGTCGAGCCGGGGAGCAGGGTCGATCTGCTGTTCAGATACGGGCGGGTGGGGAACCGGTTGATCGCAGTGAACATGCCGGAACCGGATCAGGCGGGGAATTCTGCGCGTTTGGCGGATGAGTCCGGGCGCGGATTTACACCGGCGCAGCTGAATCAAATCGGGCTCCTGCCGCTGGTGACGGCAAATGATTTCTGGCGGCTCGACGATCTGCGGCTCGCGAAATATGCGCGGGCCGGTGTAAGCAGCGATCTGATCAATTCACTTCACGCGCAGGCAGGAAAAGAAATCGAAACCGCGCGCGATCTGGCTGGTTCACCGCAGGTGAACGCACAGCCGGTGCTGACCAACGCCAATGGAGCCTGGGCGAACGAGGCGCGGGTTTATTTTGCCGCGCAGGATATGGCGAATGATGTGATCCGGGCGGCGATCTTTCTGCTGCTGCTGTGCGTGCCGTTTTCGTTCTGCATGGAGCGGCTGCTGATCGGCACGCCGAACGTTTACCGCCAGATCACCGGCATCTGCGCGATCTTCGCGATCATGACGCTGGCGCTGTGGAGTTTTCATCCGGCGTTCAAAATCAGCTCCAGCCCGCTGATCATCATCCTGGCGTTTGCGATCATTTTTATGTCGGTCGTGGTGATGATCGTCATCTATACGAAGTTCGACACGGAATTGAAGCGGATTCGCAGCGGGCATGGCGAGATCGAAGGGGCGAGCTTTGCGCGGGCCGGCGTGCTGATGAGCGCGGTGCTGCTGGGCATCGCGAGCATGCGGAAGCGAAAGCTGCGAACCATGCTGACGAGCGTGACGATTGTGCTGATCACGTTTGCGGTGCTCTGCTTCACGAGCGCCACCCGCTATCTGGATACGAGCACGCTGCCGACGGGTGTGGCGAGCCAATATTCCGGGCTGATGATCCGCCAGCGCGGATTTCGGCCGGTGAGCGGGCAGATGCTGATGAATGTGCGGGCGGTGCTGGACGATCTGTATCGCCGGCAGGGCCGCACAGATGTGCCTGCGGTCGTGGAGCGGTGGTGGAATGCCAATCCGCTCGATCCGCAGGAGCAGATTCATTTGGTCGCGGGCGCTGCCATCGAGCGAACCGTCGCGGTCCCGGCGATCCTCGGCCTGTCACCGGGAGAATCGCAACTGAGCGCCATTGGCGATGTGATCGGCAACGATAAATTCGATCGACTGGAAAAAGACCCTGCGGCGAAGGTGATGTATATCAGCGATTCACTGGCCGAGCAGCTTGCAGTAAATGAAGGTGAAACTGTCCGCGTCGGCGGGATCGAGCTGCAGGTGGCCGGAATTTTTGACGGAGATGATTTCGACAAGCGCGTGACGATGCTCAGCGGTGAAGGACTGGCGCCGCTGAAGTTCGTGCGCGATGAACTGGATTCGGGCGGTCGGCGGCTGGGCGACGCGGAGGCGGATGATCTGCTGCTCGACGCCGGCGCAGGCGGGCAGGAACTGGCGAGCAGTTACATTCATCTTTCAGCAAACGAATTCGCCATTGTACCGGCGTGGGTGTCCAGGCTTCTTCCCAACGCGCGGCTGGCCGCCATCGGCACCAAACTCGCCTCAAGCCTCGACAGCGGTGATCCGCAGGTGAAATATGTCAGCGATGAGCTGAGCAAGCGATTCAGCGTTGCCATCTTTGCCGGTTTTCAAAATGGCGTTCAGATGGTTGTCGCGTCCAACCTGACCAGCGTCAGCGGGGCGGGACAGGTCGCGGTGCCGCTGGCGATTGCCGGGCTGATCATCTTTAACACAATGATGGGATCGATCGCTGAGCGGCGGCGGGAGATTCATGTCTACACGTCGCTTGGCCTCGCGCCGCTTCATGTCGGCGCACTGTTTTTAGCCGAGGCCATGACGTACGGTCTGATCGGGACGGTCTTCGGTTATGTCATCGGCCAAGGCGCCGGCACCGCGCTGATGAAGCTCGGTTGGCTGGGAAACACCACGCTCAATTACAGCGGCACCAGCGCCATGCTCACGATGGGCTTGGTGCTCCTGATCGTGCTGCTCAGCGCCCTCGTGCCCGCCCGGCTGGCAAGCCAGATCGCAGCCCCAAGCATCGAGCGATCATGGAAAGTTCCGCTCCCCAAAGGAGATGAAATTCTCGCCGTGCTGCCGTTTACCATCAACCGCACGGCGGCCGAGGGCGTGCTGGCCTACCTGAATGATTTTTTCGATGCGCATCAGGAAGGAAGCATCGGAAAATTCTCAGCCGGGCCGGTGGATGCGTTTTCAATTCCGGATGAGTCGGGGCGCATCAGCCGCGGGTTGAAGACGGTCATCTGGCTCACGCCGTTTGATCTCGGCGTGCGGCAGCACCTGATGCTGCTGGTGCATCCCGGGCAGTATCCCGACATCTATGAAGTGCAGGTCGTCCTGAACCGGCTCAGCGGCGATGACGGCAACTGGCACCGAATGAACCGGACATTTTTGACGGAATTGCGAAAGCAGTTTTTACAGTGGCGCTCGCTGACGCCGGCACGGATGAAGCATTTTGTGGAAATTAGCCGCGGGTTATTTGAAGAGCCAAGTTAACCCTGCATTTCAATTCCCCGCCATCGCCGCAATGACGGCTGCATCCTTCGGAGTACCTCAGGGACGGCCATCATTATCAATCTCTTCACGTCCCCCGGATCGCCAAAATCGGAATCTTCAGATGATGCCGCACTGCATCGATTGTCGTCCCGCGCAGCAGGTCGGACAGGCCGCGATGCCCGTGTCCGCCGACGAGCAGGAGGTCCACGTTTTCTTTCTTCGACAACTGCACCAGTTGCTGCGGAACACTGCCATATCCCAGCGCCATCCGCACCGGCGGCGCGCCTGATCCGGTCAGCTCCAGGTTCAGCCGGCCGACGAGCGACCTGAGGTATTGCTCGTCGTGATGAAATTCCTGGTCGCCGGCATCGGGCCCGTTCCATTGCCCGCCGACGCCTTCGACGATGTGCATCAGAATCAGCTCGGCTTGATGCGATCGCGCCAGCGCCATCGCCTCGGCAAGCATCGGTGAATCGGCGGCGGTCGCTTCCACCGCAACGCCCACCTTGTGGATCGATCGCACGAGCTCCACTGCAGAATTCACCACATCATCCGCCGACACAGGCGTCAGCGAGCGCGGCTCGCGATCCGGATGGAACGTCATATACGCCAGGAGTGAAGCCAGCGCAACCGCTGCCGAAATAGATCCGCCCAGAACCAGCGATCGATTGGGCCCGGCGGTGTCGGCCCAGGCCATGATCTGTTCGCTCACCAGCTTCCCATTCAGCGCGACGATCACCCCCGCGACGATCCACGCGCAAACAGCCATCCACGGCGGGCTCGCAAAACGCTGCATGCGCAACCGGCTGCTCGTGAATTTCACCAGCGGGATCACCGCAAACGGCAGTTGCAGGCTGAGAATTACCTGGCTCAGGATCAGCAGCCGAAATGTTCCCTCTTCGCCGCTGCGGCTAATGACAAGGATCGCCGGCGCAATCGCAAGGCTGCGCGTGATGAGCCGCCGCAACCACGGGCGCATTTTAAAATGCAGAAACCCTTCCATCGTGATCTGCCCGGCGAGCGTGCCGGTGATCGTCGAGCTTTGTCCCGCGCAGATCAGCGCACAGCGCAAATGCCATCGGCGCAAGCCTGGAGCCGAGCAATTTCTCAAGCAATCGATGCGCATCGGCAATTTCGGTGACGACAATCCCCTTGGTCCAGAACGTCGCGGCGGCGACGATCAAAATCGCTGCATTCACCAGGAACGCCAGATTCAGCGCAAACGCCGCATCGTACACATTAAATCGCAGCGCCTGCGCAATTCCCTGCGGGGTTTTGGCCACACCGCGGCTCTGCACCAGCGCGGAGTGCAGATACAGATTATGTGGCATCACCGTCGCCCCGATGATTCCGATCGCCACATAAAGCATTCCTCCATGAAGCCCATGCGGAACAAATCCACCGGCGATGCCGCTCACCGAAGGCTTGCTTAAAAAGATTTCGACGATGAAGCACGCCCCGATGACCGAAATCAGGCTGACGATCAGAGCTTCCATCTTCCGGATGCCAAACCGCTGGATGGCCAGCAGCAGAAACACATCCGCGCCGGTAATCATCACTGCCCAAACCAAAGGAATGCCGCCGTTATGAAAAACCTGGCCGGTCAGCAGCTTCAGCCCGATGGCGGTCCCCAAAACCTCCGCCAGATCGCAAGCGGCAATCGCGATCTCGCATAAGATAAACAGCGTCCACCGAGTAAAGTGCCCATACGATTCGCGGCAGGCCTGGGCCAGGTCGCGGCCGGTGACAACGCCCAGCCGGGTCGCGAGTGTTTGCAGCAGCAGCGCCATCAGGTTGCTCATCAGGAGCACCCAGATCAACTGATAACCAAAGCGCGCTCCCCCTTCGATGTCGGTCGCCCAGTTCCCCGGGTCCATGTATCCAACCGCGACCATGTACGCTGGCCCGGCGAACGCCAGCATCCGCCGCGCCCACGATCCGCGCGTGGGGATGAATACGGTGCCATGCCCATATTCAAGACTGGATAGCGAAACAGGTTGGGCCGACGATTCAGGATTCATGAAAACAACATTTCATTGAGCCGAGGTCCATGTTACGTTCAAGGATTCACCAGCCAGCGCAACGTATCATACGCCTCGCTCACCGCACAGGTGTCTCGCTCGGCCAACTTCACCGGCTGGCAGAAAAACATCGCATCCTGCTCATAAACACCTACACCGGCAAGTTTTAACGTAGGATGGATGTCTCGCCTGAGTCAAATACATGCCCGGCGAAAGCGAAACGCCCGTGCTTCATACAACAACATCCACAAATCCAAAACCTTGCCTCCTGTCCCTATCCCGGTATAATCCCGCCCCTTCATCGATGCCCCGAACCGTTTCCGGTTCCGTCGGTGAACCGCCCCTCATGCCTCAGAACCATGCCGGGCGGCACCCGCGCATCAGTCGGCGAGCCTGCCTCAATGGGTTTCTCGTCGCCGCGCTTGTCCTGAGACCCTGAGAATTTCGGGGTAGAAAGTGATCGCTCATGGGCCGTTATACAGGTCCCAAGGTACGGTTGTCTCGTCGCGTCGGCGTCCCCATTGCCGACAATCCCAAGCACACCAAGGAAGAGCTGACGCTCCCCGGCATGCACGGTTTCCGCGGCCGCCGCAATACGGAATACGGCGTGCGCCTGACCGAAAAGCAGAAGCTCCGCTTCCATTACAGCATGCAGGAAAAGCAGTTCCGCCGCTTCCTCGACATCGCCAAGAAATCCAAGGGCAACACCGCCAACACGATGATGCAGTTGCTCGAGTGCCGTCTCGACAATGTCATCCGCCGGCTTGGCGTCGGTCGCAGCATCTGGGCGGCGCGGCAGATCGTCGCCCATGGGCATGTGCTGGTTGACGGTCATAAAACCGACATCGCAAGCTACCTGGTCAAGCCCGGCCAGACGATCACCTTCAAGGAAGGCATCACCAAGCTGCTCCGCGACAACATGGAGCAGAACGCCGGTCACAACGTTCCAGGCTGGCTCGAGTGGAACCCCGCTCAACTGACTGCAAAAATCAGCGCGATGCCTGTTCCGGAAGATGTTCCGTTTGAAGTAAACATGAATCTGATCATCGAATTCTATCGCTGATTATTTCCGCGTCGGCGACAACGTCGTCCAATTTTTTAGACGCGGACATCAACCAGCGCATAAAAAGACCCCGCGAGCCTCGCCGCTCGCGGGGTCTTTTGCTGGACCCAATCTTCACACCTTCGATTCAACCTTCACCGGCAGCGACAGCCGAATGTTCGCTTCCTTCAGTTGCTTCTCTTCAATCTGGCTTGGCGCTCCGCACATCAGGTCGGCGCCGCTCTGCGTCTTGGGGAAGGCGATCACGTCGCGGATGTTGGTCGTATTGCGCAGGATCATGACCACCCGATCCAGCCCCAATGCAATCCCGCCATGTGGCGGCGCCCCGTACTGCAGCGCATCCAGCAGGAAGCCAAACTTCTGCCGCTGGCTGGTTTCATCAATGCCAAGCAGCGAAAAAATCTTCTGCTGAACGTCCATGCGATGAATACGAATCGATCCGCCGCCCAGCTCTGAGCCGTTGAGGACGATGTCATACGCCTTGGATTTGAGCGCCCCCAGCACCGCCGGGTCGCGGCTGTCGAGCTTTTCGATATCCCCATCAAGCGGCGACGTGAATGGATGATGCACCGCCACCCATTTCTTGTCTTCCTCGTCAAAATCCAGCAGCGGGAAATCGGTGATCCAGACCCATTCGTAATCCTTGCTCGGCTTGAGTTGCAGGTCCTTCGCCATCTTCAGTCGAAGCTCGCCGAGCACTTTGTGAACGATTTTGGATTTATCGGCGGCGAACGCGAGCAGGTCGCCTTCCTGTGCTCCCGTGCGCTCGATCAATTTCGCAGCGATGGGGGCCAGGAATTTCGCAACGCCGGTATCCAGAATCAGCGAGCCGTCCTGGGGGCTTTTGATCACCTTCGTGACGGCCAGCCCTTTGGCGCCGAATCCTTTGGACCATTCCGCCAGGGCATCGGTTTCCTTGCGGGACATTTTCCCGCCGCCGGGCACGACGATGCATTTCACCAGCGGGGCGTTTTTGAACACGCCGAAGTCCGTCTGCTGGCCAACGTCAGTGACGTCGTGAAGCTGCATGCCGAAGCGAAGATCAGGCCGGTCGGAGCCGAATTTTTCCATCGCCTCGTCATAAGCCATGTGCCGGATCGGCGGGATTTCGATGTTCAAAACATCTTTCCAGATCTTCCGCAGCAATCCTTCCATGATCGAGATGATGTTTTCCCGATCGATGAAGCTCATCTCCACGTCGAGCTGCGTGAATTCCGCCTGCCGATCGGCGCGGGGGTCTTCATCGCGAAAACACCGCACGATCTGCATGTATTTATCGCAGCCCGCCACCATCAGGATCTGCTTGAAGAGCTGCGGCGACTGCGGCAGCGCATAAAAACTCCCCGGCACCAGCCGGCTCGGCACCAGAAAATCCCGCGATCCCTCCGGCGTGCTCTTGGTGAGGAATGGCGTTTCAATTTCCCAGAATCCCGCATCGCCGAGAAAATCCCGCATGATCTTGGTCACGCGATAGCGCGTCCGCAGCGTCTGCTGCATATCAGGGCGGCGCAGATCGAGATAGCGATAGGCCAGCCGCTTTTCTTCATTCACCGTTTCGTGCTCGTCCGGCGTGAACGGTGGTGTCGGCGACATGCTCAGCACCTCCAGCGACTTCACATGCACTTCAATTTCGCCGGTCGCCAATTTCGCATTCACCAGTTTGTCTTCGCGCGCTTCCACCTTCCCGGTCGCCGACAGCACCCACTCGCTGCGCAGCTTCCGGGCCTCATCCAGCGTCGCCTGATCGCACGTGTCAGCGTTAAACACAAGCTGCGTCAGCCCATCCCGATCGCGCAGGTCGATAAAGACCAGCTTTCCGTAATCGCGATAAGAATGCACCCACCCCGCAAGCTTCACTTCCCTGCCCACATCCGACTTGCGAAGTTGCCCGGCGGTGTGGGTTCGATAACGCGTTTCAATGGCTTCCATGTTTCAGTTTCCTCTATTCGTTTCCGCAGACTCTTTCCGCTGGTTATCGGGGGATTTTCAGCCAATGCAAGAGTGGCGGAACAATCACGCAGTAATCGGGTCATCTAATCCCCGTCCCCATCCTCTGGTTCGACCCGCGCTTCCCTCAATTCCAAAACAAATTGATCCAGCAGATTCTCCCGGGATTTGCGAAGATCAAAGGTGCCTGCGGGAAAGGCCGCCTGCGCTTCCCCGCTCTCAATCAGATCAATCGCCGCATCGCGGATCACCGCCTGAACCCGTCCCTCTTTCATCTGCAACGCCGCCAGCGCCAGCAGCACAACCGGCCCATCATTGGCGCTGGAAAGCGCAATGCGAAAGCGGGCAAATACGTGCCGGGTGGCGGCAGAGATGTCGAAACCGTGACTCAGATGCCCATTAAATTCCCATTGCACTTCTGAAGCCAGATCCGAAGCGAGCAACGCCGCAAAAAGCTCCTGGGTTGCCGCAGAACCGGCAGCCGGCGCGCTCTGGGCCCCCTCCTCCGGTACTCCGGGGGAGGGCTGGGGTGGGGGTCGCAAAGGTTTGTTCGTATTTTTCTTATCCATCTGGCTCTCCCGCCACACTGTTAGTTCACGGAGAATGGTCTGGGCTACCGCAGCAGGGGTCTTCAAAATATCCACATCAGCAAACCGAACCACTCGAATACCCTTCGCCAGCATCATGGCATCGCGACGAGCATCCTTCACCAGCCTCTCAGGATCACCATGTTGACCACCATCCGCCTCCACCGCCAATTTTGCTTTGACGCAAAAGAAATCCAAAATGAAACCGGCGATGGGGACTTGCCGCTTAAACCGAAACCATCGAGCTGTTTACCACGCAGAAGGGACCAAAGCATCTGTTCAGCTTCGGTGGGTTCCCGCCGCATTTTCCTCGCCAGACCGAGCAGTCGTCGCCTGTGATCGCGATAGACCGGCATGGAAACACAAATCCTGTTCCAAGATCAATTCAAAGAGTTGGCGACCCCACCCTAACCCTCCCCCGGAGTATCGGAGGAGGGAACTCAGAACATGCAAATCTCACCACCGCTTCGCCTGCGCGGCCACCTTCATCGGCAGGCCGAACAAATCGATAAACCCTCTAGCCGCCGTCACGTCATAGCCTTCCATGCTGAAGCTCGCCAGCTTGCTGTCATACAGGCTATGCGGGCTGGTCGCCCCGATCGGCTGCGCCCGCCCCTTATACAATCGAACCTTCGCGGCGCCCGTGACTGTTGCATTCGTATGATCGACAAACGTCTGCAGCGCCTCCCGCAACGGATGAAACCACTGCCCGTAATAAACCAGCTCGGCGTACTTCAACGCCACCTGCTGCTTGAAGTGCAGCGTATCCCGCTCGATGCAAATCTGCTCCAGGGCCTTGTGTGCTTCATAAAGAATCGTCCCGCCGGGTGTTTCGTATACCCCGCGTGATTTCATCCCAACCAATCGATTTTCCACCAGCAGGCTGATCCCTACCCCATGCTTCCCGCCGACCTTGTTTAATTCTGCAATCAACTCCCCTGGCGCAAGCTTGCGGCCATTCACCGCTACCGGATTCCCCCGCTCAAACCCAATCTCCACCACCTCGCTCTCATTCGGCGTCTTCTCCACCGGCGTCGTCATCGTCAAACACTTCGCCCAGTTCGGCTCCTGATCCGGATGCTCGATCTCCGCCCCCTCGTGGCTGATGTGCCACAGGTTCCGGTCCTGGCTGTAAATCTTCGTCTTGCTTACCGGGATCGGCACATTGTGCTTCTCCGCATATTCAATCGCGCTCTCCCGATCCCGCAATTCAAAGCTTGGGTCCTTCCACGGCGCGATGATCTTCAACTCCGGCGCAAGCGCCATATATGTCAGCTCAAACCGAACCTGATCGTTCCCCTTCCCCGTCGCCCCATGCCCCACGGCGTCCGCGCCCGTCTGCCGGGCAATCTCCACCTGCTTCGCCGCAATCAGCGGCCGCGCGATGCTGGTCCCTAAAAGATAATCCTGCTCATAAATCGCATGAGCCCGCAGCATCGGAAAGCAATACTTCTCGGCAAACTCCTCGCGCAGATCCATCACCACCACTTCATCCGCGCCGCTCTTATATGCCTTGTCGGCGATCCCCTTCAATTCATCCCCCTGCCCCAACTCGGCAGCGAACGCCACCAGCTTCACACCAGGATAACGCTCCTTCAGCCACGGAAGGATGACGGAGGTATCCAGCCCACCAGAGTAGGCCAGAACGATTTTCTTCGGGGCAATTTGCTGCGGCGTGGACATTCATACTCCAATTAAATGGCGGATTTTTTTCCGGCTGTAAGAAAGCGGGTGAGTATACGAATTGTCGTGTGCGACGAAAGGATAGCCAAAACCCGCGCACCGTTGCTAAAATCCGCCGACGCAATCGGTGAAAGGCCTTCTTATGCCAATGAACATCCAATCGCAGCGCATTCAAAATCTCCCTGTTCGCGGCGACGAAATCTGGCAAGGCGGTGTCGTCCGCCTGCCCGCCCAAACCCATGGCATAGGGTCCGGGCATACTGATCCGGCCATCTGCTTCTGGGCAAGCGATCAGACAGGTCAGGCGCACATCACGCCTCCCACATCTGCGCAGGCGATGGGCGTTGTCGCCGCGGTGGCTGCCCTGGTCGATTTCGCGACCGATACCCGAAAGGCCGGTTACCTGCCCGGCCGGATTGAGACGGTCGATCCAGCCATCGCCGCCGGCCTCCGCCCTTTGCTGGAAGGACTCAACGTAGAAGTTATCCAGGTTCCAAATCTTGAGATCATTGACGAGTTGACCGCCGGTCTTGCCGAATCGCTTGGCAATCCACAGCCGCTCCGTCCGCTTACGCGCTGATCCGCAGATCACGCCGGAGCGCCTCCGTTCTTTCGCGGAGGCCGCCCGGCTCTTTTTTGATGCCGCTCCCTGGAAGCATTTCGGACCCGGTGAGCTCGTCAAAGTCATGAATAAAATGGAGAAGGGGTTCAAATATTTCAATGTCATGGGCGGTGGGGGGCAGGAGTTCGGCCTCTCCTTCTTTCCCTCTCCACAGGCGTTCCGCAAGCTTTTCAATGCCGAAGATCCAAATCAGCTCATGCTGAAAATGCCCCTCTGGGGAGTGACCTTCGATAGCGGCGACATGTTGCCCGAAGAAGATCTCCAGGCCTGGAAGCGCCTGAAATTGCCGCGGGCAAAGAACAAGCTTTATCCCCTTCCCGTGCGGCTGAACAAGGGCAACTGGGAGCGCCCCAACGCCGCACAGCTTAAGGTGATGGAAGATATGCTCCGCGCCATGGCTGTTGTGCGCGCTAATCAGGTCAGTACGCCTTATGCGCAATGGCAAACTGAAATTCAGACTCCCGCCGGCCCCATTATTTATGGTTTCAAGCTGCTGGACATCGAGGCACAGGACCAGCTTGAGGATAAATTCAGGCAGATGGGTCAGCTTTTGGTTCAATTGGCCGAGACAGAGAACGGTGGCCTGCTGTCTGATGAAAATGACGATCTTGCCGATGACGTTTTTGATATTGACGATGCCGTGGCTGAATCGTCGCCGCAAGCGCGTGCCCGGCGTTTGATTGACCAGGCCTACAATTCCAGCGGCCCCGAACAGCTTCGCCTCGCCAGGCTCGCTATCGAAGCAGATCCCCACGCCGTCGACGCCTATGTCATCCTCGGCGACCACTCACGCACCCCCCGCGCCGCCGCCGACTTCTACCGCAAGGGCATTCAGTTCGGCGAAGAATCGCTCGGCGCAATTTTTCCAGGACAACATCGGTCATTTCTGGGGCATGATCGAAACCCGTCCTTACATGCGCGCTTGCGCCGGCCTTGCCGATGCGCTGATCATGCAGGGCCATGACGATGAAGCGATCCAGATATGGAAGCGAATGCTGGAACTGAATCCCAACGACAACCAGGGTATGCGCGACCTGCTCATGATCGCGCTTCTCCGCAATAAACGCCATGATGAGCTTCAGGAAATTCTGGATCGTTACCACGACGACTGCGGCGTCGTGCACGCTTACAGCACAGCGCTTCTTCAGTTTCGCCGCCAGAGCGATTCCCCGGCAGCGCAGCAATCCCTGCGTCGCGCCGTTGCCCTCAACCCCTTCATGGAACCCTACCTCACCGGCCGCAAACCTCTTCCCAAAACCTCTCCTTCCACGTACTCCCCTGGTCAGCAAAGCGAGGCCGACGCCTTCATTCACGAACTCTTCCCCGCCTGGCAAGACACCCCCGGCGCGGCAGAGTGGGTACTCTCCAAGACCGACAAACTCCCCCCGCGCCCGCCACCCCCAAGGCGCGGCCGCAAGTGGTAACGTGGTGGCAGAAATCCCTTTCGGATTATAGACTCCATTCTATTTCTAATAGTCCCGCCCGGGCCTCCCGCGGATGATACGCACTTACGGGAGGCCGAATGATTCAGGTCACAAATGTCACGCACCACTATGGCGTAAAACCAGTCCTTCGTGATGTCTCAATGCATGTAAATATCGGCGAACTGGTCGCCATCATGGGTCCCAATGGCATGGGCAAAAGCACGCTCGTGAGTGTGATCGCCGGCATTCTCTGGCCGGTGAAAGGCTACGTCGAAATTGACGGCCTTCGGCGGCGCAGCAGCGAGGAAGCCGAGCTCGCCATACGCCGAAAGGTTGTCTATCTTTCCGCCGATCCGTGGGTTCCTCGCGCCGAACCGGCCGCGAATGGATGCTGGTGGTAGGGCGGCTTTATGGCGTCGAAGACGATCAGCTTCTGCCTCATGTTGACCGGTTGCTAGATGTGTTCAACCTCAACGAGCATGCCGACGCGCACATCGGTTCCTACTCCACCGGCCAAAAGAAAAAGATCGCGGTCTGCTGCGCTCTGGTGACAGAAGCTCCGATCCTGCTGCTTGATGAACCCTTCGCCGGCGGGCTCGATCCATCGGGAATCCTCGCGCTCAAGCGGATCCTTCAATACCACGCCCGCCGGCGCGATCGCACAATTCTGATGGCCACCCCGGTACCCGAGCTCGTCGAAGAAATCGCTGACCGTGTCGCGATCATTACTGACGGGCGGATGGTTGCCTGCGACACGCCCAGGCGTCTCTGCGGACAAACCAGCACGGCCACGCTTGCTGACGCATATGAACGTTTGGCCAGTTCCCAGACGCTGGAAAGGATTGACCGCTATTTTGCAAAGGAGGCGTCATGAACATCGTCATGGAACATCCCGTCATAGTGCGTCGACCCTTGTTTCGCATGCCGTTGTACAGTGCACTCCTGCTTCTGGCGATCTACGCGATAACCCTGCTATTTTTCAGCTATTTCCGTTATCTGCTGCCACCGGGGATTGAAGCACAACGCGAACTTAGCCAAATGCAAAATCAGCTTTTGTCGATCATTCCGCCGGCGCTCATTGCCATATACGGAATTCGCCGCGTGGCTGCGTATCACCCGCAGTTCGAAAGACGTTACAGTCATTGGCTGCGCACCGTGCCGTGGACGGCCGGCATGCCATTGCCGCTGGGGCCTGTCCATCTGGTTTGGGAAGACGCCTTTCCCGTTTTCATAGCCATCTACATTGTCATTCGCGCCGGAGGCGATCCATTCATTCCCTTAACCGCATTTGTGGTTGCATATCTGTTTGCCATGCTTCCGCTCATTACAACCGGTGAACATATCTTCGGATACGTGATCGGTTTTGGCATGGCGGCGTTGTATCTTATGTGGCCCTTTCACGCGATCATCGTGGCACTTTTGGCCGTCATGCTTGTGACTTCACAGGCGGTGCATTCTCGCTGGATGAAGAAGTTCCCCTGGCACCAAAGAATCGAAGAACAAGCGGAACAGGCAAAGCGCGCCCGATCCACCAGCGACTGGCGCGTCGGCCCATTGCAGCCGAGCGAGCCTCTTCCTCTTTTGGATCGATTGCTTCTTCCCCTCCTTGCAGGCTTCGGTCTGTTCACATTTATGTCACGAGAGGATTTTCTCGCAAACTGGAACTCCGAGATAGATAAGGATCTGGCCATTCTTGCACTGGCTGTATTTTTGCTCAATGTCTTCAGGCTGGGGATTTATATCGGGAAGTACCACTCCCCAATTACTGTCTGGGGTCGTCTCTGTACGGCGCGATTGATCATTCCCGGCTATGACTACGTTTTCATCGCCCCTTTTTTAGCGAGCGCTCTTACTGCAATTGTTGTTATAGGGATGCGGCTTGGGGAGGTAAATCCGCCCATAACTTTTGGGATCGGAGCCGCGATGGCCCTCATGCTCACGTTGAATCTGCCGCCTTCCCGGCGACGATGGCAACTGACAGGCCACCATCAAATCGTAATACATCGCCCTGTATCTCAGTCGTGACGATCGCTGACAATCTGATGTTCATAACGCAGGCGCGTTCCGTTCCGCAAGCTCATCACCGAATCGCTCCCGATGCGCCCTGATGCAGGATCGTCGGTTGAATCAGCATGTGTAACTGATGGGAAATGCCGGCGGTAGTGAGCGCCGAGGAGATTGTCGGTTCGGTCGTGATGACTTCCATAGCGCCCGAAGCAATGTTCTTCGATCCGGAGACGGATTCCTGGAAGCCGGAGACCAGAAAGGATGTATCCTGCGGAATATAGCCGCTGGCGTTCAGATCCAGCGCCGTTACGACTGGCTTCTGGATGAACACCGCGGCGTCCGCCGGCGAGCCGACCCAATGTTCTTTTTCCAAACCGTCAAGCCGCGACACACGGGCATGAAGCTCGAAAAATGTGCTTTTGTGATCCGGCGCAATAGTGGCGACGACCTCCAGATGCACCCCCGCCGAGATGCTGGAAATCTGGGGCGTATATGTTGTCGTTGTCGTTGTCGTTGTCGTTGTCGTTGTCGAGCCCCCGCTTTCTTTTATGTTCGCTGACATCCCGGCGACATATGAATTGACAGTGCTCATTTCCAGGGTAGCGCGCTGGTTGCTGAAAAGGGTGAGCCGGGGAGCGGTCAGTTGCTTCGAAGTTAAAGACGACCTCACTGCCGCCGCCAACTCGGTGCTCTCGGCGGCGGTCAGCGGCTCATTGGCCAGGTCTTTCGTGCCATTCGCCATCATCCGGACAGCGAATCGCTGACGCAGTTTTGGCGACAATTTTGCAACCGCCTCATCGTCAAGCGTGAACAGCGTCGTCTTGATGCAGATTTGCAATGCCTGCGATTCTCGCAATGCCGCAAGGATCTTTTCGATCTGCTTGTGATTTTCAGCGGTCTGCGTGATGAGCAGGACCGCGCGAACCGGGCTGGAGCTGATCATTCCGACATCGCCGCCGTTCTCTTTCCATGTGTTGGGAGCGACGCTCTCGGTGACGTATTGCTTTATTTCATCAATGCGTTTTTCCCTTTGCTCCGGAGAATCCTGCTTTGCATCAGCAGTGGCGTCGGCGGCGACCGGCTTCATGCCGCTTTTATCCTGGCCGGCGCTGACGGGATTTGCGGGAGAGGAATAGTCCAGGCCCACCATCAGCAGGTCGTTGATATCATATCGCCGCACGACGACGTTTTTGTTCAGCTCCCTGCGCGTGCTGATGGTAATGACGCCTTCGTCGATCGCATATCCCAGCCGTCGATCATCCTCCTCGCCTTCAACGCTTTTAAAGATTAATTCCAAGGCCTTCGAATACTTGATGTGGCGAAGTTTCGCCGTGACGGGCGCATCATGATGGATATCGGCTCGTTCCAGGGCGACCCAATCAACGTAGAAATTCAGACCGGTTGTGTCGCGATAAAAGTCGATGACTTTTTCGAAAGGGACTTCATTGAAATCCATCGTCGGCCGCTCTTCGTCCAGCTTGGCCCGCACCGCCGCATCCTGCAATGTTTCAGCCGGATCATTGTTATCGCTGCTTTGCGGTGGCGCCGCCTCTTCGGTGATGGCGGCGGCGGTGGAGCTTGTGTCCGCATCCGGTGGCCGCGGATTGGTTAGCGCGGCGCAGCCAGTGACAGCCAGTAGCACAAGTCCAGCAACGCGAAGCGAAAGGGACCGCCGCTTGAACCCCGCGATCGCTTTGATTCGCCGGGCGAAGCCCGATTCAGTCGTAATGATCCCCACCAGGCCCGGACACAAACGGAGCGGCCGGGCGCTCTTAACCAGTTCCAAGATTGTTTGGCCATAGCAGGCGCACTGTTCAACGCCGGTGAGGGAAAGAACCATTTCATCCCGCGCCTGTTCCCGGTCCGCAAGCCGCAGCGGACGAATCAGCCACACCACCGGATTGAACCAGTGGACAGCCTGGATCATCGCCCAGAGCCAGTCGGTCGCGATGTCGAAGCATTTCACGTGCGAAAGCTCGTGCAGCAGAACCAGTCGCAGTTGATCCGCCGGCAGCGAGCCGGCGACGCTCGGCGGAAGAAGCAGCCGCGGTGAAAATATGCCCGCCACCGCCGGAGCGCTGACCGCTGTGGTAGTCATGATCCGCACGTCGCGTCGAATTCTCATTTCCCGCCGGCACGCCCGAAGCATTTCAATCACGTGCGGCGGCGAAGGGCTTTGCGCTCGCCGCAGCCGGCAACCAAAAATAAAATTCCCGGCGATCACACGCGCGATAAACAACAACATGCCAACCAACCAGACAACAACAAGAACAACCGTCAAAATCGACGTGGATGAAGGCGCGCCGGATGAACCTGCTTCCGCATCGGAAATGGTCCAGGATGGAGCCGATGGCCCATTATGAACAATCGCAGGCTGCGGATGGAGCGGAACGGCAATTGAAGCGGGGCGCGCGGAGAATCTCGTGGCAATCGCCGCATGAAGATGATCGATCGCCGCAAACAAACTCAGATGACTGTGAGGCGCGACCGGAAGAAGGAATCGAAGAAGCACAACTCCCCACAGCGCATGGCGCCAGCGACGGGTCAGCACCGGCGAAAAGAAAACCCGCAGCAGAAGAACCACCATCGCGATGACTCCTGCCTGCCACGTGCAGCGCCAGAGTCCGTTGAGGAGCACGTGAGCGGCATTGCTTGAAAGCGGCATGATAAACATGGGGATATCTCCCGAGAGCGATCACTGCGGCCGCGGTGATCGCGGACGGCTGGCGTCGATGGAATGTTGCGGGCTTCCGCCTTGAATCTGCCTCCGCTTTTCATTGAGGAGGCGTTGAAGATCATCAAGCTCGCCTGGCGAGAGGTCCGCGCTCGTTACAAAATGCGCGAGCATCGGGCCGGCGGACCCGCCAAACACGCGGGAAAGAAACGAGCGGCTTTCAGCACGGATGCATTGCTCGCGCAGAACAACCGGGCGATACAGATATGCCTTGCCCTGCGCTTCGAATGAAATCGCTTCTTTCTTCAGCAGACGATTGAGCAATGTCTTGACCGTCCGCGGATTCCAGCCCATTGGCCCGGCGATCCGCTCCACCACATCCGCCGCTGTGAGCGGCGTGGGGGCGGCAGACCATAAAACGTTCATCACTTCCCATTCAGCGTCGGAGATCGAGGGTGTGCCTTTCATGATTACGAATGTAATCTATTACGCTTGTAATCGACCGTCAAGGGAAATCTTTCTTGCAGCAGTTCCAGTAGAATGAGGTCAGCCATCAAAAAACATCAAAAATAAAATGAAAACGCTTGCATATACAAGCGTTGTTGATATGCTGAAAGCGTCTTTGTCAGATGTTTCATTTCTTTTATTGATTAGTCGCGACCCGAATTCAGATCTTAGAAAAACCTGTGTATAAGTCTGTTTCTACTCCGGCGTGACCACTTCAGACGGTTATGTCGGTGGGGCTATTCAAGGCCTCATTGGGAAATCGTGTCGGATCGGTAATCTGGTTCAGCCAGAGTCTGGAGGTTAAGTCCACTTCTTCGGATTAATTTGCCCAGAACATTGTCATGGATGACTTTTGCATCGCACATAAATCTCTTTTGCAATGCATCGCATGTCTTGAACGATTAAGTTAACTAAACGTCACCGCTCGTTCATTTTGCCGGGCGGCAATCACATCTCTTGGAGGCTTAATATTATGCGGAACTCATTTCCTGTGCGTCGCTGGCTCCTGCCTGTAATGATTTTTGGCTTGGCAAGTATTGCCATCGGCGCAGTCTTTTCTTCCACCAGCCGATGGGCCACCTGGTCCAACGGCGGGTTCGTCGTCGAAAACGATGTCTGGGGCAAAAGCAACGTCGGCCCCCAGTCCATCTGGGCCAACTCGTATCATAACTGGGGCATCACCAGCAAGCAGCCCAGCACCGCCGGCGGTGTGAAGTCCTACGCCCATGTGCGGAAGAATATCGGCATCGCCACCAACTCCCTCAGAAGTTGCAGCAGCAGCTTCAATGTGTCTATCCCCGGTACAGGCGTCTACAACGTATCTTATGACTGCTGGGTTCCCGCTGAAGTGATGGTGTGGATGTATCATACCGGCGGCGACAATCCCATCGCCAAGGGATATGACTCCCACGGCGCGATCCCCAGCTACACCAACATCTCCGTCGGTGGTCATACCTTCAACGTCTACATCGGTGGAAGCCCCAAGGTCGTCTCCTTCGTCCGCACCAGCAATACCAGGAGCGGCACCGTCGACCTTCGCGCCGTCCTGCAATACGCGGCCAAGCGCGGCTGGATCGCAAACTCCAAAATCACCAACATCCAGTTCGGCTTTGAAGTCGTCTCCACCAGCAACACCAATCAGAACTTCACCGTCAACAACTACTCGCTGTCAGACAACTGATTGTCCATTTGGTCGCCGTCTCAAAGATGAACTCCTATCTCCTGCCCTCCTCCGGTACGCCGGGGGAGGGTTAGGGTGGGGGTCGCATCTTTGAGTTTCAGTTCACCGTCGACAAACGAAATCTGTTCCAGCTATCCCCCATCGTACGGCGCGCAATAGTCCAAGCCACGAATGGCACGGCATTGATGAACGGGTGCGCAATATAACCCTTCATGCATGGCCGCATCATTCGTGGCTTTTATTTTTTACCAATGCGGCGATGCGTGGCGACGTGTATTGCCGGGGGTCGATTAAAAATTGCTATCCGACAGTGAGCTGTCCGACAAGGTGGCGGTGGGATTGGCAGGGCGCGTAAGGATGTGCTTGGACAATTCCAGCCGGGTGACGACCTGGTCCATATCGGCCGGCCGCTTCTGAGGCTTGGTCGCGATGCATTCCATCACGAGGTTCGACAACGCATTTGGCACCTTCGGATTTAAATCCTGCGGGCTGTCGATGCGCGTGTCCAGGAGGAAACTGTTTTCCCCCTTCTTATTCACGGTGTAGAGCGTGGGAATGTGCTTGCCGGTCAGCGCCCAGTAGAGCGTCGCCCCCAGGTTGAACACATCCGTCTGCACGCTGATGGGCCGCCGGGCGACTTGCTCGGGTGCGATGAAGTCCGGTGTCCCCTGGATGCGTTCCTTGATGGTGCCGATTTTACAGCTTTGGCCGTAGTCGATGACCTTCACATGCCCGGCGTCATCGCGCAGGATATTGTTGGGCTTGATGTCGCAATGGGCGTATCCCATCACATGCATCGCCTTCAATCCCTGAGCCGCCTGGATGAACGTATCAATGATGTCCACCATCGACGGCGGCAGATGCACATCCAGCGCCTTGCCGTTGAACAGTTCCATAATCAGGAACGCCTCGGCGACCTTCAGCAACATCGTCTTGTTAATCTTCAGATCGTACGATCGGCGGAGATTGGGGTGGGTCAGCAGCTTGCTGATCGCAAATTCGGTTTCCATCTGTTCGATGAACCGAATGTCTTTTGGGTCGGTGCGCACCACATGCTTGAGTGCAAAAGTCTGGCGCGTCAGAGGATCCATGACCGCGTAGATCGTACTACGCGCACCTTCTCCCAGACGCTCCAAAACGTCATAGTTGAGGAGTTTCTGCTGCATGTACTACTTCCACCTGGGGTGACCGGCCTTGCCATCGGTAGGTGGGATTAACGAAGCGAGCCGATCGCGTAGCGGTTGATGAATTATAAATGAGTGCAGCCGCTAAGCGATCCGAAGTCACCCAACATCTATATTCAGTTGTAAACCGGAAGCGAAAGTAGCGACAAACAAGTCGTTACAGACGTCCCCCGGATCGGGTGGGCATCACAAAAGCTGACCATCGCACTGCCTGTCCGACGGGCGGTACAATAGGCGATTGGCATAGCAATAGCAAGCGAATCTTGGCCCGCTGAGGAGGGGGGAGAGACGGGATTTTAGATAGCGGAATTGGGATTCTCAGACGCTTGATTCGTAACTCGTAACGCCGAGTCAGAGCAGCAACCAACCAGTCGCTATCAGCTCCCCGATCGATTCCAAAATCCCGATCACGGCAAGATTTGATTACGAAACGCATCCAATGGAAATGAATGCCCAATCCCCGCCACGCTGTTGGGCTGATCCACCATAATCACGTGGCTGGAGGGTACGCGCAGCTTTGCCTGCAAAGTTCCCACCAGTTGGGCGAGGCGGCGCTGTTGTGTCGGTGTCGGCCGCGTCCGGTCAAAGTCGCCGATCAGGCAGATGCTGATGCAAGTTGGATCGATCCGTGAAACGCCGGCGGGGGGGGTGGAAATTGAGTCCTGCCGATTCCACTGCTGGGTGATCTGAATCTCACCATCCACACACCCATCGCCGTTACCAATAATGAAATGATCGCTGAGCCCGCTGTTCTGCGCCAAGGTCGCGGCATTGCCAGCCGGTGTGTTGCTGTGATGAATATAAATGTATTTCCACCGCCCGAGGTTTGACGGCACCTGCGTCTCAAAGATCACATCCAGCGAACTAGGGGCATCCACCGCAAACAAACTGGTTGACGTGTCAGCGGTCAGGGGAGCCGGAGCCAGCGCCAGAAGCAGCGCGCTGGTGAGCGTGAGCGTCCCCACGAGGCTGACAAATACAATCACTTTCCGATTCGACTTGTGTTTTTTCACGTCCGTGTCCCGCTGAGTTGGCCAATCCTTTGGCCGGTGTCCGATAATACGATGCAAATCCCTTATGTCCATATCATCGACAGCGGAACCAAAGACCTTGCGAGAAATTCAATTTTTCCGGTTAAGTTCCCCCGAGCCCCAGGTCCGATCGCGCCCATCATTCCGCCTAAGCCATATGCGCGCCCCGTAACGCCTGTTCAGCTATGAGCTACGCGTTTACGCGTATGAACTCATTTCCCCGAATAGGCCCCCAAATCCGCATGTGAAACATCCCGATACTCTCCCCCTGTTTTGCTCGCGATCGCCTTCAGCGCCACACTCGGCGACGCCCCCAGGTTCACCGTATCGATCTTTACCGAAGATGATCCCCTCGCTGCCAGCACATCATTCACCCACGCATCATCCAGATAATCCTTCGCGGTAGCGATGACAAGCACCCCGGGATCATGCGCCAAGGCTTTCTTTAAAGCAGGCACAATATCGCTTGCCCCATACGCCGACACATCATCAATCGACCGCTGTGCCGCGGCGATGTTGTCCTTCATCGCATAAGTCGTCGACGCATCGGGATACGCCACTACATCCTCCCCATTGCTCCAGAACACGATCTCAAACTTCCGATCTGTCCCCAGGGTGGATGCCGACTTAATCGCCGCATCCTTCAGGGCCCCAAAAACTTCCCGCGTCCCCATCCCCCGGTCCAGCACATAAACGACCGAAGGCGCATCAATCTTAATCCCGCAAAAGTTCGGCGTATTTGCCACCACCGGCGGCGTCACCGGACCCGTATTTTCCGTGCTAACCGTATTCTGGCTCGCATTTCCGCCCGCTCCTCCCGATCCCTTCGTCGCCAGCCAGATAATGACCGCCACCAGGACAATAATTACCGTCCCCACCCCGATGACCACCGGCATCATCGATTTTTTCGTTGCCACCGCGGCATTCCCCGCCACCGGCCGGGTGAGCCTGCGAGAAGTGAGCCCGCTGCCGGTCAATCCGCTGCTGGCGACCGCGCCCGCCAGATCATCCAAACCCGTCCCGGGCTCTGCCGACCGTGACCCCGACTGATAAATCGCTTTCGATCCCCCCAATCCCTGCCCGCCGACCGCCGCTCCCGCCTTTGCCTGCGCCGGAACCGTCTGGATCGTTCCGCAATGCTGACACCGGCAGACGCCGCCGGCAAAGGCGTCGTCAATCGACAGTACAGTCTTGCAGTTGGTGCAGGCGATTCGGATCATTTTTTAACACGTCCGTTGTCGTTGTCAGCGGTCCGTTGTTCGTTGTCCGGCCTTAGCGACAGACAACGAACCGCTGACCGATAAACCCATCAAGGCTTCCACAAATAATAAAACCCCGAAGGCAGCATTGTTGCGGCTTCAGGCAGTTGTAGCTGCAAAATATCCGATTTGGGAGCGGGAACCGAATTCAGCGCATAAATCGATCCGCCGTACCCGTACGGCCTCTTGTACGCGACAACCTTCGCTCCGGGTGCTTTCGCCAGGTCCCGCGCCAGTTGAATCGCATCTTCCAGCAGCCCTGTATGGTCCACCAGCCCAAGTGTTTTCGCCTGTTCTCCGCTGAAAACCCGCCCGTCCGTGATCTGCTTAAACGAAGCTTCTTCCAGGTTCGGCCTGTTCGTGGTCACGATTCCCTTAAACCGTGCATAATACTCATCCACCAGCCCCTGCATGATCACTTCTTCATCCGGCGTCGGATCCCTGAATGGCGAACCAATATCCTTATGGGGGGCGCTTTTGAACGACCCTGGCCGAATCCCCAGTTTCATCATGGTGCCCTGAAGATTATACGTTTCAAAGATCACCCCGATGCTCCCCACAATGCTTGTCGGTTGCGCCACGATCTGGTCCGCCGCGCAGCTCACATAATAGGCCCCGCTCGCATCCAGCTCCTGCGCCGCGGCCACCACCGGTTTATGTGTATGCTGCTTAAACCGCTGCAAAATCTGGTACATCGCATCGGAAGCTGAAACCGTCCCCCCCGGTGAATTCACCCGCAGCACAATCGCCTTCACCTCCGGATCGGCCGCCGCCTGGTTCAATTCCTGCGTAAACAAACTCACCGGATTTTCCGTCGCCTGCAACAGGCCCCCGGATTTGGCGTTCACCAGCATCCCCTCCACTTCCACAATCGCAATCTTTGGTTGAAACAACCCCCGGCCCGGCGCAACATCCATTTCAGTCAGTTGGTTTGTATTGGAAATGGGCGTAATCAAAAAACTCGGTGTGCCACAGCCCGCACAAAGCACTGCAACCACTGAAATAATCAGCCTGAAAATAATGCGCATTAAAATCTCGGCAAAAGAAAACATTGGCGTATTAATTTAAGTAATATCAAGATTTCGAGCCGGGATTCTAGCCATGCCCTGCCACGTGAGCAAAGGTGCGTTTGCCGACCTCGTCCAGCTTGCCCTTCAGGAGCTGCCCGAAGAGTTCGCCGCCTTTCTTGAAGAAGTTCCCCTGGAAATAAAAGACTACCCCACCCCTCAGCAACTCCAAAAGCTGGGCGTGAAGCAGAACGGTCTATTGCTCGGACTTTATCAGGGCCGCCCCCGCACCGAGCGGAGCGTCTGGGATTCCGGCAGCCTTCCCGATGTTATTTACATTTTTCAGCAGCCCATCGAAGCCGTCACGCAGAACGAACAGGAGCTTATAAAGCAGGTCCGCACCACCGTATTGCATGAGATCGGACACCACTTCGGCATGAGCGAACAGGACCTTAAAGACCTCGGTTATGGATGAGCCCGCTTTCTGCTCGTCGGGGGCCGATTTACGCAAGCTGAATAAAGGTGAACCCCAGGGCAACCGCATTCTCCGCCGGTCCATGTGGGCGATCTGCATTGGCGATTTGAAAACCAGGATTGCTCGTCAGGCGCTCAGGCATCTTTTCAGGACTTACAGGAGAATGCGGTTACCCTGAGGTGAACCCTTAGCTCCAAATGACTCGTCAAGATTTGCCCCAGCCTCAGCCGATCTTGATATGTGCGGCTCACCGCGGCGTCAAATAACTTGCGCCGCACGCCGCTTTTTGATTGACCCGTTGCTGTCCGCTTATGTATACGAGTCGCCCCGCGGTTTTTTGCACAGGGCTTTGTAAAAATTGGCGCGCACCTGGACCTCCGTTTGGTCGTAAGTGTTGCCAAGTTCGTGTATATCTTACGGTTCGCGCCTTCGGGCATATCGGCGCACTGAACTTCGCGCTTTCCTGATTACGTTTGAAGGGATGTCTCCCATGGCTCGCTCAATGAAACGCCTCCAGCAATCAATCTTCCTCACCGCCGTCGCCGCTCCGATGTTTCTCGGGCGCCCGTCCCTGGCCGCCGAAGCCAAGCCCGTCATCGTCCAAGGCCAGACCAAGCCCTCCGAAGAGACCAAGCTTGCCTTCCCCGGCCCCGGCCTCGTGCTGGAGGTCATTGTGAAGGAAGGCGATGTGGTGAAAAAGGATCAGGTCCTCGCCAAGCAGGACGACCGCCAGGACCAGGCGGCTCTTGATTCAATGAAGCTCGAGGCTGATTCCACTTATAAAGTGGATTACAGCATCGCCGACGAAGCCGTGAAGGAAGTGCAGTTTCAGCGCAAGATGAAGATGCTTTCCCAGCATGTCGCTTCCGAGAGCGAAGTCGAAGAAGCCCGCCTCGCCGTCACGCTCGCCAAGACCCAGATCGATCTGGCCAAGCTGGAGCACGAGCAGAAAGTGCTCGATGCGAAGAAGCAGCAATTCAAGGTCGATGAGATGCAGATGCGGAGCAAGGTGGACGGGATCGTCGAAAAACTGAACATTCACCCCGGCGAGATGGCCGACCCGCAGAACCGCGACGGCGCGATTGTCGTTGTAAAGAATGACCCGCTCTGGATCGAAGTACATCTGCCGACATTCCAGTCGCAGCAGCTTCAGATCAGCCAGCCGCTCGACGTCAAATACGCGGATGAAAAAGACTGGCGTCCAGCGAAGATCATCTACATCGATCCGCAGGCCGACGCCGCCAGCGACACGCAGCTCGTCCGCCTTGAGCTGGCCAACTCCGACGGCCGAACATCGGGACTGCAGATGCAGGTAAAGCTGCCGGAAAAGATTGCAGCCGTCGCTGAAGGTGGAGATCGATAAAAATGTCCGTTGTCCTTGGTCCGTTGTCCGTAGCTCAGGCAACAACCCATCAACGGACCACTGACCACGGACAATTAAGTTGCAAGGATGCCTGTCCCAGCAACGGACAACTGACAACGGACCACTGACAATATCAGGACAAATTATGGCCTCAGGCATAGTAGAACCATCATCCCGCGATTCCGAAGAAGAGCAGCAGGGACAGGCGCCCCGCTCCGGTGAACGCTCCAAGCTCGTGCAGCGGCTTCTCGACGCAGGCCCCAACCTGCCCGCGTTCCTCACCGATCTGCTCACTGCCCAGGCTGTCACTGTTGCCGGCACTGAAGCCGCCGGTTTCCTCATCGAGCGCGGCGACCAGCAGTTCGGGCTGCGCCCGTTGCGCACATTCGTCCCGACGAATCCGACGCCCAGACCCGCGCCGCCGCCATCCAGGCCTTCCAGGATCTCATCCGTCCCTGCGTCGCCCAGGGGAAAGACGGCGCTTTGGAAGTCGGCCCGGCCAACATGGAGAACGATGCACAGTATTGCCTGATCACTCTTCTCCGCGCGGATACCGAAATCGTCGCCGTCTCCGCCGTCATTGCCCGCTGCCGCAACGTCGATCTCGCCCGCCAGCGGCTGATGTCCATGCAGCTTGTCGCCGGTTATTTCGAGCTCTTCAACCTTCGCCGAAATTCCGAAGCCAACAAAGCCATCGCCCAAAGCCACCAGCGCGTATTGCAGCTTTCCCGCGCTGTCGCCGACGCCGATGGTTTTCTGTCGGCCGCGATGAACCTCTGCAACGAGCTCGCCAACGCCGCCGGCGCAACCCGCGTCTCCCTCGGCTGGCTCAAAGGCCGCAATATCAAGGTCCGCGCCCTTTCCCACACCGAAGAATTCGACAAAAAACAGGAACTGATCGTCCAGCTCGAACATGCGATGGAAGAATGCTGGGACCAGGAACAGCCCGTCTTATATGACCCCAACGGCGGCGGCAGCGACGCCGTCACCCGGCAGGCCGCCGTCCTTTCGCGCGGCCAAGGCGGACATATCGTCCTTTCCCTTCCCCTCCGCCGCCACGCCGACATCGAAGGCGTCATCACGCTCGAATTCCTCTCCAACTACCAGGTCAGTCCCAAGGTCCTCGAAGACCTCAGCCTCGCCGTCGATCTGCTGGCGCCACAGCTTTATGACCGTTTCGAAAATGACCGCTGGCTTATCACCAAGGTCGGCGTCAGCTCGCGGCATGGCATGGAAGCGCTCCTTGGCCAAAAATATTGGCTCCCCAAACTCATCACGCTCGGCGTGATCCTGCTCCTCCTGATCCTGACCAACTTCCTCAACCTCCCCGTATTGCTCCACATGAACTGGGCCGACATCCGCCCAACCTATCGCGTCACCACCCACTTCACCTTTGCGGCGGTGGACAAGCGATCCCTCTGCGCCCCCTTCGACGGCTACATCCGCGACGTCTACAAAAAGCCCGGCGACCTCGTGAAAAAAAGCGAGCCTCTCTTTTCCCTCGACACCTCCGAATTGAAGCTCAAAAAAGCCAAGGCCGATTCCGACGCCCTTTCGCATCGTGAAGAGGCCGTGAAGTACCGCGCCGACAATACCAAGATCGCCGACTACAAAGTCGCCCTCGCCCAGGCCGACCAATCCCAGGCCGAGGCCGACCTGTACGACTGGCAAATCAACAACGCCGTTCTAAAGGCCCCCGAAGACGGTGAAGTCCTCAAAGGCGACCTCGAAGACAAGAAGGGCGTCCAGGTTAAACAAGGCGATGAACTCATGGTCGTCGCCCCCCGTGAAAATCTGCGGGCTGAGTTGACTGCCGACGAGCGCGACATCCAGGACATCAAGGAAGGCCAGGTCGGCAAGTTGGCGACGACGAGCCTGCCGACATCTAAGTTCCCATTCAGTATTGAGCGCATCATTCCGCTGGGCCAGGCAAAAGAAGGAAGCAACGTCTTCACGATCTATGCCAAACTCGATCCAAACCAGATGTCGCCAGCCTGGCGTCCCGGCATGGCCGGCGAAGCAAGAGTTGACGTCGAAAAGCGAACATGGGCCTGGATCTGGACCCATCGCTTGATTGATTTCATTCGTCTTAAGACATGGTTGTGATAGGCGACATGAATAGTGAGAACGTTCACCGTGATGCGGGCCGGTGCTAACGGCGTAAAAAAATTAGCACCCCCGGAATGGAATTAAAAAGTAGCACTGGCGCCTCGCCCGTGTCCAACGGTATCAGACACGAGCGAGTCGCTCGTGCTACTAAAACGGCAATCATCCAATGATCCAATTACGACCCACATTCTCCGAATCCTGGTACCGCGTCTCCACGCTCAAAGCACGCCTCCGCTCCAGCACCAAATCTCCCGCCAGTTCTATCGCGGTGAGCGCTGGTATGTCGTCCGCGACCCTGCCGGCAACCAGTTCCATCGTCTCTCCGATGCCGCTTACCGCTTCATCGGTCTCCTCGATGGCTCACGAACCATTGAACAAGCCTGGGAAATCTGCGGCGGACAACTCGCCGACGACGCCCCCACCCAACCTGAAATCATCCAGATTCTCTCGCACCTGTATTCCGCCAACCTCATCGAGGCTGATGTGACGCCGGACGCCACCGTCCTCCTCCGCCGCCACAAGCAACTCAACAAGCGGAAGATGCAGAACCGCCTGATGAATGTCCTGTTCCCCCGCATCCCCCTGTGGGACCCGGACCGCTTCCTCGTCCAATGGATGCCGGCGGTGAAGCATCTGTTCAGCAAGATCGGCGCGATCATCTGGCTGATCGTCATCATCTCGGCCATCGCGTATGTCACCCCGCACTGGAATGAACTCAAGACCGCCGCCAGCAATGCCGTCAATCCGAGCAACTGGCTCTGGCTCTGGGCTGTCTTCGTCCTCATCAAGTTGATCCACGAACTTGGCCACGCCTTCGCCTGCCGGCGCTTTGGCGGTGAATGTCATGAGCTGGGCATCATGTTCCTGGTGTTCATCCCCACCCCATATGTAGACGCCTCCACCGCCTGGGCTTTCCCCAGCCGCTGGCATCGCATGTTCGTCGGGGCGGCAGGCATGATTGTCGAACTCTTCGTCGCGGCCCTTCTGGTATTCTTCTGGGTCAACGTTGGCGACAAAACTTCCCTCCCCGCGGTGCTGGCCTACAACGCGATGCTCATCGCGTCCGTCTCCACCCTGGTCTTTAATGCCAACCCGCTGCTCCGCTACGACGGTTACTACATCCTGTCCGACTTCCTCGAAATCCCCAACCTCCGCCAGAAGAGCACTGAATACGCCCTCGGCCTCATCAAACGCCATGTTTTCCAGATCAAGGCCCAGCAGCCGCTCCCGCCTGTCGGCCAGCGCTTCTGGCTCCTGCTCTATGCCGTCGCCAGCAGCATCTACCGCGTCTTCGTCGGTTTCGTCATCATCCTTGTCGTCACCTACAAAATCCCCGTCCTCGGTGTCCTGATGGCTATCGGTGGTGTCGCCACCTGGGCCATCGTGCCGGTCTTCAAGCTGAGCAAATACCTCATGCTCGAACCCGAACTGCACCGCAAGCGCGGTTGCGCCGCCGCCTTCTGTGGCGTCGTCGCCATCCTCGCGCTCATCACCATCGGTCTCATCCGCTTCTGGGTCGATGTCGATGCCCAGGGCATCGTCGAAGCCGACCAGCGCGAAGTCATTCACGCCAAGATGCCCGGCTTCGTCAAAACCATCTATGCCCAGGATGGACAGTTCCTCCACAAAGGCGATCCCATCATCCAATGCCAGGACCGCGAACTCGAAACCCAGATGGTCCAGCAAAAGGCGCAGATGCGCGGCCTGCAGGCCCAGCGCCAGCTCGCCAGCGTCGTCGATCAGGCGCAGAAGAAGATCATTGAAGCGGCCATGACCGCTTTGCAGGACCAGCTCGACGACACGCAAACCCGGCTTAACGACCTTACTCTCCGCGCCCCCATCGACGGTACACTCGTCGCCCCCAAGCTCACCGAAATGTCCGGCGCATTTCTCCCCCGCGGCCAGGAAATCGCCACCGTCGCCGCCCTGGACAGCCTCGTCATCAAAGCATCCTTGCAGCAGGAAGACGCGCAGCTCGTTCACGACAAGCAGCAGATGCTCTTTGCTGCCAGCCCCGGCGACGGCAGCTCTGATCCCATCCTCGTCCGCTTCGCCGGTGATATTGCCACCATCGTTCCCGGAACCGCCGAGGCCATCATCAATTCAGCCCAGGAAACCGTGCCGCACCCGTCGCTGACCCACGTCGGTGGCGGTGACATCGCCGTCGATCCCAGCGACCCCAAAGGCGAGCATCCGCTCATCCGCGAATTCGAAGTCCACGTGCGCGTCGCCAACCCCGACGGCAAATACTATCCCGGCCAGCGCGCCTTCGTCCGCTTCCGCCTGGAGAAGCAGCCCCTTCTCTGGCAATGGACCAGGCGTTTCCTCCAGTTGCTCCAGTCGCATGAAAACGACTCGAAGCTGACATAGGATTACGTAGCAATTTGGCTGAATAAGAAACGATTTAAAGGCGACAAGAACTAAACGCAAATGACCATCGCCAACTCCGAACTCTGGTCTGTCTTCGACGCCCGCCGGGTCAAAGCCCCCGAGCTGAAAGGCCTCGACGCCTACGTCAACGGGCTGGTTGGTTTCGTCAAGAACCGCCGCCCCATCCTCACCCAGCTTCAGGCCCAGGCCGCGCGCATCGAACTGCTCGAAGACGAAGTCAGAAACCTCGGCTCCTCCAAGTTCCAGGAAGCCGTTCAGGAACACCGCGATCTCGCCCGCGTTAACAAGCTGGTCGGCGACCGTCTCGATATGGGCATGGCCCTCATCCGCGAAGGTGCCAAACGCTCCACCGGGATGCGGCCCTTTTCCGTGCAGATCATGGGCGCACTCGCCATGTGCCAGGGATACATCTCCGAGATGGCCACCGGTGAAGGCAAAACCCTCACCGCCTCCCTCGCCGCCAGCCTCTGGGCCTGGCATGGCCGGCCGGTTCACATCATCACTGTGAACGATTACCTCGTCGCCCGCGACGCCGAGGAAATGTCCCCGGTCTATCACGCGCTGGGCCTGAAGGTTGGTCACGTCGTCCATGAATCCACCCCCAGCGAGCGCGTCGATCACTACCGCCGCAACATCATTTACATCACCAGCAAGGAACTCGTCGCCGACTTCCTCCGCGACCAGATCCTGCTCGGCAACCTGCGCAGCAGCACGCAGACCAACGTCGGCCGCCTCATGAGCCTAGGCGAAAGCTCGCAGAAGCTGCAGGTTCCCGGCCTCTTCCGCGTGCTGGTGGATGAAGCGGACAGCCTGCTCATCGACGAAGCCGTCACTCCGCTCATCATCTCCAACTCGCCGGATGAAGAAGGCAATGCAACGCTTTATCGCAACGCAAACGACCTGGCGATGCAGCTCAAGGAAGGCCGCGACTTTATCATCGACCGCGAAGTCCGCAGCGTCGACCTCACCGAGCGCGGGCAGGAGCGGCTGGAAGAAATATCGCTGGACAACGGCTTCTGGAAAGGCAAACGCCGCCGCGAAGAACTCGTGACGCAGGCGCTGGTCGGCCAATATTGTTTCATCCGCGATGAGCAATACCTGGTGACCGAAGACGAAAAAGTCCAGATCATCGATGAATTCACCGGCCGCATCATGGCCGACCGCTCCTGGCGGCACGGCCTGCACCAGGCGATCGAGATCAAGGAAGGCGTTCCCGTCACCGCCGACAAGGAAAACCTCGCCCGCCTGAGCTTCCAGCGATTCTTCCGCCAATACCCGATCATGGGCGGCATGACCGGCACCGCCTGGGAAGCCGCGCCCGAGCTTTGGCAGATCTATCAGCGCCCGATCGTCCGCATCCCAACGAACAAACCCTGCATCCGAATCCATCTGCCGACATTGATGTTCGAGACGATGAACGAAAAATATGACGCCGCCGCCCGGCGTGTCGCTGAGTTAAACGACAAAGGGCTGCCCGTGCTGGTCGGAACGCGCAGCGTGCTGTCGAGCGAAGAGATCAGCGCCCGGCTCAAGGCGCTTGGCCGGGCGCATCGCGTGCTCAACGCAACCCAAACCGCGCAGGAAGCCAACATCGTCGCCGAAGCCGGCCAGCGAGGCCGCATCACCGTCGCGACCAACATGGCCGGCCGTGGCACCGACATCAAGCTCGCCAAAGGCGTCGCCGATATTGGCGGGCTGCATGTCGTCGCGACCGAGCCGGCGACCAGCTACCGCGTTGACCGCCAGCTTTTCGGCCGCGCCGCCCGCCAGGGTGATCCCGGCTGCGCCCAGATGTTCTGCAGCGCCGATGACGAACTATTCCTTCGCCACGCGCCGCTGGCGCAAGATGTGGAAAACACTTGGGGCCGATCGGGTCATCCGCATGGCGCAATCGCGAGCCGAGCGATTGGCGCGCTTCAACCGCAAGCAGGTGCTTCGAAGCGATGACTGGATGGATTCATCGTTGCCGTTCTAATCGCATTTATTGCATTAAGCTCAAGAAGCCCGCAGTATCCCATCTTTTGTGCTCCGCGCACGGGCCGGATTCGATGAGCTTTCCTCCGGCCTGATTTCGATGGTCTCCCTCCGGTCTGGGCTTAGGGTCGAAGACCGTTGAATCAAGCTCAGGGCTGAAGACAGTCGAACCGAAGCCGGAAGTTTTCGCCAGAACTTCGCTATGCCCTCCGATCCCCGCGAGCTCCAGCTCCCCGACGTCAGCCGCCTGTCTAATACCGGCGCAATCGAATCCTCTCGCCTGGCAATGGAACAAGCCTTGGAGGCGCCCAGGATCGAAGGCTATCAAATCCTCGACAAGCTCGGCCAAGGCGGCATGGGAACCGTCTGGCACGCCATCCAACTCGGCACCCGCCGCAAGGTCGCCTTAAAGCTCATGAGCGCGGCCATGTTTGCCTCAGATCGCGCCCGCCATCGCTTTGATCGCGAAGTGGAACTGACTGCCCGACTCGATCACCCCAACATCGCGCAGGTTTTCGACAGCGGTCTGGATCGCGGAATTTATTTCTACGCAATGGAGCGCGTCGACGGCACGCCGCTCGATCTGTATGTCGAATCGCACAAGATGTCCCGGCGCGACATCCTGGAACTGATGCGCACCATCTGCCAGGCTGTGCATCACGCCCACCAGCGCGGCGTAATCCATCGCGATCTTAAACCTCCCAACATCCTCGTCGATCCTGATGGCCAGCCCCATGTCCTGGATTTCGGCCTCGCCCGCACCGTCCTGCACGAACAAGGCGAACTGAATGTCACGATTGAAGCTGATCTTGCCGGCACCCCCGCTTATATGTCCCCCGAGCAGGCCGCCGGCCACATGGACAAGCTCGACACCCGAACCGATGTCTACAGCCTCGGCGTGATTCTTTATCGCCTGCTGCTCGGACAGCCGCCGCACGAACTCAGCGGGTCGCAGCTTGAAATCCTTCGCCGCATCAGCGACACCGAAATCACACCCCCGCGAACCATCGACAAAAAAATGGATCGCGAGCTCGAAGCGATCCTGTGCATGGCGCTGGCGAAAAATCCCGAGCAGCGCTATGCCTCCGCCGGTGAATTCGCGCGCAACATCAACAACTATCTCACCGGCGAGCCGCTTCTTGCCCATTCCCCTGCGTTTTTCTACATCCTGCGAAAGCAGCTCGCGAAATATATTCTTCCCGTCAGCGTCACCGCGGCCATCCTCATCATTTTGATCGCCATTGGCGTCTTCTCCTATTTCCGCGTCAAATCCGCCCGCGACATGGCGGAGGGGCTGATCCACTTCAACGACGACCTCGCGCGCCAGCCCGACGAATCGATGCTTCAGATGATCGTTGACCGCACGATGTCCGCGGCCCACGCCGACGCCGGTTCGCTCTTCGTCCGAACCGAATCCCCCGATGGCGATGTTTTGCGATTTGAAATCGCCCGGAACAACACGCTCGAAGCCCGCGACGGCGCTGTCGCGGCTGCCCAGCGGTTTGCACATTTCTCGCTCCCCATCTCTCAGGCCTCGATTGCCGGCTACGTTGCCGCCACCGGCAACCGTCTGAATCTCCCCGATGCCTACAACCTCCCCGCGAGCGTCCCCTATTTCTTCAACCAGGAATTTGATCGCCGAAATAATTACCACTCGCAGTCGATGCTGGTCGTCCCCCTCACTCACCCTGACGGCCGCATCCTCGGTGTGCTGCAACTGATCAACCGCAAAAGCGCCGGCGGTCAGATCATCCCCTTCTCATCCGATGAGGAATCTCTCGTGCAGGCGATGGCCAGTCAGGCCGCCATCCAGTTGCGATCGCGCACCGCGCCGGCAAAATAAGGCCCGTAACCACGCGCTCACTTCCGCCGGATAATCATCACGTCCATCCATGTCCCCCGGTCCGCATATGCCAGCCCCCGCACATGCGCAACCACATCAAACATATCCCGAATATTCGCCGGCGCTTTTTCCCAGATCTCATCCGTCACGACCATCCATGGCGTGAAATAAGGAACGGACCGATCATTCAGCGCAACCTCTCCCGCCTCGCGGATCGTTCCCCCCTGATGAAACGCCAGGCTCGGCTCCATGTACCGCAGCATGAGCACTTCATGCGGATGGGTCACACCATTGGCGATCAGGACATCCGCAACGCGCGGCGAAATCCGCAGGAAATCCGCCTTCGGCAGATACCACCCATAAATCACCGACACCAGCACCATCGTCCCTGCGCCCATCGCGACCAACCCAGTCACAACCCTGCGGCGTTGAAATGAAGCAAAAACAACGACACCGAAAAGAACCCCTAAAACCGAAACAGTCGTCATCGCCGCATAAGGCAGCGGCTGAAACGCTCGAACCACAATCCAGGGCCCCGAAGCAATCGCCGCCACCAGCGCGCACCAAATTCCCACCGCTATAACAAACCCCTTCGATTTCAAATCCTGAAATTCCCCATGCAGACACCGCACCAGCGCATCCGCCGTCAAAAACGCCAGCGGTGGAAACACCGGCAGCAGATAGTGCGGCAGCTTCGTGCGAATGCATTCCAGCATGATCCACGGGCCTAATATCGCCGCCATCGCAAAGCGAATCCTCGGGTTTGCGCGATGCCGCAACGTCAGCCCAATTGTCAGTGGCAGCAGCAAACTCCACGGAAAATACGTGATCCAAATACTGATAAGGTAATACCCCGGCGGCCCCTTATGCTGCTCCAGCGGCGTCATCATCCGGTCCCAGACATCATGTCCCATCGCCGTCTTGATAAATGCCGAGGCACGATGATTCACCATCACCACCCACGGCAACGTGATGGCGGCAACGATCAGCAGGGCAACAATAATCTTCACCCAAACCAGCCGCGCCGCAGGCCGATTGCCCGCATCCATCGGCCCCATTTCCATTGCCACCGCAGGCGGAAACTTCCGATCCGCCAGCCGCAGCATTCCCATCGCTAAAAGCGTCATCGCCTGAAATCCAAGGAGCACCGGCCCCTTGGTCAGAAGCGCCAGGCCATGAGCCACGGCAAAAACCAGGATGATTGGCCATGAAGAATTTCTCCGCAAAATCGCAAACAGACAAAGCTGCGCAATCGTCACCCACAGCAGCAGCACGGCGTCGGTGATGCACATCTTTGCCGCCGCGATTGTCAGCCCCGCGGTGGCGAAAATAAAAACCGCCCAAACCGTCCGCTCTGCCCCAATCGTCCGCCAGAAAACAATCGACAGCAAAATCAGCAGCGCCACTGTCGCGACCGCGCTGGGCAAACGGGCGGCGAATGCATTATCCCCCAGCACGCTCATCGCCGCCGCCTGGCACCAGTAAATCAGCGCCGGTTTGGCCGTGCGGACGTTATCCAGATAATGCGGCACCACCCAATCCCCCGACTGCCACATCTGCCGCGAAGTCTGCGCATACCGCGGCTCATCCCGATCCCAGAGTGCCACCGAATTGTTGCCAATCAGGTAAACCGCCGCACTGCCCACCACGATCAGCACAAGAAATAATTGCCGCCGCAAAATCATTCACCGCAAGGTACGGCAGATGAGAAGAATTGGGAAATCGAAAACGTTGCGCAGGACTTTAATGGGTTCAGTCCCCATCTGACTTCAATGAGCCTCAGTCGGACCGAGCTTGGGGTCAAAGATAGTCAAATCGAACTCAGGATCGAAAAAAGCCATATCTCCGCATCATCAATCATTGGATTTTGTCAGCGGGCGCGCGGCGCGCCAGCCGATGAGGAGTTTGCTGATGAAGGACAGCGAAACCCTTTCGCGCAGGACGCGTTCGGGTTCGTTGGCGACTTTTTTGAGCAGCCGGTGGTAGATCTGGGTCATCGCGATCAGCGTTGGGCGGCTGTCCCGCTGGATTCGTTCTTCGAGCGGCTGTGATTTCTCGTAATACGCCTCGGCTCGACTGATTTGGAATGTCATGAGCCTTCGGAATGCAGCGCCGCCGCGGGTGGCGCGCAGGTCTGCTTCTGTGATGTTCATAGCCGCAAGGTCTTCGCGCGGGAGATAGGTTCGGCCTCTGGCGGCGTCTTCGCGCAGGTCGCGGAGGATGTTGGTGAGTTGGAAGGCGACGCCGCGATCAATAGCAAGTTGTTCTGTCTCGGCGCCGCCTTCAAATCCCCAGATGTAAATGCTGGCCAGGCCGACCACGCCCGCAACGCGATAGCAGTAGTCCTTGAGTTGCTCAAACGTATCGAACGGCTCCGGTTCCAGGTCCTGCCGCTGGCCGGCGATGACGGCGTCAAAAATCTGGCGGGGCATGCGGTATTCATTCACCATTTCGGCGAACGCGGGCCACAGGACACAGCCTTCTTCTGCAACCGCGCCGCGGCTGACGGAGCTTTGAATGTCTGTTCCCCGCCCATCCAGGATCGAATGCGTGTGTTCCCGCCACGCTTCCAGTTCGTCGATGCGCTGGCGGACGGTGCGGCCGTCTTCGTCGTCGGCGATGTCATCCACCAGCCGCATGTAAGCGTACAAGGTGAACATCGCCGATCGCTTTGGCTCGGGCAGCAGCTTTAAACCGTAATAAAAATTCTTGGCTTGCGTGCGGGTGAGATGCTCGCAATATGCACGCGAGCGCGCAAGGGTGACTCCGGTGGCGGCATCAGAAGTAAGCACGCTCATGCGGGCTCCTGCCGCAGGTCTTGCTGGACAACCTGGCGAAGCCGGGCGGCCATCGCGCCAAACACCAGCCGGCCTTTTTGCCAGCGCGAAAGCGAAGGGCGCGCGGAAAGGGTGTCGTAATTCTGCCGGCGGATGGCTTCGAGAATCGCCCGGCCGCCCTGGCCGAAAAGCGTGATCTGCGGCCGCACGCTTTCATCCAGCAGCGGCAGCAGCGCCTCCCCTTCATTGAACATCGCTTCGGTGCGCTCGACTTCAAACCGGATGCACTCCTGGTAGTTTTTGTCGCAGCGGCCGTCGCGAAGCTGGGCTTCGGTGACGCCGAACCGGTTCATCGTCTCGCGCGGCAGATAAATGCGATCGCGATCGAGCATATCGCGGCGGACATCCTGCCAGAAGTTGGCGAGTTGCAGGGCCGTGCAGGTGCGGTCGGAAAGCCGCTGGCGATGCTCGTCGCCATAACCGCACATATATAGGACAAGCCGGCCGACCGGGTCGGCGCTGCGGCGGCAATAGTCGCAAACCTGATCAAATGTGTCGTATCGATCCACCCGCTGATCCTGCTCGAAGGCATCGATCAGGTCGAGGAACGGCTGGACGGGAATATCGTGCCGCCGAACAGTGTCGGCCAGCGCGGTGAAGACAATGCTGCGCGGCTGCCCGGCATACATCGCACGTGTTTCATCGCGAAAACGAGCGAGCAGTCGCAGCGATTCATCTTTGTCGGCGATCTCGTCACCGAGGTCATCCGCAATGCGGCAGAATGCGTAGACATTACAAAAATCCTGCCGCAGCCGACGGGGCAGCAGGACCGAAACAACGGAGAAGTTTTCGTAGTGAGTATGGGCAAGGCGCCAGGTGGCGGCTTTGGCCGAGGGGAGGTCGATCGCCGGGCTGAACGCCATTTGGAGGGTAGGGGCGACGGTGCTGGCGGGGGCGATGCGCAGGTTGGGCGGGTTCATTGGAACCGCGTCAACGCCGGTCGAATAAACAACGGCGTTGCTCGATGTCTGGAGTTGTCCCATCAACAACCACTCCGGAACCCTAAAGAATCCTGCCGTAAGCCGGTGGCTCACCAGCTTCGGATACTACAATTATGGCCGGACGTTCGCAACGCGGGAACGGGGTAGAACGGACCAGAGTATCTATTCCGCAGTATCTATTCCGCTTCGGTGAACGGTTCTGGCGCGCCTACGAAACGCACGCTGGGATGCAGACCGCGTTTGCTGGCGGTTACGAAACAGATCATTTCGCGGACCTCATCGAGCAGCGGTACGGTTCGCTCGATGGCGGCGACGGCGGCGGGGGTAGTGCGATAGGTGTGGAAGCAGCGGAATGCCGCCCGCAAAGCGTGGATGGCGTCGCGGCTCATGCCAGCGCGGCGACAACCGATGGCGTTGTAACCCTTCAGACCGCCGTAACGAACGGCAGCGAAGGGAAGGACGTCGCGCGTCACTTGTTCGGTGCCGGCGATAATCGCCAGGCGGCCGATGCGGCAATGCTGGTGGATGCCGGCCATGCCGCCGAGGAAAGCCTTGTCACCAATCGTGACGTGACCTCCAAGGAGGGTAGCGTTGGCCATTACGACATCGTCCCCGATCTTGGAATCATGGCCTACGTGGGCGGCGGCCATGATGAAGCACCGGGCGCCGATGCGTGTGGCATGTTCCGGGCCGGGACGGGTGGAGCGGTGGAGGGTGGCGGTTTCGCGGATGATGGTGCCGTCACCGATATAGAGCGAGGTGCCGACACCGGCGTTAGAAAGATGCTGCGGATCGAGACCGACATATGCAGCGGGGCCGATGCGGCAACCGGCCCCAATGACCGTGTGGCCTTTCAGGACGGTATGTGAGTGGATGACCACGCCTGGACCGAGGACAACGTGGCCTTCGATGATTGCATATGGCTGAATCTCAACATCGTCGGCCAACTCAGCTTTGGGGTCGACGATGGCGGTTGGATGAATTTTTGCCATGAGGTTCCGCGTACGAGCGGTAAAGTGATTGTAACCGATCTCATGACGATCTCGTAGGGATCGGTGCCAGTCTGAATGGCATCACCGAAAACTGCTGCAATTCCGAAGATTTTCGATGACTGCCGAACCCATCGCTGGGATGGGAACTATTTGATTCGAGGGCCTCAAATTGGCGCAAGCTGGGGGGAAATAGGACTATTGGAAGGGCTGATTGGCGGCCCAGCCGCTTCCGTTGGATTTAAATGTGCATCTCGCGCAAATTCGGGCGGAATGGAGATGCGAGTCGCGGCGTCTGGTCAGATAAACCGGGGATTGGGCCGGTAATGATCGCCTGCCGGCAATGATGTCCATTTCCGTCGGACCCAATCTGTATTAGGATGTTGTCTGAGAGACTGGCAATCTAAGCCGGAACGACTACAAAAACATGCCCAAGCGAGCGCTTTCCCATCCTGAGCTGCGCGGATTAATCATCATCCCCGCGTTTAATGAGCGGCAATCGGTGCCAAAACTTGTGATGCGGCTCCGCCGGGCTCTGCCCAGCTATGATGTGCTGGTCATTGATGACGGCTCTACCGACGACACGCTCCGCCAGGTGCCGACGGGAACAGCGGTCATCAGTCTGCCGTTTAATCTGGGCATCGGGGCGGCGATGCAGACGGGGTATCGCTACGCCGCGCTGCATGGGTATGACGTGGCGGTGCAGGTGGACGGCGACGGGCAGCACCGCCCTGGTGAGGTGTGGCGGCTCGTGAATCACCTGATCGATTCGGAATCAGACGTCGTCGTCGGTTCTCGCTTTCTGGAGCGAGGGCATTACCGGCAATCCATCGCACGCATGGTGGGCATTCAAATCCTGGATGCGCTGATCCGCGTGCTCAGCGGGATTAAGGTCACCGATTGCACCAGCGGGTTTCGCGTGGCCAATCGGCGGGTGATCCGGGCGTTTGCTCACTGGTATCCCGAGGATTATCCGGAACCAGAGGTGATTTTGCTCCTGCATCGCGCTGGGTTTAAGATCACCGAGATTGACGTCCGCATGCGTCAGCGCAAAGCGGGGATGACCAGCATCCCGCTGAGCCGCGGATTATTTTATGTGCTGAAGGTGACGACAGCGCTGCTGCTGGACATGGCCCGCGAGCCTTGGCCGCGCGGGAAGGTAAGGGAGCATGATCCGGAGCCTGATCCTGGTGATCTTCGGTGGGAGCCTGCTGCTGCTGGCCGTGCGCCGACTGAAACAGTTCAAGCTTAAAGAGCGTTACACGCTTTTATTCCTGATGCTGGGCTTGCCGTTCCTGGTGCTGGCGGTCTGGCCGCGCGGGGTCGAATACTTGGCGCACGTGACGAAGATCGAACAGCCGACGGTGATGCTGTTGAGCGTTTCGGTCTTTCTCATTTTGATTATTTTTGAATTGCTGACGATTGTCAGCGTGCTGGATCGCAAGGTGACAACGCTGGCGCAGATGGTGGGAATCCTGATGGAGCATCAGAAGCTGGTCGATCGGCAGCATGATGGAATTTCCCCCAAAGATGATCCGGGGCAGGCGGCCCATCATGTGGAGCGGTCGGGGGCCAATTAGGGCGGCGAGGGAGAAAATAACGCAATTCAATCGATCGTGCATCTGTTCGGCGTCCGTTTCAGCCGATCACGGCGGTCGCACGCTATCATTCCCCTGTGCCCGATGCCCGATCCATCCTCCATGTTGACATGGATGCTTTTTTTGCCTCCGTTGAAGCCTTGGACAATCCCGCCTTGCGCGGCAAGCCGCTTCTTGTTGGGCATGATGGCCCCCGCGGTGTAGTCGCAGCCGCTTCATATGAAGCCCGAACCTTCGGCTGCCACTCTGCCCAGCCCATGGCTGTCGCCCGCCGGCTATGCCCGCACGCTGCCATTGTCCCGGTGCGTTTCGACCGGTATCGGGCGGTGTCGCGAAAAGTATTTGAAATATTCGAAATCTTCACGCCGATGATTCAACCGCTGAGCATTGACGAGGCATTCCTGGATGTCACAGGCACCGAGAAATTATTCGGCGATCCTGTCGCCATCGCCTGTGAACTCAAGCGGCGAATCAAAACCGAAACCGGTGTTACTGGGTCTGTCGGTGTTGCGCCAAATAAATTTCTGGCCAAGCTTGCCAGCGACATGGATAAACCCGACGGCCTCACGATCATTCGCCCGCAGGACATCGACACTCTCCTTCCGCCCCTTTCCATCTCAAAAATCTGGGGCATCGGCCCTAAGACCGCGGCGAAGCTTAACGGCGTCGGCATCAAGACCGTCGGCGATCTGCGCAACATCGCGATGGACGTCCTGGTCCGCCGGGTTGGTGAAGAAGAAGCCGAACGCTATCGCCGGCTTTCCTTCGGCCAGGATGACCGCCCCGTCACACCCGACCGCGAAGCTAAAAGCATCGGGCAGGAACAGACATTTGGTGTGGATGTTTCCGATGTTGAAACGATTCGTTCTGTGATGCTCGAACAATCCGAGCAAGTTGCCGCCCGGCTTCGGCGGCACGGTCTTCGCGCAAAATCGGTGACTGTGAAAATCCGCTTCGGTGATTTCCAAACCGTCACCCGCCGCTGCACCTTGAATGCGGCGACCGACACAACCCAGGGCATCTGGGACGCTGCCCGCACGCTCTTTGACAACTGGGCAAAAGCCTTTAAGCCCGTCCGCCTGATCGGTGTGACCGCCACGCAGTTCTCCGGCGAAGGCCAATTGGAACTTTTCACCGACAAAACCACCGAACGCCATCGCCGTCTCGACGCCGCCATCGACCAGATCAACTCAAAGTTCGGCAAAATCGCCGTGCGGCGCGGCGGGCGGGGAGACTCATTCTCCTGATTGCCGCCACTAACCTCCCGGCTGCAATCGCCGCTCGATCAAGGCAAAGTATGGAACAACTGTTTCATCGCTTTGTGATAAATCAGCAGTCTGCGTAGTGGATGAGCAGTGCGGGTGCGTTTGCTGCTTCTTTCGCCGAATCAAATCACCCCGATTGCCAGTTTACAGCAGTCGCTATAGCGCGTCGGCAGAAATCCATCTTCAGCCATGAGCCGATAAAATGTCGATTTTACGGAGCTAACTGGCAAAACCACATCCAAACGCTGCTCGCGATGTTCCATCCGTGCCAGCCGCAACTCAAGTGTGGCACGACCTTTGTTCTGCATTATCTCGAAGAACGAACGGACGACCAGAAAAACGAAAAAGAAAGGGCCGCACCAAACAATACAAAGACGTGAAGCAGATCAGACGATCGGCCAAAGTTACCAGAACGAATGGATCCCTTCACCACAAGCCTCGTTTCCTCCTCCGCCAGGCTGCACGGATCTAACCCTCCACCGTGCAGCCTTTTTTTGCGCCGAAGTTAGAAACATTTTTTGTTGTGCGTGCGTTTTCATTTCTCTTCGCACGCATTCAACGCCGCCTGATTCGTCAGCGACGGCTGCACGGCAAAATGGACATAGCGGTTTGGCCGCAGCGGCGACTATGCCGGGTCATATCAATTCCGCCCCTTCTTAAACTTCTCCAACTGCCCTCTCATAAACACATCATTCGGCCGCAGTTCCAGTGCCCGGCTCTCCAACTGAACCGCATCATCCATGCTTCCTGCGCGAAAATGCGCCTCCGCCGCCGTATCCAGATATGCAGCATTCCCCGGCTGGGCGGCGACCGCGGCATTTGACCACTTCACCGCTTCATCCAACCGTTCCCCGCACCGCGCACAAAGCCACGCAAGATTGTTTTTCGCCTCCGCATTCGTTGGGTCCGCATCAATGGCATCATGCAGATCCTTATATGCCGCCTCAAAACATTTCTTCGCGTCGTCCTTGCGGCCAATGTCCTGCAGCGCCGGCACAATATCCGTCGCCAGCCCTGGGTCTTTATGCAGAATCTGCCCCAGCCGATCCAATTCCATCAGCTTTTCCAGATGGGCCTGCACGCCCGCCAGATCATTCGCATTCCGCGCCGCCCGCAAATAATGCCAATGCACCTCGGCCCAGCCATCTTCAGTTGACCACGGCAATACATCTCCAAACTTCGTCGTCCGGCGCAGGATGTGTTCCCCGTCGGTGATCTGTTTGAGCGCCACCTCCAGGTTTTGTGCAATGCCCAGCTCGTCATTCCGTTCCGAAGCGATGCGCGCCAGTTGGAAATATTCGTTGGCCGTCGGCCCATCTGAAAGCCATATCGCTAGGTGCAGCTCGCGCTCCGCTGCCGTATCCCACCCCTGCTCCGCCAGGAATCCACCGACATCCGAATGCTCTTCTTCCGAGTTGCCGCTCAGCGCCATCGCCAGGGCGTCGAGCAGTGTTCCCGCGACCGGATGTTCCCACCGCCGCGCCATGCGAGCGATCGAATAAACCACGCGCGGATCGGCCAGCCACCGCTGATCGGCCCTCAGGTCATCCGCGAAATGCTGGAGCGGTCCATGTTCGGCGTGCAGCGCCATCAGTTGCGACACCGCGACGGGCGCAGATTCATCATCTGAATCTGAATGCCTCGCCTGCTGTCTCAACACTGCGGCGGCGTCCTCAAAATGCTGCTGCGCCATGGCCCGCTCAAACAACCACGCAAATGCAAAATTCATCTCCCCCGGCGCCGCCCCCGGCCGCTTTTGTTCGATTGCGATTGCCTGCTTGAGCAGATTATCCGCCCGATCCAGGTCTACTTCGCGCCAAGCCCACCCTGCCGCCGCCAGCAGGGGGGCGTTGGCGGCGATCATCCGCTGCGCGGCTGGTTCTTTCGCATCCGCCGTAAGCGCGCGCAGCCGCTCGAGCGGCGGTTTATTTCCATCGTGTTCCGTCCGCAGCGACTGCGCCGCTGTCCAGCGCACCGCCGCGCTGGGCTCATTCTGCAGAATCCGAATCATCGCGGCGTGCCCCTCGCCCGCCGCCAATCGCCCCAGCCCCTGTACGCGCTCCATGCGGTCCGCCACGGGCAGATCGCCGTAGTTCGCGAGCAACTGCTTCACCATCTCCGAATCCCCCGGCAGCGCCCACGGCAGTTTCAGCAATATCCGTGACACCTGCGCCCGCACCTCCGGTCCATCCGAATCCATGGCATCCAGCAGCGCACCCGCGCCGGCGCCCCAATAGAAACCAGCTCCCCAGCCGCTGCACTGCGCACCGCCGGATCAGCATCTCCAAGATTCCCAATCAATTCCGAAATATGCGCCGCAGAAACTGACCCAACCACAACCTCCCCCGCACTCCCCGGCGGCAACCCGCCTCCAAAGCCAACCGACGAAACTCCAACCACCCCCAACCCGCAGAAAATCACCCGTGCCAACATCCACCGGTGCATCCCCACATCGTAAGTCCCCGACAGGGTCGCGAGCAACAAGCGAAGAAAAGTTTCGATTTTTTGGAGTGGGATTTTGGATTTTCTATCGGACACCCCGGAGAGCCGCGCATTGCATCCCTTTCGGGCTTTTGACTTCAGGCTTCCCCAATTCGCTATCATCCTATCAAAATCCAAAATCCCAAATCCTCCCGTATACTTCTGCCCAATGTTCCATCCCCTGAAAATCTCCCCGCGCCGCCTCCTTATCGCTGCGCTCTTCCTCCTGATTTTTTCAGCAATCGCTTGGTTCATCTTGCTTCCCACCTCCGCCGGCCCCGCCGAGGGGACTAATCTCCTCGGCTCCCTAACCGCTCACCCTGCTTCTCCTTCCCTGCGCATCGCCACCTTCAACATCGACGGCGGTGTCGGCGCCGACTCCCGCCTCGACCTCGACCGCACCTCCCGCTGCCTCCAGCGCATCGACTTCATCGCGCTCAACGAAGTCCACGGCAACCTCTTCGGGCAGCCTCACAATCAGGCCGAGGACCTCGCGGAGATTTGGCATTTGCCGTATCTGTATGTCCCGGCGGAGCGCCGCCTTGGCCACGACACCTTCGGCAATGCCATTTTCACCGATCTGCCGGTTGAGCATTGGTCCCGCGTCGTCCTCCCCAGCCGCCTGCTGAAAGCCCGACGCAACTATCTCCTGACAGATGTTCGATGGCACGACAAAACCCTTCACATCATCACCACCCACACGGACTGGAAAACCGGCGGTGAAGAACAACTTCAAATCGTCTCCGACCTTTTCCAATCCCTCCCCGAGCCCGCCATCCTCATGGGCGACCTGAACAGCACCTCCGCGCACAGCCTTCAAATCCAACAACTGCTCAGCAATCCCCATGTCGAAGAAGCCATTATTTCCTTCCTCGGTCCCCAGCCTCCCGGCCGCGTAGACTGGATATTCCTCCGCGGCCTGACTGCCACCGACGCCGGCGTTGTAGACATTAGCGCATCGGATCATCCGGCGTACTGGGCGCAGGTTGAATTAAAAAAAGACCCCACGACGAAGAGCGCTAAACCTTAGAGCTCCTAACAGAATGGATGAACGCAGAGTCACGGAGGCCGCGGAGGTAGAACAGAGAGGGCTATGTTTTTCCTTGTTTTCTCCGTGTTTTACCTCCGCGGCCTCCGCGACTCTGCATTCATTTTCCTCCTGTTTTGTTAGGAGCTTTTAATCATTCAGACCTATATCTCTTGTCGACAAACCCGAATGCCCAAGCCCGAAATCCGAATCAAGCCCCAACCCGGACGAACATCCTCCCCATTTCGTCATTTGGGCTTCCCCACCAATCGCCACCTTCATTCCCTTCGCCTAAGATACCCTGATGCCTCCGCCTCCCCGATCCAGCCGCCAGCGGTATCTTGCTTATCGAAGCAAGCTCGACCAGCGCCGCAAGAAACGCACCGCCGCCGAAGTTGCGGCGGCCGCATCGTTCCACACCGATGAACCTAAAAAGCACAAGCCTCGCTCCCGGTCATTCCTCCACCTTTTGGCCGCCTTCTGGGGCTTGCTTCAAGGCCACCGTCGAACGCTCATCATCACGCTTTTCGCGCTGAGCATTTCAACGCTTCTCAGTCTTATTCCCCTGTACGGCACCAAGATCATTTTCGACAGCGTTCTGCGCGATCAGCCGCTGCCCGCCAAGGTTCCCCACTGGATTCACCTCCCGGCTAATCGCGGCCAGCTTCTCACCATCGTCTGCATCGCCATGGTCCTGCTCGCCGCCGCCTCTGAACTGGTCTCTCTCTGGGGCCGCTGGCAGGCGACGCGGATGACCAAGCGCGTGCAGGTTTCAGTGCGGAAAAAAGTTTTCGAACACGCCGTCCGCCTCCCGCTGCATCGCGTTTACGACCTCAAATCCGGCGGCGTTACTTCTATCCTCCGCGAAGACGCCGGCGGTGTCGCCGACCTTATCTTCTCCATGATGTACAACCCGTGGCGGGCCATCATCCAACTTTTCGGCAGCCTTATCATCCTCGCCTGCGTGGACTGGAAACTCCTCATCGGATCGCTCGCGCTGCTCCCCACGGTCTGGCTCACCCATCGCACCTGGATCGCCAGAATCCGCCCGATTTTCCGCGATATCCGCACCACCCGCACCCAGATGGATTCCCATGCCACCGAAGCCTTCGGCGGCATGCGCATCGTCCGATCCTTTTCGCGCCAGCAATCCGAAGCCGCCACCTTCACCCGCAACGGCCATCTCATGGCCCGCCAGGAAATTTACGCTTGGTGGTGGAGCCGCGGCATCGATTTCGCCTGGTCCGTCCTTATCCCCTTCGCCTCTGCCATGCTTCTCTACTGGGGCGGCCATCGCGTCCTCAGCGATCTCGACAAACTCAAAGCCGGCCTCATCACACAAAAAGACGCCCTCACCGTCGGCGATCTGGTGATGTTCCTTTCTTACTTAGCCGCGCTCCTCGCGCCCATTGCCGCTCTCGCCGGTAGCGCCACGGCCCTGCAAAATTCCCTCTCTGGCCTCGATCGCATCCTCGACCTCATCAACGAGCCCCTGGAAATGCCTTCCAAGCCTGGCGCAATCGAGGTGGATCGCGACGTCGCCGCCGGCCGCATCACGCTTCGCGATGTCTCCTTCACCTACAATAATGCCCCGGTGCCTGTGCTGCACAGCATCAATCTCGATGTTCAGCCCGGCGAGATGATTGCGCTCGTCGGCCCCAGCGGCGCGGGCAAAACCACCCTCTGCAATCTCATCGCCCGCTTCTACGACCCCACAAGCGGCGCAATTTTATTAGATGGAACGGATCTGCGCGACATCACCGCCGACAGCTACCGCCGCCTGCTGGGCATCGTCGAGCAGGATACTTTTCTTTTCGATGGAACCATCGCCCAGAACATCGCCTACGGCCGCCGCGGCGCCCGGATGCAGCAAATTGAGAACGCCGCCCAATTGGCCAACGCCCATGAATTCATCGTGAAATTGCCGGATGGTTACGACTCTCTCATCGGTGAGCGCGGCGTAAAGCTCTCCGGCGGTCAGCGCCAGCGCCTGACCATCGCCCGCGCCCTCCTCGCCGACCCGCGCATCCTCATTTTAGACGAAGCCACCAGCAACCTCGACACCGAATCCGAACGCCTCATCCAGGGCAGCCTCCAGAACCTCATGTCCGGCCGCACCAGCTTCGTCATCGCACACCGGCTCAGCACCATTGCCAACGCCAGCCGGATTCTGGTGCTGGAAAACGGCCGCGTGGTGGAACAAGGGCGGCATGAAGAACTCATGGCCGCCAGCGGGCGATATCGCGAAATGGTCGATTTGCAAACCAGCCCGCCCCCGTCGCCGGCCATGAACATCGGACAAAAATCCGATGATGCTTATGCGCCGTTGGAAGCGTAAATCGTTTTTCAGATTTGCGCACCAGTGCTGTCAGAATGTGTTCATGCCTCTGTAGTCCCGCCTGACGCCTTTAGTCTTTCGATTTCCTGAGCAACGGCCTTCTCATGCTCATTCAAGGGTCGTCGTCGGACAGCTTCGAGGTCTGCGGCGCTTATATATCCAACTTTCTTTTTATGCATAACTTTCATGGCATGCATCCGTCGTTGGAAGGCGATGAATTCTTCGAGCGTACTGCATCGCGTGAACGTGAGTCCTGGGTGCAATTCGATTTCGTGGCGGAGAGACTCCAGATGCAATCGGAGCAATTCTTCAGGTAGTGTTTCCGCTGGAAGCCGTTGGCTTTTGATTCCAGGAAAGGGAAGAACTCTCGCGGTGTCCAATGTGTTGGAAGTAGTGATAAACGTTCCGATGCTGGTTTCTGTTTCGAAATCAATCGTCTTGTTAACATCTTTTCCGGCTTTCTTTCGGATGTGATAGACAGATCCAAGAATCGTCCCATCGCTACCAATGAAAGACCGCAGCATTGTGCGCATGTTCGGATATACGCCGGTAAGCGTCATGTTTTCTCGATCCCCTACATAGCGAAATGAGTGCTGTTCAAACCAACTTCGGCACGACTCATAAAACCCCCGATCCAGATCCGGAAACTCTTCCATTTTCGCGAGGCGATATTCGTGCGGTTCTCCATAGACAGCTATTTGTTGAGAAAGAATGGCCGTTGCCGCGTTTTTTTGCTGCCTGCGAAGATAGGCTGGTGCCCACCGATTCATCACCAACCCTGCAGCGCCTATAAGGACAGCAATTACATTTCCTGCCACATGTCTATCTCCAGTGCGGCTATGCATTAAAAGGTTACGGCATGCATACGCAATCAACCCGATATAGACAATGTCCCAGACCAGCCGCGATGCACGTTTTTCATCCATAGCGTTCATTCTATATCAAACTCTGTTTGCGCCTATTGCCCACATAAGTCGAGGGCGTTTGTATGCGAGCATGGCAAAAAAAGCCGGTCGACCCAAAGGTCGACCGGCTTCATTTCAAACTCGAAAATGCGCAACGCTTGCTTACTTCTTCTTGCCTTTTGCGGAACTCAGACTCTCCTTAATTGCCGCATGTGCCGCCGCCAGGCGGGCGATGGGTACTCGGTAGGGAGAGCAGCTCACGTAATTTAATCCGACCGAATGGCAGAACTCCACGCTCTTCGGATCGCCGCCGTGTTCGCCGCAGATGCCGCACTTCAGATCAGGGCGGGTGCTGCGGCCTTTCTGCACCGCCATGCGGATCAACTGGCCAACGCCTTCGATGTCCAGCGTCTGGAACGGGTCGCGTTCCAGGATTTCCTTGCTCAGATAATCCGGCAGGAAGTTGTTGGCGTCATCGCGGCTATAGCCGAAAGTCATCTGCGTCAGGTCGTTGGTGCCGAAGCTGAAGAACGTCGCAGTCTTGGCGATTTCGTCCGCCGTCACCGCGGCCCGCGGCACTTCGATCATCGTGCCATAAAGATAGTCCACCTTGATGCCCTGTTCCTTCATCACGGCGGCGGCGGTTTCTTCCGTGAACTTCTTCAGGTAATCCAGTTCCTTCTTCGTGCCGGCAAGCGGAATCATGATCTCGGGCAAAACCTTGATCTTGTCCTTCTTCACTTCGCAGGCCGCCTCGATGATCGCCCGCACCTGCATCTCCAGGATTTCCGGATAGGTGACCGCCAGCCGGTCGCCGCGGTGGCCGAGCATCGGGTTGGATTCGTGAAGCTGATTTACGCGCTGCTTCACCGCGTCCACCGACATATGCAGCGATTTGGCCAGTTCCGCCTGATCCTTGTCATTGTGCGGCAGGAATTCATGCAGCGGTGGATCCAGCAGACGGATCGTCACCGGCAAGCCGTTCATCTCGCGGAACAACCCAATGAAGTCAGCTTTCTGATATGGCAACAGCTTCTTCAAGGCCTCTTTCCGCGCCTCCACGGTGGAAGCAAGGATCATCTCCCGCATGTGATGAATGCGCTGCGGATCGAAGAACATATGCTCCGTGCGACACAGGCCGATGCCTTCGGCGCCGAACCCGCGGGCTACCTTCGCATCGGTCGGCGTATCGCCGTTGGTGCGAACCTTCAGTGTTCGATACTTGTCCGCCCATTTCATGATCTGAGCAAATGGCCCGCTCAGCGTGGCTTCAACGGTCGGAACGTTGCCTTCCATCACTTCGCCGGTCGCGCCGTCCAGGCTGATCGTGTGATCAGGGCCGAACGTCTTGTCACCGATCTTCACCAGTCGCGTGTTGGCATCGATCACCACCGCGCCCGCGCCCGCCACGCAAGGCGTTCCCATTCCGCGCGCCACGACGGCGGCGTGCGAGGTCATCCCGCCGGTCGAAGTCAAAATACCTTCTGAAACATGCATCCCGCCGATGTCTGCCGGCTCTGTCTCGCGGCGGACGAGAATGATCTTCTCACCCGCGGCGACCCGTTCTTCCGCTTCTTCCGCGGTGAACGCGATCTTGCCGACCGCCGCGCCAGGCGATGCCGGCAACCCGCGGGCAAGCACATTGCGCGTCGCCTTCGGGTCAAACATCGGATGCAGCAACTGATCCAGGCTGGCCGGATCAACCCGCAGCACCGCCGTCTTTTCATCGATCAGCTTTTCCTTGGTCATCTCCACGGCGATCCGCACGGCGGCGGCGGTTGTACGCTTGCCGTTGCGCGTCTGGAGCATGTACAGCTTGCCCTTTTCAATTGTGAATTCGAAGTCCTGCACGTCCTTGTAACGCGCTTCCAGGACATCCTTCACCTTCAGCAGTTCCTTCCAGCTCTTCGGGAGCACCTTTCCCATCTCTTCACACGGGATCGGCGTGCGAATGCCGGCCACCACGTCTTCGCCCTGGGCATTGATCAGGAACTCGCCATAGAACTTATTCTCACCGGTGCTGGGATTGCGGGTGAACGCCACGCCGGTCGCGCAGTCGTCACCCATGTTGCCGAACACCATGCTCTGCACATTGACGGCAGTTCCGCGAAGTCCGCGGATGTCATTCAGTTGCCGATACCGGATGGCCCGGTCGCCCATCCAGCTCTTGAAGACGGCTTCGATCGCATGTTCAAGTTGAACAAACGGATCCTGCGGAAAGCTACTACCGACGTGCTGCTTGTAAACCGCCTTATAGCGTTCGACGACTTCCTTCAGCCCCTCGGTATCCAGGTCCGTATCCACCACCGCTCCGCGGTTGGTCTTCACAGCCGACAGTTCATGTTCAAAATGATGATGGTCCACTCCCATCACTGTGTCGCCGAACATATTGATCAGTCGGCGATAGCTGTCATATGCAAATCGTTCATTCCCGCTCAGCCGCGCCAGACCGACGACGACATTGTCATTCAGCCCGATATTCAGGACGGTATCCATCATGCCCGGCATCGACATCTTCGCGCCGAGCGGGCCGCCACCAGCAGCGGGTTATTCACATCGCCGAATTTTTTGCCGGTGGCTTTTTCCACCTTGGCGATGTTCGCGCGAACTTCCTCCATCAATCCTTTGGGAAGCTTCTGACCGCCGTCGTTGTAGTCGCCGCAGCTGTCGGTCGTGATGGTGAACCCCGGCGGCACTGGCAGCGGCACCAGCGTCATATCCGCCAGGTTCGCGCCTTTTCCGCCGAGCAGGTCTTTCATGCCGGCATTGCCTTCGGCCTTGCCGTTGCCAAAAAAGTAAACGCGCTTTTTGGTCAGCTTGCCGTTGGTGTTGCCCGCGTGGCTGGATGCCTTGGAAATCGTGCTTTTCGCCTTAGCCGCCTTGGCTTTCGCCGGGGCTTTCTTCAACGCCGTTGCCATTGTCTTGCTCCTGGGGGAAATTCGAACCAATTTAGAAAGGGGGGCAGTATAGGAATGCCTGATTTTCGTGTCAATTTGACCGCGAAGGCGCTTCGGCCCGCGACCCACATTTTTGGCTCAATGACCAGTCCGCTGGTGTGAGCGGCGACAAATGCCGGGGACAACAGCCGCTGTTCAAGATAAGGTGGATTTGTAAACTAAATGTGGCTCAATGACGGGCCTGGTAAGCCAGGCGCCGGCATAATCTTCCCCGACTACATCACAGGTCAGCTTCCATAACCGAAATGCCGCTTTAATTTTAAGAACGTTCTCTCAATAAGGTGCCGGTTCAGCTTAAAAAGATATAATGAACCCTCCAGCGGGCACATCGCGAAAAACGCGATTGGATCATGCAACCTACAAATCTCAAATTATATGAAATGCATTCATTGCGAAAACGAAGCCAGGGCCATTTGTAAATTCTGCGGTCGCGCTGTTTGTGAAAATCACATTTCCGAAGCCCGCTACGTTACCGGCTTCACCAGCGTCGGCGGGATTCTAAGTGCCACGAACAACGGCCTGAGCATTGAGGATGCCATATGGTGCGGGAAGTGTCATCCCGAAGCCAGGCGAACTGTCTAAACAATGCGCGTGGCATGGAATGAGAGCGGGGGACGCGGTTCAGCTATCTTTGACCTGGCGCGGCGCTTCGCTGTCAGGCTGCCGTTCTGAGTTCTCGTGGTTCTTCGATACCTTTGGTTTGGCAAACCTGAACCCCTGTTCTTGTCCGCATTACCATCATCGCGGCTAAGGCGGTTAATAACACAACCGTTGCATTCACATGAGACCGCATGGCGATTCCAGGATTGACGAATAGCCACAGGAACAGCAATACCCAGCCGCCGGTCACGCGGGCGTCTGATTTTCTCGCCAGTTCGGGCCGCGAGACACGTTCGGCTCCGTACAGCACTGCCGGAACGGCCAGCAGGAGCAGGTCGTAGTCGAAATAAAAGGGCATCAGCAGCGGCATGGTGCAGATCGTCGCCGAGATGATCCGGTCCCGCCGCAAGCGGCGATCGGATTCATTCAGCGGCGCATGCCCCAATGGCCTTCCGGACCGTCCCCATAAAACTGCCCACCCCAGCGCGATGCCCATCGCGGCTGTGCTCAGGTACGTCAGCAATCGTGTGATCAGCCACGGCTCGCCGGCTTCTCGTCCTTGAAGGAGCAAGCGCCAGAATGCCTTCAGTGTTACGTGGCGTTCCCACAGATACATATGCTCGATCTGCATCCACCGCACATTCGCCGGCAGCAGGTGAAGGTAATCTGAAATCGCCCCCGGCATCGTTACAAGCGAAACGCCAAGCAGGATGCCGCCGGTAATGGCAAAGCCCCAAAATGCGGACCAGCCCAGGTCGATGACCATCACCGCCGCCACTACGGCCCCAAGCTGGGGTTTATAAAACAATAGTCCCCCCACAACCCCGGCCAAAACCCCGCGCTGTCCCCGCCACAGCGCAACCGTCAGCACGAGCAACAACAACGAGGTGTAAGTATTCTGTCCATGACTGATCGCCTGAATGAACGGCATCGAAACCACAACAAGCAGCGGCACCAGCCCCCACGCCCGCCACCCCCGTAGCATGGATGCCCCGTCGATTTCAAAACCCATAGCGCGCAAGGAATCGGCCCGTGCAACAAACCCTGCCAATATCCCAATCGCCCCAGCAACCGCCGCCAGGCTGATCCATCGCCAGGCATTCAGCGCCGCGGCATAAGGCATCCCCGCAAGCGGTTCAAAAACCATTGCATAGAACGGTGGATTCCACCAGGGGCCAAAACTCTTGCCGACTTCCAGCCCCGCCGCTTGCGAGGTTACCCCTTCGAATTCCTTCACTGCATCCAGCTTGTACAAATCGTGATACCGCCCCTCGCGAACAAATGACCCAGCTGTATAAAACGCCAGGAAATCATGCCCGAGCATTTCGCGGGTCACCGCCTTATCCCGCGCGATAAACGCATTCCCTGCCACCAGAGTCAGCAAAAATATCCCAATCGCTCCGCCTCCCATCCAAAGCCGCCCGCGCAATGAAGCCCTCCGAATCCCCGAAAAAATCTGTAATTGTGCCATAATAGATTGCACTCATATCGACCATTCCCACGCTTTCACCCCATGTTGCGATTTTTAGCGATTGAATACTCATAGGTTGGCTCTGGATGACATAAGTGCCTGTCAAATCAGGAAATGATTCCAAATAAAAAACTACCAGATGCTAACAATTTGTAAAAAATGGAACATTTTGTTGCACGTCTAATATCCACCCCCGGCAAACCGCCAAACCTCCCTTACTAACGCCTGCGCTCCCCAACGGCCGATAATAACGCTAAAGGCTCGCACGGAGGCGTCCTGTCCCCATCAACCACCAAACCCGCCCGCACTCGCATCGTTCGCTGCACGGCGTGCGGCTCACCCAACGACCCTGCCGCCCCCTTCTGCGCCCGCTGCACCGCACCGCTGGCCGTCATCCCTCTGGGTGATCTCACCGAATCTGACCGCCGCTCCTGCCTCCGGGCGCTGTTCCAGGTTCTGGCCGACTCCCTCAAAAATCCCGCCACCACTACGCCCGCAAACCATGACCAGGCGCTCTGGTACGCCTATCTCAGCGCGTTTTGGCTGCGCCCGGAAACCGCATTGATCCTCTACGCCGAAGCGCTCGCCATCCGATCTGTCGCCAATCTCACCGCCCACCCCTGGCTCGACCTCGGGTGCGGCGACGGCATTCACGCCGCCCTCTACACCGGCTGGCGTTTCGACCCGACCTTCGACGCCTTTCAATCTCTCGATCTCACCGCCTCCGACATCTATCACCACTGGAACCCTGCCGACTTCTCGGCGCCCGTCGTCGCCCACGGTCCTGTTGTCGCCTGTGGCATCGACATCAAAGACACCGCCGTCCACCGCGCCAAAACCATCGGTGTCTTCGCCAGCGCCCAACAGGCGGATGCCACCAAACTCCCCCTCCCCGACCGCAGCGCCCGCACCATCTTCTCCAACATGCTTCGCGACCTTGGCGACCCGCTCCCCGCGGCCCTTGATGAATGCCGGCGCATCATGACCGACGACGGCACGCTTCTCATCAGCGCCATGACGCCGGCGTACGCCCGGAATCTCTACTTCGCGCCTGCCGCTCGCGACGCCGCTGCCGCCGGTGACAACAACAAAGCCCGCGACCTGCTCCGTCTCGACCGCGGGCGCAGCGTTTTTTGCCGCCAACAACTTTCCGTCACCGACTGGCAATCCCTTCTCGCCAGCCATGGCCTGAAGATCACCGCCGTCAAACCGATCGTCGGTCCTGCCATTATCCGCTTCTGGGACATTGGCCTGCGCCCCTTCAGCATCGCGCTGCTCAAGCAGCGCAAAGCATGGAAAGACTCTGGCGTCCTCGCCGCCATTAAACCCGGCGTCATCAGCTTCCTCGCCCGCTCCCTCGATCCGCTGGTCCGCGATCTCACGACAGGCGAAGCCTGCATGAACCTTTTGGCCGTGAGCAAGGCATGACCGAGAAATCCCCCGAAAATTCCGGCATAGCGGTGATGTATCATTACGTCCGCCCCGAGCGTTCGGCCATCCCCGCCGGCATCCGGCCGCTGCTGGCCAGCGAGTTTGAAAAACAGTTGGATTGGCTCGCCGAGCGTTATGACATCCTGCCCGCGAAGGAATTTTTGGATCGAGTTTTTGGTGGTACGGACCCCTCGCCCGTGCCAGGCCCCATTCAATATGCGGCAGGCGCCCGTGCTGCGAAAAGCGCACTTGTCAAAAAACCACCGTGCCTTTTAACCTTCGACGACGGCACCAAAGATCACGCTGAGGTCATTACACCCATCCTCGCCCGCCGCGGATTATCCGGTGTGTTCTTCGTCCTCTCCTGGCCCGCCGAGCTCGAAAAAATGCCGCTGACACACGCCGTCCATTGGCTCCTGAGCGGCGACGAACAAGCCGTCTGGCAATCCTTCGAACGTCACGCCCGCGATCATCTCGGCGGACTCACCGCCCTCGGCGACCCTACCGAAGCGGCCCGCATCTATCATTATGAATCCCCGCTTCGGGCCCGGATTAAATATGCGGCGAATATGGCATTGCCATCAGAAGCCACCGAAGCCGTGGTGGAAGCCGCCGTACGCGCGGCCGGCCGGAAGATGCCCGATCTCGCCGCCGAGTGGTTCGTTTCCGCCGCCGACATCCGCAGGATGCACTCCGCCGGCATGACCATCGCATCCCATGGCTGTTCTCACCGCAGCCTTCAAATGCTCGGCCCCGCCGGCATCCGCCAGGAAATCCATCACGCCTCCGACTACATCCAAACGCTCATTGGCCGGCGGCCGCAATGGTACGCCTGCCCCTTCGGCGGCGCCGGCGCGCCCGCCGAAACCATCGCCGCCATGCACGCCGCGATGACCGAAGCGGGAATCATTGCATCTGTATCAACAGAGAAGCGGTATATACGTGCCCAGTGCAATCCCCTCACAATCCCGCGACTGGATGCGGTCGATCTTCCTCCCAGACGCGCCGAGCCCCTGGCAGCGTGAGCTGGCCCCTTCTCCCGGCAATTCGAATTCCAATTCTCAAGCCCTACAGAAAAACGCAAAGCGTGGCAGCACGCCGCCCGATGCCGAGGCATGTCCTGCACGCGATCGCTTTATAGTTTTGTAGGATTGGAAATACGTCACACCGCGACGCGCATCACGTCTGTCGTCGGCAGGAATGGTTCCACCGACATATCGCCAATGGTGACGATGGTGGGGGCGCTCGGATCTTTCAGATTGACCGCCGTTTCTTCCATCGACCAATGATCGGCGGCGAGCCGCTTTACCGTGGGATGGAACGGTCGGGCCGAGTCCACTTCCGTCACGACGGCAAGGCTGCCATCGGACAGCTTCAGGCGGCTTCCGGGCGGGTACGGCGGGGTGATCGTATGCAGCGTCTGCAACAGCACCGGATCGCACCAGGGCGCATATTGCGTTCGCATCAGGTGAAGGATCTCCAGATTCGAGCGGCGGCGTTTTGAATTGGCCGGCGTCGAAAGATGATCGTACAAATCCGCAATCTGCAGGATGCGCGAGAAGATGTGGATGTTGGTCGTGTCGAGGATGCGCTTGTCCTCGCCGGGCGCGCCCAGCGGGGGGAAGCCGGAGCCGTCAAAATGCTGGTGATGATGGAGCACCGCCGTCGCCGCCGTCACCTCAACGTGATCGTGCAGCATGTCATAGCCAAGGCGGCAGTGTGTTTCGAATTCCTTGCGATCGCTGTCGGTTTTGAATTCACTCAGGCCGTGGCAGTTCTGCAGGTGCTCGGGCAGTTTCATTTTGCCGATGTCATGCAGCATCCCGGCGACGCCCAGGTTCACCACCGACTTGGCATGTTGCGGCGAAAGACGCTTGCGCTGCTCGATCAGGTACGATTCAACCTTGATCCCGATCAGAAGCGCCAAGTGGCACACGGCGGCGGCGTGACCCACAGAATCATTTCCGAGACGCGACATCTGATCCATGAAAACAGGATGGCGGCCCTGTTCCATGAGCGTGCCGATGAGATCGGTGACGCCGCTGCAATAGTCGGCGTAAGAGATTTCGGGGCGCGTTGCCTTCTGGGAATTGGTGAATGCTTTCTTGATCTGCGTGCACATCTGCTGACGGGCGGGACTGAGAAAAGGCTGCAGATGTTTGTCGAGTTCGTCGAGCCCCGGGTATTCGACATAAAGCAGATCGACGCCGAGCTCCGTCAGGCGACTGACAATGGTCCCCTCAAGGACGTAACCCACGCGAAGCAGTTGCTGCTGATGCTCGGGATGCAAAACAGGAGCGGCCAGCTTCATGCCGACGCGGGCTTCAGTTATTGGCACAATCAGCACTGAGCGGCTCCTTCCGTCCAGATATGTATCGGCTGACCTTGAAGCCGCCCTAAGAAACTAAAATTGGCCCATATGATTCCGGCCTTCATTATTGAGATGCCGATAGCGCGGTAATAACGCGGCTTGCAACCTGAGAAGCAAGCAAACGCAAGACACCGCCCGCAGTTATCGCCCCCCTCGCAGCCGGATGACTGTCACCGAATACCCTGGCAGCTCACGCGTAAACTCCGGAGAAACCTTCCCAAGTTCGCTGCTGACCGGCGCCAGCTTCGTCGGTTCATCTAAAGTGTTCTCAACCTTCAAGTCCGCACTTGCCAGAACCTCGGCAGTTCCTGTGATGCTTTCCACCGTCGCCATGCCTTGCACGCTCACCTTGAGCGGGCGGCTGCCGGCCTGCACGTTGACAGCTTTCAGAATCACATCCCCCGTTTTGTCATCGTGCGAAGCGGTGGTGAACAAATGATCGGCCGGCCCGCTCACATCTGATGCAATCAGCGATGAACCAGCATTTACACTGAACAGCTTTTGCACGTAATAACTTGGAGTGCCGAATGAGCGCAGGTTGTCGAACCAGATCAGATCGGGCCGCCACTGCCACGCGTCAACATGCGCGAGCAGCGGTGCATATGAAGCCATCGCAACGATGTCGCTGTTTCGTTCCAGCCCGGTCATGAACGCCGCCTCGGCCAGCGCGCATTCCCAGTTATTTCGGTTTGCGGGATTGCCGGTTCCAACGCTCTGGGCGGCGAACTCGCCGGCGAACACTTTGGGCCGACTTCGATCGTAGCTGTCGTACCGATGTGTGTTGGCCAGGAACCATTCGGGCCTGGCATAGTAGTGCTCGTCGACGATATCTGCATTCAGCTTCGTCAGTTCATTCCACGCATAGTTGAACAGCGGTCCACTGGGGCTCGGGCCGGCGGCGGAGATTAGCTTGATCTCCGGATGCTTCGCCTTGATCGCCGCCGACATGCGCTGATAGCGCTCGATGTAGTGCGCGCCCCATTGTTCGTTGCCAACGCCGATCATCTGCAGATTGAACGGCTCGGTGTGACCCATCTCCGCGCGCTTCTTTCCCCAGCCCGCGTCGGCGGGACCGTTGGCGAACTCGATCAGGTCCAGCGCGTCCTGGATATACGGCTCAAGCTGATCCAGCGGCGCAAGCTCGCCGGAGTTGTATTGGCAGGCCATCCCACAGTTGAGGATGGGCAACGGGCTGGCGCCGATATCTTCGCAAAGCTGGAAATATTCAAAGAACCCGATCCCGTAAGACTGGAAGTAATCCGGCGCGAGGCGGTGCCCGAATTCCATGTTCCAGCGGTTGAGGATGAGCTTGCGCTCGGCGAGACTGCCGATGGTATTTTTCCACTGGTAGCGATTGGTGAGATATTTTCCTTCGACGATGCAGCCGCCTGGGAAGCGCATGAACTTGGGGTGCAGATCCTTGAGAAGCTGAACGAGATCGGCCCGCAGACCGCCGGGCCGATGCTGCCAGGTGTCCTGCGGGAAGAGGGAGACCATATCCATGTCGATCGAGCCGGCGGTTTTGGCGAAGACGACCAGATGTGCGTGGTCATCGGTTGCCGACGTCTCCAGTTCGACGCTCTGCTTCTGCCAATCGCGCGAAAATCCTGACAGATCGGCTGAGCCCATGCGGCGGTTTGAATGGTCCTGGATTTCGATCGTCAGCGTCATCGGCTGATCGCCGACGGATCGGGCGTAGACCGAAAAAAGATACTTCTGTCCTTTGACGATCCCCATGCCTCGATAGCCCTCGTTGGTGAAGCCGAAGCCGGCATCGGGGTTTCCATTGGGAGCCGCATCCACGCTCATGCGAACATAGTGCGGATTGTTTGGGTTGAGCGGATGTTCATCCAGCACGGCGAGTTGCCCGGTGCCGCCGGCGCGTTCGACTTTGTGCCAGCCCATCAGGGCATCGGGCGAAAATTCGAAGGAACCGTTCTTTACATGTTCAGAATAGAGCCCGCCGTCCGCGCCGAAGTTGATGTCTTCAAAGAAGACACCGTTCAGCGTGGGGCTGATAGGGTGGACGACCTGGTCGGCGTGGATGATGATGGCGGTGGGATTCAGCTCCGCCGGCGCAGGTTCCAAGGCGAAAAGGGGGCGGCAGAGCAGACCCACGAAAGACAGCAGGACTGTTTTTCGAAGACACTTCATGATGTGATAAATGCTAACTCCGGCCATCCGGCAAGGCGAATGCGGGAAAAAGCGGAGAAGTCACCCAAACAAAACGCCCGCCGGGAAGGCGGGCGTTCTGCGTTTCAAATTCTCCGTCGATCCGGTGTAATAAATACGATTGAGCCAGTTCAGTGGCGGGTCTGCTGGATGCCGAGACGGGTGATCCGGCGATTGAGCCGCTGGATGTTAATGCCGAGCATTCGGCTTGCCATCGCCTTGTTATAGTTTGACCGCTTCAATGCGGCAGCGATGGTCTGGCGTTCCATGTCTTCAAGGCTCATCACATCGGTCGACGACTGCTTGATGTTGGCCGTCTGCAGGCGAAGCGGGATATCGCTCAGCTCGATGGTGTCGCCGCTGGCGAGCACATGGGCGTGTTCCATCACGTTGGCAAGCTCGCGAACGTTGCCCGGCCAGGGATAGCAGCTCAGCACCTGGGCTACCGGCTGCGAGATTTTCTTGAGGGGTTCATTGTACAGATCGGACTGGACCTTCAGAAAATATTCGGAAAGGCGAATAATATCGACCGGCCGCTCGCGAAGCGGGGGGGTCTTGAGGACAACGACGTTAAGGCGGAAGAACAGATCCTGCCGGAACGTGCCCTGGCGAACCATCTGCTCAAGATCGCGATTGGTGGCGGTGACGACCCGAAGATCAACCGGCCGCGGTGCGGTATCGCCGACGGGGACAACAACCTTTTCCTGAAGAACGCGGAGCAGCTTGCTCTGCAGGTGCAGGCTGAGCTCACCGATTTCGTCAAGGAACAGGGTGCCACCATCAGAGGCGCGGATAAAACCCAGTGAATCGCGGGTAGCGCCTGTGAAGGCGCCTTTCACGTGGCCGAACAGTTCGCTTTCAAACAGCGTGTCGCTGAGGGACGAGCAATCGACGGGGATAAAAGGCTTGGCGGCACGGAGCGAATTTTCGTGGATGAATCGCGCCAGCATTTCCTTGCCGGTGCCGGTTTCGCCGAGGATCATGACGGTCGATTGGCGCAGCGCGATGCCCTGGGCAATGCGCTTGAGCTCAACCATCGGCGTTGATTCGCCGACGAGCTGTTGAGTCACCTTGAGCGGCTCAAAACCTGTATTTAATCCCGTTCCACTGGCAATCATGAGCAGACCCCTATCGGTACAACGCTTCCCGGACCGTCGAATGCTACCCGCGCGTAAGGCCTCATGCAACTAATATCTTTACAGAGGCAAACGAATTTCGACTCGGTGCCATGCGGCTTATCCTAACCGGCAGGCGACCTACGCAGACTTGCCGACCAGTGCCTTTTTAACAGGCAGCAATCGTCAGACACGAAGCTCTACGCCTTGTCCAAGTTGCCCAGTGTATTTTTGTCGGATGGGTGCGACCACCTGCATGACAAATGCGTCAACCTGCTGGGGGGCACGTCCGATAAACTTGCGGGCATCCAGGACTTGTGAGAGGTCAACCGATTTGAAGGCCGGATCGTTGCCGAGGCGATCGAGCAGGTCATTGCGCTGGCCGTGTAATTTGACGGCTTCGGCGGCGGCGAGGGAGTGACGGCGGATCTTTTCGTGCAATTCTTGCCGATCGCCCCCCGCGCGAACGGCCGCCATCAGGATTTCTTCCGTCGCCATGAAAGGTAACTCGGCCATCAGGGCGGCTTCAATGGTCTTGGGATAGACAACCAGGCCTCGGGCGACATTGACTAGAATCTGCACGCAGCCATCGATTGCGAGGAAGGGCTCGGGGACGGTCAGCCGCTTGTTGCTGGAGTCGTCCAGCGTGCGCTCGAACCATTGCTCGGCGGCGGTTTGCAGCGGTGAACTCGCCAGGCTGATGACAAACCTCGCCAGCCCCGTGGCGCGCTCGCAGCGCATCGGGTTGCGCTTGTACGCCATTGCGCTGGAGCCCACCTGCTCTTCTTCGAACGGCTCTTCAAGCTGCTTCATCCCGGCAAGGAGCCGAACGTCGTTGGCAAAGCGGTGCACGCTGGCGGCGATGCCGGCGAGGGTGCTGACGACCTGGGCGTCAACTTTGCGAGGATACGTCTGCCCGGTGACATTGAACGAGGATTTGAACCCAAATCGCTCGGTGATAAGGCGATCGAGCTGATCGCATTTGCCATGGTCGTCATCAAAGAGTGTGAGGAAGGAGGCCTGCGTCCCCGTGGTGCCTTTGACGCCGCGGAATCGGAGGGTTTCGATGCGGTATTCAACTTCTTCGAGATCGATCGCCAGGTCTTGTGCCCAGAGGGTGGCGCGCTTGCCGACGGTGGTGGGTTGGGCGGGCTGGAAGTGGGTGTAGCCGAGTGTGGGCTGGTCCTTCCATTTCAAGGCGAAAGCGCCGAGGGCGTCGATGGCATTGGCAAGGCGGACAGCGACCAGCTTCAAGGCGTCGCGCATGATGATAAGGTCCGCGTTGTCGACAACGTACTGGCTGGTCGCGCCAAGATGGATCACGCCTTTGGCCGCGGGGGCGGCTTCTTCGAACGTGTGGACGTGAGCCATCACGTCGTGGCGGAGGCGTTTTTCCCAATCGGCGGCGCGCACGAAGTCGATGTCGTCGAGCTTCGCCTCCATCTGCTTCAGCGCTTCAGGCGTAATGCGATCGATGCCGAGTTCTCGCTCGGCCCGGGCAAGCTCGAGCCACAGCCGGCGCCAGAGGCTGAATTTATGCTGGGGAGAAAAAAGGCGCAGCATCTCGCGGCTGGCGTTGCGGGCAGCTAGGGGGGATTCATAAGTGTCGTAGGTTTTTTCTGGCATTGATCAGAGGATTTTAAGGGCAAGCAGAGGTTTGTCGAACATTGGGGAGGGGATTTTCTCAATTGTGCTTCCTTGGGCGGCTGGGGCCTTTGGCGATCGAAATCATCCACATCCCAACTTTCTTTCGGAGCGCCGGCAGAAGGGATCAGGGGACGTTCTGTTTACGTCCTGATGCCAGCAGTTATTCTTATGCCATTGGATTTACCTCGTGGATTCGTGACAGGAGGCATCATTTTGTCGCAAGCGCCCGTCCAACCTGTTTACAACCCGGCCGCCGCGGCTCAGCAGGCGGCGGAGTTTCTCCAGAAATTCGGGGTCGTTAAAAGCGCCCTCCTGAAGGAGCTTCATAAAGTCATCATCGGGCAGGATGATGTGATCGAGTTGCTCCTCGCGGCGCTGTTTGCGCGGGGACATTGCCTGCTGGTAGGGGTGCCGGGGCTGGCCAAGACGCTCATGATCAGCACGCTGGCGCGCGTGCTGAAGCTGGACTTCAATCGCATTCAGTTCACACCCGATTTAATGCCGGCTGATATCACGGGAACTGATATTCTGGAAGAGGACCAGACAACAGGGAAACGGGCGTTTCGATTTGTGAAGGGGCCGGTTTTTTCGAATATCGTTCTGGCCGATGAAATCAACCGCACGCCTCCCAAAACCCAGGCGGCGCTGCTGCAGGCGATGCAGGAATATCACGTGACGGCGGGCGGTCGAACCTATCCGCTGGAGCTCCCGTTCTTCGTGCTGGCGACCCAGAATCCGGTGGAGCAGGAAGGCACTTATCCGCTGCCCGAAGCGCAGCTCGACCGGTTCATGTTCATGGTGAACATCGGATATCCGAGCAAAAAAGAAGAGCGCGCGATCGTGCGGGCCACCACGATGGAACTGGAAGCGGCGCCCGAGCCGATTCTGTCGGCGACTGACATTCTTCACGTTCAGAAAGTCCTGCGCAAGCTGCCCGTGAGCGACCACGTGATTGATTATGCAGTGAGCCTGACGCGCGCGACGCGGCCAAAAGAAACCGGCACGCCGCCGTTTATTAACGAGTGGCTGACATGGGGCGCAGGCCCCCGGGCGGCGCAGTATTTGGTGCTGGGGGCAAAGGCGCATGCGATTTTGAATGGCCGGTTGAACGTCAGTTGTGACGACGTGCGGCGAGTCGCCAAGCCGGTGCTGCGGCATCGGCTCTTTACAAATTTCAACGCCGATGCGGAAGGGGTGGGGCCTGATGATGTGGTTGAGAAATTAATCGCCGCCGTGCCGGAAGGTTCGGGGGATTACAGCAATGAATAATGCTTTAGTTCACAGTGCGATCGACAGCGGTGATCAATCGCACAGGCCCGATCAACCCTGATTCAAGCAATGGGGTGTCGGACTGGAAAAACTTCCACGTCGTAAACGCATGGCGGCCGGTCGGGCTGGGCTTGCCGGCGAGCATCCATTTTGGCCATGACTTGATCGGCCAGCCGTTGGACTCATGCAGCCAGTCGCTGTCTTCGGGGAATGATTCATCGCCGATCAATCGGTTGGGCCAGAGGTTCACTACCTGAATTTGGAGCGTGTTGTCGCCGGTCTTGAGCGCGCCTGTGGTATCGACGCGGAACGGCGGCTTCCACAGGATGCCCAGGTCTTTGCCGTTTAATGACACTGTCGCGATCACCTGCACCTGCCCGAGGTCGAGATAGATTTTTCGGTCGGTGGAAATCACATCCGCCGGCAGGCTGAATTTTCGCGTGTACGTAGCTGTCCCGGAGAAATGGCGAATGCCGGAATCCGGATGCTCGGACCAGGATATCAATTTATCGAATACCGCGTGCGGCGGGGGACCAAGCTTCGGCGGGAAAGTCACGTCCCATGGCCCTGGAATGCCGAGCGGGAGAGGGACGCTTTCGACCAGCACTTTGTTTGAAGCGCCTCCGGCGGATTGGAATGCATACTGGCCGGGTTGCCACGCATTCAGGTGCAGGCGTCCGTCGGTGTCGGTGGACAGGTCGGCGAATGGGTCGTTATTGCCGTCGCGGGTTATCGCAGTAACGTTGTCGAAGCCTTTGGCCGGCTCGCGGAAGATGACGAAGACCGAGCCGCTTGGATCGAAGCGCATGGGGATTGTTGTCACGCCGTTGGCGGTTTGCCAGATCGGGACGCGTTCGATCTCGCCAGTGCCGGGGTTCCAGAACTCCGGGATTTTTCCAGTGATCCGGAAGCTGCATTCGGCGGCTTCATCGCGCGGCTGCTGATTTGAGACGAAGTAGCAATCAGCGCGGTCGATCTTCCGGTGGATCCATACAAGCTTGGATTCGTGCTGAAAGGCGCGCCAGGAAAAGTCGGGATCGATCGACATGCGCGACAGTACCTCTTCAGCCGATTGGCCCCAGATGATTTTGCCGTCGCCGAATTCGTGTTCACGGACCGTTTGCCCGTCGCAGTCGCCCCAGAGCTCGTCTGCCAGTTTCTTCACCTCATTGTCGCACTGCGGATAGTCGCTCAGGCCGGGCGATGAAGACGGCTTGGCGGCGATCACCGTTGCGCCCGCCTGCACCAGCTCGCGGATCTTCCGAAGCAGCGGCGGGGTAATGGAAGTCGACGGTGGAAGGATCAGCACGCGATAGCTCATCCCATCGGGCAAGACAATTCGGCCATTGCTCACCGACATCCGCGACAGGACCGCTTCGGCGGAGCAGATGTCAAAGTCATACCCCGGCGGTGGCGCAGGATTCAGTGACGAAGGCCCCGTGTATTGGCTCGGCGCAGTCGGACTCTGAACGTAACAAAGGTCAGCCGCGAACAATCCCTGCTGAAGCAGATACTGGCAACGCGCGAGATATTCATGCCATGGCCTGGACTGTTCCCACCAGGTTTCAGTGCGCTCGTAATGAAGGCCCCACGGGCCCATCGTCATTCCAGGCGCGAGCGAGGGATTGGTCCAGGGCTGCATGGCATAGCGATGAAAGACAAACCGATTCACACCCTGGCAGAACGCGCTGTCGCCCAGCGCTTTCAAGGAATACGGGTGGCTTGTCCATTTGTCGTCCGCGGGCACCGATGTGAAAGCCTCGGCAGGCGCGATGCGCCTTTCCGTTGACGTGGGCGATCGACGCCATCGCCTTGCACGTCTGGAACATGTGAAATCGATCGTTGCCGGTCCAAAACTCGGACATCGGAATATCCGCGCGGCTGCCATACTGCAGGCTGTCGAAGGGGCCTTTGTCGTAGGCTTCAATCGACAGGCTCATACCATGAGCCGCGCTCAGATCATGAAGATGGCCGGCGTAATTGTCGGCGACAAGGTCCGCGATGGTGCGGTGATAGTCCCACAGAAATCGATCAGTGAAGCTGCGGTCCTCGATGGTCCGGCCGGTCATGATCGGCAGCAGCAGGAGCGGGTCATAGCCGCGGCGGGTTTTAAATTCTTCGCGGAATTTCGGCGTCCAATCCTGCGACTTCACTTCCCAACTGTCGATGTGCGTCGTCGTCCACGTTTTGCCGGCGAGCGGGCCGGCATCGTCAATCAGCTTGCCCAGGAAACTTCCGAAGTGAAGATCCATTGCCTCGCGGCTGAGTTTGTCGCATTCAAGGCCCAGGCCGGCATCGGGCGCAGGATGATTCTGCTCGCCGGTAGGCGTGTAACCAAGCCGAAGAATCGTCCATTTGCCAGATGGCACCTCCCAGGAGACGCGGCCTTTTTCATCCATGTACGCCGTAATCTCGCGGATACGGTCGCGGTGAATGGATTGGACGGCATCTTTGCCTGGGAGCGGCCGCTTGGATTCGGAGGCCTCAGCCGTCGGAAACGCGAAGACAGCAATGTCGCGATAGTAGTCGAGCTTGGATGGCGGTTGCGGCACCGATCCTTCGAAACGTTGCGGCCCCTGCACCACGGTCTCAGACCAGACGAGCCTTTGCATGGCGTGATCCGGAGTGATCCATGGCCCGCCGCTCCCGCACCAGCCGGCGTCGTTGTTCAGGCTGACTTGAAGACCGAGCCGGGCGGCTTCGTTCAGGGCATGCTTGAACATTTCCTGCCACTGCGGCGACATGAACGCGACCGGGCCTGCAGGCGTGCTCTGGTTCACCTCCATGATGAGCACGCCGCCAATTCCCACGCGCTGCATTGCCTCGAGGTCTGCGGTAATGCCTTCGCGGGTAATGTTCCCGTTCATCCAGAACCAGTAAACCCAGGGTTTGGCGGATGCCGGGGGCGCGATGAAAGTTTGTGCAAGCGGATCATCGGCTTTTGCGGATGTGGTGGGCGTTGAAGCCGGCGAGGGAAGAACTTCAGCCGCGATCGATCGCGCAGGTGCCGATCGCAAATGTGGGGGCAAGGAGAGCAATGATGAGCGACCGTAGCCTCATGGAAGACGCCGCGCGTTCTTAATGTTAATTACTTCGACCGGATTGGCGCAGAACGTTGCGAAATCCCGAAAACAGAATGGATTTTCCACAACAATTTTTCCAAAGAAAATGGGGCATTTATGGCTTGAATGATATGATCTTTGAAATATTTTGCATCCCCTTCTGCAACTTTCATCGCAGCATTTTTGATCCTTTCAAAAAGGAGCGAGGCTGCCAAAAAATGAGGCACATCCCCCAGCCATTCAGAGCATGTTTTTAAGAACGAAAATTTTCAGTTTTTGTCATGCAAAATGTAAGTCGCAAGCCGCCCCCGCCTGGACCAAATCTGCCGTGAAAGATGAGTAGATTATCTGCAAGATCGATGCAATTTTCATTGACTTTGACGAGGAATGAAAGATAATGTTGACAGCTGAGTTAGACATCACCGTGTCATCAGGGGAAAGAGCTTTAAGTTATGTCCATAACACGAGTTGCGAAGATCGCGGGCGTTTCCAGCTCTACCGTTTCCCGTGTGATTAATAACCATCCGCGCGTCGCTCCTGACACCGAAAGAGCCGTGCGCAAGGCGATGGAGGAATTGGGTTATACCCCTTCCGAACGGCGTCCGGGGCCAAAGTCTCAGGCCCGTCTGAAGAGCGAAACCAAAAACATCGTTTTTCTGGTTTTGGGCGCGTTGACCGGCCAATCCACCCCCGCCTTTTCAGGCCTTTTACGCGGTGTTTCAATGGGGGCAACAGAGTACAATTTAGACCTTTCCTTCAGCTACGTTCCAGACCCTCAGCAACTGCCATCACGCATTTTTGACCAGGGAATTGATGGTGTGCTTCTGCACGGGGCCAAGCCGGGCATCGAAATTGAACGCCGGCTCCGCAAGATTCCGACAGTTTGGCTGATGGGCAATCGTCGCCGGCCTGAATGGGGCGACCAGGTGATGCCTGATACATATGAGGTGGGGCATCTTGCCGCCCAGCATCTGCTCAGCCACGGGCATACCGAACTGGCCTATTTAAACCTGGCGGCGGATCATTGGCCTTTCCGCCAGTTCTATCTCGCCTTTCAATCCACCGCCGCCGAGCAGGGCGCCAATGTCGTGTCGATCGAACAATCGCGGCAGGTTTCCAGCGAATATTGGCGCACACACAACATGAAGGCCGTTGAACTGCTGGTGGATCGCTTCATGGCGGTTTCACCGCGGCCCACAGGCATTTTCGTGGCCGAAGACGTGCAGGTCGCCGCGCTGCAGCCGGCGCTTCAGAAAGCCGGTGTAAAACTCGGTCGCGGCGAGACGCAGTTGATTTCATGCAATAATGAAAAGCCCTATCTGGTCGGGCTGATGCCGCGTCCTTCGGTCGTAGATATCCGGGTGGAATCAATCGGCCGCCGGGGTGTGGAGCAGTTGATTTGGCGGATGTCGCACACACATGTGACGGAACGAATCATTTCCGGGGTGGAGCCGTTTCTGGTGGAATCAGAAGATGATCGCCACCCGGTAACACCGCCGCTCGTTGAGGCAGTCGGCGTGTAATTTAGAGGCGGTGGCGCGCCCGATGTTCCCTTTCGCCTAATTTTTATTCACGCAGCGTAAAATTTTACACCCTCTTTTTCTCTGAACCGGGGCTTTCGCCCATCGCTTTCCTCATGGACGATGTGTAACGTAACTGATTTATTGTAATCAACTTGCAATATAATAACGTTCGGATGATTGCGCCTATATCACAATCATTTGCACACTTCTCATGGCGTTTACCGGCGATTTTCTCAAAAACACGATTATTCTTCCAATCCAGTCAATCGGTGGTAGTATATCAGGGCTTGTGGAGAGGGCCGCGCCGGTCAGCGCGTCAGTCATCACCTCTTGGTTTGATGTGTTTGTCTTTTTTGATAGCGGAGGCCGAGAATGCTAGCTTCAGTCAATGCGCCAAGAGCGCTTCCAACGGGATTCTGTCGAATGAACTGAAGTCCGGTGAACCGGGCAATAGTCAAAGGGCGACTTTCCCGAAGCGGCGTTCTTCCCGTCTTGCCGCTAAGGGCCTTCTCGCTGTTGCCGCCGCCCTGGCCGTTTCGGCAATCAGCGGCCAGCACGCCTTTGCAGATACCTACGACAAAACCAACGATGCAAACAACTTGAACCTTCCAGGAAGCTGGACGGATCTCACTACTCCAGGCAACACGGGTGTTCTCGCTCCGGGGGTTGGCGATATCGCTCAATGGAGCAGCACTCTTACAGCCGCCAATGCAACAAACCTGGGCGGAAATCTTTCGTGGCTCGGGATCAAGATCGCAAACCCGGGCGGCGCGGTCACCATTAATGCTGACGGCAATACCTTAACGCTCGGTGCCAGCGGCATCGATCTCTCAACCGCAACACAAAATCTGACCCTGAACAACCTGCTTACCCTTAGTGCAGCCCAAGGTTGGAATGTGGCGACGGGACGCATCCTTACCGTCGGCGGCAACGTCGATAATGGCGGATTCCTTCTGACCACCCAGGGCGCGGGCAATTCAGTAATCACCGGGATTCTCAGCGACACCGGCGGCCTGACCCTCGCCGGCACCGGTGCAGTCACGCTCTCCGGAGCAAATACCTACAGCGGTAATACCACCCTCACCAGCGGCACCCTGAATATCAACAATGCTACTGCGCTCGGTACCGGCAACTTCAATATTGGTGGCGGGGTCATCAACAACAGCAGCGCCGCGGCCATCACGCTTACCAACAATAACGTTCAGAATTGGAATGGAGATTTCACTTTCACCGGCACTCAGGCGCTGAATCTTGGAACCGGCGCGGTGACAATGAGCGCCAGCCGCGCCGTAACCGTCAGCGCTAGCACGCTGACTGTTGGTGGTGTCATTTCCGGGGCAGGGTTCGGCTTGACCAAAGCGGGTGCTGGCAATCTAACGTTGACGGCCGCCAACACTTTTTCCGGCCCCGTCACGATCAATGCCGGCATCTTGAACTTCAACAGCATTTCGGCACTTGGAACCGGAACCGCCATTACCTTCGGCGGTGGGACGCTCCAATATGCGGGAAACAATGACGACATTTCCGCCCGCACGGTTACGTTGACTGGAAACGCCACCATCGATACCGGCGCCAGTAACGTCACCTTCGCCAATTCGATCGGAAATAGCGGAATCGGCGGCCTGACTAAAGCGGGAACCGGAACCCTCACGCTTTCGGCGGCGAACGCTTACAGCGGCGCCACATCCATCAACGCAGGCGTTCTTAACTTCGCCAGCCTGAACAGCCTTGGAACGGGAACCGCCATCAACCTTGCCGCCGGCACACTGCAATATGGCGCTGGCAACACCGCCGACATCACCTCCCGAACTGTGACCGTTTCAAACAACGCGGCGATCATTGATTTCAGCGCCAACAGCGTCTCTTACGCCAACCCCATCAATGGTACCAACACGCTGACATTAAACAGCACCGGCGGAGCGGCGACTGTCACGCTGAACGCGGCAAATGCTTATTCGGGGCCGCTTATTCTCAATACCGGTGTGACTGTGAAACTCGGCAACGCGTTGGCGTTGCAAAACGATATTGATGTCACCGTAAATGCCGGAAGCAATATCAATTTCAACGGCCTTGCTGCGGCAACGATTGGTGGATTGGCCGGTGCGGCGAACTTGACTCTAAATGGCACAAGTCTCACCCTTCTTAATGCGAACAATGGGGCGTATAGCGGGGCGCTCGGTGACGGCAGCGCTGTTTCTTCATTGACCAAGACGGGTACGGCTACAATCGCAAACGCCGGTATCACTGGCAGTATTTTTAGTAACGCGATGGTGCAAAATCTGACTGGAACAAATACTTATACGGGCGCCACGACGGTTAATGGCGGCATTATTCAGCTTAATTTTCAAGCTAGCGGTGCGCCGGTGACGAATATCATTTCTGCATCGTCCCCCTTGGTTTTGGGCGGCGGCATGCTCGATATTGTGGGTAGCGCTGGTGCGAACATTCAAACGTTCAATGGCACGACATTAAACGCCGGCGCGTCTCAAGCCTTTGCAGCCAAAAATGCTGGGTCCGCAACGTTGAACTTCGGCGCTCTCACGCGCAACATTGGTTCCACCATCACATTCCATGGACGCCCGCAGGGGACCGGAAGCACCAGTCGAGTCGGCGGTAATGGTGGTGACGGCACCGAAACCACCATCTCTTCTAATACCGATTTCACGAGCGTCGGTGGCAAAAAGAGCATCATTGGTGGATATGCAGTATTCGTGAACAACACCAATGTCACCACCACCTACACATGGGCAGTCAGCGCAGGTACTGGCACTGTCGCTGGGAATATTACAGGTTTGGCCACTGCGAATTACAGCACGACTTACACGGCGACGACAGACGTCGATTCCGCCATTGGCACTCCCTCCACAGCCGGTGCGATGACGATCAATTCGCTGCGGTTTAATAACGCTGGAAGCTATGCACTGACATTGGGTGGGACGCTGACGATTGCATCGGGCGGCATTCTTGAAACACCGTTTGTCACCAGTGGCGGCAGCAATCCTGTCTCCATCGGCGGCAGCAATCTGACCAGTGCTAATGGTAAAGACCTGATCTTCATTCTTGATAACAACGCTACCACTGTTGACCAGATGACAGTCACGTCGAATATCGTTGATAATGGAGCAACGTCGATCGGCCTCACCAAGAGCGGACCGGGTGTGCTAACCCTGGCCCCGGCTACGGCGAATACCTTCACCGGCCCCATTAACGTAAACTATGGCACCCTCCAGCTTGGCAACGCAAATGCCTTTAATACGGCAGCTCCCCCTTCAGTCACGCTCGGGGCCTCGTCAAGCATGTCTGCAATCGGCCAATCGAACATTTATAACTTTGGAAGCGGCGTCCTGCAGCTCAACGGCAATAGCGCCACCGTCGCTTCTTTGTCGTCCAATCCCCTTCAGCCGGGCACGGCGATTGTGCGAAACACCAGCGCAACCCCGGTAACGCTTACTGTCAACGCCGCCAGCGCTTCCTCCAGCTTTGCCGGAACGATTATTGATGGCGTTGGCGGAGGAGCACTGTCGCTGACCAAGCTCGGTTCGAATACCTTCACACTTCGTGGCGCCAATACCTATACCGGCACGACTACTGTCAATGGGGGAACGCTCGCACTTGTTTCGGCGAGCAACAATATCGCTTCGTCCAAGACCATTTCCATTGGGCCAAGCGGTACGTTAGATGTCACCGGCGTCACCGGTGGGTTTACGCTTGGTGGAACTCAAACACTTTCCGGGTCCGGCACCATTGCCGGTGCAGTCAGTGCGCCCTCCGGCGCCATCATTAATCCTGGTGGTAGCGGTGTTGTGGGTCAGTTGACCGCAGGCGGCCTTTCACTTGCCTCCAATTCCGTTGTTAATTTTGATTTTGGCACGGGTAATGATCTTATCAACGTTACGGGTACCAATGGCCTGTCATTCAATGGATCAGCTGGTGGCATCAAGCTGAACATCCTCAATGCCGGAGGCACAACGCCCTTCACAACCCCTGGCACCTATAACCTGTTCCAATACAGTGGCGCAATAGGTGGCACTGGCATTAGTGCACTTTCTGACTTCAACCTTCCGGCCGGAACCTCTGCTACCTTCGGAACGTCCGGCAACTTCGTGACGTTGACGCTTGGCGTGGCTATTGTGCCGACCTGGAATCTTCCGGGCAGCGGTACCTGGAACGATCCAAATAGCTGGAACCCCATCGGAATCCCCAACGGAGCAGGTCAATCCGCACTGTTCAGCACCAGCATTGGGGCTAATAGCAGTGTTACCCTCGATGGCAGCAAAACGCTCGGCACGATGAGTTTCAATAACGCCGCCAATTCATACACGATTAATCCTGGGACCGGCGGTTCGCTGATCCTGGACAACGGTGCGAGTTCGGCTCACCTGAATGGAACCGCTGGAACGCATACGATCGCCGTTCCGGTCGTTTTGAATTCCAACCTCGCTGCCAGCATGACCGGTGGCTCGCTCACGGTCAGTGGAGTTGTTTCCGAAGGCAGTGCGGGCAAGTCGTTGTCGGTGGACGGGTCGGCCGGCACTTTGGTGCTTTCCAATGCCAATACGTATACCGGCGGAACGACCATCAATGGCGCGACTCTTCAAATCGCCAACAACCAGGCGCTGGGCACCGGAGCCTTGACATTCGCCGGCCTGGGTTCGCTGCAGGCTGGGGCGGCAGCGCTCAGCCCGACCAATACTATTTCCATGGCCGCCGGAGCGGTTGGAACAGTGGACACCCAGGCATTTACAATGACCCTGGCAAGCGCAATCACGTCAGCGGATGCGACCTCCACGTTTGCCAAGTCCGGCAGCGGCACGTTGATTCTCACAGGTGCAAAGGCTTATACCGGTGGCACCACGATCAACGCTGGAACCCTGCAACTCGGCAATGGAGCCACCATTGGTTCATTGGCGGGTGGGGCCGTCATCGATAACGGGACACTTGCATTCAACAATACCGCTGGCGCACAAACCTTTGCGAACACAATTTCTGGTAACGGCAGCCTCTCGCAAATTGGAAACAATGTTCTGACCCTGTCGGGCAATAACACCTTCTCGGGTGGCATGACAATTAACGGCGGCACGGTAACGCTTAATGGCACTGGGCAAACTGCCGCCGGCACAGGCACCATTACCATTTTGAACAATGGAACCCTGAATCTCAATCCCGCTGCCGCCGGTGCCGGATCGATGGCAAATGGAGTTTTCATTGGCGCGGGTCAAACCGGAAATATCGTAAATACGAATATTGCCAACGAAGGATGGAGCGGGCCTCTAACTGGAAGCGGGACGCTGAATATCAGCCCATTTGCGGGAAGCACGCGTTCTAAGATTTTCGGTGATTGGTCCGGCTTTACGGGAACAGCGAACATAGGCGTCGGTGAAAGTCGATTTAACATTGGCACCTTCGACGGGTCACACGCTGCATTTACTCTTGCTCCCGCCACTACTCTTTATTCTGCCGTTGCAAATGCCACCATTAATTTGGGCAGCTTGACCGGAACCGGCACCTTCGGTGGCCCCGCCACCACGTCGGCTAATGCAACATGGCAGATCGGAAATCTTGTTGGCGCCGGAACCACTGACATCTTCCTTGGCACCGCCTCCAATGGAGCGGCAGGTGCCCAGACTTCCATCACCATGATGGGCGCCGGTACGTTGGACCTGGCCGGAAACAATTCATTCACAGGCGCCATCGGCGTTAACCAGGGAACCTTGACATTCGTCGGCGCAACTTCAGCGCCTCCGACAAATGCATCCATCAACATGGGCACCGCCACCACCACCGGCACCCTCGATTTGAGTGGCTTTAACTTCATCATCGCCGGCCTTACAACTGCCGCCGGCACCCCTGCGGGCAACACGATCGGCAATAGCAGCACGAGTTCTGCTTCAGCGATTACATACACGGCTAACACCAGCACTTTCGCCGGCAATATCGTGGACACCCTTGGTGCAGGCAATCAAAGCGTGAGCTTGACCGTCACCGGCGGCAGCCTCACGTTGAGCGGCGCTAATGGCTACACGGGTGGTACAAACATCACCGCCGGCACCGTGAGGACCGGCAGCACAGGAGCACTGGGCTTCGGCGGCCTTATCACTCCAGGCCGAACGCCTGGCGCGACTCAGGTTGCAGCCGGGGCGACGCTTGATCTCAATGGTCAGACCATCACCGAACCGATCACTCTCGCCGGCTCCCTCATCAACGGAACCGCGGCAACGACCGCCATCCTCACCACCGGTGTCAAAGGCGCCGGGGTTTCCACCGTGAGCGGTCCCTTCAGCGGCAACGCCGCCGTCAGCTACAGCGGTGGTGGTGGAACCGGCGCTGCAGCGGTCCCCGTCCTGGGCGTTACCACCGGCACGTTCAATATTTCAACCGCCGGCTCCGGATATCTCACCGCTCCTACTGTCACTATCACCGGCGGCGGTGGAACGGGCGCAACCGCCACCGCGACCATCGACGGAACTGGCGCAGTGACCGGCATCACTATCACCAATCCCGGCACCGGCTACACCACAGCTCCAACGATTTCTTTCTCCGCCGCTCCCGTCGGTGGAACCACCGCCAGCGGCGGCAGCAATGCCACCAACTTCGCTCTGCTGGGCATCCAGCAGACCGCCGCCGGAACCGGCTACACCTCGGCTCCGTCAGCAACGCTGACCGCCACCAACGGAACGGCAACGCTGACCACCCCGGCCATGTCTTCGCTGGCACTGACCGGAAACAGCATCGTCGGCGGCGCTGGAAATATTCAGATTCTGCCGGTCGTCACCGGCAGCGGATCCGGCATCACCAAAACCGGCGCCGGAACCGTCACCCTCGCTAACAGCAACACCTACAGCGGCGTCAACACCATCAACGGCGGCATCCTCAGCACAACTATCATGGCCAACGGCGGTGTCGCCAGCAGCCTGGGCACCAGCACCAACGATCCGACCAACCTGGTCCTCAGCGGTGGAACCCTGCAGTACACCGGGCCCGCTGCCAGCACCGATCGGTTGTTCACTGTAATGCCCAGCGCTGGTTCGATTGATGCCTCCGGCACTGGCGCTCTGACGTTTAATAACGGTGGCGCTATCGTCGCCGGCGATTCCGCCAGCCGCGCTGCAACGACTGCTTTAACAACAGCCGTGACCGGGCTTCCAAACGTCGCCGATCTGGCCGTGGGCATGAGCGTGACAGGCGCGAATCTGCCCGCCGGCGAGACCATCACCGCAATTAATGCGGCCGCCAATAGCATCACCATCAGCGCAGCGGGAACAGTTGCAGGTCCTGATACGCTCTCGTTTGGCGCTGCAAATCGCAACCTGACTCTCACAGGCACCAGCACTGCCGCCAATACCATGGGCAATGTGCTGGCCGACTCCGCCATTGGCGGCAAGCTCGGCGTGGTCAAGTCCGGTGCAGGCACTTGGCAACTCACTGCCGCCAACACCTACACCGGCAATACAACCGTCAATGCCGGTACCCTCGTAGCGGCTAACACCACCGGATCAGCCACCGGAACCGGGACCGTCACCCTCAACGGCGGTGTCCTGGCCAGCGGAACGGTGGGTACTGTTGGAGCGGTTACCTTCGGCACCGCAGCCCACACGATCGCTCCCGGCGGTGTCGGAACTATCGGTGCACTGACTACCGGCGCATTGACCACCAGCGGAACAGCCGGCACGCTCACTACATTGAACTTTGACTTAGGCACCGGCACTGGCATCGTCACCAACGGTGACTTGTTGACCTTGACCGCCACCCCCACTATTGCCGCCGGCACCGCCATCAGCCTGGGATCCAATATTGGAACGCCCGGTGTGGATTATCGCCTCATCGGTGACAACACGGCGGGCACCATCACCAGCGGTATTACGCTGGCAAACTTCACCCTTCCAAGCAATCCCGGCGTCACTTATTCGCTCAGCAACACGGTGGACTCGGGATTTATTGATCTGGTTGTCGGTGGCGTCGCAGGCCCCGCCAACCTCACCTGGAATAACACAGGCGCAGGCAGCCCGACCGATGGCGTGACCTGGGATACGGCCAACAACATCAACTGGAACAACGGCACAACCTCCGCCAAGTTCAACACCGGCGACAACGTCACCTTCAACGACACCAACAACGGCCATTACGCCGTCACGATCGGCTCGACGGTCACTCCCGGCTCGGTGATCGTCAACAATGCACTGGGCAACACCTATGTCTTCAGCGGCGCAGGAGCCATCGCCGGCACCGGCAGCTTAACCAAGAACGGAACCGGCGCATTGACCATCAGCACCGCCAATACCTACAGCGGCAACACGAATGTCAATGCCGGCACGCTCACCCTTTCCGCCGGCGGCGCCATCGCCAGCGCCAATGTGACGGTCGCTTCCGGAGCCACCGCCAACATCAACGGCCTGCTCACCGGCACCCCTGCGGTAACGGCCAACGGCACAGTCAATGTCGGAGCCAACACCGCCAGCGGCATCCTCACCCGGACCTGGGGCTCGCTGTCGATCGGCAGCGGCGGCGTAGTGACCGTCGCCAATCCTTCCGCCCACGCCAATCGCACCGTGCTGGTCACCAGCTCGCTCGGCCTGAGCGGCTCAACCCCCGGAGCCTGGGCGAGCAAGCTGGACCTCAATGGCAATGACATGGTCATTCACAATGCCAGCACTGCTGCCGCCAACACCACCTTTGCCAACACCACTGATCAGCTCAAGCAGGGCTTGAACCTCTCGAGCCCGACGGGCTTCTGGAACGGCTCTGCCGGCATCATCAGCACGGCGGCGGCGAATGACTCCACGCATCTGACTGCTTTGGGCGTGATCGTGAACAACGATGGCAGCGGGAATCTGATCTACGGCAGCAGCACGCCGCTGGGTCTGTTTGACGGGCAGAATCCTTCGCTGACGGATGTGTTGGTGAAGTACACCTACTTTGGCGATGCCGACCTCAGCGGCAAGGTGGACGGCAGCGACTATGCCAAGATCGACAATGGCTTTACCCATCCGGCCTTGAAGGGGTGGTTCAACGGCGACTTTAACTACGATGGCGTGGTGGATGGCAGCGACTATTCGCTGATCGACAATGCCTTCAACATGCAGCCGACCGGCCCGGGCAGCCAGCTTGGCGGCTCGCTGCTGGCCAGCACCGCCTCTGAGGTGGCGATCAGTTCCGACAGCAGCTCAGCGGTTCCGGAACCGGGAAGCCTGAGCCTCCTGGGCATCGGCGCTGTGGGCCTGATGGCGCGGCGGCGTCGGAAGATGTAAGAAGAATTGGTAGTTAATAGCATCCTCCGCTGCGGCGGCCGTTCAGAATGATCGGCCGCCGCTTCTTTTTGCGCAGATTTTGCATTGGTATTCTGGAGACAGAAGCGCGCGGTGGAGATCCAGCAACCACCGTGGCAATCCCCGGACAAAAACTCTGGAACCGATGGCGATACCGCAACCAACAAGACGCATCAGGCAAACCCGGAAATGGCACATCAAACCATCCGCTTGTGCCTTGGATAAACTGATTTTTGGTTTTTTGAAGTGAGTCTTTTTCTTCCGCAGGATGCGTCAACGTCCTGCGGTTTTTTTATATCGTCGCCGCGACGCATTCGGTCCCAGATTCAAAAAATTCCTCGTTGGATCCCTTCCCGCGACTCCCGGATTTTGCAAAGGATAAGGCACGCCTGGTTCATTTGTAGCATGTATCCGTAGCGGCGGAAGCAGTTGGCCGCGTCGGATGGGGTAATCTGCTCCAGCACCGACTGCATCATCGTCCACAACTCTTCACGCGTTCGCTGGGCCAGTGATCGCAGCAGGCGCACCTGGCCTTGGCGAAGATCATCTCGAACGGATTTAGATCAGGGAAGATATGGCGGCAGGAACAGCGCCGCCACGCGTTTGGCCGCCATCCCACTTGCCTCAGCGGAAGTTTTCCCGCTCTATTCTTCAATGCGGAATGACCAAATGATTCCCTTAATGATCCCACAGATGAAAGGGAACTTTCAACACATTCCCTTGGGGCCGGCAATAAATCATCGCCGACCGCTTTTCATGCGCCAAGCATGTCATGTAATTGGCACCTTGTGGGAGTGGCACGGAGGCTGTGGACTGCGATTTAGGCAGAAAATCAATCCGTTGCAAGCTTTGCATGAAAATGATTCGCGATCCCTCATTTTATTACCGCAATTACCACAAAATTATATATAATTTTTCGGACATCTCTATGAGCATTTTCAACGGTTATTTGGCACTTAATTTATTAAACAGGGTTTACTAAGCCTCTGGAACGGAAATCGATTGCATTCAACTCCCACGGCAAGGCTGTTTGATTCCATAACAATTCCATCATTTTTCTTGCAAGATTCAGAATTCCGTGGCATTATATGAGGCTTAATGTAACCGATACTCAGACAGCTTTGCGGCGGTAAAAGGCGAAAGACGCTCAGCAGGTCGGGTATCACATGTCGTTATGGCAATTAAATCTCATTAGGAGTAGGTTGCTCAAGTAACGCACTCTGCTTAACCGCCACCATAAAGGGTGGCCCATTTGGAAATCTGCCATTGTCGCCAGTGCGCAACTGATGCAGGCGGTTGTGGTATATTTATTCGGTTGCATGTCCTTTTGTCGTTTAGCTGAGATACTTTTCCGCTTGACTGGCATTTGCGGTTAGATCGTTAATATAATCGAAGAATGCCAATATTTTATGAGGTTTCCATGAAACGTCGCACAGCTTTTACATTGGTCGAGTTGCTCGTCGTCATCGGCATTATCGCAGTGCTGATTGGCCTCCTCCTGCCCGCGTTGAATCGGGCCAGATATAGTGCCAAACGTGTGGAGTGTGCCGCGTATTTGCGCCAAATTGGAATGGCGGCGGTGAATTATGCGAACGACAACAAGGGCTTCCTGCCGCCTTTTCAAGGCGACAACGGAACGAAGACTTTCAATGTCGACGCTAATTTTCCAGGGATCTATCGCCCTTGGTCAACTGCCAGTTCGACATTCGCGTTTCCGCTTCTAAGCCAAGCTAATAGCGGCACAAGGGATGAAGGTTCAGGAATCGGGCGACTGGTTGCTTATAAGTACCTGAAATCGCCGTTGGCCCCAGATTCTCGTTGGCCGTATGCAGTAAAGATTATGAAATGCCCTTCTTGGACCGACTTAGTAGACCCTTCGGCGGGTTATTATTTCTTTAATCCACATGTTGCGGAGTACAAGGATCCGGTTACACTCGTAAACGTCGCTCAGATGCGATGGAAGAAGATCTTAAATTTCGGCAAAGTTCCCCGCACCCCGGCGCCTCAGGTGAACAAGGGAACCGGGGTGACAAAAACAGATTTTTTCCCTGATATTGGATATGCACTCTGCGTGGATCCGATCAACGATTTGGGATGGGCGACACATGTTATGGGCCATACGCGTTCATGGAATATTCTTTACGGTGATGGACATGTAAGCATTGTTAACGTTAACGACCATGCGAGCCGTGCTGGTGGAAATTTCGCTCGCTTAGAAGACCTACTCCAATACCTCGAATTGGTGGCCTCATCAAACAACCTCACTGCCGGACATATAGGTATCGGGAATACCTACAACTGGGTACCGCAATACTAGTTTTAACGGCAATTAGGTCTAATGCGAACTGAAGGAAAATGATCTCTTGAAGCTAGAGCGAGGTTTTGACACCCTAGATAAGGGATAATTTGCTTGCACATTTTGGGCTTAGAACCCGCAGCGCCAGCGCTGCGGGTTTTTTTAATGCGCGCTGCGCATGTTGGATATCCCGGAGGGAAAAGTCCTTTGACCAGCTTGATAAACGAAGGTCAAGCCAAACGCAAGGGCGTTGCCGTGAGGTGGGGTCTAAAGGAAGCGTCGAGGCGACAGTCACGGCCTGATGAACATCGGACGAGTCGATATAAGACCACAAAGTCCACAGCAAAGGGCGCAAGCCCTTCGCGACCCATCAAGGAATGCGGACATAAAGTCGGCGGGCGTGTGACGTGTGACAAAGGAGATCGAACTTACCGCGGGAGATCTGCCGTGTGTCCAAAGCGCGTGTCCAGGACTGGCCCGCTCGTAAGGGAGAATGACCGCACGGCAGAGGGCGGAGCAGCTCGAAGGACACGATGAACTCAGCGTTGGCAAAGATCTGGCGGCCCAAACCGCCGGGAGCATGCACAACGTCTGGCGGATCAGCCGCAGTCCGGCGATGAGCATCGCACTTCCAAATCGACTGTGGGAACGTCTGGGATTACCGAAGTTGTCAGCGGCCGTCCGCTGACAGAGCATCAACCGAACCGCCGGATGCGAACCCGCATATTCGGTGGTGGTGGGAGGGGAGGGGAGGGGAGGGGAGGGGAGGGGCGGTGATGCCACCCCCATCCCGATTACTTTGGTCCTGCCACAACGCCACGTCTCGGCGACAGCATCCCGATGAGAACCAGTCGATACCAAATGAGCCGTCGGCATTGCTGAATTTTGCTGATATTGGTGCAGTTTTTAACGATAAAGCCATGCCTTTTGGTGTGGCCATTAATTTGCTCTCCTCCCTTTAGATTTTCCGCACAAAGTTGTCTTAAACGACGTATGAAAACATCGTGGAATGCGATCAGAAAACCAATTGGTAAGGAGCCATATTATGTGTCTTCGTAATAATGTTCAAAGCCGTCCTCGATCGGGTTTTACCCTCGTTGAGCTCCTTGTAGTCATCGGAATTATTGCCGTGCTGATTGGCATTCTGCTGCCGGCTCTTTCCAAGGCCCGCTATCAGGCTGCAATCGTCGCCTGCGAATCCAATCTGCGGCAGATCGTCATCGCATCAACGATGTATGCCGGCGAAAACCACGGCATGCTCCCCGAGCGTTCCGGGGGTGAAGCCGCCATGAAAACGGCGACACCCGGCAGCGGCGCAATGCGCTGTGGTGTGCCTGAATATTCCTACATGACCTATGGCAGTTCATCCTTTGCAACAGCTCCCGACCCTGGCGCGAACATTGGCCGCCTTATTTATACCGGCTACCTCGGAAAGCGGCCCAACGGGCTGAACGACGCCACCACCGCCCCGCGCAGCGTTGAGAGCTGGATGCCCATTCGCTACTGTCCTGGTCAGTCCGCTCAAGGTAAAGCTGCCGTAAATGGCCCATCCAGTTACTACACCAGTTATCAATACAACCCCCACTGGGCGGCCTCAAGTGCTCCGCCGCCGGCCGGTTCAGCCGCGGCCGCCACCGGCAACGCCAGCCGCTATCGCACTTTTCAAGGCTTAAGCAAGTATAAGGCCTTGGTCTGCGACATGCTCTTCGATGGTGCGACACTCTCCCACGTCCGTGGTAATAAGGTCACTGTAAACATCGGCTTCAAGGATGGACACGTCGCGCCCGTTCTGGACACCTACTTACTGAGCCCCTCGTATTTCAATATGCACGTCAGTGGAAATCCAAATACGCGGCAGTTTGACGATATGCTGGACCTTTTGGAGGTCGAAGCTGACGGCCGCGACCCACACACAACAGCCGCAGATCCAAAAGAAGGACAGCTTGCGAGTCCGGGCGCTGCCGGCTTCTGGGTGAACCGCGAGAAGAATGACGCCGCTCATACCAACAGCCCCGTGCCCTGGTTCTAACCCTTGAGGAATTCTGATCCGTTCATTCTAAAAATAGTGAACCCGCCGGTGAATAACCGGCGGTTTTTTTGAATCGCGATTGCCACGTACTTTCCTCTGCTCCTGTTTCCCGGAGTACTGGCAGCGCCGATAAGAGCGACATGTATTTGCCTTGAGCGAAACAGAGCGGCAAGCCTGAATTTTCCGAGCTAAGAAAACTTGCTGATTTCCGAGGTCCGCGATCAAAATCTTCTAATTATTTTTTTTGGCATTTCCCTATTTTAATCGCGCACGCGGCGCTGCGCAACGTCCGGAATTCACTTCATCCCGCCCTCTGTCTGATAATGCGCTCGTTACCAAACTCTCCCCACTCCTCCACCTCGCCTACTCGCTTCCAACGCGCGAGCGCCCCATAACCCCGAGGGGCGCTCGTAAGGCGATCACATCTAAAGTCACCCCATATACGACGACGATGAGACGCAAGACAGCGATAAGACCGGTCGATTCACCGGGGCGCACGCCCGGAAACAGCAGCCGGTTGAATCAGACTTGTGAGAAAGGAGCCCATGTATGAGCCAACACGGTCGGTCGTTCAGGTATTTCCCTGAGTGAGCCGACCCGCAGGAACCAGGCCTGACATCAGGCGTGGCCTGCAAGGCTGCTGTGCTGGAAGGATTTTACCCTGACCCCCCAGCGACGAAGGAGCATGCAGAGTTCCTTCCCGGCCTTTCAAGGGAATGAAGGGCGCGTTCCAAAGACCGCAGATCCGCGGGACGCGCAAAACAATAGTCAAGGAAAGACAATCATGAGCAGAATTAACACCAACGTCACGTCGCTGATCGCTCAGCGCGTGCTCGCAAAGAACAATGCGGCATTGAATACCAGCCTCGAACGTCTGAGCACCGGTTTGAAGATCAACTCCGGCGCCGACGATCCTGCAGGCCTGATCGCCAGCGAGAACCTCAAGGCCCAGGAAGCCGGGATCACGCAGGCGATTGATAACGCCCAGCGCGCCACCAACATTATCGGCACCGCCGAAGGTGGTTTGAACGAAGTCAGCAGCCTGCTGACCCAGGTCCAGAGCCTGGTCAGCCAGACCGCCAACAGCGGTGGTTTGAGCCAGGACGAAATCAACGCGAATCAGCTTCAGGTTGACTCGGTGCTCAGCACCATCAACCGCATCGCCGGTGCAACGCAGTTCCAGGGCAAGAAGCTCCTGAACGGCGATTACGCATACACCACCAGCAGCGCGGCCACGCAGCGCATTTGATGCGATTCAGGTCAATGCCGCGCATTTGTCTGACAACAAGACATTGAGCGTCGTTGTGCAGGTCACCAACAGCGCGACCAGCGGTGAAGTCCGCTATACGGCCGGTACAGTGACCGGCGGTGGCGTCGGATATACCTCCGGTGGCACTCCCGTGACGCTCGAAATTGCCGGAACGGCCGGCACCGAGCAGCTCAGCTTTGCCGGCAGTTCGACCATCAGCTCGGTCGCGACCGCCATCAACAACATCAAGGACGTGACCGGAGTCAGCGCTTTAGTCTCCGGCACCACGCTCCGGTTTGACTCGACAGGATTTGGCTCAGCGCAGTTTGTCAGCATCAAGGCTGTTGCCGGCGCTGCCCACTTCAACGTCACCGGTGGCACCAGCGGCAAGTCCTTCGGGACCGATGCGGCCGTCACTGTGAACGGTGCTGCCGCCACCGCGGCCGGCAAGGACGTCACCTACCGCAGCAACGACCTGGACCTTTCGTTCACGCTCACCAAAGGGCTGAACGCCGGACAAACCAAGACGTTCGGTATCACCGGCGGTGGCGCGACGTTCGCCTTGGGTTCCAAAGTCACCGAAACCGACAAAGCCTCCCTGGGCATCCAATCGGTTTCGACCGGCAGCCTCGGCGATTCCACCCTCGGTTTCCTAAGCTCCCTTTCTTCCGGTGGCGCTAATGCGCTCACCAGCGGCAACCTGGTCACCAGCCAGAAGATCGTCGATGAGTCGATCAAGCAGGTGTCACAGCTCCGCGGTCGACTGGGCGCGTTCCAGAAGTTCACGCTCGGCAGCACGATCAACAGCCTTGGCGTTGCGTTTGAAAACGCCTCGGCCGCTGAAAGTGCCATCGCCGACACGGACTTCTCGGCGGAAACGTCGAATCTGACGAGGAACCAGATCCTGTCACAGGCGGCCACAACCGTTCTGTCGCAGGCCAACTCGGCTCCTCAGCAGGTGCTGACGCTTCTCCGTTAATTGAGACGAATGATCACCAGGTTCTTCGTTCTGGTGACGACGTTTCCCAAACTTTCTCACAAGTCAGGAACCCCCGGTCGAAAGACCGGGGGTTCTTTTTGAGCGGCAATATAAAAGTCGCCCTTCATGCCTAATCACTTATGGCTGCGTCGTCGGCCGCCCCTGGTTGCTGAGGGTGTTTGAATCAGCGCCGTTTTGTATGCGGCCATTATTCAATTGCGTATCTGTGGGCTGGCCATAGTTCTGCATCTTCTGAGAAGTGCCGCTGGGGCCCATAGCAGCGCCGCCACTCGACATATTCGATGAACCACTGCCCGAAGTGCTGCCGGTGCCTGCGTTATCGCCTGGAGTGTTCCCGCTTTGATCCGACTGGCAGCCCAGAATGCCAATGCCCATTGCACACGCCAGAACAATTGCTGAAAGAGTGCGAATCATGACAAAACTCCTGCGGTAAACCGCAAAAAAGGGAATCGTTCACGACCGACGCAGACCGTCGATCTGTCCGCAAAAAACGGTTGTTACACAGGTGTTGCAATCCCCATTCCATCCGGATTGATCCACACTCAATGGGGTTGAGCGGGCGTTTGGGTCCCCATGCGGTGTTCTGTGCCCGCGCAGGCGGGCGATGTTGGTCCGGTGTTTATAGACGATCATGACGGCCATCAATATCGCAAAGAGCAGCAGCGGCAGTTGCTCGCCTTGTGGATCCCATCCCCGATGCAGGCCGATCGCAAGGTATGCCAGAGGGAAGGTGATGGATGCCGTCATGGAGCTTACGCTGATGTATCGAGACAGGTAGAGCGTTGCGATGAACACACCAATCGCCAGCAGCCCCGGCAATGTGTAATACGGCCACAACCCCAGCACCACCCCTGCGCTGGTGGCAACGCCTTTGCCGCCTTTGAACTTCAGAAAAATGCTGAACATATGCCCCGCGATGGAGGCAAAGCCGACCAGCAGCACCAGCACATAGATCCTGCTGGAAGGGGCTGTTCGATTGCTGATAGCCGCCGCCAGCAGCATCGGCAGCAATCCCTTGAGCATGTCCAGTATGAATACGATGAAGAAGAATCGCTTGCCGAGGAGCCGCCCGACATTGCTTGCCCCGATGTTGCCGCTGCCGGCATGTCGCACATCGACCCCTTTAGCGAGGCCGACAAGAAACCCGAATGGAACTGATCCCAGAAGGTAAGCCGGCGGAAGCAGCGCCACCAACATTTGCTGGGGGGAAAGGGCCATAGGCCGCCGTTTTTAACCGATCGAATGCGGCCTGTCGCCGCTGCACGTCTATATGCCTGGCAGCATCCCCGCCGGCAGGCCGGCGTTTGCCGCCATTTTCTGCATTTCATCCTTCACCATGTCCGCGGCCTTCGCCTGGGCGGCGGCGACGGCGGCGGTGATCACATCTTCCAGCAGGTCTGTGTCGTTCACGTCGATCCTGGTTTTGTCGATGCGGACCTTCACCAGTTCCATTCTCCCGTTGACGACGGCCGACACCATTCCACCACCGGCGTCGGCGCTGACCTGCCGGCGGGCCAGGTCCTCCTGGATCTGCTTCATCTTCTCCTGCATCTCTTTGGCTTTGCGCATCAGTTCCATTGGGTTGCCGAGGCTTTTTAGCGCGTCAAACATTGACATGGGTATTGGTCCTTTGTCGGTGGTCTGTTGAGGCTTTTATTCTTCGAGCCTGATGATTGTTCCGCCGAGTTGATCCACCACGGCGCGGATCAGGGGTTCGGTTTGATAGAGCTTTGTTCGCATTTCTTCGGTGATGCGGATTGTCGGTGTATTTTCAATGGGCGCTGCAGGCGGCGCGGCGGCAACCGGGCGGGCGGCGCCTGCCGCTGCGGGGGCGAGGTTATGGACGGTGGCGCGGGCGCCGGCGGCATCGAATCGCCATTTGAATCCACCTCAAACTTCACACCAACGGTTTGCTCCAGCACCTGGCATAGCGCATCGCGCACTAAATCTTTTTTGCCGTTGCGCTCCAGCATCTTCACAAATGTTTCGTGCTGTTTGCCGTAACGGATGACGGCGCGGCCGTCTTCGATGCCAACGAGCCGGCCATGCATCAGCAGGCCGCTGAGGGCCGGGCCCTGGTTTGCAATCAGCGCCAGCATTGCCTTCCATTTGGCCGGTAAATCATTGGTATCAACAGGTTCAACATTGGATGCTTCAGGCTTTGATTGCGGCGCGGCTGCGGAAGCCGCGGCGTGCTGCGCCATGAGTGTCGCCAGCGAGACTTTCGGGCCATCGCTCTCCCACACTTTCCCAACTGCAGGGAGATCATCGTCATCATCGAGAAGGTCCGGCGGGGCGGACACGGCTGGCGCGGAACTTACCGCAGCGGCGGGGGGGGCCGCAGGGGGATGAGGGAGCGGAGCAGCGTCGTGCGCCGACGGACTTTGGAGGAGGGGTTCAGGTTCTATCGGAGTTTTAATTTCCGGTGGTGCAGCGGGGCCGCGCACAGCAGGATTTGCTCGCGGCATTGCAGCGACGTTTGCTACGGATGTCTCAACGGGCTTTTTTTTTTGCGAGGCAGAAACTGCGGATGATCCATTTCCTCCGGCCCGTGCGACTAATTCCCCGATGCTCGCAAACTGATCCGCCAGCGCCATCCGCACCAATGTCGCATCGAGCAGCGCCCGCCCGGCCTGCGATTGGCGGACATGCCGCCGCAACTCTTCCAGGATGACGATGTCCTGCGACAGCGCCCCGGCATCGAATTGCTGCGATTGCTTCGTCAATTCGGCCAGCGAAAGCCCCGGCACTTCAACCAGGTGTGAATCCGGGCCGCAGGTGCGAAGGATCAGCAGATTCCGAAGATGATCGACCAGTGACGCGATGAGCGAATCAACCGACAGCCCGTTGGTGATGATGGAATCCGCCTGACCGATCGCGAATTTCACATTACCGCCGCCGATCGCGGCGACCAGGTCAAAAATCAACTGGCTCTTCGGCAGCCCGAGCAACTGCTCGATCATGTCCACCGTCAGGTGCTTTTCACCGACGCTGAGCAGCCGGTCCAGGAGCGACAGCGAATCCCGCATCGATCCCGCGCCTGCCTTGGCGACCAGCAGCAGCGCGTCATCGTCGGCGTCGATTTTTTCGGTTTTGCAGATTTCTTTCAGATGAGCCGCGATCTCGCGCGTGCCGATGTTGCGGAAGTCATATCGCTGGCAGCGCGACAAGATCGTCGCCAGCACCTTCTCGGGCTCTGTCGTTGCAAGAATAAACTTCACATGGCTCGGTGGTTCTTCCAGCGTCTTGAGAAGCGCGTTAAACGCGTTCTTCGACAGCATGTGCACTTCATCGATGATGAACACCTTGAACCGCGACCGGGCCGGTGTGTTGTAGGCGCTGGAAATAATCACATCGCGCACGTTATCCACGCCGGTATTGCTGGCGGCGTCGATCTCGATCACGTCGATGTCTTCGCCGCGTGCGATTGCCTTGCACGAATCGCACTTGTCGCAAGGTTGCGTCACCGGGTGATTGGCGGACTGGCAGTTGAGGCATTTCGCGAGAATGCGCGCTGTCGAGGTTTTGCCGGTGCCGCGCGTGCCGCAGAAGAGATAGGCGTGGGCGATGCGATCCGATTCAATTGCCTTTTTAAGCGTCTGCGCAATGTGATTCTGCCCGACGACTTCGTCGAACGTATTGGAGCGATAGCGGCGGGCAAGAACGGTGTAAGACATAGTGACAACGCTAAAAACCGAGACGAAGATTTTAGCACATTCATCTTGCTGAATCATCAGGCGGATTAATTCGCAAGATAGCTGGGGTGTAACGCTTGATTGTGGCGGCGGAAATATGGATGGGAAATTTTAACGCGGAGGCGCTGAGACGCAGAGAAAAGATGCGTTTTCATTTTATCTCTCTTCGTCGGTGCGCTTGTGCGCGAGGAGCTTGCCATTCCGCCACAAACGAGAGTTACACCCGATAGCTGCGATCGGCGATTTTCACTGTTTGATTCTGCCGCACACGTGTAACGTGCTCGGCATGAAAGTGATCTGCTGATTCTCCTGCATGCAAAGGAAAAATTTTTTACTCATGCAATTTCAAATATTTTACCCCTGCCACCGCCGCACCGGTGCGATCGGGCAGTTCCATGGGGTCCAGCGTAATCCATCCATGATATGAAGCGCCATCCAGGTTGCTTAAAAGCTCATCCCATTTTGTATCGCCGCGGCCAATGGGCATTGGCTTGGTCCGCCGATCGGCGCCGCGGACGGCATCGCGGCCGCGGACGTGGCGGACGTGTGAGCCCAGTCGCGAAAACGTTTCGTACATATCCCACCTGTCGCGCAGGACGGCGACCGGATCCAGATCAATCCCGAACCACGGGCATCGAGCCGCGCTGAGCACCCGATCAATCGCAGCAAATGACGCCAGATCGCTCCGCATGGCCACCATCACGTTATATCGATCCGCCAACACGCCTATTTCCGCAAACGCCCCATCCACCTGCGCCACAAACACCGGGTCCACCGTTTCGGGCACGGACTGCAGTTGTGTAACCTCTGGCGCAGGAGCGGCGGCGAAGGTGGGAATCAGAATCAGCCCGGCTTCTTCCGGTTTGATCTTCGGCCTGGTTTCCTGAACGGCCGGCGGTTCGGGCAAACGTCCCGCTTCCATGCAAACCAGCGGCGACTGCAACTCTGCCGCCGTCTCCATTATTTTTTGAAGTTGCGACAGAAGCCGATCGACATCCGCCCCCGGGCCAAGGCCCTTCGCCCCCAGATCAACCCGCAGGCCAACCAGTTCCCGATCCTGCCGCGATAAGACCTGCCGGAATTCCCGCCGGCCTGTGGAAGAAAGCGCCGGCAGATCGAGATCTTCCGAAAACGCATCGAACAACAAACCGTTAAACCCTGCCTTGTGCGCCAGCGTCGGCGCTTCGCGGGGGTCGATTGTCAGAGCGGAAGCAACAACGGCAAATCGGCGGGCAACAGAAGGCATTTGTTTATTGTATCCCCTTTACGCCAATCCATTCACCTCCTGGACCTCCTGCGTCACCTTATCCAGCATCCTCATCCAGTAGGGAACGATATTTCCGGTCGGTTCTTTTAATTCGATGGTGAACCGCCGATTGATGGTATGCCAGTGGTCCGCCGCCCAAACCCCGAGATGTTCGCCCCAGGTGGAGCTTTGGATAGAAACCAGCCCGTCATTTTCCCCTTCGACGGCGGAAATCACGCGATGTGCGTGCATTGCAAATGCGGGGATGCGCGTCCAGGGCTTGGCCGCGCTGATGGAGAAATAGCGAACCCCGGGCACATCGTGTATTTCTTCGTTGAATCGGGCGCAGCGTTCGGTTGTGAGATCGAGCACGGCCTGCATATCCAGCCGCAGAAAGCGCACCAGCCGCATCCCGCCCAACCGCTGCCCGAGGTTGCGCACCACCCAATCCGCATAAGGGCTTCCGCGGTGCGGCGTGGTCACCGTCACCACCGCCGCCACCCGTTCGGCCAGTCCCAGCTTTGCCACCGCATATCGCGCATCCAGGCCGCCCATTGAATGCCCGATGAGAATGATCTTCTGATGTTCGCGCCCCAAGATCTGCAATTGCCGCAGGAGTGATTCCTTGAGCTGCCGCGCCCGATTCTGCACCGAACTGCTCGGATGCACCCGCGTGACGATCAACGGATGCCCCCGTTCGACAATGGCCCGATCGATCCCGCGAAAATAACTCAGCTTCAGCGGCCCGACATAAATGTCGCCGGTGCCAAACAAACCGTGATGCAGCACGACTGGAAGCATTCGGGGAGTTTAACCGAACAGCGGGGGAGAAACCCGAAGGGTGAAATTCGCATGACGAATATTCGCATGATGAGGCCCAAATGACGGAATGAAGACCAGAGATGCTGTTCTTCTGATTTTGTTTTGTCATGCGGTCATTTGAGCATTTGCGATTGATTGGTTATTCGAATTTCGCCCTTGCTGCACCTCCCGTTGGCATTACCACCGCGCGCTTGTACATTACTCCGAATTTTCTTCGATCTGAAAGCTTTAAAGACATGCCACGACGCACCGACATCCACACGATCCTGATCATCGGCTCCGGACCTATTGTCATCGGCCAGGGCTGCGAGTTTGACTATTCCGGTGTGCAGGCTTGCCGCGCGCTCAGGGAAGAGGGATATCGCATTGTGCTGATCAACAGCAATCCCGCGACGATCATGACCGATCCGGAGTTTGCTGATGCTACTTATATTGAGCCGATCACGCCTGAAGCGGTCGAAAAAATTCTGATTTACGAAAAGAGCAAAGGCACGCCGATCGATGCGGTCCTTCCTACGCTTGGCGGGCAGACGGGTTTGAACACCGCCATGGCCTGCTATGACCGCGGCATCTTTACAAAATTTGGCGTGAAAATGATCGGCGCCAACCGCGACGCCATCCATCGCGGCGAAGACCGGCAGGTTTTTAAAGACCTCATGATCCAGATCGGCCTGAAGGTTCCCCGCAGCGGTGTCGTCCATAACATGGATGATGTGCGCAAGGTGCTGGTTGATATTGGTCTGCCGCTGATTATCCGGCCGGCGTTCACGCTCGGCGGCACGGGCGGCGGCATCGCCTACAATATCGAAGAATTCGAAAACACCGTCCAGCGCGGGCTCGACGCTTCGCCGGTCACCGAAGTGCTTATCGAGCAATCTGTCATCGGCTGGAAAGAATTTGAAATGGAGGTGATGCGCGACAGGAACGACAACGTCGTCATCATCTGCTCCATCGAAAACCTGGACGCCATGGGCGTGCATACCGGTGACTCCATCACCGTCGCGCCGATCCAGACGCTGACCGATAAAGAATACCAGCGCATGCGCGACGCCAGCATCGCGGTGATCCGCGCCGTCGGCGTCGAGACAGGCGGCTCCAACATCCAGTTTGCCATCAATCCCGACAACGGCGACATGATCGTTGTCGAGATGAACCCGCGCGTGTCGCGCAGCAGTGCATTGGCATCAAAAGCAACTGGTTATCCGATCGCCAAGCTGGCGGCGAAGCTGGCGGTGGGTTACACGCTGGATGAATTGCCGAACTACATCACCAGCCGGCGGCTCGATGGCAAATCGTCCGCGATGGGGCAAAACCCCAGGGGCGGTGTCAGCCCGCGCGATCAATATGAGCTGTATACATCCGCGTGTTTTGAGCCGACCATCGACTACGTCGTCATCAAAATTCCCCGCTGGACATTTGAAAAATTCCCCGACGCCGATGAAACGCTGACCACGCAGATGAAAAGCGTCGGCGAAGCGATGGCCATCGGGCGGACGTTCAAGGAAGCCCTGCAAAAAGGCATCCGAAGCATGGAAGTCAAACGCTTCGGCTTCGGCCTGGACAAGTATGACAAATGGCTGAATGCACAACGTAGCACGGGCACCCCGCCCGTGTCTGACAGCGCTGGCCACGCCAGAAGTGCCCGTGCCGCGGATAATGACAAAACCACGCAAGGCGAATCGCTCGATCATGAATGGCCGATCCCAACGGACAAGCTCCGGCGGAAGCTGGCAGTCCCGAGCCAGGGGCGGCTGTATTACCTGCGGTATGCGCTGAAGATGGGATGGAGCATCGATCAGGTTTATGAGCTGACGAAGATCGACCGGTGGTTTTTATCGCAGATGAAGAAGCTTGTGGAGTTCGAAGAAATCCTGGCCGGCAAGAAGGAATGGCCTGCAACAAAGAAAATCGAACTCTGGCGCACCGCCAAGGAACTTGGCTACAGCGATGTGCAGCTTGCATCAATTGCCGGATTGAAGCCTAAGGATATGCGAGCGATCCGAACTGAAAATGGCATTAAGCCCGTCTACAAACTCGTCGACACCTGCGCCGCCGAATTCGAAGCGGCGACGCCTTATTACTACAGCACCTACGAAACCCCCTACAAGCAACTGACAACGGACAGCGGACCACTGACCAAAACCGAAGATGAAATCCGCCTCACTGATCGCCCTAAAGTCATCATCATCGGTGGCGGCCCCAACCGCATCGGCCAGGGTATCGAATTTGACTATTGCTGCGTCCACGCCGCCTTTGCGATGCGCGAGCTTGGCATTGAATCGGTGATGATCAACTCCAACCCTGAAACCGTCAGCACCGATTACGACACCAGCGATCTGCTCTTTTTCGAACCGCTGACGCATGAAGATGTCTTGAATATCTGCGAGCGGTTGAATGGCCGGCCATTTGGCCAGGCCGGCGGTCTCGTCCAAGGCGTCATTGTCCAGTTTGGCGGCCAAACGCCGCTCAACCTTGCCCGCGGCCTGATGGAAGCCGGCGTCCCGATCCTCGGCACCACCGTTGATTCCCTCGACGCCGCCGGTGATCGCGAGCAATTCCGCACGCTCCTCCAGCAACTCAAGCTCAGGCAACCCGAAAATGGCATCGCAAGATCCATCACCGAAGCGCGCGACATCGCCAGGCGCATCGGTTATCCGGTGCTCGTCCGGCCCAGCTTCGTCCTTGGCGGCCGCGCCATGGAAATCGTCTCGGATGAAGACCAGCTCAACTACTACATGGCCAATGCAGTCGAAGCCAGCACCATCGCAGATGCGCCGATCCTCGTCGACAAATTCCTCGACAATGCAACGGAAGTCGATGTCGATTGCATTGCCGATTTCGATCCCTCCGCCGCGGCCGCTCCGGAACGTGGACAGGCCATGGTTATCGGCGTCATGGAGCATATCGAAGAAGCCGGCATCCATTCCGGCGACAGCGCCTGTGCCTTGCCTCCTTATTCACTCTCAAAGGAAATCGTTGCCGAGCTGAAACGCCAGACAAAGGAACTTGCCAAAGCCCTCCGCGTTCGCGGCTTGATGAACGTTCAATACGCCATCAAGGACAACGAGATTTATGTGATTGAAGTGAACCCGCGCGCCAGCCGCACGGTGCCGTTTGTGAGCAAGGCGCAGGGGCAGCCGTTTGCGAAGATCGCCGCCAAGGTGATGGCGGGCAAATCGCTGAAAGAGCTGGGTTTTGTCGAGCCCACGCCGCCGAAGCATGTGAGCGTGAAGGAAGTGGTTTTCCCGTTCACAAAATTCCCCGGCGTCGATGTGATTCTCGGCCCGGAAATGCGGAGCACGGGTGAAGTGATGGGCATCGACGTCAACTTCCCCCTCGCCTTCGCCAAGAGCCAGATCGCCAGCGGCACCGTCCTTCCGACCAAAGGCAGCGCCTTCATCAGCGTTCGCGACGGCGACAAGGAAGCTGTCATTCCCATCGCCCGGATGCTCGCCGACTGCGGCTTTGCACTTCTTGCCACCAGTGGCACATATGATGCACTGCGGAAGAATGACATTCCGGCCACGCGGCTGACCAAGCTGGCCGAGGGCCGGCCGAACATCCGCGACTATATTAAAAACGGCCAGATTCAGCTCATCATCAACACACCGACGCGGAAAGGTCCGCAGACAGATGAGGGCAAGATTCGCGCGATGGCAGTCCTGAACAAGGTGCCGATGGTGACGACGCTCACCGGCGCAAACGCCGCCGCCAAGGCAATCGCTGAATTACAAAAAGGCGATTGGGGTGTGCGGCCGCTCCAGGAATATGTTGGGAAACAATGACAAGCGACAAATTCATCATTCCCCGCCGCCGGAGGCAAGGTTAATGCCTCTGGCAATTGCAAATTCCAAGTCGGGAACAAAGTTTTCCAGATCGATCATTTTCGTGATTCCGCAGTCCATCAGGGTCTTAAACTGCACGCGATTCATCCCGCTCACCACCAGTGTCCGGTCATGTGATTTAAGCTTGCCCGCCGCCTTTAGCAGGCTGGCGGCAGTGTCCTGATCGAACTGCGTCAATGGACTGATAACCAGGATGACCACCCGCCAATGCTTCGGCACGCGATCCACCCATGCTCCAAAATCCGGCGCATGATGCAGACGGCCCGCCTTGTGATGCGCAAGCCTGAATATTCCCACGTGTTCCGGCAACAGCGATTGGATGTTCCCGAACAGCGCCGTCAGTTCCTTGTCGGCCGTCGGGTCGATCTCGCGCACATCGGCAATTGGCGTGAGATAATCCGTCACCACGATCCAGCCCAGAAACAGAACCGGCGCCAGCAGCGCCGGCCCGCCGAGCAATTCGAAGAACACCGTTCCCGCCATTGCGCCGAACATGAACGACCCGAAGATGCTTGCCAGCAGCAGCACGCGCAGCACTGTTGGATGCCGCCGACTTACCTTCAGAATCCGCCCGTACCGCCCGGCCCGGCGGCTGCTCATCATGTCACACCACCAAAGAAAAAGCTGTGTTCCCTCCAACCCCAGGTCGGTGATTACGCCGGTCAGGTGCGTCGTTCGCACCACGGCGCCGGAGATTTTTGTGATCGTCGCATTCTGTAATCCCATCGCCAGCGCGGCGATCGCGCTCAGCGTCACGACTACCTGTGGCCCATCCTCCAGCGGCCTGGGATGCAGAAGCAAACCCATCACCAGCGCTGAAAGCAGAATCGCTTCCAGGCTCATCGGCAGGATATATTTCGAAACACGCCCCGCTCGCCGGGCGCCTTCGGTCATGAAGGCGCTTGTGACCGCACCGAGCAAAAACATCACCAGCAGAAATCCAAAATAGAACAAATGCCCGACTGCGCCCGGCTGCCGCAGCGCCAATTGTCCAATCGCCCGTCCAACATGCGTGCTGTTGCCTGTCTGATGCGATACCACTTCATCGCAGGCAATCAGCATGATGACATTGGTATACCCCGCCACCCACGACAGGCTGATCGCCAACCGCGATTTCAAGCGAAACGAATAAGCTTCTGCGGACAACATCTCAACACTTATCGGTAATCGACAAAGAAGAGGAGATGCCTTTTTTAGCCGTGGCCCCGTGACGACCCCTATTTTTCCCCCTCCACCCCTGCATCTGCCGCCCTACAATTTCACCATGACCAGACACCCCCTTGGCCGCAGTGGTTACGTTGTTTCTCCGCTCGGATTCGGCAGCGCACCGATCGGTTACCTTGCCACCGAGCAGGAGCGGGCGACGCAGATCCTCAACCTCATGCTCGATGCCGGTGTGAACCTGATCGACACCGCCGCCAGCTATCCGGGTTCGGAGGAGATGATCGCCAAAGCGATCGGCCACCGCCGAGATGAATTCATCCTCGTCTCCAAGTGCGGCGGCAAATTGCCCGATATGCCTGATCCCGCCTGGTCGCCCGATCTCATCGCCAAAACGGTCGACCGCTCGCTCAAAAACCTTGGCACCGATCACCTGGATGTGATGCTGCTGCACTCGTGCGATCTCACCAAGCTCCAATCCGGCGGGGTGATTGAGCCGCTGGTCAAAGCCAGGGACGCCGGGAAAATCCGCTTCGTCGGTTATTCGGGGGACAACGAAGCGGCCGCGTATGCCGCGGCACTCCCTGACATTGCCGTCATCGAAACATCCATCAGCATCGCCGACCAGATCAACATCGATAAAGTTCTGCCCATCTGCCGCCAGCACAACGTTGGCGTGCTCGCCAAGCGCCCCATCGCCAACGCGGCCTGGAAAGACATTTCCCAGCAGCAAGGCTTGTATAAGACCTATGCCAAAACCTATTCCGACCGCCTGGCCCAGATGGAGATTAAGCCCGAAGACTTTGGCTTGCCCCCCGGCGCCTGGACCGAACTGGCGCTACGATTCACTCTCAGCCAGCCCGGCGTCCATTGCGCGATCATTGGCACCCAGAACCCGGAAAACGCCCGCGCTAACATCGCTTTGGCTGACAAAGGCTCTTTGTCAGCGGAAGTAGTCCAGAAAATTCGTGAAGCGTTTAAAAAAGCGGATGCGAGTGGGACATGGACAGGGCAGACGTAAGGGGGGATGTAATGCGTGGCCCGTCATTCATAAAAATGCATTTCTGAATTTACGGGCTGCGCATTACGAGGTATGCATCACCTCGCGGTTACATACTCCACTACGCCTGCATCCGGCACCAAGCCCGCCGCCGCTCCTTCTTTCAGCAGGCGATTGATCGCCTCGCGGCCTCTGGGGCCGTAGTCGATGGTCCATTGATTCACATACATGCCGACGAACTTATCCGCCAGTTCGCGGTTCAGATCGCGACCGAATTGCAGCGCATATTCCACCGCTTCGGCCCGGTGATCCAGGCTGTACTGGATCGAGCGTTTCAGGATATCGGTGACTTCCTGCATCACCCGCGGGCCGAGATTTTTGCGAATGCAGTTGCCGCCGAGGGGCAGTGGCAGGCCGGTTTTCTTGTACCACCAGACACCGGTGTCCAGCACCAGGTGCAGGCCGAGCGTTTGATAGGTGAGCTGTCCTTCGTGAATGATCAGCCCTGCGTCTGCTTTTCCGTCGCGCACGTAAGCCGGGATTTGGTCGAAGTGAACGACCTCATAATAAAACGCCGGCGCCGCGCTTTCGGTCCGCGAGGGGTGGCTGCCGAGCTTTTCGCCTTTGCCCAGGCAAAGCTGAAGCGCCAGGAACGCCGTCGTGAGTTCGCCGGGAATAGCTATGGTCTTCCCTTTTAGAGACTCCAGGCTTACCGGCTCGCGCGCGATGACCATGGGGCCGTATTGGTCGCCCATCGAGCTGCCGCAACTGGTCAGGGCATATCGATCCGATACATACGGATATGCGTGAATTGAGATGGCGGTGATTTCCAGTTCGCCTTCCATCGCCCGCTTGTTGAGGGTCTGGATATCCTGAAGCACATGCTTAAAGCGGTAGGGCCCGGTTGGAAATTTGTCCTTGGCCAGGCCGTAAAACATGAACGCATCATCCGGGTCCGGCGAATGGCCCAGCCGCAGCAGCATTTCTTTGGTGTCCGGCATGTCGCACTGATCTCCGTTAAATCGAGCCGGGAAGTATAGGGAACCCCGCACCAGCCCGAAAGCGTTGGAGGGTTTTCATGAAATTTGAATCAGGAAGGGCATACATGCTGCCCAATCTTCACCCTAACTGCTGTGATTTGGCGGTTTGCTGCCATTCAACCGGATAAGCCGCCCAAATCTCTTTGCCGGCAGCGAAATAACGCGCATCGCCGGACGTTATAATCCGGTACCAACTAAGGCGGTTCATGGCGACGACCCATCCCCTGCTGGAACCCTACCAGCCCACTTCTGCAGATCCGTTTGACACGATCAAAGCGGCCCATCTGCTCAATCGCGCTGGTTTTGGCGGCACGCGGGCGGAGATCGAAAAAGTCTGCAAGCTTGGTCCGCAGGACGCCGTCGATTGGCTGCTTGATTTCCCTGACGCCGGCGCTGAAGAGCAGAGCCAGACCGACGTTCCGGATCTTGGGTCGATCGCGGACTATCCCAAATCATTTCGTGATCTCGAGCGCGCTTTTGTCGGCAAGACCGATGAAGAAAAGAAGATGCTCCGCCAGAAGTTCCAGTTGGCCAACCGCGAAGCGCTCGACGCCACCGTGAATTGGTGGATGCATCGCATGGCATACGGCCCGCAGCCGCTTCAGGAAAAGCTCACGCTCTTCTGGCATGGTCACTTCGTCACCAGCGCGAAGGATGAGCGCATGGCGTTTGCAATGTGGAAGCAGAATGAACTGCTGCGGGCGAATGCGGTGGGCAATTTCCGCGAATTCGTCCGAGGCATCAGCCGCGATCCGGCGATGCTCGATTACCTCAACAACACGCAGAACCGCAAAGCCCACCCTAACGAAAACTATGGCCGCGAGCTGATGGAGCTGTTCACGCTCGGCATCGGCAATTACACCGAAGATGATGTCAAGCAGGCCGCCCGCGCGTTCACCGGCTGGGCCCATGACGGCGACGATTTTGTCTATCGCAAATTTGACCACGACGACGGCGTCAAATATTTCCTCGGACATCAGGGCAACTTCGACGGCGATGATGTCATCGACATCATTCTCTCCCAGCCTGTCTGCGGACGATTCATCGCCTCCAAGCTCTTCCGCTATTTCGCCTACGAAGACATCGACGACAAACTCGCCGAGGCGCTTGGTTCAACCCTGCGGAACGGCGGCTACGAGCTGCGCCCGCTCGTGCGCACCATCCTCACGAGCAAAGCGTTCTACAGCCAGCAATCGATCGGCTCGCAGATCAAATGCCCGATCCAACTTGTTCTGGGCACGGTGCGGCTGCTGGAACTGCCGATGCCGCCGCAGCGCATGTTGCTCCCCGGCCTCACGCAGATGGGCCAGATTCCATTTGCGCCGCCCAACGTCCGCGGCTGGCCCGGTGGGCGCATGTGGATCAATACCAGCACGCTCTTCGTCCGCTACAACACCGCCATCTTTCTCGCCGGCGGTGGAGCGACGCAATTACCGAAAATGGCCGGCGGCAAAAACTTCGGCGGCATCAACAGAGGCAACAAATCAATCGAAGTCCCCGCCGTCGATTTTCATCCCGGCTCCGGTGACGCGGGCATGACCACCGCTGAAGACGTCGCCGACGCCTGGGTCGCGCGTCTCATCCAGCGTCCCATCACTACCGACAAACGCCAGGTGCTTCTGGACGCCCTGGCCAATCAGCCGCAGCGCCAGGAAAATGTGCGAAAAATGATTCAGTTGATTGTGTCGATGCCTGAATATCAGTTGTGCTGAAGAGTGTCAGTCGTCCGTTGTCCGTGGTCCGTTGTCCGTTGCTGATGTGCATCCCAGCAACGGACAACTGACCACGGACAATGGACTGCCCTGAGCAACGGACAAATTATGCAAAAGCATTTTTCCACCCGCCGCGTTTTTCTTCAGAAGGGCCTGACGCTTCTGGCCGCCGCCCAGACAGTGCCTGCGTTCCTGAATCAAACCGTGCTGGCGTTGTCGCAGCCGTTTGATTCGTCCCCCATTCAGCCGCCGACTGGCAAAGACGGCAAGATCCTCGTCGTCGTCCAACTCGGCGGCGGCAACGACGGCCTGAGCACCGTCGTCCCCCACGGCGACGATGCCTATCACCGCAATCGCCCGATCATCGGCATGGACAGCAAAACCGTCCTCAAGATCAACGATTACCTCGGCCTCCATCCCAATCTCGCTCCGCTTAAAGCGCTCTATGACGACGGCCATCTCGGCATCATCAATGGCGTCGGATATCCCAACCCTAACCGCTCCCACTTCCGCGCCACCGACATCTGGGAATCTGGTCAGCCCGAAAAGGATATCGTCACCAGCGGCTGGATCGGCCGCTATTTTGACAACACCTGCCCCGGCTGCGATCCGCATGTCGGTGTTTCCATCGGCCACACGCTACCGCTGGCGATGCAAGGTGACCGCATCATGCCGCTCTCGCTTCGAGCGCCCCGAAGCGTATCGCTATCAAGGTCACGACCGCGCCGCGTATGAAAAGCTTAATCACGCCGCCACCACGCAGCCGACCGACCTGCTCCCCAACACGCTGGCTGAAACCAGCAAGTACCGCAAAAAGGTCGATATTACGCCCACGTCGCAGCTCGATTTCCTTGAACGCACCGCCATGGACGCCCAGCTCAGCAGCGACGACATCCTCCGCATGACCCAGGCCCATCGCGGCAATAACTACCCCGGCGGTGAATTCGGCAACGCCCTGCAAACCATTGCCGCCATGATCGCCGGCGGTCTGCCCACGCGCGTCTATTACGCCAGCCTCACCGGCTTCGACACCCACGCCAACCAGAAGCCTCGCCATGATCAGCTCATGACTCAGCTTGCGCAGGGGCTGAATGCGTTCTGGACCGACATCAAAGGGCAGAACAATCAGGATCGGGTGCTGGTGATGACGTTCAGCGAGTTTGGCCGCCGAGTGCAGCAAAACGCCAGCGGCGGAACCGACCACGGCGCCGCCGCCCCGATGTTCCTGATGGGTCCCAAGATCACCCCCGGCCTGCTTGGCCGCCATCCATCGCTGACAGACCTCGATCAAGGCGATCTGAAATACAACACCGATTTCCGCAGCATCTATGCCACCATCCTGCAAAACTGGATGGAGACACCCAGCAAACCAATCCTCGGCCAGCAGTTCCCGACACTGCCGATCCTTCGCGCGTAGCGCTATGAACAAACCAACAAAAAACCCCATCCAAATTGGATGGGGTTTGATAAGCGGGCGATGGGATTCGAACCCACGACGTCCAGCTTGGGAAGCTGGCATTCTACCACTGAATTACGCCCGCAACGCCCGGCCATCCTATCTCGCGTTGGGGTATGGTCAAGGCGGGCATGCGACCGCGAAAGAGGCCCAGGGCGCAAGACAGACGCAAACGGGGCGGGACGGGGATGAAAGCGGTTTTTTGTAGTGCTGGGCGTCTGGCATGTGTCAGACCGCTTCCGACACCGGGCAGACGCTGGCGCTGCGAAAGGCTGCGGCCAGAGCGATGTTCTTCCCTTGTCCGATAATCTCTGAGCTTCCCCATTTCATCAATTTCTCTAAGGAAATTCGCTAGAATAAAGTTCCCCATAACGGTACGCCGATTCCTTGGATAGCCGTTCAACGCGTGTTCAATTCTGTTTGGCGCTGGTGGCAGGCTGCCGCATGATGAAGGGCCGCAGGGGGTTGTATCCGCCTGGAGCGTGTTTGTCCGTAAAGCGAATAGTTGTGGTCGACGACGAGCCTCATGTGCGTAATGTCCTGGCCCTGAAGCTCCAGGCCGCGGGGTATCATGTTACGCTTTGCCGCGATGGGGCGGAGGGCCTTGAGGAAATCTCGGCGACGATTCCCGATCTGGTTTTTACCGATTTGCAGATGCCCGAGATGACGGGGCTGGAAATGGCCCAGGCGCTGCACGCCAATCCGCAGACGTGTCACATTCCGCTCATCATGATTACCAGCCGCGGGGACATTCTTCCCGAAGATCACGCCGCCAACACGAACATTCGGCGGCTGCTGGATAAGCCGTTCAGCCCGCGGCAAATTCTTTCCATGGCCGCTGAAATTCTGAGATCGCCCGACGGTTTGGTGACAACAGCGGCGTAAGGGGCGGGAGATGCGGGGAAACAACCGCCGAACTTTTGGACGGCGGAGCCGCGGCTTATAGACTTCTCATCTGTGCACAAAACAGTCGTCATCAATGCCGTCGGTCTCACGCCTGAACTGATCGGTCCGCACACGCCTCGCCTTGCGGCTTTCAGAGACGCGGGAAAGCTGGCGACCATCGGCGCTGTTTTGCCCGCCGTCACGACCACCGTTCAATCCACCTATCTGACCGGCGCATGGCCGAGCGACCATGGCATTGTCGGCAATGGCTGGTATTTCCGGGATGAATGCGAAATTCATTTCTGGAAGCAGGCCGCGCCGCTGGTGCAGCGGCCGCGCGTGTGGGACTTGGCGCGGCAGATCGACAGCACCTTCACCTGCGCCAACATCTTCTGGTGGTATGGCATGTATTGCACGGCCGATTATACGGTCGCGCCGCGGCCTATGTATCTTGCCGACGGCCGCAAGCTCCCCGATATCTGGACGCATCCGCCCGAGTTGCGGCGGGCGCTGCAGGCCAAGCTCGGACAATTTCCGCTCTTTCATTTCTGGGGACCGGCGACGAGCATCCAAAGCACGCAATGGATCACCGATGCGGCGATGCAGATCGATCGCGAACATAATCCCACCCTCTCGCTCGTCTATCTGCCGCATCTGGATTACTGCCTCCAGCGCCGAGGCCCGGGTGCAGCCGCCAGCGCTGCAGACCTGAAAGAACTCGACGCCGAATGCGGGCGGTTGTTTGACCATTTTCAAAGCAGGGCGGCTCGAATCATCGTGCTTTCTGAATATGGAATCACCGCCGTCTCGCGGCCAGTGCATCTGAATCGAATCCTCCGCAATCGCGGCTTGCTTGCCGTGCGGGAAGAGCGGGGGCTGGAACTTCTGGACGCCGGCGAAAGCGCCGCGTTTGCAGTCGCCGATCATCAGACAGCGCATGTCTATGTAAATGATCCTTCGCGTCTAAATGAAGTCCGCGCATTGCTGGAGCAGACGGAAGGAGTGGGGCGGGTGCTGGATGAACGCGGCAAGCGGGAAACGCAACTCGATCATTCAAGGTGTGGCGAACTGATTGTGCTTGCGGAGCCAGACAGTTGGTTCACTTATTACTACTGGCTCGACGATCGAAAAGCTCCGGATTTTGCACGCACGGTCGATATCCATCGCAAGCCGGGATATGACCCGGTTGAGCTGTTTCTTGACCCTGCGATCACGGCGCCAAAAGCTCGTATTGCATTCACACTTCTGAAGCGCAAGCTTGGGATGCGGTCGCTGCTGGATGTGATTCCTCTGGATGCTTCGCTGGTGAAGGGTTCGCACGGGCTGGCGGCTTCAGGGCCGGACAAGGGGCCGCTCGTTGTCACAAATACTCCGGGGCAGATCGTCGCGGAGCAGCTTGCTGCAACGGATATTTGCAGCCTGATTTTGAGGCATCTGAGGGACCAGAATTGATCCCGAATATTTTTTAATTTCGCGCATAAAAAAAAGAGCCCGGAAATTCATCCGGGCTCTCCCTCGTCTGATTGCTCATCTATTGCTCAGGCCACTTTTTGCAACTCTGGCTCGGGGACATTGTCGAGTTGAATGTCGCGGTGCTCGACCTTGCGGTAGCCGAGTTGCCGGACGACTTCCAGGATTTCGGTCCAGGTGGGATACATTTTGCGATTGACCTTTTTGTACGTCTCGATCGCCATTACGAATTCAAATTGTTCGATGTTCATTTCGCCTTCCTCCGCGCTGCGGCGTTCATCGGATCGCCGCCGACCCGGGCCGCGGCGACGTTCCAGACCGGTTTCATCGCGGCGATCGGTTCCGCTGCGGCGTTCGGGCCCGGTGTAGTTGGCCTGATCGCGCGTCTGCTGGCGGCGCTCGATGCCCGTCCGGCGATCCGCGCGGCTGAGCCGCCGATCCGGACCCTGCGGACGGTCCGCGGACCTTCGCTCAGTTGCTACCTCCGTCGCTTCGGTGGCAGCGGTGCATTTGGGTTCGACGGCAGCAATAGCAGGCTTTATAGGCATACAACTCCTCTTACCCCACATCGCCTGATCCCGCCCTGAACTTTAGTGTTCGCGGTTTGTCATATAACTTCCGCCGCGATGGGAGGCGCGGCATGTGCCAGGCGTTACAGAGGTCACTGCCGTGCAGGATCACGACAAATCTCTGCGGGGCTGCATATTTCCGGCGTTTGAATCGATTTCGCAGGTACCTTCAAAACACCGCCGCCGTTACTATCGGACCAAAGGACGCTCGCCAGCATCATTCATGCACATTCTTCTGCTCGAAGATAACCCCCTCGACGCCGACCGGACGCTTGCCGCGTTAACCGGTGGAGGAGTCGTTCATACTTCCGTTCGTGCGGATTCGCGTGAAGAATTCATCGCCGCCCTGGATCGTGGCGGATTCGATCTGATTCTTGCCAGCGATCTCCTTCCCACATTTGATGGCCTGGCGGCGCTCAAGATGGCCCGCGAAAAATCGCCTGATGTTCCTTTCATTTTTCTTTCCAACACCCCCGGCGAAGAACTGGCCGTCGACGCGTTCAAAAGCGGCGCGACCGATTATGTCCTCAAGCAGCGGCTTGCGCGCTGGCGCCGGCAGTGCGGCGCGCCATCACCGACGCCGCTGCACATCGCGCCCGGCAGAAAATTGAATTAACCCTTCATCAAACCGAATCGCTCTATCACACATTGGCCGACGCCATTCCCGGAGTTGTCTTCACCAACGATCCTGACGGAAACGCCATATACATCAACCACGCCTGGACGGATTACACGGGCCAGCCGGTCGAAGAGGCGCTTCGCGACGGTTGGCACAAGGTTGTGCATCCGGATGATCTGCCGCGCACCGCAAAATGGTGGGAAACATGCGTCCGCACAGGGGAGCCTCGCGACATTGAATACCGCGTGCGCGGCGCCGATGGCGGATATCGCTGGCTTCTCGTCCGCTCCATCCCCATGCGCGGCGAATTCGGCGATATTATCAAATGGGTCGGCACTGCCACCGATATCACCGCACAAAAACAGGCGGAGATGGACCACCAGCGGCTGCTCGGCCAGCTCGACGCCATCATCGGCAATATGAATGAGGGACTCGTCGTCGCCGATGCAAAAGGCAACGTGCTCACGATGAATCCGGTCGGTCTCCGCACCCAGGGACTCGATTCAGTGGACTCCTTGCGGCGAAACATTAATGACCTCGCGCATCTGTTCCAGTTGTCTGACATGAACGGCCGCGTGCTGCCGTTCACGGAATGGCCGCTTGGCCGGGCGATTCGGGGAGAGACGTTCAGCAACTACGAAGTGCGCATCCTGCGCCTCGATACCGGCAAGACATGGATCGGCAGCTACGCCGGCGCTCCCGTTCGCGCCGCAGGCGGCGAGATCGAAATGGTGATTGTCACGTTCCGCGATGTCACCGACCAGAAGCAGAGCGCCGTCGATCTCGCCCTGGCAAAGGAGCAGGCCGAGGCGGCGAATCGCATGAAGGATGAATTCCTCGCGACGCTCAGCCACGAGCTGCGCACACCGCTGAATGCGATTCTGGGATGGACGCAGCTTCTGCTGGCCGACGGCGCCGACCCGGCTGATTTTCGCCACGGCCTGGAAACCATCGAGCGCAACGCCCATTTCCAAACGCAGCTCGTTGAAGACCTGCTCGATGTCTCGCGGATCATCTCCGGCAAAACGCGCTTGAATATCCGCCCTGTCGATCTTCGCAACGTCATCGTTGCCGCGATCGATTCCATGAAGCCCACCGCTGATGCCCGCGGTGTCACGCTTCATCGGCCGGAGAACCTGGAAATGTCCCTTGTCAGCGGCGACCCGGACCGCTTGCAGCAGATCATCTGGAATCTGCTTTCCAACGCGATCAAATTCACACCCCGCGGCGGAGACATTCGCGTCTGTCTCAGCCGCGTCGCATCGCGCATCGAAATTTCCGTCACCGACACAGGCCAGGGCATCAGCGCCGATTTTCTGCCCCACGTCTTCGAGCGATTTCGACAGGCCGACGGAACCATCTCGCGAAAGCAGGGGGGCCTGGGCCTCGGGCTCGCGATTGTCCGCCACCTCACTGAACTCCACGGCGGTTCTGTCAGCGCGAGCAGCGCAGGCGAAGGACACGGCGCAATGTTCACGGTTTCCCTGCCGCTCATCGCGGCGTATGTGCCTGGCGATTTCAGGGACAAGGCCCGAGCCGCCCCTGAAAACCTCCACGCAAGAAATCTCCTGAACGGTGTGCGCGTGCTCGTCGTCGATGATGAAGTCGACGCCCGCGCGCTGGTGGCCGCCGTACTCAAGAAGCACAAGGCGCAGGTTACCATCGCCGCCAGCGCGTCGGAGGCGATTGAGGCGATCCAGCGCGATCCACCCGATGTGCTGATCAGCGATATCGGCATGCCCGGCGAAGATGGATACGGGCTGATCCGGAGAATCCGCAAACTCCCCCCGAACCAGGGCGGCCATACCCCCGCGGCCGCGCTTACCGCATACGCCAGAAGCGAAGACCGCGCTCGAGCGCTGCTCTCGGGCTTTCAGGCGCACCTGCCTAAGCCAGTCGATGCGAATGAATTGATTGCTTTAGTGGTCTCGCTGGCCGCTCAGCGGGAAACGACGAACTCAACGGCTCCCCCATCGGTGGAGAAGGATTGTTGAGTTTGATGCAGGAAGTCGCAAATCGTCCGCTGCATTACACTCCAAACCGCTTCAGATCCACCTTCCCCCGCACCACTTCCACGCCTTCTTTCTTCAACAACTCCTCTTTGGCGGCTAGCCCGTTGGCAAACCCTGTAAGCGATCCATTGCTGCCCACAACGCGATGACAGGGCACCTTTGGCGCATAAGGATTTCGCCCCAGCGCGCGGCCAACTGCTCGATATCCATTGCTTTTCAGTTGCTTGGCCACCCACGCATATGTCGCCACTTTCCCCTTGGGGATACGAGTCGTGACAGCCCACACCTTCTGCTCAAAATTCTGATCCGCCGCCAGTTCGCCTTCGTGAATCTTCCGGAGGATTGGGTCATGTTTCATAGCGCTCATCCTACCATCCCACCCACAAAACTTCGAAAACTACCAGCACACATGCCGGGAAATATTAAGGCGGCTGCGGGATTGACTGGGTGTGGAACCCGATCGCATCGGCTTAATCCACGCTTTGCGCCGGCCGCGATAATTGGTTGGGCGACAGGGGATGGTGCGGCGCTTATACTTGGGTTTAACTGGGCCGGGCATCGGCCGGAATTTTTGGAGGTGTGTTATTGCAGCGCGAGTGAAAAAAGAAGTTGGGAAGTTGAAGGATGAGGCACGTCAGTTCGCGATTGATGCCGCGAGGCTGGCGTCGCATACGCACTGTCGCAACATTAATGTGCTGGATGTGCGGGGTTTGTCGCCGATCACGGATTATTTTGTGATTGCGACGGGGACGAGCGCGCGGCAGATGCGTTCAGTGGCGGATGAGATTGAAGAGATGGGGCAGCCGCGGAAGTTTCGGGCGCTGAGCCGTAGCGGATATGAGGGGGAAAACTGGATCCTCACCGATTTTGTGGATGTGGTTTTGCATGTATTTGATCCTGAGGCGCGGGGATACTACGACCTGGACGGGCTTTGGGGGGATGCGCCGCGCGTGGAGTGGGAGGAAAAGGGGAAGGGGAAGTAAGGTTTTATCGGGGTGGGGATGGCGCACGGTAGATGGTCCAGCGCGGTGACGGCTTCACTTAACCATTGGCAGGACGTGAGCATCGCAGAGTGGCGGCTTCGCGTTGCTGGTATGGCTGCGCATCGCCAGCAGGGCTGCGCCTGTGATTCATGGCGAAGACTTCTGCATGTTTTTGGGCCGCCATATCGGGCGACTGTTTAGATTCCGAGGCCGCCGTCGACGTAGGCGGTGGTTTCACTCGTGCGCCAAGCCATTTGTTCCAGGTGTTCTTCGAATGATCTGAGGATTTGGCGCAGGGAGTGGGAATCTGCGGCTGTCGCTGATTCCTTTGCACCGATTGTGGCGGCGGCCTGGTTGCGCAGGAATTCCTGGGAGATCAGGACGAAGTCGGCGAGGAGGTTGTTGATGGCGCGGCGGTAGCCGGCGTTGTAACCGTCCTGGCGGAAGGCGCCCAGAACGCCTTCGAAGGCGGTTCCAATGTTGGTGGCGTCGGCGGTAAAGCCGAAGGGGTCTGTGGGTGATCCTGGCTGGAGGTCAGTGTTTGACCAAGTTGTTGCGGTAGACATAAAGCACTTCTCAAATCCGTGCGGGAAAAAGAGCCGCACAAAAGGCCATTGAGCAAATGGCTCAACAGCAACTGAATTACACTTTCTTATTTAAATTGGGGATCTTGGGGAATTAGAGGCAACAGCACATGATCGTGCGCGGGCGTTGGCCGCGGGATACGAACATGCGAGATGGGTGGATGAGCGATTTCATGACAGGCTCAACTTTAGCATGTAGGAGGCGGAGGTCAAACATTTATTGAGATTTCCCCGAATTTACCGCTGGATGGAGCGCCGACTGCTATTATTTCAAACGATATGGATTCGATCGAACTCGAGCAGGCATCAGGGTTTCAGCCGGTGCAGGATTTGCGCAGGCGCATGGATGAACCGCCGCCGGTGCGACTGGTGGCGGTGGAGGATGTGCGGCTGCCGGCGCTGCGCGGGGTGGAAGAGGAATTGGATTTTTTCTATGCGGGGCTTTGGCAATTTGATCGGGAAATCGCGGAGGGGGGCATGACGGTATACCGGGCTGAGAATGTGCGGCTTCGGTTTGAGGTGGTCGCGCAGCCGGAGCCGATCGAGCGGGGGACGCTTCGGCCGCTGGGAATTGAAGTGGTGTCGCTGAGCGAGGCGGAGTTGAAGCTTGTGGAAGCGGAACGGGAATATATTCGGCAGCGCGGGCTTACGCCGGGGCAGAATAGCTTGCTGCTACAGGACCCGGCGGGGAATTGGGTCGAGTTGTTTGAGGTACGGAGGGTGGGGTAAAGGGGATGAAGCCTGACACAGGACGGGGGGGAGAGGATTGCGGAATTGGGATTTGAGGAGGCGTTGCGATTGTGAGGCCAGGACGCGGGTGTTTTCTTCGGTCCGGAATCCACAATCCAAAATCTTCGATCTTATTGTTACTATCTACCGGTGGCTTCGAAACCTGTCATTGGCATTGCCGGAGGGATTGGGAGTGGGAAGAGTTTTGTGGCGACGTTGTTTGGGGAGCTTGGGTGTTTGGTGATTCATTCAGATGACCAGGTGCGGGCAGCTTATAATGATCCTGACGTGCAGGATGTGCTGCGGAAGTGGTGGGGGGATGAGGTTTTTCGGGCGGACAATACGGTGAACCGCTCGGCAGTGGCGGCTAAGGTTTTCAATTGGCCGGCGGAGCGGGAACGATTGGAACACCTCTTGCACCCATGGGTGAATGCAGCCCGCGAGCGCGTGATGCAGGAGGCTGCGGATGATGCGCAAGTCATTGCATTTGTTTGGGATACGCCACTTTTATTTGAGACGGATTTGAATCGGCAGTGTGACGCGGTTGTGTTTGTGGAAGCGGCAATTGACGTGCGGTTGCGCCGGGTGAAGGAGCAGCGGCGCTGGGATGAAGAAGAGTTGCTGCGGCGAGAAAAATTACAGTGGCCTCTGGACAAGAAGCGAGAAATGTCGGATTATCTGCTCGTCAACACCGCCGACGCGGATAGTATCCGCGGTCAAATCCGCGAAATACTTTCCCGAATTCTCGCGAATCGATGACAGGCCTTCGGCTGATGGGCAACGAGCCCGGGCGATCATTCCAGGAATAATCCCGCAGTTGCAGACGCCTTCTTTCAGGATGGCCGCTTTGATGGCGAGCAATCGCCGAACGATGGCGGGTTTTTTTGAGTGCCGCGAGCCAAACAATATACCGGGAAGTTTCACGAACGTGGGAAGAACCGTTAGGCCATGACGGCCGACGGTCATCAGCTCGAAAATGCGGCCGGCTCAATGAACGAGCGGGGTTGCGAAATCGGGCGAGGCTCTAAACGAGTCTGAATGCCGTACGTAATTAAGTGAGTAGTAGACGTCCGTTGGGAATCGGGCGTAAGATGTTCATACTTCTCCCCATGCCAAATTGACGATTTGATCTCCCCGTGATCGGGCGGATCGGCGGCTGGTTTCTTTTTGAAATTGTCTGCCAGAGCATCCCCGCTTCCGATCATTGGCGCAAGGGCAGCCGGCATGATGCCGCCAGCTTTGCAGTGATTGGATTGGATGCACGCGTTACTCCGCCGCGACCGTTCGCGGAGAAAAATAACCTCGGCTCCCCGATTTGAGTTGAGTTTGAGTCGCCACCGACCGTAGAGTTGTTCGAGACACCGATTGTCCAACCCCTCAAGTGTCGCAACCGACCCCCGAAGCATGCTTAGTCGAAGGGAACTTCAGCGAAGCTGACTTCAACAAATGTCGTTTTCAAACTTCTTTTCAAACGAGACCGCTAGAAAATCATTCCTACATTTTGGAGGCTAGCCACATGGCTAAGTCCACACCCCGTACCCGCCGGCCTGCACAGTCTGAGCCGGAGATTCAAGAACAACCCCAGACCGCGGCCGCAACGGCCGTCGAAGCGCCCCTGCCCCCGCGCCCCGCGTCGAGCGGCAGGATCGCAACGATCGCGGCGATCGCAATGAATCGTCGTCGTCCTCTTCCGGTTCCACCGGTGAAGACGTCGCCGGGATCGACGCTGAAACCAACGCTAAATATGAACAGGTCAAAGGCGGCAAGCTCTATATCAAAGACCTGCAGCAGATGGACATCCATGGCCTGCACGCGATCGCGAAGCAGGAAAATATCCAGGATTACATCGGCCTGAAGAAGCAGGACCTGATCTTCCAGATCCTCCGAAGCCGCATCCGCCAGAATGGTTTGATGTACGGCGAAGGCGTTCTGGAAATCCTTCCCGACGGCTTCGGCTTCCTCCGCAGCCCGGAATACAACTATCTGCCGTGCCCGGATGACATCTACATCAGCCCCAGCCAGATCCGCCGATTCGGATTGCGCAACGGGCATGTGGTGCAGGGACAGATTCGTCCACCGAAGGAATCGGAACGATATTTTGCGCTATTGCGGGTTGAAGCAATCAACGGCGAAGACCCCGAGCGCATCACCGACACCGGCAACTTCGAAGACCTCACGCCGCTGCATCCGCATAAGCGGATCACGCTTGAGGCTGATCCGAAGGATCTGAACATGCGGATCGTCGATCTGGTGACGCCGGTGGGGATGGGTCAGCGCATGCTGATCGTCGCGCCGCCGCGTACGGGTAAGACGGTTCTTCTGCAGAAGATCGCGAACAGCATCAGCAAGAATCACCCCGAGGCGATTTTGATCGTGCTGCTGATCGACGAGCGTCCGGAAGAAGTGACGGACATGGAGCGCAACACGAAGGCGGAAGTGGTCAGCTCGACATTTGATGAGCCGGCCAGCCGCCACGTGCAGGTTGCCGAGATGGTGATTGAAAAGGCGAAGCGTTATGTCGAGTTCGGCAAGGACGTGATTGTTCTGCTTGATTCGATCACCCGCCTGGCCCGTGCATACAACACCGAAGTGCCACACAGCGGCAAGATCCTGACCGGCGGCGTGGACGCCAACGCGTTGCAGAAGCCCAAGCGATTCTTCGGTGCCGCCCGCAACATCGAAGAAGGCGGCAGCCTGACGATCCTGGCGACCGCCTTGATCGACACAGGCAGCAAGATGGACGAAGTCATCTTCGAAGAGTTCAAGGGCACCGGCAACGCCGAATTGCATCTTGATCGTCGCCTGGTCGATCGCCGCGTGTATCCGGCGATCGACATCAACAGTTCCGGCACCCGCCGCGAGGAGTTGCTGCTGGACCCGAAGGAAATGGAACTGGTCTATCGGCTGCGTCGCGTCCTGAGCGATATGAACCCGGTGGAAGCAGTCGAACTGCTGAAGGGCCGTCTGGAAAAGGTGCCGAGCAATGGGCAGTTCCTGATGAGCATGAATCTGGATTGATGATCGGGGACCTCAACCTGATGTTCGCACAAACCTCTTCCCCCCTCTCCCGGAGCACCGGGAGAGGGAGGGGCGAGGGTGATTTCGAACGTCGGGCAGTTTTCGTCAAATCAAATTCAAATTCCTGCTCCTGACCTGGTCGCGGGGGGCAGTTGCCGATCCGCTCGCGTCTGTTGGGGTACGGATCGACTGAACTCGCCGAAGTCTGGGAGAGGAAGCAGGGGGAAGGTCAAATATGATTGCCTGCCGCACACGCGTGAACGGGAGTCTTTCTTGACCGTATGAATTGAAGTCCGGTACATTCGTGTCACAATAGCGGCTTCGGAAACGTCATTGCGGCACGCATTGCCCGCTCTTCGGAGGTTTTTCACACCATGCCCCCCATCAATACCCAAGGATCCCGCGCCGGTTTAGTGACCGGCCTGGTGATCGTGTCGATTCTTTGCATCACGTCGCTGGTCTTTGCGATTTACTTCAACACGCAGTTGCGTGCGACAGAGCAGGAGTACACGAATTACAAGAAGAATTACAACGGTGTGGTGAGCGATGCCGCATTCACCACGCCGGACTTCACCACCTTGCAAGCGATGAAGAGCGACCCGGCCAGCGGCTTCACCGCTTCGGATACCGTCTTTGATATGGCGATCAAGCAGCGCAATGACCTGGCCGAGGCGATCACCGGTGCGCCCGGGGATGCGGCAGTGGCGCTGAAGCAGGCGAATGATGTCGTCACCAGCAAAGATACGACCGATAAGCTTAAAGCCGCCAATATCGCGTTGCCCAAGGGACTGGCGACTGTCGTGACGACGCTGGCGAATCAGATATCCGTCCAGCAGGGGCAGATTGCCAAGCTGGCGGCGGCAAAGAAGGCATCGGATGACGCGCTGACGGCCGCCAACGCGAACATCGCCGCCCAGGGCGCGGTGAATGCCAAGGCATTGGAAGATGCCCGAGCGGCGGCGGCGGCGGATCTGGCTCAGCGCGAGCAGCAGCTTCAATCAAATCAGGCTACGCTTGCCAAGCTGCAGCAGGATGCGCTAGACGCGGCCAAAAAGGGAACCGATGCGTCGCAGAGCACGCAGGTCCAATTGGCGGAGCAGAGCAAGCAGTTGCAGAAGGCGAATGACTTGGTGAAGGGGGCGGAAGCCAAGCTCGCCAAACGGCGCGTGGATGTAACCAACGCGGCGATTCGCGTTTCAGATGGCCGCATCGTCCGGCTGCCGGGCAATGGCATTTGCTATATCAATCTCGGGCAAGGCGACCAGGTAACGCCGGGGCTTACTTTCGAAGTATATGACGCTTCGCAAGGTGTTCCGCCGATCCCGCCGGCTGTGACGGGCGACGAGCAGTTGCCGGTGGGCAAGGCTTCGATCGAGATCACCCGCGTGGGCGCAACCAGCAGCGAATGCCGGATTGTCGAAACTGCGCCGGGAGCGGTGCTCAGCGAAGGGGACCTGATCGAGAACCTCGTTTACGATCCGAACACCAAGTACAACTTCTACGTCTATGGCACATTTGACCTGGCCGGCAATGGCCGCCCGACGGCGGCGGATGGGGAAGTGATCAAGCGGCTGGTCACCCAATGGGGCGCGAAGATCGTGGATAACGTCAATGTCGATACGGACTTTGTCGTTCTCGGCAAAGAACCAACGCTGCCGAACTTCACGAAAGAAGAACAGGAACAGCCGCTGAATGCGGACAAGCTGGCAAAAGCCCAGGCGGAATTAGAGAAGTACCAGGAAGTCGTGCAGACAGCCCGGGATCTGCATATTCCGGTGCTGAACCAGAATCGGTTTTTGTATTATGTGGGGTATTATGATCAGGCGAAGCGGTGAACCCTTATTTTCCTCTCGCCCGCTGCATCAATGATGGACACAGCAGCAGCGTGATCGCGCTCTCCAGCGGTTCCCCTTTTTCCGCCAGGCCATCAGCCAGGAGCTTGAGCTGCCTTGCCTCGGCAGGTTTCAGCCCGGCGGTTTTCATCAGTTCCCGCAGCAGCTTGCCCTGATGGTTTAATGCACGCGGGGCCGCTTCGCGCTTCTGGCGGCGGTTGAAGAGAACCAGCACGATGACGATCCCCGCACCCACGGCGAGGAAGGCAAGAACCTTGCCGCCGTCCACGGAGCCGTCCATATTGCTTTGGATGCTCTTGAAGACGTCTTCCTGGGAAGGGTTGGCGTAAACGGGCGCCGATGTAATTGAGACGGAAACGGCGATCAGCGCACAGAGGCCGAGCAGGCGGCGGAGGGGCTTTGCCACCGCGGCGGGCAGGGGGGAAAATCGAGTTGGATTCTGCGGCGTCGTCATGTTTAGATCGCTGCCTTGCTGCGCTGTTCCTTAATCATTTCCGAGACAGCTTTCAGCACCGCCAACGCATATCGGCGGACTTTCATGTTCGTGTCTTCCTTAGCCATGCGGCCAACTTCACCGATCAGGTTCCACCAGCCGGTTTGTTTCAATGCCCACATGGCGCTGATGCGGTGTTCCGGCCGCGGGTCGGCGAGCATTCCCTGCATGGCCTCGCTGAAGATGCTGACGCGGAGGCGGTGCAGCACCTTGATGGCGTTGGCGCGCTCGCGGTTGCTGCCGACTCGGGCACGCTGGATCAGTACGGGGACGAACTGGGCCTGATGTTTTGATTCCAGGACCTCGATGGCGTTGGCGCGGACGCGGGCGTCGGTGTCGGTGAGCAGGCGCTCGATGAGCATGTCCGAGGCGATCGATGGCACTTCGCCGATGACGCTGACGGCCTTGCTGCGAAGGCGGGGATGGACGTCGCCGCAGAGGGTGATGAGCTGCTCTTTCATCACGTCGGCGAGCTTGAGCTCCTGCACCATTTGCATCGCCTTGAGGCGCTGCTCGATCGGACCGGAAACCAGCCGGCGGCCAAGGCGCTGGCTGGCGTCAGGCAAGAGCTTGAGCATGGCGCGGCCGGCCTGCTTGCGGGTGCTTTTATCGATGCGGTCAAAGCGCGTCCAGAACTGATCGAAGCCGCTCTGGCCGACCGCACGGGAAATGATTCGGCGCACCGATTCGGGCGCGGTCGTCATCATTTGCAGCAGCGAATTTTCGGCTTCGGGAGGGCGGCGGCGGACGATTTCGCGGGCGGCCATGCGCATCAGGCGCTCGTCGGGATCGGTCAGGAATGACTTGATGAGTTGCACCGATGTGCCGCGCTTGCGCCGGCAGGCGATGCGGAGCAGGCGCAGGCGGGCGCTGAAGTCGGTCTGGGCGTGCTCGCGGAGGCGGTCCATGCGCTCGTCCTGCACCACATCATGGACGCCGGAGGCGGCGATCCATTCACCGATGCGAGCGGCGTCGCCGGCGTCGCGACGGGAGACGTCGCGGATAAGTTCCGATTCGTTCCACCAGGCGCCCCGCGTTACCAGATGAACGCAGGTTTGGAGGGCGTGGTCTTTGAGCCAATGCGTTTTGCGCAGCAGGGCGTCGAGGACGGGCGCTTCGTCGATGTGCGAGAAGGTGATGCCGAAGTGGGAGCGGAGCCCGCCGTGGCTCGCGCCAAGGAGGAAGGCGTCAACATGCTCGCTGGAAGGCGGTTGCTGGAGCCGGCGGACCATGGGGCTTTGCCCGCCGTGCTTGGCGGTGTTCAGGATCGCCAGTGTTTTGCTGCCCGGCCAGTCAGAGAGGAGCAGACCGGCGCGGAGCAGGTCGGGGCCGTGCTTGCCGCGGTGGCCGTCCATCGCGCGGGCGATGGCTTGTTCGATCTCAGGACGCTGATCCAGAAGCTGCTGATAAGGAGAAAGCGTCCGCGGGTGCGGCAGCTCGGACGTATCGAGCGATTCACCGGCCGAGGGATCGACGTCGGCGATGCCTTCGCCTTTTTGCAGCTTTCGTGTTTCGGTGGAAACCCAGCGCGCAAGGGCGACCATTGCTTCAACTGCGCCTTTGCTGAGGGATTCATCGGGAGTATGCAGGTTTTCCGACAGCACATAGGCCAGCTTGCCCTGGCGGCCCAGTGCGATGAGCTTCATGGCGGCCAGCCGCAGCTCAGTCCGTTCACTGCGGCCGGATTCACGCAAGGCGTGATGGAGCGTTTTGATGTTCTGGAGGATGTTGAGCTGGAGGGCTTCGGGGAGAGAATCGTACTGCCCGATAACGCCGGATAGGCCGTGGGTGGTTTCGCGGCGATAGAGGGCATCCAGCACGATGGTGCGCTCGGCATCATTGCCCAGACGAAGGGCTTCCAGCAGCGCATCGTCCGCGGCTTCATTTTCAGACTGAATCAGGGCCTGGATAAGTCGATCGAGCGTCACTCGGTATTTATCGGACCGGGAACGGGGGGGGCTTGAAGGAAAGCGAAGGGGAAAAGGCCCATGCGAGAACTGCGCCAGCGGGGAGCCAGCGGCTTGGCCGCGGGATGGGATTAAACGGCTCTGCTTTCGCGAAATGGGACTTTTTTGGCTCTCGTCCCGCAACCAAGCCGCTGGCCTTCCCGCTGGCATGGATGCGAAAGCAGTCAATAACTCGACATGATGCGAGGAGGCGATCAGTCCAACTTCCGCGCGCCCTCACCTTGCAGGACCTGATGCAGATTCAAAAAGAATAACTGGCATGCCGTTTTCATCGTCCTGTTTTACTTTTCCGCATCTAAGGAATAAGAGTTCAGCCCGCGCGTGGTGGGGGTTGAAAGGTTGCCCGCTCATGATCCGCACATGCTTTTCGCATCATCTCAGTGAACTGTTCGCTGCGGAATTTGATGCGGAAGATGCTGCGGCTGGCATCCACTGTTCGTATCTTGAAGGGTTGCGTCAGCAGGTTCGGAATGATCGCCACCGCGAAGAGTCCCGCGAACAGTCCAATTGTTCCCGCACCGAACAATCGGCCGAATTCATCGGCCTTGATGAGTGCGTAAAAAATGCCCGAGAGCACAAACACACCCCCAATGATCAGCAGCGCACTTGTCCACCACTGCCACCGCAGTCGTGATGCACACTCGCGGCACAGCGGCACTTCCAGCCGCAGCTTATCGTTCACGGTGAACGGTGAGCGATACACGGTTGCGGTGGGGCCAGGCATTCACAGCATTGCTGTGGAACGACCAGATGACCCGTGCGGAAGAATGCCCAGTCTCCCATGGGTCCCGCGGCGTCTTCCCTCAGTTCAAACTTGTCTGATACAGGCGCCGGCGAAGCCAGTTCTTCGCTGGTCCAGCCTTTTGGTGTGCCGGGTGGAAGCGTGGGACGGCGCGGGTAAGTTTCGTTGGGATTAATACGGTTGCGCAGGAAACGTTGAAGCAAGAGGAACAGGCCGCTGCACATCAAGCCCGCGAATGCGGCAATTCCCAGGGTCAGGGGCAATGGAGCCGAATGCCGGCCATCCGTTTCCAACAGCACGCTGCTGAATGACAGTGCAATGAATGCAACGATGATCCCTGTAACGATGCCCCACCCACGGAGCGCACGGTAACGCATACGTCGGTAGGAACCGACCATTTCCTCGTTTACCCAGTTGCAACTGGGACAGGGCACCAGGTCCGCATCACGTTCCAGCTTTCGGCGGAGGTTCTTCTGGGCGGCAGCCGACGCCCGGTTTTTGGCTGATTGTTGTCCGAGGAAATAGGGAGCCGAGCCCCGGCCCACCCCTTGGCGCGCCAGCTCATAGAAGAACTTTTTCTTGCACTTCTCGCAATTGACCGGAACGATTCGCCGACCCGTAACCGTCGATGTAAAGGTTCTCCCCGCGTAGATCATGCATCGAAAACTATCGCCGGTGTGCGCAAATGGCAACCACGAGCAGAACTGAGCCGGCCGCTTCCCATTATCGACGCCAGCCCTCTGGAAGTCTGGCATGCCCGGATGCGGCGTGCCCGCGGTCGATCAAAGCGGATTAATTTACTATGTTCTAAATCGCGGAAACGGCCGGTTGCGGCTGTTCCGAGCGAAGACTGGGAAGCGGCCCCTTATCTGTTTCCGGCGGGCAGGAGGCCGCAGGGAGAAGGAGGACGGTTAATCCGGTTCGATCAGGCCGAAGCCGCCAAGGCGTTCGTCGGCGATGCCATAGATGCCGAGGATGGGTTTGTTTTCGCCGAGCTTGATTTTGGCGCCGTCGGATTGGCCGATGAAGAGGCTGTCGTAGAAGTCTGATGGAGCCAGGGTGTCGCCTTTTACGCGGAGAAAGTGCAAGGACAGGCCGTTGATGTCATGGCCGGTTACGACATTCACCGCGCCGACGGCAAATTCTTGGCGTGCAAGCAGTGTTATGGTTGGTCCGTCGGGAATTCCATATTGCCGTCCCGCGACGTCGCCGGAATTGGCTCGATAGATCGGCCTGAGCGATCGGATGAAATCGTGCCCGTCTGTCTTGGCGGTGGTCAATGCAAATCCAACCAGGATGGCTCCCCTGGGGGCATCATCGGTAAATGCTTCGCCGTTGGAGTTGGCGATGGCCATTTCGGTACGCCACCTTTTTGGCGCAGGCTCGGCGTCCTTGGCATCGGCGCGATTGTGCCAAAGGGCGTCTCGCTGGAACTGCTGCAAGGGGAAGCCTCCCTCCTGAGCCCATCGCAAAAGCAGCCGGCCTTCGCCGATGATGTTGCGAAATTCGATTTTAATTGGGTGAGGGCCATAGGTGAGGTTTACGGTGTCATGCGCGTTGTCGGCGGGCGTATCGTGGCCAATGACATTTTTGTCATCGATCCAGACGTGCAGTCCGTCGTCGAACGATTCTTCGAAGGCGTAGGTGGCCGTTCGCCGCACTTGAAGGATGCCGGTCCATCGAATGGAAAAAACGCCGCCGGGAACCTGCGGATCGGGGCCGCCCTGCCCCCACTCGAAGTAGATCTGGCGGTCAATGCGATTCTTGAGACGCTTGGAAAAATCAGGATCGGTGAATAACTGGGCGACGAGGCCCGGCTCCAGGCCGGCAGGGTTTGACGACGAGGAGATGGAGGCGATTGCAGTCGGCGCTGTGGTCGAGGCCGGCGCGGCGGAAACTTTTGGCACGAGATGCAATTGACCTGCCTGTATGTCCAGATGGCAGATGAATCGGCTCTGGAAGCTGTCTCCGAGCAGATCGTCTGCGCCCTTGGCGTCGGTGGGCAGAACCACACATTCCACATTTTCCGCGATATATGGGCCGACACGAATGGAATCGAGAACCATCGATTTCGCTTTAACATGCTTACCGTTGGCAATGACCAACTCTTGGGTCGGATCATGGTCGGTCGGATGCAGGCCAAGCTCTTCGGCGGTCGCGGGGCTGAGGGAGATGAAGTATGCGCCGGAATCCCAAATCATTGTTCGTTTAACCTTGCCGTTCAGGACCGCTTCTACACGCGGACTGCCGGCCATGGTTACCGGTATGCCGGCCGCGGATGCGGCGGCCTGGCATTGGTGAATGAATGCCACATCATCCTTAAAACCGGATGATGGTCCGAGTTTGATCGGGAGCTTCGCAGTTTGGTTAAATGCCGCCAGCGCCGAGCGCAGCTCCACATCGTGGGTTAGCGATTGATATTGAAACTCGGCGCGCTCTGCTTTAAGTTCCGCGTCGGCGACGGTTCCATCATAAGACATGGACGAGTCAGGCAGCTTATTCTCAGCTTCGGTCATCTGTTCGATCTGCCGCTTCAGCGAATCGATGTTGTCGTGTAATACATTTCCCTGTCTCACGAGTGTGTTATATCGATCAAGTGCCGCCCCCTCCTTGTGATCCTTTATCGAGATGCCGTCGTGTTCATTGACGATGTTCAGATATTGTGCCTCTAATTCTAATTCTTGTGCATTGAGGTCCTTTATCGCGCGATCGCTCTTGCGGCGAGCGGATGCTTCTTCGGCCAATTTTGCCTTGGCGATGCGAATGCCACGGACGCCGTTGTGAACTTCTGCCTCGGCGGCCGGCAGCAGCAGAACCTGGCCGCTTTGCGAGAGGCCTTTTTTCTTACAGATGTCCGTCAGCGCCTGCAGGCTGCCTGGCCCCGATATTGGCTGTGATGTGGGGCTTGCGGCTGCATCGCACCGCGGGGCTGAAATAATAAACGCGGCGGCGCTGAGCAGCACGATCAGAGCTGTGGCATTGTGCATGACTGGCTTCATTGAGCGGTGGCGTTGAAGTGCAACATTGCCCGAAGTTCTACTGTCTTGCGAAAACGGCGCTTCAGGTTGATGTAAAGTGTAACGCGTACATGTTAATGACGTTCGCGCGGCGTCGCCAGTTTTTATTGATGTGGGGTTGATTACAGAATGGATGGATGAAGGGGCTTGGGGGAATTAGAAGTCACCACCGCTGGAAGCGCCTCCGCCGTCTCCTCCTCCTGCACCGCTGTCGAAGCCTCCTCCACTGGAAGTGTTACCGAAGCCCTGGCCTGCGTCGGAGGGGCCGGAGTCAAAACCAGCGCCACCGCCGCCGAACGAACCACCGGAGGTTGGGGGGAGGTTGGTTTCGCCGGAGTTGCCGGGATGGAGGTAGCGGTCGGCGGCGTAGCCCCCGACAGCGCCACCGAGGAGACCACCCAGGAAACCGCGACCAAAACCGCTGCCACCGCCTGCGCCATAGCCAGGACCGTAGCCCGGGCCATAACCGGGGACATTGGGGGGATAGTTGGGATTGCCATAGCCTCCACCGCCGTAACCGCCGCCTATGTGGCTGCGGAAGATGTTTCTGACGAGGCTGATGAGCATCAGGACACCAACAAAGAAGCAGAGGAGAGAACCGATGCCCAAACCGCTGCCGGAGGAGTGGCGCGTGGGGACTGGGGGATAGCCGGGTTGGGATTGTTGCTGGGGATAGGCCGCGCCGGGGTTGGCGGAAGCGCCGGCGCCGATGTTGGCGGTGTAAGTGTGTTCGACGTAATCGACAGCCTGGAGAAGGCCCTGGTCATATTGCTGCGTGCGAAAGGCGGTTCGAAGTTGCTGGCGGAGACGATCGACGTTGGAGGAGGTGAAGTCGCCGCGGGCGGCGGTATTTTTTCCTGCGCCGACTTCGATGTAGTGAGGGTCCATGCAGACCAGCGCGTATACGCCGTTGACCTTAAGTTCTTTGGCGCGGGCAGCCATCCATTGGCGGAAGAAATCGGGCCTGGGCATCTGCTGGTATTGGTCCTTCAATTCCGGCGGGATGCCCGAAAAAGTTTCGAGCGTGAAGCTCTTGTTGTGCCGGGCTTCCATGTCGGCGATCTGGGAATTGGCTTTGTCGACTGCGTCCTGGCTGAAAATATGCGCATTGTCGCGGACATCAGCCCTGGCAATGCCCGGGAGGAGCAGCAGGAATGAGAAGAGTAATAAAGAGCATAGGGGGAGGAAATATTTCATGATGGTGCTCATGATCGTGCCGGGGTTCATGGATATGTCAATATGTTAGGGGATGAAGGCGGATCGGTGCAGCTATAAAAGTTTGAGGTGGTTGTAAGATTTAAGCAGCCTTGGTTTTCTGTTGACGTGGAATACTGCGGAGGAGGAAGAAAAATCACAGACGCAGAAGCTCGCCGCCTCCGCATCTCCGCCGGAAGCGGCCAGCGGACGAGAAATGTTCGACTGTGTCCCCAAATGTCCGAAATTTTTTCGGGCGTGACAGGAATGGGTGCAGATGGTCAGGTCTTATTGCTTTATGATAGCCGCGGGACGCGGCGGTCGGCATGGGATTCTATAAAAATGAAAGCGATGGCCTTTGTCCGGATCGGTCCGCCATCGGCAGATACTCTTTGGACGGCTTGAATAGTTCGATGCACCGGAGGCCGCAACATGACCGACCGTGAACTCTTTACCGCTTTTCAGCGACATCGCACCGATGAGCTGTTTCGCCAGATCGTGGATCGTCATCTCAATCTCGTCTATTCGGTGGCTCGGCGATATTTGCCTGAGCCCCACATGGCCGAGGACGTGGGGCAGGACGTTTTTCTTACGCTCTATCGCAAGGCATCGCAAATCGACCCGGCGATTCCACTGGCGGCGTGGCTGTACGGAGCGGCGAGGTTGCGATCGCTGGAGGCAGCGCGAGCTGCGGCTCGACGACGGATGAATGAGACGGAGGCTGCCATGCGACACGATGCGCGTGTTGAAGTGGATTTAACGTGGCCACTAGTAGTGGGCGAACTGGACGAAGCAGTGAGCGAACTGGCGGAGAATGATCGGCAGGCGGTGGTGTTGCGGTACTTTGGTGGTAAGACGCATCGAGATATCGGGGCAGAGCTGAACGTGAGTGAGGAGGCAGCGCGTAAGCGCGTGGATCGGGCCGTTGATGCCTTGCGCGAAAAGCTCGTGGTCCGGCGAGTTGTAGTATCGACGATCGCGCTGACCGCTGCGATGGAGGCACATGCGGTTCAAGCCGCGCCGGTGGAATTGTCCGGCGCGATTTTATCAAAGATGACCGCCGTCGCGGCGACGTCTTCCACGGGGACGGCTCATGCAACGGCATCGCTGGTGAAGATGAAGATCGCCGCGGGCTTGCTGGTGGTGGCCGTGGCGGTGCCCGGATCAATCATCGCGCTGCGCGGGTTCAATCCATCGTCACCAACTGCCAGTGCGGCGACGATCCCATCGGTGCCCATCGCCTCGGCGTCTCAACCGGTTGTAACGCTCGAATCCTATCGGCTTGGTGAAAATGAATTGGTGCGCATCGTGCGAAACGCCCCGCCTTCCGTGCGGCTTGAAATGTGGAAGCAATTGCAGCCGCCTTCCGCTCGCAATGGGCAGCGGCGTGCGCCCGGTATCTTCGCATTCGATTGGAATGGCGGAAACCCGCAGGACCCCATCGCGCTCGGTGATGTACAAAGATCGACAATGGACATCGTGTGCTTGCTTGCCGCGGCAACGATGGGCATCCAGTCATGGGAATTGGAAACCGGTGCCAACCTGCCGGATATAAATTACAGTGTGCCGGGAGATGTTGTTTACACGTCCACAATGCCTCCGGATCGGGCCGCTGCCTTGTTGGAGGACGCGCTACAGCGGGAGTTGCAGGTGCAGGTGAAACTATCTCTGAGGAATGTCCAGCGAAAGGTATTCGTTCTTCGCGGGAAATGGCATTTCACCCGAATCAACTTCAAGGAGACCAAGTCGCCGCCGTCGATCGGCGGGAAAACGGTCGATCCATTGGTGGAGTTATTCGGCGGCGACGTATTTGATCCGCACGACCACGATGGCGGCGGCGGACTTACAAGCGTTTCCGATAAATTACCAACTTTCATCGCCAACGGCACTATGAGCAGCTATCTCGCTCGGCAAACATCCGAATGGATCGGTCATGAAGTCATCATCGAAGCAAGCGGACTGCCTGTCACGATTGGCTGGCGCGGGCATATCCCACGGGTCGCGACGGCTGAGAGCGATCGTCAGGCAAGGGAGCCACAAGCCGTATTGAAACATTTGTGCGAACAGACCGGACTGACATGGACTGAAGAAACCCGAACGGTGCGGCGGCTGATCATCGAACCGCCGCTGTAGGCGCCGGCAGATTTGGCGATGTTTGAGATGGCCTCGAACAGATTCACGCTGAAGATATCTTCATTAATAATCAAAGGCCGCCGCCTTCTAAGCCCATCTTACTTCGCATCCTGCCAGTTCTTACCCCAGCCTGTTTCGACCTTCAGCGGCACTGTTAGTTTCATCGCGTTTACCATTTCTTCGCGGATGATGGCGGACTCGGCCTCGGCGGCTTCTATCGGGGTTTCAAAAACCAGTTCGTCGTGGACCTGCAGAAGCATTTTGCTCTTCATTTTTTCCTGCTTCATCCGGCGGTGGAGGTTCACCATCGCACGTTTGATCAGGTCGGCGGCGGAACCCTGAATGACGCTGTTGCCGGCAGCGCGCTCGGCGCCGCGGCGCTGGGCGATGATGCTGCTGTTGATCTCAGTGATCGGGCGGCGACGGCCGAGGATGGTTTGAACGTACCCATGCACCTGCGCGTGCTGCACTTGTTCTCGCGAGAATTTTTCGATGCCGGGGAATCGCTTGTTGTAGGTGATGATTAATTCCTGGGCGGCTTTTTGGGTCAGGCCTTCGATGCGCGATGAAAGCCCGAAGGCGCTGACGCCATAGATGATGCCGAAGTTGATGGTCTTGGCGTAGTTTCGCTGCTCTCGGGTGACTTCCGCCAGAGGCACGTTGAAGACTTCGGCGGCGACGGCTTTGTGGATGTCTTCATCGGCCTCAAATGCCTTCAGCAACGCGGGCTCCTGCGTGAAATGGGCGAGCATGCGCAATTCGATCTGGCTGTAGTCGGCGGCGAGCAGGACGTTGCGCTCGGGATCGCCGGGGACGAAGGCGAGACGGATTCTGCGGCCTTCATCCGTGCGGATGGGGATGTTCTGGAGGTTGGGATCGGACATGCTCAGGCGGCCGGTGCCTGCGCCGGTTTGATTGAAGCAGCCGTGGATGCGGCCGGTGCGCGGGTTGAGGAATTCGGTAAGATTGTCCAGATAAGTGTTCTTCAGCTTCACCAGGCTGCGGTAGTCGAGAATGAGCTTGGGGACGGGGTGTTTTTCAGCGAGCCGCTCGAGCACCTGTACATCGGTGCTGTAGCCGGTCTTGGTTTTTTTGCCGGTGGGGAGATTGAGCCGCTCAAAAAGGACCTCGGCCAATTGCCTGGGGGAATCGGGATTAAATTCCAGGCCGGCCGCGGCCATGATTTTGGAGCGCAGCTCGATAATGCGCTCGGCCAGGACGGCGCTTTGTTCCTTCAATACATTGGGATCGACGGCGATGCCGTTGAATTCCATCTCGGCCAGCACGTTGATTATCGGGGTTTCCAGATCATCGCAGAGCTTGCGCACGGCCTCGGTTTTATCGAGCTGCTTGTCGAGCATGTCGGAAAGGCGGAAGGTGATGTCCGCGTCTTCAGAGGCGTAGGCGGCTACACGCGTGAGATCGATTTTGTCCATCGTCGTGAGCGTTTTGCCTTTGCCGATTAATTCGACGGTCGCCACCTTTTTAAAATTCAGCAGGTCCAGCGCGAGGCGGTCGATGCCATATTGCATGCGGCTGGCATCGAGCAGAAATGCGGCGATCATCGAATCGAGCGCGACGCCTTTTACTTCTATGCCGACATTGCGCATCACGAGCAAGTCGTACTTGATGTTGTGGCCCACTTTCTCGACGAGGCTGTTCTCCAGGGTGGGACGCAGGGCATTCAGGACTTGCTCCTGCGGGAGATGAATCTGCCCTTCGGGCCCGCGAACGGGAATGTAATATCCGACCCCCGGCTCCCAGCTAAAACTCATGCCGATGAGGTTTGATCGCATCGCGCCCAGATTGTCGGTTTCGGTATCGAAGGCGAATCGCTTCTGGCGGCGGAGCTCAGTGAGGAACGCGGCGAACTGGTCATCGGTTGCTATGAGATGATACTTGCAGGTTGCGCCGGTTTCGGCAGGGGGGCATTCAAGAGGCGCGACGAGGCCGTTTTCGGCGGCTTCAGTTTCGGTATTGTCGTTGTCATTCATGGATTCGCTTTCCAGATGGCCGAACAGGCCTTCCTGGAAGCGGGGGAGAAGGCTGCCGACGGCACGATTGCCGCCGGGGGCCGATGTTGTTTTTTCATCTGCGCCCAGACGGCGGAGCAGAGTTGTGAATCCCAGCTCGGCCAGGTGCTTTCGGAGCGACTCAGTGTTGAGGCACGTGAATTTGCAATCGCCGGGGGCAAAATCCATTTGCAGATCGCGATGGAGCGTCACCAGCTTGCGGGTTTTGTCGATATTGGGAGCGAAGGCTTCAAAATTCTCGCGCAGCTTGGGCGTGAGCTCGTCGAGATGCTTGAGGATTTCTTCAGCGCGGCCATATTTCTTGATGAGTTTGACGGCGGTTTTTTCACCGACACCGGGGACGCCGGGCACGTTGTCGATGTTGTCGCCCATGAGCGTCTGCACCTCGATCGCCTCGGCGGGGGTGAAGCCGAGCTTGGCTTCCATGGCCGCGGGGTCGATGACTTCATCGGAGTGAGGGTCGTACATTTTTGTGCAGTCGTTGAGGACCTGGCGGAGGTCTTTGTCTTTGGAGACAAGGAAGATTTCGTAATCCTGGTCGCACAATTTTTTCGCCATGGTGGCGATGACGTCGTCGGCCTCGAACCCCGGCTTAACAAAAATTGGAACGCCGGCATCGCGGACGATCTGCAGAATCCGCTCTTCCTGGGGGCCGAAGTCATCTGGCCGCGGCTTGCGGTTGGCTTTGTATTCCGGATGAAGTTCCTTGCGGAAGACGGCGGTCTCACTGGCGTCGTCGATCACCATCGCGAGGTAATCGGGCTTGCGCTTTTCGACCAGGTTCATCAGCATCTGCGTGAAGACGAAGGTGGCGCGCGTGGGCTCACCGGTTGGACTGGTGAGATCGCGGAATGGTGCAAAGTAGGCGCGATAAATCTGGGCGTGGCCGTCAATGATGTAGAAGGACTTGGGCATGTCGCAGGGATTCTATGCTCAGGAGCGAGAAAAGGGATGGCAACTTTCGGGTGGCTGCCTATGTTTCGAGCCTGGCCTTCTCGATCGCGTCTGTGAGTACCGAAGGCTGATCCGATCCAATCATGAGCTGTTTCGAGTTGGCCAGGTGCAGACGTACGCCATCGCCGCCGAACATGATGACAGTGCGGCCGATGTCAAAACCCAATACTTTAAAGCCGTAGGCTTTTGTATTCAGCACCTCACAGCGAAGCAGATCGGGCCAGGGGATTTGCCGGCGCCACACGGGAAGGCCGGCCATGAAAACCTTCACGCGGATGCCGTCGGAGAAAACCTGGGTTACGCTTTGCGCAGTGAGGCTGAAGTAGAGACCGATGCAGCCGACGGCGGGGCCGAGGGCCATCCAGCGTGCGGTTCTGATTCCCATTTTAGGGGCGAAGAGAATGAGCATTCCTGTGGTTGTGCATGCGATCAGGATGAGTGAAGCATTCAGCCACCAGCGGAGCCGCGGCGGGAGGGCGCGGCGTTCGGTATGGAGAGGGCATTCGTATGGCAATGTTTCGGACATGGGTTGACTTTCGAACTTTGAGATCTCGGTTAATTGCGTGCGGAAGGTTTTCGCCCTATACATATCTGGTGGAGTCTCACTTACACTGCCCGGCTCAAAATATCAGTTCACTGGAGCAAGGAAGCTTTTCGAATCTTTTAAAAATGATTTTGACCTTTTGACACTCGGCGAGACATCACTATCCTACCGCGGCCTGAAGCTAAGAAAGCCTAGAGGACATGGCCCAGATTTTTCATCCAAGTGCGAACACGATTGCCAAGGCAAGCATCTTTGGCGCGGTGTTCATTGCAGGGTTCATCGGTTACGTCGTATCTGGATACGACCGCTCACCATGGCACACGGGGGTGGGTTACGCCAAAAACCAACCGGTTCCGTTCAGCCACGAGCATCACGTGCGCGGGTTGGGATTGGATTGCCGGTATTGTCATACATCGGTGGAAAGCTCGCACTTCGCGGGGATGCCATCGACCAAGACCTGCATGACCTGCCACAGCCAGATCTGGACCAACGCACCGATCCTGGAGCCGGTTCGGGAAAGCTGGCGGACCAATCGGCCGATCCAGTGGAATCGCGTTCACAACCTGCACGAATTCGTTTACTTCAATCACAGCATTCATGTTGCCAAGGGCATCGGCTGCAACGCCTGCCACGGGCAGGTTGACCATATGCCGCTCATGCAGCAGGTGGGAAGCCTGCAGATGGAATGGTGCCTGAATTGTCACCGGAATCCCGAGCAGTTCATTCGGCCCCGCGAACAGGTGTACAACCTGGAATATGACCCGGCGAAGGATATGTCGCTGGCCCCGGAAATGCGGTCGCAGGAAGTGCTTGGGCCGCAACTGGTGAAGGATTACCATATTCATAAGGAGCAGTTGACAAACTGCTCGATCTGTCATCGGTAAGTCGAGTATTAGAAACAGTTAACAGAAGCATCCATGCTTGACGCGTGTCCCCATCATCACGAAGAAGAGAAAGATCAGCCGGCTGATCTGGACGGGCTTACCCCTCGGTCCCCGCGAACGTCAAAACCCAAGCGGTTTTGGCGCAGCCTGGACGAATTGGTTGAGACGAAGTCATTCACGGACATGATGCACCGTGAGTTTCCTCATGCGGCTTCAGAGTGGACCGACGGGCCGAGCCGGCGCAACTTTTTGAAGCTGATGAGTGCGTCGCTTGCGTTGGGCGGCTTGACGGCATGCACGCTGCAGAAAACACCGGAAAAGATCGTTCCTTACGTGAATCCGCCGGAAGAGGTGATTCCGGGTCGCCCGCTGTTCTTCGCTACCACGATGCCATGGTGCGGGTATGGCAAAGGCGTGATTGCGGAGAGCCACGAAGGCCGGCCGACAAAGATCGAAGGCAACGCCGATCATCCGGCAAGCCTTGGGGGCACGGATGTCTGGATGCAGGCTTCGGTGCTGGATCTGTATGACCCGGAACGTTCCACCAGCGTGATGCACGGGCACGGCAACATCAGTACATGGGGCGCGTTTACAGAGGCGATGAATATCGAGATGGATAAGCAGCGCGCCGCCAAAGGCGCGGGGCTGCGATTCCTGACCGGCACAGTGACTTCGCCGACGCTTGCCCGGCAGATTCAGTCGATCTTGAAGCAGATGCCGGAGGCGAAGTGGCATCAGTGGGAAACGGTGGGGCGGCGAAATGCCCGCGACGGCGCGATTGCCGCGTTTGGGCAGGATGTTCAGACGGTCTATCAGATTGATAAAGCGAAGATTATTCTCGCGCTGGATTCAAATTTCCTGATGGATGACCCGGGGAGCGTGGTTTACGCGCGGCAGTTCATCGATGGCCGCCGAATCCGCCAGAATAATCCGGTAGAGATGAATCGGCTGTACGCGGTCGAAAATTGCGTGACGATGACGGGCGCGATGGCCGACCATCGTCAGCCGATGAAGAGCAGCGAGATCGAATCGTTCGCAGGCCAGCTTGCGGGCGCGGTCGCTGGACGGCCGGCGACAGGCGATCATGCCAGGCTGATCAACGCAATTGCGGATGATTTTGCAAAGAATCATGGCAAATCACTGGTGGTGGTCGGCGAGACGCAGCCACCGGCTGTGCATGCTTTGGCCGCGGTGATTAATGACGCGATCGGGGCTGCCGGCAATACCGTGCTTTATGTCGATCCCATTGAAGCGGCGGGGCCGGATGGACCGCGCACGCTGGAGGAATTGGCCGCCGACTGCAACAGCGGTTCTGTTGATTTACTTGTGATTTTAGGCACGAACCCGTCATATACGGCTCCAAATCCGCTTGGTTTTGCAACTGGCGCCGCCCCGAATCAGACACCTGAAGAACGGCTGGCGGAATACAAGGCGAAGAACCCGTTTGCCAAGGTTTCGATGGTTGTCCATCACGGCCTGCACGGGCCGGAATTTGATGAGACGGCGTTCTTCAGTCACTGGCATGTTCCGGCGACACATTACCTGGAATGCTGGAGCGATATTCGGGCGTTCGATGGCTCGGCTTCGATCATTCAGCCTCTGATTTACCCGCTTTATTCAGGCAAGTCCGAGATTGAACTGATGGGATTCCTGGCCGGGCAAGGCGACCACGGCGGATTGGACATCGTTCGCGATACCTGGAAAAACCAAGTGCCCGCGCCATTTGAAGCGAACTGGCAGAGAGCGCTGGAAAAGGGATTTGTTCCGGGGACGGCAGCCAAAGCAAAACAGGTTTCGCTGAAGACCGGATTTGCGGCGCTGGCGAGCACAACGACTCAGTCGGCGGTGGCGGCGACAAATATCGAAATTGTTTTCCGTCCCGATCCTCATATCTGGGACGGGCGCTTTGCCAACAACGCGTGGCTGCAGGAACTGCCCAAGCCGATCACGCTGCTGACCTGGGACAACGCCGCCGTGATGGGGTTCCAGACGGCCAGGAATCTTGGCGTAGTGGTGAGTGATCCGGGTCGCGGGATGGAAATTTCAGTGGTGGAACTGAAGTTTGACGGCCGCACGCTGAAGCTGCCGGCGTTCATCATGCCGGGACATGCGGAAAATTCTGTAACCGTGCATCTGGGTTATGGCCGCTCGCGATCGGGCATGGTCGGCAACGGGCAGGGGGGCAATGGTTACGATCTGCAGGCGGCGCCGGCGAGATATTTTGGAACATCGCTGGAGATCAACCTCGCCGACGAGACGTACGCCCTTGCGACATCCCAGAACCATCACCTGATGGAAAACCCGAAGGAACTCGATAAGACGCTCATGGATCAGCGCGAGCTGTTCCATGTGTTTACTGCAAAAGAATTCGTCGATACTTTGGCCGACGAGCGGCTCGCCAAAGCCAACGGTGACGAAAAGAAGCTCCGCACGATCGAGCTTCCGCTGCTCAAGGGGGAGCCCGACGCCGAAGGCGAAACGCTGCTTCCGGCCTGGAAGTACGAATACAACAAGTGGGGAATGGTGATCGACAATAACGCTTGCATCGGATGCAACGCGTGCGTGATCGCCTGTCAGAGTGAAAACAATATTCCGGTGGTCGGCAAGGAACAGGTTCTTCGCGGCCGCGAAATGCACTGGCTGCGCATCGACACCTACTTCTACGGCAGTGCCGAAAATTCAGGCGAGATTCCGCCGGATGTATTCTTCCAGCCGGTGACCTGCATGCACTGCGAAAACGCGCCGTGCGAACTGGTCTGCCCGGTTGAAGCGACGACGCACAGTGCTGAAGGCATCAACGAGCAGACGTACAACCGGTGCGTCGGTACGCGTTATTGCTCGAACAACTGCCCGTATAAGGTCCGCCGATTCAACTTCCTGGCCTTCACTGATTACAAGACGCCTACGTTGATGCTCCAGCGGAATCCGAACGTGACTGTTCGAGGCCGCGGCATCATGGAAAAGTGCAACTACTGTGTGCAGCGGGTGAACAACTCGCGCATCGAAGCGAAGAAGCAGGATCGACCGATCGCGCCGGGCGAAGTGGTGCCGGCGTGCGCTCAATCCTGCCCCACTCAGGCGATTTTCTTCGGTAATCTGAATGATCCTAAATGGGATGTAACGAAACTGCAGGATGAGCCGCATCGGTATACATTGCTCGATGAACTGAATACCAAGCCGAGGACCAGCTATTTGGCGCGGCTGAAGAATCCAAACCCTGACCTGGCGACGGCATAAGCTGCCGCTTTCGTCTTCTCGCCGGGAAATCCGGCAGAGGACTTTGGACAGGGTGATTTTGAGCGTTGAACGGTGATGGTGATCAGAAATCACCCTAACCCTCTCCCGGAATACCGGGAGGGGGGACCAGACGGTATTACGAATGGCCTCTGAAAAGATCAAACGTTCGCCCGACGCGATTGCCGCCTCTCATGAGGTGCCGGTCCCGCCGCCGGTTGTGGATCCGACCTACACCATTGCCTCGGTGACGGACAAGATTGCATCGGTTGTTCTCACGCACCCGGTTACCAAAGGGTGGCTGCTGGGTTTCACCATCGCGTTTTCGCTGGTGATGGTCCTGCAGATGGCGATTGGCTATCTGTTTGTGAAAGGCGTCGGCATCTGGGGCATTAACATCCCGGTCGGCTGGGGCTTTGCGATTGTCAACTTCGTTTGGTGGGTCGGTATCGGTCACGCCGGCACATTTATCAGCGCGTTTTTGCTGCTGCTTCGGCAGGATTGGCGAACGTCGATCAATCGTTTCGCCGAGGCGATGACGCTCTTCGCCGTGGCGTGCGCCGGCATGTTCCCGCTGCTGCACGTTGGCCGTCCGTGGGTTGCGTATTGGCTGCTGCCTTATCCGAACACGATGCTGCTTTGGCCGCAATTCCGCAGCCCGCTGGTTTGGGACGCATTTGCGGTTTCCACCTATGCCACCGTTTCGCTGCTGTTCTGGTATGTCGGTTTGATCCCCGACCTGGCGACGATGCGGGACCGCTCGCATCACTTCATCGGCCGCTTTGTCTATGGCGTGCTGGCGCTGGGCTGGACGGGTTCGGCCCGGCATTGGCATCGCTATCAGGCGGCGTACATTCTTCTGGCCGGCCTGGCCGCTCCGCTGGTGGTGTCGGTGCACAGCATCGTGGGTATGGACTTCGCCGCCGGGCAGGTTCCCGGGTGGCACTCCACCATTTTCCCGCCGTACTTCGTCGCAGGGGCCATTTTCTCCGGCTTTGCGATGGTGCTGACGCTGGCGATCCCCCTGCGAAAGTTTTATGGGCTCGAAGGGATGATCACCCTCCGCCACATTGAAAACTCCGCCAAGCTGATGCTGGTCACCGGCCTGATCGTCGCCTACGGCTACACCATCGAATGGGTCATGGGCTGGTACAGCGGGAGCGTGTACGAAATGTACATGAACCTGAACCGCGCCACAGGCCCGTACTGGTACTTTTACTGGTCCCTCATTCTCTGCAACATCCTTATTCCGCAGTCGATGTGGTTCAAAGCGGTTCGCCAGAATGTTGCCGTCATGTGGTGCATCTCCATCGTCGTGAACATCGGCATGTGGCTGGAGCGGTTTGTGATCGTCGTCATCAGCCTGCATCGCGATTTCATGCCCAGCGCCTGGGGCATGTATCACCCGACAGTCTGGGACTGGGCGACATTTGTCGGCACGATTGGCTTCTTCCTGAGCTGCATCTTCCTGTTTGTCCGCGTGCTGCCGGCCATTTCGATCTTCGAAATGCGTGAGCTGGTGCATATGGAAAGCAACGGAGGAGGACACTGATGAAGCTCAAGCACGAGATCTACGGGCTGCTTGCCGAGTTCCATACTCCGGAAGAGCTTTTGCACGCCGCCGAAAAAGTTCGCGATGCCGGTTACAAAAAGGCCGATGCGTTCGCGCCGTTTCCGGTGCATGGCCTCAGTGAAGCGCTCGGGCTGGCAAAGAGCAAAGTATCGCTTTTGGTGCTCATGGGCGGAATTGGCGGCGGGCTGGCCGGATTCTTCATGCAATATTACGCCAATGTCATGAGCTATCCGCTCAATATCGGCGGTCGCCCGCTCAATAGCTGGCCGGCGTTTATTCCGATCACGTTTGAAATGACGGTGCTGGGCGCGGCGTTCTCGGCGGTGCTGGGCATGCTCGCGTTGAATGGGTTGCCCCAGCCGTATAATCCGCTGTTTAACGTTCCGAATTTTCAGTTGGCCAGCCGGGATAAGTTTTTCATTTGCATCGAAACGCGCGATCCGAAATTTAACCTGGAAGAAACGCGGCGCTTTTTGGAAGGGCTCAGCCCCAGCGCCATCATGGAAGTGCCGGCTTAGTTTACCGGCATGGGCTTTTGGGGCCTGTGCCAAAATGCTCTGATACGGGCGAGATGCCCGCGCTACAAAACATGCGACTTTCGCGAAACTATCTTTCCCGTCTTCTTCTCCTGACCCTCGGCGGCGCCGCGCTGGTTGGTTGCCGCAAAGAAGACATGTCGGATCAACCGAAGTTTTACAAGCCGTATAAAGAGACGGCGATGTTTGCCGACGGCACCACCGCCCGGCCCATCCCGGCCGGCACGGTCGCCCGCGGTCATCTGCGGATCGAAGACGATCTGTACACCGGCAGGATTAATGGCAAGGAAATCGACTACATTCCCTTTGACCATCCCATAACGCCCGAAGACATGGCCCGCGGACAGCAGAAATTCACAATCTACTGCGCTCCCTGCCATGGCGCGATCGGCGATGGCGAAGGAATGATTGTCAAACGCGGAATGATCCATCCGCCTTCGTTTGTGAAGGTGGATCGGCCGCTGACCTATCGCGAAGTCGCCGTTCAGAAATCGCCGCTCGGGCATTACTTCTACGTCATTACCAACGGCTACGGGGCAATGTACAGCTACAACGACCGCATCGCCGTTGAAGACCGCTGGCGCATCGTGGCGTACATCAAGGCCCTGCAACTGAGCCAGGATCCCCAGCACACTGGTCCGGCAACCCAGCCGGGCTCACCGATGTCGGCGGTGGATTCTGATGGCGGACCGATCGCTTCGGCGGCCCTGGGCTTTTCCAAAACCGCTTTGACCGATACCAATATTGCTTCCGTATCCGAGACTTTGGGTAAGAACCGATGAGCGACCCTTCGATAGATCTTCAGCATTACCACCGCGGCCCCGGCGACGAGCCGTTCCCCGCGGAGCTTGGCCGCTTGCGCGGGCTTGCGCTTCTGGTCGGTCTGATTGCGTTGGGATTGTGCGCGGTCGGCGCATTCGCAGACGCCCAGCACTTTTTCCGCTCATGGCTCTTTGCTTACATGTTCTGGGTGGGCCTCACGCTCGGCTGCCTGGGAATGGTCATGCTCAGCCACCTCACCGGCGGTGAGTGGGGCGTCATCATGCGGCGGTTCGGGGAGACTGCATTCCTGAATCTGCCCCTCATGCTCCTGTTCTTCCTGCCGCTGATCCTGGGCTACAAATATCTTTTCCCGTGGGCGCATATTGAAGACTTTGTCGACAACGAAGAACTGCATCGCGTCCTGATCCACCGCGCTGCGTGGTTCAACCCCGCCGTCTTCACGATCCGCAACATTGTTTACTTTGCGATCTGGTGCACCTTCGCGTTTGTGATGGCTTCCGGCTCGCGCAAGCTGGATGAAGCTGAGAACCCGAGGCTCCGCCGAACGCTGCGGAAGTTCGCCGCCGCCGGCGTTGTGCTTTATTTCGTGACGGTAACGTCGTACGCGATGGACTTTGTCATGTCGCGTGAGACGAACTGGTATTCGTCGATCATCGGTTTCATCATGGTGATCGGGCAGGCGGCTTCGGGCATGGCATTTTTGGCGCTGGCCGTGTGCTACTTTGCCCGTCGGCGACCGATTCGCGATGTGCTTTCGCCGCAACATCTGAATGACTACGGCAACCTCATGCTGGCGCTGGTCATCCTGTGGGCGTATACCGCCTTCGCCCAGTTGCTGGTGATCTGGTCGGGAAATACTCGCGAAGATGTCGGTTACTACACTCATCGCGGCATGGGCATCGTCCCCAATCCATGGCGATGGGTGGCATTGCTTCTGCTTGTGGGCCACTTCCTGACGCCGTTCTTCTGCCTGCTGATGAAGGGTCTGAAGCGCAAGGTGAATACGCTGGCCGGCATCGCCGCATTTTTGCTGGTCATGCGCATCGTCGATAACCTCTGGCTCACGGCGCCCTCCGGCCCTTATCGCACAATGAATCGACAGGACAACATCGGCGGAATCTACTGGACGGACCTGGTCGCATGGCTGGGCATCGGTGGAATCTGGCTGTTCTTTTACTTGTGGCGTCTTGACGGCATCCCGCTGCTTCCGGAGAACGCCTCCGATCAGCCGGACCCTTTAGAAAACGGTTTACACGCAGGACACGCTCCACATGTCGGCTAACACAGGGCATGCAACCGGCGCCTCGCTGGTCCACGCCCAGAACAAAATCGCCTCCCCAAGCCCCGAGTTGGCCCAAGCCATCGAGAAGGGGTACGAACCGCACGACATCGCGCTGCGTGGCGTGTTCGTATTCCTCGTTACCCTGACGATCACGATCATCGTCGTCATTATCGCGATGTACGGCGTCCTGCAGGCGTTTATCGCACATGATCGCAACAGCGACCCCATCGGTTCACCCACCCAGGTGACGCGGAACGCGGTTGCCACACCGCTGCAGCCGTCGGTCGATCACGACTATCACGATTACGAAGACATGCAGGCGATGCGGGAGCAGACCCATCGATTGTTGTCGGAAAGCGGTACAACGCCTTCAGGCCGGCAGCACATCAGCATTGAATCGGCGATGGCCCAGGCATCCCAGATTCCGACCAAGCCGCCGCAGGCTCCGGAGGCGAATGCCCAGAACACAGGAGGCGCTGACAGGTGACCTCTCTGCGTCGATCCATTTTGTTTTTCTGCTTCGCGGCGATCGCATTCGGCCCTCTCGCGGGCGCGTTTGCCCAGCTTCAGCCGTTCTCGCAGACGCCAACCCCAGGCACCGCGCCCAACGGCGTCTTGAAAAAGCTCGAAGGCGTCGGCATCGATCAACGCCTCGGTGCGCAGGTTCCGATGGATCTGACGTTCAAGGATGAAACCGGCAAGTCGGTGCGCCTTGGCGACTATTTCGACGGCAAACATCCCGTCATCCTCACCCAGGTTTATTACGGCTGCCCGATGCTCTGCACGCTGGTGCTCAATGACCTCACTCGCGGGATGAATGGCCTGAACCTCAGCGCAGGCGATGATTTTCAGGTGGTCACCGTCAGCTTTGATCCGCGGGAAACACCCGCGATGGCCAAAGACAAAAAGGCAACCTACCTGCAGTCCTATCGTCGCCCCCACGCCGAGGAAGGATGGCATTTCCTCACCGGCGATGAAGCGAACATCCGCCAGCTCACGCAGGCTACCGGCTTTCATTATAAGTGGGATGAAAAGTTCAATTTGTTCATTCACCCCAGCGGCATCACCGTGCTGACGCCCAATGGCGTGATTTCCCGCTATTTCTTCGGCATCGACTACGGCTTAAAAGATCTCAAGCTCTCCCTTCAGGAAGCCTCCGGCAACAAGATTGGATCGCTCACCGATCAGATCCTGCTGTATTGCTTCCACTATGACGAAAGCACCGGCAAATATTCGATCATGGTTACTCGCATGATCCGCGTCGGTGGTGTGCTCACCATGGCGGGCCTCGGTGCATTCTGGTTCACCATGTTCCGCCGCGACCGCGCTAACGCCGCAATCGGCGCTCTGCCGGTTGGCGCTGGAACAAACGAAAAAAACGACGAGAAGAATAAGAATTAAGGAACCGATCAGGTGTAATCGATGGGCAAGTTTCAACTGTTTCCCGATCAAGCTTCCACTATCGCCCCCAGGGTGGATGCGCTCTTCTTTTATCTTTGCGGCGTGACGGTCGTGTTCACCGTCCTGATCTTTATTCTCGTCGTTGGCTTCGCCCTGATCTATCGCCGCAAAAGCGACAATGATCGCCCCAAGAACGTGCATGCCCCACTCGCACTTGAAATCGCCTGGATCGTAATTCCGCTGGCTTTGTGCCTCGTAATGTTTGTCTGGGGCACGGCGATTTTCGTCAGCAACAGCCGTCCGCCGGCCAATGCCATGCAGATCAATGTGGTTGGCAAGCAGTGGATGTGGAAAATCGAGCATCCAGACGGCCAGCGAGAAATCAACGAATTGCATATCCCGACCGGCCAGCCGATCAAGCTCATGATGACCTCGCAGGATGTCATTCATGACTTCTTCATCCCGGCGTTTCGTGTGAAGATGGACGTTCTGCCGAACCGGTATACCACTGAATGGTTCCAAGCGACTTTGCCTGGTGAATATCATCTGTTTTGCTCGCAGTATTGCGGGACAGAGCATTCGAAGATGATCGGCCGCGTGTTTGTGATGACACCGGAAAAGTATCAGGCGTGGCTGGCGGGCGCGGTTGTGGATGAGACGCCCGCCGCCGCCGGTCAAAAGCTGTTTGCTAAATACAGTTGCATCACTTGTCACAGCCAGCAGGCCCCCACGATGGCCGGGCTGTTTGGCAGTGATGTGCGGGTCACGGAAGACGGCGTATTGAAGACTGTGAAAGCCGAAGAGGATTACATCCGCGAATCGATTTTGAATCCGAGCCGGAAGATTGTTGAAGGATATCAGCCGCTTATGCCCAGCTTCCAGGGGCAGTTGACCGAGGAGCAGATCAACGAGTTGATCGCATACATTAAAACCCTGGGCCACCAGGGCGGTCCCGTGGATGATCTGAAGATGCTGAACCGTTACCCAACACCGGAGCCAATGCCGCCGAACAATCAATCGATGACCCGCTAGCGGCCGGCTTAACGGAAACCAAAGCCTTAAGGAAACCCAGCAACGGACTGATGACAACGGACAACTGACAAACTGAGAAGTTAAATGACCACCGTTCCGTACATTCCCGCATACGAAACTCGCGAGACCTATCTCAACGCGAAACATTCGGTCGCATCCTGGCTGCTGACCAAGGATCACAAGCGCATTGCGATCCTGTACATGATCTCGATCACGTTTTTCTTCATGATCGGCGGTGTCGCCGCCACCATGCTTCGCCTGCATCTGATGACGCCGCACGGCGAATTCCTCACTGAAGATGGGTACAACAAAACCTTCACCCTGCACGGGGTGATGATGGTTTTCTTCTTCCTGATCCCCTCCATCCCGGCCATGCTCGGCAACTTCCTCGTGCCGCTCATGATCGGGGCTAAAGACCTCGCCTTTCCCAAGATCAATCTGCTGAGCTGGTATCTCTTCATCATCGGCGGCGCCCTGGCCTTTTCCGCGATGGTGGCCGGGGGCGTCGATACCGGTTGGACTTTCTACGCTCCCTATTCCACAACCTATTCCACCGGCTATGTCACGCTGACGCTTGTCGGCATCTTCATCAATGGCTTTTCGTCGATCCTGACCGGACTGAACTTCATCGTCACCATCCACAAGATGCGCGCCCCGGACTGACGTGGTTCCGCCTGCCGCTGTTTTTATGGGCAACATATGCCACCAGCGTCATCTTCATTCTCGGAACGCCGGTTGTTGCGATCGCGCTGCTTCTGCTGGTATTCGAACGCGCATTCCACATCGGCATCTTTGACCCGGCGATCGGCGGTGATCCGGTGCTGTTCCAGCACATGTTCTGGTTTTACAGCCACCCGGCTGTATACATCATGATCCTGCCTTCAATGGGCGTGGTCAGCGAGATCGTGGCGTGCTTCAGCCGCAAGCGAGTGTTTGGTTATGAGATGGTCGCATTCTCCAGCCTGGCGATCGCCGTCATCGGCTTCCTGGTTTGGGGCCACCATATGTTCGTGTCCGGCCAGTCCGTTTACGTCGGCATGATCTTCTCGGCCCTCAGCTTCCTCGTCGCCATCCCGTCGGCCATCAAGGTCTTCAACTGGACCGCGACGATGTACAAAGGTTCGATCGACCTGCGTACCCCGATGCTCTACGCCCTTGGATTCATCGGGCTGTTCACCATTGGCGGGCTCACCGGCCTCTTCCTGGCCACCCTCGGCATGGACGTCCACCTGCACGACACCTACTTCATCATCGCCCACTTCCATTATGTCATGGTTGGCGGCGCGGTGATGGGTTATATGGGCGGCATTCACTTCTGGTGGCCGAAGATGACCGGCAAGATGTATCCCGAATGGTGGGGCCGGTTCAGCGCATTCGCGATCTTCATGGGCTTTAATCTCACGTTCTTCCCACAGTTTGTCCTGGGTTATCTTGGCATGCCGCGGCGATATCACAGCTATCCTGAAGAATTTCAGGTGCTGAATGTTATGAGCACTGCGGGCGCTTCTATCCTGGCTTTGGGATATGTGCTTCCGTTGTTCTACCTGATCTGGTCGCTGTTCTATGGCGAAGATGCCGGTCCGAATCCATGGAAAGCCACCGGCCTGGAATGGCAGACCGATTCGCCGCCGATCACGGAAAACTTTGAAACGACTCCAATCGTCACTCAGGAACCCTATAACTACGCCGAAATGGAGCCCCAAGGTGCCGGATCTGTCTAACGCAATTCCCGCCGCCGGAACCAATCCGGGTGCGCCCAACGTCGTCGGCATGGAAGCGCCGCATGGTGACTCACAGGGTCATCACGGCTTGGTCGCGCACCATTTTGCCGACCGCGAACAGCAGGTTGAATCGGGCAACCTGGGCATGTGGCTGTTCCTCGCAACCGAAGTGATGTTCATCGGAGCGATCTTCGTAGCCTATTTCGCCTATCGCCTGAATCCGCTCTACTTCGACGCGTTTCACCGGGCCAGCCAAAATCTGTACATGTCGATCGGGGCCATCAACACGTTCGTCCTGCTCACCAGCAGCTTGACGGTGGTGCTTGCGATTCGGGCGGCGCAACTGAACAAGCAGGGGCAGATATTCTGGTATCTGATCGCGACCATCGTCCTGGGCGCGATGTTCTTCGGCTTCAAGGTCATCGAATACACGCTCGACTATAAAGAAAACCTGTGGCCTGCCACCGGCGCAAATTTTGAACCTCACGAGCATTTTGAAGTCGGCTCCGGCCCTGATCAGTTTCCGACCATTGAAGCCCGCGATGCGGCTGTCGCGCACGCAAAAATGTTCTACCGGTTTTACTATTCGCTGACCGGCCTGCATGCAGCCCATATGCTCGTTGGGCTGGGCATCTTTTTCTATCTGGCGTACAAGGCCAAGCGCGGCATGTACACGCCCCAAAGCCACCAGCAACTGGAAATCTGCGGGCTTTACTGGCATTTTGTCGATCTGGTCTGGATATTTCTCTTCCCGCTTTTGTACCTGGTCCGTTAGGCTTTTAGAGAACCCGAACTGCGTTTTACTTCGGCCGTTATCATGGCTCATCAACATTTAGAACCCATTGACCACCCCGGCGCACACGCCCACGCCGACCACCTCGGCACGTACCTCGCGGTTTTCGTCACGTTGCTGGTGCTGCTCATCCTGACCATCGGCGCGTACTACATCCCCTTTGAAAAAATTCACGACGGTGAATTTGGTTTCATGAACACCGTCATCGCCCTGACGATCGCATGCATCAAGGCCCTCCTGGTGCTGCTGTTTTTCATGCACCTCCGCGATGCGACCCGGCTGACGTGGGTCATCGCCAGCGCCGGTTTTGTGTGGCTGATCATCATGATCTCCTTCACCTTCTCCGATTACCTCAGCCGCGGCATGGTCCCCGAAGCCACCAGACCGCTGCCAGGCATGGCGCGCACAGTGGACATGCAGCATTGAAAAAATGCCCATGCGAATAGGTTTCATTGGTGGTTATGGCCACCACTATCTCCGCGGCTCGCTTACCGATCCATCGTGCGCCATCGAATCGATTGCCGTCGCCGGCGATGGTTACGACAACGCCAAGGCCCAGGCATTCTCACGATCCCTCCCAAACGCCCGCTGGTTTCCAAGTGCCGAGGCGATGTTTGACGAATTCCGCCCAACCGCCATCAGCGTCGGCACGCTCTACGGTTACAACTCGGATTTCATCGCGATGGCGTTGGAGCGGAATCTGCCGACAGTCAGTGACAAACCCATCGCAGCCACATGGGACCAATATCGGCGGCTGCAATCACTCACGCGCGACCCTCGCCGAATCATCCTCACGGAATTTGATTTTCGCTGCCGGCCGGATTTTTGCGCCGCGAAAAAAGCGGTGGAGCAAGGCCTCATCGGCGACATCGCACTGGCCGTCGTACAGAAAAGTTATCGTTTCGGCACGCGGCCTGATTGGTACAAAGACCGCCAGGCCTACGGCGGCACCCTTCTCTGGATCGCCAGCCATGGGGTCGATGTCATCCCTTTCACCACCGGCCTGCACTTCAAAAAAGTTACCGGTTTCCAGGGAAATGTGACTCGTCCGGATTTCGGACCGAGTTTCGAAGACCACTGCATCGCGACGTTTAAGCTGAGCAATGGCGGCTCCGCCGTCGTCCACGCCGACTACTCCCGCCCCCAGCAAGCTCCCACCCACGGCGACGACCGCCTCCGCCTTGCCGGCTCCAAAGGGGTCGTCGAAGTCCGCGGTGAGCGCTGTTTCCTCACCACCCACGACCACCCCGAACAGGACATCACCGACCAAACCATCCCCCTCCCAATCCACAAAGAACTGCTGCTGGCGCTGGAAGGGCGATCCGAAAAATACAACACCCCTTCCTCGATGGTGCTTGCCGAGATTCTTCTCCATGCCCGCGATGCGTTAGATACAACACAATTTAAAGAACTTACGTAGCTCGACCGCCTTGCCGCCCGCGCTGTATACACCTCGATTTGCCTGCATGTCTACCGTTTTGATTTTGAGGCAAACCCGCCGGCGAATCGCGTAAATCCTATCTGTTATGTCAAAATGCTGTCTGGCAGTTCATCGCATTTGCAACTAAGATATGGACTGGAATCAAAATATTGCTGGCGCTAATGCCGCCCGCAGGAGCACCATCCGAACATGTTCTTCCTTCGCGATCTCCCAAAATATGACGCAATTCGTGCTCGTGCCACGCGTTACCCCGAAGTGGACCCCGGCGCGGTCGAGGCTTTTCTCACTCTTCTCCGCGTCGGCAGCGACACGCTGGCCGCCTTCGAAAAATACCTCGCCTCCCACAAAATCTCCCAAGGCAGCTTTACCGTTTTGATGCTGCTCAACCGCAATCCCGCTGTTGGCCTAAACCCATCCGACTTAGCCGCCAAGAGCGGTGTCACGCGGGCCACAATGACGGGCCTGCTCGATGGGCTGGAACGCAAAAAACTCATCCGCCGCGAATCCGCTCAAGCGGATCGCCGAACTATTCTGATCCGGCTTAATGACAAAGGTGCCGAGCTGCTCGAAGGAATGCTTCACGACTATTATCGCCGAGTTGCCCTTTTGATGAGTGATGTAAGCGAAGACGATAAACGGCGGCTGAGTGAGACGCTGATTAAAGTCAGCAGAAATATCGAACATGTATGCGGGATGACGAAATACTGAAATTGAATTCTGATATGTAATGGGTTCTTCCGAATCACATGCCCCGCAATATGCGTTTTATGCGTTGCGAATGACGCATCACAAACCCCAGCTCAAAATCTTTTCACCCCGTTCCCCGGATACATCCGGGCCTCTCATCTGTTAAACTCGGCCCAAACTGCACCGCCACCTCATGTCAGAACTCAGCCCAACCTCCTGCGCCGACGGTGAAGCCGCCGCCGTGTCGGCTGCGCAGATGCAACTGGTTCTGAACATTTCCCGCATGCTGGCGGTGACAACTGACCTGGACGCGCTGCTGCTCCGCATCGCCGAATCCACCTGCAAGCTGCTTCGCTGCGAGCGGGCCAGCATCTGGCTCCATGATCCCTCTGCCAACCAACTCTGGACCAAAGTCGCCCTCGGCAGCGGCGAAATCCGCGTCCCGGCCGATGCGGGCATCGTCGGAGCCACCTTTACAGCCAATCAGGTTCTGCACGTTCCCCAGCCGTATGAAGACCTTCGTTTCAACCCTGGAAATGACAAGCGCACCGGCTTCATCACCCGTAGCCTGCTTGCCGCCCCGATGGAAGATTCCGGCGACAAACCGATCGGTGTGATCCAGGCAGTGAACAAGCTCGGCCCCTGCTTTACTGCCGAGGATCTTTCGCTGGTCCAGCTTCTGGCAGACCAGGCCGGTGTGGCCATTCAACGCCATCGCCTGCAGGTGGCGGCGCTGCAGGCCGCCGAATTCAAAAAAGAAATGGACCTGGCCCGCAAGGTGCAGGAAGCGCTCCTGCCCAGCAGCATTCCCGAAATCGCCGGCTTCGACGCCGCCGGTTGGGCCAAGCCGGCTTCTATTACCGGAGGCGACTGCTACGACTTCTGGATGCTCCCCGACGGCCGCCTCGGCATCTTCCTCGGCGACGCATCCGGTCATGGCCTCGGTCCCACGCTCGTTGTCTCGCAGGCGCGCACGCTGGTTCGCGCCCTCTGCGATTCCACCATCGGCGACTGCACGCCGCACCAGATTCTCACGCGCATCAACGCACGCTTATCTGAAGACCTCGAACCCAGCCGCTTCATCACCGCATTTCTGGCATTCCTTTCCCCCGACGGCACGCTTCAATGGCAAAGCGCCGGCCACGGCCCGATCTTCTATCGCCCGAGCCTGCACGAACCTGTCCAAAGCCTCGAAGCCCCCGTTCCGCCGCTCAATGCGCTCCCGGAGCTTTTAGATGACAGCCCGCCTCCCATGAAACTCCAACCCGGCGGCGCACTGGTCGTAATGAGCGACGGCATCTTCGAATCCTTCAGCCCCGCCCACGAACAGTTCGGCACCGATCGCGTCATCGAAATTCTGAACCAAAGCAATTGCGACCCGGCCCAGACATCCATCGACCGCCTCCAAATCGCCGTCAACGCATGGCAGGAAAAAGACGAACCCATCGACGATCAAACCATTATCTTGGTGAAGCGCGACCTATGAGAACACATCTCACCCCCGCTTAGCGTCCAGTTCCTCCCACCGCCGATACAAAACATCCACCGCGGCTTGCGCTGCCGCCACCGCTTTTCCCGCCTCGGCCATCTTCACATGATCGGCCATCACGCTCTGGTCCCCCAGCAATTGATGCTTTTCCTCCAGCGCCGCCTCCGCGGTCATGATCTTTTCTTCAATCTGATCCCACTCCCGCTGCTCCATATAACTCAGCTTCTTCGGCTTTGCCGCCGCCGCGGCTGCCGTATTTCCCGTCCGCCGCTCAGCAGGTTTGGATTTTTCATTCGCTTTCCTGACCGCCTCGTCCCGCGCCCGTTCATATTGTGATAGACCCGCGTATAAATCCGCTCCGCCGGTCCCATCCAGTCCCAGCACCTCCGTCGCCAGCCCATCGATCATGTACCGGTCATGTGTCACCAGCACGAGGGCCCCAGGGAAATCCACCAGGCTTTCTTCCAGAACTTCCAGCGAAGAAATATCCAGATCGTTCGTCGGTTCATCCAGGATCAGCAAATCCGCCGGCTGAAGCATGAGCCGCGCAATGAAGATGCGCGATTGCTCCCCGCCGGAAAGATCGCGCACAGCCATGTCCAGTTGCTCGCTGCGAAACAAAAATCGCTTCGCCCACGAAGAAATATGCATCGATTCCCCGCGAAACACGACTGTTTCGCTTCCCGGCGACAGCGCCTGCCGCAATGTCTGCAACTGATCCAGCGCGGCCCGCGCTTGATCGAACACCACAATCTTCAACCCGTCGGCCGGCCGAATCGTCCCCGTGTCCGGCTGCAACTGTCCGGCCATCAGCTTAATCAGCGTTGATTTCCCGCTGCCGTTTGGCCCCACCAAACCCAGCTTCGTCCCAGGCGCAAGCGTAAAGCTGACATCGCGAAAAAGCGTTCGGCCGCCGAGCGATTTGGAAACCTTTTCCGTGGTCAGCAATTTGCGCGTCTGGCGATTCGTGCCGGCGAAATCCAATCCTGCGGCTCCGCTGACGGCATTGCGCGTTTTCAAATCCGCAAGCTGCCCCATTAATTCTTTTGCCTGCTCGATGCGCCCCTTGGCCTTGGTCGTTCGCGCCTTTGCCCCGCGTTTCAGCCATTCAATTTCCCGCCGCACGCGGCCGGCGATGGACTGTTCCAAGCTCGCCTGAGCCGCCAGATATTCTTCCTTCTTTTCCAGAAAGTCACTGTATTTGCTATTAATACTCAAATATCCGTCGGCGTACGCCGAGCTCAGCTCCACCGTTCGATTCGTCACATTTTCCAGGAAATAGCGGTCGTGGCTGACCAGCAAAAACGCAAACGGCGCATTGCCGAGAAGTTTTTCCAGCCATTGAATCCCTTCCAGGTCCAGATGATTGGTCGGCTCATCGAGCAGCAGCACATCCGGCTTGCGCAAAAGCTGGCGGGCAATCGCCAGCCGCTTGCGCCACCCGCCGGAGAGCGCATCCACTTTCTGATCGAAATCAGTAAAGCCGATCCGCGTCAGGACAATCGCGATTTGTGCATCGCGATCGTGCTCTTCCAGATGCAGCGCATCGATCGCCTCCACCATCGCCGACTGCACCGTCGCTCCGGCGGCGAACGTATCCGCCTGCGGCACATATCCCAGCGTCAGCCCCCGCCGCATGGTGATGGTCCCGGAGTCAGCCTGCTCAACCCCTGCCAGAATTTTCAGCAGCGTGGATTTTCCAGAGCCATTCGGTCCGATCAATCCCGTGCGCTCCCCATCTTCAAATGAGATCGAAATCCCCGAAAAAAGCTGCCGATGCCCAAACGCCTTGGTGATCGAATCGCAACGAAAAAGAAACGCCATGGAAAGTCCAAATAGGGAAAATGCAGAGTGATAATCGCAGAATGCAGAGCGAAGATTTTAGCCGATTTCTAAAAGGAGCGCCTGCATCGCAGGCCCGAGGTCGCGGCCCATTCCTTCGCCGGCGCCGCGACGCGCTGTACACCCGCTGTCAGCACCTGTTTCGCCTCTTCCGTCAAACCCAGCTTCAGTAACGCCTGGCCGAGAATATGATACGTCGCCAAATGCTGCGGCGACCGTTCATTGGCAAACCGCAGATGACCTGCCGCCTCTTCCAATTGCGATTGCCCGTCACTCGTCTCAAATAACTTTTTGCCCAATGCAAAGCGACTCAACGGGTCGCTCTCATCCAATGAAACCAGTTTTCGCAACGTGCCAACGTCCATCCCCATGTCGTTATACCTCTTATTCTTTCCTCAAAACCAACCACTCAGGTGTGGTACAATGCGATTCATGCCTCCTGAAGTCACCGCGCCATCGCCTCAACCTTCGACGACCGCCGACGCTCGTCCGGTGGTCGACAGCATACTCGACGACGCTGTCCGCCGCCGCGCCTCCGATGTGCATGTTGAACCGACAGCGCAGCAATATGAGCTTCGTTTTCGGATTGACGGACTGCTCGAAACCGTCGCTTTTTACGACATCCCAACAGGCCGCAGCATTGTAGCGCGGCTGATGGTCATGGCCCACTTGCTCACCTATCGCCAGGACATCCCCCAGGAAGGGCGGCTCACCACGCGCGTTACCTCGTCCCAAAATGAGCTCGATCTGCGGCTCTCGATCATGCCTGTCACGCACGGTCTCCGCGCCGCTGTTCGTCTGCCGGCTGAGTTGATTCAGCCGCGCTCGCTGGATGATCTGCATCTCCCGGCCGCCGTCGTGCAGGGCCTTAAATCGTTTGCCGCTTCCGATTTAGGCATGCTCATCCTCACCGGTCCTGCCGGCAGCGGCAAAACCACCACGATCTATGCGCTGCTCCAATACATTGCAAAAACATCCCCCGGCTTAAGCATCGTCGCGCTCGAGGACCCCGTCGAACGCGATCTCCCCGGCATCACGCAGATCGAAGTTTCCCCTTTCGGCCAGCTCACCTACGAACGCGCGCTCCGCAGCATCCTCCGCCAGGATCCGCAGGTGCTCATGCTCGGCGAAATCCGCGACGCCGCGACCACCACCCTCGCGCTCCAGGCCGCGCTTTCCGGCCATCGGCTGATCTCCACATTTCACGCTTCCTCCGCCGCCGGTGCAGTCTCGCGATTGATCGAAATGGGCGCCGAACCCGGCCAAATCACCAGCGCCCTCTTCGGCGTCGTTTCCCAGCGCCTGCTCCGCAAAACCGAAAACACCGCCTACCGCGGCCGAGTCCCCATCGCCGAATTTGTGCAAATGGATGCCCCCGCCCGAGCCGCCATTCTCAACCGCAACGACGCCGCCATGCTCCAATCCATTCTCACCAAACAACCCGGCTTTCAGAGCCTTCAGCAATCGGCCGACCATCTGATCGCCGCCGCTTTAACCGATGCCGCGGAAGTCGCAAGAGTCCTCGGAAGCGGCCCGTGATCCCGGAACGCCCCAGACAAGGGCTGAAGCCCTTCATTCAAAAATAATCCGTGAAAGCCAGCCGATTCGTCTCCGTCAGAGAAAATGAAAGCATGATGCGGAGCCTGATATGCAAGCACTAATGCCTGCACAACCATCAGTTACGGAAAGCGACCTGTCGCTTCTCCAGCGTTTCACTGAAACCGGTGATCCCGCAGTCTTTGCCCAAATCGTGCAGCGCTACGCCGGTGTCGTCTTCTCCGCCTCTCAGCGCATCTTGAATGATGAAGCCCGTGCCCAGGATGTTGCCCAGGAAACTTTTTTCCGCCTCATGCGCCAGCCGCGGCTGGTCACCCATTCGCTCGGCGGTTGGCTGCATCGCTCCGCCACGCATCTTGCCATCGACGCCAGGCGCAGCGAGCTCTCCCGCCGGCAACGTGAAAAAAACTATTGGCTCCATCGCGAAAACGATACCCGCGGCTCAGAGCCCCGCTGGGAAGATGTCTCCCCTTATGTCGATCAGGCTATGATCGAGCTTCCCGAGCCCATGCGCATTCTTCTCGTCCGCCACTTTCTGCAGGGCACCTCGCAGAATGACCTGGCGGCAGAGATGAACATCAGCCCCGCCACGATTTCTCGAAAAATAAAATCAGGCGTTGAAGAACTTCAAAAGCTGCTGAAGAAAAAGGGCATTTACGTCGCGTTCTTCGCCTTGGCCGAATTCTGCACCAAAGAAACCGCCAAAGCCGCCCCGACCAAACTCATGATGGAACTCGGCAAGATGCAGATGGTCGGCCCGGTCAGCGTCGGCCCGGTTCCACCGGCCGGCCCTGCGGCGCAGTGGCCGTCGACACTTAAAATTCATGCCGCCAAAGCGGTGGACACCACATGGAAAATAGTTGCCACCTGCGTTGGTGGCGCCGGACTGGTCACAGTTTATGGAGTGGCCATGCTCTCCTGGGGAGGACACTCCGCAGCGCCCAGCCCGGCGCCAAAAACTCCGGCAGCGGAAGTTCATTACTCCGGCGCCTCCAAGCCCGGCGGCGGCCCAATCCACCTGACGACCCCAGGCTCATGAAAACGATTTTAGATTTCTGTTGTTCTCGTGTGGTCCAAATGTCATTTGAACATTGATTTGTCATCCGAATATTCGTCATTCAAGCTTCAGAGTTTCCGAAAATCAGTTGATTTTACAACAATTACAATGTTCACTCCAAACCCCGCCTCCCCCTTCGCCTACCGCGCCCAGACGGCCGGCGGCGACGCTGTTTCCGGCACGATAGACGCCTCATCCCTTGATGAAGCCTCTGCCCGACTGGCTTCGCTGCAGCTTCGTGTCATCGACATCAATCCCCTGTCCCAGCCTTTGCGTTCCAGGCCGCTCAAAGGCGAAGATTTTATCGCCTTCAACACCCAGCTTGCTCACCTCACCACCGCCGGCCTGCCGGTTGAGCAGGGGCTTCGCCTCATCGCCGAAGACATGCGCTCCAGGCGCATGGCCCAGACCGTCCGTGAAATTGCCACCGAACTCGAAAGCGGCAAGTCTCTTGCCAGTGCCTTTGAAACGCACACCGCCGATTTCCCGCCCCTCTACAGCCAGCTTGTCAACGCCGGCGTCCGCAGCGGAAATCTCCCCGGCATGCTCCTCAATCTCGGCCGGCATCTCGAACTCATCACGCGCCTTCGCGCAATGCTCTGGCAGGCATTTTCCTATCCCATCATGGTCCTGCTCAGCCTCGTCGCCGTCATCATCTTCCTCAGCATCGCCGTTTTCCCTCAGCTCGAAAAAATCTTTCGCGATTTCAGAACCGATCTCCCCGGCATCACGGTGTTCGTCCTGGGATTTTCCCGCTTTGTCCTTGGCATATGGCCGGTGCTGCCGATCATTGCCATCGTGCTTCTTGTCGGCGTTCCCCTGATCTGGCGCCTGTTCCGCCGCCTCAAATGGGATCAGCCGATCGTCGAAGCAATCCTTTTCCCCATCCCGCTTCTTGGCCCCGCCCTCCGCCGTAATGCGCTGGCTAGATGGTGCGACGCCCTGAAAATCGGCATAGAAGCCGGCCTCGATCTCCCCGCCTCCCTGGCCCTCGCCGCCGACGCCGTCGGCTCACCGCGCCTGCGTAAAGACACCGCCATTCTTGTTAACGCAATCCAGTCCGGCCAGCCCATTGATGAATCCACTCCCACCCGCCTGATCCCTCCATCAGCCATCAGCGTGATCTCCCTCGCCTCCACTCATAACGATCTGCCCAATGGCTTAAACACGCTCAGTCTCATGTTCCAGCAGCAGGCCGAACTGAAGCTCGCTCTCATTCCGGCGATCCTCACACCCCTGCTCATCATCCTTATCGCCTTCATCATCGGCGTGGTTGTAACTGCCATGTTCGCACCACTTATTTCATTAATACAAGTCGTCAGCGGTCCCGGAAAATAGCAGCCCGACCATAAATATTCTCCCCAAACAAACGCATGATCCGCATCCTCTTCATCTTCCTCTGGTCGCTGGCATTGGCCCTGTGCCTCACAGCGCTGCTGCTGGTGATCACCGGCGCCAGCCTGCCCATCGCTGGCGTTGCCTTTCTCACGATCACGTTTTTCCCCGCGCTGGTCATCGTGCTGCTGGTCGCCCAGGCACTCCGCGCCGTGGCCCGCCGCCGCACCACCGTCGTCATCACCTATCTCGAACAAGCCGTCCGGTTAAACCTTCCCCTTCCTCGCATGCTCCAGGCCGCCGCGGCCAGCGAGACCGCCGCCACCTCGCGTCGCCTCAGTCACCTCCGCTTCGCCCTCGAAACCGGGCTGACTCTCACGGACGCCCTGAACGTCGAACTCCCCGAAGCCCCCGCCCGCACCATCGCCCTCATCGCCGCCTCTGAGCGCATTGGCCGCCTGCCGCAGGTCCTGCATCGCCTGGTCGCCGAAGCCCGCCGCCGCACCTTCCGCGACCCCACTGAACAAACCTTCTACGTCGCCTACCCCATCGTCATGACTCTCGTCATCGGCGGGATCATTTCCATGATCATGATTTTCGTCATCCCCAAGTTCGAATCTATATTCAGAGACTTCAGCGTCGAGCTCCCCCTCACTACCATCTGGCTGCTCCGGTTTTCCCGCGTTGTCTCCGATTGGCTTCCCTGGGCGTTGCTCGTTGCAGTATTCCTGTTTCTTACTGGCATCGTTGTGGAATATTTTTCCCGCCCGAGCCAAGGCCGCCGCTGGAGCATCTTCACCGGCTGGTTCACGCACAACCGCGATCTCGCCGACGCCTGTCGCGTCATCGCCGATTCCATTGACGCTGATCTGCCGCTGGCTGCCGCTCTTCGCGACGCCGCCCGCCTCCCCGTCAGCCGTTCCCTCTGCCGCCGTCTCGACGCCTGGGCCGACGGAATCGAGCGCGGCCAACCCTCCGCCGACGCCGCCAAATCTGCCCACATGTCCAATCTCATCATCGGCCTCGCCGCCACTGCCGACATCACCGCCGCCCGCGAAGGCTTTGTCTTCCTCTGGCGCTACTACACCAGCCGCTTCAGCCGCCTTCAGCAGCTCGCCCATGGCGCGGCCATCCCCGCCGTTGTCTTCTTCTTCGCCATCATCGTCGGTTGGGTCGCCGTCAGTCTCTTCGCCCCGATCGTCTCACTCGAACAAATGGGCATCCCCATCCTTCGCCGGCCATAACATCCATGACCCGTTCACGTTTACCCAACTTCGCCCGCCGCGCCTTTATCCTGGCGGACATCCTCACCGGCATAACGATCGTCGCCGCCTTATCGATCGTGCTCGCCGTCGCTGTCGTCAAACAAAGCGCCGCCGAACGAAAACTCTCTAACCAGCGCCTCCGCCAACCGCCTCGCCGAACACGCGATGCTGAATCTTCACGCACATCAGCCGCTGCCCCTGATCCCCCCACAAGCGCGCATCGCCGTCCGCCCGCTCCCGGCTCCGGATAACACCTCGATGCCATCCGGCTATGGATGGATCGCCATCGACACTTCCGTAGACAGCGGCCGCGCCACGCTCATCGGCCTGGTCCCTGCCGACGCGATTCCCGCATCGCCCGCCTCATCCACCTCCACCGGAGGCCGGCCATGATCCAAAAATTTTCTCTCTTCCCAAGCCGCACCAACCGCCATCCGCACCGCCGTGGCTATCTCATGATCGAAATGCTCATCATCATTGCCCTGCTCCCCATCTTCGCCCTCCTCGCCGGCCACCTTTTCGTCTCCATCTTCAAGATCCTCCAGACCAGCGGAAAGGCCGACGAACAGGCAATGCGCTTTGACGCCGCCGTCGCACAACTCCGCCAGGACATCAGCACCGCCGCCTCCACTGAAACACCAACCCCCGCCACGCTCCTCATCCAGGAACCCAACCGTGAAACGATCCAGTGGCAAACGAATGGTCCCCCGACCACGCTCACCCGCATCGCCCAGGCCGACAAGCGCACCTACGAAATAGGCAAACCCTTCACGTTCCGGAAAGACGGCGTCATCACCCTCATCCATCCCGGCAATGCACCAGACAACACCGCCGACATCTCCTTCGCCTCCACTTCAAAACCACAATGAATCTCCTGCGCCAAAAAATCTTCCGCCGCTCTCGAGGCTTCGCCACCCTCACCGCCATCTTCCTCATCGGCCTGCTCGGCTTCGCCATCGCCGCTCTCGCCGCCACCTTCGCCTTCACCGCCCACCGCACCAGCACTGAAGCCGCCGATGCTCAACTAAGAGAATTAATCCAGGCCGCCCGGATCATCGCCGCGCAGCCGAATCAATCCAATCTCAAAGATCATCCACTCTTCCTCCCAAAAGAACTCATCGATCGCGGCGTCAAATTAACATTCCACAGCACAAACAACACGACCGAAATCACCGCCAGTTTTAGCCCCCACGAACAGCAACAAGTCACCATTCCCGACCCCTCGGCGCACGAATAACCAAAGCCACCGAATATGGCGGAGGGAGGAGAGGAAGGCGAAGACAAATCGCAGCCGCAGGGGCGGCAACCCCTGCGGCTGCGATTTGTCTTTCTTTTCTTCCTCTTCCGCCATATTCAATGCACGCTGGTACTGGACCACGGTTGTTCAACGAAAAAGTCGGATGTTCCACACTCCACCCATTCGTCCCTGGTGCGCAACAGGAGGGCGGGGCTGGCGAGGAGGTGGAGAAGGTTCGCGAGGGTGCTACTTAAGTGGGATGGGGTGGGATGTGGACTGTGATATGGGGTGCGATGCAGGGCCAGGGAAAATCAGATACGGCTCCAGCGCCCTGACGGTTGCTTCGCCAATGCCGCGGATTTTTGTTAAATCCTCGGGTCGGAGGAAGGGCTGCTGCTGAGGATGCATGGTAGTGAAGGCTTGGCGATAAGCGACGATTTCCTTGGCGCGTTTTTCGCCGAGGGTGGGTAATGCGGAGAGTGTCGGAGCGTCGGCGGTATTGGGGTCGATGCGGTCGGCAAGTTCATTGGAGCGGACGCCGTCAGAAGGTTGGGGATCGGTGATGGCGGCGCGGTCTCGCCAATCAAGAAGAGAAAGAGTGATGAGAAATGCGATGACAATACCAAGCACGACACGCCGTGAAGGCAGAGTCCATATCTGCGGCACGCGAAATCGCCCCCGCATTGGATCAGCCGCCCTTTCGACCGTGCCATGAATGGAATTTCTGGCGCATTTCCTGGAGCTTTTCGAAGGCAGGCTTGGGGCGGAGAACGTCGTCGAGCAGGCCGCCGGCGGGGAGGGTGGGGTGGATGTCGGCCAGGTTCGCCCAGGCGAGGCTTTCGATGTATGGCTTGCTGAGGGCCAGGTGATAGACCGCATCCATCCAGTCGGCCTGCAACTGGGAATCCCAAGGCTTTCGCCACCGGCCGGCGTGGGCGGGATCGAGGCGGCCTTCGGAGGTGTCATCGGGGTCAGGCGAGTTTTTCCCCGGAGCGCCGATGGCGGTGACAAACAATGGGCGGCCAAGCGTGGAGAACTTGTCGAGCATGCAACTGAGCTGGAAGAGATCGCGCGTGAAGCGGCCGGGGGCGGGGACGCCCATTTCAATTTCCACGCCGAAGGCTTCAAAGTTGATGCCCGCCTGCGCGACCATTTCGGCATAGAGCATTGGGGGAACGCTGGGAGTTTTCTTGGCGTGATATTCGCCGAAGGGCTGGGTCACGGTGATGAGGGTGCGCGTGTTGGGGAGCATCGCCTTTACCTGGGAGACAAGCAGGCGGGTGAGTTCGATGATCTGTTCGAAGCTGAGGGAGAACGCGCTGTTGGTGTGCAGGCCGGCGACGACATTCCACATGCTGACGGCTTTGCGGTAGCGCTGAACGATGCGCTGGACGTATTCGTAAGCGAGTTCGCGGATGGAATCAAAATCATGCTCCCAGATGAACATCCAGTCGGGGAGATTGCGGTCATCAAGCCGAATCAGCGGGCCGGCGATGATCGGCATACGTTTTTTGCTGAGCAGTTCGATCCATTCATCCACGGCGCCGGTGTCGAAGCGGTGTTCCTCCGGCTCCATCTGCCGCCAGGTCATGGGGACGATCGCGTAGTCAAAGTTGCCGGACAGGGTTTCGCGGTATTTGTCGTTTTGAACAGCCGGATCGATGCAGCAGCCAATCACATGGCGGACAAATGCGCCATTAGCGCGGCGGCGCTGGATGAGCAGGTCGGCATGGAAAGCGCCCAGCTCTTCCGACAGATCCATGGCCGCGGCCAGGGCCTGGTCGGCGAGTTTTGCGGCCTCAACAGGCTCGTGAAGCATGCCTAGCGCGTTGGCGAAAACGCCCTGGGCTTCGCGAAATTTCGCGCCGAATTTTTCGGCCTTGGGAAAATCAAAGAGGTTCCAGTCCTCCTGTTTCTGGACAATTTTCATCAGCCGAAATCGGGCAAGCTCGACGTTGAGATTGTAAGGCTTGTCGCGCGAGGCGAGGCGGGTGGTTTCCAGGAAGAAAGCGCCGCCGGGGCCAAGGTCCCACAGCAATCCGACGCCAATGGCATGTTCGTCGGGCCGTCGCACGTGGAGGAGGCCGGTTTCAAATGAGATGTCTGCCTGGACAGGGACGCTCTCAGGGCCCATGGCGACCGCGCCTGCCGGTGTGAACTCGGTGAGCCGCTTCCCATCGCGATAAATCTCGAACGTTAAAGACATAGTGCGTGATTCGCATCTTAGCAGAGAAAGGAGAACGCTCAAATCGAACCGCGGCGATTTGGAAATCCGCGAACGGAAAGCAGATCGCCTTCTTCCCTTTTGCCGTCTCAACGAATACGTTTCCTCCGCACATGAACTGGATTTTTCTTTGTTCGCTGGTGGCAGTCTGCGGCATCATCATGCTGATCGAGCGGTCAGGCGCCCGCACGACGCTGGTGCTGAATTTCAAAGGAGACGTAAAACGCGAAACGCGCTGGATCGCCCAGTATGGGCAGGCCGTTTGCACCCTGGTGGCCACCGTGCTGGTGATGCAACTGGATCGGAATGGAAAGAAGGTCGTTGAACCGCTGCTGGTTGCGACGTTTGGTGTTTCGGGGGTGGCGATGATCATCAAGCGGCTCACTGGGCGGGTGCGACCCAATCGCGAAAACGCGGGGCGTTTTCTTGGACCCTCCCTGAAGCACGCGAACTTCCGCGAAAGTTTTCCTTCGAGCCACAGTGCCAGTGCTGTCGCAATGTCGGCGGTTCTGGCGCATCAATATCCTGCGGCGGGGACGACGTTCTGGACCCTGGCCATCTTGTGCGCGGTTTTGCGGTATATTCTGGATGCGCATTGGTTGAGTGATGTGGTGGGGGGGTGGCGCTGGGGTACACTGCGGCGGTTGTGACGACGCAGTTGTTTGGTGCCTGACATGCCGCTGCATTGGGATTTTTCCACACTTGCTGATCACGTTCATCAGACGCTTGAACAGGCCGAGGCGGACCTGCGGCTGGAGCAGGCCGTTCATGGTCTGGACACGCGCGATGAACGCGCGCTGCAATCGTTGCTGAACGAGGGGTTATCCCGTCATTACGAAGTGGCGAGGGAAGTTCATTACCCAAGCACCCTGGGCAAAAAGTTGTCGCACCGGCAGCGATGCGACCTGGTGCTGACGCCGAGGGCGCGGCCGCTCCGACTGGATAGCAAACCGGCGACGCTGTTCGATCCGCCAAATCAAACGGAGCCGAAAGATGCGCTCTGGCTTGAAGTGAAAATTGCATATCAGTTTCGCGAGGGGAACATTCGGCACAGTGGATATGGGGCGCAGTGGCGTCAGGCCGTTGTTACCGATCTGCGAAAGATGGAAGCCGATCCGCTCATTTGCGAAGCGGGACTATTGCTGATTGTCTTTAATGAGTCGGCTGAAATTCTCGATAAGGATCTGGAATTATTTGAGACGATCCTCGCTCAAAAAGAAGTGCTGGCGGGGTTTCGGCATGTTCGAAGCACAAGCATTCTTGAGCGGATTGGACATCGGTTGGTTACCGCGGCGCTGTGGCCTACTTTGCAGCGATGAACCAGCGGTGAAGCCCCACACAACTTTTTCAGCGGCCAAAAGGCGGAAGTAGCTTGTTTTCGTTCCGAGCCGCGGGGGAAGCCGGGCAAGCGCGTAGTTAGAGCTCCTAACAGAATGGATGAACGCAGAGTCACGGAGGCCGCGGAGGTAGAACAGAGAGGGCTATGTTTTTCCTTATTTTCTCCGCGTTTTACCTCCGCGGTCTCCGCGACTCTGCGTTCATTTTCCTCCTGTTTTGTTAGGAGCTTTTAGATAACCACGCCGATTTAGGCGGCATTCAGTAGGATTTTTGCGTAACTAAGGCGTTTTGCCGCACCCCGGTCTTGTGAATGCCTATTTGCTCATCAATGAGGCCGTTTCAGGCAGGCTCTCCGGGGTGCGGCACGGGCGTTGCGTTACCTTTTCAAGACCTCGCTGTGAATGCGGGTCAGGTTTGAAAACGGTTTTGCTACCCACGGCTGAGGCAGCGTTGCCCGAGTCTGGGGGTGGTGTCGAACAAGGAGATCGCCATGCTTACCACACTTGCTTCCAGCGCGTTACTGGCCCAGGCCGTTGCATTTCCTAGCGGGCTCGTGTCGCTGGCGATTGTGTTTTTCATTATCGCAATTATTGCCTATGTCCTTGGCGCACGTGGCGTCGCGGGAATGAGCGCGGGCATTGGCCGCACCCTGCTGTTTGTGTTCCTGGTGCTGGCGGTGATCGTATTTATATTCAGCTTTGTGCGCACCGCCTGATTCGCGTGCCGCGTATTCCGCTTGTCTGGAATATTCCGCACCCACTGAGATGTCTGCGGCATTGCGGTCTGTCTTGAGAGAATTTACATCCGGCCGCGACGGGCTTTTATAACCCCGCCGCGGCCGTTTTTCTTTTTGGGTCTGTCGTCTATCTTTTATTTATGGCTAAGCAGGAGCGGTCGGCGGGAGTCGTATTATTTAAACGTGACGCGGAAGATCGCGCCGAATATCTCCTGCTGGATTACGGACATCATTGGGACTTTCCTAAAGGTCATGTTGAAAAAGGGGAAGAGCTGCTTCAAACGGCGCTTCGCGAACTCGAAGAGGAAACGGGGATCACGCATCCAAAAATAATTCCTGGGTTTGGGCACGAGATTGAATATTTCTTTCGCGATCGGCGAAAGTCTTTAATCCATAAGACCGTTTGGTTCTGCCTCGGAGAGACGAATACGGCGACGGTTCGGTTAAGCCATGAACATGTGGCATATGAATTCCTGCCGTTTGAGGCGGCGATGCAGCGTCTGACCTATCCCAGTGCTAAAAGCATTTTGCGGGAGGCACATGCATTTTTGTCAGGCGGAACGACGGAATGAAGTCATTTCCGCAGGAAAATGGTGAAAATCGCTGTTTCCTGCCAGGGCAAACTTCCGCTGATGCGCGGTGGATTTGGCTGGATTCCATCCCTTCAATTACGTTACACTCTATGCAACGGAGGGAGGGATTGCGGCTTGCCGAATCTCCACCCGATGCACTGGAATCGGTGCATTATTATTAACAATTTACATATTCCAATAAGAGCCAATCGCCTATGCGCTTTATTGTCGCCAAGCGTCGCAGTTCCACCGGGCGCCCGGTGTTGGAAACTCTTGAATCCCGCACGCTGTTTACAGTTGCGCCAATTGCGCCTTTCCAGCCCGTGACAGTGCCCTCCATTGCGGTGAGCAACAATGTGCCGCTTGGTAATTTTTTCAGTGATCCTTCGCCGTCGCCGAACGTCGCGTTTTTTACCAGCCAGTTTGGTGTAATCCCTGTTTTGCTGACTCCCGGCACCACGCCGCTCACAGTGGCTAACTTCCTGAACTACGTGAACCGCGGGGATTATAACAACACCATCGTCCATCGATCGGTGCCGGGGTTTATTTTCCAGGCGGGTGGATATCAGCTTCAGACCAATCCCAATCAGATCGTCCCCATAAGTGCCGATCCTCCCGTTGCGAATGAATTTTCGGCATCAAACGTCCGCGGCACCATTGCGATGGCAAAGCTCGGCAATGATCCCAACAGCGCCACAGACGAATTTTTCTTTAATGAGTCCGATGACAACGCGGCCAACCTCGATAATCAAAATGGAGGATTCACCGTCTTCGGCAATGTGATTGGAACACAGGGCCTGGTGGTGATGGATGCAATTGCGAATGTGCCGGTGCCGAGCACGCCGCCCTTCAGTTCACCGCTGGATGAGATGCCTCTGGTGAATTACGTGTCGGGCAATGCAGTTCATGCTGATAATTTCATCACCTTCACCAGCATCACCACCGGCGGCATCGGTTACGCGGCGGTCAGCGATGATCCTTCGGTTGTGACGGCGTCGGTCAGTGGTTCGACATTGACCTACAACTCAATATCCAATGGCACCGCGCATATTACCGTGACAGCGGTCGGCGCTGATGGGATGGCGGCTTCGGAAATTCTGACAGTGACTGTGGGCGCTGTGGTGGCGCCGCCCACGCCCGCCGCCCTTACGCCTGTTTCCAGCGGTGTGCTTCCGGCATCGGTGATTGCGGGACAACCCGCAAAGATCCTGCAAACCGTTAAGCTTAACGCCGCGGCAACGCCGGTCGACGGCCCGGTTACTGTTCTGCTGACGCTGTCCACTTCCACAACGGGAACGCCTTCGGATTTCACGCTGGCGACGTTTGATAAGTCGCTGGTCGTCAAAGCCAACAAGCACGCCGTCGCGCGGCTGAAGGCGACGCAGGTCAGCGCTGATATTCCGGCGGCGGTCTATCACGTGCTCGTTGTCGTCACCGATCCAACCGGCACCACCACTGTCGATACCGGACAGACCCTGACCATTATTGCTCCGGTGCTGACGCTTTCAGAATCGGTCACGGTCGTCGGGCTGAACCCCGCCGTCGTCGGCGGTGCAAAGACCCACGCCGTCGCCAGGATAGCCATTACTGATAACGGCAATATCCCGTCTAAAGGCTCGCATACAATTGATATCTCCGCCTCGACCAGCCAGGCCTTTGACCCCGCCGGTGAGATCGCGAGCCTTGTCAAAACGTTGACGATCAAACCTGGAATCACACGAATCATTTCCATTCCGCTGAAGACGATCCCCGCGATCCCTGACGGCGATTACTTCATCGTTGCACAGGTCACTGATCCGGCCGATTCGGCCACATCCGCTGCGACGATCGGCACAACAAACATCGCCGCCCCGTTTGTCTCACTTGCGGCGACGTTTTTGCCGCTTCCCGCCAAGCCGCTCGTCAGCGGTGCGACACTGCTGATTACGAACAACGGCAATTCTCCCGACGTCACGCTGCTGACTGAAGGCGCCGGATTCTCGTCCGACCCGGATGGCGCAACGCCGGTCGGCACCTCCGCCGGCAGCGGCACGCCTCGCCGCCTGCATCTGCTTCCGGGCAAGAGTGTGAAACTGCACATCGGGCTGTGGAAGCTTGTCGCGTCGAGCCTGGCTCCGGGCACTTATTTTCTCACCGGCACAATCACCGACGAATCAGCCAACAGCGTAACCGCCGTCAGCGGACCGTTTAGTGTTACTTGATTTAGAGCCTCTAACCCAACCTCCCGCGCGTCGATGCCGCCAGCAGCGACCGCGCGGGAGGTTGGGCTAGAGCCTCTGAGATAAAAGGCGATTTGCCGAACGCGGCAATAAACGCATGATATTGCCCTGGTAGATTCGCATTGGATGCAGAGCATGGAGTTTTGCCTGTCGAGAGTCGTATGACTGAAGAAAAAACATCAAACGTCGTAGAAGCGGACCTCATGGAAATCCTTCGCTGCCCGTTGACGCGCAGCCGGCTGCGCCAGGATGGGGACTGGCTGATTGCCGAGGTTGGCGGCTTAAGCTATCCCATCCGCGATGGCATCCCCGTCATGCTGATTGAAGAAGCGAAACTGCCCGCGGGTATGACATCCCTCGATGAATTGAAGCGGCAGTTCGCGGCGAAGTAGTTCGCTCTATTGATTGACGAACGCGAAATGTTCCGGGAGCAAGATTGGATAAAACGGCAGGGACGTAGTATTTTTAGCACCTCGCGACAGGTTTAACGGTGAGGCGCCATGAAACTGCTTCCGACTCTTTTCCTATCTGTTTTGCTGGTGGTTACGGCGATAGTGCGGGCGGATCCGCCGACGATTGTGGTGAAGAAGGCGCCGGCGACGGTTGCGCGGCGGACGTATGATCCACGGAGGCCACCGAAGCAGATGCCGCCGCTGATTCCGGGGGAGGCTGGACTCTGTCATTATGAGTTCACGACCGACATCCAGGCGGGCGGGGATACGGATGTGCTTGGGCCGGGGAAGGTGAACATCACGATTGATACAGTGGAGATCAACCTCTCGCTGCCGATCACAATCTTTACGCTTGCCGACGCGCCTAAGCGGATCATCGAACATGAAGAAGGGCATCGGCAGATCTGCGAATATTATTACGCCAACGCCGACGTATACGCGCGGCGTGCGGCGCAGGCTTGCATGGGCAAAACATTCAGCGGGCAGGGGAAGGACAAACAGTCGGCAGTTGATGATGCGATGGACAAGGCGATTTCGGGGATTCGAAATGAGATCATGGATCAGACGCGCGTGAGGTGTGTCGCGTGCAACACGCGATATGACGACATCACGAATCACAGCCGCAATCCAGGGTCGCAGGCAGAGGCGGCGGCGAAGGCGGAGAGTGATGATCCGGAGCCGGCGGGGGGGAAGCCGGCGGCGCCGACGCAGCCCGTGACGCCTTAATGGTCGTTCGAATAATCAACCTGTTTTAATGCGGTCGTTTTGCCGTCCGGGCTGCCGCGGTGGCGGCTTTGTCGGCCGCGGTTTATTCTCGATCTCTTGGGCGTCGGCCATCATTGTGGTGATGTTTGAATCGGCGGACGGTGTAATGGGGAAAGGCGCAGGTTGTCTTCGCTGCGGGCGACGAAGGAAATTGTGTCATCGGGGAGAATTCGAAATCGATCAGCTTTCCGCCGCCCACGGCGTCGTCATTCATTACGGAGGCTCCGCAGCGGATCATTGCAATTGCTGCAAGCCAAGCTGGGCAGGGCGGAGGGCGGGGTCTATTTTCAGGGCATGCTGGAAACAGGATGCCGCCAGACCAGGTCGATGGCCGGCAAGGTGAAGATAGCCCAGCGTCGTCCAGGCCGGCGCATTCTGGGGGTCGATCGCGAGCGAGGTTTCATAATGAGCCGTGGCCGCGTCGGTTTGGTGCAGACGCATCAGCGTATCCGCCAGGTGGAAATGAGCCGCCGCGTCGTCCGGCGTGAGCGATAGCGTGTTTTCATACTCGGCGGCGGCTTCCTGGGGACGGTTTAACTGTTCCAGAACGCGGGCGCGGATGTAATGGCCAAGGGCGATTTCAGGAGAAAGCGAAACAGCGCGCTCCGCATTAGTTAAGGCGGAAGAAAGATCGTTCTGATTGAATTGAATCTTGGCGAGATTGGCGTACGCGGGGGCATAGCCCGGGTCGAGCGCGATCGCAGTTTGATATTCAGCAATAGAGGCAACAGTATCGCCGCGAATTGCATCGCCCAACCCCACGTTGAAATGAGGCTCCGGCAGCCCGGGGGCCAGGGCAAGCGCTTGCTGGTATTGCCGCCACGCCCCTTCGTCATCGCCGGCGGCATGAAGCGCGTGGCCGAGGTTGGTATGGGCCATCCATGAGCCGGGATTTTTGGAGAGAGTGTCCTGCCACAAGGTTTGGGAATCGCGGTAGATAAGCGTTTGGCGGGCGGTGAGTGTGACCAGGGTCATCAGGATAATCGTTGAGACGGCGACATATCGCACTCGATGATTGCAAAAAGTTTGATGGATGACGGCGGCAAAGAGTGTAAGCAGCCCAACACTAGCCAGATATTGAAAGTGGTCTGCGACAAAAGAATAGCGCATCGGATAAACGTTGGCAAAGCCAAGGGCGGGGAAAAGGGTGCCCATGTAAAACAGGACAGCGACAAGTGGGCCGCGCCCTGTTTTTTGGCGGAGAAAGAATAACAGAATAAGGCTGCCGGCGATTGGCAAGAGATAAAGATATTGATCGCCGTTGTGCGAATCGATCGTCCAGCGAGGGTAAATGAAGGTGAGGTTGATCGGAAGAACCAGCTTCATCGCATAGAAGCAGATCGCGCGCGAGGCGATGAGGACGCGGTCCGCGAAAGTGAAGGCCCATTCCGGTCCGTGGGCCCCGACGTGAGTGCGTTCGAGATAGCCGGTCACGTCCCCCATCGCCGCACCCGTGATGAAGAACGGGATAAGTGCAAAAATATCGCGGCGGCGAATCTTGCCCAGCTTCCACCAAAGCACCAGAAGAATAGCCGCCGGCAGGGTGGCGGTGACCGTTTTGCTCAGCAGCGCAAGTACAAAGTATGCGAAGGAAAGAAGATAGTTCTTGCGGTTTTTACTGCCTGATGCCGGATCAGCAGGGCCGAGGCTCCATCTTAAATATGCGGCGAATGCCAGCAGATAGAAGACGGTAGACAGGCAGTTCTTCCGCTCCGTGATCCAAGCGATCGATTCAACATTGACCGGATGACACGCAAAAATCGCCGCAGCCAGCCAAGCGCCTGGAACCTTCAGGACATGAAGCAGGCGATACAGCAAAAGCGCGCTGATGATGTGCAGCAGGATGTTGCTGAGATGGTAGCCGACCGCCGATCCGGTGCCCCAGAGATGATATTCAATCCAGAAGGTCGTATGAACGAGCGGATAATATTGCGGCGTAGCGTGCGGATGAGTCCAGATTTCCCAAAGCCCCCGGGCCGAGCGGAGGGTCGGGTTGCTCGTGACATAAGCATCATCGTCCCAGATAAAACCGGCGTGAAGCGCAGGAAGATAACTGAGGAAAGGGAGAACGATTAACGCCGCAATCGGGATAATGCTGAACCGCTTTTCCGCGGAACGCGAGAGCGGCTTGGCAGCTTTAAGGGCGGGGCGCGGCATGAGTTCTAATATGACATCTCGATCGACAGGAGGCGAGGCTCTTCAAATCGTAGGAGGGGATCGTTCGAATGAGCTGAACTTTACTTTTTAAGGAAGTTCGCAAGTAACCGTTCACCCTGCTGCGTCAGGAAGCTTTCCGGGTGATACTGCACGCCTTCCAGCGGCCAGGTTTTGTGGCGGACACCCATGATCTCTTCATGGTCCGTCCAACTGCTGATCTCATATTCCGGGGGCAGCGTGCCGTTGCGGATAATGAGACTGTGATAGCGCGTCGCCGTGAACGGATTCGGCATCCCTTCATACAGCGTGCGGCCATCGTGGTGGATCTGGTCGGTCTTGCCGTGCATCAGCCTTGCGGCTCGCTCGACGATCGCGCCGGCTGTAAACCCGATGCACTGGTGACCGAGGCAGACACCAAGAACGGGGAGTCTGGGTCCGAAGTAGCGGATAATGTCGTTGGATACGCCTCCTTCGCGCGGGGTGCAGGGGCCGGGAGAGATGACGATGTGTGTGGGCTTGAGGGAATCAATCTGATCGACGGTGATTTTATCGTTGCGGAAGACTTCGATTTTGTGATGTGACGAAACCTCACCGAGCTTTTGCACGAGGTTGTAGGTGAAGGAATCGTAGTTGTCGATCAAGACGATCATGTCGTGAAATAGGGTATGAGGGGGAGGGGGAAAAGTAAAAGGCGGGCGTGGGTTTTGGGGAAATCTGAATCAAAGATGATTTCCTGGCCTGCATTTCGCCGGGAATCGTTCCGCTGTACTCTTGTATGATGCTTGCTGTCGCTGACTATTCTAATCCGCTGCTTTGGGCAGTGATCATTGGGTGGATTCTTTCTGTCGTGCTGCACGAGTTTGCGCATGGGTTTGTGGGGTATCTTGGCGGGGATTACACCATCAAGGAACGCGGGGGGCTTACGCTGAATCCGATCCAGTATTTGGATCCGGTTTTCAGTCTGCTGCTGCCGGCAATTTTTCTGCTGATGGGAGGTGTGCCGTTGCCGGGGGGAGTGACATATGTTCGGCGGGATCTGCTGCGGAGCCGCGCGTGGGGGTCGGCGGTGTCATTGGCGGGGCCGGCAATGAATTTACTGATTTTTCTGGCGATGGCGCTGCCACTGCATCCGAGGATCGGATGGATTCATCCGAGCGATGATTCGGGGGAATGGACGGTGCCGCAGATGTTTCTGGCGACGATGGCGCTGCTTCAGATGGTCGCGGTAGTGATGAACCTGATCCCCGTCCCTCCGCTCGATGGGTTCGGGGCGATCAGCCCGTTTTTGCCGGAGGAGTTTCGCCGGAAAGTGAGCACGCCGCCCGTCAGCACCTGGCTGTTCATCGGATTTTTTATCGTGATCTGGAAAGTGAAGGCCTTCTTCGGCTTCATCATCTGGCTGACATTCTGGGTTCTCACCCATCTCGGGTTTGATCCAAACACGCTGATGTTCTTCGGTGATTCCTATAACCGCTGTTTTTCCGGCGGATGATTCAAAGCCAATCAGTCCCCGTAAAAAACAACTGTATAAAACGACAGACGCCCCGGAGGGGGCGTCTGTCGCGGGCTATGGGGTTCCGGCCCGGGGGTTCACGGGTGTGATTGGGCCGGAAATGCGCGGGCAATGTTAAAGCGTACAGGAAATCCTGCTTCCTGCCGCCGCATGACACCTCTCTGCAACGAAGGGACATCACAGTAAGGACGCCAACGCTGAACCATGAGAACAAACATCGTGCCCTGACAAAGAATTTTTCTAAGTCAGCGGCCCTTTCGCTGATTCCACGATAACCGTTCATTTTCAGAGCCACGAACCCCGCGCGTCTGTCGCGAATGGCAGACAGAATAAGTCAATCTGGCTATGATCGCCCCCCTCGTGAGAAGATGGAGAAGATATGCCCGTCCTCCATTTTTAGAAGGCAAAAAAATAGTCTGCCCGATATATATTGTATTGCGATTCGCGTTTTGACTGCGTACCGTTAAGGGTTAATTCAGGCCTGCGGAAGCCTGCTTTGGCACCGGGTGATTCGAGGAGATGTTCCATGCCCGATGATGTGAGCCGGGATCAGTTTGCACTGATCAAAATTGAGGGCATGCACTGTCATAAGTGTGAGCAGGCCATTCAAAGATCACTTCTGCGCAATCCGGGGGTTCATGAAGTAGAGATCGATTTCGCCAGCGGGCAGGCTTCAATTCTCTTCGATCGCCGCATGGTCAATGTCATGCAGTTGATGAAGTCGGTGGTGGAGGCGGGGTATCAGGCGCTGGGAGTGACGCAGGGTGAAATGAATCAGGCTCGCCAGTAGGCTGGATCGCAGAGGGTAAAACAGGGCAGGCGCGGGGCATCTCGGTTTTTATTTTAATGGGGCAGGGCTTTTCTTACTGTAATTTAGCGACAAGCTGGATGCTCCCCGTAGGCGCACTTACGCCGCCGGCGGGTTCGTCAGTTACAGCAGCAATAGCGATCGGGCCAACCGACGGTGGGATCGTCGTGAAAAGCATTCCTTCACCCCTGGTGTCCACATTGAAGGTGCCGGCGGCGATCTTTTTCTGATCGGGCGTGATGTACCACAGCTCGTAAGTTTTATTCGGCGGTTGCGGGGCAACGCCCGAAGTCAGCAGCAGCCACTGGTTTGATTTTTGGTCCCACAGGATACGGGCGACCGCTTCGGGCTGGGCCGTGCCGCCGTCAAGCTGAACAAGCTTCAAATTGGGCGCGCGAAGCATTTCGACGTAACGCTTTTGTTCCTTCAACGTGCCGACAAGTTCGTCAAGGCGCTGCTCCTGAACAGTAAGCATACGCTCGGCGGCCTGGCCCTGGATGAGTTGCGGTTTCAATCGGGCCGTGACGGTGGCGTGCGTAATGATGACCGCAATTCCCGCCGCCACCGCCGCCGGAACCAGGGTCCGGAATATCCGAATCGGGAGGCTGTCAGGTAATTCGTCCCCTGAAACCTTCGCAGGCTTCATTGCCGATGGATCGGGTCTGGCAGAGCCGATGCGCCCCATCAACCGCTGTTTGATCGCCGGCGCCGGAGTGACGCGATCCAATGCCAACGGAATAGCAGCAAAAGTTGACTGGGCTTCCGCCAGCGCGCCGCGCACGCAACGCAGCCGCTCGCGAGGTGAACGCGCAGTTCCTCTGCTTCCGATGCGTCCAGCGCGTCGGCAACATACAACAAAAGAAGATCTCGTCGTTCGTCGCAGGTCACAGTTGTTTTTACCCGGCGGTTGGCTTTCAACCGCTCGAATGATTGCCCTTTCTATTCATGAGTACGGAGGCGCTCCCGCAAACGGATGAGGCCTTGCCGGATATACGTTTTGATCGTGCCTAAAGGCTTTTGCAGTTTTTCCGCGATTTCGCTGTGGCTGAGCCCCTCATAAAACGCGCATTCAATCACTTCCCGATGCACAGGATCGAGCAAAGTAAGCGCGGCCTGCACCATTTTCCGCTGTTCGCTCGTTTCGCTCACCTGCAAAGGGCCAGGGGCCGCCGATGATTGGTTGGAAGCGCTCGGATTATCAGACGAGACAGTCCGCCGAGCAGCCCGCGACCGCTGCCGATCGATTGAGCGGCTGCGGGCAAGGGTCACCAGATAAGTCACCGGGCTGCCGCGCGAACCGTCAAAGCGGTCCGCTCGCGACCAGACTTCAAAGAAGACATCGGTCAGCACGTCCTCCGCTTCGCTTGCATCGTTCAAAACCCGTCGGCAGATCGCCAGAAGCAGCGGGCTGTGGCGATCGTACAATTCAGAAAGCGCAGACCGATCCCCGCCGGCAATCGCCTGCATCAGTGAAAAATCATCTGTGGACTGTAATCGCCCGACAGCCAAGCACGACTCCGGTTCCCTGAGTTTCGCCTATTGCGATGACCCAATAATCGTAACAGGGAATCGGCGATGTTCATACACATGCGATGAAACAGGGCGCTGAAAGGCTCAAGTTGCTGCCGAAGTTATCGAGAGCTAAACTTAAATATCATGTCAGATGGCCCGCATATCTTGCCGAGCATTCCCAAGGTCGGCGCCGGCGCGCAGCGAACCGCGCTGCCTTACGAGCCCGTCTGCGCCATCTTTCGGCGATATCTCCACGAGCAGAAGCTCAAGTTCACCCCCGAGCGGGCAATGATGCTGGATACCGTCTTGCGCAAGACCGGCTTATTTGAGCCTGAAGGAATCGCCAATGATCTGAAGGCGCTCGGCCATCGCGTCAGCCGCGCAACGGTCTACCGAACGCTCAGCCATTTGCAGGATGCCGGAATTGTGAAGCAGGTATTCTTCGACAATCGGCAGTCTTATTATGAAGTGATCGTCGGTCGTGAAACCCACGATTACCTGATCTGCGTTGCAACGGGCCGGGTAATTGAATTCAACAGTGATCGTTTAAGAAAGCTGCGGGACGACATCTGCCGCGAGCACGGCTTTAAGCCGCTCTCGCATCAGTTCCATATTATGGGAATCAGCCCGGAAGGTCAGAAAATCGCAGATGTAACCGCAGGCAGAATACCCCCCAAAGCGCCCCCGCCCACATAACGCCGATGATCAGCATAGCGCCATAAACGTGGCAACAGTGAGGATCGCAATCTTGATCTTCTTGTCCCAGTACAGCGGGTTGGCCAATATTGTGGTGGCGATGGTGGTCATATGCATCTCCTGTCCCACTTGGGAAACAACTGTTATGCCAGGGGCCGAAGATGGATGCAGGATAGCGATATCAGCGGCGGGGGGGCAAAGATATCGGGCGATCTCAACAGGATGGGAAAGATTACCGGTTATCCGCCTTCTTTCGATTTTTAGGAGTGTTGCTGGATTCCATCATTTCCCACACATATAGTCAAAGATGGATGTTTTTTTGAAACATATTACAACGCCAGCCGATTTGCTCGCTACCTAATCATCCTAGGTTCAACACCTACCCGCCGACAATCGTCCGGCGGGCTGGTCTTGCAACCTAAACACTTTATTTAGAATCGTTTAAGCTCTTTATTTAATTCAGGAGCCTGATTTGTCCGACCCTGTTAAAAAACATGCTTAGGAACCCAACCTTTGCTTTTGGTAGTCGTACTACCCTTTATGAGCATCACCCTTACATCCCCTGAGTTTATGACCCAAACAACGCACCCCAATTCGTTTCGGGGAGAGCATTTTTCTTCCCGCTCTGCCATTGAATCGCTTGCAAAAGAAGTAGTTTTCTCCGAAGCATTCGTAACGACCTCCCTGCCACGCGGTGGCCTGCAGATCATTCAGCCTCAGAAAATCTCCGAAGCCCTGCGAAAGAGCTATCAGCGTGATTTCCAGAGCAAGGATGATGCATCCTGGAAGGCAATCACAACCCAAAAAGCCGTCCGCGCTGCAACCGAAGGGCAATACACTCAGGAATTCCTGTCCGCATTCGGCTACGCCTTCGCCGCCGCTGTGCCTCTGAGCAGCCCGGTCTTCGAAGGATATGCTGGCGCTATTCAGATTCTGCGCACCGCCGAGCAAGGCCCCTTCACCGACGCCGATCTTCGAAAGCTCACGGACGCGGCTCACGGCATCGACAGCGCCAACAGGTCCGCCCGCGTTTCCCGCACAACCGCCGAAAACCATGAAGCCGTTTGGCTCAATCGTCCGGCCATTCGCCAGGTCGTCCTGGACGCCGAGGGCAAAATTGTCGAATTCGCTTCCGCCTTCGAAGAACTTGATGAACGAATCCGCCAGCAGATGGTGCAGGAAGCCCGCCAGCGCCTCGGCTCCCTGAATGGTGAGGCCGTCCGCAGCGACCGCATCCTTCTCCCTGATTCTGCCGGCGATCAGTGGACATTCAATGCCGTCTCCTATCGCCAGTACCCCGCGCTCAGTAGCGGGCCGGTCGTCTTTTTCTGCCTTCAGCCGATGTGTCCCGAATGGAGCCAGATTCGTCCCGGCGATTTTCAGGCCGATTTAGAACTGACTCGGCTCATTCCCGCCGTGAAGTTCATGCAGGAAGAATATCATCGCAGCCCAACCCTCATCGAAATCGCCAGGACGGTGCATCTCAGTCCGTTCCATTTCCATCGGCGGTTTACTGAACTGCTTGGCCTGACTCCAAAACATTTCCTCCTTGAATGCCAGATTCACGAGGCCAAGGCGCAGCTCCTGTCCGGCGATAAAGAACTCACCAGGATCGCCGCCGACTGCGGATTCGCTCACCAGAGCCATTTCACCAGCCGCTTCAAGCAGGCGACCGGCCTCACCCCAACCCGCTGGCGCCGAATGGCGACAGGGCGGAATGAGAATGGCCATTCCGCAGAGGAATAATGTAAGAATTGAAGCAGCCGCCCGTCGCTGCCCGAAACGAAGAGCCTCTAACGCAATCTCCCGCGCGTCGATGCAAGCAGTAACCGCGCGAGGTTTGTGTTAGAGGCTCTTGCTACATTACCGCCCATATTTACCGCCGCATCGCAGCACACCTTCATTCTTCTGTTCCGGCATTCCTCGAATCTCCGTCCAATACTCTTCGCGCACGTCCTCATCAATCTGAACAAGTCCGCCATACAAACTGTCGCCGCCTTTTTTCTTGCATCCCGAAATCCAAAATTCCTCGCCCGTTGCGACATCAAAATAATTCGCCTTGAACCCTCGCCCGTCCAGCGATTGAAACGTCCGGCCACCGTAATAAATCGTCTTGCCCGTTTTCGAAAACCTCACGCGGCCAATCCGCGCCGGCCCACTCAAACCGTTCGACTGGCATTCGATGTACATGATTTGCAGAGGCATCTTGGTAGTATACCCAAGCCCAACGCAAGACGCGTTGGCGGAGAGGTCTGCATGAGCAAGCTTGGTTGGGCGGGGGCGGTAATCGTGCTGTTACTGATTGCGCCCGCAAAAGGCCAGACTACAGAATCAACACAACCCTCTTTAGCGCCGGCAACAACACAACCCTCGCCGCAGGAACTGCCCGCCACCGAGCCGGCGTCAACGCCATCGCCAGCCGGCTCACCGGCCTCAGAACCAACAACCCAACCAGGCGCCGATTCAGCAGTTCAACCAACCAGCGAGCCAACAACTCAATCAACCACCGAGCCCGCCACTCTGCCGATTGCATCGACATCCCCTTCAACTTTCCCCGCCACAACGCGCGCCGTCCCCGAAGACCTGATCCCCCCGGCACTTTCCTCGCTCACCGGCCTTCCCGAAGGCACTTACCTGAAGGACCAGGTCGGCCGAGTCGCCAGAACCCCCAACACTCGCGAAATCGATCTCCTCTTCGATTTCGCCGGAAAACAAACCCGCATCCCCCTGCTCCAAAGCCTGCGGCTCATGCAAATCGAAAAAGTCGTCGCCACCGAAGGATGGACCACAAAATTCCGTATCTCCGGCACCATCACCGACTATAAAGGACGAAACTATTTAATGCTGGAACGGGTCGCCCGGGTCGAGGACGAAAGGTAAAGCAGTTGAAATTTTGGACCGCGGATTATGTATTTCAGATTGAAAACGCCTGCATCCGCAATCCCCAGTCCGAAATGCGCAATCCGAAATCTCCCTCCTTCGTCCCATAACACCACCCGCATTACCAACTTCTTCAAAGGATCGATCCCACCCCCGGCCCCGGCCGATAAACCATCGTGTGCGCTGCTCAGTAGCTATCGAAGGAGCCATCGAATGAATCGTCGTTGCAACTACCCGCTATTCATCTTCCTCCTCTGCGGCTCAACCCTCGCGATCGCCCAGACCACCCAACCCGCTCCCTCCGCCGAGCAGGTGCGCAACAAGCTTCTGTCCAGCGGTCCTTCCGCCAAGGCAATGCCCCCGGCCACGGACGGTCTCATGACCGACGCCGCCACCGGGAAAAATGCCATCGCCCCCGGCGCTTCCGCCATGACCGTGATGCGCGAAGGGACCTTCATCGTAAATCGTGTCGGCCGCCTGACCCGCAGCGCCGATGGCCAACAGATGGAATTCACTTTCGATGCCGACAGCAAAGCGATGAAGGATCCCCCACTGGTGATTTTGCCGAACCTGAAACTCATGCAAATGGAAAACGCTGTTTCCGGCAACAGCCGCGACCTGCGTTTTCGAGTTTCCGGAATGGTGACCGAATACAAAAGCCGCAATTACGTCCTGCTCGATAAGGTCGTCGTTGTGCCTGATATCGATAATCAGATGTGACTTGGATTTTCCACAGGCCCCCGTCTCGCTCAACCCTCAATCCCCATCTCCCGCTCCACCTCGTCAAACGCGACAAATCCATCCGCCACCAGTTGAAACGCCCCTTGCCGGAGGGATGTGAAATTTGACCCATCCAGCGCCTTTGCCATCTCCTGCCGGGTCGCATTCGCGAAGATCGCCTCCGAAAGCTTCTCGTTATTCCCAAGCATTTCAAAATAAGCGCGTCGGCCGGCGTGGCCGGTTCTCAGGCACCGCGCACATCCCACCGGTTTAAATATCTTTTCAACATGAGCATTGTCCGGCCCCAGCACCTCCCGCTGCCGCGCCGTCAGTGTGACGGCCTGCTTGCAGAACGGGCAAAGCTGCCGCACCAGCCGCTGCGCCAGCACCAACTGCAAACCCTGCCCCAGCATGTAAGGCTCAACCCCCAGATCGCGCAACCGGAAAACCGTGCCAAGCGTGTCCCGCGTATGCACCGTTGAAAAAACCATATGCCCCGTAATGGCGGCCTGCATCGCCACGCGCGCCGTCTCCGCATCCCGAATCTCACCGACAAGAATCACATCCGGATCCTGCCGCAACACCGAGCGCAATAGCTGCAAAAACGATCGATCGTGCTCTTCATCCACCGGAATCTGTGTGATCCCGTCCAGGTGCACTTCCACCGGGTCTTCAATCGTTACCACATTGCGCTTCGCCAGATCGATGCTCCGAAGCAGCGAATAAAGCGTCGTCGTCTTCCCCGAGCCCGTTGGCCCGCACACCAGCACCATCCCCGCGTCGCGATGGATGATCTTCGCGACGTTTTCCATCATTTTCCGCGGCAGGCCAAGCTCACTGAGCCGCGCCGGAGCGCCGCTGGAATCAAGAATCCGCACCACGAGCTTCTGCCCCAGCACTGCCGGCGCAAAACTCACCCGGTAATCCACCCGCCGAAATTTCCCCGGATGTTTCGGGTCCGGCATCTTCGATGCAAAAGCGCCTTCCTGAATCGTCTTCCGCTGCCCGATATCAATCTGGCAAAGCACCTTCACAACCGTCGATACGCGCACGCCAATCTGCGCAGGCACCGCCGCGATATCGACCATCAGGCCATCAATGCGCAGCCGGATATAGTGCCCCTCCTGCCGCGGTTCGATATGAATATCGGTGGCGTGCGATCGATAACAAACCAGCAGCAGCATCCGCAATAATTCCACCGCCTCCCCCGGCGCCGTTTTCGATCGGCTGGCATCGCCATGAACGCTTTGCCCCCGCGAATCAGTAAGCTGAATCTGCTCCGCCGAAAACCCATGGTTCGGCAGGTTCTCCGCCAGCCGCGTGAGCTGAACTTCCACATCAGCGTCGTCAACGAACAACTCATCCGGCAGGACTTCGTTGGTCACATCCTCCTGCTCGGCTTCCTCCGCCTCCACCAAATCGTCGGCGGTCAGCACCTCCATGTCCTCAACCTGCTGCTCATCATGCACAACCAACTGGATGCTGTGACGCCCGATCTGAATCGTGTCCCCGCTCGCCAGTTGCAGCACCTCCGCAACCTTTCCACCATTAAGCCAGGTCCCATTGCGGCTATTCAAATCGCGCACGTAAAAATTCCCCGATACCCGCTCAATCAGCGCATGCGAACGGCTGGCACGATCGTCCACCAGCACGATGTCATTGCCCGGCCCCCGGCCAATACTGAACTTGTCCTTGGTAAAAGCCAGCCGATGACTTCGCTCGCCGTCATTAATTTCAAGAAAGGTGCCCGTCATAATGCAATTCTGATACAGTGTAGCATCTTCTACGACGCCCTTCGAGACGCTTTGTTTGCGCGATTTTCCGATTCATTTCCAAATTCCCCATGAGCCTGTCGAAACCCAATTCCCGCAGCCCCTCTGTCAGCTAAATAACGAACCCGCCTTAACCTGCAGCGTATTACACGGGTCGCCCGCTTTGGAAATAAGAACAATAGGGTTGACGCCGAGAACAGAGGTTGGCATAATCTCCCCTCGTTGGTTCACCACCCCACGGCAGGGTTCATCGCGGTGCCTTAACTGCGATAGTCTGACGAACCTCAGCCGCTCGTTGCTTTGCAACTACTCTTTGAGTAACGGTGAATAGCTTTGAACCCGCGGCCTTGTCGTCCGTATTACTAAACGGGCGATGAAATCGCGAGTGTTTTTCATCGACTGTGTTTCCAACCTTATTGGCTGGAATCAAAGACGATGAAGACACAAAGGTTTAAAGCCTCAATTTTGGTTCGATGAGGGTTGTAAAAAAATCTTCACGACACCCGTTGACAACGGCAGAAACGACGATAGTATTCCGCCTCCCCAGTCGGGAAGCCGACGCGGAAAACAACCGACGACAGGCACGAAAGTGATTGTTGGCGAATCAGTTACAGCTCTTTGACAAGTGAATAGTCGGACAGCCGCGAGGATGTGTGTCACGAAGTTTCGGTTGTACCGGAATTGTCGTGACGATCCAAGTCGTTCATCTCGGTAGCGAGGTGAGCGCAACGAAGATCTCAAACATCCTCGTGGTGCACGCAAGTAAGTGATCTTCCTTGATCATTTTGTTTGAGTAAGCCATCGAAGATGTTTGAGCCTTGCAGATTCAGGAAATTAACCGCGTGACTCAGGTCGCAAGACTTGGGTTGCCAGGAGCGTTTCCTGACTGACCTCGTCGCCCTAGCCGACGACGGGGCAGTAACAGCCTTTCAGAGAAAGTCTTAATCCGAAGGGTTTGGACAAACTCGTTTCGAGGATAAACGCCAGTTGTGAAAGTGTCAGTCTCCGAGATCCAGCTCTGGCGAATTGAATGGTGACACTGGGCAGCAGGAACGTCCTGGTGCCAAGAAATTTAATTGAAGAGTTTGATCCTGGCTCAGCCTGAACGCTGGCGGCGTGGCTAAGACATGCAAGTCGTACGGATGTAGCAATACATCAGTGGCGAACGGGTGAGTAATGAATCGCTAATGTGCCCCGGACTCTGGGATAGCTAGCCGAAAGGTTAGGTAATACCAGATGATATACCTCTATCGCATGATAGAGGTCTCAAAGGTCCGCCGGTCTGGGAGCAGGCGATTTCGTATCAGCTAGTTGGTGAGGTAACGGCTCACCAAGGCGACGACGCGTAGCCGGACTGAGAGGTTGGCCGGCCACATTGGGACTGAGACACTGCCCAGACTCCTACGGGGGGCTGCAGTAACGAATCTTCCGCAATGCACGAAAGTGTGACGGAGCGACGCCGCGTGTGGGACGAAGCCCTTCGGGGTGTAAACCACTGTCAGGGGATAGAAAGTTCTGATCATCCCCAGAGGAAGGCACGGCTAACTCTGTGCCAGCAGCCGCGGTAAGACAGAGGTGCCAAGCGTTAGGCGGAATCACTGGGCTTAAAGCGTGTGTAGGCGGATCGTTAAGTACCTTGTGAAATCCCACGGCTTAACCGTGGAACTGCTCGGTATACTGGCGGTCTTGAGCCACCTAGGGGCTATCGGAACAAATGGTGGAGCGGTGAAATGCGTAGATATCATTTGGAACGCCAATGGTGAAAACAGGTAGCTGGGGGTGTGCTGACGCTGAGACACGAAAGCCAGGGGAGCAAACGGGATTAGATACCCCGGTAGTCCTGGCCGTAAACGATGTCGACTAGATCGTAGTGCCTCTGACGGTATTACGGTCGAAGCAAAAGTGCTAAGTCGACCGCCTGGGAAGTACGGTCGCAAGGCTAAAACTCAAAGGAATTGACGGGGGCTCACACAAGCGGTGGAGCATGTGGTTTAATTCGAAGCAACGCGCAGAACCTTACCTGGGCTTGACATGCTAGGATTATCTCTATGAAAGTAGAGTAGGCCCTTCGGGGTACAACTAGTACAGGTGCTGCATGGCTGTCGTCAGCTCGTGTCGTGAGATGTCGGGTTAAGTCCCTTAACGAGCGAAACCTTTGCCCTTAGTTACCAGCGGGTTATGCCGGGGACTCTAAGGGGACTGCCGGTGTCAAACCGGAGGAAGGTGGAGATGACGTCAAGTCCTCATGGCCTTTATGCCCAGGGCCACACACGTGCTACAATGGGGTGCACAAAGCGAACCTAAAGCGCAAGCTGGAGGAAATCGCACAAATCACCCCCCAGTTCAGATTGGAGGCTGCAACTCGCCTCCATGAAGTTGGAATCGCTAGTAATCGCGGATCAGCTACGCCGCGGTGAATGTGTTCCTGAGCCTTGTACACACCGCCCGTCAAGTCATGGGAGCCGGAAATAGCCGAAGTGGCCTCATCACAGAGGTCCCTACGCTAGGTTCGGTGACTGGGACTAAGTCGTAACAAGGTAGCCGTAGGGGAACCTGCGGCTGGATCACCTCCTTTCTAAGGGATTACTTAGAAATCCGTCAGAGCAATCTGCCGGATACTTGTCAGCACAGCCTCGTTCATCAACTTTCGCCTTAAAACGAATCACGATGAGAAAACCGGTGGCAACACCGGTGAACGGTTTCCGACTATTCACTTGTCAAAGATCAAATTGACAAAAGCCCGGACTCGAAAGAGCCCGGGCTTTTTTATGCGCACGAGTCTGCTAGAATAACTGGAACAGGATCACCGTTTATGACTTATCGCGGATACGTAAAAAACGGCCAAATCAAGCTCGACCACCCGGATCATTTGCCAGAGGGCGCTTTGGTGAACGTTGAGGTCGTGGAAAAAAAACCTCGCATCACTCGCCCGCAGCATCCTCAACCACTTCGTCAATTCCAGCCCATCGAGATGCCCGGTGGATCGCTCGCCGATGAATTGATCCGGGACCGCCGGTGATTTTATGCCCAACTTCTTCGTCGATTCTTCTGCGCTGGTGAAGCGGTATCGCAGCGAATCGGGATCAGAGCGCGTTTCCGAATTATTAGCGAGCCCCAATCGTCTATTGATCGCGAGGCTCACAGTTGTCGAAGTTTCCTCCGCGCTCGTACGGCGTGCCCGTTCAACAAACATGCCCCCCGAAAAATTGCGGACGGCGCTGGGCGCATTCGACGACGATCTCCGGGATTCCATTGATCTGATCGAGCTCGACGACCCGGTGATGGATGCGCGGTCGCGGTGGCACGGAAATACGCTCTTCGTGGTGCCGACGCCATTCAGCTTGCGTGCCTGATTCTCGCACAAAGCGATATGCGCCTGGTTCTTTTGAGCGCCGACGACGAACTAAACGCCGCCGCTATGGCCGAAGGATTACAGGTGGAGAATCCAAATCTGCACTGATGAGCCATCGGATATGCATCCCTCGATTGGCTTCCGCCATCCCGCAACTTCCCTGGCAGGTTCTGAACTCGTTCAGCATTTAAAAATCCCACAAAAAAATATCCTTGGTCGAGCTTTGCGGTCTCGCGATTAAAACGCCCGCTCTATCGATCAGAAATCGCTTTCGCCTCGCCGATCTCAACCTCAAAAAGCTATGCGGACCTCTTTCGCTCGCGCGCTTTCCAACCGCGCCCTCTTCCCATTTGTTCAAATTTGGGCATAATGCCCGGTTCGAATTTCCACGCCACGGTTGGCGGAAATGATTCTGCGGGCCGCAACGAATCGAGGTTCTCTCAATGGGTCCGACCAACATCGCCTTGGTCAAGTTATACCGTGCCGATCAAGCTCTGCGGGAAGCGCAGGAGCGGCTCAGCGCCGCCACCAAGAGCGTTCGCATCCAGGAGCGCAAGACCAACGACCTTGCCGAGAAGCTCAAGCTCATTCAAGCCAGGCACCGCGAATTGCAGGCCAAAGCCGGCGCGCTCGATCTGGACATGCGCTCGCGCGACGCCCACATCGAAAAGCTCCGCACCCAGCAGCAAATCGCCAAGAACAATAAGGAATATCAAACCTTCCTCATCGAGATCAACACCCAGAAGGTGGATCGCGCCAAGATCGAAGAAGACGCGATGAAGGTCCTGGAAGAATCCGAAGCCTCCGGCAAAGAACTCGCCGAGTTGACGACGGTCCTCGACGCCGAGCGCACCAAACTGAGCCAGATGAAGGCGCAGATGAGCGACACTGTCGCTGCTTTGCAGGCCGAAATTGATTCCCTCACCGGCCCGCGCAAACAGGCCGCCGCTGCATTGCCCCCCAAGGCGCGCGATGTCTTCAATCGCCTCTCCGAACATCACGAAGGCGAAGCGATGTCCGCCCTGATGAAGCCCGACCGCCGCAAGGAAGAATACGTCTGCTCGGCGTGCATGATGGATCTCGTCACCGACGTCTACAACAAACTCCACAGCCGCGACGAAATGGTCTTCTGCCCCAGTTGCCGGCGCGTTCTCTACATCCCCGCCGAGCTTCCCCCCGAGTTGGCGGTCAACAAGAAAAAGGCCACGGCGCCGCTGTCAAACGATCAGCAGATTGAGCGCTTCAAGGAGCAGCCTCGCGCCAAGGGCAAGATCGGCGACCTCCTCACCGCCGCCCAGGGCGAATCGGTCAAGAACGCCGTCGATGCCGACCAGAAGGCGCAGGAATTCAACCTCACGGTCGACGGCAAATTCGCCGGCGTCTACAAAGGCAAGAGCGCCGAGAATCTTGAGCGCATCATTAAGTTCCGTCTCGATGAAGCGAAGCTGACGCATAGCGTGCAGATCGCCCCGGTCCCAGCCGAAGGCGATGCACCTGCCTCCCACGTGCCCGAATCAGGACAAAGTGAATCGCCGTCTGATGCCCCATCAACATCAGCGTCGGCCGAATCTCCTTCCGTCGCCAATGCCTGAAGGCCGGCATATTCATTTGCACGAACGGCGTGTCTTTCGACGAACCGCGTGTCTTTCGTAGCACGGGCATCTCGTCCGTGTCTGGCATTGTTCGACACGAGCGCGACTAAAAAACGAAAACGTTTCCACCTCTGAAACGTACCCCTCACTTCACCCCCGCCAGCCCAAACCTCCGATACACCCGCCGCTCCATCTTCGCAAACGCCAGCCGATCCGCGACCATCCCCAGCACCACCATCACAATCATGATCCCCATCACCTGCGCCACATCATTAAAATCGCGGCCAGTTTGCAGCAGATATCCCAGCCCATGCCGCTCGATGACAAAAACAAACTCCGCCCCCATCAGCGATCGCCACGCAAAGCTGAACCCCTGCCGCAGCCCGCTCGCCAGCGCCGGCAGCGACGCCGGCAGCAGCACATACCAATACAACTTCCACCCGCCCGCCCCCAGCATCATCCCCGCCCTCTGATACAGCGGCGGAATTGTCCGCAGCCCATCCCGCAGCGAAATCGCAATCGCAAAAAAACTCCCCATGACCAGCACAAACTGCACCGCCCACTCGCTCAACCCAAACGCAATAATCGCCAGCGGCACCCAGCACACGCTCGGCAGCGTCTGCAAACCCAGAAACAGCGGCCCAAGGAATTCATCCAGTGCCTTAAAACGCCACATGAGCACGCCAAGCGTCGCTCCCAGCACAATGCTCATCAAAAATCCGATCAGCAGCCGAATCGCGCTGACCAGGTTCGCTTCAATGAGCGGGCTGGCGAAAAAGCCTTTAGCTGAAACGTTTGGCTGGGCTGACCAGGGCCAGCCGCGCACGACCGCGTTCCCAAACGCCGTATGAATATTCAGCATCCCCAGCAGCGAATCGACGATGTGGCTTGGCGCCGGAAATATCCACGCCTTCCACCCCATCACCCTATATGCCGCTTCCCATATCGCCAGAATGATCACCCAGATCATCAGGCGTTTCAGGCTTCCAGAAATCCCCACCCAAATCCCCGGGGGACGTGGCGGCGGTTGATAGGAGAGTGTTGACACGATTAACTTCTTCCTCTATCTCAGTTCGCACCAGATGCACCAGTTCGCCGATCTGCTTGCTGTCAAAATCCCGCGGATGCGACAGCGGCACCGTGATCTGCCTCCTCACGCGGCCAGGATGCGCGTGCAGCACGATGATCCGATCCGCCAGCCGCACTGCTTCACCCACCGAATGCGTGACGAATAGGATCGTCTTTCGCGTCCGGCACCACAAATCCTGCAACTGCTCGTGCAGCAGCGTCCGCGTCTGTGCATCCAAAGCGGCGAACGGTTCATCCATCAGCAGCACCGCCGGGTCCATCACCAGCGCCCGCGCGATCGCCACGCGCTGCCGCATCCCCCCGGAAAGCTCATGCACCAGCTTGTGCGGGCTGTTCGCCAGGTGCACCATCTTCATCGCTTCAAACGCCCGCTCTTCGCGTTCTCTTCGCGGCACGCCGGCCATCTTCAGCCCGAACTCAACATTCTGTATTGCCGTCAGCCACGGAAATAAACCATGCTCCTGGAAGACCATCGCCCGTTCCGGGCCGGGGCCCGTCACATTCGCCCCATCGAGAGTAACCGCGCCGCGATCCGGCCGATACATCCCGGCGGCGACATTCAGCAACGTGCTCTTGCCGCACCCGCTTGGCCCTACGACAACAACAAACTCCCCCGGCTCTGTGGAAACAGAAACGCCGCGCAACGCCGGAACAGAAGAGCCGTCAAAATTCTTGTCGATCCCGCTCAACACCAGCCGTCCCCGGCCGCTCAGCGGCAATTCCGGTGTCGTCGCGATCATCGGTTCCATCAGGCTCATTTGATAATCCTGGCCACGCAAAACACCAGAAGATCCTCGGGTTATTTCCCCTGCAATTTTCGCAACACCGCCAGATCGATCAATCCCGCCAGGTCCGGCTTCTCCTTCGCAAACCCCAGCTCATTCGCCCAGGTTGCATTCGCCTCAAACGTCTCCGGCAGCGGTTCATCCGTGAACTTCACCCGCCCAATCGCATCGGCGGCAACGCCCGGCTTCAAACTCTTCCCCGTTAACGAAGCCAGCGCCGCCTCCAGTTGCGGCACATACTTCGCCGGCTCCGCATTCAACCGCGCCGTCCAGGTGCGATGCACCACCAGGAGCTTCTCCACCACATCCGCATGAACCCTCAAAAACTCCGGCGTCGTTACAATGACCGTCAGCGAAAACTCATGGTTAGGCCAAAGATCTTTCTCTTCGCCTACGATTTTCGCGTCCGCCGTCGACACCAGCACCGATCCCCACGGCTCCGGCGACCACGCCGCGTCGATGTTTCCGCGCAACATCATCCCCGCTTGATCCGCATTCGGAATCCCCAGCACATTGTTCGTATCCGGCTGCTTCAGCACCGCCGTCAGGTAATGCCTCGCCGCAATATCCTGCGTGTTCCCCTGCTGCGGCGTGCCAATCTTCTTTCCCCCCAAATCCGCCATCGAGTTAATCCCCGAATCCTTCCGCGCCACAATCACCACCCCATTCGATACCGCGCCTGAAATCACCCGAATCCCATCCCCATGACTGCGCGCCCAGGCATTGATCACCGGCCCCGGTCCCACGTATCCCACATCAATCTGGCTCGCGAACAACGCCTCAATCAGCGCCGGCCCCGCATTGAACTGTCGCGGCGTAAACTTCGCCGGTCCAACGGCCGAAGCAAAATCCCCGCTGGTCACGCCCAGCACCGCCTGGGCATGCGTCAAATTCGGGAAAAACCCCAGCCGCACTTCAGAAATCGCCGGGGGACTCGCTTGAGTGGTGGCCGTCGATCGATTAGAGCTTTGATCGCAACCGGTTATAAACCATGCAATTACGCTTAGGAAAAGTGGCGCGGCCATTTTCATGCTCAAATCATACCAGGAGACCGCTCAAAATACAAATTATCTATAGAATTGATAGGATTTGGTCGCTTGGGCATATAACACAAACTTGACTCAGCGAAACACAGGAGCGAACAACGCGCAGATCATGCTGCCAATGACCAGGAACCATGCAAGGGCGGTTACGCTAATCCCAAGCCCTCGTCGCCCGTTCATTGTCAGCGAGTTAAGGGCAAATGGGACCACAACCGGAATGGGCAATAACAATACCCAACCGCCCCCGGCAATGACTCGGCCTGCAGCAAGGACAGCGACCGTTGTTCCAGGCAAATTTGTTTTGAAGTCTTTAAAAATCTGGTCATATCGTGGAAGGACAAAAACCGCTGCTCCAATGGTTATCAGCGTCAGCCCGCTCCATGAAATAATCAACCCCACGAGCGGTGAAGTAATGGGCGCACTGATGGGTGTGTAATAACTTGTAATCGGCGGCGCTGGATCGACCGGCGGCAGGGGGGAAGTTTGGCCGGCGGGGGGAGTGGGATCGATCACGCGTTTTACTCCCGCAGCCTCGCCTGCACATTATCCAGCACGTTCATGAAGTTAATGTAGCTGTCATACGGGCTCTCATACGGGCTGAAATACTTATGCACATCCCCGTCTGCCCAGTATTTGGTGCACATGTAATAGAAGTGATCGCTCGTCGTCAGCTTTCGCCAGTCGGTCAGCAGCTCCTGATCCCCTTTTTCCTTCAGCGCGCCTTCCAGCTTATACAGCTCATGCAGCGCGTTGGATTGCATTGCATTTCCCAGCCACGCCGATAAATCCCGCTCCGTATCCGCCCAGGAAATCATGTGCGGCACATCTACTTCGCCGACCGAATCATACCGATCGATCACCTGGCTCGGTGTCAGGAAGTTGTTGTCCGCCTGCTTCAACACTTCCCCCGGCAGATGTCGCATGAACTCGAAGATTCCGGTGTCTGCCCATTGATGCTCGCCGAACGTCTCGTAGTCGATGAACAGGTTGCAGAGGAAACCGTTGCCGTTGATCTGGTCCACCCACTTGGCAAATTTTTCCGCCGTCAGCGGCCACTGTTCCCACGCGCGGTTGCTGAATCGAAACGCGATGTCGTCACTCAGCCGATAGTTCTTCAGCAGCAGTTTCAGCTTCGGCGCGTGCGGCGGGCGATACACATAATTCGGACTCCGGAACCCTAAAATGTGATCCGCCCCTTCCGTGATGATCCCGTCATAACCCATGTGGCTCACGAAATGAGCCAGGTCATTATTGTAAATCAGCTCAGTATTCCGGAAAACGCGCGGCTCCTGCCCGAATAATTCCTTGATCTTCTGCCGATGCAACTCCACCTGCGCTCGGAATTCCTCCCGCGAATATAAAAATGACAGCGAGTGGTAATACGTTTCATCCAGGAATTCCACGCATCCCGTGCTGTTCAACTGCTGCAGCGTCTCGATCACTTCCGGCGCATATTCCTGGCATTGCTCCAGGATCGTGCCCGTCAGGCTATAGGCGATGCGGAAGCGACCATCGTGCTGGCGGATGGTTTCCAGCAGCATCTTATTGGCCGGCAGGTAGCATTTAGCTGCTATTTTACGGCAGATTTCAGCGTTTTTGTGGTCGTCGAAATAGTGGCGGTCCGTGTCGAACACGCTGTAACGGCGCAAGCGAAACGGCTGATGAACCTGGAAGTAAAAACAGACCGAGGCCATGAGCGGATCCTTCCCAATCATCCCCGTCCGGTTCCCGAGGGCGCGGCCCATTCTACGCGCCCAAGCCAAACGGTCTACCATGATTCGTATCAGCAACACCTTTCCCCCAAACCCAACCCCGTAACAAACCCCATCGAGCCGGTTCGTGCCGGCCCCGAACCCAACTTCAAATTCACTCCATTCACAACAGCTTCAAGACGCCGCGGACCCCGCTTCTATCCCGGTCCCGTCGTACTCCCCTGCGTCGTCGGGACTGTCTGATTCCAGACATGCACCCCCTGATCCGTCACTTCAAACCCCAGGCCCGTATATCCCCCAACCGTTTCCAGCGCCTGCTGGATCGTTGCATCGTCCAGCATCAGTTTGATATTCCGGTACGATGCGGGCACATGCTCATATGCCCCCGGCTCAACGGTGAAATCAACGCCGGCGCGCTGGAACAGTTCAAGCAGCACCTGCCCGACGTCGACGCCGTTGTACCGGGCGGTCAGCGTTTTGCTGAGCTGGCCGCGGACCTGCTCGCGCTTGGGCAGTACGACAATGCTCTTTCCCCACGGATACCACGTCGCGTTGGTCTGCTGGCTCATCGTCTCCAGCGCCTCGGCCATCGTCGCATTCTTCGCAACCGCGATCTTCTGGCTCTGCGTCTGGTCGGGCGCGCGATTCTCAACCACAAACGGCGCCTTGGCTGATTCGAGCTTCGAATCGACCGCCGACAGAAGCTCGGCCACGGTAAGGCGATCGCTCGACGGATTCATCGGCGTGCTTCGAAGCAGATCGAGGGCTGCCAGTTCCTGAACCGTCGAGCGGCGCCCCAACCGCCGAAGGGCGGGCATCGGGCGAAGCTCAACAGCTTCATCCGTCAGCGCCAGTTCCAGGCCCAGCTTCTGCGTGATCGCGGTCAGCCCATCCCGAAGCGTGCGGTTTTCAATCCTGGCGGTGATGTTGGTCTGCTCTCCCCACGGAAGCAAATCCCACACGGCCGGGTCGGCCTCAATGCGCACCCCGGTAATGTTGCCGATCTGCTCCATCGCCTGCGGCAGCACAGTGTCCAGCTCCAGCTTCTGCTGGGAATCGAGCGCTTTGCTGATCAGCGCCGAAGTGACGGACGCGGTGGCGGGGAGCGGAAGAAAGATGAGCGCAGAACTCAAAGCGCAGAGTGCAGAGCGAAGAAGGGAAGTTGTCGCGAATCGAGTGTGCATTGCGGGAAGAAAGTTATGCAGGGTTCAGCCGTAACCATTTCAATGAATATGCCAATCCCCATCGCCTGGCGGTTTCATGTCACCGGCGATTGTCGCGGCGGACGGGCGGGTTACCACGCCTTCCGCATAATGCCACGACTCACCGCGGGCGGCCAAAGCGGGTGACGGGCCGATCGTAATCTCTTCAACCACCTTGCCGGTGGATGTTTCCACTTGCGGGCCGGTCACGATTGCCGACGCCGTGGCTGTCTGCGGGTTTGGTTGAGTTGCGGTTCGCCGCGTTTCAAACGACAGGACTCCCGCGCCGACTGCGACGACAACGCTCGCCGCCACCGCCAGCCGCGCTCGCCACGACCATGTATTCGTCACGGTCGCCGCTCCGATCCGTCCGGCAATCAACGGTTCGTCAACGGCTGCCGCCACGACCCCGGACAGGTGCTCGGCCAGTCGATCCCAATTCATCGGCGGCAGAGCGAAACTCGCCGCCAGGTGGTTGTTGAGCCGGCGATATTCAGCGAGTAACTGGCGAGCCTCCGGATCTTCTCCCAGACGAACTTCCAGCGCAGCCCTCTCCGCCGGCGGCAATGTCCCGTCGGTGTATTGGCTGATCTGAAATTCCGTTTCGTCCAGTTTCATAATCAATTTCCCAAATCCAAAATCTTAAATCAGACTCCGGTTATTTCATTCCTCCAAATGCTCTTTCAAAATCTCCTTCAACTTTTTCCTTCCCTGAAACACATGCCACTTCACCGCTTCCACGCTGCATTGCAGCGCCTCGGCCACCTCTTTTTGCGGCAGTTCATCGATCGTAAACATCGTAATCGCGAGCCGCTGTTTTTCCGGCAACTGCTTTAACGCCTCCTGCAGCTTGCGGCCCATCTCGCGGCTTTCGATCTGGTGCAGCGGGTCGCCGGAGCGGGCCATCCATTCACTGCCACCGGAGGATTCGCTCTGCCCACCGTCCGTGGCGCCGAGAATATCATCGAGCGGCAACTGCGATCGAGTTTTGCGGCTCCGCCGATAGTTGAGCGACAGGTTGGAAACGATCCGCATCAACCAGCCACCGAACGCTTCGGGCTTCTGGAGTGTGCTGATGCTTCCGAAGGCTTTCAGGAACGCATCCTGCGTCACTTCCAGAGCGTCGTGGCTGTTTCCCAGCAGCCGGTACGAAACCGCGACCGCCTGCCGCTGGTATCGCCGGATCAAGTCATCAAATGCTGGCCGCTGACCGGCAATCGCCTGTACGACCAACTGCCCGTCCGATGGGCCTTGACCGCCGGGCGGCGCGATGCGATCGGGCGAATTCGGATCGGTCGCACCGGGCTCCATAATCAGGACACTTTATCCGGTCGGAAGTTAGGGTGGCAGAAAGAATAATTGCAGTGCCGTCGTCAGCCGTAAATTGCTTCCCTGACAGCATTTGCCGCTATCGAACCAGCCGCAGCAGTTCGCGGCAATATTCCCCGACCGCTTTGGCGATTCCCGCAGGGCCTTCGGCGGTGTGCCGGGTCATCCGCTTGACGATCGCCGACCCGACGATCGCACCGTCGGCCATCTTCGCCAGATCGGCCACCTGCTCAGCCTTATGGATGCCGAAACCAACACATACCGGCCGATCCGTCAGGCTCTTTAATTCCGCAACATTGGCCGCGAGGTCCGTCGGCAGTTTGTCGCGCTCGCCGGTGATGCCTGCGACCGACAGATAATACACAAATCCGCTGCTCAGGCGGGCGATTTCCCGCCGGCGCTGCGGCGTGCTGCTCGGGGCGACAAGCAGAATCGTATCAATGCCCGCAGCGCGAATGCTGTCACAAACCCGCTGCGCCTCAGGCGGTGGAAGATCGGGCAGGATTAATCCATCAAACCCCGCGGCCTTCATCTCTTTCAAAAACCGCTCGAGCCCGTATCGGAAGACGATGCTGTAACTCACCATCGCCACCAGCGGAATCGAAACCTTCGGCCGCACTTCGGCGATCGTCCGGAAGATTTCCTGCACCTTCAGCTTCTTCGCCAGTGCTTCAGTGAAAGCGGCCTGAATCGTCGGTCCGTCGGCGATGGGATCGGAAAAGGGAATCCCGATCTCAATCAGACTGGCCCCCGCGGCTTCCATCGCCGGCAGCACCGCTGCCGTCGTCGCCAGATCAGGATAGCCCGCCGCGACAAACGGCATCAGCGCAATCTGCCTGCGCTGGCGGAGGGATTCAAAAACGGAGTGGATGGACTGTCGAGCCGATGTCGCCATTGAAACTATTCCACAAGTGGATCGAACGCGGCGATGATAGGGCGCAGACGAACCCGGTCAAGATACTTGCCGGCAGACAGCCAGGCCACCAGCATTACTTCGTCCATTCGGTTTCCCTCCCCGCCAGCAAATCCTCCGCCATCTCCGTCGCCTCGCTCAGCGAGCCCATTGAACTATGTCCACTGCTCGCGATGCCACATGGCCCATACAAAGCCCTGTGCAAATTCGTGCCGCTTGGCCTCGGGGGAAAGAACAAGCCTTGAAAGCAAGTCGTTTATGACTTTGGCTGATTCCAACTTCCCCAGCGCAAAGCCGACTTGTGACGGGTTCTCAACGTGCGCGGCAAATGCCAGTACGCCCTCACTACCGCTGATGCTGTAAATCTCCTGAATCGCATCGATCCGACTTGGCAATACGACGCCTTCTAAAACCTTACCGGCTGCATAGCTAGCGCAACGAAAACGGGACAGTTCAAACTTGAAGTTCAAACCGTCCCGCTGATATGGAGGCGGAGGGAATTGAACCCTCGTCCCAAGATTACCCAAATGGCAGCCTCTACATGCTTAGCCTCGTGTTTTAATCTCGACTTCGGCGACGGTCACGGGCAATCTTCGCCGAAGTCATATCGTCTAAATCTCATCCTCTGACCAACGATCGAATCAGAGAACCAGCCCGCGTTTTGCGGCCAATGTGCTGCGGGCATCACACTGTGCCGAGGTTGCCTTTAATTAGGCAGCCATACGAACCGGAGCGGCAAAGCCGACCCGGCCTGCAACATCACTGTTGGCAGTTGTTGTTTGCTCACGTGTTTTACCAGGCCAAGTGAGCGTCCTGGGCATGCCACCGCCACCGCAGTCATCCGGTCGAAACCGATCGCCCCCGGTGGTTCAGATGTAAAAGAACGACATCTCAACTACAGATTATAGCATACCCGCGTTTGCCAGGCACCACAAATTACCTTGGCGGCCTGGGCGAAGCAGGGCAACCGCATTCTCCGCCGGTCCATGTGGGCGATCCGCATTGGCGATTTGAAAACCCGGATCGCTCGTCAGGCGCTCAGGCATCTTTTCAGGACTTACAGGAGAATGCGGTTGCCCTGCTGGGCGAAGGCGCAGAAGGATTCAAGGGCCGGGAGGATGGTGTGGGATGTTTCGGCGAGCCGCGGATGGGGGCTTTAATTAAGCGATTTTTCGCACCCGGGCGAAGACAACGTTGGTGATCCGTGCAAGGATTCCTTCGTTGGGCGTGGATACTTCGATCTGGCGGTCATTCAACTCTGCCTCTTCGACCACCCGCTCGAACTGTGCGCCGATGGCGTACAGGCTTTCTGCGAGGGGTTCCCAATACACAACCGTGTACATCAGCAGGACGCTGTCGCTGCCGCTCTGGGGGAGGCGGATGACGAACTGATCGTCGAGAGACATGCGCTGCGAATGAAGGATGCCTATGCCGCCGATGGACAGGTCTTTGATTCGGACGCTGAGGGCGTCCGCGGGGCTGGCCCATGGAAACAGGGCTACGTTTGTGCTGAGTTTCAACCGCGGGGAGCGGCGATCGGCCTCGCGCAACTCTTCTCTGCCGACAATCGTGATCGAATCCATGATCTTCTCGAATAGGTCGGCGGGCAGATTCATTGGTAACCTTGCGTTTGAGCCGTGCGGAGACGCATCCTCGTCTCGCATGTCATCGGCGCGGTGGACTGCCCGGTTAACCACCGCCGCGTTATCGGTCCAGAAATGGCTTCATCCCTGCTGGTCCTCGTCTTACGCCGCAAAAGTCAGACAGGTTCTATGCGGGAACGCTTAAAGAGACTTTTTCAGGCGTTCATTTCAGCGATTTAAGACGTGGCCCATGACGTATTGAGCAATTACTCCCATTGCCAAACGACATGTCTATGCAGAATAAATTGTTTACAGTCGAATTCAAGATGTGTGCGAGAGCATTGTTCCCTGCTGGTTTTAATTGCCTCCGGAGCGAAGCTTTAATAACGTTCACTTATCGCCTGCATGGGATTTAGAGGCTTTTAGATCGGACAGCCGCGTGATTCTTGGCATTCTCAGTGATACGCATGGCAAAGCCGACATGGCCCGGCGGGCGGTTCATCTGCTTATTTCCCGCGGCGCGGAATATCTTATTCATTGCGGTGACGTCGGTGATACCGCCGTCCTGGATCAACTTGCCGGTCACCCGAGCCTGTTTGTCTTTGGCAATAACGACTGGGATCGCCAGGGGCTGGCGCGTTATGCCAAGGACATTGGTGTTGTCTGCGGCGACGATGAGGCGAAGCTCTCATTCAACAACAAGCTGATAGCCGTCACGCACGGTGACAACGATCGCATTGTCCGCCGAGTGATTGCGGAGGAGATGGTTGATTACCTGTTTGTCGGGCACACACATAAACCGCTCGATGCGTGGCAGGGAAAAGTGCGCATCATCAATCCGGCGCGCTATACCGGGCACCCCAAAAAACCGTCGCACTGCTTGATACCGAAAGTGATGTGCTGACTTTTTTGTCTGTAAAAGAATCAAATTAAAATAAACTCGCATGCGCGGGAAAATTCTACGCTGCTGCGCTTGCCAGCAGACGTGTCGATCCTTAAAAGATGCGAGCCAATTTGTCGGTCCGAGCTGTTTTCGACTCGTCGGCGTGCGACGAAATGGACGTTGGCGAAAACTCGTCGCTCAAACTTGGGTCTGTGCGATTGCGCCAGACCCATTCCGCGAAGGCCGTTTTCGTTCTCACCATCGGCAGCAACAGGATCAGGAGGCGCGGAGAGGGATCGGAAAAATCGCGCCATGCTGGTGGGGCTCATCAGTGACACGTACGACCGCGTTGACGCAATGTCGACCGCGGTGCAACTGCTCCTCGACGAAGGCGCCGAGTACTTTCTCCATTGCGGCGATCTGGGCAGCCGCCGGGCATCGATCCGTTCAAGGGACTGGCCGCTGGATTTGTCTGGGGCGATCAGGACCGCGACCGCATGGGGCTGCTGCGTTACGCGGACTCGCTGCAGATCCAATGCTTTGGTGTGCTCGGTGATTTCGTTCTCGAAGACAAACGGATCGCCATCACCCACGGCGACGATAAAAAACTTCTCAAACGCCTTATCAGTGAAGCCCAGTACGACTTCATCATCCATGGCCACACCGCCGATGTGAAAAATGAAACCCACAACCGCACGAAGGTGATTACGCCTGGGGTGATTCACAACGGCCCCCAGCGAACGGCGCTGCTGCTGGATACGTCGACCGGCGCCGTAAAAACACTGCGGCTGCCCGATGCGCTCTAATCCCGATCCCCGGCCGCGGCCAGATTGAGCGCTTGCAAAAGAGGGGCGGCGGTTGAGAATCCAGCGATCGAACCCGGATGGAGCGACCATGGCTGAAGAAACCCCGTCATTACATATAGATACGGATTGGAAGAAACAGGCGCAGGAAGAAAAGCGCAAGCTGGCCGAGGCAGCGGAGAAAGCCAAAACAGCGCCGGCGGCAACCACATCCGCTGTCACACCGGTCGGCGCACCGCCTGCCCGCGCATCGCAATCCACCAGCAGCGGCGGGGCGACGTCGGCGGCGGGACGACGCGGACGCGCGGCACGCGACCTCCCTCCCCCCGGTTTCGGTTCCCTTGTGCAATCCATCATGACGCAGGTCTTGTATTACCTCGGCGAACTGGCGACAGGCGCAGCCGACCGTCGACCTGGACATGGCTAAATATCAGTTGGACACCCTCTCGATGCTGGAAGACAAGACCAAGGGGAATTTGACCGACGAAGAAAAAACCCTGCTCGATGCCGCCTTGTATGAAACCCGCACAAGGTTTATCAATGTCGCATCGCAATTGCTCGGGCCGTAATTTGGAATGCAAGCTTCTGCGTCCGTTCTCCTTCCGGGAGACGCCGGTGGATCGCCGATTGCCTGAGAGCAGGCTGGGATCGAATTCGCCGAAGCTGGGGTGAGGGAGCAGAATCTTAAACGCTTCATCTCGCTCATCTCTCATGGGGCGCGGGCGCCTCATTCGCCTTGCGCTCATGCCGCTTCACCGCCAAATCAATCGCAAGTTCAATCGCCGCCCGCATACTTCCCGGGTTAGCGCGATTTCGACCGACAATATCAAACGCCGTCCCGTGATCCGGGCTGGTGCGGATAATCGGCAGGCCCAGCGTGACATTGACCGCCTGATCAAAGGCGAGGAGTTTCACCGGAATCAGCCCCTGGTCGTGATACATCGCAACGACCGCATCGAAGTGCCCATCGCGCGCTTTCAGGAAGATCGTGTCGGGAGGATATGGCCCCGTGGCGTCGATGCCTTGCTCGCGGGCCATGAAGATCGCGGGGGAGATGATGCGTTCCTCTTCGTCGCCGAACTGACCGTTCTCAGAAGCATGTGGATTCACGCCGCACACGGCCAACCGGGGCTTGGGAATGCCGAACCATTCCACCAGCGCCTGATGCATTAACTCGATCGGCTGAAAGACCGCACCAATATTCAGCTTTCCCCATAACCCCATCAGCGGCATATGCACGGTCGCCAGCACAACCTTCAACGGCCCGCCAACAAATGCCATGTTGTAGTGGCGAGAGCCGGTCTTCTGTGCGAACAACTCCGTATGCCCAGGATAATGATACCCAGCCAGCTTCCAGCTTTCCTTGGCGATGGGCGCGGTTACAACAGCATCAACCAGATTGCGCTTCGCCGCCTCAATGGCGTCAACGCAGAACCGCATCGAAGCTTCTCCGCCCATTTTGCTCGGGCTTCGAATCGCCGAGCCGAGCATTGAATACTGATCGTAGTCAACGACGACGACTTCATGCGGATAAGAGCGGAGCCGTCCGTTGTATTGATCGCGCCACCAGAAAACGTCAAATTCCGCGATATCCGCCGCATAGTGCAGCAGTTCGTTCATCCCGTAGATGATGTATCGCGCTTTATGGCGAAGGATGGGGTCGGCGAGCGCTTTGACGATCACCTCCGGCCCGATGCCGGCGGGGTCGCCTAGTGTGATCGCGATGGTAGGGCGGTAGTCCATGAACGCTGGATTAAGCCTAAGCCGCGTCCGGCCCAAGGGCAAACGGTAAATTGCTTAGATGAAGCAATGAATTCGACCGGAAGCGCGGCCCAGGCGAATCGCCGGATTATCCGCGCAACTCTTCCCGGCGCTCCAGATGGGAAACGATCGTCTTGGTGAAAACATCCGCTTCCATATTGAACGGCCACCCAAGGTTCTTCTGACCGAGCGTGGTGGCGGCCAGTGTGGTCGGAATCAAGGCGACCTCAAATGTATTCCCCTTGATCGCGGCGATGGTGAGGCTGACGCCATCAATGCAGGCTGATCCTTTAGGCACCAGGTATTTCGCCAGGTGGTGCGGCGATTCGAGCGTCAGCCGCCATTCGCCCTGGCCTGATGCGATATCAATCAACCTTGCCATGCCATCAACGTGCCCCTGAACGAAATGCCCATCCAGCCGATCGCCGATGCGAAGCGATCGCTCGACATTCACCGCATCCCCCGCATTCAGCAAACCAAGGTTTGTCTTATTCAGCGTCTCGGCGATTACATCAAAGCCCAGCTCGTCCGGCGAAAGCTCCGCCACGGTGAGGCAGACTCCATTGACGGCGACGCTCTCCCCATGCTTCACATCATTCCACGGGCAAGGCAGCGTGATGCGCCTGAAGCCGGGCCCGGCGGAAGCGCCAAGAATCCGAAGCGTTTTTTCAATGATGCCGGTAAACATGGTGGAAAGCATGACGGCGCAATTACGTTGCGACGTTGACCTGGAATGATAGCTGCTCCAACTGCACCGCAAGATCCACCGAATTCAGCGCCACATCCTGCGGTACATGAATCGATACGGGCGCAAAATTCAGCAGCCCGCGCACACCCGCCGCTACGAGCTGATCGGCGACTTCCTGGGCCACATCGGCCGGCACCGCCATGATGCCGAGCCGGATGTTCAACTTCTGTATTGTCGGAATCAGTTCCGACAGCGGCTGGACCCGAAACTCCCCTTCCTGCTTGCCGGACTTGCTCGAATCGTTATCAAACACCGCCGCAAGTCGAAACCCCTTCGCATCAAATCCATGATATGCCATCAAAGCGCGGCCCAGATTCCCCGCGCCCACCAGGAGCACATTCCAGGTCTTATCTGTCCCCAGAATCCGCTTCACCTGGCCGATCAGATCGTCCACCCGATACCCAATCCCCGGATGTCCAAACTGCCCGAAATACGCCAGATCTTTCCGCACCTGTGCATCGGTCAGGTTCAGGCTTTCCCCGAGCTGCTTGCTCGATATGGTTCGGCGGTCTTTCCGTTTAAAGCTTTCCAGTTGCCGCAAATATAAGCTAAGCCGGCGAACGGCCGGATTTGGAATGGATTCGGATCGCGATTGCTCCATGCGGCTCCTGTGACAAACGTTTCAGACCTCGTGGATTATTTCACGAACCCCGGAAGCGTTCAAGCTGGTGTTATGCGTAGACAGGGATCCATTGCGGAATTTTGGAATGGAGAAGTTGAATAGGCCATATCCCAATTGAAATCGGTTTTCCAAAATCCAAAATCCCCCGCTCGTCCTTTAAAAAATCACACAACACCGTTGACACCCGGAAATTCGACGGTATTGTTTCCCCCTCACTCATTCGGAGCCGACGGAGATTCCATCGGCACGATTAGAGGTGTGAAAAAGCGACCTGACGCGATTTAAACGCCAGTTCCTTAGACGGTTAGACAGGACGGACATGACAGGCGATCGGATTCGAATTCGGATGGAAGCGTACGACCACCGGGCTTTGGATGCGTCGGCGAAGGAAATCGTCGACCATGCCAAGCGCACCAATGCCCGGGTTTGCGGTCCGATTCCGGTTCCGACGCGCATTGAGCGATACACGGTGCTTCGCAGCCCGCATATCGATAAAAAGTCCCGCGAGCAGTTCGAGATGCGCACGCACAAGCGCGTGATTGATATTTTCGAACCCACCGCGCGGACGGTTGAAGCCCTCAATCGCCTTGTTGTTCCCGCCGGTGTTTTCGTGAAGATCAAGGCGTAGTTTACTTAGACATATATGCCCCTGCTGAAAGGGGCATCTTTTTTAGCCGACCGTGGGGTTCATCCAAGAACCCGGTTGCCCATAAGGCATTGTGCCTGGCGGGCCACGAGTCACGGTGGTTTGTTTTCGAATATTTTCGCCAAGGCGAGTTACGAGCCGGTGATGACGTTTGTCTCCTGCTCCTCTGCTCGAAAGACATGACTCCTGCATTGCTTGGAAAGAAAGTTGGGATGACCCGCATCTACGACGAGAAGGGCGCGATTGTGCCCGTGACCGTCGTGCTGGCCGGGCCTTGTGCGGTCACGCAGGTGAAGACGGTGGACAGCGATGGTTATCACGCTGTTCAGCTTGGATTTGGTGAAACCAAACCGAAGTTTTCCACCTTCCCGCTGATCGGTCACGCCGCCAAGTCTGGTCTTTCCCCCCGGCGGCATTTCAAAGAAATCAGGCTGAAGGACGCCACCGATAAGAAGGCCGGCGAAGAAGTGAACGTCGGCATTTTTGAAGGCGTTCAATATGTGGACGTCATCGGCACCAGCAAAGGCAAAGGGACGGCGGGTGTCATGAAGCGGCATCACTTCGGTGGTCAGCCCGCTTCGCACGGCACCGAACGCAAGCACCGCTCGCCTGGTTCGCTCGCTTCGCGCGCGACGTGGCGCGGCCAATCGGGTAAGCCCAAAAAGGGCGTCCGCATGGCCGGCCACATGGGTATGGATCAGGTGACGACCCGCAATCATCCCCTGGTCAAAATTGACGCCGCCAACAACCTGTTGCTCATCAAAGGAGCCCTGCCCGGACCAAACGGCGGGCTTCTTTTCGTTCGCAAGAGCATTACCGCCCGCACGAAGGCGGCTGAGTAAAGATAAATTGTCCGTCGTCGGTTGTCTGTCGTAAAGACCGGCAGCCCGCAACGGACAACGGACTACTGACGACGGACAAACAATGATCGAAGTGCCCGTATACAACCAGACCGGCCAGGAAGTCGAAAAGTTCCAGGTCGATGAAGCCAAGCTCGGTGGCGAGGTTCGGCGCAACCTACTCAAGCAGGCGATCGTCTATTACCACGCCAACCAGCGGCAAGGCACCGTCCGCACCTTGGCCCGCGGTGAAGTCGCCGGTTCAACCCGCAAGATGTTCCGCCAGAAGGGCACCGGCAACGCCCGCACCGGCGGTATCCGCAATCCGATTAAAAAGGGTGGCGGTCATGCGAAGCAAAAGCGTCCTAAGGAATGGCGGCAGGGCCTTCCCAAGAAGGCTCGGCAGCTTGCCACCAAGAACGCAATCCTGAGCAAGATCCAGAGCAATGACATTCGCGTCCTGAGCGAGATCAAACTGGAAAAGCCCAAGACCAAAGAAGTGGCCGCGATTTACAAGGCGCTGGGCCTTGATCGCAGCGTGCTGGTTGCAATCGCGGGCCGCGATGAAATGCTGGAAAAGTCGGCCCGCAATATTCATCGCACGACCCTGACCACCATCAGCCAGCTCAACGCATGGGACATCATGCGGAGCCGGACACTGCTGGTGACCAAGGCCGGCCTGGAGCAGATTTTGGCTTAGAGGAGAACGTCAGTCGTCGGTTGTCTGTTGCCCGTCGCAAAGCGGTCAACAGCCACGGACAACGGACCACAGACAACGGACCAAAGACCATGGACAACACAGACGTCATCATCAAGCCGCTCATCACCGAAAAGAGCACGCACCAGCAGAACACGCGGAACACGTATGCGTTCCAGGTGAACAATGCTGCGAACAAGCACCAGATCAAGCTTGCGGTTGAAGCGCTGTATGAAGTGAAAGTGATTGACGTCCGCACGATGAACCGCCGCGGCAAGCCGCGTCGAAGCCGCCTGAAGATGGCCAAGACCAGCGACTGGAAGCGGGCGGTTGTGGTGCTGGATGAGAATTCGAGGATTGAACTGTTCTAAATTGTCAGTTGTCAGAGGTTTGTTGTCTGTCGCAAAGACGGCCAACCGGAACTGACAACGGACGACTGACAACGGACCAAACGTTATGGCAATCAAGTTTTACAACCCGACCTCGCCCGGCCGCCGTGCCGGTTCGGTGCTGGACTACAAGGCCGTGCTGACGAAGTTCACGCCGGAGAAGTCCCTCACCCGCGGGAAGCGCCGCGCCAGTGGCCGCAATAACCACGGCGTCATCACCGCCAAGCATCGTGGCGGTGGCAACAAGCGTCTTTACCGCATGATCGATTTCAAGCGAAACAAGGACGGCATCCCCGCTATCGTCCAATCCATCGAATACGATCCGAACCGCTCCTGCAATATCGCCTTGATCCTGTATCAGGATGGCGAAAAGTCTTACATCCTCGCCCCCAATGGCATCAAGGTGGGCACATCGATCATCAGCGGTCCCGACGCTCCCCCGGAACTTGGCAATGCGATCCCGCTGGCCAACATTCCCGGTGGTCTTGAAATTCACAACATCGAAATGAACCCCGGCCAGGGCGGCAAGCTTGTTCGCTCCGCCGGTGGTGTTGCCCGCCTGTCGGCCAAAGAAGGCGAATGGTCGGTCGTGATCCTGCCGTCCGGTGAAATGCGGCGAGTGAAGAGCAAGTGCCGTGCAACCATCGGACAGATCGGCAATCTCGACTGGATCAACGTCAGCATCGGCAAGGCTGGCCGCAGCCGGCACATGGGCATCCGCCCGCATACTCGCGCCAAGGCGATGAACCCGATCGACCATCCATTGGGTGGCGGTGAAGGCCGCAGCAACGGCGGACGCCACCCCGTCAGCAAGACGGGCGTGCCCGCCAAGGGCGGCATCACCCGCAAGCCGCGGAAGAACAGCGAGAAACTGATCCTCCGCCGCCGCAAGTTCGGCAAGTTCCAGCAGCGGCCGCAGACAGTGAACGTGTGATTTAGTCCGTGGTCAGTGGTCCGTTGTCCGTTGCAAAGCGGCCAACAGCAACTGACGACGGCCAACTGACAACGGACAAAACGATATGAGCAGAAGCGCAAAAAAAGGGCCCTTCGTCAACGAGAAGTTGTTCAAGAAGGTGTCCCGGATGAATGAGAACCGGGCGAAGCAGCCCATTAAGACGTGGGCGCGTGCCTGCACGATCATTCCCGAATTTGTCGGCCACACGTTTGAGGTCCACAACGGGAACAAGTTCCTGCGGGTTTTCGTCCAGGAAGACATGGTCGGGCATAAGCTCGGCGAGTTTTCCCCGACCCGAGTGTTCCGCGGTCATAGCGGCAAGAAGCCGACGACCCCCGGCGCAGCGTGATAATGACAGCTACGTTCAATATGCACTGCCGCTGAGGCGGAGCAGATCACGTTGCCAGAGTTGAGGTTTGATATGCCATTTGAAGCCAAACATCGGTATGCACGCATCTCGCCGCGGAAGGCCCGGCTGCTGATGAACCTGATCCGCGGTCGCAATGTCGACGACGCCATCACGCTGCTGCGTTTCAGTAAGCAGCGCGCCAGCGGAATGGTCGAGAAGGTTGTCCGCTCCGCCGTCGCCAATGCCAGCGAGCAGGAAGTCGCGCCGTCGCGCAACACCCTGTATGTCGCCAAGGCATGGGTTGACGCCGGCCCGGTCATCAAGCGGTTCCAGCCGAAGGATCGCGGCAAGGCGTATCCGATCAACAAGCGCACCAGCCATCTGGTGGTGACGATCGACGAACGAGGCGCATAAAACCGTCAGTTGTCAGTGGTCTGTTGTCCGTCGCCAGGACGGCCAACCGCAACTGACAACAGATAACTGACAACGGACAAAACAAAATGGGTCAAAAGGTCAATCCAATCGGTTTTCGGACCGGCATCACTGAAGACTGGAAGAGCAAGTGGTACGCGCCCAAGCATGCGTACGGCGACTTCCTCATCGAAGACTTCAAGGTCCGCAAGCTGATTGACGCAAAGCTGAACCGTCGTCCTCCCTTCGCCGCCGTCAGCGAAGTCCTGATCGAGCGGACGCGCGAAGAAGTGACGATCACGATCAAGACCGCCCGCCCGGGCCTGGTGATCGGCCCCAAGGGCGCGGAAGTCGACAAGCTCCGCGAGGAACTTGAAGACCTGATCAAGCGCAAGGTCGCGCCGGTCAAGGTGATTGAAATCAAGAACCCGGACCTCAACGCCCAGTTGGTCGCCGAGGCGATCGCCGAACAATTGAAGAAGCGCGCCAGCTTTCGCCGCGTGCTGAAGATGAGAATGGAATCGACCATGCAGGCGGGCGCCAAGGGCATCCGCATCCAGGTGAGCGGCCGTCTTGGCGGAGCGGAAATCGCCCGTCAGGAAAAGGCCACCACTGGTTCGGTCCCGCTGACGACCTTGCAGGCCAACATCGATTACGGCTACGCCATCGCCTTCACTACCTATGGAACCATCGGTGTGAAGACCTGGATATTCCGCGGCCTGTATGGTGAAGAAGTTCTGGAAACCGACGTGCGGCCGGGCGGTGGACCGCGGCGTGGACGGCGATAATTGAATTTGTCACGCGTTGCGAATTACGTGTTACGCGTTCGTAAAAACGGATCTGAAAGTTTTGGTGTTCTATGCCAATGATGCCCAAGCGGGTGAAGTTCCGCAAAAGTCAGCGCGGTAAGAATCGCGGCAACGCCAGCCGCGGCAATACTGTCGCGTTCGGTGAATACGGTCTTCAGGCCCTTGAGCACGCGTGGATCACCGCCAAGCAGATCGAAGCCGGCCGCATTGCGTCGAGCCACTATCTGCGTCGCGAAGGTCGCGTCTTCATCCGCGTCTTCCCGCATAAGCCGATCTCGGCCAAACCGCTGGAAGTGCGAATGGGCAGCGGCAAAGGCGAGCCGGAATACTGGTGCGCCGTGGTCAAGCCCGGCACCATGCTCTTTGAAATTGCCGGTGTCGATGAAGCGACCGCCAAGCGAGCCCTGGCCCGCGTGGCTTTCAAGATGCCGATCCCATGCCGGTTTGTGCATCGCAAGCATGCGGTGGCCTAATAATCATTTTGAAGTGCGGATGCCGAGCAGGAAGAAGTCATGAAAGCCAAAGAGTTCAAAGAAAAAGACGACGAAGCCCTTCGGCACGAGCTGACGGACAAGCAGAAGCACTTGTTCGAGCTCCGCACGCAGGCCGTCACCGAAAAGCTTGAAGACCCGACCCAGATGGGCAAAACCCGTAAGGACATTGCGCGGATCAAGACGATCATGCGGCAGCGCGAATTAGAGGCAGCAAAGACGACTGCCGCCAAATGAATTTGTCAGTTGTCAGTTGTCCGTTGTCCGTTGCTAAGACGGCCAACAGCGACGAGCAACTGATAACAGACAACAGACAACGGACAACGGACAACGGACAAAAAAATGGCAGATACTGGAACAGCACCATCAACCGAAGAACGACCCCTTCTTCGAACCATCGAAGGCGTCGTCGCTTCAGACAAAGGTGACAAAACGATCAAGGTCGTCGTGAACTACCAGACCCGCCACGAGAAGTACGGCAAGTACCTGAAGCGGCGGACCGTCCTGCACGCTCACGACGAAAAGAACGAGGCGAAGGAAGGCGACACCGTCCAGATCGCCGAATGCCGCCCGCTGAGCCGCACCAAGCATCATCGGCTCCTTCGCATCGTGCAGAAGGCCCCGGAACGCGCGGTACAGGTGTCGGCTGAAGAAGTAATGACCGGCAAGGCGCCAGAAGCTCGCTAGGAAATGTCCGTAGTCAGTGGTTCGTTGTCCGTCACCAAGACGGCCAACAGCAACTGACAACGGACCACTGACTACGGACAAAGACCAATGATTCAGCAACAGACTTACGTCGACATTGCCGACAACAGCGGCGCGAAAATCGGCATGTGCATCAAGGTGCTGCGCGGCAGCAGCAGCAAGGGCAAGTTCAAGCGAAAAGTCGCACACGTCGGTGATGTGATTATCTGCGCTGTCAAGAAGGCGCTGCCGGCCGCTGAAATCAAGGACGGCGAAATCATCCGCTGCGTCGTCGTCCGCACCAAGCAACCGACGCTGCGGCCCGATGGCAGCTACGTTCGGTTCGATCGCAACGCCGCCGTCGTGATCGACAAGGAAAATAATCCCCGCGGCACCCGTATTTTCGGCGCCGTCGCCCGCGAACTTCGCGACAAGAATTTCATGAAGATCGTCTCGCTGGCGAGCGAAGTGGTTTGAAGAGGCGTCCGTTGACAGTTGTCCGTTGTCCGTCGCCAAGACGGAGAATTTCAATGGACAATCAGCAACGGACCACGGACAACGGACAACGGACTAGACATGGCAAGGCATATTAAAACCGGCGACCAGGTAATCGTGATCACGGGTTCCGACAAGGGAAAGATCGGCCGGGTGCTCCGCGTCCTGACCGACAAAGACCGCGTTGTGGTTGAAGGCATTAATCGCGTGTGGAAACATGTGCGGCCTTCCCAGCGTAATCCCCAGGGCGGACGCATCCAGAAGGATGCCCCGATCCACATGAGCAACGTGCAGCCGATCGATCCGACCACCGGCAAAGGCACCCGCGTCCGCTTCGAGGAACGCGATGGAAAGAAGCACCGGATCGCAGTCGCCAGCGGAACTGATCTGGGAACGCTGGGCAAGAAGTGAAACAGGCTGAATGCGTAACGCGTAACCTGTGACGCGTAATAAAAGGCAAGAGCCGGATTACGAGTTACGAATTACGGATTACGAATTACGAGAAAAACCATGGCAGAAGAAAAAGAAAAAAAGCAGAAGGGTGGCAAGGCGGCCGGCGGAAAGCCGTCCGACGCGGAGATCGCAGCCCGCAAGGCCGCCAAGAAGTCCAAGTCCACCGATGACACGGCTGGCAGTGAACCGGTGTCGTCCGAACCAGCACCACCGCCGCGTCTTATCGCCCATTACCGCGAAAAGGTCGTCCCGGCGCTGCAGGAAAAGTTCGGGATGAAGAACACGCTGGCAACGCCCCGGCTGGAAAAGATCGTGATCTCGATGGGCCTGGGCAAGATCGCCACCAGCGGCGGCGCCGATGCCAAGGCCAAGTTCGAGCAGGCGGAAAAGGAACTTTCCGTCATCGCCGGTCAGCGGCCTGTTCGCTGCAAGGCGAAGAAGAGCGTCGCGAATTTCAAAGTTCGCGAAGGCCAGGAGACCGGACTGAAGGTTACCCTCCGCGGCAACCGCATGTATGAGTTCCTCGACCGCATCGTCTCCCTGGCGATCCCCCGCGTGAAAGACTTCCGCGGACTGGACCCCAATGGTTTTGACAAGGCCGGCAATTACAACTTCGGTTTCACCGAACAGACCGTCTTCCCGGAAGTGGATTCGGCCTCGATCACGTTCCAGCAGGGCATGAACATCACCATGGTGACCAGTGCCCACAGCGCGGACCAGGGCCGCGAACTGCTGAAGCAGTTCGGCTTCCCCTTCCGCGAAAAGTCGCAGCTTGAAGGTCGGTAAAAAATCGTCCGTTCGCAGTCGCCTATAATCGTCGACGGAATCGACAACGACTGACAACCAACGGACAACGGACAGGAATAAAAAATGGCCACGAAAGCCTGGATTGCAAAACAGAAGCGGCGAGAAGCGTTGGTGAAGAAGTTCGCCGACGTTCGCCGTCAGCTTAAGAAGGAAAAGAACTACGCCGCACTGGCCCAGCTTCCGCGTGATTCCAGCCCGACTCGGTCTCACAACCGCTGTCAGCTCACCGGTCGTTCCAAGGCTGTTCTGCGTCGTTTCAAAGTGTCGCGCATTATGCTTCGTGAGCTCGCGCTGGCCGGAAAAATTCCGGGTTTAAAGAAGGCAAGCTGGTAACCCAAAAGTTCAACTAGCAACTGGTTTCCTAATGAACAATCAAGATCCCATCGCGGACATGCTGACTCGAATCCGGAATGCAAACCGGGTTGGTCGGCGTCTCGTGCTCATCCCCAAGAGCAAGATCTGCACCGGCATCGCCCAGGTCCTCCAGGACGAAGGCTACATCGAGCACTACGATCAGGTCGACGACGGCAAGCAAGGCCAGATCCGCGTCAAGCTGAAGTACTCGCTGACCGGCGAAAAAGTCATTCACGTGATCGACCGCTCCAGCAAGCCCGGCTGCCGCGTCTACCGCAAGGTGGACGATCTCCCAAACGTGCTGAACGGAATGGGTATCGCGGTTGTCAGCACCAGCAAAGGCGTCATGAGCGACCGCAAGGCCCGCGAAGCCAACGTCGGCGGTGAACTGCTTTGCGTCGTCAGCTAATAGAAGAGTCCGTTGCCAGCGGTCCGGTGTCCGTTGTTGAAGCAAACAGCAATCGATAGTCAGGAAGCGACGACGGACGAATGACGGCGGACAACGGACAGATGAAGGTGATTTATGAGCCGTATCGGAAAAAAACCAGTTCCCATCGGAAGCGCGAAGGTGACCGTTCAGGATCATCTCGTTCGCGTCGAAGGGCCCAAGGGCAAGCTTGAGCGGACGCTTAATCCGCTGGTGAGCGTTGCTTTGGATGCCGCCAAGAAGGAACTTGTCGTTACCCGCAGTGACGACAGCAAGGCCAGCCGCGCCCAGCACGGCACCGCCCGCGCCCTTCTGGCCAACATGGTGGAAGGTGTCACCAACGGCTTCAAAAAGACCCTGGAAATTCAGGGCGTCGGCTACAAGGCGGAGCAAAAAGGGAAGAACCTGGTCCTCAGCGTCGGTTATGCCAATACCATTGCATTGCCCGTCCCCGGCAACGTAACGATGACGCTGGAAGGCCCGACCAAAATTCACATTACCGGCGCTGACAAGCAGCTCGTCGGCCAGTTCGCCAGCGACATCCGCCGCGTGCGCAAGCCCGAACCGTATAAGGGCAAGGGAATTCGGTACGAAGGCGAACAAGTCAAGATCAAGCCCGGCAAGGCATTCGCCGGTGCAGGTGCGAAGTAAGAAGGAGCGCAGAACGCAAAGCGCAGAACGCAGATCAAAACGGGAATTCAAAAGTATTCTCTTCGATCTGCACTCTGCGTTCATCGTTCAGCGATAATCAACCATGGCAGACAAAAACAAAGACAAAGCAGCACGCCTGCAAAAGCGAAAATGGAGCCTCCGCTCCAGCCTGTTCGGATCTGTTGAGCGTCCGCGGCTCAGCGTGTTCCGCAGCGACAAGCACATTTACGCCCAGGTCATCAACGACTTTGACGGCAAGACCCTCGTTGCCGCCGCCAGCACCGCCACCGATATTCGCGGTGATCTGAAGAACGGCGGCAACATTGAAGCCGCCAAGCGCGTCGGCAAAGCGATCGCCGAAAAAGCCAAGGCTGCCGGCATCACCAAGGTCGCGTTCGATCGTGGCGGTCGCAAATATCACGGCCGGGTCAAAGCCCTTGCCGATGCCGCCCGTGAAGGTGGATTGCAGTTTTAAAAATTGTCCGTCGTCTGTTGTCTGTTGTCCGTCACTAAGACGGCCAACCGCAACGGACAACGGACGACTGACAACGGACAAAGTATAATGGCAGAAGAAACCAACAAATCGTCCGAACAAACGCAGCAGGCAAACCCGCAGCAAGCGGTCCAGCATTCCGCCCCGGAAACGGGCGATCCGGCTGCCGTCGCCGGCAACCAGACCGGCGGTCTCGCCGCTGCTCCATCCGGCCCTTCCGCCGGTGGTGATCGCGGCGGTCAGCGCGGTGGTGGCGGTGGCGGTGGACAGCGCGGTGGTGGTGGTGGCGGTCAGCGCGGCGGGGGTCAGCGTCGCGATCGTCGCGATCGCGAGCAGGAAGAAGGCGGCATCGAATCCGCCGTCGTCCGCATCTACCGCTGCTCCAAGGTCGTCAAAGGCGGCCGCACGTTCAGCTTCGGCGCGCTCGTCGTCGCCGGTGATCGCAAAGGCAACGTTGGCATCGGTTACGGCAAGGCCAATGAAGTGCCGCCCGCCGTCGAAAAAGCGACCAAAGACGCCCGCAAGGCGATGATCAAGGTGAACCTCAAGGGCTCCACGATCCCCCATACGGTCAAAGGTACCAACGGCGCCAGCACGGTCGTCCTTGCCCCGGCTCGTCCCGGCACCGGCGTCACCGCCGGCAAGAGCGTTCGCCCGTGTCTTGAACTTGCCGGTATTACTGACATCCTGACCAAGGCATACGGCTCAACCAGCCCCAAGAATCTCGTGAAGGCGACCATCGCCGCCCTCAGCCAGCTTCAGAATCGTGATCAGGTCGAGAAGACCCGCGGCGTGCAACTGGCCAAGGGCGCGGGAGAATTGGTAACGGCTTGAATTGTCAGTTTGAAGATTGTCCGTCGTCAGATTGCCTATTGCTAACGGGCAGCCGCGACGGACTATGAACAACTGACCACGGACAACTGACTACGGACATCACCATGAGCATGGTTCACAACATCACGACCGGCGCACCGCGAAGCAAGCCCAGTAAGCGCAAGGGCCGCGGGGAATCCAGCGGACACGGCAAGACATCCGGCCGCGGTAACAAGGGTTCAAAGGCGCGTAACGGCAAGTACATCAAGCCCGGCTATGAAGGCGGCCAGACGGCGATCTTCCGCCGAATTCCCAAGCGTGGCTTCAGCAACGAAAATTTCGAGCGCCGATTCCACGTGGTGAATCTTGCCGACCTCGAACGCTTTGCCGATGGCGCCACGGTTGATGCAGTTTCGCTGCGTGAAGCCGGTCTCATTCCTGATGATAAGCAGCCGGCCAAGATTCTTGGCGAAGGGAAAATTTCCAGGAAACTCACCATCATCGCCGGCAAATTCAGCAAGTCGGCTTACGAAAAGATCACTGCCGCCGGTGGCACCGCTCAGAATCTCAAAGGCGAGCCCTTCCAGTTTCCCAAGGTGAAGAAAAAATTCATCCCGCGCGAAGTGGTGAAGAAGCCTAAAAAGGGTGACGAGCCGGCCGAGGCGGAAGCAAAGCCGGCCGCCGCCGCCGAATCAGCACCGGCTGCCGAATGAAGCGCCACAGGCGCCTTGCACGCGTCTGGCGAATATTCGACACGGGCGAGGCGTCCATGCTGCATAAAGTTCTCCCATCCTGAAATGTGAAGGATCGTGGGAACGCCGATCGAAATCCCCCAGCCCACGGCCATCCTTGCTACGATGCCCGTGGGCTTTGCGGTGAATTATGATCAAGACCTTTATCAACATCTTCAAAGTGCCGGAGCTGCGCAACAAGGTCCTCTTCACCTTGTTCATGCTGGCGATCTACCGGATCGGTTACTGGGTGCCCATTCCCGGCGTCGATCAGGCGAAGTTTGAGCAGATTCAGAAGAACCAGAGCAAGGACAACAGCGCCGCCGGCCGCCTTGCCAATTATGTCTCGCTTTTCTCCGGCGGTACCCTTGGCCAGAGCACGATCTTCGGCTTAGGCGTTATGCCTTACATCTCCGCCTCGATTATTTTCCAGCTTCTTGGCACCGTTGTGCCTTCGCTGGAAAAGCTGCAGAAGGAAGGCGAAACCGGCCGCAAGAAGATCCAGGAATGGACGCGCTACGCCACCGTTCCTCTTTGTGTCGTTCAGGCGATGTTCTGGCTTGTCTACATGGTCAACAGCGGTTTTGTTCAGAAATCATTTCTGCGCGAGCACGCTGCCGCCTATTGGTCTGTCGGGATTATTTCCCTCACCGCCGGCTCCATCTTCCTGATGTGGCTAGGTGAGCAGGTCGATGAATTCGGCCTCGGCAACGGGATCAGCCTGATCATTCTCGCCGGCATCGTCGCCCGTATGCCTGGCGCCGTTGGTCTGCTTGTGAAGATGACCAACTTCACCGCCACCGCTGATCCTGCCCGCCCGATCAACATGGGCAAGATTCTCATCCTGCTCGGCCTGTTCGTCTTCATCATTATGGGTTCGATTCTCATCACCCAGGCCCAGCGGCGAATCCCCATCCAGCAGGCCAAGCACACCCGCGGCCGGCGCGTCTATGGCGGTTCGCGCCAGTTCCTCCCGCTCCGCGTCAATCATGGCGGCGTGATGCCGATCATCTTCGCCCAGTCTCTCATGCTCTTCCCCGGCGTTCTCTTCGGCTGGCTCGATCGCACCGTCTTCAACGGCAGCAATAATTTCATCCGCTTCCTCAATGAAGAATTCAGCCGCGGCGCGTATGTCTACATCCTGACCGAGCTGGTCATGATCTATTTCTTTGCCTATTTCTGGACCACCGTTCAGTTCCAGCCAAAGGAAATGGCTAACCAGCTCCGCGACTATGGCAGCTTCATCCCCGGTCTCCGCCCGGGCAAGCGAACGGCCGACTATCTGGAAAAAGTGATGATGCGCATCACCTACGTCGGCGCTGCGTTCCTCTGCGTCATCGCTGTCATCCCGACCGCCGTCAACGCCTGGCTGGGCATCCCCTTCCAGATCACCGCATTCCTCGGCGGCACCGGTTTGCTCATCGTCGTCAGCGTTGCGCTCGACATGGTGCAACGAATCGAAGCCAACCTCCTCATGCGAAACTACGGCGGATTTCTCAGTGGGCCTGGCGGGCGCGGAAAACGTATTAAAGGAAGACAGTATTAAAACGGTTCGTCGTCGCACGCTGCCCCTGTAGTCAGTTGTCCATTGTCCGCCGGTTTCTGATTACCCTGCGCAGCTCGCTTCAATAATAAAAAACAACGGACAATTGACCTCGACAACACTGACAAGCCGATGCCCACTGTTCTGAAATCACGCAGCGAAATCGAGCTGATGCGTCACGCCGGTCAGGTCGGTCACGAGATCCTCGAAAAAATGCGCCTGGCTTCGCTTCCCGGCGTAACGACGCAGGAACTGGATGACTTGGCCGCCACCGAATTGGCAAAAGTCGGCGGCATCGGCATGTCCCGGAACTACCCGACCTACAAAGCCGGCGAAGGGTTCCCTGGCCATACCTGCATCAGCGTAAACGAGGAAGTTGTTCACGGCATCCCCGGCCCGCGCACGCTCAAGGATGGCGATATCGTCACCCTGGATCTCGCCTTAAAAGTCGGCGGCTTCTGCTGCGACATGGCTATCACGGTCGGCATTGGAACAATTTCACCCAAGCAGAAAAAGCTGCTTGATGTGACCAAGCAAACGCTCGACCTGGCCGTGCAGCATATGAAACCGGGCAAGAAATGGACCGACATCGCCCGTCTCATGCAGTACAACGTCGAACGCAACGGTTATAGCGTCGTCCGTGAGTTCGTCGGTCATGGGGTCGGGCGAAGCATGCACGAGGACCCGAAGGTCCCTAATTTCGTGACCCAAGAGCAGCTACGTAGCGACTTTAAGCTCCGGCCCGGAATGACTTTAGCGGTCGAGCCCATGGTCGTCATGGGCCGGCGTGATGTGGAATTGTTAGAGGACGGCTGGACGGTAGTTACCGAAGACCGCCAGCCCGCCGCCCATTTTGAGCATACAATCGCCATCACCGAAACCGGCGTAGATGTGTTGACAGATGGCCGGGCCCCGGTGGCTGCCGCGATTAGATAGTTCAGATAGTGTGGAGAAGGTTTGGATGGCGAGTGATTTCGGGCTGGTGAGAGTTGTCTCGCCATTCAGCCCGATATCGTTAAATTTCGACATCTTGAGCCCAACAAATATTTTCGCTATAGTAACCGATTCGCCGCTGCCTCAGGCTCGGCCGTCGACAGGTGCAGGTAAAGTGAGAGATCAGTCATGAAAGTGCGAAGCAGCGTCAAGCGTATTTGTGAAAACTGCAAGATCGTCCGCCGCAAAGGCATCGTGCGCGTCATCTGCACGAACACCAAGCATAAGCAGCGGCAAGGATAAAACTGCCCGTGGTCAGTTTGTCTGTCGTCGGCCGCAAAGACGCTACAGCGACGGACAACGGACCACTGAAAACGGACGATTCAGACAACGGACATTTCTAACAACGGAAACACAATGCCCCGTATCGCAGGCGTAGACATCCCCAATGATAAACCGATCTGGGTGAGCCTCGGCTACATCTATGGCGTCGGTCCCCACAACAGCCGCGTCATCCTTAAGGAAGCCGGCATCGATCCGCAGCGCCGCGCCAAGGACATGTCCGAAGACGAGCTTGCGAAGATCATCGGCATCATCGACAAGGGTTTCCTCGTCGAAGGCGCCCTTCGCCGAAACATCCAGCAGAACATCGCCCGTCTGCGCGACATCCAGAGCTATCGCGGCAATCGCCATCGCCGCAGCCTGCCTGTCCGCGGCCAGCGCACCCGCAGCAATGCCCGCACCCGCAAGGGTCCGCGCAAGACTGTCGCCGGCAAGAAGGGCGTGAAGGAACTCGGGAAGTAAAAAATAATTCGTAATCCGTAACGCGTCATTCGTAACCGGATCACGCGTCACTGTCTGATTACGAATGACGCGTTACAAAATCAGTCATTCGCGGGGACGGCGTAGTCCGGTTGATCCGCAAAGGAAACGAAGTCCATGTCAGAAACCCAGAAGCCAGCCGCCGGTGGCAAACCGGCCGCAAAGAAAAAACTCCGCAAAGGTGTCACCCGCGGCGTCGCCCATATCAAGGCGACGTTCAACAACACCATGGTGACCATCACCGACACCAACGGCGAAACCATTTCCTGGGCCTCCGCCGGCACCGTCGGTTTCAAGGGCGCTCGCAAGAGCACCCCCTTCGCCGCTGGCCGCGCCGCTGAAAAGGCCGGTGCGGAAGCCCGCAAGCACGGCATGGTCGAAATTGAAGTTAAGGTGAAAGGCCCCGGCGCCGGCCGCGAACAGGCCATCCTCAACCTTCAAAACGCGGGGTTGAAAGTTACCGGGATCGAGGACGTGACTCCTCTTCCCCACAACGGCTGCCGCCCGCCAAAGAAGCGGCGAGTGTAAAGAATCGTCAGTTGTTCGTTGTCAGTAGTCCGTCGTTAAGGCGGCACTCCTGTCAGCAACGGACAACCGACCACTGACAACTGACCAATTAAGAGTGCCTCTCGACGAGGCGGGAGAACAGATGGCCCCACCGGTTGGGGCGGGAACCTCCTGCAATTCGAGCTGATGCACAAAGGAGATCGTTATGCGAATTCGTTGGCGTGGTCTGGAACTGCCGTCTCGTGTCGTTCGTGACGAGCAGGTGTCGACCGAACAATACGGAAAATTTACCGCCGAGCCTTTCGAGCGCGGTTTTGGAACCACCGTCGGCAACAGCCTGCGGCGGATCCTGCTCTCCAGTCTCGAAGGCGCCGCTGTCACCCATATCAGCCTCAAAGGCGCTGAACATGAATTTTCCAGCCTCCCCGGCGTGATGGAAGATGTCACCGACATCATCCTCAACGTCAAGAGCCTGGTCGTGAAGCTCGATTCCGATGACACCAAGGAAATGACCATCAAGGCGAACAAGGCCGGTCAGATCACCGCTGGAATGATCGAATCGGACACTTCCGTCACCATCATCAACAAGGACCTGGTCCTGGCGACGTTGACCGAAGACGTGAACTTTGAACTGACCCTCACCGTCAGCAAAGGCCGCGGCTACGTCACCGCCTCCGAAAATATCGGTGACAACGAAGAGCAGGAGATCGGCCTTATCGCCGTCGACAGTATCTACTCGCCCGTCACCCGCGTCCGCTACAGCACCGAGGACGCCCGCGTCGGTCAAAAGACCGACTACGACCGCCTCATCCTGGAAATCTGGACCAACGGCACGCTGACCCCGGAGATGGCGCTGGTCGAAGCCAGCAAGATCCTCCGCAAGCACCTCAGCCCGTTTGTTCAATATTTCGAGCTTGGCAGCGACGTCGCCAACGACGACGCAATCGCCGCGCTGCGTGATGCGAACAAGGCCATGATCGACCCCGAGCTTCAGCAGAAGCTGAACATGACCGTCCAGGAACTGGACCTCAGTGTTCGAGCCAACAACTGCCTGGAATCGGCCAAGATCGCAACCGTCCGCGATCTCGTGAAAAAGACCGATGCCGACCTGTTGAAGGTCCGCAGCTTCGGCAAGACCAGCCTGCGTGAAGTGAAGCGAAAGCTCGCTGACATGGGCCTGAGTCTGGGCATGGATCTCGATGCTGCACAGGTGCAGGCATCCACCATGATGGACGATGACGACGACGACCTGGACGAAACCGAAACCCAGGAAGCCGGCGCTGAAGAAACCGCTAACCAGTAAGTAAGTTAAGAAGATGTCCGTTGTCAGTGGTCCGTTGTCAGTTGCTTGATGGTGCCGATCATTCAGCGCCGCTTTAGCAACGGACAACGGACAACAGACAACAGACTTCCCTAGGACGGACAACGGACAAGGAATTACTATGAGCAGTCACATGATCCGCGGCCGCCAGCTCAGCCGCGATACCGAACATCGCATCGCGATGCGCCGCAACCTGGTGCAGAGCCTCTTCGAACACGGCAAGGTCCGCACGACCATGCCCAAGGCGAAGGAAGTCCGGGCGATCGCTGAAAAGCTGATCACTCTCGCCCGCACGGGCACGCTGACCGCTCGGCGGCGCGTGATCTCCATCCTGAATGACCGCCGCCTCGTCGATGAAGAGCAGGAATTCACCGGCCGCACAGTTGTCCAGAAGCTTTTCGATGAAGTGGCCCCGAAGTTCAACGGTCGATCGGGTGGTTACACCCGCATCATCAAGACCAGCGACTTCCGCATTGGCGACGGTGGCGACGTCGTCCTTCTCCAGCTTGCCGACGAAACGCTGGCTCCCACCGGCACCGCCCGCCGCTCCGCCGGCCTCCGCCGCAAGCGCAACGAGCGCAAGCACCAGTTCGCCACCCGCGCCCTGAAGCGCGACAAAGCCGAAACCTCTGCCCCCAAGGCCGAATAAAACATGCCGCCCTTTTAGCAGGGGTTGCACTTAAAAACGACCACGGCCCGCGTCATCCGACGCGGGCCGTTGTCATTTGGAAATACGAGCATTCGGTCGAGAACAAAGTCAGTGAATACCATCATTTCAAAAAGGCGTAAAATTTCGTTCCATCCTGTAACCCTCGCTCATTGATCCAACCGCCATTTCGGAAACGGAAATTTACTCAGTGTCGCCGCCGACGCAAAATCCCCTACCGCTCCCGCCAGGCTGGCTGTCACGATGGTCTCTGCGTGCCCGTCAAAGCAAAGGAAGTTTGTCCGCCGCCTTCCTCCATGCCGCGCGTTGACCCGATACGGATTAATTGTTGCGATATTCGTCCAGATTCCATCCAGCAGAAATACCAGTTCGCTTGGCTTTTTCACCAGGTTCATTTTGTGCAGCGTCACATCGCCTGTATGGTCATCCGGAATGCGATGACATGGAATCTGCTCCCAGTCATCACGTGGCGGACCGGCCCCCGTCGGTGTAAACGTCGCCCCATTAATCGCGTACCAGGTATCCACAATCTGATTATTAAGCGGCAATAGCGAAGCTGATTGCACCCGCCAGGGCATCGTCCCAAACCCATCCAGCACCGACGCCGGAACGCTGGGCAAATTAATATCTGTCGACAGATACGACCGAACATCCCCGCCATTGGGACACCGAAATACCGAGTTCCCCGTGGGGGGATCAGTCAACAGCGCCACCCGGGGCGTCTGGACATACTTCATAAAAACAAAAATCGTCGCCCAATTCTCAGTGGTATTCGGCGTAGGATTCGCGGAATCGCGATATCCCACGGGGACGATATACCCGTGCGAATCATTCACATACATCTGGTGCGCCTGGCCCAGTTGCCGCAGATTTGACAGACACGCCGCGGTGCTCGCCGCCTCGCGCGCCTTGGTCAGTGATGGCAACAACAGACCAATCAGCAGCGCAATGATGCCGATGACCACAAGCAGCTCCACCAGCGTAAATGCACATGCGCGGCGCACGGCACTCCTGCGTTAAAAACCTTCCGGCGGTCCCAGATAAATGAAGCAAAATCGGTTGATTCCAAGCGCGAGCAACGCGCTGCAGCACCCACTGCGGCTGCGATAATACCCACACCGCCGCGAGATGCAAAAGATTTACAGAATTTGCAGCAGCATCCAACGCGTCTATGGTTCCTTCTGCCGACATACGGCCTGGCTGGGATTACCGAAGTGCGGGAGAGGGGCAAGAGTCATATGCATTTGCCTTGGCAGTTCTTCTCCAGGCTACTGCGAAACCGCCTGAATCAAATTGTCGACCGTATAAATCCCGTCGAGCAGCTTTGGATTCACCTGGCCTGGCAGGTAAACCGCAGTCAGTGGAATTGCACCGGCCGGGCTCAATTTCGTCAGCAGGTCATGCGCAGGCGCCGATTCATCAGAGACATCCGCCTTAAGCATGATGACTTCCCGCTGCCGCAAAGTTTCAATCGCCTGCGGATCGGTCAGAACAAATCCCTCAATCCAGTGGCAGTTCCCGCACCAGCTCGCCGTGAAATCAACCAGCACCGGCCTGCCGCTCGCCGTGGCTTGTTGAAACGATTGTTCGCTGTAAGCGATCCATTCAAACGGCCGAGCCGTCAATCGAAGCGTAATCACCAGTGCAGCGGCGACCAATACGACCGCAATCGCCGACGTGATCAAAACCGGCCTCATCGTCGTGCCAAGCTGCACCGCCCGAACGACAAGAAACACGCCTCCCCCGGCGATCACCCCAAACTCCCCCCACCAGATAGCCCGATCAGAAACAAATCGTTCGAGGAATGGCCAGGCAAAGTAAACCGCTGTCGCCAGCAGCAAAAACGCCATCATTTGCTTGATCACAAGCGACCACGGCCCCGTGCGAGGAAACTTCCGCGCCAGCTCGGGAAATGCGCTCAGCACGAAATACGGCCAGGCCATGCCAATCCCAACGGTCTCAATCAGTGCTACGCCAATCAGCACCGGCTGCTGTAGCGCCCATGCAAGCAGACCGACAAATAATCCAAATGTACAAGGTGTCGAAAGCGCCGCCGTCAGCACGCCAAAAAGAAAGTTACCCGTATACGTATCATGCCGCGGCGTGAACCGGTAAATGCCCGCCGGCAGGTTTACGGTAAAAAAACCAAACAGGTTGATCGCCATCACCGCCAGCACTGAGACGATAATGATAGTGAACCAGGTTTTCTGAAAGAGCCCGCCCCAGTCCAGCACGCGAAACGCGACCACCAGCAGCGCAAGCACACCGAAGCTCGCGATCAATCCTGCGCTAAATGCCGCGCCCAGCGCAATGCTTTTGCCCCGATCATGCTGCGAGGCTTCATAGAATCCCATGATTTTCAACGGAACAACAGGAAGCACGCACGGCATGGCGTTGAACAGCACACCGACAAGAAACGCCGCGCCAAAGGCGAGCAGATATGCGTCGTGCTGAAAGGTGATGCTCGTCGTCTGAGATTGAACCGGCGGAGGCGATATCGAGCCGGCGGCGGGCGCAGTGGTCGGAGCCGTGGCAGGCGCGGCGACGGGCAATGTTGATGGCGCCGAGGCTTCGCCGCTAACGGGGGCGTCAAACAACTCAGGATGATTCGGCTGCACCGGCGCGCCGGCGGCAACGACCTCCGTATCCACTTCAAAGGGAATATTTTCCGGTGAGAAGCACGACTTGTCATTGCAGATTTGCAGCCGCACTTTGCCGGTGATTTTCAACGGGCCGGCTTGAGCATCCGCCTTGATATTGATCGGAACATGAACGATCGCCCGCTCGGTATAGACATTCAAAACCCCCAGCAACGGGTATGCTTTATCTTCCCCCACCGGATAGACCGCATCCCCGAACGCAACATTGGAATTGTCATCAAGCTTCACCGTCAGCGGGATCAGATATTTATCGTGCGGTGTATGCGATTGCGCATGCAGCCCCGGCTGGATATCAACAACTACCGCGATCGCAGCCTCATCAGAGGCGTGAACGGCAGACATGCTCAAAACCGCCGACACTTCTGCCCTTTTGGCCGCCATGCAGAGCAGCATCGATAAATATGCGAGCGCAAGTGAGAATTGCCGGAAACGTTGAAGCATTGCAATCAATATAGCGGAGCGGGCCATGGGTTGTGGATACGGGCCGAAGATACAGGGCAACCGCATTCTCGGCGAAATGATTAGACTATGGCCTTTTGGCCTCGGGGAGCGAGGTCGGGAGGTCATGGATGGCCAATTCGATCGAAACGCACTTTGCGGCTTTGCCTGATCCGCGATGTAATCGCGGCAAACGCCATAAGCTTTCGGACATGATCATCATCGCCGTGACGGCGGTCATCTGTTGTGCTGACAGTTGGTCGGATGTCGTCGATTTTGGTCTGGCCAAGGGGCGGTGGTTCGAAACTTTTCTCGACTTGCCGCACGGGATTCCCAGCCAGGATACCTTTGAGCGCGTCTTCGCGCGCCTCGATCCAGACGCTTTTGAACGATGTTTCATGGATTGGGCCGCCGCCCTGGCCGGTTCATCGAAGGGGAAGCTGGTGGCAATCGACGGAAAGAGGATTCGCCGCAGCTTCCAGCATGCGTGGGATCATTCCACCGCCGCCCATTTGGTTAGCGCGTTTGTCGCGGAGAACGCGACGGTGCTGGGCCAACTGGCGGTGGATTGCAAGGAGAATGAAATTGTCGCCATTCCTCAACTGCTGGATCTGCTGGACATTGGCGGAGCGACCGTCACGATCGACGCGATGGGATGCCAGACGGAAATCGCCGCGAAAATCGTGGAAAACGGTGGGGATTACGTGCTGGCCGTAAAGGACAACCAGCCCACGCTGCACAAGTCGCTGCAACGGAATCTGGATGAGATGATTCTTGAGAAGTTCGCCAGCGTTCATCATGGAGTTGAGACAACGGTCGATGGGGATCATGGCCGAATCGAAACGCGCCAAGTGTGGGTGACCGATCAATTGGACGACTGGCTGGATGCCGATCAGCGGACGCGATGGATCGGATTAAAATCAGCGGCGGTGGTGCAATCCACACGCGATGTGCCGCTCAAGGGAGTGAGTACCGAGCGGCGTTACTTTATCTCCAGCCTCGGCGGCGTAGACGCGGCTCGGATGGCCCAGGCGATCCGGGGTCATTGGGCGGTGGAAAATAAACTGCATTGGGTGCTGGACGTGGGTTTTGATGAGGACCAGAAGCGTAATCGCAAGGATCATTCCGCGGAAAACTTCAGCCGGGTGCGTCGGATCGCACTGAATCTGTTGCAGCGGGAGAAGACCAAAAAGCGTGGAATCAAAGGCAGACGCCTCAATGCCGCCTGGGATCACGATTATTTGCTCAAACTACTCGGAGGCTGAGAATGCGGTTGCCCTGGCCGAAGATATCGCTGGATGAGCGTTTCGTTGACGGGGGTTGGGGGCACTCGTACCATTCCGATCGGAACATGTGGGGCCTGATTCGGGAGCCGATCTTTGCGATTGTCGAAGCGAACGGAATACGGGTTACGGGCGATTGTGCAACTGGCGCGGCTGGAGCCCAAGGCGTTTGTGCAATCCAAAGATCTGTCGCAGCAGGAAAAGCTCCCCAACAAGTTCCTGGAATCCATCTTGCTTGCGCTGCGGCGAGGAGGATTTCTCGAAAGCAAAGTCGGCAGCGGCGGGGGATATCGTCTTTCGCGCCCCCCCAGGGATATCGCCGTCGGTGAACTGATTCGCCGGTTGGAAGGCCGGCTGACCATCAAGGAAATTACCCGCGCCGGTGATCTTTCACCGGGCGAAGTAGCCGTGCATTTGCTAAATGAAAAACTGACTGCCGCAACCGATGATGTTCTGGATGCTATGACGCTGGAGCAATTGATGGAATATGTCGGCCGCGCGGTAAACCAGCAGCAGGAGATGTATTACATTTAGGCAGACGCCCGTTGCCAATTATCAGTGGCCGTGGATTTCCGTCTTGAGCAACGGACCTCTGACAACGGACCTTCTGACAACCGGCTCTTCCTCGAATTCGCGCAATAAAGCAGTAAAGCATGTTCTTTCTGGCCTCGATTATCTCCAGGTTCAAAGACTTCATCAGCCTTCGGCATATCGAGGTGTTGATGGGGACGTGGGGCTATCCGTTGCTGTTTGGGTTGTTGTTTTCCTGCGGGCTTGGTGTGCCGCTGCCGGAGGATATTCCGCTGCTGCTGGCGGGATATTTTGTGGCCAATGGGAAGATGCATCTGATGTATGCGGCGATTTCGGCGTGGCTGGGGATCATCGGCGGCGACTGCATTCTTTACAGCTTTGGGCATAAGTATGGATTGGGAATCACCAAGGTGCCGCTGATCGGCAAGCATGTGACGACACATCGTATTCAGTATGCCGAGCGGCTGTTTCAGAAATATGGAATCTGGGTGGTGGCGGTGGGGCGGCTGTTCGCGGGCATCCGCGGGGCGATGGTCATCGCGGCAGGAACGATCCGATTCAATCTCGCAAAATTTCTGATCGCCGACGGATTTGCGGCAATCCTCAGCGGTGGACTGTTCATGGGGCTTGGATATTGGGCGGGAAAGCAGCTTGGCGATCTCGAAGCGCTTCGCGAAAAGGTCGGCCACTACGAGCATTATGTGCTCGGTGGGATTGCAGTGCTGGCGGCGCTGGTAATTGCCTGGGCGTGGTGGCGAAAGGAACCGACGCATCAGCCGGTGATTGATGAAGCGATGGGAAAAGTGGTTGAGAAGGTGACGACGACAGCGCCTCCGGCCGCACAGGCCGCGCCAGCGCCAACAGCGCCGGAACTGGGCGCGGCGAAGTAGCAGAGCTTGCTTGAGCGGTTGATTTTAGCTGCTGAAGTGATGATTCATTTCATGAGAGGATTTAGTGATGGACCGGGATAAGTTGTTTGGGCTTCTGGATGAATTCAAGATTGAAACGCCGAGTTGGGGCTACGCTGACACGGGCACGCGCTTTGGAAAGTTCCTTCAACCGGCGGCGGCGGGGACTATTGACGAAAAGCTCGCGGACGCCGGCGTGGTGAACAAATTCACCGGCTGCTGTCCCACTGTCGCCGTGCATGTGCTATGGGATTTTTCCATGGGCGTGGACGCAACGGAAACAGCGAAGATCGCCCAAAAGCACGGCGTGAAAATCGGGTCCATCAACCCCAACTTTTTTCAGGACCAGATTTACAAGTTCGGCAGCGTCACCAGTCCCGATGAGCGGGCGCGGCAACATGCGCATCGGCACATGATGGATTGCATCGCGATCGCCAGGGCCGTCGGGTCCACCTCTCTCAGCCTCTGGTTCGCCGACGGAATTAATTATCCCGGACAGGATGATCTGGTGTCGCGCAAGCGGCGCATGCAGGGCGCACTGCGGCAGTGGCACGATGCGCTGCCGGCAGGCATGACCATGCTCGTGGAATATAAACCGTTCGAGCCGGCGTTTTATGCAACCGACATCGCCGATTGGGGCATGAGCCTGCTATTTGCCCAACAGGCAGGGGATAAGGCGAAGGTGCTGGTCGACACAGGACATCATTATCAGTCGACGAATATCGAGCAGATTGTCGCGTGGCTCCTGGATGAGGAGATGCTCGGCGGATTCCATTTCAACGATCGAAAATACGCCGATGATGATCTGACGCTGGGGAGCATCGATCCGTATGCCGTGTTCCGGATTTTCCATGAGATCCGCAACGCCGCGGAACTGCATGGCCGGGATGTGAGCCATATAGCGTACATGGTGGATCAGAGCCACAATTTAAAACCGAAGATTGAGGCGATGATTCAGACGGTGACGACCGCGCAGGAACTGTTCGCCAAGGCCTGCCTTGTGGATCGCAAGAAGCTGCTCGAGGCCCAGGCGCGGATGAACATCGTCGATGCCGAAGGATGTTTGAAGGAAGCCTTTGCAACAGACGTTCGCCCGATGCTGGCGGAATGGCGAAAGAAGAAAGGGATCGACGCGGACCCATTGGCGGCGTATCGATCCAGCGGCTATGAAGCGAAAGTCGCCACCGAACGGGAAGCGCAGAGCAGCCAGTGGGTCAAAATCTTCGGGCGGGGCATATGCGTAAGGCAAAAGATTGCCCTCCCAAAGCACATGATGAGAGAAGAATGACTCGCGCCGAGACGCGGAGAAAGACTTATTCTTTAAACTCTGCGGCTCTGCGTGAGATAAATCTTCTTCTAAAGAATCATCCTTGAGTTACGCCACACGCGTATTTTATTTTTTGTGGGCCTTCGGGTCGGTTCGTGGGCGGTCTTCTCTTCAGGTCGTCGGCTTGAGTTTCCACTTCGGTGATTGGCCGAAAAATCGACAGGGGTTGTTGTAGAAAATCTCTGTCGCTTGTTCCTGGCTATGTCCGCGGCGGCGGAATTCGAGATAGGTGTCGGTCAGCATGGTCGGGCTGGATTCGCCCCAGTCGCTGGCGCTGTTAACGCAGATCATCTGGTGGCCGAAGGTTTCCATGATGTCGACGGCGCGCTGCGGGGTGACTTTGCTCACGGGGTAGATGGTCAGGCCGGCCCAGAAGCCGGCTTCTCTGGCCAGGCGGATTGTGTGTTCTTCGCAGTGGTCGATCAGCACGCGTTCGGGGCGGATGCGGGAATCATTTTTCAGGATGGATGTGATGATCGACGTGCCCTTGTGCTTGTCGTGCAGGTGGGGCGTGTGGATCAGGATCATCTGATCATGTTTGGCGGCTAAATCCACCTGCTCTTCGAAGATAGTAATTTCGTTGCGGGTATTTTTGTTCAGGCCGATCTCGCCGACGCCTAACACCCGGGGATGACTGAGCAGCGGCGGAATGAGTTGGATGACTTCGCGGGCGAGCGCGACGTTTTCCGCCTCCTTCGCGTTGATGCATAGCCACGCGTAATGGTCGATGCCATAGCGGGCGGCGCGAAGCGGCTCGACTTCCAGCAATTGACGGAAATAATCCCCAAAACTTGCGGCCGACGAGCGGTCGAACCCGGCCCAGAACGCCGGCTCGGAGACCGCGACCACGCCGGCGCGGGCCATGTATTGATAGTCGTCGGTAGTTCGACTGACGCAATGGATGTGGGGGTCGATGAAATTCATTTTGGATTTTGGATTGCGGAGCCTGGATTGGCCGGCGGGGGAGGGGTCTTGTCGCTGAAGATCGTCTGGACTTTTTCGGCCCGATTGGGGGCGCTGCTCAGCAGGGCCTGGATGGCTTCTTGCATCGACTGGAGGCGCGGGTCGGATTTTAACAGCGCTTCACCGCCGGGGGCGCGGGTAAGGCGGTCGAGGTCCGCGGCGAGAGAGAGGCATCGCCAGCGCATCTCGATGAATTGATGGTCGAGAATATCTTTCGCGGATCGCATGTTTTAATTCTATCGGCTAATGCGAACGGAATCATTGGCGCACCGGTTCTGGCCGAGCGGCGGGGCGGCATGTAAGGTATCGCCGAATGCACTGGGTGATTGGTGATGTTCATGGAATGCTTCGACCGCTGCGGCGATTGCTCGACGCCGTGATGGCGGCCGACGCCGACGCGCAGCTCGTCTTCGCCGGTGATTACGTCAACCGCGGGCCGGATTCGTGCAAGGTGATCGACCTGCTGCTCACCCTCACCAATGCGAAGTTCATCCGCGGGAATCATGATGATGTGCTGGACCTGATCCTGCACGGCCAAAGCTACGCCGAGAGCGCCGCCAGCGCCAGCCCGACGATCGCATTTCAGTGGTTCATGGATTATGGGCTCGACAGCACTTTTTACAGTTACGGCGCTGATTGGCATTGGCTGACCGAAACCGCGCGGAACCCGACGCCGGAACGAATGTCGCAGTTGGCACATTTTGTCCCGGAAAATCACAAGCGATTCCTCCATGCGCTGCCGCCGGTGCATGAGGCGGAAAACTTTTTTGTGCTGCATGGCAGATGGGCGCCGGAGGAGAAATGTTATCCGCCAAGTATTTCAGAAAACTTGCGCACGGATCCGGAATTGCGGCCGGGCATCCTGTGGAATCGCTTCACAATGGCCGAGATCGAAGCCGAAAAGCAGTGGGGCAAACGCGGATTTTTCGGGCACACACCGGTGCATACTTATTTCAAAGATTCGCGCAATGCGCCGATGGTGCCGCTGATTGGCCCTAAGACGGTGCTGCTCGACACCGCCGTCGCCCTGGTCGCTTGGGGGCGGTTGACGGCCTACTGTGTTGAGGAAGATCGCACCATACAAACCACCCATTTTGGCGAACGGGTTGACGAATAATCCGCGGGGGCAGCGGCGGAGGGCAGATTGCGTTTCTATTTCCAATTCGATTTCCGCCAATCTCACTTCAAGGCACGCCTGATGCTATTGCCGAATGGCGATTTTGCCGTGCCAACGCCGAAATTATCAGACGGAAAACCGTTGTTATACTTCGTGAAATCGATAACAAGCCTTTTCAAAATAACAACTTAGGCAATTTGATTTGGTCCCAAATTCGCCTAATCATCTAAATGATGACAGCCGATAGTAAATATCAGTGGCTGATGCGGCTTGTTGAGTGTTACTGGACGGGTTCTGGCATGAAGCGGTTGATGATCGCGAGCATTCTCCTGTTGCTGGCGATCGCCGCGCGGGGACCGCTCTTCAGCCGGGCGGGGGAATCGGAATTAGCGACGGCAACGGTTGGAAACCCGATTGGGGATTCTTCTAAAACGACCGCTGAGTCCGCCGTGCCGTCTACGCAGTCGGCCGAGCCATTGAAAGTGGTGCATGGCCATGAGGGGTATTGGCGCATTGCGCAGGATGCGCATGGCGCGTGGTGGTTCTTATCGCCGGCTGGCAAGACCGAATTCCTGAATACGGTGACGACCGTCCAGCCGTTTTTGCGCGGACGCGATCCGAACGGGCCCGCCTATGTCTCCAGCGATTGGAACGGCGGAGCGACGCCCAACGGCGATCTCGATCGCTGGGCCAGCAGCACCATCGCCCGCATCCATGACATCGGTTTCAAGGGGCTGGGCGCATGGTGCCATCCGGTGTTCCACAAGTTTGACGTACCCATCACACGCGACCTGAATATCTGGGATTGGATCAGCAGCAGCGGCAAGCGGCTCTATTCCCCCGAATGGGCACCGGCGGTGGAAGTGGCGATCAAAACCCAGTGCCAGGCCCTTCGTGATAATAAGAACCTCGTCGGTTACTACACCGACAACGAACTGGATTGGGGCGATGAATCCTCGGGGCCTTCCGTTTACTTCGACCGGCTTCCAAAGAACGATCCCAATCGGCTCGAAGTGGAAAAAGTGATCGCATCCACCTGGACCAGCATTGACCAATTCAACAAAGACTGGAATACGAAGATCGGCGACTGGAAAGACTTGGACGGCTGGGACCAGCTTCCCAAAGAACAGCAGCCGACGGCGTATAACCGGCTGTTTACAGCGTGGCTTTCACATCTGGCCGGTGATTACTTCCGCGTCACTTCAAACCTCATCCATCAATATGATCCGAATCATCTGATTCTCGGCGTTCGCTATCGCGGTTATGCGCCGCCGGAAGTGGTGCGGGCGGCGAACGGTTATACCGATGCCCAGTCGCTCAATTACTATGTCGGTGACGCACGGCTGGACCTCGACCAGTTCCGGATGATGTACGAAACGGCGAATCAGCCGGTCGTAATCAGTGAATACTCGTTTCATTCGCTGGATGGCCGCAGCGGCAATCGCAACCTGGTCGGTTTCGCCGCGCAAGTGCCCGACCAGCAGGCGCGGGCGGATGGGTATCGGCAGTTGACGCAGCATCTGGCGCGGGTGCCCTGGGTGATCGGGGCGGATTGGTTTCAGTGGATGGATGAACCGCCAAGTGGACGCGCCGCCGATGGTGAGGATGTGAATTTTGGCATCGTCGATATCGATGATCGGCCTTACGAAGCGCTCGCCGATGCCGTCAAGACAACGTCGCCGCTGTTAAATCCCATGCATGCCAGGAGCGTGACGGACGAGCAGCAGGATGTTTGGCGCGAAAGCTTCGCAACCAAGCCTGTGGCTCATGTGCCGTTTCTCACGCGGCCGCTCAACATCAATGGTGAACTGAGTGATTGGCCCGCACAGGCAAAACTGCAGGGTGTGCGGCATTCGCAAACCGTCGGACTCGATCGCAGCCCTCTTCCCCTGCCCAACGTTTATCTCGCCTGGGGCTATGAAGGCCTCTACCTGGGCCTGGAAGTGTATGACAATGATATCGAAGGCGCGCCGGCCAAGGGTTGGTGGTGGACGAAGGATAATGTTGAGTTCTGGATTTCAACCAAGCCGGTGACTTCTGATCAGCATACATATGACGTGAACAGCCACCAGTTTTTCTTTGTGCCCAATGACGAGACTGCGAGCAACGGGGTTGGCGGTGTGGTCGGCCAGTGGCATCGCGAAGGGGACGCTGCCGCGGCTAATCTGATTCCGCATCCGGATATTCATCAGGTCACGCGCATTTTGCCCGATCGCTACGTCGTGGAAATGTTCATCCCGGCCAAGGCGCTGCACGGATGGGACCCCAAAGTGCAGCCGGCAATGGCGTTTAATATTCACGTGCGGAATTTTCAGCACGCGATCGATTATTTCTGGTCGGCTCCCAAGGAAGTGATGACGCAGCTCCGGCCAAATACGTGGGGGTCGATGTATCTGGAGGCTCCGCCGCAGACGGCGCAGGCTTCGGCGCGGAACGAGGCGGCCGTGCTACGGTAAGGCGCCTACGGCAGCCTGAATTTCAGGCGGAAATTTCGCAATCGGACAAATCTGGATTCGGCGGAAGTAAACCTCCGCACTTTCTGATTGGAGCTGAATCTGCCCGCCGTCGAGCGGTGTTTCGATGTGCTGTGGGCCTTCGACCACACGGGTGTTGCGGATGACATTCACAAGGTGGCCATTGACGATATGCACCGCGGTGCGGCCAATCGTGTAAAGGTCGAGCGTATTCCATTCGCCGTGCGGGGATTCCCACTCACCCCCGAGATGCGCGACGCGATTATTGTTGGGTTCACTGACGCCCATCCCAAAACTTCTTCGCTCGCCGGCGGGATCAAACGTCCATATCTTGCCGACGCGTTTAACAAACACGTCAGCCCGGGTGCCGCCGAGCGGATAGAGATCGCCGAAATCTTTTTCGCAGACTTCAAATTCAAAGCACCGCTTCCAGGTATTCCAGAAAGCGCCATGCGGCCCCGTGCAGTGATACAAAACACCGCTATTGCGCGGCTGAGTCAGCCGAGGCTCCCATTTGCGCTCGCCCCATTTGATGTCGACGCGCAAATGATAATTTGAAAAGCTTTCGAGCGTCGTCAGCCCGCCCCAGATTTCACCGGTGATATAAAGAACGGGTTCGCCGCTATCCATCTGTACCGAAAAAACATGCTTCGGATCATTTCCCAGCCCCATCGGCAAACCCGATCGGCCATTAGCGCTCTTGGGCGTCCCCGGGGGCAAGCCTTGAACGCTCTCATGCGGGCTGCCCATCCAAATTTCCCAAGCCGATAGTTTTTCATCGAGCAGCGATCGCCACTGTTCGGAGCCGGAGGTAGTGGGAATGATTGACGGGCCGCTGGCAGGCCCGGCGGTTTCGGCGGGGCGTGATGTTGGACCTCCCTCAGCCGCAAACACGCGCAAAGCACAGGTAGAGAACACGATGATTGTAAAAAGTATTCGACTCATCATAAATTTGGCGTGGCAAAATGTTTGTTTCCCCATATGGGTCTGGACGTAAAATATGGTTGCGCAAGGCGCACGAATAAAGGGGCATAGAACGCAGTTAATGATTACAGAGCCATGCCGTGATCATGTGCATTCCTGGCATCATGCCAAGTAATAAAGCCTTGTGAAAAGGGAACCGGGCTATAGCAATATTCTGATAATATTTTTCAAAGCATTGGATTGCAAATGTGTTACGACCATATCCCGGATGAACCCTCCGGAGCATGTTGAGATTCCGCTTCTTCATTTGCCGCACGCGCGGCCTTTACGCTCAATCCCCTCAAAAATCGAGATATGCCTCATTCCAGCCCCACCTGTTTGGGTAAGCGAAGCTCTCCGCGTAGAATGCTCGACTCGCGGTTTTTGACCTTGAAACCACCTAAGGATTGAGCCCCACGGGGCCCACTTGATGCGGCATGCAGATTCGTAACTTCTCGATCATCGCTCATATCGATCACGGTAAAAGCACCCTCTCCGACCGGCTGCTCATGCGGGCCGGCGCAATCACCGAACGCGAATTCCAGAACCAGATGCTCGATGACATGGACCTGGAACGCGAGCGCGGCATCACCATCAAGGCGTCCGCCGTCACCGTGTTCCATGATCACAAAAAAGCCGACGGTGTCACCGAGAAGTTCATGCTGAACTTCATCGACACACCCGGCCACGTCGACTTTCACTATGAAGTGCAGAAGGCTCTTCAGGCGTGCGAAGGCGCGATCCTCGTCGTCGACGCCACGCAAGGCGTGCAGGCGCAGACCGTCGCCAACGCCTACGCGGCCATTGAGGTCGGGCTCGAAATCATCCCTGTCATTAATAAAATTGACCTGCCCAGCGCCGATCCGGTCGCCGTCGCCGAAGAACTCGAACAGATCCTCGGCTTCCGCGCTGAAGACTGTATCCTCGTCTCCGCCAAGACCGGCCAGGGCATCGATGAACTGATCTCCGCGCTCTGCGAAAAGCTTCCACCGCCCCGCGGCGATGCCGGCAAACCGCCCCGTGCCCTCATCTTTGACAGCATCTACGACGACTATCGCGGCGTCATCACCTACGTCCGCGTCATCGACGGCGCCCTGAACAAAGGCCAGAAAATCCGCTTCATGGGAACGGACAAGGTTTATCAGATCACCGATCTCGGCAAGCTCATGCCGCGGCCAAAGCAGGTCGATCGGATCGGTACCAGCGAGGTAGGATTCATCGTTGCCGCGATCAAGGATCTGCACGATGTCCGCATCGGCGACACCGTCACCGACGCCGCCAATCCCGCCGCCGACCAGCTCGCTGGTTATAAACCGATCCAGCAGATGGTCTTCTGCGATTTTTATCCTTCCGGCGACACACAATACGACGAGTTGCGCGATGCGATGGATCGCCTGTCGCTCAATGACAGTTCATTCAGCTTCGAGCCCGAAAGCAACGACGCACTCGGTTTCGGTTTCCGCTGCGGCTTTCTCGGTCTGCTTCACATGGAAATCATCCAGGAGCGCCTTGAGCGAGAGTTCCACATCCAGATGATCCAGACCGCGCCCACCGTCACCTATGAAGTAAAGAAAACTGATGGCACCGTCTTCCGCATCGATTCCCCCAGCGAACTGCCGAATCCGACGCAGGTCGATGAAATCCGCGAGCCGTTTATCCTGATGAATCTGATTCTGCCCGCCGACGGTGTGGGGGCGCTGATGAAGCTCTGCGAAGACCGACGCGGCGTCTACAAGAAAACCGAATACATCGGGGCTACCCGCGTCATGCTGCAATATGAATTGCCGCTGGCCGAGGTGATCTATGATTTTTATGACCGCCTGAAAAGCGCCACCAAAGGCTACGGCACGATGGATTTCGACTTCCTGGAATTCCGAAAAGATGACCTGGTCAAACTGGACATCCTCGTCAACGGCGACCGCGTTGATGCCCTCAGCGTGATCGTCCACCGCGAACATGCCGAGGCCCGCGGCCGCAAGCTGCTGGTGAGATTAAAGGAAGAAATCGACAAACATCTTTTCGAGATTCCCCTGCAGGCCGCCATCGGTGGAAAAATCATCGCGAGGGAAACGATCAAGAGCGTCGGCAAAAACGTAACCGCCAAATGCTACGGCGGCGACGTCAGCCGCAAACGCAAGCTGCTGGAAAAGCAAAAAGAAGGCAAAAAGCGAATGAAGCGCGTCGGCAGCGTCGACATCCCGCAGGAAGCGTTCATGGCAATTCTGGAGAGTGGGGATTGATGAGCGCGCAAAGCATGGATTCGTGCGACATCGATACTGCTGATTGAAGTCACCTCGCGCTTCGGCAGCCTGTATTCACTTGCTGTGATCTTCTTGAGGCCACAATTGTGAATGATCGCATTGTCGCAGATTTCAACCATCCAGCACGACAAGCCGGCCGTCCGCGTAATGCGAGCGCCGGTCATTCGGCGATCGGTGACCGAGATATAGTTTTAAGCGCCATCGCCGACGCATAATTGCGGCGAAAGCGCGGCTTCCGTTGAATTAATGCGTCGGCACGTTCTGCAACTGCTGCTGCAATTGCTGTTGCAGGTTCTGAGGCGAGCCGGCGCCGGCCGGGGGCGTCGGGGTGTTTCCGGTTGGTGTGGTTCCAGCGGTGGGGAAGATGTTGGGGTGAGCGGCGGTGAGGGGAGTGTCGGGGTTGATCGTTAATTCCTGGCCGCCGCGGATGATCACGAGCGGCCAATTGCGTTGATAGGATTCGTACAGCAGGCTTTTGGCCAGTTCGGGGTCGTCCTGGTCGCGGACGCGCATTTGGCCGATCTGGACGATTTCGTCGCCTTTCATCAGGCCATAGGCGGTGAACATGGGACCACGGGGGAGGATGTTTTTGACGATGAGACTGCGGAGATGTCCGCCGGAGGAGTTTTCGTCGAGCGCGATGGATTCTTCGGGGCGGATGCCGTTTTCATCCTGCCCGGAAATCTGCTGGGCTTGGCCTTGCGCGACCTGGCCTTTTTGAACGACGTTAGTGACGTAGCCGCCTTTGGGGCCGGAAAAAGAAACCATCAGGATGATGGCGACCACGATCAGGATGCTCAGGATTCCGATTCCAGCTCGCATGTTGGACCTCCGATTCTGGCAATTCTATCCGCAACTGCGCCGACGTGAGAAAGGAAGTTCACTCGCCCTAAATCCGCTCTGGCCTCTCGCGCAGTCGCCTCTCCCGCGATACCCGGATAGCGAGGAAGCGGCGGCTGCAATATTCGCTAAGTCGAAGCACGTATCATTCCGCGGTATAGATAAATGCCGTCTCGATGCCCTTCCAGTGGCATTATTCGCTAAGCTGAACCATGCGTCATTCCCCCTTCGTCTCATCCGTATCATTTGGCCGCGACTTCCAGATCATGAGCCTTTTGGCGATCTCGGCCTCGTAGCCGCGATCGGTCGGGACATAATAGGTTTTTTCTACGCCAAGGTAGTCTTGGTCAATGTGGCCGCCTTCGTAATCGTGGGCATATTTATATCCTTCGCCGTGGCCCAGTTTTTTTGAACTTTTATAGTGAGTGTCGCGCAGATGGCGGGGGACGGGGAGCGTGCGGCCTTCGCGGACATCTTTCATCGCGGCCCAGATCGCGAGCGCGCTGGCGTTGGATTTAGGCGCGGTCGCCATGTAGATCGCGGCCTGGCCGAGCGTGAGCTGGGCTTCGGGCATGCCGATTTTTTCGACGATATCGAAGGCGGCGGCGGCGACCTGGATGGCGTGCGGGTCGGCGTTGCCGATGTCTTCACTGGCGAGGATCGCGATCCGCCGGGCAATGAAGCGAGGGTCTTCGCCGGCTTCCAGCATTCTCGCGACCCAGTAGACCGCGGCGTCGGGGTCGCTGCCTCGCATGCTTTTAATCAAGGCGCTGGCGGCGTCGTAATGCTCATCGCCGGTGCCGTCGTAGACGATCGCTTTTCGCTGCATCGACTGCTCCGCGACGTCCAGAGTGATATGGACGGAAGAACCAGCGGCAGGCTCTGGGCGGCGGGCACCGGAACCGCGCGTTGCACCATCGCCTTGGCCTTCGCTTGCTGCCTGTCCGCCGCCGGCTGATGACAGCACTGCGACTTCCAGCGCCATCAAGCCGCGGCGGGCGTCACCGTCGCTCATGGTGGCCCAAAGATTGATTGCATCTTCGTCAATGGTGATATTCATTTTTCCGTAGCCGCGTTCCGGGTCGGCGGCGGCCCGGCGGATGAGGGCTTTGATGTCGTCTTCGCTGATCGGCGCAAATTGAAAAATCTGGCTGCGGCTGATCAGGGGTGAATTGACGGCGAAGAATGGATTTTCAGTGGTTGCGCCAACCAGCAGCACAAGCCCCGCCTCGACATCGGGCAGAAGGATATCCTGCTGGGCGCGGTTGAAGCGGTGGATTTCATCAAGGAACAGGACAGTGCGCTTGCCGCCGTTGGCAAGCCGCTCCTTGGCGGCGTCGAGAATGGCGCGGACATCCTTCACACCGACAGCGGCGGCGTTCACCTGTTCGAAATGGCTTTGAGTATAGGTGGCGATAAGCTGGGCGAGGGTGGTCTTTCCCGTGCCGGGCGGGCCATAGAAGATGACGCTGGTCAATCGGTCGGCTTCGAGCATTCGCCGAAGGAGTTTACCTGGCCCGAGAAAATGGGTCTGACCGGCAAATTCCTCCAGCGAGCGCGGCGCATGCGAACGGCGAGCGGGGCGACGCGATCGAGATTCTTCTGGCGGGATTCGCGGAACAGATCCATGCGGTCGATTCTATGCTGATTCTTCAAGGGATAACACGGAAAGTCAGGTGATCGGTGATCGAAATTCGCCCGTAAACGGACGAGTCCGGTCGTCAAATTGATCGCAGTTATGGGACGCGGGCCGCTTTGAGGGAGGCAAGAAACAGGGTACACTGAAGCTGTGGTGCGAGGCAGCCTCAGCCATAGCTGCCGGGCGTGAAATGGATTTTGTGCCCGCACTCACTCCCCCGCAGAGGGAACCCTATCAGGAGACGGGCTTATGTGTGGAATTGTAGCCTACGTCGGTCGCAAGCTTGCGCAGCCGCTGCTTATCGAAGGTTTGAAGCGGCTTGAATATCGGGGGTATGACTCAGCGGGGATTGCAGTCATTGATGAATCAGGCGGCCTGCATGTCCGCCGAGCGGTAGGGCGGATCAGCGTGCTCCAGAACGCGCTTCAAAATGATAACCCGCTGCCCGACGCCCATGTTGGCATGGCGCACACGCGCTGGGCGACACACGGCGCCCCGACAGAAATCAACGCCCATCCGCATATCGACAATAAAGGCCACATCGCGCTGGTTCACAATGGCATTATCGAAAACTATGCGGCCCTGAAAAAATTCCTGACTGAAAAGGGCCATGCCTTTTCCAGCCAGACCGATACCGAAGTGCTGGCGGTTCTGATCGGCGATCTCTACTCGGAAATTAAACTCAAGAACCATATTCCCAAAGGTGTGTCGGTTTTGCAGCGTGCGGTTCAGGCGGCGCTGCATGAAGTGGACGGCACCTATGGGATCGCGGTTGTCTGCAAGGATGAGCCGGATACGCTGGTCGTCGCCCGGAAGGGAAGCCCGCTGATTGTCGGGTTTGGTGATGATGAGTTCATCGTCGCTTCCGATGCCAGCGCAATCGTCGAGCACACGCGGCAGGTTGTTTATCTGAACGACAATGAGATGGCCGTATTGAAGCCCGGATCATTCCTGACAACCACGATCGACGATATCAACATTTCACCGGTTATTTCCCAACTTGAAAACAAGCTCGAGGAATACGAGCTCGGCGACTATGAACATTACATGCTCAAGGAAATCTTTGAGCAGCCCAACGCCATTCGCAATTGTTTGCGCGGGCGTGCCGAGCAGCGGGAGGGGCGGATCGTGCTTGGCGGGTTGGCCGATCACACGCGCGATCTGGTCAGGGCCAAGCGATTTATCCTGACCGCACAGGGCACGGCGTGGCACGCTGGTTTAATCGGGGATTATCTGCTGGAAGATCTGGCGAAAGTTTCGGCCGAGGCGACTTATGCCAGTGAGTTCCGGTATCGCAATCCGCTGGTGGAAGAGGGGACGGTGGTGGTTGCGATCAGTCAGTCTGGTGAGACGGCGGATACGCTGGCCGCGCTTCGGGAGGCAAAGGAGAAGGGGGCGCTGGCGCTGGGCATCATCAATGTCGTGGGCAGCACGATTGCCCGTGAAACCGATGGCGGTATTTATCTTCACGCCGGGCCGGAAATTGGCGTGGCGAGCACCAAAGCCTTCACCTGCCAGCTCGCTGTGCTGACGATGCTCTCGCTTTATGTCGGCCGGCGGAAGTTTATGAGCCAGGGGCAATGCCAGGAGATCGTTGACGGGCTGTGCAATATCCCTGAGCAGATGGAACTTGTGCTGAAGCAGAGCGAATTGGCGAAGGACATCGCCACCGAATTCTGCGATCGGGAGAATTGGCTGTTCCTGGGGCGCGGATATCACTATCCGGTGGCGCTGGAGGGACGCTCAAGCTGAAGGAAATCAGCTATATCCACGCCGAGGGAATGCCGGCGGCGGAGATGAAGCATGGGCCAATCGCGCTGATCAACGCGGGAATGCCGGTGGTTTTCGTTGCGACGCGCGGGATTCAATACGACAAGGTTGTCAGCAATATTGAAGAAGTTCGAGCACGCGGCGGCCGCGTTATTGCGGTCGCGACCGAGGGGGATACAAACATCCGCCGATACAGCGATCATGTGATTTACGTGCCGGACACGATCGAGTGCCTGCAGCCGCTCCTGAGTGTTGTGCCGTTGCAGTTGCTGGCATATCACGCAGCGGTCGTGCGGGGATGCAATGTCGATAAGCCGAGGAATTTGGCGAAGAGCGTTACGGTGGAGTGATTTGGATGCAGACGGAAACCCGCCGGATATGCTGATTGAAGTTTGCAACCTGAAACTGCTGACTATTTCACGACCCACGGCTTCTTCCCCATCCATTCGCGCAATACTGCCTCGGCGGGCTTATTCTCCGGTGTATAGCCGCGGTCTTCCGGGCCGCCATCACCGGGAGGCCACTCCCAGATCATGAAACCACCAAGGGCGGGGTTTCCATACCAGACATTGAAGTAGCCTTCATATAGCTTTTTCTGAAGATCGACATCGACGGGCTCTTCGGTTTTGGTGTAGTCCCAAGGTTCACTGGCGGCGTTGGCGAGGCTGCACCAGCCGGCTTCGAGGAACAGCAGCGGCTTGCCGACCTTCGCCTGGAATTTCAGAAGCTCTTTCTGAATTTCGTGCCAGCGGGTTTCAATTTCCGGGACGGTGACGTCGCGGTCGCTGCCGAGCTTGTAATAACTGTTCATGCCGATGAGGTCGAGCTGATCCCAGAATGGGATGGAGGTGTAGTGGTCCCAGTTGGCGGAATAGGTGAGATTGCCTTTGAAGGTTTCGCGGACTTTCTGGATGGTGCGCGTCCACTGGTCAACTTTGCTTTCGGAACTGACGAGTTCGGAGCCGACGACCAGGACGTCTACGCCGTGCCCCTGTGCGATCCAGGAAAATTGACCGATCATGTCTCGATAGCTATCGAACCATTCGTCCCAGCTTTCGGGTTTGAGCGTGCCGCGCCATTCAGTGCCGCGGGGGCTATCCAGAAGCACGATGGGCATGAGGATGACGCGCAGCTTGAGTTTCTTGGCGTGGTCGATTAACTCACCGAGCTTTTCCGGAGTCGGCGTCATGCGCATGTCCAGATAGATGTGGCTGCTGGTTCCATTTTCCTGCCGCGAGTCGACGACGAGCAAAATGGTATCGGCGCCCACCGCGGCGATCTCATCCATGCTCTTCTCGTATTTATCGATCCAGTCGACGCGCTGAATCTGCATGCCGACCCCGCGATAGGGAAGCCCAACGGGCGCAACGCCGTTGCTGTGTATCGCGCGCGTGGCTCCGCTGGTGCCCAGCGCCGTGGTGTCGGCCGGCCACAAAACGCATGCGATGACGAGCAGATAAACAAATACCGCGGATATAACGATCCATCGACCCATCATGCATGCTCCAGAAAGCTTCAACGAGTCGGGAATGATACGGCGGAGGATCGCCGGCGAAAAGCGAATCACCGTTGAAACGTCGCAAATGGCTCGCCTGAGGGCCGCTAGAAATTCTCTCGCAAAATGGACTTGAAACCATCGCGCGTGATCTGTATTTTGCCACCCCTTCAGACAAAGCAGTGGGTCAGAATTTGAGCCGGTAAAACCAAGGAAGGTTTCTCCAACATGTGTTTCATCGAGACGTGGCGTCCCCTGTTCAGGGGCCGCTCTCAGAGCGCTATTGTTCAATTTATCTGCTTCAGTTCGGGCAGTCTTGCCATTATCCACGGCGAGCGCGTCATCCGCTGGGCGGGGCTGGATGAGATGGATTCAATTCTCCAGCAGTTCATGGAAATGATCGATCGAGCGATGCCGCCCAAACCGTCGTCGAGGTTGCCGGGTTCACCGCGAGCGCCGTGGCTGCTTTCTGCATGAGCGCGGATTATTTTGGAAGCGCGGGGAGCTTTTGCTTTAAATCCAGCACGGGGCGAAATGCGTCGCCGCGCTGTTCGACGCGACTGACCACTTCGCCGGGGCTGAATCGCAGCGATGAGGCGTCGCGGGCGCGCAGCGCGGATTCCAGTTCTATCCAGGTAATCGGCGTCGATACGGTTGGCTCCGGGCTCGCGCAGGGAATAGGCGCACACGGTTGTTTTGTGATCGTCGTTCTGGCTCCAGTCGACGAAGATTTTGCCGCTGCGAAGCGCCTTGGACATGTTCGCGGTGACATGAGCGGGATCGTCGGCAACGAGTTGATCGGCGATGGCGCGGGCGAAGATTTTGGTTTGATCGAACGTTGTGGCAGTATTGAGCGGGACGTACAGATGCAGCCCCTTTCCGCCGGACGTTTTGGGGAAGATTTTGAGGCCGATTTTTTTCAGGCGGTCGCGCAGATGCAGCGACAGCCGCAGGCAATCCAGCAGCGTGGCGGGCGGGCCAGGGTCCAGATCGAATACCATCGCAGTGGGGCGGTTTGGCTTGGCGGCAATCGCCAGCGGGACATGAAGTTCCAGCGCGGCCAGGTTGGCGGCCCACAGCAGCGTCGCCATATCATCGATTACACAATGCTGCACAGTGCCTTCGTTCTGCCGACTTACGACACCGGCAGTGTGCACCCAATCGGGTTTGTGCGGCGGACATCGCTTTTCGAAGAAAAACTCCGCCGCGGTGCCGTTGGGATATCGCTTCCACGTCACCGCACGCCCTTTAAGATATGGCAGAATTACCGGCGCAATGCGGACATAATATTCCGCCACCTCGCCTTTGGTGAAACCAGACGGATAAAGCGGCTTCTGCAGGTTGGACAGGCCCACCTGCCGATTGCCGACCTTGAACATCGTGGATGTACCCACAGAGGACATCAGGCGCTCTTTCTCCGGCGGGGGGCTGATTCGCGGGCGGGGCCGCTTACGGGATGACCATTGACGCGATGGCCATTGGTACGAGCGTGGCCGTTGGCTTTGCCGTTCGTGCCGCTGTTTCCGCTGCGTGTCCTGGCCAGGCTGGCTTCAAGGGCGGCGATCAGGTCGCTGCCTTTTCGCGGTGTTTTCTCTTCCGCTTCCGGACGCGTCACGATCTCTTTGCCTTCGGCTTTGCGCTGGATGATGTCCAGCACCTTTTCGCGATATTCATCGCGATACTTTTCCGGCTTGAATTTGGTCGTGAGTGAATCGATCAACTGTTGCGCGATCTTCAGTTCCCGATCGTCAACCTTCCCCTTTGCATCTTCAGCGCCCATCCCTTCACTGGAAACCACTTCGTTAGCAAAGTGCATCGTCTCCAGCACCAGCCCGCCATCCAGCGGCCGCAGCGCGGCGAGATATTGCCGGGTGTGCATGACAACCGACGCAATTCCCACCCGTCCTGTTTTTTCCATCGCCTGCACCAGCAGCTTGTACGGCTTCATTCCCTCCGGACGCGGCGAAACGTAATAAGGCCGATCGAAAAAGACCGGATCGATCTCCGCCAACTCGACAAAATCCTGAATCTCAATCGCTTTCGTCGCCTTGGGAGCGGCGGCGTCCAGTTCTTCCTGGCGCACAACGACAAAGCGGTCTTTCTCAATCTCATATCCCTTCACAATATGCTCCGGGTGCACCTCTTTGCCGTCAGCGGGGCAGACGAGCTTCTGCTTGAGCGGCACTTTGTCCTGATCGTGCAGGCTGCGAAAGCTCAACCGCTTTTCGCGGACGGCGGTGTACAGCTTCACAGGGATCGTGACCAGTCCGAAACTGATCGCGCCGGACCAAACGGGTCGTCCTAATGTCTTTTCCATATCTCACCTTCTTTTCGTTCGCGCCACCTGCAACTTATTTGCACGCGCCTCCGGGAGTTTCTTTGACCACCTGCCTGGCTGATTTGTCGGTTCGCAACCCTTTAAACGCCGCGTGCTGCAGCATCCCGCTCTCGGGCCAGCGGCGATATTCGATCTCGGCGACAACATTCGGTTCGCAAAACTTTGCGCCGCGGGACCGCGCCGGCGAACGGATTCTTGCTGGTTGTGTGACGAGCCAATTCTTTCAGGACAGGAATATGGTCCGCCGCCGACAGGCCTGTGCCGACTTTGCCCACATATTGAAGTTTGCCGTTGCAGTCGTAGTAACCCATCAGGAGTGCGCCGAGCCGGTTGATGGCGCCGGTGCGTTCGGGCATCCATCCGCCGATGACAAACTCCTGGCGTTGAATGATCTTGATCTTCCGCCAGGCCGGCGAGCGCTGGCCGGGGATATAGATGCTGTCGAGCCGCTTGGCGACGAGGCCTTCAAGTCCATTTCGCCGGGCAGCTTGGAGCATGGCTTTGCCTTCGCCCTGGTGAGCGGGGGTCACTTGCCAGTTGGCGCCGGTGAGCGTGAGGTCTTCGAGTATCTGTCGACGCCGGGTGTATGGTTCAGACATGACCGATCGGCCGCCGACGTAGAGGATGTCAAAGATGATGTAGAAGACGGGTTCGGAGGCGCTGAACTGGCGAATTTCATTTGGCACATTCAGATGCATCCGGCGCTGAAGTTTTGTAAAGCTGGGACGTCCGACGTCATCGAGTGAAACGATTTCACCGTCGAGAATGACGCGGTCCGGGCCGATTGCATCCGCGAGCGCATGCAGTTCGGGATAGCGGCGGGTGATGTCGAGCTGGTTGCGGCTTTCCAGGCGAAAGCTTTTGCCGTCGATGTAGCAGAGGGCGCGGACACCATCCCACTTGTATTCAAATGTGTATTCAGAGGGATTATTCGGCAGGCCGCTCGAAGGGCTTGCCAGCATCGGCGCGAGGCTCTGCGGCATCGGTTTGGCAGCCGGCTTTAGGCGGTGGCCTGCGCGTAGTGAGACACGCTGCGGGAGAAGGGAGGAAGCACGCGCCATGACAACTCCGTGATTTGTTCACGCGCTGTCTTCCGTGACTTGCTGTGATTCTGGATTGTGACTCGGGTCCAGCGGCGATCCGATCTCCGGGGCCCGGTTCTCGCCGGACCTGCACGCCGTCATCCTGACTCCAACACCGAATTGGCCCTATGGGAGATTCATTGCAAGTGGCGCGCCAGCGCGCACTTATGACAATTTTCATTATCGGACGACGCGCAAGTTGAGGTAGCGGCGTCAACAGTGCGCCGCAGGAAGTTTCAGAGTAAAAGCGCAGGGGGGAACAGGTGCACAATGGGTGCGCCTTGATGTCGGAGTCGAAATGCCTGGGGATCGCGAGCCAAAACTACATCGGGCGCGAGACGACAAATTCTGCCATCATGTCCAGAACGCGCCTTGCCTCGCTGTTTGGCAGATCGCTGATCGCGACGCGGGCCTGCTCGATCAGTTCGTGGGCTCGATTGCGCGCATATTCAATCGATTGGCTGGGGAGGATCAGGTTGCGGATGCGTTCGACTTTGTCGGCATCGCGGCTGGCCAGCAGCGATCGCAAAAGCGTGCGATGCTCCGTCGGCGCGGTGCGGAGGAAATGAATCATCGGCAGAGTCATCTTCCCTTTTTCGATGTCGATGCCGAGCGTCTTTCCGACGGTGGAGGTGTCGCCGACAATGTCGAGGATGTCGTCCTGAATCTGGAAGGCAATGCCCAGAGACATCCCATAAGTTTCCAGCGCCTTCACGCGCGCTTCATCTGCGCCGGCGAATGTCGCGCCCAGCGTGCAGCACGCGGCGCACAGCACGGCGGTCTTGCGGCTGATGATTTCGAGGTACATCGCCTCATCGAGATCGATGTTATTTCGATTGTCGATTTGCAGAAGCTCGCCTTCGCACACCTGGTTGGTCGTGTGGGCGATCAGCCGGGATGCAAATTGCGATTGCAGGCTGGCGCAGAGGTGATAACTGTGGCTGATGAGATAATCGCCCAGCAGCACGGCGGCTTCATTCCCACGCAGGTGATTAATCGTCGCGCCCTTGCGGCGAAGTTCGGCTTCATCGAGCACGTCGTCATGGACGAGCGTGGACATGTGAACCATTTCCACGACTGTCGCCAGCGTGATGTGGGCTTCGTTCAACTCACCGGCCGCGGAACAAGCCTTGGCGCTCAGCAGCACGAGGCAGGGGCGCAGCATCTTGCCCCGGAATCGGCTGACATGCTTCACCAGCGTGTTGACGCAGCGCAGATCACTGGACAATTCCCTGTGAAACAGTTTTTCGACGGCCTGCAACTGCGGCGCAATGCAGTCGGTAAAACCGGTGATCGCTGAAGGCATGGCTCTCCTTGATCCAATACTGATTTCCGGGGGAGTATAGAAACCAGTCTGCCCTAACGCGAATCCATGCCGGAAGTTTCGAAAAGATTGAAACCTGGGAAGAGAAAAGCGAGGTGAGTTTAAGAATATTCGATGGCAGATCGATTGTATTAGCTGCCCGTGGATTTGGGCGGCACCGGCTTGTAATCCATTCGTTTTACAACCGCATCGTAGCTAAACCAATCCTGGATCAGCCCGGCCATCAGGTCGTTTCGCAGCATCGCCGTTACCTGTATCGACGCCTCAAACGCCTGGTTCTTATCCACATCCGTGGAGATGTCCTGCAACTGCGCGATATAAATCTTCCCATCCTGCGGCAACTCGATCAGCTCAACCGGATGAGCATTCGTCGACGGGTTGTACTGGCTGAGCAGCCGAAACGCCTGATCCTTAAACGCGGCGGTCCCGCTCTCGCTCATTGTGATATTCAACCCGAAGCTGCGCGAGCCGGCGTTGAAGCTTTCCGTCGTCGTTGTGCTCTTGCCGATCGCCCCGGCAGCGCCTCCAAGCGTTCCATTTCGAGCGGCCGCGAGCAGCGGACCGGCCGCCTCTTTCGCCTTCTCAAAGCCCTGCTGCGTGCGCAAATCCGCTTCCACCTTCACGCTGACATCCGCCAGGCTCGGGGCCGGCTCCGCGGCTCGGGCATCCGTCAGCCGGTAGACGTAAACATTCTGCATGTAATCCTGCAGCGGCATTGAAGGCTGCATCAGCTGCGCCCTCGCCTGTGGCGTATCCTTATCAGGACGCGCCAGGAACGTCCGCGCCCGCTGCATCGTGAGCGTCGCAAACGGCACGGCCTGCTCGCTCATCGGATTGTCAAACGCCTGCCCGATCCCCTCGAGCATCGGCAGATCTTTTTCAGAGAGGTAACCGTTTTGCCGATCGGTCACGTAAATATGCACCCCATACTGCTGCTGGATCGAGTCCGCGAGATTGCGGAGGAATGTATAGGAGGGATAGTCCGAACCGGCGGGCGACGATGCTGCTGCGCCGCCCGGCTGCGTCGTTGCGACTGATTCGCTGTAGGCATGCCAGCCCGACGACATCACACCGGCGATGCGCCCCTGAATATCCGCCATCAGCTTGTCGACGATTGGGGTGCGAACCCGATCAATCGCTTCCTTGCTCACTTCTTCAAATGGCTTATACGCCGGCGCTGTGCTGGGCTGCGATGATGCCAGGTTCTGCGTCGTCGGCGCCGCAGGCTGAGTTGCGGGGAACTCATCGTGATGCTGGCGATAATAAAGACGCGCCTGCACTTCCCAGTCATACGGCGTCTTGCTCTTCTCGACCGCCGCCTGCACTTCATCACGCCGGATCGCCAGGAACTGAAGCTTCACGCGATCCGGCAGGCGATACCCAAACCCAAACGGGTTCTTCTCCGGATCGGGCACGCCCGGATCGATATTGGCGAACTTATCAAACTGTTCCTGCATCTGCTGCGTCGTTGGAGGCGGCAGTTTGCTCGCGTAATCGGATGCCGGAATCTCGACAACATTCAGCCGGATATTCTGGAGATACTTCGCCAGCATCTCGTCGCGATATGGCTGGCTCACCTTCACATCGCTGGCAAGCCGCACAAAGTTTGACTGGATCAGCAGCATATCGGTGACGGCATCGCGCGCCAGTTCTTCGACTGCGTCGTCCGGCTCGGGCGACGGGCGAAAATTGTTGGCCATGATTTCATTGAGCTGATCGTTATCGATCCGGACACCGGCATCCCTTGCTTCGCGGCGCAGCAGCATGAACAACTCGGGCTTCTCGTTGATCGCATTGGTGAGCTTGTTCCCCCACATTTTTTCGCTGATCGGTTCCAGGTGCGGTTCGCCGGTGTAGCGATCATTCACCTCCACGGCAACATTACGATTCAGCACCTGCCATTCCGTGTGCGCCTGCTCAAGATCGCCGTTATAGACGGGCGCATCTTTCACATGTCCAATCACAGTCTGGCTGCGCGGCTCCCCCCGCGCGGTCCGCTCTGGGCCGCGAAGGCGACCATCAGCCCAACCATGAAAAATGCGAGCACTTTCTTCTGATGCTTTCGAATCAATTTGATCATGAATATTCCGAGGCGGTCCTGAGATGATTTGCCGTATATATGACGCTGAAATTTCTACCTGCTATGAGCCGGCGCCAAGCCGCTCGATGCTCGCCTTTGCATCCGCGGCTTCCGGCTGGTCGGCGTAATCTTTCGCGATCTGCTGATACAAAGAAAGGGCGACCGGTGATTCCTTCAAAGCCTCTTCAAGCTGCGCAACACGAAGCAGCGACGCCGCCACGTGCGGCTGGCCAGCCACATCTTTCGCAAACGCCACCACGCGCATATACGCGATCGCGATGTCCTTCAATTCCTGCACTTCATCCTTGCCCGCATCGATCCCGTCTTTCGCCGACGCCAAAATAAAAAGCGCATCGGCCTGATTCACCGGATCGGTAAACAACTGCCGGTTCTGCTCAAGCTCGCTTAACGCTTTATTGTAGTCCTTCGTATCCAGCGCGATACGCGCCGAAGCCAGTTTTATCGCCGCCATATCTGCCGGGCTCGCCGCCCCGTATTTCACCAGTTGCCCAAGCGTCTGGTTGACGTTGGCTGTATCTTTTTTTGCCCGATAAATTTCCAGAAGAAAACTCAGCAGCGCGCCCCGCTGAGCATCCGATAGCTTCGGCGACTCCAGCGCCTTATTGATATTCACCACGGCCGAATCCAATGCCGGCGAATTGGGATCCGTAATCGCCGGCTTCATCTTCACCGCCGCCGCCGGGTCTTTCTGAACGATCGCGAGGTATGCCGTCACCGCAATGTCGAATCGATTCACTTTTGGCGCGAGATCGGCAAGCCGATACGCCGACCGGTCCCGCACCCAGTCTTTCGCCGTAGCCTGAATCGCCTTCTGATATCCGTCGGCAGCCTCGGTTGACTTTCCGTTGCGATAAGCCTCTTCCGCGCCGTTGAAATCTGTCTCCCCATCGGCGGCCATCTGCTGCATCTGCGACAGCGGCTTCGTCACCTCATTGCTGCCATTGGACGATTGATACACAATAGAATTCTCATCCAGCCGAAGAACCTTCACCCCGCTGACGGCGATCGGATTATTCTTCCCGCTTTCCCCAATCCAAAGCGTATCCGCCAGCGCGAGCGGTGGAGCGCCCAACGCCGCGAGCATCGCGAGAAGAAAAATGGACTTTTGTCCCAGGTTCATCAACGTTTCCCAAACGGGGCTATTCCCCGAGCCGGCCAAAGGTGCGGAATGAAAATGCAGGAGAGGGGGGTCGAACCCCTACACCTTTCGGTACAGGATCCTAAGTCCTGCGCGTCTGCCAATTCCGCCACTCCTGCAGGGGGAGTTATTAAAAGGTTCTGGTAAGGGGAAGTCAATTTGGGACCGGGATGGCGGGCGGCGATTTCGCACAAATTAAGCTCGAATGCTGGCTCTAAAGCACAGCAGCCGACAGACCGCAATAAAAGCCGCCCGCTCCCTGGATACCGGCAGCCGCAGAAAAATGAACGAACGCAATCACTCCTGAATCCCCTCTGGAATGGGCGTTTCCATCGGCCGCTTCCACAGTAAATGTACCCGCCAATGCGCATCATCCCGCAACGGAAAATCCATCCGATAATGAGCCCCCCGCGATTCCGTCCGCGTATGAGCGGCGGTGGTAATCAGAAAGCACGCGGTCAACATATTCTGCAATTCCCACCCGGCCACCGCCGCCGCCGGCCCGAGCGTGTCGGCGTTAAATGTCTTATCCATCACATACCGCGACCAGAACGCAATAATCTCGCGGGTCTCCGCCAGCCGTTCACCGCTCCGTTCGATGCCCACATTCCGCCACATCACGCTGCGGAGCGAACTCTTCACGTCAACAACATCCAATTCCGTCTTGGTTGAAGGAGGAATTCGCGATTCAATCAACACCGGAAATTTCCCCTTATCTTCCTTCGCGCTGGCGGCGGCATGCACTCCCGCCCGGGCCCCAAACGCCAGACCCTCCAGCAGCGAATTAGACCCCAGCCGATTAGCCCCATGCAGACCCGAGCATCCCGCCTCGCCAACCGCATACAACCCTTCAAGACTCGATCGCCCATGCTCGTCGGCGTCCACCCCCCCGATCATGTAATGAGCCGCCGGGTGAATCGGAATCAGATCCTTACTCACATTAATTTCAAACTGGTCCACCAGCACCGCCAGCTTTGGAAACCGCTCCCGGAATTCCTGCATCGGCAGATGCCGCACATCCAGATACACATGCGTGAAATGCGTCTTGCGAATCTGCTCCACAATCGCGCGGCTCACCACGTCCCGCGGCGCCAGCTCCCCCATCGGATGATAATCCTTCATGAACCGGTATCCATTGCGGTCCACCAGGTAAGCCCCTTCCCCCCGCACCGCTTCCGTAATCAGCGCGCGGCTCGACCCTGCGACATACAGCGTCGTCGGATGAAACTGCACCATCTCCATATCCTGCAAACTTGCCCCCGCCCGATACGCCATCGCGTGCCCATCCGCCGTCGCGATCTTCGGATTAGTCGACTCCCGATAAAGCTGCCCCGCACCGCCTGAGGCAAGAATCGTCCGCTTCGCCCAGATGATCTGAATCTTATTTTCAATCAGCGCCAAAACGCCCAGGCATTTCTGATCCTCGCTCAGCAGATCAATGACAAACGCCCCCTCGCAGGTGCGAATATTTTCCCGCGTCCGCACCGTCCGAATCAGCGTCTGCGCCAGCTCTTTCCCCGTGGCGTCTCCATACGCATGAAGAATTCGCGCAAATGAATGTCCCCCCTCGCGCGTGAACGCAAGGTCATACGGGTTCCCGATTTTCTTATCAAAATTCGCCCCCCATTCCAGCAACTCCAAAACCCGCCCCGGCCCTTCTTCCACCACAATCCGAACCGCCTGATCGTTGCAAAGCCCGGCTCCCCCGACCTCCGTGTCATTAATATGTGAAGCCACGCTATCCAGCGGCTGCAGCACTGCCGCTATTCCCCCTTGCGCATACCAGGTATTTGATTCATCCAGGGTATCTTTGGTAAGCACCAGCACGTCCACCCCCCCATCTGCTGCCGCGATCGCCGCCCGCAATCCCGCAACACCGCCGCCAATCACCAAAACATCGGTAAACTGCTGCGGCAGGCGAGCCGCCTTGAATGGGATCAGATAGCGGCGCTGGGTCAAAGACTCAAACATACCGTTATCGTAGAGGACGGCGATCAGATTTTCATCATGGAGTTGCGATCGCGTTCTCCGGTCCTCAGTGCAATTGAGAGGCTTAAAGGCCCCATGCCATTGCCCTGGCTGCAATCCCTCTCACCCAAACTCCCTCCTTGCAACTTCCCCTCCATTCAAGGAAATTGACGCCAGTTTTCCTGTCTATCGCCGGATCACTCCAAGGAGGCTGCGTGCGGGTTTGGGGTCTTCACATCATTGATCTCTGTATCCTTCTCTCTTTCCTGGTCGCCATCCTCGCGATCGGATTCAAAGTCTCCCGCGGCGTCAAAGCCGAAGCCGACTTCTATCTCGGTGGTCGAAAACTCGGCCGCGTCCTCCAATTCTTCCTCAACTTCGGCAATGCCGCCGACTCCACCGGCGCCGTCCAGACCTCCCGCGAAGTCTATCGTCAGGGCGCATCCGGGGCGTGGCTCGGCCTGCAAACACTTTTCATCACACCTTTCTTCTGGTTCACCCAGCCCTGGTATCGCCGCTCCCGCCTCGTCACGATGGCTGACCTGTTTGTCGATCGCTTCAACAGCAAATCCGTCGCGTCGGCCTATGCCGCATTCAACATCCTGATCGCCCTCATCACCCTGGGCACCGGCAACATCGCCGCCTACAAAGTCGCCGCCGCCATGATGGTCAAAGAACCGGCGGCGTACACTTCCGCCGACCGCGAACGCGTCGCCAATTACAACGAATATCAAACCCTCAAATCCCAAAAGACCGCTGCCACACTTCCCCCGGACATGGAACCCCGCTTCCGTCAGCTCGATGATCTTAATTCCCTGGGAGAACTCTCTTCCGATGTTCCCTATTTCAGCAAAGTCCCTTTCCTCATCGCTTATTCCCTCATTGTTGCCGCCTACATCATCCTCGGCGGCCTCAAAGCCGCCGCCATTACCGACGCCGTTCAAGGCGTGCTCGTGCTGCTCATGTCCATCCTCCTGATCCCCCTGGGCCTGCACAGCATCGGCGGGCTCCACCAAATGCATCTCCGCGTTTCCCCGGAAAACTTCAATATCTTCGGCAGCGCCATCAGCGAATACGCCTGGTTCACCATCGCCGCCATCACCTTCACCAGCCTCGTGCAGATTCTCGGCCTCATGCACAATATGTCCGCCGGAGGCTCCGCACGCGACGAAGACACCGCCCGTTTCGGAATGATCTCCGGCGGTTTCATGAAACGCTTCGTCCTTATCGGTTGGATGTTCTGCGGCCTGATCGCTATCGCCATGTTCGGTGGCCGCCTCTCCGACCCCGACATCGCCTGGGGCGCCCTCTCCAAAACGCTCCTCATGCCCGGCCTCATGGGCATCATGCTCTCGGGCATGTTGCTCGGTCATATGCCCTCCGTCGGCGTCACATCCGTCGCCGTCTCTGCACTCGCAACCCGCAATCTATATGAACCCCTCGCCCCCAGCAGAAGCGAGCGCCACTATCTCCGCTTCGGCCAATTCGCCATCGCCGCCGTCCTCGCCCTGGGGATCTTCGTCTCCACTAACTTCACCGATGTCGCCCAGGCCTGGACGATGATGATCACCTTCAACACCTACTTCGGTGCGGTCGTGTTCCTTATCTTCTTCTGGCGCAGGCTTACCCCGCACGCGATCATGATCGGTTTAGTCGTGTGGGTGATCCTGCTCGGTGTAATTCCCTGGTTTCTTCCTCATTCCGAATCCTTCTGCCGATACGCCCCCTTTCTTCAGAAAACTCCCGAGCGCCAAATCATCGACTCCGCCGGCAAGCCCCACACAATTCTTCCCAAGGCGGTATATTTCGACAATGTCGCCCATATCTATCCAACCGATCCAACATCGCCCATGACCGGCGTCGGCCGCTTCAACATTGAAACCTATGCCCTGCACCTGGCCGCCGTTCCGGTAGAACGCTTCACTCCCGCCCAGCTCCTCGCCGCCCGCTGGGCTTTTGACGGCCTGTTCCCCTTCCTGATATTGATCGTCCTGAGCTGGCTCACGCCCTGGAGCGAACCGGATCGAGCCGAACGCTTCTACGCCAAACTTAAAACCCCCGTAGCCCCCACCCCCGAGCAGGACGAAATTGAAGTCCAAAAAAGCTTCGACTACCCCAAACGATTCGACGACCAAAAACTTCTCCCCCGGTCTAATTGGGAATTCACCAAATGGAATAAAAAAGATTTCAAAGGCTTCTTCGGCTGCTGGGCCATCGTCGCTTTCATCCTCCTGGTCCTCTGGATCGTCCTCCACGTCGGTCAGTGAATGATCCTTTAACGACCCGCAACAATGCCCGAATACCCGAATCATCTGCAGCTTCATCACTCGAATATTCGTCTTTCAAATTTTCCCTCCTTTTGCGTCGTGGCGACCAACTACATTTTCAGAAGCGTTCAAAACTCTAAATCGAGGAACCAATGACGCTCAAAACCTTCGCCCGCTGCCCTTTGTTTCCCTTGCTCCTCCTTCTCACCTCCTGCACCCACTCTCATCCTCAAGCCGCCATCCCCGAACCCGCCGTCATCACCCTCAACTGGCTGGACCTCACCGCCCCTCTAACCACGCAGGGCGTCAGCCTCGGCGTCCCCTGGCCGCAAGGCAAAATAGCCCCTGGCACACCTCTCACAATCTCCACCCTGGAAGGAAAATCCCTTCCCACCCAAACCTGGCCCCTCGCCTATTGGCCAGACGGCTCCCTCAAATGGACTGCCCACGCCATCGTTGCCGCCCCCGAATTAACCGGCCCTCTCAAGATTGACGTCGCCGCGCCTTCCGCCCCCATAGCCCCCGTAACCATAACCAGCACCGCCGCCGCAGTAACCATCACCACCGGCGCCCTAACTGTAAAACTTCCAAAACAAGGCCCCTCCCTCATCGAATCCATCTCGCTCGGTGGCAACATCATCGCCACCCGCGGCATTTTGATCTGCTCTCTCGAAGACCGCTCCGACTACGCCAACCAGAAAACCATCCGCGAAGAAGACTTCACCAGCCAGATTGAAAAAGTAACAGTCGAACAATCCGGCCCCGTTCGCGCCGTCGTGAAGATTGAAGGAAAGCACAAGTCCGATTCCTCCGGACGCGCCTGGCTCCCCTTCATCGTAAGACTCTATTTCTACGCCGGCGTTCCCTCCATCCGAATGGTTCACACATTCGTCTTTGACGGCGACCAGGAAAAAGATTTCATCCGATCGCTCGGCGTTCGCTTCTCTGTCCCCATGCGCGAGCAGTTCCAAAATCGCCACGTCCGTTTCGCCGGTGAAACCGGGATGTTCTCCGAGCCCATCCAGCTCGTCGCCGGCCGTCGGCCAATGCCCGGCCTTTATGAGAAGCAGATTGCCGGTCAGCGCATCCCCAATCTCGATCACCTCCCCGGCGCCAAGCGCGTTCGCGACATGGCGGTCTGGGACAGCTATCGCCTGACCCAGATCACCGATACTTCCTATGTCATCCAGAAACGCACCAACGACAAAAGCGCCTGGATCAACGCCTCCTCCGCCGGTCGTTCACTCGGGCTTGCCTTCGCCGGCGATGTCTCCGGCGGTCTCGCCGTCGGCATCAAAAATTTCTGGCAACTCGCGCCAACCGAACTGGAAATCAACAACCAATCAACCGACGCCGCCACCCTCACCGCCTGGCTCTGGTCCCCCGAATCGCCCGCAATGGATCTCCGCCATTACGACACCAAAGCCCATGGCCTGGAAGCCAGCTACGAAGACGTCCAGCCCGGCTTCAGCACCGCAACGGGAATTGCCCGTACTTCAGAACTGACCATCCAACCCTTCAACCAAACGCCAACCAACGACGATCTGTTAAAAGCAGCCAGGGCTGGCGCCCAGCCGCCGGTCCTCATCTGCACTCCTAAGTATTACCACTCGGTCGGCGTCTTTGGACTCTGGAGCCTCCCCGATCGCTCCACCCCCGGCAAAAAGTGGATCGAGAATGAACTCGATAAAGCATTCGCCTTTTATCAGCACGAGGTCGAGCAGCGCCACTGGTACGGCTTCTGGGATTTCGGCGACGTCATGCACACCTACGATGCCCCTCGCCACGAATGGCGCTATGACACCGGCGGCCTCGCCTGGGACAACACCGAGCTCGTCCCAAACCTCTGGCTCTGGTACGCCTTCCTCCGCAGCGGCCGCGCCGATATCTACCGCATGGCCGAAAACATGACCCGCCAGACCCAGGAAGTCGACGTCTATCATCTCGGCCCCTTCGCCGGTCTTGGCTCCCGCCACAACGTTCGCCACTGGGGCGACGGCGCCAAGGAACTCCGCATCAGCCAGGCGATGCTCAAGCGCATGTACTATTACCTCAGCACCGACGAACGCGTCGGCGATCTCCTTGATGAAGTCACCGACTCCGACCAGAAACTGCTCGATGTCGATCCCATGCGCGAGATTGTGAAGAAGGACAAGTATCCTGCCCACATCCGCGTCGGCCCCGACTGGTTCGCCGCCGTCAGCAACTGGTACACCGCTTGGGAGCGCACCGGTGACACGCAATACCGCGACCGGATCGTGGCAGGAATGAAATGTATCGCCGCCATGCCCCACAAAATCTTCTCCGGCGGTTCCTTCGGTTACGACCCCAAAACCCGCACCATGTATCCCCTGACCAACAAAGCCGACGTCCCCGCGCTCGCCGCCCTTTTCGGCGGCCCCGAACTGAACTTTGAAATTGTCCCCATCCTCAACGTCCCCGATTGGACCACCGCCTGGATGCAATATTGCCAGCTTCTCAACGCCCCCCGCGATGAACAGGAAAAAGCCCTCGGCAACGCCGTCAACACCGGTCGCGGCGAAGACTTCGCCCGAATGGCCGCCTACGCCGCCTACATCAAAAAAGACCCCGCATTCGCCGCCAGGGCCTGGCAACAATTCCTCCACGCCGGCAACAGCGGAGGCCGCGGCGGAAAAGAAATCCAGGACCCCTTCGCCTTCAAAACTGTAAATCCCTCCGACGCCCCAGCCCCTCTCACCGAAATCCCCTCCGCCTCCACCAACGCAATATCCCAATGGTGCCTCAACGCAATCGAACTTTTAGAAATGGTCGGAAACGATCTGCCCGCAAATGACTCTCATTGGAACTCCCGCCCGAGCAAGAGCCCGTAAAAACTTTTTTAAACGTTGCCATCGGCTGTTAGGGGTGCAATACCGGTGGCCCAAGATAAGAAGTCTGCAACCCCCCAAAGTCGATCGTGAGCTTATCCAGCACCACTCCCGGATCGACCATCCACACATGCAGCACATGCCGCCCCGCGGAAATATCCCCAATCTCGCTCGACCCCACAGAAGCCGCCCGCAGAACATCCACCGCCCACTTCGATTGCTTCTCCAGATCCACAATCATCGGCGTTCCCTCATCCACCGCTGCCGCATACCTAAGCTTGCGCTCAATGGTGGTCGGATGCGTCGGCAGCGCCGTCACGAGCAATCGCCCGCGCCCGCCATGCGTTGCCAGAAGGTCATATTCCAACCCCGGCGACTCTGCCGCCAGCCGTCCCGGGTCATTCACGCTTGCCGTCGTAGTCGGAAACACGGCAATCGAATCGCCTGTCCGCCCGAGCCCCGGAATAACCCGCCACTCCGCCCCACCGCGGCTCGTCTGCCGCGAAAAGCGCTCCGCCTCCATCGCGATCACACCGTTATCTTCGACAAACGCCTGAACCCCTTCAGGGTCGGCGTCCTTGGGATTCTCAACCCGAAGTTGAACGACGTGCTTCGATCCACCCGATGCAAGCACAATCGATCCCGCCGTGTTTTCCCCCACCGGCGCATGAGCCCAGTCAATGCTCACATCAATCCGAGTATCTTTCCCAAGATGCCCCGATTTGGCGCTGAGAACAATCCATGCCGCTGAAGGCTCCGCACTCCAATCACATTCGCCGCTGCCTGTATTGAACAGATCGACGAAATGCGATCGCCGCGTGTAGCCGCTGAAAATCGGCAATAGATCAGGCGAAGAATCCTTCTTTTTCGCCCAGGTCGCAGCGAGTTTCGGGCCGGCTTCCGTCGCTTCAGCATCCACTGCCGCCCAGTGCCCCTCAACCGCAACACCAAACCCCGCGCCAGCCGCCGGCATGAACGTAGCCGTCGGCGGCATATCAAAAACCACCTGCTTATGAGGCGCGCTCGACATCATCCCTCGCCACTTCCCATTCGCCAGCGAGTTGTATTTTTCCGTCTCCACCTGGATCTGCTCGTGCGCCTTCTTTGCCTCTGCCGCGTAGTCATTCGCGCTCACCCGCCCCTGCGAAGCATAAAGAAAACTCCGATCCGCATCCAAAAACTTCTGATTCATCAGCCCCGCGCAGCGCACCGGATATAGAACCAATTCATAAAATGCATCCTTTCGGTCTGCCGGAAGCGAGTTGTAAACCGCATCCGCCGCCGCAACGATTTTCGCATATCCATCGAGCCGCTGCCGGGCTTCATCGCCATAAGAGATCGGCGAGAATTCAGTCCGGGCAATCGGTGTTTTCTCCGCATTGAACCCCATGTGTTCCGGCTTTCGCGCATACCCGAGCCGATAATACTGATCCATCAACTCGGCAATCGCGGCGGCATGTTCATCCCCAAACTCCCGCGCCGCCCAGTCCTGAAGAAATGGAACCTGCCCGCCCGCCTTAAACTCATTGACGTTCCACGCCAGCCGCAGAAAATATTCGATGTCAATCTCCGCAGGCTTCAAATCGCCGACGTTCAATACCCACACATTCCGCGCGTCATAGTCATAAGCCTTGCTCATCTCCTCCCAGATCAGCGCGGGCGGTGTGGAACAAAGCCAAAGGTAATCATGCGGCGCGCCCCAATAGGAAACGTGATAATAAACACCCGATCCCCCCGCACGCTTCTGCTCTGTCGGCGTCGACAGTTGGCGAATATATCCGTGATTGTCATCCACCCATCCAAGCGTCACATCATCCGGGACATTCAATCCCGCGCGATACAAATCCAGCACTTCCTTGTACGGCAGAAATAGCTGCGGAACCTGCGCCGGATTTTTATTCACCAGCCGCGAAAGAATATCCCGCTCATCGGCGAACACCTGCTCAAGCAGTTTAACCCGAACCGGAATCGGCCCCTTCCCCGGCATCGGCCCGTCATGAATGCCTCGCATGCCCACGGTGTAGACATTTTCAAATGCATGATTGTCGGCCACTCGCTCTTCCCAGTATTTGCGAATCCCGTCACGATTGGTTTGATAGTCCCATTCGCCGCGGGTTTTGACGTCCCACTCGCCGACATTATTTCGAAGCATCGGTTCGCAGTGCGAAGAACCCATCACAATCGCATAATCGTCGGCCAACTGCCTGTTCTCCGGATAAGAATTAAACGCCCGCGTCCCCGGATGCATTGCCGGCCACAGATAATTCGCCTTGAGCCGCAGCAGCAGCTCAAACATTTTCGCATACGTCGCCGGCCCGATATTTCCATCTGCCGGCGCAAACGTCTTCGCAGCCCACGGCCGCATCCCCCAGTCTTCATCGTTAATAAAAATGCCCCGATATTTAATGGAAGGCGAACCCTGATGAATCGGCGCCGAACCAATAAAAATTGAATCCCGATGCCGCGGCGGCACATCCGCCCAGAAGCGCCACGGCGAAACCCCAATCTGCTGCGAAACTTCAAACACCCCAAACGCCGTCCCGCGCCGATCCGATCCCGCAATCACCAACCCGCGCTGCACGTGCGGCAACGGATCCCGAACAACCGCGATCACAAACGATTCCGGCTGATTTTTCAGCGTGGAAACATCGAGCTTCCCCGCCGCCACCAGCGCATCGATCGCCGAACTATGGCCCATCGTGCCGGCAAGCACCGCATTCGCTGACAAGTCGGCCGCCGCATTCTTAATCGCCGCATGCTGACCCGTGACGGCGGCAATATCCTCTCCCAGCGCCTCTACGGCGATGCGCACTACTTTGAAGTCTGCCGGATCAGTATAAATATCCGCCGCCTGATTGTTATCGACAAGCCTGAAGTCTTCAGGTTGAGCAACGTCATGCAGCAGCGGCGACGCGGATGCCGCTACCGGACGAAGAGCCGATATACTGATGACTAAAAACGCCGGTAATAAGAGAGGGTGGTTCCGCACAGATGTATTGTTTACCGGAAATTGGCGTAGGGCAATTGATCCAGTTGCTTTTCTCCCTGCTTCATTACTCCAGTTTGGTTGGTCAAAATTCGGCGCGACGAAACATTTCTTTTGTCGTCGGCGGCGCGGCGCGGTAGTGTTGCTTCCATCAGGTTGCTGCGGGATGGGCGCAGCCACTGCGTTTTTGAGCGTGGCGCATGGGCACTTTGGATGCTTTGATTCCGGGTCAGGCGGAGGGGCCGGCAGAGGCGGTGTCGCCAGCGATTGCAGTGGTAGCGCCGGTTTCGCCGGTGATGCGGGAGATTGATTTGAAGGCGGCGATCGCCGAGGCGTCGCTGCGGGCGGTGGCGGGGGTGGTGATCGCAGGAGCGCAGGAGGCGGTGGAGAATCTGCTGCCGACTTTTGAATACGCGACGGGTGGACATGCGGCGGGGCGACAATTGCTTGTCCAGCGGGAATTGATTTGGTTTTTCTTTCATCTGGTGATGCGGACAGCGCTGGCCGACGGCGTGACTTCGGAGCAGTTGCATCGCTTGCGGGTGACCTCAGAGCCGCTCCTGGCGACGGCGCTTGAAGCGGCGAATGCTGCGGATGCGACGGCGTTTGCTTCCGGGATGGATTCAGCGGGTGCGGAGTATGGAAGTTGCGAGCGGGTGATTCCCGATGACTTGCGCGATCGGGATTCGCTGTTTGGACGGTTCGCAGAGCGGTTTGCGGCAGTGTGCTGGAGAAGGGATGATCCGAGCGTACTTCTGGCGGCGATCTCCGTCAGCGTGGCTGCGTTTGAGTCGATGCGGATAGAGCGGGTGATCCAGGATATGGTAGGGGCATTGGGAGGGAGTTTTTTAGCCGCGGATTCAGACTGATGAACAGCGATGAGACGCGGGGCTTGGGGTGTCGGGGAGGTGGTCTGGGATTGGGGGCATCTTCGGCGCAAGAGGCCGCGCGTTACGTTGCTGGAACTTCGGGGCATTGAATATGGCGATGAAGAGAATGATAAAGACAAATCGCAGCCCCTGCGGCTGCGATTTGTCTTTGTCTTTATCTTTCTCTTCATCGCCGTATTCAACGCCCCCGAAATATCCTTCGACCACCGCACTCGCTCTCCAAGATGTATAGAAAGACTTGGGGAGACGCTTCATGCGATGCGAGGATTTCTCTTCATCTTCTTATCTCTGTCCATCAGATTGAATATATGTCTCATACTCTTTCTCTGAAGCACATCAGACCAAGTCGCAGGCGTCGGCGGGCATCCAGTGGCGTTCTTTGCCTTTCCATTTTACGTTGCAGCCAATGGGGTTCGTCAGTTCGATCGGGGGCTTTTTGTTGGCTAGCAGCGCATCTACGGCATCGCGGAGCTCGTGAGTGGTTTCCTTGCCGGGGTTGCGGGGGTTGTCGTCCATTCGGCCGGTGTATCTCAGGCGGCGGTCCTGGTCGAAGACATAAAAATGCGGCGTGCGCAGAGCGCCGTAGCTCAAAGCGACTTCCTGCGAATCGTCGCGGAGATAAGGAAATTTAAAGTTTTTGTCTTTGACTCTTTGCACCATGTGCTCGAAAGAGTCAGTCGGATGGCCTTCAATTTCGTTGGAATTGATCGCGACCAAAGCAACTCCTTTGGCGATGTAATCGGCATAGAAAGTGTTGATGCGATCTTCGCAGCCGATCACGTAGGGGCAGTGGTTGCTGGAGAAGACGACAACGAGCAGTTTTGAATTTTTGAAGTCTGCAAGCGTGTAGATTTTGTTGTCTGTGCCGGGCAGGGAGAAGTCCGGGGCGGATTGGCCGAGCTGAAGCGTAAATGCCATATAGGTGTCCTTTCGGTTGAGTTGAGAAGATAATAGCAGGAGAAAAGATGGGGGGAAATGTGAACCCTGAAACCAAAGGGCGAAAGCCGAATGACGAAATCCGAAATCCGAATGATGAAGGGGGTCGTTCGGGTTGGAAGGGATATGGATGTTGAAACGCGATGGCCTGAAAACGCGAAGAGGAATGAGGATGGCGCCGTTTCTTTTGATTTTAATTTGTGCTGTGGTTTGCGGGCCGGTGTTTGGACAGCCGGCGGCGACGGAACCTTCTACTCGGACCACCGGTTCAGATGCGGCTATGGTGGTTTCGACGTCGGGGGAGTTGCGGTTGTCGCTTGGCGAAAGGGTGGTGGGGGAGGGAGAATGGAGACTGCGATTTTCCGCGGGAGAGTTGTTAGATGAGGATGAGCTGGGGGTGGGGGCGATTTTGAAAACAGTGGCAGGGCAGCAGTCGGCGCGGCGCGCGACAGTTACACATGAATATGCGGCAGCGGTGGCGACCTACCAATATCAGCTTGAAGGGGAAGACCTTCGGATTTTGCTGCACCTGCAGAATAACGATCCAAAGAAGACCATTAAGAAAGTGAAGCTCGATGGGCTGACCTTTCATTTTTCCCGGATTGCGACGGGGGAATTGCATTCGTGGGATTCAAGTTATCTGGATGCTCATGGACGGGATGGGCGGACGCTTTATCATCCAAATGTTTCTACGCCGCTTGGGGCGGCATTTGCGGCGGATGATGGGTTTGGGTTTGCGGTCTTCAGCAACAGCGAATTTTTAAAAGCCAAGATGTTCAATTCTGCCCGCCTGGCGGAGGGACAGATCCCGGCGGAATGTCATCTGGAATTTTATACGGATGAAATCGTGCCGCCGGGGCAGGCGATTGATGTGGATGTAAACTTTCGGCTGAGCATGGATATTTCGTTGCGGCATCTGCTTGAGCCTTACAAGAAAGCATTTGATGCACATTTTCCGGCGATGTTGTATCACCCGGACCCTCGGCCGATGGCGCGGTTTGTGTCGGCGGATACTTTTCATGCTTCGCCGTCCAATCCGCTGGGATATAACGGTCCGTTTCGGCGGCTGGATACGCCTTCGGGTACGCGGCAATTCCTGAGCTTCATTGTCCCCAGGCTGCAGCGGGCAAATGCCCTGGGTTGCATTTTCTGGACGCTCTCTGGATGGAACCCGCGCGGGGCGATGTATCGACCGGACTTTGACGAGATCGCGCCGACGGTGTCGCCGAATGTTCCGACGATTGTGAAGGCATTCAAAGATGCAGGACTTCGGGTGGGGCTGTGCGCGCGGCCGGCGGATGGGGTGAAGGCGATGAATGAGAAAGAGGATATGACATATCCATTGTCAGCCGACGATCCGGCGCAGATGGAGATGATGATCGGGCGATTTCGCCGGGCGATGGCGATGGGGTTTGATGTTTTTTACTGCGATTCTTTCGGGGCGAATTTGAACGATGTGCAGATCCTGACAAAGCTGCGCGATGCGATCGGGCCGGATGTTTTGCTGTATACGGAGTTGGGATCGGATGTGATGCTGCCGCGGGCGGGCAGGTATGTGGAATGGGACGGAAAGGGATTTTCGTGGATCAGTCCGCAGGGGTATGAGGTGTGCCGGTATTTGTGTCCGGAATCGACCTGGCTTTGCGTGAGCCATACGAAAGAGAGTTTGCCGAAGGCGGTGCTTGAGCGGGGGATGACGCCGCTGGTGGAGGATATGGCGGTGGTCGCGCTTCCGGTGGCTCGGATGAAGTGATGTGGTTAAAGAAAAAAGCGGAATCAAAAGGCCGCCAACAGTCCTTATTGGCGGCCTTTGCAAAGAGCATGCAGGTCCGTTTTAAGCCGCCAGCGGCAGGGCGGCTCCAATGCTGAGTGAATCGAAAGAAATCTGATACGTGTCGCCAAGCGCCACATTTTCAAACGTGTCGTTGTGAACCTGGCTATATGCGGACCACGCGGCGGGCGTGGTGTAACCGTTGCCGGTGATGCCGACGTAGTTGATGCCGCCGTTGGCGTAGTTATAGATGAGCGTGGGGGCCGGCCAGATATTATTTGAGATTTCGGTGAAGCTGCTCAAATCCGTGCCGGCGACATACACCGCGGATGTATTGTAGATACCGGGTGTGATGTGCGGAGCGACCCACAGATTATTCTTCATGACGATGCCGTTGACGAGGCCGCCGACGCGGAGAAAGTTTCCGCTGGTGCCGTTGCTGATGGCAGTGTTGTTGATAAGGGTAATGTCGCCGGAGATGCGCCCCTGGCTGTCGGGGCCGCTGATGACAAAAGCCTGCTTGGCATTGGATTTCACGACATTGTTGCGGATCATTTCGTGATGGCTGCCGGACTGGACGAAAACCTGCGTGTCGGTCAACTGGTTGTCTTCGATAACGCACCAGTCCGTGCTGCTGGTGTTGGCTTCGCCCCACAGACCGAGCGGTCCGACGCGGATGTCACCGCCGGTGACATCGTTGTGGGAGATATAAGAATAGTCGCCGCGATGAATCTCGATGGAGCCCTTGGAATAGTCGTACTTGTCGACGTCCTGGCGGCTGAGGTTGTTAAAGGTGTTGTCTTCAATGGTGGAAAGATGCACATCGACCAGGCGGACGATGTGCTCGCGCGTGCTGTTGGCGGCGAAGTTGCCGACAATCGTGTCGTTCTGGCCCTGGCCCCAGACAAAGTAACCGCGGATGCCGGTGACGAGGGGGGCGGTGTTGTCCTGCACGAGCACACCGGTGGGGGCGCCGTTTTCGTTGATGGCATCGTCGATGTTCAGGAAGGTGCAGTTGCGAACGACGACATTCTTACCACCGGCGAAGATGCCGGAAGCGCCCACCTTGGGCGCCTGGCCTGAAGGATCGGCGGCGTAGGGGCTGTCGAAGGTGATGTTCTGGATGGTGATGCCATCGGTGTTGCCGAACATCGAGATCGTGCTGTTGCCGTTGCCGCGGATGCGATTGAGGATGGGATCCTTGCCCTGACCATAGCGGCCGACAACGATGTTCTTGAAGTTCAGGTGGAGTGATGAAGTCACGTCGATCTTTTCGCCGGCTTTGAGGAGGATGTCCATATTGTTGCCGGCCATCTTCGCGACGCCGTCGAAGGAGGCGAGGGGCGCATCCTGGGTGCCGGCGTTGGAGTCGGAACCATTGGTGGGATCGACATAGATCTGCTTGCGGGTGGAGGCGGCGATGTCGATCTGCTGAGTCACGCTTGCAACGCCACCGGCTTCGTTGGTGACGGTGAGGGTGACAGTGTACGAGCCGGGGGTGTCATACACATGGGCGGCGTTATAGCCGGTCATGGTGTTGAAGCGGGTGCCGGCGTCACCGAAATCCCAATCGTAGCGGGCGGTGATGGGCGTGCCGGCGGCGAGCTGCGAACTCAAGGCATCGACATTGACGCTAAGCCCGACCTGCCGCGTGCCGGCGACGAATGAGATGACGGGAGTGGGAGCGGGGGCATTGTTAACGGGGGTGATGACGGGGCCGCCGGTTCCACCGGTGTTTCCGGTGCCGCCTGTACCTGTGCCTGTACCTGTGCCTGTACCTGTACCTGTACCTGTACCTGTGCTGCCTGTTCCGCCGGTATTTGTCGTTCCGCCGGCGCCATCGTTGCCGGAGCCGGTTACTTTGCCACCAGTGGTCTTGCCGGTTTTGTCAATTACGGGGTTGACGAGATTCGTGCCGGAGCCGCCGTCGACCTGGTTGTTGCCGCTGTTGCCGAGGAGGGTGTCATTGCCTTGACCACCCGAGAGGCTGTCACCGCCTTGATTGCCCTGGAGCCAGTCATTGCCGGCGCCGCCATCGAGGGAATCGTTTCCGCTGCCACCGATGAGGGTGTCATCGCCTTCTCCGCCGGAGAGGCTGTCGTTGCCGCCTGCGCCGACGATGTAGTCGTTGCCGGTGCCACCGCTGAGGCAGTCATCGCCCCAGGCGGCGAGGATCGTGTCATTGCCGGCGCCACCGTCGATCTGGTTATCGCCGCCTTTGCCGTAGATGAGGTCATTGCCTGCGCCGGCGTCGATGGTGTCGTTGCCGTTGCCGGTGCGGATGATGTCATTGCCGGAGCCGCCGTGGACTTCATCGGGGGTATTGAGGGAGGGATCTTCGTAGATATAGTCACCGCCGCTGCCGCCATTGAAGACGACCTTCTTCACCTGGGAGATGGGGAAGCTGGTGTGGATGCTGTTGACGCGGACGGTCAGGCGTGAGCCGTCGGGGCTGTAGTCGACAACCATGGAGTTTGGCTTCACCGGGTCACCATTGACGGTAACCACGCCGTGTTGGAGCGATGCCCCGGGGATTGGCGTGGCGCTGATCATGCGCCGATCTTCGAGGGTTTCGAGTACCGCATTCTCCAGCAGCTTCCAGGTGTTTTGCTTCATACTTTACGAATCGGGGGGAAGTCCAACGATCTTTTTGATGGAATTGAGATATCAGTACTGATTTCACATTTCGAACAGTGCATAGATGGGAGACAAGGAACCGGCGGCATAAGTTCACGTCCCAGAATGTTTGCGATATCAGCAGTGAGGACGGCGACGCCTTTTTATTGTGGGGCAGTTGTTCGAAATAGGGGGCAGATTTGAGGTGTGATATGTGGATGGCGCGGGAGACGATTACCTATTAATAGGTATAGGCGGGTGTGATGAATTGCAGTGCGATGAAAGCAGATACTATCGGACGCAAATGGTTGGCGGCGGCTGCTTAAAAGCTCCAAGCGAGATTTACTGCCGATGCACGCAGGAAACGAAGACAAAGAACTGATCAGCGAATCCTCGGTGCGCTCTGCGCCCTGCGGTGAATCTCCGGCTTGGATTCAGAACGAGCCAGGTATCTTCATGCTCGTCCGGAAGGAGAGGGGACGGGGGCGAGCGGTGTTGCGGTGAGGCGGGCGTAGAGCTTGCGGTGCTCTGAGCCGTAGGTGTCCCAGGCGAAGGCGATTCGCAGGCGTCGGCGGCGGCGGTCCAGTTCACCGGGGGGAAGAGGTTTGGCCAGCAGATTCTCGAGGGCGTCGGCGATCATCCGGGGATCGCCGGGCTTGATGAGCGTTGCAAAGGGGTCTTGGCCGATCATTTCAGGCATAGCGCCGGCGGTGGTTCCGATGGCTTTTGGGATGGCCATCAGGCCTTCCAAAAATGCAAAGCAGAAGCCTTCTTCATGCGAGGGCTGAACATAAACGTCGGCGTCGGTCCAGGCGGCGGCGAGAACCGAATCGGGGGCTTTGACGGCGAGCGTTACGTTGTCTGCCAGGTTCTCGCTGGTGATCAAATTGCGGAGAAATTCTTCGTAGTGATGGTCGCGGCGGCCGCCGATGAGGACAAGCTTGAGGCGGGGATATTTTTCTTTCAGCGTGGCCGCGGCGCGAATCAGGTCGTGCTGGCCTTTATGATGAATCATGGCGGCGACGCAGAGGATCGTGGGACTGTCGGCGGCGGTGAAGGGAGAATCGGCTTTTGGGTTGGCGGCGGGGTCGACGCGGGTTTCGGGGAAATCGGCGCCGAAGGGGATGCGGCAGATTTTTTCCGGTGCGCAGCCTCGCGAAGCCGCCAGGTCGGCGACGGTCTGGCTGTGAACGATCAGCCGCTCAAATCGACCGGCGCAGCAGGAGGCGCTTCCATGCGAGCGTGCTCGGAAAAGCAAGGAGGTTGCGGGCTTTGTAGTAGGCGCGGTTGCGACCGTAGAAGCGGGTGTATTGTCGCTCGGCAGGGGCGATGTTGTGCGCAGTGAAGATCCAGGGGATGTGGCGGGTGTGGGAACGTGTGACGCGATCGACGGCGTTCAGCAGGGAGTATCCGCCGCAGGTGACGTGGATGAGATCGGGGTTGAAAGTGTTCACGGCGTCGCGAACCTGCGCCTCGGCCTTGTCCTTTGGTGGGTAGTCGAGATTGAAGAAATCCATCGGTGGATCGGTGGGAACGAGGATGTCGTTGACGAATCCGGCCTGTCCGCCGAGGGACGCGGCGGCGCGGACGAGATGGCGCGTTGTCGTGTGCATCCAACCGACAACGCGGCCAGTCAGCCCGGCGACGAGAAGGACTTTCATGGTTGTGCCCCCATTGTTGCGGTAGCTCGCCGCTGCAGAACTTCGTCGACTGTTCGCTTTACTTCCCCGGCAAAGGCTGCATAGGAGAAATCCCGGCGGACAATTGCATTACCGGCGGCGGCCAGGCGCTCGCGCAACGCTGGATCGTTTAATAGCGTGACGCAGCCGTCGGCCAGGCCCTGGTCGTCGTTGCCGACGTAGACGGATTCGTTGTGCTTCAAAAGGTGCTCGTATCCCCGGAGCGCGTGGTGGTGAACCAGAGGAACGCGGCCATTGTGAAGCGCTTCGACGACTTTGATCTTGGTGCCGCCGCCTTCGTAGATCGGTGCAACGGCGAAGGCGGCCTGGCGGTATTCATCCCGCAAATCCTCGGCGTAACCGACCGGTTCCACGCCTGGGACGGCAGACCATTTGGCTTTTAACTCCGGAGTCATTCCACCGCCGACGATGCGGAAGCGGGCATCGGGAACGGCGACTTTTACCTTTGGCCAGACCTGTTCGATGAATCGCGTGACGCCGGAGAGATTCATCGGAAATTTCAGCGTGGCGACGACAAGGACAATTTTGGATGTTGGACGCGGCGACAGCGGCGCGGGGGGATTGGTTGGATCTTCTTCAAATGGGATATTCGGCAGCACGCTGATGCTGGGATGGTCGATCAGAGCGCGATCGCCGGGTGCGGGAATCCAGAGGTGGTCGAACTTTCGCAGCAGCGGGGGAACGATGGTCCGCATCTGCCTGAGGTGCCAGCCGGTGATGGTTCGTTCGGCAATGCCGAGGCGGTTGGATTCGAGGCGGCTGGCGTAAACCTGCGTTTCCAGATCGTCAACATCCAGGATGCAGGGGGGGAGTTGCGGAACGCCGGCATTGGCCGCCGGACGAAGGAAGCGGCCGACGACCAGATCATATTTCCCCTCGCGCGAGTGATGCGCGACGGCAGCCGCGACAGTTTCGTCGGGACGATAGGCGGCTTCCTTGCGCAAGAGTCCCACGGCGGCGCGGTCGATGAGCGTCTTGTTGAGCGGCCGAACAAATTTCCATGGCCAGCGTTGCCCGGCCGGCGCAAGAGATGCGGTTGTGATGAGGCCGAAATGCCGGCGCGTGTATTCCAGTTGATCTGGAAAAAAACTCTGGGCCGGGCCGACGAGGATAGTGCCCAGTTCACCGGCAGCCGCGAGCGCTTTGGCCAGCAGGAAGCTGCGCTGGCGGTCACCGCTGCGTGGGGGAAAGGGGGGATGCTGTGTGACGAACAGGATCTTGGGCATGAACCGGCATTCTCCGCTTGTGGCGCGGATAATTGTTGGGAGACTTTTCTGAAGAAGGAATGATCGTTAAAGCGAGGGGGATTTCAACTTGTTGTGGGCGCGCATGTCATAGAGGCTTGATGCGACCACAAAAATGGCTGCCGATCAAAAAAAGAAACCCGCGAAGGAACACGAAGCGGGCACGAATGAATGTGCATTCTTCATTCGTGTTTTCTTCGTGTCCCGTCGCGGGCAAACTTTTATCTTCATTCAAACTTGGATAGCGCCGACAGACCAGACTCCGCCGGTGGGGCGGGTTTTGCCGTTGATGTCGGTGACTACGCCTGCGACTTCAGCGGCGGCCGTGGCGGCCATGCTGCTGCTCGAAGGGGCCAGGCTTGAGTTGATGGACGTCGTGCTGAAGATGTCGCCGTGCACCTGCGGAAAGGCATTCCATTGTGCGGCGGTGCGATAGCCGCCATTGGGGGCAGATGGGTTGACGATGTTAATGCCGCCGTTGGCGAACTTGTAAATCGACGCCGGCAACTGCCAGACATTATGCCCGATGTAAATGAAGCTGCTCAGATCTTTTTCAGTCACAAATACCGGCGCGGTGCTGAATCCGCCGGTGATCAGGTGCGGGGCCACCAGCAGGTTGTTCATCAAAGTGATGCCCTGAGTGTGGCTTTCAACCTTGAGGAACTCGCCGGTGGTGCCGTTGTTGATGCCAGTGTTGTTGAGGATATGAACGTCACCGGTGACGCGGCCCTGGCTGTCATTGGAGCTCACATCGATCATGATCCCAACGTTTTTATGGAAAACGTTGTTGCGGATCGAAATGTGATGCGATCCGGCGACGAGATCGATCGAGGTGTTGTTGGTGGTGTTGCCCTGGATGACGACGTAATCGGTCGCGCTGGTGGCCGGTTCACCCCAGAGACCGAGCGGGCCGGTGCGGATGTCGCCATTGGTTACAGTATTGCCGTCGATCCAGGCGTATGAGCCGTTGTGGATCTGGATGCAGCCTTTGCCGTCGTTGTTGGTGAAATTATTTCCGACCGCCAGGATTTCGGTGGCGCTGGAGGTGCGGAAAACATGCTCGTGCTGGACTCCGGCCACGGTGTTGCCGAGCGCGACGGTGTCCGTGCCTTCGTCCCAGATGAAGTAGCCATAGATTCCGTTGGCGTTGGGGGAGTTGCACCCTTGAACGGTGAGGCCCAGGGGCGCGCCGTTGCCGTTGATGGCGTACATCACGTGCAGGAAGGTGACATTGACGACGGAGATATCGGTGCCGCGGGGCACGATCGCCATCGGCAAGGTGTCGTCGGCGTTGGTGTCAAAGGCCAGGTCGCGGATGGTGATGCCAGTGGAATTGCCCTGCGTGCTGAAGGAGACAAAGCCGGATGCTTTGACATTCACCGCCATCACCGGGGCGCTGCCGCTGCCGTAGGCGCCGACGAGCACGTTGGTGTACGGCGTCATGAAGGTCGAACTGAGGTTGAAGGTCTCGCCGCGATGAAAGAGAACTTCGGTGTCATCCCGCACCAGCGACGCGGCTTTGGCGGCGGTCTTCACGGCTTTGTTCTGCGCCGAGCCGTCGTTGGTATCGCTGCCGCTGATGGCATCCACGTAAATCACATGCCGGCTGTCGGCGGCGATCTTCACTTGAGCCGACACACTTGAGCTCTTGCCAAGCTCGTTGGTGATGGTCAGCTTGATCGTGTAGGTGCCGGGGGTGTTGTAAATGTGGCTGGCGTTGAAGCCGGGAAGCGTGTTGTAGGCGCTGCCTGGGTCCCCGAAGTCCCATTGATAATTCGCGGTGATCGGTGAGCCTGCGCCGAGCGTGGAATCCAACGCACGCACGTGAACACCGATTCCGACCATCTGCACGGGGGCGAGCAATTCCAGGACTGCCTGCGGGGCGGTTTTGTCGGTGGACTTGGGCGCGGCGTACGCAACCCATGCCGGCGCCGGTTTCGGCGCGGGGGCGGGGTTCCCGGAGACGACCGAGCCATCGGGTCCGATGATGGTGTTGTGGCCATTGCTGCGGCCGACGCTGGTCTTGAGGTTGCCCAGGACGATGGTGTTGTTGCCGCTGCCGGGCGTGATGACGCTGGTGCCGGTGCCGGTGACGATGCGGTCGTCACCAAGGCCGCCGTTGAGATTGTCGTTGCCGTTGCCGGCGATGATGGTGTCATTACCGGAGTCGGCGGTGACGCTGTCGTTGCCATTGCCGACGGTGATGGAATCATTGCCGCCGGCGGTGTCGATGGAGTTATTGCCGGAGCCGGCGACTACCGTGTCGTTGCCGTTTCCACCGCCGATGGTGTTCCTGCCGTTGCCTACTTTAATGGAGTCGCTGCTTCCGCGGCCGCTGATCCAGTTGTTGCCGTTGCCGGAGGTGATGGTGTTGGAATTACCGCCTCCGCGGATGGTGTCGTTTCCATCACCGCTGTTGATGACGACGGGGATGTTTACGTTGTTACCGACATAAATGTAGTCGCTGCCGGAGCCGCCGTTGATGCGGATTTGCTTGATGGCGCTGATGGGGAAACTTCCGGCGTGGCTTTGGTCGGCGCTGGCGTGGATCAGACCGCCGCTTGCGGTGTCGGCAGTGAGGTGGCTGCCTTTGATTGGGTCGCCGTTGAGAGTGAGAATTCCACCGCTGAAGGTGAGGGAGGTGGAAAGAAGGCGGCGGTCTTCCAGTGATTCAAGCACCGGACGGATGACCTTGGCCAGCCTGGCCTTTTTAGCGGCCTGGTTGTTCGGTGAGATTCGACGCTCGATCGCCTTTGGCGCGTACTTAGAGTAGCCCTTACGCATGATTTTAGTCCCATTCAATGAAAAATTTCACAAACTAATGTTGCCCTGCAGCCCGGAAACCAACTCTAAATTTTTCAGATGAGGTCGGAGGCAAGTCAGGAAAACAGAAAAAATAACTGACTTAAAAGGCAGATCAGATGATCTGCTCGTGGCCGGGGTGCGACGGAGGGACGGAACTCTGCGTGCGGGAGGCTATGCGAGGAAGAAGGCGTTCGATCTTGCGACCGCCGCGCCGGGTTGTGTTTACAATCAGAGAAACACAGTGAACGCGAAGCCCGGCGATTTTTTGTCGTCGTCTCATCGATCCCTCTGGTTGGAAAATACAAACCGTCGACATCGCGAAGGGCACAATCATTGTGATGCCGAGCCCGCGGCGTCACTCCCTTGATGTCTTGCGGATGAAAGTAGGGGAGTTCAAAAATCGATCAAGTGTTAAACAGGGTAAAAATAAAAAAAAGTCCGGGCCAACTTTGAGCGGGCGATTTTTCTTGCGCCCCAAACAGGCAGGTTTACCTATTTTCCTCGCATTTCGAGGCATTTTCTAAAATCGCAATGCATTACTATTAATCACATGGACTTTTTTCGTCGCTCATTCAACGCGCAATGAACTGCAAAAAGTGCCGGATCAGGTTGGCCCTCTGGAATATACGAAATCCCTGCGGACAATGTTTCGGTGGATTCGTTCCCGATCGAAAAATTTTTATGGAGCGCACATGGTGCAGATTGACATCGAGTATCTTGGCAACCTTCGAACCAAGGCTGTGCATGAACCGTCGGGCGCAACTTTTCTCACCGATGCGCCGAAGGACAATCAGGGGGAAGGGGCGTCATTCAGTCCGACAGATCTGCTGGCCACATCCTTGGTGACGTGCATGGTGACGACGATGGGAATTGTCGCCAAGCGGCACAATATTGATCTGACCGGCACCACGGCGCGCGTGCTGAAGGAGATGGTGACCGCGCCGACTCGGCGCGTGGGGAAGTTGACGGTGGAGATTCACTGTCCGGCCAGTACCCCGGCGGAGCATCGTGAACGGTTGGAGCACGCCGCGCTGGGATGCCCGGTTCATAAGAGCATGCATCCGGATGTGCAGATGCCGACGGTGATCAGGTGGGATCGGTAGGGGATGTTGAGCGGGGATGAAGCAATGTAAGCCGCGGCTTATTCGCCGTGTTCCTCATCTACCCGTTCATAACGATAAACGGCCCGGTACAGCCCGGCGATTTTTTCTGAGGCGATGATCTGAGGCCGATATTTTTCATTCCGTGGCTGAAGCCGAAGGACCGCTTCGCCTGTGTCGCCGGCTTCGAAGAAGATGCGTTTGAAAGTGGTTTGGCCGTCTTCAAAACGGACGAAGCAGTCGTCGCCGCTGCGGGAAGAAAGGCCCGGCGAGAAGATGACGATGTCCCCCTCGCGATACTTGGGTTTCATGCTGTCGCCGCTCACGCGGGCGGCGAAGGCGTCGCGGTCATGGATGTCGGGGCAGCCGACATAATCGTCAGCGACATTCGGGGGGTATGAGAGATCGGTGAAGTCGGAGGGATAACCGGCCGACACTTTGTTGATGATGGGGATGGCGTTGCCGGCCACTTGCTCGACGTTGCCTGAGGACTTGCCGACCATGCGATGGAGCACGCCGGAGAGATACGCCTCATCGAGATTGAGCGGCTTCGGATCGGTTGAATCGGCGGAGAGATTGAACGATGAAACGTTGGCGCCAGTCGCTTTTTCGTTTTTGTTTTCTTCATTTCCCTGGAGCAGTTTGCTCAGCACCGCGCGGACATCGCGGGGAGTTCGTTGCAGATGCGCCTGGCTGACGAGTTCGCCGGGGGGGAAGCCGAGTGATTGCTCAAGGCGCCGAAGTTTTTCATCGCTGGGCGGATTGGGCACGCGCCCCGTTTCAATCAGCGAAAGGTACGGCTTGGAGATGCTGGTGCGTCCTGCCAGCTCATCGAGCGTTAATCCAAGCCGACGGCGCTGGCGGCGAAGTTTTGGGCCGAGAGGTTCCATTTGTTTAATAAGTATCACATAGCGGCTTTTTCAATGAGACTCAAGATTAATCCCGAACAAATTCCTAATATCGGCATCAATTTTATGATATTTGCAGAAGCTTAAACAAGCGAGTGATGAGTTTAAGAAGCGATTTCATCTCCTTCCATGCTTTATTCGATGGCCCTAGAATCGCGTTCCTATGGCCGAGCAAGGCGGAACATGGACGGTTCGGCGACTTATGGAATGGACACCGGGGTTCTTCCAGAAAAAGGGCGTCGATCAGCCGCGGCTATCAGCGGAGCTGCTGTTGTCGCATGTGCTGGGGATGCCGCGAATTAAACTTTATACCGGTTATGAGCGCGTCCTCGCCGAGGCGGAATTGTCGGCGTACCGGGAGCTCGTTCGGCGGGCCGGTGAGCAGGAGCCGATCGCCTATCTGACCGGCAAGGCACATTTTTTCAGTCTTGAACTGGAAGTGAATCGCGATGTGCTGATTCCGCGGCCGGATACTGAAACGCTGGTGGAGAATGTTTTGCAAACGGTGCGGCACCAGAGCGGCATGGAATCGCCGCGCGTGCTTGATCTGTGCACCGGCAGCGGATGTGTGGCGGCCGCGATCGCAAAGAACCTGAAAACCGCAATTGTCGTCGCGATCGACATCAGCGAACGAGCCGTCGGCGTCGCCAGGAAGAACATCCAGCGACTGGAACTGAGCGAACGCGTGACGGTGGAGCAGGGAGATTTGTTTGAACCGATCAGCCGCCTGGTTGACGCGCGGCCATTTGACCTGATCGTGGCGAATCCGCCATATATCTCAACTGACCAGATCGCGACGCTGGATAAAAGCGTGCGCGATTTCGAGCCCATGAAAGCACTGGATGGCGGCCCCCATGGGCTTGCACTGCATCGAAGAATCCTGGAAAAGGCGCCCGATCATCTGGTCGCGGGAGGGCGCGTGTTTCTTGAAATCGCTTTCGATCAGGCGCCGCCGGCGAAGGAAATGGCGGGGCAGTTCGATGCGTTTGAAGACCTGCGCATCCTGAAAGATTATGGCGGGCGCGATCGCGTGCTGGCGCTGCGAAAAAAAGCATGAGTGAAATGCGCCGCCAGGACACTGAAGGCCTCCGAGACCGCCAAGGAAAGAGGAGAGTGGAAAATTCGAATGACGAATCAAATTCGAATGACGAATGTTCATATGACCAAACAGGGAGCGAGGCGACGATGCGTCGCATATCTTTGTTTCCTGCCTTGGTGGCGCATTTGAATCTTTTAACTCCCGCCGATCTGCGGTATGAATGACCGATCAATTTAACACGCTTTTTGAGGATCCGATGAAACTGACTACGTGCCTCACTGCCATTTGCCTGGGTGCTTGGATGCTTGCCTCCGGTTGCGAGCGGACCGACTCTACGAGTTCCACGCCGCCTAACACCGGGACGGGGATGAATGGAACGGTGGAAGGGAAGGACGTGATGGGGCCAAACGCATATTCGGGAGACTCGCCGAGCAGCCCTGGTGGTGCGCCCGCGTTTGGAGCGCCCAGCGGTATGGGATTTCCCACCGGTGATGCGGCTCATTCCGGCGGGCAGGGCGGAGGCTTGATGGGGTTCGGCGGCACCGGGGCGAATGGCACCAATGGCACAATCACCGACCGAACTACACCGGCCACGGAGCAAAGGGGTGGGGTCAAATCATCGGCGACGGAAGCGCCGAAGTAGAATGGGCGGAGGTGATGCCCCATCGATTTGGCGATCACGAACACCAAGCTCGATTTTCACACTTATGCCGCCTGTTTTACCGCGCGAATCGGGCGGCATAAGTGTGAAAGCCGAGCTTAGTTGCCGCTTCGTTTCCATTGCATTGCACCGGCGGCAATTGCGGCCGCTCCTGCGGCGGCGAGCCAGGGGGAAAGCGGGATTTCACGTTGTGGCCAGTGCCACTCAATGGGTTTGACAGGACCCGGCGCGATGACTGCGCCGCCCGTTCGGTTGGCGAGCGCCTGTAAATTTTCCCGGTCGTTTCCGATTGCATCAAATTCCGGCGCATATCGACCGGCGACGGCGAAACGATCGAGGATCGTATCCGCGGCACGCACTGTCGCAACCGTCTCCTGCCGCGGGGCGGGCAGGTCGATTTCGTAGCGGCCTGGCGCTGTTTGGGGAATGGGGGTTGCCGCGGTTTGGGTAGTCGCAGGCGATGTCGAATTGAATTCCAGCCGGATGTCTTGATCGTTCAAGTAGTCCTTCCCGGAAATCGCCTCTACCGTGATATGCAGTCGCGGCCCCATTTGCCAGATTACCTTAAACCGTGGATCGCGCGGCGGAGCGGCCACCAGGTCTGCCAATCGCTGCGCCGTCGCAATATCTGGCGAGAACGCCGCCGCGCCGACATGCCCGGCCCCAATTTGCCATTTCGCCGCCATCGGTGCATCGGCTGTTTCTGCGAGTTGCGTTGCCTGGGGCTTAAGCCACGTTCGATTCCAGAGATCAACCTGCTGTCCGCCTGAGGAAACCATCTCATGTTCAAAGTGCATGTTGACGGTCTGATGCTCTATGTCATCTGGCATCGCGGATCGAAGAAGTGATTGTGATGCGGAAACCCACTGCGTGGGATCTGCTTGCTGAACCACCTTGCCGCCTGTTGCCCCGGCGAGCGAACGGAGGATCGCCAGCGCATTGCCCGCGCCGGTCGCCAGCACGTTCAGGCATGCATGTTTCGCATGGAGCAATTGCAAAAGCCCTTCCGGGTCTGGCAGTTCCGCCTCTGCATCGGTCATCACGACTAATTGCAGCGGCATCGCGCCATCGGTTGCCGCCGTCGCGTCCTTCAGCGCGGCGGCGAGCGCCGTCGGGCCTCGTGGAAATGTTCCCGGCGGTGGCAACTGCATATGGGTTGTTTCCCGAACCGATTGGCCGCGCGACCACCAATTTAACGCATCAGAAAATCCGCCAATGCTCACCAGGTCATTCGGCGGCAGCGCCGCAAGCATCTTTGCGGCCGCTGCGGTTTCGATCTGCCAGCGTGTGCCGGCGCCGGTTTCGGCGGCCATGGAACCGCTGGCATCGACCAGGATCATCCAATGCATCGCCGACGTTGGCGGTGAACTGCTCATAGGCGATAGCAATTCGAGCACGGTGCGGTGATATGCGCCGGCTGCGAAGGCCTTGTCGCCGCCAAGCACAATTAATCCTCCTCCAAGGTCCCGCACATATTGGGCCAGGCGATCCATCTGAACGCTGCTGAGCGCGTCTGCTGGAATATTGTCAAGAACGATGACTGCGGGATTGATGTAAGCGGCAGCATTGGTTGGCAACTCCGCCGGTGACAATCGCCGCCAGCCTGCTCCCGCGTCGCGTTCTCCAATCCACCATTTTTCCATTTGCGGCGGCGGGGCGGGCCGAACCGACAGTGAATCGTTCTCTGGCCACCGATCACCCGGATCAAGCGTGACGGTTGTTTCCGTCTCCGCGAGAGGAACCGCTGTCCGCACCTGTCTGCCTGTTACCGAGCCCTGATCGAGCGGTGCCGCCCCAGACCACACTGCCTTCCGTGCCTTTCCATCATTGTAAATAGTGGCAACACATTGCTGATTGCGCATCTCCAACCGAACAACCGATGCATCCCCAGGCGAATCCAGTGCCGGATCAATTACGGGATATGTTGGTGGACCGGTCGCCGGCAATTCAAATCGCCCGTCACTGAACAGCAAAATTGCATCCGCCTCCGGCGGAGGAGTGAAAACGGTGATCGTGGCAGCCAGATCATTCAGTGCGAGCCCTGTCGGCAAATCGGCCGGCTTTTCGGCAAATGCTATCGGATGAAATCGAGTATTCCCCAGAAGATCATGGATACGTTGTTCCAGCGCCGGCCGGTCACGATATGTCGCGCTGCGCGTGCTCGGCGAAAGATCGACCATCACCGTCACTGCACCATCCGCCGACTTTCGCCATCTCAGATCAGCCGCCGCCAGCGCAAGCAGCATCAGCCCTGCAATTATTATCACCTTCGAAAACTGGTTGAGCGAAATACCGCGCACCCGCGCGAAAAGGCAGGTCAACACGATCACACCCGCGGCGACAGCGAACATTCCCGGCGAAGCGATTTGCATGATGAGCCTGGCGAAAATCTATCCTCTTACGATTCACGCCGCGAGCGGGAGCAGAACAGCGAATGTGACGCGGCTTGTGCCTTCAGGGTTGCATTCCTGCGAACCAACCGGTTTGCCGGTCGTTTGATTATTCGATTTCCGGCCCGAAAGCCGATAGAACATCACAAAGGCCCCTTTTATTGGCCCAGGCCCGCAGCGGGCAATACGATATGTCCCCCCAAACTTCCGACAACATCGAGCGCCCCGCCCCGCAGCGGCAGTTTACCTGCACGCTGATCCTGCCGACTTACAACGCGTCGGCGTTCATCGAAGCGTCTGTCAAAAAACTGTTTCGCTTTCTCTCTCAGCATGAAGACTGGTGCTGCCTGTTTGTCTGCGACGGCTGCTCAGATGACACAGTCGCCAGGCTTAAACCGCTGATTGAAGATTTTGAACCGCACATGCGCCTCGAGGCCTATGACCAAAACCGCGGCAAAGGGTATGCGCTGCGGCGCGGGTTAAGCCTCGCGGACACGCCATATAAAATTTACACCGATGTCGACCTCGCCTATGACCCTGAAGAAGCGGTGAAAATTCTCAAGCTGCTCGAAGGCGGCGCGGATGTGGCCGTTGTCAATCGAGCGAGCCCCGATTCGCAGTTCCTCATCAGCCCGAGAGATTTCCCTAATATCTACAAGCGCCACCTGATGAGCCGCAGCTTCAACTGGTGGCTGCGGCAGATGCTCCCCATCACCATCCTCGATACGCAGGCCGGGCTGAAAGGCCTGACATCCACCGCCTGGGAGCGGCTTGCTGGTGAGATGACCACCGATGGTTTCTTCTTCGATGTCGAACTCCTTGCCCGTGCCGGAGCGGCTCGCATGCGCATCGACGAAGCTCCCGTTTATTTCCACTACGTCGATCCCACCACCGTCCGCATGGTCAACCACGGCTGGAAAATGATCCAGGACACCCTCAAGCTCCGCCATGCCATGCGAAAAGCCAAACGCCCGATTCTCACGCGCATCGCGACCGCCGTCGCGACGCTGTAATAACGTAGGGGAAGCGTTTGGGTCGTGAATACGACTCACTGTTTTTGACGATCGCTGCTACGGCTGCGTAGCGGGCTGGGTTGTACTGGAGCCAAACACCTTAGCTTCAGCTTCTTTTTGAGCCGGACTATCCGCTGCCGCTTTGGCTGCCGCTTCGGCTTCGGCCGCTCTTTTTTCATTGGCCGCTATTTCGGCCTCGTTGGCCGCCACTGCGGCCTTCAATTTGGGATCAATGATTTCAATGGCCGCTTCCTCTTTCAACTGCCTGATGTAACCGTCGGCGAGCTTTCGTTTTTCTTCTCCGATCAAACCGCTTTTAATCTGATCCACGACGCCGGCAAACTCGGCTTTTTTTGCCGGAATGATTTCGAGCAGTTGAAAAATGCGGTAGCCGTCCGTATTGGTGACAACGTCGCTGATCTGGCCTGGTTTCATGGAATACGCCAGGTCGCCAAATTCCATCTGGTCTTTGATGAACGTGAGCTCTCCGTCGGCGTCCTTGGAGATGGGATCTTCATTGTACTGTTTGGCCAGAGCGGCAAAATCTTCACCCCCGCGGATGCGCTTGAGCAACTCGTCGATCTGCTTTCGCTTGGCCTGGATCGTGGCGGCCGGCAGCGGCGGCGCCCCAGAGGATGAAAAGTCAGACGTCGTCAAAAGGAGCAGCTCGCGGATATGCGCCTTGGCAGGCTGGTCAAAATCGCCCGGATTATCCTCAAAATATTTTTTTGCGTCCGCATCGGTTACATGAATGTCCAGTTGCCGAGTTAATGATTCTTGAGCAGTCAGTTCATGGCCGAGCATGAGCCGCAAATCATCCGCCGTCATATGGGTGATTTTCAACCTGCGTTCCATCTCTACCGGGCCGAGCGATTGCATAATGGCGGCAAATCTTTCATCGGCGCTCTTTTTGCCCGCAGCCTTTTCCGCATCCGTGGCTTTATTTAAAACGATGTGGATTTCAATCAAATGGGCGACGGCGTGAACATCAGCATCGGGTGGAAGGTCATCCTCTGGATGTTGAGCCTTGGCAGTAGCCAGCACCTGATCCAATTCACTGCGCCGGATTTCAAAGCCTTTGCCCTGCACTACCACGGGATCGGTCGCGTTGTTCTCCTCCAATGCCGCATTTGCCTGGGGGAAAAGCGTTAAGATCGCCGCGAAAAAGAATAATAATTTCATTGCCACGATGGTATTTGTGGATGGACTTCGACGCAAATCACGCATGATCGCAAACCGCTGAATTTCCCTTTTAATCAACAACTGATTCATGGAATTCGTGTGATCGCAGGGCCTCAGGCGGCCCCATCGAAATCCCGCTGCTGCACTATAAAAAACTGGGTCAAAGGTGCATGGACCGTCAGCGGGCCGATCAATATGATGAATCAGGTCGCCTTGAAGGCGCCGGAGCCCCTGCCGCGACCATGCGGCTCAACATTTAAATCGATTCCGGTTGGACCAAGAGCGAAAACCAATAAATCGCGGGATTGCAAGCGTCGGCTGTTGACGCCATAACCCCAGCGTTTCCATCCCATGCCAACCCTCCCAGTTGCCTCCGACCCCACGCCTGCTTCCGCCAATCCATTCGCACTCGTCGTCACCGCTGACGATTTTGGAATCGGCCTGCAAACCAGCAAAGGCATCATCGCGGCCCACCTGCACGGCCCCGTCACCGCCGCCAGCCTGATGTCCATTACCGGCGACCACGTCCGCGCGTCCGTGTCCCTCTTGGCCGAGGCGCCGCACCTTGATGTCGGCCTGCATCTCGTCCTGACGCACTGCGGCGAAAAACCGCTCATCGCCCGGCAATCGTCCGGGCTGCTCGGCACTGATGGCTGCTTTCTTTCCAATGGCAAACTGTGGCTGCGCCCTGACAAAGAAACTGAACCGCAATGCAGTCGCCGACGAAATCGTGGCGCAGACAGAGATGTTCCATAAGCTCGTCGGCCGCCCGCCGGCGTATGTCGATTGCCACCATCACGCGCATGAACTGCCGATCATTCGAGAAGCCCTGCTCGATGTGATTGCCCTCGATCTGCTTCCACCCATTTCCAGAATCACCGTTGAATCCCCCGGCCTGATCCGGAAGGTTCCTTCCGTGCGCATCAAGCGGTTGGCGGCTGACTTCATGGGCCGCCGCGCGGCTAAAGCATTCTCCACCCGATGGCTATGGACCAATGATTTCTACTTCGGCATGCTCTCGGCCACCGACCTGCACCGGCCATTTCCCTGGCAAAAATATCTCAAGCACCTGCCCCGCTCCGGTGTAACTGAATGGGTTGTCCACCCCGGTCACCTGGATGACACGCTCGCTGGCCGCGATGGATATCTCACCGAACGTGCCACTGAACTCAACGCCCTGACCTCCGCCGACGGGATCAAGGTTTGGGATCACCTGCGGCCATTCCTCACCCGAAAATCGGTGTTACGCCGCCGACCGATTGACGCTTGAAGAACATTACAAGCCATGGTCTGATAAAACCTTGTGTGCAATTATCCCTGCTTGTCGGGCTGTTCGTAGTTAGCCGCCGGAAAATTTTTGCCCAGGAATGTCATACATGTCATATTTTGCTTCAAATGTGACAGGCGCGTTCAAAATGTGACGTAAAAACGAGTGGGCAACGTCCTCTCCGGCCATCGGCCCGGACGGCGATGGGCGTCCTGCTATTGCTCCGACTTCTCTGCTCCGTTAATTTGCTGGACTTGCCAACCGATATCCCGTGGGGATTCCGCTTGTTCGCATTCAGGGTAATTGCATGGAAAAGCCGCAGCGTAAAAAAGCATTGATTACTGGCATCACTGGGCAGGACGGGTCATACCTGGCCGAGTTGCTCTTGGAAAAGGGTTACGCCGTGCATGGCGTGATCCGCCGCAGCAGTTCGTTCAACACCGAACGCATCGACCATCTTTATCGCGATCCGCACGATCCGGAGGCACGGGTCTTTCTGCATTATGGCGATCTGGTGGATGGCACAGGACTTCGGGAAATCCTGACCCGCGTTCAGCCGGATGAGGTTTATAACCTGGGCGCACAGAGCCACGTTCGCGTGAGCTTTGATCAGCCCGTTTATACCGTCGCGACTGATGCGCTGGGGACAATCAATCTGCTGGAAGCGATTCGGGATACGCATCTGCCGACCCGGTTCTACCAGGCATCCAGCAGCGAAATGTACGGCAAGGTCGTCGAAACGCCCCAGACTGAAAAGACGCCGTTCCATCCCCGCAGCCCCTATGCCTGCGCCAAGGTCTACAGCTTTTGGCAGACAGTCAACTACCGCGAAAGCTACGGCATGTATGCGGTGAACGGGATTCTGTTCAATCACGAATCCCCCCGTCGCGGCGAAACATTCGTCACCCGCAAAATTACCCGCGCCGCCACCCGCATCAAGGAAGGCCTTCAGGAAAAACTGTTCCTCGGCAATCTTGACGCCAAGCGAGACTGGGGCTTTGCCGGCGACTATGTCGACGCCATGTGGCGGATGCTCCAGCAGGACAAGCCGGAAGATTTCGTCATCGCTACCGGTGAGACGCACAGCGTCCGCGAGTTCCTTGATGAAGTGTTCAGCATCCTCAACCTCGACTGGCAGAAATATGTTGTTGTCGATCCCCGCTACTTCCGCCCCGCCGAAGTAGACCTCCTGCTCGGTGATCCCGCCAAAGCCGTCAACGCGCTGAAGTGGAAACCTAAAGTCACCTTCAAGGCGCTGGCGAAGATGATGACGGATTCTGACTGGAAAGTCGCCAAGCGCGAAAAACTCCTGGCTGACCACAAAGACAAATAACCATCAGCGGCGACGCGGTCGTTTTAGCGACCATCAACCGCTATCGATTGCACCTTGCTTCATTCCAATGATTCTCAAATCCGACAAAATTCTCGTCACCGGCGGAGCCGGTTTTCTGGGCAGCTTCATTCTCGAACGCCTGAAAGCGCTTGGCTATACCAACGTCGTTCCCTTGCGTAAAAAGGATTTCGACCTTACCGCCGAGGCGCAGGTCGAGCGCCTTTATACGATTCACAAGCCCGACGTGATCCTGCACCTGGCGGCGGAAGTCGGAGGCATCGGCGCCAATCGCGACAATCCCGGTCGATTCTTCTTTGCCAACATGGCGATGGGGATGCACCTGATTGAAGGCGCTCGCAAGCATGGGTTGAAGAAGTTCGTCCAGACGGGAACGATCTGCGCTTATCCCAAATTTACACCCGTGCCGTTCCGCGAAGAGGAACTGTGGAACGGCTACCCGGAAGAAACCAATGCGCCGTATGGCATCGCAAAAAAGGCCCTGCTGCAAATGTGCCAGGCCTATCGCCAGCAATATGGGCTGAATGCAATTTACCTGCTTCCCGTGAACCTGTATGGCCCGCGCGACAATTTTCATCTGCAGTCGAGCCATGTGATTCCGGCGCTGATTCGCAAATGTGTGGAAGCCCGCATTCGCGGTGCGGATCACATCACGGCCTGGGGCACAGGCTCGGCCAGCCGCGAGTTTTTGTATGTGCAGGACTGCGCTGAAGGGCTCATCCTGGCGATGGAAAAGTACGATTCGCCTGAGCCGATGAATCTCGGCAGCGGCCGCGAGATCACAATCAAAACCCTCACCGAACTGGTCGCCAGGTTAAGCCGGTTTGAAGGCAAAGTCGTCTGGGATCCGACCAAGCCGGATGGCCAGCCCCGCCGGTGCCTGGATGTCTCACGCGCGAAGCAGGCGATTAATTTCACCGCCCGCACCAGTCTTGAAGATGGTCTGCGGCAGACCATCGAATGGTTCGAAGCCAACATCAACGCCATTCCAGAACGCGCATTCGGCGCCGCGTGAATCGTGACGCATCGTAATGTGGCCGCCAGGGCGGCAGCCGGCGCCGCTCGACACAGGCGAGATGCCCGTGCTACAAATGCTTCCCGCAGATGGCTCAAACTCCCGTTCATCGCAAGACGGTCCTCGTCGTCAGTCAGACATTCGTCCCTGACCCGGCAAGCGTTGGGCAGCATATGGCGGATGTCGCGTTTGAGTTGGCGCGACGCGGGCATCCCGTTCGAGTGTACGCCTCTGGCCGGGGGTATGAAGATCCGACGGCGGTTTATCCACCGCGGGAAACGTTGTATGGGGCGGATATCCGGCGGTTTCCGTTTGCTTCGTTCGGCAAGAAAACGCTGATAGTTCGCATCCTGGGGACGGCGATTTTTCACATTCAGGCTTTTTTGGCGGCTCTGTTCACGCCGCGGCTGGCGGGGATTTTTTTCAGCACTTCACCCCCGCTCGTGGGACTGCCGCTCTCGATTGTGGCGATGATCCGCCGCGTGCCAACGGCTTACTGGGCGATGGATCTGAATCCCGATCAGCTCATCGCGCTCGGCAAGCTCGAACCCACGAGCTTCACGGCTGAGTTGCTGGAACTGGTGAACCGGTTCATTCTTCGCCGGGCTGCACTGATCGTAGCCCTCGATCGCTTTATGGCCGATCGTCTGGCGGCGCGCGGCGTGCGCAGCGAGCAGATGCTCGTGATACCGCCCTGGCCGCACGAAGAGCACATTCATGACGAGCATTACGGTGCGGCTGGCAAAACAACAGCAAATCCATTTCGCGCTCGACATCAACTGGGCGACAAATTTGTCATTATGTACAGCGGCAACCATAGCCCGAGCAATCCGCTGACGACGCTGCTGGACGCCGCCGTCAGGCTGAAAGAGGATGACAACATCCGCTTCCTTTTCGTGGGCGGTGGAAGCGGGAAGAAAGAGGTCGAGGCATATATCCGCGACCATGGTCTGACGCGGGCGATATCGCTTCCATATCAGCCGCTGGAGGATTTGAAATATTCGCTGACGGCGGCGGATGTGCATATCGTTTCGCTCGGGAATCCGATGGTGGGGATCATCCATCCGTGCAAGATTTACGGGGCCATGACCGCCGGCAAGCCCGTGCTATTCCTGGGGCCGCGGCCATCACACATCAGCGATCTGCTGGATGCACATGGCATTGGCATTCAGGTTGCGCATGGCGACGTGGACAGCGCGGCGGGGGCGATACGGAAGTTTCAACTCATGCCCAGGCCGCAGCGAGAGGAAATGGGCCAGCGAGCACAGGAAGTGCTGGAGCGGAGCCTTTCGCAGAAATTACTTTCGGGGCGATTTTGCGAAGCTGTTGAGAAATCGCTCGGACTTGATCGAGATGCAGAGAAATGATCGATGGGCCGGGCTTGGAGTGTGCGTTCTTCGAACTGGACGGAGATTTTATGAAACTGCTTTTGCTTGCGGTGCTGCTGTTTTTGGTTGTTGGGTGTGAAAAAACAATTCACGAGGCGAAGATCGCGACGCCGGCATCGCCGATGGCTTGCGTCATTCGGTGATGTTCCAGGAGAGTGGGAACGAAATCGCGGGCGCCCAAGGCTTACCGTTCCACGCATCATCGGCTACACCACCGCCGACACGCGATCGACGGCAGTGGCCAGGCGGGGAACGTAATCCTGCCCAAATACATGCACGTGGTTCACCAGCGAGTACAACTGATAAAGCGGTTTCCGTACCTGGTGATATTCCGGAGACAGCTTGTGCTTTCGCTGATAGGCTTTGAAGAAGGCCGGAGTCGCGGTGTGAAATAATTCCAAGTAGGCCAGTTCCATCTCGGCGTGGGCGTATTTGCAGTTGGGATCGAGAATGCCGGTGACGTGCCATTGGCCGTCTCCGTTGCGCTTGACGAGCAGGTTTGTCGCCCAGAGATCGCCGTGGACCAGACGCGGCTGATCGACGTTCCGCAGCACGCGCTCCAGCTTCTCATGGATCTTGTGGAGATGCTTGCGGCATTTTACCGCAAGCAGTCCGGACTTTTCCACATCCTTCAGAATGGGGTCGTAAATCTCCCTGAAGAATTCAGACCAGTCGTCCACGCGCGTCGCGTCGGATCGCACGCGGCCATAGCCGGCACCCGTCTGCTCATGGATCGACAACACCATCTCAGCCAGATGCGCCTGCAAATAATCCATCTCTTCGGCAGTGCAGGCTCGCTTCGCCTCAGCGAGGCTGATGCCGTCGAGATATTCCATCAGAATATAGCTATATGGATCATCGAGCGTGCCGATGCGCCAGACATAGACCTGAGGCACGGGCAGGCCGATGCCTCGGAGCACTTCAAGCTGGAAGGCTTCGTGGGCGAACGCCTGATTGACCCGATGGGCGCAAATTTTAAGGACGGCTTTATGGCCGTCCTTTGTCGTCAGTCCCAGTGTTGTATTGACACACCCCCCGACTAGAGGTCTTACCTCCGCAAGCTCCGCCGAGTCACCAATCCATTCCTTCACGATTCGGCGGAGCACGTGCCACGAAATGTCCATCTCGTGTGCCGGCGTCATGCTTCATGGGGGATTGTGCAGCGCTTGCCGCTGAATGACAATCCTAATTTCCGAGCGCCCTATTTTCCCATTGCATCCCACTGTTTCCATTGGTCGTCCGTCAGCACCGCCTTGATCTTGGCGGCACGATCGGCGGCAGCGGTTTTGGTCGCATCCATAGACTTTTTAGCAATTTCAGAAAGCGATGTAAGCAGCGCCCCCTGAGCCGCGTTTTTGTCGCCGGCAGATTGGTAGGCGACCCAGAGCTGTTTAAGCTGATCCATGTCGGCGGGTTGGGCGATCATGCCGATCTGAGCGGTCAGGGTTCGCAATTGCCTGGTCTGATCGGCGGTGACATTGAGCGATTTGGAGACGGCTTCATCGCGCAGCGATGCGCCGGGCGGCGAAGATCATGTTGCGATGTTCCTGCGGGACGAACTCGTAACTGCTGTAATTGACCAGTTTCACCACCGGCGTGTTATCGGCGGGGTTGGTAGCGACCAACATTGACGCCTCGGGGCTATGCACCCACCACGAGTTGGCGTCCTGCTGGCGAATCGCCGGCTGTGCATCCACGACCGGGGCCCGGCTCGCCGCGGCCCGCGCGGGGTGTGGCGACCGGCGAGGCCTGCACCAGCTTCGGATCCACCATCTTTGTTTCGTTGCTCAGTGAATCGGTCTTGATGTACCAGTGCATCATCCATCCACCGCCGCCAAGGCAGAGGATGATGATGATGACGCTGAGCCATGCGGGAATGGGGGCAGGAGCAACCAGATTGTGTGCGGTATCCGTTTCGGTCATAGAACCCATTGAGTCATTCATGAATGAAAGTGTACCGAACGATCAGGGTCCGGGGGGCAATATTTTCGTACCCGCCTTGATATCCCACGGATCGAGCGAATTGTAAGCTTCGGTTGGTGGAATGTTTCGCACGCTTCCGTCCTTGTAGAGATAGTTAGAGCCCAGCCGAATGCCATGGCGATACAACTCTACGACGCGGGGAAAATCATTCGTCGACAGATCAGCTTGTTTGGTGGGATCGGAGCTTGTACTTTCTTTGACGTTGCTCTCCATGTAATAGTCGTCCACGTTCCACTTCTTTTCCCCAAGCACTACAACATCGGATGAGCTTCTGCCATTAGGGGGTTTGCTGGAATATTTCACAAGCTGCACCCGATCCTCCTCCAGGTGCTTATTCAGGACATAGGTATGGTAGAAGTTGACATGCTCCGTGATTTCGGAAGGGCAAAGCATGATCTTGGGCGTATACGGAGCGGTTAATGCATCGGTTGGATAATCATTAGGAGGCGCCGGGGCAGGCGGGGCGGGCGCCAGTCCGTCAAAAACCAGGGTAGGCCAACGCTCCCAAGGCGGGACATTTGTGCCGAGAGTGCTGAAGACCAGGTGAGTGGCGTCTTTCGGATCCGGTACCTCCGGGCCCACTGGATATATCACACCATGATTGTTGTTGGCATAGGTCAGCAGGTAGATGCCGATCTGGCGCATATTGGATGAGCAGACGACCGCATTGGCCTGCGCGGGCGCGCGTGAGGGTGGGGAGAAGCAAGGCGATCAGCAGCGCAATGATCCCGATGACAACAATGAGCTCCACCAGTGAGAAGCCTCGCCTGTTATGCAATGGAGTCGACTTCATAATCTGCCCCTGAATTGTTTTTGGCCCTGATGATGACGGGACTGCATCTTACCCTTTGTACGCCGCGATGCACGCTCTGTTGCATAAGACGGTTGAAGGGGACGAAAATTTCAGGGGTATTTGCGATTAGGCAAATTCCTGATTACGACGCGATTGCAGGGTTCGTAGCCGGCGGTTCTGCCCGAAGCATCCCGCGTCGCCGGGAGATGAGGAGCCGACCGGGGAAATGCTGGCGGGCGGGGGTGGCGGCGTCAGTAGCCATCAGCACCAATCGATCGCAAACACTTCGGGAGACTCCACTTGGAGGCGATCCGCGGGTAATCAGCCACCCGGAAGCCGACTCCCGGGCCAGCGGCAGAGGCAGCTTTGCCAGGGCTTCCGCCTGAAAATTTTCCGGCAAAATCGGCGAGACTTCCGTCAGCCAGTGTTTCAGACGCTCAGATGCGGTGGCAAGTTCCAGGAGGCCTGTTCGCAAATCCGGGTCGGCGGCGATGATGGGCGCAGCCGATTGCGCAGATAATTCGGTGAAGCATTGCTGGAATCTTCCCGCCAAGCCTGGCCGATCTCGGTTAAGAACGCGCGCAGGTCCGTGCCGGAGACATGCAGCAGCGGACGCAGCAGGCGGAGGGTTGCCAGCATGGTACTGGATGACATACCGGCGAGGGTGGCCGGGCCGGAACCGCGCAATATGCGATGGAGAATGGTTTCGGCCTGGTCGTCAGCATGATGTGCGAGGATCACGCCTTGAAGATTGTGTGATTGGACGACCTGCTTAAAAAGTTCCATTCTGGCCGCGCGGTATCGGGCGGAGAGATTTTGCGGCAATGAGTCCATTGTCGATTCGATTTCGCTTCGCCGCCGAATTGTGCAGGGGAGATTGTGTCTGTGGGAAAGGTCGCTGACGAAGGCGGCGTCGGTTGCGCTTTCCCCGCAACGGGTTTGGTGATCGAGATGAACGACATGCAGGGATAAGTCCGCGCGTGCGTGCAGGAGCATCAGCAACGCGACACTGTCGGCTCCTCCGCTGACGGCGACGGCCCACGCGCCTGGGGGAACTTCGGTGATCGCCGAGTGGAGGCGCTGGCTGCGGAGATTGGGCAGTTGCGCGTTCATCAAGGTAATATGTTACGGCAAAGGAGGCATTCTTGCGTTGGTTTGAATTGATGATCGTGCCGATCGCATTGGTGGGATCAGGCGTGGCGATCGCCGCTTCACCTGCGACGGAACCGATGGATGCAACAGTGGATTGGCTGATGCACCAATCGACCACCGCGCCGGCGATAGCTGCATCGACTGAGCCGGCCGCGGCCACGCAGCCGGCGACGCCCTTCAAATCTCCTGAAGAAGACTCGGCCCAACTCGGCGTCATCACCATGAGCGATGGCACGATCATTCGCGGAAGCGTCGCCACCACCGAAGAGAAACCGGTGCGCATCTGGGACGAGCAGCAAAAGGAATATCAGGATGTGCCGTTTGGGATGATCCGTACGATTGAGGCGGAAGTGCTCTGGGAACGTGATGAAAAAGAATGGCGCTTCAAAGCGAGCGGCAGCGATGTGAAAGAATTCAGCGGCAAGACTTATCCGGCGAGAGAAACGAAATATAAATTCACGCTAGCCGGCGGCCAGATTGTAGAAGGAAACGTGGTTGCGCCGCTGTATGTCACAACCGCGGATGGAAAAAATATGACCCTGGTGCTGCATAAGCGCGATAAGGGGCAAGCGGGACAGACGCTTGGGCAGCTTGTTTTTGTAAAAAGTTTTCGGGTGGGTTCATAGGGTGGCCTTTTGCGTATCTCATCTTTGGTGCATTGTGGAGGTCGAAGTTCTGGCGGATGTTGAATATCGCGGAAGAGAGAGAAAAAATTTACGGATGCAGGGGTAGCCCCGGAGCCGCACCATGTGTTTGTGTCCACAAGCACAGGCGCCAGCGGCATCTTCATCAATAAAACCGCTCGTGCAAAAAAGGACCGGCGAGACCCCTTTTCGGAATCTCGCCGGCCATCGTTCATTGCGGCTGACTGTAAGCCGAATTCTGTCCCCAGCTCAAAGGCAAACCTTCAAGCCGGTGCGGCCATTTCTCTGTGGCGTGTGTCGCCACACGCCTCAAGCTTTCCCGATTCATGCAAACCGGAATTGCTTTGCGACCTACCCGCGGATCGTCCCGCTCAAGTTGCCTTGCGCGGGCGTGGCGCCTCGGGCCGAGGCTGTCCGCATATTTGGTCTTGCTGCGGGTGGGGTTTGCCATGCCGGCGATGTCACCATCGCCGCGGTGCGCTCTTACCGCACCATTTCACCCTTACGTAGGCTGCGCCTGGAAAGGAGAGGGGGGAAAATAGAAAGAGCCAGCCTCTTGCACTCTCTACTTTCTCTCCACTCCTCTTCAGGCGCAGCCTCCGCGGTTTCTTTCTGTTGCACTTTCCGTCGGCTTGCGCCGCCTTGGCGTTACCAAGCACCGTGCCCTGCGCAGTTCGGACTTTCCTCACCCGGCGGTGTTACCCGCCCGGCGCGGCCGCTGCATCTGCCGCAATATTGTTGATTATACGCTGCGGGGAGGCAGTAGATAGTGAAAAGTAGAAGCGGATAGCGGGAGATCACGATCTAGCCCGTGGCAAAAGTCGGGCGGGCGCTGCTTGACTTCGATGAGCGCCCAGCCGAGTCCTCGTTGTCGAACTGCGCATATTTCTACTATCTGCTATCCGCTGCGGTTTGCTCTCACTATCCGCTCTTTTGTGCCGATAAACGAATAGGCTTAAGATGGATCGCACCGTGGATACCCTCACCCTCGACATCGCTCTCCTCCGCGGCATCTCGCTGTTTGCGAAGATGACCGATGCCGAACTCACCGAGCTTGCCGGTTTCCTTAAACCCTGCTCCTACACCGCCAACCACACCATCTTCTGGATCGGCGATCGCGGCTCCGATTTCTGCATCATCCAATCCGGACTTGTCGATCTGTACTACCTCGACGAAAACGGCAAAGAGCAATCCCTCGCTACCCTGAAGCCCGGCCAATTTTTTGGCGAGCTTTCGCTCCTCGATGGTGGCCCGCGCACCGCAACCGCCCGTGCTACCAAAGAAACGGTTCTTCTTTGTCTTGGCCGCGCTGACTTTGAGCATTATCTGCTTTCCCACGCCGCCGCCGCGTTTCACATCCTTGTCGTCCTCGGCCAGCGCCAGCGCGACATGCTCGACAAGCTCAAGGGATTTAAAAATGTCAACCAAGTCGTTGACGCCACCGAATCGCATTGGCATCGCGTTTCCGACACGGTCGCGCGGACGGTGGCCCAGCCGTATTTCCTCATCGCCCAGGTTGTGATCCTCACCATCTGGATCATCATCAACGTCATACAGGGTTCCCGTGCCTTCGACATTTACCCTTTCTGTCTCCTGGCGCTGGTGGTGAGCGTTGAGGCATTTTTCCTGTCCGCCTTCATCCTCGTCAGCCAGGGTCGCCAGGGCGAGCGCGACCGGGTGCGAGCAGACCTTGATTATCAGGTGAACCTCAAAGCCCACCTCGAAGTCGTCCAGCTCCACCAAAAGGTTGATCGCCTCGAAGGCCTTTTGTCCAAGAACCTCCGAACCGACGAAGACCTGGATTGATCGTTCTTTGCTGTCATCGTGCCCATTTTCAGCTACTATACTTGTTGCCTCGTTCAATAATGCTCACGTCGTATTTCACGGCGGGCCAAAGTGAGAGCCAGTTTGCAGCGACGCGTAGAAAAGCCAGCCCCCAAAGCACCGCCTAAGGCCGCGACGCCCCGGCCTTCCGGTCCTGCTGCGCCGCCGACCACACCGCCAACTGCTTTGCCCGGTCGATTACCAACGGACGAAATTCAGGATCTCAAAGGCGTCCCTCTGGGCCGCGCCAGCGATGAAGACCTCATGCGGCGTACCCAGCAAGGCGACCGCCAGGCCTTCTCCCTGCTTTATGAACGTTACAGTTCCAGCGTCCTCTCCTATCTCTACCGTATGCTCGGCGGTGTGGAAGACGTCGAATCGATCGGCCAGGAAGTATTTCTCCGCGCCTTTCGGTTTGCCCCCACCTATCGCTACCCCCAAAAATTCTCCACGTGGCTCTTCACGATCACGCGCAACCTCGCAATCAATCAATCCCGCCGCAAAAAACGCAGCCCCGTGCGCAACATCACAGAATTGAATCTTGAAGGCATCGATATGAGCGGCGACCCCTATCAGGTCGCCTCCCGAGCCACCGACGACGTCGAAAAACAAGAAGAAATCGCCCGCGTTCTCAAAGCGCTCGACGGTCTTCCCATCGACCAAAAAGAAGTCATCGTCCTCGGCGTATTCCAGGACCTCTCTTACGCCCAAATGGAAGAAATCACCGGCACCAAAGCGGTCACCCTCCGATCCAGAATGTTCCATGGCCTAAAACGTCTCGCCAAAATGGTGGGCGGCGACGAAGCCGAGGCTGGGAAATGAGCCGTATGACAGAATCGATTATTACGATGTGGATCATGGAAACTGATACAACGATCTGCGAATCAAACTAAAAATGTCTGACAGCGTTGAAATAGAATCCGACCCCTTCGTCAAACTCCTCACCGAAGCCCTTCGCGCCGGCCCGGGCAGCCCTGAATGGCACCAGGCGCTGCGCGCCTGCAGTCCGCCGACACCGCCGAAGCAGACCAATACAAACTTCTGCTCGCTGCCCGCGAACACCTGGAAAGCGGAAAGTCCTATCGCGAAATTCGCGCCGGCCCAGCGTTCACCCGCAAAGTCTTCGCCGGCATCGAAGCAGAATCAAGCGATGCAAGGCCAACCATCGCCGCGGCTAACCTGATCGCCATTCTCGGCGCCGTTGCCATCGTCGGTGTCTTGTCCCTTGTCGGTTTCTGGCTGCTCAAAGGCGCCAGCCCAAATCCGGCCGACGACCTGGGAAACGTTTACTTTGGCAAAACCGTTTCCGCCCTGAACTTCGACGGCCCGCTCCCGGCGGAATGGCGCATGGTCGGTTCATTACCGCTCGATCCAAAGCACGGCCTGCGCCCGGCGACTACCGCCCCGAGCGACGGCTACGACGGCGGTGGCATCGTCACTGCCGCCGGCATCCCCGCCGACCGCTCATTTGCCGTCGAGGCGACAGTTCATTTCCAACATGTGACGGATGATGTAATCCCCCAAATCTTCATAACCGATCAGCCGGATTTCGGCACCGATCGCGCCACAAGTCCGCACGAACTCGTCTGGCTCGTCAGCGGCGGGCGGGCGCGGGTCGTCCTCCCGGACCAGCAAATCGCCGGCTCACCTGCCCGCGTCGGCGACGACCAGAGCCTGACTGTCCGCATTATCGTCGGTCAACAAAATGCACAGATCGTCAGCGGCGGAAAAACACTCTGGTCGGGAACCAGCCAACTCGCCGCCACGCCGCGCTATGTGGGGGTCCGCCTGCTCCGTCGTAACATTCCGCGGCGCGATAGCGTCATAATTCAGGCCTTGAAGGTCATGGAGAAGTAGGGGATGCCTAATCACGACATCGCGAATATGCCTCCAGCCCCCTCCGAACTCGAATCCGCCCGATTCCTCGGCCAAGCTTGCCGCTGTCTCGAAGGCGAACTTTCAAAAGTCATCGTCGGCCAACAAAAGGTCATCGAAGAAATCCTGATCGCCATCTTCGCACGCGGGCACTGTCTGATGCAGGGCGTCCCAGGACTCGCAAAAACGCTGCTTGTTTCCACGCTCGCGCAGGCGACGGATTTATCTTTTCGCCGAATTCAATTTACGCCGGACCTGATGCCCTCAGACATTACCGGCACCGATGTCCTTCAGGAAGATCCTGAAACCGGGCGGCGCACATTCGAATTTCAGAAGGGTCCGATCTTCGCAAATCTGCTGTTGGCCGATGAGATCAATCGAACCCCCCCCAAAACGCAGGCCGCATTGCTTCAGGCGATGCAGGAACACCAGGTGACAACCGGCAGCCGCACGTTCAACCTGCCCGATCCCTTCTTCGTGCTGGCCACGCAGAACCCGATCGAGCAGGAAGGCACCTATCCGCTGCCCGAGGCGCAGCTCGACCGATTCATGTTCATGGTGATGGTCAACTATCCGCAGCGCGAAGATGAGCTGGAAGTGCTCAAGCGCACCACCGGAAATCCTCCTGCGGCGGTCCAGCGCGTCATCGACGCCTCCAAAATGATTGAGTTGCAGGCGATCGTCCGCCAAGTCCCGGTAGGCGATCATGTATTTCAGTTTGCTGTGGATATCATCCGCGCCATGCGCCCCAACGAACCCGGCGCCAGCGACTTTGTTCGCCACTGGCTCAACTGGGCGCCGGCCCCGCGCCGGCCAATACCTCATTCTCGCCGGCAAGGCCCGCGCCCTGATGCAGGGCAGGCTGCATGTAATGCTTGAAGATATCGAAGCTGTTGCCCCCCCGGTCCTGCGGCACAGGCTGATCCCCAACTTCAATGCCAACGCCGAAGGCGTCACGGTAGAACAGATCATCCAGAAAATCCTCACCCTTGTCCCCAAAGGCAAAGGGGAGCGTCTTCTATAAACGCATGAGAGCGGGTGCCAGCAAATGATTGACGAAGCGCGCAGATTTGTGGGACGGGTATTGGTGCGCATAGGGCGGCATTTGCCGGGTTTGAGAGGGGAGCTGAATCAATTGGATAAGCTGCGGCAGCAAAGCGCTGTGCAAAGCCGGTATCCGGCGGGGCATTATTATTCGACGGTTCCCCAGTGGCACCTGGTTAAAAGTGAAGTGGGCCGCGGCATTGATCCTGCGTGCCTGCGGGGGATTGATCTGAATGAGGAAGGCCAGGCCGCTTTGCTTAAGCGGTTTTCGGAGTCGCTTGAAATTGGCTTGGAGAAAGACGGTTTGCCTGGGCCGCGTTATCAGTGGCCGAACAACTTTTTTCATTGGACTGATGCCCGGCTGCTGACGCGGATGATTTTTCATTTTCGGCCCAGGAGGATCGTTGAAGTGGGGTGCGGGTTTTCTTCCGCGGTTGTCAGCGACGCGATCGGCAAGGCAGGGCTGGATCTGCCGGCGGGGCGCACGCTGATTGACCCGGATTTATCGAGAGCGAGATCGCTGCTTTCACAGGAGGAATTCAGCCGGCTGACGATTTACGAAACAACCGTGCAGGGGATCGATATAAGCGAATTCCTGTCGCTCTCCGCGGGGGACATATTGCTCATTGATTCAACGCATGTGACAAAACATGGAAGCGACGTCAACTTTCTGTTGTTTGAGGTGCTGCCGCAGTTATCGCCGGGTGTCCTGGTGCATTTTCACGATGTGTTTGTTCCTTTTGATTATCCGGATGACTGGTATGCAGAACGAAGGGGATGGAATGAGGCATTCGTGCTGCGCGCTTTTCTGCAGTTTAATTCTGATTTTGAGATACTGGCGTTCGCCGATTTTCTTGCGCATTGGCGGCCGGAAGAATTGGCGTCGGCGATCGGCGGATCCTGCGTTGAAAAAGTTGGCTATGGAGAGGCTGTGCCGTACTCTAGCCTTTGGCTTCGGAGGAAACCGAGCTTTGCGTGAATCTGAAGGAGTTGTCGCCGACGGCAGGGGAAAAGAATGATTCGTCGAGTCCGCGGGTTCGCTGCAAAATTACTTCCGACGCAATTGAAGCGGCGCTTGCAGCATCTGGAGGCGGCTGTTCGATCATTCAGGTTCGAATGTCCGCTTTGCGAGCGGCGTGTTGCAAGCTTCATTCCATTATCGAAGGCGCTGCCGGGTCTGATCGCGGATTTGACGAAGCACCAGTTCGACATGCGGCTATTCGCGCAGGCCGAGACATTGAATCTGCAGCAGTACGCTTGTCCGTATTGCCGGGCGAACGACCGCAGCCGCCTGTATGCACTGTTCCTGCGCGGTGAGGCAAAACGGATCGGCCATTTAGAAAAATGGCGAATGCTGGACATCGCGCCAGCTAAGGCGGTGCAGGGACTGATCCGGAAGCTCGGCTGCTTCGAATATCGAAGTGCGGATTTGTTTCGGACTGATGTTGATGACCAGATCGACATCACGGACATGAAGCCTTACGACGACAATACATTTGATTGCTTCATCTGTTCGCATGTTCTGGAACATGTTCCGGATGATCGGCGGGCGATGCGGGAACTGTTCCGCGTTCTGAAGCCTGGCGGGTGGGGGATCGTGATGGCTCCGATTGCGTTAGGTTTGGCAATGACGATCGAAGATGTGAATCTGTCGGATGCGGCGGAGCGGGTTCGGAGATTTGGACAGGATGATCATCTGCGGCTTTATGCTCGTCAGGATTTCATCGATCGACTGATCCAGGCCGGCTTTGCCGTTTCGGGGCTTGGTTTTTCGCATTTCGGCGGGGATGTGCTGGAGAAAAATGGAATATCGCAAAGCTCGGTTTTGTATATCTGCGGCAAATCATAATGAGCGCCTATTCATTGCGCGGCTTTGCGGAAGCTGCGAAGGCGGTGGAGCGTGGATCGGAGATAACCCCGGCAAGGGCCCAGCGCGGCGTGGAATGCCAGGTTCCATGATTTCCTCTGGCCGGGACGCTGGCGGAGGACGCACCAAGCATGTGCGCGGGCGTCGGCGTACCGTTTTTCCTCGAGCGCTTTCCATGCCCATCGCGTTCGGTTGAGGGCGACCGTAACGTTGCCCCATTTCGCCAGGTGTGTGGGGAGCTTCATGCCGCGGCGCTGGTATGCCTGGCGAAGTATCTCGCGGGCGTTGCGGGCCTGCTGGGTTGCTTTGCGGGCGCCGACGCTTTTTTCATGCTCGCGGTAACGCATCAGATAGAGCGGAACGTTGGCGAGACGTCCGATCTCAGACATGCGGAGAAACAGGTCCAGATCCTGGGCAGTGCGGAATTGTTCCCTGTAATTGCCGATTTGCGTGAGCGCGGCGCGGCGGATGAATGCGCCGAAATGAGGCATCGCGCTGCTGTTTCCATTCCAGAGGCAATCGGTGATCTGCTCATGCGTGAGATAAGGACGGCTGCGATCGCGCTCAGCGCCGGCGGCGTCGGTGTGAACCACCAGGCAGCCGACCGCGGCGCACTCGGGGTGCTGGTTCATGTAGGCAAGCTGGTGTTCGAAGCGGAAGGGATCGGCCACGTCATCGGCATCCATACGGGCCACATATTGACCGCGTGCAATGGCGAGTCCGGCATTGAGGGCGGCGGTGACACCGCTGTTGGCGCGGGTGAGGATGCGGACTCGAGAATCGCGAGCGCCATAGCTTGAAAGTATTTGTGGAGAGTCGTCCGTGGAACCGTCGTCGATGCAGAGGAACTCAAAATCGGTGACGGTCTGGGAGAGAATGCTATCCATCGCCTGCCGCAGATATTGCCCGGCGTTATAAACGGGCATCAGAACGGAGATGGCGGGCGGGATGGTTGACGTATCAGCCATATAGCATCTGACGGCAAGGGCGGCGGACTGCAGAATCAGCGGCCGCGGAGGGCGCAGTACATCAGCTTCCAGGACTGGGACGAAAACGGGGCGAGGCGCAGCGTTTCGCGGGCATACTTGCGGGCGGTGCTGACATGGCCGGCCTGAAGGCTCATCCATCCCCATTGGCGGCATCGGTCCAATGGCGCCTTTGGTTTAGATGGATTTGAATGGATGGGGAGTTTTTCCGATAAACCGCGCCGCCGCCAGGCATCGGACAAAATGGAATTCATGGTTTTGCTGGAAGTCGGTGACTCGACGAATGTGAGGCTGCCGAGATATTGCCGGTATGAAAGAAGAATATCGGGCAGGTTTTCGAGCTTGCCCCGCTCGGCGAGGCGAAGAAACAGGTCGTGATCTTCGTGAAGCGAGAGGTCAGGCCGATAAGAACCAGCGGCAATGACGGCTTCCCGGCGATACATACAGGATGGCTGCGCAATCGACCAGCCGCCCTGCATCAGGCAGGACTCGATCTGTTCATGACCCATGGTCGTGTGGCGCATCATATAGAGGGGCAATCCCTCTTCATCGATGAGCATCATGTGCGAACCGACGGCAACGCAATCAGGATTCTGACGAAGGAAATCGATCTGCTTTTCCAGGCGCTTAGGCGAGGCGATGTCATCACTGTCCATGCGGGCGAGAAATTCGCCGCGGGCTTCGGTGATGGCGCGATTGGCGGCGGCGGCGACACCCGCGTGCGGTTCGCGAATCAGGCGAATACGCGGATCGCGGGCGGCAAGGGATTCAAGGATTTGAAGCGTGCCATCCGTCGATCCGTCATCGACGATGATGAATTCGAAATCGGTGAAGGTCTGGGTGAGGATGCTGCGAACCGCCGGCTGCACGAAACGTGCGGCGTTGTAGACCGGCATGTAGACAGAGAGTGTTGCGACGCTCATTAATATCCTCGCAGCGCACAGTATGCAGCGCGCCACGCCAGAGTCGATCCGGGTGCACACTTCAAGGCGGACCAGGCGTGTCTTCGAGCGCCCCGGATGTTCTTATCCCGCAGCGCGGCCCAGATCCAAGAAATGTATCTTGCGGCGGGAGGCTGGTCCCAGGCGCTGGGGAATTTCATCCCCTGCGGCATCATGAGCCCGCGGCGACGGTACGCTTCAGCCAGCAGCGCTGGTTTGTTTGACATCTGAGTGTGGCTGTTTTTCCAGTTGCTGCTGGAAGCGTGCAGTCGGTATTTGACCAGAACATCAGGCAGATTCGCCAAACGTCCAACTTCGGCTAATCGCAGGAACAGGTCGAAGTCTTCGGAGTAGGGATAGTCGTGACGATAACCACCGGCTTTCAGTGCCGCACTTTTGCGAAGCATCGCCGCGGGCTGCGGAAGTGCCCATCCGCTGCCACGAAGGAACTCCGCTTCAATTTCTTCATGCGTGAGTTTGTGGTCTGTGATGCGCAGCGGCGAGCCGAAAGGCTCAATCACCTGCATGCGCGAACCCACGGCCACGACTTCCGGATGTGCAGTTAGGAAATCGAACTGTTTTTGCAGGCGGTCGGGCAGGTACAGATCATCAGCGTCGGCGCGGGCGATCAGATCAGAACGAGCGGCGGCCAGGCCGGCATTGGCGGCATCGACGATTCCGCCGTGGGGGATTTGCAGCGGGCGAACACGGGCGTCGCGGGCTTGATATTCCTTGAGTATTGCAAAGGTCCGGTCAGTTGAGCCATCGTCAACGACGATCAGCTCAAAGTCGGAAAAAGTCTGGGCGAGAAGAGAGTCGAGCGTCTGCGCGAGAAATCGCTGCGCGTTGTAGGCGCCGACGACAACGGAAACTTTGGGCGGTGCCGACATCGGGTAGATTGATGAGCAATTCTACATGCAGCATCGGCTCTGGAAAGTGGTGGCGTTAAATGTCCAGGGGCAACACCGGGCGGCGATGTGATATTGGGGACAATAATAATGCAACCCATGAGCGAGGAGGGGACGCTGGATGAGGCAGTGCATTTTAAATGGTTTGGCGTAATTCATGGATTTATTGGGATCGGTGCGGATTTTACTGCAATTATCGCTGGCACGGGCCTCCGGCCCATGTCACGATAAGCGATTATGAAATGCGTTGGTTTGGTGGTTTTGATTGTGCTGGTGTTTGTTGGCCGGGTCCGGGCGGAGGGAGGGGAAATTGCGTTGGTCGTACCGGCGTCGCAGCCTGCATATTGGTCGGTTGCGCCGACGCCGCCGATGGGGTGGAATAGCTGGGATTGTTTTGGCACAGGGGTGACGGAGGACCAGACGAAGCGGGAGGCGGACTATATGGCGGAGAAGCTGGCGGCGCATGGGTGGCAGTATGTGGTGGTGGATATTCAGTGGTATGAACCGCAGTCGAAGGGTTTGAGTTATCGGGAGGGGGCCAAGCTGGTGATGGATGGGTACGGGCGGTTGTTGCCGGCGGAGAATAAGTTTCCATCCGCCGCGGGGGGGGGTGGGGTTTGGAAAGTTGGCGGAATATGTGCATTCGAAGGGGTTGAAGTTTGGTGTGCATTTGATGCGCGGGATTCCGCGGCAGGCCGTGGAAGCGCGGACGCCGATCCTGGGGACCGGGTTCACGGCGGCGGATATTGCGGATCTGAAAAATGTGTGCAAATGGAATCACGATATGTACGGCGTGGATATGTCCAGGCGGGGGGCGCAAGCATATTACGATTCGGTGTTCAAACTGTTTGCGGAGTGGGGTTTGGATTTTGTGAAGGTGGATGACTTGAGTCGCCCGTACCGGACGGCGGAGGTGGAAGCATATCGGCACGCGATCGATCAATGCGGACGGGCGATGGTGCTGAGCATGTCGCCGGGTGGGGAAAATACGGACTGTGGGCCGCATGCGATAATGAATGCGAATATGTGGCGGATCACCGATGATTTCTGGGATGACTGGATGCCCCTGAAGGAACACTTCGAAGTGAACAGGCGATGGGAACAATATAGCGGGCCGGGGCACTGGCCGGACCCGGATATGCTGCCGCTGGGGGCGATTCAGGGGAAGAAGGGATGGACGCGGTTCAGCGAGGCGGAGCAGTATACACTCATGACGCTGTGGGCGATCGGCCGATCGCCGCTCGTGATGGGCGGCGATCTATTGAAAAATGATGCGTTTACGCTATCGCTGCTCAGCAATGACGAAGTCATTGAGGTGGATCAACATAGTGTCGGTGGACATGAACTGTTTCATCGAGGAGATGAGGTGGCGTGGGCAGCGGATGTGCCAGGGTCGAAGGATAAATATCTGGCGGTATTTAACGCGAGCGATGGGTATCTGGATGAATCGAAAGCGGCTTGGCAGAGTGATGTGATTAAATACAAGACGACGGGGCAGGACACGGATGTTGATCTGGATATTTCGGGAGCGGTGAAGCTGGCGCTGGTGGTGAATGGAGAAGGCGGGCAGGCCGTAGACTGGGTTGAGCCGCACCTGGCGGGGACGAATGGCGAGAAAAAGTTGACGGAGATGAGCTGGACTTCGGCTTCAACAGGGGCAGGGCGGGTGCAGAAGAACAAGAATGCGAGCGGGGGGAAACTGGTGGTAGGGGATCAGAGTGGGGCGTATGGGCTGGGGGTGAATTGCCGGTCGGTGATTGAGTATAAATTGCTGCCGGGATATTCGCGGTTTAAGGCAAAGGTGGGGTTAGATCGAGGTGGCGCAAAAGGGAGCGGGGTTCGGTGTCTGCTGTTTTTGGTTAAGCCGGAATCGGAGGAGGTGGCGGGGCGGAAGGTTTCGGTTTCATTAGGAGATTTGGGGTTTGCGGGGGCGTGTGAGGTTCGGGATCTTTGGAAGCATGAGGAAGTGGGGGTATTCAATGGGGAGTTTGGAACGGAGTTGGCCTGGCATGGCGCGGGGTTGTTCCGGGTTTCGCCGAAGGTGCCCTGAGAGTAAGGTATGGCCAATAATTTTCATTTCGGATCGGACCTATTCCAGCCCGTTCGCCGGCGGCCGCCTAATCTGCCGGCGTCAATATCGGAGGACGGCAAAAGGCAGGAATTTGTGGGCGAGTTGAATAGTTCCAGCGTGTGAAGTAATTAGGTCTTTCGGCGGCACGTTTTTGTTCGATTCGGCATCAGTCGAAATCTACCAGGCAGGAGATGAACTATGACAGGGCGATGGACTTGGATCGGGGCGGTCGTTCTTTCGATCGCATTTGTAACTGGATGCAATAAGGACAATTCTTCTTCCTCAACCGCGACGACGCAGGCGAGCGGCGGGGGAGCCGGCGATAGCAAGACTTTAAACCTGGCGTTTGTGACGAACAACGCCGCGGATTTCTGGACGATTGCGCGGGCGGGGTGCATGAAGGCGCATGAGGAGATGCCGGATGTAAACGTGGATTTTCAGATTCCGGCCAGCCCCTCGCTGGCGGATCAGAAGCGGATCATCGACGACCTGCTGACGCGCGGCGTGCAGGGGATCGCCATCAGCCCGGTCGATCCCGCAAACAGCACTGAAATGCTCAATAATGTCGCCAAACAGGCGGTGCTCTTCACGCAGGATAGCGATGCGCCGCAGAGCGATCGGGCGTGTTATGTCGGCACGAACAATGTCGATGCGGGGAAACAGGCCGGCGAGTTGGTGAAGCAGGCGTTGCCCAATGGCGGGAAGATCATGATCTTCGTCGGCAAGCGCGACGCCCAGAATGCCCGCGAGCGCTATCAGGGGCTGGAAGAAGCATTAAAGGGATCGAATGTTTCGATCATCGATGTGCGCACAGATAATACGGACCCGGTGCGGGCTAAGGCGAATGTCGCCGACACGCTGGTGAATTATCCGGACATCGCGGGGCTGGTCGGACTATGGAGCTATAACGGGCCTGCGATTTTGAATGCGGTTAATGAAGGCGGCAAAATTGGTCAGGTGAAGATTGTTTGCTTTGATGAAGACGATCAGACGCTGGCCGGCGTGCGCAGCGGGGCGATTTATGCAACGGTGGTGCAGCAGCCGTTCGAGTTCGGGCGGCTGGCGATGGAACTGATGGCGAAGTATCTCAAGGGAGACAAGTCGGCCATCCCGCCGAGCAAGCAGATTTTCATTCCGACGCTGGCGATTAATAAAGATAAAGTGGATGAGTTTGAGGCGAACTTGAAGAAGCTGCGAGGACGATGATTTTTAACTGGCGTTGGGTATTGGTTTACTGAATGTGAATTAATCGCCGAGGGCACGGAAGGCACGGAGAAGATGGTTTTAACCACCGATGCGCGCGGATGCACACAGATAAGAAATAGTTATCTTGTCTTGATCTGGGCATAGGTGTGCATCGGTGGTTCATTACTTTTGTCTTTTTCTTTGCCGTGTGCTCGATGTCTGTGTGGTTCATTATTCCTTATTAAAGCACCTGTAGCCTGGCAGCATGGGATGATTCATGCCGATTCTTGAGCTTCGTGGGATTTGCAAGAGTTTTCCGGGCGTGGTGGCGCTGGATCGGGTTTCGCTTTCGGTTGAGAGGGGGGAGGTGGTGGCGTTGATTGGGGAGAACGGGGCGGGGAAGTCTACCCTCATGAAGACGCTGGGCGGGGTGCATCAGCCGGAGGCGGGCGAGATTTATATTGAAGGCGTGCCGACGGTGATTCGGTCGGTCGCGGATTCGGTTCGGCTGGGAATTGGGTTTGTGCATCAGGAACTCAACAACCTGGACAATCTGGATGTGGCGGGGAATTTGTTTCTGGGCGCGAGCCGCTTTGGGGCGGCCCGCTGAAGCTGATCGATCGCAAGGCGATGCTGGAGCAGAGCAGGCGCTATCTGGATCGCCTGGGATTGAAGGTGTCGCCGCGGACACCGCTGAGCGGGTTGTCGATTGCACAGCAGCAGATGGTGGAGATCGCCAAGGCGTTGTCGCAGAATGCACGGATTTTGATAATGGATGAGCCGACGAGTTCACTGACCGCGGGGGAAACAGATCGGCTGCTGGCGACGGTGAAGGATTTGCAAGCGGAAGGCGTGAGCATTTTGTACATTTCGCATCGGCTTGGGGAGATTCGGCAGATCGCCGATCGCGTGGTGGCGCTGCGTGATGGAAAAAACGCGGGAGGACTGGCGAAGGAGGAGATCACGCACGACAACATGGTGCGGTTGATGGTAGGGCGGGAGGTGAAATTTTTTTATGCGGCAGGCGGGTCTTCACCGCGGCATGGACGGTTGAGCGTGCGGGGGATTCGCACGAATGCAAGGCCGGGAAACGTTGTGAGTTTTGATGCGGCGGGCGGGGAAATTCTGGGATTTGCCGGGCTGGTCGGGGCGGGACGGTCGGAACTGATGCAGGCGATTTTTGGTGTCGATCGGATGATTGAGGGGAGCGTGATTCTCGATGGGCAACCGCTGAAATTGAATGGGCCTCGGGATGCGATTAAGGCGGGGATTTTTCTGGTGCCGGAAGATCGGCGAAAGACGGGGCTGGTCGTCGACATGACCATTCGGGAGAACATCACGCTGCCGGGGATTTGGAAGTACACAACGTCAACGTTGATCAGCCGCCGGAAGGAATGCGTGGATGCTGAAGCGCAGGTGAAGTCATTGCGGGTGAAGACGCCTTCGGTTGAGGTGAAGGCAGTAAACCTGAGCGGGGGAAATCAGCAGAAGGTGGTGCTGGGGAAGTGGCTGGCGCTCTCGCCACGCGTGCTGATCGTGGATGAACCGACGCGCGGTATTGATGTGGCGCGAAGGCGGAAATTTATCGGCTGCTGCGCGCGCTGTCGGATACCGGGGTGGCGGTGATTGTAGTGTCGAGTGATCTGGAAGAAGTGTTGAACATCAGCGACCGGATCGCGGTGATGCGAGAAGGCGCGATCGCGGGTACGCTGGCGCGGGAACAGTTTTCAGAGCAGGCGGTAATGGATTTGGCATTTGGGAATGCGGGGGCGGCGTGAGGATTTTGGATTGGGCTCTGTGAGGTTCAATGAAAAAAGAGCTGGGTATCACAGTCATTCTGGTGGCGCTGTTTATCGTGGTGTCGATTTTGAACCCGCGATTTCTGAGTCCGATGAATTTGCAGAATGTGTCGAACCTCGTCGGCATTTTTGGCATCTTCAGCATCGGAATGGGGATCGTCATCATTACCGGGGGGATCGATCTTTCAGTGGGGTCGGCGTTTGCGCTGCAGGGCGTGTTTCTTTCGTTTGCGATGATTCAGTGGCATTGGCCTTGGCCGTTGGCAGTGCTTGCATCCATTCTTTTATTGATCGGCCTTGGCTTGTTTCATGGGGTGTCGGTGACGATGTTCCAGCTTCAGCCGTTTATTGTGACGTTGTGCGGGCTGCTGGTTTATCGAAGCCAGGCGAGATTTTTTGCACATGAGGAGACGCAGGGTTTTATCAGCGAGTCTGGCCGCACTTTGCATGCGTTTGCGACACGAGTATTTCACATTGGAAATATGGGGATTCCGATGCCGTTTGTGGCGCTGCTGGTGATCGGCTTCATCATGTGGCTGGTGCTGCATCGCTCTGTTTACGGGCGATATTTGTTTGCCGTGGGAAAGAATGAAGAGGCGGCGCGGTATTCGGGCATCAATACCAAGCTGGTGATCTGCAGTGCATATGCGCTGTCGATGCTGCTGGCAGGTATTTCCGGGATATTCCTGGCGTTTTATACATATTCGGTTTCGCCGACGGATCATGGGACGTGGTATGAGTTGTATGCGATCGCCGCGGCCGTGCTGGGCGGATGCAGCTTGCGGGGCGGCGAGGGGAGCATCCTGGGAATCGTGCTGGGAACCATTTTGCTGCAGGTGCTGCGAAATATGGTTGTGCTGCTTGGGATTCACAGCAGCCTGGAGCTAACGGTGATGGGCGTGGTGATTTATATTGGCGTGCTGACGGATCAGCTTCTGCGCAATCGGAAACGCAAGAGCAAACTGGCTCGGGTTGAGCCGGGATTTGAAGTGGTTCAGCCAAAGTCGGGAACGAAGGCTGGATAGCCGCCTTTGTATCCTGAGGATGTGGCGATGGCGGCGACGAACCAGGCGATGGTGCTGACGGCGGCGGGGGCGGGGGCGATTGCGGTGGTGCGTCTGGTGGGGCCGGGGGTGCAAGAATTTTTGAAGCGAAGGTTTTCTCAGACGGTTTCGATCGGCGCCTGTGTTCATGGCGTGCTGCGCGATGGCAATCGGGTGATTGATGATCCGGTTGTGGTTTGGTGCGCGGCGGATGTTGCTGATTTAAATGTGCATGGAGGGACGTGGGTGGTGCAAACCGTGCTGGAGCTTGCGAAAGGGGATGGGTTTGAGATCGTACGCGGTGAAAAGGAGAAGCCATTGCCTGAAAAGGCGGTGGATGGGACCACGGAGATTTGGCGCGAGGTGATGCAGTGGCTGCCGCGGGCGCGGACGGAATTGGCGGTGAGGATGCTGCTGGCACAGCCGGCGGCCTGGGAGAAGTTGGAAGGGCGGATGCGGAAGAAACAGCCGGGGGTGGCTGGTGATATTGAATTGGCTTTGACGGATCGGCGGCTGGAGTGGTTGCTGGGACAGCCGCGCGTGGCGATTGTGGGAGCGCCGAATGTGGGAAAGTCAACGCTGGCGAATCAGTTGTTTGGGGAGGAGAAATCGATCACCGCCGACGTGGCGGGGACGACACGAGACTGGATAGGCGAGATGGCGAATATCGATGGGCTGGCGGTAATGCTGGTGGACACGCCGGGGCGGCGGGAGACCGCCGATATAATTGAGCGGATGGCGATAGCAGCGGCGGGGGAGCAGGTGGAAACGGCGGATCTGGTGGTGCTGGTGCTGGACCGGTCTCGCGAAATATCGGAAGAGGAGCGGGGACTTTTGGATCTGTTTGATGATGCGGTTGTTGTGGCGAATAAAGCGGACTGCGCGGCGGCCTGGAGGGCGGAATCCATTCATGCGATTGAAGTAGTTGCAACTACCGGGATGGGGATGGGCACGGTTCGGCAGGAGATTTGCCGGCGGTTTGGATGCGAATCGTTTGAAGTGGAGCGGGCGCGGGTTTGGACAGAGCGCCAGAGAAGCCTTTTGGAGCATTGGGGAGCGTGAGCTATTCGCGGCATGGGACTTTGGCGAACGTTGTTGAGCCGCGCCGCGCCCATGTCGAATGGTTTCAGACACGGGCGAGGCGATCATGCTGTGGTCTGTTTCACCAGGAGCCGGAATAACGCGGCAATCAGTGATTCAGGAACGGCAGCCGGTAGAAGACATCCTGGTAAGTCGCCAGCACGAAGACGCTGAGCAGGATGGCAAGGCCGACGATTTGGGCGATGGATTGGACTTTGGGGCTGACGGGGCCGCCTTTGATTTTTTCGATGATGAGGAAGGTAAAGAGGCCGCCATCGACGATGGGGATGGGGAGGAAATTCATCACGGCGAGGTTGGCGCTGATGATGGAGAGGAACCAGAGAAGCCAGGTGGTGCCTTTGTTGGCGAAGCCATAACCGGCCACGAAAATTCCGACGGGACCGCTGACATTTTTATAGCTGACCGATCCCTGCACCATTCGGCGGACGGTGAGGTAGACCTGAACGAGCGCGTCGCGCGTTTCGCCGATGCCCCATTGGGCGGCGGTGATGGGATTGCTGGTTTTTCGGATTTCGATGTACTCGTGGAGCATCAACCGCGGCCCGTAGCGGTTCTGGTGGAGCTCGGCGAGCTGGGTGGATGAGAGGGGGCCAAAAGTGAAGGGGCGTTCTTGTCCGCCGACCAGTGCAATGACGGTGAAAGGCTTGCTGCCGGTGACTTGTTTCAAGGCGGCGTCGACATCGCCCCAGGTGGTTGTGCGATTGCCATCGACGGAAACGATTTTTGCTCCTGGAGGGACATTTGCCAGGGCAGCGGGGCTGTCGGTCACGAGCCCGCCGACGATGGCATCGTTGGCTTCGGCATCGAGTTGGACGCCCATGCCTTTATGGCCGCGCTCGACCGTGTAGCTGGGAACGATGTTCGAGATCGTGACCTCTTTGCCTTCACGGAACACCTTGATGTTGACGGCTTCGCCGTGGCTGCCGGCGTCGCTGAACCACTTCATGACATCGGGGCGCGAAGGGTTGGTGATCTGGTCGCCGCCGTCTTTGGCCGAGGCGATGCCAATGATCACGTCACCGGGCAGGAGTTTTTTCTCGGCAGGGGAGCCTTTCACGATCGCATCGAGCATGGTCCGCGGCAACATTCCGGCGAAGTTGAGCGGGTCTTTGGAAAATGGCTCTTCAAAGGCCGGACGGATTTTGACGGTGCGCGTGGCGCCCTTGGCGTTGACGACAGTTAGCTCGATGGGCTGGCCTTTGGAGTTCTGCATCGCCGCATCGAGCGCGGGGAAATCGCGGGCGTCGGTGACAGCCTTTCCCTGAATTTGCGTGATGCGGTCGCCCGGTGCGACGGCGAGCGGATCATCCAGCTCAAGGTCTTTGGTTTCTTCGGAGATCGTCTTAACTTCTTCGGGATCCAGGCCGCGGAGTTCGTACGGCTGGGTGATGCCGAGCATGAGGAAGTTTTTCGCTTCGTCCTTCGGTTTTCCAGGCTGGATAAAGAGTTGTTCGACCTGTCCGCTGACGCGCTTTACGTCGATGGGCAGAGCCCGGCCTTCTTCGGATAGCGCGACGTTCATGCCGATCTTGGTGAAATCAGCCTGTGCGCGGCCATCGAGCGTAAGAATCGTATCGCCGGGCTGGAGCGGCGCGAGTTGCGGCTGCCCATTGACGAGGCGATACGCCGACTGGGCCGGCGAACCGGGCTGAAGATTGCCGACAATCGCCGGGGCGGCGGGGAGACCAAGCAAAAAGGCGATCATGAAACCAATGGCCGCGAGGATCACATTCATGATTACGCCGGCCGACACAATCACCATCCGCTGGCTGATGGTTTTGTTGTTGTAGGCGCGGGGATCGTTGGCGGTGACGCCGGGCTTGAGGTCATCCTGCCCGAGCATTTTCACGTAACCACCGAGGGGGATCCAGTTCAGACGGTATTCGGTTTCGCTGATGTTGAGCGCCTTGGCGGCTTGCGAAAGCTGTTCGTCGGTGGGGCCTTCGGTGCGCTCTTTGAATTGAAGCTCACTGTTGTGATGTTCTTCAACGTAGGAGGTAAGGCGCTTTTGAAATTCTTCCTGTGACGATCCCCACCGAAATCCCATCCCCTTCCGCCACGAGAACATCGCCTGACCGAATCCGACAGCGAACTGTTCCACCTTCACATCTGCCCACTTGGCCGCCAGGAAGTGGCCGAGCTCATGGAAGAAAATGACAAACCCGAAACCAAAGGCAAGAAGAAGAATGCTGGCGAGGGAAGAAAACATGAAGTTCCTTGGGAGGTGTCCGTGGTCAGTTGTTCATGGTCCGTTGCCGGAGTTATCCAGTGTTTCTAATAATTCTTAGCAACGGGCAAATGACCGCGGACAATGGATAGTCTTATTATCCAGTCATTTCAGTGACCAAAGTTTCAACCGCCGCACGTGCCCAGCGGTCTGCTCGGAGAAGATCGTCCAACGTTGGATGCGGCTGAACGTCGTGCTTTTGGATTGTAAGGCCAACCAGCCGGGAAATCTCCCCAAAGGCGATCTTCCCGGACGTAAATGATGAAACGGCGGCTTCGTTGGCGGCGTTGAGGACTACGCCGGCAGTACCGCCTTTTCGGGCCACATCGTAAGCGAGCCGAAGCGCAGGAAATCGTTCAAAATCCGGCGGTTCGAATCTTAAGTTAAAGGCCTGAGTCAGATCGAGGCGGCGGCTGATGCCGTTTACGCGATCCGGATAAGTCAGTGCATACTGAATCGGCGTTCGCATATCCGGCGGAGAAAGCTGGGCGATCACTGAGCCGTCCACATATTCCACCATCGAATGGATCACCGATTCCGGATGGACGACGATCTCAATCTTTTCCGGGGGCAAATCGAAAAGCCAGCAGGCTTCGATCAATTCCAGGCCCTTGTTGAACATGGTGGCGGAATCAATCGTGATCTTTCCGCCCATTTTCCAGGTGGGATGGTTCAAGGCGTCGGCGAGGGTGGCGTTTTTTATTTTCTCGGCGGAGGCGGTGCGGAAAGGTCCCCCGCTGGCGGTGAGGATGATACGGCGGATTTCGTGAGACCGGCCACATTGCATCGATTGAAAAATGGCGGAGTGTTCGGAGTCGACAGGGAGGATGGGCACGTTTTTTTTTCGAGCCAGGGGGATCAGCAATGAACCGGCGCATACCAGCGATTCTTTATTGGCCAGCGCCAAAGTTTTGCCCGCTTCCACAGCGGCAAACGCAGCGGGCAGCCCAGCGGCCCCAACCACGGCGGCGACGACAATATCCACATCATCGCGGCGGACGATTTCCGCAAGGCCGGCGGGGCCGACGTATAGCCGTGCGCCCAGTTCTTTCAGCGCCGGGGCAACCCGGGCGGCAGATGTTTCATCCGTTACCGCGACGGCGGCGGGGCGATGCCGCTGAACCTGTTCGAGCAGTTTGTCGATCTGCTTGTGCCCCGAAAGCGCGGTGACGCGGTAAGGCGGCCCGAGATGCTCGATAACTTCGAGCGTGTTGCAGCCAATGGAGCCGGTTGAGCCGAGGATCGCGATGCGTTTGGTCAAGGTGGGGAAGATGATATCGGAGGGAGCGGGGGGGACAAGTTATCTCCGCGATTGTCCTTTATGCAGATCGGTTTCCTTGTGTTTTCCCCCGCTGGTTTTCAACACGCTCAGGGCTTTTTTCGGATCGGCGACTTTGAAAATTCCCGTAGTTCTTCCTCCCGGTGCGCCGCTCGTGCAATAGGCGTAGTTGATGTTGACGTGATTGGCGCCGAGCAGGCCGGCGATGTCGGCCAGTGCGCCGGGGCGGTTGGACATATCAAGGCACAGGACATCGGTTTCCGTCATCGGCAGGTTCAACTTCGACAGCACCTTCCGGGCGGAATCAGGATTGGCGGCGACGATGCGAAGTACACCGTGCTCCTGGGAATCGACGAGCGTCATCGCAATGACATTCACTTTTTCATCCGCGAGGGCGCGGGTGACTTGCGCCAGCACGCCGGGTTTGTTTACGAGAAAAATGCTGAGTTGGGTGAGGGTGCGTGTCTCCGCCATCGATTTGCCTCCGTGAAATGAAATGTCCCGGCCCCGCCGCGGCCAGGTTCCTCGCTTATCCGCAGATCAGTTCCCTCAATTCGGCAGGACCTTGACTGCTTCGCGCTGCGATTCCCTGATCTTCAGGATTTTATCCAGCCGGGTGATTTTGATCAGTTCCATGAGCTTTGGACCGACGCCGCACAGGACGAGGCTGGTGTGTTTCAGCTTTGACAGCTTTTTGTTGAGTGTGAGGACGATGCCGATGGCCTGGCTGGAAAGGTATTCGACCTGTTCAAAATCGAGGATGAGCATGCGCTTATCTTCGGCGTCAACTAGGCGATAGACCACGTCGCCGATCCGTTCGAGCACGAGCGGGTCCATCAGGGACGGTGTGCGGAATTCCACGACCGTATATTTTTCAATTTCCTGAATCGTAAGGGGTACGTCGCCGGCGCTCATAATCGGCGGGAGCATCGCACGAATGCGCCAAACCTGCAAGTTGGCCCGCACCGGCGAAATCCCGGCGGGTAACACTTATAATGCCGCAGTTGCCTTTATCTGGAGTTCACATCAATGACACAAACAGATTCACCTCAATCGTCCGCTTCCCCGCAGGCCGCGGCGGCTGGCGCGCCGGGCGGAGCGCCGTCGATCCAGCGGCAGTTTGTAAATTTCGCATTTTACAAACTCGATCCAGCCTTTCGCCGGCTGGACGATCATGAAAAATTCCAGGCCCGCAGCGAGTTTCTCAAGCTTTTTCAGAACCCGCGGCCGGGGCTCATGTGTCTGACATACAGCACCGTCGGGCTTCGGCCTGATTGCGATTTTCTTCTGTGGCGAATCAGCCGGTCCACCGATGATTTTCAGGCGCATACGCAGCAGATTAACAAGTCGCGGATCGGGGCTTATCTGACTACGCCGCACTCATTTGTTTCGATGACGAAGCGCAGCATGTACATCGATAAGCTCGATCCGTTCCACACGGCCGAGAGCCGCACGCACATCATCCCGGGCAAGCGGAAATATCTGTTTGTTTACCCCTTTGTGAAGACGCGCGACTGGTATCTGCTGCCGCTGGAAAAGCGGCAGGAGATCATGGACCACCATATTAAAGTGGGCAACGAATTTCCCAGCGTGAAGCTGAACACCACCTACAGCTTCGGGCTCGACGACCAGGAATTTGTGGTGGCGTTTGAAACAGAAGAGCCGAAAGATTTTCTGGACCTGGTGATGAAGCTGAGGGAAACGCAAAGCAGCAAGTACACATTGCGGGATACGCCCATTTTTACGTGCGTCCAGTTGCCGATGGAAGAGGTTTTGGATCAGTTATTCTGAGTGAGAGAAAAGCAGGTGAGTGGATGGCGATTAGGTCGGACTATCCGCTATTCACTACATGCATTCCCCAATCATTATGGAAATCGCCGGCCTCATTGACGCTCAACTTCCTCTGGTGGTGAACCTGCGCCATCGTCTGCATCGCATTCCCGAGTTGCTTTTTGAGGAGCACAAAACGGCGGCAATGATTCGGGGGGAACTGGATCGAATTGGAATTGAATATGTTGCCGGTGCGACCCATGCGCCGACAGCCACCGTTGCTTGGATTGGGGATCGGTCCAAGCCATGCATCGCGTTGCGGGCGGATATTGATGCGTTGCCCATTGAGGAAAAGACGGGGGTTGCATATGCCAGCACGCATCCCGGCCGCATGCATGCCTGCGGGCATGATGGGCACTCCGCGATGTTGGTGGGCGCCGCCGCAGTGCTTAAGGGGATGGCAAGCCGGTTGCCGGTGTGTGTGAAGCTGATCTGGCAGCCGGCGGAAGAAGGCGGCGGGGGAGGCGAGCGCCTCGTGCAGGCCGGTGTGCTGGATGGACGGATTGGTCCCAAGGTCGACGCGATTTTTGGGCTGCATGGGTGGCCGGGATTGAAGGTGGGAATTGTCGCGACCAAACCGGGAGTGCTGCTGGCGGCGACGGATAGTTTTTCAGCGACGTTTATTGGCCGGGGCTGTCATGGCGCGTTTCCGCACCTGGGCCGCGACCCGATCGTGACGGCTTGCGAAGCAGTGCTGAACCTGCAGCAATTTGTCAGCCGCGAGTATGACCCGACCGACTCGGCAGTTGTCACCATCGGTTCCATCCATGCGGGCACCGCGGTCAACATCATCCCTGATATCGCGACAATCGAAGGGACAGCGCGGACACTCACAAGCGATGGCCGCCGGATGGTGACGAAGGCGATCGAGCGGCGATGCGCCGGAATCGCCGCGGCGAATGATTGCAACCTGAAATTTGAATGGTTCGAAGGTTATCCGGCGACGGTAAATGATCCGGCGATGGCGGATTATGTCGCTCGAATCGCCAAGGCGGCTATAGGGGCTGATCATTATTTACCCGTCAACAGGCCTTCCATGGGTGGTGAGGATTTTGCCTATTACCTCGAAAAAGTTCCGGGGTGCTTTTTCCTGATCGGGATGGAATCGGCAGATGGGCCGGTCCATCCGCCGCTGCATAGCGATCACTTTGATTTTACGGACGATGCGATCGGTGTGGGGATGAGGATGTTTGTGGAACTGGCGGCAGGGTGGCGGGGATAACCGCGTGCATCGCGGCTGACATGCATGGTGACGAGGATTCATCGCCGGCGCACAAATCGGACAATGGCGGCAATGAAGCGCGAGAAGCCGGATGCGGGAGCCGGTTCGCCGGAGAGAACGTCGAGCAACGACGCTTTTCCGACGCCGCGGCGCCGGGTGTCGCGGAGGGTGCGGCCGTCTGGCCGCACAGCGCGGCGCGAGAGATTGTTCTGGCGCCCGAAGGTCATGATGGACAGAAGCTAATCCGTTGGGTGCGGTTCGTAAAGCATTCTTCGGGAAGACACACCCGCGAAGGTGCGGAGGAACGAAGGAGAATGCAACGCCGGGATGGGTAGGGATAGCCGTGCGATGCAACTCTATCTTCTGCTCGTCCGCCACATTAATCACGCTGCCTCAATGGTCACCCGTTTAGACGGCAGATATAGTTTTTCTATCGCGCAGGAAGATTTTGGTGAGCGCTTGTGGTTGGGTTCGTTGTCCAGTCTGATGCGTTCAGATGGCATCATCATTTGATACTCCCCGACACGCCGCCCGGGGCGTTTTGTTGTTGTCGCTGACTACTTTTCTCTGGGGGACCACGTTTGTCGTCACCAAGGCGGCGCTTGGGCGTTTCCCGGCAAGCCAGTTGATCTTCGCCCGGTTTCTGATCGCGGCGATTTTATTTTTGCCCTTTCTTCGATTTGGCCGACGGCTTTGGCTCGCGGCGATTGAGCTGGGGGTGCTGCTTTGGCTGGGATATGCGACGCAGACAATTGGGTTGCAATATACGACGGTCAGCCGCAGCGCGTTTATTACGGCGCTGCACGTGATCCTGGTGCCTGTGCTGGTGGCGCTGCTGGGGCGGCGGTTCGCGCAGCGATCTGGATCGCGGCGATCTTGGCGCTGGTTGGTGTGGCGCTGTTGAGCAATGATGGGTCGCCACCCAATCGAGGGGATGGGTGGACGCTGGTGTGCGCGGTCTGCTGGGCGGTTTATATCACGCGCATGGAGAAGTTTGCCCATACGCTGCCGACCAAAGCGCTGACAGCGGCGCATCTGTGGGTGGTGATGATCCTTGGCGCAATTTGGACATGGCAGGCGCATGAAGCGGTTCATGCGATACCCTGGGCGGCGGTGATTTATCTTGGGGTCGCCGCCACCGCGGCAACAACGTGGTTTCAGACGGTGGGGCAGCGATATGTCAGCGCTCCACAGGCAGCAGTGCTTTATACGATGGAGCCGCTTTGGGCGGCGCTGTTTGGATGGATCGTGCTTCGTGAGCGATTTGGGATGCAGGGATGGATGGGGGCGGCGTTAATCATCATGGCGGCGATGTTGACACAGCTTCCGTCGGGATGGAGGAGCCCAGAGATTAGACACGGCCCGACTTAGCTCGCCGAAGTCGACGGCGAGTTTGGGTTAGAGGCTCTAAACCAATTCCACCTTGTCGGTCTGAATAGTTTCAATCATTTTCGCAATGCGGGGATCGGAAGGAGGAACACTATAGACATCCCGGTAGATGGTTTGCAGCCACTGTCGAAGTTGAATCGTCGTAATATTCCCTGGGGCATTTGCGACCATAAGCTCCATCGGGGGGGCATTCCCCATTGGCAGGATGTAGGAAAGATCGGCGATTCGGCGGCAGCCCAGACGGCGATAGAAGGCGATTCGTCTCGCGCGTTCATCATGTGATAAAGAAAAGCGATCGGCTGAATCAACTTCGAGCAGCATGGGGCTGCTGTTCGCAAGAACGATCGATGCATGAAAAAGTTCGGCGCCTATGCCGCGGCTTCGATAATTTGGGTCAACGGCGAGATATTCCAGCAGCGAAAAACCTCGATCCGGCGGGACGAAAATCGTGGCGAAGCCGACAGGGCTTTCAGCTTCAATCGCCACGAGAAGCGTGAAGCCCTTGCGGGTGATTACTTCGGTGAGCCATGCCGCCGGTTTTCGTTCGGTTTCGGGGATCGCCTGAAGATAGATGCCTGTAATACGGGTGACGGCGGGGTCAGCGGGATTGGTGAGGATGCGGATGCTGACAGGGGAAGCGGTCATGTGAATCAGGTACGCGCCGTGAGCAAAGACAGCGGCGGCGGGTGGCACTATACTCGCGGCCATGAGTGATGTGATCTTTCCGCCGCTGACTCATCCGTTTCAGGCGATCGTCGCCGTGCCGGGATCGAAGAGTTTGACCAACCGCGCGCTGGTGCTCGCGGCGCTGGCCGAGGGTCTGAGCGAGCTTTCGAATGTGCTATTCGCCGACGATACGCTGGTAATGCTGGATGGGCTTTCGAAGCTGGGGTTTGCACTGGAGATCGATCGTGGCGCCAAGCGCGTGAAGGTGCGCGGCCAGGGAGGGAAGATTCCCGCGGGCAGCGCAGAATTATTTTGCGGGAACAGCGGCACTACGATCCGTTTTTTGTCGGCGATGTGCGCGCTGGGCAATGGATCGTACACGCTTGATGGCATCGCACGGATGCGGCAGCGGCCGATCGGCGATCTCGTTAGCCTCCTGCGCACGCTCGGAGCGAAGGTGGATTATCTGGGGCAGGAAGGATTTCCGCCGCTGAAGGTTGTGGCGGCGGGGCTGCCGGGCGGGGAGATGAAATACGCGTCAGCCGTTTCTTCCCAATATCTGTCAGCGGTGCTGATGGCCAGTCCATATGCGCGGGATGAAGTGAAAGTGGATTTGGAAGGAGAGCAGACCAGTTGGCCGTATGTGGCGATGACCATGCAACTGATGGATCGCTTTGGCGTAACGCCGGAATTGGCGCGTGACCCGGCGACCGGAAAGCCGCAGAAAATATTTGTGCCGACACAGAAATATCAAGAGACCATTTATCCAGTGGAACCGGATGCGAGCAACGCAAGTTATTTTCTGGCCGCCGCCGCCGTGCATCCGGGCGCCAAGGTGACCGTTGAAGGGCTGGGAAAGTCGAGCCTGCAGGGGGATGTCGGTTTTGCCGATGTGCTGCGAAAGATGGGGGCGGATTTGGTGTTCGGCCCGGACTTTATCACCGTCATGGGAACACAAACGCTGGAAGGCATTGATGTCGATCTTCGTGGGATGCCGGATACTGCGCAAACGCTGGCGGCCGCGGCGCTGTTTGCTCGGGGACAGACGGTCATGCGCGGGCTGCACACCTTGCGCGTGAAAGAAACAGATCGGCTGGCGGCGCTTTCCAACGAATTGCAGAAGTTCGGCGCGAAGGTGACCGTCGAGGAAGGTCATACCCTCATCATCGATCCCCCCAAACATTTGCACGCGGCGGAAGTAGACACCTATGACGATCACCGCATGGCGATGAGTTTTGCGGTGGCGGCAACCAGGATCGACGGAGTGAAGATCAAAGACGCCGAGTGCGTCAATAAGACATATCCGGATTTCTTCGCGGATTTAGAGCGGCTGCGATTTTCCTGATGAACCGAACGACGCACATTCTCCTGCTTCGCCACGGACAAACCGACGCCAATGCAAGCGGTGTTTTGCAGGGGCATCAACCCACTTCGCTCAATCTCACCGGCATCCGGCAGGCGACGCTGCTGGCGGGAAGATTAAAGTCGCGGCATCCGCCAATCGATGTGCTGGTGAGTTCCGATCTCGCGCGGGCGACGCAGACCGCCGGTTCCATCGCGGCCGCGTGCGGATTGCCGCTGGTGCTGGATCCTGCCTGGCGAGAGCGCGGCTTTGGATCGCTGGAAGGAAAGACCGTCGGTCACCGCGAAACCTGGATGGCGGCATCGGGCGAAATGGATGCGCCGGGCGGGGAACCCATGCTGGCGATGCAGGATCGCGTACGGGAGGCGCTGCTGGGATTACCCAGGCGATTTCCAAAGGCAAAGGTGATTGCCGTGGTGACGCACGGCGGACCGATCCGCGCAATTTTGCGGATGCTCGCCGATGAACAACTTCGCGTGACGCGAGGGCATCGGCCGGTGGAGATGCAGCAAATCGCCAATTGTTCGATCCTGGAGCTTCTCGCCCGCCGATACCGTGATGGCTTCCGCTGGAGGCTGGCCTGTGTGAACGATGCAGCCCATCTGGGGGATGTGGTGAGCAGTCGGGATAGTGGGTAAGTCTTGTGGGCCGCGCTGCTCGCGCCTTTATCCTGTCAAAGCCTCTGGCCCGTGCGCACCGCGAAAACCGGTTCCCCCGAAGGTCAGCGACGATTGGCTGCGAAATTCGTGTTTCGGGAGTTTGCTTCCCGTGGTAAAGACTGATTTCGATAACCGGGAGCACCAATGGCTATTCGCATCACCGTCTGGCATGAATTTCGGCACGAGAAGAAAAACCCGAAAGTGGCAGAGATTTATCCGAACGGCATCCATGAAGCGATCGCTTCGTTTTTGCGCAAGAGCAGTGATCTGGAAGTTTCAACTGCGACGCTCGATGACGTCGAGGCCGGGCTGACCGAAGAGCAGTTGCAAAAGACCGACGTGCTGACGTGGTGGGGGCACATGGCCCATACGGATGTGCAGGATCTGATCGTTGAGCGCGTTTACAACCGTGTCGTTCGCCAGGGGATGGGGCTGGTGGTCCTGCACAGCGGGCATTTTTCCAAGATCTTCCGCAAGCTGATGGGCACAACCTGCGATCTGAAGTGGCGGGTTGGCGAGAATGAGCGCGAGGTGCTGTGGGTCACGCAGCCGGGGCATCCAATCGTGCAGCATATCGATGATCATTTTGTGATCGAGCGGGAAGAGATGTATGGCGAGTATTTTGATATCCCTCAGCCGGATAGCACATTTCTAATCAGCAGCTTCACCGGCGGCGAAGTGTTCCGCAGCGGATGCACCTGGACCCGCGGGGCCGGGAAGGTGGTTTATTTTCGGCCCGGGCATGAGACGTTTCCCACGTATCACAATGAGACTGTGCTGAGGGTGATTGAGAACGCTGTGCGATGGGCCGCCCCGACCATTCCGGCGGCGCCGCATTCATTTGGCAACCGGCAATTGGGGTGGATTGACGGGCATAAATAGTCGGCCCGGATCGCCGGCCTCTGTTCAGGAACCGGGACGGGATTTAGTTCCGTTACCGTCCGGGATATACTGGTGGCCTTGATGTCTATGCCGCAGAAGATATTAATCGTTCAGCCAAGTTGGGTGGGTGATGCCGTCATGGCCACGCCGACGTTGCGGGCGCTGCGGTTGCTCTATCCTGACGCCCACATCGCCTATCTGATGCGGCGATATGTCAAAGACCTCTACAGCGGCATGCCCTGGGCGGATCAGTTCATCACTTATCGCACAGGCAAAACCAAGGCGAAGGCGGGGAAGGGGACATTTGACTTGGCCGCCCGGCTTCGCGCGGCGAAGTTTGATCTGGCGATATTGCTTCCGAACTCATTCAAATCTGCGCTGGTTTGCAAGATGGCGAATATCCCGCGCATTTTTGGCTATGAGCGGGATGGCCGCGGCTTTTTACTGAGTGATCGGCTGCTGCCCGTGAAGGAAAAAGGAAAATTTGTCCCATCGCCGATCATTCATTCATACATGGGGCTGGCGCGGTATCTGGGGTCAAATAGTCGCGATTTGCGGATGGAGTTATTCGTCACCGATTCCGATCGGCGCGAGGCCGACAGCGTTTTTGTGCGGGCCGGATTGGAACCCGCGCTGTATCGGCCGGGGGCGTCGGCTCAGCCGCCGCTGATCATGCTGAATCCGGGGCGCAATACGGCGCGGCCAAGCTTTGGAAGGCGGATTATTTCGCGGAGCTGGCGGATCGATTCGTCGATGATCTGGGCGCGACGGTGCTGCTGAGCGCTACGCCCAAAGAGCGCGCGATTGTCGAGGCGATTCAACGTCAGATGAAACATGCGGCGGTGGATCTGTCAACGAGGGGAATGACGCTGGGCTCTCTGAAGGAAATCGTCCGCCGATGCGATTTGATGGTGACCAACGACACAGGCCCGCGACATATCGCGGCGGCGATGGATGTGCCAGTCGTCACGGTATTCGGCCCGACCCATCCCGAATGGACCGAGATTTATTATCCGAAAGAACGCCAGGTGGCGGTCAAAGTTTTCTGCGGCCCGTGCCAGAAGAAAACCTGTCCGCTGGACCATCGCTGCATGACGCGCATGACTCCGGCGATGGTATGGGACGCCTCAATGCAGCTGTTGTCTCCCGAGCGCTGGAAAGAACCGCCGGTCGGGCGGCATGTGCCGCTGGCGGTTCTTTAGCCGCTGACACCAGATCAAGTTGGATCAAGTTAAAGTTGGCGCCGCATATTCCGGCATGAAATTTTGTTATGTCAGGATCAATCGCCCCGCGGTGCAGCTTTGGGCATGAGCGTTTGCCGGCACCTGTCCTTAAAGCTGAGCCGGGGGCAATAGTCTGGTATGCTGCAAACATGGCAGACGATCAATCGCCGCATGGCCTGAATTACGAAACCCCACCTGAACGCCGCAGAAGTTTCCGGCTGGTTTGGACCGCACTCGCGGCAAGCATTGTGTTGGTGCTGATGGGGCTATTCTTTTTCCACATGACTGCGGCCCCCAGAGCCGTTCCGCTCCCGATAACATATCCTGGAGCGATGGCCGGACCCAATGGAACCGCTTCTTCGCCCGGCGCAGCTTCAACACAAGCGGGACCGTAATTGCTTCGTTTCACGTCACTGAAGACGATATCAGCGGCAATGACAGGAAAACAGGACACTCATCATATTGCTTTTTGGGTAACTGTTTACCGCCAGACCTGATCGTCATGGTGTATCCGTGAGCGGCGTGACGTCTTTCCCCGCCCACGCCGCCCTGAGCAGGGTCTTGATCGTTTCCTGAATGTCGCGGCCTTGTTGCTCTGCCCGTATGCATGACGCTGGCCAGCACCGACCAGGCCTCAGCGGCCGATTGCGCTGCGGCTGCCGCCGGTGATCTTGCGCATAACCACCGCTGGCCACAGGTCTCTTTCGGCAGCCATGGTTATCGATGTTCAGACAACCCTGCTCGGTGTACCGGTTGAGCGCATCCCACTACTTGTCGTGCAATCGCGATTCGCAGCCTCATGTTAAGATGGGAAGGAAATGAGGCGCGCTTTATCGTATTATTGCTAATACATGAAGATTGTATTTACATAACATCTTTATGTATAACGCTTTGTATAGATACATGATTCCTTGGGACGGCGTGAGGCGCGCCTCATTTTGTCTCATCTTCCCCCGGCTTCACTTCATCTTCGCGATCCGCGCATCATCGGGGTGACAGGACACCAGTTGAACTTTTCATGGGTTTTTGCGGCGAAATCGCTCATTTGTGCATTCCGGCGTGTCGAGTACGGACAGCCGGTGAGCCTGCCGCATTGGGATCGTCTTTGCGAAATTGGCTGAAACGTTAAGGACATCGCGTTCCTCTCGCCGTTCGCGATAATATCAACCATGGATTTTGGTGGTAGCCACACCGTCACGAAGCTCGAATGCCTTCGCGGCTGCCTCGAAGCGTTCACCTCCACCATGGGGGGCCAAGGGTACCGCCTAAAGTATCTCGATCCCTTCGCAGGCTGTGGAACGTGGTCGCCTCAAAGGCACGAGCGTCTAGGTGGCTTCTTCCCGCAACCACCTACGCCCAAGTTTGACGGGTCGTCCCGAATCGCACTTGGCTTCAGCGCGTTCGATAAGTTCTTGTTCGCAGACAAACTTCAATCGAACGTCGATCAGCTGAACGACCTAGCCGCAGATTATCCCAACGCTCGAATTCGGATAAGGCGTGAAGAGGCGACCACGTTTCTTTGCCGGGTCTGCGACGGGACAGATTGGGCAAAATGGCGTGGATTCGCCTTCCTCGATCCGTTTGGACTGCCACCACAATGGAGCGCGGTGGAGGCACTCGCCAAAACACGCGCGATCGACTTCCTTTGCCTGCTTCCCCCTGGCATCAACCGCCTACTGACGCTTGACGGAAAAATGACGGCCGCAATCAGAACGAATTTGGACCAGTTCTGCCCATCCCTGTACGACGCGTGCTACCGCGACTACACGAGCGGCCTCATCGAGCGAAAAATGCATCGTTTCAAAATCGCGCATCCGCATGCCGTGGCTGAGCATTACGGCGCACAACTGCGGATGGTCTTCAAGCATGTCGTGCGACGACCATTGCCGCTCAACACGGACGGACCGGCATATTGCCTGTGGGGGGCAGTTGCGGACAATGCCGGAGCCGCCGAGAGGCTCGCGGCGATGCAGAAGGTATTCTCCGATCCTGACATTCGCTACCGAGGAAAACAGCTCTTCGCCGCGGCCCACCACTGGTAAACCGCGTGCAGTCCTCTCCGTTGGTTAGGGATAAGTGAATCGCGTAACATCTGTTGCTATTGGAATTAGGCGGCGGCAACACGTTCAAGCGGAGACACGAGATGCGAAAGAAGAGAAAAGACGGAACTCCGCGCGCAAAAAGCTGGCTAAGCGCAAGCAGAGGAAGCTTTCGGCGGGCAACGGCGACATCAGGAGCGATTGTGCTTCCGTAACGACAACGGAGCGAGCGGAGCGAATAGTCGTTCCGAAGCGAAACCTATTGGTACCGATGACGCCGTTCGAAAAGCGGATGTCGCGTCTTTCGAAGACCGCGCCTCCTCCTCCACACTTGCAGTCCCAGATCTATCGCGCCCGTGTTCAACGGGCCATGGATTCCGACCTGCTGTTTCAGATTCGTCTTCGAGAGATGTCAGAACGAGCGCCATTGTGGGCGTACACTCGCTGCTTCGGCGGATCGGGCTTTGTGATGGCCGGAACTATCCGCCACTTCTTTCTGGAATACTGGGATCGATTCGTAAAGCACGGCCCGCACTCGTATCCGACATCATTTAATGTGATGGAGTCATTCCTCAAGTTTGAGCCGGAATATTGCGCGTTCGACCTACGTCCGGAGGTCGAACATCTTCTTGCCGCCACAGACTATTTTCGATGGTACTCCGCGAACGCGCTGCTCCGAAAGCCGGCCTTGCTCTTGGACGCGATGCGGGATGGGGTAGTGTACAGTTACAACATGGTTGGCGACTCAGGCGGATGCCGCCTAAAGTCGAGCAGTTCCGAGAGAGTGGTGGCCGCAGTCGCTTTCGTTCGCCACGAAAATGAGCTGTCTTGCATACTGATTGCGGGCGAAAAAGAGATGTCTTGTTCTGAAGACGAGTTAGACCTCGATGCGGTTGCTTACACCCCCGGAATTGGGCGAGAAGAGATTCAGCCCTCACCGGATTTGAGCAAAGCCGACCGCTATCTCGAAGCGTTTCCCGGCTTCACGAAAGTGCTGGTTCTAACCCGAATTGACTTGATCCGTGAAACCCACAATGTTCGCTATGTAAACGTGGACATTGGCCGGTCCTACAAGGTGTTCACTGATGACGAAGGGGTCTTCGCTGATATGCCAGCAGATGAAAAGGCTGGGTTTATCTGCTCTTCGTCGGAAGGTTTAGGCCGGTACGACAATTTGTTCTCACTGCTTGCATCGCTGATGTACCTGCCACTTCTGTTCGTCGACGAGCTGGCCCATGTTTCCGAAATCGTCTTTAAGACGGAACTATTCACCAAGAAAACCGAGCCGATGACGGTAAAGGCCGAAAAGTTACTCGGCAAAAAGGAGTGCTGTTTCGAACGAACTCTTCGATGTCTCACTACTCGGACGAGTTCGGCGCAGGAAAGCTTGACGGTGACACCACCCGGCCTACAGCTAGAGGCCAGCGGCTACTGGAAGATGCTCGATCCGGGCTGCGTCGGTGAAGATCGCGATCGCAACCCTATCGTCGGCAGGACGTGGGTCGAACGAAGTGAAAATTGGTCCTCGAATAGCCCGTCGAAATTCGTACTTCAGCGAATCAGTAAGCCGAAGGATGGTCCCGATCCTGGCGTTATTTATGTGATGCGAGAACCTGCGAGCGTGCCGGACGTCTACAAGGTCGGTCTTACCAGACGGACCGCTGTCGAACGCGCCCGCGAGCTTTTTACGACGGGGGTCCCGCTGCCATTTGGTGTCTTGGCCCACTGGAATGTCGGCAATTGCGCCGCGGTTGAGAAGGAAGCTCACTCTCGGTTGGCAGCGCGGCGAATCAGCACGCGTCGTGAGTTTTTTCGGGCACCGTTGGAAGAAATCACGGCGATGATCGGGCAGGTGATCCGCGATATCGAACTGCGGCCTGCTCCCTAACGGGGAAGAACTGCGTGCGTAGTCAGTTCAAATCCTGCCGATTGGTCGTCGTAAATTCTGAAATCTCGTTAGGGACGAGTGATAGACGCCAAAAATCAGCATCGACGTACCCCCCGTGAGACAGGATGCGCGGCATCTCCTCCGCGACAATTGCACAGCGAGTCGACACGATTTAACTAGCTGATTTATACGCAACGACAGCGAAAACAAACCCGATAGGGGATATCACCGATACAGCGATGTTTACGGTCAATGTGTAGAGGTACAGCAGATTACGCCCTCGGCTACACCAAACAGCTTCAACCTTTCCTGCCGTATTCATTGCCTGACTATCGCTGATCAATTCCCATTCGTACCGACTGCTCAATCTGAAGCTCTTGCAGCAGTTGCAACGCCTGCACAGTCGGAAACTCTTGCAGCGAAGGTTTACGTCCAATTTCGGTCGGAATTCCCATTGGTCGGAAATCGAATCGTCTGAAACGTTGCGCCATTTTGCTCGGCGAATGCCGCCCGTTGCTCTACCGCAGAGCGCCATTGCTTCGATCCAACCATGTCCGGCTCGGGATTTTGTCGCGGTCGCCACGACCGTCGCGTGAATGATTGACATTACATAAATGCTGTACCCTGCCCGAATTTTCTCAACCCAAAGCCAGCGGGTCAGTATGGGGAGCAGGAAGCAGCCCGCGGAAGCAACGAGTAGGAGCGAGCGAAATAATGTAGTGGAATCGTGCTTTGATGCGAGGACGGCGACAATAGCGGCGCCAGCGGTGTAGGCACCGAGCATTGTTGTAAGAGCGTTCTGAGTCGAACTGATGAACGTCGTTCGGGCCGAATACATTTGTGCCAACGCGTTGGTATACAGGCTATTCCAAACTTGAGCCGGTACAACGTCCTCCTTCATGCGCTTTCGAAGATTGTCAGCCTCGTCCGCAATGTACCGCGGAAGGGATTCGTCTCTCTGCCTAAGGTCCCCGTGTGTCATCCCAACAGCATATCGATATCCGTGAAAAAAAGGCGTCGAGTTGGTAATCGTCGAGAACGGGGAATGCGATTGACGCATTCACGACTGATTGATGCGGAAAATTGAAGTCTGAGCCGCTAACAGTTCTTCGGGAACTGTACTTGCTAGAGGCCGTCAGATCGAAGTCCAAGCAGGATTTCGAATTTGGCCAATGCGCGATTTGCGAATATCTCAAGCGGTGGCCGGACAAGAAACCGTCATGATATTCGTAGCGAGTCCCATCGTTACTAAAGTCGCACGCACTGGCAAGACCAACTTCAACACGCTGAATTCTATTGCGAGATCAGCGTCGTTCAGATCTATGAAAAGTGGAACGCTGGAGGCGTCGGTTCATGACCAAGCATCGTAAGGCGGATGAAACGTAATTATGTCCCGTCAAATCGGGGCGACAAGATTCGAACTTGCGACCTCCTGGTCCCAAACCAGGCGCTCTACCAAACTGAGCTACGCCCCGTAGCGTGAGGTGTCTATTCTCTTCGCCCGGATATGAAAGGCAATACCTCCTGGTTTCTGCGATCAATCAGAACGCGCACCGCTTTATTCAATCGCCACAAACTTTTGCAGGCGTTCCACCAGATCGTTCGCGGTATATTCTGCCGCTAAATCCAGCGGCAGGAAAACACCCTGATTGTGGTCAGATGCGATGATGAGATGATGATCGCCATTGGTCGTGTAGCCCGTATCCTGGGGCTGGTGGCCGGTGATGACGAGGGTCGCGTTTACTTTTTGCAGGAACTGATCGACCCCTATTGGTGTTACGCCGCGACCCCAGATGAGTTGATAGACAGGTCCGACTTTGCGTTTGTAATCGGGCCCGGTAAGTGGCCGATCGAAGATGGTGAAGTCGAACTTTTCCATCTGCGAATCTGTTGGAAGACTGTGGCAGAAGAACAGGCCGTTGGGAGCGCGGATCGCCAGGGGGAGCGATAGCAGGAATTCCGTGATGACTACGTTTACTCGCTGGTAAGTGCTGCCGAAGTCGCGCTTGAGGCCGGCAGTGAAAGCCTCGCACACGCTCAGGCCGTTCTTCATGATCCCTTCACCGTGAATTTGCGCGAGGTCGTGATTGGCGAGAAGGAAGTGAACCTGATCGGGATAATCACACTTGAGCTCGGCGGCGCGGATAAGTGTATGCCAACTGTCTTCCGCCCCGGATTGGTCGTAATGGTCGCCGTGGATAAGTTCGTGAAGGATGAGATGGCGCTGGGGATTGCCTGGAAGGTCAACCAGCCGCAGGAGCTTTTCAAAGTTGCGGCGATGGTCGTGCAGGTCGCCTGTCATCCAAACTTCGCCTTCGTTTGGCAGGTGCACAACCTGCTGCTCGCGCAGATGGCTAAGCTGGTTTTCCTCGGCGGCGGTACCGAAGATTTCGACGGCCTGTTCAACAGAAGGGATCATCAGAGTCTCATTGGTATGGCGGGGCGGCGAATTCGTCAACTTGCTGGAACAATCCACTGCCTGAACGCCGCTGCATTATAGGACGTAACTGTTGAATTCGCCGAGGTCCAACTGCTCTAATGGCAGGATATTTCGGGTGTCTGATGAGGTGCGGCGTCAGATCGCGTTTTTCATTAGGTGCGTGCAAGGGGGCTGAATAAGATAGCATTCTCTTTGTCCGATATTGGAAGGAACAGGAAGCCGATGGCGGTTGTTGCAGCTGAACCGGCGGCGCGCAAAGCGCGTACGCCCATGTCGAGCAATCCAAGAAGCCCTGCGCCGCTGGCGGCGGGGACTTCGCAGGTTCGCCATCGCCGCATCGAGCCCGTCACCAACCGCGTTCGGCGCGATGGAAAATTTTTCCGCCTGGGGTCTGAAAAGCTATACATCAAAGGCGTGACCTATGGTCCGTTTGAAGCAGATCGGACGGGGCAACTGCTGCCCGGCCGCGAGCAGGTGGAAAAAGATTTCCGTCAGATGATCGAACTGGGGGCCAACTGTGTTCGCATTTATCACATCCCGCCGAAATGGTTTCTGGATCTGGCGGAAGTCAGCGGGTTGAAGATTTTCCTGGACGTGGCGTGGCCGAAGAATATCAGTTTTGACAGCCACCCCGGTGTGGTGGAGGAAGCGCGGCATGCAGTCCGCACCGCCGCCAGGCAGTGCGGCAACCACCCGGCGATTTTTGCCATCAGCGTCGTCAATGAATTCCCGGCCGATCTCGTTCGCTTCATCGGCAAGGAGAGGGTTGAGGCCCTGATTGATGAATTGGTCTACGTGGTGAAAGACGAAGCGCCGGATTGCCTGGTGACGTTTGCGAATTTTCCAACCACTGAATATCTGCGGCCGCGCGAGATCGATTTTGTCTGCTTTAATATTTACCTGCACAACGATCAGGTCTTTCGCAATTATCTCGCCCGCCTGCAGAACATCGCGGGTGATAAGCCGCTGATGCTGGGGGAATATGGCATCGATACCTTCCGCGAATATCCTGAAGACAAGCAGGCGGAGATACTGACAGCGCACGTGAAGGCGGTCTTTGAAGAGGGGCTGGTCGGAACATTCATTTTCAGCTTCACCGATGACTGGGTGACCAACGGCTATCGAATTGACGAATGGAAATTCGGCATCACGCGCACCGATCGCACACCGAAACTGGCGTTTGAAGCGCTGAAGGGGGTGTTCCAGAAGGTGCCGCAGACGTTCGAAGGCGAATTGCCGAGCATGAGCGTCATCATCTGCTCGTATAACGGCGCGAGCACCACCGAATCATGCCTGCGCTCAATGGAGCGGCTGCGCTATCCTGGCGAGATGGAAGTGCTTTTTATCGATGATGGAAGCACCGACAATACGCAGCAGATTCTGCAGAAATTTCCCTGGGTGCGCAATATCCGCCAGAAAAACATGGGCCTGAGCTATGCCCGCAATGTGGGCATGAACGAAGCCAAAGGCGAAGTGATCGTCTACACCGACAGCGACTGCGAAGCGGATGAGGATTGGCTGTATTACCTCGCCGTTGCAATGAAGCGCAGCGGTCACGTCGGCATGGGCGGGCCGAATCTGATTCCGGATGAAGGATCGTGGGTAGCCGACTGCGTGGGCCTCAGCCCTGGCGGACCGACGCACGTGATGATCGATGACCGTACCGCCGAGCACGTGCCCGGCTGCAACATGGCGTATTACACCTGGGCCGCCAGGGCAGTGAACGGATTCGACAGCCAATACCGCAAGGCCGGTGATGATGTCGATTTTATCTGGCGATTGCAGAACCTGGGTTACAGCATCGGCTTCGCGCCTGCGGCGCAGGTATGGCACTATCGCCGCAATACGGTGAAGGCATATCTCAAGCAGCAGCGAGGTTATGGAGAAGCGGAAGCGCTGCTGAAATATAAACACCCCGACCGGTTCAACACGCTGGGCGCCAGCCACTGGCGCGGAAAAATTTACGGCGGTGAAGAGATCGGCGTCCGCTTTGGCGGCGATGTCATCTACCACGGCATGTTTGGCACTGGACTCTTCCAGACCATTTATCGCCAGCCCGCTTCGATGCTGGCGATGATGATGATGAGCATCGAGTGGCACTTGCTCGGTGCATTCGTCACGATTCTGGGCCTGGCGTTTATGCCGCTGCTCTGGGTCGCGCTGGCGATGTTTATCACACCGATCGCGCTGGCGATCGTTGCCGCCGCCCAGGCGCCGATGCCCAGGCACCGGCATTGGCTGACCCGCCCGCTGATCGCGTTTCTGCATTTCCGCCAGCCCATTGCCCGCGGTTGGGCCAGATATTCCGTTCGCCTGAAACACAAGGTGATGAAGCGCGAGGCGCGAGGCTATCAGCGATCAAACGATCTTCCATTCGATCCACAGGACCGTCGTACGCTGCGTTACTGGAGCAGCGAATTCGATCGCGTGCATCTGCTCAAAAACATCACCGACGAAGTGAAAGCCGCCGGATGGCGCATTCGCCTCGACAGCGGCTGGGGCGAATGGGACATGGAGATATACGGCTCGCGCTACGTGAAGGTCCGCGTGACAACCGCCAGCGAACATCACGATGGCCGCGGAATGCTGACCCGCGTGCGCGTCCACACGTTCATGAGCAAATTCTGCCAATGCCTCTTTTTTGCCAGCCTGATTTTGTGCGGCCTGCTGCTGCTGCACGTATGGCCTTTCAGCCGCCCGGCGGTGCTGATCCCGCTGGCATGGTGGGCTATGTTCCTGGTCAACCGCCGGCGCGTAACGGTCCCGGTGCTCGGCATGATCGACGAAGTCGCCGAAAAGTGCGGCTATTTCCCAATTCCGGTATATCCGGAAGCCCCCGGCGAAAAACTCGCCATCGAGACAAAAAAGCAACCAGCGGAGGGGGAGGAGTTGGAGGAGCATCACGCATCGGTGGTGTAACTTTTCTCTCCCCTCTCTCGGTACACCGGGAGACGGCAGGGTGCGGGTGATTTCAAAAATCGAACGATTGCGGCCGGACAAAATCACCCTCACCCACTCGCGGGCAGCCGCCCTCATCTCGCGTCTCCCGAAGAGAGAGGGGACCGGAACAGAATTGAATTGCGAACTGATGTGATCCTTATGCGCTTTTACCTCCGCGCCATTTCCTACTTCAAAGACGACATCGGCAAAGTCGTCCTCTCGCTCGTCGTCATCGCGGCCATGACCGTCTGCGGCTTGCTCCAGGTCTATCCCCTGGCGATCCTGACCGACAATATCTTTGGCCGATACCCATCCCCCAGCGGATGGATCGCGAAATTATTCTTTCACCTGGCCCCCACTGGCAAAGTCGGACAGGTCGTGGCCCTGGGCATCATCGTGCTTGCCCTGCGGCTCATCCAGGAAGTCCTGCAGATGGGCCAAACGCTCCTCAACATCAAGATCGGCTACGGCGGTCTGATGCGCGTGCGATGCGACCTCTTTAAGAAACTGCAGGAACTGAGCCTTGCCTATCACAAATCCCAACCCCAGGGCGACGCGATCTACCGGCTCTCGTGGGACACATACGGCTTCCAGACCATCCTGAACGTCGCCGTGCAAACTGTTATCGTCAGCTCCATCACGCTGCTCATCATGATCGGCATCATGCTGAGTCTGAACTGGCAGCTCACGCTGATCTCTCTTTCTGTTGCGCCGCTGCTTTTCTGGACCACCAAGATCTACAACAAAATTCTCACGTCCAAAGCCACCGAGGCGAAGGAAGTTGAATCACGACTCACGACGGCCATCCAGCGATCCGTCGCAACCGTCGGCCTGGTGCAGGCCTTCGGCCGCGAAGCGGATGAGTTCAAGCATTTTTCCCTGACTGTCGAAAACTCCGTCTCGGCCTACCTCCGGCTTCACTGGCAGGAAGTGATCTTCTGGCTGTTTGTCGGCGTCATCTTCGGTGTCGGCGGGGCCGCCATCTTCGGGTATGGCGGTTACCTTATCTATCGCGACGATTACCTGCTCCACATGGATGGCCGCGGAATGACCATCGGCAAGCTCACGATTTTCATCGCCTACCTGTCGATGCTCTATGGCCCGCTCAAAAACCTCTCTGGCTCCGGAGCACAACTAGCCGGCGGCGTCGCCGGTGTTCGCCGGGTGTTCGAAGTGCTCGATCGCGATCCGATCATCAAAGATGCGCCTAACGCAATTCATCTGCCGAAGCAGCCGCGGACACTCTCGCTCGATCATGTCGTATTCGAATATCGCAAAGGCGAGCCTGTGCTCGACGATGTCTCATGCACCATCAAGCCTGGTGAGATGGTGGCTTTTGTCGGCCCCAGCGGCGTCGGAAAAACCACGCTGCTCAATCTCCTCCCCAGGTTCTACGACCCCGTCGGCGGCGCGATGAAGCTCGACGCCCACGACGTGCGAACCGTAAAAATCAGCGATCTGCGAAAGCATATCGCCCTGGTCTTACAGGAATCGGTGATCCTGCCCACCAGCGTGCGTGAAAACATCGCCTATGGCCGGCCGGATGCGACTGACGCCCAGATCAAACATGCCGCCGACATCGCCGGCGCCGGCGTGTTTATCGAAAAGCTCCCCGGCAAATATGAAGAGCAAATCGACGAAGCCGGCCAAAATCTGTCCGGCGGACAAAAACAGCGCATCAGCATTGCCCGCGCCCTGCTCACCGAAGCACCCATCATCATCATGGACGAACCCACCAGCGCCCTCGACCCCGAACACGAAGCGCGGATTGTTGAAACGCTGAAGCGCATCAAGGGCCAGCGGACGATCATCCTCGTCAGCCACCGCCTCAGCACCGTTTCCGATTGCGACCAGATTTTCGTCATGGAGGCCGGAAAGATCATCGAGCGCGGAACTCACGATCAACTCGTGGCCATGCGGGGGGCCTATTTCAGGATGGCGAAACATCAGATGAAAATAGAAGATTCGGAACCGCAGATTGCGTAGATTTGAATTGGAGAAGAGATATGCCGGCCGATTTCATTTGTTATGGCAAGGTGCTGCTCGAGTTGAAAGCCATGAAGCAACTCAGTCCGATTGAACGAGCTCAAGTTCTGCACGATCTCCGAGCGATAGGGTTCAAGAGAACCTTTCTCATCGACTTCGGAGGCCAAGCTTGGAGTGGGAGTTTGAGCGGATCGTGCTGAACGCATAACACGATTCCTGTTAAAAAAATTGCGCAATCTGCGAAATCTGCGGTTCCAATGTCTTCAAATCAAAAACTCCGCATCATTGTCGGTGGCATGGTCGGGCAGTTCCCCTACGGCGGTGTCGCCTGGGATTATTTCCACTACTGTCTCGCTTTCCACGAACTCGGCCACGATGTCTACTATCACGAAGACACCTGGTGCTGGCCATTCGATCCGACCCTGGGCTACGTTACCGATAACCCCTCCCACACCCTCAATTTCTTCAGAGATTTTTTCGATACGTACGCTCCGCATCTTGCGGAAAAATGGCATTACCTCCTGCTCCACGACAAAAGCTTCGGCATGACCCGTGAGGCATTTGACGAAGTCGCCAAAACCGCCGACGTGTTTTTGAACGTGAGCGGCGCCTGCTTCATCCCCGAAAATCTGAATCCGCGGTGCGTCAAGGTCTTTATGGACACCGACCCCGGATACAACCAGTTTGTCCTGAGCGAGAAATATGCCTGGTCACAGAACGTTGAGCGCTGGTGCCAGCAGGTAGCGGAGCATGATCGGCATCTCACCTATGCGGAAAATATTGACGGCGATGACTGCATCATCCCCCGCCTGAATTTCGATTGGCGGCCAACGCGATGCATCGTGACGCTGCCATCCTGGGATGCCGTCCGCCATGCCCCAATCCCGCCGAACGCGCCTTTCACCACCATCATGACCCTCGGCTATTTCAAAGGCCCCGTCACCTATCGCGGCAAGCAATATGAATCCAAGGTCCCTGAATTCGAAAAATTCCGGACCCTGCCCAATCGAACATCGACGCCACTGATGATGGGCATTGCCGGCGATAAAGTTCCGCTTGACCCCATTCGGAAAGACGGCTGGAACCTGATCGACGCCGCCAAGGCGACGATCACCACCGAAGGCTACATGCAGTTCATCGCAGGCTCTGCCGGCGAATGGTCTATCGCGAAGAACATATATGTCGATACCCGCAGCGGCTGGTTCAGTTGTCGCACCGCCTGCTATCTCGCCGCCGGCCGGCCAGCTGTCGTTCAGGAAACCGGATGGAGCCGCTTTATTCCCAGCGGTCGCGGCGTGATCGCATTCCAAGCCATTGAAGAAGCCGTCGCCGGCCTCAAAGAAATGACCGCCAATCCCGCGCCCCATCGCGCAGCCGCTTACGAGATCGCCCGAGAATACCTCGCCCCCGATCGCGTGATCCCACCCATGCTGGAAGCCATCTTCGCACCGAAAAAATAATATTCAGCGAACATCCACCGGTTTCGTCGTATAATTTCCCAAAAGCCCGCTGAAAAAAATGCGACTCGGAAAGGCACATCTTCGTCCCTGGAACCCGCGGCTGAAACCCACAACCATGACACTCGCGACCGTGCGGCTGCTTGTGGATGACTTCGTCGCCTGTCATCGCTTCTACACCCACGTCCTGGGCTTCACACCCCGCTTCGGCAAAGCCGACGCACTATACGAAGAATTCGATTGCGGGGCGGTTGTCGTTGCACTCTTTGACCGCAGTCTTGTCGTCGACGCCGCCGGCCTCTCCGGCGAGCCGGCAACCCCTTCCAGCGCAAGCCCGGTGATTCTTGCCTTTGCAGTGAATGATGTAGACCGTTCCGCCGCTCTGCTGCGCGAAAAGGCGTCCGCTTCGTCGCCGAGCCCGCCGACCAACCGAAATGGCGTTTAAGAGCAGCCCTTTTCCACGATCCCGCCGGCAACCTCATCGAGATTAATTCACGCTTAAGAGTCCAATGAACTTTTCATGCGCGGGCGTCTCGCTCGTGCTACGAAGGATTCGGAAATCCTTCCCGCGTAAACTTCCCACCCACATTTACCTTTTCCCCATCGATCTCCACGAAGCCCCCCTTGCGCAGATCCACCACCATATCCCAATGCAGCCCGGACTGATTCGTATTCCCCGTCTCCGGATATCCCGCGCCCAGCGCAAAGTGAACTGTTCCCCCGATTTTTTCATCGAACAGCGTATTCCGCGTGTACTGTTGAATATTGTAATTTGTGCCGATCGCACACTCGCCGAGCAGGCGGCTGCCACCGTCCATATCCAGCATGCTGATCAGAAAATCTTCCCCTTTGCTTGCCGACGCGTCGATCACTTTCCCATCTTTGAATCTCAGCACGACATCCTGCACCTCGCGGCCAATATGCACGGCCGGAAAACTAAAATGCACAATCCCATTCACACTGGTTTCCACAGGGCCGGTGAACACTTCCCCATCCGGAAAATTCTCGTGCCCATCACAATTGATCCACGTCCGCCCGGCGAGCGACATGCGGATATCGGTGCCGTTCGCCGCCACCACGCGATAGTCCGTCTTGCCCTGAAGGAAATCCACAAGCTTCTGCTGGCGGACGCTCACCTCCTGCCACGCCGCAACCGGATCAGGCTTATCCAGCATCCCCGCGTTGAAAACAAAATCTTCATATTCCGCCAGGCTCATCTCCGCATCCTGGGCGGCGGCCTGACACGGAAACTGCGTTCCGCTCCAGTGCAAACTCCCGCTGGCCGCACGGCGCATAAAAATCTCCATGTGCGGCCGCCGCGCCGCCTGGGTCAGCCCCAGCTTTTTCGTATCCGCATTCGATAGCGCCTTGGTATTTTCCTCCGCCCAGATTCCGATGGAGCAATCGATCGTTTCATATTCATGCAGCGTGATCGGATTCACAAAGCGAAGCTGCTCATCGGCCCCGTTCTTCAGAAGAATCTCGGCAAGCTCTTCCGGTGCCATCCGAACCATTGGATTTCCGCCGGCTTTTACCGTCTCCCGATATAGCTCCAGAATCAGCGGCTGCGCCACCGGCGGCCCGCTGAGGCGCACGAGTTGCCCCGGCTTCACGCCGACACTGTAATTAACAAGCACCTCGGCCAGTTTAGTCAGACGGGGATCGCGCATGGGCGGACTTTAGTTTCCCAGATGCCCAGAGGCAATGATCCGCCTATGATCCGGTCCAAAGGAGAATTCATGGAAAGCAGGCAGCTCGGCAGTTCTTCAGTTTACGTCTCACCCGTCATCTTCGGCGCATGGGCCATCGGCGGATGGATGTGGGGCGGTAACGAAGAGAAAGATTCACTCGACGCCATCCGAACCGCCCTCGACAGCGGCATCACCACCATCGACACCGCCGCCATCTATGGAATGGGTTACAGCGAAGAGCTTGTCGGCAAGGCGATCAAGGGCCGCCGCGACAAAGTCGTCATTGCCACCAAGTGCGGCATGCGCTGGGACAGTGAAGTCGGTTCCGATCCCTGGCCGCAGAAAGACACCGGGGGGAAAGATGTCATTATCCGCAAAAATGGAAAAGCCGACAGTATCTCCTTCGAATGTGAACAGAGCCTTAAGCGTCTCGGCGTAGATGTGATTGACCTCTACCAAATCCATTGGCCCGATGTCAGCACACCTCCTGAAGAAACAATCGGCGCGATGGAAAAGCTCCGTCGGCAGGGAAAAGTCCGCGCCATCGGCACAAGCAATTACGACGTGGAATGGCTCAAACGGGGAGTTACCGCCGGCCCCATCGCCAGTAATCAGCCGCCGTATAGCATCCTCCAGCGCGGAATCGAAAAGGATGTTCTGCCGTTCTGCCGCGAACACAACATTGGAACCATCTGCTACTCCCCGATGGAGCGCGGCCTGCTCACCGGCAAAGTCAGCCCCGAACGCATCTTCCCGTCCGACGATCACCGCTCGAGACATCCATTCTTCACCACGGAAAATCGCAAGCGCATCCTTGCCGCCCTGGAACAGGTAAAGCCCATCGCCGACCGCCACCGCGTAAGTTATGCCCAGCTCATCATCAACTGGACTTTTCATCAGCCTGGCATCACCGCCGCCATCGTGGGCGCTCGAAATGCCGAGCAAGCCGAGCATAACGCCAAGGCGATGAACTTCACGCTGGCGCCGGAAGAGTACAGGCAGATTCGCGAAATATTCGATCCTGTTGCCGAGGCGCTGAAGCGAAAATAAAACGCGCTGTGCCTCAGCGTCCCTGCGCGAGTTACTCTTGCTTATCCATGCTCTTCATGTCCCTTCACGGGCAATTCTTCAAGCCAGCACCGCTTGATGTCCCACCGCATCAAGCCGATAATCCCGCCATGAACCATCGCTTGAACCGAACGGCCCACGTGCATTAGGGGTGACATCACCGCGAATTTCGCGGCTGAAAATCATCCCTGCCGCCACGGCTCGCCGTTCGCATCGAGCGATGGTTTTTTCTTTGATCGCAACTGAACTGAGATTCGCTATGAGCAGCCGCTTTTACATCACCACCCCCATCTATTACCCCAACGGCGAGCCGCACCTTGGCCACGTCTACACAACGCTCTGCGCCGACACCCTCGCCCGCTATCACCGTCTTGCCGGCGACGAAACATTCTTTCTGACCGGCACCGACGAGCACGGCCTGAAGATGACCAAGGAAGCCGCCGAGCAGAATATCGAGCCGGGCACGCTCGCCGATCGATACGCGGCGTCGTTCGAAAATCTCTGGAAAGAACTCCACGTCACCAACGACGATTTCATCCGCACCACCCAGCCGCGCCACAAGATTTCCGTGCAGAAAATCGTCGAGCAGATGCTCGCCAGCGGCGACATTTATCCCGGCAGCTACGAAGGATGGTATGACGTCGGCCAGGAAGAATTCGTTACTGAAACCGAAGCCAAGGAGAACGGCTACAAGTCAAAAGTCAGCGACAAACCGCTCGTGAAACATGCGGAGAAAAGCTATTTCTTCCGCCTCACCAGATACGCCGATCGCGTGCTGAAGCACATCGAATCAAATCCCCATTTCATCCAGCCCGAAAGCAGGCGGAATGAAGTGGTGTCGAAGTTGAAGGCAGGCGTCGCCGATCTGTCGATCAGCCGCGCCACGCTGAAGTGGGGCGTGCCGATGCCCAACGATCCCGACCATGTCGTTTATGTCTGGATCGATGCCCTGAGCAACTACATCACGGCGCTCGGTTATGGCGCCGATGACGACGCCAGATTCAGGAAGTTCTGGCCGGTCGATGTTCATCTGATTGGCAAAGAGATCATGTGGTTCCACACGGTCTATTGGCCGGCGATGCTCTTCAGCCTCAATCTGCCGCTGCCCAAAGCCGTTTTCGCCCATGGCTGGTGGACCAGCGACGGCAAGAAGATGAGCAAATCGATGGGCAACTTCATCGGCCTGGCAAATCTCCGCGAGGTGGCCGCCAGGCACAGCCTTGATGCCCTGCGATATTATCTGATCCGCGCTGCGCCCTTCGGATCTGATCTGGACTGGAGCGAAAAAGAATTCAACGCCGCCTATTTTGAGCTGTCGAAGAAACTCGGCAACTGCCTGAACCGCACGACCAACATGACCAGCCGCTATCGCGAAAATGTGGTGCCGGCGGCGGGGGAGTTGCACGAGATTGATCGTAATGTCATCGCGCAGATCGAAGCGTTACCCGCAAAACTCGCCGACGCGTATAGCCGATATGCCCTGCAGGAATGTGCCCTGCTTCCGATAGAAGTGGTGCGGGCGATCGACGGTTACATTGAAGCGACCGCCCCGTTTAAGCTGGCGAAAGATCCCGCGCAGGCCGGCCGACTGGATACAGTTTTGAACACACTCGTTCGCGGAATGCACGCCGTCCTGGTCGGCCTGCTGCCGATCCTGCCGGACAAAGCCGCATCAGGTTTAAAGCAGCTTGGTGTGAATGCCCAAGGCAGGAATCTCCCCGATCTATTCGTGGCTGCTCCTGCCCCTGGAGCCAAACTCGGCGAAGGGCACGCACTCTTCCCCGCGATGGAACAGAAGTAATCACCAGCTCAATTGCGAGGCCGCGGGCCGCGGAATACATTGCCGAACCGGGACCAGATTTCACAGGAACGCAGGACATGATCGAAAAGATTTTCAAAGCGTACGATTGCCGCGCGACTTATCCCACGCCATTGAATGAGGAAAACGCCTGGAAGGTGGGCCACGCGACCGCGCAGTTTCTGAAGCGCAGCCGCGAGAAGCTGACAGCCGACCACAAGGTGAAGAATGAGAACACCATCGTGGTTGGCCGCGACATGCGTCCCAGCTCGCCCGATCTCGCCCGCGCCCTGATCGACGGCATCCGCTCCACCGGCATGAACGTCATCGATGTCGGCATGATCGACACTTCGTTCATCTATTTCGCAATCAACGAGCTCGACACCGTCGGCGGCATCCAAACCACCGCATCGCACAATCCCATTCAGTACAACGGATTCAAAATCAGCGGCCCCAAGGCCAAGCCCATCGGCGCCGCCACCGGCCTCGATGATATCAAACGCATCGCCACCGGTTTGCGCGTCGGTCAGACGGGCCTGAAGGGCACGCTGGAAGAAGCCGACCTTTGGCCGCAATACAAAAAGACCGTGCTGAAATTCCTGGATCTCAAGCGTCCGCTCCGCGTTGCGATTGACGCCAGCAATGGCATGGGCGGTAAGATGATCCCGGCAGTCTTCGGCGATGTGCCCAACCTCGAAATCGTCCCCATCCTCTTTGAAATCACCGGCAGCTTCGTGCATGAGCCCAACCCGCTCGTCGAATCCAATCTCGATATGCTCAAGCAGAAAATGAGCGAGACGCCCTGCGATTTTGGCGCCTGCTTTGACGGCGACGCCGACCGCTGCATGTTCCTCGACGAAAACCGCAAATACATCGGCTCCGACATGATCACCGCGCTGCTGGCGAAGGATTTTCTCGCCCGCCCGGAAAACAAAGGCGCCACCGTCGTCTATGACCTGCGATCCAGCCACGTCGTCCCCGATGAAATCATCGCCTCCGGCGGTGTCCCCCGGCGCGACCGGGTCGGTCACGCCTTCATCAAAAAAACCATGGCCGACACCAAAGCCGTCTTCGGCGGAGAGCTTTCCGGCCACATTTATTTCCGCGACTATTATTTCGCCGACTCCGCCGCCGTCGCGTTCGCCAGAATGCTGTCGGTCATCTCTGCCCAGGACAAATCCCTCGGTAATCTGATGAAGCCTTTCTACCGCTACAGCCAGAGCGGCGAAATCAACTTCGAAGTCGAAGACAAAGACGCCAAGATCCGCGAGATCGCCGAGATTTATAAGAAGGCCAAGGTCGATTACCTCGACGGCATCACCGTCGATCTCGGCGACTGGTGGTTTAACGTCCGCAAGAGCAACACCGAACCCCTGCTCCGCCTGAACCTCGAAGCCAAACTCCCCGGCCAGCTCGAAGAAAAATTCCGCGAACTCAAACGCATCCTCGGCGAGCCGTCGCATGGCCATTGAGCCGATGTGAACGCCTGTTCACCACGGCGCCAAGCATGCAGAAATACTGATTCCATACACGCTCCGCTGAAAACGTCACCGTGGCACGAGCCTCTGGCCGCGCTATATATTTGAATTGCCGTGCCTTACTGAATCCACGCATGACTCATGCCGGCTCAGGAGTCACAGCCATATCCCCCGCGATTTCCTCACTCGCTCCATCCGGCGTCTCCCCCTCTTCGGCCTTCTCCGCCAATTCTGTTTTCATCAGTTCCCGCAGCAGCACCGTTGCGAACGCGCCTGCCGGCAAGGTGAATGCGACTGTAATATGCGCCCCATGTTCATCCACACCCGCCGCCAGGTCGATATCGCCGGGCTTCACGCGCAGCGGCCTCCGGGCCCCTTTGACCCGCATCTTTCCGCTCTGGCGGAAATCGGCGGCAGTCAGGTTCACCGTCGCTAGCGCTTCCTGCTCCAGTACCAGCGGCCGGCCTTCCGGGAACGTCATGCGATATCCCACCAGCGGCCCAGTCGGACTGATCTCAAACGCATCGCAACGAATCTGCTCCGCCGCCAGATCTTCAACGCGGAAGCAAGCGCCGTTCTCGTGTTTGTATGCCAGATCGCCATCAATCAGCTTGTCGATCGTTTCGATTCGCCGGGCGAGCACTTCATTGAACATCCGTGATTGAAGCGCCGAAACCCACAGCCGCCGAATCTTTTCATCAATCGCATGCACGGCGGCGGAAGGCCGATGCGTCTTCATCAGCCGCGCCAGAACCCGCCGCTCCATCCCACCTGAGCGAGGCCAAAGCCGCATCGCCTCCGTATTATCGCGGCGGTCAAATGCCCGCCTCGCCTCGACTGTTCGCCCGTCATCCAGTTCCGCATCCGGCGAACCAAGCAGCAGCCGAAGCACTGCTTCGTTGTCGCTGCGGATCAGGGCCGCGCCGAGCAGGTCATTGTTGTTCCGCCGCCCAAACCGCTGCTCGCCAAAGAAGTTCGGCATGCCCCGCCGTTGAAGAATGTCCACCGCCGGCTTTAGTTTGACTACATCCGTCGGATTTACTTCACGGATTTTGATCGCGAATCGATTCCCCGCCAGGTGCCCCAGCCGCAGCTTGTTTCCATGACGAGCCGCCCATTGCACCGTCATGCCGGGCAGCGATGCGCTCATCACCGTTTCGGGCGTAGTGCCCTGGATCGAAAAGATCTGCCGCGTGATTGCATGCGCATCCTTCATCCCCGCATAACCGATATCGCGCGATGAAACCTTCAGCACGGCGGCCAGCCGATGAATCGCCTCGAACGTGGTGACGCCCGTCTTCTGAATTTCGCAGTAGACGTGTTCGCCTTCGCCGCTGGCTTCGTACAGTGGAAGTTCCTGCACAAAGAAGTCTTCAGGCCGCTGCTTGATGACACCGCCGACACCGGGGAATTCTGGAGTGAGATAAGGGAGCATGGGAAATTAATTGTACGGGAATTTTGCGGCACATTGAAAAGCAAAGAACCCGGAGCCATGAATGCTCCGGGTTCCGCTCGTATTGCTTCGACGGGCGCAGAACCAATTATCGCTTGGAGAACTGGAACCGTCGGCGGGCGCCGCGCTGGCCGTATTTTTTACGTTCCTTCATGCGGCTGTCGCGCGTCATGAATCCGGCGTTACGAAGCGCGCCTTCCAGCGACTGGTCATACTTCAGCAGCGCTCGCCCCAGGCCCATGACGATCGCGCCGGCCTGGCCGGTCGGACCGCCACCGGTGCAGTTGGCGAAGATGTCCAGCTTGCCGCCGGTGTTGGTCACTTCCAGCGGGCCGAAGATGCTCTTGCGGTCTCGCTCATTGGTCAGGTATTCGTTGAGCGTGCGGCCATTCAATTCGATCTTGCCGGAACCCGGCGCGATGCGAACTCGGGCGACGGCGCTCTTGCGGCGACCCACGCCCCACACAAACTTTCGGTTTGGCATGGCGGAGGTATCCTGCGGGTTGGTTTCGACGGCGGTGGGGGTGGTTGCTTCAGACATAAGCGGCTGTGGCTGTTACGGGGTGTTGGTGGTCCGATCGCTTACGCGAACTTCAATTCCTTCGGCTGCTGGGCGGAGTGCGGGTGCTCCGTACCCGTGTAAATCTTCAGCTTCGTGAGCATGTTGCGCCCAATCTTGTTCTTGGGCAGCATTCGTTTCACCGCAAGCTGCAGCAGGCGCTCGGGGTGCTGTTCCTGCATGGTCTTGTATGAATAAATATGGCGGCCGCCCGGATAGCGGGAATACGTGTCGTATTCGATCACGTCCGCTTTCTTGCCGGTGACGCGAATCTTCTCGGCGTTTAATACAATCACAAAGTCGCCGGTCTCGACATGCGGGGTGAAGCTCGCCTTGTGCTTGCCTTGCAGGATGACCGCGATCTTCGCGGCAATGCGCCCCAGAACCTGGTCCGTGGCGTCCACCACGTGCCAGTCGGCGGCAATTTCGCCCGGCTTGGGCATAGTCGTGCTCATGATCAATTCCTTATCGATTCGCAGACAGTCAAAAGGATTCTGCACCGACCGTTTGCAATAACGGCCTCGTTTACAGCTTCGCCGAAGATCAGGCGATAAATTCCCCGGAGCGGTCAGAGTCTGGCCGCCTGCGAGGAATCGAGCAGTCTATCGCTGCCACCCGGCCTGTCAAGAGAACCCTTCCGCCGTCCACAAGGCCAATTATTGCTCACATGCCCCAGAAAAAGGCGCAAATTTATCAACCGCCTCGGCGATCACCTGTTGACAGGAGAATAATAAATTTTACAAAATTTGAGAAATTGGTGAATCTATGCATAGCTAAGTATTAACACGGCGTTATACTTGGCGCACACATGCGGAGGATGACCCATGGGCTTGGCGGTTGATAACATCCAACCAACGCCGAATCCAAACGCGTTTAAGTTTATTCTGGACAGGCCGATAAGCGATCAGCCCACCAGTTTTTTCAACGCCGGTTCGGCCAAAGATCATCCGCTGGCGGCGAAACTGTTCGACATCCCAGGCGTCAGCAGCCTGTTGCTTTTAGGCGACTTCATCACGATTAACAAAAGTCCCGAAGCTCGCTGGGCCGATATCAAAGGCAAGGTCGAGCAAGTCCTTGCAGAGACACCGGTCGAGGCTTCAAAATAGAGAAATTATGCGGGTTTTTCAGCGAACCCGACACACGAAACGCACGTATTACTAAGTGCGAAGTGTTTCTTCCCTCCTTACCCCGTAGGTCTCACCCACGCCTACGGGGTTTTTTGTTGCGCCAATTTTTAACGATCGAATTTACAGCCTTTACGAAAGGCGTGGACAGCTTTTCCAATATTGGAATGCCCACTAAGGACTGTGACCCGCTCAAGGCTCCCGTCTCCCCGAGAGATTCAGGGTGAAAGGCGTTCGACGTCGCGGCTGCCGCGGATATCATCTGCGTCAAGGATCATGGTCGTACTTCACGGAATTAGCGGGCTGAAGCAGTTGCCGGGCGGTGTGGTGCTGTCCGTCGGGAATTTCGACGGTGTTCATCGCGGGCATCGGCGGATTCTCGAATTGGCCAATGAGCTGCGCTCGGAGGCGGGGATTTCTGTGGTGACGTTTGAGCCGCATCCGTTGACGGTGATTCGACCCCAGTTGGCTCCGCCGAGGTTGACGTTGCTGGCGATGAAGCAGGCCCTGCTCGAGCCGCTGGGGGTGGATCACCTGGTGGTGCTGCCGCCGACGCCTGAGGTGTTGAATCTGACAGCCGAAGATTTCTGGCGCATCCTGCGCGACGACGTGCGGCCATCGCACATGATCGAAGGCGAATCATTCAGCTTCGGCAAGGGCCGCAGCGGATCGATTGAGCGGCTTCGCGAATGGGCGACCGCCAGCGACGTGAAACTGCACGTCATCGATCCCGTGCGCATTCCGCTGTTGGATTTGCAGGTACGCGCCGGTCAGCAGTTCGCTGATCCGCTGGCTCCTCATCCATGGCCGCGTCCGCGAGGCGGCCATCTGCCTCGCGCACCCATACACCCTCGAAGGTCTCGTCGTTCAGGGCTTCCAACGCGGCCGAACCATCGGCGTTCCAACCGCTAACCTCGACTGCGGCGACCAACTCATCCCCGCAGAAGGCGTTTACGCAGGACGCTGCACCATCGCAGGCGTCACCTGGCCCGCGGCAATCAGCATCGGCACCATGCCCACATTCGGGGAAAACCAATTGCAGGTCGAAGTTCATCTCGTTGGGTTTGAAGGAGGCCTGTACGGGAAAACCCTGCGCGTCGAGATGATCGACTGGCTGCGCGAGCAATGGAAATTCCCCAGCGTCGATGCGCTGAAAGACCGGATGAAGGGGGATATTGCGCAGGTGAAGGAGCGCGCCGGTCTTGAACTGGTCGATCCGATCGCACAGATGTAGGAAGCGCATTCCACAGGGCAATCACGGTGGATTTTATGTCCCTGGTCCCTTCTCCCCGCACGCCGAAGTACGGGATTTGACATGTCGCGCACGTGCGTCTTGAGAGGCGCACCCTTATTATCCCCGCATATGCCGGATCAGTATCAAGCAATTTTAGATGTCCTGGGTCGATCCAGACGCGTGCTCGTCACGACGCACGTGCGGCCTGATGGAGACGCGCTCGGAAGTTCCGCGGCTTTGGTGCTGGGGATGCGGGCAAAGGGGATTGATGCCCATGTCGTTTTATTGAGTCACCTTCCGACAAAATATTCGTTTGTTTTTCGGGAACTGGAAATTTCGCATACGGATGTGGAAAAGGGTTGGCCGGAGTCGTTGTCGCTGGATGCCTTTGATGCCTTGGTGGTCGTGGATACGGGCACCTGGTCGCAGTTGCCGGCGTTGCGGGAGCGGGTGGAAAAGTGGCCCAGGCCTAAGCTGGTGGTGGATCATCATCTGACGCAGGAAAACTGGGCGGATGCGAAGTTGGTCGTGACAGAGGCGGCGGCGGCGGGCGAAATTGTCGCTGAATTGCTCGAGCGATGGGGCGTGCAACTGACCGAGAAGATCGCCAAGGCGCTGTTTCTGGCGATCGCTTCGGATACCGGGTGGTTTCAGTTTTCCAATACCCGGCCATACACCCTGCGCCTGGCGGCAAAGCTGATGGAAGCAGGCGTGAATACGGATCAGCTTTATCAGTTGCTGTATCAGAATGAACGGGCCGAGCGGGTTGCGCTGCAGACGCGGGCGCAGGAGACGCTGGAACTGCTGGTGGATCAGAAGCTGGCGGTGATGCGGGTGGCGAAGGGGGATTTCACGCGGACGAAGGCGAATGTGCCGGATACGGAGAATCTGATCAATGTGCCGCTGCAGATTCGGGCGGTGGAGGTTTCGCTGCTGTTTGTTGAGCCGCCGGATGGAGGGGCGATCCGCGTCAGTTTGCGGAGCAAGGGAAGCTTGGATGTGGCGCGCTTCGCCGAGCAATTCGGAGGCGGCGGGCACGCGCGTGCGGCCGGGTTGAAAGTCGCCGGCACGCTTCAAGCGGTGCATGACCAGGTTGTAGGAGCGATGGCCGCAAAATTGAGCGGGCGCTGATTGACCGTGAAAAGCCGAACATTTTTTAGGCGCCGCCGGACATCACAGAATTCTGGCGTCGACTGAAATACTATTTGAACCCGATCCATTCCATCCATTTGAGCGCTGATTTGAATCAACTTCGCATCCTGATCGTCGCGGAAAATGCATCGGCGAAATTTGGGGGGGAGGCGATTTTGCCGCTGCATTATTTTCGGTTGCTCCGCCAGCGTGGTGTGGAAACCTGGCTGGTGGTGAATGAGCGGACCAAGGCGGAGTTGCAAACTGTTCTGGTGACAGATCTGGATCGCGTGCATTTTGTGCCGGATACCAGGTTCCGGCAGTTCCTGGAACGGATCGCCAAGCCGTTCCCACCGGCGATTAAGCATTTTACGTTTCGATTCATCGGGCGGTTGTCCAGTGCTCTCGTGGCTCGGCGGATGATCCGGGAACTGGTGATTCAGAATCGGATTGATGTTGTGCATCAACCGACGCCTGTTTCTCCCAAGGAGATTTCGCTGATTGATAAGGTGGGAGCGCCGGTGGTCATGGGACCGATGAATGGGGGGATTACATATCCGCCGGGGTTTGAAGGGTTTCAGAAAAGATGGATTCGGAGTTTTATCGGCGCGGGGCGGATGGTCTCGCAGATATTGAATCGGCTCATGCCGGGCAAGCTGCGGGCGCAGACGGTTTTGGTGGCGAACGAACGGACGGCGCGGGCGCTCCCGCGAGGCGTGCGCGGGCGGGTGGAAATGCTGGTGGAAAACGGGGTGGATCTGCAATTGTGGAAACCGGTGGCGCAGACCTGACGGCGGCGAGATCATTCGGTATGTGTTCTCCGGGCGATTGGTCGATTGGAAGGGCGTGCAATATTTGCTCGAGGCTTTTAAGGACGTCGTGAAGCAGACCCCGGCGACGCTGGAAATCATGGGGAGTGGTCCGATGCGCCAGCGACTCGAAGACCAGGCAAAGCGCGACGGGCTTGAGGGAAGCGTGAAATTCGCAGGGTGGATGTCCCAGACAGATTGCGCGCACGTTATGGCGGAGGCGGATGTGTTTGTCCTGCCGAGCTTGTATGAGTGCGGCGGCGCGGTCGTGCTGGAGGCGATGGCGTGCGGCCTGCCCGTTATCGCGACCAACTGGGGCGGCCCCGCGGATTATCTTGATGCCTCTTGCGGAATTCTGATCGATCCAGTGTCGCCTGGCGAGTTTGTGCGGAAATTAACCGAGGCAATGCTGGAACTGGGGCGCGATGGAACAGCTCGCAAAGCGAAGGGGGCGGCGGGGCGGGCGAAGGTGATCGAGCAGTTTGACTGGCAGCGGAAGATTGATCGGATGTTAGAGATTTACACACAGACGATCCAGCGGAGCGGGCGTTCTTTCGTCCCTTCTCCCGGCATTCCGGGAGACGCGAGCGGAATTAGCGACTGCCCGCCAGCAGGTTGATTTCGAACGTCAAAAGCACCTGGTATTCGAAATCACCCTCTCGTCCTGATCTTCTCCCAGCGAAAGAAAGGACCAGGAGGCAAATACGACATGTAATTGCCTCTCGAAAAATCGGCAGCGACGACCATTTTACCCGTGCGGCCTCACCTTCCTCCGCTACACTGGTCTATTATTTGTGAGTCAGTGCAATTTCATCGGCGGAGTTGGCATGAGGCGTTTTGCTTGGCATTTGACGGCACTGGCCGCTATGACCGCAATCACCCTGATTGCGCCGCTTGCGCCTGGAGATATTGTCCATCTGAAAGACGGCACAAAGCTCGAAGGGGAAGTGAAGCACAGCGACGATGGGTGGACCGTCAATGTCAACGGCAAGGTGCGGCACGTGCATGCCGACGAGGTGCAGTCGATCGAGCTTTCATCAGGCGCGACCGGACCCAGGGTGGCGGAGGAGCGGCTGGCTTCATTGCGGAGATCTGTCGAAAATCTGACAGACATTAAAGAAATCATCTCGCGCTATCAGCGGTTCATCGATCAGACCCAGGACCCGGCGGCGCTGGGAGAAGCGAAAAAAGATTTGGCGGTCTGGCAGGATCGGCTCGATCAGAACATGGTGAAGGCGGGCACCAAATGGGTTTCGCCGCGCGATCGGGACAAGCTGGCGGAGCAGGCGGCGTCGCTCACCGAGCAGGGGCGGCAACTGATAAAACAGGGAAGGGCGGCAGAGGCTGAGCCGCTGCTGAACGAAGCGTCGGCGGATGATCCGCAGAATGCATCACCACTTTATCTGCTTGGTCTGCTGCGCTATCAGCAGGAACAAATTCCGGCGGCGCGAAAACTTTTTGATGCGGTCGCGGCGCTGGCGCCGAATCACGCGCCGACGCTGAATAACCTCGGTGTGGTGCAGTGGCGGCAGCGGCAATATATGGGGGCGCTGAATAGTTATGACGGCGCAATGCTCGCGGCGCCCGTGAATAAAGAAATTCTGGATAATGTCGCCAGCGCGTTGCAGTCATTGCCGACGGAGTATCAGAACAGCGCGGTGACGCAGAAGGCGACGCGGCATTTTCAGGAGCAGGATCGGCAATTGGCCGAGACCATGGCGCAGGGGGGATTGCATCGCGTGGGAGCGATCTGGGTGAGCGATAAAGACCTCGACGCCATCCGGCAGCAGCAGAAACAAGTGAAGGAAAAGCTTGACGCCATGGCGACAGAATTTGATAAGTCGAAAGAGCAGGCGGACGATCTGGATCGGAAAATTGAAGATACCGAAAGCCAGATGCATCGCATCGAAGCGACAAGTTATGCGCACGATCCGGTGAGCGGCACATTTTTGCGGCTTCCATATCCGGCCGTTTATTTTGATCTGCAGCGGGACGATCAGCGGTTTCGGGACGATCGGGCGAAGGAGACGCAGAAAATGGATGCGCTGCAGCAGGCGGCGAAAGATTTGCAGAAGCGATCGCCGGTTCAGAAGCAGGCGGACGTGCAGCGGATGATCGGACCCGAGGGAACGCCTCTGCGGGTGGCAGATGTGATGGCGACGACGCGCGCGACGAGTCAGCCGGCGGGGGAGTAAAAGATTGGTAATTGCGGAGAATGGATGTGACCTGGCGCACCGGGCCAAGCCTCGCGGCTGCGCATGGGTACGTGCTGCCTCAGGCCAGGTAAGAAGCCGCCGGTTCATCGACTTCAATCTCAATGCATTCCTGAATGCACATGGGATTGAGCGAAAGGCGGGCTTCCTGCCGATGTGTTTCGAGCATCAGCTCGAGCGCTTCGCGGAGGCGCTCGCGGCATTCGGTCAGGGACTTGCCGTGCGTGATGGTTCCGGGGATTTCTTCGACCCACCCGACGAACCAACCATTGTTTTCCGGTTTGATGATGGTGTGGTATCGCTGCAACATGGGGATATTGTGAACCTGTTGGATTGTTGGAGTCAAGATAATCTTTGAAGGTTGCGGGAACTGGGCCGCTGATCGGGGCAACTGAATCAATCCGTTGCTCGACCGGGAATTCCATCTGGCGGCCAGAGCGATCGATGGGTGTCACGCCAGCGAGCACCCTGGGGACTGCGCCAAAGCGACAGGGCCCGCAGGCACCGTCAGCAGCAACGTTGGCTGAAAAGATGGAGGCGTGGTTGTGGGATGGTCAAATCGAGCGGATGATTGCTGAATTGTTGAAGCATTCCAGACAACATTCATGTTTTATATCGCTTGAACTCGCTTTTTCGTGAGTTATAGTGCGCTGTGTCCTCCAGCGCCGGCCATGATGAGCCGCCTGAAGGAGATTTCGGTCAGGATGACCGGAGCTTCGGTTCAAGGATGAATCCCATGAACGCACGCTTCTTCAACCGCGCCCTTCTGGCTGTCACCGCCTCTCTGGCCACTATCTATATAGCCGGCTGCAAAGCCCAACCCGACGCTTCGGCGTCCTCCCAAAAGCCATCGCGCATTACTGCCGCTGCTCAGCCCGCCCCGACCACCGCCCCAGCCGCCGACGCTCAGTCCGCCGATAACAGTTCTGTTCTTCCCGATACCCTCGCACAAAAAACATCTGAATATGCCAAAAGTTTAGATCCCACCGCCACGGCACCGCCATCACCGCGCCCCATAGCCCCTTCAACCGTTCACTGGGGCGATCCCAAGCCCAGGCGGGCGGAGCACCCGATTGACGCGCCCGCCGCCGCGAACACTGCAACCGCACTTGCAACGCCTTCCGCTGACTCCGCCGCAGCCCCGACCGCCAAATCCACCTCACCCCCGGCAGTCGTCCAAGGCTCCGCCACCGACACCGTTCATATCGCCGCCGTCACCCAATCGGCCAAGTCCAACGCACTCAACGACGTCCCCGCGATCGTCCCCGAATACACTGATTTCGCCAACTCTTCCGCCTCTCATGCCGGCCCGGACAGTCTCGAGAAAAAGTTCTCCCAGCATGTCCGCGACAATCCCCGCGACGTCGCCGGCCAGCTTGACTATGAACTGTACGAGATGCTGAAAGACGAATCCTCTCCGCAGCTTGCATCGATCTCAACATTGCCCAACGAAGACCGCGAAGTCGTCGCGGCCCTGGTCGACGGCATCTCAAACTTCCGCACCAGCGTCCGCCAGGACAATAACATGCTCCTGTCCAAAAAAATCCGCCCCCTCCTGGACATGGCCGACCGTCTCCGCACGCAGGCCGAGCTGTCCGTCCCCACCGTCGCCCTCTGCAAACGCGTTGATGGCTACGGCAAATACGAACCGATCGATCCCCCGCGCTTCCCCGCCGGCCGCGATAATCCGGTCATTGTTTATTGTGAAATTGAAAACTTCGAATCCCGCATGAACGACCAGCGCATGTGGCAGACCCGCCTCTCCCAGGAAGTTACCCTCTTCACCGAAACGGGCATGTTCGTCTGGAAAGACAAATCCCGCCCCATCGTCGACGAATGCCGCGACCGCCGTCATGATTTCTTCCTGTACGACCTCATCAAGCTTCCCTCAAACCTCACCATCGGCCGCTATCTTTTAAAAGTCACCATCGTCGATCAAACCGCCAACCGCGTCGCCGAACAAACAGTGCCGGTCGAGTTTGCAGCTCAATGATACGCATCCGGTTCCGGGATAATCGATAGCCCTCATCCCACCGCAAGACGCGGGCGACGCGAGCGACTGCCCGCCGGGGGGTTAGGATGAGGATGCTTGATGGACTTCACCACATCCCCAACAGCACGAATTCCAACAAACGCGCAAAATTCGCCACTTCCTGTCCAAAGACACTTGCAAAACCTGCGCGGTGCGGTACGGTATTTCACATATAGGGGTTGGAATTCGCACCGGTTACCGCGCTTGCGGGCACTTAGAGTGGCACCGGCAGGATGACAAGAATTCCTTACACTGCTACATGGAGGTAGCCATGCCATCGTTCGGGTCCATCAAATCGGTTTCGAAATACGCCCTGCTTGCCGCTAACGCTCTGCTCGCTTCGTCGCTCCTGATCGGTGCGACAGGCTGTGCCGATGCGCTCACCTACGCCAAGGACGCCCGGCGGGAAGGCATGGGGCTCTACAACGAAGGAAACTACACCGAGGCCGCGGCAACCTTCGCCAACGCCACCCGGCAGGACCCTCGCGATTACAAATCCTACTACTTCATGGGCGCCAGCTACGAAGCCCAGCATCAATATCAGCAGGCCATCAGCTCCTATCGCTCCTGCCTCGATGTGATGCCTCTTACCCTCGAAGGCAAGAACGATCGCTCCTTCCGATATCGCGCCATCGATTCGCTCGCCACTTCTATCTCCAAGAGCGAAAGCCGCGGTGTGGAAACCGTCTCCCTCGAACAAAAAACCAACGGCACCGCCTCCGTCGAAGACCAGTGGCTCCTCGCCAAAGTCTACCGTTACAGCGGTGACGCCGATGCCGCCATCGACGCCTACAACAAGGCCGTCCTCATCGATCCCTCCAACTTCACCATCGCCAAAGAAGCCGGCCTATACGAACAAAGCCTCGGCCAAAACGAACGCGCCACCTTCGCCTTGAAGAAAGCCTACGCCGCCAACCCCAATGACGAGCAAGTCAATGACGGCCTCCGCCGCCTCGGCGTAGTCCTCGGCCCCAGCATCAAAGATGAACGCGACCTCGCCCAGCCCCCGCTGCCCCGCGGCCCCCTCCCGGAATGGGACGCCACCAGAAACCGCACCGCCGGAGAAGGTGCAACAGTCCAAACCCCCCGCGACTGAACCAGCAATCTGGAACAATCAAAAGAACCGGCGATCCGATTTGGATCGCCGGTTCTTTTTACGTGCCGGAAGCGGCGGGGGGCGCAAATTCGAACGACGAATATTCGTCGTTCATTCGAACATTCGTTATTCCGATTTCACCGGCGCATTCCACGCCGCCAAAAAGATCCCCAACTCAAACAACAATATCAGCGGTGTCATCAGTGCGATCATCGCCGTCACCATGTCCCCAGGCGTCATTGCCGCCGCCAGGATCGAGATGCCAAAATAAACATATCTCCGGCTCTTCCGAAACGTCGCGATGTCCACAATATTAATCTTAATCAGCGCCATGACCACCAGCGGCAGTTGGAAACACAGCCCGAAAGTCAGCAACGTCCCCACAACCAGATCAATGTAATCTGACAGCGTAATATGCGGAGCCAAAAGGTTTGAAGGTCCAAACGGAATCACCCGCAAATCATCTTTATCAAAGTAAAGCTTCAGCCGCCCCTCAGCCTTGTTGATCCAAAGATCCCCCGGCAGCGGATGCGGCGGGTCTCCGTCCAGCAACGGGAAATGCGGCAGCCCTTCCGCCGGCATCACTGTCGCCGGGTGGCTGTTATAAATATGCGGCAGTGGAATCGCGTCCCCAAACCCAATAAAAAACGAAATCGTCCACGGAAGCACAATGAAGTAAACAAAGCACATCCCCGCGATCAGCAGCGTAATGCTCAGCGGAATGTACTTTGTCACATACTTCCGCTCATGCGGATAAAGACCCGCGGCGATGAATTGCCAGAATTGATAAATCATCCACGGCCCCGCCACCGCCGCCGCGCAGATCAAACTGATCTTCATGTAAACCATGAACCCCTCAGAAATCTGCGTATAAAACAGTTGAGGATTCAGGTTCTTCGCGATCAACCCCCGAATGAGCGGCCGGCAGAAAAACTCTACAATGTGCTGTCCAAATCCAAGGCAGCCCACCGCGGCAACAATAAATCCAATCCCGGCAAGAAATAGCCGCGTGCGCAGCTCCTCCAGGTGCTCCCCAATCGTCATGCGATAAGCGTCAGGGTCATACCCGGGCGCAGGCTTGGTCTCTTCCGGTGATGGAGCGGTGATGGTCATTCGGGATGTATTGTATGGCAGGGACGGCGGTTTCGCTCAACACGCAAACCTGATCGCGGCAACCGGACAGAAAGCCAGAAGCCTTGAGGTGCAACCAGTGTTTTATCAAGGATTAAAAGGGACCCAGCCAATCCCGTTCGGCCCGGCGCGTGCAGATTGCCATACCGCGTCGATGCTCGACGCATTTTCGGTGGTTATGCTGATCATTCCGCCCGATGAAGCGCCTCGCGTGTTTTCGGCGCGTAGCCGCGAAGGTGATGCGCGTCACAGCCCTTCTTCGCCGGTGTGTTTCAATAAAGTGTTCAGCGCTTTCCGCGCGGTCTGCACAAGCCACGGCTTGGTGCTGACCTCGTTATTGTTGTGACCCTTCCAGCCGTCCTGAATCTGGCGGATGATCCCGTCCTTGTCGATGAAATAGACGAGCGGCGTGCCCTGCACATCCCATTTGTCTTCGATCGCCGCTACGTTGGCCTGCGAAACACTGATGTGCGCCACTGTGAAAGCAGGGTTCTCATTGCGGAAAAAATCCATAAGCCTGGGGTGCTTATTATCGATCGGCAGGTAAAACGCGGTGACTTTCACACCGTCACGTTCGTATAAATCCTGGATGCGCTGTGTCTGGAGAAGAACGCTGCGGACAAACCACGGCTCCATCTCGTCACCGAAAAAAACCTGCACGTGAATTTTCCCGTCCGGGGTCATCGGTGCGGGGCTGCCGACTTTCAATGTTGGCTGCGATGCGGGCTGCGTCGCCGGGGCGTCCGCCAGGCAAACCGCTGCGAAAAATGTTGAACAGAAAAGAATTGCTCCGCGGATCGCGAGATAGCGGGTCATAGCGACATGGTACCGCAGGATGTAGTAAAGCAAAGGAAAGAAGAGGTACGAGCCGGCGACATTCTATTGCACCTGACACTCGAGCAAGGAAATGACTAAAAGGGACGTAGCGGCTACGTCCACTTTTGTCTTTCCCTGAGGATGGGGACAGCACGCCGCTTTCTCTTTTCTCCTCGCACATTCCATACAATCCTCCCCATCCTGACTTAACATCCCTCCTTTTCACACCATCCGCAAAAATTCCGTTGTGACCCAGGCCTACCCCTGGTTAACTTCCCTTAAGGTCCGGGATGTCAGCAAATTATTTCATCGCTTCTGTGGGAACTTTCTCTGCTGCGCACTTTGCCGTCGTAGCAACTCTCGCTTTCGCAAGCTACGTCCTGATCCATTATGCCAGGCAGTGGCAAGGCGTCCCGCGCGGCCGCCTTCTGGAGCGCGGCTTTATCATTGCGATGTTTGTCGTCTGGATCGCCGTAACGGCCTGGGATCTTTTCCCCTCACGCATCGGCTGGGACGTCTCCCTCCCTCTCCATTTCTGTGACATCGGTGGAATCATCGCCCCCTTCGCCATCCTTACCCGCCAACGCCAACTCCGCATCATCCTCTATTACTGGGCCTTTGCCCTCTGCGGCCTTGCCATCGTCACCCCCGTCGTCCACAGCGGCCCTCGCAGCTTTGACTTCTGGCTCTACTGGTGCAACCACGGCACCATCCTGATGGCCGCCGTCTATGACCTCGCTGTCCATCGCTTTCGGCCTATCTGGAAAGACTATGGCTGGATCGTCCTGACAACCTTCGCTTATGTAGGCTTCGTGCTCCCGATCGATCTGGCTTTTGACGTAAACTATGGATACCTCGGCAACACCAGCCGCGCCCGCCCGATGATGCTTCTCCTGGGGCGCTGGCCGCAGCGCATTCCCCTTGCAGTCCTGATTGTCGCCGCTGTTTTTGCGATCCTCACCGTTATTGGGGTAACCGCGAGCAGATGGGAAGCGCGAAGACTACAGCGAGATGATATCGATGCAGAGGAAGATGAAACTCTTCAACGTTCTGAGTTGGCGGAAATGACGGTTTGATTGTCGGGATGAAACGGTAGGCAGATCGCCGACTCTACTTCTGCTCCAAAAATCCCACCTGGAAAGTTAAGTAGGGTCGGCGCAAGGTTCGTACTCGCCCACCATTCGGATGAATCCGTGGTGGCGGTACGCCCACCCCTACTCGGCTACTGACAAACAGTCAGACCACCGCCGCCAAAGAGGCGATTCGTTTCGACATTCAGAAAACTGACGCCCTATTCTCTGGTCCTGTTCCTTCATGAGCACTAACCTCCCGCTGATCCCATTTAAAACTCAAACACTAAACTGCTCACTACGCCCCAATTCATCTCCTCCCTTGCGCCCTGGTCGATCGGGAACACATACCCGATCCCCACGCGCGGCTGGACCACACCGATCGGGTTTAAATTGAGCCGCACGCCCGCTGTTGCTGTCAGGATGTTGGTTTGATCGCCGTTGTTTAAGCCGCGTTCACCGACGAGTTCGACTTCGGGAACGATACGGGCGATGCCCGGCACATGGACATCGGATTCTTCCAGCGCCCAGCCGAAGACGGCCGCATATTCCAGCGTCTGTTTGCCACCGTCCTGCGGGCCGATCAAGGTTGAAAGGCCTGCGCTCGCCTGGACGCTGAAATGCTGACCGATTCGCAGCAGATTAAATAGCTGCGGCACCACCTCCCAATCCTTCCCGAGCGGCGAATCCGTTGGAACCGCCACCTCCAGCGCCCCGGCGAGCGTGTAATCCACCCGCTCATCCGCCGACACCACCTCAAAAATCGGATGCCGGGCGGCCACCTCAATCGCCCCGATCCCCTCCTCTCTCGTATGTACCGACTTACCGGAAGCGACATCAAATGCCCGATGCGTGCTCCGTTCATAGGGGGCTTCAATTTCCAGCGTCAGTTGTCCGATCGGCTTCTCCACCTCTGCCGTCACCCTATCGCTGACATCGCCACTTTTTTCCGTATGAATCCAGTCGATTCGGGCTTCATCGTCCACATCCATCTCCGGCGCCTGAAACGGCTCGGGAAACCAGTATTGCCCGTAGTAGCTGCGATGGTCCAAAAGCCCAAACCAGCCATAGCGCCCCTCCCCTTCGGCTGGAGGCGCGGCACGTACCACCGGCATAAACCAGAACCCAATCGCCCAAGCCGCGGCCACAACACTGGTTAAATAGTTCATATAATTGAGACTAAGTCTCAATTATATTTTGTCAAGGCGGTCCAAAAGGCGCGGCGTCGGCCTCTATGACTTCCCGTCGTTAATCCCCCGCCAATACTCCCCGTTTCCATCTACCCTAACAAATTTTCAACCCTCTCTCCAAAAATCTTGCCGCTCCCTGCCTTATCCACTACCTCATTGGGTACCGTCGGTGGATAACTTGGCCTCGTGGGTATCGCAAATTGATTGTCGTTAAATTCCTCGTATCTTAACCTTCGGTCAAGCAATCATTAGCGTACGGTGAGGCATGCACTACGCCAGATTTAGTAAAGTTCTGGTTGATCTCTACCAGATGTAGTGTATAGTCCGATTCGTTCAACGGGAATGAATGGGACGGTCGAAAAGCCAGCCGCACATCTGTCGGGAAAACTTTTCGGCATCGGTATTGCAAAGAAACCGTCAAAGTGCTCTGCTGTAAAAATCAGCAGGGGCGGTTTTGAGTTGATCTGAATTTCGTCGAGTCGCTGTTAGGGAAGATGGCGTTTCATCAAGGTTGTACCGGCGTTGCGGCGTCTCCCGGGGTGGAACCCCCGCGTCACGCATGTTTAATTGCCGGCTTCGTTCGGGTAATCCTGCCATGGGCATCCTTTGCGACACCCAAATTCGTGAGCTGATCGGCATCGAGCCGTTTGAAGACAACATCAAGCGGCCCGGCAAAGTCAGCTACGGCGTCTCCAGCTACGGCTATGACCTCCGCGTCGGGCCTGTCTTCAAAATCTTCACCAACGTCAATTCTGAGATCATCGATCCCAAGCGCTTCAGCGACCGGTCCTTCGTCAACATCGACACCGATGAGACCGGCAAGGATCACGTCCTGATCCCGCCAAACAGTTTTGCGCTGTGCGAAACGGTCGAGACCGTCTCGATGCCGCGCGGTTATCTCGCGATCTGCGTCGGGAAAAGCACCTATGCCCGCTGCGGCATCATCGTGAATGTCACGCCGATCGAACCGGAATGGCGGGGCAGGATCACCCTCGAAATTTCCAATACCACTCCCTTGCCGGCAAAGATTTACGCCAACGAGGGGATCGCCCAACTGATCTTCCTGAAAGGCGAACGCGTCTGTGCCGTCAGCTACGCGGACAAAAGCGGAAAATACCAGGATCAGCCGGGGCTAACGCTCCCCCGGGTTGACTGAATAAACACCGGTCAACCCACAAGGAGGCCTGTCATGGGGTCGTCACGTCTGCTGTTGTTTACTGGATTCGCAATACTCGGTGGGCTGTCGCTCGGTCTTGCCGGATGTGCTCCGACGCCTCCGCCTGCTCCGTCCGCTCCGGCGGGGCCGACTCCCTTTGAAGCCGGCAAACCGCCGTATTTGATCCCGGCAAATGCCGTCCGCGTCGCCGAAGGGCCGCCGCCGCTGTCTTATATTCCGAGCGCCGCTGCCACCGTCTACATCCTTGACGACAATACGCTTTCACTGGTGAACACTAGCGAAGTGCCCGCCAATGTCTCGGGCTCGTTCTTCGTCATTGACGGCACTGAAAAAGCTGTACTCGTAAAAAGTGCATCCGAGCCAAGCCAGCGTCTCGTTCTGGCTGCTCCGATTGATGTGAGTCATCGTTTTTCCATCTGGGTCATCCGCCAAAACTCGGCGACCCAACCTTAGAAATTGTGCGGGACGTCTGGCGGCCCGCCCTTCATGTGAAGGGCAGACCGCTTGCCGCCCCAGTTGTAAAAGTTTGTTGTCTGCAGAACAGGGAAGGAATCCTTCTATGAAAATCACGCGCCGCTTCACTAAATCCGGCCAGGACGTTTTCTCCACCATCGCCTACGAAAAGCGCACCAGCAGAATTTCCAATCCTGACGGCTCAGTCGTGTTCGAAATGAACGACGCCGAAATACCCAAAGATTGGAGCCAGCTTGCCACCGACATCATGGTGAGCAAATATTTCCGCAAGGCCGGTGTGCCGCAGGTTGATTCCGACGGCAACCCCATCCGCGATGCCCACGGCAACATCGTCACCGGCCCGGAAAAATCCGCGAAGCAGGTCATCAACCGTCTCGCCGGCTGCTGGCGCTACTGGGGTGAAAAGCACGGCTACTTCGACACCGCCGAGGACGCGCAGGCATTTTACGATGAACTTTCGTACATGCTGCTCAAGCAGATGTGTGCCCCCAACAGCCCGCAGTGGTTCAATACCGGATTGAACTGGGCCTACGGCATCACCGGCCCCGCCCAGGGCCACTTTTATTGCGACCCGCGCTCCGGCGAAATGCTCAAGAGCAAAGACGCCTACAGCCACCCGCAGCCACATGCGTGCTTTATCCAGTCCGTCTCGGATGATCTCGTCAACGAAGGCGGCATCATGGACCTCTGGACCCGCGAAGCCCGCCTCTTCAAATACGGCTCCGGAACCGGCTCGAACTTCTCCAGGCTCCGCGGCGAAAATGAACCCCTCTCCGGCGGCGGCAAAAGCAGCGGCCTGATGTCCTTCCTCAAGATCGGCGATCGCGCCGCCGGCGCCATCAAGTCTGGCGGCACCACCCGCCGGGCCGCGAAGATGGTCTGCCTCGATCTCGATCACCCCGATGTCGAGCAGTTCGTTAACTGGAAAGTGCGCGAAGAACTGAAAGTCGCCTGCCTCGCCGAAGGGATCAAGCACATCGCCAAGGACCAGCAGGAGCTGGCGAAAAAGCTCGGGCTGAAGCTCGACTATGACTTCAACGGCGAAGCCTATTTCACGGTCTCCGGCCAAAACTCAAATAACTCTGTCCGCATCCCCAACCGCTTCTTTAAAGCTGTTGAAGACGACGGCGAATGGACGCTCACCAACCGCACCAACGGCAAGGCCCACAAGAAGCTCAAGGCCCGCGACCTCTGGGATCAGATCGCCTTTGCCGCCTGGCGCTGCGCCGACCCCGGCGTGCAATATGACGACACGATCAACCAGTGGCACACCTGCCCGCGCTCGGGCCGCATTAATGCGTCCAACCCGTGCGTCACCGGCGACACGCGCGTGCTGACGCCCGGCGGCATCTGGCGCCGCATCGATCAGATGATCCATCTCCCGGCGCGCATCGTCACCAACCTGGATCGCCAGGAAATCCACGTTACCGACGGCTCATTCCCCACCAGCACCAAAGACGTCTTCGAACTCCGCACCGCCGGCGGATACAGCGTCCGCCTGACCGCCGACCATAAAATCTGGACCAAGACCCGCGGCTGGGTCGCTGCCAAAGACCTCACCACCCGCGATGAAGTCCGCCTTCCTTCCAAGCCCGCGGCGGTTCAGGAGATCGGCGAACCGCAGGATGCGAAATTCTTCCAGCTCCTCGGCATGTTCGTCTCCGACGCCAACAGCAACCCATCGGCGCTGCGGCTCGATGCCTGCCTTGCCAACGTCACTACGGCCGAAGAATTTGCTCAATACGTCAACAGCACATGGGGCGACCGCGCTTATGCGGACGACTATGTAAACCAGCTTATGGTAGACGGCGGCGCTTCGGACAGCGGCTCTTCTGACGCCGCCTCCACGAGCGACACGGATGGCGGTGAGGGGTCGGCTCCTACCCTCACCGCCGCCGTCACCCATCGCCGCCTTCTCAGCCGCATGAAAGCTTTTGTCCGGAACGATTCTGGCCACACTGCGACGACGACCGTCCCGGTCCGCCGCCTCAGCGACGAAGCCTTCACCGCCGGCCTTGCCGCCCAGAAGCACATCCTCAGAGGCCTTTTCACCGCCGACGCAGCCGTGACCGACGGTGCACTGGAACTCCGCAGCGACAGCCTGGGCCTTCTGCAGGATGTTCAGTTGATCCTGCTCGGCTTTGGTATCCAGTCTTCGATCCAGCAGGCGCCCGGTGGTGCACAGCAGGCGGAAGAATCTGCCTGCCAATCGCCTGCCGCCTCCTCCCGGCTTTCAACCGACGGCGGAGCCGTCGACAGCGGAGCGCTGTCCAACCGGCAAGTGAACACAACCCCACTTGGCCAGCGCGGCGATTTCAACATCGCGTGCAGCGACGCAACTGATAGACGCCACGGCTTGCGTATCGATTCGGGCAGCCTCCGCTCTTTTGGAAAACACGTCGGGCTTCTCCCCGGCCGCAAGCTCCAGCAGCTTGCCACGCTCATCTCCCATGCCATTGCCCGCCCCGACGGCGCTGTCAACTGGGACCACGTCGCCTCTTTCACCCCCATCGGCCGCCAGCAGGTCTTCGACCTCACCGAGCCTCATACTCACAGCTTCATCGCCGGCGGCATCACCGTCCACAACTGCTCTGAGTATATGTTCCTGGACGACACGGCCTGCAACCTCGCCTCACTGAACGTACTGACATTCTTCGACGGCGAAACGCGCACCTTCGATATCGAAGCGTATAAGCACGGCGTGCGCATCTGGACCATCGTTCTCGAAATTTCCGTTCTCATGGCCAGCTTCCCCTCTGAAGAAATCGCGCGCCTGTCTTATAAATACCGCACCCTGGGCCTCGGCTATGCCAACCTGGGCGCTATGCTGATGCAGGCCGGGATTCCATATGACAGTGAGAAAGGCCGCGGAATTTGTGCGGCGTTGACAGCGATCCTGACGGGTGAGTCTTACGCGACCAGCGCCGAGATGGCGAAGGAACTGGGGGCATTCCCCGGCTATGCTGAGAATCGTGCTGAAATGCTGCGGGTCATCCGCAACCACCGCCGCGCCGCCTGGGCGCCGGCGGGAAATCGCCGGTCCCGCCGTCGATCGGCTCTTATGAGTCCCTCGATATTCATCCTGTGCCGATCGATTCCACCCAGTTTGTCGATGGCGATCCGCTCGCTTCCCGCCGAATGCTCGCGTCGGCCCAGGACTGCTGGGACCGAGCGCTTAGCCTTGGCGAGATGCACGGCTATCGCAACGCACAGACAACCGTCATCGCGCCCACCGGCACCATCGGTCTGCTCATGGACTGCGACACCACCGGCGTTGAGCCCGATTTCGCGCTCGTCAAATTCAAGAAGCTCGCCGGCGGTGGTTATTTCAAAATTGCCAACCAGTCGCTCCGGCCGGCCCTTGTCAATCTCGGTTATACCCCCGAGCAGATCCACGACATCCTGCGCTACTGCCTTGGCACCCTGAGCCTCCACGATGCCCCGCATATCAATTGGATGTCGCTCAAAGGAAAGGGATTCTCCGAGAAAGACCTTCAGAAAATTGAAGATTCGCTCGCAGGCCAGTTTGAAATTTCCTTCGCTTTCAGCCCCTGGTCTCTCAGCACTGAAACCCTCGAGCGCCTCGGTGTCAGTGAAGCGGAGCGGCAGGCCGCCAATTTCAACCTGCTTCGCAAGCTTGGCTTCACCAAAAAACAAATCGACGAAGCCAACGATCACATCTGCGGCGTAGGCACCGTCGAAGGCGCACCCCATCTCAAGCAAATCCATTACCCCGTCTTTGACTGCGCCAATAAGTGCGGCAAGCGCGGGCAGCGCTACATTGCCGTCGAAGGACACATTCGCATGATGGCCGCCGCCCAGCCCTTCATCAGCGGCGCGATCAGCAAGACCATCAATCTCCCCAATGAAGCCACGGCCCAGGACATCAAGCAAAGCTATGAACTCAGTTGGAAGCTTGGCCTTAAGGCCAACGCGCTCTATCGCGACGGCAGCAAGCTCAGTCAGCCGCTGAACGTGAAGAGCGACGAGGAAGTCGAAAAAACAATTGACGAAGACGATGAAGAAAACGTAACCGCCGCAAGAGAAGAAGTCGCGCATGAAGCCGTCACCGGCGTGCTTGTTTCGGCCGCGGCACCCCAATCTGAAATCCGAAATCAAAAATCTGAAATCTCGTCAGACAATCTCGAGCCCACCCACACCAAGGTGATTGAAAAGATCATTGAAAGAATCGTGGAGCGCCCCTGCGCCGCCGCCTGCCCGATACACGCAATGCCATCACCCACAAGTTCGATGTTGCCGGTCATGAAGGCTACATCACCGCCGGCCTTTATGAAGACGGCCAGCCCGGTGAAGTCTTCATCACCATGGCCAAAGAAGGCAGCACCATCGGCGGCCTGATGGACTCCATTGCAACTCTCGTCTCCGTCAGCCTTCAGTACGGCGTTCCTGTCGAAAGCCTCGTCCGCAAATTCGAACATGTCCGCTTCGAACCCAGCGGCATGACCCGCAACCAGGACATCCCCATGGCCAAGAGCTTGGTGGATTACATCTTCCGCTGGCTGGCGATGGAGTTTATTCCGGGGTATCGGTCAGCGAACGCGCCGCAGCGGGCAAAGAAACCGGCGGCGACTCCTGCGCCAGCCCCGGAAGGGCCGACCAACATGGAAGGCTTAAACGGCAGCCTGGAAACCCGGGCACCTTCTCCGGGGACAGGGAAGAAGCCGGGGAATGGGCATGGACCGCGGATGGAGAAGGACACGGCGCAGCCGTTTGTGTATGGCGACCAGGAATTGGCGGAGTCGCATAGCACGAAGTTCCAGGCTCCGGAGGCGCATAGTGCGCCCGTGGGGGCGAATTTGCGGCTGGCGATTGTCTCTGATCCGCTGAGCCAACAGGGTTCAGAAATGCAGGCGGATGCGCCGGCTTGTGATGTTTGCGGAAGTATCACGGTTCGAAGTGGTACTTGCTATAAGTGCCTTAACTGCGGGAATTCGATGGGATGTTCGTGAGTTATTGATGATTTTCAATCCAGCCGCCGGACGTTTCGACGTCCGGCGGCTTTTTTTCTGGACAAGGGGAATTTTGTCCTGATGAAATATAAAGAACCGATCAAATTGCTGGGGGCGAAGGTGACACCTTCATCGTATGGGCAAGGGCGCTCATATGATCTTTCGACATCACAATCCTCTCGATCAAGGAAATCGCTTTGGCTCCACAAGAACGACAGCGGGAGTTTGATAAGGGATACGACGCAGGATCCAACCCGCGCTGGTGGCAGATAGTTTTTCGAGGGATTGCATTAGGTACGATCATTACACTGGCTCGCAATACTCATTCGATTCTTGAAGCCTTCGCAACGTTTATTGGATTATTTATCGCGTACGTCTTCTTGGCTTGTACCAACTGGGGACTGCGGTGGCTTTAGCCGCCTAACAGCGGAGAATCTATGAATCGCGTCGTGGGGATCGTGACGGTGTTAGCACTCGCAACGGTGTGTAGTGGATGCAGCGGGCCTTGGGGTAAATTTTATCAACCGACCAGCAGCGGCGCGGAAAATTTTCCGCCGACTGCTCGCGCTCAGGTTCGGTATGTCCCAATTGAGAGGGTGAACAATTACCTTCACGAGATGAATGACAACGTGGTTAACAGCAATCAGTCCGTCTATGAGATGGATGAAGCTGGTCGAAATGCTGTGCGATCACAAGTATTGGAAATGCTTCAGCTTCCTGAACGTGCCGACACGGCCAAGGTGCTCGGTTTTTCCGTATTTGTACTACCGGCGCGTCATGCTATTGATCCTCAGAACGGCCAATTAGAGAGGTTTGCCCGCAGCATTGGTGCCGACTACGCGATTTGGTCGTCGGGGGACGCCGGGACGGCTGACCGGATCAACATGGTTCCAGTGACCAGCAACAGCATCTACTCAAATGGATTCGGGAGCGTTACCGGAACAACATTCGGTGCCGCGCCGGTTGTCACATCCGAACGGCAGATTGAGTACATCGCCTTCTTCGTTCGGAAGAATTGACGGCTTGTTCCACCTTGTCACCTAAAAATGGCTACGCTCCTGCCGAACATCCGAGTGAAGGACACCGAGTTGAAGGGGTATCGTGTTTTTCTGTTTTCGCATGATCACGCACATCCGGCGGAATTATGATACGCGGGAGCTGGCGGCGTTGGTGTTGCCGCATTTGCAGGGGGGATGGTGAGGGGCTGGAAAACTGCAAGTAAATTAGTGAGGAAGGTGTGTTATAAATATCTCAGGCATCGAAATTCGATGAGCATGATGCTTTTTGATGGAGGGAGGCTTGGCGGACACGATAATAAATGATCCTCTTGGCAGGTGCATCATTTTACACGATCGCACATGGTTTGGCCACATTTTAAAACGTCATCCGGAGCTTCGCGCTTTACGCGCGTTGGTTGAGGAGGCTATTCGCAGCCCACTGGAAGTCAGGCAGAGTACATACGATCCAGACTGCAGAACTTGTTACGGCCAAGGGCCGCGATCGGGTATCATGACTGCAGTCGTCATTCGACGTAGCAAATGGTCTGGTAAAAACGGCTTTCCCCACTGATCGAATGAAAGGAGCGCGCGAATGGTCACGACCGACACCGTAGAAGGAATTATCAATGGCACCATCTCGTACCACTACGACGTCTTTGCAGATGTTCTATATCTGCGCCTCCTTGCTGACATGGAGACCCCATCCCTCGGGGAAGAAGCTGATGATGGGCTTATCGAACTTCGCGAAGAAGCGACCGGCAGGCTGATCGGTATAACAGTCGTGAGCTGGTGGAAGCGATTTGGTCATGGCGCATTCCCGGATTCGCTGACGGAGATTCATGGGTTGGTCGAGCCTTGGGCGGAGAAGGTTGCGGGATGATATCGGGTTGGATGATGGAGGTGGGCGATGGACTTTCTTGACTGGTTTTGGAAACAAGGGAGTGCGCCGTCATGGAGGGTGTAGGCGGAGGTCGTGGGCTCCGGTTGGGCGGGGGATTTGAGGGTGGATGCTTTGGGGGTTTCGCTGACGATGACGCGAGAGGGGTAGAATTTTTATGTTGACATAAAGTAAACTCGTTTTTATTCTGCTCTTTGTCAGATCGCTTTTTCATCCGGATGGAAAACCGTTTGGGGTGAAAGGCGAAATGGCCGCGAGAAGCGTGGCGGAAGCCATGGCTTCGTGAAAGGCGGGTTCCTCCATGTAGATGGGCTCTGCACTTAGCGAGCGGCACGGAAGCCGAGTTCGCTTTGAAAAGCGGACGGGGAAATAGATCCCCCCGTTGATTGTGCGAAGCCTATTTACGCGGGCTTGTTCAAGCCGTGCCCAGACACCAGGTGTTTGGGTGGAGTGTTCCCACCTGCCTGGTGTCCCGGCATGGTTTGCTTCCTATTGGAGGTATCCATGTTGCGGCCATCTGTGTTGATGACAGTGGAACAGCACTGTCGATTTGTGGAGCAGATGCTTGACCAGCATCTGCCGCAGTTTCGGGCGTTGCCGGAAAGCGCTCCTGGTCATGGTTTGGTCTTGCGAGCAAGGGCGTATGTGAAGGGTGTTCGTGAAGCCGCCGCAAGCGGCGACGCGGAGGCCGTGCTCGTGCTCCTGGAAGTGCTTGAATGGCTCATGCTTCAGATTTTCGAAGTGTTGGCGACAGCGTAGATCTCTCACGGGAGTCATGCGAATTGTCGTCAAGGCTGGTCAGGCACCTGCTGGCAAACGGTCATACTGCGCAAGGACTTGCCGAGGCGCTGGGCCTCGGCAAGTCCTTTATTTCATTGGTCAAATCGGGCGAACGGAGCCTGCGGCTGGAGCATCTTCAGCAGATCGAGCGGCTGACGGGTACGCCGCTGCCGCTGCTGTTGTTGCAGGTTCATGATAAGGGGGCTGTTCCGGAGCCATTGCGGAAAAGTTATCGGTTGCTGAATGAGTTTCTGGGTCGAAGCCGGCAATTGAGGGAAGCGATCAAGGGGGGGAAGTAGGGCGGCGGCAGGGTTGCGGTGGTGTTTCAATTGCTGCAAGGAGATTGTGGCGGGTTGAAACAGGCCGTACGTTTCTGATGCGGTGCCGCTGCGCGCGGGAGGTTGTGTTGGGGGCTCTTACGTTTCTGAAATGTGAGATGGGGGATATAGTCGATCGCGTGCATTTTGGTTAAGTGCGTTTTGTTTGGTTAAGTCTCCAGGGAGTGGTGTAGCTATGCGTTATTGGATTTTTCTGGTTTTGGCAGTGGTGGTTTTGATTGGGGGCGCAGGGCGGGAGGCGATCGGGGCGGAGGATGAACGGCCGGTGGTGAATGACGCAAATTTTGGGAAGGATAAGGCGGGGAAAGCGGAGTTGCCGACGTTGTTTTTAGTGGGAGATTCGACGTTGAAGAGTAATTCGCCGCTGAGGGGGTGGGCGCAGGAGGTGGGGGCATATTTTGATTCGGGGAAGATTAATGTGGTGAATCGGGCGATTGGGGGGAGGAGCAGCCGCACGTTTATAAATGAGGGGAAATGGGAGAAGGTTTTGTCGGAGATGAAGAGGGGGGATTTTGTGATGGTGCAGTTTGGGCACAACGACGCCGGGCGGTATGACGATGCGGCGGGGAAGGGGAGGCCGTCGCTGCATGGGGAGGGAGAAGAGACGGCGGAGGTGACGAAGGCGGATGGGTCGAAGGAGACGGTGCATACGTTTGGGTGGTACATGAGGAAGTATTGCACGGACGCGAAGGCAAAGGGGGCGACGGTGATTTTGTGTTCGATGGTGCCGCATAAGAATTGGAAGGATGGGAAGATCAGTCGACCAGAGCATGAGATATTTGCGAAATGGACGGCGGATGCGGCGGCGGCCTGCGGGGCGGAATTTGTCGATCTGAATGAAATCATCGTGCGCGGGTTTGAGAAGGCGGGGGAGGAGAAAGTGGAAACATTTTTTGGGGATGCGCAGACGCATTCGACGGTGGAAGGGGCGAAGTTCAATGCGCGGGAGGTGATCGCGGGATTGAAGGGATTGAAGACGAATCCGCTGGAGAAGTATTTTAATAAAGAGGCGGAGGGGGTTAACGCGGCGGTTGTGGAGAAGCCGACGACTGAAGCAAGTATGAGGGGCGTTATAAACGGGATCGATTAAGGGGTTTAGGACACAGGCGGCGTGGGGGTTTGGACGACCTGGTGCATTTCCTTGGCCGGTTGGTGCAAGCTGAAAGGGGCTGGAAGTTGAGCGGGGGCGTAGCGTTGTGATGTACGGCGGGTTTCAAGCGGTCGGTGATGGGTTGAAACCCGCCGTACATCAGTTTATGTGGGGGTTGGTTTATGCGTTTTGCAGGGTGGTCAGGTCGGTGACCAGTTGCTGGCGGTCGGCGATTAGTTTTTGGAGGTCGGCCGACATCGTGTTGAGGCAGGTGGTTTTGTCGGTGGACCATTTTTGGACCAGCGTGACGAGGTTGGGGTCGGCGGTAGCATCGTTTTGGACGGTGGTGGCGATGGCCTGGCAGTCGTTGAAGATGGTGGTGTAGGCCGCCTGGCGGTCGTTGAGGCGGGTGTTCAGACCGGCGAGCATGTCGTTTTGGAGTTTGACGCGGTCGGTAAGGAGCTTGGCCTTGTCGGCTTTTTCAGCGGCGGCGTTGCCTTTGTCGGCGATGCGCTGTTTGAGGTCGGTGACGATGACGAGCTCGTCACCAAGGACGTTGGTCGCTTCGTTGAGGCGATCGGAGAGTAGGTTGGCGCGCATCTGGGCCATGTCGTTTTTGAGCTGGGTGATCTGGCCTTTGAGGGCGTCTTTGAGGTTGGCGGGCACGCCGTTGAGACGGATGGCGGCGACGTCGGCCTTCAAGGTAGCGTTGCAGGCGACGATGTCGGTGCGGAATTTCATCAGATCGGCGTTGATCTGCTGGTGGTCAGCGGTGATTGCGGCGCTGAGCGCGGGGCTGGCCGACATGAGGGTGCGGGATTCGAGGAGTTCGGTTGTTGGGTTGCTGGGGCGCATATTTTTAAAATTCTCAATTCCGTGATCTCTCTGTTTTTCGGCGGGCGTTTTATGGCGCCTCGCCCGTAGCGGCCGTCCACTGCCTGCCGCTCATGGCTTATGCCAGGCAACAGACAATCGACTGCCGACAGTTTTGATTTCCAATTGAAAATCGCCCATGTCAAAGGAAAATCGCATTGCCCTGGCGAAGCAATCAGTTTTGCACTACCCGCGCACGCTCAAACAACAATGCAACACTCATCAAATTGATACCAGCCAAGATTGATATAAGTAACTGATTCAAAATGATTTATGTATTGATCGGGATGCCGATAAAACATCCAAAAACGTTGGCATTTAGTTTCAAATATTTCATCACCCACGCCCGGCCGCCCGTTTTTTTGCCTCCAAAACCCAACCTTCCCAAATAAAAAAAATGTCTGATGTGAGATTGAACCGGCCGTGTTTCTGCGCTCCCGAAGTCGGGGCAAACATGTACCTTTCAAGTTGTAGCCAGAGGCGTGATGCCTGTGGTGATTGTCTCAACTGCGAAAGGGTTCTCATGCTTACGCTTACTTTCCTCGCTCAGCAAACGGCCAATAACTCCGGAAACGGCGGGGCCGGGTTTGCGATGGCCGGCGGCGCGTTCATTATCTTTTTGCTGATCGCCCTTCTGGCCAGCGTCTTTTGGATCTGGATGCTGATCGATTGCCTGACGAGCAACTTGCCTTCGGTTGAAAAGTTGATCTGGGCGCTGGTGATCTTCTTCCTGCATCTGCTGGGCGCGATCATTTATTATTTTGTAGTCCGCGGCAATCGCACGCGATCGATGGCTTAGAGGCTCTTGCCTCTGCGCTGGCGGTCATCCTGACTCCACACGCGTCTCCGTTCCACCCACGGCCGACAAAGCGTCCAATTCCCCGCAATAATGTCTATTCGCGGAATTGGTTGGATTTTATTGGCGCAAAGAAGCATATTGGGCATCTGGCGGGGTTGATGCTTGATATTGGGAGCTTGGCAATGCTTAGTTCCAATTCGGGGGCTTCGGATCGGTTGCTGCATTGCTTTATGCTGGGGTTTGCGGCGCCGATTACCATTTTGATTTTGGCGTTGGTGGGGCGGGCGTTGTTTACCGGGAATGATTATGTGATGTGGGGAGCGCCGATCATTGCAGGGATTGGGATTTTGGTTTTGTTTCCGTTTATTCGTTTAGCCATCGTGATGGCTTTTGTGATGGCAAAGGCGCACTGGCATCGGCGGCATCCGAAGGTCATGGAGTATGGGATTACGCCGCCGGTTTGCGAGGCATGCGGGTATGACTTGCGGGCGAGCCCCAGGCATTGCCCGGAATGCGGGGCGGAGGTGGGGGTGGTGGATGCGACGATCGTTCATTATTTGATGAGCTTGAGGAGAAGGGATTTGATTGAGGGGGCGATGGCGAAGGGTGAATGCAAAGTCTGAATGCTGAAATTCAGAAGCTCTAACACAATCTCTCTCGCATCGATGCGCGGGAGATTGTGTTAGAGCCTCTTGAAATTTGAAATGGGGAATGGCCGGCGGCGGTCAGGCTTCGGCGGGCTCCAGGTCTACATCGCAGTTGAGCTGGTGGCAGAGGGATTCCAGATCGGCGCGGAGCTGGCGGACGGGGACCGAGGGGGGAACCGTCAGGCGCATCTGGGTAAGGAAAATGGGTGAGCCGGCGAAGGCGGCGGATTCCTGCCAGGCACTTAGCTCCTCAATGTTCACGCCATGCGTGCGGAGAATGCTGGTGAGCCGGGCAACGATGCCGGGCTGGTCGAGGGAATACGTTTTGAGCTTGAATCGGAGGCCGGGGATGGATGCCTTAGCCGCGGCGTCTTGCGGGGTGACGGTGAGCGTGAGGCCCATCGATCGGCCGAGTGCGGGAAGATCTTTGGCGAGGGCCGCGCTTGGGTCGGCGGGGGCCTCCAGCAGGACGAGGATGGCGAATTGGCCGCGGAGGTTGACCATGCGCGAGTCGAGGAGATTTGCGCTGCGCGTGTGGAGGTGGGCGGTGAGTTCGCCGACGAGACCGGGGCGGTCGGGGCCGACTGCGGTGATGATGAGCTGGGGCATGGATGTCCTTTGACTTTTTTGGTGCTTGGAAGGTTATGAAATTGGAAAAGATTGGTTTGTTTTGTCTTGCCTTGTCCTGTCCTATCTTGTCTTCGGTAAAGTCATTCAGGTTTGAATGGTCATTTGATAAGTGATGGTGTTTGACTCGGGCGCGACGCCTCTGCTCCGTGTGGGGATTGTACACTCCGGGAAACTTTTTCGGGATTGGCTGAAGGCGGCGGACTTTTGAAAGTCAGGCAGGCGCGGCTGTCGCCCATCCGGGGAAGTCCTCAGGCGCTTTGATTTCGAATTTTACGTTTTTACCCGTGCGGGGATGTTTGAAGCCGAGGAGCACAGCGGTGAGGAGAAGGCGGGGGGATTCATCTTTTCCGTAAATGCGATCGCCGACGATGGGTGTGCCCCGGTCGTGGAGATGAACGCGGATCTGATGCTTGCGGCCGGTGTGGAGCGTGACGCGCAGGGCAGCGTAACCTGCCTGGCGGGCAATGGTGGTGTATTCGGTGACGGCGAGATCACCGCCGCCGGGTCGCAGGGACCGGCGGACGGTGCCGTCAGGTAGTTCGACCAATCTCGATTCGATTTTCCCGGCGGGGGGAGTGGGGGTTCCTCTTGTTACTGCCAGGTATACTCGTCGCACGGTATGTTCGAAGAATTGTTGTTTGAGCGAGCGGTAGGCAAGATCGGATTTGGAGAAAACCAGCAGTCCGGAGGCGTCGCGATCGAGGCGGTGGATCAGGCCGACTCTTGCAGCGGGGTCGCGAGGGTTTGATTGTTGTTCTTTGATGTAAGCCTGGATGATGGCCAGGGCGGTGGGACGGCGTTCAGCGGGGACGGTGCTGGTGAGGAGGCCGGGAGGTTTGTTGATGACGAGGAGGTCGGCGTCTTCGAAGACGCGAACCAGCGGGCCGAGACTGGGGCTGGGGACGGACGGCCGCGGGCGGTCGCCGATCGTGATATGGTCTTCAGGGAAGATGGTGTCTTTGAAGCGGCGGGCCGGCCTGCCGTTGATTTTGACCCGGCCTTCTTTGAGCATTTCGCGAAGCGTGGTTTGTTTCGCCTTGGGGAATTGGCGGCGGAGGTATTCGTGAAGGGGCTCGGGCATATTCTGGAGAGGGTGTGGCATTGCGATCAGGCGATTTGTTTCAGCTTGTTTGCGCGGGTGGCGCGTTCGATGCCGGGGACAATGTAGTTTTCGGCGACGGCGTCCCAGCTCATGTGCTTGGCGAGGTCGTAGCCGCGGTCGATGAAGGCTTCGAACTCGGCGGGGGTGCGGGGGAGGCGGTCGATCAGGTCTTTGGCGACTTTTTCGGCGACGCGCATTTCGATGGCGTCGCGCTGGGGCTGGCCGATGCTCAATAGCTGCTCGGGGCGGAGGCCTTGTTCGGGGAGTTCGGTGTAGTCGGCGACGATGACGTTGGGGGTGGGTTTGCCGTCGGTGACTTTGTCGACGAAGCCGGCGCAGCCGCAGACATTGGTGAAGACACAGATGCCACCGAAGGAGATGGGCTCGACTTGGGCGATGCCGAAGGGTTCGTAGATGCTTTGGCCGAACTCGGCGTCGCTGCCTTTGCGGATGTCCATGAATTCCATGTCAGTGGGGATGCGGGCGCCGCAGGTTTTGGAATCGAAGCCGAACTGATTGATGAAGACAACTTTGACGTTGCGGGATTGGGCGTTGAATTCCTGGACACCGGCGTAGTAGGCGGCTTCGCCGTTGCTGAGATCAGGAAGGCCTTCGCGATGGACGACGGGCCAGTGGTAGCTTTGTTCCATGCGGCGGATGTCGTCACCGCGGCGGGCGGGGACTTCGGTAGTGAGGGCGAAGAGAACGGCGGTTTCGTTGCGCTTTCGCAGGAGCAGCTCAACTTGTTCGAGGACGCGAAGATCGCGCCACAGGCCTTTGCTGGGGACGAGGCGGGTGACGTGGGTGAAGACGTAGTCGGGTTCGTATTTCAGGAGGGTTTTGCAATATTGGCGCAGCTTGGCGCGGCTGTGCATTTTCTGTTCCGGGGTGATTTTCCAGAAGGGGACGCCGTTATAGGCGAGCTGCGCTTCAACAGAGGCGAAATCAGCGCCGAGGAAGCGCATTTCCTTGAGGGTATAATCGCCGACCGCGAAGATGTTGTCGCAGAAGCGGGCAGCTTTGACGAGGGCGTGTTTGTAGTAGCCGCTCTGATCACCAAACACGTCTTCGACATAATGGCCCTGGGCCATCGCGGTGCGCATGACGTTGTAGAACATGGTGTCGTGGCCGGGGTGGCCTTCGACGATGCGGCGCATGGGGGCGCATTCATGGGCATGGAAGATGGTGCGGAAGTTGAAGCGGTCGCCTTCGAGTATGGCTGCCAGGACGGTGGGCATGCCCATGTATTCGTGGCTCAGGATCACGCAGGGTTCGGCGGTGCTGGTGGCTCCGAGCGAGTGCAGGGCAGCGATGGCCGGCTGGGCGAGGCGCATGTACTGCTCGTAATCCCAGATGTTTTCGTACTTGCTGCTGTCGATGCCGAATTTTTCCCAGAGCTGAAATTTGAATTCACCGATTTTTTTGGCGTCGTAACGAGAAACGTCAAAGAGTAGGACTTCGGGAACGGAGGTAACGCCGGTCTCTTTATCGACGAACTTGCGGCGGCCGTAGACGATGCCGACGTCGAATGCCTGTTCGATCTCCTGGAACCGGGCGGCCAGGGGGGAACGATAGAGACTGTCCATGCTGCTGTAGAGAACTTCGCCGCCGGCGCCAAGGCGATGCTCACCAGCGCCATCACTGGGCCAGAAGGGGCCGACGAGGATGTTGCGCTGGGCCTTGTTGAGATAAATGCGGCTGGTGAGCAATCCCTGGAGCACCGCTCCGATGCCACCGATCTTCTGAATCGCTTCATGAGTCACGTGAACGACGGTCTGCATGGCCAAGCTCCAGTGTCGAAAAGAAAAAAGCCGCGCATGATTCACGCGGCGATCCACGGCTCCAGTATAAATTTGCTATGCCGGCGGGAAAGTGACCGGGGCCCTGAAAAAAACAAAACTATATGGATTTCTTATCGGCCTGAACGGGAGGGAGGGGACAGGAAAACGGGAGGAGTCAGGAGCACCCTTGAGTTTTTAATGTCCTCTCCCGGTACATGCGGGGGAGAAGGGATCAGAAGGTGGGGTTGGGAATCAGGGGTTGACGACGACGGCGCCGGCGTCGAATCCGCCGCGCTCGGCTTCGCGGATGGAGACGATCCGAACCTGCATACCTTCCTGAACTAATGAATCGAAGGCTCGGAGGTGATAGGTATGACCGATCTGGAGTGGGGCGTGCGAGCTGAAGCCGACGCCACCGACGGAGATTTCGGTGATTTTTATGTCGATTGTGGAGGGGGAACCATCGGTGGAGAGAGTGGCGGAGACGTCCAAGCGGTGACGGCGGCCTTTGCGACGGTTTTCCGCCAATCCTTTGACGGCTGATGAGGTGGTGCGGGAGGCCATAGCTTTGGCATCGACTAAGCGCCACCGCGGCTGAAGGTGGGGGGGATGGGCGGAGTGGTCCGATAATGCCTGGCGATGTGTCAGGAGGAGATGTTAAGGGAGAAACCTGGCGGTGGTCGGCGATTTCCCCTGGTTTCTGCGGGAGTCCGGGTTGATCGAGCTCGCCGATGTCAGGAGGAAGGGAATCGGAATGGCGGGGCGGCTACATGGGCCGGGGCTGCACAAGCGTGCTGCGCGTCACATCTTCACAAAACTTGATTCAGTGCGGTTGCGGATCATTCGATATTTGCAGACAGCGGGCATTGCTCTCATGGCGGAAATCCGAGCGCATTCAGGCGCTACAGCCGATAACTGTATGAACGATGCCCCTCTGCACTGCGTAAGACCTGACATGAACCGCACGCTGATTGAACATCTGGCTTCTCTGGGCTGCGGTGTCGGCGGTGAGCGGGTCATTGTGTTTTCGGGCGGGCCGCTTGAGAGCGGCCTCTGCAGGCTTTATAAGGGCCAGCAACCGCCGTCCATTTGCCATTCGGAGCCACATGCCTCGTGATATTCCCGTTGGAAACGGTCGGTTGCTTGTTACTTTCGACAACCGATACCAGATTCGCGATATCTACTTCCCGCATGTCGGGCAGGAGAATCATGCGGGGGCCGGGCCTTGCCGCTTTGGGGTTTACTCAGATATTCCGGGTTCTCGCAAGAGCGCGCTGTACTGGACCAGCAGCGATGAATGGACCATTCGCCAGCGCTATCTTCGCGACACGCTGACGACCAGCGTGAGCCTGGATCATGGAGCGCTGCGGCTGGCGCTGTACTGCAACGACACCGTTGACTTCCACCGCAATATTCTCGTCCGCAAAATCAAAGTGAAGAACCTGGCGCAGCATGAGCGGGTGGTGCGCATCATGCATCACCAGGACTTCAACATGTTCGGCACGAAGATTGGGGACACGGCTTACTATGACCCGGAGCTGCGTTCGATCGTTCACTATCGCGCCAAGCGATACCTGATGGTGACGTTCTTCAGTTCAGGCGAGCAGCGGGTGGATGAATACGCCACGGGAACCAGCGGTTTCCATGGCGCGGAAGGAACGTGGCGCGACGCTGAAGACGGGCATCTTCAGGGGAACGCGATTGCGCAGGGGGCGGTGGACAGCACAATTGCGCTGCATGTGAATCTGCCGCCGGATGGGGAGCGGACGGTTTATATGGTGGTGGTGGCGGGACATTCGCGCGAGGAGCTGCTGGAACTGCACAAGTGGCTGACGAAGATGTCACCGCAGGGCGTGATTGACCGAACGACAAGCTATTGGCGGCTTTGGGTGGGGGGGACGAATATCAATTTCGGAAATCTGCCGCCGAAGGTCGTGGATCTGTTCAAGCGGAGCCTGCTGGTGGTGCGGACGCAGATCGACAACGGCGGGGCGATCGTGGCGGCGAACGACTCGGACATCATGCAGTTTTCGCGGGACACGTATTCGTATGTTTGGCCGCGAGATGGGGCGCTGGTTGCGGATTCACTGGACCTGGCGGGGTTTCCGGATATCGCGAGATGGTTTTATAACTTCTGCTCGAAGGTCATCACTGAAGACGGCTACTTCTATCACAAGTACAACCCGGATGGTTCGCCGGCTTCGAGCTGGCATCCGTGGGTTTTGAAAAATGAACGGGCGATGCCGATCCAGGAAGATGAAACGGCGCTGGTGGTCTGGGCGATGTGGCGGCATTATTACCGCTATCGCGATATCGAATTTGTCCGGCCGCTGTGGGTGGATGTGGTGCAGAAGGCGGCGGATTTCATGTGCCGGTATCGCGATCCGCGGACGGGTTTGCCGCTGCCGAGCTATGACCTGTGGGAAGAACGGTGGGGCGTTCATGCGTTTACGGTCGCCACGGTTTATGGGGGATTGAAAGCGGCACGCAATTTTGCGGTTTGCTTTGGCGATCGTGAGCGGGCGGAGCGATACAACAAGGCCGCCGAGGAGATTCGGGCGGGAGCTGCGAAGTATTTGTGGTCGGACAAGCTGAAGCGGTTTGTCCGGCGGCTGGTACCGAAAGACAATCCGGTTCCGCCGGATGATTCGGCATACGTGGAAGCGGATGAGCTGAAAGTCGATCCGAAGATTGAGGATGTATATGAAGTGGATGAAGTGATCGACGCCAGCTTGTATGCGATCTACAAGTTCCATCTGTTTGAAGCGGATGACGAGCGCGTTGACGCGACGATGAAGCAGGTGGAAGAGAAGCTGTGGGTGAAGACGCGCGTTGGCGGCGTGGCGCGGTATGAGAATGATTATTATCACCGCATCAGCAACGACATTGCCGCCGTGCCTGGGAACCCGTGGTTTATCTGCACGCTGTGGCTGGCGGATTATTTCATCACCCGCGCCAGACGACGGCGGAATTGAAGATGGCGCTGCCGATCTTTGAATGGACAGCGAGCCACTCGCTGGAATCAGGCGTGCTGGCGGAACAGGTGAATCCGTATACGAATGAGCCGATCAGCGTCAGCCCGCTGACGTGGTCACATGCCACTGTCGTGAGCACTGCTATTAAATACCTGGAAAAGCTTGAGCAGCTTCAGGCATGCAGCACGTGCAACCAGCCGATCTTCCGCCTGCGGCGGATGGGCCCGGTTGAGGTGAAGAGCCAGGCGACATTCGATCGGCTGGAAGCTGAGTTTGAAATGAGCAGCTCGCGCGAAATGGCGAGCGCGATCGGCAAATTCACCAAGGAAGATCCGCGAAGCAAGCAACTGTTGAAGGCGACGCTCGCCATCGACACCCGAGATTGCATCGGCTGCGAAGTATGCGTCGCCCACTGCGATAAAGGGGTTCTGAAAATGGTCGACGGCAAAGCGCTGATCGACCTGCGGCATCTGAACAAATGCGACCTGGACGGCGAATGCGTGGAAGTCTGCCCGACCGATGTGGTTTCGCTGCTGGTTCTGCCGGTGGAGGAACCGGTGAAGGAACTGGCTCCGGCGGCCGGCGGGGAATGAACGCACGGGATTGTCGGAAATGAATTGAAATGCCGGCAAAAAAAACCGCCCGCGGACCCGTTAAGATCCGTGGGCGGTGAGAGAGAGAAGAGAATAGATTCGGGTGGCGGGTTGCGTTTTCGCGTTGTCCGCCGCAAACCACCAGGCGGCGGTTAGACCGCCTGGCGGGGAGTTGGGAAAATCGTTCAAGCCCGGCGGCGGCGGGGGCGGTAGTTCAACAGGCCGACCATACCGACGGCGGCGAGGGTCGCGGTCGTGGGTTCGGGGACCGCGGTGAACAGCACGGCTGCCGTGCCGATCGCATCAAGGCCGCCGTTGGCTTCGGTGGTGATCTTGGGGAAGTGGCTGGTGTTGGTCCAGTCAACCAGTTGGGTGCCGGAGCCGGTCACGTCCGTCGCGAAGAGCGAATAACCATAGATCGTCTGGCCGGGCAGGGAGACCAGGTCGCTGGTTGGGATGACGATCCCGCCGATTGCCTGCTTCACCATATCTGACGGATGCTGTGGGTCGGTCGCGCTGCCGTCGTTGCGGCGGGTGACGATGTATTCGGAAGTGCCGACCACATCTTTCTTACCCCAGGTTCCGCTGGCGACGCTGATGAGCGGGCCGTAGTTCGACGGTTTGCCACCGGAGAGCGCGGTGATGGCGGCGATCTTGAAGCCGTCATGCTGGTTGGTCACGCCGCGGTCAAACAGGGTGAACACCTTGCTCGGGTCGGCTGCGAACCCGCTGGTGAACATCAGATCCAGGCGCTCGATGTTGGTGTTGTTGTTCTGGCTGTTGCCCTGGTTGGTGAAGAGGTTGTCGGTGCCCACCAGGAGATTATTTCCGGCGAAGGCCTGGGCGATGCTCGTCACCTTTGAGCTCTGGAATGACAGCGTGCTGCTGTTGTAAGCGCCGCTGGCGCGATACCAGATCGTGTCGTTGTCCGGGCCCGAGGCGCGGTCAACGACCGTATTGGCAATCGACGTGGGGACGTAGGTTGCGGTGTTGGTGGTGATCTTGGTGATCGCCAGGTCCTGGCCGCCGTAATTGAGATTGTAGTGACGCCCGGAAGTGAAACCGCTGCCGGTCCCTGCGCCGCTGACATTGCTTACGCTGGACGTAGGGCCGAACGAAAGGTGCGTCTGGATGGACTGCACATCGGCCAGGGCGCCGAAGCTGTTTCCGGCGAAGGACAATCCGGTCGCCGCCACGGCAGTGGCCAGGATGGCCTTGCTGCGGGCGAGCTTCCTGAATTGACCCACCTTGCGGGAAACATGGTTTCCAATCTTAACGATAGTGTTGTTTTGGCTGAACATGGCTCTTCTCTCCATCTCTCCGTTTGGCGGCTGCGGTCTCTCAGGTCGCAGTCTCCGAACATATTTAAAAATGATTCCTCGAACTCCGACTGAAAATGCATCAGGCGGCGATGCGGTGCTCGGCTGGTTCGACCGGCTGCGTCGCCTGTTTCGTTTCGACTGTCACTTCTACGATTGCGCCATTGCTGACGGGCAGCTCAACGGCCTGGATAGCTGAGGCCATGGAGACGAACTCCACTTCCAGCTCCTGGACGACTGCATTGGGCTCGTCGTAATCAAGGTCGATTGGGGCAGCGACGTACATATCGCTGTAGGCGCCTTCGAAACTCAGCAGATCTGTGATTGATGTGTTCATGGCATTTCCCTCACTTGTGCTTTTGCTCGATCTGACTCACTCATCCCATTGGCGGGCGGGGGACATTTCCCCCGCCCGCTTCAGGGCAGAGATTTCGCGAGATAACGACCATTTAGAAGGCGACAGCCGCGGGCATGCTGGGAGTGCGGGCCGGCTTGCCGTAGTTCTGATGAAGCACGGCCAAAGCCGCCTTCTGACGGAGCGAATCGGTGATCTGGAACAGCTCATCGCTGCTGGGCATCACGTCGTAAATCTTGATTGGCCCGAACATGCGGGCGGTGATTTCCTGTTGTTCGCTGATGGCCCCGCCGACCAGCGCCCACTTCTGCCAGGCCCAACCCGTGCGCACGCGGCGAACGAAATCCCAGGTGTTCAGGTCAGGGATTCGCATTCCGACGACGACCAGGTCGAACGACAACATGCGGAGCATGTCGATGGCTCGACGTCCCGAACGGACGGAGCAGAAATTCAAACCTTCTGTGCGGCCGGCCATTTCCGGCTCGTCCACACAAACACCCAGGATCGAAACCTGGTCTTCTTGGCTCTTGAACATGGCAACCTCGCGTTAAAAGTTCTCTGCCCGAACGCCCTGGGGTCACGCATCGCAACTCACCAGACGCTTGAGACGGAATGCCTAGAGCGAGACGTATGCCAAGTATTAAACAGGCCAAAATGATTTTCTTAATTCCATTAAAAACAATCAGTTGTGATTCAGTAAAATTTTTTGACCCACGCACATCGCCAGACTATGGAAACGGTTGTTTTAACCATATAAAACTCGCCAAAATAGTTGTAAGTCGCTGGCATGAGTGAGGTTGAGGGGATGTGGTTGTTTTAAGAGGTCATGTTTGTTTTGAATGTGTGGGGATATTGAATCCATGAAGCAAAACATATGAACGCAGAGTTGCAGAGACCGCAAAGAAAGATCAAAGATGAGGTTTGAGGTTCCCCTCTTCCTCTTCTTTCCAACCTTGGCGGCCTCGGCATGTTTGCGTTCACACTTTTTTTGATTCAAAAAAAGAAGCCGCGCGACAATCGTCGCGCGGCTTAAACTTCGTCCCAGGTCAGATGCTGAATCAGAAGTGATAGTTTCCGATATTATCCTTCGTGAACACTACCGGTGGTCCCGTAATCACCGTGTTGTTCTTCTCCAGGTTTCGAGTCCCAATTCCCGGCACATCCAGCGTCTGCCCTGCCTCTAACTTAATTTTCCCGGTCGCGATCGCATTCGCCAGATAAGCCGACACATACCCTTCATCGGGCGGGCTCCAAAGCGCAACCTTTTGAATGATCCCCTTGTCGATATAAGAACGCATCTGATCCGGTGTGCCCAGGCCGGTAACGACAATGCCGCCGTTCCTGGCGTTCGGACCACCGGGGAACACGCCCGCCGCCTCGATCGTCTTGGCGGCCTGCTCCACACCCACGCTCGTCGGCGCCAGAATCCCCTTCAAATCGGGATATTTTGTCAAAAGCCCCTCCGCTTCCTTGCGGCTTTTTTCCGGCTTGTCATCGCCATACACCGTGTCGACCAGTTCCATCTTTGAATACTTTGAATCCTTAAGCGCTTCCTTCATCCCCGCGATCCAGTAGTTCTGGTTTGGAGCGTCCGTCGTCGCGCTCAGGATGGCGAACTTGCCTTCATAGTTCATCAATGAGCCAATCAACTCCACCTGCTGCGCCCCCAGCTTGTCAAAATCCGTCGGCAAAACGCATGCATCCCGATGCGATTCGCTCCCGGTGATGTCTGCGTCCACCGCGATAATCTTTGTGCCCTTCGCCCGCGCGTCATCAAACACCGCATTCAGCGCATCCACGCTGTTCGGGGAGATGCAGATGACGCTTGCCCCCTGCTGAATCTGGTCTTTCAGATATGGAATCTGATCGGTCGCCCCGGGATTGGCCGGCCCGGTATTGAGGAAATCGACATTCAATTCCTTGCAGGCCCTGGTAAATCCATCCTGCACGCCGTTGAAATAAGGATTTCCTGTATTTTTCGGGATGTAGACGATCCGTACCTTCCCGCTCGCGGTTTGAGCGGGAGAGGCTGAGGTCGAAGCATCGCGCTTTTCACACGCGGTCAGTGAGAATGCGAGCATCAGCGACGCGGCGGTCGCGAAGCACTTGCGAATCATGATCAGGCTCCTGGTTGGTTTGACCGGAAAAGAGTTGAATCACGCACTTTATTAGAGGCTCTAAATCACATGGACCGCAGATTGGTTTCATCGAAGACAGACGATTTGTCAAATGCCGCAACCAATTCCGCCAACCCCAAAACAGCTCTCGGATATCACCGCCCTGGCGATTTCAAAAACCGGCTCAGGCCCGGCTTAAAGATCACCTTGTTATCCACCACAATCAGCTCTTCATCCAGAAAAAGCTGCACGGCCTTGCTCAGGACGCGTGCTTCCAGATCCAGCCCATTGCGTTTCACATCATCCAGCGAATCAGAGCCGACATTGATATGAAAAACATCCTGCATGATGACCGGCCCTTCATCGAGTTGCTCGGTCACGAAATGGGCCGTGCATCCATGCACGCGAACGCCCGACTCATACGCCTGCTTATAAGGGGCCGCCCCAGGGAAATAGGGCAGCAGCGAAGGATGAATATTAATGATCTTGTGCCTGAAAGACTGCACGATCTGCTCTGGAAGAATGCGCATATATCGAGCCAGCACAATCAAATCCGCATGATGTTTTTTAAGCTGTTCGGCCAGCCAGTTGAAATGGCTTTCCGGATTGTCCGCCGCCTGCCAATGAAACGGCAGATGGGCCGCCGCCGCCAGCGGTTGCAAATCAGGATGATTCGAAAAAACCCCCGCCACCTCCCCATGCGCGCGGCCAGTCCGGAAGTCATCAATCAGCAATTCCAGGCAGTGCGGCTCCTTGCTGACCAGCAGCGCCACTTTCTTCTTCCGCTTTTCGCTATGAAGATGAACCTTCACCTCCATGTCGATCTTGCGGCCAAGCTCCAGCAAACCCGTAATCAACTCCGAAAGATCAATCGTGATATCTTTGAGATCAACGAGCATGTCCATCACAAAGAAACCGCGAACCACGCGCTGCTCAATATCCTGAATATTGATCCCGCGCTCCGCCATATAAGTGGCGAACTGCGCAACAACGCCCTTTTGATCTTTCCCCAAAACACTGACCACAGCGAGAACAGGTGCTTGCACGTGCCGGCCTTTCAAATAATGAACACCCGCAAGTGTACACGCTGATCCCCTCTCCCGGTACACCGTGCGAAAGGACTCGAGGACAATCTGGGGGACCATAAGGCTAAATGTGATTCACTTGCATGCCCGAACGAATCTGCCCCAGCAACCGCGCCGCCCGGACATTGGCAGGATCAAGTTGCAGGATCGTTTGAAGCTCTTCAACCGCCGGCTCGATATGACCCGCCTGGATCAGCAGCAGCGCAAGATTGTAGTGCGGATCCACAAAATCAGGATCCGCCGCCTCGGCTGCCTGAAAATGCTCGAACGCTTCCCGCGGCTGCCCGCTCGAAATCAGTGCAATTCCCCAGTTGTTTTCAATTTTCGCATTCCGCGGCCTTAGCTCCGCGGCTTTCTGATAGTGCCCGGCCGCAAGCTCTGGATGGTCTTTCAAAAGCAGGTTTCCGAAGTTGAATTCAGTGACGTAGTAAGTCGGATCGATTCGGATCGCCTCTTCATAGTGTCGGCTGGCGCTGGCAACATCGCCGAGCCTCGCGTCGAGATATCCAAGTTGGACATGGGCGACGACGTTGTCATGCGTCACCGCCAGCGCATGGTTAAACAGCGTTCGCGTATCGCGCCAGTATGTCAGTTGATGAAGCGTCGCCGCGCTCGCGCCCAGGACCACCGCGAACGATGCGACAGCGATTACGGGTTTTAATTTGTGCAGGCGAGGCGCAGCGCAGACCAGCGATTGCCCTCCCCACGCCAACATGATCACCGGCCCGATCAGCGGCAGGTAAAGATATCGATCCGCAATGGACTGCCACCCCACTTGCACCAATCCGATCACAGGAACCAGCGTTCCCAAAAACAAAAGCCATCCCACAATAAGATAAGGCAATCGCCGCGCACTGCGGATGCACACAATGGTGATTGCAATCAGCAACACGATACTGCCGACGACCACCAGCGCCGGCCAGCTCAGCGGGTGCGGATAAAAAATGCTCAGCCGCGCGGGCCAGATTATTTTTCCAAGATATCGCGCGTAGGAAACCGCCGCATTGGCGGCACGATTCGCGAGTGGGAGCTTCTGCGGATCCATCATGGCGCCGCCGCTCTTTTGCACCTGCATCGTGATGGCGCTCGAAACGCCGGCCAAACCAAACAACGGGATTTTTTCCAGCACCGCCTTCTTCCGCGAAATCGGCTGAACGGCCAGCCCAGCACCTCGCGGTCGTTTAACAGCTTCACCGAATCCAATCCGCCTAAGCGGCCAATAATCCAGCAACAGCAGCACAAACGGAAACGTCACAATCATCGGCTTGGCCAGCAACCCCAGGCTGAAGCAAACCACAACCGCCAGATAAGCCGCCCATCGACCCCCGCGTTCTTTCTTTGAAACAAACCGAAGATACGCTGCAATCCCCAGCAGAAAAAACAATCCGCTCAGCACATCCTTGCGCTCGGAAATCCACGCCACCGATTCAACATGAACCGGATGCACGGCAAAGATCGCCGCTGCAACCAGCGACGGCTGCAAATCCCCTGTTGCCCGGCCAAGGATGAGAAACAAAAGAACCGTATTCAGAAAATGGATCAGGACATTTTCCAGATGGATCGCCCCCGGCCGTGCGCCAAAGAGCGAAACATCCAATTCAAATGACAGCCAGGTAATGGGGTGATAGTTGGCCAGATCGGTCGTGCGAAACGCCCAGGCCACGCTCTGTGGCGTCAGGCCCCCAAGCACATGCGGATTTTCGTAAACGTACCCCTGATCGTCGTAGTTCACAAAATCCAGATGCCATGCCGGAAAATAAAATCCCAGGGTCAGAGTGGCGAGGCAAAGACAAAGTAAAAGCTTGCGCATGGAGCCGCGCAATAGTACCGGCGGCACAAGGATCGCGACAATCCCGCGCAAGTCCCCGCCTCGTACTAACCTTCGGCCGGAGGACCGAAAAAAGAGCTTAAAAAGCAAATCCCGTGTATATGAATGCGCAGGAAAATGAGATCGATACTGCCCGCCGAATTAGAGCATTTGTCCCCGAAAGGTTATTCTTAGCTTATGCACCACTTTGCGCGAGGATTCGGAATTGTTTTTGTGGCGGTCCTCCTGACCGCCCTTTTCCCCCTTCACAGCTCAGCCGCCGACACCGGCCCCGACACACAGCGGCAATACCTTAGTGGCACCGACAAAGATCATACGGTCACCTGGGAGTTTTTCTGCGACAAAGGCCAGAACAGTGGCAAGTGGTCGACCATTCCCGTCCCCTCCAACTGGGAGCTTCAGGGATTCGGTATTTACAACTACGGCAACAACGTCACCCGCGCCCTTCGCGCCAGGGCCGGAACTACCAAGGCCGGCGCGAAGGCATCTGCGCCCGATCCCCAGGCCCTGCCAATCCAGCCGACCGTCACCGGCAAATATCGCTACCGCTTCGACGCCCCGGCCAACTGGTCGGCCAAGCGCGTCTTTCTCGTATTCGACGGCTCGATGACCGACACCGAAGCCTTCATCAACGGCAAATCCGCCGGTCCCATGCATCAAGGCGGATTTTACAAGTTCCGATATGACGTCACGCCGCTCCTGAAATTCGGCGAATCCAATCTCCTTGAGGCGACCGTCAGCGACATGTCGGCCAACGCTTCGGTGAACAATGCCGAGCGTCACGCCGACTACTGGAACTATGGTGGAATCTGCCGCCCGGTCTATCTGGAAGCCCAGCCGCAGGAGTTCATCGATCGAATTGCCGTCGACGCCCAGGCCGACGGCTCATTGGATGCACAGGTATTCCTCGCATCCGGCGTCACCCACGCCGACCGCGTCGAAGCGCAGCTTCGCACGCTTGATGGCAACCCCGTCGGCCAGCCCTTCACTGCAAGAATTGCTTCCGGCGCTTCTGGTGTCGAACTCAAGACCAAATTCAACGCTGTCGCTCAGTGGAGCGCAGAATCGCCCAATTTGTATCAAATTGAGGTGACCCTGAAACAAGGCAATACCGCCGTCCATCGCATGAGCAAACGCATCGGCTTTCGAACGATGGAAGTACGCGCCGGCGATGGGGTGTATGTGAACGGTCGCCGCATCCTGCTCAAAGGTTGCTGCCGCCACACCTTCTGGCCCGATTCCGGCAAAACCACCAGCCCGGAAATCTCGCTGCTTGATGTGAACACCATCAAAGACATGAACATGAACGCCGTCCGCATGTCTCACTATCCCCCGGAAGAACATTTCCTCGATACCTGCGATGAAATGGGCCTCTATGTCCTTGATGAGCTTGGCGGCTGGCATGGGCACTATGACACGGAGATCGGCCACACGCTTGTCCAGGAAATGGTCACGCGCGATGTGAATCATCCCAGCATTCTTTTCTGGGACAACGGCAACGAAGGCGGTTGGAACACCGCGCTCGACGACGACTACGCCAAGTGGGACCCGCAGCACCGCCACGTGCTCCACCCCTGGTCCACCTTCGACAGCGTCAATACCAAGCATTATCCTGACATGGCCACGGTGGAAAAACTGTGCGCCGGCCCCGATATCTACATGCCCACCGAAATGCTCCACGGCCTCTACGACGGCGGCGGGGGCGCGCAATTGAAGGAATACTGGCAGGTCATGCGCCAGTCGAAAGTCTCCGCCGGCGGTTTCATCTGGGCCTATCTCGATGAAGCCGTAAAGCGAACCGATCAAAACGGCCGCCTCGACAGCAACGGCAACGACGCCCCCGACGGCGTCGTGGGCCCTCATCGCGAAAAGGAAGGCAGCTTCTACACCATCCGCCAGATCTGGTCGCCTGTCCAGATTGAATCGCCCGATCTCCAGGCCCCCTTCGCCGGAGTCGTTACCGTTCAGAATGAGTACGGCTTCACCAATCTCAAAGACTGCAAATTCGAATGGGAAGTCCGCCGATTCCATTCTCCAACTGATGCTGATGCCGGCTTTGACACCATCGACCACGGTTCAATGGCCGCTCCCTCCATCGCTCCCGGCAACAAAGGCGAATTGAAAATGAAGCTGCCGGCAAATTGGCAGCAGTCAGACGCCATTTCGTTAAAGGCGACCGACCCCCATGGCCGCGAGGTCTGGACCTGGGTGTGGCCAATCGGCGATGCGGATAACCTGCGCAATAAAGCCCTTGCCGGCCTTGAATCGTCACCCAAAGCCCCCGGCACATTCTCCGAAGAAGGCGATCATTACCAGCTCAGTTCCGGCCCCGTCTCCGTCTTCATCAGCAAGTCGACCGGCATGTTGACCAAGGTTACTCGAAATGAAAAAACACTCCCCTTCGCCAACGGCCCCCGTCCGGCAAACGAGGACGAAAAATCTGACCAGCCCAGGGCGGCATCGGTTGACCATCTCCAAAATGAATCCGCGCCTTCCATCGAAGCCCGCTACGCTTCCGGTTTGAAACTGATTCGCTGGACGATGCTCCCCGGCGGAGTCCTGCGCCTCCATTACGAATACGAACCCGTTGCCGCCAAACCCTTCAACGGCATCACCTTTGACTGCCCCCAGCCTTCCATCAAAGCCAAAAAATGGCTCGGCCCCGGCCCCTATCGCGTCTGGGGCAATCGCCTCGACGGCGGCACCCTTGACGTCTGGCAAACCCCCTATAACGACTCCATCACCGGTGAAACCTGGCAATACCCCGAATTCAAAGGTTACTTCCGCGCCGTCCGCTGGATGACCCTCGACACCACCGATGGCCCCATCACCCTGGTTCCCAGATCCGACGACCTCTTTGTGAGGGTCCTGACCCCCAAATTTGGCACAACACCAATGGGCACCAAAGTCCCCTTCCCCGCCGGCGACATCTCCTTCCTCCATTCCATTCCCAGCGTCGGCGCCAAACAGCGGAGCGCTCCAAAGACACCCCCGCTGAAAGGGGACTTAATGGAAGGCACGGTCGATTTTGTGTTTTAGGATGCTCACGTAATACTTGTGGCGAGCGCTTCGACTCCGGCGAATACGCTCCGCTGGGGATAAAGAAAAACAAGCCCCGTTTACGTCCGCCTCGCTATCGCGATACTACTTCTCCGTGACGCTTCCAGTCTCATCCATTCCCCCTGTTCGCACCGAATCCATCACCATGGCGTTCGGCGGAGTTGCCGTCCTCAAAAACGCCTCCGTCACGCTCCGCGCGGGTGAGGTTCACGCCCTCGTCGGTGAAAATGGAGCCGGCAAATCCACCCTCGCCAAATGCATTGGCGGGGTCTACACCCCCAAAGCCGGAACCATCTACGTCAACGGCGAACCGACCCTTCTTCCTAACCCCCGCGCCGCCATCCATCAGGGCATTGCGCTGATCCACCAGGAACCGCTCACTTTCGCCGACCTCACCGTCGCCGAAAATATCTTCATCGGCCACCAGCCTCGCACCATCGCCGGTGTCGATTGGTCGACGATGGTTCGCCGCAGCTCGGAAATCCTGCAATCGCTTGGTGTGCGCATCAACCCCCGCGCCAAAGTCCGCGGCCTCAGCATCGCCGATCAGCAGATGGTCGAGATGGCCGCCGCCTTGTCTCAGGACGCCAAAGTCTTCCTGATGGATGAAACCACCGCCGCCCTCACCCCCAGTGAAGTCAAAGACCTCTTCCGCATCATGCGGCAGCTTCGCGATCAGGGCGCGGCCCTCGCCTTCATCGGGCACCGCATGGAAGAAATCTTCCAGATCTGCGACCGCATCACCATTCTTCGCGATGGTGAAATCGTCGGTGAGCGCGTTACCGGGGAAACGACCATCCCCGAAATCCTGCGGCTGATGGTGGGCCGCCCGATGGAAGCCCTCTTCGCCAAAGAAGTGAAACACGAAGTCGGCGAGCCTGTACTGGAAGTGAAAGACCTCTGCCGCGCCGGTGAATTTGAAAACATCAACTTCAAAGTTCGAGCGGGTGAAATTGTCGGCCTTGCCGGCCTGGTCGGCGCAGGGCGCACTGAAGTTTCCCGCGCGGTCTTCGGTGTCGCGCCGCCGGACTCCGGTCAAATCCTTATCAAAGGCCAATCCGTTAAAATTACCGGCCCCCGCAAAGCCATGAAGCAGGGCCTCGCGCTGGTCCCCGAAGACCGCCAGCACGACGGCGTGCTTATGCCCATGAGCGTCTGGCAAAACTGCACCCTTGCTGTCGCCGACCGGATGAGCCGCTTGGGCTGGCTTCGTGACGGTGCAGGCAAGAAGGCCACTCATGAATACGTTCAAAAACTCCGCGTGAGATTACGCGCCATCAACCAGCCCATCCGCGAACTCTCTGGTGGCAATCAACAAAAAATCGTGCTGGCAAAGTGGCTGCTGACCAAGCCGCGGGTAATGATTCTGGACGAACCCACCCGCGGCATCGACATCGGCGCAAAGGCCGAAGTACACAAACTCATCAGCGAACTTGCCTCTACCGGCATGGCGGTGCTGATGATTTCATCAGAACTTCCAGAGGTGCTTGCGATGAGCGATCGCATCCTGGTCATGCGCGAAGGAAAAATCGTAAAGGAATTGGCGAGAAGCGAGGCGACTCCGGAGCGCGTTATCGTGGCCGCCACGGGACAGGCGGATGTAGCCTGACGCTCAAAAAGCATTTGACGCCATGACGCCCGGAGAAGGCATTAGAGGAAGAGAGAAGCCAAATCAGGCTTGGCTTAAATTAAGCATTTAACTTTGGTGTTGGCGTTAGCGTTGGTGTTTCTTCCCTTGCGGCCTTGGCAGTTTGGCGTTCATCACAATAAAAATAATGACCATGACTCAACTCGATTATGAATCTCCCGCTCGCTCCCCCCTCACGCGCGTTTTGGAAGTGCGCGAGATTCCGATTCTGCTGGTGCTGTTGCTGATCGCCGCCGCGACCTCGTTTGTTCAGCACAGTTTTCTATCTGAAGGCAATCTGCGAAACATTCTTCTCTGGATTCCGCTGCTCATCATCGTCGCGATGGGCGAAATGATGGTCATCATCACGCGCGGCGTAGACGTTTCCGTCGGTTCCATCATGGGCCTGGCCGGCATGGCCGTCGGTGTCCTGTTTCGCGACCATTGGATCAGCAATGTCTATCTTGGCGCTGCGCTGGCCGTGCTGATCGGCGGCTGCCTCGGCGCGTTTAACGGCCTGCTGATTGCCATCTGCAATGTGCCGCCGATTGTCGCGACCCTCGGCACACTCGGCGCTATCGCGGGCTGGTCCACATCGTCAGCCGCGGGCAGCAGATTAACGCTTATGAACTTCCCTCGCAGCTTGATAACTGGTCGATGCGCGGGCCGTTTGGTGAAACGCTCTTTCCCTGGCTTGTAGTGATCGCGCTGCTCGTCGCGGGCATCACGTTTGTTTTTCTTCGCTATACGATCACCGGCCGCAACATTTACGCGCTTGGCGGCAACCCCGACGCCGCCCGGCTTCGCGGTGTGCCGGTGCGCGGCGTCACGTTCCTCGTCTACGTCATCGCCGGCCTCTGCTCGGGACTCGCCGGAATCCTGTATGCGTCACGTTTTGGCACGCTAAATCCTGCCGCTGTCGGCAGCGGTTTCGAACTGGTCGTCATCTCCGCGGTCGTCGTCGGTGGTGTCAGCATCTTCGGCGGCGCGGGAACGGTGCCGGGAGTGCTTCTGGGTTCTCTTCTTCTCGGCACCATTTACACCGCGCTGACGGTACTGAACGTTCAAGATGCGTGGCAGGGGACGACCTATGGCATTGTGATTCTGCTGGCGGTGATTTTTGACGACCTGATGGCCCGCCGCGCGAGGAAGGCGCAGGGTTAGCAGCATCCGCTGGGATGCGGGAATCTCTTTGGCTTCCCTTCGTGCCTTCGCAGTTAAATTCCCATATGTTTTTCTCTCGATCATGATCAAAGGCCGGCAATGACCCGAATCGACGAACCCGCTTTGTCTCTCCCGCCTGCACAGAATCTTCCATCGCCCGCCGTGCGCGATCGCCGCTGGACGTCGCTGCTGGCAACGCCGGAGATCATGGCGCTGGCGCTGCTGACTGTTGCATTTGTTATCGCTTCCCTCAACCCGCACTTTCGCGATGTGAATTATCTGTTCGATCGCAGCTCGCTCTATATGGAAACCGGCATCATGGCGGTCGCCATGACTTTTGTTATCGTCGGCGGACACATCGACCTCTCTTGCGCCTCCACTCTCGCGCTCACCGGCGCACTGATCACCACCCTCAGCGCAAAAGCCCATCTTCCGTTTATTCCTCTGCTGATCTGTGCGCCGCTGCTGGGCGCATTGCTCGGCTGCATCAACGGCGTGGTCGTTGCGACCCTTGGGCTTCCCTCGCTCGTCGTCACACTTGCCACGATGGCGATTTACCGCGGCCTGGCCCAGGTCCTGATCGGCGACCGCTCCGTCTCGCCGCCTTCCTGGTTCATCGGCATCGACCGCATCTATGTCGGCCCCACTCCGATCGCGATGCCGCTGGTTATCTTCCTCGCGCTGGCGGTGATTCTGGGATTGGTGTTGCATTGCACCGTCGCCGGCCGCTGGGTTTACGCTATGGGCACGAGCCCCAAGGCGGCCCTCTACTCCGGCGTTCCCGTCCCCGCCGTCACGATTGGTTTCTTCGTCCTGAGCGGTATGCTCTCCGGCGTCGCCGGCATGCTCATGGTTTCGCGATTAGGCGTAGCCCGCTATGACAACGGGCAAGGCCTGGAGTTGGATGTCATCACCGCCGTGGTGCTTGGGGGGACCAATATCTTCGGTGGCCGCGGGACCATGTTCGGCACCTTGGTGGCCCTTGCGCTCATCGCCGTCCTGCAAACCGGGATGGGCGTCGCCAATATTCCCTCGCAATATCAGACGACGGCCAATGGGGCGCTGCTGATCTTCGCGGTGCTGGCGTCGAACGGGATCACGTACCTGCGAAAATCTTAAATGTATATCCCGCCTGCGCTTCCCAGGAATGATCCATTAACCAGAAAAAATTCAGCCGTCAGTATGTGCGTTTCTCCGGCTTGACGGGTCGATGTCCGATTATGCCCTGAATGCGCGACTTTCAGACATGAAAGGTATGCGGGGCCAACAGGAGCCGTGAAAGATTTGGCGGATTGGCTACGGATAATGAAAAGATCGACTTCATGCGATTACGTACTCACGTAATTCCGCATGTTTGTCGTCGCAGTTCCAGCTTTGATCGTGTCGCGAACGCTTGCGGCGATTCCAGCGGGGTCAAGGCCGACTTCGATGAGCTGCTCTTTTCTCGTGGCGTGGCTGATCATGCGGTCGGGCATGCCGAGACGGACGAGGTTGGCGGTAGGGAGGTTGTGAGAGACGGCGTATTCGGCGACGGCGGTGCCGAAACCGTTTTGCAGGCTGTGATCTTCAACCGTCAGCACAGGGCGGCCGGGCTCCAGGACGCGGCTGAGCATTTCGCCGTCAATGGGTTTGCAGAATCGGGCGTCGATGACTTCTACCTGGATGCCATCTTCGGCGAGCAGTTCGGCGGCGGTGATGACGCTCTCGGCAAGCGCGCCGTAGACGATGATTGTTGCGTCCGCCCCTTCGCGCAGGATGCGGCTTTCGCCCAGCCGCCATTCGCGGATGGCGGCGGAGCGGAGGCTTGGGGAGATCATGTCTTCGAAAGGGCAGGCGGGGACGTTGTCGCGCGGGTAGCGAAGGGCGCTGGCGGTGTCGAGAGACAGGGCAAAGCGCAGGCAGCGGCTAAGTTCGGGTTCGTCGCTGGGGGCCATCAGCACCATGCCGGGCATGGGACGGAGAAAGGCCTGGTCGAGGAAACCGTGATGGACGGCGCCATCGTCGCCGACGAAACCGGCGCGGTCCATCGCGAAGATGACGGGCTGGTGATTCAGCACCACTTCCTGCCAGACCTGGTCGAAGGCGCGCTGCATGAAGGTGGAATAGATCGCGACAACCGGCCGCTGGCCGGCCTTGGCCATGCCGGCGGCCATGGCTGTCAGGTGGCTTTCGCAGATGCCGGTGTCGACGTAGCGTGTGGGGTGCGTTTTTTGGAACTTGCTCAGGCCGGTGCCGTCGGGCATGGCGGCTGTGAGGGCCACCACGCGCGGGTCTTTGTCGGCGAGTTCGATCATGGCGTCGGCGAAGGCAATGGTCCAGCTCTTACCGTCGCCTTTCTTCATCTCGACCCGGCAGCCGTTCTGAACCAGTTGTTCCATACCGCCGACGACGCTGAAGGCGGCGGGGCTGTGGAAGCGGGTGGGCTCGTTTTTCGTCAGCTCGTAGCCGTGGCCCTTCTTGGTTTTTACGTGGAGCAGCACGGGCTTATCGACATGCTTGATTTCGGAGAGGAAATTGATGAGGCCGGGCAGGTCGTGACCGTCAAACGGGCCCATGTATTTGATACCAAGGGATTCGAAAATCTGCCCTGGCCACATGACGCCTTTGACACCGTCGCAGAGGGCATTCCAGGCCTGCTCGACGGCGTGGCCGATGTTGGTAGGGAGCCGATGGACGACTTTTTCGCTGACGCGCTTGAATTCCTCGTAAGTGGTGCTGACGCGGATGCGCTCAAGATATTGGCTGAATGCACCTTGCGGGTCGCTGATGCTCATGCCGTTGTCGTTGAGGATCAGGAGGAGTTGGCGCTTGATGGTGCCGGCGCCGTTGAGACCTTCGAAGGATAAGCCGTTGACAATGGAGGCATCACCGACGACGGCGACGACGTGATTGTTGCGGCCCATCGCCTGGTCACCTCGCGCCATCCCGACAGCGGTGCTGATGGCGGTGCCGGCGTGACCGACGGCGAACAGATCGTAGGGGCTTTCTTCCGGGGAAGGGAAGCCGCTGACGGAGCCCCGCTTCCGCAATTTTTCAAATTGCTCGACGCGGCCTGTCAGCATCTTGTGGGGGTAACATTGGTGACCGACATCAAACAGCAGGCGGTCGGGGCCGGCAGGGTAGGGGCCGAAATCGAAGACGTAATGGAGGGCAAGCGTCAGTTCGACCACACCCAGATTGGAGGCGAGATGTCCGCCATTGGTGCTGACGGCAGAGAAAATGCGCTCGCGCATCTCCCCGGCGACGGTTGCCAGCTCATCAAACGAAAGCTTGCGGACGTCGGCTGGGGAGTGAATGCGATCCAACAGCCGGTTATTACGACGTTCGTCGGGCAATGCCATCAGCCGAACCTCTTGAAGGAACATATTTACAAACGTCAGGCACTCAGCGCAGCCCCGCATCCATGAGGGGCGTTGCCCGGTGCAAGAAGAGGCATTATCACGAATTGGGGTGGGTTGTCACGTGGGGAGGTGGAATTGAAATGCGTCCATAAGACGCCAAGGGGCCAAGATTGGATGAAGGCAGAAAAGTGGGGAGGATGGTTTTTTGTGTGCTTGGTAAGGCAGGAGCAATGGCATTACACTCGGCGCGTGCTGGATTTTTCTAATTATGCGGCGGTTTTGCTTGACCTGGATGGGACGCTCTATCGGGAAGACCATGCTTTGCCGGGGGCGGTTGAGCTTGTTCGGCGGCTGCTACGGGAGGGGCGCGTTTATGCCTGTTTGTCGAACAGCACGGATAGTCCCGAGCAGGTATCGAGGCGGCTGGAAAAGATGGGGATTGCAATTGATCCCGGGCATATTTTTACGGCAGCCGCGGCAGCGGCGGAGTATGTGTTGCGGAATTGGGGGGAGGAGCGACGGCCGCGGATTTTCAATCTGGCGAGCGAAGGCATCCAGGAAATGCTTAATGGGAAGGTCGAATGGGCGGAAGAGGGGGATGAGCGGTGTGATGCGATCATCGCCGGGGCGCTGACGAGCAAATATGCGACGGAGGATCGACAGCGGGCGGGGCTGGTGATGTTGCGGAATGGGGCGAGGCTGGTGGGGATTTGTGCGGATCGGGTTTTCCCGAGTCCGCGAGGGCTGGAGTTCGGGAGCGGGGCGTTCTCGGTGATGCTGGGTTATGCGGCGAACATCACACCGACGTTTTGCGGCAAGCCGGACCAAATCTTTTTCAATGCGCTTTGCGATCGGTTGGGTGTTGAGCCGCGGAGGTGCATATTGATCGGGGATAATGTGGAGTCGGATGTTGCAGGGGCGAAGGGGGTGGGGATGGCGACGGTGCTCGTGCTTTCGGGTGTGACAAGGCGAGAGGATTTATTGGACCTGCCGCCGGAGAAGAGGGCGGATTGGGTGGTGGAGGGGGTGGGGGAATGAGCGCAGAACGCAGAGCGAAGAATTCTTACTGGCGGAATTTGTTGGATTGATCGGCATTCAGGGATTTTATTGGACGTGTTTTGTTATTGGGATAGTTGCCATTGGGGTTGCTCCGTTCCTGCTAAAAAATCTTTCCCAGATTTGCATTCGCTCTTTTTGTATTAGACATCTCCTATGTCCGCGGTCCGGAAGGCCGCGACGGGAAAGATGGTTTTGAAGGAGTGGAACATGGGCAACACGCAAATCACAACTCGGAACGCGGAATCAGTGGTGTTTGAGGCGTTGGAAGGCCGCACCATGATGTCGGTTGCGATGATGACCCCGATGGTTGCGGCTGAAGTGAACACCGCCGCGCCGGTGGTGCATGCGGCCAAGGTGACGGTGAAGCCCAAGGCGACCGTGAAGCCGGTCAAGACGGTGACTCCGGCCGTGGTGACGAATCCCGCTGTGACGGACAAGTCGATCAAGTACAAGAGTTTTGCCGGTTCGCCGCTCTTCTCTGCGGCCGGGCCGAGCGAAAACGATATCACGCAGGGCGTTGTCGGCGATTGCTATTTCCTTGCGACGCTTTCGAGCATCGCGAAGTTGAACCCCACGATCATCCGCCAGGACGTGACCACGGAAACCGACGGGACGTTTGATGTGAAGATGATCGTCAGCGGCAAGAAGCAGACGGTGCATGTGAATGCCGACCTGCCTGTTCAGACAGACGGCGAACTCGCGTATGCCGGGTTTGGCGCACAGAATTCGATCTGGGTTGCGGTGCTGGAAAAAGCCTGGGCGGTCTGCCGCACACATGCGAACAGCTATGGATCCCTTGAAGGCGGCTGGATGAGCGAGGCGTTTTCAGCTTTTGGAATCAAAAGCACCTCGACATATACGGTCACCACCGCGGTGAAACTGATGACGATGGTTTCGACCGAAGTCTCCGCGAAGCATTTTGCGACGTTCGCGACCAACGACACGATTCAGGACAACGCATCTTTGATCTCCGATCACGCGTATACGATCGATGCGGTCAATGTTGATGCGACGGGCAAGCCGGTTTCCCTGCGGCTGCGAAATCCGTGGGGCGTTGATGGCGCCGGCAACGACGGCAACAACGATGGGTATGTGACCATCACGGCGGCCCAGGCAATGGATAACTTTTCGGGGATGGTGACTGCTCACGTGTAATTGATGGGGTTTTTAAATTTTGCCTGTTTCCTTCCTTCCGGCCAACGCCCGCTTTGAAAAGCGGGCGTTGGTTTTATTGAGCCAGGTAATCAGACGGATGCGTGGTCACGTGGTTGTTCTTCGCCTATGATTCCGTATTCCCTCATGGCGAAGGCAAGGACTCAATTTCTGTGTAATTCCTGCGGATCGGTTCATCCGAAATGGATGGGCAAGTGTCCGGATTGCGGGACGTGGGACGCGCTGGAGGAATATAAGACGCCGACACCGGATGCGCGGAATCCGGTTGGGGGATTTCGGGGTGGAGATAATTCGACTGGCGATATCGCGCGGGGGTGAGCCGGTTACGGTCAACGATATCGATGAGGCCGAGAGCCCGCGGCTGCCTACGGGGATTGGGGAGTTTGATCGAATCCTCGGCGGAGGCGTTGTGCCGGGGTCTGCGGTGCTGGTGGGCGGTGAGCCGGGGATTGGAAAATCAACGCTGCTTTTGCAGGTGGCGCATGAGTTAGCCGCCGGCCATCATCGCGACGCGGACATCCGGCCGGTGCAAGCGCCTTCGAAGCATGGTAAATCGTGGACAGCGGACTTGAAAAGCAGTCCGCACAGGCCCCAGGCCACTGGCGCGACGGAGGGACAGCCGGCGGGCCTGAAGATTCTTTATGTCACCAGCGAAGAATCCGCACGCCAGGTGGCGATGCGGGCGGGGCGGCTGGGGGTGAAGTCGGACAATCTGCTGATCCTGGCAGAGACCAATGTGGAGCGGATCATCAATCAGATCACCAAGGTGCAGCCGGCGGTGGTGATCGTGGATTCGATCCAGATGATTTATAAGCCGCAGGTGCCGGCGGCGCCGGGGTCGGTGACGCAGTTGCGCGACTGCTGCATGGATCTGGTTTACTTGGCAAAGGCGAGCGGGATTGCGATCATTGTCGTCGGCCACGTCACCAAGGCGGGGACACTGGCAGGGCCAAAGATCATTGAGCATATTGTCGACACGGTGGTTTATTTTGAAGGCGATCGATTTCACTCGCATCGCATTGTACGTTGCGTCAAGAACCGTTTTGGCAGCACGCACGAAGTCGGCTTGTTTGAAATGACCGGCGAAGGACTGCGGGAAGTAAGCGATCCGGGCAGCCTGTTTGTGGAGCAGTATGGTCCGGGCGGGCAACCGAGCGGGAGCGTAATAACAGCCGCCATGCAGGGGTCGCGCGTACTGCTGCTTGAGGTGCAGGCGCTGACGGCTTCCAGCGTGATCGGGGCGGCGAAGCGAAAAGTCAGCGGTGTGAGCAGTGATCGCGTTGCCATGATCATGGCGGTGCTGGAAAAACGAGCCGAGCTTCGGCTGGCGGCGGATGATGTGTTCGTCAATATCGCCGGCGGTGTAAAGGTGGCGGAGCCGGCGATCGACCTGGCGATCGCGCTGGCAATTGCGTCGGCGCATATGAATCGCCCGCTGCCGACCGGGACGCTGGCAATTGGAGAATTGGGATTGGGCGGGGAAGTGCGATCGGTGCCGCAATTGGAAAATCGGCTTCGTGAGGCATCGCGGCTGGGGCTTGGACATGCGATTGTGCCGCACCTGGGAGGGAATGTTCCTAAGCTGGGTGGAATGGCGCTGCATGAAGTGCGGCGGCTTTCTCAGGCGATGGCGAATATTTGACAAGCGGACGTTGAATCCCAAAAACGAGAAGGAAGAGGAGTTGCAACTGATTTTCTCTTCCGCAGTGTATTCAGCTTTGCGGGCTGATTTCGCGGAGGTATTGGAAAGAATAGATGCCGCTGCCGTGGTTGTCGGACCATTCGATTTTCAGGGCGTAATTGCCAACGAGTTCGGCCGAGAGGGCGGCCAGAGGGCTGGAGTAATTTCCGGGAAGGACCTGGAGCAGGGACTTCTTTTCATCTTTTTCCTGGCGGATGGTTTTGCACATGGCGCAGGGGCAGCGAGAGCGGAGCAGGGAAATGCTGTAGATGGAAACCAAGCCATCCTGCCAATGGATCTCAAGCTTTTCGTCCTTCTTCAGATCGAGGTGAATGGGAATGGTCTGCGAGGACATAGGGGTGGAGTCGGGCATCGTTTGAATTCTATGAGGTGCTCGGATGATCGGTGCAGTTACGTCAGAACTTTTCGCAGAGCCTCTAAAACTTTCGATCGAGGAGGCGGTATTGGACAGCCTCGGCGATGTGCTGTTCGCTGATTTGGGCAGCTCCTTCCATGTCGGCGATCGTTCGAGCGACACGCCGGACCTTATCATACGCTCGGGCGCTTAATCCCAATTCATCCATCGCCTGCTTCATCAGCAGCAGGCAAGCGTCGCTCAGGTCGCAATTTAATTTGAGCTGGCGGCTGTCCATGCGGGCGTTTATCGTCCCGTCGGTGAATCGCCTGGCCTGAACCTCCCTTGCCTGGATGACCTGCTGCCGCATGGTGGCGCTGGTGGTTCCCAGCCGGCGGCCGGTCAGTTCCTGATAAGGAACCGCCGGAACTTCAACGTGGATGTCGATTCGATCGAGCAGGGGCCCGCTGAGCTTGGCGAGGTATTTGTCGCGGGCTTTGGGGTTGTCGGAGGCGAAGCCGCTGGCGGTGGGGTTCATGGCGGCGACGAGCATGAAGCGGGCGGGAAATTTGATTGAGCCATGAACGCGGGCGATTGTGACTTCGCCACTCTCGATAGGCTGACGGAGCATCTCCAGGACATAGCGTTGAAACTCGGGAAGTTCATCGAGGAAGAGAATTCCGTGGTGAGCGAGGGAGACTTCACCCGGTCGCGGGATGGTGCCGCCACCGACTAGGGCCTGGGCAGTCGCGGAGTGGTGGGGTGTGCGGACAGGGCGCTGGTCCATCAAGGCGATGCCGTCAGGAAGCAATCCCAGCGCGGAATAGATGCGAGTGGTTTCGAGAGATTCAGTGCGGCTGAGCGGCGGCAGGATTCCGGGGATGCGCTGGGCAAGCATCGATTTGCCGGTGCCGGGAGGGCCGACCATTAAGATGTTGTGTGCGCCGGCGCAGGCTATGGTGATGGCGCGCTTGACGGCTTCCTGGCCGCGGACGTCGGCAAAGTCGAGATGCTCGGCGACGGCGCTGGCGGTGTAGGCCTCGCCGTTCAGTTCGTAGGGCTCGAGTGGAAGTTGTTCATTCAGGAATGAGACCGCCTGCGAGAGCGTGGCGACGGGATAGACTTCTAGGCCTTCAACGACGGCGGCTTCGCGGCCATTTTCGGCGGGGAGAATCACGCCACGCATGCCTTTGGATTTGGCAAGAAGGGCAAGAGAAAGCGCGCCTTTGATTTTGCGGATGCGACCATCGAGCGCGAGCTCGCCGGCGATGAGAAATTCCTTCTGGCGATCGGTGGAGATAAAGTTGGTGGCGCGGAGCAGGCCGATCGCCATCGGCAGATCGAGGCTGGGGCCTTCTTTTTTCACATCCGCCGGAGCGAGATTGATGAGAATGGCGTGACCGGGAAAGGAATAGCCGGAGTTGATGATCGCCCGGCGGACACGCTCGATGGATTCTTTGACGGCAGCCTGGGGAAGACCGACGAGCGTGGTCCTGGCCAGCCCGCGCTGGCTGACATCGGTTTCGACTTCGCAGACGATGGCGTCGATGCCGATGAGGACGAAGCTGTGGATTTTGGCAAGCAAATGAACCCCAATAGAAGGTGCCCAATGGGATTGTAACGTGGCGAGCGCCGGGATTCGAATGTCGTGCCGGATTAAAGCCAATCGCCGCTAATCTGCTTCTTGAAAGCGGCCTTCCGCGATTAGCGCCTGGCGTATGGCGACCTGCTGCACGTGGTTCATCGCGAGCACACTGACGGTGGTTCGGCCGATGCTCGTGATGCCTGTGATAATCGCCCCCTCCCGGCGGAAATGATCAGTCCAATGATCTTGGCGCGGATTGAATGGCCGCATGATCTGCGTGGTGGACGGATCGATCCCCGAAAGACGGATTTTGCCAAGGTTGCGGCGGAAATTGGTGTAGTTGGTGCAGATGGCATGTCATATCCTCTGGGTTCCAATCACCGGGAGTTCAAGCGATGTGGAAATGGTGTTTGATGTTGTGTGTGCCTGTTATTGCGATATCAGCCGCTGCGCTCGGCGAGGTGAAGACGCTGACTGTGGCGCAGGATGGGAGCGGGGATTTTGAAACGGTGCAGGCCGCGGTTGATGCAGTGCCGGCGGATAATGCTTCGCTGGTGGTGATTGATATTAAGCCGGGGACTTATAAGCAGCGGATTATGGTTCCGGAGAATAAGCGGCTTGTTACTTTGCATGGCGTGGACAGTGACCCGGCTAAAACGGTGCTGACGTGGGATTGGAATGCGAAGCATGTGGACAGCGGGAAAGAAGTCGGCACGCGCGGGAGTTTTTCGGTGCAGGCCGGTGCGCCTGATTTTGTCGCGGAAAATGTGACGTTTGAAAATACCGCGGGGGACACAGGGCAGGCGCTGGCGTTGTCGGCGGTGAATGATCGGCAGGTGTATCGCAACTGTCGACTGCTTGGCTGGCAGGATACATTGTACGCCAACGGGGGGCGTCAATATTACGATCATTGTTACATAGCAGGGCGGGTGGATTTTATTTTTGGAAACGCGGTGGCGGTTTTCGATCATTGCGAAATTCATAGCAAGAACGGCGGGCATGTGACGGCGGCGAGCACGGATCAGAATGTGCCGTGGGGTTACGTGTTTCTCGATTGCGTGCTGACGGGAGATGCGATTCCGTACGTGCCGATAGTGCCGACGACGATGCCGATCAAGGTTACGCCGAAGGCAGATTTAGGGCGACCGTGGCGGCCATATGCTTCGGTGACTTATGTGCGATGCGAGATGGCGGATCATATCAAGCCGGAGGGGTGGCAGAATTGGAATAAGACCGAGAACTATAAGACGGCGCGGTACGCCGAGTATCGATGCACCGGGCCGGGAGCAGATCGGAGCAAACGAGTGGAATGGGCGAAGGAATTAAGTGCAGAGGAAGGAGAAAAATTGACAATAGATTTTGTCTTGGGGGGAACGGATCACTGGGACCCTAAGGCGGTTAAGCCTTAGAGCCTCTGACGCCATTGCTTGCGCATTGGTGCGCAGGAGGTTGGGTGAAAGGCTCTTGGCAGTCCATGGGTTTGTCCATGAAATCACGGGGGAATTCCGTTACACTGCCTGTGTGAAAAAGCTGTATCTTGAAACATTTGGCTGTCAGATGAACGTGCTCGACAGCGAGCTTGTGCTGGGGCAATTGCGGGGGCAGGGTTACGAATCGACCGAATCGCGGGATGATGCGGATGTCATTCTTTATAATACCTGCTCGGTGCGCGAGCATGCCGAGCAAAAGGTGTGGTCGCGGCTGGGGGAACTGCGGGGCCGCAAAGAAGCCGATCCGGGGCTGGTGATCGGCGTCATCGGGTGCATGGCCGAGCGGGATGGGGCCAATATTTTCAGCAGGTTCCCGCATGTCGATCTGCTCTGCGGACCGGGGGAATTGGATAAGCTTGTCACACTGGTTCACAACGCGGCTGTTACAAACAGCTCCGGCGGGCACTCGAAACTGCGCATTCCCAATCGCCTTGCCGCCCTGATGGGTGCAAACGTTCGGCGGTCCAGCACGCTGGAGGCGGCGGAAGATAATCTGGAATTGCTCGATCTGTCGCGCAGCATCTCAGCCGAGGATGATGTTGCCCAGGCATATGTTCGCATCACGCGGGGGTGTAATAAATTCTGCACGTATTGCGTGGTTCCCTATACGCGCGGGCCGGAGGTGCATCGCCCGCCTCAGAATATTATTGATGAAGTGAAGCGGCTGAGCGACGCCGGAGTTCGCGAAGTCACGCTGCTGGGGCAGACGATCAATCATTACCAGTTTCAGCATGGCGACGGACGGGTGACGACATTTGCGGAATTGCTGTATCAGATTCATGAGGCGGTAACGCAATTGCCACGGCTGCGTTTTGTCACCAGTTTTCCTCGCGACTTTACCGATGAAGCATTAATGGCGATGCGCGACTGCGATCGCATTTGCCGCTATCTGCACGTCCCGGCGCAAAGTGGCAGCGACCGCATGCTGAAGATGATGAACCGCGGATACACCGCCGACGAGTATCGCGATTTCATCGGCCGGGCGCGCGGGTTCATGCCGGATATCAGCCTGGCGAGCGATTTTATTGTTGGTTTTCCAACCGAAACCGAAGCGGACTTCCAGCAGACCATTGATCTGGTGAAAGAGTGCCGGTTTAAGAACAGCTTCATATTCAAGTATTCGCCGCGGCCGGGGACGGTGGCGATCAACCGGTTTAAGGATGATGTGCCGGAGGATTTGAAGCGGCGATGGAACAACGAATTGCTCGCGGCTCAATCGCTGATCTGCGCGGATAACAATCGAGCAATGATTGGCAAGACGGTGCAGGTGCTGGTGGAAGGCGAAAGCAAACTGGTGAGCAAGGCAGCCTATCCGTCCAGTGCTTCAAACGGCGTGGAATTAGGCTGGGAAAACCGAAAACGCGCCAGCGAAGCAGGCGGGGCATGGGTTGCAGAGAGAACGCAAACCCAACTGGTCGGGCGGACCCGCGGGGACCAGGTTGTGGTGTTTGACGGGGATCGGTCGTTCAAAGGGCAATTGCTCGACGTGGAAATTATCGATGCGCGGAGCCTGACGCTTTTTGCGAGGCTGGTTCCGGCGGCGGTAGGGGGATGAAGAGGGGTTAGCGATCAGTTTTCGCCGGGGCTCAGGTTCGTCGGTTCTCCGGACAGAAATGGGGGAATTAATTCGGGTTTGACGGCGAGATAGTAAAGCGCACCGGCATGCAGTTCTTCGCCGGCGAGTTGTTCGGCTTGCTGGCCGATGCCCATGAAGATGTCGCAGCGGCCGGCGGCGCGGATGCCGCCGCCGGTGTCCTGGTCGAACATAAGCCCGCGGAAAGGGGCGACACCGCCGGTGGGTGAGGGGATGGGGACGGCGAGGAATGCGGGCATGGCGCGGGGGTAGACGGATTTATCTGTTGCGATTGTAGCAAATGCAGTGACGGGGACATTGAGGCTGCCGAAGGGGCCGCCGGGACGTTCGCTGAAGAAGATGTAGCGGTCGTTCAGCGAGAGATATTGATCCATTGCCTGGGGATGGGCGGCGAAGTAGTTCCGCAGGCCGCGCAGGGTGAGCTGGTCTTTGGTGATGACTCCGTCGGCGACCATTTTGCGGCCGGGGCTGTTGTATTCGTAGCCGTTGTTGCCGGCGTAACCGACTTCATAGGTTCGGCCATCAGTCAGGCGAAGGGCGCAGAGCCCTGCACGGTAATGACATACGCGTCGAACTGGTCGGCGAGCCAGACCAGTTCCTGGCCATCAAGGACATGGTTTTGTTCGATTTCTTTGCGGGTGTAGTAGGGGGTTTGACCGCCGTCCTGGGTTCGGCGCGAGGCGTGTTCACCGGTGGAATCGAGCAGAAGGTCGGCGGGGCGCTTATATAAAGGGTATTGATAGGGGCCTTCGCGGGTGAGGCTGGCATTATAGATAGGCGTGAAATACCCCGTGAACAGGACTTGGCCGGTGTAGCCGTTGCCATAGGGGTCGGGGGCGCCGATGCTTTTGTAGACCTCAAAAATACGCTTTATTGCGGCGTCGAAGCGTTGCCCATTAACAGCGCCGCCCCGGGTTTCGCTGGCGAGAACCTGTTTCAGAGCCCTTAGTGATGCGATTGCCCGGTCATGGGTGATGTCTTCATACGGGAAAAAGGCTTTGCTGCTGGGGGCGGCGAGGTATTCGAGGCTGTGATCGATCGCTTTATCCAGGTCCGGCACATTAAAAGCCATGATCGCCTGCGAAAAATCAGGGTATTCGGCGGGGGAAAGCTTGCGCAATGCCAGAGTCCCCGGCGGAAGCTCGGCGGCGTAGTCGATTTTTTTCGCTTCGGGCGGGGGTTTCGGCGCTTGGCAGCCGGATGCGATGCAGAGAATGAGCGTGAGCGCAGCGGAAATCGAGCAATTCAGTGCGGTGCGTGGCAACTTTCCTCCATGAAAGCTTAAACGATATAGGGGGATCACCTCACGTTCAACGGGGTAAACAAGGTGGAATTCTTGCCGACTTGTTGTTTTTCCGCGCCTTTGCGATGCGGCGAAAGCGCTGGTGAGGAATCATTTTCAGTATCTTCCGTAGGATTCAGGTCAAATCAGCCGGCGAGTACCCCAAAATAGATTGTTTTCCAGAACTAATTGATGTGCTCCTATAGGACGCGAAGTAATTATTTTTCAACGATCAACATTTCTACTGAGGTGCTACACAAATTCCGATCATGACTCCGAAAGCCATTCGTGGCATCGGGACACCGTGTCCAGCCGTCGGATGAAACGAGTTCTAGCACAGAGGCAAGTCATGGCGCAGCATTCACACCAGTCTTCAATTGAAGGCCGCAACCCCCGTCTCGTTCAGCGGGACGTTTCCGGACAGCGGCTTGTTTTTGAGAGGCTGGAATCCCGACAGATGCTGTCGAGCGCTGTGATGATGGCGAGCCAGGCCGCTCTGGGCCAGTTCGCCGTGCCGAGCTCGGTTCATGTTTCGGCTCCGCAGGATCAGGCGAAGCTGGATGCGAAGATGGCCCAGTTCCAGACGCACCTTGAAAATGAAGTGGGTCATCACCCGCACCTGGCCGAATCCGCCGCTTTCCAACAGCGCATCGCTGACGAGCAGACGAAGTTTGCGACTCGGATGGCCAAGCTGGGCGCGACATATACCCCGGTTTCGTTTGAAGACCTGGCGACCACCTACGCCACCAACAAAGCGACCAAGCTGGCGGCGGACATTGCCGCTGCGATCACCGCGTTTGAGCAGCGCCTGCACAAGGAAGTTCGAACGCATCACAATGCGTCCACCAACCTCCCTCTTCAGAAGCACATTGCCACGGAGCAGGCGCACTTCGCCGCCCACATCACCAAGATGGGCGGAAGCTACACGGTCATTCCGTTCTCAAATCTTCTTGGTGTTGGTACCGATCCAAACATCCCGATCGTGACGGGCACTTCAGTCTCGACGACCGAAATCGACCTGACCTGGCCGGCGATCACGGCGGCACTGGCCTACAAGGTTGAAAGTTCCACCGATAGTGGAACAACATGGATCACGCTCGGCACGCCGGCAACAAATTCATACAACGATTTCGGCCTGACTGCAGACACGTCCTACCAGTATCGCGTTTCAACGATTCTGGTTTCCGGAACCACCGCCCCCAGCACGATCGTTACGAAATCAACCTTGCTGAATGCACCGGCCGGTTTGACCGCAGTGACGGCGAGCGCAACGCGAATCAACCTGACATGGAACGTCGTTACGCATGCGACCACGTACAAGATTGAGCGTTCGACGAATGGAACAACCTGGACAACGTTAACGCCCCTGGTTGCGTTGATCGGCAGCAGCACCTCCTACGGCGACATCAACGCCGCCGCGGGCACAAGTTATTACTATCGCATTTCAGCGACCGGTGGCGCGGGTACATCGGCTCCGAGCGGGCTTCGAACCGCAATGACGCTTCCTGCCGCGCCGGTTCTGACCGCGACGCCGATCTCAGCAACAGAAATTGACTTGCACTGGACCGCCGTGACTTCCGCTTTCAGCTACAAGCTGGAAACGAGCATCAACGGTGGAGCTACCTGGAGCGTGTTGACGACGAGCTTCGGCGTCAGCTTTGCACATACCGGTTTGACGGCGGACAGCACGCACAAATATCGGTTGTCCGCAATCAATGGCGCCGGCACCTCCCTACCCAGTGCGGTGATTACGCAGACCGCCTTCCCCGGATCGCCGACAGGATTTGCAGCCTCGCCTGCGTCCACAACCGCGATCAACCTGAGCTGGATCCCCGTCACGCATTCAACCAGCTACAAGATTGAGCGGTCACTTAACAACACGACCTGGACCGTCATCACACCGGGTACCGCGCTGACGCATTCGAGCATCAGCTATGCGGACACGGGATTAACGGCGGGCACCACGTACTACTATCGCCTGTCGACGGTTGACGCGGTTGGAACATCAGTGGCCTGCACCGCGGTTCACGCCCTGACATTGCCAGTCGCTCCCACCGTGACCGGCACAGTCACCTCCGGGACCGCAATCGCCTTGAGCTGGCCGGCGGTGACGAGCGCAACTGGTTATAAGGTTGAAACATCAAGCAACGGCGGAACAAGCTGGACGACGCTCGCCGCTTCGCAGGCCGGGCTGACTTATGCTCACACCAGTCTGGCTGCCAACAGCTCGCACAAGTATCGCGTCACCGCGATCAATGCGACCGGCGTGTCGGCCGCCAGCACAGTCGTCACGCTTGTAACCCTCTCGGCGGCGCCGACGGGTTTGAGCGCAGTCTCAACATCTGCGACGGCAATCCATATCGCCTGGCTGAAGGTCACCGGCGCTACCAGCTATAAGCTCGAGCGTTCACCAGATAACACCACCTGGACAACAGTGGTTCCAGGAACGGCATTCACCGGCACAACTGTTTCATACAACGACACCACCGTTGTCGGCGGCACAACTTATTACTACCGGCTGTCGTCCATCTCCACCGTCGGCACCTCGTCGGCGGCAACAGCGGTTCATGCTCTGACCTTTCCCGCCGCCCCGGTTGTCACCGCGACTGTCATTTCCGCGACCGCGATCACCATCAACTGGCCGGCCGTCACCGGCGCGACCGCTTACATGATCGAAGGATCAAGCAATGGCGGCAGCAGTTGGACGACGCTGGTCTCTTCGCAGGCAACAATCACCTACGCTCATAGCGGCCTCGTCGCCGACAGCCCGTACAGCTACCGCGTCACCGCGATCAACGCCACCGGCAGCTCCGCGGCCAGCAGTGTCGCCAGCGCGATCACTCTCCTCACCGCCCCCACCAACCTTGCCGCGACGGTGTCGTCGGCTACTTCAGTTCATCTCATCTGGACGCCGGTCACCGACGCCACCAGCTACAAGCTTGAACGTTCGACAAACAACACAACCTGGTCGACAGTTACCCCGGGAACCCCGTTCACGGGCAGCAGCGCCTCCTATGACGACAACAGCGTTGCCGCGGGAACGACATACTATTATCGCCTGTCTGCAGTTGACGCCTCCGGCACCTCAACGGCGTCCGCGGCAGTCAATGTGCTGACGTTCCCCGCCGTCGCCACCCTCACCGGTGTGGTTGCTTCGGCCACCACGATCAATCTTTCCTGGACCGCGGTTGTCGGCGCAACGACCTATCTGGTTGAAACGTCAGCCGATGGTGGAACCACCTGGACGACCCTGGCTACTCAGTCGGGCATCACGTATTCGCATACCGGGTTGACTGCGGACACCGCGCATAAGTATCGCGTGTCGGTCAACAATGCTTCGGGCACTTCAGCCGCGAGCAGCGTTGTGAGCCTTACAACCATGCTGGCCGCCCCGGCCGGTTTCACGGCGACTGTCACTTCACCGACGAACGTGAATCTGGCGTGGACGGTCGTCACCGATGCGACCACTTACAAGATCGAGCGCTCAGCCAACGCTGGTTCCACCTGGAGCACGCTTGTTCCGGGCACACCGCTGACCGGCAGTAGCAACAGCTACGCCGATGCCACCGCGCTGGCGGGCACTTCGTACCTGTATCGCATTTCAGCGACAAACACCGTTGGAACCTCCGCCGCCAGCGCCAGCATCACCGCGCTGACCTTGCCGGCCGCTCCGGTTCCCACCGCGGTGGCGAACTCGGTTTCGCAGATCACCCTGAGCTGGCCGGCCGTCACCGGCGCCGCCACCTACAAGATTGAATTCTCCTCTGATGGCGGCACGACCTGGGCAGTGCAGGCTACGCAGGCGGGCGTTTCATACATCCATACCGGCCTGATTGTCGACACGAGCTACAAGTATCGCGTGACCGCCGTCAACGCGACCGGCAACTCGGCCGTCAGCGCCGTTGTCACGATGAGCACCCTGCTCGCTCCACCGACGGGCTTCAACGCCACCATCACGGCTGCGACGACCATCACCCTTGGATGGAACGCCGTCACCGACGCCACAACTTACAAGATCGAACGTTCGACGGATAACGTCACTTTTACGACGGTTGTCCCCGGCACCCCGCTGACGGGTTCCAGCACGAGCTACGCAGACACGGTGTTGGCCGGCACTTCTTACTATTACCGAATCTCCGCCGTCGACGCCGCGGGAACTTCCACCGCCACGGCGGCCGTGCATGCGACGACCGTCCCCGCCGCTCCGGTGCTGACTGCGACGCTGATTTCCGCGACACAGATCAACCTGAGCTGGACCGCCTCCACCGGCGCCACCAGCTACAAGCTGGAATCTTCGCCGGATGGGTCCACCTGGACGGCGCTGGTTTCGCAATCAACACTTACTTTCAACAACACAGGCTTGACTCCGGACACGGCACATCACTATCGCGTGTTCGCGATCAACGCGAGCGGATCGTCCGCCGCCAGTAATTTGCCTGCGACGATCACGACGCTGCTCGCCCCGCCGGCGGGCTTCGCGGCGGCCGTCACCACTTCCACAAACATCAACCTGACCTGGACCGCCGTCACCGACGCGACCTCGTACAAGATCGAGCGTTCGCTCGACAACGCGACCTGGGTCGCGATCGTGCCGGGCACGCCGTTCACCGGCAGCAGTGCCGCGTATTCGGATGCCTCGGTCCTTGCGGGCACGCAATATTTCTATCGCATCTCAGCGAGCAACACCGTCGGCAGCTCGGTTGTCTCCGCGACTGTGCCGGCCCTGACGCTCACTGCCACACCGACGTTGACCGCGACGGTCGCCTCGGCCACCCGTGTGGATCTGAGCTGGACCGCCGTCCAGAGCGCCCATTCATATAAGGTTGAATCTTCGCCGGACGGCACCACCTGGACCGTGATCGCCACCCCGGTGACCACCACCTATTCCGATACCGGTCTCACCGCCGACACGCTCTATAAGTATCGAGTCTCCGGTGTGAACGCGACCGGCCCTTCAGTTGCCAGCGCTGTTCAGACTGTGACAACCGTTCTGGTTTCACCCGCCGGCGTTGCGGCTGCCGCCACCTCCGCTTCACGCATCGCCGTCAGTTGGACTGCCGAAACCCATGCCACGAGCTACCAGATCGAACGCTCGACGGATAACGTGAATTGGACGACGCTTGTTCCCGGCACGCCGCTCACCGGCACCGATGTGCTGTATGCTGATACGACAGTTGCTGCGGGAACGACGTACTACTATCGCGTCTCCAGCATTGATGCCAATGGAACCTCGGCCCCTGCCGCGACGGTTCATGCCCTGACGATGCCGGCGGCGCCGGTCATCACGGGCGTTGTGTTCTCTTCAACGCAGATCAACCTGAGCTGGAATGCCGTGAAGGGCGCGACAGGCTATACGATTGATACCTTTGATGGATCCGCGTGGAACCCGCTGCTCACGCAGCCGGTCGGCACCGCCACGACGTTCTCCAACACCGGATTGACCCCGGACACGGCGTACATCTATGCGGTCTTCGCGACCGACGCCACCGGTGACGGAGCGCTCTCGCTTTCGAGCCTGAACCTCACAACAACCCTGAGCGCCCCGGCGAGCTTCGCTGTCGCCGCCACTTCCGCCACGTCAACGCACCTGACCTGGACCGCCGCCGCACACGCCACCGATTACTTGCTGGAGCGTTCGACGGACAACGCCACGTGGTCGACGATCACCCCCGGCACTCCGTGGAGTTCGAGCAGCGCGGCGTATACGGATTCGACCGTGATCGCCGGCACCACCTATTACTACCGCTTGGCCGCCATCGATGCGGCTGGCACTTCGGCCAAGTCCACAGGCAACGCCCTGACCAATCCCGCCGCCCCCGCATTAGCCGGCGTATCGCCTTCGGCGACGCAGCTCAATCTGTCATGGGCAGCCATGAAGAGCGCGACCAGCTACACGCTGGAAGCGTTCGACGGCACCTCATGGGCCGCCGTGTCACCGGGCCCGGTTGGCGCGGTCACCAGCTACAACGTCACCGGTCTGACCGCCGACACCGCTTACACCTATCGCCTGACCACCAACAACGCGACAGGCGCTTCGGCTGTGAGCAGCAGCCTGGTCGCCACCACCCGCCTGGCGGCGCCGGCATCGCTGGTCGCCAGTTCGACGACGGCTACGTCCGCGCATCTGGCGTGGACCGCCAACGCGGACGCCACCAGCTACAAGCTCGAACGTTCGCTCGATAACACCATCTGGACCACGCTTGTTCAGTCTCCGGTCCTGGATGGCACCAGCGCGGCGTACACTGACTCCGCGGTTGTTGCAGGCACTCGGTACTACTACCGCTTGTCCGGCATCAACACCAACGGGACATCCGCCACCTCGACGGCGAATATCCTGACCCGGCCGGCCGCCCCGACTTTGACCGGCACCGTCGGTTCGGCGACCGTGCTGAACCTGGCGTGGAACGCCGTGAAGAGCGCGACCAGCTACACACTGGAAGCGTTCGACGGCACCTCATGGGCTGCTGTGTCACCAGGCCCGGTTGGCGCGGTCACGAGCTACGCCGTCACCAGTCTCACCGCCGATACGGCCTACACCTATCGCCTGACCGCCAACAATGCGACCGGCGCATCCGTGGTCAGCAGCAGCCTGGTCCTGACGACCGCCTTGGCGGCGCCGGCAAGCTTCACGGTTGCCGCAACGTCGGCGACATCGATCCACCTCACCTGGACCGCCAACGCCGACGCGACCAGCTACAAGCTGGAACGTTCGACCGACAACACGATCTTCACCACGATCACACCGGGCACCCCGTGGGACGCCACCAGCGCGGCGTACACCGACTCCACCGTCGTCGCCGGTACGACTTACTACTACCGCCTGTCTGCAATCGACGCTTCGGGCACTTCCGCGGCTTCGACCGGATCGGCCCTGACCAACCCGGCCGCCCCGACTCTCACCGCCGAGGTCGCGTCCTCCACGTCGCTGGTCCTGACCTGGACCGACACGCTGAGCGCAACCAGCTACACGCTGGAATCATTCGACGGAACGTCATGGTCGGCGGTTTCTCCGGCACCGGTCGGCACCGCCAACACCATCACCCTCACCAGTCTGACCCCGGACACGGCGTACACCTACCGCGTTGCCGCCGTCAATGCCACCGGAAGTTCTGCCGTCAGCTCCACCGTGGTGGTCTCCACCAGCCTGTCGGCCCCCGCGAGCTTTGCCGCCGCTGCCACCACGGCGACCAACGTTCACCTGACCTGGACCGCCAACGCCCATGCGACTGCGTATCTGCTGGAACGTTCCGACAACGGAACGATCTGGACCACGATCACTCCGTCGCCGGTTCTGGACGGCACAAGCTCATCGTGCAACGACACGACAGCCGTCGCCGGTACCACCTATCAATACCGCTTGTCCGCAATCAATGCCGCCGGCACTTCCGACCCTGCAACACCGGTCACCGTGCTGACCAAGCCCGCGGCTCCGACGCTCACAGGCGTTGTCGCCTCGGCGACCGAGCTCGATCTCTCCTGGACCCCGGTCCAGAGCGCGACCAGCTATACGCTGGAATCGTTCGACGGCAGCTCATGGGCTGCTGTGTCACCGGCCCCGGTGGGCACGGTAACGGATTATGCCGTCACCGGATTGACCGCGGACACGGCCTACACGTATCGCATCTCCGCCAACAACGCGACGGGCGCGTCAGTTGTCAGTTCGTCGCTGGTGATCACGACCCTGCTGGCCCCGCCGTCCGATCTGGCCGCTGCTGCGACTTCCGCCACATCGGTGCATCTGACGTGGACGGCTGTCACGCACGCGACGACGTACACGATCGAGCAATCCACCGACAACAGCACGTGGACCACGCTCGTTCCGGGTACGCCGTTGACGGGCAGCAGTGCATCCTATAACGACACCACGGTGACTGCCGGCAACACCTACTTCTACCGCATCACTGCGACGAATTTGGTTGGAAATTCAGTGCCGGGTTCTTCGATCACCGTGACCACACCGCTGGCGGCCCCCGTTGGCCTGGCAGCGGTCGTCAACTCCGCGACCCAGATCACCCTGAGCTGGACCCTGGACACCGATGACGGCCTGACCGGTTACCGCCTGGAAAGTTCATTGAACGGCACGAGCTGGTCGACTGTGGCAACGCTCGATCCAACCGTAACCACAACGGCCAACACCGGTTTGACGACGTCAACCGCCTATCACTACCGCCTGTTCGCCCTTAGTGCCGGCGGCGACTCCGCCGCGAGCACACCGGTGGTTGCAACAACCGCCTGAGGCTTTGCACACTAACGCGTGATTGATCCGGGACGGCAAGCCGAAAGGCATGCCGTCCCGGTTTGTTTTTGGCCTGGTTTGTTTTGACGGGACGCGGGATATGGATAATCAGCCCCGGCAGCGGCGCAGAACCGGCTCGTTACTCTGCATAGGCTCATCCTTGCAAGAATCTCAGGAAGACCGTCCAGCGATCGTGCGTCAGGTTAATCATCTGTTCCAAACGGCCAGGGTGAATTGAACGCTTTCAACAAAAAAGAAGTGGCCGGACAAATGTCCGGCCACTTTGAAGAGCAGATGTAAGAACGATTTCACATCAGGTGAGAATCGTTTAATTTGAAGTGTTGATCTGCAACTGGATCCCGGTGTTGAAAGCCGTCTTGCCCCAGATGTAATTTTCGGGGGGGCGATGGCCGGCCTTGTCAAGATCATACCCATCATAGGTGACCATGCACCAACGGCCGCCGGCATTCACTTCATTCTGAAGCCAGGGCCCGACTTTCTTTCCGCCTTCGCCGGTGCCGACGGATTCGTAGTGGAAGCAATCGAACCGCGTGCCCTTGTGCAAACCATCCGGCACCCAGTTGTAACCCAAATTGGTATTCCGATTGAAATCGGACATGTTGGTATAGGTCGTCGTGCTGTTATTTCCGCCGATCATTTGATTCAGGCTGACCGGATAGGCAGGATTGCATTGTGCCGCACTGCGCACCTTGAACTGAGTGTGCGTAGAGAAGCTGTTGTCAGGATGGCCCCAATAGCATTGGATGCTGTAGTCCGTGCTGCCCGGAATCAGCATGTTTGCACTGGTGATGTGTTTGCCCTTGGCCGGAGTCAAATCGAATTCGAAATAGGCGGCTTGCTCATTCGGAAGCTCGCTCGAATAGCCGATTTGATAATTTGAACTGGTTCGGTGCCCCGCGCTGTTCCAGTTGCCGCTGGTGATGCAGGTCAGGTTGTAGGTGTGCCCGGCGCCAAACACATTGGCTGCTCCCATGCACACTACAGCCGCCATGCCCCACATTTTTCGAATGGTATTCATTCTTCTCTCCTTGTTTAATCTGACGTTGATTTTATTTTTGCGCGAGAAGCAGCGAGGCCGTGCCTGAAGCCACAACACCCACACGACAAAGTTTGATATGAACGATGACGATACAGCCATGTGACCGCGCGCTTGCGTTCACGCATGTCCGGATATGCCCTCCGTCAACATAAAATTAAGCAGTGCTGACCTGGAAATGAGGCGCCCGTCCATTTCAGCGGCACACCCTTAGGTCAAACCCTGCCCATTGCATTTCCTCATAGGCTACTATAACAAAAGGTACACCAAATTCAACAAAATGCCAAATCTCTTGCCAGGGAATGGCGGCATCCTGTGGGAGTTAATTGATTTCTGTAAAACGAGTTAAATGAATGAGCTCGATGGGAATTGAATTCCAAAAAAGGGGCCGGACAGGTGTCCGGCCCCTTGGAACATCAGGAAGCAAACTATTTCTTGCATCCATCCAAATTGGTTTAATTTGAAGTGATGATCTGCAACTGAATCCCGGTATTGAAAGCCGTCTTGCCCCAGATGTAATTTTCAGGGGGGCGATGACCGGCCTTGTTAAAATCATACCCATCTTGAGTCACCATGCACCAACGGCCGCCGGCATTGCATTCGTTCTGGAGCCAGGGCCCGACTTTCTTTCCGCCTTCGCCGGTGCCGACAGATTCGTAGTGGAAGGCGTCGAACCTAAAGCCCCGATGCAGGCCGTCCCGTACCCAGCCATATCCCAGATCGGGATTCCGATTGAAATCGGACATGTTGGTATAGGTAATTCCACTGTTATTTCCGCCGATCATTTGGTTCAGGCTGACCGGATAGGCAGGATTGCATTGGGCGACAGCACGCGCACCTTGAATGCGAGGAAGTTGTGAGGGCTGCCCCACCAGGATTGGATGCTGTAATCGGTGCTGCCGGGGATCAGCATGTTTGCACTGGTGATGTGTTTGCCTTTGGCCGGAGTCAAATCGAATTCGAAATAGGCGGCTTGCTCATTTGGAAGCTCGCTCGAATAGCCGATTTGATAATTTGAGCTGGTTCGGTGCCCCGCGCTGTTCCAGTTGCCGCTGGTGATGGCGGTGAGGTTATAGGTGTGTCCGGCGCCAAAAACGTTTGCCGCACCGATGCACAGTACAGCCGCCATGCCCCACATTTTTCGAATGGTATTCATTGTTTTATCCTTTTTTGATTTGACATTATTTTTACGCGAGGATTCGCGTGGCCCAGCCTGGGCACCAAACATCACACGATATTTTCGACGTTCGATACGAACGAGATGATGACCCTGATATGAGCGGAAATGATGATACAGCCATGTGAGCGCATGCTTGCGTTCACGCATGTGTGGATAGGTCCTCCGTCAGGAGAGGAATCGATCGGTAATAACCTGGAAATGAGGCAGCCGCGTAGTGAGACGGTTACCTATGGGTTGAAAGACTGCCGATTCGAATTTCCTCATTAATGAGGAAATATTTATACGAATGAAACACCCGTGTCAATGAAATGTTTAAAAATGAGATGGGGGGATGGGGGCATTGCCGGTGGTTTCGCTGTCATGACTTCGGCGACAGGTTTTCCAGAAACCGGAACAAAACATGGACGAAACATCCCCCACGAACGAATGCCATTCACTTAAGGCTTTCAGGTGGCCAAAATCCTCATTTCTGAGAAAGATTTCCAATTGAAGCCGCCGTTTTCGGCCTTAAGTGAATGGCATTTCTCCCACGAAACCGTTTTCAGAACCCGGAAACAGTCTTCACAAAATTAAAGAATTGCGTCTTGCGCGTGCTGTCGATCTTCCAGTCCGCCGGAATGCTCTGGAAGCCGTTCGCAAAAGACTCGCCCTGCTGGCGATAGTCGAAGTAACCCCATGATCCATGATTGATCACGGCCTGTTCCATATTGTTCGTTGAAGATGTGAATGCGTAATGATCGTCTTCATTGAAAACGATCGGCCGCGGTTTGCTTCCGCACATCTGCCGGATCTTCACAACATCCGACCCAATCGTCGTCGGTGACGACACGCCGTTCCCATGCACCAGGATAAAGTCCGCCACTGGAATGATATTGCTCTGCGGCAGACCCTGGCTGTAGCTGGTGCTGACCAGAAGATGCCGGCCATTCACCGAAATATTCTTTGCACGCGTCACCAACTGCGGAACGTTCGCCGGCTGAAGAATGGTATTGGTATAATGCTGATCGCACTCGTTGTTGATTTCGATAATGACGTTGGTGTACCCATTATTGAGCACCCACTTTGTCGCATTATCAACGCCCGCTTCCACGGCGGCGGTTCCGCTGACCCGGTGATCTTGTCCTTGATAGAAATATCCCAGGATGACAACCATTCCCAGCTTGTCCGCTTCATCCAGGATTTTGGTCAGGCGCGACATATACGCGGGCTTTAACGCGCCGGTTGAAGTGAACGCCGAGTTGTCCCACGTCTGCGCGCCATGGGAAAATCCCTGTGGCGAGCCACCCTGCAGGTTCACGGTGAATCCAAGAAGGCCCTTTGCTTTCCACGAAGGCATGGCCGCGACGAACTCATTAGTGTTGCGGTTCGGATCCCACTTGTGCGTGTCAGGATAAGCCCACATGCCGACGGTTGCCGAGTTGGCGTCATCAAAAATTCCGTTGACCATTCGCGAATTGAGCAGCAATCCTGAGATGCGATGGCCATTCCAGTTCCGCCCTGGGTAGGTGACTACGCCATTGACGCGGAAATCTTCTCCGCTGATCGACACGGCGGTTGCCCTGGCCGTAGCTGCCTGAGCAGCCGGAACCGACGCAACGGCCCCGAGCATACCCAGTGTGAAACAAAACATCCGACGTCGAAACGATTGACGAACCATGTTTTCCTCCAGAGATATGATTCCGAAGTGAGCCAGGCTGAATGGCAATGCCATTTCGAAAATTGCGCTAGCTGCACCCAAAACAAACTTCAGAACTGATATAGCTTTAATTACCTACCCGAATCCAGCACGACGTGAAAAATGACCCCCTGACACAAGCAAATTAATCCACCACACCTCTCCCATGAATACGGCAACGCGCGGCAGATTTGGACATTAAATTGAGTTTACCGTTTCTTAACCATAAATCCCAAACGGATAGTTGCCTTTCATCCTGATGTTAGGATTATGTTCGGAATGAATGACGCTGACTTTTCCGATCCCGCCGATTATTCGTATCGTGATGCATTGCCCGGCGGTCCTGTCCATCGCCGCGGCGCGGGCATCAATCCAGGCAACCGATTCGAAACCGTTCGGCTCCATGTCCTTGGCGAAGAGATGGACCGCCAATGGATCGAGCAGCAAAATGCAGACGGATCGGCCTGCCGCATAGAGCGGCATGTGTTCAATGACCGCACCCAAACCATCATCAACCAGGTCTCCAAAACAGCGGATGTCCCATTCGACTGGACCGTCAATCCTTACCGTGGCTGTGAGCATGGCTGCATCTACTGCTTCGCCCGCCCGTATCATGAATACCTTGGATTCAACTGCGGCCTGGATTTTGAAACCAAGCTCATGGCCAAGCCCGACGCCGCCAAACTGCTTCGCCAGGAACTCGCCTCCCCGCGATGGCGCCCGGCGCCTATTGTGATGTCTGCCATCACTGACATCTATCAGCCCATAGAACACAAAATGCGCATTGCCCGCCAATGCCTGGAAGTTTTTGCCGACTGTGGCCAGCCCGTCACCACCATGACCAAAAGCGCGCTGGTGTTGCGCGACATTGATCTCTGGTCGCGCCTTGCGGACATGAATGCCGGCCGCGTGACGATCACGCTCGTGACGCTCGACGCGGACCTGGCGCAAAAACTTGAACCCCGCGCTTCATCACCCGCCGGGCGGCTGCGGGCCATTCGCGAACTCTCCGCCGCGGGAATTCCCGTGTCTGTCAACATCGCACCCATCATTCCCGGCCTGACCGACACAGAACTTCCCCGCATACTCGAAGCCGTCGCCGAAGCCGGCGCTCGCCGGGCGGCGTGGGTTCTCCTGCGCCTTCCTTATCAGTTGAAGGAACTTTTTCTCGATTGGCTGCAACGCTCCGTCCACCCCGACCGCGCAAGAAAAGTGGAATCACTCCTCCGCCAGGCCCGTGGCGGAAAACTCTACCAGGCCTCCTACCCCAACCGCCGCCGCGGCAAAGGCCCCATCGTCGAACAACTCGCACAGTCCTTCGACATTTTCACCAGGAAATATGGGCTAAACCGTGATGTCCGTTCTCTGTCCACCGCCCATTTCCGAAGGCCGCAGGCCGATGGGCAATTGCAATTGTTTTAGAACTTCGTCGGTCCATGAAGGCGCACGAAGAGTGACTCGCACAGAGGCGCAAAAGTGCTGTAAACTTGCCTTATGTCGTCCGCGCGGATGGGTATCGCTGAGGCAGTAAGCCCGCAACTTGGCGATCTCCACTTCCGCTCCCGTCTGGGTCTGACCGCCGGCGATGCCGAGGTTGCTCCGGCGGGCGCTGCTCGATGCGGCGCAGGAACGCCCATGACGCCCAACATTAACTGCTCGATGTCGTCGCGATCACCGCTGATATTCCCAGCAAGAGATTGCTGCGCGGCCAGGTTGGAACTGTCGTCGAGACGCTTTCTCCCGGCGTTTTTGAAGTCGAATTCTCCGACGACCAGGGCGCACCTATGCACAGCTTGCCCTCAAGGACAGCCAGCTTTTAGTGCTCCACTACCAGCCCCAGCAAGCCGCTTGATGACGATGAGCGCGCACGCCAGCGTGCTATCGGCCCGAATGGCTGGACATGAACCATGGGCACGCACATTCCATCAAGAAATTTTTCTTAATTGCCTGTCGGAAATAGACCTGTCGCTCCGAATCGCTCAAAATAGTTCGTAAAAGCGCCCTAAAGGGTTGGAGTCTCGCTTTTTTCCTTCACCCGCTCTGTCTTGTCAACGAGCGCGAAGAATTGACCCGCCGCTGATAAGAATTCTTCGTAGGTTTCCAATCCGGGATTGGCTCGGTGCGCTCGATGAGGGTGGCCAGAACCTGATCGGGGCCAATTGCGAACCCCGTCTTGTGCTCACCAGAAAATGACTTGACGCCCGGCGTAACCGATCCGCCCGCCTCCTCCCATGCTTGGATTACAGCCTGGACTATTGCTATGGCGCGAGCAATGGACGCTGAGGTAACGGCGATGCTCAACGCTGTCTGACTGGTTGCCACGATGCGGTTGGCATCGGCGGTGGCCCCTCGAAGTTGGACCCGCGACTGTTCGACGAGCGGCTGCAGCAAAGAACGTCTGACTTGAGGTGGCGACATGCGACTATTCCCTTCCAACGACCCGCCGACCGCGCAGCGCGTTGATTGGCCAGGTCGATTTTCAAACTAGGACAAAACTAGGACAAGGAAGGGTTATAAGCGAAGGGGGCCTGACACATCTCATTGATGAATCAGGCCCTTATGACGTTCGTGGAAATCTAAACGGTCTCTGTGGGACACGCTTCGAACATTTTTCAAAGACAATCCGGGGTGGAAATAGCGGTCCTGCACCTCGTTATGGGTATCCCCTGGGGTATCCCTTGAAGGCGATACCCACACGTTCTAATTCGTCGTGTCGGCTCAATGGTTTACGATGATTTTTAATCGTCTGCGACCCCCGACTACCTACGGTATCGTGCCGCCTCCTTGCCTCACGGCTGCGTCGGCGTCACTCGCTCGGGCTATCGCCCTCGCTCCGGCCTTCACAGGCCGACTACGGGTGGGGGTGGGGGGAGAGGCTACCAACCGAATACGAACGGGTTTAGGAAAAAGACGGGGTCGCCCGGAGGAGTAAAGGACAAACGATCGAATGTCCTTTACGCCTTTTCGGTTGACTCGGGTAGAACGGCAGCCACTGTCTGACGCCTGCTGGCGTCATGTAGAACTGCAACAGCTCTACCCCTCGCAACCAGAAAATTGGGTTGCCTTCTTTGCCGGCGATTCCCGCTCTTCATTACCCGGCCACGGAATAGTGCGGGAACCTTCGCACGGCGGCAGGTCCGAACGGCATTCGTGCGGTGTAACTTCCAGCAATTGTGGGTATTTTCCATGCCTGTCGGACGTGATCGAATGCCTCCGGGATCGTGTCACCCCTGGTCGGCGACGTGAACGCCACGATTGGATGCGTTCGGAGCCAGGGAACTACGTGCTCCCCACGGTGGATGGCGTTCACCGCACGCCAAATGCGAATTAGTTTCGCAGCAGAGTTCTTCAATGTTTCGACGTTGAATCCGTGAACAAGCTTAGAGGATCCGTGCGTGTGTTTTCTCCTTTTAGAAAAATTGCGGAACAATTTGCCATCGTGCGTTGATTAAGTGATATGATCCCCGATTACAAAACGCCAAGTGCACGGAGGCACATGCATTCTTCAGCCAGGCAACCCAGTCAGGGTCTTTTTTCCATTCTCGAAAACATGTCGGACGCCTTCGTTGCGGTCGATCTGCAATGGCATCTTGTTTACGTGAATGGGCGGGCGGAACGCATCACCCATCAAGCCAAGACGGAGTTGCTCGGGAAGCCGATCTGGGAGGCATTCCCGGAGACGATCGGATCAATTTTTTATCAGCATTACCACCGTAGCGCAGCCCATGGATTGAAGCTCCGATTTGAAATTTTCTGTACGGCCATCGACGCATGGCTCGAGGTCCGCTCTGCGCCTTCGGAATTTGGACTGGCCTTTTACTTTGCTGACATCACGGAACAGAGGCGGAGCGCCGAAAAACTGAGAAATCTTAACGATCGGTTGCTCGCCAAACATGCTTACCTTGAAAGCATTTTTCAGCACATCCCCGGCGGAGTGGCGATCTGTGAAGCGCCTGGCGGGAGAATGCTCTACGGCAATGAGCGTATTCAGGAGATTTTTGGTCGTCCGGGCGGGAACCCGGATACCGTCGGCGTAAACGCCAGATGGGGAGGGTTCCATCCGGACGGTCGCCAATATGATGTGAACGAGTGGCCGCTCACTCGTACCATCACCGCCGGTGAGGTGGTGAGTGGTGAAGAGATTCACGCGAAACACGCGGACGGCACAAAAATTGTGTTGCTGGTTTCTTCATTTCCTATTCGTGACAAACAGGGCCGAATCATGGCAGGGATTGTGATCGATCAAGATATTTCCGATCGCTATCGAAATGCCAGTGCCCTGAAAGCGATGGCTGCCAGTGAGACTGAAGCGCGCAAAATCGCTGAGTCGGCGAACATTGCGAAGGATCAGTTCATCGCGGCGCTGTCGCATGAGTTGCGAACGCCGCTGACCCCGGTGTTGTTGGCGCTGTGCGCGCTGGAGGGTAACGCCAATCTCTCGGACGACATGCACCATGATCTGGTTATGATGCGCCGCAACGTCGAATTGGAGATGCGTCTGATCGACGATTTGCTCGACGTCACCCGCATTGTTTCAGGCAAACTGCATCTCGACATTCAACCAACGAATGTCAATGTGCTTTTGCGAAACGTACTGTCGATCGTACTCGACGCTGGAGATGCCAAGGGCCAAAAGATTAAGCTCCAGCTCGACGCACAAAATGATCTGGTCAATGGTGACGGCGCGCGACTGCAACAAGTGTTCTGGAACGTGCTGAAAAATGCGATCAAATTCGGCCTGGATAAGAGTGAGATCGTTGTCCGCTCATTTAATCCGTCGCCGGGCGCGATTTTGATCCAGATTACGAACGTCGGTGAAGGAATCGCGCCTGACGCATTGACCACAATCTTCGGCGCGTTTGAACAGGCTAATGCCAACATCGCAAGGCAATTCGGTGGACTCGGCCTTGGACTGGCGATTTCGCGAGCAATCCTCGATCTGCACGGTGGCGCCATCAGTGCCACGAGTGGCGGCAAAGGTGAGGGTGCATGCTTTACGATCCAGCTCAAGACCGACCACTTGAAAGAAAAGCTCATCAGTCGAATCGCTAAAGATGCTCCCGCGCAAGGATTGGCAGCCAAGAAGGTACGCCTGCTCGTGGTGGAAGACAATGACGACACGCGACGACTGCTCTGTCGACTGCTCACGCACGAGGGTTACGACGTTGCCCAAGCCTCAACTGTCGCTGCCGCGCTAACCTACGCGGCTGCAAACGTGATCGATGTACTACTCAGCGACATCGGTCTTCCCGACGGAACCGGACTCGATCTGATGCGGCAATTCAAACAACTGCAATCCACGCCGGGCATCGCGATTAGTGGTTATGGTCTGGACACCGATATTCAGGCCAGTCACGACGCGGGTTTTTTCAAACACCTTACGAAACCGACCAATCCCGCAGCCCTCTTCCAAGCCATCCGCGACGCACGCGCAGCGTAATAATGCTTATAGGATTGCGAGGCCTGAAAAAAATTTGATGCGGTGGGTTGCACCTGCGGTCAATGTCGCCGCATGCCGGGCACGTTTTCGTATTGTCGCTTCCCACACCGTACTCCTTATCAGCCACCCCAGTTAAGCCCACCCGTCTTGCTGTCGCTCGTTCTGTAATCCTTCACCACGCCATCAGGTCCAATCGTCACGGTCAGGCTCTGGTTCTGCATGTTGTACGCTCCGCCGTAAAACTCTCCGGCAAGCGCATTATGCTGTTCCGCATGGATGAACGTGAGTTGATGGTTTCCTTCTGAATCGCTTGATCGCATTTTTGGTTCCCCGAACATCCGGATAAGGTCAGCCTCGGTCGTCTTTCCCTTCTGAATACTCGCAATCTGCTCCGGCTTTATGGTGTTGCCGGTCGAGATCGTGCAGCCTGACATGCAGGTGAGATAGAGGAATGAAATTGCCACGGTGCCGAAAACACGAAATGAAGATGATGCGGTCATGAGAAATCCCTTTGGTAATGAGTGACAACGACGTGGCTATTCCGCAATCTCCGAGGGAACACCTGGCTTTGATCGGCTCTCGATTGCCGCTACGACCCGGTCCAACCGGTGGTCGGCAGAGGTGGACATGCACACGATGATTGCATGGACGGAGCAGGCAAGCCAAAGAAAAGCTCCGAAGCCGAAAAAGGCCAGCAGCGGTAAGGACAGCAGCCAGAAAATGAGATTGAGCACCGCCTGGATGGGCTTTTTGCAGAGAAACAGTGCCAACGGCGGCAGGAAGATCGCGAAGATATACCGCATGGTTATGCTCCTAGACGCGAGTTGATGGGAAAGACCCGAAGCAAAGTGATGTGAACTATACTTACTATTTTCTCTGAGTCAAATCGACTTTGAGATTCACGACAGGCACGAAACGATACTGAATATTACCCGTTCGCGCGGCTCCGCGCGGGTCGATCAATGGTGGAAATGAACTCGGCAGGATTGCTGCCAATCGCATGGCAGAGACGTAGAAATACATCAATTGTCGGAGAATTCTTGCCGGATTCGAGCATGCTCACGTATTCGCGGGAAACCTTGGCCGCCGCACCCACTTCTTCCTGGGTAAGCCCTGCTTTCAACCGACGCTTTCTAAATTCTTTGCCAAACACGCCCGATGACGCTAACCGCCGTCAGAAGCGTAGTCTGTGAAATATCCTTACGGTACTTTGTGCCCTCAAACGTATTCCACCGCTATTCACACATCGAGCACAATCGAAAGTTAGTATCCGTTTTCCGAGGCTCCCCAGGAACAGGCATCACTTCTTTGTATGACGCTGGCGTCATCCAGACGGCACCGAACGGATCACGCACACATTCGGGGTGTGTCGCCACAAGAATCATTGAGGCAAACGGCGGCTTCGTGGCAAGCAGCCGTTCGATCAGGTTGTTTCGCCGCTCATCACTCCGGCAGGTGATAAGGACGCGAAAGGGATAGCTCTTTGCATCTTCCCTTTTCCCGCCGCAGGACATCGCGTATTCGCCGGAGCGAAAATGCTCACGGTAGTTGATACATTTCTCGACGACCCGCTCCAGCGTTTCGCTTCCCGTGTCAACTTCGAGAAAAAAATCGTATTCAAATTCTTCATTGTCGCGTCGCTCTGCCAATCGGATGAACCCGTCAGGCTTCATGCTGACGTGACTGTATCCACGGCTAACAGAAAAATCGTATCGACGCGGCCATACATCAAAATCCATTAGCGTGAAATGCTTGCGTTCAGCGACGGCTGGCGTAAACGCTACCCGCACATCAGCAATCGCCAGTTCGTGTGCGAGCGTGAGGTCGCTCACCGCCATACGTCGCTGAAATGTCTTCGGCGAGAGTTGCGAATCGTCAGGGACGTGTCCACCGCTTTTCAATGCCACATATCCCTTCCATGTTAAATGGAGAATTGATGGCTCGCCGATGCGTCGCGGTCGTTCGATGACGAGTCCCGCAGATTTCAAGCGATGCACACGCTTCTTCGCCATTTCATTCCTTCCAGGAAAATACAGCGAACGAACGTGCTCGAGAGTAAGTACGCGTGATTGAAGCAAATCAATCAAGAGCGATACGTCCCGATCTTGAAGCTTCACATTTCGAGGATGGAGAGCGGGCATGACTAAAGTTTAGCATGTTACGAGGACATCCCCGACTCGCACATGCTTACAATTGTCGTCTTAGCCGATCCTGGTCACCCTGCTTCATGCGTCACCTCGTTATGGCCGAGTTGTCTCCCTGTGTTGCTGCTGCTCTTTGTGGATTTCTTCAATGCGTCCGCTTAGCCAGGCGGTAATTACTGTGACGGCGATGCCAGTAAGCAGCGTTGTCACCCAATGAATTCGCTTCCACCATTTATCTCGTTTCGCTTTTGCAAAATCTTTGACGATTTGCTTGGCAACCGGGCGGCCCAGTTTCGACAGGGCGTAGGGAGTGCCGCGAACATTGGCAACCGCTACCGCGCCACCGATTGCATCTTTCGTGAATTCTGTTTTGCGATCAAGATACCGAAATGGTTCACGATCTAAATGAAACGCACAATCTTTTCTCGCCTGTCCATTCACCCCATGTAAATGCAATTCCTCAAGAATGAATGTTTCGCCATCCGGGGCTTCGGCGTATGCGGCACGGAGAAGAGTTCGCATGTCGTCAGTTAATTCGCCCATTTATCCATTCTAGTCAATTAAATTGCCTAGAGCGTGTTATGAACTTTTGCATTAGTTCGCCAGTACAGTTCGGATGGCAAGGAAGCCGTATCCAAGCGACGTAACGGATGACGAATGGTCCTTTGTAGCTCCCTATCTGGCGCTGATGAGCCAGGATGCACCGCAACGTGAGCATGATCTGCGTGAAGTGTTTGACGGGATGCGGTGGATCGTCCGCACCGGCTCGCCCTGGCGATATATGCCCAACGACCTTCCGCCATGGCAGATTGTCTACCAACAGACCCAGCGCTGGATGGCATCGGGCGTGTTCGCGGAAATGGCCGGAGATCTCCGCGAGTTGCTGCGGATGCTGGCCGACCGCGACCCGCAGCCGACGGCGACAATCCTGGACAGCCGCACGTTGCAGTCAACACCCGAGAGCGGACATCGGGCCGGATATGACGGAGCCAAGCGGAAAAAAGGCTCCAAAGTACACATTGCCGTCGACACGCTGGGCCATCTGCTGGCGTTGCACGTGACGGCGGCCGATGAACAGGATCGCGCGCAAGTCGGAACGCTGGCCAGCGCTGTGCAAGAGGAAACCGGCAAATCCGTCGAGCTGGCGTATGTCGATCAGGGATACACCGGCGAGCAGCCCGCGGCGGCCGCGAAGAAAAAGGGAATTGAACTGTCGGTGGTGAAATTGCCGCAGGCCAAGAAAGGTTTTGTGCTGCTGCCGCGACGATGGGTGGTGGAGCGTTCGCTGGCCTGGCTGGCGCGTTTCCGCCGACTGGCCAAGGATTACGAGCGTCTGGCATCAACCTTGGCCGGAATGCATCTGGTGGCATTCGTTTGCGTGATGCTGACTCGACTGATGGGAATTGGCGAAAGTTCATAACACGCTCTAGCCGAAATAAAACTCGTTAACGCGTTTAGCCTTTCTCAAGGTTGCGCTGCCGGCAGCTGTGTTTGCTGCTGAAACTGAGCATTGTCCGATCTCAAGGCACCGACGTGGGTGTTGAGGTATACGCTAAGTTCGACGAATGCCCCAAAGATGAACGCAAACTTAAGTACGAGGAACATGACGGTCGTAGTGCCGATCTTGCTCGCTCTCTTCGCGTCGTTTTCGGGCGTCGTAGGGGTTGATGCCCAAAAGGCCCAATATAACGCTTTGACGAAATAATGGATCAAATCCGTGGCCAAACAACCGACGAGAAGCACCGCGACAAACGCAAGGCGACCAGGCAAAATATATTTGCCCATCGCTTCGACGCGAAAGAGCCATATCACGGCAAAGCCCACAAACGCAGAATTCCGGGCGATGTCCCCGAACTTGTCGCTGTATTGATAATACAAATCGAGTTTGGTTTTTTCCGCCATATAACCCCTTTCGTTTCCCATAGACTAGCAGTGATTGTGAGCAGAGCGAGTAGAAGTGTTCGCAATTCTTCTAGCCAAGAATACTCGGAGGAAAAAACGCCCATTCCAACACCCGCCCTTACGGGCGAATTCTAACTTTCCCCACCCCCACCCGTAGTCGGCCTGTGAAGGCCGGAGCGAGGGCGATAGCCCGAGCGAGTGACGCCGACGCAGCCGTGAGGCAAGGAGGCGGCACGATACCGTAGGTAGTCGGGGGTCGCAGACGATTAAAAATCATCGTAAACCATTGAGCCGACACGACGAATTAGAACGTGTGGGTATCGCCTTCAAGGGATACCCCAGGGGATACCCATAACGAGGTGCAGGACCGCTATTTCCACCCCGGATTGTCTTTGAAAAATGTTCGAAGCGTGTCCCACAGAGACCGCTTTCGTTCGACATCGCGAGTTTCACCAGCGAACACCGCGTCGGAAATATCCGACGCGGTGTTGTGTTGGGCAAAAGAGCCTTGTCCTGCAACGAGTTGCCACGCTCCGCGTGGTTCGAACCGAAGCTCCCGATTGTAAAGAAAAACCCGGACGAAACTATAACAGAAGAAGATACAATCAAAAACAATTACTATGTCTTCAAAGAAGATGCAACTACTTCGTGAGCAATTGTTCACGGATGGACGACTTTTGTAACTGGTTAAGGAGAAACAATACTGGTTACGACAAGGAAGTATCGACGCGTTGCTGTGATTTTTAGTTACTCACAGGTCTGAAAGATTCCAGCTGAGATATAATCAACGTTCAGAACCGGCGTGAGAAACATTCCGTGTTCCGAAGCGACCAGCTGATTACCCCGGCATCCGTAACAACTGTGATGCCGATTGTCGTCTTGTGACTGCTTGAACGAAAGGCCAAGCAGTTCGACAGTATGTCCGCACCGTGCGCAGCGGATCGTGGGAGCGGATGGTTGCTCCGGCATGCAGGATGAGCACTTCATTGAAATCGGTGAACGGGAGATTTGGGGTGGATCAACCACTTTCGGCTTTCACGCTCCTGATCGCCGACAACACGTTTACGTGATCGGCAAGAGCGGAACCGGCAAGACGACACTGTTACACAACGCCATCGTTCAGGATATCGCCGCCGGCAGGGGTGTCGGCATCATCGACCCGCATGGCGACTTGGCCCAATCGCTTCTCGATCACATTCCACGGCATCGTTCGGACGATGTCGTGTATTTCGATCCGAATGCTGCGGACTATCCCATCGGCCTTAACCTTCTCCAAAACGTGCCGGTGTCTGAACGACACCGCGTTGCATCCGGTGTGGTATCCGCCTTCAAGTCTCTGTGGCGTGATAGTTGGGGACCGCGAACTGAATATATATTGTATGCAGCCGTTGCTGCACACCTCGATTGCGGCAACGGCAGCTTGCTTGGCGTACAGCGGATACTTTCCGATGACTCATACCGCTTATGGGTTGCCCGGCAGATCGAAGACCCCGCCGTACGCCGTTTCTGGTCTGTGGAATTTGCGAGCTACAACGAGCGCTTCAGGCAGGAGGCGGTTGCCCCGATCGAGAACAAAGTTGGACAACTTCTAATGGCACCGCCAATCCGGAACTTGCTCGGCCAGGTACGCCGAAAGATTGATGCCCGCTTCATGATGGACAACCGGCGAATCTTCATCGCGAATTTATCTAAGGGACTGTTAGGCGATGACAAGGCGAATCTGATCGGCTCGATTCTCGTTACGAGCTTCCAACTGGCCGCTATGAGTCGGGCCGATACGGAGGAGCGGGATCGCCAGGACTTTTACCTTTACATCGACGAGTTCCACAATTTCACGACTGACAGTTTTGCGTCCCTTCTCTCCGAAGCCCGCAAATATCGATTGTGTATGACGCTGGGGCATCAGTACATTCAACAGTTGCCGCCGTCGCTCATTGCTGCGGTGTTTGGAAATGTCGCCAGTCTCATTGCATTCCGTGTTGGTGAACATGATGCCAACATCTTGCGCGCGAGTTTGGGGGAATATATACTGCCGGGATATTTAGCGGTCTTGGCAATCATCAGGTGGTTGCGAAGATCCTTGAGGACGGCATCCACCACGAGCCATTCCTTGGCCGAACCTTGCCGGCCATTGCACCGAGGTACTGCAGACGGGAGAAGCTGATCCGGCGATCGCGTGAGAAGTATGCGACGCCAAAGCACATAGTTGAGGAGAAGATCGATCGCTGGATGCGACGGACGCAGTTTTAAAAAGGGAGATGCTCTCATGGGCCAGGTCGTTCGACGAGTGGATCGTCCGCCACAACAAGGCGTGAATTCCTTTGAAGACACCACGCAGTATTCCGGTGAAGGCTTGACGATCGATGTTCACCGCATCATCGAGTTCAATCCAAGGGTGCGGATCGAGTGGCGCCGTCGTGCGGGATATGATGATATTATCCTCAAAGTATTTCGGAGCACGAATGGCTTCTGTCCGGAAGATTGGCCCGAGGAACTCACTCGGCACGGCCAGATGATCCTTGAAACTGAAAAGGACGGTGAGATTGAACAGCATCTTGCCGAAGGCACCTACTTCTACACATTCCAATTCTGTCAGCCTGCGCTCTTTGGCCTATCCGAAAAGCTTTCAAAACCCATTCGCTTCACCGTCGAAGTGCCCACCCTCGACACAGCACTCAAACGGGTTGGCGATTGGCAAAAGATGGAGGAGTTCCAGCATCAGCAGGGCTTGCGGGAATTGACGCGGGAAACCGAACGAGCGCAAGCGATCATGCGACTCAGTGAGACGACGAAACAACTGCTCGCTCAGTGTGCGGACGAGAAGGATAAAAGCGTGTCGAAGCTCGTCGAGCAGCAGATCAATCGGATCAAGGAACGTATCGACGTAGAGCTAGGATTGGCCGAGGGGCGCAGTCGACTGCTCGCAGAACTCCAAGCAAGCGAGGTGTTCAAGTCGATGGCCAAGTCAAAGCAAAGGCGGCTTGAGAAGCTCATTCGCGATGAACTCGATGCTGAGGAGCAGGGGTTTCAGGTGTGAGCAGCAGACAGTGAACCTACGAAGATCACAATCGACCATAATATGCGGCGGTCCGACAATCCTGCCACAGATATGAAAGCTTTCAATTGTGCAATTGCTGAACCCATGAGATAATCCCTTTCATAGGATTTAGCACGCACTAATTGCACAAAATGAAGCGACTCGCCCTTGCACTATTGTTATCACCTATATTGAATCTCGGGCTAATTGCACTGTCCTTAAGTGATACTATATCTGTACCTGACCCTGTCGGCTTTCATGTTTTGGCCTGGAATATCGGCAGTATCATCTCCTTACTCGCCGTCATATTAGATGTGATTTTTTATCGACAGTTTAAACGCGCAGGTCGTGAAGATACATTCCTTCTACTGTTTAGCGGAATATCGGCATCTATTATATTGTTCCTGCTCCTCGCAATGCGAGGTATCAGCTAACATCCGGCCATATACCACAACTTGATACAGCTTGATCGACAGCATCAAATACATTCTTTTGAATGGCGACAATGTCGTCCAGTGGCAACGAGAAGTCCCAACAAAATAACGGGCAAAGCGGTGGGTTCGGGAACCAATACAAACTCGACAGAATCGACAGTAACTGACTCGACACCGCTTACATCGGCACTTATCGAATTGGGGGGTAGTCCGCCAGGAAACAAGCCAATAAATAAGTCGACATCGTTTCCCGCATACTGCGATATATCGATACCGGACACGCTACTAGAGACACCGTCACTCGCATATGCTCCATCGAGACTATAGAGCATATTGTTTCCGATGCCAACCACCAATGAATCGCCGGCTGGCACATTTACAAAATCCGTGTTAAACGCGAGACATTGAGCGTCGGCTGGTATAGTAATTGGCAGCCATGCATAGCTTCCTGCATGACCAGTTAGCACAAGCTGAGGAGTCATCAGCTTCGTCGACGTGCCGGCATCGGTCGGCGGTTCCGATTTCTGAACAATATTCGCAACAACATCACCTACGATCTGAATGGCAGCGTGAACCGCGTCAATGGACAGAAGCAAGGCTTTACCCAGATTCTCTTTGCCGTCACGCGCCTTCAACAACGCGGCAAGGCTCGCAATGTTGCTCAGATCAACGTTAAGTGGTGATAAAACGTTCGGGCTTTGAAGGTAAAACGTGCTCTTATTCGGAGTCGTACCAAATCCCGCAACGCTCACGCCTGGGTTGGTGATGGACGTATCGTACCATTGTTCCGCATAACTATGCCCACCAATTAATCCTGTTGCGAGTCCTTGCTGTAGGAATACATTTTCTGCCTCGGAATGAAGTCCGCCAAACGATGTGATGAAATTATCTATTGTATAACTACCCGACGTAGGGATTGGATTCGAATTGGTGCTCGCGAGGCCGGGTGGCAGAATCCCAGTAAAAGGAATATGCTCTGGCGCATCAAGTATCGTATCTTTGATGTTTCCGGCCTTGATTCCTGTCGTCGCGAGACCGTCAATTGCTTGTCTGTTCACCAGAGACCCGAGGCTATGACCGATAAAATGAAATCGTCCCGAATAATTGGGAAGCTCCGATTGCAGGCTTAAAGACAGTCCAGTTCCTTCCGCCTGGGTAAGCATACCCGCATATGCGAGTGCCGCATCACTATGCCAATCCCATGTTACTATGTTGGTTGCTGCATCTGCTTGTGCGATGTCTTTTGCTACAGCTAAAGGCCACGTGTCTGGTCCAGAGTTACCGAGTAAATTCCATCCGGCTGTGATTACAATGGTGTCTTGGTTTTGCTGCGGTAATGCCGACTGGCTCCATGACTGTGTTGTGCGATCAAATACGAGGAGTTGACCAGCTGTGGACGGTGGCGAAATCATTGGCCTACGGGCCGTCGGCACGGTTTGAAGGTTAAACGTCCCGTTGGTGCTAATCTGGAAATTGCTAAAGCTAACGGCAGTCGCTGGAGGATTGTGAATTGGTGGATCTACATAACTTTGTTCTAAGAAGGTCCCGATTTGCATTGGTCCGGCATAGCCTGGGGTTGTGCCGCTCGCAAATAATGTGAACGGCCCACCGGTGCTGTAGGAGAGGTCTACCTGATTCCCGCTGCGGGCGATTTTGAACGTCGCGGTCAATGAGCTTTCGCTCGCAACTAACGTTGCGCCGGTCGTAAAGGCGTTTCCGGCCACCTGTAATCCGCCGTCGGGAACGGTGCGGAAAAAGATATCCCCACCGGAACCCGGATTGGCGAACCAGTTTCCTCCTGCCGAGAACATTACCCCATATGTCATGCCTACCGGCCGGGCCAATGTGCTGGCGTCAATCGTTGCAGTGAAATCGCCAGTTATCAGGAATGACGGGGCATACCTCTCATTTTGCGATGCCTGTCCGGGTTGGATGTCACCACCAACCCCTGCACCCTTTGCAAGCACCAATGTTCCATTGCCCCCTGACGCAGAGAAACCCTGCGCGGCGTTGATTGGTACGATGACTGGATCAATTCCATTGCTGAAATCTGCGGTCCACGTGTCCGCCGAAGCCCCACTAACGCTTAGCGTGAGAACCAATATCGCAAAGGTGATACAAATAGGCTTGGAGACACGCCTAACGCAAAAGTGTGGGCCCATACGGCACCTTCCCTCGATTTCAAACGCAATGGATATCCCGTTCCGAAATGTGAAACCTATTAGGAACGATAACCGATCTTGCCGAGAATGCCACGAAAATCACGGCGTCGGGAGCACTTCGCCGTTTCCTGTCTACGTTTAATCGTCTGAGTTTTCCCCACCGTAGCTCTCGACAGCCTCCCGCTTCTCGTGCTTTCCTGAGTAAGGAATAGCTCTTTTCATCGACGCGTAGCAATCCCGTGCGTGTGCTCGGGACGTTTCTATTGCGCGCTCATCAATCCATTACTCAGGAGAAGCAATGCCGGAACGAAAATTCCCGCTCGGCCAGGTCGTCATTACGTCGAACGCCAAAGACACCCTCCATCCGGAGGATCACGTCATGGCCTTAGCTCGCCACGCAGTGGGCGATTGGGGCGAGGTCGGTGAAGAAGACCGGCGAGAGAACGAACTATCTCTCGAACAAGGTTTACGTCTGCTGTCGGTCTACCACGACCGAAACGACAAGAAGTTTTGGATCATCACCGAGGCCGATCGTTCGGCTACCACGATCCTTCTTCCCGAAGACTACTAACCCCTCATGCAAGGAAGGAAGTACCCATGCCTGCGTGGATCAATTTCAAGGAGCTTCGAAGCAAGCTCCGATTCGAGGATGTACTGTGTCACTACCACATCGAAGGAAAACGCAAAGGAGACCGGATAACAGCAGTGTGCCCATTGCCCGGTCATCCAAAGCGAGCCGATAGCGCGCCGCGAACAGCGAGCTTGTCGGTGAATCTCAGTCGAAATATTTTCCAGTGTTTCGGTGGGTGCAGAGTCGGTGGGAACGTCTTGGAGTTCGCCTGTCGGATGGAAGGATTCGACCCGTCAGATTCGGAGCAATTCCGGACGGGCGCGTACAAGGTTGCAGAAGCATTTGGCTTAACCTCGCAAGTAGTTGGCAGAGGTCATACTACGCCAATCGCTCGGCAGGAATGCGGGGCACAATCGCGCCAGGTACCACCCCCGATCACTAACGGGGTTCCGGTCGTGAATCAACCGCTCAATTTCGAACTTAAGAACCTCGATATTGAACATCCGTATCTCCATGATCGAGATTTTCTACCCGAGACGATTCAGTACTTTAGTCTCGGCTACTGCAATCGGGGACTTATGCGTGGACGAGTGGTGATTCCGCTTCACAATCCCCGAGGTGAGCTTGTCGGCTACGCCGGTCGGATCACTGAGGACGCGATGATAAGTGATGCATGTCCCAAGTATCGCTTCCCCGGCGATCGGGAACGAGACGGTTTGGCGCTGGAATTTCGCAAATCCCTGTTGTTGTACAACGTCCACCGGATCAGTGGACCAGTTGACCACATATTCGTGGTCGAGGGCTTTCCGGCCGCCTGGTGGTTGTGGCAAGCGAAGTACCGAACCACCGTAGCCCTCATGGGCTCAAGCTGTTCGGACGAGCAGGGAAAGCTCATCGTCGATCTCGTAAAGCCTGATGGAAAAGTCTGGCTCATGCCGGATGGAAACGAAGCAGGCATTCGCTGTGCCCACAGCGTGTTCGAACGGGTGGCACCACATCGCTTTATGCGGTGGGTGCGAATTGGTGACAACGAACAGCCGACAGACTATCCAGCCGAAGAACTTACTGCATTATTTCAATAGAGTTTTTTGGAGCGGTCGAAAGATCGCTCTTTTTATTTGAAGAATCCTGCTAGAAGTCGTCACTTAGGACCGCAAGCACAGTGTTTCTGAAAAAGTGCCGGCTCATCTGTGGGAACTGCTTTTCCATGACTTTCAATTGTCGGACAATTTCTTTCGTTCGTCGGAACCTGTCCGGATATCGGCGATGCCGAATGAAGTCTTTCGCCTTGTACGCACGAACTGAGAATGGCTCTGAGTGAAAATCGATGTTTCCCGTGACCGGATTTCCCAAGTAGGCGAAGTGACATTCATCTTTTCGCAACCCGCTGTTGTCTGACTTAAGCGGTGGCGGAATTGGATTTGGAAGGCGTGCGACATCCATGAGCCAACTGTTGCCGATCACATCAGAATGGATTGGGGCGAGTTCATGGATATTTCCCACATCGGGAAAGACGTAGAAACAACTTCCAGCATGATGGCCGAAGGATTGCCGCAGAATTGACATCTGTTCGTGCTCGACTTTGAATCGCCGTCCACGTTTCTTCGTTACCGTGTGAGATGCCTTGAACTGGAATAAAATCGCGAACCCACCAAGACTCGTGGCCGCATCAAACCCGAGTTGATTTTCCTGCAACTGCGTTAGACCGAACCAGACGATTCGGTGTGGCCAGGGCACGTGATGAACGAACGCATTCTCTGATGCGAATTGCGAGCAAAATGTAAGCTCCAAAGTCTTTTCGGTGAGATTCCCACTGCCCGTCGCAGCCGCCGCGACCGCAGGATTGGTAGGACTTCCGAACGGAATCGATCCTACGGGAGACGAAGTTGTGGAAAACACGCTCGACATGGACCATATTATACCCTCACAGCGATCAACCTTTAATTCCAATGCCGGATGACGAACCAGTCGTAGTCAATACAGCCGACCGAGAGGCCGCAACGCGGGCGCTTACGCATAACTGGCCGAATCTGGAACGCACGAGCCCGAAGTACATCGCGCTTCACAAGGCCTTGGCGGAATTTCACAACTTCTCCGGGCAAGAGAGCTTTGAGCTTCGTTACAACCTCCGACCTCCTAGGGACCGTATTGACAAGTTGAAACAGCAACTCATGCGTGGGCAGCTTACCGATGAAGAATTTCGGGCTCGCCTGAAAGCGGACGCCGAACGGCCGATCGATCTCGAAATGCTCACCGAATTTTGCAAGGCGTTTGAAAACAACGTCTCGCACTACAGCGCCGTCCTACAGAAGTCTGTCATTGCCCTGCAACACCACGATTCCGCGGCATGGCAGGCAAACGAAACTGCCATCGATGACCATATTGCAGTGTTGAACGGCAAATTGCCGCTGTGGCGTGAAAACCTTGAGACAGTCTTTGAGTTCCTAGAGGAATTACGGATTGGATCGGGAGACGGCCTTCTGAAAATCGGCAAGTTTGAAGCAACCTCCGCACATTGGCTTGCACAACTTCTATTTAAGCGAATGACCGAGGGCTGGCGCTCTTGCAAGCAGGTGTCCGAACGGAGCATCCGAGATCCGCGTTACCTATATTCAATGACAGCCATCGAGTTATTCGCGAGGCAATGGCTTCAGACGTTCCCCGCGCCACAAAGCATTAGCGAACGGCTTCGCGAGGAGTTCATTCGGGCCCGGCTCGCACTTAAGCGTGCTGTACCGGCCGCGACAGCTGGTTCGGCAGCAGCGGTGAGGGCCTCTGCTGACACTATTCAACCTGATCAGTCAATCGATAACGAGAGTCGCGAGCTTGTATTGATCGGCGAGATATTAGCGCTCGTGGGAAGTGCCGGCCACATTTACCGCACCATCCCCGACCCGGACTGGGGAATCGACGGTGAAATAGAATTCAAGGATAGCGCCGGCCGAGCGAGCGGGCGGCGGATATATGTGCAATTGAAGTCGGGTGATTCCCATCTCGTGCATCGGAATCGTGACAACCAAGAAGTTTTCACCGTGAAGAAATTACGACACCTCGAATATTGGGGTCAACAAAACAATCCGGTCATGCTCGTGATTCGACAATCATCCGGCATGATCCGGTGGATGGACGTGAGAGCCTACGTGAGACGGAATGGGCAGACCAACCATCAGATTATTTTTCGGGGAGAAACCGTTACGCGAGAGACCATCCGGCAACTTGCAGCGAACTTATTAACGTCAAGTCCCGACCCATGACTTGAACGAGAGCATTCTAATCCCTCAAAATTGTAACGATTGATCGCAATCTCTTTTCTTGGCGACCGAGCATTGGTAACCTCCTTCCCGTAAAATTTACGAAAGGGGCCATGCGAACACGTATCACTCCACAGGGTCGCCGATTCGGTTTACTCGCCCTCAACGGGGCACTCATCCTCGTTACCGTGAGTAGTTTCCTCTGGAAAATGATCGACGAAGGCCATGCCGCCGCCTTCTTGCAATCGGTCGAACATTCGATCAGACATTCCCATGTTTCCCGGCACGATCTTCAGTTTTGGGGCATCGTGTTGCCCCTCGTGCTCCTCTTTATGTCATGGAAGTCTCCCAAACACATGCTCCTTCACCTCATCGGCATATCGGTTGTGGCGGTAACCCTCTATACCGTCACATGGGGGTTATGGTGGGCGGTCACGTCCTGGGCGGCGGCCGCTACGGCTCGGCAAAATGAGCTCGACCGTATGCATAACGCTCCAAGCGCGTATCAGCAGCAGCCGTCAAACAATCGACAGCAGACGGCTGGAAACCCATAACGGTGGAAGAATGGGTTGGCCGCTCAACTTCTCGTCAATCGTCGATGCAGACGGTCTTAAACAGCAATCCAAAAGTGGTTAGAACCGCCACCACCTTGTAGATGATAAAGGAACCAGCATTGTTCGATTCGTACGCCACGGGACAACGGTCTAATCGAATAAGATTCAAATGCTCAAGATGCTCAACATAGAGTTGATACTGGTGAGGATCTACTAATTCCAAGTGAATCGGTGCAATGAACGATGTTCCCCTGATGGATTCCGGTGGCACTGGGTAGAGCGCGGAAGCGATCAATGCCGCATCTGTGGGAAGCATCGACTCTGCTATTGGTGCGAGCAAATCTACGCGGACACGAAACGATAATCCCGCAGGTTCTATGAGGGATAAAATCAATGCTTCATCTGGGGCCAATTGCGCAATGATCATGACAAATGCGGGGTGAGCTTCATTTTGTCTTTCCCGATCGATCGCCCGTTTCAACAAGTTTGAATATAACTTCTTCAAATGGCTTGCATCAGGCGCGAATTGCAACACCTGGAACACCGGACCGGCGATGTAGCCCGGCGCTTCCACGTGACGTTCTGCGGGCACCGCGTTTCGTATGTCTTCCAGCCACCGAGAAAAGCGATCCTGCCAAGTCGCCATTAACTGAAGTGGGATGGTAAATAAACGAAAGGTTTTCGCTGACTCTTCAAGCAAGGCTCCAACTTGCAAAGCCGCTTTTCCGAGCACATCGGAATATGCTTTGGCTATCACTTCATCCGGAAAAACTTTTACGAGTGCTGCTGATTCCATGCCAGATCTACCTCACTTCTTATAGGTACCCGACGGTTTGATCGTTGGGCCCAGTGTAGTCGAAGCCAATATGTTAGAAACAAAGCAAAAAAAGCTGCTCGTAAGGGTAGGGAATCCTTCCCCGTCAGAAACGGATTTGCATTGATACCCGACAATACTTTGAAGCACGATTATGTCAATAAGCATATCCGGCGTTCTCGCGGATTATTTGGGTTGCCTCAGGTTTTTATGGGCTTTACTACGTCATCGCTTGGAATCGCGCAGTCTATGTGAAACTGCGCGTCTGGCGGTCGTCGGTTCTGTGTTCGCACCCGCATCTTTCACATCCTGAATGAATTTTGCCTGTCGCTCTTGCATGAGACGCTTGGCTTCCGGCATCGGCATCGCGAATTTTAGTTTTTTGTATCGTTGCCGTAGGTATGCTTTGACTGCCTTGGCATCTTTCTTTACCGCCGACACGTCGAATGTTCGGAGTGCCAACGGTGCGCTCATGCCCACAAGTCGGGCAACGCATTCGCGGTCATCCTGCGATGCAACTTCTTGCATACGGCGAAACCATTGGACGTCGAGCGATTCAATCGTGACGCTTGATCGTTCCTTTCCATAAACAGGAACAAGCATCGGTACTTCTGCTATGGTCCGGCCTTCGCTTTCCTGTTCCGATTCCATCTTTGATGCACCGCGACGCGTACTTTCACCGGCTTGCTCTGCCACATTCTTCCATTCATTGTCGTATATCCGGGCCAGGTTATCGTCTTCCGGCAGCCGCCGTGATTCCGTGTGGCCGGTTGATTCACCGACATCTTCACTTGATCCTCTGCCGGTGCCGTGTCCGCGTGTCTGCGATAGCGTTTCGATGATTCGCGTTTCTTCGCGATGAGCAATCACTTTGGTTGAATAGAGTTCAAGTTGTACCTTGTCGGGGTTGAGCGTTCGCATGTACAGCCATTTGGTGAGTGCATCAAGATCGTCCATGTGTTCCATCCGGAATACGACTTTGCTGCTCGCGCTCGCCATGACGGAGTCGTAGATTTTCTCACCGGCTTTGCCTTCATTTTTGAGCTGCTTCGGGTACTGATGGGCGAGCGTCAGATGCAGGCCGTAGCCCCGTGCCTGGTCGAGATTTTTGGCAATGGTTTCGGTCACGAAGTTTTGAAACTCATCGACGTAGACGTAGAAGGGTTTGGGATCGCTCTCCTTGTCTCGTTCTTTGGCTGCTGTCCAGAGATCGGAAAGCATCATTGTTGCAAACAGTTGGCAGTCCACGTCGGTAAGTTTCCCGCGTGCTTGCGAACAATTGACGAGAATGATCGATCCTTTTTCCATTGCCTCGCGGAGATCGAGCGAGACATTCGTCTGCCCGAACGATGCTTCGAGCAAATCGCTACGGATGAAGGCCGATAGACGATTAAGCGTGCTGCCGATTTGATCCTCGAATTTATCAGCCGTGTATCGATTGGCCCGCTGCCAATCGCGACGGGCCATCGGATCCTTTGTAGCTTCGATGAGGTGTTGGCGGAATGCCGCGTCCTCAAGAAGCGGCACAAGTTCGGTCAACGTCGCTTGCCGGTCATAGAGCAGCCGCAGCGTATTTTGAAGCCAGCGAGAGAGAAGCGGTGTTTGCCACACCGAAGCGGCGCCGAATACGTGCAATACGGCACTCATCATGGCGCCGACGACAACGGCGGCGGTTGCAGTCGTGCGACGTTTGAGAAGATTGTATGCGATTACCCATTCGTCCTGGGTGAGGTCAATCGGAATCACCGGGCGCTCGAGCGCCGCAGGCCCACCAGCGGCCAGCCAATTTATCGTGTTGCGATAGACCGAGCCGTGCGGATCGAGAAGCAGAAGGCCCGATTTCGTCCGTGGCCATGCTTTGATGTCTTGACGGACGAGATGTTCGAGGAGCTTTGATTTCCCGACGCCCGTGGAACCGACGACGTAAAGGTGACGACCGCGTTGTGCTTCATTCATGCCGAGATCGGCGGGTGCAGTGCGGATACGTCCCAGTCGAATTGAGTTTCCCGAATTTCCCACCATTCGTCATTGTATCCATCATTTAATTTCCGACAATTACCGCACCAAATATGAAACAAAACATCAAATTCCAAGAACGTCAGGGCCGTACCAACACCAGCCCGATTTAGAAGATAGTATCGTTTAGATATGCTGTGTTCGTCACGGCACCCTTAAAGATCGCCATCCATGAGTCGAGCAACGAATCAATAGTTGGTCGCTCATCGGGACTGATCGCGAGCATCCGAGTCAGAAGCGAGAAGATTCCGGCCCCAATTTCGCCGGGAATATGTGGAATCCTGTTAAGGACAATATCGTCCATGTAGTCATTTGCTTCCTGTTGCGGGTTTTCGCCGGTAAATAACTCCGCGAGCACAAGACCGAGTTGGAAAACATCCGACCGCGCGATGACAACAGGTTCCCGCCGCAAGTATTTTACCAATTCGGGGGTACGATATCGGAGAGGCATTCCGGGACCCTGACTGATCTTGATCATTTTTCGGTCATCATCGTCCTCATCGACTCCACTCAATTTCATCAGACCAAAGTCGCCGATTACACAAGAACGGCCTTTAACAAAAATGTTATCAGGCTTGAGATCGCGATGGACAACCTTGGGTTTCTGTCCTTCCAAGAATCGTAAGACGGAAAGCATTTGAATCGCATACGTTAGCTTTTCGGTGATTGAGCAATCTTCCTTAATGATGTCCCGCAACGTATTCGGCAAATATTCCGCCACAACAAATGGATGATGAGTGTAATACGTACCTTCATCGAAAACTCTCATGATGCCGGGATGAGAAATTGCCCTGAGCAGTTTCACTTCCGCGAGAAACTTGTTCTTGGCCTTCGGTGTTGAGATGCGACGAAAGACCTTGATTGCAAATAGCACGCCCTTGTTCAAGCCGGATGTTCCGACCGCGAGAAACGTCATCGCATTCTTCCCAGGACCGAGAGGATGTACTCCTTCATACCACTCTTGAGAATCACCCTGGATACCCTTCCACCGCTCCAATTCAAAATGGTCGCTCACGACTGATCCTCGCTTTCTTGGCTTACTGGCTTGCGACTGCCTAGCAAAAATTATCTTCGCGCGATTCCGCGCGGGTCACTACTGGCATTATACAGCGCAACAAGGCCATTTTTTCTTGCTGTATCCTCTATGTTCGCGATATAATATACGCATGGACAGCAACAAATATTTTCTCTATGCCCGCAAATCGACCGATGACCCAAAGCGTCAATTGCGGAGCATCAAAGATCAAATCGCCGAAGCCCGCGACCTCGCCAGCCGCGAAGGCATCGTCATCGTCGATACCTTCATCGAAAAGCAGACAGCGAAGAAGCCGGGCCGTCCCATCTTCAACGAAATGCTCGAACGCATCGAGCGGGGCGAAGCGTCAGGCATCCTCGCGTGGCATCCCGATCGCCTAGCCCGTAACTCGCTCGATGGTGGACGGCTCATCTGGCTCGTCGATACTGGCAAGATCGTCGGCCTCAAGTTTCCGAGCTTCCGTTTCGACATCACACCGCAAGGAAAGCTCTCGCTTGCCATCGAATTCGGCATCAGCAAGTATTACGTTGACAAGCTCTCGGAAGACATCAAACGCGGCATCCGCCAAAAGGTGCAGAACGGCATTTGGCCGCACGTCGCCCCGCTTGGATACCTCAACCACAACGCAACAAAAACGATCGTGGCCGACCCTGAAAAGGCCCCGCTCATTCGCAAGGCGTATGAAATGTACGCTACCGGCAACTACACCCTGCGGCAGGTCAAAACGAGGTTCGCCAATTTAGGTCTCTGCGGGCCGAAGGGCGGCGTTCTTTCAGTGGCAAACTTCCAGTACATCCTCAAGAATCCCGTCTATTATGGACTCATCCGCTTCCACGATGAGTACCACAACGGCAAGCACGAGCCCATCATCACAAAGGAACTATTCGACTGTGCCCAGGCCGTAATGTCGGAGAAGTCGAAGCCAAAATCCGACAAGCTTAAACCATACCTCTATCGCGGGCTTTTCCATTGTGGCGAATGTGGCCGTCTCGTCACTGCTGAAACGCAAAAGGGCCATAACTACCTGCGCTGCTCCAAGTGGGAAGTGAAATGCTCACAGCGGTACGTTCGAGAGGAGGCAATCGCAGGACAAATTACCGACGCTTTGCGGCTCGTCGCATTGCCCGCCGAATGGGCGGACTGGATGCTCGCCGAAGCAGAGGTAGAGCAAACGACGGCCGCCGAGGTGATCGAATCTCAGACCAAAGCAGTCAAACTGGAAATGGCGGCGTTCGATGACCGCCTCGACCGTCTCATGACGGCCTATGTTGAAACTGTGTTATCGCTGCCGGAGTACAAAATTGCGAAAAACAAATTGATGGATGAGAAGCACGGTTTGACCGAAAAACTGGCGAGGATCCAAAAGGATCAGTCATCAGCCTTCGAACCGCTCAAAAACTTTATTACAGCCTCAAAAGAGGCCGGAATTCTGGCAGACACAGGATCAGACGAACAAAAACGCGACTTTTTCAAAAAAGTCGCTTCGAACCCAAACGTGTTCAATCGGGAGCTTCGGTTCGAACCACGCGGAGCGTGGCAACTCGTTGCAGGACAAGGCTCTTTTGCCCAACACAACACCGCGTCGGATATTTCCGACGCGGTGTTCGCTGGTGAAACTCGCGATGTCGAACGAAAGCGGAGAGGGGGGGATTCGAACCCCCGTGACGGTTTAAGCCGCCAACAGCATTTCCAGTGCTGCTCCTTCAGCCGCTCGGACACCTCTCCAGGACTGCAATTCCAGCAGCGGGGGGAGCATCTTAATCAAGTGTTGCGGCGCTTTCCACGGTTTGGTGATGGGGTAATTTTTTCCGGTGGCGATGGCATTGGTCCGAGCGTCTTTCGCGCTGCACATGAAAACAGGTCGCATTTTGAACGTGCTCGCCGCATTCGGTTTTTTATGTCCGTTTTTTGCCACATCGGGTCACATCATCATCATTGCGGGTTGCCGGATTCGGTTGATGTCGGCGGATTCATTTTTAATCCGGTGATCTTTAATGCATACGCATATTTGCACGGGGCGGCGGGGGGGAGCTTTACCTTTAAGCCGCCGTTGTTTTGGGTGAATTGCAGGTTGCCATTGGAGCCGAGCAGCGTGACGGATTGAATCGTTCCTTCAGGCGCCGTGCCGGTGGCGAGGGAGGCGACCGTTGCCTCTTCGCCGGGCCAGTTACCCATGATGATGGCGTAGAGGTCGTCGCCTTTGACGGTGAAGCGGATATTCAGTCCCTTTTGCCCGCGGGGCGCGGTTTCGCCGAACTTAGTCCAACTGTGGGTGCCGTAGATGGCATCGCCGTTGATGTCGAGCCATTTGCCGACGTCCAGGAGGGTGTCCTGAATTTCCTGTGCGAAGGTGCCATCGGCGCGTGGGGAGAGATTCAGCAGGAGGTTGCCGTTTTTGCTGACGGTGTCGATGAGCTTGGGGATGATGGCCGCCGCCGTGGAGACTTTCATGTCGGTGGTGTAGCCCCAGGTGCTGCCAATCGGTTCATCGACCTGCCAGGCACCGGTGCGGATGCCGGCGGGGGAGCGGCCGCCGATCTTTTCGAAGTCGATGATCGAACCAATCGTTTGCACATTAGTGCCGCTGGGAGCGTACGCGGCTTTCTTGGTGCTGAGCGAGACGGCTTTGCCCCACTCGGCGGCGCGGTTGTAGTAATACGCCGCCACCCAGAGCTTGATGGGATCGAGATATCGCATGTCGACACCGTTGTCGAACCAAAGCATGTCGGGCTGATATTTGTCGATCAGCTCGGCGTTGCGCTGCGCCCAGTTGACCAGGAACTTTTTGCAGGCCTCATCGCTGCGGTCGGCGACGTTGTAAAAGTCGAGCCATTTCGGATCGAAAAGGTCTTTCTGCTTTGCTTTCAGGTCCGCCAGCATATCGGCGGGGGGATTGATGAACTGGAAGTTTTCAATGCCGTGATTGGAGACGCCGAACTTCAAACCCTGCGCGCGAACCGCCTTGCAAAGCTCGCCGATCAGGTCGCGCCGGGGGCCCATCTGCATTGCGTTGTACGGCGTGACTTTGCTGTCCCACATCGCGAAGTTTTCATGATGCTGCGCCGTGGGAACGATATATTTAGCGCCCGATTTTTTGAACAGCGTGGCCCATTCCTCCGGATTGAATTTCTCCTGCGTGAACTTCGGAATAAAATCTTTGTACCCAAACAGATCCGGCGGGCCGAAATGCTCGGCATGCCAGGCGCGATCTGCGCCGTACATATGTTTCTCATACCACTCATTATGATGAGCGGGCACCGAGTAAAGCCCCCAGTGCATGAAGAGGCCGAACTTGGCATCGTAAAACCACTGCGGCACTTTATAATTCTGCTTCAGCGAATCCCACGTTGGTTGAATGGGGCCGTCGGGGATTTTGTCGGGAATGGCGGCGACGGCGGCCTGGACTACCTCGAGCTTGGTTTCCGGCGCCATGTCAAAACCGCTCTTGGCATTTCCCCCTTCGGCGATGGATGACGGGGAGGCAGCCTGGGCCATTGCCATTGCGGCAGCCGCGGTGAGCGCCAGCAGGAATGCGCTTTTGGCTGCGTGTTTTATCTTGAACTGGATCAAAGTCGTCTCCTTAAAGGTTGCGAATAGTTTATGCCAAATACGGACCCGCCGCCCGGATATCATCACATGCCGCGCTTGCTTGCGGAAGCGATTGCGATGACTAACATCACCGCTCCGATGCGATTCAGCCTACCTTGATACACCCTTTCCGCCTTCTTGTTATCCGGCTCATTTTTTTCAAGCCCGCTGTTGATTGCATTGACGATTGGAATTTTGCAGGTTAATCGATGTCCGCAGATCAAATTGCCCGCCGCCGGGCGTTCGCCATCATCTCTCATCCCGATGCGGGCAAGACCACGCTGACGGAGAAGCTGCTGTTGTATGGCGGCGCGATCCAGCTTGCCGGTTCGGTCACGTCGCGGAAGAATCAGCGGTCGGCGACCAGTGATTGGATGGAGCTGGAAAAGCAGAGAGGCATCTCTGTCACCTCGACCGTCCTTCAATTTGAATATGCAGGGTGTTGCCTGAATCTGCTCGACACGCCGGGCCACCGCGATTTTTCTGAAGATACGTATCGCGTTCTGACGGCGGTGGATTCTGTGGTGATGGTGATCGATGCTGGCAAGGGGATTGAACCGCAGACGCGCAAACTGTTTGAGATTTGCCGGCAGCGGCAGATTCCGATTTTTACGTTCATGAACAAGCTGGATCGCCCGAGCCGTCCACCGCTGGAGTTGATGGATGAGCTGGAAAGCGTGCTGGGCATTCATGCGTATGCGATGAATTGGCCGCTCGGAACCGGGCCTGATTTCAAAGGTGTCTATTCGCGGCAGGATAAGCAGGCCCATTTTTTCCAGCGAACCAGCGGCGGGGCGTATCGCGCGCGGAAAAGGTGAGCGATCTGCATGAACCGGGGGTGCAGAATCAGATGACGCCGGAAACATTCGCTGCCGCCGTGGAGGAACTTGCGCTCCTGGAAGGGGCGAGCGCGGTGTTTGACGAAGAGGCGGTCCATCGCGGGCAACTCACGCCTGTCTTCTTCGGCTCGGCGATGAATAACTTTGGCGTGCAGCTCCTGCTGGATTCGTTTGTGCGTTATGGCCTGCCACCGCAACCGCGGCCGTCGGCTCATGGAGTGATCCAGCCGAGCGATCCGGCGTTCAGCGGATTCATTTTTAAGATCCAGGCGAACATGGACCCGCGCCATCGCGATCGCATTGCGTTCATCCGCATTTGCTCGGGGCGGTTTGAGCGCGAGATGGGCGTGGTGATCGCCCGCACCGGCAAACGGATTCGCCTGTCGAGTTCCCATCGGCTGTTCGGGCAGGATCGGGAAACGGTGGATGAGGCGTGGCCGGGCGACATTATTGGGATTGTCGGGCATGCCGACCTGCGCATCGGCGATACGCTGACCGATCAACCGGGGCTGACATTTAATGAGTTCCCGCGCTTGCGCCGGAAGTTTTTGCTTATCTGCACAGCGAAAACTCGTCGCAGTTCAAACGCTTCCGCCAGGGACTGGATCAGCTTCTTCAGGAAGGGGTGGTGCAGGTGCTGCAGATTGTGGGGTCGGAAATGCGCGTGCCGCTGCTGGGGGCGGTGGGATCGCTGCAGTTTGATGTCGTGCAGTATCGGTTGAAGGCGGAATACGGCGCAGACTCGCGGCTGGAGCGCACGGGCTGGTCGGTGATGCGATGGCTCGATCCGACAGTGGCCAGGAGCGTGATCGAAGCCGCCGTGCTGCCGAGCGGGGCGAAACTGGCGGAGGATCAGGCGGGGCGGATGGTGGCGCTGTTCGAGAGCGAATGGTCGCTGAAATATTTCGCGGATAAGAATCCGACGATCCGGTTCATGTCTACGACGCTATGATCATCGTGATGAATAGAATTGCGCTTCAGGCGCGAGTGTGAATATTTGGAGCGTAGTCTCACCGCGCGGAGGGGGCGGAGAAAAGTTTAGTGCTTCGCAGCATGGCGCCTTCGCCCGTCCCTAATGCGGTTCGACACGGCGCGAGCGGCCCGCGCCACGGAATTATTTGTCAAATCCTTTGCGGCGTTGGCGGCTGTAGCGGGCGAGTGCATCGTCAATAATGGGGAAGGCTAGCTTGGCGGGTTGGATTTCGTCGACTTCAACGGCTTTACCTTCGAGAAGTTTGTAGTCCTGAAAGAATCGCCGAAGCATGGTCAGGCGGTGGGGGGGCATCTCGGCGGCTTCGCGATAACTGTTGAATTCCGGATCTTCGGTTGCGACGGCAATGATTTTGTGGTCTTTCTTGCCGGCGTCGATCATGGTCATCAGGCCGATTGTCCGGGCGTGGATCAAGGTGAGCGGCACCACGGTTTCCTGGCAGAGAACGAGCACGTCGAGCGGATCGTCGTCTTCGGCAAGCGTCTGGGGAATAAAGCCGTAGTTGGCGGGGTAATAGACGGCAGAGTAGAGCACGCGATCGAGCTTGATCAGCCCGCTGGCTTTATCCAGTTCGTACTTCACGCTGGAGCCGAAGGGGATTTCGATCACGGCGCTATATTCCTGCGGAATATCTTCGCCGGGGGTCACGTCATGCCAGGGATGAATCATTGTCGCTCGCTCAGGTCAGAGATTGGTACATCGTAGAACTGTAGATTGGCACGTAAAAACGGAAAATGCAAATCGCGAGGCGGGTGTTTTTTGTGAGGAGGTCCCATAAGTGATATACCTTGCGTGCTCTGCGCGGTGGACCTACACTGCTATCGATGTTCGCTAGGGGTGATTTGCGCGATTTTGTGGCGCAGGTCTGAGAAAATACCCTTGGAACCTGATCCGGCCATGCGGGTGATGCACCGGCAACCGGCGTAGGGAAGCGAATGGACCGCATGCACTGCACGTTTGCGCGGGCGATCCTTGCCTTGTCCGCCGAGCGTCCTTCCGGTGCAACCCTCCATCGCCAACCCCCACACGTTTTGGAGTGATGAATTATGTCTCAGTCGAAGACCGTGGATCGTTCGTTTGTGTTGCCGCCGCTGGGTGATAATCCGTCGACCGATCGGCAGGGGACTTCGCCGGGCTCATTCGCCAGGGCCGGGCGGGTGGGGACGGCTTATACATACAGTTCGCCCGACACGGCGGGCATGCCCGGGGTTTCCGATGTAACCGCGATGGACTTTGCGCGAGCGGAAGATGCGCAGGGCAAGACGCAGTTGGAAGAGGCGCGCATCGGCCGGGTGACCGCGCAAATGAAGCATGTTGCGACGCGCGAACCGCACCTGTCGGCGGAGGAGATTCGCGTCGAGGTGGCCTGCGGCCGCATGATTATCCCAGCCAACAAGGTGCATCTGAAGCACAAGCTGGAACCGATGGCAATCGGGCGGGCCTCGCTCACCAAGATCAATGCCAACATGGGGGCATCGCCGATCTCTTCGGGGACGGATGAAGAAGTTGAAAAGCTGAAATGGGCGGAGAAGTGGGGCGCGGACACGGTGATGGATTTGTCGACCGGCGGCGATCTCGATGCCTGCCGCGAGGCGATCATCCGTAACAGCACGGTGCCGATCGGAACGGTGCCGATTTATTCGATGATCATCGGCAAGCGGATCGAAGACCTGACCTACGACGTGATTTTAAAAGAGCTGGAAAAGCAGGCGAAGCAGGGCGTGGATTATTTCACAATTCACGCCGGCGTGCTGCGCGAACATCTGCCTTTTGTGAAGAAGCGGCTCATCGGCATCGTCTCGCGCGGTGGATCGCTCCTGGCGAAGTGGATGCTGACGCACAACAAGCAAAACCCGATGTACGAAATCTTCGACGATATCTGCGACATCATGCGAGAATATGATGTCAGCTTCTCGCTCGGCGATGGATTGCGGCCCGGCGGGCTCGCCGATGCATCAGATGAAGCGCAGCTGCGCGAACTCGCCACCCTCGGTGAACTCACCGAACGCGCCTGGGCGCGCGGGGTGCAGGTGATGGTCGAAGGCCCGGGCCACGTCCCGTTCGATCAGATCGAATACAACATGAAGCTGCAGCGCAAGCTCTGCCACGGTGCGCCTTTCTATGTCCTGGGCCCGCTGGTGACCGATATTTTCCCCGGCTACGACCACATCACCTCCTGCATCGGCGCGACGGCGGCCGGTTATCATGGCGCGAGCATGTTGTGTTACGTGACGCCGAAGGAACATTTGGGATTGCCGAAGAAAGACGACGTGAAGCAGGGGTGTGTCGCCTACAAGATCGCCGCCCACGCCGCCGATGTCGCTCTTGGCATCCCCGGCTCGCGCGATCGCGATGATGAACTCACCAAAGCCCGCGCTGCCCTGAACTGGCAACGCCATTTCGATCTCAGCTTCGATCCCGATCTGGCCCGCGCCTATCACGATGAAGACCTGGAAGTCGACACAGACTTCTGCGCCATGTGCGGCCACGACTGGTGCAGCGTCCGGATCAGCAAGGAAATCACCGATTTCTACAGCGGCAAGGATGAAGCCGCCCAACCCGAAAAGAAAGCGATCGCATCACCCGGCGTCACGGCAGCCGGCGCCGACATCCTGAAACAGCGCGGCGTGCTCTCACAGGATGAGATCATGAAGCTCGCGCACAAAGGAAAGAAAGCGGTCTGTCACAGCGATCTGGTCGAAGATGCCGATGAAGCGAAATTGGTGCAGGTGAATACGTTAAAGGCGCATGGGGTTGTGGTGAATGAAGTCGGTTTGTGATGCAGAGAATAAGAACCACGCGGGGAGCCGTTTGGGAAGACCCAGTCTCCCCGGTAACGCCGCCTTCTGCCTTCGCAGATACCGGTTGATGGAATGCTTCGCAGTGAAAGCGACACGCAGGAAGACGCAATTGCGTGGATGGTTGCAGGCAATCCATCGCTCCTGCGGCTGGCGCGTAATTATCGCTTTAGGAAATTCAAGAAATTATCCTTCAGCAGCAGCCGCACGTCGCGCTTGATTTCATCTTCCTGAACATTCCACCCAGCATCGGCCAGGTCCGCGTACTTATCTGTCAGGACTTTCGCGATGATCTTTCGGCTGTGGTCCCATTTGTACACAATCTGATCCAGCACGCGGGCATCAGAATGCTGGGGGATAAAGCTGGTGCCGAGGAGCTCGAAGCGCATGCGTTCGATCTCTTCGATGAGCGAGGGGTTGTTCAGGAACCACCAGCAGCCGAAGAGCATGAGGTTGCCGAATTTTCGGGCGGCGACGCAGAGTTCGTGCTGGTTTTCGCGGGCGAGCATGGTGACAAAGAATTTGTTGCCGTCGAACTTGCGGCAAATCTGCACAACCGATTGAACATCAGAGAGGCCGACCATATCACCCCCGTCGCGGAGGCCGGGGTTCACCTGCAGGCGGGAGCCGATCATCATGGCGAAGGGCAGGCCGCGCTCTTTGCAGACGGGGAGGACGACTTCTTCGAGCATCGTTTGGCCGGCGCGGGCGATGGTGTCGGCGGGGTTTGCCGGATAGCGGAAATCGGGTGGCAGGCTGACGGCGATATAGACCGCCTTCATGCGATCGACCCAATCGCGCAGGAATCGGCGGGCTTCTTCGATCGTCCGCTGACTGATCTCTTCCTTCACGTCATATCCCCATTGCGAAAGCTTTGGTGCCGCGGTTGGCCATGAGCGGAGCAGGGGGTCGATGCGAAGAACTGCGCGGAAGCGGGGGTCTGTTCCGACGGCCGGATCTGCCAGCCACCGGTTGCGCTCGTTGTCATCGAATACGGGATTGGTCATCGTCAGCGAATCGACGTTGGCGACCTGCATCGTTTTATCAATGTATTGGCTTGGGTCCTGCTGCGAACACCACTTGCGCATGCGGGACAGGTTGCGGTCAGAAGGATCGAGACCGAGCTTGGAGAGGGTCGTGATGACGCCGCGGCAGGCTTCGCTGATGGGGGAATTTTCGATGAACAGATGTTTCCAGATATGGTCTGCCTGCTGCTGCTTGGTCATGGCCCAGAATTTTTCATACGGCAGCTTGGTCGCCGGGACGATCCGATACACCTCTGCAACTAAATAGTGATAGGTCAACAACTCATCGACACCCCACAAAAGCAGTCCGGCTGGGTCGGTCTTGCCGGAAGAGTTGGGGTCAGGCGTGCCAAATTTTGGCGTGTAAAGGTGTGTGTGCAGGTCAGTTACGGGCTGATCGGCAACGGCTCGGCTGACAATCGTCTCAATGGCTTGGCGGTTCACGAGCTTCCAACCTTTCTAGTGGGCTTAACTGACAGTGAGTTAAATGCGCCGCCAAGACGCTAAGATGCCAGGTTAGGAGGAGAAGGCAAAATTTGAATGATGAAGCTGGAGCAGATTCGTTTGCACACCTGTTTTTTCTTCTCCTTCAACCTTGGCTTGCTGGCGTCTTGACGGTAGTCCCTTTAAGGCGATCAGCCCTAAAAGTAGCGTCTCCAGGCTTTGGTTGCCAGATGCTGATCTGGCCGGCGCGTTAACTTGATATGCTTGGGCTTCGATACTATATTGTTGAGAGCTAGTCTCAAGTAACTTTCAAAGGAGTTGCGCAGATGTCAATCTTATTGACTGAAAAAGCCGCCACGGAAATCAGGAAGATCGTTAAGGAACAAGGCCTCCCGGAAGCCGAAACGCGTCTGCGCGTCGGTGTAAAAGGCGGCGGTTGCTCCGGTTTTTCGTACATGCTGGACCTCACCGAAGAACCCAAGGGTGACATGGACGAAGAAATGGAAAGCAACGGCGTCAAGATCCTCATCGACATGAAGAGCAATCTGTACCTCAACGGCACTGAAATTGACTTCAAAGACGAAGTCATGGGACGCGGGTTCGTCTTTAAGAACCCCAATGCCACGAGCAGTTGCGGGTGTGGAAGCAGCTTCAGCGCCTGAGCTGTTAGCTCCGGCGGATGACGAAATTCGAATGACGAATCAAATCTGAATGACCAACATTCGGATCATTTGCCTTTTTGTTTTCGGTCATTCGTCAATTGAGCATTCGTCATCGATTTGTCATTTGAATTTGAGTTGAAATGCCTACCGAAACACAGGAAATCGAGACGCTTGCCAACCGCGAATACAAGTGGGGGTTCGTAAGCGATATCGAAGCGGATTCCGCGCCGCCGGGGCTGAATGAGGACACAATCCGTTTTATCAGCGCCAAAAAGGGTGAACCGGATTGGCTTCTGCAATGGCGGCTGAAAGCCTATCGGCACTGGTTGACGATGGAGCAGCCGAACTGGCCGTTCCTGCCATATGGGTATGGGCCGATCGACTATCAGAGCACAATTTATTATTCGGCTCCGAAGGCGAAGAAAAAGTCGCTGGATGAAGTCGATCCGGAACTGCTCGCGACCTACGAAAAGCTTGGCATTCCCGTTCACGAGCGCGAAATCCTGGCCGGCGTGGCAGTCGATGCCGTGTTTGACAGCGTTTCGGTCGTCACGACTTTCAAGAAACAACTGGCCGAAAAGGGAATCATCTTCTGCGGCTTCTCTGACGCCGTCCGCGAACATCCTGAGCTTGTGCAGAAGTATCTGGGCAGCGTCGTTCCTTACAGCGACAACTATTTCGCGACGCTGAACAGCGCCGTCTTCACCGATGGTTCATTCGCATTCATTCCCAAGGGCGTGAAGTGCCCGATGGAATTGAGCACGTATTTCCGGATCAATGCGAAGAACACAGGGCAGTTTGAGCGGACGCTGATCGTCGCCGAAGAAGGCGCAAGCGTGAGTTACCTGGAAGGTTGCACCGCTCCGATGCGCGATGAGAATCAGTTGCACGCCGCCGTGGTGGAATTGGTGGCCCTGGACAACGCCAGCATCAAGTACAGCACGGTGCAGAATTGGTATCCCGGCGACAAGGAAACGGGCAAAGGCGGGATCTACAACTTTGTCACCAAACGCGGCGCCTGCCGCGGGGTGAACAGCAAGATTAGTTGGACGCAGGTTGAAACCGGCTCTGCCATCACCTGGAAATATCCAAGCTGCATCCTGCAAGGCGACAACAGCGTCGGCGAATTTTACAGTGTCGCGCTGACCAATGGCCGCCAGCAAGCCGACACCGGCACGAAGATGATCCACATCGGCAAAAACACCAAGAGCACGATTGTCAGCAAAGGCATCAGCGCCGGCAAAGGCCAGAACTGCTATCGCGGGCTGGTGAAAATCCTGAAAGGCGCAACCAACAGCCGCAATTATACTCAGTGCGACAGCCTGCTCCTTGGCGATAAATGCGGGGCACATACCGTGCCCTACATCGAAGTGAAAAACACCAGCAGCCGGGCTGAACATGAAGCCAGCACCAGCAAAATTGGTGAAGATCAACTGTTCTACTGCAAGACGCGCGGCATTAAGTTGGAAGACGCGATCAGCATGATCGTCAGCGGCTTCTGCAAGGAAGTGTTCCGCGAGCTGCCGATGGAATTTGCCGTAGAAGCCCAAAAGCTGCTGGGAGTGAGTTTGGAAGGCAGCGTCGGATAGCTTTTTCACGGTGGCGACATGGAGCACACGAAGCACAAAGCTGGATGTGGCGCCCTGTGTTGTCCGCGGTGAGATAACGTTTTAGGAAAGTCCAGAAATGTCACTGCTTGAGATTAAGAATTTGCATGCACGCGTCGCCGCTCCCGGTGGGAAGGACATCCTGAAGGGTGTGAACCTGACGATCAACCGCGGCGAAGTCCACGCCATCATGGGGAAGAACGGCTCGGGCAAGAGCACGCTGTCGCAGGTGCTCGCTGGGCGCGAGGCTTATGAAGTGACCGAAGGCTCGGTTACGTATGACGGTAAAGATCTGCTCGAGCTGAGCGCGGAAGAGCGCGCCTGCGAAGGAATCTTCCTGGCGTTTCAATATCCGGTTGAAATTCCCGGCGTCAGCACCAGCTATTTCCTGAAGGCCGCCGTCAACGCGGCTCGCAAGCATCGCGGCCAGCCGGAACTGGATGCCGTCCAATTCCTCAAAGTAGTCAAGGAAAAGATGGCGCTGCTGAAGATGGACCCGAGCTTCATGAATCGTGCCGTCAATGAAGGCTTCAGCGGTGGCGAAAAGAAGCGAAACGAAATTTTCCAGATGGCCGTCTGCAACCCGACCCTTGCGCTGATGGATGAAACGGACAGCGGCCTCGACATTGATGCGCTCAAGATCGTCTCGCACGGCGCAAACAGCCTGCGCGGCCCCGACCGGGCGATTTTGCTGGTGACACATTATCAGCGCATGCTCGATTACATCACGCCGGACTATGTTCATGTGATGATCGATGGACGGATCGTCAAGACCGGCAATAAAGGCCTGGCGCTGGAACTGGAAGAGCGCGGCTATGACTGGGTCGAAAAGGAAGTGGCCGCCGCGGTTGCTTGATGACTGACCGCCTGACGCTTACGACTATTTTCCAATTAACGCCTGATTGGCACGATCATGACGCAGTTGGCAACAGAACCCAATACGCACCAGACGAACTTTACGCACTTTGAGCGCGAGGTCGTTTCTGCATCGCAGCCGTGGCTCGACGCCCTGAGGCGCAATGCCATGGCGCGATTCAACCTTGTCAATTTTCCCAACTGGCGGAAGGACGAGGAGTGGCGATTCACCAACGTCGACGCGATCGCCAGGACAAAGTTTTCACTCGCCTCGCGCATCGAAGACCCGAGCAATATTGAAGCGGCGACGCAGTTCAGCTTCGGTCGCGATGCGATCAGCGAGCTGGTGTTCATCAATGGACATTATACGCCGCAGCTATCGAAGCTCGGGAAGCTTCCGCGCGGCGTAAAGGTGCAGTCGCTGGCCGAGGCGCTCAGCGTCAGTTCCGCCGAGATTAAGACTCATCTCGCCAGGCATGCCAGGATCGATCACAACCCGTTCGTGGCGTTGAACACCGGTTTCATTCGTGATGGGGTTTATATCCATCTGCCCAGGGGCGCGGCTGTGAGCGGGCCGATCCATCTCCTGTTTGTTTCCGTGCCCGGTGGCCAGCCGGCCGTCACGCATCCGCGCGTGCTGGTGGTGGCGGAGGAAAATGTCGAAGCTACCATCGTCGAAAGTTATGTTGGCGAAGGGTCGGGCGTTTATTTCACGAACAGCGTGACGGAAATCGCCGCCGCCGCCGACAGCCGGATCGATCACTGCAAGCTGCAGCAGGAATCGATGGAGGCATATCATGTAGCCACGCTTCAGGTGCATCTGGCCGGCCGGGCGCAGTTTGTTACGCATTCGGCAACCATTGGTGCAAAGCTGACTCGGAATGATTTGAATGTGACGCTGGCCGGCGAATATGCAGATGCGACATTGAACGGGCTGGTGCTGATTGATGGAAGCCGGCACTGCGATAATCACACGCTGCTGGATCACGCGGCGGCCAATTGCCCGAGCCACGAGTTGTATAAGCATGTGTTGAACGGGAAATCAACGGGTGTGTTCAAGGGGAAGATTCTCGTTCGCCAGGACAGCCAGAAGACCGATTCAAAGCAGACCAGCAAGACGCTGTTGTTGAGCGATGATGCGACGATGGATTCGATGCCGGCCCTAGAGATTTACGCCGACGATGTGAAATGCACGCACGGATCGACGACCGGGCCTGTGGATGAAGAGCAGGTGTTTTACCTTCGCAGCCGCGGGGTGAATCATGAAGCCGCCCGGCATTTGCTGACCTATGCTTTCGCCGCCGACATCACCCGCCGCATTCGCGTGGAGCCGGTCCGAGCGCGGATCGAAAACTTCATGGCGGCTCAGCACGGCCTTCCACTTGATTTGCGGATTACCGATCTGGGCGCCGATGATGAAGCCGTGGTGAATATTTAGTTTTCCGTAGCGTGGGCGTTTCGCCTCTGCCGAACCCAATCAAAAATAGGCGAACCGCGTGTGTGTTACTGCAAAAGCAGTTTCTAGAAAACCATCCGCCCGGATGATTCTAAATGCGAATGGCGCTACGATGAATATAAAGCCATGAAGCCCGTAGCCGACATCGCGACCGCCTCAGCTCGAACCCATTCCAATCCCCGCTTCGACGTCGAAAAAGTCCGCGCTGATTTCCCCATCCTGCACACGCGCGTTCATGGCCGTCCTCTCGTCTATCTCGATAACGGCGCTACAACACAAAAACCCCGCCAGGTGATCGAAGCGATCTCCCGCTATTACGAATCCCAAAACGCCAACATTCATCGCGGCGTCTATCATCTCAGCCAGCTCGCGACTTCCCTATACGACCAGGCCCGAAAAACAGTTGCGCGATTTCTCAACGCGGCCGACGAAAAAGAAATCATCTTTACCCGCGGCACAACCGAAGGCATCAATCTCGTCGCCGCCTCGTGGGGACGTGCATTTCTGAGGCCCGGCGACGAAGTCATCGTCTCGGCGATGGAGCATCACTCCAACATCGTTCCGTGGCAGATCGCCTGCGAATCAACCGGCGCAAAACTCCGCGTCATCCCCATGAACGAAGCCGGCGAACTGCTGATGGACGACTACGCGCGGCTGCTGAACAGCAAAACGCGATTCGTCTCAATCGTTCACACCTCCAATTCCCTCGGCACGATTAACGACATCGCGCAGATCGCAAAGATGGCGCACGCCGTCGGCGCGAAGGTGCTGGCCGACGGCGCTCAATGGGTGGCTCATCATTCAACCGACGTTCAATCGCTGGGCGTCGATTTTTATGCGTTCTCTGGTCACAAATTATTTGGGCCGACAGGGATCGGCGCGCTATATGGCCGGCGGGAACTCCTGGAAGCCATGCCGCCTTATCAGAGCGGCGGAGACATGATTGAATCAGTCTCATTCGAAAAAACGATGTACGCCGCGCTGCCTAATAAGTTTGAAGCCGGCACGCCCGATATCGCGGGCGTCGTCGGTCTGGCGGCGGCGATTAATTACGTGCAGTCCATCGGTTTCGAAAATTTTCAGGCACATGAGCGAGAACTGCTGCAATATGCCACCACTGAGCTGCAAACCATCGCCGGCCTGCGCATCATCGGCACGGCCAGGGAAAAAGCCGCCGTCATCTCCTTCGTGCTGGAAAAGCCGGCGATCGGTTCGATGGACATCGGCTCCGCCGTCGATCGCGAAGGCGTCGCGGTCCGCACGGGTCATCACTGCTGCCAGCCGGTGATGGACCGCATGAAAATCTCCGCGACGACGCGGGCGTCCTTTGCGATGTACAACACCATCGCCGATGTAGACGCACTGGTCGCCGCCCTTCGAAAGGTCGTGGAAAAAGCTTCCGCCAAAACACCGGCGGCGTCGCCAGTCGCCGGTGTAGAAGTGGTCTATCCACCTGCTACAGCCGCATCACCTGAGGCGGCGGCAGCGGAATTAACTGAAATGTTCGAATTCCTCGGCGACAACACCGAGCGTGTTCGCTACATCCAGGATGACCTGGGCACAAAAATCCCCGCCATGCCGGCCGACTTCAAATCAGACCTGACACGTGTCCATGGCTGCATGAGCGTCGTCCACCTGTTCGCCCGAAAAAAGCCGGGAACCGCCGACATTCTGGAATTCGTCGCCGATTCCGATGCCTTCATCGTCCGCGGTCTGATCGGTGTCCTGGAGAAACTCTTTTCCGGCCAACACGCGGCTGACATACTTGCCTTTGATATCGAAGGATTCTTCCGCCGAATCGGGCTGGATTCGTTTCTGACATCGCAGCGCCGCAACGGCTTGGCTGGAATGGTGTCGCGAATCCGCCGCGAGGCCGAGGCGATCAACAAGCGCGCCTGATTATTCATATGAGTGACGACTATAAATTGCCCAATTCTGTTTCGAGTCTTCCCGTTCTTCCCAGTTCCGGGAAGGCCGATCAGCTCCGCCGCGAATTCGAAGCGGAGCGGCAGGGTGCGGCGATGAATGAAAGCGACGCGAAAGACGAAGCAAAACCCGCCGCGTCATCTCCGGTGCCAGCGGCTGCCAGCCGATCGATCGAATACAAGCTGCTCGAAGGAAAGGTCATCGAAGCCATTCGGCAGGTGTACGACCCGGAAATTCCTGTCAGCATTTACGAGCTCGGCCTGATCTACAGCATCGAGATTGCCGACGACAAATCCGTCAAAATCCGCATGACGCTCACTGCCCCCGGCTGTCCGGTCGCCGGCTCTCTGCCTGGGGAAGTCGAGCGGAAGGTGGAAGCGGTTCCGGAAGTAAAAGAGGCGGAAGTCGAATTGGTGTGGGAACCGCCATGGGATAAATCGATGATGTCCGAGGCCGCCCAGTTGCAGCTCGGTTTCTGAGGCCTGGAATTGGTTAGAGGCTCTTATGTCCCCTGTGCGATTGCTTCGATCAATTCTGTCGGACATCCAATATCACCCACGATCACTTGCCCGAGATATTGGCGCGCCTGAGCACGTGCGAAGCCGGTTTTTTGCGCGACGAAGGTGAGGGTCCGCTCGGCGCGAATGCACGATCCCAGGACATTCCCCGTATCGCAATCCAGCCCGCTGGGCAGATCCACCGCAAGCACCGGCAGGCGCGACTTATTCACCGCCGCCGCCACCGCGCCAAACGGATCACGAGGCGGCTTTGAAAGGCCGGTGCCAAAGATGGCATCAATGACCAGCAGCGGTCGCGGATTATTCAACATCTCCGCGTCAAACGCGGCGGCGGGGATTTTCATCGCCTCGGCGATTTTCCAGTTGATTAGCGCATCGCCCCGATACTTCCCCGGATCGGCCAGCAATCCAATCGTCACATCCGCCCCGCGATTATGCAGATGCCGGGCGGCGGCCAGCCCGTCACCGCCATTGTTGCCTCCGCCGCACAAAATCAGCACCTCACCGACACATTCATTAGCCAGTATCTGGCAAGCCTCATGCGCCACCGCCCGGGCGGCGTTTTCCATGAGGACGATGCCGGGGATGTGGTAGTCGGCGGTGGATCGCCGATCGATCTCCTGAAGCTGATGGCGGGTTAGCTGGAGCATGGGGATCGGAATGCGTGAGACGTAATCATACCTTGTACAATGACCGTTACGAACGTCCGATTGGGAATGATGAATTACGGGTTACGCATTATGTTTCCCATTATACTCTCCATCCCATGCTCATCCTGCTCACAAACGACGACGGTATCCAGGCGCCGGAATTCTCGCGATGTATCGCGAGTTGACTCGGCTTGGGGAAGTGGTCGTCGTCGCTCCCGAAACCGTCCAGAGCGCTACCGGCCACGGCATCACCATCAGCGCGCCGCTGCTCACCAGCCGTGTGACGATTGAGAACGGGTTTACAGGCACCGCTGTTGATGGCCGCCCGGCCGATTGTGTCAAGCTGGCGATCAACCAGCTTCTGCCGCGCCAACCTGATCTGGTTGTCAGCGGGCTGAACGCAGGGGCGAATGTCGGGATCAACGTCATCTATAGCGGCACGATCGCCGCGGCCATCGAGGCGGCCTTTCTGGGCCTGCCCGCCGTCGCGGCATCGCTATTTTTGAGAAAAGAAGTCCCGGCTGACTTCGCCAAGGCTGCGAAAATCAGCGTCGCAACAATCGAAATGCTTCTCATGCGCGGCCTCACCGGCGGCCAAGTCGCAAGCATCAACGTCCCGGCGCTGCGGGAAGACGAATCCCCGGCCGGCGTTCGCGTCGTGCGACAATGCACCCGTCCCTGGATCGATACCTACGAGCGGCGGCAAGACCCGCGCGGCAGAGATTATTTCTGGAACACCAGCGTATTTACCTTAAGCCACACGGAAGAGGACACAGACGTAGCCGCCCTGCGCGACAGATACGTAACGATCACACCTTTACAGTTTGATCTGACGGATCATTCACTGATTCAGAAGTGGGGATAATGTCTCCGCTGTGCCATGGGCGAGGGGGCTTCATTTTTCTTTACATCTTGGTGCGAGTGACTGTGGTTCAATGATATTCTGGGCGGCGTTGAATATGGCGGAAGAGAAAGACCAAAACAAAGACCAAGACGAAGAAGAATTACAGCCGCAGGGGCGCCTGCCCCCGCACCCCCGCTGGGAGGGGAATTGAGATAAGAGTGAAGGTGTAAAAGGACCGCTGCGCGGGCGGTGAAAGTTAGCTGGAGGCGGAACCCAGCTCTTACTCTCGCCGTGCCGCACGGTTCCGCCTCCAGCGTCCTCCACCTCCGCAGGCAAGGCACGCCCCCAGTTGCGCAGAGGGAATAGAACTACAAAGAAAACTTGCGGGCGCAGCCGCGCCGGAAAGCCACCAAAAGCTGCTCACGGCGCGTATCGCGATTTCTCGCTGCCCACCATTTCATGGTACCGCCCGTCCGTCGCGTTGGTTCGACTCCAATCGTCCGCAATCATCGGAAGTAGAAGGCCCTGCGTTCCGCCATAAAACCACCGTGTACAACTGCCACAGGGGGCGTGCCCTGCCAAGGAGGTGGGGACACTGGGGCGGAACCTGTGGCACGGCGAGAGTAAGAACCGGTTCCGCCCCGGCTATAACTCACTTGCCCGCGCAGCGGTCCTTTTCCTCCCAGCGGGGGTGCGGGGGCAGCAGCCCCTGCGGCTGTGATTTGTCTTTATCTTGATCTTCCTCTTCCGCCATATTCAACGCCGCCCGAAGTTTCAGCGACGAATAGTTATGTGATGAGATGTGTAGAAAATGAGGCGAGGCACTCCGGTGCTGCGCGTTTACTTAGGAAATCTCGCCTTAGCTTGATCGCCATTTTCTCCGCCGATGCGCAGGCATGTGATCCGGTAAAGCGTCCAATTCTCTCCGAGTTTTTCCCATTCAAACTGCCAGCTACTGGGAATCGGCCGGCCCATGGAAAAGTCCTGCTCTGTCAGCACATCCAGATTCACCGTGATGACTGTCTGTGTCTGATCGGCCTCCAGCGAAGTGATGTGGACCGACTTCAATCCATATTGGTCGGCGGCGCTTTGGGTGCCCTTCACCACGTCATCGCGGTTGCCGTAGATCGTCATTGATTCAATTCCCAGGCTCGATTTGAGGTCCAGCAGCGATTTCATCTTTGCCCAATCTCGTGCTTCCACGGCGCGCACCAATTCCCGCGATTCGCGAGCGATTTTTTCCTTGGCCGTCTCAACAAAATAACTCACTAATATGAGGACCACCGCCAGTGCAATCAGGCCCGCCCCTCCATTGCGGATTTGGGACCGCTGTCTGGCGTTCCCCGAAATGAACAGCGCAATACCCACGGCAATCATCGCCGTCGGCAGCCACCAAGGCGTGGAAAACAGCAGGTCGCTCATAAAAACCCTCAATTTCTGGCCAATTCCATCAAATCATAATGGCAGCAGTCCCAGCCGTTTAGTTGGCATCGCAACGCGATAAAAAACGCTCATTGGAAGGCTGCTTCACGTCCGATAATGACTGAAGCTTGGCGCTTTGACCAAACCCAGGGAACGCTACCGCCGTCGCATGATGACCGCAACCGCCGATTCATCCGCCGATTTTTCCAGTCGCTACATTCTAGCGCCTGATGCGCCGTACCTGCGTAACTTGGCCGCGCTCTGGTCGGTTGAGCCAAAGTTGGCTGCGGGCGTGGAAGCGCTGGAAGGCCGGCCTTCGCATCATCTTGAACCATCCAGGTCCGGTGAACCGACGATAGCGGTGACAACCGAAGACGGCCGCCGGCTCTATCTCCACAGCAGGCATCGCCCGATCGATGAAGCAAAGCGGCTGATCGAACCGATCGACGTCGAACAAAAACTCTTCTACTACATTCACGGCCTGGGCCTGGGTTACCAGCTCGAGCTGCTCTTCGATCGCGCCGGTGACGAGGCGATCTTCTGCATCTTCGAGCCCGACCTGCTCCTGCTGCGAACGACCTTTGAAACGCGCGACTTTTCGAAAATGATCGAAAGCCGCCGCGTGCTGTTTTTCTGGGAGGCGGACAAGGGGAATTTGTTTTTCCGGCTGATGCCGCAAACCGCGATGGTCACGCTTGGCACGCAGGAAGTGCTTCATGCCGCCAGTATGCAGCGGCATGGCGAATTTCACCTGCAGATTCAGGCGTGGCTCGCCGAGTTCGCATCCTTCTGCCGCACGAACATGAACACGCTGGTGATGAACGGCCGGCGCACCCTGGAAAACATCACCCGCAATGTCGGCTGGTATGCCGCGACGCCTTGCCCCTCGAGACTGAAGGATCGCTACAAAAATTCGCCGGCGGTGATTGTTTCCGCCGGTCCTTCGCTGCGAAAGAACAAGCACCTGCTTAAGGACATGGTCGGCAAGGCGGTAGTGATTGCCGTCCAGACGACGCTTCAACCGCTGCTGGAACTCGGCGTTGAGCCGGACTTTGTCACCGCGCTGGATTATCACGACATCTGCACGCGTTTTTTCGAGAAGCTTCCGAAGGATTTGAAGACCGAGCTGGTGGCCGAGCCCAAGGCCACGAATTTGATTTTCAGCCTGAATCCCGGCCCGCTGACGCTCACCGGCAACGACATGGCCGAAAGCCTGCTGCGGGAGATGAAGCTGAATAAGACTCGCCTGCCCAGCGGGTCAACCGTCGCCCATCTGGCGTATTACCTGGCCGAGCATCTGGGGTGCAATCCAATCATATTTGTCGGCCAGGATCTTGGTTTCACCGACGGACTCTATTATTCCCCGGGGACCAGTTATGAAGACGTCTGGCGGCCGGAGATGGGCCGATTCACCACGATTGAAATGAAGCAGTGGGAGCAGATCGTTCGCGAACGCCCGATCATGCGGCGAATCCCCGACCAGCAGGGCCGCCCGATGTATACCGAAGAGCGCCTCTTCACCTATCTCCAGCAGTTCGAGCGGGATTTCAGCCGCACTGCGACAAAAATCATCGACGCCAGCGAAGGCGGCGCGGCCAAACGCGGAGCTGTCTGCATGAAGCTCGCCGAGGTCATCCAGGAGTTCTGCCGGCAACCCCTGGCGGCGTCTAATGCCGAAAGCGGGGGCTTTCAATGGAGTCGCATTACAGGCTGCATGTCATCGCTGGAGATTCGAAAGACCGAGGCTGCCGAGATCGAGCGCATCAGCCGCGAGACGCTTCCGGTCTTGCAGGAAATCCACGACCACATCGAGGATCAGATGCGCGTCAACCGCGCGATTGCGAGGATCGACCTGCTTCGCAATCAGATGAATACGTATGGAAAAACTTACGATTTGGTCATCCAGTTGACACAATCGACCGAATTGAAACGGTTTCAGGCAGACCGAAAAATTGCCGCCGCCAAACTGACAGGAATCGAATTGCAGCGGCACCAGGTGAGCCGGGATATCGATAATGTCCGCGGCGTAGCCAATGCAGCAAAGGAATTTCGCGACCTGATGGATGAAGTGATTGCCGAATTGCCATCGCATGCGCCAGGGGGACGCCGATATGAATTCGAACCGAGGCCCGTGTCACATTGGAATAGTGCGTGAAGGAGCGGTGATTTCATGACGCATATCGCCGCCATCATTTCTCTCCTGCATGAATCGGTTGAGGCCCACAGCGGCGCTCGGCGGTTCCGCAACAAACCGGTGCTCGATTGGACGCTGAACCGCGTAACACGAGCCGCGTCGATCGACACGATCAGCATTCTCTGCTGGGACGATCAGGCGGAAGCGGTTCATGCCATCACCGGGCGACACGATGGCACGACCATTATCGTAAAAGGCCCGCGACAAGTTATTCCGGGCATGGTTGCCATCACCGCGGCCCGGCGCTGGGCGGATGGGTGGCGAGGAGGATTGCTCGGCACGTGCGAATTTGATCTGGGTTTTCATCCGGAATGGGCAGCGGAGATTGCCAAAGCGAACGATGCCGACGCCGTCCTGCTGATCGATCCGGCGTCGGGGCTGATCGATCCGATGCTGATTGACGCGCTCGTGCAACATGCCGAGTCGCAACCGACGGCCGAGCTTTGCTTCACACAAGCCGCCCCCGGGCTGACGGGCACCCTGCTTCGCCGCGAACTGGTCGATCGCCTTACCGTCGCCAGAATTCATCCCGGTCGCCTCCTCACCTACTGGCCCGACCAGCACGGCCTCGATCCGACCGGCAAGCAGGGGGCAGCCCCGGTTCCCACGCCGGTCGCAAGGTCCACCTACCGATTTAAGCTCGACTCGCATCGGCAGATCGCACGCGTGGATCGCGCTACGGTAAGTCTGAACGGGCACCTGATTTCTACCGAGGCCGAAGAACTGGCCCACCGCATTCGCGGGTGCGAGTCGGCGGATATTCTGCCGCGCGAAGTGGTGCTGGAACTCAATACCAACCGCAACACGCGGCCGATTTTTTCCGCCGGCCGGCATCTGGATATTTCCCGGCCTGATCTTTCTGTTGCGATGGCGGAGAAGCTGTTTCAGGAATTGGCATCGTTGGATGACGTGAGGCTCACGCTCGCCGGCGTCGGTGATCCGCTCTGCTCGCCGGTGGTGTTCGAAATCATCGCGGTGGCCAAGGCGGCGGGGATATCGACGATCAATATCGAAACCGACCTGCTGACAACCGACCTGTCACTCATCACGCGACTGGCTGAGAGCGGCGTCGATGTCGTCTCTGTCCATACAGCGGCGGCGAATTCCAAAACATATGCGGAACTGATGGGCGTTGATGGCATCACCCAGGTGATGGAAAACATTCGGCTGCTGGAGGCGGAGGTGAAGCGATCCGGCCAGGGCACGCCGCTGATTGCGCCAATTTTTGTAAAGACACCCCTGAACCTCGCGGAAATGGAGCCCTGGTATGACTACTGGATCCGCCGGCTGGGCCATGCGGTGATCACGGGTCCGAGCGATTTCGCCGGCCAGATCCCGGACACCGCCGTCGCCGACATGGCCCCACCAAAGCGCCGGCCATGCGCCGGCTTTCAAACCGCATCACCATTCTGTGCGATGGCCGGGTCGTTTCATGTGAACAGGACGTTCTGGGCAAACAAACAATGGGAACGGCAGGCGAAACGCCGATTAAAGAAATCTGGCAGTCGCGTTTTTCGGCGCTGCGGGTCTGTCATGAGAAATCGGAATGGGCCGCCAGGCCGCTTTGCGCCGGTTGTCGCGAGTGGCATCGCCCGTAAACCGATTGAGGAATTCCGCCATGAATACGCTCGGTGTCATTCTCGCTCGAGCAGGCAGCGTCGGTCTGGCGAACAAGCATCTGCGCTTGCTGCTGGGCCGGCCGCTGATTGAATACACCTTCGATCATGTGCTGGACTCGTCGCTATTGAGCAAGGTCGTCGTCTCCACCGATTGCCCCGGCATCAAGCGGCTGGCTCAGCGATACAGCCTTGAAGTGATCGATCGTCCGGCAGAACTGGCGACCAGCGATGCGTCGGTCCAGGATGTGATGCTGCATGCGATGAAGTCGGTCGAGAAAACGTCCAACTTCCGCTCCGACGGTTTAGTCGTGCTCTATGGCAACGTGCCGGTCCGCGGCGCGGGTGTGATTGATTCGGCGATTGAAATGCTTCGCGAAACCGCCTGCGATTCGGTGCGATCGTTCTGCCCTGTCGGCAAATGGCACCCGGCCTGGATGTCCAAACTGGATGGAAATAAAGTGGAAGCGCTCCAATCGGGCAGCATCCATCGGCGGCAGGATCTGACGCCGCTCTATCTGCATGATGGCGCGGTGGTTGCGGTGTCGCGGTCGGCGATGCTCCGCGGGTTGCGGTTTCCGCATGATCCGCACGCGTTCTTCGGAATTGATCGCCGCGGCATACAAACCGGTATGGGCGAAACGGTGGAAGTGGACCACCAGCGAGATCTGTTCTGGGCCGAGGCGGTTTTGCGCGAGCGGCGTCTTGGAGCGCGGCTGGCGTCATGACCCTGTCGGCACTGAAAAGCCGGACATTTTTGGACACAGGCGGACATTGCCTGCATTTCACATAGAAAAACTGAGACACGATGGGACATAACCGGACACTTCTTTCAACCGAACCGCTGCGAATCGGCAATCGCCAGGTGGGCCCGGGGCAGCCGACGTTTGTGATTGCGGAGATCGGCGTCAACCATGACGGGTCGGTTCGCCGGGCTTTGGAACTGGTCGAACTGGCGGCGGCGTGCGGGGCGGATGCGGTGAAGCTGCAAATTTTCAGCGCTTCCGCTTTGATGCATGCTTCGTCGCAATTTGCCGGGTATCAGCAGGAGCGCGTGAACGACGCCGATCCGGCCGCCATGCTTCGGCGGTATGAACTGGCGCTTCCGCAGGTGCGCGAGATTGTAGCGGCCATTCGCAAGCAATTACTGATTCCGATCGCGACGCCATTTTCACCGCGCGATGTGGATGTGATTGCGGAATTGAAATTGCCGGCGGTGAAGATCGCTTCGCCGGACTTGGTCAATCGTCCGCTGCTGGCGCGGGCCGCAGGGTTGGATGTGCCGATCATTGCCTCAACCGGGGCGGCGACGCTGGAAGAAATCGAAACCACCTGCGGATGGCTGAATAACTGGAGAACGCCGTTTTCCCTGCTTCATTGCGTCAGCAGCTATCCGACGCCGGCGAATCAGGCGAACCTTTGCTGGATCGGTGAAATGGCGCAGCGGTTTGGTGTGCCGCTGGGGTATTCGGATCACACGACGGATGTGCTGACAGGAGCGCTCGCGGTTGCCGCCGGCGCGACGGTTATCGAAAAGCACCTGACGTATGATCGAAACGCGAAAGGGCCGGATCATTCAGCCAGCGCCGATCCGGAGCAGTTTGCAAGTTATATAAAAATGATCCGCCAGGCGGAAATTCTTCGGGGGAGTCCAGGAAAGCGCGTGCTGGATGTGGAGCAGGATGTGCGGCGCGTCAGCCGGCAGAGCCTGGTCGCGGTGCGCGATCTCCAGGCCGGCGAGCAGTTGAGCGAGCGCGACGTGACGGTGCAGCGCCCCGGCACGGGAATATCGGCGGCAGATGTGACAACCGCGGTGGGGCGGCGGATGACGCGGGCGGTGGAACGGGGCACGCTGCTGCAATGGGACATGCTCGCCGATGCCGCGTAAAAGTCATTCATCCTCTTTAGGGCCGGGCATCCGGCGCATCTGCTTTGTCACCGGGACGCGAGCGGAATTCGGGCTGATGCGCTCAACCTTGCAGGCGATTGACCACCATCCAAAGCTCAGCCTGCAACTCATCATCACCGGCATGCACTTCGATCGGCGGCACGGCAGCAGCGTCGATGTCATCCGCGCCGAAGGCTGGCTGGAGCGGCGCGACCATGCCGAGATCCCCTGGCAACCTGCCGGCGGCACATCCGCGAAAGTTGCGATCGCGACGGGGAAGACCATCGCCGCCATCGCCGCCTCGGTGCCCCTGCGGCGGGCGGATGTGGTGCTGGTCGTCGGTGACCGCGTCGAAGCCTTCGCCGGCGCGGCGGCGGGCCATATTGCCGGCAAAATCGTTGCCCATGTCCACGGCGGTGATCGCGCGCTCGGTCAGGTCGATGATTCATTGCGCCACGCGATCACCAAGCTGGCGCATATTCATTTCCCCGCCACCAGGGAAAGCGCCGATCGCATCCTGAAGCTCGGAGAAGACCGCCGAAGAATTCATCAGGTCGGATCGCCTGGAATTGATGGAATCGCAATCGTTGCTGCATCGTGGGATTCACTGCAAAAGCGGTTCCCCACGATCCGCCGCCATCGGTACGCGTTGCTCGTCCTTCATCCCACCAGCACCGATGCGGCGGCAGAACAAGCCCGTGCCGGAATGGTCCTGCAAGCCGTCCGAAAGACCGGCTTCGGCCAGACGATTGTTGTCTATCCCAACAACGACCCCGGATCAGCCGGCATCCTCCGCTGCTGGAAAACACTCACAAGCGACCGCCACGAAATCGGAATAAAAAATCTGACGCGCCCCGCGTTTCTGGGTCTGATGAGGGATGCGGCGGTGTTGGTCGGCAACAGCTCCAGCGGCATCATCGAAGCCGCCAGTTTTGGGACACCGGTCCTGGACATCGGGCCGCGGCAGCAGGGACGGGAGAGAAGCGGGAACGTCACAAACGTCGGATTCACCCCCGCTGCGATCGGACAGGAACTCAGGCGGATTTGGAATAGCGGGAAATCGGTACGGTATCCAAAGAAAAACGTCTACGGCGGCGGCGGGGCAGGGGAACGGATTGCAGGCGTGTTAGCGAAAGTGGTAATGGATGAGGGCGTGCGGAAAAAATTGATTGCGTATTGATCCGTTTACCGCATTGATTGGCGGGACGCACTGCATTGCTTCGCTTCACTTTTATGAAGGGTGAATGTCCCCGATAGGGCTCGAACCTATAACCTTCGGCTTCGGAGAACGGCAAGGCTCGCCCGCAAATGCCGGGGAAACGGATGTTATTGAAGGTGCTGTCAGCATTTGAAACAATCCCTTGCAACTGTCATACAACTGGAAAACCACTGCTTTTCGACCGGTATTGGCACAATTTGTGCCAAGTTTTCACCGGGGATTTGTCGCCTGAAGCCTTTCAATAAATTCGATCGCGTCGCGCAGGGCATATCGAGTTTGCGTTCCAATCTGCACCGCCTTCAAAATTCCCATCTGGCGATATCGAGCCAGCGTGCGCTCCGGATGCTCCGTGCCGCTGAGGTCGAGCTGCGTGAACCGGATCAGATCCGCATCCGTCAGCAGGTAAGGCACCGGATCAGGAGGCACATCACCACGCCTGGGGAAATAGACGGTGGGAATGGCCTCGTCCCGATATGTCCTGCCACTGATGCTCATCGCGAAATCCTCTACTTCTCAGACTGTTTGGGTATTCGCCGATTGCACTGTTGAAGCACCTGTGCGCCCGATCGCCGCGATGAACTTCTCGCGCATTTCGTCGGTGTGGCCGATTAAGCCAGTTGGCATGCCAATGAGCACCTCGACGGTCAAATCCCGCCACCACGATTTGTCCGGATGCTCCTTCTTCACGACCTGACGGATATGAGACTCAACCGCCTGCACAAAGCCGCTTATTGCATTGATGATATTTTCGAACCAACAGGCCTGCTTTTGCTGGATGTGCTGGGCGAGCGAAAGCGTGATGCCATATGCGAAGTAAGAGTCGAGTTTTTTTACATCGCTCGCGAGTCGATGCAGGTAAGACTGACTTATCGTTGGAGGACCGGATACGCGCGTTCCACGCCAGTGCTGCTGCACGTCGAATACTAAAGTGATGGCCATCTGGAGATGGTCCGGAAGCGTTGAAAAGTTCTGAATCCAATTATGCATCTCCCGAGCCCCAGATGGGGGATCGATGCTGATGGTGTTGATTACCCCGTCGGATCGGATCGCAGGGTCGGGCATGATGGGAGACGATGGGTTCATGGGGTTGTCAGTCTGCATCTAAACTCCTTTGGTTCGCATTAATGAGGAGACGGCATTTCGCGGTTTACTGAATTTTGAAATAATCGAGCAATACATCCCAGGACGTGCATAGTCGATCGCACATGAGGTACATCAGGTCCGGTTCGATTGGATCAGGTTCAAGAACTACTGTCTTTTTTCCCGCCCCTGCTGCCCACCCTAGTTCAAGATGCGCACTGCGGCCGCATGGCAGCACCAGCAGACACACATCGCATTCGCGGAGTGCGTCCATATCGCTTTTGAAACCGGCCTGCGCGATCGGATGCTGCAACATCGTTCGGTGCTGCTCTGGCATAACAACGCCGCCCATCGGCCATGTGGGATCGATGGCTTTCCATGAAAATCCGCTATTCCCGGCGCGGGATGCTTGAAGTCATAGACCTCGTGTCCCGCAGCGCAAAGCGCGGTGACAACTGCGGGCTGATAGAAATTTCGCCATGACGATGCGACGTAGATTTTCACCTTAAACCTCATTTACTTAAGTAAACCGCCGGACCTTCCGGCGAAGGCTGCTGGCCGGTCCTGCCCCGGCTTCGGGGGTATCCGTGAGGATGTCCCGTGGATGACGCGTCTCAGTCCAGCGTGTCATGTCGCCACGCCGCAGCAGCACGCCGGCGCATCCGTCACCGGCTCGGTCCGCACCATCGTGCGGCTGATGGCCGGTTACGCCGGCCAGGCGCGTCAAGCAAAAACTATGAACTGGCACCACTTACAGCCACCGGCCTCACAGCACCTGTTTTTGGATCCCATCGTCCCTGCATGATGGCGTCCGCAAGTTCGGCTCGCTGAATCGCGGTGGATTTCTCGGGAGTGACGCCGAAATGCTTGACGACGCCGGATTCAAAGTCAGCCCTGCTGATGTTTGCCTGTCGAGCAAATGCGCAGAGCGTTTTCTTGGCGGTTGGCCAGTCTGAGGCAAGCAATTCTGTGAGCTGCTCGGGTGTGAGCGGCTTAGGCGATTCAGGTTGGGATGTAGGCGCAGAATTCACGGCCTGGGGAATAGCGAGCGATGGCGCCGAAATCGCCGCCTTCGCCTTCTCGATTGACGAATCAAATTTGCCATCAATGAATCGGTTTAACAGGCTCTTGCGGCTGCCGAGGGTCACGGCATCAAGGGTCATATCGTTAACCTTGAGGAAGCCACTGAGCAGCTTGTCGGCCATGGCCTCATCAGTGCAGCCACGAGCGATGGCGCATTTGCGCCATTCGGCGATAAAAGTTTCATCGTTGGCGAGATCTATTACCGGCCGCACTTCACTGACGCCGCCGTCCACGACTTCAGCGTCGATCACCTCATCGCCCGCAACGGGCATCATGTCCTCCACGTCTTGCGTGAAGAATTCGCTGGCATTCGTGGCGATGAGGGTCACGCCAACCAGGGCACGCTTCTGCGCCATTTTCTGCAGGGTGTTGACGAGGTCGGCTGCTGCGTTCACATCTGTGACAACGTTTTGATTAACGACCTCTGGATCATCGTGTACGAATTCATCGCCGCATCCGCCATTTTTCGGATTGCAATACCATCCTGGCGGAGTGCCGGGCATGGAGCCGCGTGGCGGGTACTTACTCTTCCCAATCGCGTTCTTTCCGCATCCGGGGCAGCACCGGGATTCCCGCCGATATTTTTTCTCGCGGCTATTCGCGCTGCCGATTGCTTCAGCGATTACGCGTCCATTTCTGCTGAGGATGCAGCGGAAAGCATAGTAGAAAAGGCCCTTATCCCAATCCTCGGTAATGCGGTAATCCTCAAAACGTGGAGAAAGCCCGAAGAGCGTGCAGAGCTTTTCGGCGCCCGGTTTCAGCAGCGTGTTCGCGCTGTTGTCCAGTACCCCGTCTTTACTCTTACGCTCTGTTCCAGGGATGATCCCGTAATCGCGGCCGGGCTTCATGACCTTTTTGCAGAAGTCAACGACAATGTTGTATCGCGCAATCGCCTGCTCGATATTCATTGCCGGCATGAAGTCTTGTGCCGTCGCAAGCTGCGCGTCGGACTTGATCGCCAAATCTGTTGATTCGCTACCCATAACGTTCTCCTTTTTAATTCCGCCGCTGCACCTTTCGACGCCGCGGCGGTTTGTGGTCAGCTCATCCATGAGCCTGAGAATCCCGCGCATCCTTGCGAGGTTGATACGCCTGTCCTGAGGCCTCAAGCGAATCACCTGCCTTCAAAAGCGCCATCAATGATGCAAGGCAGTCATCCAGCCGATCGATGGCCTCGGATATCGCCAGATCCGTTGCCGATCTGCCCAGCGATGCCTTGAAGGCGATGGACCGTTCGCGTGCACCTGCTAGAAAAACTGGGTCGATCATTCGATTCCTGCTTTCGCCGTCTCTTGCGATGCCACAATTTCGCCGTCAATCGTGCATTCCCAGACAGGCGAGCAGCAGCCGGACGCTTTGATTTTGCTGGGGTAACGGGCGTCGGGATGGACTGAGATATCTTTCACTGCAACAGGGCAGGCAACGAATCGCTCGGCACCAATGTTGAAAGCAAGAGCAGCCGAAGGCCGCGGAGAAAAATGAAGACCACCGCCGCACTCCTGTTTTCCGCCATCCCAGTCGGGCGCTGATCGGGTTGACCCGGGCGTGTAATCGCCGCCACGCGGGCTTTTGAAATCAGCGCCTACAGCCTTGAACAAAATGGCAACGCCGTCCTTCGTAGGCACTCCATACGTATCGCACCAGTCCTGTCCGTTCAGAATGGGAAGCACGGTGAATATCTTGCCTCCGCTCACCGTTGCTTTGCCGTCCGTCAACACCGCGTTGTTGTTCCCTGCGATCACTTGGACTGGGCCAGCCACGGACAATTGAGCATTTCCTTTGGCGTCGACCCTCGGCTGCGACGTGCCGTAGCACACGACCCTCGGCTGCGACGAGTCGTAGCACTCGACCCTCGGCTGCGACGTGCCGTAGCACACGACCCTCGGCTGCGACAAGTCGTAGCACTCGACCCTCGGCTGCGACGAGTCGTAGCACTCGACCGTCTTTGTCCTTGAGATATCAAAGCATTCGTTGGATACGATGACGGGCTCATCCCCGGCAGCGATCGCCGCGTCGAGTTCCGACTGATTGGTAACTTTTTTCTGCGCCATTGTGATTGTTCCTAGTTCGCTCTTACCAGTTTTCAGTTCTCCGCAGCGGCCAGCATTGCATCCATCGCCGCATTCTCGATTGCCAATCGTTGATCCGTGTCCCGCTGCATGGCCGCGAGTAGATCGCGATCTCCCGCCGCCTGCGACGGATTGCGTCCCTTGGCGGCCTGGATCATCCAGGGATTCTCCTTTTCAAATCGCGGCGCGATCGACCTCAAAGCCTTCAAGGCGATTTCGGTCAGGTGGATGATCCGATTCCCCGGTTTGCCGGCCAGCCGCGTGAGCATGGCGCAAATGTCGGAATCGAAACCGGAAACTGCTCGGCTCTCGAATATAGAAATAGGTTGTCCGGCGCGAGGATGGACGACGAACTGCTGCAGCCCCTGCAGGCCCGGCTCGCTCCATCGCCGCCACGCGAAGCGGCAGGGCGTTGTCGCCGGGCGGGCGATTTCGGCTTGACTGGTTGGAAATGGTGAGGTTACTCTTCTCATGTCATTGCTCTCTTTGCCGGCCCGCCTCATCACGGCGACCGGCATTTTTTTTGCCCTATCCGATGTAACGGGTGTCCGTGTTTTTCAGCTTGCGGGCGTCCTTCGGCGAGGCGTCATCCTTCTGGACCGATTCGACCTCGATCTCCTCGAACAACTCGCCGTAGACCTGCGGCTGGCCAAACTCGGCCAGCAGCCGCTTGATCGTTCCGTGTTTAGCCCAGTTGGCCGACAGGCATCCGATCAGCCGGGCTTCGTCGCCGTCGGTGATCTGCAGGATGGTGTTGATCGTTTTGGAGGCGTCGCGGCACTTGGTTTTTTTGTCCCGGCCCAGGTACCACTTGATAAAGCCCAGCGTGAATGGGCCGGATTCGCGGACGCGCTCCTCGGCGATTGCCTTGAACTGTTCCTCGGCGCGTCTGGTTGATTCCTTGGCGGCGCAGATCATTTCCCACGCTTCTGCCCAGTCGTCATCGGAATCGTTGAGGGACAGAAGGGCGATGTGCTGTTCGAGGGGCAGACGATGGGCTGTGACGGCGATGGCCTGTTCGGGGGTGGCGGCGGTTTCGCAGGATTCATTCAGAAAGTTCTGCACGGTTGATGTCTCCGGCGTCACAGCCGCGCCAGTTTCTCCCGTTTGTCCGTCCGTCATCATCGCGTCAGTCGTCATGTTCGTGCCTCAAAATGGTTGTATCTGATGGAATCGCAATTTATTTGCGCATTGCGCAGCAAGTCCGGGTGATAGGGTGGGTTAGGCCGTGGAAGCGGTGGAGACGGGGCGCACGCAAAGTCCTGCGATGTCTTCGATCGTGACGCCGTAGGCTTCGGCCAGTTTTTTCATCGTGCTTGGGAAGGCGTTCTCGCTGAGCTTGGCGTTTTCTATGTCAACGATGATGTTTTTGGACACCCCTGCTCTCTCTGCCATTTGCTCTTGGTTTAAGCCCAGCAGCCGGCGTTTCTGAATTACTTGATCAACCTTCATGTACCCGAAGATACACCGAAATGTTACCATGTCAACCGAAAATTAACCTTCACGGTGCCGAAAATACACCGATGCCATCGTTACCCTTTATCGATACTGTGATTACACCGCCGCCCCGTGGCGAAAGAATTTCGCGAGATCGTCTTGTTTCACTGCGTCGGTCTCGCGCATGGAGTCAGCCAAAGCTTGCCAAACAAGCTGGGGTGGCCCTTGGAACGGTAAAGCGATGGGAATCACGCGGCGAAGTATTCCCGATTCTGGATTTTGATTCGATTGAGTCGCTGGCCAAGGCATTTGGTATGGAGCCATCTGTTTTTCTGCAACAGGTCGCGCAGGACAGTGGCCAAATCAATCTTCCCGCTGAACTGGTTAATGAAACCCGCACTTGGACGAACGCCAAGCTGGAGGCCGAGGAAAAGGCCGCCGCTGCTCGACGTGATTACATTCGCGCCAATCTGCTGAAAGACGTATTGGAGCAACGGCGCGCCGCAGCACCGCATTCCGACGCCATGAAGATCCCCGCCGATAGTTCCCGCAGGTCAGCGGCATACCCGACGAAGGCAATCGGGCGAATCCCTCGACCTCCCGCACCCAATCCGGATGAGCCCCCTGGGAAACGCAACTAACGATGCGATGCATACTGACTGCAGCGAGGATTGTCATGGAAGAAGAAAAAACGATCATTCGGCAAGTCAAATGTACTAAGTGCGGTCGCATTGGAGTTGACATCTTTCAAACCGCGGATAATCACCTACAGATGTTATTGCATGCGCCAAGCCAATGGCATCCAGTTGTGCCTGAAAGTGGATTTTGGGAGATGTGCTGCCCCTGCGGCAACAAGGATGTTGTGACCATTCCTATGCCAAGTGGAGGTGGCGTACGGTCGGGTGCCTCTAACCCATGAGCAACTTGTATTCCCCTTCGTTGACACTCACCGCGTTGACCTCTTTTTCGTTTTTGGGGTTGCCGGCAATCAGAATAATGGCGTGACGGATGGGTACTCCCCCAAACGAAAAATTTGATAGTTCCGCCGGCGCAGTGCGGGAATGATGGTATTTTTTCAATGTTTGCAGAACATGCTGGACAGCATCAGATTGCGGATCAACGGGCACAAAACGCGATATTGCAAACGAATCGGGCAGCTTCATGATTTTGCCGATCTTTCTGGCTAAATACCGCATGCTCTCCAGCGGCGATTTTTCAATCCAATCAGCGGAAATAACTGCGTCCCATCCAGCATAGGGATCGTCGGACAAGACGAGTGCGAAAAGCTCCAATCGCGCGCGGTCGGCTTCGATTTCCTGGAGAAGAGGCATGAGTTTTTGCATGTCGATTGTCATAGTGCCCTTAATATCCGTTTTGCTGCGTGAATCATGGCTTCGGCATCCTGAGCCTTTACTTGTCCAAGTGGGCGATAGCGATCTTCAGTCGCCCAGCGCTCCACTATCGACCACTCCCCAAGGTAATGCTGGTTAATTTTGGCGGCCCGGCCTGACAACTCAAGCAAGACCAGCAGCTTGTGAGTTTTAAATGAACGATAATCTTCGCTCGCAGTCTTGTAGACGGTCCAGCCCAGGGTGTGACAGATTCTCGCCTTGAGGGCAAACTCCATGGCGTATCCACAGAGGTAGGTGGCGGCATCGTAACTCGCATGTTGAAAGAGTATCTCCGCGTCCTTCAGTCGCGCACGTGACAGTATGAGGAGATCTTTGCGAGTGAGTGATGCTATCGTAGACGACCGATTCGCCGGTTGCGCTAAAGCGGCTATAGCTGGAACTTTTTTGTTCTCCACGGGGAAAGCACTTTAACTAAAGATAGGGTGTGGGCAATCATGCAATTAGCGCGCATTAAAAACGGCGCCCTCCGTGGCACCGTTTTATTTCGCATGTTTTACATAGAGATTTAAGTCATCGTCGATATAGCGCGAGTGGAAGCTGGAAGTACAACATCGGGCAGAGGCAATCCATCGTAAGTGCATCGCTGACCCCATCGCGTTTCCCGTCCGCATTTCCCACAGGCCAATAGCCGCTTGAGCATGAATGCATTGATACGAGGGTTGAATGTCGGCTTGCCGTTTTTTATGGCTCGAGATGGATATTGTTCATAGCAGCTTGGGCAACATACGGAGGTTGGCCACTCTGCCGCCTCATCGTCCAATGTGTAGTGCGCTCCAGCACTTAAATCGGCGTCCGCCATGAATGCGTCTATGTCTCCAAACAACGCATGAATAACAGCCTCCCCGCCCTGATCAGCTAGATCCTTGGCGAATTGGCATTCGATAGATCCGGTACGAGTTTGGCGGCCCTCTTCATCATCTGAGTCGACACGTCCCATGTAATGTTCGTATGCGTGGCTGAGCTCATGCACCAAAACGATGCGTCGCTCGCTGGGTGGCGTTGTGGAATCAAGAATTAAGCCGACGCCTGGGCGATGTAGGCCATAAGTTGGCTGGTTATCATCATCACGAAGGTCATCTTCCAACAGGACGGCTAGTCGCTGATGGCAGCAATTGAGGTACATGGGCTATCCTTTTGTTGAGGCCCTCCCGTGGCCGACGTGCTCCGTGGGTCAGGTTGTACGGTATTCGTTAGGTTATCGTCAAGTGTATTCCTGAGAGATTGGTTTACTGATTCCTGAATGATGTTTAATGCGCGCCGCCGCTAAACCGTGTCTGTTAGGTAGTGAACCAATCTGGCGAGTCCGGTGTTGTGCGGCTCCCGCATGATCGGGTACTTCGGCGGCATGGTCGCATTCACCGAATCCATTTCTGCCGGTTTTCCCTCCGCCGCTGAAGGTTACGAAGACGAAGCGCTGGACCTGCACCGTTGGCTGGTGCGAAATCCCGCTGCGACTTTCTTCTATCGCGTGCGCGGCGATGAACTGCGCGCCGAGCACGTGAGGGATGGCGCCGTGCTGGTGGTCGACCGTTCGATGATTCCCATCCGCGGCCGCCTGGTCGTGGCTGAGCAGCATGGGGAGTTTGTTGTTGCTCGTTACAAACCATTCCAGCCTTGGCGAATCTGCGGGGTGGTGGTGGGCGTCGTCATGAGGATTTGAATGTACGCGCTGGTCGACGCCAACTCTTTCTACGCGAGCTGCGAGCGCGCGTTCCGTCCCGATCTGGACGGCCGCCCGATTGTCGTCCTGAGCAACAACGACGGCTGTATCGTCGCGAGATCCAAAGAGGCCAAGACCCTGGGCATCGACATGCAGCAGCCGTATTTCAAGATCAAACACCTGTTGAAGCAACACAACGTAGCGGTATTCAGCAGCAACTACACGCTCTACGCCGACATGAGCCGGCGCATGCAGGATGTGCTCCGCGGGTTCGGGGATGAGATGGAGGTCTATTCGATCGACGAAAGCTTTCTGTGGTGGGGTTCGCCGGCGGCCGAGGGATGGAATTCCCTGGGCCATCGCATCCGCAACACCATACAGCAGTGGACCGCGCTGACGGTCGGCGTTGGGATTGCACCATCGAAGACTCTGGCGAAGCTTGCCAATCACATCGCCAAGCGCGCCGTCGGCGCCACGGGCGTGCATGTGATCGACGGCGAGGATGCCATCAATGCCGCACTGGGCAGCGTTGAACTGGATGACATCTGGGGAATCTCGGGAGGGTTTCGCCGGCGTCTCGGCCAGCTTGGCATAACGACGCCGGTTCAGCTTCGCGATGCGCAGCCCTCGCTGATCCGCCGGCACCTGGGCGTCGTCGGCGAGCGGATGGTGTATGAGCTTCGGGGACAGCCGTGCATCGAGCTGGAGCCAGAGCCGCCGGATAAACAGATGATCTGCTGCTCACGATCGTTCGGGCAGGTGTCCAGCAGCTTCGAAGTCTTGCGGGAAGCGGTGGCCACCTTCGCGTGTCAGGCAGCCGTCAAGCTTCGCCGGCAGGAACTCGCCGCGGCACATGTGGGGGTTTTCATCCAGACCGATCGCCACGCTCATGTAGCCCAGTACGCCGCCACGTGGCACGCGCCGTTATTTTCGCCCACCGCCGACAGCCGCACGATTGCCGAGCATGCTGCATGGTGCCTGAGTCGGATTTACCGCCCTGAGCATCGGTACAAAAAGGCCGGTGTGCTGCTGATGGATCTGTGCAAAAATGAAATCGCACAACGAAACCTGTGGGATGTTGAGGATGTCGAGCCGTCCAACCGCCTGATGCACGCCATGGATACGATTAACCGCCATCATGGACGGGGAACAATTCGGCTGGCGTCGGCCTCGCCCATCACCCTCAAAGCTTGCCGGACGTGGCACATGCGGTCGGATCTGTGTTCGCCGAGATATACGACTAGGTGGGAGCAATTGCCGGTGGCGAGGGCGATTTAAGTAGGTCGCTGGTGCCTCTTGCTGCCGGTTGATTTGGCCGACTGCATCTCAATTTTCTCAAACGCAGTGGCGAGTTTTTGGAGGCTATCGACGACGCTGTCGATTTTTGGCTTCAGCAATTCCATTCTCCGCTGCACTTCGGATGCCTTACGAAGCTCAGAGTACAGAAGACTGCTTAGCGTCTTATTCGTCATGGCTTGTTCCGCTCCTTGATAAACGGGCAGCAGCGATGTTCATTTCCTCCGAAGTCATTGCTAGTAGCTTTTCCGGGACTCCACAGTTTGCCAACGAGTCTATGACATCAGAGCCATACGGTCTCATCCATCCTGTAGTTTTCTCGATCTCCTCGCATACTGCTGCCGCCATCACTTCCGGTTGCATTCCCGCCGCCTCGATTTCGTCACGGTCCAGGAGGCACCCCTTTCCCAAATCAAGCCGCAGTCCAAGTGGCTGTTCAACTCCTCTAATAGCGTAGTAGACGGTTGCAAAAATAGCGCCCGGCTCGCAATCCGCGCGAAGCAGTTGGATTGGTGTGAATGGCGGGAGGTGTGATAGGTTAATGGTCATGCAGCCTTTCATTTCTTAAGCGGGCCGTAACCGACTCCGGTATTTTTCCGCAACCGGGACAGGGATTTTGTATCCCATCGTGCGGGCAGTGCAGACCAAACCATGTCCTCCCGCAATGAAGGCATTGGCGCAGATAGTGCCAGTCATCGTCGGGGTCGTTCGGATTAGGGGTAAAATCGCAGTCGCAGTCGCATAGAATACTCATGCTTGCATCTCCATTGCCCCGCCGCGGCAAGAGCCCAGGCCTGATGCGAGAACCATCAGGACTGCGATTTCCGGGGCCGTCCCGCCTTGCGGTCCCTGGGAATCTTCGCCAGTGCCGCTACCGCTATGATCCAGGAACCACCCACCATCTGCCCGCCATGACGCTGCACCAGGGTCCGGGCCTGCCGCTCTGATACGCCCAGCCTCTGGGCTACCTCGATCACGCCGATGAATTCCTGTTTCGCCATGACACGGGATCATGCCATGGAAATACGACTACCGCAATCGGCACAATTTATTTTATTTTCCCCTTGATAATTATGCCGATTGCGGTAGTATTATCCCGGTAAACAAAGTCAGCCCCGAACGGCGAATCTTGGCGGATGCAGCCGGACGGGGCCAACAGGAGCCAGTCATGCTATCTTTCGAAACCCCTTCCACGCAAGAGATTCACGGTGACAGCGGAACCATCACGCGCGGGCTGGACGGCAATGCCTGTGGCGAATTCGCCATCGCAGAGGCCCGTGATGCCACCCTGCGGATGCAAGACACCTCTCACTGCCACGAATGCGGGGACATCACCAGCGGATCCACCATCGGAGGCGAGCATGTGCAGCTCTGCGACGGGTGCATTGTGGCATGGGTGCTCAGCCACGTCGGGTCGGCTTTGGTCCAGGAGTGGATGGCCGAGATGGCCTGATGAGCATATTCGCGTTTGAAGATACGATTCGTTTGGCGGAACTCAAACCGCTTCCGCTTAAATAGATTCGTAAGAGAGACATATGAAAATCTATATCGCGGGCCCCATGACCGGCCTACCGCTATACAACTTTCCCGCATTTGACGCGGCTGCGGAAAAACTGAGACAGCGGGGACACCGTGTGATCAACCCCGCTGATCTTGATCGTGCGGCTGGGATTACGGCCAATACCGCTCCGCTTCCTCCGGGGTTCATGCGTGAGGCGATGCGGCGAGACTTGAACGCAATTTGCGACTGCGATGCCATCGCGCTATTGCCGGGCTGGCAGAAGTCCAAGGGCGTCGCCGTCGAAATGGCTTTGGCAAGGTTTTTAGGTCTGGAAATTCTGGACACCGAGACATTCCAGTCTCGATAAATACCATCCTCTCCCCCTCACTCCCTCCCCATTTTGCTCGCGCGCGAGGATTTTACCGCGCCCCCGGAAGCTAATAAATGCTAACTACCAGCCCCACAGCAGGTCCAGCGCCCGCCTGATCTGCTCGGACCGCCCCCGTGCCCCCTGGCCGCGCCGAGCCAGCTCGACGACGTATTTCGCGGGGAGACTGACGTTGCAGCGCAGGCAGCGGTTGCCGCGCGGCAGGTCGCGTTTGCGGAGGATCGGACTGGGCGGGGCGGGGGCGCTCGAGGTTGGGGTCGGATTACTTATCCCCATGATTGTCCCCATTATAACACGGCGATTGCGCAAGGCGTGCGCAAGGTTTGCGCAACGATTTGCACTTTCGGTCGCACTTTTCGCACATTGGCATTTACATCGGCATCTCATGCGGTAGCGTCTGGTTCATCGCCCGGGCCGGGCTGTCCCGGGCGCATCCTCTCACGGAAGGGCAATCCCATGGTCGCACCCGCTCCCGGCGTCGCATGCGCACGTCTCTCGCCCCGAAAAAAGCGTAAGCCAAAGGCCGTCACAAGCCCGATGGAGCAGGCGCAGAAGCAACTGAGGGATGGGCAGATCACCGAGGCGGGGTTCAGGCACCGGCAGGAAAAAATCCACCTCGCCGAATGTTCCATGCCGTGGGGGGAGGATATATGGGGCGGCCACGATCGCGATTACCTGCGCCGGCTCACGGGATCGGGGACGGCCAAGCGGCGCTGCGCGGGCTGCCGGCGGAAGACGCCGCCACAGGATTTGCAGCACCAGCTCTGCACGGACTGCCGCACGCGGGCTCCCCGGCCGCGCCCTGAAAAACGAGGAAGCGAGGAGGGGTTGCGGGCGAGCGTATACACCCGGACATCGGATGACGGGACATGGGTCCAGGTCGAGGATGATCTCAGTGAGGCGAGGGCCGCAGCGCTGGATGAGGTCGGGTACGACGGCTCGCCGACGACGGACGTGCTGGATGCGATGTCCGATGCCGGCGCCTCGCTGCGCAAGGATGCGTTGCCAGCCGAAGACGATTCGACGCTCGCCGCGGGCATCGCCGCCTACAACGCCAGCGGGGAGTTGACGGATTTTCTGAGCGCCGCCGGCGACGCGCGCGCGTCAGAAGAGCAGCGTCGTAGATACCGGGCGATGTCGAGGGAGATGCGGCCGATCCAAATATGAGCGCGCAGAGAAAATGCCCCTGGCGCAAAAATATCACCTAAATGTTGTAAAAGTCGGCCTGTATATAGAGGGAGGTAGTTTGTGCGTCGCCCGTCGCCTCCAGCTCCTCGACGCTCCAAATCTCCGACGCGCCGCCAGACTCTCGCCGCCGCAGCGTACTTGTTTTGCGGATCAAGATCGCGTCCGACACAGGAGCAGCTTGCAAGGCGATGGGGTATCTCCCAGCAAGCCGTCAGCGGGCGATTGCGAAGATACGCGAACAGCCTGGGGCGAGAGCAGCGAGAGAGATACCTCGATTGCCTGAGGCGCGGACGCCACGGCAAATTTTACCCGCGGCTCGTGCAGCTCTCCCTGATCCACAACGTCTAACGTGTTCCGCTGCCGCGAAAAAACCGAACCGTCCCACTGGCTCGACGATGAGCCGCGCGAGGCCACCGGAACACTTGGCCCGACCCTCTGGTACAAGGCCCACCGCACTGCCGACAGCCACCTGCACGAGGTCTGGCTCGATAGCATCCCGCAGCCGCTATGCGTCGAAGCCCGCGCGGACCAGGGCTGGGCGGACTGCTATCTGACCGATGCCGGCGGGGCGGTGGTGCGGCTACTCGGCCTGCCACAGATCCACCGGTATTACGGCGAGGTGGTAATCCGGCGGCTCGCCACCATCGCTGAATTGCGCGGGCTGCGCCGGCCGTCGCTGGGGTAACACTGAAATACGCCGATCCCTTCCCACAGCTTCGCTGGCGCGGGCCGCAGACTCGCGCCAGCGGACCGGTTAAAACCCTAGGAATCCGAATGACCAAATCTCCAACCATCCTGAGCGTTGTCGCTGCCCTGCTGTCCACAGCCGGGCTTCGTGGATCAACCGGACAAACAAGCTTGCGAGGTCATTTCGGTACACTGCCGCGGCTCCGACGCCAGCGGCAGAAGTTCAAGGCCAAACCCTTCATCGGGAAGATTAAAAACATCCGGGGCACCCTGGTGTTCCACCCGCGTCACGCCAGTTCAACCCCGCGCACTGCCTAAGCTGTTTTAATCCATGTCCGCCGTCCTCCCCTACGCCGAAATCAGCCCGATCGCCGGATGGTTTGACGCCATCATGATCGCGTTCATCGGCGCGTGTTTTGTGCGGGCGTGGTGGCGCTGATCCATGAAATCCCTCGCCACGATCGACGATCTCACGCCGGACTCGCGCAACGCCAACAAAGGCACCGAGCGCGGAACCGGCCTCGTGGAAAAATCTCTGCGCAACTGCGGCGCGGGCCGGTCGATCCTGGTCGACAAGCACGGCAACGTCATTGCCGGCAACAAGACGCTGGAAGGATGGGCACAGCTTGCCGACCCGCAGCAAATCCTCGTCGTCCCCACCAACGGCACGCAGCTCGTCGTGGTGCAGCGCGTCGATCTTGATCTGGATCAGGACAAGCGGGCGCGTGAACTAGCCATTCTCGACAACCGCGTCGGCGAAACCAATCTGGATTGGGATGGTCTGGTCGTCGCGCAACTGGCGCAGGATTACGGCATCTCGCCCGGCGATGTCGGATTCAGCGACGCCGAGTTCAGCGACCTGTACGCGGGCGCGGCGGGGATTGATGAGGAAGAAAAACCAGCCAACGAAATCACCTGCCCGCACTGTGGGGCGACGTTTGAAAAACCGGGAAACAAAGTATGACGCGAACGCAGTGGCGGCAGTTGGATCGCATAGCCCGCAGCATTGCCCGCGCTATTCAAAATAACAGGTGTCCAATGCCCCAAACGAATCACTGCAAAAGCATGTCCGCATCCAGAACCCAGCCGTGCTGCAAAGTCGTCGCGCCTCCTGCTGCTGCCGGTGCGGCCGCGGCGGGATCGCGATCCACTTGCATCACCTCAAATCACGCGGCGCCGGCGGCGGCGATGTCAAAACAAATCTCCTCGCCCTCTGCTGGCAATGTCACAACCTCGCCCACAGGGGGCTGATACCGCGGACAGAGCTGCAGATGCTGGCGGACATCCAGCAGCGCACGTATCCGGTCCCTCCCATAAGCCACGCCCCGGTGACTGGGCCCTTCTTTGCCGGCCCGACCCGCTCGGGCGCGACGCAATCGGACGCGACGAATGCTACCGGATGAAACTGGTGCTCAAGCGCCTCCTGAGAAATTATGGATTCGAAGCCGTCGCATTCCACGTCTACCCTGTTCCCGCGCGGCATCCGCCTGGCGAAGTGCCCGCGGTGCGGAGCGGGCGCGATGGATGATCGAATCACCTGCTTCTGCGGCGCGTCGCTGCTGTCCATAGCGAAAAACTCTGATGCCCGCTCACCCGACCAAGAAAACCGACCGCCTGATCGCTCTGGCTGAACAGCTTCTCGCCCGGCGGTTTTCCAAGGGCGAGGTGAAGCGCGTGCTGGCGATGCAGCACGAAAAAACCACCGGCGGGGACACGATCAGCCCGCGCACGCTGGAGTCGATCATCTCCGCGGCCCGCGCGAACCTCGTCACCGCCACCGACAAGCAGCGCGACGAGCACCGCAATGAGTCTTACCGTTTTTACGATTCGGTCATGCGCGACCCCACGGCCGGCATCCGCGAGAAGCTCAAGGCCCAGCTCTCGATCGATCGCCTGCTCGGGCTTCAGGCGCCGCAGCGGCACCTGCTCGACGGCACCATCGACCATAAGGGAGAGATCGCGATGGACCTGACCCAGCTCAGTGACGACGAACTGGTTTCGCTGGAGCGCCTCGCCAGCCGCGTCGCGCCCGTGAAACCGTCAGATGCCCATCCTGCTGCCGCAACTCCTCGACCTTGAGCGCATCCGGGCCAAGCGCGCCAGCCGGCGGCTGCAGCAATTTGTGCAGCAGGCGTGGCCGATCATCGAGCCGGGCACGCCCTATATCGACAACTGGCACATCGGCGCGATCTGCGAGCACCTGGAGGCGGTGACGCTGGGCCAGATCACGCGGCTGCTGATTAATGTTCCGCCGCGGAACATGAAAAGCACCATCGTGTCGGTGATGTGGCCGGTGTGGGAGTGGATCAAGTTAGCGCATCTGAAATGGATGTTCGCGAGCTACAGCGGCGACCTGTCGCGCACCCACAGCGTGTTGCGGCGCGACATCATCCTGAGCGATTGGTACCAGCGCCATTACGGCGACCGTTACCGATTGACAACGGATCAGAATCTTAAAACCGAATATAAAAACGACCGCCACGGCGTGATGTTCGCAACGAGTTTCGGCGGCACGACAACCGGCAAGGGCGGCGAGCGGATTGTATTCGACGATCCCCACAATCCGCAGCAGGCGGAGTCGGATCAGGTTATCGACAGCCAGGTGCGGTTTTTCGACACCTCGCTGTACACGCGGCTGAACAATAAAAAAACCGGCGCGATCGTCGGCGTCATGCAGCGCCTGCGGGACAAGGATTTGTCCGGCCATCTGCTGACCGACAACGAGGAGGACGCCTACGTGCATCTCTGCCTGCCGGCGGAGGCTGAGCATCGCACGGTCATCGTCATGCCGATCAGCGGCCGCGAGATTGTCCGCGAGACAGGCGACCTGCTCTGGCCCGATCGCGAAGGACCAAAGGAACTGGCGGCGGCCAAGCGCCGGCTCGGACCCTACGGATATGCAGGGCAATATCAGCAGCGGCCCGTGCCCAAGGGCGGCGGAAAATTCAAGCGCGAATGGTTCCGATATTACCGCCAGGATGAGAGCCTTGAATATTACATCCTGATCAGCGGTGAGGGCCGCGAGAAGCATGTGCGGGTCGATGAGTGCGACCGCTTCGCGGTGATCGATCCCGCCGGCACCGACAAGGAGCAGAACGAAAAGGCCTGCTACACCGTCATCCAGGTGTGGGACATCACGCCCGACGACGGCATGGTGCTCGTGCATGAGTGGCGCGAGCAGCGCGAGACGCCGGATGTCGAGGACGAGGCGGTATCGATCTGCAGGCGCTATCAGGTCAACTTCCTGGGCGTCGAGATCGACGGCATCGGCCTCGGCGTCATTCAGCACATCGGGCGGCGATTCGGGTCGGTGATGGGGATAAAGGCCAGGGGATCGAAAGAGGCCCGCTGCGAGATCGCACAAATCCGCATGGCCACGGGTCGGATATTTTTCCCCGCCAAAGCCAAGTATCTGTTCGATCTGGAGACCGAAGTCGAGAGCTTCCCCCGGTCTGAATTCAAGGACCAGGTGGACGCGATGGCGCACGCGGCAATCCACGTGCAGAACGCGCGCGGCCCGGTGCTGTCGGACAAGGATGAGGAGCACGACAAGCATCAGGACCAGGTGGACGCCCGGCGCGAGGCCGATGATGCGGATGATCTGCGGCGGGAGATTTCCAACCTGGATGATCCGCAAGACTGGGAAGATTTCGAATGAGCAAAAAACACACGCCCGAAATCATTGACGCCATCCACGCCTACGCTGTGGCCCGGCGCAAACTGATCCAGGCGACGCGTAATATTTCGTCGGCGAACGAGGCCTGCCGCGCGGCGCAGGAAGCCGAGGGCAAGGCCCAGAGCGACTGCAGCGAGGCCGAGGCGGCCATGCTCGAACTGATCGGCGAAAATGAATAGCCATCCCCAATTTCGAATCATGGCGTGGCTGCTGCACGGGCTGGCCAGCGCTTCGGTGCTGGCGACGATCTCCCAGCACGGAGACCGGTGGGTGACGATCGCCTCGCTCATCGCCAGCGGGGTCACGCACTTTGGCAAGGGCAGCGGTATCGACCCTTTTGCCGAGGCGGAAATACTGATGGGCCGGATGCTGGCCCGACGCCAGTCATCTATCGCATCTCAAAAACCGGCCAGCGCACCGACTCAAAAGGACGCCTGACCCTCATCGCAGAATTTCAAGCGGCTAAGCCGCAGGGAGTCATCATGTTCGAGCAAATCCAGCAATTCGTCGCCAACGAGGCCGACGCCGCCGTCCGCAAGATTTTCCCCAAGGTCTCACCCTCGGACGAGGCCGACATCCAGGAGATCGTCAAGCGCGTCGAAGCGATCCTCTGGCGCGACGTCGCCGGCGGACTGCTCAGCAAGCTCGCGGCCAAGTATCCCAAGGCCCAGTTGCTCCTGCAGGACATCACGCAGGCAGCGCAGAAGGTTGCCGCCGTTGCCGTGGCGCCCGCGGCGCAGTGATAAACACGCCCGTCTCAGACCCGGCCAGCGCTGGCATCCATCATGGACAAGATCATCGAAGAAATCGTTGAAGGGTTCATGGCCGCGCTGCTGCCGTGGCTGCAGCACTGGGCGCAGACGCCGGCCACCATGGTCGATGCCAAGGCCGATCCAGCAGTCAAACAGGAGTTGCAGGATGATCTCGAATCACAAATTGCCAATGGTTCTGGCGCTGCTCCTGCTTAGCCTGGCGGGCTGCCAGCGCGATCTCGTCGTCATCCACGACGACGCGCCGCTGCGTCTGGCTACCCCCACGGACGCCGATGTTTTTTACGATCTCGGCGCTCCTGCCGCGCCGGGACATCCGCACGTTGAAAACTGGGTGCGCGCTCCAAACCGCGTGCGCCTGCCGGCAGGGAAATACGTTATCACCCGCCGGGAACAACCGGCCACGCTGCCGGCGCGATAGCCGGCGGAATCTGTCATGACACCGCTGCCTCTACGATTCATCGGCGCTGTGCGGCCGCGGCTCCTGTCGCCGGTCCATATCAAGCTGTTTGTCGCCATCATCAGCGTCACGGGCGTGATCTATGCCGCCCGTGAGCACTCTCACGCCGCGCACGATCATGAGGTGGCGGAACTTCGCGAGCGGCAGTCGGGCGTGGAGGCCAAGATCGATGAGCTGCACGCGCAGGTGCTGCCGCGCATCGATCAGCGGTTGGCTCAGATTCAGACCGACGTTGACCGGCTTACCGATCACCTGATCGGGCGCGAGCCCGTAGCGCGAAAATGATCGATCCGGATGAGCCTGTTCCGGAGATCATTCACGGGCGGTTGAATATCCCGCCGGGATGGACAGCGACAGAGCTGACGATTGACCGGCTGGGCAGTCATGAGGCCGAACAGGACCGCGTCATCATCCTGGAACCGACACCGATACCGACAACATAAACGTGGGCCTGAAGCAAATCTTTTCCCGGATCATGCGCGGCAAGTCCGCCGGCGGCGACTCGCCCTACGGCGGCATGGGCGGAGCGGGGCCGATGCCGCTGGTGGATTTGTTTCGCAAGCAGCGGCCGCCCACGGCATTCGAGTTGATCCAGGAGAATGTCAACACCGCGTACTCGTGCGCGATGCTGAATTCCAACCTGGTCGCCAAGACTGGCGCGAGCGGATTGCGGCTGTACCTGCAGACGCGCCGCGGCGAATCGCGCAGCAAGATCAGCAAGCGGGGCGACAGCGGACAGGTCAGCAGGAAATGCCTCGCGCATCTGAAGCGCAGCCGCGGCGCGCAGATGAACAAGGCGATCGAGGTGGAGGAGGTCTTCGATCATCCGATCCTGGACCTGCTGAACAATCCTAATCCCGATTCCGAGGATGGCGTCGGGATCAGCCTGTACCAGTTGCTCGATTTGACGCAGCTCTACCTGGAGGTCGTGGGCCGGTGTTACTGGTACACGCCCAGGGATGGGTTTGGTGATCGTCCCTCGGCGATCTGGATTCTCGCCGCGCAGCACGTGCGGGAAATTATCGATCGATCCAGCAACAACGTGATCGACCGGTACACGTTCGGCGCAGGCGACCGCATCCAGGATTACCAGCCTTCGGAAATTATTCCGTTCCGGTTCCCGGACCTGACCAATCCCTACGTCGGCGGGATTTCGCCCATGCGGGCCGTGTTCGAAAAAACGCGGCTCAACCGAAAAGTGGACGCCAAGAGCAATGCGCTGCTGAGCAACGGCGGCCTTCCGGCGGCGATGTTCGTGCCATCGGGATCGGATGTTTCCGGCGGCGTCATGGACAAGCAGATGCGCAAGCGCATGCAGGCCCAATTGCAGGCCAAGATGGCGCTGCAGCAGGGCGGCGTCATGGTCGCCGAGCGAGCGGGCCAACTGGTCACGCTGGAATGGCCGACGCGCGACATCGCCGATTTCGAAACATTGCAGAACAGCAAGATCGACATCTGCAACGGATATCAGGTTCCGTCCGGACTGCTTGATCCCGCCGAGCAGAGCCTGGCGGCCATGACCACGGCCCGGGCGATGCACGCCGAGAACGCCGGCGAGCCGCGATGCAAGCGGCTTGAGGCGGCGCTGAATAAATTTTACGTCAGCCAGTGGGATAAAACCGGCCGGCTGTTTCTGGCCTTCGATTCTCCGCTCCCCGACAACCAGCAGGAATCCCGCGAGGACTCCAAGGTGCTCATCGCCGGACGCGCGATCAAGGTCAACGAGCTTCGCCAGCGCCACAACATGGATCCGCTGGATGGCCCCGAAGGCGAAGAGATGGTCAAGCCGGGAAACACGAAAGATGAGTCGGCGCCAGAGCCCAATCCGAAGAAGAAACCCAAATGATTAAAGTCACTCTCACCTACGGCGGAACGACCGTCGAGCTGCCCGAGGACGCGGCCAGAAACCTGATCCGCGAAGGCAACGCGCGGATGGCCGGCCATTATTCGGCCGACGAGCACACGGCGATTACCGAAGCGCTCAAGCAGCGGGCCATGCGGCGCGAAGCGCGCGAAACCGTCATCAGCGCCAACGGTGCCATCGTCGCCGCCGGCCCCAACGGAGAGGCCGATTTCACGGACTCGCGCTACTGGGTTCAGGCGGGCAACGCCGCGCCGGTGATCGTGGTGAACGTTTCCGAGGCCGAGGCTGATACGCATCTGCTGCCAGTGGGAACGCCCGTGCAGTATGAGCCGAATGGGGAACCTTTCGTGATGCTGGTCAGTACCCAGGGGCTGCCGCTGGCCGTTGAGACAATTGATCCGCCGGCGGAAGAAGCCGAATCGCCCTCCTCTGATGCCGGCGACGTCCTGGCGGACATCTAAGCACCCTTAAACCCAAGAGGCCAACCTCATCATGGAATACCTGAAGAAGAAATACGGCACTGTCGTCGAGGGGCCGATGGGTTTACAGATGCCCGAGTCGATCGCGCGGACGATCGAGGCGGCAGCGAAGGGACTGCCCAAGGATTTCACGTTCCGCCGCTCGGCCAAGGCGGCAGACACGACCGCGGAAGCCGACTCGCGGACCGATATCTCCATCATCACCACCGACACCAAGGACCGCGACGACGAGGTGCTTTTGCCCGGCGGTGGAGAGTGGGGCGAGTTCAAGAAAAATCCGATCGTCACGTTCGATCACAACTACGGCGAGTTGCCCGCCGGTTCGTGCCTGTGGCTCAAGTCCAAGGCCAATGCCATCATCGCCAAAACGTTCTACCCGACCAAGCCCGAGGACTGGGGCGACAGTCCGTGGCTGCCGTCGGCCATCCTGCATCTGTTGCAGCAGGATCCGCCGATCTGCTCGGGCAAGAGTTTGGGGTTCATCCCGACGAATGTGCGCGCCGCCACCAGCGAAGAGAAGTCGCTGCACCCGGAATGGAAGGGCGCTCCGATCATCGACAAGTGGATCGGACTCGAATACGCCGTCACGCCGATGCCGTGCAACCCCGACGCCGGGACCATCTCTGTCGCCAAGAGCGTGGATGTGGATGAGCACGTCATCGAGCTGGTGACCAAATCGTATTCCGCCGTCATCGACCGCCTGAAGAAAAAATCCGCCACCAAGAGTTTTGAAAACTTCCGCGGCGCTTCCGAGGACGCGCTGCAGGAGGCGGCGGCGTTCACCGCGGACCGCGTCAACTACATCCTCCTGGATGAATACAAGTACGCCCTGATGCGCCGCCTGGACGTCAGCGACGACCAACGAAAAGTCATTGAAAACGCGATCGTGGACACCTTCGACAAGGCATTGGGCCTGGTCGAGTAGCCCACAGTCACACCAAACCACGAACCCAGCCGGATAGCCGTCAGCCGAGCGGCGGGCAGTGCCCGCCAGCAGCCGGAGACATGCAGGCCCGATCGGGCCGGAGCGGTCAGGTTGCCACGCACGGTGGAGACGAGCGCCCGCGAGTGTTCACGTTTCAGAGTCACCCACCCCCAACCCGAAAACAAGGAATCACGCCATGTGGATCAAGCTCAAGTCGAAGTGGAAGAACAACGAAATCGGCAAGTGCGTGCTCGTGCAGGACGACGTGCAGGCGAAGGCCCTGGTCGACGCCGACATCGGCGAGGAAACCAAAGACCCCACCGCCGACATCGTCACCGAGGCCCAGGGAATGCTGGACCTCAAGCTCAAGGACTGGGGCACGGACATCGCCCAGAAAACAATCGACCGCTATCTCGGCGCCAAGGGCGGCAGGCGGCCCGACATCCATACGCATGACAATGAACTGGACGATCCCAAGCTTGGCTTCAAGAGCGGGCTGGAGTTCTGGCATACCTTCGCAATGGCCCAGCGCGGCAAGAACTCGGATGAGCAGGAGGCAGCCAAGAAGCGATTGTTCGGCGACGGCGGCTATGTGAAAAAGATGAGCGCCCGCGTGAAGGCCACAGGCCAGAACGAGGCGATCGATTCCGAGGGCGGCATCTTCGTCATTCCGGAAATCTCCGCCGACGTGCTGATGGTTTACGCGCAGCTGGCGCGTATCCGCCGGTTCTGCCGCACGTTCAACATGCAGGGCACCAGCTACAGCATCCGCGCCCGCGTGGACAAGGACCATTCCAAGAGCGTAGCCGGCGGCATCACCGTCAGCCGAAAGTTCGAAGGCATCCCCGGCGACAAGAGCAAGGCGACCTGGGAAATGATCCAGTTCAAGCCGACGAAGCTCACGGGCTGGAGCGCGATCACCGACGAAATGATGGAGGACGCGCCGGCCTTCGCCAGCCTGTTCCCCACCATGTTCGGCGAGGCGATGGACAGCCAGGAGGAAAGCGACTTCCTCACCGGCACGGGCGGCGGCGAGCCGCTGGGCGCTTTTGCCTCGGGCAACGGCTCGCTCATCACCGTCGCCAAGGAAGCCGGCCAGGCGGCGGCGACGCTCAACGTCACCAACGTGCTGAAGATGCGGGCGGCCTGCTACGGCTACAACACCGCCGTATGGGTTGCCAGCCAGGACATCATCCCTCAGCTTGCAACCTTCCTGATCGGCACCGTGCCGATCTTCCTGCCCAGCGCCAAGGAAGATGTCGCCGACACCCTGCTCGGCCGTCCGGTGTTCTGGTCGGAGCATTGCCCGACGATCGGATCGCAGGGAGACATCCGCCTGTTCAACGGGCGAGAGTACGGCGTGGCCGATCGCGGCGGGCTCAATTCTGCTACGAGCATCCACGTGAAGTTCCTGGAGGGCGAGAGCGTCCTGAAATTCTGGCGTCGCGGCGACGGACAACCGCTGTGGCGTTCCGCGCTCACGCCGGTCAAGGGCAGCCAGCGCAGCCCGTTCATTGACCTGCAATCCCGATAATCAGTCCGATCGTGACCGCTGGGGCCGCGAGGCTGTCACGGCCCCGGCCCCAGCCGTCCGGTCGCCCGCTTGACTGATTGAGCAGTTATCCACCTGACATAGCAAAACCATCAACGCCATTTAGAAAGGCACAGCCATGTACGGCACTCCCCTCGAACATTTTGAAGTGCTGATTCCGTTTTATCAGCTCAACGTCAACGCCACCGACAGCGCGACGGCCGGCGGCGGCACCGCCGCACAGAACCACTGGACGCCGATGATTAACAGCCAGGCCCTTGGCGCGAAGATCATCTATGACGTCCGCGACACCGGCTACCTGAGCCAGATCGTGGTGCAGCAGGCGCAGGACGCCGTCGGCACGGGACTCAAGACGGTCAAGAGCTTCACGCTCACCGCCGCGCAGATCGCCGCAGCGGGCAACACGATTTCGGTCAACGTGCAGGCTGCCGAACTGGATAGCCTGAACGACTTCAACTACGTCCGGATCAAGCTGATTCAGACGGGCGGCACCGCTACGAATAAGTTCACGCTTGTTTACCTCAAGGGGTTCGCCCGGTTCATCAAGAAATACTGGGACACCTACACCCTGCGCCTGCCGCAGGATCAGGCCCAGGACTGATTCTCGCCGCCGGCGCGGCAGGAGGGGTCGCGCCGGCGGATTTATGGCTGGCGGCCAATGGTTTCCCCTCATCCAAAAGCAGCGGGCGTGCTGCGCTGGTAACACTTATGAAACGATCCCTCCTGAATTGCTGGCCGCTGATCCTGCTGTACGCGCTGCTCGGCGCGTTTGTCGTCGGGTTGGCGGGCGCGTGTCATAGCGAGAGGCCGGCGGTGGTTACGCCTGCGGCCAGCGTTCCGGCGATTGCCGCGGCAACACCTCCGGTGCGGGCGGCGACAATGCCGGTGGTTGTGCCTGTGGTGATTGCCACTCCGGCGACAGCTCCGACTGTTGTGCCGGTCAAGACTCCACCGACAACGGCGACGACATCGCCCGCGACGGCTCCGGTCACTCCGGTCGCAATCCCGACTTCGTCGCTCGAGTTTTTTGTATCGCCCGCTGCGGGCAATGATGCAGCGCCAGGCAATAAGGCATTCCCGCTGAACACGATTTCCGAGGCGTTTCAAAGGTTGGCCGGCAAAACCGGCAGCGTGGAATTGCTGGCCGGCACGTATCATCTGGCGGCGACGATCGCGATTCCCGACAATGTTTCGCTCGATGCGGCGGACGGCGTGGGAACGGTCGTGGTGACGGGTGACAATCGGCTGGCGACGCTGCTCAAAGCCGGGCGGAATTCGCACATTACGCGCATCAGTTTTCAGCACGCCAATCCCGCGACGTTGCAGGCGGGGGTCGAAGCGGCATCAGGCGCGGTGTTCGAGGATGATGATTTCAGTTCCAGCGCCGAGTCGGGGCTGAACATTTACAAGTCCGACGGAGTGATCGTGCGGCGGTGCACGGCGCGGAGCAACGGGCGCGAGGGGATCAAATCCGGGCTGGCGACGAACCTGCTGCTCGAAGACTGCACGATCGAACATAACAACGCGGCGAATTTCTCCGCCGGCGGCGAGGCCGGCGGCGGGAAGCACGCGAAGGGGAACAGCATCATCGTTCGGCGATGCACGTACCGGGCCAATAATGGGATCGGGCTCTGGTTTGACATCGACAATAAAAATATCACCGTGGATGGCTGCACTTTTGAAGATCAGCAGTATACCGCGGCGGCGGTGGCGACTGACCCCAAAGCCGACCCGCAGCATTACATGGGCATCGGGTTGATGGTGGAGATTTCACCGGGGCCAGCGACGGTGAAAAATTGTACATTTGCGCGGAATTATTGTGCCGTGCAGATCGGCGAGAGTTCGAATATCTCGATCACCGGCTGCACGATCTCCGGGCCGCGGGAATATATCGACCTGCGCGAGCTTCCGGGGCGGACGTATGAGGCGGGTTTGCCGGCTTCGGTTGGCAATATCACCCTCGCCGGCAACCAATGGCTCAATGGGTCGTTTCTTTCCACGTCGGTCGCCGGCGGAGAATTTGCGGCTCGCGGGATTCGCGGCTCGGGCAATGTCATCACCGGATCACCGGCGGGATACATCGGGGCGGGCAAGCCGGCGATCGCGACGGCGGCAGCGTTGCAGAAGCTCACCGGCGTCGGCGTGACGGCGGGGGTGGTATCACCAGCGGCATCGCCAGTACCAGTAACACAACCGACCCCTGCGCCAACGAGCAAGCCAACGACAGTACCAGCCCCGGCGTCGGCGTCAGGGCAGGACGATGGCGGCTGGACCGTCCCACCGGTTGCACTGCACACTTATTACATCGACGGAAGCAATGGCGACGATCGCGCGGCAGGAACACAGGCCGCGCCCTGGAAAACAACCGCACCGGCACTGCGGGAAATCGTGCCTGGTGATGCGATCCTGTTCCACACGGGATCGACCAACGCGCCGTTCTCGGGATGGCTTTCAACTTCCGGTATTCACGTCGGGGCGTATGGGCCGTTAACCGCCAGTCCAGACAGCAGGCCGATCATCCAATGCGCCAATGGGGCCGTGGGTGTGCATCTCAGCGGAGCGAATCACTGCCTGCTCACCGATCTTCGGTTCGTCGGCGACAACAGCGCGACGGGAGCGCCGACGAAAGGCATCATCGTCGGCGGCGATGGCAACCGCATTGAAGGGTGTGCGATCACCGGATTTTTTCAGGGACTGGTTGTCACGGCTGGCGATGGCACGATCGCTTACCGATGCAATATTTCGCACAACTACAAAATCGCCGGCAACGGGCACGCGGTGGGGGTTTACTACTTCGGCGACAACACGCACACGCAGTTGGTCCAGTGCGTCATCGATGGCAATGGCTGGGACGGCAAGAACCCGGCCACCGCGGATGAGTTCCAGCATGGGGTTTACGGCAATGACGGAGGCGCGACGACCGCGCATCCGCTGAACCCCGCGGACCTGATTGGATCGATCGTCGCCAACAATGGGGGCAACGGATACATGGGCCGCGCCGGCGGCACGCTCGATAATGACCTGTTTATCGACAACGGCATTCACGGCCAGAACGGAATGACCGGCGGGGCGACCGGCGAAATCAAAAACTGCGTCGTTACCGGCGCGCCTGATGCGCCTGCCCGAGATCAGCAGCGGGGCGATGGGCTGTTCCTGGACTCGCTCAACGGCTCGATGCACGACAACCTGGTGCTGCACTCGCGCGGGGCGGCGGGTTCGGCGCTGGGGATTGCCAGCGTGGCGCAGAATCTTCTGGATATGGGGACTGGCACGGCGAGTATTTACGGCAACAAGGTCATCGACTGGTCGGGCGTGGGCATCGCGTTTCAGGACAAGCGGGCGGCGGTGGATTTTCGTGACAACGCGATCGCGATCAACCGGACGCCGGGGAATTTCAACTTCGCGGCGAACTACCGGGTTGCGCCTTCGGCGATCCATGCGGCGCGCAACAGCTATTCGGCGGATGGGCAGTTTCGGATTAACTCCGGTCCGATTTTCACGCCGGTGCAGTGGATGGGCCTGATCGGAGAGACTGGGGGGAGCGCCGCGGCGGCAACCGATTCGCCGGTGTCGATTGAGGCTTACGCGGCATCCGTGGGAGTGGCGGGGGCGCAAGCATTTCTGGCTCGCGCGGAAGCGAATTGCCGGGCGAACTGGGATGCGCGGTTCACGGCGCTGAAGGCCAACGATTATTTTCGAAACGGGGTTGCGGGGGCGGCTACGCAACCGAGTCATTGAAACGAAACAGAGGACACTAATATGCCACTCGTATCAAGCACGCCCATCGCGATCCCGGATGGGCCGGACAGTGTGATGGTTTCCCTGACCGCCGCGTCGAAGTTTGTGGCGACGGGGGTTTCGACCTCGGCGTCGATGAGCGTCACCCACTATAAGCAGGCGGACGGGCAGGAGCCGATCCAGATCGGCAAACAAAAGACGGTGAGTTTTCCCGAGGTGGAGAAATCGGCGGCGACGGATGCGGACTTGGCGACGTGTTTTGGTGAGATCGAGGCGGCGCTTCAGAAGTATATCGCGGCCAAGGGACTTTAATCATGGCAGTCATCACCTGGGCCAATCCGCTGACGCCGAAGTACAAGGATGATCCGACGGCATGGATCGGCGGCGTTGCGCCGGGCGTCAACGACATTGCGAAGTTTGGGCCGGGCACGCTGAATATCATGCAGGCCACGAACGGCACGACTGTAAGCTGGGGCGGTGTCGATGCGACCGAGGCGACCGATACGCTGGACATCTATCGTGCTGCCGATGGTCAATCGGGATGGACGTCGGAAGTGTTGATCTTCGGAGGCAGTCTGCTGATGGGTTCCGGCCCGTCGTCCCCTGCGCAGAACTGGAATGGCGATGCGGGCGGTGCTGCTCAGTCCATTCTTTGGAACACCAGTGTCGGCCGGTACAATGGCGTCGGATCGACCACAAACAATACAACGCTCAACACTGGATGCTCATGGTTTGACGCGCAGTTTGGCGGCACAACCATCATCCAGACCGATTCGTCTTTGTTTTACAGCAGTGGGGATTTTGTTGGGCCGGTCATTTTCAACTCCGGCGGTCGCCTCGATTGTAATGGCAATGCTCCTCTTACATTTGAGGATCAAATCCTGCTCAACGCGCCTCTGACCATCGACCTCTACAACAACAACTCGGCGGGATTCTTTTTGTTAAGCAATTTCCGGCCGGTGGTGGGCGCGGCGGGCGGGAAGCTGATTTTGGATTTCGGGCCGGGCGGGAAGATGGAGTTTCCGTCGAACCCTCCCAAGCCCCTCCGCACACGATCCCTATAGAGAATCAACATGATCCTACGCACGGCACGTCACTGTCTGACCAAACTCTTCGCCGCCAACATCGCCACCAGCGCGGCGATCACGTCGCCCGTGCCCACGATCACCGAACCTGTGGGCGACGGCATCATCGACCTGCGATCGATCGAGACGGCGAACAACATCGTCGAGCTTCTGTTCCACGGCACCGGAGCGAGCACCCAGACGGCCACCGCCCGGATCACCGCATGGCGCAGCCTGGGCAATCTGTGGATTCCCAAGCCGCTGCTCATCCTGAATCTGGCGCTGGGCCCGCAAGCCGGGGTCGCCGCCCAGGGCGTGCTCAATACCGAATTCTTCGTCAGCACGATCACGGCGCTGACGGCGTTCACCACCGCCTCGGAAATCATCAACCCCGACACCGACGGCACCGTGGGCGCGGTGTTCGTGGACCCCAAGGGCGCGGATAAAATCCAGGTGCAGCTTACGCGGGGCACCTGCGCCAGCATCAATGGGCTGTGGGCCTCGCTGTAAAATGCCTTCCGATCTCATCACCATCGACCGCGCCGCGCATCATCCGCAGCTCAAGAAGCTGCAGGTCGCTGACAGCGCGTATCTGTCGCTGCTCATCTCCGCCGCCAGCACGGCCATCCGCCGCGCCTGCATGAGGGAGTTCGGGCCCGGCACGTACATCGAATATCACAGCGGCGGCGGCTATCCCAACCAGCTCCTGCAGCTTGACGAATGCCCGGTGACGGAAATCACCCGCGTCGCCACCACGCCGGTACCCGCGATGTCGGTGCGAAACACCAGCACGGCCAACCAGCGGGCAACCCTGTCGACCTCGACAACCGGCATCAAGCTGTCACTCGTCTCCTCGGCCGTGCAGACGGCGGCAACGCTGCTGTACAGTGACTATGCGACGCTGACCGCGCTGGCGGCGGCGATCAACGGGCTGGGCAACGGATGGTTCGCGGTTGCGGCGTCCGGTTATGCCCTGTGGGCCGCCGCGGACCTCAAGCCCCTGCAGGGGGCGGTGACGGCGGTCAATGCGTCGGCGCAGATGGAGGTGTACACGGAGGACATGCAGTGCGCCCCGTCCGACCAGGGATACGCGAATTTGCCGGCCCAGGGGTGGCGGCTGGATTCGGACAGCGGGCAACTATGGGGATCGTTCCCGGAAGGGCGGCTGAACATCCGGGTGGATTACTCGGCGGGCGAGGACGCGGTACCTGACGACGTGCAGCAGGGATGCGTGCGGCTGGTGGCGCTGATGTATGAGTACGACAAACGAAATACGGCAGTGAAGGAGTATCGAATCGGGCCATATACCGAGAAGTTCGTGGAACAGGCGTACTCGCTAATTTATCACCCGTCAGTGTGGGATTTAATTGGCCCCGTCCGGGATTGTTCAAAGATGATCTGATGTGTGCTAATTCATAGTAGGAATTCTGATGCTGGATGACATGCTGGACAAAACCTTGATGCTGGAAACGCCTGTCAGTGAAAAAGGCACCAAGGGGGGGATGACACAGGTTTACAGGCCGCGCAAACAAGATATTCCTTGCGCTATCTGGCCGGCATCGTCGGCAACACGCATCGACTTCGCGCGGAAGGACATGACGGCCCAATTTGAGATTGCAACAGCGGACGATATTGCGGCGGTAGAGCAGGAGCGAATCACCATCAACGGGAAAGTCTATTTGGTGATTGGGTATCTCCCTTTTGAAAATGAAATATTTGGCGAATCTGTTTACGTCACGGTTGTCGGCAAACGAAATCAATGACAGGACGAAAAAATTATGAATACCACATTTAATTACAAGCTCACCCTTGCCAACGATAATGTTTTAGAGGGGCATGTCACAGGCGCATTCGCCAATAAAGAAGAAGCACATGCTTCCATGAAACGCGCAAATCCTACTGCGAAGATCATTGAAATCACTGATCTAGCAAAAGCCGAACCGCCCCCAGTTCAATCTGCCCCGAAAGAAAATCCCGTCGCGTAGTTCCCCGAGTGCCGATTCGCCACGCCGACATTGCCTCTTTTGTTAGCCGGGTCAAGGCCGGCACACGCGAGTCGCTGGATGAGCAGGCGGAGGCGGCGGCAGCTCGGATCAAACAGTCTCTTTCCACGCCATCCCCGCCATCAGCTTCAGAGGGATCACCACCACATCTCCGAACCGGCCAGCTACAGCAAGGAATTCGGCATGAAACCGTTGATGATGGCAATGCAATTGTTGCCGCTGTCGTCAGCGAGCGATCGGGGGACAACCCGATGATTCCGACATGGCTTGAATTTGGCACAAAAAAAATGGGGCCACGCCCGTACATGAGCCCCGAAAAAGAGCGTACTGAATCGATCGCTAAAGACGCCCTGATTTCACGACTCAAAACCATCAAGCCTTAATGCCAGCGGTCGATGAAATAGATGCCTTCGTCTCAAAATTCGATGGTGCGCCAACACTGTCTGAATTCGTCGGGGGTGTCTGGGGCGGCCAGGTGCCATCAGGCACCCCTATGCCATATGCAGTTGTAGATGAACTGAGTCCACCTGACAGCAAGTTTTGCTTCGGACCCCAAACAGCAATGGAGTATTGCCGGTTGCAGGTCCGGGTGTTTGCTGCTGACAAGGACCAAGCATGGGCGATGATGTCGGCGGTCACAGCGGTATACGATTTTGCCGCACTTGCAACCAATCCTCGCACTGTTTTGCAATGCGTGCGGATTCGAAAGCCTTTCACAATTCAGCTTGAAGATGACGAAGCCGGCAATGCCGTGTGGTCTTCAATTGTTATTTACGAACTTCTAGTCCAATCCTGAATACACCAATATCAAAGGAGATTGCTCATGGCCCAAGTTATACACACTGGCCTTAATGGATCGGCGTCCGGTGTCCCCGGAAAAATCTTTACATGGATGGGCGTCCGCTCGCATGAAGACCTCGATGAAACTGGTTTTGGCGACATCGAGCGTGTGCGCACCACCGGTTTGGGGGATTTTGTTGGCCGGATTTTGGCTTATGTTACCAGTGGATCTGCCGCAGATACGTTCGACACACTCAGCAATACCCCTCTGGTGCCAGGTTTAGTTCTGACTTCTAAAACTGGATGCACGTTCACTTTTGATGCAATCATCAGCGATATTGACTTCCAGGAAGTGGATATCAACGGTCGTCGCGCTCAGGTATGCAGCTTCACATTCAAAAAGACCGGCGCCTTGGCAATTGCTTGGGCTAAGACCTAACCCATTCGATGGGTTGATGACCACTGGTCAGCACGTGAGTAGATGGAGACGTATTTATGGAATTCTCAGCAGTGTTTCCCGCACCAATCATCGAGACCATCAACGATCAAGATGTCACGTTTCCCCCGCTGCTCGCCTCGGAGATGTCGCCATTCGCGGAGGAAATTCGCAACGAATGGAAGCAACATGCCGAGGCGATGGCGAAGGAGGCAAACTTCGACGTTGTGCAAACCTATCGCGCGAAGATGGAGGTGATGACGCAGCAGATATCACTTAACGACATCATCGACCGCATTGGTTCACTTCCGGCGCAGAGAAAGCCCTGAGATACAGTCTGAAAAAGGCCCAGTACACCGATGAGCAAATAGTCGCGATACTTGGATGGCTGACGCTGGCACAATCCGGCTCGCTTGCACTTCGCGTGACGCGGGTGTCCAAGCCGCGGAAGCCGTCAGCGAAGAGCCCGCAGGACGAGGCAATGAACCGCCCTTTAACGCAACCGAGCCAGGACCAAAGCGGGACTGGCTCGAAGACTGGGCAAGTGTAGCTCATGCTTTCGGAATCGATCCTAGAACGCTGACAATAGATATGTTTATCGAACTCGCCAATCGGGCAGAGAAGATCGTCGCGAGATTCAACGCGGCAAAACACGCTCCCGTTTCATGGGAACAGCAGGCCATAGCGGGGCTTGTGGAGCAACTGACGATGGAGCAGGGCAGTGGCATCAACACGCCGTTATAGATAGTGGCGGCGGGGTGAGTTCACCGCTTGGCAGTTGTGGCGATCCGGCTTCGCACGTAGTTTCGCTTGAAGTCGGACACCACGCAGGCCAGCACATATTCATCCCAGAACTTGCGCTTGTCCAGCAGGGCGATGATGTCATCGATGGGCACACCGTCCAGTTCAGGTGTTTCTTCGATCATGTGTTGCGGGTTGCGCCGGCGGGCGGTATCGCGAATGAACTTCGCCATGATGGCGGATTCCGTGCTGGCTGGTTTCTTGTTTGACTTTTTCATGAATGATCCCCTTGTTGGCCTTCTGACTGCTCCCTCTCATGAAGAAGCTTTGCGATCTTCCGCTTCAACTTCAATAGCTCGGCTCCCTGTTGGGGAGATGCCGGACTAGCCTCGGCGTACTTGACGTCGAGGGCACTGCTGAAGTGCAGTTCGTGTCCGTTAGGACAGAATAAATGTTTCTCCGTCTGGCGGCAGCAAACGTGCATGTCCTTAGGGATGGCAAACGTGACAAAGCATTCCCAGCATACAATCAGCGATAATTCGGTTTCACAGACCACGATGGGTCTCCTGAACGTGTTAAGCCGCAGAGGCGGCGTGTCAGTTGCAACTCGGATAAACGGACCGTCAGGGCAAAGAGAAACGACGGACGGTCGCCGGTGATAATCCGGCGTCCGCCGTCGCGCAATCCTGCCATTACTGGGCCTTTCGCATCGGCGCATCGGACCAGGTGATTTCATATAGGAACTCGAGCGCCCCTGGGTCCACCCGAAGTGGCTAACGGCCTCGCGAAGATCGAACACCGTCACGTTGTCGGCTTGGATGTTGTCGCCAGGCGCGATAGCGATGGGATGGCCCTCGTGATCGCGGAACCGGATGCGACCGACGGGGCAGACGTGGGCCAGTGTTGAACGCATCAGCGCCGAACCAAGCTGCGTCACCGTCCAGCGGGCGAGGCAGGCGTCACAGATGATGCAGAGCTGGCCGGCGATCTGGCCGCAGTCGTAGCAGTGGTCCTCACTGGCGAGGGCGGCGAAGCGGGCCTCCGCTTCATCCTGCACAGTTTGTGCAGATTCATGAGTATGGCGCGTGCAGACGTGGGAATCGCCGTGGAGATCGTTGAGGGATGGGACGTTGACGGTATGATCGAGCATGTCGGACTCCGGTAACAGGGGTCTGGCCATGCTCCCGGTGCTAGTAACACGCGGGAGCACTTTATTTGAGTCAGTACGATACTGAATCAACGTTGGCAACAGTACATTAAAATAGAAACTTCGTCAAGTGGGAAATTTGTTGATTAGTTTAGTTTTTAATGTACAGTGCGATGATGCTGGATTTGGTGAAGCTTAAGTCATTGCGGGAGAAGAAGAACCTGACGCAGGAGCAGGCCGCCCTTGCTGCCGGATTCAGCGGAAAAAGCTATTGGAATAATATCGAAACTGGGCGTGTAAAAGACCCCCAGCTATCCACGATTGAAGCGGTGGCCCGGGCTCTTGGCGTTAAAGCCAAAGACCTTCTGAAGTAGAACCCGCTATCATGTGGTTTGCCACCCTCCTGAATCGCTGCATTCGCATCTTGAATGATACTGACGCCTCGTCGCGTGAGCGAAGACAGGCGAGAACGACCCTTAATTCGCTTTTGGGTCTGGCTGGCGTGAAGCTTGGCGGCCCAGTCGGGTTGCTTCCAGCGAAGCGCGTATTCCCACGTCATGGGAAGTGGCGGCGATCCCCGGGCGAAATTGCCAGATTATCTGATGAGATAAGGCGCATATTCGGGTGATGTGCTATAATTTCATAATGGCTACCGAAACCACCATCGGCGCAGAGGAGATAACTGCCACGCTGGCCGAAGCGCAGCAACATCTTAAAGCCGCAACCAAGCTGCTGTTCAAGGCGTGCGGGGAGTTCGTTCAGGCTGACGACTATCGCCGCCTGGATTACACGGCACGGGCATTGAAGAGCACCCGTGACGCGGCAAGCACCTTGTGGAATTCAATTCCTGGAAATGAACGTAAGCTCATAGAAAGCTATTCGAATTCCGAGAGCTTTCCGGATCGCGAATCAAAAGGTTCTCAATCGCCCTGAGCCGCTCCTGCACGAATTCGTCGATTCTCTCCGGCTCGGAAATATCTGCCAGGTCAACATCCTTTCCATTTTTGTAGCGGTTGATCGCGGCGGCGACGGTGTGCTTGATAACTACTTCCAGATCACGAACAAACTGCTGTGCGTCCTGCGGAGACATTTCCAGTCCTTTCGCAGGCGAGAAGCGAGCGGTATGCTCAGGCGCGTCCGGTCCCCTGCGAGTGGATCGGATGCGCACCTTCGCCGGTTACGACGGCGAGGGTGCTTCTTTTTGGGTCCGTCATGGATCATGCGATTGCGGAGCCTGGGTTGGTGTTTCAGGTTTGATAAATTTCACTATCGATTCCCTATGAACAAACACCACGGCTGAAAACAACCCTAAAAAAAACATAAGTACAATAACCATCAACACTCCACCCCCAAACCGAACCCAAGCTTTTATATTTCGCAGCGTTTTTAATATCTCCTGCTGAATATGAAGTTGATCTTCGCCTACTGATGTACGGATCACCGTGGATATCATATACCCACGCTTCTCAACCATTTGTCTTGCTTGTTCACCATCATCCGCTTCGACTGGAATCTGCACTTCCGTTCCATTCTTTTTGCTGGCAGCAGTAACAATCCAAAGTCCCATCGTTCCTCCGTTGTGAAATTACAATAATGTCAGATGAATCAGATGGTTCACTAGGCTCCCTCTCGTGGGAACTGCGCGCGCCTTACGAGCAGCTCACAGCCGACCTGCGCGCAGCCCAGGCCGAACTGGATGAGTTTTACCGCAGGAATGATAAACGCACCATTTCCATCAGGGAAGGAACGGCGGCAGCCGAGTCCCCCAGGGAGAAAAACTCCTCCGGCGCGAGTGCTGAACGGGTGGACACCACCGAGGTCGCAGCCCTTAAGAAGGAATGGCAAGACGTTGCCGGGGCCATATCGCAAGCAAAGACTGAAGCCAGCGGACTGCAGCAGGAAACTGCACGCGGTAAACGTGCAGACTCCTATGACACCAAATATGAGAATAGGCAAGTTTCCGACCAGCAACGCAGGGAGCGCGAATCCAAGCAGCTCGATGACGCCAAACTCAGGTATAAGCTCACTTCTGGCGATCCGCTGGATCGACTGAACGCCTACAACGAAGCCATAAATTCTCTACCTGAAGATTCACCACACCGTTACCGGTTGCAGGGCGGTCGCGACCGGCTTCAGGACAAAATCAACGGTGACGCCCAGCAACGTGAAGCAAAGCAGGTATCCGATCGAGAACGGGAAGAAGATCGGCAAGCGCGCGACCAGCAACGCAGGGAGCGCATTGCGCAGAGGGAAGAAGATAGACGCCAGAAAGATGCGGACCGGCAGCAGAGAAACACCGAAAGCGAGGAAAATCAGTACGACAAAGCATCTCTGAACTACCGGTTGTCCAGTGCGCCGCGAAAAGACCGCGGGAACATTTTCGCGATGAAGCGGATAAACATGACGAAGACAGCCCGCAACGACTACAGCTACTCGCCCGCGCTAATCGTGAAGACGAAGGCGCTGAAAAGGAGGAGGAAGGAAAAGGACTCCTCAGCAAGTTCGGCCGCGGACTTTCTCGACGCATTGGCGCCGGCGTGCTTTTATCAGAGAGCCTTCGGATTGGTCAGGAGTATATGAACCTCCGGCAATCCACTAGCATGAACGAGGGGAATCTTCCTGCGCAACTTGATGCACAGTTGCAATTCAACCAGTCCATTGCCAGCCTTCCAATAGTGGGAACAGCCGCAGCCATTTATAGCGCAGGACTGGAACGCTTGCCCATGTTTGGCGGTAACAATCCAGGTGATACCGGGACGGCAATCTTCAATGCGCAGCAGTCGGTCCTTGACGTAACAGCCGGCAATAAACGCATTCAGGAATCTCGAACCCGCACACTATCTGCTGAACAAATGCGAAATGAAGGCATTTCGCGATATACCTTTGGCCCCATCAGCAGGCAGCGGGAAGCGTTACTCTCTGAATATACCGAGACGATGGATTCGCTGAAAAATCAGCAAGACAATCTGCAATCAGACGCAGCCAGCAATTCCGATCCCAATGAACGACATCGCGCCGAACTGGCGTTAAACCAACTGAAGAAAGATCTGCCAGCATTAAAGCAATCCGCATATTTTCGGCTGCAAGGGGGATTAAAGTCGCTGGAGCGGGATGTTTCGCTAACCAAAACGGCAATGCAGCGTCGTATCCCCGCGATTTCTGCCCTGCGTCAAGGCTTCTCTGGTTTAGCGGACGAACGGGAATATGAAAGCGGACTCCAGGATGAGGAGGATCAGGCTGACCCGTTGCTTAAGCCTGTCGTCACATTATTCAACGACCTGAAGCGAAAAGGCCGTCGCGGGCTGGACCTGGAGAACCTTCGCAGGCGTGAAGCCGGCATGAAGTCTGACTCCTTGATTCTGTCGCGTCACCCGTTGCAGGCTGAAATCTCCGACATTGACGAATCGGAGCGGGAAGCCCTGAAAGAGGCCCCGCTTCGCGATGGAGACGATCTATACAACGCACGATTAAAATCTGACATCACCGCTGGGTATGACACCAAGCGTTCATTGGCTCGGCAGCGGTACGACGATCAGATTTCACTCATCAATTTGCGGCTACATGGACAGTCAGTCGCCGCGGACGAATCGGCAAAAGGGTTCAACGTTTCGGCTCAGGCAACAGGGATTGCCTATGAAGGGCTGGGTTCGGCGGAGGAACTTCAGCAAGCTGGACTGCCTGACCAATCGAATCAGACGCTCGATATCGCCTTCCAGCGGCTTACAGCTTTTCGCCGCGGAGTTGCGCAATCATTCCAACCCGAAACCACTGATCGAATTGGTACCGTGAATCTCACCACGCCGGACAGCGGCTACGAATCCCCCGATGACATCTTTGGCCACATTGATGATCTGCAAAATCAAATACAGGCAGCCAAGATATTCGGACAGTTTAACGACGTCATGAATAACAGCATTATTCCGGCCCTGACGGGGAATCAGTCTGGCACCGGCGGGAGTGCCGTTGGCGGCACAGATGGATCTGGCCTCGACAATATCAAAAACGTCCTGACCGACATCTACAACCTCATGGCTGGTTCGTAACAGGCCAATCCTCCTAGCTAAACCAATCATATGCCATCCCCAACAGTCCTTTTGGACCGCGTCAATGGCGCGCGTCTGGAAAACAGCTCCAATTCCGTACGCCTGACCAGAACAGCGGTAGCATTGAGCATCGACACATCTGTCCCTGCGATAGCTCTGGTCCGCACCCTGGCGATTGCCGGACTACCGCAGATTAGGGATAGCCTGCCGGGCTATCCCTACATGCGCGTTGTTAAGCATCTGATCGTTCCACTATCCGGAACGGCTGCACAAATCCTGATCCTCTACGAAGGTCCGTCATCTACGGCTGGATCAGAAATCCCGCTTTGGATTGTTGAGAAATCTTCCTCAATGATTCAGCAGGGTGTGCAGCAGATGCGCATTGGGAATGACATTGTTCCGATACAAATTCCACTGAACATCACCACCAAAGGGCCCGATGGCACCACTCGCACCGTAACCGACAAGCAGACTGCAACAATCAATGGAATGTTCCCCACAAAAACGGTGATCTATTCCAGATTCCAATCCCCATATCCCAGTGATATCGAGAGTCTTTTCGGGACCGTTAACGCAGCAGAGTTCCAAGGATTGCCAATAGGATATTGGCTATTCGCCGGCATGGATATTCGCACGCTGACGCAAGGTGCGAATTATGACTATCACTGCACGTTTATTTCCAAGGTCACTGAGGACTGGAGCAATTGGGTTTACTACCGTTTGCCCAATGGTCAGCATGTAATCGTCGATCATACCACCTTGGCAACCCTCGCCGGCGCAGCGTACATAAACGGAATCACAACCAACACGGTCGGGATTGCTCGCATCGGTCTCTATTCCCTCACGGACTGGGGAACCGTCTTCAGCGGTACAAACCTCGACAGCTAACACGGAGCACATCATGGCACAAGAAATCACGTTCGCCGCGCGGCTAAAAGTCGCAAAGGGCAATATCAAAGAGGACTGGAATATTTCCAATCTTCTGGCCGACATGGCCGGCACCCACATTTCAGACAACATCCAAAGTGTTCCAACAACCACCGCCGGCGCATTGGTGGTGATTACCGCCAGTGTGGCTACTCCGCGATGGGGAATCTTTCAGAATAACGACGCCATCAATTACATCGAACTTGGTTTGCAGGTGGGTGGGGTGTTTTATCCGTTTGCAAAGTTACTCCCAAACGAAGTAGCGCTTTTGCCGATCGGTGGGACAATCTACGCTCGCGCAAATACTGCCGCCGCCGATCTGGCCGCAAAAATCGTGGAGTCGTAAATGCCGCTGTTGCGAGACTGGAACAAAGTTTGGCCAATCGAGAGTTCGCATCTGCAAGAGCCGGTTGAAGCCTTGCGCCCACTCCTGACGTTGCTGGGAGGCGAAGGCATCAGCGCAGTGCAAACCAAGCATGGCACATCTTTGTCGGTGCTGCCTGGACACATTGTTGGTTGGTTTTTGGGATTCACGACGAACACCGGTCCCAGCGCACAGACCGACTGGAACGATGAAAGATATTGGGTTCAGCCAGCGGTGGTAGACTTGAAAGACGGTAGCGACTCAGGCGTTTACGGCCGTCTATGGATCGGTTCAATCCCAAGCCCGCAAGATACCGAAGGCCATGACATACTGACTTTGCCCCTTTGCGTGTCGAATCTATGTGAAAGCCCAATCTCCGGTGGCTCGGGATCGCACTGGCTGCCGAAAGGTACGCCAATCATTGTGTATGCGGCCAAGGATTTGAACAAAGGAGACCTTCATTTCTTTACAGTTACGCAAACCGGCTCATCTGGCGGCATGTTCCCTGCGCAGCTAACAAAGGATGGCGGGGCCGATGGCAGCGCCGTGGGCAACACATTCGCCACCTGGACCTACACGATCACGTCATTGACGACCGGCATTGTGCTGGCCACCAATGTCCCGCTGTTCAAGCACCGCCAGATTGCCGGCCCATGCCATACCGCACTGTCCGGACTTATTTTTACAGTCACCAGCAATTCCATTGTCGGATTCGGCGGATCGGCGGGTCATGTACCGGGCAGCGGCAGCGGCGGGAGTGGATCGGGCGGAACGCCACTGCAACCGTACCGCATCTGGGACTGCGACGAATACTTCGATTCCACTGAAGATTGCACGCCCGGCGTGACCAGCGGCAGCGGCGGTTCGTGATGGGGATCATTTTCAAAAACGGCAAGATTCTCTTCGACCGTGGCGACGGGTGGAACCGCGGCGTTGTCAATAGCGGGCTGGCGCAATGCAGCGGCGGCTGCATGGACAATGCGTGCGTTCGCCTCGACTTTAACTTGTCGATCAACATGATCGATAGTTACTTCCCCGGAGCGCCGGGCGGAGGCATCTGGACGACCACGCTCGGCCCGTTCAGCGGAAGTTTCATTTCGGGCCTGCAAGTCTTTTTCGGCACGCCATTCGGTTACACCTACATTGATCCTGCCACTGGCGATCACTTCACATTTGAAAATGTCTGCTGGTGGTTCACCGGCGCTGCCGGCATCACGCCAAACCCATCTGCCAGCGTCGATTTTGATGGAGTAACCCGCGCGGGCGGATTTTCGATTGGCATGACCGCCGGCATCTGTTTCGACTACAGCCACGCCATCATCCATATCCGGCTGAACCCGGCCAACAACTTTCTTGGATTCCCGGTCAATTATGACGGGCCAGTCGGCGGTGCGGGCGTGATGGCGCGGGGCGTCCCCTACGCTGCAACGTGGCGATGCCTGTACGTCAATTGCTACGCGGAAGGCATCGATCCGGGGACAGGCGATCCGGCCAACCATAAGGGCTGTGTCACCCTTGCCCCATATTACGAGAGCTGGTTCACCAATCACGCGGCCTGCGGGGCGGGCGCAACTTGGACGATCGCGCAATCGGACCTGCGATCCGGGAATCCGGCTCACACGAATATATGGTTTGCTGGCTCGCTTGCCGCCGCGCCCGTCTGCAAAGCCTGCGATTGCGTGGTCAGCTCTTATCTTATCGGGGCATGTGCGCCTGCGGGATCGACCTCCGGCAGTTTCGGCGGGGGCTCTGCCGGCAGCGGCAGTGGAAGCGGAAGCGGGAGCGGCGGCAGCAGTGGATCGGGGGGTTCCAGCGGCGGCAGCACGAGCGGGAGCGGAGGTTCAGGCGGCAGCAGCGGAACACCCTGCACCTCGCCGGCGAAGCCTGCGCTGTCTGCGTTCGATTCATGCTGCACGATTTATGATGTGACCGTCAGCGGAACGCTGCACATCAACGGAACCTATTCGCTGTCGCGAGATCCGACTGACGCGGCTTGGCAATCCGAAGACAGTTTTCAAAAAATCACGCTGGTCGTGCGCAATTGCGTCATCTACTGGCAACTCGACATTCAGGTGCCGTCGAGCAACTTCGGGCAGTGGACCGCGCCCTACGACAGCCACCCATGCCCGCCACTGTCTGGAGCTGATTGGACGCTCATAAAGCTCAGCAACGATCCGGCGACGCCGACGATGTCGCTGACCTGCGAAGGATCGGTTTCCTGCATCAGCCCCGACAATATCCCCACAGATGGCGTGTGCGATGACACGCTCACCGAGTTGGCGGTTGACCTGACCTCGATACCCGATTGCGTCACCGGTGAAATGGGAACGTACATTAGCAACACGACGCGATACGGCTTCTGCGGCAACCCGCTTTGGACGATCGATGGCGCAGGCGTTGGGCCGTTTAACGTCGAGGTCGAATTCATTCCCGATGGACCGCGAAATTATTACCGGTTGACCGTCATCAGCGGCGAAGCTTCGGTCCTGTGGCGGGGCTATAAATCCGGCGGCTCGCCGCTGGGCACTTACATTCAGGGATGCGAAGAATGCTGCGAGGGCGGATGCGATATCCTGACGCTGGAAGTCACTAATCCAATGCCATGAAAGAACGCTGCAACACCATCGAGCAATTCGAGCGACGGCTTGCCGAGCGGCCATCCGGATATTTGCTGGAACTGCTACCGGCGATTACGAAGCGAACAGCTACGCTCATTTGTTTCGATCACGATCATCCCGCACACATTAAGGCAACCGAGCGCTATAAAAATTATAAACATGATGCGCCGACGCATCCGCCGCGCGGGCACATTCCGCACGGCGCGGTTTCGATGCCGCCCGTCGCCGCGCCCAGGGGGACGACCGATCGAGCGAAGTGGCCGCGCTTGGCAATGCTGCTGTCCAAAATGGCGATCGACGGCGACAACGGGCTTGGCGACACGCTTGAGCGTCTGGCGGCGACGGTGGGGGGCAACCAGATCAAAAAACTGTACAAGAAAATCATGGGGCATGACTGCGGATGCGGGGCGAGACAATGGCAAATGAACGTGCAATATCCCTATCGCTGACGGACGATCAGCAGGACATTCTCCGCGAGCTGCTGGCGGCGATCGAGGAGGATGAAGCGCCTCGCGAGCCAGCGCCGCCGGCGGTCGACGGTGGCGATGAGACATTCGCCAGGGTGCAGGTAATCAGCCTTGCCCGAACGCCCGATCGGTTGCGCAACTTCTGGAAAAGGTTTCCCGCAGGCTGGCGGTATCGGAGGCCGCAGGTGTTTGACGCGATCGACGGGGAAACAGCACCGGTGCCTCCGGGCTGGAACTGGAACAACTCCAACGCCGGGGCGATCGGGTGCCGCGCATCATGGCTGGCGATTATCCAATCAGCGATCGAGCAGGGCATCGATAAACCGATTCTCGTCATGGAGGACGATTGCCAGTTCCTGCCTGGGGCGTGCGATCGCATCCAGTCGGCGATGGCCGCGATGAAGGAGTGGGATATTTTATTTTTGGGGGGAGAGCATCACCGGCCGCTGATTCCATTTGCGCCTGGACTAGCGAGGACGATGGAAACAGGCCGAACCCATGCGCTGGCGATTCATCCGCGGTTTTTCAAGCGGCTGCATGAGTTCTGGCAGGGGTACGCTTACCACGTCGATCATGGCCTGCGCGCCATCGCGGCGGCCAACCAATTTTTTACGCTCGATCCGGTTGTTGCAATTCAGGGTGTCAATGTCAGCACGCTGCGAGGCAGATTGATTGGCGCAGAATCATGGGACAGCCGAATCAACGCCACCCTGGAAGAGGCCGATGGCCTGAGCCATCCCGAGAAATGCTTCCGGTACAAGCTGGCTGCGCGACAATCCGCCGACTGGCCGCTAATTAAGCCAGAGGTGTTCTACCACGTCGCCTGCATGGGCAACTGGGTGGAGGTGGTGATTGAGCAACTCAGACTTCTGGCATATGCCGGAATTACACGGGCAACCGCGGCAGTGCTGGGCGAAGAGGACCAGGTTGACACAGTGAATCGGATTGCCGAGTCATGCGGCGTCGACCTCGCAGTGAAGTTTGCATCTCCCGATACCAAGCTGTGTGAGATGCCGACGCTCACGCTGCTTGACGACTGGTGCAAGGCCCGGACATCAGCGGACCCGGTGATGTATCTTCACACCAAAGGCGTCAGCCAGCCGAATGACCTTGTCAAGAAGGCATGGCGACGCTTGATGCAAAGGCATGTCGTGTGGGACTGGCGCGCTAATGTTGAGCGGTTGAAACTGTGCGATGCGGTCGGCGTAGATTACCAAAATGGCAACATGCCGCATTTCTCGGGCAATTTCTGGCTGGCCCGATCAGACTGGATAGAAACCCTGCCGCGGCCGATGGATTACAGGTTAAGCCGCCCGGATTTCAACTGGGCAGGTCACTCCTGGCGCGGCCGGATGTACGCGGAAACGTGGCTTCTGTCACGCCCATGGCACCACATTGAAAGCCTGGCTTGCCAGAATGAAAACATCTGGGAGGGGAAGAATATATTCCGATTCGAATCCCGCATAGAAGGATTCGATCCCGATCGCCTTGACCTCGTCGCGCCGCGACAGGCAATCATGGCGTGAATTCGTCGACTCCCGTCCAACCACCAGGCCAGCCCATTCGGCTGGCCTTATTCATGCGCGGCCCTCGCGGCGGGGAATCTAATCTTTATTTCGCCAGCGCATCAAGCAACGAACGGCCAAAGCGTTTTGGGGTCAACGCCCAGGGCGACTGAAATCTTCTCGATCGTGCGGCGCTGAGGGCGGCACTGTCGGGAGATCATGTTGGCAATCGCCGGCTGGCCCACGCCGATCTTTTCGGCAAGTTCTTTCTGTGTGATATTCTTCTCAGCCATCAGGCGTGAAAGATTGGTCGCAAACACATTTTCCTCTTCATCCAGAGCAGCTTCGATTTCGGGATGATGATTTCGTGTTGTTATCTCGTAATCATCAGAATCAATTCCAAGGTCTTCTCCAACATATTGAGGGTACAACGCCTCAATCAGCGTTACCTCAGCAGCAGCGCGGGCATCTTCGTCTGTGGCCGGATCGGCGATGATCTCGGTCATTTCCAGGACTCCAGCCTGAATGTCGTCCGAGCATTCGCTGAATGCGCGAAGGACATCCATCGTGTTGCGCAACAGCATTTCCTTTGCTGGATCAGTGGCTTTGGGAGTTGGGGCACCTTGGATGTCTTGTGTAGCAGTCATTTGCTTTCTCCAGTCACGATTGGTGTTTAGGGGCGGCAACCGTAGTACCGCTCAATTACCATTCTTCTACGCAACTTGAAGGTTTTAATATCCGCATCCGTGAATTCGTTCCGCTTCTTCTTCATCACCTGTAGCACCCAAAGGCGATGCCATTGTTCATCGCCCTGAGGCTGAGGGCCTTCGAAAAAGATGATTCGCCAGTTGTCGAATCCACCGATATTCTCGTTGATCCGCAGTTCTCCAATATTCAATCCCTGGCAAGCCCTGATCCAACTCCAATCCAAATCAAGCACTTCGCCTGAGTCTGCCTTGGGGTACATCTCGGGCCAGAACCGAAGCTTGAGGGCGTGGCGGCGCATGATCTTTCGATCACGATTGCTTGAAAGAAGTCGGAAACAGTCCTTGTGAACCGGATGAATGAGTCGAACCAGCCTGTTCCCTGTCGGCATGAAGTTCCTTTAACCTGCTCACTCTGAATCATCGGCTCACCCGATCCAGTTGGATTAGTGATATATCACATACATCACACTTTTGGCAATGATATTCCCGAAGAAGTTTACAAGGCAAATTTGAAACACCATTTTCCTTCATATTTTTGCCGTTTTTATCGCGCCCGAATATGCCCCCTGTAATTTGTGTGCATTTCAACGGTTTATCGGTGCCACCAAATCACTAACAGATTTCGCGCGGCGGGCGATATCGCAACCTCAGCGGGTATACTCCCCACCCACCCATGAACCGCCGCATATTCCCCATCGTCGCCACCGCACTGTTTTGCTCAAGCCTCCTCTTCGCCCGCGCCCCTTCCAAATCCGGTCAGCCCATGCCACCTGCCGCGACAGAGGATGGCATCTCGGCGTATTTCTCGCCCCAAGGCGGATCGGAAGCCGCTGTCATCGAGCAAATCGACGGTGCCACACATACAGTCGATTTGCAGGCATATTCGTTCACCAGCCGCGGGATCGGATCTGCGCTGGTTCATGCTGCGGCCCGAGGCGTGAAGGTTCGCGTGGTGCTCGACAGCAAAGTGGCGAAGGAGGAGCGGCGGGAACCCGATTACCTCGCGGCGCATGGGATCGACATATGGTTGGACGCGCAGCATCCGATTGCCCACAACAAGGTCTGCCTGATTGATGGAGCGGTTTTAATCACCGGGTCGTTCAATTTCACCGAACAGGCTGAACGGTCCAACGCCGAAAACCTTCTCGTCATTCACGACCACCCGAAACTCGTGGCGGCGTATGAGGAGAACTTCGAGGAGCACCTGAAGCACTCGTATCGGTATGAGCCTGATGAGGGGAAGCAGTAGGGCACGCAAGGCGACGGCTCCGACCGAAACTTCTTCGTTGCTCATCGTGCAGGTGCGGGCAACTCGCGCGGATGTATGTGCGTTAGAAACTCCCGCGAAGTCATGCTACTCAATTTCGGTGATGCCACTTCGTACGTCGTCACACCATCCGGCAATTCCAGAAACGCGAACATTGCCTGCTCTGGTGTAAAAAACACTGTTGACGCCTCGATCACAGCCTTCAACATCCAGAAGATGGCTCGCTTGCTCTGTAGAACCAACATCCGCTCGTCGGCGTCGGCATCTAGTGTTTCGATGTTAAACCGGTAAGTCTTTTCCTTCAGGCGAAATCTCAGCATCACGGCGCGGCGCCCGCTCGGTCCGCGGCCCATCGTCCACTGCCAATCGCTCGCCTTATACTTCTCCAGCAACCGCTCAATATCACGGTCGGGCTGTTGCGCTCCGCTTGCCGCATAGGGCGTCTTTTGCCAGCTTTGTCGGGTCAGTTTAGTCATGTGCTGATCGGCGATTGTGCCGCCTCCTCTGCGATGGTGATGTTGAGCTTATTCAGCAGTTTTTCGGCGGAGTAATTACAGTAAACCGCATCGGCGGAATGACTGCCAGGACCCTCTCCCGTTATTTCTGCGATGGCATCCTCTATGTTTTGCAGTGCATCGTTGTGCCGATTAGCCAACAGCAGCAGGCCAACAAGCTGTAAATACTCCGATCGCCTCACGCTTGTCTTCTGTGTGGGCCGTTCCATGGTAATTCCTTCCGCGGCGATTACCGCTGTTGATGTTAAACTTCTTCCATGCTCGACTCCCTCGCCGAAGTTGCTCCGATCCTCATTGCCGCGGCGATCCTCGCCGCCGTGGTTGTCGTGCCGTGGGTGATGGATTACTTCGGCCCACTGCGACGTGAGATGATGGCACGACGGGCGGCGCGTAGGGCGTTCCCGGTGATAGGAGTAGGCGCTCAATCTGATCTACCACCGCAAATTCACACCAGCCGCCGAGATTCCGCGCGGGTTGACCTGGGGGCTCCTGCATCAACACCAGACGATCAGCCCTGTGACGACTCCCGCTGACGAACAAGCGGGCGGCAATTTGTTCGGCCATCTTGCGGGCAGGGGATTTTTTCGTAGTTCGAGTTCCCATCACTTCACCTGTCAAATCAATTCGTCGCACGCCCCAAACACCTTGTTGGAAAGCTCCAGGTTCTTTAAGTAGGTCGCGCCTGGCCCATCGGTTCCAATCGGAAGAACCCGGAATCCTCTACGTGTCATGCGATCTCTGAGGCGACACGCATTGCGATACTCTTCACGGACCACGTACATCAGCATTCGGCGATGCAAGCGATCCGCCAATTTGGGGCGTGACATCACTTCACCTCTGATTTTGTTGCTGCCGGCGGAATAGAAGAGCAATCGCGGTCGTTGTAGTACGTGCCGCTCCGATGACCGCCACATTCACTCCAGCATCCATTCTCGGTGCAGTAGATTTGACCGCCGATGGGGCTGGAAGGGTAAACCATATGCTCGTGCCCAAGCGGGCAGTAGACTTTCATGCCGACTCGAAGTGGCACTCCATCGGCGGTCTTCGGAAACTTATCTACGATCGTCCTGAGCCTCGCGATTTCCGCCTTGTCCTGATCGGCAGCGCGGCATTGCGCCTGAATGGTGTTGTACATGTCATCGTATCGCCTCCTCAGCCACTGGATCATCTGTTGGTAATCCATCTGTTTTACTTCGGCGTCTATTTGTGCCTGTGAACTCATGTCATTCCTTAAGCTCTCGATATTTTCCGATGCTCTTCCATCAGGCGGTCGAACTCCTCATAGGAGTCAACGTTCAGAAGCTCAGACGGACACCCGCGCTCGGTGTGGAGCCGAAACGCTTCAACCGCAGTAACATTTTTCCCGCACAAACCTTCGCGATCGAATCGCTCCATCAGCCTCATAAACACTTCTTCTTCACGCTGGATGATTGTTTGAACATCCTTTTCGACCATCCACTGCCGTCCTGTTTCCCAGCAATGCAGGACGGGTGAGGCGGTGAACGATTTACCGGTGTCGAAATCGCCTGCCATTGTTGCCGCGTGGCCTTTTGCGCCACACGGGCAGGCAAACAGTGCGTGGGTTCGGCCAAAATCGCAGAAGCTCGCCGGCAGCGGCTTGAGTTCTGACAAGCGGAATATCCCATCGAACGCTGCGCGGAAAACAGGCAATCCGGGCCTGCTCATCTCAATCTCCAAGAATATTTTTGGGGGCGTGACATCATTCCACCTTCGTTGCTCTCGCATATCCCAGCCGCGGCCCCGGCACGTCGACGTGGTCCATTCCGGCCGGCGTCCAGTACACATAGTCACCCTGCCACCAGACCGAGTCGCCAAACTCAATCAAGTATCCCTTGGCCACATCGACCTTGCAGCGGTCAGGGCGGCTCTGGTCGCGCACCTCCAACGTGAGGCGGTCAGGCATCTCTTCAATAGCTACAACAATTCCACCGATCATCATCCGTTCTCCTTCCATGGCGTCGGGTGATAATTCTTCATCGCCCGCTGCAACGGGGTTTCGACTGGCGCGGGTTTTGGCGTTGCTGCTTCCCTCACCATGTTCTGCGCCGCTACGATCGCCTTGGCTCGGCACATGCCGCGGCTGACCATCTGGCAGGCGACCTGGGTGGCGAGCGCGAGTTGTTCGGGTTCGAGTCCGTTCACGCTGTTACCCCCAGTTCGGCGGCGATCGCGTCGTCGGGCACGTTAAACAGTCCGAGCGCGCCTCGGCACGGATAGGGCGTGGCTAAACGGATGACCGCCTCCAGCACGAAACACCATGGACCATGCGTATGTTCGTGGTCGCGCATCCAAAGCAGATGCGGAGGGCACGATGAGCTGGATATCAGATCGACACGAACACAATCAACCAGGCTCGCCACAGCCACCACCGCGCCAAACGCCATATCTGCCAGGGCTATGTTGGATTCATCGCCAAGTGTGCTGAGCCAATCCCGGCTTTTGCCTGCATGAATCGCCAGGAGGCCACGATAGTCTGTTGCCCATTTTCGATTCTCAACTCGCTTGTCGCCGCGTGCGATCAGTTCCGCGTAAGGCTGACAAATCGTTAATGCTTTCATGGCGTAATCTCCCAGGGTCAAATGAAATCAGTACCTTGCCGACAGCGTGCCCTGCATCGTGGTTGATTCGTGTCCTGACGCTATCCACGCATTCCCGTTGATGATCCGGTATGTGCGCACTTCTACGTCTTCAACGAACTTGACAAACTCCACCGAAATACCCGTGTCCTCCGTGAAATATTTCTTCAATGCTGTGATCGCCTTCCCTTCGTCCTGAGTTGTCGCGATTTCTCCCTGCGCTTTTGAGATCACAACCGGTCCGGGCAGGCCAAACTTCAGCATCGCATTCAGTGGGTCCGTAATATAGAAGCCGATCGTCGCGGAGATGTACCTGGTGCAATTGGGCTTGTCCCCCGATACGGTGATCGGCGGTGTTCCTTCGATGCGAAGGCGCGTGTTCACCAGCATGACGCTGTCCACGAAGGGGATGCGAAAGTGGACACCAGGCTTAAGTGCAACGCCTCGCTTGCCCAGCCTGATGCGGACACCAATCTCCCACGGCGCGATGACAACCCAAAACTTCCAGGAGTCCAATATTCGCGATAACCATGCCAAGAATTCATTCACGCCGCACAACCTTTCCGTTTAGCCGCCTGCGCCATTTCGGCACAGGACTCCACAAATTCCACACCCACCACACCCGCGAACATCTCCAACTCCGTCGGCACATACTGCACCGGGACCGCCCATTCATGGGCCACGTCGTCCGCCAGTGGTGCCGGCGGATCAACCAGCTCCATCGCTTCCTGGATGCGCTGGTGGCGATGACGGCACGAGTGGGGCAGCGTGCCGCCCCGCTGGAGAAACGCGCGAAGCTCCCACGGGCCGAGCTGATCGAGGATGTTGGTCAGTAGCGACATCGCTTACCGCCTCTCCGGCGGAATCCACTTCACACCACACGCCTCAAAAAACGCCTCCTCGGTCCGAGTCACGTAAATCTTTCCATCACTCACGTACCGCACGTACCCGTTGCGCTGGCACAGGCCGCGTGACTTGATCTTCGTCACCAGCATCTCACTGAACTCTGCACTACCGGTCCTGATCGCAAGAATGCTTCCCCAGTTGTCTGCCGTAGCTGAGAAGATTTCATGCAGTGAGCCCGCGAAGCTGACACCGCGATAAATGTCGCCCCACATGCTGCGCGTGCCTGTGGTGCCATCGGCATAGTTCACCTCATAGACGTGCTTACTGATGATGCCTTGCCCCAGGAGCTGGTCGCATCGTTGCATCAGCAGGTTGGTTTGGCTAGCACCGGGGAACAATCCGCCTGCATCGCCAATTGTGGGAATGACGACATGTTCTACATCCGAGACTTCCGGGCGGTTGCGGCGGATGCTCCCGGCAAATTCCCATCGCTCGTAGGCACCATCGAATAAACTCTTGAACGCCCGAGCATCGGCGATCGCCTCGGCATGAGAACGTTTGGCGGTGGATGTACTCATCATGCCACCCCTTTCGATTCCTCGACGACGACGGCCAGCGCATCCGGATCGCTTCGCGTGACCAGGGCTTTGCGTTTGGGGCCTGCTTTGTCCCACTCCACCGTCACGTCGCCTCCGGGTTGTCCGGTGGCGATCACCGTGCCCATGCCGATATCGCAAGAGTCGCTGGCGGTGTCATGCAGTGGATCGACGCATCGGACACGGGTGCCGACGGTAAGAGAGGGTGACGTCGTGGCACGATCAGTCTGTTCCAACTCGATCGGCGGAATTCTCTGGATGTGTTTTTCCAGCGGCCATTCCTCCATTGCCGAGTGGCCGTCCCACTGGATCACGAAGCAACTGGATTTGATCTTGTACAGCGTGCCAACCAGCTTGCTTTTGCCCACTGGCTTAACCCGGTCGCCCGGCTTGAGGCGGTTGTCATAATTGCTCGGCGATGTTTCGATCGGCTCGGTTATCGCCGCAGGAACGGTCCAGATTTCACCGCTGCTGCGATCGTCGCAAACGATTGTTAGCGCATCTGCATTCCATTCCTGAATGTCGAACGGATGGTTTTTCTTGACATCCTTAGGCGGCCGGTCCCATGCGACCATCACCGAGCGGCCAAGGGACACAATCCCAGTGACCGTTCCATAGCGGGTTCCATCATTGGCGGGACGAACGCGCATGCCCACCTGCCACTTAAAGCCTTCATCTACTGACGCTGGCATTTCCTTCAGGGATTTATTTGCCTTGGCTCGTTGGCGGATGGCGACAGCGCGAATATTGCCGGCATACTTATCGATCACCTCCGTCAGTTCGGCGATGTAAGCCTGCAACCCATCCCGCGTCGCCTCGTCCCAGTTGAAATTGACGATCGGGTAACACGCGCTGCACAGGTCGGGTTCCATCCACGTGCACGCATCGCCGGTCCGCTCGATGCACTGCCTGCAGTTGTCCTCAGTACACCCACAGACGCGACAGGCAGCCGCCGCTGGCTCGCTGACGATCAACTCATCCAGGTCGGTAATTTTCTCGGGCTCGGCAACACCTTCCCACTTCACCCAAACGTGCTGCAACACGCCGTTATGGGCATAGGTATTTGAAACCACCCCAAACATGTTCTCATCGCGCGACTTCACGCGATCGCCCACGCGAAACTTCGTCGGCGCGCTCGAGGTATCGCCGCCATGGTCCGGCTTTCCCCCTCCATCCTCATCATTGCTACTGTCGGAGGCCTCTGCCGCCGCTTTGGCTTTCTTGCCTTTGGCGCGGGCGCTACCCTTCGATGCTGTTGTTTCTGGCTTCTGCGCCGGGGAGAAAATCCTCCAGCCTGGGCATCGGCGGGACTTTGAGTTTCCATTCGTCGATAAACGGTATGAAAAATTCGGCTATGGCATCTTCGAGGATGGGAGGTTCAGCATCTTTATTTTTTAACGCCAGCTTGCAAAGCTCGCTTATTTCCGACTCGTGGCCTGTTGCGAGCATCAGGAGGTCATACGCTTTGCCGCCCTCGCGCAAATCCTCCGGCGGCATCCGGTACATCATTTCCCTGAACGGCGGCACGTTCTGCAGAACACACAGCATCGCGAAGCGGATCGGCTCGGCACGGATGGCTTTATTCATTGCCTCGCGGGCCTCCTCCTCCCAATCTCCAATCGCAATATCCAGCTTGGTCTTCGCGTGATCTTCCGGCGTGTGTGGCACTTTGGCTGACGCACCGCCCTTGCCTTCCGCCGGCTTCATTTCCTTCTGGGCCTTCCGCATCACCGTCGCCGGCTTCACGTGGATCGGCACGAACTGCTGCGCCAGCGTTTCATTCACCGTCGCATCGGTACGCCGCGCCGCCGCGACCGTCTTCCCGGTCGCCTTCTCCACATCCTTGTCGGTGATTTCCTGTTTCGCATGGAAGCACGCCTCGTTGGTGCAGACGCCCGCAGCCGGCTCATCCGCCAGCGCACCGCCGAACAGATCCGGATCGGACTTGGAATTAAACCGGCACGTCGCGCAGGCCTGCCCGGTGCACCCCGGCTTGCCAGCTCCGAACGCCACATCCAGCCGCCACGGCACCGTGCGCAGTGAACGCAGGTGCTCCACAACCCGTGCGGCACACCATTTCACATCCCGGCCGCCCTGACCGTGCTTGTCGCGGGCACATTGCTCGGCGATGCCATCTGCAACATCGGGATCGCCGACCTTGGCAATTTCTCGCGCATGCCCCACGTCGATCCGGTGTTCGGCAAGCAGTTTGCGGGCCTGCCCGCCGAGTTTGGAAACGTAGGCATTGTCGCGGACCCATTTGGCGGGGAATCCGAGTTGCTGGCCGACAAAGGCGTGCAGGCCGCCGGCGGCGTTGATGTCCTGCTGTATTTCGGCGGCTGCGATCAGGGCCGGATCAGCCTTAGCACCAAACCATTCTTTCGGATCCAGCCGGCGACGATTCATTTCCTCGAATACCGCCGGATCATCGCCCAGGATCGCCGGAAAATCTGATGCGGATACCGATGCGCGATGCTTCACCAGTGGGGCGCGCACGAGTTCCACCGCATCCAGCACCCGCGCCACCGCCATGGCTCGCTCGACGTGCGTCAAATCCTTGCGTCCGAAGTTCTCGATGGTCCGCAGGATTTCCACCTCCGTCGCCGTCAGCGTCGGTGAAAATATCTTGGCAGGAATTTCCTCCCACCCGATCAGCTTTGCCGCGGCCAGCCGGCGGCTCCCCCAGATCAGTTCGAACGTGCCGTCGCCTTGATCGCGCAGGCCAATACGCTGCTGCAGGCTCATGGTCTGCAATGACCGGGCTAGCTGCGCCGTCGCAACCTGATCGACGATCTCCCGGTGATTCCCTGTGACCCGGATGGTGGAGATCGCAACATTGCGCTCCTGGAACTTCATCGCCGCGGCCACTGGTGCCGGCAGGGGCAGAGCGTCGACCTCGGCTACTGCCATCTGCGATTTGAGGTCGCTGATCTTCGCCTCTATGTCAGCGCGTTTCTTCCTCGACGCCGGCGTGTAGGCATACGGATCAGGCTTCTCCATCAGCTTCTCGGCCTGCTCCAGTTGGCGGGTCAAGTCCTGCAGATGTTGCTGGGCAGCCTTCATCTGGTCCGCCTGGGCGGTTGCCGGTATGCTGGCCTGCTCATCGCTGTTCCCTTGGGAGCGCCCGTTATAGCGGGCGCTCTTTTTTGTTTTCGGGGCATCAATAACGGTCATGACTGTCTCCTGCCGCTGAGCGGCATTGGGTTTCAAAAAATCACTTCAACTCAAACGTTTTCTGTTTCTTCAGCACGCCGCGGCCGAATAGATTGACCAGCGGCAGCGGCGGTTCCTTCTCCGTCAGTTCCACCAGCTTCCTCACCGCCACCACCGGATGGCGCCAGCGGCCCGATCGGCACCGGTACGTGATCCGCACCTTGTTTCGCCTCAACTCCGACACTTGGGCCAGCCCCACCGGCGAGGGCGGCCACACCACCGACTGACCCAGACGCATTTCCACTGTTTGGCTCATGGCGTGTTACCCCCCCCCCACTAATCGCGCTAGCAACCAGGTCGAGGGTCTGACGGACCTGCTTCAACATCGTGACAAGATCGGCGTCGGGGTCATTGGCGTGCTGGTAGAGCTTCTGCGCAGTACATCAGGGTTTTGCGCAGGCTGAGTTCATCAGATGGTGGAGGGATGGGAGTGATTTTGATGTAGCTATCTGGCTCGGAATATTTGAATCCCCGCATCTTCATCGTTTCAAGGAAATGGCATCGGGTACAGAGCGTTCTGTAGTTTGATAGGTTGTTAAGTCCGCCCCTGCATTTAGGCTCGATATGGTCAACCTGCCAGAAGCATTCGTGAGGATCTATTCCTATTTCGTTGCGGAATAGGTTCGAAACACCGGCCCATCGCGGACCGCCATCGATCATTGACTGGCATTCTTGGCGTGATGCGTGTTCATAAATCCGCCGTAGCTTTTCCGCATCAATGCCGCATATAGCGCAGATGCCATGATCGCGTTCAAAGACTTGGGCGCGGTAGCCTTTGTAACTCCACCATTGAACACCACGCCGCTGGCCGAATTTATCGCGATATTGAACTGTACATGGGGCGGACGTCCCAAACGTCCCAACAGAAGTAGGATTCTGTATTCCTCTAAGATATTGTTGTTTTCTGAATAGCATGGATAAAAAAACCTCATTTAGTTATGACGTTTGTGACGTAATCCATAACATCATTGCTTGTACCGGTTTACGGATGCGTTTTACGTCCTAACTGTTTTTTTACGTCCTAACTGGGCCGCTTACGTCCTAACTGGGTTTTCAGTTAGGACATGTAAGAGAGTCTGTTCTGGGTCTCCTGAAAATTGTTGAATTGAGTTACGTATTCATCCTGCGCCCACTCCTTAAGCTGGATGCCTCGGTACTCCCAAAACCGACCGCCGTCGCTGTCTGCGGGCCGCACTCGAACGACGTCCGGTACGGCTCGACGAAGTCGTTCCCCAAACTTCTGTTGGCTGAGTCGTCCGCGCCCGTTGGCTTCCATCCAGTTACGAAAGGCTTTGTAGATCAGACCGCAATCGACCGATCCCTTTGCTGGATTGCCCTGATGCCGCTGCTGGAATGCGCGAACTTCGCAACAGTCTTCGACGAAGGCATGGACGGGCGACTGCAGCCGCTTAAACTCACGTGATACTTCTTCCGACGCCCTGGCTTCACTAAACCCATCTTTCTCAAGAAGCCGGCGGAGCCCTCGTAGGGCCCACACGGTGATGCCGGCAAGCTCACTGCGCAATTGAGATTTCAGGCGAATGTTCTCCTGGCCCTTGAAAGTCTTGTTAAACGGTATGAATAAAGCGCGCGTGGCCAGCGCATCGGACGCATCGGGCAGATTGGGAAACTCGTTTGTGCTGATGACGAATCGCACGGTTAAAAGGACATTTGGAAGGATTTCGCGATTCTTACGATCGACCGACTGGCGGTCCTCGCCGGTAATGCCCTTGAGCTTGGCCAGCACTTTTTCAGCTTCGTGGCTATTGCCCAGGTGGGCATCACCTGACACCGCCAAGCGTTTATGAAGAAATGGCCACAGTGAGAATGTCCCAAGCAAACCCCACAAATCGAAGCTCACACAATTCTTTTCGCCAATGACATCCTGCAGGATGCTGGTGACTGTGCCTTTGCCACCGCGGCTGACACCATGAAGCCACAGCATTTTTTGGCGGCTCGTGTCTCCAGTGAGACAGTAGCCGAAGAACTCCTGTAGCAGTGCGATCAGCTCCACATCTCCGGCGAGCGCCTCATCAAGGAAGGTCTGCCATCGCGGGCATGTGGCTAGTGGGTCAAAAGCACAAGGCAGCACTGATTCGCTGAACCATTCGTGCGTGGAATTCTCCAACTGGACATCATCGGGATTGGTGAGCCATTCTCGGATGTCGAGCAATCCGTTTTGAAAGGCAATCACGTCTTTCGGCTCCGGCCGCTCTGCAGGATCGATCCATACAGGCATGGACGGGCTGGCAACCTGACAGATCCGCCGGAGCTGCTGCAACACATCACCCTCCACGCCGCGTGTCACGCGCAGGTGGCGCGCCTCGTTGTTTGGACCGCTGAAGTAGGTGGCCTGATTCAAAAACATGGTCAACTCACTCATCAGTTCTTCCAGGACGACGCGCTGATAAACACATGTGCGAAAAACATAAAATTCCTCTCGCCAGTGCCGAAGTCTCGTAACGCCGATCGATTGAACCTGTTCGTACCCTCTCGCATCTCCGATCCACTTAACGTCCGCGTAATCCCGCGCACGCAGGAACGCCGCGGCGAGCGTGTAGGGCCTTGTGTCCGGCAACGGATCTGTTTCCTGCTTCATGCCACTTGTCTTTCAATCCCTTGAATCCATCCCTGAACCTGCTCGGCGGTCGCGCCGGCACGCAGCCATTCGCGTATGTCTTTGACCTCCTCCGGAGGCATCAGCAGATCGGCGGCGAAGTCCGCTTGGCAAATCTGATCAACGGTATTGGCGGCGCCTTCCAGCCCCGGCCATTCCCATTTCTTCGTTACCTCGTTGAAACGGCGGTCGTTCTCGCCCACGACGATCACTCGTGAGGGGCGAAGCCGGCGGATCAGGAAAAGCAGTTCGAGAATCCCACCTCGGTTGCTCGGACGTCCCACGGCGTCGAATCCCAGCGTCAGAAATGCCGCGACATCGGTGTAGCCTTCGGGGAACAGCAGAGCCTGGCCGGCGTGCAGCCCAGAAGGAATGAAAATGCCGTTGCCTTCACTGCCGGTGATGCAGAATTTCTTGCCAATGCGCGGGCGGACGGCAGCGCCACAGATTTCGCCATCAGGTCCGCGCTTGGGGAACACCCATGCACCAGGTCCGCTGAATGGCGTGTGTGTCGTCGTGTCGCCGGCGTAGAGTTCTCGCCGGCCCGTGGAACCGTCGTCGTTGCGGGCACGTGGATTGAATTGCGCTGGCCCAGCCGATGCCGAGGCGGCGGAATGAATCGCTGCTCACTCCGAGCGATGCCGCCAGTCGATCGACCTCCGCTGAATCGGCGGCTCGCCGCCACTGTTCACACCACTTGGCAAATGGGGGACGCCACCGGCGGGCTTGTTGTTTTGGGGAGGGTGTTGGCCGCGCTGGTGCCGATCCGGAAATCAGGCGATGGTACCAGCCGGCCGTGGGGGACGCCTTGAACGAACCTGCCTGCACCCGCTGGCAGTGCGCAACCGAGCCGTCGGTGGTGATGGTGCACCAGTCTTTGTGACCGCATATCGCGCACAGCTCCGGCTTGCGAAGATGTCTCCAGCCAGAGGGGATCATCGTCCACCTCCAGCCGCCAGATAAACACCCGCATCGTGAAGCCCCGCATAAACATCGTGAATCGAACGGGCGACGATGTAGATGCCGCCGAAGCGGATAATCATCTGCCCCCAGCGTGACTGCTGGGTTGAAACCCGGCCCATCGGCGACTTGACTTCAATCTCCAGTCTTCGCCCGCTGCCGCGGATGATGCCGCTCAGGTCTGCCTGGCCGCGCACGCCGAAGCGCGTCACGCGTTCTGATCCCAGCGGCAATGCGACGCCGGTATTAACCCGCCACAGGCGCATGTCATCGCGCGTGCCGAACTCGGCCAGGATTTCCGTCTGGATGGTTTTTTCGAGGGTCATGCCACCCCCTGGAAAAGCGATGCCTCTTCGAGATCAGATTCGATGATGGCCTGCTCGGCCGGCTTGTAGCTTCGCCAGATGCCCGTGCGGAGATGGAACTGCCGGCTCACCCACCGCGGTGGCAGCTTGCGGGCGCGGGCGACGCTGACCAGTTGCCAGTAAATCGCGTCATGCTCCTGCTCCCGCTTTGCCCGTTCCGCTGCGGCAATCACCGCCGGTGGGGCAGACGCGGCGTCAAGCTGCTCGGTGGAATACATCTGGAGTTCGCCATCCACCTGCTCCGGCATTGCGCGGCCAATGGACTCGGTGGAGAAAACCAAGCGGCATTCGGGGCATGATGAACGGCCCGACAGAACCATGCGGAAACAGCCGGGGCAGGTGCGAAGGCCTGAATCAGTCTGGGCACATTTGATGCGGTCCTGCAGCGAGTATTCGATGCGCTGAGTGACGCGACCATGGCGGAGGAAATTGCCGGCATGATCCAATACCACCGGGTATCGCTTGACAAGGTGGATGGCGCATGGCGCGCCCAACCATCTGCAGAAAAAGGCAAAGGGATGCCGTCGGCCGGTCAAGCACGATGCACTCAACCGCCGGCAGGTTGAACCCTTCGGTGAACAAATCCACATTGCACAGAACGGTGGTCTGTCCCGATTTGAAGCGTTCGAGTGCCTTACGACGAAGGTCTGGATGCGTGTCGCAATCGATATGTTCGGCTGCGATGCCGGCCGCGTTGAACTGTTGAGCGAGATGTGATGAATGCTCTACAGAGCAGGCGAATACGATGGTGCGATAGCCGTCAGCATGCAGCCGCCATGTTTTAACAACGTCGCCGACCAGTTTTGGCCGGTCGTATCTCGCGGCAAGTGTTTTGGGATTAAAGTCCCCGGTGCGTCCAATCTTCAAATCGCCGATTGCCGCCGCAGGCGGAGCGTACACTTTAGGTTCGACCAGATGGCCCGCGGCGACCAGATCATCGGGATACGCAGCGACAATCAGTGTGTCGAACACATCTCCCAGACCGCGGCCATCAAGTCGAAACGGAGTGGCGGTGAGTCCGACGAAGGCGCTGTCTGGATATTGGCTTCGCGCCTTTTGGTATTGAGCGGCCACGGCGTGGTGCGCTTCGTCGACGACGATCAACCGCCGCCCCGTTTGAGGACGGCGGATCGCGGTCTGCACGCTGGCGGTGAGGACTTGCCTGCTGGCATAGCAGGGACGCCCGCTCATCAGAACGCCAGCATGTATGCCCAGCCCGGCCAGTTCCTCGCTGGCCTGTTCGACCAGCTCTCGACGATGCGCAAACCAGAGCGTGGGCAGGTCCATCTGATGTACGAGCATGGAACCCATAAAGCTCTTGCCGGACCCGGTGGGAGCGACAATCAGCGGATGCTTGCCGGCAGCGATTGCATCGGCTGCCAGATGGACGGCATTGGCCTGGTAATCGCGCGGTGTCATGCCGCCTCCGATTCCGCACTGCCATAGCGCTCGTCACGGGTAGGCGGTGGCACGGCGATGCGCCACTCGGATGCGAGCCATAAAATGGCATCGTCGATCAGCTTGCTCATGCGCTGCTTGTCGATTTTGGTCACGCTGCCCACTCGCTCAGCGATCAGCCGTCCATCAGCATCGATGATGGGTTCGGGAAGGCAGTGATGCTTGATTTCCAGATGGGCGGTATCGGCGGCTTCCTTGAGCGTGAGCGTCGGGTCTTGCTCTCGCATGTAGTCGGCGAAGAATCGCACGACGACGCCGAAGTAATATCCCCGCTGCGGATCGGTCACGCGCGGCCTCGCCTCCCGCAGCGTGATGCGCCAGTAACCATCGAGCCGGCCAATGGTCGATTGGAAATCGCGTTTGATGGCGATGTCCGAGAAATTAAATACCTCGTTGTCGATCACTGGGCGGACTCCCTTCCGGCTCGAATGCGATCCATGCACTTTTTGATCACCGCCGCCGTTTTGGGGTGCGAGAGGTATCGGGGGCAGCAGGCGAAGGCGCCATCGACGTACACCCAGCCGCAGACGGCGCACCGCACCTGGCTCGCGGTGAGTGCCGGAGCCGGCGGCGCATCGTCGATGATTTCCGTGACCAGTTCGGCGTCGGTCAGTTGCATCGCGATGCCTCCCAGTGCTTGAAGGTGTTGCGGTCGATCGCGTGCTCGATGCCGGTGTGCCTTGCTATATCCACGCCGGCCTCGACTCCCTGGGTGTATCCGGTATCGTGCGCGAGATTGATGCGTCGGCGATCGCGATGGGCCTGATACAGACGGCCTGCGCGGAATGGTCCGTGATGGTTGTGGTTGCCGTTGGCGCTGATGACGGCGCAGAGCGCAAAGCCGAGCGCTATCTGGATGAACGAAAGGACGACGGTGAGGATGACGATGGAGCTGATGCTCATGCAGCTCCCCTTCGCTGGCTTGATGCCGATTCGATGTGGGAGGGGTTTATTCGAATGAAGTCTGCGAACCGCGCCTCCCGCAGCGTGAGCCCGCGCACCGGAACGATTCGCGGGCCGGCTGTTCGTGCCGCGATCGCTTCTGGTTGGATGGTCAACAGGGCACATGCGCGACCCTGTCTCTCGGTGCAAATCCATTGCCTCATGCCTGATATGCAGGAAGCCGCCACGCCCCGATGCAGCTTGTAAGGTTGCCAGTCGAGCATTCGACGAAACTGCTCGACCTCGGCGATTAAATCCGTCGTGGTCATGGAGCCGCCGCCGGCAGCCAGTACATGCAGGATGCAGGCGGACATGCAGTTGATCCCGGGCCATCCGAGCCCCGCCGAGCGCAGCCATCGCCAGTACCGGCCAAGCTTCGATGCCTGATCAAAAACAAACGCCGACGCCGCAACATCACCGGCGATTGCCGCCGCCGTTCGCATTTTGAGCGTGTCGGCGAGCATCTGAAAAAACCCATGATCGCGGTAGACCATCCATCGCTTGCGGCGGGGCTGGTTGTGAATCACTCGCTGATCCAGGTCGACGCCGTACCACTGGCAGGCAAGCCATGTCGTCTCCCGGCGCACTCGCCCGGTCTGGATGTTTCTCGCGGTGGCCGATCGTCCGCAGGCCTGATGATTGCGGCGGCTCATCTCCGGGTTCAGCTTGTGATAAAGGTTGAACACTTCGCCGGGCGTCAGCGCCACCAGATTTTCCTGCGCATCATTTAAGAGATTGCCATCGGCATGGCAGATGCGTTTGCCGGGAGGCACCTCGCCCCGGTTCAGTTCCCACCACCAGCGGGCGTATTCAATCCACCGGCGTCCGGGCGGCCCATCCATGCGCACCTTAATCATTCTCACCTGCTGATCGCCGCGAATTCCGGCGGCGCGCAGCCGCACCTCGCCCAGCGGAGCTTCCTCGCGGGAAAATTGCGTGCGTCGGTATGGTTTGCGTTGCGTTGTCATCCGCGTTCAGTCCCTAAGCGGGTCGCCTGCCTCTTCCGTTTCCCTGGCCTGCTGTTTGCGCCGCATTTCCTTCTCCTCCTCGTCGCTGACCGGCTGCATGCGCTGGTCGCCGGGATGGCCGGTGAGGGGAATGCCCTGCCGCGCACGCGAGCGAAGTTTGGCGAGCGCTTTTGATCTCTCATCGTCCGGCTGGAGCGGCGCTTCGGCGTGCGCGTCAATCGGCGTGTCGTAATAATTGTGGTTGTTCTGCACGATCGAGACGGGCCGTTTCATCTCCGCGCCCATCAGCTTGTGCGCCTGGTTCATCACGAAGCTGGCTGCCTTCATGTCCCCGCCTTTGGCCTTCTCGACCTGGGCCTGCATGATCGCCGTCAAATCCTCCCCCTTGATCGAGCTGCCCATCGCATCCCGGAGTGACTGAAGCCAGGGGGAAGCTTCATCAGGTCCGTTGCCTCCGGAAGCGGTGCCGGCGTTGTTGCCAGTTGAGTGATGCGGCCGTTGCCGTTCGACGGGCGAGCCATCGTCGCCCCGTTGCCGTTGTGACTGGACATTGGGATTTATCCTTTGAATGGTGAATGGAAGAGAATAAATATCGACATTGCAGCCCCGACCCCGGCCAGTTTGGGCGGCGCGGCGGTGACTGATCAGCAAACCCCGTCGGATGAGATTGCCCAGGTAACTGTTTTTGCCCTTGCCTTTGAGCATTTGGCGGGAGTGTTCACGTAGACGGGCCCCGACTGCAGCGCATATTTCCCGCTTGGTCATGGGCCCGCGGTCCCATATGGCGGTAAGTATCTGGGCCTCGCGATAGCACAGGTCGTCGGGCCACCCCATTTCCTTTATGCGCTGCTGGACGACTTTCTGATGAAGCGCGGCGAGCGATGGAAGTCCGGCAGCGGCAAGCTGCTGGCGCGTCTTGGCCGCCACGCGTTCACGTTGGCGGGGTGTCCATCGATTGATCGGCAGTCCTAATGCGCGGCGACGTTTGCTGACGGCTTCGCGGTGAATCCGCGCGGCTGGATTTGCTTGCCTTGAGTTCCATGCGTAAGCGATTTCTGAATCAGACCACTCGGCGGCGTGTTTCTCGATGATGAACGCGCTCAATCCACCAAGTAATTGCTTGACCCTTCTGGCCAGCTCTAGTTTCACCCGAATTTGATAAATGCCAGAGAGTGTGCGGCCCGGAAGATGGGCGAGCATCTGTGTCGGCGTATCGCCGGCGGCTTCGCGGGCGCGGACGATTTGTTTCTCCCGATCGGTCCAGAAACTGCGCCGTGTGTGTTGTTTCACCGTCCACCTCCCTGGTGCTCGAAATGCCTTGTCAGCCGGTCAATCAATTCCTTGCATTGCTCCGCCGTGAATCGCCCGATGTGCGCCTCGTCCTCGCGCATTCCCATCAGATGCTGCATCAGCCGGTAGGCATCCCGACGGCTCATGCGTCTGCCACCGTCTCGTTTCCAAAGGGAGTCAAACGCATCGTGCGCGGCGATGCGCGCGATCCGAGTTTCCCGGTCTGCGGGAATCCCCAGCGGCTGCCCATCTGGATGAGCGCCATGGGCACCGCTGCACTGTGGCCAACGCGTGCAACCATAAAACAGGCGAGGCGATCGGCTGGCGTAGACGTATTTGATGGTGCTGCGGAGGACCATGGGCGCGCCGCATTCGGCGCAGGGATGGGGCCCGGTGGTGCCGACGGGGATAGGCAGGGCGGCGGTGGTCAATGGACACCTCCCGTTCTTCGGCTTGAACTGAGGAACCCCGCGCGCGAGCATTGGCCGCCATGGCGGATGTAGATGTAAAGCTCAAGAGCAATGGCGATTACTGGCAGGCGTGGTGGAACACTTGCGGTGGCGTGAAGGTGAGGAGCATCGGCGCCAAGGCACGCTTTTCCCGGCGACAGGCGGAAGCCATCTGCCGCCAACTGGCCGTTGATCTGCGGATGGGGGTTTCCCGTGAATCGCGCAAGGCCCCGCGGCTTTCGGAGTGGGCAAAAGAATACCTGTCGATGCGGACGGACCTCGGCGATGCGACCAGGGCCGTCGTCGAGCACACGGCGCGTTACCTGCTCGAATATTTCGACAACGATCCGACCATCGATCAGATCACGCGCGCCCAGACCGCGATGTGGCGCGCCGAACTGGCGGCCGGCAAGCTGGCGGCGGCGAATAAGTTTCCCAAGGCTGCTGACAAGATCGCGCCGGACACCAAGTACCAGGGATACCGCAAACGCCTTGCGGCAAAACTGGCCGAGAAGGAGTTCAAGGTGCTGTCGGAATCCACCGTGGCAAAGCACGTGGCGCCGCCAAGCGCATGTTTGCCGAAGCGACCGAAGGGGACGGTGTCGGCTATATCGACCAGAATCCATTTCGAAAACTCAGCGGCCGATCGCCGAGCGGAGCCAAGAACTGGCGACAGGTTTCCCCCGCTGATCTGGTTCGCATCATGGATGCCTGCCCCGGCAATGGCTGGCGGGCGCTGTTTGCCCTGGCTCGGCTCGCTGGTCTGCGAAGGGGAGAAGCGCTGCATCTGCAATGGGGCGATATCGACTGGGCAGGCAACCGCTTCAGCGTCAACGCGAGAATCACGAAGACGACAACGAAGAAGAAGCAGCGAACAGTTCCGATCGAACCCGCGCGGTGCCCCAGTGGTTTGACCGCATTTTTGCGACAATGGTTCGAGGAAGCTGGGGAGGGAGAGACGGCGGTGTGCGCTGGCGTTGACGTCAACAACATTGACCGCCTGGCGCGTGGCATCATCCACCGAAGCGGAGTGGGCGATTATCGAAAACCCTTTCACGCCCTGCGAAAAAATCGAGCCACGGAATTGGCGGCACAATATCCCCAGCACGTGCTGAGTGAATGGATGGGGCACGATGCCGCCGTCGCCGAGGAATACTATCTCCGCGTCGATGAGCAGTTGTATGAGGCCCCGCCCGATTTGGCACAAAATCTGGCACAAATCACCCCACCCGCCCCCACGACTAAAGCGTAAGTCCTTATCTGACCAGATGTCCCCGATAGGGCTCGAACCTATAACCTTCGGCTTCGGAGGCCGACGCTCTATCCAATTGAGCTACGGGAACGGAGTTGAGTTTGCAGGCGGGATGTTAATGGAGATAAGGCGGGGTGTAAACGGATTTGTTGGGATCGGAGGGGTGAAATCGAGGTGATCGAGTGCAGTTTTATCGCTCTGGTTCCTTCTTCCGGACTTCGACAGGCTTGGTCGCATCTTGCGGAAGACCGGGATGGGTAAGCCAAGCACCGGCAGGCTATTGAATTTCCACTTCATCGTTGAGGATTCGTGTTCCGTCCTGTTCTTTTACACCGGCGCGGACTTTGGCGGGTTTGCTTAAGTCGGCGTTGACGATGCGGTATTTTTTCATCGTGGTGCGGCCGGGGCCTAAGTTGGTGACGAGGCGTTCCTGGCGGGGGTGGCCGGGGTAGACGGCGAAGGCGGTGTAGTTGATGGGTTTTTCGCCGTAGTTGGTGATCATCTGCTGAACGATGATGTCCTTGCCGTCGCGGAGCGCGAGGGTTTGCAGGCCGACGTCGGAGAGGCCGAGCGTGAGCATCAGCGGCATGCTGAAGGTGCTGTTGCGTTCGGCCTGCACGTTGAATTCGGCGGTGATCGTCTTAGGGCCGGCGAAGCTGTTGTAGGGGAACTCGATCGTCAGTTCTCGGTCGAATGTTTCGCCGGGGTTGAGGGTGAAATTGAAGTTGGGGGGGTTGAGGGTCCAGCCGGCGGGGGGGTGGAGCTTGAGGAGCCCGCCGATGGCCTGATGGTAGGGGTTTTCAAAATGGATGTGGCGAAGGTGCGGTTCAAAGCTGGATTCGATCAGCGGCTGATCGAACGCGACGCTGGCTCGCAGTTGTGCGAGCGAGCCGTCGATATCGACGAGGAACATCGGCATCGGGCCGACGTTGAGCTGGATGGTGGCGGAATCGGATGTGCCGTTCTTAAGCAGAGGAGTGACGTTACCCCAGAGATCAACGCAGGCGGGGCGTTCGCCGAGGTTGACGGCGAGTTTTTTCACGCCGCCCTGGTTGCCTTTGTCCCACAGGACGAGGATGCCCTGGCCGTTTTTGTCGAAGAGGAATGCTTCGATGCCATCCGCCAGCGGCACTTTTCCGCGGTAGGTGGTGCCGCCGAGGGTGGTGAGGAGGGTACGGATGATCATGAGCAGTTCCTGCGGCTGCTTGATGACCGTGCCGGCTTCTTCATGCACTGTGAACGGCAGCGGCAGATCGATGCGCCTGGCGTCGGCCGCCAGTGCATAGACAACGCGCTGAGCGAGATCCTGTATCTGCATCTCGCGCCGATATTGGGCGCGATCGAGCAACTGCAGGCTAAGGGAAAGGTTGTGCCCTTCGTGCGCCTTGATGTCCTGCATATAAAGCGGCAACTGCGACGGCAGCACCGACGGTGGAACCGACAGGGCAACCGTCGCCGGCAGTTCGCCTTCCAGGTCGTACCAGGCAGGCCAGGGCATGGCCAGATCAGGATGCTGAACGAGCTGGGCGAACTGGTCATAGACCATTTTGTATACTCGCCGCATGTCGCGATTGGTTACGAATTCATCGGAGCCATCAGCGCCAAGCTGCCAGCGATCGAGATGGTTGGCGTGGCGGGAGACAAGAAAGGCGAGCTGGTTTTGCCAGAGCTGCGGGTCGGCCTTGAGCAATTGCAGCCATGTCTTGCCGTTCAGCCGCTCCATCATTTTGGGTGGCGGGCTGATGAGACAAGCGGTGGGGGTGATGCCGTTTTCCTGCAACCCTTCCAGCAGATGATCGAACGATGCTGAATCCATCTGCTGCACATCACCGGCGCTGCTCCAGACCGCCAGCTTCACCCGGCCGACCGAAAGATACGGAAGAATCTGCGGGAGCTCGCTCCAGCCTTCGAAGGGAAGGTCTGTCGCGATGACGCCGAAACGCGTGTCGGGAATGATTTGCGGGGCGGTGTCGGCCAGGAGGACGAGATCGACGACCTGCTCGCCGACAAACACACCGTGGCTGGTCATCATCAGTTGGGCGCGATACCAGCCTGCCGGCTCATCGGGCAGGAGGATCGACATGCGCTTCTGACCGGGGCCAAGTGTTTCAGCGGCGGTGATGTCCAGGGCGCCGGTGCGCTGAAAAATGGTTTTGCCGGTGGCATCGTGAACGATGAGCTGGGCGGCCAAGTCATCGGTGAAGCGGTCATTGACCATGACGGAGAGCTTCAACGGTTCGCCGCGGCGGAAGACATTTCCAGGGCGGTCAGTGGTCATCGTGATCTGCGGCACCTGGGAGACGGTGATGTCGTCAAACCATGCGGTGCCGTGAATGTCCTGCAAGAACAGGGCGCGCTGGCCGAGGGAGGAGTTGGAATATTCGTTGGGCTGGAGCAGCGCGATCTCGACGACCAGAAATGCGGCGGTTGGCTGATCGGCGGAAAGTTCAAGAGAAAGCGGATGCCAGTCGTTATCACCGCGGCTGGCGAATAGTTCGGAATGTTTGACGGTGGACGGCAACGGATGATGATCCATGTCGGTAAAGTAGGCCGTCATCCGTGCGCGGGCATTTGGGAGCGGGGTGGTCTGGCAGAAGCCGTCGATGCGGTAATGGGCGTTGGGTTGAACGCGGATTTGACCGGGTTCGTAGCGGTAGACGCAGCTGCCGCCGTCGAGATCCATGCGGAAGCTGTATTGCCCGCTGCGATGGCGGTCGGTCGTCAGCCGGCCGACGACGTAATGGGGAAGATCAGGCCCGTCGACCTTTTCCCAGTGCATGGGCAGGTCTTCGGCGTTGCCGAGCTGGCGTTCTTCGAAATCGAAGGTGCGCAGAACGCGATCGCTGTCGATCGGCGCGGCCAGAAGGGGGCTGCCCGCGAGAAGGGTCAGAATCTGGAGGACGAGAATGAAGGTAAAATTGCGCACGGTCCGATAATAGTTGTATCGGCTAAGCAGCCGGGGAGAGTTGAGCGTGATCTTTTGGGTCTTTCTGGTTCCTTCTCGTGGCAGGCTTGGGGAGGATCAAGGTGAGGGTTGTTTTGGTTCGTTCGAGCGCTGTGTTACGTTCGGAATCAACCCCCGCCCGCGTTTCTCAGAGGAAGAGGGGCAAGAGGGCCTGCTTCCTTAAAATAGGCTGACCGCCGAATGACACTTATTGCCCCTATTCCCGTTACTGATGCAGCGACCTCTGGCAGGCGGGTGGCTGTCACGGCTACGGTCGTTATCCTGATCGGATCGGCTTTGCTGCTTTTTGCGAGGCTTGGGCATTATCCGCTGTGGGACGACGAGGCGATCACCGCCATGACCGCCCGCGGGGTTTGGCGGACAGGGGATACCAGCGCTCAGGTGGATGAGCGGAACCTGCTGGCGTACCGGGATGGATTGCTGATTCGGGATTTAAAGGACCGGTACACACCGCCCCTGCAGTTTTATGTTTTGGCTCCGTTCATGGGGGTGATGGGGGAGAGTGATTTTGTTTGCCGGTTACCGTTTGCGATTTGCGGGATGGTGACGGTCGGGATTTTGCTGCGATGGCTTTGGCGGCAGCGCCCTTCGCCGTGGGTGTGGGGGGCAGCGGTGGTGGTCATTCTGACGAACGCGGAGTTTTTCCTGTTTTCGCGGCAGTGCCGGTATTACAGCCTGGCGATGATGCTGACGACGGCGGCGGCGTATCTTTACTTTCATCTGGATGGCCGGCGGCGATCGACATTGGCTCTGTCGGTGGTGCTGTCGCTGCTGCTGGCGTCACAATATCTGAACTATGCGGCGGCGGTTGGGTGCCTGGTTTTTGACTACGTCGTCTGGGGACGCAAACGACGAAAATTGAGCGGGGCGGACTGGATGATCCTGCTGCTGCCGCAGTTCATTGTCGGCGGGGTTGTCTGTTCGATCTGGAATCCGCTCCTTCGCAGCGGCGAGGCGTATGGATCGGGGCATTGGCTGTCGGATCGCATTCATCTGCTTCGGTGGAACTGGCGCGATATGCTCGCGAGTGATTTCGCGATTCCGCTTTTGCTGCTGTGGTGCCCGCTGCTTTATTTTGTTCGGAAGAATCCAGTCCTGCTTCGGCTGCCGGCGGCGCTGGTGGTTTATCTTCTTGTGCTGGTGGCACTGGTTGCGACGCCGGTGGGGAAGACGTTCACCGCGGAGATTCGGTATCTTGCGCCGGTGCTGCCGATCTGTATGGGGATTGCGATCCTGGCGATATGGGGGATTGACCGTTTGAAGGTGCGGCTGAAGGTGATTGCTGTTGGCGTCTCTGCGCTGTCTTTGTTCATGCAGGTTTCACCGACGGCTATAGGATCGGTATGGGGTTCGACGGCTTGGATGTTCGCGAGAGAGCTCGTGCATCCTCAGGCCGAGCCATATACGCCGGCGGCGGCTTGGCTGGCGGCGCATGTTTCGACCGGGCAATCAGTTCTGGTGCGGCCGGATTGGATGACGTATCCGCTGATGTTTCGCGAGGGAAATGCGGTTTACGCGTGGCAACTGACAGATCCGCCAAAGCCGGAATATCAGGGGTTTCCGGATATTCATTTTGAAGGACGGGTTGCGCCGGATTACATGATCGCATTTGGGCCAGGGCGGGAGGATATTGAGAAGGCGCAAAAATTTTTGGCTGAGCGAGGTGCACGGTATCAGCTTGTCGAAACGCTGCATGTGAACTGGCAGGATTTGTATCGGCCGGAGCGCATCTGGCGGTCGTTTGTCACGATTGAACCGAAAGAGGGACGGGAGATTTACTGCTATCGACGTATGGATTTGAAGTAGGGGGCCGGCTGGTTTTTCGATCTGATGTGAGCAGCGCGAATATTTCAGAGAAGCAGTTCTCGTACTTCGCCGGTGATGATTCCGTGCTCGGCGGCTTTGCGGTGAAAGAGGCGGATCGCATTGAGCTGCGGTTCGGCGATATCGTATTTCAGGTAAGCAGTCATGTATTGGAGCGCGAGGGCGGGGGGCCAGCCGCGGGGGGTGGCGTGTTTTTTTACGATCTCGTGGACGTGGGTCAGACCGCTCTGTTTGGCGGCTGTCAGGCGATGGGGCAGGTCGGTTAGATCGACATCTTCGCGGGCCATCCAGGCGGCAAAGACGAAGGGGAGATGGGTGAGCCGCTTCCAGCCTTCACCAAGGTCAAGCTGATAGGGATAGCCGGCGGGTTCTTCGCAGACAACTTTGTCGCCGATCAGGAGCATCGCCTGCGCGTTCAGCCGGGCGGCTGGTTCATCGTGGCGGAGTTCGGTGAATTCCGGGGTGAGGTTGATCGTTTCGGCCAGGACGATGCGGGCGAGGGCGACGGATGTGTGGCTGTCGGTATCGCAGGCGAGGACTCTTATTTGTTCAATCGGCACCTTGCTGAAGATGCGAACGGTAAGGGTCGGCCCATCGCAACCGATGCCGCCGGCGGTAAGGAGGCGAAGGCCGGGGAACCGCTGGTAGTCAATGACGGGAAGGAGCGCTACATCAAAGCGGCGATCGCGCAGGCCGTCGATCAGGCGGGAGGGAACGTCGAGCGTGAGGCGGAGATCGTCGGTTTCATCAAGTCCGTAGATAAGTGGTTTTGCGTTGAGGTAGCTGACGCTGCCGATGCGCGTAACCCGGCACGGCCGGGGGTGATTGGTAATCGCGACGGGAGAACTCATGAGAAGTTTATATCTCCTGCGACGGCTTCGTCCCACTTTCAGGGATTTTGAAAGGGAGTGTTGAAGTAATCCTTAACCAGGTCGCGATAGGCGGGGGGGACTTGGCCGTTGGTGATGGCAATGTTGGCGCTGTTGCCTGCGGCGGGCCAGTCGGGGGTTTGCCAAGGGGGGATGGAGCGGGAGGTTTTTTGTTGGCTGGTGAGGAAGCCGGTTGTGGCCCCGTGATTGGAATTAATGTTGTTGGCTGCGCTGCCGCCTCCGGCGAGGGGGGCTGTGGGAATGTGTGACGATGGTGCGGCGTCGGTGCTGAGGTGTTGTGGGATTGGATTGGGGGAAGCCTGGGAGGTGGTGGCGCTTCCGCCGGCGGGTTCTTGTCCGGCACCGGGGATAGAGTGAAGGTTGGATGTTGAGGGATTTTGTTGGTTGGAGTGATCGCCGGCGTTCACAGATGAAGCGGAAACACGATTTGCATCGTCGTTTGTGGCGTCATTGCGGGGGGCGGGAATGGCTCCTGCATTTCGATGAAGCGCATCCGTGGCGGCGTCGATTCCTGGCTGCTTGGATTCGGCCGTGAGCAGCGGTGAGGATGAAACGTTGTAAGCATCGGATCGCTGCGGCTGAAGAGGAAGCACGACGAGTGCGAGAACCAGTGCGGCGGAGAGGCCAATACCGCTCCAGCCGCGGATGCCGAGTCGATTTAAGGCGACGGTTGAAGGTGAGAGGTTGGCGCAGCGGGCGTTGGCCATTGCGAGTACGGCGTCGGTGAAGAGATCGGTCGGTTTCGACGGATCTTTATGCTTCAGTTGCAAGGCGGTGACGAGCAGATCGGCGAGATTGAGCTGCCGATCGGCTTCGGCGGCGGCGGATTGTTTGCTCGGCCAGGCGCCGATTGTCCATGCGGCGGCGATCAGAATGCACATGGCTGCAATGACCATCAGCAGGGGAAGAGCGGACTGATTGAGCCACATGCCGATGAGCAGGAGCGGGAAGGAAATCGCTGAGCCCGCGAGGATGCACCAGCCGAAATGTTCAGCCGCGCGCACGATGGCCAGGCGGGAATGGACGGCATTCAGAAAGCGATCGTACTCGGTCATCTTTCACCAGGAATGCACGCAGGAATAATCTTGGAGCACGGACTTCTCGCTCGTATTGAACGGGTCAGGCACAGGCGAGACGCCGTGCTGCGGGTGAACCATTATTTCTTTTTACCATTTCCACCCCGGATTTCAGCGATGGTTTGTTTTAAGCAGTCGAGGTGGGGATTGATTGTCAGGGCGTGTTCGTAGCACTTAAGGGCTTTGTCCATCTCGCCGAGGTGGAGGAAGCAGTGGCCCATTCCCGCCCAGTGCGCAAAGTGGCACGGCATTTTTTCCACAGCCCGGCGGCAATCCTCCGCCGATGCTTCGTAATGCTCCTGAAGATAGTTGGCGATGGTGCGCTGGTTAAACGCTTCGGCAAATTCGTCATCAAGATCGATCGCGCGGTTGAGGTGCTCGATTGCTTTATTGAACTCTCGGGCGTTGAGCGCTTTGGTGCCGCGGCAAAGTTCAGAGTTGGCCTGCGCTGACCCGCACCGGAACCAGATGGACCAGAGGGCGTGCTCGGCCATCTGGTTGACCATCGGGTCGGGGTCTTTGAGTTGCTCGGCAATTTTGTCGACGGTGCAGCGTTTGCCGACGAGGGAAAGACAAAGAGCGGCGACTTTGCGGATGTCCGGATCGCCTTTGATCATGAGGTCGGCGATCTGGTCGCATGTCCAGTTTTTTTTGAGCAGGCCGACCAATCCCTGGATGTCCTGCTGCTCCAGGAGCGGGCGGACCATGGAAACGAACTGAGCTGGATCGATTGCGGTCACCATGGGGTTTGCATCGAATGGCGAAGTTTTGAAATGCGTTTCATCATCAGCCGCCTGATCCGTATCTGACTAGTGCGATCTATTAGTCTAGGAAGCAAGAGTTTCAAATTCCACGGAAAACCGAACTCTTCATCGACAGGTTCAATGGCGTTGCATGAGGTCGGGGGCAGCCCCCTGCTCTTTGGTGGGGTGGGATTCGGGGGTGAATTCAGGAGCATAGAAGGCGCGGCGGTCGGATTCGCTGGCGTTGAGCCGACGGGGGACGTATCCCGTTTCCAAAGCTTCGTCGCAACCGGCGATGAGCAGGAGCGCGAGAATCAGCAGCCGGGCTTGGGCGGTTTGCATGGGCAATACTTTATCGGTTAAAGCGATGAAGGAAAAGAAGGGGATATTGATGGGGGAAATTGCCGGATTAATCCTGGCTCAGCGGGTCTTCCGGATACTTTTCTTTCAACATTTGCCGCAGGGCTTTGCTACGGGCGGGATCGCTGCCGGCGATCAGCTTGCTCGCCAGGTTTAGAAGTTGCGGGGCGTAAGAGGAGCGGGGCATTGCGGCAGCGAAGGCTTCGGCCACGCGCGAGGCGGCCTGGGCTTGTTTTCTCAGTTCGATCAGCTTCACTCGAAGGAGCACACTATAGCCTTCGACAAATTCCGATGGATATTTTGCTTGCCATCGCTCCCACGCGTCTTCACCCGCTTCGGGTTCTTCCTGAAGGATAAAAAATTCAATGGTTCTGGCCGACGCGCCGCTGAGCGCGGCCTGGCGGTCCAGCGGCCCCTGCGGCGGAAGGTCTGTCAAAATCTTTTTTCCTTCTTCCGCCTGTCCTGCCAGGATCAGCGCCTGGCCATACAGCCGCTGGATGGATTCATCCTTGCGATCATGAAACGGCTCAAGCGTTTTGACGGCTTTGGCAAAATCTCCGGTCCACCACATGGCGACCTGTGCTGCGCCTTGGCCGCCTTCGGCTGGATATTGGCGTCGTGCGGCACGCCATCCCACATCGCGACTACGGCTTGCACCTTTCCCGCATCGAGCAAGGCGCGATCGACCGCGAATAAGGAATCCCAGGCGCTGTTGGGATCGGAGACGTTCTTTTGTTCCGCGAGGCGATGCGCCGCGAGATTGGCGGCGTCGAGATTATTGGCCCGTAGATGCAGTGTTGCCGTTCGAGGCAGATCAGCGACGGGAATTGCCGGTAGGGCGTAGTTGGCGACAATCTTTGAAAGCACTGGCGGATCATCCTGCGGCGGGTTCAAGATTTTCTGCCAGTCGCGATCGATAACTACGCGGCTTGCCTGCGCATCGCTGTTGGGCCCCACCCTGGTTGTAAGGCGAACAGTGTAAACACCATCATTCAGAAAGACATGGTCTGTCTCCGGCTCAGCCGCGGTTTGGCCGTCGCCGAAATCCCATTCGTATTTCATTCCCGCGATCGCTTTTGACTGAGCGGTGAAGTGATATCGAAAGGAGTATCGATCGCCGAAATAACATTCGCCCGCCTGATTGACTGAAAAATCGGCTACCAGCGTTTTGTTTCGCTCTTCCATCGCGCCGGCCTGGCTGCCGAAACAGGTGCCGAAGGCTTCGCGGCCGATGATGTCGAGCTTTACGGTGTCCGGCCGCCGCCAACCAAGAGCGAAGCGTCCTTCGCCGGCGACGTTCACGTGATACAGCAAAAAATCATGCAGGCCGCGCTTTAGTGATGTTGATGCGTTGTACCGAATATCCGATGGGCCCAGATGCGCCAGCAGCAGCGGTTTTCCGTCGATGTACAACGCGGCTTCATCATCGACCGCCATCGCGAACTGGTAATCTCCGTCTATCGGCGCATACAGCGAGCCGACGATTTTTGATATCCACTGCTGCTGTGGCCCAAACGGGTTATAGCCCCAGAACGCCATTGGAATGATGGTGCGTCCGATGAGCGGGCCGCTTCGATTCCAGGATTTTTCGATGGTGTCAAAATTGTTGACCACGCCGCCCGTCCATGCCTTCATTTCCAGCATCAGGCCGGCCTTATAGGGGACATCATCCAGCCCCTCAGGCAGAGGCTCCGGCTTTGGATTTCCAAAATAGACAGCGTACTTTTTAATTCCCTTCTGCAGCAAAAAGACGAAACGAAGCCGGTCCCCGGGCCCTGCTAGGAGCAAATGCGACGGGACAAGTTTGCCTTCATCGGTCGCAATGCGAATATCCTGAGCGCTCGGCAGCGCGTGCCCATCGGTATAGAATTCGACCGTCGCCAGTTCCTGCGCGGCGGCGTGCTCGGCGTCCCAGGTGACGTTGATCGGCCGGCGATATTGCCAGGCGGCGTCGAACCACGCGGCAGGCGCGGGAGATGAAAAGAAAATCAGCCCCAGATGCACGCCGATGCAGAGTGAAAGTATTTTGAGTAAGGGTCGATCGATCGGCATTGTGATACGTCCGTCTTTAACTCATGGCTCCTTCAACCCACCAGATGTTACCGCAGGCGATCCTCTTCGACATGGATGGGACGCTGACTGAGCCGTACCTTGATTTCGATCGGATCAAGCGAGAGATGGGAATTGCAGGGCAGCCGATCCTGGAGGCGCTGGCGACCATGTCGGCAGATGATCGGCGGGCGGCTGAGGTTATTCTTCACCGTCATGAAGAGCAGGCCGCGCTGGAATCGAAGCTGAATCGGGGTTGCGTGGAATTGCTGAATCGGTTGGAGGCGATTGGCGTGAAAACGGCGCTGGTCACACGCAATAGCCGGCGAAGTGTGGAGAGCGTGTTCGCGCGGCATGGGCTGCATTTCAATGTCTGCGTGACGCGCGAGGATGGGAAATTTAAGCCTGATCCGGCGCCACTGCATCTGGCGTGTGCTCGGTTGGGTGTTTCTGAGAATTCAACGTGGATGGTGGGGGATAGTTATCATGACATTGATGCCGGGATCGCGGCGGGGATTAAAACAGTTTGGATCAGCCACGGGCGGCGGAGGGAATTTGTCTCGGAGCCGTGGATGACCGTCGTGGACTTGATCGAACTAGCCAAACTGATTGGCTGATGCACATGATGGGGGATCGTGCTCGGACGTCGAGCCTTGCGTCTTTATTCCTTCTTCATTGCATATTCAACTTGCCTCCGAATGGGATCGTCCACCATTACTTATTTCTCGCACGCTTTTGCAATTGAATGACCTGCGCCGATAATCGAGCCGGCAGCCCAGATGCAGATTTGGAATGAAGCGCAGTTGTAATCGGATGCCAGCTTATTGTTTTCGGAGGTTCATGCGACGGCCTGCGGTTTTTTTCGATCGGGACAACACGCTTATCGCCAGCGATGGCTATTTGGGTGACCCTGCCGGCGTAACACTGATCGGCGGCGCGGCGGATGCGATCGCCCGCGCACGTGCGCTGGGGTATGCAACCGTTATCATCAGCAATCAGAGCGGCGTCGCGCGGGGGATGTTCACTGAGGAGGCGGTTCATGCGGTGAACAATCGGCTGGATGAACTGCTGGCCGAGGCGAATCCGGCGGCGATTGTCGATCGGCATGAGTTTTGTCCATTTCATCCAGAGGGAACGGTCGATCGATACCGGGCGGAAAGCCCGCTGCGGAAACCTGCGCCTGGGATGATTCTGCAAGCCGCCGGGAAGTTGGCGCTGGATTTGTCGCGCAGTTGGGTGATTGGGGACGCGCCGCGCGATATCGAAGCGGGAAAGGCGGCGGGATGCCGGACGATTTTGTTTCACGATCCCTCGCTCCCTGCATCGCCCGCGGCAATGGCTGGCGGCCAAGTTCTGCCGGATCATTATGTTCAAAGCCTGGGTGATGCGATGCAGATCATCGAAACGGCAAAAGAACCTGAGGAGACAGTGATGACAGAGCCTCCGCAACAGTTGCCGCAGCAGCCGACCGCGACGTTTTCGGCTGTAGCAATCACACCGCCCGCGACGCCGAGCCACAGTGGGGTGGTTATTGATGTTCGCAAGCTTGAATCGCTTACGGAGCAAATTCTGCAGGAGCTTCGTAAGCCCAATGATTCAACGGCCCAGCCGTTCTCCTTCAGCAAAATGCTCGGCGGGATTATGCAGGCCATCACGCTGGCGACGCTCGTGGTGGGATATTTGAATCGCGGCAGCGCGGAAATCTTGCAGGATATTCTTTTGCTGGCGATCGTGCTTCAATTATTCACGATCGCACTGCTGATCATGGGGCGTCAGCGATGATGCGGCGGAAGGCGCTGAAGTGAAATCACTTGCCGGCATTCTCGCACTTCTGATCGGCGTCGCGGGTTGGTATTACCTTTTTTATTCCAAGGCGGCCTTGCGGCTCAGCGGGCTGGAAAATCCAGGGATCAACCTTCGGCGAAGATGGTTGCGGCGGGTGAACGGTTTTATGATGCTGCTGCTCGCAGTGCTTTTTTATGCGGGGTTTTATGGTGTGGAGGACCAGCAGTCGCCGCAGGCTTTTGTGCTGGTGTGGATCGGTGTGATGGCGCTGCTGTTTGTGATTGTGTTCCTGGCGGTGGCGGACCTTCGACTGACGGCGAAGCTTCGGCAAAAACGGTGAACAGGATATGAATCGCAATCGATTGCTTTCATGTTGGGCTTTGTTCGTAGCGCTGTTGATGCTGGTGCCGGCGGGTTGCCATCAGCAGAGCACACCCGCGCCGCCGCAAAGCGGGCTGCCGACAGTGCAGATGAACCTTGGCAGCGATGTCTATACGCTGGAAGTGGCGGCGGACGATTACACCCGTGAAACCGGTTTGATGCGGCGGGATTCAATGCCCGCTGACCATGGGATGATTTTCGTCTTTGCAGATGAGCAGGCGACGCCGTTCTGGATGAAGGACACGCGGATTCCGCTCGATATTCTTTTCGTTGCGGGATCGGGGAAAATCATCTCGATCCGGCAGATGAAACCGTATGACACGTCCAATACTTATAGCGCCGGTCCATATCAGTATGCAATTGAGCTAAACCTCAATCGGGCGTCGCAGAGCCGGGTTAAGGAGGGGGATATGCTGAAACTGCCGACATTAAAGCTCCCACATTGAATAATCGGTAAAGTCGCTTAATCCCTTGGCCGAAGTTGCATGAGATGGCTGTCTCGGGAATCACCCCGGCGCCGTCTGGTTTCTCGGACCTAAAGGCGACATGAGCGTAGCACAGCCTGTCCTTCGGCTTGTCCGCGACGACGATCTTCCGGCTAAGCCGGTGCGCGCGTCCATCGATCCGGGCGATGCGCTGGCGCAAGTTGACGCGTTGCGAAGCGAAGTTGAATCGCTGACGGCGGAGTTGAATCTTCTTCGCCGCAAGGGGGAGACGCTTAACTTCCATATGTCGCGCATCGATGAAGAACTGCGGCTGGCCGCCCGGTTGCAGCAGGATTTTCTTCCCAAGACGCTGCCGCAGGTTGGCCGGATTCATTTCCATACGCTCTTTCGACCGGCCGGATATGTGAGCGGTGATTTCTACGATGTGATGCGGCTGGATGAAAAGCACGTTGGGTTCTACATCGCCGACGCGGTCGGGCATGGCGTGCCGGCGGCGCTGCTGACCATGTTTATCAAGCACGCGCTGGCGACGAAGCAGATCACCAAGGGCAGCTACCGGTTGCTGACGGCTTCGGAAACGATGACCCGCCTGAATGAAACGCTGATCGAGCAGGACCTGTCCGCAGCAACATTTGCGACAGCGCTGTACGGCACCATCAATGTTGAAACATTAGAGCTTACTTTCGCCCGTGGCGGGCATCCTCATCCCATCCTCGTTCGCGCCGATGGCAATATCGAGCCGCTGCTTTCCGAAGGCGGTTTGCTCGGAATCTTCCCCGGCGAGGCGTTTGATCAGGCGACTGTTCAACTCGCGCCCGGCGATCGGCTGCTGCTGTTCACCGATGGCATCGAAGTTTGTTTCTGCGATGATATTGAAGAGAACAAGCAGCGCTGGCGCGATGAGCTTCACGCCCGGCGGCATCTGCCGGCGAAGCAATTGCTGGCAGAATTCGCGGCGCTGATTGACGGGGATAGCGGAAGCATCACGCCTAAAGATGATCTGACGATTGTGGTGATGGAAGTTCGCTAAAAAGCAAAAGCTTCAGGAGCGGGTTGCTCAGGTGGGGAAAGCAAGCGAACAATCTGGAAGCGACGCAGTTCCAATTTTCACGCCATCAGATATTTTAATCGAAAACTTATGTCTGTGGATTGGCGGCCTGGGCGGCGGCGCGAAGTTTCTTAATCCGTGCCTGCGTATCCTTGAAATTGAAATCCCACTGTGCCACCTGGCTATACGCCTTGATGGCCGACGCGCTGTCGCCTTTTTGTTCAAGGCCCCTCGCGTACCAGTAGGTCATGTCGATCGATTTCTTGTCGCCTTTGTGAACGTAGTCGCTGATGACTACGCCGAGCGTCTCAACGGCTTCTTCCGTGAACCCGGCATCCAGAAAGGCGCGGGCCAGAACAATCGATGCGTCGGTCTTCAGTTTGGGATCCTGGCGGGTTTGCTGCAGGACGGGGATCGCTTCATCAAAGCGCTGCAACTGATATAGGCGGATGCCGACCTGATACCGGAAGTTGGCGTCGGTCGGATAGTTTTCAGACCAGAGCTTATATTCGGCCAATTCTTCATTTAGCCGCTCCTGCACAAACTGCGCATATTGCTGGCGGGCATCCTGGTCATTCGGATTGGCCTGGACGGCCTGCCGAAGCGAGCGTTCCATCCGGCTCATCTGCGCCAGGCGAATCTTGCCGATATTCTGGCGGAATCGGAACTGGCGGCTCTTGTCAAAAGCGCCTTGGAGCAGATCGATTGCCTTGTTTTCGTATTCGGCCTGCTCGGTTTTCACCAGCACGTCGACGTACTTCATGATCTTGCCGGGATCGTTTGGATCCGCTTCCCATTCATCCTCGGCGTCGGCAATGAGCCGGGACATCTGATCCATCGTCCGCACATCTTTGTCCTGGACCAGCAGCTTGGATTGGCCGTCCATATCCTTGATGCTGTCGCGGAAGCTCTTGGAGGTGCCGTAGTTACCTTTGTCCATGGTGTGCATGGCGCCAAGGTTTTTCAGCTCATTCTGGAGGTCCATGTCATCCGGCCGAAGCATTGCCGCATAGTGGCAGGCGTCGGTAGCGGGCTTCCATTGCCGCAGGGCTTTGTACGCATCGCGGAGGATAATGAACTTATTGACTTCAGGCTTTGGGCTTTCCGCATTGGCGGTTTGCAGGATTGGCCCCATCCACATGACGGTGTCATAAAACCCGGCCCGAAGGGAATTTTGGAGCATGCCGACCATGTGATCGGTGTTGCCAGGATCATAGGCCAGCAGTTTTTCGTGATTGAGGAGGTTTTGCTTGTCGTCTTTGGTTGGGCGCTTGAGTTTCATGGCTTCCATGAAACCAATGCTTTTGCCGCCGGTGGCTTTGCGCTTGAGGGAAATATCGCGAAGGGTTTGGTGGGCTTCGACGGAATCCGGATCGATCGTCAGCCCGGAAAGGTACATTTCGATGGCGTATTCGTAATTCCCCGTGCCCGCGACGGCGTTGCCCCGGTCGAAAAAGACTCTCGCCTTTTTGCGTTCCTCTTCGGGAATCTCAGCGTATCCAGGGGGAAGTTCTGCCACTGTTCTTTCCTATAAAACTTCAGCCGGCGCAAATAAGTCATCGCCCTGCGAAATTGCCGAAACCCCCCGATCAGAAAACCCATTTAGGGGTGCCCCGGAGGATTGGGTGTCGCGGCCAAAATACCAGCCGCCAGCCACACATTCGTATCTAATCCGAAGCACGGACTGCTGTCAACAATTGATCTAAACCGGCCTGTTATTGTAGGCTACGCGCAGGCGGCCAGCGACGTTACAGGCTGCCCATTCATCACATATGTACGAAAATCTAAAGATCATTCTCTGGCCTGACCCCCGCCTGAAGAAGGTGAGCAAGCCTGTTGAGGTGTTTGACGAACAGGTTGCCGCCCTGGCCGGGCGGATGTTCGAGCTGATGCGAATCTCCAGAGGCGTCGGACTGGCCGCCCCGCAGGTGGGGGTGAACATTCGGCTGTTCGTGATGAACCACAATGGCGAACCCACCAGCGACCGGGTTTACATCAACCCTGTTCTTTCCGATCCGGACAGTGAAGAGGAAGATGAGGAAGGGTGCCTTAGTCTTCCCAAGGTGAGCGTCTCGGTTTGGCGGAGCAAGACTTTGAAAATCAAGGCGGTGGACCTTCAAGGGCGGCCATTTGAACAAATGGAAACCGGTTATATCCCGCGCATCTGGCAGCACGAGATCGACCACCTCAATGGCATCCTCCTGACTGATCGCATGGGCCCAGTTGCCAGGATGACGCACCGAAAATTACTCAAAGACCTGGAAGAGCAATATCTGGCTGAGCATCCTCCGGTGACGCAGAAGAAAAAATCGAAACGATGACGGCTGATGCAGTGAACATCCTGCTGGATGTTCATCATCGGCCGGCCAACCTCCGCCCTCCGCCAAATGCCAACTCCCCTGAAAATCATCTTCGCCGGCAGCGGGGAGTTCGGATCACCGACTCTGCGATCGCTCGTGGACGGTGGCCACGACATCGTCCAGGTTTTTACGCAACCTGATCGGCCCGCGGGACGCGGAAAGAAACTGACGCCGACGCCGATTTCCCAACTTGCCACGGAGCGGCGGCTGCCACTTTTGGCAACTGCGAATATCAACACCGAATCGCTTCCCCCGGCTGACGTAATGATTGTCATTGCCTTTGGTCAAAAGATCGCGGAACGAGCCGTGATCCACCCCCGCCTTGGCAGTATTAACCTTCATGCCTCGCAGCTTCCTAAATACCGGGGCGCTGCCCCAATCAATTGGGCGATCCTGAATGGCGAACGCACAACCGGAAACTCCATCATCCGCCTGGCAAATAAAATGGACGCCGGCGCGATCCTCGCGCAGTCCGAGCTGACCATCGGCGAGACTGAAACCGCCGGTGAACTGCACGATCGGCTTGCCAATGATGGCGCACTGCTGATCGCCGAGGTCTTGGAGGAACTGGCGTCGGGCACCGCACGTGAGCTTGAACAGGATCACACGGCCGCCACGATTGCGCCAAAGCTGTCACGCGAGATGGCCGTGATTGATTGGCGGCAACCCGGCGAAGTGATCGTCCGGCGGATTAACGGGCTTTCTCCGTGGCCTGGCTGCCGGATGCAGTTGATTGACTCCGATGGTCATGAGCTTGGCCGGGTTACGCTGCTTAGTGCGGGTCTGGCTGCCGGCGGATTATCCAACGGCAAGGCCGGCATGGTCCTGGAAGGGGGGCAGGTGGCCAGCGGTGATACATCTCAATCGATCGAGATCCTCCAACTGCAGCCGGAGGGGAAGCGGCCCATGTCGCTGCAGGATTATCGGCGGGGGAACCGATGGGCGCCGAACATGCGATTGCAATCGATCTGACTTTCGTGCGGGGATTGTTTTGGAACGGCCACTTGTTGCTGAAATGCGGGGGAGGCCTGCGTTCTGATTGTCGAGAGGTGTATAAAGCAAGCCAACTGGCGCGGGCGGCGTTAAACTGATCGGCGGCCGACATCATTCTCTGGAAGGAAACCCAAATGGACGACATCGCATTGCTCAAGCAGGTGCAGCTTTTCTCTTCGATGGACGATCAGGAGCTCACTGCCTTGCGTGCCGCGATGGGGGAGCAGCGGTTTGTGGCGGGGCAAGTCATTATCCGGGAAGGGGAGCCGGGGGACTCGTTTTATATTCTCACGGATGGTGAGGTGCAGATCGTCACGTTGGATTCCGACGGAAAGGAGATTGTTTTGGCCGAGGCGGGGCCAGGTGGATTTTTTGGCGAGCTTTCGATGCTGACCGGCGATGTCCGCACCGCGCGGGTCAAAGCGGTTGGCGCCGCCCGGACGCTTACGATGACTCGTGATGGTCTTTTCGCGTTTATGCTGCAGCATGCTCATGCCTCCATCGACCTTCTTACAGAGCTGGCGCGGCGGTTGCACAAAACGGATGAGATGGTCCGCCAAGGCACGACGCAAAACGTCAACGATGTTGCTGCCGAGCGGGAAACATTTGGGCAGAAAATAGCGGATGGTTTTGCGGCGATCATGGGAAGCTGGACGTTTATCATCATTCAAAGTGCGATTCTTGCGTTCTGGGTTGTCATCAACCTGCTTCAGGCGACGCATGCGATACACTGGGATGAGTATCCGTTTATCTTTTTGAATCTGGCGTTGTCATTTCAGGCGGCCTATGCGGCTCCGATCATCATGATGAGCCAGAACCGCTCGCAGGATAAGGATCGGCTGGCCGCGGAGATTGATCATCAGGTGAATGTGAAGGCAGAGATCAAGGCGGGATTGATCATCAGCCGGCTGGACGATCTGGAGCGCGGGATGCACCAACAGCTTACGCTGTTGCGGCGAGATGCCGGCGCGAAATGATGAATCAACATTACGGCGCCGCCGGTTTCAAGATCACCGCTCCCAGCGGGGGCAGGGTCAGCGTGATGGATCGCGGCCATTTATAGTGGGGCAGCGGCGAAGCCTCGATCGCGCCAAGATTCCCCTGGCCGCTTCCCCAGTATTCTCTGGCGTCGGTATTCAGGACTTCGCGCCAGATGCCGCCTTGCGGCACACCGATCCGGTAATTTTCGCGCGGAACCGGCGTGTAGTTTGTTGCGACCAGCATCACATCGTCTGGCTGTCGCGCCCGGCGAAAAATGCCGTAACGCTTTGCTCGTTGTTGTTGGCGTCGATCCATTCGAATCCGAACGGCTCGCAGTCTCCTTCATGCAGCGCGGGTTCTTTTTGATAAAGGCGGTTTAAGTCATCCACAAGTTTCTGCACGCCTCGATGTGAATCCCACGAGAGCAGATTCCAGTCGAGGCTCGCATCGTGGTTCCATTCGGACCATTGCCCGAATTCGCCGCCCATGAACAGGAGTTTTTTCCCGGGCTGCGTCCATTGATTCAGCAGCAGCAGGCGGAGGTTTGCGAACTTCTGCCACGGATCGCCGGGCATGCGCGACAGGAGTGAACCCTTGAGATGCACAACTTCATCGTGCGACAGCGGCAGGACGTAATTTTCGGCATATTGATACATGCTGCGGAAGGTGAGGAAGTTGTGGTGATACCGCCGATGGATGGGATCGTCCTTGAAATAACGGAGGGTGTCGTTCATCCATCCCATGTCCCATTTGTATCCGAAGCCGAGGCCACCGATATGCAGCGGGCGCGAGACCATCGGCCACGATGTTGATTCTTCGGCGATGGTCTGCACATCAGGAAACTGGCTGTATATTTCGCGATTCATCTGCCGCAGGAATTCGATTGCTTCGACGTTTTCTTTTCCGCCGAAGGAGTTGGGAATCCACTCTCCGTCTTTTCGCCCGTAATCCAGGTAGAGCATTGAAGCGACTGCATCGACGCGAAGGCCATCCACGTGATATTTATCCAGCCAGAAGATTGCGCTGGAAAGTAGAAACGCCCGCACTTCATTGCGGCCATAATTAAAAATAGCGCTTTTCCAATCGGGATGAAATCCCTTGCGCGGATCAGCGTGCTCATACAGATGCGTGCCGTCAAAATATTTCAGCCCATGCTCATCTTCCGGAAAGTGTGAAGGCACCCAATCCAGGATGACTCCGATGCCGCGCTGGTGCAGGTGATCGATCAAAAACATCAGATCCTGCGGCGTGCCATAGCGACTGGTGGGGGCGAAGTACCCTGTCGTCTGATATCCCCACGATCCGTAAAACGGATGCTCCATCACGGGCAGGAACTCGACGTGTGTGAAAGCGCGGTCGACCAGGTAATCTGCCAGCCGCGGAGCGAACTCGCGATAGGTGAGCGAGCGGTTCTGCTCTTCCGGCACGCGCGCCCATGAGCCCAGGTGCATCTCGTAAATGCTCATGGCGCGATCGAGCTTCTGCCGCTTTCCGCGGCCGCTCATCCAGCCGGCGTCCGCCCAGTCGTAATCCAGCCGGCGAACAATCGATTCCTTGAGTGGCGGCTTTTGATGCATGAATCCGAACGGATCGATCTTGTCGACCGTGTACCCCTCATGCTTTGAAGCAATATGATATTTGTAATGCGCTCCTTCGCGCGCTTCAGGCACGATGCCTTCCCAGATGCCCGATGAACCGCGCATTCGCAGCGGATGGCGGCCTTTATCCCATTCATTAAAATCCGCGATCACTGAAACGTATTGGGCATTGGGCGCCCACACCGCAAAATAAACTCCGCCACCCGGCAGGCAATGCGCTCCCAGCTTTTCATACAGGCGGCTGTGCGTTCCTTCATTGAACAGATAGAGGTCCTGATCGCCCAGCAGCCCCGTATTTTCGGCTTTGGACATGGGCTGTTGCCTGGCGGTCCGCTGCTCGGTCGCACCTTGATTGATGGTTCGAGTCATGGTTGGACATCCTTCCGTGCTTCAACCTCGCCTGACGCCGCCTCGATGCCTTTCGTGGCGCCGGGGACATTTCCGTGCATGTCTAAAATCGCCAGCACGGCGCGCAGCGGGATATCCACCCAGTCCGGCCGCGAATTCAGCTCATAACGCACTTCGTATAGCGCCTTCTCCAGAACCCACGAACCTAAAACCAATTCCGCATCGGACACCTGTGCGGGCAGCAGGTCGGGGCAATTTTCGCGAAGACAAATCGTATAGGCCCGCACAAACTCGCGCCCCAGCCATGCGCCCCAGATCGCCGCTCCGCGCTGGTCGCGCTCGCGAGCGGCGGTGTTTCCGTCAGGCGGGAGAATTTCCCAGTGCCTTCGCATTGCTGTCCAGGCGGCATAATCGAAACTGCGGACCATTCCCGCGACATCGCGCATGGATGATCGCTTCAGTCTGCGCTCGCCGATGGACTTCAGCGGCTCCCCTTCGAAATCGATGATGACGAAATCTTTTCCTGTCCAGAGCACCTGGCCGAGGTGATAGTCGCCATGGCAGCGAATGCGCGGCGCCCGGATGGGCCGTGCTGTAAGCTCGCGGAACAATTTCAGGATATCGGCTTCCCTGGCCAGGAGAGCGCGGCCAAGTTCAGCCGCCTCTGCGGTCAGCGAACCGACGTGCTGCGACAACGTCTGCATCGCCGCCCGCGTGGTATTCCGCATGGATTGAAAGAGCGACCGCTGATAGACCGCGCTATAAGGCTCGGGTGTGAACGCCGCATTCCCGCGGCCGTCCGCGAGCGCAACGTGCATTTCAGCCGTCCGTCGCCCGAGCAACCGCGCCAGTTCCAGCGGGCTGGCGATCAGTGATGCGATATTCTTCGGCGGGCCCCCTTCACCGCCCGCGCATCCCGCATCTCCCGGCATGCACAGGTCGGCGGCCTGCTGCCCGCTCAGGGCATCAAGCCCCTCAAAATACCGCTGTGCGTGATCTAAAAATGTGCCCCAGGCATCGCCATGGTTCGGCACATAGCCCAGTGCCACAGCCAACGTGCGCGGGCTGCCGCGGCCCATGATTTCGAGCGCGGCCACCACAGAAGCCGTGTTCGTGAATCCCACCTTCGCGAGGTGTTCGCCGATTTCCAGTTCCGGATTCGTTCCATCTCCCAACCGGCGATAGAGCTTGAATATCAACTGCTGGTCGAACAGGACATTGCTGTTGCTTTGCTCGCGATCGGGAAGTTTCGGGGTGATGGCCGCTACATCTTTGACGGTGATGCCGCTGCTGATTAAACGTCCCTGCAGCCGGGCATTTTCTCCCGCGACCGATCTGCCACCGACCGCCCATTGAAGCAGCAGCGATGCGAACTGCGGATCGGTCATGCCATCCTGCACGTTCCATTGTTTGCCGGTGCTGCTGGCGATGCGAATCAGGAGGCCGCTGTCATTGGAAGCTGGATTATCGTCAGCGATCGCATCGCTCACCGACAGTGGCAGGGCGTACGTGTCCGGTTCACCTTCGGTGAACTCAATTTCCACCAGGAAGATGGCGTGCTGGGATGGGCTGGCGATGTCGCGGCTTTCCGCTGGATCTGCCGCGCTGATTCGCTCCACCACGTGCACGGACCGAATCGATCGGGCTTTAGAAACGAACCATCGCCGCGTGGGCAACAGGGCCGGTAATTGATCCGCCAGCACCCGATCAAATGCAGGATGATTCAGCGGTGACGCCCCGATGTTCCCCAGGCGAACGGTTTGCACCGTCGCTGTCTTCACGGCATCCTGCGTCGGCGGTTCCAGCAGAAACCAGTAGAACGCATGCGGCCCGACCGAAAGCACGTATTTCCCGTCTTCTCCCACCGCAGGGAACCGGACATTTCCGAACATTTCGATGGGTGTGGAACCTTTCTGCGCCGCCAAAGCCAGTTCTACGGGTTGTGCAAAGCGAGAAAGGTTTGCAACCACCAAAACAGTTTCACACTCATCATGCCGCAGAAATGCAAGCACCTTTGAATTATTCGGCGTCAGGAACTGAATTTCCCCGCGGCCGAAGACAGGATGATGTTTTCGAAGCGCAATCAACCGCCGCATCCACCAGAGCAGTGATGATGGATTGGTCAACTGAGATTCGACATTGATTGTTTCGTAGTGATATTCGGGATCGATAATCAGAGGCAAAAACAACCGCTGCGGATTTGCCCGCGAAAATCCGCCGTTGCGATCGGGGCTCCACTGCATCGGCGTGCGAACGCCATTGCGATCGCCGAGGAAAATATTGTCCCCCATTCCAATCTCGTCGCCGTAATACATCACCGGCGTGCCGGGCATGGAAAACAGCAGGGCGTTCATCAATTCAATCTTGCGGCGGCTGTTGTCCAGCAACGGGGCCAGGCGCCGACGAATGCCCATGTTAATCCGGGCTGCCGGATCGCTTGCATATACGCGCCACATATAGTCGCGCTCTTCATCGGTCACCATTTCGAGCGTCAGCTCATCATGGTTCCGCAAAAACATTGCCCACTGCCCGCCTGGCGGCAGCGGGGGGGTTTGCTCCAGGATGTCGATGATGGGGTAACGGTCTTCCATGCGCAGCGACATGAACAGCCGCGGCATCAGCGGAAAATGGAAGTTCATGTGGCATTCATCGCCGTTGCCGAAATAGGCGATGGCGTCTTCCGGCCACTGATTTGCCTCGGCCAATAACATGCGGCCTGGCCAATGCTCATCCACATGCGCCCGCAGCTTGCGCAAAAAAGCGTGTGTTTCAGGAAGGTTTTCGCAGCTCGTTCCCTCCCGCTCATATAGGTACGGAACGGCATCCAGCCGCACACCGTCAACGCCTGCACTCATCCAGAAATCGCAAACCTTCAGCACTGCTTCGTGCACCGCCAAATTATCGAAGTTCAGATCCGGCTGATGATTGAAGAATCGATGCCAGTAATACTGCCCCGCCAGGTGATCGAAGGTCCAGTTGCTCGGCTCAAAATCCTTGAAGATGATGCGCACGCCTGAGTATTTGTCCGGTGTATCGCTCCATACATAAAAATCGCGCTCGGGGCTCCCCCTGGGCGCACGCCGGGCGCGCTGGAACCATTCGTGCTGGTCTGAAGTATGATTGATGACCAGTTCGGTGATGACGTGAATCCCGCGCTGATGGGCCTCGTCAATAAAATGGCGGGCTTCGTCGATCGTGCCATAGGAAGGATTCACGCTTGTGTAGTCGGCGATGTCATAACCGTCATCCTTCAAAGGCGACGGATAAAATGGCAGGAGCCAGATGGCCGTCACGCCCAGGTCTTCCAGGTAATCGAGCTTTGAAATCAGCCCGTTAAAGTCCCCGATCCCGTCGCCGTTGCTGTCGCAGAATGAGCGCACATGCATCTGGTAGATAATTGCATTTTTGTACCAGAGTGTTTCCGCACCCGGGGCGGGCGCGGCGGTGACCCGCGGCGAAGCCTTCTCAACAGACATCGTTGCTGCATTGCTCAAGCGATCGCTCCATGCGCTAAAGGAAATACTCAAAATCCGATTCTGTTCGGCTTCGCCGCCTGACCGCAAATACATGCGCTGGTGAGGTTCCCGGATCGAGTCCGACCACTGCGTGGTATCCCTGCCAGCGATACCGCGCCCCTGTCAGCAAATCATGCACCTGAAACGGCTGGTCTGCCGTCAAGCGCAGCGCTTCCAGATCCAAATCCAGATGGGCCCATTGCGTGTGATACGGATCGGTATTGACCGCCACCAGAATCGTGCTCTCTCCCTGCATTTTGCTGAAGCAGAGGACTGCGGGGTTGTCCGTTTTATGAAAACAAATTCCGCGATCGTGCTGCAGCGCAGGATGGGATTTGCGAATTTGGTTTAATCGCCCGAGCAGATCTCCCAGTGCGTCGGGGCGGCTCATGTCCCAGTGGCGAACCTGGTACTTTTCCGAATCCAGATATTCTTCGCTGCCTTGCCGCACGGGCCGGCCGTCCATGAGCTCAAATGTCGGCCCATATACGCCATAATTTGCGCAAAGCGTCGCCGCCAGGACCGCGCGCGCTACATACGCGGCTCGCGCGTCGGTCTGCAGATATTCATTCAGAATGTCAGGCGTATTCGGCCACGCGTTTGGCCGGAAGAAATCGACCACCGGGGGTTTGGTGAGTTCGGTGAAATATTGCTTCAGGCTCTGCGGATCATTTCGCCATGCGAAATAGGTGTATGACTGCGTGAATCCGAGCTTTGCCAGCCGATACATTACCTTTGGCCGCGTAAACGCCTCGGCGAGAAACAGCACGTTCGGATCCTGCTTACGTACTTCGCCGATCAACCATTCCCAAAATGGAAATGGCTTGGTGTGAGGATTATCCACGCGGAAAATCCGCACGCCGCGATCATGCCAGAACATCACAACCCGCAGCAATTCATTCCACAGGCTCTGCCAATTGCCGGATTCGAAATCAAAGGGGTAAATATCCTGATATTTCTTCGGTGGATTCTCCGCATACTGAATGCTTCCATCGGGCCGATGCCGAAACCATTCCGGATGCTCCCGCACGTATGGATGATCCGGTGAGCATTGAAACGCCAGATCCATCGCGATTTCAATTCCGTGCTCGCTTGCATTTTCTATCAGCCGATCAAAATCAGAGAACGTTCCCAGCTCGGGGTGAATTGCATCATGTCCCCCTTCTGGGCCGCCGATTGCCCAGGGGCTTCCTACATCGCCTGGCTCTGTCGCCGCCGAATTATTCCGACCCTTGCGAAATGCCCGCCCGATCGGGTGGATCGGCGGGAGATACAGCACGTCAAACCCCATCGCCGCGATCTGCGGCAGCCGCCTTTCCACATCCGCCAGCGTTCCATGTCGACCCGGATCAGACGACGCCGACCGGGGGAACAGTTCATACCAACTGCTGAACCGCGCCTTTGCCCGATCCACCCAGATGCAGATCGGTTTGTCCCATTCGGTTACAAACCGCCGCGGCGCATGTCGCCGCATGAGCGAAGCGAGCGAACTTCCCAGCGCCGCTTCGGTTGCTTCGCCAGCGGCGTTCGATCGCAGCATTCGTGCAAATGCAAGTAGCGATCGCGCCGGTTCTCCATCATTCGCGGTTGCCGCCTCTTGAACCAGTTCCGCCCCGATGAACAGATCCACGGCTACGTTTTGCCCTGCGGCGACGCGCTTTTGCAGCTCATATGCCCATGTCGCAAACCGATCCACCCAGGCCACTATTGTAAATTCGTGCCACCCCACGGCATGTACTTCAAATTCCCCCGCCCACCGGTCATTCACCAGCGCCGTCATCTCCACTTCATCCCACTGCGATAACTCTCCGCTGCGATGTCTGACTATCACTCCGATTTTGTCATGACCATCCACAAACGCATCTGCCTCCACACGGACGAGCTCACCAACGGATCGCTTCGCCGGAAACCGTCCTGCGTCCACATGGGGCACAATATTCTCAATTACCACCCGCGCACGGCTTCCCTCCGCATCCGTTTCCCTCCGATCGATCGCAGGCTGCACGCTCGAAGTCGCAGATGGGGCAATACCCTTCATCTTGGGCAATATAGACAGGCCTGACTGAGCAGGCAGCGTCAAAAAATCCAGTAAGCCATCTCACGGCGGCAGCTCCAAAATAAACAGGGGGCCTTGCGTTGCCCGGGCTCGCCGAAGTCTGACGCGTGCAAAGGTGCGTGAGGGGGATGACGAAGTGTCCCTGCCGCGCGTCCCCGCCATTATCCGCATGAATCGGTGGTTAAATCCCACACCAAAAAACTATGAGCAAACCAGACAATAGACAATCTCCGCTCCCCTCACTAATCTCAAACCACCTCATACCCGAAGGAGACTTCATGAAACTAAGCGTGCTCCACTTCGCATTGATTCTCTCGGCCATCTTTCTCTTCTCCACCCCAACCTTCGCCCAGCAAAAACGCATCAGCCCCCATGAAACCATCAGCTCCGTGATCGACGGCGGCCGCGTTATCATTGTCTATGGCCGTCCCTATACCAAAGATCCCAAGACCGGCGACATGCGAAAAATCTGGGGCGGACTCATCCCCTATGGCAAGGTCTGGCGCACTGGTTCGGATGAAGCCACCCTCTTCATCACTCAGCAGACCCTTGGCTTCGGCGATGTCACCGTCCCCCCCGGCGCTTACACCCTCTACACACTCCCAACTGACGACGGCGCTGCCAAGCTCATCATCAACAAACAGCTTGGCCAATGGGGAACCAAGTATGATGAAAAACAGGACTTGGCCCGAGTCGACCTCAAAAAGGATGACATCGACCCGCAGGTGGACCAGTTCACTATCGCCATAGAGAAAAACCCCGCCGGCGGCGGCGTCCTGAAACTAACCTGGGAAAAAACCCAATACTCCGTCCCCTTCACCGTCAAAAAGTAGGCCGACATCATTCAACCGTAACGAGCTTTTTCTTCTGTTCCTTCTCGCTTTGGGAGAGGGCTAGGGTTCGGGTGATTTCAGCCCTGAAATACCGTGAGCTGGCGCAATAAAAACACCTAAATAGAACTCACAACCAAATGCCCCCGCAGTTCACACGCTCGCTGATCGGCCCCTGCATCACAGGGCTCCTGATTCTCACCACGACACTCCGTGCCGCCGACTCCTTATCCTCACCCGCTTCAAACCCTTCTGCCGCCATCCTCAGAGACCTGCGCAATTTCCGCCAGCTCAATAGCGCCCTCTTCATCGCCGCTCATCCGGATGACGAAAACACCCAGCTCATCGCCTACCTCGCCGGCAGCCGGAACTGCCGCACTGCCTATCTGTCGCTCACGCGCGGTGATGGTGGTCAAAACGTCCTGGGCCCCGAATTTGGTGAACAGCTCGGTGTCATCCGCACGCATGAACTCCTGGCCGCCCGCCAGATCGACGGCGGACAGCAATTCTTCACCCGCGCCCTCGACTTTGGTTTCTCCAAGGACTACCGCGAAACCCTCCGTATCTGGGACAGGCAGCAGGTTCTGGCCGACATCGTCCGCGTCATCCGCACCTTTCAGCCCGACATCCTCATCACCCGCTTTTCCCCCGAGCCTGGGAACACGCATGGCCACCATACGGCCTCTGCCGTGCTTGCCCTTGAGGCATTCAAACTTGCCGGCGATCCCAAGGCTTTTCCCGAACAGATCGGTGAACTTTCCCCGTGGCAGCCCAAGCGCATCCTTCAAAACGCCAACGGCAATGCGCCGGCGCGCTGCACATGGACGTGAGCGGTGAAGATCCTGTCAGCGGAAAAACCTTCGGCGAGATCGCCCGCCGCAGCCGCTCGATGCATCGCACGCAGGGCTTCGCCAACTTCGCTGGTTACGGCGGGGCGGGTCCAAAGACGGAGTCATTCATCCTTCTTGCCGGTGAATCTGCTGCCAAAGATATTTTCGACGGCATCGATACCACGTGGTCCCGCATCGACGGCGGGGCGGAGATCGGCCGCCTGACAGATCAGGCCATTGCGCAATTCAACCCGCATGATCCTGCCGCCAGCGTGCCGGCATTACTTACGATCCGGGCACAGCTTGCCGCGCTCGCCGCCGATCGCCAGATCGAAGTGAAGCGGAAGCAACTCGATCACGTCCTGCAATCGTGCCTCGGGTTGACAGTGGATACGACCACACCGCAGGCCGAAGTCATCCCCGGCGAAGCGTTAAAGTTGCATCACACTGCCACCGTCCGTTCAACCGTCCCCGTCCGCTGGGTCGCGACACGCTATCCCGGAACGGACGCACAATCAGAAGCTCCTGTCGATCTCAAGCCCGACGAACCCAGTACAAAAGATTCCTCATCCACGCTTCCCACTGGCACGCTCATCAGCCAGCCCTATTGGCTTCGCGAGCCCGCCACCGCGGGGATGTTTCGCATCGACAATCCCTCCCTTATTGGCCTTCCCGAAAACCCGCCTGCCTTCCCCATCCAACATGTTTTTGAAGTCGGCGGCCAAACGCTGATCGTCAATGATGAACCAATGCAGGTGACAATAGATCCTGCCAAAGGCGAAACACACCGACGGCTGGAAGTGATCCCGCCAGTCTCGCTCAGCGTCCCCTTCGACGTCGCGATTTTCTCCCCGCCCGGTGCGGCCAGGCCCGTCACCATCACCATCAACGCATCTCGTGCCAATGCAGCCGGAACCCTCGAACTCACCGCGCCCCAGAACTGGCAGATCGCCCCCATATCTCAGCCATTCAACCTCGCCGCCGTCGGCGATCACACGCAACTCACGTTCACCGTCACCGCGCCCCCGCAAGCCGCGACGGCTGATCTCATCGCCACCGCCAGGATCAACGGTTCAGCATACAACAACCAGCGACAGGAAATTCGCTACGCCCACTTGCCGCCCATTCTCCTTCAACCCCCCGCCAGAATGAAGGCCGTCAGCCTGGACCTCGCCATCCGCGGCAAAAAAATCGCTTATCTCCCCGGCGCCGGCGACAGCGTCGCCGACTGCCTCACCCAAATGGGCTACGCCGTTACGCCCATCACCGGCGAAGACATTACACCAGCCCGCTTGAAAGATTTTGACGCCGTGGTCGTCGGTGTTCGCGCCCTCAACGTCCGCACCGATCTCACCAACCAAATGCCCGCACTCTTCGATTTTGTCCACACCGGCGGCAACGTCATCATGCAGTACAACACGCCCGGTGAATTCAAAGTTGCTCAGCCGGCCCCATATGATTTCAAGCTTTCGCGCGATCTTCCGCACAATCGCGTGACCGATGAAACCGCTCCAGTCACCCTCCTGGTTCCCGATCATCCCGCATTCAACACGCCAAACAAAATCACCCCCGCTGACTTTGACAACTGGGTCCAGGAGCGCGGCTTAAACTTCCCCAGCGAGTGGGACACTAAAAACTTCACCGCACTCCTCTCCTGCAGCGACCCAGGCGAGCCCCCGCTCCGTGGCGGTCTCCTTGTCGCCCGCTATGGTCAGGGCTACTTTGTCTACACCGGCCTCGCCTGGTTCCGCCAGCTTCCCGCCGGCGTCCCCGGCGCATACCGACTCTTCGCTAACCTGGTTTCCCTCGGAAAATGAACTCCGCCAACAATTCCCAATCCGCCTCATCCACCGCCGCTTCCCCAGATGGAACTGACGCTGATTCCGTCGGTGTGCCGCTGCTTCGCTGCTGGCCCGCAGTTTACATTGTCGTCACGATCATCTTTATTTTCTGGGTCGTCCTGCTCACCACGCTCTCCAGGGCCTTCGCGTGAACGCCGTCGATTATCTCGTACTCCTCGGCTCCATGCTGGGCATCGCCGCCTACGGCATCTGGCGAACGCGCGGCCATCGCGATCTCAGTGCCTACCTCAAAGGCGCAGGCGACACGCACTGGTTCGTCATCGGCCTCTCGGTTATGGCCACTCAGGCAAGCGCCATCACATTTCTTTCCACGCCCGGCCAGGGTTACGAAAGCGGCCTGGGTTTCGTGCAGAATTATTTCGGCGCGCCGTTTGCGCTCATCATCGTCTCCGCCGTCTTTCTTCCGATTTATCGCCGTCTGAAAGTGTACACGGCCTATGAATACCTCGGGCAACGATTCGACACCAAAACCCGCCTCCTTGGCGCGGGCCTTTTCCTCCTGCAGCGCGGCCTCGGCGCAGGCATCACCATCTACGCCCCGGCAATTGTCCTCTCTACCGTCTTCGGGTGGCGGCTGGATCTCACGATCCTCTTCAGCGGGCTCCTGGTGATCGTTTATACCGTTGCCGGCGGCAGCGATGCCGTCAGCCACACGCAGAAATATCACCTCGGCGTGATCTTCGCCGGCATGTTCGCAGCCTTCCTCATCCTTCTCGCCAAGCTCCCTGCCTCGCTTAGCGCCACGGATGCCCTCACGGTCGCCGGCGGATTCCATAAGCTCGACGCTGTCGATTTCTCCCTCAACCTTAAGAGTCGCTACACCTTCTGGTCGGGCACGCTCGGTGGAATGTTTCTTGCCCTCTCTTACTTCGGCACCGATCAATCGCAGGTCCAGCGCTACATCGGCGGTTCATCCCTTCGCCAAAGCCGTCTTGGCCTGATGTTCAATGCCGTCTGCAAAATCCCCATGCAGTTTTTCATCCTGCTTCTGGGCTCGCTTCTGTTCGTCTTCTACCAGTTCGAGCAGCCTCCCATTTTCTTCAACCAATCCGTCTGGACCGCCGCCCTGAATCACGATCCCGATCACCATCTGCATGATCTCCAGACGCAGTTCACCATTGCCCACGCGGAAAAAGAAAAGCTCATCCAAATCTGGCTGACCGCCCGCCACACCGGTGACCTTACTGCTGCGGCGGGCGCCGCGCGAAGGCCATCGCCGCCAACGATCGAGCCGGCTCTATCCGCGCCCAAGCCAAAAACGCCCTCACAAAGGCGAACACCAGCGCCAAGGCAAATGACTCCGACTACGTCTTCATTTCCTTTATCCTCGCCCACCTCCCCCACGGGTTAATCGGCCTTCTCGTCGCCGCCTTCTTCGCCGCCGCGCTTTCTTCCAAGGCTGCGGAACTCAATGCGCTCGGTTCAACCACTACGGTGGACATCTATCGCCATCTCATCAAACGATCGGCCACCGATGAACATTACGTCATCGCCTCCAGGTGTTTCACCGTTTTCTGGGGCATGGTCGCGATCGCCTTTGCGCTCTTCGCCAATCTTTCCGAAAATCTCCTTCAGGCCGTCAACATCCTGGGCTCCGTCTTCTATGGCGTAGTCCTTGCCCTCTTCCTTGTCGCCTTCTTCCTCCCTCGAATCCGCGGCACGCCCGTTTTCTGTTCCGCCCTCATCTCCCAGGCTGTGGTTTTCATCCTCTATTACTCTCTGTCCATCAGCTACCTCTGGTACAACCTGATCGGCTGCGCCGCCTGCGTGGCGATCAGCATCCTGCTCCAACTGATACTGGGAAAGGATCAACCACAGACTTACACCGATGCACAGAGATGAAGAGTGCGCGAAGATGTAACGAAGAGCCCCACATGCCCTCCACCCCCCTGATCTGCTTCGGCCAGCAACCCTGCGGCTTTTTCCCGCGCCGCTTCCTCGTCGCCAAAATCCTCACCGCCCGCCGCCTCCAATCGCAGGTCGGAGGCGAAATCGTCTTCTTCTGCCACGATAGCGATCACGATCCCCGCGAAACGCGCACCACTCTGCGCCACCGGAAAACCAGTGAACCGTTCGAGCTCAATTTCACCTTCGAAAACAAGCTCCAGAGAAAATATTCTCCGCTGCATCTCAAGCGCATCCCCAGCGATTGGCACACCCGCACAGCCCAGCAACTTCCTGCGTATGTCGACCGTCAACTCGTGGAAGCCTTCGCAAAAACCCCGCTCACGAACGTCGCCGACTTCTGCCTCGCGATGTATGGTCATATGGGCCTTCTTCGCGGCATCCGCGTCGTCCGCTCCAGCGACGCCGCCTTTCGGACCGCTGCGTGCGACGTCCCGGACTTCTTTGTCGATGTTTCCCACGCCGGCGAAATTGTCCGCGCCCGCTCGATGAACGGCTCACTCAAACTCCACGAAGGCGGCGACTCTTACCTCACCCTCCCTAGCACATCTTTCACCAAATCCCAAATCAGCCCCACGCGCGATACCCGCCTCCGCTGGATGCAATCCGTCCTGCACTGCACGCACTATGTCGCCGGCGCGAGCGAACAAAATTACCTCAACAAGCACGATGCTCCGGAAGTAACTTATGTCGAACGTGATACCATCGAGCGATCCGATGAAGCCTACACCGATCTCCCAACCTGATTCCATGAACCAAACTCCCGCGCACTCGCTATCGCCGGCGCCACAGATAAATTCGCTTGCCCCGCTCATCGCTTTCGCCGCTCACCCCGACGATCTGGAATTCGCCGTCGGTGCATTACTCGCCGGGGAATCCCGATCTAAGCGCCCCGTTCATCTCGTCATCTGTTCCCGCGGCGAATCCGCAACCAATGGCTCCCCCGATCAGCGCCAGCAGGAATCCCAATCCGCCGCCAAAGTTCTCGGCGCCACAATTGAGTTCATGGAACTCGACGGCGACGCCCATCTGGAAATCAAACTCGCCCACACTCTGAAAATCGCCGCTATTCTGCGTCGTCATCGTCCCGCAATGGTGCTCGCCCCCAGCACAATGGAAAACCAGCATCCCGACCATCCGCGCCTTGGCCGCCTCATCCAGGACGCCGCCCGCCTTGCCCGCTACGCCGGCGTAAAAGAACTTCTTGCAACGCCACCGCACACAATCCAAAGTCTTTTTTTCTACGCCATCACAACCGAAGCCGAGCCTTCCGGTATTACGCCTATATTCATTGACGTCTCGTCCCCGGAGCTTCTAGCAACCTGGAAATCCGCCATGCAATGCCACGCGTCCCAAACCACCCGCCCTTACATAGACTTTCAACTCACCCGCGCCCACCTGAACGGGCTTCGCGCCGGTGTAACCCACGCCATCGCGATCTACCCCGCGAACCCCATCATCGTCGATTCCCTCGCACCTCTCTCACGCACTGCCCGGTATTTTTAAATATAAAAACGGAAGAAGTATGAACCACAGATGTCCCCAATCTTTAGTAGCACGGGCGCCTCGCTCGTGTCCAACCGTATCAGACACGGGCAAGGCGCCCGTGCTACTCTTACCTGCATGAATCCGCGTAAATCCGTGGCTAATCCTCCTCTGAAAATCGCCCTCACCTGCTACCCCACCATCGGAGGCAGCGGCGTGCTCGCCTCCGCCCTCGGTGAAAACCTCGCCGCCCGCGGCCACGAAATTCATTTCATCAGCTACGAACGCCCCTTCCGCCTCCCCCCAAATGCCCCGCGCCTCTACTTCCATCCCGTCAACATCAATGACTACGGCCTGTTCAAATACCCCGACTACACGCTTCCCCTTTCCGTAAAAATGGCCGAAGTCGCGCGCGACCATGCGCTCGACATCCTCCACGTCCACTACGCCGTCCCCCATGCCACCGCCGCCATTCTTGCACGCTCGATGCTCCCCGCGGCCATCCAGCCTCGCGTCGTCACCACGCTTCATGGCACCGACACCACGCTTCTCGGCCGCGATCCCGGCTATGGCCCCGCTATCCGCCACGCTCTTTCCTGCTCTGATGCCGTCACCACCGTTTCAGAGTTTCTGAAAAAGGAAACCCAGATATTGCTGAGCTTCGATCGCCCGATCGACGTCATCTATAATTTTTTCCAGCCCCGTGCGCCGCAGCGCACGCGCCAGCAGGTCCGTGAGGAACTTGGCCTGACGACCGAATCCTTCATCCTCCACGCCAGCAATCTTCGCCCTGTCAAGCGCATCGACCTGCTCCTGCAGGCCGCGGCGCTGATCCGCCCGAAACACTCCTTCAAGCTTTTGATCCTGGCCGGCGAAGATTTCTCTCCCTATCTCGCATTAGCCCATCAGCTCGGTTTGCAAGACCGCCTCATCATTCGCGAGAAAATCATTGAAATAGAAGACTATCTCCAGGCCGCCGACATGGCTCTTTTCACCTCTGATATGGAAAGCTTCTGCCTTGGAATTTTAGAAGCCATGTGCTTCGCGTGTCCCAGCGTCGCCACCCAGGTCGGCGGCATCCCCGAAGTCATCCAACAAAACCAAACCGGCCTGCTTGTCCCCCCAAACAACGCCGCCGCCCTCGCCCGCGCCGCCGAATCGCTGCTGCAAAACCCCGCGCTCTGCGCCACAATGGGCCAGGCTGCCCAATCCCGCGCCAAAACCCTCTTCTCCGCAGACGCGATCGTTTCGCAATATGAAGCGCTGTATCACCGCGTCGCCAAAGCAAAAATTCCACCACAATTATCGCCGATATAGGCAGATATAAACTAGCGGCCCATATGTCTCACCTGGCATAGCGCCGCTGCCAACGGCTGATTTTCATAGTCGGACTCACTTTTGGCATATACTTCCCAGCTTATATAACTATACTATCCTGCTCCATATGACCGAGTCAGGGTAAGCGTCATTCATTCCAACGCTGGCTGCCTCCCTCGCCTTTTGCCGTAAGGCCAAAACGCTGGCCGATTCTCCTCCGTCCCTGTCGAAGCGCGAAACTTTGCTTCGATAAGGAAAATCTGCGATGTCCGGGGAGGCTTTACACAGTAAAGCCTTGGCATCGTAGGAGGAATTTATGCTCAATTCAGAAGCCAATGGCTACGCCGACAGTATTGTCCAGACGATGCGCGAACCCCTTCTCGTCCTCGACGCTGATTTCCGCGTCAAAATGGCGAGCCGTTCTTTTTATAAGTTCTTCCAGGCCAATCCCGAAGACACGGTCGGCCGCCTGCTGTTTGAGCTTGGCAAGGGGCAATGGGACATCCCTGCCTTAAAAACGCTCCTCAATGCCGTCCTCCCCAACGACGGCGCGTTCGACGATTTTTCGGTCGACGGTGACTTCCTCGGCATCGGCGAACGCCGAATGCTCCTCAGCGGTCGCCGCCTCCGCGATGAGGACGACGTCACGCGCCTCATCCTCCTTGCCTTTGAGAATGTCACCGAGCGCCGGCACCTGGAAGCTGAAGTCGCCCGCCAGCGCGAGTGGCTGCAGATTGCCCTCTCCAGTATCGGCGACGCCGTCATCGCCACCGACATCAATACCCGCATCACCTTCATGAACCCCACCGCCGAAAAAATGACCGGCTGGGACATTGCTTCCGCCGTCGGCAGGTCGCTGGTGGAAGTGTTCAACATCGTTAACGAGCAATCTCGAAAGCTGGTCGAAAGCCCTGTCGCCAAGGCCATCCGCGAGGGCGCGATCGTCGGCCTCGCCAATCACACCGTCCTGATCGCCAGGGACAAGACCGAAATCCATATCGACGATAGTGCCGCCCCCATTCGGGACGAGCGCGGCAACATAACCGGCGTCATCATGGTCTTCCACGACATCACCGAACGCCGTCAAATGGAACACGGGCTCGAGGTTTCCGAGCTGCGCTACCGGCGTCTTTTTGAATCCGCCCACGATGGCATTCTTCTCCTCCATGCCGAATCCGGCAAAATTGAAGACGTCAACCCATTCATGCTGCAACTGCTCGATTACCCGCGCGAGCATTTTATCGGGAAAGAATTGTGGCAGATCGGCGTATTCAAAGATGCCGAAGCCAGCAAGCAGGGGATGGCGATGCTTAAACACGATGGTCATATTCGCTACGAAGACCTTCCCCTGGAAGACAGATCCGGCCGGCGGATGCCCGTTGAATTCGTCAGCAACGTCTATCTCGAAGATCGCGAACCGGTCATCCAGTGCAACATTCGCGACATCAGCGACCGCAAGCGCCACGAGCGCGAGCGCGAGGCGCTCCTTGCCAACGAGCAGGCCTCCCGGATGGAGGCCGAGGCCGCCAACCGCACCAAAGACCTGTTTCTCGCAACGCTTTCCCACGAGATGCGTACGCCGCTGAATGCCATCGTCGGATGGGTCAGCGTTTTGAAACGGATGAATTTCGACAGCGCCGATTTGCGCGAGGGCATCGAAGCCATCGATCGCGGCGCCAAAGCGCAGACCCAGCTCATTGAAGACGTGCTGGATGTCTCGCGCATCGTCTCCGGCAAAATTCTTTTGACCATCCGGCCGTGCCAACTGGTCGATGTCATCGCCAACGCAATCGCGATTGTGCAGCCCGCGGCTGACATCAAAGGCGTTACCATCGAGTCGACCCTCGATCCCTCGACGGGCGACGTTTCGTGTGATTCCAGTCGCATCCAGCAGGTGATCTGGAACCTCGTTTCAAACGCCGTCAAGTTCACCCCCAAAGGCGGCCTGGTACGGGTGACGCTCGGACGCGGGCGATCCACGGCGCGCATCAGCGTCTCAGATAATGGGCGCGGCATCGAGCCTGAATTTCTCCCTTACGTCTTCGACCGCTTCCGCCAGGCCGATAGCACAACCCGCCGCAAGTTCGGCGGTCTTGGCCTTGGCCTTTCTATCGCCAAGCAGCTCATGGAACTCCACGGTGGCACAATTCTGGTGGAAAGCCTCGGGAGCGGGAATGGCGCTACATTCACGGTAGACATACCCATCCGCGCCATCGCCAGCCCTTATGCAGAGTCCGTGGCAGACAAGTCCAATCATTCAGAATTAACGTCCTTGCCTGAGGTCCGGCTTGACGGCCTGCATGTGCTGGTTGTCGATGATGAGATAGACGCCCGCACTGCCGTCTTAAGAGTCCTTGAAGAAGCCGGCGCGATTGTCGCTGTTGCCGGTTCGACGGAGGAAGCGATGAAGATCATCTCCAAAGCGCCCCCGGAAGTCCTCGTCAGCGACATCGCCATGTCCGATGAAGATGGCTACGACCTTATCCGCCGCGTTCGCGCCGCCGGCTATAGCGTCCGCGATTTACCCGCGATCGCCCTCACTGCATTCGCCCATAAGGAAGACCAGCGGCGGGCGCTCCTCGCCGGTTTTCAGGTCCATGTCCCCAAACCCGTCGACCCCCACGATCTGACCACCATCATCGGAAGTCTCGTTGGCCGCACTGGCCGCGGATGAGACTGATCAGAATATCCTCACACGAAGTTAAAGCGATTTTGTCCATATCCATCCTCGCGCCATTGGCCTACGTTGCTCAAGGTTGACGGACGATCGAGTCCGCGGACTTGCTTCATTGCATTTTGCGCTGTCTGTCTCTGTCGCCCTTTTTTTTCTTCCAGCCAAAAAGTTGGCCGTTTCCAATATGTACGTGTCGATGCACAATTTGCGCCGACACGAGGAAAGTCTTTCATGTCCAGAGAACTTTTTGTCGCGAATCTCAGCAGCAGTGTTGAGAAGAATGAAGTTGAACGTTTATTCGCCGCTCACGGCGTCGTCCGGTCCGTCGAAGTGATCGATGAACTGAAATCGTTCGAAAGCACCGGCACGGCATTCGTCCAGATGGACTCGGAAGAACACGCAGAAGCAGCCATCACCGCATTCAATGGTTTCTGGCATCAAGGCTTGGCCTTGATCGTGGGGTGGGTTCCAACCAGGCATTCGGCAATGCCGCACATCATCCCGCTGTCGTTCGAGCCCACGAACATTCCGCCGGACGACGAGGTTCAAGTACCACGCTGAGTCACCCGCGCTCATCACAGAACAAAGTTGATGATCGTCAATACAATCAGGAGAATATCGTGCAAGCCCCATTGTCCGGAGTTCATCAAAGCACCTACGAAGCCGTCTTTCAGCATCCCATCGCCCGCAACCTTCAGTGGCGGGATGTGCGGTCCATGCTCAGCGCGATGGCCGACGTCACCGAAGAGCATAACGACAACGTGAAGTTCACCCGCAACGGCCAGACGTTGATCGTCCATCCTCCTCGCCGCAAGGATTTTTCCGATGTTCAGGAGTTGATGAACATCCGTCATTTTCTCGAGCGCTCCGCGGCGCCTTCACCCACAGGGGCGGCCGAAGGCATCAACCTGCTGGTTGTCATCGACCATCGCGAAGCGCGCATCTTCAAGACCGAGCTGCACGGCGCCGTCCCCCAGCGACTTTCCGCTTACGACCCCCACGGCTCCAACCGCTATCTGCACAACGTTGACGCCGACGCCAACGGCCAGCGCAAGCCCGAGTTGAAAACATTCTATGAAGCCGTCGCAAAAACATTGACCGGCGCACAAAAAATCCTGATCCTCGGCAGCGCCACCGGATCCAGCAGCGCGATGGACCATCTCGTCGCCGACCTCAAACAAAATCACCCCGACCTGGCCAAACGCGTTGTCGGCACGGTCGTCGTCAATGAGCAACACATGACGGAAGACCAGCTTCTGGCCGAAGCCCGCGCGTTCTATGCGGCAAACCCTGCATAGCCGATGCGATGGGTAACCATGCCCCAGAAATCGGCCCCTGCAAAAAGACCGCGGCACAGTTGCTAACCATGCCGCGCCACAGGCCACGCGTTAATCGCGATCACCCTCATGCCGCCCATCCCGGTCCTCGCGGTGGTCCTCACCCCCGCGCCGATCGTCATAATCCCCCCGGTGTTCCCTCGGGTGATCCCGATCATACACCACCTCATCATCCCGCCGATCCAGGTCACGATGCCCATCATGACACCCTCCCAATCCCCCCACAAACATCGTGGCGCCCGCAAAGATGATATAAATGCGATTGGTAAACATCCCAACAAAATACCAGGCTGGCTTTATGCCGAGAACGTCAATACTGCCTGAAGATATATACTTCCTTCCCCTCTATCTTGCGGTACAACCATCGCATGAAGCTACAACAGTTGATCGACGCGATGGAACAAATCGCTCCCACCGGCCATGCCGAGGCCTGGGACAATGTCGGTTTGCTCGTCGGCGATCCTGACCAGCCGCTGAAGCGCACGCTTCTTACAATCGATTACACCACCGAAGTCGCCGCTGAAGCGAAAGCGGCCGGCTGCAGCGCCGTCATCGCCTATCACCCGCCGATCTTCGAACCTCTAAAGCGTGTGACGACCAGTGGCGGTGGCGCATTGATCCACGACGCCATCCGCCGCGGCGTCGCCATCTATTCCCCGCACACCGCCCTGGATATCGCCGAAGGGGGGACCAACGACATGCTCGCCGACGCCATCGGTCTCACAGCGCGGCAACCGTTGCGTCTGGCCGATCCCAAGTCAACGCAATGCAAGCTCGTCGTTTTTGTTCAGGAAGAAAATCTCGATGCCGTCAGCTCCGCCATATTTGCCGCGGGCGCAGGTCGAATCGGCAAATATTCCTCCTGCAGCTTTCAATCCCCCGGCACAGGAACTTTCTTCGGAGAAGAAGGATCTGATCCCGCCGTCGGTCAAAGCGGTCGGCTGGAAACTTCCAGCGAAGTGCGATTGGAAACCGTCGTGCCCATCGCCAAAGTGCAGGCCGTCATTTCCGCGCTGCGTGAGTCGCATTCTTATGAAGAACCCGCATTTGATTTGAATCAGCTCGCCGCCACGCCCGAAGGCCTTGGACTCGGCCGAATCGGTGATCTCACACCGCCTGTGCCCGCGAACGATCTGCTCAAGACGATCAAGCGGCAGCTTGAGATCGATCATCTTCTCGTCGCCGGCCCAACTGATCGGCAAATCCATAAACCCGCCGTCTGCGCCGGCGCGTGCGGCAATCTTCTTGATGACGCCATCGCGCAACGCGCCGATTTTTATTTAACCGGTGAAATCCGCCATCACGATGCAATCAAAGCCGTGCGGGCAGGGATGACTGTGGTATGCACGCTCCACTCCAACAGCGAAAGAGCGGTCCTCAGGCGGCTGAAGTCTCACCTGGAGAAGCTGCTTCCGGCGGGGGAGTTTCTTCTGAGTCGGTCTGATCGTGATCCGTTTGTGGTTCGATGATCGCCGTCTGCATCGCGGCCGGTCGGCTTAGCGGGAATGATTTGCGGATGGTCGCGGCCAGTTCTTCGCCGCGCTCGGTCCAGAGCGATGAAAATCGTGCCAGTTGCCGCGCCGATCGCTGAACCGCCGCCCTGGCGATATCCAGCACCGCCGCCTGCATCGCCGCATCGTGATGCGGGAGCATTTCCTGCAGCGATATCCGCATGATCTGCTCTGAAAGCACGACATAATCATGCCAAAGCCCCAGCGCCTCCTGCATCTGCTTAAATGACCGCGTCACAGCGGCGGGCAATCGATGCCCTTCAATCACCGCCATTTCCAGCGTATACCGCAGCGCCTTCCCTGCGATCCGCAACTCATGCGGATCCTGGGCCAAAGCGTCGGCGGAAACCGGCCGATTCCCCACCAGCGCCTCCGCCTGTTCCGCAAACGCATCAAGCTGAAGATGCAGCGATTCCGACAGCAATGTATCCACCGCCTGGTGCGATTCGGCCAACTCCTCGCGAACGCCCCACCAGGCCCCCAGCCGGGCCAGGACCTTCGGCGGTATCACCTTCTTCGCTGCCGTCTCCCGCAATTTGTCCCGATGCGCTGAGAGCCGCTGATGCAGCCACGCGCCGGCGGTCGCCAATCGATCCGCTCCCAGATGCTCGAGATGACCCAGCATGACATCCGTATCGCGCAGCGGTCCCAGCCTTCGGCGCAGCTTTCGAAGAATTCTGCCAAACGGTTTATGGTGTTCCGGCGAAATAATCGGCTGAAGCACGTCCACGACTGCCTTCAGCCGCCGCGTCCCTACACGCGCCTGATGGATCGCCGCCGCATCCCACTGCTTCACCGCTTTGGGCACCATATCGCGAAGGTCTTCGATCAGACCGTCAGCGTACTCCAGAAGGGGAAATTCATCCGAATGCTGTCGCGCCATTCCGGCCATTGTACCGACCAATCTGCTCGACTGTATGAATCTGCGTCCAACTGAGGCTAATATTTCCCTTCCTCTTCCATGAAAGGGAGGCGAGTTGGCTGAGTTGAAACGAACAGAGCTGTCCGTAAAGCAGGAACGCGCGATCCTGGTTGGTGTGATCCTTCCTAAATCCACCGCCGATCCCCGCGACCCGCTGGGCGAATTAGGATCGCTCGCCAAGACCGCCGGCGCTCGCGTGGTCGGTCAGATCATCCAGCGCCGCCATCGCATCGATGCCGGCACCTACATCGGCAGCGGCAAGGCGATCGAGATCGCCCAGCTTGCCATGAAGGAAAAAGCCGATGTGATTATTTTCGATAATGATCTCTCCCCCGGCCAGATCGGCAAGCTCGAAAAAATCATCAACGAAGAGGCCGGCCGCCCCTACGGCGACGGCATCAAGGTGCTCGATCGATCCGAGTTGATCCTCGATATCTTCGCCACCCGCGCTCAAACACACGAAGCCAAGCTGCAGGTCGAGCTCGCCCAGATGGAATACACCTATCCGCGCCTTGCCCGCATGTGGGGCCACCTCGAACGCATCGCCAGCGGTGCCGGTGGCGGCATGGGCATCGGCACCCGCGGCCCGGGTGAAACCCAGCTCGAAACCGACCGCAGGCTCGTGCGCAAACGAATCTCCGACCTGCGCGGTGACATCCACAAAATTCAGGATCGCAAAACCCGCATGGTCGCCGAGCGCACGCGCCAGCACTTCACCGTCTGCATCGTCGGCTACACAAACGCAGGCAAAAGCACGCTGTTCAATACGCTGACCGCCGCCGGCGCCTACGCCGACGACAAGCTCTTCGCCACGCTCGACACCAAAACCCGCGCCTGGAAACTGGAACGCGGCACCGAAGCGCTTCTGAGCGACACAGTCGGATTCGTCCGCGACCTGCCGCATAATCTCGTTGCAAGCTTCAAGGCAACGCTGGAGGAAGCAATCAACGCCGATCTGCTTCTGCACGTCCTCGACGTCTGCCATCCCCACGCTCAGCAGCAATTTGAATCCGTCCACCAGGTTCTCGACGAAATCGGCGCCCGCGGCGAAACTGAACAGCGCAAGCCCGAAATCCTGCTGCTCAACAAAATCGACACCGAAGAAGGCGAAGAAAATTTCCCCTTCTGGCGCGCCCTGATCCCCGGCTCGATCCCCATCAGCGCCAAAACCGGCCTCGGCCTGGCCGAACTGAGCGAAGCCGTCTACCAACACATCCGCGGCCACCAGGTTCTTGTCACGCTGGAAGCCGAAGTAACCAATGGCCGGCTCCTCTCCTTTCTCGAATCTCACACAAGAGTCCAAAGCCGCGAATTTGTCGAAGGCCGAATCCGGATAACGGCAATCATGGGCAAGCAAACCCTCATCGACCTGCAGCAAAACGACCAGCTCCAGATCAAAGAGGTGGCGCCCGTTGAGTAGTGGCCTCGCGTCAGCCGGCCAAAGCCATGCAAGACAACCGTCTCCCAAACGTTACAATGTCCGGCTCAATACGCGGCAAAAACAATCAAACGATCCGGACAGACGAGAAATTAAAGAGAGCGAGCAATCCATGCCAGATGCAGGTCGGTTCCTGATCAGCGACATCGGCGGCACCAACATCCGCGTCGCATCCTTCCAAAGCGATCCGCGCCAGCGCGAATCCGAAATCATTTACCGACTGAATCCCGAAACCAACGCCCCCTACGAAGTGCTCGAGGCCCTGAAGGACTATCGCACAAAAGTCAGCGGCAACTTTTCTGCCGCCTGCCTCGGCGTCGCCGGCCGCGTAAAAGGCGATCGTGTCCAGGTCACCAATCGCCCTGATCTGATCTCCCGCGATGATGTGGCCAAAGTGCTCAAATTGGATCCTTCCCGCGTGATGCTCGTCAACGATATGCCGCCGCACTTGGCTTCGGTCGACCGCCTGCTGCCTGCCGAGGTGATCGAGATCAAACTCGGCGCAACCGATTCTCGCGGCGCCCGCGGCGTCCTCATGCCCGGCACCGGTGTCGGTGTCGGTGGCGCTGTCTTTGTCCCCAATAAAGGCTACATCCTCTTCCCCTCCGAAGGCGGCCACATTGACTTCGCGCCGCGCGACGAGCAGCAGGACGCGCTCCTCCGCTATCTCCGGCCCCTGGCGGTGAAACTCAACGACGTCAACGTCAGCAATGAGGTCGTCTTCTGCGGACAGGGCATCCGCCGAATCTGCAACTTCCTCCGCGACGGCGACGTCTTCGATATGACCGACATCCCAAAGCCCGAAGAAATCACCACCGCTGTCGCCGCCGGAAATCTTCCACCTGAAGATATCCGCGTCCGCACGATTAATCTGTTCCTGCAGATCCTCGGCGCCGCCGCCGGCAACCTTGCCTTAGTCCTCACTGCCACCGGCGGCATCTACCTGGGCGGCAGCATCTGCCTCACCCTCCGCAGCCTTCTCCCAACCCCCGCCTTCACTGAACCCTTCCTCTCCAGCGGCCCCGCCAACCACCGGCCATTGCTTGAAGATGTCCCCGTCCGCCTCATTGATTACAAAGACAGCGGCCTGCTCGGCGCGGGCGTATTGGCGCTGGGATTGGTGTAATCGACTGCAAACCTTTTTGAACAGCAATTCAAAGCTTCATGGAGGTTATCGTTATTCGATTACACCCTGCTTGATCGTCCCATCATGCCCGCATGTCGTTTGCGTCTACCCCGTATTTCCGGCAAAACTCCTCATAAGCAAACGGCGAAATCTCGCTCGGTTTGATTTCGCTTCGGCCGCCCCAGAAGACATTTGTATAGCTTGCCGGAATGCCGGCTTCTTTCAGATGCTGGTCGATCGCCCGCTTATGCGCGAGCACCAGTTCCTTGTCCGTGCCGTGCGCGACGCCCATCACATTGACGTTGCCGAATTCCGGGCCGCCTTCTCGCCAGTAGGCGTGGGTCATGATATGAAATCGGCCGACCTGCCGCCCGGCGTCGATCTCTCGGCCGGAGGGAACCGCCCAGTGGAACAGGGCATTGTACTTCGTCACCTGCTCGCCGGTCTTGAGTGGCTTGGCGTGTTCCAGGAATGTGCTGAATCGCCCGATGACGCCGCGGGCGTTTAAGCCGCGAGCGATTTCAATGAAGTCATTCAGCGTAACGTTCGCTTCCTCCGCGCGCGGCTTCCACAGCTCTTCCTGTTGAATTTCCTCCGGCGAAAATTCGCGCTTGAGCGAAATCAACACGCGCCATTCCAGATCGCTCAGATGAACGATTTCCGTGTCGGTCACTTCAGCCAGCGCGTCGCTCTTGCTCCCCGGCTCCATGCCGCGGCGGCGGACATGACCAACGCCCAGCGCAAATAGCCGCCTGGCCGGCATCAGCTTGAAGCTGATCGCGCCGGTTTTGCCCGCAAGCAACTGGCAATGCTTTTCAATCGAAAAACCCTGCGGCGCCTTCACCGTTGTCCACAGCCGATATTTCGCCCCGGTAATGGCGGCGTCGGTTGATCGGATCACGACATGCCCGCTGAACGGATCGTTCTTAAACATCCAGTCAAATGCCGTCGATAGTTTGTCTTCCGGTATCTGCCAGGCGACCAGTGCGCCATGAGCGAGATTCGTCGCCAGCAGGGTCTGGCGGACTCGGCGGATCGTCCCTGCCTGGAGCATAGCGCCGATGCGCTCGCGCACCAGGGCGGCGTCGATACCCGCCAGCCGCGCAATCTCATCGATCGGATCAGGCTGAAACCCCTGAATCCGATCTTCAGAAACCGCAAGGATCTGCGCATTGATCGGATCGGTCGTGGTGGTAGGGAGGGTGGCTGCGGTCATACTATAAATCCTGGAGCAAGGCGTTAATGACAGCCGCCCATTGTATTGGCATCGCCGCGGTGTGTCGCGTATGCCGTAAGCCCATTTGTGTCTCACGCTCTTATCAATCGGTGGTGTTGGCCCGCTGATTCGTTTATCTTGTCGCCTCTTTTCGCTGCTGAATCGCCGAGGCATAGGCTGGAACGGAACCCATGAATTCACCCGAAAATCAGTCCGATAAGACCAACAACTCGGCGTCAGCGCCCTCTTCCTCAGCGCCCAATGTAGCGCCGCCGGATGATTCATTGGTGATCGTGCTGCCGGATGAATCATCAACGCAAAAAGATATCGCCATGTGGGCGAGCGTGCTGGTGATCCTGACGCTTATCGCCTATTGGCCGGTGACGGATGCGAAATTCATCTGGAACGATGGCGAAAATGTAGCTCAGAATTATCTGCTCGGTCGTCCCGGTGGCCTGGCGAAAATGTGGTCGCAGCGATGGACGGATCAGAAGAATGATCCCCTCCCGCAATACCACCCCGTCGCGTTTACATCGTACTGGCTCGACTATCAACTCTTCGGTCACGACACACAGGGCTTGCCAACGCCGTTTGCCTATCACCTGACCAACCTGCTGCTGCACGCGACGGCGGTGGTGCTTGTGTGGCTGGTGCTCCGAAAGCTGAAACTGCCCGGCGCATGGCTCGCGGCGGCGGTGTTCGCGCTGCATCCGATCAACACCGAAGCCGTCGGATGGATCAGCCAGCGCGCCAGCGTATTGGCCGGCGCGCTTTTCTTCGGATCGATCTACACCTATCTCCTGTTCCTGGAAGACGACGATCGCGCTCGGCTGATGGAACCCGTCGATCCCGCGCGGCAATGGGGACTGTATGCCGGTTCATTTCTGCTGTTCATCCTGGCGATGCTGAGCAAATCGCCCGCGTTTGCGATGCCGTTTGTGATGGCGCTGATTCTCTGGTGGAAGCGGCGATTGACGCCCCGGCAATTGGCGCTGCTCGCGCCGTTCATGTTGATTGGGATCGCACTCGCATTTTCAGCGGCAGACTTTGAGCGCGACTTCGCCAACATCCATGGCCGCGAAGTGTCGCTGGACTTTGGTCAGCGCTTGATCATCGCCGGCCGGGCCCTCTGGTTTTATCTGGCGAAGCTGATCGTGCCGGTGCGGCTGACATTTATGTATCCAAAATGGTCGCCAAACTCGGCAATTGTCCTTCAATATGCGCCATTTCTCGCGGCAATGGCGGTGTGCGTGCTGCTGCTCGTGGCGCATCGGCGCGTTGGCCGCGGGCCGGTGGTGGCGGTGGGGGCGTTTGTTTTGTGCCTGTTTCCTTCGCTTGGGTTTTATGAACTGCAGTCGATGCGATACTCGTATGTATTCGACCATTGCGCGTATCTGGCGGGCGTGCCGATCATCGCTGCCATAATTGCGGCGGCGGCGAAGGCGCTGCAGCGGGTGAAAATGCCGCAGCCGCGCGTGGGCACAGTGGCAGGGCTGAGCGCGATCCTGCTGGTCGCTGCCGGCGCCGCGACGTGGGCGCGGACGCACGTGTTCGCTTCGCCGGTGGATTTGTGGCAGGACACGATTGCTAAGAATCCGAACTTCGCATTCGCACATGATGAACTGGCGAACGAATTCGGCGCGCAAGGCGCAGGCCGAGCAGGCGAGCGGCGACAGCGATGGGTTTACCCAGGACATTCAACTCGCGATCGATCAGGCGAAGCGGGCGACAGAACTGAATCCAACGGATGCACGGGCGGAGTGGATCTGGGGGCGGCTGCTTTCGAATCTAAAGCGGTTTGATGAAGCCGCCACCCATCTGGCCCGGGCGACAAGCCTGCGACCGAGCATGGAGCCGGCCTGGCAGGATCTGGGCGCGGTGCAAATCTCCCAGGGCCGGCATGCGGATGCCATTGCATCATTGAACGCCGCGCTGCGGCTGTCACCAGCCTTGCCGGCGATTCACCTGCTGCTGGCCAAGGCGTATGGCGGCCTTGGCAATTCGCAACGCGCGATCGCAGAAGTCCGCGAAGCCCTGAGGCTGCAGCCCGACAACATCGCCGCTCACGAAGACCTCGCGAACCTCCTGGCCAAGACGGGCAAGGATGACAAGGAAGCGATCTTCGAATTCACGGTCGTGCTGGAATCGCAACCAACCCGTGCGGATTTGTGGGACAAGGTAGGAATCTTGTACGCCGCCAAGAACACGGCGAACGATGTAAAGACAGCCAACATATTTTTCAAACAGGCGTTGCAACTGGACCCAACGCTGACCGACGCCCAGAAGAATGCGGATGTAACGGATCAGATGTTAAAGAATCTGGCGATAAAGGCGTCCACGCGGCCGGTCGCGGGGACGCAGCCATAGGCTGAAAACGAGAGTTTTAAGAGGAATGGGTCTAGCGGATTTTCTTGGTGGACGAGTTGAGCGCCACAGCCTCCTGAATCAGGGCCTTCAGCGCGGTCTGATTGATCTTCTCTCCCTCGCGAATATCGATCGCGCGGCGGGTATTCCCATCAAGGCTCGCGTTGAACAATTCCGTCGGATCCTTCAACCCGGCCCCTTTGGCGAAGGTCAGTTTCACTACTTGCTTGTAAGTTTCTCCTGTGCAGATAATGCCTCCTCCGTCGCCGAGGGACCAGACCGGCGTCCCCCGCCATTTCCACTCCTCAATGATTCTCGCGTCCACCTTGCGAATGATCGCGCGGACCTGCGCCAGCACCTTTCCCCGCCAATCCGCCAACTCTTCGATTCGTCCGTCGATCCTTTCGGAGGCTGTCTTATCTTCGGCTTTCTCATGCTTCTTCATCGGCCACCTCCGGGGATGCATGCGCAGTCGCTTAAGCAAATTTGCATGGTTTATCTTAATGATATTCGTCACAAAGCTGCCGTCCAAAAATAATCCGAAATTTCATTCAACGTCGCGCAATGAAGGCCTGGCGAAAGCTGGATGACCGGGAGAGGGGACCGTAGACGCAGGTTCGTGGTGTATTGCGCGAAGGCGCGAATTCCCGCAACGCCAGTGGAGGTTGTGAAGTAGTGGAATCAGAGAGTTGATAGCTGGAAGAATTCCGCAGCTTCTGCGTCGCGGGTGGGTTGTTTTGGTCATGCCATTCATGGTTTGGGTGGCGGGTTTCGTTGGATGTCAGCCTGAGAGCAGGTCCCGTCAATCAGTCGCCACATGCTGCCATTGGGATTTTTATCGCCAAGTGACAAAGGCAAGCGCGAGGGACGAACATTGTCGTAGCATTCGAGTTGACTGAAACGCCGCATGGACGCGGGAATGCCGACAGAGGTAAAGCCGGGGTGGCCGGAGGATGGGAAAGGCCCGCCGTGGTTCATGGCGGGGCTGACAGCAACACCCGTGGGCATTTTATCATTAAGCAGGCGTCCAACGCGCCGCCGCAGGACCGGTTCGAGGATGGAACAGGCTTCATCATCGGCGCCTGAGGCGGCGGAGCAAAGGCAACCGGTGAGTTGTCCTTCAATCGCTTCCAGCACGCGGCGGGCTTCCAGTACATCGCCTGCGATGATCGCCAGAACCGAGTTGCCAAATGCCTCGGTTTGAAGCGATGGAGAGTTTTGGAAAAAGCTCGCGCTGCTGACGCGCAGCAATGTGTTGGCGAATCGATTCGCTTTTCCCCCGGCCCCCACAAACATTTCGCCGCCCGCGACGATCTGCGCGCCGGCATCGCGCAGCTTTTTTGTGGCGGCGGTCAATCCGGCGCAAACGTGGCTCGACAACAACGTGGAAGGCTCCTGCGCCATAAAGCGCAGCCGCAGCTCGTTCAGGAACGACTCGGTTTTATCACCGGCGATAAGGATGACGAGCCCTGGCTTCGTGCAAAGCTGACCACCGCTTGCGAGGCAACTGCCGGCTAATTCATCGGCGATTTGTGCCGCCCGCTCCTGTAACGCGCCGGGCAGGATCACCACCGGATTGAGGCTCGACATTTCCAGGTAGATCGGTTTGCCGGCTTTGTCGGCGGCGGCTTTAAGCGCGAGGCCCGCGGTTCGGCTGCCCGTGAAGCTGCTGGCGCCGGTGCGATGGTCGGCCACCAGGCGCAAACCATCTTCGGCGCTGATGTGATAAAGCAGTTGCAGCGAAGCGGGCGGTAACTGCGTATCAGTGATGGCGGCGAAGGCTTCTTCGGCGAGAATGCGGGTCGTGCCGGGGTGGGAGGGATGCCCCTTGGCGATGACCGGATTTCCGGCTGCAATGGCCGCCGCAAAATCACCCCCGCTGACGGAATTGAACGCGAGCGGAAAATTATTGGGTCCAAATACGCAAACGGGACCGATCGGCGCGTGGCAGGAGCAGATATTCAACTTCGAATCGATTGTGGGCAACGCCCAGGATCCTTCGATTGCAGCGGCGGCGGCCTGGCGGAGTTGCCCGGCTGTGCGCGGAAGTTCGACCACCATCAGGCGCGGGGTGAGCGCAAGAGCGGTTTCGAGATGGGCGGTCTGGGTCAGCTCCGTCGCGCGCGCCTCAATTCTTTCAGCGAACTTACTGAGGAATAAGGCGAGCCGGGCCGGAGGTGTTCGCCGCAACTCGACGGCGGCCGCGGCGGCCGCGGACAGGACCGCATCGCAGTCCGACCCGTCGCTGATGGGATATTCATCGGGCAGCGCTTCAGCAGTAGAGGGGTTAAATGATTTGAAAAAATCATGCGCGCTTGCAGCGCACCATTTCCCATCGATTAATACAGGTAGTTTTGACATGATGCACTAAACTTTTGAAAAAACAGGTTCCATGACCGATCAGTCATCGACCGGTCCGAGTCAGCGGCGAAGGAGTTCAATGACCGCGGAGAAATCCTGATCGCCGTGGCCGGCGCGCTCGGCGTCTTTCATGGTTTGCAGCGCGGCAGTGGCCATGGAAAGGCGCATGGAATGCTTCGCCGCCTCCTGAAGCGCGTAGGAAATATCCTTCACCATCAGCTTTAGGCTGAAGTTGGGAGCGAAATCTCGCGCTGTCATGCGGGCCGAAAAGCGCCTTCACAAGAGGGCTGCCGGGCGCGCCATCAGTTAAGACACTGAGGGCTTTGGCAGTGTCCAGATCAGTTCGTTCAATCAGTGCCAGGGCTTCGGCGATGGCGGCAACTTGTACGCCGCACACCATGTTATTAATCAGCTTGACCAGCGCGCCGCTGCCGACAGGACCGAGATGCATGATGTCGCGGCTCATCGCCGCCAGGACCGGTCGGGCTCTTGCCAGCGATTGGTCAGTCCCACCAACAAGGAAAAGCAATTGACCCGCTGCCGCCTGAGGTTTGCTGCCCGTGACAGGGGCATCCATGAATTCGCACGAACGCTTCGCTGCTTCAGCGGCCAGTTCTTCTGCCCATCCCGGTGAAATCGTGCTGCATTCGATCAGCAGTGCGCCCTGGATCGCTCCGTCCAGCGCACCGTTATTGCTAAGCCATACCTGGCGGGAAGCCGCATCATCGGCAACCATGCTGATGATGATGTCAGTGCCTTGCGCCGCCTCGCGCGGTGAAGCCGCAGGCTTCGCGCCTTGCGACACCAGGGGTTGAATCTTGGCGGCGCTGCGGTTGTAGACGGTCAGGGGAAACCCGGCCGCGAGCAGGCGGCCGGCCATGCCGGCGCCCATCGTGCCCAGACCAATTAAAGCTACTTTCGTTGAGTTCATTCCGCCTCATTTCATAGGTATCGCCGTCACGAGCGCGTCAGGAGATGCAGCCGCTTTCAGCGGATTGCGCAGCGGACGGCCGAAATCGTCAAACTGAATGACCATGATGTCGCCATCAGCCAGTTGCAGCCCGTCGCCGAAGCTTAGCGAATGCGCTCCGAAATAATGCACGTGTGCATCACCGGGGCGGCGGTGCGTGTCGAATTTAAAGTGATGGTGCTCGATGTTGGACAGGCTATGGCACATTTCTTCTTCGCCGGTGCGGATGGCTTTGGACCAGATGGACTCTCCGCCGCGCTCAACGCGGACGGTTCCGGCAACGGATTGGAATTTGGGATTAATCGCCAGTTCCGGACCGAAAGAGCAGGTGCGGATCTTTGAACCGGCGAGGTTCAGATAATTGCGTTTTTCGAATCGATGGTCTGAAAATTCATTTCCGATCGCCATCCCGATGCGATGCGGCGAACCGTCGGGACCGATGATGTAGAGACCGACGATCTCGGCTTCCTCACCGCCATCCTCGGCATAAGCCGGCATTTCCAGCGGCTGGCCCGGATGCCGGACGATCAGACCATTGCCTTTGTAGAACCATTCCGGAGAGATGCCGATTTTGCCAGGTTCGGGATGGCCGCCTTCGAGTCCCCAGCGGAACATTTTCATGCTATCGGTCAGTTCCTGTTCCGCGGGCGCGTGCATTGCTTGGCGGTCGCGGGCGCTGCCGAGGTGAGTGAGCCCGGTGCCGGAGACGAGCAGTCGCGCGGGATCGCCTGGATGATCGAAAGGCGTCAGCAGCCGCCAATCTGATTGGGCATCGTATACGGCATCGTAATCAACTGTTTCATCGGTCAGGCACTTCTGAAGCATTGAGGAGAGGGAGGCGCGCTCCGCGATCGCGGCGCTGGCCAGCGCGTACACGGAATCAAAAGATCGAACCAGGCGAAGGCGAGGTTCTTCCACCAGGGCCACCCGCCGGGAAGCGCCGTTGACGATTTGAACCAGTCGATTCATCGCTGCTCCCGGATTTGCCGTCACTCGGTGATATGGAATTGCTTGAGTCCCGCTTCGTTGATCGTCAAGCCCAGGCCTGGAAGCTTGTCATCCAGAGTGATATATCCATTTTTGGGCGTGGGCTCACCGTTGAAGATGTACCAGAACAATTCGTTGCCAACCTCGACATCCACCTGCGGAAAAAATTCCGCCATGGGTGAATTCATGCTGGCCATGACGACGTGATAGTTGTGCATCTGTCCCGCATGTGGAATGACCGGCACCTGGTGGGCTTCGGCCAGGGCGGCGATCTTCCTCGCCTGCGTGATGCCGCCCACGCGGTTGGTATCGAACTGGATGTAGTCCACCGCGCGGGCTTCGAGCAACTGGCGGAATCCAAAGAGGGTGAATTCATGCTCGCCGCCGGCGATGGGAATGCGCCGGAGCGCTTGAGTTCCGCATAGCCGTGGATGTCATCCGGAAGCACGGGTTCTTCCAGCCAGCGGAGGTTGTACGGTTCGAGCAGCGGAAGCATTCGTTTGGCGTAATCCAGGTTCCAGCCCATGTACGCGTCGGTCATGATGTCTACGCCACTGCCTACAGTCTCGCGAACGGTGCGGACCAGGTCGACATTGCGCTGCATTCCGGCGGCGCCGTCGGCCGGACCCCAGCCGTAGCGCAGCTTCATCGCCTGATATCCCTCATCCTTGTACCGTTTGGCCTCGCGCGCCAGTTCATCCAGTGGAGTGCTGTACAGGCGGCTGGCGTAAACCGGGATGCGCGGTTTGGTTTGTCCACCAAGCAAGCGATAGACGGGTTGCTTGGCCGACTTGCCGAGCAAGTCCCAGAGCGCGATATCGACAGCGCTGATGGCCGTCATACCAATCCCTTTGCGGCCGAACGCCATCGTTTTGCGGTACATGTGCTGCCAGAGCAGTTCCACATCCCACGGGTCCGCGCCAAGCAGCAGCGGTTTGAGATAGAGATCGATGACTTGCTTGGTTACCTGCGGCGCCAATGCGGCGTTACCGATGCCGGTGAGGCCGTTGTCGGTGAAAATCTCGACGACGACCCAGCCATGGAAAGTAAAAGTTCCCATTGAAGCTTGCGAGCCGGCCAGCGCGTCCATCGGATTTGTGCAGAAGTTTGGGGGCAGTGGCACGGTCTTGCCGCGCCATTCCACTACTCGCGTGCGGATTTCCGTGATTTTCACACTAACGCTCCTTCTGATTCAGGGATGAGAGGTCGAATGCGACGCATCCCCGCCAGCAGGATGCCGAACGCTATTACATGAAGAGAACCGGCCACCATCAGTACGGCGCCATATCCAAAACCGTGATCGAGCAGATAACCCGCCAATTGTCCAAGCACAATGCCTCCCATTGCGCCACCGAAGCCCACGAAGCCGGCAACAGTGCCGACCGTGCAGGCAGGAAAAAGATCCGTCGGCAGGATCATGACCAGCGTGGACCAGGACTGTTGTCCGAAAAACGCCACGCTGAACAGCGCGATGGCAAGAGGAACGGAGACATGGGGGACCAGGATAACACAGGGCATCAGTGCCGCGCTGAGGCCGAGGGCGGCTTTGCGGGAAAAATCAATCGAGTATCCCTGGCGCAGCAGCCAGCTTGACAGCCCGCCGCCGCACAGGCAACCGACACCCGACGCGGCATAGGGAATCCAGGCGACCGATCCAATTGCTTTGATATCGAAACCGCGGGCATCGTAGAGGTATTTCGGTAGCCAAAAAAGATAGAAGTACCAAGCGGCATCACTTAGAAACTTGGCAGCCATGATCGCCCAGGTTTCGCGAAGCGCGAGGAGGTCGGCAAGAAGAACCTTCGACCCAGGCGAAGCACCTGTGGAGGAACCGGCGCCGATCCATTGCCGTTCTGCATCGCTGACGGTGCGATGAGTTGCGGCAGGGAAATAATCCACCAGCCACCAGATGATCCATATGAGGCCAAGAGTTCCGGTGAGAAAAAAGACCCATCTCCAATGAGCAAGGTGCAGCCAGCCCGCCTGCTGGAGCACGAGTGTGATCAGCGGTGGCGCAATTACACCGCCGATGGCGGTTCCGCCGTTCATGATGCCCATAGCGGTAGACCGCTCTTTGACAGGAAACCATTCGGTGACCGCGCGAGTGGCCGCGGGAAATCCCCCACCTTCACCCATGCCAAGGAGCAAGCGGCTGACGGCAAGCATCGCGACACTGGTAGCAAAACCGTGGCTTATGCACGCGAGAGACCAGAATGCCATAGTGATCGCAAAACCGCGCCGCGTTCCCAAGGCATCGAGCACGCGTCCACCGCCCAGGTACATGCATCCATAGGCGGCTAAAAATGCGGAATCGAGGAACGCCTTGACCTCATTGGTGATGGGGATGTCGTGTTGGATCGCCTTGATCGCCACCGGCAAGGTCTGGCGATCCAAGTAACTGATTGCGATGGCGCAGCTTACGAGGATTGCAATCCGCCATCGAAGCATGTTCATTTATCGCAAGGGGTTATTCAGCCGGCAAGGTTGCCTGAAAAAAGAGTAAAGAAGCCAGCGCAATTTATATATAATATTGATAACAAAGGCAAAGCTTGTTTCGCAGTGGGGTCAAATGAGTATTGCCGGTGATTATGACGTCATTTGAGGGGTGAGGATGTTCGACTGTGCCGGACATTTTGCGGGCGTGGCAGTGTCCGTGCTGGAAGGCGAAGCCTCAGATTCTAAACGCCGCGCACTCGTTCCAGGTCCTTTAGTTTTTCCACGCGGCGGGTGTGGCGGCCTTCGCTGTAGCTGGTGTTGAGAAAAATTTCCACGATATTTCGAATGTGATCTTCGCTAAGGAGATCGGTGCCGAGGCACAGGACGTTGCAGTGGTTGTGTTCGCGGGCACGCCGCGCGGTGACTTCGTCGTGAACCAAAGCGGCGCGGACGCCGTTGATTTTGTTGGCCGCGATGGACATTCCGATGCCGCTGCCATCAAGGAGAATTCCGATATCGCAACGGCCTGTAGCCACCGCGCGGGCGGCGGGGGCCGCCAGGTCCGGGTAGTCGACCGCCGTCGTGTTATCGCAGCCGAAATCTTCCACATCATGCCCGAGTTTTTTAAGCAGGGGCAGGAGCTTCCGTTTGGCTTCATAACCGCGATGATCACAAGCGACCGCAAGCTTCATCAGACCTCCCAGCCACAGCGTTCCCGCCACACCCTGCATCCACCCAAAATTCCCTTGCCTGCTCCCGCGATGGAGCATGGAGAACTGCAAAGCATTTTGGAATGGAGAGAATACAATATAAATGCGCGGGAATGAAATATTTGAATGCGGCGCCCCTCAGCCGGGGAATCGAATCGGGACAGAATCCGCACTGAAATATTATTCGTTTTTATCGATTCAGCCCGTAATTACGCCCCAACTCCTGCGATCTGGGTCTCATCGATTCGTTTTTCGATCAGGGTTTGAAGGTGCCCGGCGAGTTCTTTGTAGACGCCTACATCGCTGCCGATGGGGTCGTCGATATCGCCGTCGGGGTTTAAGGTTTGAACTTTGTCCGCCGCCGACGGCACCAGCGACCGCACGGCGTGTGCATGGCTGCGGCCCATCGTGAAAATTGCATCCGCCTGATGAATCAACTCAACCGAAAGGGGCCGCGACCGGTGGCGGGTGAGATCGACGCCGATGTCTCTCAGCGCATCCACGGCCTGCGGTGTCGCGCGAGCGCCGGGCATCGCGAAGCTGCCGGCAGAGATGACGTTGATCCCCTTCCGCTCCAGTTCCATTTCCGAAACATTCAATCGCCTGGCGATGAGATCGCGGGCGATCGCCTCGGCCATGGGTGAGCGGCAGGTGTTGCCGCTGCACACAAAGAGGATGGTCGTTTTGAGCAATCGCTCGATGATCCGGTCGTCGTAAACTCCGGCGCGGACAATTTCATATTTATCCCCGCTGACTTTCAGGAGCGTAGATGGCTTGGAATATCGAGTGGGGCCGGCGTCGTAGATCAGATCCACTTTTCCTTCGAGCTCGGTCGCCAGCGATTCGATTTTGAGTCCTGGCCCGCCGGCAGATGTGCCGGCCATGGTCAGCGCGACCGGTCCGGGCACCTCGGAAATCACATCGTTGGTCACCAGGTGATCCGGGCATCGCAGCACGATACTTCCGTCGGCGTAGATATCTGATTCGGCGAGCTTCAGACGCGCAGCCACCTCTGCGCGGCGATCGGCCGGAACATCGAACATCAAACCAACAGGCCCGGGCCAAAGCTTTTTCATGAGGCGCTGGCCGAAGTCGTTCATGTCGCCTAAATATTGCAGAGCATCTTCGCGATGCGCGATATGGATAGTGAAAGGCTTGGAATCTCCGCCGCGCATGGCACGGAGGCGTTCTTTCGCGCTGGTGTGGTTCAGCAGGCCGGCGGCGCCATAAACCGTTTCGGTTGGCAGCACGACCAGACCACCACCGGCGAGGGTTGCCGCGCCGCGCTGAATTTCCGCGTCGTAGTCCGCCACGTCATAAATTGGAATGATCGGAATCGCCATGCGTCAGGATATAAGAGGCGACGTGGCGTAGGGTGTCAAGCTGGCCTTGCTATAGATAAATAGATGTTGGGGAGCGACAAATAGAAACACCGGTCAACAGGCCAATTTCCGGTACATCCTTAGGACAATCAAGCCCTTCCGGAAATGGGCGCTGTTACCGGCGCGTTTTACCGTTACCCACGTAATTTGGGCAGCAATTTAACGGAAGATCCCAATCGAAGAGGAACCATGTGGATCCACGTCAGCACTGGCTTTACAACCGGTTAAAGCGGCAGCGAAGAGACCCAGCGATACAATCGTCAAAAGAAGGCGCGTCATAAATTCTCCTTGCCCGTTTCGGGCGTGTTAAGTCCGCTTCACCATAAGCAACGCCTGTGCCTAGCCAGAGGCGAGGACCGCCCACTAAGGAACACGAAGGCGCACGAAAAATGCCTTTGAGGATATGCAAGAAGAACACTGGACACGCGCACCGACTCCGAGAACTTAAAAAGACATTTCTTTCTCTCAGGGTCTCTGCGCGAGTCAATCTTTCTTTATTCGTGCTCCTTCGTGTCCCTTAGTGGGCGGTTCTTTTAACCTCTGCAGGCGCTGCGTTGATTGCGAACCGTCGGGTACAATGCGCCATAACTTCATGGCGAAGAGCGAACCCAAATCGGATCCGTTAGTGGACGTCCTTGTCGTGGGGGAGCATCCGGCTGTTTATCTTGCTGCCGCCCTGTTGCGGAATAAGACCAAGCTGAGGGTATTGCACTGCACGATTCCAGGCGATGAGCCGGATGATCGGATGGTCAGCGTCAACCCTGCGCTGTTTGATCTTCATCCGGTGCTGGAGCCACTTGGCCGCAAGCTCAATCTCACGGGCATCTTCGGCCTGCATTTTCTTTCAGATAACGCCGGCATCAAAAGCGAACACCGCGTGAAGGCCCCGGTCGTTCATGTGACGCGGTATAAGAGCATTCGCGAAGAGATGGCCAAAATCGCCGCCGACGAAGGGGTTGAATTTGCGACGCCCAAAATCTTTCAGATTCATCGGCTCGATGAAACCGGCATGGACGTCACGATTGGCAAGGCCACCGTCCGTGCTACAGCGCTTGTCCAGGGTGGCCCATTACCCGCCGACCAGCAGGCGATGCTGGGCCTTCCTTTAGAATGGGGCGGCGATGTGGTTCACCGATACACGTTCGTTCGCTGCAAAAGCACAAAGAGCGTGACGCTGGGCGATAAACCGCTTTTGCCTATGTCGCTCGATCTGCTCGGGGAACTTTCATGGGCGTGGCTTCTGCCGGGTGATGGGGAATTCCAATTGGCCGTGGAACAACCGATCCGAACAGCCGGCACATCGAATGGCGCGTCGCTGCTGCTTCATTGGGTGGATGTGCTCAAGCGGCACGCCATACTTAGTTCCGACTTCAAATTCAGTCCGACTGCCGTCCGCAGCCTGAACCTGCCGTTGGCTGGGGCGCTGGAACATGAAGGGGTGGCGAATCGAACCCTGCTGATCGGTCCAGCCGGTGGTTTCTATTCGGCGTGCGCGGAAGACATTTTCCCCAATTGCTGGTCTGCGTTGTTTGCCGCCGACGTACTGAAAAAAGCGCTGCGGGAGACTCATCTTCAAGATGCCCTAAATCCCTATCGCCACAAATGGCGCACTACACTCGGCGATTACCTTCGCGGTCCCCAGCAAAATCTTCGATTCTTGCTTCCGCTGGTCTATCGAAACCCCGTCATGACAACTAGGCTGGCCGAGGCCATCCTCCTGAGTAAAAGTGTCGTCCGATAATCAGACCGTCTGATAAAAGCATGAAAGACAATTGTGGAAAAGCTGTTGAATGTGTAATATGGGTAAAATACACAGCTTGGGGTGTAAATAAGGACCGATAAAATGTGCGCGTTACGTGAAAATCTTGCGCGGGCGATTGGATTGATATTCCTAAGTGCATATAAATAAGGTAATTAAGACGAAAATGTAAATGCCTTCAGACTTCAAGAAGTCGCGCATGACCCGTCGATACCAGAACTGTTGGCTTGAGCTGTTGAACTTCCATGATCGGGCGAAGGAGTCGCCCGCCAGCTTATATGTCAACCAGACTCATTTTTGTGGAGCGAACCATGTCCTCAATCAACGGCCTCAGCGGCAATTCCCCCGTTCAACCACAGGCCCTCACACCTAAGTCCACCGCGGCCGCCGGGGAGGCTTCCACCAACCCCACCCGCGCCGCTGACCGGCTGGAGCTGTCGGGGATGACGCACCTGTTCCAGAGCCTGAAGACCAACGACGTCCGCGCCGAAAAAGTCGCCTCGATCAAAGCGCAGATCGAAGCCGGCACTTATGACGCCGACGGATCGAAGCTGAATGGGTCGCTGGATGGACTGCTGGATGATTTGTCGAAATGAGCGTTCATTGACTAATCGCGCTAGCGGCAACGACGTATGCTGAATATATCTAATCCCATTCTCCAGAAGATCTACGAGAACGGCGCGATCGTGGCTCCGTCAGGCGAGCGCGTCGAGCTTGCGAACACAGGCGGCGTGGACTGGAAACTCGCCGAGATGCTGCACAACACCGTCCGGAGCTGCCGGCCGAAGCGCGTGCTGGAGATCGGGATGGCTTCCGGCATCTCGACGCTTTCCATCCTCTCAGGCCTAAAAGAGAACGGGGATGGTGGCACGCTGGTATCCATCGACCCTTTTCAGTCCACCAGCGGCCGCGGCGCGGGCGTTCATCATGTCGTTCAAGGTGGTTTCGCAGATCAACATCGGCTGATGGAAGAGTTCGACTATCTCGCGCTTCCAAAGCTCGTCAGTGAAGAGGCATCATTCGATCTGATTTATATCGATGGCAATCACGATTTTGAATACGTGGTGCTGGATTACTTTTATGCGGATCTGCTGATTGGACCTGGCGGGATTCTGGGGTTTAACGATTGCGGGTGGAGGACCGTGCATGCCGCGATGAAACATATTCCACCGGCCGACCGTTATGAAGAAATCGACGTCGGTCTTAAGCCAAATTACACCGGGAAAAATTTCATTGCTACCCTGGAGCGCCGACTGACCAGCCGATCATCCGCTGACCGCTATTTTCGCAAACGCGCTAAATAGCCCAGCGCACGGCGAGATCAAATGTCCGTTGTTCTGCACCCAACTCACTTGCCATCGCGCACTCGCGAATGAAGATTTTTTCTCTTTTGACACGCGACCGCCCAAAAGATGAAATGCAGGCGATGACGAGCACCGATATCCCACTGCGCGCCGACCTGCTCAATGACAATGTGGCAGCAGTAAGGGGCCGTCTTTCGCGTTCCGCAATCATCTCACTTATTTGCGTTTTGGCGCTGACCGCGCTGCTTCGCTGCGCGAACTTCCCGCATCGCTATGAAACTCGAGATGTGGATGACACGAACTACATGGGCTGCGGCCTGCTTCTCAGCGAGGGTATGACGCCCGGTATGCGAGTCGCACCGGCGGCGCCGGAAACCTGGTTCACCTGGCTCTATGTAATGACTCGCTCATCAGACGCAATCGTCCGGCCTCATGGAGCAATGGCCATGGTGTCGTGGCAGGCTCGTCCCTTCCTGGCGATCGACTCAGTCCTTTTCGATATCTACCAGGACATGAGCGGCCTGCATCGCTTTCTCCTGTTCATTCAGTTTGGAATCAGCCTCTGCGGCGCTTATGCCGCATTTAGATTCGGCGCCTATTATGGCGGCGTCCGCGGCGGCATCCTGATCGGCGGTCTGGTGGCTCTGCTGCCTCTGTATATCGATTTCGCTTCGATGAGCCGGCCCTACAGCGACGCCTGGAATTTTACATTTATTTCGCTCTATAGCGCCGCCGCATTGCGCGGAACTCGACGATGGATTCAGACTGGTCTGTTTCTCATGCTGGGCATGTCATCGCGCATCGACATGCTGGGCGCAATCCCCGTCGTGCTATGGCAATTCTGGGAGAACCCGGATCGCGATACCGCCTGGTGGAAGCCCGCTCTGAAAACAGTTTTAACCGCTTTTATCGGTACGCTTGTTTTATCCCCCTGGCTGTTGCTCTCTCCTGTGGGCATTCTTAGAACGATGGCGCTTGCTCGCGCTGTCGGTTGGACCAGCCGCGTTCATCCGAGGTTGGAAACATTGAGAGAATTAGGTTGGGAACATGGCCTTGCGCCGGTTCTCATATTAACCGCATTCGCCCTGCCACTGGCTGGCGCCTCCTCACGCATGCGGCGATGGGTTTTGGCCGCATATGTCATCTTTCTAGTTATGACGATGTTCAACGGCCCGTATCAGCCGATGCGCTATCATGGAGCGCCTCTGATCGGCATGCTGACGTTGGCCGGGCTATCCATCGGCGATGTATTTCGCCGATGGCCGAAAGCCGTGCCCGCAATGATGGCCATCATGCTTGTGCTGCCGGCTGTTCAGGCCATACGGTATATTCGGCTGCGGTATGCGCAGTGGACGCCGCAGGAAGCCACGGCCTGGATCGAACAGCATGTCCCCGCCGGCACCCGCGTCTATGATGCTGTTTCGCTGGACCTGCGCTGCCCTCTTCCAACAGCCGAATCAGCCGATGCAATTTGGACCAGTGTGACGGACGCCCAGGCCTGGCGGAAAAAGTTCGAGCGAGGGCTGACGCGATTCGGCCTCTCTGGCTCCGTCCCACGTGCTTTTTCCGAGGATAACCTTGTTCTCGATCGGGGATTGTTTCGCCGCTTCTTTATCCTTGGCGGCGGCGCGCAATCTCTACGTCCCCGCTACGATTTGCGAATCCTGGGATTGTCACAGATATTCGGAACTCAAAATCTGCCCGAGGAATTTGTACACACCGGTGGCGTCGTCATTTGGCGAGAAAGCTACCTCCCGCCGGCCGAACTGGGAAAGCCCACGATCCAATGGACGGACAGATTCGGCGAAGGCACGTTCATCTATTGCTCGCCCGACGTGCTGGCGAAGTTGAAGAATTAATCTGCCTTTGCAAACGCACGCCCCCTCTTGGCGGGTATTGCATAAATTCTGTTCTGTCGGCTCGGATTTCACGAAATACCTTCGAAAAATACCATGCTTTGTCATCTGCGTTCAATTAAACACGCACAAGCTCTACCCGCGCAAACATGGCCAAATGTTTTTGAACCGGCCCGAGTGCCGTTTCCAATGTGCGCCAAAGCGGGAACGACCAACCTGGAGTCAGTGAACGCATGGATACACCGCCAGAGATTAGATAGCGAAACGGCATCGTCGGCGTAACATTTCGAATCCGAAGCATCGGAAACGCTTGCGTAAACTTCTCGCGATCGCGTTCGAAGATGATCCAGGGCATCGCCCCGTTTGCTCCCGACAAAGGCCCGGTCGATGGAAACTCCCATTCCGCTGAATCGGGGCGGAACGGTTCGTGATGCAATGAGCGGTAAACCCGCTTCGACCACGCCGACACCCACGGCTCAATCATCACCACCACACCGCCCGGGCGCAGGCAGCGTGCCGCCTCGGCAAAGAAGCGGCGGGGCTGCGGGATATGATGCAGCACGTCCGTCATAACGATCCCGCGCAGCGCGCCGTCATCAAATGGAAGCTGCTGCCCGTCCAGCACCAGCCGATTGCCCTTGCACGGAAAGATGTCCGATGTGAGCAGGCCCGGAACAAATTCTTCCAGAAAACCCGCGCCGGCTCCCAGTTCCAGCACCGGCCCGTTGTCCGGCGGAAGCGCCCTCGTGATACTGAAATACCACTCGCGATAGATTTGATATAAAAACGGCTTTTCGCGCACGATGCGCCGCCGAAGGTTGGTTGTGCGCGGATCATCGATCTCCAGGCCGCGCGTCAGCGGGTGGGCGAGCATGTTCCGCAGCAGGCTGACAGCGCCCATGGCAATGCCTTTCACCGGTCAAAATTCACGCGATAAAAAATCACACAAACTTCAATCGCCGGGCGGCGAATGCGGTCATGCGCAAGAGCAGCAGGCCGTGCTTGAATCGCTGGATGTTGGTGGTTCCGTACGTTCGTTCGCGATAGCGGATCGGGATATCGACAATCTTGAGATTGAGCTTGGCCGCCCCGAATAGAAGGTCAAAATCGCCGAACGGATCAAAGTCGCCAAAATAGTTTCGGTTGTCGGCGATCTGCTGGTAGTGGCTTTTGCGAAGAACTTTTGTGCCGCACAGTGTGTCCTTCACCGGCTGGCCGAGTAGCCAGGAAAACGCGAAGCTGAAGAATTTGTTGCCGAGCAGATTCAGGAACCGCATCGCCTGTTTCTGCATGGGATAGACAAGGCGCACCCCGTTGGCGAATTCCGCCTTGCCGGAAGCGATCGCATCGTAAAAGCGGTGCAGATCTTCCGGCGGAACGGTCAGGTCGGCATCGAGGATCATGAGGATATCGCCGGTGGCTTCAGCAAATCCCATCCGCACGGCATCTCCTTTTCCTTTGCCGGTCTGTCGGAATAATTTGCATTTTCGATGGGGATTTTCGGCAATCGTCCGCTCAATCGCCGCATAAGTGTCATCCGAGGAATGGCCTTCGACGAAGATCAATTCCGTGCCCCCGCCCAGTTCCGGCGTGCGGGCGAAGATCGCCGGCACATTTCCCGCTTCATTTCGCGCCGGTACGATGATCGATACTGTCAGCGGTGTGGTCGTCGTTGGGGGCGGGGCGGCAGGTTCAGTCAATGGCCGAGCGATCACCAGGTGCGCCAGCGCCCCCAGCCGAAACGGCCACAGCCGAACCAGGAACTTATTGACGAACGAATCAATCAGCGGTGTGCGCACCGGCCAAAGCACTTCCTCCGAATGCCGAACCACATCAAACCCGGCCAGATACAGAAGGTTTTCCATGTCATTCGGGGCTAGCCAATTCGCCTGCCGGAGGGGCTGCGCCAATCCCAACCGCCGCCCGATCGCCAGCGGTAACTCCCAGGTCCGATTGAAAAAGTTCAAAACAACCCGGGTGTCGGGCCCCGAATGCGCCCGAACGCGATCAAGCAATTGCTGCACATCCCATACATCATTTACCAGGTCCGACAGCACGATCACATCAAACTTTTCGCCAAGATCGATATCGTGGGCATCCGTGCAAACGAATTTGATGTCCGGATGCCGCTGAGCCGCCGCCGCGATCATCTCCTGTGAAAAATCAACGCCCACCGCATATGACGCCCGCAGCGCCGCCAGCAGATCTCCTTGCCCGCAACCGAGCTCAAGAATTCTCATTTGGGGAGGAATTGCCAAGTGGTATAGCTCACGCAGCCGGGCATGGTAATACCCTGCCGCCCCTCTGGACCGCCCCATGCGACGTGCTACAGAATTCCAATGCTCCCGCCGTTCACTGCGGTAGGTATCGCGGGCGGGATCTGTGAAACCAGTCATGTTGCTCCCGACAGACAATCGGATCCACCGGTCCGCACCGGTGAGGCATGGTATTCCTGATCGACACCTTCCATGCGCGCCCTGATCGTTAAACTATATCACACGATCATTTACCTTTGCTCAAGCCCCCGCTGCCGCACGTCCGATAATCGTTCTTAGCATGACCGATTCCATCTACCGTCTCCGTCACCGGGATATTCTGTGCGTTTGCGTCCTTTCCCTGCTCTGTCTGGGGGTGCTGATGGTCCATTCCGCGACCATGCGCGTCACCGGCGACACCCGCTGGCACTGGTCCAATGAAGGCAATAAACAGCTTATTTTCGCGGTCATTGCGATGGGCGTTTTTCTCGCCCTTGGGCGCATGGATTACACGCGCCTGGCGTCAACAGGTCGCAACTGGGTCCGCAGTCCCATTACCTGGGGCCTGATAGTAGCCTCTTTCAGTTGCATCCTGGTGCTGGTGCCGCATGTGGGCATGCAGGTCAACGGCGCTCGCCGCTGGATTAAGTTGGGGCCGGTTCAGGTGCAGCCGTCGGAACTAGCGAAGTGGGCGTCGGTCCTGTTCCTGGCATACTGGCTGGCTTATCGCCCGGTCGATCTGAATAAATTCTTCCGCGGCTTCCTGCCGACCCTCATCCCTATTGGTCTGCTTTGCCTGCTCGTCGTCATCCAGGATTTTGGAACAGCCGCGTTGATCGCCGTCTGCTCATTGACAATGTTAATCGCCGGCCGCGCAAAAGCGTGGCATCTGCTGATCGTCATCCCGCCCGCGCTGATAGCCGGCTTCTGGTTCGTCCACCACACTCCATACCGCTGGCGGCGAATGACCGCCTTTGTCGATCCCTATGCCTCGCCCGACCGCGAAGGCTACCACATGATCCAAAGCCTTCTCAGCTTCTCCACCGGGGGTGTCCTGGGTAAAGGCCTGGGCAACGGTATCCAGAAACTTGGGTATCTTCCCGAAGACACCACCGATTTCATCTTCGCCGTCATCTGCGAAGAGCTGGGCCTGTTTGGCGCGATCTTCACAATCGCCATGTACCTCGGAATTGTCTTCGTCGCCTGGCAGGTCATCCGCCAAAAGCGAGATAGCTTCGGTTGCATGCTCGCCTTCGGCGTTGCCTCCATGCTGAGCCTTCAGGCCGTCATCAATATCGCAGTCGCAACCGTCAGCGTTCCGACCAAGGGCCTTTCGTTGCCGCTGGTCAGCGCCGGCGGAAGCGGATTGGTTATCACGGCGGCGGCTTTGGGATTAATGTACAGTGTCACCCAAAATGACCCGGATGACCTGGCGGATGCTCTGGATGATGAACATCGGAATATCCCAATGCCGCCGATAAGAGCGGCGGCATAATTCATTCGCCATAGCAGTTTGATATCCGGTCGCCCCCTGTGTCTTGCCACGGTTTTACCCGCTATCCTCTCATCGCTCGGCTTCGCCGGCTGATGCCTTGAAAGCCGTTCACAAATAATCTCATCTGCAACGAATTTTGAAAAATGGCCGAACCTTCAACCATCCTCCTCGCCGGTGGCGGCACCGGCGGACACCTCTACCCCGGTATCGCCGTCGCGGATGAGCTGCGAAATCTTCGTCCTGATTCCAGAATCATCTTTCTCTGCACCCGCCGCGAGATTGATAAAATCATTCTGGAACCGACCGGTTTCGAATTCATCCCGCAGCCGATCGTGCCGCCGGTGACTACCGTCGTCGGCCTGCTGAAATTCTGGAAAAGCTGGCGGGAAACCAAGGATCTCGTCCGCCAGGTGTTGAAAGACCGCCATCCCGCGGCTGTCTTGGGTCTTGGCGGTTATGCCGCCGGTGTCGCCGTGAAGATGGCGGCGGGGCGGGGCATTCCCACTGCCATCCTCAATCCCGATGTCATCCCCGGCAAAGCCAATCAATACCTGATGCGATCCACGCAGGCCGTCTGCTGCCAGTTTGAACAGACCGCCGACCACGTTCCGCCCGAATATCGCCCGAAGCTGAAGACCACCGGCTGCCCCATCCGGTCCGATATTACCGCCGGCTCCCATCGCGCCGCGGCCATCGCCCGGCTCGACCTGCAGCCTAATCTCAAGACATTGGTCGTCACGGGCGCATCTTCGGCGCACAAACCGTCAACGAAGCCGTCCTGACTATGCTCCAGGGCATGCCACTTCCCGGCTGGCAGATACTGCATCTGGCCGGCCGCGATCATGCGCCGACAGTTCGAACAGACTACCGCGATCTATCCGTCGCCGCCCGTGTAATTGATTTCACTCCCGCGATGGCGGATGTATGGGCCGTCGCCGACCTCTGCATCAGTCGATCCGGAGCAAGCAGCTGCGCCGAACTCACCGCCTGTGGCGTGCCGTCGCTCCTGATGCCATATCCCTTCCACAAAGACATGCACCAGCGCGCCAACGCCAAAGTCCTTTCCGACGCCGGCGCCGCTATCTTGATCGACGACGAAAAAGACCGCAAAAAAAACTCCGCCAAGCTCAAACCGATCATCGAATCCCTTCTGCTCGACTCCCCGCGGCGGGACGCGATGGCCGCCGCCGCCCGGAATCTCGGCAAGCCCGCCGCCGCCCGTGCTGTCGCGGCTGTAATGACGGATTTGATCGCATCTGGTCGATAGGAAGCAGGCAGGATTAAATTCTCAAAATTCCAATGCTGAATGATCGAGTACCCGCTTGATCCGCAACATTCGGGGTGTAGGATGGCGCGCATAATGGAGTCAGTGTTGCAAGACGTGCGAATGGACTCGCGATGCGTCAGCCGCTTCGCAGGCAAGCGGGTGCATTTCATCGGCATCGGCGGGTGCGGAATGAGCGGCCTGGCCCGTATGCTTCTCGATGGCGGGGCGATCGTCAGCGGCTCTGAACCCAAGCCAAATCCACAGACTTTTGATCTCAGCAAGCACGGCGCTCAGATCTCCCGCGATCAGATGGGCGAGCTGCTCACCCGCGAAACCGATCTGGTTGTCCGTACTGCCGCGATTCCGGATTCCAATCGCGAATTTCTTGCCGCCAAAGCCTTCGGCATCAAATCGATTAAGTATGCCGAACTGCTGGGGCAGGTGATGGCCGAACGCTTCGGCATCGCAGTCGCCGGGACGCACGGCAAATCCACCACGACGGCGATGATCGCCTATACCCTGCTTCACTGCGGAGCTGATCCGAGTTTCGTTGTCGGCGGCACCGTTCCCCAGCTTGGTGGTGGCAGCCGATCAGGCGCAAGCGATGCCTTCGTTGCAGAAGCCTGCGAATTTGACCGCAGCTTCCATAACCTTCAGCCGCGTGTTGCGATCATCACCAATGTCGAGGAAGACCACCTCGACTGCTACAAAAACATCGACGAGATTGTCGCTTCTTTCCACCATTTCGCTGGCTTGGTTCCGCCAAATGGGCTGATCCTTGCCAACGGAGAAGACCGCCGCGTGCTGCAATCGCTTGCCGGCGTCAAGGCCCCGGTGGAGATGGTCGCCTTAAGCGAAGGCTTCAGTTGGTCCACCCGCGAAACGGGCATCGTCAACGGTTGCCATGGCGGCGCAATTTCCTACAAAGGCAGGCTCGTCGCGAATCTTCAGCTTTCGGTCGCCGGCCGCCATAATCTTTTCAATGGCACCATGGCCGTCGCGGCCTGCGCCGCCTATGGCATCGACCCCGCCAAAGCCGCCGAAGCACTTGGCGGATTCACCGGTGTCGACCGGCGCATGACGGAAGTCGGCCGCGTTAATGGCGCGATTGTCGTCGACGATTACGGCCATCACCCCACCGAAGTCCGCGCCACCCTCAAAGCGATCCGCGAAAAATACCAACCCGCCCGGCTGTTTTGCGTCTTCCAACCGCACCAGCACAGCCGCACGCGATTTCTCCTTGAAGATTTTGCCACCAGCTTCACCGAAGCCGACGAAACCATCGTGCCCGATATTTATTTCGTCCGCGACAGCGAATCCGAGCGCCAAAAAGTCAGTGCCGCTGACCTGGTCGAGCGCATCACGCGCGCCGGCCAAAAGGCCCGTCACCTGCCGGAATTCGCGGCTATCATCAGCTATCTGAAACAGGAAGCCCGCGCCGGTGACCTGATCGTCACCATGGGCGCAGGCAATGTCTGGGAAATCGGTCGCGAGTTGGTTGGATAGGAATGTGTCCGTTCCGTTGTCAGCGTCAGTTGTCAGTTGCTCAAATTCAACCTATAGAGAATGAAGCGTCGCGCAATATCCATCGATCGCAAACGATTCATTGAATAGGCAATGTCGTTTAACAACGGACCACGGACCACTGAAAACAGACCAGGAACAACCAAACGCGCTTAGAAAAAACGGATTCCCTCAGTCATGATCATGCACATTGCCAATCCATTCTCCGGCCTGGAAGAAATTGTCGCGGAAGATGCTCCTTTGGCTCCGTTGACCTGGTACAGGATCGGCGGACCCGCCAAGTACCTCATCCGCCCGCGCTCCATTGAAGAGCTGCAGGAAGCCGCGCGGCGATGCTCTGAAAACGAAATCCCCATCTATGTCCTGGGCCTTGGCGCAAACCTTCTGGTCAGCGACCAGGGCGTCAACGCCGCCGTCTTCCGCCTGGACCAGGAATTCTGGCGTCGCGTGAAGATTGATGGCGTTACCCTTGATGTCGGCGCAGGCGCTGACATGCAGAAACTCCTGCTTCGCACTGTCCGCGCGGGCCTGGCCGGCGTCGAGTGCCTCGCGGGCATCCCCGGCACCGTTGGTGGCGGCATCCGGATGAACGCCGGCGGCAAGTTCGGTGATATCGGCGCTGTCGTCACCCGCGTTCAGGTCATGGACGCCAACGGCGTCGTCTTCGAACGCGCGAAGGATGATCTGGTCTTCGACTACCGCAGCACGAATATCTCTGCCAAATTCATCCTTTCAGCCACGCTTGAGCTCGATCAGGATGACCCCGACCGCATCATGCGCAAGACCAAAGAAATCTGGATGTACAAGCGCAACACCCAGCCCCTGAACACGAAAAACTGCGGCTGCATCTTCAAAAACCCCCGCGGTCTCAGCGCCGGCGCCCTGATCGACCAGGCCGGCCTTAAAGGCTTCCGCGTTGGCGGCGCCGAAGTCAGCGACAAGCACGCCAACTTCATCGTCGCCCATCCCGGCTGCAAAGCCGACGACGTCATGAAGCTCGTAAAACTGATCCGCGAAAAAGTCTGGGATAAAAACCAGATCCATCTTGAGAGTGAAGTGCAGATTTGGCCGTGAAGGAGAGCGCACAACGCTGATCGCAGTGCGCAGATCGAAATCACTTACCTCTTTGATCTGCGTTCTGCGCTCATCGCTTTGCGATAATCATTATGAAAGTCACAGTCCTCTACGGCGGTCCCAGCGCCGAACGCGAAGTCAGCCTTGTGAGCGGCAAAGCCGTCATCGATGGTCTTAAATCCATGGGCCACGATGTCTTTCCCACTGATGTTTCGCCTACCGATCTTTCCGGCCTCGATCATCCTGCCGACGTCATCTTCCCCGTCCTCCACGGCCAGTTCGGTGAAAGCGGCGAACTCCAGGAGATTCTGGAGCAACGCGGCCTCGCCTTCGTCGGCAGCGGTTCCAAGGCCTCCCGCCTTGGCATGAACAAGGTCCACACCAAAAAAGCCTGGGAAAAAGCCGGTCTGCCCACGCCCGCCTATCGCGTCATCCAGCGCGGCGATCCCCTCCCCGAAATCTCCGGCCCTTGTGTCGTCAAAGCCATCGACAGCGGCAGCAGCATTGATGTCTTTCTCTGCAAGAACCCCGCCGAACTGCCCGCCAGGGCTTATCAGGCGATTGATACCATTCTCAAAAAGCACCAATCCGTCCTGGTCGAACAATTCATCGATGGCGTCGAACTCACCGTCGGCCTGCTCGAAGAAAAACCCCTTGCCCCCATCCGCATCATCCCCAAAGGCGAATTTTTCGATTACGAAGCCAAGTACAAAGCCAACGACACCGAGCACCGCTTCGACACCGGCTTACCGCCAAACATCGTCGAAAAATGCCGCGACCTTGCCCGCCGCGCCAATGAAGTGGTCGGGGCCCGCGACCTTGGCCGCATCGATATCATGCTCGACCGCCATCACAATCCCTTCCTGCTCGAAATCAACACACTCCCCGGCTTCACTGCCAAAAGTCTCCTCCCCGAAGCCGCCAAACACGCCGGCATCGATTTCGGCCCCTTGGTGGATCGCCTCGCCCGCCGAGCCTTCGACCGCCACCGAAAAACCATCGCGGCCTGAATCTCAATACGCTACAATATTGCCATCATGAGCATCAGCACCTTTAAGATTGGCCGGCGGGAATATGTGGTCGTTCCCCGCAAGCGCTACGAACAACTCACCCGTGCCGAGCAGGACCGCAAGGACGCAGAGATCGCGCGTAAGGGCGCGAGGAATATCTCTCGGGAAAAATGAAGACGATTTCCCATGAAGCGTTCAAACGTAAGCTTGGATTATGATCTAATGGGGCCACCGCCGCGAGGTCTATCGTCGCCTCTGACCCTCGCCATTTTTGCTCCTGATTCCTCAACACCTCTCATCCCCAACCCCCTTTCCGTCCGATAACCCCTATAGCCCAATGTCCAGAACCAAGACTCTCAAACCCAGTCCGCGCAAATCACCGGACGAATCCTCTGGCGCCGCACGCCGCGCGCTCCTCCACTGGTGCGGCGTCTTTGCCTTTGTCGCCTCCCTTGCTTTCATTATCATCATCACTCGCCGATACGTCGATCAGCGCGTCGCCGCCCCCGTCGGTCCGCTTAAAGTGGTTCTGCTGAACAAACCAGCCTGGATGAGCGACTTCCTGGCCCAGCAGATCGCCGCCACCGTCCCTCACGCGGCCAGTTCATCCTTCGATCGAGACCTGCTCGTCACCGCCGTGAAAAAACTTCAGGCCAATCCCTGGGTGCGCGATGTCCACCAGATTCGCCGAGTCTATGGCGAGCGACCTGGCGACACGCTGGAAGTCGATTGCGAATTCCGCGCACCCATCGCCCTGGTCCAGTGGGGCGACTACTACTGGCTCGTCGACGGTGACGGCATGAAACTCCCCGAACAATTCACCGCCAATCACGTCCCTAAAATTGTCCTCGGTCGTGATGGCCACATGAATATCCGCATTATCGAAGGCGTCAGGCAGCCCCCCTCTGCAACCGGTCAAAAATGGGTCGGCCAGGACCTCGCTGCCGGACTGGGTATGGTGAAACTGCTCTACGACAAACCCTACGCTGAGGAAATCATCATTGTAAATGTCGCAAACTTCGCCGGCCGCACCGATCCGCGCGAAGCCCAGATTGTCCTGCGAACCAAATACGCGAGTGAAATCCGGTGGGGCCGTCCGCTGGACGCCAAAGATTTCTTCGCCGAAGTCCCCGTCAGCCAGAAACTCGACAGCCTGAAATCGGTCGTAGAACAATACGGCCGAGTCGACGCCGGCCGGCCCTGGATCGACATTCGATACGATAAAATCACCTACCCCAATCCCGAATCCAACACCGCCCAGGCCGACACCAGCCACTGATTCCAAACGATCGCGCATCGCAGCGCACCTACGGAGAAATTCCGTTGTAGCCCATCACCCGTCTGCAGCCGCTTCCGGGGGGTGATCCGCGTACGCGGACGCTTGCGGCGATGCAGTTCCCCGCTGCCGCAGGGGCAGACTTTAAGCCGATGCCCGGGAAGGGCCGGGAGATTCTCGATGAGTGCAAATCACAGGAAGCGGCGTTGGCAGATGCGCGGACCGGGAAGATGAAGTGAAGCCGGGGGAAGATGAGACAAAATGAGGCGCGCCTCACGCCGTCCCAGGAAATCATGTCTCTATATAAAATGTTATCATAGCTATGTTTATGTAAATACAGTCTTCGTGTATGGCAATAATACAATAAAGCGCGCCTCATTTTATTCCCATCTTAACATTGAGGCTGCGAATCGTGATTGCACGCCCAGGAATTGGGTACAATGGGTGAATCGAGCCGAGACGGCGGAATTGGAGGCGTTGCGGCGTGCGGTAAAGTGTTCGAGCCCGTATGGACGGCAGGGATGGGTGGATCAGACGGTGAAGAAATTGAACCTGGAATGGACGCTGCGCCCGCGTGGGCGGCCGAGGGTGCGACTGACCAAAGAATTCGCGTCCCCTTTGATGTTCCCGGACGTGGAATCAAACTGAAAAGCGGGATTTCACCGGCAGGCGCGCGGAAAATTGAAGCTGCGGGATTGGGAAATGACTCTGCGGGACACCTGAATAACTCTGCGGGATACAAGAATGAGTCTGCGGGACACCCCGAAAGACATTGCGGGATGCACGAAACAAACTGCGGGATGCACGAATGAGTCTATCGGGTGCCCGAAAGGTCATGCGGGATGCCCGAATGCTCCTGCGGAATTTCCTAATGATCCGTTCGGATCACCGAATGAATCGGCGGGATTGACGAAGCAACGTACGATGCCACCTTATCCGCGCTTGTTCCCCGAGGAACGCGTGGCGCGACCTTACCCATACTGCGTCAATCTCGACTTGGCGTGTCAAACGAAGTAAAGTCCCCTCCACGACTTTCTCGGAAGGAGTTCCCAAAAAATGGCTATGCCACGGGCATTTATCAGCTTTCAGATGGAGGACAAATGGGCACGGGATTTCATCGTCCAGCACGCGAAGGACGACAATAACGACATTGAGTTTTCCGATTATTCTGTGCAGGACCCGTTCGACTCGAAGTGGAAGACGGAATGTACGAAGCGCATTGCCGTGACGAAGGGCACGATTGTCATGGTTGGACCGACGACGTACCAATCCGAGGCCGTCCTTTGGGAGATTGAGGAAACAATCCGCCAGGACAACTACATCTTCGGGATTCAAATTAACAAGGATAAGACCCATCCAATTCCCAAAGGCCTACCGAGCAAGAACGTCATCCGCTGGGATTTTGACCAGATCGCGAAGTGGCTGGGCACTTGGAAATGAAACCTGATGTACCTCGATGAAATCGCCGCTGTGATCAAGAAGTATGTGCCGGCAGATCGCCTGCCGGAGGGCGATTTGCCAAGGTTACTTCGACTATATGCTCTGCTATTGCTCGCCAAGGGTCTGAGTGTGACCGGATCGGACGTCCACGATTCATGGTCCGCGTGGATGGCAGGCAGTGACCCGACGCATAAATCGCTCGTCCCATATGGCGAATTAAGTGATGACATCCGTGCCGAAGATCACGTTTTCGTCTCCGCCATCAAATCCGCCGCAGAGGAGCTGAAGCTAACATCGCCGTCGAGCCAGACCTTTAAGGAAGTGCTTTTCCCCTCTGGCCCGCCAAAGCCAGAGCCGCCTTCATCGCAAGTTCTAGAGCTTTACAAGATGATCGTTAGCAGCTCAGAGGCCCTCGTGGGTCGTCGCCAGGCGGTGAATACCTTTTTCCTGACGATCAATGGCGCGCTGCTTACTGCCTATGGACTGGTCGCGCAAAATGTCGGCACTTATCGGCTCAGCGGTGCCGCACTCATTGTGATTGCTCTGGCAGGTGCAGTGCTTTGCTTGGCATGGAGAAGCCTCATAACGTCCTTTGGGCAACTCAACAGGGGGAAATTCAAAGTAATTAACACGCTGGAGCGGTATCTGCCGGTGTCGATTTACGCCGCCGAGTGGGAGGCACTTGGAAGAGGTGAAAACCCGAAGATATATCGCTCGTTTACGTCCGCGAAATTTGGGTCCCCGATGCCCTTTTAGCAATGCACGTTCTGGCGATTGTGATTGCAATCTTTGTGCTTATTTTCGGGCATTCTGCTATTGGGCAATCCGCGCCCGGAAAGGGCGAAGGACCAACCACTGCACCGACGGTCCAATCGTCGGTAACTTCGACGCCAGCAACGCAGCGAGTGCTTGCTCCCGAGCTTACCACCCATCCCTCCCCTTCGACTTCGCCGGCTACTCACTCGTCCCTTTAGTCAGTTGAGTTTTCAATCTCGGTCTTCGAGTTGTCGGCTGAGCGAAGCTAAGGACGTAACAAAGTGGACGCGAATGACTGGCATTTTGCAATCCATTAGCATTCGGTCATGCCACGTCAAGCCCGTTCTGCTCCCGGCGGTCTGGTGTATCATGTCATCAATCGCCGCAATGGTCGGCAAAAGCTCTTTGGCAAGGCGGCTGATTACGCCGCATTTGAAACCGTGGCGCAAGCCCTGGTGAGAACGCCAACGCGGCTGCCTGGGGTGGTGCCTGATGCCGAACCATTGGGGTGTAACGCTCGATTGTGGCGGCGGAAGTATTGATGGGAAATTTTAACGCGGAGGCGCTGAGACGCAGAGAAAAGATGCTGAGTTTTCATTTTATCTCTCCGCGTTGGTGAGTTTATGCGCGAGGAGGTTGCCATTCCGCCAGAAACGGGAGTCACACCCTCAAAATCCTGCAGCACTCCGAACCAAAATGATCAGAAGCACCCCGATATTTCTGTGGCTTTTTATCCAGGTATCGGCCCTCTCACTCATTACAATTTCCATTCCACTCTGGTCACGCCATTCCAGCCCGCGCGAATTTTCGGCATTCTCCGTGATGTTCCTGACTCAAATCTGCGCGGCCACCGCACTCTTCCCCCAACTGCTGCCAAACCGCTCAACGGCGTTCATTGTTGCGCTCTTTCCGTGGCCATTTCTACAACTCGCGGCCATCCTCTTTTCTACCCCTCAATACACAGTCCTGGCGACCTCCGTCTACGTCACCTTCTGGATCACCTCCCTGTTCGCCGTAACATCAATCCTGAAATCCCGACAATCTATTTCCATCGCCATCACTGTCGGGCAACTCTACACACTTGGCGGTGTGCTGCTTTGGTATCTCGCCAGCGACTCCACTGATTCCGGCCATTCTTTCTATTCCACTGCATTCGGTCCGGTACTTGGTGGCTTATCAATTACCAGAGGCGAACTGGGTATGATGCCGTGGATAGAAGCCAGCGCGCCCGTCATCGCCGTCGCTTTGGGGGTTCTTATCTGCCGACTTTTTCGGACCCATCACATCCCCGCCACTTTCTCCCACCAAGATATCCATTGAAAAATGCACATCACCCGTTCGGCAATTCGCCTGTAAAAAACTCCCTTGTCCATCTCGACACTTCATCCACAGGTTATCCACTGCCGCGATGCGATCAGAGTGCATAACTCATCCAAAACGCCTGTAAAACAGGCAGTTTTCCGCTGCAAAAAATAAATCCCAAGAAAAACTTTAATAATTGTAGAGTCCGTAAAATTTTGCCTTGCTTTGGTGGAGAGAAGTGGTAGAACAGCCCACGTAAAGCAGGTCGCCGGGATAGAAATGGAAAACAATACACGTGCGAACGACCGTGCTGTACGGAGAGTATGAGCTCACAATCGATAGCAAAAATCGATTGCTCATTCCCTCTGAAGTCCGAAAATCACTCGATCCCGAACGTGATGGCGATGCGTTTTTCCTGGTCGTAGGAGTCAACCATCGGCCGTGGCTCTATCCGGAACGAAGCTACGAAAACTTTGTTTCAAAGCTCGCTTCCGAACTCGCGCCCGGCGATGACATGCTCGCCTTCGACCAGATGAACTTCGCGATGGCCAGCCAGGTGCCTTGGGACAAGCAGGGACGAATCCTCATCCCTGACAAAATCCTTCGGCGAACAGGAGTCGACAAAGAAGTAATGCTGATCGGTGTCCGCGATCACCTCGAACTCTGGAATCGTTCCGATTGGGAAGCCCAAGTCGAACAGTTGCTCGCAAGGAAGGCCGAAATCGCCTTAAAAGCAAAACAACAAGCCCGGCAGGCGACGCCGCCAGTTATCTGAGTTGCTCGTTTGCACGGGACAAGACATCAAGGTTTGACATCGGGGAAAATGCCCGGCCAAAGGAATAGGCCGGTCCGTTCCGAAGCGCGGCTGATGGGAAAGCATCGGCCGCCATTGCACGGGCAAGCGTTTTGCCGCCACCAGGCGACAGGACGGGTGCAATTAATTCGGGAGACACCTCCAGGGAAGGCTGGGTCTCCAAATAAATTCAGGCAGTATCGATCTGACCGCAACCGAAACGGTGCAGGGTTGGAACAGGGAAGTTCCGCGCCTGCACGATGTTGGGTCCGCAGTGACATGGATGTCACACAATGCGGCAACATCCCTCGTTCGCCAGTCGCCGGAGGCGATGAATCGAGCGGTTGTGGTGAGTGATGTGTGACCGGGCGGCAGCGGGTTGTGAGGCCGCCCCGTCACATTCGGTTCCGCAAGCCGGCCGTTTTCTCCCCTCGGGACAAAGGATTGCCCCCGGAGAAAGCGACCGGCTGGCGGAGACCAGCGACCGAAAAAATCACACCACCCAGGCGGCATAAAGCCACCTTGTCCCAGAAAACCACAAGGCGCAGAGCCGGAAAGTTCAGTCGTAACTCAATGCAGCGATAGCGTGGAGTCGTCTCACGGATGGGGCCCTCGCCTAGAATCGAGGGGGAAGGGACGCCCGGCTCTGCCTTATCGTTTCAAAGATCAAACCGCTCAGGAGTCGGCAGGGCAGCCGCTCCGCAGCACTTCATGCTTCAGCATCAGAAATGCCGCAATGGCATTTTCAACCACCCTGTCATCGGTCAAAGCCAGATGGTTTTGAACAAAGCCCTAACGCCAATAGTATTGCAATCCATTATCCCCTTTGCAAGCAAAAACCATCCCAACCTTTTGGGCTTCATTATGCACTTTGCAGAACCCATTTTGTTCGAACTGCAAAACGCAAGTCTTGTGCTGATGGGTCGATCTGAGGGCATTGCGATCATACAAAGCGCAGTCCCCGGCCTAACCGCCCGCAGGTAAATGCCCCCCATCCCCGGCCACCCTGAGCCTGTTCACGCCGCTTCGAGAAGCAGTCCCATTTTCCCGCCCCACTTTAATTTCCGGTATGTCTGGACGCTGACATTCCCGCTTTCCAGCATCGGTTGAAGCAGATCAGCGCTCAGATCAGCCCGATCCACCAGCAATCTCAGGCACGGCAGCGCCAGCGTATCAATCGAAAACTGCGGCAGCGCCATCGACAGCAGCGGCCGATTCTCAATGACCCAGCGATAGGCCTGGCCGATCGATCGAAGTTCGCTGAGCCCCTGCCGCGCGACGGCCAGGATCACCAGCCGACGGTCGCGATTCACCGCGAGGACGGCCTGAGGGCACATCGGAGCGCGGATCGGGCATTCGACGAGGCCCTGTCCTTGTCTCTTCAAAACCGCGGAGAGAACGGCCGCCTCGGTCGTTTCGCCGGTCGGGAGATCGGTGATCTCCGAGTCATCATCGAAGGTGGTTGCGCTGGGTGTGCTGGCAGCAACCGGAGCCACCGGAGTTGCTGTCAGTGGAGCGGACGTTCGGATTTCAGGTTGGGTAACAGTTTGAGCTTCGATCGCAGGTTTTTCCACGGCAGCGGCGGGGGCCGGGACGACAACATCGGCCACCAGTTTCGGACCCGTCAGGGATTCTGATTCCACCAGCATCTCTTCCGCTCCAATCTGATGAGCTGCTTCATCATCGCTTGCCTGGCGAGCCGCTTCATCAGCTTTGGCGCGGGCGAGGAAATCGGTCGTGATCTGCCACTGCGGCGCGGTTGCGACCGATGCCTTATCGCGGTTTGGCCGGCACAACAGCACCAGGTGCTCGGCGACATCCTCCGCCGGTTGCACTGCGGGTTCCGCTTCCATGTTCCAGTTCAAAAACTGCTGGCAGACGCCGGCGATTTTTCGATAAACCTTGCCGGCTTCCACCTGATCCGCGGCGTTCAGCAAGGCCAGCGTGAGATTCGGGCGATGCGTGTCGATCAATCCTTTGATCGCGCGATAGCAGGAGACTACGCCGTCATGATCGCAGGTGCTCAGCAGCACCCAGTGATCCACCTCGCGGAGCAGTGCCCGCGCTTCGGGCGTCCGCGGATTCGGCAGCAAAAGCAGCCAACGGTCGATGTCCCACGCCAGCTCTTCCAGAGCTTCGCTCATCTGGCGGCCGTCATACGTCTCCACCGGCTGAGCGCGATCCGCAGAGCAGGCGGTGCCGCGATCGAAGCACATCACGCGGAATTCCGAAGCATCCACTTCGATCAATCCGATGCGTTTGCCATCAGCGGCCAGGTGCCGGGCATATTGTTTTACACGTTCAAACTGCGTTCCATTGAGATGCGAACCGATAACAGCCGACACCGGACCGACCGGCGGACGTTCGCGATCTTCAGACTGCTGGGTCCCGCCGAACACCTGGGCGAATTCCTCAGGCGTGAGATCCACGCTGACATTGGGGCGCGGCATCTGAGGAGCAGCCGCTTCACGCGGAGCGCCGGGCGGCAGACGCTTGGGCCGGACTCCGCCGGTCGCATTGTCGCGCACACTGCTGAGGAACAGGTGGCTGATTTCGCTGAGGCTCTTCTTCTTGGGCTGTTCGTCACTCATCTGATTTGTCCGTGGTCAGTTGTCCGTTGTCAGTCGTATCGAAGCCCATCCCGTGATTAGACATCCGGCAACGGACGACGGACCACGGACAACGGACATCTTTAATCAACCTCAACGACGTTATTCAGCTCGCCGAATTGGTTGGTTTCAACGTAGCTGTTGTTGGGATCAGTCATCCACTTACCGTCGACGACGAAGCGGTAGCGATAGCGGCCGGGGAACAGCGGCAGCTTGCTGAGGAACACGCCTGGGGCATTGCCGGTGATCATCGGGGTGGACATCGGCGACCAGTTGTTGAAATCGCCGGCGATCAGGACTTTCTTGGCCCCATCAAAGCGGGCGGAGAACATCACTTCATCGCCCACCTGTTTCACGCCGTAAAATTCTTCAATCTTCTGGGCTGTTGTTTTGACGGGTGCGATGGACAGCGGCGCGATGGCGACCGGCGCGATCGCCGCGGGGGCGGTCAATGTTGCAACCGAACCTTCGCTGGCGGAACTGATCGACACCAGATCGTCCAATTCATCCAGGCCCATCTCGCTGACCCGGTTGCTCTTCACCGGGCCAGCCTTGGCGGGCTCAGTGCGAATGAACGGTTTGGATTCGGGGGCGGGCGTGCCGTTGACTGCGCCGCCGTTGGCCGGGGCCGCCGGCGCCGGAACGCTGCCGCGGCCAAACTGATAGTTTGCCAATTGCGCCAACTGCTTCGCCCGCTGGACCAGCTCCGCTGGTCGGCTGAGCGTCTCGGCGGGCGTCGGTTCCAGGTCCACTGGACGATGCCCCATCAATTCACGGGCGAGGTTCACAAAATCCTTGTAACCGCGGCTGCCCGGATCGTATTCGGTGATCGGCTGACCAAAACTGGCCGCCTCTTTTAATTTCGTGTTGAAGTTGACGGTTGATTCCATCAGGTAATCGCGGAACTTAGCGCGAAGTTCGCTCAGCACTTCGCGGGCAAGCTTGGTGCGGGTGTCGTAAAGGGTCGGCAGCACGCGGATCAGGATGTCGCGGCCGCAGCGGTCCTTCATGACCTCCAGCGTCTCCATCATCTTCGCCAGCCCGTGCAGGCTGAAGTAACCGGTCTCCACCGGAACAACGACTTCATCGCACGCCTTGAGGGCATTGAAGGTAATCAGCCCGACGCTTGGCGGGCAGTCGATGATGCACCACTGATAGGTGTTCTTTACCGTCGCCAGCGCCTTGGCGAGGCGGTCTTCGCGGCCGTCGCGGCCGGCAAAGACCTGCTCAAAAGCCGCCAGCTTGATGTTGCTGGGCGCCAGGTCGAATTCGCTGGCGATCTGCCAGACGATTTCAGAGACCTTGGCGGTCCTGCCGTCGGATTCTTCGAGCAGCGCTTCGAAGATGGTCCGCTCGATCTGGTCTTCGGGAACGGCCAGGCCCACCCCGCAGTGGCCTTGCGGGTCCATGTCAACCAGCAGTGTTTTTTGCCCCAGACGTGCGAGACAGGCGGCCAGATTGATACTGGTCGTCGTTTTCCCACATCCACCCTTTTGATTGATAATGGCGATCGTTCGCATCTGAAACCTTCCTTGGTCTCGTGCCGGCCAATCCATGGCCGCCGCTGACAAATTTTCATCCCAACTGGAACGGAAGTGCCCGGCTTCCTACGGTTCCAATAAACAAATCGGTGTAAGGACAGTGAAAACTTTAGGATTATCGGCGGTAGGGGTGGATTTGGCGGAAAATGGCGAAAAGTCGGCTAAGAGCCTCTAACCCAACTTCGCGCGGTCGCTGCTTACGTCATCGCGTCAGGCTATCAAAAGGTGATGCCTGACCTGATTACACCATTCTGGTGAATTCCTCAGGGGTCAGACCTAAATCGGCAATGATGCCGCGAAGCGTGCCTGTTTTCAGATCAGTACCGGAGTGCATGGGAATCACAACCCGCCGGCGATCGGATGCCCGATAAAACACGGCATGGCTTCCACGCTGTCGATCCAGCACAAACCCCAGTGCTTCGGCAACGCGAACAACATCCCTCGCGCGCATGGCCGGCAGCTTACTCATACTGAAACCGCAACCTCGATTGGCTGGATCAGGATATCCTCAACCGGTAATGGTTCATTGTGGGCAATCAAACTTTCCAGGTACAACTCAACCGCCTCACGAGCGTTAACCACGGCTTCATCCAGCGTGTTGCCTTGTGAGTGACAGCCGGGCAATGCTGGACAGGATGCATGATAGCCTCCCTCTGCTTCCCGCTCGTAAACAATGGTGTACCTGTGAGTCATTCTTGAATTATACCCATGGTTCGTTACGCAGCCACGGTCTTGGTTTCCGTAACGAGCCGCAGGCTGGGGATAGCTGAAACTTCGGTGGTTTCTGCGCCATTCGGACGGTATTCGGGAACAACATTGCTTAGCGCGTCAATCGCCTGATCCCTGGTTCCGTTGGTAATGTCGGCTAAAAGCTGCATCGCCCGCCGAACCTCTGCCGGCTCGGCCGGAGGGAGTTGCCAGACGTGGATCTTGGCGTGGGAGGTTGGATTAATTTGTTCGTTATCGCAGGAAAGCTCTTCGTACAGCTTCTCGCCGGGACGGACGCCGGTGATCTGGATGTCGATGTCTTCACCGACTTTTAAGCCATTGCGGGCGATCAGTTCCTTGGCCAGGTCGAGAATGCGGATTGGCTCGCCCATGTCGAGCACGAAGATTTCGCCTCCCTGGCCGATCGCCCCGGCCTGCATCACAAGCTGACTGGCTTCGGGGATGGTCATGAAGTAGCGTTTCATGTCGGGATGGGTAACGGTGACCGGCCCGCCGGCCTCGATCTGCTTCTGGAAGATGGGAACGACGCTGCCGCTGGAGCCGAGGACGTTGCCGAAGCGGACAGCGACGAAACGAGTGCGGGAGGAAGCCGGCAGCGGGCGGCGGGCAACGGGCAGGGAATGCGGGGAAGCGGCCACGGTATTCAGATTTTCCTGCTGCCGGTTACCGGTTGCCGGTTGCCGGCTATCGCCTTGCCCGCTGTTTAATGATTGAATGTATAACTCTGCCACGCGCTTGGTTGCGCCCATCACGCTTGTCGGATTGACGGCTTTATCGGTGCTGACCATCACGAACGCCTGCACGTTCGCCGCGGCGGCGGCGTCGGCGATGATTTGGGTGCCGAAGATGTTGTTCTTGATCGCTTCGCAGGGATTCAGTTCCATCATGGGAACGTGCTTGTGAGCCGCACAATGAAAAACAACGTGTGGCTGCTCGGCATCAAACACCTGCGCTACCCGCTGCGGATCGCAGATGTCGGCGATGTACGGACGGATGTCCGCCCCGATCCATCGTTGCCGCAATTCGCGATCGATCTCGAAGAGATTGTTCTCGGCCCGCTCGACCAGCAGCATGCGCTCGGGGCAGAACTTCATGGCCTGGCGGCAGATTTCAGAACCGATGCTGCCACCGGCGCCGGTGACCATCACCCGTTTGCCGGCGAGAAAGCGCTGGATTTCGGGGGTGTCGAGGTTGACCGGAGAGCGGCCAAGAAGATCGTGAAGGGAGACGGGCGGCCTGGATTTTAATTCCGCGCCGCCTTGCGATCCCGCAGGTGCATGCGGGACATCAGCGCGCGAAAACCATTTCCTCGCCAGGCGAATCATGTCGGTGTCCCCGGTTGTATCGGCTCATCCGGGATGTCAGGTTCATACATTTTCGGACGTAGCGAGTCCGCCAGCAGCGTCACAAACAGTAACATGCCGGCGATCGGAAGCGGCTGGAGGTTGTCGCGCATCCATTTGCCGCGCGAACCGGCATTCAAGGCAAGCTGGCTGACAAGGAAAAGGCCGAAGACGAGCCCATAGGCGATGCGACTGACTCGTCCGGTCGAAGCCTTGGCATTTGATTCAATGAGTGCCCAGGCGACGGCGGGACCCAGGAGAATATACGTTGCGGATTCAGTTGCCGGCCCCAGTGCGGTCATCCAGCAGCAGGCCAGCGATAACATCAGCGCCAGCAGCCTGTGCTGCGGCATGTTCCGCAGCCGAGCGATCAGGCAGACCAGCGCGATCAGGGCGGCAGCCGCGACTTCGACAATCAGGTATCGCCTTGCGCTCATCGGCGCGACGTAAATGCGCCAAACAGAACGGAAATCGCGATACCAATCCGTGATCGGCCCGCGCTGGCGGTCTTCGCTGGAGAGATAACTCGCCCAGGTGGCGTATTGATCGATGACGTAGCCGGCCCGCTGAAGCACAAACGGGAGCAGCGCGCCGGCCAGCAGGCAGACGACAAACCGCCAGGTAAATCGCCTGGGATAAAGAAGCACCAGCAGCAAGCCGACGGCAACGGGGTAGAGCTTGAAGAGGGTGGCAATCGTGACCACGACGGCTGAAAGGGTCCACTTCTTCTGCATGACGGCGGCGATGGAGATCAACAGCAAGCCGATCACCAGCGGATTGCTTTGAGCGTTGTTCAGACTGCCTAAGGAGAGAGGCAGGACCAGCAGGAATATCACCCCTTTTTGGTTCACCGACAGCTTGCGCGGAAGGCCGGCCTGGCAGCAGTAAAACAAACCGGCGAGGAAAACGGAGAAGTTCAGCGAACGCCAAAAAAATTGGCCGATGCGATCGGGGAGCAGATCAAACGGCACGAAGAAGGCGGCAACCAATGGGCTGTAGCGGAATTCTTCCGCACCGCCACGAACGTAGAGCGGCTCGCCATGCAGCCAATTGTCGGCGGCGGAAGTGAAGACGGGGTAGACACTATGACGGTCAACCTTCAGCAGGAGCGTGCGGCCGCACAGGCCAAGGAATGCGAGCGACCAGATGACGATGGCTGCGACCACGAGCGGCGATCGGGCGGACCTGGCCGGTGTGTGGGTCACGCGGCTACTCCACCGCCGGATCGATTCGTGCGTCGATCCAGTTGGAGGTTCCGACACCATTGGGCGCCTGGGGGGCGAGTTTCAGGTCATGGTCGCCGACGGTTTTCTGGATGGCGTTGGGGGCGGTGTAAACGGCAATCTGGAGCTGCTGGTTCCAGAGTTTGGATTGGCGGGCTTCGATCTGGTTATGAAGCATGTTGGCTTCGTGGTTCAGCTCCAGCCGCTGCTGCCGCAATTGCAACAGGCAGACGGCGATTGCCATTCCGGTGACTAGGCAGAGAAGAAGTTTCAGCATGGGTCTTACCCCCGCAGGCGAGCAGATCGAGAGAGGGAATCACGGGATTAGTTTGCGCTGGCGACAGGCTTGGCGGGCAGCCGCAGCTTCATGTTCGGGCGGACGCGGGTGGTGCCTTTGAGCACGTCGGTGTTCAGTTCCTGGATGGCGGCGACGGCGCCGGCGTTGCCTACCTCATCGCGGGCAATCGACCAGAGCGTGTCACCTTCCTGCACGACATAAATATGTTCGGGGTCGTTTGTCGGTTTGGCAGCGGCAGGCGCGGTGTTTTCGGCGACGGGAAGAACCGCGACCGGGCTGGCCGCGGCGGCAGGGGCGCCGGCGGCGGGGATGACATAGGACTTACCGATGATGATGCGGTTGGGGTTGTCCTTCAGGCTCGGATTGGCAGCGATGATCAGAGCGATATTTGCCCGCGTGCCTGTTCCGTAAAACCGCGCGGCGATCTTCGAGAGCGAATCGCCGGGAGCGGCTTTATAGGTGTTCGCGACGGCGGTCTTCACGGGTTGAGCAGGGGCTGGGTCGGTAATGGGCTGGCCATTGGGATCGACGATCTCTTCGCCGACCTGGCGGGCGGTTTCGGTCAGCCTGGCGGGGACGTTGTTGTTCGTCGTGTTCTGGCCGATCACGGTGATCGGCGGCTGCGGCGCGACAGGGCGCGAACGCGGGTTAAGCTCATCGCGGGTGAGAACTGTCTGGCTCGGCGAGACGTTCGGCGGAGTGATGACGACGGGCGGCGCGTTGTCCGAGGTGGGTTGCCCGAGGCCGGACCGCACGTTGTTGCCGGCAAGCTGCAAGGGCGCAAGCGGCGGTTCGTTCACGCTTGTCATGTGATCCGAAAGCAGGATCCCGATGACGATGATGAACGCGAGTCCGACGAGCAGACCAATTTTTGTTTCCCGAGTCATGCCTGAACCTCTGACGGACGAAAGTTTGAACGAATGCCTCAATCACGAAGGCGCAAAGACACCGAGGAAAATCCAATACAATTCCACGTAAGAAAAACGGATGTCCGTCTTTCCTTGTGATCTTCGTGTCTTTTTAGTTATCGGTCCTTACGACTGCTTTTCAGCAACTCTTAACTTGGCGGATCGGGAGCGGGGGTTGCGGGCGAGTTCTTCGGGCAGGGGGGAGATGGGCTTTTTCGTGAGGATCTTCAGTAGCCCGGTCTGCTCCGCCGACCGAAACGCCTGCTTCACCAGCCGGTCTTCCACCGAGTGAAAACTGATGACAGCCAGCCGCCCGCCGGTATTCAGGAACCGCGGCGCCTGCTCCAGCAGACGCTCGAGATTCGGGACTTCTTCATTCACGGCCATTCGAAGTGCCATGAACGTGCGGGTGGCGGGATCGATTCGGTCGGGCGGGCCATGACGGGTTGGAATAGCGGCACGCACCAGCTCGGCCAATCGATCTGTGGTAGTGATCGGCGAAACCCGGCGCGCCTCCGCAATCTTTCTGGCGATTCGCCGGGAATAACGCTCGTCGGCGAGATTGTATAGGACGTTGGCAAGGTCCTCTTCGCGCATCTGGTTGACGAGATCGGCCGCCGATCGACGGACGCGCGGGTCGATCCGCATGTCGAGCGCCATCGGGGCGGCGAAGGAAAGACCGTAGCGGTTGTCGAAGAGCTGGTTGGTGCTTAAGCCCAGGTCGGCCAGGATTCCGTCGACGTGGGTGGCGCCGACTTCACTCAGGACATCGGGCAACTCGGCGAAGTTGGCATGGAACAAACGGGTGGGAGAAGCGGCGCCGGCGAGGCGCTGCTGGGCATATTCCAGGTTGCGCGGGTCGGCATCAAGGCCGATGAGCATGCCGGCGGGCCCGAGGCGGCCGGCGATCTCGCGGGAGTGACCGGCCCGGCCAAGCGTGCAGTCAACGATGGTTTTGCCTTGATCAACGGCAAGCCATTCCAATACCTCTTCAAGCAGAACGGGATCATGACCGGCGGCAGGCAATTCCATTCGGGCAGTATGCCCGAGCGATAGCGGGTTACGCCAATGGCGCACGGGGCGAATTAGGTTGGATTGGCTGGCAGCCCGTGACAAATTTGTTTTCGACCTTTGGGGAAAGAGGCTTCTGTGAAGGTCTGATTTGGAGGGGCGTTTTCATAGGAGGAGCGCGATGAGGTTTGGATTAACGGGCGGCCGCGTCGTTTTGGTTCTGGTTGGGCTTGCGCTGATGGGCAGATGCATCGATGCGCGGAGATTATTTTGGAGGCTCAAACGCCTTCCACCATACTGGCGACAACGCCGCCATTTTATCGCCTTCTGGTCGCTCTCCATTATTATGTCTCTTGATTGGGGAAGTTGACTCCCACTCCATAGCAACCATTCCGTGACATACAGAATCACGGTTGCTGCAGCATCATAACCAGGGCAAATACATGATCGTCAAGACGTTCAGAAGCCGGCGGTTGTCCCTCATGCAATCCGCCCTTGCGGAACATCTCATTGCGCACAACGAAGCCAGTTCCGCCCCGGCCGATGCGGCGGCGCATCCCAAAATGAAGGCGCTGGTGGCTGCCTGCGAACGATTTGAATACGTAAAGTCGGGCGAAGTGGTCCCCGCGATGACGCCACAGGAGTTGGCCGCCAAGGGTTTTTCGGGAGTGGATGTATGCGCTCACGCGGTGCTCGAACTGATCTTCGGCAGCATCGGTGATCGCATACGGGCGGGCATGGAATTAAGCCCATTTGGCAAATGTGACGCAGGCTGGCTTGAAGTCATTGCCAGTTATTTCAAGCATCTTTGGTTCGGCGGAAAAATTCCATACATTCCCCCGTCCAGCCATGTCGATTCAGTGCTCGATATTCTCCCCGACAAATGCCGCATCGGCATCATCGGTGACTGGGGCACCGGCGCCCAGGCTGCCCGTGATGTACTGGCGCAGGTACAGCGATTCCGCAAAGAAACGCCTGATACACCGTTTATCCTGCTGCATCTGGGTGATGTATATTATTCCGGCACTGCTTCCGAATATGCCCGCTTCGTCAGTGACATCCGCGCGCTTTTCCCCACCGAACTGGTCTTCACGCTCTCCGGCAATCACGACATGTACAGCGGTGGCAGCCCTTATTACCAAGCTGTCGCTACCTTAAACCCCGGCGATAACGCCCAGAAAACCAGCTTCTTTTGCCTCCGCAATTCTCACTGGCAATTTCAGGCAATGGACACCGGCCTCCATGATCGCGATCCTTTCGAAGCCGCAGCCCATCTCACGTACCTCGAACCCGCCGAGATCGACTGGCATCGCGAGCAACTGCGCACCGCCGGCGATCGAAAGGTTGTCCTGCTTTCCCATCATCAGCCGTTTTCTGCTTTTGAGGCCGTCGGAAAAGATGCCAATGACAAGGATATCTTTGTAAATCACAATCTCCTTGCCGCATTTAACGGGAGTGCATCAAACCCGCCCGGTGAAAACTACCTGCCCAAGATCGCACTTTGGCTGTTTGGCCACGAACATAACACGGTCATTTATGAGCCGAACAATGAGGTGCAAAAAGCCCGCTGTGCTGGCAGCAGTGCCATCCCCGCAAATATCGCCGATGGCAATCCCTATAAACCATTGGATACGTCAATCAAGTGGAAGGACACAAAGAAACTTGCCATTACTAATGGCATCTATAACCACGGCTACGCCATCATGGATATTGATGGGTCGCAAGGGTTAATCCGGTATTTCCAATATCCATTTCCCGCCGGCGAAGAAGAGCTGGACCAGGATGTGTTTCCATAGCAGCCTGTCCCCCGCACTTTGCATTTCAGAGTAGCTGGCGCAAAGACATATAAACCTTGGAGTGTAAATACTTGCGGCATATGCTCCGGCGTCTCAATCAGCCTGAGCAGCCTGTGGCAAAAATTCCGTGTGGTGTCGCGCCGTGGATTTGGATCGAGGCGAAGAAACAACGAGCATTAAAAGAAATACGCGGAGCTTCGACAACAAAGCGCCCGATCCAAAAACGCAACTCGACTAACGCTCGTCGAAATCAGGCGCCGCCCGCGCGGTTTTTACCATAGGCTGTCAGGGGACTCTATGCCGCAAAATCAATTTGACGCCGTTATCGTTGGATCAGGATTCGGCGGATCGGTGATGGCGCATCGCCTGTCCGATGCCGGATTGCGCGTTTGCGTGCTCGAGCGCGGTAAACCATATCCACCCGGTTCATTCCCGCGCAGCCCGCAGGGCATGGGCCGCAACTGGTGGAACCCCAGCGCAGGTCTTTATGGCATGTACCAGGCGTGGTCGTTTGCCGGCGCCGAAGCGTTGGTTTCCAGCGGTTTAGGCGGTGGTTCCCTCATCTATGCTAATGTTTTGATCCGCAAAGATGAAAACTGGTTCCGCGAGGAAAACGACGATGGATCCTATCGCGCCTGGCCTATCACGCGCCAACAACTCGAGCCGCATTATGAGCGCGCGGAAAAAATGCTGAACGGCCAGCACTATCCGCTGGATCAATCCCCTTACGATAAAACATCTAAAACGATTGCCTTTCGCGATGCGGCCCTGGCTTTGAAGGCCAAGGGAGAGCGGCTCGAATGGTTTCTGCCATTGCTCGCCGTCACATTCGCCAATTGCTCTGCCTCTGGAGAACTGCAAAAGGCGGTCTGTGGCGCGATGATTGAAGGGGAGCCAAAAAACCTGCACGACGCCGAGCGATTCTGCTGCCGATTGTGCGGCGAATGCGACGTCGGCTGCAATTACGGCAGCAAAAATACCCTCGACTACAACTATCTCAGCGCCGCCTGGCGGCAAGGCGCCGAGATTCGAACACTCTGCGAGGTCCGCAATTTTCGGCCCAATACCGACGGCCCCGGCTACACGATCGAATACGTGAAGCACGACGCCGAGCAACTCGAAGGCAAATCGCATGACACGCGCAAGCTTCCGCTTCACACGATTACCGCCGATCGCCTGATCATTTCCGCCGGTACGCTGGGTTCGACCTATCTCCTTCTTAAAAATCGGAAATCCTTCCCAAAGATCAGCCAAAAGCTCGGGGACCGTTTTTCCACCAACGGCGACCTCCTCACCTTCGCGTTCCGCTGCAAAGATACCTCGGTCACACCTCCTCGATCGCGACTCATTAATCCAAGCCGTGGCCCCGTTATCACCAGCACCATCCGTGTTGGTGACAAGCTCGATGAAAAAGGTGACACCGGCCGAGGTTTCTACCTTCAGGACGCAGGCTATCCTGAGTTCCTCAACTGGATCATCGAAACTGCCGATGCCCCCGGCGAGATCAAACGGGCGATGAAGTTCGCGATACGCCGAATCAAGCACTGGTGGACGGGCGATCCGCATAGCGAAATCAGCGGGCAGATTGCAGATGTGATCGGCCCTTGCGAACTCTCATCAGGTTCCATGCCGCTTCTTGGGATGGGCCGCGATATGCCCGATGGGAAGATGACGCTCCGCTACAATAAAAAAGGCGACGCATTTCTTGAAGTCGACTGGACCCAAAAACGGTCACTCTCGTATTTTACCGGCGTGACGGGCCTCTCCCAGAAAATTGCCGTAGCAATGGGCGCTGACTTCGCCCAGAACCCGGACACCAAATTCTTTCATCGGCCTACCACGGTTCATCCGCTGGGTGGCTGCTCCATGGGCGTCGATCCTGGTGATGGCGTCGTTAACCCATATGGTGAGGTGTTTGGATATCCCGGCCTGTACGTCGCCGACGGATCAGTCATGCCAGGCCCGGTGGGCGCCAACCCAAGCCTGACAATCGCTGCACTCGCCGAGCGATTCGCCTGCAACATCATCGCTGAACATCAGGCGCGCCAAGGCATCCTCACAACCTGAGCCGACTGTATGGCAGGGAAATGTCGAGCGAGAAGTATCGGGAATGCAGGGGATTATGGCATCACAAAACAATGAATTCTCGATCCCCTGGTCAACGATATTCGTCCTCATCTCAGCGCTTGGCGGAATCTCATACTATCTCACCCTCCAGCCAAGCCAGCGACCCGCCGCGCCGGTAATTGGTTCCCCCGCGCCTATTGGCCTGCAGGATATAGACGCCCGTCTCTGGCAGGATCCTTTTCAGGCGATTTCCGATGGAAAAAGCCATCAGGAAAAATCCTCATCTGGTTCATCGACAGAGGACGCTCTGCCCGGTCGAAGCGGAAAAATTCCCGACGTTTCTGAAAAGATCGGCCCAGACAGCCTCCTGACCACCCTTCGTCACCGCGACCCCAAACATATTCTTCTGCTGCCCGTCATGGTGCCGGGCGGACCTTTCTTCGAAGAAGCCGAAACCCGGCTGCGGACGCGCGTCGCAATCGTTTCTGCGCTGGGATCAAGCCAATGTGCCCCCGATGATGCGGAACATGTCGGACTGATCCGCTTACCGCGCTGGCCTAAAACACAAGGCGGTTTATTCGGTGAGCCGCAGGCGGAGGAAACCGCCCTGGATGTTCCATTTGAATGGTGGCATTTCCGGGAGGATGAAAAGGACTGCATTCTGGTTCTCTGGATCAACGAAAACTGTTTCGCGGACTTTCCATTGCTGCGATTGGATCGGATGCTGGCGGCGATCCAATACCCCGCAATGCAAAAAGAATTCCACGCCACAGTCAGCGTGATCGGCCCAGCGCGCTCTGCCACACTCGATTCAATGGTCGATGAAATGTACACCTTCGTCGAGCCCAAGGTGATGACGCTGATTGAAGAACATCAACTGCTGAAATCCAATGACTGGCTGCGCGCGTCATTCCCGCTTCAGCAGTCGCTGCGAGATGACAACCTTCATATCTACTCTCCCAAGGCCACCGCTGATCCAAGTCTTGTGTTGTATGACTACACCGAAGTGGCCGCTGAATTGCTTGCCGATCAATTCGATAATCTCCAGACTCATTACTTTGGCGCGCGATATCTCCTGGATATTGGCGAAAAAGCGGTGGACTGCCTGGCGGCAGCTGCGCTCAGGCAACGACCGCTGGAAACTAAAATCGCGCCCATTCTTCAGCGTCAGGCGAATGTGCAGTTCGAATCCACCACAGCCACAGATACGGATCTGTGCGCACAAATGGTCAGTGAGCTTCACTTGCGAGGCATAGACGCAACGCATGACCCCATCGCAATTGTATCGGAATGGGACACCTATTACGCTCGATCATTGCAATTGTCTTTCGCCTATGCCGCTCGCGACCACAGCCGCAAAGGGCCGAAAGATCCGAGTGATTTTGAATTGCCCGAACCAACAATGGCCCCTGCCCCTCGCCCTGGGCGGCTTTCCGAGCCATTTCCTTCCAACATCGAAGCATTCAACTATCTGCGCGGCATCGATGGGAGGTTGCCGCAGGAAGGTTCGGACCAAGGTCATCCGGCAAGCGCTGATCGCCAGCCTGCTGGCAAAATTCCATTCGTCACCACGCCTTCTGCCGAAGTTGGGCGTCCGGACGGTCGTGACCAGGCGGACTATCTGCTTCGCCTCGCCGCCGAAATCAAACGGCGTGAAATGCGTTTCCGTCGCGACAATCCTGCCGAAAAAGGCTTCCGCGCCATCGGCATCTTTGGCAGCGATTTTTACGACAAGATTGAAGTCCTTCAGGCATTGCGGGCGCAATTTCCCAATGCAGTCTTCTTCACGACTGATCTTGATGCGCGGCTGTGCACCGCATCGCAATGGAAAGCGGCGCACAATTTGTTGATCGCCTCTCCATTTGGCCTTCGCCTCAAGGAAAAATTGCAAAAAGGGATCCCTCCCTTCCGCGACTCCCATCAGACAGCCCTGTTTTATGCCACACAGCTGGCGATGAGGGACATGCTGGCAGGCCCTTCCACTCAGCCCAGTTCCAAGCACCTCCTGCCTGCACCCCGTTTGTTTGAAGTGGCCCGCAGTGGTCCGTTTGATCTGAGTTCGAATATGCCGGGTACAGACATGGACGCATCAATGCATCCTACCGTTAATCCCATGGCGGTCAGCGAAATGTGGGATGGCGTGTATGTCACTGCCGGTGCGGCGGCCTTGCTTCTGATCGTGCTCGCCTCCAACCGAATTCGCGAGGACCGCCGCGAGCGAAGCCGGCCAAGGATTTGGCCGATTGTGATGGCGGCGATGTCACTGAGTGCAGTCGTGATCGGTGGAATCATGGCCACCTGCGGATTTGCAAGCGAAGAACCGTTTGCCTGGTTTGACGGTATTTCCATCTGGCCGACCGAGATTTTCCGTGTCATCGCCGCCTGTCTGAGCGTGTGGTTTGTGATTTATTGGAACGAGTCTCTGCCGGATCACACTTGTGAAATATTCGCAACCTACGGTCGCCCGCGCGGCACAGGTGCAGGCGGTTGGATTTCTTACTGTAAACGATGGCTGGGCGGCAATGATCCTTGCATCTCTATATTCCTGATTCTCGCCGCGCTTGGCCTTGCGCTATGGAGGGTCTATGGCTGGCCGCATACACCCTATCGCGGACCGCATGCCCAATATGTGGATCGCATCGTCGTGCTGATCAGCGTGGCGATATACATATTTCATTCCTCCTTCGCTGCCGGTTTCACCACCCGCACTACGGACATGATCCGATCGGCGATGAAAGAATACGCCCCTTCAGAAAACCTCTCCGAGCTTGGCATCGATGAATACCGCCGCCTTCACGCCCTCGGCGAAGCCACCCGCCCTGTTGAAAGTCTTATCGCTTCACCGTTTGCGGTGCTGGCGATCCTGATCGTTTCCTATGGAAATTATTTCGCCGACTGGGGACTGCCCCTCCCGCTGATTCTCTTTTTGGCCCTGATTTTCATGCCGCCTGTTCTCGCCGGCTGGAAGATGCGCCGTGCGGCTGAGAATGTCCGACGGAAACTCATTAAAAACATAAAAAAACCACTGGCTCCCGATTCTAATGCGCCTCCCTCTCCTAACCAGGCCGCCCGATTGCAAAAGATCGTCGACGACCTGCAGTCGTATCGCGGCGGCGCTTTCGGTCAGTTCTCTCAGCACCCCGTCCTCGGCGCGATCCTCATCCCTTCCAGCGGCCTTGGAATACTGGGGCTGTTGCAATATCTGATGTCGTGAACCGCCCAATCTCCAAACCCGGGAGAAGGGGCCAGAAGGAAATGCGCTATGTACAATAGTGCTATTCGCCGCATACGCTAAGGCACCGCGGCCGGCGGTGTGCCGCCGCTCACCTTTACATTCATCTCCGCTTTCTCCAATCCCGCAGATGCGGCCACCAGTGAAAATGAGCCATCGCCAGGATGATCCGTCGGCTTCACGATCACCTGCGCGTAGCCGTTGAACACCGGCCGCGTGGTTCCTTTATCTGGTGTCAGATCGCTTGGATTTCCATTTCCTACGCCGATGATTGTTGCGCCGCGAGCTTCGAAGCTGATTCCATTTTTCGCGATCGGGACGACGCGCCCCTGATCGTCCACGACTTCGACGGTCACGATGCTCACATCCTGACCGTCAGCGTTGATTATCTGGCGATCCGGGATCAGCTTGATCGCCGCCGGCGCGCCGGTGGTTTCAACTTTTTCTTCGCCGGCGACAGCTCCGCCGTGATATCCCCTGGCGAGCAATGTGCCCGCTTCATATGGCACATCCCATTCCACATGTGAATCACGCTGCGCCGGCTTGCGGCCCAGGCTTTTGCCGTTCAGGAAAAGTTCCACCTCTTCAAAATTCGTATAGCACCAGACGTTGATCGGCTTGCCTTCCTTGCCGGCCCAGTTCCAGTGCGGCAGCAGATGCAACATCGGTTGATCCGACCAGTTTGCCTTGTAAAAATACGCCGAGTCTTTCCAGAAACCGCACGTATCCATCACGCCCATGGCGTTATTAATGCACGGCCAGCCGTACGGCTTGGGCTCGCCGCGATAGTCAAAGCCCGTCCAGACAAACGCGCCGGCAACATACGGCCGCGTTTTGTAGTACTGCATCCAGCTTTCCGCCGTCGAACCCCACTTGGGGATGGTCGTGTCGTATGCGGGAAAGTAGCAGTTCTTCTTGTCCTGCGCGTAGATGCCGCGCGTTGTCTCAGTGCTGGCTTCCTCGGTTGAAATGCACGGCTTTGTCGGGAAATCGCCATGGAACTTGTCCATGTTGTTGTCGCCGTTATGGTAGTAGTTGAAGCCCTGCACATCGATCACTTTTGAAAACCCCTTGCCCCAGTCGAAATTCATCGCCACCGTCGCCAGGCGGGTCGGGTCGAGCTTATGCACCAGATCCTGCATTGTCCTGGCAACCGGAATGGCGACGTCATCCTTACCTTGTATCGACATTTCCTCATTCCCAATCGACCAGATGAAGATGCTCGGATGGTTCCGATCGCGCTCGATCATCCGCTGCAACTGCGAAAGAATCTCCGGGCTGGTTCCCATTTTCCGGTGCTCGTCCATTACCAGGATCCCCATTCGGTCGCACATATCCAGCAGCTCCGGCGCCGGCGGATTGTGCGACATGCGATAGGCGTTACTGCCGAGTTTCTTCAACTTTTCCAGGCGAAACGCCATCAGCCGCTCGGGCAGTGCAGTGCCGACCCCTGCATGGTCCTGGTGATTGCAGGTGCCGTTGATCTGCACGCGTTTGCCGTTGAGGAAGAAGCCTTTATCCGGATCGAAATGAATCGTTCGCACGCCGAAGGACGTTTCATATTCGTCCGTGGCCGCGCCGTCTTTTTTCACAGAAGAAACCAGCTTGTACAGGCTCGGCGACTCCGGCGACCAGATCGCCGCGTTATTCAGCGAAACTTTCTGCGTCATCGTTTTCTGCTCGCCGGCGCTGAGCGAAATGCCGGATTCTTTTGCTTCTCCGACTGCCTTGCCCGCCGGATCGTAGATGGTTGAGATGAGCGAAGCGTTCTCGGCCGCCGCACCGTCATTCCGCAGCTCTGTCTGAATCGTGATGTCAGCGTCGCTTCCTTTTACTTCGCTGGTGACATAAGTGCCCCAATGCGCCACATGTATCGGCGCCGTCTTTACCAACCACACGTGGCGATAAATCCCCGCCCCTTCATAGAACCATCCCTCCGCCCGCGTTGCATCCACGCGAACCACCAGCTCATTCTTCCCGCCAACGCGGGCGTATTTAGTGATGTCGTAATCGAAACCGCTGTACCCGCTTACATTGCGGCCAAGGCAATGCCCGTTGAGCCACACGATGCTGTTGCGGAACACACCATCAAACTCCACCGAAAGCATCCTGCCCGCATCCCCGGCCGGCAATTCAAACGAGCGGCGATACCATCCGATGTTTGTGTTCCACTTCGGCCCCAGCGCCTTATACCCATGATCCGAAACGCCCCCCTTATCAAACGGCAATTCCACCGCCCAGTCGTGGGGCAAATCCAGCTTTCGCCACCCCGAATCATCAAAATTCGCCTGAACAAACGAAACATCCGCTCCCGCGTTCACCACCTCGACCGCGATGCGCGTGGTGGCGAGCTTTTGCTCCAGTTGCGAATCATTGGGCAGGGCTTTATGCAGCCGCGGCGTTTCAAAATAATCAAACTGGCTTCCCGCATCTTTCGCATCCCCCAATTCAAACCGCCAACCGCGATCCATCAGCAGCCGTTCACGTCCCTCGTCCGCGCCCCAAGTGGCCGATCCGAGACAAACCAAAACCGTAAAAGCCACACGGCCGGGCAGGCTGGCAAATTTCATCCGAATCCTCGAATCCAAAGGTTTGCACATAAACGAAAGATTATGGTACTGAATGGATATACCAAACAAAACAAACCGCCGTTGATGAGACGGCCCGCAGTAATCGCCTGCAGCTTTGCTCTTCTGGTCCCGTCTCCCGAACTTTGGCGCGCCCCATTGAGCCGTACTCCGGAAGGCGCGTGTCGGCCCTGCACGCAAAAGGCGTCATATTTTGAATGCGCGAGTCATATTTGATCGGAAATACGACACGATGTGATACTGTTACGTTGCGAAGTAGGCTATCCAGTTCGATCCGGCATTCACTCCCGCTACAATCGACCCATCCCTATTTTAAAGGAGCTCTGAATGTCTGTTTTCTCTCGTCATGTTCGAAAAGCTGTCGTCCCCGCCGCCGGACTTGGGACGCGTCACTTTCCGGCGTCACATGCGGTGAAGAAGGAGCTTTTTCCGGTCGTTGGACCCGATGGCATTGCACGCGCGCTCATTCACTATCATTTACTGGAGTTGACCGCCGCGGGAATCGAGGAGATTTGCATTATCGTGCAGCCCGGCGACGACGTGCCGATCCGCCAATATCTCGCCGGCCCGGATGAGGGATATCTGAAGCGGCTGGCGAAGTACCCGGCGCTGGCCGCCGAGGCACAGGCGATGCGCGAACTTTCGTCGCGCGTTCAGTTTGCGGTCCAGCACGAGCAGGAAGGCTACGGCCACGCCGTTTTCCAGACGAAGCCATTCGCAAACGGAGAGATGGTGCTGCTCTGCCTTGGCGATCATCTGTTCCGCGGCAAGCCCATATCGCCGTTCGTTGAATTGGCAAGCATGGCCGCACATTCCGGCGGCCGCAGCGTGTCGGCGGTGAACCGTATCGGGCCGGCGGAATTGAAAGGCTTTGGCACCATTGCCGGCAAGCGTCAATCCACCAATCCCCGGCTGATCGACGTCTCCCTCATCATCGAAAAACCCGATATCACGACCGCCCGCCGCAAACTTCATGTTGACGGACTCGAGCCCGACACCTTCCTCGGCTGGTTCGGCATGCACCTGCTCGCCCCATCCATCTACGACATCCTTGAAGAAATGATCCGAAACGACATGCGCGACAACAACGAATTCCAACTCACCCGCGCCCAGGAAATCCAGCGGCAGCGGGAAGGATATCTCGCTTTGGAAATGACGCAGGCCGAGCGATTTGATTTTGGCGTGCCGGATGATTTCATCCAAAGCGTGCAGGCGTTCCGGAGAGGGTGAGAAAAGAGTTTTTTAGTTACCGATCTACACCGATTCACACAGATGAAAGGCGGAAATATTCCTTCGTGCTGCGTCGTGGCGGTGGAATCGTAAACATTGGCTTTTTGACGTTAATAGCCCGTGGCAAAGATCAAGCGACGCCCGCGCGACTTTTGCCGCGGGTTGTTAAGCTATCGCTTGTTGACGAATTGAATCTGCACTGATGAACCTGAGGAGTGCTTAAACGGTGAATGAAGTCAATCAGATCATTTTACCAGAGGGACCGGTGGCTCCGCCGCGGGAGGTTTCGGGGCTGGCGGATCGGCGGGCGTGGACGGAGCCGGGGGTGCGGGTTTGGTGGATGCTGGCGATTGTGATTCTGCTCATCGTTGCGGTCTATGCGGTGGATCGGTTTTGGGCGTGGCATGTTCAGAATCGGCTGATCGTGGATGGAACCCTGGTGTCGGCAAAGGTGGCATCGGCGGGGGGGCTGACCATTGAGAATGAAAATGTGGCGGCTGACTCCGCGGTGGCGCTGACGTTTGATTGGAAGGGCAAACCGCAGCAAGTCGTGGGATTTCTGGAGGGGAGGCCGGCGGGGAATTACATCACGATCGGGAAGATGGTGCCGATCCGTGTTGATCCTGATGATCCGACAGTCTGGACGTATCGCACGGAAAATACGATTTTGATCCATGAGCTGTTTGTGGGTTTGATTGTGTTGCCGCTGGCGCCGATCTTGGCGGGAGTCGCGATCTATCGGCGGAAGAAAGTGCTGCAGACGCTCCGTCACGGTGAGGCGGCGCTGGCGGTAGTGTCAGAGCGGCGGCAAACGCCGATTGCGCCGCTCAGCTATATGGTGCGGTGCAGCCTGCGCGATCGGCCGGATCGGCGAATTCATGTGGTACATGTGCCGCGCGGCGGGGCGGTGCTGGGGAAGGGAGATTTGCTTTGGGTGTTGCTGCCGCCGGTGAGGAACGGGCCTATGGTTGCGATGATGTGGTTTGAGTGAAGTGGATGACTTGGTTTAGGAGCTGTGAGTTTTGGTGTATTGATGGTTCCCGCACGGGCCGGAGGCCTGTGTCACGGTTGATGTTTTTAGTCCTGGTGTGATTGACGCGGGATCTGATGGACGAGCATCGAGATGGATCGACGAGGCGGGCGGGAAGCGCGGATAAGGCGCGGTCGGAAGGATTATCCTCGGTGGCGCCGGAGGCGGTGGGGGAGCAGTGGGTGGTTTTGCAGCCGGGGTTGCGGCGGATGGCGACGCCGCGGGGGCCGTGGTTTCAGTATGCGGATGCAGTGGGGTTCGAATGGAATATTTATGAAGTCATGATTCACAATCTGCCGCCGGCGCTCCATGGGCTGCGGATTGTGCAGGTGGCGGATTTGCACGCCTGGACATATTGGCAAAGCGCGTATGACGATGTCATCGCCCGCGTGCGCGCCGATGAGCCGGATGTGATCCTGATGACCGGCGACATGATCGATGATAAGAAAAACCCCGCCCCGGCGATTCCGATCGCGCGGCGGTTTATCAATGGGCTTCGAGCAAAGCTTGGCATCTATGCGGTGCGGGGAAATCACGACATCAATGTGTTCCCAATCAGTTTTGTCGGCACGCCGGTAAAGTTTATTGACGGGCAGCGCATCGTTTTGGAGCACGGCGGGGCGAAGCTGGAACTGATCGGCATCGCCGGGCCGGAGCGGGAGGATTTGTCCGAGCATTTTGTGTTGTCGCTGCCGCCTAAGACAGAGGGTGTGCCGCGGGTGATTATCTCGCATTATCCGGATCACATTCGGCGGCTGGAGCAGGTTGCGCCGATCTTTATCTGGCGGGGCATACGCATGGGGGGCAATGCTGCCTGCCCGGCGGGATTCCATTGCTGCGCCATGATTCTTTGCCGCAGGAGTTATGCAGGGGTGTGCATCGGCTGGCACATAGCTGGTTTGTCGTGAGCCGCGGGCTGGGATTCAGCAGTTTTGTGTTTCGGGTGTTTTGTCCGGCGGAGATCGTGGAGATTCGGTTGGTCGCGGGGTGAGTGCGATGGCGATCGAACGAAAATCCGCGCGGCGATAATGTTTATCGCGCTTGCACGTCATTCAAATCTGGATTTCTCTTCACGTTTCTATTCGCCGGCCGAAATGCGCAACTTCGGGTTGTGCGATTCGCCGGTAGTCGGCCATGGTCATCTCAACCGCATCCTGATGGGTGCCGGCCTGGAAGAGAACGTGGCTGCCGTTGCTGAGGGATTCATCCATCAGCGTCGTCATGCCGTAGATGCGGCCAATGGGCGGTTCGGCGCCGGGCTCGCAGTCGGCAAAAAGCCTTCGCACGGTTTGCTCGTCGGCTATCTTCACATCGCTGGCGAGCAACTGCTGCTTCAGCTCGTTGATGTCGACGCGGTAACACGCGGGAAGAGCGCACATCATGAATTGGCCGTCTGCTCGAATGATGACCGGTTTGATGACGCGCTTGCCGGAAAAGTGTTCGGCGGCGGCGAGCTCTTGTGCGGTATAAGCGGAAGTATGACGGGAGGCGCGATAATTCACGCCATGCTCGTCGAGATAGGATTGCAGGTTCATAAAAAAGCTCCTGTTCCAAACCATCGACTAAGCAGGCCACTGTACGGCGGAGATGGGGGACGTCAAAAGAAAAATGAAAATTTGTGGGGGGTTGCCGGATAGTGCTGTTCGTCTTACGCTCCCCGCCATGCTGGACAAATCGTTTGCCAAGTGGTGGTTGGGCCGCGTGGTGCCGTTTCGGGATGTGCCTACGGATAAGCTTTCCGCCGAGCGCGAAGCGATGGCCAAGCAGCAGGAATACAATCGCAACTATGCGGACTTTCTGAACGGCGCCATTCTGCCGGCGGTTGACGGACTGGTGCAGATGATGGCCAAGAACGGGGTGGTGCATCGCGTTTCAACGTGGGGCAATCAGCTTTCGATCCGCGTTCACCTGGCGTGGCGGTGGGGGGAGATGGTCATCACGCAGAGCCATGAGGACGCAGTGACGTTTGAGCACCATATCATCACCGAAGGCGAAAAGCGGGGTGACGACAGCGCGGAAGACCATAGCCACCAGTACGATTTACGCGATCCATTGCCGAGTGCGGTGGGGGAGCAGGAGATGCAGTTTTTTTTAAGCCGACTGGCGCAGGATCTGGTGGAGGGGGAACCGGAGCCGGAGATTCCACCAGGGGAAACGCCGGTGGAATGATGCAGGCAGGGGATGATGCAGGCGGTCATTGGCTTACGGATTAGATCGCAGCCAGTAGAACGATTAAAAGAGCCAGGAAGATGAACGCCGGCCACAGAGTGCTGTTTGATTGATGGTCCATGTGATCTCCTTATGGAGAAGATTCGTTATTGGCGGATGGGTTTGGTTATAGGACCTTGGCTTGTTTGTAGCCGCCCGGACAGGCCTATAATTGGGTATGGAAACCGATGGGGCGTCAGTGAACAGAAGTTGATGTTAGTCTTCATTGGCGCGGAGTTTGCGAGCTGCCTGGGACTGGTAGTTGGGAGCAAAATTATGACCAAAAAAGTTCTTCTCGTCGGTCATTGTGGGCCGGATAGCAGCTATCTGCGGATGTCGATTAAGCGGGCGGTGGGCGACGTGGATATTCTGATGGCGGATGATTCAGGCGAGTTAAGCCAGCAACTCCAAAAGAACAACGTCGATCTGATTCTGTTCAATCGCGAGCTTGGCTATGGCTTTGATACCGATCAGGGTGTGGATGTCATTCGCACTCTTCGCTCGGCGAAATCGAATGTGAAGATGATGCTGGTGAGCAATTACCCGGACGCCCAGCAGGCGGCTGTTGCCGCGGGGGCGCTGCCGGGGTTTGGGAAACGGGAACTTGGATCAGCCCGGGTTACCGAGTTATTGAAGGGTGCGCTGGAAATTGAATTCGCCAAGTGAGCGCGGAGCAATTTACATCTTCTGCCGACCGGAAATGGCGTCGGCAAGGATATTACGATTGGCGTATTCGATGCTGCTGCCGGCGGGCAATCCGCGGGCAAGCCGGGTGACCTGGACGGTGGGGAAGGCGGCTTGAATCTCATTTTGAATATGCAGTGCAGTCCCATCCCCTTCCATCGTGGGGTTGGTGCCCATGATGACTTCGCGTACGGCGCCGGAGGCCAGGCGCTGCATCAGCGGATCGATCGTAAGATCGCCGGGATCAATGCCTTCGAGCGGGGCGATTCTTCCGAGGAGGACGTGGTATACGCCGTGGTATAAGCCGGCGGATTCCAGCGCGAGCAGGTCCTTCGGCTGCTCAACAATGCAGACCAACCCTTGATCGCGAGAGAGATCCGAACAGATGCTGCATGGATCCTGCTCGGTCAGGTTATAACAAACACTGCAGTGCTTGATGCGGGTCTTTACATCGTGGATGGCATTCGCCAATTTAAGGGCTTCATCGGGACTCTGTTTCAGCAGATGAAACGCAATGCGCTCGGCGGAGCGCATACCAATGCCCGGAAGCCGGGCGAGTTCGTTCATCAGGTTTTGAATGCTTTGCGTGTAACTGGCCATTGAGGAGAATTATAGGGGCCAAGAGTGTTGAATACACTTGTGCATAAAGTTTGTGGCCATGATATTCGGGAAGACGTTTGAGACTTGCGCCGCCTCACGGTTGAACTTGCAGCAGAATTGGGAATTGAGCCAGGCGGATCGATCCATTGCCGGGAATGTCCGTCAACTTCGTGTGGGGGCTTGAGATGCTGAGCCCGATATAAACCAGGAACTATCCCGCAGCTTTGATGCTGTGCTTCTGCACCTTTTCCTGCACGACGCCGAGATTGCGGAAGCGTTCGTAGCGGCGCTCAAGGAGGTTTTCGACCTTGGTGCGTTTGAGGTCGCGGAGGGTTTTGGCGATGTATTGTTCGAGATTGTGAGCGGCGGAGTGAGGATCGCGGTGGGCGCCGCCGAGGGGTTCGGGCACGACAGAATCGACTACGCCAAACTGTTTAAGGTGCTTGCTGGTGAGCTTGAGGGCTTCGGCGGCGTGGGTGGCGTTTTCGGAGCCCTTCCACAGGATGCCCGAGCAGCCTTCAGGGCTGATGACGGAATACCAGGCAAATTCCATCATCGCGACGCGGTCTGCGACGGCGATGCCAAGTGCGCCGCCGGACCCGCCTTCACCGGTGACGATGGTGAGGATAGGCGTGCGGAGGCGGCTCATTTCCATCATGTTGCGGGCGATCGATTCGGCTTGGCCGCGCTCTTCAGCGCCGATGCCGGGATAAGCGCCGGCGGTGTCCACGAGCGTAACAACGGGCAGGCCGAACTTCTCGGCCAGCTTCATGCAGCGCAGTGCCTTGCGATAGCCTTCAGGGTGGGCGCATCCGAAGTGGCAGGCGATTTTTTCCTTGGTGTCTTTGCCTTTATGGTGCCCAATGAGCATAACCTTATGGCCACCCATCCGGGCCAGGCCGCACATGATGGCGCGGTCGTCGCCGTAGAAGCGGTCGCCGTGCAGTTCGCGGAATTCGCGGCAGATCATGTCGACATAGTCACGGAAAAGCGGACGCTGCGGGTGACGGGCCACCTGGACCGTTTCCCAGGCGCTGAGATTGTCGTAGGTCTTGCGGAGCATCGACGTGTAATTGTTCCGGAGCTGACTGAGCTCCACGGAAAGGTCGATGCCTTTCTGGACCTGCAGGGCTTCCAGTTCCTTCACCTGCTGCTCGAGGCGGGCAAGGGGTTTTTCAAATTCGAGGACATGCCGGGCGGATTGGCCGTTGGAGGAACTGCTGGGCGTTGAACCATTGGAACCGTTGCCATTGGAAGACGGGGGGGTGGCGCTGCTCGGCATAGTTTGCATTTCGGTTGTGGTCATGATTTGGGCCATGATCGGCAGGATCGGCCTTGAACGGCTTAGGACGATGGACCGCCTTTTGGGGTTCGATCGTTGTCGCTTTACAGTCAAAGAGCCATCAGGCAAATGTCGCTCGTTGTTAACAGTATCCTGAAAAAGTCTGATTCGAGGGCTCATAGAGTATGCGGCGGGTAAGTTGGCATCAAGTCCGCCGGGTTGTCACGACGCGTTGCCGGTTAATGTGGCGAGGCTGCTACCACAGCCAATCATGCCCGGTTATTATCGGACTATGCAACCGCGGCGCTTGAGCATCCTTGGGGTCGGACTGTTGGGCGGGTCGATTGGGCTGGCCGTTAAAGCCGCCACAAGCGATTGCCGTATTGTGGGTTATGGACACCGGCCTGCAACGCTGGATCAGGCGCTTGCGATGGGGGCTATTGATGAGGCTGCGACCGATTTAAGAGCAGCTGTGGCCGGCGCGGACCTCATTATCCTGTGTACGCCGGTCGGGTTATTTGGCGACATCTTGACCGGTATCGCATCGCAATTATCCGAAGGCGCAATTGTCACGGATGTAGGCAGCACAAAGCGGTCGGTGGTGAAAGAAGCGGCAAAAAGGTTGCCCTCCCATGCGCGCTTTGTGGGCAGCCACCCGATGGCAGGCAGCGAAAAGCGAGGGGTGGAATTTGCCAAGGCGGATTTGTTTCAGGGGGCGCTTTGCCTTGTGACGCCTGATGCGCAGACAGATGCGGTGGCTATCCAGCAGGTGGAGGGATTCTGGAGGTTGCTGGGCATGCGGACGGCACGGTTGACGCCGGAAGAGCATGACCGGCTGGTGGCGGACGTCAGCCATGTGCCGCACGCGGTGGCGGCGGCGCTGGTTACGATGCAGGAAGAGGCGGCGCTGAGGCTGGCCGGGCGGGGGTTTCTGGATGCGACGCGGATCGCCGGCGGAGATGGGGGTCTGTGGCGGGATATTCTTCTGGACAATCGTGATAACGTGAAGAGCGGCATCTGGCGATTGCGGGCAGAATTGGATCAGTTGCTCGCGCGGTTTGAAACAGGCGATGCTGATGTGCTGAAACAATGGCTGGATAGCGCCGCCGACCGACGCGAACAATGGCTGCGAAAGAAGCTGGAAGAGCTGAATCCGGAGTAGAAAATTTCTGTTCGCAGGCGGTAGCCCGTGATTTTTGGGAGGCTGTGATTTGAGGACTTTGGAAAACGACCTTTGGGCAAAGCGGCCGGATGATCGGCGCGCCGTCCCGATTGTCTTTGCGTTTATTGCGATCTTTGTACTGTACTTCGCGCTGGACTGCCGGCGGATTTTGCAGGGGCATTTTGGGGATTTCCGGCATTTTTATTATGCGGCAGATGCGCTGCTGCATCATCGCGATTTATATACGTCTGGGACGGGCGGATACATCTATCCGCCGCTGATCGCGTTTTTATATACGCCGGTGGCGCTGCTGCCATACCGGACGGCGGCGTTTGTGATGCTGGGGGTGAACTGCATCCTGGCGGCGACGGCGATTCGGCTGGCGGCGGTCGAATTTGTTGACCGGTTTGCACTATCCAAAATACAATTGCTGATCGCATCGGTCGCGCTGCTGGGAGCAGTTCTGGACATCGATAAAATTCGCAATGAACTACAGATGCTACAGACCAATGCGCTGATGCTGCTGATGTTTGTGCTGGCGCTGCGGTGGCTTGACCGCCGCCCGACGCTGGCGGGGATTTGCCTGGGGGTAGTGTTCAATATGAAGTATCTGTCGCTGGCGATGCTGCCTTATCTGATTGTCCGGCGGCGGTGGGGGGCGACGGTGGCATTTGTGCTGGGCGCGGTCGGCCTGGCGCTGCTGCCGGCGACGATTGCCGGTTGGCAGGCGAACCTCGCGAACCTGAAGACCGGCCTGGGCGGTTTGCTGCATATGGTCGGTGTTGGCGGCGGTGAGCAGGCGAATGTGGAGGACATCAAGGCCCTGTTCAGCTCATCCATCACCAGCTCAATGGCGAGGCTCACCGACGCCGGCTTTACCATGCACGAAGCCATGCTCTACGTCGCGCTCACCGCGCTGGCGACCGTGCTGGTGGTGATCGTGATATACCAGCGGGAGCGGTTGCCGCTGTTTGCCTGGCCGGCGGCGCGGGAGCAGCGGATGCAGCCGTTTCGCGCGATGGTGGGGCTGGAATGGGCGGGGTTGGTGACGGCGGCGCTGGTGTTCAGTCCGCAGACCAATACCCGACATCTGTTTCTGGCGATGCTCGTGACCATTCCGGCGGCGGCGCTGTTGCTGGCAGCGCCGCTGGGGAAGACGCGATGGGTGCTGGCGCTGGCGACGGCGATTATGTTCCTGGGGTTTGTGCTGCCGCCAGGGAAATCAGAGGCGGCGCTGCAGTCGGCGAACATCCGGTGGACGAGCGTCGGCGGGGCGTGCTGGTGCTTGCTGATGGTATTTTTGACCGTGCTTTCAGTGGGGATGAAATATGTGGGGGAGTATTTAGCGACGAATTCGCGAAAGCATGAAGAAGCGATGGAACCACAGATGCACGCGGATTCACACCAATAATTTGGCTTGGCCGCGTGAAACAATCTCGTTTCAATTTGAGTTTTCTTTGAACCACCTGAGTCTGGATGGATCATGTCGCTGGGTGCGGATGTAATTTTTATCGATTCGATTGATGATCCGCGGGTGGCGGTTTATCGGGATTTGAAGGATCGGGAATTGGCCTCGCGCGAAGGGCGGTTTATCGCGGAAAGCGCGCATGTCGTGCGCCGGTTGCTCGCCAGCGATTTTGAAGTGGAATCGGTGCTTGTGGGACAGCGGCGGGCGGAGGAAATGCGCGAGGCCGCCATCGCGAAAGCTCCGTTATACGTCCTTCCCGACGCCATGGTGAATGAAGTGGTGGGGTTTAAGTTTCACTCGGGAGTAATCGCCTGTGGACGGCGGAAACGTTTTGTTTCCCTGGCTGATGTTCTGCCCCGAAAGCCCATCGCAGGCGCAGCGTCAACGATCGTGATCTGTCCGGATTTAATCAGTCACGAGAATCTGGGATCACTGATTCGCATCAGCAGTGCGTTTGGGGTGGATGCAATCATTCTGGGTGAACGGTGCTGCGATCCATTTTATCGAATGAGCATCCGGGTTTCGATGGGGACGATTTTCAACATGCCGATCGCGAGATCGGAAAATTTGCGGTCTGATCTGGTGAAGCTGCGCGGAGAACTGGAATACGAGCTGGCGGCGACGGTGCTGGATGAAGATGCTGAACCGCTCTCGCAGGCGAAGCGGGGGCAGAAGCTGGGCATCCTGTTCGGCAATGAGGCGCAAGGCCTGGCGCCCGACGTGGTGGCATTGTGCGATCGACGAGTCACTATACCCATGAAACGCGGAACCGATTCCCTGAACATCACAATCGCGGCCGGAGTGTTTTTGTATCACTTTACGGGAAGCGCAGAACGATGAGCGCAGAACGCAGATCGAAGAGAAGATTGCAGCGGCCTTTCTTCGATCTGCGTTCTGCGCTTCTGCGCTTTGCGTTTACGCCGGTGGCAAACCTTCCACACCGCCTCTACAATTAATTCGTACTTTTTTCACGCAAGGAAACGCCATGTCCACGGCGACGCCGCCCGTAAATGATTCTACTCTTCGAACCGTCAGCTACGGCCTGGCGCCCGGGGCAATGGATGAAGACATTGACGTTCAATCCGAAGAGATGCTGGTCAACATGGGGCCGCAGCATCCGAGCACGCATGGGGTTTTGCGTATTGTCCTGCGGACCGATGGCGAGATGGTGCTGGACGCCGTGCCGCACTTGGGTTACCTGCACCGGTGCAAGGAAAAGATCGGCGAGAACCTCGCGTATTACCAATACATTGGATACACGGATCGGCTGGATTATCTGTCGGCGATGAACAACAATCACGCCTGGGCGATGGCGGTGGAGAAGCTGGCAAATATTCAGGTGCCGCCGCGGGCGGAATATATCCGCGTGCTGGCGGCAGAGTTGAATCGGATCGCGTCTCACCTCGTGAGCTTCGGGACGTATGGTCTGGACATGGGGGCGTTCACGCCGTTCCTTTATGCGTTCCGGGAACGGGAATATATCCTCGATTTATTCGAGCAATTATGCGGGGCTCGGCTGACGCTGAGCTACATCAACATCGGCGGGGTGACGTGGGATTTGCCGCCGGGCTTTCTGGCGAAGCTGAGCGAGTTCCTGGATTACTTTGAGCCGAAGATCGATGAATACAACGACCTGCTGACGTTCAACCACATCTTCATTCGGCGAACGGCCAATGTCGGTGTGGTCAGCAAAGATCTGGCGATCAAATATGCCCTCAGCGGGCCGATGATCCGCGGCAGCGGGCTTCCGGTGGATTTGCGGCGGGATCGGCCTTATTCCATCTACGATCAACTTGAATTCGATGTATGCGCCGGCTCCGGCCTGAAAGGGACGATCGGCGATTGCTGGGACCGGTACTGGGTGAAGATGCAGGAGATGAAGCAGTGCATTCGCATCCTGCGGCAATGTATCAGGCAGATGCCCGATGGTCCGTTCCGGGCGAAGCTGCCGCGGGCGATGAAAGTGCCGCCCGGGGAAGTTTATGCGGAGTTTGAAAATCCGCGCGGGCATCTCGGTTTTTATATTGAGAGCCAGGGTGGTGTGGTTCCGTACCGGGTTAAAATTCGCGGGCCGTCGTTTGTGAACCTTGCGGTGACGGGGCGCTCTGCCGCAATGTGCTGCTGGCGGATGTGCCGGCGATCATTGGGTCGATTGATATTGTCATGGGTGAGGTCGATCGGTAGCGGAACGCGGCTGAGGTAAAGTCATGTCAAACGACGGCGACAATCAACCTGCTCCGATCGCCAACCACGCCGTCATCGGTGGGTATGGCGTGCCGGGACGGGCTGTCGCCGAGTGGATGAAGGCGCATGGAATTCCATTTGTCGTGATCGAATTAAACGCGCAGATTGTGGAGCGATGCAGCGCAACGGGGACGCCGATCATCGGCGGTGATGTACGAACCGAAACGACGCTGATTCAAGCCGGTATCGAACGCGCGAGCTATCTGGCGCTGACCGTGCCGGTGGAAAGCATTGTGCTCGAAGTGATCCCCGTCGCCCGCCGGTTAAACCCATCCGTGCGCATCATCGCACGATGTACATTCATCTCCGGCGGTCTGGAAGCCATGCGGCGGGGGGCTGACGAAACCGTCGTGGCCGAAGAAATCGCGGCGCTGGAATTCGTACGCAGATTTGAACTGGGGCCGGCACATTGGCACACACATCGGAATCTGAATGCAGCGGTCCCGGAAACTGCAAAGACGAAGGGATAAAGAGACTTTAATTTAAGGACCGCCTGTTGTTTAGTGGGCGAGGGGTTTGGCGGCGCGCATCAGGCGGTCGCGGATGGCGGTCCATTGCGGTTCATCCGGGGGCATCTGGATGTAGATTTGATCCAGACCCAGCGAGTCGAGTTCTCGCAGGGCGGCATAAAGGTGTTGTGCGTACCCGGCCGGGTTTGAGGGAAGCTCAATTTGCCGGATCATACCCAGTTGATTGGTGCGATGTGTTTTGCCCAGCGTGAGAACGCCCGTGTGCGCAGGAATATTTTGCGGCGCGTCGTAGCGGTATGTGGGGGTGCGAGGCGAATAATGCCGTTCATGCTGCCCCGGGCTGGTGGAGGGGATTTCATGTGCGGTTGTCCCGCTGAATCGGTTGACCCGGCCGATGATTGACTCCATGCGCTGCTGCGTGATGTCACCAGGGCGGAGCACCGTGGGCGTGGCGGTCGTCAGGTCTAAAACGGTGGATTCGATGCCGACGGCGCAGGGGCCGCCATCAAGGACCAGATCGACGGCGTCGCCGAGCTCATCGTGGACATGCAGGGCGCGCGTGGGGCTGATGTGATTGGATCGATTGGCGCTGGGGGCGGCGATGGGGCCGTCGAAGGCGCGGAGAAGCTCGAGGGCGATTGGATGATCGGGGATGCGCAGGCCAACGGTGGAAAGTCCCGCGGTCACTTCATTGACGATCGCCGAAGCTTTAGGAAGGACAAGGGTAAGCGGGCCAGGCCAAAATTCCGCGGCGAGCTTTTCGGCGATTGCCGGCCAATGGGTGACGTAACGTTTCGCGATCGAAACATCCGCGACGTGCACGATCAGCGGATTGGTCAGCGGGCGGCCTTTGGCGGCGAAAATACGGCCGATGGCGGCTGAATTTGTTGCATCGGCGCCCAGCCCGTAGACCGTTTCGGTGGGGAAGGCGACAAGCCGGCCATTGCGAAGAAGTTGTGCGGCATCATCGATGAGCGTCATGGGGTTGGGGTGCTGGGAGTGGGGAAATTTATTGTGACCCGGGCCTCTGGCCCGTGCGGGGTTGTGCAGGCTCTTGAGAAAATAGTAGCTGCCGATGCTTTTGAACGATGCGTACGGCCGGAGGCCCGTATCACGATTGATGGCTTTGGCTTCTTAAGTCTCCGCTGTCACCATCCCGGTTTCTTCGAGCCAGGTTTTTGTTGCTCCACTGTCTTCGCAAATCAGAAAAACTTCCTGCACTGTTCCCGTGCCGGTGTAAAGGCATTTCAGTCCCGCCGAAGTTGGATACTGAATCTTAAAACTCGGCGGAGTTTTTCCGCGGCGGACTTTAATTCGACCCGGCACGATTCTCGAAACATGCGGGCATTGCTTGACGATTCGATCGAGGATCGCGTCGAGCCCGCCGACCCGGCCATGTTGACGTTTGATTCGGCCGAATTTCACGCTCTTAGCGTAGCACGCGCGTCTCGCCTGTGTCGAGGGCCGCTGGACACGGGCCCTGGCGTCTGTGCTCAGAATTATCACTGTGAACATGGAAGAGGCGCATGCAATTGGCGGCAGTTTGAGAGAGCAGCTCACCGGTCCGCCGTTGTGATTCTTCGAGCGTCATAGGGCCGTTAGCGATTGAGAAATATGCCGTGACGCCAAGGGGCAATGTCTGTTCTGCGCCATGGCCGATGGAGCCGGCAAGGACGATGCACGGCACGGCTGCCTGTTTGCAGAGCCGGGCGACGCCGACTGTTGCTTTGCCGGCCGCGCTGGACGCATCGAAGCAGCCTTCGGCGGTGAAACATAAGGCGGCCGTTGTGATGCGCTCAGGAAGATGAAGCGTATCTGCGATAAGCTCAAAGCCGTTGCGGAGGGTCGCGCCGAAGAAGGCGAGGAGTCCGAAACCCATGCCGCCTCCCGACCCGGCGCCGGGGGTGTTTGCTTCGGCAATCTTTCCTGTGCGCTGGGCGAGTGACTGGAGTTCGCGGTCGAGTTGTTCTGCGACGTCGGGCGACGCCCCTTTCTGCGGGCCGTAAACGCGAGCCGCGCCGTTTGGGCCAAACAGGGGATTTGTGACATCGTAGGCAGCGATGATTTCGATGCCGTTGGTGATTTCACCGCGTCCGTGTTTGATCATCAGGATGTTGGGGAGATCCCGGCCGCACAGGGGTTCGGTGGGGGAAGTGGGTTCACCGTCGTGAAGCAGGATGGTGAAGCCGCAGGCTTGGGCGCAGCCGATGCCCGCGTCGGTTGTTGCGCTTCCACCGATGCCGAGAATGATCTTGCGGGCGCCTTCGTGGATGGCGGCGGCGATCAGCTCGCCGACGCCGAAAGTCGTTGTATTGAGTGGATCGCGATCTTCCGGTTTTAAGAGCGCCAATCCGCTGGCGGCGGCCATTTCGATGACGGCGGTTTTGTTGTCGCCGAGTATTCCAAAAGTCGCGTCGACTTTCATTTCAGGCAGTGGACCGGTCACGCGGCGGGTGATGAATCGGCCTCCGGTCGCCGTGACGAGAGCGGTCACGGTGCCTTCACCGCCGTCGGCGATGGGGCACAGATCGATGTCCGCCAGGGGAATGACCTGGCGAATTCCTTCAGCGATCGCGCCCGCCGCCTGGTGGGCCGTCAGCGAGGATTTGAATTTGTCCGGGACGATTAGAATTTTCATGGCCGGTTTGCAGCATGGGACTTTGGCAAGCGAGACGCCTGTGTTACTGGGAAAACCTTCGCCGTGAAACGGACCTCTGATCCGTGCTCGGGCCATAAGGATAAATTACTGATGTGGATATCAAAAGCGATTTCGTTCCCGTGATGCTAGCTCTCAGCTTTTATTATCCCCTTCACCAGCCCAGGCACATTAAACTGCTCCGCCTCCACTGCAGGATTCAGCCCTAGTTCCCGCATTGTCGCCGAAGTGATCGGCCCAATGCTTGCCAGCTTTGCTCCCGTTAGCTTTGCCTGCAAATCTTCCCCCAGCAGCCCCCAGAAATTCTTCACCGTGCTGCTGCTGGTAAACGTGATCCAATCCACCTCGCCGGCTTCGATCGCTGCTACCAGTTCTTCCGGCAATGCCGCCACCGGCCGAGTCTCATAGATCGCCACATCTTCCACGATCGCCCCTGCCTGCTCGAGCTTTTCGCGGAGGATCTGTCGTGCGATGTCGGCTCGAAGGAGCAGGACGCGCTTGCCTTTCATGTCGGCCCGCGCGATCAGCGCTTCCGCCAGCGCCTCACCGACAAATTGCTCCGGTCGAATATCGACTCGCAGCGAAAGGTCTCTTTCAATCGCATCCGCCGTCGCATCACCGATCGCCGCGATTTTTGCCGTTCCAAATGCCCGCGCATCCAGCCCCAGCTCAAACAATCGTTGGCGGGCGAACATCACACCATTGGCGCTTGTGAAGACGATCCAGTCAAACTGCGGCTGTGATTGGGATGCCAACCCCCGCAGCACCGCATCAACGCGGCTCAAATCCGCCGCCGGCGATAACTCAATTGTCGGCGCTTCGAGGATATTCGCCCCCAGCTCGCTCAGCTTCGCCGACAATCCACTTGCCTGGTCGCGTGTCCGCGTCACCACAATCGTGCGGCCAAACAGCGGCCGCTGTTCAAACCAGTTCATCGTCTCGCGCATCGAAACCACGCGGCCGATGATCGTCATCGCCGGCGGTGAAATCTTTGCTTCCGCCACCCGCGCCGCCAGGTTGCTCACCGTCCCGACGATCGTCCGTTGCTTCGGTGTCGTTCCCCAGCGGATCGTCGCCGCCGGTGTGTCGGCGGACATCCCATGCTCCATTAGCTTCGCGCAAATCCGCGGGAGCGACTTCACGCCCATGTAAAACGCGATGCAGGGCAGTTTCGCCACCGCTGCCCAGTCGACATCCGATCCAGCGCCGGCGTCCCGGCCTTTCGCCTCGGTTTCTTTATATTGTTCTTCTTTCTCATGTCCTGTGATGAACGTGAAGCTCGAATTAAAATCCCGATGCGTCACCGGAATCCCCGCATACGCCGGCGCGGCGATTGCCGCCGTCACCCCTGGCACCACCTCAAACCGAATCTTCGCCGCCACCAGCGCTTCGCATTCTTCACCGCCTCGTCCAAATACGAATGGATCACCCCCTTTCAACCGCACCACCCGCCGGCCGGGCTGCTGTCTGGCCTGGTCGATCAGGAGTTGGTTGATCTGCTCCTGGGTCATGGAATGCGCCGCCGCCCGCTTTCCAACATAGATTTTTTCGGCCTTGGAACAGTGCCTCATCAGGAGGGGGTTTGCCAGCGCGTCATAAATGACAACATCAGCAGATGCCAATAATGCCGCCCCCCGGACCGTAATCAGCCCGGGATCGCCCGGCCCTGCGCCGACAAGAAAAACCACCGAATCGTCAGAACCTGAAAAATTGGAAGGATGCGATGTCAAATCAGTCTCGAAGGTCTGGGAAAGCGAGGTAAACCGTGCCCATCCACCGGCCGATGAGAACAGTGTTGCCGATCGATTGAACCGATTCTAGCGGCAACGGTTACAGGCCCAAAGCACTCGAACGATCGGTGCCGTTTTCACAAATCGCGGAGGAGCCATGGTTGCAATCCTGAAGATGCCCCAGTCGGCCAACACCGAATCCAGTCTTCGCCTCGTCCCCGCAGCCGGCGGAGCCGAACGCCGCATCTTCCCGCGCAAAGAAGTGCATGCCCACATCCAGGGCAAGCGCATGGATCACAGCATTTCCGCCCGCCGAGAACCGCACCTCGCACTGAGCCTCCGCGACCTTTCCGCCGGCGGCCTGTCCGCAATCAGCCAGGCGCCTGTGCAGAGCGGTGAGCGAGTCAGCGTTTTTTTCCCTCCTCAGGGAATTAATCGCGGCTGGGACGCCACCGGCCGAGTCATCCGCTGCACCCCCAGCGGCATGGGCTATCGCATCGCCGTCGAATTCGATCCGATTTCGATGGCTGCATAAGCGAACAACCATATTCAGGGGAAGAACCAAGACCGGCGCCGTGCCGGTCTTTTTTTTGGTTAACAATGCGCCATAGAAAGTATGGCGGAGCCGTCTTGCGCGTGCCAACTGAAACGGCAGTTTAAAATCCGCGTTGAACGGGACGCCGGCTTTATACCGCCTTCACCAACACCCGGTTCCCCCGCGATTCCAGCACGACCAGTTTCGCCCCTGGCGCAACAAACCCGTTTTCGCTGATGACCGCAACCGCCCGCGCATGTCCCACGGCCAGATCGGTAAACTCCGCCGACCCGCCCGGTTTCAATTCCGTAATCGCCCGGCCGACGGTTCCCACGCCCGGCCAATTATTTTCCGGTGGGACGGCGGCTTCATCCAGCATCATTGTTCCGCCGCTGGTGGCGTTCAGGATCAGGCGATTGAAATAGGGCAGCCGTGGAAGGAACCGCCGCAGCCACATTGAAAGCAGCAGCGAACACGCCAGCCCGCCGGTGATGACGATCAGACCCTGGCGGACGTGAGCCCATGTTTCGCCCAGTCGCGGCAGTCCCCCCGGCAGGCCGCTCGGTTCTTTGCCGACAAAGGTCATCAGCAAGCCGATCAGCATCAATGCAATCCCCAGGACGGCGGAGACGCCGTGGCCGGGAAAAACAAAAACCTCAAACGCCAGCAGCGCCAGCCCGCCGAAGATGGCCACGAGCTCCCACCACTGCGCGTAGCCTGTGAGCAGCGGCACACCGATGAGCAGGCCCAGCGTCACAATTGCCGTCGCCTCGGCTGCGCCGTGTCCCGGACTGCTGAGCGTAATGTAGATGGAGGTCAAAAACAGGCTGAGCAAGATGCCGCGGACCGCCCCGTTGCTGAGCACTTCGACAAACTGCTCGCCTGAGCCGGGAGTCAGGTCGGCGATCAATTGCAGGCCGCGCTCGCTCGCCAGTGATTCCGGCGAGGCTGCGAGGCCGTGGGAAAGTCCAAGCTTTACGGCTTCATCCGCCTGGAGGGTCAGCAGCGTTTCCGGTCCATCCACAGGATCGGGCACGCCGGCGACCGGCTTCCATCCCTCGGCTGACAATTTCGCAAACTCCGCCTCATCGACAAATCGCCGATCCGCCTTGGGACTTTGCATCCAATGAACGACGCGCTGTGAGATCACCATCGATTCCAGCAGCAACGGGTCATATCCATTTCGCGAAGCGCTGGCGTCAAAATCGCTGACGATCGGGCTTTCCGCCTTCGCCCGTTCCGCCGCCGGCATGGGGTCCAGATGCCCACCGACATCGAAGACAATCGGCGCACAATCGCCTACCACCGAGCCCGGCGACATGACAATTTCATTGCAGGCCACTGCGATCATCGCGCCGGCGGAATATGCCTTGTTGCGAATAAACGCGATCACGTGCAGGTCATCCTGCCGCCGAAGAAACTGCGAAATCTCAAGCCCGGCCGTCACCAATCCGCCTGGTGTATCCAGGTCCAGAATAACTGTCTTCGCCCCAAGCTGGCGCGCTTCAGCGAATTTTCGAAACAAGGAATCGCGCGTGTAATCGTCAACCTGCCCGTGCAACGCAATCACTGCCGCTGGCGCAGCAATAGCTGCGGGCGAAGTGGCCGGCGTTTCCCCGCGCGATTCCGGCACTGCGCCGGGCAACGAAACAAGCATCAATGCGAAGATAAACAAGAAATGGCGATGCATATCCAATGAATTGTATCACGCCGGAGAAGCGGCGGGGGGATTAGAAGAAGATTGGTTTTTTCGAACTTACTCTCCCGCCCCGGCAGTCCGGAAAAAGTGAGCGGTTATGAGTTACGGATTTTGAGCTACCGCCATGGCAATCAACTTCTCCAAAGTCCGCTGAGCCCGCCCTGAATCGATCGCTGCCGCTGCCGCTACCATGCCGTCCTGTAAATTTGCCACGGACCCCGCGACAACCAGCGCCGCCGCCGCATTCAGAACAGCGATATCGCGCATCGGTCCCTTTTCCCCCGCCAGCACGCGTGTCATCGCTTTGGCGGCTTCCTCCACGCTCGACACCTGGAGATCCGACAGCCGCGCATACGGCATCCCCAAATCTTTCGGATCAAGCTTCCACGTAGCGATGTGGCCATTTTTCAATTCACTCACCCGCGTCGGCCCGAGCGTCGAAAGCTCATCCAGTCCATCGTCAGCATGAACAACCCACGCCCGCTCGCTCCCCAGTTCGCGAAGAACTGTCGCCAGGCGGTCCGTCAGTTCCGGCGCAAACACACCGAGCAGTTGATGCCGCGCGCGAGCCGGGTTCGTGAGCGGCCCCAGGAGATTGAAGATCGTCGGGATTCCGAGCGACGTTCGCGCGGTTCCCACGAACTTCATCGCCGGGTGATGATAGCGGGCGAAGGCGAAACAGATGTTCGCATCTGCCAGGCACCTGTTCAGAAGCTCATGCGGCAGTTCCAGCTTCAGGCCAAGTTTTTCCAGAACATCGGCTGATCCGGATTTGCTAGAGGCGCTGCGGTTGCCATGTTTCACAACCTTCACACCGGCCGCCGCGACAATAATGGCGGCGGCGGTCGACACATTGAATGTGCCGCGCACATCACCACCCGTCCCGCAGGTGTCGATGATGACATCTTCGCGATTGCAGCCGATCGGCACCGCCTTTTCCCGCATCACTGTCGCCGCGCCCACCAGTTCTTCAACAGTTGTCCCCTTGGCGGCCAGCCCGACCAGCAGCCCGCCGATCTGAGCATCGCTGGCTTCGCCGGACATGATGTGCGCGAACGCTTCGCGAGCTTCATCGCGCGTGAGGTCTTCCCGCCGGCATAGTTTCAGGAGAATTTCGCGGAAGATGATGGACATCACTGTGTTCCAAACCGGCGAATTTGCAGATGGATCGCGCGATCGCCACTCGGTTCAGTCATTGCAACGTTCGCTGCGCTGTCACCGGAATTCGCGTTTGATAGACCTGGCTTATGCGACAACAGTCGCCCCTTCGGTTGCCGTCGTCACAAAGATGCCCGGCTGCTTGCCATACTTGGCCGGATAAATCTGATTCAGATGTGCCGTCACCGCCTCCACGCTCCGTGGTTGAACCAGCGCCACAATGCACCCTCCAAAACCGCCTCCGGTCATGCGAGCGCCATACACACCTTTCACCTTCATCGCTTCTTCCACAAGAAAATCCAGCTCTTCCACGCTCACTTCATAATCATCGCGAAGCGAATTGTGGCTCTGCACCATCAGCTCGCCGACGCGTTCATATTGGTGGGCGGTAATCAATCGGGCGGCTTCGGTCGTGCGGGCGATTTCACCCACCACATGCCGGCAGCGCCGAAAGACGACATCGTCCAGCTTTCCTTTGGCCGCTTGCACCTGGGCCATCGTCACATCGCGCAGCGCCTTGATTTCCGGATTCGATTGACGGAAGTGCGCCACTCCTTCCTCGCACTGCCGCCGCCGCTCGGCGTATTCACCGCCGGACAACTCGTGCTTCACCATGCTGTTGACGATCACCACGCGCAGCTCGCTGGAATTGAGCGGGATGTACTGCTTGGACAGATCGCGGCAATCCAGCAGCAACGCATGATTCGCCTTTCCGCTCGCAACGATCGTCTGATCCATGATGCCGCAAGGCACCAGCGCAAATTCATGCTCAGCCTTCTGGCTGAGCAAGGCGATTCGCTGGGCGTCCATGGTCGTGCCGGCGAGCGCCAAAACGCGCGGGCCGTACCCACTTCGATCGCCGCGCTGCTGGAAAGCCCGCCGCCCACAGGCAGTGTATTGGAGATCAGCGCATCCATCCCCGTCAGTGGAATCCCCGCCCCGACCAACCCGGCGGCGACGCCCTTGGAATAATTCGCCCATTTTGGCTCGCCGCGGGTGATCTTCTGCTGAACTGAGAATTCGGCGATCTGACCGGGAAAGACAGTCGATGCAAGGCGAACCTTGCCATCCGGCCGCGATCGGCAGACGATGTCCACCTCCGGTTCAATCGCCATCGGAAAGACAAACCCGTCGTTGTAATCCGTATGCTCCCCGATGAGATTGACCCGCCCCGGCGCCCGCACGATATGCACAATGCCTTCAGCGCCAAAAATCTCAGCGAATTGTTTCTTGATTGTCTCGTATTGATCTGCCATGCGGCGAATGTACGAGTGAGCCGTGGGGGGGTCAAGGTTAAGATCGGGAGGTCAACCGCGGCCAGACGGATTGGGGATTACACCAAGCCGGTGTAATATCGTTGCATGGTCAGCGCCGCATCTATAACTTCAACTGAGCTTGCCCGGCATACAGCCATTCAATGGACTCCGGAACTCTATCAAGCCATCAATAATCGTGTCCTTCCGCCACAGAATTAACCTTATTTGACAAGCTGCTGATGCCCCATTCCCCCGGCATATTCATCGTATTCGACGGCGGCGAAGGCTGCGGCAAAAGCACGCAGGCGCGACTGCTCAAAGATGCCCTGGCGGCAACCGGACGCAGCATTGTGCCCGTCCGCGATCCCGGCACTACCGTCATCGGCGAGCAAATCCGCGCCATCCTGCTCGATCCCGCGCATGGCGAAATGGCCATGCGCTGCGAGATGCTCCTCTACATGGCCGCCCGGCGCAGCTCATGAAAGAGATCGTTCTGCCCGCACTGCAGGGAGGCGATATCGTCATCAGCGACCGGTTCGTTTCCAGCACGCTGGCCTACCAGCTTGGCGGCGATGGACTCACCAGCGATGAAATTATCCGCGTCGCCGAAGCCGCCGTCAGCGGCCGCTGGCCCGATCTGACGATCATTCTCGACATGCCCACAGAGGGAAGCGCCGCCCGCGTGCGCCGAAATTCGCCCGCGCCTCAGCCGATCCCGCGGCGGTGATGGAGATCGACCGGATCGAGCGACGTCCAAAGGCCTATCATGAACAGGTGCGCCAAAATTACCTGGCGCAGGTCCGCGCCATGCCCGATCGCTATCGCGTCGTAAATGCGGATCGATCGGCGGAGGAAGTTCATAAAGATGTCCTGGCCGCGGTGGACGAAATGCTTAAAGCTTCGGAAAATACTGTTGAACAAACACCGACAGAAAAATTTGAATAACCCATGCTCTAATGACAAAACCAATATTCCCCATTCTCTCTCCTCCTGCCTTGGCGGCCTCCGCGTCTTGGCGTTCAATCATATTTTTCCCTTTTACCTCCCAGCAATAACAGCCCCACGCGCGGCCAATTGAACACAGAAGTATGCGAACGCTTGACGACATTTTCGGGCAGGACGTCGCGCTGGCCCAATTGCGACGGGCATACCTCATGGACCGGCTGCCACATGGATTGATCTTTGCCGGGCCCGTCGGTGTGGGCAAGGCGACCACAGCCGCCGCCCTGGGCGGGCTGTTTCTTTGCGAGCGGCCCAAAGCTGATCATCCGTGCGGCACGTGTGAAAGCTGCCGCATTTTCGCCGCCGGCAATCACCCGGATTTTCACATCATCACCAAGGAATTGATTCGCTATCACGACAAGACTGGCAAGTCGAAAGGGATCGATCTTTCAATTCACGTCATCCGCCCTGAAGTCGTCGACAAAGCCGCCATGAAGCCGGCGATGGGCAAAGGAAAAGTCTTCGTCATCGAGCAGGCCGAACTGATGAACCCGGCGGCGCAAAACTCCCTCCTCAAGACCCTCGAGGAGCCGCCGGGAAGGGCGCTGATCGTTCTGCTGACCGATCAGCCTGGCCAACTCCTCCCGACGATCCGCAGCCGCTGCCAGACCGTCCGATTCGCAGCGCTGGACGATGCGACGGTTATTCGCGAACTTCAAAAACGCGGAATCTCAAATCCCCAGGCCGCCGACGCTGTCCGCTTCGCTTCAGGCTCCCTCGGTGTAGCCATGCGCTGGATTGAAGACGGCGTGATCGAACCCGCACGCCAGCTTGTCAATCATCTCGATGCCATCTTCAATGGCCAACCCGCCGCCGATCTCCCCGAGTTCTTCAAAGCCGCCGCCGATGCCTATGCCGAAAAACAGTTGCAGCGCGATGAACTCGGGAGCAAGGACCAGGCAACCCGCGAAGGTCTGACGCTCTTCCTGAAACTCGCCGGCGACCACATTCGGCGGCGCCTCACTGGCGACATGACGCCTGATGACCTCGAACGGGCCTGCTCCGCAATCGACGCCCTTGCCCGCGCTGAGGAATATTTAGATGCGAACGTAAATATTCCGCTGGTTTTTCAGCAATTGACCGTCGCGCTGGAACAGTAATGCCTGCGATTGCTTTTGGCAGGGGAATCACGAAGAAGATTGGCCCGCCGCACCTTGAAGATTGCGGGCCGGCCCGCGCCGATCTAGCATCCCTCCATCACATTTACCCCGGGAGGCGCCCAATGAGCCGCAAGACTGTAATTCTGACCTCGCTGTTTGCCGCAATTGTTCTGGCGACATGGGGAGCCCGAACCCGCCCCGCACGCGCTGATGTCAATCTCGCCAATCCGCAGATCGTCCCGCAGATCGAGAAAATTATGGGCCTGATCGGCAACGGGAAGATCGACGACGCAATCGCGGCGATGGATTCCTTCAAGGACCATCCCGAAGAGCGTGAAGGCATACGCGGGCGGCTGATTGAAATCGGAAATTCACAGCAGAAATACAACGGCTTCGACGTGATCGCGACGCAGCGATATTCAGAGCGATTGGAAGGCGTCTGGGTGCTGGCGTATTACGATCAGGCCCCGCTGATGTTTCAGTTTGTGCTGTATCATCCCAGCGGCCGGGCGGATCAGCCGTGGGCGATCACCGCATTCCATCTTCGTGAGGATGTTTTGGAAGAGTTGAAGGACGTTCCGGTGGATTACGTCGGCCACGCGCCGCGGTAAAATGCGGCGCTGCCAAAAAAGGAAGGTTCATCGCCAGTGATGATGCCTTTCATGCTCGCGTTCTTCCCAATGACCTCCCCACCAGCCACCGATCCAGACCTCCTCATGATACGCCGGCTCGACGACCTCAACGCGGCGGCCATCGTCGTAATAGTCTCGCTCCACCACACGGGCCGGTCGCTCATAAACGACACAGCCCGTTAACGTCAGCATAAGCAAACCCGCGAAAATAGTGCTGATGGTTGTGCGGTTCATGTTGTCACCTCTGCGCATTCAAGACATCTGAATTACTTCGGCGCGAGATTGTCGCGGCCGGTCATGATTTAGAACGGAAGACGCACTTCAAACCGCAGGCCGCCACCTTCAGATCGGGAATAACCTCGCTCAACTTGATCTTCCCAGTGACCGGCGCAAACGAGTTCCTGACGCTCAATATTCTGCCAGTGCCCCTCGGCGACCAATTGCTGGCGCTGAACGTCTTCATAATGGCCCGCCGTCACGACCACTTCACGAGACTGATCCGCGTAATGCGCTGGTTCAACCAGAACCTGCTCGCGATAGACCCGGCGGCGTCCCCATTCCAAACGAACGACATCCTGCCACTCATAGCGATCCGGCACCCAGACGCGGACACATTCCGTGCGAACCCCTGGCGCAACCCATACCCGTTCGCATACGGTTTGATACACCGGCTCAACCCATTGGCGATCGCTGACCGTTCGATAAACCGGTTCAACCCAGACGCGGCTTTCGCGAAGCTCCGGCTGCCATGCGCGAGGGCCAGGAATCTCAACCTCAACCCGTGCGCGCCCGCGATCGTCGTTGTCATAATGCCGCGCCAATGCCGAGGCCGGCGCCGCGGCCATTGCCGCCAAAGCTAAAGCTGCTACCGAAAGATTTCGAATTGCCTTGTTCATATAACTGACTCCTTCGCGGCGGTTCTGATTTATGATTCCTCGCAGGCCTTTTGCGGCCTCGCGCCAGTCGTCCTGACGCCACCGGAAGAAGAGACACAAGACAATCAGGAAAGTTAGTCTTAGCTATCATGTTGAATTCATTGGAGTTGCGGCAAGCATCCAAGATGAGCGGCCTGGGGGCCTCGGTCCTGTAATCCGATGACGCTGGGTCCGCAATTATCTGCAATCGAATGCGCTCCAAAACGCGACAGTTTCATCTGTAATTGCTACCTTCTTCCAATGGCCTACGGCGATCGCGATTTTCGGCATGGTCTTCGGAACATCATTAACAGCTTGTCGCTGGCGCTGGAGGCATACGCCGTCAGCAACGACCAGGAGCGTGTGCAGTGGATGGAGATGATTGACATGACCGCCGACGAGGCGATTGAAATCATCGATAAGAATCCCCCGCCTCCGGACCAACCGCCCGCCGCCGAATAAAGCATTCCAGTTATATTATGACAGCAATTGGGTCCAAACCGCATCAATTCAATACCCCTGTTCCCTTGACCACTACCCCCCAACCTACTATCCTTTCGACCCTTAACTGGCCCAATCCCCCGCGCGTGCGGGGGCGGGCAATATAATGACCGGCTGTGCCGGCTGTTTAGCGGAATGCGTGTTTCCGCCTTCAAAACGGCTCGCCGCCTGGTGTCTCAGGAGTAGTCATGTCCATCACGGCTGAAGCAAAGACCAGGATTCTTGGCGATTACCAGATTCACAAAAAAGATACCGGCTCGCCTGAAGTGCAGATCGCGTTGCTTACCAAGCGGATCACCGAGCTGACCGAGCACCTCAAGACCCACAAAAAGGACCATTCGTCCCGCCGCGGGCTCTTGAAGATGGTTGGCAAGCGAAACAGTTTGCTGAAGTATCTCACCCGCGAAGATCGAACGCGATACCAGCAGATCATCAGTCGGCTGGGCCTGAGAAAGTAAAACGAAATAAAGCAGGGCACGCGTGTGCGTGCCCTGTTCTGTTTGATGTGTTGCCCGGTTTTCGCCCGATCGGATCGGCCTCGGCCCGAATACGGCGCGAACCCCACCGGACCGCCACAGATGCACACACCCGCACATGGGAATTGAAATGTAGAAGACGTGAAACGCGAACGGAAGCGAAGGTTCCTTTCCCGTGTCACGTCTTGCTGTTTCAATCGCTCGTGTCTGGATCTGTCCATCTGTGGCCCCTGATAAAATCCATCCGAGGCCGCAAGGAAATCCATACATGCAAGCCATTCGAGTTGAACGCCAGATCGGCGGTCGCAGTCTTTCCATTGAAACCGGCACCTTCGCCAAGCTCGCCGACGGTTCGGTCACGGTGCAGTACGGGGAGACGGTTGTTTTCGCCGCTGTCGTCCGGGCTGCTCCGCGCGAGGGGATCGACTTTTTCCCGTTGCAGGTGGACTACCGTGAGCGCCGCGCCGCCGCCGGCAAATTTCCCGGCGGATTCATGAAGCGAGAAGGCCGCCCGACCACCAAGGAAATCCTGACCGCCCGCCTGATCGACCGCCCGCTGCGTCCGCTGTTCCCCAAGGGGTTCATGGATGAAGTTCAGATTCATCTGAACGTGCTGGCGTTTGACGGCCAAAACGATCCCGACGTGTTCAGTGGCATCGCCGCCAGCTCCGCGCTGGCGATCAGCGATATCCCCTTTACCGCCCCCACCGCTCACGCCCGCGTTGGCCGGATCAACGGCGAACTGATTCTCTACCCCACGATCGAGCAGCTTGAATTCAGCGATTTCGACATCGTCGTCGCCGGCACGAAAAACGCTGTGAACATGATCGAAGTGGGTTCGCGCGAAGTCGCTGAAGATGACATCGCCGACGCGATTGAGTTTGGCCACAAGTCGATCATTGAGATCGTCGGCGCGATTGAAGAGTTGCACAAGAAAGCCGGCCGCGAGAAGGTCGGCGACATCAAGCAGCCGGATGCGGCTTTCGTCGCGTCCATCAAATCCAAGGTCACCGACAAAATTCGCGAAGTGAAGGGCAAAGCGGGCAAGGCCGATCGTTCCGACGCGATCAAGAAGATTCAAACCGACCTGCTGGCCGAGCTTGCCCCGCCGGTCACTGATCCCAACGCGCCGTATGGCCAGATCATCGCCCAGAAGGACAAGGCCAAGCAGGTTCGCGCCGTCTTCAGCGAAGTGGAAGAGCATGTCACCCGCGAAGCGATCCTGGCCGGTGTTCGCCCGGACGGCCGCGGGTTTAATGACATCCGCCCGATTTCGTGCAGCGTTGGCGTTCTGCCGCGCGTGCATGGGTCATCGGTTTTCAGCCGCGGCGAAACCCAGGCGATGTGCACCGTCACCCTCGGCACCAGCAGCGACGAACAGATGGTGGACGGGCTGATCGAAGAGTACAGCCAGAAATTCATGCTGCACTACAACTTCCCCAGCTACAGCGTCGGTGAAGTTCGCCCGATCCGCGGGCCGGGCCGGCGTGAAATCGGCCACGGCGCGCTCGCCGAGCGCAGCCTGATCGCGGTCCTGCCGGCCGTCGATCAGTTCCCCTACACCGTGAAGATCATCAGCGACATCCTCGAATCCAACGGTTCCAGCTCGATGGCCAGCAGTTGCGGCGGAACGCTCGCGCTCATGGACGCTGGTGTCCCCATCACCAAGCCCGTCGCCGGCATCAGCGTCGGACTGGTCAAGGAAGGCAATCGCCAGGAACTGCTCACCGACATCATCGGTGAAGAAGATCACTTCGGCGACATGGACTTCAAAGTCTGCGGCACCCGCGACGGAATCACCGCCATCCAGCTCGACATTAAGATCGAAGGCATCGATTACAAAGTCATCCGCGACACGCTCCACCGCGCCAAGGAAGCCCGGCTGAAGATTCTCGCGATCATGGAAAAGACCCTGCCCGCCCCGCGCAAGGAAATCAGCAAGTGGGCCCCGCGCCTGCTGACGATCAAGATCGATCCGGAAAAGATCGGCAAGATCATCGGCCCAGGCGGCAAGAACATCAAAGCCCTCCAGGCTGACACCGGCGCCAACGTCGATATCGAAGACGACGGCACGGTCTACATCAGCAGCGTGGATTCTGCCGGCGCTGAGCGTTGCCGTGACATCATCGAAGCGATGACCGCCGAGGTGAAGGTCGGCAAGATTTATTCCGGCCGCGTGGTCAGCATCAAGGATTTCGGCGCGTTCGTCGAGATCGCCCCGGAAACCGACGGCCTGTGCCACGTCTCCGAACTGAGCGACAAATACGTCGACCGCGTTGACGATGTCGTGAAGATGGGCGACGAGATCAAAGTGAAGGTGCTGCTGATCGACGACCAGGGCCGCATCAAGCTGTCGCGAAAAGCCGCCATGCTCGAACTCGGCGAAAGCGACCCCGAACCCGTCGGCGCCCCCGCCGGTGACCGCGAAGGCGGTGGTGGCGGCGACTTCCGAGGCGGTGGTGACCGAGGCCCGCGCGGAGGCGGAGGCGGAGGCGGAGGCGGTCGAGGCGGTGATCGCGGTCCCCGAGGCGGAGGCGGTGGACGCGGTCCGCGTCGCGACTGATCCGGGCGATTACATTTAACGTTCAAACGCAGCAGGGCGGCCCTTCAAAGGGTTGCCCTGCGTCATTTCGCAAAGGCCCTTAATTATCCGCGCTGGCAAAGGGCCTGGCGGCTTCGCCGCGGGATGCGTGAGGAGTCGCGTGCCGCCCTCGCGCATCTGCCCTACACATTCACCCGCTCACGCGGTACGCTCGGTGACATGTTGGAGTGGTTCAAGAGCCTGATCGGCAAAAACGAGTCGCCACGGGATGCATTGGGGGATCGTGGCGAGAATGTCGCCGGGCGGTATTTGCGCAATCAGGGATACAAAATCATCGTCCGGAATTTTCGCTGCGAACTTGGCGAAATCGACATCATTGCCCGGGATGGCAAGACGCTGGTGTTCGTGGAAGTGAAGACCCGTGCATATGACGATCCCACGCCTGAAGAACAGGTGAACATCGAGAAGCAGCATCAGATCACCAAGGCGGCCAAGCTTTATCTCAGCCGCTATGGTGTACCGCAGCCACCGGCGCGGTTTGATGTGGTGGCCATCATCTGGCCCAACGGGCGGGAGCCGCAAATCCGCCACACGACGGATGCGTTTGAGGCGACTTCTTAAGACGTGTTAAAAAGACCATTGGTCCGTTGCATATTCGGCGCATGATCGACACCCATTGCCATCTCACAGATCCGCGGCTGCAATCGCAGTTGGGCGACGTGCTTGCCCGCGCAGACGGCGGGCATATCCCGATTGATTACGATCGGAACGGAACTGAAGGATGATCGCCACTGCGTGGAGCTTTGCCAGAACAGGCCGAATGTGCGGTGTGCGGTGGGGGTGCATCCGAATTATGTTTCCGAAGTTGAAGAATCGGATCTGCCGCAATTGAGGGAGATTCAGTCAGATCCTTATGTAGTGGCGCTGGGGGAGATGGGGCTTGATTACCATTACGGCCAAGAGGCGAAGCAGAGGCAGGCTGATTTTTTTCAGCATCAGCTTCAGCTTGCGACGGAAGTGAATAAACCGGTGGTCATTCATTGCCGCGAAGCATTTGACGACTGCCTGGCGATCATTCGGAACTTCCCGAGCGTTCGCGCGCTGTTCCACTGTTTCACCGGCACGCTGAGCGAGGCGAAGCGAGTGCTGAACGGCGGCTACTGCCTGGGGTTCACGGGGGTCATGACATTCAAAACATCCGATGAACTGCGGGAGGTGGTGAAAATGGCGCCCGCGGATCGATTCGTGGTGGAAACGGATGCGCCATACCTGTCTCCGGAGCCATTGCGGAAACAAAAGGTGAATGAGCCTTCGCTGGTGATTCACATTGCCGCGCGGGTGGCGCAGCTGCGTGGCGTGACGATAGCGGAACTGGATGATCAGACGACAAAAACCGCGAACGCATTTTTCGGGTGGCCCGCCGGATGAGTTCGTGCGGAGGTCCAGCCCAAATAAGAATCTGCACCCGGCCGCGATTCAAACTTCACCCTCGTTACAAATTGCGTCTAATTCGCCGGCTGACTACACTCAAATCATGACCATGGAGCGGCGGGGCGGCGGGAGTTTCGATCTTATTCGATATCGCATTGCGTGGAGAAATGCACTCATCGCCGTGGTTGTGGCGGGGTGCGTTTTCCGATTGGCGCAATATCTGGCAGATCGGTCCTATTGGCCTGATGAGGCCTTGCTTACTTTGAACATCATGAACCGGCCGGCGCGGGAGTTGGCTGGCCTACTCGATTATAAACAGGCCGCGCCGCCATTGTTTTTGTGGGTGGAACGGGGCCTGTTCGTTGCATTTGGGGGATCGGAATATGTCATGCGTGCGGTTCCGCTGGCCGCCTCGATTGCGACATTGATCTTGTTTGCGCTGCTTGCCCGACGATTGCTTTCGCCGGCGGCGGCGGGGGTTGCAGTGGCGCTGCTGGCGTGGTCGGATCGACTGATCTGGCATGCATCGGAGGTGAAACAATACAGCGGTGATGTCCTTTGCGCCACGTTGCTGTTTTACCTTGCGTTCGGCATGCGGCGGCCTATATCGGACATCGTGCGCTTCGCGGTCATTTCGCTTGGGGCGGCTGTGCTGATCTGGTTCTCTCATCCGGCGGCGATCATCTTTGGCGCGGTAAGCCTGACGATGTTTTTTCGGGTTTTGCGCAGTGATGACGGCGCGCTGGTGCGGGGGCTCGGGGCCGTTTGCGGATTGATCACCGCCGCATCATTTTTGGTTTTGTATCGTGTTTCCATCCGTCATCATGATACGGGGTTGGATGAGTTCTGGCGGGGAGGGTTTGTCGATTGGTCGCATCCGATGTCGATCCCGCTTTGGCTTTGCCGCCAGACATTCAGTATCTGCGATCATCCATATCCATCACTTGGAAGTGTGGTGCTGATCCTGGCCGCATGCGGTGTGGCAGCGTGGTGGAAAACGCATCGGGACATTCTGCATGAGGTGCTGCTGTTTCCGCTGGGGCTGACGCTGCTGGCGGCAGGGGCACATCGATTCCCGTATACGGGGGATCGGGTGACGGTATATCTCCTGCCGGGATTGTTCCTCGTGGTCGCCGGTGGATTTCAGTGGCTTGGCGAAGTCTTGAGCGAACGTCGGCGCTATCTGGCCTGGTTGATTGTGCTGCCGCTGCTTCTGGATGGGGGAGCGCAAGCCGCCTATCACCTGGTGGTTCCACGGTCGGTTGGGAATATCAAACCGGCGGTTCAGTATGTGCGAAGCCATCGCAAGCCGGGCGAGGCATTGTATGTGGTTTCAGAGGATTTCCCTCTTCATTCGCATCTGGCGTTGGAATTGTTCTGTTACTGGCCGCATCCGGAGCCGCCTGTGTTTGTCGGGGTTGATACGCCTGCGGATATTGAGGCGAATCGATTCTGGCTGGTGTTTTCGTTTCAACCGCGACATGGGGTTTGGCATGCCGAGCGATTTCTGGCGGGGGTGCGGAAATCATTCACGCAGGTTGACCAGATGATCGAACCGACCGGCGGAGCGGCGTTTCTTTTTGAACGGAAAATCGCGGGATTGAGTTCAGGCGGACATTGAAATGCTGGCTTCCATGCGTGCGTCCGGCGATGGGATGGCGAGCTTGGTCGCGGCCACGCCGGCTTTAGACTTGCCGACCTGGTCTAGAAGCATATGCCACGTTTCGCGCTGGAACTTCAGCACATTCATCGCCTCGTCCAGCGATTCCATCTTGTGCTCAACGCTGGCTTCGATCAGTTTTTTGTAAGCGTACTGATAAAGGGCCGCCAATCGGCTGCATAAGTCCGGCGAGACATCGTGCTTCAATGTTGACAGCATCTCCGTCAGAATCTTCTGCACTCGCGAAACGTTCTGATATGTCTGTTCGTAATTTTTCTGGGCTAAGGCCGCCCGGGCCTGTTCGCCGAATCGAAGAGCACCGTCGAACAACATCATCTGCAGTTGTTCGGGGGTCGCGGTCATCACGCGGGTGCGGAGGTAGTTCTGAGCCGCCTGGGGATTGGTCTGGGGCTTGGAAGGCGTGGCTGGAAGGGGGGTCTTCGGATTCATGGAGTACAACTTCCTGGTTGGTCATCAGACGAATACGACCATTCCCAGAATCTATCGGCACGCTCGCGGCACTAAATTAATAAGCTTGCGGTGCTGCAACTTCCTCAGACGCGCAGAAACTGCCGGCCATTCCCAGTTATTTGGGCGTCAAGGCGGATCGGGCCTCTTTACTTCTTGGTTGTCGAGGAAGTGGTCGTGACTCCTGTCAGGCTGCTCAGCGCCGATTGCTGCGATTGCAGGCCGGCCAGCACAGATTCCATGTTCGCAAACTGCGTTTCCAGGCGGGTGCGCTTGTCAGACAGGAGGGAATCGAGCTGTGTGATCTGGTCCTGAAAATTCTGAGCTTCGGAGTCTAATGTGTTGTTCTGCAGGGTCAGCGAGCCGTTGACAGGGTCGATTAGCTGGTTGATCTGCGAATCGATCCCATAGGCGACGCCGAGATTTTTGGTCGTGGTCGTACCATCGGGATTGCTGATCTGCTGGGTGGCGGCGAAGAGCTGCTGGACCGAGTTGGGATCGGCGGCATAGGCGGCATTGAACTTGTCTGAATCGAAAACGAGGTGCGCGTTGTTGTCAATCGTGAGCCCGATGTCCGCAAGCACGCGATATTTTCCACCGGTGGTGACCACCGTGTTCAGCATGGAGTACATGTTCGACTGAATGTTCCCGACAGTGGAATCTCCCAGCAGCAGGCCGGCAGTGTTTGTCGTGGAATCGTATTGCGTGAGCGTGTTGATCTTGTCGGACAGATCGTTGAAGTTTTTCGCGAAGTCGGTGAGCTGCTGGACGATGGCGTTCGAATTTCTCGTAACGCTGAGCTGAACGGGCCCCTGGCTCACGCCGGTGAGGTTAACCGTGACGCCCTGGATGACACCGGTAATCTGATTGCTGCTGGCGGTAACAAGCAGCGGCTGGGCGCTATCCGCGCCACCGAGGAAAACGGCCGCATCCTGCGCATTCACAAGGTTGGTCCCGCCGAGGCTCGTTGTGCCGGCGTCGAGGACAACACGGCCGGCGCGACCGGAATTCAGGGCGGTCATCGACAGGCGGTAGGGGGCTGTTGCGGACCCATCGTTGATGATTGAGGCGCTGATCCCAAAACCAAGTGCGTTGATCGACTGCTGCACCGAGGCGAGCGTGTCGTTCGCGCCGATGGTGAGGGTCTTTTCGTATGCGCCATCGATGGACGTGCCGGTCGCTTTTCCCTTGATATTGAGGTCGGCGGCGGTGGTGCTGTCGATATCTGTGATCGTCAGCTTGTTTGCGCCCGCCGAAGCGTCGTTGATGACGATGCCGTTACCGTTGGCATTAATGGACGCCGTCACACCGGCCAATGCCTTTGAATTGATCTGGTAAAGCAGGTCAGAAACTTTTGTCACGTTGGACCCGGAAAGGTCAATGGTGGCGCTGGTCCCGGCGGAATTGGTGATGGTGAAGTGGCCTTTGGAGATACCCTTGCCGCCATTAAGCGAGGTCAGAAGGGTATTGTTGGTCATCCATTGCTTATGAAGGTTAGCGCCAAGGACGGCTGTTTGGCTGGTATTGAACGAGCCATTGATGCCGAGTTCGGCCGCGGTGGTTCCTCCGGCGGCGTCAGCGATAACGAGATTGCCGGAACCGCCGCTGGTGTCGGTGATCTGGATGCCGTTGCCTGAATCCTTCAGCGAGGCTTTCAGGTGAACGCCGCTGGCATTATTGATGTGGTCGAGAAGGTCCTGCACGCTGTTGGAATCGGAGAAATCGATCGTCTGGGATGCTCCGCTGCGATCGGTGAAGATGACCTGCCCTAAGGACAGACCGCTGCCGCCGCGAAGGGATGAGATAAGCGAAGTATCGATGCCCGCGATGACATCGGACCCGTTGACAACGTTTCCGCTGGGTGCGGTGAGAAGGCCCAAGTCTGCGGCGGCGGTTGAACCGTTGTTTTGTGCGATGCTGATTGCGCCACCACCGCCGCTGGCGTCTGTGAGGCGGATGCCGTTTGATCCCGGCACGATGTCTGCTTTGAGCTTCAGACCGCCGGCGGTGTTGATGGCGTCGATCACGTCCCCGACCGACTTGGCAGTGGCGAGGTTAACACCGACGGTGGTGCCGTCACCGAGCGTCACTGTGAAGTCATTGCCACCGGTACCGCGACCGACACCGCGATTGTCATTCAGTGAATCGAGCAGCGTTCCGCGGCTGACATAATTGATGTCGGTTCCAGTCAGCGTGTTTGCGCTGACCGTGCCGGAAATGCCCAGGTCGGTCGCGGAAGTGCCGCCGGCCAGGTCCTGGACTGTCAGGTCATTTGTGGTTTTTCCGGAGGAATCGGTCAGGACAATTTTGTCCCCCTGAAGCGATGCGCGAACGGAGATGTCCAGGGAGGTGTTGATCTTTTTGAGCACGTCATCGACGGTGACGGCGGCGGAGGTGTCGATAACACCACTGGCGCCTGAACGATCGGTGATGCGGAAGAGGCCGCGCCCGACGCCGGCTCCGCCGTTGAGCTGAGCGAGAGTCGTCTCCGATGAAATTTCACCACCGCCTTGGTCGATCGTTATGGTTCCCGCACCGACCTTGGCCGTGCTGAAGTCAGTGAAGCCGGTGCTGACGGCCTGTTGCGTAGTGACCAGACGGGCGACCTGCAGGTTATAGGTGCCGATGGCAGCGCCGGAGCCGCGCTGGCGGTGAGGACATTGGGATCACCGCTGGTGGCGGTGGCGGCCTGATAGGTGACGTCCTTCTCCAGCGACTGGCCGGTGATTTGAAGCGATGATAAGCGGGCGAGAAGGTCGGTATAGGCGAGCTTCTGCTGATTGGTCGAGTCGATACGCGTCTGCAGCAGCGTTTTTGGCTGCGACTCAATCGACATCAACTCGTCAATGATCTGACCAGTGTTGATGCCGCTGATCAGTCCGATGCTGGAGGTAATAGTTCCCATAACCTCTATCAATCGTCCAGAACACTTCCCCTAAACAGTAATGTCCAGTCTTTGTTGTAAGGATCTTCGATAGCCTGCTCTATATCGGCACGAATGCGGTCCGCGGCCAGTGGCCGTGCAAGCATACGATCCAGGGCCCACAGCGTCAGAAAGTGCTGTGAGGCCTGTTTTACCACCCGCAACCGCTCCGCCGTCGCAGCAAGGTCTGTCATTGATGTCGTCTCCTGAAGTCTCTTTGAATGGTTATCGGAACCACGAGGGCATCACATTGAGCAAATTTCATCCGTGGTTTCCCCCGCACAATCTGCCGATACACATGATGTATATGGCGCGGCCTGTCCGCGCGTCGGAACGGTGGCAATTGAAAATCGGCAATAACCATGTCTGAAAAAGAAAAGAAACCTGACGCGGCCCACGCAGCGCCCGCCGCTGAGAAAAAGGAAGAGGGCAAGGAGAAGGAAGCCGCCGGTGGTGGATTCCTGACTAAGCTGCCGGTCCTGCTCGGTGGGGTGATGCTGATTGAGGCGGTTGTTCTCTTTGCCGGTTTCAAATTCATCGGAGGCGGGTCGCCTCGCGCTGCCGCCGGCGCCGAATTGTCGGCGGTTGAAAAAGGCGGGGAGGGGGAAGCCAAGGGTACGGGAGAAGGCGGCAAGCCGGGAGCCCCGACCGATCAGAAAGCGCCGATTGAGATAGCGGTAGTGGACTTCCGAGCTCCAAACAAGCTCAGCGGCAGGACCTTTCTTTACGACGTCAGCATCTTCGCAGTGACCAAAACAGAGTTCGGGGACAAGGTAAAAGCGATGATTTCCAGTCGCGACGCCTTGATTAAGGACCGCATCCGCACCATTATAGCTCAGAGTGATCCCGAGAAGCTGGGCGGTGGCAGCGAACCAGGGCTTGAAACGCTCCGCCGGCAAGTCAAATACCAGCTTGACGAGATCGTCGGTGAAGGCTTGATCGACGAAGTGCTGGTCCCGCGGTGCATACCGTTCCGGACCGACTACTAAGCCCCGGCCTTTCCGACAGCGAGCACAACAACGAATGCAAGCGACGAACAGGATGTTCGTTGGAATTTGTCAGTTGTCCGTTGTCCGTTGTCAGTTGCTGCATGGGGGCAGCATGATTGCGAGCATACGGATGGCTGACCATCGCCAAGGATGGTGAGTCATGGCCGAAGATCCGGCACCTGCCCCTAATTCTCCTGAAGCTGTCTTACCGACCGGTCCCACCGCGGCAACTCCCCCTCCTACTGATCCTGCGACAACTGATCCGATCGCTGATCTAACGGCCTCAGCCGACGCGTTGAATAACGTGGATGCTGATCTGGCATCGGCGCAAGCATCGATTGATGAGCTGCTCAAGCAAACCAATAGTGATGGTTCGCCGGCGGGCCCTGCCGCCAATCCGGCACTGCCGACCCAGACTTTTGACCTCCCGAATTTTCAACAGGTGATGGCGGACGCTCAGGTATCGAGCATCGATCTGCTGCGCGATGTCGAGTTGAATGTGAAAATCGAACTCGGTCGGTCGCACATGCTGGTGGAAGACGTGCTGAAACTGGCGGAAGGTTCCGTGGTGGAGTTGGACAAGCTGGCTGGTGATCCGGTGGATGTATTTGTGAACGATCGTTTGATCGTGCGCGGTGAAGTGCTGGTATTGAATGACAACTTCTGCGTTCGCGTGAACGAAATCATGGCGGGTGTGAAGGAAGAAGGGTTGTGACCGCCGCCTGGGGAAATGTTCGGAGTTGCAAGTTGGCGGATCAAAAAAGGCGAAGAAGCGCCCTTTCATCCGGCCGCTGCGGGGGTTTCTCGGCATTTTTGTTATTGATCGTTACTTTCGCATTGGCTTGCGGCGCATGGGCGCAGACGACGCAACCGGGGGCGGCGCAGGCATTTGAAGAGCAACCACTGAAGATTTCGCCAGCCGAGCGAGTGGCGAACCAGCCTAAGCCGGGTGTGTTGCCGGGTTCGCAAAATGGAAGCGAGGCGCAGCGGGTTGGGCTTGCGCTGCTGATCGTGATCGGCGCGATTTTTCTGCTGCGGTGGGTCGGCAGGAAGATGTTTCTGCTGCCGAATGGGGCGAGGTCGAATAAAGGGATTAAGGTGCTGTCGCGTTCGATTTTGTCGCCGAAGCAGCAGGTTTTGTTGTTGCAGGTGGGTAAGCGAGTGATTGTCGTCGGCGACAGCGGGGGGAACATGAATGCGCTGTGCGAGATCAGTGAGCCGGATGAAGTTGCTGGATTGCTGGGGGAATTGAAGAAGGGCCAGCCGGAAATAGCCGGGCGGTCTTTTGGGAATTTGTTTGGGAAGGCCAAGGAACCGTTTGATGGGAAATCGGAGCGGGATACGACCGCTGGTGATGATGTGCCGGAGGAATTGGGTTTGGATTCTAATGAAGATGTGAGCGGACTTTTGGAAAAAGTTCGGTTGATGCGGCAGCAGTTTAAGAAGTAACGCCGGCGAGTTACGTGAAATGACAGTGCCGCTTTCTGGTCCCTTCTTCTGGTATTCGGGAGAAGGTTAGGATGAGGACGCGCGATGAGAATGGATTCGCTCGCAAGTCCAGGATGGTGGATTGGCAGCTTGCTGCTGATTGCATTCTTGATGGCGGGGACCGTACGCGCAGGAAGCGCCACCGGAGTCGCCGCCGGAATTTCGATTTACGCAGGCGTTGAATCCCGCGGGGGCGCCTGCGCCAACAGAACCGACGGCCCCAACTGCGCCATCGTCGGTTTCCGGGCCGGCGGCTCCGGGAGGGAGCCTTTTGGCTCCGTCATCGCTGCCGCTGCCTGACCTGACGAAGCGGGAAACGTTTTCGTCGGCCCTTCAGATCGTGATTCTGCTGACGGTTTTATCGCTGGCGCCCGCGATTCTGATCATGATGACCAGCTTTACGCGGATCATCATCGTGCTGTCGCTGCTGCGGCAGGCGCTGGGGACGCAACAGCTTCCACCGAACCAGATTCTCATTGGCCTGTCGCTTTTTATGACATTTTTGGTGATGGGTCCGACCTGGCAGAAGGTGAACCATGATGCGCTGCAACCTTATATGAATGGGACGATGGAGCAAAAGCCGGCGCTGGAAGCGGCGCTGGAGCCGCTGCGGGAGTTCATGAAGGACCAGATTGAGAAGAGCAACAATGACGCCGACGTGCTGCTGTTCACCGACTTCGCCCATCAGAAGCGGCCGACAAGCTGGAAGGAAGTGAGCACGCTGACCCTGATCCCGGCGTTCATGCTGAGCGAATTGAAGACGGCGTTTTACCTGGGGTTCAAGGTTTACCTGCCGTTTTTGATTATCGACATGGTCATTTCGTCGGTGCTGATCAGCATGGGAATGATGATGTTGCCTCCGGCGCTGATTTCTTTGCCATTTAAGTTGCTGTTATTCGTATTAGTCGACGGATGGCACTTGATAACGGGCAGCCTGATGGGTAGTTTTATGACGTAATGATTTGTGTGGCGCGTTTTCACTTCACGGATGAAGTTTGAACCGCACGGAACAGCAGCAAACCAGCTGCGCGGTTCCGGAACAAGTCAGCCGCACCTCGATCACTCGGGCGAAATTGAATCCTCTCAATTTCAGCGGCGGCATCCAAGGAAGGATGTGGGCGATGACGCTTGACCAGGCCGTTGACCTTGTCCGCTATACCCTTGTCCTTGCTCTGATTGTCGCCGCTCCGATGCTGCTGATCGGGCTGGTTGTCGGCATTGCGGTTTCGCTGTTTCAGGCGGTGACGCAGATCCAGGAACAGACGCTCACCTTTATCCCCAAAATTGTTGCGATGGTGGCCTCGGCGATCCTTTTGATGCCCTGGATCAGCCATCGATTGATGGAGTATGCGACGGCGGTGTTCTCAAACACGGCGCCGTGATTGTTGTGATTGGTTCGCCATGGGCAGCCAGCCCGGGCTATTAGCCATAAGCGTACGTATGTCGCTCGATGAGATCCTGAAATTCGTTCCTGTTTTTGTACTGGTGCTCTTCCGCATCACGGGGCTGATGCTCTTCGCGCCGCTTCTGGGGTCGGCAAAAATTCCTAAACGAGTGAAGGCACTTTTTGCGCTGGTGCTGGCGATGGGGATTACACCATCGGTTACCGCACCGGCGCATCTGCCGGATACCACTTGGGGCGTAGCGCTGGGCATCGGGGGTGAAATGATGTTCGGGCTGGCGATGGGCATTGTTCTCAGCTTTGCGTTCATCTCTGCTCAGTGGGCTGGTGAAATGATCGGCCAGCAGATGGGTTTTAACTTAAGCGAAGTATTTGATCCCCAATATGGGGCGGCTAGTTCGGTCATCGGCGACTTCTATTACTTCCTGACATTGGTTGTTTTCCTGTTTGTCGACGGGCATCGCCGGATGATCCAGGGAATTCATGACAGCTTTACTTCGCTGCCGCTGCTGTCGGTGGGGATCGATCAGTCGGTGCTGGACCTGATCATCCAGACGTTCAGCACGGCAACCACGCTGGCGCTTCGATTGGCGGCCCCGGTTCTGATCACGATGTTGATTGTCGACCTGACTCTCGGATTTCTGAGCAAGACGATGCCGCAGTTGAATGTGATGACCGCGGGGATGAGCGTGAAATCAATGATCGGGCTTGTGGTGATGATCGTGGGACTGTCGGCATTCAACACGCCGAACGTGCTGGAAGAGGCGGTGGCAGATTCGATTTCAGCGGTGACGGCGGTGTGGCACGCGGAAACTCCGGCTCATTCATAGCGATCAGTTTTTGTAGTCTGAAGGATGCGGAATCATGGCTGAAGAGATGGGTGATAAAACCGAAGCCGCAACGCCTAAGCGGCGCCTGGAAGCTCGGGAACAGGGGAACATTCCTCGAAGTCCTGATCTGACGGCGGCGGTATTGCTCATCGGAATCCTCCTGTTGCTGCGTTCATTTGGCGGCGGGCTTGTCAGGGCGCTGCGCGATTTTATGGCGGAGATGCTGAGCCTGGGCTCGCTTCAGGATGTGAATCCTGCTGGCGTGGGACCGATCCTTGTGCGGGCGATCGTCGCCGCCGGAACGGGCGTTGCGCCGCTGTTGATTGGGGTGGTGATCATCGCGCTGCTGGCGAACATTGCGCAAACGGGGTTGTTTTTTAACATGACGCGGCTGCAGCCGAACATTGCCGCGCTGAACCCCTTCAAAGGCCTGTCGAGGCTTTTCGGGGGAGGGCAGGGGTTTGTGAAGCTGGTCATGAGCCTGATGAAAGTCGGGCTGGTCAGCCTGACAGCTTACTCGGCGATTCACGGCAAGATGCGCGAGATCGTCTACGCGCAGAGCATGTCGTATACGCAGGTGTTCGGCGTGGCTTCGGGGATTATTTATTCCATCACGCTCCGCATCGGCCTGCTGCTCTTTGTGCTTGCATTGCTGGACTACGTCTATCAGCGGTACCGCATTGAAAAAGAAATCAAGATGAGCAAGCAGGAGGTCAAGGAAGAGATGAAGCGGATGGAAGGCGATCCGCACATCAAGGCGCGGCGTCGTCAACTGGCGATGGCGCAGCATCGCGAGCGGTTGAAAAACGATGTGCCCAAGGCAGATGTGATCGTCACGAATCCAACGGAGTTCGCCATTGCCTTGAAGTATGACCCGAACAGCATGAACGCGCCGAAGGTGGTCGCCAAAGGCCAGGGATATTGGGCGGCGAGGATTCGCGAGATCGCAATCGCCAATGGGATTCCGATTCTGGAGCGCAAGCCGCTGGCGAGGGCTCTTTTTAAATTATGCAACGTGGGGCAGGAAATCCCGGAGCAGTTTTTTTCTGCCGTCGCCGAGATCCTGGCGTATGTGTATGAGCTGAGCGGAAAACTGAAACAGAAAGAGCGGGAGTATTTGAGTTCAAGGAGCAAGCAGTTGATCACGTAAAATCGCATGATCCACCTGCATTCATAGCAAAGGAATCGTCGAACCTATATGTCAGCCGTCGCCGTCACCAATCCTTTCTTCGCCAAGATCCACGAGAACCGCGGGATGATTTTCCCGGTGACGTTCATCGGGTTGCTTGCGGTGATCCTGGTGCCGCTGCCGACGCAGATTCTAGATCTGCTGCTGGTCTGCAACATCACGCTGAGCGTGATCGTGCTGGTGACGACGATTTATGTGAAGAGCCCGCTGGAATTCGCGGTGTTTCCATCGTTGCTGCTCGCGATCACGCTGTTTCGCCTGGTGCTGAATGTCGCAACGACCCGGCTGATTCTCACGGGCGGCGGAGATACGCACGCCGCCGGTGACGTGGTGCAGGCGTTCAGCCTGTTTGTGACAGGCGGGTCGCTCGCGGTCGGGATCATCATCTTCACGATCATTGTGGTGATTCAGTTTGTTGTGATCACCAAAGGCGCCACGCGCATCTCGGAAGTCGCGGCTCGATTCACGTTGGACGCCATGCCGGGTAAGCAGATGGCAATCGATGCTGATCTGAACGCCGGCACGATTACCGAGCCGCAGGCGCGCGAGCGGCGAGCGGCGATCTCGCAGGAAGCGGATTTTTACGGGGCCATGGACGGTGCTTCAAAGTTCGTGCGCGGCGACGCCGTTGCGGGCATTGTCATTACATTCGTCAATATCCTCGGCGGCATCTACGTGGGCATGGTCGAGCACAACATGGGCATCATGGATTGCCTTCAGGTGTATACAAAGCTCACCATTGGTGATGGATTGGTCAGCCAGATCCCCGCGTTTATCACGTCGCTGGGCGCCGGCCTGATCGTCACGCGGACGAGCAGCAAGAATGACCTCGGCAACGAAATGCTGGCGCAAGTTTTTTCCAAGCCTAAAGCGCTGATGATCGCCTCGGCGTTTCTGTTGCTGATGAGCATGACGGGGCTTCCGAAGTTTCCAGTGCTGGTGATGTGTGCGTGCTGCGGCGGGCTCGCGACGATCCTCACCCGCGGCGAGAACCGCGTCGCCAAGGCAAGCGCCGATAAGAAGACGGCAGACCTGACAAAGAAGGAACCGGAAAAGGTCGAGAAGCTTCTCGATGTGGACACGATGGAGCTGGAAGTGGGCTATGGCCTAGTGAAGCTCGTCGATGCGAGCAAAGGCGGCGATCTGCTCGACCGCATCAGCATGATCCGGCGGCAGACGGCGATGGATCTTGGTGTGATCGTTCCACCAATCCGCATCCGCGACAACATGCAGCTCTCGGCGAATGACTACGTCGTCAAGATCAAAGGCCAGGCGATCGGCCGCGGCATTACGTATCCCGAACAATTCCTGGCGATGGACAACGGCGCCACCAGCGGCCCGATTCCGCACGCCGAGGCGACGACTGAACCGGCCTTTGGCCTGCCGGCGTACTGGATCAGCGAATCGCAGCGTTCGCAGGCGGAACTGCTTAATTACACCGTTGTGGAAGCGACAGCAGTGCTGGCGACGCATCTCACCGAGCTGATCAAGTCGCATGCATACGAATTGCTCACGCGGCAGGAAACCAAGAATCTGGTCGACAATCTCAAGCTGCGCGTGCCGGCGTTGGTGGAAGAAGTAGTGCCGACGCTGATCAAGCCCGGCGAATTGCAGCGCGTCTGCCAGAACCTGCTTCGCGAGCGCGTGCCGGTTCGCGATCTGGAAACGATCCTTGAAACGCTCGGCGATTATTCGAGCCGCACCAAGGATCTTGATGTCCTTACCGAATATGTCCGCAACGCATTGGCTCGAACGATCTGCAAGCAGTACGTGGACGACAGCGATCGCCTCTGGTGCCTGACGCTCGATCCAACTCTGGAAGATTTAATCAACGGTCACCTGGAGCGCAGCGATCGCGGCACGACGAACACAATGCCGCCGGCGACGAGCCAGCAGATTGTTCAGCAGATCGCCGCCAAGGCGACGGAACTGACACAGACAGGCCGCTCCGCCGTGCTGCTTTGCAGCCCGCAGGTGCGGTCGGCGGTACGAAAGATGATTGAAGTCAGCCTCCCGCACATTGCGGTGCTGGCGTACAACGAAGTTGTCCCGGAAGTGGCTGTTGAGGCCGTGGGACTGGTTGGAATGAATGGGTAGCCGGTACGTGAAACGCGTAACGCGCAATGCGTGGCATGTAATTGAGCAGGCGATTGGGCTTGCTGGTTACGGGTTACGAAGTGCGAATTACCAGTGACGTTCCGAAGGAACGACTATGAATCTCCAAACGTTTAAAGCAGCGACGATGGCTGAAGCGCTGCAACAGGTCAAAACGGCCATGGGTCACGATGCGGTGATCCTGCATACCAGAACCTATCAGCTTCGGCAGTGGCTGGGGCTCAAGCGGCGCGAGATGGTGGAAATCACCGCCGGTCGCGGGCTTAATACAGCGCGGCGGCCGCGGCAGATGCTGACGCAGATGCAGCCGGCGATGGGCGGGGCGGCGGGGGGGTATGGTCCCGGCTTCACACGCTCGGCAGTGCTCCCTTCAGCTCAACCAACCGTGCGCGGGCCGGTTGAAAACAGCCGCCAGCTCATGGAAACGCCGGCGGCGGGGAATGCCATGATGCTGGGCATCACGCAGGAGATGACGCAGCTCAAGCAGATGGTGAAGGATTTGCTGAAGGAGCAGCGACAGTCGCTTACGCCGCAGGTTCCTGAGGAATTATTTGAATATTACCTGCAGCTCATCCAGAACCAGGTGGCGGATGAACTGGCGAAGGACATTGTGAAATGCCTGCAGCGCGATATCCGGCCGGAGTATCTTTCGCAAGGGCAGTATGTCCGCGAGAAACTCGCCGAACATATTGAACGGATGATCCCGACATCAGGGCCAATCCTGAGGAAAAAATCGGTTGGACCGCACGTTGTGGCGCTGATCGGGCCGACCGGTGTGGGCAAGACAACAACGCTGGCAAAGCTTGCGGCCAATTTGAAGCTGCGGGAAAAGCATCGTGTCGGGTTGATCACGCTGGATACGTACCGCATCGCCGCGGTCGATCAGCTCAAGCGCTATGCCGACATCATCGGTGCGCCGCTGCGGGTGGTCGGCAACGCCGATGAGCTTCGCGATGCGATGAAATCGATGGCGGATTTGGATTTCGTGCTGATCGATACCGCGGGCCGCAGCCCGAAGGACGCCATGAAACTGAATGAGCTGCGCGGCCTGCTCGCGACGATTGAGCCGGATGAAGTGCACTTGGTTATTTCCAGCACCGCGGGCCAGAGCTGTGTCGAACTCGCGATTCAGAAGTTCAGCGAGGTGCGCGTCGACAAGATCATCTTCACCAAGCTCGATGAAGCGGCGAACGTTGGTGTGCTGCTCAACATCTGCCACAAGGTGAACAAGAGCCTTTCGTACATGACGACCGGCCAGGACGTTCCGGACGACATTGAAGAATGCCGCGGCAAGCGGCTGGCGCAGATGATCCTTGGAAATGGAATGTAGAGCCTTGGATTTTGGAATTGGTGCGATGAAGGCGATCGATCCTGAAAATGGAAGACGCGAGTAAACGCAGAACGGAAGAACCTCATGACCCTCCTCTACGACCAGGCCGCCTCGCTCCGATCCCTTGCCCGCGCTCGGCCGCGGGCCAGCGTCATTGCGATCACCAGCGGCAAAGGCGGCGTCGGCAAGAGCAATATCGCCGTGAACCTCGCGATTCAGTTCGCCGGCGCGGGCAAAGATGTTGTCCTGCTCGATGCTGATCTTGGGCTGGCGAATGCGGATGTGCTGTGCAATGTCGATCTGCATGCAAACCTTTCGCACGTCATCGCCCGCAAAAAAGAACTTCGTGATGTACTCACGCCCGCGCCCGGTGGCTTCCGGCTGATCGGCGGCGCATCGGGCCTGGCCCGCATGGCGGACCTGAGTGATGAAGACCGCCAACGGCTCGTGTCGGCGCTGGTAGAACTGGAAGAGCAGACAGATGTGATCCTGATCGATACCGGGGCAGGCATCAGCCCGAATGTTTTGAGCTTTACTCGGGCGGCGGATCACGTGCTGGTAGTGACAACGCCCGAGCCGACGGCAATTACGGATGCGTATGCGGTGATTAAGGTTGTCAGCCGCGAATCGAACGATCGGCGGATCAGCCTGCTGGTGAACCAAGTTCGCTCGAGCATGGAAGCGCGAGTGGTGTATGAGCGGATTTCCAAAGTAGCCAAGCAGTTTCTTGGCGTGACCGTGCTTGACGCGGGGTTCATGGTTGCGGATGAACAAGTGTCTCTGGCAGTGCGCCGCCGAACGCCGTTTTTGATCAGCAACCCGCGATGTCCTGCCGCCCTGTGTATCAGCCAGCTTGCGATGCGGCTGGAACAGGGCGTCGCGCCAAAGCTCGATTCAGCAGGTTTTTTTAATCGCATGAGTCAGTGGTTTCGCAAGTAAGGCATGATTGAATGATGGCGCAAAACCTGAAAGGGCACATCCTTTCATGGAATCGCATCATCAGGCAGTCACGATTGTTATGGCCCAACGCCTCGCCGCCGTCATGGGATTGATCGCTTTCGCTTTATGCCTCGTCGTTGGTGGCATACAAGCGGGCAATCCATTCGGCACTACCATCATCCGGGCCCTGTTTGCTATGCTGGGAACGTTCGTGATCGGATTGATCGTAGGGACCATGGGCCAGAAGATGATCGATGAGAATATTAAGACGGCGAAAGAAAAATTATCGGATTTAGGAACGAAAGAAGCCGGTAGCGACCGATAACAGAAAGTGGTTGAGTTTCATCATGTCGGTAATTGCTGAGATGCGCCGTGAATGCGACGTTCCGTCGCTCTTGCGATGGCTCAGAACCGAGGGATGATTCGAATCCACCGAACCAACGGATTGGAACAGCAGGTAACCACCAGCCCAAGGATTGGGAGGATTTATGGCCAAGACAGCGATGATGGCAGCCCCAGTGAAACTGACTGCCAAGCGGGATATCAAAGAAGTCTGGATCGATTACAAGAAGAATAAAACCGAAGCCCTTCGGAACATCCTGATGGAGAATTATCTCCATCTCGTTCGGTACAACGCCGAGCGCATTCACGTCAAACTGCCTGATGAAGTGGAGCTGGATGACCTGATGTCAGCCGGCATCTTCGGGCTCATGGATGCGATCAACGCGTTTGACCTTGAGCGCGGTGTCAAGTTTGAAACCTACTGCGCGCCTCGCATCCGCGGCGCGATCCTGGATGAGCTCCGCTCGATGGACTGGGTGCCGCGCCTGGTGCGTTCTCGCGCTCACAAGCTCGACGGCGCAACCAAGCAGCTTGAAGTGGAACTGGGCCGCGCTCCGACCAATGAGGAAGTCGCCAAGCGCCTGAAGGTGTCGATGGGCGAGTACGAGAAGATGGCGAAGGATGCGAGTGCGGTGGGGTTGGTATCGCTCAGCCGCAAGTGGTTTGAGACCGATTCGAATAAAGATGTTCGCGAAATCGATATTCTGGAAGATAAGCGCGGCGCTGATCCGGTGCGCGAAATTCAGCGCAAGGATCTGAAGGAACTGATCACCAAGGGCCTCAGCCGGGCCGAGCGGCTCATCATCATCCTGTACTATTTTGAAGAGATGACGATGAAGGAAATCGGTTCGACGCTGGACCTGAGCGAAAGCCGTGTGAGCCAGATGCACAGCAGCATCCTCGCCCGCCTTAAGGCGCAGATGGCCGACCGGAAAAAGGAATTCCATCAGGCGGCGGCGGTATAAATTTGCGGGTATAACATCCCGCCCATGCCCATTACTCCGAGCATCTGGCCCGGCTTTCATCTTCATCGCATGAGGCGCATCATATCGCTTCGTGCGCCAATCCCTGCTTTCATCGAGCACATCGAAGGGCGCCTGCTGTTCGCCAATTTCAATGTCTTCAGCGCTATCCCTTCCACCGGCGATTCGCCTTCCAATAACTGGAACAACCCGGCCTGCTGGACGTTTGGGATTCCGCCGAATCTGACTCATCAGGTTCCGGATTCCACTTCCGCCGTCTTCATTACCAATAGCCAGACCGCCGCGATTGATTCCGCTGTCCCGCCGGCCGCCGTTGTATTTGTTGGCCAGGGGACTGGTGACGGAACGGTTAATGTCTTGCCTGGCGCTGCGCTGGCGGTCAACGCGGTATCTCTTGGCCGCGATTCCTATCGCAATGGGCTTTGGTATCAGACGGGGGGAACGATCACAGCTGATTTCGAACTTGGTAACGAACCGGGCTCGCGCGGTGAAGTCGTTCTGAAAGGCGGCGAGATCGATGCAAAAGCTGTTCGCATCGGTAACGGCGGCATCGGCAATTTCACGGTGGCGGGGGGGTCGCTTCATGCCGACACGCTGAAGATCGGAATCGCCGGCAAAGGGGACTATTCATATCTGAACATGGTGGGCGGTTCTGTAATCGCCGGCGATGTGAATGTCGGATCAGCCGAGACGGGAACGGCCGGCCTGCTGAAAGTCGCCGCGAAAGGAAACTTACACTGGGGCGGAAAGTTGATCGTGTCCGGGGCAGGCAGCACGCTGGACATTCAGGACAATGGCCCCGATCTCACATGGGATGCTGCCGGCGCAACGATCGCATTAGCGATCGGAGCAAGAGCGCTCGCCGGTACGCTGGAATTTGAACTTACGCCGGCCAGTGCGAAATCGCCTGCCGCGATTCGAAAAATTAACCTCGAGAACGGTTTGCTTCGCCTGGGCGAGAATTCATCTCTGGTCATTGACGCATCGAAGTTCAATTCCGTCTCTACCGACAAGCGCCAAACCTACACGCTGCTTACTTTCGGCGGATATGCGGATGCCCATCACACCTTCACCCACGTAGAGATGCGCGGTCTTCAGGGAAGGACCGCCGCCGTGAACTATGGCGAAACATCCATCACCCTCACCATCGAGCCGGGAACCGCGGCCAAGGGTGATGTCCTGGTCACTGATGTCGGAATGGTTACGGACAAACTGATCGAGCCAACCGTCAATTACACCTATGCCCCCAAGTTCATGTACGACGAAACGGAAGGTCTTTACAAAGTCTGGACGTCATACAACGTCCTCGGCACCGACGGCGACCACATCGGCTATAAGCAATACCCTTCGATCGAAGGCCTGGTCCACGCTCCGACAAGAATCGCAATGAACCCCAGTAATGACTCATCGTTCTTCGATGGCTGGGACGCCGCCGATCCAACTGTTTATCGCGACGATGCTCAAACTTTTCATCTTGCCTACAGCGGTAATCGGTGGAAAAGCGTTATCGTTGATGGCTCATCGTATGATCTTGGGGCAACGCGCATTGGCACCGCCACCTCAAAGGACGGCGGCAGAACCTTCCATCCCGATTATCACCAGGGTGGCTTCAACACCGATTCCACCGGCGCCGGCCTGCAATTAGACACACACACATTTGGCGCTTTAATTAACGTCGGCGCAGACTACGTTCACCCCGGCGACAAGGGCAACAATCCTCCCGGCGGCTATGGCGCCGGCCAGCCCGCCGTTGCGCTTGGGCCCGGTGGTCGGTGGTACATGATCTTTACTTACGGGCCGATCTATCAAGCCGTCGCATCGAAGAAGGAATTGGAGATCGTTATCTCCTCCCCCAGCCCCGATTTCACAAATCCAACACTTGTAACAAAGCTGACCGTCCGTGGCCCCCAAAATCCCATGCTCACGGTGACCGACGATCTCGTCTACGATCCCGGGAAACACGAGTTTGCGATTATCTCCCAGGGGTCCTTCGGCGACGAAAACCTGAATCAGGCGAACTTGGAATATTTTTCGGATGACTGGACCTACCTGCGAACCGAAAATCTTTCCGCCGCCAATTTAGGTTTCCGTTTTTACGAAGGCATCGGCCTGCTCACTAACTCCCAGGGCCAAATTCTTTTCCCAAATTTCTATTCCCTTACTGCCGTCACCATCTCTCCCAGCGGGCCGGTTTACGGCAACCTGAATTACCTTACCGCCACTGGAACGCTCAATACCACAGGCCCTACGCGAGCCACTCTCAACAGCACGCTCCAATCCCGCACCCGCACAAAAACTCAGCCATGAAAAAAATCCTGCTCTTCCGGCAGTGGCGCCTGGCGGGGCATTTTCTCCTCCCAGGGCAAAATATTTTTCTCAAAGTTTTACCTTGCAGATGCCCGATCAGAAGGCTAACATTACTCCAAACAAACACTGAACAAGGGCGGTCTGGTGACTTCCGTCAAGTTCAGTCGCGGGTGTGCGGGAGAGAACACTCCCCCTGGCCGAATCTTCGGACTCGGCATCACGGATATGGATGCACGGCCCGTCCCAAGTCACCATCGCGATGGTTTATTCGTCCTTACGAAGCAAACCATCACAAACGCCGGCTGACAAACATACCCGGCAAAGGATCTATCATGGCCCGGTCCGACAAAGGGGACTCCAAAAAGTCCGCGCAAGAATCCGTCACTGTTCGCGATGGGGTGATCATTCGTGATCCCGCCCGCGATTCCGCTCTTTCCCGCGCTGTTCAACAAATTGAAAAGCAGTTCGGCAAGGGAGCTGTCATGAAGCTGGATGGAGACATCCGAGCCACCGTTGATGGCATTCCGACCGGGTCGCTTTCGCTTGATATCGCGCTCGGTGGGGTGGGTGTGCCGCGCGGCCGCGTGCTTGAAATCTTCGGGCCGGAATCTTCGGGTAAAACAACCCTCACCCTTCATATCATCGCCAGTTGCCAGAAGCTCGGCGGCGTGGCCGCGTTTATCGACGCGGAACATGCCCTGGACCCTTCCTGGGCCAAGCGGCTGGGTGTTCGCCTGGATGACCTGATGGTTTCCCAGCCCGATACCGGCGAGCAAGCCTTGGAAATCTGCGAACTGCTCGTCCGCTCCAATGCGGTGGATGTCATCGTGATCGACTCGGTTGCGGCCCTGATCCCGCGGGCCGAAATCGAAGGCGAAATGGGCGACAGCCACGTCGGTTTGCAGGCTCGGCTGATGAGCCAGGCGCTTCGCAAGCTTACCGGCGCGATTAACAAGAGCCGCTGCACGGTCATCTTCATCAACCAGATCCGCGAAAAGATCGGTGTGATGTTCGGCAACCCCGAAACCACGCCCGGCGGTCGCGCGCTGAAGTTTTATGCATCTGTGCGTATTGACGTCCGCCGAACGCAGACCATTAAGGAAGGGGATGTTTCCATTGGTTCCCGCACCCGCGCCCGCGTGGTGAAGAACAAGATCGCTCCGCCTTTCCGCGATGCTGAATTTGACATCATGTTCGACCGCGGCATCAGCTATGAAGGCGATTTAGTGGATCTTGCGGCGATGGGAAATGTGGTTGAGAAAAGTGGTGCCTGGTACACCTATAAGGGCACGCGGCTGGGGCAAGGCCGGGAAAATGCCAAGCAATTTCTTCAGGATAATAAGGATTTAGCCGAAGAAATTCGGCAGGCCGTCTTGCAAAGCAAGGGCCTGGTCGATGCCAAACGAGCGTCCGAACCCGCCTCTTCAGCGAGCGAATTGGAGGAGGCGACTGCCTAGAAAACGGGCGAATCACAGTACTGTCGCGAGCCGTTCGCACAGGTTGCTGCCACCGCCTTGGTGGCAGTGCCGGTGTGAACGGCTCGTCTCGTTTGGGCCTGCAACGACGCTAACATTCGATCCGCCCGCTGGTTCGGGCAAATATGCCGGGCAGATTGCTGCTTCAAATGGCAGGGCTCGGCAGCCGGTATGCGGATTGTTATTGAAACCCGGCCATAAGCGCTCTCGGGCTGAGCGCCTGGTGTTTCCGGGTTAACGTCGGGGTTGCGAATGGGACGCAGTTATTCCTCGCGCCGGCGGCGCATTGCTGCCATCATCTCGCTCGGGCTGGTCACATTGGTGGTTGGCCCGAGCCGATTCTCTCTCTTTCCGCTGGTCACCGCCGCCCGGGCGGAAACGCCTGCCTTGGTTTCATCGTCCGACACCATCGATCTTCAAAACCTCCAGGCGCGATTTCAAGCGGTCGCCGATCAGGTTTCTCCTGCGGTTGTCGCAATCTCCGCATCCACCACCGCCGATCTTTCACCGGAATCGCTTCGCAGCGAGGAGATGAACGGCGAAAAGCTCCAAATGTTTCTCTCCAAGACCACGCGGATGGTAGGCACAGGATTCATCATTTCCGCCGACGGTTACATCCTGACCAACGATCACGTCATCGATGAAGCCGAACAACTCTGGATCACGACGGATGACAAAAAAGTCTATCCAGCCCTGGTCATCGGCAGCGACCCGCGCGGTGACCTGGCCGTCCTGAAAATACCTGCCCGCGATCTCCCCACCGTTCATTTTGGCGACGGCAAAGTGAAGCGAGGCCAATGGTCCGTCGCTATCGGCAATCCCTACGGCCTGAGCGCCGAAGGCGAAATGTGCATGAGCGTTGGCATTGTCAGCGCCGTCAATCGCTCGCTTCCCAAGCTCTCAGATAAAGAAAACCGTCTCTACACCAACCTGATCCAGACTACAGCGCAGATCAACCCGGGCAACTCCGGCGGTCCGCTGTTCGATCTGAACGGAAATGTCATTGGCATCAACACCGCCGTCGTCATGCCGCAGAAGTCGATCAACGGCATCGGTTTCGCGATGCCGATCGATGCCCATCTGCTGGCGGCGGTTGAAGACCTCAAGCAAGGGAAAGAAATCGTCTACGGCTATCTGGGGGTGATTGTCAGCACACCGACCGATCGCGATCGCCGTCAGGCGGGTTTGAAGGAAGCGACTGGCGCTCGCGTAGATTCCGTGGAGGCTGATTCGCCTGCCGCCGGTGGCAAGCTTCGTGAAAATGACCTGATTGTCGCGATCGGCAATGATACGGTCCTGGACAGCGACAGCTTTGTGCAGATTGTTGGTTCATCGCCGGTGACGCGTCCGGTCGACATTTCGATCATCCGCAACGGCAAGCCGGCGAATATTTCCGTCACGCTTTGCAAGCGGCCGATGCCTGTGGCCGCCGTCACGCGCGACAACCAGCGGTTGCGTTGGGGCGGCATGCTCCTGGGCCCCGCCCCGGTCGCCGGGAGCGCCAACATCGGTCTAATGGTCTTCGATATCGATCCAGCCAGCCCCTTTACGAAGCTCGGTATTCATGAAGGTGCGATCATTAAATCCGTCGGCGGAAAGCCGGTGACGGGCATCACGCAATTGCAAGGCATCATCAACGACACGCCAATCGAACATTGTGAGATAGGCTTGGCGACTGCGGTTGTTCCGGTCGAACGATGAACAGCGAATGCGTCTGAATTCCCTTCTTCATCCAGATACATACGTTGCAAATAAAGCATTTGGCCTGTGCACGCCGCGTAAAATCGAAGGGAAATATCACACCCTTCGATTTTACGCGAATCCGCACGGGCCAGGCTTCGGTCAGCTCAGTCTAGCTGACTCCAAATGTTGCGGTGGTAAATCTTTCCAACACAGGCGAACGCGATATCAGCTCACAACCGAAACATTGCTGAACGTCGCCGTATCGAGCAGTGAATTGTTGTGCGATGTCACAGCCAGCCCGATGCTCACGTTTGAGTTCATGACCACTTGTGTCGTATAGACCAGCGTCCAGTTTGATCCGTCGGCGGAAATGTAACCGCTGAAATAATTTCCTTTTCGGATCAGCTTCACCCATTGCGAACTGGTGTTCACGGATGTGGAGCCGGTATTCGAATTCGTCGCCCACCGGCGTTCGAAGAGGGCGGTGTGGTTCGACGCGAGAAGCATCGATACTTCCTTGCCGTTTGCGCTGGAGCCGTCGCGGATCATGATGCCGGCCTTGCTCCAGGGATCGACGTTTCCGGTGCCCGTGACCTTGGCGATGATCTGGCCGTCGCCGTTCAGCGATGTGGACGCATACTGCAATGCATCAGTGGAACCGAAGATATCAGCGCCGCTGCCCTTGAGGGTGTAGACGCCGCCGGAGAGCGAAGAACTGCCGCCGACACCGACGCTGCCGATGTCGCGGTTGCTCCAGCCGGACCCGAGCGAGCCGCCGGTTGCGCCACCACCTGATCCACCGCCACCGTTATCGATCGGCGGAGGAAGCGTACTGCTGACTTCATCAACGCCTACTTCGAACGCGCCGCCTTGCGGGAGCGCATCACCGAAGAAATCGTGCCCTGGTTCGCTGATGCCAAACAGTGAAGGCAGGTTTAATCCGCGATTGATGAGCGGCGACGATCCCTGCAGGCGATACGCGCTCAGATTGGCAGCCAGCGCGTAGGTGTTGTTGATGGTGCCACCGCCGCCGGCGTCGACCAGTTCCGGATCAGCCTGAAGGCCGACATTTTTGCCGTTGAGCTTTTCCTGTCCGGTGGCCGCCTGCCAGGAGCTGAGGCTTCCGTAGTAACCACCGTAGACAAAATTCGTGGCTCCGCCGCCGCCCCAGTACGTGTTGCCCTGGAAGGTCAGGTTCTTCGCGCCGTTCAGTTCGCCACCGGGGACATTAATCAGGATTTTGCCGCCGTAACCGATGATGACGTTGTTGTAGAAATGCAGGTTGTCGACGAACAGATTCCCGATTGTCGAGTTATGCACCTTGATGCCTGATCCATCGCCGCCGGCGGGGGAGATGATGACGACGTTATTGTAGAACGAGCAATCGACGATCTTGCCCCACGCTTCCAGCCCGGCGTAGTTGTAATGCTGGCAATTATTCTGGCTGATGTTGTAGCGAACGACGTTGTTGACGTAATTGTTGTCGTTCTTCCAGTTGTTCAGTTGAAGACCGTTGCCATCGTTATCATGCGCGTAGTTGTACTGCATGATTGAATTTTTCGTGCCTTCGTCGAAATCGAATCCGTCACCATCATGGCCGCGGAGGGCCTTGTTGTGATGGGATTCGTTGTACTGGAAGAGGACATGATCGGATTCATAGCACCAGATGCCGCAGCCGCCATTGCCGCCTTTCCAGCCGTTCATATAGGCGATGTTGTGCTCGATGGTTGCGCCTTCGAGGCCGCTGAGCATCATGCCGTTGCCGGTCACGTAGCTGGAACCGTCGCCGTAGTTGCTGTAGACGGCGTTGTTGCCGATGTAAACGTTGCTGATGGAGTAGGGGGTGCCGGCGAAGCTCATGATGCCGGTGTCGACATTGTCGTGAACGTTGTTGCTGGTGAACTTGACGTTGTCAAAACCGGCCTTGTAGCGGTCGCCGAGCATCAGGATGCCGGCGAATCCGTACCCGGTGATTTCGCAATTATTGACGCTGATGTTGGACGGCTTGCCCAAAACCACTTCAAAGCGAATCCCATCCTGATTTTTTCCATTCGGCGAACCCTGGAATTTCAGGTTATCGAAAGCGATTCCGCCTTTGTTCAGGACATACGCGCCCTGGCCTTTGCCGGAATTAATCGTTGCGCGGCCGTTGTATGAGCTGAACGTGATCGCCGAACTCGAAGAACCACCCTGGCGGGGAGTGATCGTCCCGCTGAATGTCTGGCCACCTTGAAACAGGATCGTGTCGCCGGCGCTGAAGTTCACCGAATTAACTTTGCCGATCGTCTTCCAAGGCGAAGATGTGGAGGTTCCGCTGTTGCTATCACTTCCGAAGGGGCTGACGAAGTAGGTTGAAAAAAGCTGGCGATTTTCAAGAGGTTCAAATATCGGGATGCCGGTTGCGCTGGAGGCCTTGCTGCCGGCAGCAGTATGCCGGACAGACCTTGATGAACCAAGAGAATCGGCCAAGACACGGATTGCCCGTGTAAGCGGAAAAAACATCTGTATTGTCTCCTCGCGAAAAAAAAGCGAGTGTGATTAGTGGGTCAAAGGCCCTTGATACGACTGGTGCCCGCGAACCCGAAAAAGGGAGCCTGCCGCTGAAAAGCCGCCGCGGACCGTTGGAACGGGACGACTCAGACCAGGTTCCCTGCCAGTAAGTGCCCTAGCAAGGCAAGACCGCAATATGCACAGAGAAATCCCTATCGCAACCCGAAAGGCATCCAAAAATAAAAAAAAGTTTGATTGCCGCCCCCATCGAGCAAGACATCTCACACATTGTGAGCGATTACAAGAATTACTGCGAAAAATTGGGCCAATTTTAAAGTTTTCCCACCGCAAATGATCGAATTGCCGCTTAGCTGCATTCTCTAACTTCACACCCCATTTATCGCGCCAGTTCGGTCGCGACATCCGATTTGATCTGCATTTCGGTCTCATCATCCACAATCAGATACACCTTTTTGATGATCCCATCCTTCCCGATCAACACTGCCTGCGGGAGTGAATCCACGCTGTACAACCTTGCCGCATCGCCTTGCGGGTCCAGCAGTATTGGCAGAGTCCACTTCTGCTGCTGCACGAAATCCTTCACATCGTTTTTTTCCTCACGCCGATCGATCGCATACACCTTCAATCCCCTGGCGGCGTTCTCCTTCAGCAGTTCATCCCGATGCGGCATGGATAGCACGCACGGCGGACACCAGGTGGCCCAGAAATCCAAAAGCACCACCGATCCCTTCAAATCAGACAACTTCATCGGTTTGTCATTGAGATCAGCCAGCGTGAAATCCTCCGCACGCTTGCCCACCAGCGCGGCGGCGGCCGGATTCAATTCCTCATTGCTGGGTGACGACGTTGCTGAAGAAGCCAGTGTCGCACCGAGCGGCGGGGTCCACGCAAAGCGCGCATCATTTGCCGCAACATCTGTTGCAATGTGTGTATAATCAACCACAACTTCCGCGTTCTTGACGTCAGTTGTTCCGCGTTTCGCGAGGAGTTTTCCGTAATCAAACCGCGCCTGCCGGAGCAGGAACGTTCGTGGATCAACCAGGAGCGTGAGCACCTGATCGGTTGGAAGCTCCAGCCGAAGCGTTGGGCAAGCGACGCTATCAACCGTTGTATCTGCAACGCGGCTGATTCCATCGCCAATATCCTTCAACTGGTCCGCCGCGCTTTTCGTGATCGCGAGCAGCATCGATGGATTCTGTTCCTGCAGAATCCCCACGACCGACATCGGCCACGCAATCAAATCCGCCCGGGCTTTAGGCGCGTCGGCGGAGGTGTAATCGCCTTTATCCAGATGAAACGCGTAAGCCTTCTGCCCCGTCGATCCAACCTGCACATCCCCCTTCACCTGATGCCTGAAAAAGTTCGGCGACTGAAATGCGCTGGTGAACTCGGCATCTGAATTCTTCTGCTGCCCGGCAACATCAAATCGTCCGATGATGCGGCCGCTGAACTCCGCCGACTGCAACTTCGCATAAGCGGCGTCGATCTGAGTCAGCAGCGCCATCGTCTCCCCTGATGGCCGCGTCTTCGCTTCCTGAACATCGGTTTCTGTCGTGACGATCGGCTGCGTAGCCGCCCCCGGCTTCGCGGAAAGCATCTCATCCGCGGCATGAGCATGGGAGGCAAGCAAGCCCGCGACTATTGCCAGGCCTTTTGCCGTGCGCTGAAGTTGTTTCAAAGGATTCATTGGCGTCTCCGATATTCGACCATCAATGTTACGCCATTTGCCATGAACTGGCTGAATCGATTTTATCCGGTTGCCCGTTTCCAATTCATTTCTTCAGCATATTCCTCAACACCGTATGCAAGATCCCCCCGTTGCGGTAATACTCAATCTCGACCGGAGTATCTATCCGGCACGTCGCCATGAACTCCACCGGCTCGCCCTCCTTATTGGTCACGCGCACGGCGATATCCTGCAGCGGCTTCAAATCGGTCGGAATCACAATCTCAAAAGTGCCGAGCCCGGTCAGGCCAAGGCTGCTCCGGTTCTGTCCGCGCTTGAATTGCAGCGGCAGTACGCCCATTCCTACCAGGTTGCTGCGGTGAATGCGTTCAAAGCTCTCCGCGATGACGGCCTTCACGCCCAGCAGATAAACACCCTTGGCCGCCCAGTCGCGGCTTGAGCCCATCCCGTAATCCTTGCCTGCTAAAACAATCAGGGGCACGCCTGCCGCCTGGTATTTCATACTGGCGTCATAGATGCTCATGACTGTTCCAACCTGAGGGTCGGAAGAATGCAGGTCAGTGGACTCTGTCGTTGGCGCGGATGACGAGGCGGAAATTCCCAGGTACTTCGTTACGCCCCCTTCAGTGCCGGGCGCCAGCAGGTTGCGCAGACGGATGTTTGCAAACGTTCCACGGGTCATTACGCGGTCATTGCCCCGCCGGGATCCATAGCTGTTGAATTCATCGGGCGAAACGCCATGGTCCATCAGGTATGCGCCGGCCGGGCCGGCCTTCTTGATGCTTCCGGCCGGTGAGATGTGATCGGTCGTCACGCTGTCGCCGACCATTACCAGCACCCGTGCGCCGTAGATTGATTTGATCGCCGCCGGCTCGGCGCTCAGATTTTCGAAGAAGGGCGGCTCCTGAATGTATGTGCTCTTGTCATCCCAGTTGAAGAGTTCGCCGCCCTTGACCGGGATTTTGTTCCACTCGTCATTGCCGTTGGCGACGTTTGCATACTGCTGCTGGAACATCTCCGGGGACAGGCACGCCGCGATGGTTTCCTGCACCTCAGTCTGCGTCGGCCACAGGTCGCGCAGATAAATCTTCTCGCCTTTGTCGTTCTTGGCGATCGGCTCATCCATGATGTTGATGTCCATCGTTCCTGCCAAAGCATATGCCACCACAAGTGGTGGCGAGGCGAGATAATTGGCCTTCACATGCGGATTGATTCGGCCTTCAAAATTCCGATTCCCCGACAGCACTGAACAGGCCACCAGGTCGGCCTGCTCAATCGCATTGGCGATCGGCTCCGGCAGCGGTCCGGAATTTCCGATGCATGTCATGCATCCATATCCGGTTGTCTGGAAGCCCAGCTTGTCGAGATATTCGCTCAACCCCGACTTATTAAAATAATGCGTCACCACGCGCGATCCCGGCGACAAGCTTGTCTTCACATAAGGCGGCACCGTCAGCCCATGCTCGACAGCTTTTTTCGCCAGCAGCCCGGCGGCGATCATGACGCTCGGGTTGCTCGTATTCGTGCAACTGGTGATGGCGGCGATGACCACATCGCCATGCGTCATCTTCACCCATCGATCCCCGAGGATTGCAACCGCCGTGTCCTTCTCTCCCTTCAAATGCTCTGCCGTCGCGGCCTCGCGCGCGTCTTCGTCGCCGTGTTCCCGTCCGGTTGCCGCTACGTTGCTGTGCGCTGCGCCAACAGGCGCTTCGGCGCTCCATCGATCCAACCGCGGCGTCGCGCTTTCGCCAACTTCCTTCTTAAACACGTCCACCAGGTTTGACCGGAAATTCTGCTTCACACCGCGAAGCTCAATTCGATCCTGTGGCCGGCGCGGTCCCGCCACGCTCGGCATGATCGTCCCCAGGTCCAGCTCCAGCACTTCGCTGAACTTCGGCTCGGCTTTTTTCTGCCGCCAAAGTCCCTGTTCTTTCGCGTACCGCTCAACGAGGTCAATATGGTTCACATCGCGGCCAGTGAGCCGCAGATAAGCCAGCGTCTGCTCGTCTACCGGAAAAAAGCCCATCGTTGCGCCATATTCCGGCGCCATGTTGGCGATGGTTGCGCGGTCCGCGACCGACATCGAAGACAAACCTTCCCCATAGAACTCCACAAACTTTTCGACGACGCCATGACTTCGAAGAATCTGTGTGATCGTCAGCACCAGATCGGTCGCCGTCGAACCTTCCGGCAATTTCCCATGCAGCTTGAACCCCACCACCTGCGGCGTCACCATATAAATTGGCTGCCCCAACATGCACGCCTCGGCTTCAATCCCGCCGACACCCCAGCCAACAACGCCCAGCCCATTAATCATTGTCGTGTGGCTGTCCGTCCCAACTAGCGAATCCGGCAACGCCACCCCATCCTTCACCATCACAACCTTCGCCAGGTATTCCAGGTTCACCTGGTGCACGATCCCAATGCTCGGCGGCACCACCCCAAAATTCCGGAACGCCTTCTGCCCCCATTTCAAAAACTCGTACCGTTCCAGGTTCCGCTCAAATTCTTTTTCCCCATTGTGCATCAGCGCAAACTTCGATCCGAATTCATCCACCTGTACGGAGTGATCGATCACGAGATCCACCGGCACCAACGGATTGATCTTCTGCGGATCACCGCCCGCGCACTTCATCGCACTGCGCATGGCGGCCAGGTCCACTACCGCCGGCACCCCGGTAAAATCCTGGAGGATCACCCGCGCCGGCTTAAACGGTAATTCGACTGCATTTACTTTCTCAGCATTCCAGGCCGCAAGTCCTTTCACGTCTTTCTCGGTCACCTCAAAATTGTCCATGTTCCGCAGCGCGCTCTCCAGCAGCACCTTGATGGTGAACGGCAGCAGATCGAGATTGCCAAATCCAAGCTCAGCCAGCTTGTTCAGGCGGTAAATGCGGACATCGCCTGCTTTGGAGGTCAGGACAGCTTCAGAACCGAAAGGGTTGTTGGTGGCCATAGGTGTTTTCTAAGAAATTTCTGCAGAGTTCAAACGTTATCAGTGACGAAAGGAAAGGGCGTGATCTTATGCGCCGGCGGTGAGAGGGACAAGACGCGCCACTCCGCACTCAATGCGCAGTTTTGTCTTCCGTAACATCAATAACTATTTGATGTTATGTCAAGAATGACCTGGTTCCATGGAAATATGTCCATTTCCGGTCCACTGGGAATTTGTCTGAATGCATTGCTGTAAAAGGGATTAACTTTCAGCATTTCCTTCCCGATGGAGTTAATATGCGGTAGGATGACGCTCCCAAGGGTGGGAACCTCTTCGGGACCGCACGCGTAGAAGTCGAACTGCATGGGCTCGCTGCCCCGAAGGTGGACCGCGCCGTTGCCGCGGTGTTGTTGAAGCATGCCGGAAGCGATCGCTGATTTTTCGCCTGAAGCCGTGATAGAGGCTATTGAAGGCAATCTCGTGGACTCGTCGGCCGCGCTTGGCCGAACCGAGGAAGGTGTTGTTTTCCGTGGCACGGACGTCGCGTGGGTTTACACCGGGTTTCCTTCTCTTAGCCGCGTTTTGGGGGCGCGCTTTCCGCAGGAAGAAGTTGAGGACCGTGTCGCTGAAATCCTCAGCTATTTCAAGCGATGGGACGCCGCCGTCTCCTGGGTTGTCGGCCCGACAAGCTGGCCGCCGCGGCTTGGGGATTACCTCCACAAAAGCGGTTTCGGCATCAGCGACAGTTGGATCGGCATGGCGATGGATCTCTCATCTCTGCCTATGACCATCGATCGCCCGATCGGAGTGGAAGTGCAAGCGGTCACGAGTGATGCCGAACTCCGCGCGTGGGCGACGCTTTCGACCGATCCTACCGCCCGCGGCGATGCTGAAGGCGCAGTGGACATCTTCTCCCCCGAACACGCCGGCAGCGACCGCCACTGCCGTTACTATCTCGGTTATCGCAATGGGGCTCCCGTATCGCGCATCATGACTTACACCCGCGGAAAGACGGTCGGTGTCTATTGGATGGCCACCCTCGCGCAGCACCGCGGTTTAGGAATCACGACCGCCGTCATCCATCATGCCCTTGAACAAGCCGCCGCCAGCGGCACGCGAATCGCCGTCATGCCCAGCACTCCCAAGGCGCAGTCGCTGGGTATTCGCCTCGGTTTTAAGCCATACTGCCAATTCAACGTCTATACTTGGCCGCCCTCGCCGCTCCGCATGCCGACGTGCTAAACCTGCATTCGGTAACTTTCTCTCTCGGCCAGCGTCTATACTTTAGAAATTAATGAAGCGCAAGAGATCAGGTAATTAACCGCAGATTGCCCAGATTGGGGAAAGCCATCTTTGAAATCTACGGTTAAATTTTCCTTTTTAGATCCGCAAAAACCCGTGACCGATTTCACCCCCCAAAAAACTTCCCGCTTCCGCTCGGCCTGGCTGCAGCTCCGCCCCATCATTTTCATCTTTATCATCCTCGCCGCCGTCCGTTCCGCCGTCGCGGATTGGAACGACGTGCCAACCGGCTCGATGATCCCGACGATCCTAGAAGGCGATCGCATTTTCGTGAACAAACTCGCTTACGACTTAAAAATCCCCTTCACCACGGCTCATCTTGCTAAATGGTCCGACCCTCGCCGCGGTGAGGTTGTCGTCTTTTTTTCTCCCGCCAACGGCGACCGTCTTGTTAAACGCGTCATCGCGCTCCCCGGCGACACCATCCAACTCACCGCCAACCGCCTTCTCATCAACGGCGTGCTTTCCAACTATTCCCCGGTCGATCCGCAAACGCTTTCACAGCTCACTTTGACCGACCAGCAAAACAAAATATTCGCCACCGAATCCGAGCCCGCGGCCACTCATCCCCATGCCGTCATGGGCACGCAAAACATCCCCGCTCGCCGCGACTTCGGCCCCGTGATCGTTCCACCCGGCAACTACTTCATGATGGGTGACAATCGCGACAACAGTTTCGACTCCCGGTACTTCGGTTTCGTCCCCCGCAATCAAATTGTCGGCCGGGCCACTGCGATCGTCGCTTCCCTGGATTTCAACCATCATTGGACGCCCAGATGGGGTCGGTTCTTCAAATCGCTTAACTGATTCAGTCGCGAGCTTCGTCGCGGTTTGATGAAACGGCCTTGTTCAAATCCTGAAACGAATCAAAGAACATTCGATTCGTCTTTGGTTATCATATTGTCTGTCGCATTCCGTTTAATCTGTTCCGCAGCCCATTCGCGGCGCATTTTTCGCCAGCTTGGCTCGTCGAGTGTCACATCCCTTCCGCATTCCGGACATTGCAGCGGCGAAGCGCAGATCGTATCCGCACTCTCCGCATCGTCCGGAATTAATCCATTTTTCCCGGCGATCCCCTTTCATGGATCGGACATAAATCACTGCCGCGAGCCCCGCGGTGAGGAGGATTGTCCCGACGCCTCCGATGGCGGAAAGAAACATTGCCATCAGAAGCCATGTGAGCCCGCCAAAAATCGCAACGGTCACGCCTTGTGCGAACAAGTTCCAATGTTCAGGCGAAGCAAGCGAGCGGAACGGTCGGTAGCGGGCCATTGCACCATCATAGTCTTTTGACAAGCGGGTTTATGGAAGGGGATTTAGGTGGAAGAATTCAGCGGATATCTGTCAGTCACGTCAGCCTTTGCCGTTCGGTTGGGCGTTTTTGGGCGATTATGGATGTATTTTGGCGGTATTAAGCTTTGGGGGAATGGGCGAAGATTGCTCTTGCGTCCGATAAAATGTGGATTAAGATCACATCCGTACCTGTTCATAAGCCTTGCATGGGGCAGCACACGTGCGAGGCCGCTGGCGATTCGGTCACGGATGATCGAGCGGCGCAGCAAGGCGATTGGTTGCTCAATCGCCATTCACCGCAATGATTTGCGGTGTGCAGGAAGGCATGGAAGCCATGGGGTCAGCCCACGCAAGCGGACGGCAATCTACACGTCAATCCAACTCGCGGTACGCCCAGCTTTGGCAGCTTCCGCTTCTTCTCGTTTCAATCGGGCTCTTCAGTTACGCCGCGTATGTTTTCATTGATCCGCGTGCGGGGTTGTCGATCGATCAGAAGATCGACGTTGCACGCCTGTACCTTAAAAACGAGCGGCCGGAAGCCGCCATCAATCAGCTCAACAAGATACTCACCACCGAAAAGCTCGATCGCGATCATGAGGCGGGCGTACATTTGCTGCTGGCCGAGTCTATCGACGCGGCTCAGCAGCAGAAGCACATGGATCTACCCGCCAATCGCGAACAGATCATCGAGCAAACCGCGATTGCCCTTTCCATGGGCATGAAAAGCAATTCCGATATTCAGCGGCGGCTGGGTGAGAGCTATGAAGCGCTCGATCGGCCGGCTGTGGCCCTGGAGCACTATCGCCAGGCGATGTCGCTCGATAGCAGCCACGCATTGCGATTGCAGCGGAAGGTGATCGATTTGCAACTGGCCGAGAATGACGCCGGGCCGGCGGAAGTCTCGCTGGGTCTTTATCTCAACGCCCCTGATCTCACCGACGGCGAGCGCGCCTGGGCGCTGTGCGAACAGGCAAAGCTGCTGGTTGACCGTGGTGAATTTGTGAAGGCCCGCGCGCTGCTCGATCAGGCCTTGAAAATGGACGCCGACACGAGCACGGAAGGGCAAGTTAACTACTACCTCGGCTATTGCGCTTATAAGCTGGGCGATTCTCCCGAGGCCGAGCGCCTGCTGCGCGCGTCGCGGCAGATGATGCGCGTGCAGCATCCGCTTGATGCAGAGGCGGCTTATCTGCTGGGGAAGATTTTCGAAGAGAAGAACGATTACAAAACCGCCGAGTCGTTTTATCAGGATGTGCTTGTCAGCCATCCCGATGCAAAGATCGCGACGCTGGCGTTGCTTGGCCGGGGGACGACTCGTGTTTCGCTCGGGGAAGATGATGCGGGGTTGAGCGACCTTCATGATCTGACCAACCAGATTCAGGAAAAGTCGTATCGCACGAAGTATAAGCCGCAGGCGGTGGCCGGGCTGGGACAGGCGGCGTCTTCGATGTCGGCGCGGGGAAATTTTCAGGGTGCGCTGGAATTGCTTGCCGATGAGCAGGAGCTTGAGCCTGCGCCGCCCGCCGCTTTCTTCGGGCGATTGGCGATGGTTTACGAGCAGCGTGCCGATCAGATTGAGAAGACGAGCGAAGATGTAACGACGACGGAGAAGATTCGCCGCAGCAAGCAGGTCAGGGAATTCCGCACCAAGGCGGGTGATTCGTATATCGCGTATTCACGGGCGCTGACTCTGTCGGATGACAAAGGCTACGGTGAAGCGCTTTGGCACGGGGTCGATCTTTACGACAAGGCATCGAATATTCAGAGCGTCGTCTCCGCGCTGGAGCTGTTTGTGGCCGAGCGGCCGGATGATTCGCTGGCGCCCGCCGCGCTATTGCGGCTTGGCCGCGCTTACCAGGCCGCCGGCATGTTTGATAAGGCGATCACGGCATTTCAGCGGAATCAGTTCCGGTATCCCAATAGCCTCGCCGCCAGCAAGTCGGCGGTCCCGCTCGCACAGGCTTACATCGCCAAAGGCCCCGAGGCGTTCGCCAAGGCTGAGAGCGTGCTGAAGAGCGTGGTTGAGAACAATCCGCTGCTCACGCCTGAAGCTGAAGAATTCAAGCAGGCGCTTTTTGAGTTGGCCCAGTTGTATTACCGCACGGGCCGATTTGAAGATTCCGTTGCACGGCTTGAAGAGCTGACGGCGCGATATCCAACCGATGAGCGGCTCGGTCAGCTTCTGTTCCTCATGGGCGACAGCTATCGCAAGAGCGCGGGACTGCTCGACAACCGGGTTGCCGTCGTCGCGACCGCCGGCGACGCAAAAGGCGACGGCGATCGATCTGGCCGAAGCGGCCGCCGCCCGCAAAGAGCGGCTTACCAAAGCTCGCGAGCTGTATGACCGCGTCATCGAGCTGTTCCGGACGACGCCGCCTAAGACAGATGTCGACAAGCTGTACAACAAGCTCAGTCATTTTTATCGAGCGGATTGTCTGTACGACCTCGGCCAATACGAAGAGGCGATCCGTCTCTACGACGCCGCGGCATTTCGATACCAGGACGATGCGTCCTCGCTGGCGGCATATGTGCAGATCGTGAATGCCTATTACGCCCTGGGCAAACCTGAAGAAGCCAAGAGCCGCCAACGAGCGCGCAAGTGGCTGCTCAAGCGCATGCCGGCCGACTCATTTAAAGACGGCACCTTCGCGATGCCCAAGGACTATTGGGAAAACCAATTGAAGTGGACGAGCCAGGCCGGGATGTGGTGAAGGAATGTCCGTTGCCAGTGGTCTGTTGGCCGTCGTAGGGCGCGGCGAAAATTGATCGGCGCGGTGATGAATCAGCAACGGACTACGGACAACTGACAATTGGAATGGACAAGTATGTCAAACGACCCCGTCATTGCCGCGCTTCAGGATCAGGTCACCTGCTATCGCCGACTGGCGAAGCTGGCGGAGATTCAGCATGAGCATGTGCAGAACAATCAGACGGATCTGCTGCTGGATGTGCTGAGCCGGCGGCAGGAAGTGCTGGATCAGGTGGCGGAGCTTGAAGAGATCATTGCGCCGGCGAAGCGGCGATGGAATGAATATCTCGCCGACTTGGCTGGTGAGTGGCGGGCGTCGGCCGAGACGCTGCTCGCCGAAACCCGGCGATTGCTGGAGCAGATTACCACTGCCGACCGGAACGATGCGATGGTTCTTCAGCAGCGGAAGCTCAGCCTCGGGCGGCAGATTAATAAGACCGCGGCGGCAAAAACATTGAATCGCAATTACGCCGCCGCCGCTTATGGATCGCGGCCGTCGCGGATGGATTTGAGTTCATAAAAGGTTTCGCCGGCTGAATGTCGTGACACATGCCAACGGTTAAGACGCCAACTTCTGAGCACGCCCAGCGGATCGAAGAGCTGGGGCGGATCATTCTCGCCTATAGCGAGGTGACGGATAAGTTGCAGCAGTCGCATCATCAATTGACGCAGACGGTGCAGAGCCTGCGGGAAGAACTGAGCGATAAAAACCGGGAACTGGAACGCCGCAACCGGCTGGCTGCCCTGGGTGAAATGGCGGCGGGAATGGCGCATGAAATTCGCAATCCGCTCGGAGGCATTCAACTGTATTCATCAATGCTGGCCAAGGATCTCGCGGATCGGCCGGATTCACTTTCGATCGTGCAGAAAATTTCCGGCGGTGTTCGGCGGCTGGAAGGGCTGGTCAGCCAGGTGCTTCAGTTCACCCGGGAGATTCGGGCGAATATCGCCGAGATGAATCTCGATGAAGCGATTCAGGAGGCGATCGAGTTCGCCGCGCAGCAGCTTTCCACCCGGAACGTGATATGCGAAGTGAACGGGCCGATCGGGCTGAAAGTTCGAGCCGACCGAATGCTCATCGGGCAGGCGATCCTGAATCTGATCCTTAACGCGGCGGATGCAATCGAAGGCGGCGGCAAGATCAGAATTCATTTCAGCCCGCCGCCGGCTGAGAGTGACGCAAAACAATTTCACATGGTGATCAGGGATACCGGGCCGGGAATCGCACCGGCGATTCTGGATCGGATTTTTAATCCGTTTTTCACCACCAAGGCCACCGGCACCGGCCTGGGGCTGGCGATCGTACACCGAGTCGTGGAAGCGCATGACGGCACCATCATTGTGACCAACAGCGATGGCGAGGGAGCAAGGTTTGAGATTCGGGTTTGATTGAAAGAGGGCCCTGGTCAGTTGTCCTCGCAAGGCGTGATGCAGAGCAGCGGTCTCGGCCGCAAGATGGCAATTGATGACGGACCGCTGACCACGGACGAATGAGGAAGGGATTGCAAATGGCAAGAATATTAGTCGTCGATGATCAGGAAATGATGAGAGATTCGCTGGCGACGACGCTGGTGCGCGAAGGGCACGAGGTGATCGCCGCCGGTGATGGGGCGGCGGCGGTAGGGCGGCTCTCGTCCGGTGCGCGCTTTGATCTCATGATCACCGATCTGAATATGCCCAAGATGGGCGGATTGGAATTGCTCGCCGAGGCCAAGAGGCTGCGGCCGGATATGCCGGTGGTGCTCATGACGGCGTTTGCGAGCGTCAACACGGCGGTCGAGGCGATGAAGCGGGGGGCATACGACTACATTCAAAAGCCGTTTGACGGTGAAGAAATCGCGTTGCTGGTGGATCGCACGCTGGAGCACAACCGCCTCATCCGCGAAAACCAGGCGCTGCGGACGATGACAGACATGAATTCGCCGCGACCGCTCATCGGCAACAGCCAGGTGATGCAGGAGGTGAAGAAGCGAATTGAGCTTGTCGCGCAAAGCTCGGCAACAGTGCTGATTCGCGGGGAAAGCGGTACCGGCAAGGAAGTGGTCGCGCGCGGGATTCATTCGGCCTCGGCACGCCGGGAGCGGCCGATGCTTGCGGTGAATTGTGCGGCGCTTTCGGAAAATCTGCTGGAATCGGAATTGTTCGGCCACGAGAAGGGGGCATTCACAGGCGCAGACCGCCTTCGCCGCGGCCGCTTCGAGCTCGCCGACGGCGGGACGCTGCTGCTTGATGAAATCAGCGAAATCGCCCCCTCGCTTCAGGCGAAGCTGCTTCGTGTCTTGCAGGAAAGCACGTTTGAGCGCGTCGGCAGCAGCGTCAGCCAGCAGGTGGATGTGCGCGTTGTAGCGACGACCAACCGCGATTTGGAAAAGTCGGTTGATGAAGGGAAGTTTCGGCAGGATTTGTTTTATCGGCTGAATGTGGTGCCGGTGGAATTGCCGCCGCTCCGGCAGCGCACGGAAGATATTCCGGAACTGTGCCGGCATTTCCTGCACGGGATTGCCAAGCGCGAGAATAAGCCGTTTCGACACGTTGAATCAGAAGCAATGCGGGTGATGCAGCGCTACAACTGGCCGGGCAACGTGCGAGAATTGCAGAACATCATCGAACGGGCGAGTGTACTGGAAATAGAGCCGGGTGTTTTACGCGCAGCGCTAATCGAACCGTGGCTCAAGAGCAAACCGATGGCGTCGGCTGAAGCGCTGGCCGGGAAACCGCTTGCGGATATTGAAAAGCAGGTGATTCTCAGCACCCTGCAGCAATTTAAGGGGCATCGCATCAAGACAGCAGGCGCACTTGGGATCGGCGTGAGGACGCTTGGCATCAAGCTCAAACGCTGGAAGGAAGAAGGCGAATTCATGGAAGCGAACGCAGCAGGAATGGAAACTTAAAAGAATGGCATCCGGCGCAGAAAGTGCGCCACCGGCGCAGGAACCGCCGATTTTGAAGATTGGATTGTACGCAATAACCCGAAAATTGAATCGGTATATATGCGGCACACGGTTTGAGATTGGAGGTTATGGCGATGTTAGTCGATCGATTAATCAACCAAGGCCCGGGACCGGCGCTGGAGCAGGTGCTTCAGTTCACGGAAGAGCGGCAGAAGTTAATCGCTGACAACATCGCCAACGTCTCGACGCCGAATTATCGCCAGAAGGATCTCTCGGTCGAGAAGTTTCAGCAGATGCTTCAGGAACGCGTCGATTTGCAACAGCAGGCTGGACCGGGATCTGTGGCGTTTGATGATGTGCAAGGCGAACTGGAAAACCCGCGTACCGGAATCCTGTTTCATGACGGCAATAACCGATCCATGGAACAATTGATGACGACCAACGCCAAGAATGCTTTGATGCATAACCTGGTGGTGGAGCTTTTAAAGCGGCAATATCAGACGATGGACATGGCTTTGAAAGAACGGATCTAAGCGAGCCTGAGCAAAGCCGCCGATCTGAAAGAAGGCAAATATGTTTGATATCCTGGATGTCGGAGCGAGCGGGTTGCAGGTGCAGCGGACCCGGCTCGATACGATCGCGGCCAACATCGCGAACATCAACACGACGCGCGGTCCCAACGGCGAGAAGACGCCGTTCCGAAGGCGAATGGTGATGCTGGCGGCCGGCCAGGCCGGCGATAAGTCAAAGGCCGGCGTGCATGTTCAGGACATCCAGCAGGACCCCTCGCCTTTCATCCGCAAATATGATCCCGGTCACCCCGACGCCGGCGCTGATGGATATGTGAATTATCCGAACATTGACATGACGGTTGAGTATGTCAACGCACTGGAAGCATCCCGTGCATATGAAGCAAACATTACGATGATGGAAACGACAAAAGCCATGTTAAACTCTACCCTGCGATTGCTGGCTTAGGGAATGTCCGTGGTCAGTTGTCCAGTGTCCGTTGCTGTGAGCGTGTCTCGACAACGGACAACGGACAACGGACAACGGATAACTGACGAACTAAAAAATGCTCGACGGAGTCAATAACAATTTGTCCTTAGGTAAGCTTGCGGGCGGCGGAGTATCGCCTGCAACATCGTCCGGCGCTGGAGCTGCCGGCGGGTCGAGCTTTGCCGACTCGTTGAAGAAAAGCATCGAAGAGGTTTCAAAACTGCAGCAGGACGCAAGTCAGGCTGTCACGGACCTCTCGACTGGAAAAACCGAAAACGTATCCGGCGTCATGACTGCAATGGAAAAAAGCGACCTGGCGTTTAAGACGCTGCTCGCGATCCGTTCGAAACTCATGGACGCTTATGACGAAGTGAAGGGTATGGCGATCTGATTTGTCCGTTGTCAGTGGTCTGCTGCTCAGATGGCCGTCCAGAGCAACAGACATCGGACAATCCAAAGCCTGCGGCAGGAAGCCCGGGTGTGTTTAAGTGACCATGCAGCAGCCAAGGAGGGCTGAGCCATGGATGTTGTTAAGGCACAACTCGATCGGATCAAGCAGCAGCTTGCCGGGCTTAGCGCGACGCAGCGGATGCTGGTCGGCACGCTCGTTGCCATCATGGTTCTGACACTGCTGTACTGGGGGCGATACGCCGGTAATCCTGAAATGGTCCCAGTTCTGGACCAGGTGCTCAGCGAAGATGACATCGGCACAATTGATTCAATGCTGGAAAATAAGGGTATCGCTCATTCCGTCAGCGGCGGAAAGGTCATGGTTCCCGCCGACCAGAAGTACGCGATCATCGCCGACCTCATGTACGCCCAGAAGCTTCCCCGAAACAGCAAATCGGCCTTTGAGGAAATGAGCAAGCAGCTCAATCCCTTCAGCCCCAATTCCGAGCGTGAAGAGAATCATTATCTTGCCTTGCAGATGACGCTCGCGGACATCATCCGCCGCCTGCCCGGAGTATCTGATGCGCAGGTGCTCATCAGCGCCAAGAGCCAGCAGCGCATCGAACATTCGGTGATGCCGACCGCGACTGTTTTCCTGACGACGCGTGATCCGTCTGCGGTGAATAAGCAATTGATCGCCGCTGCCGCCGACGGTGTCGCCGGCACGGTGCCGGAACTCACGCGCGGGCACGTCAGCGTGATCATCAACGGCATCTCGCGGCATGTTTCCGAAGCGGATGCCAATCCTCTGGCAGGCGGTGACGATCTGATCGATCTGCGGCAGCGCAGCGAAGAACGGCTGGAACAGAAAATCCGCGACCAGTTTGCATATATCAACGGCTTAACCGCCACCGTCACCTGCGACGTGGAGAATCGCAGCATGATTGAGCACAAGCACACCTACGACACCGATCACGTCATCAGCAAGCCGGTGGAAGAGAACACGCATAGCGAAGAAACGACCAATAGCGCCCCGCCGGCCGCCGATGCCGGCGTCGGGCCCAATACATCCGGCGCCAATGCATCAGGAACGATTTACGCGAGCGGCGGGGGGGCGGGAAACCAAAGCACCACCTCAACCGACGAAAAAGTGAAGAACGTGGTGCTGCCTTCGGATTCTGAGGTGAATACGCAAATCCCGGCAGGCAAGGATACGGTGGTTTCGGCAACGGTCCGCGTGCCGCGGAGCTATTTTGTCAGCATCTTTAAGCAGCAGAACCCGGCCGGCAAGGAGCCCGATGATGCAGCGATCCAGGCCGTCGCAACAACCGAGCTGGCAAGCATTCGCAAAGGTGTGAAGACGTGTGTCGGGCTGAAGGCGGATGAAGATCTTTCGGTGGATATGTACGCCGACGCGCCGGTGACGACTACGCTCGCGATGGCGACGACGCCCAGCACCTCGAGTGTTTCGCTGAATACGGTGACGGCATATGGGAAGGAAATCGCTCTGGGTGTTCTGGCAGTCGCGAGTTTGTTCATGATGACGAACATGGTGAAGAAATCGTCGCCTGCGCCTGCGATGGCGTCAGCCGTTGCCGCGGAACCGGTTGGCGTGCTGGGGATCGGCGATATCGTGGCCGGGGAAGTGGGTATGAGCAACGCGACGCTCGATGGCATGGAAATGGACGAAGATGCCGTCCGCACCCAGCAGATGCTCGAGCAGGTTTCGACCTTGGTAAAAGAAAATCCGGACAGCGCGGCGTCGCTTGTGAAGCGATGGCTGAATCGATCGTAAAGCAAACGTAACCATGTAATCCCATGCCCAGCGATATCAACGGCATCAAGAAGTCTGCGATTCTTCTGCTCTCGCTCCCACAGGACGAGGCCGCGGAGATTCTCAAGCGGTTGCCGGCCGAGGCGGTGGAAGAGATCAGCCGCGAGATCGCGTCGCTGGGGGAAATTCCCGTCGCGACGCGCAAGGAAATTTTTGGGGAGTTTTATAATCTCGCGCTCGCCAATTCGTACCTGAGCGAAGGCGGGTTGGAATATGCCAAGGCATTGCTCACCAAGTCGCTCAGTGAAGACGACGCCAAGCGGGTGATTAAGCAAGTCACGCAGCAGGTGGCGACGACGCCGTTCTCGTTCCTGCAAAAGGCCGAGTCAGAAAACCTGCTGACGTTTATTCAGGATGAGCATCCGCAGACGATCGCGCTTATTCTGGCGCATCTGCCGCCGCAGAAGGCGAGCGAGATCATGGTCGGCCTGCCAAGCCAGAAACAGATTGAAGTGGTAAAGCGCATCGCCAACATGGAGCAGACCAATCCCGAGGTCATCAAGGAAGTCGAGCGCGGGCTGGAGCACCGCCTGAGCGATATTGTCAGCCAGACTTTCGAAAAAGCCGGCGGTGTCGATACCGTCGCCGAAATTCTCAATCTGGCCGACCGATCCACGGAGAAGGGGATTATGGAAGGCCTCGAAGCCGAGGACCCCGACCTGGTCGAACAGATTCGGCGGCTCATGTTCGTGTTCGAGGACATCCTGCTCGTCAACGACAAAGGCATTCAGTCGGTCCTCAAGGAAGTCGACAACGAGGAACTCGGCCTGGCGCTCAAAACCGCCAGCGAAGAGCTCAAACAGAAAATCTTCAAGAACATGTCCGAACGTGCGGGGCAGCTTATTCAGGAAGACATGCAGTACATGGGCCCGGTGCGCGTGAGCGACGTGGAAGCGGCTCAGCAGAAAATCGTCGATATCGTCCGCCGACTCGAAGACGCCGGAGAAATTATTATCGCCGGCCGCGGCGGTGAAAAGGAAATGGTTGTCTAGGAATCTGAAGTTGTCCGTGGTCCGTTGCATGACGCTCCCAGCAACGGACAGCGAACAACGGACAACCGGCAACTAACGCATTTAATGGGACTGATCAAATCCAGCCTCGCCCCGCCCAGCCTGACGCCGTTTTCGATGCGCGACATCGAAGGGCAGGCACAAGCGCTTTTGCTGCGCACCCGACGCACGGCGGAAAGCTTGCTCGTTGAAGCGCAGAAGGAAGCAGAAAATCTTCGCCAGCAGGCAAAGTTGGAAGGCTTTGCACAGGGACATCGCGAAGGCACGAGCAAGGGGCTTCAGGAGGGAACTCAAGCCGGCCACCAGGCAGGATTGAATGAAATGAAAGGCCAACTGGGGCAGACCTGGGCGGCTTTGAACTCCGCTCTTACGCAACTGGACGCGGCACGAAAGGACCTGGAAACCTCGGGCATTATGGAAGTCATCGCGCTGGCCTCGGGGATCGCCCGAAGAGTCACTAAACGCCAATCGATGCTCGATCCGGAAGTGCTGACCGAAAACCTGCGCGAAGCCATGAAACTCGCCGTTGCCTCCGCTGATGTTCGAATCGTCATCAATCCCGCCCAACGCAAAACGCTCGCTGAACAACTCCCCCGGCTGCAGATGAACTGGCCGAATCTGAAACACATCGAATTGCTCGATGACCCGGCGATTGGCTCCGGCGGTTGCCGCATCCTCACGCGCCATGGCGAAATCAACGCAGAAATCGAAGGCCAATTAGACCGCGTCATCGCCGACCTGCTGCCGACGGAAGAGAGCGCAGAACCATGAGCGCGACTCGATTGTCTTCAACCCTGAGGCTTGGCTTGACTGTCTTCGACCCTGAGGCTCAGACCCGAAGGAGGGAGCTCGCCGAAGTCAGGCCCGAAGGGAGCTCGTCGAAGTCAGAACGCAGATCCGGAAGAATGCCATCGCTTTTTATTCGCTCTGCGATCCGCGCTCACCATTCCACGATTATTTGACATGGGTTACCTCGATGCACAACTCGACGCCGTGGACACCTCGATGCCGTTCCGCGTCATCGGCACAGTGCAGGCAATCAGCGGCCTGACGATCGAGGCAACCGATCTCGCGCTGCCGCTTGGTTCCATGTGCCGCATCGCCAGTTTTGGCGGCCGGGAATCGACCGCTGAGATCATCGGCTTCCAGCACGATCGCACGCTTCTTATGCCCCTCAGCAGCACCGCTGGTGTTTCGCGCGGCGACCGCATCGAAAATCTTTCCTCAGCCCCGCGTGTCTGGTGCTCCGAACAATTGCTCGGCAGGGTGATCAACGGTTTCGGCCAGCCGATTGACGGCAAAGGCGTGCTGCGGCTCAGCGAAAGCCGGCGAATTGACGGCCGCGGTGTAGCGCCGATGGATCGCGCCAATATTCGCCAGCCGATAACGACCAGCGTTCGCGCGATCGACGCTCTGCATACGTGCGGCCTCGGCCAGCGCATGGGCATTTTCTCCGGTCCCGGCGTTGGCAAAAGCACTTTGCTTTCCAGCATAGCGAAGAACACCAGTGCCGATGTTTCCGTGATCGCGCTGATCGGCGAACGCGGCCGCGAGGTGCAGGAATTCCTGCACAACAGCCTTGGCCCCGATGGATTAAAGCGATGCGTCATGGTCGTCAGCACCAGCGACGACGCGCCGCTGCTGCGCGTTTGCGCCGCGAAGGTGGCCGCCACCATTTCCGAATATTTCCGCGATCGCGGCAAACACGTGCTGCTGGTGCTGGATTCCCTCACCCGCATGTGCCAGGCGCAGCGCCAAATCGGCCTGGCCGCGAAGGAACCGCCGGCAACCAAAGGCTTCCCGCCCAGCGTGTTCGGCCTGATTCCCGAAATCCTGGAGCGCGCCGGTAAGACATCAACCGGTTCCATCACGGGCTTCTATACGGTCCTCGTCGAAGGGGACGACTTCAACGAGCCGATCCCCGACGCCGTCAAAGGCATTACCGATGGGCATCTGTGGCTGAATCGCGCGCTGGCCAATCGCGGGCATTTTCCGGCGATTGATGTGCTGCAAAGCATCAGCCGCGTACGTGGTGACGTTACTGAAAAAGAGCATGGCCGCATGGCCCGCCGGGTGCTGTCGCTCTGGGCGACATATCAGGACATCGAAGACCTTGTAAACATCGGCGCTTATGTCCCCGGTGTAAATCCCGAGTTCGATCTCGCCGTGCAGGCCCGACCCAAAATCGTCCAGTTCCTCCAACAAGAACCCAACGCGCCCAGCACGCTCGAGCAGTCTAAAAAACAGTTGACAGATCTGGTTAACTGGATCGACCAGATGGACAAAGTAGTCAAAGCCCAGAAGCCCAAGGCGCCGGTAAAGACAGCATGAAAAGCGCAGAGCGATGATCGCCGAGCGCAGAACAAATTAAGAATCCCGGTTTCGATCCGCGTTCTTCGATTCACCAGGCATGGCCCAATTTGTTTTCCAACTTCAAGGCGTCCTCCGTCATCGCGAGTTGGTGGAGCAGCAGCGGCAGCGCGAGTTCGCGCTCGCCAAGGCGGCAAAGACCGCCGCACAGGCCGAGCTGAAGGCGCTCGATGAAGCCATTCAGCAGACGATGGCCGACCTGCGAACCAATCGGCTGACCGGCACGCTCGATCTCCCATTTCTCGCTGCCCATCGCCGCTTCATGATGGCCATGCAGCGGCAGGGGATGCTGCTGATGCAGAAGCTGCAGGAAGCGCAGGAAAAGGTCGAAGTTGCCCACAAGGCACTGGCTGAGGCCGCCAAACAGAAGAAAATCATCGAAAAACTTCGGGAGAAACAGCATGAGCGCTGGGCAACCGAAATCGCCAGGAAAGAAATGGCGCAACTGGACGAAGTGGCGATGCAAATGGGCTATCAAGCCGATGGTGAATCCAACATGACTGATTATCAGCCGACCATTATTGAGAAACCGGCATGAAAAAGTTATTCAGTGCCATCACCCTCGTGCTCGCTTTGAACTTCCTGATCGTAGCAGGCGGGGCTGGTTGGCTGTTCCGAACCGGACATCTCGATCGCGAGCGCGTCACCAAGATTAAAGAACTGCTTTTTCCAAAACCGGTCGCCGAAGTAGACCCGAATGCGCCCTCAACCCAACCTGCGCCAACCAGCCAACCGTCGGTTCGCCTTGATGAGCTCCTCGCAAAAGCCAGCGGCCGCACCGCCGGGGAGCAAGTGGAGTTCATCCAGCAAACCTTCGACACCGAAGTTGCCCAACTGGATCGTAAACAACGGGAACTGGCCGACCTCCAGCGGCAGGTGGATCTGGCAAAGGAGCAGATGATCCGCGACCGAGCCAAGCTCGATCAGGATCAAAAGGAACTCGTCAGCCGCGAGCAGCAGCAGACCAAGCTCGCTACCGACAAAGGCTTTCAGGACAGCCTGCTGCTCTATACAACGATGCAGCCCAAGCAGGTCAAGACGATTTTCATGACGCTGACAGACGACGTGGTGCAGCGATATCTCCAGGCGATGGAGCCGCGAACCGCGTCAAAAATCATCAAGGAATTCAAATCTCAGGAAGAAGTGGATCGCATCCAGCGTGTCCTGGAAAAGATCCGCCAGGCCGGACCACCGGCGGCTCCTGTCCCGCAGCCTGCAAGCGCCCAGCCTCCTGCCCTTCAGCCATCAGCCGCCCAGCCTTCAGACGCTCAACCGTCAGCCTCAGCGAATTAACTGGTTCCAATAATACTCTGGTGTCGATAGAGGAATATGCCTCAAACCAGCGCGCTCACCCTCTTGCCGCCCACATCGGTCCAGCTTAATCCCCCCTCGGCTGCCTCCTGCCCGTCGGACACATCGTTCCAGCAAACGCTGGACAGTGCGCGCCAGCGCAATTCCGACAAGCCATCGGATACCAAAGTCACCGACGAGAAGGCAAACACCGAAAAAACCGACAAGCCCGCGGCCAGGAAAACCAACAAGTCCGCCAAATCAAAGCGGCCAATCGGCGCCAATCAGCACAAGCTTGATCCAGACGCGGACGAAGATTCCAAGAAGCAGACCTCAAAGGATGAGGCGTCCTCCGCCCTCGAAAATGCTGCTGCCGCGCCCGGCGAAAAGGTGCCCGCCGCGGACGATGCGACCCACAAAAAAGAAAAAGATCCGCATGATGCGCATGTGGACGTGGTGCATTTGGAACCGGCGACACCGAAGATCGCGCTTCAGGCAAAGATCGATCAAGCCCGCCAAAACCCGCTGCCCGTCAAGACCGCAGATGCTGCTAAACCCTCGGCCAAACCAGCCGAAGATGTCACATTAAAGGCAAAGTCCGCGGTAGCCAAATCGCCTTTGCATGCCAAAGCCGCCGACAATTCAACCGACGATACCGACGGCGAAGCCGATTCAAAACCGGCCAAAACCACCGCCGATCCTGCCTCTAAAGCCACTGCAATTTCACCGCTTGATGGTGACACCACCAAAGCCGTCGGCATCGTTGACGCCAAAGCAAAGCAGGCCGGTCATTCAAAGACAGGTGACGGCCAGGCATCGCCTAACACAAGCGCAGCCGCAACACCCTCTGGCAACCCAGCGGCCGATTCGACTGTCTCCGATTCCTCGTCCATCGACGAGGCGCTCCAATCCGTCACCGCAGCGATTGGTGTCGATGCGTCCGCTTCCCACACAGCCCCAACCGCCGCGCCCAGTGCAGCCCCAATGGCGCCCGCAGGTTTCGCGCAGCAACTCCAGAAAGCAACCGGCCCAGCCGCACCTTCAAAAGCTGAAACTCCGCTTCCCACGCCGACTGAAACTCACTTTGTTGACGCCAATCATCCCAAGATCATCACCGGCATGCATGGCCAGCTCCTTCCCGGTGGCGGCACCATGCAAATCCGCCTCGACCCACCCGAACTCGGTGATCTCCAGGTCACCGTCCATATGAAAGACGGCGTGATGACCGCCTCCTTTGAAACGTCCAACGCCGAAGCGACGCGCATGCTCAGCCACAGCCTGAACGATTTGAAAACCGCTCTCGAATCCTCTGGCATCAACGTGGAAAAAATGCACGTCCAGCAATCCACCAAGCAGGAATCCCGCGGCGGTAACAGCGACCAGCAACAACAAAAAACCACCGAACAACAACACGAAGCCAAACAAGAACAACAACGCCGCGAAATGCTTCAACGCATGTGGCGTAAACTCTCCGGAACCGGAGATCCCCTCGATCTTGTCGCGTGATTCCGCGCAAACGTGGCCAATAGCAAATGGAAAGAGGAAACCATCATCCTCTTTCCATTTTCGTTTATCGTTTTTCACTTCCCGCTTCTCAAAGTTCATCCTCTCTCGTTGCCTTTGCCATTCGTCATAAAGCGCAGCGACTGCGCTCCGGCCGCGCACGATTGGGCGCTCGCTAAATTACCGCATTCGATTTTTGATGCGGCGAATTTCCTGCGGCCGAAATGAGAAGCATGATCACCTCATCTACTCAATCTGGCCCGACCGGTTCGCAGCTTCCAACGACTGCGACAACAGGCGCGGCTCCGGCGGCAGGGGGCTACAACCTGCAGCCCGCCGACTTCATCAAGATGATGGTCACACAGCTTCAGAACCAGGACCCCATGCAGCCGGCGTCCAATTCCGAGTTGCTGTCACAGATGAGCCAGATCGGTCAATTGCAATCTTCAACCGATCTCCAGACGACAATGAAAAGTTTGACAATGCAGTCGCAGATCGGCTCTGCATCCAGCCTGATTGGGAAAAATGTCCAGGGCCTTGATGCTAACAACAATCCAATTTCAGGTGTCGTCAACTCTGTCAAAGTGGATGGCGGCAATGTCAATCTTCAACTCGATACAGGCATGAGCATGGGCCTCAGCCAGGTTGTGTCTATCGGCGCCGCCCCTGTCGTCACGACGCCGTCGTAATGAATCCGGATCCGCATTGCGGATCGAGTGGATCGACGCGGAACTTTGGCAACACCCGCTCCCGGATGGAGCGACTGAAGGATGACCCCCCGCGGCGGAGCCGCTTCGCGGGTCCTGAAACGAAACGGAAGTCGTATGGCACTGACCAGCACCCTGTTCACCGGCCTCTCCGGTCTGGATGTCAACCAGACCCGCATGAACGTGGTCGGCAACAACATCGCCAACGTTAACACCGTCGCCTACAAGTCCAGCCGCGCGCTCTTCACCCCACAGTTCTACGTCACTGATGCCGCGGGTTCACCGCCCGATGGTGAATTCGGCGGCACCAATCCCAGCCAGCGCGGCTTCGGCGCAAGTGTCGCAACCATTCAAAAGGACTTCACCCAGGGTGCAATTCAGCCCACCGGCAAGCCCACCGATATGGCGATCGATGGCAACGGTTTCTTTGTCGCCCAGAGCCAGAGTGACGGTCAGGAATTCACCCGCGACGGTTCGTTCACGCTCAATGGCAATCACGAGCTCGTCACCAACAGCGGCGCGTTTGTGCAAGGCTACGGCGTCGATAGCAATGGCGTCACCGTTCCCGGCACATTGCAGAACATGACGATACCGCTCGGCTCAGCCACCATTGCGAAAGCGACCAGCAATGTGTCGCTCGTCGGAAACCTCGCCGCCGATGGCGTTGTCGCTTCAGGCGGTTCGATCATCGACAGCCAGGACTTCCAGCTATCGCCCGCCGCCGCCGTCACCGCAGGCACGACTGTTCCAACCGGCACGAACCTTCTCACCGACCTGGTTTCGACCTCGAGCGGCAATCCAATGTTCACGTCCGGCCAAACGCTGACACTGAATGCCAAGCGAAATGGCAGCGACCTCACACCGCAGACGTTTACCGTCAGCCCCACGTCAACGGTCGCGGATATGCAGTCATTCTTCAACAACTCTCTCGGTGTTGACACCAGTGTTGCCGGAGCCGGCGCTCTGATCCCCGCCGGCACTGCCGCTGGCAGTGTGAAGTTTGAAATCACCGGCAACAGCGGCACCGCCAACGCGCTCACTGTCACCTCCGGCGGTTTTTCTGATGGCGCGGGGGCCACACCCTTTACGTTCACGGCCAATCCCGCCGGTGTTCCTGCCGGTGAAAGCACGCACACGTCAATGACCGTATACGATTCGCTCGGCGTGCCGGTGAATGTTGACGTGACGACGGTCCTGCAAAGCGCCACCAACTCCGGCACCACCTGGAAGTTTTACGCCAACAGCTCCGACAACATTGATCCCGCGAATCCCGGCGCAACACTTCGTCGGAACCGGCACGCTCTCATTCGACGGCAACGGCCAGCTCAAGACCGTGACCGGCGGCACATTGACCCTCCATCGCGCCAATACCGGAGCATCGCCGACGCTTCCGATCAGTATGGATTTCACGGGCGTCTCCTCGCTCGCGCAGGACGCCGCCCATAAAGGCTCGGCCATCGAGATGTCCGGCCAGGACGGCATCCAGCTCGGCACGCTCGTCGGATTCTCCGTTGGAGCCGATGGCACGATCACCGGTGCATTTGACAACGGAAAAACCCGCAGCCTCGGCCAGCTTGCTGTCGCAACTTTCAACAACCCTCAGGGGCTTGATGACAAAGGCGGCAATATGTACGCCGCTGGCGCCAACAGCGGCGTCCCCATCATCGCGACCCCGCTGACGCTTGGGGCCGGTGGTATCCGTTCGAGCGCTTTGGAGCAAAGCAACGTCGATCTGTCCTCGGAATTTATTAACCTGATTGTGTCGTCAACCGGGTTCTCGGCCTCCAGCCGAGTGATATCGACCAGCAGCCAGTTGCTGACCGAGCTGCTCAATACGCAGCGATAAGGAATCAAGGAAGAGCCCGCCAGGCCCGCAAGACACCGGGCATAGCGGTGAATAAGCCGGGGAGGATCCCCGGCAACAGTAAAGAGCCCTCGCGGCAGGTGTTTATTCTGCTGTCGCGGGGGCCTTTTTAGTAAAACCAGTACGTTTTCGATCGGAGATCGAACCATGATCGCGCTCACTCGCCTGAACGGGCATCAGTTTGTGATTAACGCCGAGAAGATCCGCTATATTGAATCCACACCCGATACGGTCGTCTGCTGCGATACGGGGGAAAAGATGATGGTGAAGGAATCGCTGCAGGAAGTGATGAAGAAGGCGATCGAATACGCGCGGGTCGTTCGCCGGCCCATTAGTGATTGATCCGCCGATTGAGGCAAGTCTATTCCCCGCGAAACCTTGGGAAATATCACCGAAGGGAAAATTCTTTCGGTCTGACCCCTTGCAAAGCTTTTGGACGCCGATATATTCCCCGCCTCGCCGCTGACGGCAACGGAACATCAATCAGACGCCAACAAGCCACTGATAATGAACCGGAAGCCCTACGCGGAGTAGTACTTAGGCGAGGTTTATAAGACCTTCACCTGATACGAAAAAAAACAAGCGACAAGGCTTGACGAGACGAAAACGAACGATATACTTCGCCACCCGCCCTTGAGAAAGGGTGGCGAGGACGAACCTGAGTAAGAGTCATACGAAGAAGGACAACCCGATTGGTTACACCAACCGTTTTGCTCACACCGCAGTAGTTCGCAGTTGACCCCACTTAATACAGGTCACCGGCGACCCCCGGTGATGCGACTCAAAAGGACAACCGGAATTTGAGGGTTGTCCCGTCTGAAAAATTTGCCGAACTTGGATCAGTTTATCCTCGCAATAGAGGGTTGACTCACCCGCGTTCGGCGGGATGCTTCGTCGAGAATAAATCAAGCCGGGTTAAACCGGTGAGATGGAAGCGAGAAGAAGCGGCTCTTTGACAAGTGAATGATGAGGTTCAAGGTTTAATCAAGAAACCTGAACAACTCCGCGATGTTCGTTCATTACGTCTGCTCGCACGATGGGTGCCGCAGGCTAGGTGTGATCCCCACACCGATTCCGTCGGACGGACATCGCCGAGCACCTTTTTGGCGAACATGATCCGTTATCGCATCATGCAGGATTTGCATCATTTTGTTGTTTGAAATGGTGTGATGCCTGCGGCTGTTACTGCCTGCCCGGCAGTGACTGAGCCTGGAGTTAGTTCCTCCTGGGTTCCAAATTCCTCTCGCGGAAACGAAACACGCTTGGAGCTAGGATAGCATCTGCGGTCGATTCAATCGCAATGTCGATGTAAAAGTCGATGTTGAAGGCGAATCAACTTAATCGTGGGTGTGATCAGTCGCGACGGTGATCGATAAATGTGGTCAAGCTACTAAGGGTATACGGTGGATGTCTTGGCATCGAGAGGCGACGAAAGACGTGGTAGCCTGCGATAATGCTCCGGGGAACTGGCAAACAAGTGTTGATCCGGAGATTTCTGAATCGGGAAACCGGGCTGGGGTTACTCCCAGTCACTGCTGGCTGAATGTATAGGCCAGTTAGAGCGAACCCAGGGAACTGAAACATCTAAGTACCTGGAGGAAAAGAAAAAGACATTGATTCCGTAAGTAGCGGCGAGCGAAAGCGGACATAGCCCAAACCGGGATTCGTCCCGGGGTTGCGGAAGCACTGAGGGGTTACAAAACCATTCCTAGCTGAAGAGTCTGGAAAGTCTCACCACAGAGGGTGAAAGTCCCGTAGGCGACAGGAATAGGTCCCCGTTAATATGTGCTCTCCAGAGTAGCACGGAGCTCGTGGAACTCCGTGCGAAGCTGGCCGGCCCACCGGCCAAGGCTAAATACTACTCGATGACCGATAGTGAACTAGTAGGGCGATTGAACGATGAAAAGCACAGCTATTAGCTGAGTTAAAAGCACCTGAAACCATATACTTACAAGCGGTCGGAGCACTATGGCCCGCAAGGGCAATGTGTGACGGCGTACCTTTTGCATAATGGACCGGCGAGTGTATGTCTGCAGCAAGGCTAAGGGTCAAGCCCGGAGCCGTAGCGAAAGCGAGTCTAAAATGGGCGTTTAAGTTGCAGGCTTACGGCCCGAAACCCCGTGATCTACCCATGGCCAGGTTGAATGTCCCGTAAAAGGGACAGAAGGACCGAAGCCGTTAACGTTGAAAAGTTATGGCATGAGCTGTGGGGAGGAGTGAAAGTCTAATCAAACGGGGAGATATCTGGTTCTCTTCGAAATGCCTTTAGGGGCAGCCTTCGGCAACTACTCATTGGGGGTAGAGCTACTGAAAGGAGACGTGGGGCTACCCGCCTACACGCTCCTACCAAACTCCGAATACCAATGAGACTATCCGAGGAGTGAGTCCGCGAGGGATAATCTTCGCGGTCAAAAGGGAAACAACCCTGATCGCCTGCTAAGGTCCCAAAATTCAGCTTAGTTCGGTAGGAAGTTATTGTTCTGAGACAGCCAGGATGTTGGCTTAGAAGCAGCCACCATTTAAAAAGTGCGTAATAGCTTACTGGTCGAGAACAGTAGCGCCGTAAATGATCGGGAATAAGCTGGATACCGAAGCAGCGGGCTTGCGCAATGCAAGCGGTAGAAGAGCGTTGTATGCCGCGTCGAAGCCATACCGTGAGGAGTGGTGGAGCGTGTACAAGTGAGAATGCCGGTATGAGTAACGATAATGCAGGTGAAAATCCTGCACGCCGAAAGCCTAAGGGTTCCTGGGGAAGGTAAATCCGCCCAGGGTTAGTCGGAAGCTAAGGCGAGGCCGAAAGGCGTAGTCGATGCACAGCAGGTTAATATTCCTGCACCGGCTGTGAAGGTTGAACCTCTGCATGTGTCCTTTCAAGGCAGATCCCCTGATTAGATTGGGGTTTCGCAAGATCGAGGCCGTTTTGTTGCCGAAGTCTGTGGAGAAAGGGCCGAGAAAAGTGCAGAGGTGACGACACAGTTGCCCGTACTAAAACTGACACAGGTAGGCGAGGAGAATATCCTAAGGCGCTCGAGAGAACTGCGGTTAAGGAACTAGGCAAAATAACCCCGTAACTTCGGGATAAGGGGTCCCTCCTCCTTCGGGAGAGGGCACAGTAAGTGGCCCGGGCGACTGTTTATCAAAAACACAGCTCTGTGCTAACTCGCAAGAGGATGTATACAGAGTGACGCCTGCTCGGTGCGGGAAGGTTAAGGAAGTAGGTCAAGGGTTCGCCCTGAAGCTTACAACCGAAGCCCCCGTAAACGGCGGCCGTAACTATGACGGTCCTAAGGTAGCGAAGTTCCTTGTCGGGTAAGTTCCGACGCGCATGAACGGCGTAACGACTTGGGCGCTGTCTCAACCGCAGACTCGGTGAAATTGAAGTGGCGGTGAAGATACCGTCTACCCGCAGCAAGACGGAAAGACCCCATGCACCTTTACTATAACCTGGTACTGATGCCGGTTGCGGACTGCGTAGGATAGGTGGGAGGCGTTGATCCCCTGGTTCCGGCCAGGGGGGAGCCAACGGTGAAATACCACCCTGTTTACATTCGTCATCTCACCCTGATCCCATGAATCCGGGCAGGGAACCGTGCTAGGCGGTTAGTTTGACTGGGGCGGTCTCCTCCAAAAGAGTAACGGAGGAGTGCAAAGGCAAGCTCAGAACGGTTGGCAATCGTTCGTCGAGCGCAAAGGTAGAAGCTTGCTTGACTGCGAGTGCTACAGCACAAGCAGAGATGAAAGTCGGTCTTAGTGATCCTGTGGTCCCGTGTGGAAGGGCCATAGCTCAACGGATAAAAGGTACGCTGGGGATAACAGGCTGATCGCCTCCGAGCGTCCATAGCGGCGAGGCGGTTTGGCACCTCGATGTCGGCCCATCGCATCCTGGGGCTGAAGGCGGTCCCAAGGGTTTGGCTGTTCGCCAATTAAAGCGGTACGCGAGCTGGGTTCAGACCGGCGTGAGCCAGGTCGGTCCCTATCTGCTGTGGGCGTAGGATTCTTGACGGCACCTCTTCCATAGTACGAGAGGATTTGGAAGGACGGACCCCTGGTGTACCAGTTGTCGCGCTAGCGGCACCGCTGGGTAGCTATGTCCGGAACGAATAAACGCTGAAAGCATCTAAGCGTGAAGTCTATGCCAAGACAAGGAATCCATGGGGGCTTGCCCCCGAGAGACCCCGAGTAGACCACTCGGTTGATAGGCCGGAGCTGTACAAGCAGAAAGGTTTTTAGGTTACCGGTACTAACGGTCGATTGCTTGACCACTTTTATCGATCATCGTTCAACACCAAAGAGGTGTGCTCGGTAATCGCGGAGTGTGGCAGGCATTTGCTCCAGAAATGAATGAGAGACTTGGGTCTCAACACCCAAGTCTTAAGTCTCAAATCTTGATCATTGCATTGCCCTGAACCTCATTAATCACGAAATCAAACCGAACTGCGCTCACCGGTCTCTAACCGGATCGGTGAGCCTTTGTTGGTGGCTATATCTGTAGGGTCATACCCGTTCCCATTCCGAACACGGTCGTCAAGCCTGCAGAGCCGATGATACTGCGTCAGCGGGAAAGTAGGTCACTGCCAGCATTAAACTGAACCCCGGTCTTCAAAGAAGGTCGGGGTTCTTTTTTGCCTATTGTGTTGCAGTTCTTTCCAATTCTTTTCTTACGGAATTATTGCATTTGCAGGTGGTTGCTTTCCAAACACCGGATATTATTCCCATATTGTCCAATTCACCCCGCTCAGCTTGATGTCCAACCATGAGCGAAGATGCCTCTGATTCCCGCCGCAGCAAAGGCCCACTTTGGGCTCCTCAATTCGTTCTTATCGTTTCCCTCGCGATCACAATCCTTGCCGGCTGGTACGTTAATAATTCCTCCGCCATTCAGGATCAGGCCCGATTCCGCGGGTTGGTAGATGCGGCGACCGATGACGTCTCCGAAGGCATGGGCAAATACATCGCCGTCCTCCGCGGCGCGGCTGGTCTCTTCGCAGCTTTCGGGCGGGTCAGCCCCGACCAGTTCCATTCCTACATCACCGAAAGCGACGTCCAGAATCGCTATCCCGGATTTCGAGCCGTGGGTTTTGCGCCGCGCGTGTCGCCTGCCGAAGTTGCTCGATTTACCACCGCCGCTCGGACACAGATCGATCCTCACTTTAAAATCTGGCCTTCGGGCAATACCGGTGACGCATATCCGGTGGCCTTTCTGGAGCCTGTTACCGCGATCAATAGGAATGTGATCGGTTTCGACCTCTCTTCCGAACCTACCCGCCGCGCCGCCATCGAGCGTGCCCGCGATACGGGCGTGCCCGCTCTCACCGGAAAACTGGCGCTTCTTTCCCATGGCGATTCAGAGTCACTCGCGGGATTTCTCGTTTGCGTCCCCATCTATGTCGCGAAGATTCTCCCGCAAACCGAAGCCGAGCGCCGCGACGCTTTTGTTGGTTTTGTTTATGGCGCTTTTGTCAGCGACAATCTCTTCCACTCCTTGATTAACACCGACGCCAGCGCACGCCTGGACGTCCGCATCTACTCCGGCTCCGTGCCATCGTCAGAAAACCTGTTGCATCATTCCTCGTCGTTTCCCCAATCCTCCTCCTTCACCCCACGATTCAACGCCTCCCGCACGATTCAACTCGCCGGCGGCACATGGACCCTCCAACTTTCCGAACGCCCCGATTTCAAACTTGAATCCGGCGAGCGGCTGGCTCCCTTCATCTACCTCGGCGGCATCGGCATCGGCCTCGTTCTCTTCGCGGTCACGCGCCGCCAGTCACTCGCCCAAATCGCCGCACAGAAAAATGCCGCTGATCTCTTGCTTGCCACCCAGGCCCTTAAAGCCAGCCAGGCCCGCCTCCGCCGACTCGTCGACGCGAATCTCATCGGTGTCATTTTCTTCAACTCCGACCGCTTCATCACCGAAGCCAACGATGAATTCCTCCGCATCATCGGGCGCACGCGCGAATCTCTGGGCCGCCCCGTCCACATGGATGAAATTACGTCTCCCAGCCACCGCGAGCACAGCCGCGCCGTGATTGCTGAACTCCTGAAGAGCGGCGTCTGTCCCCCCTTCGAATTTGAATTCCTCAATGAAACTACCGGTTCTGTTCCGGTATTGATCGGAGTCGCCGCGGTCGAAGGCGCCCATGATTCCGGTGCCGCCCTCAACGGCGTGGCGTTCGTTCTGGATCTCACCGAATCCAAACGTGCCCAGCGTGATCTCCAGTCCGCCAAGGAAACCGCCGAATCCGCCAATCGCGCCAAGGATCAATTCCTCGCCGTCCTCAGTCACGAGCTCCGCACACCGCTCACGCCCGTCCTCGCCATCGCCGCCAATTCATCCCAGGATGACCGGCTCCCCGCGGATATCCGGGACGAGATGGCGATGATCCACCGCAATGTCGAACTGGAAGCGCGGCTGATTGATGACCTGCTCGATCTCACCCGCGTCGGCCGCGGTAAGCTTCGCCTTCAGCTCCAGGTGGTCGATCTCCACGAAATCATCGGCCGCGCCATGACGGTCTGCTCGCAGCAGGAAATCTCCGCCAAGCGCCTTCGCATCGAGCCCCGCCTCCTGGCCACCAACTACCATGTCCGCGGCGATCCCGCCCGGCTCCAGCAGGTATTCTGGAACCTCCTTAAAAATGCCATCAAATTCACCCCCGACGGTGGCCGCATTTCCATTCACACCACCAACGAATTCATCACCCCTGAATCCGAGCCTTCGATCGTCATAGAAGTCGTTGACAACGGCATCGGGATCGAAGCCGAAGCCCTCCCTAAAATCTTCGATGCCTTCGAGCAGGGCAGCGCCGCCCGCGCTGCCGCCTCCGGCGGGCTCGGCCTCGGACTGGCCATTTCCCGTGGCCTCGTCGAAGCCCACGGGGGAGCCATCACCGCATCCAGCGATGGCATCTCAAAAGGCTCGACGTTCACCATTCGCCTTTCCACCACACCAACTCCCATCGAGATTCCCAGTCGTCCTTACAAGATTCCGCCGCCCAGCAAAGCGCCCTCCACGCGTCCTATGAAGATTCTTCTCGTCGAAGACCACCGCGACACCGCCCGCATCCTCGCCAAGCTCCTCACCAGCAGCGGTCACCACGTTCAAATCGCGCCCTGTGTCTCCGACGCCATCGCCACCGCGGCGACCAACACGTTTGACGTCCTTCTCACCGACATCGGTCTTCCCGACGGCAGCGGCTTTGATGTCCTTCGCGAAATCCGCCTCCAGCCCCACCACACCGCCATCCCCGCCATCGCCCTCACCGGCTATGGCGCCGAGCAAGACCACGCTCGCACCGCCGAATCCGGCTTTTGCGAACATCTGACGAAACCCATCAGCTTCGAAATCCTTAATGAAACCATCCATCGCGCGATCACGCGCACGAACCAGCTCATTTCTGATACGAGCATGTGAGTGTTCGGGTTGAAAGATGTCATCCAATCTCTTTTGTCATACCCACGACAAGCTTGCAATCCGCTCATATCATTCCGAACCAATGGCCCAAGCCGTCTCCTCAACCACCGCGCTCCCCTTCACGCACCACGCCGCCTTCTCTCTTTCAATTGATTTCGACGCATTTCTAAAACAGATCCCCGCCAAATGGGTCATCTATCTGCTCACTGATGAGAACGACTGCCCGATCCAGCTTCTCTGTGTTAAAAATCTTCGTTACAGCCTCAAGCGCCGTCTCGGCGGCGAAGAAACGATCGGCCCCACTCGCCGGGTGAACTACCGCGACCTCGTCCGCAACATTCATTATCGCCGAGTCGACAGCGCCTTCGAGGCCGACTGGCTTTATTACGAAGCCGCTCGCGCGCTCTTTCCCGAAACCTATCAGGGCATGGTCGGCTTCCGGCCTGCGTGGTTCATACACGTCAACCCTGCCGCCAACTTCCCGCGATACACTAAAACCGTGGACCTTTCTGCCCGCGCCGGCCAATTCATTGGCCCGATTGAAGATAAGCATGCCGCCGGGAAACTGATTCAGATCGCCGAAGACGCCTTCGACCTCTGCCGCTACTACAACATCCTCATCGAAGCCCCGCACGGCCATGCCTGCGCCTACAAGGAAATGGGCAAATGCCCCGCCCCCTGCGACGGTTCTATTTCGATAACGCAATATCGCCGGCTGATTGAGTGGAGCGCAACGGTCCTGGTCGATCCCCAAGATTACATTCGCGAGCAAACCCGCCGTATGCAGCAAGCCGCCGGCGAGCTACGCTTCGAAACGGCGGCCAAAATCAAAGCCTATATCGATCAACTCTCGCAACTAGCCAAGGGCCCCTTTCGCCACACCGCCCGCCTGGAAGATTTCCAATATCTTTCCTTTCAGCGCGGCCCCCGCCCTCAGACGGCAAAACTCATTCTGATCACCCCCGGTCAAATCCAGGAAATTCTCGGCCTGATTGCCGAATCCTTTCATCCGTCCGAAATCATGCGCATTGCGCTGACCATCGCCGGCGAATCCAAAAATGAAATAGTGCAGGAATCCGCCGAGCGCATCGGCATTGTTGCCCACCACCTCTTCACCTCCAAAGCCACCCACGGCGTGTTTCTTCCCCTGGAGTCGCTGGACGAAAAATCCCTCACCAAAGCGTGGCGCGATCTTCAAAAACAAAAAGAGCCCGAAGAACCCGAAGGGGAAGGCGTCCTCAAAGAACTGCAGGCGATGTGAAGGCGCGACCGCCTGAAGGCGATCAATGCTGATGTTGCTGCATCCGCACGCACTTATTCGAGATATGTATAACCTTCCAACCCATTCTCATAAAACTTCAGCAGCACCCGGGATTCATCGATCGTGAGCTTCTGATCCCGCAGCGCACGCTCGACGCTCTTTCGCATTGCACGCTTCAGATCATCTGCCGAGAACTGAACGTACTGCAGCACTTCGCGGACGGTGTCCCCTTCGACGACTTCATCAACCGTGAATCGGCCGGTTTCGTCGATGCTCACATGCACGGCGTTGGTGTCGCCGAGCAGGTTGTGGAGGTCGCCGAGGATTTCCTGATAGGCGCCGACAAGGAAGGTTGCGAGGAAATAGTCGTTGCCGTCGTAAGCGTGAAGTTCGAGGACGCTTTTCACCCGGCGCCGGTCGATGAAGCGATCGACCTTGCCGTCGGAATCGCAGGTGATGTCCGCCAGAATCCCGCGGCAAGTGGGTTCTTCCGCTAGCTTGTGGATCGGCATGATGGGGAAAAGCTGATCGATCGCCCAACTGTCGGGCATGGATTGGAAGATCGAGTAGTTGCAGAAATACGTGTCGGAAAGCATCGCCTCCAGGCCTTCGAATTCATCCGGCACGTAATCGAGCCGGCGGATGATCTGAAGCACCTTCGAGCAGATGGCGAAGAACAACCGCTCGGCCAGGCTGCGATGTTCCAGCGAGCAATACCCGAGGCTGAACAGGTTCAGCACCGCATCCTTGCTGATCTGGGCGTCGTGGTAATATTCCATGAAATTTCGGTTATCGATGCCGGCGTAGGTATCAAACAGATTTACCACCGGCGCCGGCATTTCTTCGCGCTGTTCCGGCGTCAGCGCCTGCGGCACATCAAAGCGGGCGAAGCCGCTCCAACCGAGCACGTTGAACACCAGCACGCTGTGATGCGCGACCATCGCCCGGCCGGATTCGCTGATGATGGTCGGATGCTCGACATCGCACTGGTCGCAGATTTCCTTGACGTGGAAGACGACGTCGTTGGCGTATTCCTGCAGGCCGTAGTTCACGCTGGAACCGAAATCCGTATGGGAGCCGTCGTAGTCAACGCCGAGTCCACCGCCGACGTCGATGTATTTCAGACCGGCGCCAAGCCGCTGCATTTCAACGTACACGCGAACCAGTTCGATGATCGCGTGTTTGATGTTACGGATATTGTTGATCTGGCTGCCGAGATGGAAGTGCAGCAAATTGAGGCAATCCCCCATGCCGTTGCGGCGGAGGTATTCCAGCGCCTCCATCACCTCCGAAATAAACAGCCCGAACTTGCTCCGCACACCGCCTGACTGTTCCCACCGTCCAGCGCCTTTGGCGGCGAGCTTCACGCGCACGCCGATGCTTGGTTTGACATTGTGAAGCTTTGAATACTTCACGATCAGTTCCAGCTCGCTGAATTTCTCGACGACCGGAATAATGTTCTTGCCGATCTTCGTCGCCAGGATCACGGCTTCGATGAATTCATCATCCTTAAAGCCGTTGCAGATGATCGGTGTGTTGTCGTCTTCCACCAGCGCAAGCACCGCCAGCAGTTCCGGCTTGCTGCCGGCTTCCAGACCGAAGCCGTATTCCTTGCCGAATTCCTTGATCTCCTCAACGACGTGTCGTTGCTGATTCACCTTGATGGGATAGACGCAGCGGTATTCGCCTTTGTAATCGTGGTCGCGGATGGCGTTGGCAAATGCCTGGTGCAGCTTGCCGACGCGATGGCGCAGAATGTCTGTGAAGCGGACGAGGATCGGCAGCGCGATGTCGCGCTCGCGCAATTCGTCGATCAGTTTTTTCAGGTCGACGCTGATCTCTGGTTTTTGTGTGGGATGCACGGCGACGTGGCCGTCGCCGTTGATCGAGAAATAGCCATTGCCCCATTGCTGGATGCCATAAAGTCGGGCGCTATCCTGGATAGACCAGGGTCCGGGCGCAGTGTTGGCGTCGTTTCCATTGGGAGGGGCAATGGGGACGGCGGTCGCAGCACCCCCGTTGGCCGATACTCCGGCTGTCCCTGGCGACGACGCGTGCTTTGGCTTGTTGGGGCCGGTGGTGTCTCCGGTGAGCCGTTCTTCGGAACCGATTTGGCCCTGCAGGTCGACGGAAGTTGTCATCTTTGCGTTTCTACTCCTCAGAGGTTCAGCGGCAATCTGCCCATCAGGGCACGCGTCGTGGCGCTGACGCAACTGCCGTTCCACAATCCTAACATGTACACGCCAATGTCAAACAAGAAGTGGAATAAATTTACACAGGATTAACATAGCCGACACCCCATCCACCCCGCTCAAACCCGCGGCTGCTGCTGGCTCAGGCAATGGATCGCGCCCAGGCCCCAGATCAGTTCCACACAGTCGATTCCGATCACGCGATGTTCAGGCAAATGCTGCTGAAGAATTTCGATTGCCCGTCGATCATTTTTGCGGTGGCGATAGGTGGGGACGAGCAACGCGCCATTGATGAAATAAAAGTTCACATACGTTGCCGGCAGCCGCTGGCCGTCATGTTCGACAACGCCGGGCATGGGAATTTCGATGATCTGGAATGGCCGGCCTTCCTGATCTCTCAGCTTCTCTAATTGTTTTCGAGCGGACTTCAGCGTTTTGAAGTTCGCGTCTTTCGGATCGTCTTCAACACCGACGACGATCTGCGTCGGGCTGATGAAGCGGGCGAGATCGTCGATGTGGCCATCGGTGTCGTCCCCTTCGATGCCCCCGGTGAGCCAGCAGACGTGGCGCTGGCCATAGTAATCTTTGAGGCATTGCTCGATTTCTTTTCTGGAGAGGCCGGGATTGCGGTTTTTGTTCAGCAGGCAGTCGGTGGTGGTTAAGACAGTGCCGGCGCCGTTGAATTCGACGCTGCCGCCTTCCATAATCACTGCAGCACGGGCGCCTCGCCCGTGTCTGATACCGTCTGACACCGGCGAGGCGCCCGTGCTACCTGGATAAAACACCGGCAGTTTCAACTCCTCGGCAATCCGCGTCGGCACCGCATCGTCATCATCATACGGCGGATATTTCCCGCCCCAGGCATTGAAGCCCCAATCCACAACGGCCACCTTCTTTTTCACCCGATTCACCACAAACGCCGGCCCATGATCGCGGCACCAGCTTTCGTTGGTCTTGATGTGATGAAAAAAAATATTCTTCAGCGGGCAGCCATGCTCCTTCAACTGCCGGCGGACGATGCGTTCGTAATTGCCGTTGGGAACATTGATATGCACTTGCTCTCGCGATGCGATCTCGCGAAAGATGCGGGCAAGGTTTTCCGGGACCGTGTGATATTTATCAGGAAAAGAAATTCCCTCCGGCCGCGGCCATGAGAACCAGGTGGCTGCGTGAGACTCCCACTCGGCGGGGAAAGTGTAGCCGAGCGACGCAGGGGTTTGCGGAAGAATTTTGAGTTTAGGCATGAAAGATTCTAAGTGGCGGCCAGTACCCGTCGCACGGGTGGAGTAAGCCGAACCGGAGCGAAGAAGGATTTGGGATAGAGGTAATCTTCCCCCGATTCATCGATTACCCGAATGAATTCGACCTTTGAAGCTGCTGCGTCCGGCACAATGCGGTACAGCTTCCGAAGCTCCAGCGCTTCCGGATAGCCGTCGTTTTCTATGCATACCATAAAGCGAACTGGAGTTTTTTTTGTCATGGCAGTTGCTCAAGCAATCTCTTGATCTTCATTTTACGTCGGCCAATCCCATGCGCTTCATACCAATGTACCTCGGCTTGAAACAGCAAGCCATTTTCAAAACGGATTACCGCCGTTCCTTTGAGCTTGCGCCATCGGCCGTGGCCAAACAGCTTGCGAAGGTTCTGGAGTTCGCGAATGCCTTTATTGACAGCGATTGACTGTACGTCCTGGATTTGGCCGACTATCTCGAAGCGAGCCGAGTCCATGAATTATTCCCCCGCATCCACAAACCGCTTCGTCAAATTGCCGTATGCATCGATCCGCCGATCGCGCAGGAACGGCCAATGTGTGCGGCTGAATTCGACTTTTTCCAGGTCGCAGGGCACCACCATGACTTCTTCATTTTCAACTGACGCTTTTTTTACGATTTGGCCGTTTGGGGAGGCGATGAATGATTGGCCCCAGAACTGGATGCCTTCTTCGCTGACGGGTTTGCCGCGCGGGTCCAGGATGTGTTCGGCGCCGATACGGTTGGGGGAGACAACATAACAGCCGTTAGCGACGGCGTGGCTGCGTTGGATCAGTTCCCAGCTTTCATGCTGGGCGTGGCCGTACTCCTGTTTTTCGCTGGGGTGCCAGCCGATTGCGGTGGGATAGAAGAGGATCTCGGCGCCCTGCAGCGCGGTGAGGCGGGCGGCTTCGGGGTACCACTGATCCCAGCAGATCAGCACGCCGATTTTTCCGTGGGTGGTGTCCCAGGAGCGGAAGCCGGTGTCGCCGGGGGTGAAGTAGAACTTTTCGTAATAGAGCGGGTCGTCGGGGATGTGCATCTTGCGGTAGATGCCTTTGATCGTCCCGTCGGTTTCAATGATCGCGGCGGTGTTATGATAAAGCCCGGCGGCGCGCTTTTCGAACAGGCTGGCGATAATGACAGCCTTGTGCTTCTTCGCAATCTTTCCCAGGGCGTCGGTGCTTGGGCCGGGGATGGTCTCCGCTAATTTGAAGAAACGATGATCTTCAACCTGACAGAAATATTGGGAGCGGAACATTTCCTGGGTGCAGATGATGTTCGCGCCGGCGCGGCCAGCCTGGTCAGCGAGGCGAACCTGGTTTTTCAGGTTTGCGTTCGGGTCGGCGGAGCAGGCCATCTGGGTTAGGCCAATGTTGACGACTCGGGTGGAGGGAGGGGCGGGAAATTTCTTTTTTGTGGGCATTGGATTGGGGGTGGATATAGCCGGGATTGGAGAGGCGGGCAAGGATTTTGATGCGGGGGAGAAATGCGCTGTTCAGACGCCGAGGAGGCAAGGTCGGAGGAGGAAGTTTTATTTTGGGCAGGGTGGCTGGCGCGCACAAGACCGCCGGAACTGCTGCGTCCGGGGCTTGTGGGTTGTGAATCGCGGGAGAGTTTATTTGGGAGCGATGAGCTATGGGGTTTTGAGGAAAATGCACGAGCCGAGGCCCATGTCATGGTTAAGCTTTTTCAGCGGATGGCGTCATGATACAGTGACGATGCCTGACCGGTTTTGGCGGTAATGTAATGTTAGAGGGTACACGACCACAGGCTCTCCGTTTGAGGTTGGCGCTCCTGAGGTTTAATTCCACAGCGGAGGTTGGCGCGGCCCCAGAGTTTTTGGGTGTCAGGGTCTAAAGTGGATTCGTTTTGCTCAAACCACGCGAGCGCGCTGGAAAACCGGATGGATTGGCGGAATTCAGGACGGTCGCCCAGTTGGAGGAGGATGAAGGCGGATGCGAAGGCGTCGGCGGGCATTCGACGGATGGGGATGGCAGGCCAGATACCTTCGGGTTTTTGGAGGGCAGCGAGGTAGTCTAAGCCGCGCTCGATGGCGAGGCCGTTGCCTTGGCCGCAGGTTAGGGCGCGGATGCAGAGTGCGGTAGTCATGGGGTCGCCCCAACCGCCATCGGATTGCTGGTCATTAAGGACGGTTTGAAGGAGCCTGGTATAAAGGGGGACGTAGGATTGGGTGAGTTCATCCAGACGGATCACCGCCAAGGCGGCGGTGGGGGTGGGCCGGCCCAGTTCCATTTCCAAGCGAAGAGAAGCCTCCGGGCGGGCAGAGAGTAATTCGCGGAAAAGGCGGCCGAAGGCTTTGGAACCCCATAGGCGATCGATTTGGCGAACCGTAATCATTTTAACAATCCTTTGTTATCTGCCTGAACTCGTTAGGGAAGAGTATGCCTAACAGTTACCGGACTGTCAAGCGAATTGTTTTGAGAATTGCTGAGCTGGAAGGGGAAAGAGGGAACATTTCTGGACAAAGTGGGCATTCGCCTGGGGCGACGTGAAAAGAATTGTGCATAAGGGGGTGGTCCCCGCGATAAGCGAGTTTGCGGGGTTTGGGTGGGGTCTGCCCTCCACGGTGTAGAATTAACCCGAGTGGTTCGTACAATTCCGTCACGAAGTCGGTTTGCGGCGGATTTGCCGGGGTCGACTATCAGCCAACCGTGAAGAAAGCCTCCTACAACCCGCTTCGGCTGTTCAACAGCGTGTATTTTGGGATCGCCTTGATGGTTCTCATCGGGGGGTACATCGCCGTGGGGTCGGGATGCGCCTGGGTGAGGGAAGCATTTGAGATGGATGAACTGCAGTTCTTCGACGCCTGGCCGTTGAAGGTGCTGATGGGTTTATTGGTGGCGAACCTGACGGTAGTGACCTGGATTCGGATTCCGCTGACGCCGCCCCGGTATGGGGTGTGGTGTGTCCATGCCGGGATCATCTCGCTGATCCTGGGGACATCGTTTTACTATCACAACAAAATCGAGGGAACGACGCGACTATACACCGACCCGCAGTTTGGGCCGGTGTCGATCGACCATTTCTATGACAGGGATGAGCGGGCGCTTTATCTGAAGATCGATGGGACAGGATGGAACTGGTATGCGTTGCCGTCGCTGCCGCGGTTTAAGGCGTACGACGCAGCGCTGGGGAATGCGGGAGAGTTGAAGGGGCGGAACCTGAAAGACATTCAGCCTTATGTGGATGTGCAGGATGACAAATCCACCGCGCCGATTCGGCGAAGCTTGTCGCAGACGATGGGTTGGAAAGATGAGCTCAAGCTTGCGGTGATTGGCTACTTTCCTTATGCGAACATCGTGACGCGGTTTCATGAGGAGTCATCAGCCAACGCGGCGGGGGTGCGGGTGACGCTGCCGGAAATGCATGAAGGGCAGGAGTTTGAAACGTGGCTGGTAGCGAGCGATCCGCGGTATCGCTTCACCAGTTTGGAATCGACAGATCTGGAGCATCGGATCGCCGACGCATCGACGCTGGCGGCAATGACGGATGCGGCCCAGAAAATCTTTCAACTCGACATCAAGCTGCCCAATTATGCGGCGACGATTTATGTGCAGCCGGGAAAAACATATCCGCTGGAGGCGACCGGTTACACGCTGGAGATTGAGAATTTTGATCCGGCATGGTCAATGTTCGGCACGCACGAAATCGTTCAGGCGCTGACGATGAAGGTGACTTCACCGACGCAGACTTTTCGGCGAATGGTGCTGGACGGGCGAGATTTGCAGACGGATTTTAAGCTCGGCGATGCCGATGCGCCACCGATGGGAAAACGGCAGAAAACGCCGTTGGATTCCGGGCTGGCGATTGGGTTTAAGTTTAACGATGGGTTTCATCTGCTGCCGCGCGAGGGGTCGGTAAAACATACTTTGGTGACGGGGGGAGACATCAAGGGGATGACGGACCTTGTCGCGGGATTTTCCACTGCGGCGAACGTTCGTGCGATGGAATCGGGAGCAGGAGAGGTGGAGATTACGCCGGCTGATCCGATGGGCAATGCGCCCTTTGCGAAGATGCCAGGCGCGGCGGGGGGGGAGGCGGTCGCCGAACATCCAAAAGTAAAGTTGCATGTGGAGCGCAAGGATCATGTGCAGCGTGAGGATTCGGTTGAGATTGTTCCGCCGGCCAAGCGCACGCGCGATGCCGGGGAATCGGGGGTGTTTCAGGTGCTGCGGGTGCGGGCAACACTGGGCGCATGGTCACAGGATGTGCTGGTTCCCTATTCGGCGGATGCGGACGATGTGCCCTGGGATGGAGGGCTGGTGAAGCTGCCGACAGGGACGATGATGCAACTGCAACTAGGCCAGGCAAAGCGACCGCTCCCGGCGCGGCTGACGCTGGAGAAATTCGACGTCGTTCCTTATCCCGGCGGTGATACCAGCACCCGCAGCATGATGCTCGATTTCCGATCCACGCTGAAAATTGAGGACCCGTCCACCGGCGACTGGTCCACCGAAGTCGCACATATGAACAACCCGGTCTATTTTGGGACAGGGTCGTGGCTGTTCTTTCAAGCCGCTTATGATGGGGACGAAAAACATTGGACGATCCTTGGCGTGGGGAATCGGCCGGGCGTGTGGGTGATGATCGGCGGATGCATGATGATTGTCAGCGGCGTGCTGTACGCATTTTATCTGAAGCCTGTGATCATTCGGAGCATGAAAAAGAAGGCGATCGCCCGCGCGGCGGAAAAGGCCGAGGCGAAGCTGGCTTTAGTGGAAGGGAAGACTGCCGGTGCGCGGGAGCTTGTCAATTAAGCCTGGTCGCGCAGAGGTTGGAAGCTCTGCCGGCTTATGCAAGTTGCGTTCGTGCTGAACCTTCCGTCCGAGGGAGCGCCATCCGTTGAGATGTGTATAATACTTGTTTCTTGGGCCGCTTTGGTTGTCTGATTATTTTTTCTCCTTGGTTTCTCTCTCCTGGCGGGAGAGGCGAAATGGCTATTTATGCGATTGCCTTTGATGTTCAGTGGTCTGCTGGTTGTCCTCCTGGGCGTGACTGCACGGGGGGAGGATTTTGGGAGTGCGGTCGACCTGGGGCCGCTGCGGACAGTGGCGGTGCAGCATCGGCAAACGCTTAAAACATTGGACAGCTACGCGCGGCAGACATTGACGGAAATTACTGGCGCAGAGTTCGATCGTGGGAAGCGATGGCGTTCGGCGGGATGCGCTGTTTGCTGTTCTGGATATTGCATATCACCCGGACGATTACATCGGGCAGAACCTGATCAAGATTCGGAATGTGCCGGTGCGGAAAGAGTTTTTGCAGCTTAAGTCGATCTCCGGCGATGAGGGGCAGCGCATCGTGAAAGAGGGGACGATATCGCTGAATCTCTGGATGCAGCCGGACGTGCAGCAATTGATGCAAAATGTGATGGCGGCGGACACGCGCAAGGCGAACGCCGTGCAGGAGACCGCGGCGGCGGCGGCGGCGATGGCGGAAATCTGTAAAGGAACAGATCCGTTTTTACCGGCGGCGGTTGTGCCGCCTGCGACGGATCATGCCGAAGATCACCTCTGGCATCGGATGAGCGAGGTGGCGGGAAATTCGCCGATCTGGGTGACAGTCGCGAAACAAAACAACGGGACGCTTCCGGCGGCGCTGGCGAATTATGAGGACGATCGGATTGATGCGGTGATGAAGCCGGCGTTTTTGTTAATGCAGGCGTGGCGCGATCGCAATGTTGCTGATGCGAACGGGCAGATTGTGGCGCTGGCCGATGCGCTGGCGCGGGTGAACCCGGCGGTCTATCCGCCGCTGGTGAAGAGGAGGGTGGAGGTTACCTATAACCGGCTGGCAAAACTGACCATTCCGGGGGCGGCGTTTTATTTCCTGGCGTTTGTGTTTTTCCTGATGTTTGCGCGTTCAGGGATGCAATCGCTGTATCTCTGGGGCATGCGGTTTTTTGTGATCGGTTTTCTCGTTCATACGGCGGGCATCGGCATTCGGTGGTGGTTGGTCGGGAGCATTCCGATCAAGAACCAGTTTGAGAGCGTGATGTTCTCGGCGTGGTTTGGGTGCGCGGTGGGGTTGGCGCTGGAACTGTATCGCAGCCGCGGAATATTTGGGGCGGGAGCGAGTTTTGTGGGGTGGTTGTCGCTTGGCGCGATTTTCTGCGCGCCGTTTGTGTTTGGCCGGGAGATCGGGGGAGAAATCGGGCAGGTCAACGGCGTGCTGATGAGCTACTGGCTTTACATTCATGTGACTGCCGTCACCGCCAGCTATTCGCTGATCGGGACGGGGTTTTTGCTGAGCGCATGGTGGCTGGTTCGATATTACCGAAGCGTCAGCGAGCTGGAGGGCATGCCGGGATATCGTCTTTCGGTAGACGCGGCCGATCCGGAGTTGCGAAATGTTTCCATCGTCGGCGGCGCGATGACCATGCAGCAGAGTTGGGCGGATACGTTGAGCGGGCTTCTGTTTATTCCGCGGTCGCGGCAGATCGCCGTGGCGAAGGTGCGGGAACTGCCGCTGGCGGAAAAGCATCGGGCGTTTTTGGCGAACCTCGATGCCTGTAATTTAGTTGTGTTGCAGTTGGCGTTTTGGATTCTGGGGGCGGGGATTATTTTCGGGGCGATCTGGGCGGATCAATCGTGGGGCCGGCCGTGGGGATGGGACCCCAAGGAGACGTTTGCGCTGGTCACCTGGATTGTTTATCTCATCGTCGTTCACGTTCGCGTGGCTACAGAGGACAAGGCCTGGTGGACGGCGGTTTTGAGCATAGTTGGTTTTTTTATCATGCTGTTTAATTGGATTGGCGTTAACTTCTTTTTGGTGGGATTACATAGTTACGCCTGAGCGGATGCGGCGGGCCTCCGCATCTTCTCTCCCATTGCCACTCAACCTGTGCGGAGAGGAAGCGTCCAAATCCCATTTGATTTGGCTGTGAGCGACTTGGCGGCCCGTCCTAACCTTCCCCCGAGCGAGCCCACTAAAATCCTGCGGAAATATTCAGAACAGCCGTTGCCACATGCCTTTATATTCGCATGAATGCGGCTTGGTTTTTGCCATTGCCGGGGAGGCGGGGGTTTTTTATCTTATTTTGAATCCTCCGGAGGAATTTTGCAGGGATTGTTGGGGTTTGCATGAGTGGCGGTATACTGGTGAACGATCAAGTCGATTGACCGGGCACTTGGGTTCACGGAGGAATCATGCACGCCCTCGATCTCATGTCATCAGAATTGGATAGTCTCATCGAACGGGAGTGGCTTGCCGTCAATAAGATCGGCGGGTTCGCCTGTTCCACGGTTCCGGGCCTTAATACGCGCAAATATCATGGGCTGCTGGTCGCAGCGATGACACCGCCGGTTCGGCGGATGGTTTTGCTTTCGCGCGTGGAAGAGCGGGTCATCTGCGATGGATGGACATCGCCGCTGGCTTGTAATGAGTATCCCGGGGCGTTTCATCCGCGGGGGGATCAATCGCTTCGGGCGTTTAACGCCGAGCCGTTCCCGCGATGGGCATATCAGGGAGATGGATGGACGATCGAGAAAAGCCTGCGGCTGCTGAGCGGTGAAAATACGGTCGTGCTCAGCTACACGCTTTTAGGCGGGGACAAGGAAATTGAATTTGCGCTTCGACCGCTGCTGGCGCTGCGCGGCATGCATGAGCTGATGTATCAATGGAACGGGAAACTGGATGCGGCAGAGAAATCGGCGGGGCACCATCATGTGCCGGCGACGAGCCGAACGCCGGAAGTGTTTTTTGCGCATGACGGGGTGTTTGAGAATGAGCCGCACTGGTACCTGAATACGATTTATCGGCGCGAGCAGGAGCGCGGCTACGCAGGGCTGGAGGACCTTTGGAATCCGGGGGAGATTCACTGGAGCCTGAAGCCGGGTCAGACGGTGCATTTTGTGTGCTCGGCAGATCCGATTAATCTGAACCGCACGCTCGCGAAGGCGGATGAGCAGTTGACGGAGGCGATGCTTCCGTCACCGCCGGCGCAGTCGTATGGGGAACCCGTGGATTCGCTGCTGCGGGCGGCGGATCAGTTTGTGCTGCGGGTGGCGGGAAATGATTCGGGACAGACGGAATATGTTGCGGCACATTATCCGTGGGCGCCTCCTTCGCCGCGGCATTCGCTGATGGGATTTGCGGGATTGTTCCTGGTGCCGGGAAAATTCGCGGCGGCGAAGAGTTTTCTGCATTCGATGGTCGATCAACTCGCTGGCGGGTTGCTTCCTTCGGCGCTGTCTGAGACCGGTGGCCCGGCGATTTATAAAGGGGCGGATGTTTCGCTTTGGTTTGTCAACGCGGTGCATCAGTACCTGCGATATACCGGCGACGAAGAAGCGGTGCGGCATCGGTTGTTTGATGCGGTGCTGCAGGTGATTCATGCATATCGGCACGGGACGAGCCTGGGCATTCGCACCGACGCGGACAGCTTGCTCGAGACGCATCAGCCGGGGGCGCCGACGACATGGATGGATGCACAGGTGAGCGATTGGGTGGTTACGCCTCGTGCGGGCAAGCCTGTCGAGATCAATGCGCTCTGGTACAACGCGGTGCGCATTGCGGCGGACCTTGCGGAGCGATTCGGGCATGTGGACAAGGCGGCGGATTTTGGTGCTTTGGCCGACGCGATCCAGGACTCATTTAACCGGCGGTTTTGGAATGCTGATGCACGGTGCTGTTATGATGTGCTGACGGCGCACGGGCATGATCCGGCGGTGCGCCCGAACCAATTGCTGGCGATGTCGCTGCCGCATCCGGTGCTGGCGGTGGAGCGGTTTGAATTTGTTTTAGAAGAAATGCGGGCACTGTTGCTGACGCCTTTTGGGTTGCGGACGCTTTCGCCCGCCGATCCGGCGTATCAGAATCATTATGCCGGGAACGTGGTGAACCGGGATCGGGCTTACCATCAGGGGTCGGTGTTTCCGTGGCTGCTGGGCGCTTATGTCACCGCTTATCTGCGCGTGAATGGACGCGGGCAGGGCGCTCGCGATGAAGCGAAGCAGTTGCTGTCGGGCTGCCTGGGATATTTGCAGGGTGATGGGCTTGGGCAGCTTTGCGAGTTGTTCGACGGGGACAAACCGCACCGGCCGGGCGGGGCGATTGCCTCGGCAAGCAGCGTGGCGGAACTGCTGCGGGCGTATTCGGAGGATGTGCTGGATCGGTTGCCGGTGTTGCCACCGAAGAAGGTGTTTAATTCAGATCCGGCGAAGGTGGTATGAGGTGGATTTTGGTGCGGTGGTTCAGCGGAAATTTTGGTGGGGATAATCCATCGAGCGTTGCCCGGCGCTGGTGTGACCTTGGGATGTCCTGGATCGGGCCTTTGGCCTTATGATCCATCAGATGTTCAATGCAATTTCGGTTCGCGCGTTGGTCGTGATGATATTGTTTTGGTTTAGTGCGCCGGCGATGGCGGTGAGTTTGAATGTCGCGGACTTTGGCGCGGTGGGAGACGGCAAGACTTTGAATACGGCGGCGATTCAGTCGGCGATCGATGCCTGCAATAAAAAAGGCGGCGGTGTTGTCCGCTTGGGGGTGGGGGAATTTCTCAGCGGCACTTTGAACCTGAAGGATAATGTTACCCTGCGGCTTGAGGCGGGGGCGGTTTTGCTTGGCAGCACTAATATTGCAGATTATGTTGCAGTGGATGAATTTAAAGATGGGCTTTGCCTCGTCGCCGCCGTTTCAGCCAGGCATGTGGGGATTGAAGGGGCGGGCAAGATTGACGGGCAGGGCAAGGCGCTGGTTGCGAAATTAAGAGCGGCGGGGAAGACGGCCCGGCCTTTTTTAATTCGGTGGATCAAGTGCCAGGAAGTCGACGTCAGTGATGTGCGGCTGGAACAGTCGGCGATGTGGGTGATGCATGTTTATCAATGCAAAGATGTGCGGGTTGATTCGGTCGCGATTGTGTCGCACGCCACATCGAATAATGATGGGATTGATATCGATTCGAGCGATACCGTGCGGATCAACAACTGCGATATCGACACCGGCGATGATTCAATCTGCATGAAAACCACCAGCCCGGCGGCGTGCCATGACATCACGGTCAGCAACTGCAAGCTCAAGAGCAATTGCGGGGCGATCAAATTTGGAACCGAATCGGTGGGGGATCTCGATGGCGTCCATATTTCGGATTGCCATATCGTTCGTGCCGATCTGGCCGGGATCAAGCTGTTTTCGGTGGACGGCGCCCACGTTCGCAATGTCGATATCTCCAACATCACGATGGATGATGGGAAGGTGCCGATCTTCCTGCGCCTGGGGTCCCGGCTGAAGACATGGCACACCGGAGACGAGAAGCGCGATGTGGGTTCATTTGAAAATGTTCGAATTGAAAAGTTTCATGGCAAAGGGGAGAGCCCGGGGATTCTCATCAGCGGCGTGCCGGGACACGATGTTGAAGGGGTAACGTTGAATGATGTCGATCTCGATTTGACCGGAAACGGCACGAGCGCCGATTCGGCGGTTGTACTGCCGGAGAATCCAAGAGGATATCCGGAGATTCGCATGTTCGGGCCCCGCTTTCCCTCTTTTGGAATATTTGCAAGGCATGTCCGGGGGCTGACCGTCAGCAAATTGAAAATCAGTGTTGAATCTCCCGATCAGCGTGTCGCTGCGATCTTTGATGACGCACATGAAATTAAATGTTCCACGTGGAACATCGCCGGCGATTCGATGGCGGGAGAACCTGCAGCAGTGGGGCGGTATATTCATCCTTTGAATGGATCATCGGTTACGATGGATGGTCGAACGGTCGAGCCGATCCCCTGATTAGAGGCGACGGCGAACATTTGTGAAAAATGTGGCGGATAAGTTTTAAGAGGAAAGAGCAGACATGATGCGATCGAATATTCTGGCGTTGGTTTTGAGCATGGGCATTGGAGCGAGCGCGCTGGCGGAAGGCGAAGGGATTTTGACGCCTCCACCACCGGCGACCCCGCGTATTAATGGGCCACGGGTTTATGGTGAGCGGCCGCAGCGTCCGTTCCTTTATACGATCCCGGTGACAGGCGAGGAACCGATCGCGTACTCGGCTGAGAACTTGCCGGAGGGATTGACACTGGACGCGGCGACGGGGCGGATCACCGGAACTGTCGCTAAAGCCGGCGATTATGCGGTCATGCTGACAGCGAAGAACGCCGCCGGGACCGACACTAAAACGTTTACGATCAAGATTGGTGATCAGATATGCCTGACGCCTCCGATGGGCTGGAATAGCTGGAACTGTTTTGCGGGAGCGGTCGACCAGGAAAAAGTTCAGGCGCAGGCCGATGCGATGGTCAAGACCGGATTGATCAGGCATGGCTGGACGTACATCAACATTGACGACACCTGGCAGGGTGAGCGCGGCGGGACTTATCACGGGCTGCTTGCGAATAAAAAATTTCCTGACATGAAAGGCCTTTGCGATCAGATTCATGCGCGGGCTCAAGGCGGGGATTTATTCCACGCCTTGGGAGCAATCGTATGCGGGGTTCGCCGGCAGTTCCTCGGATAATCCGGAAGGGAAATGGGCGAAGTACAAAGGCCCGCGGAAGATGAACCAGAACATGGAGCCATGGGCGGAAGGGCAGTATCATTTTTACGAACAGGATGCGAAGCAGTGGGCGGAGTGGGGCTTTGATTATCTGAAATACGACTGGAACCCGATCAAGGCGGACCAGGTGCAATCGATGGGGGATGCGCTCAAGGCCAGCGGGCGAGATTTTGCTTATAGCCTTTCCAACAGCGCCCCGTTCGCCGGGGCGGCGGATTGGGCCCGTCTGGCTAATTCATGGCGCACCACCGGCGACATCAATGACAGTTGGGGAAGCATGACAAGCAACGGATTTTCCCAGGATAAATGGGCGGAATTCGCCGGGCCGGGGCATTGGAATGATCCGGATATGCTCGTCCTGGGAATGGTGGGATGGGGGCCGAAGCTGCATCCGACGAAGCTGATGCCGGATGAGCAGTACACGCACATCACGCTCTGGTCGCTCCTGGCGTCGCCGCTGCTGATCGGGTGCGATATGACACAGTTGGACGATTTCACGCTGAGTTTGTTGACCAACGATGAAGTGCTGGCGGTGGATCAGGATGAGCTGGGAAAACAGGCGCATATGATCCACGATGATCCGGACAATGGGACCGAAATCTGGGCGAGGCCGCTGGCGGATGGAAGCGTCGCGGTTGGAATGTTTAATCGCGGTCGGTTTCAGATTGTCGCGCCGCGCAAGCCCAAGACCACCCAGCCCGCCACAACGCCGGCGCTGGTTTGGAAGGTGCTGGATCGGGTGACCAATACGTCAGAGGAATATGCCAGCGCTGAAGAGGCGAACGCCGCGCTGAAGGCGAAATCGGTGGCGATGGATGTGACGGTAAAGTGGTCGGACTTGAAGTTGCATGGCCTGCAGCCTGTTCGCGATCTTTGGCGGCAGAAGGATTTGGAAGCCTCGGAAGATAAGTTCACGGCGAACGTGCCGTTTCATGGAGCGGTGATGTTGAAGATCGGCAACGCTGCGACGGCATCAGCCAAGTGATGCTGACCTTTGTTGACGGCCTTCGGCGCGACCCGCTTGGGGAGTCGCCAATTCCTTTCGGCTTCCCCGGATTATCGGAGGAGAGATCGGGGTAGCGATGATATGCCAGGACACAAGACACTAAGACGCAGCCTCTGACACTTGCGTTTGACGCTGCGCAGCAGGGGAGCGAGGATGCGGCGGTGAATCGTTGGAACTGGATGCTTGCGCCGGCTCTGTCTGTTTTGTTCTCTGCGCTGGCGCCAGCGCAGACGGTTCCTGTTTCTCCTCAGTCCGGCGAAAACCTTCGTGTGTTTCTTGTCACCATGGGTTCGGGGTCTGATCCGTGGGAAAAATTCGGCCACAACTGCATCCTCATCATGGACCCGGATGCCGGCGATGTCGCGTATAACTGGGGTGTTTTCAGTTTTGGTGAAGGGGTCAACGGTTTTCTCGGTTTCACGTGGCATTTCCTTCAGGGCCGGCTCTGGTATTCGATGGAAGGCGATCCAGCGGAGCCGATGTTGCGGGCATACGAGGCGGCGGGGCGATCGCTGCTGGCGCAGGAACTGAATCTGACCGCCGCCCAGAAGCTTTCGCTTCAGCGGCGGCTGGTGGCGAATGACACTGACGCCAATCGATATTATTTGTATGACTATTATCGGAAAAACTGCTCGACGATGGCGCGGGATGTCATTGACGAGACGGTGGACGGGCGCGTGTCCGCGGCGTTGAAGGGGATTGATACGGGGACGACCTATCGCTGGCACAACCGCCGGCTGACCGCCGACGATTTGTGGTTGTATACGTTTCTGGAATACGTGCTGGGGCATCCAGTCGATCGAAATCTGTCGGCGTGGCAGGAATCTTTTTTGCCGGCGAAGCTGGCCGAGCATATTCGGCAGGTGCAGGTTCCAGATGGGCAAGGGAATCTGACGCCGCTGGTGAAGAGCGAGCAGCCGCTTTTTTCCGGCAGCATTACCGAGCGGAAAGTTGCACCGCGATATTTCATATGGGGATTTTTGCTGGCTGGAATTGGCATCGGCGGGTTGCTGCTGGGCCTTGGGTTTCTGGCGGGCGGTTATCGCGCTTCGCGATGGGTATTCGTCCTGATTGCAGTATTGTGGTCCTTCTTCGGCGGTCTTCTCGGAACGGTAGCGACATGGGCGTGGTTCACCGATCATGTCGCGGCAAAATGGAATGAGAATTGGCTGCAATTGAATCCATTGCTGCTGTTGTTGATCGTGCTGATTCCGGTAGCACGGCGATGGCCGATGTCACCGCGACGCGTGACGGCGACGATCATGGGGCTTTCGTTGTTGGGGGTGATCTTAAAGATTTTGCCCTGGTGCTATCAGGATAACTGGCAGATCATTCTGCTGGCGCTGCCGGTGAATGCAGGGATGACGGTGGGGCTGTGGCGGTTTACTTTGGGGTCGGATCGCGCCGTTTCTTCTGCTGATCAGCCGGGAGGGAAATAGGAGCAGGGCGGATTGTTTTGCGTCGAAGCATTTCAGGCGATATATCCCTTCTTCTTCCTTCCGCTCAGATAGCTCTCCATGATGCACGAAGCCAGTTCGCCGCTGCTCGTATAAAACGCCACCCCCTTCGTCAGCTTCGTCAGTTGATCCACAAACCCCACCCACTCCATTCCAAAATAATCTTCAATCAGCGCAAACGTGCTGATGCGGCAGCCTTCTTTCACCGCCATTACTGCCTCCTTCAAGGTCGCTACCGTGCTCCGCGGGTCTGGTGGATAGAGCAGATAGACAAAATCTCCCTCCACATGGGCCGTCGGTTGGCCATCGGTAATAATAAAGATCTGTTTGTTCTCACTTGTCCTTTTTCGAAGGATTCGCCGCGCAAGCTGCAAGCCCATATGAAGATTCGTAAAATGCTGCGGCGCCCTGGCGATCTGATCGATCGGGACTTTCAGCCGAACCTGGTAATCGTAAATCGTCACCGGCTTAGGCATCGATAGCGGCAGCGCCACTTCCGGAATTTTCGCCGCCCCGGAATAAAACCCCACAAAATCGATCGAATCCTGCGGGAACTTCGACCGCACCAAAGACTGCATCGCCATCGCCACTTTCTTGGCTGACAGATACCGCCCGTATCGCATCATCGACCCGCTCATATCCAGCAGCACCACCGTCGAGCAACTGGTCGTTCCTTCATGCAGATGCAGCTCGAAATCTTTTTCGTCGAATTTAATTTTGACCTGCCCTGAAGCACCCGCGGTATAACCGCCGGGCTCTGTCCCCCTGGGAATGCCGTGTCGGCTCAGCGCATTGTGCAGCGTCTGATGCAAATCCAGTTCGCTGACGGGATCGCCGAACTCATATGGCTTTGTTCCTTCGATGCGTTCACCGCCATGTCCGGCTGTCACTTTTTCATGTCCTTCGCGCTGTCCATTGCGAAGATTCGAGAAAACTTCCATCAGCGCCTTCCGCTGCATCCTCCCCAGCGCCCGCGGCGTGAGCCGAAGTTTCCCCTTCCCATCCTTGTCCAGCATTCCCTCCTCAATCATCTTCTCCAGCAGTTCCGACTGCTGCTCATCCTTTGGATCCTTCATCATCTGCTCGATGGCCTTCATTGCCTGCTCGCCATACTCCATGATGAAGTCCATTAACTGATCGAAGCCGAACAGCTTGTCCTGCGATGGAAATTCCTCGCCGTCATATTCGCCATAAAAATATTTCACGCTTTTATTGTAGCTTGGTTGGGAGCGACGATCTCGTGGAAAAAGAAATGTCCGTTGCCGATGGTCTGCTGACGGTTGCTGGAACATAACGTTCGCAACTACCGGCAAAAGACAACTGCAACGGACCACTGACAACGGACAACGGACCCTTTCAATAAGGAATTTCCTGCCGCGTGGCCGCCCCTCCGCTTAAGACCACCTGATCTGTTCCCCACATGACCTGAACCACGAATGAAACCTGGACAGGCCACGTCGTCTTATTTGGAATGAGACCGCTCTTATAGTCAAAGACGGCGAAATTCACATTCGTCGCAGCGTTGCGCGTTGTTCCAGCCGTCGCATCCACGATCTGAATCACTCCCGGCGCGGCCCCGGCTGCCGCCACGTATTGCCATGTCCGATCATTGCCGTTGGCAGAAATCAGATGGACCTGCGTCGAAGTAACGCTCAGCACCTTTTGTGCCTGGCGCACTTCTTTCACAAACTGCGCCATGCACACCCGTGCCTGTTGCGTGGCGCGGAAGAACCGATCGTTCTCCTCGACGGCCGATCCTGCCGCGTTATACGCACTCGCCGCCGCGACCAACAATGTCGCTGAAATTGCCAAACTCAGCAGCAGTTCAACAAGTGTAAAGCCGCTCACCACTTTGTTGCGGCGCGAACGATGCGGCAGATGCGGGGTTCGCCGTGGCCTCCTCGGGCACTCCGAGGGGAGCGAGAGGAATTGGCGAGTGCCTTCGAGCGGATTGGGGTGGATGCCGCCGATCTCTTTTGTTGTTGAGCATTCTAAACCGTTCACGGATGCACCTCCGCATAAGTATCCGCCGCCGGCTTATAGTGGCTCCCAAAATACACCCCTGCTGGGTAATTGGTCGTCCCCTGGCTTGCGATGGTGATCGTGTTGTTCCCGGAAAAGCTCGTCGTGGAGTCCTGCATATTGATGATCGTCCCCGACACGGTTCCCTGTGCATTACCCGAAAAGCTCATCTGATCCGCGACGATCGTTCCATTTACGGTATGAAAGTTACCGCCAAACGAGACACTGAAATTCGGCGCCAACAAAAACGCCCCGCTTAGCCCCCGCTCCGCGGCGGGGAATGTCGCGTTCGCCGGCAGCGTGCTCATCGCCGCGCTGGTTACACCGCCATTAAAGGAGATGGTGTTCGTCGAATAATTCCCGCTCGCTGTATTATCCACGACAATCGCGCCGGTGATCGAAGTATTTCCGGCAAACTTAATACTGTTGGGCTGCATGATATACATCACACCTTGAATGTTCGCGTTGTTAAACGACCATGACTTTCCGGCCGGCGGTGTGGGAATGATGACATTGTTTAATGTTGTCGACGGATTGGCCGACCACACCATCGTCGTATACGTCGTCGATTGCTTAAATACCGTCGTATCAATCACCGGGAAATCGGGCGGCACATTTAACTGCTTCACGTGGTTCGAAAAATCCGCATTGTTCGGCGATTCACCCGCAATCGTGCCATTGCCATAACTCGGATGCCCGCTCGGATTCGTATACGCAAAGTTTCCTGAAATTGAAGGCCCGCCTGTCATGCTCAGCGGCGTCGCGCTTGCCGTCGTGCTCAGCACGCTTCCATTATCCAAGTGGCCGGCGGTGCCTGTGATCGAAACGTTGCCATTCATCGTCACCGGGCTTTTGCTGGCAACGCCATAACTGAAAATATCCGCCGCATTTTCCGCCGGGTTGAATGTGATCTGCACCGCGCGATCCGGATTATTTGTCACGTTCCCATAGCGACCGGTCACCTTCACCGTGAGGTTTGTTCCATTTTGCGTGATCGTGATGTAGCACCGGCTCGTTGAATCCAGTGAGATCCAATGCTGAACCACATTCGCGCCCGACCCGCTTTGCCCCGGAATATAAAGCACATTATTTCCCGATCCATCCACGCCGGTGGTCGGGTTGTACTTGATGCCAGTGCTCACATCGACCATGTTCGTCGTGTTGTCCAGCTTCGTATGAAGCTGAGTCGTCAGCATGTTGAATGTGGTCTGCGTATCCCACTGCCCATAAGGAATGTCGAGCGTATCCAACTGATACCGGATGAACTGCAACCCATTCTCCGCTGCCATCAGCGACTGCATGTTGTGCGATTCGTTATAAGCCACCATATTTGAAGTCGTCGCGGCGGCGTATAGCCCCAGCGCCATCACCGAAAACAAAACCAAATACAACATCGCCAAAACCATGGCAAACCCCCGCCGCGCGGGCCGCACGCCTGGAACCCCTCGATGATGTCTAATAAAATTCATCATGACATCACTCCACTAAAGCAACAGGCAGACAACCGATCGCGGACAGACCTATCTGGTCTGCACCACATTCCAAGCCTGCTGGTAGATCTGATTCCCATTCCGTGTAATCGTGCACGTCACTCGCATTACGTTGTTATTGGTTGTGTCGGTTGAATTCAGCGTCTGCTGGACATTGGTCGGGTCGACCAGTGCCAGATCGATTTGTTGCTGCCATCCCGTCCAGTCCATTCCCGGTGCAGTCGGCATCGCCTTTCCGAGCGCATCCACCACGCTGGTTCCATTCGCTCCAAGCCGCAGCCCCGCTAAATCATCCACGCTGTTGCAGGTCGCTATCGTCTCGCCGTTATCCATCCCCCAGGCGCCATCCGTATAAGACAGCCGCTCTGTCAGTTCATGAATATTATTAGCCAGGTTCATCGCCGTCGTGAGATCCGCCGCCCCGGCATTAGACTTCGTGCTTGCGCCCATCAGCGTCATCAGCGCGGCCGTTCCAATGCCAATGATGGCCGTGCTGATCGCCACCTCAATAAACGTAAACCCGCGTCTCTGCGACGAGCGACCGCGAACATATCTCGACGCATACCTCATGCGTCTGATATCCAATTCGCCCGCCCCAACTGCAAATCACCCGCAGATTTCCCCGCCTATCCAAAGTCCGGATAAAAAGCGATGCCAAGACGCCCGAAATACTGGGGGAAGAGGCGGGAGAACGTTCGAATGACGAATGTTCAGATGACAAAACTGCAATTGAGGGGAAGATTCATATCGAGGGGAGGCTCATTCTGTGTATCTTCTTTCTCCTCTTATCTTTTGGTGGCTTCAGTGTCTTGGCGGCAAATCTTCATTTCAAAATCTGACTCAACTTAAAGATCGGCAGAATAATGCTCATCGCAATAAACCCTACGACCCCACCCATCGCAATAATCATCAGCGGTTCAATCATCGCCGTACACGTCTTGATGACCGCCTTCAATTCCTTTCCATAGTAGCTGCTGATTTCGTCGAGGACCTCGCCGAGTTTTCCTGATTCCTCACCGGCGGCGATCATCTGAACGACTGCCCGCGGGAGCAGCGTGCTTGCCTGGAGCGGGGCCGATATTTTCCGCCCCTGCTTCACCGCCGTGTGCACGGACCGCCACATGGATCGATACAGTACATTCCCGCTGATCTCGGCTGTGATCGTCAGTGTATCGAGCATCGGCACGCCTGCGTTGATCAGTTCCCCCATCGTGTGCATGCCCCGCGTGATGTAGAGCGCGCGGAACATCTTCTTGAAAACCGGGATCATCAGCTTGGTCTTATCCCACCAGATTCGCCCGCCGGTGGTTCGCAGCAGCATCACCCATCCCCATATGCCCAATCCCACGAGCAAGATGCAAAGCCACCAGTAGACGTTCAGAAAGTCTGAAATCTTAATGAGCAATTTTGTTGCCGCGGGCAGGGCCTTTTCCTTGCCCTGGAAGATGAGCATGAACCGCGGCACGACAAACTTCAGCAGGAAGATCGTCGTGCTGATCGCGAGCGTTCCAATGATCCCCGGATAAATCATCGCTCCGCGGACCATGCTGCTGGTTTCGATCTGCTGCGCCAGATAGTCCGCGATGCGCGAAAGCATCTTGCTGAATCCGCCCGACAATTCGGACGCTTTGACCATGTTCACATACAGCGGCGAAAAGCTCTTTGGAAACCGCATGAGCGCTTCCGAAAACTGCTTGCCGCTTTCGACATCCCGTTTCATCTGCTGGAGCATCTTCTTAAATTTCGGATTCTCCGCCTGCTCCGCGATCCCCTCAATGGCCGCCCGGATGCTGATCCCCGCCCGAATCATGACGGCCAACTGCACGGTAAACGAATGGATGTCCTTCAGCCCCGGCCCCAATGAAATATCAAAACTAAATCCCTTCTTCGCTGCCTTCTCATCGACAGGCGCCAGCGCCACAACAAACAACCCCCGATCGCGCAACTGCTGGCCGGCTTCGGACAAGCTTCCCGCCGCCGTAGTTCCCGCGGAGAACTTCCCTGCTCCATCTTTTACTTCATATCGATAATTCGGCATGTACTAACTCTCCTTCATCCGACTGCGATCAAGGAAACATCCGATATATCGACCGTTCAAACCAGCGAGTTGGCGATGATTGCCAAGAATAGGGCCGGATGTGAACCTGTAACGAAGATGCGGCCCTCGTCCGCCACGTTACGTCTATCCTGAAAGAATTTATTTTCGCCAGCCCCGCAGTGAGATCCTTCTGCGTACCTCAGGAATGATCAATGGGCGCAATGCTCAATCCAAAAGCCCCAATCGAAAATCCAAAATCCCGATCAAGCCGCCAGTGCTGTCTTCATCCGCTCCGGATGCGCGGCCATCGCCATCGCATCTTCCTTGGAAATATATCCATTCACAAAAAGCTGCTTGATCGACGTATCCAGCGACTGCATTCCCAGCGCCTTGTTCGTCTCGATCGCATTTGGAATTTCGAAAATGCGATTCTCGCGAATGCAGTTCCGCACCGCCGGCGTACACAGCATGATCTCCACCGCGGGCACCATTCCCGGCTGATCTGACCGCTTGAACAGCGTCTGGCTGATTACCGCCTGCAGTGTGTTTGCCAGCATCGACCGAATCTGGTTCTGCTGATCTGTCGGATAAATATCGATGATTCGGTCGATCGTCTGCGGCGCATTGACTGTATGCAGCGTGCTCATGACCAAGTGGCCTGTTTCGGCGGCCGTGATCGCCGCGCTGGTCGTTTCCAGGTCGCGCATTTCACCGACGAGGATCGTATCAGGGTCTTGTCGCAGCACATGCCGCAGCCCGCTGGCGAAGTCCGGCACATCGCTCCCGACTTCGCGCTGCTCGATGCAGCATTTATCACTCACGAACGCATATTCGATCGGATCTTCCAGCGTGATGATGTGCCCATATTCCCGCTTGTTGATTGAGTCGATCATGCCGGCCAGCGTAGTGCTCTTTCCCGAACCTGTGCCGCCGGTCACCAGGATGAGTCCTCTGGCCAGTTTGGTCAGTTCCTCCACTACCGGCGGCAAATAAAGCTGATCCAGCGGCCGGACCTTCGGGTTAATCGTTCGCAGAGAAAGCGCCACCGTCTCTCGCTGATAGTGCGCATTCACGCGGAATCGCCCGCATCCCGGCACCGAATAAGAAAAGTCGCTGTCCCGGTGCTCCTGAAATTCCGCCCATCGCTTCTCGGGCATCATCTCTTTCGCCAATTGCACGGCGTACTCTGGCGTTACGACCGGGAACTCGCTCGGCTTTACTGTCGTATGCACCCGAAACAGCGGCTGCAACCCGGCGTTGATATGAATATCTGACGCCTTGGCCACCATCGCAGCCCGCAAAATGTCATCAATCATCGGCATAATCTGACCTCATTTAGCATGGGACTTCGGCAGGCTCGATAAAGCCAGTCGAGCCGAGCCCGTGTCGAACGCTTGAACAATCCAAACTGCTAAAACGAACTCTCTGTAACCCTCAAAATTTCTTCAATCGTCGTCAATCCCTTCATCACCTTCTGATATCCATCTTCCCTCAACGTCACCAGTCCTCGTTCCCGGCATAGCTTCCTCAACTGATTCACATCCAGGTTCCGGGTCACCAAATCCCGCAGCGCATCATCCATCACCAGCAATTCGTAAATACCCAGGCGCCCTGAATAGCCTGTCTTGCGGCAGCGATCGCATCCCTTCCCGCGAAACATCGCGGCCCCGCGGAATCCCTGCATTTCCAGAAACTCCTTCATCTCATCCGTTGGCGTATATTGCTCTTTGCACTCCTTGCATATCTTCCGCACAAGCCGCTGTGCTAAGATCGCATTCACTGCGGCACTGATCAAATAAGGCTCAACACCCACATTTATAAGCCGCGTAATCGATGCAGGCGCATCATTCGTATGCAACGTGCTCAGCACCAGGTGCCCTGTTAAAGCGGCCTGCACCGCGATCCGCGCTGTTTCCGCATCGCGAATCTCGCCTAGCATCACCACGTCCGGATCCTGCCGCAGCAGCGATCGCAGCGCAGCGCTGAAGGTCATTCCAATCTTGTCATGCACCTGCACCTGGTTCGCCACCGGGAGGTGATACTCAATTGGATCTTCAACCGTGCTGATATTCAGCTTATCCCCATCCATGCACCGCAAACTGGAATAAAGCGTTGTGGTCTTTCCCGATCCCGTCGGCCCCGTCACCAGCACAATTCCGTGGGGCTGCTCGATCGCATTTTTCCAGATCACCAGCTCATTCTCTCCAAACCCCAGATCCTCCAGCGCCACATTGATCGATCGATTATCCAAAATGCGCATAACGCACTTTTCCCCGTAAGCGGTGGGGAGGGTGCTCATGCGCAGATCAACCTTGCGATTATGAACCGATGCCCGAATGCGGCCATCCTGCGGCAATCGCCGCTCGCTGATGTCCAGATTCGCCATGATCTTCAATCGCGAAATCACTGCCGCGTGCATCGTGTGCGGCGGAGTCATCGCCTCAAACAAAACCCCGTCAATTCGATACCGAATCTTCAACTGCCGTTCCTTGGGCTCAATGTGAATATCGCTAGCCCCCTGCTTGATCGCATCAAAAATCAAATAATTCACAAACCGGATGACAGGCGACTCATTGCCCATCTTCGCCAGGTCGGTGACATCATCGGTCTTTGCCGCATCGACGACTTTCACGTCATCTTCAGCGATATCCTTGATGATTTCTTCAACCTTCACGTCCGTGTTGTTTGACGTGAGCTGCTCCACCACTTTCGTGATATCCGCTGTCGGTGTGACCACCGCCTTGGCGTCTTTGCCGGTCTTGCGCTTCACTTCATCCAGCAAAAAGATATTCGCCGGATCAGCCATCCCCAGGATCAGAACGTCCCCCTCAAATCGCAGCGGCAGCACCGAATGCTTCCGCATGTATTCCGGCGGCAGAAGCTGAAATGCGACCGGATCAATTCCCGTCCGGTCTACATTTTCAAACGGCAGATCGAGCGTCGTCGCCTGGGCCGACAAGATCGCCGCTTCACCCGCGGCATTCATTGCCAACAGGATTTGCGCGATTGCCTTCCCGGGAGTCTGCGCCTGCAGTTTTTGGGCTGCCGCCAGTTGTTCGTCAGTGATGACCCCCTGTTCCAGCAGCAGTCGCTCAACGCTCTTCTTTTCAGCCGCTGCCGCCGGCGTCCAAAGCTGCTCTGCTTCGGATAATTGATCGTCAAGGATCGCCGCGCTGGCGATGGCATTGGCGCGCGCCGCATCGCTACCGTCTCCCACGGAGTCGCCGCCGGGCGTCTTCAGCCGCATGCCAAACATCGATCCTCAATCCCACAAACAAAAAAAGGCGGCTCGGCGCCGCAGCCCCTTCACTGCTGCTTCACACCGCCGAGCTTCACTTCAAATCGATAAACCCCCCGATGCACAACGACCGAATTCGGATTGATTCGATCGATCGTGAAACCATTCACCTGCTGGTTCTCCCGCAGCAGCATGTTGTTGATCAGGCACGCCGGAGCCACTTTGCTGTGGAGCACCGACTGCAGGTTCAGCGCTGCGCCGCCGCCAGTGCGTCGGAGCGTTCCTGTTCCCGCTTGGCCTTGGCTTCCTCTTCGGTCTCGGTCGTTTTCGCTTCCATGCTCTGACGGAATGGGTTCACTCGAAGCTGCGCCAGCGGCACCTGATTTACACTCGGGTAAGTTTTGAATGTCTCGACCACCTGCTCGGTATGCCGCATCAAATCTCGGGCGGCTTTCATATCCCCCGCGCCGCCGTTGAGAAACTGATCCACTGCTGACAGCTTCCCCATCGCTCCCATGCTCGGCTCCGCATTGATTGCGATCGTCGCCGCCGCCGCGTCCTTTGGCCCGGTGAATACAAACTGCTTGAGCACCACCGCAATGCCCATCAGCGCCAAAACGCCCAGGATAATGTTGTTTCGCCTTGCCTTGGCTTTCGCAGCGGCTTCGGGCGAAAGCGGGGCGGTTGACGCCGCCAGTGCTTCATCAGCCGCCGCATCACTTGAATCTGTCAGTTCATTTCCCATGACATTTCCTTCCCTGCTGAAATCGTTATTGAACCGAAGCCACCCCACCAACCGCCGGCTCAAAATAAACGCTTAACGTGATGTCCGCGGTCACCTCTCCGTCCTTCTGATTCTTGTGTAACTGCATCTGCATTACCCGCGTCACGCGAGGCAATCGCTCCAACTGCAACATAAACTGATAAAACCCGCCGAACTCTCCCGAAAGACTCAGTTGGATCGGCTGCTCGCTATATCCCACCGACCGCTCAATCTTCAGCGGCTTGATGGTCCTGGTCTTCAAATCATTTTCCGAAGCGATGTTCGACAGCTCGTCTAAAATCTTGTCCATCTCCCGCTCCTGGGGCAGCTTGCTCTTAAAAAACTCAATCGCCTTCGCCAAGTCCTTCGCCTTGTGATTCAAGTCATCAATGCCGGCCGTCGCCACGCCCAGATCAACCAGCGCCTTGCGCTTGATCCGCGTGTCCGCCCGCAGCGCCTTGCGTTCCATGTCGGCACGACTGAATGCAAACAGATATGCGCCGGCCAGCACGCCGAGCATCAGGATGACGAAGATGGTTTCTCGAATTCCAAACTTCATAAGGTTGCCTGGTGAAAATTAAGCCGGATCGAGCGAGACGGTCTGACTCTTTGCGCCGCCGGCGTCCCGGGTTACATTTGCCGCCGGATCGAGAATCATTTCGATCTGAAACTTTCGCATCTTGGGTTCCGTTGTTCCAAATTCATCGCTGACGACCAGGTTCACATCGCTGAAGAGCTTTGATCGCCCCAGCCGCGCGATCATCTGCGCCACCTGCACATCATTGATCGCCAAGCCCGTCAGCTTACATGTCACGTCATATGCCTTTGGCTGCGGATTGGGGTCCGGCGGTTTCACTGCCGCGGCTGGTGTCGAACTCAGTGGTGATGCTGTAGCCGCCGCCGCTCCCGGAGTTACCGGCACCACGTGCACCTTTGATTCCAGCCCGAAATCCACGAGTGAAACATTCTCCGGCAACGACCGCGTGATCTCCGCCAGCAGATAGCTCCGCGGCACCTTCTCCAGCAGCGAGGCCGTTAGTTCCGCCTGCCGCGCCACCGTCTGCTGCTGCAACTGCATTGCCCGAACCTGATCGATTTTTTTGGTCGCTTCGCTGTATTCCCTCTCAACCTGCGCATGCTCCGCCGCTGCTTCGCGGACTGAATTCTGGGTTACCCAGAAGGTCAGCCCGACAACGCCGAACACCACGGCCATCAGCGAGCCGCAAACCAGATTGCTCCGGTTGCGCGCCTTGCGCTCGAGGTATCCATCGGGAAGAAAACTAATATCTTGCGCTCATGCCGCCTCCTTGGACTGCGAGGAACGGGATGCATTCAAAGGTTCTTCACTGCTCGTGCCTGCAACCGGGCCTTCCGCGCGAAGCCGCGCCGGCCCCATCGTCAGCCCCAGCGCCACCGCCCACCCCGGCTGCGGCTGGCGCCGGTCGATTCCGCATTCCATTCCAACCTGTCCTGCCTTTGAAAGGCGAACCATCGGATCACCCAACTGTGCCGGAAGCGCCATCGCCCGCGCCACATACTGACAGACAAAGCGGTTGCGCGATTCCCCGCCGCCAAAGATAATCCGATCCACCGGCACGCTTGGAAAAGTCGCCTCGTGATATCGCCTGCACATCCGCAGTTCTTCGATCATCTTCTCCAGCGGCTCCTGCATCGCCGCTTCGATGAGCGCGCTGACGCTTTTTTCATCAATCGCCTGCACCTTCGCGATTGCCTGAATCACCGAAGGATCCGCGGCCTCATCCTCGGCGAGCTTTGCGCGCACCGAGTCCGCCGAGGTCGTCTGCGAATGCGTCACCTTCTGCCGCAGGATGCGCGCATCGTCCGGATGCACCTTCATCATCTCCGCGACCGCGGCGTTGAGTTGATCGCCGCCGATGGCGATGTTCCGCATGAACAAAATCTTCCCGCCGCGCGAAATCACAACCCGCGTTCCGCTGCTTCCGACATCGAGGAACAACGTCGTTGAAGAAGCATCCGCCTTGCGGCGATATACATGGCCGAAACAATCCACCATGGCCGATGGTTCCCCTGTCATTCCCACCACGTCCAACTTGGCCTTGGCGGCGGCCGCGAGCAGTCCATCGACGTGCCCGCGACGTACCGCCATGAGTATCACTTCAGACCTTAGCTCCTGATCCTGATAAACCTCGCCCGCAACCAGATGCCGCAGCATTGACTCCCCCGGATCGATCGGCAACTTCCCTACAGCCTCGAGCGGCAGCGCTTTCTTTAATGCCGCCTCCTCCATCTTCGGCATCCGCAAATGCCGCACGAACGACCATGCCGACGGCAAGCCCAAAACAACCGACCGCCCTTCAAATTTCCCCTGCGCAGGAGATCGCGGGTTGTATTGGTAAAAAATTCCATCCGCGCCGCAAAATCATTGCGAATGCTCGGCGGCGCAGGTGCGCTCGCCGCCGCGAGGAGCTGATGGTCCGTCCCGTCGAAATGAACCTGGGCAAGCCGAAGCGAATCGGTGCCAAAATCCACACCGATGGGCGAGGGTTTGGGCGCGAGCCATTTTTGAACAAACGCCAGCATCTTCTCTCCAGCACAAATTGGCGGTCAGGACAAACCCGGCCGCAACATCCACCTGTGAGTTACGATTCACAGTCCGCAAGTCAAACGAGGCAACCCACGAAGCCCCGGTCAACAAATCCGAACCTCCGGCGCAGGAGGCTCATAACACCTATCGACGGACCAGACATCACGATTGATGAGCGAAGATTTGCGGCAACAAAGTTATCAGACGTGCTCAGGCAAAAGGCCCTTGCGCCGCTGGCGATACAGGACCTGCTGAAAAACCACGATGTGAAATGGAAAAATTAGCTGAAAAACTGCGAAATACCGCAAGGGAGGTTGTGTCAGGCTCTTTAGCCTCGCTCCTGCTCCAGTTTGATTGCTGGCCGCCAGTTGTGACACGTGCGGGGAAAGATACTCTCCATTCACGCCCCCAAAACTTTAAACACCACCGCATGTTCACTCGGCGCCTTCTCCGGCAGCTTTACCTTCAATCCCCCTTCATCCTGCACAAACGCCGCCTCTCCCACTCCAAGCAGCTCGACCTTCTGAATCTTTCCCACTCCCTGCTTTGCATGAGTCCCCAGCGATGGAATTACCGCCTCTCCGTTCGGCCATCCCATCACAAACGCATAGAGCGCATCTCCTTTTGTCGTAAATCGCACATCATCCGCCGTCATTGCCTTGCGTCCGTTTTCATTAAACCGCCGGGTCGTCGGCTGCGTGGCCGCCGCCGGGCCATCGCCAAAAATCTTGTATGGCCGCGACCCGTAGATCCCTTCACTATTCACTGCCATCCACTGGGTGATCCCATCCAGCGTTTTCAATTCCGCCTCATCCGGCACGCCACTGTTGGGCAGCGGAAAATTCAGCAGCAGATTTCCATTGCGGCTGACAATATCGCACAGCATATCCACGACCGTCTTCGCCGTTTTATACTGGTTATTCTGCAGCACCCGCTTGTCGTAGTGCCACCCACCGATGCACGTATCCGTCTGCCACGCCGTCGGCCAGATATCATTCACAATCCCGCGCTCCACATCGAGCGTGCAAATCCCCGCCGTCACATCACCCCGAGTCTTGCTCGTATACACCGCCTCGAGCGATCCGCTGCGCGCTACGCTGCGATTGTAGTGGTTAGCAAGAATTGCCAGCCCGTAGTCGCCGAACGGGATGCCCCCATCTGTATAAAGCAAATCCGGCTGATAGTTATCCACCAGGTCATTGATCCGCTGGAAATAGTTGAGCTTCCACGATTCCGGCGCATTGCGTCCCATCGCCGCCGCCGTCCTGGCAAAGTCCGGCGGCATGCCGCTATAGTCATGATAAAGATCGCTGTAAGCCGGATCGGCCCCATCATAAGGGACGCCCGCCAATTTCCCCGTCTTGTCGCTCAGATGCGCAGCGCAAACCAGTCAAATGAATTCGAAAGATGCTCGCTCACGCCGAACCGCAGCCCCTGCTTGACGGCCGCATCGCGCCACATTCCGACGATGTCTTTTTTCGGCCCTGACGCCGCCGCATTCCACCTTGGCTGATATTTTGAATTCCACAAATCAAACCCGTCATGATGCACCCCCATGCTCACAAAATATTTCGCCCCTGCCTTCTTATACAGCCCCATCAGGTAATTCGGATCGAACTTGTCCGCATTCCATGTGGCGATGACATCTTTAAAACCCACCTTGCTCGGATGCCCATACGTTTTGACGTGATAGTCGTATTGGGGCTCGCCCTGGATATACATCTTCCGGGCATACCAATCCCCATACTCTGCCGCGGACTGCGGCCCCCAGTGCGCCCAAATCCCAAACTTTGCATCCCGAAACCAATCTGCGACCTGATAGCCTTTCAATGATTCCCGAAAAGCCGAAAACGGCCCGCTCGCGATCCCCGGCATCGTCGTCGGCCCATTCGTCGCCTGCCCCCAGGCCTGCGGCCACTGGCCCTTGAAAGACCACGCCGCAAAAGCCCCTGCCATAGCCCCGATCGCCTGCCGCCGAGTCAGTTTCATCGATTCTCCTGTTTGTTAACGTGTCGCGATTAGAATACTCCTGTGCCCCCGTGAGCGTTGCAAAAATCCGATGAGGCAAACAGGCGATGTTCGGAAATATTCAAAATACGATTCCCCAAAAACCGAGAATCATTTCTCAAAAAAGCCCTCTTCGCCCATAGCTGCCCGGCCCGCATCTCCGCTTATCCCAGGACTCCGGAACACCCTCCATTTTCCTGCGGTTTCCCCTGCACTCCACGGCGTTGCCAGTGGCACCCATCCCGCGCGGTCCAGATCATCCGCCGTGACCGACCGCGACTTGTCCGAATTAAAAACCCCATAGATCGGATCCCAGACCACAATCGTGCGGCCCGGCAGCGCCAGCAGCACATCCTTTTTCCATTCCCGCACATGCCCGCCGTCTGATGGGCTTAGATCCAGGTGATACAAAATCCCCGGATGCGACGTGGCGATGAACGGATACAACTCCATCCGATTCCCGCTTTTGTACCAGTCGGCGATCTGCTCTGCTTCTATCCAGTCCGGCTGCTGCCGCAACGGAATCACCGGATAATAAAAATGCGCCACGACCGGCGCCAGCGCTGCGACTGCCGCCCATCGCACGGCGAACCGCCAGTTCATCTGCTCAAAAACCCAGGTCCATCCCCGTGCTGCCAGCAATCCCCAGAACGGCGCAACCACCAGCATGTATCGCACTTCCCCGTTGCTCGACATTTTCCCGAGCCAATACAGCAAACTATGTCCAATCAGAATCATCACCGGCAGCGCGGCGATCAGAATTTCACATCGCCGCAGATGATCTGAAAAAAATCGCCGGACCAAATTCGCCAGCGATCCGTCGCCGGAAAAACACTGCCCAATTCCCAGCGCGGTCGCCGGAAAAATCAGCGGCGAAGTTACCACAGGCATCAGCATCACAAAATGAAACAGCGATCCTGCCTGGTACAAACTCTTCGCTTCATAAGGCCAGTTCTCCCGCAGCCAATTCCACCACGGCCCCGTGTGTCCATACATCCACCACCCGGTTAAATCCCACACGATTAGCGGAAGCGCCAGCAGCGCCAGCCACATCCACTTCCGATGCAGCACTAAGGCGACCGCCGCCAGCACCAGCAGCCCGAATCCTTCCGGCCGGCTCAGCGGCGTCAGCCCGATCGCCAGCGCCATGCCCGCAAAATATTTCCGCTGATAGGCCAGAAACCCCGCCGCCAGCAGCAGCGCAAAGGGAAGCTCCGTCAGTTCGCTGAACGAATGCAGAAATACCAGCGGCTGAGCCAGCGTGAAAACCAGCGCCAGCACCGGCCACCGCCAATGTTGCCCGCGCGCGATCGACCGCGCCAGCACCGCGATCGCGATCGCCACCAACAAGCTCATGAGTCGCACACCGATCCGTCCTGCGAAATAGGCCGGAATCGAATAAATCCCCGTGCAGATTGGCCTCCCCCAGATGTTCACAAACAGGTAAGGTTCAGCAAACGCATACCGCGCGTACAGGTAATGCGTGCAGCTATCTGCTTCCAGAAATCCTGTGGATGTAATCGCCGCCGTCACTGATAACGCCGCAAAAATGCAAATCGCAACCACCGCTGGAATCATCTCCGGCTCATTTTGTGAATGCAGCCTGATTGGATCAGCTTGCGAGGAATTGATCGAAGGAACCATAAGCATCAAGCGTAAGCGATGCCGTAAAAGAAATGAATCGGTCGCAACTGGTACGAAATCACCACCAGCGTGTAGAATCCAAACGTTGGCATGGGCGTTTTGCCGCGTGCCGAGCGATATGAGGCACGAGCGCAATGCAGCTCAAGTGAGCAAGCATCAAATTTTTTCGCTTCAGTGAAAGTCAGTCAATCCAATGCCACGAGATTACTACGAAATCCTGGGTATTCCCAAGACGGCGACCGCGGACGAAATCAAAAAGGCGCATCGCAAGCTTGTCCGTAAGTATCATCCCGACGTCAACAAAAACAGTGCGTCTGCGACCGAGAAATTTAAGGAAGCCCAGGAGGCTTACGATGTGCTCTCGGATACGCAGAAGCGGCAGAACTATGACCAGTTCGGCCACGCTGGTGTAAACGCGGGCGCGGCGTCCGGCGGCGGGGGGGATCCATTTGAAGCGTATCGCCGGGCCCAGCAAGGCCGTGGGGGAGGCTCGCGCACCTGGCAGCCGAATCCCAACGTCACCGTTGAAGACTTTGACATGGGTGGCGACGGCAACTTCTCAGATATCTTCGATCAGCTCTTTGGCGGTCGCGGCGGTGTTCCGCCGGGCGCTCGGCCAGGCGCTGGCCGCCCGGGTGGACGCGCCCAGCGAGGCCGGCCGGAGCCGGTTCGCGGCGAAGACATTGAATATCCCGTCACGCTGACCTTCGAGCAGGCCGCCCGCGGAACCACGTTGCCATTGCAGATTAACCGTGATGGGAAGCTGGAAACGATCGAAATCAAAATTCCCGCCGGCGTCAAGGACGGCAGCCGCATCCGCCTTAAGGGTCGCGGCCAGCATGGCAATGGTGAGCCTGGCGATCTTTACATCATCACCGCCGTCGCCCCACATGCTTATTTTCGGCGCGATGGACTCGACGTATACCTTGATGTGCCGATCAGCATGTACGAAGCCCTGCTCGGCGCAAAGGTCCAGGTTCCCACGCTCGACGGCCCAGTCACGCTGACCATTCCCCCCGGAACCAGCGGCGGAGCGAAGCTTCGCATCAAGGGCCGCGGCATCGAACGCGGAACCGAAAAAGGCGATGGGTATGTCCAGGTCCGCGTGATCGTGCCAAAAGGCTTCGATGACGAGGACAAAGCCGCGATCGAGAACCTCGCGAAAAAGCACCCGATCAACGCGCGAGAAGATGTACGGTGGTGATTGAGCAAACGAAAACAGATCAACGATAATCGCCTGGCGGCGGCGCCTTTCGCCGATGGAGCGATTGGCAATTCCCCAGGATCATCCGTGCCATCCGCCCTGGCATTTATCCCATCAATATGTCGCCGTCATGGCCGCACAACGGTATCCGTACTCGCATTCCTCCTCCTCTTCGCGATCGTCCTGATGACGGTTTCAAAATTTTATCTCCTTCCGGCAACAGCCGCCCTGAAAGACGCCAGCCCCCAGGAAAAGCGCGGCTGGCGCAGTCTCCCGCCTGATTCTTTCCATCGTCCTCTTCATCCTTTTCGTTGGCCTGATGATGATTTTCCGAGTAGGCCGATTTTTCTTCCCAAGGCCGCGCGGCCCCCGCACACAGACAAAATACGTCGACGCGTGGGCCGAGGCTGGCCGTCGAATTGAACCGGAAGAAACGCAACAAGAGGAATAACGCAGTGGGAAGACAGATCGTCGCGAATGAAGCACTGTTGCTCAAGAGGCTTTGCGGGGCATCACACCAATTCCAGTGGCTTGACGATGATTGACGCCTGCCATGAGTATTTTCACGTTTTTACTTCTGTTCGGTTTCCCAGATCGCAACGCCGGCCGGTTCGATAGTTCTTCCGCCAACGACGAACCTGGCGTCTTTGGGGGCGGGGGCTTGGGCGGGGGTGTCGTTGTAATTCAGCGCAACGGAATAGATGCCGCGTTGACGAATATGCAGCTTGGGGGATGTAGAGGGTGAGAGAGTGAGACCGGTTTCAGTCGCCACTTCTTCGAAGAGAGCTTCAGTGAAATCAGGTTGGGCGTATACGCCGCAGTAGACGACGGAGCCTTCACCGAAGCGGTGGCGGGTGACGGCGGGGGTTCCGGCGTAGAACTGGTCGGCATAGGTGGCAAGCACCTGTGTGTCCGGATTGGGCATGAGGAGATCACCCCAGATATTCCACTGAAATAGTTTCGATCCGAATTCGATCTTGCCGAGGAGGTCGTCGGGCAGGCCGTCGTAGCTGGTGATGGTTGCGCCGATCAGCGGCAGGATCGGGGCGGCGGTTGGGCCTTCCCAGAGCTGGCCGTTGCGGTCCATGAGGCCCGTGCGACAGGTGAGCAGCAGATGGCCGCCGGATGCGGTGAAATCTTTCAAGCGAGTGACTAATTCATCATCAATCATCTGGATCGCGGGCGCGACAATCAGTTTAAGCCCGGCAGGCCAATCTCGATTGGGATGAAGAATGCGCACCTTAAGGCCGAGCCTCGCCGCGGCGGTGTACCAGGCGCGAAGGAATGCAGGGGCGTTCCATTTCTTTGACTGGGGCAATGTCGTGAAATACCAGAGTTGCTCGAAATCGATCAGCAGGCCGACGGTGTCATTTGGCGTGAGCGGTTCATCCGCCAGCGAGGGAACTTTCGACAAATCCAGGCGGCGCATTTCGCGGCAGGCTTTGATGAACTGCCGTCCTCCGGGGGATTGGGTTACACCGTCAGGTTCGACCAGCGCGTGATGGAACATTTCGATGCCGAAGCGAGGTTGGCGATATCTATAGGTTGTGACAAATTCTGCGCCGTGGGCAAAGGCGGTCCAGATCCATAATCGTACTGCGCCAGGATAGAGCAGAACGGGCACGCCGCTCCAGTTCACCTGGCCCGGCTGCAATTCCATCAGGGCCCAGCGGCGGTTGAAGCTGGCCATGTGATCGTGCATCAGTGCGATGCCGTTGTAGTCTGCGATGCGGAACGTTTGATCAGCGGGCTTTTTATCCCAGCCTGAGACCGGATAGCTGTCCCAGGAAAAAAGCGTCAGATCCTCGGCCATGTCGGCGGGATTGGCGTCGAGATGCATTGGCATGAAATTAGTGGTGATGAATCGTTCGCCGATGTGCGGCTTGAGAATCTTTGCCTGCATCCGGTTGAACTCCGCAAATGCATGCGACCAGAACCGTGAGGCGTCGAGGTGATGATGCGGATTCGCGTATTTCGGATCTCGATCGGGCGGCATCAGGATTTGATCGAACGTCGTGTAAAAGGTGTTCCAGAACTGGTTTCCCCACGCGCGATTGAGCTGCTCGATTGAGCCGTATTTGTGGCTCAGCCATTTGCGGAAGGCGATGTGCGTGTGGTCGTTCGTGCTGAAGGGTGCGCCGTATTCATTATCGATCTGCCAGCCGATGACGGCGTCGTGATCGCCGAAACGCTCGGCGAGAGCGGTGACGATTCGCGTTGTGGCTTCCTGCAGTGCGGGGGATGTCGGCGAATAATGGCGGCGGCCGCCGAAGGATTTGACGACGCCGTTTTCGATGGGCAGTGTTTCAGGAAATTGGTCAGAAAGCCAGACCGGCGGGGCCGCGGTAGGCGTGCAGAGGATGACATCCAGTTGCCGCTCCTCGGCCATCTCGATGCACTCTTCCAGCCAGTCGAGTTGGATATCGTCGGCCGTCGGTTCCATCGTAAACCATGCGAATTCGCCCATGTGAACGATGCGCAGGCCCATCGCGGCGATGTTGTCAAAATCGCGTTCCCACTGCCGGCGCGGCCACTGCTCGGGATAGTAATACGTTCCGATTTTCATTCAGGATTCCCGCTCCACCGTGCCGCGCTCCTGCAGGTAATGGGTGATGGCCCAGCAGAGTGATGCCCATACCAGGCCCGCCGTCCAGCCGCCGAGGACATCGGTCGGCCAATGCACGCCCATATACACGCGGCTGACGCCGACGAGGCCGGTCAGCAGAAGCGCGACGGCCAGAAAATAAAACTTGATCACGCGGTCTTTGGATAGCCGCGCGAGAAGGCTGCCGAGCGTGAGATAGACCGTCGCCGACAGCATCGAATGACCGCTGGGAAAGCTCTTGGTATAGACGGCGGAGCGATGTTCGATGATCGTCGGTCGCTCGCGATTCACCGTGGCTTTGAGGACCATCCCGATCAGCAGTGCGCCACTGGTGGCGATGATGACAAGCCACATCGCGCCGTAAAAGCGGCGAAGGATCAGGTAGCCGACAACCGCCGTCACCACGAGCGAGAGAACTGCGACACCACCGAGCGCGGTGAGATCCCGGCCGACTTCTTCCAGCCACGGCGGACCCGGATGGCGTGCAACGAAATATTCGATGGAGGTGTCGAATCGCCGGGTGTCTCCTTCACGGACTTCTTCAGTCAAATGGATGAATGCCCAGGTTCCACCGATGATGATGAGGAGCGCGACGATGAAGAATCCGCCGTACTGGCCGATGGTTTCAAAATGGCGGCGAAGGCCGAGGGTCATGTATGGGTGACATTAAGGATGAGAGGGGGAAAAGCAAAGCATCATCTTTTGAGAATAAAGCTCTTTTGAAAAGCACGCAGATGAATCATCACGCGAATAAGGAGGGAACGCAGGAATGCAATTATCTGTTTCTCTGACTTGGTTTTAACAGCAGGCAGTCGGCTCCTTCGCCCTGGCCCTCCCCCGGAGTACCGGAGGAGGGAGTTCGAATCATCAGACTTCCCGATCGACCGCCAATGCAATTCGGCGGATCGATGTCATCATTTCCTTGAACTGCGTTGGCGTGATGCTTTGCGCACCGTCCGTCATAGCGTGTTCGGGGTCGTTGTGGACTTCGATGATTAAACCATCAGCGCCGGCAGCCACGGCGGCGCGGCACATGCTGTCTACCAGATGGCTCTTGCCCGTGCCCTGGCTGGGATCGATGACGACCGGCAAATGGCTGACTCGATGCAGCTCGGGGACGGCGGCCAGGGCAAGGGTGTTGCGGACGTAGTCTTCATAGGTGCGGATGCCGCGCTCGCAAAGCATGACGTTGATATTCCCCTTGGCCATAATGTATTCGGCGGCGAGAAGGAATTCTTCGAGGGTGGCGCTCATGCCTCGCTTGAGCAGCACGGGCTTGTGCTGCTCGCCGACGGCGTTGAGCAGGTTGAAGTTTTGCATATTGCGCGCGCCGACCTGCAGCACATCGGCATAGTCGGCGACAAGCCTGACCTGATCGACAGCCATCACTTCGGTCACTACGGCCAGGCCGGTCTGTTCGCGCGCTTCAGCGAGGATCTGCAGGCCCTTCTCGGCCAGGCCCTGGAATGAATAGGGATTGGTGCGAGGCTTGAAAGCGCCGCCGCGAAGACCGACAGCGCCGGCTTCTTTGACGGCGTGGGCGATCTCCAGCGTCTGCTGCTTGCTTTCGACGCTGCAAGGGCCGGCGATCACACCGACCTTCAGGCCACCGACCGCGGCGTTGATGGGGCCGCCGAGCGGAATGACGGATCGTTCTTTTTTTACTTCCCTGGATGCCATTTTGTATGGGGCAAGGATCGGAACGACTTTGTCCACGCCGGAGACGGATTCCAGCACGGTGCGGTCTTTGAAGCGGTCGTTGCCGATGACGGCGACGACAGTGCGCTCGGTCCCGACGATGACGTGATCTTTGAGTCCCATTTCTCTCACCAGGTTTATGACATGATCGATCTGCTTCTGCGTCGATCCGGGCTTCATGACGACAATCATCGCTGGCCTCCAAAAGGGTTGCGGCGGTCGGCGCGTTTTCGCGACGCGCTGAAAACGAAACAAGCCCCAGGACCGCGTCCTGAGGCTTGATGATGGTTGAAAAATCAGTCGATCAGCTCAGAACGCGAAATGTCCGGCGGGATAAAAATATCCGCTAAACCAATATCGGAATGTCGCGAAGCGCTGAATCACTATGTAATGAGATATAGCACACGAAGTAGCGTTGTCAAAATGAATTTATCAGGGTGTAATGCCATAATTCCTCACTCTTGAGCAAATGAACCCGGTCCTCGACTACAAAACGCCGGTCTCAAGCGTCCGCCGACTCAATCTGCGGACAGCGGCGATAGCTGGGATCATCGCAGGGGCCGTGACATTCGGCTCTGTCTTTCTTGTCGGGCCAATGCTTTACCTTGGCGTCGGATGGCTGGCAGGGATCGTCAATCCACCGGCCGCATTCGGAGCAACAGCACGCCGTGCGGAGGGATAGCGCCTGAGAACCTTGCGTCGAACGTCCCGATGTCTCTTTGCCGCCACACGTCACGGGCAATCTGTTTTCCCTTCAGGTTGAGCGTCGCCCAATCGGCGGACATCACGATGGGAGCCGTTCCGCGATTGCAGAATCCGACGGCTTTTGATCCGTCTTCCATGTTTTTCACCAGGATGTAACTCGCATCGGTGACTTGCACCGCCTGTGCCGCCTGGCCCAGCGGATCCTGATCGACATCGATCACTTCCGGGTTGGTGAGGACATTAATGGTCAGCGCGTCGAGATGCTCGATGTCGCCGCTATAAAAAAGCGGCGAGGCGTTCAAACACCAGAGCGACATGAAGGAGTATTCCTCCGTCGGCGACAACGGCGCCGGCTGCGGCTTGCCCATTTTCTTGGCGCTGCCGATCAGGCCGATCTGGATATAGTCCGGATCATTCCATTGCCCCGGCCGCGCATAAGCGCGCAGTCCGGCATTCGTCAGAGCAACATCAAAAATCTTCGATAGCCCGGCCAGCCCCAGATCGTCCGCGGTGCGCCAGCTATTTCCATCCACGGAGCCTCCCCATTCCCAGACATTTCCCTTCCCATACTGGCAAAGGTTGAACACGATGTCGCGGGGCTGCTGGCGAAGCAGGTTGCCCATTAACGCATAGGGGCGCTTAAAATCTTCAAGATCGGGTTTCTGCCTGAGTACCTTGGGGTAGGTACACCAGTCATATTTGAGAAAATCGAATCCCCAGTCGGCGAACTGGCGAGCGTCCTCGGCTTCATGCTGCCACGAACCGGCAAATCCCGCGCACGTCAGCGGGCCCGGCGACGTGTAGATGCCCGCCTTGAGACCCTTCGAATGGATGTACTCCGTCAATCCCTTCATATCGGGGAAATGTTTATTGGAAAGGATATTCCCTTTCTCGTCGCGCAGAGGGCCGACCCGGTCGGTGTCGCGATTTTTGGGAGCGAACGCCCAGCAGTCATCAATGTTCACATACTGGTATCCCACGTCCGCCATGCCGCTGGCAATCAGGGCATCTGCGGCGTGGCGCATTGTCTCGTCCGTCACTCGATTGTAATAAGCGTACCAGTCATTGAAGCCCATTGGAGGCGTGAGGGCCAGCGTATCGCCGCATACGATGTGCAACTTGCCCGTGGCATGTCCCTGCGAATTAGTGGCCGTGAGGGTGACAATCCATTCTCCACGAGTCGTGCAACTGCCTGTGATAATCCCCTCTGCCGAATCCAGGGCCAGACCGTCCGGCAAATGATCGGCAGAAAACGTGATGGGCCGCTGTCCTGTCGTGGGAATCCGGAAAATAAACGGATGCCCAGGCCGGCATCCATACATGCGCGGTCCGTTGATCCGCGGCGATGCGGGTGGCGGAGGAGTAAGCAACTCCACCGGCTCAGTGGGGGTGTTCGCTATGGCAGGCTCGGTGGTTTGGCCGAAGCTGTTGCCACCTGCCGCCCCGAAAATCCATGCCAGGATGATAATCAGCGCAACTCCAATCCGGAGTTCCGCGAACCTAAACGCCCGCTCCGCTGGATGGTCGTGCTGGACGAAAGAGATATCTGGACGAATCATTCACTCACGCTCCTTATCCGAAATACTCAAATCGTCTGAAGTGGATAATGTCACATGGTTCTCCGCTGGACCACCAATGAATATTTGAATGCGACTATTCAGATGAGCCGCGACTTCAGTTATACCCCACACTAATACAATGCTCGCGGCGGAATAGGGCAGCGATGCCGGCAAAGGCGAAAGTGACCTGCCCCAATTCCCGTACCAGTCGTCATGAGAGGATAGCCTCTCATGACGACTGGTACGGGAATTGGGGCAGGTCATTTGGCCATTGCTTGTGGTGGGCTGACGTTCATTTTCCGATACATGATCATCCCGATGGTGTAGATGCTGCACTCGTTGTCACGGTTGTTCGCGTACCAGGCCGCGGGCGTAAAGCGGGCCTTGGCGATCAGCCCCACGCCGCACAACAGCAGGTAGGCATCGCCAGGACCAATAGCAATCGGTCCAGCCGATCCGGTCTGCGTGTCGCGCAGGCTCCAGCCATTGCGTTTGCTCTTGTCATCGCGGAACAGTTCCTCGATGGTCATCCGCTTACCGTACACGCGGCACAGCTGGTGGGTGGTGCCGGGTTGGTCAGTCATCAGGAACCAGCATTCGTCCCGCTTCTTGGGCAGTCGGTGTGGCCAGCGGATGATCACGCTCTGGGTCACGGCGCCGTCGGCGCGGTAGCTGACCCGCTTGAGCACCTTGGCGATGCCCTTGTGGACCGGGTAGTCCAGCAACGGGCCGTGGAAACCATGTAATCGCACCGTGACCTTAGGCTGGATGCGGATGATGTACCCGAAGTGCTGTTGCTGGCAGAACCTGGCCAGGGCAGTGCGTCTGAAGCCGCGGTCGGCCAGGATCACCACCTTGATGGTCTGGGGGATCATCCAGCGCAGTACCAGCACCAGCACCAGCAATTCCTCAAATGCGTTGCAAGGTGCCCCTCGTAGACGTGGTTGGTCGTGCTGGCCCAGGTGATCGGGGTAGATCGCCCCTTGAGCACCACCGAGGCCACCAGCGTCTGGAAGCCTTTGATGTCCACCCAGTCGAAGGCGACCAGCAGCTTCTTCTTCCGTTTCCTGAGCGCTGGCGACGATGGGCCGCATCGCATCGGCGGTCTCGATTCGCTCGTTGGCGCAGAACCGCGGCTCGACTGAGCTCGCCCAAGTCCGGCAGCGTTTAATCTGATGCTTGGTTGTCCCGAGCATCTGCCGCCCGGTGTTGGCCAGCGAGATCCGCTGCACGGACAAGGCGGCCGAGACCAGGGCCGCCAGCGTTTTGACTTGAGAAAGACGTAACGACCTAGCTGCGCAGACTCCAGATCACCCACGCGGCCGCCTGATTGCGACAACGCATGACCGACTCCCTTCAGTCGATTGTGCCGGGGTGATCATTCCCGAGCCCATATCGGCGGGCTCGGGCTATTTTATGCCTGCCGAAGAATGGCGGCGCGAAACTGGGGATGACTTAGGATTGGCCCGCCTTGACACTAATCCAACAAGCCCTAGAATCTTTTAGACCAAGATCGCGGGGTAGAGCAGCTTGGTAGCTCGTCGGGCTCATAACCCGGAGGTCGGAGGTTCGAATCCTCCCCCCGCTATAAGAACGGCCTTGGCGCTAGCGCCAAGGCTGTTTTCGTTCAATGCGCTTGTTATGAACCTCCGACTTCCGCCGAGCCGATTCTCGTCGATTCGGGCGGTTGCTTCTCAGTGCGGGTGAGTTGAAACGATGTGGGTGACCGTATCCCATGCGTTACGAACAGCTAAGATCGCCTGCGGAAATACGTTGGGGAAAAACCCGGCCGGCTGGCGCACAGCTTTGAGGTGCTAATCGACACCTCCGCCGATTCATTTGGCCAAGAAGCGGCCGACGCATTCAGAAGGGCTGTCTGAGCATGGCACGGGGGCATTGAGGTGACCTGCGAGAAATCAGATGCGTCGACCGAGCCGCGGCCACAGCAAAGGCAGGTGTGCCTTTGGCCGTTGGAAGCTCGCTTCCAAAATGAATCTTTCCCGGCTCGTAAGCCGCGCCTTGCTAGCGCGTCAGTTGATCGCCGGCGCAATTCGGGAACAATATCAGCGTCGAGAGGTAAGGCTCGCCACAACCGCCGTTAACTCGGTAGGTTCCACGGGTTTGGCGACGTGCGTCTGAAATCCAGCACGCAACGCGCGGGTTCGATCTTCGGCCCGCGCGAAGGCTGTCAGCGCCGCGGCGGGGATATTTCCGCCCTCTTCATCGGAAAGCCCCCGCACCTTGCGGATGAACGCGTACCCGTCCTCCTGTGGCATGCCGATGTCGCTGATGATCATGTTGGGCCGGTTTTCTCTGAGCAATGCAAGCGCTTCCTCGCTGGACGCGGCAAGAAGCACGCGCGCTCCGCAATCCTCCAATACGCGTTTGATCAGATGGCGCGCATCCGGCTCGTCGTCCACCGCCAACACGGTCACGCCCGCCAACGATGGGTAATCGAAAGGTACTTGGCTGCTCGTGTAAGCCAGGGGGTGTACCCGGGGATGCGGTTCGTCCGCACATACAACCATGAGCGGCAGTTCGATGCAGAATGTAGATCCCTTACCCTCGCCAGCGCTTTTTGCCCGGACCAATCCACCGTGCAGTTCCACGAGATGTTTGACGATCGAAAGCCCCAGTCCCAGCCCCCCTTGATGACGGGTGGTCGAGGCGTCAGCCTGTCGGAATCGCTCAAACAAGTGGGGCAGGAATTCCGGCTTGATCCCCTGACCGTCGTCGACGACACAGACTTCCAGATGACTGTTGACACGCTCCAGCGTGACTTGAACCTTGCCGCCCTTGGGGGTGAACTTCACCGCATTGGTAAGTAAGTTCCAAAAGCACTGTTGGAGCCTCGCGGGGTCCCCCCGCACAGGTCCGGCCAGCGGGTCGAGCACTACCTGCATCCGGATGTTCTTTGCGTCGGCGCTGTGCCGAACTGAAGCAACGGCCGCCTTAACGACATCCTGCACATCCACCTGCTGCACGTCCAGGCGGATCTTGCCCGAGATGATGCGGCTCATGTCTAGCAGGTCTTCGATAAGCTGTGTCTGCACGCGCGTGTTGCGCTCGATCACGTCGAGGCCTTCTGCCAAGTCCGTATCGGCCGTAGCCGTTTTGCGCAGGACTTGCGCCCAGCCCAGAATCGCGTTCAACGGGGTGCGAAGTTCGTGCGAGAGAGTCGCGAGGAATTCGTCTTTGAGGCGGCTGGCCCGCTCCGCCTCCGCCCGCGCACCGCGCTCGGCCCCCAGCAGCGTCTCTCTTTCCTCGGACGCCTGTTTCACGCGCTCGTACAGCCGCGCGTTATCGATCGCCACCGCCGCCTGTGACGCGATCCCCAGGACCAGCCGCTCGGCGCGTTCGGTAAACACGTCGGTATCCGAGTGGCCGAAGAAGAGGCCACCAATGACCTCGCCGGAGCGCGAAACAACCGGTACGGCCAGGTAACTCCGCACCGGCAGGTGGCCGGGCGGCATGCCACGGTGCGGCTGCATCGTCCCATACCTCGGGTCCTTCGTGATGTCGGGCGAGCGAAGAACGCCCGTGCCCCGGAATGTCGGCTCGAAGACGGGCGTGTTCCGCGGGAGGCCGAACTTCTCGAATGCCTCTCGCGGAGCGCCGGAGAGCGTGTAGAGCAGAAACGACTCGCCGTTCTTGTCGATCACGTTGTAAAAGAACGCGCCAAACTGGGCGCCGGTGAGTTCCTTACCGGCGTCGGTTACCGACTGCACGAGGGTTTGCAACTCAAGCTGCGATGCGATGACCCCGCCGGTTTTGTTCAGCAGTTCCAGGATGACCCGCTCGTCATTCAGGGCTGCCTCGATCTGCTTGCGCCCGGTGATGTCGCGCGCAATTTTCGAGGCGCCGATGATGCGACCCGTGGCATCCTTGATCGGGGAAATCGTGACTGAAACGTCGATGTAGCGTCCGTCCTTGCATACGCGGATCGTTTCAAAGTGATCGACCCGCTGCCCGTGGCGGAGCTGCTCCAGGATTTTCGGCTCTTCATCCAGCCGGTCCGGTGGAAAGAGAACCGTGATGGATTGGCCGATCATTTCCCGTGCGGTGTATCCGAACATCCGCTCGGCGGACTGATTCCAACTTCGCACGATGCCGTTCAGGTCTTTACTGACAATGGCGTCATCGGATGATGAAATGATCGCCTTAAACCTGCTTTCCAACTCACTGTTTTGACTGATGTCCCGGGCCACCTTGGAGGCGCCGACAATCTTCCCTTCATGGTCGCGGATCGGTGAAATCGTGACCGATACGGCGACCGGTGTGCCGTCTTTGCGAATGCGAACTGTTTCGATGTGGTCTACGCGTTCCCCGCGTTGCAGGCGCTGGAGGATTGCCGATTCTTCGCTGAGCCGGTCTGGCGGAAAAAGAATGGTAATCGGCTTTCCGAGCATCTCCTCGGCCGTGTAGCCGAATATACGCTCGGCGGATTGATTCCAGCTCCGAACAATACCTTTCAAGTCTTTGCTGATGATCGCGTCATCGGATGAGTCGATGATGGCAGCCAGCAAAGCCTGTGCTTCTTGAACTGGACCCGTCTCTGGCTTGGCAAATTCTCCCATGGTACAATTTTTCCCGGAAACCCTCGGGGCCGCCCGCAGGCTACACCAGCGCTGCAACATACGCGGGCGTTGAAATGACGTCTACGTGCGATTTCCACGCTCACTTCAAGAAAGGAGGGCTATCCTGAACAGAGAATGTGGTATAATCTTGGCTCCTTTGATTGCCAAGGCGATGTCCCGTTCGTTGCTCGGCATCTTTCAGACGCGCGGCAGGCGAACCCTGCGTCCGCAGAGCGTTTTCTGCGGTGCGGGCGTCGCCAATGCGGGCAACCTTTAACGTCGGGCGGGACTGTTTGAGAGCGGTCTTGCGGTATAGTGACCTGATCCTGACCCCGTTCAAGAACAAGGAGAATCAATGACGGAGACCACACAACCGGTACGATTGGCAGGGTCCGCTTTGAGCCGCTCTTGCCACGTTTGCGCCTTCTTCCACTCCAAGGAAGAGGAATACCGGGTGTTGATGCCATTTATCAGGGACGGGTTCGAGAGAGGGGATCGTGCCTTCCACGTCGTCGATCCCAAGCATCGCGCAGCCCACCTCAAGCGGCTGGGGACGGAGGGCATCGACGTGGCGGACGCCGAAGCGAACGGACAGTTGGAGGTCCGCCGCTGGCAGGAGGCGTACATCAAAGACGACCATTTTGATCAGTACCGCATGATCGAGACCATCAAAGAGGCCTTGGACCCGGCCAAGAAGCAGCCGGGTAAGCTCACCCGCCTGGTCGCCAACATGGAATGGGCGCTGGAGGACTTGCCGGGCGTCCACGACATCGTGGAGTACGAAACCCGGCTCAACCACGTCCTGCCGGCGTATCACGACCCCGTCATCTGCACCTACGACCTGTCCCGATTCGGCGCTGAAGTCGTCATGGACATCATGCGGACGCATCCGATGGTCATCATCGGCGGCATCCTCCAGGAGAACCCGTTCTACGTCCCGCCCGACGAGATGCTTAAGGAGCTAAAAGAGCGGTCGGACCACAAGGCAGCATGATCAGCCCACTGTGCGTGGAGTTGGCAGGGACTCGGTATGGACCCGCACGCGGATTCCGTTGAAGAAAATCGCCGCCTGCGGCGAACGATGCGGGACTTGGTAGCCCTGTCGACCCTTCCGGCGATCTGGATCGGCATGGGCGTAGAGGGGATCGCGCGCAGCTTGGCCGACGTCCTGCACTCCACTCTGTCGCTCGATTTCATTTACATCCGGCTCACCGGGTATGGGGCAAATGATGTCATCGAACTCGTGCGGCGGAAGAATTCGACTGGTGCCGCCACCGATGTCGAGGTGTTACGAAAATCTCTCGCACCGCTGCTAACGGGTAACGCGGCGGACACACCCGCCATGATTCAAGACCCGTTCGGTGACGGGACGCTTCGCGGTGCCGCAACCCGCTTTGGCATCGGCGACGATCAGGGCGTTCTCGTCTGCGGTTCCTCCAGGCCCGGTTTCCCAACCGATCAAGATCGGCTGCTACTGGGAGTCGGAGCCAATCAGACCGCCGTCGTCCTTCAACGGCGCCGGGCTGAGGCTCAGGTGCAAGAGCATCGAGAGTGGCTGAGGGTAACCCTGGCCAGCATCGGCGACGCCGTCATCGCGACGGACACCGCCGGCCGCATCACCTTCTTAAACTCCATCGCCGAGCGATTAACGGGGTGGACTTCTTCCGACGCCGAAGACGAATTATTAGAGAACGTCTTCGCGATCGTAAACGAACAGTCTCGCCAGCCGGTCGAGAATCCGGTCAAGCGGGTACTGCGTGAAGGGGTCGTGGTCGGCCTGGCCAACCACACAATCCTGATCGCCAGGGATGGAACCGAACATCCCATCGACGACTCGGCCGCTCCGATCCGGGACGCGACAGGAAAGATGCTCGGCGTCGTGATGATCTTCCGTGAGGTATCCGAACAACGCCGAAACGATGAGCAGCGAAACGTCCGACTTGCCGTCACCCATGCGCTGAGCGAAGCGGCGACGGTGGCGGAAGGGATGGGCGAGGTTCTCCGCGCGGTATGCGACAATTTGAGATGGGACGTCGGCTTATTCTGGCGAGTCAACGAGGCGGGGACGGCGCTGGAGTGTGCCAGCACCTGGCACCGGCCCGACGGACTGCTGGACGAGTTCGAAGCCATCAGTTGCAGCCGAACCTTCCGCCTCGGAGAAGGTCTTCCGGGTCGCGTGTGGGCAAGCGGCGCGCCGGCTTCGATCCTCGACCTCGCTAAAGACTCCAACCTCCCTCGCATGTCGGGCGGCGTGACGTTCGGTCTCAGCAGCGCCTTGGCAAATCCGGTGACGGTCGGCGATCGAACGCTGGGCGTCGTCGAGTTTTTCACCCGACGCTTGCGCAACGCCGATGCAAACCTGTTGGAAATGATGGCTACCGTCGCCGGCAGCGTCGGGCAGTTCATCGAACGGAAAACGGCGGAGGAGGATGTTCGCCGGAGCGAACAGGAGCTCGCCGACTTCTTCGACAATGCGAGTGTCGGACTGCACTGGGTCGGCCCGGACGGAGTCGTTCTCCGCGCCAACCAGGCCGAGCTCGACATGCTTGGATACAGCCACGAAGACTACGTGGGTCGCCCCATTGCCGAATTTCATGCCGACGAGGACGTGATCTGCGACATCCTCAAGCGACTGCGGGCCGGCCAGAAGCTGGCCGAATATCCCGCGCGGCTTCGGTGCAAGGACGGTTCGATCAAGGAGGTGCTGATCGACTCCAGCGTGCTTTGGCGTGACGGTCGGTTCGTGCACACACGCTGCTTCACCCGGGATGTCACGGAGCGCAAGCGGGCCGAGGCCAAGGTGCGGGAGCAGGAGCACCGGACTCAGACCATCGTGGAGAGCATTTCCGACGCCTTCTGTACGTTCGACAGGGATTGGAGATTCACGTATGTGAATCGCCAAGCGGAAGTTCTTCTCGGCCGTTCACGCGAGGATCTCCTAGGAAAGAACCATTGGAAGGAATACCCCGAAACCGTCGGAACGGTCGTGGAACGGAGCTACCGCCGTGCTGCGGACCAGAAGGAAACCGTCTCGCTCGAATTCCTTTACCCGAGTCACGACCGCTGGTATGAGCTCAATGTTTACCCATCCCCTGAGGGGGTGTCGGTTTATTTCCGTGATGTCAGCGACAGAAAGCGGGCGGAAATCGCGGTTCGGGAAAACGAGCAGCGTTTCCGGCAGCTCGCGGACGCCATGCCGCAGATCGTTTGGACCGCCGGCCCCGACGGAAATATTGATTACTTGAATAAGCGGTGGACGGAATTCAGCGGGCTGCCGCAAACAGTAGGCAATGAAGGTTGGGGGTCGCTCTTACACCCCGATGACGCGGGCCTGGCAGCCAAGCGCTGGGCCGATTGCGTTGCGACCGGTGCACCGTTCGAGATGGAGACTCGGCTCCGGGATCGACAGAGGGGCATGTACCGCTGGCACCTGATCCGAACTGTCGCGGTCCGCGATGATGCGATGAGGGTCGCCCGCTGGTTCGGCACCAGCACCGACATTCATGAGCAAAAGCGATCGACGGAATGCGCACGCTATCTGGCCGAAGCCAGTGCGGCACTTGCGGGCGTCGTGGACTACGAGAGCACGCTCCAGAAAGTGGCAAATTTAGCCATCCCGTACTTTGCCGACTGGTCGGCCGTTGACGTGGCGGACGGCGAAAACCTGCGACGCCTCGCGGTCTCGCACCAGGACGCGGACAAAATTCAGATTGCACATGAGTTGTTCCGCCTCTATCCCCCGGATTTAAAATCGCAGGGCGGCGTCGGGGCAGTTTTCCGTACGGGCAGGCCCGAAATCCTTGGGGAGATCACCGATGAACTTATCGTCCACGGGGCGCGAGACGAGCGTCATTTGCGTCTCGTTCGTTCTCTTGGACTGAAGTCCTATATCTGCGTCCCACTGATCGTTTCAGGCAATACGCTGGGCGTTTTAACGTTCGCTACCGCCGAATCCGGCCGGCGGTACACCGACGCCGACCTTGCCCTAGCGACAGATTTGGCAAACCGGGCGGCAGTCGCGATCGAGAACACCCGGCTCTATCAGGCGCTGCGGGAGGCCGACCGCCGCAAGGACGAATTCTTAGCCACCCTCGCCCATGAGCTTCGTAACCCGCTGGCCCCCGTGCGAAACGCCCTGGAGGTGCTCAAACGGGTCAACGGCGATCCCGCGCTTGCGGACGACGCCCACTCGATGATGGAGCGACAGGTTGGGCACATGTCCCGGCTGATTGACGATCTGATGGACGTGAGCCGCATCACGCGCGGCAAGCTTGCGCTTCGCCGCGAAAGACTGGACGTATGTGCGGCCGCCCGCCAAGCCGCGGACCTGTGCCGCCGCACATACGCCGACAAGTGCCACGACATGCGTATTACCCTTCCGCCGGAACCTCTCTACGTTTTTGGCGACGCGGTGCGACTGGAGCAAATCATCGGGAACTTGCTTAACAATGCATGCAAGTACACTGACCGCGCCGGGGTGATCGAATTGCGGGTAGCCCGTGAGGGTAACGAGGTTGTGCTGACGGTGAAGGACAACGGAATTGGTATCGCACCGTCCATGCTTCCCCAGGTGTTTGACATGTTCACACAGGCTGATCACTCGGCTGAGCGCGCCGGCGGAGGCCTTGGTATTGGGTTATCGCTCGTCAGAGGATTGGTTGAACTACACGGTGGAACAGTCGGCGCCAACAGCGAAGGGGAAGGTCGCGGAAGCGAGTTCATGGTGCGGTTGTCTGCATTGGTTCAGGCTCGGCAAAGCGAAGAGGCGCAAGTTCAGCTCGGAATCCGCCCACCCGCCGGGGCAGGGCAGCGTATCCTCGTGGTTGATGACAACAGGGACTCGGCCAAAAGCATGGCGATGCTGCTCAAGCTGCAGGGGAATCAGACGCAAACGGCGCACGACGGGGAAGAGGCTGTGCGGCGGGCGCTCGAATTCGCTCCGGACGTTATCCTGCTCGATATCGGCCTGCCGAAGCTCGACGGGTATGATGCGTGCAGGGCAATTCGTAAGCAGCGGCTCGGGAACCAACCGGTCGTGATCGCGCTTACGGGATGGGGCCAGGAAGACGACCGGCGAAAATCGAGAGAGGCCGGGTTCGACTCGCATCTCGTCAAGCCCGTGGACTATGAAGCGCTTCTGGCCATGATCGAATCGCTATTACCCTCAACCGCTGAGGATTCGCGGAAATCGCCCACCCGGTGAAACACGCCTGAGACTCGCGCCAAGGCCAAGGGATTCCCGGACGACGTGACAGCTAATCAACCCCGCGAACTGGCGGGCGGATGATCGACATGAACGACGACAAGCAGCGACCTTTCGGGCGAGTTGCCTGCCCACGACATTAGTGACCTTCACGACCGAGGGTGTGTTTGGCGTGAATCTGTCGGAGACGGAGGTCGTAACCGCGGTGATTTTCATGCCGCCCGCCGAAAACAGCCCCAAAATGCGGTTTTGATGATGTGACGAGTAACGTAACGAGCCCCCGCTACTTCCCTTATTCAGGGAGAGTCAACGCTTTACGTTGGCTCTGCCTGATGGCATTTATGGGGTCGCTTTCCCGGCTTCCCCTAAACTTCCCCTGCGGATGTGCCCTTCATGCAGAGCCTGCACACGCTGCGGCTTTGTTTCCGGCGTTTTCGCCGGCGGAGGTTTCGTCCATGGCCAGTCTTCTTAAACGGGGAAATAAGTTCTACGTTCGCGTCTATGTGAATGGAAAGGCGAGGGATATCGCCACGAAGTCCAGCAACATCAAGATCGCGGAGAAGCTCCTTCAAAAGGTCGAATACGAGAATGTCACCGGGCAACTGGCCACGGCCACGAAGACGCCGTTGGGTAAGCTGATTGAGGATTTCGTCCCGCACCTCAAGGCCAGCCACCGCCAGAAGTCGGTGAAGAACGACACGTCGCGATTGCGGGTTCTTTTCGGACCATTGGTGCCAGCGCTGGAGCCGGTTGCCAAAAATGACAATTTGACAGGGGAAGTTCAGGGGAAGCCGGCCGGTCGCGAGGCAGCAGACGTGCCGCGATTGGTGGCCGAATATGCCGAGCAGATTTCCGCTCCGCTCATCAATCAATACTTGGATAAGCGTGCCGTGAAGGTCTCGCCCAAGACTCTGAACGAAGAACGAGAAATTCTCTATCGGCTCTTCCGGTACGCCATCGAGCATCAGGGTCTTGTCTACCCGGACCCGCGGCTCAAGAACCCGGTAGATGGCGTCCGGCCGCGTAAACTTCTGGCGCATGACATTCGGTTCTTGAACCTGGAACAGATCACCAAGCAGTTGGAGGCGATCAAGGGAGATAAGGCGCTGCATGCCGCCGTCGCAATCCTGATCTACGGTGGCGTGCGCCGCGAGGAAGCGCTGTGGCTTACGCGCGAGGACGTTGACCGTAAAGCGCGACTACTGCGCATCCGCGCGAAGACAATCAACGGCGAGTATTGGCAGCCAAAGACGGGGCGCAACCGTGCCGTCCCAATTGGCACAGCCTTAGAAGCTGTCTTGGACGTATATGCTCCGCATGGGTCTGGGCCTTGGTTCCTTCCCAGTCCCGAAGGCGCGCGATGGAACCCGGACAACTTCAGCCATAAGCTCGCCGATGAAAATGCCAGGGTTAAGCTGCCGTGGACTTGTCTGGACTTCCGGCACACGTTTGGTTCGATGCTGGCACAGCGAGGTGTTAGCCTCTACAAGATCAGCGCGATGATGGGCAACAGCCCCGAGATTTGCCGAAAGCATTACGCCGCACTGATCCACGATGAGTTCTCGGGTGACGTCAATTTCGCGGCTTAAGGTCAGGCTCGGCGGCAGTCGGTGGATTGCGTTTTTTCAGTACGGTGGCATCGTGTGACGTTGAGGATGAGAACCTATGGATCATCGCGCTGTCGAACGAGGCTTAGTACTACAGTTGCGCATTGCATGATGCCCTTTTCCGGTAGTGGCACGCTCGGGCGCGGGCTTGGTGCTCTCGTCTCCATCCAGACCAAGCCAGCACACGGTCAGTGAAGTGCATGCGAGGCCAGACAATCTGGATCAGCAGCCGTCTCACCTCCGGCTCGGTCAGTGGGATCAGTTTCGCCAACTTTTTGAGCGAGCCGCCTTGGGCTCCTTGGCGGCCAGACGCGCTGCCGTCAGGAAGGCCATCGCCAACAGGCTCAACGTCACGTGTCGGTGCCACCCGTCCCATGACCGCACTTCGTATTCGTCCAGGCCTGTCTCCTGCTTGCACGACTTAAAGCAAATCTCGATGGCCCACCGCTGTCCCGCGGCAACGGCCAGATCCTTGGCCGTCGAGTCAGCCGGCGCGGCGCAGAAGTAGTAAGCGTATTCGCCCGTCTCGATATGGCGTCGGATCAAGAGCCAGCGTGACAGGCCCTGTTCGGTCGGCAGGCCGAATGTCCAAGCCGCCCAATCGTACAGTCGCGGGCCTTTGGACCCGTCGGCCACGCTCATGCGGAACCATGCCTCCGGTACATCGCCAGCAATCTGATCGACCCGCTTCTGCTCCAGCCCGACCCACAATCGCTGCTGGCTCGAAACGGCAACCACGAATGGTTGGCCCCGCGCTTCCAGAAAACGTCTGAATTTACCGTCCGATCCGTACACTTCGTCGGCCAGCACGAACCGCGGCCGCAAACCCGAATCCAACGCCCCGGCGAGCATGGTCATGGCCAATTTCGGCTTGGTTGAAAACTCGATTGCTTCCGGCACGCCCGCTTCAACCCGACGCAGCTTGTCGTCGCACCATGATTCGGGGAGATACAACGCGCGGTCCAGCAGTGCTCGGCCCCGCGACGTGGCCAACGCCAGAAAGACGCCGACCTGGCAGTTCTCGATCCGTCCGGCCGTGCCGGAATACTGCCGCTGCACGCCGACGGACTTGACGCCTTTTTTGAGAAAGCCGGTCTCATCGACAATGAGCACGCCCGGATCGTTGTCGCTCACCAGATGTTCGGTCGCATAACGCACCAACTCATCCCGCACGTCATCGGCGTTCCAACTGGCACGTCCCAGCAGGCGTTGAATGCTGTAAGGCTTCTCTCGCCCCAGGTGCTCGGCCAGTTGCCAACCGTTTTTACGCTCCACCGAACCGAGCAACCCGCGAACGTATCCCGCCGCCTGACGACGCAGGTCATGTCTGGCAAAACATCCGCCAAAGCGGTCCATCATCCGCTCGAATCCCCCGTCCCAACCACGAATTTGTTTGGCATCCATGCCGACATCACTCCCTGCCGAGCCAGCCACGGCCCGACTTGGTGATCTTACACGAAATTATGCAATGCGCAACTGTAGTACTAGTTTGGCTGGTGAGCCAGCAAGTCTTTAACGGTTTCAATCAGTTCATCGCAATCATACGGCTTGACCAGGATTCCGTCGAACCCGACCTGTTCTAGTTCGTGGATTTGTTGCGGAAAAGGGATTGCTGTTGTGGTGATGAACGATTGATGGTCAGCGTAAAAAAGCCCGCAGTGTATTTTTACACGGCGGGTGCTCCTAAGGATTTATCCGAACAACAACTCTTTGAAGGGAAGAATGTCAATTGAATTCGATACCTCGTCAACTGTTCCTTGTGTTTGGTTGCCGCAGTTCTGCACACGTTCCATTTTGAGCGACGAAATCTTCGATTCGACCAATAGTGGCTACGCAACCAGTGCCATAGATTTTCCACCGGGTTCAGCTCCGGCGAACGTGGCGGCAAATTCAGCAGCGATCCGTGCAGCTCGACAGTGTGCGGCGGTGTTGTTCACGATGCAGTTGCCTTTCAGGCTCGCGCCTTCGCACGTGACCCGCACCCATATCACGTCGCCATCGCCGCTCATGACCGTCGGGTTGCTGCTGCCGTCGCTGACCCACCGTTGCATCATCTTCGAAATGAACCGCGAGAGTTGCCGGTTCAGAGAATCGGTGAAATCCACAAAGGCGACAAAGGAGAAGAAAACGCAGGAAAGCTGAGGGTCTGACAATTCTTCAGGCGGCGATGCGGGTAGTCCAGTAGCGTTCCCATAAATCGCTTTGGTGCAAAGCTTCCAGCGCAACCATCGCCTCTGCATTGGCAGGTTTCCAGCGCATGCCGATGCCTTTGAGGCGGCGGCTCAGGCTTTTGCACATCGATTCGGTGGGGCCGGAGCCGATGTCATAGCCGGCGGCGCGGAAGCTGGCGTAGTTCACCTTCTCACGCCGGCTCAGCAGGTAATGCATCAACTCGTCCATGGCCTTGCGGTTGGACTTGCCTCGGGTTCGATTGCGGGTCTGATTCAGCAGTTCCCAGCAACAGTCCCATGATCGGCTCAATGCCGCCAGCACCTGCCCGGCCCAGTCGTTGCCTTGGGTGTTGTTTTCACCAAACAAGCTTCGTCGCGCCTGATGCACGTGCTGGCTGGCGTGGAAGTAATCCAGGATCACCGTCGTCTGCCGCTGAGGCAGATTCTGATCCACAAGCCTGGCGATCCACTCAGCGCCGTCGGTCACCGCGGCGATCTGATCGGCCCGCCTCAGGTGCACATCCGCCGACATCTGGCGGAGCATCCGACCGGTCTGTTTCACGCTGCCGCGTGTGGCTCGCACCAGGCGATGATGTTTTTCCTGGTCGTAGATCGTCACCAGTTTCATCTCCTTGTAACGCTGGTCAGCGCCGCGGCGGCGTGTCAGCCGGCGGCGGCATACGCCTTTGCGCCGCTTGCGCGACTTGCGTTTGGCTTTGGCTTTTTCAAATCGCTTGAGCATCTCCGCGTCGCTCACCATCGGCAGCATGAAGCCGTCGATCCCCACATACGCCCGTGATGTCACGGCACCATCGACCGTGCGGGTCGTGTTCCATTTGCCGGCGTCAAAATCGAACTCCAGTTGCTCCTGCTCCTGCCACTGGATCACCGCCTTGCCTTCGCTTTCGCACAACTGCCGCAGTTTTTCGTGGCTCAGCTTGACCTGCGCCAGCCTCTGCAGATTCGCCGCCGCACGCCGCTCCGAGCCTGAATCGATCGCAATTCGGCAAACCATCTCCCGCGCCGCCACCGACACCCCGCTGTTGGCCAGATCCATCAGTTCATCCACCGGCGTGTCGCCGCTTTGGCCCACCTTTTCGTATCGCACCCGACGCAGTTGCACCAGTCCGTTGCACGTCACCGCCGTTCGCACCGCCACACCGTGACGCGCCAGCCCTCGCTGCACCGGGGGAAAAATCGGGCGAGGCCTCTGTCGCCTCAACCCGCATCTGCACCGCCGTCTGGTAGGCGATGCGTCTGAACTCTCCCAGCACATCGCGGCAACGTTCCTCCGAGCCATCGATCAAATGACCGTCAGCCGCATCATTGACCGCATCAGTCACCTCCCGCATCGCCTGTTCAAATTGAGCCTGCATCCTTTTGACGAATTCTTCCTTGTCCATCTTCGACAGCCGGTCCATGGCTACTCCTTTCCGATCCAACGTGGTCGGTTCCTCCATTATTACCCCGCGACGAAAGAATTGGCAGACCCGAAAGCTGACGCGAGCGAGTCGCAGATTTGCCGTCGCGGAATCGACGGCTATTTTACTACCCTCAGTGCAGGCGAATCGGGCGCCCGTGCAAGCATTTTGCTTGCCCATTCCCAGCAAGTTGGTCGGTAGCCGGGAGATGAACGCGCATGGGGAGCCTTCGCTCGCTAAGGGTCCATAAATACTGACAGTCATTCCCACAAGTGAAACTGAGACGACTCTGTCCAAATTCGGAAAATTCGACAAGAAGATGGTCGCAAGCAAGAATATCAAGCGGCTAGATTTCCCCGATGCTTATCGTTGCACGGACCACGACTGGCATGCCGAACATTTGGATTATCACGCGGATCGCTAGACATCAGGATAGAGGATGGGAACGAGCGTGTTAACAGAAAATGAACGACTATTACTAGGGCGTCGGATCGCAAGAGTGGCTCGTTGTCTTGACCGCCTTTATGCGAAATACACGGAGTCCCCAAGTCTTGCTTGGGAGAAGCGAGAAGGCCAGCTTTTGGGATGCCTCGATCTGGCGATTTGCAAACTTCTTCAGGATTCAGCGAAGCGCAATTGAGCCCCCGTTGGAGAAGCCTCTTGGCTGTCGGTGTCGCGCTTTATCCAAAGACTAAGCAATTCAGATCGGCTTGAGACGCAGTAATGGCGGTATAATGTCTTGATATAAAAGTGAATCGTGTGTGGACTGAGGTTCAGCAGATTGGCGATTTCCTTTTCGCCATATCCTGATTTGAGCCCATTGAGCACCTCTTCTTGTCTTCGTGATAATCGCTTGTCCTTGCTGCTTTGACGGGAATTGAAGTGATATACTGGTACTGCCTGATGTATCAGATGAACGATGCTCAAATCTTGTTGAGAAAACGGCGCGCGGACCCATTGCGTCGGAATGAAATAAGGGTGTCACTTTCCGGTGAACGCATGGATAGGGAAACAATCCCAAACGCTTCCTGTTCCGTGATGGGTTTTAAGTCTGACGGCGAAGAGGTAAAAAGGCTGATCACGCGTTGATTTGAATGCGAGCTCGCGTTGTACGTTCCAGGTGAGGAATGCAAATGAAACTGCGAAAGAATATTTTCAGCTGAATTGCTTCTGAAGCGACTTGGCAATTTCGCGAATGAACAAAGAGGGGAGTTGCCCTTTGATAACTCGGTACATTTGTAAATTCCACCACTGTCTGCCGCTATGAGTCGAGCCAATCCATTGAGCATCCGATGCGGGTTTACGCCTTGGCGATTTGCGTGTCTCTGCAAGTTTGTCATGAAGGACAAAACCTTTTCAACGTGCTGAATGTCAATGGTTAACGGCAGCATTCGGGGCTCAATTAAACTAGCCATCGATAAAAATGTCGCCGAACATATCTTCTTCGGCAGGGAGACTTGAACCTGCACAAACCAGGTGGACACTGCCTTGGATAGTTACCGAGTCATTATCTGATGCTGACGGGGTTACCGTTAAAATCTGTTCCAATGCGACAGGCGCGTTCAAGGTCGAGGTGTCTACATGTGGAGCAGTTCGCGGACTATACGAGTCCGTTTGAATACCGTTTTTGAAAAATATTACGGATATGTTGCGCCAAGACATTTTGGCCGGTGCCTGTACGCCCGCACGGATGCGTACGCGCGTTATCGCAGAATAGATGATCCCACTGTATGTAATCGTTTCCGGATTTCCGCCTGCAACCTTCAACAATACGTCGCTTGGGCCACTTGTTGCAGGCATTGTCAATACGACGTCTACCCAGCCACTGTCGAATCCATCGGTCAGGTCGCTGTCCCAAAGCTTCCTACCGGTAGTATTATTCGTAGCCGACGCCCCTATCAGAAACTCTGCTGTGCCTCCTGGTGCATTATTCGAACCCACAAGCATTTCCGCGTACGTATTGAATCCAGAGAGCGTCGAAATGAAATTATTTGTTACCGTTGATCCCGATGCCATTGCGCACCTTCCCTGTCGGAGGGGCCAACGTGGCCCCTCCGAAGTCTATTCCACCTTTTTCGCAGGCTTGCCCTTCACGAACGAACTTCCAACGGCGGTACTCCCAGTACATAGACGTAAAGGAGCTGAGCATCTAACGGGAATAAATTGGAGGTTGCGATTTGCAGCTACCGGTGGCTTGAAAGGGGATCCATCACGATCCGAAATCCGATGTCCGGAGCCGACAAATTGGGAGGGGCAGGAAGACGAGATGCGGAACGGCAATTCTCGATTGGTTCTAAATAGGAGCCGCCTCGCACCACATGATCGGTTGAAGTCAGCGAGCCCACTGGATCGATCTGTGGCCGAATAGTTTCGGTATCATATCCGTCGGAACACCACTCGCCGACTCCGCCGTTCATATCGTACAGGTCAAAATGGTTGGGTTTTAATTGCTGGATTGCATGTAACGTGGACCCACTGTTTCCTGCATACCAGCCCATGTCTGCGAGGCGGCCAGTGCCTCCAAACTTCTCAGGCAATCCCGCACGGCACGCATATTCCCACTCGGCTTCAGTCGGGAGGCGATAATGTTGGCCTTCACGCTGGCTCAATCGCTTACAGAATTCAGTGGCCTGCGTCCAAGTAACATAGGTAGCCGGCAAATTGCGAGGGGATGTGGTGGAAGTACGATTCTTTCCCATGACTTCATCGAATTGATGCTGTGTCACTTCGCATGATCCGATGTAGAAGGCATGGGTTAGTGTGACGACGTGGAGGGCCTCATCTGGATTTCGAAGGGAGTCGGCGTTTGAGCTTCCCATGTCGAAGTGCCCAGGGGGAATGCAAATCAAGCGCATTCCCAGAGTGTTTGAGATAGAGGGCAATTCTATAACGGTGACTATGGGCGCAGTGGCCGGCGAACGAATTGCTAACGCGGTTACCACGCTGGTTGCCAGGAGGGCGATTGCCGTCGACGCGACGATGGCCCTTCGCCACCGTCGGCTAGGGGCACGAGCCGAAACAGAATGCCCTTCGAGATAACGTTGAAGGTCCAATCCTAGCTTGCCAGCCGTCGTATATCGATCATTTGGTGATTTAGATAAAGCCCGCAGTATTATAGAATCGATTGATTCAGGATTGCAGAGTAGGACTCCGCAAGGGTGCCGCGAAGGTCGCTGTGGAACCGTCTGGGCAATATTTTCCAAAAGATCGCGAACCGTCCCACCCGTCGGATATGGCGACTTTCCGGTAATCACCTCGTAAAGCAGTACGCCGAGCGAATACACATCGCTACGACCATCAACAACGCCGTTGTTAATCTGTTCTGGACTAGCCCAAGGCAATGATCCCACAATTTGTCCGGGCATCGTGAGGGCGCGCTGCATCTGGCTGTTGTCGAGCCAAAAAGTGTCGGTAACACACGCAAGTCCGAAATCCAGAATTTGGGGTTCACCGTAGTGATCTACCCGGATATTTGATGGCTTGAGGTCACGGTGGACTATATTGCGGCGGTGCGCCTCCTCTACGGCATCAGCGATTTTGACAAAGATTTGCAGTATCGACCGAATGTCCCCATGTTTGCGCTGCGCAGCAGCGTATTCGTCTAGATTACATCCATCGATAAACCGCATTGCGAGGTAAGACGAACCATCCGTTGTGCGTCCTCGATCAGTCATCCTGACGATATTGGGGTGATCAAAAGACGCGAGCAATCCAGCTTCCCGATCGAAGCGAGCACGATGACGTGACGCAATGAATCGACCGCCAGGAATGACTTTAATCGCAACCCGCTGACCTGTTGTTTCTTGAATGGCGTCATAAACCGTCGCCTGCCCGCCACTGCCAATCTCAGAAATGATGCGATAGCCACAGATGGATAGGCCATCGGCCTTCGGCTCGCCATCCGGCAAATCCAGCAGTTCAACGGCTATTGGCGCTTCCAATTCAGATGGGGATAGTGGCTTGAGTGCTTCAGTAATGGGGCCGGCGCGTAAGGACGCAAGATACGCAAGTCGGATGACCTGCTCAATCGGATCGGTTGCTAGAAGCGAAGAATTCATGTCGCAAGCTGCCAGGAAACCAATGAACTAGAGGAATAATGTGGCGGATTTCATTTCCAATTGAAGCGCCTTCATTCCCCGCATGCACAGCATATAAATAGCCGCCTCACTCCTGCCCATTTTCATCGCTACATCAGTCGCTGGCAGTTGGTCAATGTATCTCAGGCGCAGAGCGGTCCTGAAGTCTTCTTGCAATTTGTTGAGGGCGGATTCAATTGCAACGATAAGTTCGTTTTTTGCGGCTGATTGACTGGGGGTGCGATGATAAACCGCAAGCTCCTCCAGCAGGCAGATAGTCGATCCGCTCGAATTTTTAATCTGTTCAATCCTCCCTCCTCCACGCTTGGCGGCATGCTCGGCGCGTAACCGGTCGATGACACAATTGCGTGAAATTGTTGCAAGCCAAGACCAGAAACTGTTGGAATCAGTACAGGTACAACTCCCGATTCTCCGAAAGGCGGCAAAACAGGTCTCTTGGAAAATATCATCCGCGTCGACATCGCCCAGCAGGGAATCTGGGATGATCTTTGCGATCCACGAATGCAGTCGATCGCGGTGGCGATTAAGAAGAACGGACAACGCCTCTACATTCCCATCCTTTGCATGAGAAATTATTTGCTGGTCGTCGATCTCGCTTGAGGGTCCTTTCATGGATGGCTTCCCAGTGCAAACGTCAGTTCAAATCAAAGCGAGACCAGATCGCTTCGTAAGTCAAAGCTCCGGTTACAGAATTTACCAAGTCGTCGTTGGAAAGAAGTTGCACATGACCATCCGCGAAGCCGATGGTTACTCGACCCTTAGGGACAAGCGTCGTGACACCGGAATTAGGCCGACGATGGCGCACAAAGGCGAGCTCTGAACTAAGGTACCCAAAGCGTCCTTCGTAAATTGGCGGAACCACTCCTCCCCAGGCACCAAATCGCCGAGCCGCAACATTGCCTTGCGATCCGATTGTGACTGGCGCATACCATCCAATTTGTGACCAGTTTAAGTCAGGCAGGCCAGCCCAAGACCATCCTTCACTGATGAGGATCAGTTGCGAGGATCCTTTGGTCGTGGCATTCCATAGCCGGCCCCTTTGAGGTGGAGCGAGCACGCTCGAAGACACTGCGCTGCACGCCCAGATGTTCATGCTGTAAGACCGTTCTGCGCCTTCGTCCTCAGGACACCGGAAGACGGGCCCTCCGGCCCGCCCTGAGAAATAGTTAACGGTAACTGGCACATAGCGTCCAATTTGATCTGGATCGCACCAGTGGGTGGTCGGTCCCACGGCCGCCGGATAGAACCCGCCATTCGAACCCGCATATGCGGTCAAGCCAATGCAAATTTGACGGACATTGCTCATACATTGCACAACGCTGGCTTGTCGACGCACAGCCAACAGCGCGGGAAACAACAAAGCAATCATGAGAGCGAGAATGCCCATGACTACTAATAGTTCCACCAAGGTAAATGCTCGCGCTGCCGCTTTCATGCTGCCCGTTCCCTGCCCAAATTTGCCCAATTCGTGCCCGTTATACAAGACAACTGAAAAATACTCCAAATATTGTTAAGATTCTTAAATTCGCACGTTGAGAAGGGTATTCTTGTGGGGACAGTAGGGACACAGTGATGTACAGAAAAAAAGCGGCACTTCTCGTGGGAGCTGCGCACTGGTTGAGTGCTTCTGCACTTCCTGCAGCTGCTGGATTATCGTTCCCGGGAATTAGCCAGAGCACGCTTTCATTGCCCGGGAACGTCTCACCACAGGTTAGCGGCGCTATTGGGCCTGCAAGTTTCGCGGAGTTCGTGAATGGCGGGTTTGGCACATTCGATCGCGCAACCGGCGCTCAGCAGTCGCTCTTAACGGATCAGGCATTCTGGTTAAATGCGGGAATCCCATCGTCCGTTCTGTCACCGGGCATTACTGATCCAAGGGTAACATATGACGCGAGTACCGGACGATGGTTCGCCGTGGAACTAACCAAGGCTACCACGGATAATAAAGTTCTTCTGGCGGTTTCTTCCAACTCCGATCCATTCGCCTCCGCGGGACACTGGAATGCTGTCAGCTTTACCGGGAATGCGGGCGCAGGCAGCAGCTATCGCTACGTCGACTATCCAACGCTAGGTGTCGACGCGAATGGCGTTTATATCGCGACCACTGATCAATCATCATCAGTTGGATCATCTGACAACTCGAACTCCCTGTTTTCTATCCCAAAGCGAGATTTAATCGCAGTGGGCGGCCCGGTGCTCACGAATATGACTCGCTTCAATGGAAGCACGGACAATGCGGACACGTTGGGAGCTTTATTGCAACCGGTGACGGATTTGGGGGGGGTAAAATCGCGAGCAGTTATTATCGCACAAAACAATCAAAATTTCGGACAGGTCAACCGGACCGACTTGTTGGGTACATCCTCTGTTGGAGCGACCATGTCATCCACCCAGGTGATATCGGTTCAAGACACTCGCTTTGCCAATTCGCCGCGACAGCCCGACCACACGGGTGGCAACGGCAATTCTGGCTTGGATTCGCTGGATGATCGATATGGAGCGACCATTTATCAAGTGAATGATTTGGCCTACATGGTTCATACAATCGGTTTTCCGATCAATTCACCGAGCGAATCAGCATTAAGATGGACGGTACTTCGCGTTAGCGACAATTCAACACAGGTGGTGCAAGAAGGCACCATTGTAGATGCAAATTTCGACTATTTTCAACCCTCGATCTGCGCCAATGCCTATGGCGAGGTGGTAATTGGGTACAACCGTTCAGGACCGAATGGCCCCGATGGGGATATTAATTCTTTTTTTTCGGTCGGGACAACGGATAGTTCGGGCAAATTAAATTTTGGAACATCGCAGCAGGCGTCATTTTCAACGATATCGGGCTATCACAACAGCGCTGATCCGGATGTTTGGACGCAATACGCCGCAGTTACACCTGATCCGCTGGATGCACATTCTTTTTGGCTGGTCAACAAAGCGCCGGTCACTTCAAGCACATGGGGGACAGAGATCACGCAAATTACAGTTCCTGAACCGGACATGACGGGATTTTTATCGATGACCTGCTTGCTGCTGATGCGTAAGCAGGTCCGAGGCAGCGGCAGCCGGTAAGCATCGGCGCAAAAAAGCCGGTGGTTGGACAGGAGGGGGGAACCTGTCCGGGGAGTACCACCGGCACAAATAATTTATCGAACCGAGGAGATAGATCAAATTTTGGCTGCGAACAGGACAGCCGTTTTTCCGTTCACGTTGGTGTAGCAAGGGCGTTTACCAGCGCTCTTAAGCGCAGGCAAAGGGGAGATTAACTCACTGAATTCATGGTGAAGTTGTGGCCTGATATCGGGGACCCAGGTGTGCCAACTCTTCTCGTGCCCATTCGCTCCAATCGGGGCGAGTATCGCGCATGACTAGACTCTCTAACAGTCCACGGAAATGTTCGTCGCGATCACCGCTTTGATAGCGTGCCCGAGCGTCATGGCCAAGAAATTGAGCGCTGTCTGGTCGTAGCTTTACAGCCTCGTCCTAGGAACCCACTGCTTCATCAAGTTTTCCAACCGACTCCAGCACCAGCCCTAAATTGTTGCGTGGCTTAGGCACGCCCATTTAGCGTAAGCAGCGCCAAATGAGTGTATGAGCCAAATGCATCATCGCTGAGCAACACATTTCCGTTGCGACCAATCAGATGGAGGCGGATGATCCAGTTCAAAAAAACGATCCACTTCAGTTAGCTCTTGAATGTTCAACTGGGCTTGCAAATCGTTTTCGATTAATCGCGGATGATGGTTAGTACTGCCCGCTGCACGTCTAATTCATTTGCTATCGTGTTCGTCTGCGCTTTCAGCTCGGATCGAAGTGCTGCGAGGTGAAAATTGGCCACGACGACCTGAGTTACTTCGCCGACAAACGCTTCGACGGATGCGTCGCCAATTGACAGACGATTTGGATAATAAGAGTCCATGGTTTTTGGGGCAAATTTGGGGCAAAACGGTCTCCAGAAACAGTCCCGCGGCAGTTCGCGGTCAGTATGGAATGATTTCATAAGTCAAATCATTAAATGATTTAACGGGCGAAATTCAACCGGGATGAACGGTTGCGACTTGAGTTCGGGACCAAGAGGTCGCAAGTTCAAATCTTGTCACCCCGACTTAAGTTTGAGAAGAGCCCTTCGGCGACAGCGTCGAAGGGCTTTCTCATTGTGGGGACGAGAGTTGTGTCATCGAGGCGGCAGTTCAAAAAGACGATTTCGAGGATTCGGCGCTTCGCGGAGTAATCAGCGGTAAGCCACTGCTGCCTAAGCGTTTGAGAAAGTTCAAAAACTTTCGAGGCCAACTCGGCGGTTTCGTCGTGTGAGCGGTCCAGCACGTCGAGTTGCAGCTTGATGGCGGCGAGACGGTCGCGCATTTCGGTGTGCTTGCGACCGAACGTGTCCTGGTCGATCTCCCCCGCGATCCGCATGTTGAGCAGGCGATCCTGCTGCGCGACGACGAGCGTCACGGTTCCGACTGCATTTTCTTCCACCGTATTGTCCAGACGACAATCGAATCGAGCGGAAGGTGGCGTGAGATGCATGCAAACGTAACGGTGAATCATCGGTGCCGCACCATCGAGCAGTTGATGGACGAAGCGTTTGGTATCTGATGAGTCACAACCGTAAAGCCAAACTAAGGGTTCGAGAATTACGGACGGCTATTTAGCGGCGGATTACACGACGAATGACGGTGAACGTCCTCTTTGAAATTGGGAAGAGCTTTAGTGAGCACTGGCACTGAACTTTACCGCACATCCGCAGGTGCTTGGCGTTCTGCTTCACTACGGGATCCTATCGATATGCCAGCACTCCCCGACGGCAAGCTACTAACTATCCGGTTGTTGACTGGGAATCAGCCAGCGCAGTAGCGGCAGCTTTCAAATGATTTTCAGCGTTGTCGCGTGCGAAAAATTGGCGACTCCGGATACAATGGCAAACGTTCCTATGTACCGTGAAGTATCTTCATGACTACCCGCCAACCTATTGATCTCTCGCGTACTACTCTGGCTGTTTTGGCTGGCGGGATTGGGAAACGGATGGGGTTGCCCAAAGCATGGCTTAGGCTGGAGCGAAGACCGATCCTTGATCGCTTGCTGAAACGATTGGAGTGGCCAGGTCCGACAATGCTCGTCAGTGCACCGTCGGTTGCGCATCCTCCCGGTCACGAATTGTTCGATCGCGAGGTATTTGATCCTTTGGATGGATTCGGGCCTCTTCGCGGATTGCTCACGGCGCTGGAAAATTTATCCACTCCGATGGTGGCAGTTGCGACGGTCGATATGCCAGGAGTCGCAACGTCGTCGCTCGCTTGGCTTTTAGAGTCTTTGGCGGATAGGCCGCAATACAGCGGAGTAATGTGCCGTGTCGGGACCAGCGAGGGCGAACGCGTTGAACCCTTTCCGTCGGCATTCCGAGCCAACGCGACCGAAGCGATCGCTAGGCGCTTGGAAGCCGGCAGAAGGTCCGTTCAGGATCTATGTTCAGACAAAGCGTTCTCCGCTCTGCAAGTGCCTGCGGACTGGCCGGCGGAAGCATGGATTAACCTGAATACTCGTGCCGACGTAACCGCTTTCGAGACGATATAATCGGCGCACCGGCCGGAGTGGATAAAATGAAGCTAAGGATTCAGGGCAACAGTGTGCGAGTCCGACTGAACCAGGGTGAAGTTCGTAGCCTCGCCAACGCACAGCGGGTCGAACAGACGACGGAATTCTCAGGATTTTCCAGGCTGACTACCCATATCGAACCGTCCAATGAAGTGAGCCGATCCAACGTCACTTTTGAGGGCGACCGTCTGACGTTGAGACTACCAGTCGGCCAAGTGCGCCAGTGGGCTCAATCGGATCAGGTGGGCATCGAATCAGACCAGCCGATCGGCGATGGCCGGTCGTTGCACGTTCTCGTCGAGAAGGATTTTGAGTGTTTGCATCCACGCCCTGACGAGAATATTGACACATTTCCCAACCCAAAACGTGCCGGATCAACGTGAACTTTCAGACGCAGACTCAGCCAATACCGAACGTTTAGAAGACCGTGGCAAAACTCGCGTGGGCGTCGCTTGACTTCGACGAGGGCTCAGTCGAGCCGCGTTTTTTGCTCGGGCTCTTCGTTGTCGAAACTCCGCGTATTTTGCTTCAATACCCGTCGTTTCTCCGCCTCAATCCCGAGCAAAATCCGCGGCGCGACACCGCGCGGCAGTTCCGCCACGGGCTGCCAGATGCTTCACGAATGAATCTCCTTCGCGGTCAAACAACTAACTATTGCCGACTTGACCGGGAATGATCCGTTTGTCGGCATAGGAGGCGGACGCGGCTTGCACTTTGGAACCAATTTCAATTGGCGACTGAACCGGCTCGGCCAATGCCGATACTTGTACAGCGCAAGCCTTGAGGGCGGGTTGATGACTGATTGGATCAGCCGCGTCCGTCGTTACCTCATTGGGTGACGCTTCAGGACACCACAAATCATTCCAGTGCATCGGTAGAAAAACGATTCCAATGGGAGCAGTCGTACGGACGGCCAATGTACTTACGGTCCTTCCCCGCCGACTGCGAATTTCCACGCGCTGGCCTTCGCTCAGGCCGAGTTCGCCAGCGTCCTGCGGATTCATCTCCAGAAATGGTTCTGACGTCAGAGCATTGAGTTGCCGGACATTTCCGGTCTTGGTGCGGGTGTGCCACTGACTATGGAGGCGCCCGTAGTTAAAACCAGAGGAAATTCTGCGCACGGCGTTTCGTCAGGTGGAAGATATGGCCGGGCCAGAAGCCTCGCTTTGCCACTGGGCGTTGGGAACAAACCGTCCGTATATCTGCGACGCGCCGGACTACCCATCGCCGGAGCCGGCCACTGGGTCGGGCCGCGCTTGGCAAGCCAATCGTGCGACAGGGCGCTTTGATCGTTGGGGCGGCCCGCAGTTGATCGTGCGAACTCATCGAATATTTCAGCGGCATCGCGAAATTGCAGTCCGGATCGAAATCCCATTTCATACGCGATCTGCTGAGCCCACCACCAATCGGGCCGGGCATCGGCGGGCGGTTCTGCAACTTGCTGCATCAACGAAACGCATCGTTCGCTGTTGCAAAATGTGCCATCTTGTTCGAGGTTAACCGCGGCGGGCAGAAGGATGTGCGCGTACTTCGTTGTTTCTGTCGGAAGATATGCGTCCTGAACGATGACCAATTTTGCGCGCTCCAGCGCACGGCGAACGCGAGGGAGGTTCGGCATTGAAGCGGCGGGGTTGCTGCCGACGATCCAGATCGCCTTGATGACGCCGCAGTCCAGGGCATCGAACATGTTGATGGCGTCGTAGCCGGGTTCGTCGTGGATCGTACCTGGCCGTAGCCCCCAGAATTGTTCCATTTGCCGGCGATGTTCCGGCTCGGCAATTCGTCGCTGGCCGGGTAGTAGATGGCTCATGTACCCGACATCGCGCCCACCCATCGCGTTGGGTTGGCCCGTCAAGCTGAATGGTCCGGCACCGGGTTTGCCGATTCGCCCGGTCGCCAGATGGAGGTTAATGATCGCGTTGTTGGTGAACGTCCCTTGAACGGATTGATTAACACCCATCGTCCAGAAGGTGATGAAGCGTTCATTCTCAGTCAGAATGCGAGCGGCCTCCATCAAGTCGTTGTATTCGATGCCACAGATGTCAGCGACTTTGCGGGCGGGATAATCATTGAGCATCGCATCGAGTTCCTGCCAGCCTTCGGTATGCTCCGAGATGAAGCGTTTATCAAGAACGCCAAGATTGCGCAGAATACCGAGCAAGCCGTTGAGCAATGCCAGATCCGTCCCCGGCCGGACTTGCAAATGGAGCGTCGCTGCATCGGCAGTCGCCGTCCTGCGCGGATCGACAACGATGCACGGCGCGGATTTCTTTTTCATTCTCTTCAGGACGCGCTCAAATGTAACGGGATGGCACTCAGCCGCATTTGATCCGATAAACAAAAAAGCATCAGCAAGTTCGATATCGTCATAACAGGTGGGCGGTCCATCACTGCCCAGGGAAGTTGCCATCCCGCTGGCGGCGCTGGACATGCACAATCGGCTGTTGCTGTCGACGTGATTAGTGCGCAATGATGCTTTGGCGAACTTGTTGAAGAAATATTGCGATTCGGTTGTGAGCTGCCCCGACAAATAGAAACCGATGGCGCCGGGACCATGCGTTTGCAGGATTTGATTGAGGCGATCAGCAGTGTGTTGAATCGCGCCCTGGACCGGTATGGCTCGCAGTCGGCCGTTAGGCTCCGTTATCATGCTGTAGCGAAGACGGTTGGATACGTTGACGGTTAAACCAACCGTCGCGCCCTTAAGGCAAAGCCTTCCGCGGTTGGCGGGATGGTCGGGATCACCACGGACGTGGAGCCCACCGTTGGCGTCGGGCGTCGCCAGCAGGCCGCAGCCGACACCACAGTACGGGCAAAGCGTTTTGCGCGATTGTGCCATGATGATTCAATACACGTCGCGCTGATATCGCTTGGATTTGCTCAGGTCTGCAAGGAAAGCTTTGGCATTCTCTTCGCTCATGCCGCCTTCCTGCGCGATGATTTGGCGAAGGGCAGCATCCACATCCAGCGCCATCCGCTTGGCATCGCCACAGATGTAGAAATATGCTCCTTGCTGAAGCCAACTCCAGATTTCGCCTGCGCGATGGAGCATGCGCGTTTGCACATAAATCTTTTCACTTTGGTCTCGGGAAAATGCGGTGTCGAGGTGCTTGAGAGTTCCGTCCCGGGTATAGCCTTCCAATTCTTCCCGATAGAGAAAATCAAATTCGGAGCGTTGGTCGCCGAAGAAAAGCCAGTTCTTTCCCGCAGCGTTGACTGCTTTGCGCTCCTGAAGAAACGCGCGGAACGGCGCAATCCCAGTGCCGGGGCCGACCATGATAATCGGGCGGAATGATCATATGGTAAGTGAAACCCGTGCGATGGCTGAATGAACACGCGCGCCTTTTGACCGGGACGCAGTCGATCCGCCAGAAATGTCGAGGCAACGCCTTTGCATTGCCTTTGCTTTGCGTTGACATACCGCACCACGCCGACGGTCAGATGTACCTCATCGGGTTGCGCCTTGAGCGAGGAGGCAATGGAATAAAGCCGGGGTTGAAGAGGTCGCAATGCGGCGACGAAATCGCCAATGGATGGCCGGGCGGTTGGGAACATCGTCAGCAAATCGATGATTTCATGCCCGTCGGGAATTCCCGGTCCGTTGTCATCAAGCATGGCGCTCAGAACCTCCGCGTGCATATGACCGTCGCATGTTCGAGCGAGCAATTCGACCAGGGGCTCGCTTGGCATGGTGATTTGGTAATGCCGTTGCAGGGCTTCAAACAGTGTGACGGGAAGACCATCGAGGCCAGGAACTTCTTCTGCGCCGCTGGCGTTGAGACGATCGAGAAGCCAGTTGATTGTTTCCGGACAATTCTCAGGATAAAGACCGAGGCTATCACCGACATTGTAAGAAAGGCCGCTTCCCTTGAGATCGAGGGAAATGAACCGCGTGTCCTTGGCTGAACCGGGTTTATTCAGCAGACGATTGGCAAGGAGTCGAGCCGGAAAGGGATTATTGCGATCAAAGACGTTGGGACTTTTCGAAGATTCCGACCGTTTAATGCGAACTTGAGACGGTGCGACCATCTTGCTCGCAGCCTGGTCCGCCATCAGTTCCTTCAATTTTTTCGCGGTATCCTTTCCACCGGGAGCACACCGTGTCATATCCTTTTCTTCACCGTGCGCGATCGCTTCGGCATAGGTCTGACACAAATATCCGCAGGCTCCGCAATCGAGCTGCGCCATCGCGGACATCAAGACGCGCTCTTTTGGCTTTCCCTCGGCCAATTTCAAACGCTCGTCCATCGATAGCGCCGGGTCATGCCAGGGCATCGCTTCATCTTCCTGGACCTCAGTCTCAGCGACAGCAGGCGACGCGCTGCTTCCGGAGGCGACCTGGCCTCCGAACAAGCCGGCGAAGAACCCATTCAGCCACGCGCGCTGCGCCGCGGTGAACGGAGCCGAATCGGGAATCACCGGGACATTTGTCAAAGTTGCTGTGCTCATAAGATCACCTGTTCTTTATCGATCAAATCCTTGAGGTGTTGGGTGGAATGGCGACGAACGAAGTCGTTGAAGGTTTCCTCATCGTCCGTGCGGTTTTCGAGATAGCCGCGCAACATCCTTTCCAACCGGCCCGGTAAATCGGTCGCCAGCACATCGCGGTACATTTCACGCCCAATCGCTTGTTGCGTTGCGTAACCGCCACCGATGTAGACGTGAAAACCTTCCAGCATTTCTTCTCCGACGGGGACTTTCGTCGCGAGCATGCCGATGTCACCGATAAAATGCTGGGCGCATGAATTGTGGCAACCGGTGAGGTGGATGTTGATCGGGCAGTTCAGTTTGATTCGTGGTTCAAGATAATCTAATAGTGCCAGTGCATGCTTCTTGGTATCCGCGGCGGCAAACTTGCAGCCTGCGCTCCCGGTGCATGCAACCATTCCAGCGCGGATGCTCGTGCCCGACCAATTCAATCCAAGCTTTTGAATTCCTGCTTGAACCGCGGGAATGTCAGCATTGGAAATGTCGGAGATGAGCAGATTCTGCCAGACGGTGAGACGAATCGTTCCGCTTCCAAATCGTTGAGCCAACTCCGCCAAGCCGTGCATTTGATCGACGGTCAGCCTGCCGACTGGTGCGATCACACCGATGTAGGATTTAGCCTGCTGCTTCTGTGGATGCACGCCGATGTGGCCGTGTTTGTTGATGGGCGGCCGAGCTTTGCATTTCTCGGCTTCACATCGAGCCAGCTTTTTAGGCAGCCTCTTTTCAGTTTCTTCGATAAATTTCGGGATTCCCCATTGATCGAGCAGATATTTCAGCCGCGCCTTCTTGCGATCGGTACGGTCGCCATGTTCGATGAACACCCGCACAGCGGCAGCGGCGACATCCACGCATTCCTCGGGGCGCAGCAACAGTCCCGTATCCCGCGCAAAATCCTTGTGGCCTGTTATCCCCCCGAGAATCATTCGAAAATAGATGCCCGGCGACACGTCATGCCCTTCCCCGATTTCCACCGCAACGAATCCGATATCATTTGTGTCTTCCAAAGCGCTGATCGAACCGCCGCCATCGAACGCGATGTTGAACTTGCGGGGCAATCCATGAAGCTCGCGGCGGTGCAAGATGCAATGATGCATCTGGCGAGCCAACGGGCGCGTGTCGATCAATTCCCCAGGATCGATTCCCGCTGTCGGGCTGGCGGTGATGTTGCGGATATTGTCCGCGCCGGAGCCGCGATTGATGATGCCCAAATCGTACAAACCCATGACAACATCAGGCGCGTGTTTCGCTCCAATCTGGCGAATCTGTAGATTGGCGCGGGTTGTCATGTCGGTGTAACCGCCGCCAAATTCGCGGGCGAGTTCGGCGATTCCGTGGAATTGATGCGAGCTGACAATCCCGCCGGGCAACCGCAACCGGCACATGAATGCATCCTGCGCAGGGGCGACGTAAAACATGCCCAGGAATTTGAACAGAAAAACATCAGTCCCCTTGGGGAATCGCCCGTCCCGGGCGTGGTTTAACATCTCCTTCCAGATATCCAGCCCCATCAGCTTTCGCTTGGCTTGCTCTTCGGCGCTCAGTTTCTTCCCTGCCGCTAAAAATCGATCCTGGGCTGCGCGATGAATCGAATCGCCGGAAGAATCTTCAACCGCTGTCTGTGATGCGACTGGTAACTCCAGTGTGCCCGCAAACGTCGGTAAAGAAATCGAAGCACGCGTGATCCCGCTGCCGACGACGAAGCCTTGCAGGTAATTCTTCTGTTCTTCGTTAAAGGATTCATTCAGCATGATACGATTCCGGCGAAAAGACCAACTCAAGCAACGACAGGTTCTATTGCATCAATTGCAATGGGACGTGGAATGTATGCTTCCTTGGCGGCGGGAGTTTCTTCCGGATTAGGAAAGCGGATGGCAAGGACCAGCAGGGATGATGCGGTGGCAATCCCGCCCAGAATGAGCAATGCAGTTGGCCAGGGCAGGCTGCCTTTAAACAAAAACCCGGCGGCGACGGCTCCGGCATTCCCGCCGGCTCCGACGATGCCGGAAACCGACCCAAGCGATTTTTTATTGACGAACGGAACCACGGAAAAGGTCGCCCCGCAGCCCATTTGTACAAAAAGGCTGAACCCTATGAGTGATAGCAACATTGGTGTGAGATGCGTCATCCGCGAAAACAGAATCAGCAGCAGCCCTTCAAACAGCATCACCAGAAACAACCATTGAACGCGAGACGACAATCCATACTTGGACGCAACTTTGTCGCTGATGATTCCACCGAGAGCGCGGCCGAAAAGATTCATCAACCCAAAAGCCGCCGCTGTCCAACCTGCGGCAGTCAAACCCATGTGGAAATAATCCGTAAAATATAAATGTGCGATGTTGTCGATCGTCAACTCGACACCAAAGCAGCATGCGTAGGTGACAAAGAGCAACCAGACGCGCGAGTCCCGAGTTGCTTCGATAAAACCGCTGAAATCCTGCTTTTTCTTCGGGAGTTCGCCTCGAGCGCGCAGATCTTTGAAATTGCCCGCCGGGGTATCCTGCGTGAGGAAGAAGTAAGCGATTCCCATGCCTGCACAAACCAGGCCCGCCAGGAACATGGATGCTCGCCAGGCGCCGGCATGACTTAATCCGTGACTGATGAACCATAGGAAAATAACAGGCATGAGAAATTGCGTGATGCCACCGCCCATATTGCCCCAACCGGCGGTCGTGGCGTTGGCGGTTCCAACCACATTGGGAGCGAACATGATCGAGGTGTGATATTGCGTAATGACGAATGACGCGCCGATGACTCCAATCGCCAGGCGCATCAACAGGAACATCGTATAACCATGGGCAAGGCCAATGCACATCACCGGTAAGGATCCCAGTAGCAAAAGCCATGTATAAGTCAGCCGCGGTCCGATGCGGTCGCAAAGCCAGCCCACAACCAACCGCGCCAGCACGGTGATCGCTACCGACGCGATCATGATGTTGCCGATTTGCGACGGTGTGAGGTGCAATTCAGTTCGCACTTCCTTCATCAGCGGAGCGATCCCGAACCATGCAAAGAAACAGACCAGGAACGCCATCCAGCTCATCTGAAACGCCCGCATTTGCGGAGACGAAAAATCGAGCAGGTTGATGCGAGTGGCTTTGTTCTGAATATCCATTTTGATTTCCTTGTTGTGTTCCTAGGTTGGTAAGAGAGCCGGGGTTTGGACCGTAAACCATCCGTTGCGCAAGCGCATCGGTGGAAAATCATCGGCTGGGCAGTCAATCCCAATGGCCAAGGCCGCTGCGCGGTAAGCGGTGGTGTCGATGCTTTTGGAGGCGATGCGTCGAATGTCGGCCGTAGACGGCAGATGATTCCAGCGTTTCATCTGCGAAAGCAGCCATGCAATGTGCGATGCGCTTGGAAACATCGCCGTGGCCGAGACACCGTAAAACCTGGAGGCGGGCGAACGCCGCAGCGGCGCATGATTGTCAAACGCCAGGCTTCGCTGAAGCACGTCGGGATTGACGGCGAGATATTCCGGCCGGGCGAGAATCTCACAAAGCCGGGCGCGATTTTTCGCTTCACCGCAAAATTCCCCGGCGTACAGCATCGCCCGTGCGATGCGCTCGGCCAGCTCGGTGTTTTCGTTCAACCATCGCCGCGTTACCGCCAGCAGTTTTTCTGGATGCTCGGGAACAAGGTTGGTAGTAGCCTCTAATATTTTCCCGCATCCATCGTCCGTCGCGACAGTGTTCCACGGCTCCCCCACGCAAAATCCGTCGAGATATCCCTTGCTCAGTTGACCCACCATTTGCTGGGGCGGCAGCACGCAAAGGCGAACATCGCGGTCAGGGTCGATCTGGCTCGCCGACAACCAATCGCGCAGCAAATAATGATGCGTGGATGCGCCGAAAACATGCGCGAACAATGGCCGGTCCTGACGTTGCGGAAGGGATCGAACCCAAGTGGCAAGCGTCGTCGCGTTTTCAACACCCCCATCGGTCAAACGCCGGCTCAGGGTAATCGCATTGCCCCCAAATCCGAGAGAGAGCAGTCCAACCAGCGGTTCCGGATATTGGGGCATGCCCAGCACACTTGCGGCCGGCATTCCCAGTAATGCTTGGCTGGCATGCAAATGACCGAACGTGAGTTTATCGCGAACGTTGCCCCAACCGATTTGCCGATCCAGCACCACACTGAGACTTTCATCGCGGAAATATCCCAATTCCAAAGCCACGATGATCGGTGCAGCATCCAGCAATGGAACAAAGCCGATCCTCAATGCAGTTTTTTTACCTGAGAACGCTGGCACCGAAACAACTGCCTATTCACCGCTCCAACTTGTCTTCGTTTCTGCAAACCCAATCCTCGCCGTCATCCATCGCCTGAAGAACGAAATCTAATGGACGTTTGACAATTAATCCAATTCATAATATAGATATTTCAAATCAATCCAATTAATGAGTTCTGCATGGAAGATGTGCATCATTTGAGAGTTTTCCTGGCGGTTGCTGAAACTTTAAGCTTCACCCGTGCCGCCGAGCGGTTATTTTTGACCCAATCTGCCGTGAGTCACCAGATCGCCCGTCTGGAACAGGAAATGGGAGTTGAACTGTTCGATCGCCGGGGAAGGTCGGTGTCGCTCACGATTCCCGGGCAAGCCCTCGCCCCACACGCCCGCCGAATTTTCGCCGCGATGGAGGAAGCGACCGTTATGGTCCGTCAGAGCATTCGTCCAGACCAAGGGCGGCTTCGTATCGGCGCTTCGCCGTCCGCTTGCCAATACATCATCCCTGAGGCGCTCCGTGAATTTCGCGAGAGCTTTCCGAATTATTCTCTATCGATTATTCCCGGAGATTCCCCCGCGGTCGTTCAGCAACTGCTCGAGGGATCGATCGATCTGGGTTTGGTAATCAAACCCGAGCGCCAAAAGAATCTGCATTTTCACAAACTGTTAATTGATGAACTCGGCTTTGTCGTTAGCCCTCTCCATCCCTGGGCCAAAAGCGGAAAGGCTGATCGTCGCGAACTGCGCGATCAGAGAATGGTCTTATACAGCCGAAACAGCGCGACGTTTCGCTTGGTCGATCGTTACCTCATCAAAATGGGCGCACCGCTTCGAGATTGGATTGAATTGGGTGAAACAGGCGCTATCAAGGAACTCGTGAAATTGGGCTTAGGTATAAGCATCATGGCGAATTGGATCGTACAACCCGAACTACTGGAAAAGTCCCTCGTCTATCTCCCCCTCTGCGGCAGCAAGTTGCATCGGACCTGGTGCATAGCATCGCTGATTGGCCGTAATCTCTCAGTGGCCGAGCAAACTTTTATCGGCCTATGTGAATCTGTGGGCGCACAACTTGCCAGATCAACAACTTCGCCGAAAGCAGTTAACTTATTTAAATAGGGGGCGCGGAATTCCGGGACATCGAATAAAACTGGCATCCACTTCATGCGATGGTCTCACACCAACGAGGCCTGAAGGAATGCCAGAACGGATATGCGAAGGATCGTAAGCGACTGCAATTAGCGCCTAGAACGCCCCCAACTTCACTGACGAAACTGCATTAGGTGGGGTGCTTTTGGTGCACTAATCTGCGGTTGGTGCGCCCCATTCCGTTAGGGTTGCACTTCCTGCCATCGTATCCCCCAAGAGAACAGGATCGAGACATCCACCGTTCGTGGGGAAGTCCAGTCAGCCATCTCCTTGCCAATTACGGCGGAGCCGCCTCTAGTTTAACTGCTCCCTAAAAATGATGGCGCCCGTACAACAACTCCCATCCAAAGACAATTGCGTTTGTACCAAAGCCAGGTTACTTACTTGAAAAGGCACCCACAGCGAAAATCGGGATTGTCGTTTCACGCTAAAAATTCTTCTGACCCAAATCAGTCCCATGGCATTTTCTGAATCGAAAACTCTACGTGATTCAGGAATTGAGGATGCCCAGTCAGACACGCCTCCCAAGATAGATTCCCAGTCGCCACTACCCTTGCGCAGCGTACATACCACCAGCTTTGCGCAGATCCTGTATCAGTACGCCAGCACCCTGGCGGTGACAACTTATCAGGCAGGGAAGTTGGTGTTGTTGCGGCCGGAGGCGCAGCCGAGGGGACCAGTGCTCAACACGCATTTTCGCAACTTCAACCGGCCGATGGGATTTGCCTGGGAGCGTGGCCGCTTTGCGCTGGGCACGACCGGGGAAATATGGGAATTTCATGATATTCCTGCCGTGGCGGCCAAGCTGAAGGTGCCGCCGTCTACGCCGGCCAATGACGCAGTTTTTCTGCCGCGGCGATGTGATTTTACTGGTGATGTGCAAGTGCATGAAATGCTGTGGCTGCCGCGCTCGCCGGTCGGGATAACGTCGGATTCGTTGTCGGAACTATGGTTCATCAACACCCGCTTTTCATGCTTGGCGACCCGGAGTGATCAGTTCAGTTTTGTGCCGCGATGGCAGCCGCCATTCGTTACCGCTTTGTCGCCCGATGATCGATGTCATCTCAACGGCATGTGCCTGCGCGACAATGAAATCCGCTATGTCACGGCTTTAGGAGAAAGCGATGCTTCAGCAGGTTGGCGGGAAAATAAACGCGCGGGCGGCATTTTGATGGATGTGAAGTCGGGCCAGATCATGACGCGCGGACTTTCGATGCCGCATTCGCCGCGCTGGCGGGAGGGGAAGCTGTGGGTTCTTGAAAGCGGCAATGGCGGCGTGGGCGTAGTGGATGAAAAGAGCGGCACGTATCAGGAGGCTTGCCGGCTGCCGGGCTTCACCCGCGGCTTGGACTTCCTGGGGCCATATGCGTTTGTCGGGTTGTCGCAGGTGCGCGAAACTGCAGTGTTTAACGGCATCGCAATCGCCGAGACGCCGCAGGAACAGCGATGCTGTGGTGTTTGGGCCATTGATACACGCAGTGGCCAAATCGCCGGCTTTGTGAAGTTCTCAGATGCGGTGCAGGAAATCTTTGCGGTGCAGGCGCTGGCGGGATTGCGATGGCCAGAAGTGCTGAACGAAAATCAGAAGCAGATCGCCGAGAGCTATGAACTGCCGGATGAGGCGCTGCGCAAGGTGCCAGTGGAGCTGCGTCAGCCAAGAGAAAAAAGATCTTCTTCGAATTCCGCATAGCAGCCCATAGCAAAAGTCCCGCGCGACTTTTGCCACGGGCTGATAGCGTCAATCGAACAGCTACGACGATCAAATTCAGTTCATTGTTAAAATCATACGCGCGGAAACTGCGCGTTCGCTGTCTGCATTTGCTGAAACACGGGGCCTTTTTTTTTATTGCGTTTTATATGTTCTAATGTAGATTACGTCCAAACGGGCGGGCTCTTTGCGACATGGCTTATCGCGTGAAGAGTTGGGGCTCGGGGAACGATTCACCTTCTCGACTGTCGGGCAGCGATTCCAACAGCACAATTTAATTCTCACGGAGCATCCTCATGCCAGCACGGATGGATCAATGGGCGGCGGGCGTTCATCATTTGTTTAAATCCCGTCGAAAACTGGCGAAGTCGCAGCATCGGCTGAACAAAGCGATCATCGAGACGCTGGAAACGCGGACGATGCTGTCGATTACCGTTACCAGCTCGGCCGATGACGGAAGTACGGGGACGCTCCGGTGGGCAATCGGGCAGGCTAATACAGCGGGTGGTGATCAGCAAATTCATTTCGCGTCGTCGCTTACCAATGGTAGCGGATCAACAATCTATTTGGGTGGCACCCCGCTTGAGCTGAACGATCAAACCGGCACGCTGACAATAGATGGTACTCTTAATGATCGGACAAGAATTGATGCCCAGGGCCAAAGCACGGCTTTCGTCATCGCTGCTGGCTCAAATGCTGTTCTAAAGGAGCTGACAATTAGCGATGGCAACGGCATTTATATGGATGGCGTTCTAAATGGCGGAGCAATAACCAACAACGGAAATCTCGCCATTGCGCAATCTGTGATCAGTGGAAACTCTTCTAGCTACTCGGGTGGTGGAATTTATAATCTTGGAAATTTATCGATTGATGAATCTAATATCAGCAATAATTCTACCCCATTTTTTGGGGGCGGTGCCTATAATGGGAAAAATAGCAGTGCGTCGCTTACGATTAATAACTCCACCATCAACGGAAATTCTGCAGCATATGGGGGCGGTGTCTATGATGGGAACAGTGGCAGCGAGTCGCTTACTGTTAGCAACTCCACCATCAACGGGAATTCTGCAGAATGTGGCGGCGGAATTTTTGATGGCTTTGGAGAGATTTCCATTTCTAACACTACCATTAGCGGAAATACTGCGTCATTTGGGGGCGGCATTTATGGCGGTCAGTCTACAAATATCAGTATTACCAATTCTACGATCAGCCAGAATTCCGCAACCGATGACGGAGGTGGATTTCATAACGATGGGACTGCAATAGTTGTCGATTCCACGGTTAGCGGCAATTCCAGTGAGGGAAATTCCGGTGGAATCTATAGCTATATCCAACTGACTTTAATTGACTCCACGATTAGCGGAAATACTGCACAAGTCGAGGGGGGAATTAGTGCTAGCACCCTGACAGCCATAGATTCGACCATCAGTGACAACTCGGCGTCGTATGGAGCCGGAGGGATTGCGAGCGGAACTGCGGTGTTACAAGGCACAATAGTGGCTGGGAACATGGCTTCAGACCTGCAAGGGAGTTTTAGCGGCGATTACAACTTGATTGGTGATGGCAGCGGAGGACTATCTTCTGCCGCATCAAGCCATAACCTTCTTGGAACGATTTCTTCGCCGATCGATCCTCATTTGGGGCCATTGGCATATTATGGGTCGGGAAATTATGGTCTGACGCAGACCATGCCCCTATTGCCCGGCAGTCCTGCCTTGAACAGCGGGTCGGCGTTTAATGATGCCGATGGCAATCCGATTACGACAGATCAACGCGGCTTCTCCCGCACCCAAGGCTCCGCTCCGGACATCGGCGCTTTTGAAGTGCAGACAGTCACTGTCGCAACAGCGGCAGCGGCATCGCCGAGTTCGGTGACTGGAACTACCACGAACCTGAGTGTATTGGGCGCTGTAAACGATGGAGAATCGGGGCTGAAATACACATGGGCCACCACCGGCACACCGCCGGCAGCGGTGACGTTTTCTGCCAATGGTACTCATGCGGCCAGAAATACAGTTGCCACTTTCACCAAGGCGGGGACCTATAACTTTCTCGTTACTATTGCCGACCAGCAAGGATTTGCGGCCACCAGCACGGTATCTGTTGTTGTTGGTGCCACCGCTACGAGCATTCAAGTCAGTCCCACTTCCTCGGCCCTTAACGAAAATGGCACGCAGGCTTTTGCGGCGACAGTGAGGGATCAATTCAGCAACGTGATTGCGAATCCTGGGGTGAGTTGGAGCATTGCCGCTGGAGTCGGGACGGTTAGCTCTTCAGGTATGTACACTGCGCCCGCCGGCACGGGTTCTGCCACGGTGCGGGCTGCAATTGGCTCGTTGTCTGCCAGTGCTACGGTGACCGTGACCAATGCGACTCCCACTATTGCCACTGCGGCCGCCGCCTCACCCAATCCCGCTTTGGGGACAACCAGCCATTTAAGCGTTCTGGGAGCCGATGACGGCGGCGAGAGCAATTTGACCTATACCTGGGCGGTATTGGGAGTGCCACCCGCCGCCGTGGCATTCTCGGCGAACGGCAGCAACGCCGCCAAAAACACGATTGCCACCTTTACCGCGCCCGGCACGTATAACCTTCAGGTCACGATAACAGACCAGTTGGGATCGAACACAACAAGCCCGCTTACTGTTAACGTGGTTTCAACTCTTGCCAGCGTTCGGGTTGATCCGATCTTGTCCACGCTTCAAACGGGTGAAACGCAACAGTTTACCGCAACATCTCTCGATCAGTTCGGCGTTCCGCTTGTCAGTCAGCCAAGCATCACTTGGAGTATCACAAATGGGGGCGGCACAATTAACTCTTCGGGTTTGTATACAACCCCCGCTATCGCCGGACCAGCCACTGTTCGCGCCGCAATTGGAGCGGTCTCGGGCGGCGCCAGCGTTACGGTGACGGCGGGAGATCCCCTTACGATTAGTGGGCCGAATGTCGCACAAGTAAACGATGTCGTTCATTTGCATGCCAGCGGCGGTAACCTATCCGGGGGTAGCGGCCCGATCATCTACATCTGGAACGTAACCAAGGATGGAAAGACATACGCAACTGGCAACACCGCCGATATGAGCTTCGCGGCAACGACCGGCGGATCTTACGCTGCGACTGTAACAGCCGTCGGTGATGCTGCTGGCCCCAGCCGCACGACCCAGCTTGTAACTGTGCAAGCCTCCAGTGTCGAAACACTACCGATTATTGGCTCAAGCACTATCGAAGTGGGTCATATTTCCGGCTTCACGTTCAGCTTCGGCACCCGCTTCTCATCCGCCGAAATAAATACTTGGTACACGGAAGATGATGCTATTTTCCACCCGGGACCAACTTTTACCTGGATTTTGCAGGATGCAAATGGAAACGTACTTAACAGGGTGGAAGGATTGATTGGACGCAATCCTAATCCTGATGCGCCTCCTTCACCGCCTCAAACTTTGTTGTTTAACGCCGCAACGACCGGCGTATATACGATCCAGCTACAGATCGATTACGAAGGCACGCAAAAATTCCAGGACACAAAAACGGTCACAGCCGTACCGGCGGCCAATAATAGCTTTACGAAGCAAGCGTTTGATGATGGAAGAGGAGTCGCTAACGGGCTATTTCTTTTCGAGACGGCCACGGACGCAGTTGAACAACCTGATCATTCCATTCTGGTTGTGAGTCCCGGCGACCTCGAACGTGATTCCATTGGTGATCCGCAGTATCCAGTCTCGATCGGGTGGACAATTACTCGGCTAAAGCCGAACTTAACACCCGATCCTACATTTGGCGAGAATCCGGAAGTTGAAAAGGCTGGCATAGTTCATGGCGACCAAGCCAATATTTTAACGACAATCCCGACCCCCGATCCACTTAAATGGGATTCCTCTCCCTATGAAAGCAAATTTATCCTTCCTTGGATAAACATAACAAACGTTCATATTGCCCTGCAGAGCGATGGATATATTATAGTGTCCGGCGCTTTCATAAATCCATTCGAGCAATTGCACTATAATGATAACGGCGGGATTACGAGCGACGAGGCCGACAATGCTCTTCACTATGACGAGAGTGGCGAAGACTCGGACGGCGGCGGACAAACAGCGTGGATTGTAGCGAGATACAAGCCTACCGGCGAGCTCGACACAACATTTGGCAATAACGGTTTTTCCTACGATGATAATCCTAATTTGGGGTTTCTTCAGTCAATGGTCATTGATGGGAAGGACCGTATTTTACTTGGTGGTTCTGGATATGTTCCCATAGATCCGCCATTGGATCCGCTGTACGGTACCGTGCTTGCCCCTCCAGTCCGCTCAGCTTTCGCAGTTGAGCGATTGACGAGGGATGGAACACTTGATAATTCATTTGGTGACGCCGGAACGGGCCGCGCTATCGTACCTGTGGACTCAGATTCGCATTTCCATAGCGGTGGAGGCCCGGAATTTTCCCAGATATGGGGGACTGAGTCAATTGAGTCGATGATCCTGCAATCCGATGGCAGTATTATTGCTGGCGGAATGACAAATGTATTTGCCAGTGCCCAGCAGGGCGATTTAGAAGATAATAACAGCGATATTCATGCCGGTCCGGATTGGGGTGGTTTTGCATTAATTCGCTTGACGGATGCGGGGATTGTCGACAACTCATTCGGACCCAATAATAATGGTCGTGTCATCGACTACATATCCGGTGATCTCTCTCATAACGCGGCCATCCGAAGTCTGGCGTTCAACGCTACGGGACAGATTATCGCCATGGGCTTTGCAGGCGATCAAGAGCTCATTAATGACAGTGGAACCGTACCTGACGTTTTTGCAATAGCTCGGTATTCCAGCAACGGCATTTTGGATACATCCTTCGGCACTAATGGATTTGTCACATCGAATTTTACGTATGGAAATGCTCTGGCATATGATGGAATTGTTACACAATCCGGCGATATCGTTATGGTGGGGCAGACTTATTCGGGCGGACTCATAGCCGCTTTTAACAGTGATGGAATCGCTCAACCGGCTTATGATGGGGTTGGACATGTCATAGCAAACGCTTCTGCTCTTGATTTGCCGCGCAAAGTCATCGAGTTGCAAAACCATGATATTTTGTATGTGGGTGCCGGCACCGTTGGTCCCCAATTTAGTTATGATAGTTACTATGGGCAAGCCGTGGCGGTTAGATATCACCCGGCTGAGCTGCGTTTAGGCGCACTCGTCGCTACGGCGACGCCGGCAGGCCCCATCAACTTGACATGGGAAAACCTCGGTAGCGGGCAGGATGGCTTCCAGATCAGGCGGGCTACGTCCGAGGCTGGCCTCGCATCGGACGATTCGCTGCTTGCGAGCGTGGGACCCGATCAATCCGTATACACAGACTCCGAGGTCGCTCCAAACACAACCTATTATTATCGTGTCACCGCCTTCACCACGGTGGGCGCTCTGGCCCATATCGGCGCTGAAACAAATACCGCTCATGCCACGACCACACCCATTGATACCAACTACATTCTGTCCGATACCGTGCGGGTTCCCATAACCGGGGACATCGTCTCGTCAACATTATCGTTGAAGGCGGGCGTGCATTATCTCATCACGGCCAGCGGGTATTTCGCTATTGACGATAATCCCGACGCTTCCAGGCGGAAACATGGCGATGCCTATTATGGCCGGTATATTCCAAATCCCGAACCGTATAGCTTGCTGGGCGGCCATGTGAAGTTTGGTGTTGGCATCAGCAGCGTCATCGACACTTCAAATAATGTCACGACGCTGGGACCAAACACGATTCCATATTGGGGCGATCCGAGCACAACGGAGGACCATCGATACACAATCAGCTACACTCCCGACCACGACGGCACGATTCAATTCGCTTACCACGACAGCTATTATCCCGACAATGAGCCGGGCTATACGTTGCAGGTCGACATTTATCACTCCCAGGCTGGATCGCCTGCCCAGCTTGTCGCTGCCGCGGATCGTGCTTCCCGGCAGATCAACTTGAGCTGGCAGAATACGGCGGCCGACGCCACCAGCATCGTGGTTCAGCGAAGCGGGCCTGATGGATTTGAGACCATCGCGACATTGCCACCTGAGGATGAGGCGTACGTCGATACCTCGGCCGCATTCAATGTAACTTATTCATATCGCCTATATGCGGTGAACGCAGATAGCCAATCAGAATATTCTGATGAAGCATTTGCCGCCCTGGTGAATTTGGCGCCGGTGGTCCAGCATCTCGATGTGCAGCCGGCTAATATGGACCAGCAGTTCATGATGTCCGTCCAGGCTTCTGACCCTGATGATGCCATCCATCCTTTGACGTATGCTTTGGAAGGTGCTCCAGACGGAATGCAGATCGACTCTCTGGGGCAGATTTCCGGATGGACCCCAGATATTATCCACTATAGTTACGGCCAGATTGTCCAGTGGACGGTTGTGGTACACGATTTTGATGGTGGCGTCACCCGGCAGGTATTTTCAGCAGCCATCATCCCACCCCTTAGCTACATTCCAACCGCTTCGGTGCTGCCGCATGTGATCTCACAGACACCCACCACGTTAACGCTTGGCGTAACGGGCAATGATGATTCAGGCGGCGATGACATTTTGTATGAGTGGCAGGCAATATCGCGCCCGCCATTAACGTCTCCGCCGACTTTTTCAGTTAATGGCTCTCATGACGCCTCACAGACGGTGGTCACGCTGAACGGCACCGGCACCTATAGTTTCCGCGTTCTGATGGGTCGGCCCGGCTGGTCATTCATCTACCCGGGAAGCAGTGACTTGCCTAATGTCCAGGTTTTGCAGGTGCTCACCAGCGTCGTGGTCGCGCCTACCATAACGACCGTCGATCCAGGACAAACCGCGACGTTCGCCGCGGTCGCGCTGGATCAATTCGGAAAACGCCTGGTCACCCAGCCCACATTCACCTGGAGCATTGCCGGCGGAACCGCGGGCGGCACGATCGACTCCTCCGGCGTCTATACGCGGCCGGCGTCCGTCACTGGCAGTCCCAGCGCGATAATCAACGCAACAGCTACCGTAGCCGGTGTAACTTGTTTGGGAGTGGCCGATGCGGTTGTCCCGGCCGTTGCTCCCACACCGCCGACGCTGGATGAAGAAATCCAGGCCCTGAGCTTCTCGCAGGTTCAGCTCACCGCGCTGGTAACGCCCCTGCCCAGCGCTCCCGGCGACCTCACCTACACCTGGCAGGTAGATAGCGCCCTCCCCGCTGGTGCTCATATGCCGACATTCAGCGTCAATGGGACTTCGGATGCAAAGACGACGATTGTCACCTTCGACGACCGCTTCCCGCTGAATTACGATCTCACGCTGACGGTGCGCGATAAACTCGGGGTGGCGACGCCTGACACGTTCTCCATCATCGATCAGCGCAGTTTTACCCAGATCGATCTAACCCCCCTGCTCAGCAACGTTGGTGTGGCCAAGGCCAAGACCTATACCGCCAAGGCGGAGGATAATTACGGGCGGGCGATCACGCCGCAGCCATCTTTTGTGTGGAAGGTCGATGGCATTGTAGTGAGCGGTATCACCAGCGGTTCATTCACCTACACTGCTCCTTCCGCAGGCGGCACGCACTCCATCGAAGCCGATGCCACCATAGGCGGCGTCACAGAAACGTCGGTTGCCAAGGCGATCGTCGTCCCCTCCGGGCCGCCGATCATGACGATTGTCTCTCCCGGAACGGCAAACAGCGCAGGCGCTCCGGTCATCAACAATGATACGACCGTCTCCATTGTCTCCGACAACCCCGATGGAGACCCCGCCCCCTGGCAACTGTGGCTTGTCTCCTCGGCCGGCAGCAAATCTCTGCTGTCCAGCGGCGACAGCTCCGCCGGCACTGCCCCCAGCAATGGAGCAGAAGTGGCCACGCTGCATCCGTCGCTGCTCGCCAATGGTTCCTATACGCTGCAATTGACCCTGCCCGATGGCACTGTCCAGGACAGCAAGTACATCAGCGTCGAAACTCAGCTCAAGCTGGGCAGCTTGAATCTGCCATTCACAGACCTGCAGGTTGATGCGGCAGGCGGGACGCCGATCACGGTCACGCGCGTCTATGACTCAATGCAGGCCGGCGTTTCCGGAGATTTCGGCCCGGGCTGGCGCTTGGACATGTCCGACTCAACACTGCGGACAACCGTCACTCCGGCGATCGGCAAGAGCCAGAACAATTCAGGCATGCGCATGGGCGACATCGTCTATATCACGACGCCCGGCGGCGGCGAGCAGGCGTTTCAATTCCTGCCTCAGCAGGACTCGATCGATCCGACGAATCCGCTGGCTGCTCTTCTGCAAAACGTCATCAGCTATAAGCCGCAGTTTGTAGCGGTAGATGGCAGCCTGTCGAAGCTGGATGTGGCGATGAGCTACACCGATAACCTGGGAACAACCATTCCCATCGAACTGGAGCAGATTGACGGCGTCTTCTACGATGCCGCCAGCGGCGATGCCTATAACCCCGCCAGTTCCTCCCATCCTCTGGGATCGACCGGTCCGATCTTCGGCAACACCTACACCGTCACCAGCCGCACGGATAAGAGCGAATATGAGATCAACGCCGCCACCGGCGATTTAATCGAAGCCAAAGATGCCCAGGGCAACCTGACCGGCACCAGCGGCCCCGGTGGCGCTTCGGTCGCATTCCACCGCGATAGTTCCAGCCGCATTGATGGCGTGAAGCAGAGCGGCGACAGCACGTGGATTCGCTACGGCTATGATCCTGCCAGCGGCGACCTGATCGGCACGATTGATCGAGCGACCGGGCCCTCCGGCCAGGAGCTCAAGACCACTTACTCTTATGCCAATCTCCTGGTCACGCCGTACAACGGCGCCGGCACGGTCTACGCCGTTCTCAGTTCCTCTGATGGTAAGGTGTGGGACACAACTACAAATACTTTCGTCACGATCAACAACGCCAACTGGTCGCATTACGCGGTGCCGATGACCGGTGTAGGAACGTGGATGGATGGGACCGAATGGTATTCCGGTGCGGTGCCTGGTGCGATTCCATCGGGCACGGTTCTCAATGTCAGCTATCGTCTTCGGTCCGGTTCGGCTGCCGCTTCAACTGACACACAGGTCGACAGCGAATCCAACCGCTGGACCGCACAACAATCACACTATCTCAGCGGCATCGAAGACCCGCGTGGCGTACGGTCGCTGGCCGCCCAGTATGATCCCTCCGGCAACGGCCAGCTTACACAGTTGTCGGATGCCACCGGCCAATCTGCGCCGGTGAGCAATGGCGGCGTGGTGGGCAAGAGCAAGGTCGTCACCGATCTGTCCGGCAACCAGAGCGAATCGGTCTACGACAACAACGGCAACGTCGTGCGGCAGATTCAGGCCGTCACCGTCAACGGAGTCATCACGAAGTACATCGTGACGGTCAGCAGCTATACCTACGGCAGCGATCCGGGGATGTCCGATGGATTGAACTTTGGCGTCACCAACCTGAACAAGCTCATCGGTCAAACCACTTGGCAGCCGTTCACGATCATGGCCCCCGATCCCAACGGACTGCGGTATACGCAAGCTCCGGTCACACAGGCGAGTGTGCTGTTAAATAAAGTGTTTGACCCCTCGACTGGCGAGTCAGCGAGTGATCCGAGTTTGTGGCTGCCGCAATCACAATCAATAACCGGAGCCAACGGTCAAACGCTCACGACGACCTTCGCTGACTATCACGCCGGCCATGCACAGATCGTGACCGATCCCTACATAAACATCACCTGGAGCAAGTACGACGATGCGGGGAACCTTCTGTGGACGATTGATCCAACGGGTGAGGCGACGATCTACACGTATAGCGATGGAAGCGACGGGAATCCTGCCGGATTACTGCTGACAAGTTCGCGGGCGACGACGACTGCGCCATCCTCTGGAGCAACACGACCGACATCGCCGACGTGGACGAACCTGACGCTGATCAGCAGTAATGAATATTATCCTTCAACTGCCGCAGCGGGCACGGCCGGCCGCTTGAAGGATACGATCACTTACAGCAGCAACACGCAGAGCCAGACGACGGATTATGTGTATGACTCCAAGGGCAATGTCGTCCTGACCTACGTCCCCAGGACGTGGAGCAAGTCCGATGGCTCAGCCGTCACGGGTTGGACCACCAGCGTCACGCAGTTCGACCTGACGGGCAGGACCACGGACACTTATTCTGGGACTTACATCGACAGCGGTGATGGCATCCTTCACTTCACCGTCACGCCAACCTCGTCCTCCACGGGCGTGGTCGCGATCAGCAACGCGATTTACAACGATGCCACCCAGTCGGGCAGCGGCGGAAGTGTGATTCATTCGAGTCACACGGATTTCAACGCCGCCGGTCAAACCGCCGACACGGTCGATCAATATGGTCGGCAAACCGTCAGTACGTATGATGTGAATGGCCGCACGATCCGCACCGTCAATCCCGACGGAACCGAAACAAGGACAGTTTATGATGTGATGGGAAGAGTCACTTGGCAGACAGACACATTCGTACCGGTCAATACCGATCTGACCAGCACCGCCAACGTCGCGAACGCAACGCACACGCTGTATGATTCGCTGGGACGGGCGTACATGACCGAGCGGTACACCAACGTCGCCATCACGATCATTGCTGATATTGATGGCTTTACGAAGTCAATTGCGCCCACGGGTCTGAGCCAAAGTTCTTCTCAGTTCCTTTCCTACACGCAGAGTTGGTTTGACGATCAGGGCCGGACCATCGAAACGCGCGACGCCTCTGGCCTCAAAACCGGAACGATTTACTACGCCAACGGCCAGGTGCAATACTCAGGGCCGCTGACAAGCTCTGCCCCGGATGGCGGCCACTCCGGAGCCTTTACGACAAGCGACTTTGCTTCCAAGACCCAATATCTGTATGACCAGATCGACAGCGGCAGTCAGCGGTATGACCGCGTGGTGGACGCCAATAATCACCACACCGACACGTACAAAGACAAGCTTGGACGGGTCGTCAAGACGATCTACGATGACGGCTCCTTCACGCAGACGATCTACAGCGTGGGAGATCAGGCGATCAGTGGCTATTACGCGAGTGGCACAACGCTCCCAACAATCCCGGTTGGCGGCAGCGAAACGATTCAGATCGCCCAGCACAAATCAGCAGACACAAACGTGCCGTATACGATTGATGTCTACGATCGCGCCGGCAATCTGATCGCTGTCTCATCACCCGCCGTGGCCGATGCGCTCAACAGTGGAACAATGACTCGGCCTTACACACAGTATGCGTACAATGCCAGTGGCAATGAGATCACCCAAACGGATGCTAAAAGCCATGTTACGACTTTTGCCTATGACGAGAGCGGCAACGAAGTCAGCCGTACGCTGCCGGACGGGGAGAAGGAGACGTTTACCTACAGCCAGCTTGGGCAGGAGTTGACGCACACCGACTTCAACGGCAACGTCGCAACGTACAGCTACATCAGCAGCGGCGTTCACGCCGCGGCATTGCAGCAGGTTGTGTATGCAGGTGCCAGCGGGTCGGGTAAGGCCACGCAAACCGTGAGCTATACCTACGATGCTCTTGGACGCCAATTAACGATTGCCGATGCTTCTGGAACCACAACCAATCACTATGATGCTCAAGGAAACCTGATTGAGCAGGACACGCCTGAAGGAAACATTCATTATGTGTTCAACCCGGCGACGGGCCGGCATACCGAGACGTACACCGACTACACTGACACCGTGTATGACTACGACAGCCAAGGCCGCCTGTGGCACATCGCGGTCACCAAGCTCAACGGCACAACGCTTGTTATTCCATTGGTAACCACCGACCTATACGATGCGGCAGGGAATAAACTGACCGAAACCCTTCCCAGCGGCGAAGTCACGACATACACCTATGATGATCTCAATCGGCTGATAAATGTCCTGGAAAAGCAGGGTGCGACGACATTGTTCAGCGAGAGCTATGTACTGAACAACGACGGGACAAGGCATTCATCCCATGAAGTGCAGTTGCAGCCAGATACCACGACGGTGACGGTGGACACCACATGGATTTACGACGCCATGCAGCGGCTGGTCAGCGAGACCGTCACATCGACTGCTGCCAACCAAGGCTATACCGACACTTACTCCTATGACTTAGACTCGAACCGGATCAGCAAGCAGCACGTCACCACGGCGGGTACGGACACCACCACGTCAACGTACAACGGCGACAACGAACTGACGCAGACGCTGGACAGCACCGCCGGGACGACGACGTTCGGATATGACGCCAACGGGAGTCAGACCAGCAGCACCAACGGCGGCGTGACGACGACCTACACGTATGACGTGCGCAACCGGCTGGCATCGGTGACGACCGGCGGCGTGACGACGACTTACGGCTACGATAATGACGGGAACCGGGTCAGCGAGACGACTTCCGGAACGACGACCTACTACCTGATCGACAAGAACAACCCGACCGGCTACCCGCAGGTGATCGAGCAGAAGTCGAGCCTGACGGGCGCGCCGAACGTCAGCTACATCTTTGGCAAGACGGTGATTGGGCAGGCCGACAGCAGCGGGAATGTCAGCTACTTCCTGACCGACGGCGGCGGCTCAACCCGCGCGCTGGTCAACTCATCCGGCGTGGTGACAGCGACGTTTAATTACGATGCCTTCGGCGACGCGATTGGATTCAATCCGGCCAGCGCCGGGGCGATCTTCCTGTACGGCGGCGACGGCATGTATGACGCGCCCAGCGGGCTGTACTTCCACGGCAGCGGAAGGCCGTCGGAGAACGCGCTGGATCGGTTCATCGAGGCCGACCCGCCCCAATACGGCGAGCAAAACCTGTACGTACTGGACAAAGCCAACCCGGTTAACGGCAACGATCCAACGGGGCATGAGTTCGAGATGATCGCGCCGATTCTGGAGTGGTCGGCCAGCGCGTTCCGCTCCATCGCGACCACCGCGCGCGGGTTCCAAGCGTCTTGGGGAGTTGGTCGGGAACTCACCAACTCGCTCAACTTCAACACCAGCGACCCGTTTGAGTTGGCGCAGCTCTCGCAGTTGTCAGAGCAATTGCAGATGCAGGACGTAATCAACGAGACACGCCGCGGCGTGGCGGTGGCCGACTACTCGGAGCTCATCGACTGGCAGGCCATCGACGCGACCTTTAATCTGAACGAGCAGATCATGCTCGATCTGGTGACGGCGTTCTCGTACGCGCAAGCGTGCTTCGCGGCCGGCACGCCGGTTGTCGTCGGCGTCAACCCCGACGGCAGTTACGTCACCAAAGCCATTGAGGACGTGCACGCCGGCGATCGCGTCCTGGCCCGCGACGAGCGCAACGCGCAAGCGGACGCGCGGCTGCGGCGCGTTGAGGAAGTGTTCTCGCGCGAGACCGATCATCTGCGCGTGCTGACGGTCCAAGACCAGCAAGGTCAGCAGGCGACAATCCGCACGACCGACGGTCACCTGATCTGGGTTGCAGGCCGCGGCTGGACCAAGGCCGCGAAGCTGGAAGTTGGCGACCGGCTGTGCGACGCGCGCGGCAACGAGAGTGTCGTCTTGCTGTCCAATGAGCGGCAAGAGTTGGACGAGCCGGTACTCGTCTACACGTTCCGGGTTGAATCCGATCACACGTACTTCGTCTCGGACGCCGTGGGAACGGGCCGGCTGACGGCGTGGGTGCACAATACCTGTGGTGGCGCAAAGGCGCTGGAGGAAACGCTTCAGGAAGAGAAAGGCGTTGCGAACCAGTCGCAGGCAGAACGCGAGTTCTCGACGAACGGCAGGAACCGTATCGCGGATGCTGTCTTTGAAGGACCATCGGGACAGGCCGCTGGCGATGCCAAATACATCGGGAATTGGGAGGGTTCGATCTACAATCCCGAGAGCGCCGTCGGCAGCAAACCGTTCGCCAGCGAGGTTCGCGATGGGCTGGTTCAGCAGGCCCAGGATTACCTGTCGGAGTTTAAGACCGTGGAGTATTACTCGAACAGCCGGCAGTTCATCCAAACCTACGCGCAAAAGTTCGAGGAGGCAGGCATCGACATGCGGCGCGTCACCTTCACGTACAGGCCATGACAGTGGCGGCCGTTGCTTAACGAAGTCAGAGACGGAGAGTTGTTCATGAGCGCTGACCTGCATCTGCAAAGATTCGACCCGTCGAGCGACGACGGCCCGAGGCGGCCGGGCATCGTCGCCGATCTCGCTTCGCTTGCCCGGCGGGTGCTGGCTGACGAGGGCCAAGCCGACGCTGACGTTGAGACGGCGGCGGACGGCCAGACGGTCACGATTGACCTGGACGGCGGCACGGCCGAGTTGCACGCGACGCATGGCTCGTTCCCTCAGACGGCGCTGGACAGGACCGGGATCCGCTTGGCGTTCGAGGTCGCCAAGGAGGGGGACATGGCGATCGTCATCGAGGGTGGCAAGTACCGCGCGATCCTGACCGACCCGCGGCAGTGGGACTCGCTGCCGCCCGACTGGATCGAGGACCGCGCGCAGGCGCCGGTCTGCCGCTCGGCTGCGGAACTGGAGACGTTGCTTGGCGACTGGTTCGGCGTGCACGGCCGGTACGCGGACCGGATGCGCCGCGAGTTGAGTGAGCGAGAAGCGCCGCCGGCTAGTGTCGTTCCAGGGACACAGCCAGACGAAAGACGCGATCACATTTACGTACAGGCGAAGCCGCGCGAGACCGCAATAAAACACCTGCGCTCCGCCTCCAAATACTACCGGACGGCATACGAAGCTGGTGCGCAGGGCGTGCCAAAGTCCGGGGCGATCGGCGGTACTTCATGGTGGCTGGAAACGCCGACCGGGGAGGCGTTTTATGCGCTTTGGGTCAGCGACGACAAGGTGGCTTGGTGGGAGATGGTGCGGAGTTACGCGCGCTCGACGGATCGCGCGGTCGGCCGGATCGTGAACGGGGACAAGTTCGTGCTGGACGACGGGCGGAGCTTCCCGCTGTCGGCCTGCACGTGCGCCAAGGTGAAGGAGTAACAATCATGTTCGGATGGTGGCTGGGATTGCCGGCATGGCTGCGGATGGTGCTTGGCTTGGTGGTGCTGTTGATCGGCGGCGGGATCGTGCTGGCCGGGCTGACGGGCCACATTATCGAGGGGCAACGGGTGTTCCCGAGGTTCAGCCTGATCCTGATCGGCCTGGGCTTCGCGATGATCGTGTTTGGCGGCAAGTCCGACAGCGAGCGTGGTGGCTATCACTTTTGAACTGGCATTGCAGGGAGAACACAGCATGAAGAAGTACGAATATGATGCGTTCGGTAATCCGGTGAAGCCATTGAACGGCAAGCCGCGACCGACAACGGCGGACACCGCACACCTGCACAGTGACGGCGTGTACGACCCGGCGCTGGCGCTGTATTACCAGCCGGTCCAGCCGCATAGCCCGTTGAGCGGTCTGTTTACCATCATGGACAATCACCCAGGCCCGATCCACGACCCTGCCAGCCTGACGAAGTTCCTGTACGCCGGCCACAGCCCGGTTGACTTCATCGACCCGGCATAACGGCTTCATCTCTCGCCATTGCGCCACAACAAACAGCATCACCATCGTCCCTGTAGCTCCGTCGCGTCGGCGTCGGCCCTCACCCAAAGAGCGCAGGCGCTGGGGGCCGACGCCGGGGCGATGGAGTGGAAGGGACGATGAGCGAAGGTACTCCCTTCGCTCCCTGTCAGCTCTGGAGCCGAGGCTGAGGTCGCTTTGTCTGTGCCTCTTTCTGCGCACTCATCCGCCTATATGACCCAGCCACCGGCCGGCAGATCCGCACCTGGACGAGCAACAACGACACGGTTTACACCTATGACGCCCAGGGAAGACTGGCACACACCTACACGCTCAAACTCAACGGTACTATCTATGCCACGTTCAGTTCATGGAACGCGACAACCCATCAGCCGGTGTACACCAGCAGCACGCCTCTGGACACGGCGTATACTTATGACCTGAATGGCAATCTCTACACCGACGCTCAGCCGGACGGCTACACAACCACCTACGTCTACGATAACCTGAACCGCCTGACGCTGGAGACAGTCAAGCACGGAACCACTCTGGTGGAAACCTTCAACTACAACTCGGGCAGCCTGCCTCTGCGAGCCGACGGCCTGCGCCAAGGCGTGATCGACACCCGCTACGAATCCAACGGCACGACGATCCACTCGCAAACCACCACGGTATGGGTGTATGACAACGATGGGCGACTGACCGATGAAACCCTGACGGTGCAAACCACCGCCAGCGACACGCCCATCGCTTATCACGACCACTTCACGTTTGATCTGGCGAATAACCGGATGGAAGAGGACACCACCGGCGGCGACAGCGGCACCGGCGTAGTGACCCACAGCTACAACGGAAATGACCAATTGCTGCATGAGACTCGAACCGGAGCGAATGCGTATCAAATCGACTATGGGCACTACGCCGGATCGACGTTCATCAAGGGATACGACGCCAACGGCTTCCGGATCGAGTCGCATCGCACCGGGGAGATACCGGCAACTTCATCAACGCCGGCTGGAAGTATCTAACCCAGCGCGCCAATCTGCGGCGTCACACCGGGCCTGACAGTCGCATCAACGTGATCTGGTGCGATGAGGCCCAACAGTTCGTCAATAGCTTCGCCAACTCGATTCCCACGTAGGCCGCGACGCGAAAACCCGCACGGTGCATCGCCGTGCAGCACTTGCCGGCGCCGGATTGCTGAGTGAACACGCCCTTCTCCGTGGGCGCATGTTCAGGGAACAAAATGTCCAGACGGGCAAGTTCCACCTCGGTGCGGCAGGAATCGCGGTAGAGTTCTCGAAGACAATGAGGCGGCACAAACGATACGCGCAGCGTCAGGAACTGGAGCGATCGCTTCCGCTCCAAATCGATGGACAATCACTCGCGAATAATGAATGTCGTCCACGATCGGGCCATGATGCAGCCCGAGCTTCTCGTTTGTCTCGTCGAAGCATGAGACAGTCGTGGACCGGAGGGCACCGAACTCTTCAATCCAGGAACGGAGCAGGAAACACCTGCCGTGCAAATATTTTCGAGGAGGGAGACAGCGCCGGTTAGCGTAGTACGCATCCTGCAGGCGGCCAAACAGACCCGGGGCCACACTCGGCAAAGCTTCGACTTCAGCGTAGCACGCTTGCAAGTCGGGCCTAGTCTGCAAAAACTGATACAGCCGGAGGAACAGTGTCTCGTCCAATCGTGTATCCGCATCAGCAAACAGGAGGAATCCCTTGAGCTGCCGGTTGCGGGCAATCATTTCATGCGCTCGAATTTTCCCCGGCGACGATTGGAGGCAGGTGAAACACAGATTTGGACCGGGCAGCTCCTGAAGTGCATCCTTCAAATAGCCCGCCACGTCGGAAGATGCTCCATTCACGCAGAAGCAGACCTCTGATTCGGTGTGCGTGTCAAGCAGCCGCGCTGCTGCCGAAAGTTGACCCACGAAGCACCGCAGGCTCGCCGAATCCTCATACCGGACGGCTATTCCAATCGTGACGGGGGTGGGCTGGAGTTCCATGATACAAGCTCGCCGTTTCTCTTCAGGAGCCGATGGACCCGGACATCGGAGGACGCTCTCGGGTCCCCCGTCGATTCACCCGAATGTCAGCGGTCTGGATGCGAAAGCGCATGGCGGATGTGGTCGGGCGCGGTGGTGAACGACACACGATTGGATTACAATTGTTGGGTTATTCTGGGCGTCGTAAAAACTCTGCATTTAGGCCAAGATTGCGCACTGGGCTAAGCGGGAGCGCCTTTAATCTTCAACTGTGGCATTGATGCAAATTCTGGTTAACGGCCTTATTTCAGGGATGATAATTGCACTGCTGGGGACGGCATTCCAGGCTGTTTATTTGCCTACGCGGGTCTTCTTCATCGGTCTCGCAGGTGTCTATGCGGCCGTTCCCTACGTCGCACAGATTGTGCTTATTCGGAACGGTGGGTGGTGGTTGGCCATCGGCGTATCCGTGCTCACCGCCATCGTCCTCTGTGTTGCGTGCGAGTGGGCGAACCATGCTCGTCTCGCCCGAGCCAAAGTCTCCGAGGCGGCGCATCTGATCTCATCGCTGGGGATTTACATCAGCCTCGTTCAGATCGTCGCGATGGCATTCGGCAACAGTACCAGAAGCTTGCCCACCGGCCTCGATCGCGTCACGCGCCTTGGCAGCGTCATCGTCACTCAGGCACAATGGTTGGCTCTCGGTACGACGGCTCTTCTCTTAGTCGCGTATATTTTATTCCTGAAGGCTTCCGATCTCGGACTGCGGTTGCGGGCGATCGCGGATAATCCCGTTCAATTCGCGCTCTTTGGTTACAACACCAATTCCTACCGTTTGTTGGCGTTCGCCTTGAGCGGTATCTTCGTCGCGGCTGCTTCGCTCGTTACGGCGTACGATGTGGGATTCGACCCCTACGTCGGCTTACACGCCGTACTTCTCTCGGTCGTAGCAGTTATCATCGGTGGACGAGCTTCATTTCTCGGACCGGTTATAGGTGGTCTGATTCTAGAGCGTGTTATGAACTTTCGCCAATTCCCATCAGTCGAGTCAGCATCACGCAAACGAATGCCACCAGATGCATTCCGGCCAAGGTTGATGCCAGACGCTCGTAATCCTTGGCCAGTCGGCGGAAACGCGCCAGCCAGGCCAGCGAACGCTCCACCACCCATCGTCGCGGCAGCAGCACAAAACCTTTCTTGGCCTGCGGCAATTTCACCACCGACAGTTCAATTCCCTTTTTCTTCGCGGCCGCCGCGGGCTGCTCGCCGGTGTATCCCTGATCGACATACGCCAGCTCGACGGATTTGCCGGTTTCCTCTTGCACAGCGCTGGCCAGCGTTCCGACTTGCGCGCGATCCTGTTCATCGGCCGCCGTCACGTGCAACGCCAGCAGATGGCCCAGCGTGTCGACGGCAATGTGTACTTTGGAGCCTTTTTTCCGCTTGGCTCCGTCATATCCGGCCCGATGTCCGCTCTCGGGTGTTGACTGCAACGTGCGGCTGTCCAGGATTGTCGCCGTCGGCTGCGGGTCGCGGTCGGCCAGCATCCGCAGCAACTCGCGGAGATCTCCGGCCATTTCCGCGAACACGCCCGATGCCATCCAGCGCTGGGTCTGTTGGTAGACAATCTGCCATGGCGGAAGGTCGTTGGGCATATATCGCCAGGGCGAGCCGGTGCGGACGATCCACCGCATCCCGTCAAACACTTCACGCAGATCATGCTCACGTTGCGGTGCATCCTGGCTCATCAGCGCCAGATAGGGAGCTACAAAGGACCATTCGTCATCCGTTACGTCGCTTGGATACGGCTTCCTTGCCATCCGAACTGTACTGGCGAACTAATGCAAAAGTTCATAACACGCTCTAGGAATTCTGAGATCCGAGGTGGTTTGGCATTGGTCGGCCCGATGGCAGGAGCCAGCGACTTTCGTGCTACTTGCCATTTTCATACTTCTTCGACCTCAAGGGCTTTTCGGTCACGCAATGCGTTTGGAGGCGTCAGAGTCGTGAACTACCTTTTTCATTTGTTGGTCTATTTCGACATCTACGTCATTGTAGCGCTCAGCCTCAATCTTGTCGTCGGCTATTGCGGCATGTTGACTCTCGCCCACGCAGGTTATTACGCAATCGGTGCTTATACATATGCGTTGCTTTCGCTCAAGCTAGGTTGGGGTTTTCTGCCAGCAGCCGCGGCGGGAAGCTGTATTGCCGCCGTTCTATCTATCGCTATTTCGTTGCCGTCCTGGCGATTGCGGGGAGACTTTTTCGTCTTGGCGACCTTGGCAGTTCAGTCTCTGATATTTAGTGGCCTTTACAACTGGTCGGATCCGAATTCGCCTGTCGGAAGCTGGATAAATCTGACCAACGGCCCCGTCGGTATTGCGGGAATTCCGGCCCCAGCGATTTTCGGCATCCATGTTGCAACGCCGGGATCGTACGCGATTTTCGCCACGATTATCGCGGGTGGTTGCGCCTGGATCCTTTGGCGCTTGAACATTTCGCACTGGGGAAGATTACTGATGGTGATGCGTGACGATGAACTCGCGTCGCGAGGTTTAGGCAAGAACACTCGGCTGCTAAAAATCCAGGCAATTGCCGTGTCGTGTGGCTTCGTCGCCGTGGCTGGCGCGCTCTACGCGGCTCACATCCGCTATATTGATCCATCCGCAGCCTCACTCGATGAGGGGATCCTAATGCTCAGCATGGTCATCGTTGGCGGCGTCGGAAACTTCCGCGGGCCGGTGGTTGGGGCGGCAACACTGATTGCACTTCCTGAGGTTTTGAGATTTCTCAGGTTGCCGGATGCATTGGCGGCAAACCTGCGGATGTTCATTTACGGACTCTTGCTTGTGGTAATGATGCATGTGCGTCCCCAAGGAATCGCAGGAGAATACCGACGTCAATAAGCCTTGCCCCCTCGAATCCGATTGACGCGCCTCGACCCTTGAGAGCTGCGACCCTAAAGCCACGAAGATAATCTGCCATCGGGATCATGGCGTTTAACTCGGTCCGTGCGGGTTGTCAGACCCCGCCATTTGCCCCGGGGTTCGCCCGAGCGCACTCCGGTATCGAATTGGATACCATTGGATTCGTAGCAGTGCCGACTCGGAGGTGTCATCCGAATTCCCGGTGATTGAGGCGACGACGTATAAAGCTTTTGCCACATGATATTTACGGCGCGTTGAAGGCGTTTTTCTCCTCGTTTAAGAATATCTGGCATCCCAATTGTTATGAAGCAAGCATTGCCATGGTGTCCACCGAAATCTCAAACACGCTCCTCCCTGCGGCCCAGATCGAGCAGCCACCCACGATTTTGCGCGCCAGGGATTGACCAAATCTTTCGGCGGCCAAGCCGTCCTGAACGGCATCGATATCGAGCTTCATCGCGGAGAGGTCGTGCTTCTTCGCGGGGAAAACGGATCAGGCAAAACGACATTGCTCAATATCCTGACAGGCAATCTCGAGCCGGATTCGGGCGCGATCCATTACCTCGCCGATGGCTCGCCGCGATCCTATCGTTTTCCTCGCCGCTGGTGGCAGGAGCTCAATCCGTTCGATCATTTTGCTCCCGAGTTCGTCGCCCGCGAAGGCATCGGGCGCACTTGGCAGGACATCCGACTATTTGGTTCGCAATCATTAAGAGCAAATATTTCGGTCGCTTCTCCTGCGCACAGCGCCGAGAATCCCTTTTTTGCGCTCTCTATCTCGAGGAAATCGGCACGGCAGGAAGCGCGGATTGATCGGCAAGCTGACCAAATGCTCCTCCGATTGGGTCTTGGAGGGCGAGAGGATTCTTCGGCCGACATGGTGTCCCTTGGTCATCGCCGCGCCGAAGACCGCGGCCAGCATGACTGCCCGCCGGCTGACGCGGGTCACCGCGGGACGCGGTCCGTGGAGGATGAACGGCTCACCTGTCTGCGGTTCCATGCCAGCTCCGGTGCTCGCGCCGATTGGGTCTTGTTGATTCATGACGATGCTCCGCGTTGATGATTTCGCTTATTCCTTCACGTCGCCGCGCTGAATCCCGATAATGGCTTGCGGTGAATCACCGAGCCTTAGCTCTGCTTTGTCGAAGAGCCGGTCCACGACGTACCAGTCCCCCTTGACCCCGTAATTCACGAGCTGCGCATCGTTATGCCTGCCCATGACAAAGAGCGGCGGCGCCTCGGTGACGGCGACCTTCGGCGGAAACTGGATAAAGGTTTTCTTCCCATCATCAAACGCGCGCAGCGGACACCAGGTTGGTGTCGAGGCGTGCCTTTGGCGGAGAATCAGATAGTTGAAGTTCGCCTGGGTCAGGTCGATTCCCGTGGCGACGAGTGCCTTGGCTTGCGCCTGCTGATCGGCGATCTGATTGCGGATCATGACCGCATCGCCGAACGGGTAATTCCATGCGATCATTGTGTGATACGTCGTTTGACCGGTCGTGGTCAGATCCAGCGTATAGATGCGCTGGTCGGTCGTGATCACCAGATTGGTTTGTAATCCCGCCCGGCGCGGCTTCACAAGCAGAAGCGTCTGCGCCGCCGGGCCAGCACCCGATTCAACGCTTTGCAAGACCCAGCGCGTGGTATCTCCCGCCGCAACGGTGATGAGCTTCTCGCCGGCGGCTAACGCGATCGTCGTCACATAGCCCGGGCTGGTGATGCCGTCACCGCAATCGAGACGCCGAGCAAAAGACCCAGGACGCGCCGCAACCCGCCGCCGTCACTGAAGGCAAAGCCAAATCCCAGAACGACAATGGCAAGGATGCACAGCGCCTTCGCGACCGGCCCCGTGAAGCTGGCGAGAACTTGGTTGAGAGGGGCTTCCCACGGCAAAGCGCCGCCACCACCAGCGCCGCTAGCCGCGCGGGCGGCATGCGGGCTGGTCAGGAGCGAAAGTGCGCCGACAACGGCAGGCAGAAGGAGGGATCTCTGACGTTGAACGATTGAGCGGATATTCATAACTGACTCCTATTCGCTACGACAAGGCGAATCACTCGATTCGCTATGTCATTAACGGTATGGACAATACCATACGCTCTCGTAACGAGGAGTCAACAGCAATGTTCTCATTTTGTTCGGTTACTACGCCAGGATTGTGCGTAACGAGAGATGGCGACAAGGTTTGAAACGAGAGCCGCACGAGGAAAAATTTTAACCGCGGAACGCCGAGGCGTTAGCCGATTCGGCTTCGAGGGGTCGAGTACCGTTGACTCGTCCGTTGTGCCAGTTGGATACCAACAGTCATTGGGCTGAACGGATCGGGCATCTCATATTTTCGCAAGCGGGCGGACCCTGATCCTGCGCGCCCGCGAGCAGACGGCCGCCAGTGAGTCGGAAAAAAAGCGACGCCGTGCGGTGGGGAAAGTGCACACATTCGCTCATTCGTCATCACGCGAAGACGCGCCAATCCGCTCGCGATGTGTCTTGGCCATCGCCGCACGAGCGTCTGGTCCGGAATCCAGCCAGTGAAGGATCAATGCTTCGATCACGCGTTTGGGATTAGACAGGTGCCGGGCGCAGTCCTCTTCAAACGCTTCAAAAACTTTCGTGTCGAAGCGATAGGTTCGCTGCAGTGTTTTTGGCCTTTCTGGGAGATTCTCGCGTCGTTTGCTTTTCGCCATATTCCGAAAGATATCCATTGTCGCTGCGGTATGCAAGTCATCAAACAATGCTATGAAGTCAATATCGACTAATAACATTGAGCGACGGTGCGGCAGTGTCCGATTGAATAGCGACGAGGATGCGCGTCGCCAATCGCGATGATGAAATAAATCATACCATTGACTTTGCCAATACCTAACAATAGACTAACGCGACATTGCCCGGTCCCAGCGAACTTGTGTGGATTGCGTCCGATCAGCACGGCGAGTCAAAGGAATAAGGCGCCATGAATCGGCAGTTGGAATGGCCCGAGCCCGCCAGCACGATCACCCTTAATACCGGAAGCGGTGCTGCTGGGAAATACGTATCTCTCAAAGCCGTGGCCGATCGGTGGGCCTGCGACCGCAGCACCGTCCGTCGCAACCTCGAAACTGCCGGGGTCAAAGCATTCTGCCTTGGCCACGGCAAGCACGGGATCGTGCGATATCTACTGAAAGACGTGGAAGATTACGAAAGGAGGTGTCGTGAACCGTGAGTAAGCAAAACTTCGCCTGAGTAAGGGAAAACGATCGCCCCGGCCTGCTTGCGCCGGGGCGTTCGCATTGGCCGATGCGTTTGCAGGCGCAAGGCGATACCCCCGCACGCCACCGACCACCTGTTTTCAATTGAGCTGCTATAACCGGTCGTCATCGACGAGCGGGTGCGGAGGCACATTTTCAAGGTGGAGGGCAAGTCCGTTCGAGGTGATGCGGTACTCCAAATGCCGCAAGCCGAATTCGTCACCCCGACGGTGCTTGGTTTGCCGTTCATCGATGAGGCCGGAGATTGGGAGATCCCGGCACATCCCTATGCAGTGAATCTCGGATTCGAAGCGTTGGTCACTTCGCAATGCGCCGTTGACCGCGTCATGCAGCGTTGTCGCGCCCGTCCACCCTGATGGGCTGACGCGCGTCTGAAAGAGCGTTGAGAGAAGCTTTCTGCGGAGTCGTCGGTCGCGCTGTTTCGCCGCCTCTTCTAATACTACAGTTGCGCATTGCATAATTTCGTGTAAGATCACCAAGTCGGGCCGTGGCTGGCTCGGCAGGGAGTGATGTCGGCATGGATGCCAAACAAATTCGTGGTTGGGACGGGGGATTCGAGCGGATGATGGACCGCTTTGGCGGATGTTTTGCCAGACATGACCTGCGTCGTCAGGCGGCGGGATACGTTCGCGGGTTGCTCGGTTCGGTGGAGCGTAAAAACGGTTGGCAACTGGCCGAGCACCTGGGGCGAGAGAAGCCTTACAGCATTCAACGCCTGCTGGGACGTGCCAGTTGGAACGCCGATGACGTGCGGGATGAGTTGGTGCGTTATGCGACCGAACATCTGGTGAGCGACAACGATCCGGGCGTGCTCATTGTCGATGAGACCGGCTTTCTCAAAAAAGGCGTCAAGTCCGTCGGCGTGCAGCGGCAGTATTCCGGCACGGCCGGACGGATCGAGAACTGCCAGGTCGGCGTCTTTCTGGCGTTGGCCACGTCGCGGGGCCGAGCACTGCTGGACCGCGCGTTGTATCTCCCCGAATCATGGTGCGACGACAAGCTGCGTCGGGTTGAAGCGGGCGTGCCGGAAGCAATCGAGTTTTCAACCAAGCCGAAATTGGCCATGACCATGCTCGCCGGGGCGTTGGATTCGGGTTTGCGGCCGCGGTTCGTGCTGGCCGACGAAGTGTACGGATCGGACGGTAAATTCAGACGTTTTCTGGAAGCGCGGGGCCAACCATTCGTGGTTGCCGTTTCGAGCCAGCAGCGATTGTGGGTCGGGCTGGAGCAGAAGCGGGTCGATCAGATTGCTGGCGATGTACCGGAGGCATGGTTCCGCATGAGCGTGGCCGACGGGTCCAAAGGCCCGCGACTGTACGATTGGGCGGCTTGGACATTCGGCCTGCCGACCGAACAGGGCCTGTCACGCTGGCTCTTGATCCGACGCCATATCGAGACGGGCGAATACGCTTACTACTTCTGCGCCGCGCCGGCTGACTCGACGGCCAAGGATCTGGCCGTTGCCGCGGGACAGCGGTGGGCCATCGAGATTTGCTTTAAGTCGTGCAAGCAGGAGACAGGCCTGGACGAATACGAAGTGCGGTCATGGGACGGGTGGCACCGACACGTGACGTTGAGCCTGTTGGCGATGGCCTTCCTGACGGCAGCGCGTCTGGCCGCCAAGGAGCCCAAGGCGGCTCGCTCAAAAAGTTGGCGAAACTGATCCCACTGACCGAGCCGGAGGTGAGACGGCTGCTGATCCAGATTGTCTGGCCTCGCATGCACTTCACTGACCGTGTGCTGGCTTGGTCTGGATGGAGACGAGAGCACCAAGCCCGCGCCCGAGCGTGCCACTACCGGAAAAGGGCATCATGCAATGCGCAACTGTAGTACTAGAGCACACCCAATTCAATCGCAGCGCGTTCGGCGCTGTTAGGATTGCGCCCTTCTTTTGCGAGGTGTATGTTGCCGCTGAGGCTCAAGTCGAGCCGCCAGGAGGCACATGGGTGCAGCGTATTCGCAGGATCTTCGGGATCGAATCATTGCCGCACGTGATGATGGCATGGAGACCAAACGTGTCGCTGAGCTTTTCCGCGTCAGCCGCTCGTGGGTTCGGCGGGTGATGCAGCGGCGGCGCGATTATGGCGAACAATGTTCCCGTCCGCGCGGCGGAGCGACAGTGATCAAGATTGATCTGGATCGACTACGCCAGTTGGTTGATCAACAGCCCGATGCGACGGCCAGGCAACTGCACGAGCGTCTGGGGATCAAGTGCAGCGTCTCGGCGGTGGACATGGCGTTGCGTCGGATGGGATTGAGTTTTAAAAAAAGACGCTGCATGCCGCGGCTCGACTGAGCTCGCCGAAGTCCGAGCAGGATCGACCCGATGTTGCAGCAAAACGCACGCAGTGGCGAGCCGATCAACCCGGCCACGACACACAGCGCCTGATCTTCATCGACGAGACCTGGAGCAAGACGAACATGACGCGTTTGCGGGGCCGAGCGCCCGTGGGAGAGCGCCTGGTGGAGAAAGTGCCTCATGGACATTGGAAGACGACGACGCTGATTGCGGCGTTGGGGATTACCGGTATCTGCTGCTCGACGGTGGTGGATGGCGCAGTCAACGGCGATGTATTTCAGGCGTTTGTCGAGCAGGTGCTGGTGCCTCAGCTTCGCCCGGGCGACGTGGTGGTGATGGACAATCTTTCCAGCCACAAGCGGGCATGCACACGGGAGCTGATTGAGGCCGCCGGCGCCGCATTGCTATTCTGCCGCCGTACTCGCCAGACTTAAATCCCATTGAGATGATCTTTGCCAAGGCCAAGAACCTGCTGCGATCGCTGGCTTGTCGAACGCGTGAGGATTTATGGACGATGATGCAATCCGTGCTTGATCAGATCACCCCCTCCGACGCCGCCAACTGCTTCAGACACTGTGGATACACGCTACAAATGGACTAGAGATGCTCTAGAGAGTAGACCGAACAGAACCCCAGAGATAACCGGAAAGCGGAGCCGCCCCGGCGGACTTCACGCGGCGAGAGGTAACGCTGCTCGGCGTTGTTCGCTTCACGCGGCTTCATCGTTGTCCCCTTTCGATGATTCGTCCTCGAAGCCGAGCTTGATGCGCTCGATGCGGTAAGCGCATCCCACTACGTGTCGTGCAATCGCGATTCGCAACCTCCATGTTAAGATGGGAAGGAAATGAGGCGCGTTTTATTGTATTATTGCTAATACACGAAGACTGAATTTACATAAACTCGGCATAGATAACACTTTATGTGGTAAATGATTCGCCTCGAACAAAATGAGGCGCGCCTCATTTTTGTCCGGTCTTCCTCCAGTTTCACTTTATCTTCGCGACCAGCACCGCCAACGTCGCAAATGTGACGCACACACTATATGATTCGCTGGGACGGGCGTACATGACCGAGCGTTATCAGAACGTCGCGATCACGATTGTGGCGGACATGGACGGCTTCACCAAGTCAATCGCGCCCACGGGTCTGAGCCAAAATTCTTCTCAGTTCCTTTCCTACACGCAGAGTTGGTTTGACGATCAGGGCCGCACGATTGAAACGCGGGATACCTCTGGCCTCAAAACCTGCACGATCTATTATCCCAATGGTCAGGTGCAATACTCCGGGCCACTGACAAGCTCTGCCCCAACGGCGGCCACTCCGGCAGCTACGCCACTAGCGACTTTACCTCCTATACCCAATACCTCTACGACCAGATCGACGCCAATAACAAGCGGTATGACCGAGTGATAGACGCCGATAATCACCACGCCGATACGTACAAAGATGCACTCGGGCGAGTGGTAAAAACTATCTACGATGACGGATCATTCACGCAGACGATCTACAGCGTGGGAGATCAGGCGATCAGCGGCTATGACCTGACTCCCACCATTCCCGCTGGCGGCAGCGAGGCCATTCAGATCGCCCAGCACAAATCAGCAGACACAAACGTGCCGTACACGATTGATATCTATGACCGCGGCGGCAACCTGATTGCCGTTTCATCGCCTGCTGTCGCCGATGCGCTCAACAGTGGAGCGATGACACGTCCTTACACGCAGTATGCGTACAATGCCAGCGGAAACGAGATTGAGCAGATCGACGCGATCAGACTTGACGTGCATGAGCGCACGATTGAAGCTGGCCATCCGTGGCCTCCTGTTGGTTGGTGACTAAAGCACCACCATTCTGACAGGAGGCCGCAACTTGCGCGAATGCAATTTCCGTAAAGATAACATCTTGCGGCTTAACTGAATGCCATTCGGGGCACGACCCTTAATCGACGTTTTTGCCGGTAGTTGTTTACCGCTCAGGGCTGGACTTCATCGCGCAATGGAACCTGGACGTATCGGCCGGGATCGGCCTCGTTCAGTGCGTTGACGACCCCGTTGACATCGCCGAGGTTGACGTCGGCTTCTTCGCCGGTTTGTGTGTCGTAGACTTTACGGTAGCCGCGGATGCCCTCATCGACGTCGGCAAAGCTTCTGTCGGATTCGATCTGCTGCTGTTGCATTCGGGCGATGTTGGCGTCGGAGGCGGCAACCATTCGGTTTGTCTGGGCCACGATCTGGTCAGCCTGTTTCTGTTCTGCTGCGCCCTTGGCGTTGATCGCGCCGGCGTTTTCTGTGAGCGAAGCCAGGATTGCGTTCATCACTGGAAAATCCTGCTTGAATGTCTCCTCAGGGGCATTCAACTGCGTCGTGAAATAACTCCAGGTGTCCTTCCCGCCGTTGAGGGAGTAGACGATGAACCGCTGAACCGAGTGGAACTTTTTAGGCATGCCATGGGTCGTCCTGGTGGATTTCATTTCGATAATCGCGGCCCGGGCATTGGGCACTCCAGGGCCGGGGGGGATTGGCTTCTGGGTGACGATTTCATCCACTGTATTGATGGGTCCTCCGTTCGCTCTCGAAATCCGGTTGATGGCTTCGATCAGATTTTTCAACGCAGTGGCCGGATCGGGGCTGAATGGGCCAATGAGGGCCTTGGAGAGTTCACGATGCCCCATCTGCAATAGTCGAATCGACTGCCCATTGGGCACATCGACCACGGCGCTGAGATCCAATCCAACTGTTTGGTCCGCCGGCCCTTTGACGATGGAGTTGCCAATTGTCGGGGATGTGCAGGTCCAACCATCGGGGATGCCGACACTTCCGGTGCCGTCGGGAAAGTTGTACGTCTGCAATTTGATGTTGGCGGGTGCAACCGACTGAAGGTTGCTGCCGTCGGAAGCAGCAGCCGGCGCATCACTGGCGCCCGCGCTGGTAAAACCCGCGCTTGCATTGACTGCTGGCGGCGATGGTTTATGCAGCGCCAGTAATTTCATCGCTTCGCCTTTGGGGGCATTTGCCTGGCAAAACACGACCCATTCCCGCGTCGCGTCGTCGGTGACCTTGATCACTGAAATCCCCTTGACGGGTTGACCGCTGAGGGTTTCGGAAAAAAAGACACAAGCCGACTTCTTGTCCCTCTGATCCTGGTAGACCCCGACGAGCCTGGGTTTTTGCCCGAAGAACGCGAGGAGATCGGGAACCGTCGCCTTGACGACCTGCCGAGCGGTGGTCGTGGCGGAAAAGTTGCGGGTCATGGACTTTCCGTAATCGGTGGTTTTAAGAATGGTGTAGTTGGCGAGCGCTCCGGTCCCAGGCTGAGGTACGTCGGCGTCAGCCGTGGCTGTGTCGGAAGGGGCAGTTCCGGCATTGCTCGCATCTGCCGCATCTGCGAAATCACCGGAGGTGAAAACACAAATGGCAAGGGCCAATATCGCCATCGTCCCCAGGAGGAAACTAAAGGGGGCACGACCTGGGGCACGACCCTTAATCGACGCTTTGCCGTTGGGCTGATTGAGCACATGAAATAACATTCCCCGAGGAGCAATGTGGGCAAGTCGTGGCATCGAAGGAGAATAGGGGAAGGACTGCCGGTCGTAAAGTTCTGCCCCTTTTGGTTGGGTATAACGCTTGGTTGTGGTGGCGGGAACATGGATGGGAATTTTTAACGCTGAGGCGCAGAGGCGCAGAGAAAAGATGCTGAGTTTTAACTTGTGTGTCCTCCGGTGTTTGTGCGGCTGTGGGCGAGAAGCTTGCCCTTGGCGATGCCGCGGCGCATCGACGCGCGGGCGGTTGGGTTAGGAGGCTCTTCAGGGGATGTGACAGTAGCGATCAAATATCATGATGTTCCCTAACGCCGCAGTGTTGGGGGTGTTTTGGGCGTATTGAAAGCGTTGGGAATTCCGGGATAACCGTTGCTTGGACGCTTTGGGGTGCGGGCCATAGAATGGTTGTTTTGGAAATTCAATGACTTCTGCGAAGAAGAAGGTTGTGGTGGCGATGAGCGGCGGGGTGGATAGCTCCGTGGCCGCGGCGCTGCTGTTGCGCCAGGGATATGAAGTGATTGGGGTGTTCATGCGGCTGGGGTCGCCGAAGGGGGTGGAGGGTGATGGACAGGGCGGCGAGAGCTGCGAACCAGCGGCGGCCAAGCATAAGCAGGGGTGCTGCTCGGTACTGGACGCGGTCGATGCGCGCCGGGTCGCGGGGATGCTGGATATTCCTTTTTATGTTTTGAATTTTGAAGATGATTTCGGGAGGGTGATTGATTATTTCGTTTCTGAATATAACCGGGGACGCACGCCTAATCCGTGCGTGCGATGCAATGACTGGCTGAAATTTGGGCGGCTGGCGAAATATGCCGAGGCGGTGGGGGCCGATTTTGTGGCCAGCGGGCATTATGCGCGCATCGGGGTGGATCCGGTGACGGGGAACAAGGCGCTGCTGCGCGGGCTCGATCATCGGAAGGACCAAAGTTATGTCCTGTTCGGGATGGATCAGGCCGCGCTGGAGCATACGCTGCTGCCGATTGGAGAATTTGAGAAGTCAACCGTTCGCGCGATGGCGGAGGAATTGAAGCTGCCGGTCTTTAACAAGCCGGACAGCCAGGAAATATGCTTCGTTCCCAACCAGGATTATGCGGGGCTGGTGAAGCGGCGAACTCCGGGCACATTTCGACAGGGCGACCTGGTGACGACAACCGGCGAAAAAGTGGGCGCGCATGAAGGGTATCAGCATTTCACCATCGGCCAGCGCAAGGGGGTTGGTGTGGCGCTGGGATATCCCATTTATGTTGTCGATATCGATCCGCGCGAGAATCGGGTGACGCTGGGTGACAAAGAGCAGTTGCTCAAGCCGGCACTGGTGGCTCGGCAGATTAATCTGCTGGGGGAACGCCTGCGCGATGCGGGGGCGGCGGGTTTGCGCTGTTCCGCGAAGATTCGATACAACCATGAACCTCAGCCTGCGACGGCGACGCTTGTGGGCGCGGACGAAATTCGCGTGCGCTTTGATTCGCCACAGAGCGCGATCACGCCGGGGCAGGCGATGGCGCTGTTTGATGGTGATGTGGTGCTGGGCGGGGGATGGATTGAGGAAGCGTTACTGGATTGATGCGACCTCGACGTCCTCAACTGAGTTGCATGGATGCTTCGGCGTAATGTACTGATCTTTCATCAGGGGGCGCTGGGCGACTTTGTGTTGACCTGGCCGTTCGCGATTGCGCTGGGGCGGGTGTATGCGCAGAGCCGCATCGTGTATGTCACACATCACCAAAAGGGGAAGCTGGCGGAAAAAGTTCTGCGGCTGGAATCGAATGATGTTGAGAACGGCTGGCATTCACTTTTTGCTGACGACGCGAAGCTGCCGGAGCAGGCCGCCAGATTGCTCGGCGGAGCGCACGCGGTTTATTCGTTTCAGTCGTCGTCCTCTTCGCAATGGATTGCGAATGTTCGTCAAATCAATCCCGCGGCAAAGGTGCTTGCGATCGACCCGCGGCCCGCAGAATCATTTGACGGGCACATCACGCAGTGGATTCTCAATCAGCTTCAGGATCATCCGATCGAGCGGGCGGCGATGGAGCAGATGCTGAGGTCCATCAGCGATCGCGGCGTGGGCTTCAACCGCGCCGGCGGGGCCGATGTGCTGATCCATCCCGGCAGCGGCTCACCCGGAAAATGCTGGAGCCTGGATCGCTTTATCGAGCTGGCTTGGCGATTCCGCGACAGCGGCCGCAGCGTGAGATTTGTCACCGGTGAAGTGGAGTGCGAACGATGGGCGCCGGCGGATTTTGATCGGCTCGCCGAAGCCGGCGACATTCGGCGTCCGCAAAGCTATCTGGACCTGCTGGCTGAGATTTCCGCGGCTGCGCTATTTGTTGGGAACGATAGTGGGCCCGGGCACCTGGCGGGGATCATCGGCACGCCGACGGTTTCGCTTTTTGTAGGGACAGACCCGGCCCGATGGCAGCCGCTGGGGCCTCGGGTGAAGGTCGTGATGCTGGGGGAAAAGGCGCCTGTCGATGAAATGTGGGAGGCGGCGCGGAAGGGGTGAATCTGAATTTTCCGATGCAAAGAAGCAGTGCGGTGTCGAGGTGACTGGGTATATCGCTCGATTGTGGCGGCGGAAATATTGATGGGAAATTTTAACGCGGAGGCGCTAAGACGCAGAGAAAAGACGCTGAGTTTTAGCTTGTGTTCTGTGTCTGTGCGGCTGTGGGTGAGAAGCTTGCCATTGGCCACAAACGGGAGTTACACCAAGGTGCACGCGCGCATTTATTGCCACGGCTGGGGCAGGCGGGGTGGAGCGAATGTTGTCGATCAATGAATCAAGCGCATATCCCCGAAATTTGGAATGAATGCAGGAAGGTTTGTTGTTGGGCGATAGCCTGCCGGCCAATAAACGAAGAAGGCCTTGCCTAACAGGAATCTTCCCGGCACGCGTCCTGCGTCGGCCTGGAGGTTTTCGCCGGGGAGGTCGATTGGTTCGGTCCAGCAGCGGGCGTCGTAGCTGACCAGCGAATTATCACCCATGACGAAATATTCATCGGGGCCGAGAACCTGAGCGCTATTGGGGAAATCGTCGGGGGTGGCCCAGCGCACGCCGTTGCCGTAATTGTAGTAGTACACATCTCGCCAAAGGCTGATGTGGGAGAGCTGGCTGGTCTGGTGGTCGGCGATAATCTGCACTCTGGGTGCGGGCGGTTTGATGCGGGCGTGGAATTCGTGCAGCAGGGCGTTTAAGTCGGGGGCGTAATCCGCGGGGGTGGTTTGGCGGGCGATCTGGTCGTCGATTCGCAGGATCACTTGGTAGTCGACATTGGAAAGCTCGACGCGAACCGGCCGGGAGGATGGAGGAAGCGGATAGGCGGGGCCGATCTGTATTCGTTTGTCGGCGGTGTCGTGATAGAGGGTGATGCCGCCGGGTGTGAGGACGGCGGTGAATGTTTCCCCGCGCTTGGTCAGGGCGAGCGACAGGGGGCCTTCGCCGGCGAAGCGTTGATAGGTGAGGCGCAGGTCCAGATCGCTGACGGGGGTTTCGCGGTCGTTGGGGTAGCCGTCGCTGGGATATTTGTAGTTGATTGCGGTGCCGGTGTCGTAGACGAGATAGTCGCTGAGGGTATGCGAGGTTGAATTGGCGTTGGGTTGGAAGGCGAGCGTGGAAGCGCCGGCGGTATTGTCGAAGGAGAAGACGCGGCCGCGCGTGTTGTCGTTGAGGTTCCAACCTGATCCGTCTGCGACGGTCCACGGCAATCGCCATTGCGGAACGCTGCCGCGATCGAGATTTTGCTGGGGGCGATGATCGTTGTCGTAGACCAGCCGCCAAAGCGCGTCCTGCACGTGTTTTGGTTTGGTCTGGACGATGAAATCGGTGGGATTTTTGGCATCGGGCGGGCGGATGTAGACATCGCCGTCGAGGATGGTGACGGCTTCGCCGGGCTTGCCAATCAGGCGTTTGATGTAGTTCTGACCATAGTTATAAACGGTTGGCCGCACGGGGCTTTTGAAGACAACCACATCCCAGCGGCTGGGTTGCTGGAAGAGGTAAAGATATTTGAGAACGAGGATACGGTCGCCGTAATAGACGGGCGGATCATCGGTCTGGCTGGAGTCGATCTGGAAGCCGCAGTTGGGGCAATAGATGGGCATGCCCAGTTTGCCGGCGGTGGATGGGATGACGATGTCGTCGCTGTCGGATGGCGGGCCGGAATAGTTGACGTCAAAGGCGTAGCCGCAGTCGGGGCAGTGAAATCGCATGTGAGCGCCCATGAGCGTGGGGGCCATCGAGCCGGTGGGGATGACAAAGGCTTCGACGATGAACGCGCGGAAAATGAAAGCCAGGATGAACGCGACGAGGATCGCTTCGAGCGTTTCCTTGACGCTCCCGGGAGAAGAGGCTTGATCGGATTTGCTCCGCGCGGGGGACTGTGCGTCGGGGGGCATGGGCAGGGACTCATCCTTGGCGTCATCCATGAGGAGGATGCTATTCGAAGGAGGGAGGGGTCGAAAGAGAGCGAGGGGATTTTGAATTTGAAGTGGGTGTAACGCTGGATTGTGGCGGCGGAAACATTGATGGGAAATTTTAACGCGGAGGCGCTGAGACGCGGAGAAAAGATGCTGAGTTTTCATTTTATCTCTCTTTGTCGGTGCGTTTGTGTGCGAGGAGGTTGCCATTCCGCCACAAACGGGAGTTACACCCTTTGAAGTTGGGGGTTTTGAATTAGAGCCTCTAATAATTGATCGTCCCGGTGTTGTGACTAACATCTGCTCCATGATTCCGATTTTGCATCTTTCGCGTCATGAGGACCGGGAGCGGGTAGAGGCGCTGCTCGGTGCGCTGCGGCTCGATCCGGGTCAACTCGCTGTTGCGGGCGGACGCTATGCCCGCGAGACCGCAGCGGTGGAGGAAATCATCGCTGATGTCATGAACCGCGGTGACGAAGCGATTTTGGACAGCGCGCGCAAATTTGATTTTGCGGAATTCACTGGCCAGATGATCCGCGTAACCCCGGCGGAGATGGCAGAGGCGACAGGCCGCGTGTCGGCGGAATTGATGGCGGCGCTTCGGCGATCGATCGCCCAGGTGCGCGAATATCAAACGCACATTATGCCGGGCAGTCCTGAGCCATTGCGCCGGCCAGGCGTGGAACTGGGATTGCGGTTTACCCCGCTCGACAGCGCGGGCTTGTACTTCCCCGGCGGGAAGGCGGCGTATCCGTCAAGCCTGATCATGCTTGCCGTTCCGGCGCAGGTTGCGGGCGTGAAGCGGATCGTGGTATGCACGCCGCCCAGTAAATATGGCCGGAGCGATCTGGTCCTGGCGGCTTGCCAGGAGCTGAAGCTGGAGCATGTCTATCGCGCTGGCGGAGCTGCTGCGGTGGCGGCAATGGCGTTTGGAACGTCGACCATTCCCGCAGTCGATAAAATCGTGGGGCCGGGCAATCTTTATGTGCAGCTCGCCAAACGCGCGCTGTGCGGGGCGGTGGGCGTCGATGGATTTCTTGGGCCAAGTGAAATTTTAACGATCGCCGATGACAGCGGCGTTCCTGCATTTATCGCCGCCGATCTGATGGCCCAGGCGGAGCATGATCCGGGCAGTTGTTTTTTGCTGACGACTTCTGAAACGCTGGTCGGCGCGGTGTCGCGCGAGATAGAAAAGCAGTTGGCGTCCCGGAAGCGCGCCGATGCCATCTCGCGAGCGCTGGCGAGCTATTCCGCGATCATCATCGATCCATCAATGGATGTCCTGGTGGGCCTGGCGAATCAGTTCGCGGCCGAGCATGTGAATGTGCAGGTGAAGGATGAAACCGCCGTCCTGGAGAAGCTGGTTCATGCGGGGGCGGTGTTTGTTGGTCCATATTCACCGGTGGCAGCGGGGGATTATGTCGCCGGGCCAAGCCATTGCCTGCCGACAAATACGACGGCGCGCTTCTCCAGCGGCGTGAGCGTATATGAATTCCTGAAGCGCAGCAGCGTCGTCCGGTATGACGCCGGCGGGCTCGCGGCAGACGCGGCGGCGATTGTCTCGCTCGCCGAGGCGGAACATCTCGATGGCCACGCCGCAAGCGTGCGCGTGCGGCAGTCAAAGGATTGATTTTGTGCGCTGCGTGTGAGTTCGCCATGCAGGCGCACAGAGCACCGAGAAGAGAGAAAAGTATTTTGTTCTCATGTCATCGCCTGCTCGGGTTCTCTCTTCCGGAGCATTGAGGGAGGGGGTTCAGAGCACCTGTGTTTGCCTTGGCAGAATCGCTGATTCAGATTGCTTCTTCTGATGTAACGTAAAAAAGTTGTGGTACACTTGTGCGCATGGCTCCCACCTTTGTCCGTCCGACCGTGCGCGGCATGGAAGGCTATACGCCCGGCGAACAGCCGAGTGCTGGTGCTCGCGTTGTGAAATTGAATACAAACGAAAACCCGTTTCCGCCGAGCCCCAGGGTGTTGCAGGCGATCCGGGAAATCGAGCCCGAAAGTCTTCGCCGCTATCCGAATCCGACTGCGGATAAATTCCGCGAGGCTGCGGCGAAGCTGCACGGCGTGTCCGCCGACATGATCATCGCGGGCAACGGCAGCGATGATATTCTGACGATTGCGACCCGCACATTCGTTCCGCCGGGCGGCACACTCGCGTTTCCGGAACCGACATATTCGCTTTATCCGGTTCTCGCGCAGCTTGAAGAAGCAAAGATGGCGGCGGTGGAATGGGGAAAGGATTTTTCGCTTCCGATCGATGCCCTGGTCGCGACGAAGGCCGATGCCATTTATCTCGCAAATCCTAATGCGCCAACTGGCACCTTTGTCTCGCCGATGAAGGTGGCGGAACTGGCCAAGGCGTTTGACGGACTGGTCCTTGTGGACGAGGCGTACGCGGATTTTGCGGATGACAATTGCCTTGGATTGGTGGCGGACCGGCCAAACGTCGTGATCTCGCGTACGCTGAGCAAGGCGTATTCGCTTGCGGGGCTGCGGTTTGGATATGCCGTGGCGCAACCCCAGTTGATTAATGAGATGTTGAAGGTGAAGGACAGCTATAACACCGATGCGATCTCGATCCTCGCCGCGACGGCGGCGATCGAAGACCAGGAATACGCCCGCGACAAATGGGAATATGTCCGCAGCGAACGCCAGCGCCTCTCGGCGGAACTGACATCCCTCGGATGGACGGTCCTTCCAAGCCAGGCCAACTTCATCCTCGCGGCTGCTCCCGATGGCCGGGGCAAAGACGCCTATCTTGGATTGAAAGCCCAGGGAATCCTTGTCCGCTACTTCGATAAGCCTGGCTTGAAAGACAAGATCCGCATCACCGTCGGCCAAAATCACGAAAACAATGCCCTGTTGGCGGGGATTAAAGCGCTGTCGAATGAACTACAGGCGGCGTGACGTGATCAAAATGTCGCCGCGGCGCATCTCCGGCAATGAGGAGCCGGCGGGGCGGAGGGGTGAGAGTTCTGCGGTCCCGGCGTCAGTGATTTCTCTCTCTTCCGGCATATTCAATGCGGTCTGTTGGCGCGGTTAGAGGCGCCAGCCGCGGAGGAAGATGCTGTGGGTGAAGGAGTCCCATAGGAGTTTTGGGGGATCGGGGTCTTCTTTTCTTTGTATGAATCTGCGGAGTCGCCAGAGGGTGAAGCCGGTGAGGAAGGCGATGTCGGCGAGAGTGGCATATAGCGCGCCGTGATTTTTCAGAAAGTAGCGGCGGCGGGAGTCGAACCAGTAGGCAGGGCGGCGTTTGCGATGTTTGCGGTTGTCGCTGAGCTGCGAGACAGCGCCCACCAGGTGCACGACGCGGCTTTGGGGGACGTACCAGCAAGGCCAACCGGCGCGTTTTGCCTGAAGGCAGAAGTCTACTTCTTCGAAGTACATGAAGTATTTTTCGTCCATCAACTGCGGGCCGCGGGGGGATTCGAAGACGGCGCGGCGGATCATCATGCTGGCACCGGCAACCCAGTCGCAGGGAGCGGGCTGCTGGGGGATTGGAGGGGCAATGATGTAATTGGAGAGCAGGCGGGAGACGGGGCCGATGCGCACGCCGCGCTCGAATTCACCGGGGATGGAATGGAAGCGAAAGGCGGAGCGTTGCGGGGTGCCGTCGGGGTCTTCGAGGCGGGAACCGGAGATGCCGACTTTTGGGTTGGATTCCATGAAGTCATACAGTGCGCGGATTGCGCCGGGACGGACGATGGTGTCGGGGTTAAGGAGCAGGATGTATTGCGGTTTTTGGGGGGCGTCGAGCGCGGGTTTGATGCCGGCGTTGTTGCCGTAGGCGAAGCCGCCGTTGGAGGGGAGTGGCTGGAGGGTGATCCAGTCGATCCAGCCGTTGGTTGCGATGGCGGTGCTGAGGCGCTCGAGGGAATTGTCGGGGGATTGGTTGTCGGTGACGACTACGCGGGTTTCGGGAAGGAGGGGAAGTTCGGGTTGTAATGAGCGGAGGCAGTCGATCGTTAGATCGGCTGAGCGGTAGTTGACTATGACGATCAGGAGTTTCATGTGGCTGGTGCCCCGGTAACGAGGAGCGGGTGAGAAGGGCTAGATGCTCGTTTCAGCGTCGTGGCGGAAGAGGCCGAGCGGTTTCATTGTGCGTTTGAGGGCGGCTTTTATTTTTTTGTTCATGGGAGTTACCGGGCGAAGGTTGTAGAGCGTCGCGGCGCGTTCGCGGAGGGGGAGATTAGAATGTTGTTGCATCCAGGCCGGCAGGTTTTTTCTGAAAGGGTCACGGAGCAGGCCTTTGGTGTAATGGAATACGATGTCCCGGCAGGTTTGGACGCATGTGCGGCGGCTGAGCACGCAGGTAAAGGCGAGTTGCTCGCTGCACCAACTGGGGGCGGCGGAGTGGATCATGTCGGTGAGGTTCAGGACTTCGTCGAGCAGGGGGGCGTCGGTGGCGTGCAGGCCGATGACGCCGGCGTTGTACATTCGGGTATTGGCGGTGAGGGCGTATGTGTTGCCGCTTCCGAGATCGAATGATTTTCCGGGGAGACGGGAACGCATGGGGCCCATGGCGAGCAGATAGCCGATCTGTCCTTCGCTGATGTGCATGAGCGATTGGCCGGGAGCGATGCGATCGAACAGGAGGCGCGGGGAGCGGAGGAAATAGGTATCGCTGTCGATGAGGACGACGGAGTCTTTTGATTGCCGCATGGCGGTGGCGAGGGCGACGATTTTGCGGCGGTGGTTGAAGTTATAGGGGCCGGCCCAGGAGCGCATCTGGTCGGGGGTGATCGCTTCGATGGCGACGCCGAAGCCGCTGAATTCCTGCGGCGTGTCGGTGTAGACGGCGATCTGATAGCCGGTTGGTGTTCCGTTGTCCTGGTACAGCGCGGAGAGGATCGAGAACACCGTCTCGCAGACGTGCGGGCCTTGGCCGTAGGAGAGATAGATCAGGGTGTTCATGAAACGGTTTGATGAGCGATCAGAAGATACGGGATGAGTCACGATGCTTTTTGAGTTTCCGATCGCGGAATGTGCCGAGAAGCTTGCCGATGGTTTTTTGCATGGGGGTGGCGCGATTTTGGAGGGGGCCCAGGGTTTGGAGCCAGGCGTGGACTTCGGGGCGGTCGGTTTTCAGCCGGTCCATGAGGGTGGGCCAGAATTCAGGCCACATGGCGTCATGGTAGTGGAGGATTTTGGCGTGGCGCACTTTGTCCGGTTCGTAGAGATCGGTGATCTTGCGGCCGACTGCGTAGTTGTAGCCGTGCGGGAGCGCTTTGAAGCGCAAGCCCCCTTTGACGACCGCGAGGCCGAGGGCGGCCTGCTCGCTGAAATAAATGTTGGAGACGCGCGATGAAACCCTGGCGTTGAGCAGGTCGGCCATGCATTGCTGATAGAGGAGAGCGAGGCGGCTTGTTTTGCGATAGGAGAAGATGCCGCTATTGAAATAAAGACGAATATCGACACCTTCGCGCTGGGCGCGGACCCAGGGGAGGTCTTCGAGGCGAAGGCCGACGACTTTGCAGATTTCTTCCCAGTAGGGGGTATTTTCGTCGTCCTGGCGGGGAGTGCCGATGCTTTTGTCGGGGGCGCACGCAGCCATGTCCAGGCCGAGGGGCAGTTCCAGTTCCTGCGGCTCGTCCATTACGATGATGTCGCTGTCGAGCCAGCAGATTTGCTCGGTCGTGGCCCGGTTTTCGGTTTCGAGCAAAGTGAGCGGTTTATTCGCCAGCGCGTACCAGGCGAATGGGTTGGGAGGACGGACATTGGCATGTTCGATGTTTAACTGCTCGAACCCTTTTCGCGTTTGGTGTCCAAGCCGCGCCCGCGCCGGGGGGTGCAGGCGATGACGCGGCAATGGGCGAAGCGACCGCCGAACCGGCGAAGGCTTTGCACGGCGCGGAGGGTCATCGATTCGAAGCCGCCCGCTTCGACGCAGAATGCAAAGGTGAGCGCGGGCGTGGATGTTTTGGCTGCGCCCGCGGCGTTGTGCGGGGGGAGGATGGTGGATAGTTGGGTCATCGTGAATGGGCCACGGCGTCAGCGGCGCGGGATGGTTTTGGCGGGGTTCGGATCGCGGCGCTTTTAGCGCGGGTCGCTTCGATTTGCTCGGCCGACGCGAAACCGGCGTGAGTAGTTTGGCAATGGGTGAATCGCTCGATGACCGAGGCGATGAAGGCGGCGCCGATGCAGAGTTGCAGAGGCTCGAATGGCATGCTGAACCTGGCCGCCGTTACGGTGAGCGTGTAGGTGACCAGTGCGGCGCCGGCGAGAAGCGCGGGGAACAGCAAAGACCAGCCCTGGCGAAAAATGACGAACAGACCGGCGAGGGTGAGCGCCAAAAGGATGAAGCGGCTGACAACGTAAACGGTGTTGTAAGATTTTGGATTGTCCCAATCGATCGTAAGCGTTTTGGCGAAGCGGATGCCGCAGAGGCGGAAGTATCGTCCGGGATTATGAGAGATCCAATCGGTGGCGTATTCCTTGAAGACAGTCTCGCGAATGACTTCCGGCTGATTGTGCAGGCGCGACTGCTGGCTCAGGTCGAGCATGTCATATTGGTGGTCCCCGTCGGGAACGTCGTCGATCCCTTTGGAAAGCATGTCGCGGGCCTTGGTTTTGACGGAATCACTCAACGCCAACCGATCGCTGCCAGTGGCAAATTCGTTGTTTCCTTTCCACATATTGACCCAGAAGGTGTCTTTGATCGGCACCCATTTTTCATGAACGATGCGGTTGCGCAAGGTCCAGGGGCCAATGATGATGAAAGCGGTCATGGCAATGACAAACGCGAAGCGCTGGCGGGTTGATTTGGGGACATCTCGCCACGCCAGGACCAAAAGGACACTGATGGTGAACGCGGGGAGCAGGACGGGTTCGGTGAGGGTGGCGACGGCGGCAATGATGCTGTAGCCGACGGCGGGTCCAAGGCGGCCGGTACGGAGCGCGCGGTAAAATAAAATAACCATCGCAGCCACCGAACAGGTGATCAGCGAAATCGCCTGCACTGCCCGCGCGGAATAAATCTGGCTTGGCCAAATCGCGACGGCGGCGGCGGCGATCAATCCGGCCAGCGCCGTGCTGCCGAGTGTTCTGGCCATCAGGTAGGTCAACCAGACCAGCGCTGCTCCGGCCAGAGCGTTGAGCAGCATGATCGCCAGATATGCGGCGTTAGCGCCATGCAGCGAACCGTCAGGCGGTGTCTCCGTGCCGAACACTTTGTACATGCTGGCGAGCAAAAAGGGGAAGGGAGGAGACTGCACGCTGGATGGGCCGTAATAGCCCCAGTCGCCAAAGGAGAAGCCTGAACCGCTCACAAGGCTTAAGGCGATGGACTTATGCTCCATGGCGTTGGGCGTGCGCCAGGCTTTGAGATAAACAATGACGCCGGCGCGCGCGGCGAAGGCCACGATCGAGCAGAGGATCAAGGTCCAGAGGACGTAGCGGCGGGTGATGTCGGTGGTCCTGATGCTCATTCAATGCTCGGCAATATTCGGGACTGATTTCAAAATGGTTCGCGGGAATTACCTGTTATTTGGGTGGCCGTCATGGACTGGCGATCATCGGCCCGGCGGCGTCTGATTGTCGAAGCGGCCGGGCGATCACGGGGTGCGCCTGCGGGTGGCGGGCGATGGTTGCGCTGATTGGGGACTGCGACGATTCCAGGACCAGATCCATGAGCGCGTTGACCAGGCCGAGCATCACTGCCCAGACGACGACGTAGAGCGCGCCGGCCCAGACGGTATACATCGAAACCATCAATCCAAGTACAGTAGCGGTGCCGGCGGCAAGCGGAAATATTTGCGATGGGCTTGTTGCGGCGTTGAAAGCTCGGGTCATGCGGACAGAGAAGAAGACGGCGATGGATAGCCAGAGGGTCGTGTAAACCCAGCCGCGGCTCATGGTGAAGAGCATGTAGCTGTTGTCGACGCTCTTGAGATCATATTCATCCTCGGCGTCACCGCTGCTGAGGTTGCGGCCAAAACCGAATGCGCCGGCGCTAGCCGCCTTTTGCCAGGATTGGGAGATGATCTGCTTGCGGGTCCAGAGGCTGCCGCCAAGGTCGCTGTCGGGCTTGGGGCCGATCTTGCTATGGGCGACGGAGTACGTGAAGGTGAAGATGACCGCGATGACGGCGAGCGTTAATGGGAGAAGCATCGCCCGGGCGTAGTGGGAAGACATCAGGATAAAGAAGAATCCTATGCCGGTGGCGACACCGACATAGGGTGTGAAGCTGATCGATGTCACAATGCACCCGAACGCTCCGAACAACGCGAGCGCGACCCACGGGTTTTTCAGGCTGGCGCCGGTTGTCTTGGCCAGGACGGCGACGAGGCCCAGCAGCACCAGGCACATGTTGCCAAAGTAAATGGGATGCTCGACGCTGGCGGAGACGCGGAAGAAGCCGAAGCGGGAATAGGCCATCGACTGGATGCGATTGCCCATGCCGATCATCTGGAGCATGTGGAGATAGAAGTAGGGGTAGAGACGGAATTCGATCAGCGCGGAAACAGAGAGGATCGCAACAAGGCCGATCAGCACGAACAAGGCGGCGCGGCGGATTTCCAATGAACGAAAGACAATCCGCGCGAAAAAGTAAGGCGCGACCCAGGTCATGAGTTCAGTTCGGAAGTTATTGATGCCCGTCTCGAAATATTCGGTGAGCCACGCAGTGAGGGTAGAGGAGCACAGAAGCAGGACGACGATGGTGTCGATCGACGACCACTTGAAGCGGAGGGAATCGCCCCGGAAAGGCATGGCGAGGACCATCGCATAGAGCGGGGCGAAATGGGCGGCCAGCGGCGCGTGGGCGATCTGAATTTCGGGGAGCTGGTTCAGCAGGATCATTGAAGGCAGATAGACCAGCACGAAAGCCCAGCCCACGCCGCGAAGCAGGGTAACGATAAAGGCAAGGGCGAAGATGGTCCATATCGTCAACTGACTCATGCCAGGGCGCTCCTGTTTTGCCCGGCGGAAACCGACACGGGAACATTGGCGGATAAACTTTCGGGAAGTGCTGATGTTTGTGAGACGGACAATGCGGCATCGGCATTTTGCTCGGCGATGCGGGCGATGAGGAACGTTGGGCGGCCTTTCACTTCCTGGAAGATGCGGGCGAGGTATTCACCGATGATGCCGAGAGAGAGCAACTGGACGGCGGACATCAGAAGAATAAGGCAGGCGACGCTGGCCCAGCCCTGGGGGGTTTTGCGTGCGCCGGGGGGCATGTTCCATTCGTGAAGGGTGACGCCGATGACCCACAAGCCGATCAAGACGGCGCAGATCGCACTGACGACGCCCAACTGAGTGACGAACCGCAGCGGCGTGCTGCTGAAGCTGACCAATCCATCCATCGCCAATTTGACAAGACTGCGGAAGGTGTATTGGGGAACACCGGCCTGGCGGGCGTCGCGCTCATATTCAACGCCGACTTGTTTGAGACCGACCCACGTGCGCAGGCCGCGAACGAAACGCTGGCGTTCGGGGAGGGCGTTGAGGAGGTCGAGGGCGGAACGGTCCATCAGACAGAAGTCACCGCTGTCGAGGGGGATTTTCAGGTCGCTGATTTTTGCCAGCAGGCGGTAGAAGGCCCAATAGGCGAAGCGCTTGCCGAACCATTCTTTTCGTTTTTTGCGTATGGCGTAGACGACCTGGTTCCCTTCGAGCCATTTTTCGATGAAGAGGGGAAGGACTTCGGGGGGGTCTTGGAGATCGCAGTCCATGATGGCGACGACGTCCCCGCGTGCGACGGTCAGGCCGGCGGTGATGGCGGCCTGATGGCCGAAGTTGCGGGTGAGATGGACGGCCCGGATGTGGGGATCGCGGGCAGCGAGCTCATCCAGTATGGCGGGGGTGCGGTCGCGGCTGCCGTCATTTACTAAAATAATTTCGTAATTGAGGCCGAATTCGGAAAATTTGGGGCACTCCGCGGAAAAGCGGGCGTAGGTTTTAGGGAGGACTTCCTCTTCATTATATGCAGGCAGGACGATGCTGAGCAGCCGCCGGGACTGGGAGGAGCGGTCAAAATATCCATTTTTGCTGGGCATTCAGCGTAAAACCGGGTGCAGCCAGGTGGCGTACTTATGGGGAATAGCAGTTTGCAGAATCCATTAGATACGTTATCGGCAAAGTATGGGATGCTTCGAAGGTCCAAAAACGCACTTTTTTTGACCATGGGCTGTTGAAGGCACTCGGGGCAGATTTTATGGAGGGAGCGGCAATAGCAGAAGAGGAGAAGTATGAGTTTTGTCATATGGGAAGAGTGCTGGGCGCGATTATTTTTTCTTATTGAAGAATTGACGAAAATTTACTCTCGGTAGGCAGAGCAAGTGTTTAAAATCCGTTTTACACCGAAAGATTCAGACACCAGGAATCCACCGAAGGGGCAATCGCACGTGAAAATCAAGTTGTTGTGCAGAGCCAGTTGGCTGATCCAAGCCGAAGTTCTGGAGTCCCGCCGACTGATGTCGACTACATATTATGTCAGCCCGGCGGGGAATGACGCCAATGCGGGAACGAGCAGCGGCGCGCCTTGGAAGACAGCGGCGAAGGTTGATGCGTTTAGCTTCAATCCGGGCGACCAAATTTTGTTCCAGCGCGGCGGGCAGTGGCATGAGAATCTGGCACCTGCTTCCAGCGGTACTGTGGCGGCTCCGATTGTATTCGCGGCTTATGGTGACCCGGCGCAGCCAAAACCGACATTTGTCGGCAGTGATGCTTTGAATAGCAGTTCCTTCGCATTGGTGGCCGGTACAAGTACGACGTACGTCATGAACACGGCTACTCCGCCGAATACGGTATTTGATAATCACCAGTTCACCATCAACGCTCGGAATCATGAGGCATTGATCGGGGGAAATTACAACGATCCGGCAACGGACATCAATTACGTCAAGGCAACGTCGGGGACGTGGTATTACGATGCAGGCAATTCAATGCTGTACGTTAATGTCGGTGGCGCACTGAGTGGTCACACGCTCACTGGAGCTCGTCGCGAAGATGCGGTCTACAGCTTCCAAAAGAGCAACCTGACGTTTCAGAATCTGGATGTTACCGAGACAGCGAACGCAGATGCGGGATATGCCTTTCGTGTGATGCAAAGCACGAACATCAAGATTCTGGATTGCGATGCCTCACTCGCCGGCAAGCATCATTTTGGCGTTATCGACTCAACGGGATTTCTTGGGCAAAATCTTACCGCGACTTTGGCGCCGCCGGAGTTGGGATATGGTGGAGCATCGGCGTATGTGATGTACAGCGACGCCAGCCGAGCGGGTTTGCTGGATACATCGCAGTGGATCAATGACACCTGGTCAAATCCCAACGGCGCTTACCCGGCGTTCATTTCGCACGGTGACGGCAATAATGCAATCGGCAATATCCTTGTCCAGAATATGACCAGCACCGGTTACGGGGCGGGGATCATCATTTATACGACAGGACCGGCGGAACGCGCAAACATTCTCGGAGGTCATATCGATGGGGGCCTGGTGGAAATGGATCCGGACAGTTCAGTTATGAATGGGCTGACGATGACCGGCGCAACGGCTTCCGTAAGCATTGCGGGATCTCATAGCTTCGTGCAGAACTGCATTTTCAGTGGTGAAGTGCCTAATATCTTCGCGGGCTACAATGGCGTGATTCAAGACCAGGGCCACGACAATACAATTCGCTTTAATACGTTTTCCTTTACCTCGCCGAATGGTCCGGCCATCGCTCTATTTCAGAGCGACAGCAACACCCATATTTACGGTAATGTCTTCGACAATCCCCAGGTCATCAGCATTACGCTGAACGGGAGCAACGGCTTACTCGACTCGAATTACAACGTTTTCAGTTCCACCCCCGTTTTTGCAACCGGCGATATTTATCACTCAGTGCCCGTCAGTTATACCCAGTGGCAGGGGCTGGGCCGTGATCTCCAATCTGTCATCGGCAATCCAAAATTCACCAATGCGGCGAGCGGCAATTTCTCACTGCAAGCAGGCTCGCCGGCAATTGATCTGTACACACAAACACCCAACTCCACCGTGGCGATCACGGCTGATTATACCGGTGCGCCGCGGCCCGTGGGCGCTGGATACGATGCCGGTGCTTACGAAGCTGCTTCTGTATTTACAGTAACTGGCACGACCGGCGACGATCAGATTTATCTGAAGCTGACATCTGCAAGCCCGGCAACGGTTGGTGTGTGGTTGAATACAAATCATCAGGGCGCTGGCACGCCTACACAGTCCATTGCGTTGACCGGCTCGGCGATCTCCGTCAGTGGTTTGGGCGGGAACGATCAACTGACGGCTGATTTCTCAGGTGGGCCGGTCGCTCCGGCAGGGGGATTGAACTTTGATGGCGGGACGGGCACGGACACGCTCGTCATCATCGGAACTACCGGCGACGACGCGATCAGCGTGAACGCCGCCCAGGTTCTGGTGGGCATTGCAACCTGCGGGTTCACCAATACCGAAGGCGTCAGCGTTGATCCTAACGGCGGGGCTGACACGATCTCGGCCAATGCCGGGTCTACGACGCTCATGTACGATGCGGCCGGTTATGCCGCCGGGCTTACGATCAATGCCAATGCGAGCGTCACATTTGCAACGTCGCCGCCAGGCAGCGGCATTCAGCCACGCATGGTGGGGGCGCTCAATATCGGAGCGAGCGGAATTGCAACGGTTGCGGCCCCGCTCAGCCATGCCGATCGCGCGGTTCTGGTCGCATCTACGTTGTCTATTGCTTCGGGCGGTCGGCTTGATCTGAAGAGCAATGATCTGATTGTAAAGAACGGAGATGTGACCACGATCACGTCGCAACTGAAGAGTGGCTTGAACGTGACCAACGGATATTGGAACGGGTCCACCGGAATTCTATCCTCGAGCGCGGCGGCGGATGGAACGTATCTGACCGCGATCAGCGTGTTAAAGAATTCCATTAATTCGCTGCGGGTTTATGGCAGCGGAACCACGAAAGGTCTGTTCGATGGACAGGATCCCGGCATTTCTGATGTTCTCGTGAAATACACTTATTTCGGCGATTCTGATCTGAGCGGAAGGATCGATGGATCGGATTACACCAAGATCGACAACGGCTTCAATCTTAAGCTCACCGGATGGGTGAACGGCGACTACAACTACGACGGCGTGATAGACGGCAGTGATTATTCGTTGATCGATAACGCATTCAACATCGGCCAATTGGGTCCGGCGGGGGTGCTGGCTGAGGTTGCGTCATCTGCCGTCACAAATGTCCAAAAGCCGGCTGCAGTCAATGCACGTGCTGGAACAGCCGTGCCGCCAGTACAGGCTTTGCCGGTTCTTCCATTGGGTTCGGCTGCAACGAAGTTATTTTCAGATGCGCCGGTGGGACTGATGCAATGGGTGGATGCGGATTTGGTTCAAGGGTTGGCTAAGCGAGCCGCCCGCGCCTGGCAGTTCGATTAAGGGGCAGAATTCTACACCACCAAGGCCGGTTCATTGCGAATGACATGATCCTCGGCATCTCGGCGGACTTCGTGATAGAGAGTATCGCGCTCGATCGGTTCGCGGCCGGCTTCTCTGATCAGGCGTCGGATGTCGTTGATATGGAATTCCTGATGCACCGTGCCCTGTCCCTGGCGCTTGGTGATGTCGTACCAGACGACGGTGCCGTCGAGGTCATCGCAGCCCCAGTCGAGGGCGAGTTGTGATAAACCGATCCCCTGCATGATCCAGAAGGCTTTTATGTGGGCGATATTGTCGAGCATCAGCCGCGCGATGGCGAGGGTGCGGAGGTCGGTCAGGCCGGTGGGGCCCGGGAGATAGCCGAGCTCACTTTGTTCGGGGATAAAGGATAAGGGGATGACGCAGTTGAAGCAGGCCTTGTTGATGGCCGCGAGGCGCTCGCCCGCGGTTGAGGAATGTTGTGCGGCGCTCATCTCGGCGAGCGATTGGGTTTGCAGGTCTCGCAGCTTGATGAAATGCGCGATGCGCTCGGCGGGGGTTTCGACGTGGCCGTAGAGCATCGTGGCGTTGGTGTAGATGCCCAGGCTATGCGCGGTGCGATGGACTTCAAACCATCGATCTTCGCGGACCTTTCCTTTGAAGATTTCGTCGTGAACGCGGTCGTCAAAGATTTCGGCGCCACCGCCGGGGAGGCTGCCCAGTCCTGCTTCGCGAAGGGCACTGAGCACGTCGCGAATGCTCAGCCGCGCTATGCGGCTGAAGTGAATGATCTCAATGGCGGTAAATGCCTTGATGTGCAAATCAGGACAATCGCGACGAATGCCGCGGAGCATGTCGAGGTAATAGTCAAATTTCAGCCAGGGGTGCAGACCGCCGACGATATGCACTTCAGTGGCCCCGGTTTCGGCGGCCTTTTTTGCGGTGGCAACAACCTGCTCCACCGGCATCTCGTAAGCGCCATCTTCGCCGCGTTTTCGGTAGAAGGAGCAGAACTTGCAGCTCAGCGCGCATACATTGGTGTAGTTGATGTGGCGGTTGCGGTTGTAATAAGTATTGCCGCCATGGAGTGATTCCCGGACAAAATTCGCCAGCCGGCCGATGCCATGCAGGTCGCGCGACGCGTAAAGAGCCGCGCCGTCGATGGCGGAGAGGGGCTGATGGTTGATGAGCTTGTCGGCAATGGGCCGCAAGGCGGGGTCGGAAACATTCGGGGCGGCTGGGGTCATGACGGGCAGAGTATAGGGATTTTCCGGGAGAGGTTCTATTGGTTTCGGGGGTTTTGAAAGCAGGCGAGAGATGACAGAAAATGGGCACGCCCTGGCCCCTTCTCCCGGATTACCGGAAGAAAGGGCCGGAGGGGTGAAAGCTGCATGCGATTGTGGTGCAGGATGAAGCGAGGGACGGCGCGAGGCAAAAGTCATCGCTGTTTCGGTCTCGCGCCGTAGCGACTATCATCTTCGCAAGCCGTCTGGGTTTGCAGTTCCAGGGTCACCATGGAGGAGTTGTCACATGAGCACCGCCGCCGCGAGTAAATCGGGTAAGGGGAAGTCAGAAGCAAAACCTGGGGAATCAAAATCCGTCGACAAGTCAGCAGACGCGAAGTCGAACAAGCCTGGGCAATATGAAGTGGGCCGGCCGGGAAGCAAATGTTTCGTCTGCAATGAGGATTTGCTGCCTGGCGCGAAGGTGATGGCGACCCTGCGCGAAACACCCGCAGGTTTTGAGCGGCTGGATATTTCGCTGCACTGCTGGCCGCAGTTTGACCGGCAGGGGTTGCTCGCCTTCTGGCAGACGGTCATTCCGCATCATGAGGCAAAAAAGAAGCTGTTCGTTGATGATGAGGTGCTGTGCGAATTGTTCGAGCACTGAAAGATATTGGCGAGCCGGCAAAGCTGAATTTCCGGTTTGTGCTGGGATTGATCCTGATGCGCAAGCGGATGATCGTTTATGAATCCAGCCGCGATGAAGACGGCAAGGATATCTGGACCGTCCGCTTCAAAGGCAAGGAAGATCGCATGGACCTGCTCAACCCCCGGCTCAATGAACAGCAGGTCACTGAGGTCAGCCAGCAGCTTGGCGAGATTTTGAATGAAGAGCTTTAGGAAGAAGCGAGGAGTGATGGGCACAGAGCGCGGAATGAAGAATGGATGCTTGCGCGATTTTTATTGCAGGGGCGTCTCGCCTGTGTCTGGCCTCGTTGGGTACGGGCGAGATGCCCGTGCTGCGTTGAGCGTTGGAATTCTTTTTATCGCAACGATTTCGCTGGTTGGGTGCTGCCCTCCGCCGCGGCCTGCAACGGACCCGAAGGCATATTTCGGGGAAACGCTGCCGATGCGCGATGTTGTCAACGTCATCAATCAGAACAACGGCCGGATCCCGAGCCTTTGGGCGCAGATCGATTATGACGCCACGATTGTTGACGATCAGAAGAAGTCGACGACGCTGACACGAGAAGACGGCGGGTTGCTCTATCGGCGGCCGCGCTCGCTGCTGCTCCGATGCAATGTCGCGACCAACGAAGCCTTTACGCTCGGCAGCAACGACAGTGAATTCTGGATGAAGGTTTTGCCTGGCAGTGACACCACCTGGTGGGGCCATCACGCCAACATCGGCAAGCCGTGCTGCAAGCCGCTGCCGATCCGGCCGGATCTGGTGCTTGAAGTGCTTGGCGTCGGGTTGTTCGACACCAATTTTGTCGAGCAGCCTGTTCCGGTGATGCGATTCAATAACCAGGCGGATGCGTACATGTTCACATGGAACGCCCGCGTGGCTGATCGTTGGATGGTGCTGAAGGAAGTCTGGTATGACCGAAGTTCATTGCTTCCAACCGTGGTGCGGCTTTTTGATTCAAATGGACGGGTGATCCTGGATGCAAAATTAAGCCAGCATGCCCCGCTGGAGACGGCGGACACGCCGCAGGAGAATTGGCCGAAGATCGCCAACCACTACGACCTGTTCTTTCCCGATAACGGCACCCGCCTCTCCTTCACTTTTTCCAGTGCGGCGACGTCAAAAAATGGCATCCCCCGTCCTCAAAGCTTCGTGCGCCCGGCAAAGCCCGGCACGGAGCGCATCGTGCAGATTGACCAGGATTGTTCGGAATAAACGCTATGAACCGATTCCTTTGTTTTCCCCTGCTCGCGATCCTGGTTCTGGCGGTCCCGGTATCAGCGGTTGCCGCCGAGCCTGCGGTTCTGGCGCATGCGTCGGCTGATCGGCTTTGGGTGGCGCGGGTCTCGACCGTTACCACGCCTGCCGGCCCAACTGATCGCACCGATATTCTTATCCGCCAAAGCGGTCCTGGCCAGCAATGGAAAGAACTCGCGACTTTTCCTGCGCGGGTGACCTCACTTGCCAGCCGCGGCTCGCAACTGGTCGCGATGCTGAGCAACGGCAGTTGGCGATTTGTCTGGGGACCCGACGGCGCATCCACCGGAAACCCGCTGCCGGCCGGCGGTCGAATTCGCGCGATCGGTGATGACGGAGAAACACTCTGGGCCGTGGGTGTTATCCAGGGCGGCCTCGCCGCCGCGACGCGAGAGAGCGCCTCGCAGCCGACGACGAACTCCATCAACGCCGAAATCCCGATCTCGCCAACGCTTCCACAAAAGCTCGTCTTGTTTCGGCAGGCATCGGGCAACTGGGTGGCCGTTGCCGAGTTTCCATCCGACCTGATTTTTGTTCCCGGCGGCGGGGTGGCAATTCCGCAGTCTGAATTTCCCGCCGAGGCTTTTGTTCCACCGACGGGCGGTGTTTCGATCACTTTGGCGGGCGGGATACCGCTGGTGGCGTTTGAACTCAGCGATGGTTCGATCCGCACCCTTCGTCTTAATGCCGAGCAAAAATGGGATGATGTCAGTCTCATTAAACCATTAGAGAAGGGCAAATCGCCCGCCGACTTTGAACTGCTGGTGGCCGACAACCACGCGATGCTCTGGGTCACCGACGGCAAATCCCCCGGGCGGCTGTATATGGATGCCACCAACAAGACACCGCCGGCAGACCTCAAATGGGCGGGCGAGAATGCGCTGGATTCGGTGCCGGCGATCACCTTCGCCGGGGGGTATCTCCGGCTCATCGGACTGCATCACGAGAAACTTTTTGAACAGCGCTACGAATCGACCGGCTCGCCGGTGGGCTCTGCGACCGAGCTTGCGGTCCCTGTCAACCTGAATGATTCGCCGGTGCAATTCTGGATTAATGTCGCCTTGATCGTCGCGCTGGTGTTTTCGGTGGCTGCGACGTTGTACCGGCGGTCGGTGCAGTTGAAGAGCGAAACAAAATTGGCGCCGCCGCCTCCGGCGCCGCTGCTGCTTCGCGCCAGCGCCGGGCTGGTGGACTTGCTGCCGGTGCTGGTCACGTCTGCGATCCTGTCGCTCTACGGTGACCCCTCGCGCGATCCGCTGCAGCGGATGCAGGATTTTCCGGTACTGATCGCGACGTCGATCGCGGTCGCGTTTTACCTGCTGCACACAACGCTTGCGGAAGTGATCACGGGTCGCACCGCGGGCAAATGGATTTTTGGTCTGAAGGTGGTGACGCTGGCGGGGACTAAACCGGGCGCAGGGCAGATGATTGTCCGCAACTTGCTCCGCGTGCTCGATCTGCTGTGGTTTCCGTTGATTCTGGTTGTGATCTCACCGCTTCGCCAGCGTAGCGCCGACATCGCCGCGGGCACAATGGTCATCCGCATTGAGGATACAAAAAAAGCGACAAGCGACGTCGATCCTTCCAAAGCCGATGATGGTGGCGGCGGGAGCGGTTCTGGCGCGTGAGATGCGTCTCCCATGTCGCAAGGTTCGCCCAATTTCCGCGGATATTCGCCGCGGGGCGCTATCCGCGTTTGGTGGTTGACCTTGCGGGGGTTGGATATCTACGATCGGTGCAGTCGATTTTGAGCTGTCTGAATGATGTTTTGTGTGCGGGTCACCAGGCTGTTGAGCCCGCAATGGCACGCAAGTCGATGGATGCTGGTTTGTGTGTCGCCCCGTTGATTGTCTTGTCTGAGACGAAGGGATTTATCGAATGCGTTTGCTCATCGCTATCCCGGTGTTTAATGAACGCAAATATGTTTCCCGAGTGCTCAGCCAGGTGCTGGAGCAGCATCCGGATGTGCTCGTTGTCGACGACGGCAGCACCGACGGCACCGCCGACATCCTCGCAGCGCGGCGGGATATTTGCCTGATCCGCCATGCCACCAACGGCGGTTATGGCCAAAGCCTGATCGACGCCTTCGGCTATGCCGATCGCCATGGTTTTGACTGGGTCATCACGATGGATTGCGATGAGCAGCACGAACCTGCCCGCATCCCTGATTTTCTCAAGGCGATTCGAACCAACGAATGGGATCTGATCAGCGGTTCCAGATATTTGCAGCCATCGAAGCAGGACGATCTTCCCCCCGGCGATCGCCGCACAATTAATGCGACCATCACGTCGATGCTCAATGAAACCTACGGTTTGTCGCTCACTGATTCGTTCTGCGGCTTCAAGGCCCACCGTGTCTCGGCCATGCGGAAACTCCGTCTGACGGAAACGGGCTATGCGTTCCCGATGCAGTTGTGGCCCCAGGCGATCGCTGCCGGGCTCCGCATCACCGAAATCCCTGTCCGCCTGATTTACAACGATCCCAAGCGCAGCTTCGGCGGTGTGCTGGATGACGCCACCCAGCGCCTCAAACATTATCTCGCCGTCTTCCAGGCAGAGGTGGTGAAGGGGAACGCGGCCGATGAAGATAAAGAAGCTGCGGGGACTTGTGTATCGTGTTCCTGTTCATAAATGTGAATTGCAACAATCAAATGTGTAATTCGCCACGGAGACACAGAGGGCACGGAGAAATTCATTCAACGAGTTGTTTTCTCCGTGCCCTCTGTGTCTCCATGGTTAATAGTGACTTCTGATTATTGTCGATCCCGGGAGACGGAGATTGGTGCGTTTGGAACTGAACGATCGCCGGTACGCGAACTGGAAAGCCCCGGCGGAAGACGGGGAATTGCTCATTTGGCCGGCGCCTGCTGATGTTGTTCGGGGGACGATTGAGAATCATCGGCGTTTAAGCAGTGCGCGTGCGCTGGTTCAGAATGTGCCGATATCGGAATTACGCCGGGTCCAGCGAAGCTGGCTGGGCCATGCCGATGAAAGCCGGCCGATCGTTGCGACGGGCCATCAGACGGAGCTTTATCATCCGGGTGTGTGGGTGAAGGATGCGATGATGCACGCCGCCGCCCGGAGCAGCGGCGGGGCGGCTTATCACTTCGCCGTCGACACCGATCAGCCCAAACATCTGAACATCCGCTGGCCGGGGACAACCATTCCGCTTACGGATGATCCTGCCATCACTTCCGCGCACTGGAGCGGCTTGCTTGCGCCGCCTGCACCGGCGCACCTGGCGATGATCCGTGAGCGCCTGACTGCGGCCGAAGCTGAATGGAATTTCACACCAATGCTTGGCCGCCTGGTTGATACGTTGCGGCGAATCTCGATTGAGGGCGCCACCAGCTCCGCTGGGAATCTTTCCGCCGCCCTGACCAATGCCCAGCATGAACTGGACTGGGAACTCGGACTTCGCCATCACGCGATGATCGTTTCGCCGCTGCTGATGAGCGAGCCATATCTTGCATTTGTTTATCACATTCTGTCGCGCCCACAGGAGTTTGCGCGGGATTACAACGAGTCCCTTGCCGAATACCGGGTTGAAGCCCGCATCAGCTCGAACATGCGGCCGATGCCCGATCTTGCCGTTACCGACTCATCGGTAGAAGTGCCTTTCTGGTTTGATGATTTGGCGACAGGCGCCCGCGAGCGGCGCAAGTCCGCCGCGAAAAAGATGCCTGGGTGATCGGCCACGGATCTCAGACCGTCCGTTTTGATCCCTCATTAAATGCCTGGGATGCATCGGCCGGCCTGCTCGCCTGGCTTCGGCGCGGCGGAACCCGCCTGTCCCCCCGGGCCCTCACCCTTACGACCTTCCTCCGCCTGTTCGTCGTGGATCAATTCATCCATGGCATCGGCGGCGGTCGCTACGACCAGGTGACCGATCGCCTGATCGCGAGGCATTTCAATATCGATCCCCCGGTTTTTGCCGTTACGACCGCCACGCTGTTTTTCCCCGGCGTGCTCGGGCGGTCGCGTGAATGTTTAAGCTGTATTGCGCACGAAGGCCACCGGATCAAACATGGACTCCTGGGCCAGCAGAAGTCTCAAATCCTTTCGCAATTGAACGCCCTTCCGAGAAAATCAATTCAGCGCCTGATGGTATTTCAGAACATGCACGGGGCGTTGTCTGCCGCCACCATCGACCACCCAAAAATAGCCGAATGGGAACAGCGCTATCGCGACGCCGAGCAGCGCGACCGCGAAGACAGCGTGATCTTTGACCGCGAACTCTTCTACGCGATTCAGTCGAGAGAGCGGCTGTCGGCGATGATCGATCGTTACAACTCCGAATTTCAATCATTGGGATAGGCGATGACAGGTGGATAGCGGATGGCAGGCAGTGGATGAACGCCCCGCGATACGACTATCCACTATCCATCCCTTGCAAGACCGCCTGCAATGCGACAGACTTTTATCCTGAATGAAGCTCGCCTTCTCAACCAATGCTTTCACGCGTTTCTCGGTGGTCGAAGCATTGCGCGGCATCAGGGCGGCCGGATTTGAGGGGGTCGAAATTCTCGCCGATTCGCCACATGCGTATCCGGATTTGCTCGATGGCCCCGCGGTCGCAAGCATTCAGCGGGAGCTTGAGCGGCTTGATCTTGCCGTCAGCAATGTCAACGCGAATTGCTCCTTCGGGTACTGGAAAGATGCACCGCCTGAGCCCTATTTTGAACCAGGATTAATCAGCCCGGACCCTCAGCACCGCGCCGATAGAATTCGTCTCATCCTGAAAACACTCGATTTTGCCAAAGCCATCGGCGCGGCGAATGTCAGCATCACCAGCGGTCGCTGCCTCGGCGGGATGACACCCGCAAAAGCCGCCGCCCAGTTTACAGAATCGATTAGGCCTATTCTCGATCGGGCGGATGAATTGGAGATTGATGTTGGAATCGAATGCGAACCCGGGCTGTATCTGGAATACGTGCAGGAACTTGTTGAATGGATCGATCGCCTCGCTCATCCCCGCTTTGGGGCTAATCTGGATATTGGCCACAGCCAGGTGATGGGCGAAGACCTGTATGAATCGATCACTGCGCTGCCCAGGCGTATTTGGAACCTGCATGTGGAAGATATTCCTGGCCGCAAGCATTACCATATGATTCCTGGCGAAGGAACGCTCCCCTGGGGCGACGTTCGCGATGCCCTGCGCCGATCGGCTACTCGCGATATCTCACTGTTGAGCTGTATACGCAGACCGCCGATCCCCAATCCGCCGCCGAGAAGAGTTTTCGTTTTCTCTCTGAACTTCTGTCCAGCGTGGGATGAAGATAAGAACTGCCCACGAAGGGACACGAAGATGCACGAAGAGATCAAATACTCGAAAATCCTGATTTATTGCATTGATATGGCGTCCCTTCGTGGGCCCTATTCTTTCGTCGTATCTTTACAGCCTTCCAGGGCGGCCTTATAGTTAAGTCGTGAAGTTCGTTTGCCTTCCAATCGATTCCTCTGGTCACGGAGCGTTCTTATGACCGAGAGCGTATCTGCCGCAAATACCCAGGCTGTGGCTAATCTCAATAACGAAACTTTTGTAACCCAGTCCACCGTTCTGATCGTTGATGACAATCCGCAGAACGTCGAGCTGTTGCAGGCATTCCTCGAATCTCTCCCCGTGAAACTCGTGACGGCGGTTGACGGGATCGACGCGTTGGAAAAAGTCGCCGAGCACAATCCCGACCTGATTTTGCTCGATGTAATGATGCCCCGCATGAGCGGGTTTCAGGTCTGCAAACGCCTGAAAACCGATCCCAAGACCAAGGACATCCAGGTCCTGATGGTCACCGCCCTCAACGAGCTCGGTGACATCGAACAAGCCTCCGAATGCGGCACCGACGATTTCGTCAGCAAGCCCGTCAACAAAGTCGAACTGCAAACCAGAGTCAAAAGCCTCCTCCGCGTCAGACATCTGAAGAGCGAGCTTGAACGAGCCCTTACCTACCTGAACGAAATCGAACAAGACGACACTTCCGCGCTTTAACATACGCATTGTGGCTGAATCGGCCGCGCTGATGTTTGAAGCGACTGACTGAGCTACCCGTCACATTTTTTGACACAGGCCCAACGCCCGTGCTACTTAATTTCCAATGAGATTTAAATCGCTTCTGCCAGCCTTGGTCATCTTCGCCTGCGCTGTGCCCGCGTCGGCTCAAATCCCCGCCACACGTTCCGCTGATGAGAAACCGATCGGCGAGCTGATGCAGAGCAAGTCGGACATGGCCGGCTATGGCGTAGAAAAATACCGTCTCGTCAATCAGAAAGACGAAATCGTCTCCGTCCTGATCAATGGCATGACCGTGATCGTCAAGCGCGCCGCTTCTCCGGCGGTCGCGGTCCGCGGGCTTGTTGGAACGGGCGGCTGCTATGAAGGCAAATGGCTCGGCGGAGGGCTCAGCCACCTCCTCGAACATCTCTCTGCCGGCGGCAGCAACGAGCGACGGACCGAAGCTGAAAACCGCAATCTCCTCCAGCAGATCGGCAATAATTCCAACGCTTATACTACTGAAGACCGCACCGCATTTTTCGTAAACACCACTCCGCCGCATATGGAGCAGGCGGTCGATCTGGTCACCGGCTGGCTCTTGACCGCCAAAATCACCGTTCCCGAATATCGCCGCGAATATCAGGTCGTTCAGCGTGAGCTTGAAATGGGCAAAGGGGAGCCCGACCGCCAGTTTTATTATATGTCGGCGATGAACCGCTATCGTCTGAACCCCGCGCGTGTGCCCGTAATCGGCTATCAGGAAGTGATCCAGGGCCTATCGCGCGATGATGTTTACAACTATTACAAGCTGGCATATGAGCCGAGCAACATTGTCTTTACAGTGGTGGGGGATCTCGATCCTGAGATGATGCTGTCAGTGGTGCGAAAGTATGTTAGCGATGCCAAGCCGCAGCGCGTCTTCTCCCATGACCTTGCGCCCGAGCCTCCTGTCCTGGCTCCCCGAACCCTGGTCGCGACCTTCCCCAAGCTCGGACAGGCCCGCCTGCAACTTGGATTCCCCTCTGTCAAAATGGACCATCCCGATCTTTATGCGATGGATCTGCTTGCCACCATCCTCGGCAGCGGCGACAGCTCGATACTGGTGCAGGAACTGCGCGATCACCAGCAACTGGTCAGCGACATCTCTGCCGGCGATGAAACCCCTGTCTTTGTCGACGGCACCTTCACTGTGCAAATGCAGCTCGACGCTGACAAAGTCGCGGCGGCGACCAAAGCAGCCCTCGATCTTCTGGATCAGATCAAAACATCGCCAATTGATGAAGATCGCATCCGCCGCGCCAAGACGCAGATGCGCGTCGCCCGAGTCAAATCGCTGCAAACAGTGGAAGACATTTCCACATCGCTCGCCGACGATTTCATGAGCACAGGCGATCCGCATTTCAGCGATCGGTACGTCGATCGAATTGAAAAGATCACGGCGGCCGATTTGCAGGAGGTCGCCCGCCGCTATCTCGATCGCACACGGCTGATGACCACCCTCCTCCTCCCCGCCGAATCGGTTGGCGCCGAGGGTCTTCCCAAGGCTGAAGACCTGATCCGGCCCGCTGCCCCAACGACACAAGCCAAATCCAAAGAAGTGGCCAGCGAAGTTCAAAAGGCCGATCTCGGCAACGGCGTCACGCTCCTGGTCAAGCGGATCGCAACGTCGCCGCTGGTTGTAATGAACATGTACAGCCTTGGCGGCGTCACCGTCGAAGATGAAAAAACCAACGGCCTCGGTCATCTCACCATGCAGTTGCTCTCCCGCGGAACCACTACCCGCTCCGCGGAGCAGATCGCCGAATTCTTCGACTCCGTCGGTGGAGAACTTCAGTGCGCCAGCGGCAACAACACCTGGTCATGGACAGCCTCCTGCCTCAAGGCGGATTTCCAGAAGACGCTTGACGTCTATAGCGACGTCGTCAATCACCCCTCCTTTCCTGAACCGGAACTGGCCCCGATGAAACAGCGCGTGGAGGCGGCGATCGCCAGCGAAGATGCCGACTGGACCGCCCAAACCATGCGTTTTTTCAAGAGCATTTATTACGGACCTCTGGGCAATCCCTATCGTTTCATGGCCGCCGGCACGAAGGAAAACGTTGAAACATTCAATCGCGATCAGGTGCAGCAGTGGTATGCTCAGAAGGTCCTCGCCAGCCCCCGCGTTCTCGCGATTTATGGCGATGTCGAGCTGGAAGATGCAAAGGCGCTCGCTCAGAAGTATTTCGCATCCGACAACAGGAAAGCGAAACGCGAAGAACTGCCCGCCAACGAGCGAGATAACATTCCTCTCGCCGCCGCCCCTGCCCAACCCGCTACGCCATCGGTGAATGTGACCGATGTAAAAGTTCAGAAAACCGAACAGGCGCTTGCTGGCGTCGCCATTGGCTATAAATCAAACAGTATCATCGGCGAGCCTGCCACCTATCCACTGGACGTGGCGCAAACAATGGCCGGCGGCTGGGGCTATCCCACCGGCTACCTCTTCGAAACCCTCCGCGGCAAAGGCCTTGTATATGTCGTGCAGGATCAGAATATCCCCGGCCGCGCCCATCCATCCCCGGCACCTTTCTGGTCTTCGCCGGCTGCGATCCGTCCAAGGTTAACGAAGTGGTGGACGATATCCTGCTTAACATCGCCCGTTTGCAGGGGACGCCCGCGGATGTCCAGGAAGATTGGTTCACCCGTTCCAAGCTGCTCATCACCACCGCCGATGCCCTTGAACATGAAACCCCTGCGCAGCAAGCCATGACCGCCGCCCTCGATGAACTTTTTGGACAAGGCTGTGACGATCACAAGTTTTTCGCCGACCGAATCAACGCCGTCACATTGGACCAGGTCCGGGAAGTCGCCTCAAAACGCCTGCGAGAATGCGTTGTCACCATCAGCACCCCCGCGCCCGACCGCGTGACCATCAAGTCCGGCGTCAGAACATACACTTCGTTTCCCACAGTCGATCTCACGCCCAGAGGCGTGCAGCACGACGTTGGCGCGGCCAAACCGTGAGGATAAACGCAGAACGATGAGCGCAAAGCGCAGATCGAAAACAAAGGAACCAGCCAACCCGCACCGCGCCGACTGAATTATCTTAGCTCTGCGATCATCGCTCATCGTTCTGCGCTCATATTGACACCGCCCCCACCCCCGCCGAAAACGTTCCACATGTACGACCGCACCACGTCCATCGAAACCTTCCTCACCGCCACCGCCGCTAAGCAGCCTACCCCCGGCGGTGGAAGCGTCGCAGCGCTGGCCGGCGCGCTGTCGGCGGCCATTGGTGAAATGGTTCTCAGCTATAGCATCAACAAAAAAGACCTCGCCCCCCATCGTGCCCAGCTTCATGCCGCTGCTACCGAACTGCAGCGTGCCAGGGAATTGCTCCTTCAACTCATGGTCGAAGATCAGGCGGCGTACGCGGCCCTTACCGAAATTCACAAGCTCCCGCCATCCTCACCTGAGCGCACCGATCGTCTCCCCGCGGCGCTCCTCACCTGCATCCGCGGCCCCCAGGCCATTGGCGCTGCCGCCGTTGCGATCCTCGGTTTATGCGATCGCCTCGTCGACATCGTCAATCATTATTTGCTTTCGGATCTGGCGGTCAGTTCAGAACTGGCGATGGCGACTGTGCGCAGCGCTGTTTATAACTGCCGCGTGAATCTGGCCGACGTGACGGATGCGCAAGATAGAAAGTCAATTCAGCGCACGATGGATCAATTGATGGAGCATGCGCTGACGTCCATTCAACATCTCTCACCTCGCATCTGGGCGCGGCACGAGCAGGCACTGAAGAAGTGATCGTCGCCGTCATTCTGAATTGCAGCGAGAATCCTTTCGCTCCCGCTTCATCGCCGTCATCTGTATTCATGAGATCAAAATGATGCGAACAATCCTTATACTGGTAGCGATTATGATGGCGGCTTTTCCAGTTCATTCAGCACCAGCGGCCGACGCGCCGCTGCGGATCGATCGCCGCGCCGTCGTATCCCGTCACAACGTCATCCTGGAATCGCTGAACCCACGAAGCCCTCTGTCGGTCGGCAACGGCGAATTTGCCTTCGGGGCCGACATCACCGGCCTTCAAACTTTTCCCGAAGCATATGAAGAAGGCATTCCCCTGTGCACCCAATCGCAGTGGGGCTGGCACTCGCGGCCACTGCCTGCCGGCCTGAATCCTGACCAGGTCCGTTATACCGATTACGACACCTACGGCCGCAAAGTCGGTTATCTTACTAAATCCAAGGGGCAGGAAGAACTTTTCAATTGGATGCGGGAAAATCCGCATCGATTGCACCTTGGCCGTGTTGGGCTGGATCTCCGCCACGCCGACGGCTCCGCCGCTAAAGCCTCTGATCTGACAAAGATTCATCAGACCCTCGACCTTTGGACCGGCATCCTCACCAGCCGATTTGATTTCGACGGCGTCCCCGTCACTGTCGAAACCTGCTGCCCCGGAGGCCGCGATGCCATTGCAACCAAAGTCATTTCTGATCTCATCGCCACCGGCCGCCTCCGCCTCTGCCTTGCATTTCCCGGCGGTTCCCCGGCGGTAAACGCTGCCGACTGGGATCACCCCGACGCCCACCAAACTACAATGACCACCGCCGGCGCCGCCGCCCGGTTTCATCGCCAACTCGATGCAGACGTGTATGAAGTGGCCATCCGATGGGAAGGAACCGCACAACTCACCCAGGAATCACGGCATCAGTTTCTGCTCACTCCTGCGAAAGAAGCCGGGTCGATCGGCCTCATTTGCGCCTTCTCATCCAAGCCGGGCGTTGAGACATTGCCAACGGTCGAAGAAGCCCAAAGCGCCAGTCGCGATTTCTGGCAGGACTATTGGAACAGCGGCGGGGCGATTGATCTCGCCGGCAGCACCGACCCGCGCCGACGAATTGGAACGCCGGATTATCCTCTCTCAATATCTTGTCCGCGTGAATTCCGCCGGTTCCCTCCCGCCCGCCGAGACCGGCCTCACCTGCAATTCATGGTACGGAAAATTCCATCTCGAAATGCACTGGTGGCACGATGTGCATTTTTCCCTCTGGGGCCGCGAGCCCCTGTTTGAAAAGAGCCTCGACTATTACCAGCGCATCCTTCCCCAGGCGCAGCAGAATGCTCATCGTCAGGGTTATGCCGGCGCACGGTGGCCAAAGATGGTTGGCCCTGATGGCCGCGATTCACCATCGCCCATCGCGCCTCTGCTCATCTGGCAACAGCCTCACCCGATCTACTATGCCGAACTGTGTTATCGCGCTCATCCGGATCAGCAGACGCTGGAGCGGTGGTCGCAGATTGTCAGTGAGTCCGCCGATTTCATGGCTTCGTTTGCGGTGCTCGATGAAAAGACCGGATGCTATGTATTGGGCCCGCCGCTTAAGACCGTCCCCGAGCACACCGAAGCCACTACTTCGCGCAATCCAGCGTTCGAACTTTCCTATTGGCGCTTTGGCCTGCGCACTGCCCAGGCCTGGCGCAAACGTCTGGGCCAGCCTGCAAACCCGCAATGGGATGAAGTCCTGAACAAGCTCACACCCCTCCCCCAAAATGACGGGCTATATCTCTCGCAGGAAGGAATGACCGACACCTACACCACCTGGAACTGGGAACATCCCAGCCTTCTCGGAGCCTTCGGAATGCTTCCCGGCGATGGTGTCGATCCCGCGATCATGCTTAGATCGTTCGACAAAACCATGCAGGTCTGGCAGTGGGACAAATGCTGGGGCTGGGATTTCCCCATGACCGCCATGTGCGCCGCCCGCCTCGGCCGCGGCGACCAGGCTGTCGCCGCGCTCCTCATCAAGTCCGCCAAAAATGAATATCTACCCAACGGCCACAACTACCAACGCCAAAATCTCCAACTTTATCTCCCCGGCAACGGCGGCCTGCTGAGCGCTGTCGCCATGATGTGCGCCGGCTGGGATGGTTGCCCGGATCAACCCAACCCCGGCTTCCCCCGCCAGGGCTGGGCGGTCCGATGGGAAGGCCTCAAACGCATGCCCTGAGCGCAAAACATGAAGTGCGGAGACGCGCCAAGCCCGTCATCCCGATCAAATCACCTCAAATTCCCTTCCCTTAGGGTCCGCCACCGCGACCACGATCGCTGAAACACTCGCCGGCTCTGCTTCGCGAATCGTGCGCGCAAGGGATATCAATGTAGCCCCCGAAGTCTTCACATCATCCACCAGCACCAGGTGCTTCCCCTTAATGATGCTCGGCCGTGTAACCGCAAATGCATCTCGAAGATTTTCTATCCGCCGCGCACGTGAATTCATATGAGTCTGGGTCTCTGTATTTCGAATGCGCACCACCGGGCATTTAACCTGAATCCCGCACTTCCGCCCAATCCGCCGCGCGATTACCTCGGCCTGGTTATATCCCCGCTCCACCTGGCGTTCCCGATGCAGCGGCACCGGCACAAGGTAATCCGTCTCAAACAACAAATTCTCAACCCGCGGTTGATGAATCAACCGCTCCGCCAACTGCTCCCCCAGCGTCCACCTTCCCGAATACTTTGCATGATGAATCACATCCTTCAGCGGCTCCCGATACAATCCCAAACTTCCCAACCCATCCAAATGCGCCAATCCCTTCCCCTCACAGTGCGGACATAAACTCCCCTGATCGGGCACCGGCATGGCACACTGTCCGCAAGAAGGCGCATTCGCCAATACGCGCAACTCCATCTCGCAATCCGCGCAAAGCATGCCGCCCACGTCATACGCGCGCTCACACAAAGCGCATCGCCCCGGAAAACAAAAATCCAGCACTGAATGAACCCACCGCGAAATTGGCACAGAGGAATTCTACCAAAACGATCGGGTTATAAACGCCGACGCGTACCATGAATTGAAATTGCGGATGGCGATGATTTCACAGATCCGAAATTACCCTCTGGAAATCTGCATTATCCGTAAAGACTGCGGTTCCAATTCTGCTATTTTTCATTTTCCTGCCCGGTTTGAACTGCGCGCGCCACACGGTTAGCATTAAGCGTTCGATGGTGCTCTCCTCCTATTTTCCGCTATCCGGTTCCCCCAGGGCGGTTGCATGAGCCGCACCTTGTTTCGTTATGTCTTCTGGGATCTCCTGAAGATATTCTTCATGGCCTCTGGCGCGCTTGCCGGCATCATGAGCTTCGGCGGGCTCCTTCGGCCTCTCACGCAGAATGGTCTCGATGGCTCGCAGGTTGCGCTGCTTCTCCGCTATTCCATGCCCGCCATGAGCACCTATTCTCTGCCCGTGGCGGCACTGTTCGCGACCACAGTCGTTTATGGTCGAATGGCAGCGGACAATGAGATCACCGCCTGCCGCGCCAGCGGCATCAGCTTTCTTTCGATGGCAACCCCCGCCATGCTGCTCGGGCTTCTTGTCGCGATCGGCTCGATGTTCATGCTCTGCTTCACCGTGCCGCTCGCGACGCTGAAGATCGAGCAGGTCGTCGTTTCCAATATCGCGCGGCTGATCGAACACCAAATTGAACAATCGCACGAAACCCACTATGGCAAGCTCACCATCTTTGCCAGGTCGGCGCATCTTCCCCTACCTGATCCCAAAAAGCCGAATGAGCAAGCTGTAGTTCTGGAAGCGCCGCTGATCGTCAGCTACGCGCCACCGCCGCCTGGCAGCGATCCCTGGTTTCACGTTGCGAAAGATTTTCTTGTCGCCAAGCAAGCCGTCATCTACGTCCAGGAAGACCCCGACGAAGAATCCGCCACCCTGACGGCGACGCTCACCGACGGCATCGTTTTTCCGCGGAGGTTTACCGGCCCCAAGAGCGAGCAGGGGGGGCTGGGCATTGCGCAGTTTGGCCCCAGATCGATCCCATCGCCGCTCGGGCAAAAGCCCAAATTCATGAACATCTTCCAGCTCAAGCAACTGGAACGAAACCCAGCGGCGGGCCGCGAAGTTCAGAAAGTCACCGCGGATTTCATTCGTGAAGATCAGTCGAGCAACTTCGCCGCCGCGCTCACGGCCAACATCAACACCCCCGGCGCCAAATCCGAACTGAGAGTCGGCGGTGACATGTTCACTATCAGCCGCGGCGACACCCCGGCCGGCTGGAGCAAAAATACCGTCTTTCTCTCCAGCGTCCCCGGCAAAAGGCCCATTCTTCTCCGCCAGGAAAACGGCGGCCAAACCCGCCTGACCGTCGAAGCCCGCTCCGCCCGAATCACCGTCGACGCCGACACGCCCAACGACCAGCTCATCATCACCATCGACATGACCGACACGCTCGTCGACGCAGGCGACACGGCCAATCCCAAAGCCGCCTTCGAAAAAAGCTTTGTCGTCCCCATGCCGCCCTTCATCGCTGAGATGAAAACCCGCACCCCCGAGGCTTATCTCAACACCAACCTTCGTCCTGAATCCGACCGCCAGAAGCTCCTTGTCGCCTGGTGGGACCTGATCAATCACCTCAGCAGCGAAATGCACGCCCGCGCCGCCTTTGTCGTCAGTTGCCTTCTGCTGGTGATGATCGGCGCCGCCCTGGGCATGATGTTCCGCAGCGGCAATTTTCTCACCGCTTTCGCTGTCAGCGTGATCCCCGCAATGCTCAGCGTCGTGCTGATCGTGACCGGCCAGCATACCGCCGAGTCTACGCCCCGCATTATCACGCCTTACAACAATCCCCTGAACATCGGCATCAGCATCATCTGGTCGGGCAACGTGATGATTGGAATTGCCGCGGTCATCCTTCTCTGGCGGCTGCAACGGAAATGAAACGAATCGAAGCAGGAACTCAAAACATCGCGCAGGTAACGACTGAATGAAAATCCTTGACCGATATGTTCTGACCCTCTTCGTGAAAAACTACATCATCACGCTCGCCGTGCTGATCGGCATGTATGTCGCGATGGACATGGTCTTCCATTTCGATGACATGGTCGCGCCCAACAAGCAAACCGGCGCGGCCGGCCTTCCCAATGCCCTCGCTGTCGCGCGCGATGTCTTCAGCTTCTATTTTTACCAGGCCTTCCTTATCTTCGTTCAACTCTCCGGCATCATCCCTGTCGTGGCGGCGGCCTTTACGCTCATGCGCCTCAGCCGCTTCGGCGAGCTTACCGCCTTTCTCGCCGCTGGCGTTCCGCTCCTGCGGGTGACCGTTCCCATCATCCTCGCCGCTACGCTGATGAACACGCTGCTGATCGTCGATCAGGAAGTCGTGATTCCACGAATGATCCCCAAGCTGACGCGAAAGAAAGAGGAACTGCACACGGCCGCGGTGCTCTGGTTTCCGATCAAGTCGATGCAGGTGGATCAGCGATCGCTGCTGATCGCCGCCCGCTATCACCCCGCGGCCAAGGGGAATCCGCCGTACATGGAAGAGATCGATGTGCTCGAGCTGAACGAACACACGGATGTCGTCTCGCACCTGTTCGCAAAAAAAGCTGAATGGAACCAGAAGCTTCAGCAATGGGATTTAACTGATGGCCAGCGCGTCACCGGCCTTTTGCCCGGGCAGACTCCTTCGCCGGAGCAGCCGACCGATGTGTATAAGGGGAACGTTACGCCTGAAGAGATTGCGCTGTATCACAGCAGCAGCTTCATCGAGCTGCTCTCTACCCGCCGAATCAACGAGCTGATCGCGCGGCCCAAAAGTTACGGCGTTGCCGGCCTTTTCAGCATCAAGCACCTGCGTTTCACGCAACCGATCATGAACGTCGTGCTGCTGCTGCTGGCCATCCCCACGGTGCTGACGCATGACCCCAAAGCACTCAAATCCGCCGCCAGCAAATGTCTCACCCTGACCGGCCTTGCGATGGGCTGCGTCTTCCTCGGCCAGCAGATCGCCAACCATCCCCCCAGCGGCGATGCCTGGACCAACGCCTGGCCGGCTCTGATGGCGTGGCTGCCAATCTTCATCTTCGGACCGCTGGCCGTCTGGTTATTGGACCGGGTCAGAACGTAACGCGTAATTCGTAATTCATGCGCCGACCGCTTCCTGTTAAGAATTACGAATCACTGCCCTAATCCGGCAAAAAATACAAAAATCTTCCCACCCATTTGCCTGCCTTAATTCCCAATCGTACATCATTTCCATCAGGCAGACGCAACTTGATCACTGCGATAGAGTGCGTGGTGACGAGTGCCTGGCTGGAATCCGGTTGCAAGATCGGGTTTTAGCAATGCTCCCCCTTCCCACTTTCTGGCGATGCCGGCCACGGGTAACCGTGGCCGGCATTTTTGGATTGGGAATTAAGCGCAATCCGCGCCGCCTGGTAAAGGCGCGTGATCAGTTCTTATGCTCGGCGAAGATGAGCTTCGTTGACCAGATGCCGCCGCTGGCAAGCGTGACTTTATAGACATGCGACGCGGGTGCTTTTTCGGTGTAGCCGGTGGTTGGAACAACGCGGACAAAATACGTGCCGGCCTTGAGCGACATGAACACAAAGTTGCCGCTGCTGTCGGTCAGCTTGCTGTTTTCGTTGGTTTGGAAGCTGCCGTTGTCGTTGAGGTCCATGTAGACGCGCCAGCCGGAGAGGCCGCTTTCGCCGGTGTTCTGAACGCCGTTGCTGTTGATATCGTTAAACACGTTGCCCATGATCAGGACGGACTGTGTGTCGGCGAACGGCTTGGAGACGACATTCGCCCCATTGCCCACGCTGATGTCATAGAACCAATTCGACGCAACAGGGCTGAAAGGCAGCGAAACGCGGAAGCCGGCCGGCACCACTTCGCGGACCCGGTAAGTGACGTTGGGGGCGAGACTGCTGAACTTATAGTTTCCGTTGTTGTCGGTAAAGGTTCTCAGTTCGCCGGGGTCGAGCACGCCGTTCTTGTTCTGGTCAAGATAGATTTGCACGTTCACCATGTTTGGCTCACCCGGATCGCGGGTGCTGCTGCCATTAAAATCGTTGTAGACATTTCCGCTGATCGATCCGGGCACTGTCGTGGTCGGCGGTCGATCGGCGAAGTTCCAGCCGGTGGAATTCTGACCGGCGTTCAGATGAACATGCTGCGCCATATTGGAAACCGGCACCACCTGCGCGTAACCGCTGGGAAGGACCTGGCGGATCAGCAGGTCGCCGGCTGGCAGGTTGCCAAGCGTGTAATTGCCGCTGCTATCGGTGGTGGTGATGGGCTCGCCGGGATCGAAGGCGTGGTTATTGTTCACGTCGGAATAGACCGAGACCTTGGGAATGCCGGTATCGCCCGCATCCATCTTGCCGTTGCCGTTCACATCTTTAAAGACGTTGCCGGAGACCGATCCAGTGACCGGCTGCACGACGGTGCCTTGAATGACGAACGGCGCTCCGCCGGTATAAGTGCCAGTTTCGTTGGTCAGATCGTTGCCGTCCTCTCCCCAGATCGCTGAATAGAAGCCGGGTGAAACGACGCGCGGCCGAAATCCGATATCAATCGGCTGGCCGCCGGAAAGACTGGTCACTGTGAAGGTGGCGAAGGCGAGGAAGAATTTCTGCTGATTGCCGGAGACGGTGCCGCCGGTGGTGCGAACGGAACCGGCGCGTGCGTTGAAATAGCCTTCAATGTCAGTTCCATTGCTGCCCACGTCGATGTTGCCGTCGCCGTTGAGATCCTGCTGTGTGCCGTCGGCGGAGCCAAAGGCGTCGAACGGTGACGAAATCTGCGTTGCGAAATTTCCCTTAACCGAATTTGAAGCGGTCATATGGCTGAGGAACGAACCGGCGGCGGATTGGATGCCGTCGTCCGAACCGGTGGCGTCGTTGCCGGTGACCGTCGCCCATACTTGCAGATTGAGCGTCTGGCCCACCGTATCGACGGTCGCGCTTTTGACGCCGCCGGCGGCTTCAACGTCGATCACCAGCGAGAACAGTTGCCGTGATTCGAGCGGTTCAACGTGATTGGCAGACCGTACGATCGCAGTGCGCGAAGCGGCTGCCTGGAGCTTGGAGATTCCGGCACGTTTAACTTTCGATTGTTTCACTCGGTCCTCGCTTTGGCTGGACAAAAGGGGAATGACACTGTTGCAACGGACAGCCGCGCCTCGCATCACGATTGCAGCGGACTTTTTCCAATGGACTGACCGCCTGGGCTTTGCTAATCTTACTCCATTTCCGCCGCTCAGGTTCTACAAAAGCAGTGGATTTTGCGTCAAGACAAAAGGGCGGGATATCTCATTCATTTTCACGGATTTAGCCCTATTTCAGGCAAACTCAACGCTAATCAGGCGTTAATACAATGGCGGCAGGATGGTTTAATCCGAATATCCGGGAATGCAGGCCATTAAGGATGGCTGCAATTTTCAGTGGACGCAGAAGCGTCATCGCTTGCGCCGTTCCAGCAAGGTATGCAGGGTAGCGGCCAACAATACGGAAATCAGAAAAATCTCACCCCAGGCATGAAGAGAAAGCAATCAAAAACCTCCTCCCCCGATGCCGATGTCATAAAGACATGTCGCCGCCAGCAGCGAACTGGGTGAAGGTTAACGGATTGGCGGGGCCTTTCAATAGAGGCTGCCAGGGTGAGCTACGGGCTACTGCCGTATCAGCGTTACGCTCATCAGCCCGGTGACTACTTCATTCGCAAGCGTCCGCACTGTGAGCGACTTCAATTCTTTGGCTGAGTCGAGCGGCAGATCCAGCACCGTCGCCGACCCGCCTGGCACCAGCCCGCGCCGCGATCCGGCGCATGCACCGATCGATCAACCGAACCGTGCCCGTTTTCAAATCGACGCGCGGCGGGATTGGCTGTGAAATCGAAAAGGCGTAGTCGTCGATGAAATAATCCTGTTCGATCGGCCACCATGTTTCCGGGTTACGGAGCGCGAGCCGTTGAGTTGAACCGTCGGCGTAGGTGACGATGACTTCGCCGTTATCAAACTGGCTTTGCATGTTGTTCGTCGAGCCGGCCATCAGCAGATAGGCATGGGAGGATCGGCCGGTCAGTGCAGTTGTCACATCGTGAGGATAGTTATCCCATTGAGAAGTGAAGGCGATATTTTTGGCGTCTCCGCCGCCGGTGGTTTTCAGCGGGATGCCCTGTGGCAGGATGAGATTGCCGCCGTTGTGCTCGGCGGCGGTGCGCAGACCGCTGTCATCGACATTGAAGCCGGTGTCAAAGGCGCACCATCCGCCGATCCCTTGCTTGGGGATCGCCAGCGAGCAGTAGGGCGATCGGGGGGAAAGATACTCATTTTTAAAAATCTGGCCGACGCGATCGTTTAGTATTGAGCTAAGGTCGACAGGCTCGAAGCGAGCCCATTTTGAAGCCGGCAACGACCAGTTTGCCAGAATTGCTTCGACATGCTGCCCGCTATCAAAATCGATCGATATGGGGTTGGAACCGGGAACGCCGCCGGAGAGCGTGATTTCCGGCGTGTCGGCAAACGCGGGTGCATGCAAATCGAGCTGGGTTGCGAATGCAGCCGACCGCACCTTTGCCGAGCCATTGATCGGCTGATCCGTGTTGTTCCTTATTTTGAACCGCAACCCTTTTTCATCCTGATCGGCGCTGGCGATGATTTGCAGCGGCGGACGAATTTCAAACTGAATCGGCGCCCACCACGTAAAATCGCCCTGCTTCACCTTGGCAAACGCCGTCCGATTGCCGAACTGACCGACTGGCACTGCCTGGAAGGCCGATGCATCCTTCTTCACATCCGAAAGAGCGTGCTGTGGATCGTAAACTTCAAGCAATTGGGCCGGCGACACCGAAGCTGTGAATGGTTGCCCCTTGGCGGCAACAGTTGCATTGGATACCGCCGGCAGCGCACCGTCCCATTGAATCGTGATCTCGTATCGTGGTGCGGCTTCCGCGGACAATTCGATCAAAGGTGTGGCGATCGCCGAGTCCACATTCGTCCATTTTGCAGCTTGTCCGTTGATCGTCACGATTGCCGCACCATCGCCGCGAGCAGCGCATTGCAGCCGCAGACGCATCGGCGCGGGAAACTTTGGTTCGATGATGAACGTTTCAGTTTGGGCGGATCGCTGATACGAAAAATTAAAATCCGTGTGCTTGATCGAAGCCCTCTCCCATTCCAGCGGAAATCCGGGCCGGATGAACAGCTCGCCCGCGAGCGAATCCGGATGGATGCCAAACAATCCTTCAATCAGAGTTCGTGAAATCACGCCCGCAGGATCCGAAAAATCCCGTTGCGACTCGCGGCGATACGGATCGAAATACGAACTCATCGGCAGATTGCCCGGCGCGGTGCTCATAAACATCACATCCAGCAGATCGCCTTTCAGCAGCGAAAATGCCTCGCGCGAGCGGCCCGCCTGCCACTGTGACAAAGCCGTATGGGCAACCTCCGCGCATACGACGTTATTCGTCGACCACGCATAAGGCAGCCAGTGCGTTTCGGGGACCGTGAACAACTGTTCATCCGGCACACCCGGGCCGTGAACCGGAATATGCGGAATCTGCGAATCGATATAGCGGCCAAGCTGCCAGCTCTGGAAGTTGTCGGTGACTTCCGAATCGACACTGTGATAAACCGTCCACAATCCGGCGGCCGGGTGCGTCAATTGCAGCCCGAGCAAATCCTTAAACTCCGCAAACGATCCTTCTTCACTCATCCACAGATACTTCTGCATCGCCTTGAGAATGTCGGCGGCCTCCTTCTCATATGGCGCAGGATTTTCACCGATCAGCTTCGCGATCCGGGCGGCCATCTTGTTGTGGTAGTAGTTGTACGCGGACGCATGCGTCACACCGCCGCCTTCATATTGGAGATTATCGCTGGCCCAGATGCAGCAATACGCCTCATACAGTGGCAGCTTCTCCGCCCCAAACTCGCGCCGGAAGCATCGCCGCTCCCACGCCAGATGCCGCTCGATCACTGGCCACACCTGCTTCGCATACTTCAAATCCCCCGTCCATAACAGGTGCCGCAACATCACATCGATTGCCGACAGGTTCATGTCATAATGCGATTTGGACATGTCGCCATTGCTGTGCAGCATTGTGTAATCATCGCAACTGAGATTTCGCCTGGCATCCGGCGTGGCCTTTTCCGGAATATTTTCATCGGTGCTTTGTTTCGAAATCCAGTTCGACAGATGCTGCTCTGTTCGTTCATGCCAGCCCAGAGCATCGCCCATATAACCGCCGCGCCAACCCAGAAGCTTGGTTCGCCAGGCGACCGCCCCGTGCATGAACGCATGACTCGTCGCATCCCAATCCCCATTAGCTGCAACGCACAGCGCCGCCGCGGCCGCGTTAATAAACGCATCCGGCGTATCAACAACAATCTTCTCCGCCACCTGCTTCCGCGCCGCCTCCGCCCGATCGAAAACGCCCTGCAATTCGTCCGCCTTATACGCCGCGGCTAACTTGAAACCCTTGCCCGCGGTATCAGTCCCCTGCAAATCAGAAACGTGATAAGTCGTCGGCTCATCATTGCCGATGGCCGCCGCGCTCAACCGCTGCAACCCCAAAAAAACCGGCTCCCCCGATCGAATCGCAACTCGCCCCACCAACACCGGCGCCAGCGTCTTCCCCCCGCTGAATCGATAAGCTCCTTCGCCGATCCCCATCTTCCCCCATCTCCAATAGCCAGCTTTGAACCCGGCGGTGTAATTCCATCAATTACCGCCGGCTTCGCCTGCATCACAAATCCGCGATCGTTCAAATTAAATTGATCCGCCTTGCAATATTCCGGCTTCAGCGCAAAGAACTGGCTCACCGGCAACCGCTCGCAACCCACATCTCCCCCGCGATTACCCCGATCGCCGTTTGCCCCGCCAAAGGCCCAAATCAATTCAACCGGCTGCGATCCCTCAGAAAGCTCCGCACGAACAATTAGGCCCTGCGTTTCGCTCATCGCCAGCGCCGTGATATTCAACTTCGCCCCATGAAGAAGCGGATCGCGAACGTCATACAGCAATGATCCCGGCCGATACCGCGTGACAATCGCCTCGGCATCGTTCAGCCATTTCGCATCATCACCCGCTTTAATCCCAAGCCGGAAATTTCCCCCGCGCCCCGGCACATATAACGAAAACTCCGGCACATCTCCCCCATCGATGCGGAACGCTGTATTGCAACAATAGAGCGGCCGATTAAATAGTTCCTTGCCGTTCTCAATAACAAAATCTGTCCCCTCCGGGTGATACCGCAGCGGCCGCGCGGTTGTCGCCACCAGCACGGGCTCTGCCGCCATCGATACAGCGCCTGAGAAAAGCAACGCCAATCCCGCCGCCAGATACCGATAAATTGCCCGCTCGATTGTCGTCCGCATAACCACCTTCTCTAATTGTTTCCCGCCGCCCGGCCAGCGGTTTTCCAATCGTCGCCTAATTTGTCGCCGTCCAATAATTCCTGCTTACGCTCTGCATAACGTTACCACGCCGTCCAGCATCGCGTTGTTCCACGTATAGCAATTAACCGACCTATCCAACCAGACGATGAAACGGGTGCAGCCTTAACTGCCAGAACACATGGAATCCGGTCCGCGCACCAATCTTCCCGACCACGACCCCCTCACCCACATCCCCTGGGACGAGCGGCGGAAGTCTCGTTTCGGCCTTCAGGGCAAGCTCATTCTCTCCTTCCTCGGCCTCATCACCATCGCGCTCGGCAGCAGTTGCTGGCTCTTCGCCACCCAAAGCAGCGAGCAGATGAGCGACATGATCGCCGAGCAGGCGCGGCTCGTAACCTACACCCTCTCCCTCGCCGCCGAGCCTTCCATGGCGGAAGGGCACACATCCGATCTTGAAAAAATGGGGCACGATCTGCTCAATACCCGCAACATCTTATATGTGGCGTTTCTCGATGCCGATCAAAAACCGATCATGCTCGCCAAGCGCTACGTCGATTTCTCCTGGAACGATGTCAGCAAAATCGCAGCGGAAGAACAAGCCCTCCACCTGGTCTATCCCCGCACCTCCAAAGCCTACGGCGACTATGTCGATGTCTTTTCCCCCGTCGTCGGCAAGGTTCGGCCCATGTCAACAACGCAACCCGCCGCCCGAGCCCATTCTGCCGCGATCAATCATACCTTCGGCTATGTCATCGTCGGTGTATCGCTGGATCGCGAGCAGGCTCAACTCTACTGGGTCAACTGGATTGTCGCCGGCATCGGCCTGACCGTCGTCATCCTCAGCCTTCCCATCGCGTATCTTCTGGTCTATGGCATATTCAAACCCATCCGCCAGCTCGTTGACGCCACCCGGAAAATCTCCATCGGCCGCCTCGACGTTCGCGTGGAAATTGACCGCGATGACCTGATCGGCGAACTCGCCAACTCCTTCGACGAAATGGTCAGCCAGGTCCGCCAGCAGCGCGAAGATCTGGCCACCACCAACTACAAGCTCGCCGAAGCCAACAGCCGTCTCGCAGGCGCCAATGCCAAGCTCGAAGAATCCAATCGCGACCTCGAAACCAAGGTCTTCCAGCGCACCTCTCAGTTCGAATCAGCCAACCGCCGCCTCAGCGCTGAAATTGCCGAGAAGGAAGATTTCCTCCGCGCAGTTTCGCACGATCTCAATGCTCCGCTGCGCAATATCTCCGGCATGGTCAGCATGTTGCTCTCCAAGCACAAGGATAAGTTCGACGAAGAAATCACCCATCGCCTGGAGCGCGTCCAGAAAAACGTCCAGGTTGAAACCGACCTGATTTCTGAATTGCTGGAGCTTTCCCGCATCAAGACGCGCCGCCAGCGTTTTGAAGTGATCGATGTCGAGGCGATCGTCCGGGATCTCAGCGGCGTATTCGAAGAAGACCTCCGCAGCCGCAAGATCCAGCTCACCATCGATACCCCGCTCCCCTCCCTCAGCGCCGAGCGCACCCGCATCCGGCAGGTTTTCCAGAACCTCATCGACAATGCGATCAAGTACATGGGCGACGGCGCCACGCGCGAGATTCATGTCGGCTCTGCCATCACGCCCGATGAAATCGAATTTTACGTTCGCGACACCGGAATCGGGATCGAACCGCAGGACATCGGTAAGGTCTTCCACGTCTTTCGCCGCGGCCGCAGCGCCGCTGCATCGGCTATCGCCGGCAAAGGCGTCGGTCTCTCCAGCGTCAAAAGCATCATCGAAACTTACAGCGGAGCGATCCGCGTCGAGAGCACGGTCGGCCAGGGGACGACCTTCCGGTTCACAATCGATCACAAGCACCTGTTCGACGGCACCGCGCCGCCGCACCAGTTGTCGGATAAGGAACTGCACGATTCATCAGAGGATGATGAGCCGGAATATCAAAACCCCGAAGCCCCCGACCGCCGGGCGGCCTGAAATAAATGAATGGCGTCATGGACGAGGCGGAGAAATTTAAACGCAGGAAAGTTATGCCAAAAAACGCAAAATCGATCGAGGGAGAAATGGGAAAGGCCGCCCAATCTCAAAAGCAAAAGGCCGCCGCCTCCACCGCCTCCGAGCCCATTACCATCCTGCTGGTCGATGACGACATCGACTGCCGCATGCTTGTCCGCGACGCCATCGCCGACAGCAAAGTCCGCAACGTCGTTTACGAAGTCTGCAACGCCGAAGAGGCATTGAAGTTCCTCTATCGCCAGCCGCCATACGCCAACGTCCCGCGGCCAGGTCTCATCTACCTCGACATCGAAATGCCCGGCATTGGTGGCATCGAATTGCTGAAGCGCATCAAATCAGACGCCAGTCTCCGCGACATCACTGTCGTCATGATGACCGGCGTCTGCGATGAAAAACAGATGCGCATCGCCGCCGCCGCCGGCGCGAACAGCTACACCATCAAGCCGGCCAACGCCGAGCAGTTCCTGAAAACCGTCGTCGACAGCACCAATTATTGGCTGACGATTCATCAGTATCCCGATCATCATTTACCCAAAGAAGCCTGCCGCCGATAACCATCAGGCCGATGCAGAAGTTTAAGGCCTGTGACGTCCAGTCAAGAGATCTGATTTGCACGGACCGTCAGATATATCGTAAGTATTCCTTGTCAGTGAATTACCGCGGACTTTTGCGATGGCCCGGTGGAATCGGGTGTTTATTAAAGGACGCAAAAGCCCGAAGCAAACAGCTAGAAAGTGTGGGCCGGATTGTGGAACAGCTCAAACTGCTCATTATCGAGGATGACGCCGACCAGCGCGATCTCATCCGCGAAACGCTCGAAGATCATTTCGGCCGTGGCACGGTCGTCGCGGTCGACGGTCGCCGCGCCGCGCTTGCCCAGGAATTGGATTCCTTCACCCTGATCCTCACTGACTACAATCTTTCCGACGGCTGCGGCATGGATGTCCTGGAGGAAGTTAAGGCCCGCTGTAGCACCCCGGTTATCATGGTCACCGGCGAGAACGTCGGCCGCATCGCCGCCGAAGCCATCAGCCGCGGCGCCACCGACTACGTCGTCAAGGTCGGTGACTATCTCTACACCATTCCCCTCGTGATCGAAAAGAATCTCACCATGGCCAAGGTGAAGCGCGAAAACGAAAATCTGCGGCAGCAGATCGAGCGAACCCTGCTTGAATTGCAATTCAAGAACGGTCAGTTGGAAGAATCCCTTCTCCGCGTTGAGCAGATGGCGGCCACCGATCCGCTTACCGGGCTTTATAACCGCCGCCATTTCGGCAAGGTGCTCGATCAGCTCTTCGCCGAAGCGCAGCGCTTTGATACGGACCTGTCCTGCGTCATGATTGACCTCGACGGATATAAGCAGCTCAATGACTCCCACGGCCACCAGATGGGCGACCAGCTCCTGGTGACTGCCGGCAAGGTCATCACCGCCAATCTCCGCCGCATGGACGTTGCCGCCCGCTACGGCGGCGACGAGTTCGTCGTCCTGCTCCCCCACGCCGACACGCCCGAAGCCGCCGGCGTTGCCCAGCGTATCCGCGACGATTACTACCAGGCCTCGGCCACCCTCCTCCGCAGCGGCGCCGGTGTCCGCATGTCCATTGGCATCGGCTCACTCAAAGCCAATAACCCCGTCGGTGCTGATCAACTCGTCGCGATGGCCGACCGCGCCCTCTACCGCGCCAAAGAAGCCGGAAGAAACCGGATCGCCGTCGCTGACGTCCTCACCACAGTTCCCGCTGTGGCATAAGCCTCACCGACGACCAGCGGCCGTCCTTCCCTTCTCCGTCGCGCCTCACCTGCCTCCACCACCATATTCAACGCCGTCATAAAAATCAGCGAAGAACACTCAACAATCGAGCCGCAACGTTTCTCGCCGCGATGTCCACTCATCCCATATGCTTAATCATCTCACTCGCAAACTCACTGCACTTCACCTTCGTCGCCCCTTCCATCAGCCGCGCGAAATCATATGTCACCGTCTTCGCCCCGATAGCGCTCTCCAGGCTCTTCACGATCAGGTCTGCGACTTGCTGCCATCCCAGATATTCAAACATCATCACGCCCGAAAGAATCACGCTCCCCGGGTTCACCAAATCCTGGTCGGCGTACTTCGGCGCAGTGCCATGCGTCGCCTCAAACACCGCATGTCCCGTCACATAATTGATATTCCCGCCGGGCGCAATCCCAATACCGCCAACCTGCGCCGCCAGCGCATCCGATAGATAATCGCCATTCAAATTCAGCGTGGCGATCACATCAAAATCCTCCGGCCTGGTCAGCACCTGCTGAAGCGTGATGTCCGCAATCGAATCCTTAATCACCAAACCGGCCCCCGGTTTCCCTTCCGGAATCTTGCACCAGGGTCCGCCATCGATTTCCACCGCCCCGAAATGCTGCTTCGCGACCTGATAACCCCAGTCGCGAAAGCCGCCTTCGGTGAACTTCATGATGTTCCCCTTGTGCACCAGCGTCACGCTCTTGCGTTTTTCCTTGATGGCGTAGCCGATCGCGCTATGAACCAGCCGCTCGGTGCCAAGATAGCTGACCGGCTTGATTCCCACGCCAACCTGCAACTGATCGATCTTGCGGGCCGGCGCGCCAATTTGTTCGAGTTGCTTCTGCCAGGTCTGTGCCGCTTCAAGCGATCCAAACCGAATCTTCGAAAACGACTTCGGATCAATCTGCTTGATGAACTCCAGAACTTTCTCCGCCTCCACCGTTCCCGCGGCGTACTCAATGCCCGCATAAATATCTTCCGTATTCTCCCGGAAGATCACCATGTCCACTTTTTCCGGCCGCTTCACCGGGCTGGGCACGCCGGTGAAATATCGAACCGGCCGAAGACACACATAAAGATCAAGCATCTGCCGCAGCGCCACATTCAGCGACCGAATCCCACCGCCTACCGGTGTCGTCAGCGGCCCTTTAATCCCAACCAGGAACTGCTGAAACGCCGGCACCGTATCTTCATGCAGCCACGAGTTGTACTTCTTAAAACTCTTCTCCCCTGCGAACACTTCCATCCATGCGATTTTCTTCTTCCCTTTGAAGACCTTCTCAACCGCCGCATCGAAAACGCGCACGCTTGCCCGCCAGATATCCGGACCGGTTCCGTCTCCTTCAATGAATGGAAGAATCGGATGATCCGGAACATTCAATTTGCCATGAGAAATAGTGATGGCCTGGCCATTAGACGGGACGGTGACCTCTTTGAAAGTCGGCACGGTTCGATACCTCGGGGTTGATGAAAACGGGGTAAAATTTGAGGCAATAAGACTAGGGCCAGACACGGGAGAGTGCAAGGACGTGAAATGTCTTGCTCGCTTACCCAATGCCGGCCAAAGCGACCAGAAAATCAGCCCACAGAGCTTGATTTCGCAACGATTAGAAACTTCACCCCGCCTCGCATTCCGTCGATGAACCCATTATCCAAACCGGACGTATGGTTCTCATCCTGGTGCATCAGGCCGCCCATGTCCGGAATTGGATGCGAAAAACCGGATGTTTTCGCTTGAAAATGGATTTTTATGCGGTAATTTTTCTCTTTGTGATGCTTGTTCCGCGCCTGAATGGGCTTTGATCTCTGGGCAACTCGAACATTTAACCGTGGCTGCGTCGATCCGCGGGATTTCCCCGCGCTGGTCCCGCCGGTCACCTTTCGAGGCTTACTATATGAAGCGTCTGCTGCCGAGCCGAATGGAATTGGCTGTGTTTTCCGTGCTGGCCGTCGTTTTCGCGACCATCGTGTCGCTCGGACAAGCTGCCCAGCATGACCTGTGGCTGGCCGGCCTCGCCGCGCCCCTGTTCATCTTCGCCGCAGTACTCGGCCTCCGCCGCAGCCCCCAATGGCAAGTCAGCGCCGAACAAGTCGCGATAGCGGTCGAAGTCGACCAAACCGCCGCGGACCGCGCCTGAATCTATCCGCCAAAATGCCGCCTCCCCAACGATGTCACATTTGATCATAATGGGACATGCGCATTCAAAACGCGACACTTTTTCGAGTGCGATCGTCAACTCCAGGCTTCAAAGCGTCGGTGGTCGGCTGGCAATCCGACGTATCGGAAGAGTGCGCGGCTTCGGATCGCCGCCCGTACCACCTGACCCATCAGTCCCACCCGTTCCCCCGCCCAGCAAACCACCACCACCGCCCGTAATGATCGGGCTTACCTGGTTGGCAAAATTGTCTCCCGTCACTGCCAGACCGCCGGCGACCGTGGCGCTAATAACACCACCGGATGGCGAACTCATTTGATATCCGCTCGGAACCTGTTCCATCACTGAATACCGCCCGTCAGCCAAACCAACCAGGGTATAAATTCCATTCACATCGGTTATCGCCGAAGGCTCATTTTCATCCAGCACACCATTAAGATTCAAATCGGCAAACACCACCACCCCAACCAGTGGCAACTCGCGGGCGTCAAAGATCCCATTCCCATTCGCGTCGTTGTAAACCGTCCCGCTGATCGACCCGGTAGCCGCCGAATTCGATTCCCCGCCAAAAGCCGCATTAAACGTCGCAATCGTGCCACCGGCCAAAACATTCCCGTATGTGTCATAGATTGCATTGGAGCTGGCGATGATTGTGTATGACCCCGCCGCATCGCTCGTCCAAGCTCCGCCGGGGGCGGCGATCGAATACGTCGCCGTCACGCTCGACCCGCTGCCAGTTGTCCCAACCAGCGACGCAAACTGATCGAAACCATTCGGCCCAGTCACCTCAAAATCACTGCCGTTCAGCGTCGTCAGATTGATGCCCGATGCATCATTGAACGTAACGCTGAATGTATACCCGCCAGTGCCCAGCGCAGAGCTATCCATATTGGTCGCAGAAGCGGCAGCGGCGGGGGGCGTCAGATCGACATTAAACGACCCAAGCGTTGCCGCCGCCGCCATATTCCCAGTCGTATCGCTCACTTGCTCGGACCGAAGCGAAACCACATATCCGCCGTCGGCTCCCGATGACCACGCGCCGCCCGGCGCGTTGATGCGATAGGTCACCACGGTGGACTGATACCCGCCCGCCCCCGTCGTCGAAGCCGCCGCACTGATGTACGTCGCAAACTGCGCAAACCCATTCGGCCCGGTGACCAGAATGTCGCTGGAATTCAGCGACGTCTTATTCAAAAAGAAATCGTCGCGATACGTTACCGCAAAGCTGTACGTGCTCCCGCCCGATACCGAGGCCCCGGGATTGCTCAGCGCGGCCGTCGCCGTCGGCGCGGCCGTATCAAGCGTGAACCCCGTGCGCACATAATCAATCACCGCCTGTGCCATATACGTCGGCTGGTAACTGCTGTCCGAAAGCAACCTCGCCTGTGCAACAAAATCCGCCACTGTCCCAGGGCCACCGACGGTGGCGTCATAACTGGCCGCGCTGCGATTGGGGTCCGCATAAGGCGGCGCGCCCAGCGCCTGGGCATTCGTCTCAAACGCGCTCGCCCATTGCGTATACGACAGCGTGTTATTCAACAGCAAAAACCAGTTCGGCTGCGTCAGGTATTGCGTGTAATAACGGTTGCCGTTCAGGTGTTCCTGCACCGGCGAAAAAACACCGTCCTGGCGGAACAGGCGATTGCTTGAGTTGATGAAGTCGTTGTTATTAATGGAAACGTTATTGAAGCCATATAGTCCCGTGCCGCCCGGAACGAATCGGCCGTCAATCTTCATCCCCTCCCACCACCCGTTGGTGATGTTGTTCTGGATCGTGACGTCATTTTCGCCCACAGCCTGCGACGGATTTGACGTTCCCGTCGCCATCGCCAGTTGAATCGCCGGTTTGGCCTGCTGCGTATCCTGCGTAAAGATATTGTTTGAAACCGAAACATTCGCGCCCGGCTTGGTGTTGCCGATATCGAACCCCTGGCCCATGTGGGTGGTGCCGAGCCCCTTGTCACCGATGATGACGTTGCCGGTCAGTTGCCCTGATACTCCGCCGATGGTGCTGTTCGCGCCGTCGGCCTGACCGAACGAAACCGCGATGGCGTTCTGCATCAGCAGGTTGTTGATGATCTTCCCGCCCCCGCGCGCCATGATCCCCGCATATGAGCCGTTGGAAATCACGTTCTGTTCAATGTCTGTGCCGACAACATTGAACGAAAAATAAATGTTATGATTGAACCCGCTCTCACCCGCGCCAGATGCCTGCCAGCCGTTATGGTCAAACACGTTTTGAAACAGCGAGATGTTATTGACGTTGTAAGAATAAATCCCCTGCGAATGGGAAGTGAACGACCACGAATCGGTGATCACATTCCGGCGAAGGACGACATTCTGCACCGCCGACCCATTCACACCTTCAATGTCGAGATTGTTCCGGAAGAAACTGATCTGGCAATCTTCAATGAGCAGGTTGCCGCCGTTGGCGTAGAATTGAAACCCCGTCGTTCCACCCGCGGCGTTTTGGTTGTAACTGCCCGGAACCGATGGATCGCGCAAGTTCGCATAAAACTGCAGCCCGATCACATCGACAAAATTCACGTTTGCCGAAGAATTGCTGATCGTCGCGAATCCCGAGCTTGCCGTCCCGGTTTTAATCAGCGGTCGCGCCCCCGTTCCATAGGTGCTGATAAGCATCGGCTCATCCGCGCTTCGCCCGGACTTGCTCCAGTTCGAAAACGAATCGTTAAACACATCCCCGCGATGCAGCAGAACCCAATCCGGGAATCCGCTGCGAACCAGCGACGCCGCCTTGGTGAATGATTTGACCGGCGTCGCCGCCGACAGGCCGTCCGCCGAATCGTTTCCGGTCGCAGAAACGTAAATAGTGTGGGTATCAGCGCTGGGTGTAACAACAGTCCATCCGTTGGCGTCCTGAGATACAGATAGAAACAGTCGGGACTCGAGCGGTTCGAGTCCGCCGAGGAACGACTTGGCCGCTCGCTTGGATGAAGTACGCACGATGTCTTGCTTTGATCGGCCTGGGCAGGCCCGGTTCGGCAGAAAAACAAACTATTTTCGCCGCCTTCAAATACGCCTGAACGGTGTGTGGACGTCTCAACTGACCGCTGCAAGACTGTAAAGATCAGCCAGACCGGAGTCAAGAAAACTCGCGAAAATCGGAAGAATTAAGACCTTTTTCCCCAGTTAGAACGCTTGCCGGCGTCATACGTGTGCTAAAGCGTCCCGATCGGTTGTTATGGTGGCTTGCAGAACCGAGCTGTGCATGAACTGTTATCAGAGGCCGCCGCGCGTGACCTTATTAAAACGTCGATTAAAATCGATATTTGAATGAATTCGATGACCCCTCTTGGCCTGATCGCCGGTGAAGGAATCTTTCCGCTGCTGGTGGCGCGCGGCGCCAGGGCGGCCGGCCGCCGGGTGGTTTGCGTCGGGATTGCCGGTAATGCGTCCGCCGAGCTGCGAAAAGAATGCGATGAATTCCATTGGGTAGGCGTTTCCCGCCTGGGCCGCTGGATCAGTCGGCTCCGCTCCGCCGGCTGCACCGAAGCGATCATGGTGGGCCGCGTCCAAAAAACGACGATGTACACCCCTTTCGTCCTCCTGAGGTATATTCCAGACCTGCGGACGGCCCGCGTCTGGCTTTTTCGTCTGCGAAATGACAAACGCCCAAATGCCGTCCTTCACGCGGTTATTGATGAACTCGGTTCTTCAGGCATTACTTTGATTGACTCAACACGCTATTGCACGGATCAACTCGCAGGCGTCGGCGTCCTCACCCGCCGACAGCCCAGCGAAGATCAATGGAACGATATCCGCTTTGGTTGGAACATCTGCAAGCAGATCAGCACGATGGACATCGGCCAATCCATCGCCGTGCGCGATCGCGACGTCATCGCCGTCGAAGCCCTCGAAGGCACCAACGCCATGATCGAACGCGCCGGCGGACTCTGTAAAGTCGGTGGCTGGACCCTCATCAAAGTCGCCAACAAAGATCAGGACATGCGCGCCGACGTCCCCACCATCGGTACAACAACCATCGAAAAACTGGCCGCCGCCAACGCCTCCTGCATCGTCCTGGAAGCCGAAAAAACCATCATCCTGGAAAAGCAGAAAGTGCTGGAAATGGCCGACCGCTATAAGATCGTGATCGTAGGATACGAAGGCAGCGCGACGCCAATCATCGCGGCATCCCACGAAGCCACAACGTCGCCCTGATTCCTTTGGCGGCAGCTCCGCTTTTTTAGCCGGCCCATGACCATAACCGTTAAGTTCTTCGCCGTGCTTCGAGATCGCGCCAAAGTTTCCCAGACCATCCTGAATCTCCCCCGTCAAAGCACCGTCGCCCAGGCGTGCACTGAGTTGGCCTCGCTTTTTCCGGCAATCCAAGATTTTCTTCCCCGAAGCGCTGCGCCGTCAATCGCGAATACGTCGCCGCGACAACAGAACTCAACGACGGCGACGAACTCGCCTTAATCCCCCCCGTCAGCGGCGGTTGACCCGGAAGAACCACACGAATGACACCGTCATCCCCAATCGACTGGCTCCTCATCACCTCCGACCCCCTGCGGCTAACCGACGCCGTCGATTTCGTCACCACACCCGCCGCCGGTGGCATCAACATCTTCCTCGGCGTCACTCGAGCCGAACTAAACGCGCAATCGCATCCACTCCTGTCGCTCGATTATGAAGCCTACGTCGAAATGGCGCAGGAGCAGTTGGCCGGCTTAGCCAGGCGAGCCCGGGAGAAATGGCCCATTCTGAAGTTGGCCATCCTCCATCGCATCAGCCGCGTCAACGTAGGCGAACCTTCCGTGCTCATTGCCGTCAGCACCCCGCACCGCGCCGAATCATTCGAAGCCTGCCGGTGGATCATCGACACGCTGAAAAAAGAGGTGGCGATCTGGAAAAAAGAAGTCTGGTCAGACGGCACGGCCACCTGGGTCAACGCAACATAAAGGATCAATTTCGCAACCCGACCAAAACGCAACGCCCTAATCTTTCTAATGGATCTTAAGTGCGAGTGATTGTGGCTGAAGGATATACCGAGGGAGCGTTGAATATGGTGGCGGAGTAAGAGGAAGAGGAAGACAAATCACAGCCGCAGGGGCTGCTGCCCCTGCAGCTGTGATTTGTATTCATCTTCATCTTCTGCTTCCACCATATTCAACGCCCATCGCAGGCCAAACCTACGCCCAGTCATAACCAACGAACCACGCACAAAACACCCACCGCCTCTTTTTCATTTGCCGTTTGATATTTGCCATGCGCCCGCGCCCGCTCTACCCTTTCCATGTGCTTTTCCAATCCGTCCAAATCATCTATTGGATCGCGCTCTCCACCTGGTTTGGCAGCGTCCTCTTCATCGCGCTGGCGGCGCCGATCATTTTCCGCACCGTCGAAGAGAATAAGCCGATCCTCACCAACATTCTCAGCGTGAACCTGGAAGGCCAGCACGGCACATTGCTGGCCGGCACGATTGTCACCAATCTCATCCAGCGGCTGCTCATCGTCGAACTGATCTGTGGCAGCGCCATGCTCCTTATGCTCATCATCCATCCCTTCGTGATCGACATGTCCAGCGACATACACAGCCCCATCGCCAACAACGCCGCCGCCGCCCTGTTCAGGTCGATCCTTTTCCTGGCGGCTGCCGCCATCGTGATTTATGACTGGCAGGTGATCTGGCCAAAAATCACGAAACACCGCAACGACTACATCGAGCACGCCGACGAGCCCGATATTGCCAATCCCGCCAAAGACCATTTTGACCAGGAACAGCGCCGCAGCCTCACGCTGCTGACCGCGCTGGTCGCCATCCTCCTCGGCATCATCCTGTTCAGCAGCAATATCACTCCCCCCGCAAAGCAATCCGTCCCCGTCGAGCCTGCAATCGCGCATGCGCCGCCATCTTAAAGTGGGTCAACATCCCTCTCGCGAAAAAGACCTCCGTGGCTGAAAACTCTTCCCCACGCTCCTTCGTGTTCTTCACCCCTTCGTGGTAGAAAATCGTTATGCCTCGCCTTCCCTCCAAGTTGCTTCAGGACCGCAAAGCCCGGGTCGCCGCCATCCTGCCCATTCTTAAAGCGACTTATCCGCAGGCCCGGTGCAGCCTCAATCATAAGACCCCGCTGCAACTGCTGGTCGCCACGATTTTGTCCGCGCAATGCACCGACGATCGCGTGAACATCGTCACAAAGGATCTGTTCAAAAAATATCGATCCGCCGCCGACTTTGCCGCGGCGGCCCAGGATGTTTTAGAGAAGGACATTCAGTCCACCGGTTTCTACCGCAACAAGACCAGGAGCATTCGCGCGATGGCTCAGTCGCTGATCGATCAGCATGGGGGAAAAGTTCCGCAGACAATGGAGGCCTTGACGAATCTCGCCGGCGTCGGCCGCAAAACCGCCAACGTTGTCCTCGGCAACGCATTCAATCAAAACGTCGGCATCGTCGTCGATACCCACGTCACGCGTCTCAGCCAGCGGCTCGGCCTGACCAGGCACACCGACGCCGTCAAAATCGAACAGGATCTCATCCCCCTCGTCCCGCAAAATGACTGGGCGCTCTGGTCGCACCTGCTGATCTTCCATGGCCGACAAATCTGCCAGGCCCGCAAACCCAAATGCGAGCAGTGCCCTATCCTGAGCCACTGCCCGGCCGGGCCGACCTACATCAAAAAGGGTGAAAGCCGCGGCCACACTTAGATAGACGCTTTGATCCGCCGCTTCAACGCCCGATCCCCAAACCTCGCCACGCCCAACCTCCGATAACCACCACCCTTGCAACACTTCCGCCCGCAGTCTCGTTATGCCCCGGTTAACCCGCAAAACCGACCTGCAAAATTCAATACATTTTCCAGACTTCGTGAACCGGCTCAAAACCCACCTCGTATAATTACTGCGTTGCGAATCAATCCATGGCGTGTATCTCCCAGGGATTAAAAAATACGCAGCGAAACGAACCTCCTTCCCTGGGTGCCGCAGGATGCCGAGAGGCCTGCGGCACCTTTTTATTTCCCCTCCGCTTGTTTTCCTCCGCCCAGCGGCGGCCCATACCAAGGTTTGAACATGACGCTCGGCCGACTTGTTCCGTCGATGCACTGATCGCCACGCGCACCGGTGCCAGTCATCAGCATTGCAATGCCGATCAGCCAAATTGGAATTCGCACGATGGTCCTCACGATCTGGTGTTACAGCGGCAGAAAAAACGTCCTGATCCCGCTTCTTATACGCGGCTGAGGCAATGCGCATTTCGCGAGATTTTTGGAATAATCCGACAGGCCAGTAACATACCCATCCACGTGACCCGCACTGGCAAGCTTTCGTCGATCGCTGTCCTGGTCGGCTCGCTCATTGCCGTAGTCGCACAGGCATGGGGGGATATTCCCCCCGCCCCGGCAAACGCCCCCAATCCCATGCAAACCCCCGCTAGTCATCCGGCAAGCGAGGGAGCTGCGCCGCCGGAGTCGACCGTTCCAAGCCAGGATTTTTCCAGTTCCCTCACCGGCGGCTGGTTTGGCTTGCGTCAGAAGCTGGCTGACAAAGGCATGACCATTGATGTGGAACTGACTGAAGACGGAACCAAAAATTTCCGAGGCGGTTTAGATACTGCCGGCCGCACCTGGCGGCGATTGCTCGAGCCCACTCTCACCTTCGACACCAAACCCCTTCTCGGCATTGAAGGTGGCACCATCTACGTCGACTTCCAGAACGCCGACGGACCCAACGCCTCCGACAAACTCATTGGCGATATACAAGGCGTTGATGGTCTGGATGGAGTCCCCGGCACGCCACATCAAAATCGCACTCAGCTTGCCCAGCTCTGGTATCAGCAGACTGCCTTCAACGGCGTCCTGCGGCTCAAGCTGGGCAAGGTGGATTCCAACAGCGAATTCGACCGCTCCGCCGTGGCGATTGAATTTCTCAATCAATCCACCGGTTCCAGCGCCACGCTGTTTACCATGCCGACTTATCCCGATCCGGCCACCAGCATCAATGTGTTCGTCAAACCAAACGCTGACCTGCAAATCGGCTTCGGAATGTATGACGGCTCGCTCGCCAGCGGTGTCCGCACCGGCGACCGCGGTCCCAAAACATTCTTCCACAACCCCGACGATCTTTTCTTCATCGGCGAGATCGACCAATCCTGGAAGCTCACCTCCAGACAACTCACCGGCCGCCTCGGCATCGGTGGTTGGTACAGCACCAATACATTCACCCGCCTTGACGGCGCCCATGTCACCGGCACCGGCGGCCCCTACGCGCTGCTCGATCAAGCGCTCTGGCGCCCCAATCCTGCCAACGACGCCGACACGCGCGGCGTCAGCGCCTTCCTCATGTACGGCTACGCCGACCCCACCCTCATCCCCTATGGCCACAACCTCGGCGCAGGCCTCACCTGGACAGGCCCCATTCCCAAGCGCCCATCCGATGTCGTCGGCATCGGCATTCAGGCCATTCGTTTTAGTGACGCATACCACGCCCGCAAATCCGTCGAGGCCAGCTACGAAACCTTTTATCGCTTTCAGGTCACTCCCTGGTTCTTCATCAAGCCCGACCTCCAGTACATCGCAAACCCCGGCGGCAAGGACCTCGCCGACGCGCTTGCGCTGACTGTCCGGTTTGACGTTCACTTCTAAATGCGCCTCGCCCGCTGGCGCAGGCAGGCGCACTCATTCATCCGCGCCGCGCAAGACAAGCCCAGGTTTGTTTGACCCGCATATAACGGATCGATATATTTTGCGAATCAATGTATTTGCTTCTGAACAACCCGGGGACGACAACCGCCGATAATGGCGGGTGGTAATGGCGTCGCTCGAAAATGAATGCGATGATTGCCGCCCGGTTTTACGCCGGGCGGTTTTGTTTTTCTGGTGAGTGTGGATGATGGATCATCCGGGACCGGTTGGTCCTGGTTTTAATGGCGAGGCGGTACACATGGCGGCGATCAAGTTACCCGATGGAAGCGTTCGAGAACTTCCCGATGGCACAACAGTAGGACAGTTGGCCGAGTCGATCGGACGCGGTCTGGCCAAGGCGGCGATCGTGGGCAAAGTCGACGGCAAGCTCGTCGATTTGTCCTTTAAGCTCACCGGCGAGCACGAAGTTTCCATCATCACCGAAAAAGACGCCGACGGCTTATTCGTCATGCGGCACAGCACCGCGCACGTGCTGGCTCAGGCGCTCCGCCGGCTTTATGGAGTGAATCTTCAGTACACGATCGGCCCGGTGATCGAAAATGGTTTCTTCTACGACTTTGAATTCCCGCAAGGCGTGAAGTTCTCCGCCGAGGATTTGCCCAAAGTTGAGAAGGAGATGGAGAAGATCATCGCCGAGAATCTGCCGTTCCAGCGCGAAGAGGTCGAGCCCGCGCCGGCAAAGGAAATCCTCCACGCGCAAAGCCAGCGGTTTAAAGATGAGATCATCAATGAGTTGGCGGCGGCGGGGGAAAAGAGCGTCAGCATCTATCGTCAGGGCGAATTCACAGACCTCTGCCGCGGCCCGCATCTGCCTTCGACCGGAAAAATCAAGGCATTCAAGTTAATGAGCGTCGCCGGCGCGTATTGGCGCGGCGACAGCAATCGCGAGCAACTTACCCGCATCTATGGAACTGCGTTCTTCGACAAGAAGCAAATCGAACAACACGTTCAGCAGCTTGAAGAAGCGAGGAAGCGCGACCATCGCGTTCTTGGTCCGGCGCTGGGCCTGTTCACCATCGATGAGCAGGTCGGGCAGGGATTGGTGCTCTGGAAGCCCAAGGGGGCAGAGGTCCGGCTTGAACTGCAGAAGTTCATCAGCGAGCATCTGCGGCGCCAGGGATACAAGCAGGTATTTACCCCGCACATCGGCCGGCTCGAGCTATACAAGACCAGCGGCCATTTTCCGTATTACCGCGAAAGCCAGTTCCCCCCGCTGATCGACCGCGAATTTTACGACCTGCTGGCGAAAGAAAACTGCGGCTGCGCCGAACTGTCCGCGCGGATGGAAAAAGGTGAGATCGACGGCTATCTGCTCAAGCCGATGAACTGCCCGCATCACATTCGCATCTACGCCAGCGATCAGCACAGCTATCGCGATCTTCCTATTCGCCTCGCCGAATTCGGCACCGTTTATCGCTGGGAAAAATCCGGCGAGCTGGGCGGCCTCACCCGCGTCCGCGGTTTCACCCAGGATGATGCCCACCTCTTCTGCACCGAAGACCAGGTGCCCGCCGAAATCCGCGGCTGCCTTGAACTGGTCAAGATCGTCCTCGGCACGCTCGGCATGAATGAATACCGCGTCCGCGTAGGCCTGCGCGATCCCGATAGCGCCAAATATGTGGGCGAACCAGAACAATGGGACAAGGCCGAAAAAGCCTGCAAGGACGCGGCTTCCGGATTGGGCGTTCCCTTTACCGTCGAACCAGGGGAGGCGGCGTTCTATGGTCCGAAGATCGACTTCGTGGTGAAGGATGTGATTGGCCGCGAGTGGCAGCTTGGGACGGTGCAGGTGGATTATCAACTGCCCAAGAGATTCGATCTGACCTACACCGGCACCGACAACAAACCCCACCGGCCGGTGATGATTCACCGCGCCCCTTTTGGCTCAATGGAACGCTTCATCGGTGTGCTGATCGAGCACTTCGCCGGCGCATTTCCCCTCTGGCTCGCGCCGCTGCAGGTGGCGGTCCTGAGCATCAGCGAAAAATCCGCGCCGTACGCAGAGCAGGTCGTCAGCGCGCTGAAAGACGCCGGCATCCGCGTTGAAGCCAACACCGGCGCAGAAAAAATCGGCGCTAAGATTCGCGAAGCCACGATGCAGAAAGTCCCTTACATGCTGGTCATCGGCGAACAGGAAGCCGCCGCCCGGAAGGTCGCCGTCCGCCACCGGACAGCCGGCGATCAAGGCGTGCAGCCCCTGGATGAATTTGTCCAGCGCGTTCAGAAGGAAGTAGCGACACGCGAAGCCACGCCAACAGCCGTGTAAACTCACAAAGGGACGCAAAAACAAACCGCCATCGACATGAGCTTCGACTCAACTGCCTTCGACCCTGGGATCGATTCGGTTCTTCGACCCTGAGTTCAGACCCAAGGCAGGCTCATCGAAGTCAGACCGAAGGGCGTTCGTCAAAATCCTGCCCGTGCGGGGTGCGTGCGCTTGAGGTTCCAAAAAAGAAAGGGACACGGTGTGACCCGTGTCCCTCCGGTTCCCCGTCTCATTTTTCAGTTTCCTACGCGCCGACCATCATCGAATCGCGCAGCTTCGCCAGCGCCTCGTGCTCGATCTGGCGGACGCGTTCCCGCGTGAGGCCGATGCGGGCGCCGATTTCTTTCAAGGTCATGGGATCTTCGCCATCAAGGCCATAGCGAAGCTTCAGAATCTTTGCGGCTCGATCGTCAATCCCATCCAGCAGTTCCGCCAGGTGCCGCAGCTCATCGGTATTGTTCACCTGCTCCGCCGGGCCGGGGTTATGCGTGTCGGCGACCAGGTTGCTGATGGTCAGCTCGTTGTCGCTGTCACCGCCGCCGACCTGCGTGGGGGAGTGATAGGCTTTGACGGCCTTGCGGATGATCTTCAGCTTCTTCACGCTCATTTTCAGATGCGCGCTGAGTTCTTCAATTGAAGGCAGCCGGCCCAGCGAATCTTCCAGTTCCCGGTTGGCGGTCTTCAGCTTGCTCATCATCTCGATCATGTACGCCGGAATATGGATCGGCTGCACGCTGTTGATGAGCGCCCGCTTGATCGCCTGCTTGATCCACCAGCTTGCATAGGTGCTGAAGCGGCTGCCGTTCTCTGGGTCGAATCCTTCAACCGCTTTGAGCAGGCCGATGTTTCCTTCTTCGATCAGGTCGGGCAAGGTCAGGCCGCGGTTGACGTAGTGCTTGGCGATGTTCACTACCAGGCGCAGGTTGGAACGGACCATGCGCTCGCGGGCGCCGAAATCGTTCTGATGAATGATGCGGCGGGCCAGCGTTTTTTCCTCGTCGGCGGTGAGCAACGGCGAGTCGTTGATCTGCCGGAGGTACAACTGCAACCCGGATAAAACGGCTGCTGAAGCCATATGACCTTCGGTTAACGAAACCCGCAGGCACCCGCCGATTCCCAGGAATCAACGGAATAAACCGCAAAGGGCACGAAGCCGCTCAACAGTTGCCTGCCCAGGTCTGTATCGGTTGCGGATGAAGGGCACTTTGGGTGGTATTGCGAACATCGCCGGCGGGATGCTTGTAAGCTGCTTCGCATCCGTTTCCTGAACGTGAAATGAGGGGCAAAGCGGATATCTGAATTGTTTGCCTGCTGAGTCTGATAATCAAGGGGAATCCGGCGATGCGTTTGGGTGGGTAAATGTAGCACGGGGGCTTCCGCACGCCGCGACGAGGATGGGACCTGAAGCACGCCTAAAAAACCAGGCTCCCATCAAATGAAGATCGCCAAAGTCCCGTGAAAGAGGGAACCAGATATAAAAACAACCGGACCGCCTCTTATATAAAGAGGCGGCCCGTTGATGCTTACGACAGGGATACAACTCAAACTAAAATCCAGCGATCACTCGCCGAGCTTCAGATCGCCCAGGCCGGTGACGCTTTCGGTGCCTTCCAGGCCGCCGCGGAGGCCGCGCTTTTCGGCTCGCTTGCTGCGGGCTTCTTCGCGCTGCTCTTCTTCCTGTGCCCACTGGGCGCGCTTGAGGGAGAGGCCGATCTTCCGTTCGTCGCCATCGACGCGGAGGATCTTGACGTCCAGTTCCTGGCCGACCTTGAGCACATCTTCCGGCTTCTCGACCTTCTGGTCGGAGATTTCGCTGATGTGCAGCAGGCCTTCCAGGCCCGGGGCCAGTTCCACGAATACGCCGAAGTTGGCGATCTTCGTGACATGCCCTTTGACGACCATGCCCGGACGATACTGCGTCGGGATGACATTGACCCAGGGATCTTCGCTCATCTGCTTCAGGCCCAGCGCGATGCGCTGCTTTTCCTGGTCGACGCTGAGGACGACCGCCTGAACGCTTTCGCCTTTCTTGAGCACTTCACTCGGGTGGCCGATCTTCTTGGTCCAGGACAGATCGCTGACATGGAGCAGGCCGTCGATGCCTTCTTCGATCTCGACGAACGCGCCGTAGTTGGCGATATTGCGGACCTTGCCTTCGACCACGGAGCCCGGCGGATATTTCTCCGCCACGCGTTCCCAGGGGTTCTCTTCCACCTGCTTCATGCCGAGGGAGATTTCCTGCTTGTCCTTGTTGATTTCCAGGACCTTCACTTTCACCTTCTGGTCCTGTGTCACGACCTCGCTCGGGTGATTGATGCGCTTCGTCCAGGACATCTCAGAGATGTGGACGAGGCCTTCAACGCCTTCTTCGAGCTTGCAGAACGCGCCGTACGACATGATGTTGACGACATTCGCTTCGTGGACCGAACCGACCGGGTACTTGGTCTCGATATTTTCCCAGGGCGAAGCGTCTTTCTGCTTCAGGCCAAGCGCGATCTTTTCCTTGTCCTTGTCGATCTGCAGAACCTTGACCTCGATCTCCTGGTCGATCTTGAGGATCTCGCTCGGATGGTTGATGCGGCCCCAGGACATATCGGTGATGTGGAGCAAGCCGTCGATGCCGCCGAGGTCGATGAACGCGCCGAAGTCGGCGATATTCTTGACGGTGCCCTTGCGGACGGCGCCGATCTCCAGGCTCTCCAGGGTCTTCTTCTTCAATTCTTCTCGCTGCTGCTCGATCAGCTTGCGGCGGCTGATGACGATGTTCCGCCGCTCTTCGTCAATCTTCAAAATCACCGCATCAATATTGCGGCCGATCCAGTCGCTGATCTCGCCCGGCCGGCGGATATCCACCTGCGAAGCGGGAAGGAACACGGGCACGCCGATGTCCACCAGCAAGCCACCCTTAATCTTCTTGGTGACCTTGCCGCTGACTGGCTCGCCTTCCTTCTTGGACTTCATGATGGTTTCCCAGTTGATGATCCGATCAGCCTTTCGCTTGCTGATGCGGACCATTCCGGTATCACCTTCAACGTCTTCCAGGAGGACGCGAACTTCGTCGCCCACTTTTACGTTTTCCGGTTCATCGAACTCGCTGCGCTCAAGAATCCCTTCGCTCTTGAGCCCAAGCTCGATGACAAAGTCGTCACCGGCCATGCTGGTGACGCGTCCCTTGATGATCGCGCCGGGGGTGAAGTCCTGAACTTCGTCGCCGGCGACGAGTTTGCTGAGGTCCGTGGCGGCGTCACCCAGCGCGGTCGCAACCGCGGAGTTCACGTCGTCATCGATATCGCCAAGGGAATGAATGAGATTGAAATCGACCATAAGAACATTAGGGGCGGCCAAAGCCGCCCGACCTTTGAGGTGCGTGGCCAAAAATACCGAAATCGCCAACCACCACGCGCGATCAGCGAAAACGTTAACCAGTGTGCTCCAGACGGAACGCCCGCTCGGAGGGGAATCGGCAATTATGCCCCAGGCGGAGAACAGGAACAAGAGCAGCGAGGGCAGAAATGAAAAGACTAAAAAGCGCGAATCTCTAGGGTAATTTCAAACGTCGATCGTTTCAGCAAAATGAAATCACCCTCCTCCTGATCTATCTCCCGGGATACCCGGCTAAGAAACCATCACAAATGCCGCTCACGGCGTCCCCGCTCCAATCCGCCTGTGAATAAAAGAACTATGTTGCTTATCTTACCACCAACTTTGCATAATCACGTTCGTCGATTTTCAAGAACCGACAACCATCCCTGCTCACTTCCGTGTGGTCCATTCAGGTTAGATCACACAAACAAAATCAGGCCCGCCAACCATAGGAGCCGTCCAATGCCTACCGCCAAAGACATCCTCGGACAAAAGGGATTCAGCGTTTATGTTGTGCCATCCAGCGCGACCGTACTAGACGCCGTTGAGCGCATGAACCAGTTGCGGGTCGGCGCGGTGATTGTGATGGATGAAGGTTCCATTAAAGGCATGTTCACCGAACGCGACGTCCTCATGCGCGTCGTCGGCGAGCAGAACGACCCCGCCGATGTCCGCGTCGGCGATGTGATGACCCGCGACGTCATCTGCGTCGGCCCCGAATCCGAGATCGACGAAATCAGCGCCATCATGAAAGAACGCCGAGTCCGCCACCTCCCCATCTGCGACGACGATGGTGACCTCCTCGGCCTCATTTCCATCGGTGACGTAAACGCCTTCCACGCCAGCCACCAGCAGGCCACCATCAGCTATTTAAACGAATACATCTACGGCAGGGTTTAACACATTGCACGCCGCATCTTACGCCACTCGGCGGCGATGAATAAGAGTTCAAACCTTGCTGAGCCCGCTATCCTGGACCGAAACAACAAAAGGCAGCCGAATCAAACTCGATCGGCTGCCTTTCACTATTTAATAAAGCAGAGTCTGCTTATCGCTGCGAATTTTTCCCCAGCGATTCCTGCACCTTGCCCACCGCTTTCTGGGCCTTACCTTTCAGTTCCTGTGCCGTGTCGCCTTTTATAGCGCCAGCCACCTCATTCGCTTTCCCTTTGACCTGCTTCATTTTCCCGGCTGCCGTATCTTCAGAACCCATCACAAACCTCCATAGGTTAAAGTTGATGGGCACCGTGCAAAGCCTATGCCCGCGTGAAATCAGGGCGTCAGCCGCGCAAACTTGCGGCTGCCCAATTGCAGCACCACCGGCTTCTCAAACACATACTCCTTCTGAAAATCCACGACCTTCTCCCCATCAATTTTCACCGCCCCCTCCTTCATTTTCCGAATTCCCTCACCGTTGGAACTGACCATTCCCGCCTTCACCAGCAGCGGGGCGAGCTTGTGCGGCCCAGGCCCGCCCATCGGCACCTCCGGCATTTCGTCCGGAATCCCGCCATGCGTCGCAACCATAAACGACTTTTCGGCAGTGTCCGCCGCCGGCCCATCATGCAGCCACGTAATCAGGTGCTTGGCGAGCCGAACCTTGGCATCCCGCGGGCTCATCTGAATCAGCGGCTTGAATTCCTCAACAGGCAGATCCGTGAGCAACGTGTAATACGATTCCATTAAATGATCCGGAAGCTTCATCACCTTGCCGAACATCCCCCCATCCCCGCTCGCCGCGTCAGTAACAGCAATATAATTCCCTTTGCTCTTGGACATCTTGTCCACGCCATCGGTGCCCACCAGCAGGGGGGTGACGATAACCACCTGCCCCTCCTTGCCCTCTTCCTTCTGAAATTCGCGGCCAACCAGATTATTAAAAAGCTGATCGCTGCCCCCCATCTCCACATCCGCCTCAATCATTACGCTGTCCCACCCCTGCAGCAGCGGATAAAAAATCTCATGCAGCCGAATATCAACTCCCTCCGCGTACCGCTTCGCGAAATCATCCCGCGTCAGCACCTGCGCCACCGTCTTGCGCGAAGCCAGCCGAATGATGTCCACCAGCCCCATCTTCGCCAGCCACTCACCGTTGAAACGCACTTCAAGATGTTCTGGCCCCGTCTTAAGGATCTTGCCAACCTGGGCAACATAGGTCTGCGCGTTCCGATCGATCTCCTCCCCGGTCAATTGGGGCCGCGTCTTATTGCGCCCGTCGGATCGCCTACCCGGGCCGTGTAATCACCAATGATCAGCACCGCCTTATGCCCCCATTCCTGAAACTGCCGCACAACCTGCAGCGGGACGGCGTGCCCCAGCGTGACATCCGGCGCCGTCGGATCCATCCCCAGCTTGATGCGCAGCGGCTTACCCGTCTTTTCGCTCTTTTCAAGCTTAAGCCGCAGGTCCTGCTCGCTCAGAATCCGCTCACATCGGCGAGACAACGCTGCAATTTGCTGATCGATCGTTAAAGTCATGGTGTTTTGTGGGATCGGGATTGTAAGGATGACCGCCAAATCGGGCAAACGCCGCTATGTCATGCCGCCCGTTATCGCGGCGCAAACGTCATGAAAACCAAAATCTGCGTCGAATTAAAAAGTGCATGCGCCGTCATCGTCGCCCAAAGATTCCCCGTCCTTTCATAGACATACCCCAGCCCCAGCGCCAGCAGAAATAAAGCCGGCATAAACGCCGGCTCCTTGTGCACATAGGCAAACAGCGCAGCCGTAATGCAAACCGATAACCAGCGCGGTCCGGCCCCGGTGGGCTGCTCAACCGTCGCCGCATTCACCGGCACATAAGACAACACATCACCTGCCTCAAACAACCCTGGCGGCTGCGTATCCTCCAGAATCTCCTCCGCCGACCAGCTCGATATCCATTTGAACAGCCGGGCCAGAAGAATTTGCAGGACTCCCCGAAAAGCGATCTCTTCAAACACCGGCGCAATAATAATTGCGACAACAATCCCCAGCGTAATCAGCACCGAATCATGAGAATCGCGCAACGATTGAAGCACCTCATGTGCCTTGGGTTCCGGCCGCCCCATCCACTTCAAAACGATCCCCGTCAGATTAGCCACCTGAAAGACCATCGGGAACAGAACAAACACCGTGAGGACTCCAATCGCCACCCCCCGCGGCAGATCCTTAATCGAAAGCCCAAACCGCCGCACTCCATCATGTCGGCTGATCGCCACCCCCGCCACGATCAGCGGCACCGCCGTCGTCTCGATAACCGCCGTCAAAAAAAGCGGTGTCATTTCCGCTCGCGTTGGAATAAATCTCGCAATACCCCCCGCAACCAGGTTAGCAAGAAACAACGCCCCAAAGAAAATCAGCATGAACACCCAAGGCGATTCATCCCGCGATATACGCTCTGGCCCTGCAATGGATCCGCGCCGAAAGAAGCCAGCTTTTTTCGCAATCGCCAGCGCCAATGCAAGCCACGCAAGCAAAAAAACAAACAACGCTCCCGATCCGCGGGGTTCTGTTGCCGTTTCGCCTGGCATCGTCGTGACGCTGCTGTGTTCGATCGATGTGAGCGTACCAGGAGCGTCGGCGGACGGAATTGACATTGAACTGATCCGATTTACAGTGAATCACCGCGCCAAACCAACACCCATCAGGCCTGCATGATTACGGGTGGTCCAGTGCCGCGGGCGCGGCATTCTAAGCTCCCTTGGCTGCCTTGCCTATAAGTTGTCTATGACCGGCAATATTCTCGAACAGATCATCGAAACCAAGAAGCTGGAAGTCGCAGAGCGCAAACTCCGCGTCAGCGTCGAATCCCTCAAAGAAACCATCACCACCCTTGGCCGCCCCCGCAATTTCTTCCAGGCGGTCAGCAAAGACCCCAAAACCGCCAGGCCCGCCAAGCTGTTAAACCTGATCGCCGAGGTGAAGAAAGCCTCTCCCAGCGCCGGTGTGATTCGTCCCGATTTTGATCCTGTAAAAATCGCCCGGGAATACGCCGCCGCCGGTGCCGACGCGCTCAGCGTCCTCACTGATGAAAAATATTTCCAGGGCCACCTCGATTACATCCACGCGATCCGCGACGTCGTAAAGCTGCCGGTCCTGCGGAAGGATTTCATTATCGATCCCTACCAGGTGTACGAAAGCCGCGCCGCCGGCGCGGATGCCATCCTGCTGATCGCTGAATGCCTCGAAGCCAGCGAGATGATCGACCTGCAGATCCTGGCGACCGAGCTGAATCTAACCTGCCTGATCGAGGTGCATGATCTGGACAACCTGATGCGCATGCGCGACCACGTCATCGGCTTCCCCCATCGCAGCTACAGCCTTCTGGGCATCAACAACCGCGACCTCCGCACTTTCAAAACCGACCTGGGCACCACGCTCCGCGTCACCGAGCTGGTGGAAGATCGATCCATCTTGGTCAGTGAAAGCGGCATCAACACCAACGAAGACATAAAAAAGCTCGCCCAAGCCGGCGTCCAGGCCGTCCTCGTCGGCGAAAGCCTCATGCGAAGCCCCAACATCTCCCAGAAAATCCAGGACATGTTTCGCCCATAGCACACTGCCGAATTCAATACGCGCCGTTTCTCCGCCTCGATCCCCATCCAAAGCGCAGCGCAACACCGCACGGGACTTTTTGCCACGGGCTGCTGCGCGATATCGATGAAAGTTGTGATTGCGATCCGGTGAGGCCTTCGCCTATGCCTTCATCGCTTCAACGCCACCCATGATTTCCGAAAGCTCGGTGGTGATCTGGCTCTGCCGGGCGCGGTTGTATTGCATTGTCAAAGACTTCACCATCTTGTCGGCGTTGTCGGTGGCGCTCTTCATCGCGATCATTCTGGCAACGTTTTCGCTGGTGGTCGCGTCCAGGAAAGCCTGGAACAGCGCGCTCTTAACGGTGAGCGGCAGCAGTTCGTCAAGCAGCGTCTTTGGATCAGGGGAGAAGTCGTAAACCGTCTCGGTCTTTGTCTGCCCCGGTGCGGCGCCGGCCGCCTGAGCGGCGGGGGCTGCCAGCGGCAACAACTGCACGGCTTCCGCCTTCTGCGTGCTCGCGCTGATGAAGTTCATGTATATCACATATACCGCATCGACTTTGCCGCTGGTGAACTGCTCGATGAAGTCGTTGCCCACGCGATCGATATCGGCAAATTTCGGCTGGTCGGCGAACTGATCGAATCGCTTCGTGATCGTTCGGCGCTGGAAGTTGAAATAGCTGACCCCCTTCTTGCCGGAAACGTAAAGCTCGATCGTCTTTCCCGCCGCCTCCTGCTGGCGAATAAATACGTTGGCGGCACGCAGCACGCTGCCGTTGTAGGCCCCGGCCAAACCGCGGTCGCTGGTGATGACGACAACCGCGATGCGTTGGGTGCGTTCGCCTTCACCAGGATTGCGGAGCAGCGGATGCTCGACATCGCCGATGTTGGTCGCCAGCTCCGCGACGAGCTCGCGGACTTTTCGCGTATACGGTTTGGTTGCCACGGCGCAGTTCGAGCGCCTTCTGGAACTTCGCCGTCGCGATCATCTGCATCGTCTTGGTGATCTTCCGAATATTGCGGACCGCCTTGCGGCGTTTTACGATTGCGCGTGCCTTGGCCATGGGCGGGAATTATGGTCAAAACGGGCGCTACTGCAAGGCGATGTAAAAGGCGTGCAAAGAAGAATTTAGCATCGTCTGTTTGAGGCTGGGGATTTGTCGGTTGATTGAACCGCCGCTGCAATCGCCGCCGCAGGGCGAATGCCGAAGCGGGCATCGTTGATGGCGCTGTCGTATTCGTCTTTGGTCATCAGGCCGGCTTCCAACAGGAATCGGCTGGGGAGGCTGGGTTTATAGCGGGCGGTTTTGCTTCGCGTAAAGACGTCCTGCCGCGCCTGGCACCAGGTGACCCGGAGCAGCTTGCGGGCGCGGGTGAAACCGACGTAGCAAAGGCGGCGTTCTTCATTGAGGCCGGCGTCGGCCCGGTCGCCAATGGCTTTTTCGTGGGGGAGGATGCCGTGTTCGACGCCAATCATGTAGACCACGTCAAATTCGAGTCCCTTGGAGGCGTGCAGCGACATCAGCCGCACCGCGTTGTCATCATGAGTGGTGTCGCTTTCAGTATAAAGCGAGATGCTCTGGAGATAATCAGCGATCGTGGCACGCGGAGTGGTGCGGCAGAACTCGGCTATGCTGTTCACAAGCTCATTCACGTTCCGCTGGCGCGCTTCGTATTCACCTTTGTCTTCATAGCGGTCTTTCAGCCACGCGTCATAATCCGTGCGTTTGAGGATTTCAACGGCGACTTCAGCGACGGATGATGCGGACATGTCAATACAAAATACCCCCAGCGCTTCATCGCACGCGCGGCGGGCCGCCTCACTTAGCGGTTTGCCGTTTTCATCCCGCACCTCTTCAGCCCTGGCAAGCGTGGAGATCAGGTCCATGTGATGCTGCTCGGCGTGCGATTCGAGCCGCCCGATCAGTGCGTCCCCTAAACCGCGGGCAGGTTTGTTGGCGATTCGCGCGAAGGAAATGCCATCTTTGGGATTACAAAGAAAGCGCAGCATGGAGAGGATATCTTTGACTTCCATGCGGTCGTAATAGCTGCCGCTGCCGACGACGATGCAGGGGATTTGCCGTTTGGCCAGCGCTTGTTCCACCAGGCGGCTCATGTCATTGGTGCGATAAAAGACTGCCATCTCACGAAGCGGAACGCCCGTGCGCATCAGCGTGTGGATATTAAGCGCGACCACCTCGGCTTCATCTTCGGGCCGGGGAAGTTTTGCGCATTTCACGGGCTCGCCTCGCTGATTGATCGTTTTGAAGTCGATCGGAATGCGATTGGATGAGCAGCGGATCAGTGCGTCGGCGGCCTCAATGACTTCAGGTGTGGAGCGATAATTCACGCCGAGTTTGATGATTCTGCACTTGCCGGTCTTGGCTTCGCCGTTGCGAATGAATCGCGGGATGCTGTCGGGGCTTGCCCCGCGCCATTCGTAAATGCTTTGATCGGCGTCGCCGACGGCGAGCAAGTTGTCTTCTTCGCCCGTGAGAAGCTCGACAATTTCATTTTGTGCGCGGTTGGTGTCCTGGTATTCGTCGACCTGGATAAAGCGGAATTTCTTTTGCAGGCGCTCGCGAACGCCCGGGGCTTCGCGGAGCAGGCGAACGGTTTCAGACAGCAGGCCGCTGAAGTCGCATTGATTGCGCGACCGCAGGATTTCGGTGTATTTGCGCATGACCGAAAGCTCTTTCTGATCGACCTTTCTTTGCCTTCCCTCGGCCGCGCTGTTCAGTTCGCGATCATCCCCCAGGTTCTCGCGCCAGTCGTTCACGACCATCGCGAGTATGCGTGCTTGCGGTTTGGTGGGTTCCATGCCGCGCTTGCGGGCGACTTGCAGGAGCAGGTCGATCTGGTCGTCAGAATCGCAGACGGTCATTTTTTCGGTATAGCCAAGCGATGCGCCCATTCGGCGGAGGATGATCCCGCAGAGGCCGTGAAAGTTGCTGATAAAGACTTTCTGCGCTGCTTCGCCGTGGACGGTGGCAATGCGGTCGCGCATCTCATCGCGGGCCTTATTCGTGAACGTGAGGCAGAGAATATTCTGAGCCGCGACCCCTTTGCGGATGAGGCGGCCGGTTCGTTCGGTGAGGGTCTTTGTCTTTCCTGAGCCCGGGCCGGCGAGCGTGAGGATGCGGCCATGAACGTGGTCCGCGACTTCTTCCTGCTCGGGGTTCAACTGCATAAATCAGCCGCGGGAAAAACCATCGCAGCGGCCGGTGGGAGCATATGGGGGAGCAGGTGAAATGCAACCGGGGAGCGCTCTTTTCAAAATCACTTCACTGCAATGCGGTCCAGCGGTTCTGCAGATTTTGGCAGCGCGACAGAATCAAGCGATGCAGGCGCTTCTGCGGGGAGATTTGCCATTGCATCATTGGCATTCCTTTTCAGCCGTCGCCAAAGCGTGCTGTAATTGATGCCCAGGATGGAGGCGGCTCCTTTAACCGTTCCCGCGGCCGCCAGCACGCCCCGGATGTGGAGGTCTTCAATCATTTCCAACGGCACCAGGTCGCCGGGAAGATAGGTTGGTGATGAGGCCAGGAAATTCGGTGGGAAATGTTTAAGTTCGATCGTATCCGAAGGGCACAGGATCACGGCGCGCTCAACAAGATTTCGCAGTTCTCGCTGGTTGCCCGGCCAGTTGTGGCGCTCCAGCGCATTGAGCGCATCGTTCGTGAAGCCCGTCATATTCCGGCTGGCTTGCCGGTTGTAATATGCCAGATATTTTTCGGCCAGCGGGCGAATGTCTTCCGGACGCTCGCGAAGCGGCGGGATGTCAATCCGGACGACATCCAGCGCAAGCTGCAATTCGCGCCGAAAACGCTGGCGGCGAACGGCATCGGATAAATCGACGCTGGTAGTGGCGACAATTCGAACGTCCGCCTCGCGTACCCGGAAATCATCGCGGCGTTCATATTGGTTTTCATTAAGCAGCCGCTCGATCTTCGGTTGAATGCTCGGCGGGAGAGAGGCGATCTCGTCGAGCACAAGCGTGCCGCCCTGGCAGAACACAATGCGGCCGATTCTTTCCGGTGGTGCATCGCTTCCTGCTTCTGATGCGAGTCCGAAAAGCTCTTCCTCCAATAAATCAGCGGCGATGTGGCAGGCGGTGATGCCCAACGGCGCAGCCGCGCCGGACTCCATGCATGTACCGCCCGGGCGAGATGACTTTTGCCCGTCCCCACTTCCCCGCAGATAAGCACAGGGGCTTTGCTCGCCGCGACCTGGCGCGCCATATCAAATGCGCATTGCATCTGTGCATTGCCAGTTTCAAAGTCCGCATCAGGATCGTTGCCGAGCACGGCCTGGAGCGATTCGATTTTCAGTTCCAATCGCCGCCGCTCCGCGACGCTTCGTGTGACAAGTTCTACCTGGGCAGGGGCGAAAGGCTTTGGCAGATAATCCGTTGCGCCAAGCCGCATGGCTTCGACAGCGGTTTCCACTGAAGCATACGCCGTTATGACGATGATCTTGGCGCGTGGGTTGAAAGCCAGCAGCGGCCCGATGTAATCCAGGCCATTTTCGTTGCCCAGCCGCAGGTCCAGAAAGATCAGATCAAAAACATGATTGGCGGCTTCCACCAGGGCAGCCTGCGGTTGAGTATGCGAAGTCACCTTGTGGCCATTCATTTCAAGACAAGCCGCGAGTGTGATCAGGATATTAATTTCGTCATCGATGATCAGGACGCGCAAAGGAGAAATTGCTGCCTGATCATTAACCATATCTTCTCGGATGCGTATTCGATCGGTCTTTAGAACGAACCCTCAAGGCCTGCCGGTCGGCGGAAGGCCCTGAGATCAGTCCGCATGAGCCGTGCCAGAGGCCGCACCCTGCATAACGCCTGCGCTCCCATACGCGTTATCCGGCTCCCAACCGCTGCGCGAAAACATATGACCCGGAACAGTGCGATCAACAGATGCACACAAAAGAGGCAATCGACTACGCGTTTGCTGGTGATTGCATAATGAACATGGGATAGTCGATCCGAACGAGAACCCCTTCGTATCTATACGATTATACGATTGCAAAACGCCTATATTTATAAAATTAGTGACTAAACAAATTGCACAAAGCGAGTAATAACTAAACTTAAGCGACATTAGAAGGTAAAAAAGTGAAATAATTAACACATAAAATCATTTTTATTAAAGACTTAGGTTTAATGAGGCAAATTTCGGCAGTAGGTTTTGTTTTTGGCGCGATTCGCTGTCATCATGCCAACCGGAGGTAAGCCATAAGAAGATCCGTGCTTTTAGACAATCCTGCGAAATGTGGCTAAGTCACCTTACAACCGACAACCAACGAGATCAGCCCACTTCAACCGCCTCCTCATTGTTCGCGCTAATAACGACTTTTTTGCGCACGCGCAAAGCAGGACAGTTGCCATTATCGCCCATAATCCATCCCCGCCCGATACTGAGCATGCGCACTTCTTAGGCGGGAGAATCATTCGTGCGATCGGTGGTGACAACGTTGTCATCGCTCAAATCTAGATGGCACAACCTTTGCCAAATCGGTGTTATCCCGCGTGAGCGATCGGTATCGCTTAGCGCCAGGATGGGCATTGAGTTTTTACATCAAGATCAATCGACGGCCGAGGGTGTCGGCCGCGCGAACCTGTCACCTCCTTAGGAGCATGCTTTATGAGTGCTATGTTGAAGAATGGGCCAAGGCTCTCTTATCCAGAGAAGCTTTCCCGACTTGCGTTGCGAATGCGCGATCCCGAATGGCGACGTTATGGGATGACGCTGATGGCTGGAAAGATGCTCGGTCTGGCCTTGTTGGCCGCGATCATCATCGCCATCACCGTTCTCCCCAGTCTGATGAGCGGAACGGCCCACGGACAGGACGCGGCGGCAACCCAGTCGACCACCACGTCGATGCCCGCCGCCGCCCCGGCAATGCCCGTGATGCCCGCCGATCTCTCGGACATGGGCAAAAACCCGACGATCAATCCCATCAATACCGCATGGACACTCGTCGCGGCCTTCCTCGTGTTCTGCATGCAGGCAGGCTTCACAATGCTCGAAGCCGGTTTCTGTCGATCCCGCGAAACCGTCAACGTGCTCGTCGAATGCGTATTCGATACCTGCCTGTGCGGGTTCCTTTACTACACATGGGGTTACGCGTTTATGTTCGGGGCCGGCAATGGTTTGATCGGCTGGCATGATCCCAACGATGCCACCAAGAGCTGGTTCTTCCTCAAGGGCATCACCGCCATGACAACCTATGGCGGTACCGGTGTGCCGGTGCTCGCTCACTGGGTCTTCCAGTTTGCCTTCGCCGACTGCGCTTCGACCATCTGCTCGGGCACGATGATCGGCCGCACCGATTTCATCGGCGATATCCTTTACTCGGTCTGCGTCTCTGGCTTCATCTATCCGATCATCGGCCACTGGGCCTGGGGACCGGATGGCTTCCTCTACACCATGGGCGGTCTGAACCAGACAGCCACCTGGACGAACTACACACACTTCCTGCCGAACTTCGGCATGAACTTCCACGACTTCGCCGGTTCAACGGTCGTTCACTCGATCGGTGGTTGGATCGCACTCGCCGGTGGCATTTGCCTTGGGCCACGTATTGGCCGCAAGTTCAAGCGCGACGGCGGTGGGCCGATGCTTCCGCACGACCTGGTCATGGGCGTTATCGGCGGCTTCCTCCTCTGGTTCGGCTGGTATGGCTTCAACCCCGGCTCTTCGCTGTCCGCCATGGATTTCGGTGGAATCGGTCGCATCTCTGCCAACACAACCCTTGCCGCCTGCACAGGCGGTCTGGCAGCGGAATTCTTCATCTACCTTCCGCACCAAAAAGTGGGACGCAGGAGCGATCACCAACGGCTTCCTGGCCGGTCTCGTCGCCATCACCTGCCCCTGCTACTGGGTCAGCCCCACCGGCGCATGCATCCTGGGCGCTGTTGCCGGGATCATCGTGATCCTCGGTGTCGACCTGCTTGAATTCCTCCGCATCGATGATCCCATCGGTGCATGGCCGGTTCACGGTCTGTGCGGCATCTGGGGAACGCTCTCGCTCGGTCTGTTCGCCAGCGGTGAATACTCTGCCGCAGGCAGCAGTCCCACCGGCATCCCCGTGACTGACGGCACGGCCGGTTGGGCCCTCACCGGCCTGTTCTATGGCGGTGGTTGGAAAGTCTTCATCGGTCAGTGCATCGGCAGCGGCATCATCTGCGCGGCAACGTTCGCAATTGCAATGGCCGTCTTCGGTGTTCTTAACCTCTTCGGACGGCTTCGCATCTCCGAAGAAGGCGAACTCGAAGGCCTCGACATCCACGAGCATGGCATCTCCGCTTACCCCGAGTATGTCATCTCCGCCCTCGCTGCTCCGCAGGGAATGCCCGAGGACACTGTCAACTACTCTTCCAGGAAAGATCGCATGGCCGAGCTCGTGAAGTAACCGTCCGAAGGACGTATCAACGAGTCTCATGCAGCAACCCCCTCGGCTTGATCGGTGAGTCCCATGTTCATGTTCGACTCACCGATCGAGCCGGAGGTTTTAGGAGTCAAGCATATGAAAATGATCGTCGCAATTATTCGCCCCGAGCGGCTGGAAGCCGTGCAGACGGCGCTCGGAGCGCACGAAATCTATCTGATGACCGTATCAGATGTCCGCGGCTGCGGCCGGCAGCGCGGGTTCACCGAGCAATACCGCGGAAACCAGGTGCTCATCCGCCTTCTTTCCAAGGTAAAGCTGGAAATCGCCGTGAACGATAATTTCGTTCAACCCGCGGTCGAAGCCATCAAGACCGCGGCCCATTCCGGCAAGATCGGTGACGGCAAGATTTTTGTGTTGCCGCTCGAAGAGGCATACCGCATCCGCACCGGCGAGGAAGGCAGCATTGCCATCGGGCCGTGAGAACTTCCTTCAGACTGTAAATGAATGAAAAGCCCCGCGTGGAAAACACGCGGGGCTTTTTCGTGGCGCGGCGTATCGCCCGTATCGAACGCACGCAAGACACCCATCCTGCCAAAGATATCCCCGAAAATAGTTTCTTTACTTGGTAGGTGAATCAACGGCCAGGTCGTTCAGGCATTTTTCAACATCTGCCTCATCAATCACAAGCGGGCTTGGCCGCGTGGTCGGTTTGATTTCACCCGAGCCCCCATCTTCTTCTGGATCGTGAACGATTTTGCCTTCTTTGCCTAGAGATTTGAGCTGGCTGACCAGCCGCAGATCGACCTCGTCGCGATGGAGCGAATCGCCTGCGCTGGCTGCCACTTTTTGAAATGCAGTTTCGGCCGAGTCCGTCGCAACCGGAACAGGCGGGGGATTTGTCGGCATTTGAACCATCGTCGCCGCATCCGCGCCGGCGCCAAAGTCGCCGGCCACCACAAGTCGGCCATTCAACTGGCCGTCTTTATTCAGGTCGGCATAGTTGCCCGTCTGAAAAACATGATCGGTCGGCTTAAACGCTGCCACGAAATGTTCGCTCGATTGCGGACCCTGGATAAAGTAGTTGTTAATAATATCAACGGTATGGTCAGCCCCGCTGTGACCCCCGACAAATCCGCTCACGCCCCAGTTATACACCACGTTATTCACATACTGGATCTTCCCCTTCGCCTTGGGGTTGCGGCTCTGGTTATTGATGAAAAGATTGTGGCTGAACGTGACGTTGTCGCACTGGCACAAGCAGCCAAACCGCTGCGGCGCCACGCCCTGGCCGATGATGCAATTCTGAAACGTGATGTTCTCGCAGCCGTTCATGTCCACGGTGTCCCATCGGCCCCATTCGATGGAAACATGATCGAAGATCATCTGTTTGCCATTGGTGAGGTTGACGGCGCTTTTGCGGTCCTGCTTCTCGGCGAGTCCCTGGCGGAAACGGATATATCGCACGATGACGTTGTGTGATTCGGAAAGGGAAACTTCAGACCCAAGCGTGGCGACGCCGTCCCCGGGCGCTGTCTGGCCGGCAATTGTTAAATCGCTTGCGATCCGAAGAACCTCTTTAAGGCGGATATAGCCGCTGATATCAAAGACGACGATGCGATGATCTTTGCCGAGTGCCTGCCGCAGGGAACCGGGACCGTTGTCATTGAGGTTGCTGACGTGGACGATTTCCCCGCCGCGCCCGCCGGTGGCCGTGGCTCCAAACCCTTCAGCGCCGGGAAAGGCGAGCGTGTCGGCTTTCGCATTGCTGGCAAAAAGGCCAAGAGAGGCGATCACTGTCACGTTGAAATATTTTAGAAGGGGAGAAACAACGTCGATTTTTTTGTATGTCGCTTGCATGGGGTTTGCCATGCATTACGCCGGAACAGACATATTGTTGCGAAATTCCTTCGGCGACATCGCCGTGTGCTTTCGCACCCAGCGGCAAAAATAAGTGGCATCGCGGAAACCGCACCGCCTGGCGACCTCGGCGATTTTGTCGTCGGTCTGGCTCAGCCGGAAGCGCGCTTCTTGCAGCCGGACCTGGGTCATGTAATCGATGACAGTCGTGCCCGTGTGCTGATGAAACAGGCGGCTGAGTGAGCCGCGATGATACGTTAATCGGAAGGCGATTCCCTCAGTCGAAAGATCGGGATTGGCAAATTCGGCTTCTATAATATGCTGCACCTGCCGCACGACCGGCGGCACTTCAACGGTCCCGATGCGGTCGGCAATCTCGTAAAGCAGCGCAATTGCCTGCAGGCTCGATTGCCGCCTGCCTTGCAGCGTGTGATCGCGCAGGCTGTCGGCCAGTTCCATGATCTGCTGGACCGGCGCGGGGCCATAAGGATAGACCCCCGGCTGCACATCAAGATGCCGGACGAATGGCTCGATCATCGGGCCATCCAGCGTGAACCAGCACATCTCATTCACCGGTTCCAGCGCCCAGAACGCGTGCGGCACCGCCGGCGTGTAGATCGCCACGTCCCCCGGCCCAAAGTGAAACCGCCGCCCGTGCATATCCATGGCGGCTTCCCCCGAAACCACCCATTTCACCAAAATGATTCGCTTCTCCCAAGGTTGACCAAATTTTCCCGGCGAAACCGTCGAATGCTGCGCAGACCGTAGCAAAATCGGAATCGGCATCGGTGGTTCATGCCGAGGACGCTCCGCCTTTACGCCCGTTAGACGCCGAACTGGTTGTTCCTGCAATGGTTCCATCATTCCTGCTGCCGAACTCTTCGATTAAAAAGCGCCTCCCGTGACAGAAGTTCAAAATATCCCCGCTTCGGTTTCAATGCAAAGAAAATCGATTCGGTTCCATATATTGTATAAGGCGGATAAATACATAAACATCTAATTCACAATGTATTAGCCGTATTAAAGCGATCAGATGAAGTTGGGGTGAAGCATCGTCGGCAAGGGCCGCCTCGTACTGGCGATCAAGCGAAATTTGTTACAAATATCCACAACACAGTGACAAAGATCATGTTGTCCCGACCGGTTCTCCGGATACAGTGAACCAGTTACAAATAAGGGAGTAATGCTGCGCGGGGCGATTGCGGAAGTTCTGGAGGATCAATGCGGAGAGTGCCTCAAGCAGCCATCGCGGCTGTACTCGCGGCGTGGCCTGGGTTGCAGGCCTTCGCTGCCCCTGTTTCGTTCCCCGGAGCACTTGGATTCGGTGCCGGCGCCACCGGCGGTCGCGCGGGCACCGTCTATCACGTTACCAACCTCGCCGACTCAGGCGCCGGTTCGTTCCGCGATGCTGTAAGTCAGGCCAATCGCATTATCGTTTTTGATATCGGCGGGGCAATCAATCTCCTCACCCCCGTCACCGCTCAAAGCAACCTAACCATTCTCGGCCAAACCGCGCCCGGTGACGGCATCGGCCTCACCGGCGCTGAAGTATCGTTCTACGGACGAAGCAATGATATTGTCCGCTACGTTCGGTTCCGCGACGGCACAACCGATCCCGGCTACAAGGGCACAGGTTCCACCAGCTCATCATCGGCAAACTGCATCAACCTGGGCAACACCACCACGATGATCCTCGATCACGTGTCCGCGGAGTTTGCCGCATACAACAATATCGATGCTGCCGGCACCACCGGCGCCAATGAGATCACCTTTCAGAATTCCCTCATCGCCAACCCCATTGCCAGCCAGCGGTTTAATTTCCACTGGGAGGGCAGTCAAGGCACGTTCATCAATAACATCTTCGCCAACTCCCACAACCGCAGCATCCTGTCCAAGGGAAATGTTCAATTTGTCAATAATAGCGTTTACAACTACCAGGCGGCCTTCACCACAGGCAACTCCGCGGGCAAGTTCTCGTTCGATATATTGAACAACTATTTCGTCGCAGGTCCATCCACAACCAGCAGCGGCAACGATTTTTATCAGGTGGACAACAATCAGAAGGCGTACGCGTCCGGAAATTTTCTGGATGGAAACAAAGACGGTGTGCTCAACGGCTCAGCGGATAATTCTGTCGATGGCGCGGTCGTCCTGGCTTCACCGTGGTCTAGTACAACCGCGTCGCTGCCATTGCAGTCCGCCGCCGCCGCCTACAACTACAACCTCACGCATGCAGGCGCATCGCTTCATTACGACCAGGTCGATCAGCAGGTGATTGCGAATGTGCAGTCGCTGGGAACGACTGGCTCGCTGTGGAACAGCGAAACCGCCACCGGTCTTGCCAACGGCGGGTTCGGAGTGATCAACGATGGCCCGCACATCACCGATTCCGACAATGACGGCATCCCCGACGCCTGGGAAACCGCGCACGGCCTGAACCCGGCCAACGCCACCGATTACAAGCTGCTCAACCCTGTTGGCTACACCATGCTCGAGCAGTATGCCAACGAGCTGGCCACCGCCGGCACCAGCTTGCGCGTCTGGAACAGCAACGGCGGCGAGTGGAACACCGCCGGCAAATGGAACAGTGCCATCCCCGGCGTCTATGACAACGCATCCGTTGAAGGCGCTGGCGCCGGCACCGACGGCCTGGTCACCGTCACCACCGCCACCCCCTCCAGCTTCGATCTGTTTATCGGCGCCAACGGCAGCGCCGCCGGTGAAAAGGTGCTCGTCAGCGGTGGCGCGCTGAATGTTCTCGATACCATCACTATCGGCAACACCAACACCGGCACGCTTCAGATCGACAGCGGCATCGCCAAATCCGCCAATGTCATCATCGGCAACACCGTGAGCGGTGTCACCTCCACCGGATCTCTGGTTCTAAACGGCGGCACCCTTCAAACCAGCAACATCGTCCTCGGCGGTGGCACACCCGGCAACTGGACGACCGGCGGTTCGATCACCTGGGCCGGCGGAACGGTTCAGGCTACAGGATCGCTCTCCATCACCGCCCCCGCCACCCTCGCCGGCGCAGGCGCTATTGTCGACACCAATGGAAATACCGGCCTCATTTCCAGTGTACTGAGCGGCGGAGCGGCATTCACAAAAGCAGGTGCCGGAATCCTCTCGCTTTCCGCATCCAACACCTACACCGGCGCAACCAACCTCAACGGCGGTGAACTGGGCATCACCACTGATGCAAATATCGGTGGCGCAGCCAGCACGATCAATTTCAACGGCGGTTTGCTGCAGATCAATGGCGCCGCGATTACCAATCTCAATTCCCACACATTCAATTCCGCAACGTTCAATGGCGGTTTTGATATCGCCGCCGCCAACAATACCTTCACCGTCAGCCAGGTCCTCGGCGGGAGCGGATCGCTTCAGAAAACCGGCGCAGGAACCCTCGTCCTCACCGCCGGCAATACGCTGAGCGGTGGCATCACCCTCACCAGCGGTGTCCTCTCCGTATCCGACGACACAAATCTCGGCGCGATCGGCAATCAGATCACTTTCGCCGGCGGCACGCTCCGCGTGGTCGGGACCAATCTTTCCAATCTGGCAAATCATCCGATCAACGGCGGCAACATCAACGGCGGCATCGACGTCAACACCGCCGCCAATACATTCGCCATCAATCAGCAACTGAATGGCACCGGCAATCTGACCAAGCTCGGCCCCGGAACCCTGGTCCTTGGAGTGAAGAATTTTTACAGCGGTGAAACGTTCCTGCATGGCGGAACACTCCGCGTCGCCGATCCCCTGGCCCTTCGATTCACTACCGTCAATCTCGATACCGCCGGCACCACGCTCGATCTCAATGGCATCAATGAAACCATGGGCGGCCTCGCAGGCAACCAGGGTTTTGATCTCAAAGGTCTCTCTGTTTTTGTCGGCCAGAACAATCGTGCCACAACCTACAGCGGTGTGCTCAGCGATTCGGTCGGCAACGGTGTCTTCACCAAAATCGGCACCGGCGCCCTCACATTCACCGGCAATAACACCTATACCGGCGCAACCGCTATCAGCGGCGGCATCCTGAGCGTGGCGAAGGTCGTCAACGGCGGTATCGCCAGTCCCCTGGCGCGGGGACCAATGCCGCGGCCAACCTCGTCCTCGACGGTGGAACGCTGCAATACACCGGCACAGGCGACAGCACCGATCACCTCTTCACCCTCACCGCCAAAGGCGGCACGCTTGATGGTTCCGGTTCAAACGGGATCACCTTCAGCAACACCGGCGCGATCGCATTCACCGGCGCCGGTGACCGCACGCTTACCCTCATCGGCACCGAAACGCACAATGGCTTTGCGCCGGCGCTGGGTGATCCCACCGGCGGCGGTATCACATCCGTAACCATGAACGGCACGGGACGCTGGCTCTGGACGAGCAAACTCTCCACCTATAGCGGCAACACCAACGTCCTCGCCGGCACCTTTCGGCTCTTCGCCGGTGGGGCAGTGCCCTTCGGTGCAGGCAAAGGCAATATGAACATCGATACTGCCGGCACATTGGTGATGGATCAGTCGACCAACATCAATGCGCTCAATAACGGCCCCACAGGCGGTGGCACAGCCAACGGCGCCGGAACCTTCACCATCGGCAACGCCGATGCATCGGGATCTTTCGGTGGCGCCATCACCGGCACGCTCAATCTCACCAAAACCGGCGGTGGCCTCGAAACCCTTACCGGAGCGGCCAACACCTACACCGGCGGCACCACCATCAACGGCGGTGCAATTCAGTTCGCCGCCGCGGGCAGCATCGGTGGAACGGGCGCAAATGTTCTGGTCAACAGCGGCGGGGGAGTGGCATATACCCCCGGCATCACCACTACCGCCTTTCTCGGCCGCATCAGCACAGCATCGACAGGCGCGCTGGCATTGACGACCGCCGACGCCGCGACTGCCCTTAACTTTACAACAACCCCTCTCTCTCCGTTCGCCGCAATGGCCGTCGGCGCAGTTGGCAACGTCACCTATACAGGAACCTACACCCCCGCCGGCGGAATTTACCGTCTTGGTGGAGGCGGGGGGACTCTGACCTACAGCCCCGCGATTGCCGGCGCCTCCAGCGTCATCACAGGCAACATCGGTGCAACGGGAACGCTCATCCTCGGCAATGCCGCAAATAGCTACACCGGAACGACCACCCTCAAAGGCGGTGTCGTTCTGCAGGTGGGTTCCATCGCCAACGGCAGCGCCGCCAGCCCGATTGGCGCTTCGACCAGCGCCGCCGCCAATCTCGTCTTCGACGGCGGAACTCTCCGATACTCCGGCGCAGGCGGTTCCACCGATCGTCTCTTTACCCTCACCCCCAATGGCGGCACGATCGAAGACGCGACCAATGACTTCGGTTTCTCCGCAACCGGATCGGTCGCCTTCACCGGCGCCGGTTCACGCACACTCATCCTCACCGGCGGCAACGCCCTCAATCACAATGGCCTGGGCGTCCAGCTCGCTGATCCCAGCGGTGGCTCGCTCTCACTGACCAAAAACGGCGCTGGACGCTGGTTCCTTAACGGCGGTTCCAATACCTATTCCGGTGACACCACCATCAATGCCGGTTCCATTTACACCGGCGTTGCTAACGCCCTTCCCTTCGGCAGCGGCAAGGGCAACTTAAATGTCGTCGCCGGCACGTTCCAGTTGTTCGGCCACGATCAAAACACCAATGGGCTCAACGGCGCAGGCTTCGTCGACAATAATACCGGCACTAATACGCTGACTGTCGGCAACGGCAACGCAGGCGGGTCTTTTTCCGGCATCATCAGCGGTGGGATCAATCTCGCAAAAACCGGCACCGCAACCCAAACGCTCCTGGGCGCAAATACATACACCGGCACGACCACCCTTTCCGCCGGAACGCTCGTCGCCGCCAATAACACCGGCTCAGCCACCGGAACCGGCGCCGTCACGCTCAACGGCGGCATCCTCGCCAGCGCCGCAACCGGTGGAACCATTTCTGGAAATGTCCTCGCCGGCAGCGGCACTCACACCATTGCCCCCGGCGGCATCGCCACCATCGGGACTTTCACCCTCGGCGGCCTCACCACCAGCGCCAACACCACGCTCAACTTCGATCTCAATGGATTCAGCGGCGGCGACCTTCTCACGCTGAACTCCGCCCTCACGGTCGGCGCAGGCTCACACATTACCTTCAACGCCAATCCTTCCGTCAACGGAAATTTCCGTCTCATCGGCGGCGCCTTTGGCTCACCCGCCCTCGGTAATTTCTCGCTGCCGGCCGCAACCGGCGCATGTGTACAGCCTGAGCACCACCGTCGATCCCGGCTTCATCGATCTGGTCGTTTCTAATAGTGTTACAATATCCACCCAGTGGGGCTCATCAACAGGTTCAACCTGGACCAACGCGGCCAACTGGACCGGCCCCGTTCCCGATGGCGCCGGTGTGGCCGCCATCTTCGCAACATCCCCCGGGCTTACCGCCAGCGGAACCGTCACCCTCGACGGCAACCACACCGTCGGCACCCTCACCTTCAACAATACTGCCTCCTACACCATCGCGCCAGGCACCGGCGGAACCCTCACCATCGATAATTCCGGCGCGGCTTCAGCCCCCGGGTTTACCGTCCAGGCCGGCGACCATTCAATCTCCGCTCCCATCAATGCAACAGCAGGCGGTCTGACGTTCAATACCGCCTCCGGAACCCACCTCACAATCTCCGGCGCAATCTCCGGAATCGGCGGCCTGGTCAACAGCGGGTCCGGGACTGTCATCCTCTCATCCCCGAATACCTTTACCGGTAATACGCTCCTCACCGGCGGCACGCTTCAACTCACCAATGCCCTGGCCCTTCAAAACAGCACGCTGGATACCGGAACAGCAGCCGGCGCGGCTATCGATCTCAATGGCCTGAACATCACCCTCGGAGGCCTGCAAGGCTCCCAGAACCTCGATCTTAAAGGCGGCGCGATCTCCATCGGGAACAATAACGCCAACACCACCTTCTCCGCCGCACTCACCAATTCCGCCGGCACTGGCTCTATTGTGAAGATCGGTTCCGGCACGCTCTCGCTCGCCGCGGCCGGCACGTACAACGGCGCCACCACCATCAACGCCGGAACCCTGCAGGAAAATATCGCCGGTGCTGTTCCAAACAGCAGCGCCATCACGCTGGCCGGCGGAACCCTCAGCTACAATTTCACCAATCTCGCCAATAATCCCTCCAACCTCGTTACCCTCACGGCTGACTCCGCCATCGCCGTCACCACCGGCAATCAAACCAACTTCGCCGGCGCGCTCACCGGCAACAATCACACGCTCAGCAAAACCGGCGCGGGCACGCTTTATCTCGGCACCGCCGCGTCCAGCGTCAGCAATGTCGCTGCAATCAATGTTCTCGCCGGCTCCCTCGGTTCTGACGGCAATACCACCGGGTGGGGCGGAGCTTCTGTGCCGGTCAACGTCAGCGACGGCGCAAGCGTCCGCATCAACAACAATACGACCATGCCCAATCTCATCACCCTCAACGGCACCGTCACCGGCAGCGGGGGCCTGCTCAAAGAAGGCGGGGCGGCCGGCGGTGGTTTCAGCGGCGCCATCACCCTCAGCACCGACAGTGGTATCGGCGGCTCCGCAAATTTCACCCTATCCGGCAACATCACCGGCCCCGGTGGCCTCGTTAAGCTCGGCGCCAGCACCATCACCCTCACCAGCACCACCAGCGACTACAGCGGCCTAACCACCGTCAACGCCGGTACGCTCCAGCTCGGCGCAGACAACGCCATCCCCGCCAACGGCGATATCACAGTCGCATCCGGCGCAACCCTCGATCTCAACGGAAAAAATCAAACCGTCGATCAACTCACCGGCGCTGGCGCCGTTCAAACCGGAGCCGCCGGTGGTAATACCCTCACCGCTGGATCAGCCAACAGCAGCGGCACATTCAGCGGAATCATCGCCGGCGCCGGTGGTCTCGCCCAGGCGGGCGCAGGCATTCTCACGCTCACCGGCGCCAATACATATACCGGCCCGACAACCATCACTGCCGGCACCTTGCAGATCGCCGTGAGCGCTAACCGCTTGCCCATCTCCACAGACGTAAACATCGCCCTCGCCGGCACGCTTGACCTGAACAGCCTCAATCAAACCATAGACGCGCTCTCCGGCGCTGGATCAGTCCTGACCGGCACCTCTCCCAGCGCCGTCCTGACCATCGGCAATGCCAACGGCACCGCACAATTTGATGGCGTCATCAGTGGTGCAGGAGGCCTCACCAAAATCGGTGCCGGAGCCCAAACGCTCGGCGGGCAAAATACCTACACCGGCCCCACCAATATCAACGCCGGCATCCTCGGAATCGGCGACGACGATCTGTTGCCCACCACCACCAACCTTACCATCGCCGCCGCCGGCACGCTCGCCTTGAACGATCAGAATCAAACCGTCGCCCAGCTCAGCGGCGCAGGCACGGTCTCCACCGGAAACATCGGCGGTAACGCCATTTCCGCCGGCAATACCGATGTCTCCAGCACCTTCACCGGCATCGTCACCGGCCCCGGCGGTCTGACCAAAATCGGCGCCGGAACCCTCACCGTTTCCGGCGCAAGCACCTACACCGGCCCGACCAGAATCAGCGGCGGCAAATTAACCACCGCCACCCTGACCAACGGCGGTATCAATGGCCCCCTCGGCGCATCGGCCAATGCGGCCCCCAACCTGATCCTCGATGGCGGCACCCTGCAATTTCTCGGCGCGACCGCCAGCGGTACTACAGACCGCCTCTTCACCCTCACAGCCAGCGGCGGCGCCATTGACTCTTCTTCTGCAAACTTCTCACTCAGTTTTGGTAATACAGGCTCGATCGCCGTCCCAAATAACGCCAACACCACGCTCACGCTCACCGGCTCCAGCACCGGCCACAATACATTGAATGTCTCCATCGCCGACGGCGGACCCGCCGCCATCACTTCCATCACCAAGACCGGCGCCGGCAAATGGGGCCTCGATTCCGCCAATACCAAGACCTACAGCGGCGACACCCACATCATGCAGGGAACCCTGGAAACCTTGATCGATAATGGTCTTTCCCCCAACAGCAACGTCGTCATCGACGCCGGCGCAACGCTCGAGTTCCACGGCCACAGCAATGCCATCAATGCCCTCAGCGGCTCCGGCTCTGTTGTGAATAGCTTCGTCACCGGTCAGACTTTCACCATCGGCTCAGCCAATGGCTCCGGCACCTTCACAGGCACAATCAACAGCGGCGCAACGTTGAACGTCCTGAAAACCGGCACGGGAACGCAGGTCCTCACTGGCGCAAATACCTACGTCGGTTCCACCACCTCCAGCGGCGGTGTCCTCACCATTGATTACGGCGGCTCCGTCATCAGTGCGTCCGTCGCCGCCACCGCCGGTGGCACGCTCAACATCAACGGCTCCATTCCCACAACCGCCGCCGTAAGCAGCACTGGCATCGTCAACTTCGGCGCCAATACCGGCAGCGGAATTCTCGCCCGCACCGTCGGTTCCATCAGCATCGGCGCCGGCGGCCTCGCCACCGTCGCCGCTCCCACCGCACATGCCGCCCGCACGGTCCTCATCACCGGCGGCCTGAGCATCAGCGGCAGCACCGACCTTTGGACCGGCAAGCTCAATCTCAATGCCAACGACATGATCGTCCAGAACACCGACACCGTCGCGATCACCAACCAGCTCAAGAGCGGGATTAACCTGTCCGCCGGAGGATTCTGGAACGGTTCATCCGGAATCATCAGCTCCGCCGCCGCAGCCGATCCAACTCATCTGACAACCCTCGGCGCAATCCAGAACAACGACGGCAGCGGCCACCCCATCTACGGATCAACCGCCCCCCTCGGTCTCTTCGACGGCCAAAACCCCGGCGTCGGTGACGTCCTCATTAAGTACACCTACTTCGGCGATGCCGACCTCAGCGGAAAAGTCGATGGCAGCGACTACGCCAAAATCGACAACGGCTTTGTCCACAACCTCACCGGCTGGTTCAACGGAGACTTCAACTACGACGGCGTCGTCGACGGATCAGACTACAGCCTCATCGACAACGCCTTCAACATGCAACCCACCGGCCCCGGAAGCACGCTCAGCTCCGCCGCGGCTGACCTCATCGCCGCCAGCACCGCCGAACTGGCCCCCATTTCCGCCGCCGTCCCCGAACCCGCCTCAATATTCACCTTCGTCGCAGTAGCCGCCTTCGCCACAACCCGCCGTCGCCGCCGTGCAAGCGTAACGCGGTAATTCGCCATCCCCAAAGGCCGCAATGTGCCGTCCCGCACCAACGCGATGATCTCCCCTCCACACAAATCTTCTGGAAAGTGCCCCCGGTGGGAATCGAACCCACATGGCCATTTCGGGCCGACGGATTTTAAGTCCGTTGCGTCTGCCGTTCCGCCACGAGGGCTTTTCGTGGTGGCGCGATTTTACGCGAGCGCCCCAATATGTCCATTTCCAAAGATGCGTGATGCGCGTCCCGGCTCAAAAGAGCATCGCGGCCCGCACACACCCTCTCGCCCATTTCGAATAATTTGAAAAACAAAGCCCCATCCCAAACCGCGCTCAAGCCGGCAGCCCCTTTCACAACTCTCCCTATCCCATCGCCGGTGCAAGCGGATGCATCGCCGGCGTGTCCTTCAAATAGCGGCTGACCACCCGCCGCAGGTCCGCCTGGATCGCATTCGGTGACGCCGTGGCGTCGACGGTGATAAATCCTTCTTCTTCCGCAATCAAATCAAATTGTTCGGTGATCGCGCTCTGGTACGCCATGAAGCTGTCGTACAGGTCGTCCCCGTAGTTCATGTCCATGCCGCTTTCCCAATAGTTCATTTTGCCCGCCTGAAGCACGCGCGGAACCAGGTCATGCACCCCAAGCTTGAGGTAAAACACCAGATCGGGGACGACGGCGAATCCATACAGATCGCGCAGCCACTGCTTATCCGCGCCGCGGACAATTCCCCGGCAGATCGCCGTATACACATACCGGTCCGCCAGGACGATGAAGCCGCTCTTCAGCGCGGGAATAATCTGGTATTCCATCCGGTCGGCCAGATCGGTCGCATACATCATGCAGTACGTGAGCCGGTTAAGAGAGTGCCCCTGCTTGGCGTCGGTGATCGCCTGGCCCACCAGTTTGCTGCGCGTCCAGCCGGTTTCCATCACGCCATAGCCTTGCACTTCAAGCCACTGTTTGAGCATGAACGCCTGCGTGGAGCGGCCGCAGCCATCGGTGCCTTCGACGACGATCAGCTTGCCCGTCACCGGACCCTGCGAAAAATACGGCATGGCATGTGATAAATACTTCAGCGAATTCATGCCACATTCTCCTGCCTCGCGGGGCCCTGCGGACGGTCGTGCAGTCTTTCAGGCCGCGCGGCTTCGGGCTCGGCCCATCCATACAGTTGATCCAGCAGCGTGCGCACCGTGTGCTGCTGCTGGCCGATGCTTTGGCTCGCGTCGATGACGCGCAGGCCATACTCGTGCGTGATGCGCTCGTACTCATCGAGAATGCGGCTCTGAAAAATCTTAAAGCTCGTCACCTTGTCCGCCGCCAGGTGCAGGTCCATCCCTGCTTCATAGTCCTTAAGCTGCGCGCGTCCGCCGACGATGCGCTGAACGCTGATGTCGATGGGAACTTTGAAGTAAAGCGCCAGGTCCGGACGCGGCGCAAACTGGTATGCGCGCCGCACCCAGTCCCGATCGCACCCGCGCGCCGCGTCGCGCGCAAAGGCCGTATAGACATACCGATCCGCCAGCACCGTCATCCCCGCCTTCAGCGGCGGCAAAATATTGTGTACCAGCCGATGCGCAAAATCCGTCGCATGCAGCAGCGAAAATGTCAGCGGCGTCAGGGTCATCTTCTTCTTGCCCTTCTTCGTCACCGTCTTCACCAGCTCCGCACTGTTCCACTCCGTAAAAAAAACCGGCAACCCCTTCGCCTGAAGATACCGCATCGCCAACTGCAACTGCGTACTCTTCCCCGAACCGTCGATCCCCTCGACAATAATCAACTTCCCAGGAAATTCATGCGGCTTAGTCAAAGCATCCATATTCCAAACCCACAGTCAGGAAGTAAGCGCAGATCGCAAAGCGCAGAGCGCAGAACAAAGAACAAAATCAAATCACCCGTCATCCCATCTTCGTTCTGCGCTCTGCGCTCATCGCTCTGCGCTTCTTATTTCTCCGCTTCCCGAAAACTAATGCTCCGTCCGAACGTTTCGGCGAACAAATCCATCTTCCTTCGTCCTCCCCATATCTCCAGTTCGGCATCGCCGCGGGCCTTGATTACCACATCTATTTTTCGGCGATGAATTGAGCAGGAGATTGATGATACGACCGTGCAATGGCTCCGATCCAGGCCGTCCGATATTCGCAGCAGCGCGGCCCCCACACGCACGATTTTCCTGCTGCGACCGGAAAGCGCCCCGAAATATTCGTGTTTGGCGCTCGGTTTGGCCTTGCGGTGATAGCGGACAATATTGGCCACGATGCCCACTTCTTCCGGCGCAAACCCTTTAAGCTTCCCATGCTGAATCAGGTACATGCCGTGCTTATGGTGCCTGTCGCGCGAGATGTGCCAGCCGATGTCGTGCAGCAACGCCGCGTACTCGATCAGCTCCCGTGCCTTCCTGTTCAATCCGTGCAAGGGTTTGAGCTGATCAAAAAGCTGCATGCAGATGCGCGCGACCTGCTCGCTGTGCGATTGGTTCCAGTCGCAGCGCCGGGCAAGGTCCAGCACGCCGCGGCGGCGGGGGTCCGGAACCTCCCGGCGAATCGACAGCTCCGGCAGATGCCGCGAGAGATAATCCACCAGGATGCCTTCCCGCAAAGCCGACTTGCAAACAGTCATCCGCTCGAGGTTCAGCCGCCGAAAAAGCTCGTTCACCAGCAGCGCGCCTGCGATGATCTGGTCCTTGCGCTGGTCGTCCAGTCCCTTGTATTCCGCCCGGTCCTTGGTGCGGCTTTCCAGCAGTCGGCTCACCAGCTTATTCAATGGCTCTCGCTCGATGACCCCTTCGTGCGATCCATACAGCGCCGCGCACATCGCCGCCAGATTCTCCAGCGTGCCGCTGGTCGCCAGCGCGTCCACCGGTTTGAACGCCAGGATATTCTCGCACAGCGGTGTCAGTTCGCGGTCATACGCCGCCAGGAGCGATTTGAGATCAGGCCCGTCAATCGGATCGGATTTGACGTACTTCGCCGTCATCCGCGTCGCGCCCAGCTTGCGGCTCTCCAGCAGCAGCGGCCGGGTCTTGTCCGCGACGATGAACTCCACACTCCCGCCGCCGATATCAATCATGAACGTCGGTGAGCTTTTGAGCTCAACCGCATGCCGAACGCCCAAATAAATAAGCCGCGCTTCGTCCCGGGCGCTCACCACGCGAATATTCATCCCCAACTCGCGGCGGACGCGCTCCAGGAAGTCGCCCCCATTCTCTGCCTCGCGGACAGCAGAGGTGGCGACGGCCAATATCTTTTCGCACTGCCGGCGCTGCGCCGCTTCCTGGAATCGGCGCAGGGTGGCAATGGCGCGATCCATCGCTTCAACGCTGAGCCGGCGCGAAGGGAAGCTGATGCGGCCAAGACCGACCATCTCCTTCATCCGCCAAAGCGTTGTGATCGCCCCATCCGGGTCCGCCTGGGCGATCACCATGTGAAGGCTGTTGGACCCGACATCGATGGCCGCCACGCGGAATTCACCGCGTGCGCTGGGCAGGCTGGTGGGCGTTCGCCGCGACGGGGAGCGTGTGTTTTTGTCGGTCTGCATGGGAATGCGAAATATTCGAGTTCCATTACGGCTCGATGAGCGCCGGTAAAAATAGCACCAGGGAGTTTACCCTCTTATCGGTTCCAGCGAACCTGATCCTAAGAAGATAGGAAGGGCAGAAATGCAACAAATGAATCAAAATACAGCACTTTTTGAAGAATTATCAAAAAATTGCTTTGATGGAATCGGTTGCCCGCAGATTAAAAACAGCACAGGTATCTCCTGTGTTTCCAACGTTGCCGATCAAAGCCAAACGCCCCGACTGCTTGTTCCGCTCGTTATGTTAGGCCGTCGCAGGTAAATTTAGCCTGTGGCATCGCGCGGCATCCTCCTGCTGATTACGGATTTGGAAATTGGCGGCACTCCTACCGTGGTGCGCGAATTGGCTATTCGCTTGCAAACGCTGGTGTCCGATGTGCGAATAGAAGCTGCCTGTCTCAGCGCGGCGGGGCCGGTGGCGCGCGAAATTGAGGCGGCAGGAATTCATGTGACCGCACTGAATGCGCTCGGTGTAAGTGATTTTCGCATTCTGCCCCGGTTCATTCACCTGGTCCGTGCCCGCGGCTTTGACACGGTCTTTAGCTTTCTCCTGCATGCCAACGCGGTTGCAGCCGCGGCGTCGATATGGCTTGGCGATGTCCGCTGGGTTCAATCGATCCAGACCACCCAACCTTGGCCGCGCTGGCATTGGATGGTTCAGCGTCTCGCCCATCGCGCCGCCGACTGTGTTGTTGTCCCGTCACAAAGCGTGTCCGATGCTGCCGTCGCCTGGTCGAACGTGCCGGAAGAAAAAATTGTCATCATCCCAAACGCCGTCGATCCATCCGGCTTCGTGCCCAACAAAACAGTTGCGGCCGTCTCGATCGCACATCCGTTTCCAATCACATTTATCGGCCGCCTCGATCCCATCAAAAATGTGCCAACGTTGATCGAGGCCGTTGCGCTTCTGCGCGGCCTCGTGCATCTGCATGTGTGGGGACTGGGAACAGATCGGCCGCGCATCGAGGCGGCAATCCGCAGGCATCAGGCGTCGCAGTGGGTAACCATGCACGGAGCCGCAGCAGGACCGATGCAGGCGCTGTCGGAAAGTGGGATGCTCGTCCTGCCCAGTTTGGCCGAAGGCTTTGGATTGGTGTTGATCGAAGCAATGGCGGCGGGTGTCCCTGTCGTCGCAACCGATGTTGCAGGAATTCGGGATGTGGTGCGGCATGAGCAAACCGGCCTGCTTGTGCCCAGCTCAAATGCAGCGGCGCTCGCTGCGGCCATTCAACGATTGGCCCAGGATCGCGCCCTTCGCCAAAGGCTCATAGCGGCGGGGGGGCAGGATGTCCGTCGGCGATTCACCTGGGATGCCGTGCTGCCGCAGTATCGGAGTGTGCTGCGGATTTGATCTTTACAGGTGGATGACCATTGATGCACGCAGCATTTTTCTCAATGCTCAGATGAATGTGATATGACAAATGCTTCAGGGAAATCCAATTGAGCAGCCCCGATCCCACAACCTCTTCCGCCATGCCGCCCCCGGTGATCAGCTATGAAACCAGCGCGAGCGAGGTTGTTCCCGCTTCCCGCCCTTCATGGATTTACTGGGTCGGCGCCGTTTATCTGTTGCTGCTCGGCGTGCTGCTCACACTGCCCATGTGGTCCGTCTGGCTGTTCGATGCACACGAAGTCTTTCCGCAGGCAGTGATGATCGACGTTTGTCTGGCGGCGGCAGGGCTCTCTTTGATGATCGTTCCTGTCCGCGTGGTTCGCCGCCGGCCTATTGTGCGGCGGACACTTTGGCTTCCGATCATCGTCTCCGGATTGCTCGCCGCGCTCCTTGTTGCGAGCGGTGGATTTGCGCTGGCCGAGTGGATGCACGGCCAGGGCGACGAAGCGGTTTGGGCCATCCTGGCGGCCAGTGCGGTCGTGTGGATCGGATGGACCGTTGTGTTTGCAATGATCGCGCTATCCGCCAATCCCCAAAGCATCGGTCTGATGCTCCATCGGCGGCTCATTGTTGGAAGCGTGCTGGAACTCCTCATAGCCGTCCCCGCCCATTTGGTCGTCCGCCGCCGTTCGGAATGCTGCGCAGGATTCGCCACGGGCCTCGGAATCTGTGCAGGCGTGGCCGTGATGATTCTCGCCTTCGGGCCTAGCGTTTTCCTGTTGTTCTACCAACGGGGCAAGCGGTATCGAACCGCGCGGGGAAGTGGATAGAGTCGGCGCATTTCTTGATCCCCGCTTTCCCCGCTCCCCACGATCAATCAAACGTCTCCGCCGCCTCCCCTTTGGGGCGCGTTTTCCATCGGCGATGCACCCACAGATATTGCCCCGGGTCTTTGCGGACGAAATCTTCGATCGCTTTTGTATAGCGCTGGGTGATATAGCGGAGCGGGTCGTCTTCATTTTGCCAGTCTTGCGGCCGGATGATGTCCTGAGCGCCAACGACAAACCGGAACTGATCGTCAATTCGCCGGGCATATCCGATGACGATGGGCACCTTGTATTCCATCGCCAGCAGCCCGATGGATTTGTACGTGCTCGCTTTGCGGCCAAAGAAATCGACGAAGATGCCTTTGCTGCCGGCGTTCTGGTCCGCGATGAATCCAACCGCGCCGCCGTGCGCCAGGACGGTGATGACTTCTTCAGTCGCCCCTTTCTTGGCGATGATTTTCTGGCCCTTCTTTTCGCGCACGCCCAGCATCCACTGGTTGACATATGGGTTATCCAGCGGGCGGGCGATGCTGGTGGTGTTGAACCCCATCGTTGCCAGCACATACCCCAGGATTTCCCAGTTGCCAAAGTGGCCGGTGAGCATGATGAGGCCCTGGTCGCGCTGGAGCAGAAGCTCGAGCACCTCGCGAAAGTTTTCCAGTTCGCAGTAGCTCGCCCAGGTGTCGATATGGACCAGCCGCGTGGTGAAGAGCACTTCGATGAACAGCATGAACAACTGCTGCATGCTGTGCTCCGCGATCCGCTCGCGCTGCCGCTCCGGCATCTCTGGAAAGCTGCGCCGAAGGTTCCCCATCGCCCGCTCGCGATGCTTTCGGTCAAACCGGAACATGAGCGTCCCCAGCAGCCTGGCCGACCGCAGATTAGCCGACACGGGAAAGCTGTGCAGCAGCATCGAAACAATGCGCAAGCCGATATATTGCGACAGATCAATCAGCTTATGACGCGGTTTGGCCATGGGGTGCGGATGATAGCGGCTGCGTACATCAGAAAGTAGAGAGGACAGAGTGCAGAGTAACTAATGAATAGTGGACCGCGATCGATTCGAGGCGATCCGCTATCTCCCGTCTGCTCTCCCCTTGTCTGCATCGATTCGTCGCTGGATGGCTGCGATTTCTTCGGCGCTCAGCCGCTTGGGTTCGTCGGGCGGCAAAAGGCTGTTGTACCTCAGTGCCAGTTCATATTGCGCTTGTGCGCGCTGATGCTCGCCGAATCGATCCAGGGCCTCGCCAAATTGACGGTGGAGGGCTACATCATTTGGATTAAGCCGCAGGATGGCCTCGAAATCTTTCTCGACCAGTGCGGCATCTGGGGAAGGTTTCCGCAGTTCCACATTCGCCTGATCCAGGTACGCCGCAATCATCATGGGATTGAGCCGGATGGTCCTGGCGATCATGTCCTCCGCATCCTGCAGATGGCCCGACCCAAGCAAATATCGCGACAGATCGAACGCATAATCAGCGTTATACGGGATATGATCCAGCGCAAACCTCATGCTGTCCGCGGCCTGCTGATAATGCGCCGCCTGCTGCCGCCCGTCATTCTCCGGCGCCGAACGAACAAATTCCCCCGCCTCAAACGCGGCCTGCTCGCCTTCAATCACTGGTATGCCAAACACCACCACTGCCGCCGCCATGCCGCCGATCGCCGCGATCGCTCCCGCAATCGCAATCGCTCCGCTGCCCCGGCGCGATTCCCTCGCCGGCGCAACCCCAAGCACCGACCCCGCCACCATCAGAAACACAAACATCGGTCCTGCTTCAAACAGCGAAAAATCGATCAGGTTATGAATCAGGAACAATCCCATCGCGATCATCATGCAATAGATCAGCCATGGCGCCGGCCGGCCATCGAGTTCGCGCTTGTGAGGGGAGATCATCGCGCCCGCGATCGTCCCAAGCAGAAGCGCCAGCAGGTACAGGACGCGCCGAAGCATTTCCAGCGTCACATCCGCCGCCGACTGGGAGAAATCCACATTCACCAGGATCGTCAGCATGATCCCTGCGATGCAGATCATTGCGGCCGTGACGACGGTTTCGCCCAGTTCATTTGAATCCCGATCGGCCGATGAAATCACCGGCGCGTTCCGCATTTTACTGCCCGTTGCTTCGGCCGCCGCCGCGGCGTCATCAGTCGGCCGCGTCATTTCCCACCACATCCGCAGCAGCCACGCCACAACCAGGCCGCCGCCTGTGATCCCCAGCTCCGCAAAAAAACGGATCAAAAAATTATGCGGGTCTTTAATTTCCTCCGAAGCCTCCGGCAGCCGCGCGGCCATGTAGTGCAATCCAAAATTGCTCCACCCCACCCCCAGCAGCGGATGCGCCAAAAACACCCGCACCGAAGCCACCCAGTATTTCCAGCGGAAATCCAAACTATTGCTGAAGTGGCCGGGAAAAAGTCCACCGTGATAAAGCCCATGTCCCGCGACGGCGATCATCCCGCCAAAGCACGCCGCCACGCCCAGCCAGTAAAATGCCACCGAATGCCGCTTCAATCGCGGCCGAAGCATCGCAACCGCCACCAGCATCCCCACACCCAGAACCGGCGTCGCCCCCGCCGTTTTGCTGCGCGCCAGATAAATAATCCATGCCGCGCCCGCCGCTGCAATCACCGCCAGCAGGATCGCCGCCGCTCCTTCTTTATCTTTGATCCGCTGAATGCCGATCCCCGCCGCCACCGCGAACAGCATCACCCCCACCGCGGCGAACGTATTGGCCGAATTAAAAAATGACGGGATCTCCCCGCTCACCACCTTATGTTCAAACTGCGTCGCCGCAAATGATCCCGCCCGCCAGTTGTGTTCCTTCAGAATCTGATCTTTGTGCTCGTTCCAATAGCGCGTGTTCTCCGGAACATCGATCAGGCAATAAATGGTGGATTGTGCCACGAGCGTCAGCAGCAACCCAAAACAAATCGCCGCCACCAGCCGCAGCCGGTCCCAGCTCCGCACCAGTTGCGACGCGGCCCAAAGCAAACAAAATCCCGCCAGCAGATGCGCCCCAGTAATTACCGAAATAAATGTATCCGCCGCCCACCCGCAGCTCGCCACCGCAAGTGCCGCCACCGCCAGCATCGGCAGATAACTCCAACGCCACGTCAACGTATATGACCGATCCATCGCGCCGGCCCAGCACCAAAATCGCCGGCACGACCGCCAGCAAATCCAAAACCACCCCGGACGCCGCCCCCGCCCCGTGCGAAATCGCCGTGCCGCCGGGAACCGCATCCCACGGATCGCGCAAAACTTCGACAGTTGTCAGCCGGGTGATGACGACCGCCATGAGCAGCACAAACGCAAACCGCGTCACCCGCCGCCAGGGTGAAGCAACAGCCTCAATCGACTTCGAAATTTCAACCCGCCGTCGGCGTGAGTCTCGGTTCATGGTCTCCGCGAATGACATCAGCGCATCTTCCCACAAGCTGTCTTTGCGCATCCCCATTTTAATCGATGCTGGAACGAGAACATAGCACGACCGCCAACACGCCGCCCTCACCCGGTCCTCCCGCAATCCGCCGGAGGCAAGCCCAATGCGCCGCCCGCGCAACTTTCGCCATGCGCCGGCTAATCCCCCAAATACATCCTCGTCGTCGGCCCGCTCTTGCCCGCGTCCGCCGTCAAATGCTCGATCGCAGAAAACAGCCGGTCTGTATCTGATTTCTCCGTTCGTTTCGCGCGATATACCGTCTTGCCTCCCCCGGCCTCTTCGCTGACGATCTCGAATGTTTCATCCAACAGCACCGGCTCCCCTGCATGCATTTCCTTCGTCGATTCCCCCTCCACAATCAGCTCCACAATCGCAATCCGATTCCGCGTCTTCACAATCCCGTCGCCTGCCTTGGCATCCAGCCATTCCAGGATCTCGTGCGTCTCATACTCCGCGGCGAAAGTCTCATCATCAATAATGCGGCCCGGCGTGATCAACCCCAGTATCCCCCGGTTGCCCACCGCGATCGGCCCTGGCAGCCGCGCCGATTCCCGGACAGCCTCCAGCAATGCCTGCCTCCACGCCGCCGCTTTTACAATCGATGGCTCGATCTGCCGGAGCTGTTGCACTTTGTCACTCAGGTCCGCCTGCGACTGCGCATAAATCTTGTCTCGCCGCAGCGCGTCCTTTTCCAGTTGCTCCATGCGCCCCGCGGCCAGGTTCTGCCGCGATGAAGCTTCCATCGCCGCGGCAATGTCCTCCCGCTTCCGCGCCCCTCCGCAACAGCCTTGGCCACCAGCATCGTCCGCAGTTGATCCTGATATTCCTGCATCTCATGCACCGGCCGCACCACAATCCCCCGGCGATCGTCCAGCAGCTTCTGCAATTCATCCCGGCCCGCAATCAGATCGCGCTTGCACTGCAAGAGATCCTCAAGCTGCTGATTGAAACATTTGCGAATGTGGTCGGTCGGTCCATTCAGATAAGAAGTGAGATGCCAGATGCGTTCCCCCGTCGCAGTATATTCCGGCGCGTTGTCCGCCCCGCAGAGTGATACAGATAAAAGCACGATCAGCGAGGATAGGGTCGGTATCGACGTTTTCCTCATGAAGTTATCGTGTCCCTCCCGTTCCGATCCGTCAAGCGAACAGCCGCGATTTTGAAGGGCGCATAGCAGATTACGCCTGCCGAATTACAGAATCGCAGAAAGCACCCCCGCATCACCTTCCACTTCCTCATCTTTTCTCTGCGTCTCCGCGCCTCCGCGTTAAAGTTTCCCATCAATAGCCACAATCTCAACGCCCATCTTTTTCCCCGGCCCTGCACCGCGTAAACTATCCCCCATGAACACTCTGATCCTCGACAAGCCCGAGCAATTCCGTTTCGCTCAGACCGACGAACCCGCCGCGCCGCCGGTGGGGCATGCGCTCGTCCGCGTTCATCGCGTTGGCATCTGCGGCACCGACTGGCACGCCTATCGCGGCCGCCAGCCTTTCTTTTCCTATCCCCGCGTTCTCGGTCACGAACTGGGCGTTGTGGTCGAAAAAGTGAATGATCCCGCATCTGACCTCAAGCCCGGCGATCGCTGCTCCGTCGAGCCTTATCTCAACTGCGGCCATTGCATCGCCTGCCGCCGCGGCAAATCCAATTGCTGCGTCAACCTGCAGGTGCTTGGCGTTCACGTCGACGGCGGTATGCGTGAACGCATCACCCTTCCCGCCAATAAGCTCCACCGCTCCAGCAAGCTCTCCCTCGAACAGCTCGCGCTGGTCGAAACCCTCGGCATCGGCTGCCATGCCGTCGATCGCGCCGCCGCCGAGCCCGGCGAATGGGTGCTCGTCATTGGCGCAGGCCCCATCGGCCTCTCCATCATCCCCTTCGCCAAGGCCAACGGCTCAAGGGTGATCGTCGCCGACGTCAGCGAATCACGCCTCGATTTCTGCCGCAAACATATGGGCGCCGACGAAACCATCGACGCCCGCGGCGACATCCTCGCCGCCCTCAAAACCATCACCAGCAACGACCTGCCCACCCTCGTCCTCGACGCCACCGGCGCTCCCCCTTCAATGGCCAAAACCTTCGACTTCGTCGCCCCCGGTGGCCGCATCGTTTTCGTCGGCCTGTTTCAAGGCGAGGTGAGTTTCAACGATCCCAACTTCCATCGCCGCGAGATCACCCTGCTCGCCTCGCGCAACAGCCGTCCCGCCGACTTCAAGCGCATCATCAAGCTGGTCGAAGACGGCGCCGTCGACACCACCCCCTGGATCACCCATCGTGCCACATGCAACATGCTCATCGAAACCCTCCCCTCTTGGCTCACGCCCGAAGCCAACGTCATTAAAGCCATGATCGAGTTTTAAACGCGCCAACGAACTCCCTGGCATAACAAATCCGCCGCACCAGCGTCTTTCTTGCACTGCGGAACAGGCGCCGCTGCGTCTCCGCGTGCGATCGGCCTCACAACCTCCACCGCCAAACAAACCGGCCGCGACTTTCATCGCGGCCGGTTCCAAATTCAAAACACAAAACAAAAGGCAACCCAAAAACTCACAGCCCCCCGGCCCCGCCCGCTCCACCGCCGCCGCCTTGGCCTCCGCCGCCGCGCATTTGCAGGAACACCTGCATTCCCGCCTGAATCAGGCTCTGCACGAGTTGCGTCGGAACATGCTCATCCACACGGATCGCGCTTCCTTCCGTGCCCGCCGAGATTCCGATCGGTGGAAGGTTCGGCGGCAATTGCACCGGCATCGGGAAACCAAACTGCCGGGCATAGCTCACCGCCGTTGATACGATCACATCCAGCGGAATATACACCACCGCCGCGCGGGTTTTAGGAAGATTCGCGTCCACCGACTTCAGCGCCTCGGCGCTTCCCAGCACATCGGTGTTCGACTTGGCCGCTGCGATCGCGCTGCTGATCAGTTGATCGTCTCCGCCGCCCACAACCAGCAGCGTCTTGGGATCGATGATGCCGTTCAACATGACCAGGCCGTTGGGGCCATACATAATGCTCATCGCCTGTGCCGCCTGCATTTCCTGCGGCGTGTTCCCCTGCATGTTCGGCTGCATCTGCACCTGGTTGAAGCTGATCCCGTCAATCGTCTTGGCCCCTTCCAAATAGCTCGTCTTCATCACCTCACCGCTCTTCATGCTCATCGCCTTCATTAACTTCTGCTGCGCTTCAACCTGCGTCTTCTGAACAGCCTGAAGTTTGGCGGCGTCCCCTTTATATACCCCGACCAGTTCAACCAATCCGCCCTGACCGATCGCCCCCGTCGGAGCAACCATGCCAAACGCGCTTCCCTCGATCGCCGACATCCCCTCCTTCGTGTTGTCGATGATTTCCTGGATCAGCTTCCCATTTTCGCCCAGCCCCGCGATGTCGGTGCTGATCGACCCGGCAAGACCATCGATAATCTTCACCGACAGCGCCGGGTCCTGGACCATTCCGCCGTAGAAGAGGTACTTGTTGTCCGGCAGTCCCGCCATCAGCGGTTGATCCGTATTCTTTACCTGCGCCACAAGTTTGGCCGTCGCGGAATCCGGCACAAACTCGGCCAGCAGCGTTCCTGTGATTCCATCCTTCCCGACGTTGATTCCGATCGTCGTCGCCTGCGAATCCTGCATGAACGTCGTCGCCATGTTAATGACCTGGTTGACCACCGACTTCAGCACCGCCGCCTGGTTCGGGCCGGCGCCAGGGTTGCCGGCCGCTGCCGTCTTCTGAACCTCATTCAATATCTTCTGCCGGTTTGCCTGCAGTTGCGGAATCGCCATCGCTTTCAGCGCCGGCATGTTGACGAAGATGATCGCATCCTTTTCCGCCAGTTGCTTGGCCGCCAGGCCCGTCGCCTTCAGCCCGTCCGGCTTCGCCGTGACAACATCCTTCGTCGGTGACATCGCCGCATAAGCGCCCCAGTTGGCGATGAACGTATCCTCTCCCGATTTGTCCTGCTTGAAATGGACGACGCTGACATCCCCTTCCGTTCGCACCACCGTCGACTGCTCCACAAACGCCTTGTAATCTGAAACCGGAACCAGGATCAGCACCGGCGGTGGAACCTGCTTGCCGTTCGCATCCTTCTGAGTCCCAGACCACGGCCTGTTCAACCACGCCATCGCCATCTCGCCGCTCTTGTCGATCCCAGCCGTCAGCCCGCTCTGAGACATCACCGCCGCGAGCGGATCATTCAACGCCGGCTGAAAATCCGTCACGCCCAGCGCCTGCATGAAGGCCGCAACCTTCGCGCTGGTGTCCTGAAGATGATTGACCTTCACCACCACCAGCGAATCGCCCGGCACCTGGTCCAGCACCTGCCCGTGCGCCGATGCGCCGCTGATCAGGGCCACGGCCAGCACCGCCGCAATCAGGCGGCCGCTCTTAAGTGCGCGACGAAAGCTTGTCATTGGAGCTCCTTCTTTGAAAGTGTTTCCTTAAAATGCAATCAATTTTCCAAACTGCCCGAGCCATCGTACACCGCCGCAAATGACCGTCAAACGCCCCAAGGTCTACAATCGCCCCCCATCCTTATAACCACCCCCAAGAAAAGACGCGCCACCACATCCCTTGCATAGCAACTCCTGTTTATGGCGAATGGCAAATTCCTCGCGCCCAGACGCACAACCGCACAAAGACACAAGTTAAAACTCCGCCTCTTTTCTCTGCGCCTCAGCGCCTCCGCGTTAAAATTTCCATCAATGTTTCCCCAGTGAACCTGCTCACCCGCCACGCTACAATGAGCCCAATGCGTCTCCCCATCATCCAGCTCCCCGTTTCAGGCGCAGCGACATCCCACGCCGCCCCCCTCTTTGAGACGGGCCCCCGGTCGATCGGCGCCGTGCAGGTGCTGCGCATCAGCGTCACCGATCGCTGCAATTTCCGCTGCGTCTACTGCATGCCGGAACAAGGCGTGCGCTGGCTGCCCCGCGAAGATATCCTCACCTTCGAAGAAATCGCCGACATCGTCCGCGCCGCCATCGAAATTCACGGCATTCGCCGCTTCAAGCTCACCGGCGGCGAACCCACCCTCCGTCACGGCCTGCTCGATCTCGTCGCCATGCTCCGCCGAATAAAAGGGATCGAAGATCTCTCCCTCACCACCAACGGCATGCTCCTGCACGATCTCGCCGCCCCCCTGAAAGAAGCCGGCCTCGACCGCGTCACCGTCAGCATCGACAGCCTTCAGCCCGACCGCTTCAAACGCATCACGCGCACCGGTGATCTGCCCACCGTCCTGCGAGGCCTCGCCCGCGCCCAGGACGTCGGCCTCACCGGCCTCAAGGTCAACGTCGTCGCCATGCGCGGAACCAACGACGACGAATTCCCTCATTTCGCCCGCCTCACCTTGTCCCAGCGCCTGACTGTCCGCTTCATCGAATACATGCCCCTTGGCGACGCCGCGCTGCTCCGTCCCCCCACCCCGTCGACCGATCTCCGCATCGATCCATCCGAAGTCGGCCCCGCCGCAGGCTGCGGCGCTCAGGATCGCGGCGCTGACGCACTCATCCCCGAACCCCAGATCCGGGAGCGAATCGAATCCGAAGTCGGCCCCTTAATCCCCATCGACCGCCAAACCGAACCCGGCGTCGGACCCGCCAATGTTTATCGCCTCGCCCGCGGCAATCCCGTCGGCCGCATCGGTTTCATCAGCGCAATGTCCGCCCCCTTCTGCTCCACCTGCAACCGCCTGCGCCTGACAGCCGACGGCGTCCTCCGCTCCTGCCTCTTCGAAGGCGGTGAAGTCCCCATACGCCAACTACTCCGAACCCACCCCAACCCATCCCTCCGCCGCCGCGCCGTCGCAAACGCCATGACCCAATGCGTGCGGCTCAAGCCCGATCTGCACAGCCATCGCGGCAACGAACAAATGAGCCGCATCGGTGGATAACCCGATGCGCGCCTGACTCACGTGCGCGTTCCCTTCCTGAGCACCAGCGTCCCCGCCATCTGATCGTGCAATCCTTGCTTGCGGTCAGTCCCGCCAATCATCAGAAACCCAATCCCCAGGAGCAGCCACGAAAGGATTTTCCCAAAAAATCGCCCGGTAGCCCGCCCGAACGCGATGCGTTTACCACTCAGATCCGTCACCTTAATACCGATGGCCATTTTGCCAAGGGTTCCCTGGTAAGCCGAAGCTTCCATCAGCCCATAGTAAAGCCATCTACCGATCAGAACCAACATCTGAGAAAGAAGGCCGATGGCCAGGATCGCTCCATTCATGCCGCGGCTTCCCGCAGGACGAAGAAAATATGTGCCCAGGGGAGAGCTCCCCGTCTGCAGACCGCTTGCAAGAACCGCGATTCTGACAACGCTTGCAACGATCCAGCCAAAGGCTGACAAAATAATGTAATCAATCAGGTACGCGGCAAAGCGAAGCCAAAAGCCGGCGTAGGCATAGGGGTCCGGAACCGTGCTGAAGTAATTGAGTTGCCCGCCCATCAACGCAGGCTCGGCGTGCCCCATCCAAGGAGCACTGTAATCCCCGGAAGAAGCAACCTTCTCATCCGTCGCCACGGACGATGGATCATTCCCAGCCCCAATATTAGGCCTCACCGCCGCGCCTTGAAACAACCCCGGCACACTCTCCGCCGCCGCCCACTCTGCCATCCCCTCCCGCCACACCAGCGACTCCGCCCCAAGCTCCCCAACCGCAATCAGTTGCCGTAATTGATCCAGCGACACAGGCCCCTGCTGCGCATTATTAAATGCATAATACCATGAATCTCCAGCCACGATTTCTCCCTTCCACTTCCACAGACCCCCCAAAAAACCATGACGAGCCACACCTCACACATTACGACGTACAGTAAACAGTTACCACCCAATCAAAAACAATCCTCCCCACGTGGCAAGCAAAATCGCACTCATTCACTCACAACAATTTTCTTCTCTGCGCCTCAGCGCCTCTGCGTTGATAAAACTCTTCGATCAGATTCAAGGAGATAACTCGCGCAAGAGCGCAGAGAAATTCCCCCAGCAATCGCAAACAGTTACGCATCACGAATCACCTCCTCAAAATTCGCGGATCCGACTCCGCTCGCACCTGCACCCCATCCAGCGCCGTCTGCACCCGCTGCCGATACTCATCAATCTGCTCGGCTGTAAGGTCCGGCGGAACAAAAATTCGCCCCCCGCTGATGCACACCCCAGTCGTCGCCGGCTTGGGCAGCGCCATGCGGTCCCAGCTCCCGGCGCGCCACTGATCGCGGAACGCCAGGCCGATCGGACAGATCGGCATCCCCGTTTTGCTGGCCAAATAAATCGCCCCCGGTTGCACAACTCTCCGCGGGCCGCGCGGGCCATCCGGCGTGATCGCAAGGTGATAGCTCTTGCCGCTGCGCATCATCCCGCGAATGGCGCTCAGCCCCTGCCGATTCGTCGAACCCCGAACCGTGGCAAACCCCAGCATATGCAGAATCCGCGCAATCAATTCCCCATCCACATGCTGGCTGATCAGCACTGCAAAACCATGGCGGCGGTGTGTGTACGCAGGAAACAGCAGCATCTCATGCCAGAAAATATAAATACCCCGGTGCGGCGCTCCGCGAGGATCAGCATCCGGTTCATCAAACGTAAAATAAAACTGCGATGTCCCCATCCAGAAGCGGATGAAAGCGCTCAGGATTAATGCCCCCGGACCGACCGTCCAGGGCTGAACAAGCTTCATGCAAGAACCTGCCGACAGCAACCACCCCGCACCCCGAAGGTATGCGACAAGTGCCGGTAAGGGCAAGACCACCACCAAACTCAGCATCTTTTCTCTGCGTCTCAGCGCCTCCGCGTTAAAATTTCCCATCAATATTTCCGCCGCCACAATCGAGCGTTACACCCTCCGCATCCAAAAGCAGGCAATGCACCCAATAAATTAGCAAATACTAACACATCCTGAAAAAGCGCCAACTTCTGTTCACTTCTGTAAACCCCCCAACCCCTTGTCCCTCTCATCACGTCGAATACACCATACAGTAGCGAGGCGCGCCTCTCCCGTGCAGCCAGCCTTTCGCCGCCAATCGATGTGCTTTATGCTTACAGCTCAATGGTTGTACGTCCATCGGCCCGTCACCAGGCTCGCACAGGCTCGCTCGTCCCCCCGGCGCAGGTCGCGCAGGTATGGATTGATTTTGATGGAACAATCACGCAGAAAGATGTCCTGGATGAGCTGATCAAGGGGTACGCCGCCGATGATTCCTGGATGTTGGCCGAGCAGCAGTGGCAGGAAGGCCTGATCGGCTCCCGCGAATGCCTGAGCCGGCAGTTCGCGGTCGTGCGGATTTCCGATGCGGAACTCGACCAGTTCCTTCAAAATATTCCCATCGACGACGGCATATTTCCCCTCTTCCGCCTGCTCGACCGCACGCACGTGCCGTATACGGTCCTCAGCGATGGGATCGATCTGTTCATCCGCCGCCTGCTGGATCGCAATGGTCTTGGTCATGTCCCGGTTCGGTGCAACTCGATTGTACGCACAGGCGAAACAGGCCAGGGGATGGAACTCGCCTGCCCCCACGCATCCGCCGCCTGCGAGTCAGCCTCGGCTCATTGCAAATGCCAATCCATGAACACGCTGGCAGTGCAGCAGCGCAAACCGATTTATATTGGTGATGGCCGCAGCGATCTTTGCCCCGCTCGGCGGTGCAGTTGCATCTTCGCCAAGGGAGTGCTGGCAAAAAATCTCGAACGCGAAGGCGTCAAATTTCTTCCATATTCGACAATGACCGACGTGAGTGGAATTCTCGCAACGGTCTGGGGAATGGGCGCTTGATATATTCCCAGAGGAAACCGCCAACGCGCAAAGGGATTGATCTACCGTCGAAATGATGGCGCTCATTTCGGGGCCGGACAACTCGGTCCCGCCGCTTGCATTACGCCATCTGCAGCGTGGCCAGGGCCGTGGGGACATTATCGCTGAATTCAAAAACCTTATCTAACCCCGTCACCAGGTACGTTCCCCAGACCTGCGTGCTGATGCTGCAGAAAACCAGGCGGCGCTGGGTGCTGATCATGTTCTTGCGCAGCTTGAGCAGGCGGGCGAGGTTGGAAGAATTGATGAAATGCACCGCGGCAAAGTCCAGGACAACGTCGCAGTTCCCCCCCGCGGTCGAGTCCTCAATCGACAGCAAATCCTCCGTAAATTGAGGGTCGTCAGCCAGGTGCGCGACGACAACATTGTCAGACCACTTTTCTACGGGCATGCCAAAGTCCTCCGGTAGCAATCGCTGCGGTTGATGTACCGTAACGTTGGCGTGGGGGATTGGCAATGTGAGGGACCCGAGCCGAAGATATGGGTTCTTAAACCTCGTGGCCGGGGTTCGCATCGTGATGCTGATGGATCGGCTAAAAACTTCGTAGTTGCAGCCGCGACCCTTTTTGTCGTACGCTTAGTGAAGGTTTATGCGAAATGTTATTCACTTTGCAGCCGCCATTTTTCTCTTCGCCATTCTCAATGGATGCGCGCCCGAACGCGGCGACGAGAAGTTTTACGATCGTCATCCCGAATATAACAATCCTCCGTCCTATTTCGAAAAAGACCCGGGCTACAAGGATGAGATCCCCGTGGAAACATCTAATAATACGCACACGACGGCCCAATGGCCTCGTACCGCCGAAATCCTCCCGGTTTTCAGCATCGCTTGACAGAACCCCCGGTTATTTCTAACCTGCCCCTCCCTGATGAGCCGGCGGGCTATAGCCCGCCGTTGCTTTTTGTGGATTTTCCGATAGAAAACGTCGTTCATTAACTGCTGCGGCACGTACGGTTACGAAACGCAGCGACGACTGGCGCGATCCAGCCGCGCAGGAGTGTTCGCCATGCTTCCGGTCCAAAAACACAGCAAGTCGCGTAAGCGTAAACGCCGCTCGCATCATGCTCTTAAGCCGATTCACTATGTCCGCTGCCCCCAGTGCGGAAGCGCCAAGCTTCCCCACGCGGCTTGCGACAACTGCGGATATGTCAATCCCAAGCTCGCCTTGCAGGTGGAGCAGGAGTCGGCGTAGTTGCAGCGTTGGGTTGCGACGGTTGCACGCGTTGGTTCTTGCCAGGTGACGCCATGGAATGGCCGCCTGTTCGGGAGGAGCTCTAGTGCGAGCTGCGGTTGACGTGATGGGCGGAGATAACGCCCCGGCGGCGATCCTGAAAGGATGCTGGGATGCCGCGCCTCTGCTCAGTGGGGATGACAGCGTCCTGCTCATCGGCGATGAAAAAATCAGCCGGCCTGGTCTTGAATCCAGCGGCCTGAGCGCCCAACAACAAAAGCATTATAAGATCGTTCATACGACGCAGGTCGTCGGGATGGACGACTCGCCTGTCGAAGCGATCCGCAGCAAGCCGGACAGCTCGATCGCGGTCATGTGCAAGCTCGCCGCCAAAGGTGAAGCCGATGTCGTGATCTCGGCGGGCAATACCGGGGCCTGCGTCGCCGCCGCGCAACTGCGCATGCGGACGCTGCCGGGAATCAGCCGGCCGGGCATTGCGGTGATCGTGCCCAGTTTCTACGGGCCGGTCGTCCTCTGCGACGTTGGCGCGAACGTCACACCAAAACCGAAACATCTGGCACAATATGCGATCATGGCCGGCGCTTATGCGACGGCGGTTTGCGGGATTGAAAACCCGCGCGTCGGTCTGCTTTCCATCGGCGAAGAAGACGCCAAGGGAAATGCGATCGTGAAGGATGCCCGCAAGCTTCTTCGCGATGAGCCGCAGATCAACTTTGTTGGAAATGTCGAAGGCCGTGATCTGACCAAAGGCGTCGTCGATGTCGTGGTGACTGACGGGTTTGTCGGCAACGTCGTGCTGAAGCTGATGGAAGGCCTTACCGAAGGGCTCTTCAAGCAGTTGATGCACGAGCTGCAGGAAACCAACCCTTCAGCGATGGATCAGTTCAAACCGGCGATGAAGAAAATCTACGCCAAGCATGACTGGCAGGAATATGGCGGCGCGCCGCTGCTGGGCATCGGCGGTTACTGCCTCATCTGCCACGGCCGCAGCGAAAGCAAGGCGATCATGAACGCCATCCGCGTCGGCAAACAACTGGTCACCAGCGGCGTGAACGAAAAAATCGTCGAGAAGATCGCGCACAGCATTCCGGTTGAAGAAGAATGAAGGCGTGGGTAGTAGATCATGGATTAAATGGTGACTGAGCAACAGGCCTTCCCACCATTCGCCACTGACTATCCACCAGCCACGTGTTACAAGCCATGCCTGAATACGGAGCCATCATCGCGGGAACCGGCAGCTTTCTGCCGGAGAAGCGTCTGACCAACGACGATCTGTCGAAGATGGTCGACACCAACGACGAATGGATCACGCAGCGCACCGGCATCAAAGAGCGGCGAATCGCCGGAGCCGGCGAAAGCACCGCGACGCTGTCGATTCAAGCCGCCAAGCGCGCACTCGAGTCGGCGGGGCTGGAAGCGAAGGATATTGATCTTATCCTTTGCGCCACAATCACACCGGAAATGGGATTCCCGTCAACCGCTTGTTTTGTCGCCGCGGGGCTTGGGTTGACCTCTACGCCGGCATTTGATTTGTCGGCCGCGTGCAGCGGTTTCCTCTATGGCCTGGAGACGGCGACGGCGTTCATCAAGTCAGGCCGCTATCAAAATGTGCTGGTGCTTGGGGCCGAGACAATCAGCCGCATCACCGACTATACCGACCGCGGAAGCTGCATTTTATTCGGCGACGGAGCCGGCGCCGTCATCGTGCAGCGATCGAACGACACAAAAAAGGGCGTGATTTACTCCAGCATTCACGCTGACGGTCATGGGTGGGAACTGCTGCATCACATGCCCGGCAGCCGCCATGTGATGGATGAGGCGATGCTGACGGGCCGGAATCAGTACATCAAGCTGAAGGGCCGCGAGGTTTATAAATTCGCCGTGCATCGGTTCGAGGAACTGATTGAAGATGCGATGCGCAAGTGCGAATTGACCCCCGAACAGGTGTCGCTGATTATTCCGCACCAATCCAATTTGCGCATCATCGAACACGCCATCCAGAAGTTGAAGTTCCCGCGAGAAAAGGCGTTCGTGAATATTGATAAATATGGCAACACGTCGGCGGCATCCGTGCCGATCGCACTCGACGAAGCGCGGCGATCGGGCCGAATCAAGGATGGCGATGTTGTCCTGTTCGTGGCGTTTGGCGCGGGACTAACGTGGTCCAATGCAGTGATACGTTTTTAATTTTTCGCGGCAACAATTCTTTTTTTCCACATGGCATCCAAAACCTTCATCCTCTGTCCCGGCCAAGGCGCACAAATCGTCGCCATGGGCAAAGACTTTTATGAGTCTTCACCCAGCGCCAAAGAAGTCTTCGACACTGCCAACGAAGTCATCGGATTCGATCTCAAATCCCTCTGCTTCGGCGGCCCCGAAGACCGTCTGAACCAGACTGACATCAGCCAACCCGCGATTTACACAACCAGCATCGCGGCCTATCGCGCCGGCATCGCCGCAGGTGTGATCGACACCGCTTTAGTCACCGCTTATGCCGGCCTGAGCCTCGGCGAATACACCGCTCTTCACCTGGCCGGTGTTTTCAGCTTTGAGGTCGGCCTGCGCCTCGTTGCCGCTCGTGGCCGCTACATGCAGGAAGCCGCCGTCTCTACTCCAAGTGGAATGGTCGCAATCCTGGGCGCGGACGAAGCCGCCATCGAAAAGCTCTGCCTGGAAAATGCACAAGGCGAAGTGCTGGTTCCCGCCAATTACAACGCTCCGGGGCAAATCGTGGTGAGCGGCAGCAAGGCCGCCTGCGAGCGCGCGTTTAAAGCCGCCGAGACTGCCGGTTTCAAAGCCACCGTTCTCAAAGTCGCCGGCGCGTTCCACAGCCCGCTGATGCAGAGCGGTGCTGACAAGATGAAGGCGGAGCTTGATCGCGCTCAGTTCAGCGCACCGTCAACGACCGTTTATTCGAATGTCACCGCCGTCCCGCATGGCAATGCCGCGTCGATCAAGGATTTGCTGGTGAAGCAAATTGTATCGCCGGTGCGATGGGAGCAGACGATGAAGACCCTGATCGCCGAAGGCGGCGACAGCGCTCGATTTGTCGAGCTCGCGCCCAACAGGCATCTCGCGGGATTGGCCAGGCGAATTAATCGTCGGCTGCCGATCGAAAGCCTTGCATCCGTTGAGGGGCTCGCCGCCAAAGAGCCCGCGGTGAAATGAACGTGTACGCCCGATAGAAGTCGGCCTTGTCCGCTGAAGTCTGCCAGAGTTGATCGCAGGAGTGAATGACATGACTGAGAAGAGAGTGGCCATCGTAACCGGCGGATCGCGCGGCATCGGGGCGGCGATCGTTCGCCAGCTTGCCCAGGATGGCCTGCACGTTGTGGCGATCGCCCGCAATCTCGACAAGCTCAAAGCTGTGACTGATGAAGTGAACGCCGCCGGCGGCTCAGCCGAGCCGCTGGTCTGTGACATCGCCGATGGAAAGGTTTTTGCCGAATCAATCGACCAGATTGCCGAGAAGCACGGCCGCCTCGATGTCCTGGTGAACAACGCCGGCATCACCAAAGACGGGCTTCTCCTGCGCATGGACGATGAAGACTGGGACGCTGTCATCGATACCAATCTGAAGAGCGCCTTTGTCGCGATTCGCTCAGCCGCCCGGACGATCATGCGAAGCAAGACGGGCCGCATCATCAATATCAGTTCGGTCGCCGGCGTCGCCGGCAACGCGGGGCAGGCGAATTATTCGGCCAGCAAGGCCGGCCTGATCGGGCTGAGCAAGACCGTCGCAAAGGAACTCTCGGGTAAAGGCATCACGTGCAACGTGGTGGCTCCGGGATTCATCACGACGGACATGACCGATGTGCTGAATGACAAGATTAAAGACACGGTGAAGCAGTTCATCCCGCTCAAGCGGTTCGGCGAACCGCATGAGATTGCGGCCGTGGTCGCCTTCCTCGCAAGCCCTGCCGCCGGCTATGTCACCGGCCAGGTTATCTGCGTGGACGGCGGGATGGTGATGTAAAGTTTTAACCGGATGTCCGCTCCCGCTTGTCAGTTGTCCTTTGCAGGACTACGACTTACAACACACGACCGGCGGCGGACTACGGACAGGCAAGTTGCAAACTTGCACGTCACCGCTATAGTTTCCAAACCCCGGACCGCGTGGTCCGGAGTGAACTCATGACAGGGCAGGTGGAACAATCCAATGGCAGAAGATATTGAGCAAAAGGTCATCGAGATCGTCAGCGAACAGATGGGCGTCGACAAGAGTGAAATCACTCGGGAGACGCACTTCATCAACGATCTGAACGCCGACTCCCTCGACACCGTAGAACTCGTCATGGAGTTCGAAGACGAGTTTGAATTGTCGATCCCGGACGAAGAAGCTGAAAAGATCCAGACTGTCGGTCAGGCGATCGACTACATCAAGGAACATTCCAGCAAGTAATTCTGGTGTCTGGTTTGTCAGTTGTCCGTGGTCCGTTGCTGTAAAGGCGACGGTATGCCACAGGCGCAATGAATCGCAATGTTCATTGCGGGCCAGATCAGTAACGGACAATGGACAACTGACAACGGACATCTGTTGTTACTGCAAAGGATATGAGCAAGCGTCGAGTCGTCATAACGGGTCTCGGAGTCGTCACTTCACTCGGCGAGACGGTCGATGGAATGTGGGACCACCTCTGCGCGGGCAAGAGCGGCATCAAAACCGTCACCCGCTGGGACTTCAGCAAATTCCCCGTCCGCTTCGGCGGGGAATGCACATCCTTTGACATCACCAAGTATCAGCCCGAAGCCTCCAAATACACTGAAGACAAACTTCAACCCAAGCGGCTCGACCGCTTCGGCCAGTTTGGCATCGCCGCGGCGCTGAGCGCGGTGGCTGATTCCGGCATCAACTTTGCCCAGGAAGATCCGCATCGCTGCGGAGTCATCATCGGCAGCGGCATCGGCGGCATTGAAACGCTCGAAGAGCAAAACAAAGTCCTCATCGAGCGCGGTGTAAGCCGGGTCAGCCCGTTTACCGTCCCGCGTCTTATGGTGAACGCCGCCAGCGGAAATGTCTCCATCATCTTCAAGATCAACGGCCCCAATACCGCCGTCGCCACCGCCTGCGCCACCGGCTCCAACGCGATCGGTGACGCCGCTCGATATATCCAGTTCGAAATGGCTGAAGTCATGATTGCCGGCGGTTCTGAAGCCGCCTTGTGCGAATTGGGCATGGGCAGCTTCATCGCGGCCCGTGCGCTTTCCACCCGGAATGACGCCCCCGAAAAAGCCAGCCGTCCTTTCGATAAAGACCGCGACGGTTTCGTCATGGGCGAAGGCGCCGGGGTAGTCATCCTGGAAGAATACGAACACGCCAAAAAACGCGGCGCAAAAATCTACGCCGAACTGGTCGGTTATGGCATGAGCGGTGATGGCCACCATATCACCGCGCCACCGGAAGATGGTCGCGGCGCTGCCCGGGCGATGCAGATGGCTTTAACCGACGGCGGAATCACCGCAGACAAAGTCGACTACATCAACGCCCACGGCACCAGCACTCAGCTCGGCGACATTGCCGAAACCCGCGCGATCAAAGCTGTCTTCGGTGACTCCGCCAAAAAAGTCCCCATCAGCTCCACCAAGAGCCAGCTCGGCCACCTGCTCGGCGCCAGCGGCGGTGTGGAAGCCGTCATCGCATCTCTCGCCGTCCAGCGAAACCTTATCCCTCCCACCATCAACCTCGACAACCCCGACGCCGAGTGCGACCTGGATTACGTCCCCTTCAAAGCCCGCGACCGAAAAATCACCTACGCGCTGAGCAATAGCTTCGGTTTCGGCGGCCACAATGCCACGCTGCTGTTCCGTAAGATGGAATAATAGTCCTGGTGGTCCCTTCTTCCGCCGCCCTGGGAGAAGGTCAGGATTGAAGGTGGTTTTAGCGCCTTGGCCGCTTTCGAAAATTTAAATTTCACCCTCACCCCATCTTTCTCCCGGAATATCGAGAGAGGGAGAAGCTCCCAACCTTCCCTTTTCTGGCCTTGGCGTCCCCGGCATCCTGGCGGCGCATTTATTTCGGCCTCTTCCAACATTTACCATCTGTACGGTCTGCAACGTCTTTACCGCTTAAACAAAATAGCCGATCATATCGCCTCGTCGCCGCCGGCTGACCAACCGCGGAGCCGGCCCTGAACCAGCCGCTTCATGATGAGCTTTGGGCGCTGCTTTGATCACAATTAAAATGCAGGTGTCGAATGGGTGAGCTTGTACTCCCGTCAATTCGTACGTTTCAGGTTTTTCCCGATCTGCCGACGGAGCTTCAGCCGCTGCTGGAGCTGGCGAAGAACTTCTGGTGGATTTGGAATCCCGATGCAGTTGAACTCTTCCGCCGCCTCGATCGCAAGTTGTGGGAAGATGTCTACCACAACCCTGTAAAACTGCTCGGCGAGATCGCGCAAAACAAACTTGGCGAGGCGGCCAAGGACGATGGATACATCGCGCATCTCGCTCGCGTCTATGCGGCGTTCAAAGCACATCTCGACTCGCCGGGCTGGTTCAAGGAAGCGCATCCGGATAAAGACAAACTGCAGGTCGTCTATTTCTCCGCCGAGTTTGGTCTTCACGAATCGCTGCCTATCTACTCCGGCGGCCTCGGCATCCTGGCCGGCGATCATCTCAAAAGCGCCAGCGAACTTGCCATACCGCTGGCCGCGGTCGGCCTGCTCTATCGCAACGGCTACTTCCAGCAATACCTCTCGCATGACGGCTGGCAGCAGGAAGCGTACCCGGAGCTGGATTTTTACAACCTGGCCGTCGAGCAGATGAAGTACACGGACGGCTCGCCTGTTCGGGTCCGCGTTGATCTGCCGGACAACGCCGTATTCTGCAACGTCTGGCGCGTCAACGTCGGTCGAATTCCCCTCTATCTGCTCGATACGAATGTCATCGAAAATGCTCCCGCCGACCGCGAGATCACCAGCCGGCTTTATGGCGGCGGCACCGAGCTGCGCATCAAGCAGGAAATTGTTCTCGGCATCGGTGGCTGCCGCGCGCTGGAAGCGCTCGCCATCACCCCAACCGTCTTTCACATGAACGAGGGGCATTCGGCGTTCTCTGCGCTGGAGCGCATTCGCGTGCTGCTGGCAGAGCATCCGAACCTGACATTTGATGAGGTGCGCCAGGAAGTGATGGCGACCAGCATCTTCACGACGCACACGCCGGTGCCGGCGGGCATCGACATGTTCCCGCCGGACCTGATGCTCAAATATTTCCGAAATTATTTCCCGTCCCTCAAGCTGGATGAAGAGGGATTCCTGGCGCTCGGGCGCGAAGATGTTTACAACAAGAAGCAGGGCTTCTCGATGGCGGTTCTCGCCATCCGCCTGGCTGATGGAATTAACGGTGTGTCGTGGCTTCACGGCGACGTCAGCCGCCACATGTGGCATAACTTGTGGCCGCAGGTTCCTCCGGATGAAGTGCCGATCAGGCACGTCACCAATGGCATCCACGTTCGCACCTGGTTGTCGCCGGACATTGCCTTCACGCTCGATCGCTACCTCGGCGAAGGCTGGATGAAAAATCCCGCCGACCATTCCGTGTGGGAACGTGTTTCGCAGATTCCTGATGAGGAGTTCTGGCGCGCCCACGAGCGCTGCCGCGAGCGATTGGTGAGCTGGGCCCGGCAGACATTGCATGAGCAGTTGCTGAAGCGCGGGTCCAACTATGATGAGGTCGCGGTCGCCGATGAAATCCTCGATCCTGAAGCGCTGACCATCGGCTTCGCCCGCCGATTCGCCACCTATAAGCGCAGCGCACTGCTGCTTCGCGACACGGAGCGATTGAAGCGGCTGCTGGAAGACGCGAAGCGGCCGATTCAATTCATCTTTGCCGGCAAGGCGCACCCGGCGGACAACGAAGGAAAAGAACTTATCCGGGCGATTGTCAATTTCGCCCGCAGCACGCCGCAGATTCGCCGGCGAATGGTCTTCCTTGAAAATTATGACATGAACATTGCCCGCTACCTGGTGCAGGGCGTTGACGTGTGGCTCAACACCCCTCGCCGGGGAATGGAAGCCAGCGGAACCAGCGGCATGAAGGCAGCCGCCAATGGCATTCCCAACTGCTCGGTTCTCGACGGTTGGTGGGTTGAAGGGTACAGCTCTGATGTCGGATGGGCCATCGGCCGCGGTGAAACCTATCCTGACGCCGGGTATCAGGACCATGTCGAATCCATGGCGCTATATGATCTGCTGGAAAAGCAGATCATCCCATCCTTCTATCAGCGCGGCGTCGACAACATTCCCCGCGAGTGGATCACCCGCATGAAGAACTGTATGCGAAAACTCGCGCCGGTTTTCAATACCAACCGCATGGTGCGGGAATACTCTGAAAAGTTTTACATCCCCGCTCTCGATCGCGGTGAACGTCTGGCCGAAAACAATCTCGGCCGCGCCGCCAACCTCGCTCATGTGAAAGACAACCTCCGCAGCAAGTGGGGGGGCATTAAGATCGTCGGCGTTCATACGACCGGCAACGGTCATTATAAGGTTGGCGAAAACGTGCAGGTTGAAGCGTTGATCGATCTGCCCGATGTGAAGCCGGAAGATGTGACTGTCCAGCTTTATTGCGGGCCCACCAGCGCCGCCGGCGCGATCGATAATCCGCAGGCGCTGGTGATGGAATATGCCAAACAGTTGGCTCCCAATCGGCATGTTTTCACCGGACGCATCGAATGCCGAACCAGCGGCCGCCAGGGTTTTGCAATCCGTGTGCTGCCCGGTAATGCCGATCTGGCGACGCCGTTTGAACCTGGGCTGATTCTCTGGAATTAATCTGCGAAGGACTGCAGCGTCCTGTCGTTTCCGGTGCCTGCGGCATGGGTATATCTGAGTGGCTATCGTGTTTCCCTATATTCTCGGATTCTACGGTTTTGCCAGCGTCATGACGTATCTTGCCTATGGTTGGGATAAACGCCGCGCTGTGCTCGGCGGACGGCGTATCGCGGAGCAGACGCTGCATTGGATGGAACTGATCGGCGGTTGGCCCGGGGCGATGGTGGCGCAGCACCGCTTTCACCATAAATGGCGAAAGACCAGCTATATGCTGATCTTCTGGGCGATTGTATTCTTGCATGCCGCTGTTTGGGTACTCTGGATCTGGCATCACTAGCCAGCGATTTGACTCCGAGCAAACTACAGCTCATGCCAGCCTGCCAGTTAAACGGCTGGCAAGATTTTGTTTTTTGTTCAAACCTGTCCCTAACCGCCAGCGTTGTATTATGTAAGCCCGCCTATTATCTTACGGGTCTTCCAACGCTGGGCCGTCCTCTGCGAACCGTCCCTCGTTTATATAAGTTAAGACCTGGAAAACGTTTAGGGAAGAGACGGGATCTTGGACGGCCTTCTACGGACCAATTAACCAATGAACCACGTGCGTAACGACATCCGAAATGTTGCCATTATTGCCCACGTCGACCACGGCAAGACCACCCTGGTTGACGCCCTGCTGCGCCAGAGCGGTAACTTCCGCGACAGCCAGGTGCAGGACACCATGCTCGACAGCAACCCGCTGGAACGCGAGCGCGGCATCACCATCCTGGCTAAAAACGTAGCCATCAACTACACCGACCCGGTCACCAAGACCATCACCAAGATCAACCTGATTGATACCCCCGGCCACGCTGACTTCGGTGGAGAAGTTGAGCGCGTCCTCAGCATGGCTGACGGCGTGTTTCTTCTGGTCGACGCCGCGGAAGGGCCGATGCCGCAGACCCGCTTTGTGCTGAAAAAGGCGTTTCAGCATGAGCTTCGTCCGATCGTCGTCATCAATAAGATCGACCGCCCTGACGCCCGCGCCCATGAAGTGCTCGACATGGTGTTCGAGTTGTTCATGGAGCTTGGTGCTGATGATGAAACGCTCGATTTCCCTGTCCTGTACGCCAGCGGCCGCGCCGGCACGGCTTCGTGGAGCCTGGAAAAGGCCGGAACGGATATCACGCCGGTCTTTGAAGCATTGCTGAAGCACGTTCCTGCGCCGCATGGCGATCCCGATAAATCGCTTCAGCTTCAGATCACCAGCATTCTTTACAACGATTATGTGGGCCGCATTGGTGTTGGCCGTCTTTATAACGGCCGCATCAAGACGGGTCAGCAGGTTGCCGTTGTGAAGCGTGATGGCAGCATCGTCAAGAGCAAGGTTGCCCAGGTTCAATCGTTCGACGGCCTTGGCCGCAAGAACGTCGAAGATGCTGAGGCCGGCGATATCGTCGCCTTGATCGGCCTTGAATCTGTGGATATCAGCGACAGCCTTTGCGATCCGATCAATCCGCAGCCGCTTGAATTCCAGGACATTGAACCGCCGACGCTGACCATGATGTTCAGCGTGAATGATTCGCCGTTCGTCGGCAAGGAAGGCAAATACGTCACCAGCCGAAACCTGCGCGAGCGGCTTTTCAAGGAACTGGAATCAAACGTTTCATTGAAGGTGGTTGAGACCGACGTCCGCGACGCGTTTCGCGTTTCTGGTCGCGGTTTGCTTCACCTGGGCATCTTGATTGAGAACATGCGCCGTGAAGGCTATGAGCTTTCCATCAGCAAGCCGCACGTCATTAACAAGCGCGGCGAAGACGGCGCCTTGCAGGAACCAATCGAATACCTCGTCGTCGATGTTCCCGAAGCCAATCTCGGCCCTGTCATGAGCCTCATCGGCAACCGCCGCGGCGAACTGGTCCGCCAGGACAATCGCCAGGGGCAGGTTCACCTTGAATTCTCCATCCCCGCACGCGGTTTGATCGGGCTGCGCACGCGAATGATGACGGCTACCCAGGGGCAGGCCATCATGCACCATAACTTTCATGAATACGCGCCGGTCCGAGGCGATATTCCCGGCCGCACCAATGGCGTCATGATCTCTAATTGCAACGGCAAGGCCAACGCCTTTTCCATGAACACCCTTCAGGATCGCGGCGTGCTCTTCGTCGAACCGAATGACGAAGTCTACGAAGGCCAGATCGTCGCCGAAAACTGCCGCCCCGATGATATTGTGGTGAATCCCACCAAGGCCAAGCAGCTCACCAACATGCGCACCACCAGCAGCGATGAAAACATCATCCTCAAGCCCGCAAGGAAGATGACGCTCGAACAGGCGCTGGAATACATCGAAGAAGACGAACTGGTGGAAGTCACCCCGCAAAACATTCGCCTTCGCAAGGAACTCCTCAGCGAAAACGAACGCAAAAAAGCCGATCGCGGGCAGAAGAAAGTCGCAGCTGCCGCCGGCGTCTGATTCTCACAACTGAAGATTTCCCACTTGCGGTTTCGCGGACCTGAATCATTCAGGTCGGCGAAACCGCAATTTATTGTGCTGCCCTGAATATCGCTGACATTCCGCCGATATCGAACACCACAACGGCGCACTACCAAACGCAGGTTCACAACGCACCCTGTCACAAGCATTTGCAAATCTTTACACCCTCTCTGAATCCGGTTAATCCCTATGCACCAACCACAGCAAATGGGGCGGTCATGGCAGTTCCCAATGGCGTTATCTTACAGTTCTTTCAATGGTACAACCCCGCCGACGGCACCCTCTGGGATGACCTGAAGGCCAAGTCAGTCGAACTTCACTCCAGCGGTTTTACCGCCGTCTGGATGCCACCGGCCTACAAAGGCAGCGGCGGAGTCAATGACGTCGGTTATGCCGTCTACGATCTCTTTGACCTCGGCGAGTTCAATCAGAAGAACACCATCCGCACCAAATATGGAACGCGCGATCAATTTCTCTCGGCGATCAAGGCTGCTCAGATTGCCGGCCTTCAGGTATACGCCGACGTTGTCTTCAATCACAAAGATGGAGCGGACTATACCGAAGACATCTGGGCCCAGGAGATGAGCTGGGATGACCGCAACCAGGCGGTCAGCGACTGGGAGGTGATCAAAGGCTGGACGGGCTTCAACTTTCCTGGCCGCGCCGGAAAATATTCGACGATGGAATGGCACTGGTGGTGCTTCGACGCCTTGAGCTATGACCAGAACCACCCCGAAATCGGCGGCCGAAAGCTCTACCGCATCAAGGACAAGCATTTCTCCACAGAAGTCAGCCACGAGCACGGCAACTACGATTACCTCATGGCCGACGACCTGGACATGGGCGAATCGTTCGTCTCCGGCGAGCTTCAATACTGGTCGGAATGGTTCTGGCAACTCACGCAGGTGGACGGCTGGCGCATCGACGCGGTGAAGCATATCCGCGCCAGCTACTTCCCCGGTTGGCTCGGCCATCTCCGCCAGACTTTCAGCCGCGAATTCTTTGCCGTCGGCGAATACTGGTCGCCGGATGTCGAAGACCTCCACCAATTCATCACCACCACCGGCGGATCATTTTCCCTCTTCGACGTTCCCCTTCACTACCAGTTCCGCGCCGCCAGCATATCCGGCAATTCCTTCGACATGCGCACGATCCTGGACCACACGCTCGTGAAGGATCAGCCATCGCTCGCAGTCACGTTCGTCGACAATCATGACACCTTGCCGTGCCAGTCGCTCGAATCCTGGGTCGAGCCGTGGTTCAAGCCGCTGGCCTATGCAATCATCCTGCTCCGCCGCGAAGGCTACCCCTGCGTCTTTTATGCCGACTACTACGACCAACCGGGCTATCTCGACAAAGGCCGCAACGTCACGCTCTATTCGCATCGCTTCCTGATCGACAAATTTATCGCGGCCCGCCGCGACTACGGTTTCGGCGATCAGCAGGATTATTTCGATCACCCCAATACCATCGGCTGGATTCGCCTGGGCGACGCCGCCCACCCCGGCGCCATGGCCGTCGTTCTTACCAACGGCTCAGACGGCAGCAAATGGATGAATACCTACCGCCCCAACACCACCTTCACCGACACCACCGGCCACTACGCGCAAAAAGTAAACTCTGACGCCAACGGCTGGGCGGAATTTCCCTGTCCAGCGGGAAGCGTTTCCGTCTGGCTTCAGGATTGAATATCCTCTGGCTATATGCCTGCACACGTCATCCAGAGGCACTGTGAAGGGTCACACTGAAATCCCCTGGATCGATTTATTGTGCTAAAAGAATCTGAATGCGCTCAGCCTGACCAGGCGCTGCGAGACTGCTATCATTATCCCCGCCATGCCCCTCCCCATTATCGGAATCACGATCGATCGCAACGACGACGCCGAGCGTTATGAATCCCCCTTCAGCTACGCCAAGGCCATCGAACTCGCCGGCGGCCTGCCTCTTCTCTTTCCCTACAAAACCGACATCGCGCTTATTCCTCAATACGTCGATCTGATCGACGGCATGCTTTTCAGCGGCGGCAATGATCTCGACCCCTCCCTCTACAACGAAACCTGGCACCCAAAAGCCGAACACATCGATCCCGACCGCCAGAGATGGGACCTGGCGCTGCTCGCCGAAATCGAGCGCCGCCGCACACCAACCCTGGGCGTCTGCCTCGGTTCCCAAATTATGAACGTCCATCGCGGCGGAAGCCTCCACCAATTCCTTCCTGACCTTGCCCGCACCAATCCCCTGGAGCATCGAAAAGTCGGCACGGAACTTAAACGCCACCCGGTCAAACTCGACCCAACGAGCCAGATCGGCAAAGCCATCGGCCAATTCGAAATTTCCGTCAATACCTACCACAAGCAATCCGTCAACCAATTAGGCCGTGGCCTGCGCATCATTGCCACCGCTCCCGATGGCGTCATTGAAGCCTTTGAAGATCCCACCTTCCCCCTGTTCGCCGCCGTCCAATGGCACCCCGAACGATTAACGAATGAACCTGAACATCTCGCCCCGTTTAAGCTGCTCGTGGAAAAGTCGCGAAGAAAATGAGCTGGATCGGCAGGGCCTTTCCCAAAGATCCGTCAGGCCCCGGGCTGTTTCGCGAGGTTTCGAACGACTTCGTACAACGCCTGCGTTCCTTCCTGCCCCCGGCCCTGGTTTTGCGCCTCGGAGAATAAACCGGCCACCAACTCGGCAGCGTTCAGCTTCAGGCCCGCATCTTTTGCCGCTTCAAGGACGAGGCGCAGATCCTTGTGCTGCAGATCGATCATGAAGCCGGGCCGATAATCGCCGGCCACCATCTTCGGACCGAGATTGCTGAGCTGCCAGGAGCCGGCGGCCCCGGCGGACAGCGCTTTGATCGTTCTCTCCAGATCCAGACCGCCGGCTGCGGCGAGTGTCAGGGCTTCGCAGACGGCGAGATTCGTCACGGTTACCAGGACCTGATTCACCAGCTTTGTGAGTTGGCCGCTGCCGGATGGTCCGCAATGGGTGATGGTTTTCCCCATCATCTCCAGCAGCGGTTGAACTCGATCGAAGGCGCTTCGATCACCGCCGATCATGATGGATAGCGTCGCATTCTTTGCTCCGACGTCGCCGCCGCTGACGGGGGCGTCGAGCAATGCGATGTTCCTGGTTGTGAGTTCCGCCGCGAATCGTTTTGTGGCTGTCGGTGAGATGGTGGAGTGATCGACCACGATCAGCCCCTTTTGCGCGGTGTGCGCCACGCCGGCGGGTCCGAACAGCACATCCTCCACATCAGGAGTGTCCGTCACGCAAATGAAAACAACATCCGCATGTGCTGCCGCCTCTGCCGGCGACGCGGCCCATGTCGCACCTGCATTCAAAAGACTTTGCGCCTTGGCTTTGGTTCGGTTATGCACGACCAGCGGCACGGCGCCGCTGAGCAGATGCCCGGCCATGGGCAGCCCCATAATCCCAAGTCCGATGAAGGCGGCGCGAAGCAACGTGATTCCTTTCAAAATAGCGGCGGGGGGTTTAATCCTTTTTCAAACTCAACTGAGCGCTCGTCGAAGTCAAGCGATGCCCGCGCGACTTTTGTCACGGGCTGCTAATGCATTTTCAACGAAACGCCTTCCTGTTCCCACTGCTCGACCAGCCGCTTGAGATCGGAGATCGTCAGGTTCAATTCTTTTGAACTGTCCACCAGGCTTTGATACAGCTTGGGATCATTCATCAGAAGAGCGGCCGTCCCCTTGCCGTTGTCCACCTTGTTGGCGATCGATTGGAATGTATCCAGCAGCTTGCTGATCTGAAGCATGCGATCGTTCATCTGCCGGGTGACCTGGTCCACATTGTCCTGCGTTTTGGCGATCATGGTCCGGGCGTCGGCCAGTGTGCCTGTCGCCTGATCGCTGACTTTCTGGATGTTTCCACTGAATTTCTCGATGTTTTCCGCGGCGCGGTTGGCGGTTTCCATCACCTGCCTGAAGTTTGCGATGGCGGATTGGATGTTGTCACGCAGTTTTGGATCCCCGACGAATTCGTGAAGCGACTTCATCGTTTCACCCGCTTCGCGGACGGTTTCGTCGAGATGCGTCACGAGCCGCGCTTCCTGGATGTCGTGGGTGGTTTTTTCCAGCTCGACGGCGAGATCGCCAAACGATTGAGGAATCAGATCCGAGCCGACGTATTTTGCCCGGATGGTCTGGTCTTTTTCGAGTTTTCCCTGTGGCGCTGCCTTCGCGCCGCCTAACAACTCGAGCGAAAGCGCCGCTGTTCCGCTGATCAGGCTCTGGGTTCGAATAATTCCTTCGACATTTCCAGGCAGCGGGGGGGTGTCATCGATGAGGGTGTCGATCACGACATCTTCCTGGTTCTCATCGCGGCGAAGGTGCGACACGCGGCCGACGGGGACGCCGCGATAATAAATCTGCGATCCCTCGGCCAATCCATCGGCGCGATCGCTCATGAAGTGCACGGATAGCTGGCCGCCTTTTGTGAATATCTTCGCCGGGGCGCTGCCGAATTTCAGCATCATCCATCCAAGCGTGATGATCGCCCCCATGACGGTGATTCCCACCCAGAGATTTCGTCGAGCTGGTGACATACACTCCTAAAAATGAGCGATTAATCCTTGTAGTCTGCCCCAACAAAGGTTGCAAGCCAAGCTGCCGGAAGGAACAATCCGGCACAGCCTGCGATTGGCGGATTTCCTGCGAGGATTCGGCTGCTTTCAAATGACGCGGACAAACAGTGTCTCATTTTGCCTCAAAATGTCCTGCCTCTGTATATCTCATCACCGCGGTCGTTCTGAGTATCTCGCCGTCCATATTACAGGCCGATCTGAAAACCTCGGATACGCGCGACTACATCATCCACAGTGATCTCGACGGCGACGGCCTCCGCGAAGCCGCAATCCGCCTTACCCGCATGGCCGATGAATATCGCGCCCGCACCCGCGGATTTGCCGGGCAGGTGACCGAAAAATTTCCGTTTTATCTTTACCGATCCGAAACGGATTACATCGCGGCGGGGGGGCTTTCCGGGACCGCGGGTGTCTTCATTCCGGATGGCAAATCCGGAAAACTGCTTGCCATCGCCGGTGACAAGCCCAACCTTCGCACGTGGCACACGATTCAGCATGAAGGATTTCACCAGTTCGCGCACGCCGCGATTGGCGATGGTCTTCCGGTGTGGCTCAACGAAGGTCTTGCCGAGTATTTCGCGGAAGCAATTTTTACAGGCGATTCTTACCAAAGCGGTGTCATCCCGCCGTGGCGGCTGGCGCGATTAAAACAGGAAATCAGCAGCCAGGGCCTGCATCCCCTGCCTGATCTTTTCTCACTCACTGGCGAGGAGTGGCAGCAGGAAATGAGTATCGCGAATTACGATCAGGCTTGGTCGCTCGTTCACTATCTCGTTCACGCCGACGACGGCAAATATCAGGAGCCGCTGGCGGCGTGCATTCGAAATCTGGCTGAAGGGAAACCATTCAATCAGGCCTGGCTGCAAACCCTCGGCCCCGCCGATGGACTCGAGTCCCGCTGGAAATCCTGGTGGTGTTCCCAGCCCGATCATCCCACCTCTGTCCTATACCAGCAGGCCACCATCGCTACGCTCACCAGCTATCTCGCCCGCGCGACGGCCAGTGGGCAGACTTTTGAAACATCCGCACAATTTTTCACCGCGGCCGACCGTGGCCAACTGAAAATAAATGACAATGACTGGCTGCCGCAATCCTTGCTGAACGATTACCTGCCCCTCGCGAAAGAAATCTCCCAATGGCAACTTGCCTATGATTCTGAAAAACAACCGATGCTCATCGCAACCCTCCCCGACCGCTCCCAGCTTATCGGTTCATTCAAGCTGAAAGATGGCCGGGTCGATCGCATCATCGTGCAGCAAAAAAAACGGTAGGTCTGTCAATGATTCTTTCCGCCAGGTTCCTTCGCGCCTTCGCGGTTAAAAACCCCGCTCCCTATCAGCGCTTCCAGGCATAGCAACATCATCACGATCGCAATTGCACCCGACCAACGCGGCTCAGGCTCACTCAGCTTATCAATCCTCCCCTCAAGTTCTCCCACGCTGCTTGCCACCACGGTATCCTCCCCAGGCGAAACGCTCTTCGCCTCGCGATAAACCAATTCCGATTCGCTCGCCGGCAGTTGCACATTCGTTATTGCAATCACTTTTCCATCGCCTGCATGACGCCATTGATATACGCCTTGTTCCCTCGCTTCTGCAAACACAAATTGGCGCCCGTCCTTTCCCTGAGACGCCTTCACTCGATATTGCGCTTGCCCTGGCCCTTCAATCTGCACTTCGCTGTCGCCGCCCACCGTTGTCGCATTGAGCACCAGGGGCTGGCCCAGCTCCACATTCTGCGCGTTGGATTGTTCCATTGTCCGCAGCGCCATCCGCACCACCAGCGGTAAAAAAGTCGGATGTGTCGCCAGATTAGTAAACCGGGACTCCGGCGAAGTCGCCACGGTAAAACAAATACCTGCCCCGACGGGCTTACGAAACACCAGCCCTTGTATGCGAGATCCCGGCAGTGGATCGGTCGGCGCGGCGTTCAATATGACTGCGCTATTCCCACGTGCCGCCAGCGGCACCAGCCTCCGAACGGAGATGGCGCTGAGTTGATACTTCTCATCCGTCAATCCCTCGAGCAGCGGGTCTGCTCGATCGGCCACCACCACATGGGACGAAGCCGCGGTGGTGCGGCCGACGCGATTCACGGGCGCTGACGGCAGCAATTCCGCCATCGCCTCTTTCACTTCCGCAGGCGCAGCATCCCATGATTCTTCCAGCCCGGGTTCTAAAAACAGCAGCACGCTGCGCCCGCTTCGCGCCAAATCCCGCAATGCAGTCGCTCGCTGCGCGTCGGGCCATTGCGACAACACCGCTACCGCCGTGCCTTCCTGGCCGCTTGGTTTCTCCGCTCCGGACACCGCCAGCGGCCACTCCGCGCGTTTCCCTTCGCTTGGGTCGAGCGCGAGCCGAACAAAACGTTCTGCCGCTGTTTCGGTCGGTCCCTGTAAAATCGTCACTTTTTGTACAGGCGGGATCTCCACGAGTTCGGACCGTTCATTATCCCACGTCATTGCATCATCCGCGGTCAGCGTACCGCGAATCATCACCCATCGCTCCGCCGGCAGCTTGATGGGAAATCGCACGACCGCTCGTCCACCGGCGTCCAGGTTTGCCATCGCTGTTGGCGTTTGACTGATCGCCTTTCCGTTGATCGTGTGGCATTCCACGACCACTGCCCGCGAATCGCCGGGGTGTCCTATCACTTCCACCACGGCCTCGCTGCCGATCCCGGGAATCGGCTGTTGAGGTGAAATGGTTACGGCTGTAATGCCGGCCGATCGCGCTTCCGCCGGATGCACATCCATCAGCACCGTTTGCACGCCTTTGACTGAAGGCAATGGCCGACCAAATTCTTTCGTCTGAAAATCAGATATGACAATAAGCCACTTCTGATCCGCCACCTCGCGCTGCAAGAGGCTCATCGCCGCCGCTGCCCGCTCCGCCAGCGGCGTAGAACTAGCCTCCGCCTTCAGCGGCGACCACTCGGCCAGAACCGCCGACCCTTCGCGAATCTCCTCCCCTCTCTGCCCCGGCTGATTCCGAAAAACCGCCACCTTCGCATTCGCCAATCTTCCTCGCAATAACTCCTGCACCATTCCGTCAGCGCGATCGAGAAGTGAAACCTGCGCCTCCTGAAGAAGCATTGAATAGCTGCAATCCACCACGATCACCGCAACGGCGGATTGCCCTCCGTTCCCCCAGTTGCCCACCAGTTTTTTCGCAGGCTGCGCAATCGCCCAGATCAGCATCGCGACCAATATCGCGCGGCAGGCCAGCAGCAACCATTTCTGCACCCGCCGCCGCACGGCCGTCTGTTGAACGCTCAACTTTACAAACCGCAGCGTACTGAACAAAACCACCGGCGACTTCTGTCGAAATAACAAATGCAAAAGCACCGGCGTCCCCGCCAGCGGCAGCGCCCATAGCCCGGCCCCAAACAAAAACTCCAGCCCAAACATGCCGGCATTCTCCGCTGCCGCGGGCCAATTGTCAGCAACCTGGCTTGCGAGCAAGGAAGTGACGATTCATTTGCATGGCGATGAATATATCGTTGCGATTGAGTTTGAACGTGGCATGAGGGGCTTTATCCGGTCCCCGGCGTGAGCAGCAGATCGTAAGATACGTCTACCAATTCCAGCAGCCGCGCGAGGAGCATTGTGTCATCCAGCAGCTTGGGCGCATCCTGCTCCGGATGGAACACCACCGGCGGCAGCCCTACCCGCCCGAGGTGATACCGCAGGAGCAGCCGCGCCAGGATGCCATTGAAACTAGGCACCAGCGGGTCCGTCAAAAGCTGCACGTGCAGCCGGGCGATGTCATGCAGCGCCGCCTGCAACCGAAGCTGTGGCGAGTTGATCCGCCGCACAACCTGGTCCATCCGATCCATTGCCGAATCAGTGAGCGCCGCGTTGATCAATCCCGATCCAATCGTCGTATACCACCGCATCACCGCGCCGGCATTCAGCGATTCTCCAATGCGAACCGACGCTTCGACATGATGCAGGATGCTGAAATGATTCCGGATTCTCTGCGCCCCGCGTGATCGCAGCGCCTGACGGTGCGTCCCGGCGTTCACGGCGTCGAGCACTTCCCGCTCGCTGACTTCAATTCCGTCCAATCGAAATGATGAAAACGTCGCCCGCGCAAAATACGCCAGGGGAAGCGGCCGCGGCCTGGCTGTTTCATGGCGAAGCAGCAGTCTTCGTTTTCGTTCGACGGTTCGGAGCCAGTTTCCCCAATCGATCCCCGTGGCCGCCCCGGACCCGCGGCATGATTCATCGGCGGTTGCCAATCCAGTCGCGCTCCATTTTTGTCCGATTGCCGTTGCCCGCTCATGGCGCCCGCTGCCTCGCTGCAGATTGAGCATCGGGGTGCCTTGCGTTGCGTGCGGGCAGACGATCGCCGGCTTTTTCGAATCGAGACACATCAACCAGAACGCTTCGGAACTACAGCGCCTGTTCGTTGGTCTCGCCGGTTCGAATTCGGACGACCTGTGCGATCGGGTAGACGAAGATTTTTCCGTCACCGACCTCACCGGATCGAGCCGCTTCGACGATGGCCTTCACGGCCTTGTCGGTCTCGTCAGACCGCACGCACAGTTTCAGCAGCACCTTAGGGACGAATCCCACGTCCATTTTCGCCCCGCGATAGCGTTCGGTGTGGCCCATTTGCCTCCCGAACCCTTTGCACTCAATCGCGGTGACACCGAGAATCCCCACCCTTGCGAGGGCAGTCTTCACGGCGTCCAGTTTGTGCGGTTTGATTACGGCTTCGATCATCTGCATGGAAAGGCTCCTGCGCATCCACACGCGAACCAGCAATAAAACGCGTCGACCTGACGCCGACCTGCGCGAGTGGACCAGAGATCGTAGCCGCCCGGCGGCAGGTTCTCAAAATCTGCGCACACCGGGAACCGCAACTGCCGAAATAGAATCGCACGCGATCCATTTTCCAGCGCGGGGCAATAGCTCAGGCTGTCCCTGAACAACCGGTGTGCCAAAACCCGAATGTCAAAATCCACCCCGCAAATGCGGCTTGATGCCCGTTTCCCTTGCATTCACCGCGGGCAACCGCGCGGCCATCGCCGCAATATGCTCATTTTTTGTACAGATGATGGATGCGCAAAAAATAAGCGCCGCGACAGTGCGCAACAGATTAATACAGGGGCAGCCCTATGGGATGGCTTGCAATCCGTTATCCGGAACACTTGGCCGGAGAGTGGCCGGCTCTGCCCTTATCCGCAAACTTCATCCAGCACATGCTGCGCGACATAGATGGGCACGGTATACGCAATCCCCAGCGCAATCGCATCGCTCGGGCGGCTGTCCACCTCGATCGTCTGCCCGTCCTGACGGATATGGATCGATGCAAAGAAGGTGTGATTTTCCAGATTATTGATCTCGATCCGCTCCAGCCGGCCCCCCAGATGCTCGATCACATTCGCCAGCAGATCATGCGTCAGCGGTCGCGGCGTGGGAATCCCTTTCAACCGCCGATCAATCGCCACCGCTTCCGGATTTCCGATGACGATGGGGAAATTACGATCGCCGTTAACTTCCTTCAAAACAATGATTTGCTGATCCTGCATCTCACTGATGATGATTTTGTTCAACTCCATCAATACAGGCATGCGACGACTCCGGGGGGTTGACGGTAAGCTAGAACTGACGAGGAATTAAGTCAAGGCGAATTCGTTTTGCACCGATGCTCGTCAAACATTGCGCGGTTTTGAAACTCAGCGTAGCACCGGCGTCTCGCTCATATCGAGCGACGTTCGAAATGGTTACGCCGATAGCACTTAAAAAAGACCTCCAACAATGGAATCCTCAAAAGAACTCTCGCCGTCCGCACTCTTAAACGACCCTTCCCCACCCTGCGCACGGCCGGCAGCCATTGCGTTTTTCTCCATAGCTTTCCTCATCGCCGCATTCTATGCCCATCACGCTACCCCCGGCTGCTACAAATACCTGGACGAAGGCCCGAAGATCGCCGCCCATATCGCCGAGGGCCACGGCTTCCTCAACCCCATCGATCCATCCCCCAACTCGCCTCCCACAAGCTGGCTTCCCCCGCTCTATCCCTTCCTCATGGCCACCGTCTATCGCCTCTTTGGTGTTGCCTCGCACGTCTCTCTTAACATCATGCTTGGCTTGAATGCGGTTTGTTTTGGTCTGATCGTCACCGCCGCCTACCTTCTCGCTCGCCGCCTGTTCGGCCCTCCCGCAGGCATCACTGCAGGCGTGCTCGTCCTGCTCTATCCCACTTTTCTCCTCCGAACCGTCTATTTCTGGGACACACACCTTGCCCTGGCTGTATTTGCATGGCTGACGATCGCCGCCATCAACATCGGCCAAAAGCCCCCGACGACGCTTCGCCTCGTCCTCCTCGGCATCGGCTTAGCCCTGCTCGCGCTCCTAAATGCCTCTTACGTACTCGCATTTCCCCTGATCGTGCTGATCGCTCTCCGCGCTCTGCCCCGGCCACAGATGGCGGTGCCAATCTGCATCACGCTCGCCGCTTTCGCTTTTACCCTGACCCCCTGGACCATCCGCAACTATCACGTCTTCCACCAGTTCTTCTTCGTCCGCGGCGGTGTAAATCTCGAACTCTGGCTCGGTAACCGCCCTGGAACCACCGGCTGGATCGAACTCTCCCAGCATCCCTCCGTCAACCGCGCCGAAGGCAACCTCATGATCCGCCTCGGCGATCTGGCTTACTACAAACTGTGCGGCGAACGATTCCATGCCGACCGCATCGCCGATCCCAATTCCTTCCTCCGCCACACGCTTAACCGCGCCGCCTATCTCCTCTTCGGCAACCCCGCCGGCGACGCCACCAAACTCGTTCAAGGCGGCAACCTCGCCGGCCTGCTTCGCGTCGCTCTGGACGCCGTCGTGCTTGTCGCCGCCGTCGCCGGGGCCGTCGTCGCCTGGAAACGCCGCCGCCTCGCGTTGTGGCTGTTGCCGCTCGGCCTGACCGCCGTCGCGCCGTTCCTTGTTACGCATGTAACTTATCGCTATTCGATGCCGCTGCGATTTGTGTCGCTCATCAGCGCCAGCGCATTAGTCCTTCTGTTCCCCAACCGCTGCAAAAACTCCGGCGAACGAAATTCCAAGCTCGCGGAGGCATTGCCCATTTGAGCTTTTTCACCGTCCCTCTATGATACCGCCCCGGCCGGCATCGGTCGCACGCTGTTTCCCCATGCCGGCAATATCCTTATGACCGCTCAGCCTTTTACCGACGCCAACTTCGCCCCGCGCAACATCGTCAGCACGGTCTCCATCGTCATCCCCGTTTACAACGAGGAACATACGGTGCAGCACCTGGTCAGCCTGGTCGTCAAGGCGCCGCTGCCCGCCGGCCTTAAGCGGCAGATCATCTGCGTCAACGACTGCTCGAAAGACAAAACCGCTGCCAAGCTCGATGAGTTGCCAAGGCTCTTCCCCGAAGTGGAATTTAAAATTTTCCACAAGCCCGAAAACGAAGGCAAAGGCGCGGCTCTGCGGGATGGATTCAAGCACGCCACCGGTGACGTCATCATCATCCAGGACGCCGACCTGGAATATGATCCAAACGACTACATGAAACTGGTCGACCCCATCGTCAATGACAAGGCGGATGTGGTGTACGGTTCCCGTTTCATCGGCGAGCCGCATCGGGTGCTCTATTACTGGCACACCCTCGGCAACAAGTTCCTGACCGCCTTCAGCAATGCCTTCACCAACCTGAACCTCACCGACATGGAAGTCTGCTATAAGGTCTTCCGCAAATCCGTGCTCGACCAGATCAACATCAAGTGCAACCGCTTCGGCTTCGAACCTGAAATCACCGCCAAGATCGCCAAATACAAACCCCGCCTCCGCATTTACGAAGTCGGCGTCGCCTACTACGGCCGCAGCTACGAAGAGGGAAAGAAAATCACCTGGAAAGATGGAATCAAAGCCATCCTCACCATCATCCGATTCCGCTTCTCTGACTGAGCCGCCAAAAAGCCTGTCCTGGCGCCTGCCTTGGGTAATTCAATTCAAACACTTGATGGAATAATCGCCTGACGCACTATACGCGCTGGCCTTTACCGGACGTGTTCGGTCGTTCCGGACTATTGCGGGATCGTAATAAGCATTGCTGCTGAACTGACCGATATAAGCGGCATCTGGTAGTGCATGACAAAGGAAGTTCGAATGCGTGTGTTAATCAGCGGCGCTGCAGGTTTTCTTGCCTCTCATCTCACCGACCTGCTTCTTGCGCAGGGCCATGAGATCGTCGGCCTTGACAACATGATCACCGGCAAGCCGCAGAACATTGCACATCTTAAAGGCAACAAAAACTACCAGTTCATCCCATACGACGTGATCGATCCTGTGAAGATTGACGGTCCCATCGACCGTATCTATCACATGGCCAGCCCCGCGAGCCCCATCGGATATGTGAAGCACCAGGTTGCGACTGTAAAGGTAAACAGCCAGGGAACCTGGAACCTCCTGGAATTGTCGCTGGAAAAGAAGGCCCGGTTTCTCATGGCCAGCACCAGCGAAGCCTACGGCGACCCCGCGATCAATCCTCAGCGCGAAGACTACTGGGGCAACGTCAACCCCATCGGCCTGCGCAGCATGTACGATGAACCCAAGCGCTTCAGCGAAGCCTGCACGATGGCTTATCACCGCGAGCGCGGCGCCGATACCCGCATCATCCGCATCTTCAACACCTACGGCCCGCGGATGGACCCGTACGATGGCCGCGTCGTCATCAGCTTCATCCGCCAGGCCCTGAATAATGAGCCGCTCACCGTGTTTGGCGAAGGCAAGCAAACGCGGTCGCTCTGCTACGTGACCGACCTGGTCCGCGGCATCAACCTGGTCATGGAAAATGACTTCATCGAGCCCATCAACCTGGGCAACCCCGAAGAAGTCACGATTCTTCAGATCGCCAAAGACATTCTCTCCCTGATCTCCGAAAGCAAAAGCCAGATCACCCACCACCCCATGCCCCCCGACGATCCCAGGGTCCGCTGCCCCGACATTACCCGCGCCAAGCAAATCCTCGGCTGGACGCCCACCGTCTCCCGAAAAGAAGGCCTGAAGAAAATGATCGACTTCTACCGCGATCAGTTGGTCCAGAAGTAAAAAATCCCCCTCGCGCCACAAGCTGTTGAACGCCTCCTGCGCACCGTCGCTTGCCTTTCACCCCGCGGTGCGTAAAAGTGCCTTCGTGCCAGATCTATCCGTCAATCTCGCCGGCCTCAGGCTCTCCAACCCCACCCTCACCTGCTCGGGCACCTGCGGCTATGCGTTCGAATATGCCGACTTCATGGATCTCTCTCGCCTGGGCGCCTTTGTCACCAAATCAATCACGCGCGAAGAACGCGCCGGAAATGAACCCACCCGAATCGTCGAAACCCGCGCCGGAATGCTCAACGCCATCGGCCTGGCCAACGTCGGTCTGAAACGATTCCTCTCTGAAAAAGTCCCCATGCTTGGGAAGATGCCCTGTCCGGTGATCGTCAACGTCGCCGGCCACAGCTTCGACGACTACATCGAAACCTGCGCTGCAATGGACTGCCTCAATTGCGTCGGCGGCGTGGAGCTGAATGTCTCCTGTCCCAACGTCAAAGACGGCCTTACCTTTGGCACGCACCCCGGCCGCCTTAAGGAGCTGACCGCCGAGGTAAAAAAAGTTCTTCCGCACAAACCTTTGATGGTGAAGCTGTCTCCCAACGTGGAAGACATCACCCAGACCGCAAAGGCCGCCGTCGAAGGCGGGGCGGACGTGCTCACGCTCGTCAACACATTCACGGCGATGGCGATCGACATCAACAAACGCCGCCCGCGCCTCGCCAACGTCACCGGCGGCTTGTCCGGCCCCGCGATCAAACCAATCGCCCTGCACCTGGTCAGTCGAGTCTATCGCACGGTCGCCAGACATGCCGGCGTCCCCATCGTCGGCATGGGCGGCGTCCAATACTGGCAAGACGCCGCCGAATTCATCCTCGCCGGCGCCACTGCCGTCGCGATCGGCACCGCGCTCTTCGTAGATCCCGCAACACCAAACAAAATCTGCGACGGCCTCCACACCTGGCTCCAGAAACAAGGCGCCCATCGCCTCACAGACCTCATCGGCGCCCTCGAACTCCCCGGCGACGAACCCCGCAAAAGCCCATATCCCTGACAGCCTGTGGCGGAACTCCCGAGCGAGTTTTGCCACGGGCTGATAGGTATGCCTTCCGGGAAACGTCAGGGCGCAGGGCTGGTGGCCGGGGATAACTCATAGAGATAAATGGTTCCACCCAGCACCGCCAGCGGTTTTTGCTCGAGCAGCGGCCGGTAAATTTCCCTCAGTTCCTTGGGGAGATAAACCCCCTGCAATATGGTGGCGCTGACGGCCAGCACGCCGGGCGAAAGCGGTTGCTGAAGGCTGGCCGTATCAATCGCTGCCTGGTCGGCCGTCCCGCCTGGGAAGCTGCGATAGCGTACACCATAATACGCCGGATCAGTTGCACCATAGAGGCATACATACAGTTGCTGGTCAGGATGCTGCTGCTGCCAGCCTCCCAGTAATTTCACGTCCTGCCCCCAGTCAAGGTTGGAGTCCGCTAATAATTCGATCCCACCGCGGCTCCCACCGCTGGGTAAATTGAAGAATGCAATATAGTCCGGATATCCCCATGCGGTTTCCGCCGTCTGCCCAAGCAGTAACATAACGATGAAGAATTGCGCAGTGCGGGGCCAACGCCGTATCGCCAGGATCCCAGCGCAGCCCACTCCGATGTAGGTCAGCGCCAATATCGGAAACATATGTCGCACACCGATGTTCAAGTTTGACGTCATGGTGGCGGCCATGAACACCATTGCCGGCAGAAGCAGGCAGATGATATCCCACCAGAAATCCCTTCGTATCCCACAGGCCAGCACTCCCGCCGCTAATATCATCGCCAGTAAAACCGCTACGGGTTCTTTGAACAGGATTGCCAGGGCAAAGTAATACCAACGTCCGTTGATGTAAGATTGCCCCAATAGAAAGTTTGACCACACTTGAGTTGCTTCATGTTGGAACAACAGCCCCGCCAGAAACGCCTGCGGCAGAAGCCGCCTGCGATCTGCAAAATCATATAACCGAAACGCTATGCTCGGCTCCCAGCCGCCGACCTTGTCGGCTCGGGGCGCAGGCGATCGATCACGCTCCGCGATTTCTGTCAGCAGAGCTTGATGGCGAAGTTCGTCGACTGCCGGCCAACTCGTATCGCCGGTTCCAGTTGCGGCATAGGTAAAACGATAGCATGCCCAGATGCCTGCATAGCTGAACACCGCAATGAGTCCCAATAGAGCCCCCGCCAAAACCAGGCGCTCTGCGCGGGATGGCAACTGCCTGCCGAACACCGCCCACGCTTGCGCACTGACGGCACGAAGCACCAGAAGGATGCCAACGGTTGGAATGAGCAGCACCGCCGAGAATTTCGTGCAAATTGCCGCTGCGCAGCACAAAGCCAGCGCGATGCAACCGCCGATGCTCACCTGTCGGCCCAGCCGCCAGACGCACATCGCAACCCCCAGCGTGGCAAGGGTGATGGCGACATCTCCCTTCAACAACGGTCCATGACCTATGAAATTCGGATCAAGCGCATAGATGGCGGTGGCCATCATCGCTGCCCCCGTGCCGGCTAACTGCCACGACCACCAGGCGATGATCGCACCGAGCGTCGTCGCCAATACCATCATCATGACGCGCACGTGGAAAAGCGCAGGGTCGCTATTGTTTCCGGGGGTTCGATATAATGTCTCCGTGCACCACTCCCCTTGCTCGGGCAATCGTCGCGTAAGCAAGTCCCAGGCTTTGCCCTCGCGGTTCACCCGAAGTGATTGCCGGCTTAATGTGACAGAGCAAAAATATTTCCACAGCGGCGGATCTTCCGGGTTCACTCGAAAATCGCCTTCAAACCGTTGCAGATACGCCGCCAGCAACCCCCGCGGCTCATCAAAAGTTGCAGATTTTCCTTTAACTGCAAATAACGCTGTCATCGCCTGAGCCATCAGCAGAAGGCCGCAGATCAGAAGCGCAAGTCGGGGGTGACCGCCGCCTCTTTTCCGAGTCATCGGCGTAGCTGCCACATCACGAGTACCAAGTGTACGCGTCATGCGCGCATTCTATGAGATTGGCATCACATTACGACCATCGCTGCCACGGGCAGCTAAAGACCATCACTTTACGCATGGTGATCTTGAGGAACTAAAAGGGGCACGGTGGTGTCCCCTTTAATAATGGCAGTTCATCGCAATAAGATGACGCACAACGCCTCGGCCAAGTGCTCGCAGGTTATAGCCCCCTTCCAGCAGACTGACGATCCTCCCCTGGCAATGCTGTCCCGCAACAGCGACCAGATAGCGCGTGATCCGTTCAAAAGCGTCATCGCTCAGATTGATCTCCGCCAGCGGATCGTCGCGGTGCGCATCAAAACCAGCGGAAACCAGCAGGATTTCCGGACGAAAGGCGTCGATTTTGGGAAGAACAATCGACTCCAACGCGCGAAGGTAGTCCGCATCATCGGCGCCGGGACTGAACGGCACATTAACCGTGAACCCTTCACCCGCCCCCACGCCAGTTTCCCAGTCATATCCGGTGCCCGGATAGCAGGTTCGAGGATGCTGATGGAGGCTGATGAACAGCACCGATGGATCGGCCTCAAACACGGCCTGCGTGCCATTGCCGTGATGAACGTCAAAATCAACGATCGCGACCCGCCCGACGCCGTGCTTCTTCTGCAGGTATCGCGCGGCGATCGCGATGTTCGAAAAAAGACAAAACCCCATGGACTGATTCGGTTCGGCATGATGTCCCGGAGGCCGCACCGCTGCAAAGGCGCGCTGCACGCGGCCGGCCATCACCGCATCGCAGCAGGCAATCCCCGCTCCGACAGCCAGCAGGGCAGTGTCAAAACTCCGGGGACCCGTCGGTGTATCCGCCTCATCCAGAATTCCGCTCAGTGAACATAAATGCCTCACGCGGTCTATTTGCTTTTGGGGATGCACCGTCAGGAGCCATCGCTCATCAGCCGCCGCCGGGACCAACTCCACCAGCGGCGGCATGTGAAGAGGATGCAATCCAAAATCAAGCGATAGCTCCGGAAACGGATTGATCGACAGAACCAGCCCCGCATCCCGCACAGCCTTATGAATAGCGCGTATCCGATCCGGCCGCTCCGGATGGTGCGGCCCGGTATCATGATCGATGAACAAAGGACTGGAGCAGAATCCGAGCATCCATGAAGTTTAGCATGGCGTGAAAAATGGCGTGTTAAAATCGGCCTTCAACGCCACTGCAAAACCCTGACCAGGGCAATAACTTCTCTGTTGCACTCCCCCAAAATCTGCATATGAAAAAGCCCGGTCGGATGCCGGGACACGACGGCTCAGTCTCTATCCTCTTGCGGAGTATCTGCGATCACTATTGCCTCATCGGCGAATCAAGGAGATGCTATTTCGGTCGGTCATTCACAACTTGATGCTGGAGCGATGCTCGTAAGAGGATAGAGACTAAGCCGGTGATCGAGGTGATCGATCCCGCATCGCAGGTCGAAACCTTGGCGATTGCCCCATAATCGCCGGTGCAGGCAACATATTCAGAATCCAACCATGCACGCCGATCTGCTCATCGTCCAGGTTTGCTTGTTCCTCGACGATGGCGATGGGATGTATCGGTTGCATGATCCCAGCCGGTTTCTGGCACGGTTGCCCGGTGTTGTTACGATCGATTGTCATTTTGCACATCGGCTTTTGCCTCGGTTGGCACGGCTTGCAGATGTGCTGATTCTACCTTTCGTGCACAATTGGGATCTTCTTTCAATGATCGACACACGCCGCGCGTCGGGGAAGGTCACGGTATTTGAGGCCAACGACAATTTCTACGATGTTCAACCCTGGAGCCCCATTGCCGAAAGCTGGCGGCAGCAATCCGTCCGGGCTGAGTATCACAAATTCATGTCCCATTGCGATGCGGTGCAAACGAGCACCGATACTCTGGCCAATCTCTGGAAGCCCTGGGCTCGGCGCGTACAGGCATTTCCCAATCAGCTCGCCAACATCCCACCGCTGGCAGAACCTCCGGATCGGCCGCTGACGATCGGCTGGGGCGGGTCGCCCGGGCATTTCGCTGATTGGTATGCGTTCGCCCCGCATCTGCAGCGATGGCTCGATGCACGAACCGACGTGCATCTGGCTGTGATGACCAATGAACTGGCCAAATCCTTTTTCAATCTGCCGCCGCGGCGGTATCACTTCACACCTTTTTCGTCGCTGTGCGATTACATGAAGTTTCTCGCTTCGCTGGACATCGGCTTGGTGCCCCTGCTGCCCACGGATTACAACCGTGGGAGATCGGACGTGAAGTTTCTCGAATACGCTTCCAGAGGCGTCGCGGGAATCTATGCGAATCTCGATCCCTATCAGAATTCAGTCGCAGACGGCAACACTGGGTTTCTCGCTTCCAGTCCCGGGGAGATGCTGCAAAAACTCGACCAGCTCGCCAATGATGCCCAACTTCGGCATCGCATTCGACGCCAGGCTTACCAACAGGTGAATCGCGAGCGGCGTTTGGATCAGCACATCGCCAGGCGGCTGGAATTCTATCGCGATCTCCTGCCCAACCCGCCGGCCGGCGTCGATTTGCCGGATGAGGTTCTCGCGGCTGCGCAGGCGGAAAATCGCTATCTGTGCCTGCGGCCCGGCGAGGCCGAAGAGGTGTTTTTGTCGGCGCAAGCCGTACCTTCGAATCCGCAAACCATTGACAAGTTGGCGAAAGTTTCTCGCCAGTTTCCTGATTACCAACTGGCCCTGTGCCTCCTGGGTCGATTGCTGAATGATGCCAGGCGGTTCGCTGAAGCCCTGGATGTTCTTAAGCGAGCCGGTGAAATGGAACCTTCCAGCGCCGCCTCGCTTTGCGAACTGGGTCGAGCGTATCACCTTTCCCATCAGCCCGACATTGCGCAAATGCATGGAGGATGCCCTGGCGATCAATCCATCGCATTATCCCGGCTGGCAATATTTTCTTCGTTTTCTGGCCGTGACCCGCTCCCCGGACGGGGCATCCTGGGCTGCGCGAGCGCGAGCGGCGTTCCCGCACGACTTTGCTCTGGTCCTTCTGGCAATCTCTTTCTATCCCCCCCACGAGCGGATCGAACTGCTCCGGCAACTTCTCGATTCTCCCGCCGCGAACTTGTTTCCCGAGGAGACCGCGGCACTTGTGGCTTTCGAGCAATGCGCGGCCGAGGCGATCGTTGCCGGCGGGGAAGGGAACCAGGCGGCGGAAATGCTTCGCCGCGCCTGCGAATTATTTCCGCGCTCCGCCCGGCTTGCTGACATGCTGGGGCATTGTCTCGTTCGCCTCGGTCACAGTGAGCAGGCCCTGGCGCAATTCCGCCGGGCCTTGGAAATCTGCCGGTACGCCAAGCTTTACTCCGCCGAGTTTCCGCGGGACGAAGGCTCGCTTTACTTCTGGCAATTCGCCGAGCACGTAGAGCGGCATCGAACACCGGACCTCACCGAAAGGGGGACATCACTCGAGAACAACGAGTGATGTCCGGCTCAGACAGCTTGCTGTTTGAAGCGTGGAGGCGTGCCGGCGTCAAGGGGGTCGTGGCCTTTGATTTGTCTTCACGTCCGTTTAGTTTGCCCCGGTTTTCCAGGCGGCATATTTTACGATCGAATAATGTTGGACGGAATTGATTTGGCGATCCCACAAGGCCCAATGGATGGTCTACAATTGCTTCCATCCCATTGATGAGGTGATCTAAATAATGCTAAAATCTCGATTCATTTTGGCATTCATCGCTCTCTGCGGTTTGGCAATTGTCGTTGCGTTGATTTGGCGACAAAGCTGGTTTTTAACTCGTTCCGCTTCCGATTTCGGCACAACTGAGGCGGCTAGGCCGCTTGACGGAAATCTCGCTCGAAGCAAATTAGACGATTTGATTTCCGACTATTGGACAGTCCGGTTGCCCCCTGACGGAACGGTCAAAGGGTATGAGGGTTCTCCTGGTGGAGATGGCAAGCGAGTACAATGGTTTCTCGTTCAGAGTTCTGAACCGAATATTGGATCTTTCCGGTCACGGTTAACTAATGCGGCGATGGGAAGCGCGCGACATCCAGAGGTTTCGACATTTGATCGATTGCAGCTATCAGTAAATCAGGGTGCACCGGCTTGGTGGAAAGCCGATTCGGAGTCTTCGCTTGATACTTGGAAAATCCGAGATTCCACAACATTCTATTTCGGATTCGCCGCTCAAACCGGGCGCGTTTACTTGTTACACATGCCGTAACATCCGGAAGACGAGGGTGATTTCTCTCGTACCAGAAGGATGAAGCCATCTGTGGTTGTTTTTCCCCTTTTCGAACTCGAAGTGCGGAAGGGCGTGGAGCTTTTCAACCGTCCACGGCAGATCGCGAACGACGAAGGCATTGTCGCGGTGGGCTTTCCAGAGCGGTTCGCTCTCTTTCATGCTGCACACGTCGCGCAGCCGTTTGGCCATGACGCGGTAGGCGGTGGGCGAAATGTCGATGCCGATCCACTGACTGCTAGAACGAATGGGGTTCCCGAGATTCATTTCCTGTTCGTGGTCCCCCGTACTCTGGGTACGATTACCCAATATGATAAAGGCACATTGACTGGCAGCCAACGAATTGGCCGCCCGCATTCGGGGCACTTACAATGGCTTTGCCGCAAATCATATCCGCACTTGCAGCGGCCAAGATTAAGCCGAATTTTTCGGACGCGTTTCACGCGGAAAGCCCGCCGCTGTCGGTTGATGAATGCGAACAGCAAAAGCCCCGCAGCTATTGTCGGGAGAACCGAAAGCAGTGCGGCAATGGTCCGCAATGGTATTCGCAGAATTCTCAGCATCAGTGTCCGATTCCCGGGTATCGCGCGGAGAGTTGTGACGCCGAGAAATTGCGGGATAATTTCTGAATTCTCTATACCGCTCAGCCAATTCCACCGCCCGCTCAATATCACTTCCAATAGTTCGTGCCGGCCGAGTAGCGGGAGGTCATTCTTGCCCGCGCCGCTTACCACTGCGATTAGCAGTAGCCGTCGATCAAGAATACATGTAAGTTCCATCGAAGCGAAAGTGATAGAGGCGTGGTGATTAAAGTGATCGTGGCCGCCGGATTTTAACAGACTTGCGCGAAGTGGACTGCAAGTATCCAGTAGACGAGCGTCAGGAGTAGCAACACCAGAGAAATCCATGTAAGTCGCCGTTTCATCAAACCTCATTCTAACTTGACCACGCAAAAAGGACGTAGAGCCATGCTTTTTGCCTCTAAGCCATGCCAGTCGCAGTGGTAGTTGACGCTGCCGGTTTTCTTGAGGACGCGGGCGAGTTGGACGCAGCGGGGACCGACCAAGCCTCAGCGGCCGGTTGCGCTGCGGCTGCCGCCGGTGATCTTGCGCATGACCACCGCTGGCCACAGGTCTCTTTCGGCGGCATGGTTATCAATGTTCAGACACCCCCCTTGCTCGGTGTACTGGTTGAGAGCATCCCACTACTTGTGGTGCAATCGCGAATTCGCAGCCTCATGTTAAGATGGGAACGAAATGGGTGCGCTTTATCGCATTATTACTATACGCGAAGACTGAGTTTACATAAAATCTGCATGGATAATAGTTTATATGGCGAATGATTCGCCTCGGACAAATTGAGGCGCGCCTCATTTTGTCTCATCTTCCCCCGGCTTCACTTCATCTTCGCGATCCACACATCTGCCAACGCCGCTTCCTGCGATTTGCACTTATCGAGAATCTCCCGGCCCTTCCCGGCCCGAAAGACTCTCATCACGGCTGGATCAGGCTTCGGGGAGCAGGTCACTATTAAGGTGTCCCGCCTTTTCCGTCTGTGCGGGGGTGGCGCTGGTTTTGAGGATTATGGATGTCGGTGGGCGCCTGATCCCATCCCAGTGGTTCTTCATCCTTCATCGAATGATCCGGCTGCTCCTTGGCCGCCGCGCCGCTGGGATTGTCCTGGGCGTTGATTTGCCTGGAAGGGTCCTGCGCGTTCTTCACTGCGCCGGGCATTGCATCGGGGGCCTTGGTGGGGGTGGCTCGCGTGTTGCTGTCCATCCGGCCCATGCCGGCTTCATTTTCAGGATGCGAACGTTCGTAGTTATTCGAAGGATCGGGAGCGACTTCCTTCGATGCGGGCCTCATTTGTTCAGCCATGATAGTTCCTTTCGGTTGCCGCAAGTGTAACCGGCGGCATCGAACCGATTGAACGTACAAAATACCTGCGGGCACAGGCAATTGTCGGCAGGCTTTCTTTCTGTAGTTTCCTGCTCCCCAGCGCAAAGCTACCCTGAGGGATCGATTTGACGGAACTCATCGAAGTCAGGCCGGAAGGGAACTCGCCGAAATCCCGGCGAGGAGCGAGACGCCTCTCATTCTGATTCCCCCGCCATTTCTTCGATGCGGTCCCACATCTTTTCCGGCACCGGCACAACGCTCAATCGTCCGATGCGGAGCATGATCCAGCCTTCGAAGGTTTTGTCGGCTTTGAATTCATCCAGCGTGACGGGCCGGGGCAGCTTGTGTTTGATCCTGATGTCGACGACCACCAGTTTTTCGTCGTCTTCCTTGGGATCGGGATGCGGGGCGGAGACGACGTCGGCCACCCCGATGGCGGCGCGCTCGCCGCCTGTGTGATAGATCAAGGCCAGGTCGCCTTTCTTCATCTCGCGGATGTTTTTCAGAGCGAGCGCGTTGGCGACGCCGTCCCAGGACGTTTTTTTATCCCGGACAAGATCGTCCCAGCAGTAGCAGTCGGGTTCGGTTTTAAGCAGCCAGTAGGCCACGACAATTCTCCAGTAATGGTGCGTCGGAAGGTTGGGATTTACATGCGCGGGCCGCCGGCGAGCCGGCCACCGCCGCCACCGGAAGCGCCGGCGGTTTCGCTGAGCGGGCGCTGGATTGTCTGGTTGATCTTGCGGAGAAGATCGATGAACTCAACCTGCGCCATGTTGAGGTTTTTGATCTTGATGTGCGAGACGATGCGCGATTGCAACGTTTCCAGTTGTTGCCGCTGCGCATCGGTGATGGGCATGCCGGATTGTTCCTGGCGTGCGAGCGTTTCGATCTGGCGGTCAAAGTCGGCCAGGAGGCGGCCGGCTTCGGGATCTTCGGTCACCAGTTTCTGGGCCTGTTTATACCGGGCAAGGGCGGGGTGGTCTGCGACCATCTGGGAAAGCTTCTCGGCCGCGTCTAAGATTTGCTGGGTGTCTGTCGCCATGGCGTTCCTTTGTTAGCGAAGCCACTATAATCGGGGAGGTTGTCGCGGCAAGGGAATGGCGAAATGTGCGGGGTCGCTTTGGATTGCCCTTTGCGGAAGAGCAGCGTCCTAATTGGGAAATATGGATCGGTATCAGCGTCAATCCATCCTTCCGTTCATGGGCCCGCAAGCCCAGGCCAGACTGGCGGCAGCGCGCGTGCTGATCGTTGGATGCGGGGCGCTGGGCACCGTGATCGCCGATCAACTCGCCAGGGCGGGGGTGGGACATCTGCGTATTGCAGACCGCGATGTGGTTGAACTGACGAACCTGCAGCGGCAGGTTTTGTTTAATGAGGCCGATGCGTGCGAAGGAACCCCCAAAGCGGTAGCAGCGGGGCGGCGGCTGCGGGAAGTTAATTCGAGCGTCACCATTGAGCCGCTGGTGATGGATGTTCATGCAGAGAATATTGAGGAATTGGCCGGGATCGAACCAGGCGGTACCCGTGTCGATCTGATCTTTGACGGGACGGACAATGTCGAGACGCGATATCTGATCAATGATTTGGCCGTGAAGCATGGATTGCCGTGGGTGTATGGGGCGTGCGTTGGGATGGTGGGGCGGGTGATGATGATTCGCCCTGGCGCCTCGCCATGCCTTCAGTGCATTTTTCCGACGCCTCCCGCGCCGGGAGAAATGCCAACATGCGATACGGCGGGCGTCCTGGGCTCGGCGGTGGCGGTGGTCGCTTCTTTACAGGTGATTGAAGGAATCAAGCTGCTCACGGGCAACATCGCCGCCCTGAATGGAAATCTGGCGACGCTTGATCTTTGGACAAATCGATTTCGAGGCATAGATACCGGCCTGCGGCGTGACGATTGCGAATGCTGTGGCCGGCGGCATTTTGAATTTCTCGAGCGGGCGATGGAAACGACCACCGTACATTTATGCGGACGAAATTCCGTGCAGATCCGGCCGGCAAGATCGAGTCGGGCGGCGCTGCCGGAATTAGCCGCGCGATTGAGGGCTGTTGGCGAGGTGCAGCAAACGGAGTTTCTGGTACGCTGCAAGCCGACTCAGGAGGCAGGTGTGGTGCTGACGATATTTTCAGATGGGCGGACGATCATTCAGGGAACGAATGATTTTGGAAGGGCGAGGGCGTTGTTAAGCCGGTATGTCGGATCGTAAATACGCGATAAAACATTGTTTACGTCATGGGAGGTTTCGGTTTGAAAAACTCACTACTTCCCTCTAGCATTGGTAGGAATTCGCTGTGAATGTGCTGACACGAACACCTTCAATGTCTGACCGATCGGTTTTGGAACTGATAGGGAATACGCCGCTCTTATCATTTCGGCGTGTTGCTGAGCACGCTGCGCCGGTGCGCGTTTTTGCGAAGGCGGAATGGTACAACCCGGGAGGGAGCGTCAAAGATCGGGCGGCGCTCAGCATGATCCTCGATGGCGAGCGGCGGGGGTTGCTGACGAAAGACAAAATCATTCTGGATGCCACCAGCGGAAACACTGGGATCGCATATGCGATGATCGCGGCCGAGCGCGGGTACAGGGTGAAGCTGGCGCTTCCGAAGAATGCCAGCATTGAGCGCAAGCAGTCGCTGATCGCCTATGGGGCCGACCTGGTGTTCACTGATCCGGGCGAGGGAACGGATGGCGCCCAGCGGTATGTGAAAAAGTTGTATGATGCGACGCCGGAGAAATATTTCTATCCGGACCAATACAACAATGACGCCAATTGGCGGGCGCATTATGAAACGACCGCCCTGGAAATCTGGGAGCAGACCGGCGGGCAGATCACCCATTTTGTCGCCGGCATGGGCACGAGCGGCACGTTCATGGGAACAACCCGGCGGCTTAAGGAATTGAATCCGTCGATTCAGTGCATCGCGATGCAACCCGATGGGCCGCTGCACGGGCTGGAGGGCATGAAGCATATGCCCAGCGCCATCGTGCCAGGGATTTATGATCCGGAATTGCAGGATGAGCAGATCGACATCAGCACGGAAGACGCCCATCGGATGGTGTTGCGGCTTGCACGAGATGAAGGAATTCTGGTTGGCCCCTCGTCTGGCGCGAATCTGGTAGCGGCAATGAATATCGCCCACCGGCTTCAGGCGCAGGATGCGAAGGAGGCCGTGGTGGTCACGATCTTCTGCGACTCGGCGGCGAAATATCTTTCCGATCGCTGGTGGGAGGAAACATATGATGGAGCGGAGAATTGGCCGTGAATGTTTTGAAGTTGACCAGCAATCATCGAGCGCAGATCGTGCAGGAAGCAGCTGCGGCCTATCCAAATGAATGCTGCGGCATTATTTATGGCGTCGATCGCGGTAACGAACGAGTGGTCAGTTCGCTGGAATCGGTTGCGAATGTGTTTGATGAGGTGGAGCGATATCACCGGTTTTCGATCTCGCCGCAGCAGTTGATGGATGCAGATCGGCGTGCCGGCGCGCGGAAGGAATTGGTGATCGGTTTTTATCACAGTCACCCGGATCATCCAGCGCGGCCGAGCGAATATGATCGGGAGCATGGGTGGCCGTTTTACAGTTATATCATCATCAATGTCGCCAAAGGTGTGCCGGGGGAGATGACGAGCTGGCTCTTGAACGACCAGACGGAACAGTTTGAGCGACAGGAAATCGTGATCGGCTCAGTTTGAATTGAAGCGAACGTGAATGCGACTGGCAATGACCATTGCCCGCGATCCAACCGCCGCGGCGTGCTCTTAATGCAGGTGAGGTAAAATTATGCCACTAAAACCCCAAGGCCGTATTTTCAATGACATCACTGAAACCATCGGCGGGACACCGCTGGTGCGGATCAATCGCATCATTCCACCCGGGCAGGCGACCGTGCTGGCCAAGTGCGAATATTTCAATCCGCTTTCCAGTGTGAAAGACCGCATCGGGCTGGCCATGATCGAGGCCGGCGAGCGCGCGGGATTGGTCGATAAAGACACCGTCATCGTCGAACCGACCAGCGGCAACACGGGCATCGCGCTAGCGTTTGTCTGCGCGGCCAGGGGCTACAGGCTGATCCTCACCATGCCCGAGAGCATGAGCATCGAGCGGCGGCGATTGCTCAAGGCGCTTGGCGCGCAGGTGGTGCTGACGCCGGCGGGCGAGGGCATGCGCGGCGCGATCAATAAGGCGGAAGAGATTTTGAAGGAACACAAGAAGAGCTATATGCCGCAGCAGTTTCAGAATCCGGCCAACCCGGAGATTCATCGCAAGACGACGGCTGAGGAGATATGGGAAGACACCGACGGGCGCGTGGATATTCTCGTCGCCGGCGTTGGGACCGGCGGGACGATCACAGGCGTGTCGGAAGTGATTAAGCCGCGCAAACCCAGCTTCAAGGCGATCGCGGTGGAGCCGGTGACGTCGCCTGTCATTACGCAGACGATGAATCATGAAACAGTGAAGCCGGGGCGGCACAAGGTGCAGGGAATCGGGGCGGGGTTTATGCCGGGGAATCTGCATCTGAATATTGTCGATGAAGTGGTTCAGATCACGGATGACGAGGCATTTGAATATGCCCGTCGGCTGGCGAAGGAGGAAGGGATTTTTGGCGGCATCAGCAGCGGTGGAAACATGGCCGCCGCCGCCAAGGTGGCAGCGCGGCCGGAAAATAAGGGGAAGCTGATTGTGACGGTGATGTGCAGCTTTGGAGAGCGGTATTTGTCTACACCGCTGTTTGAAGAGGAGTAGCTTATGGCAACGATTCATCTTGAGAATGTTCCTGACTCCATGGTCAGTGATTTGAAGCAGGATGCGAATCATGCCGGGAAGCCTTGAGGACTTCGCCGCTGGAAGATGATTGAGTGAAAATGGCTGATCAAAAGGCAACCAACATCACCTGGCATGGCGGAGCAGTTACGCGCGAGGATCGCAGGCGTCTTCTCAATCAGAAGGGCGTTGTTGTGTGGATGACGGGCCTGAGCGGCTCCGGCAAAAGCACGATCGCGGTTCTTTTGGAGCAGATGCTGCTGCAACGCGGCAAACATGCCTATCGGCTGGATGGGGATAATGTCCGGCACGGGTTGAACAAGAACCTTGGATTTGACGCTGGGGACCGGGCGGAAAATATTCGGCGGGTTGGGGAAGTCGCCAAGCTTTTTGTCGATGCCGGCGTGATTGTCATTGCCAGCTTTATCAGTCCGTATCAGGGCGATCGCGATGCGGTTCGGAGAAATCTGGCAAAAGAGGAGTTTGTGGAAGTGTATGTGAAGGCTTCGGTAGAGGCCGCGGAGCGGCGCGATCCCAAGGGCCTCTATAAGAAGGCGCGGGCGGGGGAAATCAAAGGCTTTACGGGGATTGATGATCCTTATGAGGAGCCGGAGAAGGCCGAGGTTGTGGTGGAGACGGAATTGCAGTCAGCGGAGGAATCGGCGAGGCAGATCCTGGGGTATCTGGAACAGGGCGGGTTTTTGAACGAATAGATTTATGGCTCAGTCATTTGTTGATCTTCATTGCCACTCTACTGCGTCCGATGGCACGCTTTCGCCGACAGAGGTGGTGCGGCTTGCCGTGCGAAATGGGCTCACTGCGATCGCGCTGACGGATCATGACACCATCGCCGGCGTTGCGGAGGCAGCAGCCGAGGCGCAGGCCGGCAACCTGGATTTTTTACCGGGGATCGAGATCAGCGCCGAATATCCGCAGCCGGGCACTTTGCATATCCTGGGATATGGAGTGGACCCAGGCAGCGGCATATTGCGGGATATGACCAGCACGCTGATCCAGGGCCGCGACCATCGGAATCCCAAGATCATCGCCAAGCTGCGGGAGCTTGGCGTCGCAATCACGATGCAAGAAGTGGAACAGCAGGCGGGCGGGGCGGTCGTGGGCCGGCCTCATATCGCGGCGATCCTGGTGGCGAAGGGGTATGTGAATTCGATCAAGCACGCGTTTGATAAATATCTCGCGCCTGGCGGATTGGCGTACTGTGATAAAGAGCGGCTCTCGCCGCGGCAGGCGCTGGAAATGATTCATCAGTCCGGTGGGTTGCCGGTGCTGGCTCATCCCATTCAACTCCGCACAACCAACGACGCGCAACTCGACCGCGCCGTCAAGGATCTGGTCGATCTGGGATTGACGGGAATTGAAGTGATTCACAGCGATCATGACGCCGACTGGATTGAGAAGTGCACGAAGCTCGCCGACCGTTATGGCCTTTTGAAAACCGGCGGCAGCGATTTTCATGGATCGAATAAAAAGGACATCAACCTGGGGCTTGCCGCCGGAAGGCGCATTCCGCGGGCGATGTTTGATGCCCTGCTCGATCGCCTGGCCGCCCGGACTCGCTGAAGGCCGGGATGTGACCTATGATTGCTGAAGCACCCATGAATATAGCAGTAAGCAATGATCTTGATTTGGATGCGCTGAACGCGATGTTCGAGCGGGCGGAGCCGCCGAAGGTTGTGGAATGGGCTGTTGCGCAATTTGGGGCGGAGCATGTGCTGATGTCTTCGTCGTTTGGGGCGGAGTCGGCGGTGCTGCTCCATATGGCGACGCAGGTGGCGCCGGATATGCGCATTATCTTTGTCGATACCGGCTACCTTTTTCCGGAAACACATGCGTTCATGGAAGAGTTGCGTCAGCGGATGAATCTGAATGTATGGGTCTATCGGACTCGAAATGATCCAATTGCTTACCTGCACGAAGCCGGCGAAGAAAATCCAAAGTGGCGGAAGGATGTTGAGTCGTGCTGCGCGGTCAACAAGAACGATCCATTTGATCGAGCGATGAAGGAACTGAAACCGCGGGCATGGCTGCGAGGAATTCGCCGCAACCAGTCGGATTCCCGGAAAGACCGGAAGTTTGTGGAATGGTCGGCGCGGTTTGGCTGCCATGCGGTGTCACCGCTGCTGAATATGGGGAGCCGGGAAATCTTCGCATATTTAAAGGCGAATGATCTGCCGCATCATCCATTGTGGGAGAAGGGATATGCGTCGATCGGATGCAATCCGCTGAGTTGCACGCGGCCAATCCAGATTGGCGAAGACGCACGATCCGGCCGCTGGTCGGGGGCGGATAAGATGGAGTGCGGCATCAACGTGGATAAAAACTCCCTGGACTCCGCCCAGATTTAATCCGGGCCGGAGTTCCGGCGGGGTTTGGCGTTGCGCGGCGTTTGCCCTATAACTGACAGCCCGAATTTCAGCCTTGAACCTTTGGAGAAACCGGACATGGAACGCACGCTTATTATTTTTAAACCCGACGCCGTTCAGCGCGGGCTTTGCGGGGAGATTCTTTCGCGTTTTGAGCGGAAGGGCTTGCAGATCGCCGGGATGAAGCTGACGAAGATTCCGACGGCGACGGCGGAAAAGCACTATGAGCCGCACAAGGGCAAGTCGTTTTATGCGGGATTGATTCAGTTCATGACCAGTTCGCCGGTGGTCGTGCTGGCGCTGGAAGGGAAGGATTCGATCGTCATTGCCCGGAATCTGATGGGGGCGACGTTCGGGTCAAAAGCGGCGCCCGGGACCATTCGCGGCGATTTTGGCGTCAGCAATTCATACAACCTGATTCATGGCTCGGATTCACCGGAGTCGGCGGCGAAAGAAATTGGTTTGTTCTTCAAGCCGGACGAACTGCAGGAATGGAAGCCGACCATTCAGGCGTGGGTGTATGACATGTCCAAGGGACAGCCGGAATAATCCGGGGGTTTTCCTGATTTTTATAAAGGCTTCTTCGGCGGGCGGGGCGCTGTAGTGCTCAGCCGATCCCCAAATCCTTCGTTGTGAACAGGCTTTCAAAAACGTAGCCTGCCCCTTCGATATTTTGCCGCGCGCCTTCGAGCCGATCGATCACACCGACGATTTTTTTCACCTTCAGGCCGGCCGCTTCAAGCGTCCTGGCGGCTTCGACGACCTGACCGCCGGTGGTCATGATGTCTTCGACGATGATAATTGTTTCACCGGGGTGGTAGACGCCTTCGATTTGTTTGTTGGAGCCGTACTCTTTTTTCTGGTTTCGGACAAAGATCGCGGGCTTGCCGGATGCCATTGCCGCCGCCGCCGCCAGCGGGACTGCCCCGAGTTCAGGGCCGGCGATGCGCTGCACATCTGGCGTGATGTGCGCAGCGAACATTTTGCCCAGTTCAATGAGGATATCCGGCTGGGTTTCAAACCGGTACTTGTCCAGATAGAAATTGCTTTTGCGGCCCGATCGCAAGGTGAATTCACCGCGCAGGAGCGCAACTTCCGCGATTCGCTGGGCAAGCTCGGAACGAGTCATGGACGCCGCGTTGATTGAAGATGACATGTGAGCGTTTATCTATGGCGGAGCGGCCGGCGTCAACGGGCGCTCAAGGCTAATGTGCTGTCAGGCCCGAACAGTCTTGCTGCTTTTCGCGGGCTTTGATGTTTTCATGGGCGCGGGTTTTGGGCTGACGGCGAATTCTGATTTGGCCGTATCGAGCAGTTCCTGGGCCTGGGCACGAGTGGTGTCGGTGATGCGGTTGCCACCGATCATCTCGGCGAGTTCCTGCAGGCGCTCCGGACCTTCCATCGTGCGGACTTTGGATTCGGTTTTTCCTGCGATCACTTCTTTTTTCACGGTGAACTGCCGCTCGGCATAGCTGGCGATCTGCGGCAGATGCGTGATGCACAGAACCTGATGATGTTCTGCGAGGTGGCGGAGCTTGCTGCCGATGATGGAGCCAAGGCGGCCGCCGACGTTAGCGTCGATTTCATCGAAGACCAGCACGCTGACGCGATCGCTCCGGGCGAGAATGCCTTTAAGGGCGAGCATAATGCGGGAAAGTTCTCCACCACTGGCGATTTTTCGGAGCGGCAAGGCGAGCTGGCCGGGGTTGGTCTGAGCGATGAATTCGACCTGATCGAAACCGCTCGGGGCGGCCGGGAGCTGATCCGGGCCTAAAGGCGCGATGGACATCGCGATGGTGAACTTCGCCTTTTCCATGCCCAGCTCGGCGAGTTGCTTTTCGATCAAAGGGGCAAGTGTTTTTGAGATGGCCTGGCGTTTGGCGCTCAGATCTTCGCCAAGCAATTTCAGTTCGCGGCGCAGAGGATCGAGCTGCCGCTGCAAGGTGGTCAGATCATCGGTTGCGCGTTCGAGGTCTTCGATTTTTTTGCCGATCTCGTTCCGATATTCAATCGCGGTTTCAACGGGATCACCATACTTATTGAGGATTCGATTCAGCGTATTCAGGCGGTCATTCACTTCGGCAAGCTCGCCGGGGTCGATATCCAGCTTGTCGAGATAACGGGAGAGATCGAAGGCGCATTCTTCGAGGTTGATCGTCGCGTCGCGCAAGTTGGTGGCGATGTTCCGGAGGTTTTGATCGAGCGTGGCGAGATCGGCCAGAACTGCGGCCATCATCTTCAGCCGCTCGAGCACGCTGGAATCGACTTCATACAGCGATGAATGCACCGCGCCGGCTTCCCTTTTGAGCTTCTCCAGATTCATCAGCACCGAGGCGCGGGATTGCAGCTCGGCATATTCGGCGGGCTGCAATTCGGCGGCGTCGATTTCTTTTGCCTGGAAGCGATAGAGTTCCAGTTGCTGCTGGCGAAGGTTGCCGTTGGCCGTCAGTTCCTCCAATCGCCGGCACGGACTGAAGCTGTTCATAGACGGCGTAGTATTTCTGGCGGAGGGGCCACAGGTCGCCAAACTGATCGATGACGTCAATCTGGTTGGAGGATTTAAGAAGATATTGGTGATCGTGCTGGCCGTGGACGTCGACCAGATGTTCGGAAACCTGCCGGAGCATGGCAAGCGTGATGGGGTGGCCGTTGAGGGATACGGAGCTGCGGCCGGAGGCGTACAGCTTGCGGGTCAGAAGAATTTCACCGGCGTCGGCGGTGACACTGACATCGGTTGCTTTCTCGATTTTTTGCAGCGTGTCGTCGCCTTTGACTTCAAAGACCCCGCTGACGCGCCCCTCGTCTGCCCCAGGGCGAAGCATCTCCGCCGGATTGCGCAGGCCAAGAAGCACTTCAATCGCCCCAATGACAAGGCTTTTGCCGGCGCCGGTCGCGCCTGTAAAGCAGTTCAGACCAGGAGCAAGCTCGATGCGTGCATCGGAGATGACGGCGAGATTGGAGATGTGCAATTCGCGGAGCATCTGGATGGAGAGTCCGTTGTCCGTTGTCAGTTGTCAGTTGTCGGTTGTCGGTTGTCGGTTGTCGGTTGTCGGTTGTCGGGCAGGAAAACGTCAGCCTCTGATGTTTCTCAATTGCCTCTTTTGGCAACGGACAACGGACCACTGACAACGGACATATATTGATTTAACTAACCTTCGAGCCTGGCGCAACAGGTTCGCTGGGGCTCACGATAATTACCTTACTGGTTGCGGGATCAGAGGCGGCAAGAAGCATGCCCTGGCTCACTTCGCCGCGCATGGTGCGGGGGGCGAGATTGGCGACGACGATGATCTGCTTGCCGACGAGTTGTTCGGGCGGATAGACAGCGCGGAGGCCGGCACAGATCTGGCGCCGTTCACCGCCGGCGAGCTCTATTTGCAGAACCAGCAGCTTGTTGGCATTGGGGTGGGGCTTGCATTCGATCACGGTGGCTACCCGAAGGTCGAGCTTGGCAAAATCGTCGTAGTTAATTGTCGCTGTCACTGCTTCCATGTCGCACCTTTTGGTCCAAATATGGCTGAATTGGAAAGATATACAGTTTATGCACTTGCAGGCGCACCGCCAAGCTGTGCTGTGGGGATTCTAAATATGATTCATGATTTTGCGGCGAGTTCTGGCCTGCACTTTGCGTTGATGTAAGTCAGTGCAGGAAACGACTAACCCCGAAAGGAGCCATCTATGCGCTATGCTATGCTTACTGTGTTGGGCCTTGCAATGGTTTCGCCGGTAATGGTGGGATGTGGCGATAAAGAAGTGAGCCACAAGGAAACCCAATCGACGAATCCGCTGACAGGCAATACGACCACGAAGGATCAGACGACGTATCAGAAGTCTGACGGCTCGACATACACTAACTCGAGCAAGGCAACCACTCCGAACAATAACAACAACACAAACCCGTAACGGGTTTGGTTGGTTTCGGATCAATCAGCCGCCGCCACGGGACTTGTTCCGTGGCGGCGGCATTTTTAATACTTGTTGGTTCGATGGAGGGGGCCTTCAGGCCCGGGTGGATTTGCGGCTGAAGTGGTGCTGCGCCTGCTGTTGCAGATTCTTAGTCCCACCGGTTAAAACGCGTCAGCATGAAAGAGGCGCTTACCTTGCATTTTGACGGGGGCAGCCGCGGGAATCCGGGGCCGGCGGGAATTGGGGTGGTGGTTTTGGCTGCGGATGGAACGCCGCTGGTTACGCTCGGGCGATTCATCGGGCGGGCTACAAATAATGTCGCCGAGTATCGGGCGCTGATCACCGCGATGCAGGAAGCCGAAAAGCTGGGGGCGAAGAAAATCATTATTCGCGGCGACAGTGAACTCATCATCAAGCAGATGCGCGGAGAATATCGCGTCAAGAATCCCGACATGAAGCTGCTTTATGACGAGGCCCAACTGATCCTGGCGGAATTTGATGATGCCAGGATCGAGCACAATTTTCGCGAAAAAAATGAGCTGGCGGATATGCTGGCCAACCTCGCCATGGATCGGCGGACGGACGTGACGGAAGTGCCCGGCGGTCGCGGTGCGGGGGCGACAAAATCAACATTGCCGCTGGATGAGCCCAGCGCGGTTGCGCCGAAGGCCGGAGATCAATTTGAGTGTCCGCGATGTGGATGTGAGATGGAATTGCGGGCGGCATCGCGGATTCGGCCGCACCAGTTGAAGCCGTTTGCGTGCCAGTGCGGGGCGAAGATGAATGCGAAATAAATCTATTCAATAAATTAAGGGACGCGAGTAATGCCTGAGAAAGTGCGAGTTGGCGTGATCGGGTGCGGCGCGATCAGCGGCGCCTATTTCTCCATGGCCAAAAATTTCCCGATCCTGGAAATGGCTGCCTGCGCGGACCTGGACGAATCAAAAGCAAAGGCGGCGGCGGCCCAGTTCAGCGTGCCCAAGGCGATGGCCGTCGATCAACTGCTGGCCGACCGCTCGATCGATATCGTGCTGAACCTGACGATCCCCCAGGCGCATGTGCCGGTGTCGCTGGCGGCGCTGGAAGCCGGGAAGCATGTGTATCTGGAAAAGCCGCTGGGGATTGATCGGCAGGAGGGGAAGAAAGTGATCGATCTGGCGAAGGCAAAGAACCTTCGTGTTGGATGTGCGCCCGATACATTTATGGGTGCGGCCATTCAGACCGCCCGCAAGCTGATCGATGACGGCGCGATCGGAAAACCGGTGGCGTTCACTGCATTTATGATGGGGCGCGGGCACGAACATTGGCATGCGAATCCGCGATTTTTCTATGAAAAGGGCGGCGGGCCGATGTTTGACATGGGGCCGTATTATCTAACGGCGCTGCTTAACTTGCTTGGGCCGGTCAGGCGGATCAGCGGCATGACATCCATCGCAATTGCGGAGCGCATAATCACGAGCCAGCCGAGATTCGGTGAGAAGATTTCAGTACAGACGCCGGATCATGTGACGGGGCTGATGGAGTTTGAAGGCGGAGCGGTCGGCGCCATTGTGCAGAGCTTTGCGATGCGGGCGGCGGAATATAACGGGGCGCATCCGATTGCGATTTTCGGAACGAAGGGATCGATCAAAGTTCCTGATCCCAATCATTTTGATGGCAAGGTGCTGCTGTGCGCGTTTGGCGAGGCGGGGCAAAGCGACCAATACGTGGAGGCGCCAAGCGGTTTCACGAAGGGATATGGCCGGGCTGTGGGGCTGGCGGACATGGCGATGGCGATTCGGACCGGCCGCCCGCATCGCGCGAGCGGAGATCAGGGGTTTGCCGTGCTGGATTTGATGCAGGGTTTTTTGGATTCATCTGCTTCAGGCAGGGAGTATATTCCCAGCACTCGATACGAGCGGGCGGCTCCCATGCGGGAAGGACTCCCGCCTGGTGAACTGGATGCGTGAGGAAGGTTTTTATGAATCGCGCTATATCAGGCGGATTGGGCTTCACCATTCTCGCGCTATCGCTGTTTGCGCATGCGGCCACTTCACCGGCAACCAAACCCACCACCCGCGCAACGACCAAACCCACCACGAAATCGACAACGAAACCAACAACCAAAAAAACGCGATCCACTACCGTGCCCGCGCTGGGCGAGCAGGACTCGCTAGAAGATGAGTTGATTTTGTTCAGCGCGCCCCCGAACCCGCCGTGGGCGCCCGGCGAGCATAAACCGGGGGCCGCGATTTTTACGACGATCGATCGGCTGGGCCAGATGCAGATCGCGATCCTGCCAAAAGACGCGGCGATGGGCGACAACGCGGCGGCGGCGATTGCGACACAACTGCGCAAAACGATCCAAGGCCAATGCGAAGGTTGTGATGCCCGCAACCGCCGAGAAGGATTCGCGGTTTGAGATGCGCATCCACGAGAAATACAAGCTGCAGGGCAAGACGCTGGACTCGCTCCATCTTTATAGAAGCGTTGGCCCTCGTTCGCTGGAGCTGCTGGTGAGTACATTGTCTGATGACGCTGATGCGGTGACGGAAATGCAGAAGGTGGGGGAGCAGGTCATCTTAAGTGCGAAGCTGAATCGCAAGGTATTTAAGCCGGAGCGGTAGGTCCGATAAAGGCCGCGAGCGTCAGAAGCGGATCGATCTTTACGGACTTTATTTTCAAAACCAGCGGGCGAGAGGGCGAATTTCTTCCATCCGCATTTGCTATACACGCGAAGATATGTGATGTCTGGGTTGGCCTCGCCAGGCATTGGATTTATGAGATGCGTATGTGGGAAAAGAGAGTATCGAATATAGCCTTGATTGAAGCGCTGGAAGACCGGCAGTTGATGTCGGCCGCTCCGCACGCGATGGCGATGCCGGCCCCGCTGCATCGTCCAGCGATTGTCATGTCTTACGGGCCTGCGCTGAAAACCATTTCCAAGGCGGCGCCGGTTGTGACATCGACCGTTGCGCTAAAATCTGCGACGACAGCGAGCCAGCTTCCGGCGTTTATCCCCAATAAGGGCGGGTTCGCCGTGAGTAATATTGTCGGCGCCTGGACCGGGACGATGCGCCTGGACGGAACCAAAGTCGACGCGCCTTTTTCAATCAAATTCCTGTTTCAACGCGGTGTAGCGGCCACGGGCACATTCAATCTCGGCCCGACCATCGGCAACCAATCACTTAGCAGCACGCTGATATTTTCGCTGCAGCGCAATTTCCGCGTGCTCATCCTCACACCGGACCTTTGGGCTGGTTTTGTGGGCGCGTTGACCGCTAATGCGAAGATTCTCATGGGCCGCTTCTCGTTCAACAGCACAACCGGATGGCATACCGGCGTCTTTACGCTTAATCGCGTTTGAAAGGGCCTTGAGTTTCAGACCTCTCACCACGCAAAATGCCCAGGCCACGCTACCGACTCACGGTGGTCATTCCCTGCGCGTGATACCGATCACCGACGGCGGCCCCCGGCGGCAGGATGGAATCGATCTGCTTCAATTCCGCCGGTGTGAGTTTTACATTGGCGGCAGCCATGTTTTCTTCCAGATACTTCACTCGCTTGGTGCCGGGAATGGGAATGATGTCGGTCCCCTGCGCCAGCACCCAGGCCAGCGCAAGCTGACCAGCCGTGCAGCCTTTTGCTTTGGCCATCTCTTCGATCCGCTTCACCAGATCGATGTTCTTCTGGAAGTTGGCGCCCTGGAACCGCGGAAAGTCGCGGCGACGGTCATCGGCGGGAAGATCGTCGAACTTCTTGAACTGCCCTGTCAGGAAGCCACGACCCAGCGGACTGTACGCCACAAACGCAATATCGAGATCGCGGCAGGTGGGCAGAAGGCTTTCTTCGGGTTCGCGGCTCCAGAGTGAATACTCGGTTTGCAATGCGGCGATCGGATGGACTTTGTTGGCTCGGCGAATGGTCGCGGTGGCGGCTTCGGACAGGCCGAGATAGCGAACCTTGCCGGCTTTCACCAGACCCGCCATGGCGGCGACGGTGTCTTCGATGCGGGTCTTGGGGTCGACGCGATGCTGGTAGTACAGATCGATCGTTTCAACGCCAAGCCGTTTGAGGCTGGCGTCGCAGGCTTCGCGGACATAGGCGGGGTCGCCGCGGACACCAAGAAATTCGCCTTTGGGACCGCGGACGTTTGCGAACTTGGTCGCGAGAACCACCCGGCTTCGGCGATCGCGGATGGCGCGGCCGACCAACTGCTCATTTGTGAATGGGCCGTACATGTCGGCGGTGTCGATGAAATTTCCGCCCAGATCCAGAAACCGATGAATGACGCGAATGGATTCGTCATCATTCATCTGCCTGGGGTCATAAAATTCGCTCATGCCCATGCAGCCAAGCCCGACCGCGGAAACGGTGAGATCAGATTTGCCGAGGCGGCGCTGGGGGAGGGTGGATTGTTCGGCCATGGTTGCTCCTTCAAAGTGTGAATCTTCCAGGCGTTGCCGGTCCCGCCAGCCAACATATCGCCGGGCCGGCGGGCGACTGCTAAGCATAGCATCGGTGGAGGGGTGGCGAACACTGACGAAGGAGAAATGCACCGTCAAACGGTGAAACGCTGAGGTCGGAAAAGAAATAAATTGGGAGAAAATCCGGATGAAATCACTGGGCGCGGTTTGGGCTTTCGGGCAGGCGATGGTGCATGATAATTAGTGCAGGGAATGGCTTGATTTTCATGGCCTGCGGCAATGGTTGTGGAAGCGGATCATTGCTCGTTGCGGGGGACGCTTATAAAGTCTCGAAAATGCTTTGTTTAGGTGTGGGTCAATTGTGGCGGTAATTGAGCGAAACTTTGTTCTGTGCGGCGCATGTGATGGATGAGACGAGTCAAAAGTCTGATGAGCTCGAGAGGCCTTCGGCCGCGACTATGGCGGTGTCGACGGAGCAGCTTTTTGAGAAGGCGGTGCGGGATAATTCCCGGCGGCTCTTAGGAATTGCGCGGGGGATTGTGGGGAACCGGGCTTCGCCGGAGGATGTGGTGCAGCAGGCCGTGATGAACCTGTTCCAGCACCGTGCGAGATATGATTGGCGGGAGCCGGGCGGGTTGCTTCGCCGGGCGGTGGTGAATGAGTCGCTGAGGATTCTGCGGCAGCCGCGGATGGCGGCAATGGAAGAGGATTATCACGTCGGTTCAACCGACTCACCCGACAGCCGCCTGGTGGAGCGAGAAACGGTGCTGCAGGTTCGGGAAGCGATCGACAAGCTGCCGGAAAATTTTCGGGCGGCGCTGGTGTTGTGTGAGTATGAGAATATGCCGTATGCGCAGATCGCAGAGACGCTGAACGCGAGTGTGCCGCAGGTGAAGACCTGGATTTTTCGAGCGAGGCGGCAGCTCGCGGAAATGTTGAAGGATATCGCGCCGGCCCAGGAATGATGCGACTTCAGATACGAACCGAGACGCGGCGCGTATCTGCTTCTTGAAGTCCGGCGCTGCGGTTTGAATTTGTTGGAATGATTGACTATGGCTACCACTGAACAGGATCTGGAACTTCTGGAGATGTACCTGGATGGCGCGCTGGACGCTCCTGAGATGCAGGCGCTTCGGCAGCGATTAGCTGCTGAGCCGGAATTGTCGGCGGCGCTGGATGAGGTGCGATCGCAGCGAGCGATTCGTCAGCAAGTCTGGAGCGCGATGGAGCCAGATGCTGTGGCGGCGGAGCGATTGACATGGCGGATTCGCGGGGCGATTGCGGATCAACAGCGGAAGCCGCAACATCGGACGGGGCAGTGGCGAATTGCTCGATATGGATCGGCGGCGGCGGCTTGCATCGTGCTTGGTTTCTTCGGTGGATGGCTGGGCCGAGGTGGTCATGGGTCGCAGGCGGCTGCGCCGGGCGAGCGCGAGCCCGTCGTTGCGGTGAATAGTACGCCTGGCAATGCAGATGTGACGGCCATAGCAGCAACGCCGAACGCGCCGGTTTATGTGCCGGTGACCAATGAATATGGACAGGTGGTGGCGTGGCAGTCGTTCAAAAATGCGGGCGAGGCAAAGGATTTCACGGAAGGTTTGCATCGCGTGCGCGATGCGACGGCGAGCGGACCCCAGGATGAGAAAGTGAAGTTGATTTCGGAAGAAGAAGGGAAGTTTTAGGTTTCAGGTTGCGGCCATAACACAAGGCCTGTTTGGATTGGGCATCAGGCACGGGCGGGAGGCCTGTGCCACGTTTTCGGTCACTGTCTGGAAGCAGGATTGAGGGTCATGCGACGGATCGGTTCCGGTCATTTTCTTGCAGCAGCCGCGGCGCTGGCGGCTGGTTTGGTTTCATCGACATCATTGTTCGCACAGACACCTCAGCAGCCGACGCTTCTGCAGCAGTTGAGCGAGGATACGCAGCGGGTTTATGAGAATACGCGGGGGAGTTTGATTCGCGTTCAATTGCCTACACCACAGTGGCTGGAGCAGATTAACGAGCGCGAGAAGTTTTTGCGGAAGTGGGGAACGCAACTGAATCCTGAGGTGTTGCAGCAGTTGCAGAAGGAGCAGGAAACAGCGCGGGCTGAAGAATATCGCCAGGTGGCGGCCGCCTCATCGACTCAACCCGCGGTCAGCACCACGCAAATGAGTGCGCCGTCGACGACGCAGTCTTCGGAAACAAATGGCTTGCAATTCCCGCTTGGGCATTCAATGCCGGAAGATCCCGGCAATCTGGTGCTGGTGGTGACGGGCCTGATGTATGACAACGACGGGCACGCTGTCGTGCCGTTGTATGTTGAACGCAAGCTGATCGGGAATGTGCCACTTCGGGTGCTGATGGGCAACGGGGAAGTGACTTCCGCAAAATTTGTCGGCTCTGATCGGCATACGCATTTAACCGTTCTCCAGCTTGAAAATCACAACGGACCGCCGGCGACGCTGTCGCCTCGGCGGCCGGAGGATGGTGTGCTGACATTGGTCGTCGCGCCCGAAGGCGGTTCGCGGCTGGTGGTGTGGACCAATGCTCATCCGGAGCAGGGCCTGGTGCTGATGGCGGATGGATCGGTCGGCGGGTTTGGATTTGAAGGCGGATTTCTGGGGGCGGCCGAATGCAAGCCGATCGTGGATCAGATCATCGCAACGGGCGAAGTTCACCGTGCGGTGCTCGGGGTAATGGTCAGAGAAGTTCACAAGGATGACGTTCTTCGGCAATCGCTGCCGGCGCTGGGCAGCAGACCGGCGATTCGTGTCCTTCGGGTTGACGCGAACTCGGCGGCCCAGCGCGGGGGACTTCGCGCGGGGGATCTGATCCTGGCGATCGCCGATCAGCCGGTAGGCGATGCGCCGACATTCGCGGCGGTGATCGCCACGCGCCGGGGGAAGACAGACCTTCAGGTGCTCCGGGGGGATGCGGTGCAAACTTTTAATGTCGATTTGCAGCCGTAGCGAGAGCGAGTTTCTCGACTTACGGTGCGTTTATACATCGCCGTATAGCGGCAATGTGGCGAAATCTTTCGATTCGACTTCGCACGAGCACGTGCCGCCCGCAATAAGGCGGGAGAAGACCTCCACGCATTTTTCTACTTCATCTTCAGCCGCAGAACCGACGCTGAATATCGCGGGAATTCCTGTGTGAAATCAGCGGACGGGTTGTTGATCGCCAGCGGCTGAGCCGAAACCTTCGTCGGCTCGGCGACCGTGTTCACGTCTGTTGGATTGCCGGTGACGACTGTGCCAGTCGCACCCGTAATTGCGGCCACACCTTTTAAGACAATGTGAACCTGCTGGGCGGTTGGGCGGGTGTTGACGAACTTGATGATGATGTCCCCGGTCGCGTCATCCCGGCTTGAGGCAGCAAAAATTGTTTCCATCGGTCGCGCAGCGGCGGGCGACTTTGAATCGGGCGCTTCAGCGGCGCGGGGAGGCTGGGTGGCGGTCCGGCTTCGATGGCGGCGGTGAGAGTAACGGGAAGCACAACGTCGCCGCGGTTTTGGCCGTACATCGACTGCACATAATAGGACGGCGAACCGAAACTGTTCAGCGCGTCGTAGCCGATCAGGTCTGTCACCCATTGCCAGGAACCGGGATTGACGTCGGTGAGCAGCGGGGCGTAGCAGGACATGACGACAACGTCGCTGTTGCGTTCGAGGCCGGTCATCCAGGCGGCGTCGCCGAGGGCGGAATGAAGCGACGGCGTGAGCGTGCGGTTTGGCGGCACCTCGCGCGAGGCCCACTCCCCGACGAAAATCTTCGGGCCGTTGCGATCGGTCTTATCGTAATGATGAACGTCGCGTTCCATCGCGACGGCGGGGCGATAGTAATGGTCATCGATCACATCAGGCGTGCGCGTGTGCACCTTTGTGGTGGCGATCAGTTGAAGCTTGGGATATTTGGCTTTGATCGCATCGGCAAATTGAGCATAGCGGCCGTCATAGGTGCCGTGCCCCCCGCGATCGTCGAACCAATCTTCGTTGCCAATCTCGACGTAGGTGAGCTTGAATGGATCGGGGTGGCCGTCCTTGGCGCGCTGCTGGCCCCACCGGGTATCGGGTCCGCCGGTGACGTATTCAATTTCTTCAATCGCTTCCTGAACGTAAGGCTCAAGCTCCGGCCCCGCGGCGATGTGCTGGCCGCGAAGCGTATAGCCGGCGAACACCGCCAGGACAGGCTCCATCTTCAGGTCTTCGCACCAGTTGAGAAATTCGAGCAGCCCGAGCCCGTCGGAGGAGTGATATCGCCACGGGCTGTTGTGGCCGGGACGGTTTTCGAGAGGGCCGATGGTTTCTTTCCAGTTAAAGCGTTCGTTGAAGAAGTCGCCTTCCAGGTAGTTGCCACCGGGGAAGCGCAGGAAAGACGGCTTCATGCCGGCGAGCAGTTCCATCAAATCAGCGCGGTTGCCATTAGGGCGATCGTGATACGTTTTTGGAAACAGCGAAACGAGATTGAGCCAGACGGTTCCCGGAGAAGAGGTGGCGATGACAAAGCTGTTGTTCGTCGATGCTTCGACCGATCCGGTCTTCAGCGTGACCTGATACCGATTCCATCCTGCGCCGACATTGGCGACGGTGGCGCTGGCCGCGGGGGCGGCGGCGTTTTCATTGTTCTCGATGCTGACCGTCAGCGGGCCCGCAAAACCGGCCGATGCGCGAGCGTAAAACGAGGCGACATATTCCGTGTTGGGCTTGACGGGAATGCCCCAGTAGCCGTCGTTGGCGACGCCAACCCGGGCGGCGCCGCCGGCGGAAACCGCGTCGATACGAAGACTGTGCGTGAGCGCGACGGTGTTGATCGGGTTTTCGGTGTCCACCACCATCGAGCCTTGTCCGCCGTTCGATGTAACCAATGACCAGTGGAATGGTTTGGATGGCGGGTCCACAGGCGGAGCCATGCGCGGTGAAATTACTGCCGGCTCACCTTTAGCGCGGCGCGGCGGTTGGGGAATAGGGGCATCTCGGAAAATTCGATTTTGAATCAACTCGCCGTAGAGACCTCCGTCGTAGGAATGGTTGATTTCTTCGGTCATCAGGCCGTAGAGCATCGGGCTGATGCGCGGGCCGGGTTGGTCGGCATTGACTGTGAGTTCGGGGGATTCCGTTGGCGCAGGAGTTTGCCCTTGCGCCATGATCGTAAAACCTGCGACAGCAGCCGTAAAAAATCTGGCGATAGTAATACCACGGCGGCGATTTGAAATGCTCAAGTGATGTTTCCTTCCAGCCGGCCCGGAAATGGGCAAATAGGCTTTCAAATAATATACCGCCGCAATGGTGGCGAGTTGAAGCGGGCGATTAAAATGTAACCGAAATTGGCGATCGTGCTAAACGGAGCACGCGCATCTGGCTCGACACCGGCAAGACGTCCGTGCTACAAGTGGCGCATGAAATTCAAACCGTCCCTCACGGGCTGGGTTCTGCTGATGGGCGCCATGATCTTCGCAATGCCGGCAACTGCCACGGCCTCCGACGTCGGAAGCACAATCCTCTGGTATCAGCAGCCGGGAAAAAATTACATGAATGACGCGCTGGCCGTCGGCAATAGCCGGCTGGGTTGCCTTGTTCTGGGCTCGACCGCCGCGGAGCGAATCGCGATTAATGAAGACAGTCTCTGGACTGGTGATGAGAACCCAACCGGCGATTACGGGAAGATGGGGGAATATCAGGTTCTGGGAACACTGGGGATCGATTTACCCGGACATGAAAATGTCACGGAGTATCGGCGTGATCTTGATATCGCGCATGCGCTGGCGCACGTACGGTATGAGGTCAACGGCGTGCATTATTCCCGCGAGATTTTTGCGAGCCGGCCGGCGGGCGTCATTATCATTCGGCTGACCGCCGACAAACCTGCAAGCTATACAGGCAGTATCAGCCTGATCGATTCGCATAAATCCAAAACGGAGACAACCCATAATCGATTGTCCTTTGCCGGGGCTCTTCGAAATGGATTGAAATATGAAGCGCAACTCGCCGTCAGTGCGGCAGGGGGGAAGCTTGCAGATAATGGAGTAAATGCCACATTCACCGGATGCGACAGCGTCTCGCTCGTGCTGGCCGCGGGCACCGACTACGCCATGGACTATGCCCAGAAATATCGCGGCGAAGCGCCCACGCGCGTCTTATGAAGGCTGTGGAAACGGCGAGCGGAAGCGATTATGAAGCCTTGAAGTCAGACCACATCCGCGATTTTCAATCTCTTTTTAATCGTGTGACAATCGATTTCGGGCGTTCCAATGCGGATCAGTTAGCGACGCCGACCGACGAACGCAAAGTGAACGCGGCTAAAATCGTCGACCCCGAACTGGAAGCGCTATTGTTCCAATATGGCCGGTATCTGCTGATTTCCTGCTCGCGGCCGGGTGGTTTGCCGGCAAATCTGCAAGGGCTTTGGAACGACACCAACACCCCTCCCTGGCACTGCGATTATCACTCTAATATTAACGTCCAGATGAATTACTGGCCGGCCGAGCCGAGCAATCTGGCCGAATGCCATACGCCGTTTTTTGATTTGATTTCCAGCCAGTTGCCGGCGTGGCGCGCGACGACAGCCTCTGCGCCGGAATACCAGCTTCCCGGCGGTGCGGTCCGTGGCTGGGCGATTCGCACATCGCACAACATTTTCGGCGGCATGGGCTGGCAATGGGACAAGACTGCCAATGCCTGGTATTGCCAGCATCTTTGGGAGCATTATGCGTTCGGCCTGGATAAGGAATATCTCAAGACCGTCGCTTATCCGATCATCAAGGAAACGTGCGAGTTCTGGCAGGATCATCTGAAGGCTTTGCCCGATGGCCGGCTGGTTGTACCCAACGGCTGGTCGCCGGAGCATGGCCCGCATGAAGACGGCGTCAGCTATAACCAGGAAATTGTGTGGGATTTGTTTAATAACTACGTCAGCGCCTGCGATGCGCTCAATACCGACAAAGACTACCGTAATGAAATCGCAGACATGCGCGACAAGCTGGTGGTCCCGGGGGTTGGAAGCTGGGGCCAGTTGATGGAATGGATGACGGAGAAACACTCGAAGGAGCTGGATACGCTCGGCGATCATCATCGCCACACATCGCACCTGTTCGGTGTGTATCCTGGCCACCAGATCAGCGCCGTGAAGACGCCGGAACTGGCCGCCGCCGCGAAAAAATCACTTGCGGCCCGCGGCGATACCGGCGACGTGCGCGAGTGGTCGTTCGCGTGGCGCACGGCCCTTTGGGCCCGGCTGGGCGATGCCGAAGCCGCGCATCGTCAGCTTCAGCAGCTTTTTTCGGATCGCAATACGTGCCACAATCTGTTCGGTCTGCATCCGCCGATGCAGATGGACGGAAATTTCGGCATCACGGCGGGAATCTCAGAAATGCTCGTGCAAAGTCAGGATGCAGAGATCCATCTACTGCCCGCGCTGCCTTCGGCCTGGCCGGATGGCTCGGTGGAAGGTCTTCGCGCTCGGGGCGGTTTTGAAGTGGGAATGACATGGCAGAAAGGCGTGCTTACTTCAGGGAAGATTACGTCAAATGCGGGAGGAGTTTGCCGATTGCGATTGCCGGTGAAACTAAAGGTATCCAGTGCAGCCGGTGAGGTGACTGTTCATGATGCTGGCCCGGATGTAATCGAATTTGACACAAAGCCCTGCGAAAAATTTTCGCTTTTGCAATGAAGTGCTGTGTCACAAAGGAACGTTATTTTTCTTGAAGCCCCAGCGGAAACCCCGCCGCGAATTGATAATCCCCCGAACCCGCTTCGTATACAGCGAAATCCTTGTCCATCCGTACAAACCGGATGCCCGCCGCGCTGGCCGCGGGTGATCCTGATTCCATAACTGATTTTTCATCGCTTGTTGGAATATAGACTGTCGCGCTGGTGTTCGCGGGAATCGTGGCGTGCAGAGTGAACGTGCCGCTATCGCACTTCCATTCGCTGGTAATTTGGCCGTGGACGGAATCATAATGGCCGCGGGCCCAGGTGAGGCCGGTCGATGGATCAGGTTGCGGGGCGATAATGAACTTCTTGAATCCAGGGCCGGCCGGATCAGGCCGGATGCCAAGGACGGATTGATACATCCACATTCCGATTGCGCCGCCGGTGGAGGGCATTTGCGCTCCGCCGCCGTGCCAGTCTTCACCGAGGATGCCGTCGTGCATGAGCGTCTTCCAGCCTGGGAAGTCTTTCTGGTTGATCATCTTATTTGCCAGTTCGCTCTCGCGGTGTTCGGTCAGCATCTGAAGCAGAAACGGCAATGCGACGAAACCCGTGCCAACGTGATCGTTGCGCGCGTGGATGGCGTCGATCAATCGGCGATAGGTTAAATCCTGCTTGCCCTGCGGAACCATCCCGACCGCCAACGGCAAAACCTGCCCGGTCTGGCTGTCTGTTTTGTCTCCATACAGGCCCGTGTCGGGATGAAAATAAAGCCCGTTGAACCGGTCCTGCATGTCTTTTGCAATCGCCGAATATCTGGCGGCGTCCGCATCCTTTCCCAAGATCGCCGCCGTCCTGCTGACAATCGTCGCGTAGGCGTACCACGCGGGCATTGTCTGCATGGGCGTTGGCACGGCGTGCTGGTCCTTGGTGAACGGATTGTGCCAGTCACCCGCGCCGTTCCAGATAATCATTCCTTTGCTCGCGGCGTCGGCATCCAGGTCGGTATTGAGATACGGATAATCGCCCCACGCCTTGCCCGCGCCAGCGGCGGCCATCCTGCCGAGAAAATCGACATAGCGCCGCATCGGTTCATATGCTTCTTCGAGCATTCGGCGGTCGCCGTAATATTGGTAATGCTCCCACGGCAGAAACACGATCACGCCGCTCCACCACGGGCTGTTCCAATCGCCGACCTGCCGGCCCACAACCGGCACAACCGATCCCAGGCAGCCGTTTTCATCCTGCCCGTCGGCAAAGTCCCACCACCATTTGCGATAGAACGCCGCCGCGTCTGAAAGATAGGCGGCGGTGTCGAACATATTCTGCGCATCCTGCGTCCAACCCTGCTTCTCCCGCGTCGGGTCCATCGGCTGATCGCCGTTGTAATTCTGACAGGTCTGCAGCAGCGCCTGGTAAAACTGGTTCAGTTGGGGATTGGAACAGGTAAAATCGCCGGTCGATTTCATGTCCGCGCCGATGAGCTCCAGCGTGATGGCGTCCGCCGCCAGCGGTTCAGAAAGTCCGTCGATGCGCAAATCCAGCGGTCCAGCGGCGTAGTAAAACCGTGGCTCAAGAACCGCCGGCCCGTCCGCCGCCAGCGTAAAAGAAATCGGTGGAACTTCGCGGCCGCTCATGGTGATTGTCTGTCCGGCTTTGCCGTTAACCTTCAACCTCGGCCAGCCGCAGGTTAGAACGCTGAAATAAGCGTGATTGTCCCTGACGCGCAGCGGTTTCATTTCCCCCAGCACGCGAATCGGCGGCCCCACCGGCGTGTGCATCATCCCCCCGACGGATGGCGCGGCAGCCACGGCCTGCCAGTTCGAATCGGCATACCCCGGCCGGTCCCATTCTTCTTTTGCGAGCCTCTGGTCCTCGGTGTATCCGAGCCAGATGTCATTTAACGTGATGCCGCCGCGCGACCATTTCCATGATTCATCGGTGACGACCGTCCTGTGTGATCCATCCGCGAACTCGATCTCCAATTGCATCAGCAATCTCGGCGGCCCGTGCCCCGAATGCCGCTGGCCGAATCCACGTCCAGGCGTGCTGAAAAATCCATTGCCCAGCACCGCGCCGACCACGTTCTCGCCATGTGAAAGCAGCGACGTCACATCGTGCGTCACGTACACGATCCGTTTCGTGTAATCCGTGAACGGCGGCCCATCCACCTCATCGCCAACGCGCTTTCCATTGATTGTGACATCCGCCATTCCCAGCGCCGCCACATGCAGCGTGGCCCGCTTCACATCGCGATCGAGTTGAAACGTCTTGCGAAGCAGCGGGGCGGCGGGGATTGGGCAGGCGTCATCGGGACAATGGTCATCTTCCCCCGCCGACGGCATTCCATCGACAAGAAACACCGCATGCCCGTTGTTCCAGTTGGTTTTATATTCGCGCGTTGGCCGCATCAGCGCGACATTGCGGCCGCCGGACCAGACTTCCATCTGGCGCACGACCGCCTTGTCACCTGGCTTTCCGTTGACTGCGATGATTTTGAATCGCACGTAGCGGGCGACAACTCCGCCGACCTTAAATTCCTTTGCGCTGTTGTCAATTAAGTGAATGTTTTGGGCGCTCTGGTCTGCCAGCACATGCGGGTGTTCGAACATGGATTCATCAGCCGCTTCAATCTGAAATCGCGTCGGAAAATCTTTCAGACTTGACGGATAAAGCTTCACCGAATCAATGGGAACTGCCGAACCGAGATCCACATCCGCCCAGCCGCCCGCGCCGGCCCTGAATCCCTCCGGCCGCAGTTTGCCCGGCAAGAACCATTTGGATGCCGTGATCCATTTCGCCTGCCAATCCTCCGGCTTCATCAGCCCCATCGACCATGAAGCCGGCGCGCTCCACGCTGAGGCGTTCCCATCACCATCCCATATGCGCACTTTCCACGTGCATCGCATGTGCGAGGTTAATGCCGTCCCGCCGTACGCAATATGAATGGATTGGTCGGAGCTGACCTTGCCGCTATCCCACAAATCTCCCTGATCCTTCGCCAGCAAATCCGGCGAGGAAGCGACAAGTATCTGGCGGGCGGTTTGACACGCGCCGCGATGGTCGGAGCTGATGAGCCAGCTCAATTGCGGGCGCGGCGTGTCGATGGCGAGCGGCTCAGAAACATCTTCGCAGCGCAGATCGCGCACCTCTGCCGCGGTGGCGATGGTTTGCAATATGCCGACCGCCAGAAGGAAGAGGGCAATCTGCTTCATGCGTCAAATTTCCTGCCTCGCACCGGCCGATTTATGCCAGTGTGCCGAGTTCCATCTCATGCAGGCCTTTGCCTGATGGGACCATCGGATAGACATGCTCGTTGGGCTCGACGAAGAAATCGACGACGACGGGGCCTTTGTGCGCCAGCATTTCCTTGACGGTCTTTTCCACGTCGCCTTTGTGTTCGCAGCGGATGCCGCGGACGCCGAACGCTTCGGCCATCGCGGCGAAGTTCGGGTTCCGCATGATGCTTTGGCTGTATCGCTTCTCGTAGAAGAGGTCCTGCCATTGCTTAATCATGCCCTGGAAGTCGTTGTTGAGGATGCAGACTTTCACGGGGATGTTGTATTCGGCGATGGTGGCCAGTTCGTAGCAGGTCATGAGGTAGCTGGCGTCGCCGTCGATGTCGATGACGGTTTTGCCGGGGGAACCGAGCTGCGCGCCCATGGCGCTGGGCAGGCCGTAGCCCATGGTGCCGAGCCCGCCGCTGGTGATCATCTGGCGGGGGTAGCGCCAGCGGATGTACTGGGCGGCCCACATCTGATGCTGACCGACGCCGGTGGTGAAGATAGCATCGCCTTTGGTCTGGCGGTTGATTTCTTCCAGCACGTACTGCGGTTTGGCGTTTTTGCTGTCATCCAGATAGCGGAAGGGGAACTTTGCCTTCCATGCCTGGATGGTGGCGTGCCATTCCTTGCGCTCGCGGTATTCAATGTGCGGCAACATTGCGTCCAGCGAAGCTTTTGCATCGCCGGCGACGGGGACATCCACGTCGACCACTTTGCTGATGGAAGACGGATCGATGTCGATGTGGATGATCTTGGCGTGCGGGGCGAAGCTGGCGAGGTTGCCGGTGACGCGATCGTCAAAGCGAGCGCCGACGGCGATGAGGCAATCGCATTCCTGCACGGCATAGTTGGCGTAAGCGCTGCCGTGCATGCCGAGCATGTGCAGGCTGAGGGAACTGTGCTCATCAAAAGCGCCCAGGCCGAGCAGGGTGGTGGTGACGGGAATGTTTCCGGTTTCAGCCAGCTTGCGGAGCACCTGCCAGGCGCTGCTGGTGATGGCGCCGCCGCCAACGTAAAGCACAGGCTTTTCGCTGCGGTTGATGAGTTCGACGGCGTCCATGATCTGCTTCTGATTGCCGCCGGAAATGCTTGTCTTGCGGCGCTTGAGAATATGTTCGCGGGGGGTGTCGTCGACTTCATCGCCGCAGACCGCGACCTGGATATCTTTGGGGATGTCGATCAGCACCGGGCCCGGGCGGCCGGTGGTCGCGACCAGGAACGCTTCGTTCACGACGCGAGGCAGTTCGCGCACATCCTTCACCAGATAGTTCCATTTGGTGCATGGCCGGGTGATGCCGGTGACGTCGGCTTCCTGGAAGGCGTCATTGCCGATGACCTTTGTGGGCACCTGACCGCTGAAAACGATGATGGGAATGCTGTCGAGCTGCGCGGTCGCCAGCGGCGTGACGGTGTTGGTGGCGCCGGGGCCGGAAGTCACGATGCAGACGCCGGGCTTGCCGGTGGCGCGGGCATAACCGTCAGCACAGTGGCCGCTGGCCTGTTCGTGGCGATTCAGGATGAACTTGGCCGGGGTTTTATAAAGCTGGTCGAACATCGGCAGGATGGCTCCGCCGGGGTATCCGAACATCAGTTCAACCTTGTGCGGGCCGACCAGCATTTCATGAAGAATCTGCGCGCCGGGTTTGCCCTTGTACTTAGGCTTATCGGTGCCGGCCCTGGATTCAGCGCCGGTGGCAGGGGAACTCTGGGTATCGTTTAACGTGGTCATGGATCAACTCGTGGTGTTAGGCGGCCTTATGACAGAATCGCACTGTAGCGGAGCATCAGGCGATCTTCAAGAAATATCAGAAATTGGAGGGAAAACAGCCGAAGCGGGGCGGGCCGGAGGCACGAAGACCTTCCGGCCTACCGTACGACCACCGTAAGGGGGGTTACCCGGCGGAGAGGACAAACGAAGATAAAGCGAGTGGAGGCCATATGATAAATCAACCCTCTGGTCCCCTCCTCCGGTATTCCGGGGGAGGGTTAGGGTGGGGGCTCGCCACTCCTGATTTGCCGCAGACAAGGGCCAACTTCTTAGGAAGGCCCTGCAGCCTGTCGGGCCGGAACATGATAAAATTCCAAATCCTCGCCGTCAAGTGACTGCGGCACATATCCCGGCTGGTGGCTCAATTCAACTTCCTGCCGATACGCCGCCAGCACTTGCCGTTCAATATCCTGCCGGCACTCGACGCTGATCGGATGAGCAATGTCGGCGTGCAACTTGGGCCGCCCGGGACCGGCATGACCCTGAAGGTGCCGATTCTCATTAAGCCGGCTTCCGCAATGATTGCAGAAACGGGCGCGAAGGTGGTTTTTTTCGCCGCACCGGCGGCATCGGTCGGCCAGCTTTCGCGAGGGCATCGCCAGGAACAGCCCCTCGTTCCCGTCGATGAGCTTCACGTCGCGGATGACGAACGTGTCGTCAAACGTGAGCGAGCAATAGGCTTTGAGTCGATTTGTTTCCCCTTCACACAGGTTGATGCGAACTTCGGTGAGCTGCATAAGGCACCCCGTTGTAGGAACCATGCGGAACAGAAATGAGCTTTCCCGATTCTCACTTCAGAGCGAAGCGAAAACGCGGGGACGATGTGAAAACAAATTCTGTGCAACGCCGTCGGCTGTGCGGATCAAAGACGATGATTCTCACTGCCGAAAGCGAAAGACGAATTAACGCGCCAATGAACGCGATCATCGTAAGGCGTTGAGATCCTTTAACGATCCTTCACCGTGACACCAGCCTGTGCGCGACGCATAAAACAAAACGAACCGTTGCATCTCATATCAGCAAGCCGAACCTGAACCAGAAGTGCCTATCACGATGATGAGCCAGGCGATGCAAGATCATCATCAATTACAGGCATCAGTTCGATCGCAACAGCGCGAACGCCGTGTACTTTCAAAATCTTATCCGCCGCCTGCACTGCGTCATGTTGCGCATCAAACAACGTAAACAAGCTACTGCCGCTCCCGCTCATGCGAATCGCGCGCCCGGCTGTTTGCTCAATCGCACGACGAAGCATTCCCAGTTCCGGACGAAGCGAGAACGCCGGCGGTTCCAGGTCATTCACCAGCCGCGGCAGCAGCGAAGCGGAATCGAGCGATACCCAATCTTGCCAATCCGGTTCTTCCTCAACATCCCTTTCTTTCCCGAGCCCCATTGCATCAAATTGGCGATACACATCAGGCGTCGGCATGCCGATCGGTGGCAATACGAGGGTCACCCACTTGCTCCCCGCTTGCCCGCCGACCGGGCATACCGATTCACCTCGGCCTTTGCATACGCTGCTGGGACCAAACAGGAAAAACGGAACATCGCTGCCGAGCTGCGAACCCTGATTACTCAGCCAGTGAAGGTTTTTGTCCGCTTCCCACAACCGGTTCAATCCAAGCAGCGTGCGGGCCGCGTCCGAGCTGCCGCCGCCAAGTCCACCGCCCGCGGGAATCCGTTTTTCCAGGTGGATGAAAACGGATCCCGCACGGGCCACCCCGGCAATCTTCCCCGGATCTGCCGAGACACTCTGGTGGAATAAAGCTGCGGCTTTGACAGCGAGATTGCGCCCATCGCATGGAAGCGATGGATCGTCACAAGACATGACGATGCCGCCGGGCTTTTGCGAACTTTCTGCGGTTAATTCGTCAACCGTTGACCGTGACACCGCCGGAGAATCCTTGGATGTCGCACCAGTCAACGATAACGTCAAAGTGTCAAAGAGCCCGACAGTCGTCATCCACGTCAGCAGCGGATGAAAACCATCGTCGCGCCGGGGACCGACGCGCAGGTGCAGATTAATTTTTGCCGGGGCCAGGAGTCGCAGCGATTCGTTCCGCATGTCGGCGGAATGTTGGCATTGCCTGCGCGCTGTCAAGCATGCCGGCCATGAAGCCTGCGGCCAGACGCGCGTGCAGAAGCAGGGGCTTCACATGAGCCACAACTTGACCACGACATTTTCGCTTCAGCTTTCATTTGGACCCGGAAGAAGTGGTTCCAAGGTCAACCGTCTCGGTCAGAGGTGTTACGCTTACTGAATAGGCAAAATACGATGGTGTTTGGCGGAAATCAACAAAAATCGCCGAGAATTTATCGCGCTGCCCTCAAATCGCGCAACCTCCGCTGCCACACGGTGATGACGGTTCGAAGTGACCCAACGGGTCGTTCTTAATTGCTCTGCGCCTTAATCGACATCGCCGATGGTTCCGTCGAGCGTAATTTCACCTTCCGCACCGGGATTTTCGCTGCGCATACCGCACCTAAATGTCTCAAAGATCGTAACGCGTGGCTACAAGTTGTATCCCACATTTAGCTCATACCGCGTGTTGGTCTTGAGCGCGCCGATGGCGGGGGTCGAATCGTAATCGAGCACAAACTTGAACTCGGTGAAGAAATGGGTCGTCAGTGTCGCCCGAACGCCGAGATCCGTGTTGACAATAAAGTTGCGACCGTTTTCGATGCTTGGAAAGTATTCCATGTCGTGAAAGAGCGCCACCTTGTCATTGAACTTTTTCGTCAGGTGATACGCGAGCTTCAGCGAAATATCTTCCCGGGTTGGCGAGCCATTGGTGTAATGTTCGTACACCCATGCCAGACCGCCTTCGGTGGCAAACGTCAGGTCCGGATCGGTCACCCATCGATAACCAACGCCGGCCGCCGGATTGAACCGCAGGTCCAGGAACGCCAGCCGATCCCGCGACACCGCTGCTTCAGCGAAGCCGTAAAAACGCTTCGTGAAGTTGTATTCATATTTCGCATCCACCTGCCAGTTGTCCGCGGTGGATGTGTGCAGGCCGGTGGTTCGGTCCTTGGTTCGGCCATACAGATAACTTGCGCCCAGCGAGATGACATCCTTTTGCGTCTTGCGGGCGATGTCGAGTCCGAAATTGATGGTTTCGCTCGATGTGTTCCCGCGAATGAGAAGGCCGCCAAATTTGATGTCGCCGGTCCACGCCGTCTTAGGCGGATTGATCGCGTCGATATCGCTGAGCGAAATGTGCTGGTTGCCGAGCAGCCCGCCTTCCAGTGCGACCAGGCCGGGCGCATCCGCATCGACCTTGTGGCTCATCGTCGTGCCGTCGCTCAGCCGTAGATCGACCGGATGATCCGTCGAAAATGTGCCAATTGCGCCGGTATCCACTTTCACATCACCGGCTTCCAGAGTGTGGACAGTGAGTTTGCCGCCATCGAGCGAGGTGATTGTGCCGGTGAGTTTGTCGCCGTTCTTAAAGACAACTTCGTCACCAAGTGCCAAGTGAGTGACCGCCGCCGATATCGACAGCGCCGCCGCAACCAAAATGTATAGGTTCTTCATTCCTTCTCCATGCAGGGGTAGTTGATCGTTAATTGATCCGGGAAGATTCCTTAGACCGCTAAATCAGCGGTGCAAGCCGAACATTTCTTCGCCTTATATGCGATGGTCGAAAGGCAAAGCGGGCATGATTTAGTCGTCGGTTCGCCTTCCACCGGAGGCGGTTGCATCCCGCGGCGCGCGACGTTGATGAGTTTGATCACCATGAAGATGGCGCACGCAACGATCAGGAAATCAATGATGTTATTAATGAACAACCCATATCGCATCACGGTCTCAGGCACGATCACCTTTCCGGCGGCGTCGGTCTGAGCGTGCCGGAGAGTCGCAGTCTTATTTGAAAAATCCACCCCACCCATCAGCAAACCGAGCGGCGGCATAATGATGTCGTTAACCAGCGACGTGACAATTTTTCCGAAAGCGCCGCCGATGATCACACCGACCGCCAAATCCACCACGCTTCCCTTCAACGCGAATTCCTTAAATTCCTGAACCAATCCCATATAAACCTGCCTTGTAGAACCGTTGAGTTACGTGGCTGCGAGGCCGAATGCGCTCTATTTATCAACATTCCGCATAAAACACGAACCCCCGCTGAGGAACAGACAGGCTGTCCGTTACCCAGCGGGGGTTCAGTGGTTATGACGAGATCAACTGCAAAGGCACCGGCTTATTTCGGCATGGATGGCATCGTGATTCCCGCACCATTGGCGGCCTTGGCTGCATCCAACTGTGCCCGTAGCGCCGGTAGCTGGTCCTGCATCGCCTGCGGCAGCGAAGATTTCATCCCTTCGACTTCCTTCAAGACCGCGTCAGCCGCGTCGTACTTCTTGTCCTTGATCAGATCCACCACCTGCTGCATTTTGGTCTTGGCGGCGTCCGACGCCACCGCGGTATTTGCTCCAGCGCCGGCGGCTGCATTCTGAAGGCTCGTTTCCAGTCCACCCGTCGCCGTCTTGACCTGATCGGTCACCGTATTGCTGCTGGTGGCGGCCGGCGGTGGGGTTGGTGGGGTTGCCGTCGAATCTTCCTTCTTATTGCAACCGACAACGACCAATCCCGCCAACAATGCCGCAACCTTTAGACTATTCCGCATGTGTGCCTCTTTGCTTGTGTACCCGCTTGCCTCGCAATGCTAACAGAAGCATTCAAGTCCCGCGTCAAATTTATCTTATACTCCAGGACGCTTACTACCCCATAGGCCGCAAAAGTCCTATCTATAAAATGAGATGCACCATTATTTCGTTGCGCCCCGTCCGCTGAAATGAGCTGCCTAAATGCGGCAATGCCTCATTTCCCCATACTCATTAGTTATGCCAAGCTGCCATTTATGTAGGCAATTTAGACGTTCCACGACATCCAGTCTGTCGTATCCATTACAGACTGGTGTGAATATAAGCAAGTTGGATGCTTTGGGAAGTACGCCCGGCGGACTCAGCAAAAATGTCAATTTTCCGTACGGGTCTTAACCTCTTTTCATCAACGGATATATGACCAACCGAGCCCTGCCCTGACGAATTGCCGCTCGGCGGTACGCCCTTTGATAGCTGGTTGAGGGGTGAATGACTGCTTTTTTGGGCAGGGTTCTTTATGCAGTGGGTCAGTAGTCGTATCAGGATCTTTGTACTGCCACGGATGGCTGCAACCGTCTTTGGGTTGCTTGGCTGCCTCTTCTCAACTCCATCACGGGCGGGAGAATATTCCGGGCTGTCGTCTACTCCCGGTCTGCCTATCACAATTGCAGATGCTCCTGTTCCCTCCTACACGGGCTCCATCGCTCCGGATCAATCGTTGCAAATTGCGACTATTCAAGGCGTCCGTGCGGAAAACGATTTGGTATCCAACCTTCTTTCTGAGCCTCTTCCCAGTCTTGCCCCGCAGTTCGCAAGCTCGCACCCGGAACCCGAAGCCGTTGCCGCCCCTGAACCCACTTCGCTGTCACTTTTGGCAGTCGGGCTCGGAATGATCGCCGTTGCTCGCCGCCGCCGTCAGTGGTTCCGATGATTTTTCTCGTCCGGGCCAACCCGCTATAACACTGGCATGTCGATCGCTTCTTCCTCCGTCCCCTCCTCATCGCGCCCCCTTGTTCTTGTTACCGAAGGCTCCGACGCCAAACCGCTTCAATGGCTTCGCGAACACGTGAATGTCGTCGAGATTTCATTCAACGATTCCGGTTTTGATGCGCAACTGGCGAACGCCCAGGGCCTGGTCGTGCGCACCTACACCAAGGTCAACGCGGCGATGCTCGCCAAAGCCCCAAAACTCAAAGTCGTCGCCCGCGGCGGTGTCGGTTTGGAAAACATCGACGTCGCCGAATGCCGCAAACGCGGCATCGAAGTTGTCTACGCCCCCGACGCCAACACCCTCGCCGTTGGTGATTTCGTCTTCGGGTATCTCCTCCAGCTCCTCCGTCCCTGGGCATTCTTCCGCGACAAAGCCTACGAACCGAAGGAATTCAAACGTATCCGCGACACCGTCCGCGGCCGCCAGCTCAATGAAATGACCATCGGCATCCTTGGCATGGGCCGCGTGGGTAAGCGCGTTGGTCACATCGCCGCCAACGGCTTTGGCATGCGCGTCATCTATAATGATCTGGTCGATGTTCACTCCCATCTCAATTTCCCTGCCCAGCCGGTCGACAAGCCCGCGCTTTATAAAGAATCCGACATCGTCTCCCTTCATATCGATATGCGCCCCGGCAACGACAATCTCATCGGTGCGGACCAAATCGCACAAATGAAAAAGGACGCCATCCTGATCAACACCAGCCGCGGCGAGGTTCTTGACGCCGCCGCCCTTGCTGCTGCCATCAAAGAAAAACGCCTGTTCGGCGCGGCCATCGATGTCTTCTGGCCCGAGCCTCCCGCATCCGACTTTCCACTCCTGGGCCTGGACAATGTCCTGCTCACACCTCATCTGGCCGCCCGTACTTACACGGCCATCGAAAACATGAGCTGGGTCGTCCGCGATGTCGTCGCCGTATTGAACGGCCAAAAGCCTCAGTTCCCCGCGCCGGTAAGATAAAAAATGTGTCGCCAGGAGACTGGGAACGCCAAGGTAGGAGGGGAGGGAGAGCAAATCCTATGAAACTCCAAATCTGACCCACCGGCCCCCTCAACATCCAGTTTGACACCCGTAACCCCGCGCATAGACTGCGCCGCTTGGGCCGGGCTGGTGAGTTGCAGTCCGGCGAGCCATTCGTCCGATAATCTTTTTAAGGGCCAGTTGGCTGCGGGCGCGGTCCGGTGGACTATTCGCCTGTGGAACCTGGCATATGGATATGAGCATCAGCATCGAATTCATCCAGGCGCGGCAGATCCTTGACTCGCGCGGCAACCCCACGATCGAAGTGGACGTTGTTCTCGAAGACGGAACCCTCGGCCGCGCTGCTGTTCCCAGCGGCGCCAGCACCGGCGAACATGAAGCGGTTGAACTCCGCGACGATGACAAAAAAGTCTACGTCGGCAAAGGCGTCCTTAAAGCTGTCGATAACGTCAACACCAAAATCGCCCCCGAACTGATCGGCCTTGACCCGCGCGACCAGGAAGCCATTGACCGCCTGATGATCGATCTCGACGGCACGCCTAACAAAGGCAAGCTCGGCGCCAACGCGCTGCTCGGCGTCTCCCTGGCTGTCGCCAAGGCGGCGGCCAAGTCCAGCGGTCTTCCGCTTTATCGCTATCTCGGTGGTCCGGCGGCCAAGACGCTGCCCGTCCCGATGATGAATATCCTCAACGGCGGCAAGCACGCCGACAACAACGTCGATTTCCAGGAATTCATGATCCAGCCGTGGGGCTTCGAATCCTTCAGCGACGGCCTCCGCGCCGGTGTCGAAATTTATCACGCGCTAAAGAAGGTTCTCCACAAGAACAAGATGAGCACTGCCGTCGGCGACGAAGGCGGTTTCGCTCCGGACCTGAAAGACAACGAAGACGCGCTGAAAGTCATTGGTGAAGCCGTCACTGCCGCCGGTTATGAATTCGGCAAGCAGGTATTTGTCGCTCTCGATCCCGCTGCTTCTGAGCTTTGGGACAATGAAAAGAAGGGCTATAAGTTCTTCAAAAGCGCCCCCGATAAGGTGATCTCCCCCGAAGCTATGGTCGATTACTGGGCCAAGTGGATTGAGAAGTATCCCATTCGCTCGCTCGAAGACGGTCTGGCCGAAAACGACTGGACCGGCTGGAAGCTGCTGACGGATCGCGTTGGCAAAAAGGTCCAGCTCGTCGGTGACGATCTCTTTGTCACCAACGTCAAGTTCCTCGAAAAAGGGATCAAGTCCGGCACCGCCAACAGCGTGCTGGTCAAGGTGAACCAGATCGGCACGCTCAGCGAAACGCTGGCGACGGTGAATCTTGCGATCCGCAACGGCTACACCGCCGTCCTCAGCCACCGCAGCGGAGAAACCGAAGACGCCACCATTGCTGACATCGCCGTCGCCACCAACTGCGGCCAGATCAAAACCGGCGCGCCCGCCCGCAGCGACCGCGTCGCCAAGTACAACCAGCTTCTCCGCATTGAAGAACAACTCGGCGAACAAGCCGAATACGGCGGGAAGTTCTGGAATAAATAATGCGCCGGTGAACCGGCGAAATTTGAATGACGAATGTCCGAAGGACGAGTCAATGTCTGAATGGCGACTGATCGAATGACGAAACAAGATGCAGAATAGCCGGCTCTTGTTTCGTTATTCGAACATTCGTTCTTCAGGCATTCATCATTTGAATTTCCAATCTCGAATCCTCAGCTTCGAAAGGCCCGGTCATGGACGACCAATTCCTTCCGCCTTCCCGCACCTATTCTTCTGCCTGGTCCATTCCCATGATGTGCCTGGGCATGTGCATTATCGCGGCGTGCGTGCTGATTCCCCAATCCGAATCCAACAAAAAACTCGCCGCCGAGCGCGACAAACTCAAGCATGACCTCACTTATGTTGAAACGCAGTTGTCGGTTAACGATGAATTCCTCAAAAATGTAGGCGGCGACGCCGGCCTGGCCGAGCGCCTTGCCCAGCGCCAGATGAAAGTCATCCGCCAGGGCTCCAGCGTTTTAGAACTAAAGCATCAACCCGCCCGCGAAGAAATGTCTCCTTTCCAGCTTGTCAGCGTAGCGCCCCCGGTTGCGCCCCCGTCTATCACGCGCCCTCTGGAATGCTGGGCAGCCTGTGCCGCGACGCCCGCTACCAGCTCTATGTCAGCGGCCTGGGCATGATGCTCGTCGCCGCCGGCCTGGTTCTGGGCGCATCTCCCCGGCCCCGATAATCAAAATAACCGTCGCTTCATCCCTGCCCAACTGCGCCTTCATCCTCAAAATCCAAGTTGCGGCCTGCCTATTTTTTGGACCGTCAGGTCAATCTCAAATTCCGTCTCTTGGCGGCCCATTTCCCCTCCGCCTATGATGTCCGCATGGACATCAACCTTCTCGTTCTGAACGTCGGCAACTCGCGCCTCGGCATTGGTGTGTTTCTCGCCGGCAAGCTCGAATATGTCACCCGAATCCCCCACGCCAGCCGCGCCGATTGGCCGGGGAAAATCGCCGACGCCTGGGCGCGCCTGAAGGAAACGGACAGCCCGGTTATCGCCGGGTCGAGCGTGAATCCGCCTCTGATTGAACCGCTGGAGCATGTCGTGCAGCAGGCAACGGGCCAGTCCATCGAATGGGTCGGCCGGGATATCGAGCTGCCGATCAAGGTGCTGACCGAAAACCCAGCCGAGACGGGCGTGGACCGTGTTCTTAACGTCGCCGCCGCCTATGAGCAGATGGGCAAGGCGTGCGCTGTCGTCGACGCCGGCACCGCGCTCACTGTTGACTGCTGCGACGACACGGGCGCATTCCTCGGCGGCGCCATCGCCCCTGGTGCTCAGATGATGCTCGACGCCCTCCACGAACGAACCGCCAAGTTGCCCCGCGTTCCCCTTGAACCTCCCGCAGATGCCATCGCCAAATCTACCCAGCAGGCCATCCTTCTGGGCGTTCACACCGGCATCCGCGGCATCGTTAAAGAACTTGTCGAAACCTACGCTACCCAGCTCGGCTCCTGGCCTGATCTCATCGCCACCGGCGGCGACGCCGAAAAACTCTTCTCCGGCTGGGAACTTGTCCACGCAGTCTCGCCAGACCTGACGCTCTATGGGATCGCGCTCGCCTATACCAATCACTACATCAAGCACGAGACGTAAACGCCGATCAGGTTTTTTTCTTCGCGCGTTTTGCCGTGATGTGCGCTCGATTCAATCGCTCAGGGTACCTGACGATCGCCACGGCGTGCGCACCCAGCACTAAGCGCCGATCTGCAATAGGAAGATTCCCAATAAGCGATTGCCCCTCACCCAATCCTTCAACCTGTTGCGGCGTATTCGAATGATTCAGCAGGAATAAATATCTTGCCGTTTTGCCGATGCGCTCCACAGTTTCAACATGCGGATCAGCTTTGACAGTTGGTGAAAGTTTAAGTTCGCTCGCCAGGTGCTCCAGCAACCCCGCCACCGCCGCTGGCGGACAATAACCGCCGACATAATACACAGCGCCGCGGCCAACCTGGTTGCGCGTGATTGCCACCCCTGATTCCAGCAGCGAATCATCCCCTGCCCACATCCCGACCGCTTTTGCCCCCCGCAATTTCAACCGCTCGACAAAAGTATCCAGCGCAACCTGATGACCGCCGGGAAGTTCAACATTCCGCGTCTCTTTGTCTCCGAGCGTTGTCCAATCCTGGACCTCTACGCCTGCAAGCTTGCGAAGCAATCCCGGCATCGCCATTTCAACCAGATGACAGTTCGCATCCTTTGAACCGCTTTGCGCCGTGAGCACCAGCACACCGCCGCCTTCAACAAACGTCGTCAGCTTCTGCACGAGCGGCTTATTCACCATCTTCAGGTGCGCTGCGATGAGCAGTCGGTATCCGTTCAAGTCGTTGCCCGGCCACACGAAATCTGCCGGAAAATGCAAGCGCGATGCCGCATTGATCCACCGCCAGAATTCACCCGCCCCTTCTTTCACATAAGTATTAATCCGGCGCTCATTCGTCTCATTGTCAAAATCGCGCAGCACCGCGATCGCCTTTGAAATGGGCGCATCAAAAATATCCACCGGCAATCGCTTTATTTCCTCGGCAAGAACCTTTGCTTCGCCGATCCGCCGATTGTCCCGGTCGTCCGGATCGAGCAGGCCATGCCAGTGTTGCTCCGCCCCATACGGACAGGTCCGCCACCGGAAGAAGCTGAGCAGCTTCGCTCCATGCGCGATCGACTGCCACGCCCACAGCCGCATCTGCCCCGGCCTTGGGGTGCGCAGAAAATATCCCATCTGCCCGCCTGGTCCGCTCTGCTGTTCCAATATCCCAAAGGGAAACGACAAACTCCGCGCCTGCTGCAGCGGGGCGGCGAACGCCGGCCAATCCCCTTCCGGCCAAAAAAGCGGATACTGATCGTGGCAAAATGTATCCAGCACAGAACCAACCAGCTTTGGCCCATCGATATTTTTGAACAGCCCGTTATGGGTAATGATCCATTTCGGATTCGCCCGCCGAAGAATATCCGCCTGGCTTTGGGCAAACCGGATCACGCAGTCGCTGATGAACCGCGTCTCATCCAGCAATTGCGTTGGATTCATCCAGGTTGGTGTCGGGTGCGGCAGATCGATCTGATCCCAATCGTCATAGGTTTGTGACCAGAATTTTGTCCCCCACGCTGCGTTCAAGCGATCCAGCGTCTTGTACTTTTCCCGCAGCCATTTCCGGAACGCCAGCGTGTCGCTCGGCGCATAGCTGACATCCATGTGGCAGTTGAATTCATTATCTAGCTGCCACGCGATGATCTGCCTTTCGTCCTTGTAATGTTCCGCCAAAGCAGTGCAGATGCGATCCGAAAGCTCATAGTATTTTAGCGATGTGTAATTGAAATTGCGGCGGCTGCCGTGCGCCATCGGAACGCGCTCAAAGTTCCACCGCAGGACCTCCGGATATTTGTGCGCGATCCAGGCCGGCCCGCAGTAGGTCGGGGTGCCCATGATTACTTTCAGCCCCGCAGCCCGGCAAAGATCGATCACGCGATCGAACAGTTCAAACTGAAATCGTCCTTCCTCCGGCTCCCAGTAAGACCATGCCCCTTCGCCGAGGCGCACCACATTGAACCCGCAGCCGGCGATCCGCCGAATATCGGAAGCGTGGCGTGATTCATCCCAATGTTCCGGGTAATAGCAGACGCCGTAGTAAAAACGATCCCACACGTGATTGAGCCCTCCGGGTATACTTGCAGCCGCGGATAACGGCATGAAACGAACGATGATTATTTTTGTGAATGCAGTTGTGGCCCTGGTGATCCTCGCGCTCATCCTGGCCACATGGATGCCCGCGATTTATACCAGCGAATGGTTTCACAAGGCATTTCCCAGGCTGTAGAGCTTTATTGCGTTAATGTAATCGTCACTTGAGGTACCCACGAAGGATATGGGATGACACATTGCGGCGGGTGAAATGCTTTAGCTTTCAGCTGAATTTCGTCACCCTTCATGCATTCTTCAAAAACTGGATTGCTTCCAGCAATCCCGCCTTTTCCCCCGCCTCTGCGCCGTTAAAATCTTTGTCTTCCAGTTCGACGCTGATGATTCCCTCGTAACCTGCGCTGTGCAGCGTTTGCAACAGCTCTCCCCATCGCGCAACGCCGCGGCCGGGGATCGTATATCGCCACACGTGTTCTCCCCACGGATATTGATCGACAAACGCGCTGGGCTGATACAGCCCAAACTCATAAACAGCTTCCGGAAACAGCTCTGTATCCTTTGCATGCACATGAACAATATGCGGCGAGAATTCCTTGAGAAACCGAATGTGATCGACACCCAGCCGGATCAGGTGAGATGGATCGTAGTTGATCGCGATGCCCCGGGGGATGTCTTTCAAAAATGCGCGGCATGTTTCGGGTGTCGTGCAAAGCAGCGCATAATGAGGCGCTCGCCCCGGATATCCTTCAACCGCTAAATAACCGCCGATTGCCGCCGCCGCCTCAGCGATTGGCGAGAATGATTCGACGGCGATCCGGTAATTTTCCTGCCGGGTCTTGGCCGGATCACCACCGACAATCGTAAAAAAAATCTGTGCCCCCAGTCGCGCCGCATCTTTTACATAAGCGACATTCGCAGCGACAACCTCCCTGCGTATCCCGGCATCCGCATGTGTGATATCGCCGAACTGCAGCAGATCGACAGTTCCCAGGCGCAGCTGCGCCGCCGACAGCACCTTGATGTCCTCCTCGGCAACCCGGCTTAAATCAACGGCTTCAAACTCATTTTGCCGGCTCCATTCCGCCAGGGCGCCAAGGTCTTTTTGCCATCCGGCAGAACCTCGCCGAAAGCCAATTGGAAAGTTGCCGGTCTTTGTGGGCATCGCTGCATCATTAACGCCTGAGAGAAGGCGTGCAAGCTTTGAAGGCACTGCTTCTTTTCCGGAATGCCGGAGAAGGAATAAAAATCCCGGCTACACCGTCAGCAAATTATCGGCGTGAAATCCCGCCAATATCTGATCCAGCACAGGCATTAAGTCGGCGGATCGCGAAACCGCCTTGGGCCCAAGGCTCACTTCGCCGCGCTCAATCAGTTGCTTCAATTCTTTGACGAGCGCCTTCTTATCCCGCGTCCCATCCATGAGCGGCAGCAATCGCCGCATCTCATGATTCACCAGCAGATTGTCATGGCGAAGCGTCGTCACCGGCCCACCGGCCGAAACCTGAATTCTCGCCAGCGGCGTGGCCCGTGGCGTTTTAAGGTCCGTTGCGATGAAAAGCGTTGGCCGCGTGCGCAGCTCCAGCAGTTCGGATTTGTACGCCGCCATCACGTGCTGCGAGAGCGCTTCGGCAAAGTGCGATGGTTCGCCGCGGATGAGATCGGCGAATGAAACCGCATGTGGCCAAGCACTCCCGATCCGCCGAAACGCCCCGATGATCGCCGGATCTTTCAACGTCAGCTTCAACTTGATCCGTCGATTGCCAAAGCGCACCGCATTTGCCGCGGGTCCAATGTCTGTCGCCTTCTCTTCTGTCAGTCGGCCTGCGATATACATTTCCCGCACCGCGGCTGTCTCGACCGTTTGCGATGCGACCGCACCCGACCGGCACAGCACTGAAGCCCGAAATGCCCGGCCATACAGAAAATCCATGTATTGTTCCTGCTTCACCGGATTGTCGGAAAATCGCCGGACCTGCTGCTGAACCGCCGGCGAAAGCCAGGGAAATAATTCCATCGCCGGGCTGGCGGCGGCGAGGTGCTGCAATCCCCCTTGTTTCGCCTGGTGAACAAATTCCTCAAAATAAACAGGCTCGTAATATTCCTCCAATTCATCATGCAGAATGGACCAGTCGTCGCTCGCCTGGATGCGCTCCTTAGCCGCGAACATGAGCCCCTTGTAATGCTGCATGGCGGGACTTGCCTGTTCGGCGAAACTGATTATTTCCCTCGCCATCGCAACGCGTTTTGCAGCATCCCCTTCGCCGCCGGCGTGAAACTGCATCATGTCCCGCGCGATCCGCTTCACGTGAGCGCCGGGCAGTGTGTCATAACTGATATATGCCAATCCCTGCGGCGACAGATTCTCTGCGCAAATATGAAGCAACTTCTCCCGGACATCCGTCGGCACCCATGAATAAATCCCGTGGGCGATGATGTAATCAAAGCTTCCTTCGCCGCCGGAAAAATCGCGCAGGTCCTGGCAGCGCAGTTCGACATTATTCAGCCCCGCTTGGCGGGCGGTATCAGCCGCGATTTCAATCTGCCGGGCGGAAAGGTCGATCCCCAGGAATCGGCTGGCAGGGAGTGACTGGGCCATGGGCAGCAGATTTCGCCCGACAGCGCAGCCGATTTCCAGTACCCGGCAATCGTCGGCCGCAGCGCTGGCAAAGCCGAGCAATGCCGCGACCGTGCGCAGTTGGTCCGGATGCGACGCCGGGAAGGCGCCTCCGGCATAGGGAAAGGCATCGTAATGGGATCGCAAATGATCGACGTCGGAGCTCATGTATTTTTATCCGGCAACTGTCCGAAATCATGAAGATCGATCCTGTTAAAGCAAGTCATTTGCAAATACGCGACTTCCTCATGCAACAACCTATAATGCCGCCCGATGACTCAGCCCGGTTTGCGCAGTCACATCACTCTTTTCCTGTGCACCGTTCTTCATGCTTTCACGCACGCCTATGGCAGCATGTTCGTGCCGCTTTATCTCCTGATGGCCGCTGACCTGCATCTGCCTGGTGTGAAAGCGCGACGCTGCTGGTTTCCATCTACAACTTTTTTTACTGTGTTGGTTCATATGGCGCCGGGGTTCTGGCCGACCGGTTTAATCGCAAGATGCTCCTCGGCATCGGTCTGCTGGGCAACGCGATTGCGATTGTGCTGATCGGAATCACCCGCCAATATGATCTGCTGCTGCTCTGGGCCGCCGTTGCCGGATTGGCGGGCACGATCTTTCATCCCGTCGCCAGCGCGCTGATCCCCGCCCATTATCCCGGGTCGCCGGGCATGGCGATTGGTTTTCTGGGGATTGGTTCGGGCCTGGGTTTTTTCATCGGTCCAAAATATGCCGGTTGGCGAGCACAGGCGGCCCGATGGACGTGGAACTGGACGACCATCTCACAGTGGCAAAAGCCGTGCATCGAACTTGGCATCGCAGGGCTGATCGCGGGCATTCTTTTTCTTGTGATTGCTAAAGAAGCAGACGTTGAAGGTTCTTCAGGTGATGATTGCCGCAGCAGGAAATCCTTACGCGCAGTCGAGCCTCGCGAGCCGCTGGGCCGCAGTTTGTCTCTCCGTGTCGCCGGCATCGGGGCGCTCCTTGGCTGGCGGGATTTCGCCGGGATGGGCAGCATTTCCCTCGCCGGCATCTATCTGCAGAAAGCTCACCACTTCGACACCAAGAACACCGGCGCTGTTCTGGGGACCATGCTGCTCTTCAGCATCGTCCTGAATCCTTTGCTCGTGTGGCTGTCGCCGGGTTTTCGGCGGTTGCCGGCGCTGCGCATCATCCTGCTGGCGGGCGGTATTTTTGCGGCCATTGTTCCGTTCTTCCCCACGTATCTCGCGCTGCCGGCATTATGCGCTTTTCAATCCTGCCAGGCGGGGAGTTACGCGATCAGCGATGCGTCGCTGCTCGAGCGCGCCTCGCCGCTGGTTCGCGGGCGAATTTATGGACTCTATTTCGCGCTCGCCGGCACGATTGGTTCACTTGGCCCGTGGGTGATGGGGATCTGGACCGATACGATGCGCGGCGGCGCCAGCGCGGCGGCCAACTATATCCTGCCGTTTGGCGTGCTGGGATTCGGCATGATCGTCGCCGCGTTTTCCACACCTCTCATTGCGCAGCTGGGACCGTCAATACGATCGGTCGATCCGATGAGTGAGGCGATGCCGGCGACGATGGAGCCGGCGGGATAGTCCCAAGCGGATCAAAGCGGATTTCCGAAGCGATGGAATCATCGTCCCGCAGCCAAAGGTTCATTTCGCCTTGCACATTGCCCTGGATATAACGAAACGAAAAGTGTGAGGCATCAGAAGAATCAAGGCTGCCGCCATATACCCGAATCTCCTGAACGATCGGATAAAAATAGGTGACGTTGCTGCCGTGTGGCTGTTCAACTGGTTCGCTCAGAAGAGCTCCCACCGCAAAAACTTTTGTCGAATACCCCAGCATCGCCGGTTGAGCGGCGATGGGCGTCATGCGATGCAGATCAACCGCCACCAGCCGATGATGACCGCCGGGGCTTGTCCTTTCGTGCAGAAAAACAGTTCCCTCTGATCTCAATCCCGGCGGTGACAGCAGCGCGTACAACCGCCGCCAAGGCGCCGCCACGACCGACGATTGCGGGGATTGATTTGCGATCGCCTGCAGCACTGGCTGGCTGGGTGAGATGTTGTAAGTCATGCACTGCCGCTGCCAATATAGCGCCTGTGTCCGCCGCCATAGGAGTGGTCCCCATCGAGATGAAAGCAGCAGGGCGATCAGAAGGGTTAGCGCGATCAACCATCGCGCCAAATGCCGATGCCGCCGCAGCGGTGGCGGGGGAGCGTAGTGCAGTTCAGGCTGAGATGGAGGCGGCGGGGTGCTCAAGCGGAACCATCCTTGGTCGTCATGATACCCATGTATGTCGGAAGCGACGGCCTTCTTGCCTCTACCTCCGGTACGCCGGGCGGGGGCGGCCAATCCTGAATGTGCAGCCCAATTCAGGTATTCGACGCTTGAAATCAGAGGCCAGAGTTCTGTTTTATGTCGGCTGAAGCTGTGCAATCAAATTCGCGCGCGGGATTATCGTCTGCTCCGTCGTCTTCATATTTTTCAGCACGACTGTTTGATTCTCAACTTCCGAATCGCCAACAATGACGCACCAGGCCGCTTGTTCGCGGTCGGCAAGTTTGAACTGGCCCTTTACGCCGCGCCCGCTCAGGTCCATGTCGGCGGCGATGCTGGCGGCGCGAAGATCAGAGAGCAAGCGCCAGGTAATGTCCCGGGCGGCGTCGCCTTGAGTGATGATCCACACGAGCGGTTTTTGCTGGCGAGGTAGTTCGACGCCCTGGCTTTCGAGGGCGATCAGCAATCGTTCGAGACCGCTGCCGAAACCGACGCCGGGCGTGGGACGACCGCCGAGTTGTTCGACAAGGTTGTCATATCGTCCGCCGCCACCGATTGCATTTTGGGCTCCGAGCCCGCCGGCGGTGACTTCCCAGAGGGTTTCGGTGTAGTAATCGAAGCCCCGGACAAGTGTGGGATCGACGCGATGCGGTGCGCCGGCGGAAGCCAGCAACTGCTGCACGCGATCGAAGTGCCCGCGGCTTTTGTCGGAGAGGGATTCGCCGGCTGGCGGCGCGTTCCTGCACGCCGCCTGGTCGCGCGGGTCTTTGCTGTCGAGGATACGAAGGGGGTTGGTTTCCAATCGGCGCTGCGATTCTTCGCTGAGCGTTGATGCGGATGGGCGCAGAAAAGCAACGAGCGCATCGCGATAGCGTTCCTTGCTTTCGCGATCGCCGAGGCTGTTGATCTTGAGCTCCAGGTCCTTCACCCCGCAGCGGCGATAGAAGTCCATCTGCAGGAGGATGCACTCGACATCCTGCTGTGGTTCGGCGACGCCAAACGCTTCAACGCCGAACTGGTGATGGATGCGAAGGCGGCCTTTCTGCGGTCGTTCGTAGCGGAAGTTGGGACCGATGTAGAAAACTTTTGCCCGAGCGCCTTGATCGTTGAGCAGGCCGTTCTCGATCATCGCGCGGACGACACCGGCGGTGCCTTCGGGCCGGAGGGTGATCGATTCACCGCCGCGATCGTTGAAGGTAAACGTTTCCTTCTGGACGATGTCGCTGGTTTCGCCGACACCCCGGTGAAAGAGTTCCGAATGCTCGAAGACCGGCGTGCGGATTTCGCGAAAGTCGTATAGCTCCGCCGTTTCGCGGGCGATGCGTTCGATCGCCTGCCACTTCCCGCTCTCGGCGGGCAGCGTGTCGACAGTTCCCTTGGGGGCCTGGATCTTCGTGCTCATGATTCACCGCGATCATCCGAAGGTGGAATCGAAAGCCGGAAAGAGAGGAACCACAGATTTGACAGATGACACAGATTCAGAAATCCTGAATTCAATCTGTGTAATCTGCAAAATCTGTGGTTCCGGGTCCTTCGTTTATTCGTGCCTTCGCGATTAATTAAATGGAGTTAGTCCTTCTTTTCGGCCTCATTCGGCACTTCAACTTCTTCAACCTTGGCCGATGCGAGGATTTTGTCGAGCGCCTTTTGCTCACGCATCTGGATATACAGGTTGGCAAGCGAGCCGTCCTTGGCCATTTCCTGCTTGAGCTTTTCAGGGCGAGCGCCGCGCTGGGCCGCGAGCATGGCGATGCGGCCATTCAGCTCTGATTCGTCAACGTCGGTTTCCTGATCGTTGGCGATCTTCTGGAGGATGAAGAACAGCTTCAGCTCGCGGCCGGCTTCTTCCGTTGCGCCGGCGCGGAGGGTTTCGATCTGGGCGTCCACCTGTTCGCGGGGGACGCCGCGCATGAGGAGGTCGATGGCCTTGCGCTGAACGACGCGATCCACCTGCTTGGCCGACAGCTTGGCGGGCAACTCAAAGCTCGTGTTCTCGGCAAGATACTTGCTGATCTGCTCGCGCTGGGCCTGGGCGATGTCGTAATCGATTCGCTCGACCATCTGCTCGCGAAGGGCTTCGCGAAGTTCCGCTTCACTCTCGAAGCCAAGATCGGTGAGGAATTCAGGGGTGATTTCGATGAGCTCGAGTTTCTTGATGTCTTTTATGGTCACTTCGATTGCGACGTCTTTGCCGCGAATAGCCTCAGTGACATGGGATTCGGGGGCCTTGGTGTTGATCGTCCGGGTTTCACCGGACTTGGCGCCCTGTATCTGCTTTTCGAAGTCGGCGACTTCGATGCCGCCGATGCGGGCGGGGCGAGCAACGAGCTGGGCATCATGCTGATGGGCGACGACGTTGCCATCAAGCTTGATGTGCACGTCGGCGGTGATGTAGTCCTTTGCTTCAACGCCGCGATCTTCGACAGGGACCAGCGTGCCCTGCTGCTCGCGCAGGTTGTTCATTGCCTGCTCGACATTCTCATCCTTCACTTCAATCTTCGGCTTCTTCACCGCAATGCCGGCCAGGTCGGGCAGGTTGATCTCGGGCTGAACTTCAACTTCGAAGCTATAAGTAAGCGGGCCGCTATCGGGAAGGTTCAAGGCGGTCGGGTCGGCGAACTCGGGTTCGCCGAGAACCTGGAGCTTGTTCTTCTCGACGGCCTGCTCGTAGCTTTCACTGATGAGGCTTCGGCGGACCTGGTCCTTGATATCCGAACCGAATCGCTTTTCGATCAGCTTCACCGGAGCGTGACCGGGACGGAAACCCGGAATGGCGGCTTCGCGGCGAAGGTCTTTGAGCTGTTCCTGAAGCTTGGTCTTGATGCGGTCTTCGGGAATTTCGACGGAGACTTTCTTTGTCGCCGGGCCGGCATCCTCAATCTTGATCTGGTACTGAAAGGTCTCTTGATCGGAATCTTCGGCAAGTGCGGTGGCGCCTGCGCTGTCAGATCCCTGTGTTTCGTTCTTGGCCATGGCAACCTCGGTCGGTGTTGTGCGTTGGTGTCGAATGAGTCGACGATGTCTCTACGGCAAGACGACTCCGTCCTGCGGAAAGTCGCGCATCGTATACAGGTTTAACGGGATTGCAAAGGGGCGAAGCGGCTTGGGTTTATCGTTCGATGTTACAGTTGGCACTCACTGCGCGAAATGAGGATCACAAGTGCGGAAAATGCCACTCCTAAATGCCGAATTATTCGCGAGATAGGGCAATGTTACATTTGCAGCGAAATGCAGCATATTTTTCAATGGATGCCACAAAGCTGCGGCAGGCTATAAGCTTTTATTAAACACGGGTTTGCGCGGTTTGGCCGACCCGATGCCGATTGGCGTGTTTCACTCTCGTTGCTACTTCCTGGGAGGGATGCGCGGAAGGACTTGCGTGCGGGGGTTGCGCAGCCGGCGTTTGGATTGGATGCGGATGAAGTTTGCGCTGTCGGCAAGAGCGAGGGGCGTTTTTTGAAAATCGCGGAAGCCGAGCTTGGCGCGATGTTCATCGACAGCAAGAAGGACGGCAAGCTGGCGCAGACGTTCGTCGGCGGGTACAGCGGAGGCGAAGCCGCCTTCGGCGCGGAGCCTGGCTTGGCCGAGAACTTTTTCGATGTCGGCTTTGGCAGTGCCGGGGCGGCAGAGCGGCTCGAGAATGATCGGGCGGCCGGCAAAGCGCTCGCGGATTTCGTCGCTGACTTCCCCGCCGAAATATTCGGGGGCGGAATTATATTCGTCGATCAGGCACCCTTCCTCATCGAACAGGTAATAAACAAAGACGGCGCGGTTGATGACCATGAAAACCATCAGCGGCACGTGCAATTTTTCGGAAAACTCGTGAGCGAGGCGATCAATCTCCAGGGGGTCCTGAGAATCGGAAGTTTCATCGAAGACCGTGACCCAGCCGTTGACGGATGGGGAAACAAACGCCTGCGCGGTGATGATCTCTTCGGCAACGCGGGCGACTGCCGCGGCGTCAGCGGTATGCAGATGGTAGTTTACGAAAGAGGCGGCCATATTGTTGAGGGGTAGGATACCGTTGATGGGTGAGCGTTGCTACGAGCGCTCGACATTCGACGCCCGCGCAAGCCGGCATATTAACGCTCACCGCCCTCGGCATGTTCGCCCGGAGGATCGTGACGGCTGCGCCCCAGCCGACGTTTCATTTATAGCCAGAGATGGAACCGTCTCTTGCTATCGCCGCGCCGAAGGTTTCGATTCCAGCGTGTCCATTACTGCCCGGCGCCGGCCACAATCTTGTAAATTCCGCCATTATAGTCAACGACATAAATCTCGCCGTCATTGTCCACCCCAAAGCTCGATGGCTGAACCTTGGTATGCAACAGCTCCATCTTGGTTATCAGTTTTCCGTCCTTCTGCTTCAATCCCCAAATCCGCCCGCTGCTGTAATCCCCATAAAGATACCATCCTGTCAGATCGCCGATCGCTTTTCCACGATACACATATCCGCCTGTGATGGACTTGTCGTTGTTTTCGTGGGGATATTCCGTGACCGGATCGATCGCCCCGGGCACTTCCTGCACTCCCGGCTTATATGTTTTTTTCAACGTCGGATTGGGATGAAACCCTTCGCGGCCGCGCCAGCCGTAATTTCCGCCCTTCGTAACGACGTCTACTTCTTCATACATGTCTTGTCCCACATCACCGACGTACAACTCCCCGGTTGCGGAATCGAAGCTGAAGCGCCACGGATTGCGAAATCCATATGCGTAAATTTCCGGTAACGCATCGGTTGTGGAGATAAACGGGTTGTCCGCGGGCACGCCGAACGGCTTATCTCCGTCGCGTTTGTCCACATCAAACCGATGCATCTTTCCCAGGGGGGACTTCAGGCTTTGGCCGTTATTCCGCGGATCATTCTGTGAGCCGCCGTCGCCGGTCCCCATGTACAAAAATCCATCCGGTCCAAACTGGAGCTGGCCGCCTTTGTGGTTGCTGTATGGCTTCTCGTCGTACTTCACGATATCGCGTTCTGTGGTGGGATCGATCGTGCCCGTTGAAGGATCCACCTTGAACTCTGCGACGGTCGCCCATGTTCCGCCAACCTTGTTGATGTAATAGGCGTACACGAGATGGTTTGTCGCATACTTCGGATGGAATGCGAGGCTCAGCAGCCCGCACTCTCCCTTGGCATAAGTCTCGGCGGACAAATCCAAGACAGGCGTTTTGACCAGTTGCCCCGCTTCAATTTTATAGGCGCGGCCATCCTGGTTGGTGATGTAGAGCCGGCTGGTGCCGTCATTGGTCAGAGATGTGAGCCGAGTCAGCCCCTCGCTTTTCTTGACGATTGGCTCGATGTGAATGGCCGGCATGGTTGACGGCGCCGTCGCCGGCGGCGTTTCCGCACCGAACGAAAAACTCGACAAGATGCCCGCCGCGATAGTGCTGAGGATTGCTCGTTTCATTGGCACTATATATAAGGCCAACCCACCCCTTGTTGCCAGCCCGGGGGCAAATGTTGCCCGGCTACTCAAGCTCGGTGTACTTCCGTGCGATTCCCCTGGCCTTTTCCACCGGATATTTCTCCGCATTATGGTGCAGCTTCGCCTCAAACGCTGTGGTCAGATTAATCCCCAGGTCATTCGCCAAAACCAGCACCCAATAGAGCACATCTGACAGTTCCTGGCCGACATGCTCGCGATTGGCCGCCAGGTGCTTCTGCAGTTCTTCGCCGTTGCGCCACTGCATGATCTCCATCAGCTCCGCCACTTCGAGCGACATGGACAGTGCCACGTCCTTGGGTCCGTGAAACTGCTTCCAGTTCCGTTCATCACGAAATTCCAGGGCAAGCTTGGTCAGACGAGCGATTGAATCTTCAGAGGACATTGCGACCTCAATCATAACGAAATGACAGCATAACAGCCCGTGGCAAAAGTTTTGACGGTCAGGCTGTGATGGTGGTTTTGGTGTTGAAGATGGTAGAGGCGACGGTGGGTTTCTTTTTTGTGGTTGTTGCGGTGGGTGTGGTGGCCGTCGTTGTTGCGGGCGCTGAGGTGCCAGTTGCGATTTGAGCGGCGGGCGTGGCCAATTGGGTAGTGTTTGTGATGGTTGTTGTGACGCCTGTGGCCGCGGAGGGAATGATTTCTATGGCGTCGACCTTGGCGTTGTCAGTAGTGGTGGTGAAGGCGATGGTGATTTTGCCGTTGCTGTCGGCGGTCGTGGTGAAGGTCTGGACTACGGCTTTGTTGGCTCCGCCGGCGGCGGTGAAGATGTCGAAGTTGGTGAGGACAGCCACGCCATTGATGGAGACGTTGAAGAGACGCTGGCTGGCGGCGGTCCACCAGGTTTCGGCAAAGTGGAGGCGGACGGTGCAGGCGGAGCCGGGGGTCAGGCCGGGGATGATGTAGCTGAATTGCTTGCCGGTGCGCTCAGACTGATAGACGTTGGCGGGCGCCGCGTTGGTGACACCGGCGGTGCTGACAGTGTTTGTAACCGTGTAGGTGGAACCGCCGACGAAGTCGGTGTCGGCAAGGAAGGAGCCGGTGGCGGGTCCACCGCTGGCGATCGCGATGGGGTTGACGATGGCGGCGGGGATCGCGCTCGCCTCGATGGTTTTGGCACTTTCGCCGGCGGGGTTGACGGCGGTGATCTGATAGTAGTACGTCGAGCCGTTGGTCAGGCCGATGTCGGTGAAGGTGGGAGCAGTGATGCCGGTTTTGTAGGCAGTCGCGCCTTCGGCGCCGGGGGTGGTGGAGCGATAGATGTTGTAGGAGGCTGCGCCGGGTGCGGTGTTCCAACTCAGCGTGACCTGGGCGCTTCCGCCGGTGGCGACGAGGTTTGTCGGGGCAGCGGGAGGCGCGGAGGCGGGGGTGATCTGGATGCCGTCGACTTTGGCATTGTCGAGCGCAGTGGTGAAAGCGATGGTAATCGTGCCGGTGGAATCCGCGGTGGCGGCGAAGGTTTGGGCGACAGCTTTATTAGCGCCGCCGGCGGCGGTGAAGATGTCAAAATTGGTGAGGACGGGGACCGTGTTAATCGCGACGCTGAATTTGCGTTTGCCGGCGGTGGTCCACCAGGTTTCGGCGAAGTCGAGGCGGACGTTGTACGCCGCGCTGGGGGTCAGGTTAGGGATGGTGTAGCTGAAGGTTTTACCAGTGCGTTCGGTTTGGTAGACGGCCAGGGCGCGGGATTGGTCACGCCGCTGGTGTCAATGGCGTTAGAGACGGTGAAGGTGGAACCGCCGGTGAAATCCGTGTCGGAGACGAATGCGCCAATCGCTGCGCCGCCGGCGTCGATGGAGATGCCGGGAGCGGTGGCGACGGCGGTGACGTTGACCGTCGCACTTGCGGAAAGCGCTCCTGCGGCGGCGGTGATGATGTCGGTTCCGGTCCCTGTGACCGGCGCGGTGTAGACGCCGCTGGTTGTGATGGATCCGCCTGCGCCACCGGCGCTGATAGACCAGGTGAAGGCGGGCTGGATCGTCATCGCGTTGCCGAACTGATCGCTTGAGGCGGCGGTGAAGGTTTGCCTGGCGGAATTAGCGACGAAGGCGGAGGCCGGTGTGACGATGATGCCGGTGAGGGTTTGAGTGACAGTGACCTGGACGGAACTGGTGAGGGAGAGGCCGCCTTGATCGATGATCGTGACCTGGAAGGTATAGACACCGGCTTTTGTGAAGGTGGCGGTGGTGGTTTTGGCGCTGTTGACGCCGTTGGTGGAGAAGCTGACGGGGGCGGGCGGTGTGCCAAGGGTGGACCAGGTGTAGGTGAGGTTGGATTCACCGCCGTCGTCTGCGCCGAGGACGGAGAGGATTGTCGTTGTGCCGGTCACGGTTGCAGGCGCGGCGGCGGCTGGTGTCGCGAGGGTCGGAGCAGCGTTGGTGGCGTTCTGGATGATGCTGACGTTGTCGAAGGTAGAAGTGTTGAGAAGTGCTGCGTTATGAGCGGTGACGGAGAGGCCCACAAACGTGCTGGCGTTCATGGCAATGGTGATGGAGGTGACGAGGTTCCATTTTATGCCGTCGGGCGACATATATGCGGTGAAAAGGTTGCCTGCACGCACGAGCTTGACCCAGTGCGGCGGGGTCGCGGCGCCGGGCAGAAGATAATTAGTGGAACCATTCGTGGTGTCGCGATCCTCGAATTGCGCGCCGTTGGCGGAGCTGAGCTCCATCGTGACGTGACGAGCGCCGGCGGAAAGCGATTCGCGAATCATCACGCCGGCCTTGGCCCAGGGGTCGGTATTAGTGATGGAAGTGACGCGTGCGATGATCTGACCGTCGCCGTTGAGGGGCTGATAGGCATATTGGAAGGCGTCGGCGGCGCCGTAGATGTCGGCGCCTGCCGGCGACGGTCCAGACGTTATTTGAGAAAGTAGTGGAACCTGCCAGGCCGACTGCGCCGATGTCTGCGGCAGCCCAGGGCGCTGGCAGCAGGGGGTTGGCTTGGGTGGTTGCGCTGGCGACGGTGCTGTAGACCGAATCAACGCCGGCGTTAGTGGCGCGGACGCGGTAGTAATAGAGGGTGGACGCGATGAGGCCGACGTCGTTGTAGGTGGTGGTCGTGCCGCTGACGGCGGCGACCTGGATGAAGGTGATGTTGTCGGTGGATCGCTCGATCTTAAAGCCGGTGACTGTGGCGGAGATTTCGGTCCAGCTCAGGTTGATCTGGTTATTTGATGCCGTGGTGGCGGTGAGGGATGTGGGGGCGGCGGGCGCGCTGGGGCCGCGCCGAAGGTGACATTATCGAAAGTGGAAGTGTTGACGGCGGTGTTGTTGTGGGCGGTGACGGCTAAGCCGATGAAGGCGCTGGAGTTCATGGGGATGGTCACGCTTGCGACCTGAGTCCAGTTGATGCCATCGGCGGACATGAAGCCGGTGAAGACATTGCCGTTGCGAAGGAGTTTGACCCAGTAGGTGGGGGCGGCGTAGATGCTGGGGAGGATGTAGCTGGTAGCGCCGCCGACGGTGGAGCGGTCTTCGAATTCCGCGCCGTTGATGGCGCTGATTTCCATCGTGACGTGCCGGGCATTGGCGGCGAGCGATTCGCGGATCATCACGCCGGCCTTGGCCCAGGGATCGGTGTTGGTGATGGAGGTGACGCGGGCGATGATCTGACCGTCGCCGGTGATGGGCTGGTAAACGTATTGGAAGGCGTCGGCCTGGTTGTAGATGTCGTCGCCGGAACCGCTGACGGTGAAGGTGCTGGTGGCGGGGGCGTAGGTGGCGTTGCCGGCGGTGCTGACGGAGCCGATGTCGGTATTGTTCCAGGGATTGGGAAGACCGACGAAGGTGGTGGAGCTGGCGAGGGGGGAGTTGGCGGAATCACCGGCGGGGTTGTAGGCGCGGACGCGATAATAGTAGGTGGTGCTGCCGGAGAGGTTGGAATCGGTATAGACGGTGACGTTGGCGGAGGTGGTGGCGACGAGCGACCAGGCGGTGAGGCCGTCGAGGCTGCGCTCGATTTTGTAGCCGCTCTCGGCGGTGACGTCGGTCCAGGTGAGGGTGATCTGCTTTGCGGAGATGGCGTTAGCGGTGAGGGTGCCCGGGGAGGCGGGGGGCTGGGTGTTGGAAATGGGGCCGACGGCGATGGCGGTGGAGGGAAACCCTTCGGCGGAGGGTGTGACGGCGGTTACATGATAGTAATAGGTGACGCCGGCGGTTGCGGCCGCATCGACATAACCGGGGGCGGCCAGAAGCGCGGCGTTGAGTTTGGTGAAGACGCCGGTGGCGGTTGTGGAGCGGTAGACGTTGTAGCCGATGATGTTGGATTCGGGATTGGGGGCCCATTGGAGGGAGATGCCGAGGTTCTGCGCGGCTACGGCGGTGAGGCTGAAGGGGGCGGCGGGTTGAAGGTCGGGGCGGACGTTCTGGATGATATAGACGTTGTCGTTGAAGTCGAAGTTGGCGACGGAGCCGCCGTAGTCCATGGTCATGATGAACGTGTTGGGGACGAGGTTGCCGGAGCGGTCGCGAAGGGGATAGAAGCGGACGTGGTGACCGCCGCCATTGGTGGTGGTTTGCAGGGCGTCGTCGGAGTATTCACCATCGATCTGCCAGCCGAACGAAGCGGCGGGGGTGAAGCGGGCGAGGGATTGGATGAAGGTGTTGTTGGGGCCGTAAGACTGCGGGAAGACTTGCTGATCGGAATCGGAGAGGGTGGTCCAGAGGGAATTGGGTGAACCAGCAGCGCCTTTGGCGAACCATTGGAGATGGACGGCGTTGCCTTGGCCGCGCCAGGACATGAACTGCTGCACGGTGACGGGCTGGGTGGTGTCGGCAGCTTGCCAGTAGGGGGAGAGAATTTCTTCGCCGTAGTAGGTGGGGGTGGTTGCGCCTTCGGTGAGAAGCGAGGGGTGACCGGCGGCGATGTTGGTTTGGAATCCGCCGAGGAGATTGATTTGGGTTTGCAGGCTGGGTTCTTCGCTGCTTTCGGAATCTTTTTGCCAGTAACCGGCAAGGGCGACGATCTTGGCGGGGGCGATGGAGTCGTTGCTGTTGATGGTGAGCGTGCCGTTGAAGACGCCGCCGCCGGCGGAGTTGGAACCGTTGGTTTCGTTGTATGGAACTGAAGGCGCGGTGGTGGCGATGAATTTAAGCGTGAGGGTGAGCGTGCCGCCGTTGGCGGCCACGACAGTGTTGACAGGCGGGGGGCTGATGAGCTGCCAGGCGGCGCTGTTCAGCGTGATGGAACTGATGGTCAGCGGGAGAGTGCCGGTGTTTTGGACGATGAGGACGGCGGTGTCGTGGACGATGTCGCCGAGTGTGGCGTTGGGATTCTGGATGCGGCTGAAGACCATGCGATCGTTGAAGGGAAGGACGTCCGGGTTGATCAGCGACATGACGGGGGCGGCCGGGGCGGCGATCACATTACGGATGATTGCGACGACATCGTTGCCGTCGGGTTGTGTGAAATCTTCGGCGGTGACGACAAAGGCATTGGGAACGACCGAGCCGTCGGGATTGCGAAGCGTATAGAACCGTACCTTGCGGCGATCGGGAACGCTTGGCTCCCAGGTGTTGAGGGAATCTTCGCTGAAGGCGTCGCGCTGGGTAACGCCGTCGGCATTGGTGAAAACGGGGAACGTGGCATAAAGGCCGAAGGCGGCCGCGCCGGGGTCGAAGGTGGTTGAGCCGATGAAGTTGGGGTTGACGGTTTGGGCATCGGCGGCGCCGACGGTGAAAAGCTGCGTACGCGCTGAGGTGACGCCGGGCGTATAGTAACCGAATCGGACGGATGGAGCAGAGGCGGCGGAGAAGACGGCCATCGGTTGAATCGTGACCGCTCCGGGGCCGGCTTTGATGAGCTGTGGCATGACGACTTCGTCGTTGGGAGTAGTCAGCGGTTCGGTGGAGTTGTACAGGGCGGTGTCGTTGGGGTTGGAATCGCCGTCGAAGGAGGGGATTTGATAGAGATCGAGAATGTGCTGGAGGGAGGGTTCGTTGTTTCCGCCGACGCCGGTGGTGGCCAGGCCTCGGAGGGTGATAGCGAGGGAGGGATTTTTGTTGTCGTTGCTGGTGATGGTGAGTGTTGCGGCTTTGACTCCAGCGCCGGCGGCGCTGGTGGGGTTGAAGGCGACGGCGACGTTGATGGATGCGCCGGGCTGCAGCGTGAGGGGGAGCGCGGGGGGATTAATGAGCTGGAACAGGGCGGCGTTTGCGCCGGAGAGCGCGAGCCCGCCGGCGGTGATGGTGAGAGGCGTGGTGCCGGTGTTGGAGATGGGGAGGTTTTGGGCGGCGCTGGGGGCGCCGTCCATCGGGTCGTTAAAAAGGAGCTGGGTTTTGGCGACGGCGATGCTGGGGTCAATGGGTTTGACGAGGATTAGTTTTTGTGCGCCGTAGTCGGCGACGTACATGAAACCGGTGGCGTTGTCTTCGGCGAGATCGACGGGGGCGTTGAAGCCATTGAGGCCGCTGATGGCGGCGTTGGAGGCGATGATGTTGCCGGCGGGGCCAATGCTGAGCGCTTCGATGTTGGCCGGTCCGCTGTAGCAGGCGACCAATAGCTTGCCGTCGAGCGCGCCGTGGAAGGCGTTGCCGCGGTATTGGATGATGCCGTCGGCGGAAAAATGTTGGCCGAAATCAAAGGCGGGAGGGCGCCAGTTGCGATCGGGGAGCGTGCCGACGGGATAGGCGGAGAATTCGGCGGTGTCGACGCCGGCGGTGGGGTTGCCGCCGTCGAGCACCCATTCGTCGCGGGCAGGGTTTGGGTGGCCGTAGTAACCGCCTTTGACGATGTCGTCGAGATAGTCGTCTTCAACCTGCTGAACATTGGTGAGGCCGGGGACGGCGGGGCCGGTGTATGGGCCGTTGACGGTGGAGTCGATGCGCGGGCCGGCAGGGATGGCTGTGGGGGTGGCTGGTGTGTTTCCACCGGAGGTGGAACCGTTGACGGGAGCGTAAAGGTGACCGTTGCTGGCAAAGATGAAGTCGTAGGCGTTGCGGACGCCGTCGGCGTAGAGGGTGAGGGGCGTGCCGGCGGCGAAGGGATCATAATTGCCGGCAGGATTGTTTTCGGTCTGCACGTTCAGCGGACCCTGGCCTCCGACGATGCGGGCGGCGATGGCGGTGGTGTCGACGCGCAGAATGGCGTCGGTCAGGAGATGTTCATTGCGGAAGCCCCAATCGGAATCGGGAGCGCCCATTGCGGTGGTGCTGGCCTGTGAAACATATAGTGCGCCGTCGGGGCCGAAGTGGAGCTGGTTGGTGACGTGGTCGCGCACGCTGCGGGGCAGGCCGACGACATAGTCCTGAACCTGATCCAGATTGGGGCCGCTGAGACGGGTGATTTTGCCGGTCCAGTCGGGGCCGTTGCTCAGGGCGTAATAAGTGTTGGTGGTCCAGAGGATCAGATTGTTTGCGGTGGAGGCGGGGTCAAATTCGATGCCGTTGATGAAACGGTTGCCGCCGTTGGCGGTCTGGATGGAGGTGATGGCCTGGGGCGCGCTGAGTGTTCCATCGGCATTAATAGTAAAGCGATAGATGATGCCATCGAGCGTTGAGGCGTAGAGCTTTCCGTCGGGGCCCTTGGTGACGCAGGTATATTGCTTGGCGGGGGCGGCGGTCAGCGCGACCTGCTGGAATTTCAGTGATGGGTCGGAAACGGTGCTGGATGTTCCGGTGGTGAAAGTTGACGTAAATGGAACGAGCGAAGCGCCCGTGAGGTCGGTGATGCCGGCGGTGGCGGTGAAGGTGTAGCTGGTGTTGGGATCGAGCAGCGTGAGCGGGCGGAGGACGATGAGATCGCCGCTGCCGGAGGTGTTGAGATTCGCGGGGATGAGCAGGCCGTCGCTGGTGCGCTGGAGGAAGGCGTTGGCGGAGGTGAGGGTTGTGGTGTCGATGCCGCCATTGGGGACGACGAGGTTGGCGGAGATGAACTGGTCGCGCAGGACATTGCCTGAGTTGTTGGCCGGGCTGACGGACGACACAGACGGCTGGGAAAGTGAGGCGGTTTGAGCGGCGGGTGACGCCAGCATCGAAACGGCCGGCTGCAACGGCGAGGCGGTCATCAGCCGACGGTCTTCAAGGCGCTCGAGAACGGGACGGATAGCCCGACGGAGAATCTTCTGGTTTTTCATGGATTGTCCTGAGGCGGTGGAATCTGCCAAGAACCAGCACCCACTGGTGAGCAGAGATGAAGTTAGAATACACCGGATTTGGCGGTTCGCCAGTGGGTTTAGGGGCCGGCAGGGCCGGAAATTATTGGACAGCAGGGGTGAGGCGGGCGTGCGCAGAGCGCGCTAAAAATTTACACGCGCCTGGATGACGACGGATTACGTCTCTTGATCCATCGAGAGGATGGCTATTGATAGTGCGTCAGCGTCCACAGGACGATGTTTTTGACTAACGATTGGCAGTATGTGGGTGTGTAACCGGTGATGCCCCATGTGTTGGTGTCGAGCAGGCCGGTGGTGATATCCAGGTCGCTGATGATGACAGTCCCTTTGCCGACGGTCAGGTAGTCGAGCGCCGGTATAGTCCCTTTAAGTTGTTCGGAGGCGTATCGGCGGAGGCGGGGTTTGGGGAGGGGGTCGGTGCAGGAGTCGCCGCCGGCGAGAATGGGATGGGATGCGGGAAGAGCGGCAGTTTGAGCTTCGGGGAATGCTTTGGGGAGGAGATGCTCGCGAACGGATTTGATGAAGTCTTTCGAACCGCCGGCGGAATCGATCAGGAGTATTCCGCCGGTGTCAACGTAGTGGCGCAGCGCGGGAAGGTCCATTTTTTCGAAATCGACGGCTGCATTTCCGGTGAGGACGGCGACGGGCGCGGTCATGGGGTTCAGATCATGCATCGTGGTGGGGACGGGAGTGATTCCGAGGCTGGTCTCGGTTTGAAACCAGCGCGGGAAGCGCAGCCACGCGCCGGGCTCGGGATCCCATGCGCCGCTGTAGGTGATGCGGGCGACGGGGATGATGCCGCTGGGGGAGAAGTCGGGTGGGGGGACGTAGGAGGTCGCGAGACGCCGGCGGAAGCCGTCGAGGCCGGCGGCATACACAGCGAGGTTTACGCCGAGGCGGCATTGGGAATTTAGAGTTTTGCCTCGCTGGGCGACCCAGCTTTTAGTGATGTCCGTGGGGCAATAAACCACGAGCAGGCGCTGGCCGTTGGAGAGGCCCTTGAGCGGTGGGCGATCGGCGGCGGGCAGCGGATAGACCAGCGAATAGAGCGGATGGTCCGGCGGGAGCGTTTTCCATTGATAGTCGGAAAAGGCCTGCTGCGTGAGTTTGTCGACGAAGCCGTCCATGTCGGGGGAATCGAGTTCGCGGTGGACGAAGATGATGCCTCCTGCGTCTGTGTATTGGCGAAGCTTGAAGGCGTCGTCGGCGGAGAGGTCGGGAGGGGTGTCGGTGCTGATAAACAGGAGGGGACAATCCATCCATTCGGACCAGTTGCGGCTGAGGTCAGCCACGCCCCAGGCAAATTGCTGCTCCAGTTGATGAGAGCCGAAGTCGGCAAGCTTGGAGGCATCGCGCGGGCGGTTGTTCCATTCTCCGGCGAAGCGCAGTTTGTTGATAAAGAGCGGATGGCGGCCGCGGGCAAGGAAGAGGAGGCGAAACGCCGTTTCGATTTCCGCTCCGTCTGTGCCGCCCCAGGAGCCATCTTTGGCCTGCTCGTGCATGAGGAGTGCGGCCCATTCGCGATACCAGTCATGGGAACCGAAGGTTTTGAATCCGGTCGCCAGGGCGGCGCGTTCGATGCCGTAGATTGTATAGCCCGTATGAGCGGTGGGCTGCAATAGCTGATCGTCCGCACCGAGCCAGTCGAGCGCGCGCTGGATGGCGCCGACGACCTGAGGCTTGGCGCTGCTGGCGCCTTTGCCGCCGATGATGGTCTGTTGTTCCAGGGCGACGGAAAGGCTGGTTATTCCGGCGACGGTCATGGGAAGCAGGGAGTTGTCATTGGCGACGTAGTTCCAACCGCCGCCCTTCGCCTGCACCTTGATCCAGTGCTGTTCAATATTGTTCCAGTAATCGTCAGAGGCGGTGAGCCCGGCTTGCGTACCTGCCCAGACTCCGAGCATTCCGTACTGGGAATTCGAATTGTCCCATGATGAATCGGTCAGCACCTCGCCTTTGGCGGGCATGATGTAACCGTAAGCTCCTTCACGGGCGGCGCTGACCAGCCAACTGAAGTCGTGCTGGAGGACGCTGCGGTCTTCAGGCCGATCGAACAACGAGAGCGCCGAAGCGCGAATGGAATGAGAATAAGTTGCGTGATTGCCGGTGATGTCGAATGCCTTAAGGCGGTCCAGCAAGTTTTTGACGATCGGGCTCGTGATGGCAAGTCGAGGATCGTTGACGGCGTTGCCTCCATGAAGCAGGGCGTAGACGCAGAGCGCATCGGCGCCGGGGAGGGCGTCCGGGATTGTATATGCCGGTAGTTGCCCATCGGGCAGAGCGTTGATGAGGAAATCCGCCGCGTGCTGGATGGATTGGCCGACGCGCTCATCGGTCACCGCGCCATCCAGAACGACTTTTGGCCGAACTGCGTGCAGCCCGGCCCACGGGACGGCGGGCGACGGTGGCGGGGCTTGAATGGTTGGAGTTGGCGGGGCCTGGGGCTCCGGGGTGGCGACGGCTTCGGTCACCGCGGGGGGTGGCGCGGGCGGGTGGCTAATTGGAGCGGGCGCTGCGGGCGGCGTGGTTGCCACGTTGCTGGATGATGAGCCGAAGAGCACGTAGAGCGTGAAGATCAGTACGACGGCGACGGAACCGATGATGGTATAAAGCACACCTTTGTCGAGGCCTTGATTCAGGTGGTGGCTGTCATGCGAAGGCGGGTTGAATTCCGGTTCGTCGTCCTGGAGAGTGTCTTCAATGTCGGAAAGCTTCACGGCTTTTCGTGGCGGCAGCGGGGCTGGCCGCGGGGCGGGTGATATGTCGGTTTGGCGGGTGGGTGCTCGGACGACACTGGCGCAGCTGGGGCAAATGCCGGCGATTCCTTCGAAGGTAACCTTGGCTTTGCAGTTGGGGCACTGCAGGGTGGGCATGGATTGGACCTCTGAGTATCAAGCCTTGGGTTGGAGCAGGGGACGCCGCGTTTAGAGGCGAGCGTGATAACCTTGCGTTAAAAAACGTTTGACCGCCGAAGGGATGATAGCAGCAGGGCGGGTGGAATTACCACCATGGGTAAGACACGTTGCCCGGCAAGATCATTTGATGCCGAACAGGCAGCGACCTGAGATATTGGTTGTGGCGAGATATTTTTCAGTTATCAAAAACATTTGATGGCGTGGCAGGAGGGGGCTTCTGGTCCGGCGACTTTGTGAAAGGCGCTGCAGGCGCCGCGGCGGGCTCGGAGGCGGGAGGCGGCGCAGCAGTGAGCAGTGGTTTGATCCGCGTGCGGTCGAGTGCTGTCGCCGCGACCTGGCGGTCAGCGCCGCTCGGGGATGTGACCAGCTCCAGGCGGTCATGCTCGGTGATGCGCTGGGCGACGATGTCGTTGAATTTCAGGTCGGATACGACGTCGCCGCTGTTCTTATCGACAAGGACTCGGCCATACAGCATCCAGCACGGAAGCGGGTCGAGCCAGGACACCGCGTTTTCGGTTGCACCGAATTTGTCGAGCACGGCAGTCGGAAGGAGGGGGCTGGGCCAGACGATGTCTTTCGTCAGCTTTTTGCCGGTCGAGGCATTGAAGGCCATGAGCATTCCGCTGCGGCTTTCTTTGTCTTCGATATAGATGGCGATGAAATTGCCAAAGGTGGAGTAGGCCAGGCCGCGCGGTTCGAAGGGGAGGGATTTGTCGATTTCGGTGATATTGACGGTGTTCAACTCTTCGCCGGTGAGCAGGTTGTATTGCACCAGGACGGGCAGGCCGTTGCGTTTGCCGGCGGCCATCAGGCGCTCGAGAGGCGGAGCGGTAATTGTAATGGCGACACCGCCGGTGGATTCGGGGAGCTTGAGCGGCGTGGTGACGAGTGACTGGCTGGCAACACTGTAGGCTTCGACTGTCGCGCCATGTGACGCTTCACCGCGCTGGAGGAGGATGCGATCGGGGCTGGAGAATGCCAGGAGTTTTGATTCTCCTTCGTCGAGATCAATCGTGCCCGTCACGCTGTTTTGGTCGAAGGACCAGACCTGGATGGAGCGGCGGGGCCACTTGGCTATGTATGCGATTGCCTTGCCGTCGGGGCTGAGGACGAATTTTTCAGGGGTGGCGGCGAGTGAGTGCGAGTCGCCAACCTGCTGCCAGGTTTGCGTGTTCCATGCTTCGATGGTGCAGCCTCCGCCGCTCTTTTTGATGATCGCAACGATGGGTGTGCGGGATGCGGGGCGAAGCACTTCGTCGATGGGGCCGGGGATCTTGTTTGTTTCCAGCGGGCCGGCAATGGATGCTTCAACCGTTTCGGGGGTGGAGGCGGGCGCGGTGGAGGAGGCGACGATCTGCGAAGGGGAACTCTTTGGCCGAGCGGCGACCATGACCGGAGCGGCCGCCGGCGGGGCGATCCAGCTCAGACCGGGGCCGAATGGGCTGAGTGGAATTTTGGATTGCGCTTTGGCCTGCTGCACGACGGTCTGGGCGAGCAGGTTTAATCCGACGACCAGCGCGATGCTGATAACGGCGCCGATGGAAAAACCACCGGCGGCATAGGCGATGGAGCCGGGCAGTTCGGCTTCGCGCAGGCGGAAGAGCAGCCACAACGCGGTGGCGGAAATGATCAACCCGACCACGGCGCCGACGATCAGGCCGAACAGCGCGCCGTTGCCGAAAAACCACATGGAGACGGCCATCGCGAATGCGGGCATGAACGTGGCGAAACCCCGCAGCTTCAGGCCCGGCGGCATCTGATAGTGCATCTCGCGACCGGCCTTGCGGATCATCGAAAGCGCGATGGGGAAAATAAACGCCCAATACAGCAATATGGGAATGAGAAAGCGGATCAACGCGATCCAGGAGACATTCTGTACGTCCTGCTGGCTGGCGGCGTAACCGAAGCCGGCGACACCGAGGATGATCAGCACCAGGGGGAGCCACTGATCGACAGCCTGGGCGCCGGGGTAGCGGAAATGCATCAGATTTCGGCGACCGAAAGCCTGCGAGGGGGCGTCCAGCGGGATTTCCTGGGCATTGGGGTTGGCGGCGATCCGGGTTTCAATGCGCGGGCCAATTTTGCCAGAACCGCTGCCGCCGGCGATTGGGGCCTCCTCATCGGCGAAGGAGGCGAGCGATTCGAGCTGAGACAGGGCGTCGTTTTCCGCGTCGGCCGTGCTGCTGTCAAAGGCGCTGGGAGACTGCTTTGCCGCGGGTGTGCCACCGGCGGCTGAGTTTTTTGCCTTGGCGGGGCTTGGTTCACCAGGAATCTGGAAGACGGTGCCGCACGCCTTGCACTTGACCCGTTTGCCGGCGAATTGGGGCGGCGCCTGGAACCGTTTTCCACATGAAGTGCATTCAGCCGTGATCGACATCCATAAACCCCTGAACGGCACGCAACCGTTGAATTGCACCGGCCCTGAAACCATTCTTCAAATCAGTTTTCAGCCGGCAAAACATAACTTAATTAAGCTAAATAATATACGTGACTCAGTGAGCTATCGCAACGCGTCCCAAATTTCGATCACCTTTTTGAACTGGGGACGAAATTCCATCCTGCCGGTCAATATTTAGATCGTCTGACAGGCGATTTGACGGATGGACCCGTAGCAGCGATTCCAGATCAACTACAAAGTATTTGGGGGACCGGCCATGAAACTGCTTGCAGATGCCAATGAACGGGTCCACTTGATGAAGCGGCCCAATTATGCTGCGGCCACGATTAGCTCGTCGCCTGGCAGCCGTCGTAGAAATTGGCTTTCATCTGGGCAAAGGTGAGAGTTGCGTAGCCCTGGCTGTTTTCCAGGGAATCACCGGAGATGCCCCATGGGTTGCGGACGACGTAATGAGTCACGCCGTTGCCGTCCATGGAGACACTGACGAGCGTGTAGGCGTGGCTGGCAATCAGGGTTTGGGGATTGACGGTACCGAAGGTGACGGCTTCGCCGCTGGCGAGGTCGGTAGAAACCATGTTGTAAAACGCGGACTCTGATGAATAGCTGCTCATATAGAAAATGGATGAAGCGATGCCGAGGTTGGTGTAGACGCTGCCCATCCAGCCGCTGTTGATGGAGGAATAGGTGTTGGCTCCGGTGCGGAAGTAGGCGAAGGCTTTTTCCATGACCATGGCCCAGATGTCGCCGCTCGCGCCAGGGTGGGCGAACTGGAAACCACCGCCGTAGAAGCCGGTGGAGAAGCTGTTCGACACGCGGACATAGACCGGCGTGCCCTGGGAGATCAGGCGGACGGTGTACGTGCCGTCGCCCATATCGACGGCGGATTCCTGCAGCACCGACGGCTTCACACCGGCATAGGCCGCCAGTGTTGAGAGGAAGTAGCAGTCACCGACGCCGCCTTGATTGACATCGGCGGCAACAGGTCCGGTGCCCCATAGCGATTGCGTTACTTTCACTGTTGCGCCCGCGTCGGTTGGATTCGACAGGCTGGCGGCGAGCGCTTTGCTCACACCGCCCGCAAAACTGCTGACGGCATGTACGGCGCCAAGACCGCTGAAGGTGTCAGTCGAGTCGATCCATGCGCTGACGTTGGTGGCAGCGCTGGTGATGGCGGTGACCGCGCCGTCGATCGCTTCGATCGTTGTGCGGATCAGGACTGAACCATCGACGCTGATTCCGTCGGCTCCGCCGCGCGTATAAACGAAGACGCCGGCGGCGGGGACAGCCTGTGTATACGTTTGGCCGTCGGCGGTGATTGTCAAAGTCGAACCGCTCTGAAACAGCGAGATCGAATCTTGCGTGCCGCTGGCGGTGATGACCAGTTCATTGGTGTAGCGGGTTGCGATGGTGATGTTTCCGTTGCTGCTTCCGCTGGAAGCGACAATGTTCACCACGTTGGACGCCGGCGACGCCGCGGTGTCAGTGACGGCCTGGACTTTATAGTAATACGTCTGGCCCGCAGTCGCCGTCATGTCGCAATAAGTTGTGGTGGTGATGGAATTCAGCTTGGTGAGCTGTGTGAATGTCGTTCCATCGCCTGAGCGCAGAATGACAAAGCCGGTGGCCTGCGCGTCTTTGCTGGTCCAGGCCAGATTGATCCACGCGCCAACCGACGCGGCAGTGAGGCCGGTTGGCGCATTCAGCGCCGTGGTGACCGTGGCGACATTCGAATTGGCCGATGTGACGCTCGCGTCAAACGCTTCGATTTCATAGCTGTAGGTCTGCATGGAAGCGACGGTCGCATCCGTGTAGCTGTTGGCCGCCGCCGTGGTGAGCTTCGTAACTTGCGAGAAGTGCGTCCCATCGGTCGAGCGCATCACATAATAACCCGTGGCGGAGGCGTCATTGTCGGTCCATGCCAATTGCACGCTGGAGCCGGTGGTGGCGGCCGCCGTCAACCCTGACGGCGCGGCCAAAGGCGTTGTCACGCTGGCTGGGGAGGTCATCGCCGATGTGTTGGTGTCGGCGAAGGCCTGCAATTCATATTGATATCCCTTGCCGGAGACAACTGTGCTGTCGGTGTAGGTGTTCACCGCGCCGCTGGTGATTTTCGCCAGTTGCGTGAAATGCACGGCGTCGGTCGCGCGGAAGACGAGATAACCACCGGCAGAAAGATCGTTGTCGGTCCAGTTCAACTGAACGTTCGCGCCGCTGGGTGCGGCGGCCAAGGCGCTGGGCGCGATGAGCGGCGTTGTCGCCGATGCGCTCGCCGACGCGTCGGAGCTTACAGATCCGTTGAACGCGCGGACCTTGTACGTATAGCCGTGATTGGAGCTTGCTGTTGTGTCGGTGTATGTAGTGGTCGCGCCGGAATTGAGCTGCGCAATCTGAGTGAACGAAATGCCGTCGCCCGAGCGAAGCACATAATATCCGAGCGCGGCTGCGTCTTTGTCCGTCCAACCAAGCTGAATCGTCGCCGGTCCCTTTACTGTTGCGGCTAAGCCGGTGGGCACCGCGAGCGGTGTTGTCGCGCCTGCGACATTCGATGCGGCGGATGTCACTGCCGCGCTGATTGCCTCGACTTCATACGTATATGCATGCAGCGAAAGCGCCGACGAATCGGTGCAGGCAACCGCTGCGCCGGAGGTCAGTTTCGCGATCTGTGAATAGTTGATCCCATCGCTGGATCGAAGCACCAGATAACCGGTTGCGCCTGCGTCATTGTCAGTCCAGTTCAATTGCATGATCGTGCTGGACTGCGGAACGACGGCCAGCCCTGATGGCGCGGCCAAAGGCGTGGTGGCCGACGCCGGAGCCGAAATCGCCGAATTATTTCCGGCCCTGATCGCCTGAACTTCGTATTGATACGCCTTGCCTGAGGTGACGGTGTTGTCGGTGTAGGAATGGGCGCTGCCCGAACCGAGGCTGGCTATCTGCAGGAATGTCTTTCCGTCGGTGGCGCGAAGTACGAGGTATCCCGTTGCGCCGGCGTCATTGTCGGTCCAATTCAACTGCATGCTGGCGCCGTTCTGCGCGGCGGCGGTCAGTGAAGTTGGTGTGGCGAGCGGTGTCGTCACCGCCGTGCTGTCGGACATCGCCGATGTATTGCCGGTGCAATATGCCTGCACCTTGTATCGATAGGCGCTGTTCGACGTGGCGGCGATATCGGTGAAGCTCGTCGTCTTGCCGGAACTGATCTGCGCGATCTGCGAAAAGTTCGTTCCGTCGCTCGACCTCAGCACGTAATAACCCGTGGCGGCCGGATCGGTATCGGTCCAGCTCACCTGGACCGTCGTCGCGCCCTTGGCCACTGCGGTGACGGCCGTCGGTATCGCCAGTGGTGTGCTTGCGGACGCCATCGTCGACCCGGGCGACGTCGTCACCGAATCAAATGCCTGGATCTCATACGAATAAGTATGACGTGGCTGAACGCTTTTGTCGGTATAGGTGGTGGCGCTGCCGATAGTGATCTTATTGATCTGCGAGAAATGAATGTTGTCTGTCGAGCGGAGCACATAGTAGCCGGTGGCAGATGAATCATTGTCCGCCCAGATCAGTTGCACGCTGGAGCTGCTGAGCGCCGCTGCCTCCAGGCGCGAAGGCGCCGCAAGCGGAGTGGTGGCGGTAGCGATGTTCGACATCGCCGATGTATTGCTCCCGCTATATGCCTGCACTTCATACTTATAGTTGCGGCCTGAAAGCGCGGTGGTGTCCAGGTATGTGGTTGCATCGCCGACCGTCAGGCTCGCAATCTGCGTGAAGATTTTCCCGTTGTCCGATCGAAGAACGTTATATCCGCCGGCGGATGAATCTTTGTCGGTCCAGGCTAATTGCACGCTGGATGTATTGACGGCGGTCACCGTTAAGGATGCGGGAGCGACCAGCGGCGTGATGGCTGTTGCGACCGCCGAAACTTCCGAAGTGCTGGCCGTGTTGTAGGCCTGGATTTCATACTTGTAGGTTGCGTCAGATGCCGCTGAAGTGTCGGTGAATGTGCAGGTTTTGAAAGACGTCGTGCGGCCAACCTGGCTGAAATTAATCCCGTCGGCCGAACGCAGCATGTTGTAACCGGAGGCGGTTGCGTCCTTGTCCGTCCAGACGAGCTGGATGGTCGTCGGTCCTTTAACAGTTGCATTCAGGCTTGAGGGGATGGCCAGGACGGAGGATTTCGCCTGTGCGTGAACGGTTGCCGGAAGGGGCAAATGGGAGACGGACATCATGGTGCGCGATTCGAGCGGTTCGAACTGGCACGCCGCCCGAATCTGCTGCCGCAGTGTCGCCTTGGGTGAAGCGACGGCGGCGTCCAACCTGCGGACGATCCCATTCCATGATTTCTTGCTCGCCATAGTTTCCTCGCGCCATGAGACGTTGTCGTACCCCATGGATATCGAATACGAATCCGGGACGATGAAGCGAGGGGTTCGGATTTTCATTTTGGAAAGCGGCGAGATTATTGGCCGGGGCAAGTGTTATCGACCGCGCATGATGAAGCTGGGAAAGCAGGTGCGCATGTAGCGGCACGGTCGCGATGAAGGGCGCGGTCAGAGCGGGATTAACGTCAGGTGGAGTTATGAGGGCTGAGCATGTTGTTCTGGCGACAGATGGACCGGGGCCAATCGAAGGCAGGCGGCGGCATACCGAAAAAGCCGGACATTTTTGGATACAGGCGGACGCGCCATCGGCTAGTCAGGCTCGTCAAGCGGTTCCGCAGAGGTGGATTCCGCCGCAGGGGATGGCGGCAAAGAAGTTGGAGTCGTTTCGCTTTCGTCCGCCAGGTGAAGGCTCGCTCCGATGTATGTCTTGCGATGCTCTTCTGAAGCCGCCTCGATCTCAACTTCGCCCAGCGCTTCTGCCTGGCTTACGAGAATCTTCTTTTCGCGGATCAGTTCCAGAAGGGCGAGGAAGACACCGATCATTTCGCTGCGCGATTTGCGGCCGACAATCAGCGAGCGCAGCGTTAGCTTCCCATCACGCTTCAGCCGATCTTCAATATCGGCGGCGTGCAGATCGATCGGGGTGTCGTCGTACGTGACCTCATGATATTTGGGCTTGCGGACGCCGACCTCTTTCATCAGTCGGTCAAACGCGCCGAGCAGATCCCACACCTGCACTTCCTCAAGATCAACCGGAGGTGGTTCATCCGCGTCACCTTCCAGCCGGGCGGGGAAACGCGGGAAACGCGCTTCGTGCTGATGCTGGCGTTTTTCCAAAGCGCCGGCGGCATCTTTGAATTGCTTGTATTCGAGCAGCTTCTGAACCAGCTCGTAGCGGGGATCGGCCAGTTGCTGGGCGGCGGTGGGTTCGCCGCTCTCATTTTGAACGGGGGCCCGGGGGAGAAGGGTGGCGGATTTGATTTCCATCAGGGTGGCGGCCATGACCAGGAAATCGCCGGCGACGTTGATATCAAAATCGCCCTGGCCTTTGAGGTCTTTCAGCATCATGACGTACTGCATGTAGGTGTCGGTGATGCGGGCAATGGGGATGTCGTAGATGTCCAGCTCGTCCCGCTTGATGAGATAGAGCAGGAGATCGAGCGGGCCGTTGAAGACGTCAAGTTCGACACGGTAATCCACGGCCATCCTTGGTTGGAACATTCAGGCGTTTTCCGCCACGCGATTGATTCTAATGGAGGCATTGGGGGAATCCAGCGTGTTTTGCCTGTCTTTCGCTATAATGTGGGGATGGAGCAAGCCATTCCTGAAACCCGGCGGTATTCCATTGAAGAATATCTGCGCCTGGAAAATGAGGCGGTTGAGAAGCACGAGTTTTATTATGGGGAGATTATTGCGATGGCGGGGGGATCCGCCCAACATGCGCTGATTACCGCAAACTTCATTGCGGCGATTCATTCTAGATTGAAAGAGAAGCCTTGCCGGGCCTACAGCGGCGACCTGCGCCTGCGCGTGCCTGGCACACCGCTTTATGTCTATCCTGACCTGAGCGTCATTTGCGGACCATTGGAATACGACGAGATGGATCAGACTCACCAGACGGTCACGAACCCTAAGTTGGTGGTTGAAGTGTTGTCACCGACAACTCTGTTGCGCGATCGGAATGAGAAGTTCGAACATTATCTGCAGATGAAGTCGTTGGAAGAGTACATCATGGTGTCGCAAAAGGAGGCTCGAATAGACAGCTTTTTCCGCCAGCCAGGCGCGACCTGGTTGCTGACACCGTCTTTGGGCATTGATGTCGTTGCAAGGATTCGCAGCCTTGAGATTGATCTGCCGCTGACGGAAATTTATGCCGGCGTGGAGTTTCCTCCGACGGTGATTGAAGACAAACCGCGGGCATTGTGATGGATGAATCAATTTTAAAGTTTGCCAGGCAGGTCATTGAGACCGAGGCCGGGGCGGTCGCCGCGATGGCGGCGGCCATAGACGAGCATTTTGAACGCGCGGTGCGGCTGGTGCTGGATTGCCCCGCATCCGTCGTCGTCACCGGCATGGGCAAAGCGGGGCATGTGGTGCGCAAGCTGTCGGCGACGCTGGCGAGCACCGGCACGCCGAGCTATTTCTTGAATCCTGCGGATGCCGTGCACGGGGACCTGGGGTCGCTGCGCAGCGGGGATGTGCTGCTGCTGCTGTCGGCCAGCGGGGAGAGCGATGAGATTCTTCGGCTCTTAAATATCGTGAAGAAGCTGGGGCACCCGGTCGTCGCCATCACCGCGATGCGGACGAATTCTGTCGGTCGGTTTTCAGATATTGTTTTGGCTACGGGAAAAATCGAAGAGGCGTGTCCGCTCGGGCTGGCTCCCAGTGCTTCCACAACCGCGATGCTCGCGCTCGGTGACGCTCTGGCGCTTACCGTCATGCAGGTCCGAAAATTCTCCGCGGAAAGTTTTGCGATCTTTCATCCGGCCGGCCAGCTTGGCCGCAAGCTCATTAAGGTAAAAGAGGCGATGACGTTCCGCATCGGCGAAAACCTGCCGGTAGCTTCAGACCGCCTCAGCGTCGGCCAGGTGCTGCACGAAGTGAGCACCATCAAGCGGCGAAGCGGGGCCGTGATCCTCACCGGCGATGACGGAAAAATCACCGGCATCTTCACCGATGGCGATCTGCGGCGGCTGGTCACCGATGATGATGGGACAGGACTCAAGCGGCCCGTACGCGAAGTGATGAAGACCAACCCCAAGCGGATTCCCGGCGAGCATCTGGCGAGCGAAGCGATGGCCGTCATGCGGCAATATCGAATCGACGAATTGCCGGTCGTGGATGATGAAGATCGGCCGGTGGGGCTGATTGACGTGCAGGACCTGGTGGTGTTGAAGATGCTGGATGTTGAGCCGGAGAATTGAAGTGCTGGAAGAGGGTTTGAACGCAGAGATGCGGAGGTCGCAGAGGTGGAAAGACCTGCTGCTTTGCGAAACCAATATGGTGACATAGCCTGCATCCCATGCCGGCGGCGTCACATTTAAAAAGCCTGAAGTTATTTTGTTTTTGCGCATCACGCACCGGCTGGAATCCGGGGTCATGTTAGAGGTTTGCAAAAGAGTGAGATCGGATGCGCTCCGAATTTTGAAAGTAGTTTTTTATTTATGCTCCGATCGGCACTCTTCAGCTTTCTTGCCCTCGTTATTGTCGCCGCGGCGTTTGGTTTGTATTGGCACTATCAGCCGCCGGTGGTGTTGATTGGAACGGGTGGCGCGGGTCCGCAGCGCCGGCGACTCGGCTTTCGGGGGATTCGTTGATGAGCATCGGGTCGGGGGAGCGGGCGTGGGTGGAGAGTTTTGATGAGCATAATGTGCTCGCATCAAAATTCAGGGGCGCGGAGTATACGCCGCAGAAGGATGGGTCTTTTAAGGTCACCAGGCCGGAGTGGGTTTTCTTCCTGAGCAACGATGAGCAGTTGTCGGTAACAGGAGAGACGGGCAATGTGTTTGTCGGCTCGGGGAAGCCGGGATCGCAAGGCTCGAGTGATTCGCTTACGCCGGCGGCGCAGATGCCCAATCATGGCGTGCTGCACGATGTCAGGATTGAACTGGCGCCGAAGAATGCATCAAACACGCCCAGCCTGTGGTTGAAGGTGAACAACATTGCATTCGATAACGATACGATGCGGCTCTATACCCAGAGCTATCAGGACGCCGCGGGAAATTCCATCGCCGCAGACCGGGTGCCCGTCACTGTGCGCGGCGATGACTATGAATTTGACGGTACCGGCCTCACGCTGCACTGGAATGACCGGGATCGGCGGCTGCATCTGCTGGAGATCGCGCACGGCGGCCGGATGCAGATCAAGCATCCGACGAAGCTTTCCACGCCGTGGTCCGCCAAGAGCGCGGCGACCGCAAGCGGCACGATCGATTCTTCTCATGATGGATTTGGCGCAGCACTCCGCGATGCCTTGGTGTCGATCGATCCAGCGGAAGCGGGGCGGGTGATCGCCGGAACGGCAGATGCGACGACGGCGGAGAATGTCACCAGGGCTTCATCGACGACGACCACCGCACCGGCGAACGAGCCATATCGCGCGGTGTTTCATGATGATGTTCGCGTCCTGCAATGCGAGCGGCAGATCGCGACGGCGAACACCATGACGGTCGATTTTTTGCAGGCCAAATCAAAGACTTCGGGAAATCAGGTCGCGGTTCCGGGCGGTGCGAGCGGTTTGCCTGCGGATCAGGTTGCGACGGCCAATGCGATCACGACCGCGCCGTCGAGTTCAGATCAATCTGGCATGAATCCATCGCCGGATGCGAAGAAGATTTCTTCAGCAGATGTGACGGGCGATGCAAATTCGAACACGACCAGTAACCTTCCGATCACCATCTATTGGACCGGAAAACTGCGCGTGACCACGTTAGAAACTGAACCCGTCATGCCCCTGATTGCAGGTCAAGCCGCCGTGCGATTGGTCGGATCGCCCGCCGTGCTCACGCCGGAAAAGGCAAGGGTTGAAGCGGCGGCGGTGATGTATCGCAGCGGTGACGGCGCAGTCCAACTCGAAAATTCCGACCAGCTTCCAAAGGTGCAACTCGATCAGGAACACGGGGCAAAATTCAGCACGGAGTCCTTCGCATACGATCCGGCCACATCACTGGCGACGATGCAGGGCGACAGCGAACTGACCGCTCCCGTCCAGGGGAAACAGATGAAGACCACCTGGACGAAGCGCGGCGTGCTGCATTTTCTCGGCAAGTCCTCCGAAGCGCAAAGCATCGATCGAGCCGAGCTGTACGGCGACGTAAACGTAAACCATCCGCAATTCACTGAAAAATCGGACGATCTCACGCTCGATCTGGAAAAGGCAGCCGCGACCGCCAACGCCGCGCCGGACGACGGGCAGGACAAGGCGACGCTTGCGGTTAAGCGCGTGATCGCCAATGGCAACGTTCGGTGCGAATTACTGCACCAGGCGAATGGCAACCGCGGCATCAATGGAGATCGGTTGGTGATGGAGATGTCACCGGGACCGGACGGGAAGCTGTCGCCGCACGAGGTGATCGTTGATGGAAATGTGCGGGCATATGACGCGGAACAGAAGATGGAGTCGGGTCATCTGACGGCGACACTTCGGGCAAAAGCGCCGGCGCCGATGGACGCCGAGGCCGCGGATGCCACCGCCGCGATTGGAGATCCCGTCGCCAGCAATTCCGGCGATGCGGCAGATGCGGTGGAATTGGAATCGATGCATGCCTGGTCGAATGTTCACGCCGTGCTGAAGACCGGCGCGGTCGCCAATGCTGATGACCTTCAGGTGACGACGAAGGACGGCCAGCAGCAGGTTGAGCTGCGCGGGAACGCCAGGGTGGAAGATGGAAAGAAAAGCTCCGTCAGTGGACCGCTGATTCACATCATCCCCGATGCGCAGGCGATGACCGTAACCGGACCGGGAACGATGCACACCATCCGCAAGAGCGCTGATGACAAAGCGGCTGATTCAAAGGGCCGGCCGATTGATGTCGCCTGGGCCGATTCACTGGCGGTCGATGGCACGGCGAATACCGTCGACGCCCGCGGCCAAGTCACGGTGCATGTGACCGACCCGGACGGAACCGACAGCCACATGGCAGGCGACTCGGCTCATATCGACCTCACCGATGAAAAAAAGCCGGCCGATGCGAGCGCGCTGGCGACGAACGATCAGCCCTCTCCTTCGGTCGTTCCGGAAAAGTCGAAGCATTCCGCATCCGGCATTGATGCCGCCGGCCTCGGCGGCAAATCCCCGAAGCTGCTGACGCTCGATGGCAAAGTGCATGGCGAATCCGTCCTGGCGGGTTCGGATGGTGCAATCCTTCGCCGCGGAAGTTTGGTGGGCAACCGATTGATTTACGACGTCGCCAGCGGCCGGATGGAAGTCCCCGGGGCCGGACAATTGGGGCTTGAAGATCATCGCGCGAAAAATAATGGAGTCGCCGCGCCAAATAACGATTCCACCCCCGGTGGAAAAGGCGCGATGGCCGTCCGTTGGGAAACATTCTTTAAATATGATGGACAAAAGCAGATCGTCATCCAGGGCAATACGCGCGTCGGATTTCAGCAGGACCAAAAAGGCGCCGCGCCATGCAACTGGATTCACAGACAGTAACGGTCGATCTGATCAAATCGGCAGCCGGCCAAGGCCCAAATACCTCGAGCACGAGAGCCGCCGTGCAATCCGGCGACTCAATGGCTGTCTCACACGTCCGGGCTGAGACAAACGTCCAATTCATCTCCAAGGCCAAGGGCATTCAGTTTCACGCCCATACCATCGATTACGATCCCGCCACGCAGCGCCTCATCGCGCGCGGCAGTCCCGAAGAACCCGCCTATTTCGAAGATCAACAAGGCATGTCGACCGGCGGCTTCGACGAGCTGGAATTCGACACGGTGAAGCAGGAGATCGTGACGGTGAAGGGCGGGAGAGGAGAGGTTGTTAAATAATTTGTGATCCGTAACTCGTAATGCGTAACTCATAATTCGCAACAGGAGCGGACGCATCGCCGGTATCCAACCGGTTGCGAATAACGGGTCACGCATTACTACATTGTCAGCGATTTGTAATGGACGAGCCCGCCGTCCCTTGTCACACTATTTCCCAACTGACGGAGAACTGCATCATGATACTGATTGTGATTATTGGCCTGATCGTGATCGGTGTGCTGGTCATCATGTCGTCTTACAACGGCCTCGTTTCGCTGCGCGAGCAGGTTCGGGCGGCGTGGGCGCAGATCGATGTTCTGCTTAAGCGCCGGTATGACCTGATCCCGAACCTCGTCGAGACGGTAAAAGGGTACGCCGCCCATGAGAAGCAGACTTTGGAAGGTGTGATCGCCGCGCGAAACCAGGCGGTGGCGGCGGCAGGAGCCGGGGGCGCAAGCGGTGGTGCAGCCAATCCGGCCCAGGTCGCGGTGGCTGAGGGACAACTGAGCGGCGCCTTGCGGCAATTGTTTGCGGTCGCCGAGGCGTATCCCGATTTAAAGGCCAATTCAAATTTTCTCGAACTTCAACGCGAGTTGAGCAGTACAGAGAACGTCATTAGTCAGTCGCGCCAGCAATACAACGCCTTGGTCGCCTCTTACAACACCGCGATCCTGAGTTTTCCAAATAATCTGCTGGCGGGGCCGTTCGGTTTTCAGCCGCAGGCCTTCTTCGAAGTACAGGAACCGGCCCAGCGCGACGCTCCGGTCGTAAAATTTACCTGATACGCCGACCTTTAGTCGCATCACCTGTTTAGGGTAATTGAGAACTGCCCGCCCATACCCTAACTTTGCCCTGCCAGAGAGGGAGCAGATCAAACAAGGAAATCCGAGCGCCAGCTGCAGGGGGGCAGCTGGCGTTCTTTTTTAGTTTGCAAATGTCTGGGATGTAAAAACAGGTGGAATATTCGCAATTTTTGACGTTGCTACTGGAAAACAGGGGGTCGCTCCGATAACTTTGATTGCGGTGACAAGGCCGTCACCGCCGTTTCCAAGGACGCGATCGTACCTCAACCACAGAAGGAGCCAGGGATGGCTAAGTGGCAAGCCCCTCTTATTGTCGGCACATTGCTTGTGCAGCTAGCGCTGGTGGGATGCAAACAGGATTCCCCCGCGGTGGCGACGCTCCCCGCTCCCAGCTTTGAAGCGCCCCGTTTGGCGATGGCCAGGCCGGTTGCGCCCGCTCCGGCCCCTCAGCCGCAGACCATGGCGCCCATTCTGCCGCTGCCTTCCAAGGGCCCGGTCCTTTCGCGACCCAACGCCATCGCCGGCGCACCGCGCGATTGGGTGCCGCCGGTCGCGCCCCGGGCATGGAAGTGGATCGTCGTTCATCACAGCGCAACCACCACCGGCGGCGCTGTTGCCTTCGATAAGATGCACCGCGCCAAAGGATGGGATGAACTGGGATATGATTTTGTCATCGGCAATGGCACCGACACCGCCGACGGGCAGGTGGAAGTCGGCCCGCGCTGGATTAAACAGAAATACGGCGCGCATGCCAAGACTCCTGATAATCGATACAACGAATATGGAATCGGCATCTGCCTTGTCGGCAATTTCGATGTCGAGCGACCGACGCCGAAGCAGTTGCAATCATTGAATCGGCTGGTGGCGTTTATGATGCGCACCTACCACATCACGCCTGATCGCATCCTGCGGCACAAGGACACGAAGAGCACCGATTGCCCGGGCCGATATCTCAACATCGATCAGGTCCGCCGACAGGCAGGTCAGTTGGCCGGGATGGTATCGGTGAATGGAGACAGTGAAGCGATGTCGTCCGTAGAACTGCTGGGTGATGTGGGCCGGCAGTAATTTCGGGCAGAGTCATACAGTCTGAAAAATTGGCGTCGACGCAAAGTGTAAATGCTTTGCGTCGACGCTTTATTGTTGGGTCCGCGAGGTTTGTTGATGAGCTTCCCTGGGAAGCGGGTTGAAGCAGTTCGCTTCGGAACGCCGCTTGCTTCATGAAAGCGTGGCTAAACGGAGGATCTTATGAAAATGGAAACCTCGACAGACACAAAGCTCTGCAGCATGTGCGGTCGCCCTATTGCCGCGGCTCGGCTGGAGGCGCTGCCTGGTGTAACTACCTGCATCGAATGCGCGAAAAAATATCCGCGGAAGGTGGATACCAGCCACGTCGAATTGAGCCAGGCCAGTCCCATCAATCGCAATGGATTCGCGCCGAGTGATTAAAGCAATCGCGCATCGCGGCAAATGCCAACGAGCGCTGAGAAGCAAATCAATCCATCGCTTGCGCATTGGCTTCCTGCTGCACCGTCTTAAATCGATCATCTCCCAAAAATCCCTGGACCTCTGTCCGATTTGTCAGCTCTGCCGCCAACTTAGGCTCGGCATAAAGCTGATCCCGCAGAAACGCGAGGAGCCGCTCGGCATCATTGCCCTTCGCCAGCGCCAAGGCATATTGGACGCGCGCCGGCCGGTTAAAAGGTTCGTTCTTAATCACGTCTGCATAGGCTAATGCCGCGCGGCGGAAATCGCCGCCGTCAAAAAGCCGATTGCCATAAATCATCCACGTCAAAGGCGGCGCATTTCCGCTGGCAATCATTTGCTCAAGCTGCTGCGTTGTCGCATGGTCGGTGTCGGTGGCTTTGTCGCGCACCTTCGCGATCGTGTGCGAATAGATGAGGCCGAGCCCAAAACCGGCAACGATCATGCCGATCGGGGGTATTCTTCGATAGTGGTTCAGGCGTGGCGTGGTCATGGGGTTTTTAACGAGCCGCAAGCCCTTAAAGGCTCTTAAGCCGCGGCGATTGTTGCTGTTCATGATGTTACTGCCGAACCGCCCAACCGTTGCATGTGAGCATTCATCACGCAACTCAGCGCTCGATGAGCCGACCGTCCATGAACGCGAAAAGCTGCCCTGGATTTGGATCTGTTTTTTTCTGGCGATTGCCCAGGTATTGATCGGCGGATATGCGGTTGGGGTCGGCAATCAGGCGGTGCAGATTCCGCTGCTGCAGCGGGCAATTGATGGCAGCCTGTATGCCCGCGACGTGATGCTCAACACCACCGCCGCCAGGTATCCCACCTATTTCTTTCGCCTGCTTACGATGCCCGCGCGGTTCGCTGGAATTGAGCCGGTCTATTTCGCATTGCATGTGCTGACGTGCTTCGGTGTGATGCTGGCTGTCACGTCATTGGCCGCCGCGATTTTTAATTCACGACGCGCAGGACTCCTCGCGGCGGTCATGCTGGTCGCCGGGCATCATCACGCTCTTGCCGGCGATACATTTTATTCCACAGGATTCACCCACACGTTCGCCGTCTTTCCGCTCACGATTGCCGCGATGGGGCTGGCGTTCAGGCGGCGTTATGCCGTGGCATTCATTCTCGCCGGCCTTATCTTCAATTTGCACGCGCTGGCCGCGACGTATCTGGTCGTCCTGCTCGTGGCCGCGTGGCTGGGAGATTATGGAATCTCCGGCGTCCGCGCGCAGTGGTGGAAGAGCGCCATTCTGCTGCTCCTTTTCGTGGCGGCGGCGTCGCCGACTATTCGCGTGATGCTCGCCCACCGTCAATCCTTCGACGCGGAGTGGATCGCCCTAACGCACATCCGGTCGGCGGATCATAGTTTCCCTTCAACATGGTGGCAGGCCGGATCGGCCGATGTGCCGCGATTTGCGATGCTGGCAGGTTTGTTCGCATTGTCCATGAGCTTTTCATCGCAGACGAGGCAGCGCCGGCAGATGCTGGCGATGGTGGCGGCGACCGCCGTGTTGTTTCTCATCGGTTTCCTGTCTGCGGATGTCTGGCCGGCGCCGGCGGTGCTGCGCGCCAACTTTTTCGAAGCTCGCGACTCGTCATCGTGTTGTTCTTTGTGCAGATTGCCTATGCGGCCATCGAGGCATGGAACTTGGCCTGGAGCAATAGCGGCATTTGGCGGGGCAGGCATTCCTGTCCGCCTCGCAGCGGTGCAATCGCCGATCCGAATAACCCAAAGATGCCGGCAGCCGCGTACATTCATCTGCGGCAGACGGGAATGCCTGCCGCACACAACCAGGAAGGGGCGGCGGATGCGATCACTACGAATTGGCCGACATGGAAACATTGGATTGAAGTTGCATCAGCCGTTTTCACGGTGCTGACGCTCGCGGTTCCTGCGATGCTCCCGCTGTTGCCCATCGCATTTGCGGCCGTCGTAGTTGTTGCGATCGTCAACGCGCGCGTATCGATCGTTCAATCGGCAGTTGTCGCCACTACCTTGTTTGTCTGCATCGCCGGCCAGCGCGATCTCGGTTTCCCGCTGTTGTCGTTGCCTGCGAAATTTGATGTAACCGGGCCGAGCGTAAAAGCCGGGCTCGCGATGGCCGCCATGTCAGGATTGGTCTTCGTCCTGCAATGGATCGGATCGCCGCGGTGGCTGCGTCTCGTCACCAACATTGCAGCCGCCTGCATCGCGGCGGTTTTTCTCATGCACGCCTATCACCGCGTTGATCCTGATGCCTGGACGCAGACCCAGATCTGGGCACGTGACCACACGCCGCTCGATTCCGTCTTTCTTACACCGATCCAACCGGGCGGGTTCCGTCTTCATTCGCGGCGAGCCGTTGTCGGTGAATGGCGCGACGGAACGCAGCTCTATTTCTCGGCCGATTTTGCCCCTGTCTGGTGGGCGCGGATGACCGATCTGCAACCCGGACTGCTGACCGATGACTCCGGCCGCCAACTGTTATCCCGCGGCAGATCGCTCGAATCGCTTGATGATGATTCTCTGGTTGCGCTGGCAACAAAATACGGGGCAACGCATATCGTTCTGCCCGCCGGGTCTGATCGGCATCTTCCGGTCTGTTTTGGAAACGATGGATACACGATCTATCTGCCGATCATCAGGCGCCCGACGCGCCGGTGGATGCACCCGACAAGGCCCGCTGGCAGGCCGATGAGCGATTCATGCGCGAGACGGTGCTGCCGAACATCGAAAAATACCGCAAGAGCAATGTCCGCCTGCAACTGCTCGACAGCGATGGTCATCCGCTCAGCGGCGCGGCGGTTGATATTCAGGAAATTCGCCCGGCATTTGATTTCAGCGCATCGCTGCCGTTCTTCGAGCAGCCCGCCGTCCGTCCCCCGATGGGTGATTACAAGCCGCCCCCCGTTCAACCGCCGGAGCTCGCAAAGTTCCTGGAGATTTTCAATTACTCCATGATCCCGTTCAGCAGCAAATGGGTGTACATCGAGCCAGTCGAAGGACAGCTTCACTATGACGAGCTCGACAAATACATCAACTGGTGCAGCGACCACGGCATACGCCTGGAATACCATTTCCTGAGCGGTTACTCCGCGCTCTGGCTCCGCCTGAAAAATCCCCAGCAGCAGGGCGAAGCGTTCGTCCGTCACGCGCGGCAGCTCGCCGAGCGCTACGGCGACAAAATTGACGCCTGGCAGGTCACCAACGAAGGGATTCTCTTTCAGCAATCGCCGGCAGTCTTCCCGCATTGCGCGAGATGCTGCCGAATGCAAAACTGGGGCTGGCGGATTGCGCAAAGTTCGGCCCGGAAAATCGCAGCGCCAACACACCGGCGCTGATGGCGCGGGATATGTATCGCGGCCTCGACCAGATTCGGTGGCTCAAGCAACAGGGGATCAAGGTCGATTTCTTCGGCATCCACGGCCACCGCCCGTTCGGCCTCTGGCCCGAAGCGCATGTGATGTACGATGTGCTCAACACCTTTGCCAAAGAAGATGTGCGACTGCATATCACCGAAGTCACCGTCCCTGAAGATGCCCCCGTCCTTGGCGCCATCCACGGCGGCAAATTCACACCGGCCGTCCAGGCGGAATATTACGAACGCTTCCTTACCATCTGCTTCAGCCACCCGTCGGTCGACATGATCAACCTCTGGGGCATCGGCCCCAACACATGGCAACGCGGCAGCGGCCTGCTCGATAAAGATTACAACCCCAAACCCGCATTCACAGCACTCAAAAAACTCATCACCGAAACCTGGCGCACCCACATCTCCGCCACCCTGGGCCTCGACGGCGCCACCACCTTCCGCGGCTTCCATGGCGATTACGCCGCGATGATCAAACTCCCCAACGGCGCCACCGCCCGCGCCACGTTCACGATAAAACCGGGCGACGCGGAACAAACTTATCGATTGCAAGTAATACCGATGCGATAAAACATCCGGCAGAGTTGGTTGTGTTGTTAGAGGTCTAACGCGCCTACGCCTACCTGATTCCCTCGAACGATCCCGACGCGAATGGACCCGGTTTCAGGGAGTTGCTGCAACAGCGCCGCCAGGTCTTCAAGCGATCGCACCGGCGATCTGCCCAGCAACACAATGATGTCCCCCGGCTTAAGTCCTGCCTTGGCCGCGGAGCTGTTGCGATCGACGGACACGATGAACAATCCATCTTCCTGCGAGAGTTGCCGTTCTTCGGATAGCATCGGCGTCACCTGTTCGATGGTGATGCCGAATCGTTGCCGCGCCTGCACAATGGCGTCAGGTGTAGGCGTTGGTTTCAGGGAGAGTTTGTCGGTTTTGCCATCGGCCCACGTGATTTCCAGGGGTTTGCCGGGCTTGAGTCTCAGGAGGATGGCATAGGCGTCCACGATGTTGGTGGGCCGCTTGCCGTTGATGGCTTGCAGTTCCTTTGAAGTATTGGCCGCGGCGACGATCGTGGCATTCACTGTCGCCGGCTGGGTCATCGTTCGCTTTTCGGCCAGGCGCAGCGGGACATCCACCTTGGTCACCTGCGCGGGATTCATCAGTTCGGGGATGAGATCGCGCAGGCGGTCGATGGGGATGGCGAAGCCGATGTTTTGCGCATCGCCGCGGATGGCGGTGTTGATGCCAATGACCTGGCCATAGGCGTTAAGGAGTGGGCCACCAGAATTGCCGGGGTTGATGGCGGCATCCGTCTGCACCAGATCGCGCAAGGCGGCGTCTTCACCTTTTGCCGGTTGCGGATTTTCCTGATCCGCGGGCGCGCTGCGCGGTGGGGATCAATGTCGCGATGAATGGCCGAGACGATCCCCGTGCTGACGCTGTGGCTGAAACCGAGCGGGTTGCCGACGGCAATCACTGGCTCACCAATCATCAGATCATTGGATTCGCCAAGCTCGAGCGTTGGCAAAGGTACATCGCTATGCACTTTCAGCAGAGCCAGGTCGGCGTCGGGATCGGTGCTGATCAGTTCCGCCGGCAGTTTGCGGCCGTCGGCCAGTTCAACCGTGATTTGCCGGGCGCGATCAACAACGTGATTATTAGTGACCACATATCCATCGCGATGAATAATGAACCCGCTGCCGAGCGAACTCGCGGGAACGCGCACCGTCTGTCCAAAATCTTGCCAGAAGGGATCAAAGCCCATCGGGTTGACGCGCTGGTTCACCAGCTTGGTGGTTGAAATGTTGACGACGGCGTCTTTGGTTTTCTGAACGACCAGAACGGTGACCGTTCGCCGAAGGTTGATGGGGGAGGATGAACCGGCGTCGATGCCGGGGGCAGGTTCGGTGGCGGCGTGCGTTTGGGTGATAGCTATTATCAGGAGCAGAACCAGAAAATACTGTGGCGGCCTCCACCCCAATCCACTTGCGCAATCGCCAAATCCGCTCGCTTCGCCGGGTACATCTGATTAGAAGGCGGGAAGCCGCACACTTCATTGTCGTTTTTTGAAACATTCGTTGCATGCTCATGATTCTATTCCGCAACTGAGACAGTATAACGATAGTCGATCCGGTGGGGGTTTTTGAAGAGTAGTATTCTCATGCGGTTAATACCATTCCTTTGTGCATTCGTGACCGCGGCGGTTGGAACGCTCGCGATCGCCCAAACACAGCCAGCGACGCCAGAAGCCGCCGAGGTAAACCTGCTTTCCATGGGCGACTGGGGCACCAACGGCCCCGGCCAGCGCACCGTCGCGCTCACCATGGCAAAGTACGTTCAGCAAAGCGGTAAAACGTTCGATGGGATGATCCTCGTCGGTGACAACTTTTATATGAACCTCCCCGGCGGGGTGAACGATCCTGTCTGGCAGTCGGCGTTTGAAACGATGTACGATCCCGCACGGTTGAATTTCCCCTTCTTCGCCGTCCTGGGAAATCATGATTACCAGAATGGGAAAGACGCCGTCGAATTACAGTATGCCCAGGTGCATCCGGAATCGCGATGGAAGCTGCCGGCTCGCTGGTATCGGCTCGATATCCCGAAGGATAAGCCGCTGGTCACCGTGCTGATGCTCGATAGTGATAAAGATCCGCTGGGCGTGGAGCGATGGGAACAGGAAAAGGCGTGGATGGAATCGGAACTGAGTAAGCCGCGCGGAACCTGGACCATTTGCTGCGCCCACCATCCCCTGTTCAGTAACGGCGGTCATGGCGACAATACCCTTCTTCAAGAACAATGGGGCCCGCTGCTGGTCAAATACAAGGTCGATTTCTACGTCTGCGGTCACGACCATGACCTCCAACACCTGCAAATCCCCGACTGGTTCACCAGCTTCGTGCTTGTCGGTGGCGGTGGGGCGGACACAAAGCTCATGCGCCACGACGACCGCGGACCCATGTCGCGACTGACCCATGGCTTTGGACATTTTGCGTTTACGGCTGATTCAGCCACCGTCCGCTACATCAACGATCGCGGCATCGTGATGCACGAATTCGTCCGCCAAAAAAACGGCAAGATTGATGTGAAAATTGTCGGTGGAGATGATCGGGCGGCGATAAATCCGTTGCGGGCGCTCGAGGGCTTTGGCGCTTATCATCCGCCTGCAACCGAACCGTGATGCATAGCGCGAATCTTTCATCCGGAGATATTCCGAAGACCTCATAATGCTTCTGCAGCAATGGTGAGATCATCGAAGTATCTCAGATCACCATTAAGCGATTTACTCGCGCAATCGCGCCGTGACGGTCGCGTCCAAATCCTCATCCGCCATCACGCTTCGAACAATTCCCTTTTTATCGATCAGAAACATCGTCGGCAGCTTGTGAACGCCAAGCTGTAGCGGAAGCGAATTCCATTGCTGCTGAGCCGCGGCTTGGGCATCGAACAACTGCGGCCAAGGCAGTTGGTTGGACGTGGTATATTGCTTCACTTCATCCGGCGAGTAATCGCTGTTCACACCAACGACTTCCAGGCCCGCCGCGTGATGGTCGGCGTATGCCTGCTTCACACTCGGCATTTCCACACGGCACATCGGGCACCACGTCGCCCAGAAATCCACCAGCACCACTTTCCCCTTCCAGTCAGCCGTTGTGAAATCTTTTCCATCGATCATCTTGCCGGCAATCGCCAGCGGGTGACCGACCAGGCCCTCCACCTTGCGGTCCATCACCACTTCCTGCTTCGCCGAATCAGCGACAGCATTGTGCATGACGTCGACAACCAGATTAATGAATCGTGTTCGCGATGCGGCGGCGGTCAGTTCCATGTTGCTCATGGTGACCAGTTGGGCTGTGAGCCATTCGCTATCGGGATGGGCGGCGGCGAGTTTTTCTGCTTCATCAACAATCTTCGCCTGCAATGCAGAGTCTTTGCCGGCAAGAATCCATCGGGCGACAAGTTGGCTGCCCTGGCCGCGAAGAGCGGTTGCCGGGTCTTTGCTGTTTGAAAGCTGCTGGAGTTGTTCAGCAGCAGCCGCGTCACCGAACACGCTCATGAAGACAAGATATTCCGCCTGGGCTTCATCGGCCTGCCCGCTATCGGATGGATTGACCTGCTTCAGTTGCTCCATGTCGGCATACATGCGCTTAAGCGCCGGAATCGCCTGGGGCGCGGCGGCGGTTCGGGCAGCCGCATCGCTCATCGTCTGTGGATTGGTGGTTAGATCGCGAACCCTGGATGCGTTTTCTGTCAGGTCGGCAATGATCTCTTTTGGGCTCCGATTAGCCGAGACTGGTTGGGCCGTGGATTGGGTGGCGGGGGGATGATCCGTCGCAGGTGATTGGCCTCCGGTAGCCCGGGATTCACAACCGCTTAGAGTCAGGGCGGCAACCAGCAGGGTTGATACGCCGCGCCACTTCAATTGGGGATGCGCTCGTTTGAAACTCATCATATCTCCCTATCACGATCAACGAACCCCATTTACAGATGATAGGCCGCCAAAATTCGCCGCGGTTGGAGATTCTGCTAAAACAGGGCGGTTGGTAGTGATACGCACCTCTTGCCATCATTTATCGGCTACAGTATAGTTCCCGACTTTCCCCATTCCGGGGCCAACGCAGCGCATGTTGCGCCGGGCATCGGAAGTGATTGACAGGACACGGAGTTACGCCCCGTTTTAACGACCGTTTAGGAAATGTATGCCGACGATCAACCAGCTCATCAAGAAGCCACGCCGCAGCCTTTCGCGGATCAATAAAGTGAAGGATCTCGAGGCATGCCCGCAAAAGCGCGGCGTGTGCCTGCAGGTCAAGACGATGACCCCGAAGAAGCCCAACTCCGCCCTTCGGAAAATCGCCCGCGTACGCCTGAGCAATGGCAAGGAAGTCACCGCATACATCCCCGGTGAAGAACATAACCTCCAGGAACACAGTATCGTGCTGGTTCGCGGCGGTCGCGTTCGCGATCTGCCGGGTGTTCGCTATCACATCGTCCGCGGCACGCTCGATGCGCTTGGCGTCGATGGCCGCAAACGCAGCCGCAGCAAGTACGGCGCGAAGAAGGCAAAGTAATCAAAGCAGAAAAATAGAAGTACACCACCGGGTGCCGCAGCGAACTTTCGATGCGGGGTGGTTTTCAGGTGAAGGTTGAGAGGGAAATTCCAGTGAACGCGATGATGCGGTTCGTCGCCCAGACGACGGATGTCCATGAAATCAAGCAAGGCTACGGAAGCCTGATCTTCACCGGAGCATTTTTCCTGGTGCTGATCATCATCGGGATCTGGTGGTTGAAACGCTCGGTTTAAGATTTAGAAGCAACAGGCAACTGACGACGGACAAGTAAGAGAGAAAGTTATGGCATACAAGAAATTTACGTCCAGCGAAGAGATGTTGAAGCCGGATGCACGGTTCAACAGCAAGCTGGTGAGCAAGTTCATCAACTCACTGATGTGGGATGGCAAGAAGGCCGTCGCGCAGAAGATTTTCTATAATGCGATGGATTCGGTGACCAAGAAGGTGAAGGACGTTCCGCCGCTGGAATTGTTCGAGACCGCGATCAACAACATAAAGCCTTACGTTGAAGTCCGCAGCCGCCGGGTTGGCGGAGCTAACTATCAGGTGCCCATGCAGGTGAACAAGCGTCGCCAGCAGAGCCTGGCCTTCCGCTGGCTGATTGGCGCTTGTCGCGATGGTGGTGGCCGCCCCATGGCCGATCGCCTGGCGGATGAGTTGATGGCTGCCTTCCGCAAGGAAGGCAAAGCGATGCAGACCCGCGAAAACACGCACCGCATGGCCGACGCGAACAAGGCCTTCGCCCACTTCGCCTGGTAAACAGAAACTTATATGGGCTGTGCCATTTCAGTGGCGCTGTCCTGGGGAAACAAAAGCCAATAAAGAAACAACGGTCGGCCCAAAAGCCGACCGTCGTTCATTTGGGAAGGGTTATGACCCGATGAGGGTCCGCCGGTTCACCGACACCTGGATCGGGCGGATCGCAGCTGTTCGCTGGCCAACCCCAGCCTGGCCAGCATGCCACCAAACGCTCCGATACCGGCACTCGATGCCGAACGCCGGGGGACCGGCGAGCGGCGGACCGACACCTTTCGATACACGGTACGACTCTTCATAACGGCAACTCCTTTCCAAAGACGGCCGTTGTTCGGGTATGAAGGTAATAGGGTGGGCCACTCCAGCGAACAATTCCAGGTTTTCGCGACAGTCCGATAACGAATACCTCTTGCCGGATCGCCCCCGTGCTACACGACCGCCGATACTTCTGCTAAAACGATGAGCTCGAAACGAGTTCCCGAGGAATCGCCCATGATTGACATAAAAGATCTCCGCGAAAACCCCAACAAATATCGACTGGGGGCGCAGCTGAAAAATATGGCCGTCGATATCGACGCCATCCTGTCGCTTGACGAGCAGCGGCTTAAAGCCCAGCAGGAATTTGAACGCGCCCGCTCCGAGCAGAATCAGGCAAGTCAGGTCATCGGAAAATTGAAAGACCCGGTAGAGAAAAAGGTCGCGATCGAAAAAGTCGCGGGCCTGAAAGAAACCGTCAAGAGCAGCGACGAGCGCGCCAAGGCGCTTGAAGCACAACTCCTCCCGCTCCTGTGGCTTGTCCCGCAGCCGCCGGATGCGGACGTGCCGGTTGGCAAGGACGCGACGGACAACATTGTCGCCTATAAGTGGGGCGAATCCCGGAAATTTGAATTTGCGCCAAAGAGCCACATCGAGCTTGGCGAAAAACTGGGCCTGCTCGATTTTGAGCGCGGCGTGCGCATCGCCGGCAGCCGCTCCTATTTCCTCAAAGGCCTCGGCGCGGAATTGCACAACGCCGTCATGCGTTTCGCGCTGGACATGATGACGCGCGAGAAAGGTTTTACGGCGATGAGCGTGCCGGTGCTGGTGCGTGAATCGGCCATGCGCGGCACCGGCTTCTTCCCCGCTGGCCGCGAGCAGGCGTATCGCGTCGGCGAGCCAAATGAAGAAGGCGAAGACGTTCGCTACCTCACCGGCACCGCCGAGGTTTCACTGACGGCGTTCCACATGGATGAGATCCTGAACGAAGCCGATCTGCCGAAGAAGTACGCCGCCGTCAGCACGTGCTTCCGCCGCGAGGCAGGGGCGGCCGGCAAGGATACCGCCGGCCTTTATCGCGTGCATCAGTTCGACAAATGCGAGCAGGTCGTCATTTGCCGCAATGATATTGAAGAATCCAAGCGATGGCACAAGGAAATGCTGGGCTATAGCGAAACGCTGTTGCAGCGGTTGAACCTCCCATACCGCGTGATCGCCTGCTGCACCGGCGACATCGGCGTCAAAAATGCAGCCATGTTCGACGTCGAAACCTGGATGCCCAGCCGCGAGCAAAAAGGCAACCCCGACAGCGGCTACGGCGAAACGCATTCTGCATCGCGATTGTATGAATTCCAATCACGGCGGCTGAATCTGCGGTATAAAGATAAGGATGGCAAGATCCGCTTCTGCCACACGCTGAATAACACCGTTGTCGCCAGCCCGCGCGTATTAATACCGATTCTGGAAAACTATCAAAATGCCGACGGAAGTATCACAATCCCCGAGGCGTTACGTGCCTATATGAACGGCCGGGATCGAATTGACGCGGTTTGAGCTGTACAAGCTTGATAGTGAGTTTGTTGCCCGTCCATGCGGCGCCCCGGTCGAGGGGATGAAGATGACGGCTGTCGCCCATGACGCCGTGTATTGAATGGCCACATTTGCTCTGCGCTCCCGCCTCACCGCGTTACTTCGTCACCTCCGGCTCTCCGTAGATCACACCGCGCCCATTGGTGCCGAGATAAACCCGTCCATACACGCGCGGATCACCAGCCAGCGCATCCGGCAGCCAGCCGTACTGATGCTGATCGTCCGGCAGGCGAATCCAGCTTTTGCCGCTGTCATCCGATCGATAGATCGATTCTCCATTGCCGGTGTCGCCGGCCAGATAAAGCGCCTCATGGTGATTCGGGGCTGCCTTGCCGGTGGCGATGTGCCTGGCGTTTGTCACGGTTGGCAGCCGCTGAAATGTTTGTCCGCCATCGGTGGAATGCAGTAGTCCCCGATCACCGCTGGCAAGCCACAAGTCTCCTTCCTGGCCCGGTGTCGCCATCAATTGCCGATTGGCAACCCCGCGAGCGGCAGCGATAAACGTCGTGCCGCCATCGCTGCTTGCATAAACCGTCTCATCGTTGATCGCATAAAATTTGGAACTGTTCATTCGATCAGCGACAACAGAAACGGCGCCGTTGATGCCCTTGGCCTGATTCCACGAGCGGCCGCGGTCTGTCGATACAAAAACACCTGACTTTCGATTGGCGCAAATGATCCGACCGGCATCCGCGGCCACCGCCAGCGTGTTGCCTCGGTCTTCTGTGGGTTGACGATCAAATGGCGCCCAACTCTTTCCGCCGTCGGTTGAGATCGCCCCGCCTTTGGCGCCGTCGCGCACCATGACCGACGGCGCTGCCTCGGCAAAGTCCATGCTGTCGGTGTTGTCAGAAATGGGATTCGCCATCATTCCCCCGGGCGGTGATACGTCAAAATCGTCATGCACAAATCCGCACACATCACCGAGCCCGCTGATCAGGTGCGCCCCGGCGGGGGGGCTGATCAGTGTAATCACCGCAGTCTCTTCAATGCCATCCGCCTCCACCGCCCAGTGCGTGGCCTGCCCGGCTTCCATCCGGGTCATGTCGTGCGTGCCATAGATTGTCGCGCCGGTGCCATAGACAACATGATCCGAATCAAACGGATCAATCGCCACCGCATCCATCCACCATCCCTCGCGCGGCTTAGGGTTGCCCCACTTCAAATATGGAGAAAGCGACCAATCCAATTGCTGCATCGAGCCCATCGGCTTCCAGGTTTTACCGCCGTCGGTCGTGCGCATTACATCATCACCGGGCCACCAGCGGTCGGTAGTGGTGACCACCAGTGTTCCAGGACGCTGGTGATCGATGCTCAAACCGGCATATCCAAAGCCATGCTCCGGTGTAGGCTTAATAGGTGTGATATCCAACCACTGCTTGCCTGCCGCATCCAACTTATAAACCGCCCCATCCGTGACTTCATTCGGCCCGGGGTTGTTGCAGAGCGTAATATATAATGAGCCATCCGCGTCGATCGCGCCCTGATGCGCAATCAGCCCCGCTGGCAATCCCGCAATCGCCTGCCAGCTCGCTCCGGCGTCATCGCTGCGATAAAGCGCGCCGCCCTCGTTCTTTTCGGCCACCCCAACGAAAATAGTCTTGCTGCCCGCGCCCCCCGTTCCCGAGCGCCGATCAAAAATGACAAACGCCAATCCGCATTTCTGATGCCGCCAGTCATCCGGCACTTCCCCGTGCCCTGGATCGGAAAGCTCCCGACCTTTTGCCAGGTGACGGCGGCGTCGCTGCTCTTCCATAGCCCGTCGTAACGCGAGCCGAAGTACAGGATGTTTGTGTTATTCGGGTCGACGCAAAGCCGCTCACCCACGCCGCGGCCGGTTTCATTCCCGCCCATGTGAATCGGCACCGGCGTCACTTCAAAAGTCCGCCCTTGATCCCTGGAACGCAAAATCGCCGCCGGATTTCCCGAATACATTCCCGCGGCGAAGTAAACCTTATTCGCATCAACCGGATCTGCTGCGATGCTTTCGCCGCCCAGGTAATTCCCATGCGCCGGGTCCACCCAATCTGTCAGTGGAATCCATTGTTTCGCCTGCGCATCCCACCGATAAAATCCGCCGATATCGGTCCGCACATAAGCGAGCCCCGCCTGCGCCGGACTGAAAACAATCCCCGGCACGAACCCCCCGGCGACGATCTTCACATTCCGCCAGACATACGGCGCAGAGGGTTCAGCCGCTGACGCAACATGCGTCCAGAGCGAAACGCCGAACCCGCAAACCACAACAGCCAGAACCCTCAACCATGACATGGGCCCCGGCTTGACTGAACTCGCCGAAGTCCGGCCTGTGCCGGCGCCGCTGGAAGTAGAAAAAATCACAGTTGTCCTATTGCTGGAAGCACTGCATACAGGGCCATAGCCTTGTCACGATGACGCCGCCTTAATCCATCAGATTGAACGAAACTGACTTTCCGCTTTCCTCCCACCCGATCAACAATCCTTCCGCTGTTTCCCGCAGCACCTTCGCATTCGACATCGCCCCAACCGCCCGCGACGATCGCAAAAGAAGCTGAACGTTCTTTGCCTTCCCATCACTCTCCAGCGAAATTTTTGCGCCCGATCGCCGGCATCGAAAATTCGCGACGGCGTGTTCACTGCCTGCAATGCTGATTGAAATATCCGCCCCTTCGCGAATCTGAAACAGATTGAGCGTTAACTCCTCATCCAGCCGCCACGCCGGCTGTTCCTCATTCCCGCTCATCGGCAGCACGCTGTTCTCCCGAACCAGCAGCGGCAGATGCATGAAATCAAACGCCTCTCGCCGCCAATGGCCGCCTTCCATTACCTTGCCATCCAGCAGATTCGTCCACCGGCCTTGCGGCAGATAATACTCCGCGATGTGATCGTGCCGGAAAATCGGCGCAACCAGCAGAGATGCTCCGAGCATGTATTGCCGATCCAGGTGCAGGCACGCCGGATCATTCGGAAATTCCAGGACCATCGCCCGCATCACCGGCCAACCGTGCTGATTGGCGTCGCGGGCGGCTGAAAAAAGATACGGGAACAACCGATTCTTCAACCGCGCGAAATGCCGCATCACCGCGACCGACTCTTCATCAAAGATCCACGGCACCCGGTACGATTCCGATCCATGCAGCCGGCTATGTGTCGACAGCAATCCAAACGCCACCCACCGTTTGTAAATCGCCGGATCAGCCTTGCCGGTGAACCCGCCGATATCATGGCTCCAGTACGCCGGCCCCGACATGCAAAAGCTCAATCCCCCGCGCAAATCCTCGGCCATCGATTCAAACGTCGATTCGCAATCACCGCCCCAGTGAATCGGAAACTTCTGCGAACCTGCCGTGCCTGAGCGGGCGAAAACCATCGCGTTCCCTTTGCCGTAATAGCTTTCAAGCAGCTCGAAGACCGCCTTGTTGTAGATGTAGGAATAGTAATTGTGCATCAACTGCGGATCAGAACCGTCGTGGTAAACGACCTCTGTTGGAATGCGTTCACCGAAATCCGTCTTGAAGCAGTCGACACCCATGTCCAGCAACGCGCGCAGCTTTGAGGTATACCACGCGACCGCGCCGGGATTTGTGAAATCAACAAACGCCATGCCTGGCTGCCAGGCGTCTATCTGATAGACCGAACCATCCGGCCGCTTCAGGAAATACCCGTGCGTGCGGCCTTCTTCAAACAAGCGAGACAACTGCGAAATATAGGGATTGATCCAGAGGCAGATATTTAATCCGCGCGCCTTCAATCGTTCGATCATCCCTGCCGGATCGGGGAAGGCGTCGCGATCCCATTCAAAGTCGCACCAGTGGCGTTCCTTCATCCAGAAGCAGTCGAAGTGAAACACCTTCAGTGGAATGCCGCGGCGGGCCATCCCTTCGACAAATTCGTTGACGGTTTTCTCATCATACTTCGTGGTGAACGAGGTGCTGAGCCAAAGCCCGAACGACCACGCCGGCGGCGTTGCCGGCCTCCCGCACAGCCGCGTGTATTTATTCAGCACATCCTTCGGATCGGGTCCGTAAATAAGGTAGTAATCCAGTTCCTCGGCCTCCACACTAAACTGCACCTGCGACACCCGCTCTGTCGCAACCTCAAACTCCACCTTCCCCGGTGTGTTCACAAACAACCCGTAACCGCGGCTGGAAAGGTAGAACGGAATGTTCTTGTAAGCTTGATCGCTGACAGTCCCGCCGTCCTCATTCCAGATGGTGACAGTCTGCCCGTTTTTAACCAACGGCCCAAAGCGTTCGCCCATGCCGTAGATGCATTCATTGACGGCCAATGAAAGGCGCTGGGAAAGAAAGTTCCCGGCCCTTTCAACCTGCATATACCCAAGGCTGTCTTTCACCCCGCCGGTGATGACTGAATCCGCGTCCTCAAACCGCAATTCCCAAGGCGGACCCTTTTTTAAACGGAGCGAAAGACGTCCGCTGGTGAAAAGCAGCTCATCTTTCAAATCTTCGATATGAACACTTGCGGAACAAAGCCCGTAATCCAGATCAAATGCGACGTTCCCTTTTTTCGCAGGCGAGTGATGCCGAACCTGAACGCGGACGACGTCGGGCAGCGGCGACGTCACCCGCAATTCCAGAACTGTTCCTTCAAATCGATCGGCGCCGGCATTCCCAACTCGATCGACGGCCGAAACCAGAAGCTCTTTGCCGTCAATACGGAACCGGTTCACGCGCTGGACGCAGGCGGCAGTTACACCTTTTCCCCAGAGCCACGCTCCGTTAGTGAACTTCACTGCCAGTTACTCCTGCCGCGATGCCAATCTTGATGCTATCGCTCACAAGTGCCATAACTTCAATGCTTCAAGGCCAGTTTACGCAGATATCCTGGCGCGGGAGATCACTCGTTTGATTCTTCGAATTGTAGTGGAAGCTGTCGACATGACCGTCGACGAACAGAAAGTTGGCTGCGTTATTCTTCCCGTGGCGCCACCGTACCGTTTGCTGAGCGCCGCTGTAGTTCACTACATCTTTATTGCTGTCGCCATAAACCGTGCCGCTGGGTGGCCCGACCCAGTTCGGAGCCACCGGAGGCCGCGGTGTCATGAGTTGGTCCGACCAACCGTTGCCTTGATACTTCCAGCCATCGAGCCCGTCACCGACCGGATGAGAGCAGCCATTGGGGATTCCGTTCGACGAGAAATACTGTGCACCATCGAAGATAAGGATGATTTGCGAAGAATGGAGAATCCGGTTGATGTGATACGGCACCTGAGGAATGGCAGGAGACCAGGCGTTGTCTGTGCGACCGTTCCAGTATGACGGCATCAAGCGGGGATGGCAGGTGTAATTGAGTGCGATGGAAGCGTCCGGCACCATAACATTATTTGCCGAGGGACAAATCAGAAATCCCTTGTTTACAGTTGTCGCGTAGTTCCCCTGCGAACCACCCGGCTTCATCATCAGCGCCACGCGCACGCCCCAGTTGGCCGTCATTGAGTCGAGACTGTACCCATTAACCGGATCGGTGTAATCACCATAAGGCAGGCTCTGGTGATTCTGCATGGTATACAAAAGAAGCCCTTGCCCGATCGTTCGTAAATTGGACTGGCATTGCACCGTCTGCGCCTGAGCGCGAGCCCGGCCTAGTGCCGGGAGGAGCATCGCCACGAGCACCGCGATGATCCCAATCACCACCAGCAATTCCACCAGCGTAAAACCCTTCCAATGAGATCCCGTTTTCATGGCCGTCTCCATAGATCCGCAGAAAAGAAGTGAATGGAACTCGCATGCCTGCGGAAAAGCATGCGCGTGCAGCAAAGCGAGCATACCACCGATTTTTGTCTAAGCGGTCGGGTGCAAAATCAGCAAAACTATCGGCTAAACGATCCCGCCTATCTCAGGAACATCCGATTTTCTGCCCGTTAATTTGCACTTTCCTCGACATCCAGAACATTCTACTTGATAACCTTTGCAATTGCAAACGATTTCAAATACATTATGAAAGTCGTGCAGGTGCAAGCGTTTGTAAGATGGAGAACAAACATGCTAACATACCCGCCACGCCGTATGAGCCGTCAACAACCTGTCACTCTTGAAGAGCTTGCCGCCCGTGCTGGAGTTTCTCCCGGCACCGTTTCCCGTGTTCTTAACGGGAAAAATAAGGAAAACCGCCCCGCAATCGCCAAGCGAAGTGAAAACATCCGCCAGCTTGCTATCCGTCTCGGTTATCGTCCCAACGCCGCCGCTCGCTCCATGACCCGCGGCCGCTTTCGCGCGGTCGCCTTCGTTACCTGCGGCGACGCCGGCACCGACTGGTACCCCATCTCCGGTCTCAACGGCATTCACAATGCCCTTGAGCGCATGGAGTGGCGATTGCTCTTCAATGAACTGCCCGCCAGCAAGATCAACAATCCTTCCGTCGTCCCGCAGATCTTTCGCGAATCCTCCGTCGACGGGCTCATCGTCAATCTTCTCCCGGTTTTTTCGCAGCAGACCGTTGACTACTTCGAAGAGCAGCCCATGCCCTGCGTGCTGATGAATCTCAAGCGCAAGTTCCGCTGTGTCTATCCCGACGAATTCAGCGGCGCCCAGGTCGGCGTTCAACACCTCATCAAGCGCGGCCACGAGCGCATCGGTTTTTTCAGCCGGCTCTTTCCCTCGCCGCCTCACTATTCCGCCGTGGACCGCTTCGGTGGCTTCACTCACGCGATGACGGCGGCCGGACTGCCCCATCATCGCCACCTCGATCTGCATGGCCCATCCGAAGCCGGCGAGACCACCCTTGCCCGCGCCGAATGTTTCATCCGCGCCTTTCCCGATGTTCAGGCCGTCCTCTGCTACGAAGCCGAAGAGGCCGTCTGTATCTCATTCGCCGCCGAGCGCGCCGGTCGGCGCATCCCCGATCAGCTTGAAGTCATCTCCTTCAGCGAGCGCGATCTCCGCGATGCCACCGGTTTGAATATCCCCACGGTCGCCATTCCCTTTCAGGAAGTTGGGCGCCAGGCGGTGCAGATGCTTGAAGTGATGATTGAAGACGGCGCACACGAGGTGCCTTCCATCGCCGTACCCTATAAAAGCATTCATCTCTGATGGATTGTTTTCTTTCGCCGATCGATCAGACTGCCGCAGCACCGTTCCTTTCGCTTCCCAAACGTCTATACATATTAGAAGGGCACTCAGATGAACCGCGCAAGATGGCCAGGAGTCGCTGCCGCTCTGATTGTCGCCGGTTGTTCCATTGCGTCGCGCCCGGCCGCGCCATCCGCCAGCCGGAACGCGATCGAAAAAATGCCTGATGGCATTGTCATTCCCGCCCGCGATTCCTTTCTCAAGCTCCAGGTTTGTGCGGATAACATCATCCGCGTCATCTGCTCGCGCGACCGCGCTTTCCTCGATCGCAAAAGCATCGCCACCGATTTCAATCATCCGCCCGCCGCCCCCGTGCAGTGGGATATCGCATCCGACGCCCGCCAAGCCACTCTTTCAACCGCCCGCCTCCAAGCCCGCGTTGACCTCGCCACCGGCGCCGTTTCCTTTTTCGACTCCGGCGGCCGCTCCATCCTGAATGAAAAGCCGGACGGCCGGTCTATCGAACCCGCCACCGTCCAGGATGAAAAAACATTCCACGTCCATCAACAGTGGGAACCCAATGCCGATGAATCCCTCTATGGCCTTGGCCAACATCAACTCGGCCTCACCGACATCAAAGGCTACGATCTCGATCTCTGGCAACACAACGGCACCGTCATCGTTCCGCTCCTGGTCTCCAGCCGCGGCTACGGAATCTTCTGGGACAACACCTCCTTCACCCGCTTCGGTGATCTCCGCGAAACAGAATCCATCCCGGCAGACCAGCTCTTCGACACCGCCGGCAAACCCGGCGGTCTCACCGGCTCCTACTATGCCGGCGATAAATTCGATCGTCTCGTCGCCACTCGCGTCGATCCCAAAATCGACATCTCCGTCGCCTCAGCCGTGACCTCCAATCAGGGCATTCATCCCGACCTCCCTAAAGGCAACGTCAGTGTCCGCTGGGAAGGCGACTTCCAAACCCAATCCGCCGGCGATTACACCTTCCATAGTTTCTCCAACGGCGGCATCAAACTCTGGATCGACAACCAGCTCGTCATGGATCATTGGCGCCAAGGCTGGCTCCCCTGGAAAGACATCGGCCGCCTTCATCTCGACGCCAATCATCGCTACCACATCAAGCTCGAATGGACCAAAGACCAGGGCATGGCGACCATGCAGTTGAAGTGGAAAATTCCGTCGCCCGAGTCAGCCACCTCGCTCTGGTCCGAGGTCGGTGATGCCATCGATTACTACTTTATATATGGCCCAAAGCTCGATAATGTCGTCGCTGGTTACCGCACCATCACCGGCAAAGCTCCCATGATGCCTGCCTGGGCGTTCGGCCTGTGGCAATCCCGCCAGCGTTACGAAACCTCAAAGCAAAGCTTGGATGTCGTCGAAGGTTTCCGTTCCCGCCACATCCCGTTTGATAATATTGTGCAGGATTGGTTCTACTGGAACGAAAACGCCTGGGGTTCACATCAATTCGATTCCGCCCGCTTCTCCGATCCGCAAGGCTGGATCAACGCCATCCACGACAATCATTCCCGCCTGATGATCTCCGTCTGGGGCAAGTTCTATCCCGGCACCGAAAACTTCGAAGCCATGCACTCGCGTGGCTATCTCTTCGAACCCAACCTCAAAGAACACCTTCGCGACTGGCTCAATCACCCCTACACCTTCTACGACGCCTTCAACCCCGAAGCGCGAAAACTATTCTGGTCGCAGATCAACCGCGAATTATTCGCGAAGCATGTAGACGCCTGGTGGATGGACGCCACCGAACCAGACCTGCTCCCCACGCCCACCCTGGACGGCCAGCGCACGCATATGAACCCCACTGCGCTTGGTACCGGCTCGCGCATGCTCAACGGCTATCCGCTGGTGAACAGCAAAGGCGTCTATGAAGGTCAGCGCGAAGCCGCGCCCGATCAGCGCGTTTTCATTCTCACGCGCTCCGGCTTCGCCGGCACTCAGCGATACTCCGCCGCCACTTGGTCAGGCGACATCACTTCGACCTGGACCGCGCTCCGCAAACAGATTCCCGCCGGCCTTGGTTTCAGCTTTTCCGGAATGCCTTACTGGACTATGGACATCGGCGGCTTTGCTGTCCCCGGCCGCTTCTCCAGCAAAACTCCCAAGCCGCAGGATGTCGAAGAATGGCGTGAACTGAACACCCGCTGGTTCCAGTTCGGCGCCTTCGTTCCCCTTCTCCGCGTCCACGGTGAATTCCCCTATCGCGAAATGTGGCAGTTCGGCGGCGAAGATAGCCCCGCTTATCAGGCCCAGCTCAAATTCGACCGCCTCCGCTATCGCCTGCTTCCTTATATCTATTCCCTCGCCGGTTCGGTCACACAATCCAACAACACGATCATGCGGCCGCTATTAATGGATTTTCCGAATGATCCCAAGGTCCGCACGATTGGCGACCAATATCTCTTCGGCCCCGCGATCATGGTCAGCCCCGTCACTATCTATCGGGCCCGCACGCGCACTGTCTATCTGCCCCAGCCGGGCGCCTGGTATGACTTCTGGACCGGCAACTCAATCGGCTCCGCCCAATCGATCGAAGCTCCCGCGCCGTACGATTCGATTCCGCTCCACATCAGAGCCGGCTCCATCATTCCCACCGGCCCCGAGCTGCAATACACCAGCGAAAAACCCGCCGACCGAATGACGCTCTATGTCTACACCGGAGCCAACGCCGACTTCACCCTCTACGAAGACGATGGCGTGACCAACGCCTACGAAAAAGGAAGCTTTTCCCAAATCCCCCTGCACTGGGACGAGGGCGCCAGCAAGTTAACGATTGGAGCCCGTCATGGGTCATTCAACGGAATGCTCAATGCCCGCACGCTCGACGTAATCTTCATCTCCAAATCCCACCCCGTCGGCTTCTCCTTCGACCCCAAACCCGATCAAACCGTTCAGTACAACGGCGATGAAATTACAATCTCCTCGCCCGGAAATCATTAGCCCGATCAGCTTAACTGTGTTCTCGCCCGCGTCGTCGAAATCAGTCAAATACGAGCGAGGCGCCTCAATGTTGTTCTAAACATTTCACGTGGGTGCTGGCCGCTGAATTTCCCGGCGGCGTTGAATATGGCGGAAGAGCAAGAGAAAGACGAAGACGAAGACGTAAACAAATCACAGCCGCAGGGGCTGCTGCCCTCACCCTTACCCACAAGTTGCATCGATTCGGTTTTGCTGTGTGAGTTCGATGCCGTGTGCGATTCGGGAGACGATTTCCCAGCCGATCCAGATTGCTTTCCAGCCGGGGCGGGGATCGTGTTTTCTGCCCAGCCAGCCGCCCTGGTGAGCCAGGGTTTGCCAGAATTGCCGGGGGCTCATTTGATCAATCCGGCATTGGCCTAGCGCTGCCGCGGCTTGGATCATTGCCTGCGGCACCTTCTGCTGCAGGTCGAGTTTGGCGGCTGCAGGTTCGTTGCGCGGCAGGTTGGCCCAATCACGCAGCTGCAATAATCGCACTGCCACGGGAGAGAGCATGCTGATCAATCGAAGCAGGTTATCAATACTTTGCAACTGGGATTCGCCAAGTCTGCAACCTTCTTTCAGTGCCCGGTGCCATTCTTCAATGACCCAGCGAATGCAGTAGTAGTCGATGATCGTCAATGCATCGGCCAGATTCTCCACCGGCAAATTGGTCAGCAGCATCCACTCCAGCGACGCAGCGCCTTCGAGGGGTTCTTTGAGATAAACGACATTCACCGTCAACGGTTGGGTGGACGGCGCGCTTTTGGCCGGAGGTTGCAGTTGCACCGTTGCAAACCGCACTTGTAATTGGGCCATGCGGGCGGGACGCGGCAGGCGCTGGGTGACGCCTTTGATCTTGCGTTTGACGCATCGCTGCTGACCGATCTCAATATCGATTTGTCCGCTGACCGGAACCTGCGCCATGTAAGACCACAGCTTGTCGGTTGCCTGCTCGATGTTGCGGTCGTGACGGGCCCGGATGACAAAACCGTTCGATGCCGCCACGCAACTGTGCATCAGACGCAGATCGTCCGCCCCTCGATCACAGATATGGATCAGGTGCGTATGGGGTGAGTTGGCCGCTTTGACGGCCTGGACGGCGTCAATCCAGACATCGCTCTCTCGAAAGCGATCACGCCTGGCTTTTTTGCTCTCCCGTGCCGCTCGCTTCACCCGCTTGAAAAATCGCTGGTCGAGCAACCCTAAAACTTCGCCGCTTGGCGTGACCGCCAGCGCCGAATGCATCACCCATTGGCCTCCAGCAATACGGCTGGCTTGCACATTGGAGCCATCCTGCACGCACAGGACCACCGGATGCTCGCGGCACGATTGGAAAGTCACCCGCCGGTGCTGGGCTTGCAGCGCATCGGGATTAATCTGTGGATTGTCGAAAAACCGGTAAGCTGCTTTCAGCTCCGCCCACTGCTTATGTTGCACAGGCAGGGATTGACCCGGAGTCGCCGCCATTTGGGCTGCGAGTGTAACAACCCTTTTGAACGACGACGATCACCCAGATCCAACGATCCAAAATGCTGATGAGCCCACTGATGGGCTTGGCAGACCATCATCACGACCTCCATGTCTGGAAAAAATCGAGGTACGTTGAAGAAAGCGAAAATGTTCTCAAAAACACTTCGGAGTTGTGGGTAAGGGTGAGGGCTGCTGCCCCTGTACGGACCGGGGACATGTGTTACCCATGTCCCCGGTCCGTACAGCCCCCGCACCCCCGCTCAGAGGGGAATTGAGATAAGAGGGAAGGGTAAAAGGACCGCTGCGCGGGCGGTTGAGGTTAGCCGGAGGCGGAACCCCGCTCTTACTCTCGCCGTGCCGCACGGTTCCGCCTCCAGCGTCCTCCACCTCCGTAGGCAGGGCACGCCCCCAGTTGCGCAGAGCAGATGGAAGCTGCGAAAAAACTCGCCGGCGTAGCCGCGCCGAAAAGCCGTCGAAACGCCGCCCACGGCGCGTATCGCCATTTCTCGCTGCCCGCCGATTCATCACATCGCCCGCCATTTCATGGCACCACTCGTCCGTCACATTCGTTCGACTCCAATCGTCCGCAATTACTGGAAGTAGAAGGCCGGCATCCCGCCACAAAACCATCCGTATACAACTGCCACAGGGGGCGTGCCCTGCCCAGGAGGTGGGGACGCTGGGGCGGAAACTGTGGCACGGCGAGAGTAAGAACCGGTTCCGCCCCAGTGGACTTCCCCACGAATGGTGGGCGCTGCGGGATGACTAATTCAGGCTCGCCTCGAACGCTTCGGGGCTGAGATAGCCTAACGAACTGTGCAGTCGTTTGCGATTGTAAAACACCTCGATGTACTCAAAGATCGACGCTCGGGCCTGCTCTTGGGTGGCGTAGTGCTCATGATGCACCAGCTCGGTCTTGAGCGTGGCCCAGAAGCTCTCCATCGCCGCATTGTCCCAGCAGTCTCCCTTTCGGCTCATGCTCGGCTGCATGTTATGCGATTCCAGCAGGTGCAGGTAATCCTCGCAGCTGTACTGAACGCCCCGGTCGCTGTGATGGATCAATGAGCCGGCGGGGTTTCGCCGGGCCAGGGCCATCTTCAACGCGTCACTCACCAACTCCGTCTTCATATGCTCAGCCATCGACCAGCCGACGATCAATCGGCTGCATAAGTCGATCACGCCCGCCAGATACAGCCAGCCTTCATCAGTGGGAATATATGTAATATCCACTGCCCATTTCTGATTGGGCAAGTCAGCGGTGAACTGCCGGTCCAGCACGTTACCCGCCACCGGGTTGGCATGAGCGCTGTCGGTGGTGGCTGGCACGAACTTCCTTTTGCTTTTGGCCCGGATGTCCCGCTGCTTCATCAGTTTGGCCACGGTGTTCTCGCTCACCTTTTCACCCTGAGCGATCAGCGCCTGACAGACCCTCGGGCTGCCGTACACCCGGCGGTTCTGTTCATGCACGGTCTTGATCTTCTCAGTCAGTTGCTCCTGGCGAAGGGCTCGCGGGCTGGCCGGCCGATCCCGCCAGGCGTAGTAACCCGAGCGGCTCACTTCCAGCACACAGCAGCAGACCTCCACCGCATACTCACTCAAAGAGTCTTGGATGAAAGCGAACTTCACATCTGCTCCTTTGCAAAGAACGCCGCCGCTTTTTTTAAAATGTCACGCTCCATCACCAGCCGCGCGTTCTCCTTGCGCAGCTGACGCAACTCAGCCGCCAACGCCCCTTCACCGCTTGGCCCAATGCCCGGCTCGGTCGAAAACTTCTCGATCCAGCCCCGGACACTGCTGGGATCCACTCCCAGGCTCTTGGCCGCATCGACGATCGAATAGCCCTGCCCGTTCACCAGTTGAACCGCCGACAGCTTGAACTCACGTGTAAACTTCCTTCTGGACATGATTTGCTCCTTGGGGCAGGCATCTTATCCTGCCCTCCGCAGCGCCCACCATTCGTGGGGAAGTCCAGAGGTCCGCCCCCAGGGCAACCGCATTTAGACTATGGCCTTTTGGCCTCGGGGAGCGAGGTCGGGAGGTCATGGATGGCCAATTCGATCGAAACGCACTTTGCGGCTTTGCCTGATCCGCGATGTAATCGCGGCAAACGCCATAAGCTTTCGGACATGATCATCATCGCCGTGACGGCGGTCATCTGTTGTGCTGACAGTTGGTCGGATGTCGTCGATTTTGGTCTGGCCAAGGGGCGGTGGTTCGAAACTTTTCTCGACTTGCCGCACGGGATTCCCAGCCAGGATACCTTTGAGCGCGTCTTCGCGCGCCTCGATCCAGACGCTTTTGAACGATGTTTCATGGATTGGGCCGCCGCCCTGGCCGGTTCATCGAAGGGGAAGCTGGTGGCAATCGACGGAAAGAGGATTCGCCGCAGCTTCCAGCATGCGTGGGATCATTCCACCGCCGCCCATTTGGTTAGCGCGTTTGTCGCGGAGAACGCGACGGTGCTGGGCCAACTGGCGGTGGATTGCAAGGAGAATGAAATTGTCGCCATTCCTCAACTGCTGGATCTGCTGGACATTGGCGGAGCGACCGTCACGATCGACGCGATGGGATGCCAGACGGAAATCGCCGCGAAAATCGTGGAAAACGGTGGGGATTACGTGCTGGCCGTAAAGGACAACCAGCCCACGCTGCACAAGTCGCTGCAACGGAATCTGGATGAGATGATTCTTGAGAAGTTCGCCAGCGTTCATCATGGAGTTGAGACAACGGTCGATGGGGATCATGGCCGAATCGAAACGCGCCAAGTGTGGGTGACCGATCAATTGGACGACTGGCTGGATGCCGATCAGCGGACGCGATGGATCGGATTAAAATCAGCGGCGGTGGTGCAATCCACACGCGATGTGCCGCTCAAGGGAGTGAGTACCGAGCGGCGTTACTTTATCTCCAGCCTCGGCGGCGTAGACGCGGCTCGGATGGCCCAGGCGATCCGGGGTCATTGGGCGGTGGAAAATAAACTGCATTGGGTGCTGGACGTGGGTTTTGATGAGGACCAGAAGCGTAATCGCAAGGATCATTCCGCGGAAAACTTCAGCCGGGTGCGTCGGATCGCACTGAATCTGTTGCAGCGGGAGAAGACCAAAAAGCGTGGAATCAAAGGCAGACGCCTCAATGCCGCCTGGGATCACGATTATTTGCTCAAACTACTCGGAGGCTGAGAATGCGGTTGCCCTGGGTCCGCCCCGGCTACAATCCAACTGCCGGCGTAGCCGTCCTTTTACCCTTCCCTCTTAGCGGGGGTGCGGGGGCAGCAGCCCTCACCCTTACCCACAAGTTGCATCGATTCGGTTTTGCTGTGTGAGTTCGATGCCGTGTGCGATTCGGGAGACGATTTCCCAGCCGATCCAGATTGCTTTCCAGCCGGGGCGGGGATCGTGTTTTCTGCCCAGCCAGCCGCCCTGGTGAGCCAGGGTTTGCCAGAATTGCCGGGGGCTCATTTGATCAATCCGGCATTGGCCTAGCGCTGCCGCGGCTTGGATCATTGCCTGCGGCACCTTCTGCTGCAGGTCGAGTTTGGCGGCTGCAGGTTCGTTGCGCGGCAGGTTGGCCCAATCACGCAGCTGCAATAATCGCACTGCCACGGGAGAGAGCATGCTGATCAATCGAAGCAGGTTATCAATACTTTGCAACTGGGATTCGCCAAGTCTGCAACCTTCTTTCAGTGCCCGGTGCCATTCTTCAATGACCCAGCGAATGCAGTAGTAGTCGATGATCGTCAATGCATCGGCCAGATTCTCCACCGGCAAATTGGTCAGCAGCATCCACTCCAGCGACGCAGCGCCTTCGAGGGGTTCTTTGAGATAAACGACATTCACCGTCAACGGTTGGGTGGACGGCGCGCTTTTGGCCGGAGGTTGCAGTTGCACCGTTGCAAACCGCACTTGTAATTGGGCCATGCGGGCGGGACGCGGCAGGCGCTGGGTGACGCCTTTGATCTTGCGTTTGACGCATCGCTGCTGACCGATCTCAATATCGATTTGTCCGCTGAGCGGAACCTGCGCCATGTAAGACCACAGCTTGTCGGTTGCCTGCTCGATGTTGCGGTCGTGACGGGCCCGGATGACAAAACCGTTCGATGCCGCCACGCAACTGTGCATCAGACGCAGATCGTCCGCCCCTCGATCACAGATATGGATCAGGTGCGTATGGGGTGAGTTGGCCGCTTTGACGGCCTGGACGGCGTCAATCCAGACATCGCTCTCTCGAAAGCGATCACGCCTGGCTTTTTTGCTCTCCCGTGCCGCTCGCTTCACCCGCTTGAAAAATCGCTGGTCGAGCAACCCTAAAACTTCGCCGCTTGGCGTGACCGCCAGCGCCGAATGCATCACCCATTGGCCTCCAGCAATACGGCTGGCTTGCACATTGGAGCCATCCTGCACGCACAGGACCACCGGATGCTCGCGGCACGATTGGAAAGTCACCCGCCGGTGCTGGGCTTGCAGCGCATCGGGATTAATCTGTGGATTGTCGAAAAACCGGTAAGCTGCTTTCAGCTCCGCCCACTGCTTATGTTGCACAGGCAGGGATTGACCCGGAGTCGCCGCCATTTGGGCTGCGAGTGTAACAACCCTTTTGAACGACGACGATCATCCAGATCCAACGATCCAAAATGCTGATGAGCCCACTGATGGGCTTGGCAGACCATCATCACGACCTCCATGTCTGGAAAAAATCGAGGTACGTTGAAGAAAGCGAAAATGTTCTCAAAAACACTTCGGAGTTGTGGGTAAGGGTGAGGGCAGCAGCCCCTGCGGCTGTGATTTGTCTTCGTTTTTCTCTTTGTCTTGTTCTTCTACCATATTCAACGCTCCCTCAGAATGTTATTCGACCACAGGACTCGCACTAAGATGTTTAGAACGGTGAGTCGAGAGGCGAGGTGATTATGTTGCTTCAACCTGAACAAACCTTCGGAACGTCGGACTGTGCCCCCAATGTCCCGCTTTTCAAACACCCCTGGCTGTTCTACCGGTCACCTCGGTTTGTCACGTGTGGTAATCTGCATTGATAGTTACGTATTCTTTCGAGAGATCGCAGGTCCAAACCGTTGCTTCTGATTTGCCTGAACCGCATTTCAATTCCGCGACTACTTCAGGCGCTCTTAAAGACTCACTCACCTGACCCGCATCAAACGGCACTGGCTGACCGGCCCGGAAGACTGTGACACCCTGCAACTTTAACGTCGCCTTGTCCGCATTGAATGGCACGCCCGCATAACCTGCCGCCGACACGATCCGTCCCCAGTTCGGATCATTCCCGTTCATTGCACATTTCACCAGCGGCGAATTAGCAATGGTCCGGGCAATCGCGCGGGCCGCGACAACAGACGGAGCCCCGCTGACCACAATTTTCACCACCTTGGTCGCGCCCTCCCCGTCGGCGGCGATCTGATACGCCAGAGATTGGGTGACTTCGTTCAGCGCCGCGGCAAATTTTTTCAGGGCAGCGGGAGAGTTCAATTGAGCGCTGCTGTGGCCGCTGGCGAGCACACACGCAGTGTCATTGGTGCTGGCGTGATCGTCGACGGTCACCGCGTTAAAGCTGAGATCAGCCGCCTGCTGCATCAACTTTCGAAGAATCGGCGCAGGCAGGGCGGCATCGGTTGTTAAATACGCCAGCATCGTCGCATGTGGCGGTTGCAGAGCCAGTCGCGGACCGATCATGCCGCTGCCCTTGCAGACACCCGCCAGCCGGACAACATCGCGTCCGATTTTCACTTCGACAGCAGCAAATTTCCGGCGCGTGTCCGTGGTAAGAATCGCATCCATAAACGCCAGCGCATGATCCGCGCTGTCGCCGAGTGCCCCGGCGGCCAAGGTGATGCCCGATTCAATTTTCTCCATTGGCAGCAGATGACCAATGATTCCTGTGGACGATGGGAGGATCAGTTTCGGATCGCAGCCGACTGCCTGACCGGCAACGCGGCACATGGCGAGCGCATCTTTATGACCCTGGCGGCCTGTGCAAGCATTGGCGTTGCCGGAGTTCACGACCACGCCGCGCAGTTTTCCATGGGCCACGTGCTGTCGACCTACCGTGACGGCGGGGGACACCACTCGGCTCAGCGTAAACACCGCCGCCGCTGTCGCCGGCCGGTCGCAAAGCAGCAGCCCCACGTCGGGATTCCCGCTTGCCTTAATGCCGGCTTTAACACCCGCGGCTTGAAATCCGCGGGGAGAAAGAAGATGCAGATCAGCCATAAACACCCTTTCAGTCCAAGGGCCGGGAAGGTATCGGAATGGATGTGGAGAGTCGAGAAAGTAAAATCTAAAATCCAAAATCCCATGTTCCCTATTTGCCATTTACCCTTCCCCACCTACCATTTCCACAACCGCCGCTAACGGACATTCCCATGCATCGAAGCCTTGAAAATCTAAACATGGACTGGTTATACCTCGCTGCCGATTTTCCGCCGGCGGCTAAGCGGGCCTGCCCAGAGGTAAAGTTTAAGAAGGTGAGCTTGCCTCACACAAATGTGGAATTGCCCTATCACGGGTTTTCGGAAAAGGAGCATTGTTTTGTCAGTTGGTATCGCAAGCATCTCGTTGTGCCCAAGGAAGCGAAGGGCCGGCAGGTGTTTCTGGATTTTGCCGGTGTGATGATCGCGGCGACGGTGTTTGTAAACGGAAAGCAGGCGGCGTCCGAACATCGCGGCGGATTCACGCCATTCTCGATCGATGTGACCGATCTGGTGCGGCCCGGCAAGCCGAATGTATTAAGCGTCAGGGTCGATTCCACCGAGCGGGCGGATATTGCGCCGTTCGGAAATGTGGTGGATTACCTGACGTTTGGGGGAATCTATCGTGATGTGGATTTGCGCGTTGTCGATCCGCTGTTTGTTGAAAATATTTTCGCCCGACCAGGCGATTGCTGGGCTGAAAAAAAGCGGCTGGATGTTACTGCGAAAGTAGTAAATGCAGGAAAGAAGCCAAAGACAATTGTGGCAACCTCGAAGTTGCAGGATTCAAACGGCATAACGATCGCCGCCATGTCGGCGGAATTGAGCCTGGAGCCGGGAACCGATGCAAATGCCGAATTTGCCATGACGGATCTGGCGGGGGTCCTGCTTTGGGATCTGGATTCGCCGAACCTTTATCGTGTGTCGGTTGAACTGGATAGCGGCGATGCTGTATCAGCCCGCATTGGTTTCCGGGCGCTGGGTTTCAGCGATGACGGGAGTTTTTATCTCAATGCCCGGCCGATGAAACTGCGCGGGCTGAATCGGCATCAGACGTTTCCGTATGTCGGGCAAGCCGCGCCGGCCAGGTTGCAGCGGAAGGACGCGGAGATTCTGAAGTTTGATCTGGCCTGCGACATTGTGCGGACAAGCCACTATCCTCAGTCAACGCATTTTCTGGATCGATGTGACGAGATCGGCTTGCTCGTGCTGGAAGAAATTCCTGGCTGGCAGCATATCGGAGACGACGCCTGGAAAGAACTCAGCCTGCGCGATGTCCGGGCGATGATCGAGCGAGATCGGAATCGGCCGAGCGTCTGTCTGTGGGGCGTGCGCATCAATGAATCAAAAGACGATCGCGAATTTTACACTCGCACAAATGCCCTGGCTAAGCAGCTCGATTCAACCCGCCAGACCGGCGGCATTCGCTACCACTATGAAAGCGAATTGCTGGAAGATGTCTTCACGATGAACGATTTTGGATATGACCTGAAGCCCGCGAATCATCCCAGGTATCTGAATACTGAATTCTGCGGGCATATGTATCCCACCAAGACATTCGATCAGGAAGAGCGAGCGAAGCAGCACGCATTGCACCATGCCTATATCCACAATCAGATCAACAACCCGGCGATGGGGAGCGCCGGTGGAATCGGATGGTGCGCGTTTGATTACAACACGCACGCCGTCTTCGGAAGCGGCGATCGGATCTGCTATCACGGCGTGATGGACATCTTCCGCCAGCCGAAATTCGCCGCGCACTTTTATGCATCGCAGGCAGACCCAGCTAAAAAGGTCGTGCTGGAGCTCGCCAGCTACTGGAAAATGGGAGACAAGAGTGGCGGTGGGGCGGAGCCGGTCCTGATCTTCAGCAACGTGGATGAGGTGGAGTTGATTGTCGGAGAGGAATCCCGGGGCCGGTTTAAGCCCGATCGGGAGACGTATTCAAACCTGCGCCGTCCGCCGATCATCTGCACCGGCATTGGTGGGACCTGGGGCGGACAATGGATGCCGCTAACCATCCACGGATACATCAACGGCGAGATCGCCATCACCAAACGCATAAGCAACGATGGCATCCCGGCGAGATTGGAAGTTGCAACCGACGATGACACGCTGATCGCCGACGGCGCCGACATGACGCGGGTCAGCCTGCGGATGACGGATGAATTTGGGAATATTTTGCCGTTTGCGATGGAGCCGGTGACGCTGAAGATCAGCGGGCCTGGAACGCTGGTCGGTGATAATCCTTTTCCGATGCCTGGTGGCCGCGGGGCGATATATGTTCGGGCGGGGCGGCGCGGGGACGATCACCATCACGGCGGAAGCGCCGCGACTGAAAAAGAAAAAGGTAACGGTGCGGGTGAAAACGCCTTCCACCAAGGCTGTGATGTGAACCGATGCTCTGACAACTTATCGCCCGAGCCAGCCGCCATCGATCGGGATTATGGTGCCCTGCATATAGGAGCCGGCGGCGCTGCATAGAAACACCACCGCGCCGGCTAAATCCTGCGGCGAACCCCATCGCCCCGCTGGAATGCGATCGAGAATCGCACGATTGCGATTGGCGTCCGCCTGCAACGCAGCGGTGTTGTCGGTTGCGATATAACCGGGCGCAATCGCATTGACATTTACGCCTTTGCCGGCCCATTCGTTCGCCAGCGCTTTGGTGAGCTGGCCGATGCCGCCTTTGCTGGCGGCGTAGCCGGGGACAGTGATGCCGCCCTGGAATGTGAGCATCGAAGCGGTGAATACAATTTTTCCTTCACCGCGGGCGATCATTTCTTTGCCCAGTTCCCGGCTGAGGATGAACTGTGCGTTGAGGTTCACTTCCATCACCTTGTCCCAATATTCGTCGGGATGCTCGACCGCCGGTTTGCGGAGGATGGTGCCGGCGTTGTTCACGAGAATATCGATGCGCGGATGGTCGGTTTTTACCTTGGCGATGAAGGCATAGAGGGCTTTGCGATCGGAGAAGTCACAGGCGTAGCCGCTGAATTTGCGGCCGGCAGCGACGACCGATTTTTCAAGATCGCTGCCGCTGGCTTCGAGCGTATTGCTGACACCGATGATATCCGCGCCCGCCTCCGCCAGCGCAATGGCGAGGGCTTTGCCGATGCCCCGTTTGGCTCCGGTGATGAGGGCTATTTTTCCGTTCAGATTGAATTGATCGAGGATCATTATTTGTCCGTTATCAGTGTTTATTGTTCGTGTTCGTTGTGATTCGTCATGAGTTGTGATGCACCGGCCCGCTGGATTCAGCAACGGACAACGGACAACGGACAACGGACCACGGGACATTCTATTACTTCAATTCCGTCAGCGGAGCCGCATCCATATCGTCGTATTTTTGATTTTCGCCGCCCATGCCCCAGCAGAAGGTATAGGCGGTGGTGCCGACGCCGCAGTGGATGGACCAGCTTGGGGAGAGGACGGCTTGCTTGCCGGCAATTAGCAGGTGCCGGGATTCCTGGGGTTCGCCCATGAAATGGAAGACTCGCTGCTCGGGGGGAAGATTGAAATAGAGATAGACCTCCGAGCGCCGCAGGTGCGTATGCGGCGGCATCGTGTTCCAGCCGCTGCCGGTCGCGAGTTCGGTGAAGCCCATAACGAGCTGGCAGCTTTTGATGCCGTCGGCGTGAATGTATTTATAAATCGTGCGCTTGTTCAATGTCGCTTCAGAACCGAGATTCACCGCGGCTGCCTGCGATTTTTTGGCGTGGGCTGTTGGATAATCCGCATGGGCGGGATAGCTGAGCAGATAATACTCCGCGGGCTTTGAGCCATCATTGCTGGCGAAGGTGACGGCTTTGCTGCCGCGCCCGATGTAGAGACCGTCAAGGGAATCCATATCGTGACGTTTGCCGTCAACGGTGATCGATCCCGGGCCGCCGATGTTAAGAACACCAAGCTCGCGGCGCTGGTTGAAAAATTCTGCCCGCAGCTCCGCATCATTTCCGAGTTCGAGTGGTCCATGGGTCGGCACGGCGGAGCCGACGATCGATCGCTCGGCGTCGCAATAATGCAGATCGATCTGGCTTTTCGTAAAAAGCGAGGTAATAAGAAAAGCCGCCCGCAATTCTTCAGTGGTCATGTGCTTCGTTCGCACGGGATCGGGCATCAAATAAACTTTCATGGATCGCGGTCTCCTTCGGTTTGGCTGGCGGGAGTGTAACGTGAGGAAGGATTTTGCTACAGGTGTTGTGCCCGCACGGGATCGTTTGATGTTTGGAATACGGGCTCGGCGCGGGCGTGACGCGCGGCATCGCAAAATTTATTCACATCGCTCCGGGCTCTTAATCGCGCGTCAGGGATTCGGTTTGTTTTACAAATTCGTCGCCCTGCCATTCGCCGTCTTTGGCGACGAGGCCCCCGGCCTTTGCAGCCTTGGCCTTGGCCTTGGCCTGGCGGCGGACTAAATCAGCGTGGGTTGTGAAATATTGCAGGCTGTGGCCTTTGAAGTCGGCGATCGATTCGAACTGATGTTGCGCCATGAAGCCAAGCAGCTCATCTTTCATTTTGCGGACGCAGCCATATCCCATTTTCATCACGCCGGTGCAGACCTGGACCGTGTCGGCGCCAAGAAGAATAAATTCGGCGGCGTCTTTGCCGGATTCAATTCCGCCGATGGCGCTTAATGATTTGCCGGGGAAGTGGTCCCGGATGGATTCGGCGCAGTCTTTCACCATGCGCAGTGCAATTGGTTTAATCGCGACGCAGGAATATCCGCCGGGGACAGTGTAACCTTCGACGGTGGGCTCGGGGCGGAGAGTATTGAGATCGACGCCCATGACGCTGAGGATGGTGTTGATGGCGCTGACTCCGTCGCATCCGCCGCGCAGGGCGGCGTCGGCGGTTTCGGCGATGTTTGTGATGTTGGGCGTCAGTTTCGCCCAGACGGGAACCTTAGCGGCCTTGGCGACCCAACCGCTGACTTCTTTGAGGATGCCGCAGTCTTGTCCCATCGCCGCGCCCATTTTTCGTTCGGGCAGGCCGTGGGGACAAGAAAAGTTCAGTTCGAAGCCGGCGACACCAGTCTCCTGCACGCGCTCGACAATCTCCACCCAGGCGTCGTGGTTGTATTCCTCCATGATGGAAGCGATCACGACCGCATCGGGGTATTTGTCCTTGAGCATCTTCAGTTCATCGAGCCAGATGTTGAACGGGCGATCGGAGATCAGCTCGATATTTTCCCAGCCGATGACTTCGCGGCTCTTTTCCGTGCGAAGCCGGGCATAGCGTGGTGCGACGTTGATGACCTTAGACGAGTCGAGGCTGATTGTTTTAATAACCACCGCGCCCCACCCCTCCTCAATCGCTTTGCCAATGACGTTCGCGTTCGTGCCCGGCGGACCGGAACCGATAATGAACGGATTGGGGAGGCGGATGCCGTTAACGGTAGTGGCTAATGAGGGCATAACTTTTCGGTCACACGGATTGAATCACTGTACTGAGCGAACCATACGTTTCCGGGCGGCGGTCACGGAAGAATTGCCAGGTGTTGCGGACCTGTTTGATCATATCCAGATCGAGGTCGGCGGTGATGAGCTCGTCCTTGTCGCGGGAGGCGGTGGTGATCATTTGGCCGCGGGGGTCGCAGAAATAGGATTGGCCGTAGAATTCACCGATGTTCCAGGGAGATTCGTTGCCGACGCGGTTGATGGCGCCGACGAAATAACCGTTGGCGGCGGCGTGGGCAGGCTGCTCCAGCTTCCAGAGATATTCGCTCAGGCCCGCTACGGTGGCGCTCGGATTGAAGACGATCTCGGCGCCGTTCAGACCGAGGGCGCAGGCGCTTCGGGAAAATGCCGGTCGTAGCAGATGTAAACGCCGATGCGGCCAAAGGCGGTATCGAAACACGGATAACCGAGATTGCCGGGCTTGAAATAATATTTTTCCCAGAAGCCCGGCTGCACCTGCGGGATGTGACTCTTGCGATATTTGCCCAGGTATTTTCCATCAGCATTGATGACGGCGGCAGTATTGTAATAAATGCCGGTAATCTCGACTTCATACACCGGCACGATGCAGACCATGCCGTATTTTTTTGCGACGTCCTGAAATAGCTTGATCGTCGGTCCATCGGGCACTTTTTCGGTGGCGTCGTACCAGCGGGTTTGCTGCTCGGCGCAGAAGTAAGGTGTGGCGAAGACTTCCTGCAGGCAGAGCATCTGCACGCCCGCTTTACCAGCTGCTTCGACGAACTTCATCTGGTGTTCGATGTTCTGCTTTTTGATCTGATCGATGGGCATCGATGGATCAGCCACGTTGTGCGACTGAATGAGGCCGGCTTTGACGATGCGGGGCATGGAAATCCTTACGTGGGATTTATGGGAGAATAATGTTTAATCACAGAGTCACAGCGATACGCATATTCTGCTGAAATCTTCAGCATGATGCAGGCCTCTGGCCTTTGCGTGGTGCGTTAAACGAACAAAACCGCCGCCTTTCAGCCTCTCATGCTTCAGCATGAGCCACAGGCCCATGTCACGTATCAAGGTGTTCGGCAGGGCAAGATGCCTGTAAAACCATTGTCTCTGCCTTCCCGGCTCGATGATCCACTTCACTGCGCGCATCGCCCGCGTTTTACAAATTGTCCATCGCCGGCTTTGCCGCTATATCGATTGTTTTCGACGATGGTTTTTCCGCGGCTTAGCACGGCCTCAACGGCACCGTTGATTCTCATGCCTTCGAACAGATTATAGTCACAGTTCATGTGATGGGTTCTGGCGGATCGGACCTGTTCCTTTTCAGGGTCGAAGATAACGATGTCGGCGTCGGCGCCGATGGCGATCGTGCCTTTTTTGGGGAACATGCCGAACATTTTGGCCGAGGCGGTGGACGTGAGATTGACCCACTGGTTAAGAGAGAACCCGCGCTCGACGACCGCGCCGTGGTAGACCATCGCAAGGCGATCTTCGACACCCGGGCCGCCGTTGGGGATTTTGGTGAAGCTGTCGCGGCCAAGTTCTTTTTGGCCCTTGAAATTAAAAGGGCAATGGTCGGTGGAAATTTCCTGGAGATGGCCGAGCTTCAGGGCGTTCCAGAGGGGCTCGATGTTTTCCTTTGGTCGCAGGGGAGGAGTGAAGACGTATTTGGCGCCTTCGAAGTCGGGCTGGTTGTATTTGCTATCATCGAAAAATAGATACTGGGTGCAGGTTTCGCCGAAGGCGCGCTGGCCGGCATGGCGGGCCCGGCGGATTTCCTCCGCACCGGCGGCGGTGCTGACATGAACGATGAATACCGGAGCGCCGGCCAGTTCCGCCACCCGGAGCGCACGATAGATACCGTCGACTTCCGTCACCGGAGGGCGGGATACAGGATGATATTTTGGCTCCAGCTTTGCGGCCGCGACCAGGTTCTGAATCATCTCTTCGATGACGACGCCGTTCTCCGCATGCACCAGCGTGAGCCCGCCGGCCTGGCCGGCGTCGCGCATCACGCGGAACATCGTGCGGTCATCGACGAGAAATACGCCCGGATAGGCAAGAAACAATTTGAACGTGGTGACGCCGGATTCAACGACCCTGGAAAATTCCAGAGCATGGCGGGGTTCGTATTCAGTGATTGCGAGGTGGAAACCGTAGTCGATGGCGCATTTGCCGCTGGCCTTGGCGTGCCAGTCATCGAGGGTTTGGGCGAAAGTTTTGCCTTTGTATTGAATGGCGAAGTCGATGATGGTCGTCGTTCCGCCCCACGCGGCGGCGCGGGTGCCGGATTCAAAGTCGTCGGAGGAAACAGTCCCGCCGAAAGGGAGCTGCATGTGAACGTGTGGATCAATGCCGCCGGGGATGACCAGCTTATCGGCGGCGTCAATTACCTTGTCGGCCGGAAGCTGTAGGCCTGACCCAATGGCTTGGATGGTTTCGCCGTCGATGAAAATGTCCCCGATGTAATCATCGGTGGCAGTGATGATGCGACCATTTTTGATCAGCGTGGTCATGATTCGGTTCTCTGATCCACTTTTCCTGAATGCCGGATAAAACGCCGGCGATTAAACCGCGGCGAATGCCAATCCGGCATCCAATGCGGCGACCAGTTCGTCGACCTGGGGTTTTCCGGCGTTCAGCATAAGGCCGGTGCGGATGACATTGCCGTAGACACCGCCTTTGCCGAGGAGGACGCCGCGGCGTTTGGTTTCCTCAAATACTTTGAGGACCGCCTGCGGATTTGGCTCTTTGGTCTTGCGATCCTTCACCAGCTCCAGCGCCTGCATCATGCCCAGCCCCCGGGCGTCGCCGACGATCGGATGTTTTTCTTTCAGCTCCGCGAAACGATCACCGAGATAGGCGCCGATGACTTTGCAGTTTTGAAGGAGGTTTTGTTCTTCAATGACCTGAATGGTCGACAAGGCGGCCGCCATGGAGACAGGGTTTCCGCCGAAGGTTGCGAAAGTGATGCCGGGATATCTGTCAGCGACTTCAGGAGTGGCAATGGTCATGGCGACGGGCGTGCCGTTTCCCATCCCCTTGGCCGAAACCATGATGTCCGGATTCACGTTCCAGTGCTGGATGCCGAACCAATGATCGCCGGTCCTTCCCCAGGCGGCCTGCACTTCGTCGCAGATGAAAAGCCCGCCGTACTTTTTGGCGATGCCGACAGCTTTTTCGAAATAACCGGGCGGAGGGACTATAAATCCGCCGGAACCGATGATGGTCTCGGCCATGAAGGCGGCGATCTCCCCGGTAGTTTCGGTCTGGATCAGTTCCTCAATGTCCTCAGCGCACTTTAAGCCGCACCGGGGGTATTCCAGGTCGAACGGACATCGATAGCAGTAGGGGGCATGGGCGTGGTGTATGCCGGCGACCATTGGCGGGAGCTTTTTCCAGCCGTATTGCCCGCAGGCGCTCAGGGTCTGGGCCGACCGGCCGGAATAGCTGTGGCGAAGGACGACCAGCTCCATCCGCCCGGTCGCGTGGCGGGCCGCGTTCATCGCGGTTTCATTCGCTTCGGTGCCGCTGCTGGTGAAAAAAGTCTTTTTCAGATCCCCCGGTGAAATCGATGCCAGCTTTTCCGCGAGGTTGGATTGCGGTTCGTTGGCGTAGAGCGTTGACGTGTGGCTGAGTTTTTTAACCTGCTCGACGATCGCACTGACGACTTTTGGGTTGGCGTGACCCACCGAGACAGTCAGGACCCCTCCGAACGCATCGAGATATTTTTTGCCCTGGTCGTCCCAGACGTAGTTACCTTCGCCTTTTACAAGCGCGATCGGCTGCTCGTAATACATCGAGACGGCAGGGAAGAGATATTGCTTATGCCTGGCAACGGTTTGCGATGGACTTGGGGTCACGATCCGGTCAGTTGTAGCTTCGCAGCACGCCGATGACAACGCCCTGCACCTTGCAGCGATCGGCGTCGACAATGCGCGGTTCCATCGTGCTGTTGGCCGGCTGAAGGCGAATTTTACCGCCTTCTTTATAGAAACGCTTGAGGGTGGCTTCGCCGGTATCGAGCAACGCAACGACCTGCTCGCCGTTGCGGGCCTGCTCGCGGCGTTCGATGACGACAAAGTCGCCGTCACACAGGTGGTCTTCGATCATGCTTTCACCGCGCACGCGCAGGACGTAGACGCCGTTCTTGGCGTGGAACATGGTTTCCAGGTCGAGCTCTTCGCGGTTTTCGATGGCTTCGATGGGAGAACCGGCGGCGATGTTGCCCAGCAGCGGGAGCTTGGTGCTGCGGTTTTCGTCAGGCAGGCGCTCATCCGAGACGAGTTCCAAAGAGCGAGCCTTGTGTTTGTCCCGGCGAAGAACGTGCTTTTTTTCCAGCGATCCGACGTGTTCGAAGATGGTGACCTTGCTGGTGCCCAGTTGATCTGCCAACTCCTGCATGGTGGGGGAATAGCCATGCAAGTGGCGATAATTTCGAATCGCTACGACCACGTCGAGCTGACGGGGAGTGAGATTCATAAGTAAGCTCCTTCAATTCTTTGGCGAAAACCGATCCGCCGCTCGTGTCAGATGCGATGCACTCCGGACTTGAGCAAACAGACGTGTCCAGATCCATCAGTAATGCGTCGATTTCTTCCGGATCAAGCAGTGACGCACTGACAAGAAACTCCGACGGCTTGCACGGTGCAAGAGAGGAGTCGGTTTCAATTTGCCGCTCAAGGTCCGATTGGCTCTGGCCCAATTGGCCTTGGTCTGGTTCGCTCCGGTCCAATTCGCTCTGCAGCGACGCCGCGACCGGCGACACCGTCGAAAGTGGTGGGACATCCGTTCCCATAGCGAATCCGTTCCGGCCGACCTCGGTTAGAGGTTTGGACCTTGATCGGAAGAACATTACCCTAACGTATCGGTAAAGGCAAGGGATAAGCAAGAATATTTTAAGAGTGCGGCCACCACGCTCAATAACCTTTGGACGTCGTTCACCAAAGCGCCGCGGGAGACAAACTGAATACATCCATTATTTAAACGTGACTTTGAACCCCACTACCTCTTCGCTCGCCATTTTTTCGGGCTTGGTGATGGTGAGTGCGTCGCCGCCCTGCGTCCATTGGATGGTTTGGTCTGATCCGAGCATTTTTACATCGGCGACGGGTCCGGTTAGTGCCGATGTGGCGCCGAGTGATTTGATGGCGATGTCTTCCGTGGGGATTCCTAACAGATAGACATAAAGGTTGCCATCTTTGGTGGTGAAGCGGATGTCTTGTGCGCCGTATTGGACCTTGCCTTCGTTGAACATTCCGCCGGCGACTTTGGTGGGGCCTTCGCCGAATACTTTCCAGGGCGCGAGCCGAAGATTCCTTCGTTGTTCACCTGCATCCAGTCGCCAAATTTTTGGAGGAACGTGATTTCGTTGTCGTCGATGGTGCCGTCGCCGCGGACGGGTATGTTGAGCAGGAGGTTGCCGTTCTTGCTGACGATGTCGAGCAGGAGGCGGACGACTTGGCCGACGGATTTATATTTCTGGCCTTTGCGGTAGTGCCAGTCACCGATGCAGGTGTCGGTTTGCCAGGGAGCGGGTTGGATATCGTCGGCGAAGCCTCGCTCGTAATCTTCCACCAGCGCGTGGCGATGTTCGGGCGCGAGTTTTTTGGCATTGAGGACGGCTTCAAGTTTTCCGTCGTTAGCCGCCTCATTGGAATTATAGAAATGGGCCGCGATGTCCAGTCCGGCCTGGCCGAGGGGAAGTTCGATATCGTCGAAGTAAAGCAGGTCAGGATGATAATGATCGAGCAAATCCTGACAGCGAAGGAACCAGGTTTCTGTGAAATGCGGATTATTGGGCGGCGGCGTTTCAAACCAGGTGCGATCGTTTTTGTTGTGCCAGGCGTTCATGGCTTTGATGGTGGTGATGCCATCAGGAATGACCATGTTGGGTCCGCCGTATAGTTCCTGCGGGTCGAGGCCTTCCCACCATTTTCCTTTGCCGTCTTCTTTTTTGAGATTGAATGCGTCATAGCGGACGCCGGCCTTGGGGCCTTCGGCGTCGTAGCCGTAGGCGGTCTGGAACCAGTGCCAGGCATGGGCGGAGTGATTGGTGACGCCGAACCGCAGGCCATTCTCGCGGGCGACTTTTGCCCAGGTGCCGACGATGTCTTTCTTCGGGCCGACCCGGACAGAATTCCATTCGTGATATTTCGAGTCATAACAATCGAAGTTGTCATGATGATTGGCCAGCGCGACGAAATATTTCGCTCCGGCGCGTTTGTACAACTGCATGAGTTTTTCGGGATCCCAATTCTCGGCGTGCCAGAGGTTATCCAGCTCCATGAAACCAAACTCCGAAGGATGCCCGTAGGTTTTGACGTGATAGTCATATTGCTTGCTGCCCTGCTCGTACATGTTGCGGGCGTACCAATCGCCTTGTTCCGGCACGCACTGGGCAGTCCAGTGGGCCCAGATGCCGAACTTGGCGTCGCGGAACCATTCGGGACACTGGTAGTTTTTGGCCAGCGATTCCCAGTTTGCTTCGAAGGGTCCGGGCGCGATGGTGTGCTGCGGTGTGACGGTAGGCATGGTCGTCGCTTCCTGGGCCAAGGCGGCGATGGTTGAGCCGGCCAGCAGCCCTGCGGATGCGGCCAGGGATAGCAGCGCGGGTTTGATTCTGATTTTCATAAGCCTCGTTCTCCCTCGCGGATGATGCGTTTGGAATGTATACCGATCGTTGGGCGCCGGGTTAAAATTTTAGTGGATGAAAAATGCTTGTACATCCTTGTTCGCTGGATAATATTTCACCGCACGGCACGCGGGACTTTTTGCTGAGGTCCCATTGACTACGCTGGCTACCACCAACCGCCTGTTTTCATGGTTTGATCCAATCGCTTTTGAGTTTTGCTCCATCTGCCGTTTTTAGCAGGTTTGAATTCTTCATTGGCGAGCATGGACACGCTTTGGATTATTCTCCTGCTGGGCGCCGCGACGCTGGCGTGGTTTGTGTGGCTGGCGTATTCGGATTCGCGGAAGCTGCATATGCTGCCGACCAGCGCGCCGCCGGCGGGCTGGCAGACGACGCGGTGCAGGTCCTGCCGCAACCAGATCGCGCGCGATACGATGGCGTGCCCGGTCTGCGGCACGAACCTGAAGCTTGCGACCGTTCGGTTTTTCTTGCTTCGTTTTTTGATCCTTGCGATGTTTTTGTGGGGATTGATCAAGCTGGTCAGGCATTGGATGTGATCGGCCGCAGGGAACAAAAATGCACGTTCTATTCATTCACCAGAATTTTCCCGGACAGTTTCGTCACATTGCGCCGCGGCTGGTTCAGGATTTTGGTTGGCGCTGCACTGCGGTCGCGGAATATCGCAACGAACTTCCGCCGGGCGTGGAACGCATCCTTTACGAAACGCACGGCGGCGCAACTTCGGCGACTCCAATGCTGACGCGCAATTTTGAGAACGCCGTCGCGAGCGCGCAGGGGGTGTACGAGGCTTTAAAATCACGACCCGATCTGAAGCCGGATCTGATCGTGGCGCATTCGGGGTTTGGGTCATCGCTGTTTCTTCCCTATTTGTACGATGCGCCGATCATCAACTTGTTTGAATATTTTTATAGGCCGGTGGGCCAGGACCTGGGATATCGGCCGGAGCTTCCGGTGGATGAGCTTTCGCTGCTGCGCAGCCGCACGCGAAATGCGATGATTCTGCTGGACCTGGAAAACTGTGACCGGGGATGGACGCCCACGCATTATCAGCATGACATGCTCCCCGCGCCGTTCCATGACAAGGTTGATGTGCTGTTCGATGGGATTCCAACAGACCGGTTCTATCGGCGACAGGTTCCGGACCGGCTAATACCTGACGCCGGGGAGATTCCGGCGGATCATCGCATTGTCACCTATGTGACGCGCGGTTTTGAGATGATGCGGGGCTTCGACATTTTCATGAAGGTGGCCAAGCGCATTTATGAGCAGTTCCCGAATGTCACATTTATCGTCGCGGGAAAAGACCGCGTGCATTACGGGCCGGAGATGCAGTTCATCGAGGAGAAAACATTTCGGGAGCATGTGCTGAAGAGCGGGGATTACGACCTTTCAAAATTCCGGTTCATTGCGAATAACTCGCCGGAATTGCTGTCGATCAGCGATGTGCATATTTATCTGACAGAGCCGTTCATTGCATCATGGTCGCTGGTGGAGGCGATGGCATGTGGGGCGGTGGTGGTGGCTTCGGATCAGACCTGCGTGCGGGAATACATTACGCCGGGGGAGAATGGGCTTCTGTGCGATTTCTTTGATGATCGCGCGATTGCCGAGCAGGCCATTGAGGTTTTACGGGAGCCGCAGAAATTCCGGCATCTGGGAGAAAACGCCGCGGCAATGGTGCGCGAGAAGTATTCATTTGAAGTTGCATTTCCGCGCATCAAAGCGTTTTTTGAAGGGGCGGCGGGGAAGCAACGGCCACTGAGCCATCGGGCGGAGCTGCTTCTGCAGCCCGGGCTTTGGAAGCGGCGGGTGCCGGCGGGTTCTGCGGAGGAATCCGCGGGGTCTGGCCAATCTGCAGCGGCGGCGATTAACTCGCCCGCCGAGGCACTGGAACAGCTTCGGCGATTTGCCCTGGAGCGGAAAACCAATGAGGAATGGGTGCGGACGGCCCAGGCTTTTCGCGCGCCACCACCGATGCCGCGAATCGGTCCTGACCAGCATCCGATTGATTTGACTCGGCTGATGACACGTGTCGCGGAGTGGAAGCCGCAGATGGTGCTGGTGGTTGGTGAGGAACTTGGGGGCATGTTGTTTTTGTTGTCGCGCGTAGCCGCAGACAACGCAGTTTTGATTGTCACCGGATCCGCTGAACAACCTTTGGCGGGCGATCAGTTGCCGTTCCTTCAGGCGATGGCTCGGTCAAAGCAAAGCGTGATTTGCATCACCGAGTCCGGAACGATCGAAGCGATTGCGGAGGCGGCGCAGAAAGCGGCAGGGGAGAAGAAATTCGACGTCGTTTACCTGAATGGACATCGGGCTTTCGCCGAATTGCGGGCGGAGTTTCGGCATTATCGCAATCGCGTCCGCCGAGGGGGGCTGCTGGCGTTTTCCGGGATTCGTCCGATTGTGGCTGCGGATTCAACGGGTGATGGAGGAGATCGGCTTTGGATGGAAATCAAACCGATGTACCCGATTAACGCTGAATATTTATCGGGGAGCGGATCTACCCAGGGGGGAATTTTTATGGTGAAGATCAATTGAAAGCGGCGGGATTGGGCTGCGCCGGGCATGGCGGCAACCGATTGGTCTACGGTTCCCGCTGCATGACGGCGATGCCTTTAATCTGCTTGTTGTCTGGAATCTTGCACGGAAGAATAGAAGGCGTGGCATGGATTCCAACCTGGCCCCAGGTGCTGGTAATCGTCACGGTGATGGCTGTGGCCGCCGCGACTCCGGAGATGCTGCTGGGGCTTGTGGCGACGGTGTAGTCGGTGTTAGCCGTGAGGCCGGCGGCGTTCAACATGGTGTTGACGGCGGTGGTTACATTTGTGTTGGTTGCGGTGCTGGGGACCGCGGCTCGCGCGCCGCGAGGGCCGCGCCCTGGATCGTGTTCTTGATAAAGAAGAAGTACGAATAATCCATGACCGTGAAGCCGAACCCGATGACGATCGGCAGCACCAGTGCGGCTTCGATCAGCGCGCCGCCTTTGGCCCGGTTTGGCCGCCGCAGGAATCGAAATCGTTTCGTACGGGAAGTCATAGGAGTGCTCGGTAAAAGGAATCTTCAGTTGACGGTCGTGATCTTTCCACCGCTGCTGCCTCCAAGAAGCGCCTGGTCGATATGCACCTTTGCGCCACCAGCAGAGTTAAATGAACCACCGATCAATTGGCCGTAGATGTTGGGGCTGCCATTGATCGTGATCGGGCTTGAAGGGGCGTAGATCATGGCGTTGACGTCATGTGTGCCATCGAGGTTTACGCCTGCGGCGACGGTGTTGTAGATTTCCAGGTTGTCGGGAATGCCGTTCTTATTGACGGTTCCATTCAGATTGATGTTGCCGCTCACGTAAATCCTGACTTTTCCGCCGGTGATCGTCAGCGTGTCGGCGGCATTGATATTGAATGATGTGTAAGAATAATCACCGGCCGAGAGCGTGAGGTTCCCACCATTGTAGTTGCCGCCGGATGTCGCACCGGCTGGAACTGAACTGATCAGCGGATACTGGCTGGTGAGCGTCGGCGAAGCGGGAAGCGCGGTCCTGGAGCCGGTTACCGTGCCGCCTACTGGCGCAGAGCTTTTGTAAAAAAGGTCACCGTCGATAACTGCTGTATTGCTGAAATTCCAGCTTCCCGCATTAGCGAGGGTGGCTTGCGAGCTTTGCGTGGCGGCATAGCTGCCGGCGGACGAATCGTAGCTGTCAGCGGTAAAGGCGTTATTGATGTTGACGCCGTTGACGGCAACGATCCCGTATTCAGGCGGCGGATCCACTTCCATGACTGTTGATGTTGCTTTGATGTCAAATGTCTTGCGACCGACCATCGCCAGCCAGGTCAGTTGGACCGCGGTGCCGCGGGCAGAGTTACGGTGTCCCGTCACTTTCACGGCGTTTGTTGGTGAACCGTTGGCGGTAAATGTGTTGCTGGCATAGTTGCCGAACGTGATGTCACCGGCCTGCAAGGTAAAGGAGACGGAATCGACCTTGTTGCTGGCGGCCATGGCGATGGCGGCGATAGATGCCGCGCTGGTTGTTCCACCAGACTGAAGCGTGGCGGCAGCGGTTCGGGCGGCGGCGTCAACGGCGCCTTGAAGCTCCGTCTTCACCAAAACGACATGACCTACATCCGAAGCCAGTGAGGCAAATGCCATCAAAGGGATGATGATCAACGTCAAATAGATGCCTGATGCACCGCGGCGACGCATTCGGGAGGTTGTTCTCTGGGGTAGCTTCATAAGCGCAAGATGGCATGGCGAATCATGTCCCACATTCGCTGTATCGTCTGGCTACCACTACCTAATTATCAAATACTCAAATGCTGCTGGCCAACTGGGGTAAACCCGGCAGGAATCGCAGTTTTTATCGGCAGATTCTGCGCGAGGATCATATGGAGCGAAGTCTTCCCAAATTACGGCCTTGAAATAAAATCATGCAATCCGATTTTTCCTAAGCCATTTTATTTAATGATCTTACGGAAGATATTTTTGGGATCATGAGGTTGGTTCTGCGCCGCATGTTTGCCTTATGGCATAGCCGTTGAATGGACCAAGCCAGTCTGAAGTCACTCTCGGAGCGCGGCTATGGAACAGCATGACGGCATTGAATCGCTGGGTGAACGGATCGTGAAAGCGGCCCGGCTGGCGGTGGCAATGCATCTGTATCAGGCTGTTGATCCGGACGGAACACGGGGGCGGGCGGTTGGTGAGCAATCATCCAGTCGTTCGCTCCGGCAGCGGGTCGTGATCGGCGGAGCCGGTCCTCGCATGGTCGAAACTGCTGATAGCGGTTTTGATGATGCCGACCTTGTCACGGATGGCTGGCTGCCGCCGGCGACCGACCGGTCAGAGTAAGTTCGCGGGCGGAGCCCCGCAGGAACCTCTGACCGGCCGGCGCCGGAATCCGTCGCGATGATCGCGAGTGTCGATACCCGAAAGTGCGTGATTACGTGACTACGTGATGATGTGAAAAAGGCCAAGGTCTTTATCACCGCACCACGTCGTCACGTAATCACGTAATCCCCCATGCTCTACGGTTTGTATCTCTCGGCAGCCGGTGTAATGACCAACTCCTACCGGCAGGATGTGATCTCCAACAACCTGGCGAATGCCGAAACAGCGGGGTTCAAAAAGGATCTGGCGCTGTTCAAGGAGCGGCAGCCCGCCGCCCGGGAAATGCTGCAGCGTGCGAACTGGAGCGACCCCATGCAGGACAAAATCGGCGGCGGCACCTTCGCCATGCCGACCATGGTCGACACCACCCAAGGCGAGCTGGAACACACCGGCGGGAACCTGGACGTTGCAATCGAGGGTTCGGGTTACTTTTCAGTGAATGACAAAGGCAAGGCGCGGCTGACACGCAACGGTGAGTTCATGATCGACCGTTCCGGCAGCCTCGTGCTCGCCAATGGCCGAGGCGAAACGGTGACAGACGCCAGCGGTAAACCCATCAAACTCGACGGCACGCTGCGGGATGTCACTTCCATCAGCACCGATGGCGTCATTACTCAAAACGGCCAGACCGTGGCCAAACTGGGTGTTTTTGATGTCGCCGACCCAACAAAATTGCATAAGGAAGGCGGCACGCTCCTGTCGTACACCGACCCCGCTCAGTTGAAAGCATCGACCAGCCAACTGCGAAGCGAGTTTGTCGAGCACGCCAACGTCGATCCGGCGACAGAACTCACAGCGCTGATGGACACCCAACGGCAGCTCGAAGCGAACGCCAACATGATTCGCTATCAGGACCAAACGCTGGGGGAACTGGTGAATACGGTTGGGAAGATTGGTTGAACGAAGGAATGAAACGTGAAGAAGTGAAGCAGGCGACGGAGTGATCTTTTGCGTTTCACGTCTTCATTTCCCTCCGCCTCACGTAATCGCTCATCTTCGTCCGATAACAATTTCTGAACGCCTATGGCTATTACAGCACTCAATTCGGCGGCGACGGGGCTTCGGGCGCTTTCCACGCGCATCGATGTGATTGCCAACAACCTGGCAAATGCGGAAACCAATGCGTTCAAGCGCAGCCGCGTGAACTTTGAAGATTTGATGTATTTGCAGTTCAAGCAGCCGGGGACGACAAACTCCAATGGCGACATGGCCCCCTCGGGAATTTTTGTGGGACTCGGCACTCGGGTCAGCAATACGCAGTTGGATACCGAGCAGGGGAGCATGGAGAATACCGGCCGCGATCTGGACGTCGCGATCTCGGGCAACGGTTTCTTCAAAGTGAAGATTCTCAGCACGGTCGGCGACGGCACCGGATACACCCGAAACGGCAACTTTTTTACCAATAAAGACGGCGAACTCGTCCTGGGCATGGGGGATGGTTACAAGCTGATTCCGCCGATCACGGTGCCGCCGGGCTCGACGGATATCTCAATCTCGCAAGATGGAAATGTGACCTATACCCAGCCCGGTGGAACGAAAAAAGCCTCGGCGGGGCAATTGCAGATCACACAGTTTGTAAATCCACAGGGCCTCAAGCTCCTGGGCGGCAGCATCTACACCGAAACCGACGCCAGCGGCGCGCCGCTGGAATCCAAGCCCGGTGAAAACGGCGCTGGGCAAATTCTCCAGGGATTCCTGGAAGGCAGCAACGTCGATCCGGTGAAAGAACTGGTAACCCTGATCAAAACGCAACGATCATTCGAACTGAACAGCCAATCCATCCAGACGGCCGATCAGGCATTGCAGACGATTGGGAATCTGAGGAGAGGGTGATAAGGGAATAAGCGCTGAACGATGAGCGCAGAGCGCAGATTGAATAAGACGGGCTTATCCCCATCCGATCTATGCTCTGCGATCTGCGTTCATCAATTATTTCCGTGACATGGAGGTCACGATCATGATGAATGGCAGCCCGCTGAGCATGAAGAAGAAGGTTCGGATTCTTGTTGCGCTGACGATTCTGGCATGGGCGACGCAACTGCTGTTTCATCAGTGGGGGTACGGCCAGGTAATGAGCGGCGACGCCGCGGCAACGCCGGCGCCCGATGCGCCGCAGCAGCCTGCCGTCGAGCGGTTTGTGCCGCAGTCGGTGATGGTCGCGGGGGCCGGGACGCTGGAATTGAGGGGGGATGCCACGGTTTATGGAACGGAAATTAAGTTGAAGCAACTTTGCCGCTGGCCGGACGCCGACGCGGGTGCGTTTACACCCGTGGCAGAACTGGTGATGGGACGGTTCGACAAGGGAAATGCCTACAAGTCATTCACGCTGGAAGAGGTGCAGAACACGCTGCGCGACGCCGGTGTGAATCTTGGTGTGATCCGGTTTTCGGGGGCGATGTCTTGCGCAGTCACTCGATCCGACGCCGCCGGCGGTGATCGTGCGGTCCTGCAGCAGTGGATCGACGAGAAGACCAACCCAGGCGGTGCGGCGGCCGCGGCGCCGGCCACCCAGCCGATGCTGGCCTCAACGGTGATTCATGAAGCGCCGGCAGTGCAAGCAGGCGGCGAGAGCGATCCCAATCCGTTTATCACACTGCACGATCGGTTGATTGTCGATCTGTCGCAGCGCTTGAATCTGCCGGTCGAGCAGCTTCAGGTAAATTTTGATTCAAAGGACGCAAGCTTACTGAATTTGGCCGAGCCAAATTTTCATTTCGATATCACCGCCAAGCGGGCAAGAGATCTTGGCGAAGTGAGTTGGGCGGTCGTTATCTCCACCGGCGGCGGGCAGCAGAAAGTCACCGTCACCGCCAACGCGCGGGCATGGCAGAACCAGGTGGTGGTGGAAAAACCCGTCGCTTACCACGGCGTCATTCAGGAAGACGATATTCGCGAGCGGCGGGTGCTGATTGAACATGTCGATGACACGCCGGTGTTGAGCAAGTCGCAGGTGGTTGGTCAGGAGGCATCGCGGGACTTGCAGACCGGCATGGTCCTGACGGCCCGCCTGGTGGAATCCGTACCGCTGGCCAAGGCGGGGCAGTATGTGACAGTGACGCTGAATCAAGGCTCGATCCAGCTCAAAACCGTCGCCAAGGCGATGGAGAGCGGTTCATTCGGGCAATCGATCCGCGTCAAGAATGAGGGAACAAAAGATATTTACGAAGTGACGCTGACAGGGCCGCAGAGTGCAATGATGGGGTCGGGGGAAGACCCGCGGCTGGCGGCGCTCGAGCGGTAACGCGATTGCAGTCCTTATCTGTTGAGGCGCTTGTTTCCCAGTTTGAGGTTGTATGTTCAAACATGTAACGATTGCGGTCATCAGTGCTGGTGTAACGACGGCGGCGATAGCGCAGACCGCGCCACTGCGGCCGAGGGGAGCCGGAGCCTCCATAGGCGGGCAAGACCGGAATCAGTTGGTTTCTACGCAGATGCTGATGCAGAGCAGCGGGGGGTCGCTCTTGCAGGCGTCGCTCCCCCAGCAGCCCGAGACAAGCTCGAAAACGCCGGTGTACAGCCTGTATGCGGTGCGTGAACCCGAGCCGAAGGTGCTGAAAAAGCACGATCTGGTGAACATCATCGTCCGCGAAGAGAGCCAGACGGCTTCCAAGGGCACAACGGATTTGAAGAAGACCGCGGACATCGACGCCAAGGTCGATCAGTGGATCAAGTTCAACATCGGAAGCCTCAGCCTGCACGGCACGGCTTCGCCGGCAAACCCGGTGGAAGCGAAAATGGAGGGAGCGCGCGACTTTAAGGGTGATGCAACAGTGAACCGCACAGACAGCGTCGTTTTGCGGCTGGAAGCGGAAGTGATCGACGTGAAACCAAACGGCACGCTCGTGCTCCAGGCACGCAAGCACATTCTGTCGGATGATGAAGATCAGACCATGATTATGACCGGCGTCTGCCGCGTGCAGGATGTGGACGCCAGCAACAGCGTCCTCAGCACCGATCTGCACGACCTGGATCTGCAAAAGACAACCAAGGGCGCGGTTCGCGATACAACCAAACGGGGGCTGCTGCCAAGATTATTGGACTTTGTGAATCCATTCTGACGAAGAAGACGGGGAGTCAGTGGTTTGTTGTACGTCGTCCGTTGCTGCATATGACGTCGAACGTCTTCAGCCGCGGACAACGGACGATGGACAATTCCGAAGGCGGAGTCCTTCATGCGGCGAATACAATTCATCTTTGTTTTGCTGATGCTGACGACGGCGCAGAGCGCCTTCGGGGTAAAGGTGGCGGATATTACGCGTCTGAACGGGGCGCGTACGAACGTGATCAGCGGGATGGGCCTCGTGGTCGGGTTGCAAGGAACGGGGGACGGCGGGGCGTATATGGCGGCGATTCGACCGCTCGCCGAACTGCTTTCCAAATATGCTGATCCGACGACAGTCGCCGAGCTGCAAAATGCGCAGAACGTCGCCGTCGTGCAGGTGATGGCGACGCTGCCCGCCAACGGTGTTCGCAATGGCGACCATATCAATGTCCGCGTTCTCAGCACCGGGGCGGCCAAAAGCCTGAAGAACGGCCACCTGTTCATCACACCGATGCTCGGCCCGACCGGGCAGCCATTTATTCCGCGAGATGCGGATGGGAATCCACTGAAGCCAATTCCGTTTGCCCTGGCGGAAGGGCCGCTGGTGATTGAAGACCCAAGCACGCCGACCGCGGGGATGGTTGAAGGCGGGGCCGTGATGGAAGTGGATCTGCCGGCGAAATACATCGACAACGCTGGACGGTTCACCCTGGTGCTGGATGATCCGTCGGCCAGTTGGACGACGGCAAGCACGATTGCCAAGCTGATTAACGAAGCGGGGGACACTGGCGAGACCATCGCCGCCGCGATCGATCCGAAGAACATCGTGGTTCAGATTCCCGCCAGCGAGCGCGAGCGGCCGGACAGCTTCATCTCCGCAGTCCTGCGGTTGCCTGTCCCGATCCTGCCGACCGAAGCAAAAGTGCAGATCAACGAGCGAACCGGGACCATGATCGTGACGGGTGATGTGGAGATCAGTCCGGTAGTGATCAGCCACAAGGGATTGACCATCACAACAATCAATCCCCAGCCCGTCGCCACCCCGCGCAACCCGCAGGTGGGCACCAAGGAAGTCATCCCACTGGATACAACCAACCAGGGCGGCGGAAAGCTCCAGGACCTGGCCAATGCGTTCGATCAGCTTCGGGTGCCGGCGGAAGATCGGATCATCATCGTGAAAGAACTCTACAAGACAGGAAAACTGCACGCGAAATTAGTCGTGGAATGAAGCCCCGTGATTGCGTAATCACTTGATTTAAATGTGCGTCGGAGACGCGAGACATGACTGGACAGCCACTTCAATTCGACAAGCGATTCAGCGGCCACCAAAAGCCGGCGCCGGTCGACCCCAAGCACGCCCAACTCGTCAAACAAACCCAGAAATGGGTCTCGCAAACCTTCTTCGGCGAAATGCTGAAGCAGATGCGCAACAGCCCCTTCAAAAGCGAACTATTCAGCGGTGGACGCGGCGGCCAGGCGTTCAACGAAATGTACGACCAGCGACTGGCCGATCGAATGAGCAAGGCTTCGGGCGCCAAGCTGGTAAAAGCGATCGTCAAAAAAATTGAGGCGGCCGGCGCTATCGTAAATCAAGCACCCTGCCCGGCAATAAGGCGCTTGGCATCGGACAGAAAAATGTGACGCCTGTCGCTGCAACCTTCGGCGGCGGACTGATGCGGGGTGGAAAATGACATCAGCCCAACAGCCGCACCTGCGGCAAATATCCGATTTGGAATCGATCCTGCAGCAGCTCATCATTGAGCATCAGAAGCTCCTGAAGCACATCGATGCGCAGCAGGCCGCCATGAAGGTGCTGAATCTCCGGGGGATGGATGAAGCCACCAATCAGCAGGAAGCATCGCGGCTGCGGATCGCGACGTTCGAATACAAACGCCGCTCGCTGACCCTGCAGATCGCAAAAATGATGCGGGTCCCCGGTGAGCCCAAGATCCCGCAACTGGCGGAATTGTTTCCGCATCGCAAAGAACCGCTCATGAAACTGCGCACAGAATTATGCAATGCGATCGGGCAGATTTCATCGCGTAACCACATCGCCGGAAAGCTGGCCGGCGCGGTGCTGGGGCATTTGAACACGGCGGTGCGCCTGCTTGCCGGAGCGGTTGAGCAGGGCGGTTTGTATACGAAGAACGGCGTGCCGCGCATGTCGGCGCGGATCGGTGTGATGGAAGCGGTTGGATGAGCATCGTGAGACAGACGACGTGAAATTATGTCTTTGATTGGAGCATTAAATTCGGGCGGGTCGGCGCTGGCGGTGGAGCAGGCTGCGCTGCAGGTCACCGGCAACAACATTGCCAATGCCGGCAACGCGGACTACAGCCGCGAGGTTGCCAGCCAGTCACCAGCCGAAGGCCAGCAGGTTCAGCCGGGAATATTCATCGGCAATGGCGTCGATCTCACGTCGGTGCAGCGGCAGGTTGACGACGCGCTTCTGAGCCGCCTGCGGGCGAGCATCAGCGATAACTCTTCGGCGTCGGTCGGGCAACAGTGGCTTGGGCAGGTGCAATCGGTATTCAACGCGCTATCCGGGCAGGACCTGTCATCGCACATGAGCACGTTCTTCAACGATTGGTCCACCCTGGCAGGGAAGCCGACCGACATCGGTCAGCGGCAACTGGTATTGCAGGACGGTCAGGACCTCGCCGGCTATTTCCAGAACATGAAATCGCAGTTTGGCGAGTTGCAGGGAAGCATCAGCGATCAACTTAAAGGGCAGACCGGCGCGGCGAACGATCTCGCACAGAAAGTCGCCGACCTGAACCGCCAGATTGTAGTCACCGAAGGGGGCACACCCGGTCAGGCGAACGCACTGCGCGATCAACGCGATGCAGTGTTGAAGCAGTTGTCAGGGCTGATGGACATAAAAACGTTGCAGCAGCCAGACGGGTCAATGAACGTCTATGTCGGGTCCGAGACGCTGGTGGACGGCCAAACCAACAACGGGCTGAAGCTCGGAACGACGACCGACAGCACCGGCGCCCTGGTCCCGAATATCACATTCGCCTCGAACAACGGCACGGTGCCGGTCACCAGCGGCCAATTGGGCGCACTCCTCAGTGTTCGTTCTCAAATTTCCACCGTCGCTGGACAGGTGGATTCGATCGCACACAACCTGATCTTCGAGCTGAACAAGCTGCATTCCAGCGGTCAGGGCATGGAAGGGTTCTCCAGCGTGACGTCAACGAACGCGGTGCTGGACCCTAATGCCGCCTTGAATCAACCCGCAGCCGGGTTGCCGTTCACGCCGGTGAATGGAAGCTTCGTCCTGCATGTGAAGCAGAAAGCCACCGGTCTGATCACGAGCACGCTCGTGAAGGTCGATCTTGATGGTTTGAATAACAACGACACCACGCTGAATTCATTACAGACATCCCTTGCCGCAATCGGCGGTGTAGCCGCGACAATCACCGGCGGCAAACTCACCATCGCCGCCGCATCCTCCGGCGCAGAAATCAGTTTCAGCCAGGACACCAGCGGTGTGCTCGCCTCGCTTGGGGTGAACACCTTTTTCAGCGGTAAAGATGCCACAGACGTGACTGTGAACGCGCAGCTCCTCGGTCAGCCCACGCTCCTCGCGGCCGCTCTGAACGGCGACAAGGGAAACAATCAAACAGCCCTCGCCATCGCACAGCTTGAAAGCGCGCCGGTGAAAGCGCTGAGCGGCCAGAGCCTGAAAGACACATATGAGTCTGTGGTGAATTCAGTCGGCACCGCAGCGGCAGCCGCAAAGCAGAATTCACAGGCTGCGCAAGTGGTGCAGAACACCCTGCAATCCCAGCAGCAAGGCCTCAGCGGTGTCAGCATGGATGAAGAAGCAATGAACCTGATGCGGCAACAGCGCGCGTTTCAGGCGGCGTCCAGGATTGTGTCGGCGGTGGATGACATGATGAAAACAATTATTCAGTTGGTCTGATGTCTTTTTCCGCATGTGGTTTGCTACGGTGACTTATGTCGATTTTGCCCCTGAATCTTGCCCGTGTCAGCAACCTGCTGCGAAGCAATCTGGCGACTGAGTCGATCTCGCAGACGCAGTCGCAATTGCTCGATGTGCAGAATGAGCTTTCCACCGGCAAGCGTGTAAATCAGCCGAGCGACGATCCTTCGTCAGCCGCGATCATTCAGCAACTGCAAAAGACGCTGGAAAGCCGCCAGGGTTTTTCAAGCAATATCAACCAGGCGAAAAGCCAGCTCGGGGAAGTGGATTCGACGCTCTCCAATCTGAACGACCTTCTTCAGCAGGCCCAGCAGATTGCTTCACAAAACGTCTCTTCCACCGTCTCCGCCGATCAGCGCGCAGCGCGGCTGCGGTTGTCGACAGCATTTATAACCAGGCCCTCTCCCTCGCCAACACCCAGTTTGAAGGCAGTTACATCTTCGGCGGTGATTTGCAGACCGATCCTCCCTACGTCCAGGCAACCGGTGGTGTGCAGTTCAGCGGCGCTACCAAAACGTTGACTAACACCGTCGATCAATCCACCCAGCTCGGGTTTCAAGTCGATGGAACACAGGTTTTTGGCGGACAGTCCAGCCGCGTAATCGGATCGGTGAATCTGTCGCCACAGGTTTTGCCCGCTACCCAAATCGGCACATTAAAAGGCGCCGGCAATACGGGTGTGCAGCTCGGTTCGATTCAAATCAGCGACGGCACCAACACTAAAGTGATCGACCTGTCCGGTGTGGATCAGATGTCAGATGTCGTTAACGCCATCAACGGCGCGGGACTCACCGGCGTCACCGCCAGCGTTACCGCATCGGGACTTACTCTCGCCGCTTCAGCCGGAGCAAATATCAGCGTAAACGACGTCGGCGGCGGTACAACCGCGGCCGACCTGGGCATTCTTCAATCCATTGGCGCCGGTGCGAACATATCGCTGGTCGGCGCCAATGTCGGCGCGACTGTAACGCCGTTCACCACAATGTCCTCGTTGCGAGGCGGAACCGGCGTCGATACGACCGGCTTCACCATCACCAACGGCGCGACATCCAAAACAATCAGCATGTCGGCGGGCATGACGGTCGAAGACCTGCTGAACCAGATCAACAGCGCCGGCGTTGGCGTCCATGCCCAGGTGAACGCGGCGCAAAATGGAATCGACATCCTGAATACCGTTCAGGGCACGGCGATGACCATTTCTGAAAATGGTGGAACCAGCGCATCGGACCTGGGAATCCGCAGCTTTGGCCCTAACACTCCGCTGGCGGAGTTGAATGACGGCAAAGGCGTGCAGACCGTCGCGGGCAATGATTTTGATATCACCACCGCCGACGGTTCGCTGATCAATGTCGATCTGAACAATCCGGTCACTGTCCAGGACGTGTTGAATCAAATCAACGCCGCCGCCGGTCCAAAGCTGACGGCGAGCTTCTCCACCACCGGCAACGGCATTGTCCTGACAGACAACACCGTCGGTGGCGGACCCATGAAAGTAACGCCTCTGAATTTCTCCACCGCCGCGTCAGACCTGGGGCTCATGACGCCGGCGGTGGGTGGAACCATCACCGGCACTGATGCCAATGCGATCAAAACACCAGGCATCTTTTCCGATCTGCAGAAATTGCGCGATTCACTGCGCAGCAGCGACCTGGCGGGAATCACCACGGCTTCCGAAGGGCTGACTTCCGAATCTGCGAACATCGTTCAGGTCCGTGGAACGACAGGCGCGAAAGTGCAGGAGCTGAACAGCCGCTCCAGCCGCATCGATGATGAAAACCTCGCGACCAAGGCCCTTCTCTCGCAACTGCAGGATGCGGATATGGCGCAGACAATCACGCAGTTTCAGACGTTGCAGAACAGCTTGCAGGCCACGCTCCAGACAACCGCCAAGACAATCAATCTGTCGCTGCTGGATTATATTACATAGTTCGCCGCGGCACGCGGGTTGCTGTATCGAAGAGAGATATGTAGCACAATACTATAGGACGCAACTAAACGGGTTGCAGCGCAGTAAAAAATGCCGGAGGCGCAAAAACGGCAAGCCGGAAAAAGAGGCAAAGAGTTACGAATCACGAATCACCCTCCCGCCGGATCGCGGGAGAAGTCCATAAAGGGGACGGAGCGAGGCAGCGGCGGTCGTTGCCCGCAGGTTGTGCGGTTCATCGATGGAATCGGTGGCCGCGAGTCAGGTTGTGCCGCGGCGGAGGCCGCGGAATCGCACGCGATACCCGGAGTGGTACGCTGCATGAAATGGAGTTCGCATGGAAATTCAAACGTCACGGTTCGGGCGCATGACAGTCGATGACGAGCGCGTCATGACCTTCGCACGCGGGCTGCTGGGGTTCCCAAACCACAATCAGTTTGCGCTGATCCAGACCGGAGAAGAAAACTACTTCTTCTGGCTTCAGAGCACGACTGATCCGAACCTCGCGTTCGTGGTCACGGATCCCACCATCTTCTTCAAGGACTATGAAGTTCCCGTCCGCGAGGAAACGTCGACCGAGTTGCAACTGAACGATCCCAACTTTCTGCAGACATTTGTCATCTGCAACAAGGTCGGCGATTGGCTGACGGGCAATCTGCTGGGGCCCATCGTGGTCAACGCAGAAAACCGGCTGGCAACGCAGGTGGTGTTGACTGAGAAGAAGTGGACTACCCGCCAGCCGCTGATGAGGCTCCAGGTGGAGGTTCCATTGGCGAAGTCGGCATAACTTTGTTCGCCGCCCGCCAGACCCGCAGTGCCCTTGTCGGCATGAAAGGTCGGCGTAAGCGGATGAAGTAAAGCAATATCGGTCCGCCCTTCGTGGCACGACCGGTAATGCCCGATCGGATTAAGTCGGTGCCGGCTTAAACCGAAGCCACCATAGTGCTTGTCGAAGGATCGACGAGTCTTTGGTGGTCCCGGAAATTTGTTTCGCGTAAATGCATGGCATTGTTGCCGGGTTTGCCGCGGAAATGTATTCGGGCGAGGCAGTGGAACAAGCGCACCAGGGATTGTATCGCCGGGCAATGGTGAATTGCCTGTCGGTGCACCGCGACACGGACGTCGCGGGAGATCGCGGGCCTGCAGGCCGGCGCCGGCAATGGATGTCTGACGGATTTGCATCCGAAGGGCGCGAGATTGCCGCGTTGCTTACAGGTCCCTTACCCAGGAAGGAGCCAATATGTTGGTGCTATCGCGACAGCGCGATGAAACGATCATGATCGGAGACGACATCGAGGTGACCGTGGTTGATATCCGCGGTGACAAGGTTCGTCTGGGGATTAACGCCCCCAAGGAAGTCACGGTCCATCGCAAAGAAGTCTATGAGGCCATTCGCCGGGAAAACCGAGCGGCGGCCCAGGTTAAACCCGAGGATCTTTCGGGTCTTGGAAAGATCAGTCCCAAAGGTCCCGGTAAGGAAGAGAAGAAATAAGGCGATAGTCGTATCGCGCCTGGTTTCTTCGGTTCGAGCACAACGTAAAAAAACAAAGTGTTCGAAGGATTTTTCGGGCCCCAAGGATCGGGGCTCACACGCCGCCGGGCAATAGTGCCCGGCTCGCCATGACCAATCACGGAGGATTGTATGGCCCGTATTAATACCAATGTCGCATCGTTATACGCACAGCAGGGGCTGGCGAACTCGCAGAAGACGTTAAATGACACGCTTCAGCGGCTAAGCAGTGGTTTGCGCATCAACAGCGGTGCCGATGACCCTGCTGGTCTTATTGCCAGTGAAGGGCTGCGCAGCGAAATCACCGGCATTAACCAGGCTGTCGACAATTCATCACGCGCCAACAACGTCATCTCGACGGCAGAAGGCGCGCTGAACGAAGTCGCATCCCTGCTGCTTAACGTCAAGAGCCTCGTCGTGCAGGCCGCCAACAGCGGCGCCATGAGCTCTGACGAAATCGCGGCCAATCAGCTCCAGGTCGATTCAGCGGTGCAGAGCATCACTCGAATCAGCGACACGACCACGTTCGCAGGTCTGCACCTGATCAATGGCAGTCTCGATTACATCACCAGTGGTGTAAACTCGACAGACATCAAAGCGCTGCATATCTCGCAGGCCAACTTCGGCACGCAGACGACGATCCCGGTGAACATCAACGTGATCACCAGCGCCAGGCCCGCCGAGCTTGAATTCACCACCAGCCAGATCGCCAGCAGCGTCACGCTGGAAATCGCCGGCAATACCGGTGTTCAGGTGCTCAGCTTCACCAGCGGCACGCACGCGTCGGCCATCGCCTTTGCCGTCAACCGCGTCTCAGACTCCACCGGTGTCGCCGCCGCTTATGTGTCGGCGACGAACTGGCAGTCCGGTATCGTCTTCAAAAGCTCTGACTACGGGTCCAAGAGCTTCGTGTCGGTGGCAGCCCAGAAAGGCGGAACCTTCACGACCCAGGACACATCCGGCGCGTTCAAGAGCCGGACATCCGGTGTTGACGCGGTAGCGACAGTGAATGGCGCCGTGTCGGTTGGTGACGGCTTAAACATCAAGCTCAACACCAGCGGCCTCGATCTGGACATGACTCTCGACAAGAACTTCGGCGCCGGTTCAACTCAGTTCGCCATTACCGGAGGCGGGGCGAACTTCCAGTTAGGGCCGCAGGTCACCTCGAATCAGCAGGTCAGCATCGGCATTGCGTCCGTTTCAGCCGACAAGCTGGGTGACGCCGACGTCGGGTTCCTCACCGACATGGTCACCGGCGGTGACTCCACGCTCGTCGCCGGCAAAGCCGGCACCGCCAGCCAGATCATCGAGCGGGCGATCAATCAGGTCGCGCTGCTGCGAGGCCGCCTGGGCGCGTTTGAAAAGAACACGCTTCAGACGAACATCAACTCGCTGAACGTCGCGCTGGAAAACGTGACCTCCAGCGAGAGCACGATCCGCGACGCCAATTTCGCCGAGGAAACGGCGAACCTGACCCGGGCGCAAATCCTGACCCAGGCCGGGACAAGCGTTTTGGCCACGGCGAACAACACGCCTCAAAGCGTGCTGACGTTGCTGCAAGGCCACTAACATCAGTAGATGACCGGGCTAACGCCGGTCGTCAGTCCATCACAATGAAGCAGGAGAGCGTGACTGAAAAGTCACGCTCTCCTGCGTTGCGCAAATCAGGTCATTGCTTGCTCATGGATTCAAGCTGTAGAACTGGTCGCCCCACTGGTTCCTGGGATAAACCGTTTCGGTTACGTGCTTGGTTTCAACATGACCATCGAGGTAGAGGAAATTGCTCTTGCGCAAATCCCAGTCGCCGCGATTTTGCGTATCACCGCCCACGACGCCCAGCTTCCTCGCCCCGTGGTTTCGACCGACAAAATCCAGGCTGGTATCCAGCCCGGCCGATGGCGGCGTTTGCCCCGCATAGAAAGTCAGCGGATTCGATTGCAGGTTTGCAACCGTCGCTGGCCTGAAGTTACCGGTGCCGTTGGTGGTGGCGTAAAATTTATCAACGCTCGATACGCCGGCGGTGCCCGCCGCCGCTGAGGCGCTGACGCTGAATCCGTTGATCGATCGGCGCGAGTTGCTGGCAACCCCGCCGCCGCCTGTGTTCGAAGCCGCACTCATCATTGATTGAATGCCCCACATCTCCGACGCCAGGATCGTCTCGCCGCTGTGCGGAATTTTCCCTGCCGCCAGCCAGTGATAATAAGTATTGACCGTTCCCGCATAGTTCGGAGCGACGCGGCTGCGTCCTGCGAGCGCCTCATTCAGCATATAAGCCAGGCGGGCGCCTGCACGTCAACCACGCCCGCGGTTTCATTGGAAATACCGCTCTCATTGTTGCCTGGAAATGTATTGGCCGGCGGAAGCCCGCCGTTGACCAGGCTCGGGCACTGAAACATGTCCCATCCGCTGGTGCTGAGGTAGACCGAATCGGTCGAACCCAGTGCCGTTGACGTTGGGAAGTGCCTGCCTCCCTGAAATATCAGGGCAGTCCAGTGCACATACCCCTGCGTAGCCGTCGCCGGCGAAGCGCTGGCGCCGCCGGCCCCGGGAATTTGCAATCCGTAGTACCAGTTGGAAGCCGGCAGCTTGCCTCGGAACTCCGCGACATAAACTGCAATCCCCTGCCCGATAGACCGCAGGTTGGACGCGCACTTCACCGTATTGGCCGCTTCCCGCGCCTTGCTCAGCGCCGGCAGCAGGATGCTGATGAGTAGTGCAATAATTCCGATAACAACCAAAAGCTCAACCAGGGTAAACCCAAAACGCGATTTGCGTGTGGCCTTCATATTTCTGCTTCTCTTTCAGGTATCGAGCTGCCCGGCCGCAAGGACCGGCGAACTCGTTGTTTCTTGTTCAATCAGTAATTGACCGACGGCCGCTCCGATCGCCGTGCCTTCACCCGGAAGGATCGCCGATAAAACCGCGGCCCAAATCCAAACAGCCGCTGAAGATGAGCCAACCGCCGTCCCATGATCCGCCGTCCCCGGATCATTCGATCGGCTGGAAGTTTCGCCCGACCGGGACGCATCGCGGGCGATCGTCGCCCCCAAAGCCGCGGCTCGCAGGCGATCCTTCAACATCCCGCTCGCCACATATCCCCGCATCCGAACAACGTCGGCGGCAGGAAGGCTGAGTGGGGCGTTCGCAACTCGCTGCGGCAACTCCGCCAGCGCCCGCGCTTCACTTGGCCCAATCAACAACAACATAGGCGAGATCCCAAGCGCCCTGGCCAGATCGACAATCGTCGATAGCCGCGGATCGCTGCAACCGGTTTCCAGTTGGGCGATTGTCGCCCGCGAAATATCCGAGGCGATCGCCAAATCCTGCTGCGTAAGTCCCGCGGTAACACGCGCAGCGACGAGATTCTTCGCCAGAATCGCATCTGCTGACTCCTTCCGAACCTGAATAGCCTGCTCCCTAAACTTCATAAACTATAATTCCTATAGGCATACTAGGTAATATGCCGACGTATGATACTCCCCATTCCAGCTTCGTCAACGCATGCTCCCCCTTTGTGCAGTATTTCAGGGCGCAGGGCAGCTAAACCCCATTGCTGTCTTCCCAGATGCAATAAGTTGCACACCTACGCTCTCATCAATAAATTGCCGAAACTCCCGCGGGCGGGAGCACTTGGCTTACTTGGTCGGAATTCGGGTGCGGAATGAATCGAGCGTCGGCAGTTATTGCCGCTCTGGTGGTCCTTCTCTTCACATTGAGGGCCGGCGACAGTCTCTGGAAACCTCAAATCTCGAGCGCTATCAACGTCAACTCGATGAAATCCAGCGTCAGACAGCCCTCCTCGCCAATCCCGCCGTCCCCGCTGGTCAGCGCCTTCTCTTCGATTACGGCGGATATGTCACCGCCAGCTATCTCTCCGTCGATGACCTCAATCACGACAACCACGGCCTTCGCCAATATGACCTCGTCGGATACGGCCGGCTGAATCTCGATGATGTTCAGGAACTCTATTTCCGCGGCCGCCTTACCTGGCAGGATTTCAATCCAGGCGACAGCTTCGACGGGCGCGGCGACCGCTTCCAGGCCCGGGTCGATCGGGCCTATTACCGCTTCGATCTTCAAAAAGAAATGTCCGCCTATGAGGGCAGGCAGACCGACTACGACGTCGCCATCCTCGGTGGCCGTCAACTGCAATACTGGGCCAACGGTTTAACCCTCGTCCAAACCTTGGACGGTGTCGTCGTCGACCTCGCATACAAGACGGTCGACCTCCAACTCCTCGCCGGCATCACCCCACCCGACTCCATCGACAACGACAGCACCCGCCCCCATTTCGACACCAATACCCACCGCGGCTTCTATGGCGCCATGCTTGCCAAACAGGCCGGCGAGCACCGGCCCTTCCTCTATTTCCTCTCCCAACAGGATTACAACCACGACTATCAGCACATCATCGGCCCTGTAACAACTCACTATCACTACAATAGCTATTACATCGGCACCGGCTCCTCCGGCACCCTCGGTGAACATTTCACCTATGGCCTTGAAGCTGTCTATGAAGGCGGGTCCGGCCTTTCCAATAGCTTCACCACCGCCGGCGGCGCGCTGCAGCAGGTGCCGCAGACCAAAGAAGAGATCAATGCGTTCGCCGGTGATTTCCGAATGGATTATCTTCTCAATGACCTGAACAAAACCCGCTTCAGTCTCGAAGCCATCGCCGCCAGCGGTGATCGCGACCGCGCTCAGACAACCAATACCTTCGGCGGCAACAAATCCGGAACCGATGACCTCGCCTTCAACGCATTCGGACAGGTCGCCAACGGACTTGCCTTCGCCCCCACGGTCTCCAACATTTACATCCTCCGCGTAGGCGGTTCCACTTTCCCCATGCCCTCCAGCGCCCTCTTCCGCCAATTGCAGGTAGGACTCGATATGTTCGCCTTCGGCAAATGGAGCGACCGCGCCCCCATCGACGAACCCAGCCTTCACAAAGGTTTCCTCGGTGTCGAGCCCGACCTCTTCCTTAACTGGCAGATCAAAAGCGACGTGACCTTTGCTTTGCGCTACGGCATGTTCTTCCCCAGCGTCGCCCTCCGCAGCCACGATTCAAGACAATTCCTTTATGGGGGGCTGACCTTTGCATTCTAAACACCCCCAACCCGACACCATGGCGAACAAGCCCGCCAAAACTTCCGCGCAGCGCGGCGTCCCATCCAACGTAACCTATGTGACAGGATGGACAACAACCAGCCGCCCCCGCAGCACGGGTCTCTGGTCCATTCCAAATGGCACTCGACATGAGAAACGCGCCAGTGCGACAAACAAACAAGCGTCCTGCTGGCGACTGATCCATCTGGCTTTACCCATTTGTTTCGCAGCACTGCTGGCGCTGACGCTTACGGGCTGCCACGCAACCCACGTGGAAAAGCCCCTGACCCAGGGCCTCCCCGATGATCCGACATCGGCCCAGTTGGAATTCTGGCACGGCCTCGAAGGCCGCCCTGTAACGTGCAATGACGAAGCCTTTCACGGGTTGCTGCTTTTCGCTGACGGAAAGGATGAATCACCCGGCTATCCCGCCCGTGTCGCGACTCTGAAATTGCGGAAATGGCTCCCCGCCGGTTTCGATCGGCCCGCGGACGAATCCGTACAGCGCGGCACGATCGCCGTCGCCTTGGTTCAGGTGTTGAAAATCCACGGCGGTTGGGCCCTGAGCCTGCTTGGCCCAACGCCCCGATACGCGACGCGCAAACTGGTGTATATGGATCTATTCCCCCCGAGCAGCCCGGAACAGGCATTCTCGGGAAGCGAATTTGTTGGGATCATCGCTCGAGCGGAGGACTACCAGGCCGGCGACCACGGCACAGCGCCCGCAACGGAACTGAATGCGAAGTGAGGAATATCCGAAGTGAGGAACATCCCATGAAACGGAAAAGAATCCATCGCCTCGCTGCCGCATCTGCCGTTCTTGCCGCTGCCCTTGCCGCCGCTCCAACGCACGCGATGCAGTCAACCCAAAAATACCTGGAGAACGCTCCAGCCCCTGAGACTCAAACCGCCGATGCGGAACATCTCACGGTTACAGTGACGGCTGCTCAGGGAATGGTTCGCTATCACACTTCAGACAATGATCCCTGGAAGCCCTGCACCGTCGGCCTCGTGCTGAACGAAGGCGCTGAATTTCAAACCGGCCTGCACTCCGCTGTCCAGTTCCAGCTTCCACCGAATCAGACGATCACTCTGGATCGTCTCGGCACAATCAAAGTTCTGCAGGCAATCAAGCAGAAGGACGCATACAAGACCGACGTCGGCATGAAGTATGGCCGCACGCGCTACGAAGTGCAGGCCGCCGGCATCGAGCATGAATCTACCGTCCGCACGCCCAACAGCACGCTCGCCGTCCGCGGCACCGGCGTCTCCGTCACCGACGAGCGGCCATTCTCACCGCAGGCATATCGATATGAAGGTCTCGCCGAATGGACCGCCGGCAAACGCCGCCAGATCCTCGCGCACGGCAACGTCACCGCGGTAGGGGGGCAGGCGGTCGCCGACACAGCTTTGCTTCAAAGCGTCGTCGATCCCAACATCGCCTTCGCGCGCACCCCCAACGAAATCCCCCTCGTAACCAACCTGCTCTCCCGCGGCTCCGTATTCGAAGTGGGAAATGATAAAGGCGTCCCCATCGTCCGCGGCGGTGTCCCACCAACCGATCAGCAACTCCTGTCCGTGCTGCCAGGCCGTCTCGATTTCGTCCTCCGCTGGGATGGACCGGCCAACCTTGACCTCGTCGTCGGTGTTCTCTCCGGCGCCGGTGAAGCGCTTTATCCCGCGACCGGCGCTGATAGCTCCCCGAGCGGCGGCTTTATCCCCTTCGATCATCGCGGCGGCAAAAACGGCGGCATTGAGCTCGCCTTCTGGACTGGTTCATTCCCCACCGCGCTCTATCCCGTTGGTGTCACCGGTGTCAGCGGCAAACCTGTCAATTGGCAGATCGATGCCTTCCTTGATGGCTCTCGCGTGACAATTTTCGATCCCACGACCGAAACCGAAGTCACCACGTTGCGAGGCCAGATTAGTCCGGGCCAGCAGATCGGTGGCATCGCCGAAGTCGGCACTCCGTTTTTCCCGCCCACGCCACCACCCGGCCCAACCAACGGACCCAGCGGCCTGCTTGCGACTCCATCCGCAACGCTAAGCAACGACGCCACCGCACATAACACCAAGGTGATGCATCGTCCGACGATCACACCTCGTCCGGCGATAACCTCTCATCGATAAACATGATCCGTCGTTTGGTGGGCCATGCGTTCAGTGAACCTCAGAACCGGCAACCATTTCCCAGCCTGACGCCCGGCTGCCCGTCGGTGATAGTTTCCGACCATAAATTAGCAATTGCCCGTTATTTTCGATTGAATCTCACCATGCTCACCGTTTAGACTCCTTCTCCGCAGGCCAGACTAAGGTTGTCCAATGGGGAAAAGACCGAACGGACAATCAAATCCAGGCTTGCCGCCGGCAAAAAGGGTGTGTCTTGTCGCCGGCGGGACGGGCTTTGTTTTCAGAGAAATTGCACCGGGGCGGCCTGCGCCGCGTACCGACTACTCCACGTTCCTCGCATCGGGCGACTTTGAAAACTGCGCCAATCTGCTGCTTCATCTTGGTGGGTGAAGCAGCCTGATTCCGGTGCAGGATTGTCCCCGAGTGTCCGTAGATAGTGTCGGTGATGTGCATCATCTTCGCTCCAACGCGGATGTGCTTACCGGTTTCATTTGAGAGGCCATCATGTTTTTTGAGGTGCTGGAAAAGCGTCGCCTGTTGTCCGTGTCGCTCAACTCGGCCGGCGTCTTAACCGTGACCGGCACAAACCTCGCCGACCTGATCCGCGTCGGTCAGGCCCGCACGACTGTCAGCGTCCATGAAGGCGCGAAGATCACCAACTTTCCTCTGGCCAAGGTGAAGAAACTCGTCATCAATGGACTTGGCGGCGACGACTCCCTTCTGGTCAGTTCCAACGTCACTGTTCCCGCCTCCATCAACGGTGGCGATGGCCGCGATTCCATCACCGGTGGCGCTGGCAATGACTCCCTCTTCGGAGGCGCCGGCATCGACACGCTCCGCGGTTTCGGCGGCAACGACTCCCTCTCTGGTGGTGACGCCAACGACATTCTCGACGGCGGCGGTGGCGCCGACACCTTCTCCGGTGGCGCAGGCATCGACACCGTCGACTACTCTTCCCGCTCGGATAACCTCACCCTCAAAATCGGCGCCGGCCCGGTCAGCGGCGCCGCAGGTGAGAAAGACAATATCCTCAGCGATGTCGAGAACCTCACCGGCGGCAGCGGGAACGACCTGCTCGTCGGTTCCAGCGCACCAATTTCTTCCAGGGCGGCCCCGGCAACGACACTCTTAACGGCAACGGCGGCAACGACACCCTCGGTGGCAATACCGGAAACGACCGCTACATCTTCCTTCCCACTTCCTCAACTCAAACCGTAAAGGTCTGCGAACTCGCCAATGAAGGTACCGACACCCTCGACTTCAGCGCGCTCACCGCGGCGACGCCGGTAAATGTCGACCTCACCAGCGACACGCTCGCAACCTTCGCCCACACCACCGTCGCGACATTCGTCTCCGGCGAATTCAACTTCATCGAAAACGTCCAGGGCGGCCAAGGCGACGATAGCATCAACGGCAACGGCACCGACAACCAGCTCTCCGGCAATGGCGGCGATGACAGCATCTCCGGTAACGGAGGCGCTGATTCCCTTGATGGTGGTTCCGGCGACGACCTTCTCGACGGCGGCACCGGCCCCGATGATATTGTCGGGGGCCCTGGGATCGATCTTGTCGACTATTCCAGCCGCACCGCCGACCTCGTCGTCACCGCCGACAACGTCGCTGACGATGGCGAATCCGGCGAAGGCGACAATGTTCACAGCGATGTCGAAGGGATCGCCGGCGGCGACGGAAACGACAACCTCACCGGCGCACCCGGCGGTTCAACCCTCGTCGGCAATGGTGGTGTGAACACCCTCAACGGCTCCGCCGGTGACGACGTCATCTTCGCAGGCCCTAACGGTGATTCCATCGTCGGCAACGGCGGCAGCGATTTGATCATCGGCGGTGACGGTAACGACACCATCTACGCTGGCGACAGCTCCGGTGATCCGCTCGCCGCCGGTCCCGTCACCGGCAACACCACCGTCCTCGGCGGAGACGGAGCCGACTCCATCGTCGGTTCCACCGGCAATGACTATCTCGACGGTCAAGGCGGCCCTGATACCATCCACGGCGCTGTTGGTAATGACACCGTCCTCGGTGAAGATGACGCAGATTACCTCTTCGGTGATGTCGGGAATGACAGCATCGAAGGTGGAAATGACAATGACTCCATCGGCGGTGGACCAGGTAATGACACCGTCCTTGGTGGCGCTGGAAGCGACTTGATCCAAAAAAATCTCGCCGACCCCGTCACCGGTGTCATCGCCACCGCTGTTCCTGTCGCACTGCCGTTCACCACTACTTTTGCGGCCGATATCACTATCACCCCCGCCGACGACTCCACTCCTCCCGATCCCAATCCGCCCGACACCGGCCCTGCTGACCCAGGCCCCGGTGATTCTGTCGACGGTGGCGCCGGCGATGACACCATCATCAGCGGCCCCGCTGATGACACCGTCAACGGCGGCGACGGCGATGACTCTATCGACGGTGGCGCCGGCAACGATATGCTCAACGGTGAAGGCGGTGAAAATACAGTCCTCGGCGGAGATGGGGATGACACCGTCACCGGCGGCAATGGCAACAACGATCTCGAAGGCGGTGACGGCAATGACGTCATCCTCAACGCCAACGGGAACTCCGACTTTGTCGACGGCGGTAACGGCATCGACATCGCCCAGGAAGACCCCAACGGCGATGACTTCATTCGAAATGTCGAACTCACCGATGATCCGTCGCCATTTGATACCATTGGCGGTGAGATTGCCGGCGACGTCGTTTTCGGCGCCGGTGGACCGTTCAGCAACGTTTCCGGCGATGCGCCATCCTCGCTGCATCAGGCCGTGACCGATGGCACGTCCATCAATTCCCTCGGCGCAATTCCAGCTACCGCCGTTCAAAGCGGCGGCAATCTTGTCGTCGATGACTCTGCTTTTGTCACCGATTGCAACATCGTCGTCATCCAGGACGCCAGCAATACCTACGTCTTTGAAAATGGCAATCCTGTACAAATTTTCCCTAGCAGCTCGATCACTGGCATCGTCATCATCAAGACCGGCAGCGGCAATGACTTTGTCAACTGCAACAGTTGCAATATTGCCTGCTCCATCACCGGCAACGCCGGCAATGACACCCTCGTCGGCGGCACCAACAACGACACCCTCATCGGTGGCGACGGCAACGACAGCCTCGCTGGTGGAAACAGCAACGATCTGCTCGAAGGCCTTAACGGCAACGATCAGATGGAAGGCGATTTCGGCAACGACACCATCTTCGGCGGGCCAGGCGACGACTACATGAACGGCGGCGCCAACAACGTCTTCTATTCCGGCAGCGACGGCGCAGATTCCATCAGCGGTGGCACCGGCAACGACTATGTCGATTACCGCTTCCGCACGGACGGCGTCACCATCCGCCTCGACAAAGGCACCGCCGTCAGCGGCGCTGCCGGTGAAGGCGACACCATCGCAACTGATGTCGAAAACGCCCTCGGCGGAGTCGGCAACGACCTCATCGTCGGTAACAGCCTTGCCAACTATCTCTCCGGCGGTGACGGCAACGACACCATCTTTGGCAACAGCGGCAACGACGCCATCCTCGGCAGCCGCGGCACCGACAGCGTCTATGGAAACACCGGCTACGACTTCCTCTATATCAACGGCGACGGCCTCGCCGACGGTTACAGCATCGGCGGGACCACCGCCGAGTTTGTCCAGAAGGACACGTCACCGGCTGACTTTGTCACCGCGAGCGTTTCTCCGCCGTAATGCGAGCCGGGTCGCAAGGGTTCACTGCAAATTGTTCAAGAGTATCTGGCGCGGAGAAGCTGGGGCGCAGAGAGGAATTTTTTTATTTTAACTCTGCGTCTCGGGCGAGTCAGTCTTTCTGATTTCTAAATTATTTCTTTGTTCTTATTAAACTGATGATCGCCCGATGCACCTTTTCATTTGCGGCGATCGTGGCATGGCTTGTCCCCTGGACTGCCAAATCCGTCCGCTCACGCACATTTAAATTTTCAACGAGCACGCCGCTGTCGCCTTCCACCTTCATGCCTCTCAGCCAGGGAAACAGGTCCCAGACCCCGTTCGGCTCATAAAAATTCACGCAGCGCGCTACATTTCCGCCGATGCGCCGCGGCGTGACCGGATCGATCGTCACCAGCAAATCCACACCGACGCCGCGTTCGCCGAGCCGGTGTGAAATCTCGATCACGTCATCCGCGCCATAGGAAAACCCGACGAGAATGATCGGCCCATGACCCTTGCCGCGCTTGATGAGTGAATCTGCGACGGCCTCCCATTGCTCTTCCGGAAATACCTCCGCCTTTTCGCCCGCATCGCGAAGCTCGTTTCCGAGCTGGTTCATCCCCTGCGAATACCAATCCTGAAACCCCCGGATCAGAATCACTTGCCGCCCGTCGCTTTCAACGCCGGATACACTTCGCCGTTCCTGATGTTGCGCATCCGCCAGCCAATAAGGCAAAAAGCAGGAATGCCACCGTCAGCCAAAAGCGATAACGATTCGCACGAATTAAAATCCATCTTTCATTCGTGTTGGTTATTGCCATCCACGGCCTCTTCTCCGCATTCATTGGCAGCCTCGGCGTCCCGGTGTTTACCAACTCCCGAAAACTTCGTGCGCCTTCGTGGGCAATCTGCTCCCCGGCCTAAACAAACAACATTAGATCGCCTCTACGTGCCCCGCGATGACGCGATGCAGGACTTTGCGTTCCCGAACCAGGAGCCGGCCTGTTTCGTCGAGTCCCTCACATTTCCCTGCCACCATTGCCTCATCAGCGCCGCCGCGCACCGAGACGCGCTTGCCCACCAGCGCATGATGCCGGTCATATTCCCGGATGACGGCGGCGAATGATTGCTCATCGCGATTCGCCAGCATTCGCCGCAGATGCTGCCCGACCAAAATTAAAACCGAAGTCAGATCCAGTTCCTGTCCCGCGATTTCATTCAATCCCATCACCCGATCGCGCAGCCCCCGCGGTACATCTTTTTTGCCGATATTCACATTCAGCCCGAGTCCTACCAGGTCTGCCTTATAAACCCGCTCGCAAAGCAGGCCCGCCAGTTTTTTCCCGTTGAACAGCAGATCGTTGGGCCATTTCAGTTGAACGCCATCATTGCCTGCCGCTTCTGCCACCGCGGTCCGCACAGCCAGGCCCGCAATCAGCGGCACGTGCTGCGGAGCCAGATGCTCGTCGGCGGCAAACACAAATGTCACTGCGATCGAGCCGTCCCCCGACCACCATGTATTATTCCCCCGTCCCCGGCCGGCGATCTGATGCCCCGTCAAGACCACCGCCGGCGCAAATAGCGTCCCCCTTTTGCGAAGGACTCCGGCGTGATCGTTCGTGCTTCGCAGCCGCGCAAACCAGTGCAGACGGAACGGTTTTAACCCTGCCCGCAACCGCTCCAGATCAAACCCGCCGCTATGGGTTTTTCCCATCAGTTAGCAACCAAAAGGGACCGCCGAGTCTTTCGCACACTGGCACTGTCTGACGATGTCCAAAAATGTCCGGCTTTTTCGTCCTGACCTATGCCTTCCCATCTTTCTTTCCTTCCGGCGACATCCGCTGGCCGGGCGACTGCAATGAATTCGGATCATCCTGCAAAACCACCAGCAGGTCTTTGGCTGTCACGGTTGTTCCTGGTTTGACCAGCACATCTTTCACCCGGGCATCGCGCGGGCTGTAGACGGCTGTTTCCATCTTCATCGCCTCGATGCTGAGCAGCCGCTGGCCGGCCTTCACCGCGTCTCCCTTGGCGACGGCGACCGTTGATACCTTGCCGGGCATGGGCGCGGGCACCTGGTTGGGATCATCCTCATCCGCCTTTGGATGCTTGTGCAGCGTCGCCTCGCGATATCGATCCGGCACGGTCACTTCGCGCGGCTGGCCGTTCAACTCGAAAAACACCGTCCGCATCCCATCCTCACGTGGTTCGCCGGTTGTCAGATACCGCACGATCAATGTCTTTCCGGCCTCGATCGCCACGCTGATTTCATCGCCGCCCCGCAAGCCATACAAAAACGCCGGTGTTGGAATGACGCTCGTGTTGTCATACACCTTCACGAACTTTTCATAATCCAGAAACACCTGCGGATACATTAGATATGACATCACATCCGTATCTTTTGGCTCGCGACGGATTTTTTCGGCCAGTTCCTTCCGCGTCGCCGCCAGATCCGCCTTGGGGAGTTTTGATCCTGGCCGGGCGGTGAATGCTTTTGCGCCCGCCGTCTCCAGGATGATCTTCTGCAGCACCTTCGGCCAGCCGCCTTCAGGCTGCCCGAGATAGCCCTGCATCATCTCCACCACGCTCTTGGGGAAATTCAGCTTGGTCTTGGGCGCCAGCACATCCATTGACGTCAGGTTATTCGTCACCATGAACAGCGCCAGATCACCGACCACCTTGCTGCTGGGTGTGACCTTCACAATATCGCCGAGCATCCGGTTCACGGAGGCATAAGCCTCGGCGACTTCATGCCAGCGATCTTCCAGGTGCAGGCTCTTGGCCTGCTGGCGCAGGTTGGTGTATTGCCCGCCGGGCATCTCATGTTCATACACCTCGGCAGTGCCGGCTTTCATTCCCTCTTCAAACGGATAATAGAAATCGCGCACGGCCTGCCAGTAATCGCTCATGCGATTCAGCGACTGAAGATTCAATTTTGTATCGCGCTGCGTGTTTGCCAGCGCGGCCACGATTGAATTCAAGTTTGGCTGGCTGGTCATGCCGCTCATGCTGGCAATCGCCGCATCGGCAATATCGACGCCGGCGTCGGAGGCGCGCAGGATACTGGCGGCGTTGATGCCGCTGGTGTCGTGCGTGTGGAAATGAATGGGGATGTCGATCTCATCGCGCAGTGCCTTCACCAGCGCCGACGCCGCGTACGGCCGGCAGAGGCCGGCCATGTCCTTGATCGCAAGGACATGCGTGCCCATCTTCACCAGTTCTTTTGCCATCTTCACGTAATACTTCAGGCTGTATTTCGTTCGTTTTGGATCGAGGATATCGCCGGTATAGCAGATGGCGGCTTCGCAGATCGCGTCGGTCTGCCCGCGGACGGTCTCCATCGCGACCTTCATGTTTTCGATCCAGTTGAGGGAATCGAAAATGCGGAAGACATCGATCCCATGTTCGGCGCTTTTCTTCACCAGCTCGCGAACGACGTTGTCGGGATAGTTAGAATATCCGAGCGCGCTGCTGCCGCGGAAGAGCATCTGGAAGGGGATATTGGGGATGCGGGCGCGAAGCTGGTCGAGCCGGTCCCACGGGTCTTCCTGGAGGAAGCGCATGGCGGTGTCGAAGGTTGCCCCGCCCCACATTTCCAGGCTGAAGAGGTTCGGCATCAGATGTGAAACGGCGTCGGCTATCTGCACCAGGTCATATGTGCGAAAGCGTGTCGCCAGCAGCGACTGGTGCGCATCGCGCATCGTCGTATCCGTGATGAGCAGCGGCTTCTGCTTCCGCACCCACTGGCAGAATTTCTCCGGCCCCATCTCCAGCAATTTGTTCCGCATCCCCGGCGGCGGGGGGGTTCCGTGCGGATAGGCCGGTATTACCGGTTCCATCAACTCGCGCTTCGGGTCATACTTGGTTTTGGTGTCCGGCCGCCCGTTCACGATGACGTCACCGAGGTAACTTAAAACCTTTGTCGCGCGATCGCGCCTGGCTTTGAAGCGGAACAGTTCCGGCGTGGAATCGATGAATGTGGTTGTCGTCTCGCCTTTACCGAAGGTGGGGTGAAGGATCAGGTTTTCAAGGAACGGGATGTTTGTTTTGACGCCGCGCACGCGAAACTCGCGCAGGGCGCGGTCAGTCCGCTTGATCGTCTCATCGAAGCTCGGTCCCCAGGTGGTCAGCTTGACCAGCAGCGAATCAAAGTAAGGCGTGATGACCGCGCCGCCGAAGCCGTTGCCGCCATCAAGGCGAATGGAAAACCCGCCCGGCGAGCGATACGTCGTGATGCGGCCATAATCGGGAATGAACTGGTTTTCCGGGTCTTCGGTTGTGATGCGGCACTGGATCGCGTAGCCGTTGGTGCCGATCTTTTCCTGCACCGGCACATTGAGCGGCGCCTCATGCAGCTTATATCCCTGCGAGACGAGAATCTGCGCCTTCACCAGATCAATGCCGGTGACGACCTCAGTCACCGTATGCTCCACCTGAATGCGCGGGTTCACTTCAATAAAGAAGAACTCCTGGCGATCGACATCGAGCAGAAATTCAACCGTTCCGGCGGCTTTGTAATTCAGCGGCTTGCACAGCCGAACGGCGGCGTCGCAGATGCGCTGGCGCAGTGCCTGGGGGAGGTTCACGCTGGGCGCGATCTCAACAACCTTCTGATGTCGCCGCTGAACCGAGCAATCTCGCTCCCACAGATGGACGAGATTGCCTTGGCCGTCGCCGAGCAACTGCACTTCGATATGTTTGGCGCGGGGGATGTAGCGCTCGAGGAAAACTTCCGGCCGGCCAAAGGCTGCGCCTGCTTCGCGCTGTGCTTCTTCGAGCCGCGGCATCAGTTCCTCGGCGTTGCGGACGACGCGCATACCGCGGCCGCCTCCGCCGAAGCTGGCTTTGATAATGATGGGGAAACCGATTTCCTTTGCCGCCGCCTTGATTTCGGCTGGGTCGGTCAGGGCGTCTTCGGTGCCGGGGATGGTCGGCACGTTGGTTTTCTTCGCGAGTTTTTTGGCGGCGGTTTTGTCGCCGAAGGTGTCGAGTTGTTCGGGGGTGGGGCCGATGAAGGTGATTCCGTTGGCCTCGCAGGCGCGGGCAAGGCCGGCGTTTTCGGAGAGAAAGCCGTAACCGGGATGGATCGCGTCGACGCCGTGCTCCAGCGCGATCGCGATCAGGTTGTCGATGTCGAGATAACCTTTAACCGGCAACCCGCCTTCCGGCGGTCCGATCAGGTATGATTCATCCGCCTTGAACCGGTGCAGCGCAAAGCGGTCCTCATAGGTGTAAATGGCGACGGTCCCCAGCCCCAGTTCGGTGGCGGCTCGGAAGACGCGGATGGCGATTTCGCTTCGATTGGCAACCAGCAGTTTGCGCATGAGGGTCCTGAGATCAGATCATGAATGGATTCGGAAGATATTCGGCCGTCAAAAACTACAGACAACAGACCAAGGCGAAGCGACCGACTTTCGCCTTGGAACTTCTTAATGAAAGCTCGCGGTATTGTGGGAGATACCCGAAGATTTGCAAGAACGCATGATTGCGGATGATTCCATGCTCGCCGGTATTGCCGGGGCCGTGCGTTTGGCCGCCGGTCGGGGGGATGTTGTTGCTGCCGTTCAGGATATTTATCGGCGGCTGCAGAAGGAAGTTGACGAGCGCAAGCCGCTCTGCGTGGCGTCTGGTCGATGCTGCCATTTTGATGAATATGGGCATCGGCTTTATGTAACGACGATCGAGCTAGCTGTATTTGTCGCGTCTGTAGACGGCGCCGCGCGGGAAATAGTTTCGCCAGTCCATAAAAAATCCCTCCCCCAGCTCGGCCAGCGAGAAGCGGGATGCCGGTTTCAGATCGATAATCTGTGCATGGTGCATTCAATTCGCCCCTTCGGTTGCCGGATTTTTTATTGCGATCCGGCTGCCGAATTGTGGCAGCGCGAGCAATATGAATTATTCCATCGCGAGATCCAGCAACTGCATGAGCGGTTTGAGATTCCGTACTTCTATATCGAGTGGCGCGATGCGCTGAAGGCGCTGGACAGCCATGCCCGGTGATGTCCTTAAAGTCATACGCATCTCGTCGCTTGGCGCTGTCCTATTTGATTCTCCGGACGAAGGCACAGAGGCGGCGATTCTCACTGGCTACAAATCAGCCTCGACATTGGAATGGCGATTTTCGAGTGGTTGCTTAAACTAGCGTGGCATGACCACCACATCTGAATCAGGGCCGCGTATTTCTGCCGAGAGTGTCACGGTTACATCGTCGGGGCCGCCGACGACGATTGTTCGCAATGATGGGCCGAGGCCTTCATTTTTTAAGAAGTTGTTTGGATTTCTTGGGTGGGTGCTGACGGGATTTGGATTGTTTGGCGACATTGGCGGGCGCAGTGCGCGGCTGAAGTCGGAAGAGGTTGTGGTGTACGCCGTGCATCAATCGTTCTTTTTGTGGGCGCTGGTGCTGACAGGTTTTGTGGGGGCGACATTGACGCGGCATTGGCCCAGCCACTCGGTGCTCTGGGGATGGATCTATGCGTGGGTGCTGCTGTATACGCTGGTGACGCTGCTGTTCGATGTGAACACGATCAGGTTCCTGTTGTGGGTCGGTGTGTTCAGCTTTGCATGGCTGGCTTCGAAGTATCTGGAAGACATGAACTATGTCCCTGTGCTGACAGGATTCTTCGCCTATTTCCATGGGCTTCGCCCGCAGTTGGACCCGGGGTTTGCGACGGTGATCAGTTGGATTTTGCTCCCGGCCTGGATTGGGTCATTGTTTGCCACGTTCAGCCGAGGAAGAAAAACGTTCAGCCCGAACTCGGTGGAAGAGTGGTATCTCGGCGAAGGATGTGAGATCACCGACCGCGCCGGCTTGAAATTCCGTACTCGGTATCGCGATCTGTTCGAAACCCTGCTCGGCCTTGGCGCGGGAGACCTTGAGGCGATCGACGGATCGGGCCATGTGGTGAAACGCTGGTCGAATATCCTGTTCCTGGCGTTCACCTGGAAGCGGCTGGATGAGATTCTCCATCAGCGGTCGGCGGTGGTTGATAACGCGAAGACTTCGCCGGTTGAAGTGGAGGATGTGAGGCGGTGAGGCGGTAAGGGTGGGCAGTGGATAGTCGCCTAATCCGCTCGCGTCTTCTGGAGTACGGCTCGATTGAACTCGCCGAAGTCCGGGCGATGGGTCCGGAGTTTGCCGAATGAGACTTACTTCATCTTCGCGATCATTGCGTCGGCAAAGCCGTCGGTGGTGGCGGAGCCGCCGAGGTCTTTGGTGAGTTTTTGTTTGTCACCTTCGGCGAGGAGATGGTCGTAGGCGGTTTTGATTTTCGTCGCCAGCGTTTCTTCCTGTAGGTGGTTGAGCATCATTACACCGGACATGATGACGGCGAGCGGGTTTGCGATGCCTTTGCCGGCAATATCGGGGGCGGACCCATGGACGGCTTCGAAGACGGCGGCGGTGTCACCGATGTTGGAACCGGGGACGACACCGAGGCCGCCGACGAGGCCGGCGCAGAGGTCGCTGACCAGGTCGCCATAAAGATTTTCCATGAGCAGGACGTCCATGCGGGTGGGGTCCTGGACGAGCTTCATGCAGCCGGCGTCGATGATCAATTCGTCGTAGGCGATCTGGGGGAATTCTTCTTTATGGACGCGGCGGGCACAGTCTAAAAAAAGCCCGTCCGAAAGTTTCATGATATTGGCTTTGTGGAAGACGGTGATTTTCTGGCGACGGCGACGGGTGGCGTAGCTGAAGGCGTAGCGGGCGATGCGCGTGCACGCCGTCAGGCTGGCGACCTTGAGGCTGGTGACGACTCCGGGGACGATTTCGTTTTCGATGCCGCTGTACAGGCCTTCGGTGTTTTCGCGGACGATCACCATGTCAACATTTTCGAAGCGAGTCTTCACGCCAGGCAAGCTGCGGACGGGGCGCACGGCGGCATAGAGATTCAGCTTCTGGCGCAGCTGCACGTTGACGCTTTTGAATCCTTTGCCCACGGGTGTGGTGACGGGGCCTTTGAGCGCGATTTTGTGCGTTTGAATCGCTGATACAGTTTGTTCCGGCAGAACATTGTCATATCCCTGATCGAGCGCGCTTGCGCCGGCGGGCAGGACAATCCATTCAACAGAAAGACCGGCCGCCTCGAGAACGCGGCGGGCGGCGGCAGTGACCTCGGGGCCGATGCCGTCGCCTGGGATGAGAACGATCGTATGCTTGGTCATGGGGGCAGAACGTAATGGGAATGAAGGGGCGGGGGAAGGGGGAGGGGAGAAAATCGTAACATGTAATCCGTAACTCATAACCGCAAGGCGAGCGGGCGGGGTTTGGGGTTGGCGGTCTTGGTTACGAATTACGGGCTATGCGTTACCGATTATGAATTCCCTCTCCCTTTGCCGTTCAGATCGACACGTTGAGCCGCGATCGGAATGTAAGCGATGCATCGCTCGGCTTCGTTTTGCAGTTCTTTGAGTTGGGATTCGGTGGCGCTGAGCGAGCCTTCGCGCGCTATGGATTCGAGTTGGGCGGCGAGCGTTCTCAGCGGGTCAGCCGCCACAGCGCCGGCGGCGCGTGAGAGGGCGTGGGCCCATTGCTCGGCGCCGGTGGGATCATTGTTTTGAATGCATCGTGTGAGGCGGGTGAGATGATCGACCACCTGGTGGCGGAAGTTTGCCAGGATTTTTTCAACCAATTCGCGATTGGCGGCGCAGGTTTTCGGGAGGCTTTGAAGCGTGAAAGGGGGGATGAGGTCCATAAGGTGCGCCGGGCCGATAAAATGTGGGCGGCGAGGGAAATTCACACGATCGGACAGCGATCGCTGCAGGAGTATCTTCGGTTGACGGGAAGGGGACGTTTAATGGAGGCGGGGGGAGGAAATCTGAATGGCGAAAGCCATAAATCTTGGAAGATTCTCATCGTCGCCTGGGCCGGCGGGGTGTGCGCCGGGCCCAGGCGAGCGAGGGAATACGGTGTCCGCGAAAGCGCACTTGCTAGGGCGGTGCTGTCGCGAACATCGAAAAGATTGCAGAAGCTAGGGTTGGATCGTCAACTCAGGCGCTATAGCTTGCTTCGGAGTTTTCGGGGTTGAGCAGGCCCGAAAGCGCGTCCTGAAGCTTTCGTTCGGCCATACGGATGTCGTAGGAAGCGACACCGGTGCGGCGATGGGCGAGCAGCCGATCGAGCCCGCCTGGCCGGGCCATGGCGTCGTGGAGTTTGGCGTCGATGAGGCCTTCGATGGCCTTTCGCAATGATTCTGCCTGGGTACCAATCATGATGCGATTCTCCTGCGCCTGGCGGCGCGATGGGCTGTAACCGAAGACCGCGACGGTGTTGCCGTGGCAGAGTTGCCAAAACAAAAGACGGCTTTGCCGCGAACGGATACAGCGGACCAAGGAAAAACAGAAGGTAGGAGTCAACCGCCGAATGGAGGCGCGTTGATCCCTTTCACGTGCCGACGGGGTTAGCTGACGGGCGGGGAGTTGAAAGTCTCCCTCGGTGGATGCGAGTCAAACAGCCCTCGCTCGCACCGATATGCCCCTGCCGGGATAAGCCGCATCAGGATGCTGCTCAGGACGGCGAAGCGAAATGGAAAATTTCAAAACAGTGAAAACTGCGTGAAATTTTTCTCATTCGCCTTGGTTTCCCCGCGCCCCTTCGAAGTCGAAAGGGCTTAGGCGGTCAAGCACTTGCCAAGTTTATTGGCCGAGGCTGGTGTGTCAACCCTTAAAGTTGCTTTATGGGGCGTAATTATAAAATTTTTTTAGGCGTGCTCCGTGTCGGGGAGGGGGATGAATTTGCCGGCTAAAAAGAAAAGCGCCCGGATCGATGGATCCGGGCGCTTTTGGTTGGGTTTGGTTTTTTTACACTTTACGTTGCATCGCTGGAGGCCTGCGCCAACTGCGGATGGTCGGTCTTGTCGCTGGACTTGACCGCGTCGAAGTACAGGTGCTTAGGCACGCCTTCCTCGCTCTTTACCGAGATGCGGATCAAATCCTTGTCCTTGAAGTTGCCTCTCAGGATTTCTTCGCTGAGCGGGTCTTCGACGTTCTGCTCGATCGCGCGGCGGAGCGGGCGAGCGCCGAAGTCGGAGTTGGTGCCCTTGTCGATCAGGAACTCCTTGGCTTCCTGCGTCAGCTCGATCTTCAGGCCGTGGTCGACCAGACGCTTGGTGACTTTCTTCAGCTCGTACTCGACGATCGACTCCAGATTCTCGCGGCTGAGAGGCCGGAAGACGATCACATCATCCAGTCGGCCGATGAACTCGGGGCGCATGTAGCGCTCCAGTTCCTTCATGACCGTGTCCTTGATCTTGTCATACGTGCGTTCTTCGTTGGTGCCTTTGCCGCGAGGCTTGAGGCCGAAGTCCGGGCCGCCGCCTTTGATGAGTTCAGAGCCGATGTTGCTGGTCATGATCATGACGACGTTGCGGAAGTCGACGTGGCGGCCGAACGAATCGGTCAGCCGCCCTTCTTCCATGATCTGCAACAGCATGTTGAACACATCCGGGTGGGCCTTCTCGATTTCGTCCAGCAGCACCACGCTATAGGGACGACGGCGGATGCGCTCGGTGAGCTGCCCGCCTTCTTCATAACCGACGTAGCCCGGAGGCGCGCCGATCAGGCGGCTGACATTGTGCTTCTCCATGTACTCGCTCATGTCGATCTGAACGAGCGCGTCGGCGTCGCCGAACATGAATTCGGCAAGCGCCTTGGAGAGAAGCGTTTTGCCCACACCGCTCGGCCCAAGGAACAAAAAGCTGCCCATCGGACGATGCGGGTCTTTCAAACCAGACCGTGCGCGGCGGATCGTCTTGCTGATCGCCTTGATTGCCTCGTCCTGTGAAACGACTTTCTTATGCAGCTCGTTTTCCAGTTCCAGCAGACGCTGGGCTTCTTCTTTTTCCAGACGGGTAAGGGGCACGCCGGTCATCTTGCTGACAACTTCAGCGATGACTTCCTCGTCCACCACGCCGTCCACTTCCTTGGCTTTTTCACGCCACTGGCGCTGCATGTCTTCCTTCTTGGCGCGAAGGGCTTCGGCCTGGTCGCGAAGACGGGCGGCTTCCTCGTATTCAGCGTTCTTGACCGCTTCATCCTTCTGGATGCTGAGGCGCTCGATCTGCTCCTCAAGCTCGGCCAGGTTCGGCGGCTTGGTCATGCTGCGGAGGCGGATGCGTGCGCCGGCTTCATCCAGGACGTCGATGGCCTTATCGGGAAGGCAGCGGCCGGTGATGTAACGATCGGACATCTCAACGGCCGCGATGAGGGCGGCGTCGAGAATCTGCACGCGATGATGCGCTTCGTAACGGTCGCGCAGACCTTTGAGGATCTCGATCGCGTCTTCCTTGCTCGGCGGATCAACCGTGATCGGTTGGAAGCGGCGAGCCAGCGCGGCGTCCTTTTCGATGTACTTGCGGTATTCATCGAATGTCGTCGCGCCGATGCACTGAATTTCACCGCGGCTAAGAGCAGGCTTGAGGACGTTGGAGGCGTCGATTGCGCCTTCAGCACCGCCGGCGCCCACGAGGGTGTGCAGTTCGTCGATGAAGAGAATGACGTTCTTCGCGCGGCGGACTTCGTTCATGACTGCTTTGATGCGCTCCTCAAACTGGCCTCGATATTTCGTGCCGGCGACCATCATCGCCAGATCAAGCACGACAATGCGGCGGTCATGCAAAATCTCCGGAACGTTGGAGGAGATCACCATCTGTGCAAGACCTTCAACGATCGCGGTTTTGCCCACGCCCGCTTCGCCGAGGAGAACAGGGTTGTTCTTCTGACGGCGGCAGAGAATCTGGATGACGCGTTCAATTTCGTTCTTGCGGCCGATGACGGGATCGAGCTGGCCTTCTTTGGCCAGTTCGGTCAGGTCGCGACCGAACGAATCGAGCGCGGGGGTTTTGCTTTTGCCTTTGGGATTCTGTTTTTCCTGTTGCTGCGGTTCTTCGCTTTCCACGCCAGCACCTAATAGGTTAAGGACCTCTTCACGGACTTCTTCAAGTTTCAGTCCGAGATTCATGAGGACCTGAGCGGCAACGCCGTCATGTTCGCGGAGCAGGCCTAAGAGAAGGTGTTCCGTGCCGACGTAGTTGTGGTTCAGGTTCCGGGCTTCTTCAATTGCGTATTCGATGACCTTCTTGGCCCGCGGTGTCTGGGGAAGCTTTCCCATGGTCACCATGTCAGGGCCGCTCTTGACGAGCTTTTCGACTTCGAGCCGCACCTTGCGGAGATCGACGTCGAGGTTTTTGAGTACGTTGGCGCCGACACCGCTGCCTTCCTTGACCAGGCCAAGGAGGATGTGCTCGGTGCCAATGTATTCATGGTTAAATCGTTGGGCTTCCTGGTTGGCCAGCGCCATGACCTTGCGAGCCCGATCGGTAAATCGTTCAAACATGTCCATCTCCTGTTGGCCGACCAAAAGAGCCGGCCCCTCTTACGGGAATTGACAACGCCCTGAAAGTCGTTGTTTGGGTCTTCACGGAGGAACAACCAGCAACGGCTACTATCTTTACGAATGGGCAGAGGCAGTGTTCAGGGTCGATTGTAGACCGGTAACGATGGTAATCAAGGAACGCACGGTGCGCGGCGGAGGCCGTTGTTTGGACCCATTGATTGTTGTTATCGGCAGGACGATGGGGGAGGGATGGAGGGAAATTCGAAGGACGAATCAATCTCCGACTGACAAATGCTCAAATGGCAAAACAGATGGGGCCTTGGAGGTGGGTGGTTGTGCATCCCGGGAGCGAGGCTTATGTTGGCGTGCTCAGCGGGGGAAAGGGAGAGGTTTTTATGAGTCCGGCGGTGATTATCGTCTTTGGGTTGGTTGGGTTGGCGGGGATTATTCTTCTGGCAATGAATGCAGCGGCCCGGAATCGGGAGCGGCTGGCGGCGCTAGGGGCATGGGCGAGGGTGAACGGGTTTCAGTTTTCGGAGGGCGACCCGTACAACCTGGATGATCGGTTCAGCGGGCTGGGGGAGATTGGGCGGGGGCATGCAAGATATGCGTATGAGGTGTTATCGCGGCCAGCACCCGTGCCGACCTGGATGTTCCGGTATCAGTACCGGACCTGGGAAACCCGGACGGTTTCTGACGGCGAGGGAAGGTCGCATACCGAGACGTATGAGGAGACGCATTACCGAAGCTATCTCATCATCGAACTGGCGGCGGCATTTCCCAAGCTTTATATCCGGCCGGAAGGGTTTCTGGATAAGGTGAAGGCGTTGGCGGGATTTGATGACATTAATTTTGAGTCGGAGGCGTTCAGCCGCCGGTTTTATTGCAAGAGTGACAGCCGCGAGTTTGCATATGCGGTGATTCATCCGCAGATGATGGAATGGATGATGAATCAGCCGTTTGAAGGGCAGTTGGGCGGGAATGGGTTGTTCATGTCCGATATCACCCGGCTGAAGGACACCGACCAGGGAAGACAGCAAGCGCTGGAGATGGCGGCGGGATTCTTGAATCGGATACCGGATTTTGTGTGGCAGGATTATGGGAAGAGGGCGGCGGTGAAGTTGCCGGAAGTGAAAGGGGTGGCGCCAGCGGCGGGATGAATTGAAGGGAAATGGGGGACGGTGTGGGAGCCAGCGGCACTGCTTGAGGCTATGCGGTCAGGCGGCGGGGGAGATGGGCTTATCTTTGGCACTTGTTTCGTTTTTTGTATCTGTCGCGTTTTTTGTGTTTGCAGCAGGCTCATTGGTGATAAGACGAGGCTGGATGAGTTGATGGACCTGATCCATCGCCTGGCGCAGGGTAGAGGTGAGTTGGACGGAATGGACGCAGGCAATGCGTTCCTTGGAGGATTTTAGGTCGCCGCGGAAGGTCCAGAGGCCGACGACGACGGCGATATCGGGGAGTTTGCCGTGGAGGCGTTTGCAGAGGTAGCGAGCATGCGTGACGGCGGCGGGGGGCAGGGCCGAGACGCAGACGAGATCGGCCTTTAGGTTTTCGACGGTTTCAACCATTTCGCTGGCGAGGCGGTCGACAGAAAGGGTGGAGGCGCAGTAACCGCGGAATTGCAAAAGCTGGGTGAACATGATGCCGGCGATTTCATCGGCTTCATCGTGGGCGGGGAGGCAGACGACATTTATTTCACAGCCTTGCGGCAGCATCATGCGGGTATTTTCTGATTCGTGGACGGCCTGAATGCGCTGGGGCACTGAGGCAGGTTCCGGGGGGCGGGGATTATCGCTGGCGCCGGTGGGATTTTTGGCGCGATCGACCGTGTCCTGGGCCTGGCGGGTGACCAGTGCGGTGCGCTCGCGGTCACTGAGTTCGTCGAGGATGTCGCGCAAGCCGCGGTGAATGGAATCATGACGGGTGTCGTCGAGATTGCCGGAATAGTGGTCGCGTTCGGCCATTGCGAGGGTGGGCATCAGGATGGTGTCATAGAGTTCTTCGAGCGGTGTTTTCTTGTAATATTCCATGACGAGCGTCGAGGCTTCTTCGTCGTCGAGCGCGAGCAGGCGCTGATAGACACGATCAGGCGGGCTGAGGGCAGGCTCATCGCCGAGCAGGATGTTGAGGAAGGCGAGGCCGGGGACATATTTTCCGACGACGACGAGACAGACGGTCATGGGGGTGGAGAGGAGAAGCCCAACAGGCCCCCACAGCCATGTCCAGAAGGCGGCGGCGACCAGGACGGCAAGCGTGGCAAGACCGGTGCTGGAACCGAAGAGAAGCGGTTCGAAGACGTTGGCGGCGATGATTTCGATCAGGCCGTAGGAGAAGAGGGTTTCCAACGACACGCGGGCGCTGGAATAGACGGCCAGGGAAATCAGCAGTGGAAGGATGGCTGAGATCCAGACGCCAACGTAGGGGATGAAGCGAAGAAGGGCGGCGAGCAGGCCCCAGAGTGCGGGGTTGGGGAAGGGTTGGCCATTGATTTTTCCGATGGTCCAGAGGCAGAGCATGACGGCGATGCCAACCGAGCCGTTGACGATGGACTGCATCAGCAGGTAGCGGCTGACACGGTCGCCGGCGTCATCAAGCGCTTCGGTAGTGATGGTGAGTTGATTGCGACCGACGAGGCGGATGAAGCGATCACGGAGGTCTTCTCGCTGGATGAGCATGAAGATGGTGAAGACGCTGACGATGAAGGCTGTTCCGACCGGGCCGAGGACGTGCCCGCCGATGTTCTCCAGGAAACCAAAGGGACCGCCGGAAACTTGTTCGGAGCCGGCATTGGCGAGGGTTACGGGGACGGGGGGCGGTGTCGGGCCGTCTGGTTTTTCGAGGGGCGGGTTGGAGGCGGGATTGGAAGCGTTGATCGCCGTTTGCGTGGCAGGGCCGGAAGTGGGGGCGGTTTGAGTGCTGGGGCCGGACGCCGGCGTGTTGAGGATGTGCTGCATTTCTTCACCGGCGTGTTTGACGCTGGCGAAGAAGCCGTTGCCGCTTTTGAGAGAAGATACTTTTGCTTCGATGTTGTCGCGATAGTTGTGAAGCTGAGTCGTGAAGTCGGCGAGCTGGTTGTAGACGACATAACCAATGCCGCCGACGATGCTGAAGGCGATGGCGACGGTGATCAGAACGGCGGCGGCGCGCGGGAGCTTGAAGCGCTCGAGGCGATGTACGAGAGGGGCGAGCAGAAAGCTGAAAAGGATCGCCAGCGCGATGGGGACGAGAAATTCCTGCGCAAGATAGAGCGCGGCGACGATGATGGCGACGGACGCCAGCAGGAGGAATCGGGCGACTTTGGGGGGGATGTCGGGTTTAGCCATATTGTGCTGGGATAATCTACGGGAACTTGGGAATTGAGGGCATGGGGAAAGTAGAGGGGAAGATTTGGACGGAAGAAATTTGCGGGTGCGATTTGAATCCGCATTCCGCATTCCCAAATCAGACAAACGGCTCAGGGCCGAGGATGGTGGCAGTGAATGTTTGCAATCTCGCGGCAGGGTGTTGCCACATTTTTGGGGGAAAGTTCATTTTTTCGGTGCAGAGGCGGTCCAGGAGTTGTTCTTTGGTCCAGCCGGTTTCTTTGGCAACCTGGGGGAGGAAGCACCCGGTGCGGTTGCTGATGGTGAGATAGATGCCTTCGATGGCGGGATCGAAATCGAGTGGCGTGGGGACGGGTTTTAAGGGGGAGAGGATGCTGATCTCGATGCTGAGACAGGCGAGTTCGTGCAGGTGGACCTTGTGATTGATGAAGCGGGGGTCGGCGAGAACGCTGACCGCTGTTTGCTGGACGACCTGGGTGACGGGGGCGCTGGCGTCGAGGCGGCCGACGCAGCCGCGCAGGCGATGGGTGGTGAGTTCGTGGAGGGAGACGAATGAGCCGGCAGGTTGATGCAAGGCGGGATCGGTGTCAGTGACCGGCGAGAGCGGTTCGCAGCGCAATGTGTTTTGGATGGCGGCGCGGGCGATGTCGAGCAGACGCGCGGATTGTTCGGGCGTGAACTGCATGTGCATTATAGTAACGCGTTCCAAGAGAGGGGGGTACTTATAATAGACAGGCGCGTGTGTTGGAGCGATGCTTTCGCTTTGATGTTCATGATGCGATTGCGGTACTGGAGGTTGTTGCCGTGGATGATTTTCCAGGGATGCTGCTTTTTATGTTCGTGATTGCGATCATGATTGCAATCGTCATCACGACGGCCAGGCGGTATCGGCGGCACACGTTGCTGACCGATGTGCGGCTTTGCCGGGCCTGCGGACAAAGTCATCCGGCGTTTGCCCAGTTCTGCAAGCGATGCGGCGCGAAGTTATAGCAGGCGGTTTTGCGGTGAAATGAATTCAACTGCAATCGATCGCGTACTTTTGGGGAGTTTGCTATGCCTGATATTAAACCACCACATATGCCGGGTTCGGATGAGGGGAATTATTCCCGCAGGCCGCGGTGGTCGGCGCTCGACCTGGCGACGCGCGGCGTGGGGCTGGCGCTTGCGCTGGTCGTGGCTTATGGATTGTATTTCTGGCTCGTTCGGCGCGTGGTCGTCGGACCGGGGCAGGTGATGGTCCTGCTGAAGAAAGATGGATCGCGAAGCCTGCCGGGCGATCAGATCATCATTCCTCGCCCGCCTGAGAAGTCGGATGCCCGCTATGCGGAGTGGGAGAAAATGTATGGGGACTGCAACGGGATTCTCGAGCAGGTGTTTCCGACGGGTGTCTATTTCGCCTTCAGTCCGTGGGATTACGATCGCACGGTGATTGACATGGCGGCGGCGGATGTGCCGAGCGATAAGATCGGGATTGTCGTCAAGAAGTTTGGGACGAAGCTCGGTCCGGGGCAGGTGATCGCGGATATCGGCCGCGATCAGCGCGGGCCGCTGCCCGGGACGCTGCCGCCGGGAAAGTATTACCAGTTTGCGAATCCGTATGCGTATGAGATCAAGCTGGTGGATCCGGTGCAGGTGAATCCGGGATATCGCGGTGTCGTTACCAACATGGCGGCTCATGCCGCGAAAAATCCGGACGATTATCTCGTCGATGACGGCGAGCAGGGCGTGCAGCGGCACACGGAGCCGGAGGGGTATCGATATATCAATCCGTTTGAGAAGCGCGTCACGCCGGTGACGATTCGGTCACAGCGATTTGAGATGACCGGCGATGAATCGATCCGGTTTCCATCTTCGGACAGTTTTGAAATCAAGATGGAGGGATTTGTGGAATGGTCCGTGATTCCCGACAAGCTGCCGTTGATTTACACGCAATATGGGGAGGGGAATGAGCTGCTGCCGCTGCTGGAGGAGAAGGTGATTCTGCCTTACGCGCGGAGTTTCTGCCGGCTTGTCGGCAGCCAATACAGCGCACGCGATTTTATCAGCGGCGACACCAAGTTGAAATTTCAACAGGACTTTGAAACCCGGCTGCGCGAAGCGTGTGAAAAGCAGGGGATCGAGATTCTTCAGGCGCTGGTGCGGGATATCGTTCCGCCGGACAACATTAAGAATCCGATCAACGATCGTGAAATCGCCAAGCAGCAGATCAAGACCCTGGAGCAGCAGATTCAGGTCGCCAAGAGCCAGACGGAATTGGCGACGCAGGAGGCGCTGAGCGAGCAGAACCAGGGGATCGGCGATGCGAACAAGCAGGTGGTAACGATCACAAAGATGGCCGAACAGCGCCGTGATGTCGCGATCACGCAAGCACAGCAGCAATTGGCCGTCGCTAAGCTGAAGCTGGAAGCGGCCCAGAAGCAGGCGGATGCGACGGTTGCAACAGGACAGGCGGAAGCGAACGTGATCCTGCTTCAGCAGCAGGCGCAGGCGGAGCCGGTGCGGCAGCAGGTTTCAGCCTTCGGAGGAGGCAATATGTACGCGCAGTTTTTCTTCTATCAGAAGGTCGCGCCATCGGTGAAGTCGATCATGGCGAATTCAGATGGGCCGTTCGGTGATTTATTCAAGCAGTTTCTGAAGCCGGCCGCCGAGACGAAGGCGAATACGGACAAGGCGAAGCTGACTGCGGCTCAGCCGTAGCAATGCCCCCTGCGGCGAAGAAATGACCGGATGCCGGATCGAAGAAGAGGTGAGCAATGAATCGTATTCAAAAAAGCCTGGTCGCAATTGTCGCTACGGCAGTGGTGCTTTATGGCGCGTGGGTGGCGGTGAAGTGGACGACGATGCGCGTATTCGTGGCGCCGAACCAGGCGCTGGTGGTCATCAATAAATTTGGCGATGCGCTGCCGCCGGGTCGCGTGGTGGTTCCGGCCGGTGAGACGAAATACAAAGGCGTGCGCGAGGAAGTGCTCGGGCCGGGCCGGTATTTTCTAAACCCGGTGGAGTATGACTGGAAGCTGGTGGACCTGGTGGATATCCCGGCGGGCGACCCGCAGCATTGGCAGTGGACGCCGCAGGGGGCGCTGAAGGATGAGACGATCGCGCCGATGGTCGGGCTGGTATCCATGAAAGAGGGTAAGGAATCGACGGCGGACCAGGCGGTAGTGGATGCCGGATTTCGCGGCATCCAAAAAGATGTGTTGACGCCGGGCACGTACAAAATCAATCCGTATCAGATGGAAGTGACGCAGGTGCCCGCGGTGGTGGTGCCGCCGGGTTCGGTAGGCGTGGTGACCCGGCTGATGGGACAGGATGTCGCCGAGGTGACGAGCGCGACGCTGACGGCGATTAAACAGAGCACGACCGCGCCGGCATCAGAGACAAATGCGCCCGCTCCCAGCCGGTTAGTGGTGGGGCCAACGCAGCGGGGCATCCTGAAGGATGTGCTTCAGCCGGGTATTTATTACCTGAATCCCCGGTCGGTGAAAGTGACGATTGCGCCGATTGGATATGACCAGATCACGCTCGATCACAGCAACAATAAGGCCATCCGGTTTTACAGCAACGATGGATACCAGGTGGAAGCGGATTTCACGCTGGTGTGGGGAAGGTCGCCGTCGGATGTGCCGAATATCGTGGCCAATATCGGCGATACGGTGAATGTCGAGCAGAACGTCATCGAGCCGGCAATGAAGGCGGCATGCCAGAACGAAGGGGCGAAGTACACGGCCAGGGAGCTGATCCAGGGCGCGACGCGATCGAAATTCCAGGACGATCTCTCCTCATCATTGGAAGCGCAGGTGCAGGCGCGAAATATTCACGTGCTGCTGGCGCTGATTCGAAATATCACCATCAAGGACAACAGCGGCAAGGATGCGACAATGGGCCTGCTGGCGACGATTCAGCAGGCGAATATTGAAGTGGAGCGGGACCTGACCAATAAACAGAAGACACAGACTGCAACCGTTAAGGCGAATCTGGCGCAGGCATTGAAACTGGTCGATGTGGCGAGGGAAACCGTGGCGGCTGAGACGAATGTGAAGGTAGCCAACATCCTGGCCGACGGACAGAAAAAGGCGGCGGAGATCGACGCCGACCGCGATCTGCAAATGGCGACGATCAACCTGGAAGTCGCGCAGCTTGATGCGCAAAAAGCGCTAATCCTGGGCAAGGCGGGAGCGCAGGTGGATCAGATGAAGAAAGACGCAGAAGCGCAAGGAGCCAAGATGATGATCGATGCGTTCGGCTCCGCGCAGGCGTACAACATGTATACGTTTGCCAAAAGTTTTGAGCCGAAGGAACTGCGGTTTATCTTCGCCGGGCCGGGCACTTTCTGGACGGATTTGAAGAGCTTCCAGGAGCTTGGCGCGGGGCAGGTGATTCAGGATCAGGTGGAAGGCAAGAAGTGACCGCCGATCGAGTTCAGTCCGTGATCGGCTTGCCGTCGACGGCGAGGGATTGGTCTTTTTCGCTGGCGCTGCCTGTCACGGTGTGATCGGTGCCGGCGACGGGGGCGGTGATTTCAAAGCGCCAGGTCTTGGGGTGGAATTCGCCGTGGAATTTGCCTTCGGTGCTGTCCCCCTGGACGTGAATGCTGTCGGGCAGCTTGAACATGATCGGCGGTTCATCAAAGTAGGCGTTGGTGGCACGGGGTTGGAATTTGATGTCGGTCATGTCATAGCCGGCTTCTTTGAACTTATGCTGAATGGCGCGGGTCATCTGGCCGACGATATTGTCTTCGGCCTTGGCTGAAATTTCCTTCCACTGAGCGTTGGCTTTCATCGGACCTTCCTCAGCCCAGAAGACGGCGGCGGGAATCAGAATCGCCAGGATGACCAGGATGATCATCCCCGGCGACATATGAAATCGCGGAACAGCGACGGGGCCTTTAGCCTGCCTGTTTTTTCCTTGTGGGGGAGCGGCGGCAGCAATAGCCGCGGCAGCCGACCCTTTTTTCGCCTTCTTCACCGGGGCCGACTCATCACGTGGAGCAGGCGCAAAAACTTCCGGCGCTCCGAGGCCCAGCATATCGTCCGCCAGATCGTCGATCGCTGGTTCGATGGCAGGCGGTTGAATGGGAATGGGCGCTGATGCTGCCGCTTGTCTTGTAATTTGTCGCGGTGAGGATGATTTCGGCAGCGCGGGCAATGTCGGCGATGCCTCAGCCTTCAGGGATGAAGGCGGCGCAGGTGGTGGCGGGGGGGCTGTGACGGGCGAGGCTGACGCCGCGGGAATGGAGAGTGTTTGCCCGCAGGCGGGGCAGCGTGTTTTCTTGCCGGCGTATTGATCGCCGGTCTTGAATCGTTTCCCACACTGGCAGGCGACGGATATCGACATGACCAGCCCTCTTCTGAATTGCTACTTGTCCCGGCAGGCGGCCAAAGTACCGTGAATGACCGGGACGCTCAAGTTCGTGAGTGGCAAGGGAACTGGACAATACCGCTGATGATCGCGAGCAATGGCTGAGAATCAGTCTTGCCCGTTGTGCGCCCAGCGGATACCTGTGGGAAGCCGTGAATCGTAAAATGCCTGTCCAGAATCTTGTTGCCCGGGAGCATTCGCTTGTCATGCGGCGCGCGGATGTGGCAGAGATTGTCGATTTGCGCCATCGGGTGCTGCGGAAGGGGTTGCCCAGGGAGGAGGCGGTTTTTGAGGGGGATGAACTTGCGGACAACTGGCATTTTGGCGCTTTTGACGAGGTGGATCACGCCGTCTGTTGCGCGACGTTTCATCGAAGCCAATGGAACGGCCGGGCGGCCTGGCAGTTGCGCGGGATGGCGACGGATGCTGCTTATCGCAACAAAGGCGTCGGCCGGGCCGTGCTGGGGTTTGCGGAAAGCATCTTGCTGGTGGAAAGCCCGATTCGGGTACTCTGGTGCAACGGGCGGATCAAGGCGATTCAGTTCTATGAATCGCTGGGATGGAAGATTGCGTCGGAGCTGTTTGATATTCCGACAGCCGGACCGCATTACAAAATGGTGAAGGAACTTGGAGTTTCTTAATTCGGGGATTGAAACCGGCAGGAAAAATATGAGCCTTGTGATTCGATCGAGTTCGACTGGCCGCGGTGTGTTTGCGACGGCGAACATATCGGCGGGGACAATGCTGCTGCATTTTACGGGGCCGCTGCTGCGATACGATCAGACGACGCCTCAGACGCTGGCGCTGCAGATCGGGCCTGACCGATATGTCGGTGAATCGGGCGGTGCGGACGATTGCGTGAATCACTCTTGCGATCCCAATGCGGGGCTTGTGATTGTGGGTGAGGATGTGAAGCTATATGCGCTTCGCGATATCGCCGATGGGGAGCAAATCACGTTCGATTATTCGACGACGATGGATGAGGATGACTTTGAATTTGACTGCCTGTGCGGGTCGGCGATTTGCCGGGGAAGAATCCGTGATTTCAAGCATCTGCCGATGAAACTGAAGCAGCGATACGTTGAGCTTGGGGTTGTGCCGGAATATAACCGGCGGCATGTCACTTTATCCTTTGAAGTTTAAGCCGCGGTTTGTGGAAAAGATGTGGGGCGGGCGGAAGATTGAGACGGTGCTGGGCAAGGCGCTGCCGGTGGGGAAGCCGATTGGGGAGAGCTGGGAATTGTTTGATTTTCCACCGGGGGTGGTGGAGGGGTCGACGGACTGGGTAAGTGCGGAAATTTCCAATGGGCCGCTGGCCGGTCGATCGCTGCATTCGGTCGTGGAGGAATTCGGGAGGGATTTGACAGGCGACGTGCCGCTTGTGGGCGGGAGGCAGTTTCCGATTCTGATTAAATTTCTGGATGCGCGCGAAGACCTATCGGTGCAAGTGCATCCGGACCAGGCGTACGCCGATGCCCATGCGGATGCGCATTTGAAGAGCGAGGCGTGGTATGTCGTTCATCATGATGAGGGAGCGCGGATTTTGAAGGGCCTGGTGGCCGGCGCGTCCCGCGCGGATTTTGAGGCGGCTACGGTGATCGGCGGGGTGGAGCGATTGATCCAGTCGATCCCGGTCAAAGATGGACAATGTTATTACCTGCCGAGCGGCACGGTGCATGCGCTGGCGCGGGCATATTGGCCGCAGAGGTGCAGACGCCCAGCGACACGACATACCGGGTGCATGATTTCAATCGCGTTGATCCATCTACCGGAAAGCTTCGCAAACTGCATGTCGAGCAGGCGCTGCAGTGCATCGATTTCAGCGGCAAGGAAGAGCCGCAGGTTCGGAGTCACGTGGCGGGGCTGCACACGACTGTGACGCGACTGGTAACGAGCCCGTATTTCAAAATTGAGAAGGTGCGGTTTACAGAAGGGGTTGAGGAAGCTGTCCCGTATGATGAACCGGTCGTCTGGATCGTTCTGGAAGGGAACGCGCAGTTGAAGGTGGATGGGATGAAGGAGCCGGTCACATTCAAGCGAGGGGATACCGTGCTGCTCCCGGCGGTGATGAAGAATCCGGTGATCAAAACGTTGAGCGACTGCATCTGGCTTGAAGTGACGTTTCCATTGGAGGGGCAGGAAAGTGGGGAGTAGACGTCCGATGGCTTTACCGTGATTGTGGAAGTAGACGTGATTTGAGTATGATCGCTGTTTTCCCGCCGTGAAAAGCGGCCGGGTCCGATGCAAGGGTCGGCTGTGAACCAGGTCAGGTCCGAAAGGAAGCAGCCTTAAACAGAACTGGTCTTGTGCCGTCGTGTACCCGGTCGCTTTTTGCGGCGGGTCTTTTTTTGTGTCTGATAGGGCTCAGGGGCAGGAAATGCGGGCGGTTTTATGGGAGGGAGGAATAAGTTAATCGCGGGGAATGGATGCCCGATAGTGGCTGTATGCGGTTGTCGGCTGAGATATATGACCAGATTGTCGCAGCCCTGAAGTCGGATTCGCAGAAGGATCTGGACAATCGGCTCGAGCCCCGGGTGGGAATGGCGGGAGAAGCTACGCTGGTGACTGTTCGGGAAGATGGTCGCCAGGTGACGGCGCGCGTGCGCGTTCGCGATGTATCGCGGAGCGGAATCGGGCTGTATTACAGTTCGCGATTTGTTAAAGATCAGCGGCTGATTATTCAACTTCAAAAAGCGAGTGGTGAATCGATCTGGCTGGTATGCATAGCCGCATATTGCAGGCGGGTCGAGCCGGATCGGTATTCAGTCGGTGTAAGAATCCGTCAGGTGCTGCGGCCGGAGCAGGTGCAGCAGGTGGAATCACGCCTGGCGCGGGGGCGGCGAAAGCTGTGCTGGATCCTTCAGAGTCATTGAATTTGGGGAGAGGGACGCGCGGTGTGTTTGTGAGGGGGGTTTGCGTGGGATTTGCGCGAGTTTGAGTTTGGGGAAGCGGGTGGGATTTTCTTTTAGCGGATAAGAGGCGCAGGCGTGATACGCATGGGGTGTGTTTTAGTACGTCGCCAGATGGTTTGATGTGGTGAAGCACGTCTTACGCCGGGTTAATTTGGGTGCGTCAGCGATTGGCGTACATCATATTTCGCATGGCGATCCAGTAGGTATTGAAGAGGTAGATCGCTGAGAGGATTACTTGTGCGGCCAGGGTATACAGATATGTCGTGTATGTTGAAACGGCGGCGGTATTGAGCAGCCTGGCAGTCAGGAGAAATTGATATCCGACGACGGTGAACGCCGCGGCGGCGGCTATGGGGAGATAGTGGGCGGCGTGATAGTACATGCCGCGGAGCACGAGGGGATAGGGGAGGCGCAAGCCGCGATAGGTGGCTTCCCATGTAGTGAGTTTCGCAGCGAGTCGCGTGATGCCATCCAGAAAAAAATAGCAGATGGTGGTGCAGAAAATGAACAGCAGCAGGATCGCGAGAAGATTGAGGCGCGGCGGTCTTGCGGAACCGGCGGATTGCAGGCCGATGGAATACCAGGTGAAGTGGGTGGTCGCGGCAATGCCAAAGAAGACCGCCGCGATTAGCCAGTGAATTTTTGCAAATTGGCGGGGGGAATGGAGCGAGCCGCGTACTGCGAAAGTCTGATAAAAGTGCTTTGGACGGACGATGAGTTGCAGCGTTGTACGAAAGAAATTGGCGCTTGCGTGGCCGGGGTTTTCCCAATCGGGGTTTTTGCGGTTGTGACCGGTGCTTTCGGAGATAGGCTGGCCGCACTCGGGGCAGCGGCCGTCAGGTGGAAGGCCGCTTAAAACATATCCGCACCGCTCGCAGAGCATGTCGGTCATCTCGGGAACGCGTGGGGCAATGCGCGGCATTGAGATATGGTATACTTCCAGAAGGCGGGTTGTCAGTCGGCGGATTCGCAGGAGATGAGGCCATGCGACGGATGGTGACAAGTCGGACGGTGGGTGTGTCGCCTGTATGGCGACTCAAGCAACGATCTGCGGTCTTGTGCCTGGCGACCTTGCCGGCCTTTGCGCTGCTGTCCTCAACCGGCGGCTGCGATCGATCGAAATCCGCTTCAATCGCAACACAGGCAAGTGATGGATCATCGGCAGGGGGGGCAACGATGCCCGCCACTTCGCCAACGACGCGACCAGCGGCGGTGCTGACGATCAATGGCAGCGCAGTGCAGTTTCCACCGGCCAAACTGGTGCTGACGAAGAAGGCGGGGGGATTGGAAGCCATCCTTTGCAGCGACGATCCGCCGACCGCGATCGAACCGAACTATCGCGGGAACAGCTTCATGATCGAGATGAAGTTGGATATTGATGATCCGGCGGACCTTCCCTCGGCGGTTTGGGAATTCAAGTCGCCGAGCAACGATCTTCAGGATTCGACGACCGGAATCTTCCTCAATGGCGCACGGCGGCAGATGCAGCCTTCGGATGTGAAGGTGACATTTGCGAAGGAAGGGGATGTGGTGGCCGCGTCGATTGCGGGGACATTTCTGATCTTCGAATCACACGATGTTGCCGGGCCGGTGCAGAAAGCGGAAGTGAAGGGAAAGCTGGAGGCGGCGGTGAAAGAGCAGTGAGTTCAGGGTGGAAATGAGTTCAAGGTGGAAATGCGCAGGGGTTTGGATTCGCCTGCCGATAGCAACGGCGGACTAACACAACGGGCATACAGCAGCCGCGAAATTCGGTTTGACCGATCGCGCTTACGCCATCGCTTTGGGCAGATGGCGTTTCACCCGCGTCAGCAGATCATCAAAACCAAAGGTGGCTTTTGGCACCAGGTCCTGGATCTTCAGTTCGCGGGCGCGGGTGATCAGGAATTGATCGTCCGTCACTCCCGTCAGCACGATCACCGGCAGCTCGCTCCATCGCTCGCTGCGGCGAATCATCCGCAGCAGCGTGACGCCGTCCATTTCCGGCATCATCAGATCGAGCAGCACGAGATCGGGCGTATGGTCGTACATCAGAGCCCACGCATCGCGGCCATGCTCGGCGCGCAATACAGTGAACCCTTCGTACTCCAGTAACTTTGCCACTGCTTCCCTGGCCAGAGCCGTATCGTCCACAACAATGATCGTCGGCATAGAAGTGTGCCTCCCAGCGGAAACACACTCTCCTCTCTTGAGGCGGTTTGGTCAACCAGTAATGATTGCAGGAATCTTTGGATGGCTTCCCCGACGGGCCGGAATCGTCAACTCGTGGCATCGCAGGTTCCTGCGCCGGCGGCAGGGGTTTGCTTTGTGGTGAAGGGTTTCACCGGGTACAACAGCCTTTCATGACGGTCCCCACCACTGATCGGTTGTCACCCAAATCCGAAGAGCATTCCAAGTTCTGGCAAAACGCGCATTTTTATTTCGATCGCGTGTACCAGACGATGAACCTCGACCCTGTATGGCGGACCGTGCTGTCTTCGCCGAAACGGGTGCTGACCGTGTCATGCCCGGTGAAGATGGACAACGGGTCCATCCAGGTATTCACGGGTTATCGCGCACAGCACAACAATGCACGGGGGCCGTTCAAAGGGGGCATTCGCTACGACAGCTCTGTCAATCGCGACGAGGTGCTGGCGCTGGCGATGCTGCAGACCTGGAAAAATGCCTTGGCTGACCTGCCATTTGGCGGGGCCAAAGGCGGTGTCGTCTGCAATCCCAAGACGCTTTCAGTCGGTGAAAAAGAGCGGCTGACCCGACGATATACCAGCGAGATCATGCCGATCATCGGCCCGCACCATGACATTCCCGCGCCGGATGCCGGCACCGATTCCCAGGTAATGGCATGGGTGCTGGATACCTATTCCATGATGGCAGGCTATCAGGCTTTGGGGGTGGTTACGGGCAAACCAATCTCGCTGGGCGGCAGCGTCGGGCGCGAGGAGGCAACCGGCCGCGGGGTGATGAATATCCTCCGCAAATTCCTGGCGACGCAGAATAAATCCATCGAAAACCTTCGCATCGTCGTGCAGGGTTTTGGCAATGTCGGTTATCACACCGCCCGCCTCATTGACGAGCGCGGCGGGAAAGTCATTGCCATCAGCGAACGAACGGGCGGCATCTTCAACGACCACGGAATCGATGTCCCTGCCGCCGGTCTTTACTACCGCGAAAATGGGACGCTGGAAGGTTTTCCCGATTGCCAGGAGATGACTACTGAGGAAGTCCTGACCTGCGAATGCGATGTGCTGATCCCCGCCGCCATGGAAAATACGATTGATGCCAATATCGCCCCGGATGTGAAAGCGCGCATTATGGTCGAAGCCGCCAACGGTCCCACAACTCCGGAAGCCGATGATATTCTCCGCGACAATGGTGTGACGGTGCTCCCGGATATCCTCGCCAATGCAGGCGGTGTGACCGTCAGCTATTTCGAATGGGTGCAGGGCCTTGAAAACTTCTTCTGGGACAAAAAACGGGTTGAAGACGAATTGCAGCGGATGATGGAAAAGTCCTTCGACGCCGTCAACGCCAAAGCCGACGAAGCCGATTGCGACTACCGCACGGCGGCCTACACAATCGCCATCGGCCGAGTCGCCGAGTCGTGCCGCCTAAAGGGGCTCTTCCCCTAATCACATCTCCCAACAGCTCTTCGGCGATCCACGAAAAGTGCCGAAGTCGCCCTTCTTTAATTCAGATTTCAGACTTTTCTCACATCCCCTGGCTCCGGGGATTCACAAAAATGTTGTCATGCCCCGGCACGATCAAATCGGCGATCTCATACACTTCTGCCATCGCCTCCTGAGCCGCCTTGATATCCTGGCTATCGGGCAAAACCTGCCCGGCCAGAAAGTGATCGAGCGTCGGCACGGCGTCGCCTGTGATGAGCGTGCTGGTCAGCGCGGTCGTAACCAGCAGCCCGCAAGTCCCCGGTGTATACCCGGGCAGCGGAAACAGGTCGATATATTCCGCGATCTTATCGTCGGCTGGTTTGAACGATTCAATCTGATGAAGTTCAGCCCGCATCTGCGCGATCGATATCATCCTCCGGCGCCTGCTCGATCAAGTGCCGCAACTGCTGACGAGCGGATTGCTGCTCCATCTCATGGATATAGACCTTTGCCTTGCTGAAGAGGGCCAGGCCCGCTCGATGCGCGGGGCGGGAATTGGTCAGGAATATGGTATCGATCGCGTCGGGCTTTAATCCGGTCCGCTCAAAAAGGCGTGCGCCGATCGCCGCCGGCGGGAGGCCGGGGTCAACCAGGACATTGCGTTTTCCCGAGCGTATTAATGTAGTTGTCGCATGAGGCGTCCGCACGACCTCCGATTCATTCCACAGCCGGTTGCGGCTGAGCGTGCCTATGCTGATGATGTCCAACCGAATTGATCCCTTTGATGCCATGCCGAACAGCGTAAGAGGAACTGATGCAAACGAAAAGCGGCGAGGTTCGTTATCCGTCCTGCGAGAACGCCGCGGGTCAATCTTTGCCATTTAAGGCGTGCTTCAGCAGACCGCGAAAAATGGGCGTGCTGAAGCACGCCCTGCTGTTGCCGCTGTGGTTCGCCTTCGCTTTGGCCGGCTGTGCGGCGTCAGGTCCCAAGCTGGTCTATGAAGGCCCGCCAAGTCCTGCCGATGTAACGACCTCTCCCTGGGCGTTTAAGAATGATACAGGCGCCATTCTTAAAACCCGCCACTACGACATTTATACAACTGTTGATGATCCCGAAGTCCGCAGTTCAGTTGCCCAGGTGATGGAGGGCGCGCTCGCCGAGTATCAGAAAATCGCTCCCGGCGTGCCGGTGACGGATAAGCCGATGGAATGTTATCTGTTTGCTAACCGGCAGGAATGGGCCGAGTTTACGAAGAAGCGCACGGGGCCTGACGCCGGCGTTTATCTCCAGATCAATCGGGGTGGCTATACCATACGCGATTGGTATGTCGCCTATTACGTCGGTGAGGCGGCGACCTGCTCCGTCGCCGCCCATGAAGGGTGGCACCAGTTTGTCTCCCGCCACTTCAAAGGTCGGATGCCCCCGTTTCTGGAAGAGGGGATCAGCACGATGTTTGAAGATATTCAGTGGAAAGATGATCTGCCGCGATGGAACCTGGGGGTCAATCGCAATCGCGTCCAGTCGCTTCGCCATGTGATTGAGAGCAATTCGATTTATCCGCTGGGAGAACTTCTGGGGATGCACGCAGGCAATGTCGTCAATCAGTCCGGCAATCATATCGAGGCGTTTTATTCTGAGAGTTGGGCCTTCGCCACGTTTCTCTGGGATGCGGACAACGCGAAATACCGGCCCGCCCTTCGGCAATTGATGTCGGACATCGCTGATGGAAGCGTTTTTGATCCTTCGGGCGTCCACAAAAATGCGAACCAGGCGTGGAACCCCAGCGGGGTTAAACCCATGCTGGAACACTATCTCGGGATGCCTCTGGATGCGATCGACGCTGAATATCAGAAGTACATTCGGAAGGTCGCGTACGATGATTACAACGCACAGTGGGGTAATAGTTAGAACGTTTTCGCGCTTCGACGCCAGCGATTGACCCAACTCATCAGTATAATCTTCTGTCGCGGAGAAAAGTTTAACGTTGGCCTGCGAGAAGTACCTTGCTAAGATTGCATTTATGCTGTCCGATCGGCATGCGGAACATTCGACGCAACACCTGTCCCACCCAGGGCACGCGCACGCCAGCGGCCCATGCCGTCGCCGCCAGTGTTACTTTACGGGCCGGGTTCAGGGGGTGGGTTTCCGGTATACCGTCAAGAATATCGCCTTGCAGCACAACATCAGCGGATATGTAAGAAACCTCGCTGACGGCCGCGTGGAACTGGTCATGGAAGGGCCGGATGAGGAAATGGATCAGGTTGTTGAAGCGGTCAATAGCCGCATGAACGACTACATCAAGCAGGTAGACCTTAATACCACTCCGGCAACCGGCGAGTTTGACTACTTCAACATCCGTCACTGACTTCTTCTGCAACTTTCCCTCCGCAAAACACTTCCATTTTTAACTCGCGGCGTTCAAGAGGGGCTTATTGAGCGGACATTGTGCGTTTGCACTCAACGGCATTAAAAGCAACGGACAACTGACCACGGACAAATGGACATTTGAACACTCAAAAGCCAACTCTTCCCTTAAGCCAGGTAAAAACCTAAACTTCTCCGACCCATGTACCGCACATTTGTCATCATTCGCCACACGTTCATTGAAGTCCTGCTTCAGCCGATCTATTCCCTGATCCTGGCCTTGGGCGCAGTGATCCTGATGATATTTGCGATGCTGCCGTTCTTCACGCTCGGTGAAGACACGGTCATGTTCAAAGCGGTCGGTCTGGACATCATTCTTCTGCTCGTTTTGATCTCCACCCTGTTCGCCACGAGCAAATCGATTTTCGATGAGATCGAAGACCGGACCATGCTCACGCTTATGAGCAAGCCGGTTCAGAAATGGGAAGTGCTGGTCGGGAAATACCTGGGCATCGTTTTCTCCTCGCTTCTTGCGATCGTCATCCTCGGTGCATTGCTTATCGCCTGCACCTATTGGCGGATTCCCGGCGACTACATGCTTCGGACCGCCACTTTGGATGACCGAGAGCTGCGCCAGATCGCCGACTACCGCCTGATGCATATCAGCGGGCTCATCCCCAGCCTTGTGCTGATGTGGCTGCAGATCAGTGTGCTCGCCGCCATCGGTGTTGCGCTATCCACCCGGTTTTCACTGGTTGTTAATCTGCCCGTCGTCATTCTGCTTTACATCGCAGGCAACCTGACGCGGTTCCTGTTCCCCCTCAGTGATAACTCGGGTTCTATCCTCGCCGGGCGATCCATTGTGGTGAAGAGTTTCGCGTATATCGTCAGCCTGATTCTTCCATTCCTTCAGACCTTCGATCTCCGGCCGCTCACCGTCTACAAGCCGATCGGCTTAGCGGGGACGCCATTTGCGCAGGACCCTCAGTCGGTCGCCCTCGGCACAATTTGGAAATGTGTCGCGGTGGCGGTGCTGTATGGCATCACCTACAGCGCCTTCGCCTTGAGCGCCGGCATGTGGCTGTTCCAATCTCGCGAGCTTGGTGGTTCGGAAGGGTAGAAGTTATCCGTTCCGAAATGGAAAATGTGGGGAATGGGGCGTGCTTCAGGATGCCCTGGGTTGTGCATCTCTAGACAATCTCCGGGCCGGCCGCCACCTTCGAAGCTCGAACCTCCACGCTCTTGCCCGTTTCCGCGCTTCGGTACAGCGCCTCGAGCATCTGCATCAGGACGATTCCTTCGTCGCCGCCCATCATCGCCTGCCCCTTGCCCAAAATACATTCCCGAAATTGCCGAAGCAGCGCGGCATATCCCACCACCTTCGGTTGCTTCAGCGGTGTTTCTTTCGCCTCTCCCTTCGGCCCGAAATTCCGATACAGCACGGGCCCCCGCGGCGTATACACTTCCACCGCTCCCGCCGCCCCGTATACCCGGCAACTCGTCCCATTACGCACCGGCGACTGATTGATGGACCAGCTTGTCCCCAGCTCCAGGGACTTTCCTCCTTCAAAGCGCACGATGGCAAATGCCGCATCTTCAACGTCGTATTGGAGGTCGGCGGATACCAATCCCCGAAACCGCCGGTGCGTGACCGCATAAACCGACACCGGCCTCGGCTGGCCTAGGAGATGCCACGCCACATCCAGCATGTGCGATCCCAGGTCGATCAGCGCTCCACCGCCCGACTTGGATTTATCCGTATACCACCCGGTCCCAATCGGAATTCCGCGCGTTCGCATCCATGTGGCTTGCGCGTGATAGGGCTCGCCGGCATAGCCTTTGTCGATCGCCTGTTTCGCCGCCAGCTCTGCGCCACCGAAGCGCCGTTGGAACGAGTATGCCAGGATTTTCCCTGCCTTCGCCGCGGCGGCTGAAATCTGCTTCGCTTCTTTCGCATTCAATCCCGGCGGCGACTCCAACACGACATGCTTCCCGGCCTTCAGCGCCGCCCGCGCAAGCTCCAGGTGCAGATGCGTCGGGAGACAAATGCTTACTGCGTCGATGTCCTTGTCCGCAATCACTTCCTTTGCATCGGTGTATTCCTTTACCTTCCCCGCTCCGCCGGTTCCCAGTTCTGTCAGCAGCTTGTGGCGCCGTTCCGGAATCAAATCCGCAACCGCTCCCACCACAAAACCGCCTGCCGCCCGATACCCTCGAGCATGGGCAATCCCCGGCCAGCCTCCGCCAATAATTCCGACACGCGTACTCTGTGACATAGGCTCCTTTAAGTCTCTACGTGAATACGTGATTACGGGACAAACGCAAGGGGATGCAGCCCGTTTCGCACACCTGCGCACGCGCGGATTTCCACTGATTCGCCTCTCTGCCAAACCCCGGATATACTTCCAGCAGATGAGCGAGCTATCCCGCGAGCAATTTGTTGCGCAGCTTTTAGAACACGTGAAGGTCAAATTCCCGCTCGTCAAAATCGCCGAAGGTGAGCAGCCTTTTTCTCTCCGCGTCAACGGCCAGCTTGCGGGACTGGAGAATATCTACCGCACGGTTATTCTGCGTCCCAATGAACAAATGCACCATATCGATCGCTGGGTGGTGGAGCTTCTTCGTGCCGCGGAGGGGACACCCGATCGCACCGGATCATTTGAAGACGTGAAGGAACGCATCCTGCCGATGGTGCTCGCCGGCTCGACCGCCGAGGCGTATAAGGGGACTGTCACTTCCACGCTGGTTGAAGGGCTGATTGTCGCGTATGCGATCGATCAGGATCGCACGATCAGCTACATTCCGCATGAACGTTTTGATGACTGGAAGATCGATCTGGAACAACTGCACGAATTGGCCATCAACAACCTGATCGCCCGCAGCGAGACGCTCGCCGCCCATGCGGCTGAGGACGAAAATGGCGAAGTGAACCTGATTCTCTTCCAAACCATGGATGGGTACGACGCAAGCCGCATCCTGCTTCCCACTTTGCACGAGCGCCTCCGCCCTTACCTCGGCAGCCCCTTTGGCGCCGCGATCCCCAACCGCGACATTCTTCTCTGCTTCCGCAACGATCCCGAAACGGTGGCCAGGCTTAGAACGCAGGTCGCCGAAGACCACCGCCAAATGCCCCACCAGGTCACTGACCAGCTTCTGCTCATCACACCGGATGGCATTGCTGTTCGGGAATAGTACATACCGTCAAAATCCGGAATTACTTTTCCAATACTGACGCCAGATCCGCCTTCATATCCATCGTCGCCTTCAGCACGCATTCTGACCAACTGCTGATGCCTGCGTATTTCTTGTCTTTATGCGCGTATAAAATACTGCGGCTGGCCGAAACAATCGCTCCTTCACCATCACGAAAAGCCGCCCGGGTCATCTCCGCCGTCGCGCCCTCGGCGCCATATCCCGGCAGTAAAAAGATCGAGCGCGGCAGGCGCTCGCGAAGGCTCTGCATCGTGTGGGTCTGCGTCGCTCCCACTACTGCGCCAAGGTTGCTCCAACCACGCAAACCGATTAGCGCTGGATCATTCGCCACCACCGCCAGCTTGTCGGCGACGAGTTCCGACCATGTCCGTCCGTCGGCGAGCGTGACATCCTGAAAATCCGCCGATCCCGGATTGCTCGTTCGGACCAGTGCGAAGAGCCCCTTTCCCTCATCCTTCGCTGTCTGAATAAACGGCTCGATGGAATCGATGCCCAGCATCGGGTTGATCGTGATCGCGTCGGGCACCTGCGATTCCAGTTCAGTGAACGGCGAATCCGCCAGGTGCGCAGAGGCGTATGCGGCACTGGTTGACCCAATGTCGCCGCGCTTCACATCACCGATGACGAGCAACCCAAGGTCTTTGGCTTCCTGAATCAGGCTGTAATAAGCCTCGACGCCTTCCCACAGGTATTTTTCGAAGTACGCCGACTGAAATTTCACCACCGGCACATGAGGTGCAACTGTCTTCAATACTGTTGTGGTGAACGCAAAAATTGCATCGATCGCCGCCTCAGAATCATTGGCGTTGCGATCGGTTGGCTGTCCGGCCACCGCGTTGGGAAGCTGATCGTACATCGGATCAATCCCAACACAGATCGGCGAACCTTTTTCCGCAATGGCGGCCAGAAGACGATCGACAAACATGTCCGACATTCATAACTCCAGGAGAAAGCGGCGGGAAATTTTCAAAACTAAAGGTAATGCAACGCAACCGCCGTTCGCAGTCAGCCCGCTTAGGAATTGCTGCTACGTTTCTGGAACAGCCGGTTTTTCGGCAAGTTTTGGTTGAAGCGAATCGGTGTCGGTCCCTGTTTCGTCCAGCGCCTTGCGGATTGTTGTGTGCAATTCATCCAGCAGCGAAAGCAGCAGCAACCGTGTGGAAACGCGCGTTTCACGAAGCGCCTGAGCTTTCACGATCGCGCCGTTGATGGTCCGCTGGGCTTTAGGCGAAAGCGGCAGATCGCCAGTGACCACCGGCGGTTGCTCCCCTTTGGGCATGGCGGTCAAAAGCGCGTTCTTCACTTGTTCCGGATGGGCGTGTCCGCCGCGGAGAATTCGGGTGGCTTCTCCATCGGTGGTAAGAAGCCCCAGCATCAAATGCTCGGTGCCGACAAAGTCCTGGTGCAGTTCCCGGGCCGCCGACTGAGCAGCAACCAAGGCAGAACGAAAAGTTTCCGACAACGCTTCACGCATGGAGACTCCGCGGTTTGATAGCCGCGCCGATCATAGCGGCGGGGGGATGGGGTGTCACCGACCGGAAAGTCGAGTGATCAAATCATATTCAAGTTGCCATAAGGATATCGATACAACCGTATTGCATACATGCTGCGAAGGACATGACTGGTCTGCATTTTGAAGCGGCCGTCGCGTGTGGCTGTGTAGTGCCGCGAAGTGTTTGCAACGCGAAGGCAATTGCTGCACGCGATCCTTAAAGCGGTCCCCCCAGGAAGGGGCCTGCGTCATTTCGGTCCCGCTCCATCGCCTGTAGATTGGTAATCGGCTGCGTGGACGGATATCGCTGGAGCGCGGGCGAAAATGTCAATTTGAATAGCGTGAACCGCCCCTCCGGTGTGGATATTTCATGCGAGTTGGGGCTTTGATCGATCACCTCCGTCGCGCCCAGCTTCTTCAGCTTCTCTTCATCCCTGGCTCGCGTGATGACATATACCACACCGTCGTGAATCGATTCATCGCGCAGGTAGGTTAGATTATGGAGCAGGCGGGCATCCGGCCGCGAATAGAATTGGATGCGGAAGAAATCGAGGTTGCCTGGTGGTCCGAGCCTGGCGTTGATAAATAGCGGGGCGCCGGGGGGAATTTCGTTTGCGGTGCGTATGCGTTTTAGAAATGCGGTGTCGCCGATGGTGTGATCGGTCGCCGCCGCGATGAAGGTTTCGCCCCAGCAATAGGCGGCGAAAATCAAGCAAAGCGTGGAAGTCAGAAGGAGCCGACCGCTGCCCCGCGCGAGGCCGGTGAAGAAGACGCCGACGACGGATAACCAGAGGCACATGAACAGGAGTGTAATCCTTGGCGTGCCTGGTATTCGCTCATGAAACCATGCGATTGCGACGACCGCTGGAAGCCCGAGAATGATGAGCGCGAGGCGAGCGTCGCGCAGCCAATCCGGACCGCGGCGCCGGGCGAGAAATCTGCCGATTTCGATCACACCGAAAGCAGCAAGAATTGCCCAGGGAGCGAGAAAGGGGACGAGATAGTGATGGTGTTTTCCGTGTGGGATTGAAAAGACGATCAGCGGCGCGATGGCCCAGCACCAGAGAAACCGGTATGCGGCGGTCGAGGGCTCAGTCGCCATCGGCGTTAATGCCCGGTGCCGAAATGCCATCGACGCCGTGGCGATCAAGCCGATCAAACATGCCGGAGTCCAGGGCGCCATCGCGCTGGCGAGCGCGGGGCCGTAGTAGTACCACTTTTGGTTGATGTCTGTGTACGCGCCGCTCATGCGGCCAAGGTAGTCGTACTTCCAGTTCTGCAGCACATCCGGATAGCGGTGATAAGCCCACATCGGCCATGCGAACGTCAGGACGAAGAGGATCAGCAATCCCCAGAAGCAAAGGTATCGTGGGATGCGCATCCATCCACCCGAGGGCGTCGCCGCGGGAGCAGGCGAGGCGCCGGGCGCTGATGGGAAAATGGCATTCCATAATAGATAAAGTCCCACCGTTGAGCCGACGACGATCATTCCGAGCAGCGGGCCTTTGGTTAGATTGGTCAGGCCGAGCGCGATGAAAAATGCCCAGACCTGCCAGGGGCGATTTTTGAAGAAATGAATGCGTCGATCGGCCATTGCTTTTGCGGAGAACAATTCGGCGGAGACGAAAAAGGCGAGGCTGATCGTGACCAGGGCAGCGAGGTAAATGTCATCTTCAGCGACGCCGGCGTAGGAATAGAATTCGAAACTGGTCGCGAGGACCAGGCCTGAGATCAGACCAATTGTGCCTCCGAACGCGCGGCCGGCCACAAAGCCGGTGAGGAGGAGAATGATTACGCCCATCACTGCCGACGGCAGCCGCATGACCCATTCGCGGTCGTTGTGATGGAAGAGCTTGATCGCGCCGATCATGATCCAGTGGGGAAGGGGGGGGCGTTCAAGCCAGGGGCGATTACCGCTTTGGGGAAGGAGCCAATTGTGATTGGCGAGCATTTCGCGGGAGGTCTGCGGCAGCCGCGCTTCGTGCATGGTGAGGGGACGGCCACCGATGCCGGCATATGCGAATAATAAAAAGCCGAACGCCGCGAGCAGCAGATAGTCTCTCCAACCCATTCGTCGCGGCGCCGTGTCCATGAAGTTTCCGCATTGCACTCGAAGCGGCGGACTGATGCAACGGTTCCCCCCACCAATATGATTTCGTGTCTTCTTTCCGTGTTTAGAGGCAATATCCGTAGCTGAACAGGGGAAGAGGCGGATCGTGATCACGGTAAAACATTGCGATAATGATCCCAAGAAACCGCGAAATCTCAGGCATCGGCGAACGATAATCTTGCCACGCTGTCCTCGCAAGCTCCAGTCGTGTTTTGACACATACCGGGCGGTTCGCTAGCATGCTCGGCTCGAATTTTTCTGAGAAAATCTGGAGGTTATTCATGGCTGAGCCGCTGAAAATGGTTTACGAAAAAGATGCACCGATTGATGCTTTGAAAGGCAAGACGGTTGCCATTCTGGGGTTTGGATCGCAGGGGCATGCGCATGGATTGAACCTGCGCGAGAGCGGGGTGAAAGTCATCGTCGCCAATCGGAAGGATTCGGCGAACGGGCGGCTGGCTATTGAGCATGGGTTTGAGCCGATGTCGGTTGAGGATGCGACGAAGCAGGCGGATTTGATCATCATCACGCTGCCCGATGAGGTTCAGCCGGATGTGTGGAACAAGAGCATTGCGCCGAGCCTCAAGCCGGGGACGGCCGTTGGTGTGACGCATGGGTTTAACGTTCACTTCAAGACGATTGTTCCGCCGAAGGCGAATGATGTGCTGCTGGTTGCCCCCAAGGGGCCGGGGCACCTGGTGCGCAGCGAATTTGAAAAGGGGGGCGGCGTGCCATGCCTCCTCGCGATTCATCAGAATGCCAGCGGCAAGGCACGCGAAATCGGGCTGGCGTGGGCGCGCGGAATCGGCGGCGCCCGCAGCGGCATTATCGAAACGACGTTTAAGGACGAATGCGAGACAGATCTGTTTGGCGAGCAGGCCGTGTTGTGCGGCGGCCTCAGCGCGCTGATCAAGGCGGGATTTGAAACGCTGACTGAGGCGGGATATCCGCCGGAGATGGCGTACTTTGAATGCGTGCATGAAGTGAAGCTGATTGTCGACCTGATTTACCAGGGCGGCCTGGATTACATGCGGTATTCCATTTCGAATACGGCGGAATATGGGGATTTGACGCGCGGGTCGCGCGTAGTGGATGGACGGACAAAAGAGGAGATGAAAAAGATCCTCAGCGAAATTCAGTCGGGACAGTTCGCCAAGGAATGGCGGGCGGAATATCAGGGGGGCATGAAGAACTTCAAGCGGCTCTATGAAGCGGATAATAATCATCCAGTGGAAGTGACGGGGCGCCGGCTGCGGAAGATGATGCCCTGGTTGAAGGCGAAGGAACCGCCGAAGGCGTGAGGATTTTCGAGAATAAGCGAATGGCGCCGCTTGTGGTTTGGTGTTTCCGATTATGGAAATGCGAAACCGCGAGTGGCGTTTTTGTTTCCGTGAATGGTCGCGCTAGCTTGTATGCGCGGACGGCGATTGGCAGTGCATTTTCCAGATCTGTCGATAGGCGGCCTCTATATCGCGGGCGAAAGCGGGGGCGTTCATCAGGAGGGAGTTTTTCATTCGTTCGGGCAACTCCTGAATCAATTTTTCCCGGCGGTGGTCATCGGTGGCGAGCGCGGTGGCGATTTGGATGTATTGTTCTTTGGAGCGGGTGATGAGATCGGTGAGTTGGAGGTTGGTGAGGAGGCTGACACCGCCGCGGCCGACGGCGGTTGGGGAGGCGAGGGTGATGAGGGGGGTTCCCATCCAGAGGGCGTCGCAGCTTGTGGTGCCGCCGGCATAAGGGAAGGGATCGAGGGCGATGTCGATCCGGGCGTACATGTTCAGGTATTTGGGAAAGGGGAGGAAACCGACAAAGCGGACCCGATCGGACGCGATATTTTGGGATTCGAATATCTTCTGGATGCGCTGGCGGTGGGCGCCTTCGGGCGCGTGCAGGAGAAGGTTGGAATGAGGGACTTGTTGAAGGATGGCTGCCCAGGTTTGGAGAGCGATTGTGGAGAGTTTGGCAAAAGCGTTGAGGCAGCCGAAGGTGATGGAGGCGGTGTCGTTGGGTTTGCGAGAGTTGCGCTGGACGTTGGGAGATTGATAACACCAGTAGGTGTGGGGGAGACGATAGGTTTTTTCAGTGTATGGGGTTTCCGAGCCGGGGGGATCGAGGTATGGGTCGGATAGCCGCCAATCCATCGCGGCCCCTCCCATGCCCGTTGTGCTGGAGTACGCGAGATACGTGACTTGCACCGGCGCGGGTTTGCGGGCGAAGGCGAGCAGGCGGCTGCCGGCCATGTGCATGGTGAGGTCGAGGAGAATGTCGATTCGATCGTTGCGGATGGTTTGGGCGAGCTGGGCATCGGTCAGGCCGACGGTGCTTCGCCAGGCGTCGGTGTGGTTTTTCAGCTCGTCCGTTGTTGCATCGGGGCGGCGAACGCCGGTGTAGCAGAAGATTTCGAATTTTTGGCGATCGTGGTTTTTTAGAAGGGGGAGGAGAAAGCGGCCTACGGGGTGGTGGCAGAGGTCGTCGGAGACATAGCCGATGCGAAGAACGCGATCGAGGGTGCGATCGATCCCGGCAGGAGGGCATGAGGTGGCCAGAGGTTCGGCGTGTTGTTTGTTCCATTGCTGGTGTGCGTGGAGGAGATCGATGGCGCTGAACCTGGGATCGAAGTGCATTGCGTAGAGTTTGCCGCTGTGGGCGCAGACATGGGCCGGATTGATTTGCAGGGCACGGTCGAAGCTGCTGATGGCTTCGCTGATTTGGCCCGCATCTTTCAGGGCATTGGCGAGATTGTGATGGGCGTCGGCGGTGGCGGCGGTGTCGTCTTGGGCAGCGCGCAGAGCGAGAGCTTGTTGATAGAAGGCGATCGCTTGATCGAGTTGGCCAAGTTCTTTGCAGAGGTTGCCAAGGTTATTAGCAATGGGAGCGGAGTCGGGACGGAGTTGCTGGGCGCGATGCAGGCACTCCAGGGATTCCTGGGGCCGGCCGAGTTGGCGGAGGAGTGAGCCGCGGTTGTTCAGGGCTTCGACAAGGCCGGGGCGAAGGGCGAGGGCTTTTTGATAGCAGGTATCAGCTTGTTCGAATTGGCCGCGTTGGTGGTAAAGCTGGGCGAGGGCGAACCAGGTTTCCGCGTTGTTGGGGTTTTGGGTCAATGCCTGCTGGTAGAGATCGATGGCTTTATCAGCGGCGGAGTCAGGGGAAGGGGCGGCCATGCGACGATCTTAGCTTGTAGGATTATGGATAGTGATAGTCGAGGCGTGCGGGGGAATGCGATGACAGATATGTGGAGGCATTCTGTTGCAGCGAGGTATTGATTTGTCACCCGTTCGCGGTATTGTCCCGCGTATGCCCCCGGGCGGCTGCGAAGCCCGTTGCTGGTTCGAAGGATTCATTTCCTCCACACTGGTGACGATGGGAAGTCGGTGAGAATCCGACGCGGACGCGCCGCTGTAAGGGACGAATTTGCCGTTGACCATTAAGCCACTGCCGGCTTTGGCCACGGGCTCTTTGCGAGCCTTGGCGCTGAACCGGTGGGAAGGCGGTCGGCGGTCGTCCCAAGCCAGAAGACCGGCCTGTGGGTTGTGCATCGGGCGCAATGTGCGCTCGAGCGTTCGGATACGTCCCCGCGATTCGGGACGGCCGGGTAAGCAAACGTCAATCAACCTGCAGGCGAGCTTAATCACCTTTGTTGCAACGGAAGTTCCGTTGAAACGGGCGTGCGCCAATTGAAAAACGACGGACATGGCCGCTGAAGCGGTCATTCCGGATCGAATCACCGTGAATGGTGGCTGTTTTCAATGGCTTCGTTTTTGTTGATGGCCCTGCTGCGTTGAAATGGACGAATGCTTGACTCCTTGGCCGTCGTCTTGCATGGACGAAGGTTTATTGCGTGCCGCGCGAATCGGCACAGGAGTCAGGACATGTTCGCTTCCCACCATTTACTCAGGCCGGCCGCTTTGGCTGGCGCTGCGTCTGCGGCTGTTTTTGCGATTGGTTTTCCCTCATGGGTTTGTGCTGCCGGCATCAGCACGGCGGATTCGGTCGTCAATTACGTGCCGGGCAATTTTGTAAACATTCAGACGAGCACGGCGTTTCAGAATTCCAGCGCGTCGCTGGGCGCGATCACTGGTGACACGACATTCGGCGGGGTCACACCTTTCAATCCGCCGTTTTCGTCAAGCCAGATCGTTGCGCTTGGCACCGGCGGAGAGCTGACGCTTCATCTATCACAGCCGGTTCCGGCAAACGGGCGCACGCTCGGGGTCTTTACCAACAACGGGCTGATCGACGTCTCGGGCAATGGTTCCGGCACGGCGAACGCGACGCCGGGAACACTGCATTCTCTACCCGAGGCAGTGGTCAGCGTGAGCCAGGACGGGAACAATTTCGTCACGCTGAATAACGGCAATCCGCTCACGTTCGACATTCCGACCAACGATTACCTCGATCAGCCGATTGTGAACGGCAAGCAGCCGCTGGGAAGCGTGACCGCATTTCAGTCCAAGCCGTTTCTGGGGACGATCAGCAGTTTTTCAAACGAAAATTATGCGCAGATCAAGACGACATTGAACGCGTCAGCCGGTGGAACCTGGATCGACACATCAGGTGCGGGGCTGCCTTCGGTGAACTATGTGCGATTTGACGTGCCGGCGGCGGCGAACTATCGAATGGTGGTTGATTCGGTGGCGGGCATGACAGCCGCTGCCCCGATTGCAGCGGGACAATCCGTCATATCGGAATCGGTGGGCTCCGGCGCCAACACCTCGCATATCGTCGTGGATTTCGGGCCGCAGAGCTTTGAATTCAACGTACATTATGACGGCAGCATCAGCGGCGAGCAGGCGCTGCAACTGCTGCAGGCTGACTCGATCTTTCGATTCAATGAAACGACCGCATCATTCGGCAAATTTGTTTCGGAAGAAGATTATGGCGGGTATGACTTCAGCGGTTCTGGTGCGCTGGGCAACGACTTCTGGAGCTATTGGGTTGGTGATGGCTCGAGCTGGGATTTTGCCTCAACCGGCGCCAGCGATCGCTTGCTGACCAACGGTTCCTATGACGGCTGGGTATGGTTTGCGAACCAGTCGACGGCCCCCGATATGCCAACGGCGGTGCCGGAACCGGCAAGCTTGCTGGGAATTTGCGGCGTGACGATGCTGCTGCAACGACGGCGCCGGCGATAGGATGGATGGCAGGAATTGATCCACGCGCCTATACCCCTCTCCCGCTAAACCGGGAGAGGGGTGAGGCGAGAGTGATTTTGGGTGCTCGAAATCACTCTCATCCTGACCTTCTTCCGGTGAACCAGGAGAAGAGACCGGAGTTCGCCATGAAAAAAGCTTTTACGCTGGTTGAACTTTTAGTGGTGATTGGGATTATTGCGCTGCTGATCGGCTTGCTTCTGCCGGCGCTCAGCCGGGCGCGCGAGCAGGCGAAGGCGACGCAGTGCCTGAGCAATCTCCGCCAGCTTGGAATGGCGGCGTACGCTTATGCGGATGAAAATCGGGGATCGCTTCCGCCGGCGCTGCTTGCGGTAGATCTGTCGTGGGATTTTGACTCAAGCGATCCGAATCAAACCAAGCCCGGAATTTTATGGAACGGGCGGACGAATATAGCGGTCCAGCAGTGCCCGAGCTATGAAGGCCAGTCGCTGAGCGGAGCTGATCCGTTTACGGGATACAACTACAACATCAGTTATCTTGGCCGCGGCAGCGGAGAGTATGACCCGCAGTTTAATCCGGCCGAGTCGCCGGCCAAGCTGGGCAGCTTGAGACGGCCGAGCGCTGTGGCGATGTTTGGTGATGGGATGTCGGCGGGCGGGACGAATAAGTACATGCGCGCACCGATCATGCTGAAGGGAACCAACATTGGTGATGGTGTGAGTACGGAGACGCGGCTGTTCGGCACCCAGGGATATCGTCATAGTGCCCGCACCAATGTCTGCTATGTGGATGCTCACGCGGAAGGGGTGCGGGAGCGTTATTTTAAGGCCGGCGTAAAGGAAAATGGTGTGATCACCTACGATCCTGAACCGACGGCGCCAAAGACGGGGTTTCTTTCCCAGGATAACAGCGCCTATGACGGGCGCTAGGCACCTCTAAAATCATCTCTGTTTGGTCTTGGTCTGTCGTTTTTCTGTTTGAAGCTTCTCTGCGGGGTTTTGGTGCCGCCATGTACAAGCCGCCCTTGGCTGCTAAAATAAGTCCTGGCGGAAGAAACGACTCCGGTTCGACACCAGGTGAAGTGTGCTGCATCAACGGCTCGATCGACTCCGTGACAACATCAGAACCGTATTTCTCGGGCCGATGAAGGCGGTTGACCTGCTGCTCGTCGGGCTGCTTGCGCGGGGGCATGTGTTGATTGAGGATGTGCCGGGGGTGGGGAAAACGGTTCTGGCGCGAGCTTGGCGCGGAGCATCGATTGTAAATTTGCACGCATCCAACTGACGCCTGATCTTCTGCCGAGCGACGTGCTGGGGGTTTCTGTTTACGACAACCAATCGCAGACGTTCAGTTTTAAGCCGGGGCCGATTTTCGCAAATATTGTGTTGGCGGATGAGATCAACCGGACCACGCCGCGCACGCAGTCGGCGCTGCTGGAGGCGATGGCCGAGGAGACGGTTTCGGTCGAGAACGAGACGCGCGTTCTGGAGCGGCCATTCATGCTGGTGGCGACGCAGAATCCGTTTGAATTTGAAGGCACTTATTATCTGCCGGAAAACCAGTTGGATCGGTTCATCATCAAGATCGCGCTGGGTTATCCGGAGCGGAGCAGCGAGCATTTGATCCTGACAACCCGGCCGGGGCGAAACGCGCTGGATCATTTGCAGCCGGTTATGTCGGCGGCGGAAGTGGTCGAACTGCAGGATCAGGTGCCGCAGATTAAAATTGACCATGCGATCGTTGAATACATCCTGGACCTGGTCGAAAGCACGCGGCATAACGATGATCTGCACCTGGGCGTTTCCCCCCGGGGAGCGCTGGCGCTGACGCAGGCGGCACAAGCGTCGGCGATGCTGGCCGGCCGCGATTTTGTGACGCCGGACGACGTCAAGGAATTATTTTTGGCTGTCTGCGGGCATCGAGTTGTGAGCAAAACGTATTTGCACAATGGCGACGCGAATGCAACGGTAAGGATTTTGCAATCTGTGCTCGATCGAGTGGCAGCGCCTCGATGAATGGGTGCATGCGTCTTGTTGCCGCATGGCATTTTGCGGCAGAGGTTTAGCGAGATTGACGTTTGCGGACTGTCATTCGAATTGAACCGCGATGGCTTTTCTTTTCCCGCTTTCCCGCCAGATGAGTCGCGTCAGCGTCGCCGCTACGCCTGTCCGCCGCCGGCCTTCGCTGGATTTTTCGCTGACGGGTTTGATTTATTGTTCGATGATGATGTTCATGGGGATCGCCGCGATCAATACGCAGGCGAACCTGCTGTTTGGGGTTTTTGGTTTGATGATCGGGGTGCTGCTGGTCAGCGGGGTTATCAGCCGAGTGGTGCTGCGGGGGGTGCGGGTGAGCCGCGAGATACCCGAACATGCGGTGGTCGCCAATCCGCTGACGATCATGTACGTTTTCACCAACGGCAAAAAATTCTGGCCAAGCCTTTCGGTTGCACTGGCGGAACTGGATGGGGTGGAGGGATTTACGCGGCAGCCGCAGGGATATCTGCTTCATGCGGCTGCGAAGACTTCAACGTCGGTGCCGGTGGAAGTGATCCCGAAGCGGCGCGGGCTGCATACGTTGAACCGGTATCAGCTCAGCACCAGCTTTCCGTTTGGCTTCATCAAGCGGGCGGTGGAGCGGCAGGGGAATGATTCGATCCTGGTGTATCCGACGGTAGGGCGGGTAGACCCGAAGTTGCTCGCGCTCTGCCAGCCGGCGGAGAAGACAGGCCCGACCATGCGGCCCAAGCGCGGGGGAATGGATGAGTTTTATGGGTTGAAAGAGCATCGGAGAGGCGAGAACCCGCGGTTCATTTATTGGCGGCGGAGTGCGCGGACGGGAGTGCTGGTTGCAAAAGAGATGACGCAGGTTGCGCCACCGCGGTTATTGCTGCTGGTGGATACGTATGCGCCCGGCCGCACGCGGGCGGAACATGCGCTGGTTGAAAAGTCGATTGCGATGGCGGCGTCACTTGCCAGCGCGGCGCTGGAGCAAGGGTTATCGGTCGGGGTTCATGCGTGGATGGAAGATTGGAACGGCATTCCACCAACGCGCGGCAAACGCCAGCGGCGAGATGTGATGGCGATGCTTGCCCGATTACCTTTGAACACCAGCAAGGATGCGCAGGCTCTTCTGGAGAGCGCCAAGCGATGCTGGAGCCGGGGACATCCATTGTGGTCATTACCGGCCGCAACCTGGAACTGAGCCTGAGCGAGACGCTACGCGGCGGGATCATGGTGATTTCAGCGCCGTCGCGGCAGGCGGATGCGTGGTTTAAGTTTGAGATGCCGGTGGATTTCAATCACTGCATGCCGCCGGAACAGGAAGCGGGCGTTATCGAGACCGCAATATCTCAGAAGTAGAATTCGTCATGTACGACATCAAGCAGTTCAGACCGGCCCTGTATGCGTTAATCCTTCTGGGATTCACGGGGTTTGCGCTGGCCGCGGAGTCGGCGGCGATCTGGGTTTTTTCCGTTTTGCTGCTGGCAGCGAATGCATGGATGGTCAAAAACAATTTTTTCAAACCGCTGCCGCGCTTAGTGGCGAACCTGATCGCTGTGTTGGCGGTTGTATTTGTATTGCTGGAAATGCAGACGCGGTCGACAAGCCCGATCGTGGTGATCGGTGAAGCGCTGGTTCTGCTCCAGCTCATCAAGATATGGGAGCAGCGGGCGAATCGCGATTATGCGCAATTGCTCGTGTTGAGCCTTCTGCTGATGGTGGCGGCGGCGATCACCACCGCAAGCCTTTTGTTTGGCCTCATCTTCATCGCGTATCTTTTTCTGTCGCTTTATTCCTGCCTGCTGTTCCACCTCAAGGTCGAAACCGATGAGGTCCGGGCAGCGATGTCGCTCCCGGACAGTCCGGTTCACCCGAGCACGCTTCGGCAGGATCAGCGATTCTTGCCGAGCTCGATGCGGCGGCTCACAGCGATGATCTCGCTGTTTGCGATTGCCAGTGCCGTGGTTGTCTTTCTGCTGTTTCCGCGGAGCAACGGAACGGGAATGTTCGGGCAGTTTCAGTGGCGGCATCGCGATACGCTGACGGGGTTTAGCGAAGAGGTGAGTTTTCAGCAGGTCGCGAAGATTTCGCAGAACCAGGATCCGGTGGCAGAGGTGCAGATTTTGAAGGGAGATCAGCTTCAGGAATTTCAGGGGCCGCTGCTTTTGCGGGGGATGACGCATGATGTGTACAGCGGCCCGGGAGACGCGGCTCATAGCGCCTACACGTGGGGAAGGACTGCCGGCACAGGATCGGATGAACGAAATTCGCTTGACGTGCAGGCTGACTGGCGGCCGCGCGATGCGCAGCATGAGGGGAATATCCGGCAGCAAATTCATCTTCGTCCAACAGGCACGCATGCGCTGTTCGCGCTGGGAGGCCCTGTTGTTTTCACGCTGAAGAGCAGCACGGTGAGGCAATTTGAGGTTCGGTATTCGCCAATCGATGAATCAATTCAGACGGTCGAACCGCTGACGCAGCCGATCGATTATGAAGTGGTGTCGAGCGGCAGCGTTGGGAATGAAACGCCGCTGCCAAATCGGGAGCGTTCGCGGATTGATCCGCAGATCGCCGCGTATGCTCGGAGGCCGGAAGTGTCGGGAGGTCTGGCCGATGCGCGGCTGGCTTTAAACGCGTTTCAACCGGCGGGGGCGCCATATCAGCCGACGCCGCTGGACGAACGAATCGCACGCAATATTGAATCGCATTTGCGCAATACGTTTTCATACACGCTCGATCTGACCGATGCCGCCCGCACGCAGGGGCGCGACCCGATTGTGGGGTTTTTGTATGACTTTAAGCGAGGGCACTGCGAATATTTTGCGGGGGCAATGACGCTTCTATGCCAGAGCCTGGGAATGGAAGCGCGAATGGTTGTGGGTTTTAAGTGCGATCTTTTTAATCAGTTCGGCCATTACTACGACGTGCGGCAATCACATGCGCACGCGTGGGTGGAAGTGCTTACACCTGATGGATGGAAAACATTTGATCCGACCAGCGCGCATGAAGCATCGCCGGCGGAGGCATCGGCGTGGGCGAAGACGAAGAACTTTTTCAATTTTCTTGAATATAGCTGGGCCAATACTGTCATCGCTTATGATTCAGACAATCGGGAAAATGTGATTCAGGCCGTGGACAATCAACTGGCGAATACCGCGAACCAGGGCGCGTCGGTGATCGTGAGACTGAAAGACATGCTTGATGTCGCGGGAGTGTGGCTCGTGACGCATCTGGTGGGGCCGATGATCATGCTGCTGTTCCTGACGATCCTGGCGGCGGTGGCTGGATTCATGATGGAACGATGGAAGCTGCAGAAGCGCGCGAGCCGCATTGGGATTGGATCGCTGCCGGTGTCGGCGCAGATGCGGCTGGTCCGCCAGCTTGGATTTTATGATGACCTGCTGCTGCTGCTGGAGCGGCATCACATCTATCGGCCGCTGCATCTGACGCCGAAAGAATTCAGTGATTCACTCGCTTATCTTCCGAGCGGGGCGTACGACACAATCCGCCGACTGACCAATCTCTTCTATCGAATCCGTTATGGTCAGGCGGAGTTGAACCACGGTCAGCAGCGGCGGCTGGGGACCGTGCTTGGCCGATTGTCCGAAGCGATGCCAAAGGTTCGGCGGCGTATGATCCTGGCCTCCGAAGATAAGAGCAATTAGCGCCGCTGCATCGGGCAGCGTTGGAAGTTCTCCCCAACGGCGATCAAACGCCCTACAATCGGCGGCATGATCGCGATTATTCTTTCCATCGGCGACGAGCTTGTCTTAGGCCAGGCCGTAGACACCAATTCCGCGTGGATCAGCCAGCAGCTTGCAGCGATCGGCTGTGATATCGCCGCTCACGCCGTTGTTCCCGATCATCAGGCCGCCATCGAACACGCGATCAAAACAGCGGCGGAACATTGCGATTTCCTCATTATCTCCGGCGGTATCGGGCCGACTGAAGATGACCTCACTCGCCAGGCGCTGGCCGCGGTGCTGGAAGCGCCGCTGGAATTGGATGAGCACTGGTTAAAGCGCCTTGAAGAATTCTTTGACAGGCTCGGCCGCAAGATGCCGGAGTCGAACAGGATTCAGGCGATGATTCCGCGGGGCGTCCGGATGCTTGAAAACACCGCGGGCACGGCGGCAGGGATGGACGGCACTTATCAGAGCGGCGATCTGAAAAAAGTGTGCCGCATATTTGTAATGCCGGGGGTGCCGAAGGAAATGAAGGCGATGTTTCAGCGTGAGGTGCTTCCGCACATCGCTGAAGGCACAGGCGGAGCGGTCATTCTTTCACGTATGTTGCATACGTTTGGCCTTGGCGAAAGCACTGTCGCGGAACGGCTGGGGGATTTGATGAAGCGCAGTCGCAATCCGAGCGTTGGAACGACCGTCGCCAATGCGATCGTTTCACTTCGAATCAATGCGCGGTTCCCATCCCGCGATGAAGCTCAGAAGGAACTGGATAAGACCTGTGAGGATTGCCGCAGCGCATTAGGCAATCTCATTTTTGGCGAGGACGAACATACGCTTCCTCAGATTGTCGGCGGATTACTGAAGCTGGGAGAGCGCCCGCTGACGGTTTCCACCGCAGAGAGTTGCACCGGCGGATTGCTTGCCAAGATGTTGACCGATGTTCCCGGCTCCAGTGCGTATTTCACGCAAGGGTGGGTAACCTATTCCAATCAGGCCAAGTACGAGCGGCTTGGCGTTTCAATGGAAATTCTGAACGTGTATGGCGCGGTGAGCGAAGTGGTTGTTGACGCGATGGCGAAGAACGCTCGCCGACTTGCAAAGACGCACTATGCCATCGCGATCAGCGGAATTGCCGGGCCTGACGGCGGCAGCCCCGTCAAACCGGTTGGGACTGTCTGCATTGCGCTGGCGGTGAAGGACCCGGCCGACAAAAACAAATCGACCGTCCAGGCTCGAACGTTCATCTTCTCCGGCGACCGCGAGATGATTCGCGACCGCAGTGCGAAGATGGCGCTGACCATGCTCCGCTATCAGCTTCTGGGAACGAAGATGCCGTTTTGATTTGTGGCGCCGGCCTCGCGTTGTTATGCCGGCAGGCCTTCCAGTTCTTCCCTGAGCGCGGCCATGAGCGGCCGCAGTGTTTTTTCCGAAAAATCAAATCGAATGTTTGCGGCGGAGAATAATTCCGGCAGCGGTTTCGTGCCTCCAAGTTTTAATCCGGCGCAATAGTTCGCGAGCGCGCGCCGTGGGTCTTCCTTCGCCTTTAGCCAGAGTTGCAATGCGCCAAGCTGCGCGATGCCATATTCGACATAATAAAACGGGGAATGAAACAGATGAAGCTGCCGCTGCCAGGAAGACTCGCGGATCGGCTCGCAGCCCGCCCAATCGACGTCCCCGCTGAAGCGATCGAGGATGCTCAGCCATTGTGTGGTGCGCTGGGCTGGCGTGTGATTGGGATGGGTGTATAGCCAATGCTGAAACACGTCGATTGTGGCCATCCACGGGAAGAAACGGATGATTCCCTCGATCAATATGCGCCGAGCGCGGGCGGCATCAGCCTGGTTATAAAAGACATCGAAATGCTCCGAACCCAGCAACTCCATCGACATGCTGGCGACTTCACAGAATTCCATCGGCGCGGAGCGCAGAAACACGAGCGGCTCGCTCGCCGCCGCCAGGGCATGGAATGCATGGCCTCCTTCGTGCAGGAGCGTCTCCACATCGCGTTGCAGGCCGGCGGCGTTCATGAAAATGAACGGTTGCCTCGACTCTTCCAATGTACATTGATATCCGCCCGGCTGCTTGCCCTTGCGGCTGCCAAGATCCAGGTTCTTGTGCAGTCGCAGCGATTCAAACTCCGCCGCCAGATCGGGCGACAGCCGATCAAAAATTGTCCGCGTTTTGTCCACCAGGGCGGTCGCGTCCCCTTCATTAAATGGATCGAGCGGTGGACGATTTCTTGGATCGACCGCGCTGTCCCACGGACGAAGGGCCGCCACACCCAGATCGTTTCGCCGCTGCCGATCGAGCGATTTCACAATCGGCACGCAGCTCGTCGCGATCGCGTCGGCGAACTCCAGGCACTGCTCCGGCGTGTAATCAAACCGCTTAAACGCCTTCCATGTGTAGGCGCGGTAGTCGGGCAGGCCCGCGTTTTCGGCGATCCGATGCCGCAGGTGAAACAGCTTGTCGAAGACCGAGTCAATTGCTTCGCGGTCTTGCAGGCGCCGATTGGCGCTGGCTTCCCACGCCTGCTGCCGAACGGTTCGATCGGTCTGTTCCTGATACCGCGCCATCTGCTGCATGGTGCGTTCTTTTCCATCGAACTGGACGGTCATCGCGCCGGTGAGTTTGTCGTAGTCGGTGACGAGCCGCGTGACTTCCGTTTCCAGCGGCACATTGGCTTCGCGGAACAGTTCCGCATCAGCTCGCCACTTGCGGAGGAGCACGAAGTATCGCTTCTCATCCAGGAATGAGACCCCGGGTGAATCCAGGAACTTTTTCTGCAATTGAAAATAGAGCGGCTTGATTTTCGGTTCCACCTCTTCGACAAACTGCATAAATCGTTTTTCAATTTCCGGATCGTCGGTATGACAGCTTTTATCGATGTAGCGGCGGGAGCCGTATTCATCCACCGCCGCCGAAAGTTCGGAGAAATCCAGGAGAAACTGCTCGAGTGCAACAGCCGAGTCCAGGCGCCGGTCGAGCAGGTTCTGATAGAGCGGTTCAAGCTGAGCGAAATCGGAGAGGTCAATCACGGCAGGCACAAAATGACGCGTTGGGACGGCGGCAGCGGCAGAGGTCGCGGTTGCGGGCATGGGCGGTTCCCTTAAAGTAATTCGTCCGCCGCCAAAATGGTGCGGGCGTCATCAGGAAAATGGCAGGTTCGCCGATACATCGCGGCGGTTGTGCGGGTTGGAAAGTAAACCAAACATGATAGGCGAGCAACCAGCACTCGAGCTTAAACGCGTCACTGTTCAGCGCGGCAAACGAAAAATCCTCCGAGATATCAGATGGACAGTGCCCACCGGCGCCTGCGCCGCTATCCTTGGCCCAAACGGCAGCGGCAAAAGCACCCTCGCCCGCATCATTATGGGCCAAATCTGGCCGACATCCGGCAGCGTATCGGTGCTCGGGCAGAAATTCGGCGAAACCGACCTCAATCATTTGCGCGAATCCATTCGACTTGTGCAGTCCAGCGGCATCGTCGAATTTGATCCCGATGAAACTACATCGCGCGTTGTTCTAACCGGATTCTTCGGCACAGTTGGTTTATACAATCAAGTCACGCCTGCCATGCAGCGTTGGGCCAGCCGACTGGTGACGCACGTCGGACTGAAAAAAGAAGCATCACAACCTTACCGAACCCTCAGCAGCGGCGAGCGCATCCGCTGCCTGATCGCGCGAGCACTGGTTGTGCGGCCAAAACTGTTGATCCTGGATGAACCGACTGCGGGACTGGATTTGCTCGCCCGCGAGCAGGTCCTGGCGACGATCGAGCAATTGACATGTCATGGAAACCCTCCGCCAACGGTATTGATGATTACGCATCATGTGGAGGAGCTGTTGCCGCGAACTTCGCATGTCTTGGTTTTGAAGGAGGGACACGCCGCTGCTAGCGGCAAACCTCAGGATGTGCTGCGGTCAGAAGTCTTGTCGGCGGTTTATGATTTTCCAGTCAAAGTTGTGCGGCGCGGCGGGCGGTTCTGGATACAGGTGCATCCGAAAGCGTGGAAAACTTTGGCAAGACGTGGAAGAACGTCAACTCGACCACGACAGTAACTTCATGCATTCGGGCCAACCATCGATCAGGCTTGTTCGCCGGTTGGTGATTGGCCGCCTACGAGGTAGATGGAGTTCTTGCCGGACTGCTTGGCTTTGAACATGAGTGCCCGGTCGGCGGCGGTGATCAGATCGGTTACCGTTGCTGCGTCGTAGGGATAGACGGCGAGGCCGCCACTAATCGTGAGGTTCCCCTGGCCCGTTGCGCCGAGGCCGGTGAACGTTTGAGTTGCAAGCAACCGGCGGAAGCGTTCGAGGATCTGCACGGGTGTTTGCGGTGTGCGTCCAGGGGGGCCGGCCTGGGGGTCGCGGGGTTGACGGGGGCCTTCTTTTTCCCAGAAGACAACGGCGAATTCATCGCCGCTAATGCGGGCGACCAGATCGTGATCCCGAACGCAGCGCTTCATCAGGGCGGCGGTTTGGCGGAGGATTTCGTCGCCGACGCCGTGGCCAAACTGGTCGTTGTAGCGCTTGAAATTGTCGATGTCGAAGAGAAGCAGAGTGACAGGGAATCGCATCGATCTTGCCTTGTCAACGATGCGGTTAAGGAAGTGGCGGAAATAGCGCCCGTTATACAAGCCGGTGAGTTCATCGGTGATAGCGAGCTTTTGCAGGCGGTTGTGGCGATCCTGCAGGCCGGCGACTTTTCCGGTGAGATGCGCAAGTTGCGAAAGAAAATGCCGGGCGGCTGTTTCGTCCTCATCTCGCGGCAATGTCAGATGAAGCGCGCCCGTCTCTTCATTATTGATTCGCACGTTTTGGGATATCGTGACCGAACCATCGGGCGCTGAGACCGCCGCCGCTCCCGGGGCGGCGTAAGCGAGTTTCATCGTCGGGGCGATGTGTGTGTTGATCTGCTGCACGGCGGCGGCGGGGGCATCATGCGGTGATTGGATCAGTGCATCAAGCAGCACGTCCGCCAGCGGTACACCGAGCAGTTGGGAGATGCGCGAGGGCGTTGTTACAGAGGAATCGTGGGATGCCGGTTCATCGGCTGCGCCTTCGGTCGCCATTCGCATTGGCGGTGTGCTAAACATCTGCTGAAGCTCGTTCGGCGTCGCGGGAGTGACGACATAATCATCGATCCCAAATTCCAGCATCTTTCGCGAGAGGGGTTCGAGCGTGGGATGACCAAACAACAACACGCGGCCAGTGCCGGACAATTCACGCAACGTCTTCACCGCAGATTCGGGACGACGCTCGATTGGCTCGGCGGCAGCCAGCACCGCGGTATAGGTGCGCGCGGTCAGCTCGGCGATTCCATCAAAGAAACTCGGAACGCTGACCACCTGCGCTCCCGGCATTGCCTGCAACAGGGCCGCCTGCAGCTCTCGCTGCATGTCGCCGATCAGAAGAATACGCTCGGATGTCAGTCGAACCATGGGGAAATCAATCGATTTAATTATATGCTCATCCTGAAGGCCAATGGAGCGTTCAGAGCGGTGAAGCTCATTCACCGCTGCTTGGCGGCAAACTTGGCTGCTCCTGCAGGAGCGCTCGCAGTTCGTCGGCGGTCAGCACCGGTTCGCCTACTGCAAGATCGTGATCGAATATCGAAGCCGATTCAGCGGACTGATCTGCGTTGTCATCGTTTGCAGATGATTCGGCCATCGTGACGCGCGACGAAAGCTTTGCCGGTTCGGTGGCGGGAGTGATGGCGATCCGATGCAGGCCGTCGTCGGCGAGAAGCCCATCAGCGCCGAGCCGCATGGATTCGGCCAATGATCCCTGGCGCCCATCGGTTTGTGTCAGCCAGACTTCAACATGCGGGAAACGCTTTTTAACGCTTTCAATGAAGCTCAGCTCTTCTTTGTACAAACTCGAAAGGCTTAAGATCAGCGCCCGGTAGACCAGCGGCTTGCGGCAGAGTTCCAGCATCGCGGTGTACGGGTCATCCGCTTCAGCGCAGGAATAGCCGAGACGCTGAAGGACGGCCAGAGGCTGGGACCGGGATGACGGGTTGGCGACAACCAAAGCCCGACCGATCGGACGTGTAACTGGTAAACTAACGCCGGACATCCCACTCCAGACGGATTAAACTGCACGCGTAGCCTGCTGGTTAATTGAATATACCCCAACCCCCGCACCATGCAATTTAGAATCTACTCTGGAAAGATGTTCCGTCAATTCTGATGAGGAAAAATGGGAAGCCGGGCAACTGCGAATTCTTGACACCCCATTTCGGTGCGCCTATTCTCGCCAATCCGCTCGGATGACAAATTCCCGGGTGGCTTTTTGACGTTGTTGGCGGCTCGAATTCACCGCGGCGAACGTCGGGAGGAATTCGATTCGGAGTACGTCATGGCATTGAAAGTTGGCATCAACGGGTTTGGTCGCATCGGTCGCCTGGTCTTTCGCGCCGCCGCGAAGAACCCGAATATCCAGTTCGTTGGCATTAACGACCTGGTCCCGCCGGATAATCTCGCATACCTGCTGAAGCACGATTCGACGCACGGCAAGTACGATGGCACTGTTGAAGCGCGCGAAGATGGCATCGTGGTGGACGGCAAGTTCGTCCCGACGTTCGCCATCCGCAACCCCGCCGAGCTTCCGTGGGGCAAAAACGGCGCGGATTATATTGTTGAATCCACCGGCCTGTTCACCGACTACGCCGGCGCTGAGAATCATCTGAAAGCCGGAGCGAAGCGCGTTATCCTCTCTGCCCCCACGAAGGACCCAGAAAAGGTTCCAACGCTTTTGATCGGTGTGAATCATCATAAGTTTGATCCGTCCAAAGATAAGGTCGTCTCCAACGCAAGCTGCACGACCAACTGCCTTGCCCCGATCGCCAAGGTCATCAACGACAGCTTCGGTCTTACCGAAGGATTGATGACGACCGTACACGCGACCACCGCAACTCAGCCGACGGTTGATGGCCCCTCCAAAAAGGATTGGCGCGGCGGACGCGGCGCTGGGCAGAACATCATCCCCGCCGCCACCGGAGCGGCGAAAGCCGTCACGCTGGTGTTGCCGGAACTGAAGGGAAAGCTCACAGGAATGGCTTTCCGCATCCCCACGCCCGATGTGTCTGTTGTGGATCTGACCTTTAAGACCGCCAAAGCGACAAGCTACAAAGAAATCTGCGCTGCCATGAAGGCCGCCAGCGAAGGAGACCTGAAAGGCATCCTCGGCTACACCGATGAGGAAGTTGTTTCCAGCGACTTCATCACTGATCCCCGCAGCAGCATCTTCGATGCCGGAGCGGGCATTGAATTGAATGCGAATTTCTTCAAGGTCGTTTCCTGGTACGACAACGAGTGGGGTTATTCCAACCGTGTTGTCGACTTGCTGATTACGATGGCGAAGAAAGAAGGATTGCTGAAGTAATTCAGCATGGCCTGATGAACCCTTTGAAAACGGGACGCCACCGTGGTGGCGTCCCGTTTTGCTTTCTGGAGGTGGTTTTCAGTGGCCGGCGAGCCGGATGCAGCGGTCAATTCTTGCAAGCGTTTTTTCCTGGCCGAGGAACTCCAGGCTTTCGAAGATCGGCGGGCTGACCGCGGTTCCGCTGACGGCAACTCTGATCGGCTGCGCTACTTTTCCAAGGCCGAGCCCCGATTGTTCACAATATGCCTTGACCGCCGCTTCAAGGGCTGCTGCTGACCATTCGCTGGCGACGGCCAGAATTTCCCTTACTGTTGAAAGGGCGATTAATCCCTGTTTTTCATTTTTCAGCAGCACCTTTTCCACAGCGTCCGGCGCATAGGCGATCTCATCATTCGGGGTGAAAAAGAAGCGGGATTTTTCGTCCACTTCCCGCAAGATGTGGAATCCTGCATTCATATGCAGGAGTTTTGCCAACTCGTCATCGGTCGCGCGATTCAGCGGCGAATCCGAATTCACCGAGAGATAATCCCGCATGGCCGCCACTAAACGGGTCGGTGGGGCTTTGCTGAAGAAATCGGTGCTGAAAGATTTTAACTTCTCGCGATTGAATTTTGGGTTGGCGCTGTTGATTCGATCGAGACTGAAAAGTTGCACCATTTCCTCAATGGTCATCTGTTCGCGGTCGCCGCCGGGGCTCCAGCCTTGCAATGCCAGGAAGTTGAGCAGCACTTCGGGCACGTAACCATTGCGGCGGAAGTCGTGGATCATGATTTCGGGGAGATCGCCTTCTGTCAGTCCGACGACCGCCATCACCTTCGGCTGCTCCGTAAGGTCGAGCTGCATCGTGTCCGTATTCAGCCAATCATGGAGGCGGGATCGATCCAGCCCGGCGGAGCCGGCCACATCATCGATGGTTTTCTTCGTGGAGCGCGTCCACTCCTGCACGCGCTTTCGAATCCGCCGGTCGCGATCGCGCTTGCTGAGCTTTTCGCCGGTCTCGGGGTTCAGCATGACCGACAGATGCGCGTAGATCGGCCGCGGGTATCCGAGCGCTTCCTGAAGGGCAATATGATTGACGGTGTTCAGCAGATGCTCGAGGCCGCGGAGAATGTGGGTGACGCCCATCTCCGCGTCATCGACTACGACGCCGAAGTGATACGTCGGCATGCCGTCGCCTTTGCGGATGACGAAATCCTGCACTTCATACGGCGTCTGCACGACGTCTTTGCCAAGCGTAATGTCGTGAAAGCGATATTCCTTCACTGGCATGGCGAATCGGATCACCGGTTTGCGTCCCTCATCCTGAAATCGCTTGAGCAGGTCAGGCGTATACGTGGTCCGCTTGTAGATGAAGGGGCGCTTGGCCCGCTGGGCCTGTTGGCGCATCGCATCCAGTTCCACGTTGGATTCCCATGCCTCGTAGGCTTTGCCTTCAGCCATCAGACCGTCGATCAGTTTGTTGTAGATATCCAGCCGCCTGGATTGAAACACCAGCTCTGAATTATCCCACTGGAGTCCGAGCCATTGGAGATCTGAAAGCAGTTGGCGTGTTGCGTCGTCGGTGCTGCGGGCGAGATCGGTGTCTTCGATGCGCAGCAGGAACTTCCCGCCGGTGTGGCGGGCGAGGAGCCAGTTGAAAAGGGCAGTGCGTGCTCCGCCGACATGCAGATAACCGGTCGGCGAGGGGGCGAAGCGGGTAACGACGGTTGGATTAGACATAGAATCGGCGGATTATGCGGAGCCGCCGCGCGATCGCAAGGATGGGGCGTTATGCCGGCTTGATCGTTGGTCGTCGCCGAATTCGGGCGAGGCCGGACATTGCGCCCCATAGCACATAACTCATCGTGCCCAGCGCCAGCACATACTGATGCCAGACGACGAGCAGGAGCACCGCGATAAGCACGATCATGAGACGTCCAATCGATCGGCGGCCGCGCAGGTATTGGTTCACCAGATGCGGATAGCGAACGTTGCTGACCATGAGCAGGCCGGTCATCAGGACGATGGGAGGCAGAAGCAGGGTGCAGCCTGATGCCAGATGTGAAAGGATTCTGCCGACGGCCGAGTTTCGCCCGAGTTCAAAGCCGGTGTTCGCCAAGTCCTGCCGCATTAATATCCATGCGGCGACAGTGCCCCCCGCGCCGGGGCTGGGAAGCCCGAGAAAACTGAAATGATGCTGCTCGCCGTGTTGATTGCTTACGTTAAAGCGAGCCAGGCGGATCGCGGCACAGCTCATGTAAAGCGCGCCAATCGCCCACACCAGACGGGCAATCGTTGTGGGTACGCCGTGATTGCCTGCTTTGAACAGCAGCAGCGCGATAAAAGCGGGCGCGGCGCCGAAGCTGATCACGTCGGCCAGGCTGTCGAGCTGTCCGCCGAAATCTGTCGTGTGACGGGCGAAACGAGCGAGTCGACCGTCCAGCGCATCGAACACCATGGCCAGAAAAATCAGGTAAGCGGCGATGGAGAAGTAATCATGGTCGCCGTGGAGAAGGCTAAGCCCCGCCACATACATGGCCCCGAATCCGCAGATTGCATTGCCAAGCGTTGCCATGCTCGGCAGGAAATAGACCGACCGAATATACGCCCTGCGGCCATGGCGGCGGAGGCGGCGCCGGCGATGTGCGCGCAGGTCGCGCCCGCTTTCTAAACCATCGCCGCCTTCCGCATCTTCGGTCATGTCGGCGTCTCCCGGCCAACCAGCGGCTCCAACTCCGGGTCCTGAATTTTCGCCGTCGTATGGATTCCCTGGTGCAGTGTCGCGATGATGTCCGATGCGCCGCGGACTGTCTGTCCGATCTGCACCTTAATTTGGGGTTCAAGCCATTTGGGAATGGTTAGCTCCGTTCGGCTGCCGAACTTGATCATGCCGATGCGTTCGCCGCGTTTGACTTGATCGCTGATTTTCACGGTGGAGACGATTCGCCGCGCGATCAATCCGACGATCTGTTTCACTACCGCGATCGGCCGGCCATTTTCAGGATCACCCAGCACGATGGTGTTTGATTCATTCTCGTCGGAGGCTTCATTGTGCCGCATGGCATTGATGAATTTGCCTTCCTTGTAGGTGACAGAAAGCACTTTGCCGTCGCACGGGCTGCGATTGACGTGAACGTTAAAGACCGAAAGAAAAATCCCCACGCGCACCGCCGGCCCGCCGATAAGCGGGTCATGCGGTATCTCGGTGATGTCTGAAACAGTGCCGTCCGCCGGGCTCACCATGGCGTGCTGTTCACTGGGGATGACGCGCTCAGGGTCGCGAAAAAACGCCACCAGCCAGATAAAAACCGGCACCACCAGAAGCGCCAGTGGCCACCACGCCAAATCCAATCCCACCGCAACCAAAGCCAAAACAACGCTGCCAATGAGCAACTCTTTGAACCCATGACGAGTCAACGGAACCATCCGCGCAGGCTAGAGCACGCTATGAATGTTGTCAACGATGGGCTGGTTCGCGCAAATCACTGGTTCGGTGCAGGTGCCTGGCGTTAGTGGTGGAAATATCCTTTTGCAAATAAAATGCACTTATGAGCAGCACGCCTGAGCAGCGGATCGAAAAGCTCCGCAAGGAGTTGGATCACCATAGTTATCTTTACTATGTCGAAGCCAAACCGGTGATCAGCGATCAGGAGTTTGATCGGCTGCTTAAAGAGCTCGCCGAGCTTGAGGCCGCTCATCCGGAATTTGATTCACCGGACTCGCCCACCAAGCGCGTCGGCGGGCAGCCGATCGAGGGCTTTGCGACCGTCATGCACGCGTCGCCGATGATGAGCATCGATAACACATACGATGAAGAGGAAGTGCGCGCATTTGATGAGCGGGTCCGGAAAAATCTGGATGGGGAGGAGCCGGCATATGTCCTGGAGCCAAAAGTTGACGGTGTGGCTGCTTCGGTGCGATATGAAAACGGCACGCTGATTCTGGCCGCCACACGCGGGGATGGGAAGCGGGGGGATGACATCACCGCTCAGGCCCGCACGATCCAATCAATCCCTCTGCGGCTGCATGACGGCGAGCTTCTGCCGGAAATTCTGGAAGTTCGCGGCGAAATCTACATGCCCAATGATGTCTTCCAGAAGCTCAATAAAGAACGCGAGGCAATGGGCGAGGAGGTTTACAAAAACCCCCGAAATCTCACAACCGGCGCACTCAAACAACTCGATCCCAAAATCACCGCGCAGGCGCAAACTGCGGTTTGTCGCGCACGGGCTCGGACAGGTTGATCCGTTGCCGACCGATAGCTACTGGGAATGGATTCAGTTGCTCCGCAAGTGGCGGTTGCCGGTTGCGCAGCATGTCAGCCTCGCTAAAAATGTGGACCAGGTCATCAAGACCATTGAGGCCTTCGCCGACGCGCGTGGAAAGCTCGCCTATCAAACCGACGGCATGGTTGTAAAGGTAGACAGTTTCCGTCACCGGGACATTCTCGGTGCAACCAGCAAATCCCCGCGCTGGGTGATCGCATACAAATATGCCGCCGAGCAAATGCAAACCACGTTGCATAGCGTCGATTGGCAGGTCGGCAAAGGGGGAACCCTTACGCCGGTTGCCCGCATGACGCCCATCTTCATCGCCGGCAGCACCGTTTCCAATGCGAGCCTTCATAACATCGACCAGATCCGCAAGCTCGATGTTCATATCGGCGACACTGTCGTCATCGAAAAAGCCGGTGAAGTTATTCCATATGTCCGTCAGGTCGTGCCGGAAAAGCGGCCACGCGGCGCCAAGCCGGTTGAGCCGCCTGAGAAATGCCCGTCGTGCGGATTTCCAGTGGAGAAGGAATTGGATACCCCCTACATCCGCTGCGTGAATCCGGATTGTCCGGCGCAGTTTCGCGAGCGGCTGAAATGGTTTGTCGGCCGCAATCAGATGGATATTGAAAATGTCGGTGAAGCTTTGATCGATCAACTGATCGACGCCGGTCTGGTCAAGACATTCGGCGATCTGTACCGCGTGAAAAAGGAACAACTGCTCGAGCTGGAGCGGATGGGAGAGAAGTCGGCGGCCAACGTCATTGAGTCCATCGCCTCCAGTAAATCGCGCGGGCTCGATCGGCTGCTGGCCGGCCTGGGAATCCGCCACGTCGGCAATCGTGTCGCCTACGTGCTGGCGAGCCATTTTGGTTCGCTGGATGAACTATCAAAGGCAACGCAGGAACAGTTGGCCGCCGTCCATGAAATTGGAGATGTGATTGCGGAAAGCGTGCATGAATTCTTCAGCAACCCGGCGGGCAAGCATGCGGTGAAGGAACTGAAGGATGTCGGAATAGACCCAAAGATGGAAAAACCCCCGGCCGAACAGCAGGTGCTGGCCGGTCAAACCATCGTCATAACCGGGACGCTGCCGACCCTGGAGCGCAAGGAAGCCGAAGACCTCATCGTAAAACTCGGCGGCAAAGCCAGCGGCAGTGTCAGCAAAAAAACCAGCTTCGTCCTGGCAGGCGAGGCGGCAGGGAGCAAGCTGGCTAAAGCAAAAGAATTGGGAATCCCCGTGCTGGATGAGGCCGAGTTTCTAAAAAAAATTGGACGGGGATAACCAAAGGATTCCGGCGGCTCAATCGATTTGATCAAAGCCAGGCGCAAATGCTTTTCCGGAAATCTTCAACGCGGCATGGGCCTTTGATTCATGCTGATTGCGTTCGATATATTGCGAAGCTGGAATTTCTTTCGTGTTATGCGCTCGCGCAGGCCAGCGGCGGGGTGCTGCCGCCGATCATTCGACTCGCGCGATGATCATGGTCACATCGTCGGTACGCTTGGCCATGCCTACGAATTTTCTCAAAGACCAGAGGATATTTTGGGCGACGACTTCTGCCGTCGGGCCCCCTTCCTTGAAGGCTTCAAGGATGCGCTGTCGGCCAAAGGTTTCCTGGTTGAAATTCATGGCGTCGGCTAAGCCGTCGGTGTAGAGCAGCAGCGTGTCCTGGCTTTTCAGGTCGATCATCGACTGGCGATATTCTTCCTTTGGGTCGACGCCGAGCACCATGTTGTCGCCGGCAAGTTCGATGACTTTGCCTTCGCGAAGGAGCAGGCCGGGCGGATGGCCGGCGTTGCAATACGTGAAGCGGCGGGTGCGGGCATCAAGGACACCATAGAAGAGCGTGACAAATTCGCTGGCTTTGGTGTCGCGGCAGACCATCAGGTTGATCCGCCGCATGACTTCATAAAGGTAATAGACGTTGTCAACATGGGCCCGCAGAGCGGCGCGGACCGATGCCATGATGAGGCTCGCCGGCACGCCTTTGCCGGCAACGTCGGCGATCGCCAGGCCCGTGTTGTCCCCTTCGAGCGGGATGAAGTCGTAGAAGTCCCCTCCAAGTTCGAAGCACGGGACGTATACCGCTGACAGGTCGATGCCCCGCACCTTGGGAGGCGTCTGGGGGATCATGCGCTGCTGAACATCCGCGGCCATCTGAACTTGTTTTTCCAGCGCCTGCGCGGCGAGGGTTTCTTCAACCAGCCTCGCGTTTTCGATCGCGGCGGCAGCCTGCGCGGCGACGGCTTTGAGAAGGTCGATCTTCAGCGGGCTGAATGCTTGTTCCTGCGCCGTATACGCGCAGCACCCCCACCGCACGGCCCTTGTATCGCATACCGACAGACAGCATGGACACGATTCCCTCTCGCATCGATTCCTGCGGGTATTGCACGCGGGGGTCTGCGCCCATGTCGCGCACGTATTCAAATCCCTGTGGTGAAAGCGCAATCTTGTCGATCTGGGCTTTGCTCAGCCGCACGGGGCCTTTGGCGAGATATTCTTTGCTTAAGTTGTAGACTGCCTTGATGACCAGTTCGTCTTCATCGCGATCGATCAGGCGGATGGAAGATGCTTTGGTTTCCATCAGTTCCGCCACCACTTGCACCGTGCGCTGCAAAACCTTTTGCAGCTCGCGCGCGTCGGCGAGCATCATGGTGACGCTGTAGACCGCAGTCAGTTCGTTGATCCGCTGGCGAAGCTGGAATTCCTGATAACAGAGGCGGGCGATGGCATTGGCCAGCAGGAACAAAAACTGGATCGCCGCCGGGCGGGCACTGCGGGATCGAGTCAGCTGCGCAACGAGCGATCTCGCCTGTTTCACTTCGATGCCGAATTTTGTTGCAATGGATTCCAGCTTCGCATCATCCAGCCCCGGCGGGGCGCCATTGACCGACATCCGAAGCGTGCCCAGCCGCTGGTTGTTCACCATGATGGGGGCGACATATTCAGCGCCTTCTTTCTGGGGCGCAGGTTGAGATTCCTCGGCCGCAGCAAGCGCGTGTTGGCGGTTCAAAAACTCTTTGGTGGGCTGCGGCTGGGTGATGACGTTTCCCTGGGCGTCAGTGATGATCGCGCGAACGTTCGCTATGGCCGCGAAGTTATCCTGGATCTCCTGCAGGGTCGGGAGATCCATGAAATCAGTCAGCTTAAGATGGTCCGTATCGAACCCAGACATTCGCGCTCCATCGCCCGGTCAATTGATTTGGGCCATCATGACAACAACCAGCGGCCCAGCTTAACCGGCGAAGGCCGATTGTAGAGGCTGCCACCGCGCAATCAACGCATGGTCCATTCTTTACATAAGATTTGATGATTGACGCGGCCCAATTTGCAACTTATTGATGTGCCAACACCATAGGAAGCCACCCATGCCCATGCACCCCACCCAAGGCACACGACTTTTTTACACCGAATCCGGCGAAGGCAGACCGATCGTTTTCCTGCACGGGTTTCCGCTGGATTCGCGAATCTGGCGGGCGCAGGTCGCTGGCCTTTCAGATAAGGGCCGGGTCATAGCGGTCGATCTGCGCAGTTTTGGGCGATCGATCTCACCCGATCACTTTACGATCGAGTCATTAGCGGATGATGTGCATCATTTCCTGCTCGCGCTCAAGGCCCTTCCCTGCACGCTCGCGGGGCTTTCAATGGGCGGCTACGTCGCACTGGCCTATGCCCGGAAATATCCGACCGACTTAAATGCGCTCATCCTGATCGACACCCGTGCGGAGGCGGATGATGAGGCGGGAAAGCAGGCTCGCAATGAAATGATTGAAATGGCTCGAACCGGCGGTTCCCATCCGATCGCGGAAAAAATGGAACCCAGGATGCTCGCGCCGGAAACAATACAGGCAAAGCCAAACGTGGTGGCGGAATTGCGGCAGATTATGGAAGCCTGCCCGCGGCTCACCATTCAATACGCGCTGGCCGCGATGCGCGACCGTCCCGATTTCACCTCAACGCTTGGGAACATCAAATGCCCGGCGTTGATTGTCGTCGGCGAATCAGATGCCATTACACCTCTGAAATTTGCGGCGACGATGCAAAAAGGGATTCCAAACGCCCAGTTGGCTGTCATTGAAAAAGCGGGGCATATGACTCCAATGGAAGAGCCGGATCAAATCAATACTGTGATCGGAAAGTTTATTTCGGGCCTTTCCTGACCTGCCCGCAATTCGCGGTTACTTTCCCCCATTCAACTCAGCGACTACCATCACTCCATACAACGTACCGCTTCCGGAGTCTGCATGAACCGTGAAAAACTTGCCTGGTCTGTCAGTGTCTTGCTGCTGGCGCTTTTAGCGTTCCAAATTCCCGGCACGCTTGCTCAGCGCGATGATGATTATGCGTTTGTGCGCACGCTGGTGGATATTCATCGCCGCGTGGCGGACAACTATGTCGATCCCGTGGATGAGCCAAAGCTTCACCAGGGCGCAATCGACGGCATGCTCGGCGAGCTCGATCCTTTCAGTGTTTATGTCCCACCGGCGCGGCAGGAAGATTTTGACCGCATGCTCGAAGGGTCCTTCAAAGGTGTCGGCATTCAATTGGATCAGAAAGACAACGGACAGGTTGAAGTCGTCACGCCGATCGATGGCAGTCCTGCTTTTAAAGCAGGTGTGGAAGCCGGCGATATCATTCTGAAAGTGAATGGGGAATCGATCGAAAATCTACGGCTGCCGGAACTGATCAAAAAAATCGGCGGCCCTCTGGGCACGCAGGTCAGTCTTAGTGTCCGTCACGCCACTGGCGAGGAAGCCACGCTCACCATGACGCGCGAGGAGATCAAGGTTCCTACCGTCAAAGGTTATGAGCGCAAGCAGGATAATACCTGGGATTATTACGTTTGCGATGATCCCAGAATCGCCTATCTGCGCCTGACCCAGTTCACTCCCGACTGCTACGACGAACTTCGCGGGGTGATGGAAAAGCTCGTCGCCGACGGCATGAAAGGCCTGATTCTCGATCTCCGGTTTAATCCCGGCGGCCGGCTCGATCAGGCGGTTCAGATCATCAACATGCTGCTGCCCAAAGGCAAAACGATCGTCGTCACCCGCGGCCGCAATCGACCGGAGCAGCGGCAGGAATCGGACGGACAAAATACCTTGCCGAACTTCCCATTGATCGTTCTCGTCAATGAGCATTCCGCCAGCGCAAGTGAAATCGTCTCCGGCAGCCTGATGGACAATAAACGGGCGGTGGTGGTCGGCGAGCGGACCTATGGCAAAGGATCGGTGCAGGAAGTCATTCCGCTTGATGACAAAGGCGGCGAACTGAAGCTCACCGTGGCGTACTATTATCTGCCCAGCGGCAGGCTTGTACATCGCCGCAAGGATGCGAAGGATTGGGGCGTTCAGCCGCAGATCTATGTGCCGATGGACGCAGCGACTGAAGAAAAGGTCGCCAGGGAACGCTATGAGCAGGAACTGTTCAAGCGGCCGGTTGCCAAGAGCGTCACCCGTCCTGCAACGACCGAGGCAACCAGCCAGCCCGCTGCTCAGCCGATGGCGGATATTCAACTTCAGGCCGCGATTAATACGATGCTTGGCGTCATTGTTTTTGAAACCCAGCCAGGCGGAAAGCCGCCAACAACAGCGCCCGCAACAGTCGCCTCACCGGTTACAGAACCTGCATCGCAGCCCGGAACTTAGAGGCTCTTAAGCGTGGATTTGTCATGCAATCCTAGAGCGCTCGCAGACTGCGATGCAGACACGTGGACTCCGGCCCATGCAAAGTGCGTGTAACCTTTAATAAACGCTATCTCGCCGATGAACTCTCTTCATCGGTGCCCATCGGTGTAAATCGGTGGCTAAAAACTCTTTCTGCTTTCCCATGCCCACGATCCTTGGAATAGAATCCACCTGCGATGAAACCGCCGCCTCGATCGTGACGGATGGCCGCATCGTTCGCAGCAACATCGTCGCCACGCAGGTTGAACTTCACGCCAGATATCACGGCGTAGTGCCGGAAATCGCCAGCCGCGCCCATATTGAAAATATCCTGCCGGTCATCAGCGAATCTCTGGCAGCCGCGGAATGCAATTTTGAGGACATCGATGCCATCGCAATCGCCTGTCGGCCAGGGTTGATCGGTTCGTTGCTTGTCGGCCTCACCGCTGCCAAAACGCTGGCGTGGTCGATTAATAAACCGCTCATCGGCGTCGACCATGTACATGCGCATCTCTACAGCGTGATGCTTCACGAGAAACAGAACGCAGGCGGTCATTCCGCGGGCATCGGGGAATTTAATTCTTTTCCCGCCGTGGGGTTGGTCTGCTCGGGCGGGCACACGGCGTTGTATCACCTGAAGGATTGGCAAAACGTTCAGCTCATCGGTTCGACAATCGACGACGCCGTCGGTGAGGCGTACGACAAGGTCGCGGCGATCCTGGGCCTTGGCTATCCTGGCGGTCCGATCCTGGACAAGCTGGCGGCGACAGGCGATCCATCCGCCATCCGGCTTCCCCGCACGTTCCTGGATCGCGAATCGCTCGATTTTTCTTTCAGTGGTCTCAAGACTGCTGTCCTCTATTACGTCCGCGGCGTGCCGAGCCGGCGCGATCCTTATGCCGATCCCAAACCTCCGCCGAGCGCCGAGCAGATACCCGATATCGCCGCGGCATTTCAGGCGGCCTGCATTGACGTGATTGTCGAAAAACTCCATCGGGCGATTACCCGGACCGGCGCTAAGAGCGTCATCATCGGAGGCGGTGTCTCCGCCAACCGCGGACTTCGGAATGCCATCAAGCGGTTTTCGCTTCCGGTGCTGTTTCCTGAGATGCAATACTGCACGGATAACGCCGCAATGACTGCCGGCCTTGCTTGTATTTACTATGATCGCAAGGAATATTCATCATTGGACCTGGATGCTATTACGTATAGCAGGTTCCGGGTGTGATTTTTGGGATGGCAAAGAACAGGCTTGAATCACAGATTTCGCAGATTGCGCAGATGAAGCCGAAGTGTTTTCCATCCGTGTAATTTCCGAAATCCGCGGTTTTACTGTTACTTATCTGCGGTTCGCCGCTATCTTTTGGCTATGACTCGGATCATTTCTCCGCCACCGTTGCCGGTTCGTGCCAGGGATGGGCACAAGGGAATGTTTGGACGGGTTCTGGTGGTAGGGGGCAATGACGGGATGATTGGTGCGCCAGCGCTGGCGGGGCGGGCGGCTTTGAAACTGGGGGCGGGACTGGTGGAGATCGGGGTTCCTCGTTCGATTCTGGCTGCGGCCTTGATGATTACGCCGGAACTAATCGGCTTGGCTTTAGGCAAGGCGTCGGGGAAGGATGCGCTGCTGGACGCCGCGGAAAAGGCGGATGCTGTGGTCATCGGGCCGGGACTGGGCCAGACACCCGAGGCAATGGCTCGTTTACAGAGGCTGGTTCGGCTGCAGAAGGCGATGGTGGTGGATGCCGATGCGCTGAATCTTCTCGCAAAGCAAAAACGCTGGCCAACGTATTTCAAGGCAAATGCTGTCCTTACACCGCACCCAGGCGAGATGAAGCGGCTGGCGAAATTGATCGGGCGCGATGAGGTGCCAACCGATGACCAGGGGCGGATCGACATCGCCACGGCAGCCGCGGAGGCTTTTCATCAGACGGTTGTTCTTAAAGGTTCGCGAACGGTGGTCACAGATGGGTCGCGGGTTTATCTGAACCACACCGGCGACAGTTCCCTTTCCAAGGCGGGCACGGGGGATGTGCTCAGCGGGATGACGGGGACTCTTCTCGCCCAGGCGATGCCGACATTTGAGGCGGCTTGCGCCGCGGTTCATCTTCATGGCCGCGCAGGGGAGATCGCTGGAGAAAAACTGGGGATGCGATGTGTTCTCGCCCATGACGTGATCGAAGCCATTCCTCAAGCCGTAAGAGAATATGAAGCCCGGTACGGCGGATAGGTTTTTGAAATGCGGACAGCGCCCTCATTTCTCTTCGGTATCCAAACCTGCGATTTGCTGTAATAATCCTGCCGTGAAAGAACGAATTCAAAAAGTGCTCGCCAACGCCGGTGTGGCTTCACGCCGCAATATTGAGGAAATGGTCCGCCAGGGTCGCATTTCGGTGAACGGACGCACTGTCACCGATCTTCCGGTCCTGATTGATCCCCAAAAGGATCGCGTGGTCGTCGATGACGAGCCGGTGAAGCTGTCGATGGGCAAAGGGGGCAAGCCCGGCCGGCGGTTCTACTTCCTGCTGAATAAACCCAAGGGCGTATACAGCACGAATGTGGCTCAGGGGGCGCAGGTTCGGGCGATCGATCTTCTGCCCAAAAATTTTGGTGGCCGCGTTTATCCCGTCGGGCGGCTCGATGCGGAAAGCCGCGGATTGCTGCTCCTGACCAACGACGGCGATCTCACCAATCAACTCACGCATCCCCGCTATGGCGTATCCAAAACATATCGCGCCGTGGTCGATGGGCATGTCGCGCCGGAAGAGCTGACGCAACTGGAGCAAGGAATTTGGCTGGCCGACCCGCACAGCAAGAAGGGGTTTAAGACTGGCCGCAGCCGGATCAAGATTGTGAAACGGGCGAGGGAGAAGAGCATCCTGGAGATTACGATCCGCGAAGGCCGCAATCGGCAGGTCAGGCGAATGCTCGCCAGCGTTGGGCACAAGGTGCGCGACCTCACGCGAATTAAGCTGGGGCCGTTGACACTGGATGGTTTGAATCCGGGTCACTTCAGGGAGTTAACGCCGCGCGAGGTCAAGTCACTGCATAAGCTCGCAGAGCGATTTGAGGGCAAGCCGGAAGCGGATGGAGACGCCGATCAGGCAGAAGAATAGGCCGGTATTCTCAGATCATTCGCAAAGTTGAACAGTTGAATTGATGGGGCAGCACAGGCGTCCACCCGCCATCAAAGAGGATATGCCGCATTCCCTCCGGCAGCAGCAGCGGCTTATTCGTTGTAAGTGCAACAATGACTACTTAGCGTCCGAATCCCCTCGCCACTTATAGAGTTTCGGTTCAAACCGGTTAAATCGGCTCGATCCCGTGAACTTTGCGCCCGCCGCTTCGATCGCCTGCTTGTAGTTTTCCAGGTCGGTATTTTTCTGGATGTGATCGAACGATTTGGCCCCAATGACGCTGTACCAGCCTTTCATCGCCCATCCCGGCGGTCCGGCTTCGACCGTGGCCGGAATGCCGGACTTATTCAGAAACTCGCACGCCTTATTGGCGAATTCTTCGCCCGGATAGCTCTGTGCAATGACATAGGTGAGCCCGGCTTGACGCGTAACTTTGCCGGCAGTCATGATTTCAGTTGCCGCCGCCTCCGGCGCGGCCGCCGTGATGACTTTTGCCACGGGAACCTGGGCAGGCGAAGCATTTACGATTGTACGGTGGCTTGATGTTTCCAGTGATGGCGAAACCGCCGCCAGGAATCCCGATGCGCGGGTTTGCGGGGTCTGGCTGCCCGCGGACGCCGTTGTTTCGCCGGCGGTGACGTGGATGTCATCAGCGGATGCCTGTTGTGATGAACGAGTCCCTGCCAGATAGGCCAGTGCGATCATCATCGCCAGCACAAACGCCGCACCGGCAGCACCGCCATAGCTGAGTTTGAATTTGATTTCGCCGTCGTTGGTTTCAAGACCCATCGGTGCCGGAGGGGCGATCCGCAGCGGCGCGGGCTCGCGCTCGATGTAAACGGGCCGCTCGACAATACGCTCGATAATGCGTGGCGGAGGTTCAGGGATGACTTCCGCTTTTGGCGAAAAGACTTGCATCTTCGGCGCCGCAAGCATCGCGTCGTGATTTCGGTTCTTGAACCACCACTTTGGGGTGGGAATCCCACCGCTCGAACTCGACTTAGGCGGCCGCTTCGCCGCATGAATCACTTCAAAAAGAGCGGTAGCGTGTTTACCTTTGGCCATCCGTGACCTGCCTTTCGAATCCGAGGAGCGATGCCGCTCCGGGGAGCCCACAAACCTGGATTGGACCCGGAACGCTGCGATCCATCGCAACCCGGGTGAATCCCACGAAGTTCGCCGAACGCCGGTTCTCCGAACCGCTCGTCATGAACCGATCGCATTCCGCAAAAGAGCGTCTTGAGGACGATCTCAATGAGATGCGATTGACGCAATGCCTCGGCTCATGCCCGCATTTGATGAACCGTTGTGTCATTGGTCTAAACTACGTTTCACTTCCCCCCGGGTCAAGGCATAGCCGTCAATTTGGACGGCTTATTCTGATAACCTCGCCTGTGCGGGAAATTTGCGCAGGACCTGCGCGTTTGCCTGGTAATATCGATCACATCGACGGGCGGCCGGGGCCAGTTTAGACGCGAAAGAATTATGGGAGCATGTGGGAAAGGCTTTCATCCAAACGCGATGTCAGCGACCCGGTGTTTGGTCAGGCCGGTGATATAAATCTCGCCGGCGGGTCGGCGGGTGTCCCATGCGTTCCAGATAAGTATGCGTTGACGGTCCGGCGACATCGCGGCCACCTTTGCCGCAGAACTGGCCGCGTCGCGAGCGCCGACATGGGGACTGGCGTATTGCGTCACCAGGGGGTCATCCAATCCGATGCAGTAAATCGGGCCGTCAGGCGTTGTTAACAGAAGTCGACTGGATGAAAGCCAGGGCATGACCGATGCGCCGCTGAGCCGGCCGACGGGCCGCGTTTCTGAAAGCCTTTCAAATGTCCGGCCATCGCAAATGGTAATGGTGCCATCTTCGGCCGCGATGACGACCTGATCCTGCACGCACAAGACCGCGACGATCGGGCTCGACATCGCGCCCAGCGATAGGACTTCGCCGGCGGAATTGATCCCCAGCACTCGTTCATTAACTGCGAAGATCAACTGCGATGAGTCACAGGAGCGGGCAATAAATTTTGCGCCGCCGCCCAGTTCGCTGGGGCGGATCATGCGACTGGGCCGGGCGAATTCGCCGCTTCGCCAGCTCACCACGCCGCCATCGCGGTGACATGCCCACACCCCGCCTGGTCCGAAGGTTGCCTGCGTGAATCCGTATTCGGATTCCAGATCGGGATCGAGATACAGATCCGCTTCCCCTGGATGCACCGAATAAGCGAAGACTCCATTGCGAGCGCCGATCAGCACTTGTCCATCCACCACCTGAATGCTGCGCAGCGGACCTGCCGTCGGTGGCAGCGGCCATATCTGCGGCTTCGGCGCCTCTTCTTTCAATTCAATTTTCACCAGGTAAGGCCCGGCGACCGCCCAAAGATTCTGCTGCGCGCCCTGACCGGCAGAAGCCATCAGCAATGTCTCCAGCATCGCGCCGCGATCCGCAGGATTCAATTGCTGCAGAAAGCGCCCCGGCGTCAGCGAAGGCACCGCCTTGTGCAAGTCGTCCCACTGCTTCAATAACTCCGCGGCGTGCTGGAAGTGTCCGATTCGATCCGCGGCTTGCCGTTCCGCCGCTGTGCGCTGCATCTGGTTGAGTCGCTCTTTTTGAAGCGATGAACTGGAAGCTTCAGCATCAAACGGCGCAAGCAATTCGATGCCGCAGGAAAAAGCGACGGCATTTCCCGCGGTTCGTAAGGCTTCGATCCACTGAAGGCGAAAGTTTTCGGTAATTGCCGACTCCGCCAAGGCGCGGTTGGCCACGCCTGCCGCCGCCGACCGCAGCGCAGGAGAGAAATGGGCAATCACCTCGTCGGTGGATACGGAGCCGCAAGGCCCTGAGAAAATTTCCTCAAAAAGTTTTCGCTCCGCCGGCTCCGCAAGCGCTTTAAGGCTGGCGGAAAACGAAATCGTCAGGCGATGGCCATCCAGCGTCACCAGATCATCAATGACCCACCGGACGCGGGTGGGTATCTCAAACCCCACCGCTCGTGACATTGGCCCGCCTGGCGAGATCATCGTTAATCTTCTCCCGGTCCGCGTTTTCTTTACTCACTCATGCCGAACGCTGTCGCCCATCAGCGGCGGGGCGTCCACAATCGGCACTGCCGTATGCACATCATAACGGTGCGGAGCGGAGGCGGGGATATAAAAGAACGCGATCCCTAGAATGAGATAAACCGCCAGCAGCAGCACCCCTTCAAACCAGTTGGTGGTTCCGTCCAGGCCCAGGACCACGATGATCAGCACCGCAAGCATCACACCGACAACTTCAAGCGGTGAAAACAGCAGGTCGAGGTGATGGGCATTGCCAATGTGCATTGAAGTGAACACCGTGCTCAGCAAAACAAGCACCGGCACGGCGAACAATGCAATCTGAATGCTGCTCTGATGAGAGATTGCCATCGCCGTGTCCATATCATTGCGGCGGGCAAGCAGCACGGCGGTCGAATGCTCGGCGGCGTTGCCGATGATCGCCAGCAGAATGACCCCGACAAACACATGGTTCCATCCAAGCCGCTGCGCCATCGCATCGGCAGACCCAACCAGCACTTCCGAGATCAGTGCAATTCCAACCGACGCCCCCAGCAGCACCAGGACGCTCTTCTTCACCGACCACCGCTCCCCGATGCCCGAAAGTCCCGGCGGATCTTCCGGGCTTTCGCTCGGAGCGCGGGAAAAAATATGCGAATGGGTTTTCAGCGTAAATAGCAAACCAGCGCCGTAAACCAACAGGAGAATGATGCTCGTGCCGATTGAAACGTTGTGCTCATGCTCGAGCAGTTGGGCGTCGTATCCGCGATAGGTGAAGTGGAAAATGGCGGGAAACAGCATCGCCGCCACAGCGACGACAAGCAGCCCGGCGTCGGCCTGCATCGCGTCTTTATTAAAGGTCTGTTCTTCTCGCTTCCAGCCGCCAAACACCATCGCGGCTCCGCTCACCAGCAGCAGGTTGCCCAGGATCGAACCCGTCAGTGACGCTTTGACAATATCATTAAAACCTTTGCTCAAAGCGATGATGCCGATGATCAGTTCCGCGGCATTGCCGAAGGTCGCGTTCAACAAGCCTCCCCAGGTCGGGCCTGTTTCTTCCGCCAGGTGTTCGGTCGCATTCCCCATCAGATGCGCCAGAGGAATAACGCCCAGCGCCGCCAGCCCAAAAGTAACAACCGGCTCCCACGCAACGCCTGAACCAATCAGGAAATGAACCAGAAATGCGACTGGAATGGCGGCGTAACCGGTGAGATAGAGATACCGCATGTGCGTGCGGATTGTGATGCCAGCAACGCCGCTGCGTCAATAGTAACGCAGCGCCCCGGCCAGAACCCTCGTCAGGCAACGCCGTACACAGGCTCCGCCCTCCCTATGATGCCAGTGAAGAGATGCCTGCCCGTAAGTTCTCCTTCCCTGTGCTTTATGTGTCGCTACGGTGAATTTTCGTCAACAACCCTGATTTGGCCCAAACCCCTGTCACCAGCCGCGATGCCACTTTGACAATGCCGCTGCCTGATCGTTACTATTCTGTTTCACAGGCTCGCGATATGTTCGCTTCGGCTGGCCGTGACAACGGCGGATTTTCAACAGGAAGGTAAGGCGAGGTCATGAAGACGTTGGCGCTGGCTCTTCTCGCGGCAGGATTGCTCTCGTTCTCCACTGGATGCGAAACTCCCGCTTATACCGCACAGGAACGCTTCCAACTGATCGGTCGTAACTGGGGCTATGAATATGAACAAATCAACGACGACGTCGATCACCTGATGTTACTTCGCCCCGCAACCCGCCTGACCGAGTGGAATGTCCGCTGATTAAGCCCGGCCTTGCTCAAATAAAATACGGACCGCGCGGCTTGCTCGTGCGGTCCGTTTTATTTTATCAGGTGATCTGCCCGCCGAAGCCGCTGCAACCTTTGGGCATCTGCCGGATGTTTGCTTAAGAGACCATTCGCAATTTCGGTGTTTTCCGCACCCAGCCGCCGATGCGAAGGTGTTTCCGCTGGGCGCCTTCAAGGTGCTCGAGGTATTGCTTCAGTGCTTCATCATCAAACTGAGCCAGAAATTGCGGCTGGACCGTAAGATTGATCTTGCGGATATCATCGATAAGTTGACGTTTGGTCATAAGGCGCTTACTTTCAAACTGCGGAGCGCACGATTCATAAAGGAAAACAATTGCGGCCAATAGAATAAGCCGCTCGCGTTCTGTGGCATCGGACATCTCCCCCTGTGAACTTGAAAGCCAACCAGACCCCATGGCAGATGTAACGCCCGAAGTATCCACCTCCCCCGACACCGGCGGCACGAACGCCGCGGAAAACGATCCGTTTCTGCGGCTTCACAAGATGTCGACCACCGCCGGCCTCGGCAGCGGTGATTACGTCGCCATCAACGGCTCAGCCATCGCCGCCCTCCTGCTGGGCATCGCCAGTGCCCTGGTCCTGTTTAATAGCTATCTTTTGCTCCTTCTTCCGCTTGCGGGAATAGTCTGCGGTGTGCTGGCGTTTCGTCAGATCACCAGCAGCAATGGCACACAAACCGGCCGCATTCTGGCGGGTATTGGGCTTTTGCTTTCCATTGGTTTTGGTGGGTTTTTCATCGGCAAAGAAGCGATCGAGACCACAACCAACAAGCACGATGAGCGCGAAGTCGTCGCGGTCATCGAACAGTTTGGGGATCTGATCAAAAACGACAAATACGCTGAAGCTTACAACCTGTTGGACGATCGCTTCAAAGACCGTCTGCCGGAATCTGTTTTTACCGAACGATGGAAGGCCAATAGCGCCTCACCGATCGTCGGCCACATCGCGGGCATGACGTGGAACGGCCATCTTGGATTCGAGACCGACGCGGTTTCGGACCAACGGGTCGCAAGCGGGATCATCCTGATCAGCTTCGACAAGCTCACCGCCAAAGATCGCCAAAGCATGCTTTTCCGCAAAGCCAATGGGAAATGGCAAATTGACCAGATCCCCCAGGTCTTCCCGGCCGAGCAGGCTGCGCAAGAGCCCCGCGCAGCCCCGGCGCAGGTCCGGCGCCGGCAGGGCCCGCGGGACCACCTGCGCCCGCGGGACCACCAGCGCCCGCAAGGTAACACCATTTCGCTCACATCTTTCGCGCCGGCAGATAGGGTTGTGAAATTGACCCTGCCTGATGAGCTCAACCTCAAATCCCGCCTCGCTCGACACGCCTTTCCGTCCTCTTCAAGCAAAGCTCCTCATAAGTCCGATAATCTCTAAGTCCGCCTGCTCGGAGACAGCGTTCAGTAAGTGCTCCATATTCGCCGATGAGGCGATGGGGACTTCAAAGCGATGGTCGCTCCCCAGCGAGGCATGGTTGAAATGGCAATTTTGAACCGGCGAGTCGTGAAGTGGTTGCTCAGCGGCGCGGCATTTGCCGCCGTCGTGGGGCTTACCGGATGCGCGTCGTTGTTCCCCAAAACGCCGTTGGCCGCGGAAGCGGGTGGCGCTACTTCCTCGGCTGCCCCGCATGAACCGCAGGATGATACAGATGCGTACAACTCAGAACTGACGCCGCCGCAGGTGAATGTCTTCGGAGAGCTGGACGGCGTCGCCCGCGGACCCGGCAAAACGGTAGGCGATGAAGGATTTCAACAGCACACTTTCGCCGACGAAGGGTATGACTCGGATGTCTCGATCGATCCAGCCGGCAAATGGCTGGCGTTTTCAAGCACGCGGCATAGCGAACACCCCGGTATTTATCTTCAGCGCGTGGATGGCACCGCAGTCACCTGCCTGACCTCCGATGACGCCGACAACGCATTCCCGACTTTCAGCCCCGACGGCAAGCAGGTCGCCTTCTGCTCCACCCGCAGCGGTGTATGGAACATTTACGCGATGGACATCGACGGGCGAAACGTCGTCCAGGTGACCAGCGGCAATAACCAGTGCGTCCATCCCAGCTACAGCCCCGACGGCACACGCCTGGCTTACAGCTCGCTCGGGTCGCGCAGCAATCAGTGGGAGCTATGGGTCGTCAGCCTGACCACCGGCGAGAAGCGACAGATCGGGTATGGCCTCTTCCCCAACTGGTCCCCAAACAAGGACGTCGATCGCATCGCCTTCCAGCGCGCCCGCCAGCGCGGCTCGCGATGGTTCAGCCTCTGGACGCTCGATCTGGTCGACGGCGAAGCCCGTCGGGTGACCGAGGTCGCCGTCAGTTCCAATGCCGCGATTGTCTCGCCGGCTTGGAGCCCCGACAGCAAGCGGCTTGTCTTTGCGACGGTGATTGATCCGGCTCATTCCAGCGGCCGCCGCAAAGGCGAGCAGGATATCTGGACAATCAGCGCTGATGGTTCCGATCGTCGCCGTCTGACCGATGGCAATGGAGTTAATCTTTCGCCCGTCTGGTCGAGCGACAATCGTGTGTATTTCGTCAGCGACCGCGGCGGCAACGAGTGCATCTGGTCCGTCAGGCCCGAAGCCGGAACGCTCTTCACAGCATCAGCGCCCAAAGCGGACAAGCCCAAGGACATGTTCGGATCCACTGATACGCAAGACGCGACCGGTGATAAGTGATGTTTTGTTTCAAGGAAGAAACGTGATCAAGATGCGGAGCATCAAGCATACAGCAGCCGCGCTCGCCGCAATGCTGTTCGTTGTCGGCTGCAAGCCCGTTGAATACGGGCACGAGCAGCAATTGACGTTGCAATCGCGAACGCGCCCGATCTGGGCGATCGCTCCGGCGATTAATCTCAGCGGTGAAAGCAATGTCGATCCATTGCTGCAGGCTGACCTGCTTTACCAGCAGCTTCAGGCCGTGAACAACATTACAGTGGTTCCGGTCAACCGGGTGATTGAGGTGTATGCGGCCCTGCGGATTGACAAGGTTCAATCGGAAGAGCAGGCCGCCGCCGTGTGCGAACAGTTGGGCTGCGATGCCCTGGTCATTCCGACAGTGACGGCGTACGACCCGTACAACCCCCCTAAGGTCGGAGCCGCAATCCAGCTCATCGCGCGGCCAGGCAGCACGCATCAGCCGAACATCGATGTCCGCGAGCTGAGCCGGCGGGCAACTCCGGCCGCCAGTGCATCCCTTCCACCGCGGCCAAACTTCATCCAGGTGGTCGGCATGTACGATTCGGCGAACGGAAGCGTCCGCGATGCCGTACTGACATACGCAAAAGGCCGGAATGATCCGGTCGGGCCGATGGGAAATAAAGAATATTTCGTTAATATGGACCGTTATTGCGGATTTGTGTATCACGCACTGATCGCGGATCTTATCCGTGAAGCGGCGGTTCGCGAAACTGAAGCCATGGGCCCAAAACCTGTGGCGGTCAGCGAGGCGACCTCAACCGCGCCCCCGGGCTGAACCGATTGTACCAATGGGCATTGGCGCGATCGGGCCTTCATACGATCGCTGAAAATTTGCAGGCAGGTGCTTTCCTCTCAAAGGAACTCCTGCGGGTTCACTGGCCGTCGTCATGCTGAGCATGGAGCGAGGCCGGTTTGGGAGAATGAACATGCCGGGCATCAAGACGCTGAGTCTCGTAAAAGGCAAAAATCATTTCTGTTTCCGCTACGAAGTCGGACAGGAATCCAAAGTCCTCGATGCGCTGATTGATATGGTCAATCGGCGCGACATGGCTTTCGATTGGTTTGATGCCGCCGTCCTGTCACATCAACTTGGTCAGCATTTAGCGAAAGAATTAAAGGCATATTTGCCGAAGAAAGCTGCATAAGGGTTATTGGCATCTGGAAGATGTCGGTTGTCCCCGGTCGGTTGCCAGTTGTAAGACAGTCAAATAACAACGGACAGCAGACCGCTGACAACGGACAGACCAGCCGCCAGTTTCCCGTCGATCTTTTCGCTCCCCAGCCAGAAGTCGACCGTGTGACGAGGATCGTCCACGTGTGGGCCACCGGATCCCGCCGGCCGTGTGGCATATTCCAGGAATCCCCGCGCCGTGTTCTGCGCATCTGCGCGATCGCGGTCACCGCGCAGCCTGCGACCAGTACCTATGAGCAGCGCAACCGTCTCTCCCGTCACATCGTTTACCGCCCCGGCGACAGCCGTCAGCGCGGTCATCGGCGGTCCCATTGAAAAGAACTTCCCGCCGCTGGTTCGCCAGTTCCTCGACTACCTGAAGCTGGAAAAACACTTCAGCGATTATACCGTCAAGAGCTACGGCGCCGACCTGATTCAGTTCGGCCTGTTCCTCGCCGGTGACATCGGTCAGTCGCACGCAACCCCGCCGAGCGAGGCTTACACCTCCATGGCGATTGACGACAAACTCGTCAAGTGCGAACCCCTGACAGTCCGGGAATTCCTCGCGTACCTTTACGCCCAGAACTACACCAAGAGCACCACCGCCCGAAAGCTGGCGACGTTGCGGAGCTTCTACAAGTTCCTCATTCGCCGCTCGCTGGTCAGCATCAACCCCCTCTCCACGATCCGCACACCCAAGCAGGAAAAGCGCCTGCCCAAGTGTCTGGACCTCGAGCAGGTGCAGAAACTGCTCGATGCCCCCGGCGACAGTGATCTGCTTGGCGCCCGCGATAAGGCGATGCTGGAAGTCCTATACTCCAGCGGAATTCGCGTGAGCGAACTCGTGGAGCTGGAACTGGCCGACATCGATCTCCAGGAAGGCATTCTTCGCGTCCGCGGCAAAGGCCGCAAAGACCGCCTTACGCCCATCGGCAGCCAGGCAATCCGCGCTGTCCAGCGCTACTTCGAACTGAAGGCGCTCGATGCCAAGAGCGTCAACCAGACCAATGGCCGCGTGTTCCTGAACAAGCACGGCGAATCGCTCAGCACCCGGAGCGTCCGCCGCAAGCTGGATAAATATCTGGTGGCCGCCGGTCTCGATCCCGGCATCAGCCCCCACACCCTGCGGCACAGCTTCGCGACGCACCTGCTCAACAACGGCGCCGATCTTCGAAGCGTGCAGGAACTGCTGGGCCATCAGAGCCTCAGCACAACGCAGGTCTACACGCACCTGACGACGAGCCGGATGAAGCAGGTTTACGACCAAGCCCATCCCCGAGCCGACAGTTCAACGGTGCAGCATCAACCGATCCCGCATCCCAGCAGCCCGCAACCCGCCTCGCAAAACCGCCCGTTCTATCCAGCCAAAGCTGGATAAAACGAAAAGGGTGCGAGACGATCCGCACGACAACTTCAATTCCCAGGCAGCCCCGCATCCGCGGGGCTGCCTCATTTGAATCGCAACCTCACGCCGACGAAAACCTCCACCGTCACACGCGCCTCCGGTTCGTTGTGCGCGCGATAAAACGTGCGGCGCCCTGAGTTCCCAGGTATTTACACCGCAAGCACGAGCCCCGTGTCGCGTTCAGGTTTTGTCCAGCAATAATCGGCGCCCGCGAGACTTTTGCCACCGGCTGCCAGCGCGGCGTCTCACCCACATCCAGCGGTATCAAACCCCCACGTCCAACCCATCAATACCACCCCAATGCTACTTCCTTTTCAACTGCTTAATCTCCTCCTGCAACCTCCTGACCTGAACCAGCAACTCCGGAAGCCTCCGCAATGCCGCCTGCTCCCTGAGGTTCTGCCGGTGCGGCAGTGCCGGCGCACCGCTGACTGTCGTTCGAGGCGGAACATTATTCGCAATCGCGCTGCGCCGCCGCCATCACACCATCGCCGATCGTGATGTGATCGCGGACCGCCGTCTGCCCGCCGAGCACAACGCCCGTCCCCAGCCGGGCCGATCCCGCGATGCCCGTCTGAGCCACGATGATGCTGTGCGGCCCAATCTGCACGTTGTGAGCGATCTGCACCAGGTTATCGATCTTCGTTCCCCGCCCGATCCGCGTCGCGCCGAACTTTGCCCGGTCCACGCACACGCACGATCCAATTTCCACATCATCCTCTATCACCACCGTCCCGATCTGCGGCACCTTCTCATGCTGCTTGCCATCCCACCGATAACCAAACCCATCGGTCCCAATCACGCTGCCGGCATGAATCGCCACGCGGTTGCCGAGCGTGATCCGCTCGCGAATCACTACATTGGCATAGAGATCGCAATCATCGCCGATGGTGACATCGTCGCCGATCACCACTCCGCCGTGGATAGCGACCCGCGACCCCAGCGTCACGCGATTTCCAATGACTGCATTCGCTCCGATCGCACACCCGGCCCCCAGGGTTGCCGTCTCCGCGATCCTCGCTGATGGATCAATCCCCGGCGCAGGCCGCTGCACCGGCGGGGCAAACAGCGACAGCACATGCGAGATCGCCGCCTCTGTGTCATCAACGGTAAATACCGTCTTGGAGGTCGCCGGCAGCTTTACCTTTCGCTGCACGACCACCGCCATCGCCTGCGTTTTCCCGAATTGCTTCAGGTACGCGTCGGAATTGATCATCGTCAGTTCCGACGGCCCCGCATCCGTCAGCGCGGCGATGCCCGTCACCACGCGCTCCCCATCCGGCGGCGACGCGGCATTGAGCGCCCTGGCTATCTCATTCAGCGTGACCGGTCGCATCGGTGTCATAAGTGAAGCCTAACGCGCACAAACCCAAGATGCACAAATAAAGAAGGCGCGGCCGGGAATTCCAGCCGCGCCTTCGATGTTCAACCCATTCGAATTACTTCGACTTGTACTTCGCATCCAGCGCCGTGATCACTTCGCTGGTGATGTCGATCTTGTCCGACACATACAGCAAATTGCGCGAATTGATCAACTGCGAAATCGCGTCCGGAGTCAGGTCGCGAACATTCTTCGGAAACTCCGGCTTTACTTCCGTGATGACCAGGTCGAGCCCTTTCTGCTTGGCGATGTCGTCCACCGCCGCCTCGATCTTCTCAAAGATCATTTTGAGCTGCCGGCTCTGGCTGCGGGCAATATCGATCTGCTTCAGCTTCAGCTCATTCTCATACGTCACTGACTTCTGCTCGAACTGCTGAGCCAGATCATCATATTGCGGGGAGTCCTGCTTTGGACCGTTGTCCATCTGCTGGCGGATGTTCGCCAGTTCAGACTGATGCGCCTGCGCCAATGTCTTAAGCCCGTTGGTGTCTGCTTCCAGCTTGGCCTTGATGTCGATTGTTTCCTGCATCGTGTTGAACACTTTGCCGGTGTTGACGACACCGATCTTGGTCGGTGTCGGACCCTGCTGGGCCATCACGGGAACGGCAGCAAAGATTCCCAATAAAACCGCGGTGAGCGTAGCACGTCGAATCATCATGGCACGTTTCCTTTTCTCCATCAGGAGAGATTTGTCGAACGTTGGTTCGAGACTATTTCCTAATTCCAGGCCGCGTTTCAACACGCCCGAAAATTGACAATTGTCCTGTTATATCGGTTCAAAGGCCCCGACGATTGCACTCATGCGCCACAGGGACCTTCGTTGCAAAACAGGCGTTATTTGCATCGTGAACGCATCATCCGCGCACAACGCGGATTCCGCAAGGCCCCCCACACCTTAAAGATATCCCAAACCCCCGGGAAACGTCCGAGAACTCAGCATGTCTGCCGGGCTCGCCGGTGAATAGCCCAGGTCTGCCGGCCAATCAAAAACTATTCCCAAACGCAAAACTAAAGAACTGCGTATCGTCGTTCGGCCCTTTAAAGATCGGCACTGCAAAATCCAATTGCAGCGGCGCCTGCCCGAAGAAGGGCAACACCAGCCGAATTCCTGCTCCGACGCTGGCGCGAATGTCATGAATCCGGATGTCCGGTTCAACAGTCCCAGCGTCAGAAAACACCACGCCCCGCAGGCTGTCACCGTAGATCGGATAATTTAATTCCAGCGTGCCGGTCAGTTTGAAATTGCCGCCGATCGGATCGAGGTCCCGCCCAGCGCGCGGGCTCACACCGCGATAGGCAAACCCGCGAATGCTGTTGATGCCGCCGCCATAAAACCGCTCAAAAAACGGCGCATTGCGCGTGATATATCCGCTGTCCACGCTCAGCCGCAGCACGGTCCTGCGATCCAGCAGATCCTGATACAGGCTCTGGAACGCGTCATATCCCAGCGTGAACTTGTGAAAATAGAACTCCCCGCCCAGCGCGCCGGCGGCTTCATAATTAAACATGGTGTTAGTCCCGCGATACTGCAGCGGTCCGTGGTTGGTCGTATCCCGCCGAAGCTGCCATCCAACGCTGGTCAGCGTACTGTGGCCTTCAAGAGCCAGGATATCCGGGGCACGCGGGCTTTTCAGGCGGGTCTTGAGTCGGCCTGTCGCCGGATCGATTTCCGGCTCGCCTGTCAGCGGGTCGATGATGTCGACGCGTTCATTCAGCGGAAACCCATTTTCGATCGCGCCGACCTTCACGTCTTCGCCGCGAAACGCGACGGATGACGACCAGATATAATCAAACCGCTTGCCCAGCGTGATGCGCGCCCCCGCACTGCTCATCCCAATGCTCGCGGATATAGCTCTGGTAGTAGGCTTCGTCGGAATTGCTGTACGGCAGATCGAAGATGTACGGCTCAGCGAACAAAATGCTCGCGTTCGTCACCTCGGTGCCCGGTTCAAAGTTCAGCCGCAAAGTCTGACCGGCCCCCGTAAATGCACGATCGGACAGAATATCCCGCGCGCTCGACGGCGGATTGGCAATATCAAAATTCTTCTGCTCAAACGTAAAATTACCCGCGATGCCCAGCGAACTGTTGATCCCCGCGCCTACGCTCAGGCTCGCCGTCTGCCGCTCATGCACTTCCACCAGCAGGTCCCGCGTATTGGGCTGATTTCCGATCGGTGTGATCGTCGCATTGTCAAAGTACGGCGTGCCCCGCAGCCGGTCCAGCGCGTCCGACAGCTCTCCGCTGTTATAAAGCTGGCTCGGTGAAACATGCAGTTCCCGCAGAACCAGCTTTTCCATTGACCGCGAATTCCCCTTCACCAGGATTCGCCCCACATGGAACGGCTTGCCTTCGGAGATTTCATAAACCAGCTCCACCGTGCCGGTTTCCATGTGATAGATCGGCTTGGCGGCGTACGCCGAGTGCCGCGGATCGCCGATCCGCAGATAATCCGGATCATCCGACCGCGGGTCATAGATATATCCCAGCGGGCTGTACGCCTTGACGATCTCCTTCACATCCCGATCCAGAACTTCCGAATCAAAATATCGCCCTTCAACCAGGTTCAGATTCTTCCGCAGTTCCGCTTCCGAAAGACTGGAATTCCCCGTGAACGAAATGCGATCCACCTTATATCGCGGCCCTTCATCGATGATGAAATTGATCTGCAATTCCGACTGATCCGGCGAAAAAATCAACTTGCGCCCCACCTTGGCGTCAAAAAAACCCTTGCCTTCATAAAAACGCCGGAGTGACGCAACATCATCTTCGACCATCTCCGGGTCGTATGTGCCCGGATTAAAAATCCAGTACCAGCGCGTCGTCTTGACCTGGTCGTTGAGCTTTCCCTTGGTGAAGGTATTGCCGCCGATGAAATCAATCTTGCGAATCCGAACCTGCGGCCCTTCGACGATCTTGAAATAGACCGCCCCCGACCGCCCCATCTCATCGGTATCGATATCGATGTGCGCAAACGGATGGTTTTTCGTGCGATACAGATTCGCGATCGACCGCTTGGCCAGCGAAAGCCGGAACGGCTCAATCGCATCGCCGACATGCAGGTCGACTTCTTTGCTCAGGTCATCCGAACTGATAGCCGCGTTGCCGATGAATCGAATCTCGCGCACCAGCTTTTGTTCATTGACCTCAAAGACGACAACAACACCGTTCCGAGTCGGCTCGACTTTCGCCTGCACATTTGAGAATCGCTTCAAACCGAAGATGCGCTGGTAATCTTCTTCAACCGTCGCAGGATCAAACTTATCCCCCTCGCGCGTTCGCACCAGGTTCAGAATGACCTGAGACGACACCTGGGAATTGCCGACAACTCGGACTTGTTCCACCGTTCGCCCCACCAGCTCCGGTGAAACATCCATCACTGCCGGCCGGGTCGCCGACGCCAGTTGGGCCGCCGCCAAATTGACAAAACAGAATAGAAAAAGAAGCGGAATCCCCAGAAAAATTGCGGGCACGATCCAGCCGATCAGCGACAGCCAACCGAACTGATTCCCGCGATTCGCCCTGCCCAAGAGTTCCTAGCCTCACGCCTGGAGCGTGGATAGAGGTCCGTTCCGCGGACGCGATAAACCGCCGCGCCTAAAGAGCGGGCCAGTTTAGCGGCGGGGGGGGCCATGTCAAAATGCGCATCGCGCTCTGATAACAATCCTCATTCCCGCGACGCATCTTTTTCGGGCTCCCGGATCAACCTGTCCAAATCCAGCGGCCTCGTGAACATCGACAGCTTCCCATTCCGATCCCGCGGCCAATCTTCCGCAGGCTTGTCCCAGTACAACTCAACGCCATTCCCATCTGGATCGCGCAGGTATAATGCCTCGCTGACGCCATGATCGCTTGCCCCTTCGAGCGGTATGCCGGCATTGACCAGTCGCCGCAGCGCATCGGCCAGTTCCGCACGGGACGGATAAACAATCGCCAGGTGAAATAACCCCGTCGTCCCTTTGCCCGGCGGCGAACCGCCGGCGCTCTCCCAGGTGTTCAACCCAATATGATGGTGATACCCGCCGGCCGACAAAAACGCCGCCTCGTTTCCGTACAATTGCGTGACCTCAAATCCAAGCACGTCCCGGTAGAATGCCAGCGCACGTTCCAGGTCGGCTACCTTCAAATGCACGTGCCCGATACTCACCTTCGGATGAATTTTTGGAAACGGACTGTGGGGTGAAATCTGTTTACTCATAACCAGCCGTCCTTTTGTCATCATTGCGGGCGCGATGTGTCGCGCGGTCCGAATTCCCTATGGACCTATGGATGACCGCACAATATTACTAATTTCTCCTGGACGGAATGTATACTCTGCGGCGTGCTCACTTCATGCAGGTTGGAAAAGGCCGAAAATCGGGAGGACCGCATATGGCAACGTGGAACCGAAAAGCTGTACTGCCAGCGGCGTTTGTTCTGCTCGCCAGTGCCCTGGCAGCCATCAGTTCCAATCGGGCGATTGCTCAAACCGGCACGACAGAAACAAATCCCGCCTCCAACCCTTCTGTTCCTCTGAGTTTGACAACGGCCGTCCGCTGGGATGTGTTGCTGAACGACGACGGAATGCCTTCAATCGATCAGATAGACCGCCAGGCGGTTGAAACAACCAGCAGAGGGTATCAGGCATCTATCTGCGATGCCGCCGCTCTGCGAAGCGGTGTTATGGCGGCGATTGGCGCTGCGGGAATGGAAGGAGCGGATGAAAATATGGGATTTAGCAGGTCTCAGGGAGAAGGCCGGCTGCTTATGAATCCGCCTCTCTATTTCGACTACTATGATCTGCCAAATCAGAAGATTGGCATCCAGGGAAGCGCCAATGGTGATGAGCAACTGGAAATCACCCCGGACGGCCAACTGCATCTGAAGCTTGCATACAAAAGCGTCAGCACGCGAATTTACGACAGGACTACCCGGAAGCAGGTGCCTGCCGAAAAGACAAAGCCCTCAATTAATTACAATGGTTTGCTCTCGCCGGGCAAGTCGCTCATGTTCCTGGGCACTCTGCACAACGGTAACGCATCTTACTATCACCTCATCGTGTGGGAAGCGTTCAAGAGTGATCCGCGCTACGACAATAACTTCGGGATGATTCGCGCCGCCGACGTTTGGTGCGCGTTTCGGACCGGATAGGATCAAGTCATCTGCTGATATTGCGGCCATATGGGGCGCTAAAGCCCAGCACAATCCGTCACAGGTGACAGCCAGGTGGGAACAGAAGCTGGAAGACGGCAAAATGCTGAAACTCACGGGCATCACTCGAAGCGATAAATTTTACTTCTGCTGGTGGGATGCCGACGGCCAACCAATTTCACTGAATAACTGGATACTGATTGACCGTGCCGGTCAGCCGCCCGTAAAGGCCATTGTGGAGGTGAGCGGCACCCCTGATGAGTGGAAAAAGCAAAGCCCCACCGGGAAACCGATGCGCAATATGGGCGGCAAACAAACAGGTGACTATCAAGCCACCGAAATATTCACAGTCAACGACGGGAAGCTGAAAGTTGGAATTCCTGTGGGCGACTGGCAGAAAATCGGCGAAATAAAACCCGGAGGGTCGATCAAAATTGACACGGTGACTTACCGTATGCGTCAGCCGCTGGCACAGGCATCCGAGGAGTTCTACTTGGAGTTTTATCCGAATGGAAATAGCTCCACTGCAGATCTGGTGGCATTAACTGCGGTGGGCGTGGACGGGACGGAACTCAATCCCATGTATCTGAAACAGATCGTCGGCGAAAATAACAGCATGTCCATACCGCAGTTTGAAGGAATGGCGCTGGCTAAGCTTAAGTCATTCAACGTATGGAAGCGCAAACGACAATGGGTGACCTTTGAAGGTTTTGCGATCGAACCTGTCATTGCGCCGCCGACGCATGCAAATTAACCAATTGATCGTTCTAATCGGGAAAGCCGAAAACGATCGCGGGCGCTGGTCGAAAACCCTCCAGGGGGGCACACTCGCTTCCATCAGTCGCCGCAGTGCATCCGCCAACTCCGTGCGCGAGGGATAAAATGATGGCCAGATGATAAAGTCCCATTGTTCCCCAATTCCACAATATGCCCAATCGCTTGCCGCGGGAAGGTATACTCTTCTGCACATGCTCAAACGGATGCGTCAAAAACGTGGACCACTGGGAGGATCGGCTATGGCGTTCTGGAATCAAACGGCGGCGGTGCGGGCGACACTGATCTTCGGCCTGACCCTGCTGGCGGGCATGTCCCCCGCCGCGGTAAATGCGCAGTCGAACGTGACAACGACCAATCCCGCCGGCGCCTCGGAGTCGCCACCCGGTGTGATGACCGTCTTGCGATGGGATGTCCTTCTGAACGACGATGGAATGGTTCTCATCGATCAGTTGCAGCGCGACGCCGTTGAAACCACCAGCACCCTCTACCATGCGTCAATCTGCGACGCCGCCGCCCTGCACAGCGCGATCGTCAACGCCAAAAGCGTTGGCGGAATGGAAGGCTCCAATCAAAACATGGGCATGAGCTATTCGCAGGGCGGCCAAATGTTCATGAACCAGTCCTTCTATTTTGGTTACTACGGCGGGCAAAACCAGAAGATTCGCCTCCAGGGAAATGGCAATGGCAATGAATCGCTTGAAGCCACGGCTGATGATCGCGTTCACCTGAAGCTCGACTATGGGCAGATCAGCCTGCGCATTTACGACATGATCGCACGAAAGCAGGCGCCACGCGAAAAGGAAAAACCATCGATTATCTATGACGGCACATTGCCCGCCGGCCAGTCGCTGATGTTCATCGGAACGCTGCACAATGGCGCTACGCCGTACTATCACATCATCGCCTGGGAGGCGCTGAAGATAGACCAGCGCTACCAGCAGAATTTTCAGATGGTTCGTTCCGGCGACATCTGGTGTGCACTGGGGCCGGAAGCCATTAAGGCCGATGCCGACATCGCCGCTGTCTGGGCGGCAGGCGCCAAACATCCGATAGCTGACGTGCCGCCTAAATGGGAACAAAAGCTTGAAGATGGCAAGACGCTGAAGCTCACCGCCGTCACGCGCACCGATAAATATCTTTTCTGCTCATGGGATGGCGACGGCCAACCCGTTCCAACCAATAGCTGGGTATCGATCGAAAGCGTTACCGAACCGACCGTCTATTGCACTGTCCTCGTGAACGGCGTCGAAGCCGAGTGGAAAAAACAAAGCCCAACAGGAAAGCCGCTTCGCAATAACGGCGAGCAAACCGGAAACTTCGAAATCTCAGGAACGTTCACCGCGATCGACGGCAAGGTCAAAGTCGGCATCCCGGTCGGCGACTGGCAAAAAGTCGGCGAAATTAAGTCGGGCGGGTCGATCAAAATTGATGCCAAAACCTATCGCATGCGCCCCCCGCAAGCACAGGGAAATAGCCAGTTCTACGTGCAGTTTTATCCCAGCAATGGTTCGGGGGCTGACACCGGCGACTTGATCACCCTGACCGCCGTCGGTCAGGACGGCACAGAACTTGACCCCAGTTCTCTCTCGCAGCTCATGGGCGAAGGTTATGGCATGCCCCTGCCGGAGTTTGAGGGCATGGCGCTGGCGCAGGTGAAATCGTACAACGTCTGGAAGCGCAAGCGGCAATGGGTGACGCTGGAAGGTTTCGCGATTGATCCTGCCGTGCCGCCGCCCGCGCACGTCGACAGTGCTTCGCTGGCCAGGTTGCAATCAGCCGCGGTTCAGCAGCAGGCCCAGGTGCAGGCCGAAGCGGCGGTGAAAGAAACCGAAGCCATGGCGGCAAGGCGAAAAGAATGGGATGCCATTCCCATCGATCCGACGACACCCAAAGGCGCCTTGCGCGCATGCTCAAAGCAGCCGCGGATGGAGACACCAAAACGGTCCGTGATTTTCTGAAAGCCACCCAACCCGACGCCGGCCCTACCCTCGATCTCGTCGCCCGCTTCATCACGGCCAACCAACATGCATGGACGCAAGCCGTCGCCAAATTTGGCGCGCCTGCGGTGATGGGGCTTGCCGCCGGCGGCCCCAATCGTCCGCCCGTCTTGATGGACATGCTTATGATACTCGGTGAGAAAATGGAACCCCGCCCCGACGGTGGATTGCATTCACAGGAAATGGACATTCTCAAAGCCGACAACGGCCAGTTCTACATAGACCTGACCACTATGGTCGAAGAAAACAAAAAAAACCCGCAAGTGACTCAGGAGATCGTTCCCATGTCCGAGTCCGCCGAGAAAATCTCCAAGGCGCTCACAGACAATCCAAACATCACGATCGATGAACTAAAAGCGGTGATCGCGTCCCACTAGCAGCCCGCGCGACTTTTGCTGCCGGCTGCCAGCGCCGTTTTCAGATGGCTTGGATTCGCGCATTACGCGATCAACACCGGCGCCGGCACATATCCGCTGCGAACGCGCCCGCTCATGTCGATGCTGCTCTTCAAATCGCACGGATGCGCTTCTGGCCCTAGTCCAAAGTCCTTCGCATAATCTTCCGTAATCTGCTGCAGTTCCTGCCTCGAAAGATTCGGCTTATTCACCGATTCGGCGGCTTCCCGAATCTCATGCTCGTTCAAAAATGTCCCCGTGATGCTTGCCAGCGCCGGCTGCTGAAGAAGCCATTTGCACGCGAGTTGATGCACCGTCATGTTGTGATCCGTCGCATAGTGGCGAACCAGTTCCAGCTTTTTCAATCCATAAATCTTCCATGACTGATCCCGGAATTTTCGGTGGTCATTCTCGCCGATCGCCGTGTCGATCTTAACGACATCTTTCAGGATCGAGCTGTTGTCGTGCACGCGCGCCAGAACGCCGGCCTTATATGCATGCGCCGCTTCGCAAAATTCCCGGCCCGGATTCTGCTCGAACAGATTGAAAACAGTCTGAACCGCCTGGGCGTTATGTTCGATAATCGCCTTGAACCCTTCTTCCCGCCACCCGATCGCCGGCCCGAGGCTCACTCCCCAAACCCTGATCTTTCCCTCAGCCTTAAGCCGCTCCAGCTCGGCGAACATATCATCCCGAAATTGCGGCAGCTTGATGTTGTGCGCCATGTACAGGTCGACGTAGTCCGTCCCCAGCCGCTGCAGCGACTTTTCCAGGCTCGCGCGCATGAAGGCCGGCGAGAAATCCTGCCGACGCTCGCGATGCGAACCCGCTTCACCCGGATCAGAATAAAAGTCGTAGCCAAACTTCGAACCAATCTCGATTTTGTCCCGCGCAATTTTCGATTCTTTGAGGAACTTTCCAAAAACCGTTTCAGCGCGTCCGTTCCCGTACGCATCCCCATTGTCGAAGTACGTAATCCCCAGGTCATAGGAAAACCGGCAAAGCTCAATCGCCCGCTCGTCTGTATAGTGCCCCCACCAATCCACCCCAAATATCCAGCATCCCAGCGAAATAGCCGAAACTTCCAACGCAGTGTCACCAAACTTGCGACGATCCATGGCAGGCGCTCCGAATAAAAAAGCCAGAGCCGCATGATAGGGCATGGCGACCGCGATTTACAGGCACGCCCAAAATCGAATGCTGCAAAACCCGCTATTCCACCTTCTTTTTCGTAATCGCCTCTCCCTTCTTCGCCTCGACCTTCAGGCCATCAAGCTTCATATCCTTCGCATATTCAATCGACATCCCCGTTCCCGCCGACAGGTGCACATTTTCAAATGTCACATCATCAATCAGGCTATTTTTCATTCCCAGCAGCGTCCCCGCCGATTTCCCCGTTCCCTGGATATTCCGCAAAACGACATGCCGAAAAATCGGTGTGCCTTTCGCCGGTGGCACCGGCGCAGCAAATCGCGGTTCAACGAATTTCTTCCAGTCATCCCCGCCCCAGTTCATGCGCATATCGATGATCGATTGAACGTTCTTAACCGTCAGATCGGAAAACGTGATGTTTTCCACAACGCCTCCGCGCCCTGGAAACGACTTCAATCGCGCCGCCGCGCCGCTGCCGTCAAACGTGCAATTTTTTACCGTCACATTCCGAATCGACCCCGCCGTCTCCGAACCCATTGAAATTCCCGCCCCGCGGCCAATGGTGCAATCGCTGATCGTGATATTCTCCGAAGGGATGTTCACCCTTTGCCCATCCGCGTCGCGGCCTGACTTCACGCAGATATTGTCATCGTCACACGCCACATCACATTTCGAAACGCGAACATCATGACTCGAATCGATGTCGATCCCGTCCGAACTGGGCGCCTTATGCGGCCCAGCGCGCGAATCGTCAAACCTTCGATATCAACATTCTGGCTATACAGAATATGCAGCGTCCAGAACGCCGAGTTCTGCAGGGTGACTCCGCTGACTTTGACCCCGTCGCAACGGGTAAAGCAGACCAATCGCGGCCGCAGGACTTTAAAGTCCACGCCGCGCCCCTGCGCCTTTCGCTCCCGCGCAAAGATGTTCCACCACTTCTGCCCGGAACCGTCGATCGTTCCCTCGCCAACAATCGCGACATTCTTCGCATCGATCGCGTTCACCAGGGCGGCTGGGTGCTTCATCTCCAGTCCCGCAATGCGCGTATCGATAATGGGATAATCCGCCTCGTTAAGCGACCCCTTGATCATCGCGCCTTTATCGAGCCGCAGCGTGACACCGCTCTTCATAAACAGCGAGCCGCACACATAAGTCCCCGCCGGAAGCCGGACGACACCGCCACTGTTCGCTGCCGAATCCAGCGCCTTCTGAATCGCCGGTGTGTCATTGACTTTCCCATCCCCCATCACGCCCGCCGGCCGCGGCGGGTGGTTTCCCGCGCAGGAAATCACGCAAAACAAGGCCATTGGCATCAATAACAATGAGACGGCGCGGCTGAAGCGATTGGCGGTAATCATGGGTCTAAAAGATAAGTATCAACAACCCCATTGCAACCGCAGCGCCCTTCGCCTTGAATAGTAGCTCAACGGGCAGCCGTTTGATCTCAACACCTTCCCCGACCAAGGAACTGCTATGCACTACCTGATCCCATTAGCGCAGGACAATCCCAACGCCACCGCCAACACGTTGTTCTGGGGGCTCATGATCTTCGTCCTGATTGTCCTCCTCGTGATCTTTGCGATCCTGTTCCAGTTCGTCGGCCTCTATATCCGTGCAACCGTCAGCGGCGCCCGCGTCAGCCTCGTTGACCTGATGGGCATGCGCCTGCGAAAAGTGAACGCCCTCGCCATCGTCAACGCCCGAATCCAGGCCAGCCGCGCCGGGCTGAACATCACTACGCCCGAAATGGAATCCCACGTCCTCGCCGGCGGTGACGTCCAGCGCGTCATCGCCGCCATGATCGCAGCCAACAAAGCCAACATCGATCTCGCCTGGAAAACCGCCACCGCGATCGACCTCGCCGGCCGCGACATCCTCGACGCCGTTCAAACCAGCGTGAACCCAAAAGTGATCGACGTCCCAAATCAGGCGATGGGCCGAACCACCATCGATGGCGTCGCCAAAGACGGCATTCAGCTCAAGGTCAAAGCCCGCGTCACCGTCCGCACCAACATCAAAAGCCTCGTTGGCGGGGCCACCGAAGAAACCATCATCGCCCGCGTCGGTGAAGGCATCGTTAACGCCATCGGCTCGGCCGAGGATTACAAGCATGTGCTCGAAAACCCCGACCGCATTTCAAAAGCCGTGCTCGGAAAAGGACTCGACGCCAACACCGCCTTTGAAATCCTCTCCATCGACATCGCCGACATCGACGTAGGCGAAAACCTCGGCGCCAAGCTCGCCGCCGACCGCGCCAAGTCTGACACGCAGCGTTTCCAGGCCGAGGCTGAACAGCGCCGGGCCATGGCTGTCGCGCACGAGCAGGAAAACGTCGCCAAGCAGGCCGAGAACAGGGCCGCCGTGATCTTGGCTGAAGCCGAAGTCCCCCGCGCCATCGCCGACGCCTTCCGCAGCGGCAACCTTGGTGTCTTCGATTACTACAAACTGAAAAATATCCAGGCCGACACCGGCATGCGCGACGCCATCGCCAAGCCGGGTGATGGAAAGGCATAAGTGGAGCAGGCGCAGCCCCGCTGATTCCGAGAAGGTACGGACAAATTCAAATTGTTTTGCGGCGTTTTTAAATGAAGGGTCGGCATGGATGAACTGATCATCATTCTCATCCGGGCACTTGCCAGGATGTTCGACAGCCCGCGAACGTCAACCAAGGCTCCTCCACCAAGACCGGGCTCTGCTTCTCCAAAGCCCGGAGCGCCTCCCGCATTCAGCCCCGGCCCGCCGCCTCTGGGCCGCGTACCGCAACAACTTCGCGGCGGCCGCCGGCGCACTGCGCCACCGCCGCTCATTCCCATCGCCGCCCCGATCATGACCTCTGTTGATCCTGTGATTCCCCGCCAATCCGATCTCGCCAACGCACGCGTCGCCGCCGCGGCGCATGTTGCTACTGGCGGCTCCGCCGCTGGTTCAATAACGGTGCGGCGATGGCTGACGCCATCAGTGCTGCAGCGGCAGTTCATCCTTACAGAAATTTTCCAGAAACCCCTGGCACTGAGGGATCAGCATGACCGATAGCCAGTCTCAGGCCGGCCAGGTGCTTGCATATCGATCGAAAGAAAAGGCCGCGCCGCCCAAGCCGGTTTGTCTGAAATGCTCGACCACAATGCTTGAAGGAGTGACGGTGACCGGAGCGCAATCGGCGGCTTCGATCAGCTATTGGGTGGAGGGGCAAACACATCGCTGGTGGTTGGGAATCTTGCGGCTCCCCAAAGGCAAGCGATACGAAATCATTACATTTCGCTGCCCCGCCTGCGGATATCTGGAAAGTTATTCACCGCCAGGATGAATCGCCGCCCGGCCTGCATCGATCCAGATGCACCGCCAGCAAGGTGACATCTGCCGGGGTAATCCCGCTGATCCGCAGCGCCTGCCCCAATGACCTCGGTGTGAATTTCGATAACTTCTGCTTCGCCTCGTTCCGCAATCCAGTGACCGCGCGATAATCGATCGAAGACGGAATCAGCTTCGATTCCATTTTGGAAAATCGCTCAATCTGCCGGTCCTGCCTCGCGATGTATCCCTGGTATTTGATCCGCACTTCAATCTGCCACCCGACGTCGGAAGAGATGGCGGTCAGCGCCGGCGCCTTCTCCACCAACTGCGCCCAGTCCACATCCGACCGCCGCAGATAATCGACCGCAGGAACATCACCAACCCGGTTCATCCGAACCAGATCGAGGCCGTCGGCAATCGCATCGCGCCGCTGCACAAAGTTGTTCCATCGCGAATTGTCGACCAGCCCAATCTCGCGCCCGATCGGTGTCAGCCGCTCGTCGGCGTTGTCGGTGCGCAGGTGAAGTCGATGCTCCGCCCGGCTGGTAAACATCCGATACGGTTCCGTCGGTGGTTTGGTGACCAGGTCATCAATCAGCACCCCGATGTAAGCCTGGTCTCGCCGAAGCACAAAATCCGGCTCATTCCCGCCCGCATAACGTACCGCATTCACACCCGCCACAATCCCCTGCGCCGCCGCCTCTTCATAGCCGCTGGTCCCGTTGATCTGCCCCGCCAGGAATAGCCCGGCGATGCTCTTGGTCTGCAACGTCGATTGAATCTGGGTTGGCCAGACCATGTCATATTCAACTGCATAACCGTGGCGAAGGATTTCGACCTGCTCCAGCCCCGGCACCAGCCGCACGATCTGCTCCTGCACATCCGCCGGAAGCGAGGTGCTGATTCCGTTGCAGTAGATTTCATCGGTGTCGAGCCCTTCAGGCTCCAGGAAAATCTGATGCTTCTGCTTGTCGGCGAACCGCACCACTTTGTCTTCAATGCTCGGGCAATACCGCGGCCCCGTCGAAGCGATCTGCCCGCTGTACATCGGAGCCCGATGCAGATTCGCCCGGATGATCTCATGGATCTGCGGATTAGTCCCCGACAAATAACAAGGAACCTGCAGCAGCGGGGGAACCCAGGCCGCGGAGCCCGCGTTGCCATATTCATTCAGATAAGAAAACGGCGCCGGAACCAAATCGCCCGGCTGAAGCTCAAACGCCGAGAAATCAATCGTCTGCCGCTTCAACCGAGGCGGCGTCCCCGTCTTCAGCCGCCCTAATTCCAAACCCAACCGCGACAAACACCCCGAAAGCCCCTTTGCCGCCGACTCCCCAACCCGTCCCCCTTCGGTCTGCCGTTCCCCCGTATGCATGAGCCCGCGAAGAAACGTTCCGGTTGTGACAATGACCGCCCGGCAGCTCAGCCGGGTTCCGTCGCTCAGCAGCACGCCATCAACCGCAACACCCGCCGCATAACTCTGCACGCCGCTGGATACCGCCGCCTGCGAAGTGCAAATTTCCGCCACCTCTCCCGAAACGATATTCAGATTCGCGCACATCTCCAGCAGCCGCTGCACTTCCACAGCGTACTTATACTTATCCGCCTGCGCCCGCGGCCCCCACACCGCCGGCCCCTTCGACCGATTCAGCATTCGAAACTGAATTCCTGTCTCATCCGTTGCCAGCCCCATCAACCCCCCCAGCGCATCGATCTCCCGGACCATCTGCCCTTTGGCCAGCCCACCGATCGCTGGATTGCACGACATCTGCCCAATGCGCGCCGGGTCCAGTGTCACCAGTGCCGTAGAGGCTCCCAGCCGCGCCGCCGCCCAGGCCGCTTCCGCCCCCGCGTGCCCGCCGCCGATCACGATGATGTCAAAATCTGTCCGCATGGAGTGCTAAAAGATACTCATTTATACGATGAAACAAAATCACCCTCATCCTATCCTTCGCCCCCAGAGAAGGGACCAGGGAGGGAGAAGGACCAGAGCGCTTTCAGGCTCCAGAGGTGATGCCCTGCTCCGGTCGCGCCTCATGCAGCGATCCAAACTTCCGCACCTGCGGCCAAATCAGCGCCGTGGCGCCGACCACCAGCAATGTTCCAATGCCTCCTGCGACAACCGATGCAATCGGACCGAACAATTGCGCCGTCAATCCGGATTCCCAGCCCCCCAGTTCATTCGATGCGCCGATGAAAACATTGTTGACGGCCGACACGCGGCCCCGCATTTCATCAGGCGTGAGCACCTGCACGAGCGTATGCCGCACGACAACGCTGATGTTGTCGCACGCCCCCGTGAGAAACAGCATGGTGAGTGAGAGCCAGAATGAAGTGGAGATTCCAAACACGATTGTCGCCAATCCAAACCCCGCGACCGCCAGGAGCAGATCGCGGCCAGCCTTTTTCATCGGTGGTTGGTGCGCCATCAGCATCGCCATCGACGCCGCCCCCAATGCCGGCGCGGCTCGAAGCCACCCAAAACCCACCGGACCGACGTGCAGGATTTTCGTCGCATAGATCGGAAGTAAATACGTCGCGCCACCGAGCAGGACTGCGAACAGATCCAGCGTAATCGTCGCCAGCACCAATTGATTGCGGCCCACAAAATGAATCCCCGCAAGAAGCGTTTTCAAGCTGGCTGGTTCTTTGCGGGCTTCCACTGGCCGCACTTTCACCAACACCAGCAGCGCGGCGAACCCAAATGCGCAGACCGCGTCAATAAGATAGGCCAGGGGCAACGTCGGCACGTTGTGACCGTGGAAGTGGAGGTAGTCCATGCCGATGATCCACCCCGCCAGCGCAGGGCCGGATATGGCCGACACCTGAAAGAACGTGGCGGTCCACGTCATGGCGTTACTGAAGACTTCAATCGGTACCGTCTGCGGGGCCAGCGCCGAGCGAGCCGGGCCGCCCAGCGCCCAGGCGGTCGCGCCGAGCAGCAAAAATGCATACATATAGACGGTTGGTTGATGCTGGTAGGATAAAATCGCAAGCCCGACCGAACTCAACGACGCGAGCATCGCCATCCATATGGTCAATGTTTTTCGGTTGACCCGGTCGGCAAGCTGCCCCGCCGGAAGCGCCAGCAGAATGACCGGAGCCGCCCCCACCAATCCAACAAAGCTCAGCGCCAGTGCGGCGTGCTTCGGATCGCGCATCGCCAGTTCCCACCCGATCGCCACGCTTTGCGCCTGCTGACCCAAGAACAGTAAAATCGTCCCCAGCGCATAAAGCCGATATCCCGGCACGCGCAAGGCAGCGTATGGATCGTGGCCCGGTGACTTGCCTCCGCCGGGTGTTTCCCGCTCCGGTGGTGACTCCGGTGGCGCAGCAGAGGCGGGGCGTTCCGGATCAGGCGGTTCGTATGCCGCCGGCTGCTTTGCCGCATCCATGTCGCTTCCGTTCCTCGTAATTCCTGACGCCGCCGCACCGTTGACGGATGGTGACGTTTGTTACAATCTGACCTTCCCGCCGACCGGCGAAGTCTAGCCGTCCATCATCGCGTTGGCGAGCGAAACAAGGAAATTGGTTTCATCAAACCTGAAGAGGCGGCTTGACGTATCATGCGTTCGTGGGAGAATTTCAGCTTCTCGTGGCTTTGTGGTGAAAGGGCTGCCGCAGACAGACGCAAATTTGTTCGGACTGCCCCGGCGGAACCGTTCTGCTTTGGGTGCGCCGGCATTGATGCTGGTTGAATGCGGGTGATTTGTAAACCGACCGGGGAAATGGTCGGGTGGGAGTTTTGGAATGTTGGAGAATCCGACGCTGGACCTCTTGAAGTATTCATCGTTCCCCGAGGTGGCTTCCGCCCTTCGCGCCGCGCGGAGGTGATCCTTCATCGGTGGAAAGAAGTGGTGCGGCAGAAGCTGCCCAACGCCGACGAACTCACCCTCAACCAGCTCCGCGACGACCTGCCGAACGTGCTTGAAAAAATCGCCCACGCGCTGGAATCCGTGGATAGAAATTCCTTGAGCGAACTCCGCCAGGCTTCTGAAGCGCACGGTGAAGCCCGCTTCCACCAGAGCTACAACGTCAATGAAGTGCTGATCGAATACGGCCTGCTGCGGCCGATCATGCTCGATGAAGTGATGTCGCATGTCGGCCGCGATATCACCCATGAAGAAATCGCCGCCGTCAACATGGGGATCGACGCTGCCGTGCGGCGGAGCGTGACACAGTTCGTCGCCGAGCAGCAGAAGCAGTTGAAGCTCGTCACCGATGCACAGACCAAATATCTGTCTTTCCTGTCGCACGATCTTCGCGGTGGTTTGAACGGCGTGCTGCTGATGGTTGAAGTCCTCAAGCGCGAACTGGCGGGCGAAGAGAAGTTCGCCGAGTCGATGCAGGACCTGGACACGATGCGGCGATCCATCCTCGATACTGTCGGCACGATGGATCGCTTCCTTCACGCCGAGCGCTTCCGCCAGGGAAAAGTGCAGGTGCAAAACAGCACCGTCGATGTGCAGGCGCTCGTAAAAGATCTGTCTCATCACTTCGCGTATCAGGTGAAGGAAAAGGGCATCGGACTGAAGGTGGAAGTGATCGACGGCGCGAAGGTGTTCAGCGACCGCGAGCTGCTCATGCTGATCCTGCAGAATCTTATTTCCAATGCGGTGAAGTACACGTCAAGCGGAAAAGTGAATGTGCGCGTCGAGCCGGTGAACGCGGGAAAGAGCGTGCGGATTTCAGTGATCGACGAAGGCCCCGGCATTGCGCAGAACAAACTCGCGACGCTCTTTGAGCCGTTCATGCGCGGCGAAACTCACGGGCAGGCGGGTGTCGGGCTTGGGTTGTCGATCGCCAAGCAGGCCGCCGATTTAATGAAGGCGAAGCTGACGGCGGAATCGACGCTCGGCCAGGGTTCGACATTTCGCCTTGAGCTTCCATCGCAATGAATCCTGCAATGGCTGAGGGAAATTCCTGATCTGTCTCCAGGTGAATCATCTCTTGACTGAAATGGCGGGGTGCGCAAAATCCCGCATGGGCTGGCAGGAAAGCGCGTGCCGTTCTGATGCGATTGCCAACACGAAAATGCCGCGTTGCATTTTCCTTGGAGCATCGCCGGGCTGGGCTTTCACGAAATTGAATTTCATTCCCGGCGCCGCGGTTGTATCGCGGCGCTTCTGGTCGCGTCTGCTCGCGATGTGCAGTGCCGGATCGCCTGCCGCACGTGCTGGCTTGTCTGGCGGTTTGAATTTCACGGCTGGCAACGGTGAAGGAACATCCCGATGATCGATAATCCAACGCTCGATTTGTTGAAGCACGAGTCGTTCCCTGGATTGGCTGCCGCGTTGCGGAAGCGGTCGCATGAAATCCTCGACCGCTGGCAGACATTGGTGAAGAGGCACCTTCCCGCCGCCGATCCGCTCACCATCGCGCAGATTCGCAATGCGATCCCGAATGTGCTCGCGCAGATGGCCGAGACGCTGGATTCACAGGAGCCCAACCGCATCGACGACCTGAAGGAGGCCTCCGCCAACCACGGCGAGATGCGCTTTCACCAGAGCTACAACCTCGATGAAGTGCTGGTGGAATACGGGCTGCTGCGGCCGATCCTCATTGACGAAATTATTCTGCATCTTGGGCGCGAGATGACGAGCGAGGAATTGGCGGTCCTGAACATGGGGGTGGACACGGCGATGCGCCGCAGCGCGACGCAGTTCGCCGCCCATCAGGCGCAGCAGATCAAGGCCGCGAATGAAGCGCACAGCAAATACCTTTCGTTCCTGTCGCATGATGTGCGGGCCGGGTTGAACGGCATCCTGCTGACGACGGAAGTGCTGACCAAAGACCTCAGCGACAATCCGCAGTTCGCCGAGTCATTGCAGGATTTGGATTCCATGCGGCGGGCGATTATGGACACCGTAGCCACCATGGAACGCTTCCTTCACGCGGAGCGATTCCGCCAGGGCAAGGTGAAGCCGCTGGAAACGACAGTGCAGATTCAAACGATTCTGCACGATCTCACTCGCACCGCCGCCCAGCAGGCGCGCATGCGCGGCGTCGACCTGACCGTTGAAATCCCCGACGGTTGCTGCGCCGTCACCGACCGCGAACTGCTCACGCTCATCCTGCAGAACCTCATCTCCAACGCCGTCAAATACACGCAAACCGGCAGCGTGCGCATCGTTGTCGAGCCGGCCACCGACGATCACGGTGTGCGCGTCTCGGTGATCGATACCGGCCCCGGCATCGCCGCCGACCAGTTGTCCCGCATGTTCGAACCCTTCATCCGCGGCAACACCCACGGCCAACCCGGCAGCGGCCTCGGCCTCTCCATCGCCCGCCAGGCCGCCGAATTGATTGGCGCTAAAGTCACGGCCAGATCAACCGTGGGAGAAGGATCGAGCTTCACGCTGGAACTGCAAAAGAGCGACGCATAAACATGCAGCACGGGCGCCCGGCGCGCACGGGGTAGCGTAAGAGTGAGACTCCTAAACCTCCGGAGCAACAGACGGGCTTCCGACATTAACTTAACTTTTCCTACACGACATATCGCGAGTGTGTGGTTGAAGAATATTCCGAACGACATCGAATATGGCCAAAGAGCAAGAGAAAGAGAAAGACGAAGAGAAAGACAAATCACAGCCGCAGGGGCTGCTGCCCTCACCCTTACCCACAACTCCGAAGTGTTTTTGAGAACATTTTCGCTTTCTTCAACGTACCTCGATTTTTTCCAGACATGGAGGTCGTGATGATGGTCTGCCAAGCCCATCAGTGGGCTCATCAGCATTTTGGATCGTTGGATCTGGATGATCGTCGTCGTTCAAAAGGGTTGTTACACTCGCAGCCCAAATGGCGGCGACTCCGGGTCAATCCCTGCCTGTGCAACATAAGCAGTGGGCGGAGCTGAAAGCAGCTTACCGGTTTTTCGACAATCCACAGATTAATCCCGATGCGCTGCAAGCCCAGCACCGGCGGGTGACTTTCCAATCGTGCCGCGAGCATCCGGTGGTCCTGTGCGTGCAGGATGGCTCCAATGTGCAAGCCAGCCGTATTGCTGGAGGCCAATGGGTGATGCATTCGGCGCTGGCGGTCACGCCAAGCGGCGAAGTTTTAGGGTTGCTCGACCAGCGATTTTTCAAGCGGGTGAAGCGAGCGGCACGGGAGAGCAAAAAAGCCAGGCGTGATCGCTTTCGAGAGAGCGATGTCTGGATTGACGCCGTCCAGGCCGTCAAAGCGGCCAACTCACCCCATACGCACCTGATCCATATCTGTGATCGAGGGGCGGACGATCTGCGTCTGATGCACAGTTGCGTGGCGGCATCGAACGGTTTTGTCATCCGGGCCCGTCACGACCGCAACATCGAGCAGGCAACCGACAAGCTGTGGTCTTACATGGCGCAGGTTCCGGTCAGCGGACAAATCGATATTGAGATCGGTCAGCAGCGATGCGTCAAACGCAAGATCAAAGGCGTCACCCAGCGCCTGCCGCGTCCCGCCCGCATGGCCCAATTACAAGTGCGGTTTGCAACGGTGCAACTGCAACCTCCGGCCAAAAGCGCGCCGTCCACCCAACCGTTGACGGTGAATGTCGTTTATCTCAAAGAACCCCTCGAAGGCGCTGCGTCGCTGGAGTGGATGCTGCTGACCAATTTGCCGGTGGAGAATCTGGCCGATGCATTGACGATCATCGACTACTACTGCATTCGCTGGGTCATTGAAGAATGGCACCGGGCACTGAAAGAAGGTTGCAGACTTGGCGAATCCCAGTTGCAAAGTATTGATAACCTGCTTCGATTGATCAGCATGCTCTCTCCCGTGGCAGTGCGATTATTGCAGCTGCGTGATTGGGCCAACCTGCCGCGCAACGAACCTGCAGCCGCCAAACTCGACCTGCAGCAGAAGGTGCCGCAGGCAATGATCCAAGCCGCGGCAGCGCTAGGCCAATGCCGGATTGATCAAATGAGCCCCCGGCAATTCTGGCAAACCCTGGCTCACCAGGGCGGCTGGCTGGGCAGAAAACACGATCCCCGCCCCGGCTGGAAAGCAATCTGGATCGGCTGGGAAATCGTCTCCCGAATCGCACACGGCATCGAACTCACACAGCAAAACCGAATCGATGCAACTTGTGGGTAAGGGTGAGGGCTGCTGCCCCTGTACGGACCGGGGACATGGGTAACATATGTGCGGGGACATGGGTGGCGCATTGGAATTAGACTCGAGTTTGGCTTTTCACGTCGATTGTTGCAACTTTTACATGGCAGAAAAAGACATCTAATTGTCCATCTTGCATCGTCGGACGTAAGGCTACGGGATAGCCGGTGAACGCCTGGCTGATTTTAAAATCCGTGGATTTGTATCTGAAGTACCCGTCCTTCTGCACCTTTCGTACGACATCGGACGAGCCATATTCAATCGGCGGCAGGGTCTCTGCAAAGGCACGCGGCGAGTGAACATACCGTGTGACGGGCGTGGCCATCCCCAATGCCTCGTGCGGTCGCTCCAGGTTGTAAACATCACGCCATGGATCAAAGCGGCGCTGCGCCTCCTCAATATCGCGGAAGCGTCGTGTGCCGATTGCCTCGGCTTTAACGGTGGCAACCCAGCGTCTTGAGCCGTGCGTGAATCTTGCGTCCACCCCACCCATGGCTGCGACGCAGCTCGCACACACTTTGTTCCAGCGACCCGGCAGTCCTGCCTGGCGACAGCAAGGGGCGGCGGGAGCGATCCGCCATCCCCTGGGCGCTGACGACGCCATTCTCTTGGCGTTTGGCGCGATCCATCCACTTGTAGGCGGTCTTGCGACTGATGGCAAAACGACGACACAACGCCGCCAGATTACAACGGGGCTGGATCGCCAACGAAACAAATTCTTGTCTGAGACACACAGTAGAAGCCTCCATCCACGGCATGCTTGAACTCCCGGTAAAGGTTCAAGCTTGCAGGATAAAAGCGCCACCCATGTCCCGGCACATGTGTTACCCATGTCCCCGGTCCGTACAGCCCCCGCACCCCCGCTGGGAGCAGAATTGAGACAAGAGGGAAGGGGTAAAAGGACCGCTGCGCGGACAGTGGAGTTAAAGCCGGGGCGGAACCTGTGGCACGGCGAGAGTAAGAACCGGTTCCGCCCCGGCTATTACTTACTTGCCCGCGCAGCGGTCCTTTTCCTCCTTGCGGGGGTGCGGGGGCAGCGGCCCCTGCGGCTGTGATTTGTCTTTGTCTTCGTCTTTCTCTTTCGCCATATTCAATATGCGTTCGAATATCAAAATATCAATTGACCACAGCAACTTGCACTAAGATGCGTGGAGAGATGGAGCCTGCGGCTCATACTGGTTGGAGGCCTGTGTTACGGTTGTGGTTTCTCCAGGGAAGAATCAAGTCATCCCGGCATGATATTCACGGGGCGGTATGGTAACCCTGCGGCGTTGAGCGCAATTCCCAGTACGAGCCAGAATCCCGCGGCGACGGATTCTCCGACGATGAGTCCAAGAAAAAATGGCTTGGCGTTGGTGTACATTTTCGGGCCGCCGAACCGGAGGATGAGCACTTTTGCGAGCCACCCGATCATGATGCTCAGCCACAGATGACTTGCTGGATAGGTATAGACCATCAGAAATCCAATCGGGTGCAGCGGCCACCAGGCGAAGCGCAATCGCATCGCCGCCAGTGCGCCGACGAGCAAAAAGCCCAGGCCGAAATGAACCGCCGGCCGCGCCTGCGGGTGGTAGTTGCTCGTTCGATATTGCTCGGTGGCGTCGACGATCTGCGTCTGCGGATTCCTGAATGCGCCCCAGTCATTGGGAAGTTTCGCCGTCACGTCCTGCGTCCATGCGTAGCGGTATTCGGTCCAGAGAGTGCTGGCGAAGCTGACGAAATAACCGACCACCAGCGCGAGCATGAGCGCGGCGATGATCCTGCGCCTGGTCGATCGGTCGGCGTTGGAATCGCGTTGCGTGTCCATGCCGGAATAGGCCGTGAGGTCGGTCAGCTTCAGCCCGTGCGAGGCATAAACCGGCGCTACCTCGCGGAAATCGTGATGGACGGACTGGAGCATCGAAGCGAAATAAAACGTCTTGAGCGGCGAGATCATCGGATGCCCCCACACCGCCGCCAGCACCCAGGGATAATTCAGCGGCAGCTCAAGCTGCCCGTGCATCAATCCCGTCTCGGCGATGATGCGAGTGATGACTGTGAACAGCGCGATCAGCAGAACGACCATAACGGTCGCGCCGGCGAAGGTGCAACCAGCGAGCCAGAGCCAGCCGATCATGATGGCCATGCACGCGGCCAGTCCGAAGACGGCGAAGCGGTAAGAGAGATATCGTTCCTGTGGTTCGCCAGGGCGGGGGCCGCGGAAGGCCTGGGCGAAGACGAGTTTCCAGTGACGGCGGCCGATCCAAAGGACGGAAAGAATAAAGGCGGCGACCCCGCCGAACTGCTGGTCGACGACGCCATGAATGTTGGGATCTCCGCGCAGAACCGAGGGACATGCGGACGATTTCCATAATGATGAAGAAAAACCAGAGGCTGAACGAGACGGAATTGGAGAGGAAATAAGTGACGCCGACGGCGGTGAAAAAGATCGCGGCAGTTTTGAATTCGTTGCTGACATAGCTCCACGGCGGGTTGCTCATGATCTTGAAGAGCACGTCGTAATAGACCGGAATAAATGGGAAATACCGGGGAAAATAAGCTGAAAGCCCGTTCCAACCGTGCAGGAGGAAGACGGCGGCGAAGGCGACCCAGAATGATCTGAGCCGCAGCACGCGGTTGAGGAGATGGCCTGGTTCGGGCTGCTCGATGAGGGCGAGATGAATCTGCACGAGCGGGAAAGGCAGCCGCTCATTTTCAAACCACTGGTGGCGGACGATTGTCACCATGCACATCAGGGCGGTGTACATGGCGAAGAGAAAAATTCCCCAGGTGAGCGCTGGCCGCACCCAGGCGCGATAGGGGGCGCACCGGGCCCGGACCAGCGGCGGATGTAGTCGATGACGATTGGATCGCTCATCCAGTCGCGCGGGCTTTTGCCGTTGAATGCGGGAAAAATCCAGCGTGGGAGATTCATGGATTCCAGGTCGAGCAGAAACCGGCGATTCCAGAGCGCGTGATAGAAAGGGCTGACCAGCGACGGGGGGAAATACCGCATCAAACCGCTGCTGGGGAGCGCGCAGCTCACGAGCGTCATCGCCAGGGCGACGGCGAGTTCACCGGAGGTGAGCGCGTGGCGAGGCACCCAGCGATGCAGCGGGGTGTTGACGAGCAGGACGAAGAGGAAGGTCAGCATGACGACCCCGATGGGGAGGTTGTTGCCGACGAGGAAGGTGTTGTTGAGGGCGTAGTCGTTGAAGGGGGTGACACCGCAGATGAGGAGGGTGCCGAAGAGGCCGAGGAGGATGCTGCGCCAGGTGACGGCGCGGGGGCGTGTGAAGGCGAGGAGCCTGGCCGGCCGCGGGGGGCGGCTGTCCGGGAGCAGATGTTGAGGGGTGGAATCGGGCAAGTGATGAGAGCGTAATGTGTTTGGGCGTTTTGGAATGCGCGCGAATCGGGATGGGATGAAATTGAGCCTTTTTGTGGCGTATTTTGGGGAATTATGGAGCGGTGGTTGTGGTGGCGAGGCGGGTGGCGGGGGGCGTGGCGATGGACGAGGTAGCGATGGAGTGGCGGAGGGGCATGGCGGTCCAGAGGGTGATGAGGAACATGAGGACGCCTATGGCGACTTTGCCGAGGATGCCCAGGAAGCGGCCTTTGGCCGCGCCGTAACCGATGCGTACGGAGCGGGTGATGGGTTGACCGAGGACGAGTTCGACACCGAAGGCGCCAAGGAAGCTGCCGAGGCAGATGCCGATGACGGTGCCGAGGATGGGGATGGGAATGAGGCCGGTGAGCGTGAAACCGCCGACAATCGCGCCAAGGAGGCTGCCGACGATGCCCCACTTGGTGGCGCCGGCTTTTTTGGCTCCTGCGCCGCCCAAGAAAAATTCTGCTATTTCGGCGGCGGAGGCGAGGAAGAGGAGTGTGATGAGGGTTTTGTAACCGAGGAAATCCCCGTGGGTGAGATAGGCGTAGAAGGCGGCGCCAGCGAGCATGAGCCACAGACCGGGGAGGGTGAAGGCGGCGAGAAGGAGACCGGCGGCGTCGGTGGCAAGGAGGAGGAGATAGTAGGTCCAGAGCATTTTGGAAACTGTTAACCGGGGCGTTGCAGGTTAGAGGATAATGTACATTGGGGGTCGGGGATAGTGTGAAGGGGCAATAGGGATGGTAGGATTTTGTGGGCGGGGGGCACTATGGGTTGGGGGGTTTACAAAAGTGAACAGAAGTTGGCGCTTTTTTCATATGTGTTAGTGAATAATAACTTATTTTTGAAGATGAGGAGTTGTGACAGGGAGTTCGAAAGGGTTTTAAAATTGTGAGGATATTTCAGGTTTTTTCTTGCAATTGTGTTTGTTCGGGTTATGTTTGGTATTCGTTCATACCAAGGAGATTGCATGTCGGAAATGAATCAGGTGGAAGTGGAGTTGGAATCAGTAGTTGCGGAGGACGGGGGCGCGGTGATTGAGGCTGGAGGTGAGGCGGAGGCAGAAAATGGAGGGAGTCTGGTGCGGGAGGAGGGGGTGCTGGAAGCGGGCGAGGTGAGGGAGGCGAGCGGGGCGGGGGCGGAGGAGGGTGGTGGCGTGGGGAAGGTGAGGGATGAGGGATTACGCGTGGAGGGTGCTGGGGAGGCGGGGGTTGAGGGGCTGCGCGTGGAGGGTGGTGGCGTTGGGGTGGGGGTTGAAGAGCCGCGCGTGGAGGGGGCGGGTGAGGAGGAGGTGGTGCGCGTGGGCGGGGCGGAGGGTGGGGTTGGGGGGACGGGATTGAGGGGGCTTTTGGATCGGGGGACGGGAGGGGGTGGGAGCGGCGATGATGGAGCGGCGCGGGTGGAGGCGGGAGGGGGTTTGGAGGTGGCGGGGGTGCTGGGGGGGAGGATAAATGGAGGGGCGACGGTGAGGCTGGCGGGGGGAGCGTTGAGATTTGGGACGGAGAGGGAAGGGGTGGTGGGGAAGATGCAGAAGGACTGGAATGAATGGATTGGGCGGGTGCTGGGATGCTCGCCGCGACCGGAGGGATTGGAGGAGCGGCTGCGGCCGGAGCAGCGGCGGGTGCTGGAGCTGATGGCTTGCGGGAAGCGGCTGACGGAGGCGGCGCGGGAGGCGGGCGTGTCGCGGACGACCGTTTACAACTGGATGAATCGCGATGAGACATTTGTGATGGAGCGGGAATGGATTGAGCGGGAGATGGATGTGGAGCGGAACATGGTTTTGAAATCGCTGGCGGGGAAGGCCGCCGCGGCGCTGGAGCGATCGTTTGAGGCGGGGGATGGGAAGCTGGCGATGCGCTACTTCGAGCGGCTGGGACGGCAGGGGATGGTGAGCGTGGAGGAGCAGAAGCTGGAACAGGCGATACGTGAAATTCTGGAACAGGGGACGGAGTTGCTGAATCGGTGTGAGAAGGTAATTGAGAAGAGGTAGAGGGTCACAATGCACTCTTGCGGCGGCGGGAACATTGAGCGGAATTTTTCTCGCGCAGAGATGTTGGGTTGTTGTGTTGGCCTGTGTCGGGGCGTCTGTGCGCGAGGAGCTTGTCATTGGCTACAAACAGGAGTTACACGCCGTGATGGGGAAGGGAAGTTAGAGGTCGATGGATTTCAGGAGATGGTGGGTGAAATAGAGGATTGCGATGAGGGTGGGGATCAGCAGGGTGTAGAGGAGGTAGCGGAGCGCGCGTCTGGTTTGTTGGCGTTTTTGGTATTGGGTGATTTCCTGTTCGAGAAGCGAGGTGGGGGGAGTGAGTTGGGCGAGGAGGTGAGGGAGGGTGGTGGTGAAGTCGGCCAAGGCTTGGGGGGAAAGGGTGAGGAGGCGGAGGGCGGCGGTGGCGGCAACGAGGTGGTTGGCCGCGGCCTGGGTGCTGCAGTCCATGGCGGTGGCGAGGTGACGGAGGTCGAAGCCGGCGGCGTGGTGCAGGAGGAAGGCTTCGCGCTGTTGCATGGGGAGGATGCGGAGGGTTCTCAGGAAGAGGTGGTGAGCAGGGTTTGCGGTCAGGGTGAGGAGGATGTCGTGGCGGGGGTCTGGGATTTGGCGGCGAAGGGATTCGCGGGATTCCAGGACGGTGTAGTGGGCGAACCAGCGGATGGCGGTTTCCTGGTCTGGCCACCGGGGGTGGATTTTGAGGAATTGGCGGAGGACGTTTTGGGTGATGGAGGTGGCGAGGGAGGGATCGCCGACGAGGGAGGCGGAGATCTGGTAGATGGGGGGGAGGAAGATGCTGGGCGTTGGGAGGGGGGCATCGCGGGGATTTTATACGGGGTTTAACCAATGGGGACACGGAGAAGATTTGCCCACAGAGGCGGGGAAACGCTCGATTGTGGCGGCGGAAATATTGATGGGAAATTTTAACGCTGAGGCGCTGAGACGCAGAGAAAAGATGCTGAGTTTTAACTTGTGTTTCCTCCGTCGTGGGGGTGTGCGCGAGAGGCTTGCCATTGGCCACAAACAGGAGTTATACCCACGGAGGCTCAGGGTAGAGGACTGCCGCGGGGCAGCGGGGCCGTGAGGTTGGGTTGGGCTTTAAGAGATGTTGAGTGTGGGGCTGCTGGTGGTCATGTTGCGCTTGGTGACTTCACCTTCGAGGGCGATGACGACGGCTTGCAGGGCGTCGCGAAGAGCGGGGTTGGTGTCGAAATTTTTGATGGGTGTGCCGGCGTCGCTGTTCTGGCGAAGCTCGGTGAACATGGGGATTGCGCCGAGGTAGGGGAGGGTAATGTGCTGGGCCATTTTTTCGGTTCCGCCGCGGCCGAACATGTCCAGGATTTCGCCGTTGGGGAGAGGGATGTAGCTCATATTTTCGATCAATCCGAGGATGGGCGCGCCGAGTTGCTGGAACATGCGGACGGCGCGGATCGCGTCGTCGAGGGCGACCTGCTGGGGCGTGGCTACGACGACTGCGCCTGTCAGGGGGAGAAGCTGGCAGAGGGTCAGGGGCACGTCACCGGTGCCGGGAGGGAGATCGACGATGAGGTAATCGAGATCGGGCCATTCGGTGTTGTCGAGGAGGAGCTGTTTGAATGCGCCGTGGGCCATGGGGCCGCGCCAGATGAGGGGTTTGTCCTGTTCGACGAGTGCGCCGATGGTGACGGCGTGAATTCCGTGGACGAAAAACGGGAGGAGCTTTGGGCCGCGCACCTGCGGGGGGAGGCCTTTGATGCCGAGCATGGTGGGCATGCTGGGGCCGTAGATGTCACCGTCCATGAGGCCGACTTTTTTGCCGGCGCGTTGCAAGCCGACGGCGAGATTGAGGGCGACGGTGGATTTGCCGACGCCGCCTTTGCCGGCGCCGACGGCGACGATATTTTTCACCTGGGGGAGTACGTTTGAGGGCATTCTATCTCCAGAAAATGCGAGTTGGGGAGTATAGCGGTGTGCGGGGCGGGGTGTATATGGGGCGATTCTTTTGAAGGGGTGTGAGGGTGTAACGCTCGATTGTGGCGGCGGAAATATTGATGGAAATTTTAACGCGGAGGCGCTGAGGCGCAGAGAGAAGATGCTGAGCTTCCATTTTATCTCTCTTCGTCGGTGCGTTTGTGCGCGAGGAGCTTGCCATTCCGCCACAAACGGGAGTTACACCCGGGTGTGATGTGCTATTGTGGCAGAAATAGTGGTGGGAAGTTTTTTTCTTGCGATGAGACGCTGAGAAAGATGCTGAATTGCACTTTGGATTCCCTGCGTCTGTGCAATGCGTCGAATGGCCCGCTGATATCCGGCTTGTCTTGTAATCTGGTCTATCGTGGCTTAGCGATTGTTTTTTCAAGCGATAGGAGTGGACGAAATGATGGACCAGCCGCCCTGGTTGATCTCTTCCTGGGGCTGCTGACAGGTGGACGGGCGGGTTCAAATTGGCGTATGCGAACCGCCGACTTTGGGAAACGGGCGACGATCTCCACCTTTCCACCGAGTGCTTCGATGATCCGCTGAAGCGTGGAAATCTGCATGTCATCCTGGCTTTCCAGCTTCGACAAAGACGGCTGCTTGATGCCCAGCGCCTTGGCGAGTTCGTTCTGGCTTTTTCCCGCCAACTTGCGCACTTCGGCCAGCACCAGTTCCGCAAGGATTTCCCGGGTCCGACGAGCAGCCCGAGCGCGAGACGCCGCCGACATCGTTCGATGGGCGAGTTGATTGAATGTTTTGGCCATGATTACTTACCTTTTCTCTTCGTCCGTTTGACCTCCCCACCCGATTCTCCGGCAACCTTCTTTTCTTGTTTTCGCCTCCTTTGCTCAACGACCAGCAAATGGGCTGCGTACAACTTGTCCGCCTTGGCAATCAACTGTTTATAGAACCGTTTCTCGTTCACGCCCGATTTATCGCCGCCAATCAGCAGTGTCGGCATGTGGCTTTTTCAACTGCGGCCCAACGACCTTAAGAACGCCGATCAGCGCGGCGACTTCTTCCTTCTCCGCGTCCACAAGACAATCGAACCACGCGTCGAAATCATCGGTTGTTTGAACCTCCCACATGACGTGATTATAGCTTTAAGGCTATGTTGGGTCAACCCAAAACATCTGTGTGTCTGGTGCGCGAGAAATTTTGGCCTTGGCCACAAACGGGAATTTCACCACGGGCTGCTAAATGGCAATTCCGTATTTGCTGGTGTTGCATAAGATATGATAGTGACAACCAGCACTACAGAACCGACTGACCGTACAGCTGGATTAAAAGACCTGCCATGTCCGCCGGGGGGCGCGGAGGCGGCGGGGACTTCCAGCGGCAGGCGGATGGAGCCTGGGAATAATGACGATGGGTGGGTGGTGCCGGCGCCGGTGCGGCTTTTGGATGGGACATTCATTCAGCTTTATAAAGATGGCGAGGCGTGGCACGCGGCGTTTGATGCGATCAAAAATGCCTGTGTGCGTATTTGCCTGGAAATTTATATTTTCGCCAGCGATGCGACGGGGCAGGCGGTTGCCGAACTGCTGTGCCAGAAGGCGAAGGAGGGGGTTGGGGTTTATGTGATTTATGATTCGTTCGGGTCTTATGAGACCGATCGGGGGATGTTCGATCGGATGAGGCGGGCGGGAGTGAATTTACAGCAGTTTCATCCGATCCGACCGTGGGAATGCCGCTTTGGCTGGCGACCGATCAATCGCGACCATCGCAAGCTGCTGATCATCGATAACGACCTCGCGGGGCTGGGCGGAATCAACCTTGCGACGGAGTATGCGGGGTCTTCGATCATCGGGTTTAAATCAAAGCTGGCGCGCATGGCGCGCTGCGACCTGTGGCGCGATAATGCGATCGGCATCAAAGGGCCGGCGGCGATTCACCTGATGCGGTCGTTCGCGCAGACGTGGAATTATGTAGTGCATGGGGGGCGAATCCGGCGGGCGGAGTTCATTCATAATATTTATGACGGCGAGTTTGGGCTGCTTGCGAGCGTGCCAACATTAAGCAGCCCGCTGCAGCCGCTGCTTTGCAAGCTGCTGAGCCATGCGAAGCGGAGCATTCAATTGACGATGGCTTATTTTGCGCCAGACGATTTGCTCGCCGATGAGCTGTGCAAAGCGGCGGACCGGGGGGTTCATGTGCAACTGATGCTGCCGGGGCGAGGGGATGTAAAGATCCTGGTGATCGCGGCGCGGAGTTTTTACGACCGGCTGATGTCCCACGGGATCGATATTTACGAGCGGCAGAATGTTGTGCTGCACGCGAAGACGATGGTGGTGGACGGAGAAATTACGGTGCTGGGGTCGGCGAACCTCGATTACCGGAGCATTGAATATAATTGCGAGCTGTCGGCGATCATTCATTCGGGGGAGTTTGGGAAGCAGATGGAGGCGCTTTTTGAGAATGACATCCGGTATTCAAAACAGGTTGATCCGGAAGTGTGGCGGCATCGGCCGTACTGGGATCGGGTGGGGCAATGGGCGGTGAGCCGGGCGCGGTATCTGTTGTAGCGATTACGAGCCTCTAAAATAACCTCGCGCGGTCGCTGCTTGCTGCATCGCGTCAGGCTCTTCGTTGTCGAAACTCGCTCGTATTTCATTCAATACTGCTTCGTTTCGACGCCTCGATCCTGACGCGATGCCGCGGCGCATCGACGCGCGGGAGGTTATTTTAGAGGCTCTAAAAGCCACCGGCGAGATCGACTTCCTGTTTAAAGGCAGCCAGCGCGTCTTGCCAGGGCGCATCGTATGCCTGGTCTGGTTTGAAAAGGCCTGGAGTTCCAGCACGCTGTATCCGGGACGGGGCGCCGTGTTCGGCCTGATCTTTTGCCAGTCGGCGGAGGTAATTGAGCCGACGGGGTGGCTGATACCGAAGATTTCCAGCGCGGCTTTGGCGAAATCGCACCAGTTTGTTTCACCGGTGTTGGTGACGTGAAAGATTCCGCGGGCCCTGGAGTCGATCAAGGCGAGAATGGCCTGGGCCAGATCGACGGTATAGGTGGGTGAGCCGATTTGATCGCACACGACATTCAGGGGCTTACCGGCCCTGGCGGCGGTGACCATGGTGCGCGGGAAATTTGCCCCGTGCCGGCCGTAGACCCAGGCGGTGCGGACGATCAGCCAGTCCTGGGGGGCATGTTTCTGGAGTTCTGTTTCGCCGAGAAGCTTGGAGCGGCCGTAGGCGGAGATGGGATTGACGGGCTCATTGACCTGATAGGGCTTTGTGCCGCGGCCATCAAAGACGAAATCGGTGCTGACGTGGACGAGATAGGTTCCGTGCCTGCGGGAAAGGGCGGCCATTTGACCGACGGCGTGACCGTTGATGGCGTTGGCGAGCTGCGGCTCCTGTTCGCACTGGTCGACCCTGGTGTGGGCGGCGCAGTTCAGCAGCAATGCGGGCTTGTGGTCGAAGATTTTTTGAATGCCGGCTTCGGTGGCGATGTCACAATCGGCGCGGGGAAGCAGGACGGGATTGGAGCCGCGGGAGCGGAGCTGATCGGCGAGGGCATGGGCGAGCATCCCGCCGGCGCCGGTGATGACGATGGGATCGTATCGGCTCATGGGTGTTTTCCGCTCGGGTGAATGCCTATCGACGTGCGGGAGGCTGTGGCAGGGGGTTTTACCGGTTCACATACTGGGTTTCGTAGTATTTTAGATAATCACCGCTCTTGATGGCCCGCCACCAGTCCTGGTTGTCTTTGTACCATTGAATGGTGGTCTTGATAGCATCTTCGAATTTGTGTTTTGGTTTCCAGCCCAGCTCGCGCTGCATTTTGCCGGCGTCGATGGCGTAGCGGCGGTCGTGGCCGGGGCGGTCTTTGACATATTGCACGTATTCATCCCAGTTTTTGCCCATTTCCTTGAGGATGATTTCGGTGATGCGGCGGTTGGGGATTTCGTTGTGTCCACCGATATTGTAGACCTCACCGGGGGCGCCTTTATTGAGCACGGTCCAGATTCCGTCGCAGTGGTCTTCGACATAGAGCCAGTCGCGGACGTTCATGCCGTCGCCGTAGAGGGGAACTTTTTTGCCTTCGATCAGGTTGGTGACGAAGAGGGGGATCATCTTCTCGGGGAAATGGCGGGGGCCGTAGTTGTTGCTGCAGCGGGTGGTGAGGACGGGGAGGTGATAGGTGTGGAAATAGGAGCGGACGAGGCAATCGGCCGCGGCTTTGCTGGCGCTGTAGGGGCTGTTGGGTTCGAGGGGCGTTTGCTCGGTGAATTTGATTTCGGGGCGGTCTTCGGGGAGGGAGCCGTAGACTTCGTCTGTGCTGACCTGAAGGAATCTGTTGACGCTTTTGGCCCGTGCGACATCGAGCAGGACCTGCGTGCCGACGACGTTGGTTTGAATGAAGGGTCCGGAATCGAGGATGCTGCGGTCGACGTGGCTTTCGGCGGCGAAGTGGACGACTTCGCTGATGCCGTGGGCGTCAAACAGCGAGGAGACGAGGGGCTTGTCGCAGATGTCGCCGCGGACGAAGAGGAGGCGCGGGTCTTTGAGGAGGTCGTGGAGATTGGCGAGATTGCCGGCGTAGGTGAGCTTGTCGAGGGCGACGAGCTTTGCGGGCTCGCTGCGCTGGATGAGCATGCGGACGAAGTTGGAGCCGATGAAGCCGGCGGCGCCGGTGACTAAAATGGTTCGCATAGTTTTTTAATTCTTTGTTACTGCGGCAGCACCGATAATCTCCAGTCGATTTCCAAAGGGATCGTGCACGTGGAACCGGTCATATCCATCCAGCTTTGGTTGTTCGAACAGCTTTAAACCGCGGGCTTGCAGGCGGCGGCGCATATCGGCCACATCATCGACTTCATAAGCGAGATGCGCCCTGGTGGCGAGGCGGTTCACGCCATCTTCTTCTCCAACATGCAGGCTGCGGTCGCCGACCTGGAACCAGATCAGCCCGCGGCCTGAAAGCGGCGCCGGCACGGGGATTTCCGTCAGGCCGAGCAGTTCGCCATAGAATTGCCGCACCTGCGCCGCTGAACCGCCGGGAACGGTAATTTGGGTATGGTGGTATCCGGTGATCATGGCGACAGCAACTTCAATTCAGTGTCCGCCGGCATCTTTGAGGACGCGCAGGAGGTATTGGCCGTATTCGCTTTTGGCGTTCTGTTCGCCGAGCTTGCGGAGCTGGGCTGCATCAATGAACTTTTTGGCGAAGGCGATTTCTTCGATGCATGCGACCTTCAGTCCCTGCCGCTGTTCCAGCGTTTGCACGAAGACCGAGCTGCTCAGGAGCGAATCATAGGTTCCGGTGTCGAGCCAGGCGATGCCGCGGCTCATACACTGCACCTGCAGGGCTCCGCGCTCGAGATATGCGCGGTTCACATCGGTGATTTCGTATTCACCGCGCGCTGAGGGCTTGAGGTTCCCGGCGATCTCGACTACCGAAGCATCATAAAAATACAGGCCGGTGACGGCCCAACTGCTCTTGGGCTTCCGGGGCTTTTCCTCGATGCTGAGGGCCTTGTGCTTCTGATCAAACTCGACGACGCCGTATCGTTCGGGGTCGGTCACCTGGTAGGCGAAGACGCGTGCGCCGGAATTCAGCTTTGCGGAATCTTCGAGCATTGCGGTGAGGTCGTGGCCGTAGAAAATATTGTCGCCAAGGATGAGGCAGACGGGGGAATCGCCGAGAAAATCAGCTCCGAGCACAAACGCCTGGGCGATGCCGTTGGGCTGGGCCTGCTCCTTGTATGACAGCTTGAGGCCGATCTGCGACCCGTCCCCAAACAGTTCCTGAATGCGGGGCAGATCGCGCGGCGTACTGATGATGAGGATTTCGCGAATGCCGGCCAGCATCAGCACGGACAAGGGATAATAGATCGTGGGCTTGTCATACACGGGCAGCAACTGCTTGCTGATGCAGAGCGTCAGCGGATACAGCCGAGTACCGGCGCCGCCGGCTAAGAGAATGCCTTTCATTTTTTTTGGTCCTGTCCGTTGTCAGTTGTCAGTTGTCAGTTGTCAGTTGTCAGTTGTCAGTTGTCAGTTGTCAGTTGTCAGTTGTCAGTTGTCAGTTGTCAGTTGTCAGTTGTCAGTTGTCAGTTGTCAGTTGTCAGTTGTCAGTTGTCAGTTGTCAGTTGTCAGTTGTTAAATGCCGCTGGTTATCGTCGCGATCGCCCCCATGGACAACGCCTGCGAAGCAATGGACCACTGACAACTGACAACGGACTACTGACAACGGACAACGGACTACCCTAAAACAAATCCTTCACGTCTTTCAGCATCAGATGCTTCGCATCGCGGAGGGAAAGCACGGCGGTGGATTCATCGATGTTCCAGTCGATCCCCACGGCGGGGTCGTTCCATCGGAAGGCCCGTTCGTGTTCCGGGGAATAATAGTTGGTGACTTTGTACACAACTTCGGTGTCAGGCTGAAGGGTTACGAAGCCGTGGGCATAGCCGACGGGGACATACATTTGTTTCCAGTTGTCGGCGGAGAGCTCGACGGTTACGTGGCGGCCGAAGGTTGGGGAGCCCCGCCGCACGTCGACGGCGACGTCGAGGATGGCGCCGCGAACGACGCGGACAAGCTTGTCCTGGGCCATGGGGGGTATCTGGTAGTGCATTCCGCGGACGACGCCTTTCTGGGCGGACAGGGAATGATTGTCCTGGACGAATTCGACGTGGATGCCGGCGGCCTCGAGGCTGCGCTTGCTGTAGATTTCGGAGAAAAACCCGCGGTTGTCGCCGACCTTTTTCGGGACGAGAACCTTGACCCCGGGAAGCTGCGTTTCAATGACCTGCATGATTCCGTGGGATATTGAGCAAGTCGGCGGCAAATGCAAGCGGCGGTGAAAAGAAAGAAGGGAGAGGGGGACAGCGTGCGTGAAAAATGCGTTGGGTTTAGCGATATTTTTGGATTGCGGGACGCGGGGGAACGGCGGGGTGCGCGGGCACGCCGCGGTGGTTTGGGGTGCAGTGAAGCAGGCGCTATGTGAAATAGAGGGGCATAAATGAAACAAAGCACGGGCAGATTTTATCGAGTGGCGGCTGTCACGCTTGCGGTTGGGGCATCGGGGAGGGTGAGGACCATGCCGATTTTCAGCCTGGCTTTGTCTTGGCCGATGGTTTCTTTGTTCAGGGCGTAGATCGCGTCGGCCTGCTTCTGGGAGCCGTAGAGCTTTTTGCTTATTCGATACAGTGTATCACCGGAGGCGACTGTGTAGGTTTGGCCGGCGGCGGCGCTGGTGTGTGTGCGTGCGGCGTGGGTGGGCTTTGGCGTTTCTTCTTCGACGGCCATCGCGGCGGTGGAGACGGAGGATTCGGGGCGGACTTCTGAAATATCAGGGAGCGTGATCTTCATGCCGGGACGAAGCCGGGCGGGGTTGACGCTGGGGTTGGCCCGAAGGATGGCGACGTAGAACCGCTGATTGCCATACACCTCGGCGGCGATGCTCGAAAGCGTCTGGCCGGATTTGATGGTGTACTGCCGGCCTGCAACGGCGGGCTGGGTTGCGGGCTTCACGAGCGTGACAGAGGCGGGGATGACCGCTGAGGATGCGCTGAGGGGGATTGCATCATTTGCGGCAATTCCGGATGCAGCCGCGGGCGCTGCATCGTTGGCGCTGGCGGTGCGCACCGCGGAGGCGGGGGCAGCGGGCTGCGGCTTATCGGCGGTGTCGCCGACGGTTGGCGTTGTGCTGAAGAGCGGTGGGGCGTCGCTGCTGCCATTGAGGAGCTTGGCCCAGTTTACGTTGTCGCTGGAGTTCCTGGCCGCCTCGGATTTGCTTTCGGTGGAAGGGGCGGGAGCAACGGGCGCTTCATTTGAGGCGGCTGATGGTCCGGCGGCAGGTTGATCGTTATTAGCAGATGAGCCGGGGGGGATTGCCAATGTCACCGCATTGGATGAGGCGGCATGAGGATGCCTTGGGACCACGACGGTGTAAACGGTGAGCACCGCCAGCAAAACCCCACCAACGGCGAAACCGATCTTCGCATCCTTGCGCATGATTGGGACTCCTTCCCGGAAACCGATTTGGATTTAAATTGTCGCTTACCCCGGCACTGTTTTCAGTTGCCCGACCGGAGTTTTGCGGCCCGCTTCTTCTTTCACATCGTTCCCCAACAGCAAAATGGGTGCGGCGATTGCGATCGAAGAGTACGTGCCAACTAATATGCCAACGAGAAGTACAAAAGTAAAGCCATGTATGCCGGGACCGCCAACAACATACATGCCAGCGACAGTCACAATCGTTGTGCCGCACGTCAAAAGCGTGCGTGACAGCGTCTGATTGATGGAATCATTTATTATTTTCCGGCTCATGTGGCCGAACTTGCCGCGGTTTTCGCGAACGCGATCGAAAACGACGATCGTGTCGATCATGGAATAGCTCATGACTGTCAAGACGGCGGCGACGATCGTGAGGTTGACGCGGAATGGCTCTACGAGCAGGGCGTGCGCGAGCCAGGGGGTGTATTCGACCATCCAGTGGGAGAGGCCGACCGCGCCGACGACGAGGAGGGTGTCGTGGATCATCGCCAGCACGGTGGCGGTGCCATACTTGAGGTTGCCGAAGCGGAACCAGATGAAAACCATGATGACCAGCGAGGAGAGGATCAATGAGAAGAGGGCTGCGCGCTGGGTGTCGCCGGCGACCTGGGCGTCGAAGTTATTGACCTTCTGCAGTTGAGCCTGGCGATGGATGGATGCGCCGATGAGATTCCACATGGGGGTGGCGAGATTTTCACGCCACTTCGCTTCATCTTTGTCGTAGGGCAGGGCGGGATCTACGGTGAGCACAATCGCCTGGCTGACGGGGTGATCGGTTCCCTGGGGGGATACCACCGTGAATTCACGGAATCGATTTTCATCGGAGGCCGGCTGCTCTAGGCGCTGGTGGTCGATGCGGTCTTTGATGTCGCCTACTTTGAGGCCTGGGCTGAGGTTGTTGAGAACGACGGCAACTCCGCCGAGATAGTTTTCGGCGCTCGGAATGGTGTAGCCATTGACGACAAAGGGGACCTTGGTGATGGGGAGGATGGCGCTGCCGATGACGGCTTCGGCGGGCTGGCCGAAATGTTCATAGTCTGAGGGGAGATCAGTTTTGATGCGGTCGCCGAGGACTTTCAGCACCGCTTCGCGAACGGGTTTGGCCTGAACGTTTGGTGTGACGACTTCGTAATCGGTTTCGTCCTTATTCACCGAAACGATGCTGGGTGAAGGAAGATCGGGATTGTCGGCTTTGGTGAAGAGGGAGCGGAGTTCGCCGATGTCCATCTTGTTCTTCAATTCAAACTGCACCTGGGTTCCGCTGGCGAAATCGATATCGGCAAGCTGCCCGGCCCTGGCCTTGACGACGAAGGCGGTTGCCCCGAGCAGGATGAACAGCGCGCTGAAGGCGCAGAAGTATGGAACGAGCTTCATCCAGTCGATGTCTGGCTTGAGCATGCGATCCCATTTGGGGAAGGTGAGCGGGAGGCTGCCGAGATGTTCGATGTGGAAGGTGTCGATCAGGATGTTGAAGATGGTCCGGGTTACAAAGAGGGAGGTGAACAAGCTGCTGATCAAGCCGATCAGGAGCGTGAGGCCGAAGCCTTTGACTTCTTCGCTGCCAAGCCAGATGAGGATGGCGGAGGTGATGATGGTGGTGGCATTTGAATCCCAGATTGCGCTCTGGGCGTGTTTGTAGGCGTCGCGCATGGCCATGCGGAGGCTGAGGCCGCGGTGTTGTTCTTCGCGAAGGCGTTCGAAGATCAGGACGTTGGCGTCGACGGCGGCGCCGATGGTCAGCACGATGCCGGCGATGCCGGGGAGGGTGAAGGTGGCATTGAACGCCGCGAGGATGCCGAGAATGAGCACGACGTTCATGAGGACGGCGAAGGTTGCGACGACACCGGCGAGGTAGTAGTAGCACACCAGGAAAATCGCCACGATTACCAGGCCGAAGGCGCAGGCGATCAGGCCGGCGCGGAGATTATCTTCACCGAGCTGCGGGCCGACGGTGCGCTCGCTGATGGGTTCATCTTCCAACTGGGCCGGAAGGCTGCCGGCGTTGAGGGTGCTGATGAGGTAGTTCAGTTCTTCGTCGTCGTAACCGCTGCCGCGTGTGATGGTTCCTGAGCGGCCGATGCGATCGTTGATGGTGGCCGCGCTGATGATCTTGTTATCGAGAACCGCGCCAAGCAGCTTGCCTTTGTTATTGCCGGTGAACTCGCTGAAGTAATTGCCGCCTTCGGCGTTGAAGGTGAAGCGGACGCATGCGCCACCGAATTGATCGGTGTCACGCCCGGCGGATTCCAGGGCCCATGGCCGAATGCCGGGGCCATTGACCATCTGCTTGTCGGGGGTGATGTATGCGAGGGCGTAATATTTTCCGTTCCACTCGACCGCCTGGCTGACTTCGCCGGGGCGATCAACCTGGAACCACCTGGCGACATCGCCTGCTTCGACGCGCGGCCCTTTTTCCTTGAGGCGTCGCACGAGATCGGCGTATTGGAGGGGGGGAGGTCGGTTGCCAGGATGTGGAACTCCAGGACGCCGGAGCCGCGGAGCAACTGCTTTAACTGGGCCGCATCGTCGATTGAACCCTTCACCTTGCTGTAGTCATCATAAGCGGCCACAAACTTATCGATCGCGGCGATCTGATCGGGGAAATCGGCATGCTGTTTTTTCAAGTCGGCGAGCTTTGTAGTGCGGGCATCGCCTTGCTGTTCGAGCACGGTTTCCAGTTGCGGGATTTCGAGATTCAGTTGCTGAATCTTTGATTTCAGGGTCTCGTATTCGTCAACCTTGGCCGCTTCCAGCTCGGCATTTTTCTTTGCATGGGCATCCTGGAGCTGGTCATAGGTTGAGGCGAGGGCGCCGAAGAGTTTGTTGCGGGCATCGGAACCGCGGGCGAGCTGATTCAATTTATCCCGGCGCGCGTCGCCTTTGAGATTTTCAACGGCGGAGATCACCTCGCTGGGCGGCACGTTGGTGTTTTCCAAGTCCTGCTGCGCCCTGGCGTATGCGTCGCGGGCGTTCTTCGCTTCTTCACTGTTGGCGGAGCTTGGGAGCTGGATTTCGAGTCGATCGGCCCCTTGCGGGCGCCAGATGAGATTGCGCAGACCGTCGGGGTCGACGCGTTTCTTCAGCGATTCCATCACATCTTCAGCAAGCGTGTGATTTTCGGCGCTGTGGTGTCCGCCTTCGGGGGCCTTGATCTGATAGAGGAGGCTGGTCCCGCCGACCATGTCGATGCCGGGCTTGAGATTCAGCTTCTCGGACAGCGGCGCCCGCGAGAATATCGTCCTGGGAGGGAAGATGCACAGCAGCGCCCCCACCAGCACGATCAGAATAAATATGACGCGACCTGTTTGCTTCGTTTCCATGAGAAAATGACGGGATGACGCGACGGCGGCGTTGGGTGAGAAGATCCTCCATCCTGCTCACGCAATCACCTGTTCGCGTCACAACGTTCCTTACTTAACTTCCGCCTTGTCGTCCTCGACCACGCGATGAATCGCGCTGCGGGTGAACCAGATTTTTGTATTGCTGCTTTCGTCCACTTTTACTTCGACGCGAGATTCTTCTGCGCGCAGGACTGTTCCGAGAATTCCTCCAATAGTTTGAATGCGGTCGCCGCGCTTTAGTTGCTTGAGCATGTCGTCGCGTTTGCGGTCCTGGCTCTTTTTTGAGCGGGACATGAACATGAACAGCACGACCATGCCCAGGATGAGGGGGAACATGGGACTGGTGATAATTTTCGCCCAACCGGGGGTTTCGGGGCTGGCGCCGCCGGAGACCGGGGAAGTTGCGCTGGTTACCGCATCCGCCAAAAACACGATGATATTCAAACTGTCTCCTAAAATGGATCAAATCGCCGCAATCAATCGCCAGCCTCGGCTGTTTCCCGGCCTTTTGCAGGGCCGAGCCTGCTTCGGGGATCGCTATGGCGAAATTCGTCAAAGCGAGCTTCCCGGATGGACTGGCGGATATCCGCCATCAGCCGCTGGTAGAATCGGATATTATGCAGTGACAGGAGGATGGGGCCAAGCATCTCACGCGCGAAAAAAAAGTGCCGGATTGCCCCGCGGCTGAAATTCCGGCAGGCATAACAGTCACAACCCGCCTCAATGGGCCCGGAATCCCGCGTAAATCTGCTGTTTCGCAGCCGAATTGCGCCGGCGGCGGTAAATGCATAAGCATTGCGGCCATTGCGCGTGGGCATCACGCAATCGAACATATCAATTCCGGAGGCGACCGCTGCGACGATGTCCCGCGGGAAGCCCACCCCCATCAGATAGCGCGGCTTATCCGCCGGCAGCAGGGGGGTTACAAATTCCAGCACGCCTTTCATCGCTTCGTAGCCTTCTCCCACTGCCAATCCACCGACGGCATATCCGGGGAAATTCATCGCCGCCAGTTTTTCCGCGCAGAAGGCCCGCAGGCGCTGGTTGGTTCCGCCTTGGAGGATGCCGAATAGAGACTGGTCATTGGGCCGCGCGTGGGCTGCCTGGCATTGGGCGGCCCATCGCAAGGTTCGATCCACCGCGGCCTGGTGATATTCAGTTGGCGCGTCGGCGGGGGGGCATTCATCAAACGCCATGATGATGTCTGCGCCCAGCGCGTTCTGCACCTGCATTGAACGAGCAGGAGTGAGATGGACGATCGATCCGTCGACGTGGCTTTTAAATGTCACACCATCGTCGCTGATGCGATTGATGTCGGCGAGCGAGAAAACCTGGAAACCGCCGCTGTCGGTCAGAATCGGGCCGGGCCAGGCCATGAATGCATGCAGATCGCCAAGCTCCTCTACCACCTGCTCACCGGGGCGGAGCATCAAGTGATAGGTGTTGGCCAGGATGCACTGCGCCCTGTTGCGGCGACATGATCGGGCAGCAGGCCCTTGATCGTTCCCTGCGTTCCCACGGGCATGAACGCCGGGGTATCAAATGCGCCATGCCGAGTCACGATGCGTCCGAGGCGCGCGTGAGTCAATGTATCTGCAACAATGGCATGATAAGAGAGCGGTGGAGGCATGGCAGAAAACGAACTTGTATTCATTGCTTATCGAACAAAAACGAGGGATCAGTGTAGGCACGCGGCGCGTTACGTCCACCATTGTGAACAAGTTGAGTGCAATAGGGTGTGGCGGGGGAAATATTGATGGGAAAATTTAACGCGGAGGCGCTGAGGCGCAGAGAAAAGATGTTGAGTTTTCATTTTATCTCTCTTCGTCGGTGCGTTTGTGCGCTGGGAGCTTGCCATTTGGCTACAAACGGGAGTTACACCTGTGCGATAACCTGAAATTATCAATGTGATATGTGGCTTGTGGAAGGTGTGCGAATGTCGAAAAACATGGCGATGGAAAATGCTTGTGTGTGAGAATCTGTGGTTAATTTATCATTCTTTTGGTGCCCTTTGGGGTGAACTTGCCGTATATAAAAGCTGGAAGATGATTTGGTCAAAGATTCGGTTCGCTGCCGCAATGTTGTAAGGAATATCCGTGAGCATACCGCCGCCCAATTCGCCACAGCATACCAACCGGCTCTCTGCCGAAACTTCGCCTTACCTCCTGCAGCACCAGCATAACCCGGTGGATTGGTACGCGTGGGGGGCGGAAGCTTTCGGGGCTGCGCGAAAAGAAAACAAACCGATTTTTCTCTCGGTTGGTTATAGCACCTGCTACTGGTGCCATGTGATGGAGCGGCAGAGCTTTGAAAATGAATCCATTGCGGAGGAGATGAATCGGCGATTTATCAACATCAAGGTTGATCGAGAAGAGCGTCCGGATGTGGACCAGCTTTATATGACGGCGGTCCAAATCCTTACGCGGCATGGGGGGTGGCCGATGAGTGTTTTCCTTCTGCCTGATCTCCGCCCGTTCTATGGCGGAACTTATTTCCCGCCCGCCGACCATAATGGGCGGCCGGGCTTTGTGACACTTCTGCGAGCGCTGGATGATGCGTACAAGAATCGCCGCGAGGAGGTGGAAGGATCGGCCGGCGAAATTGTCAGGATTCTCAATCACCTTGCCGAACCGGCTGCTCCTTCTGCATCGATCACCATCGACCAGGAGCTGATTGACACGCTCATTGAGCGATCGATTTCCGACTATGACGGCCAAAATGGCGGCTTTGGGTCTGCGCCAAAATTTCCCCGCCAAACTCTTCTGGAACTTTTGCTGGTTTACCTCGGGAGCGCTTCGGTCAATCCTCAATCCAAAATCTCCCATCCAAAATCCAAAATTGATTTGAAACCGCTCCTGATCCACACCCTTGATTCGCTCGCGCATGGCGGAATCCGGGACCAGCTTGGCGGCGGTTTCCATCGTTACAGCACGGATGCGCATTGGCTTGTCCCGCACTTTGAGATCATGCTTTACGACAATGCCATGCTTGCGTGGTGTTATGTCGAGGCGTTCCGCCAATGGGGGGATCCGCGGTACGCGGCGGTCGCACGGGATATTTTTGACTTTGTCCTGCGAGAAATGACTTCACCGGCCGGCGGTTTTTACACCGCCTTTGACGCGGAGGTGGACGCCCAGGAAGGGCTGACTTATCTCTGGACGCGCGCTGAAATAGAAGCGACGCTGACGACAGCGATCCAAGATGATCCGGCGGCGGAAAAAAAGATCGCGCGGTTTTGCCGCGTCTACGGGCTGGATGAAGGGCCTAATTTTGCCGATCCCCACCATGGTTCCGGGCGTCCTGAAAAGAATATCCTGTACCTCGCCGAGCCGGGCGAGGGCCTGAGTTCGGCACTGCTCGACCCCGAGCTTCAGCAGCTGCGCCAAATTCTCTGGACGGAGCGCCGCACCCGCAAGCAGCCGATGCTGGACACGAAGATCATCACGAGCTGGAACGCGCTGATGATCCGCGCCTGGCGGCCGGCGGGCAAGTCCTGGCTGAACCCCGCTATACCGCTGCCGCTACCACCGCCGCCCATTTTCTGCTGACGAGCCACATGACTTCTGAAGGCGCGCTCTACCGAACGAGCCGCGATGGCGTCAGCAAACATGCCGCGTTTCTTGACGATTACGCCTTTTTCATTCAGGCCCTGCTGGCGCTTTATATTTCCACGACCGATCCCCGCTGGAAGGCCGAAGCACAACAATGCGCCGGCGTCATGACTCGGAAATTCGCCGATCCCAAAGCAGGCGGCTTTTACTTCACTGAATCCGGCGCCACGGACCTTATCGTCCGGCAAAAGGTTGCCAGTGACAGCCCGCTGCCCAGCGGCAATGCTGTCGCCGCCATGTCCCTGCTTATGCTGGGTCACCGCGAGCAGGCCCGCGACACGATTGGCTTGTTTTCCCAGCAGCTCATGACCAACGGCGAATCGATGAGTTCTCTGGTGCAGGCCGCGATTGAATATCTTCAGACTAATCCGCCGTTTACCGTATCCGGCGATCGCAGCGCCCCGCTCGAAGAGCGCCCTCTTTCCCCCGATCAGATCGCCGCGGCCATTGTCAGTTTGAAGGCTGAGTGGATCAGTCCTCAGCTCCTGAGTCTGCGGGTGAGCATCGTAAGCCCTTTTCACATCAACGCCCACGAGGCGTCCGCGGGGCTTCTTGCGACGCAACTCTCCATCACCGGCCCGGCCGCTGCGAGCGTGAAGTCGATCGATTACCCCGCAGGCGAAGAACAACATCTTCCGTTCGCCGACCAGCCCCTCCACACCTATCACGGTCAGGTTATGATCTCTGTTCAGTTCACGTCCCCGCCTCCCAAAAATTCCCTTCTGCAACTTGCCCTTCGCTATCAAGCGTGCAACGAAGATGCCTGCTTTCCTCCGGCCACTAAAATTCTGGAAACTACTGCTGCCTGATACTGCGCTGGGTTATTGTAAATGTACTAAAAACAACCAATGCGGGGTGTGCTGAAGCACGCCTTGCAAATTCCCAATCTTCAAACCGCTAGCAACCCCATTATCCAGTCATCAGGTGTGTCAATCGGTATCATTGGCGGGAAAAAAGGACAAGAAATTTTTTCCCGTCTCTTCATTCACTTCTTCAACAAAACCCTCTCCACGAACCCGGTATCCACATCGCCGCTCCTAAAATACTCATTATCCATGATCTGCAAATGCAGCGGAATCGTGGTTTTGGTTGGCGAGATATGAAATTCCCCCAGCGCCCGCTTCATCGTCGCGATTGCTTCCAGCCGCGTTTTGCGATGCACGATCAGCTTCCCGATCATGCTGTCATAGTTTGGCGGAATGCGATAGCCGGCGTATGCATGACTATCCATGCGCACTCCGGGGCCGCCGGGCACCCGCAGCTCAGAAATGAGACCGGGGGAGGGCGCAAAATTGCGGCTGGGATCTTCCGCGTTAATCCGGCATTCAATCGCATGCCCGATCTGCAGAATATCTTTCTGCCTTAATCCGAGCGGCTCACCGGCCGCGATGCGGATCTGCTCCTTGATCAAATCCACGCCGGTCACCATTTCGGTGACCGGATGTTCCACCTGGATGCGGGCGTTCACTTCGAGGATGTAAAAATTCTGTTCCTTATCGACCAGGAACTCGACCGTTCCGGCGTTGGTATATCCCGCTGTTTTTATCAGCCGAACGGCGGCTTCGCACAGTTTTTCGCGAACTTCCTGCCGCAGCACGGGTGAAGGGGATTCTTCGACCAGCTTCTGATGCCGCCGCTGCATCGAGCAATCCCGCTCCCAGAGATGCACGGCGTTGCCGTGATTGTCTGCGAGGATCTGCACTTCGACGTGCCGGCCATATTCGACGTATTTTTCGAGATAAACCGTGGCGTTTTTAAATGCATTTTCCGCCTCGGCCTGCGCCTGCTTCAGGCCTGCGCAACGACACATCATTGTGGGCCACCCGCATCCCGCGGCCACCACCACCGGCGGCGGCTTTAATGATCACGGGATACCCAATTTCCGCCGCGATCCTCAGGGCTACTTTTTCATCATCAACCGCGCCGTCTGAACCCGGGACGGTGGGCACCTTGGCCTTGCGGGCGAGCTTTTTGCATTCCACCTTGTCGCCTACGGCCGCCATCGCCTTCACGGGCGGCCCGATGAATTCGATCTTGCAACTGCGGCAGACTTCGGCGAAGTGGTCATTTTCCGCGAGGAACCCATACCCTGGATGAATCGCCTGCACGTCGGCAATCTCCGCGGCGCTGATGATCCGCGGAATATTCAGATAGCTGTCTGACGGCGGCCCGCTGCCGATGCAGATCGCCTGATCCGCCAATTGCAGATAAGCGGCGTCTTTATCCGCGGTGGAATAGACCACCGCCGTCTGTATCCCCAGCTCTTTGCAGGCGCGGATAATCCGCAAGGCGATTTCACCGCGGTTGGCGATCAGGATTTTTGAAAACATGTCGGTGTTCTGGCTTTCGTCGTCAGCTTAAATGGGCGCAAGGCACGAAAAATGAATGGGCAGAGCAGATGAGGTTTTAACCTCCGCCTTGGGCTGTTGGTTCCAGATAATTCAGATGATGCGCCGCATGAACGAGGATGACCCTGCGATATTCTGCAGTCGTCACCGGCCCGATCGGTCCCATCTCGACCATCGCGTGCGGATAATTCTTGAGCTTTATCAATCCTGCTTCAAAGCGAGCGATATCTGAATCATTGGCGGTGGGCGGGGGGGTCCAATCTGGTGGCGCCGTCATTGCATGTGGCGGAAGCTTTCCCGTCTTGACGCAAACATCAACGAACCTTTCCTTCATGGCCAGTTGCTGCGGCGTCATTTTCGCTGACGGATCGGCCGGCGGTGAAAGATACCGTTCCAGCGGAATCACCAGATGCCACGCGATTTGTGCGAGAGACCAGTTGCCATTTTTGGCGTAACCGCGCTGGAGCCGCGCAATTTCTGCGATGACCTGGTCTTCAGTCGCGAACGACAGATCGCGCTGTTTGGATGCGCTCATGGTTTCACCAGAAACAGCGTCTGTCCGAATTCGACGGTCTGCCCATTGGTCACCATCATTTTGGCGATCGTGCCGCGCGTTTCGGCCTTGATGTTGTTGAACACCTTCATTGCTTCAATGATGCAGACGTCAGAGTCTTCATCCACGGTGGACCCCACCTGCACAAATGGCTTGGCATCAGGCGACGAGGCGGAATAAAACGTCCCGACCATCGGGCTCTTGATTGCCACGAGGTTTGCTTCATCTGAAGCTGCCGCAGCGGCGGCCGAGCCCCCATTTCCGCTGTTTGAAGCGGCGGCGGGAGCGGCGGGGAGGCTGGAAGGAGCATATTGCTGGGCATAACTCACCGGCGCTGAAACCATCGCCGGCCCGCGCCTCAGGATCACGCGTTTTTCCCCGTCGCGCACATCAACGGTATTGAGATCATTGGCGGCCATCAGCTTGACCATCTGCTCCAGCAGCCCGACATCCATCGGACTTGCCGGGCCGGTGGATCGGCTCGCGACCGCTCGGCTTTGGCCGCCGCTTTTATTGCTGACTTTCTTTTTCTTCAAAGAAACCTCAAGGTGAATCGCAAATCAGTCCTCGATCAAACAGGGGATCGATTTTGGATTGCGGATGGGAATGAACGAATCCCAGGTCCAAAAACTATTCCATATGACACGCCTCAAAGCTCTTGTCGAGCGATGACAGCACTTCGTTGCCGGAATGGGTGATGAGAATATCATCTTCAATCCGCACCCCGCCTTCACCAGGCAGATAAATGCCCGGCTCGACGGTCACGATCATTCCCGGCCGCAGTTCTTCTTCGCCGCCGGTTTTGCGCATGGTCGGCAGTTCATGAATGTCGCGGCCAATTCCATGGCCAAGCCCGTGGCCGAATTCCTTGCCAAATCCCGCCTTCTCAATCACATCCCGCGCGACCCGATCGGCCTGCAGGGTGGTGACGCCGGGCCGAAGGAACTTAATCGCCTCTTCCTGCGCTTCGAGAACCACCTGGTAAATCTTTTTCATCCGCGGGCTCACGCGTCCGATCATCAGGGTCCGGGTAAGGTCGCTGCAGTATCCCTTGTACAAAGCCCCCCAGTCCAGCAGGAGCGGTTGATCCCGCTGTACCACTGCATCCTGGGGCCGATAGTGGGGGAGCGAACTGTTTGCGCCGGCCGCCACGATCACCGGAAAACTGCTGTCCGCGGCCCCGCGTGACCGCAACTCAAACACCAGCAATCCCGCGAGATAGCTTTCCGTCTGTCCGGGCTTGATCTCACTGCGGATTGCATCAAATGCTTCTTCGGCAATGGCCACGCTTTTGCGAATCAGATCAATTTCATGGTCATCCTTCACCTTGCGGATGTTGACCATCACATTATCCAGCGGCACCAGCTCGACATGCAAAGGCGAACCAGTTCCCGCCCCATCCTTCCCTTTCATCGCGGTGGCCAGGGCATCAATCTGTCCGACTGTGGTAAAGTTGGCCTCAAACCCAATCCGCTTCACCTTTGCCTCGGCCAGCATTCGCGCCAGCGTGTCCGACATCTTCGCTTCGCGAATATGCTGCTTCAGCCAACCTGCTTCAAAGTCGGCCTGTTCCTTGTAGCGAAAATCTGTTGCGAGGAAAAAATCTTTCGCTGTAATCAATCCGATCGAATCATCCCCTGTAAAGTTGGTCAAATAGGCAAGGTCGGGTGGATGGGTGAGCAAAAGCCCATCCAAGTCCAGTTCTTTCATGGCCCTGCGCACATTCTGATGCCGAACCTTCAGATACGCTTTTGCTCGACTGACGACCGTTTTCATGCTCACCGATCCAACTGTCATAGGCGGAAACATTCTTCCCCCGGCTCAGGCCGAAAGAGGTCGAAAGTTAGCTGACTCAGCCCATTTTTGTCAACTTACATCATTCCCCGGTGCCTGGGGCGTATAGGGGCGGGAATGGTGTTATTGGCGGGGGATTCATCTTTAATTTGGTGATTTGGCGTTTTAATGACCCCCCGACACATCCCCTCGCGATTACCCTAAAAAACAAGCGGCGGACCGGAGTCCGCCGCCTCATACAAGGACGAAGATTTTGTCGCACCGGCCGATGTTAACGCGACACGACGCCGCGCCCGACGCGTTCTGTGTGCTCTGCTCCTGTGGTATCGCGGACGGGGACTGCCTGCCCGCGACCGCCGCCGCTGATGTTCAGTCTGCCTGACTCTTGTGACTCCTGGGGTCGCGACGGCTCACGCTGCTGATTCTGATTCTCCTGGTTTTTTTGTCCTTGGCGCTGCTGATCGTTGCCTGCTGACGAACCGCGGGCGTTTTCGCCTTCGGAGATGCCCAGAATCAGTTCGTATAACGTATATCCAAGGAGCATATACGCCGCCAACTTGATCAATCGAAACATATTGAACCTCCAAAAATCGTTGTTCGGGACCAACGTTAGTTCTGATGCAACCGCCGCGCCAGTCTGAAAAATTCAACGGTATCATTTCTCTGCGGGTTGCCCCTTGTCTGGCAGATTTACATTCTCGTGGGCCGTTGGATTTTCGTCCTTTGAATTTCCCTGCTACTCTAAACAAAATGTCCTTTGTCTCCCGAGCCGGCCAAAAACTCTCCCATGCCCTCGCCGCCTTTTCGATCAATCCTGCCACAAAAATCTGCGCCGACCTCGGCTGCAGCACGGGTGGTTTCACCGACTGCCTTCTTCAGCATGGCGCACAAAAAGTTTACGCCGTCGACACCGGTTACGGCGTGCTCGATTGGAAGCTCCGCAAAGACCCCCGCGTTATCGTCCTCGAACGCACTAATGCCATGCACGTCAGCCTTCCTGAACTCGTCGATCTCGTTACCATTGATGTCGCGTGGACAAAACAACGCCACATCCTTCCCTCCGCCCTTCGCCTCCTTAAGCCCGGCGGCCTGGTCATCTCGCTTATCAAACCTCACTACGAAGCCGCCCCTGCGCTGCTCACAAAAGGCATCCTTCCCCCTGATGAAATCTCTGCAATCCTGCAATCCGTAACTACCGATGCCCGCCAGGCGGGCTTCACCGTCATAACGACGTCCCATAGCCCGATTAAGGGCGCAAAAGGCAATACCGAAGTCCTGGCGTTGCTGACCCCAGTTCTTCCGCCTCAATCGCCGTCTAACATCGGCCGATAAATCGCATATACTATCGAGAGACCTTTAACGTGCCGCGGGTCTTGGCTTGATTGAAACCGCCGAAGTGCGGCCGGTGTGAAATGCGTCCTGAAACACAAAACCTCGGCATGGCTCAGTCTAATCTTCTCTTTCTTCCTCTCTAATCTCCGTGATAAATTAAGTCCGTCAAAGATATTTATGTCTCCTATCAAGATCGCCATCGTCGGAGTTGGAAACTGTGCGAGTTCCCTGGTGCAGGGAATTGCCTATTACGCCGCCAAATCCAGGGCCGGCGAAGACGCCACCATCGGTCTTCAGCACCCTATTCTTGGCGGATACCGCGTTGACGATCTTCAGGTCGTCGCCGCCTTTGATATTGACTCCCGCAAAGTCGGCCGCCCTTTTGAAGAAGCGATCTTCGCCGCTCCCAACAACACCAAAATTTTCCACCGCGACCTGGGCAGGAGCGGCGTCATCGTTCAAATGGGCTCCATCCTCGACGGCTGCGCTCCTCACATGATGGACTACCCGCTCCATCTTCGCTTTGATCCCTCGACGGCGGCGCCGGTGAATGTCGCCGAAGTCCTTGCCAAAAGCGGGGCGGAAATCCTGATCAACTATCTCCCTGTCGGCTCCCAACAAGCGACCGAGCATTATGCGCAGGCGTGCCTCGACGCCGGCGTTGCCATGGTCAACTGCATCCCCATTTTCATCGCCTCCAACCCTGCCTGGGCCAAAAAATTCAAAGATCGCGGCCTCCCCATCATCGGCGACGATATTAAAGCCCAGGTTGGCGCGACCATCACCCATCGCACCCTTGCCCGTCTCTTCCACGACCGCGGCGTGCGGATCGACTCCACATACCAACTCAACACCGCCGGCAACACCGACTTCCTCAATATGCTCGCGCGGGAACGCCTGGCCAACAAAAAAATCAGCAAGACTGAAGCGGTCCAGAGCCAACTGGATATCCCCCTTCACCCCGATCAGATCCACATCGGCCCGTCCGATTTCATCCCTTTTCAAAAAGACAACAAAGTCTGCTTCCTCCGTATCGAAGGCACGGGCTTTGGCGGTATTCCCCTTCATCTGGAACTTCGCCTGAGCGTAGAAGACTCCCCGAACAGCGCTGGAGTGGTGGTAGACGCGGTCCGCTGCTGCAAACTGGCTTTGGACGCCGGGTTCACCGGCCCCGTTAATGCCCCCGCGGCATGGACCATGAAACATCCCCCAACTCAAATGCTGGATGCTGACGCCCGGATTGCTACGGAGGACTTCATCACCGAAGCCGCCTTCCTCGCCCAATCGGCCCCGGTCAAACCCATCCCCAAAAAAGTTACCGCTGACCAGCGAGAACCTGCCCTGAAGCAATAATCAGTTTTGTGATTCTCGCTTCTACTCCACAGGATTGATCAACATGCCGGTTGCCAGCTTTGGATAGAAATAGGTGCTCTTCTGCGGCATCACCTCATTATGCTGGGCCAACTGCTCGAGGGCGCCCAGCGGCGTTGACTTGAGCAGCAGCGCAATCTGGAACTTTTTCCCATCGGTCTTTGGCAAGACTTCAGCGGCCTCGGCGGTGTAGCCCTTGGTGATCTCTTTTCCATTGCCGAACGCGGGCTGAATGATTTCATCCAGCAAGTAGCGTTGCAGAATGGCGACATCCAACCGCCGCCACGCGTCGCTTTGATTCTGCTCCAGCGGTTTGAGGACATCCGGATTTTTGCACGAGAGCTGGTAGAGTTTCCTGGTGCGGCCGTCATACAGCCCAAACGTATGTGCGGGTTGCTGCGGGAGGGTCACGTCGATATACGCCGCCACTTTATCGGGTGGCAGGGGAATTTCCGCGATATCAAACACCGCCGAAATTGCTTTCTGAAAAGTCTGAATATCAAAGGACTCAACATTCCCGATCAACCGATGCGTCGGCAGAATCAGCAGGCCATCATCCTGCATGCCGACGAGCGCGAACATGCAATAGTTTGCCGGATGCGTGGGCGGCAGCGGCCCGCCGTGCTGTTTTTCAAGTTCCTGCAAATAGGTCAGTGCGGTTGTATAGCGATGGTGTCCATCCGCGATGTACACGGGTTTGCGGCCAAGGAAATCAATCACCTGCCGCTCGATATCCGTATCGGTGATCGACCAGAGATCATTGCGAACGCCGTTGTGGGTGCCTGTGAATTCAGGGCGGCCGAGATTTTTGTAGAGCAGGTTTGTCACTTCATGCCGGGAGTCGGCGAATAATCCGAAGATGGGCGACATCTGCACCCGCGTGGCGCGCATCAGTTTCAACCGATCTTCGATCGCTTCGCGATAAGTCTTTTCGTGGGGGACCACCTGCCCCTGGCCGAACGGCGAAATTTTGACAGCCGCAAAAAATCCGCGGCGGTGATAGGTGCGCCCGTTGTGATCGAAGCTCTGCGTATACGGATAAATCGCCGGCCGCGTGGAGCGTTCCAGGATCTTCGCCGACAGCCACGATTGCAGGGTGGTATTTGCCCGTGCGTATACTTCGTCCGGCCCTACAGCCTTGGGCGGGAGATACGGCAGATCAATTGTCACGATGTTGTTCGGCTGCTTCGCCTGCAACTGGGCCTTGCTGACCTCGTCCAGAACATCAAACGGCGGGGCGATCAAATTTGAAATATCCGGCCCGAGGCTCCTGGCAAAACGGATCGCGGCGAACGGTCGAATCTGCGGCACTTATACTCCTGTTGGCTGGTTGCGGTGAAGGGTACGGGGGCAGAGAGAAAGATCAAGCGGAAGCAGCGCGAGGCACTCGTCTGTTTCCCGGCCTTGATCGCAATTCAAAGCCGCGGCGTGACAGTGCGCGGGACTTTTGGCAAGGGGGGCTATATCAAGGGCATGAGGAGGGATTGGCATTGGGCGTCGGGAGTCGATAAAATTGGTTGACTTATGAAGATTATTCTTGCCAATCCGCGGGGTTTCTGTGCCGGTGTGAACATGGCGATCGACTGCGTCGATCAGGTCCTTAAATTGAAGGGGCCGCCGGTCTATGTGTATCACGAGATCGTTCATAACAAGCATGTTGTGCAGGACTTTCAGGGGCGGGGCGTTACCTTTGTGAATCACATTGACGAAGTGCCCGAAGGGGGCGTAGTGGTCTACAGCGCGCATGGAATTTCGCCTGCGGTGCGCAAGTCAGCCAGGAACCGGCAATTGGTGGAGGTGGATGCAACCTGCCCGCTGGTGACGAAGGTTCACCTTGAAGTCTTGCGATTTGTGCGCGACGGTTACACGATTTTATTCATCGGCCACCGCGATCACGATGAAGCCGTCGGCACCGTCGGCGAAGCGCCGGACAACATCATCGTCGTTGAATCACCGGAAGAGGTGGCGCATCTGAATGTGCCTGATCCGGGCAAGCTGGCGTATGTGACGCAGACGACGCTCAGCATCAGCGACGCGATGCGGACGATCTCGGCGCTTGAAGGCGCGGTTCCCGAATATCAAGGCGCCGCCGAAGGAAGATATCTGCTACGCGACGACCAATCGCCAGACGGCGGTGAGCGATCTCTCGCCGGATGTGGACCTTGTGCTGGTGGTTGGAAGCAAGAACAGCTCTAATTCACAGCGGCTGGTTGAAACTGCAAAACTCGCCGGCCGGGCGGCGTATCTCATCGACGACAAATCCGAACTCGATCCCACCTGGCTCGAGGGGAAAAAATCGGTGCTGGTGACCGCCGGCGCTTCGGCGCCTGAACATCTTGTGCGCGGATTGGTGGAGCATCTTCAACAGGAATACGGCGGTGAAACTGAAACGCGAACGCTGATCGAAGAAGATGTTTCGTTCGAACTGCCGAAATCGCTGCGGCGATTGGCAGTGGTGGGGGGAAGCAGATAGTCGATCATTGAAAGCAGATAGCGGATGGTGTTGCGGGGCTTGTGCTGCACGCGAGGTGCTGCATTCATCTGCCCGCTGTAAATTGGCCGCAATCGTTGGGGTGATTTTAAGTTGGTCCAGCTCGCGGGGGCCAAGCCGCGGGAGTGGCGAGCGATGGATGGTGACGGGCTTGAACCAATCGTGCTGCTGCCGACGCCGCGAAAGATTGTGCGGCGAGCGGGGAATCTATCTGTGCAGGGGGGATTCAATGTTTGCGGCGATGACGGATTCGAAGCGGCGGTTTTGACGCTGCGGCAAATGCTTCCGAATGACGGCGCAAATGACGCACGAATTTCCGTGAAAATCGGCCGTGATGCAGCGGGGCGGCGCAAGGTTATCGATTAGAAATTTCGCCTGGCGATATTCGAATCATCGCGAATGATGGATGGGGGGCGTATTACGCGGCCCAAACCCTGCGGCAGCTTTTGCGACAGTTTCGCGGCGAGTTGCCTTGCCTGGAGATTGAAGATTATCCGGATTTTCCGGTGCGCGGCGTAATGCTGGATATCAGCCGCGACAAGGTGCCGACAATGGCGACGTTGTTCGCGCTGATCGACAAGTTGAGCGAGTGGAAGATCAATCAATTGCAGTTGTACATGGAGCATACGTTTGCCTATGCGGCGCATCGCGAGGTCTGGCAGGATGCGAGTGCGATGTCGGCGGAGGAGGTGCGAGCGCTGGATGAATATTGCGCGGATCGATTCATTGAACTGACGCCGAATCAGAATTCGTTTGGCCACATGGAGCGGTGGCTGAAGCACGATCGGTATCGGCATCTGGCCGAGGCGATCGACGGCGCGGAGACGCCGTGGGGATTCCGTTGGGAGGGGCCATTCAGTTTATGTCCGACGGATCCTAAAAGCCTGGAGTTTTTGGGCGGATTATATGCAGAGCTGCTGCCGAATTTTTCGAGCGGGCTGTTTAATGCCGGATGCGATGAGACATTTGATATCGGCCAGGGGCGCAGCAAAGGGGAGTGCGATCGCCGCGGGGCTACGCGCGTTTATCTGGATTTTCTCTGGCAGGTGAACGACCTGGTCCGCTCGCACGGGCGGCGGATGATGTTCTGGGGTGACATCATCCTGCATAAGCCGGAACTGATTTCGCAACTGCCGCCAAATGTGATTGCGCTGGAGTGGGGATATGAGGCGGATCATCCATTTGATCGCGATGGAGAATTGTTCGCCAGGGCCGGCCTTCCGTTTTATGTCTGCCCGGGAACTTCCAGTTGGAACAGCATCACCGGGCGCACAGATAACGCCATCGCAAACCTAAAAAGCGCGGCTGAGAACGGGATCAAGCATCATGCGATCGGTTATCTGAATACCGATTGGGGAGACAACGGCCATCTGCAATATCTCCCGGTGAGCTATCCAGGATTTGCGGCGGGCGCGGCGTTCAGTTGGTGCCTGCATTCCAACCGCAGCCGGGGGATCGCAGAGGCGCTGAACGCCCATGCGTTTTACGATGCTACGGGAATGCTTGGACGCGTGGCATTTGAGCTGGGAAACGTCTATCAGGCCTGCGGCAAATTGAAGGCAAACGGATCAACATTGTTTCGCGTAATGGTGCCGCCGCCGAGTGATCGCGAGCCGGAAATGGAACTGTCGGCTGAAGGGCTCGATCGATCTGAAGCGGCGATTGAGTCGGCATGTTCGTTGCTCGATCAATTTTCGGCGGGGGATGCGGAGCAGTCATTGATTGCGGACGAATTTCGAAACGGGGCCGAGATGTTGCGATATGCCATCGCGATTGCGCGATGGAAGCTGAAGTTCGCGAATGAATCACTGGCGTCACTTGAAGAACGTGCCCGGCGGATTGGCGAAGAACATCGACGACTTTGGCTGGCAAGAAACAGACCCGGTGGACTGGAAGATAGCGTGAAGCGACTTACCCAAAGGCTGGGAAAGTGACGATGGGCTTTCGGCGGGTGCGGCGGACGTTACGATCTGACATCTATGCAGTGGCGATTGAAAGCGACGATAGCGGGAAGCCTGGTGCTGGCGATATGGCTGGTTTACGGGCAGGTCCGCCGCTTTGATTTTGTTGACTATGATGATGTGGAATACGTCCAGAATTCCGCGCGATTGCATAGCGGATTGACGCATGGCAATATCCACTGGGCGCTGACGACTTATGCGATGTGCAACTGGCATCCACTGACGTGGCTGTCGTACATGGTGGATTGCCACCTGGGCATGGGGCCGGGGGAAATGCATCTGGAGAACGTCGCGCTGCACGCCTGCTGCTCGATCCTGCTCTTTTTAATTTTGGATGAGGTGACGAGATCGCCGTGGCGAAGCGCCATTGTTGCGGCGTTGTTTGCGCTGCATCCTGCGCATGTGGAATCGGTGGCGTGGATCGCGGAGAGAAAAGACGTGCTGAGCACGTTATTTATTCTGGGGGCGCTGGGCGCCTATCAGCGATATGCGCGAGGGAAAGGACCTGGATGGTATTTGCTCGTCGTGCTGATGTTCGCGCTTTCACTGCTCAGCAAACCGATGGGTGTGACGTTTCCGTGTTTGCTGTTGTTGTGGGATGTGTGGCCGCTGGGCCGGTCGCCGATGAAGGCGGGGATGTTACTTGCGTACACGGAGATTCGGCAGGAGCGCAGTTGGGCGTGGCTGGCGCTGGAAAAGACGCCGCTGCTGATGATGTCGTTAGCGGTTTCATATCTGGCTTATCGGGCACAAAAAGTTGGCGGCAGCATGGCGGCATTGGACCAATTGCCGGCGGCTTTGAGAGTGGCGAACGCGGTGACTGCGTATCCGCGATATCTGGTCAAGCTGATTTTCCCGGCGGAATTGGCGGTCTATTATCCATTTCCCAAATCATTTGCGCCGGCGGCGGTGCTGGCCGCGGGGACATTGCTGGTGTGCATAACGGCGCTTTCGATACGATGGAGAAACAGGCGCGCTTATTTCCTGGTGGGATGGTTTTGGTTTCTGGGGGCATTGTTTCCCACGATCGGGCTGGTGCAGGTGGGAGGGCAATCGATCGCGGATCGTTATACGTATATTCCGTCCATCGGATTATTCATTGCGGTTGTCTGGGCTGCGGCGGATGCGGTACGCGGGCAACGCATTGCAACAGCGTTCGGCGGCGCGATAGCGGGCGTTGTTGTTTTGATTTTCGCCGCATTGACATGGGTCCAGGCGGGGTATTGGCGGAACACGGAGACGTTGTTTTCACATGCCGCCGCCGTCACCGAGGATAACTGGCTGGCGATGTATGAATTGGGTTATGTCGACATGAAGCGAGGCGATTACGCGGCGGCGATTGGAGAATTTCAGGAAGTCATTCGGGTGAATCCCGTATATGTAAAGGCGTATGTGTCGCTGGGGGATTCCATTTACACGGCGAATCCGAAAGCGGCAATTCCATATTATCAAAATGCGGTGAAGGTTGGGCCGAACGATTTTGCGGCGCATGCCAGCCTGGCTAATGCGCTGCAGGCCACAGGAGATTTGGAAGGAGCGGCGGCGGAGTATAGGGAAGTAGTCAGACTCATGCCGGACCTGAAAGAAGCGAGAAAGCAATTGGATGAGGTTGAGCGGGCAATGAAAGCGCATTAAGCGATTGAGCAGGGGGCGACGGGCCTGCGGATGGCCGAAGAGGGTCCGGGATGGAACGGAGGATATCACCGTCCATGAAGGCGGCGCTGGACGGGGTGATGGAAGGGGTGGTAAAAATTCTCAATGCAAGACTATCGCTGGCTTTATTATGCGCTGATGGCCGCGGGGTGTGCGGCGCTGATTAATATCTTTGGCAAGCTGGGAATGCACGGACTGGATTCGGATTTATCGACGGCGGTGCGCAGCGTGGTTCAGGCGGTTTTTGTCGTGCTTTTCGCTGCTGTGGTTGGGTCGTGGTCAAAGATTGGGGATCTGAGTTCGCGGCCGCTGGCGATTACCATGATTGTGCTCAGCGGGGTGGCCGGAGGGTTGTCCTGGATATTCGCATTTCGTGCGCTGAAGCTTGCGGATGCTTCGCAGGTGGGGCCGATTGACAAGCTTTCGATGCCGCTGAGCATTTTGCTGGCGGTATTGATCCTGCATGAGCGGCCGAGTCTTTTGAACTGGGCGGGAATTTTGTTGATCGCCAGCGGGGCATATCTGGCGACGCTGCCGCGTGCGAATGCGGGTGTGGTTCGACATGAGGCGGCGGTGACGGGGGCGGCGCCGGCGCGGAGATGGCGCAGCCGCATGTTGAGGGGCCTGGGGATGTTGGAGGACGGTCGGGCTGATTTATTTTTTTGCTGCGTATCAGAGGGATGAATCGGCTTATTGCGGCGGATCGATCGGATATTTCAGGGGTGTTTCACCGTTGACCGATTTGTACATCACACGACCGACCAGCCCCATGACTGTGAATACGCCGACGAGCATGCCGAGGATGCTGGCGTTGAAATTAAGCCCGGCGCTTTCGCTGGCGCTATTCATGTTATTGGCGACAGCATCGCGACACATTTCGCAGGCGTGGGCGGCGCCAGGGGCGACGAGCAATGCGGCGGCGAGAAGAAGAATGAATGCGCGGCGGGGCTTCATATCGGCATGGTAATCATTGGGATTGGGTGGGGGCAATATGCAAAGTTAACTTTTGGGGCATATGGGTTTGCGGCCGCACGTTTGAGGCTCTTATGCGGCGAATAACTTCAGCATCGCGAAAACCAGCACACCGGTCACGGAGACGTAGAGCCAGATTGGGAATGTGTATCTTGCGACGCGGCGATGAAGAGCATATTTGCCGGCGAGGGAAAGATACAAAGTTGTGAGGATCAGTGGCACAACCACGCCGGAGAGAATGATATGTGAAATCAGGATGAAAAAGTAAATCGGCCGGACGATGCCATGCGCGGTGAATTTGGTGTCGCCGTGGGCGTTGTGATAGATGACGTAGCAGATGAAGAAAAGCGTTGAGCTGGCCATCGCGGCGAACATCAGCTTCATGTGGCGGGCGTATTGCCGGTTGCGGATGGCGATGAAGCCGGCGACGAGGAATGCAGCGCTGAGCGTGTTGAAGGCGGCATTGACTGCGGGGAGCACGCCAATGATGCGGGATGTGTAACCCGCGGCGTGTTTCAGATAGACGAGCCAGAAAAGAAACACAAAGACGGCGGCGCTGATGGCCAGGATGGCGGCGACGGCGGGGCCGTTGCGGACCCGGCGGAATGCGGGGACGAGTTCTGACTGAAGCAGCGAAGGCATGGCGTGTTTGTTTAACCCGTCGGTCAATGACGAAATGCCCGGGACTCCGAATGCTGCATCTGGTTCCACGCTCATTTCACTGCTCCGCTGGTTGCGAGTCCTGTTGCATCAGTGAGGAGTTTTTTCATATAGCCGGCATCTTTGGAATCGTACACGCCGCGAACTTTTCCGGCTCCGTCCACGAGCAGGAAATGGCTGCTGTGCATGACCTGGTTGCCGGTGTCTTCGCCGACGGCGAGATTCATTCCCTTTGAAACCTGCCACGTCTGGCGCGGGTTCCGGTGAGAAAATGCCATCGTGTTTCGTCCGCTTTGGCAGCGGCGGCATATTGCTTCAGGACGGCGGGCGTGTCATTTTCCGGATCAACTGAAAATGAGACCATCTGCACCGGTGAGCCGGCGCTTTTATTTTGAAATTCCGCCATGTTCGCCGTCATCACGGGGCAATAGCCCGAGCATTGCGTGAAAATGAAATCAGCGATCCAGACTTTTCCGGTGAGCTGGGCGCTGGCGAAAGTCTTGCCGTCCTGATCGATCAATGTGAACGGCGGGGCGTCGAACAAGATGGGCAGGGCGGAAGCGGAGACGGCGGGTTGTGATGGATCGGGGAAGAGTTCCTGCGCCGGGGTGGCGAGTGAATTATTCGTCAGCGCGCTGGCTGAATTTAATTTCATGAACCAGATTACACCGCCTAAAACGACGGCAGCCAGGGCGGTTGTTCCCCACATTGCTGCGATGATCATTCGTTGTTTTTTTTCCATAAGGTCTCGATTCGATGGCTTTGAATGATTGTATTTTACTGCAAGTCCGCAGCCACGCGCTTTTGGGCGATGGCGCTGGCGAGCAAAAAGAGGGCGGCGGCAAAGACGACGCTCACCAGCAGGCAAACGCTGAATCCCGGCATGTTGGATTTGGCTTGTTGGTGGCCCCAGTACATCGCCTGCCGCAGGGCTTCAAGGCCATAGGTGAGCGGGTTGCACAACATCACGGCCCGAATCACACCGACCGCTCCGCCCGGCGGAAAAAGCGCGCCGGATAAAAACCACATTGGCATCAGGAACAAATTCATGATCGCATGAAACCCCTGCGTGGAGCTCATTCTCCAGGCGATGCAGAATCCCAGCGCGGTCAAGGCGAAGGAAAGGATGAGCATCATCAGCAGGGACGCGAGAAATCCAGGCAGGGTGAAATGGATGCCGACGGTGGGCGCCAGCAATAAAAAGATGAACGCCTGACCAAAGGCGAGCACCGTTCCGCCGAGCACCTTGCCCAGGACAATGGACATGCGCGACACCGGAGCGACCAGGACGGACTGGAGAAACCCTTCGCGGCGATCTTCGATGATTGAGATTGTCGAGAAGATGGCCGTGAACAGGAGGATCATCAGGACGGTGCCGGGGAAGAAGTATTGCATATAGCCGGCACTGGCGCCGGCGGAGTCGGCTGGTGATTTGAAGCTGTGAGCCATGCCGCCGCCGATGAGGAGCCAGAAGACGATGGGCGTGGCGAGCGCGCCGATGATACGGTGGCGCTGGCGCAAAAAACGAACGAGTTCGCGCTGACAGAGGGACAGGGCCGGCCGCAGGAGGCCCGGGGTGCGCGATTCCGGGGCGGCGAAAGAAAGATCAATGGGAGAAGTTATTGCCTGGGTTGTCATAGTACATTCGGCGCGAATTCGCCGGATTAGACATCATAGCCGAAAAGGGCGAAGGCTGGACATGCTTTGGCCGCCATTGGATGGTGGCGTGGCAAAGCATGCCCGGCAATTTCATTTTCGCGTTGCGAGCGCTATCTGATTTTATGCCCGGTGTCCTGAGGGTCGTCCACTACGACGACGGGGTGAGGCGGCGGGAGCGACCTTTTCCTGGAAAGGGTGGCGCGGGCGGCCACTGCCCGCCGCACCGGCTGGCGCTGCGCCTCGGCCGACTTTGGGCATTGGCTTGTGTGATTTCTTGGCCGCGGGGCGGTCATTCTGGTGTGACCGTTCAGCGCCGTTGGAATGGGATGAAGATCGGGCTCCGGAAGGCGCACCGTGGGATTGGGGACGGCGGGCGGCATGGCTGGGGTGCGCGGCGTGGGATGGCTTAGCCGGGTGGCCGGAATGTGTTTCGTGAGTGGAGGCTGAGGCCGGCTCGGCGGTGTATGCGGGTTGATCTGTTTTGACGGTGATGGTCTTGCGGATCAGCCGCTCAATCGCGCGGAGGTTCGACATTTCCTCACGATCGCAGAGCGAAATCGCATGCCCCTTGGCTCCCGCGCGGCCGGTTCGGCCGATGCGATGCACATATGTTTCGGGCTCGTGCGTCACGTCGTAATTCACCACGTGGGTGATGTCATCGACGTCGATCCCGCGCGAGGCGATATCGGTCGCTACCAGCACCGGGGTTTTGTTGGCGCGGAAATTATCCAGCGCCCGCTGGCGGTTGTTCTGGGTCTTGTTGCCGTGGATCGCCTCGGCCTTGATGCCGCGTGAATGCAGGTGGCGGACGACGCGGTCTGCGCCGTGCTTGGTGCGAGTGAAGACGATCGTGCGATACATCGGGAGTTCGGTCACGAGATGCGCCAGGAGGGCGGGCTTATTTTTCTTCTCCACAAAGTAGACCGATTGATCGATCAATTCCGTCGTCGCGGCGACGGGCGCGATCTGGATGGTCACAGGGCTCTTCATCAGCGATTCCGCGAGGCGGCGGATTTCATTTGGCATGGTTGCAGAAAACAGCAGCGTCTGGCGCTGCGCCGGCACATGCGAGGCGATCTTGCGGATGTCGTTGATAAAGCCCATGTCGAGCATGCGGTCGGCTTCATCCAGCACGAAGCATTCGATGCCGCGAAGATCGACGTGCCCCTGGTTCATGAGGTCCAGCAGCCGGCCGGGGGTGGCGACGACGATGTCGACGCCGCGGCGCAGGTCCTGCACCTGCGGGTTCTGGTTTACACCGCCGAAGATGACGGCGTGGCGAAGGTGCAGAAACTTTCCATAAGCGCGGAACCCGTCGCGAATCTGCGTGGCAAGCTCGCGCGTGGGGCAAAGCACCAGGCAGCGCGCCGGGGCTTGCCTTCAGCTTTTGGGGCGGTGGATAAGCGATGAAGGATTGGCAAGGCAAAAGCGGCGGTCTTGCCGGTGCCGGTCTGGCGCAGGCGAGAACATCGCGGCCTTCCAAGGCCGGTGGGATGGACTGAGCCTGGACCGGAGTGGCGGTGAGGTAGCCTTCAGAAACAATAGCACGGAGGATCGGCTCAGCGAGCCGAAGGTCGGAAAACTGCATGGACTGTTCCTTTTTGGATTGCACACGCCATCCGAAAATTCAGATGAAGCGGTGCGAACCCTTTGGGCGTCAATGCGCACCAAAGGGCCACGGCGGACGCCGAAAAGGGGCCAGTCAATGCGCTGCAACTACTCGATTGGAGTCAGAAAATGCCGATGGGCCGAAGCCGGTGGCGTGATTCGTGACGATCGTGGCGGGCAGTTGTCTTGTATCAGTATATATAACTTAGCCATGAAGTCCATCCAGCGGTTGAATCGCAATGGATAGCGGGTATAACGCTCGATTGTGGCGGCGGAAATATTGATGGGAAATTTTAACGCAGAGGCGCTGAAACGCAGAGAAAAGATGCTGAGTTTTCATTTTATCTCTCCGCGTCGGTGCGTTTGCGTGCGAGGAGCTTGCCATTCCGCCACAAACGGGAGTTACACCCTGGATAGCAAACGGCCTGCTTCCTAACCTTTCCCGGGATCATCGGAGGAAGGAATCAGGAGGCGGCGAGCTCTGGACATGATCCAACCCAACTCGCCGAAGAGGAACATGCAGCACCAAAATGTGTTGCCGTATGCGCGGGATTCGGAAGGAGAGGGGTTTGCCGATTGTGAAGATCAGCAGGCACAGGCTGAAGGTCAGCCAGGCAATGGCGAGGCGGCGATCTCGCGGGGAGGTGGCGGGATTAAATATGAAATGCAGGACGACAACGATGGGCAGCATCAGCCACGCGTTGTTGTAGGTGAAAGAGAGGGGGGTGAATGTGATGATGAGGATCATCAGCATTGCCCCTTCAATGGCATCGGTCCAGTGTGTGCGTTGGTGTTGGGGGGGCATGGCCGCGAGATATGCAAGGCCGAGCAGGAGGCTTGCGCCGACGATCACGAGATTGATCTGCCGAAAGGAAAGCGAGGTGATATTGACGATGACGGGGGGCTCACCGACGAAATTGTCGTCGCTGTCGGCGACTACGGGGCGTAGTAAACGGTGGGCCTCGGCGATGATGGAGCCGTTCTGCCAGGTGTAGCTGCGGGCTTTTCGTTGTCCGATGACGCCGGAGTCGTAGCTTCCCATGGTGGCGCGTGTCCAGACTTTTACATCGTCCATCGCGCCATGCCAGCCGCGGAAACATGCGGGGAGCATGAGCATGAGGATGATGAGAAACGCGATGGTGAAGCCGAGCGATTTCCAGTGGCGGCGATAGATCAGATAGGGAAGCGCGAGGATTGGAAAAGCTTTAAAGCCGGCGGCGAAGGCGAGCAGAAGGCCGGCGGCCCACCAGATTTGGTGTCGCAGGCAAATCAGCATTCCCAGGATGCACGCCGCCAGCACCACCGCCGGCCCGCCGAGGAGGTAGGTCGACCAGATATAAAAAATGCAGACCACGCTCGGCAACCAATAAAGCAGAGGATTGTGGCCGCGAATAGTCCCGGCGACCAGATAAACCGGCGCAATAATGCACACGAGCCAGGCGATAGTATTAATCAACACCAAAACAGCGACCATCGGCAACCGCCCCATCGCGCTCAAAGGAGCCAGCACCGTGGCGGCGGCGGGGGGGTACATGAAGGGGAACTCGCCGTTGTGGTCCTTATAGAAGGGGCTTTCTCCGCGCAGTTCGAGGCGGCCGGTTGAGAACCAAAGCGGGTAATCTTTGTTGCTTCCGCCGCGGAGATAATTGCGGATGGGCGCGATGGAGAAAGCGGTGGAGACCACGAGGAAGATGATCGGCAGCCATCGATGAGGCCGCGGATTGGATGACGTTGTTTGCATGATTTTATCGGGGGATACAGCGGATTCCATGCTCATTTTCCCGCCTGCATCTGCACTTCATATACCGGATCGGCCGAGACGCCTTCAAGATTGATTGCCTGTCCTGATGGATCAAACTCTGGCCGGCGATCTTCTGGAAGATAGATGGGGGAGTCCTTTCGCAGTGGCAGGATTTTTATCGTCAATCCGTCCATCGCGGCTGCCGGAAAATTGCGCAGGCCCATTTCCCAGGGTTCGCCATAATAAAAGTTGTCGTCAATCAACTGCTCCTCCACATAGGCACGGGCGACGTCTCCCTGGTACTTCACTTTAAGGAGTACATCATGCACGCCGCTCAGCGCATCCGATGGCGCTTTCACCTGCCATATGGCCGCGTTGTCATAGTCGACATCCTCCGGCGGCGCAGGTTTTTTCCTTTTGCCCATCACGACCGGCTTGGTTAGCCTGGGCTGCGACATCTGCTTTACATCCAAAGCAATTGGCTTCGCTGCGATCGCCGCCGAATAGCGGGTAAAGACGCCATCCTTGTCGGCAGCCTGCGGCTTTCCGTCCACAGTCAGCGGTTGGGGCAGGGCGGGATAAACCGACACCGCCATTTTTGCCGGATCATTTGACTGCGCGTGAATGGTCGATCCATCAAACGAAAGATCGGCGGCGGACATCACCAGCCGCGGCGAACCGGCGAGATCCGCTTTCCAGCAACGCAGCGCCTGCTCCTGGGTTAACAGAAGAATTTTGGCTGCGCGACCATCATTGGTTCGCCAGGTCATCAGGCAGTCGGTTCCGGGTTTGAGTGAGGGCAGAATGATGGCGCCAGGGGTTTTGGGTCGTTTACCATCCAGTGTCTCCACGGTCTGCGCATCAATCGCAAATTCCGGAACAATTCCGGGCAAGGCGAAAAACACAAAGCATGGCGTTCCGGCGTCGTCCAGCCGGCACAAAAGCTGGGCGGTTGCGTGTTGCAGCGTTACCCCGTTCAAATCGAGATTGAACGGCCAGATCATGTATGCGTTGCTCGGAATGGTTATGGGCGATGACGGCACCTGCTGCTGGCGGTCATGCAGCTTCAGATTGAACTGGACGGCGGTTTTTTCAGGAAGAGGTTGGCCGCGCTGGTAGTTGTTGATGAAGAGGAATCCGCGCTCGCCGTTGCTGCGGGCGGCCCAGCGCAGTGCGTCGGTGTCTTCCAACCCCTTTGCGGGCGCGGGGGGCATGGTTGGGGGCATCGTCGCCAGGTCGCTACCGAAATCCGCGAGGAATTGATGCAGCATTCGCAGGCCGTGATAGGACGGCCGCACTTGTCCAAATTCGCCGAGGGGCGCTTGGAAGTCGTAGCTGATGACCGGCATGTCGTTTGGGTATTTGGTCGCCTGGGATTCCTGTAGTGTTGAAAGTTTTCCTTTTAGATTTGCGCCGCCTTGATACATGTAGTAGCCGGGGAGATTTGATCCGCTGCCGACTTTCACGAGTGAGAGGGCGACGACATCGCCGACGGTCATGAGCGGCCGGCGGGCGTAGGAGAGTTCCATTCCTCCGCCGCACTCGCAGGTGACGTAGGGGTAGCGATCAAGCTGAGCGGCCTGGCCGCCGCGGGCTTTCCAGGCCATGAGATCGGCGCCGATGCTGGAGTCATCGCGTATCGGGGTGAAGAAAAACTGTTTGCGGTCTCCTTTGGAATAAGTGCTGCCGCCTTCCCAGAAACCGTCGGCGTAGCCGCCAAACAGCGGAAGCACTTCATTGGCCGGGAACTGTGCGCCGCCCCAGCCGGTGACGGAATAAAGCGGCACATCAATGCCGACGTCCTGCGCCAGATGTTTGAGGGCAAGCAGGTAATTGGGCTGGCCGGTCATCTCATTTTCAACCTGCACACCGACGATCGGGCCGCCGTCTTTCCAGTAAAGCCCGGTGAGTTGTCCGGCGATTTCTGTATAAAGCGTGCGGACATAGCCCATGAAAATGGGATCATCCTTGCGGACGACTTTGCACTTGGCGAGAACCCAGTCGGGGAGTCCGCCGTTGCGGACTTCGCCGTGGCACCAGGGTCCGAGGCGGACCCAGGAATAAAGACCGTGTTTGGCGCAGAGTTGAACGAATTCGCGCAGGTTCCGGTCGCCGGTCCAGTCGAACCGGCCTTCGACTTCTTCGTGATGGATCCAGAAGACATAGGTGGAAACGATGGTGACGCCGCCGGCTTTCATCTTCAGAAGTTCTTCTTCCCATTGCTCGTGGGGATAGCGCGAGAAATGAAATTCGCCCATGACGGGGAGCCAGGGCTTGGCGGCCATGGTGAGGTATTGGCTGTTGGCGTTGATCTCAACGCCCTGGGGATTTTTCCCGCCCATTTTTAAGTGCCCGGTGATGGGGGCGGGCGGCGGGGCGCTGAGATCGACTAAAATCGCCGGCTGCGTTGTCGGTTCGGCACTGCCCTGTCGCGGTGAAACCGCAAGCATCAAATTAATCGTTATGAGAAGGAGGCGGCGGACGGTCATGCTTTAATTCCCTATCCACCGGTGGTTTCTACGCCGAGATATGCCGATCCATACTCGCTCGTTGGGGCGCCTGATCCTGCTGCGGACCGGTGAATCGTTCTATAGATTCATTGACATCACAACGTCGGATGAATTGCTTCCTTCGGTCCGGCGGGCGCGGCGGTATCGACCGCGGGCAAGGGCGCTTCGTTTTGATATCGGAAGACCAGGGCCGCCAGCGCCCCTCCAAGAAATGGCCCGACGATATACAGCCACAGATGCGACATGGAATGTCCGCCGTTCAGCGTATCCACCAGGATTGGCCCGAATCCAACCGCCGGATTAAACGCCCCGCCTGAAATCCCTCCCGCGGCGAACGCGCCTGTCGCCACGGTGAATCCGATCGCAAGGCCGTAATAGGAATTTCCTTCCGTCTTCGACGCCGTCGCCACGTTCAGAACCACCAGCGCCAAGGCGAAAGTATAGAGCATCTCCACCAGCAGCGAACCGATCACCGTTGCATCAGGCGCGGGTGCGGGAGCGAAACTGTGATGGGTGATCGCCAGCACCGCGGCGGCGGCGGCGATCGCGCCGCACACCTGCGAGATCACATAAAACAAAAATTCCAGCAGCGACAACTTTCCCCTCAGCATCACCGCCAGCGAAACCGCCGGGTTGTAATGTGCGCCAGAAATATGCCCGCCCATGTACACCATCACCATCAGGCTTGCACCAATCGCGAGCGGCGCCAGGGGAGCCTTTCCAATCACGGCCAGGCCGATCGTGAAGACCAGGAAAAACGTTCCGATGAATTCCGTCAGATGTGCCCGCATGTGTGTGCCTTTCAGAGTCGAACGATGTCCTAAAAGCTGCCCTGGCCTTTACCGATATCCCGGCAGAAATTCCTTTTCAGCCTCAAACATTTCCAGCGTCATCGCTTTGATCTGCGACGGTGTGCACACCGCCGACGTGAGCGGATCGAGCATTAACGCATGAATGGCGGCTTCCTTGCTCCGCTCGATGCAGGCCTTTGCGCCCAGGTCGAACATGCGCATGTTCGAATCGCAAACCGCCGCCATCTGAGGCGGCAGCGCCCCGTATCGGGTGGGGTTTACACCGTTGCGATCGATCATGCACGCGACCTCGACGCAGCCATCCGCCGGGAGATTGGTGATCAATTGCCCGCGGCCGGTGCCGTCGTGGTTCATCACGTTGCCATGGATGCGCCATGGAACATCTTTCTCCCGTGCTTCGATGATCCAGGAGGCATATTCCCAGGACCGTTTCCATCCCACCGGCTTTTCACCGCGAACCATTGCCATACGATCGGCGTCGGCCTTCTGGCGCCAGGTCGGCCACTCCGTGGCGTAGAACCGGCTTCCGCCGCGATAGCCGTCGCGGCAATATTCCTTGGTGATTTCCGGGCGTTTGCGGTAGTAGGGGAGATATTCGCTCAGGTGCCCGCTGCTCTCGGTGATGAAGGCGCCGAAGTGGAGCATCATGTCGTATCGAACGGGGTCTGATTCGTATACTTCGCCGGCGTGGTCCTTCACCTTTTCGGTTAAGACGGGATATAGGCTTCGCCCCTGATGCTGGAGCTTGGTGAACCATGCCAGGTGATTGATCCCAGCGCATTCCCAGGCCATTTCGTCATATGCAATACCTGCATCTGTCGCCAGTTTGTGGCTGGTTCCCTGCACGCTATGACACAGCCCGACGACCGGCATCCGGCTGCTGCGGCCCGCGGACAGGCAGAGCATGCTCATGGGGTTTGTATAATTCAGCACCATTGCCCGAGGGCACAGCCGCTCGGCGTCTTTCAGGATTTCGAGGAAGACCGGCGCGGTTCGCAGGGCTTTGAATAGACCGCCGGGGCCGATCGTGTCGCCGATGCATTGATCGATTCCGTATTTGAGGGGGATGTCATTATCAAAGGTGACGCACTGCACGCCGGAGACTTCGATGCAGTTCACAAGATAATCGGTTCCGGGCAGTATTTCGGTGCGGTCTTTTGATCCGGTGACGGTCCAGCCGCTCTTGCCGGTTTGGTCGATCAGCCGGCGGATGAGCGCAAGCATGGTGCTGAGGCGGTCTTCATCGAGATCGACCAGACCGATCTCGCCGCGCTCGGCACCGGGGATTTGGAGGATGTCGCTGACCAGCCGCGGCGTAAAGCCGGAGCCTGCGCCCATCATCGCGATCCTGATCGGCCGCGGCATGCCACCGCGCAGCCCGGGGACGCTGTCCATATCCTGGGTATGAGCCGCAGGTCCCTTTTTGTCATCAGTCACAGCCGCCATGAATCCTCCATTGGCAGATCGAACGAATGCGTGATCGCAGTTTGTATGATCGTATCGAATGGGGCAGGTCGCAAGAGAAGCGCCGTTGCGGTTGCCCCTTCTCTGGTCTGGGGGAAAGGCTGCGGCCGGGCCGTCAAACTATATAGAAAACGGGGAGCCTGCGATCACATTCTTTCACGCCTTTCAAACTCCATGAAAGCATCGGGAATTTTTTCATAAGCCCTGTTCTTTCAGTATATACTGAAACAAAAGGAGCCGGATCATGACGCTGGAACTCGAAAAACGCCCCGCGGCTGCGATTGAACCGCGGCTGCGAACCGCACAGGATTTATTTATCCGCCGCTGGGGCGAGATGGGCCAAACCTGGGGAATCAATCGCACGATGGCGGAGATTCACGCATTGCTTTACATCTGCGGCATTCCGCTTTGCACGGATGATGTGATGGAACGGCTCAACATCAGCCGCGGCAATGCCAGCATGAGCCTGCGGGCGCTGTGCGATTGGGGGATCATTCGCCGCCTTCATAAGCGCGGCGAGCGGCGCGAATACTTTGAAAGCCTTACGGATGTGTGGGAAATCTTCAGCATCATTGCCGCCGAGCGTAAGCGGCGCGAGATGGACCCGGTGCTGGAAACCATCCGCCAGTGCCAGCAGATGCTTCAGGAATCCAGTCTTGGCAAGGCCGCGGCCAAGCAAGAATCTGTCCAGATTACCCGCCAGCGGCTGGCCAGCATGGAAGAATTCATGACGGTGACCAACAAAATCTTTCAGCAGTTCATCGGCAACGCCAAGAGCGGGCTGACGCGGATCGTCAAAGTGTTGCTGAAAGCATTGTGAAAAAGGCCAAGGCGCGGTCTTAACTGGTAACGCGGCCAAGGCGGTTCCGGAGCCCGGCACAACTGTTGAAATTAAATCCATTCCATCCGCTTCATGCCCTGCCTAGAATGCGGCTTTGGTCGACCACCTGCATGTAATCCGCATCCGAGGCCGTCTGCATGGAATCTGCTGTTCCGCCGCACGCTGCGACGCTCGCCAAGGCGACGCCCGATTTTTCCGCGGCTGCGTCGCCTGCCCCATCGCCGTTGACTGAACTTACGCAGATTGCCTCGTCTCTGGATGCGCTTTATTGCGGCGCGATGCTCGTCAGCCGCAGGGGGATCATCGCTCATGTCAATCCCCGCCTCTGCGATATGATCCGCCGCCGGCGCGAGCAACTGGTTGGTTCAGACCTGATTTCGCTCTATCCGCCGGATGAGTCGCGGGATGCCGTCCGCTTTATGCTTGAGGACTTTGACCGATCGCGTGATGCCGAGTTCTTCGTCCCGGTTGAAGGCGGCGATCGCCTGCCGGTCATTCTCAGCTCGCGGCCGGTTGGCCGCGATTCGGTGCAGAGTGAATACGCCGTCGTCACACTGATTGACATCTCCCGCCAAAAGCTCGCCGAGCAGCGGCTGATGGAACAGAACCAGGAGATCGGCGAACTCAGCGATCGCGTGATTCAGCAGGCGCTGCTGCTGCGCGAACACAACGAATCGCTCGAACTGCGCGTTCGGGAGCGCACAACGCAATTGCACGAAGCGCACATGGAGACGATCTATATCCTGGCCATCGCGAGCGAGGCCAAGGATGTAGATACGGGGAGCCACGTCCGGCGCATGAGAAGATTTTCGCAGATGCTGGCCGAGGAACTTGGCCTTTCACCGTCGGATTCTGACCGCATCGGCTGGTCTGCTGTGTTGCATGATGTGGGCAAGATGCACACGCCTGACCGCGTTCTGAAAAAACCCGGACCGCTGACGCCTCAGGAACGTGCCCGGATGGAGCAGCACACGCTGGCGGGGGAGCGCATTTTGAAGCCCAGCCCGTTCTTTGCGCAGGCCAGCCGCATTGCCAGGAGCCATCACGAAAACTGGGATGGCAGCGGCTATCCTGACGCCCTTGCCGGGGATCAAATTCCGCTGGAGTCCCGCATTGTGCATGTCGCCGATGTGTACGATGCGCTGACGCATTCCCGCGTATACAAAAGTGCCTGGAGTAAGGAAGAAGCCGTGGAGGAAATCCTCCGCAACCGGGGCCGGATGTTCGATCCCCAGGTTGTCGATGCTTTCCACCGCCTGGAACAAATCGGGCAGTTCGACCGCATTCGCAGCGAAGTCGTCACGCTCATGCGATCAAGCGCATGAAGTTTCCGGCAGTGTCCGTCGCAGGGCTTATCGGGTAAACAGGTCAGCCATTCGAGGGCCAAAAGCACACATGACGACGATTTTTCTTATCCGCCACGGCGCGACGGTTCTGAGTCTTGAAGACCGCTTCGCCGGTTCATCGGATGTGGCGCTTTCTGATGAGGGAAGAATGCAGGCCGAGCTACTGGGGCGGCGGCTGGCGGTGGAAAGAATCAGCGCCGTCTATTGCAGCGATATGCACCGTGCGATTGACACCGCGACTTACGTCGCCAAGCCGCATGATCTCGTGCCCATTCAGCGTCCGGCGCTGCGGGAGATCGGCCATGGCCGCTGGGAAGGAATGATTCACCAGGAGGTGGAGCGAACCTATGCCGGGGAATATCAGGCATGGGATGCCGATCCGCTGCTGGCCGCGCCGCCCGGCGGCGAAACGGGGCTCACCGTGCTTGCCCGCAGCCTTCCAGCGCTTCGGCAGATCATTCTCGATCACCCCGATCAGACGGTGGCGATCGTCTCGCACAAAGCCACCAACCGCCTGCTGCTGTGCTCGGTCCTTGGCATCGACCCGCGACTCTATCGCGCCAGAATCGCCCAGGACACGGCGTGCCTGAACAAGATCGAGTTCCGAGACCCGATGAATGCCCGTGTCACGCTATTGAATGACATTTGCCACTACAAATCGCACTGAATCGGCGAAGAGCGCTGCGGGCTTTCGGGCTGCGCAACCCAAGCCGCCAGTGCCTGACGAACTTCACCGACCACACCGTCCCAATCACCCCAGCTCTTTTGACGAAATAGACGCATGGTGGGATACCACGGCGAATCATTCCGGCCGCGGAGCCATCGCCAATCGGCTGCGTATGGCAGCATCACCCAGACATTTTTCCCCAAGGCCCCGGCGAGATGAGCGACGGCTGTGTCCACGGCGATAATCATGTCGAGATTTGCAATCATCGCTGCGGTATCAACGAAATCCGCAAGGTCGGAAGTGAAATTGTATAAGCGGAACCCAGGCGGCGCCGAAGCCATTTCTGTTGTCGCCGGCCCTTTTTGCAAGCTATAGAATTCCAGGTGTTCAATGCCTGCCAGCGGAGCGAATTGCCTGAGTTTCATCGAGCGATGCCGATCGTTCGTGTGTGTTGGCCGGCCTGCCCAGACGATGCCGGCTTTGAACGCATCCGTTTTCGGGCCGATCCTTCGCTTCCACTGATCGATCAACTGAGGGCCGGGCGAAATATAGGGTACCTGTGCGGGAATGATTTTCAGCCGACGTTCAAACGCCAGCGGAAGGCTGAGCACGGGGCAATGAAAATCAAAATCCGGCAGCGGCTCGCCGGCCGCGACCAGCCGCTCGATGCCGCGAAGGCTTGTGAATAGCTGCACGAGTTCTGGATGGCATTCCAGCACGACCTTTGCCCCCAGGTCAGCCATCAGCGGCGCATACCGCGCAAACTGAATGGCATCGCCGAAGCCCTGCTCGGCGTAGAGCAATATCGTTTTCCCCGCAATATCTTCCCCGTTCCATTGCCCTTGATGGAACAATCGCGGCCGAAATTTTGGCCCGCATTTCAACCGCCACTCGTGTTCGCGCCAGCCCTCTTCAAAGTGACCGAACGTCAGCAGCACCAGGGATAAATTACTATGTGCAATCGCCAAATCCGGGTTCAACGCAATCGCCTGACGGCAGGCGGCGATCGCCTCCTGGGCATGTCCGTCATCGCACAACACCACGCCGAGATTTGCGTGCGCCTCCGCATAATCGGGCTTTATCTGAATTGCGCCGCAAAAGCGCGAATTGCCTTCTTCAAATCGCCGGTGTCTGCCAGCGCAGCCCCGAGATTGTTATATGCCTCGGCAAAGTTGTCCTTGAGATGTATGGCATTCTCATAAAATGCAATTGCTTCGCCCGGCCTGCCCGATTCTTTCAGCACTGCCCCCAGATTGTTGTAAGCCTCTGCATATGCGGGTTTGATTGCGATCGCCTTATTCAATTCCGCAATCGCCTCGTCAAATCGTTCACCATCCGCGTAAGCATTGCCGAGATTGTTATGAATTTCTGCCGATCCCGGGGCGAGCGCAACGGCTCGCTGAAGCACGACGATTGCATTCTCCCATTTCCCGAGCGTGCGTAATGACGCTCCAAGTTCCTTGAGCGCCTGCGCATCTTGAATATTTGGGTGCTCCATCACATCACGCTAGCCTTCCCGGCTTCGCCGATACGCCGCCGGGGGGACGCCGGTCAGCATTCGAAACTGTCGCGTGAAGAAGGACACATCGCGATATCCGAGCTGCTCGGCGATCGCCTTGATCGGCAGTTCCGTGCCCCCGAGCATTTGTTTCGCATGTCCGACGCGGCAGGCGATATGGTACTCGTGCGGCGAACTTCCGACGGCTGCATGAAACTTCCGGCGAAAGGTCCGCGGCGGCATTCCGGCTTCTTCGGCCAGCGCATCCTGATCGATCCCCGATCCCAATTCCTGCAACCGCGCCAGCGTTGCCTCCAGCCACGCCGGCGCACCCTGGGGCCGGTTACGCAATTCCGCCAGTTCGGTGAGCATTGTCTCCAGCGCCAAGGTGGCGCGGGCGATGCCCCAGTGGTCTGTCCGCCGCGATAATTCCAGCATCTCATCAAACCTGGCGGCGAACTCCACCGCTCCCGGCGCCGCCTGTGGTTTGATGGGGAAAATCCCTTTCTGAGACCATCGCTTCACCGCCGAGCCTCGAAATGCAAGATATCGATGCACCCATCTCCGGTGCGGCGGGGCGGCTTGAAACTGAATCCGCGGTCCCGGATAAGACGACCAGAACCACCGCCCTTCCATGCGATACACCGCATCGTCGATCCGCAGATCGACCGCTCCTCCGTCGACAAACTGCAAGACATTGTAGCCGTCGAACCGCTTGTCAATCCGGTGCGTACACTGCGGCAGATACTGGCCAAACAAAAATTGAATCTCCCGTTCCACCATTGGCCAGATTATACCAAAAATGGCCGACGAATACATTGCTGTAGCGGGAAGGCGTTTATATGCTATGGCCGCTGAGTAATAGATGCGTGATGCGTCATCAGACCCAGGCTTGGACTTCCGATGACGAGTTACAAATTTCCCATCCCAACCCCGGAGCTCCATGCAGACCACGAAAATCGGCATCATTATGAACGGCGTCACCGGACGCATGGGCGCTAATCAGCATTTGGAACGGTCCATCTCCGCCATTCGTAAGCAGGGCGGTGTGAAGGTTGGGACCAACCTGGTGATCATGCCTGAGCCGATCCTAGTGGGACGCAATGCGGACAAGCTGAAGGCGCTGGCGGAGAAGCACGGGAATATTCCCTACTCGACCGATCTTGCTTCGCTGCTGAGCGATAAATCATATCCGGTTTACTTTGACGCGCAGACGACGCAGCTTCGTGCGGAGGCGGTCACCAGGGCTATTGCCGCGGGCAAGCATATTTATTGCGAGAAGCCGGTCGCCACCACATCTGATGTCGCGATGGATCTTGTCAGCAAGGCTGAAAAGGCCGGCGTGAAAAACGGCGCGGTTCAGGACAAGCTCTGGCTCCCCGGCATCCGCAAGCTCAAATACCTCATCGATACGGGGTTTTTCGGCAAGATTCTTTCGGTCCGCGGCGAATTTGGTTACTGGGTTTTCACCGGTGAAGATCAGCCTGCCCAGCGGCCCAGTTGGAACTACCGAGCCGAAGACGGCGGCGGCATCATCATCGATATGCTTTGCCACTGGCGCTATCTGGTCGACAATCTGTTTGGAAACATCAACAGCGTCTCTTGCCTCGGCGCAACGCACATCGAAAAACGAATCGACGAAAACGGGAAGCCTTACACCTGCACCGCGGATGACAGCGCTTACGCAACGCTTGTTACAGACCAGAACATCATCTGTCATTTTAATTCATCGTGGTGTGTCCGCGTGCGGCGGGACGATCTGCTGACGCTCCAGGTGGATGGGACGCATGGATCAGCCATTGCGGGGCTTCGCGACTGTAAAATTCAGCCGCAGGCGGCGACACCCAAGCCGGTATGGAACCCCGACATTGACAGCCCCATCGATTTTTTTGGGGGCTGGACGCAGGTACCGACGAATCAGAATTATGACAATGCGTTCAAAGTGCAGTGGGAGCTTTTCCTTCGCCACGTGGCGTTGAACGAACCCTTCCCATGGACTCTGCGCGAGGCGGCGAAGGGTGTGCAACTGGCTGAGCTGTCGATCGAGTCATGGAAGCAGCGCCGCTGGATGGATGTGCCGGCGCTTGGATAATGATTTTTTCTCCCTCGCCCGGTACTCCGGGAGGCCGGACCATATAAAAGGCTCGCCAGATGCAAACGCCCGCACCCCTGTCCAAGCTCTGCGTTCACACCATCACGACGAAACCACTTGCGCTTCCTGATGCGATCAAAGCCTTTCAAAAGAATGATGTCGCCGGCATCACCGTTTGGCGTGATGCTTTAACTCCTCTCGGTATTAAAGAATCCGCCAAACTGCTCGCCGATTCCGGCCTTAAGATCGTCAGCCTTTGCCGCGGCGGATTTTTTCCCGGGGCGGCGGCCGCCCGGCAGATTGCCATTGACGAGAACAAAAAAATCATCGACGAAGCCCGGGCGATTGGCGCGCCGCTGATCGTCCTGGTTTGTGGCGCGGTCCCCGGCATTCCGCTCGCGGAGCAGCGCAAGCAGATCAGTGATGGGATCGCCGCGATCGCTCCCTATGCCGCCGAAGCCAACGTAAAGCTTGGGATCGAACCGCTGCACCCGATGTATGCCAGCGATCGCAGCGCGGTGAACACGCTCGGGCAGGCCAACGACATGGTCGAAGCGCTTAAGCTTCTCAACGTCGGCGTCGCCATTGATGTTTACCACCTGTGGTGGGACGAACGGCTCGAAAAGGAAATCGCCCGCTGCGGCCGCAACCATGCCATCTTCGCCTACCATGTTTGCGACTGGCGCACACCCACCCGCGACATGCTCAACGACCGCGGGCTCATGGGCGAAGGGTGCATTCCACTTCGCCAAATCCGATCATGGGTGGAATCCGCGGGGTTTGATGGGATGATCGAAGTCGAAATTTTCTCCACAGAACTGTGGGCGACGGATCAACACGAGTTCCTTCATCGCATCCGTGATTCTTATTTGAAATACGTGTGATTGAACGGGGAATCTTCCACTGGCGCGGGCGAGACTTTGGCGAGCTCAGTCGCACCGATGCCAGGGTCATAATTGAGTTATCAGCCGAGCCATTCATGAAAATCGACAACACGATCACTCCAAAGACGCTGCAAAAACAAATGACGGAAGTCCTCTCGCTCGCTGCGAAGAAGGCCCATCTCCTAGACAAATCCTGGGATACTGCCAATGGCACTCCTGTCTTTACGGTTGAAGGCAAATACACCACCCGCGGCTGGACCGAATGGACTCAGGGCTTTCAATATGGTTGCGCTATCCTTGCGTACGACGCTACGGGTGAAAGAGATCTGATCGAACTTGGCCGCAAAAATACCGTCGACAAAATGGCCCCCCATGTCACGCACGTCGGTGTGCATGATCACGGGTTTAATAACCTTTCGACTTATGGCAACCTCCGAAGGCTTATGCGCGAAGGCCGCCTCCCGCATAACGATTGGGAGCTTGCGTTTTACGACATGGCGATCAAGGCCAGCGGCGCGGTTCAGGCGGCGCGGTGGTCCGGCGTGCCTGTTGCAAAGCCCTCGGCGGCGTTAGCCAACACGACCGGCCTGGGCTACATCTATTCGTTCAACGGTCCGCATTCTCTGTTTGTCGATACGATGCGCACCTGCCGCATTCTCGGCGTCGCTTGGCAACTCGGTCACAAGCTCATGCACGAAAACGATCGCGCCGCCGATCTGCTAAAGCGTTCGGTCCTTCATGGCCTCTGCACGAGCCAGTACATCATCTTCCACGGCGATTCTTCCCACACGTACGATGTTCGTGGCCGCACCAGCCACGAAGCGATCTTCAATCGCAACGACGGCAACTTCCGCTGCCGCAGCACTCAGCAAGGATACTCCCCGTTCAGCACCTGGACGCGCGGTTTGGCCTGGGCCATGCTTGGATACGCGGAAGAGCTCGAATTCTTCGCGACAATTGATGACAACAAATTCCACGGGTCCACGGGCCTGCAAAAAAAAGACGTTATCAACGTCTATGAGCGCGCCGCCATCGACACCTGCGACCACTACATCAATGACTGTTCCGCGGCCGACGGAATTACCTATTGGGACGACGGCGCTCCCGGAATGGCGAAATTGACCGATTGGAAATCGCGGCCCGCGGACCCTTTCAATGACCACGAACCCGTCGATTCGTCCGCGTCAGCAATCGCGGCCCAGGGGTTGCTGCGCCTGGGAAAATATCTTGGCGAAGAAAAGGGAAAAACCTATACGCAAGCCGGCCTTGTGGTTGCCCGCACACTTTTTGGCGAGCCTTATGTCGCGACTGATATGAACCATCAGGGACTCCTTTTGCATTCGATTTATCATCGGCCAAACAATTGGGACCATATCCCGCCGGCAAGAAAAGTTCCGTGCAATGAATCAAGCTTATGGGGCGACTATCATCTGGTTGAACTGGCCGTCTTGTTACAGCGGCTTGCGGATGGGAAGCCATATTTGAAATTCTTTGATTGACGCAGCGGGACATTGCGTCCGTGTCTGAGTGCGAGACGCATGTGCCACAGGTAATCCATGACAAATAAAAAAGTAGCCCTAGTCACTGGCGGCTCCCGCGGCATCGGCTTTGGCGTAGCGCAGGAACTTACCAAAAGCGGCTTCGACATCGCGATCAATGGCCGCCGGGCGCGAGCGATGTGGCGGACTCCATCCGAGCGCTGGAAGCTCTGGGCGCGGCTGTTCTCTACTGCCAGGCCGACATCGCCAGCACTGATGACCGGGCTCGCATGCTTAAAGAGATCGAGCAGCATTTTGGCAGGCTGGATATTTTAGTGAACAATGCCGGGGTCGCTCCCGACGTTCGCGCGGATATCCTCGACGCCACCGAGCAAAGTTTCGACCGACTCATCAGCATCAATCTCAAAGGCCCGTATTTCCTCACGCAAGCGGCGGCCAGATGGATGATCCGCCAGCGCGAAACGGATAAAAAGTTCCGCGGTTGCATCGTCAGCGTCTCGTCCGTCAGCGCAACCGTTGCCTCCATCAACCGCGGCGACTATTGCATCAGCAAAGCGGGTATCGCGATGGCTGTGAAACTTTGGGCGGCCCGTCTTGCCGAGTTCAACATTGATGTTTTCGAAGTCCGGCCGGGCGTCATTGCGACCGATATGACGGCGGGTGTGAAAGAGAAATATGACAAGCTCTTTGAGCAGGGTCTTACGATTGAAAAGCGGTGGGGCACGCCACAAGATGTTGGCAAGGCTGTTGCAGTTCTCGCGCGTGGCGAGATTCAATACGGCACCGGCCAGGTCTTGACGATTGACGGCGGAATGACGCTCCAGCGGCTATGATTTCCCATTGCGTGTGCTTCAGCACGCCACGATAATTCTTTCGGCGTGCTGAAGCCGCCTCACCTCATCTGATGGACCCGCTTACAATCCCGCATTCGTTCGCACAACCAATTGCTCCCGCGCAGCGTCCCACTACAATTCGCGCGGAGATGTCGATCGAGTTATCTATTACACCCCATGGCCGTCCCCATGTGGAGGCGGCCAGCGTTACCGGCCCCTCAACGCTGAAGCACGCCGCCGCCCAGCGCGTCACCGACGCGTTCGCCAGCGGTGCCCCGCATGGCCTGCTGGATTTGGTCAGCACGGAGTTGGAAGTTCACCTTCCACCGGGCTTATCCTTTGCCCGGGATTTTGCCCGAAATTATTTCACCCGGCTCTGCCATACGCCCGCCGTCGCGGAGGGCACGGATATTCCGCGCCTTCCGGCGCCACCGATTGAAGAACTGGCGGCGATGGCCCAGGCAGCGCCGCCGATCAAAGGCGCTGAATACCTCACCGGCGATGTCCTCACTGAATGGTGGGTAGAGCTTGACGCCGTCGTCCGCGCTGAAATCCGCGCGACCGAAGGGGGGGCGGTTGCCTACCTCCGGGAAAAAAATCCTGCGTGGCGGCTGGTCGGCCGCGTCACATTCCATCTGGCGGAAAATAAACGGGACGATGAATTCCCCTTCACGTTTCTCGCCACTTATGCCGGCCGCATGTCCGCACAGGCGAAGCTGCTGCACCAGCCTCTCGGACCGCGCTGAACGAATATGCCGGCGACGGCAACCGCGGCGCACTGCTTTCGCTGTTAACGCCCGTTCAGCGCGCCGCCGAGCGCAGCGAATTCATCAAGGAGCTGGTTGATTCCGGCGATATCTACCAGCCGCTTGCCTGGACTTCCCGCCAGGCTTACCGATTTCTTAAAGACCTGCCCGTCCTGGAAGACAGCGGCGTGATCGTCCGCGTCCCGGATTGGTGGAAAGCCAATCGTCCGCCGCGCCCCGTTGTCAGCGTTGAAGTCAGCGGCCGCGAAAAAGCAAAATTGGTGTTGAAGCGCTTCTGGAATTTTCCGTCGGTGTCACCCTCGGCGGTGAAACGCTCAGCGAGCAGGAGTTGCAGGCGGTCCTTGAATCCACCGGCGGCCTTGTCCTCCTCAAAGGCCAATGGGTCGAAGTTGACGGGGACAAGCTTGCCGAGGCCCTGCGGCACTGGAAGCAAGTCGAAAAGGACGCGAAAGAAAATGGCGTTTCCTTCTTCGAAGGCATGCGCCTTCTCGCCGGCGCGACCCAGGAAGGCGACGCCGCGTCGGCCATCCCCGAATCCGCCCGTGAATGGGCTGGTATTTCTCCCGCGGAATCCCTCGAAGAAACTCTCCGCAAGCTTCGCGACCCCGAATCGCTCGGCAGCATCACTCCTGTCGATCTCAAAACCGAACTCCGTCCCTATCAGCAGGTCGGTGTAAGCTGGCTGCGCTTCATGATGCGCCTGGGCCTGGGCGCCTGCCTCGCCGATGACATGGGCCTGGGCAAAACCGTGCAGGTGATCTCACTGCTGCTGCATCTCAAGCGCAAAGGCGCAAAAGACGACGCCTCCACTGCCAGCCTGCTCATCGTCCCCGCGTCGCTCATTGCCAACTGGAAATCTGAAATCGCCCGCTTCGCCCCCACGCTTTCAATTGCGATTGCGCATCCATCCGATCGCTCGGCGGCCGAGCAGGCGGAAGGTGAAGCCATCGCCATCGGCCGCGATTTGGTCATCACCACCTACGGGATGCTCGCCCGTATCCCGTGGCTGCGCGAGCGCCGGTGGCGGTTGGTCGTTCTCGATGAAGCGCAGGCCATTAAAAATTCCGCGACGCGCCAATCCCGCGCCGTTAAAGAGATCACGGCGACCGGACGCATCGCCCTCACCGGAACGCCGGTTGAAAATCGATTGTCTGATCTCTGGTCTCTCTTCGATTTCCTCAACCCCGGCCTGCTCGGCAACGCCAAGGCTTTCGGCGCCTTCTCACGGCAGCTTGCCGAGCGCGAGCACAATCCCTACGGCCCCCTCCGCAAGCTCGTCGCCCCCTACATTCTGCGGCGAATGAAAACCGACCGCCGCATCATCGCCGACCTTCCCGACAAAACCGAAGTCACCGCCTTCTGCGGCCTGAGCAAACAGCAAGCCGCCCTCTACGAGCATGCCGTCCGCGATCTCAGCGGGCAGCTCGGCCGCGTCGACGGCATCCAGCGCCGCGGCATTGTTCTGGCCTATCTCATGCGGCTCAAGCAGATCTGCAATCATCCTTCGCAGCTCACCGGCGACAACGATTACAACCCCGCTCACAGCGGCAAATTCAGCCGCCTGCGGGAAATCTGCGAAGAGCTTGCCGAGCGCCAGGAAAAGGCGCTGATTTTCACCCAGTTTCGCGAAATCACCGTCCCCATCGCCGACTTCCTGCAGGATGTCTTCGGTCGCGAGGGCCTGGTCCTTCATGGCCAGACCGCCGTCAAAAAACGCCGTGAACTGGTTGACTCCTTCCAAAGCGAAGACGGCCCGCCGTTCTTTGTCCTCTCCCTAAAAGCCGGCGGAGTGGGTCTCAATCTCACCGCCGCATCGCATGTGATTCATTTCGACCGGTGGTGGAACCCGGCGGTTGAAAATCAGGCGACAGATCGCGCCTTCCGCATCGGCCAAAAGAGCAACGTCCTCGTCCACAAATTTGTCTGCCGCGGAACGGTCGAAGAAAAAATTGACGCGATGATTACAGAAAAATTAGGTCTCGCCCGGGATCTTCTGGACGGCAGCGGCGAAGCCCTCCTCACAGAACTCGACAACGATCAACTCATCCGCATGGTCTCGCTCGATGTAACCAAGGCGATGGAAACGTGATCTTGCCTGCTTTGGCCGCCGGCCAACCGTAATCCTCCTGCCGATTGGAAAGAGTCAGCCGGCTGTCCTGATCGCCAGTATGAGCCGTGGCTTGTCCTCTTCTCTAAGGAGAAGGCGGCAACTGCACCGCATACTTGCGAAACACAGTCCTCTTCAAAATCCCATCGACAGAGATGATCCCGGGCCCAAACGCCAGCACCACGGCTGCGGCCACAAAAAACGGAAACGCCGCATAATCCACCAGCTTTTCCGGATCGGTGAACGCATGCGCGAGCTGATCATGTGCATCGGTGATGATGGCGACTGCAAAGTTAAATACCAGCGCCAGCGCCGCCGCCCGGGATGCAAAGCCGATCATCAGCAGAATCCCCCCGACCATTTCGGTTGTTCCTGCCATGATGGCGTTCAGATGTGGCGCCGGAATATGGAGCGACCGAAAAAAATCGGTTGTCTTATCCAGATTCATCAAATGTCCCCGCCCCGAATCAAAGCAATACCATCCCCATCCGAGCCGGATAATAAGCAGAATGAGGGGAGCCGTGAACGTTCCGAACCGTATGAGCAACCGGTACGCCTTGGCAATTAAATCAATCATGATCGTTTCCTAATGGTTTCATCCCAGTATACGAACAGCCCTGGGAGTGGGATATGCCAGCCGCTGGCAAATAGTGATCCGGCCGGCTCTGAAAAACGCCGGTCAGCAAAGCCCGCCGATGCCGGTTCTTCAGCAATCTGCTGTCTGAAGCATTCCTTCACTTTCGCAAACAAAACCACCCCAGCTCCGTCCAATGCTTAAACCACTTCTGAATTTTTTCTCCCCAGTTCACCGCCGGGTCGGCCTTTTCCATCGCCGCCTCGCACGCCTTGGCCAGGGTTAATCCGTCTCGCAATGAGGCAAGCAGAAGATATTCTTCCGGTTCAAGGCTCTTGAAATAAATATCATTTTCATGGCGATGGACGGCGACAAATGTCCGCCGCCGCGGCGGTGGTTTTATGCGCACCCTGGCTTCATTTTCTGTCGGATCGTCGACGGCATTGCTGGCTTCGGATCGCAGTGCGACCTGTCGCTTTTTTAATGCGAGTGTGAACTCATCCAGCGGAAAATGCAGATTGAGAAGGGTGATGAATGGCTGCACCGCCAGCCGCAGTTTTGCGGGGTTTTTGCCGAGGAGGTCATCAACGGTCAAGGCCGGCAATTCAGGGCCGTCAAAAGCCACCACCTGCGCCCATTCAAACGCCGCCATTTCCCGCGCCAGTTCTCGCGCGGGGAGACCAGATCGGGCCGCTCGTCAATGAATCGGGCCAGCCGATCTCCCAGGTTGCGAAGTGTGAATGATCGCGAAGGATATTTTTCGAGGTACGCGCAAATCAGCTTGTTGAATTTGCGTTGCCCGAGAATCGCCAGCACCCCCGGATAGTCTTCATACAGGCAATCGATAAGCCGAAACCAGTATTGCCTGTTATAAATTTCGATTCGATCGAGAGAGGTCAGCCGATCGTTGGGTTTGATCAATTGCGCTGCAACCTGCGCTGCTGGCCGGCCGTCGGTCCAGGTTCGGTTCGTTCGCATTCCCGGCGCCAGCGGCCGCATAACCATGCTGGCGGTTGCGCGCTGCAACTCCTGGAATTCTTTATGTGTCTGCCGCCTACGCGATGGTGATGCGCTCACGCCTGGGCTCCTTCTTCGCCTTCTGATGTGCGTTTTTTTCCTTCGCCGCCTTGCGAACCGGCTCCAGGAACCGATTCGCCTTCAGCGCCTCGGCGTGCACCTGCTCAAACGACGGAATATGCGCATCCCATTCCAGCAGCGTGCTCGTCGGCCCGCAAAGCCTGATTGCATGGTCATACATCGCCCATACCGGATCGAGCACCGGATGGTCATGCGTATCCAGGATATATTTTTCGTATTTGCTGTGCCCGGCGATATGAATCTGCCCCACGCGCTCGTGCGGCACGCCGTTGATATAATCGTATGGATCGAAATTGTGGTTCTTGCTGGAAACGTAAATGTTGTTCACGTCCAGAAGAATCCCGCAGTCGGCTCGCTCAACTACTTCCCGCAAAAATTCCCATTCGTTCATTTCCGAAGCATGATATTCGGCATAGCTGCTGACATTTTCCACGCAGATCGGCACTTCCAGAAAATCCATCGCCTCTTTCACGTTCTCCGCCGTCTTTTTCGCGGCGGCAAATGTATAAGGCATCGGCAGCAGATCATGCGTGTATGTCCCATCCACGCTCCCCCAGCAGAGATGATCGGAAAGGAACGGCGTGTTCGTCCGCTTCACCAGCGCCTTGAGGCGCTTCATGTGTTCTCGATTGAGCCGGTCGGCCGATCCAAAATACATTGCCACCCCATGCTGGACAATCTGGTATTGCTCGCGAATTGAATCCAGCACGGCCAGCGGCCGCCCTGCATCGACCATATAATTTTCGCTGATCACCTCAAACCAATCGACCACCGGCTTCTTGTTCAGAATATGTCGATAGTGCGGCACCCTCAGCCCAATCCCCACACCGAGGTCCGTGTAGCCGTTAAATCGATTGGCGGGCATCTGGGAACTCCGGATGAAAAAAGTCGATTGGAAATGACCAGGAGCCCGGTGGGCCGACCGGGCTCCTGGCGAATGCGGTCAGGCCACTATTACATCTTGCCTGCGTCGTCCGAGGTCTTGCAACCTCCCTTGCCCTTGCAGGTATTCTTTCCTTTACAGCCGTTATCACCGGTCTTGCAGCCGCCCTTGCCCTGGCAGGCGTTGGCGCCCTTGCAGGAATGCTTGTCGTCCTTGCTCGTGTCATCAAGTCCGACGGCCTGGTGGCTGCCGGTCAGGAGCTTGGCGCGGACAGAACTGGAATCGCCGGCACGCGCCGGAACGGTGCTGGCCATAGCGCGGCTGGCAGAGCCGGCCAGAAGGCCTGTAAGCGCGGCGGCGGCGAGAGTGAGCTTGGTGTTCGTCTTCATATGAGATCCCTTTCTTGGGGAAAAGTGGAAGAGTTGCCCCAGGTTACATGCCTGGATGCCAGGGAAAATGTCACGAAATCATCGGCCCAAAAGCCTGTATTTCATGCCAAGGGTGCGGCCCTTTCATCCTTTTTCATCTCCCTGGATGCTGATAATGTGAACTCCTGCAGCATCGTTAACCACTACGGATGTCAGATTATTTCGGATGTGACAATCAAAATGCAAGCATTTGTTTTTCGGAGAATGAGGCAAAGTTTATCCGTTCAGACATATACAATCCGATAGTACAAGGGGTATAGTGCTGAACTGCCTTATTGGCCGATTCCATCCGCGCACATGATGCCGCGGCGGCGAGGCATTGAAAGACGCGTCATGGTCGACACGAACTCAAGCGCCGTCGAATTCGACATCCTTCAATCCTCCTAAGGTTTTTGAGAAGAATTTTCGCACGAATTCGTTGGATGGTGCGCTGGTTTGCAGCGGAGGCTTTATGACTGAATCTAACACCCCTTTACCCCTGGAAACTTTGCAAGCATTAAACGCATTACCCGCCGTCACTGAAGCACAGGATCACGACGATGCCCATGAGATTGAACACGCGCCGGTTGCGGTCAAACTCAGTTATCTGGCGGCGGTGATCATACCGTTCCTGGGCCTGGTCGCCGCGATCCTCCTCCTGTGGGGACGCGGGTTCAGTTGGACTGAACTCGGCCTCCTCGGCGGGATGTATATCCTGACTGCAATCGGTGTGACCGTCGGATACCACCGCTTGTTCACGCACCGCGCCTTTGAGACGCCGAAGTTTGTGCAGTTTACCCTGGCCGTTCTTGGATCGATGGCAGTGGAGGGACCACTGCTGAAGTGGGTCGCGCAGCATCGGCGGCATCATCAGCATTCAGATAAGGAAAATGATCCGCATTCCCCCCACGATCATGGCGAAGGGTTCACCGGGCTGGTCTCGGGAATCTGGCATGCGCATGTGGGTTGGGTTTTCGGGCCGGACGCGCCTGATCTCTATCGCTACGCCGGTGACCTGGCGAAGAATAAGCTTCTACAGCGCGTCAGCAGCCTGTTTACGCTGTGGGTTGTCATCGGCCTGCTCGTCCCCGCTATCCTCGGCGGTCTGTTCACCATGAGTTGGATGGGTGTCCTCACAGGTTTCCTCTGGGGCGGCCTTGCCCGCATATTCCTGGTCCACCATGTCACCTGGAGCGTGAATTCCGTTTGTCATTTGTGGGGCAGCCGCCCGTTCCGCACGAACGACCATAGCCGCAACAACGCCGTCTTCGGAATCCTGGCGATGGGTGAAGGCTGGCACAACAACCATCACGCTTTCCCCACCTCCGCCCGCCACGGCCTGCGCTGGTGGCAGATCGATTTCGCCTACTGGATTATCCGCGGCCTCGCCTTCCTCGGCCTCGCCTGGAATATCCGCCTCCCGGAGAACGAGCAGATGGATTTGAAGCGGGCGTGATGAAAAATGGGGGGCAGAGCGAGATAATATCGAAAAAAATTTAGCCACCGATGGGGCACCGATGAACACCGATTAAAGAAAATTCATCGGTGTTCATCGGTGCCCCATCGGTGGCTAATTTTTTCTTAAAAAGAACCCGGTTCAACAAGCCACTGTTCTTCATCGATTTGACGGATAGTCAGGATTTGGGGAGTTGAGCCCGTAAGCAGCCGAATTGTGAACGCGGCATTTTCGGCAAGATGCAATTCACAATCTCCACCCGCCACGCGTTCCACTGAGCCGCGGCGTTCGGTAAGGAGGCCTTCGTATTTCAGGTAAGCCCGGCGATGGTCGCGCAGTCGCGTGACTTCGGTCGGGTGTTCTATGGGCCAAACCGGTGATCGCCACGTTGCCAGATCCGAATTGGGAAGCGTTTCAAAAAGCATGTCGTAGTGCGGCTGAGGAACATCGTGATGCCACAGGATGGCGTATTGGAGCGGAGGCATGGGGGGAGTTTACGGAAGAAATGCTGAAGTCTGAAATATACGGGAACTCAAGTGAGTCCCGGGTCGAGACAGACCAGCCCGCACTCTTTATAATCCCCGCCAATGATCCCTGACCCCAAAATCGCCAAGCTCGCCCTGGAAGACGGCACCGTTTTCACCGGCCGTGCCTTCGGCTCTCCCGGCACCACCGAAGGCGAAGTCGTCTTCAACACTTCCATGACCGGCTACCAGGAAATCCTGACCGATCCATCCTACAAGGGTCAGATCGTGACGATGACCTATCCGCTCATCGGCAACTACGGCATCAATCGCCAGGACGTCGAAAGCAAGCGGCCGCACGTTGCGGGGTTCATCATCAAGGAACTGTCGCCGATCTATTCCAATTACCGGGCTGACCTGAGCCTCGATGAATATCTGAAGCAGAACAACATTCATCGGCATCGAAGGGATCGACACGCGCGCGCTGACGCGCAAGCTCCGAATCAGCGGCGCGATGCGCGGCATCCTTTCTACCGAGATTCTCGACGATGCAAAACTGGTCGATCGCGCCCGCCACGCCGCGGAGATGGTCGGCGCCGATTGGGTGCAGGCGGTCAAGCCCGAACATGCCTATGCATGGGACGAAGACCAGGGCGACTGGCGCCAGGGCAAAGTCGAGCGCGGCGACGGCCTCCACGTCGTCGCCCTCGATTGCGGCGCAAAGCACAACATCCTCCGCCATCTCGCCGAGCGGGGCGATTCGCAGTCACCGTCCTGCCGCCCGACACGACGGCGGACGAAATCCTGAAGCATCGGCCCGACGGCCTGTTCATCAGCAACGGCCCCGGCGATCCGGCCGTGCTGGATTACGCCGTCAAGCCGATCAAAGCGGTGCTGGATAAGGTGCCGATCTTCGGCATCTGCCTTGGCCATCAACTGCTCGGCCGGGCGATCGGCGCCGATACGTACAAGCTCAAGTTCGGCCATCGCGGCGGCAACCAGCCGGTCAAGAACCTCGACACCGGCCGCGTCGAAATCACCAGCCAGAACCACGGCTTTGCCGTCGACAAAGCCAGCCTCGAAAAGCACGGCGGCATCGTCACCCACGTCAACCTGAACGACGACACCGTCGAAGGCTTCCGACACGGCAAGCTGCCCATTTTCAGCGTCCAGTATCACCCCGAAGCCAGCCCCGGCCCCCACGACGCCGCGTATCTCTTCGACGCCTTCGTGGAAATGATGAAAACCCGAAAGGCGCCCACGGGTAAGCGACTGGCGGAACTGCAATCGCTGCGCGGTTGACCGACTCATTCCAGTGCTAAAATCAACCAGAGCCGGCGCGGCGGCGTATATCTACTGGCCAACCCGGCCTGACTCGAACCTTTGCTTCCGGCCCTTATTCCAGGAAGGAGCCGCTCGATGCTTGTTTTGGCGCGCATGCGCGATCAATCGATCATTATCGGCGATGACATCACCGTAACCGTCTCAGACATCCGCGGCGACAAAGTCCGCCTCGGTGTCTCCGCGCCCCGGCACATCGCAGTCCATCGCAAGGAAATTTACGACCAGATCAAACGAGAAAATCAGCAGGCCGGAACGCTGTCCGTTGATGATGTCGCCGGCGTCATTCCTGAGCCGGTGCAAAAGCCGCGCCTTCGGCTTGCCGGCGCAAGCCTCCCCGAGCATCGCGAATTCCTGGATGCCGCACTGGATGAAGCAAAACAAAGCATCACCGAAGGCGGAATCCCCATCGGCGCGGTCCTCGTGCGCAATAACCAGATCATCGCGAAAGGACACAATCGGCGAATTCAAACCAATGATCCCACCGCCCATGCTGAAATGGATTGCCTGCGTAACGCCGGCCCCCAGGAAACGTACCGCGACACGGTGCTCTATACGACGTTGATGCCGTGTCATATGTGCAGCGGCACCGCCGCCCATTTTGGCATCCCGCGCGTCGTCGCCGGCGAAAGTGTAAATGTCCCCACACACCGCAATGTCTTCCCTAACGCCAAACGCCTTCCCGCCTCCGAATTCCTCCGATCTGTCGGCGTGGAAGTCATCGACCTGCACGACCCCGACTGCATCGCACTTTTAGATGAGTTCCTGAAAAATCATCCCAACGGGCTGGGCTGAAAGCAGCAAGCAGCCGGATATTCGACCCTTTCGAACTGAAAAAAGTCGGACATTTTGAACAGAATCGGATACGAAACCCCCGATTTCAAGAATGCACGCCCCCGGCTGATTTCCACCGCCCGATATCATACATACCGCTTCGGCACCGCCGCATATAGGTTGTAATTATGGCCGCTGCGAATTATCCCGCCCGAAATATATCGGCCTTCCCACATGTCCCGTGATCGAAACAAATGGCGTCGTGTATCCATACGCAAATCCGCCATAGCCGCCAAAATAATTAATCCCGCCAAACGGATACCCCAGGCCACCGCCGGATGCCCAATCCGCTCCGCCCGATCCATAATTATAAGTCTGCTGATCGCTCGATCGCCGCACCTGATCCGAAAAATCCGTCGATGGCGTACGATTGGAATCCACATACTGCTGTAGCGCCGAACCCTCATAAGTTTTCATCCCCGGCACGGGATTCTCAACAATCCCCGCGCGCGTGAGCGGGTTCTCGGGGCCTTTTGTGTCGGCGGCTGGATTCATCAGCCGATGAAGCTGCCGAATCGCCTGACTGGATATTGCATCTTCCAACGCAAATAAATCTCGAGCCGCTCCCGTCGCCTTCAACCCGCCTGCCACGGTGTTCGAACGCGCATCTGTAATCTGCCCGTCAAAGCGCAACAGCCCGTCGGCGGTTTGATATGTGCCGGAAATAATGTACCGCGCTTCCCCCATCTGCCTCGCAGATTGTGCGTCAGATGCATCACTCCCTTCACCCGGATGAAAGTGAGCCTGACCCAGATCGGCGATCAAATTTTTCTGCACCGCCCGCCCCCAATCCGCCGGCAGCTTTTGATCGGTCAAAGGGGCGAAGGGGAGCACCAGCACATCAATCGCAGGGCTATCCGCCGCCGTCGTCGTCGGCTGAGTGGCGGGAACCGCGGCGGCAGGCTCGCCCCAGGCCCCGGCCACCCAAATCCCCAGGACGAACAAAGAAAGTGCAACCAATCTCATACGAATTCCCGTTCGATATCGTTCCAATGCTATTATAGACGATCACCCATCAATCCGGTTAAGCCAAATTTCGCCGGCGTTGCAATCATCCCAAACCCCCGCTTGCTTCCATGCATACATCCACTTACGGTTAACCCATGCGTCAAGACGGCCGCCCTAACGATCAACTCCGCTCCATCACCATCCAGCGCGGTTTCACCGAAACCCCCGCCGGTTCTGTGCTTTGGCAGCAAGGCAAAACCATCGTCCTCTGCACTGCCGCCATCTCTCCAGATGTTCCCCCCTGGTTCAGTCCAGATCGTCCCGGCGGATGGATTACGGCTGAATACGTGATGCTCCCCGCCTCCACTCCTCAGCGCAAACCGTGGCCCAAAACCGGCCACACCGATTCCCGCGGCACCGAAATTCAGCGCCTCATCGGCCGCGTCCTCAGGGCTGCGATCGACCTGGACAAGATCGGCCCCCACACCGTCGCAATCGACTGCCAAGTTCTCCAAGCCGACGGCGGCACCAGAACCGCCGCCATCTGCGGCGCATACGTCGCACTGGTCGACGCCCTCGCCAGGCTGCCAAAAGAACTTCCCTCCCCTCGAAATCCCACCGATCGATCGCGCTTTCCTGCGCGATATGATCCGCGCTCTATCGCCCGTCCGAAGGTATCGTCGCGCCACTCTCAGCAGTCAGCGTCGGTGTCGTAGACGGTGAAGTCCGCCTCGATCTCGACTATCACGATGATTCCCGCGCCGAAGTGGATATGAACGTCGCCTACACGGCCAAGGGGGAATTTGTTGAAATCCAAGGCTCTGCCGAGAATGGCGGCGGCTTCGACCGTGCTAAAATGAACCGCCTGCTTGACCTGGCTGTCGCCGGTTGCGAAAAGTTGATGACGATTCAGCAGGATGCCCTTGGCCAGCCTGTTCAACCGGCCACACGGGCATGAATCGCATTTGGAGAAACCGCATGTTTCGGCGCGTGGCCATCATCATTTGTTTTCTCTTCCCGGCTGTTCTTGTCTCCTGCGGTCCCGACAAACCACCGGCTGCTGATCGGCCCGATCTTCATCCCGTCGCTACCAGCGCCAATCCATCAAATCCAACCAAACCCGTCAACAGCGCATCAGACATGCCCATCCCGCCTAAGGATGCGCAGTACACCATTTACTGCCAAAGCCTGGCCGGCCCCGATCACATCGAACGCGCCCGCCAACTGCAGCAGGTTCTCCGCCAGGCCACCGCAATGAAGGACTGGTACATCGTCCACGGCGGTGAGCAGAGCACTCTTTACTATGGCTTCTATCGGACCGTCGATCCCCGCGACCCGCAGGATGATCGCGAAGGCAAGCGGGCGATTGCCGATCTGAACAAAATCCGCGCCATGGTCGACACCAACGGGTTCCGCCCCTTCTCCGCCAGCGTTCCCGTGCCGATCGACGCCCCCGATCCCGCTGCCAATTCCGCCTGGGATCTCACCCGCACCGGGCAATATTGGTCCGTCGAGATCGCCGTCTACAAAGGCAGCCCCGAGCGCAAGCAAGCCGCCGTCGATGCTGTCCGCGATGCCCGGTCCCGCGGCATCGAGGCTTATTACTATCACGGTCCCACGGCCAGCTCCGTCTGCATCGGCGCGTGGCCGCGCGATGCGGCTCGCGAAATCGACCCCAGTATGCAGAACGACGACCCCAATACACCGCTCTATGTCACGCCCCAGCCTCTCAACGCCGATGCCAACGAACAGGTCAATCAACAGGGAATGAAAAACATCGCCCCCCACGTTGATCCAATAGACCCGACGCTGATCGATGTGCTGCACCGCTTCCCCGACCACGCACTGAATGGCGACGTCCTTGGCCACAAAGTCGCCGACCCGGTGACCAAGCAAACCCACATCGAACCCGACCACTCATTCCTTGTAAAAATCCCCCTTCCCGAATCCACCGATGAAATGGCCGGCTCCATGAACCAAGGCGCCGCTCCCGCCGCCCCTGTGCAAGACCCAAACCCAGCGCCCGCCCCCGGCGCAGGCCGACTGAAATCCATTGGCGAATGAACGCGTAAATTTCATATGAGCTCAACGATGGAAATCCTGATCGCCACGGGCAACGCCGGGAAAGTCCGTGAATTTCGCGAAATGCTCGACAACGCGCGATTCACCTGGCGCGGCCTGTCGGATTTTCCGGCTATCACCCCCGTTGAAGAAACCGGTCACACCTTCCGCGCCAATGCCGCCTTAAAAGCCGCCGGATATGCCAGAGCCACCGGCCTCTGGACGCTCGCCGACGACAGCGGCCTGGAAGTGGACGCCCTCCAATCCAGTCCCGGTGTGTTCAGCGCCCGCTGGGCCGAACTCCACTCCGCCGGCAAAGGCGATCAGGCGAACAACGCGCTGCTGCTCGATCAATTAAAGGATGTGCCTGATGCCGCCCGCACCGCCCGCTTCGTCTGTGTGCTCGCACTCTCCAACCCCCGCGGCCAGATCGTATTGACCACCCGGGACACCGTCGAAGGCGTTATGCGTTCCACCCCTGTCGGCTCGAATGGATTTGGGTATGATCCGCTCTTTTATGTACCGGCCCTCCGGCGAACCACAGCGGAACTGTCCGGGGAAGAAAAGCATCGCATCAGTCATCGCGGTAAAGCCCTGCGGCGAATGAAGCAGTTGCTCCAAAGGATCGAAATGCCAGTCGTTTAGTCAGTCTAAGGATGGGTATGAGCCGGATTCTAATAGCAGTCAGCAGCCCCTACGCCGCCCAGAAGGTGCTCGAACCCCTCGCCGATCTCGCCAGGCGAATCTCCGCTGAGGTTCTCGTCGTCCATGTCTCCCGCCCCAGCGGCGGCCAGATGCGCGAACAGGAACAAGCCGACGGTGAAGCCGCCATCACCCTCCTCCGCGAAAAACTCCAGGAACGGCAGATCGCCGTTCAAACGCTCCTCATGTTCAGCGACGACATCGCCCGCGCCATATTAAATACCGCCACCGAACGTGAAGTAACGGTCATCGTCCTGGGGCTGACCGGCAAAAACGTCTTCGCCCGCCTCCTGGCCGGCAATGTCCCGGTCGAACTCATCAAAAACACAAAAATCCCTGTGCTGCTGCTCCCTCCGGATTTCTCCGGCGTTATTTAAGGCAGTTTCATTTCATTGCAGCCAGAGCATTCTCCGTTCAGTGGTAGCGTATAGCCGCAATCGGCGAAACAATTGGCAGTGCCGGAGGCGGTCACTTGGTCGAGGACCGATCGCATTGCGTCTCATAGTGCTTCGCGAGTACGGCACGATATGTGATTCCGTCCAATTCCTGCCACCTTGGGTACATATACTCGATCACTTCCAATCATCCCGCCGAGTTCTACAATCCTTGCCATGCGGCTATTCATCGTAGCGAACCTCTCCAAACCCGACGTGAGCCCCGCGCTTAATGAATGGCTGCCACGGATGAAGCAGCTTGTTGAGGTGGTGGGAATTGATTATTCCTGTGAGGACGATCTCAGCCGGGTGGAGGCGGATGTCATTTTGGTGCTCGGGGGTGATGGAACCCTGCTGTCCGCCGCGCGGCGGTTGCGCGGGAAGGCGATTCCCCTCATGGGGGTTAATTTTGGGCGGTTGGGATTTCTGGCAAGCTTTACACCGCCGGAGTTTCAACGGCATTTTGATGATCTGACCCAGGGGAAGCTCAGCCATACGGCGCGGCAAGTGCTGGACGTATCCGTCATCGCCGCCGAAGTTCCGGTTGATCTGGCCAATGCGCCGGATGCTCTTTCGAGCCGGCGGTTTCATGCTACAGCTTTGAATGATGCCGTCATCACGGCGGGTCCGCCGTTCCATATGGTGGAACTTGAGGTGCGGGCCGATGGTGAAAGCGAAGTCCGGTATTTTGGCGATGGGGTGATTGTTTCAACCCCCAGCGGGTCAACTGCTTATAACGTATCCGCGGGCGGCCCGATTATTTCACCCGCGGTGGAAGCGATGTGCATCACACCGATCTGCCCGCACAGTTTGTCGTTTCGACCGCTGGTGATTCCTTCAAGCAGCCTGGTGACCATCGTGGCGGCCCGGGTGAATGAGGGGACCACGCTCTTTTGCGATGGGCAGGCGAGTACGCATATTCACGTGGATGATAAGGTGATTATCCGCCGTAGCCCGCATGATGTGCTGTTAATTGAGAATCCCGAGGCGCGGCTATGGCGCAGTTATGCCGAAAAGCTGAACTGGGCGGTTAGTCCAAGAGGGCGGGGATAGGAACTGCTGAGCTTGTCGGGGTTTGGCCGCGTTCGATCACAGGCGAGAGGCTTCATGCCACCAAAAAATGCTCTACCACCCCTTGTCCCGATGCCTTGACAATGCCTATCCTATTGCGGTAATTATCACGCGTCAGCATTGACCAGTTTACAGGCATAATCTCGTCAGCGATTCCAGAACGTCTCGGACTGAGAGGTCCGAGGATGTCTGGTTCTTTATTTTTGCGCCGCTTGACGAAACGCTTTGAATGACTATCGTTACAGCAGTTAAAGACGAAACCCCCGGGCGGAAACTATTGACTCGTCCGGGACGACAGGCCGCTAAACAACCGTGTAGCGGCTAATTTTATCGCCCGATCCGACTAAAAAAACAGGCATTGGGAATGTGATGACCAATGCCCGGAACTAAAAACTAAAACCGTTTTGTGAGCAGGCATCCGTTGGTTTGATCGCCGAGGGGTGCCCCCTGAAAAACAGATTATTCACTCCTCAACCCTGAAGGCAGCCTTCAAAGGAACCTCTGATGCGAGTCCATGAGGTACGCGATTTCAGCAAGCGCGGCGATGCGCTTCCGATCCCTAACCTGATCGACGTTCAGATCGAGTCTTATCAAAAATTTCTCCAGAAAGAAGTCGAGCCCACCAAGCGGAAGAACGAAGGGCTCGAAGCTCTGCTGCGCGAAGTGTTCCCGATCGAGAGCTATGACGGGAACCTGCGCCTGGAATATATCAGCTACGATCTTTCCGAAGCGCGCTACACCACCGATGAATGCCGGGCGCTCCGCCTGACCTTTGGCATGCCCTTTCGCATCCAGGTCCGCTTTGTCCGCAAAGACAAAGACGAAGTGATGGAAGACTCCATCTACCTCGGTGAAATCCCCATCATGATCGGTGGCGGCGAATTCATCATCAACGGCGCCGAGCGCGTGATCGTGAACCAGTTGCACCGTTCGCCCGGCGTCGACTTCCTCGTTGAAGTGCAGGAAGGCGACCGCCCGCTGCACGGCTGCCGCGTCATCCCCGAGCGCGGCTCGTGGATTGAATGCTCGGTCACAAAGAAGGACGCACTGGCTGTCCGCATCGACCAATCCAGCAAAATCCCGGCGACGACGTTCATCCGCGCGCTCGATAAGAAGTATGGCACGACCGAAGCGATCATTCGTGAGTTTTATACAGTTGAATCGGTGAAGATCGGCCAGCTCAATGCGGAATATTATGCCGCCGCTTCCATCATCGACGCCGAGAGCGGCGAAGAACTGGTGAAGCCCGGCGCACAGATCGCCGAGGCGATCAACAAGATTCAGGCGAGCGGCATGAAGGCTGTTGATGTCGTCACGAAGGTGAACGACCCGCTGATTCTCAACACGCTTGCCGATGACAGCTCGACCAGCCACGAAGATGCCCTGATGCGGATTTACGCCCGGCTGCGTCCCGGAAATCCGCCGCAGTTGGAAAAGGCGATGACGCTTTTCCATGAAAAGTTCTTCGATGAAAACCGCTATCGTCTCGGCCGCGTCGGCCGCTTCCGCATCAACCGCAAGTTCGACCAGAACGTCCCCGAAACGGTGATGACGCTCCGAAGCGAAGACCTCGTCAACAGCCTGAAGTACATGTTCAAGCTGCGCAGCGGCGAAGGTTATGTCGATGACATCGACCATCTCGGCAACCGCCGGCTCCGAACCATCGACGAGCTGGCAAGCGAAGAGCTTCGCAAAGGGTTCCTCAAGCTCAAGCGCACGGTTCAGGAGCGCATGTCCTTGAAGGATCCGAACGAGCTTGGTCGCATCGCCGAACTCGTGAACAGCAAGAGCATCAGCAGTTCAATCGACTTCTTCTTCGGTCGCGGCGAGCTGTCCCAGGTGGTCGACCAGACCAACCCGCTCAGCCAGCTCACGCACGAACGCCGCCTGTCGGCCCTTGGGCCAGGCGGTTTGAACCGCAAGCGCGCCGGCTTTGAAGTGCGCGACGTGCATATTTCGCACTATGGCCGAATCTGCCCGATCGAAACGCCTGAAGGCACCAACATCGGTCTGATCGCGTCGCTCGCGATCTATTCCGACATTGATGAATATGGCTTCCTCATCACGCCATACCGCGTAGTGAAGGATGGCAAGGTCAACGGCGAGCATAAGTACCTCCGCGCCGACGAGGAAATGAAGGCCATCCTCGCGCCGCCGGACGTTGTTGAAAAAGATCATCACACGCTGAAGAAGGGTCTGCTTCTGGCCCGTGTGCAAGGTGACCTTGCGACCGTGACCAGCAAGGAAGTCCAGTACGTCGACATCAGCCCGCGGCAGACAGTTTCTGTCTCTGCGGCCCTGATCCCGTTCCTAGAACACGACGACGCCAACCGCGCGCTCATGGGTTCAAACATGCAGCGCCAGGCGGTGCCGTTGCTTCGCACCGATCCGCCGGTGGTTGCGACCGGTCTCGAACGCCCCGTCGCCCAGAACAGCGGCATGGTCGTTCGCGCCGAGCGCAGCGGCGTGGTCACCAGCGTGGACGCCACCCGCATCCTCATCGACAACGCCGACGAATACGTGCTTCGTAAATTTGTCGGGTTGAATGAGCGAACATGCCTGAACCAAAAGCCCATTGTGAAAAAGGGCCAGCGCGTCAAGAAGAACCAGATCATCGCCGACGGCGCTGCCGTGCATCAGGGCGAGCTGGCCCTTGGCCGCAATGTGCTCGTCGCGTTCATGACTTTTGACGGCTACAACTTCGAAGACGCCATCGTTATCAACCAGAAGCTCGTGAAGGAAGACACGTTCACTTCGATTCACATCGAAGAATACGATGTCGAAATTCGCGAGACGAAGCTGGGTCGCGAAGAATTCACCCGCGATATCCCCAACGTCAGCGAGCGTGCCCTGGCCAACCTGGATGAGAACGGAATCGTGCGCGTGGGAACACGCGTCGGTCCCGGTGACATCCTCGTGGGCAAGATCGCGCCTAAGAGCAAGAGCGAGCTGACTCCGGAAGAGAAACTGCTTCATGCCATCTTCGGCCGCGCCGGTGAAGACGTGAAGAACGATTCGCTGGAAATGCCGGCGGGCGAAGAAGGCGTCGTCATTCACACGCAGCGGTTCAGCCGCCGCATGCACATGACAGACGATCAGAAGAAGGCATTGAAGAAGGACATCGACAAATACGAAAAGGAAATGAATGTCCGGGCGATCGAGATCTTCAAGCAGATGATCGGCGAGATCAACGAGACCACCGGTCAGCAGATGGTCGACCCCGGCACCCGCCAGAAGGTCGGCCAGTCTGAAATCCATGAAGTGATCCTGGAGCAGATCGAAGGCTTCAGCATGGAATGGGTGAAGGGCAGCAAGGAAAGCCGCGAGCAGGCCGAGAACACGTACAACCGTTTCTGGCCGCGCGTGCAGGCTGTGCTGAAGGAACGCAATCGCCGCATGGAACACATGAAGCGCGGCGACGAGCTTCCCAGCGGTGTGCTTGAGATGGTGAAGATTTACGTTGCCACCAAGCGATCCCTTTCTGTCGGCGACAAGATGGCCGGCCGTCACGGAAACAAGGGCGTTATCGCCCGCATCGTGCCGGAAGAAGACATGCCGTTCCTCGAAGACGGTTCGCCGGTTGACATCATGCTGAACCCGCTCGGCGTGCCGAGCCGCATGAACGTCGGTCAGATCCTCGAGACCCATCTGGGCTGGGCCGCCGCGGTGCTTGGATTCCAGTCGGTGACGCCGGTGTTTGATGGCGCGACCGAAACCGAAATCCACGCCGCGTTGGATGAAGCCAACAAGACCGTCAAAGAGCGCCGAGCTGATCGCAAGAAGACCGGCAAGACGCTTGACCCGCGAGAGCTCGACGTGGTTATGGGTTACGGCGGCAAGGTCCAGTTGCACGACGGCCGCACTGGCGAACCGTTCGAACAGAAGACGACCGTCGGTTACATCTACATGATGAAGCTGCATCACCTGGTCGACGACAAGATCCACGCCCGCGCAACCGGCCCGTACTCACTGATCACGCAACAACCGCTCGGCGGCAAGGCCCGCACCGGTGGTCAGCGATTTGGTGAGATGGAAGTGTGGGGCCTGGAAGCATACGGCGCTTCATACGTGCTGCAGGAACTGCTCACGGTGAAGTCGGACGATGTGGAAGGCCGCACGAAGATTTACGAGTCCATGGTTAAGGGCACGAACACGCTTGAAGCCGGTACGCCGGTGAGCTTTGATGTGTTGTGCAACGAAATCCGCGGTCTTGGGTTGAATATCCAGTTGGAGAAGAAGAAGGGTCTTGGTGGCCGCGATGGTGAGGATGATGATCTGATGTGATGCTTCCCATGCAAATGACGCGGAGGTCGGAGATTGAGAGCCGAAGAGTTTGAATGGGATGCATCGAAGTCAGCGGCGAACCGGCGAAAGCATCGTGTAACGTTCGATGAAGCAACAACTGCGTTCGATGATCCGAAAAGACGTCGTGAATATGATTCAGGACATTCAGTGACCGAGGAGCGATGGCTCTTGCTTGGAATTTCCGATCGGTCCCGGTTACTGGCGGTCATTTATACAAAACGCAATGAAACGATCCGCATCATCAGTGCTCGCAGAGCGAATCAAGCAGAGACGCGCCGTTACATCCAAGAGGACTAAGGCGCGTTTCGTGAAGTTTTCGCCGGAAGAAATGGCTTATGATGTTCCAGGCGATACCTCGAATTTCGTATTCGCGGGTCGCGGCTCTGGCAGTGTGTTCGCCAGGCCCGCTCAGACAAACCAGGTAGTGCTTGAGAAGGATGTCGCAAAAGTGTTCAAAGATTCCGCGGCAGTCAACAAGGCGTTGCGGAAGCTGATCGAGGCAATGCCACCGACTCCGCGGAAGCGGAAGTCGGCCTGATATTGGGTGAAACCAAGCAAGGCTCGCCGCGATTTTGATATGAAATTACCCACGGGTCCTTTAGCCCGTGCTGAACGAAGAAAGAGAAAACGATCATGGCTGAATCTGTCTACGATCGCATTAACGATTACGGTTCCGTCCGCATTCAACTCGCCAGCCCGAACGATATTCGTTCGTGGTCCTTCGGCGAAGTGAAGAAGCCGGAAACCATTAACTATCGTACCTATCGCGCTGAAAAGGACGGCCTGTTCTGCGAGCGGATCTTCGGACCCGAGCGCGACTGGGAATGCTCCTGCGGCAAGTACAAAGGCACGAAGTACAAGGGCATCATCTGCGACCGTTGCGGCGTGAAGGTCACCCACAGCCGCGTGCGCCGCAAGCGCATGGGCCATATCAACCTGGCCGCGCCGATCGTGCATATCTGGTTCTTCAAAGCTCTGCCGTCGCGTCTGGGCGCGATGCTGGACATGAAGACCAGCGACATCGAAAAGATCGTCTACTTCCAGGACTACGTCGTCACCGGTCCGGGCAAGACGCCGCTGAAGAAAAAGCAGTTGCTCACCGAAGACGAATACCGCGCCGCCTATGAAAAGTACGGCGAAGAATTCGAAGCCGAGATGGGCGCTGACGCCATCAAGAAGCTCCTGAACATGATCGACCTGCACACCGAGCAGGCGAAGGTTCGTCAGGACATCGAGAAGACCAACAGCAAGCAGAAGATCAAGGACCTGACCAAGCGTCTGAAGATGATCGAAGCGATCCGCAACTCGGAAAATAAAGCCGAGTGGATGGTCATGGACGTGATCCCGGTCATTCCGCCTGATCTGCGGCCGCTGGTTCTTTTGGAATCGGGCAACTTTGCGACGAGCGATCTGAACGATCTGTATCGCCGCATCATTAACCGTAATAACCGGCTGAAGAAGCTGGTCGACCTCAATGCGCCTGAAGTCATCATCCGCAACGAAAAGCGCATGCTGCAGCAGGCTGTGGATGCGCTGTTTGATAACGGCCGCTGCCGTCGTCCGGTGCTGGGTTCATCGAACCGGCCGCTGAAGTCCCTGACCGACATGATCAAGGGCAAGCAGGGCCGCTTCCGCGAAAACCTGCTCGGCAAGCGCGTCGATTACTCGGCCCGTTCGGTCATCGTCGTGGGTCCGGAACTCAAGCTGCATCAGTGCGGCTTGCCGAAGAAGATTGCGCTGGAACTGTACCAGCCGTTCATCATCCGCCGGCTCAAGGAGCATGGCCTGGCCGACACGATCAAGTCGGCCAAGAAGATGCTCGAGCGGCGCGACCCGGAAGTGTGGGACATTCTCGAAGAGTGCATCTATCAGCACCCGGTCATGCTCAATCGCGCCCCCACGCTTCACCGCATGGGCATCCAGGCGTTTGAGCCGGTGCTGGTCGAAGGCAACGCCATCAAGATTCACCCGCTGGTGTGCAAAGGCTTCAACGCCGACTTCGACGGTGACCAGATGGCTGTGCATCTCCCGCTGAGCATTGAAGCTCAGACCGAAACGCATGTGCTGATGCTCGCCCCGAACAACATCTTCTCGCCCGCCAACGGCAGCCCGATTATTTCGCCGTCGCAGGACATCGTGCTGGGCACGTATTACATCACGGTCGATCGCGAAGGCGATCTTGGCGAATTCAGCATGTTCAAGAGCGTGCAGGAAGCGATGTATGCATTGGACATGCATCGTATCCGCATGCACACCCGCATCTGGGTGCGCGTCAATCGCACGCACGTGGTGCCGAGCGAAAAGAGCGGTGCGGTACCCATCAGCGATGAAGCCTGGAAGGCGCTGCAGATTGAGCGCAAGCGCCGCAATCCGGCGTATCAGGAACAGCCCAAGCCGAAGAAGTATGACGGTCAGGTGATCCTTACGACCGTTGGCCGCTGCATTTTCAACGACATTCTGCCCAAGGCGATGCCATTTTATAACACGGCGCTCACCAGCGCCGGCCAGAGCCGCGTGATCGCTGACTGCTATGCCCAGTTGGGCCGCCCGGCAACGATCGACCTGCTCGACAACATGAAGCAACTCGGCTTCAAGCGCTCCACGCTTGCCGCCCTCAGTTTTGGCATCACCGACATCCGTTCGCCCGACAGCAAGGCGACCATCCTCGACGCTGGCCAGAAGAAAGCCGACGCCATCGAGAAGGCCTATCGCCAGGGCGCCATCACCGACCAGGAACGTTATGCCCAGCTCATCGATTTGTGGGGCCATGCCCGCAAGCAGGTCACCGATGATCTGATGGAAGCGCTGGCGAATGACTATCGAGACGCCGAAGGCAAGCCTGTCCCGGCTAAGACCCCCGGCACGCTGAAGTACCTGAATCCCATCAACATGATGGCGACTTCAAAGGCCCGAGGTTCGGTCGACCAGATGCGTCAGCTTGGTGGCATGCGCGGTCTGATGGCCAAGCCTTCTGGTGAGATCATCGAAACGCCGATCAAGGCCAACTTCCGCGAAGGCCTCTCGGTGCTGGAATATTTCTCGTCGACGCATGGTGCCCGTAAGGGATTGGCCGATACGGCTCTGAAGACGGCTGACTCGGGCTACCTGACGCGCAAGCTCGCCGACGTGGCGCAGAACGTCATCGTCAACGAGATCGACTGCAACACTGTCAATGGCGTCACCAAGACGACCATTTACAAAGGTGAAACGGTCGAAGTTGAGTTGAAGGACATGATCGTCGGCCGAACGGCGCGCGACACGATCCGCAACCCAATCACCGATGAGACGATCGTTGAAGAGAACATGACGATCACGAATGAGATCGCCGACAAGCTGAAGGATCTGAAGCTTGAGAGCATCCGCGTGCGTTCGCCGCTGACCTGCGAAAGCGTTCGCGGCGTGTGCGCCCGGTGCTATGGCGTGGATATGTCGACCAACAACGTGGTCGAAGAAGGCCTTGCCGTCGGCATCATCGCCGCCCAGTCTATCGGTGAACCTGGTACGCAGCTCACCATGCGTACGTTCCATACCGGTGGTGTGGCGACAGGCTCGCTGATCGAAAACGATATCAAGACGATCGCCGGCGGTGTCGTGCAGCATCGCGACATCAACGCCGTCCCGGTGAAGGACGCAGAAGGGCAGACGCGCCTGATCGCACTGAAGCGCAACGGCGAACTTGCCATCCTCAACCCGCGCGGGCTTGAGATGGAGAAATACAAGGTGCCTTACGGCGCCACTGTGCTTGTCGGCGACGGCGAGAAGGTCAAAGCCCGCCAGCAGCTCGTGGTGTGGGATCCACATATCACGCCTATCCTGGCGGAAAAGGGCGGCATTGTCCGCTACGAAGACATTGAAGAAGGCGAAACTGCCCGCCTCGAAGAAGAGCGCAAAGGCGGCGGCGGTGGTGAGGCCAAGCTGGTCGTCATCGAGCACAAAGGTGAACGTCATCCGCGAATCACCATCGAAGGCAGCGACGGCAAAATCCTCGACTTCCATTACCTGCCGGCCAAGGCTCGTATCGAAGTCACCGATGGCCAGAAGATCGAAGCCGGTCACTTGCTGGCTCGCCAGCCAAAGGAATCGGCCGGCACGATGGACATCACCGGCGGCTTGCCGCGTGTGACGGAAATCTTCGAAGCCCGCAAGCCGAAGGATCCGGCGGTTCTGGCCGAGATCTCCGGCACGGTTGAAATTCGCTCTGAAAAACGCCGCGGCAAGATGACGATCATCGTGCGCAGCGAAACGGGCATGGAACGCGAGCACCACGTCCCGCAGGACAAGGAACTGCAGGTTCACGCCGGCGACTATGTGGATGCCGGTGACCCGCTCATTCGCGGGCCGATCATTCCGCATGACATCCTGCGGATTAAGGGCGAGGAAGCCCTGTATCAGTACCTGCTGACCGAAGTGCAGAACGTGTACCGCTCGCAAGGTGTGAAGATCAACGATAAGCACATCGAGATCATCCTCAACCAGATGCTCCGCAAGGTGAAGGTTGAAGACCCCGGCGACACCAAGTTCCTGCCCGGCGAAGTGCTGGATAAATTCCGCTTCCGCGGCGGCAACGACACAGCCACCAGCAGCGTCAAGATCGTCGACGGCGGCGGCACCACCTACAAGGAAGGCGACGTCGTCCTCAAGGCGGAATTCAAGGACGCCAACGAAGGCGCTGAAGCCGCCGGCAAGGAACCCGCCAAGAGCAAGAAGACCCGGCCCGCCCGCGGCAAGACACTGCTGCTCGGCATCACCAAGGCCTCGCTGCAGAGCGAATCATTCATCTCGGCGGCGAGCTTCCAGGAGACGACCAAAGTCCTCACGGAAGCGGCGCTGGCAGGAGCGATCGACACGCTGGTCGGCTTGAAGGAGAACGTCATCCTCGGCCACCTGATCCCGGCGGGCACGGCGTTCAACCCGCACTTGAATTTGAAGATCAAGCACCTGGCCCAGCCGGCCCCGGAGCCGACCGAGCCGGTGGCGAGGATCCCGCGAGAAGAAGCGCAGACCCCCGACCTGGCCCCGCAAGCGGGGGCGTAAGCGGCAGTGCTTGCGTCGCAGAAAACTGAATGATTCAATCGGCCACGGAGTTTTCTCCGTGGCCGATTGCGTATAATGAACGCAGATGATCGACCTGATCGAACAAAATCGCTCGCAGATCACCGAGTTATGCCGGCGCTATCGCATCAAGCGGTTGGAGGTGTTCGGTTCTGCCGCCAGCGGTGAGTTTGACGCTGCGCGAAGCGATGTTGATTTCTTCTATGAGTTTGATGAGTCGGATGTTTCCGATATTGCCGATCGTTTTTTTGATCTCAAAGATCACCTTGAAGCGTTGTTGGGCCGCAAGGTCGATCTGGTCAGTGCGAGAGATGCAAAGAACCCCTATTTTTTAAACGAAGCCAACCGCTATCGGCACACCCTCTATGCCGCATGATCCAAGGAAGTATCTCCGCGATATGCTCGATCGGGTGAAGCTGATTCAAAGCTATACCACCGGTAAATCACTCCACGATTTCGAGAAGGACAGCCAGCTTCAGGATGCGGTCCACTGGAGTTTTTGTGTGATCGGTGAAGCCATGTCGCAACTTCGCCAGGTAAATGAATCGACTGCTCAAAAGCTGACCGGCTGCGTCCAGATCGTTGGCCTTCGCAATCAACTGATTCACGGATATAGCAACATCCGCATCAGCATTACGTGGAACATTGTTGAAAAACATCTGCCTCATCTGATGGAGGAATTGCGGACATTGCTGGGAGAATAATTATCACAACTTCTTCCCTGCATGCCCCGCACGGCAGCTTAACTGCTCACTTGAACCTGAAGATCAGGCACCTGGCGCAGCCGGCTCCGGAGCCGACCGAGCCGGTGGCCCGGATTCCGCGGGAAGAAGCGCAAACGCCCGACCTGGCCCCGCAAGCGGGGAGTTGATCGAGCAGGTTAGTGCAATCCAAGTAGAATCAATCAGCCACGGAAGGAATTTCTTCCGCGGCTGATTGTGTATAATGGACACATGACTGTCACCAAATTCAAAGTAGGCGGAAAGGAATTCGTGATCGTTCCTCGTCGCGAATATGAACAAGTTGCCGCGCGCTTGGCCGAGGATGCCCGCGACGTGCGTAAGGCCAAAGCCGCCCTCGCACATTATCGAAAGACCAAGCGCGGTGTGACTCTGGAAGCATTGAAGCAGGAGTCACGAGCCTGAGCTCCCGTTACCAAGTCATCTTCACAGTTCCGGCTGAACGAGCCTACCGCAAGCTGCCAAAACAGGTTCAGCGCCGGGTCTTGGCAAAGGCGGAGCAACTCGCGGAAAACCCCTGGCCCCTTGGAAGTGCAAAGCTCACCGGTCATGCTTCCTACCGCGTGCGAGTTGGCGATTATCGAATCATTTACGCGGTGCAGCAGAACCAGCTGTTGGTGCTGATCCTTGATGTCGGAAACCGCCGCTACATCTATCGGGGACTTTAAACAGATCGCGGCCTCGTTCACGGCTCATCTCCTCGGCTACCTTCTGCCGGTCTTTGATCAATTGAATCGTATGTGGCGGTGTCTTAATGCCGAATTTCGACTTCTTCTGGAATGCGTGCAGCATATAGACGGCGTCGATGAACTTGACGGCATCCTCACCCATCTGTTTACAAAGCCGCCTTACCCCCGCGATATGTCCTTGCTGCCCACCCTTAAAGCGGCGACCCCTGCAAATTGAAGCTGTTATCAATCAAACTATAATCCGAGCCATCCACCGTATTGTTGTAATCGAAATCCCCATTAATCCAACCGGACAATGCATGCACAAACCCATTGTCGATCTTCCCGTAATCCGTGCCGTCCACCTTGCCACTCAGGTCGGCGTCCCCGTAATAGGTGTACTTAATCAGCACATCATTCAGCGCAGGATTCTCGCCATCAAATGTGCCCATCGGAGCGCCCGTTCCGTAGATACGATTATTACTCCCATCGTTATTCTTGATGATCCCCAGCGCTGTCTTATGCGTTGCGTCATTGGACGCCGACGTCGACTCAATACCGCCGCCGTTCCAGGCTCCGGCGGCGTTCCCTGTCGTCAGCAGGGCTGTTAATGAAGCCAAATCCCCACCCTTCACAATCATCACATTATTATTCAAATCGAGCTGGCCGCTGTCAGAAAACGCCGTCGTCATCAAAACCTTCCCACCCGAGCTTGCACTTGGCAGCACAACCGCGCTATTAAACGATCCGATTGTCAGGCCCGCCAGATGCTGGGAACCATTGAAGTTCACCAGATTGTTTGAGCCGCTGATATTGATGCTCACGTTCGGCGAGCCCGAAGCCGTATCTCCATTCACATTGTATCCTGCAACCGGCGTACTCAGCACCGTAATCAAATCATTGCCGCCGGAACCGCCTGCCAACGATACATTCGAAATATTTGAAATCTGGATCGGGGTAGACCCCAATCCGCCCGAAACCGAAACACTCGAAGTCGTGACGGAGATTCCGTCATTAGAAACGGTGCCGATAAAGTTGATCGAATTATTGCCTGCCGCCGACGCGTTATAAATGATGTTCGTCCAGCCCGTGGTGAAATCGCCATTGGAGAAATCGAGCGTCAGCGTATCGTTGCCCGCGTTGGCGTTCAGCAGCATCGCCGACGCATCCGCCAGCACCAACGTCGCGGTCGGCGAACCTGCACCCGGCGTGGCAGAGTTGATCCATTCACCAAAATGCGTGCTGTCCTGCTTGCGGACATACAGGTTTGAAACTCCCGTCTGCGGCAGGCTCGCCAGATCCGGGAGGAGCAGGTTTGCCATCGGCGTTCCGCGGCCAGTCACCAGGTCATAACCCGGGCCTGCCGCAAGCCCGTTGTTGCCGGTAGTCACATCGTGAAAGTCGGCAGATGAAATCTGATAAAGCCGCGGCAGCGTCTGCGAGAACCCATCCATCGTGCCCAGCCCGTTCAGCGCGCGGCCTTGCTGCACAACCGCCATCATTCCGGCCCATGTCGGGGCGGCGAGGCTCGTTCCCCCTTCATAACCATCGAGCCAGGGCTGCCCAGCAGCGTTGAAGTCCCAGGAATCGCACAACGCCACACCCGGCGCATTTGGATCGGCCTCTGATGAAACGTCGGGAATGGTGCGTTTGGTTGTGGAGAACGCGTTGACCGTGCCGTTCTGATATGCCGGCTGATTTTCCTGCGTGCTCACACCGCCGCCGCTGCCGGACCATCCGCTTTCACTCGAATAACTATTTCCGCTGACGGTTAGCGCGGTCCCACCAACTGCCACGACATTTGGCGATGTGGCTGGATATCCGCCCGGCGCGCCTTTATCCCCAGTAGAAGCGAGGAACGTGATGCCCTGATGGCCGGCCGGTGTTGTGAGGAATTGATCGTAACTGGTAACTCCCGCACCTTCCGCAAATCCAAAGCTCATCGAAATGACTGATACACCGGCGGCCTGCCGGGCCCATTGGACACCGCCCACGATTGTGCCCGGTGTATTTGGATTTCCGATCATGTCAAAAGAACCGGAGGAATTACATTCCACGAGGATGATGCTGGCCTTGGGCGCCATCACATGCGACCACTCGATGTCCAGGGCAGCTTCTTCCTCCCATGTTCCCTGGGAGTAATTGGGCCCGTGAGGGTCCGTGGCTGGAAGGGTCGATCCACCCGTCTGGTTGACTCGCGTCAAGCTGGGTGGGTCGGGAAGCCCGAATTGCAGATCAAACGTATGCAAGTCCGTCGCGGCATAGGGATAATCGTATGCATCAATGATGGCAATGGTCTGACCGGTCCCATCGCCTTGGATGCTGTCGAATGTCACACTGGCCGCCCCATATTGTCCCATCCCATATGCCCCGCGCATTTGGGCAGGTGTCTTTGCGCTGGCCGGTGGCGCGGCCGCACCCATCAAGGCGGCAGGCGATGCGCCGCTGAGCGGAACCGTCAACGAAATCGGATTCGCCTGAACAGGCAAAATCGTCCCCGCCGCTGCTTTAATCGGTGTTCGCACCGGCGCATGAGCCACCCTCTGCGCCACATGATGCTTTACCACATGGTGAGTCACCACCACCCGAGGCAGCACATGTGGGGTAAAACTCAGCAAAACCCGATTTTCAAGACTTTCGACCGCTGCTTTAAACGTGTTCAATGATAAAACCTGGTGTGACAAATTCCTCTTCACGCTCTTGGGCATGCGATCCTCCTGCCAAAATATCTACGCGTTAGTAACCGCTAAAGTTCTCGCCTGCATTCCTCCTGCAGGCGCACCGACCGCCCCATGAAGTTACACCAACTATACGAAGGGCCTGCGGAGCGTAATGGCAAAAAAAATAAAAAGTTACTGAATATCTATGGATATGGATGCATAGGAGAGTGTTTCGCATTTTAGGCGGGATAATGCGAAAAGCCTGCCTTGCCGGGGATGCCAGCGGCGTCAGCGGCATTTATCACAGCGAGGACTAAACCACGCGATCCAGCAATGCTTCGCCGGTGGTGAAGCGGCGGAGGTTATTGGTGAAATGTTCGACCAGCCGCTCGAATTCGGTGTCGTGGCCGCCGGCGGTGTGAGGAGTGATGTAGCAGTTTGGTGTGGTCCAGAGAGGGTGGTGGGGAGGCAGGGGCTCGGGAGTAGTGACGTCTAGATAGGCGGCGGCCAATTTGTTGTTTTGCAGGGCGGATTGGAGTGCGTATTGATCGACGGTTGGGCCGCGGCCGATGTTATAGAAGTTGGCGGTGGGTTTGATGCGGGCGAGGCGGTCGGCGGTGAAGAAGTTTTCGGTGGCCGCCGCTTCGGGGAGGATGTTGATGACATGGTCGGCTTGGGGAAGAAAGGTGTCGGCTTCGGCGGGGGTTATGGTTCTGATGGGGTCACCGGCGCGGGGGGTTCGGCGGACGCCGATCAGGTTCAGACGCAGCGGTGTAAGCAGTTCGACCAATCGGCGGGCAATTGCGCCCAGGCCGTAGATGATTGCGGTTTGCCCGTCGAGGAGGCGTGAGCCCATGCGGATAGGTTCACGGTCCCAGTCGCGAGGACCGCGCTGAGCTTCGATAGCCTGGGGCAGCCGACGGGCGAGGGACATCATCATCGCCAGTATATGTTCGGCGCAGGGGGCGTCGAAGACACTGGAGCTGTTGGTGACAGCGGCGCCGCGCAACTGCATTATCGATCGAAAGTTGGGTGTGTCGTATCGCGTATAGCCGGCGCTGGTGAGCTGTATCCACTTTACATTTGGCAGTTCTGTAAGCTGCTGCGGATTGGGTTGGCCGAAGGCGACATCAGCCTCGGCCAGCAGCGGATCGTGGCTGCCGGCGACGAGGTTGGAAGCGGGGGGCTTGTCTGAAAAGAGCAAGCGGTGGCCTTGGGAATTGTGCTTTAAAAGCTCAAGGGCGCTGCTGGTCAGGCGGGCATTTGACCAGATTGTGAGGGATTGATTCATACACCCACTGATACCGTTTTTGGCGGCGGTCGGGAAGGTCGGGTGGTAGGTTCTTTGCTTGGCGGGTTGGGATGATCTGGAGCCGAATGGCGATTTAGCCGGAGGCTACGGGAATTTGCCGAGTCGCCATAAGTCCGGATTTGAAGCAGGAATATGTCAGCCAAATGCAATAAGTTGCTGGGCAGACATTTGTTTGTTTTTCTAAACCCAATCGCTTATCTTTAACGTAGCGCCGGAGCAAACATCGCGGATTACGCTCCCCAAAAGAGGAGCGTTTTAGGTGGGCATCGAAAAGACGGGCACGTCGTGCCCGTTTCACTCAACGCAAATGGCGGCCTAGGGAGTCCCTTCCCTTTGAGCATTTCTTCGGAGATTGTATGTCCTTTTGGCGGAATGGAGTGGGCAAAGTGCGATCGACGGAATCCAAGCGGTCTAAGCTGGGAAAGCGATCACGCGTGCTGAAGTTCGCCTGCGAACCGATGGAAAGGCGGCGGTTGTTTGCGACCGTTTCCTGGGTGACCAACGGTGATGGTGATTGGTCTAATGGCGCCAATTGGAGTACGGGCAATGTCCCGGCGACGGGGGACGATGTTCAGATCGATATCCCTGGCCGAAATATCACCGTCACGTACGCCGCCGGTGGTACGCTTCATCTTAATAATATTCTCAACAACGAGCGGTTGATTATTGGTGGTGGTGGCGCGACCTGGACCGGCGGAACATGGGATGGCGCGGGCATCATCACCATGAACTCGCCACTCGCGCTTTCGGGCACCGCGGATAAAATTCTTAAAGACGGTGAAACGCTCGTAAACAGCAGCACCACAACCTTGACCGGCACCGGCAATTTGGTCGGACAAATCGGCGCTACGATCGAAAACCATGGTCTCTTCGATGTTCAAAGTGACGCGGACATTACATTTCCTTCAGGTGTCGGCGCCGGCAATTTCGAAAATTTTCCCGGCGCGGTTTTTCGCAAGTCCCAAGGTGGAACAAATCCCGGTGATATGACTGAATTGGGCGGAGCGCAGGGATTCGCATTCAATAACGACGGCGACTGCCAGATTCTCCAGGGAACCCTTGGTCTTGGTGACAATCAGGATACTTCAACATCTGTCGGCGGCACGTTTGAAATCTCTGCCGGCGCTGTCCTGGATTACCTGCGCGGTGTGAACAATATCATTTACTTTGTTCCACCACCGACCGCACCGGATGTCATTCCAGCAATCACCGGCAATGGTATATTGCGCGTCGATGGGGGCACCACTCAGCTTTTTGGCAATTTCGCTGTCCACCAGATTGACATGAATGCAGGAACTTTCCTGCTTCAAGCGAATATGACGGCGACAGCGGGGACTGCTCAGCGCATCAATGATTTCGCTTCAGCGAACCGTGCCGACTCGGCCCGAACAGATATTTTTAACCTTCGCGGCGGTGTTTTTGGTGGAAATGGCGCAGGGACTTTTACAGTCAATAATGTTACCGGCGATTTAGCCACGCTTGTCGTGGGCAGCGCCCCGCCTATCGTTGCGGGAAGCACGTCCTTCAATTGGACCGGCGGAACATTGAGCGGCGGGGGCCGCCTTGTCATCGATCCGGCGGTCACCACTGCATTGATTTCCACCACCGCGGCAAAGACCATAGCCGGCGGTTTTGCACTGGATGTGATTGGCCAGGTCATCTGGCGGGACTCGGGCACACTGAGTCTAACTGGCGGCTCAACGATCTGGGTCCATCGTGCCGCCACGTTCTGGGATCAAAATGATGGCGCCATCACGGGCGCAGGGGATACCGGGAATATTCTGAATTCGGGCAACTTTCTCAAGCAGGGTGGAGTCGGAACGACGACGATTGATGTGGGAATTAATTTCATCAATGACCAGTTTGGAACGGTAGCGGGGCTTCGGCCAGTGCTTTATCCGACGGGTGTTTCGCCGCTGAGCGCGCGCTGGATGTTCGGACAGGCACAGTCGCATTTTTGGGTAACAGCACCAATACAGATGTCATTTCAATCAATCCTGGCGCCACGCTGAGTTACTTGGCTGGTACACAGATCAATGGCACTAACAACACGCGTAACGTCGCAGCGAAGATTCTTGGCGTTGGCGGGGCGGGGACTGTCAACTTCGGCAACTGCACATTCACTGGCGACGCCGCGGCACTTCTGAACGTAGGGCAGGCGAACTTTAGTATTGGTACTTATCTGTTCAACAATATCGCTCCGGGCGCTCAGGTCATCCATACCGGAACGTTCGCCGGCGTCACGACCGGAACCATCGGCGGTGCGGGCACCATTGAAGTCATCACTTCGTTTCTCTGGGACAGCGGCGTGTTTAATGGAAACGGTTCGGGCACCAGTTCGCTTCTGCTCGATACGACCGCCATTCTCACTATCAGCGCCGGTGATCGGCAGACAACCAACAATTATTCCATTGAAAATCGCGGCACAATCACTCATTCGGTTTCGCCTGGGCAATTGATCATTAACGGAAATTACACACAAACCAGCACAGGCGCGCTGAACGTTGCGATGGTTTCCGTTGCCGGCAATGCGGCGAGCGATAGCATCACCGTATCGGGCAATGTCACGATCGCGGGGACTTTGAATGTGACGGCCGGTCCCGGCGTCCCTTTTGTCGATGGTCAGGTTTTCACCATCATCAATAACACGGGCGCTAATCCGATCGTCGGCACGTTCGTTGGGTTGATCGAGGGCAATACGCTGGCGGTTGGGGCTAATCGATTCATCATCAGTTACATCGGCGGCACCGGAAACGACATGACGCTGACCGCGCTGGTCTTTCCGGTTATCACGATTGCGTCGCCGGACCCGATTGTTGAAGGGAACGTGGGCAACACCAACTTGGTGTTCACCGTTTCGCTGTCTCAGCCCCTGATTCTGGATGTGAGCGTCGACTACGCGACGGCAAGCGGAACTGCGACCTCCGGCGTGGATTTCGTTCCTACCAGCGGAACACTGGTCATAGCGGCGGGACACACTTCAGGATCGATTATTGTTCCTGTCATCGGAGATTTGATTCCGGAACGGAATGAAACATTCACAGTGGCGCTAAGCAATCCGGTGCGTGGCACACTTGGTGTGCCGGCGATTGCGACGGGCACGATTATTGATGATGACGCGCCGCCGCAAATATCTTTCAGCCAGCCCGTATACGCTGCCTTGGAGGGTGGAGGATCGACGACCATTACCGTCTCGCGCACTAATCCATCGGTCCCGGTGTCGGTGAACTATTCGACATCCACCGACACGGCGACTGCTGGTGTCGATTTCACTTCCACATCCGGAACGCTCAATTTTGGAGCTGGAGTGATCTCGCTGACATTCCAGGTGCCGATCCTTGATCCTGGAATTTCCGGAGGCACGCGATCGTTCAATGTAAACTTGTCCAACCCACATGGCGGTGGAGCGACCCTAGATCTTGCCACCGCCCAGGTGACGATCCTGGACAATGATCCGCCGCCTCCGGCGATCTCCATTGGGAATGCAGGCGTCACTGAAGCGATCTATGGATCGATTGACGCGGTCTTCACGGTTACGCTTGGCAGTGCGGTCTCTGTCCCGCTGACGGTTCAATTTGCAACAGCCGACGGGACGGCGACTGCGGGCGCCGACTATGTCGCCGAGAGCGGCACGCTTACTTTCGCCGCCGGTCAGACCAGTGCCCAGGTGCATGTTCCGGTGAAGAGCGATTTCATTCAGGAAAGCGACGAAACCTTCACCGTCACCCTGAGCAATCCGAGCGGCGGCGCTACGCTCGGCACCGCCGTGGGCACGGGAACGATCCAGAACCAGCTCGTGCATACGCTCACGTTTGATGCGCTGCATCCGTATCGCTATATCGATTCGAGCAACAATCTCGCGACGATCATGCTCAAAGGCCCTGGCGTCGGGACATTGAATTATCTCGGCGAGCCGAGCAATGATGCCAAGGAAATCATCCTGAACGGCACAACGACTCAATCGCAACTGCTCGTAAAGACCAGCAGGCTCGATACGTTCCTCGTCAACCTGACCGTTAATGGCTCCATGAAATCGATCATCGGGCCGATGCTTGATCTGCAGGGGAACCTGAATGTCGCCGGTTCGCTGCAGCGCCTGCGGTTGAACACCATCCTCGGCGGAAACTCGCTGACTATTCAGAACACCGGCCCGGGAGCCAACGGATTTGCCGGTTTGGCCGCGGTATTTGGCCCGGTGACGAATTCGACGTTCACATCCGCAATGCCGCTGACGTCTTTAAAGGTCAGCAGTTGGTCGGATGCGGATAACGGCGTGGATATCAGTGCTCCGTCGATCGGCTTGCTCAGCTCAATCGGGAATTTCCAGGCGGACGCCACGCTCGGCGGCCTTGGCTCGCTCAAGGTGGGCGGAGCCTTGGACAACTCCATCATCCGCGTCGGCGGCAATATCAACCTCGTCACAGCCCGCACCATGAGCGACAGCACCATCTTCGCCGGTGTTTTGGGCAGCGTCTCAACGCTTCCAACTGCGGCGTCTCAGTTCATTAACACCACGTCGGCGGTTAAGAAGGTAAGCGTCAGCAGCACGGCGCTGGATGCATTCAGCAACACGCTGATTTCCGCCCCGGTGCTCGGCAATCTCTCGCTCGAATCGATCACGGTTCTCAACGGCGGAACTCCCTTTGGCGCGGCGGGAACGAGCATCGCTTCCGTGCGGGCGAAGACGTTCCATGCGATCAAACTGACGAATGCCAACCTGGTTCCCGGGCCATTCAGCGAAGGGGACTTTGTGATTCGGTTGACGGTTTGATGGATGAGAAGGTTGGGGAGATATAAATAGGAATTTGCAATCACCGGCAACGGATCAGGTCGCCGTCGGGGATGCCCAGTTCCTGGCGTTTGGATTGAATGTCGGTCAGGAAGCGCTGGCCGTCGCCGTAGTAGCCGGCGGTGGGGTTTACTTCGGGGAGATGTTGTTTCCAGAATGCATTGAAGCGTTGCATCATTGCTTCGCGAAGATATTTGCTCAGCATCGAGGCGAGGGCCACGGGCATGCAGAGGGCTTCGGCTTTTTCGCAGAAGATAATGCGGACGGCATCTTCGCCGCGCTGAAGTTTATATTCGCTGCGGCCGTCGGTTTCGGATGTGACTTCCAGGGACCAGTCTTCGAACATCAAACGCAGCAGGTGGCCGTAGTGGCCGCGGCCGCCCTGGCGATCGCAGAAGATCACCAGGCCCTGGCTGCCGTAGGTGCGGAGCAGGAAATCCAAATGCACGGCGGCGATGGAGAAGAGCGCGTTGCTCTTGTTGCGCGTCGCTTCGACCATTTTGTTGAACTGCCGCTCGGGAACGACACGGGCGGCGAGGTGGATGCAGCGGGTCGCTGTGCGATCCATCTCGGCTTTTAAGCCGTTGCTCATGACGCGAACCGAAGAAGCGTCCTGCTGGAGCGGGAATGTTTCGGCGTTGTGGGAAAAATACCAGGCATGTTCGCGCAGATCGGGAACCGCATGGGCGGCGGTGAGCGCGATGAATTCATCTAATTGGTGCGGCCAGGCGCCCAGCGTGCCGGCGACAGCGAGGATGCCGCGCTCGAGTTCTTTTAAGCCGACGCCGGGGGAATAGACCTGCTTGCTGTCGTTGATGTGAAGCTTGCGGCCAGAGCGGGAACGGGTCTTGCCGACCATTTTTTTCAGGCGCTTCCAGAGGCACGGAAGTTCGCCGGATGCGGCGACGTCCGGAAGATCAAACGCGCAGCAGCCGACGACGAGCGGCCCGAGCAACGGGCCATAACCTGCTTCATCAATGCCGGCCAGGATCATGCGCGGATTATACCGGGCGATTGCAAGAAGGGTTGTATTCCGGGGCGTTTTACAACAGAAAAACGAGGAAAAAAACCAGGAACTTGACACGCCGGGCGATTCGCATAAATTTAGGAACTCGCGAGTTGGGGGCGTAGCTCAATTGGTTAGAGTACCGGACTGTCGATCCGGTGGTTGCGGGTTCGAGCCCCGTCGCCCTCGCTGAGGAGTTCAAAGACAGACGCTGAAAAGGGCCCGGTCATCCGGGCTTTTTTCATGCGCGATAACGTGGGTTGCGGAAAGGAATGTTGGCGATGCCGGAGAATTATTGCGCGGCGCGGTAGTTGGGCTGATTGGATGCAAGCCCGACTAATGTCGCCGCCATGTTGGGGAGGGGGACGACGTGTTCGGCGGCGCCGCACTGGATGGCCTGCGTGGATGTGCCGGAGGCGACGCAGGTGGTTTGGTCTTCGGCGATGGTGCGGGCGCCGGCTTTACGCATATTGAGGAGGCCGGCCGCGCCGTCGGGGCCCATTCCAGTGAGGATGGCGCCTACGGCATTTGCGCCGGCGGCTTTGGCGACGGAATTGAAGAGGACTTCCACGCTTGGTTTCTGGTGGCAGACTTCGGGGCCGTCTTTAATCTCGATGTAGTATCGTGCGTCGCTGCGGCGCAGCAGCATGTGGAATCCGCCGGGCGCAATGAGCACGCGGCCGGGAAGAACGGTGTCGCCGTGGGCGGCTTCCTTCACTTCCATGTGGCATTGCTGCTTCAAGCGTTTGGCAAAATCGGCGGTGAAGCCTGCGGGCATATGCTGGACGATGAGCGTGCCGGGGGCATTGGCGGGCAGTTGGGAGAGGACTTCGGTAAGGGCCTGGACACCGCCGATGCTGGCGCCGATGGCGAGGATTTTGTCGTAAGCGGGCTCGGGCATATCGGCGGGAAATTCAGAAACGGTCGCCGCGGTCCGGGTGATTTTTTGGACTGAAGCGCAGGCGGCAGCCTTTATTTTCTGGATGAGCGAGGGAGCCATGTCTTCAATCGAGCAGGTCGATCCGGGTTTGCACAGGGCATCGACCGCGCCGGCGGCCAGGGCATCGAGGCCGATGCGCGTTCCTATCGCGGTGGGGGAACTGAGGATGATGACCGGGACGGGGCAGTGTGCCATGAGATGATGCAGGAGGGCCGCGGCGTTTGTCTGCGGCATTTCAATGTCGAGCAGGACGACGTCGGGCTTATGGGCCGCAATCATCGTGCAGACATCGGAAGTGATTGGACCTGCGTCGATCACTTTGATTGCTGCATCACGCGAGAGTTCCCGGGCGAGCAAGTCGCGGACGACAGGGGAGTCATCGACGATCAGAACGCGAATGGGATGAATATCGGCGACAGGCGAAATGACAAAAGCCATGGTGAACTCTGGGTATCGTGGACTGTGTGGGCGCGGCAGGCGTGCCGCCTCCCTCACGGCATATCGGTTTGCGGGTGAGACGACTTCGGAAGGTGGAGGATTAAGTGGATAGAAAGCGGCGTTTGATTCGAGGCCACAAGAGGCGTGCGTCCGGTAACTCAATTTTGAGTGGTCTTCATTGCGTCAAGAACGTCATGGGACCTCATCATGAGACTCCGCATGATGATTGGGCAATGATGCGATTAAGAGCCTCTAAAATAACCTCGCGCGGTCGCTGCTTGCTGCATCGCGTCAGGCTCTTCGTTGTCGAAACTCGCTCGTATTTCATTCAATACTGCTTCGTTTCGACGCCTCGACCCTGACGCGATGCCGTGGCGCATCGACGCGCGGGAGATTATTTAGAGGCTCTAAGCGATCCTGCGGCTTGGATCAGTGAAGTGCGGCTCAAGCTTGTCGTCGCCTGCGAGGTGCAGACCGATCAGGATGGCCGCGGCGGGCGTGATGTGCATTAACAATTTGGGCGCAATCATGGGGAGGAGAATATTCACATCCCACGGCGTTACCGCGAAGGTGAGCGCGTATAAAGCGAGATGGCAGAGCAGGATCGTCCACATGATCATGACAGGAAGGCGAACGAATTTTCGCCGGCCGACGATGGCGGCGACGATGAGGATGATCCAGATTAAGCCGACCTGGCTGGGGTCAAATAAATAGGAGAGGTAGCGGGGGAGGATTGCCGGCAGGCGGCCGAGATGTTGGAGCAGTGCGGAGAAATGGGTGAGTTTTCCGCCGTAATCTTCGTGGGTTCTGGGGAGGTATCTTCGATACATGAGCCACGGCGCGAGCAGGAGGAGTGACATGAGCAGCGAGATCCCCCAATCGGCCAGGAGTTTTCTTTGATGACGGGCGAGCGAGAAAGCCAGCATCGCGAGGCTGATGAGGGGGAGCAGCGCGAGGCCTTCATTTTTCGTAAATGCGGCGAAGACGGCGAAAGCCGCGGAAGCGATGAGGTATCGGCGATCGTTGCTCAGCATCCATTGCAGCAGGAGCGTGAGGCAGCAGAGATGTTGCAGGACGAAGAGGATTTCAGCGACGGGAACGCCCGCGTGCCGGACAGTCACAGGGGCGGCAGCCAAAAGCGCGGTGACGACGGCAGCATCAGCGCGGCGGAGCATTTGGCGCATTGATGCATAGGCGACGCCAATCAGCGAGAGATAGATAGGCAGGACGATCAATTTTGCGATGTGTTCGGCGGCTACATTGGCCAGGCCGTAGATTTGGGCGGCCAGAAGCGGGAATCCCAGGGGGTAATCCTGGTGGCTGTAGCTGAGCGAGGGATCGAGCAGGGCGGACGGAATCGGGCGAAGGGCAGACAGCCAGACGATTTTTGCTTTGAACATCCAGATCGCGAATGCGTCGATGTCGATGATGCCGGGACGTAGCAATGCGATGATGACGTTGGCTGTTGCAGCGAGGATCGCCGCAACGGCGAGCGCGCCGATGATGGTATGGAAGTCCCACGTTCTGGGCAGGGGGCGTGGCCGTTTGATCGGAGTTAATTTTCTGCGGCGATAGAGAATCGCGAGTGTGATGGTGGTGGCGAAGGCGATGAAGGTGAAAGTTATCCAGCCGGGGCGAATTCCGAGGAGCGAAGCGCAAAATAAAATCATTCCAACGATCCCGCAGCCGCCCGCGAAGGATAGGCCGGCGAGTTCGGCCCAGTGGCGCGGGGTCTTTCCGAGGAGGGGTGTAAGGAAGGCATAGCCGGCGGCCGTGATGATGAAGAGCAAGAGGATCGTGAAGAGAAAAGGCATAAGGAGGTTGGTATGTTGGAGCGGGACTGTGACGTACGCGCGACTAGCAAAAGTCCGATCCGCCGCAGCGGTTGACGGATCGCTTGCGGTTTTCGCCGCCATCTCGAGCTATTCCGAACGATCTCACACTCGTTGTCGCATGTGCGTGAATTCTTTCGAAGCATCTCAGGATGACAATGGGTGACTACGGACCAGCCGAACGGATGAGGACTGCTGTCACGCCGTGATCTTTCATCCATGCCGCATCGGGCACTTCACCCGCCGCCGCGATACCGGCAGCATCGTTGATGATGTGGTCGCCGCGCCCGACGATCGCGCGCTTGGGGTAGAGGGTGTAGTTGGCGCGGAAATAGAACTCGCTCATCCATAATCCCTGCCGGAAGCTTGTGGGATCGAAGTTTGTGAAATGGATTTCGATGTTGCCGCCTTTTGAGAGGGATTGGAATTCTTCGTCGGCCGACTGCATCGCCTGAAGCATTGGAGCTTCTGAAGATGTCCCGGCCTGCCATTGGCGAAGGGGTGTGCCGGGTTCCAGGTTGAAAAAAAGTATGTGCAGCGTGGCGACGAGAAAGCAGAGCGTGACGGCCGCTGATCCAAGCGTGCCGCGGCGATGCCGCATGGATGCGATTTCTGATTGATTGCCGCGATGGTGGCCGCTCGGTGGCATTGCCGGATCGTACCGCATCACTTGCCGGCTATCGACGGTTCGATACGCTCTTGCCATGCTGCAAGTGGTGGTTCATCGCACGAATGATTTTGAGCTGAGCGGAAAGGGCTCGGCGCCATCCTGGGAAGCCGCGACCTGGCAGCCGATTTTGCCGGTGAAAGGGTCGGGCACGTACCAGACCCGCGCGAAGGTTCTTTATTCGGCGACAGGGATTTATTGCCTGTTCGATTGCGAGGATCGAATGCTCGTCAATACCGGTTTGGGAGATCAGGCGGATCTTTGGAGGGAGGATGTCGTTGAGGCTTTTTTCTGGCCGGATGAGCGGTGTCCGGTTTACCTGGAGTATGAGTTGTCGCCGCTGAATGCGGAGCTGGTTTTGATGGTGCCGAACCGTGAGGGTGTTTTTATGGGATGGCAGCCGTGGCATTATCAAGGGGAAAGGCGGGCGCGGCATGCGACGGCGGTTCGAGGCGGGACATCCTCGGCGGGATGCGCTGTGAGTGGATGGTCGGCCGAGTTTTTTCTGCCGTTTGCGCTCTTCACCGGTTTGACGGCGACCTCGCCTGCATCTGACACCTTGTGGCGAGCAAACTTTTGCCGCATAGATCATGACGACGGACAGGAGACGCTTTTCTCATGGTCGCCTGGAATCACCCATTCATTTCACAACTTGCAGCATTTCGGCAGTTTGCGATTTGCCCTATAGTCCGCCGCAGGAGAATCCATGCCTAAATTGACGATCGATCGCAATCCTGTCGAAGTTCCCGCGGGCAAGCGGCTTGTTAATGCGCTCATTGACGAAGGAAAAATCGACCAGCTTCATGCCTGCGGTGGTCGAGCGGCGTGTACCACTTGCCGCATCTTGTTCGTCTCCGGTGAGCCGCAGGAAATGACGCAGGCAGAAAAAGATGTTCTGGCGGCCAAGGGGCTTTCAACAATGCCAGGCGTGCGGCTGAGTTGCCAGATGCTTTGCAATCACGATATGGAAGTGACGATCATCAGCCGATTCGAAGGCAGCGGCCGCCGCGATGCGGGCAAGCGGCCGGCAGACCAGATTGAACCGCCGCCGGTTTGGGTGGGGAAATAGATGAAAATACAGATCGCGGAACACATTGCATTCAAGTAGTAGCAGCGGCGCTTCGTCTGTGTCCGACTCGCAAGACGCCGTGCTGCGTTCAATCCGCCTCATGCGCTAGGGATGGAAGTTGAAGGCGACATATTTCTGGCCTTCATCTTTCACAGGCGGGAAATTTCTTTCCAGGTTCCATTTATTTCGGGCGTTGATGATCGCCTTTCGCTGCTCAGGATCATCCGGGAGCTCGACGGCCATGCAGAGCGACATCAGCGAGCCAAACGCATAGCATTTTTTTGCGCCCATTTGCTGGAGTTCATCGGCTTTGGCGATCGCCTGCCGCTCGCTCAGCTCGCCCATCATTCGGCTGGGGTTCTGCTTGAACCATTCGTGGACTTCCTTGGGGCTCTCGTCGGCCATCTTCTGAACGATCTCAGGATCATCTCCCTTGCCCGTGCCTTTGGCGCCGCCGCCGGAGCGGGCGGCAATAACTTTGAAAAGGAAGACCGCGCTGACGATTGCGAGTATCAATGCAAACCCGGCGGCGATCAGGACCAGTTGGCCCTTCTTATCTTCCACCACCTGAGGCGGCTTGCTGCGGCCGGGGATGCCGCCGAACGTTGAAGGCATGGGAACAGACGGTGGTTTGGCAGAGGTCTTTGCGCCGGGCACCGCAACCGGAGTACGCCGGCCGATATTGACCTTCTCGCCGGTCTTTAGATTGAAGCCGCAACTGGCGCAGACGATAGCGCCTGGCGGCATTGGCGCTTCGCAGGAAGGGCAGCGATACAGATCATCTTCCAATCCCGGCACCGATATGGGCACGAAGATGGGCGCGTCGACCGGCGTGTCGGCGGACGTGAGCGCAGGGGCGGCGGGGTCTTCAGCCAGGTCGTAGAGGTCTTCCTCTTCATCTTCAACCGGGCGGCGGGCGACGGGGCGAATCATGGCCGCGCCTGGTGAGAGTATTGAGGCTGTGTTTGGTTTCACAGCCTGGCCAGAGCTCGATGGATTCGATGAAGAAGATGCAGCATCATCTTGTGGCATGGCCGCAGGCACCTGAATTCCGTGCCCGCATTTGCACTTGACCAGCTTTCCAGCCAGCTCTGGTTTCCAGACGTATTTTTTCCCGCAGGAATCGCAAGAAAATGTTTCCCCCGTCATGGGCGGCATCGAGAGTTCCTCCATGGACATTGCCCGTGCCTAACTACGCGAAACGCGGCAGGGCGATACCCGCTATGACAGTAACCCCATGGCCGCGACCCGGCAAGCGGATGCTCTTATCCGCCTTTCGACATCCACAGAACAAGAATTTTTGTAACTCCGCGGCGGGTGATGGCGTCAAAACAGGAGAGCCGGCGGGACGACGACCGACTTCGTGCCGGAAGGTGCGATCTATGTCGTTTCCGATGAAACAACGCCGGTTGAACATCTGCGCGGTGGGTATAAAAAACCCGCAACTTCGTATGCACAAGCGCGTTCTAACAATTGAATAATGTTGGTGTCTAACAAACCGACGGGAATGAATTGGCAGGCTAAGCGGTTTGTAAGAATGAGGACACTGACCATGAGCACGAGCGAGATTGAAAAGTCAGCGGGCAAACGCGTGGGTTGGATTGCGATATTTGGATATCTCGCCATTTGTGGCCTCTTATACGCCGCCTATGGCTGATGGAGCGAAGCCGGACACTGCGAAAAATAATTTTTGAAGCGGCTGCAAAATGGAGTGACTCTGAAGAAAGATGTGCCTAAAGTTGACATCAGAAATGGAACGGGCTGTGGCAGTGAAACGAAACAAAAACGAGAGGCCGACACGAAGTGTATAAGCGCGGACGTTAGCCTCTCATAAGCTCCTACCCTCCCCTGAGCCCCGGACGTCTTCCCCGCGTCCGGGGTCTTTTTTTGCGCCTGCAAATCCGCTGAAGCCCGGTTCAATTAACCTGTAGCGGGAGGCACGATAGGGGGAATAGATTTACCTTTCGGAATGAATACAACTTCGGTCACGCCAGGGCCACTATCCTCGTCCGCCGCGCAGAAAATACTCCATCAATTCATGCCCGTATTCGATTTTCAGGTCGCTCGCCGCGGCGTTTTTTTCTGAGTAGGGGAGTTTGATCCGGTTATGCACGCCGGCGCCGGCCATGGCGAAAGGGGCGGGGGCATAGCCGTGTTTTCGCGTGGCGATGTTGGTGGGGTGATCGGGCATCACCAGGATGCGCCATTCGGGGAAGGTTTTGATTTTTTCCAGCACGGGACCGACGACGTATTGATCGATATGCTCGATCGCTTCCACCTTGGTTTTGAAGTCGGCCTGGTGCGATGCTTCATCCGGTGCTTCGATGTGGGAAAAGACCAGATCATATCTGTCGAGCATGGCGGCGGTCTCTTCGCCTTGGCCGCGGTAGTTGGTGTCGTGGAAGCTGGTCATCCCTTCGACTTCGTGGACATCCCAGCCGAGCAGGACGGCCAGGCCGCGGAGGAGATCGACACCGGTGATCATGCAGCCGCTCTTCACGCCGAAGCGATCGATGAATTTCGGCATGTTGGGCGCGTGGCCCTGTCCCCAAAGCCAAACCTGCGTGGCGGGGTTCAGATGATTCTCTTTACGTACCTGATTGATTTCATGGTCGGCGAACAGCTCGCGCGAGCGATCCATGATTCGCCGCAGAATTTCAGATCCTTTTCCTTTTGGTGTCCATTTGGCGGCGACTTCTTCGGGGATCTCATGCGGCGGTTTGGTCGTGATATCAAATTCTTCAGCGCCACGATAAACCAGAAGATTGCGGTAACTCACGCCGTTGTAAAACTCGAACCCGGCCAGATCGAGCGAGCGCGCCAATTCGCCAAGTAAACGCTGGGCCTCGGCGTTGGTGATTCCACCGGACGAGTGGTCTTTCATGATGCCGTCAACAATCGTGACCAGATTGCAGCGAAAGACCCAGTCGGTGGGCGCGAGCGGAATCTGCTGGGCCGCCGCCTCCAGCGGCGCGCGGCCAGTGTGATACTTCACCGGGTCATACCCGAGCAGGCACATGGTGGCGACATCACTGCCGCTCTCATATCCTTCAGGCACAGTGCGAACAAGGCCCTGGCGGCCTTCGCTGGCAATGCGATCCATGTTCGGCGTGGCGGCGGCTTCGAGCGGTGTCTTGCCGCCAAGTTCCGGCAGCGGTTCGTCGGCCGCTCCGTCGGGGATGATAATGGCGTATTTCATGTATGAATTATTGCCTATGTTGCGAATTCTTTTGGCTGATCGATGATTCTCAAGCACACGGTCGGCCCTGAAATCGCCGGTAATGCGTTCAACTCCTTCAACGCCTGCTGGATCGCTCCTTCTTTGGCCATGTGAGTCGTAATGACGATCGGCACAAACTGTCCGTGGCTGACTTCGTGTTGCATGATCGCCGACAGGCTGATTTTCTGCTGGCCGAGGATTTTAGTGACTTGTGCCAGCACGCCGGGTTCGTCCCTGGCCATCAGGCGGAGATAATATCGGCTTGTCAGTTCAGTGATCGGCAGGACTGTCGCCCGGGAGACGGAATCGGGGAAGACGTTTAATTGCTTGAACGCCAGCGGTGTTGTTCCCAAGGCGACGTTAATGATGTCGGACACCACCGCGCTCGCCGTCGGCATTGCGCCGGCGCCGCGGCCATAGAACAACGTGTGGCCTACCGCATGGCCGTAGACGCTGACTGCATTGAAGCTTCCGCTCACATCGGCCAGCACATCATGCTGATGCACCAGAGTCGGGTGGACGCGAAGGGCGAGTTTGGCAGCGCCGCCGTCGCTGATTCGTTCGGCGATGGCGAGAAGCTTGATGACGTAACCCAGTTCGCGGGCGAACTTGATATCCTGGTCCTGCAGCTTGTCAATGCCTTCAATATGGATGTCTAATTCCTCGACACGGGCGTTGAATGCCAGGCCCGCGAGCACAGTCAACTTCTGGGCGGCGTCGCGGCCGCTGACATCCAGCGTCGGATCGGCCTCGGCGAATCCCAATTTCTGTGCCTCCTTGAGCGACTGATCGTAAGACCAGCCATTGCGCGTCATCTGGGTGAGGATGAAATTGCAGGTGCCGTTGACAATGCCCACGAGGGCATCGACGCGATTGGCGACAAGGCCGTGGGTAAGGGCGTTGATGATGGGGATGCCTCCGCCGCAACTGGCTTCGAAGGCGATGCAGGCGTTGTGCTTGCGGGCGAGTTGGAACAGTTCCGGCCCGCGGGCTGCGAGCAGGCTTTTGTTGGCGGTCACTACCGGTTTCCCGGCGCAAGGCGGCTTGCACGAAATCGCCCGCGGTGCCGGTTCCACCAATCAGTTCGACGACGATGTCCACTTTCGGGTCGGCAATAGCCGCCGCGGCATCGGTCATGATCGGCAAACCGTTTCGGCGATCCGCCTTTTTGGGATCGCGAACGACGACGTGCCGGATTTCCAATCGCAAGCCCGTGCGCTGGTGGAGCAGTTCGCGCTGGTCGAGAAGAATGGAAGCAACACCACCACCCACGATGCCGCATCCAAGGAGCGCGATTCCGACGTTTCGATCAGCCATAGACCACGCCTAAGAAGAAAACAGCAAAGATTACCGGCCACATCCGCTGAGTGACTGTAAAGGTCGGGAATGTGGGAATCAAGAAAGCCAAAATCGGTTACCCCGCGTTCTTCTTACGCAATCGCTGGCACATTTGACCCCCCTTGCCATAACTCTTACGATCATCGATTCAGGGTTGAACTTCGAAACACCGTAACACTCTGCCTTTGCAGTTGCATTCCATATGTTCGCCATCGTCAGTGACATTCACGGCAATCTTGAAGCCTTCACGGCCGTTCTCGCGGAGATCGAGCGGCGGGGGATTCAGCATATTGTTTGCCTGGGAGACATCGTCGGTTATGGCCCTAATCCCATGGAATGCCTGGACCTTGTCATCAGCAAGTGCCGGGCTTCGTTGATGGGAAACCATGACTTTGCCGTGTTTTACGAGCCGTTTAACTTTAACAGCGGGGCGGAGCAGGCCTGCTACTGGACCCGGCAATGCTTTGAGAACGATCCCGACCCGGTTCGGCGGGCCGAGCGGTGGAAGTTCCTGGGGAACCTGCCGGTGCGGATTAAGACGGCGGAGTTTATCGGAGTTCATGCTTCGCCGCGGCGGCCGATCAATGAATACATCTTTCCCGACGACATCTACACCAATCCCGGTAAATTCGTCAGCATTTTTGAACGGTTTGAGAAGCTCTGCTTTGTCGGGCACACGCACGTTCCGGGGGTCTTTCTAGAAGGGCCCGACTTTTATAGCCCTGACGAGCTTGACTATAAGTTCGAATTAACCGACGAAAAGGCGATTATTAACGTAGGCAGCGTCGGCCAGCCGCGCGATCGCGATCCGCGGAGCAGTTTTGTGGTGGTGACTGAGACGTATGTCGAGTTTGTGCGTTTGCCATATGACGTGGATATGACCGTAAAGAAGGTCGAGCAGATTATGGAGTTGGATGATTTTCTGGGGACGCGCCTGCTCGATGGAAGATAGCCGGCCGTGACCGGAAACCGGGGTGCTGTCGGTCGCGTGCAACCTCTGCTACTGGCGCTGCGCGAAAATGCGACGCAATGCGACTTTTGCCACGGGCTGTTATAGAGGCTCGAAGATTCGACGTTCATTGATGAAGCGACCTTTAAAGTCGCCGCTATAAGGAATTGAATGGAAACGAAACGGTTGTTGCTCAGCATTGCGCTCATGATGAGTCTCATGATGGGCTGGAAACTGCTGGTGGAACACCTGGGTAAGCAATACCCCGGTTTGGTGGCGCCGGAGGCTTCCAAGACATCCGCCGACAATGCGCTCAGCGGCGGTGATACAACGCAGCCTTCCACTCAAGCTGCTTCACTGCTCGCCGCGGCGACCACTGCACCGACGACATCGCCGGTGGCGTCGATGCTCGGGCCCGGGCTGCACGCCGATAGCATACGCGCCGTTCAAGGCTGCCATGATTGGGTCTGCTAACCATAGAGATCCGAATTATGCGATGGCCTTGTCCATCAATTCCGCCAGCGCAGGGCTGGATTCTGTCACGCTGAATGACTTTTACGAAACCGCGGATCAGAAATCGCTTTATGTATTTCAGCAGCCGCTGCCAAAATACGAAGCAGTGACTCGCCCGCTGGGGACGCGGTCGGTTTCTATTAATGGGAACGTTGTCGATCTCGCGAATATCAATTGGGTTCAGTCGTCGGTTGATTCGACTTCGGTGACGTATGTGGCGGTGATCAACAGCGACAACGTGCCCGCGCTGGAAATTGACAAGACATTTCAGGTGCTGCCGCGGAATGTGGCGGACGGCAGCCTGGGATTTGAAATCAACGTTCAACAGAACTTCAGGAACCTTTCCGGCAAGGCGATCAAGGTTAAGACAACGTTTAACGGGCCAACACCCCCGCGCGGGAGAACGATCGTTCGGAAGACCGGCAGTTTGTGGTGGGGTTTGACAATGATCGCGAAGTGAAGCTTGCCCATACATTTGTCAGCGAATTTTCTACGGGAAAACAGACGAAAGATCTGTCGCACCTGGAATCGCTGCAGATGCTCTGGACGGGCACGTGCAGTTCTTATTTTGATGCAATCATTCGTGGTGATTACGCCGGAAAGCCAGTGAATCCGCCGGTGAAGATTGATGCGGCGACAGGGATCGGCGCGTTCCTGAATGCGCCGTCGGATCAGCACTCGGCGTGCATGACGCTGGATACGAATGAATTTAAGCTGGAGCCGGCCGCATCTGCGCCGCTAAACCTTCGCGTCTTCTTCGGGCCCAAGCAGCGGTCGCTGCTGAAGAACGATTACTATTCATCGTTTCCGCTGAGCTATGACGAGACGCTGGTGAGTGCCGGCGGCATGTGCGGATTCATGACTTTCAGTTGGCTCATTAACGCGCTCTACGGCATCTTGTGGTTCTTCCATAAAATCTTCCAGGACTGGGGCATCGCGATCATCTGCCTGGTTTGCCTGGTGCGCCTGATGCTGCATCCGATCACCAAAAAATCTCAGGTGAACATGATGCAGATGAGCAAGATGGGCCCTGAAATCGAGCGGCTCAAGAAAAAGCACGGCGACAATAAGGACGAACTGAACAAAGCGATGATGCAGTTCTACAAGACCCAGGGCTTCACGCCGGTCCTGGGATGCCTGCCGATGTTTCTTCAGATGCCGATCTGGATTGCGCTGTGGAGCGCGCTTCAGAGCACCTTCGATCTGCGGCAGGCGGGTTTTCTGCGGTTTGGATGGCTGCACCTGACCTGGATCAAGGATCTTTCGCATCCGGATTTTCTGATTCACTTTGCGCAGCCGTGGGTGCTGCCGATCATCGGGTGGCAGGTGCATGGCATTAATGTGTTGCCGATTTTGCTGGCGGGTGTGTTCTTCGTGCAGCAGAAGTTCCAGCCACAGCCGGCGGCGCAGACGCCGGAACAAATACAGCAGCGGAAGATGATGCAGTGGATGTCGCTGTTGTTCCCGATCATGCTGTATTCAGGGCCGAGCGGTTTAAATCTCTATATCCTGACCAGCACATCGATCGGGATCATGGAAAGTAAGATCATCCGCGATCACATCAAGGAGCGGGAAGAGGCCGAGAAGGCCGGAAGAATCATTGTGGATGCTAAACCCACCCGCGCATCCAAACGGCGCAGGGACGATGACGGGCCCGGCGGTATTTCAGGCAAGGACGGCGGCAGCCCCAAAAAGCCGGGCGGTGTGATGGGCTGGCTAACCGACCTACAAGGCAAGGCCGAAGAGATTCGGCGAGAAGCCGAGCGGCGCGGCAAGGATCGGGCATAGAACCCTCTCGCTACCTGTATGCACGCCGGTGACACCATCGCGGCCATCAGCAGCGCCGTTGGGCCGGCGGTGCGCATCATTCTTCGAATCAGCGGGCCTCAATCGCATAATATTGTCCAGGCGATCTGCCCCGGTTGGACATCTGGTCACCGTGCGGTGTCATACGGTCTTCTTCAATTTGCACATCTGCAATGCCCGGCCTGGATTTATATGTTTCAGTCGCCGCGAAGTTATACCGGCGAAGACCTGGTCGAGATTCATCTCCCCGGCAGCCCTGTGCTGGCGAAGATGTTGCTGGATGAGTTATTCCGCCGCGGCGTCAGGGGGGCGGAAGCGGGGGAGTTTACGGCAAGGGCATACTTCGCAGGCAAACTGGATCTGACGGAAGCGGAAGGCGTTGCCGCGACCATCTCTGCAAGCAATGAGCAGGAATTGCAGGCGGCCCGGCAACTGTTGGCCGGCGAATTAGCGCGGCGACTTCTGCCGGCCGTCGATCTCATCACACACACGCTGGCGCTGGTCGAAGTGGGGATCGATTTTTCGGAAGAGGATGTCACGTTCTTACCGAAGGACGAAATCCTCAGGCGGGTGCAGGAAGTGGAGACTGCGCTCGCGCGATTGCTGGATGAGAGCAGCCGATTTGAGCGGATGGTGCATGAGCCGCGGATTGTGCTGGCAGGGCGGCCAAATGCGGGGAAGAGCACATTGATGAATGCGCTGAGCGGGCAGGAGCGATCGATTGTTTCCAATGTGGCTGGTACGACGCGGGATGTGTTGAGCGCGCCGCTGGATTTGACGCATGGGCGGGTTCAATTAGTGGATGTGGCGGGGCTGGCGGACACGCCCTGGGTGACGAGTGAGCCAGGCGTAGCACAGGCGTCCCGCCCGCATTCACCCATGCCAGACACCGGCGAGCCGCCTGTGCCCAGATCAGGCGAATCCTCAGCGGATGTCTCTATCGAACATCGGATGCGCGAGCGGGCTTTACAGGCGGTGGAATCGGCGGAGCATGTAGTTTTGGTGCGGGACATTGCTGACGCGTTGCCGCCGATCGATCTGCCACGATCGCCGGGGCTGGTGGTTCGGACGAAGTCGGATCTGCGGGCGGGGCATATTTCGGCGGCCGCCAGCAGGGAAATGGTTGTCAGCGCGGTTAAGGGAAATGGATTGGCGGAACTTCGTGACGCACTGGATTCATTGGCTTTTGGGCGCGAAGGTTCTGATGCTGCGCTCGCTTTGAATCGGCGGCATGTTGCGGCGATCCAAGAGGCGCGGGAGGCATTGTCGCGCGTGGCTGATCGAGTCAGTGACGGCGGGGGAGAACTGATTGCTCTGGAATTGCGGGAATCGCTGGATGCGCTGGGGCGGGTGATCGGGAGTGTCACACCGGACGATGTGCTGGGGAAAATTTTCTCAAGCTTTTGTATTGGGAAGTGAAGTTGGCTTGCATAAGTGATGAGCATGACATCGGGCTTTAGGCTTTGCCGTTATACACATCTGGCTGCATTGATCGTGGGTGGTTTGAAACCATTGAATATGGCGGAAGAGTAAGAGCAGGGTTCCGCCTCCAGCTAACTTTCACCGCCCGCGCAGCGGTCCTTTTTTCCTTCCCTCTTATCTCAATTCCCCTCCCAGCGGGGGTGCGGGGGCAGCAGCCCCTGCGGCTGTGATTTGTTTACGTCTTCGTCTTTATCTTCCTCTTGTTCTTCCGCCATATTCAACGCCGACACGAAAACCAACGACGATCAATTGGACGAGATGTGTACAGCCATCTGTGTGTGGTGCATCCCGTATCGCCGAGGTTTGAGGTTCTGGAAAGTTACCCTCTTGAAAGGGTTCATCGGGAGGGTCATGATCTGAACCTGGATCATTTTCAAAAACCTAATTTGTCTGCGAAGGGAAATGTTATGCGCACGCGAAATCATTGGTTGGCCGCGGCCTTTATTTTTTGCTTGCCGATGTTGTGCGTGAGCGACACTTTGGCTTCCGATTCCATTTCGACAGGTGCGCCGCTGGCGGATCGTATCCCGGGTGATGCGCTGATTTATTGGGGCTGGCCGGGTTCGCAATCAATGGGGCCTGCTTATAGCGCATCGCATCTCAAGGCGGTCCTCGACGCTTCTGCAATTCCGCAGATGTTCGAGGAGTTTCTTCCGCAGGTTGAGCGGAAGATGGAAGCGCAGGATCACAACGCCGCCCTGCTGCTGCATCTGGTTTCCACCATTGGTGGGCCGATGTGGCGGCATCCTTCGGCATTTTATTTCGGTGGGATTGATTGGTCGGGTCCATCACCGATACCGCGAATTGCGATGCTGTGCGATGCCGGGGAAGAGGCCGACAAGCTCCTCGATGCCGTGACGCAGGCCATCCAGCACGTGCCGCAGGAGCCTGTGGCGCTGATTGTGAAAAAGTATGGGTCGCTGGTGGTGCTTTCGGTGGGACCGGCGGAAACGATGGACAAGCTGTTCGGCAATGCCCCAGCCGATGCGCTGATGCAGGCCGCGGCTTTTAAGAATGCGCTTCAGCAGGTGCAGCCAGGCGGAGTGGGCGTGACGTATGTCGATGTACAGGGCATCGTAAAACTGATTGACGACGCCATGCCTCGCACCGGCGAGCAGCAGGCGATGACGATGTGGCCAAAAATTCGCGATGCGCTGGGGCTGACAGGTTTCAGGCAGGCGATCGTTACCAATGGATTTGATGGTCAGGACTGGTCCGGCCAGGCGTTTATCGGCACCGATGGCGGAAAGGCGGGATTATTGCGGCTGTTTAATTCGCCGCCGCTCGATGATTCGACGCTGGCGGTTGTGCCGAAGTCCGCCGACCGAGTGTTCGTCGGACATTTTGATCTGGCGGCAATGTTTCGCGAAATCCGTTCCGGCATCGAGCAGTTTGATCCGAATGCCGCCGGGCAATTTGACGATGCGATCGCCCAGGCCAACGCCATGCTCGGGCTCGACATCCAGAAAGATCTGCTTGATTCGCTTGGCGACCAATGGGCGCTCTATACCGATCGCACGATTGGCGGCCCGGGGCTGCTGGGTTTTGCCGCCGTGAACCGATTGAAAAATCCGGATCGCGCCGACGCGGCGCTGACAGGATTGGCCGATCGTGCCAATCAGATTCTGGCTTCGATCGTGGGCGATAAAGAAATTCACGTGCAGTTTCGTCACAGCGAATCCAGCGGCGTGAAGCTCACCTATCTGCCGGCGCCATTTTCGCGCCCGGCTGGGCCGTAAAGGATGGCAGTCTGTATTGCGCGCTTTATCCGCAGATCATTAGCTCTGCCGCGGCGCAGGCGGGCGCTGGCGAATCCATCCTGCAAAATCCGGCGTATCAGGCCGTGCAGAAGCGGTTAGGCGATCACAAAGGGGCGGCAGTGACATTCATCAATCTGCCCGAACTGGCCGGTGATGGTTATGCAAATCTGCTCGCGGTGACGCAGATTTACATCGGCGGGGCGGAAGTGTTTGGTGTGCAGATGCCGTCAATGGTGCTGCCGCCGCTGAACAGGATTCTGCCGCATCTATCCCCCAGCGGCAGCGTGTCGTGGAGCGATGATGCCGGCTGGCACTATCGAGCGATCAGCCCCTTCCCCGGGGCTGGCGCACTGGCGGGCAGTGAAATGGGCCCGGTGATGGTTGGCCAAAGCGCTTTGATGGTGAGTATCCTTCTTCCCTCGCTCAATCGCGCCCGCGAGACTGCCAACCGCGTGAAATGTGCTTCGAACGAGCGGCAGATCGGGCAGGCGATCCTGTTGTATTCCAATGAAAACAAGGGGGCATATCCGCCTGATCTGGGCACGCTGGTCAAAACTGAGGACATCACGCCTGAGGCTTTCGTCTGTCCATCGGGCACGACGAGTGTTCCACCCGATCTTGCGGGAAAAACGCCGGATGAGAAGGCGGCGTGGGTGAATGAGAATTCGGATTATGTCTATCTCGGCAAGGGGTTGAACACCGGCGTCACCGCCGACCATATTGTCCTGTATGAAAAGCCGGGTGCGCATAACGGCGACGGCATGAACTTCCTGTACGGCGACGGCCATGTAGAGTTCCAGATTGCCGCCGAAGCCACGCGACTGATCGATGGGCAGGAGAAGAAAGGCGAGCAGGGGTTGTGATGTTTGGTTCGCATCTTTCCATCGCCGGGGGAATGTACAATGCTCTGCTCGGCTGAAAAGCTGGGTATGGGTACTGTGCAGGTATTTATGAAGAACTAGGTAATTCCACAATAGATTTCCGATATTGTCTGAACACTAATGACATCACCATCCGACACAGTTAAAATATTGCCGCCTGACGCCGGGTGATGTGGAAGCGCTACCACGCTTGAATCCGGGACTGCAGGAAAGATGGGACAGCGTCATCCCACAAGGATGCCCATACCATTTAGATTTTCACAGACCCCGGCAAAGCTGCCGGGGTCTGCTCATAAGAGGACTGCAATGTTCGGTTCCCACCTCTCCATCTCCGGCGGCATGCACCTCGCCCTCCTCTCCGCTGAAAAATTCGAATTCGACACCGTCCAGGTCTTCACAAAGAACCAGCAGCAGTGGAAATGCAAGCCGCTGGAGCAGGGGGGAATTGATCAATGGAAGATGGAATGCAAGCGGCTGAAGTTCCGGCAAACCGTCAGTCATGACAGCTATCTGATCAATCTCGCCTCGGTGGACGAAGTGCTCTGGCAAAAGAGCATCGACCTGTTCGTTGAGGAAATTTTGCGTTGCAGTGCGCTTGGCATTCCATACCTCGTCACTCACCCCGGCGCTCATATGGGCACGGGTGAAGAAGCGGGTCTGAAACGGGTGGCCAAGGCGCTCGACATGGTGCATGAGCGTATCCCTGCGGATGGCGTCACGACGTGCCTGGAAATCACCGCCGGGCAGGGGTCTTCGCTGGGATATAAGCTGGAGCATCTGGCGACGATTATGGAGCTGGTGAAAGTCCCGGAGCGGCTGGGGGTTTGTCTGGATACCGCTCATCTTTTCGCCGCGGGTTATGATTTTCGCGGGCGGAAATATGCCGGATTTCGAAAGACCCTTGATTCAACTGTTGGAGTGAAGCGGGTGAAGGTTTTGCATTTGAACGATTCGAAGAAAGAACTGGGCAGCCGCGTGGATCGGCACGAGCATATTGGGCTGGGGAAGATCGGGCTGGAGGGGTTCAGGCCATTTGTACAGGACAAGGCATTTGCGAAAATACCCAAGATTCTGGAGACGGCGAAAGACAAGCACGAAGACGGCCGCGACTGGGATGAGGTGAATCTGGAAGTGTTGCGATCGCTTTTGTAGCCGGTTGTGAAAAGTAGCCGTGTGATTATTTGTATTGGGGGTCAGCGACGGCGGGGTCGGCGTCGATGGGAAGGGTGGCCAGGAGTTTGTTGGCGGCATCGTCACCGGGGTGGATTTGCAGGCATGCTCTGGCTTCGCGAGAAGCGCCGGCGGCGTCGCCTTTGGCGGCGAGCAGTTGCGCAAGCCGCAGGTGCCAGGCGGCCTGGCTGTAGTCGGCAGCGACGGCCTGGCGGTAATACGCGATCGCCTGGTCGGTTTGTTTTTGCTGCTGGCATAGTTCGGCAAGGCGGACGAGTTCACCAGGCGATGTGTCAATGTCCTGGGTTGTTTGCTGCATGAGCTTAGCCGCCTGCTGGCGGGCCGTGGCGGCGATATCGGGGGCGATCCCCTGGTGATCGAGCGCGGCGGCGAGTTGAAGCAGAGCATCAGAGTTATCTTCAGCCAGCGATAGCGCCAGATCAGGGCGGGCGGGGGTTTGCAGATATAGGCCGATCGCTGCGTCGAGCATCTTGTTATCGAGTGCCACTGCGCGGCGGAGGGCGACGAGCGATTCATTCCAGTGCTGCTCGCTGGCTTCCAGTTGGCCGGCGCAGAAGCAGGCGTTGGCATCCTGCGGTGACAGCCGATATCCAGCGCGAATATGTTCCGCTCCGGCGGGCTCTTTTAAGACAAAAAGCTCAATCTGGCCGGCGAGGGAAAGCACGCTGCCGAAGGTGGGGCAGAGTAATCGGGCATCGTTCAGTTCATTGACGATCTGGCGGGCGAACGCGGCGGCTTCCGGGGTTAATATGTATTGGTTGGTCTGCGCATCGTGAAGGCGGCCCAGGGCGCGCCAGCGATATTCGTTCAGGCGATAGCGGAGCAGAATGTCATCGGGCTGAAGATTGGATGCGAGCCATGCCTGATTGATGAGGTCTTCGAATTGATCGTTGCTGCCGTCCCAGTTGGTGTGTTCCAGCGCGGCGGCGATTTGGCCGGCCTGGCGACTGTGGCGCTCGGCGCGGCGGGCGGCCTCGGCGGGGCGGAGGGTGAGACATAGTGCTATCACCACCGCGAGCACGGCGATGGCACCTGTCCATTGCATGAATATCGATGGGATTGGGATGATTTCCTGCAAGGTTTCTTTGGATTGCTCGCGATGCCCGCGGGCGAAGCGGGGAAGCGCGGCGATCAGACCGCAGAAGGTTGCGGCGAGCATCGCATTGGCAGGAATATGTTGGCCAAAGTCGCTGAGACTGTGCACCATGACCGCGACAAGTCCGAAGCCAAGTCCAATAGCGGCCAGGTGGATCGCGCGATGTCGGCGCAGGCAGGCGACGAAACTGACGGCGATTGTCCCGACGAATGCAAGCAGGATCGCGACGCCCACGGCGCCCATTTCTTCCATTAATTGTGCGTAGTCATTTTCGGCGTAGGTGGCGGCCTGGCCGGCGGTGGATGTGTCCACCATTGGGAAGATCATTTCGTGTGTGCCCAGGCCGGTCCCGAGCAAGGGAAACTTTTTCCAAAGCGTGACAAGATCGCGGAGAATTTGGGCGCGGCCGCCGAAATGTTCGCGATCTGAAGCGGCCAGGAAATGGTTCGCGATGGTGTCAAAACCGAAGTAGAGGACCAGGCAGAGCACGACCATTCCGATGCCGCCGAGCACCCAGCCGAAATTGCCGGCTTTGCGGGCGCTGGTGAGGATGATGGCGGCCGCAAGGGCGGCGATGACCATTGAGATGATTCCGCCGCGGGAGAAGGAAACGACCACGCTGATTGCGCTGACGACAATGATCGACGCAAGGACGGCGGAGCGTCGCGCGGCAGCGCCGGCGCGGGATCTGAACAGGTCGGCAATGCCGAGGTCTGTTGTTGAGGCTTCCTGAAGGACGACCAGCAGCAAGGCGATAGCCGCGCCGAGGGAAAGATTCATGAACTGAGCGAAGTGGCTGTGATTGATAAAAGGGCCGCCATCTGCGTGAGCGCCGGGGGGACAGGGACCATCCAATAAATTTGATCGGCGCCAAAAGCATTTTGCGCCAGCGAGAGAATCGCGATGGCAGCGCCAATAATGGCGATCGCGCCTAGGAGGCGTTTGACCTGAGCGGCGCGCTGGTACGTGTTAAGGACAACAACATAAACGGCGGCAGCGGCGAGGACGAGTTGCAACTGCAGCCAGGTGGCGTGGGGATAAAAGCTGATGGTTGTCCTGCGCAGGGCGGCGTCCGCTCCGGGGGCGTCAGATAGAAGCTGCGATTTGAGGTTTAATGTTTGCGGCGAGAAATGGTTCAGGAGCGCGGCGGGCAGCGGGGCGAGTTGAAATAGGGCAACGCCAAAGAACAAAATGATCGGCAGAAGCGACCACGACCATACAAAGCCATTGGCTCGGCGGACGATTAGTTTCGTGAGCAGGCAGGCGGACATGGCCGCGATCAACACCAACACAACCAAGCGGCTCCACGCTTCGACCACTCCGAAAGCGAGGGGAGAGAATGCGAGCAGCACAATCAGGAGGCATTCGATTACCGGATCAAAGACATCGGCAAGGTCCGGGGAAGATTTAGAGAATGAGTGATCGGACATGTTGCCTTATGTTGTGAATATGGCGGGTAATTCGTTATCTCGAAACAATAGCGCCGGCTTCTATTCCCTGGCCTCAGGATGGCGGTTAAGCGAGTTTTCGCCATCGGCAGATGCAAACTAAAACACCAGGGCGCCAACAGCGGGTTGTTGCAGAAGATCAATTCCATCCAGAACTCGATTCGGATTTTCGATGCACGTTCGGCGAGCCACGTCGTCTCCGAGCCTTCGGGAAATTAATTCGATCGCGCGGGACATGCGCGGCGGGCGCTTGATTGTGTCATGGGCATCGCTGGCGACAATCGAGGCGGCTCCGGTCTCGAGCCAGTACCAGGCGGCGCGTTGGGCTGTTTCGCCAAAGTCACCGGCGAAGCTGCCGGAGGTGATCTGCAAAGTTGCGCCGCAGGCGAGCCATGAATCGACAACCGACGGCCGGGCAACAAGGCTCCGGTTTCGCTCCGGGTGCGAGATAATCGGAATGATGTTGAGTCCGGCGAGGACTTTCAGCAGCGGCAGGGGGTCCATGAATGCTTCATGCGGCAATTCAAGCAACAGATATTTTCCGGTATCGCCGAGGGTGAGGATCTTGTTGTCGTTGAGTAGCGAGGGAATGCGTTCATCAACGCGCACATCACCGCCGGGGAGGATAGCCAGGGGAATGCCGCGCTGCAGGAGGGCATCGTTGAGCGCTGCGACTGCGCGGCGGACGTCGGCCGCCAGATTGCGGGAGAAATAGCCGCCGAGCTGGTGCGGCGTGGCAACGCATCGCGTGATTCCATCATTTACAAGCAATTCGCAGAGCGACAGCGATTCGCTCATGGTCGCCGGGCCGTCATCCACCCCCGGCAGGCAGTGGCAATGAATATCAGCACAGTGAACAGATGCGAATCTCGCCAGCCGGTTGCGCTGCGGCTGGGCTAATTGATCGGCGGCGGGAATCGGCATGGCCCATCATCCTAATCAACAGACGCCGTCTCAACCCGATGATTTTCAAGATCGTCATCCAGCGGAAGCGCCGGTCCCGACGCGGCCAGCGCGCTGTCAGTTGTTGTGCCGACAAGGCCCTTGGTGGGTGTTCCGTTGCGGCGGTAATAATAGCCGTAACCATCGTAACGCATGCCGCGGGATACATCGTTGATTGTCATGCCCAGCACGCGAGCGCCCACGGACGCCAGGCTGTTCAGCGCGTCGCGGCTGAGCTTGCGGCTGGATTTTTGGGCACGCAAAACCAGCAGCGTGATGTCCGCCGACGCGGCGAGAATCCGCGGATCGGATACCGGCACGACCGGCGGCGAGTCGATCAGGATGTGGTCAAACTTTTCTTTCAACTTCTCAAGCACTCCCGCAAAGGCGCGGCTGATCAGAATTTCTGAAGGATTTTCCGGCACCGGTCCGCATGGCAGCACATAGAGCCCGCGTGTCGCCGTCGGCTTCACCGCCTGCGCCAAGGTCATCTCGCCGGTCAGGACGCTATTGATGCCGACGCCGTCGGTGATGGCAAATACCTTGTGTTGCTGTGGCTTTCGGAAGTCGCAATCCAGCACCAGCACCCGCCGGCCGGCCTGGGCCATCGCAATAGCCAGATTGCTGACGAGCGTGGTTTTGCCGTCGCCAGGGGTCGGCGAAGTGATGACGATCGTCTTGGCTTTGCTTTCCGACGCTCCGAAGTAAATAGCGGTGCGGACGGTTCGGCAAGCTTCGGCGACTTCGGACATGGGATCGAGCTGCGCCTTTTGGCCGCGAACGACGATCGTTTCGTTGCCGGACATGTGCGGCAGCACGCCGAGCACATCAAGGCCGAGAAGCTCGTGCGCTTCTTCGGCGGATGCAATGCGATGGTCCATTCGGCTTCGCAGGAAGGAGAGGCCGATGCCCGCCAACATGCCGGCGACGAGCGATTCGAAAAGGACTACACCGCGCATTGGCTTCACCGGCAAAAGGCCCGGTTTGGCGTATTCCAGAACGGTGATGTTCATCGCGTCGGCGTCTTCGGTAACTTTTACTTCTTTGAATCGGCTGTCGAGCATGTCGCACAGCTTTTCCAGCCGCTGCACTTCAGAATCCATCATGCCGAACTTGGCGCTGGCGGTATTGAGGGCAAGCGCCTGTTGTTGCTGTTCATTGAAGGATTTCTGAAGTTCATCTTCACGCTGCTTCGCGGTTTCATAGCGCTGCTGCACTGCGGCGAGATACCCTTCGACCGATCGCCGCGAAGAACTGGCGATGCGGGCCTTCAGCTCATCGATCTCGGTTTGCAGCATCTTGACGTTGGCGTGTTCGGGTCCGAGATTCTGCGCATGGTGACGAGCTGAATTTCCAGCCGCTGAACTTCCGCCCAGAGCGGATTGTTTTCCGCCGGTTGCAGATCGATCCATTGCTGCATCCGAGTGGGATCATTCGCCATCGCCTTGGCGGCTTCATAAGCGCCCTTATCAGTCAGGGCTTCCAGATGGGCGCTGGTCAGCGCATCGGAAATCTTCGCGAGCTGCTCGACGATGATGTTTCCCTTTTCACCGGCATAGGAAAGATTCGGATTATCCTGCTTGTATTGCAGCAGGGCCTGCACCTTTTGCTGAAGTTCTGCCTCTCGCTCGCGCTGTTCCTTTTGGAGGATGCGCAGAACTTCGGCAGCCGTCGACCGCTTGCGGCTGGCGTCATAGGTTCGGTACGCCTGCACGACATGATTGACAATGTCCGAAGCCTCGGCGGGATAAGGCGATTCATATGACAGCGTGATCAGGTCATCCTTCATCCCGACGATCGCCGTCAGGTTCATCTTGATCAGGCCAATGGGATTATCGATTCCGGCGAAGGTCTTCATCGCCCGGACTTCGGGCAAGTCGGCGACAGGCCCAAGGATCTGTGAAGACTTGATCAGTTCCGCCTGGGTGTTCAGATAGTTTTGCGATTGCACCTGGCCGGAGAGGCCGTCGTTGATGATCTTCGGGCCATTTTGCTCGACATACAGCCGCGAGCTGCTGGAGTACATGGGCGTGGCGTTGAACAGATACACAATGCCCAGCGCGAGGCCCAGGAGCGTGCAGAGGGCGATCACCCAGCGCCGCGCCAGAGAACCATCATGACATCTTTTTGCGCAGGCGCAACGGGCGGCAGCGGAGCCGCAAGCTCCTGATCCGATCCACGTCGGAGTTCAAGGTCAGATGCCCCTGCATCGCCACCGGATGTTCTGGAATTTGCTCTCACAATATCCCGGTAAGTTAGTGAAAAGAATCAACAGGCCCTTCGCCATTCGCCCGTAGCGCCATTACGCACATGAGGAGACAAAAGTTCGGCAGCCCGGGCAAGATTACTATACCACAGCAAAACGCGTCGGGTAGGCGATTCTGGATGCGTGGAATCGCATCCAAATCCAGTTCTGATAACCAATCAGCGCACAGTGTCGGGCTGCGCAGATTATGACGGCGACCGCAGCGGTTGAATCAGGATGGACCGATAAAAACGATTTACCTGATCGGGCAGCCCCCGGCTGTCGAAACGCTTCAAGACTGTTTTCGCGCTTCGCAACCCAGCTTTTCCCGCAGGTTTACATCCGACACCAGCCGGCAAATCGCATCAGCCAGGCCCTGTATGTCGCCGGGGCTGATTCCAAGTGCGTCCAGACCATTGGTGAATAGCTCCGCAGCACCGCCGGCAGTTGAGACGACAACGGGCCTGCCGCTGGCCATGGCCTCGATCACGGTTAGTCCAAATGGTTCTGGTTGGGTGCTGCAATGGACGACAATGTCGGCCGACCGGTAAACCTCGGCAGGGTTTGGGCGGAAGGGGATGAAGCCAATGACATCTTCCAAGCCGGCAGACTTGGATCGGTCATGCAGTTCGGCCTGGGTGAATTGAGAGCCGCGGGTTTGGTAGATGGGGCCGCCGACGATGTAAAAGCGAATGGGTTGGTTCGCGGCCTTCATTACTCGCGATGCGGCGTCGATGAAAATATCCTGGCCCTTCCAACGCGCATAGGTTGCCACAAGGACGACGCGCATGGTGTCCGCATCCGCCGGGCGCAAACCGGCCCATTCATCGAGTTGCCGGCAGGCCGCAGGCGCTGGAGAGAATCGGTCCACGTCCGTCGTGTTGTAAATGACATCGATCTTCGCGCGGGGCAGCACTGGCTGTGCGTCGTGAGCGACTGCGTGTGAAACGGCGATCGCGCCGGCGATGTTCGATGACGCCAGCCCCAGCGCATGTCCTACAAGCCGGCGGCGGCCAAGAAAATCATGGAGATGCCAAACAACATGCGGCGAATGAAGCGGCAAAGCCATTCGCAGCAGCAGATGATTTTTGATTCCGTTGGAATGGATGATCGTTGGTTCGAGCCGGAGCAGAATTTTCCGCAAGGCTGCGATGTATTTCAAAATTGCCGGACCGGCGGCGATTCCGCGGCCCAGCAGGCGAATAACGCCGTCTGCTCCTGATGCTTTTGTTGAGTCGGCGAGCACACTGTCGCCCAATCCGGCGACGCGCTCAGGCCACGGTGCAATCTCAACATGAACGCCGATTTCCCGGGCGGCGGTTCCAAGCGATCCTTCCGCCGGTGCGATGAGGATAAGCTCGGCCTGCGGAAAAGCTGATCGCGTGGCGCGCATCCATGCGAGCAGGCTGCGTTCTGCGCCGCCGATGTCACCGATTGGATTGAGATACACGATGCGCATGGAGCTAAACCGCCTGAAAATGAGGCGCCGGCGCGACGCGTTCGCCGCGTGATAATCGAAGATACGCCTGCGCGATCGCCTGCCCGTGCGCCGCCCATGAATATCGCGAGGCCCAGGCCAATCGTTCGCTTGCCGGTGGCAGCGCGGCATGCCCATTCAATACTGACCTGACCAAATCCGTCCAGCCGGCTATGTCTTCTGTCCGGCGATACAGGGCCGCCGAACCGCCGACTTCCCGAAGCACCGGAATATCGCTGGCGATCACCACCGCTCCGCAAGCCAATGCCTCGGCCACGGGCAATCCGAACCCCTCGGCATCACTTGGCTGAAGCACAATTGCCGCGCGGCGATACATTGATGCCAGATGCGTTCGGCTTAGGCCGCGCTGTTGCACCACCACCTCCTCAATGCCCAACCGGCGAATCTGATCCCGCTGCGGCGGCGTCCACTCACCGCCTATCTGAATCAGCTTCAATCTCGGCCAGGCGGTTCGCGAAGCCGCGAATATTTCGAGTAACACATCAATCCGTTTTCGTAAGATGCAGCTACCTACGTGCAGGATGAAAGGATCATCGCCGTTGATGAGTTTGATTGGTGGTTCATTCTGCATCGGGGTTGGGGTGAATTCTTCGCATATCCCCAGCGGCGCTTGCACGAGGCGGCCCGGATCGATCAGCCCATGATTCTCAATCTGACGGCGAACCTGGCTCGTGGAATAAAATACAATTGCGGCCTTCTGCATTCCTTTCAAAATGTGCCGAGCCATCGCTCGAAACCACATCGGCCGGGGCTCTGCCGTAGGATCAAGCAGGCAACGGAATGTATCCAGGTCATGGCAGAAAACGCCGGATCGATCGGGCGGCAGCCGATGGAGCAACTGCGAATAACTGTGATCCACAATGTGAAACAGATCGAACCGCGCGGCGATTTTTTCAGCGTAGCGCGGATAGACCCAAAGGCGATTGAACAGGCGGTATGCATTGCGCTCCGGCGCTCCCCCTTTTTGCGATCGGAGCGACCCGAACGGGCGATGAAATGAAGGAACTATTTTTTGAGCGGCGAGATTACCGCTGTCGCCGAGATGTCGCGCGATCATCTCTCCGGCCAGATCCATGCTGGGCCAGTGCTCTTCAGCGAAATCGCAGAGAATAGCGGTTTTGAGCGGCATGGTTATCAGGTTTGCATCAGCGGATAATTACGGATGCTTTGTCACCAGGTTGTTCAGGAGATCATTAAGCTTTCGGTACAGCCGCACATAATCAAAATGCGAGGCGGCGATATCACGGCATTCTGTCTCGCGGCATAGGCGTGCGGGGTTCTGAAGCAGCAACCGAACGCGATCTGCAAGCCGCTCGGGATATCCTTCATCACGAACACCGCGATACTCAACGAGCATTTCATCCGGCAAAACGTTCGCCGCTTCGCCCACGCGGCTGGCCAGCACATATCGGCCGGCGGCCAGATAAATCGGCAGCTTTCCGGTCGTCCGCACCTGCCCCGGCAAATCATTCGTCTGCGTCGATAAGCAGATATCCATCGCGCCCAGCCAGTCCGGCAAATGTTCATAAGCGATGCGGCCAACAAAGTGCATCTTCGATTCAATCCCATACTCACGGCACTTATGGCGAAGGTGTTCGATGCCCGATCCATCTCCGATGAGGATGCCGCTTACAGGCTCGTCTCTCAGAATCCGGAGCAGTTCCACGAGGTCCCAGCCGTAGCACATCTGCAGCCGCTCGTTCCAGACGCAGGAGCCGACAACGCCGATGGTGATTTGGCTGCCAATGGCCAATTGCTTGCGGATTTCATCACCTTTGGCCGCCGAAAATTCCGGCAGATTTACGCCGTCGGGGATGAACGTTGCGCGGATGCCTTTTTTTTCGAGGAGTTTCTGGTGATAGCTGCCGCGAACGACGACATGATCTGCGGCTCGCAAGGAAGTTTTTTCAAGCAGCCAGGTCAGCGCGAGACCCAGCCGGCCGCGCCCATCGATTTGGCAAGTTCGTATATCGCGTCGCCGGTATCAATGACGAGGCGGGTGTGCGAAATCATTCGATAAATGGAACCTGCGACAGCGCCGGAGAATGACAGGTCCATGACATACGTAATCGTGGGGCGATCACGGCAGAGTATGCTGAAGAATCGCCCGATAGACCGAAGTTTCTGGCCCGATCGATAGGCGATGCGAACGTTGAAATTGTCATCGATTCCCGCGGCAAAGGCCCGGGCGCGGTGTCCCATCGCCGACTGTTCATCGCCGTTGACCAGCATCACGACAGTATCGCGGGCGCGATCGGCCGGCGTTTCCTTTGCTGCTGCGCAGGGCATCGACCGTGCGCTGCCAATGGAATCGGTCATGATAGAGCTGCTTGCCGCGCGCGATGGTTTTCGCGCGGCGATCTTTGTCGCCAAGGGCCCTCTCCGCCTCGGCGATCATCGTCTCGGCAAGCGTGTCGGGAGCAAGGAAAACCGCGCCAGACTTCTGCCATATATCTTCCGTAAGTTCGCCGCTGGACGTGACGATTGCGGTGCCCAGCGCCAGTCCGGCGATGGCGCTGCTTCGGCGGCAACTGACTCCATCAGGATAGGGTTGCACCAGCACATCGCATGCGGCAATTTGAATAGCCGCTTCCTCTCCGTCGATTTCGCCGGTCGCGATGATGCGGTCCAAAAGAGTCTGGTGCGCTGCTGAGAAGGCAGCCGCAAACTCCCGGCTTCCGCGGCCAATCAGGAGTGCCCGCCGATTGGAATTGGCTCCAAGGATTACCGCCAGCGTTTCGCTCAACATCCCGCCAATCCATCCGTCACATGATCCAAAATGCCCGATGATCTGGATGGATGGATCGCCTCGGGTCAGACTTTCTCGTGCCTTTTGAGCGAGGTTTGAATGACGCTCATCCCCCATGTTGCTGGGCACCGGCAACCACGTGATCGGTTTGCCCGGCGCGAGTTCTTCCACGATCTGGCGCCATCTCGGAATAGTCACAAAAATCTGAGATGCAGATCGCGCTACAGTTTTCGCCATTATTCGCGTGATCAGCCCAAGGAAGTTATGCCGCACCGACTGGCGGCGATCGATCGGAAACATTACCTCGTGAAACATCACCCATATCTGGACGCCGGCCCGGGCCAGATTTCGCAGCATCAGGCAGAACGCGACATTCATCCCCCGATACCCAAACGCCTGCGGCACATATTGCACCAGCACGCGACACCCGCGCGGCAGCCGACTTAATTCGTGCATCAACTGCTGCCGGCCTTCGCTGCCGAAATGATCGACAAGCCAGTGCATCTGCACACCGGCATCATCCGCTGTCACAGTCAGATTGTGCGGCTCATTGCGCGGCGCAAATACATGCACTTCATCCCCGGCTTCCGCCAGGCCGCGGGCAATCAGCCTCGTATAGTCGCTCACTCCCCCGACGTTCGGTGGATATTCCCCCGTGAGAATTGCCCAGCAGTTATGGGTTGTCAGTTCAACCAAAACGGGTCACCTCGACAGATTGCGCAGGCGCTGAAGTTGCGGCTTCCAATGCCGCAGCTTTCCATTGCAATGGATGGCGGACAAGAAAGTCCAGCCGCTCCAGGATCGGTTCCCATTTTCCAGTAGGCACGATGAAACCGTTCACGCCTTCGCGCACGTGCTGTTTCATCCCGGTATCTTCGGTCACGATTACAGGCACGCCGCACGCGAGCGATTCCATCGGCGAATACGCCAGCCCGTCTTCATAACTCGGATGCACATATGCGCTCGCTTCCTGAAGAATCGGCAATGGATCAGCCGGCGCCATGCAAATTCGACGATCTTTTGCAATTGCCGCCGTCATATATTGCCGCATCTGCCGGTTGGATGTTCCGCCGACGATGCAAAGCTCCGCGTCCGGCATCGTCAATCGCCTGAATGCTTCGATCAGCACGGGAACGCCCTTCATCGGCGTCACGGAGCCACAGTATACGACACGGAATCGGCTCGATGGCGATCGCACAGCGGCAGGTTTGAAGCGTGGATGAGCGGCGTATCTAAACCGGACCAGCTTTCGCTCATCAACGCCGGCTTCAACCATCGTCTGATGCGTATAGTCGGAGGCGCAGATAATGATGTCCGCAGCTTCGTATTCCTTCAGCGTCTTTTCAAACTGCGCATCGTTTAACCAACTTCGATCCAGCGGATGATCGCGGAGTGCGCGTGCGTGTTGGCGTCGAACGTTGGCTGCGTGACTGTTCGCAGCGACCAGGCCCAACCGCTTAAACTTGAGCTTCTTTGCTGCGCCAAATGTCCGCAACGACTGGTTTCCAAATCCGATAAACGTCTCCGCCGCGGCAGACATTTCATTCGCCACCCGGCGGTCATGTCGATCGCCATGCAGATGATTCAGCCATCCGCGGCTGAACCGCAGTGGCGTCCATCGCGCCATCAAATCAAACATCGGGTCGGGAAGCACGACCCCCTCGCCTGGCTGCCCCTTCGCCGCCGCGCCGGAAAAATACGATTGCAGCAATGATCGCCAGCGCAGATCGTCGATGATCTCGGCAAAATGCCGTCCCAGGCCGCCGCTCCCGTAAGGCGCATTGCAACTGACAACCGACCGCCCGAGCTCGAACGGCAAAGACCACCGCGATGAATCAGACGAACTGTCAATCATGATTGGCGGGCACCGTGGGGCGCTGTTGAATGTCGTCCGATTCGATTGTTGATACGGCCCCCGTCCTGTCGCGAACGCGATCGAGCGCGCCTGGTATCCGTGATTGGAGCACATGATCAAACACCCCAAGCAACTCACGCAAATGATCGCCGCGATCGAAGCGCAATGACAATTCCAGCGCGCCTCGCTTCAATCGCGCATATGTATCCCGATCCCGCAGGCATTGGCTGATTGCCACTGCCAATCCCGCTGCGGTGGGGGGGTCTGCAGGAGCGAGATACCCGTTTACATCGTCCACGAGCCATCCCGGCACACCACCCACCGCAAACGCTGCCACCGGAATCCCCAGCCGGCCCGCCTCTGGTCCCACAAGTCCAAACGGTTCCGGCCATGCGCTGGGGAATACGACAAGGGCTGTCCGCTTTAAGCGATCGGTCACCTCGTCTCGCCGGAGCCAGCCTGTGAATTCAAACTGAACCTCTGCGCAGCCAGCCTCGACCTGTTTTCCCTGCCGCTCCAGCTTGGCTCGTGCCGGACCGTCGCCGATGACGCATATGCGCAGCGCTCTGCCCAACTGCCGGGCCGCAACCGGAGCTGCATCGATCAAGAGTTGCACCCCCTTGTTCATATCTAATCGGCCCGCAAATGTGAGTTGCAGCGGCGCATGGTCCGAACCAGTTTCGTTCACGGAACTTTCATAAGCGATCGGCAACGGAATGGAATTGCTGTTGGACATTCGCCGCGCGGCCTGTTCCGCCGAGTAATAAACAAACCGGTGCAGCCGATCCAATTCAACTCCGTGGCGGGCGTATTCGCAGTACATATGAAATGAATGTGTGACCACGGCATCGCAGCGCCTGACCATCCGAAGTCGCCGCCGTTGATTGGTGAAACTTTGCCACATGGTGAATGGATTCAGGCCGCCGCACCGCCGCGGGTAGTAATAGGCGAGACACGCCGGCCCAAAGACGCGAGAACAAGGGCGCATCACCGGGTAAGCAAATCGCTTCGCGCCGGAAATGCACGTGCCGTGATAGTTATGGACAAAGAAAACAGTCGGCACGATCCCTGAAATGGAATCTTCGACGTGCGGATCATTCATGCCATGGGCATAGATCAAATCGGGACGCCACGCTCGGATCGATTCAAGAAGAGCCCGATGTCCAATTCGATCGATCGAGAACAGGCTGCCGGATTTTTCAGAGGAAATTCGATCCGCACCCGCCGCTGCATCGTGCTCGCACGCGATTGCGATCTGGTGCCCTACGCTGCGCAGCGCGGGGATAATGTCGCTCAGGTATGTTTCAACTCCTCCTATGCGCTGCGTGGAATGAGTGGCGATGAGGATTCTCACGTCCCACCGTCACTTCCCGACTTGATCCTAACTTCATTTGGCTGAAGAAACAGCCAACTCTGTTGCGCGGGACGACATTCATTCGTGAAGCTGAGATACCACCAGGAAAATACCCAGCCTCGGCCATGAAGATCATTGCGGTGTCTGCGGCGCATGCTGATGAGTTCGATCGTGTGCGTCTCCGCAAATCGGTTTCGCAGCAGCGATTCCACCCCCGGTCGAAGATGCTCGTGAAGTTCGACCAACATTGCCGCCGATTTAAGATCCGGGATTGCCGCCAAATTGAGCAAATCCTCCTCAGCGCCCTCCGCGTCAATAAAAATCAGTGCGTGCCGAGAAGCGCGAGCGCCTGCGTCAATGCATCTAATGTACAGATGCCTTCAATGTGAATTCGTTTTGAGACATTGTTGGATGCCGCCAGTTGAGCAAGAAGATCGCGTCCCGTCGCTTCCATCTCGAACGCCACGACTCTTGAATTGCGACATCGCATCGCAAGGCCTACCGCGTAGTAACCCTCGGCGGCGCCCACGTCGATAATCAAGTCATATTCTGACTGACAGATCCGCTCGATAACTGAGTGCAATTCCAGTTCATACGTTCCAAGGATTTTAGCAAGGAGCACGCTGCCGACGCTTTGGTCGAGATATTTCATTCCCCGGAAAGGGCCACCGAGGATGCGGCCCTGACTCTGCTTTTGCAGCCGTTTCAGCGCCATGGATCGCGGCCGGATCTCCTCCGGAACCATCCAATGATAAGCGCTGAAAAGGAATTGGCGACAGGCAAACATAGCGTCAATCTCACCGCTTATGGAATAAGCGTCCGTACTGGCGAGCCGAACGGCGGACCAACTCGCCCGCTGGCCGTCCGGCCTTAGCTATTGCGAGCCGCAACGCGGAATACGGTGCGATTTGCTGGACGTATCTCTCCAACTCTGCAGCAATGTTGTCCAGGCCGTGAATGGTACGCTCTTCAAATGTGAACTGATCTTCCCAGAACAAGCAGCTTACGCAATCCGCATTCGTCAGGCGCTCCCGGAAACTCGCCGGAAACGAGAAACGGAAGTTGCTGTGGATCATGTGGTACTTCATCAGGAATGAGACGTGATTGTTATTGATATCGATCAACCAGCGATGATGCGACCAGCCAACCATCCCGCATTCCTGCCCTCGGCAGCTTTCGGACAATCGTGACGGAATCTCCAGATAGCCGCGCTTGGCGATCCGAACCATCTCGGCGCAAACCCAGAGCGGATCACGAATATCTTCCAAGGTGTGCGAGCAGATGACGAAATCAATTTCCTTGTCCTTAAAAGGAAAAGGCGTCTTCTCGCAAATGTCCCGGCGAATCCACGTGTCCTGAGTAAAATATTCCCGTTCACCGCCTTGCGCCGGCCGCGACGGCCCATAGTATCCGCGGGTATCGAATGGCTCAGCGTCGATGACCCAGTTCGCCCGGTTGAACGGCCGTCCCCATCCCCCGATATCCAGCACGATCTCACCAGGGTGAATCAGGCTGAGAACCTTTTGTTCGTTGGATTCTAACATGATGGAGCACCGATTTTACATGGCTGCGACATGTGCGGCCGGCGCCTCTTTGGAAGCATCGCCAGCCAGGCTGTCTGACCGAGCGATGTCCAAGCTTACATCAAAATCAGCATGTACGACTCCCCGATTCGCCGATTGCTGCATTACCCCTCCCGCATATGGCCCGGCCAGCACTTCAAATCCGCAGGCCCCCGACCATTCATCGATCAGCGCGCCGCTGGCGATCTCCAGCGTCACATTATAACGCCCGGGTTTTAGCCACGGTGATCGGAATTCAAACATCCCGTCAATCACATCCCCATCGCCGCTCGTCACACCCTGCATGCGGGAATCAGCATGGAAGATCACATTACCCATCGCATCGCGGAGATCGGCAATCACAAAAAGGCTGACCAGTTCGCCCCGCGATCGGCGCATGCGGAATCTCAATCGCTTGGTTTCATCCGATCGATAGATGGCCTGATCAAACGCCGCGCTGATGAAGCGATACTGCCCTGTCCCCGGCCGGCGCAGAAGCTCCGCTTCATCTGCGACGGCCGAGTGTCCGGTCATCGATTCGCTGTACAGCTCCACTGCATCCGGAAGACTGCCGAAGAAAATGCTCTTTCCCGCCTCGAGCAAAAGCCCATGCTGGCAGAGCGACATCATCGACTGCATGTTGTGGCTGACAAACAGCACCGTCCGTCCGCTCGTTGCCACATCCTTCATCTTCCCCAGGCATTTGCGCTGGAACTCCGTGTCCCCCACCGCCAGCACTTCATCCACCACCATGATTTCGCTGCGCAGATGCGCCGCTACGGCGAACGCCAGGCGCACATACATGCCGCTGCTGTATCGCTTGACTGGCGTGTCCAGAAACTTCTCCACCCCCGCGAAATCGACAATCGCATCAAACTGGCTTTTGATCTCCGCTCGCCCCATGCCCAGGATCGCGCCATTGAGAAATATATTTTCGCGGCCCGTCAGCTCCTGATGAAAACCCGTCCCCACCTCCAGCAGGCTGCCCACGCGGCCATACAGGTCCACCTCTCCGGTCGTCGGTCGAGTGATGCGGCTGAGAATCTTCAGCAGCGTGCTTTTCCCCGCGCCGTTTCGCCCCAGAATTCCTACGACTTCACCTCGCGGCACTTCAAATGATACATCTTCAAGGGCCCAGAACGTTTCGCGGCCCAGCCGCCGCAACGGATGGCGAACCATGCCCAGCAGCGCATCGCCCAGCGTGGTATGCGAAGGCGCATTGTGCCGGATCGTATACGCCTTGCTCACGCCGTGCGCCGATATCGCAATGTCGCTCTGGGAAACACTAGATGACATCGGCGAACCTCCGCTCCATGCGGATGAAAATGCTCGCGCCAACAAGGAACACCACGATCGTGGCAACGCTGGAATACACGACGGCCAGCCACGACGGCGCGCCTGCGCGGCAAACATGGACCATCGAGATGCCTCAATCAGCGCGGTCATCGGGTTCAGATGGAACCACAATTTGAGATTCGCCGGCACGACATTGATTGAATACCCCACCGGGCTCGCATACAGCAAAAACGGCAGCAGAACCGGAATGATGTATTGCACATCGCGATAGGTCACCGTCAGCGCCGCCGCAATAAGGCCGAGCCCTGTCGCGAGCATCATCGCCATCACAAACCAGACCGGCAGCGTCAACATGGACAGCCCCGGCCTCACTCCGAAGAACGGCATCAAAAACAGCAGCAGCGCCAGTGCCACCATAAAATCGATGAATGTCGAGAAGCATGTCGACAGCGGCAGGATCATCCGGGGAAAATAAACTTTAGACACCAGTTGCGCATTACCCACCAGTGACATGCTGGCCTTGCTGAGCGTTCCGTTGAAAACGTTCCAGATCAGCAGACCGGAATAAGTGAAAAGAAAATAGGGCAATCCGCCCGTCGGCAAATGCGTAATGCGGCCAAACACCAGCGCAAAAATCCCCGCCGCCAGCAAAGGCTGAAACAGCACCCATAATATGCCCAGCGCTGTCTGGCGATATCTCAGCTTCACATCGCGCATCGCCAGTGAAAGCAGCAGATCGCGAAACGCCCACACCTCGCGCAGTTCAACGATCGACCATCCGCTATCCGGTCTGATGCGCGTGTGCAGGCGCGGCGGAGGGGCCGGCGGAAGAAGAGGAACTACTACCATGCTCATGCGGTGACTCGACGCAACGCTGCCATTGAATGATCTACAGGCCCTTTTTCAAACGCCGCATTTCGCGAACCATTCCACAGTTCGGTGGATTCGCTGTGAATCTGCTTGGGCCGCTCCATCAACGTGGCAATCTCTTTTGCCATTTGCTCCCACGAATACGATCGCAGCGTTTCCGATAATTGCTGCACCGCCGCCCGATACTTCAGCGGCTTTAAATGCCATGTTCGCAGACGCCGGGCCAAATCCATAGCGGAAAGCCGATCCGGCAGGAGCAGGTCCGATAATAGGTCCGGGTACCGCTCCGCAACGCCCGCCGATTCGCTCACAAACGCTGGTAATCCGCAGCATAGCGCCTCGTGCACGGCCAAACCATACGCTTCATATCGGGTTGGTGCGACCATGGCATCACATGCCCGCAGAACCTGCGCCATATCATTTCGCAAGCCCAGGAACCGCACGCGCGAACCGATCCCCGCCTCGCGGCATCGCGCTTCCCAGGCGGGCACTTCCGCCCCCGCGCCCACTACCGCCAGGTCCATCTGCCACGCCTTGTCAGCACACAAAAGTTTCCACGCCTCAAACAAAATGTCGAAACCCTTTCGTCGATCGCTTACGCGCCTACAAAGGCAATCGTGGCTCGCTCCGGGTTCCAGCCCAATTTGCGCCGGCATTCTTCTTTTTCACCCTCGCGCGCAGGCCGAAACTGCTCGGAATCCACACCGTAATAAATCACGCGAACCCGGTCCGCATTGACACCGATCCGCTCGATCACGTCTCGCCGTGTTCGTTCCGAATTCACAATGACAATCCGTGTGCCCAGCATCGCCCGCCGCTCATCGTCCAGCCACCGCCGATGATTCCACGCCGAAGCGGCCCACCGCGCCAATCCTTTCCGTACCTCCGGCTGATGCGCCGCATGAACGTAATGCACCCAGTTCACATCATGCCACTGGCAGCATCCGCCGTTGACGACGACGCAGCAATCTTTCACCGCCAGCTTTCTCGCCCATGCCCGCCCCATCCAATCCAGCAGTGGAAGCGCCAGCGTATAAGATCCGCCCGGCTTGGGCACGCGATGAAACACCACGCCCGGCGTCCGCCGAAGTTCTTCATCAATTCGAAACGCAACAATGTGGACTTCATTACCCTGCCGCGCCAGATAGATTGCCAGCGCATGATTAGCGCGGTCCATCCCGCCGGTTTTCACAAAATCACCTGAAACCAGCAGATAAGTCTGCGTCATTGAATGCCCTCGGCGGCGGATTCCCCCGCGCCTTTTCGCGAGGTTCCCGCCGCAGCGCCGAACAGGCAGCCGGTCAGGAACCAGTATTGCAGCCCGATCGGCGCCACGAACGGCGTATAACTGAACACCAGCGCCAACGTCCCGATATTCGCCGCAAATACCGCCGCCGCGACCTGCCGCAGTGCCCGATTTCCTGGAAGCCGGACAAATCGCCATTCCTGCCACGCGGTCACGATCAGCGCAATTGAATAAATGACAACCAGAACGATTCCCCCATCCAGAATCCACGCCGGAATCTGAATCTCCGCCCCGATGAAAGGTGAATTAGTATTGCTCTCATTTCCGAAATATGTCCGCATCATCCCCCATCGGCCAAGTCCCGCGCCCATCGGATATTGTTCCAGATATACATGCAAGGCATAATCGATCTGATTGCCGCGACCGCGGTAGTAAACGGTCTGCGGATCCTCCGCCAGAAGAGAGGCGAACCGGTCGATGATCTCGCTGCCGCCCAGCGTTGCCGCAAAAGCCAGCGAGGCGATCCCGATGACCATGGTAGACCCAAGCACCATGGATGCGCGCCGCCGCTCGCGCTGCAGGATGAGTATAAGGATGTAGACAACAATCGACGCCAGCAGGATGACCAGGCTCGCGCGCACATTGCTGAGATAAATCGCCGCCAGTCCCGTGAATGCAAATCCCAGCGAAGCTGCCCGCTTCCAGACCGCGAGCCCCGGAGTTGCGCAGAAGATTAAACCCAGCAATCCGGCGGTTGCCGCCGGCCCGCACACAGCCCCCGGCGAGTCTGACAAGCCCGGCGGTCGAACAATCTGGCGGCCATCCGGCCCGGTAAATGTCAGCGCGCCGCCATAAGCCTGCGTGCTGACCACAGAAAACTCTTCAGGCAACCAGTGGATCGGATCGTATACCTGAAGAATGCCGACAACCGAATTGATCCCGTTGCAGACAAGCAGAATCCCGAGCAGCCGCCAAAGCCGTTGCGGGCTTCTCACCATGTCCGCCGCCCAAAAGACCGGCGACATCACTGCAAAATACAACCCTACCTGGGCCAGGCCCGCCAGCGCACTATTGGTTGTCGGATGCAGGACCATCAGCGCCGTATATGCAAGTGCCGCAATCAACCACATCCAACTGGGGTGCGCTCGTGCAGTCTTCTTCGCCCAGCCAATCCACCAGGCCATAGCCAGCAATGCCATCGCATATGCGCTAATTCGAATCGGCACACGGATGGACTGCGTTCCGGGCAGGTAAAGGATCGCAGGAAACACCATTTGGCCGATGAGGAACCATTCCAGAAAACCCCATCGCCAAGCGCTGGGATATTGCCGGCGTGCAGCCATGCCAGAGGGTCGTTCAGGGCTACTTGTCAAGACATGACTCATGATAACTCGGTGAGATGCACCATCTCCTCCCCTTACACATGCGCCTCATTTCGGCATAACAGTCGCGAAAGCGGCAGCTTGCAGGCAGCTTGCGCCGAGATGGTTTGGCCGTGCCGCTCCAATTTACGGTAGCCGCACTCCGCCAGATCATTCAACACCGTAGCCGGGTCGTAATTGCGTTTCCGCAGCATATCGCTGTGCAATTCAAGAAATATCAGTGGCTGTATGCTCCGAAGAAAATCCTTTCCGCCGTGAATGATTTCCGCTTCGTACCCTTCCACATCAATCTTCAGATGAGTCGGCGGTGCGCCGGCCAATTTCTGCAGCCCGCCTAATGATATCTGCGGAATTTGCCGGGCATCGCTGCGATTTTCAGGCGCGACCACAAAATAATAATCGCCGGCCGGGCCGGTGGTCAGCATCGATACAGACCCATCCTCGCTGCCGACTGCCGCTTCAACAACGATTACTCGCTCCGCCGCACCGCTGAGTTTGAGGTTTGTCCGCAACGCGCGATTGGAAGTGCTCGATGGATCAACCGCAACAACTTTCACCTTTGGTCCGCCATACCGAATTGCCGCCAACGTGAATAGGCCATGGCTTGCGCCGATATCAAACACCACCGCTGCATCGTTGCAGTGGCGGATAAAGCCGTCAAGTTCCGCCAGCGAATCCTCATCTTTCGCCACAAACGAAAAGCTGGCCGCGCTGAGCGCGTGGCATCGGACCCGCCAGTCGGGGCGGATCGTTATGTCTGACCGGATGCCCAGCAGCGACGCGCTCTCGGCGCGAATCCACTTCCCCGTACTGCGCGGTGAGCGCAATGCATTCCGCAGCGCACGCGGTGCAAGATGCCGGATGAGAATGCTGAAAGAGCTATGACTCATGCCTTGTCGCCATCAATGTTTTTGAACCTTCGGCATCATTGGCCGCCACCGCTCTGGAATATGCGCCACACGAGAAAGAACACGCTGTAGTTCTAAGATGCGACTTTCCGGATCACACAATTTGCTGGCCCATGTCAGACCATTGGCGACAAGACAATGGACTTGCCAATCCATTCGGTAATTGCAATCGGGGCGAGGCTTTCTCTCTGGTAGTGGTGCAATAAAATCATGCCGCCGCTTTCTTGAATGCGATTTCCTGCAGCAATCGATACAACTCGCTCATGCGGGCGGCTGGATCGCAAAGTTCGCGAGCGCGTGCAGGGCCATTATTTCCCAACGATGTGCGAAGAGACGGATTTTGAATCAACGTTCGTAGTGCAGTCGAAAGATCCTTTGCATCGGGCTTTACCAGTATCCCGCAGGCAGGCGTTAATATTTCTCTTGTCGGGCCAATGTCCGTGGTCAATACAGGCAGGCCAGCACCCATCGCTTCGATAAAGGCGATGCCGAATGACTCAGGTGTGACATTCGGTTGGCAATGTATATCGGCGGCGGCAAGCCACCGTAGTATATCAGCGCCTGTCCCAACCATTTAACCCGTTGTGAGATTTCGAGGTTATCTGCCACCGCCTGCAACGCTTGAAGGTATTGGTGTTCCTGTGGTCTTTGGGTTCCCCCAATGATCCAGCACTGCCAATCGGGCAAATCCTTCATCTCACCAAGGGCTCGCAGCAGTAAGTCGTGGCCCTTACATGGTTCCATCCTGCTCGCCAGCACTATGACTGTTGTGCTGCTTGTTGTCCCCGCTTCGGCCCGAATCTCCGCTCTGATGTGTTCCCGATCCATTACATCAGGTGTCGAAACCGGGCAGTAAAGGACTTCCGCATGCACATTGGAAAATAGCTGAGGCATTGCAGACGCAGTGAAGTGGCTGTTTGCCAACACCAGCGCAGGAGATATTCGAGCCGCCAGCCTTTCGGTCCAATGCACTCCCGCAGGAACATTATGCGCCAGAATACGATCGGCACACCCGCTGCGCGAACGGTTGGCCCGAAAATAGCGTGGGGCCAGCATGAATGGCAGATGACCACATCAAAGTGTTTTTGGCGAAGTTCCAGTTTGAGTGCCCGCCGCGCCCGCCAAACGGTCCATGGTTGGCTGAACCGGACTTCGCCGAGCATATGAACCTTTACGCCCGCAACCCGCAATTCATCAGCCAGCCGCCCCTCGAAGCACAATCCAAATTCCGGCTCCATCTCCGGGCAAACCGTGCGCTCGCGGGCGAGCGTTACCAGCAGGCGTTCAATCCCGCCGAACAAATTGCCCGCATAAAGATGAAGAACGCGCATGTGGATTGCTCAACCCGGCATTGCCACTGCAGAGATACCCCTTGGCGGCGATGCCGATGTCGAAGTCCCGCTTGCCGGCACAATCCCTTTAGCGCCGTTGCGCCATCCCAGCGGCAAATCATGAGACCAGAAGCCGGACGCTGGCCTGATAACCAGCGGTTCCATCTCAGGCAGCGATCGGTTCACGATCCCCGCATAGATCCCGAGTGTTCGGGCAGCCATCGTCGTATCCGAGAATCGCTCAGCGGCCTGCATCTGCGCCGTTTCCGACAAAGCCTGCCGCAGTCCGCGCTCGTTCAGGATTCGATTCGCCGCAGCCGCGAATGCCTCCACATCACCGACGCGCGTCGTCAATCCGGTCTTCTCATGCTGGCTCACCCACGAGACGCCGCTCGCGGGGATGTGCGTGTTAATAACCGGGCACCCGCTGGCCATCGCCTCCACCTGCACCAGCCCGAATGCTTCGCTTCGCGCGTTGGACGGAAACCAAAACGCAGTGGCGGCGTGATACGCTCCCACCAGTTCGTCGCGATCCGCATACCCCAGCCATACCACGCGATCCGCCACCCCGACATGATGCGCTGAACTGGCGCAGCCCGTCCTGATAGGGTCCCTGCCCGATGATGATCAACTTCCCAGGCACCTGCTTCAGCGCGCGAATCGCAGTGTCATAGCCTTTGTAGTAAACGCAACGACCGACGCTCAGCCAGATTGCGGGCCCATGCTGTTTTCGCAGTGTCGCCGCATATTCCATCGCCTTGGCGCTGGGCTGCTGAAAATCCTGGAGATCCAATCCCATCGCCAGCGCCTGCACTTTGCTGCGATGGGCCTGCAATAAATCTGAACCGTCAATGTAAGAAGGACTATTTGAAATGATTCGCGAAGCCCGGGAATAAACAAGCTGTTCGAATGGTGCGAATGCCAGATACAGCTTCCGCTGCTTGATGACGTCGCTGTGGTGTGTGATGACGAGAGGCGCCCACGGCCGCAGGGCCGCAACAGCCAGAAGCATCGTCGGATTCGGTGTATGCAGGTGAAGCACGTCCACCGGATTCTGCTTCAGCTCTCGGAAGCACCTCCGCAAATCAGGCACAACATCGAGTTTCGCCAGATGGGCGCTGCGGCCCAGCCGCGTCACTCGAACCGGGCCATCCATTTCTTCAACCGTGTGCGTCGCCCCGTATCGGCTCCATGTCACGTTTCGATCGTGCTGGTCAGCATGATTGACGCAGATGACGCGCACGTCGGCACCCAAGGCCGCCTGCGCCGTTGCCAATGTGCGCACATGCGTTTCAATCCCGCCTGGCGCAGGGGGATAATATTTCCCCAGATGGCAGACTTTGAGTAATGGCACTCCCATGCTCCCTCGCGCTATCCGGTCGATCTGCGTAACGGAACTCCATCGGCTCAGACACGCGCCTGATCGATGACATGGTTAGAAAACGAAATGCAACGTCGCAACCCGCAACAGAGCGCAGTGGTGACCGGTCCACAAACCCTACGCTGACCGACGTAGGGCAGTTCAGCCCAAAGGCTGAAACTGCTGACAAAAAACAAACACGGCACTCATTTACCTGACCTGGATCGGATAGCCGCCGACAAGGCCCGATATCTCCTCGTGCCTACTACACTTATGCCCCACGAATCGCATCAAGTCAAGAACTTTCACAGCTTCTGCGTGCTCTGCAATTGTTCCGGACAACGCTGGTTGGCTTATTACGGTTATGCCGCCGCGCGTCCCATCAATGGTTCCTAGTTGTGAAACTCTGTTCCTCAAACTTTATTGCACGAAAACCCGCCAGGATGCCAATGATACCAACTCGTGGTAACTTAGGGACTTGATGCACAGGGCCGTGCGGTCAATTGGGCGATGGCATTTCGGGGTCATCGATAATCCACATGAATTTGAAACGAGCCCAGGTAATCCCCCGGCATTGGCCGCGATGACCAATCCCTATGGCCAACTTCCTCCTCGATCCTCTGCTCTCCCTTTCGGATGAAAACCCGTTTCATCCACCGGACCCCTATCGCCTGGGTCCGCGCCGGCGGAAGTTTCTTCTACAGTTCGCGCTCCTGCTGATTCTTGTCGTCGCTGCATTTTGGCCATCGCTGGGTGGTGGGCCGCTGTGGCAGGATGCGGCTCGTATCACGACAAATGTTTCGCTCCGCACCTGGCCGGGAGTTGCACGGCTATGGATGCACCCCAATGCGCAACCGCTCTATACACCGATGGCCGCCACCTTCCTGGCGGCGGAGCATCGGTCGTGGCACGCCGACCTTCCCCGGTATCGCGCAGTCAGCTTTCTTCTGCATCTGATCAACGTGCTTCTCCTGTGGAAGATTCTTCGGCGATTGAATGTGCGCGTTGCGTGGCTGGCGGCGGCGGTCTTCGCCGTTCATCCGATTTGCCTGCAGGCCGTGGCATGGGTCAGCCAGCAGGGCACGTTGCTGGCAACCACCTTTGCGTTGGCCGCGATGCTTGCCTGCCTGCGATGGCAACGCGTCGAACCGCCGCCGCCGGAGGATTCGCTCTGGATGCCTCCCGATTGGCGCGGCTGGCTTTATCCGGTCGCGTTGATCTTTTTCACCGCCGCCGTGCTGTCTCATCCGATGGTCGTCGCGATGCCACCGGCGATGTTGCTCGTCCTGCGATGGCGCGGGCGAGAAATGCGGGCGAATATTCAATGGCTCCTGCCATTCTTCGCGATCGCGGCGGGGGTCGTCGGCCTTGAATTCTGCCTGGCGCCCATCGGTCGCGGCTCATCGATGCTCGATGAATTGCGCTTGTTTTTTCCCGCAATGTTTTTCCTGACGGGCAAAACGCTCTGGCCGATGCCGCTCCACTTTGTTTATCCGAAATGGAATTTGCATGTGGCTGATCCGCTGCCTTACCTGCTTGCAGTGACAGTTGCCGCCGGCATGGTGATTGGATGGATGCGGCGGCGGCAGGGGGAAGGCAGTTATGTAGTGGCGATGATTTACGTCATCGCCATCGCGGTGGGTGTTGGATTCGGGATGCGCGAGTGGCTGCCGTATTCCTATGCCGCCGACTACTTCGAATACTTCGCGGGGATGGCGCTGATCACCGCTGTTCTGGCGGCGATCTTTGGGTTGATCGAAAAACGACTGGCCGGGGACGCTGCTCGTTCGCTTCGGTTTATTTTGGGATTGTTTTTCCTGGCGGTCCTCTCCACGCTGACCTGGCGGGCGGCGACGGCTTATTCCAGCGAAACAGCGTTGTGGCAGGCGGAGATCGCCAAGGGCAACGCAGGGACGGTGGCGCATGATCGGCTGGGGATGATCTTGCTGGCCGAGGGGAAAACGGCGGAGGCTTCGGATCATTTCAAAGCCGCCCTGGCTTTGGATGCGACAGATTTGGATGCAAATGCCGGATTAAGCCGCTGCCTTGAGACGGAGGGGCGGCTGGAGGAGGCGGCGGAGCAGTACAACGCGGCGATCCAGGCGAATCCGCAGCAGCCGCTGTTTTATACGGCGCTGGCGGGGATTTATGCCACCCAGCATAAGACCGATCTCGCGATCGAAACGTATCAGCGCGCCATCGCCATTGCGCCGGGGGATGAATCGGCGCATAACAATTTGGGGCTGCTGCTGGTGGAGACCGGGCAGATTGGGCCGGCGATCTGGCAGTATCAGGAAGCGCTGAAAACCAATCCGGATTCGGTGGCGGTGCGGTTGAACCTGGCGAACGCGCTGTTTCGGCAGGGGGATTTGGATCAGGCGGCGGGGCAGTTGCAGGAGGTGGTGCGGATCGATCCTTTTAACTTTGAAGCGTTCATGAATTCCGGGGCGATGCTCGGGCAGTTGCGCGAGTTTGATAAGGCGGAGCAGATGTTCCGGGCCGCCGTGCGCGTGCGCGGGGACTCGGCGGAGGCGTTTAATAACCTGGGGCTTTCGCTGGCGGCGCAGGGGAAGTTCAACGATGCGGCGTTTAACTTTCAGCGGGCGGTCGACCTGAAACAGGGGTATGAGGAGGCGCGGCAGAATCTGATCAAGGCGAAGGAACGAGCCGCGGCGGCGGGGCAGAACGCGGACGCGGTGGTGGGCGGGCCGAGCACGAATCCGTGAAGATTTGGCCGAGGCCTGAGAGGCGGTATGATGCAGCGGCGGGGCGGTCGTTTTAAAGGTTTTCCGGGAGTTTCTTTGCGAAATGCCATTGTGCGATCGATCTGCTCTCTTGCAGTGTCGACTGTATTGCTTGGTGCGGCTGACGGTTGCAGCAAGCAGGGGACCGCGCCTAAACCGGTGGCGAACGATAGCAACGGCATCGGTGTGGTGGATCTCGATCGGGTCAGCAAGGCGATGGGGTGGACAGAAGATATCCAGAAAGACCTGCGGACGGCGGACGCCGAGATTAAGCGGGTGATCGAGTCTCGGATGAAAGCGGTGCAGGGGACGTTCGATCAGAAGAAGAAGGCGATCGCCGATGAGGCGAAGCTGACGGCCGAGCAGATTGTCGCGATGAACAATGCCCACGAACGGACGGACCTGGACAAGCTGGGGCTGACGACAAAGCAGATCGATGACCTGGCCCAGGCGGCCTCGGTGGTGCAGGTGGAGGCGAATTCGGTCGCGAGCGAGGAGCAGCAGCTCATCCAGCAGCGGGCAGCGGCGATCACCAGGGCATATCGGGAAGGGATGGCGCCGGTGATCCGCCGAGTGGCAGCGGCGAATGGGCGGCGGGTGGTGGTGGCGCCATCGGAGAGCCTGGTGTATTTCGATCCGAACGTGGATTTGACGGATCGGCTGGTGGAGGAGCTGCAGAAGTCTCCGCCGATCAAGGTGGAGCTGCCGGAGATGCTGAAAGCGGTGGAGACACCGGCGGCGACGCAGCCGTAGTGAACAGGGCGTGGGGAGGGGAAGAGCGGGGATCGATGAGCGCAGAACGCAGAACGCAGAACGCAGAGCGAAGAGCGAAGAGCGAAGAGCGAAGAGGGGAAAGGGGGAACGATCAACCTGCTATTTTTGGTCATCGCTCATCACTCTTGGGTAATTATCGCAGGGCTGATCGGGGGGGGTTGACAAAAGTGAACAAAAGTTGGCGCTTTTTGAAAAGTTAATAGTGTTTACTAACTTTTTTAGGCGGGGGGAGGGGGCGGGAAAAAAAGAAGCGGTCCCATTTTTTTAAACGGGACCGCGAGGAGTTCGGGTTTTTGGGTCTGGATCAGCGGCGGCGGCGGCGTTTGAGGAGGCCGAGGGCGCCGATGGTCAGGAGGCTGAAGGTCGAGGGTTCGGGGACGTAGGTGTAGTTGATGTCGAGTTCGGTTCCGCCGGGGTCGGTGATGGTGAAGGAGGCGTCATTGGGAACAGTGATGGCGGAGGTATTGAGGATGAACTTGCTGGGGTCGAAGCCGGAGATGGTTCCAGCGCCGGTGGCCTGGGCGATTTTCCAAATGTAGGTGTTGGGGCCGCCAGGGGTGAAGTTGGTCAGGGCATTGGGGGTGATGATGACGGTGAAACGATCGTTAGCGCCGGCGAGCGAGATTGAAAGATTGGAGAAGTTGAGGAGATCCCAGTCGGCGCCGGGGGTGGTTCCGGTGGCGTTGGTAAGTTTCCAGCTGTAGGAACCGCCGTTGGACCAAGTCTGGTCACTGGTGGTGAGGGAGGCGTTGGTGTTCGTGGTGCCGACAGCGATGGTGCCACCATTGGCGACGGAGACAGGTCCGGCAGCGGTGATGTTGCCGCTGGTGGCCAAAGTACCCCCATTGATGTTGAGGCCTCCGGTGGAGGTCAGACCGTTTGGGGCGAGTTGGAGCCGGCCTGCGCCGGCCTTGGTGAGGCCGCCTGCACCGGCATTACCGATGGCACTGGAGTATGTGACGTTGTTACCGTTGGTGTCGATGGTCCCGCCGCCGGCGTTGATGCTGACGGTTCGGGTGGAGAGGTCAGTGGTATTGCCGGAGGCGTACTGGAGTGTGCCACCGCCAAAAACGACGCTGTTCGTTGCAGCGCCCAGGGCGGCCGTGGCGTTGAAGTTCAAGGTGCCGACGTTGATGTTTGTATTGCCGGTGTAGGTATTGGTCCCGGTAAGAGTAAGCGTTCCGGACCCCAGTTTGGTCAAGCCGCCATCGGGTGTGCCGGTGCCGTGGGTGAGATTGGCAGCGATGGTGATGGAGTGGCCATTCGTGTCGAACTGGGCACCGCCGGTGTCCACCGCACCGGTGAAACTAGTGATCGATGGCAGAAAAAAGACAGTTGGCGAAGTGTCATCAGCCAATGCTTTTACCACACCACCGTTGAAGTGGATGGTTGATAGATGGGTGGTGCTAGCACCGGGCGAGGCGAAGCTGCCGACGCTCAGCGTTCCACCATTCAGATTGAGAGTTGGATTAGAACCCTGGGTTGTCCCAGTGTTTGAATTATTAATGTTAAACACGCCGGAGACGGTCAGGGCGGCCGTATCCTGCACTGTTACGAAATTGTTAGCACCCTGTTGAACGCCGGTATTACCAATCGACAGAGAAGGCACGGTTACTTGTGCAGTATTCTTTACGGTCAAGCTCGTGCTGCTCGCAGTGCCTGCTGTTGCAAAGTTTGGTGCGACAGATGAATTGATCACGGCTGAATCTGCAACAATGATGGCGGCGCCAGTGGTATCAATAATCTGTCCGGTTAGATTGCTGGTGCCGCCGAGAGTCAACGTTCCGGAAGAGGCCGTTGTGGTGCCTGTGTAGCCATTGGCACCGCTTAAGGTCAAAGATCCGTTGCCAATTTTCAGGATAGAGCCGCCACCGGTAAGCGCACCGGTATAGACCGTATTTTGATTGTTGTTGCCGATGGTGAGCGCGACGGCCGCGGGAGTGGTGTTGGTGAGCGCCAAATCCTGAGCCCCTTTAAGCCCGCCGAGCGTGACCGCGGTCAATGTGCCAAAACTGAGTGCTCCGCCCTGGTTATTGTAATTGAGCGTGCTGTTCTGCAAGGCAGACGCATTGGCAAGGATCAAAGTTCCGGCCGATATTGCTGTGTCACCGGAGAAGGTGTTAGCGGCGCTCAGGGTCACATTGTCACTGCCCGCTTGAGTGAAGGTGCCGGTACCGCTGATTAAATTGCCCAATGAGTAATCATTGGATCGATTTGATACCAAGGCGGCATTATCGACAATCGTTCCGGTGACAGAACCTGCGGCGGTGGCGTTACCCAACTGGAGGGTTCCGTTACTGATGGTTGTTGCCCCGGCGTAGGTGTTGTTCCCAGTCAATATCAATGTGCCTGCACCAATTTTAGTCAGGGCACTTGATGTACCGGTCTGGCTTAGAACACCTGAGAGGATCAAGGTGTTGGCCTGAGTATCGACGGTCAGCACGTCGCCAGCCGTAATGATCGCATTGTTGGCCAAGGTCAAACCAGCAGCCCCAGCCTGGAGGATAGCATTGCCGGTCACGGCAAGGTCGCCAGTGCTGATGGCCGTGTTGCTTCCCACCTGCAATGTGCCTGCGCTGAGTGTGGTACCGATGGTACCGGAAGCGGGACCATAAGTGTTGTTGCCAGACAGGACGAGAGTCCCTGCGCCGGCCTTGGATAAGGTAGGCGTTCCGGTGCCAGTGGCAATGTTGCCGGAAAGGGTCAATGTATCGCCGCTATTGACGACGGTCACATTCGTACTGGAGTTCAGATTGATGTTGGAAGAGATGAAATGGCTGCCCAGGGTGTCGTTAATCGCGGCCGCACTGGCGTTGTTATCGAGGGTCAGCGTATTTGCGCCGGAAACTGTATAGGCGTTGGCGTTGCTGAAATTGATGGTTCCGACGCTCTCATTGGCGTCGAGAGTGACGGTGCGAGGAGCCGTGATGACTGATCCGAAGGTGGCGCTGCTGCCGGCGAGCTGCGGTACGCCGCCCGTCCAGTTGGCTGAATTGCTCCAGTTGCCATCCGCGTCTACGTTCCATGCGGCGGTTACGGATAACTGGGTGAGGGTTACGGTGATGTAGTTCAGGTTGATACCAGCATTAACGGTACTAAAAGTGTAACTGAATGCGCCGCTGCCGGTATTTCCCATTGAAAATGCCGAACCAGGCGTACCAACGAGGGTTCCGGTGTACTTAATCAAGTCATAAGTACCAGCGGTGGTGAAGCCGCTATTGGAATTTGGCTGATAGAGCTGGATCGTAGTCGTGCCGGATGCAGCCAGAGTGAGATTACCAGTAGAGATCAAGCTTGCATTGGCACCCAGGGCACCGTCCGTATTATCGCTCGACAGGCCAAAATTCAGAATATTGCCGGAAGCGAGCGTCAAGTTACCGACGGTCAGAGTGCCTTGCCCGCCATTGTTAGCCGTGATGGTTCCGGGAGAAATCTGAGCACCCGATACACCTGCAACCGTGCCGGTTACGCTGCCAACTCCGGTCAGTGTCTGTGTGCTCCCTAGCGTAATAGTGCTACCGGACAATCCAGTGACATCGAGAGTCCCGGAAGCGCCAACACTGATCGTGGAAGAGAGTGAGATGTTATTCGTGCTGGTGGAATTCACCAGAGCAAGAGTTCCCTGAGTAACCGTGGTATTACCGGTATAGGTGTTGCCGATGCTGCTCAGAGCCCATTTGCCGGCTGCGGTTTTGCTGATGCTGGTTTTGCCCGATGAAGGGTCGACCAGCACAAGGCCGAGCGAGTTGGCGTTGGTGTTGGAGCCGGTGAGCGTCAGAGTACGGTTTCCGGTGCCGCTTGCGATAATGCCTGCTGGGATTGTAGAGGAGAATACCAGCGCCTCCGCTGCCCGAAGCATCCAAGGCCCCGCCATTAGATGTTACGGTAAAGCTGCGATCCGTCGTAGCGCCGGTTGCGGCGGCGCCAGCATATTGCAGGGTGCCACCATCAAGAACCAGGGCTGGGGCTGTATTGTTGGACTGACCAATTCCGCTCGCGTTGCTTCCTAAGCCGGTGCCACTAGTGCCTGCACCCTCGGCGGTGATGCTGGCGGTGCTAAGGATTCCGCCGCGAATAATGGTGGCGCCTTGGTATGTGTTTGCGCCATTTAACGTCAAAGTACCCGAACCTGTTTTAATAAGAGGGCCAAATTGATTGGCGGTTAGGGTGCTGATGACGCCAGTGATCGTTAAATTAATGGAGCCAGCGTCGTCGAATGTACCGCCGCCCCCGCCGATTTTTAGGCCACCGGTGCTACCGCCGGCCAAGGTAATGCCATCAACAGCCGCCTGAAGTGTTCCGCCGTCCAGAGTGATCGTCGAGGCCGCGGCAGGCGCGCCTAAATTAGCTGCGGCATTGATGTTGGTGATACCGCCATTCAGGAACGTCGAGCCGGTGTATGTATTGGTTCCGGTCAAAGTCAATGTACCCGAACCCGCCTTGGTTAAAGTTGTGGTACCGATTCCAGGGGCAATCACGGAATTGATGGTTAGATTTCCGGTGCCAAGTTGCTGAATAATTAGATCGGAGTTGGTGGCGGAATTGCTTTTCAACGTACCGGCATTCGCTGTCGTACCTATGCCGATGCTATAGGCTGCGCTGCCCGTAAAGAGAAGGCCACCGCTTGTCACTTGCAGGGTATTTCCACCCAAGTCCAAGGATTGGCTTGTGCTGTTGGTGATCTTCAGAGAGTTGGTCGTCAGGTTACCTGACATCGTGGCATTGCCGACGTTATTGAGTCGATCGTTTGTGGTGTCGTTCGTTGTCGCGATGGTGGTTGTGAGATCTGTGTAATTGGCATACGCCGAAATTAAATTATTTGTAGTGGCGGTGGTTGTCGTAGCCCAGTCGCCGCCGAAGGTGATGCGCGGACTGAAAATGCCAAGAGTCAGGTTTGCCGTCGTACTGGTCGTATTGATGGTTGCAGCGCCGGAACCATTGTTTGCAGTTAAAGCAGTCGGCTGGATATTTAAGGTTCCGCCGGCTGATAAACTAGTCGTTAGCGTTCCCAGGTTTAATGTTGTCCCGGAGCCATTGTGAGGATCCACCAACAAACTTCCACCACCAGCGGCAACGACCACGGCACCCGTCGTTTGGCTCGTAGAGCCGGTGGTTTTACCCTGGAAGTCCAAAATACCACCGCCAAAGCTTAGAGAAGTATTGGATTGCAGGATTCCGGCAGGAGCGTTGGTGTAGTCGAGCTTTAAGGTGCCGCCATTGGCCGAAAATGTGCTACTCCCAGTAGGAGAAGCGGAGGCAAGGACTGTCCCAGCGACGTCCGTCATCGTGAATGTACCGACACCGACCTTCAATAAATTCGTTGAGTTTGAGCCGCTGGTGGGAGTTGTAACAGTGATCCCACCGCTGTAGGTCGTGTTGCCATTGGCGCTACCGATGATGTAGGTTCCGATGTTTGTGCCAGCAGCACCGCTATTATTTGGCCCTTGGATATTATTGCTATTGCCGGAGGACGCTAAACCACCCAGAACATAGGTACGACTGCCGTTGACGTAAATGTTACCTGAAGTAGCGGCAAAATCGAGAGTCGCGAATACGCCCGAATAGGTGCCCGTATTTCGGAATTGATGATTGGTTGCCCAAGTGATCGTTCCGCCGAAGCCAGTGAACATATTGGCATTTCCGGTGGAATCGTTGCCGTTGCCGGACCAAAGTATGTTTCCGTTGCCAGTGAAAGTGATTCGGGAATTACTGGCTGCAGTTGACGTATATGTTGAAGAGCCCGCCAAAGCGTTGATGACATTGGTGAGACCCTGGGTGGTCGTGACGGCTGCGCCGTTGTTGAGGATAAATACGGCACCCGCGTTCTGACCAATATTTAGCGCCAACGTGCCGGCGTTGACAAAGATATTACCGGAGATGGTGTCGGCGTTTGTTTGTAATGTAAGGATTCCAGAACCATTTTTTGAAAAGCCGTTGGTGCCAGCAAGAGTGGTACTAATGGTTGCGCCACCACTGCCCACCGTGATGCTTGGTGCCTGGCCGGCAGTGTTGTTGGTCAACGTGAGAACGTTTCCTGCAACGCTGGGAGCCACCGTTATTAGGCCGGAGCTGAAAAAGTTAAGGGCGTTCGCGCTTGCAGTTGCGAGGTCATCCGTTGCGGTATATGTGGTGCCGCCGAAGTTCAGTTCGCCGTTGGTGTCGGTAGTGAAGGTGGGGGTGAAACCGGTAGAGAAAGTGCCGACGGTGTTTTGAAAATTGTATTGAGTGTCGGAGCTGACGACGGTATCGCCGAGCGCAGTATGCACGCCGCCCGCAGTAATGATTGTCCCGGCGACGGAAAGCGCAGCGGCAATCCAGCGACGATTGCTCGAAGCCGCCAGCGATCGCTGAACGATCCGCCTGGATCGGGTTGATGCGGAAATTCCACCCTGACGTGCGATGCGATTGACTGGCATTCTCACTCCTCCGACGGACTTCTCACCTGACCTGGGCTTACTGACCGGTTGGGACGATGTGTGACAGCAGCCCCAAATAGAACCCGTAGCCCTACGGGTTATTACTGGTAATCTTAACTCAAAATTCTGTCGCTGCAAGGATAAAGCGCAGATTCTGCGACCGAGCGTGTAACGCTCGATTGTGGCGGGGGAATATTGATGGGAATTTTAACGCGGAGGCGCGGAGGCGCAGAGAAAAGAGGCTGAGTAAATGTTAAATGGGGTAAAAGGGGAGGGAGATGGGAAATGGTAAATGGTAAAGGTAGGAGAGGGAGGGGGTAACGCAAAACCGCCCGGGGGGCGGGCGGTTTGGGGCATGCTGGCCGGCATGCTCGGGAAGGTGACCCCAACGGGATTCGAACCCGTGTCGCGGCCTTGAAAGGGCCGTGTCCTAGGCCTCTAGACGATGGGGCCAAAATCGGATCGACAGAAACGCTGCCGCCTAGGAGAGGGTGACACTATGCGAATCTTTTGGGCGGAGTCAAATTCTTGGGCGGGGTATTCAACGCGGAGGCGCGGAGACGCGGAGAATTAGAGAGGGTTGATGGAGGGGTGGGGATGGCCTACAGTTTGGCCTGATTGATGATGTGATGGTTAGGGGACTGATTAGTGGCAGGAAACTGATATGTGGATTGTTCGTCTTGCGCTTCGGCGGCCTTATACGTTTGTGGTGGCGGCGATGTTGGTGGGGATATTGGGTTTGTTGATGATTGTGCGCACGCCGACGGATATTTTTCCGAACGTGGATATTCCGGTGATATCGGTGGCGTTTAATTATGCGGGGAGTTCACCGGCGGACATGGACGGGCGGATTATTTCGCCGTTTGAGAAGATATTGACGACGACGGTGAATGATATTGAGCATATTGAGAGTCAGAGTTTGTATGGGATCGGGGTGGTGAAGATTTATTTTCAACCGAACGCGCGGATTGAGAATGCGAATGCGCAGGTGACGGCGGTTTCGCAGACGGCGATTCGGGTGATGCCACCGGGGACGCAACCGCCGCTGATATTGGAATATAACGCTTCGGATGTTCCGATTTTGCAGTTGTCGTTGAGCAGCGACACGATTCCGGAGCAGAATTTATTTGATATAGCGATACAGCAGCTTCGGCCGCAGTTGATTGTGATTCCGGGGGTGCAGATTCCGTATCCGTATGGGGGAAAGATGCGGAACGTGATGGTGGACCTGGAGCCGGAGCAGTTGTTTGCGTATGGGATTTCGCCGGCGGATGTTTCGGCGGCGCTGAATGCGCAGAACCTGATTTTGCCGGCGGGGACGGCGAAAATGGGGAAGCAGGAATATGAAGTGGTCGTGAATTCCAGCCCGCTGACGGTGGGGGAGCTGAATGACCTGCCGATCAAGACGGTGAAGGGGGTTACGGTTTACATTAAAGATGTGGCGCATGTGCGGGATGGGTTCAGCGTGCAGACGAACGTGGTGCATGCCAATGGGAAGCGGGGGGTGCTGGTTTCGATCATGAAGGCGGGGAATGCATCGACGCTGCAGGTGGTGGATGACATTATGAAGGCGCTGCCGGCAATTCAGCAGACGCTGCCGGCGGGGTTGAAGATCACGCCGATGTTTGACCAGTCGGTGTTTGTGAGGGCGTCGGTGTCGGGGGTGGTGAAAGAGGCGGCGATCGCGGCGGGACTGACGGCGCTGATGATCCTGCTGTTCCTGGGATCGTGGCGGAGCACGGTGATCGTGATGATCTCGATCCCGCTTTCAATCCTGGTTTCGATCATCACGCTTTCATTTATTGGCGAAACGCTGAATGTGATGACGCTGGGCGGAATGGCGCTGGCGGTGGGGATATTGGTGGATGATGCGACGGTGGAGATTGAGAACATTCACCGGAACCTGCATCAGCGGAAGAGACTGGTGCAGGCGATCCTGGATGGGGCGCAGCAGATTGCGGTGCCGGCGTTTGTTTCGACGTTGTGCATCTGCATTGTGTTTGTGCCGGTGGTGTTTATCAGCGGGGCGGCGAAGTTTTTGTTTACACCGCTGGCGATGGCGGTGGTGTTTGCGATGCTGACGAGCTATCTGCTGAGCCGCACGCTGGTGCCGACGATGGTGCATTATCTGCTGGCGGCGGAAGTGGAGATGTATGGCGGAGTGATCGATCCGAGTGATCCCCATGCGGTTCATGCGATGCATGTGCGGGAGGCGCATTTGCATGGGCAACCCGTCGCGCTGGAGGATGAGGAGTTGATGGATCGGGTGCGGAGGTGGCTGGGGAAGACCAGCGTGAGGGTGGGATTGATTGTGGGGGCGGTGGTGATTGCGGTGGTGTTTTTTGCGATGGCGGTGGTGTTTTTTGCGGTGGGGAATACGCCGCTGGGGAAATATCTGCCGGCGGGGCATGAGATGGCGCGCGGCGCGGAGGGGTGGGCGATAGAGAATTGGCGGGGGCTGGTGGAGATGGTGCTGGGAGCGGTCGCCATTGGGCTGGCGCTTTGGTTGATCGGGCGGCTGAATCTGCTGTGGCGGACGCATCATGCATTTAACCGGCAGTTTGAGAAATTACGCCGGGTTTATGGGGGATTGCTGGACTGGGCGCTGGATCATCGTGGGTGGGTGGTGGGGGCGTTTTCGATCCTGGTGGTGTTGTCGCTGGGGCTGCTGTTTGGGGTGGGACGGGATTTCTTTCCCAGCGTGGATGCGGGGCAGATTCGGCTGCATGTGCGGTGCGCGCGGGGACGCGCATCGAAGAGACGGAGCACCGGTTTGCGCAGGTGGAAGACAAGATTCGGGAGCTGATTCCGAAGAAGGATGTCGGGACGGTGCTGGATAATATGGGGATTCCGAACAGCGCGATCAACCTGTCGCTGAGCGATGGATCGATGATGTCGGCTGCGGATGGGGAAGTGCTGATCTCGATGAATGAGGGGCATGGGCCGACGGAAGTTTATATGCGGCAATTGCGGAGGGAATTGCCGAAGGCGTTTCCCGATTTGAAGTTCTTTTTTGCGCCGGCGGATATTGTGACGCAGGTTTTGAATTTTGGTTTGCAGTCGCCGGTGGATATTCAAATTGTGAATAAGGGGCCGATGGCGAACATGGAAAAGGTGGACCAGATCGCGCAGCAGATCGATCATGATGTGGCGAAGCTGCCGGGGGTGGTGGATGTGCGGATGCAGCAGGTGCCGCGGACGCCGGATTTGCGGGTGAATGTGGATCGAACGCTGGCGAGCGAGGTGGGGGTGCAGCAGAAGGATGTGGCGAGCGATCTGCTGGTGTCGCTGAGTTCGAGCAGCCAGGTGGCGCCGAACTTCTGGTTGAATCCGCAGAACGGGGTGGATTACACGATTTTTGTGCAGACGCCGCAGTATCGAGTGGACACGATGAGCGCGCTGGAGAACACGCCGGTGGTTCCGACGGGCGGATCGCTGACGAGCAGCGATACGCAGTTGCTTTCAAACCTGGCAGAGATGCGGCGGGGCGTTTCGCCGACGAATATCACGCATTACAACATCGCGCCGTCGCGCGATGTGCTGATGGGCGTGGCGGGACTGGACCTGGGTTCGACGGCGGATCGGATTGACCAGGTCGTCGCGAAGTATCGGAAGGAACTGCCCAAGGGCGTGCAGATGGCGGTGCGCGGGCAGGTGCAGAGCATGCGGGATTCATTTACGGGGCTGGGGTTTGGATTGATCTTTGCTGTCGTGCTGGTGTATCTGCTGATGGTGATCAACTTTCAATCGTGGATCGATCCGCTGATTATTTTGATGGCGCTGCCGGGGGCGCTGGCGGGAATTTTGTGGATGCTCTGGGCGACGGGGACGACGATCAGCGTGCCGGCGCTGATGGGGGCGATCATGAGCATTGGCGTGGCGACGGCGAATTCGATTTTGATGATTACATTCGCCAACGACCAGCGGCTGGCCGGGATGGACGCGAGGCAGGCGGCGCTGGCCGCGGGGATGACGCGGTTGCGGCCGGTGCTGATGACGGCGGCGGCGATGATCATTGGCATGTTGCCGATGTCGCTTGGGCTCGGTGAAGGCGGAGAGCAGAACGCGCCGCTGGGGCGCGCGGTCATCGGTGGACTATCGATGGCGACCTTTGCTACGCTTCTATTTGTTCCCGTTGTGTACAGCCTGCTGCGGCAGAAAGCGCCGCAAACGCAGGTTGAAGAAGAGTTGAGGTAGACAATGGCCGCTGTTGAACAATTTGAAAAGTCTGAATCTGTGAACGACCGATCGGCGCCTGAGCATTCGGCGCATTCGGGCAATGGCCGCGGTCATGCTGCGGCGCAGCATGATGAGCATGAGATTCCCAATGATCTTCCGAGGCCGAGCAACCTGACGGTTGCAATTGTGGCGGCGGCGTTTGCTTTGATCCTGGCGGTGTTATTTGTGGTCGGCTGGGTTCCGCATCATCATCGGGTCGCCGAGGCGAACGCGGATGCGAGCGAGCAGGGGAGTGGTGTTCCGGTAGTGGAAGTGGAACTGCCGAAGCAAGCGTCGCGTTCGGGCGATCTGATGCTGCCGTGCGATGTGAAGGCGAACCAGGAAACCGATATTTTTCCGCGGGCCAACGGGTATTTGAAGAAGTTCTATTTTGACATCCAGGATCATGTGGAGGCGGGGCAACTGCTGGCGGAAATTGATACGCCGGAAGTGGATGCACAGCTTGCACAAAGCCGGGCGGCGGTCGAGCAGGCCGAGGCGAACGGCAAGAAGGCAGACTCTGATGTGGTGCTGGCGCAGAAAAATCTGAATCGATTTGAAGAGGCCGCGAGGATGAACAAGGGAAGCGTCACGGAACAGCAGCTCGATGAAATGCGGGCGGCGCTCGACACCGCGAAAAGTGCGGTCGAGCAGAGCAAGGCGAGCGTGGCCGCGGCAAATGCAGATGTGCAGCGGCTCATGGTGCTTCAGGGATATGAAAAGGTGTTTGCGCCGTTTTCAGGCACCATCACTGCGAGAAATTATGATGTCGGCGCGCTGATGAACCCGGCAACCACCGGGCCGGGGAAGCAATTATTCAGCCTGGCCCAGGTGGATACGCTGCGGGTGTTTGTGAATGTGCCGCAGTCGCATTCAACGGACGTAAAGGTCGGCGGCCCGGTTTATCTGCAGGTGCGGAATTATTCGGGACGCGATTTCCAGGGGACGGTCGCACGAACATCGGGCGCGATTGATCCGGCAACGCGAACGATGGCGGTCGAACTGCATTTCCCAAATAAAGATAACCTTTTGTATGCGGGCATGTACGGACAGGTGCGGCTGCCGGTGACGGATCAGAAGCCGGTGCTGGTGATTCGGAGCAGTGCGCTGCTGTTTGACGCCGCCGGAACCCGGGTGGCGACAGTGAAGGATGGGAAGATCCACATGCAGAAGGTAAATGTGGCCCGAGATCTGGGGACAGAATTAGAAGTGGATGCGGGGCTTGCGCCGGAGGACCAGGTGGTAAGCAACCCTGGAGAGCGGTTAGGTGAGGGTGTGGCGGTGAAGGTGCCCAAGCCACCACAAGCCATAGCGGTTACGCCGGATGGCAGTGGGACTAAACTAGCGCATGTTGCGGCGAATTAGTGAAGGACCAGGCTGAGGTGTCACTAGAAGAATATTCTGTGCCGCGGCTTTATAGCACGCCTATTTTGAACGATTCATTCAGGAAGCCAAAAACTGCGAGGTCCTGCCAAACAGAGAGCGGCCTTAACAGGAATGAATGGATCGCGCAAATGCGGGGCGCACCGTTATTTGATGCCGGTCAAATGATTTGGCCCTGAGGCTTGGCATACGTCGTGAGCCAATCAGCGAACGCCTCTTCCGACAAATCACCCGCGGCCACCCCGAGGAAGACCGGATACGCCTCTGCGTCGGTCGCGGTCAGCTCGAAGCTGTTGAGGATCAGAAAAATTTCGCAGACCACGGCTGCCGTCCGCTTGTTGCCGTCGATAAACGCGTGGTTCTTTGCAATGCCAAACGCATACGCGGCGGCGAGCTGGGGAATCGACGGTGTTGGATCGCTGTAGGCAAATAGATGGCGCGGCCGTCCCAGGGCCGATTCCAGAAGGCCCTGATCGCGCACACCCTCCGCGCCACCATGCTCTGCCAATTGACGACGGTGGATGGCCGAGGCAAGCTTGCTGCTGATCCAGATGGGGTCATCCATGATTTACTCGGCAAGCTTCTTGAGGAGGTTGCGCCGCTTCCGCATCACGGTTTCGGCCACGTCCATCTGACGCGAGAACTCCGTATCCAGCGGAGTGAGCTCAATTCCGCCTGGGGTTTCCAGCACATGGAGCAGATCGCCCTTTTGCACGCGGAGCTTTTCGAGAAGCTCTTTGGGCAGGACGATTCCGGTCGAATTTCCGACGGTGGTGAGCTTGACGGTCATAGCCATTGATAACTCCTGTTGCAGTGCCTATTATTACATCGGTTATAACGGCGATCAAGGCGAATCGGGAGTGAGATTTCGTTTGGCGGGCCTTGGAATACGCGGAAGTGAAATTCGCTTCGGGCCTCGATTGACAAGGGATTGTGGCGATTTATACTCTCCGCCCTTCTACGCTCCCGGTACGCGCCGCAGCAGACGGGCGGCGTTTAAGCGGTGATACCCTCGATAACCCTTGTGGTTCCAACAGTTGCAATTAGCAACCGTTGGGTAGGGAGGGTGTCGGAATAGTTTGGTTTGAAGATCGCCGCATGTTGGATCAGCCCTTAAAGCAATCCAAAATCCGCGATCCAAAATGCAGAATGAAGTGTCGCTGCCATAGCTCAGTGGTAGAGCGCCACCTTGGTAAGGTGGAGGTCCTGGGTTCAAGCCCCAGTGGCAGCTTTGGCGACACTTCGACATTTGGCAGCGAGCACTGCTCGATGGAAAATGGAAAACGATAGATGGAAAATGTGAAGAGGCTGTTCTGACCGCTTCTTCCACATTTGCCATTTAACACTGGCCATTTCCCATTGCTCCGTGAGTGCTGCCTAATGTCGCGGTGTCGAGGTTTGATTTGACAGGCGGCTTCGACAACCGCCGGTAAGAGTTTGCTTGATCTGGAGGCCCCACATGGCAAAGGGCGTATTCGAACGTAAAAAGCCGCACGTGAACGTCGGCACCATCGGTCACATCGACCACGGCAAGACCACCCTGACGGCGGCGCTCAGCGCCCGCTCGCAGGCGAAGTTTGGCACCACCGCCAAGAGCTACAAGGACATCGCCAAAGGCGGCACCGAACGCGATGCCACCAAGACGGTGACCATCTCGGCTGCCCACGTGGAGTATGAATCTCCGCAGCGGCATTATGCCCACGTCGACTGCCCCGGGCACGCCGACTACATCAAGAACATGATCACCGGCGCTGCCCAGATGGACGGCGCGATCCTGGTGGTTTCGGCCGCTGACGGTCCGATGCCACAGACCCGCGAGCATATCCTTCTCGCGCGTCAGGTCGGTGTTCCCAAGATCGTCGTCTTCCTCAATAAGATCGACCTCGTCGACGACGCCGAACTGCTTGACCTCGTTGAGATGGAAGTCCGCGAACTGCTCACGAAGTACGGCTTCCCCGGCGATGACACCCCGGTCATCCGCGGTTCCTCGCTGCCGGCGTTTAACGCGCCGACTGACGATGCGGCCTGCAAGCCGATCGATGAACTGATCGCTGCTCTGGACAGCTACGTTCCGATTCCGCCGCGCGAAGTCGACAAGCCGTTCCTCATGCCGATCGAAGACGTGTTCAGCATCAAGGGCCGCGGCACGGTCGGCACCGGTCGTATCGAACGCGGCATGTGCAAGGTTGGCGACACGATTGAAATCGTCGGTCTCAAGCCAAACAAGAGCACAGTCGTCACCGGCATCGAAGCGTTCAACAAGACGCTGGATTCCGGCCAGGCCGGTGAGAACGTCGGCGTTCTGCTCCGCGGCGTGGAAAAGGACGATCTCGAGCGTGGTCAGGTGTTGTGCGCTCCCAAGAGCATCACGCCGCATACCAAGTTCGAAGCTGAAGTCTACGTGCTGACCAAGGAAGAAGGCGGCCGTCATACTCCGTTCTTCAACGGGTATCGCCCGCAGTTCTATTTCCGCACCACCGACGTGACCGGCAACGCCAAGTTGCTCGGCGGCGCCGAAATGTGTATGCCGGGTGACAATATCACCATGGAAATCGAGCTTATCGCTCCGATCGCCATGGAAGAAAAACTCCGCTTCGCAGTCCGCGAAGGCGGCAAGACCGTCGGATCCGGCGTGGTTACAAAGATCCTCGCCTGATTGCGAGAAAAGTCCGTTGTCAGTGGTCAGTTGCCAGTGGCTGGTTGTAATTCGTTTTTACAACTCACTACAGACAACTGACCACTGACCTCTTAATGGTGTTACAATGGCCAAAGAAAATCGCGAAATGGTCTGGCTCCAATGCACGGAGACCGGCGACCTGAACTACCGTACGGAAATCAAAGTTGCCGGCGGCGTCCAAAAGGTCGAACTGCAAAAGTACAGCAAGCGGTTGCGCAAGCATACGCTGCATAAGGTCAAGCGTAAGTGATGCTTGTCCGTTGTCAGTGGTCCGTTGTCCGTTGCTGGTGTTCCCAAACGACGGACTACTGACCACGGACCACGGGCAATTCTGCTACGCCGGTAGCTCAATTGGCAGAGCAGCCGTCTCCAAAGCGGCAGGTTGCAGGTTCGATTCCTGCCCGGCGTGCTGACTGAGGATTTCCTGATGCCGTCCGTTCAAGATCAGTTGGAAGACGAGAAGCCCATGGCAACGAATGCAATCACCTCGGGTGGCGCTCCGGCACAAGAGCCGGAGGATGAGAAGCCTTCCCGCACCCCTTCTCCCGACCGCTCGGCTGAAGGGCCGGCGTTCTTCACCATCTACAAAAAAGGCCAGGGAAAGTGGACCCGCCTGGGGACCATCTTCGCGGTGGCGGGCCTTGCCTTGCTGACCGCTTACAATCTTTACTCCGACTATCTGCCCCGTTTCATGCAGTCGCGCGATATCATGCTGGGCACCAGCATTGGTTTTCTCGCGGTGCTTAGCCTGGTGACTTTCTGGCTTTCCAATAAGCCGCAGAATGTTGATTTTCTCATCGCCACCGACAGCGAGATGAAGAAGGTCAACTGGACCACCAAGGGGGAACTGTTCGGCTCGACCCGCGTGGTTATTTTATTCCTGGCTTTCATCGCTATTTTTCTGTTCCTCGTCGATATTGTCTTCGCCGAGTTTTTCCACATGATCTCCGTGCTCCGTTCCGGCCCGTTCCAATGAACCCTGCACATTTGAAGAGGAGTCGCCCGCTGCTCGTCGATGCAGCCGGCAACTAAATCAGCAATGCAATTTTTCGTCCTTCGAGTCGCTAGCAATAAAGAAGACCGCGTCCGTGAGGCGCTGGTCCGCAAGGTCAAGATCGAAGGCCTCGAAAGCCAGGTCGGCCGCATCCTCGTCCCCATCGAGCGCGTGCGCTCTATGAAGGGCGGCGTGAAAAAGGAATCCGACCGCAAGCTGTATCCCGGCTACGTCTTCACCGAGCTGGAACTCGATAAGAACGGGATGATCCCGGAAAAAGTCTGGTTCATGATCAAGGAAACCGAAGGCGTCGGCGACTTCATCGGTTCCAACGGCAAACCCACCGCCATGAGCCTCAAGGACCAGGCCAAGATGCTTGAAGAGGCCGAACGCCCCGAAGGCGAAGTCTCCGTCAAGGCCGAGTTCAAGAAAGGCGACCGCGTGAAAGTCACCAACGGCGCATTCATGAACTTCGAAGGCGATGTTGACGAGGTCATCCCCGACAAAGGCATGGTCCGAATCATCACCACCATCTTCGGCCGCCCCACCCCGCTTGAGCTGGAATACTGGCAGATTGAAAAGATGTGAGGGGAGAGCGGGACAAATTCGAATGACGAAATTCGAATGACGGGATCAATGTTCAAATGACGAATGACCGAATGACGAAACAAATGCAGGCTGGATCGCTGTTCGTTTCATCATTTGAACATTCGAAAATTCGTCATTGATCCGTCGTTCGAATGTCGTCATTCGGATTTTCATGCGTGTACTTCTCTTAGCCAACGACTGCAACCCTGACTGGCCTTCCCTCCCCGTGGTTGGCTACAACGCCGCTCGCGGGATCGCCGAGCATGTGGATGTTGTTGTCGCCACCCACGTCCGCAATAAGCCCAATATCGACCGAAAAGGTTTTGGCAAAGCCCAGGTTGTTTATCTCGACAACGAATACATTGCCTCCCCGATGTACAAAGCCGCCACCTGGCTTCGTGGCGGGCGCTCGGTTGGTTGGACCACCAACATCGCCATGCAGTATCCGCCATACCTTGCCTTTGAATGGGAGGCGTGGAAGACGTTCAAGAAGCAGCTCAAAGCCGGCGAATTCGATCTTGTCCATCGCATTACACCGATGTCGCCGACGCTGCCCAGCCTGCTGGCCCGCCGGCTCAGCCGCATTAATGTTCCTTTTGTCCTTGGCCCTCTGAACGGCGGTCTCCGCTGGCCGCCGGAATTCACCGGTGAACTTAAAAAAGAAAAAGAGTGGCTGACTTATCTCCGCAGCGCATACAAGCTTCTTCCGTACGCCAAATCTACTTATGCCCGCTCCAGCGCCATCCTCGCCGCGTTTCATCACACGATCGAGCGGCTTCCTCAGCAGTACCGCGATCGTATGATCGACTTCCCCGAAGTCGGCATCGATCCAGAACTCTTCGAAGCCCCTGCTGATCGTCCCGTGCGGGAACAGGTGACATTCTTCTACGCCGGCCGACTTGTCCCTTACAAATGCCCCGACGTTGCCGTCCTTGCTTTTGCCGCCAATCCCAGGCTGCGAAAACACAAACTCATCATCGCCGGCGACGGCCCCGAACTTCCTCGGCTGCAGGAGCTCGTGAAGCAGCACAATCTCGAATCCAATGTTGATCTTCTGGGCCGCCGCACGCAGGCCGAGATTGGCGGTCTGATGCGCACCACCGACATTTTTGCCTTCCCCTCCATCCGGGAGCTGGGCGCCGGCGTGGTTGTCGAAGCGATGGCGTGCGCTCTTCCCTGCATTGTCGTTGACTATGGCGGACCCGGTGGTCTCATCAACCCAACCAACGGCGTGAAGGTTCCTCTTGGCAGCAAACAATTCCTCATTGAACGCTTCGCCGCCGAAATGGAATCGCTTGCCGCCGAACCCGCCCGCCGCCAACAACTCGGCCAACAGGCGCACCATGACGCCACCCAAATCTACTCCTGGACCAACAAAGGGAAAAAGACAATTGAAGTCTACGACTGGGCGCTAAACCGTCGCTCCACCAAACCTGATTTCTATATCCCCTCAGCGATCACCCCACTATCGGCCTGATCGCAATCCAAATTGCGCAGTCCAAAATCCAAAACCTGCCCAAATAACTGCTACATCTTTCCATCTGCGGGTAAAACTTGCCTATCTGCCCCATCCAATTGGATATTCCCAACTATGGGACCCAATCGTCTAAGCACCCTGACCTTTGCCTGCCTGCTTCTATGCCTGGGCACTGTCGGCTTCATCCTCCGGAGCCGCTCCATCATTGACACATTCCACATCGGCAGCCTGAACATCTGCCCCTCGACGGCCAATTCGCCTTTGTCCATACGCCTTCTCAATCAGACTCTTCCTTCACCTGGACTACCGCTCTGCACCCGACAACGCCGCCCAATTTGACTGGCCGATCCTCCGCTATCATCCCGCCGGCATCAACCCCGTCACTCACCAGTCCACCGCTGGCGGCTTCATCCTTCCGCTGTGGCTCATCACCCTGATCCTTATCCTCCCGCCTCTGCTCTACTCCCACCACCAAACCCAAAAACGCCTTCGTGGCGATTGACAAAATATTTCAAACCGCAAAGTGCGCAGATTTCCCAAAAAACGCACCGAAAAAATCCGCAATCTGCACAATCTGTGGTTAAAACTCTTCCCATGTTTCACGCGGCGCCGTGGCGATAAAAAAAATCTCCTTCGTGCTTAGCAACACCCCTTCGCCTATAATTTATGCACCCATGCCGGACCTGCGGGAACACCTGCAAAATCATTTCGGACTCGACGATTTCCGCCCGCGACAGCAGGAAGTCATCGAAGACGTCCTGCGCGGTAAAGATGTCATGTGCGTTATGCCCACCGGCGCGGGCAAGAGTCTCTGCTATCAGCTTCCCGCCGTCGTAGGCGGCGGACTCACCCTCGTCGTCTCGCCTCTGATCTCCCTGATGGAAGACCAGGTTCAGCAGCTCAGCGACGAAGGAATTCCCGCCCTCCTCCTGAACAGCTCGCTCACCAGCCAACAGCAGCGGCAGGTGATTGCGCAACTCCACCAGGACTTCAACGGCCTGCTATATGTCGCCCCCGAACGCTTCTTCGCCCAGAGCTTTCAATCCACCTTTGAACAACTCAAACCCAGGCTGTTTGCAATCGATGAAGCTCATTGCATCAGCCAATGGGGCCACGATTTTCGCACCGAATATTCGCGGCTGGGCGAAGTCCGCCGGCGCCTCGGTAATCCTCCGACCATCGCACTCACCGCCACAGCAACCGACGATGTCCGGGAAGACATCATCCACCGGCTTGGGCTTCATGAGCCTTCTATTGTTATCACCGGATTCGATCGCCCGAATTTGTCGTATGAATCCCGCCGGGTGCCGAAGAATCAGGAGAAAGAAGCGGAGTTGCTTTCCCTTTGCCGCACTGAACTTGGGAGCGGCATCGTCTATTGCGCCACGCGCAAGGCCGTTGAAGAAGTGGCTTCGATCCTCAGCGAAAAATTAAAAGGCCGCCCGGTATTTGCCTATCACGCCGGCCTCGATCAAGCCGTCCGCACGGCCAATCAGGAAAAGTTCATGCAGACCGAACGTGCGATTGCGGTTGCTACAAACGCATTCGGCATGGGCATCAACAAACCCGACGTCCGTTTCGTTGCCCATTACAACGTCCCCGGCACGCTTGAAGCTTATTACCAGGAAGCCGGCCGCGCCGGCCGCGATGGGGCGCCGCGCGCTGCGTGATGTTTTTCAGCTATCAGGACCGCTATACCCACGAGTATTTCATCGACAGGATCGGTCAGGACAATCACGATTCTGATCCCGCGGCTATCGAAGAATTGAAAAGCCACGCCCGCCGCAAACTCGAACTGATTCTTAAATACGCGCAGACCCACAGTTGCCGCCGCCGAATGATCCTCGATTACTTCGGCGACGACGCTGATGTTGAAGGCTGCACCTGCGATGTCTGCCGCCGCGCAAGCGGGGACACCACTGGCCTTCCTGTTGCGACCGGCCCCCTTGTGAGTGAAGAGGTGACGCTTCTGATCCGCCAGCTTCTCTCCGCCATTGCCCGCCTTCATGGAAAATTCGGTGTCGGCGTGGTGGCCGAAGTGCTTGCGGGAACGCAGAACGAGCGCATCCAGCGATGGAACCTCGAATCTCTTACCGTCTTTGGCCTGCTCAAAACGCACGCCGTCAAACGCATCATCGCGATGCTCCATCGCCTGATGGAAGCCGGCCTCGCTCGCCAGCGCGATCCCGACGGCTTAAAATTTCGCCCTGTCATCGAACTCACCGCCGCGGGCGTTGCTGTGATGAAAGGCGTCCAGCTCCCACCCGCCAGCCTGGCCGACCTCATGCCCAGCCGCGTCACCACCACCGCCGCGGCTCGCCGAGAATCCCGCCGAGCCGGCGCCGAAACCGAAGAAGAACAAATCGCCCCCGAAGCCCAGGCCCGCTTCGAAAAACTTCGCGCCACCCGCCTGGAACTCGCCCGCGGCAAGCAACTTCCTCCCTACGTCATCTGCCACGACAGCACGCTGAAATCCATCGCCAAAAATCCACCGGCTGATCTTGAAACCCTCCAGCAAATCAAAGGCATGGGGCCTTATAAAATACAAATGTACGGCCAGGCATTCCTGGACGCTATCCGCGACTAACCTCCGCTCCTGCGCCGCCCGAGGTATCGCCAATGGAGTTTCGTGTCTGCTGATCGCGCCGACGTGGCGACTTAAATCATCTCTCCCTGCAACCACCTCTAATGACCTCCAACCCCGCCGCATAAACTTGACGCCCCTCTCCTCCTTTCCTAGACTTTCCTCAGATAACCTGAAATGGAGCATCCAGCGCTCCCGGGCGATTTGAATTCGCAGCTTGCGGCCCAAACCAGCTAAAGCGCGGCAGAGATCCTGTCAGCGCCGGGCCATGCCACAATAAGGCATGGTTTTTTTGTCGCCGCACGCCCTTAAGCCCGCGCAAACAACGGACTACTGACAACGGACAAAAAAATGCTCACTCAACTCAACAACGAACAGATCAACCGCTATAAGCGCCATCTCATCCTTCCGGAGGTCGGCACTGAAGGCCAGCTCAAGCTCCTCAACGCCCGCGTCCTGTGCATCGGCGCCGGGGGGCTTGGTTGCCCTATCAGTCTTTATCTCGCCGCCGCCGGGGTGGGCACGATCGGCCTGGTTGATATCGATGTTGTCAGCCCCAGCAATCTCCAGCGCCAAATTCTCTTTGGCGTGAGCAACGTCGGTCAGGACAAAGTCACGGCTGCCGCGAATCGCCTGAAAGACATCAACCCCGACTGCAAGATCATCGAGCACAAAACCATCGTCAACAGTTCCAATGTTCTCGATCTCGTCGCCCAGTATGACATCATCATCGACGGCACCGACAACTTCCCCACCCGCTATTGCGTCAACGACGCCTGCGTGATGCTTAAAAAGCCCAATGTCTATGGCTCGATCTTCCGCTTTGAAGGCATGATCACCGTCTTCGCCCCGCACCTGCCCAATCCCCTCCGCCCTGGTGAAAACGGCCCGTGCTACCGCTGCATGTACCCCGAGCCGCCCGATCCCGGCTCCGTTCCAAGCTGCGCGGAAGGCGGCGTGATCGGTGTGCTCCCCGGCATCATCGGCACCCTTCAGGCCAACGAAGTCCTCAAGCTCATCCTTGGCATCGGCACACCCGCCATCGGAAAGCTCACTACCTTCAGCGCGCTCGATCTCGAATTCAAAACCTTCAAGCTCCGCCGCGACCCCGCCTGCCCCGTTTGCGGCGATCATCCCACTATCACCGAACCCGTTGACTACGAACAATTCTGCGGCGTGCCCGCCCTCGATCCCAAATCGCTGGCCGAAACCGAAGCAGAAGTGAAACGTGCCAAGGGGGCTCCCGCCTCCGATCCCTCCCTCGACGACAAAGGCCTCCCACCCGGCTACGCCTTTGATCCAACCTGGGAAATCACCCCGCGCGAAGTCAAAGCCGCCCTCGATAAAAAAGACCCGTTTCTGTTCATCGATTGCCGTCTCCCCAACGAATACGCCATCACCAAAATCGACGGCGCCAATCTCATTCCCCTCCAGCAACTTGCCCAGCGATTCTCCGAACTCCGCGGCCACGAAAAAGAGCGCGTCATCGTTCACTGCCGCAGCGGTGGCCGCTCCCTCCAGTTCGCCAAACTCCTGAAATCACAGGGCTTCAAGGACGTCAAAAGCATGGCCGGCGGAATCCTTCTCTGGAATAAAGACATCAACCCCGGCGGCCCACAATATTGATACGCGAAAAACTCCTTGCAAAAACCCAGGCCGCCATATGCCTAAAGCATGGCGGCCTGGGTTTTTCTTTCGTCAGTCGTCGCGATTGAGCGATGCTTGTCATCGTGGATGCTAATGCGTCTTCGCCTTCGCCATCCAGCAAAGCAGCAGCATAAACAATCCAAACCCCGTCATCACTAATCCCCACCACAGGTTGACATTAATCCCCAGCGAGCTGGCGTAAATCGCCTTGTCAGAAATAATCCCCCACACCGTCAACACAATGCCCAGCAGCCCAAACATCAGGCCCATCGGCAACCGAATATCCATTCCACCAGCGCCACCCATGATTGTCTCCTTTGCGTCCCAATGAATTCAAAGTTTTAAAACCGATTGCCGGTATCTCAAAATCCGGCACCGTCACTTCAGCGACACCGGCCTGCCAAACGCAAACCCTCACCGGAAAATAATATTCAAAGCGATCGTCACGATCAGCACAATCACCGCCAGCGTGGCCGGTTGCTTGTACCACGGCAAATCATCGTCCTTGATCTTCGGTGTCAGCGAATAAACCAAACCCTTCAATTCCTCATCCGATTTAATCTTCGGCGTAACCAGCGAGATAAACACCGTTACCAGGAAGCAGGCCACAAACGCCCACATCGCCGCCCGGAAGTTCTGCGCCATTTCCACCGGATACACATGGGGATGACTGGTGAGCCAGCCTCCTTTGATCCAGTCCGTGCTGCCGAAGGGGATCGTCAACCCATGATGGATCGCCGCCGCGAGCGTGCCCGCCAGAAGGCCCCAGAAAGCCCCATGCCCCGTCGCCCGCTTCCAGAACATTCCGAGCAGGAACGTTGCAAACAGCGGCGCGTTCACCAGCCCGAACACAAGCTGCAGAACGTCCATGATGTTGTTGAATCGCACCGCCACATACGCCGCCAGAATGCTGATCGCAATGCCCACTACCGTCGTCACGCGGCCAACCCACAGATAGTGGCTGTCCGGCCGATTCTTCACCAGGTAGCTCTGGTAAATGTCATATGTAAACACCGTGTTAAACGCTGTCACATTTCCCGCCATCCCGGACATGAACGACGCCATCAGCGCCGTCAAACCAATCCCCAGCATCCCTGTCGGGAAATAATGCCCCAACATCATCGGCGTCGCCAGGTCATAATCAAACGTCCCATCCGGTTTCTTCGGCAACTGGAACCCGCTCGTCCCCGCCTTATAGCTCAATCCCATCGCGATCATGCCCGGCAGAATCACCAGCGCCGGAAAGAGCATCTTGGGAAACGCGGCAATGATCGGTGTCCTTCTCGCCGCGGACATCGAATCCGCCGCCATGGCTCGCTGCACCACCAGGAAGTCTGTGCACCAGTATCCAAATGAAAGCACAAACCCCAGCCCGAACACCATGGTGAACCAATCCACACCCATCGGATTGTCCGCCGCATTTCCCATATGGGACCACGAGCTGGTGAACGTCCCCGGCGCAGAATCCATGCGCGGTTGACACAATGTTCATGCGCTCAACCAGCCCGCTCCACCCGCCGGCGTCTTTCAATCCCAGGTAAACCAGTGGAATGAACCCCAGCACGATCAGGAAGAACTGCAACACTTCGTTGTAGATGGCGGAAGTCAGTCCGCCGAACGTGATGTAAAAAAGCACGATCAGCGCAGAGATCACCAGCGAGAAATTAAAGTTCCACTTCAGCAGCAGTTCCAGCAGTTTTGCCAGTGCATACATGGAGATGCCGGAAGACATCACCGTCATGACGGCGAACGAAATCGCATTCACAAACCGGGTCTTCTCGTCAAACCGCAGCTTCAGATATTCGGGGACCGACCGCGCCTTGGAACCGTAGTAAAACGGCATCATGAAAATCCCGACGAAGATCATCGCCGGGATGGCCCCCACCCAGTAAAAGTGGCTGGTCATGATCCCATACTTCGCGCCGAAGCCCCCATCCCGATCACTTCCTGCGCCCCAAGGTTGGCCGAAATAAACGCCAGCCCTGTGATCCAGGCCGGAATGCTGCGTCCTGAAAGGAAGAAATCCTCGCTGCTCTTGGTGAACCGCCGCAGGATAAATCCAATCCCCAGCACGAACGCGAAGTAAACGATGAGAATGATGTAATCGACGGTCCCGAGATGAATAGTGAACATGACTTAAACTCGCTTCCCAAACGCGCCCAGACCGTTCCGCCACGATCTGTCCTACCAAAAGTTCCACTACCCGGTCCAAACCGGACCTACCGGCAGCGGCGGCGCTGATTCCTCGATTCGTATTAGAACAACACCAGGCTCAACATGCCACAGTTACAAGCTTTAATCGACACCCCGCATCAATCGTCCTTGGCATTCGGAGCCTTTCGGTTTTCCGTTGGTGATGGTTAAAATGTGAGTTGGTTAACGTGAGTTTGGGATAAACATTTAGACCGCCAGACCCTTGAAGGCGTGCATTTGGCTTTCAGAAAGGTTAAGCGATAGTAGCGGGTCTCGGTAGGTGCAAACGACCAGACCGGCGATGATATCGGTGAAATAATGGGGCAGGGCTCGCGCGATTAAGGCGAAACTCAACGAGCTGCAAATGATGCGATGATCCTTCATTCTATCTATTACCGCAAAATTATAATTTTGCGGACATCTCCATGACATTTCAACCGTGATTTTTGTCCAGTTAACTTAAAAAAGCTGGAAGCTCATTAGGAAAAGGAAATCGATTGCATGCCTCGCGCTCAATTCCCGCAAAGCCGCACATTTTAAGGTTGCAATTTTCATGAAACTGGATCAGCATGTTGGATCAGTAAAAGTTCTGCTTCGTCACTTCACTTGATGCGGTTGTAAGGCGAAATCCGTCTTTCTCAACACCGCAGAATTTCTGGAGGTTTGTAATGAAACGCCGCTCCGCTTTCACTTTGGTTGAATTGCTGGTGGTCATTGGCATTATCGCAATATTAATTGGAATACTGCTGCCGGCTTTGTCGCGGGCGAGATATCAGGCCAAACTAGTTGCATGCGAGTCAAACGTGCGACAAATCGCGACAGCGGCGATTATGTACGCCAGCGAGAATCACGACTTCCTTCCACCTCATAATGGCGATGACTGGACAACTACCAGCTCCACCGGTGGCCATAGCGCCGTTCCGGCTGGAGGCGTCAGCCAGCCTGCACAGTTTTCCTTCATCGGATACACAAATCAGGTTAACCCTCCAAGTGCAGATCCCGGCGCGAATATAGGTCGTCTGATTATTAAAGGATACCTTGGTGGCAAGAACGTCAAGGTAACTGACTTCTATCGCCTCGACCCTGCCACGGCTCGGCCCACCTATAGCCCTTATTACACAGTTCGATATTGCCCCGGCCAAGTATTACAGGAAGGGGTATATTACGCTGCGAATAGTTCGTATTACTTCAATCCACACTGGGCTATATGGAGCGGTGACGGTACTACCAAGGTCACGTGGTATCGGCGTCTGCACGATGTGCCGCCGACTAAGGCACTTGCGAGCGATTTAATGTACAACAGCAACGCGCTCGCACATGTCTATAAGACGCGGGTCACGATCAATATGGCTTTCAAGGATGGCCATGCCTCAAATGGAACAGACCCCGCAGGGTTTTTAAAGCAAATTATCGGAACCTCAACGGGCACAAGTCTTGATCGGTGGGATGATTATCTGGACTACTTCGAGGTTCTGGCGGATGGCCGTAATCCTAAGACCAGTACCGCAATTCCTGGCCAGCCGCCAAAGGTGATGCCCGGTGGTTACCGCCTTCGTCTGAATACTGCCGCGGGTGCAAAGGGGCCTGGCAACACCGAAGGATATCACCCGCTTGTCGATTGGTTTTAACTGCTTGCTTGCTGAGCAAACTTGCGGAATTGGGCGGCACTCGAAGGATTCGCAATCCTCGGCGCCGCCTTTTTTTCCATTAGCAAACTGCTTAGCAGGCCACGGGGTTGCAGCGCAAATAATAGAAATGGATTTGCTACCCCTTTCAAGTGTTCTTCACTACGCAAGAAGTTTTGCACATCCATTCTTTGCAGGCACCTTGCTCGGACTTTAGCCCGATCCGCGTTAAAGCATTTCCGACAACGCGGACCGTAGTCCTTGCCCTTCCACGGGAACTGCTTGATCGGCTTTTCATCGAAGCAGGAGGCGCAGACGCGCCGGAGTTGGCCCGTGGAATCCTTCCGCGTCAGACTACCGTAACGGTTAGCAAGCCGGCTAAGTTTTGCGATGGCCCCTCGCTGGTTACGCTCGCGATTGTTGACGAGCGCACACCGTTCGTGCCTTCCGCCGGTGCTCGGCGAAGAACCACCGAATCTGGTACGGAATACGTCTCAGCGGAACGCCGTTGAGAATGCCACTAACGCGATTCGTGCTCAAAGAGTTTGAGTTCTCCGCGCGGGTGGATATCGAGGCAGTAATCCCGGAGCTTTGGCGATCTCCACGAGGATGCTGCCGAAGCGTTGTTGCCAACCGCTCACCTTCTTTTAGCTGCCGATCCTACGCGAACGCACACGGACATTAATGTAATAGCTCCGAAACTCGGCCGGCGTCAACTTACGCGGACACTTGACCCACCTTCCTCGCGCCAGGAACTGACCCGCCCCCCCGGGTGCCGCGCGAGGCGGGTCATATCAGGCAGGCACCTCCTTGGATTATGAGTCAGCCGGAAGAAGCCGTCATATTGATGGAAGATTGCCCGTTGCACGGTTGAGGAAGAACTCATAATGTAATTGCGCTGCAACTTATATTTCATCTCATTCGTGCCTGCCTGTGTCTGTACTGCGGAATCGATTCAAGACATCAGATCGCTGAACAAGCGACGTTTTGATTGAACCGCAAGCCGCGTTTTGCCTGATCCTAAAGGACTTTCCATGCCCGACGACCTTCTCGGCCGGCGCAGTTTTTTGTCCGCATGCACCATCGGCCTCCTCGGGCTCATCAGTGGTGTTGTCGGCGCGCCGGTCATTGCTTTCATCACCAGCCCACTCCGGCGAAAAGCGGCTTCACCCGAGATTGGCGGCGGATTTGCCGACGCAGGTGCGATCGACTCATTTAATCCCGCGGAATGGAAGCTGGCTCCGATCGAAATCGTCCGGCAGGACGGGTGGGCAAAATCGCGCGAGTCGCGATCCGTCTGGGTCAGGCGAAAGGAAGCCGGCAGCGATGACCTGATCGTCTTGTCCCCCATCTGCACGCATCTCGGTTGCCCGATTGCCTTATCGTCCGGTCCCTCGCAGTTTCGCTGTCCATGCCACGGCGGAGAGTTTAATACCGACGGAAAGCGCATCTCCGGTCCGCCGCCGCGCGATATGGATTCGCTGGATCATCAGGTGCGCGACGGACACCTCTGGGTGCGCTGGCAGGATTTCAAGACCGGCGTGGCTGAGCGCGTCACCGTGAGAGTGTGAAGGCCAAATACCGCCTCGCATTGCGCGTGAAGATCAGACGACCTTCGGAATTGGATTGTATGAAGCCGCACCAAGACGCAATTAATTCGACCAGCCCGGATTTCTTCGGCTCGCGCACCGGCTGGCGCGAACTGAAGCAGCATGTTCTGCTTGAGCCCATCAAAGGCGGTTCGCGCTGGGCCGCCGCCTTTGGCAGTCTCCTGCTGTTCACCTTTGTTCTGCAGATCGTGACCGGAATCCTGTTGACGATGAACTACGCCCCCTCCACCAGCACCGCGTGGCAGAGCGTGAAGTACATCAATGAAGAAGTCCCGCTTGGATGGTTCATTCGCCGGATGCATCACTGGGGCTCCAGCGCTATGGTGATCCTGCTTCTCGTGCACCTTTTGCAGGTGTTCATCTGGGGTGCTTACAAACGTCCGCGCAAACTCACCTGGATGACCGGTGTGCTTCTTCTGGGCGCCACCCTCGGGCTGGCCTTCACGGGTTACCTTTTGCCCTGGGACGAGCGCGCATATTGGGCCAGCAAGGTGGGTCTTGGCATCGCCAGTACCACCCCCCTGATCGGCGAACAACTGCGCCAGTTGCTCCAGGGCGGCTCTGATATGGGCAACCTCACCCTCACGCGATTTTTCACTCTGCATGGATTCGTGCTGCCCGGCACGATGATCGCGCTCGTCGGTGTTCATCTCTACTTCTTCCGTCTCCACGGCGTCACAACCGCGTGGTGGCAGGATGAATCGGAATTGCTTCGCAGGCAGGAACCCTTCTGGCCGGGGCAGGTTTGGAAGGATGCCGTCGTCGCCGCGGTATTTCTCACCGCCCTCACTATCTGGTCTCTCTATCACCCCGCGCCGCTGGAAGACATTGCCGATCCCTCCAAGGCCTATGCGGCCCGGCCCGAGTGGTACTTCATGTTCCTGTTCCAGTTGCTCAAATATTTCAAGGGGCCTTATGAAGTGGTGGGCACCTTCGTTCTTCCCGCATTGTTCTTCGCAGTCCTGTTCTTCTGGCCTCTGATCGACCGCAACCCCAGCCGCGACCCAAGGCGCCGCTCCGTCGCGATGGGACTGCTCGCCATCAGCACATGCTCGCTGGTTGGCCTTACTGTTTTTGCGGTATCGACAGACACCCGAATGACCAAGCCGGTTTCGGCGATGGCGACTGCTCCGCAGCCGGCCGCTCCAATCCAGAAACTCGACGCCGCCGGACTCTTCGCTGCCAACTGCCTGGTCTGTCATGGCGTCGACGGAGCCGGCAATCAGCTTCGCGCTGCTTTGCCCACCATCCCGGATTTAAGCGATGCGGCCTGGCAGAAAACTCAAACCTACGACGATTTCATTCGCCGCATCCGTGACGGCAAAGATCCGCAGATGCCCTCCTTCAAAGACAAATTGACGATCGACCAGATCAAGGCGCTGGCGGATTACGACCGTGCCTTCGTATCGAAAGCGCCTCCTACAAAGTAGCCCATAAAAACTCAGAAAGGTTGTTTGTCATGCATAACAGAAAATCATTTGCCGCGCGTTGGGGATGGATCGCCGCCGCCGTCCTTGTCGCCGCCGTTGCGACTCGATCGTTCTCCGAAGATGCGGCCGGCGAATGGAAAGCTCCTCCGCGGGCGGCGAAGAAGGCGAATCCAATTCCGTCCAGCGACAACTCCAGGGCCGCAGGCAAGCAAATCTATCTCGCCAATTGCATGGCTTGCCATGGCGCCGCCGGAAAAGGCGACGGTCCCGCGGCCATAGCCTGCAACCCGCGCCCCCACGATCTGTCCGACCCAAAGATCGCCGCTCAAACCGATGGCGAGTTGTTCTGGAAGATCACCAGCGGCAGGAAGCCAATGCCGTCGTACGAAAAGCAGCTCTCGGATGACGATCGATGGAATGTAGTGAACTACATCCGCGTTCTCGCGCCGTCCCCGGCCACTCAACCAGGTGAAGGAAACTCGAAATGAAAAAACACCACAGAATCGCTTGCGCCATCGCAGCAGCCGTTCTGAGCGTACCGCTCACCGCCGCGCTCGGGCAGTCACCGCCGCCGCCAAATACGGCTGATGACCAGAGTCCCCCCACGCGCGCCGAATTCAATGCACTGAAGCAGGAGCTGAAGGAAACAAAATCACAGCTCAACGACGTCAAGAAAACCGCCGACAATGCGCCCTCTTCGACGGACATGGACGATGTCGATCGCAGATTGAAAGAGGCAACTGACGCCGCCACCCGAGGTCTGCCCGGCAAGGAATCGCTCCTGATCGCCGGTGATGCGTCGGTCAACTTCGTCGTCCCCCGCCACGGCCATTCCACCTTCAGCGCCGGCGTTGCCCCGCTGATTCTCTACCGGCCCACCGAACGCCTGCTCTTCGAAGCAGCGGCGGACATTGGTGTCAACACCGACGATACGAGCTCCTCCAGCACCAGCTTTGATCTCACCATCGCCGATGCTTCATTCATCGTCTGCGATAATCTCATCGTCGGCGGTGGATTGTTCGTCGTCCCGTTTGGCGTCTATCACAACCACTTTGATCCGCCCTGGATCAACAAGTTCCCCGATGATCCCCTCCCGTTCGGTGACGCCAACATCGCCCCCGGATCGGAAGTCGGTCTCTTCGGCCGCGGCGCGGTTCCGCTCGGTTCCACCAAGCTCACTTACGACGCCTATCTCACCAACGGCCCGCAGCTCATCACCAATGATCCGGCCGCCGCCGGCACGCTCAACTTTGATGACTTCACCGACTTCAACAACAACAAAGCTGTCGGCGGGCGCATTGGTTTCCTGCCCTTTCCTAATGTCGAACTCGGATATTCCGCCCAATATTCAAAGCCCGGAGCCAATGGCTTCGGCCAGGTTCACGCCCTTCTCCAGGCGGTCGATGTGAACTGGCGGCAAGAGGCCCCCGCGTTGCTCGGCGCATTTGATGTCCGCGGCGAATGGGTCTACACCGACGTCAGCTCCGCCACCTACGATCCCGGCGGCGCTGCAGGCTTTGGCCCTGTTTCATTCGGCAACTATCGCAGCGGCGGTTATGCCCAGCTCTGCTACCGTCCCACCCTCGTCAACAACAAAATCATCCGAAACATCGAACTCGTCAGCCGCTTTGACTACGTGCAGACTCCCCTAAACTCCCCCGGCGGTGAGCGGGAACACCGAGTCATCTTTGGCGTCGATTACTGGCTCGCGCCAAATGCCGTCTTTAAAGTCGCCTACGAAATCGACAACAAAACCGTCGGCGACAGCCAGAACGCGCTCCTTGTACAACTGGGCATCGGCCTCTGACCTTTAAGAGGGAAACTCTCATGGCAAACCTCACCTTCAAAATACGAATCGCCGCCGCTCTGCTGGCAGGCGCCTCGGTTATCGTCGCCATCGCAGGCTGTCACAACGAACCGGGCGCTTCCACCTCATCAGCCGGCGCAACCACCCAGCCCCTTCATGCAAACATCTTTGCACCCCCGCCACCCAAAGGCGGCGCCCAGCTCTGGGCTGAAAACTGCACCCGCTGCCACAACGCGCCCCCGCCCGATCGTTACAGTGATGCTCAATGGGACGTGGCCGTCCAGCACATGCGCCTTTGCGCCAACCTCACCGGAGAAGAGTCCCGCAAGATCGTTGAATTTCTCAAAGCAAGCAATTGAGCCTCTAATACGGAAACAGATAAGGATCGCTTCCCAGAAACAGATAAGGGGTCGATTCCCAATCCTGGCTCGGAACAGCCGCAACCGCTCATTCCCGCGATTGGGAACAGAAACCGATAAGGGGTTCGGACAGAGCAGGACATGACCTTTAACAGGAAGGGTCATGTCTCCTGCCCTTACCCCTGCGTTCGCACGTATTCGCTGCGTGATGATTCAGTTGCATCCCATCGCAGAACACCATCAGCGGCCCGATGTTAATCTGGGGCAAAAACGGGGCGCAATCCTAACAAATTATTGCAAAAATAAAAGATCATCTTTTCTAACCCATTGAAAGGTATAGAGATGCGCAGGCATGATGCGCCAGACACCCCACGCCGGCGCGCCCAAAGCGCCCCACTTTTTCCTGCGGCATCGACAACAACGCCGTTTTCGCGAACGCCACCGCTGGTTCTGTTTTAATACGGAAAATTAAAACACGGAATATATGACGGGTGAGTAGACCCATCTCGACAGGAAGGCAGATGAATCAGGCTACTTGCTGAAGATTCAGTTTTGCCAATTCCTCTCGCAATTTCGTTATTTCCAGAGGCTTAGTGATATGGGCGATAAACCCCGCGGCTTTCGAACGCTCAATATCGGCAATCATTCCAAAACCGGTTAGGGCGATGGCGGGAATTTTTCTCATTGCCAGCAGTTCCTGCAGCAACGCGCAGCCATCGCCGTCAGGGAGGCCCAGATCGAGCAGAAGAACGTCAACGTCAAGGTTTGTTTCGAATAATCGTCGGGCTTTCAGGCAGGAGTCGGCGGTGTGTACGCGATGACCGAAAGCACGCAGCAGTTTCGCAAGTGCAACTGCGCTGTCTTCGTGGTCCTCTACAAGAAGGATATCGTGCGGCTTGGAAAGCATCGTCCTCAGACCCCTGATAGCCGCATTGATCGTAGGTGGAAACAGTTGCCTTGCAAGAAAAAATGTGTGCCTTTCCTAAAAACCTTAGGGCCTCTTAAGCACCGTCTCCGGTAGATATGTTCATATTTCAGGTTGAAATGGGCGCCGGTCGAAAAACATGGCCACGGGAGAAGTGCATGAATAGTGTATCCGTGGGTGTTTCAAGCGATTACAGTTTTCAACTGCCCTCAATTGATTTACTTTCTTTCTCGATTTCCTTACCTTCCGCCGCACTATGCTTGCCTATGACACTCTTGTTGCGGCTCGGGATGCGATCCGGGCGAAGAAGATTTCTTCCACCGAACTGACACGCCAGGCGCTGGAGCGCATCCAGAAGCTCGATCCGAATATCCTTGCATTCAATGAAACGTACGCCGACCGCGCGATGCAGCGGGCGGCGGCGGTTGATTCCGGCGGAATGACGGGCCCGCTGGCAGGCGTGCCGATTGCGATCAAGGACAATCTCTGCACCACCTACGGGCATACGACCTGCTCGTCGAAGATGCTGCAGAACTTCAAGGCGCCTTATGACGCGACGGTGGTGCAGAAGCTGGAGGCGGCGGGGGCGGTGATTCTGGGCAAGACGAATCTCGACGAATTTGCGATGGGCAGCTCGACCGAAAACAGCGCCTTTCGAACGACAAAAAATCCCTGGGATACTTCGCGCGTTCCGGGTGGATCGAGCGGCGGAAGCGCAGCCGCCCTGGCGGCGGGGCTTTGCTGTGCGAGCATTGGGTCTGATACCGGCGGTTCGATTCGCCAGCCGGCGGCGCTGTGCGGGATCGTAGGGCTTAAACCGACATATGGGCGTGTCAGCCGATATGGGCTCGTGGCGTTTGCCAGCAGCCTGGATCAGATTGGTCCGTTTGGGTGGACTGTCGCCGATGTGGCCCTCCTGATGAATGTCATCAGCGGAAATGACCCGAAAGACAGCACGAGCGTCCCGGCGGCGGTGCCAGATTATCTTGCGAATCTGGAACAGCCAGTTAAAGGCCTGCGGCTGGGGATCGCCAAGGAATATCAGCTCGCCGCGGGTATGGACCCGCAGGTGAAGTCGGCGGTGGAAGCGGCGATCAAAAAGTACCAGGAAATGGGCGCGGAGCTGGTGGATATTTCGCTCCCCCACACGGAATACGGCATCGCGGCGTACTACGTGATCGCCCCATGTGAAGCCAGCAGCAACCTCGCACGGTATGACGGCGTTCACTTCGGTCACCGCACAAAAGAGCCGGTCAAGGACATCATCGAACTGTACAGCAAAAGCCGGGCGGAAGGGTTTGGCGAAGAAGTTCAACGCCGGATCATGATCGGGACGTACGCCCTGAGCAGCGGCTACTACGATGCCTATTACCTCCGCGCCCTGAAAATGCGCACGCTCATCAAGCAGGATTTTGACCGCGCGTTTGAAAAATGTGACGCGGTCATTTGCCCAACGTCTCCCACTCCGGCCTTTAAGGCGGGCGAAAAAACAGGTGATCCGCTTCAGATGTATCTTTGCGATGTGTTCACCGTGACATGCAATATCGCCGGGATCGGGGGCATCAGCCTGCCCTGCGGGTTTACGACCGGCGATAAGCCGCTGCCGATCGGGCTGCAACTGCTCGGGCCGACGTTTGGGGAAGAAAAACTTTTGCGCATTGCGCGGATGTATGAGGCGGCAACGGACTGGCATACGCGCCGGCCGAAGCTGTGACTTTCCATCACCTAATTCCTGCCCATGAATGTTGCGATGCTCACTTTCCCATCGCTTGTTACCGTGATCGTGATCGCTCCGGATTTATTCGTTCGATAGAGTGGCGTATCGCCTGCCATTGTGTCGAAGCGTTTTTGTTTGTTGGTCAGCCGCCATGCGTTGGAGCTGACGATCGCCTGGGGGTGGACAGCTTTTAAAAATGCGTGCGTCAGCGTTTCGCTGCTGCCGTGGTGGGGGGCTACAAGGATGTCGGCTTGGAGTTGATCGGGATGTTTTAGAACGCCTTCGAAAGCGGGATCCTGAATATCCGCGGGGAAGAGTAATGTGCGGCCAGCATAGCTGAGGCGCATCACAATGCCGGAGTTGTTGGAATTCCATGTTCCACTTCGCGGCGGCCAGAGGATGTCGGCGATCAGGCCGGGGCTCAGATTCAAGTGATCGCCGGCAGCGATGAGGTGCGGGGGAAGGTTGAGTTTATCGAGCGTATCCAAGAGCGCTTCATCGGGAAGGTTGCCGCTGGCATTGCGGCGAAAGTGCGGGCTGATGAAGACTTCATGTACGCCGAAGGTCGTGGCGATGTCGGCGGCGGCGCAGATATGGTCGTAATCGCCGTGGCTGAGGAAGATTTTATCAACCTGCCGGCGGCCTTCGGTTCGCAGGAAAGGGGCGATGATTTTTCGCGTCAGGTCCGAGATGGAAGAAGAGCCGGCGTCGAGCAAAAAGACCTCACCGCCGGGTGGTTCGACAACGGCGCATTGTCCGGCGCCAAGCGAAAGGAGTGTGATGCGGAGCTGCGCGGTTGCAGAAGCCGGGTGTTGGGCGATGGGCACGAGCGGCATGGCCAGCATCGCGGCGGCTCCAGCCAGTGGGCCGCACCGGATGCACCAACGGCGGCGGCCGGTGAACAAAGGGATGCTCGGTTAATGCCATTTAATTAAGCCGCAAGTCCGCGCCATGGCTGCACTTACTACATTCGCGCAAAACGCAGCCTCCTGATAGGCTGATGGTGCTTAAGTCACCAACCCACAGGAGGCCACGGATGGCCAGTATTGCTTATGCGTTGAAGCGGATCAAGCAGCAGCCGTTGCAGATCGACGCGATTCTGGATGCTCAGGCCGTCGAAGATTTGTTTGCCGAGCACGGTTACCGCTGGCGGAATCGGACGCTGGGACCGGCACAAACGATTGAGCTCTTTATCCGTCAGGTGATGGATGGGAACGAGTCGTGCGGATACGTGCGTCAATGGGCCGGTGGAACCTTCACGGCCGGGGCGTATTGCGCGGCCCGCGCGCGGTTGCCGCTGGAAGGATTCTGGGGATTGTGCCGGCGCGTGTGGGAGCAGGTCCGAATGGATCACGAAGTGGACGTGCCGCTGTGGCATGGGCATCGGACTTTCTATCTGGACGGCACGAGTTTCTCGATGCCGGACACGCCACAGTTGCAGAATGCTTTCGGCCAGCCGGGGCAACAGAAACCGGGATGCGGTTTTCCGGTAGGGCATCTTCTTCTATCCTTCAACGCGCGTACGGGAATGGTGTTGGACGCGATCCCCGGCCCGTTGCGGAGGCACGACTTACACGATGTGCCATGGATTCACGAGCATTTGGCACAGGGCGACATCCTCATCGGCGACAAGGCGTTCGGTTCCTGGGCGCACCTGGCGCTGCTGCAAAACAAAGGCATTCACGGCCTGTTTTCACTCCATCAACATCGTCCCGTGCATGGTAAATCCGACCGGATCGCGCGCTGGCCCAAGCCGCCACGCAAGCCGGATTGGATCAGCGCCGAGCAGTTCGCCGCCTTGCCGGAATATCTCGACGTGCGCATCGTGCATCGGGTGATTCACCGCCGCGGCTTTCGCCCCGTGGAAGTAAACCTCGTAACCACGCTGCTGGATCAGCACAAATATCCCGCCAATGAACTGGTGGAACTGGGGAGGGGGCGCTGGGCGGCGGAACTGAACATCCGGCATCTCAAGACCACCATGGGAATGGAAATCCTCAAATGCAAAACGGCGGCAGGCGTGCTGAAGGAACTGGCCATCTTCCTGCTGGTGTATAATCTCGTGCGCGCCGTGATGCTCAAGGCGTCGGCGGACCAGGGCGTAGCGCCGGATCGAATCAGCTTCGCCGACACACTGGCCTGGATTCGCTGCACGTCACCGGGACAAGCGCTATGGGCGCTGCTCGTGAATCCGATTCGACCGGGTCGATTTGAGCCGCGTGCGATCAAACGCCGGCCCAAGGAATACGACCGGCTCAATCGTCCACGCCGGGAGATGCGAAACGCCCTAAAAAACAGGGGAAAGGCGGCTTAATTAAATGGCATTAGGATGCTCGGTAACAGCGGGGCCAGAAGCAACACGTAATAAGCCGCAATCGCCCATGGCGGCGGGGCGGCCAAGGGGAGCTTTGCGCCGGGAAGTTTTGCGATCAAATCTACAAAATGCCGGATAAGTTCCACGGGAAGGGCGGCGAGGCCGGCAGATATGCCGGCGGTGATGGGCAAGGCAAGCGTGAAGAAAATCTTCACGACGCCGCCGATCAGTGCGATGAAGACCAGCGCGAGCAGGGGAATGCCGGCGAGGATGGCCCAAGGGTTGATCTGGCCGAATTCGATGGCGACCAAAGGCAGCGTAGCGAACCAGATGATGGCGACAATCTGCAGCGAGCGGCCGGCAATCGATGTTGCTTTTGCGATGGCGGTTTGCAGCCGGGTGCGCTTGAGCAAATGTCCGGCGGCGACTTTGTGCGGATCGCGCCGGCTGAGGAAGAATTCCTTCACACGCGGCATGAAGATCGCCAGTGCAACAACAGCGAGCAGGCTGAGCCAAAAGCCCGGCGACAAACTATCAAGCGGATGCACAAGCAGCATCACGAGGAACGCCAGCGACAACGTTTGGAAATGATCGGTAGGGCGGCGGCTTAGTGTTGCGACGGCAATCGCCAGGCACAAAATCACCGAACGAAATCCGGAATGCGACGGAAGCGCAACCAAGCCATAAAGCAGGACAAATCCAGCCGTGATCAGCAAGGATGCCCTGGGGCGCAGGCAGAGCAATCGGCAGAGCCACAGGAGAAAGCCGGCGAGCATGGCGATGTGCAGCCCGCTGACGCTGAGCTGATAGCCCACGCCGGTTTGCTCGAATTCATCCTCGATATCGCGCAGTTGGGGATCGCGGTCACCGAGCAGCATGGCGCGGAGCAGGGCGGCGTCAGTGGCTTTGGCGGCGGTGAAGCCGTCTTCCAGAAGTTTGCGCGATTTGATTCGCAGCCAGGTGAGTGGTGACGGATTCCCGCTGCTCAGGATGGTAACATTGGAAACGCGGGTCGCGGTGATGGTCGCGAGGATGCGCTGCTGGCGGTAGTAGGCCGACCAGTCAAACTCACCGGGGTTCATGGGTGGAGGCGGGCGCTGGAGCATGCCCAGAACGCGGACGATTTGGCCGGCAGCAAGGCCCGGGTGCGGCTGGTCGATTTGCAGAATGGTTTCACCGTCACTGGGAATCCAGCCGGTCCATGTTTTAACGCGCAGAACCCGGGCAGCAACGATCTGCCGCGGCGGCAAGGGGCGATTGGTGGATGACGTGATGATGTGAGGTTCGTCGAGGAGTCGCAGTTCGACCTCGGCGAGCCGCGGGTCGTCACTGGAGAAAAGGGCGATGTGGTTTTGATGGTATTGGTAATGTTCGTGTTGGGCGAAGGCGACACCGCTCAGGATTACGCTGAGGGATAGAACAACTGTGCAGGAGCACGGCCGATGGAGAAGAAATGCTGCAATGATTGTTAATGCCGCGATGACGGACAGCAGGATTGCCGGATGTATCGGGACTTGGGGATGGACCAGAACTCCGGCGGCAAAGAGCGCAGTAAGAATGACGGCGGGGCGGGAGGTAATGAGCGAAGCGTGTGACTTTTTTGCATCGCCCGTTTCAGACATGGTCGAGGATAATAACCGCTGATGGGCTTGGTTAAATAGGCGGGGCAAATCCAGCTTAGGGCATCGCTTGTAGCCGCTGCTTCTCTGGTCCTGCTCCTTCGTACTCCGGGAGAAGCGAGCGGATTGGCGACTGTGCGAGTAAGAGCCCCTAAGTCAGGGCGAGGATGATTTGGAGTACCAAATGCTCTCGGCTTTCACAAATTACCCTCGTCCCGCCCGTGGCGGGCAGGAATGTCGCCCGCCAAAATGGGCGGTTGCCAGACGGGAATGTCTATATGCAGGTGCCGCGAACTGCCCCAAAAATGGAGGCAGATCCACCTTCAGCGCTTGTCCATCGGGATATAGTCGGTCTTTGTGGGCCCGGTATAGATTTGGCGCGGGCGGGCGATTTTGCGCCTTGTTTATTCTGCTCACGCCAATGGGCAATCCAGCCGGGGAGGCGGCCGATGGAGAACATCACTGTGAACATGTCCACGGGAATTCCCATCGCCTTCATGATGATGCCGCTGTAGAAGTCGACATTAGGGTAAAGCTTGCGGTCAACAAAGTACTGGTCTTTGAGCGCAAGTTCTTCGAGCCGCTGGGCAATGTCCAGGAGCGGGTCTTTGACCTTCATCTTGGCAAGGATTTTGTCGGCTGATGCTTTGAGGATGCGGGCGCGGGGATCGAAGTTTTTGTAGACGCGGTGGCCGAAGCCCATGAGGCGGAAGTTGCTCTTTTTGTTCTTGGCCATCTCGATACATTTTTCGGGGGAGAGGCCGCCTTTGTGGATCTGATCGAGCATTTCCAGGACGGCGACATTGGCTCCGCCGTGAAGCGGGCCCCACAAAGCGCACACGCCGGCGGCGCAGGAGGCGAAGAGATTGGCCCCGCTGGAACCGACCACCCGGACCGTGCTGGTCGAGCAGTTCTGCTCGTGGTCGGCATGCAGAATCAGGATCATGTTCAGCGCCGCTTCGATATCCGGATCGGCCAGGTACGGCTCATACGGCATCGAGAACATCATGTGCAGGAAATTTCCGACATAACGGAGCTTTGAATCGGGATAGATGAAAGGCAGCCCGCTGCTGCGGCGGTAAGAATAGGCGGCGATTGTGCGGACCTTGCTCAGCAGCCGCGCGGCGGCGTCTTCGAACGTCGCTTCATCTTCAAGTTCCATCACGCCTGGATTAAAGCAGGCGAGCGTATTGATCATCGCCGACAGGATTGCCATCGGCGGCGCGGTGGAGGGGAAGCCTTCAAAGTGATGCTTCATGCCTTCGTTGATGTGGGCGTTTTCGCGGAGCTTGTTGCGGAAGGCTTCCAGTTCCGGCTTGTTTGGAAGCCGGCCGAAGATGAGCAGCCACGCGACTTCGATGAAGCTGGATTGCTCAGCGAGCTGCTCGATGGGAATGCCGCGATAGCGGAGGATGCCGGCGTCGCCGTCGATGAAAGTGATGGCGCTTTCGCAGGCGCCGGTGTTGCCGAAGCCGGGGTCGAGGGTGATCGCGCCGGTTTCGGCGCGGAGCTTTCCGATGTCGATGCCAACTTCCTTTTCCGATCCCACCACAACGGGAAGTTCCACCTTTTTGTCGCCAATCGTAATCGTTGCCATGCCGGCCATAGAGATCCTTGCGAGAAGTTTCGAGACAATCCTACGCGGGGAATATACAGGGTTCATGCCGGAAGTTGAACGGGTGAGCACGGTGGGCCATGCGAGAATTTTTTAAGCGCATATTTGCGGCGAAAATTGAGAAAATCAGAGGAGTAAGGATGGGGGATGAATAGTATTGTGTTGAAATTCCAGTGGCCGCCTGACATGGCAGTTCCAACTTGATCTCTGAAAATATACAAATTTGGCGAGCGTTTCGTCCTATTGGGATGTGATGGGATTAGGCAATGGCGCTGGTGTAGCGCCTCAAATGCTCGTATTTTTCAGTCGGCGCGACAGGTCGGATACGATGTTGTGAGCAGTTCACGGTTTTGGCTCCTTGCTGGCGGAACCTACCAATCAGGATGCCGTTGGGACTACAAGCCGTGCTTTGCCGGCCGCGGTATGAATGCGTGCCGTTGCGCCAGCATTGAATTCCAGGAAGTCCGACTCGACGCCGTCACTGAAAATTACACCATTTTCAGCCATGTCGGATTCAAGAGTCATTTCTTGACCAGGTTCAAGTATCCCTGCTACCAGCCTTGTTCCAGAAGATTTGCTGGCGAAGGGTTCTCGGACGACATAGACAAGCCTTGGGTCTTCCCATGGCATGCGAAGGGCTTGCGGCTTTGGCATCTGGCCGAAAAGGGAGGTGACGCCGGCCGCCATATTGAAAACGCTGGAAAGCCATCCGGTGGAGCCTGCTCCGGTGGAAATGAGAAGGCCGCTGGAGCTTTGTGTTTCCGAGAGGTTAGCAATAGTGAGCCGATAGCGAGCTGACACGTGGGAACGGCAGCCGACAAAGAGTTCATTGAATGCGAGAAGGCGCTGGCCATCAGCGAGTTGTGCTTCTGCAAGCGTTACTTCACGGAACCTGGCTTTGCCTTGTATGACATCGCGGACGGCGGTGCGCGTCTGATTTGGCCGAAATGGCAGCAAAACGCCGTCAATGCGGTTTGGATCGGGATTGACCGCAATAATGGGCAGGCTGGCGGCATATTTAGCTGTATTGGCTACAAGCCCGTCTTGGCCGACCGTTACAACGATATCGTTTGGACCGAATACAAAATTGGGTAAAAAGTCGCGATCAATCGTCTGCACTGGGAGATCAAGGTCGTCCAAGTCAAGCGCACGCAGTGATGCATCATATGCGGCAGCAGACTTGTCGACTTCTTCGAAGGCTTTTTCGGCAAGCAGATCCAGATCCGCTGCCTTCGCTTTTGGACCGCGAGCTAATTCACGGCGTTTGGCGCTGACGATTTGGAATCTGGCTTGCGATCGGGTGCTGAAACGTTTGCGAAGTGCCGCCAGTTGAGTTGTTCGCGTAACGACGACAATCTTCTGATCAATGCGTTGCATATCAAGATCACGATTACTTTGCCTGTTTAGGATCAGCGTTTTCTTTCAACATCCCGATCAAGCAACGCACTCAGAAGATCTGGCGAGATATTCAATTCTCCTATTTTCTCGGCATTTTCCGCGAGATCGCGGAATGCCATCGCGATGGTAAGCTTTGGATCGGCTTTACCGGCAGTCAATGCCATCAGCGTGCGCCAGTCGACGCCTTTGATGGGCTGCAACATCGCATTTAGACCGTATGCCTTGGCATCCGCGTCTTTGCGGTCATTTTCGACGCGTTGATTTAGGAGCGATCCACGTTGCTGTTCAACGGCGATGTCCGCCGACATTTTTGCTTCACGGATTTGCTGTTTCTTCTCCTCAATCGCCAGTTCGGTGCTTAATTCATTTTCCTTAATCAGTCTTTCTTGAACCACTGCTGCATTTCGACGAGCGTAGACTGCCTCATCTGCTTGCCGAAGGAGCGCTTCCCGCGCTTCAGCTTCGAGAGCCTTGCCGGTCTCCGGCGTGGGCTTAATTGACATTATGGCCAGTCCGAGGATTTCAACCCCGAGCATCGCGACGGACGATGACTCCTTTAATCCTTTGGACACTTCAATCACAATCGTGCCATATGCTCCTAGCAGATCGCGCAGCTTCATGTGATGGGTGATGGCGCTAGTCAATACCTGGGTGAAGCTTATAAGGCGCTCATCGAGCTTTTTTGGGTCTTCTGATGCATAGCGGCCATCAGGGCGAATGCTGAAATCCAGAAGCTGCGCCAGGCGTTTGGGATCAACGATTCGATACGTGAGCTGGCCTTGAATGGTCACATCTTGAAAGTCTGCACTTACCTCGTTGAAGACGAACGGCACATCGACGCTGGATAGTGGGACTTCTACAATTACCGTGCGCGGCGCGAAGTAATAAAATGAAAGTCCGGGGCCTTCTCGCACGGGTTTCCCATTGGAAAATTGAATGACGTGCGTTGTGGGACCGGCCTTGAGATAGCTGATGCCGAGCACTACGGCCTCCTTTTGAGATAGATGTAACGTGACGCGGACGCTGCGAGGTTATCATGGCCGTAGTGACCTGCAAGATTGTTCTACGGCTGGCGCCTGTATTACTTGTACTATCAATCCGATCATTAGAAGCAATCCCGCCAGCGCGTGCGGGGGATAGTTATGCAGGAATTTCCCTGCGATGTTCAGTGCCGGGCTGAGCTGGGTCAGCGTGAAGATCATCAGGCTGAGAATGGCCAGGGTGCGGACAAGAATTGAGCCACGGGGGGAGAATGATTCCAGGCAGGCCCAGGCGAGGGATGCAGCGATGAAGATATAGGTTTGGGATTCGGTGGCGGGGCCGAAGACCGTCATCCAGCAGGTAGTTAAGCCAATCGCTGAGGTTAAGAGCGGCGCAACGAGGAGCCGGATTGCTTTTGGTAAACAAGCAGCGCGGCGATGGCGATGCCGATGACGACTTCGACGGCCATATAAGCTTTGGTGTCGATATCGAGGTATGCAAAGTGGAGCAAGGTGCGGATGTCGCGATAGGCGTGTTGGATGCCGGCGCGCTGGCGGAAGTCCAGGCCGAAGCGGATCCATTCTGAATATTGCGAGGCGACATAGTGCGGATTCTGGACGATGAACGGCAAGGCGAAGCTGAGGAGAAGGATGGTGATGACGGGCAAGATCAGGCGGCGGGGGAAGAGCAGGAGCATCACGCCGAGCAGGGAGACAGGATAGGCTTTGATAAGGGTGGCCCAGACAAGCGCCAGGGCGCTGCACCAGTTTTTTCCTTCAATGAAGTCCGTAATGCCGAGCAGGAGCAGGCCAACGGCCAGACCAGTGGTCTGGACATCCAGCATGGCGGAGAAGGAGAGCGGGAGCGCCAGCAGCAGCAGGGCGGCGAGGGCGTTATTTCCAAGCTTGAGGGGAAGGGCCAGGCGGCCCCATCGCCAGACACCGCCGACAAAGGCGGCATAGGACGCCATGCGGAGCAGGGCGCTGCCCAACGGGCCTGGCATGTGGGGAAGAACAGAGAACAGCACGGCGACGGAGGGACTGTAGCGGAATTCGCCGGAGTGTTCGCCGACGGAGTAGAGAGGCTGGGCATCCAGAAAGTGACGGCCGACTTCGATGAAAAGGGGGTACGTGCCGATGTGGCGGGGGCTATGATAAAGAATGGTCCCGCGACCGAGCGTGGCTAATCCAATAAGCAGCCAGATGATTTTAGCGATGAGGGGCAGGGGGCATTTTTCGCCGCAAATGTCCCAGAGCGGGCGGCGGTCGCGAAGATCATCAGGAATGCGTTCGTATTCCATCGTAGATAAAGGCATGGTCTTATAGCCAGGTTTGCGCTTTCGAAATCATCCTCAGGCTAATCTCTGCCAATGCGAGGAGGGGACGGAAAGGAGTTTGGGGAACTTAACGTTGATCGATGCGTTTCGCCAGATCATGGGGGATGTTTAAGAATAGAGGCCCGCGGGAAGCCAGCAGTCTGGCGGAGGCGTTGGGATGGCATTAGGCTGCGGACACGTGAGACAAGGAGACTGCGGATGGGCCTGGGAAAGACATTGGCGGTTGGCCTGCTCTTGGGAGCATTATGTGTTTGCGGGGGCTGCCGAGCGGGAAGCGGTGGCGCAGCGGGCCATGCGGCGATGGCGCAGGCACAGGCGCGCAAGTTCTGGGTTTATGTCGGTACCTATTCCTCGCCGAACTCGGCCAACAAGGGGATCTATCTTTTTGAACTGAACGCCGAGAGCGGATCGCTGACGCCTCGCGGGCTGGCGGCGATGGTTGATGATCCGCATTTCCTGGCCATCTCGCCGAACCAAAAGTTTCTTTATGCAGGCGCAAGCCGCAGTGGCGCGGATAAAAAAGTTGAAAGTGTTGTCGATGCGTTTTCGATTGATTTAGCGACGGGGAAGTTGTCGCTGTTGAATGAGCAATCTGCCGCGGGGGATGGATCGACTTTTGTCGCCGTCAATCCGAGCGGCTCGGATGTGCTGGTGGCGAATTATCGGTCGGCGACGATTGCGGTCTTGCCGATTGAATCGGATGGAAGCGTTGCGCCGGTTTCATGCGCGATAGCGCATACCGGATCAGGCCCGAATCTGAAACGTCAGCAGAGCGCACATACACATTCGACAGTGATATCTCCGGATGGGAAGTTTGTGTTTGCGCCGGACCTGGGAACGGACAAGATTTACAGCTATCGGCTGGATGCGGCTAACGGGAAATTGACTGCGAACCAGCCGGGTAGCATCAGCGTGCCGCCTGGATCGGGGCCGCGGCATTTTGCGTTCTCGCCGAACGGGAAATTTGCATATGTGGTGAATGAGCTGGCCAATACCGTGATCGCATTTCAATATGACGCGAACGTGGGGGGGCTGAAGGAGATTCAGAATATCCGAACGGTTCCGGCGGATTTTCAGGGGGCCAATACGGCGGCTGAAATTCAGGTTCATCCGAGCGGGAAGTATCTATATGCGTCTAACCGCGGGCATGACAGCATCGCGGTGTTTGCGGTTGATCCGGAAAGTGGATTACTGACGGCCAAGGCATATGAACCGGCGCTGGGGAAGACGCCGCGGAATTTCAGAATCGACCCGACAGGGCGATGGCTGATCGCGGCCCATCAAACGTCTGGCACGATTGTGTTGTTCCGGATCGATCCATCGACTGGTGATTTATCGCCGGCAGGGGTGACGTTTGCGGTTCCCGCGGCGGTTTGCGTGAAGTTTGTCGCCGAGGAATGACGGAGAACCGCACCCCACGGACCAGGGGCATCATTTGCGATTCTGGTGGCGAAGGATTCCAAGGGGATGGTCATTCCCAATGCATACATCATGGCGATGGACTACGCGGGGATTAACTACGATTACAATGACAATGTTTACCTGATTACCAACATCAAGCCTGCGTGATCCGCGTTGGGCTGCTGCGTTAAAGCCGATGCCGGGGTGGGATTACGAAACGGATATCAGGCCCGCTCTGCCCACCGCAACTTTGCGCTGCGGGATCGCGGATTCTCCTGCTCCTCTTTTTTTGTCGCCACCAAAGGCTCGCGCGTCACGCGGCTATAAAGCCCCGCGCGTTCCCCATCCCGGAAGCTTTGCTTCACCCGGCGATCTTCACCACTGTGAAATGAAATGATCGCAATCCGTCCCCCCGCCTTAAGCACGGCCGGCGCGACCGCCAGCAGCCGATCCAGATTATGCGTCTCACGATTCACAAGAATGCGCAGCGCCTGAAACGTTCGCGCCGCCGGGTGCAGCTCAGCGCCGGCGGCCCGCTGGAGCGTGAAGTCGCGCGCCTCGCAGACTATCGCCGCCAGATCCTCGGTCGTTTCAATGGGCCGGGCCTTTCGCCGCGCGACGATCAAGCTCGCAATTTCCGGCGCATCGGTTTCATCGCCTAGTTCCAGCAGCGCCTCCCGGATTTCTTTCTCCGATAATCTCGCCAGCAACTGCGCGGCTGATTCTGAACGCGTCGGGTCCATCCGCATATCCAGCGGTCCTGCCTTGCGATAAGAAAATCCCCGGGCCGCATCGTCAATTTGCGGCGATGCAACACCCAGGTCTGCCAGGATTCCGTCAACCTGATCGATCCCTTCTTTAACCAGCAGCGCCGGCAAAGCGGCGAAGTTCGAATGATGCAGCGCAAAGCTGCCGTCCTGAACTTCATCCAGAATGGAATGAGCACGCTCAATATTATTCGGATCAAAATCCGTAGCGATAAGCCGCCCGCCTGGTGTGATGCGCTCCAGCAGCAACCTCGAGTGCCCACCCAGCCCCAGCGTGCAATCCACGAGTGTCTGCCCTGCCCGCGGACGCAGCGCGGCCAGCACCTCTGCCGGCAGCACCGGTTTGTGCCGAATCTCAAAAAAATCTTTCGCAGCACGCCCTTTCATGGTCGGTCCCAGATAATCTGACCCTCGATCGTGACGCTATTCACCTTGCGATCCAGCCGCTGAACTGTCTGGCGGAAATCCTGGGTTATCCCATCCAGTTCCGGCCCGGCCTCGAGGCCTCCGAGCGCCAAAACCGCGGCGGCTGCGCCGAGCGGCCCATCAGGATTCGCCGAGAGATCGACAGGGGCCATCTCCAGCAAACCGCGAAGGATGACATCATCCGCGGAAAGGTGCGCAGGCAATTCCATACTGCATGACACTTCAATAAATGACGCCGCCCGCCCCACAGAGAACGTGCCCAATTCATCGTCCAGTCCCATCATCCGCGCCGCCGCCAGCGTCGTGCGAAACAGCGCTTCACTCGGCGTCGCATATTTCGATCGTCCGGCATGAACTTTAAGAAACTGCGCCATCTCACAAAGCAGCGATGTCGTTGACGAAGCGCCAACATCCGTGCAGATCGCATATGGAATTCCGCGATCCATCACACGATCGAGCGGCATGATCCCCGAACCAAGCAACGAGTTGGAAACCGGACAATGCGCAACAGCCGCCCCCGCGTCCGCCAGCAGATCAAACTCCGCATCATTCATCACTACGCAGTGCGCCATAATTGCATTTTGTCCCAGAAGCCCGTCTTGGCGATACACATCCGTATAGTTAGCTGAAGCCGGATAAAGCGTCTTTTCTACAAACTCTTTCTCCCGCAGTTGCTCATTAAGATGCGTTTGCATCCGCAGGCCAAACCTCGCTGCAAGTCCAGCGCCGCGCCGACGAAGCGGCGAATCCGCCGTAACTGCAAACCGATCCGTAACGATCAACCGATCCCCAAATTCCCCGGCGAGCGATTGAATGTCTGTCTCGAGCGTCGTCTCATTCGTATGCAGATACGCCGGGCAATTCATGTTCATCAAGACCAACCCCGCGCTCCACGTTGACGGAAGCGACCGCAGCACTTCAGCGGTTGCCGCCGGATGAACCGTCACATAAGCCGAACCGCCTACCACGCCATGTGCAATCGTATCCCGGCGAAAGGCTGCGACCGTCTCCGCAACGTGCAGGGGATCTGCAAATTTTCCCTCAGCCGGAAACACATTGCGATTCAGCCCCGCAAGCAGCCGCCCATCGGCCGGGCAGCCGACAATCCCCTCGCAGAATCGCCCCCGAATCGGCCATTGCGGAATGTGCGTGTGGCAATCAATAAACGGCGGCAAAATAACACCGCGGCTCTTCCGCTGAAGACTTTCTTCAGCCGGCAGATCCTTCACATGGCCGACAAAGGTAATGCGCCCGCCCGCTTCCCACTGGATCGCTCCATCCGCCAAAAACAAAACGGAACCATCCGCCTGCGGATTCAGAACAGGACCGCGAAGCGTTGTAAGCGGAACGATCACGGCTGATTAATCTTTCCCGTCTCGTCGGCGGGCGCCCGGCACGGTCGGTTTCGGTTCAATCTTCGTCTCGCCTTTGAGCGTCTTCACTTTGCCGCCGACGCTGGCGATCGATTCTATGTAAAGCCGCCCGCCTTCATTGGTGGCGTCGCCGATCACATTGCCGCTGTGGATCACTTTCGATCCGCGGGCCACTTTCAGGTTGCCGCTGACATTGCCAAAGATATGAACGCGCCCACCGTATTCCACATGGAGATCGCCGTAGATCGAACCGCGCATGTAAAATTTTCCCCCTTCAACGACGGTCACCGTGCCCGCGACCGAACCCCACAGGGTGAAAGGTTCGTGGATGACCAGCGGCCCCGCAATTTGTCCCCTCTCTTCACGCATATCGCCCGTTCTTCATCACAACGATCATAACGTCACAACAATCAGGCTGCGGTGGTTTGTGTCATAATTACATCATTCCCCAGCGCCTGGCGGAGCCCGCGATTGCTCCTGGATTGGATCATCAGCAGGATCAAAATCGAAAGCCCCGGAAACGCGGCAAACCGCGCCCACCGCAGCACGGCGAACGGCATGTCCGTGTGCGTGAACTTGGCCCCAAGCTGCTCGTGAGTCAGCTCCGCCCAGGTATAAAGAACGCCCGGAATTTTCAAACCCATTGCGTTAGCCGCCGGGTCTCCGTTCATCGTTGGATTATTCAGAAAGGACTGCCACGGGAAAAGCATCAGCACCAGCAGAACACAGAGCAGAAATGCCGAAGTTAATTGTCCGGCTCCCAGCAGCCTTCCCAGCAGCAGAACGTTCAGGATAAGGAACAGCACGATCGCCAGAAGCGCGGGCAGGATCAGCCCAAGAAAATCGATCAGGCCGACCAGATACTTCACCACTTCATGCCACCGCGGCGCCGCAGCGCCGGGAGCCCCCGCATCAAGCACCACCGTATAGCGCGCAATAACAAACAAGGCCAGCTCGCCCAGCAGCAACAGCATAATGATCAGAAAAACCAGGTTTTTCGCGCGCTTTGCGGTCAGCAGCGCATCGGCGTAGTCAGCGGAGTTGAGAATATTCGTTTGGGTCATGAGTGTCCTTGTCTGCAAATGTCGTAACGCAAACATGCCATGTTGGCAACGCGAGTGACGCCGAGTTTAACCGATCGCGCTCTGCTCTTGCCTCTTCTTCCGGGCTGGCAGGCGCGCAAAGCCCGGGAAAAGGGAACAGAGCTATGCGCTGCCTGATGGCACGGGTAGATTGTCCAAATGCTTCAACCGGAACAATCGCGGCAACGCCAGAGCCGCTTATTGCAGGTGTTGCAAGATCGCCAGTTGGATGCGGCCGTGCTGGGGCAGCCGCATCATGTATATTGGGCCAGCGCGCACCGCGCCTTCTGGCTGCACGAAAGCGCGTTCATTCTTTTTTCCGATGGCCGCTCCTGCCTGGCCTCTGCCAATGCTCCCCTCCGGGATATGGCCGCCGATGAAGCAGTTTCATTCGAAGCAACATCCTTCGGCACCCAGCGGCAGGACCAGCCGGTGGCTGCTGCCAATCTCATCATTGAAACACTCAGGCATTACCGCGCAAAACATATCGGCATCGACGCCTCAGCCATCACATCCCAGCTTGCCATCGCCTTGAACGGCCAATGCAGCGCCATCGATTCTGACCTGTGGCAACTCCGCCGGCGCAAGCATCCCGACGAACTGTCCCTGATGAAACACGCCATCCGCTGCACGGAAGCGATGCATCGCCGGGCCAGAGAAATGATCGAGCCGGGCATTCCTGAACTTCGCGTCTTTACAGAACTCAACGCCGCCGCCGTTCACACCGCCGGCGAACCGCTCACGGCCCTGCTTGGCAACGACTACGCCTGCGGGAGCGGCGGTGGTCCTTCACGAAAAGATGTCGTCGCGCAAGCCGGGCAAATCTATATTCTCGATCTCGGCCCCGCCTATCGCGGCTACTTCTCCGACAATGCCCGCGCCTATTCCGTCGGACGCAAGCCAACCGATGTGCAACTCAAAACCTGGCAGGCTATCACTGGGGTTTTTCCCATAGTCGAACGGATGGCCCGTCCGGGTGTGCGCTGCCGCGACATTTACGACACCGTCCAATCCTATCTCATGGAACACATCGGCGTGCAGATTCCGCATCACCTGGGCCACGGCGTCGGTCTGCAGCCGCATGAATACCCCCACCTCAATCCAAGCTGGGACGACACTCTGATCGAAGGAGAAATTTTCACCGTCGAGCCCGGCTTGTACAGTCCTGAAATCAACGGCGGCATGCGCATCGAAAACCAATATCTCGTTATTAAAGACGGTGTAGAAAATCTCGTGAACGTGCCAATGGGCCTCTGCTGACAACCTGCTGCGGCGATCTCTCCATGAAAGATCCAGACCATCTCGAGATCGGCAGCACTGACGGCGCCCGCCGCTGGCGAGGCTTCACGGGTTGGCTCCTGTTTTATCTGGCCGTGGGCGCGGCATTGGTTGCCGCCTTCATTCGCTTCACGGGCTCGGTGCTTTGGGCCACGTGCCTCGTCGCATTTATGCTGATATACATGACGATCATGGGCCGCTTTGCCGGTGGCAAGATCAATCGGCGGCCCTGATCGCTTTCGGTTAAACTTCCCTTCATGGCTGGAATCAACTGGGACACGTTTGAACGCTATCGCCAAAAAGGATTGGACGCCCGCCGCGCCGGCCAATGGGACTCGGCGCGCATCTATCTTCTTGAAGCCGCCCGCGCCATGATCGAGCTAAGCAAGCAGGCCCACGGCGAAGAACTCCGCCAGGGCCGCCGCGACATGGCCGCCAAGTTGCTCGACCTCGCTAAGGATTGCGACAAAGCCAAAACCGAAAAGCGGCGGGGGGGCGCAACCGCCGACAACCGCCCAACCAATTCTCGCGAATCCTCTTCCGAATCCGAAGGCGCCGGAGACGGCTCGCAATGGATCGTCAAAGAAAAACCAACCCTTCGCTTCGACGATGTCGCGGGCCTTGATGAAGTAAAAGAAGACATCCGTTTGAAAATGATCTACCCCTTTGAACACCCCGAACTCGCGGCGAGATTCAATGTCCGCCCCGGCGGCGGGGTACTGCTCTATGGCCCACCCGGCACCGGCAAAACCATGCTTGCCAAAGCGACTGCCGGGGAGATCGACGCCACCTTCTTCCGCATCTCCCCAGCCGATGTCCTCAGCAAATGGGTGGGGGAAGCCGAGCAGAACATTCAAAAGCTTTTCAACGCTGCCGCCGCGGAAAAGCGGAGCATCATCTTCATTGATGAGATCGAAGCACTCGTCCCCGCCCGAAAGGATGAAGGCAGCAGCGTAATGCAGCGCGTTGTGCCGCAGATTCTGCAGGGCATGGAAGGCTTCGATAAAAAGAGCGGCTCGCCCATCCTTTTCATGGGAGCCACCAACGTTCCCTGGCAACTTGATCCCGCCGTCCTGCGCCCCGGCCGCTTTGACGAGAAGGTCTATATCCCCCTCCCGGACGTAGCCGCCCGGCGGAGGCTGCTGGAAATCTATCTGGGCAAGCGGCCGGTGGCCGCCGAGGTCAACCTTGATGTTCTCGCCCATAAGGTGGAAGGCTTCAGCGGCGCTGACATCAAATACATCTGCGACCGCGCGGCGACCATTCCGTTCCTCCGCTCCGTCGCAACCGGAACCGAAGGGGACATCACCCTGGAAATTTTGCTGGATGTCATCCGGGAAGCGCCGCGGTCAGTCTCAGCGGATCTGCTGCGCCGCTTTGAGGAATGGACAAGCGCCGCCACGAGCGGTTGAAGAAGGCCGCTTAACTGAAATATCAGCCCACCAGCAACCCTGGCTGCGTATAATCCTCTTATGGATAACTTCTTCCGATATTACGGCCGAGTCCAAACTATCCGCGGCGGATTCGGTTCTCTTCCCCCGTTGGCTCGCCTGATCGTCGGCATTTTCGCCATTCCGGGAATTCTTCTCGCGGTCTTGTCATTACTTGGATTTATGGTTAGTATCCTCGCCCTTTTACTGCTGACGGTGCCCATGTATCGGCTCCTTCAGGCGGTTTCCGGTGGACAGCGCCCCGCGGCCCCCACGGAATCCACAGGATCTTTATTCGACCCAAGCCCCTCCCCCGGACGCAAACAGGTGGATGTAAGGGTTGTCGAATAAGCCCTGTAAAGTAAGCTGACCAGCGACGGACCACTGACAACGGACAGATTAAAATGGCCAAGAAAGAAATCACAGTACAGTTCAAGCTTCAGGCCCCCGGCGGCACCGCCACCCCGGCGCCGCCCATCGGTCCCGCGCTCGGCCAGCACGGCATCAATCCCGGGCAGTTCATCCAGCGCTTCAACGCCATGAGCGCCCACCTCAAGGGCAAAGTCATCGGTGTACTGGTGACCGCCTACAAAGACCGCACCTTCGACATTGAACTCAAAAGCCCGCCTGCCAGCGTCCTGCTGAAGGACGCCGTCAAGGCCGAAAAAGGCAGCGGCGAACCCAACAAAAACAAAATCGGTAAAGTCACGATGGCCCAGTGCAAAGCCATCGCCAAGGAAAAGATCAAAGACCTCAACGCCTTCGACGAAGACCACGCCGCCCGCATCATTGCCGGCACGGCACGGTCGATGGGAATTACCGTAGAAGGATGAAACGTAATGAGTCGGGCGAAAGACGCCCTGCTCAATCAATTAATGGGCGCACCACGGCCCGTAACAGTGGGAGCTTTGAACCGGGGCTTTCTTCCGGTTACAGGAGCGGCGGCTTAATCGCTGTCAGCACACATGCCAGTTATCCTTCAACGTTCCAAGCGGTACAAAGAAGCCGCCAAAAAACAGGTCATTGAACCCATGGCGATCGAGCCGGCGGTGGACCTGGTCAAGACCTTCAATGCCACCAAGTTCGATCAGACCGTCGAACTCACCTTCTCGCTCAGCATCGATCCCAAGCAGGCCGACCAGATGATCCGCGGCTCGCTGTCGCTGCCCCACGGCGTCGGCAAGACCAAGCGCGTTGTTGCCTTCTGTCCCGAACATCTCGTCACCACCGCCCTCAACGCGGGCGCGATTAAGGCCGGCGGGCAGGAACTCGTCCAGCAGATCGAGAAGGAAAACTTCACCGATTTCGACGTCGCCGTCGCGACCCCTGACATGATGCGTTTCGTAGGCCGCCTCGGTAAGGTGCTTGGTCCAAAGGGCCTCATGCCGTCCCCCAAGGCCGGCACCGTGACCCCTAATGTCGCCGACGCCGTTCGTGAATACGCCGCCGGTAAGATCGAATTCCGCAACGATGCCGGCGGCAATGTCCACACCGTCGTTGGCAAGGTCAGCTTCAGCAAGCAGGACCTGGTCGACAACATCAACGCGATGATTGCCCACATTCGCAAGCTTAAGCCCGCCACCAGCAAAGGCGCGTTCTTCCGGAAGCTTGTGCTCAAAGGCACGATGACCCCCGCGGTGTATCTGACGATTCAATAAGGCGTAAAGAAATGCGTCCGTCGCCAGTTGTCCATAGTCCGTTGCCGGGAAAACTAATCGCAACGGACAATTGACAACGATCAACTGACCAACCGAAGGTTTAAAATGAGCAAAAAAGTAAAAAGCCTGATCGAAAAAGAACTATCCATCCGCCTCAAGGGGCTGGATGCGGTTGCGGTCATCAATCCCCGCGGAATCGCGGCGACCAAGACCAACCAGATGCGCCGCCGTATGCGGGAAAAAGGCCTGCGCATGACCGTCGTCAAAAACACCCTCGCCAAGCGAGCGGTCGGTGACGGAAAGCTCAAGGGCTTCGACAAACTGCTCGATGGCCCCTCTGCCGTCATCTACGGGCAGGCCAGCATCTCGGCCGTCGCCCGTTTCCTTCTCGACGAGAAGAAGAACGACGAGACGATCGAACTCCGCGGCATGTTCTTCGATGGTGAAGTCTACATTGGCGATAAAGGCGTCGAGCAGCTCAGCAAGATGCCGACCCGCGAAGAAGCGATCGGCTCGCTCGTCGCGCTGATCATCAGCCCTGCAAAGAACCTCGCTGGCGCACTCAAAGGCCCGGCCGGCAAGATCGCCTCGATCCTCAAGACCATCGAAGACAAAGCAAAGGAAAAAGAAGGCGCTGCCCCGGCAGCAGCCTGATTAAATTTTCAAACCGTCACGCTTTGGCGGGACGGATATTTCAGAACACTTAATCCGCAGTCTGACTGCCCCGAAAGGGTTAAAACCGGCTCGATGTGAGCCGGGCTATTGGACGGGATGAAACGTTCGACACGGTTGACCCCCGATACGGGTCGGAGAATAAGTCATGGCAGAAGCAACAGCAGAAATCAAAGAACTTGGCGACAAGATCGTCGGTCTCACCCTCAAGCAGGCGGTTGAACTGGCCGCCTACCTCAAGGAAGCTCACGGCATCGAACCCGCCGCCGGCGGTGTGATGATGGCCGGTGGTGGTGGCGGTGGCGCCGCTGCCGCGGCCCCCGTCGAAGAAGCCAAGACCACCTTCGACGTCATTCTCAAGGCTGGTGGCGACAAGAAGATCCAGGTCATCAAGGTTGTCCGTGCAGCGACCGGCCTGGGCCTGAAGGAAGCCAAGGACCTTGTCGAAGCCGCTCCCAAGGCCGTCAAGGAAAGCCTCAGCAAGGAAGACGCCGAGAAGCTGAAGAAGGAACTCGAAGAGCAGGGCGCAACGGTCGAGCTGAAGTAAGCTTTACCCCCGCCAGCTTGTGTTTTCAATAATAAGTGCGAAGCGCCGATCACTCCGATCGGCGCTTCTTTTTTTCACGATCGGAAAAAGTGGCAAGGCCTGCACGGACGTGCTGATCTTGAAGCGTGGCTTCGAAGAATTCCCCGGGGCTTAATGACAAAACCCGCATTTCCCCACCATATCGTATAAACGCGCCGGCATCTATTTTTGAAATGCTTGTTCACTGCCTTGGCGTGATCGGCAGTAACCCCTAATGTTTTTCTTCTTTATTTTTACAAACAATTCACAACACTTCTGAAGCCCGCGGATAACTCCCCAGCACTGTCAATTGCAGGCAATGCTTCTTGGCTTCCTCAATCGCCTTCTTCATCGCCGCATCGTCCGCATGCGCTTGTGCATCAATGAAAAAGTAATACTCCCAATTCACTTTCTTGCTTGGTCGCTTTTCAATATCCGTGAGATTGATCCCATTTTCCTTGAACACATCCAGCACTTCCGCCAGCGCCCCGGCTTATGCGCGGTTGTGAACATGATCGCCGTCTTATCATCCCCGCTGCGGCGGGCCGGCTCGCGCCCGATCACCAGAAACCGCGTCTCGTTCTCCGGATCATCCTCAATATTCTCAAACAGCACCTGCAACCCATGCAGTTCCCCCGCGATTTTTGTGCCGATTGCCGCCACCCCCGGCTGCTGGCTTGCCATCTCCGCCGCCTTGCTCGTGCTCGCCGCCGGCTGAATATCGCGATCCTTCCCCACCGCGCTCAGCCACTTGCGGCACTGGCTGAACACCTCGGGCTTGGAATAAATTGCCCGAACCTTCTCCCAAGGCTCGGCGGCCAGCAGATAATGATGAATTGTAATCCGCACTTCCGCGCAGATCTTGGCGCTGCTGTTCAGAAACGCATCGAGCGTATCAACAACGCCCCCATGCAAACTGTTCTCCACCGGCACCAGGCCATAATCGATATGCCCGCGAACCACTTCCTCAAAGACGCTTGGAATATCCGCCAGTGGCACATAGTCCACGCTGCTGCCGAACTTGCGAACCGAAGCCGCGTGTGAAAACGTTCCCGCCGGCCCCAAAAATCCAATCCGGAGCGGCTTTTCCAAAGCGAACGACCCGCTCATCAATTCCCGATAAACCGCCTCCAGGCACCGGTCGGGCAGCGGCCCTTTATTCAGCCCTCGAACCTTTTCCAGCACCGCCTTCTCGCGGTCCGGCGCATAGATCGGCTCATTCTGCTGCTGCTTCACCTTGCCAATATCAACAACCACCTTCGCGCGCTGATTGAGCAATTCAACGATCCCCGCATCCAGCGCGTCGATCTTATCGCGCAATTGCGGCAGCGAAGCAGAGCCGGAATCAGTAGGTATAGAACCCGCCATGCGATTGTTTGTAGCGGTCTCGATTGAGACCGTCAAACAGCGGACAGGCTAAAACAAATGCCGGCATGGGAAGTTTTCATCAGAAAATCAGCTCTGGATGCCGATAATCATTTACAAGAGGCTATGTACTGGTGCTACAGGAGTTATTGACATTCATGCCCAGGGAGGCCGGCTCCGCGACGCTCGCATTCGCGTCCGTGGGGGCGGCGTGCGGTGTTGCTTTATGGGTGAGCGGCGCCCGCTTCAGCCGCTACATCGTCACCCTCACCGCCGTCGCTATTGGAACCGGCGTTGGTGTCGGTTCGCCCCGCTGGTTTGGCTGGGCAATCGACGGCATGGGGCCCGCGGTTGGTGGCGCAATTGTTCTGGCGCATCCGGCTACGTCCTGCATCGCATGTGGGTCGCTGTCTGGGCAGGCTTTGTCCTGGCCGCCTGGGCCGCGCTTGGAACGTGGATGATGCTTGCCCACGATCAGCCCTGGACGTGGCCGCTCTGGTCCAGCATGACTGTGCCGCTGTATTTCAAGCAAGTTTGGGAAGCGCTCCCGCCCGACGTCGCCCGCGCCCTCCCCGTCGTCTGCGGAGCCGCCTTCCTCATGGGCGCCATTCCGGCGGCGATCTGGCCGCGCGCGGCAATGGTCATGCTCTACAGCGCCGCCGGCGCAACCTTGGCCGTCCTGACCGGAACCGCACTGGTGAACATGGAACAACCTCAGTGGCTGTCCAAAGTGCCCCCAAAGCTTTCGTTCCAACTCGGCGCCATGCTGCTGGTGGTGGCGATCGGAGCCGCCTTGCAATGGCAATTGTATTTCCGAAAGCGTCCGGATGTTCGTGACCCTGCTGGTATTTCTTAAAACCGACCGGAGTTGATTGTGCTGAATCAGCTGATGACATTCCTGCCGACGCTCGCCGGCGTTATCGATGACGCGGGCCCCGGGCCCGGCATGACTGACGCCGCCAATTCCGGCGGCGACGCCATGTACCACTGGCCGTCCCGCTGGCCGATCCAAGGCGACCTGCTCTCCTGGTGCCATACCACCAGTCCTGGCATTGCAGTCCTCCTCATCATCGGTGGAATTGTTTACCTCCTCTTTGGCTACTACATTTTCAAAGCCCTCGTCACACTCAACGCCGCCATCCTCGGGGCCTATTTTGGAGCTGTCCTGGGAGACAAGAGCGGCACCGCCGTCCCCGCCGCCATCGTCGGCGCCCTGCTCGCTGCCGCTGCTACCTGGCCTGTCATGAAATACGCCGTCGCGATCATGGGCGGCATTTTCGGCGCATGCCTTGGCGCCACCATCTGGCGCCTCTGCGGCCAAGACCCTGCGTTTGCCTGGTCCGGCGCCATGACCGGCCTGGTCTTCTTTGGCTTGCTCTCATTCCTTCTCTTCCGCCAATGCATCATGACCTACACCAGCCTTCAAGGCTCTGTCATGCTTGTCTTCGGCATCCTCGCCCTTATCTTCAAATACGATCAAATCGGCGGCTCCCTGACTCAAAGTTTCGAAGTCAAACCTTTCCTCCTTCCTTTATCAATCTTCATCCCCACCCTGCTGGGCTTCATCTACCAGCAAACCGTCTTCCCCGCCGGCGGCCCTCCCTCCGCTCCCGCCAAAAAATAAAATGGAAGGCTGACGTTTCCAGGCATCTGATTCGGCGGGGAGATAAGTAATCTCCGAGCAGCGCATTGCGCCGCGGAAGAACAGGGCAACCGCATTCTCCGCCGGTCCATGTGGGCGATCTGCATTGGCGATTTGAAAACCAGGATCGCTCGTCAGGCGCTCAGGCATCTTTTCAGGACTTATACGCTTTCCAAAAAATAAACGCGCGCCCGGCTACCCTGGTGGCGTGCATTTGATTTGATTATGGCATGATGGAACCTGACAAGGAGGTCGCATCATGCGTGTCGAGGCATTTGATACTTCCGATCAACTTCGTGACCAGGCCCGAAAGCAGGATGATCCGTTGCTGACCATCCGGCTTCTCGGCGTGGCAATGGCAATGGAGGGCAAGACGGCGCCTGAAGTGGCGGCGTCCATCGGTTATAGCCGTCGTGCGGTGCAGGAATGGGTGCGGTGGTACAACGCCCAGGGAATCGAAGGTCTACGCGATGCTCCGGGCCGGGGTCGCAAGCCGCCGCTTGTGGAAGAAGAAGTGAAACGGTTTTGCCGGCGTCTGGACGCCGAGCCTCGTGCCCAGGATGGCGTGTGCGCGCTGCGTGGGCGGGACGTGCAGCGCATCCTGCATGAAGAGTTCGGCAAGGTTCGTTCGTTGTCGGGGACCTATTCTATTCTGCATCGTCTGGGGTACAACGACCTGATGCCCCGTCCCCGGCATCAGAGCGCCGATCCGGCGGCGCAGGAGGCCTTTAAAAAAAGTTGCCGGCACTGATCGAGCGTGTTCGCCGGGAACATCCGGACAAGAAGGTCGAGGTCTGGTTCCAGGATGAAGCGCGTTTTGGCCAGCAGGGGACGCTGACGCGGGTGTGGGCGCCGGTGGGATCGCGTCCGCGGGCGGTGAGGCAAACGCAGTACGATTATTTATATGTGCTGGGCGCCTGTTGTCCTTCGACGGGCCAGACGGTGGGACTGCTCTCGCCTCATCTCAACACCGGGGTGATGAACGTGTTCTTCGAGCAGTTCGTCAAGGAGGTTGATCCCCAGATTCATGTCGTGCTGATCTGGGACGGGGCGGGATACCACAAGTCGAGCGAGTTGAAGTTGCCGGCGAACGTGACGGCGATTCCGCTTCCGCCTTACTCACCGGAACTGAACCCCATGGAGAATCTCTGGCACTATCTGCGGAGTCATTACTGGTCCAATCGAGCGTACAAGGACTACGACGCATTACGCCAAGCCGGCTGCGATGCGTGGCAGAGGACATGTCTCGACGCCGAACGAGTCAAAACCGTTTGTGGAGCAAGTTACACGCTGGAGCGCAGATGATTTTTGGAAAGCGTATTACAGGAGAATGCGGTTACCCTGCGCGGAAGAACGAGTTGGCGGGGCTGCTCTTTCTTCATTTGTGGTATTCCGTATGATCGGGCGTCGGCTGTTGGAAGCCGTTGGCTTTTGATGGTGCGGCTGACCAGCCGGTTTGCTCTGCGGCTCCTGTTTTGAAGTATTGCAGGTGAACTGATGATTCGAACGAAGATGGTTGCCACGATGGGTCCGGCCTGCGGGGACGTTGAGACGCTTCTTCGGTTGTTTCAAGCCGGCGTGGATGTCTGCCGCCTGAACTTTTCGCATGGGGCGCTGGATGGACATCTGCTGAGCCTCCGGAATATCCGGGAGGCGGCCAGCCGCTATGATGAACCGATTGCGATTCTGGGTGATCTTGGGGGCCCAAAGATTCGGCTGGGGCAGATTAAAGATGTGGATGGAACGGGGGGAATGGCGATCGGCGTTGGCGATACCCTGATCATACAGCGTGAGCCGCTTGTTGGTGAGAACGGGCGCGTGTCTTCGACATATCCGGCGCTGGTGGATGAAGTGTGCGTGGGGCATCGTGTTCTGATCGAGGACGGATTGCTGCGGTTTGTCTGCACGGACAAAAACACGAACGAGATCATCTGCAACTGCACCTCCGGCGGCATCTTGAAAAGCTCCAAGGGGATCAACCTTCCGGATACCACCGTCAATGTTCCATCCATCACCGAACGCGACTGGGAATGCATCGACTGGGCGATCGAGCAGCGGCTGGATTATCTGGCGCTGTCGTTCGTTCGTACCGCCAACGACATTCGCGAACTGCGCGAATACCTGACCGACAAGGTCTGCGATACTCATCTGATCGCCAAGATCGAAAAAGCTGAGGCGGTGGACCATATCGATGAGATCATCGATGCCAGCGATGGGTTGATGGTGGCGCGCGGTGATCTGGGCGTGGAGATGGATGTGGCGGAGGTGCCGATCATCCAGAAGGATTTGATCCGCCGCTGCCAGCGGGCGGGCAAGCCCGTGATCGTGGCGACGCAAATGCTGCAGAGCATGGTCGAGCAGAGTTCGCCTACGCGGGCGGAAGTGAGCGATGTGGCCAACGCGATATTTGACGGGACGGACGCCGTCATGCTGAGCGGGGAGACGAGCGTTGGGAAGTTCCCTGTGGTAACGGTCCATATGATGTCGCACATCGCCGAGGTAACCGAAGCTTACCTGACGCGCGAGGATGCAAGCGAGCAGCCGGCGCCGATGGTCAAAACGACGCTGCCGGCCGGGGCGCTGGCTCGAGGCGCGCTGCGGATCGTGCATGATCTGAAAGCAAAGCTGGTGGTGGTCTGGACGCAGACGGGGACGACGGCGCGGGTTTTTTCGAAGCATCATTTTCCGGTGCCGATCATCGCGCTTTCGCCGGACCATCGCTCGCTGCGGCGCATGGCGCTGCATTACGGTGTGATTCCGCAGGAGATGCAGGCAACTCCCGATTTGACAAGCCTGATTCAGCGGATCGATGAGTTCATCATCACGCGGAAATATGCCGAGCCGAAGGATCGAGTGGTGATCGTGGCGGGCTGGTCGCCGGGCACGCCTGGCACGATGAACGGGTTGGTGATTCATACGGTCGGCGAGTCATGGACGCCTGTGCCGACGGCGCAGATGCTGCGGCAGATGGTGAAGTCGGAGAAGGATTGATGAGCGCGAAACACAATTGTTTTTCGCTTGCCATCGTGATGGTGCTGCTGACGGGGGCGGCGGGGTGTCTTTCAGGGGCTCGATCGGATGCGCCGCCGGTGACGAATATCGATCCGCAGCAGGCGACGCCGGACTTTTGGCTGGCCAAGCCGGCGGTGGCGGATATCAGTGACGCCGATTTTTATCGCCTTTGGAATGCCTGCCGCGCGGAGGCTCATGACCGTTTTTTCCTGATCGACCGCGAGAATTATCGCGAGGGGCTTTTGACGACGCAACCGCTGATTTCGAAGCAGGCGATTGAGTTTTGGCGGCGGGATGTGGTGACTCCTTCCGACATCGCCAACAGCACCCTGGCGACCTATCGGCGGACCGTACGGTTTGAATTGACCAGGCAGGCGGATGGGACGTTCACAGCGCACCCGAAGGTGCTGGTGGAACGGTTTGCGTCGGCGGAGCGGCGGCTGACGGCGATCTATGAGTACCACACGGCGTTCAGCGGGCCGCGCGCATTTGGGGATGCGCAGACGGATGAAGGCCTGGCGCTGCCCAGCGATTATTGGTACGCCACGGGGAGGGATTTGGCACTGGAGACGGACCTGGCTTCGGGAGTGGCAAAGAGGTTGAAATAGTTGGGGCTGGGGCTTCTGGCCGAATTGAGAGAGGATCCAACACACAGACGTGGACACACGGAGAGGGTGTGATTGATTGCATTTCCTCTCATCGCGATGGTGATTGGCTTCATGGTCATCAGGGATGACGGATTGGGCGGGGCCAAAATTTAGATGGACGAGAGGATCGGTTCAGTTATCTGCGATCCACTGGTGGCCGACTTCCCTGGCTACGATGCGGTCGGGGTCGCTGGCGGCGTTCAGCATGCGCTGGATGGGTTCCTGCGGCGGTTCGTGGCTGAGGCGGAAGGTGCTGTGGTGCATCGATAGGACGCGGTCGGCGCGGCAATGGTCGGCCATCATGAGGGCCTGCTCCGGGGTGGCGTGAGCGGCGATGTAGGGGTCGTAGGCGCCGATGCCCATGATGGCGAGGTCAACTTTTTTCAGGTCTTTGAAATGTTCGTGATAGGCGGTGTCTCCTCCATAGAGGACGCGGTGGCGGGCGAATTCAATGAGGTAGGCGTTGAAGCCGCGGTGCTGATCGTAGAAGGTTCGGGCGCCCCAGTGGCGGACCTGGCGGGCAGTGATTTTTAAGCCGCGGGATTCGGTGGATTCGCCCCAGCGGAGTTCGGTGATTTTGCGGAAGCCTAAATCGCTGATGAGATCACCGGTATGATGGGCGGTGATGACAGGGATGCGCCTGGGTAGTCTGGCGAGCGTCGGGCGATCCAGATGATCGAAATGGGCGTGGGAAATCACGATCAGATCGATCGGGGGCAGCTCGCGAATGGTGAGCGCGGGGGCGACGAGGCGGCGGGGGCCGCCGGTAATGAGGCCCAGGCCGACACCGACGCGGTTGGAGAGGACGGGATCGGTGAGGATGGTTTGACCGCCGATGCGGAGGAGGATGGTGGCGTGACCGATCCAGATGGCGGCGAGTTCCCGATTTTCCCAGTTCGTAAGATCGGGTTTGGTCCGGGCGGCGGGGGGGAGATTGAGGTTGTCGAAGAAGCGCATGCGGCCGCGCCCGCGGCCGAGGAAATCGGCGACGCGGAGGGCGGCCTCGCTTTTTTTGGCCCAGTCGGTGTAACGTCTCCAGCTCAAGGGTTTTTGGCTCCGGGGTTGATCGTGTGAAATAAATGCAGCATTTAAATCAAAATACAACGTTTAAAAATGTTTCATCGAATTATTGCCGAGCTTTTTGCTTTTGAATTCAGTCGATGACGTTGGGTTCATTTAAGTAGTGTAGGTACGTTTTTCTTAGGCGTATCGTTCGCGAGGGTTTTTGGGCGGTTATCCCTGGGCCTGGTCGCGGGTGTTTTCTTCGGCGGCGCCTTCGGCTTCTCGCCAACTGTGCCAGAGGGTGCGGGGAGGGGTGCGCTGGGCGACGCGGAGGGATGCTTCGATGGCGGCTTCGCGGAGGGCGGCGGTGAGGCGGGAGACGAGGGTTTTGGTGCCGCCGCGATCGCATTCAACCGCGAGGACGGCGAACTGGCGCGTGGCGACTCTTGCGATGATGTCCTGGTCGCGGGTGGCGGCGGTGAGGGCGCCGGCCACGCGTTCAAGGTATTCGCACCTGGGGTCGCCGTTGGCGCCGGTGGTTTTCAGTCCGTTGCGATCGGATTCGGGAAGGGTGATCATGATGACGGCGGCGGGGTTGCCGTAGTCGGCGCAGCGGCGTTCTTCGAGTTTGAGCAATTGCTCCCAGCCGGTGCGATCGAACAGGCTGGTTTGGCCGTCGCGATGGACACCGGCGATGGAGCGTTCTTCTCTTCGAGCGCCGGCGACGGTTTTCAGTTCTTCATTGAGGATGCTGGCGAGCAGCCGGCCGAAGAGTTCGATCATCGGCTGTTCCAGGACGATCTGATCGGGCTGTGGTGCGGGGTGGATGGCGCAGAGGGTGCCGAAGAGGGAGCCGTCTTCGCGCGTGAGAGGGATGCCGATGTAGGCGCCGATCTTCATCTGCTGGGCGACGGGCTGCGAGGCATAGGCCGGGACATCCAGCGCGCGGGGGGTGACGCAGGGGCCTTCGCCTTCGACCATGCGGACGCAGAATGAATCGGCCCATTTGAGCATGGAGCCGGGCTGCATGCCGTAGCCGTGATCTTCGACCTGAAGGATGATCCATTCCTGGCCTTGGACGCGTGTGACCATCCAGAGATCGAAACCGAGCCGGCGGTGGAGGTAGTCGAGGACGGCCGCCGCTGCGGTGCGAAAGTCGGGGAAGGCGTTGACGGTGGGGATCATGGACGGTTGAGGTTATAGCAGAACACGCTTGCTGTTGTGAGAGGATTAGCGCTGCTTGAACTGTCCGGGGGAGAAATAGATCAGGCGGTCTCTCCAACCAACTCGCCTTCCACAACCTCTGCGCCTTTGCTGAAGGTGAAGGTGTGTTGGCCGGCATCGATGCGGATGGTGTCGCCGTCGGCGAATTCGCCGGAGAGGATTCTTGTGGCCAGGGGGTTTTCGATGCGCTGCTGGATCACTCGCTTGAGGGGGCGAGCGCCGTAGGTGGGGTCGTACCCTTCGTCGGCGAGCAGCTTCCGGGCTTCTTCGCTTAAGGCGAGTTTGAGGTTGCGGGCGGCTAATCTGCGGCGCAGGTTTTCCAGTTGGACGTCAACGATAGTGGTGATCTGCTCGCGGGTGAGGGAATGGAAAAGAATGGTTTCGTCGATGCGATTGAGGAACTCAGGGCGGAAATAATCTTTGAGGAGATTTTTGACGGCCGCTTCGACTTCCCATTCGGGGGCTTGATGGGTGGCGAGCTTTTGGATTTCGCTGGAGCCGATGTTGCTGGTCATGACAATGACGGTGTTCTTGAAGTTGACCGTGCGGCCCTGGCCGTCCGTGAGCCGGCCGTCATCGAGCACTTGCAGCAGGACGTTGAACACATCGCGGTGCGCTTTTTCGATTTCATCGAACAGGATCACGCTGTAGGGGCGGCGGCGGACGGCTTCGGTGAGGCGGCCGCCTTCTTCGTAGCCGACATAGCCGGGAGGCGCGCCGATCAGGCGTGCGACGGAATGCTGTTCCATGAATTCGCTCATGTCGATGCGGACCATGGCGTTTTCGTCGTCGAAGAGGAATTCGGCGAGGGCTTTGGTCAGCTCAGTTTTGCCGACGCCGGTGGGACCGAGGAAAAGGAATGAACCGATCGGGCGATTGGGATCGCCGAGGCCGGCGCGGTTGCGGCGGACGGCGTCGGAGATGGCGCGGACGGCGTCTTCCTGGCCGACGACGCGCTTGCCCAGACGATCTTCCATGTGCATAAGCTTGTCGCGTTCGCCTTCGAGCATTCGAGTGACGGGGACACCGGTCCAGCGAGAGACGATCTCGGCGATTTGTTCCGAGCCGACTTCTTCTTTCACGAGCGATTTACCGCTGGCCATCAGTTCTTTGAGCCGCACATCGGCTTCGGCCAGCTTGCTGTGGAGGTCGCGGATTTCGCCGTATTGGATTCGGGCGGCGGCTTCCCAGTTGCCCTGGCGCTGGGCCTGTTCGAGTTCGACCTGCTTGCGATCGATCTCGGTCCGAAGTTTTTTCAGGGCGTCCATTGCGCCCTTTTCATTTTCCCAGCGGGCGGTAAGGGCCGCATTTTTTTCCTGGAGGTCGGCCAATTCTTTTTCGGCCTTGGCAAGCTGCTGCTTGCTTGCCGAATCTTTTTCGCGGCGAAGGGCTTCGATTTCGATCTGAAGCTGCATCACGCGGCGGCGGATTTCGTCGAGTTCCTGGGGCATGGAATCATTTTCAATGCGCAAACGTGAGGCGGCTTCGTCGATCAGGTCGATGGCTTTGTCGGGCAGGAAACGATCGGAGATGTAGCGATCGCTTAACGTGGCGGCGGCGACGATCGCACCATCGGTGATGCGCACGCCATGATGGGTTTCGTAGCGCTGCTTCAGGCCGCGAAGGATGGCGATCGTGTCTTCTACGCTGGGCTGCCCGACGAGAACGGGCTGGAAGCGGCGTTCGAGAGCGGCGTCTTTTTCGATGTGTTTCTGGTATTCATCGAGAGTTGTTGCGCCAATGGTTCGGAGTTCACCGCGGGCAAGCGCGGGCTTCAGGAGGTTGCCGGCGTCCATTGATCCTTCGGCTTTGCCGGCGCCAACCACGGTGTGCAACTCATCGATGAAGAGAATGATTTCACCTTCGCTCTGGGTGACTTCCTTAATAACGGCCTTAAGGCGGTCTTCGAATTCACCTCGGAATTTGGCGCCGGCAATCAGGGCGCCCATGTCGAGGGCGATGATGCGCTTGTTTTGAAGGACAGCGGGGACATCGCCGTTGAGCATCCGGGTGGCGAGGCCTTCGACGATTGCGGTTTTGCCGACGCCCGGTTCGCCGATGAGGACAGGGTTATTTTTGGTGCGACGGCTGAGGACCTGCATGGTGCGGCGAATTTCCTCATCGCGGCCGATGACTGGATCGATGCGGCCCTGGCGCGCCATTTCGACGAGGTCGCGGCCATAGCGTTGGAGCGCCTGGTATTTGTCTTCGGGGTTCTGGTCGGTGACGCGCTGGCCGCCGCGAACTTCTTTGAGGGCGTTTAAGATTGCGGGGTGATCGACGCCTTCGGCGCCGAGGATTTCCCTGGCTTCGCTGTTCACTTGAGCCAATGCCAGCAGAAGATGTTCGGTGGAAACGTACTCATCCTTGAGGCGGTCGGCTTCTTTCTGGGCGCGGTCAAAGACATCATTGGTGGCGCGATTCATGCCGAGCTGGGTGCCGGTGGCCTTGGGGAGGCGCTCGAGTTCATCGAGAACTATCTGCTGGATGCGGGGGATTTTTACACCGAGCTTTTGGAGGAGAGGATGGATGACGCCGTCGGTTTCGGCAACGAGACCGGCAAGCACATGAAGCGGGCGGATCTCGGCGTGGTCGCTTCTCTGGGCGACTTCCTGGGCCCGGCTGACGGCTTCCTGAGCTTTGATGGTGAGTTTGTCGAATCGCATTTTGGAGGTCTCCACAGAGATTTCCGATAGCCCGATGGATTAGGGGTCGAACTGAAAATTGCAAAGGAGGTGCCAGGAGGAACGCGACATGGTTGTGATGAGGGGGGCAGTAAATTTCGAACGGGCGGGGCTTTATGAATGCGGATTATCGAGGGAGCATTGGACAGGTGGAAAAGAAGCTGCCAGTTTGGGGAGCGGGCGCGGGGGACTGCATAATTGGCAGGCGGGGCAGGTGATTAGCAAAAGAGGAAGGTGATTTGCTGACCCGAGACCTTCCCAAACGTCAGCGACAACGATGCTTCGGCCAAAAGCATCAAATGTTCGTCGACTAACCCGCCTGCAAATGGATGTGGAAAGAAAGACAAAAAAGAACGCGATCGACCGACACTGAAAGCTTAGCCGCGTGCCTCCGCTTGCCGCGACCAGTCAGATGTATCGATTCAATCGCGTCTTAGCCGCTGCGACAGTCCCGGATTAGGGCTGGCCCGCGGATTTCGAAGGCCTTTATTGCCGCTCGGCGACAGCCATGGTCTGCGTCACGCCCAGAGAGGCGCTGAGGGACGACACTGCAGGTGTCGCCTGTGATTCACCTTCGGTGCCTGCTGATCGGCTGATCGGGGCATTTGCATGTTTTGAATTATCGGTGGTGTAATCGGAGGCCCCCGCGACCAGAACGGCGACGCTGGAAACCAGAATCAGGCAGGCCGCCCCCAAACCCAATTGTGCACTTCTGCGTGGTGACAGCATTTTCTCGCTCTCCGGCCCCCTTTGACCAGACTGCCTCGCACTTTCACAAGTTGTCTGACAAACGTTGGAACGATCTGGCGACTGCATCCTAAATGGCCGGACTTGTACGAACTGTTCCGCCACTTATGCCAAGTGACAGGCCCTCACTTCGTATGACAAACTATACCCCGGAAAAGCCCGATCGCAAGGGAAAATTGCCAGGATGTAAATTGCGTTAAACATTCATCTTACGCCATATCATCTACCGCGCGCAGCATTCGGTCGATCCATTCCAGCACCGCGGCGGTTACACCGGCGTTCCGGGCAGCCTCCAGCGGGCGACTGATAATCGCGTCCCGTTCGAGCGGGCGGCCCATTCGCCGATCGATCTGCATACTGGATTGGTATGGCCCCATAGTACGGGTGCGTTCAATCTGTTGTTCAACCAATTGGGCCGGCAGTTTCACGCCGATCGCATTTGCTGTTGCGATCACCTCTTGCATCACTTCACGGACAAAACTGACGCCCGTTTCATTTGCCAAAAGCCGATCGGTTGTCAGATCCATTGCGGCTCCAAGCCCGTTGAACGGCACGTTCCAGACGAGTTTTTCCCATCGTCCGTAGCGCAGGTCATCGAGTACCTGGCAGTGGATCAGGCTGTCATTGAACATCTTTGCGATCGCCGCTGCCCGAGGGCTTTGGCCGTCCACGTATTCGCCTATGCGGATTAGTCCATGATCCATATGGTGGATCACGCCGGGGCCGATGCGATTGATGCAGGTGAAGGCGAGTCCGCCGAGAATGCGTTGTGGTCCGAATAGATGGGCAAGTTGCTCTTCATTGCCCAGCCCGTTCTGGAGCGTGAGAATTGCTGTTCCGTCTCTGACCAGCGGCGTGATGAGCTCCGAATAGAAATGATTCGCCGTCGTTTTCAGCGTTACGATTACGAGATCTGCGTGCGGCATATCGGCCGCGGACCGATAAGCGCGAACGCGCTCCGGTGGTAATGTGAAATCACCGTCGCGGCTTTGAATCACAAACCCATTTGCCTGAACCGCGGAGTAATCGGACCGCAAAAGGAAATGAACGTCAAAGCCATGATGGGCCAGGCGAGCGCCGTAGTATCCACCAACGGCGCCGCTGCCGACGATTGCAATTGAAGGGGATTGGGGAAATGCAGTCATGTATTAATTTATCCATCCGTAGCATAGGCGTTTTGGCTCGTCTTTCTATGATGCATCTGGGTGCTTGGTGCGCGTAGTGCGAGTGCTGTGGATCGAATGATATTTCGAGGAGGCGTTGAATATGGCGGAAGAGTAAGAGCAAGACGAAGAGGAATCACAGCCGCAGGGGCAGCAGCCCTCACCCTTACCCACAACTCCGAAGTGTTTTTGAGAACATTTTCGCTTTCTTCAACGTACCTCGATTTTTTCCAGACATGGAGGTCGTGATGATGGTCTGCCAAGCCCATCAGTGGGCTCATCAGCATTTTGGATCGTTGGATCTGGGTGATCGTCGTCGTTCAAAAGGGTTGTTACACTCGCAGCCCAAATGGCGGCGACTCCGGGTCAATCCCTGCCTGTGCAACATAAGCAGTGGGCGGAGCTGAAAGCAGCTTACCGGTTTTTCGACAATCCACAGATTAATCCCGATGCGCTGCAAGCCCAGCACCGGCGGGTGACTTTCCAATCGTGCCGCGAGCATCCGGTGGTCCTGTGCGTGCAGGATGGCTCCAATGTGCAAGCCAGCCGTATTGCTGGAGGCCAATGGGTGATGCATTCGGCGCTGGCGGTCACGCCAAGCGGCGAAGTTTTAGGGTTGCTCGACCAGCGATTTTTCAAGCGGGTGAAGCGAGCGGCACGGGAGAGCAAAAAAGCCAGGCGTGATCGCTTTCGAGAGAGCGATGTCTGGATTGACGCCGTCCAGGCCGTCAAAGCGGCCAACTCACCCCATACGCACCTGATCCATATCTGTGATCGAGGGGCGGACGATCTGCGTCTGATGCACAGTTGCGTGGCGGCATCGAACGGTTTTGTCATCCGGGCCCGTCACGACCGCAACATCGAGCAGGCAACCGACAAGCTGTGGTCTTACATGGCGCAGGTTCCGGTCAGCGGACAAATCGATATTGAGATCGGTCAGCAGCGATGCGTCAAACGCAAGATCAAAGGCGTCACCCAGCGCCTGCCGCGTCCCGCCCGCATGGCCCAATTACAAGTGCGGTTTGCAACGGTGCAACTGCAACCTCCGGCCAAAAGCGCGCCGTCCACCCAACCGTTGACGGTGAATGTCGTTTATCTCAAAGAACCCCTCGAAGGCGCTGCGTCGCTGGAGTGGATGCTGCTGACCAATTTGCCGGTGGAGAATCTGGCCGATGCATTGACGATCATCGACTACTACTGCATTCGCTGGGTCATTGAAGAATGGCACCGGGCACTGAAAGAAGGTTGCAGACTTGGCGAATCCCAGTTGCAAAGTATTGATAACCTGCTTCGATTGATCAGCATGCTCTCTCCCGTGGCAGTGCGATTATTGCAGCTGCGTGATTGGGCCAACCTGCCGCGCAACGAACCTGCAGCCGCCAAACTCGACCTGCAGCAGAAGGTGCCGCAGGCAATGATCCAAGCCGCGGCAGCGCTAGGCCAATGCCGGATTGATCAAATGAGCCCCCGGCAATTCTGGCAAACCCTGGCTCACCAGGGCGGCTGGCTGGGCAGAAAACACGATCCCCGCCCCGGCTGGAAAGCAATCTGGATCGGCTGGGAAATCGTCTCCCGAATCGCACACGGCATCGAACTCACACAGCAAAACCGAATCGATGCAACTTGTGGGTAAGGGTGAGGGCAGCGGCCCCCGCACCCCCGCAAGGAGGGGAATTGAGATAAGAGTGAAGGGAAAAAGGACCGCTGCGCAGGCGGTGAAAGTTAGCTGGAGGCGGAACCCTGCTCTTACTCTCGCCGTGCCGCTCGGTTCCGCCTCCAGCGTCCTCCACCTCCGTAGGCAAGGCACGCCCCCAGTTCGCGCAGAGCGGATGTAGGCTGTGAAGAAAACTTGCGGGCGCAGCCGCGCCGGAAAGCCACCAAAAGCTGCTCACGGCGCGTATTGCCATTTCTCGCTGCCCGCCATTTCATGGTACCGCCCGTCCGTCGCGTCGCGTTCGACTCCAATCGTCCGCAACCATCGGAAGTAGAAAGCCCGGCGTCCCGCCACCAAACCACTCATGTACAACTGCCACAGAGGGGCGTGCCCTGCCCAGGAGGTGGGGACGCTGGGGCGGAACCGTGCGGCACGGCGAGAGTAAGAGCGGGTTCCGCCCCGGCTACAATCCAACTGCCGGCGTAGCCGTCCTTTTCCTCCTTGCGGGGGTGCGGGGGCGGCAGCCCTGCGGCTGTGATTTATCTTCATCTTTGTCTTGCTCTTCCGCCATATTCAACGCCTCCTCGGAATATCATTCGATCCACAGCACTCGCACTCATCAGATGTAGAGCGAGATAAGCGCATCTCGCCCGTGCTGCGTTCAAGCGTTTTTTCTGAAGCTGTGTAATCTCTGAAATCTGTGGTTTCATCATCTTTGTTTTTCGTCGCCGCAGTTGCGTTTCTCCTCTGCCATCCCGCTCCCATTTGCCATTTGCCGTTTACCATTTACCATTACCCTAATGTCACGCATTGCAGAGATTTCGCGGCAGACGAAGGAAACGAAGATCAAGCTTTCGCTGAATCTGGATGGCTCGGGAAAGGCGTCGATCAACACCGGCGTGGGATTCTTCGATCACATGCTCGATCTGCTTGCTCGGCACAGCTTGATCGACCTGGCCGTCGAGGCAGCGGGCGACCTGCATGTTGATGCGCATCACACCGTTGAAGATGTCGGCATCGTCCTGGGCCAGGCCATTGAGAAGGCGCTCGGCGATAAGCGCGGCATCTACCGGTATGGGTGGGCCATCGTTCCGATGGATGAAAGCCTGGCGCAGGTCGCGATTGACCTCAGCGGGCGGCCGGCGTTTGTCTTTAATGTCCAGTTCAAAGGTGACCTGATCGGCGAGTTCGCCGTTGAGTTAATTGACGAATTCTGGAAGTCAGTCGCGACAAACGCAAAGTTGAACCTGCACGTGAACGTGCCCTACGGCGGCAATAATCACCACATCTCCGAAGCCATCTTCAAGGCGGCGGCAAAAGCCCTGAGACAAGCCGCGGCAAATGATCCGCGGAATACAGATGTGCCCAGTACAAAGGGTAGTTTGTAATTTCAATCATGATCCGGGGCGATGGGACGTGCCGAACTCGAATGATTCGGGCCGGGGCTGATATTCATCGTTTGCCGCGATGCATCCCACACTCCCCATGTTCCACTAAAAAATTGCAGACCTACGTCACTGACCGCCCGCCATCCAGCCGGATGATCTGCCCCGTGATATAGGATCCGCCGGTGGCGAGGAAGTGAACCAGTTCGGCGACCTCCTGCGGTGTGCCCGCGCGGGCAAGCGGGACGCGCTTCAGATAATTTTGGCGGTCGGCTTCAGGATATTTGTCGGGCCATTCAACCACGCCGGGCGCAATGCCGTTGACGGTGACTTCAGGCGCAAGATCGCGGGCTAATCCTAACGTCAGATTGAGGAGCGCAGCTTTGCTGGCGCAATAGGGTAGATATTGTGGCCAAGGTCGTTCAGCGAGCAGATCGACCATGTTGATGATGTGGCCGCGCGATTGACGAAGGTGCGATTCAAAATGCCGGCAAAGAAGCAACGGGGATTCAAAATGGATCGCCATCAATTCACGCGAAAGCGCGAGATCGGCTTGGCGCAGGTCGGCGGCTTTATAGAGCGAGGCGTTGTTGACAAGAACGTCAAGGCGGCCAAGGGATTGCGCGACGGTGCTGAAGATATTTTTGCACGCGGAAAGCGGATCAGTGAGATCGGCACGAATAGGCAGCGCGTTGAATTCTTTCGCGAGGGATTCAGCTTCGTTATCGCTGGAAAGATAAGTGAACGCGATTTTGAAGCCCGCCGCCGCCAGTCGCTCGACAATGGCGCTGCCGACGCGTTTTGCGCCGCCGGTGATGAGGGCTACTCGCGGTTCTGCCATGGGTTAGAGCATAACGCGTTTATCGGGCGATGGCACGATTCTAAAAAATGCCAGGCTGTTTGGAATAATGTGCCCCGGGTAATGGTTTAGTTGGACGGCAGGCAGTTAGTTTATTGTGTTTGTGTAAAGGATTGTGTGATGTTCATCGTCATTAAAAGCCATCTTCGTTGCCATGCAGGCATCTGGACCCGTTCGACGGGTGGCATGGTGTCGGCTGGGCCGCGCGGGCTGGAGGCGATGGGCGAATAGCTTCATCTTAACCTCTTTGGAGTTCCTGCCACGCGGTTCAAAATTTGAGCCGCGTGGCTTCTTTTTTGGGTTGTGAGGGTGGTCACTGAAATGACTCATTCTGCGGCACAAGCTGCATAACCCGCGCATTCTGATGAAAATTAGCGGCTGATGGGATTGATATACGGAAATGGAAAGGCACCTGCGGCAGACTCAAGCCGATTGAGAAAGGGAAGCCTGCTGGAAACGGCGATTCGAAAAATGATGGAAAGATATATGTGATTTTTGACAACCCGCGGTGTCTACTTCCGCGGAGAGATGGTTCACGGAAGACCGAACCAGACGGGAAGGCAGTTATGGTTGCAACGGAACGAAAACAGGAATTGGTGAATCGAACCGATTGGACGCCAGCGCCCAGCGGCGATGCGCAGAAGGTTCGCGTGGAGATCGTGGACAACTGGCACAAGGAATGGCCGACGGTGTTGGGCGCGATCGATCGCAATAATTTAGCCGACAGGCTGATGCTCGATCGCGATGGCTGGCTGTCTGCGCGGCAAACGGTGATGGCCGCCTTCGCGGGCGATCGCGTGGTTGGCCACTTGAGCTTCCACGTTGCGCCGATCAAGCATGAAGGCGCCACCCTTCGGACCGATCAGGGCCGACCGGCGCTGGAAGCCCGGCTGGATGCAATCGCGGTGGAGCGCGCAGCCGTTGAAGCGGGCGTTGAGCAGTTGCTCATCCGTAATGCGGAGGCGCATGCATTGATGCTGCAATGCCGGGCGTTTCGGCATGACGGCGGTGATTGTTCTTAAAGCGGCGCGACTGAATTTTGATCGCGCTGAAATATTCTCCCCATGCGACCGGCCCGGTGTGTTTTACACACCGGGCTTTTTTGGTTTACTGTGAACCAACATGAAAGCGGAACTGGTTCAACTCAGTGTTTCGCGCGGCGGGATGCCGAAACTGCCGATCGAGCGGGCGCATGTTTCGGTTGAAGGCGTTGAGGGGGATTGGCAGAAGAACCGGAAATATCACGGCGGGCCGGACCAGGCGATTTGTTTGTTCAGCGTTGAGTTGTATGACTGGCTTGGAAGTGAGCATGGGATTAATTTGAAGCCGGGAAGCGTGGGAGAAAATTTTACGACGCGCGGCGTGGATTTTCAGATGATTCAGCCGGGGGATCGGCTGAGGGTGGGAGGATGTTTAATTGAAATTACGATGGTGAGGACGCCTTGCCGGAATTTGAATCAGTTGGATGCACAATTGCTGAAGGCGATGAAACAGCGAAGCGGGTGGAAGGCGAAAGTGGTGAAGGAGGGAATGGTGCAGGCGGGGGATGAGGTGGTGTTTCTGCCGGGATTGAAAAATCGCGAGGGGAAATTTGAATGACGAAATCCGAAATTTGAATCCATGCTCAAAGCCCGAATGACGAACTTGGATTTCGATGGTTTTTGCTGATCTGGGCCTGTTGGGGCATTCGGCATTCGGATTTAGTTCGCATTTCGGGTTTGGACGTTCGAATTTTTGTCCGATGTCTATGTTCCGGGGGCGTTTAGGTTGGTTTTTCTGCCACTTGTAAGTTTTCGGACTGTTACTATACTGCTCGGTTCTTCTCGTTTGGAAGCAATTGGAGACCGCGCAATGGCCGTGAAGTTGAGATTGAAGCGAATGGGTCGCAGCAATGCGGCGTTTTTCCGCCTGAGTGCGATTGATTCGCGTTCGCCCCGAGATGGGCGCGTGATCGAAGAGCTTGGGCATTACAACCCGCGCGAAAAGGACCCTGCGAAGGTTTTCGTTGCCAAGTTGGAGCGGTGCAAGCACTGGCTCGACGTTGGCGCGATTCCGTCGGGGACTGTTTCGTCGATGCTGAAGAAGGCGGGCCTGGACCACAAGCAGCTCCGGTTGCCGCGTCCGGGAAAGCCGAAGGTTGCGCCGGTGGTGGCAGGCGAGAAGAAGGAAGCGGCAACGGCGTAATAATCTGCTGCAGCGACGCCTGCGTCGCCTCTTCATGTTGAGGAAGCGACGCAGGCGTCGCAGCTATTATGCCTTTGCGTTTCGATATCCTGACCCTGTTCCCGGAAATGTTTCAGGCCGTCTTAGGCTGGAGCATTCCAAAGCGGGCGGCGGAAAAGGGATTAGTCGAATATTCGTATACCAACATCCGCGACTTTGCGACTGACGCGCACAAGTCGGTGGACGACAAGCCGTTCGGCGGCGGTCCCGGGATGGTGATGATGTGCCCGACGGTTTATGACGCCGTCGAACATGCCGAAAAACAAGACGATCGCCCGGCGGAACGGATTCTGTTAACACCGGCGGGTGAATTGTTCGATCAACAGATGGCGCAGGAGTTTGCTTCAAAAGAGCGGCTCCTGCTCATCGCCGGTCACTATGAAGGCTTTGACGAGCGAATCGTCGAAGGCCTTAAAGTCCGCGAGGTCAGCATCGGAGATTTCGTGCTGAGCGGGGGCGAACTGGCGGTGATGGTGATTGTTGATGCCGTCGTGAGATTGCTCCCAGGCGTGCTGGGAGCGCAAACCGGCGCGGAAGACGAATCTTTCGCGAATGGTTTGTTAGAATATCCCCAGTACACCCGCCCGCGGGAGTTTCGCGAGATGGGTGTTCCGGATATTCTGCTGTCCGGCAACCATGCGGCCATCGCAAAGTGGCGGCTGGAACAGCGACGAAAGCGAACCGCGGAACGCCGACCCGATTTGTGGCGCGCTTACCAGGAACGCTTGGAACCCTGAACGAATGATCGAAGACTTCCATTAGCGCAGTCGCAGCGGCCGAGATCAACTTTCTCCGGCGAAGGCGACTGACCCGGAGATAAGCCATGATTAACCACCTTCTCGAATCGGTCGAAAAAAACTACTTCAAAAAAGACGTTCCGCAGTTCCAGGTCGGCGACACTGTCGACGTGGCAACCCGCATCATTGAAGGCGAAAAAGAGCGCATTCAGATCTTCGCGGGGACTGTGATTATGAAGAAGGGGCGGGGGATTAATGAGACATTCACCGTCCGCCGCATTGTGAACAATGAAGGCGTAGAGCGAATTTTTCCGCTGCATTCGCCGTTCATCAGCAAGGTGACCGTGAAGCGCAGCGGCGAAACGCGCCGGGCTAAACTGTTCTATCTGCGTGACCGCGTGGGCAAGGCGACGCGGCTGGTTGAGAGCCGCAAGGCGAAGAAGGATGAGCCGGCGGCAGGTGGGGCGGAGAAGGAAAAGCCGGAACTGGTTGGGTCTGGGACCTGATTGGGTTTGGTTTATTCACGATAAAGTATCAGGGATGCGCCGAATGGCGCATCCCTTTTTTACGTCTGGCTGTAACGGAAGGTTGCACGGTTGGTCATCTTAAGGACTGCGAAAGATAGCCGGTACGATCATTGCTCGAGCAGCACATTTTACGGGGCGGCGAAACCGCAAGCGGCTGGCTGTGCGGCGAGGCGGATGCGGGTGAAAATCGTTTTACGCGGCGGCTTTAGTGTGGATGTCCACGCCGTGGAGGATGATGGTGGCGGAGGGGCCGTCGACGGGGCGGGAGAGGAGATAGCCCTGGCCGTGTTCGCAGTCCAGATCGGCCAGGCAGGCCCATTGTTCGTCGGTTTCGATTCCTTCGGCGGTCACCTTAATGTTCAGGTTATGGGCGAGGGAAACGATGGTGCGGACGATCTCGGCGTTTTCGGCGGACTCGGTCATTCTGGCTACGAAGGAGCGGTCTATCTTCATGGCGTCAACCGGGAAGCGCTGGAGATAGGCGAGTGAAGAGTAGCCGGTGCCGAAGTCGTCGATGTTTAGCTTGATGCCAAGGGCCTTCAGGCGGTTGAGCATCTCGATGGTTTTTTCGGGGTGTTCCATCACGACGCTCTCAGTGATTTCGAGAATCAGGTGCTGCGGGGGCAGGCCGCTCTGGCGGAGCGTTGTCGTAACCTGCTCAACGAGGTCAGGCTGAGAGAATTGGCGCGCGCTGAGATTCACGTTCACGTCGATAGGGTTCTCGGGGAACATCGCGTGCCACGAGGCAGCCTGTCGGCAGGCTTCATGAAGAACCCATTTGCCGATGGGGACGATCAAGCCGGTTTCCTCCGCGATGGGAATGAAGTCGGCGGGGGAGACCAGGCCGCGCTCGGGGTGCTGCCAGCGAATGAGGGCTTCGAAGGCGCAGATGCGGCGGGTGTCGATGCGGACGATAGGCTGGTAGTGCAGCCGCAGTTCGTGGCGATCGATAGCGCGGCGCAGATCGTTTTCAATCTGCAGAAGTTTTACGGCGGCCGCATGCATGGCGGTGTCGAAGAGCTGGTGGCGCGATTTGCCCAAAGACTTGGCGCGATACATCGCGGTATCTGCATCGCGGAGGACATCCTGAGGGCGCGTATATCCGGTGGAGCTGACGGCGATGCCGATGCTGGCGCTGGCGAAGACTTCGTGGGCGCCGAGATCGAAAGGGGATTTTAGAATCGCAAGGATGCGCTCGGCGACGGAGACGGCGTCGTCGGGAGCTTTGGGGTCTTCGAGGAGGATGGTGAACTCGTCACCGCCGAGCCGGGCGACGGTATCGCTCGGGCGGAGGCAGGCAATGAGGCGCTTGGCGAATCCAAGGAGCAGCTCATCACCGACAACGTGACCGAGGCTGTCGTTGACGCGCTTGAAGCGATCGAGATCGATGAAAAGCACGGCGTAGTGATGGTTTGGATCGCGGGTGACGCGGGCGATGGAGCGCTCGAGGCGATCGTTGAAAAGCACGCGGTTGGGCAGGCCGGTGAGGCCGTCGTGCAGCGCATCGCGGAGGAGCTGTTCTTCGGCGTGCTTGCGATCGGTGATGTCGCTGAGCGAACCGGCCATGCGGATGGCTTTGCCGGATTGATCGTGGACGGCAATGCCGCGGCAAAGCATCCAGCGATAAGTGCCATCGCGGTGCATCATGCGGTGCTCGATGGCGAAGTGCGAGGTCAGACCGTCACGATGGGCGGCGATTGCGGTGGTCAGATTTTCCAGATCATCGGGATGGACCCGGTTGAACCAAAGTTCGGGCAGCGAAGGGAGATCCGCGTTGGGCGTGATGGGGTCCTGATCGCAGGCGAGCATTTCACGCCAGCGGTCGGAGAAATAAATGTAGCCGGTTTTGAGATCCCAGTCCCAGATGCCGTCGTTGGCGCCGCAGACGGCAAGCTCATAGCGCTGGCGGCTTTCTCGCAGCGCTTCCTCGGCGAGCTTGCGTGCCGTGATGTCGGACACGAAACCTTCGTAGTAGAGGAAATTGCCCTGGGTGTCGCGGACTTCGCGGGCAGTTTCGGATATCCAGATAATGCTGCCGTCTTTGCGGTAGACGCGGGCTTCAAAGCCGGAGACGCGGCCATATTCGCGCATGATGGTGACGAAGCGCGGACGGGCATCGTTTTCAACATAGAGTTGTCGCTTGATGTCGGCGACGCTGTTCTTCAATTCGTCGGCGGATTCGTAACCGTAGATGCGGGCGAGTGCGGGATTGCAATCGAGGTAGGAACCGTCGGCGGTGGTTTGAAACATGCCGTCGGTGGCGTTGTCGAACATGCTGCGGTACTGGTCGGCGATTTGTTGAAGGGAAGATTCACGCCGAGCGTTCAGGGAGATTTCGCGGGCGAGGCGGCGATTTTCGGCAATGAGTTCGCTCGTTGCGCAAGCGATGCGTTCTGCGATGTTCGCTTCGATCTCAGCCGGTGTTGGAGGAGGCGTTGTGGAAAACATACCGCGTGTCTCGTTGCACAGAACTCACAAGATTTGTGTCGGCGGAATGTTAGCATCGACTTTATGCGATTTGTGTAGTTGCTGGCGGGGATGGGATTTGCGCGCCTAATACTTGCGCAGCATCAGCCAGTAAATGTGACGGAAAATTGCAAATTGCATAGTTTGGCGGCAGATATTCAGGCCATTAGCAAGATACCGTTTTATTATCAGATATAGGTGAGCATTTCCTGCCGTTCGTCTTCTGAGACGCGATAAAAACCTTTGGTCCATTCTTTGTATTTTTGCTCGGCGTAAATCTGTTGAAAGGATGAGCCGAAGGCTTCGGTGACGAGCTCGTCGGATTCGAAGGCGCGGACTGCATCGAGGAGGGTTTGGGGGAGGCGGGTGACGCGGCGTTTCTCGACATCGTGGGCGCTGAGGGTGTAGAGATTGTCATTGAGGGGCTCGCCGGGGTCGAGATTTTTTTCGATGCCTTCCAGTCCGGCGGCCAGAGAGAGGGCGGCGGCGAGATAGGGGTTGACGCTCATGTCGACGGCGCGGTTTTCGACGCAGGGGCGGCTCATGGGGAGGCGGAGCATGGCGCTGCGATTATTGCGGCCATAACAGCGGAGGACGGGGGCCCAGCTCATTTCAGATAAATCGCCCTGGGCGATGAGGCCTTTGTAGGAATTAAACGTTGGACAGCAGACAGCCGTGAGCGCGGGGGCGTGTTTGAGAATGCCGGCGACAAAGTTGAGACACAGTTTGGAGCATTTCAGTCCGTACTTTTCGGCCATCGGATCGGGCTTTTCACCGGGAAGGAAAATGTTCTTTCCGGTTTTGATGTCGGAGAGAGACATATTGAAGTGTGCGCCGCTTCGAAAATCATTGGCGAAGGGTTTCGGCATGAACGTGGCGATGGCGCCGATCGACTGCGCAACTTCCTTGGCCATGAGGCGGAGGAAGATGAGGCGATCGGCCATGGTGAGGGCGTCGGTGTAGTGGAAGTCGAATTCGTATTGGCCTTTGCCGCATTCCTGGTCGAAGCTGTGCATGCCCCAGCCGAGCTGTTCGATGTAACGGCACATGGGGTCGAGGAATTCCATCGACATGAGCGTTTGGCGGACATCGTAGCAGGCGTTGCCGCCTTTGTAGGGGATGGGAGCAAGGGGCGCGTATTTGCCGTGCTCGTCTTTTTTCAGGACGTAGAATTCGGGTTCGATGCCGAGGTTGAGGACGAAGCCGAGGTCTTTGGCGCGGGCAACCATCTTGCCCAGGAGGACGCGGCTGTCGGCGTGATAGGGATGGCCGTGATAGTGGGTGTCGGCCATCATCCATGCAAATCGCTTGTCCCAGGGAAAGACGACGCAGCTTTTGAGATCGGGGACGGTGACGCATTCATCTTCCTGCGGGCCGACAAGACCCATGCCTTCGACAGCGCCGACGGTGTAAAGCTCGGAGCCTTCGCACATTTCTTCGAACTTGGCCATCGGGACGCACTTGGCTTTGGGGATGCCGTGCACGTCGACATATGAGGCGAAGACATATTGAACGCCTTCGGCAAGAAGTTTGGTTTTGAGGGAGGAGATTTCGTTGTGGGTGGGGGGCATGGGCTTCCTTTTTAAACTCGTAACGCGTGACCGGCAGTCGATTAGTCCCCTCTTCCTGTGGAAGCGGGAACTGGAGGGCGGCTCCATGAGAGCGGCGACTCTTCTGTTCGGGCGGCAGTGACAAACGTTGTCAGGGCTTCACACATTTCAATGAATAGCTTTTTCCCGTCTTCGGCGGTGGCGCGGGTGGGGTGGCCGGTCAGGCCGTTGGTGCTGGTTTGGGGGACGACATAGGTGAATACTTTCCCGGCGGTGCGGTCGGGGTCGTCTTTGATTCTGTCGAGGCGAACACTGGCGGGGTCGAGATACATCATGAGAGCGGTTTCGGCGCGGTTGGCATGGAAATCTTCGCCGTCATCGATGAATTGGTTCCAGATGCTTCTGGTGAATTCGAAGCTGTTTTTCAGGCCGATCTGGAAATGACCGGCATGATCAAAACGGATGCGGTCAATCGCGCAGCGCAAGGTTGAAGTATTGCCCCAATGAGAATTGACGATCAACAGTCGCTTAAAACCGGTTCGGATCAGAAAGCCGGCGATCTCGCGAATCGTTAATGCAAGCGTTTCAGGAAAAAGTGAGATAGTCCCCGGCCAGCGGTCCGTGTGGCCGAGGGAGCAGCCGTAATCGATCGTGGGGAGCACGGGAACGCCGGTCCTGGCTGAGGCGTAGAGGCAACATGCCGTGGCGAAGACGGAATCGGTGTTGAGCGGAAGATGCGGGCCGTGTTGCTCGGTGGCGCCGAGCGGCAGAAGAACCATATCTCCGCCGCGGTTGCGCAGGGATTCGACTTCCGGCCAGGTCAGCCTGTCCCAACAGACCGGCCGGGCCTCGGTCAGGTGCGCGACGATGTCGATAAGCGCTGACGAAGACATGCGAGCTGAGGCCTCTCCGCTGACGAACCCGGTGTTGAACTTTGCAATGGTTGTGCCGATGCGCCAATCGCATCCAGATGCCAGTATGCTGTCATCTCACTGCGCAACGATTAAGCGATGGTCGCCCGCGCCATTGCCGACCGCCTAGCGATTGCGCGGCCAATACATCGATTCGTGCCGCATTTGTCTTGGGCACTTTCTTTGCGGTCTGAGTTGTTAATTGCCTGTGGCTGTTTGTTCCATGAAGGATGAAATGAAAGACTGGCCCACGAAGGGACACGAAGAGACACGAATGGGAGAATCGTACTTTTCCATCTTTAACTCTTCGTGCTGATTCGTGCTCCTTCGTGGGCTTTTTGTTCTTTCTGATGTTGGAGTTGTCGATGTCTTTGGTCCAAATCTCGACGCCGTTAACGGATATTCACGAACGAATTCTTGCGACGGCGGACTTGCCTTTGCAGGAGGCGGTTACGTTTCCGCCGCGGGCGTATACGGATCCGGTGCATTATGAGTTTGAGGTGGATCGGATTCTGAAGCGAGAATGGCTCAGCGTGGGGCATGTGTCGCAGATTCCGAAGGCGGGGGATTATTTCAATCTGGATTTGCTGGGCGAGCCGATGGTCGTGGTGCGGGGGAAGGATGAGGTGGTTCGGGTGTTGTCGCGGGTATGTCCGCATCGGGGGATGGATGTGAATCCGACGGAGTTTGGCGGCGCGGCGAAGGGGAATGCGCGGTTTTTATTGTGTCCATATCATTTCTGGAGTTTTGATCTGGATGGAAGATGCAAGGGTGCGCCGGAAATGCAGAAGGCGGCGGGTTTCAACCGCAAGGACGTGGGGCTGCCGCAGTTTCGGAGCGAGGTTTGGAATGGGTTTATTTTTGTGACATTTGCAGGGGATATTCCGCCGGTGCATGAGACGTATGAAAAGTTGAGTGCGAAGCTGGCGGAGTACCAGTTGGGGAACCTGGAAGTGGTGACGGAACTGGAATGGGATTGCGCATTTAACTGGAAAGTGATCGTCGAGAATTTTGCAGAATGTTATCACCATCTTGGGGCGCATCTGAAGACATTTGAGCCGCTTTTCCCGGCAAAGACGTGCTGGTCGGAAGGGGAGAATGCGATGTTCACGGTGGCGCATCTGCCGCTGCTTCCGCGGCTGGCGGAAGAGGTGTTGCAGGGAGAATCGGATCTGCGGACGTTTGTAGATATCCCGACAGTAAAAGCTGAGAACCTGGTGCAGTGGTTTGTGTATGTGGGGTATCCGACGTTTTTGTTGTTCGTTGCGCCGGATCGGGTGTTCTGGTATCGGGTGCTGCCGGATGGACCGCAGCGGGTGAAGTTGCTGACGACGATCATGGTGCATCCGGATGCGAAGAAGATGCCGGACTTTGAAAAGCGGCTGGCGGCTGAGGTGGAGATGCTGAAGACGTTTCATATGGAAGATATGGAAGTGTGCGTGGCGGTGCAAAAGGGAATGAATTCTTCCGCGTATAGCTCGGGAAGATTGAGCCACCTGGAAGTTCCGATCTGGCATATTCAGAGGTATCTGGGGAGGAAGATTCGGGAAGCGGCGAATGTGCCGATGGCGAGCGGGGCGATTGCCTACTCGGCGGAATGCCCGGGGTGTGATTAGGAGCTACGAATTAGTGCTTTTATGCAAGCGACTGCGGAATCACATTTTTCTGTCTCCGATGGCTTTCGCGATAAGGCGGAATTGCCGGAAATGGTGGTGGTTCCTGGCGGATCGTTTTGGATGGGGACGGGGGATGAGGATGATAAATTTGCGAGTTTGGTGGAGAAGCCGCGGCATCTCGTGGAGATTGGGAGGCCATTTGCGGTGGGGCGGTTCCCGGTGACATTTGAGGAGTGGGATGTTTTTGCGGATTTGAATGCCGGGCGCATCGGCCGGCTGATCGGGGATGGGGACGGGGAAAATTGCCGGTGTTTAATGTGAGCTGGAAGGATGCGATGGAGTATGTTCATTGGATATCCGTGCGGACGGGACGGCGGTATCGATTGCTGAGCGAGGCGGAATGGGAATATTGCTGCCGCGCGGGGAGCGAGGGGGTGTTTGCGATGGGATCGCGTATTTCGGTGGATGATGCAAATTATCTGTATACAGATTTTCGGGAGAAGCCGGGTCTGGGCAGGCCGGTGGCGGTGGGGTCTTATCCGGCGAATGCGTTTGGATTGTTTGATATGCATGGGAACGTGTGTGAGTTGGTGGCGGATGAGTGGCATTCTGATTACCAGGGGGCAGCTGGGGATGGCGCGGTTCGGGGGTCGGGAGAGCAAGGATGGAGGGTTGTGCGGAACGGGGGGTGGGATGCCATGCCGCGGATTTTGAGGTGTGCATTTCGGGATTGGATGAAGTGGGATTTGAGAGTGGACAATGTGGGATTTCGAGTGGCGTGTGATATTTGAGCTGCGATGGGTAATAGGTATCAGTTTTATATTTGGGATGCAGATTAAGTGGTTTGCGGCCTAACACCGCTGGGCAGGCGCTGATTTCTTTCGCTTGCCACGAAGCATTGAACAGGAAGCCGTCATATCGCAACTGGAGATTGGATGCCTGATTTGAACATTGTGGCGGAGATGACCTGGCCGGAATTGGCGAAGAGGTTTAGGGAGAATCCGGTGATTTTTGTTCCGTGTGGGGCGACGGAGCAGCATGGGCCGCACCTGCCGCTGGGAGTGGATGTTTATCTGTCGACGGCGGTAGCTTCGACAGTGGCGAAGAAGGTGAATGGACTGGTTGCGCCGACGATTCCTTATGGGTATAAGTCGATGCCGCGGTCGGGGGGCGGGGCACTGTTTCCGGGGACGATCAATCTGGATGGGCATACGCTTTCAAGTATCGTGTGCGATGTGGCACGGGAATGGGTGCGGCATGGGGCGCAGCGAATTGTTTTTTTTGACGGGCATTTTGAAAATCAATGGTTCATCACCGAGGGGATCGACTTGGCGATGCGGGAACTGCGGCTGGCGGATTTGCGCATGATGCGGTTGCAATATTGGGATTTCTTCACGGAAGAAACATTGAAGAAGGTGTTTCCATCAGGGGATTTTTCAAGTATCGCACTGGAACATGCGGCGGTAATTGAAACCTCTTTGATGCTGCACTTTCGACCGGATTTGGTGCGGGTGGATCTGATTCCGGATCATCCGTCGGCCAATCCGCCACCGTATGATGTGTTTCCGGCGCAGAGGAGCTTTGTGCCGGAGTCGGGGGCGCTGATTACGGCGGCGGGGGCTTCGGCGGAAAAGGGGAGGATCATGGTGGAGCAGATTGGGCCGGATATTGCGGCGGCGGTGAGGAAGACTTTTGGGGTTTGATTTTCTGGGGATAGTGGTTGTTTTGTGGCGTGGGTTTGGGCCGCAAGCGCGTGTTATGGTAAAGCGTTTGGACGTTTGGAATGTTTCGCGATTTAAATTTGAGGCTGGTGAAGCAGTTCTTCGGGGGTGCTGACGATGGTTCCTTCTCGCCAGGGATGGGTGGAGTGGTCGATTCGCCAGGCACCGGTGTTTGTTTGGGTGGCGTGGGAGATTTCCATCTGGAAAAGGTTATTCGCGACGGTGATTTGTGGTTGGGTGTTGAGGAGAGATTGCAGCGAGGGGGCGGCGGGGAGGTGGGCGCGGTGGTCATGGGCGTAGATGAGGTGATTGGCGACAGAGACGATTAGGCCGCGTTGGAGGGGGATGGTTTTGATCGGGGCGGCGTCGCCGATGCGTTGCCAGATTTCGATGTAGGGTTCTTCTACGCCGTCTTCCTGCATCAGGGTTTGTTCGGGGTTCAGGTAGATGAGATGGCCGATGTCTCGGTTGCCGTTGGGCGGTTGGTAATCGATGTCGCGCTGCCAGTGGAAGGCGTCGCCTATCTTTCCCAGCTTTCCGGCGAAACCTTGTTGGGTGGAGAGCCATCTTTGTTGGTCGCTGTTGCATTGCTTCAGGGATTGGACGCCGGCGAAGGAGGGACGATCGGCAGGGATGCGGATGTCGGCGTAGTAGCCGTCGGCCTGGGTCCAGATGACTGTGGTAGTGAGGTCCTGGCGGCCGCCGGGCCAGCGGATGGATCGGCGCTTCCAGGTTCCTTTCAGGGATTCTAAGGTGACGGGGAGGATTTCTTTGTGGGATGGGTTCAACTTGGGTTTGGTGTGCAAGGTTAGTGCCGTTTTGAAGGGGAGGGCTGGGGCGTCTTGGGTGATATCGCACTGCGCGTTTCCCGCGCATCTGCTATGCGCTGGTGCGGGGATCGCGCGGAAGGTGAGCAGGGGGTGTTTTGCGTGAAATTATGCGATGAATCAATTTTCGGGCGATTTTGAGGAATCTGTTGGAGGTATGAACGTGGCACCGGCATTGCAATTCGCTTAGTGACAGGTTGATCCCGCCGCACGGCGTAGATGCTGAACCGGGCACACCAGCATAGCTGGAAATCCGTGTTTGGTATCGAGTTTCGGTACAGTCGGTCCTGTGGAAATGGTTCTACAGTCATCCGGCGTCGGCCGTCCGATCAACGAAGCGTGGGGTTGGTCTTCGGCACACGGAGCTCCGACGACGCCCACATGCCTTGCATGAATGCTTCGCATGAATCGGCGTCTGGTTACTCCCGCCCGTTGATCCCCGTTCTCGTCTTTCAGATTCAAGTCAGGAGTTCTTATGAAAGGTGCTCTTCGAGCAACCCTCGGTGCGTTTGCGTTGATGGTCGTGGCTGCCGCGTCTCCGGTTCGCGCTGATCCGCTGAAGATCGGGTATAGCGACTGGCCGGGATATACGGCGTGGGAAATAGCGATTCAGAAGGGGTGGTTTAAGGATGCCGGCGTTGATGTGACGTTTACATGGTTTGAATATGGGCCGAGCATCGATGCATTTTCTGCAGGGAAGATTGATGCGGTCACGATTGTGGCGGGTGATGCGATCGTCACAGGCGCAGGCGGCAAGCCTTCGACGGGAATCCTGCTGGAGGATTACTCGAACGGCAACGACATGATCATCGGCAAGCCGGGGATCGGCTCGGTAAAGGATCTCAAAGGAAAAACAGTTGCAGTTGAATACGGCCTGGTGGAGCATGAACTGCTGCTCAAGGCGCTGGAAGTGAATGGATTGACCGACACGGATATCACATTGCAGAAGGTGGCGACGAATGACACGCCGCAGACTTTGGCTTCGGGCAAGGTGGATGCGGTGGGGTGCTGGTATCCGATTTCCGGGCAGACCTTGAAGCAGGTCGGCGGAAGCAAACCGCTTTATACGAGCGCCGATATTCCGGGGCTGATCTACGATGAGCTGGCGGTCAGCAAGGAAAGCCTTTCGACCCGCCGGGATGATTGGAAGAAGGTTGTTGCGGTGTGGTTCAAGGTTGTGGATTACATCAAGGACCCGGCGACCCACGATGACGCGGTGAAGATCATGTCCGGGAAGGTCAATGTGCCGGCGGACGAATATTCCAAGAGCCTTGGCGGCACCGCGTTGCTCGGCGCGGACGACAACCTCAAAGCTTTCCAGAAGAATGACACACTGATGTCGATCTATGGGTCGCTGAAAGTTTCGGACAACTTCTACACGAAGTACCAGGTGTATAAGGATTCGCAGAAGCCGGAGGCATATGTGTCGCCGCGGCTGATTGAGGAAGTCACCGGGAAGAAGCCGGATGATGTGAAGTAATGCAGTGATGACGGCAGCGCGGGCGGTGGGACTTTGGTCCCCCTCTCTCGGTTCGCCTGGAAGAAGGTCTGGTTGAAGGTGATTTTGTTCAGCGAAGAAAGTTCGACATTCCAAATCACCGCAACCCTGATTTTCTCCCGGTGTTCCGGGCGAGGGGGCAAGGCTCACCCCCGCGGCCCAGTCGTGTTGTTCCACGAAAATGGGAGTTTGTTGTGAAGCGCCGTCCAAGTTGGTTAGCGATTCGTGAACCTCTTTCGCAGCGCAAGGCGAGCGGATTGAAGTTGGCGGGGTTTCTGCTGCCCTTGCTGGTCTGGTCTATTGTCAGTTATGTGCCGTTTGTCTGGCATCCGATGATGATGATTACGGATGCAGGGGATTCGGATCTGTTTGTCGCCGGCGAACGATTCACCCGGCAGATGTTCGCGATTGAGAACGACAACCTGGCCAAGGCGCATCTGAAGCCGGGCCAGGGGTATCGGGTGAATCCGGTTTTCCTTCCGGCGCCGCACGAAGTCGCCCGCGCGTTCGTTGTGGCGTTTGTAACTCCCCCGTATTCAAAAGGCGATCCGTGGCTGCATCAGAGCCTTTGGCATAGCATCCAGATTATCTTCTGGGGATTCGCGACGTCGGCGATCGTCGGCGTGCCGATCGGCATTTTGTGCGGGACGTTTGATTCGTGTTCGAAACTGTTTGAGCCGTTCATCGATTTTATCCGGTATATGCCGGCGCCTGCGTTTGGGGCCTTGTGTATTGCGCTGCTGGGGATTGAGGATGGGCCGAAGATTGCGATCATCTGGATCGGGACGTTCTTTCAGATGGTGCTGGTGGTCGCCAATACAACGCGGCAACTGGATATGGGATTGCTCGAAGCGGCGCAGACCCTGGGCGCCAGCAGGCGGCAACTGGTGACGCGGGTGATTCTGCCGGGCATTTTGCCGAACTTGTATAACGACATGCGCATCCTCATCGGGTGGGCGTGGACGTATCTGATCGTGGCGGAACTGATTGGGGCGAGCAGCGGCATTTCGTGGTTCATCAATCAACAGGGAAAGCATTTTCATTTTGATAATGTGTTTGCGGGCATCATCATGATCGGGATCATCGGTCTGATATGCGATCAATTGATGGCGGCGGCGGGGCGGCATCTGTTCCCGTATCTGCCGCAGAGCCGGAATAAAAATGTGTTTAATGTGATGTTTGGGGCGATTTTGTTTCTCCCGCAGCGGGCTGTATCTGCAAGATCACGCGCTCGCCATCGTTCGCGGGAGCGGGAAACGGAAATGTCGGCGGAGCAGGCGGGTGTTGTTGATCCATCCGGAGCTTCGGAGATTTCGGATGGCGGCCCGCAGGACAGGAGGTTCATCGATGTCCCCGTCTCTTGAACTGCCGAGCTATCTGGACCAGGAACCTGAAGTGGCCGAGCGCTTTCGCGCATCTACCAGCGCCCGGTTGTGCTGGATGTGCAGGGGTTGTGCAAAACGTTTCCGACACGCAATGGCGAAGTGGAAGCGCTGCGCGACATCAATTTCAAGGTGCATCGGCGAGAATTCATCTGCGTCATAGGACCGAGCGGGTGCGGGAAGTCCACGCTGATCCGCATTCTGGCGGGGCTGGATTATCCAACAGGCGGCGCGGTGGTGCTGGATGAGCATGAGGTTTCAGGGCCGGGGCCGGACCGGGGGATGGTGTTTCAGAATTACACGCTGTTTCCCTGGATGACGGTGAAGAAGAATGTGATGTTTGGGCCGCGGATGAAGGGGCTGGGAATTAATAAATCGGAAGCGGAGGCGAAGCAGTGGATACGGATGGTGGGGTTGGAGCGGTTTGAGGAGTCATATCCGAACCAGTTATCCGGTGGGATGAAGCAACGAGTCGCGATTGCGCGGGCGCTGGCGAATCAGCCGCGGATTATGTTGATGGATGAGCCGTTTGGTGCGCTGGATGCGCAGACACGCTGCTCGATGCAGGCGTATTTGAAGCAGATCTGGATGAATGTGGATGTGACGATTCTGTTCATCACGCACGATCTGGATGAGGCGATTTATCTGGCGGATCGGATTGTGGTATTGGATGCGCATCCTGGACGGATTGCGGAGATTATTGAGGTGCCGTTGCCGCAGCCGAGGTCTCCGGAGCAGTTTATGGATCCACGGTTTTTGGCGACGCGGAAGAGGGTGGATCAGTTGATTCATCCGCCGAGGTCTTCCGGTGAAGATGATCGGTTGCCCATTACGCGGATGACGTTGGTAGGGGATGATGTTTTGTGAGATTCTGATCGATGTCTGGAAACTTGATGACAATGATGGATCAACCAGGAGGATTGGCTGAGGGTCTGCCTTCACCGCGGTCGGCGGAGGAAGCGCATCAGCGGCTGGATGAAACGATTCGTCGGATGGATGCGTATCGGGATAATCCGGTTTGGATCTATCGACTTTTACGAAGTGAGATACAGCATTACCTGGATGCGGCAATCGCTCGGCGTGATGGGGGGATTCCGCAGCCGCTGTTTGGTTTGACGTTCGCAATTAAAGATAACATTGATCTGGCGGGAGCGCCGACGACCGCGGCGTGTCCGGATTTTGCATATACGCCGAATCAGTCGGCGACGGTTGTTCAAAAGCTGATTGATGCCGGGGCGATTCCGGTGGGCAAGACGAACCTGGACCAGTTTGCGACGGGACTGGTGGGGGTTCGCTCGCCGTATGGCGCAGTGAAAAATCCTTTTAATTCAGAATATATTTCGGGAGGATCGAGTTCGGGCTCGGCGGTTGCCGTGGCGGTGGGGTTGGTTGATTTTGCCCTGGGGACCGACACTGCGGGGTCGGGCCGCGTTCCGGCGGCGTTTTGCAACCTGGTGGGTGTTAAACCAACGCGGGGATTGCTGAGCAGCAGTGGTGTCGTGCCGGCGTGCCGATCGCTGGATTGCGTTTCGATTTTTACGCGGACCTGCACGGAGGCAAGACAGATCCTGAAGGTCGCGGAGGGGTTTGATCCGAGCGATATTTATTCACGCTGTGCGGCGGCGCCCGCGGGAGATCAGCCTTTGCCCGCGAGGATGTCCAGCGAGAATTTTCAGTTTGGTGTTCCGCAGGATTGGCAGCTTGAATTCTTCGGGAACCATGATGCGGAGTGGCTCTATCGGCGCGCGATCAAGCAGGCAGTCAATATTGGGGGGATTCCCGTTGCGATTGACTATGCGCCGTTTCGTGAAGCGGCGGAGTTGCTGTATCAGGGACCGTGGGTGGCGGAGCGATATCTGGCTTGCCGCGCGTTGCTGGAGCGGAGCCCGGAGTCCCTGTTGCCGGTAACGCGCGGCATCATTAGCGCGGCTTCGCGATACACGGCGGCAGATGCTTTTGAGGCGCAGTATAAGTTGATGGCGCTGCGCCGCCGCGCTGAGGTGGAATGGGAGAAGATGGACACGCTGCTGCTTCCGACGACGGGGACGATTTATTCTGTCGCCGCGGTGGAGGCGGAACCGGTGAAGCTAAATACCAACCTCGGGTATTACACCAACTTTGTGAATCTGCTGGATCTGTGCGCGGTTGCCGTGCCCAATGGGTTTCAGCCTGATGGGCTGCCTGCTGGTATTACGTTCATGGCCCCGGCGGGGGCGGATGAGTGGCTGCTGCGGATCGGGCATCGTTTTGAAATTCCTGCTGAAGAGGCATTGGTATGAAAATCGCCGTTGTTGGAGCGCATCTTTCGGGGTTGCCGTTGAATTGGCAACTGGTTGAGCGCAACGCGAAGCTGGTGAAAGCCGCCCGGACGAATCCGGTTTACAAGTTTTATGCACTGCCGGGGACGAAACCGCCGAAGCCGGGATTGGTTCGGATGAATGAACCGACTGAAAAGGGGATCGAGGTTGAGGTATGGGATATGGAGGCCGCGCAGTTTGCGTCGTTTGTTGATCTGATTCCGCCGCCGCTGGGGATCGGGACGCTGGAACTGGAAGACGGCGATCTCGTGAAGGGTTTTCTGGTGGAATCTTATGCAGTGGTGAATGCACCGGATATTACGCACTTTGGCGGGTGGCGAGCTTATATGAAAAGCTTGAGCGGCGCATGAGGCGAAGGCCGAGGTGCTCGCGATGTGGTTGGAGGATTCATGCCTGTAGAAACTGATTTATCCACGCCGAACAAGGCGCGCGATCATGCGCGAGCGCAGGCGGGCACGGTGATTCGTGCGATGCCGACGATTCCGGCGAGCGCGGCGAAGGAGTTGCCGGCGGGCATTTGCGCTGACGATGTTATCTGGGACGAGACGATCGCGGGCGGTGAATATTGCGCCCGCATCCTGAAGCGCGGCCGACGGCTTCGTTTGATAAACCTTGAAGGCGATGGGTGTGTTCATTTTCTGGTCTTCAATGCGGATCGAAATATCGAGCGATTGAATGTGGCGGACACGGTGAAGGTGCAGTGGAATGCGTATCTGAAGCAGGGGGCGCTGCTGCTGAGCGATATGGGGCGGGTGTTGATGAGCATCACACAGGATACATGCGGCAATCATGACACATTCTGCGGCGCGAGCAACGAAAAGACGAATGCACGAAAATGTGGGCAGGGGGAAAATTATAGCGCGTGCCCGAATGCGCGGGACCGGTTTCTGCTCGCGCTGGCGAAATTTGGATTAACGAAGAAGGATATTGCGCCAAGCATTAATTTCTTTAAAGGCGTGAAAGTCGAAGAGGATGGGCAATTGACATTTAACGAGACAAGCAGCAAGGCGGGAGATTACCTGGAACTGCGGGCGGAGATGAATGTACTGGTGGTGATGGCGAACACGCCGCACGTTTTGGATGCGCGGACAAAATATGTTGCGACGCCTGTCCGCGTGCTGGCTTACAAAAGGGAGGTCACCAGTGCAGATGATCCGATTCGGAACAGTACGCCGGAAGCGCTGAGGGCATATCAGAATGTCGAGGACTATTACCTGGAGTAAGCGCAGAACGATGAGCGCAGAGCGCAGATCGAAGAAAGGCGCGAGCGTTTTTTGTTTTTGATCTGCGCTTTGCGCTCATCGTTCTGCGATTATGCATGATTGTGAGGTTTTTATGACCGCCGCCACACTTGAAGCTGGGACGATTCCGACGATGCCGTCGAATGTTGTTTATGATTTTACGATTCCGGCGCGTGCGCCGTGGTCGCATGTAGTGATGAAGGGGCAGACGATTCGGATTATTGATCTGGAGGGGAATCAGGCGGTGGATTGCATTGTTTATAACGCCGCCGATCCGGCAGAGCGGTATAGCTCCGGTGATACGATTACGGTGCAGCGGAATATTTTCCTGGGGGTTGGCAGCGTGCTGATGAGCAATGAGGGGAATGCGATGATGACGATTATTGCCGACACGTGCGGGCGGCATGATACAAGCGGGGGGGCGTGCAGTTGTGAGTCGAATACGCTGAGGTATGGGTTTCACACGAAGCATCAGCACGCATGCGTCGAGAATTTTCTTTATGCACTGGGGCAGCATGGGCTGGGCAAGCGGGACATGACGAGCAACATCAACTGGTTCATGAATGTGCCGGTCGAGGCGGACGGGGCACTGGGGATTGTTGATGGAATCAGTGCGCCGGGAAAGTATCTGGACCTTCGGGCGGAGATGGACACGCTGGTGGTGATCAGTAATTGCCCGCAGATTAATAACCCTTGTAATGGATTTAATCCTACGGCTGTCCGGGTGATGATCTTCTCATCCTGAGCGCCAGAGGGCAGGTTGGGAAAAAGGTGAATGCGGCGAAGCCGCAAGCGGCCTTTGATGCGATTTGCCGAATGATCAGATGCTGACTTCTTGGCTGGATTCTTCGACTTCGGCGAGTACGCCTCGCTCAGGATAAAGCAAACTATGTTTAAGAAAGTTCTCATCGCCAACCGCGGGGAAATTGCCTGCCGGGTGATCCGTACGCTCGACAAAATGGGGATTGGGTCGGTCGCTGTTTATAGCGAGGCGGATGGGCAGTCGGCGCATGTGTCGATGGCGAAAGAGGCGATTTGCATCGGGCCCGCCGGGGCTTCGGAAAGTTATCTGAAGGGGAATCTGATCATCGAAGCGGCGATGAAGGCCGGCGCGCAGGCGATCCATCCCGGATATGGTTTTCTCAGTGAGAATCCAGACTTTGCGCAGATGCTGCGCGGAGGCCGGCATTACGTTCATTGGTCCCGCGCCGGATCAGATGAAGGCATTTGGGCTGAAGCACACGGCGCGGCAGATTGCGAAGCAGTGCGGTGTGCCGATGTCGCCAGGGACGGGGCTTCTGGAAACGCCCGAGGCGGCAATTGAGGCGGCGAGGGCGATTGGTTTTCCGGTGATGCTGAAGGCGACGGCGGGCGGTGGTGGAATCGGGATGCGCCTTTGCGTCGCGGAATCAGAACTAACTGATGCATTTGCGACAGTGCAGCGACTGGGAAAGAATAATTTTAAACACGCCGGGCTGTATATCGAAAAATATATTCAGCGGGCGCGGCATATCGAAGTGCAGATATTTGGAGATGGCCGCGGGCATATTGTTGCGCTGGGAGAGCGGGATTGCTCGGCGCAGCGGCGGAATCAGAAAGTGATAGAAGAAACACCGGCGCCGGGGATTGATGAGAATCTTCGGCAGCAGCTTTTCGCGGCGGCGGTGAAGCTTGGGCAGGCGGTGGGATATCAATCGGCCGGCACTGTGGAATTTATTTTCGATGCGGATACGGACCAGTTTTATTTTCTGGAAGTGAACACGCGGCTGCAGGTGGAACATGCGGTGACAGAACTTGTCACCGGGCTGGATCTGGTTGAATGGATGATCCGGCAGGCGGCTGGGGAGCTGGATCTTTCGGGGTTTAAGGCTCAGCCGCGGGGCGCTTCGATTCAGGTGCGTCTTTATGCGGAGGACCCGGCGAAAAATTTTCAGCCGAACTGCGGGGTGTTGACGGCGGCGGAGTTTCCTTCGGATGCGCGGGTGGATACGTGGGTGTCGCGCGGGACTGAGATCACGAGCTTTTATGATCCGCTCATTGCAAAGATTATTGTTCATGGCGCGACACGTGCTGAGGCGGTGGGCAAGTTGAAGAGCGCGCTGGATCGCACGCGCATCGGGGGCATTGAAAGCAATCTGCATTATCTGCGGTTTATTCTGAATGAAGCAACGTATGTTCGTGGGGAAATGGTTACGCAGTTTCTGGGACAGTTGCAGTATGCGCCGCAGACGATTGATGTGATCAAGCCGGGGACGATGAGCACGATCCAGGATTATCCGGGCCGGACGGGATATTGGTCGATTGGGGTGCCACCTTCGGGGCCGATGGATTCGCTGGCTTTTCGGATGGCAAATCGGCTTGTTGGAAATTCATCGGAGGCTGCGGGTTTGGAGATGACGGTCACCGGGCCGACGTTGCGGTTTAATATTGCGACAACCATTGCGATTACCGGGGCGAACATGGATGCCCGACTGAATGGTGAGCCGGTTGCATGTTGGGAGGCGGTGCCGGTTTCGACCGGGTCGACACTGGAAATGAAGGCAGCGAAAGGGGGCGGGACACGGGCATATCTGGCGGTGGCGGGTGGGTTTGATGTGCCAGAATATTTGGGCAGCCGGTCTACTTTTGTGCTGGGGAAATTTGGTGGACATGCGGGGAGGGCGCTGCGGGGTGGGGATGTGTTGAGGGTGCAAGCGGGGATTGGCGCTGATGCTTCGATAGACACGCCGAATTACCCCCATCCTAACCCTTTCCCGGATCACCGGGAAAGGAGATTAGAGATGGCGATCCCGACCTATCCAAGCGAGTGGGAGATTTCGGTTCTTTATGGGCCTCATGGCGCGCCCGACTTTTTTACACCGGACGATATCAACACGCTTTTTTCTACGCCCTACAAGGTTCATCATCATTCGGATCGCACGGGTGTCCGGCTGATTGGGCCGCATCCCAGGTGGGCTCGCACCGACGGCGGTGAGGCGGGGCTGCATCCTTCCAATATTCATGACAATGCGTACGCGATCGGGACGATCGACTTTACGGGGAACCTGCCGATCATACTGGGCCCGGATGGGCCGAGCCTTGGGGGGTTTGTTTGCCCGGCGACGATTGTGGCCGCGGATATCTGGAAAATGGGGCAGTTGCGGCCCGGGGATACGATTCGGTTTCGGCGCGTGACGCAGGAGGAGGCGGGGGAGATGGAAGAAGCGCAGAACGCAGAGCGCAAAACGCAGAACGAAGATAAAGCAGGAGAAGGCGCGGTAGAATCATCTTCAATCTCGCTCCTGCGCTCTGCGCTCTGCGATTCCTTTACTCCTGTTCTTCATCAGATTCCGGTTTCGGAAAACTCTGTGGGTGTGGTTTATCGGCAGGATGGGGATAAGTATTTGCTGGTTGAGTATGGGCCGCTGGTTTTGGATTTGAATCTTCGGTTTCGGGTGCACGCGCTGATGACGTATGTGGAGCAGCATCAGCCGGCGGGGATTATTGATTTGACGCCGGGGATTCGGTCGTTGCATGTTCATTTTGACAGCCGACGATTACCTTTGCACAAGCTGATGGATTTTCTGATCGCGGCAGAGGGAAAATTGCCCGCGATACAGGAGTTGGAGGTGCCGACGCGGATCGTGCATTTGCCGCTTTCTTGGGATGACCCGGCGTGCCAGCTTGCGATTCAGAAGTACGTGCAGATGGTGCGAAAGGATGCGCCTTGGTGTCCGAGCAATATCGAATTTATTCGGCGAATCAATGGGTTGGATTCGATTGATGAAGTTAAGCGCATTGTCTTTGAGGCGAGTTATCTGACGCTGGGGCTGGGGGATGTTTATCTGGCGCATCCCGTGGCGACGCCGGTCGATCCGCGTCATCGGCTGGTGACGACAAAGTATAATCCGGCCAGGACCTGGACGGCGGAAAATAGTGTGGGGATTGGCGGAGCTTATCTTTGTGTTTATGGGATGGAGGGGCCGGGCGGGTATCAGTTTGTTGGCCGCACTTGCCAGATGTGGAATACCTATCGGCAGACTGGGGATTTTGTGGATGGAAAGCCGTGGCTGCTGCGGTTCTTCGATCAGCTCCGGTTTTACCCGGTTTCAGCTTCTGAGCTTCTGCGTTTTCGCGAGGAGTTTTTGCAGGGGCGAGTGCGGTTGAATATTACGCACGAGGCTTTCAGTTTGAAAAAATACAACGCGTTTTTGCGGGAGAATGAGACGTCGATTACGAAGTTCAAGGCACACCAGCAGGCCGCGTTTGATGCGGAGCGGCATCGGTGGGAGGCGGCAGGGCTTTCTCATTTCACCAGCGAGACGGCGGAAACAACTGTGGATTCGGCGACGGCGCAGGTGCCGGCGGGGAGCCAGCCGGTGTTTGCAGAGGTGCCGGGCAATGTGTGGAAGGTTGCGGTGAAGAAGGGGCAGCAGGTTAAGGCGGGGGATAAGCTGGCGATTCTGGAATCGATGAAGACGGAGATTGTCGTGCCTTCACCCAGTGATGGGGCGATTACGGATATTTTTTGTGCTGAGGGGAAGTTGGTAACCGCGGGGCAGTTGTTGTTTGCGATGAACGAGGCGGGGTAAGGGGCACAGCGGCGGCTTCACAAATCGTGAGGTGTTTGCATCTGACGTGGCTCGACACAGGTGAGGCTCCCATGCTACGAGAGAATCACTTCCCTTGTCTCTTGCGACCCTGATGCTTTGGCGTCCGGATGGCAAGCTCTTTCCATTTCGGCTGGCATGTTGGGCAGTAGTGGGTGGATCTTCCGCCGAGGACGATTCGTTCAATGATTGAGGGGCAGTTTGGGCAGGGCTTGCCGGCGCGGTCGTAGACAACGTGTAGTTTTTGAAATGCGCGGCTTTGCCGTTCGCGTCTGCGTAGTCGCGCAGTGTGCTGCCGCGGTGTCGAAGGGCACGGCGGAGGGTTTGTTTGATGGCGCGGTTTAGCCGCACGATCTCGTAGTTGGTCAGCTTGTTGGCTGGGGTGAGGGGGTGAATATTTGCGCGGAAGAGGGATTCGTCCACGTAAATATTGCCGAGTCCGGCGATGACGGATTGATCGAGAAGGGCACTCTTGATGGCGCGGGATGTTTTGGCAAGGCGGGCGGCTAGCTGAGTTGGACGGATGAGGAGGGGTTCAGGACCCATTTTGTCGTCGCCGGTGGATTGGCTGCCGAGCCACCAGATTCCACCGAAGCGGCGGGGGTCGGTAAAGCGGACTTGAGGGGCGCCGTTCCCAGTGAAGTTGAGGAGAAGATGGGTATGGGGACGGAAGGGCGTTTCGATGGAGTCGGCAGTTAGTCTGCCGGTCATACCGAGGTGGATGTAGAAGCGGTTGCCGTCATCGAGCAGAAATATGATTTTCTTTCCGCGGCGGTGGATGGCGCTGACCTTTCGGCCCGCAAGATGTTTTGCGAGATCGAAGCCGATGGGCTGGAGTACGTCAACTCGATTCAGGATGACGGCAGTAATGGCGCGGCCGAGGATTTTTGGGCTTAGTGTATCGACAACGGTCTGGACTTCCGGCAGTTCCGGCATGCAACTTTCCTGGTTCGGGAACGTCTATGAGATAGCCATATGATAGGATAGACTGCGCGTCCGGGTTTGGACGTCAAATGGACGTCGGAGCAAACGGCCCGGCACACCGAGCTGTTCCTGATCCGATCGACAATATTGTCCGCCGCAGACGCCGCCGCAAGGCGCGTCGGAAGCTTTTTGCCCCCAGAATCGACAAGGAGATGCATGGAATCGACGATCGGCATCGTACAACCGCAAACGACGGATCTGGCAAGGGAAGAGCTGGCGGCTGTCGAGAAATTGCAGAAGGGTTATCACGACATGAAGGCCGAGCTTGGCCGCGTGATTGTGGGACAGGAAGATGTCATTGAAGAGTTGCTGATCGCACTCTTCTGCAAGGGGCATGCACTGCTGGTGGGGGTGCCGGGGCTGGCGAAGACATTATTGATCTCAACGCTCGCGAAGACGCTGGGGCTGAGCTTCAGCCGAATCCAGTTCACACCGGATCTGATGCCGAGCGACATTACAGGCACCGAAGTGATTGAGGAAGACAAAAGTACCGGCGGGCGGACATTGCGGTTTGTCCGTGGGCCGGTCTTCGCGAACATTATTCTGGCGGATGAGATCAATCGAACACCGCCAAAGACGCAGGCGGCCCTGCTTGAAGCGATGCAGGAGCATCAGGTGACGGCCGGCGGGAAGCAGCATCGGCTGCCGCAGCCATTCTTTGTGCTGGCGACGCAGAACCCGATTGAGCAGGAAGGAACTTATCCGCTGCCCGAGGCGCAGCTGGATCGGTTCATGTTTAACATCAATGTTGGTTACCCGAGCGAGGATGAAGAGTTTCAGATCGTACGAATGACGACGCAGGGGCAGCAGATCGAACTGAAGCATGTTCTAAGCGGTGAAGAGGTGATTGCGCTCCAGGATATCGTCCGTAAGGTTCCGGTGGCGGATCATGTCATTCGGTATGCGCTGAAGTTCAGCCGACTGACTCGACGGACGGAAGGGGGATGCCCGGATTTTGTGAATGAATATGTTGGGTGGGGCGCCGGGCCGCGGGCGAGCCAGTACCTGATTCTTGCAGGCAAGGCCCGGGCGCTGCTCAAGGGGCGGTATCACGTCAGCACGGAAGACATCCGGCAGGTGGCGCTGCCGGTGCTGCGGCATCGCATCGTGACTAACTTCAATGCCGAGGCGGAGGGGATCAAGAGCGACGCGATTGTGAAGAAACTGATTGATTTTATTCCGCGGCAGGAGAATGAAGACCTCGACCGGACAGCGGCGAGGTTAATGCGTGATACTCCGGCGGCGTGAATATGGCGATGCATGGCCGAACATCTTCGCGAAGGCGTTCAACAATATTATTTGTGAGGAATAGGCGGCGTTCATTTGTTATTTCGCTCCAAAAGCCAGAACGGCTGAACGTCGCCATGATCATGACGATTGCTCGCAGCGACTACCCTGGCACAACAATTGTTGTTTGATGTCCGAAACCCTCACTGATTACCGCAAGTACCTCGACCCGCGCACGCTTGCGCGGATCAGTTCTCTTGATCTGCGGGCGCGGCTGATCGTGGAGGGTTTGACCAGCGGGATGCATCGTTCGCCTTATCAGGGAATCAGCGTCGAGTTTGCGCAGCATCGGCCTTATGTGGCTGGGGATGATATTCGTCACGTCGATTGGAAGCAGTATGCCAAGACCGACAAGATTTATCTGAAGCAATATCTCGAAGAGACGAATCTGCATTTGATCTGCGTCGTCGACGCGAGCGAATCGATGGGGTTTGGAACGGTGAAGGGGGAAGGCGACTCAACCTGGACAAAGTACGATCATGCGACCGCGATCGCGGCAAGCTTGTCATATATGGCGATCCAGCAGCAGGACTCGGCTGGGCTGGCGGTTTTTGATCAGGCGATGAGCCGCTATTTCAAACCGAGCAATCTGCCGGGGCAGTGGAAGATCATCACGCAGGAACTGCAGCAGATGCCGCGATGGAACAAGACCAACACCGGGAAGATCCTGGAGCAACTTGCGGAAAAACTGACGCATCGCAGCCTGATCGTGATCCTTTCGGATTTTTTTGATGATCTTCAGGGCATTCAGAAAGGGCTTCGGCATCTGCGCTATAAGAAGCATGAGATGATTGTGTTTCAGGTCCTGGACCCGGCGGAGATCGAGTTTCCGTTTGAAGATGCGACGATGTTTAAAGGTCTGGAAGAGATGGGGGAATTGCTGACTGAGCCGCGAAGTCTGCGAGAAGGATATCTGGAGCAATTGCGGGAATTCACGGATGAGTTGCAGAAGATGTGTCGCGGGATGCACATTGATTTTAAGCGAATGAATTGTGGTGAACCGCTGGACGTGGCGCTGAGCAGTTTTTTGGCGACGCGGTCGGCGTTGATGAAATGAGAGATGAGAGCGCAGGCCAAAGCAAATGTGCTTGCATCTCCCTGAATTGGATCTGCGTTCTGCGCTTCAACAACCGGTGATGTTTTTGATGTTCGTGCCTTTACTTGCTTCCATGTTTTTCTCGCCGGCGTTTGCCGTGGCGGGGTTGTTGCTGGCGGGGTTGCCCATTCTCATTCATATTTTGAATCGGCGGCGTTTTCGGACGGTGGATTGGGCGGCAATGGAGTTTCTTCTGCGGGCAATGCGGAAGAATCGCAAGCGGCTCCGGTTTGAACAGTGGTTATTGCTCGCGACGCGGTGCCTGGTGTTGGCGCTGCTTGGGCTCGCGCTGGCGCGGCCGCTGAGCTGTTCTGACACATCGCTTGCGGCGGTGGGGCAGAAGGTGGGGCTCCATGTTTTTATTCTCGACAACAGCTATTCAACCGCTTACGAGGCCGAGCGGCCCGACGCCAGGACGCACTTTGAGCATGAGAAGCATCTGGTGAAGCAGTTGATCGATCAACTCGCACCGGGTGGGGAATCGGTCGCGGTCATTACAGCGGGGCGGCCGGCGACAGCGGTATTGGCGAAACCGACTTATGACCTGCAACAGGCGAGATTGGCGGTGGAGCGGGTTCATCAGTCTTTTGGCGCCACCGACCTTCCGGCGCAATTCGGCTGGCGATGGGCATCGGGCACGAAAATGAAAAATCGCCGAATAAGAATGTGTACCTGTTTACCGATGCAACCCGCAGTGCATGGCAGTCACCGGAGAGCGGGCAGTTGAAGATTGACGGACCGGAATTGGCGAAGCTGTTTCATGTAACGCATTTCAATTTATCGAAGGGACGGCAATGGAATCAGGCCGTGCTGGATGTGTATCCGGCCGCGAACCTGGTGACGGCCCGGAGCAGCTTTGGGGCGGATTTTTCGGTAAATGTAAAAGGTTTTGGCGAGGGGCCGGATCCGACGTTGCAGTGGAAACTGGATGGAAACGTGCTTCCTGGGATGGCGGCGATTCACCTTGGGCTCGATACTCCGCCGCAGACGCAATCGCAGGCGGTGATTAAGAATGGCGGGCCGCATGTCGTCAGTGTTTCGTTGCTGGGTGATGATCGGCTGAAGCTGGACAACACGCGTGCCCGGGTTGTGAATGTCGCTTCGGAATTGAAAGTGCTGATTGTTGAAGGCCAGCGCGGCGTGGGACCGCTGGGAGGATCGGGCGCGTTCCTGCAAATCGCGCTGGCCCCGCCGAAGGAGGCGGCGGGTGCGGGGAATGCGCAGACGGACAGTTACATTGCGCCGGAATTAATCAGTGATCTTGAGTTGGGCAATCGCGCCCTCGGCGATTATCGCGCAGTGATTCTTTGTGGCGTTGGGCAGATTCAGCCGGCGATTGCGGATCAGTTGCAGAAGTTTGTGCAGGCGGGTGGGACGCTGGTGCTGTTTATGGGAGAACCGGTTTCCAGTGACAATTATAATTCAGTGTTGCTTCCGCGGAAGCTGCTGCCGGGGCCGCTGACCAAGCGGATGAGCACTGGCGCGGACCAGCGCGCGTTTGCGTTTGATTTCAATCCGAATGGCTTGATCCATCCGCTGCTCAAGGCATTTGCGAATCAGGAAAAGAGCGGATTGGATACAGCGCAGATATTCACATATTGGCAGGCTGATGTGCCGAACGACCCACAGGTTCGGGTGCTAAACTATCGTGCGGGGGATGGAATTGCTGCAACTGCGAGCGGCGGGAAACCGGACCCGGCCATTACGCTGAATACGATGGGGCAGGGGCGCGTGGTTTTTGTTTCAACGACGGCGAATGCAGATTGGACGTCGCTCCCGGGCAAGTTGAATTATGTGGCGCTGGTGAATGAGTTGCTCGCCGGCAGCATCAATGCCGGCGATGCATGGATGAATTTGACAGTTGGCCAGCGTCTGGAGGTTCCGGCGACGGTGAAACTGACGGCAACGCCTTCGCTGGTTGATCCCGAGGCTAAGGCGATCGCGCTGGAACCAACGACGGGCGCTGATGGATCAGTGGAATATCATAGCCCGATTCTGGAAGTGCCGGGCGTGTACACCTTGACCACGGGTGGCGGGAATGTGCCGATTGCCGTGAATGTCCCGGCGGAAGAGGCGGATGTGCAGACGATTGACGATCTTGCGATTAAAAATGCGCTGGGCGGCATCGACCTCACAATGGCGGGTGATAGTGTTGTGCAGCGGCCGGAGTCGGCAACGGCCGGAAATGATTTGGGATGGAATGTGATGGTGGTAGTGTTGGCGCTGGTTGCGGTGGAAGCGTTTTTGGCGATGAGGTTTGGTCATTATCGAAGAAAGTGAGTTTTTATCGCGGATGCATCGCCTGTGCGGCGGCTGGCGAATTGAGATGTGAATTGAGATGAGTGAAATGTATCACGTACTTTAGAAAAGCAGGGCGTGCTTTAACACGCCGCAATGAGAATGGCGTGCTGAATCGCGCCCTGCATTTTGTAAGGACGGGCGACGTTTTTTGGTGGTTTTTGTGCATCGATTGATTGAAATGTTCCTCGGACTTCAGCGAGGTTTTTTGAGCCATGAGGGGGATTTATCGATTCAGTTTTCACCACATTGGCCGGGGCAGGAATATGTGGGAGCGGGGTTGTGGAATTTCTTGCTGGCGGCGCTGGCAGGGGTGCTGATTGTCGCGGTGTATCGGCGCGATGGACGATCGCGGAAAATTCGCATCATGCTGGGGGTACTGCGGGGCGGGTTGATTGTTCTTATTATGCTGCTGCTGAATCGACCGGTGCTGACGCTGAGCCAGAGCCGCACGGAGCCTTCAGTTTTGGCGGTGATGCTGGATGACAGCATGAGTATGCGGGTGCCAGATGCGGGCGCAGGCGCCAGTGCCGCAGGGGGAAATGAATCGCGATTGGCGGCGGCGGAGGGGCTGTTGAGCGGGCATGATGCGGAGCTTTTGAAGGGACTGGCGAAGAAGCATACGGTCCGGCTGTATCGTTTCGATCGGGACGCACAGCCGATTGCGGAGGTGGCGGCACAGGCGTCGAATGTTCAGCCGGATGTGGCGGCCGCCATTGATACATTGCAGAAGCTGAAGCCTGAGGGACAGAGCACGCAGGTGCTGCCGTCGATCCTTTCGGTGTTTCAGGATTTGCAGGGTCAGCGGGTAGCGGGCGTGGTGGTTCTGACGGATGGCCGCGATACGCCGTCGCGCAGCGTTGGGAATGCGCTGGATGCGATTAAGAATTTTGGGATGAAGGTATATCCGATTGCGATGGGATCAGATCGCCAACCGCGAAATATTGAAGTGCAATCGATGACGGTTGAGGACGTGGCATTTAAAGATGATATTGTCAATGTAAAGGCGACGATTCGAGGCAGCGGCTATGAACCGAACCACCCTGTAAAGGTGGTGCTGAAGGATAAGAAAACCGGCGCGGAGTTGCCGGGCCTTGAGGGATCGCCGGCGGAAAAGATTGTTAACCTGGCGGATGACAAACCGGTTGAGGTGGAACTTCAGTGGAAGCCGGTGGAAGTGGGAAACAAAGATGTTGTCGTTGAAGCGGTGCAGCAGCCGGGGGAGTTGGATCAGGAAGATAATGACCGGACAGTGCAGGTGTCGGTTCTGGATGCGAAGATTTCTGTTCTTTATATCGATGGATATCCGCGATGGGAATATCGGTATCTGAAGAACGAAATGGTTCGCGACAAGACAGTCGATATTTCGTGCCTGCTCAGCAGTGCAGATGCCGGTTTTGCGCAGGAGGGGGACAAGCCGATTCGACGGTTTCCGGAAAGCATTGAAGAGCTGATGGATTATGACGTCGTCATCTTCGGAGATGTCGATCCGCGATATTTTACGGACACGCAGTTGCAGCTTGTCAGCGAATTCGTCAGCCGCAAGGGCGGCGGGTTTGCGATGATTGCAGGACCGCGCTGGTCGCCGCAGGCGTTTCGTAATACGGCGATTGAACCGATTTTGCCCGTCGTGATTTCCCGGGTTGAAGCGAGTGATTCAGCGTCGAGCATTACCGAGGGGTTTCGTCCGGTGCTGACCCAGGTTGGGGCGGCGTCGAGCATCTATCGGTTCTTCGCTGATCGCGAAAAGAACGAAAGCTTTCTGAAGAACGATATTCAGCCGATCTTCTGGTATTGCCGGGGCGTTACGGCAAAGCCGGGAGTTGGAGAGGTCTATGCGGAACATCCGACGGATACCGCGCCCGATGGCCGCAAGGCCCCGCTGCTGGTGATGGGGCGATTTGGCGCCGGTCGGACATTGTTTTCCTCGATTGATGATACGTGGCGATGGCGTTTTTATACGGGCGAATCAGTCTTTGATACTTATTGGGTGCAACAGCTTCGATACCTGGCCCGGAGCCGAAAGATTGGGCAGCGGAAAATGACGCTGACAATGGGGCGGCCCGTATATGAGTTGGGCGGGCAGGTGCGGATCACGATGCGGGTTTTGGACCCTGTGTTATTGCAGCAGCTTCCGGAACAGTTGCGCGTCGAAATCAGGGATGCTGCCGGCCAGCCTGTGCGGTTTGAGAACTTGGTGCGTCAGGAGGGGCAAAATGATCTGTATAATGGATCATTCACGGCGGACAAAGTGGGGAAATTTGCCGTTCAGCTCCCTCCGGTCGCCGGCGGAATGGATATGATGGAGGTGCCGCTGGAAGTGAGCCTGCCGCGGCTCGAGCTCAGCGATCCCAGCGTAGACCGCACACAACTAAGCCGCCTGGCTTCGGAGACGATGGGAAGTACGATTGAGTTTGAAAAGGCCCATGACGCTTTGCTGCAAATTCCCAGCGCGGCGAAAGTGATTCCTGTGGTTTCAGGTCAGCCGCTTTGGGATGCGCCGCTGACAATGGTTTTGTTTGTTTTGTTGATTGCGGCGGAGTGGGTGCTGAGGAAGTTTTATGGGATGGTGTAGCGAATCGTGCTGGAGCGCCTGGTGGAACGTGAATTAAACTGTGATACGCGCCTCCTGCGTCACGTTGATGCTGATGACTGATTCGACGGTCATCGGATGAAAGGCTGTGCTTTATGCCGCCGACGATGCTGATCCAGTCGCTTGAATCTGTCCGGCGCCGGGTGCGAGTGCTTGGGGTGGCGTTTGGGGTGGGTATTGTTCTGGCGGCGGTGATTGGGTTGCTGCTGACGACAGTTTTTCTGGATTACCTTTTTAATCTGACGGTTGCGTTCCGGCTGATATTAATTGCCGCGTCGCTGGGGTCGATTGGTTTTGTGCTGTGGCGCTGGATCGCTCAGCCGGCGCTGGCTAAGTTAAGTCTTGGGGATATCGCAGGTCGAATTGAGCAGGTGTTTCCGCAGTTTCAGGATCGGCTTCGCAGCACCGTGGATATCCTGACCGGGCAGCTTCCCGGTTCGGACATGATGAAGCAGCGCGTGGTTTCAGAGGCGAGCAACCTGGCGCTGGCGGTTGATTTGAATCGGGCGGTGGTGTTGCGGCCGGTCTGGTATTCGACAGCCGCGGGGTTTGGATCGATCCTCCTGGCGGCGGTGTTGATGCTCAGCATCAGCTCGCAATATACGCAGATTGCGCTGACGCGATTATTTCTTCCGTTCAGCAATCAGGCGTGGCCGAAATCGGTGAGAATTGATCTGGTGGGAGCGATGCCGGTGCGCGTGGCGGTGGGCCAGCGGCTCGATGTGAACATTCGGCTTGGCCGCGGTGACAAGGCTTCGCGAAAGGCAATTGTCTATTACCAGTATGGCGATGAAACTGGGCAGCACTTCGGACCGATCGAGCAGGAATACATGAGCCGCGGGGAAGATGGGGTGTATCACGCTTCGCTGGATAGCCTCATCCCCTCCCAGGCGTTGACCGGGGCGATGAAAATCTGGATGAGCTCGGGTGATGATGAAATGAATCTCCCGCCGGTGAAGATTGTGCAGCGGCTCGCAGTGAAGAGCGTGCAGGCGACGATCACTCCGCCGGCGTATGCCAAGCTGCCGCCCGTAAATGTGAACCTGGCGCAGAATCCAGCGGTGATGACAGTGGGCTCACAGATCACGATGACCGCGACGTTCAATAAACCGCTGGATCTGACGAAGCAGCCCGTGGTGGAGTCAGTGACACAGGATGCGGCGGCTCCGTTTCTATGGCAGCATTCGGCGGCGGATATGTTGGTCGGGCATCTGTTGGGAAATAAGTCGATCCGATTTCATCTGCATGCAACGGATATTGATGGCTTTCAAAATACGGCGGTTGAAGAATATGAATTGATCGTTCGTCCGGATCAGAACCCGACGGTGCAGATTGAAAATCCGCGACGCAATGAAGATCGCACGCCGGTCGCCGTCGTTCCGTTTCAGGCGGTGGCGGAAGACGACTTTGGAATTAAATCGCTCAGGCTGCTTGTCGATCGGCTGGGGGATAAAAAGCATTGGGAGATTTCGCTTGTCGACAATGGGGAGGCGACCAATACGGCCATCTGGAATAAGGTGGAGGCATCGGGAGAGTTGCAGCGATATCGCGCCAAATATGCGTGGGACCTGGCGGCCCTGAAGGATGCGCAGCTGAAGCCCGGGGATGTGCTGGAATATTTTGCGGTCGTGCAGGACAACTTTGAACTCAACGGGACGACCCATCCTCCCGTACCGAGCGGGCGGCTGCGGATCAACATCATCGGCCAGGATGAATTTGCCAACAAGATCACCGATGAGCTGCGGGCAGTAGGGGAACAGGTGGCGCAGATCAAAGCGAGCCAGGGACGAACGCAGCGCGAGACGGCGGCGCTGACGAAGGAATCCCAGGATAAAGCGGTGTTTGATCCGGCGGATAAAGTTGCCGCCACCCGGTTGGAAAGCCAGCAGAGCACGGCGGCAGCGCAAACGAAGCAGATTTCCGGGAAGCTCGATGACATGCGCCAGCGCATGGATGAAAACAAGTCGCCTAATCAGGAGCTTAAGGATTTGGCGAGGGACGTGGGGGATTTGCTGAATAAGACGGCCGAGAGCCCGATGAAGGACGCCGCCGGTCAAATCAATTCGGCAAAACAGTCGGCGGCGCAGGACGATCGCAATCAGAAAATGCAGGTTGCCCAGAATGATCAGCAGCAGGCGACAGACCAGTTGCAGAAGGCGCTGGATCGGATGGGTAACATCGGAAGCCTTTCGCGGACGATCGATCAGATCAAGGCGATCCTTGAAGAGCAGCAGCGGCTGTCTAATGCGACACAGGCGGTTGGGAAGAACAACCTTGGCAAGCGGCCCGAGGAGATGTCACCGAACGACCGCGCTAAGCTTGAAAAAATTGCCGCCGACCAGGAGGGCTTGGCTCATCGTACTGCCAAGGCGCTCGATGAAATGTCGCAGGCATCGGACAAGCTGTCAAAATCCGATCCAACCGCGTCGCAGGCGATGAAAGAGGCCGCCAGCACGGGGCAGCAGCAGAATGTTTCGCCGAACCAGTCCAAGGCGGCTCAGGCTGCGCAGCAGAATCAGCAGTCGCAAGCGCAATCAGCGCAGAAGCAGGCGGAACTGGGACTGCAGATGATTCTGAATTCGCTCCGTGAGGCGGAGCGGCGAAAGCTGGAAGAACTGGCGAAGAAGCTTGAGGAAATGCAGAAGCAGGTCGCGAACCTGATCCGCCGACAGGCTGGTCATAATCTGGATAACCTTGCGCTGCAAGGTGGCGATCGCATCGGAAAGCTCGAAAACAAAGAGCGCGATGCACTGTTCACCAAGGCCGAGCGCGATCCGAAGATTCCATCTCCGGCGCCGGAGTTGGCAACCCTCAGCGGCGCAGGAGCAGACGGAGCGCAACACGCGCGATATCGCCAAGTCGGCGGAAGATATGCCCGATGGAGCGGAGCCGGCCGATCATCTGACTGAGGCGGCGGACAAAATGGAGCGGGCGATTGTGAGCCTGAGGGATAATAAATTGCCGGATGCGTATGACCCACCCCAGGTGGAGGCGCTGGCCGCGCTGGACGCGGCAAAGAAGATCATCGATCAGCAGAAGGCCGCGGTGGATCAGAAGCAACAGGACCAGCAGAAGGAAGCGATCCGGCAGGTTTATGTGAAGCTGAAGGCAGACCAGGAAAGGCTGAACGGCGAAACAAGCCGAATTGATACAGCACCGCGGCTGGATGATGGCTCGCTGCATCGCGAGGATGCGGTGCGCCTCGGCCAGTTGCCGGGCGAGCAGGGGAAGCTGGCAGATCGAATCAGCAAGCTGGATGAAGATTTGTCCGCGCTGGGCAGCATTGTTTACATCTGGGCGAATAAGGACATTCATCGCACGATGAATGAGGTGAAGGATGATCTCGGCAAGCCGGAGACGGGATCGGCGACACAGATTGAACAAAAGCGCATTGTCGCGCAGCTGGATGCGATGATTCGCGACCTGGCGGTCAAGCCGATCGAGAGCAAGTTCGCGCAGCAAGGCGGGGGCGGCGGAGGCGGCCGATGCAGTCCGGGCCTGCCAAGCGAGGCGGAACTTCGGTTGATGAAAGATCTTCAGGTTGCTGTGAATGATGCGACGAAGGCGATCGATGCGCAGCCAAAGAAGGATCAGCCAAAAATGATGGCGCTCGGCGGCCGCCAGGGAGAGCTTCGTGGCCTGCTTGAACAACTGATGTCCAAAGCATCGGGCGGCCAGATGAAGCTGGGGCCTGAGCCGGACAATCGCGATCAGCTTCCGGAAGAAGCCAGAGGCGAGCAGGTCGAGAACCAGGAGCTCGATAAGACACTGCTCGACGACAAACCGGGAGCGGAAGTGGTGCAAAAAGATATGAATCTGGTCGGCGATCGCATGGCGCGCGTTCGCCAGCGCCTGGCAATCAACAATGATCCGGGAAAGATTACACAGGTGATTGAGGATCGGATCGTTGAAAATATGGATGATCTGATCGAGATGGCGCGGAAGAAAGAAGCGCAGTCGACGGGCAAGCCCGATCCGAATGCCAAGCCGCAGGAAGCGCAGAAGCCCAAGCCTGATCCGGGAATTAAGCCGGAGAATGCTCAGGCTAAAGCAGGTGAGAAGAAGGGCCAGAGTGGCGCGGCCCCGGCGGCGAATTCCAACAATGGCGGGCCGGGCGCGGGATCGGCGGATACGTCGGCGGATATTCGGCAGAAGGCGACGGAATGGGGTGGGATTACGCCGCGAACTCGCCAGGCCGTTATTGAAGGGGCTGGAGAGCAGGTCATTGATAAGTACAAGACGCTGGTGGATGACTATTATCGATCGTTGTCGACAAAGGCGAATGCGCAGTAAGAGAGATTGCGCTGATCTGTAGCGCCGGCGTTTGCCCTGAGGCGCCGTGCTGCAAGCGAATTATGAAACGCGTGACGTCCATCTTCATCCTCGCGGCTGTCATGATGAGTTCTCCTGTCATTGCACAAGAAGCGCCCGATCAACCCATAAAAAATTCGGCGGCGGTGGTCGCTCCCAGGCCCAACCTGGTGAGAGGAGATGAGATCAATGCCAGCCAACAGAAGTCAGTCGAAAAAGGACTGCAGTGGCTTGCCGACCATCAGGGGCCGGATGGAAGTTTTGGCGGCGGCGGGGGAGGCAAACACGCCGGGATCACGGCGCTGGCAGGGCTTGCGTTTATGGAGGCGGGGAATTTGCCGGGCCGCGGGAAATATGGCGACAATGTCTCGCGGTGTTTGAAATTTGTGCTGGATTCATGCCAGGAATCGGGATTGATCGCTTCGGATCAGTCGCAGGGGCCGATGTATGGCCATGGTTTTGCCACGCTGTTTTTAGGCGAGATATATGGCATGACGGGCGACGACAGCGTGAAGGAGAAACTGCAGAAGGCAGTTGCACTGATTGAACGCACGCAGAGCAACCAGCCGGGGAATGAAGGGGGCTGGCGGTATCAGCCGGTTCCTTATGATGCCGATATTTCGGTGACGATCTGCCAGATCATGGCGCTTCGGGCGGCCCGCGATGCCGGGATCAAGGTGGAGAAAGACGTCATCGACAAAGCGATCAAGTATGTGCGGACGTGCCAGAACCCCGACGGTGGTTTCAGTTATATGGCGCGGATGGGAGGCGGCGGTGGAAGTGGATTTGCGCAGCGCGGCAGGCATGGCGTCGCTCTATTACGCCGGTGTCTTTGAAGGGAATGATCTGGAGCGCGGGCTGAAATATCTGAAGCAGTTCACGCCGGGCCGCGCGAGCCAGCGGGTGGGCCCCAATGGCGAGCAAATGGATATGGAGGGGCATTATTATTACGGCAATTATTACGCGGTGCAGGCAATGTTCCTGGCCGGCGGCGATTACTGGGCTGACTGGTATCCGGCAGTGCGGGATCAGCTCATCACGCGACAAAGCCCGACGGGCAACTGGTCGGGCGATTTCAGCGACGATTATGCAACGAGCATGGCGATGATCATTTTGCAGATGCCGAATCGATATCTGCCGGTCTATTCCGGTAAAGGGCCGGGGAGCTGAAATGGCGCTGCAGTTTGCGAGTCATCATTCTTTAGCTGCGGGTTGTATCGCCGCAATATTTGTTGCATTGATGCCCCAGGCCGCGTCGGGGCAGCAATGGTCTTTCACGACCGCGAATTTTCAGACAGGCAGGGGGGAATTGAAGGGCCTGTCTTCTGATGGCGCAGTGATTTCGACACCGGATTCGGCTGCACCGAGGGTTATTCCGCTGGATCAGTTTGTGTCGGCACAATTGGCGGCTCCGGCTCCGATCGCGCCGCCAAAATTTACGCTGCTGCTTGCCGGTGGAGATCGCCTGGTTGGTGAACCGGTTCGGATTGAGAATGAACAACTGCGATGGAAGAGCGGCTCGCTTGGGGAAGTGGCCATTTCCCTGCGGCTGCTGCTGGCAATGGGCCGCGGGGACAATGCGGCGATTCCGGAAGAAACGCCTAAACAGGACGTCGTGACCCTCAGCAACGGCGACAGCGTGAGCGGAGTTGTTACTGATTGCTCCGCCGCGAAGATTACCGTGCAGACGGATGCCGGAGCGAGCGAGGCGCCGATTGCTTCGGTGGTGCGCGTCTCGTTCGCCGCTGCAGCATCACCGCCCGCCTCGCATGGATTCCGCATCACATTGGCCGACGGATCCATCATCACGACCTCGGATGCGACGAGCCGTGGGGACCGGCTCATCATCTCCCTGCTGGAGGGAAAACCGCCGCGGCAAGTCGAATTGCCGCTCAGTCAGATCGTTGGAATTGAGCAGTTGAATGGGCCGGTCAGTTGGCTTTCGTCGCGCGTGCCAAGCGAAAGTGTGCAGATGCCTTACTTTGGCGGCAGTCTTCCGTGGCCGGCAAAGATGAATTCGGCGGTGGATGGATTGCCCATTGAATTCAGCAGCCAGCGGTTTGACCACGGAATTGGCGTGCATTCGTATTCGCGGCTGACTTTCCCGCTGGAGGCCGGCTGGGCCGCATTTCGCACCCAGTATGCTATTGAATCGCAGCCCCAATCTCCCCGCCCGCTCGCGGATGTGACCGTGCGCATCAGCCTTGATGGGAAGCTCGTTCATGAGCAGCGACATGTGCGTGCAGGGATGCTGCTGCCGGTGGTGAATGTCGATTTGCAAGGGGTGAAGACAATTACGCTGGAAGCGGACTATGGGGATGGCGGCGATACCCAGGACCATCTCAATTGGATTGAGCCGGCATTGCTGCGATCGAAAATCATTCCGGCGGCGGCCGTCGCGCCATCGACTGGGCCGGCTGCGCCTTGATCACGCCGCCTTGATGGGCTGATAGACGCGTATGCAGTTTCGATTGCTGCTCTTGGCGTCGTAGAGCGCCTGGTCCACGGCGATCAACATGCTTGGGAGGGTGAGGCAGTTGTTTGCGGCCGAGCGTTCGGCGACGCCGATGCTCAGGGTTGGTTGATGTTCAAGCTTGGCGATCGCGCTGGTGAAATCCACCGCGGCAAAGGCCTGACGGAGTTTTTGCACGACTTGCTGCGCCTGGCTGAGGGGAGTTTGCGGCAGGGCGATGACGAATTCATCACCGCCATACCGAAAGGCCAGGTCGGTTTTGCGGAGGGTGATGCGGACGCACTCGGCGAAGGTCTTGAGCATGTGATCGCCGGCGGCGTGGCCGTAGGTGTCGTTCACCTGCTTGAATTGATCCATGTCGATCATAACGAGCGAGAGGGCATGATGGTGCCGCTCCGCCAGCGCGACTTCGCGCTCCAGCAGCGAATCCAGGGAGCGGCGGTTGTATAAGCCCGTCAGCGCGTCAGTCATGCTCTGCTTTTCAGCCTCGGCCAGCAGATGCAGTGAGATAAGGGCGGACTGGGCGGTGTTGACATAGGTCTGCGCAAGCTGAGTGATTTCTTCGGTCCACTCGCGACCGGGGGACAGCAGCATATGGGCGACGGCTGCGATCTTTCCACCGACCATGAAGGGGACGCAGAAAGCGGAATGTTCAGGGCCAAGCTTCAGCGACGAATCTACGGCACAGCGGACGGGTGAACCATCCGCTCGAAATTGGCGGGGCAGATGTTGGCGGAGGCAGGGGCAAAGGGCAGTTTCCATTTCGCCAACCGGGCGCTCTTCGCACATCACATTGGCGGGGTAGGCGGCGCGAACAATGATCGCGGGGACGGAATCGGGCTCATGGGTGAGGATCGTCAGGCCGGCGAGATTGAGTTCGGTTTGAAGGTAATGGGAAAGTGTCGCGAACACCTGATCGGCCTTGCCCGCGCCCTGGATGCTTTGCGAAAACTCGAGCAGCCGATCGACCGTCCGCGTGCGAACAGCCAGGACGCCTTTGGATTGCTCGTGAGCGGCTTTGGATTGCTGAAGTTGCTGGAGCATGCGGTCGAACGTCTGGCGGAGGCCAAAGACATCGCGGGAATGGGGAGAATCGTGAATGGAGATGGGGGAATCGAATCGTCCTTCGCTCACATGCCACATGGCATCGCGCAAGCGATGCAGCGGCCGAAGAAGGCGCGAAATGGAACTATAAAGAACGATCAGGCATGTCAGGCTGCTCATGCCCAACGCAGCCAGCAATCGAAGGCGAAGGAGCTGGCTTTCTTCCGTTGAAAGGGAGCGGCTGCCCCACGTCGTGAACTGGATGACCAGCAGCGCCACGAGGGATGTAAAACCCACGCAACCGATCGCGATGCCGACTAACTGCGTCTGGAGCGATTTCCTGCCAAAGAGCTGTAGCACGGCGGTCAACCTTTCGAGCGTCAGCAGCCGGCGAAGCTCAGCCCCTTGGGGTGAGGTCGCTGCAGACGTCATAAACAGTATCGGCCGAAGTTCACGGCGGCTCAAAATTCGGTCGCGACCGCTTATAAACCGTGCGCCGGCGGCAGGTTCGGCAGAAAATGCCGATCCGCCGCTCACTGCGGATTTGTTTGACATTTTAAGCGAACTGCTGCATAAAATAGCATCACCCTCGTCAGTGAACGCACACGGAGCAGGCAATGACAACTAGGCCCGATCAAGAATTATCCATTCTTAATGAAATTGGACATATCCTGTCCTCCACGCTGGAGTTGCGTGATGCGTTCGCAAAGATCATGCAAATCATTTCAGAGAAGCTAAATATGAATCGGGGAGCGCTGGTGCTCCTTGATGAATCCACAGGCCGGTTGCGCACAGAGGCGGCAGCGGGAATGACGCCTGAGGAAATTGAACGCGGGAAGTATGCGCTTGGCGAAGGGGTGACGGGAAACGTGGTCGCGACCGGGCGGGCGCGCACGATTGCGGATGTTCGAAATGAGCCGGATTTCCTGAATCGAACGGGCCGCGTGAATCCGGATTCGACGATCGCGCTGAGCTTTCATTGTGTGCCGATTCGGATTGAAGGGCGAACGGCCGGGGCGCTGTCCATCGATAAGGCTTTTGAGACTGACGAACAATTGCGCAGTGATGCGGAACTGTTGACCATCATTGCAGCATTTCTCGCTCAGGCGATTCAAATCAACCGGATGGTCATGCGGCAAAAAGAGGAGCTTCTGGAAGAGAATGCCCAGTTGCGGGCCCAGGTGCGCGACCGGTATCGGTTTGAAAATATTATTGGCGATTCACCGGCGATGCACGAGGTTTTTGCCACGGTCGGCCAGGTTGCCAACAGTCGCGCAACAGTGCTGCTGCTCGGCGAGACGGGAACTGGCAAGGAAATGATCGCCAAGGCGATTCACTACAACAGCCCGCGAAAAGACAAGCCGTTTGTCCGGGTAAACTGCGGCGCACTGACCGGCACGCTGCTTGAGTCGGAATTGTTCGGGCATGTGAAGGGTTCTTTTACAGGCGCCATCCGTGACAAGATCGGCCGGTTTGAGGCGGCGGACGGCGGGACAATTTTTCTCGATGAAATTGGAACGCTTGAACCGCAGTTGCAGGTCAAGCTTCTGCGTGTTCTGCAGGAGCGCGAATTTGAGCGCGTCGGCGATACGCAGACGGTGAAGGTGGATGTGCGGGTGATTGCCGCCACCAATGTGGATCTTCAGGAGGAAGTGGCGAAAGGAAATTTCCGGGAAGATCTGTTTTATCGATTGAACGTGGTGAGCATCTATCTGCCGCCGCTGCGGAATCGGCGAGAGGATATTCCCCGCCTGATTGACTACTTCCTCGATAAGTACAACGGCATGAATGATCGGCGGCTTCGGCGGATCAGCCGGGACATGCTTAATGTCCTGCTTCGATATCCGTGGCCCGGGAATGTACGGGAACTGGAGAACGCGATTGAGCGCGCCGTTGTGCTGAGCAACGATGAGGACTTTACAGAAGAATTGTTGCCCCTCAGCGTGCGCATGTTCGCGGCACAGCGTCGCACCAATCAGGCCAGCGAATCGATCGAGAGTCTCACCCGGCGATTGGCCGATCAGGCGATCGCCGATTATGAGCTGCGCGAGGGGGAAATCTACCAGCTCGTGATCGATCAGATCGAACATGCCCTAATCGATCGATCGTTGAATAAATGCGGCGGCGTGAAGACCAAGGCCGCGGATTTCCTGGGCATCAACCGCAATACGTTGAATAAGAAGGTTAAGGAATTGGGTATTGAAGCTTCAGAATGATGGGTGGCAGGCGTTGCGAAGGTTGCCGGGTATGAGCGGGGCCGGTAGGTTCGTCGGTCATGAAAGTGAATGTGCTGTTGACGCCGCAGGAGGTGCGGGTTGATTTGATTCGCCAGGGGGCAGTGGTGGTGTTTGATGTGCTGCGTGCCACCACGACCATGACCGCTGCCCTGGCGGCGGGGGTGCGGGAGATTTTTATTTTTGATTCGCTGGATGCGGCTCGCGATGCTGCACGGGGGCATGGGGATGACCGCATTCTTTGCGGCGAAAAGGCGTGCCTTCCGCCGCCGGGTTTTGATCTGGGGAATAGCCCCGGCGCGTTTGATGCAAAAGTGCACGGTGGAAAGACTGTTTTCATGGCGACGACCAATGGGACACGGGCAATGGTCGCGGCCCGATCGGCGAAATTGCTGCTGGCGGGGGCAATCGTGAATGCTTCAGCGGTGGCAAATAGGCTGATCGCGGAGGGATTGGATGTGACGCTGCTCTGCGCGGGCACAGGCGGCGAGCCGGCCATGGAAGACATGATTGGCGCTGGGGCAGTGCTGACGGCGCTTGAGCGGCAGGCATCAATCGTCTTAGGGAGCGATGTGGCGCGGATGGCGCATAGCCTTTTCCGGGATTCGGAGCAGGATTTGAAATCAGTGCTGACGAATTGCACCGGGGGGCAAAACGTGCTGGCGGTTGGCCTGGAAAGGGACATTGCGTTCGCCGCACGATTGGATGTCCAAAGCGTAGCAGGGCGCGTGATGGATGGTCCTTTACGGGTAGTTCGTGAAAATTGATTTCGGCTAATGTGTTTTTTTACAGTCGAGTTCGCAGGGAAGGCCCATTTTGGGCAAAGTGCTCACTCCGCTTCGGTTGACATCCAACCGGGCCTGTCGTATCAATAGCTGTTTGCATCGGAATTGAACAATCGTCTAACCAGCAGCAATCGATTATGAGTGAAATGACCGTATCGTCGATCAATGAGCGGGCCGCCGAAGAATATTACCGTCGCGCTTTGGAGGCGGAAAAAGAGGGAAACCACGAGAAGGCCGTGGAATTCTATGAGCGGGCGTTGAATGAAAACCCGGACCATGAGCAGTCCGCATTTCATCTGGCCGTGCTCTACGACCGCCGCGCGGAAGACGCCAAGGCGATTGAGCTTTACGAGCGCATCTGCACCAGCCCGCCTGTGCATCTCAATGCCCTGATGAACCTGGCGGTTCTGTACGAAGACAACAACCATTACGATGAAGCCCACCGCTGTTTGGACGCGATTTTGCGCACCAATCCAAATCACGAGCGCGCGCGGCTGTATATGAAGGATGTGGAATCGGCCCGCAGCATGTACTACGACGATGATGATCGTCGCGGAAATCAGCGAAATGCTGTTCTGGAAATTCCCATCAGTGACTTTGAACTGTCGGTCCGCAGCCGCAACTGTTTGAAGAAGATGAACATCAAATCGCTCGGCGACCTGCTTCGCACAAGCGAGCAGGAACTGTTGAGCTACAAGAACTTTGGCGAAACCAGCCTGAATGAAATCAAGGCGCTGCTCGCCCAGAAGGGTCTGCGGCTCGGTCAGGCCCTTGAAGGCGGCGCAGTCCCGGCGGTAGCCGGTGGCGCTGCTGTGCGCAAGCCGACGACGGTTGCGGGAGGCGATGTCCCGACGGAAGTGCTGGGCAAGACGGTGGCGGATCTGGAATTATCCGTCCGCAGCCGCAAGGCCCTGCAACGGTTAAACATCAATACACTGGCCGAGCTTGCTTCGCGGACGGAAGACGAACTGCTCGGCTGCAAGAACTTCGGGCAGACCAGCTTGAACGAAATTAAGCAGCAATTGACGTCTTTCGGAATGGGCCTGCGAAAGCTGGACGACTAATTCACCCTCCGCATTTTCGCGTCCGGGCGATTTATTCGAATCCGAATGATCTTCGCAGTTCGATAAAAAGGCATGGACGCCATGATTTCGAACGCTGGTTTTCTGCGCTTCTGCGCTCTCGTCATTCTCTCCTGCCTTCCCGCCGGTTGCAGTCAGGATCTTCAGCCGGCCGACTTCTCAGGACACAAACCGATCGTTCGCGTTCTCGTCTTTCAGGGGCGCAGCAGCGTTCAGCTCAGCGCCAGCCAACCACCGACCATTCGCACGAGCAGCATTCCTTCGCCGCGACGGCTTGATATTTTGCCTGGTGAAAACCTTGTTTTGGGGCTTACCCCCACGGGCTGGCGACTGGGCAATGTTGTTGTTGGTACGGGTGAGTTGCAGATTCAGCCGGCTGCCGAGGGATCGGTGCGCGTTGACGGGCAACCTTACCGGGGGCGATATCGGCTTGTACCCACCGGCCCGGATAAGTTTGACGTGGTGAATGATGTTGATGTGGATGGTTACCTGAAAGGCGTGGTCCCCCGCGAACTGAAGCGGCTGTGGAGCGAGGAGACTTATAAAGCCCAGGCGGTGGTGGCGCGAACATATGCGATGTACGAATTGAAAGCCGCCAGCGCGAGCTCGCACTATGACCTGTTTAATGACCAGCGGAGCCAAGTCTACGGCGGAATTGCCGCCGAGACGGCTGTTGCCCGGCAGGCAGTTGACGCCACGAGCGGAGTTGTCGTGACGTCCGGCCCTCCAGGCCATGAGCGCATCTTTAAGGCATATTTCAGCAGTTGTTGCGGCGGGATTGGCCAAAACGCCGCGGATGCATTTGGCGATCCCCCGAGTGCGCCGCTGATGGAGCAGGCGGTGGGGAACCTGTGCAGTCAATCGCCGCACTTTAATTGGGGGCCGGTTGTTGTCAGCAAGGTTGAATTGACTCGCCGCTTTCGGCGGTTTGGCCAGCTTCGAAACCGGGCGGAAAAAGATATGGCGCCGCTCAGCCGCATTGAGGTGGCGATGAAGAACAGCCTTGGACGGCCGGTGCGATTTACTGCAATTGACACACGCGGCGCGAAATATTTCTGGACAGGCGAAGAGATGCGGTGGGCGGTTGATACCGATGCCGGGGATTCCACGAAGTTAATCAGCAGCTTCTTTGAAATCGACAATAGCCAGCCGGGCGTCATTCGATTCTTCAATGGTCATGGATTCGGGCATGGTGTGGGCATGTGTCAGTGGTGTGCGGAGCGACGGGCGGAGCTTGGCATGCGCTATGATGCGATCGTCCTGGCGGCGTATCCTAACTCGAAGCTGTTGAAGGCTTATTGAACGCGCAGCAGGAATTTGGCTGCATAATAGCGTGCGTTTCACAGTGCGAACATCTTGCCCCACCCATGTCGGAAACTGGAAACCATTCGACACGAGCGAAACACCTGCTGCACATGATGCGATCAGGACGTCGTTGTGCATTTGGGCACGAGGCGCTGGCCCCTGGTTGAGCGAATCTTCAGGCGCGAAGATATCGCCGGCGTAACACGTCTCGCAGGCGTGCGATTTCGGTGGGGGTTCCGTTGGCCAGCGGGATGAACCCGCCGGCCTTGGTGCGATGGCCGCCGGCGTCTCCCAGGTTGCGGAGGAGTTTGCAAATCATGTCGGCGGCTGAAAGAGTTCTACTGCTGGTGCGCAGGCTGACGATCAGCTTGTCCTCGTGAACCGCCGTCACCATGGCCCATTGCACCATGTCGAAGCGCAAGAGGAAGTCAGCCATGACCGCGGGTTTTTCCAGCGAGTCGATGTGGTCGATGTGGGACATCAGCGCCGAGTCGTAATAAATCGCGTTCTGAAGCGCGGAGCCGTAAGCGATGTAATAACTTTGCGGCAGGTCCACATACCGCATCTGGTAGAGTCGATGGGTATCAGCCATCAGCGTGAGGCTCGATAGCGCCATGTTATCGAGTTCACCCGGCGTTCCAGCAGCGCCGGCAAGATCGGATTCGATCGCAAAGAGCAGGCTCGCCGCCAGTGCGGGGGAAATGTCTACTTCCAGCTCCATGAAGTAACTGAAGACGATGGAACTGGTTGCACCGACATCCGTTCGGATATCGCAGAAGGGACAGTGCGGTTTGCTGAGCCGACCGCGATGATGATCAATGACCACCGTCGGTTCCGTGGTTTTAGGCAGGGGGCAGTATGCACTTAATGGCTGGGTGTCGAGCAGCACAATTCCGTCGTACTCATTGAGCCTTTCATCGTCCCACGGCGCGAGTTCGAGTTCGCTGAGCCGTGCGAATGTGGTGTTGATGCCGCTTGCGACGGTCCCCTTTACTGACATTGTCACCGTGGCGCCGGGGAGCTTGCTTCGCAACAAATGTACCATCGCCATGCTGCTGGCAAGCGCGTCGGGGTCTGGATGGAGATGAGTGGTGACAAGGACGTTCTTTTTCCCTTCAAGGGTGCGCAGCAGGCGGCGAGCGCGGGGCGCCCGCGGGATTGCCGCTCGGCTGCGACGGCAGAACCGGCAACCGCCTCCAGACAGGATTCCACAAATGCGGTCATCGGTCGGGTGGCCTCTCTGACATCCTTCACTGCATTCTCCGCGGCGCGTTTTATACGGCAGACAACACGCCCTCACCGGCGGGACGACCGCCGGCAGAGACGCGCTTTTCATCGACCTGTAGCTTGACCAACATAACTGCTCACACGCTCTGTCCAATAATAGATCGACTTTAGAGCGGAGTGAAGGGTGGAAAGACCTGAGGCAACCTACGAGTTTACGTGCGGCTTCTGGCGCGCGTGTAGGTCTGTCCATCCACTCGGCGGACAGCCCCTTTCAGGCAGAGAAATGTCAGTTCACGCATCACAACCGAGGCATCAAGGCCGCTGAACTCCATGATCTGGTCGATTCCCGAAGCCGTCTCATCCAGGTTGGCGAGGATCAGCTTTTGATGATCGTTCAGATGAGGCATGTCGGCATAAGCTTCAGCCAATTGCAGTGAAGGCGGGGCGGCAGGGGTAGTGATGTCACTTTGCAGTGTTAGCGCGCTCCCGGGAGGCGTGTCGAGCGCTTCCTGCGGGAGCGGGCCAAGACCTTCGAGGATGTCTTCGAGTTTGGTCACAAGCGTCGCGCCATCACGTATGAGCAGATGCGGCCCGATCGACATTTTATTATCGACGCGCCCGGGAAGAGCAAAGACGGGGCGGCCATGATCGTCACCGGCCTGGCGGGCCGTGATCAATGCACCGCTTCTTTCATCAGCTTCGATCACCAGCACGCCGCGCGACATGCCGCTGACGATGCGATTGCGACGGGGAAAATTTTCGGCGACGGGGGGCGTGTCGATCGGATATTCGCTGATGACCGCTCCACGCGCGGCGATCTGCTCAAATAATGCGGCGTTTTCGGGTGGGTAGGTAATGTTTACACCGCAGCCCAGGACGGCGATTGTGCGGCCTTGCGCCGGGGACATTGCTCCTCGATGAGCGGCGGAATCTATTCCACGGGCGCCACCGCTGATCATGGTTACTCCGGCGCCGGCAAGCAGCGCGCCGAATCGTTCCGCCTGTTCGCGGCCATAGAAGCTGCATTTGCGGCTCCCGACAATCGCCACCGCATTCAGATCGCGAGGTTCCAGCGATCCGCGCACGTACAACACCAGCGGTGGGTCCGGGATGCTTCTCAGCAGGATTGGATATGTCTCATCGTCGTGGCAGATAATTGATGCCCCCGCACGATGGGCCCGCTGCAACTCGGCATCCGCTTCGGCCGCCGCTTTTCGGAGTGATTGAACGAGAGTCGATGATTTTGCGGAGCCAATCCCCTCGACCTTCCGCAGCAGGCTGATGTCGGCGATGCAGGCCGCCTCTACGCTTCCGGCAACCTCGATCAATCGGCGAGCAAGGATGGGCCCGATCCCATTCGTCAGCGACAGTTGCAACCAGTGCCGAAGTGCCAAAGCTTATCTCCGAAAAAAGGGGCTCGAAATACGCGATCAATCAATCGCCATTGGTCCAAAATCCGGCGTGCCGCCGGCATCCAGCGTGGCGATCCATGCTTTCAATCTGGAGTTGCCGGCGGTCCAAAGTTTCAGGCAGGATTCCAGATATCTGTGAACGACTTCGCGCTCGCCGCGCTTCAGCAGTTCCCTGGCCAGGCTCATATCCGGGCCCGCTGCTTCAAGCTGTGGCGAAGGCGGGCAATGCCCTGCTTCCAGCAGATAGGAAATGGCAGCTTCCGCATCGCCGGCGTGCAGTGCCACGCGTCCCATCACCATGTTGCCCTGGTGAATTGCCAGGCCATAGTTTGGATCATCGCGATAACCGTCGGCGATGCCAAGCAACTGCTGCGCGAGATGCTTGGCGCGAATCGTATCACGAGCAATGAAGGCGTCGCGCGGCATCTCCGCGAGAATTGCGAATCGGTAATAAGCATCGTGCGTGAGGTCGCACGCCTCCTGCCGCTCCTGCACTGCGACGGCGGCATACCTGGCAGCGTCATCCGGGGATTTTGACTCTCGCAGCTCGAAAAGCTTCGCGAGCCGTTCATGCCAGTCGGCCATCTTCGGTTGTAATTCGATGGCGTGACGGAGCAGTTGCTCCGCCGATGCATCATCGCCGGGCAGGAGAAAATTCACCGCATTTTGAAGGACTGTGAGATTGTCCGGATCTTTGGATTGCTGCTGCTGCCAGAGCGCTTTGGCCTGGTCATACTCCTTTGCCTTTGCATCGATCAGGCAATAATTAGAGCCGGAAAATGGATCACTGGGATGGTTCTGAATAAACCAGAGAATGTGGACGGATCGTTTCTCGGATTCATCAGCGGGGCGGAGGGAATAATAGCCAAGCAATTGCGCTCGCGTTTTGATATCCGATGGAGAAGAGAGTAGCTCTGTTTCCATCCCCTCTGCCTGTTTTTTGTCGAGCTTCTCGCCGGCTGACGCCAGTTGTGGCAAGTTAACCGTAGTTGCGGCGGCGGCAATTTCAGAGCAGGCAGCAACTGCCAGGACAAGAGCGAGCATGGGGCAACCGCCGCGACTTGGCATGGTGTATTCCCGCTGTTGATTGCGAGCGCGACGCCGCATGGAATTCATTCACCGTAGCCGCTGAATGGCACGCAGCACCATTTCCGGCGGCACATCATTTCGAACGACCACATGACCAATTTGATCCGGCAGGATAAATCGAATTCGCGATGACTTTACTTTCTTATCAAATGCCATGGCGGCATAAACCGTTTCTGGATCGAGCGTCAATCCACTGGTGGGCAATCCAGCTCTGGAAATAAGCGAGACAATTCGGTTTGTCGCCGCGGTGTTGAGCAGACCCAGATCAACTGCGAGTCCTGCAGCGGCGACCATTCCCAGCGCGACGCTTTCGCCATGGGAATAGGCGAATTTGGAAACTTTCTCGACGGCGTGCCCGAATGTGTGGCCAAAATTCAAATGGGCGCGGTCGGCGTGCTCAAATGGATCGGCTTCTACAACAGTCGCCTTTATGCGGACGTTATGTGCTACCAGATCGGTGAGCATTGCGACATCGAGTTGAAGCGCGCGGTCTATATTCGCTTCCAGCGCCGTAAATCCGTCGGCGTCCCGAATGATCTCGTGCTTGATGCACTCGGCCAGTCCGCTGACAAGTTCGCGTTTTGGCAATTCCTTCAGCACTTCCGTATCGGCCAGGACAGCGATGGGTTGATGAAACGCGCCGATCAGATTCTTGCCCGCCGCATGATTCACTCCGGTTTTGCCACCGACGCTGGCGTCGACCATGGAGAGGAGGGTCGTGGGGATTTGTATGAAGGGTACGCCGCGCAGGATAGTGGCTGCAACAAAACCTGCCATATCGCCGATCACACCACCGCCCAGCGCGAGAATGGGAGTAGACCGCTCGATCTTCGCATTCAGGAACACGTCATATGCACGCTGGACCTGATCAAACGTCTTGTGATTCTCGCCGGCAGGGATAACGCACTCGGCGACAATTTCGATGCCTGCTGCAGAGCAGCTTGCGCACACAACAGAGCCGAATCGTGGCCCGACATTGGAGTCGGTCATCAACATGGCACGGCGGGCCGGCGTGAGCGTAGCCACGCGTTCACCGACTTCGGCAAGCAGACCAGGTTTTACGTGAATGTTATAAGGGCTATCTGCGAGGTTAACGCGGACTACCTGTTCCTGAGCGGGCATGGGAAGAATTGTAGCCGATGGACGAGGTCATGGTATAGTCAATGTACTTATCCTCTAATCTAGGCCGAATGTTGCAATATCGTTTTTATGTTGTTCCGAAAAGGCACGTATACAAGTGGTTTGGCACTGATCGGCAAGTTAAAATAGGCGACCGAAAAGTTCTAATCAGAACACCGACTCCACAAGGCGGCTTATTGAATATTGATGTGAGCGAAGGCACTTCACGTCAACTTTACTATTATTATAAATTACCATGTCTTGATGAGCATTGTGTCCGATGTACTTCAAACCGTCATCCCGCTTTCCATATCCTTCTGCTCAGCCGCCTTCATCGCATCCCATTCTTCCAAAGTCAGCATAGCCTCGCGGGCTTGTGAGCCTTTGTAGTCGCCGACGATTCCGGATCGGGCCATCATTTCGATCAGGCGGGAGGCGCGGGCGTAGCCGATCGTCAGGCGCCGTTGAAGGAGCGAGACGCTGCCGCGCTTGGTTTCCAGGACGACTCGGACGGCGTCGTCGAAAAGTTCGTCCTTTTCCATTTCGCCTTCGGTGCTGATGGCTCCCTTGATTTGCACGAGTTCCGGTTCGTATTGCGCATCGGCGAGGCTCTTCACCAGCTTCACGCTCTCGCGGATTTCCCGGTCGTCGATAAACGTGCCTTGTGAGCGAATGGGTTTGCTCGCGCCAGGCGGCATGAAGAGCATATCGCCCTGGCCAAGCAACAAGTCTGCGCCGTTCTGATCCAGCACGATTCGGCTGTCCATGCGGCTCTGTACGCGGAAGGCAATTCGCGTCGGCATGTTGGATTTAATTAATCCTGTGACAACGGTGGCGGCGGGGCGCTGCGTGGCCAAAATCAGATGGATTCCCACGGCACGAGACTTTTGCGCCAGGCGCACGATGAATGATTCCACTTCCTTGCCGCTGGTCATCATCAGGTCGGCCAGTTCGTCAATGATAATCACGATGTACGGCAGGTGCTTGGGAATCTTCGCTTCTTCCTCCGGCGAGCCCGGCTGGAATTTCTCGAAGAGTTCCTCCTGCGTCAGCGTGTTGTAATCCTTGATATTTCGCACGCCCGCCTCTGCCAGCACTTCATAGCGCTCGTCCATCTTTTCGCAGGCCCATTCCAGCACGCTGGTGGCGCGGCCGGTGTCGTTGATGACCGGGCACATCAGATGCGGAATATCCTTGAACGGAGCCATTTCCACGACCTTCGGATCGATCAGGATCAGCTTCACCCGATCCGGACGCTGAAGGTACATGATGGACATGATGATCGTGTTGATGCAGACGGATTTTCCCGAACCGGTGGTGCCTGCAATCAGGCAGTGCGGCATGCGGGCAAGGTCAGTGATGAGCGGCTCGCCACTGGCGTCTTTACCGAGAAAGAGCGGCATGACGAAGTCTTTAGCCAGCGCATCGGCGCGAGCTGCAGCAGCTCCTTAAATCGCACTTTTTCTTTTTGTGCGTTTGGAACCTCGATGCCCACGGTATTTTTCCCCGGCACGGGCGCGACGATGCGAATGCTTTCAGCCTTAAGCGCTCGCATGATGTCGTTGGTCAATGAGGTGACCGTGGACACCTTCAAGCCTGGGGCGAGACTCAGTTCGTACATGGTGATGACAGGGCCGGTGTCGATCTCTACGACATGGGCATCAACATTGAATTCCCTTAGCGCCTGCTCGAGGATCGCCGCCTTTTCGCGGACGAAAGCTTCCTGGCTTTCAGCGTAGCCGTGCTCGGCTTCGTTCAGGCACTCCCAACTTGGCAGATGATATTCGCCGAGCTCTTTAGGCGGCGCTTGTGGCGGTGAAACCTGCCGCGGTTTGAGCATGCTTGGCAGTTTCACGACAATATCTGCGCGTATCTTCGGTGATTCAATCGGTATCGCTGCGGCGGCCGGATCTGCCGCAGGCGAGGTATCTGAAGACGCGCCGGCAGAGGTTGCGAGGGCGATTGACGTTGTTGAATTGCTCGTTGCGGAGATGGGGACCGGCAACGGCGAGAGAGGGATTTTGGCCGCTTCCGATGGGCCTGGATCGGTTGCATCGATAAATGCCGCTTCGGCGACCGCCGGTGCGGGTTCGTCATTCGTATACGTCAATTCAACATCATCATCCGGCCTGCGCGGCCGAAGCATGACGGGGGATTTCAGATCTTCCTGCGACTCATCCGGCTTGATCATGCGCTGAATCGGACCGCCTCGCGTCGCGCCGTCGCGATTCAGAATGGAAGGCAGCTTCGGCAACGATCGCAGTTTGAATTCAAACGTCGGCTTTCGCAGCTTGACGGTCGACAGCGCCGAGCCGACGTACACAGGCGCACGAAGCACCAAGTCGTCGGCGGCCAGGAGCAGGCCGATCAGCATCGTCATCAGCAGCACCAGCCGCGTGCCGGCGTTGCTCATGTGCTGTTGAAGATACGTCGCCGCCCCAATGCCGAGGATTCCGCCTTGTCCTTCAGGAAATCCATTTTCGCGGCCAGGCTGGAAATGATGAACCGCTGCCGCGAATGCGATTGAGAGCAGCAGCAATCCGATGGCCCGCATCCACGGATCGCTCACGCGATTATGAGCGACATAAAGTACAACGCAAACCCCGCTGAAGAACAGCATCGGAAACGCGCCCTGCCCGATGATCAGGAACAGGTAATACGCAAAAAACGCCCCCACCGCCCCGCACAGGTTTGCGATCGGCAGATACGGATGCACGGCATGGCTCGGCCAATCGGTCGGATGAAAGCTGCCGAGTGAAAGCAGCAGAAACACCCATGACCCAACGGCCAGGCAAACATTAATCCAACGCCAGAGGTTCGAACGTTCCATTTTATTTGTCAATCGTCCGTGGTTAGTTATCCGTGGTCCGTGTTCAACAACGGACAATGGACCACTGAACACGGACATCTTTCCTAATGTCCTGTATGCCCAAACCCACCCTTGCCGCGGGCGGTTTCTTCCAGTTCTTCAACTTCGATCAATTCCACCAGTGGAATCGGCACGATGAGCATCTGCGCAATGCGCATGCCGCGTTCGATGGTGAAGGATTGTCTCCCGTGGTTAATGAGCGGCACATGAACTTCCCCGCGGTAATCGCTGTCGATGGTGCCGGGAGAATTGATCATGGTGATGCCGTGCTTGCTGGAGAGGCCGCTGCGGGGGCGAACCTGGGCCTCGTAGCCGTGGGGGATCGCCATGGAAAAGCCGCAGGGAATCAGCCGGATGTCACCGGGCTGGAGCGTGATGGGCTCCGGCACGGCGGCGGCGAGATCAAAGCCGGCCGCGTGCTCCGTCATCTTCGCCGGCAACGGCAGGCCCGCGGAATGGGCGGCCCGCCTGATGCGGACAGTTATCGGACGTGAAGTGGAACCCCGTGGCAATCGCGCTCCGTAGCTCGCAACTTCAGGCAGGCCCGTGGCATGAATCCGTTCATGCGAACAATGCGGCGGCCCGCTGAAGGAGAGTATCGGCGAACTCCCCCTTGCTTCGACAGGGCAGTTCTTCGCTTCTGCCATCCGGCCAAAGAAGGACCGATTCAATGCTCTGGCTGCTCATCGTATCCAGAGGGTTGTATACGATCAGATCCAGATTCTTGCGACGGAGCTTTTGCATCGACCGATCTAAATCCCCCCGCTGTACAAGGCTGAATCCCACCGTCCGCTGGTCGGGCCGCTTGATTCCCCCCGCGGCGGCCAGGATGTCCGGAGTCGCCTCCAGCTCAATCGTCAGCATCCCCGCTCGTTCAACTTTGCCGGTATGGACCTTTGCAGGCCGAAAATCGGCGACGGCGGCGGCCATAATCAGCAGATCATGGTGAGGGAACGCCTCCAATACGGCATCGTGCATCTGCTGGCTGGTTTCGATATCGATCCGCATTATGCCTGAAGGTATCGCCGCAGTGATGGGCCCGGCGATCAGGGTCACGGAATGGCCAGACTTAACCGCCGCTCCCGCGAGCGCGCTTCCCATCTGCCCGCTGCTGCGGTTGCCGATGTAGCGAACCGGATCAATTGGTTCCCAGGTGGGGCCGGCAGTGATGAGAACGCGCATTTATAAATCGTACTCGTGTTTTGGCAAAAAGATCGCCAACTACCTTTTCCCGCCCGCTACAGCCGGCAATTCGAGCGACCTGTAAATCATTGCCCGATCGAATCGCTCATCTTGAAGCGCGCTTAATTTTCCGAGATGAACCTGATCGTTGTGGCTGAGCGCCTGAATCACTTCATTATTGCGCGGCAGCACCACGATGCGCAATATTGATGACCTCTTCCGATCGAAGCTTTTTCTTGAGCAAATCAGCAATGTACTTCAACGCTTCCATGCTCCAAGGCGCAAGTTGATCGGAAGATACAAGTAAATCCCAACGATCAATCGCATCAATGGCATGAACGAGCCCGAAGAAATGAAGGACCGGCTTATCACGATCCACAATTCGCGCCACTTCTTCGAGCTTGTCGAAAAGTTTGCTCATAGCATGGCTCCGATAATTCGCTTCACGCTGTCAATCATCAGTTTTGCTTCCGCATCTGTCACAATACCCGGCGGCTTATATCGCAATTCCGGCGTCCAGGAAGAAACAATCGACCACTCCGGAAGGAACTTTGAACGAACTTTACCTTCCCATCCGCTCAATTGCAGCAGCACATTCAAGTCATGTGATCGAAAACTCAATAATCCGCTGAATTCTTTGTTGCTCTCGGGAAAGCCCGGCCATTTGAGCGTCCGGACAATTCGCGACTTTAACGCGATTTCGATCGAATATCCGCAGAGATAAAGGGCGCCGTCATATCGTCGCAAAGAGTACAGTGCATCAGCGTCCTTTAGCCGGGCTCTCGCAATGGTGCGAAGATCAACGCTGCTCAACATGCTTCATTTCCCTTGATCGCTTGCTTCATCATCGACGTTGCTGTCGGACGTGAAGTGACTGCGAGGTTTGCCAGCATGTCGATCACCTCATCCACAATTACCTGAGGATCGCTCAATCGGCCCGCTCCCACATTCCGGCACGCAAGCCATCCTGCCTCAGGCCCGATGAAGCGATAGCCGATCCCAGCCAGCCTGGCGACATTCTCTTTCGCAATCGGATGATCCCACATCCGGCTGTTCATCGCCGGCGCAAACACCACCGGACAGGCGGCAGCGCAAATCATCAGGCTGACCAGATCATCACAAAGCCCGGCGGCTACCTTCGCAATGATGTTGTTGGTCGCCGGGGCAACGAGCATCAGATCGGCCCGCTCTGTCAGGGTGATGTGCTGCGGGTCTGAAGAGTCCAGCAAATCAAAGGTGCTCGTACGCACCGGCCGGCCCGACAGCGCCTGAAAAGTGAGCGGCGTCACAAACTTCTGCGCCTCATCAGTCATCACCACGCTCACGCCGGCGCCCAGTTGCACCAGCTTCGAGACGAGATCGGCAACCTTGTAAGCAGCAATCCCGCCGCACACGGCGACAATGATTTCGCGCCCTTTCAAGGAGCTGGATTGTGCAGGCTGGATGGAAAGCTCATCGCTCATAGTCTCATTTTAGCTTGCAAAGCCGCAAAGACACAAAAAAGGAAGAAACCGCGGATTCTGAAGCATACGCAATTCCGGAAGAATGCCTTCCGAACCTGCATAAGCCGCAAAATCCGCGGTTTCCACGCCTGTGTTTTTGGTTTTGCTTATTCCGGCTCGATCAAGCCGCTGGCTTCATAATCGATGGCGATCTTATCCTGGAGGATTTCCTGGATCACGGTCTCCAGATCCGTCAGGTGATCGCGCTCAACGAGCGGGCGGGCCCCGTCCATTAACTCGAGCATTCGCTTCTGGATTAACGCCGTCAGCTTAAATCGCCCGCCGACTTTGTTCACGATTTCGTCGCTCTTCAATGCTTCAATCATAATTTTGTCCTTTGTCCGTAGTCAGTTGTCCGTCGCTGCCGCATCCGCCGTCCGGGCAACAGACGATGGACCACTGACAACGGACATTCCATTACATTCTATATCCCCACCGGGGATTTTTTCTGGCGAATCAGCCGGGATATTTCCTCGACTGCACGCTGCACGTCATCATTAATCACCATATCATCGAACGCTCGGCTGCCCTTGGCCATCCAGATTTCACGCTTTGAGCCGCGAAACCGCTTTTCGATGGCTTCTTCCGTGTCGCGCCCGCGTTCGCGAAGCCGCTGCAGCAGTGATTCCTGATCCGGCGGCATGATGAAGATCATCAATGCATCAGGATACTGGAAACGCACCTGCAACGCGCCCTGCACGTCAATTTCCAGCAGCACATCCTCCCCGGCGGCAAGGTGATCCATCGTCGGATGCTTCGGTGTGCCATAGTATTCGTCAAATACCTTGGCATATTCCAAAAACGCACCCTGCTCCAGCTTCTTGAAAAATGTCTGCTCATCCACGTAATCGTAAACCTTGCCCAGATCGTCCTTTTCGTTATGCCGCCGGGTGGTGGCGCTGACGATGTACTTCAGGTGCATCTTCTCGGCGAGCTTGCGCGAGATCGTGCTCTTGCCGACGCCACTAGGGCCGACAAGCACGATGAGCAGACCAGCTTCTTTATTCGTCGTTGCCATTTTAATTGTCCGCGGTCCGTGGTCCGTTGTCCGTTGCTCAATCCAGCAACGGACAACGGACCACTGACCACGGATTCCTGCTTACAACCTACTCAACATTCTGAACCTGTTCCTTCAGTCGATCAATCGAGCCTTTGATTTCAACGATGTTTTTTGCGATCGTCGCATCATTGGCCTTACTGCCAATGGTGTTCGCTTCACGCAGCATTTCCTGCGTGATGAAATCCAGCTTGCGGCCGGCGTGTTCATCCTTGCGACAGGATTCTTCGAAGGCGTTCAGATGGCTTGTCAGCCGCTGGATTTCCTCAGCGATGTCGGCCCGCTCTGCAAAGACTGCGACCTCCTTAATCAAATCCACTTCGCTCACGCGAAGTTCCGCTTTGCTCAGCAATTGATTCACACGCTGCTGCAGTCGTTTGTGATAATCCTCGATCACAGACGGAGCGCGCTTCTCGATCTCCTTCAGGGCGGCTGCGATCACATTCGCATGTTTCATCAGCTCGGTGAATAGCGCCTTGCCTTCTCGCTCGCGCATTCCTTGAAGTTTGATGATCGCCCTGGAGGTCAGCTCGCGGATCGTGTCGCCGTGCTTTTGGATTTCATCCGTTTCGTCGCGCGGTTCCTGGCAGACGCCAGGCAGTTGAACGAGGCTCGCCAGGTCGATCTGCACCAGCCGGTCGATGCCTTTGACCTGCTGCAGTTGTTCCAGATACGCCGACAGCGCCTGAGTATTAATATGGTAGGCGGCTTCGGCGTTATCGAGGCGCATCTTCATGATGAAGGTGATGGAACCTCGCCCCAGCTTTTCGCGGAGCATCGATTCCAATTCCGGCTCCAGCCCGCTGATGTTTTCGGGCAGCTTGATGATCGGTTTGAAGAACCGGTTGTTGAGGGAACGGATTTCGACGGCATAATGCGTCCCTCCGCGCTCCGCGGTTGCATCTCCAAAACCCGTCATGCTGACAATCATGCGTGCTTGCCTTGCTGCCCCCTGAGATTCAAACCACCTGAAGATTACCGCAAACAACCTGCCCTTTTATCGCGGCAATACAGGCGGCGCCGGTGTCACCGGTGTGCCGGTCTTTCCGGGCGTCTCGCCTGACGAACTGCCCGGCATGTTTCCCGGAGCGCTGATCGGAACCTGCGCGGAAGCCGCAGCATGCGCCTGATTTGCGTTGTAATTTACCACCAGATTCAATACGACGGCCAGTGCGATGAAGATGCCAAACACAATACTGGTCGCCCAGGTCAGCACGTCGCCGGTTTTGGTGCCGAATGCAGTGCTGCCTCCTCCACCGCCAAAAGCGCTGGAAAGCCCGCCGCCCCGGCCCTTCTGGATCAGGATCAGAAGGATCAAGAAGACGGCGAGGATGATGAAGAGCGTCAAACTCAGATAAAAAAGGAAAGACATATTTGTCCGTAGTCAGTTGTCCATTGTCCGTTGTCAGTAATCCGTTATCCGCCGTTTCGAGCAACGGAGCACGGACAACTGACTTGGGGACAGTTTTTATTTTGCGGCATTGACGATGGCAAGGAAGCTTTCTGCCTTTAAAGCCGCGCCACCGATCAAACCGCCATCAACATCAGGCTGGGTCAGCAGCCCTTTGGCGTTTTCAGGTTTCATGCTGCCGCCGTACTGAATCCTTACGCGGTCAGCGAAGTCCTTGTTCCAACTCCTGGCGATCGCACCGCGAATATACGCATGCACTTCCTCAGCCTGTGCATCGGTGGCATTGCGGCCTGTGCCGATCGCCCATACGGGCTCATAGGCAATCACCAGCCGCTCAGGGTCCTGCATCTTGTTGGACAGTTCGTCGAGTTGCGCCTGAACAACGCTGACCGTCTTATTCGCATCGCGCTCTTCCAGTTTTTCCCCCACGCAGTGAATGAGCGTGAGGCCGGCAGAGTAAACCGCATCAGCCTTCCTTGCGACGAGTTCGCTGGGCTCTTTAATGACATGCCGGCGCTCGCTGTGGCCGGTCAGGACAAAACGCACACCGAGGTCTTTGAGCATGTCCACAGAAATTTCGCCGGTGAACGCTCCATTCTTTTCGTAGTAGACATCCTGAGCGCCAAGCTGCACGCTCGAACCCGCGATCGCCTTCCCGACAGCATCCAGATAAACGAACGGCGGCGCGATCCCGACTTCCACGCCCGACGGCGCGCCTGCGCAACGGCCTGCGCCAGCTCAATCGCCGACGCCTTATTCGTATTCATCTTCCAGTTACCAGCGACAAACTTGATGCGAGCCATTTCTCTCTAGCACGAGCATCTTGCCCGTGTCCTAAAATGCGACTTACAAGAACCACAAATCAACGCAAATGATCCAGGACATCGGTTCTTATCCTGTGAATCTGCGTGCATCTGAATGCGGCCAGCTCAGTCGGGCCGTGGTTTAAGCTTTCAATTCTTTCACACGTACTTCAATACGGATGAGACGCAACTGGGCCGAGCTTGCCGGAGTCTTGTGCGATGTCTTAAACAACGCCATTCAGGCGGGCGCTAACTCCGCCGCCTCCGCAAATTCTTTTCCGAAGATCGCGGCGATCTTTCTGAGCTGGATCATGAGATCTTTGAACACTTCAGGCAGCAACGCCTGCGGCCCGTCGCATTGAGCTTCGCTGGGGCAGTAATGAACTTCAACGATGATGCCATGTGCCCCGGCGGCCATGCCGGCCGCGGCCAACGGTGGCACATAATCCCGCTTGCCGGCGGCGTGGCTTGGGTCCACGATCATCGGCAAGTGGCTCCACTGCCGCGCGACCGGAATGCTGGTGACATCGAGCGTATAACGAATGCTGTCTTCAAATGTCTTGATGCCGCGCTCGCAAAGGATAACGCCCCGGTTTCCCTGGCTCAGAACGTATTCAGCGGACAGAAGCCAATCCTTGACCGTCGCCGCCAGGCCTCGCTTGAGCAGCACGGCCCGGCGGGTCTTGCCGACCTCACGCAGCAGATCAAAATTCTGCATATTCCGTGCGCCGATCTGGAAGCAGTCAACGTATGGTTCCATATCCGCCACCTGGCGGGTGTCCATAACCTCAACGCAGATGGGCATCCCCAGTTCATCACCTGTCTCGCGCATCCATTTCAGCGCCTGAAGGCCCAGCCCCTGGAAGGAATATGGAGATGTTCGAGGCTTGTAGACCCCGCCCCGAAGAACCGTTGCGCCGCCGTCACGCACATGGCGCGCTATGCGATGCAGCATCTGTTCATTTTCAACCGCGCACGGTCCGGCGATGCAGGCGGCGTGGTTTCCACCAACTTTAACAGCCGGCACCTTTCCACCGCCGATCTCGACAACCGAATCATCCTCATGAAACTCGCGGCTGGCGAGTTTGTACGGTTTCATGATCGGAACAACTTTTTCAACCCCATCCAGCGAAGCCAGATGCGCCTGATCCAGCGATCCCTCTTCTCCAACAGCGCCGATCACCGTCCGGAATTCACCTCGCGACAGATGGGCCTTATTGCCCATTTTTTCGATCTCCGCGATCACCCGATCAATTGTCGGCTGCGGGGCGGCATGGTTCATCACGATGATCAAGCGAAGACTCCTGGCGGCAAAAAGGCCGGCGCCGCGGTTCAGTCACCGCCGCTTTCCGACATAAATCATGTACAGATCAAAATCCGGCGCAACGATGAGGCCGCCGATTTAGAGCCAAGTAATGTACCGGATCGCCGAGGGGGATACAAGCGGTCGGCAGCGCGAGCAAAGGCCAATCAGTGCAGGGTTTATGGCTTTAATCCGGGTCTCCGCACCTGCCGCCATAGCACAGGCAGGTCATTCAAGATTGCGTAAATGAGCGGAATTTCGCCGTGATTAAGGCATTGGTTTCGTGGCTGGTTGTCGCCATTCCAACATATAAAGTCGAACCGAGATTCAATGTGATGGCAGACCCCATTGGTGTCCAGTTAATGCCGTCGGTGCTGGCATAGGTTGTGAAGGTATTGCCGACGCGGGTGAGCCGAATCCATTTGGATCCCCCATTGGCGGGGCCGGCGTTGACCGTTGTGTTCGCCGCTGCGGCAGAGCGGTACGACGATGAGAACCCGTTGGGGCCGGGGGTGTCATAGGAGTAAACATTGGCGCTGCCGGCGGAAAGATCGGTTCGGGCCATGAGCCCTGCCTTGGCCCATGAGCTAGTCGTGCCGCCGGCGTTTTGGAGAGCGCCGATCAGGACTTTGACATCAAAGTCTCCGGTAATCTGCTTATAGACAAAACGGAACTGGTCGGCAGTGCCGTTGATGTTCGCTCCGCCGGCCTGAACGTCGTAGTCTGAACCTTCGGTGACGACTGTAGTGACACCAGCCGGTGTGGGGTTTCCAATGTCAGCGCTGGTGAAGGAAGTAGTTTGTGCGGGAATCGTTGCGTTGGCCGTTGCTGCGCTGGATTCGTTGGATGATGTATCAACCGCCGTCAGTTGATAGTACCACGTTTGTCCAGCCGCGGCGGTCGTGTCGTTGTAAGAGGTCGATGTCAATAATCCAGCCGTATTGAGCTTAACGAATGTGCCCGAAGGCGAGGAAGAGCGATAGAGGTTGTAGCCGGCAAGATCAGTTTCGGTATTTGCAGACCATGTAAGCGCGATGCTTGTCGTATTGGCCAATGCCTGGAAATTCTGCGGCTGCGCTGGGGGAGTGATATTGCTGCCAGGCCGAAATGCGCTGGCGCCGGTTGGCGCGGATTCATTGCCGGACAGGTCAACAGCGGTGACGCGATAGAAAGTGGTACTCGATGAAGGCGCCGCCGAATCAAAATAGCTTGCCGCCGTGAGCAATCCGGTGACGTTCAATTTCGTAAATGTCCCCATCGCAGAGGACGAGCTATAGATGTTGTAACCTGCAAGGTCTTTCTCCGTGTTTGGGGACCATGTCACCGTGATACCGCTGGCGTCGCCGCTGGCGGCGACAGACGCCGGCGCGGACGGCGCAACGGTATCTTTGCGAAGGGCATTCGCCGTCGTGAACGAAGATTCATTACCCGAAATATCAACGGCGGTCAGGCGGTAATAAGAGAAAACCCCCGCCGGGGCGGTCGTGTCGGTGTATGACGCCATCGTCAGCGGTGTGGAATTCAATTTAACAAACGTGCCAGTGCCCGACGCCGAGCGGTAAATGTTATAGCCGGCCAGATCAGGTTCAGTGTTGGGGGTCCAGGTAAGCGTGATATTGCTTGTAGAGCCGCTTGCCGTGAAGCCAGATGGCGTGGCCGGCGGAGTGGTATCGACTGTTCGGGTGGCGCTGATCGTGGCGGCGGTGGATTCATTGTTCGAAGTATCGATCGCCGTGACCTGATAATACGAAGTCTGCCCTGATGCGGCATTCGTATCGGTGAAATTTGCACTCGTAAATGGTGAACTATTGAGCTTAAAGAACGTTCCGGTAGCCGAAGAGGAGCGGTAGACATTATATCCCGCGAGGTCGGACTCCGTATTGGGAGACCACGTCAGCGTGATCCCCGATCCCGACGTGCTCGCCGCCAGATTGCTTGGCTGGGCGGGCGGTGTCACATCTTTTGGCCGAGTGGCGCTGACAGACGCGCTGAAACCAGATTCACCGTTCCAGGAGTCAGCGGCGGTAATCTTGTAATAGAACGTCCCGCCGGGCGTGGCGGTCGTGTCGTTGTATGAGGTTCCGGCAACAGGACCGGTGTTGATCAGGATGAACGTTCCGCTCGCGGAAGTGCTGCGGTAAATATTGTAACCCACCAGCAGCGGCGCACTGACAGGTGACCACGAAAGTGCAATGCCCGCGCCGCTGCCCGTCGCGACCAGCCCCGTCGGAGCGGCGGGGGGAGCCGGGCGCATATTAGAGATCAGATAGACGTTGTCATTGTAATCGTAGTTAATGCCCGAATAGTCCATCGCCATCAGCCACTCGTTAGGAATAATGACGCCAAGCCGATCGCGCGCCGGCCAGAAACGGACGTGATGGCCCTTGTCTGTTGTCGATCCGGCGGGCGCTTTGTTGAGAGAGTCGTCAGATGATTCCTGCTTATCGACATTGAATCCAAACAAACCGCTCGGCTTAAACGTGCCAAAGGCGATTGCCTTGGTGCTGTCATTCGACAGCGGCAGGAACGATTGAGAGTCATCGCCGGCATTGCTGAGAATCGTGTTGTACGAAGTGGGACTGCCCTGGTTGAACCAATACAGCGTGGCGGGATTCCCTTCTGTGTGAAAGGCGTCAATCTGGCGAGCGGTGACAGGAAGATTCGGATCGGCCCGCAGCCAATAACGAGAAAGGACTTCTTCGCCGACGGTCGCGATCGCGCCCCCTGGTTCATCGATTGACCGGCATTGATAATGTTGGTGCCATAACCAAATTCGGTGTTCACAATCTGTGCGACTGTGGGTTCAGTGATGGTCCCGCCGGGCGTGGCGTTGCTGTATTGCTGCCAGAAACCGCGGAGGTCGATTGTTTTAGTTGGCGCGTTGATGGCGCTGGAATTGATCGTTAGCGTGCCGATATCGACGGCACTCACACCGCTGTTATGGGTGGGGACATAATTGATGACAATGTCCTGGAATGCCCCGGCGGCGATCGTCAGCGGAAACGTGAGCGAACCGCCAACCGTGAAGAACGCGTTGCTGGAACTGATTGAACTGATGTTCAATGCCTGGTCACCCGTGTTCCAGAGGCGGAGCGTATCGGATTTATGGACAACGTTGGGGAATTGGGTGTTGAGATTCTGAATGTTGTTAAAGACAAGACGGTCGGCAAATGGTTGCGCGTCAAGATTCTGCGTGCCGAGGTCCGCGCCGGAAGGGGCCGCTTTGACATTGGAGATAACCCCGACAACGTCATTGGAGTCGTATGATGGCGCAACGCCATAGTCTTCGGTCGCGAATACAAAACTATTGGGAACGACAGAACCGTCCGGGTTCTTCATCGGATAGAAACGGACCTTGCGGTGGTTGGTCGTATCCCATGTATTAAGCGCATCCTCGCTATAGGCGATGCGGGCCTTGCCGGTGGAATCGGGGAATGCGTCGAATGAAGCGAACAGCCCGAAGATCGCGGAGCCCGGATCGAAGCTGGTCTTTCCAATCGCGGTCGGATCAACGCTCTGCGCGTCGGCGGCGTTGATCGTGAAGAGTGGGCTCAAACTGTCGTACGTGCCGGGCGAATAGAAGCCGATCCCGGCCGACGGTGTGATGCTCGCGCTGAAGGCCGCGAGTGGTGTAATCGTGACCGGCCCCGGCCCGGCCTTGACCAGCCGCGGCATCGTCACTTCATCATTGGGCGTTTGCGGCGGGGTGGTGAAGGCGGTGACATTTGGGTTGGCACTGCCGACATTATCCTGGATTTGGAATAGGTCGAGGATGCGCTGGAGCGACGGTTCGTTGTTGCCTCCCGTGCCTGCCGTCGTCAGGGCGCGCAGGTTCACGTTGAACAGCGGTTGATTGGGATCGTTGCTCTTAATCTGCAACTCGGCGGTGTGCAGACCCAGCGCACTGGTGCCGGCGTTGAAGGCGATCGTGATGGAGATCGAGCCGCCGACCTGAATGCTGAGCGGCAGGCTCGGTTTTGAAACGATGGGGAACAAAGCGCCATCCGACCCAAGCACAGAAAGGCCGTCGGATGGAAGCGCCAGCGGCTGATTGCCGGTGTTCGAAATAGTGAGTGTCTGCGTCGGGCTGGCGCCGCCGCCGGTTGGGTCATTGAAGTAAAGCGTGGGAGCGCTGACGGTGACATTGCCGCCAACATTGAGCGGGCGCAGGAGTGTGATCTTCAGGCCGCCCAGTTCTGCGACATACAGATAGCCGGTATGCGGATCTTCGGTGATGTCAATCGGATCGGTGAACTGTGTGAAACCAGCGATGCCGGTTTCGGATTGCGTGATCTGACCGTTCGCGCCGACGCGCAGAAGGAGAATATCTTTGCCGCCGCTGTATCGCGTAATGAGAAGGGCATGGTCAAGCGCACCGTTGAATGCGGAGCCGTGGTATTCGATTGCGCCGTCCGGGGAATAGTGAACGCCGAAGTCGAATGCAATCCCGCGATAGTTCGGATCGGGATTAGTGCCCGCCGGGTATGCGCCTTGAATGGGAAAATTCGCGCCAAGCGATGTCTGGGGATTACCGCCGTTCATGACATATTCAGAACGGGCAGGGTCGGGGTGGCCATAATAGCCGCCCTGGATGATATCAAAGAGCCAATCGTCTTCAGCCTGGCCAAGGTTGTTCAGGGCGGGAACCGCCGGGCCGGTGTAAGTGCGCGTGCTGGAGTCGATTCGATTTGTCGCCGTGAAGGGCGCTGGTGGCGAGGCTGGCGTATTGCCGCCTCCGGCCGAGCCATTGGTAGGCGCATACAGGTGTCCATTGCTGTCCCAAATCAGATCGTACGCATTGCGGACACCGCTGGCATAGATGGTGACGGGCGCGCCGGTGGCAAACGGGTTATATGCCGCTTGTCCCTGCGGGAGCGATTCCGTCTGCACATTGATCGGCCACGACACGGCTGCATTCACATCCAGGCGCAAAATCGCAGCGCTCAGAAGATGTTCGTTGCGGAATCCCCAGACGCTGTCCGGAGCGCCCATCGCCGACATCGCGCCCTGCGGCCAATACAGCGCGCCATCAGGCCCAAACGACGGCTGGTTGTTCAAATGATCCCGGATAGACCGCGGCAGACCAACAACATAATCCTGGTAAACCGAATAATTCGCGCCGCTCAAACGGGTTATCTTTCCAGTCCAATCCGGCGCATTGGTCGTCGTGCCGGCGCCGCTGCTGACCCACATATTGCCCGCGGCATCGAACGTAATGCCGGTAATCAGGCGCGAGTTGCCGTTGTTAACCAGCATCGTCTTGATGTCGAACGGATTTCCAAGCGTGCCGTCAGGATTGATCGTGTATTGAAAAATGTCCCCGCTGGCGGTGGTGGCGTACATCTTTCCATCAGGCCCGACCGTCAGCCCGGTGAATGGCTGATTGACAGCAGTGGGCAGCGAGACTTTTTCAAAAGCAATATTCGGATCGGTCGTGATTGAATCGGAGCCCGTAGTGAAGCTCATCTGAAACGGCTGAAACGCCGCGCCGCTGACATCTTTCACTCCCGACGTAACCACGAATGTATACCCCGTGCTGGCATCCAGGGGCGTATCCGGTTGCAGGATGATTACACTCCCCGCGCCGTCGGTGTTCAATTCTGCGGTGATGCTCTTGTGATCAAACGTTCGGTAAAGGAATACCGTGGATCGGGTGAGCGTATTGGCATCGATCCCCGCCCCGACGTTGGGAAGATTCAGATCGCACGAGACAAACGCGGTGCGGAGAACACCGCTGGCGCCGCTTGCAGGAGTGGTGCTGGCAATCGAAGGCTGCGGAGCAGGCGCTGTGACGGCGTTGTCGAATTCAATCTCGGCGACGTTGCCATAAGAATTCGCCGGCGCGAGATACCGGACAAAACGGAACGTGCTGGAGTTGTTTGTTATCTGTGTCGTGAACGCCCCGGCAGCAGGGGACGAGGAGACCGTGAAGAGATTGACGACGCCCGATGAGAAGTCGGCGACGTTTGAACCCTGGAAAATCCCACCCACCATGCGCGACGTGAATCCGCCGCGCGGTGCGTACTTAATTTGAGCGATCACCGACGGCGAACCAAGATCAAGCCCCACCCAATCCCCGCTCGTTGTCGGGCCGTCGAAATAAGTATTCAGGCTCCCATCAAACGCTTTCGCGCCGGTATTGCCATTATTCTGGAACGAACCGGCGGTGCCGATGACGGTTCCTGTCAATTTAGGTCCGGCTGGTGGCGGATTGGAAACAGGCGCCGCGGCAATACTGAAATTATCAAAGCTGACCGTAACCGGCGGCAGATTGTTCTTGGCCATTGCGATCAGACCAGCGCGCGCAGTGCCGGAAAAGAACGCGGATTTTTCGCTCCCCGTCAGCGTCACGCTCTGCGAAACTGCGGTAAACGCGCCGCCATTGACGGCATACGAACCGGTAACGATGCCGCTGGACGGATCTGCGCTGATCTGCAGGTCCAGTGTGTTGACGTTCGCAAACGCTCCAATGCTGGTATATGAGTTCGCCGTTGCGATCGAGTGGGTAAAGCTGGTAGCGCCGGCGGGAAGCTGCTCGTCTGCAAACTGCAAAAACTGCCCCTGCGACTGTGAAGCCGCGACGAACTTAATGTAATTATCCTGGTCCGGACCAAAGTTAATCCCACCCTGATCGGAAGGATTGCTCAAAAAACCAAGAGGCCCCTTCAGCCGTGTCGTAATGGTAAATGCGCCGCTGGCCGCGTTGAACTGGGTCTCGACCGCATCGACCAGCGTATTGTCCGATTCCCATGAGCCCCCGGCGGTTGCGGTGCCGGTCGTGGTAATATTCAGCACGCCGTTGGCCGGCTGAAGATCGAGCAGCGCCGGTTGATATTCATTGCCGTTCTTATTCGGCTGCACCCAGGTAAATCCCGTCCCCTGGCCGGCCTTGTCGGTGATCACGCTGGGCACCGCGGAGTTGAAGTCCAAAGAGAACGGCAGCGACTGCACGACCGATGCATCCCCCGCCAGCAGCCGCCGCCCCTCAAGGGTTTCGATAACAGGGACGACAGCGCAGCTCAAGACGAGGATTCGACAGCTTCAGATGATCTTGCACAGCAAAACTCCACGGATAATTAAGCGGTGAAACACCCACACGTATACACGACGACATGCATCCTGACACGGTTACAACTCATTTGTCGTTTGTTTTTTGCATTACTCGCCAAGCAGGCTCAACTGGCGCTCAAGTCTCCTGATCGAAACAGGCGCCGAAGTTTTAAGGTCCTGCGCATATAAAGAAACGCGGAGTTCTTCGATCATCCAGCGAAAATTTGATGCTTCCGGGGCGATGATCCCTTTGCCTGCGAGTAATTCGCATCGCTCTTTATACGCACGAGTGATAGGAAAGATTTGTGCCGAGATTTGCTGATCGCGCATGAGCCCGGCGTTTTGCAGCTTTTGCAGCCGCACTGCTATTCCCTTGATAAACCGTGGCAGATGAGTCAGCCACGGCGGCGGTGTAGCATTTAGAAAGTTTTTTGAAATTAATGCCGAGAGCTGCCCCCGCATGTCGCGGATGGGTTCGCTCAGCAGAGGGGGAAACGCGCGGCTCAGCGCCAGGTGAACGCCATGATAAGCCTCGAGAATGTCGCGCGCTGCCGTATTCAATTCCCGCGTTGCAATCGATAACCGCCGCCACCCGTCCTGCGCTTTGGCGATAAATGCTTCCCGCGTTCGTATCTCAATCGGCTCGCTGAACAGCGCCCGATCGACCGCCGCCGAAAGAATTTCTTCTTTCAACTCCGGCCAGTTCCCCAGCGGTTTGTAATGAAGCGACATCTGCTCAACGTCCACAAGCGTCCGGGCAAGCTGCTTCATTTCATGATCCAATTGCAGCATGAATAACCGTCGCACTCCCGCGGCGTGGCAACCCGAGACGCCTCGCGGCTATCCAGCACGCGCAACGACACCGAATCCTCCCGGTCCACCAGCGCCGGAAACCCGGAAAACGTCGCGCCATTGCGATGAATCTCAATCCGCTCCGGCAAATCCCCGAAATCCCAGCGAATCAGTTTATCCCGCGTAAATTCCGGTGGCGGCAGGGCTGCGAAACTCTCCCGTGCCTTAATCCCAAGCTTCGCGCGTATCGCCACAATATCCCGGCCGCAAGCCACCGTTTTGCCTGCCGCATCCGTAATGCGGAAGTTCGTCTGCAAATAAGGTGAAAGCTGCTTGAGATCGAACGCCGACTTCGGAATAACTTCGCCAATCAACTTCCCAAGATGGTGCGCCATCGTGTCCAGAAACGGATTCAGGCTGTAACTCGCAGCGCAGGCGCTTCCCCCGTGTCCAATAGCGTCCGATCCCGGCAAAACGCTCGTAAGGCCTGTGTTACTTGGAGCGATGTCGTCATGAGAAGCCAAGTTTAAAATCCCGAGCGCGGCCAACACTTTCCCCGCAAAATCAGGCGCCGGAACCAATTTAATCCGAAGCGGTTTATGCAGGCACCGAATTAACTCAACCACCTTCTCACGAAGCATCCCCGGGACCACCCATTCAAACGGCCCCGCCGGAACCTGATTGAGCAAGGCCAGCGGAATAGTCGCCGTAACCCCGTCATCCGCGCCCGGCATCATGAACATACGTAAGCGGAAATGTCAGATTCCCCATCCGCAATTCATCAGGAAACAGATCTGCGCGAATCTCCATCGCCTCCGGTTGGGCCACATCCTCAATCGTCATAAACAAAAGCTGCGGCGTATCCTTCTCCACCCTCTTCCGCCAACGCTCAAAAAGAATCCCGTTATACACATCCCCCGGCACCCGGCCGTGGTAAAACATAAATCGCTGCTGCGGCTCCGCCAGCAAATCATTTCGACGCGCCTTCGCCTCCAACTGTCGAACCTGGTGCGTGAGATTCTGGTTGTGCTTAAAGAACTCGCCGTTCGTGCGATATTCCCCCTCCACCAATGCATGATGAATAAAAATTTCGCGAGAGGTCCGCGGCTCGATCGGCCCGTACGAAACAGTACGATGCGGGACAATGACAAGCCCCTTGAGCGAAACCTTCTCGCCTGCAATCACATCAGCGCGCTGGGGATTCCACTGCGGCTCGCTGTATGTTCGCTTGATCAGGTGCGCCGCCGCCCGCTCAATCCATTCCGGCGAAATCTTTGCAACCGTGCGGGCATAAAGCCGCGTGGTTTCAACAACCTCCGCCGCCATCACCCATTGCGGACGCTTGGAAAACAGCGCCGACCCCGGAAAGAGAAAAAACTTCGAACCGCGCGGCCCCGCATAATCGGCGGTTTCAGTCTTGTTTCCCACATTAGACAAAAGCCCGGCAAGCAATGCGCGATGAATGCTGTCCGCACGAGCCTCATTGTGGTTCGGCTTCCATCCCATCTCCGTGACCGTCGCAAACAATTGCTGATGCACGTCGTGCCACTCGCGCATCCGGATGTAAGAGAGAAATTGCTGCTTGCACTGCTTACGGAGCTGGCTGTTGGAAAGGTGCTTTGATTTCTCGTGGAAGAAATCCCACATCTTAAGATAGCCAAGGAAATCGCTCGCTTCATCGGCGAACTGCCTGTGGGCTTCATCCGCAACTTCCGCCAGCTCCGTCGGCCGTTCACGCGGGTCCTGCACCGAAAGAGCCGAGGCAATAATGAGGACCTCCGCCAGGCAATTTTCCCTTTCCGCCGCCAGGATCATCCGGCCAAGCCGCGGGTCCACCGGCAGACGGGCGAGCTGCCGTCCGGCAGGAGTGAGCTCATTGTCTTCCGTCACCGCGCCCAGTTCGTGCAGCGTCAGATAACCATCTCGAATCAGCCGCGCATCCGGCGGTTCCACAAACGGGAAATCACTGATGTTCCCAAGCCGCAGCGCCGTCATCTGGAGAATGACGGCAGCCAGATTCGTCCGAAGGATTTCCGGCTCCGTAAACAGCGGCCGCGATAAATAATCCTCTTCAGAATACAGCCGGATACAGACGCCTTCGCTCACGCGCCCGCAGCGTCCCTTGCGCTGGTCGGCGCTCGCACGCGACACAGGCTCAATCGGCAGCCGCTGCACCTTCGTCCGTGGGCTATAGCGGCTGATCCGCGCGCTTCCCGGATCGATTACATACTTGATCCCCGGCACCGTGAGCGAAGTTTCGGCAACATTCGTCGTCAGCACGATCCGCCTCTTCCCGTGTGGCTGAAATATCTTCGACTGCTCGTCCCCCGAAAGCCTCGCATATAGCGGAAGAATTTCCGTGCCCGGCGGATGATGCCTGCGCAATTCCTCCGCCGTCTCGCGAATTTCCCGCTCGCCGCTCAGGAATACAAGAACATCAGCCGGCCCATGCCGCGCAAGTTCATCAACCGCTTCAACGATCGCCATGACCTGCTCGCGGTCCTCCTCATCAGGCTCGTCAGATGCGAGCGGTCGATACCGCACCTCCACCGGATATGTGCGGCCGGAAACCTCAATGATCGGCGCATTGTTAAAATGCCGGCTGAATCGCTCCGGATCGATCGTCGCCGAGGTGATGATCACCTTCAGGTCCGGCCGCTTTGGAAGAAGCTGCTTGATATAGCCCAGAAGAAAATCAATATTGAGGCTGCGCCGTGCGCCTCATCAATAATAAGCGTGTCGTACTGTTCCAGGAAACGGTCGCTCTGCGTCTCGGCCAGCAGGATGCCGTCGGTCATCAGCTTGACCAGCGTTTCCGGATTTGTGCGGTCGCCAAAGCGGACTTTGTAACCGACGACCTGGCCCGGCGAAGTCTGAAGTTCCTGGGCAATCCGGGACGCAACACTGCGCGCCGCAATTCGGCGAGGCTGCGTATGCCCGATCATCCCGTCAATGCCGCGCCCAAGGCCCAGGCATATTTTCGGAAGCTGCGTCGTCTTCCCCGATCCCGTCTCGCCGCACAAAATGACGACTTGGTGTTCACTGATAGCCTTCTCGATTTCTTCACGCCTCTGGACGATCGGAAGATCAGCCGGAAACCTCGGCAGCGGCCGGGCAAGCTGCCGGCGCTTGCGACGTTCAATCGACGCGGCCAAATCATCAGCGATCTCATCAATGAGCTTGCTCGCCGGCCGGCCTTGCCCAAGCAATTGATCTGTCCGCCGCAGGCGATCGCGCAGCACACGCCGGTCCCGCAGCATGGCGGATGGAACCTGCTCGGAAAGTTCAGCAAGTGAAGAAAATTGCGTCGGGTCAGCCATGCAGATAGATCGGCACATGCGCCGCGAGGGGAATTATAGCGCAGATTGCTTCAGGATTCCGGCGGCGTTTTAACAGAAGGCGGAGGCGGCGCCGGTAATCCCATTGCATCCCTGAGTTCGCTCGCCAGCTCCAAATAGGCTTGCTGAAGCGCCGCTGTCGCCGCTGCCCGCGCCGCCTGCGGTTCCTGGTTCGGATCCACTGTGATCGGAAGACCAAAGTTGATCCCCCACTTCGTTCGCCGCAGCGGAAGCCAGCTTCGTGGCTTGAAATAAGCCGCAGTCCCAAGCGCCACGCACGGAATGATCGGCGCCCCCGAAATCTGCGCCAGGCGAATAACGCCAGGCTTGAAATGCCCGCCGGAGATCACGGAATGTTCTTCCGTTCGAATCACCCCTTCCGGAAACATCGCAACGATTCGCCCCGCCTCAAGGCGCGCAACCAGCTTATGTGTCGCCGCAACATCCGTGCGGCCGCGATCCACAAAAACACAATTCATCGCCGTATAAAATCGCCCTACAAACCGCATCTTCAAAAAATCCACGATCGAAAGAAAATCCAAATGCCGCGGCGACGCCCCGATCAGCACAAACACATCGAACGGGCTCAGATGGCTGCATGCCAGGACCGCCGCCCCGCTGCGAGGAATTCGATCGAGATGAAGAATCACATGCCGCGAAGTAATCCACCAGATGTGAAGACCAAAACCGCGGACGACGGAATAGGAAAAGTCGCTCATCAGTCCTGCTACGGTACCCACTTATCGTCGATGTTGTAGCGCTGGCGGATTTCCTCGTACAAAGCTGTGTATTGCCTTTGCAATTCTTCCGCCATCACCTGTCGCGCATCCCTCCGCGGAAGATCCTGCCGCGGAACGATCGGTGAACCATACGCCAGCCAAAGCCGCCCCCGCCGAAACGGAAGCCACGGAGCAACATGATTGAGCGTGTGTGTGCCAACAGTCACAACCGGAACAACCGGAGCCCCGCTCCGATATGAAATAAGACAAACACCCCGCTTGATCGGTCCGCCTCGGCAAGCTGATTTCGTCCCAATGCAAACCCCGCCTTCCGGACAAATCCCAACAACGCGGCCTTGCTCCAGCCGCCTGATCGCCGTGCGAATCGTCGTAACCGGAACGCCCTGGCGGATAACAGGAAAGCAGCAGAGCCTCGGCAGCAGCCATGCCCAGGCGCGCGTGCGATAAAATTCAATTCGCGTCACCCAGTCAATCTGCCGCTTGTAAATGATCCCAATGACAAACGGTTCCAGGTGGCTGAGATGCGTGCTGGCAAGAATGTACGGGCCGGTTCGATCCATCGCTTCGGGACGAATGATTTCAACCTTCAACGTACAGAACCAGGTGAAGCGGCCAAGCAACCAGAACAGGCGGTAAACGATCTTCGAAAATAACCTGCGATAAATCGGACGATGATCTCGCGCCGCCGCTCGCTGCGCGCCCGTCAGCAGCAGGGGGGCCGTAATCGGCGGATGCTCCGCGATCGAGTTCGAGCCAGGCAACGCCGCGCTCATCTGTGAAACATCTTTCATTTGCCCGGCTCAGGAGTTTTGGCGCCCCATCCGCGAGCATTCGCCGCCGCGCGAAGAGTGACATCCAGACTGATAAAAGCCACCCCGGCAAGAATCGCCCCAACAACAATCCCCCCCAGAAGCCATTCCCCCAGCGTCGGCCAGAAAACGGCGCCAAACCCCGCGCGGCCAGGATTGTAATCCGCCATCGCCGGCAACGATCCATGCAGCAACAAATGCCCCACCGCAATCGCCCCCGCAATCAGCAACGGCCCCAGCGGCGGCATCGAAACATTCGATCCTGCCAGCACGCTCACCGGATGCAGCCTGAGCCGCCTCGCTACGAAAAGACTCATTACCGTTTGAACCCCATACAGCGGTAGATTGGCGATAAACACCCCCGTTGCAAAGCCCGCCGCAAATCGCGTTCGGCTGGCGGTGTCCTCGCACACTTCACGCCACGCCGCTATCGGATTAACCCAGTGCATCAATCGACGCCAAAGCGTCCGTCGCGGCCCCGAGGCGAACGGTTGATTCGATCCCCGTCGCGGCAGCGGATTCAGCGCAGCCCCAATCAATCGGCAATGCATCCGCGCCGACCGAACGCTATCCAGCCACGGTTTAAAGTGACTCACTCGCTCACCCGGCGGCAAATAACGGCAAGCCACCGGCCCTCCAATCACCGGCACCCCCGCCCAGGCGGCGCGAGTAATGATCTCCGTTTCAAAACCAAAATGCTCAGCCGCGCACTTGATGCTCGCGACAAGGTTCAAAGGATACACCCGCAAACCGCACTGGCTGTCCGCAACGCGCAGCCCACTTTCAATCCAGACTAGCAAATTAGAAACTCGGCGGCCCACACAACTGCGCCTCGGATAATCGGCCGCATGGATATCCCGCACACCAACAATCAGCCCCGTAGGACGTTTCTGGGACAAATCCAACAATGCCGGAATATCCTCCGGCGAAAGCTGGCCGTCGGTGTCGATCGTGATTGCATGTGTGAAGCCCGCGTCGATTGCATAGGCAAAAGCCGATCTTAAAGCGGCGGCCTTGCCGCGGTTGATCGGATGAACGATTACATGCGAACTGTCGGGCCGCACCGATCGCCAGGCCGAAAGCACATCCGCCGTCCCATCGCTCGACCCATCGTCAACGACGATGACCGGAAGCCCCAGCGATTCAATTCGATGGATGATATCAGGCAGGGTGCGAGCATTGTTATACGTCGGGGCGACGGCGACAGGCCGAAACGGATGACGGGCGCCGGTTGAAAATTCGTTCATGTTCAATGATTCAAATGCAGGCACACGCGGCCAATCGCGACAGGCAGCCCCTGAACTCCAGCGATCTCCGGCATTTTATCCGCATCGGGGGATTTTGCTACCTTTGTCAACAGGCATCAGCCCCATACAATTCAACCTCATGGAGACCGACGCCGCCCCCGCTATCCTCCCCCCGCACCCCGCACTGTCGAATTACTATCGCGGACCCAAACGTCTTTTCATCAAGCAGATTTTCGATCAGGGGGCGGCTGATTACGACAGAGTCGAACGCGTGATGGCGCTGGGCAGCGGTTCCTGGTATCGCAGGCAGGCCCTCCGCCGGGCCGGGCTTGTCGCCGGCATGAAAGTTCTGGACGTCGCCGTCGGTACCGGTCTGGTCGCCCGCGAAGAAGTCGGCATCGTCGGAAATCCCCGCATGGTTGTCGGGCTCGATCCCAGCGCCGGAATGCTCACGCAGGCAACCCGCCTGCTGCAAATTCCCGTCATCATGGGCCTCGGCGAACAATTACCCCTGCCGGATGCCGAGTTCGATTTTCTCAGCATGGGCTACGCCCTGCGGCACGTTTCCGATCTGAATGCCCTGTTCCAGGAATTCTTTCGCACCCTCAAGCCCGGCGGAAAAGGATGCGTGCTGGAACTCAGCCGCCCAACCGGAAAAATCAGGCGCGCATTGCTGAAGGCATATATGCGCGTAGTGGTTCCCTGGATCACCCGCCTGATGACCGGCCGCGCCGATTCGCAACTTCTATGGCAATACTACTGGGATACCATCGAATTATGCATCTCGCGCGAACGTGTCATCTCAATCATAAAAGACGCCGGATTCACTGGCGTCCACTGCCGCGTAGAGCACGGAATATTCAGCGAGTACACGTTTCTAAAGCCCAAATAGGTGGGATTTGGTGGTTGCTTCAGACTCCTGACAAAATGCGGGGACGGTTTCACCCGACTTCCAGCGATATCAGCGCGAGGACAGCCCGGTACCGGAACCCACAAGCTTTGCCGCCATCGTGTGTGCCCCCGCAATGCTGCTCACGCGCCACCGTCGATAAACGCGTAAAGACGATCCTGGGAAAACTCAAGCGGGTGCGTACGGACGCACCCGCTTTCATTTCTTCGCTAATCCGTCTTCATCTTTTCACGGCGCTTCGGCCGGTGAAATCTCCATCGTCACCAATTCCGTTCCACGAAGCACCATGATCGGCGAACTCACACCCACGCGTTCATCTGTCAGCAACCGCTGAATATCATCAATTGTAAAAATCGGCTTGGAATCAAAGGAGATAATCACATCTCCCTCTCGAATCCCCGCGCAGGCCGGCCGGGCTCTCAGGCTCCAGGCCCACCACCAGCACGCCCGTATCCACATCCAGTTTGTGGAACCGGACCACCTTCCGATGCAGCGGAACATTCTGCCCTGCAAAACCAATATAGCTTCGGCGAATCTTCCCATCCCGAATCAATCGCGCCGCCACAAACTGCGCCATATTCGCCGGGATCGCAAAGCATATCCCCTGCGCCATCGGAATGATCGCCGTATTCACGCCTACCACCCGGCCAACGCTGTCCACCAGCGGTCCGCCGCTATTCCCTGGATTAAGCGCGGCGTCTGTCTGAATAATATTATCGATCAACCGTCCCGTCTGAGACCGGAACCCGCGCACCAGATTGCTCACCACACCAGCAGTCACCGTCGTCCGGAACCCATACGGATTCCCAATCGCCACAACAAGCTGCCCGACCTGGATCGCCGAAGAATCTCCAAACTCAACCGCCGGCAGCCCCGATGCCGTCACGTGAATGACCGCCAGGTCCGTCTGCGGATCATCCCCGATCACCCGTGCCGTATGCTTCGTGCCATCCTGCAACGTCACCTCAATATGCGTCGCATCGTGTACCACGTGGCTGTTCGTCAGGATGAATCCATCCGGCGTAAAGATAAATCCCGATCCGCTTCCATGCCCTTGGCCCTCTCTCGGCCGCGCCGAACCACGGCCACCCCGCGCCGGCACAGTCACATCAATATTCACAACTGAAGGGCTGACACGTTTTGCAGCGCCAATCACAGCATTGGAATACGCGTCGAGAAGAGAATTGTCACGGTCCGAAAGCGTTGCCACGGTGCTGGCCCCATCGCCGCCATAACTGCTCGATATCAACTGAGCTATTCGATTAGTCATCTGCGTTCTCCTTGCGTGTGCGATATCGCACAACTGGAGAATCCTAGGCGCGCTGATCCAGAAAAGCCGCATCAGGGCAGTCCCCAAAGCGCGATGCTAACCCGTAGCATGACCCCCTCGCCCCCTGTCCACCCCTGTTCCATCCATGCCCAGCCGTATCAAACACTGGCCCTGCAATCCTGCTCCCAAACCTCAAGCATGATTACGCCACCCCACCCACCTTGCGCCCACCCGTTCCCGGAAAATTAACATCCCGAACCGTCTCCCCGCGCTCCTGCAGATGAGTCAAAAGCATCGCAACATAACTGGCCTTCACCAGCGGCCTCTCGTTCAGTTGCAGCGTCTCGCGCACCTTCAAAACGACATCATCCTTCGGCCCCTCAATCTCAACATACGACCCCAGATAAGGAAGCTCATCCAGTTCCACCTTGCATCCTCCAAATGCCCAGGTCTGCCGCCGTTTCTCGAACGAAAGAATCCGGATAAACCCCAGGCTTTCGAGCAACGCCGACGCCTCCTTAAAATCTCCAACCGTCGTCTCATTCTCTTCGCGGCTTTTCAACTGCCCATGCTGCCGCGGCCCCTTGAATGTCATCGTATAACTACGCTCGCCGGTCCCCATATTCTGCGTCTGCCGCAGCCGCAGCCCCTGATCGGCGGCCAGCAGCGACCGATCCTCCGTATCAAAGAAAACATTGCGTTCCAGATATTCCCCAACCCGGCTTGCCCCTCCAGCCTCAAGCCGCTGGCGCAGGGTGCCAAGGTCATCCACTTTCATTTTCGCTTCAATTTCAACAGCCATGCAGTTCCTAGTTTATTAACGCTCTGGGTTATAGACATCATCAACGACAAAGCAACGGGCAGAATCTGTTGTCCATCGCCGGTTGTCCTATGCCGGCGCAGATCTCGTCACAGGCACGCCATATTGACAAACTCAACTCACAACAAAATTCACCAGTCGCTTCGGCACATAAAGCTTCTTGTGAATCGTCTTATCCTTCAACCACGGCAAAACCTTATCCGTCGCCGCGGCCTGATTAAAGATCGTCTCCTCAGTCGCGTCCGCCGCCACCACAATCCGATCCCTCAGCTTCCCGTTCACCTGCACCGGCAGTTCGATGCTCGTCTCAATCAGCTTAGCCGGATCATACGTCGGCCAAGGCCGCCTCGTCAGGCTCTTATGATGCCCCAGCCGCCACCACATCTCCTCCGCAATATGCGGGGCAAACGGCGCCAGCATCAGCGTAAAATTCTCCGCCAGCTCCCGTGAAACCGAAGAAGATCCCGTCACTTCATTATTCAGCTTAATCAGCTCTGCGATCGCCGTATTGAAATGAAGCCCCTCAATATCCTCCCCAACTTTCTTGATCGTCCGATGCATCATCCGATCCAGCGCTTCCGGGATCGGCGTGTTATCAATCACAACCATCTTCCCCGATTCATCATCCCCCACAAAGTTCCGCCACACGCTGTTCAGAAACCGGTACATCCCGATGATGTCGCGCGTATTCCAGGGCTTCTGCGCCTCCAGCGGCCCCAGGTACATTTCATACAACCGAAAACTGTCAGCCCCATAGTCTTTTACAATGTCATCAGGATTGACCACATTCCCGCGCGCCTTGCTCATCTTGAAGGACTGCGCCTCAACCTTCACCCCCGCATCAGACTTCAGACTGTACGTACTCCCTGTCTTTTCAACCTCCGATTCCTGCACCTTCCGCGGCGTCGCCTCCACCGTCTGATATTCCATTTCCCCAAGAATAATCCCCTGGTTGATCAGCCGCTGAAATGGCTCCGGCGTGCTCACATGCCCCAGATCGAACAGCACCTTATGCCAGAACCGCGAATACAGCAGATGCAGCACCGCGTGCTCCGCTCCGCCTACATACAAATCCACCGGCATCCAGTATTTTTCCTTTGCCGCATCCACAAAACGGTTCGAATTTTTCGGATCGATATACCGCAGGTAATACCAGCATGATCCCGCCCATTGCGGCATCGTATTCGTTTCCCGCGTATACGTTTTCCCATCCCGCTCATACCGCAGCCAATCTTTCGCCTTGCTCAGCGGCGGTTCCGGTGTGCCCGTCGGTTTGAAATCCTCCATCTCCGGCAATTTCATCGGCAACTCCGTCTCCGAAAGCGCATGTGCCTCCCCCTCCGCATCCAGCACGATCGGAAACGGCTCTCCCCAATACCGCTGCCGGCTGAACAGCCAATCCCGCAACTTATATTTCGTCGTCTTATACGCGACCCCTTCCTTCTCCAGAATCGCGATGATCTTTTCCTTGGCCTGCTCCGTCGCAAGCCCGTCAATGATCCCCGAATTAATCGCGATCCCCTCCCCCGTAAACGCCCGGTCTGCCGCCGCCTGCCCGCTCACGGGTTTCACGACCGGCTTGATCGGCAGATCGTGCCCCTTGGCAAACGCATAATCCCGATCATCATGCGCCGGCACCGCCATGATCGCCCCCGTCCCATACCCCATCAGCACATAATCTGCGATGAACACCGGAATCTTCGCCTCATTCGCAGGATTAATCGCAAACGCGCCGGTAAACGCGCCCGTCTTATCTTTCGTATCCGCCATCCGATCCCGATCGCTCTTTCCCCTGATCATCAGTCGATACGCCTCGATCGTCTCGCGATGCGACGGCGAAGTGATCCGATCCACCAGCGGATGCTCCGGCGCCAGCACCACATATGTAGCGCCATAAAGCGTATCCGGCCGCGTTGTGAATACCGTGATGCTCAGTTCCTCCAGCGCATCTTCATGGACTTCGCGCAGCCGTCCCATGCTACTCGGCGTGTCCTCTGGCGGGGCAATATCAAAATCCACTTCTGCCCCCACGCTCTTTCCAATCCAGTTCCGCTGCATTTCCTTTAGCGACTCCGGCCAATCCAGCAGATCCAAATCCTTCACCAACCGGTCCGCATAAGACGTGATGCGCAGCATCCACTGCCGCATCGGCCGCCGCTCCACGGGGAATCCTCCCACCTCGCTCTTGCCATCAATGACTTCCTCATTGCTCAGCACGGTCCCCAGCCCCGGACACCAATTCACCGGCACCTCATCCATATACGCCAGCCGAAGCCCGTCAATCGCTTCCCGCTGATGATCCGGCGACAACTCCCGCCAAAGCCGCTCCACCCGAATTTCCCCCGTAATTTCCTCCATCCCCTCCTGCGTCGGATTGACGTGCACCGTCCCATCCGGAGCTAACACCAGGTTCTCATTCTGCAATTCATTAATCAGGTGGCTGATCGGCCGCGCCTTCTGATCGATCGGATCAAAATAGCTGTTAAACAGTTGCAGGAAGATCCACTGCGTCCACTTGTAGTATTCCGGGTCCGTCGTATCCACCTCCCGGTCCCAGTCATAACTCAGCCCCAGCATCTGAATCTGGCGGCGGAAGTTTTCAATATTTTTCTTCGTCGTGTCCGCCGGATGCACATTGTTCTTAATCGCATACTGCTCCGCCGGCAGCCCAAACGCATCCCACCCCATCGGATGCAGCACATTCACCCCTTTCATCCGCAAATACCGTGAAACAATATCTGTCGCCGTATACCCCTCCGGATGCCCTACGTGCAGCCCCGACCCGCTTGGATATGGAAACATATCCAGGATATACGCCTTCGCCATCCCCCCGGCGTCAGCGGGCTCCAGCGCCGCAAACGTCTTGTTCTCCAACCAATATTGCTGCCATTTCTTTTCAATCGCGGTAAAGTTGTAGGGCATCCCCCCCAATATAAGTGCACAGACCCCCGTTGTCAGTGCCGATAGCCTTGCAACTGCCCCCACGCACCATCTGATCCCCTCCCCCGCAACAGACAACTGACCACAGACAACTGACAAACAGTCCCATAAATTAAATTTCTCCCCTCCCCCTCAAGAATTTCTCCAAGTCAACCGCGAACTGTTCCGATAACTAAAGGGACGTCAGCGTCCATGTGGATATGGGAAGAACAACGGGGATGTGCTTAGCAGGAGGTAGCCAACATGCTGCTGCTTCACGAAGCGATCGGATGCGAAACTGAATCGAACGAACCCGCCGGCTCCGAGCGCCGTCGCGGCCTGCGAATTCAGCAGGACCGCCCCGTCAAAGTCCTCGACCCCGTCGCCGGCAAATATTTCGGCGGTCAAACCCGCGATGTCAGCGCCACCGGCCTACAGATCGAACTCCCCCTCCACGCCACCGTCCGCATCGGTGAAACCCTTAATATTCATGTCGGCCTGACCCGCACCGGCGAATCTCTCGCCAACCGCCGCCAGATGATCCCCGCCCGCGTCGTCTGGGTGAACCGCTCCCTCATCGGTCGCAAAACCCTGACCGCTGGCGTCGAATTCACCGCCAGCATCGGCGCGCAATTAGACGCCGCCTGATCCAATACATCCGCCGCCAACACCGTCTCTCGGCCGGTGTCGGCGGCAACAGGACACTCACAAAGCCTCGGCCATTTCCGGCCGGGGCTTTGTCATTTACAAAACACTTCTGGCCCGTATGCCGCATCTTGCTGTATGCTGTCCCCCATGGACCCCAATGCCACCTATAACCTGCACAGCACTGCTGTCGTCGCGACCATGGACGGCGTCACCACCGTCCTTGTCGCGTTTCTATTTGTTTGCCTCATATTTCCCAGCATCGTAAAGAACCGCAACCAGTATTACGCCGCCCTCGCCGGCATCGTGCTGATCCTCCTCCTCCACACGCTCAGCCTCATGCTCAGCAAAAGCGAGTCATCCGTCGTGCCGCTTGGCGTATTCACCGGGCTCCTGCAAATTGGTTCGTTGCTCCTGCTCGTGCTCAGTGTAGGCGGTCTCACCGCCCGCCAACTCGCCGGTGACATGGCCCGTGCCTACGAAGTCATGCGGCGGGGGGATACCGAAAAAGAAGTCATCATCCCCATCGGCCGCCCCTCCGATTCCGCCGCCTCCAGGCCAGCCCGCACCCAGGAACCTCCCCAGAAGGTCTATCACATCGACACCGGCCAGGCCTCCTCCCCCGGCGGCGGCGCCGCTGATGATGAAGGCGACCACAACAAAGGCATCCCCCTATCCTGAAAGTTTGCCACGAAATAACCTCCGCGCGTACAATGTAAAACCTCTTTGTCGGCGGAAAGTTAAGGAGACGTGATGGGATTGAATATCGTGGCGGCTGCCGTTGATAACGGTGGATATGTCAGCGCCGTCAAAGCCGTTCCTGTACTTGTCATCTTATTGATCTGGGCAAAGCTCCTGACCTGGGCCGACAAGGACAGCGTCACAGCCCGCCTTCCCCGCATTCCCCTCAATACGGGAATGCTCGGCGGAATGGCCCTCTGCTTCCTCCTTTTCTTCTTCCTTCCCCTCCCCGGATTCGCTGTCGGTATGGTCGTCCTCCTCGGTGGTCTCATCGTTGAAGCCGGCGTCTATCTCTTCATCCGCAAACAGCAAGTCGGCCTCGGTGATCTCGCCGATGAATTCAAAAACTGGATTCGCAGCCTCGGCGGAAAAGAAAAAGCCGTCAAGGAAATCGAAGGCGCAGTGCAACTGGTCAATCCCTCCGGCGGACTTCTGCCCGCCCCCGAATCCGACTCCCCCGAAGCCGAATCCTACTTGGGCATGCAGAAATTGCTCACCGATCCACTCGAAAACCAGGCCGAAATCATCGAAATCTCCCCCGCTGACAGCGGTCTGATCACCAAGTACAGCGTCGACGGTGTCGTCTACACCGGCGCATCCATTTCCAAGTCCACCGGTCAGGCCGCCATCAGCTATCTCAAAGCCGCCGCTGGCCTGGATATCAGCGAAATGCGCAAGCCCCAAACCGGCACGCTCAAGGTCAACGTCAACAAAAAGCGGCGAGAACTCCAGCTCACCACCAAAGGCAGCACCGCCGGGGAATATGCCCGCCTCATCGCCGAACCCAAAAAACGCCACGACTTCACTATCGAAAAGCTCGGCATGCTGCCCGACCAGATCGAAACGATTAGATCCTTCATCAAAGAACCTGGCATCGTCATCCTCAGCGCACCCAAAGGCCAGGGCCTGACCAGCCTTTCCTACGCGATCCTCCGAGCCCACGATGCCTTCCTCGAACACATCATGACGCTGGAGCGCGATCAGGAACAGGACATCGAAGGCGTCACCCAGACACCTCTGCCCCCAGGCGCCACCTCGGCGGAAGAAGCAAAACAGGCAAGCTGGATTTGCAGTCAGCAGCCCGACGTCCTCCTCGTAAGCAAACCCGAAAACCCCCAGACGGCTGCGGAACTCATCAAAGCCGCCAAAGACGGCCGCCGCGTCTACGTCACCTTCATCGCCGGCAACACCACCGATGCCCTTGCTATGTGGCGAAAGCTCGTCGGTGACGACAAGCATGCCATGGCCCAGTTGAAGATGGTCATTTCCGGCCGCACGCTTCGAAAGCTCTGCATCGCCTGCAAGCAGGGTTACAGCCCCGACCCCGAAACGCTCCGCAAACTGAACATGGACGCCACAAAGGTGGATCAGCTCTATCAGGCCAGAAAAGAACCCCCGCGCGATCCCAAGGGCAATCCCATCCGCTGCGAGTTCTGCAACGAGCTTCGATACAAAGGCCGCACCGGCATCTACGAAATCCTTCTCGTCGACGACGAGCTTCGCCAGATCGTCATGGCCGGCGGCACTCCCGCCCAGATGAAAACCGTATTCCGAAAACAGCGAGGCCGCTACCTGCAGGAAATCGGTCTCCTGCTCGTCGAGCACGGCGACACCAGCGTCCAGGAAGTCCTTCGCGTCCTCAAATCCGGTGAATCATCCTCATCATCCAAAAAACCTCAGCCCGCAGGAGCGTAAATAAATGTTCCCGGCCCCGGGCCCTGAAATAGCGGCCCGCGGCGAGCTTAGTCGAACCGGATCGTCGCCCTGAACGGCCTCGTGTTTTTCAGCCGATCGATGCGACTCACAATCAGAAACCGGACTACCCCCACTCAGAGCCCAACATGATCTTCAGCATCATCATCCTCCTGCTCGTCGGTGTCATCGCCTACTTCCACTACGTACAGGGCTTCTTCAGCGCCACCATCTCCGCAGTCATCGCCATCACCTCGGCCGTCCTGGCCGTCTCCTATCACGAAACCATCGTCCATTCCCTCCTCAAGGGAAAAATGGGCGACCAGGCCGAAGCCATTGCCCTGTGCCTGGTCTTTGGTGTGCTCTATATCATCCTCCGGATCATCTTCGACAAAGCCATTCCCGGTAACCTTCGTTTTCCCGCCAGCGTCGACGCCATCGGTGGCGCTGCAATGGGCCTCCTCGCCGGAATCTTCGCAACCGGCGTCTTTGCCATCGCCGCCCAATCCATGCCCTTTGGTCCCACAATCGGTGGCTACAGCCGCTACGCCCTCAAGGACAAACGCAACGTCGTCATCCCCACCGCGCGCCAAGCCCTCGACTCCGTCATTTACGATGAACTAAGCGAAGACCCCTCCGCCCCCGCAACCTTTCAGCCAGCCCAGGAAAAATCCCTGATCATTCCCGTTGATGACATTGTGCTCGCTACCGTGGCCCACCTCAGCGACGGTGGAACCCTCGCCGGCGATCGCCCCTTCGCCAGCGTCCATCCAAACTACCCCCAGGAACTCTTCGGCGACCGCATCGGCATCCAGGTCGGTGCAAAGCACACTGCCATCGACCTCGATTCCGATCAGCCAATCACCCTCGCCGGCCTCTTTTCCGTTCCCGCCCTTTCCAGCGCCGACCCGGAGTTTTCCCAGGTCCGCGACGCCCGCAAAATCCCACCCGTCGTCAAACCAAAACCCAACGAACTTCTGGTGATCGCCAGGATCAACATCGGCCACAGCGCCGCCGACGACGCCGACACCCTTTTCCGCTTCAGCACCGGCTCCATTCGCCTCGTCACCAATAGCAAGAATTACTACCCCGTCGGCACCGTCGACAAAGCCACCATTCTCTTCATGCAGAAGCTGGATGACTTCATCCTCGTGGACTCCAAAAACGGCGACGTCCCCATCGACGTCGCATTCCTCGTCGACAAATCCGATCTCCTGCAAGGCGGTTCCGCCGGCCCCGCAAAAGCAAGCACCGACACCGTCACTGACGGCGCCTTCATCGAAGTAAAGCGGCTGGCAAGGTTGGACCTGTCCGGCAAACAGCTCGATCCCTCCTACACCGCCCCGGCCAGTTCCGGCATCATTCGCAAAAAGAGCGTCGTCGATAAACTGAACATCACTCCCGTCTCTGCTCCTTCCGCCGCCGCTGCCCAGCCAACCGTGAAGCCCAGGAAAGGCAAGAAATCCCTGGCCGCCAACAACGCCGCGCCCGCCGCTGCCGGTGGATCAACATCGATCGATGCTGCCTCCGCCAAAGTCTCATCCCAAATCAATTACAAGATCGGCATCACCACCACAGACGAAAACGCCCAGAATCTCCAGGTCGCCGGCGGTGTGGTTTCCCTGAAAGACAGCAAGCTCGCCGTCGTCACCATCGACCCCTCCGCCACCCTCGACAAACTCGGCGTCGGTGACAACCAGCTCAGCGAACTCTACGCCCCCGAAGGCAAAAAAATCGTGCAAATCACCACCGCCGGCGCTCCCGCAGATTTTGCCTCCACGCTGGCGACAATGAACCTTGTCGACGCCGCCGGAACAGAAATTCCCCCCAATGGATTCCTCACCCTCGTCGGCGGAAACCTCTTCATGCGATACACTTCCGACCAACCCGTCTCCTCCGTCACCCCGAGCGCCCCCCGGCGCCGTAACCTTCCTTTTCGTCGTTCCCGCCGGAACCGAACTAAAACAAGTCAACGCCAACTCCCAACAAACCCCCATCACCCTCAAAGCCGAATGAGCCCCAATCCGCTATCCTCAAAAATCCAAACAATAATCCGATAAAAATTTAAGCATTGATTTGCTTCATTTGTTTCATTCCCCCTCCGCCCTTTACTAAAGGACAGCGCAACGCCCCCGCGGTAGCCCAGCCTTCCCACTAAGCGTGGGAAAGTCCCCGTCATCGTCCTGATCCCCACACCCACCCTCTATCGCTATTTCGAGCGCGGCGATTTCCCCCGCGCTCTCGTCAACTGCCGTTTAGACTTCTTCGCCCCCGCTTTGCCCGCCCCTCGCGCAGACTTCGCCTTCGACTTGGGTTGCGCTTTAGGCCGTGGCTTCGCCTGCGGCCGCTCATCAAAATCATTCGTCAATTCCTGGTTCACCGGCCGCCCCTCGCGCCGCGCACCACCAGCTTGATCGGCACCTCCGGATACGGCAACAATTCCCGGAACCGGTTAATCATATACCGCTGATACATGTCATCGATCAGCAACGGATTATTCACAAACAGCACAATCGTCGGCGGCAGCACATCCGCCTGCGTCGCATAATAAACCCGCGCCCGCCGGCCCGTCGGTGTCGGTGGACGCCGCTCATCCAGAATCTGCCGCACCGCCTGATTCAGTTTCGCAGTGCTCAGCCGCTCGCTCGCCTGCTTAAACAGGTGCTGCGCCAAATCCAGCACCGCCTGAATATTCCGCCCGTCCTTCGCCGTGATAAATGCAATTGGCGCATAATCAATATGCTTCAGCTCTTCGCTGAGATACTTCCCAAACTCATCCATCAGCTTCGTGTCATCAACCCCGTGCTCCTTCGCATCCTTGCGCGTCGCCCGCGCCCGCTCCCGCGCCAAATCCCACTTATTCACCACAATAATCACCGGCTTGAACTGATCCGCGATGTATTGCGCCAACTTCTTATCCGGCTCGCTCACCGGCTCCGTCCCATCCACCAGCATCAGCACCACATCCGAGCGCCGAATCGATCGCTCCGCCCGATGAAAACTATAAAACTCAATGTCATTCGTCATCATGTGGCGTTTCTTGCGAACGCCTGCCGTGTCAATCACCACCAGCCTCTTCCCCTCTTTTTCAAACTGCACGTCAATGCTGTCCCGCGTCGTCCCTGGAATCTCGCTGACAATCACCCGTTCCGGATCGCCTTCATAAAGCCCCGCAATCGCATTCACCAGCGTGCTCTTGCCTGCATTGCGCTTCCCCACAATCGCCACATGCATCTGCGGATCGGTCACTTCAGTCGGTGCATTTGCCCAGTCCACCCCGCGCTTGATCGCATCAAAAACCAGATCGATATTTCGATCATTCAACGCCGAAACCCCGATGGGTGTGCCCAGCCCCAGCCGCGCAAAGTCACCAAGAATAACATCCGTATTGGTTCCGTCCGCCTTGTTCGCCACCAGCACCGTCTTGATATCCTTTCGTCGAAGCAAAGCGGCGATCGTCTCATCCGCACTGGTCAGCCCGTCATGGCAATCCACAACAAACAAAACCAGATCCGCCCGCGTCATCGCCAACTCGATCTGGTGGTTGATATGGTCGGTAAGTTTGTCCGGGTCGATGAACCCATACCCTCCGGTATCGACCATCTCGACATACCGGTCTTCGATCTTCAGCGTGAATGAAATCCGGTCGCGCGTAACCCCCGGCATATCCTGCACAATGCTGATGCGTTTCCCCGCCAAAGCGTTAAGCAGGCTGCTCTTACCGACATTCGGTCGGCCGACAATTGCGACAGTTGGCATGGAAGACATCGCGGCACTATAGCGGGGAGTAGGGGGGTTGTCAGTTCCGCAGTCATCCGGCCTCTGATACGGTGAAAAACCGCAACCCGCTGATTTCCATATCTTTGCCTGCCCAACACTCATTGATAACCGCGGTATTGAACGAAAGCCGATAGAATTTGATCCAGGCCCATTAATGAAAGCAGTAGTGACGCACATCCTTCGCCGTTTTCTCGCGGTCATCACAATCGTCAGTTGTTTTCCGTATTTCAATTCCGCCGCCTTCGCCGACTCCGCGGCAGCCGAATTCACCCAATCCCTCGCCGGAGAATGGCGCTTCGCCATCGACCCTGCCGATTTCGGCGAGGCCCAACAATGGTTCTCTCACGATCTCAAAGATCACATCGCCCTTCCCGGAATCCTTCAGGCGCAGGGCTTCGGCGATGATATCAGTGTCAACACCACATGGATGCAGGCGCTTCCTCGCGATATGCGCTGGTACCTGCTGCCGCAATATCAGGCCTATACCAAACCCGGAAATGTAAAGGTTCCATACCTCTCGCAGCCGCCAAAACATTATCTCGGTGTAGCGTGGTATCAGCGCGATATTAAAATCCCCCAGGCCTGGGATCAAAAACGAATCGTCCTCACCCTCGAACGCGCCCACTGGGAAACCACAGTTTACATTGATGAAAAAGATATCGGCTCCTGCCACAGTCTCGTCGCCCCGCATATCTATGACTTGGCAACGTTATCGCCCGGAAACCACAGGCTCAGCATCCGCATCGACAACCGCATGATCCTTCCCTATCGGCCAGACAGTCACAGCGTCTCCGATTCTGAAGGCGCGGCCTGGAACGGCATCGTCGGGAAAATCGAATTGACCGCCACCAGCCCTGTCTGGATCGACGATGTGCAGGTTTACCCAAACGTTGGCAATAAATCCGCCCTTATCAAACTCCAGATCGGCAATTCCACCGGCAAACCCGGACCAGGGACACTAACCGTCAACCAGATAACCACACCAGTCACCTGGCAACCCTCCGGCGGCAGCGCTGAGATCGAAGTCCCCCTCGGCCCCAATGCAAAGACCTGGAGTGAATTCACACCTGTCCTGCAGCACATCACCATCCACCTCACCGGCGACAACGCCGACGATCAGCGCAATCTGACCTTCGGACTAAGCCAGATCAAGCGTGACGGCAAGCACATGCTCCTCAACGGCACAGTCATCAACTTCCGCGCCACGCACGACGGCGGTGGATTCCCGCTCACCGGCTATCCCGCCACCGACGTTGACTCCTGGAAGCGCATCATCACGATCTGCAAAACATGGGGCCTTAACGGCATACGGTTCCATTCGTGGTGCCCGCCCGAGGCCGCCTTTACTGCCGCCGACGAACTCGGTTTCTATCTTCAGCCTGAGTGCGGCATGTGGAACGCCTTCGATACCCGCGGCAAAATGCTCGCCATTCTCAACGATGAAACCGCCCGCCTTCTCAAGGCCTTCGGCAACCATCCGTCGTTCATTCTTCTCGCTGCCACCAATGAACCCGCCGGCCACTATCAGGAACAGCTTCCTCTCTGGGACAAGAAGTGGCGTGATGCCGATCCGCGCCGCCTGTATGCCGACGGCACCGGCCGCCCCGCGCTCCCAACAACCACCCAGCCCTTCGCCTCCGACTTTGTCACCCTAAGCGGTCTCCCCAAATCCGGCCGCGCCCGAGGCCCAAGTGGGTGGTTTGGCGCGGATTACGAGCCCGCTCTGCACAATGTGGATGTCCCCGTACTCGGTCATGAAGTCGGTCAGTGGTGCGCCTACCCGGACTTCGGCGTCATCCAGAAATTCACCGGCTATCTCCGACCGGGCAACTACGAAATCTTTCGCGACTCCGCCGCGGCGCATGGCCTGCTCGAAAGAAACAAGGAACTCGCCTGCGCCTCCGGTCGATTCCAACTCGCCTGCTACAAGGAAGAAATCGAAGCCAACCTCCGCACCCCCAGCTTCAGCGGCATCGAACTGCTCGACCTGCACGACTATCTCGGCCAAGGCGGTGCGCTGATTGGCCTGCTCGACGCTTTCTGGGAACCCAAAGGATACGCCACTCCCGAAGAATTCCGCCGTTTTTGCAACACCACCGTTCCCCTCGCCCGCCTGCACGACCGCGTCTATACAACAGCGGCGCAGTTCAACACCGATGTGGAACTGGCTCATTTCGGCCCCGCGCCCCTGACGGACACCATCCCCGAATGGCGCATTGAAGATTCTACCGGCACCATCATGGCAAAAGGTGAATGGGCCGCCGCCACATTCCCGATCGGCAAGAACCTTCCCATCGGCAACATCACCCTCGACCTTTCCCGGTTCCCCGCACCGCGCGCCTATAAACTCACGGTCGGATTGCGCGGCACCAGTTTCGAAAACAGTTGGAACTTCTGGGTCTATCCCGCGCAGGTGAACGACGCTGTCTCCCAGGATGTCCTCATCACCAGCACCTGGCCCGAAGCCGAGGCGCGCCTCGCAGCCGGCGGTAAAGTGCTCTTTCAGCCGACGCAGAAGGATCTCGACTCTTCCAACCCAAAACTATCCACCGTCCCAATCTTCTGGAACCGCCTCATGAACCCCGGCGGTGCATGGATGCTCGGCCTCTGGTGTGATGCAAACCATCCCGCCCTCGCCGGCTTCCCCACCGAATCCAATTGCGACTGGCAATGGGTTGACCTTCTTGGCGGCGTGCGCGCCCTCAACCTCGATATGCTGCCCCGCCAACTCCAGCCGATTGTCCAACCCATCGACGACTGGAACCGAAACTACAAGCTCGGCCTGATCTATGAATGCAGAGTCGGCGCGGGCCGCCTGCTCGTATGCAGCATCGATCTGGCAAGCGATCACCCAGGAGCCCGGTCCCTCCGCCGCTCCCTGCTGGATTATGTGGCCAGCGATCAATTCCAACCCAAGACTGACATCTCTCCCGCCGATCTCAAAAACCAGTGGCTGACCACCCGCCCCGGCAAATTTGTAGATACTGCCGCCACACAACCAACCCCACCGTCCGCTCCAGAAGTCGATGCACCACCGGGCGTTCCATCATTGAGCACGCCAACCAAGCGTAATTGACCGTTAGGAAACGCATCCAGTGATTTGTGTCGCTATCCAGCGATGGCCATCGCACCGGATCTGCGTCGCACATCGATCCATACAAATAAACACACCAATATTGACGCAGTCATCAAACCCCCAAGCACATTGATGAACCCATGCTTGAGAATCACGGTGGCAGTGAAAAAAGTCAGGCCGATGTAGACGTGGGCCGCGATTCGCTCCACGCGTACCCACTTCGCGTTCCCACGATAAAACCAGGCAAGTGCTACATCCAGGAGCCACCAAGCCGTGAAGATGAAGTTATTGATCGCTGCAAACCATCCCTGTCCGGCAATAAACTCATCGAAGCTGCCGTGGTAGACCCAGAAGTAGGCGTAATAAATGTGGACCACATAAACGAAAAATGAAAATGTCCAGAATAGCAGCCATGTATTGCGTTGCCGTTCCGAGTCTCCGGGCAGGGCAAAGGCGGCACAACGCAGGCGTGACCAAAACGGTGGTTGCCCAGATCGTGTAGACGGTACGGTAAAAGCCAAGGTCAAGCGTCAATTCGGCTCCAAGCAACGCAGCGCCCAGCAAAAGGCAAAAAGGCACGAAGGCCATCGTAAAGTCCACAAGCATGATCCGATATTTTGGTTGCGTCGATGTGAGCATCGGTACTCCACTCCCGGAAAGGAGGATTGGCAGCTTCAAAAAGTCTTCAGATATTCCAGTAAATCCGTCAGTTGGTTCTGGTCCCATCCGGCGGCATGAGAAGACCAGGGGTATTCGTGCCCACGGTTGGAATTGCCGTAGGCATGAGTGTCATAGCGGAAGTAGCGCCGGATATCTGCCTGATCACTTCCAAGTAGTCCGACGTCAACGGGATCATATAAATTTGCCCCGCGGTAAGTCAGTTCACGACGAGGCTTGAGATTGATTAACTCCGCCAATGTCATGACACTGCCGTTGTGAAGGTAGGGCGCTCGGCTGAACATTGACTCCAGCGAGCCGGAAATGTACCCATGCGGATCACCCGCATTGGGGCGCACATCCTCAAGCCGTGGCTTGAGTGGATGACCGGGCGGGAAAAAGTTGTAAATGAGATCCCGCATTTCGGGATAAAACCGGAAGTTGATCCTTGATGCGTCCGTGCCGAGTTCCTCAACGGGAATCACTTCGCCCTGCCTGCTGCCGTGGTCCCATGTACCCGCCGCAGACCCTGGTCCGCCGTGACACTCAAAACAATAGCGGACGTAAACATTCTTTCCGCGGCTGGCGCGCGTGGTGTCGATCGGTAGCCCATTTCCCTGAAATATCCCTGCATATGTTGGCCCGTCAAGCGTGCGAATAAAGACGTAGGCCTGTCGCATCGTTGCCAGGATGCCGGGTGTCCGGAGGTTTTCGATTGATGCGCCCACCCCCAATGCCGCCAGGGAATTCCGGGTGAGAGGGTCGCGCAGTGCGCCATCATATTGAGCCCAGTCCCGGCGTTCCTGCCGGTAGAGACAAGGAATCTTGGACGCCCCTCCGTCAGGCTGCGGTGTCTGTTGGATCAGGAACCGCACGGTCTCCCGCATGGGCTGATTTCGCCCTGGACCTGCTGGAAACACCTCCCCGTTTCGCAGGTCGGCCCCACCAAAAGGCCGGCCGCGCAAGGGCATGTCCGCCTGCAGAGCCTTGCGAACCTGCTGAAGCCAGAGTGTGATCATGATGCGATCGGACACCCCGAGGCTCTTGCCCGTTTTTGCCTGATATGTTGAAGTAATGATGCTGGGTGTCAGCCGCTTCTCGTCAAGAATGGACGTCTTGATTGCATCACCGAAGGCGACGAGATCAAGCCGCGGATTTCCCATCCCGAGGACCTGCATCCCGCGCATCATCAGTTTGGCGGATTTCGGCGGTATGACAGACTGAACAATTGAATCCGATAAACGCCACGGGAGACGGCGCACCGGAGCGCGGGCGATAGTGTGAGACATTGATGCCGTAAGGAAGGCCCTCATTGACTTCAGGCTTCCCGCGGACAAAACCAAACTGGTCGATCCAGTCTCCAGCCGCCTGTCCTGCTGGTTGAAACTGCTCCGGAAACAGGTCCGGCAGCACCTGAAAAACCGGCAGCGGCATTAACTCAGTGCCTGTCGACCCGTAAAGGAAATAATCTCGCGGCGTGGCCGGCTCTGGCGTTACCCAGGTCGATTCCTGATAAATCAAAAAGATGACCGCCGCCAGGAATAGGCCGGCCAGAACATTCACACTGTAACAAAGTACTCGGATCATGATGCCGCGCTCCGAAATCGATTCCCCTGCGCGTTCAACCGCCGCCGCATGTATTGGCTTTTAGCGGTTCCCCCACAGCGAGGCATGCTGCGCCTGCCGTGCGTATAGACGCGGATCGAAATACTTCTCGTAATATTCCATCTCCAGATGGGAGAATTGAACCCACATGCCAGGCGTGTAAAAAGCGTCCACATGTGCCGGGAACCGCCCGTACGTCTCCCAGATGTACGAACAGATTTCTTTCGTGTACGCGATGGCGTTGGCTGAATACTTGCTGGCCTGCTGCACATAGCTTGCGCCATCTTTCGGATCGCGATATGGCTTAGAGAAGGATGCGACGTTGCCATAGCAGCCGTTGGCCCCATATTTCGCATCCACTACGCGGTCAACGGCCTCGTCCATCGATTTCACATAGGGTGGGCAAAGACCTTCGATGATTCCGTCAATGCCCACCGGGTTAGGTTGTGACGCGGGAACTGGCGGCATCGGGCTGAGCTTTTTAGGCTCCAGCATCCGGAAGCCAAGCCCGTGCCACCCCTTGGATGGATCAACCTGAAAGACATAAGGGGGAAATACAGAACTATGGATCCATCCGCCCACGCCCAAGGCCTGTCCCACCAGCATCAGGTTCTGCATGGCAAAGAACGCTTCATAGTCCGTGCGCATCGCTCGACCAAAGCCCAGCGGAACAACATTATCTTTCGTGACAAACTTATTGCGGACCCATTTGAGTCCACCGACAGGCTGATAAGGGATATCATCGCTGATTCCCAGTTTACGCCGGCCCACGCCATGACCTCCAGCGCTGTTCGTGGATGGAACCTTCGGAAATCATCAATCACAAGCGGCCGCTTGCCGTCTGGCTCGGAAAGAAGGATGAGAATCGCGTTGATATATTGCCACGTGCAGTCAACCATTGGCATGAACAATGTCGTGCCAGGACGATTGGACGTCTGCGCATTCCATCCCAGGTAATACGGATAATCGCGTGGAAAATCGAGTCGTCGCTCTGAAATCCGCACTTTGACCAGATCGGCTGCTGAAAGCCAATCCTGTTCCTTCCAGTCAGACCATTGCGGCGGCAACTCCTTCAGTTCCGCAACGACTTGCGGCCCTTTGGGCTGGCGCAGCCACCAGATTCCTTCGTCGTTGATCATAAAGAAACTGGTCGCCTGACAATTGTCAGCACTGCTCGCCGTTCTCGCTGCAACGTTAAGAAAAGGTGTTCCAAGTTCCGCGATGCCATCAGGACGCACCAGTGGCCCGTCATGAGTTGACAGACCCGTGACCCCGGTCGAGACGATCAATACCGCCTCCTCTAACTTGCTCAGAGGTGCGGGTTGGTTGGCGCTCTGATGACTGAGAGGCCCGGCATTGATGGAAGTTCCGCGCGCAACGCGCCGCGTTCTCCGCTCTGTCAGGCATGACATGAACGGATATTGAAACAAATCCCTAAGCCCGGGGTGCTGCCCTTCAGCGTCGGAAGTTCCCATTTAAATGCCCCTGTGTTCTTGTGTGAGCAGGCTCGCATTAGTCGTTATCCATCGACTATGCTGTCCCGCGTTGCATTGACATCTTTTAGTTGTAAACCGGGAATTTGCAAAAATTAGCAAAATGCTCGCCAGCCTGATCGATCAATATCCGCCACATCTGCTGCGCCGACGGTTGCAATAGATTTTCTTGACCCCGTTCCGGCAAGAGGTTCTATTCTTCAACGGGCCGCCCTCTCCGATGAACTTCATAGAACCGACGTCCAACATGCATTCCCGCCAACCTTTCATGCGGGCAACTGAGGACCGTGCCATGGCTAACGGCAAAAATGCGCTGGTAAACTCCTTTCCTCCATACTTCGGTGTCCGTCGTGAACTGCAGTTTCCGCCGCTCGAGCGGATCGACTTTGCCGCGCTCGACGGAACGGCGCTCGTTCTCCATCACACTTCCGGAGGGACGCGCGGCCCCGTACTCCTGTCACCTGGAACGGCGATGACTGCGCTCTCGTATTGCATCGACACCGTCCCGCAGAACATTGTTGAGTTCCTGGTCGCCAGGGGATTCGATGTATGGTTGTTTGATTGGCGCACCAGCCCTTTGCTGGCGGCTCACAAGCAGCCTTATACACTGGATGACGTTGGCCGTTTTGACTGGCCCGCCGCGGTTGCCGAAGTTCGCCGCCGCACAAATAGCAAGCAGGTATCCGTTGTGGCGCACTGCCTGTCGTCGCCGAGTTTCATGCTCGGCCTTGTCCGCAGACATATTGCTGTCGGTGAGATTCATTCATTCGTCGCCAGCCAGGTGGCCCTGCACCTGACGATGACGACAGTGGGACGATGGAAATTGAAGACACGGCTGGACCGGTTGCTGCCCGGTGGAGAAATGATGCATCAGCGGCCAGCCGACACCAACGGCCAACTCGCCGACCTGGCGATCTCTATCCTCTCCGTTCTCATCCCAAAATCGTATCATTGCGACAATCCTTCATGTCATCGCCACAGCGCAACATTTGGCGACCTGATCCTGCATTCCCGCGTAAACCGCGCAACGCACGCGCTGATGGGCGATCTGATCCCCGAATGTCTCACGGCATTCCTCAAGGACGTCGCCGTCTGGCGCGTCGATCAAACATCCTTACGCCTGAAGACTGCAAGCACTTTGACCGTCTGCGCTTGCCCATCCACTTCATATCCGGCAGTGAAAATCGGATGTTTGTCCCTGAGGGCACCAGGCGAAGCTTCGAACTGCTATGCAAAGAAAATGGCTCCGACTTATATCGTCGCAATGTATATGACTCTTTTGGACATCTCGACTCTTACATCGGTGAGGGCGCAGCGGAAGCAATCTGGCCCGATATCGCCTCCACTGCGGCGCTATAACTCGCTGGCCCATTTGAGGTGAAGGCTGCCTTGATCCGACTGCCCCTGCCGTTAACTGAGACGCGATATGGCTGGCATTACATTTAAAGAGACCATGTCGGGCAGTCTTGCCTTGCATCAAAACGATCCGTCATCTGGCTCCGTGGCCGGCAATTCTGTGCCACTAATCATGCACGGCACGATCACGATTGACGACATGAAACAATTCCTGCTGGACCCAGACCATCAAGGCAAGCTCGATGTCCGCATGGACTGGGCGCCTCTGGGCATCGGCATTCCCTCCACCTTCGGCGTGTTTAAACTCTTTTCCCCCTCGACCGATCCACAGCTCAAGCTGATGGTCTATGAATGGCGAGTGGAGCACGCCGGCCGCACATTCTATTTTGCCGGCGCAAGAAGCTGCGCGTTCATCCCTTATTCGATCTGTGGAAAGATACGACCACTCTTTTCACGATTATGCACCATGGGCCAGACCAATTCGCTGCCGTGACGGGAGCCGGCATACTGACTCTGACTTCTGGAAAGTTAGTTAAAATGCTCACTACCTTCAGAGTGGTTAATTCAACATCCGCCTTAAATGGATTTCATGCCATAGCCTCGTTTGGGGGCTTTTTTATGGGAAGGCTGTGGGATATTTACGTCAAAAAAACAACTGCATAAAAAAACCGATCCGCCGCGACTTATCTGCCGGTCCCGTTATTCCCACGTGCACGGCAACGCCAACACAACGGTTCAACGGAATGCTTATTCGGCAGCCGGTTGTCAAGCATTCCCGTCTTCTGCCACTGAGCCGACAAATTGATCACCGCTTTCGCCCGCCCAGGTTTGACTTCGACGTAACGCTCCATATGCTGGATCGTTCAAGCTACGGGGTGTAGCTCAGTTTGGTTAGAGCGCTAGACTGGGGGTCTAGAGGTCGCAGGTTCGAATCCTGTCACCCCGATTTGACGAGACAGAGTTCCATAACGGCAATTCCACGTCGCTTTCTAGTTGGTGGACAACAACTTATGACGTGTTTATCAGTTTTGCGAGTTCGTTGAATTCTGACTATAAACCTGGACTTATGACGACCAAGCGACGAGATTTGAACTTCCCGAGTACCGACCCTGACGTTTGATCTTGGCGGGTACGCATCAGTCCTTATCACCATGTCCAGAACGCTATCGGCTCCCCGATGACATGCCCGGAAAACGCGATTGCGAGCGTCTGGCTGTCTGGTAGGAAAGAAAGCTGATACAGCGACGGCGATTTCCGCCGCGCGATCTCCTGCCCCGTCGCCACATCAAAGACCAAGATGAACTTCCGCATCGTACCGATCTGGTGCGCCTCCATCGCCAGCACCTTCCCATCGGGCGAAATCGTTCCATGTACGCAATGGTGCCCCGGCACCATAAACTCGCCCACCAGTTCTTTCGACGCCAACCGGAAGACTTTGACTCCGAAGGCATTCGGATCGCGCTCGACACCCGTCACAAAGAACCAACGCGAAACGCACAGGAGTTCCTCGGCGTCATCCACACTCAACCCAGACGCCTTCACCGCCACCGCCTCCGTCAGCGAGCCGCTGGCGGTGTCCATCCGCAGCACGCCCTTGTCCGTGGCAATCAGCAATGCGCCGCCGCGCAGAAAAACCACGCCCTTCGGCTTGCTCCCCGGCTCCACCGTGTGCAGCAACTGAAAGGCCCCGTCAAACACCCGCACCTTGCTGTCATGCGTGGTCACGGCTACCCGGCTACCATCGCCCGCCAAGGCCATAGCCGACGGCTCCCCGATGAAATCGACACGCTTCATCACCGCCCCCATCTCGCTCCGCAACCGCACCAGATTGCAGTGGCACACCTTGTCAATCCGCTCCGCCTGCAGCGCCACGACCATGCCCCCGTCAGGCGTGCATGCCACATCTTTTCCAGATTCCGGAATCGTCCACCGCCGCGTCAGGCGCGGGCCTTGTCTGTTGAAACCCGATATCTCCCGCATGAACTCGCTGGACTTCCCCGGCTTCGCGCTGGGGTCCTTTCGAGTGATGCAGGCAAAAAACGATCCCCCATCCGCTGTCCTCGCCAGCGAACCGCACGAAGCAAAAGTTCCCTCGATCTTCGTCTCGTCCTGGAACCGCTGGAAGACCGCCGGCGGATTGAGCTTCTTGGCCGAAGCCTCGGTCCAGTCCTTTTCCGTATCCTCGGTCCTGATGAATAGCAGCAACCCCTCCCGCGCCTTGCCGGTTCCAAAAAGCCCCTGCTCGTCCAGCTCGGCAAATGCCGCCAACGCCGCCTTGGCCAGCAACGCGTAGCCCTCGGTTTCATCCATTTGGCCACACGGCGCCAGCAGCGCATCGACCGTCGGCAGCGTCTCCTGCTTACTCGCAAAATGCGGCGAATCCGCGACTGAATACCGCAGCGCCTTCCGCGACTCCTCCAGCGTGTCGTGGTATCCCTTCTCCAAATAACGCTGGGCCACCCGCGTCAAACTCTCCTCCGTCAGCACCACCGAATACAAATGCGGCAGCAAGCCCCCCTCCAGCCCATACAACACAAACGCATACGGCGTCTCCGCCGCATGACCCGACCGAAACCCATTCCACGCCCGCGTCATATCTTGCACAAACGCCTTCTTTAGCTTCGCCGGCGAAGGCTCGGAGGTCGGTTCACCCATCGTCGTTTCCTTCCATGACTAGAATCCTGCGTGTGTATTTTACCGAAATTCTCAGCTACGTCATCCGGGATCAGGCTCGGTTGATCTCGGGGGAACTCAAGGCTCCATGACGCTACACACCTCAGTCCCAGGCTGAAATCCTTGATTCCAGCACAGAAACGCCGACAAAGTTCAATGGCCGTCTTGTTGTCCCGATTTGACGAGACGAACATTCGGTTCGGCGAATTTTCGACGCCATCGATTTTCCCGATCGGGACTTGCGCCATCCTTTGCGGTTCGACGAGGTTCCTAAAACGCGATGCAAAATTACTACTTACGACGACCAGGTGACGGGATTTGAACCGTCGGTTTGGATTCGCTCGTTAGTGCTGACGCGCGTATCATTGCCAACGCATGACAAGCGTAAATCCGTCACCTTTCCAACGAGAGCGCTTGTTCGATAAACCAACCCCTGCCTGTCGAGCACTCTCCTTGTTGCCACGTTGGGTCGAGCCGAACGCTTAAACCTAGCGTCGTTACCCGACTGACCGACCCGCGGTGGCCAACCGAATCATTGTGCAGCATCTACGTGAATCCGACTCAACCATCGCTCGCGGTTCTTTTTTCGCTGAGCGAACAAGAAGTTCAGAGTGGCACCCTCCACCTTTGCCAGAAGCGGTTCCTTCACTACTCGGGCGGAGGAATCGACGACCGAGTACCCGTTCGTAGCCGTCCAAGCGTTCGTACTCAAGCGTCGCGGATTGTCGAGATGATTTTGAAGGAGTGGCCGCCGGCTAAGACCTTCATTGGAACTGGTGACCCAGATCACCCAGAGCTGATCGATTCCTTGGCACTCCCGGATTGTTGGGAGCGACGGTTATGAGGTAGGTGCTTGGGGCGATGTGCTCGGCCTGGCTCACCGCGATCGCCATTTCTGAGCAGAAAATGCAGAAAAGTTCAACTGGTGTCTTGTCACTCCGACTGTTTTTCAAAAAGAAGCCCTTCGGTCAATAGGTCGAAGGGCTGTCTCATTTCAAATACAAGACTTACGCCGTCCAGCCTCAAGTTCAAACAAGTCATTTCGAGAATTTGACGCTTAACGGAAGAATCTGCGGTAAGCCACTGGTTACCGAGCTGCTGCCAGGCGGAAACCCGAGGGTCGCGCAGAGATTTATGACAACGGCGGTGACGCCGAACACAATAACTGCCCAGATGACTGCAAGGACGGCTCGCATTGTTTGCTCCGGTCTGCAGTTGTGAAGCCATTAACCGATGGCGCAGCTCTGCCGGGTCACGCGACGCGCCAAGGGACGTGAAACGAAAAGCCATGCTATCATCGGCGGCGGCCCAGATCCGACTTTGCTTTACCAGAAGCACCCTCGACGCCGGGGCGGGGTCATTGCCGCGAGGGTCAGCCTGCGGCTGGACCGCAGGGTTTACTGCGCGGTTACGACTGTCGAGAGGTAGTTGAAGATGGCGTCCTGGTTCGCTTTGGTTGTGCGAATCGTGAGTTCGTTGCTCGTCGCGCTGATGCGATGGGGACTTCCTTCCTCATTCCACTTCTCGGGGGCAACGGTTGTTTCGATCGTCTTCTCCCATGCGGAGATCTGGCTGACCTGCCAGGGGGCGATCGTGTGCGTTCGTGTCTCAATCTGCTGACCGGACTGACAGCCGCAGATGAAAGCGAAAACGGTGGACAAGGCGAGAACTCTTGTTCGCATGAATGTGTCTCCGGAGGTTAATGGATGGCCGCTTTATTGGCCGGCCACGTGACGCGGAGGCCGACATTGGAGTAAGGCCGAGAAGGACGGGACGCAGAAAACAGATAAGGGGTCGCTTCCCAACCCTCGTTCGGAACAGCCGCAACTCTCATTCCCGCGATTCGGAACATGGTAAATCAATCTTGCCTCGATCAACCGTGGGGTTGCGGGGCATCCAGAATGTTATCGACCACTCGCGTCAATAATAGGAAGCGGCCCCTTTTCCCCTTTGCCGCATATCATCCAGCCCTAACCCGCGGCGACCCGCGCGCTCCATCGCCCCTGCAGATTATCCGCTCTACCGAAAACGCGCCGGGAAAAATTGACGTGACGATAAACAGTTACCTTTCAGGATGGCGGTCGGAAAATTCGATCCAGCGCGTCAGTCGTTTTGGCGGGCGGGCCCAGCAGGTTTTTCCACGTTTCCAACTGAAGGGGAGTCAGTTGTGTCAGGATCGACTTCATGGATTCTTCGTCACGCGGAAAGCCCATATTCTCATCGCCATGCGAAGAATTACGAGGCACACTTCCAGGAGGCCTTTCGTGAAATCGAACCAATAAGCCCATGCGAATCGTACGGAGTGTCTGGCTCTGCGCGGGCGTCAATGCCAGGGCATCGGCAACATCAGGATCCTCAAAGGCTAATATGCCCCGGCATTGCCTGGAAAGCTGTTGCAATCTGACCCATTGATCCGGTCTAAAGATAGACATGAGTTTTATGCGTGTGTCGTTGGCTGTCTTTATGACTTCACCCGGTTTTTGTCTGGACAAGAATTTGATCAGCTCGAATGGAGACGCCATCTTTTCTGTTTCGCTGGGGGGCGAGAGCTCGTTAATTCTGGCGATCTGTTCGCTCGATAAGCCAAGCTCGCTCCGAATTGAATCGTTTGACAGAAGCTGCATATCGAAGAACAGGCGATACATCTCGTCCGTGGCCCCCAGTTCCGCCAGCAATGCCGATGCGTGGGATCGCGCCGCAGCGAGTTCCGCGTCGGCCCACTCCCCGTGATTCGGTTCAGCCGTGAAACTTTGATAGTACGAAAGCGCCCCCTCAAGAAGTTTGCGGCGGCCAACAATAACAGATGGATCGTTGGGCAGCTCGTCGGCAGCAACCTGCGTCAACAAATCCACGGCGCCGCGGGCCTGGCGAAAACTTTTTTCGGCAAAGGCGCGCTGCTCGGCCGCCTCTATGGCTCGAAGCCGTTCCTGAACGTAGGCAGCCTTTGTCTTGGTCTGCTCCTTTGCGATCAAAATTGTGCTGATGAGCAAACCGCCGGCAATCAACAAAAGCATCAGAATTGCCGAACATGCCACGGATTTATGACGTCGCGTCCATTTGACGGCTTTGTCCCATATTGACGGTGGTTTTGCATGAATGGGTTCATCCCGCAGGAATCGCTCCAGATCATCCGCGAGCGCACGTGCTGTCTGATATCGTTCGGCCGCGTCCTTCGCTGTTGCCTTCGCCAGAATGGTTTGCAATTCAATGGGGATCGTCTTGTCGAGCGATCGCGGCGGTCGAGGATCGACATAGCTGATCTGGTAGAGAAGCTCTTCGCGCGTGACGCCGGGAAGCGCTCGCTCCAACGTCAGCAATTCATAGATCGTTATTCCGAGCGAGTAAATATCAGTGCGCTGATCCAACACCGCGCCCCGGCCGGATGCCTGCTCGGGGCTCATGTAACGGTAGGTTCCAAGCAGGTCGCCGGTAAAGGTTAACCCGTTGTCTCCATAGACCTGGGCAAGCCCGAAATCAGTAATCCACAAATTGCCGCGAACATCGATCAAAAGGTTCGCCGGCTTGATATCGCGATGAACCACGCCAAGGCTGTGCGCATATTCAAGCGCTCCGGCGGCCTGCAGCGCCAATTGCGCAACGCTGCGGAAATAACTCGATCGCTTCCGTGAATGCAGGGATGAAAGGCTCCCCTCAAAACTTGCGAGATCGCTAATTCGATTGCTGCTGCTGAAATCCCGGCTCGAGAATTTGCTGCTGCTGTCATTCAGAGGAGTAACAGGCAAAGCGACAGTGCGATCACTTTCCTTGGGAACAGCCAATGTAGGCGAGGTTTTATTGAATGCTTCAGTGGAACGCCCTGTCGCGCAGAGAAGATCGCGAATGATCTCGGCAAGGCTCTGACCACGAATTAATTGCATTGCATAGAAATGGACTGAGCGTTCACAACCCACAGAATAGACGGGAACGATATTGGTATGGTGCAACTGGGCGGCAGCCTGGGCCTCATTTTTAAAGCGTTGGAGGTGCCTTTGATCGAGCGACGCCGCAAAAGGCAAAATCTTAACCGCGACTGATCGACCGAGAGAAAGCTGGATGGCCTCGTAAACAACGCCCATCCCACCGCGGCCGATTTCACGGATGAGCTGGAAGTCTCCCAAGGCCTGATGAGGCGCATCAAGGGCAGCATCAGGTGAAAATTCGCCGCCTTCGACCGGCATCCGCGGGATGGCGTCATTGATAAATGCGAGACTTTGCAAGCAGGCGGAAAGTTCAGTTGCGATGTCCGGATACCGCGCCAGCAATTCCCGCCGATTTCGGCGCCGGCCGGCTTCAATGTCGCAAAGGTATTGCTGCATGGCGGCTATAATCCGTGGATCGTCGGATGGATCCGATACTTCGCCGTCGGCGGCCGGATCTGATTCATTTGACAGGTCACGATTGGCATTCATCGAGTGCCTCCCAGAGTCCGTCGCAGGTTGGACAGCGCGCGAACCCAAAGCTTTTGCACGCTGTCTTCAGTGCGATTCATTCGGGCAGCCACTTCAGAAAAACTCAGCGATTCCAAATGACGGAGAATGATTACCTCACGGTAATCTTCGGGGAGTCGGGCCAATGCATCGGCCAATAAAACGGACTGCTCTCCACGCGCCATATGTTGGCTGGGACTGCTTTGCGAAGCAGCGAGGTCCTCGTTGAGATTCTGCGATGACTGGTCCAACTGGATAGCGAGCTCACGTTCCAGCTTCACGTCGCGGCCTTTTGAGCCGAGATATCGACGCAGGGTCAAAGCGATCTGCCCCGCAAGGATACGCCGCAACCAACTCAGTAATTCGGCTTCGGTCGTGCCGCGGAAGCCTTGAATCTGCCGAAAAGCTTCGACGAAAACCTCTTGCACGACATCGGAGTCATCAATTTTTCCTTGAATGCGGTGTCCGATCTGCACCCTCGCCAATAACTTCAGGTATTTTCGATAGGTTTCCAGCAACACTCCCATCGCCGCGTCATTTCCGCGGCGGGCCTTATCGAGCAAAAGATAAAAGTCGGGTTTGACAGAATCGTTGACTTGCATCCGATTTCCCATTCCTAAGTTTGACTGATCCACCCTGCGACTGCGGACCTAATAGTAGTTGAGAACAGACGCGGAAACCGCCTAAAAAATATCGGCATTGGCCACATATTCCCACACCGGCGAGTCGGCGGCCTGCTGGTTGAATTAATTTTACATTGAATAGGCGGTTTTCCTGCAAGTTCACAACTGTATTGGGAGTGGCCGTGGCATTGCCGATTGTCTTCGGCAGCCAAGGGGGTTGGAGCAGTCGTCGACTGGTTTTACCAGGCAGACCGGCAACCGTGAGGGCATTTATGTTCCGACGTCCAAAAAAAGAGATTAAAAGGCAGCCTCCCATTATTCAGGCCCTGGAAGCCCGTACGTTGATGTCGGCGATGCAGCCCACGGAAGTAATGTTGCACAGCGCATCCACGTCATCGACAGTGCAGGGTTACACACCCGCTGAAATACGAAAAGCATATGGGTTTGACCAGGTATCCGCGACGGGCGCGGGGCAAACGATCGCGATCATTGATGCTTACAACGATCCAAACATCGCGAGCGACCTGGCGGTGTTTGATAATCAGTTCGGCTTGCCGTCATCGAGCCTGAGTGTTGTGAACCAGAGCGGCGGTTCCGCGCTTCCATCACAGGATGCAGGATGGGACAGCGAAATTGCGTTGGATGTCGAATGGGCGCATGCCATCGCCCCGGCGGCAAACATTCTTCTGGTGGAAGCCAATTCCGCCAATACGTCAGATTTGATGTCAGCCGTGGATTATGCTCGAAACGCTGCCGGGGTTTCGGTGGTCTCGATGAGCTGGGGTGGAAGCGAATTCTTCAGCTGGGGCGGCAGTGAATCATCCACACAGACCAGCTACGACAGTTATTTCACCACCCCCGCCGGCCATCAAGGTGTGACATTTGTCGCGGCCTCAGGCGATAGCGGAAGCCAGTCCGGCGTGGAATGGCCCGCCAGCTCCCCAAACGTTTTATCTGTCGGCGGCACCACGCTCAATCTTCTGGACAGTTCGGGAACCTACAGCAGTGAATCCGCCTGGAGCGGAACAAGCGGCGGCTACAGCACTGTCGAATCAGAGCCCACCTACCAATCGGCGGCGCAAACAAGTGGCGCCAGAAGCGCGCCGGACGTCGCGTACGATGCCGATCCCAATACCGGCTTTGCTGTGTACGATTCTGTTGACTATAACAGCGCCAGCGGATGGCAGGTGGTCGGGGGCACCAGCGCGGGAGCTCCGCAGTGGGCCGCGCTGATTTCCATCGCAGACGAAGGGCGCACAGCCATCAGCAAGGGAACATTGGATGGTGCCACAGAGACATTGCCAGTTCTTTACAGCCTCTACAGCGCTCCAGACACAACGGGATATTCTTCATACACGCTCAATTTCAATGACATAACCACGGGCGGAGATTCAAGCTTCCGATGGCGATTTGGTGGATTCGGAGTGCCGGCCAACAGCGCCACAACCGGTTATGACACAATTACAGGTTTGGGCACGCCTAAGGTGAAGGCGGTCACCGCGGCTCTGGTGGCAGCAGCTTCAACGAATTCCGGCGGCACGACCTCGCCGGGAGGTTCAGGCGGTGGTTCTACTGCTCCCGCAGCACTCCCGGCATCTCCTTTGGCGGGCAGCTATTTTAAAAGCGCTCTGCCGGTTTCGGTCATTGGCAACGAAGCCGGCTCAGTGAAGCTCACACTGACCAATACCAGCGATTCCCGGTTTTCCGGGCCAGTCAAAATTACCCTCTATGCTTCCACGGACAGCTCAGCATCTTCTGATGATGCGACAATCGCGACCATTACCGTTTCTAAAATCACCATTCGCTCGGGCCATTCCAAAACGTTAACGCTGCACTTCGACTATCCTGCAGGCGTCACAGCCGGCAGCTATTACGTCATCGCGGCAATCGACGCGACTGCAACCAATACAGCAACAGCGCAAGCCGTGTCATCAACGGTCGTTTCCATTACGCCGCCAGTCGTTGATCTGGCAGCCACCTTCACGGGGGTCTCTTCGATCAAAGTCGATCCCGGACACCGCGATAGTGCAACGATCACGATTACGAACCTGGGAAATGTGACTGCTCTGGGTTCGCTTAATCTGGCCTTGTATGCATCGACTGATTCAGCGTTGGATACATCAGATACGTTGCTCAATACGATTACCAACCGAAAAGTAAAGATCCGCGCTGGAAAGTCGATTAAATTGCATATCCACTTCACGGCTCCCCTGGGTTTGAGCGGCGGGAAATACGATCTCATCGGTTCTGTCACCTCATTCACCCAGCCGGCGGACGGGAACGTTTCAAACGACATCGCAGTGGTTGGAACGGCTGAAGCCTGACCCATTGAAGAGTTCATCCCATATCCGCGGGAACGACCGCTGATTAAACACCAACGCCGGCTCTGCTCTATCTTGTTATGACCAGAAACAAGACAACAGGAAGCTGGCGTTGGTGTTTTACGGACGCTTTCTGCGGGTGAGAAGAGTATCAGCTTGGCAGCGTTGGACATCTTCGATGTGTCCGAACGATGCTACCCCACAAATTGCTCAGAGGATTTAATCTTATGAAATGAAGTCTCGCGTACCAGGTGCGACGGGGCAGTCATGACGAAGGGGGATTCAGCCGCCGAGGAAATATTGGTGGAAACGCCCAGAAGCGGCACATTCAAGACCACGACCGTACCATGGGAGAGCCCCGAATGGATTTCAAGGTTTGCCCCCATTTGCTGAGCCCTCTCTCGCATGCCGGATAAGCCGGATCCAATCCGGGTATTCTGAAGATCGATTCCGGAGCCATTATCTGTGATTTCAAGGCATACCCCATCCGCCACAAATGATAACTGCACCGCGACGCTTTGCGCCCCGGAGTGCTGCACGGCATTAGAAACTGCCTGTTGCGCTACGCGCATCAGCTCATGCTCCATCGCAGAAGGCAATGGACGAGGCGTGCCACAGGTGCTGAACGTCACGTGCGTCTTCGCGCCGCTGTTGGAAAGCTGTTTGATATAATCACTTAAGGCTACTTCCAATCCCAGTTGTTCGAGCCGCACCGGTTTCAGCCCGACCACGCATCGCCGCACGTCGGTCCAACAGGATTGAATCTGGGATTCAATCGATCGCAGGAGGCCAGCCGCCTCATGCTCCGGGGGAAGCTCAAGGATTGCCTGCTGAAGGTTTAGAATAGCCAACTGCAATCCGCTGGCGACAACATCGTGAAGCTCACGGGCCACTCGCTGTCGCTCTTCCAGCACCGCGGACTGTCGCGCGGAATAGATTATTTCCGAAGCATTTTCACAGCATACGGCTGAATCTTCGATAGGGTTTGTCATTGCATTGTCCGTTCGAGGGGTTTCTCCTTTACGTGTTGCTTTAACCTGGGCAAAGACGCCGCAATTAATCATTTAATTTGGCAAAACAGGCCTGCTGAACGAAACAGACAAAATGCGCGGCGTATTTTCGGTTGTTTTGTCAACTGACTTAATAGGACAGGTTGGTTTCAACCCTTGAGAAGGAGCATATCATGGCATCGAAAATCAATTCGAAACGTCGGCAGTCGCTAATAGAATCTCTCGAATCGCGGCGGTTATTGTCTGCCGCCACTTCATCAGATTTTCTGATTCAGCCGACGTCGGCACTGGAATCTCCGGCAACAAATTCGACGACGATCGACTTCTCGGCCGGCAGCGCCAGGGTGCAGCCGATCGCCATTGCTGATGTGTACAGGGCGGCAAGCACGCTCAGTGATTCGGCTGCGTTCGATGCCAAGATCGATCTCGGAGGCAGCAGCCTTACTGTCATCACTAATATCAGCAGCATACTGTCAACCCAGGCCATCAGTTCGAACCTGGATTTGGCAACCTTCATGGATACCGACTGGGCGCGCCTTACGACATTTAGCGCGAATATCCTGCCGATCCAATCAAGCTCCTCGAACCTGAGCGATCTTCTTGGCGGTGCAAATGATTCTTCAGCTCTTTCCACCGTCTCAGGAAACACTGAATCCCTGTCGGCGCAAACCAATTCGTTCTTCATCGGAACGTCGTCGGCCAATACCAGGTTTGCCTCTGACCTGCTCGCGCCGGCAACTTCTCCAATAGATGCGGTGATCGCGTCGGCCCCCGGCAGTACCGCGGCGTTGTCCGTATCGTCATCTCAGCCTGCATCGTCTGCCGCAAACATAACCAGCCAGGCTGCAACAGAAACGCTTGTCGCCAATGGGACAGTTTCAAATGCCCCATCCCTTGCCATTTCCGCTAATGCATCGTCGGGGACCGAAATTGCCCAAGTGGCGGCGTCAATCGGCATTCCGACCGGCGCGTGGATGTTCGCTCCGCAAATATCGCTGCGGGCAATCCCCATCGAACGGCTTGAAATTGCCGGGCCCTTCCAGGCGTTGGACGAATCATGGGAAGAAAGAGCTGCAAGCGACATTTCCCCTTGGCTCTCGCATGTAACATTTAGTTCAAACCCGATTACAAGCAACATCGCGATACCCGATGGCGCCCTGACTGAGAGCACGCTGGTTTCTTTGCCTCTTATGACCTCGCTCTGGGAATCGGCAATTTCGAATTTTTCGATCGGCGCTGTATCGACCTCAAATGAAATTACAGAAGCCGTTTCCAAAACGTGGGCCAATGCGGCCTTGAATGCCACGTCCAGCGGACCCGTAAATCTTTTCGCAGCGGCATGCATCGGCGGCGCCTTTACCGCATGGTGGTTAACCGATGCCCAACGTAATGCAGAAAAGAAACCTGATCCCGCCCGCGCCCTCAGCCGCTGGATTTCAATGGAACCTCTCTATTGAAGCCGTAGAAGCTTGCCGCGGCCGTTTCGCTTCAAGCATGCAACTACATTGACGGATGCGTTATCAATAAATCATTCCCCACACCGAAGGAGAATACCCATGACACAATCAAAGCTATCCCGCACCATCGCCGTTCTGGCAGTGAGCCTCACAACCACTGCTTTTTCCATCGCCCAGACCCCGGGGAGGCAGGACGATGGCGATGGCCCCCCTGCTCGGCAGTTCGCCGGTCCCGAGGATTTGAACCGCCGAATGCTTAGCGATAATCAGATGTCCAGAGCGGTCGCTGTATTAGGCGAGCTGAATCTATCTCCTGATTTCAATCTGAGTGAGGAACAAAAACAGTCCATCGCAACCATTCGCGACGCCTTTAAAAAACAACAGGAACAGTGGCAAACTGCCCACGCCGACGATCTGAAAAACATGAACGATGCGATGGCGGAGGCAATGAATGCAGGCGGACCACCCGACCCATCGGCAATGCGCACCATCTTCGAAGAGCGACGAAAAATCATGTCCTCGGCTCCCACTGGAACCGCGGAGGCCAACCAGATGCGCGCCCTGCTGACTCCCAATCAGGCAAAAGAAATGGACGAGAAGCTTGAGGCCCAGGCCGATTCATTCGGCGGACCGCGTGGCGCGGAGATGGCAGAAGACGGCGGTGGGCCCGGCGGACCTTGATCTCGCGGTGGTCAATGCACCTATTCCCCAACGTTTAGACTTTGCTCGTGTGGTTTGTTTTTCGCAAAATTCAAAGTCCTGAGATAACGGCAAATCGGAACGCCTCCAGCACAGCCGGGTATTCTTATGATTCAGACGTCGATGGAAATCCTGCAATCAGCGCCCCTTCCAACGCGGACAAATCTTCCGCCGACCAAGGCGCCGCACGCGGGTGGAAATCATCAGCAGGCACGACAGCCGAACCCACAACGCATCCAACGACGGAACCGGCGATTGGCGTTTATTGGATTGTTTGCTTTAGCGGTGATCGGATTTTGGCAATGGCGGCATATGTCTGTGGCGCAAAGCCCCGTCATCCCTCCTGGAACTGAAATAGTTTCCGTGACCCGCGGCACAGTCGAAAAAAGCGTGGATTCTTCCGGAAAAGTCGTCTCAAATCTCGATGTCGAAATCAAATGCCGCGCCAGCGGTGAAGTGATTACGCTGCCGTTTGACATCAGTCAGCCAGTTAAAAAGGGAGACTTGCTGTGCCAACTGGACCCTACTGACGAACAACTGGCGGTGCGCGCTGCCGAGGCAGTGGTGGCTCAATCAACTGCGAAGCTCGAACAGGCCAGGAATGATTATCGCCAGGCCGAAGAACACATTAAAACGAGCCGCAGCAGGGACGAAGTGACACTCGCCTCGGCAAAGGTGAAAGCGGCGAACCTTCGCATGCGCGCCGAGCGCCGAAAGCCCATGGTGCAGGGAAGGCAAGTATCGCAGGAAGATCTGGATACATCAGAAACCGAAGCCGCAAACGCGGAAGCTGAACGCGGCCTGGCCGAAGTCGCAATGGACGAATTGAAGCAGCAGGAGATTCAGTTGGAGTACAAAGCTGAAGCAATCAAAATGGTTGAGGCACAGCTTCAATCCGATGAAATCTACCTGATTAACCAGAAGCAGCAGTTGGCTTATGCGACGGTCACCTCGCCAATTGACGGCGTCGTATCGGCCTTGCACGTTCAGAATGGGGCCATCGTTGCTTCTGGAATGAGCGGATTCAGCGGGGGAACGCCAATCCTTACCATCTCGGACCTGTCGCGCGTGTTCATCATCGCGACCGTCGATGAGAGCGACATTGGAGAAGTGCGCATCGGTCAACCGGCCCGCGCGGCCGTCGCAAGTTTTCCCAATCGTATGTTCGCCGGCAAAGTCGTCCGCATCGGCACCCGAGGCGTCAACTTATCAAACGTCGTCACGTTCGAAGTGAAGATCGAAATTCTGGATGACCATAAAGACCTGCTTCGGCCCGAAATGACGGGGACTGCCACCATTGTCCAGGACGAGCGCAAAGACGTGCTGATGCTTCCGAATTCCGCAATCACCACGGAGCAGGCACAAGCGTTCATAACGGATGATTCCGGTCATCGCCATGCCGTCACACTCGGCCTGCAAGGCCCTGAGATGACAGAGGTTGTATCAGGAGCCAGCGAAGGCGAGCGCGTCGCCGTCATTTCCGCCGAACTGCCTTCCCGTTGGAAAACAAAACAAATGCCCGGCGGAGGACCACCGCCGCCTCAGTGACGAGGCGCTGCGGTTCCATTCAACCGATCGGCTAGCCTCGTGGCGTTTAACTGTGAGCATCGTCATGCTGCAAGCGGAACACATTATCAAGTCATATGAGTTGAGCGGCCATTTCGTCCGCGCGCTCAACGACGTAAGCATCCACGTCGCCGAAGGTGAGATGGTGGCGATCCGCGGTCCCAGCGGGTCCGGCAAAAGCACATTGATGAATATCCTGGGTTGCCTGGATCGTCCGGATGGGGGCCGCTACATCCTGGCGGGAGAGGATGTCTCGTTGCTAAGCGATGACGAATTGGCTGAGGTAAGAGCGCGCCGGATCGGTTTCGTTTTTCAAACTTTCAACCTGCTGCCACGGATGAACGCCCTTGCGAACGTGGAGCTGGCGGTTCATTACATCGGTGGAGGGCAGGCTCGCGAAAAGGCTTCAGCCGCCCTTGAACGGGTCGGGCTTGCCCACCGCATTCATCACAAGCCCAACGAGCTGAGCGCGGGCCAGCGACAGCGCGTCGCCATCGCCAGGGCGATCGTGAATGAGCCGGCCGTCATTCTCGCCGATGAACCCACAGGCGCACTGGACACCAAAACCGGCGAGGAAGTGCTGGTCCTGTTGAAGGAACTGAACGAGCAAGGGCGGACGATCCTTCTGGTCACACATGATCTGAACATTGCCCGGCATTGCCGGCGTGAGATTTACATCCGCGACGGTCAGATCGCCTCACCACCTGGAGCCGTGAAGGCAAGCCTGCAGGCTGTCGAGGTTTTAGCATGATCCTCTGGACCATTATCCGGCTCTCCTTTTCCAACCTCGCGGCGAACAAGCTGCGATCTTTTCTGGCCATGCTCGGCATCATCATCGGCGTCTGGTCTGTAATCGTGGCACTGGCATTGGCTGGGGGAGCTCAGAAGATGGTTCATGACCAGATGTCGTCCCTCGGCACGAATGTCATTATGGTCACTCCCGGGCAGCGCGGGACCAACGGCGTGATTTCCGGAAACCAGCAAAACCTTAAAGTCGCCGACGCCGAAGCGATGTTGAAAATTTCCGAAGTCGCATCGATTGCGCCGCTGGTTCGGGGTAGCGTGCAGGTCAAAAATGGCAACAGGAATACACGCCCGAGCCTCGTTGGCACCACGCCGACTTACTTCACCATTCGTAATTTTAAAGTGCAATCCGGAAGGACCCTTTCAGATCCTGATTGCAACAGTTCCGACCGCGTAGCAGTCATTGGGCCAACCACCGCAAAGAACCTCTTCGGCGACGGTTATTTGTCAGCTTTGAACGAATCGATCGAAGTGAAGGGCGTGCAATTTCGTGTTGTCGGTATTCTTAAGGCCAAAGGGGACCAGGGCTGGTTCAACCCGGACGACCAGATCATTATTCCCTACACGACCGCGATGTCTCAGATCCTAGGGGAGAATGTTCTGAACGAGGTTGATCTAAGCGCACATGACGAAGCCCAGCTAACTACCGTTCAAACCAAGGTCACTCTGCTGTTGCGGAAGCGCCATCATTTGACCGACGATGCCGACAATGATTTTAATGTCCACAATCAGGCTGAGATGCTCAGCGCCAGCGCAACAATTAACACTGTGATGACGCTGCTGCTGGGGGGTGTCGCGGCAATCTCACTTCTGGTCGGCGGCATAGGTGTGATGAATATCATGCTGGTCACTGTTGTCGAGCGAACCAGGGAAATCGGTATTCGCAAGGCGATTGGCGCCAAGCGCCGCGATATTCTCCGCCAATTCCTGGTTGAATCAGTCGTGATGAGCATAGCCGGCGGAGTCACCGGAGTATTCTTCGGTATTGGAACATCAAAGATCGTATCCGCGATCCAGCCCTATATTTCATTAATCGTGAATCTTTTGAGCATCTTCATGGCAATTGGATTCTCAGCCGCCATCGGCATTTTCTTTGGTTACTACCCGGCGCGACAAGCTGCGAAGCTGGATCCCATTGAAGCCCTGCGCTATGAATAAAATTGATAGGGTGTCCGTCCTGCCATTCATTTTAGATTCTCGCGATCTAATTCAGAAAGCCCGCTGAATTCAAGGTAACCTCTCGTTAATGAACCGGCGGCCAAGGCATTTGGCCGTACCACCAGCCAGATCGCACTCCAGTCACTAAAATTAAGATGATTATCTTATTCTTCTTGTCATTGACGTAGCCATAGCGACGCTATCACCGGCCCCGCCCGGCCCACTGGCGCCGGTCGGGTTGCCCTGGACATCTTTGGCTTCGATCAGGTTGCCGGTGGAGGCATTGATTTCGTATTCGCTCTTGCATCGCAGCACGTCCATCTTCATCGTCGTCGGCGAGTGGTTTTTAAAGGGGCAAGGTTTTGGGAATTGTCTGTGTTTGGCCGCCGAACCGCCGATGGCATTGGCGGCTTATTTTGAAAATCAGTGCCGGCCGTTCATGCCGTTCATGGCCTGTTGATAAACGCCGACACAGGCCCGGGCGGCGTCGGTCCAACTCAGGCGGTTGACTTCGAAGCTGCCGTGTTGGCGCAGGGTGCTGGCGAGGGGGGGATGTCTTAAGACGGCGACGATTTTGTTGGCCATCTCGTTGATGTCCCAGAAGTCGACTTTCAGGGCGTGGGTGAGGACTTCGCTGACGCCGGACTGTTTGGAGATGATGACGGGGACGTCGTGGCTCATGGCTTCCAGCGGGGCGATGCCGAAGGGCTCGCTGACGCTGGGCATGACGTAGAGGTCGGCCATCTTGAAGACTTTTTCGACGTCGCCGCCGCGGAGGAAGCCGGTGAAAAGGACCTTGTGGCCGATGCCCATGGCGGCGGCCATTTCGATGGTTCGGCGGATCATGTCGCCGCTGCCGGCCATGACGAACTTCACGTTGTCCATGACCTCCAGGACCTTCTTGGCGGCGGCCAGGAAATATTCCGGGCCTTTTTGCATGGTGATGCGGCCAAGGAACAGGACGATTTTTTCATCCTTGTGGATCTGAGTATTGCTCCGGGTCGAAATTGTGCCGTTGCCGTTTTGTTCGATCGCGTTGTAGACGACTTCGACCTTGCCGGGGTCGATGCCGTAATGATGAGTGACCAGGTTTTTGGTGAGGTAGCTGACGGCGATGATCTTCATGGCGCCGTGCATGCCGCGGCGTTCGATGTCGTAGATGCGTTGATCGACGTGCATGCCGCTGCGGTCAAATTCGGTGCTGTGGACGTGAACGACAAGCGGGACGCCTTTGATGCCTGCGACGGCGAGGCCGGCGGGGAAGGTCATCCAATCATGGGCGTGAACGACATCAAATGATTCGCCGCGAGCGATTTCGGCGGCGAGGGCGGCATAACGCTGCACTTCGGAGAACAGGTCGCCGGCGTAATGGGTGTTGGAGGCGGCGGGCTTGGCGGGGGCAGCGGCCGGGGGAATGGCGGCAGGGGGAAGGGGGATGGTTCCCGAATCCTGATCGGTGGATACCGGAACGACAGCCGCGCCTTTTTCTGGATTGATGATCTTCTTTGGATTGGTGCGCTGGTAATCTTCCGGGCGGGCGTATGGGTCGGCCATCTGGGCGCTGACAGTTCGGAAGGTGACGCGGTCAAACTCGTCGAGGCGAAATTCAGTGCTTGGCGAGGCCAGGGGGGAGCCCGGGCGGGGGCTGACGAGACGAACGTGGGTTGAAAATGGGGATGAAACAGGACGGGGCAGGACGAAGATGATGTCTGTCCCGATACCGCTCATGGCCTTGGTGAGCCCGTAGCAGGCCGTCCCAAGTCCGCCGCTGATGAAGGGGGGAAACTCCCACCCGAGCATGAACACACGCATATGCCCGACTGCTCTTTCTTCTGTTGCAAATAATGCAAAACGGGAGCGGAGGTCGAATGCCCGCGGCAGAAAAACTTTCGCCGCCTGTGCGCACTCACCTCCGAAGGTTGCCAAGGTAAGACTTTCGCTCCTGCCTTGTCAACATCCAGACATGCAGTTCGCGAATTTCTGATGCAACTCTAACGCGCACTTCCTGAGCAAATCACAGTAGTGTACTGCTACCGCAAAGATGATACCGACCGCCTGTTGTGACGTTGCAGGGTGCATGAATGGGCGATACCTGCCATTGCGTTAAGTCGATGAAACCGCAACGAAATGCGCATGGGAGCATCCATATTTTTCCCATGTGATCTGCTGGATGCATGACGGACGAGTGCCCACTTCGCGTGCGGAGCTATTTGAAAGGATTTCAACTGCTGAGTAGAGTGGCAGTGTTGGAAGCGACACTCCCATTGATCTACGTCGGTAAAGTGGCTCCCAACCGAGTCAGCGCCTGGGCTCGATTGCTCGCCGTGGGTGTCGCCGCCGCCTGCCTTTCGGTGCTGCTGATCGCCGCCGCCCTTGAGCCCAGCCCGGATGGGCTGGGTACGCATCGGGAGATGGGATTGTCGGAGTGCGGGTTCCTCGAGCGGACCGGCTTGCCCTGTCCGAGTTGCGGAATGACCACCAGCTTTGCGTGGTTTGTACGGGGAAATTTGCTGGCAAGCCTTTACGTTCAGCCGATGGGAACTGTATTGGCCGCGTTGTGCGGCATGGCGGTTTGGGCGGGTGGATATATCGCCTTCACGGGCCGGCCTGTGCATCGGTTGATCGCATTAGTGCCGGCTCAATATTACGTCATCCCGCTGCTCGCCCTGGCAATGGCGGCCTGGGGGTGGAAAATGTTTATCCATCTGCATGGGATTGACGGGTGGCGGTGAGCGTCGGAATCTATATCCGGCATCCTGAGGTATCTGGAAGGATCCACCTCCGGGCAATGAACAACGAGATCCTTCGGAGCATTCCCCGGATGACTATTTTTCCCTTTCTGCGATCGACGCGCATCGGCTGGTGGATGGCATTGATCTTCATGCCATTGATGGCCGGGTGTAATGCGCTTGGCCCTGCCAGCGCGGTCATCAGCCGGGCGGTTCCGCATTATTCCAAGGCGCAGTATGCGGGCCTTGCTCATCAGACGGCGGCCATCATGGTATGGGTTGATCGAGGGCCGCGGACGAACTATCCCTATCTTCAACTGGATGTCGCATCTGGTTCGCAGGCCAAGCTGAAGCAGATTCAGGCCGACGATAATCCGGACGAACTGAAGGAACTGAAGTTCCCCGTTCGCCCGGAGGCGGTTGTGAGCTATCAGCAGGACCATCCGGAAATCGAAGCCCAATCTGTGACGGATGTGGCGGCGAAGTTCAGCGTCGGCCGCCTGATTTATATTGAGGTGGAAGACTTCACGACGCGCTCGGATGTGGACCTTTACCTGGGCAGCATCACGGGCAACATGAAGGTGATCGAAATCAAAGACGGCAAGGCGAAGGAAGCCTATGCCGAGAATAACATCACAGTGTCCTTCCCAAAAGACAGCCCGAAGGAAGGGATGCCTGAAGGCTCGGACACCAAGATTTATAAGGGGACGCTGGACAAGTTCACGACGGAGATTTCCGACCGTCTGTACACTCATCAGGTCGATCCTGACTGATGCACGGCATACCGACACCAAGGCTTGCGATGAATTTTCGACTCAGGCAATCGCTCCTGTTGCTCCTCCTTTTCTGCACCGGCTGCGCGGCGGGCGGTGTGGTCTGGTTTAAAGCGTTCGGGCCGGCCAAGGTGGCGGCTAAATATGAACCATTGAAGCAATCCACGCTCGTCCTGGTGGAAAATTATCATAACCCCGCCTTGACGGAATTTGACGCAGACGAGATTTCGCGGGGGGTGGTTGAGGAACTGAAAAAGAACGACGTGGTCCCAGTGATTGATGTGGACAAGCTGAATGCGCTGCGCGATGCGGACCATACGAAGTACGCCGCCATGACGATCCCGGCCATCGGCAAGGCTGTTGGCGCGAAGCAGGTGATTTACGTCGATCTGATTGAAGCAGGCGTGGAGACCGATCCTTCGCAAAGCGCGATGCGCGGCCAAGCTGTTGCCCGCGTGCGGTTGGTTGATGTGGAAAGCGGGAATACGCTTTGGCCGCTGGATTCACCAAACCAGGGATATTCGGTGGGGGCTGAGCTTCCTTATTCGCAAGGGGATGCCTCGACCGCCGTGACCATGCACGGGCAACTGATTACCAGCTTGTCATCGCAAATCGCGAAGCTGTTTTATGCATGGAAGCCGGAATCGCAGGCGGAGGGTGATGCCGGATGAGGTGGGCACGTGCATTTCAGACTCGATGACGACCAAGCTATCACAACCCATATCCGAGAGGACAACTCCGTGGGGATGCCTGTTTGTGTTTTTCGGCATCTTTGGTGCGGCGGGCAGCGCTTTAATCGCCTTGTTATTTATTCCCGCCGTTTATCATATCTGGCAGGCGCGAAATTGGGTGGCGACGCCATGCATCATTATGAGCAGCCGCGTCAGCGGGAGCGGCAAGAGCTTTAAGGTGGAAGTCGACTATCGGTATATATTTCACGGTCTTGCGTACCGTTCTAAGCGGTATCAATTTCTGGACGCGTCTTCCAGCTTTTCTGCCGGGAAATATGCGATTGTCCATCGTCTGCCGCGTCTGTCGAAAGCAACTTGTTATGTAGATCCTGTTCATCCGGACCAGGCCGTTATTGAACGAAGCCTGACCGGGGAAGTGGCTTTGTCGTTTTTCGTTCCGTGCATATTTGTGGCTGTTGGTGTTGGGGGAATGGTGATGGTGTGGCGCGGCGCCAGCAGGAAGCGTCCGGCAGTTGTTCCCGCGGCCGTTGATGCCGCCGCTTTGCGAGAGCAGGCGCTCATGCTCAAGCCGCGATATGGTCCGTTCGCGAAGCTGGTTGGGATTATTCTGCTTGCGGCGTTCTGGAATGGGATCGTTTCTGTTTTTGTCTATCAGGCGATTAAAGGTTGGAACACGGGTGGATTCAGCATTTTTATGGCGGTGTTCCTGACGCCGTTTGTGCTTGCCGGGCTGGTGCTGGTGTTCGCGGTCTTTCAGGCGTTTTTGGCGCTGTTCAATCCTCGGCCTCGATTGCAGATAGATACGGGCCAACTGACATTGGGCAGCGCTGTTGATTTGCGCTGGTGGATTGATGGGCGCTGATGATCGCATCAGCCGACTGCGCCTCTGGCTGGAAGGCCGCGAGGAAGCGACATACGAACGGGGGAAAAGTTCAAGCAGCGAGACTCACATCTTTGTCACAACGGATCTCTTCGAATCCGTTAAGGCAATGGATATCCAACATGGCAAAACTCGACTGACGATCCCATCGGAAACGGTTCCGACGATGACCGGCAGGCACAATAAGATCATCTGGGCGATTCGGCTTCATGGCGAAATAGCCGGGTGGCCTGACCTTACCGAAGAGTTCCCCATTGTCGTCCGCCCGCTGGCGGTGAAGGAGGGAGCATGAGCGGGCTGAACATCGCAATCGAAGGCGACAAACAATCTTTTCGGCCGGGCGAGGCTCTGCGCGGAACTGTTTCGTGGACGCTCGATGATGACAGCAAAAAGGTGGAGCTTCGGTTGATGTGGTACACGGCGGGGAAGGGGATGCCGGAGGTAGGCGTTATCGAAAGCGTGAACTTCGAGAATCCTTTGAAGGAAGATCGTCGTGAGTTTGAGTTTAAGCTTCCGGAATCGCCGTATAGCTTCAGCGGCAAGCTGATTACTTTAACCTGGGGGATGGAATTGATCGTCCGGCCGTTCAAACAAACGCAGCGCATGGAGTTTACCATGAGCCCGACCGGGCAGGTGATTCGGCTGGGAAATGGGCAACTGAAAACGTAGCGGGATAATTTTGAATTTGCCGATCCGATATTGAACGCCGGGGAAAATTTTATCGGAGCGAATGAATTTCGCCGGTCTGCGGAATCGGATTTCCTGTTCCGGCGGCAGGGCGGTTCATCAATTGGTATCCGACGATCGCCACGGCGGCCAGCGCGGCCACCGACAGGAAAATCGCAATCGCCAGCATCGAAGTAAACCGCATCGCCTGCTTGTGCAGGATGCGCTCGAGCTGGCCGTCGCGGGTGTTGATGTTGTCTCGCAATTGTTCCAAGACCTGTGCGCTGGCGGATGAATTGCGGCTGACTGTCTGCATCGCCGCCCCTACGCTCGATAAGTTATCCGCGATCTTCCGGTCGTGCTCGGCCATGGTCTCCACGCGCTCGCGCACTTCTTCAACTGTTTTGCGCTGCTCGCTTCCTGTCTCACTCACCTTGTTCAAGATGTCGGCGATCATCCGCTGCTGGTCGTTCTGCTGTTCCAGGCGGCCGTGGATCGCGCGCAGCGTTTCGCCTTGGATGCGATTGCTTTCGGGGATTGACTGGATTGCTTCGGGAAGGTGCGAAAGGAATCGGAGCAGCTCATCCTGTCGGCGGCCCTGGTCGTTCAGGTTGTCGCGGATGGAGGTCATCAGGCTGCTGAGGGCATTGAAGCCTTCCTGCATGGCCATCGCCTGATCGCGTTTGCTCAGGCGGCGCACGACGGGCGTTTGTCCTTCGGTGCGGGAAAGAGTTGTCGCGCCATTGTCCGGATCGAGCAGTTCGCCGTTCCCCGGCCGCGGTCCGCGCTTGAACCATCCACCGATTTTTGACATCAACCCATTGTTCATTTCACCCATAAAGCCCTCCGTGTGCCTAAACAACCAAGGCAGAGCGCTGCAAGTTTGGTTTGACAGCTATTCTACGCAAATCTAACATCCGCGCCGACCCGGTCAATCCAGCACGTTGTCGCGACACCGCTATCTTAGCCGCCTCATGTTCTATACCTGTAATTTTTTTTCGTTGCGATGGGTGAAGTTTGGTCTCCCGCTGCTTCTGCTGTCCGCGTTTAATTGCGGCAAAGCCGCCGCGCCTCAGCAGCCAGCGACGGCCAAGACGGGGAAGACCGTCGCTTCGCTTGTCCCGGCGGCGACCGATCTCATCATTGGAATGGGTGCCGCCGATCACTTGGTGGCGGTCAGCACGTATGACCGAATCCGTCCGGATGTCCAAAATCTCCCGAAGGTGGGTGACTACCAGACGGTCGATTGGGAAGAACTTCATGCGCTGCATCCCGATATCATGGTGATTGATATCGCCAGGGACCGCCGCCCTGCGGGTTTTGAGGAGCGGGCGGATGAACTGCATACGAAACTGGATGACATCACCATCGACCGCCTCGAGCAGGTTTTTGGCGCGATTGACAAGCTTGGGCGCGATCTCGAATTGCCCGATCAGGCGAGGATGGCGAAAGACCAGCTTCGCGGCCGTCTTGATGCGATCCATGCCCGCACGACAGGGTCAAGCCCGGTCAGAACGTTGCTGGTAGTCAGCGATGACGGCCGCAGTGTTGTTGGCCCTGATACTTATCTCGATGATCTCCTGCGGCTGGCTGGTGGGATAAACGTTGTCACCAGCCCAAACCCATATCCCCAGATTGACCGTGAGATGCTTTTGAAATTGAATCCGGATGTCATCATCCAACTATTGCCCCAGGCTTCGCCGCAGGAGCGACAGGAAGCGGCCGGTGGTTGGCAGCAGACGCCGCAGCTTTCCGCGGTGGCGGCGGGGCGGGTATACACCATCGATAACTGGTACGCTTTATTGCCCGGTTGGCATGTCGCCGACCTTGCCGAACAGTTTGAGCAATGCCTATATCCGACCAAGCCATCTTCGTCGCCGAGCCTTTCCGGAAGGGGGCAGCCGGCGACGGGCCAGGGGATGGCAACCAAGCCGGCGATCGGGCCATGAAGGGCTTGAAGCGGTGGGGAGTGGCGAGTCTTATTGTCACTCTTTTGGTTTGCGCCGTCGGCTGGCTTGGCGTTGCCGCGTTGTGCATGTGTATGGGTTCCACGGGGCATTTCTCGTGGCCGTCCGATCCGGCAGTGTTCCGGTTTCGGCGAGAATATGTCCTGCTCGCATCGCTGGTCGGCGCGGCGCTTGCATCGGCGGGGGTTGTCTACCAATCGATCCTGCGCAATCCCCTTGCTGATCCGTATCTGCTTGGTGTCAGCAGCGGCGCTTCGCTCGCGGCGTTTGTCTGGCGTTTTTCGTGGGCGGCGCGCTGCTCGCCACGCTTGGGAGCGCGGTGACTCAGCAAGCCTTTGCCTTCACCGGCGGGCTGCTCGCTATCACGGTTGTTTTTTCCCTGGCGATGCAGCGGGGCCGGCTGGAACCGATCACACTGCTTTTGGTCGGCGTGATCGTTAACGCGGTGAATGGCTCCATCTTTCTGCTCATCAACACCCTCAAACAAAATCTTACCGGTGGAACTGGTTCGGCGCTGGGTTTCCTTGTGGGTGGAATTCAAACGAATCTGACCTGGTCCCAGGAATTTTCCGCGTCGGCTGTCATCGCCGCCGGTTTCCTGGTCATTCTTTATCTGAGCGGCCCGCTGAACATCGCCATCCTCAGCGAAGCGGAAGCGGAATCGCTCGGTGTGCGCATCCATCGTCTGCGGTGGGTGGCGCTCATCACGGCGTCGTTGATCACCGCGGCCGCGGTTTCAATCAGCGGTCCGATTGGGTTCGTCGGGCTGATTTCTCCGCATCTTTCCCGAATGGTTGTGGGATATGATACCCGGCGGCTGGTGCCGGTCTCGGCGGCAGTGGGGGCCGCGATGCTCGCGATTGCCGACGCCGCCTCGAGAACGCTCTCGGCGGCGAATCTGGCGCAGACGCTGTTGCCCGTGGGCGTGCTGACCGGCCTGCTCGGAGGGCCATTTTTTCTGATGATCCTCTGGCAATCGCGCACGAGTCAATCGACCTGGCAGTCGCGATAAAAGCCGCGCGGGATTTTTGCCACGGGCTGCCAGCCGCCTGTCGGCTTTGCAGATTCAATATGGCCGGGACCAGGAATTAAATGCCTCTGCTGCAATGTTCCAATCTCTCGTTCGCCTATTCCACTCGTCCCACGCTGCGCGATATCTCCCTGACTCTGTCTCCTGGCGAATTTGTCACGTTGTTAGGCCCAAACGCCAGCGGCAAAAGCACCCTGATTCAATGTCTGCTGGGTCACCTCCATGCACAAGGGGCGATCAAGTGGGATGACAAACCGCTTTCGGCCTGGAATCGCCGCGCCCTGGCTCGGCGGGTTGCTTATCTCCCGCAATCGCCGACTTATGATCCTGGTCAAACCGTATTGGACGTGCTGCGGCTTGGTCGCTCACCCTATTGGTCGGCGTTTGGACTGGAATCCGCCCGCGACCAGCAGATCATCCATGCGGTTGGAGCCCGGCTCGATCTCATGAGCATGCTCGATCGCCCGATGGACGAGCTTTCGGGCGGCCAGCGCCAGCGTATTTTTATTGGCCGCTGCCTGACTCAGGAGCCGGCTGCGCTATTGCTTGATGAGCCGAACACCCATCTCGATCTGAAATATCAGGTCGAGCTATGCCGACTTTTAAAGCGATTGTGCAAAGAACAATCAATCGCGGTGCTGATGGCCTCGCACGACTTGAATCTGGCTACGGCGTTCGCTGACAGGGTTCTGCTTTTATCTGAAGGTTCCGTCGTCGCCGACGGTCCGCCATCCGCACTCACGGCGGACAGGCTTTCAAAAGTATACGGCCTTGCACTGGCCCATATTCCGTCTTCCCAATCCGCCCCCATTTTTGTCCCGCAACTCTCCTGACAGCGCCCTCATGGTGCGGCGATTACGCGGGTGTTTTCGCTTTTTTGCGCTCCACGCGAATCAACTCATCAGCGACATTGAACAGCCGCAATCGCCCTACGACTGAAAACGGATCAACCGATTGCACATTCTTCAGAACCCAAACCCATTGATCCCGATAAAATTGGCCGACACAGGCGAACGGCACATCCGCCTGCGTCATGGGCCGGCAATCCACGAGGTCCACCACGCATAGCGCCTCGCCGTGGCGATGCCCATCAATCATGGGCCGGCGGCTGCTGCAGATGAGCAATGCACCGCGATGGTGTGTGGGCCACGTTCGCAGTTCCAGCGTCTTAACTCCCGCCGCGATCAATGAAGCCCAGGGCTGCTTAACAGAGATTGCTTTCATGTCCCCTGTTTGTTGTTGTTCGAATCACTGGGCATATTGTGTCGGATCGGGCACGCCTGCCTCGGCGAATCCTTTTTTTCGAAGCAAGCAGCTATCGCACCGGCCGCACGCTTTGCCGTTGGAATTGGGGTCATAACAGCTATGCGTCATCGAATAATCGATGCCAAGCGCCACGCCGCGCAAAATGATGGCGGCTTTGCTCAGGCGAATCAGTGGTGTATGAATTTTAAACCCACCGCCGTTTTTACTTTTTCCGGCAGCCGATCCGAACGACGTTCCTAAATTTGCCATCCGCTCAAAGGCTTCGATGAATTCAGGCCGGCAATCCGGATATCCGCTGTAGTCGACCGCGTTGACACCGATGTAGACGTCGGTGATGCCGAGCACTTCCGCCCATGCGAGTGCGTAACTCAGGAAAATGGTATTGCGGGCCGGCACATAGGTAATGGGGACAGCCGCGTTCATGGTTGCCTCATCCCGATCCTTGGGGACGGCGATGTCGGCAGTGAGAGGCGCTGTGTCCAAATTGCCGGAGGTCGATCTGAATCACCCGATGCCGGGCGACTCCGAAATCCAGCGCCACGCGTTCGGCCGCCAGAAGCTCCTGGCGATGCCGCTGGCCATAGTCGAACGTCATCGAATGCAAAGCGGCGAATCCCTCCGACTTGGCGATGGCCAGACAGGTGGTGCTGTCGAGTCCTCCACTGGTCAGAACAATTGCTGATCGGCGGTTGCGGTCCATATCGAGCGATTGTATCGTTCGCCTCGGTTCAAGGTGAGTTGCGGAGCATCATGCAAATTAAAACATTGATGGATGCTTCGGCAATTCCGAAAGATACGTCTCCCGAGGCGTTGCGCCCGCGGCCGCTACCCGGGCTACATCAACCGACCGATTCGCCTTGCCATTGGCGAGCGATTTTATAACGAAGGCTTTCAAGGGCAAGATATTCAACCGTGAGCATCGCGCCCGTCAGCCAACGTCAATTTTTTACGGACCAGCAAAATGAAGATTCACGAATACCAGGCCCGGCAGATTCTTTCCGATCATGGAATTCCCGTTCCTCCCGCCGAGGTTGTGCGGACGCCTGAAGAGGCGGCGGCGGCGTTCACCAAATTTGCCCAGCCGATGTGTGTGGTTAAAGCCCAGGTATACGCCGGTGGTCGTGGGAAGGCGGGCTTTGTGAAGCTTGTAAAATCGGCCGCCGAGGCGCGTGAAGCAGCAAACTTTATGCTGACGCATCGCATGACGAGCGTGCAGACGGGGCCGGAAGGCGTGCCGGTTTCAGTGCTGATCGTCGCACCCGGCGTGGATATCGCGAAGGAATATTATGTGGGCATCACGGTCGATCGTGGCCGCAATACGGCGACCATGATCGCCAGCGCCGAAGGCGGCGTGGAGATTGAAGAAGTCGCCAAACATTCTCCCGAAAAAGTCCTCAAAGTCCCTCTCCATCCGCTGCTTGGCCTGCAAGGATATCAGGCCCGCGAACTGGCGTTCCAGCTTGGCTTTGAAGGGAAGCTGGTCAACGAAGCCGCCAGGTTGATGGCCAATCTTGCGAAGGTGTTTCTGAAAACAGATGCGTCGCTGGCGGAGGTGAATCCGCTGGTAATTACAAAGGACGGAAGGCTGCTCGCCATTGACGCCAAGATCAACTTTGATGACAACGCGCTGTTTCGTCACAGTGATATCGCGGCGATGGCGGATGAATCGCAGGAGAATTCCCTCGACGTTCGCGCCCATAAGGCAAACCTGAATTACATTGCGCTGGATGGTCAGATTGGTTGCCTGGTTAACGGCGCCGGCCTTGCGATGGCGACAATGGACATCATCAAGCTGTATGGGTCCGAACCCGCGAATTTTTTAGATGTGGGCGGATCGGTGACGGCGGAGGGCGCGATCGAAGCGTTTCGCATTATTTTGGCCGACTCGAAGGTCAAAGGGATTCTGGTCAATATTTTTGGCGGCATCGCCAAGTGTGATCTGATCGCGGAGGCGCTGGTCCAGGCGGGCCGGGAGGTTGGATTTAAGGTGCCTGTTGTCGTGAGGCTGGAGGGCACGAATGCGGTCAGGGCCAGAGAGATCCTGGCCGCCGCCAAATCGCAATTGCCGACGCTTCAGGCGGCGGCGGATTTGACGGATGCGGCGAAGAAAGTGACAGCGGCGGTGAGGGCCGCATAATGCGGTTGCACCCCATTTCGGAGCGGCGGACCGCAATGCGACGGTATGTATGGATTAGACGGCAGCGGTTGGATCGCTTTGGGCGCAAGTTCGGCAGTAACTTCACGGCGGTGGTTTGACTGAGGGATGGTCACCGGGGCGGCGGGAAAATTATCCGCAAAATGACACGCCGCCCAATGTTCCTGATGCACCTCGCGCAACTGGGGCTCGTTTTCAGTGCATGTTTTCATGAGACGCACTTTCTCATGGCCCCCTTTGATTTCGGTGGTGATGCTGTCGGGCGACCCGTGCGAAGCGGATTGGGCAAGCGCGAGCTGGCGGGTTTTGGGGCATCGGGGGTGGAATTTGCAGCCGGCGGGGAAATGAGCGGGGTTGGGCACATTGCCGGGAATCGTTTCTAGCCGGGCATCCTGATTTTCCAGCTTAGGGACGGAGCGGAGCAGGCCCTGCGTGTAAGGATGCTGGGGATTATCGAAAAGGTTTTCGACCGTAGTGAATTCCACGACCCGGCTGGCGTACATCACGGCAACCGTGTCTGCATTTTCCGCGACGACGCCTAAATCATGCGTGATCAGCAGTATCGCCATGCCGGTTTCCCGCTGAAGCTTTCGCAGCAGTTCAAGGATCTGGGCCTGGATGGTGACATCGAGCGCGGTGGTCGGTTCATCGGCGATGAGGAGGCTGGGTTTGCAGCTCAGCGCCATCGCGATCATCACGCGCTGGCGCATTCCGCCGGACATATTGTGCGGATACTCACCAAGCCGGCGATGGGGATCGGCGATTCCCACATCTTTCAGCGACTGCTCGGCAATGGCATAGGCTTCCCGCGTGCCGACATGCTGATGGAGCATGACAGCCTCGACGATCTGGTCGCCGATGGTGTAGACGGGGTTCAAGCTGGTCATCGGCTCCTGGAAGATCATTGCGATGTCTTTGCCGCGGACGGAGCGCATTTCTTTTTCATTGAGGGAGAGGAGGTCGCGGTTTTGGAAAAGGACTTTTCCGCCGAGGACTTTGCCGGGCGGAGAAGGGATGAGCCTGAGGATACTGAGTGCGGTCACGGATTTGCCGCACCCGGATTCACCGACGACGGCCAGCGTCTGGCCGGGATCGATGGAGAAGGAAACATCGCGAACCGGGCGGATTTGGCCGCGGGCCGTGTCGAAGGCGATATTGAGGTTTTGGAGTTCTAAAAGGGACATGGGTAATGGCAAAGGGAATGAGTGGGATCGATTTATGACCTTAGTTTAGGGTCGAGCGCGTCTCTCAGGGATTCGCCCAGCAGATTGTATGCGAAGACGGTCAGGAAGATCGCGAGGCCGGGAAAAAAGGCGATCCACCAGACGAACGAGCCGCCGACGCCCAGGGCCTGATTGAGCATTTGGCCCCAGCTTGGGTCTTCAACGAGACCCAGGCCGAGGAAGCTGAGGGTGGATTCGAAAAGGATCGCGCTGGCTACGCCGAAGGGAAACGTGACGAGAATGGGAGAGATGCCGTTGGGAAGGAGGTGACGGAAGAGAATGGACCGGAGCGGCAACCCGCTGGCGATGGCGGACTGGACAAAATCCTGCTTGCGCAGGCGCAGGAATTCGGCCCGAATGAATCGTGCGTCGCCGGTCCAGGTGGTGAAACCGATGATCGCCATCATGATATAAAGGCTGCGGCCAATGAACGCGACGCAGCAGATCAGCAAAAAGAGTGTTGGAATGGCCTCAAAGATTTCGATGAGGCGCATGCCCAGAATATCGACGCGGCCGACGAAATAGCCCATGGTGCCGCCGATGATGATCGCGATGGTGACGGAGATGCCGGTGGAAATAAGGCCGATGCTGAGGGCGATCCGGCAGGCGTGAATCATGCGGGCCAGGACATCGCCGCCGTTGGCTTCAGTGCCGAGGGGATGGGCGCGGCTCGGGCGCTTAACGGAATGTCCGGAAAGTCGCGAAGGTAGTCGTTGGCGGAATAGGGCAGCGGCGCCATCAGCTTGTATTGAATTTTGCCCGCGCGGTCGAGATCGCGGTATTGCTGCCAATCGATCGTGATTGGCGGATGGATGAAGATGTAGCAGGTCGGCGTGAGGATCGCGAGGAAGATCAGGATGGCGGCGATGCGCTTCTGGATAGAGACACGGCGGAAGATGGCGGCGACTGCGATCGCGAAGGCAGTTGCGAAAAGGATAACATCAGTCGGCGTCAGAAAGTGGAGCAGGGGAGAAGACCAGCGGTCATTCACTTTGAGCAGCAGCGGCTGAGTATTGGCCAGAAGCGGGGCGAAGATGGCGGCGAAGATCAGGACGGCGATCCAGGCGGCGCCGAGCCGCGCCGGTGCGGCGGAAGGTATCGTGCGCGACTTGCTGCCAGAACGAACGAGTGCCTAATTGGGCATCGAAGTCGGCAGCGACTGCGGTGTCGGGCGGGGGGATGGCGGGAGATGCGAGCGTCATTGATTTCGGAATTCAGGGTGGCAAGGCGTTTTTTCCTGACACAATACGCATGGGCGCAGGCCTGTGTTACAGTGAAGATTTGCAGGTTTGGTTTGTGTCACGTGTTGCCCTCGTAGCTCACTCGCGGGTCGGCGATGGCGTAGGCAATGTCTGCAAGAAGAAAGCTAATGAGGCCGAGCAGGCTGGCGACGAGAGTAGTGGAGAGGACGAGTTCGGGGTCTTTATTGAAGACGGCGTCGATGTCTAGCTTGCCCATGCCTGGGAGCGAGAAGATGGATTCGACGATAATTGAACCGCTGATAAGGGCGGGGATAAGCAGGCCGCAGTAAGTGATCAGGGGGAGCAGGGCGTTCCTGAAAACATGGCGATAAAGGATGACGTTTGCGGGGAGACCTTTAGCGCGGGCGGTGCGAACGAAGTCGGCGGAGATGTTTTCCAGCATCGAGCCGCGGGTGAGTTTTGAGGCGAAGGCAAAGCCGGTATAAGTAAGACAGACGACGGGTAGGACGAGGTGCCAGGCGGCGTCGAGCAGCCAGCCGCGATGGAAGCCATTTTCGAGGTACGGGAGGAAGTTCATGTCATCTGCGCGGAGATCATGAAGCCCTTCGGTGGGGAAAAGGTGGATATGCTGCTTATTGGCGAGGAAGCCAATGAGCAGGACGCCGGCCCAGATTTGGGGGACGGACCAGAGACCCAGGAGAACAGTGCCACCACCGACGTCGGCAACTCCGCCGCGCTTGCGGGCGGCAAGAATGCCGGACCAGATGGAGACGCCGAGCATCAGAGGCAGCGAGACGCTTTGGAGCAGCAGCGTTGTCGGCAAGCTTTCTTTAATCAGCTCAAAGACGGGTCGGCGCGATTCGATGCTTTCGCCCAGGTCGGGCGTTTTAAGGCCGACACTCCAGGCCGAGGGAAATCCAACGCCGGGGGTCTTATGACCGATTGGAGAAACATTATTGAGCCACCGGAGATATTGAATCGGCAGCGGCTTGTCGAGGCCGTACTTTTTCATAAGGAACGCGCGCACGGCGGCGCGTGCGTGCGGATCGACCGTTCCTTCCCGGGCGTCGATTACGCCTTTGAGCCCTCCGGGAGAAAGGGCCATGACGCTGAAGACGATCAGCGTAATGCCGAGGATGGTCGGGACGATCAGGAGGATGCGGCGGACGAAGTAGCTGAGCATGGGCGAAGTCGTAACCCGTAATTCGCATTGCTTATACGAACGCGTCTTGCATGGTTGTTATTTATATTTTTGCATTGGACCGGGAACATACCACGGCATGGGGACGGCCCAGTTCATCACGAAATTGGACCCGGCTTTTGTTACGTGGAAGTTCTGGATGCGCTTGTCCATGAAGCGGAGCTGCTTGTTGTTCATCAGGAACGTATAGGGCTGGTCCTCATGAAGGATGCGGTCGCACTTATGCCAAAGCTCCATGCGGGCGGGCTCATCGATTGTGCGACGGGCATCCTCAATCGCTTTGTCGAGCTCGGGATTTTTGTAAGACATGAAGTCGTCGCCGTCCCCTTCCATCTGGCTGGAATGGAACATCTGATAGATGTCGTCTTCCATGCTGCCGCCGCCCCAGCCCATGGAGAGGGCATCGTAGTCGCGGTTTTTAGCGCGCTGCAGCAGGATGCTGAAATCCAGGGGATCCAGCTCCATGTGAATGCCGGCGCGGGCGTAGTCATCCTTCATATAGCGCATGATGCGATCGGTCGTTTCCTGCTTGGCGCCGTAGGTGAGCTTAAAAGAAAGCTGCGTTCCATCGGCTTGTTCGAGCACGCCATGACCGCGATCCTCGAAGCCCGCGTCTTTCAGGAGCGCCTTGGCGTGGTCGGGATCGTATGCCCAGTCCTGCAGGTTCGGGTCGTGCTGTTTTGAGAAGGTTGGATAGGGTCCGGGAGCTGGAGTGGCATATCCGAGAAGAAGGCTTTGGCAGAAGCCGGCGCGATTGGTGAGCATGGTGAGCGCCTGGCGGACGCGTTTGTCGGCGAAGATAGTTGGCTTGCCGCCGCGCTGCTGATTCCAGGCGACAAAGGCATATCCGGCGAGGACTGTGTCATATTCGTAATGGTTGGTCCTCTCGACCACTTCAGGGCGGCTAAGAAGCTGGCGATACATCGGCGGCGGTAAACCGATTTGATCCTGGTCGCCGTTGGTAAAGTTGACCAGCTCGGTTGCCTCCTGCTGAATTTGCGAAAAGACGATGCGATCGAACGAAGGCGCCAAGCCCCAGTATCGCTCGTTCCGCATCAGTTGGATCTTACCGGGGTTGGGGCGCCAATCCGTGGGATTGGGCATTTTGTAAGGGCCCGTGCCCATGAGCAAACCCACGCTGTTATTGAAGTCGTCGATGCTGTACTTGCCATAGAAACCTTTGGGGAGGATATAGAGGCTCGCACCGACATTTTCAAAGCTTTGATAGAAGGGCTCCTTGAACTTGAATACCACCGTGTAGTCGTCGATTTTCTTGCACGATTCGCAGCGCTCAAACTGCTGGCGATAGGCCGGGCCATCGATCCTGGGATTAGTGCCGACTTCATAGGAATAGACGACGTCGTCGGCGGTCATCGGCGATCCATCGGAGAACGTCACCCCTTTGCGAAGCTGGAAAGTGATAGATAAGCCATCAGGGCTGATGGTCCAACTGCTGGCCAGCAGCGGCTTGAAGGTGAGGCTATCAGGATCAGGAAAGGCAAGGGTTTCAACCACGCGGTTGACGATATCCTGCGAATATAAGCTGGTGCTGATGATCGGCGTGATCTTTTCGACAAGGGCGGGAAGATTCATCACAAGCCAATCCCCCTCGTCATATTTCCCCTGATTGCGGAGCGCGCGAAGCGTGGGGAACGGATCGTCACCTTCGACAGCCCCGGGTTGCGTAGTGGAGTTGGAAAAGGAAACGCCGTGATCCAGCGCATTGTGGATGGCGACCAGTTCGCGGAGTTGATCGTTGCCCTGATCTTTGATTTCGCGGACGAGCTGATACTGGCGGTCGTACTGCTTCATTGCGAAAACGACCACAATGATCAGGACGATGAGGAGAAGGAAGAGGAAGAAATCTTTGACGCCGAAGCGGTTTTCCATTTTTGAGGGTTCCGGTTCTTTTAATGGTCTGTGATCCGTTGTCTTTTAGCTGAATGGTTTCAGCCGGGCTTTTTATATCAGCAATGGACGATGGCCAACTGGAAACGGCCTCTTGCTTAAATATTTGACGCCATCTGGCGTGAGTCGCGCATTCCGTCGCCGACAAAGTTCAGGCTCAGAAGCGTGATCGCCAGAAGGGTACACGGAAAAAGCAGGAGCCACCAGCCAGGATTTACGGGGCTGAGCGCCGATTGAAGCGAGTCGCTCGCAAGCGAACCCCAGGTCGCCAGCGGCGGGGCGATGCCGATTCCAAGGAAGCTCAAAAGCGATTCTTCCAGGATTGCCCGCGGAATAGTCAATGTCGAGTAGACGATAATCGGCCCGGCAAGATTGGGCAGGATATGACGCAGAAAAATGCGAGACTCCGGAATGCCCGCGGCCCGGGCAGCTTCGATAAACGGAAGCGAGCGAAGCGATAGAACCTGCCCGCGAACGACCCGGGCCATTGTGAGCCAACTGACGAGTCCGATGGCAAGAAAAAGAACAACGACATTATTCACGCGATCCCTAAGTGCGAACTGCAGGAGAATAATCATGAGGATTTCGGGCAGGCCGTAGAGGACATCAACGGTGCGCATGAGCACCGAGTCAACCCACCCGCCGCGATACCCGGACAGAAGGCCAACACCGACACCAAGAACGAGGGAAATGCCTGCGGAAGCTGCACCGATGCCCAGGGAAATGGCGCCACCGATGAGACATCGGGCGAAAAGGGATCGGCCCAGCAGGTCAGTCCCGAAGATGCCGGCGATGCCAGGCACTGCACCGGGCGGTTTGCGGGTCGTGCTGAAGTTCTGCAGATCGTAATAAAGCGATGAGGCCGGGTTACGTGTAAGTGGAAGGGTAAGGAGACAGGCGGCGAGGATCAGGATGAGAATAGAGCCGCCAATGAAAATGCGGGGATTCAAAAATGCACGGCGGGGGAGACGATCGGACGGCGACGCGACCGATGCTTCCAGCGTGGGATGTGTCAGGGCGGAAAGGGTCATGGCTTTTTGTTTCACCCTCATGGTTACAAGGTGATGCAATGGAGCGACAATCTTTTTAAAGCAGCACGGGCGTCTCGCCTGCATCGAACGGTGTTGCACGGCTGAGATGGCTAGGCCACGAAAATATCTGGGTCTCTACAGGTCACGTATTTTTGATCCACGCCATGCCCGTTCCTTTTTCTAACGGATCGTTCGCAGTATCGTATCCTCATTCAATCTTCACAATGATCTGTAGCGTGGTGCCGTTGTCAGGATTCAATTTTAAGCTGCGGCCGGTGTCGCGGGATTCAATTCAAGGAGCGAATGATGCGCAGGTTGCGAGTTTTGTCGGCGGGCGTTGCGGTTGCGATGCTGGCTATTCTGGCGGTTGGGGCGGCCAAGCCGGTCTATCTTCAACCCGAGGAAGTCGACTCGGTGGCCCTGCTTCCAGGCCCCCCGGCGGATGACTCGGCGGACCATCAGGCCGAGGTGGCAACCCTGCTGCACTGGCAGGAAAAACGGACCGCGCAGGACGTTGCCCGATGCAAATCGGAAGAGGATGTGACTGTATTCGCATTTTCGGATGTGCTGGGGGATTGGTTCAATGCCAAGTCGCTCCCCATTACCGCAGAGCTAATGGACCAGGCTTATGTCGACGCCAAGGCGGCGTCGAACGCGGCCAAGAAAAAATGGAATCGTGTGCGGCCGCCGCTTGCGGATACGCGAATTCATCCATGCGTCGCACTGGAAAAAACAGCGTCATACCCAAGTGGACATGCCACCCGCGGTATTGTCTGGGCCACACTGCTTGCGGAAATTTTCCCCGACTATCGCGACAAGCTCATGGAACGCGGAAAACAGATCGGCGAGGATCGCGTCATCGGCGGCATGCATTATCCGAGCGATGTTGACGCCGGCCAGCAACTTGGTGCACAGATCGCCAGGCAATTGCTCGATAAGCCGGATTTCAAAGTCGCCATGCAGCGAGCGAAAGATGAATGCCTCGCCGCCGTGCATTAAGACGCCTCATTTCAACCAGGTGTTTTCATTTGAAGACAGGGAGAATTATATGTTTTCAATTCGTCGTCGTGCCGCAGTCGTAGCGGTGTCCGTTATAGCGATGGCCGGCTCGGTCGTCCGGGCTGAGCAGGTGGACAGCCCGCGATATCAGGCGTGGGCGAATTTTAAAGTCGGAACGATCGTGATCCTTGATGGCACGATGAGCAATGGTCCCATGGAGGCGCAGACAGAGTTGAAAGAGAAGCTCGTGGAGCTGACGCCGGATAGCGCAACGGTCGAATTGACCTCAACGATGACAGTGATGGGCCAGCAGCATATTTCACCGACGCGAAAGCAGCAGATCGCGGCGAAGGAAGAAAAGCAGGACATCACCGAAGCAGGCGAAGAATCCATCGACGCGATGGGAAAAACATTTAAATGCAAGATCCTTGAGTTGAAGAATGATACACCCGGCCCGGGCGGTGGTTCGGCGGGGCAACTCAAGATATGGGTGTCTCCAGAGGTGCCCGGCGGAGCCGTGAAGATGAGTTTTGATCGCCCTGACCCGAAGGGAAAGCCCATTTCTATGATGTATTTATTGAAATCATTTGAAGCAGCAAAGTAGGGGCTTCACCAGCGATCACACAAAAGTAGGCGAGGCGGAACTTTTTGCACTTCCGCCTCGCGTTATTTGTGAAGGCCGCCACTGCGATCAGGGATGGGCCGAATCCAGCGCGACGAACGTGAACTGCTGACCGCCAATCGACACATCAAACATCAGTCCGCCTTTGGGCTGGGTGAAGACGGCGACGCCGTTGCTGTAGTCCGCGCTCGTGGATGCGCCCGACTTGATGGCGACGGCAGCGGCATGGGCCGCAAGTTCAAAGTTATTGTTCCTGAAGTGGTCAAGCGCGTCCTTGTCCTTGAACACGATCAGCTCCGAATAAGTGCGGCCGCCCAGTTCAAGGCCAATGGTCCCCTGGGAAAGGTCGGCGTAACCAATTTTTTTTCCCTGCTCGTAAACTTCGCCGCGGCCATAGGCCCCACCAATTCCCGCGCCGCCTGCGCCGATCGTTGGGAAGATGGCATAGCCATATCCCTTATTGAGAAAGTCCTGCAAGCTGGGGTCTGCGCGTTTCATTTCATTTAACGCCACCGGCGCTTCATCATTCAAGCTCTGCTTGGCTTCTTCGGTCGGTGGCGCGGTCGAGCAGCCCGGCAGCGTAACCATGCCAACTGCGGCGGGCGCCAGCAACAAAGCAAGATACGTTTTGAAAGTGTTCATGATGGTTCTCCTTCGATAGGAACAAATAAATTGAAAAATCCTTCGGCCGCCGTCATCGCGCACAGCGCGCGTGATTGGCCGCTTTCAAAAAACGTAACGTTTCTTGCGATTGTCGCACATGGACAAAATCCGCGCGATGCACGGACGATCGCCATATGGCTGAGGCTGGCTTGTTGCTGAAAGAGTCCGTGTGCGTGAAATCAGAATCCTGAGAACACGTTGTTGGTAATCTGATCCCAGACAGAGGTGGGGCTGATGTTGGGCGGGAGTTTCTTGAGAATGTCCTTAGCGGGGTTGTAGTCGTTTACGGGATCGGTGTGAATGAATCGGACGGCCAGCACGTTGTTGCCGTCACCGCCGAAGAGGGTATCAGGACCGCGTACGTCGGCGAGGGTGTCGTTTCCTTCACCACCGACCATCAGGTCGTGACCGATGCCGCCGCGGAGATTGTCGTTGCCAAGCCCGCCAATCAGTGTGTCGTTGCCGCTGTCACCAAAGAGAACGTCATTGCCAGCGCCGCCAACGAGGGAGTCGTTGCCACCGCCGCCGATGATGAGATCAGGTTCATCGCCTCCGATGATCGTGTCGTTGCCGGTTTTGCCGGTGAAGCGTGCGGGGATGGGGAATGAGCCGTTGGTCTGGTCGATGGTGATGGTGTCCTGGAAAAGTCCGCCGCGGGCATCAAGGGCGTGAATTTTCGAAACTGCGAAGGTTCCGCTGATCACCATCGGCCCCTTGCGCGTGGGATAAGTAATGGTGGCGGTAACGGATTGCTGATCGGGCGTGAGGCCGATCACGATCGTATTAGGCCGAAAGCTATTACCCGCGACGATCAGCACAGCGCCATGGGTCAGGCGAACGGCGGAGAGCAACTCGCGCTGTTCAAGAGATTCACATAAACATCGCATCACTTGAACCATCTTATTCCTCCGCGGCAAACCCACACTCTTAAGATTATACAAATATCGACCAGCACAGAGGCATCAGCCCGTGGCTTACAGGGCAGGGAATCGCGAACATCCAGAAGATCATTGCAGGTTAACGTTGAGATACAACGGAAGTACACAGCTAATACGCTTATCTTTCAGTCATTGTTGCCTGACCAGGGGATATTTAGTCACGAGAACATGAGAAGAATGCGTTGACTCGCAAGTATTCGATGCGAATCAATGAGTAAAAGAAAAGGCACGATCGTGAGAGACCGTGCCACGCATGATTTTTGAACGATTTTGCATCCGCACTTACGCGGCCTGCGCGCGGGCTATCCGCATCGGTGAAGCCTTGCCAGCGGCCGGTACGCTGACTTTCTTCGTAGAAAGCAACGTCGACAGCGCGGCCAGCGCCTCTGAATCTTCCTGCGTTGGAAGCTGTTGGCGGACGCTCTGAATCTCGCTTGTCAGTTCGGCGATCTGGTCTGAATGCTCCGCAATCTGCGCTTCCAGGCTGGCGATGGTTGTCTGCGATTGGGTCAGCCGCTGTCCCTGGCGATCGATAATCGCCTCGGCTTGTTCCCGCGCGACGTTCGCTTCCTTCAAGCTCGCATTCAGCGTGCGGATCTGCTCATCATGCCGGCTCAGTTCTTCAGACTGCTCGCGAATGGTTCGGTCGCTGCTGCTGATGGTCGCTGTCTGGGCGGCGATCGTCTCCTGCAATGCCTTGATTTTGTCCAGGTCGGACTTAATCCGGCTCGATTGCTGAACAATGATCTGGCGGGCTTCTGTGAGGGCTTGAGCGAACGACATTTCCTGTGCCATAGAGCGGCTCCGATGAGGTTAACGGACTCTGAATTGAACAAAGCGGGCTACATATAAGTTTCGGCTATGCGGGCTGGGGGGATTAGAAAAGTCTGATAGCCATGGGTTGCCCGCTCCCCGGTCCGATAAACAGTGCTAGGATGTAGCTATGCCGCTGCGCACCCGCCGATGGGATGATCCGAAGGAAGAAGGGGATGGCTCGCGCATTCTGATCACCCGCTACCGGCCGCGGGGCCTTGCCAAGGCAAATGAAACCTGGGACGTCTGGATGCCAAATCTCGGCCCCAGCAAAGAACTTCACGCCGCTGCCTACGCAAAGATCGGAATGGGCATTCCGTGGCCGACCTACCGTGCCCGGTACCTGGTCGAGATGCGACTGCAAAAGGCCGCGATCGTAGAACTTGCCCGGCGCGTTGCGGCAGGAGAAACAATCACGCTCCTGTGCTCATCCCAGTGCGAGCGGGAAGCGAGATGCCACCGGTCGATCCTTAAGGAGCTGATCGAGGCTGAGATGCAGAGAATGGGTTCAGAAAGCGCAAAGCCGGAGCGGGCAGGGGAAAATTGAGGACGAACTTACGTCGCATTCGATCCGCGTTCCCTTTGCTCTTCCTCTGCATTCGCAATTTCACAAACGGACTCGCCCGCGTCTTTTCCTGCGCAGTCCATCTGTCGCGGCGATTCATCAGGGTTGGATTTTTCATCGCCGAGGGCAGCGGGGATGTTGGAATAATCGCGGGCCTCGGGTCCGAGATACCGGTCGAGTCCGCCGCGGGTTATACCGCTGTTGCCGGGGTGGAATTCGCTGTCGTCAGGCATGGGGTCCTTTCGTTTGGAATCGTTGAGATTGATGCAAGGAGTGTGCCGCCACACGTGGCGGCGGCTATGATGCGGGAATGCCTTTGCCGGTTTTGAAAGCCTCTTTTGCCGTAACATCCGAGGACTTGGTTCGTTTCTGTTACAAGCTCCAACTCGATTATTGCCGCGCGCTGGGGGAAGAAACACAACTGGATTGCGGGACTGCGCTGGTGAATGCCGCGCTGGGAAGGGTCACGGGAGGGAATTGTGTCGTGGATGTCGCACTGTCCCCCGGGCTGAGCCCTCAATCTGGATTTGAAGAGGTTTGGCAGCATTTCGCAGCGTCCGAAGCGACATGCGAGGCGTGGGTGATGAATCCGTCGGCCCCGGCGCATGTAACAATGCCTATGGTCGAATACCTGGCAGCCCGAGGATTCGTGCCCCGGTTTTATGACATTCTGTACCTTCCGCGAATGCCGATATCGCGGGTGCTCGAAGTGGGAGTGACGATCATTCCGGCGCGTGCGGGCTATCGGCATGTGGAGACGCTGGCTCGCGAGGCCGCGACAGATCGCGGCGAAATGGGGTGGGTCGAAGCGGCGCTGCTCCATCTGGATGACCCACATTACGATGCGATGCTCGCAATGAAGGAAAGTAAACCGGTTGGCTTTGCCGGCGTGCTTTCTTCAGGTGAGCTGGGAGGAATTCAGGATATTTATGTCGCCAAGGATTTTCGGCGGCAGGGATTTGGCCGAACGCTGATGAGCCGCGCGCTGGAGGTTTGCGCACGTTCTTTGTTCCGTCATGTGCTGGGATGCGTGGAGCAGGGAAATATCGCGGCACAATCACTTTTTCATCAAATTGGTTTTGAGCGCGTCGGTGAATACCGCGTCTATGTGCCCGCCGCGAATCAAGCGCGCCCATGAAATCGCAGGCCCGCTCCGGCAGCCGCCTGGGGAACTTCAACCGTCGCCCCTTCAGCAATCTGCTGATAGACCGCGCGATACTGGCTGACCATTCTCGTTAACGCAAAATATTCATAGGCTTCAGTGCGGGCCATGTCGGCGATGGACCACTGCAATGTGCTGTCGCCGCGAAGATCGAGCACCCGCTGAGCGATCAAGCGCGGTGAAGGATGCGTTACCATCAACGCCGTATGCCGATCTTCAAGCAACTCGGCGACGGTATATGTCACCGTTGAGACGATCGGCAGCGCCGCCGCCATGCATGTGGCGATGGGAAGCGTTGAAACCGGACCGCGCGCCGTGACGACGCACGCGTCCGCTGCCGGCAGAAGCTCTTCAAACTCCAGAGACTTTCCCAGCGCCGGCTCGGCGATCTTCACCATGTCCTCCTGATGGAGACGACGCGCGAGTGTGGCGGCGGTTTTAGCCCGATCGCCGCGACCCCACAAAAGGATTTTACAGCGAGGGTCTAGGACATTCAGAATTCCGCACGCCCAAACCGCTTCATCGTGAGCGGCGGGGCGGGTCGATTCACCGGGGGCAAGCAGCACGAAATCATCAGGCGCGAACCCGAGCGCAGCGCGAAGCGAATCGCTGCGCCGTCGATGGATGCGGGAGAACTCAACACCTGGCCGGATGATATGGGAACGATCGACAGGCACACCGCGTTCGACGGCGGTCCGATGTTGCGTCGCCGTTGCGCTGATCATGTGGATATCGCGATACCCCATGACCGACCGAATCCACCGAATTGCGCGCGGCCCCGCAAATCGAGTCGGGCTGAAAACAATCCGGCGCGCACCGGACATTGCGGCTGTAGTAAGGGCCGTCGTTCCCCAGGCGTGGACAATGTCTGCAGATTCTCGTCGAAGTTGCAGCAGCGCCGAAGGCATATTGCGGAAGCCGCCGCCTTCGCCAAGCCGGCGCATGTCGATCGAAAACACATCACCGAGATTTTCGCGCAGGGCATTGGATGTTCGGTGGGTCTGGAAGTCGGCATCATTGCCGATGAGGTGCAGAATGCGGGTCATTCGCGGCGTAGGGTAGTCAAAATGAAATGAGCCGCAACTTAATCAGGGCGGGAGTAGAGCAGTTCCGCGACCGTCGTGCGGTCTTCATGGTGCGGCGCGGCGGCAACGACCGCCGACTGCATCTGGTCACCCATTTTGGCCAACTGATCGGCGGTCAAAGTCCCGGAAGGGCTGCTGCCCACAAGACAAAAAAGGCCGCCTTCTTTAATGAAGGCGGCGATCGGATGTCCATCAGACGTCATTTCAAAATGAGCGCCCTCTTTGGCTCCAGGAGCAATAGATTGTGGAAGGCTGAAGACCGAAATGGAGTCTTCGCCTTTAGCGAAGACCAGATGCCCGGCCGGGACACCACCGACGGGGCAGATGGCGGCTCCCATGTATTGCCAGGACGCATCCGCCGGATGAGCGACAAGGACCGCCTGGGACAGCCGAGTCTGCATTTTCTTCGCGACTTCGGAATCGGTGGCGGCGTCTGCGTCCAAGTGATGGTGATTTTTCACGTGGCAGCAGTGTTCGTGGGTCTGAATCAGCGAAGCTTCAAGGGAGGCGGGTAAGGCAATTGCAAGTTGAGCAGGGGAGGCGGGCGGGAAAGGCGGGGCGTGGAGCAGTGTTTTAATGCCTACTGCCAAGGCGATAGCCGCTGCGGCCGCGAGGGGCCAGATCAACCAGCGGCGAGCCATCGAAAGGCCGGCCGATTGCCTCTCCGCCATCCGCATCGATACCAACGGTCCGCTGCCATCCATCATTGCCTGGATGCGGCGGCACAACGCCAATGGACATTTCTCATTGCCCCACGCGTGCTTAACCGCAGCCTTCAGCGCGGGATCCTGGAAGTCGTTCATCGAATCGTTATCTGTCATAGAACTAATTCTCTACAAACCAATGAGAACTCTAATTACTGTTAACCAATGAAAGCGGTTCACTATTCCCGAATAATGCCTTGCTCCGTGGCATATTGCCGCAGTTGGTCAGCGAGGCGGTGCCGCGCCCGATGCAATCGGCTCATCACCGTTCCAATAGGAATGTCCAAAGAAATCGCAATTTCTTTGTAGGAAAGCTCTTCTACAGCCCATAAAAGCATGATTGCGCGATAATCCTCCGGCAGATCATCCAGCGCATGAACGAGTTGCTGATCCATCGCCTGAAAACTACTCGGATCGATGGGAAGCTGGGCGCTATTGGTAAAGTTGGCGGAACTTTCCAACGAATCGTTGGCGATTGCCACGGGTTGCCGTTTTTCACGATCAGCACGGTTGAGATGCAGGTTCACCATGATCCGCAGCAGCCACGGCTTAATGCCATATTCCTGAAGGGAGAATCCATCGCGGCTCTTGAGCGCCCGGGCGAAAGTTTCCTGAACCAAATCATCAGCGCGGCTCGGATCGCGCGTAAGGCGGCGGGCCATGCGGTAGAGCGTGTCCAGTTCCGCTAAGGCGAGCATCTCGAATTGTTCTCGCGACAAGGCCATATTCGTACCGCGTGACGATAACCGGAGAATCAAATAAGTGCACGAAGGCGATGAGCGGGGGACCCCAATGCTCAGGGCAACCGCATTCTCCTGTAAGTCCTGAAAAGATGCCTGAGCGCCTGACGAGCGATCCGGGTTTTCAAATCGCCAATGCGGATCGCCCACATGGACCGGCGGAGAATGCGGTTGCCCTGCCCCAATGCTGAAATTCGAATGATTAAAGTGAGCTCGAATGGATTCAGCGGCGTGACGGTCCTGCGCGATTGCGGAGCGTCATCCGATTGCGACGGGAATCCATGCCGGATATTTTGCGGTCGAACGTTGGGGTAACGGACGTTTTTCTACAGCAGTGATTTTATGATCGAGATCCCTTCAGATATTCGTGGCCTGGTGTTCGATTGCGATGGCACGATCGCAGATACGATGCCACTGCACTACGAAGCCTGGGTACAAGCCCTCGGCGAGCACGGTGTCGTATTTCCTGAGGCATTATTCTATGAATTCGCCGGCCTTCCCACGACCCGGATCATTGAAATCCTGAACGAACGACACGGTTGCAATATGCCCGTGCAGGCAACCGCTCACCGAAAAGACGGCATCTACGAAACCCTCATTCCGCGAGCAATTCCGATTGATCCCGTAGTCCAGCTCGTGCGCAAGTATCACAAGAAGCTGCCGATGGCGGTGGCGACAGGCTGCACACTTGCAGTTGTGACCAGGACTCTGAAAAGCCTGGGGCTTCTGGAGTGCTTCGACGCGATCGTCAGTGCCGATGACGTCAAGCACGGCAAGCCTGCCCCCGATATTTTTGTGGAAGCCGCAAGGCGGATCGGTGTAGCGCCCGCTGCATGTTATGCCTTTGAAGATGGCGAACCCGGCTTCATCGCCGCCCGCGCGGCGGGCATGACCGTGATCGATATCCGACCTATGCATCAAGCCATGAAGAATCGACCCAGGTGAACGGATATGCACAAGTGGCATGAAGACCTCTATCGAGGCCTTTCTCGCCACTTGGTTTGGGGGCACTTGCAGGCGAGGGGGTAAACACCAAAATGCAGATTAGGCGTCGTGTTTTTCGGTCTGCTGACGTATTAATGCAGGCTCAGGCTTGCGTCACGGCTAAGGCTTTCTGCACGATATTGTCTTTGAGGTGGTTTTGATGGCGGACCGAGTGAATAGCGGGGACGTTTGTCAGCGCGTGAAGGAGATCCTTCGTCGGGATCTGAAACTAGGGCCGGATGTGCGGCTTGATGATGATATGCCGCTGTTTAACAGCGATGCCGACCTGGATTCACTGGATATGCTTTTGCTCGTGTCGAGCGTCGAGCGGGAATTTGGATTTCGGATCCCGAATGAAGCTGTCGGGGAAACCGTTTTTCAAAGTGTCCGGAGTTTATCTGCTTACATTGCTGAGAATGCGGGAAAGGGGACAGCAAGCAGTGCCGCGACGACGGCGGCAGATGGAGATGTGCTCGGGCGTCTGCCGCATGGGGAGCCGTTTCGATTTGTGAATCGGATTATGGAATTGAAGGCGGGGGATTTGGTGGAAGGGGTTTGGGAGGTGAAGGGGTCGGAGGCATTTTTTGCGGGGCACTTTCCAGGGCGGCCAATGGTTCCGGGTGTTTTGATTGCGGAGGCGCTGGCGCAGATTTCTGGATTGATTTCTGGCTCGGCAGGCGGTTCGCGGGGGATGCTGGCGCACGTGGATGTGCGGTTTGAGAAAGTGGTGACGCCTCCGGCGGAGATTGTGTTGCGGTCGCGAGTGGTGCGGGAGGTGGGGACGATGCAGCAGTTTGACGTGTCGGCGGTTGTCGGAGGGGAAGTGGTTGCGCGCGGGACGATGGCGCTGCATCGGGGGGCGGGGGAATGATAATCAGGCACGTTGCTTTTGGTGTGATCGCCGTGGGGCTGCTCGCGTCCGCGGCGAGGGGGCAATCTACGAGTTCGAGTCCGAGTTCGCAGCCGGTGGATGAGAAGTTGTGGGCGGAAATGGCGGCGATTGACGCCAGGGCCGGGAAGATTGCGGATGTGCGGGCGGATTTTGAGCAGCGGAAGTTTACACCGCTGTTGAAGAAACCGCTGATTTCTTCAGGGCGTGTTTTAGGGAAAGGGACGGCAACGATCTGGATTACGGAAAAGCCGGAACCGACCAAGATGCTGGTGGATGCGAAGGAGATTCGGATTTATTACCCGAAGCAGGGGGTGATGGAGATTTATCCGATCGAGGGGCAACTGGGTGCGCTGGCTTCTTCACCGCTGCCGCGGCTCGAAGTGTTGAAACGGTTCTTTGCGTTTGAGCGCACTGCGGCGGCGTCGCTGGATCCTTCGGCGAGTGATGATCGGTTCCTGGCGCTGCGGATGCCGCCGATCGTTGCGGCACTTCGCGAATATGTTGTGGAAGTGAAAGTTTTGCTGAATCGGGAAACGGGATTTATTGAGCGAGCCGAGAATGTAGATGCCGATGGAGATCGAACGGTACTGACGTTTTTGAATGTTCGCGTTGATACGGGAATGAAGGATGAAGAGATGCGGATGGATATGCCCGCGGGGACACGGATTGTGAAGCCGCTGGAAGGGATGGGGCAAGGCGGTTCACCGTGAGTCGCGAGGCGGAAGCTGAGACTCGTCAACGGGGGCAGCAGAGAGAGGCGCAAAATCGTTGGGTGCGATGGCGGGCGGCGGCGGCGGGGTTTTGGTTGTCGGTATTCTTTCGGCTGGCGGCAAATGTGCCAGCGGTGGTTTGTAAGGCTAAGCCAATCCTGGTGCGAATTGCTTTTTTGTTTTCCCCGATGATGAGGGGAAACACATTTGCCAATGCGCGGTGGATTCTGGGGGAGGGCGCTACGCGGAGAGATCGGCGAATGTTTGGGCTCCAGGTGGTTGGGGCGTTTTATGATTTTGTATATGACATCGGGCGGAGCCTCCGGCAGTCGCGGGAGGAATTGATCGAGAGAATTGAGTCGGCTTCGGGAGAGCAGGCGTACGCTGCCGTTCGCCGAGAGGGGAAGGGAGCGATTTTACTGACGGCGCACATGGGTTCGTTTGAAGTGGGATTGGTAGCGCTGGCCGCTAACGAACCGCGGATTCATGTTGTCTTTAAGAGGGATGAAGTTGGCGCGTTCGAAAAATTGCGATCTGAATTACGGGGGCGGCTGCAGGTTTTGGAAGCGCCGATTGACGATGGGTGGATGGTCTGGCTGCGGTTGCGGAATGCACTTTTGAATAATGAAGTGGTGGCGATTCAGGGCGATCGGGCGATGCCGGGACAGAAAGGCGTGAAGACGCCGCTGCTGGATGGGCATGTGCTGCTGCCGACGGGGCCATTTAAGCTGGCGGTGGCGAGCGGATCGCCGATCGTGCCGATTTTTTCAGTCAGAACGGAATCGGGGGGGGTGCGTATCTTTTTAGAAGAGGCGATTTATGTCGAATCGGACGAGGCCGGCGTAGCGAATGCGGTTCAGAAATTTGCGGATGTTTTGGGTCAATATATTCGGAGGTATCCGGATCAATGGCTGGTTTTGGATCGGGCGTTCTGTGAAGATAATGAGGGGGGGATTGAGGCAGCAGGCGCCGCGGCTGCTGAGGCATGAACCGTTAGAGAAATTTGATTTGGGATGTTGCTCAGGATGCGTCGAGATCAAATTGTCATCACAGGAATGGGGCTGGCGAGCAGCCTGGGCCTTTGTGCCGAGGAGACTTGCGCAGGGGTGCTGGAATCGCGGCCGAGCCTGGGGCACATGCCGGCGCTGGAAACGGCGGCGCCTGCGGATAAGGGAGGGTATCAGGCAATTGAATTGCCCGCAGATTTTGCGCGGGGGCTGCCTCGACAAGTGCGATATCTTCGCTGGACCATTTTGCAGGCGATGGAGATGGCGCGGATTCGTGAAACGCTGCCGTATCCGAACCGGCAATGCGGATTTGTGTTGGGGACGACGCTCCATGGGATGCGGGCGGGGGGAAATTTTCTGCGGGATGGGAATGCGGATCATCTGAAAGAATTTCTCGCGGGAAGCACCTTGCAGCAGGCGGTGGAAGAATTGCCGCTGCTTGGCGATGCGGTGACGACTTGCTCGGCATGCTCATCGAGTTTGGGGAGCATCGCGCTGGCGGTGACAATGCTGGAGATGGGGGAGTTGGACCTAGTCATTGCGGGGGGATACGACACGGTCAGCGAATATGCATATGCGGGATTCAACAGCCTGCGGCTTGTTGCCGATGGGCCGCTGCGACCGTTTGCGCGCGGGCGGCTGGGGATGAAACTGGGAGAAGGTTATGGAATGGTTGTGCTGGAGCGGGCGCGCGATGCACACCATCGCGGGGCGGAAGCTTTGGCGACAATACTCGGATGCGGCGAGTCGGCTGATGCGCATCATCTGACTCAGCCGCATCCGCAGGGAAATGGGGCCGCGGCGGCGATCGCTGCAGCGCTGGAGCGCGCGGGACTTGCAGCCGGCGATATCGATCTCATCGCAGCACACGCGACAGGCACGCCGGATAATGATTCGGGAGAACATGCTGCTCTGGCTCGCGTGTTTGGCGCGGATTTGCCGCGGGTTCCGGTGGTGGGGTTTAAGAGTCACATTGGGCACACGCTCGGCGGCGCGGGGGCGGTGGAATTGATTCTGTCGACACTGGCGATGCGGGACCAGATGGTGCCGGCGTGCGCGAATGTGAAGCAGGATGAGATTGAGTTTGCGGATTTGTCGGTTGTCACCGGGAGCGCGCGCCCGGGGAAAATCAGGGCGACATTAAATACATCGCTCGGATTTGGCGGGGCAAATACATGCGCGGTCCTGGGACCGCCGCCCGAGCGTGGGGCGGCAGGCGGGGTGACAGTTGCGGCGCCGGGCGGAAATGCCGGCGCAGGCGCCCGGGATGTTTTCATCACGGGTATCGGAATCGTTCTGCCGGCGGCGGTGGGAACGAAGGCGTTTGTCGAGCATTTGAATCGCGAGACGCCGCCGGCCTGGGTACGGGATATGGGGGCGATCGCCGAATCGGAATTTCTGCATCTTCTTAACGTGCGGCGGGTTCGGCGGATGAATGATTATGTGAAGCTGACGCTCGCCGCCACAGCGCTGGCGTGCGAGGATGCGGGGATCGCGGATCTGCCGGCGTTTGCCGACGGTTGCTCGGCCCTGCTGGGGACTACGCACGGCGGGTCGAGTTACTGCGTCAACTATTATCGCGATATTGTTCAGGGAGGAATGATTGCGGCCAATCCGATGCTGTTCGCCGAAGGGGTGCCTAATGCGGCTGCCGCCCATTTGAGCCTCATGTTGTCTTTGAAGGGAGCATGCCAGACAGTCATCGGCACGCGCACCGCCGGGCTGGATGCCCTTCGGATGGCGGCTTTGCGCATCGCCGGCGGGCAATGGGAGCGAGCGATTGTGGGGGCGGCGGAAGAACACCATGCGGTCGTGAATGATGCATACCGAAATTGCGGTTTATACGCCGGCGAAGGGGGAAGCCCGCCATTTGCGGATGCGCGGGTTTTGCAGCGGCGCGGGGGCAGTGACATTCATGGTGGAAAGCCGGGCTTCACTGGAGGCGCGGGGCGGGCGGGCACGGGGCCAAATCCTTCGATCTGCATCGGCGAGAGCGAGCGGGCGCAGAATGGAAGATGCGATTAGCGCGGTGTATGCGGAATTGGAATGTCCGGATTATATCATCGGTTCGGCCAACGGCACCTGGGTGGATGACACCGAAGCAGCGGCGGCTCGCAAGGTTCGGCCGGATGCGCGGGTTGCGACGTTGTATGGAATCTTTCCCGAAATGTTCAGTGTGGGCCCGTTGGCGGGTGTGGCCAGCATCCTGCTGAATGGAACTACGGCGCGCGCGGCGGTCGCCGGTGGGGGCCCGGGCAACAGCACAGGCGATTCATTCGGCGTATTATGCAGCGGTTATTCCGGCACCGTGGCGGGCGTGACGGTTTTGAAAATGTAATGGGTTGTTTGGTGAAAGTGTCCATGTATTCGAGATCGATCGACATTCCGAGAACACTCGATGCCCGCCAAAGCGGCGCCGCGGCGCTGCAACTGCCCACGTGGGTGCAGAAATACACGTCACTGGCGAATGCGTTCTCTGCGGAAAGCGGCGCGGAGACGATCGCAGTTCAATACGCCGCATCGAATAGCGCATCGCTGGTTTCAGTGAAAGTCGTCGATGCACGCGAACTGTCAGGCGAGCAATTTCGCGCATCCACCATTGACGCCTATCGCAGGCTGTTCGATCGGCTCGATCAGTTGCCGGCGCAGTTTCCTGTACGTTTTTGGAATTTTCTGCCTTCAATTCATCAGGATATGGGCGGCCAGGATCGGTATATGGTGTTCAATTCCGGTCGATTCGCTGCATTTGAATCCCGCTATGGTGGGCGAGATGCGTTTGATCGGAATGTGGCGACGGCGTCGGCGGTGGGTCACGGCAGCGGCGATTTAATTATCCATTGCCTGGCGGTTGATCAGGCGGGAACGCATTTGGGAAATCCGCGACAGATTTCACCGCACCGGTATTCGAAAAAATATGGACCGGTGCCCCCATGCTTTGCGCGGGGGACTATTTCGGCAATCGGACGATCCAATGCGCTGCTTGTTGGGGGGACGGCGAGCATTCAGGGGGAATTATCCTTGCACGAAGGCGATCTGGCAGGGCAAACCGCCGAGACATTTCAGAATTTAGCAACGCTGCTGGGATCGACCGCTTCATCGCCGGCGGGGAATGGAGAGAACCTTGGCGTGCTCGCGGCATTTACTGAGTTGCGCGTGTATCATCCGCGCGCGCTTGACCGGCCCTGGCTGCTGGAGCAGATTCGCAAGACATTTTCGAATGTAGCGCATCCGGAATTTGTGGGTGCGGAGTTGTGCCGGCCGGAACTGCTGGTTGAGATTGAAGGTGTCTCCAATTTGCCGGCGAGATGATCCGGCAAACGCTTTGCTCGTTCGCATCTTCAGGAGGATTGTTCGTGCCGCACCTGTCACAGTCGTCGCAGCAGTTTGATGTGATCATTATTGGCGGCGGGCCGGGCGGCGCGACGGCGGCGCTGGTGCTTGCGCGGGCGGGGCTGCGGGTGGTGCTGCTGGAGAAGGCGGTGTTTCCACGGTTCCATATCGGCGAATCAATCCTGCCTCAGAATTATCCGCTGGTATGCGAGCTTGGGCTGGAGGCGGCGCTGAAGCGGCTGCCGCACTTGCCTAAATATGGGGCGGAATTTGCAATGGGGGATGATCCACAGCGATCGACGACCTTCACGTTTGATCAGGGGCTCGTGGCTGGCTCGCCGACCTTTAATATCGAGCGATCCTTTTTCGATGAGATGCTGTTGAACGAGGCAAAATCCGCGGGCGCGGATGTTCGTCAGGGCACGGCGGTCGATTGCATTGTTCGCTTGGCGGAGGGTGATGTCGCGGTTTCGGTCAGCGGGCATGAAATCAGCGGGAAATATATCCTTGATGCAAGCGGACATGGGACGGTGATCGCCCGGCATCTGGGCACTCGGAAAAACTTTGATGATGAGAATCTTAAAAAGGTGGCGTATTTCAACCACTTTGAAAATGTCGAGCGCCTTCCCGGCACGGCTACCGGCCATCCGAGCATTATCATGTGCAAGGAGGGATGGTTCTGGATCATCGGTTTGAACGAGACAAGGACCAGCGTTGGCTTTGTGACGCGGCCGGAGTTTGTAAAATCTGTCAATGTGCCCTCGAATCGGCTGCTCGCCTGGGCCATCGCCAGGTGCCCGGTGGTTCGGCACCGCATGCGAAATGCCGTCGGTGAATCGTCGAATCAGGTATTGGCGGATTTCAGTTACCGGTGCCGCCCGAATGCGGGGCCGGGATATTTTCTTGTCGGCGATGCGGGGGCTTTTCTCGATCCGATTTTTTCAACGGGTGTGACGCTGGCGATGAAAGGGGCGGTGCAGGCGGCGGAGCGGACGATTGATATCCTCCGCGGAACGATTTCTGCCGCCGACGCCCGGCGGCGCTACAGCAAATATGTCGATGGCAGCACGGCGGTCTTCTGGCGGCTCATTCGCAATTATTATCACCATTCGTTTCGTGAGTTGTTCCTTAATGGAACCGGGCCGTTCCAGGTTCACAACGCGGTGATCGCAATCCTGGCAGGGAATGTTTTCCCTGCGCCGCCGTGGCGTCTGCGATGGCGGCTTTGGGTATTTTACGTTTGCATGGAACTGAACAAGTTCCTTCCGATGGTGCCGCGGCGGAATAACTTTTCGCTTCTCTCCCAGACGCCTGTGGAAGAATTCTGGAGTGCGCCGGCCGGCGCGCAGGCGACGATGGGATGAACGGGCGATATCTTCCGACATCTTCAGATTACGGGGATGCGCCGGCTTATTCTCTGTGGCTGTTGAAAAAGCTGCGCGAACATGCCGCCCTCACGCCGGATCGGATTGTCTATCGCGATGTCGCCAGTGCCATTGATCTGACATATGGGCAATTGTTCAAACGCGCGGCGGCTCTGGCTCATCGCCTGCAATCACTGGGAACGAAAGGGGCGGTCGTTCTGATCTGCCTGCCCAATATATGCGAGTTTCCGATTGCATTTCTCGGGACTCTGGCGGCGGGCTGTGCCGCATTGCTCGTTTCGACCGAGAGCCCGGCGATGGAACTTCGTGATGTCGCGGCATACGCCAAAGCCGCGGTAGCGATCGGGGCGAATGAAACCATCAACGCAATCGATGGCGTCAATCGAATTGCTTCTGATGAGTTGATGGATGACGAAGCATCGGATTTCCCGGCTCATGGCGCTGCCGCCCATCCCCGGCTGCTGCTGCTCACGTCAGGCTCGACCGGCAAACCAAAAATCATTTCGCGTAGCGGTGAGTCGCTCGATGCCGTCTCTGAGCAGATGAGCGATCGCATCGGCTTTGCCTCCACCGATCGCGTGCTGTCGACGGTTCCGCTGTGCCATTCATATGGAATCGAGCACGGCCTGCTGGCGCCCGTGTGGTCTGGATCGAGCGTGCATTTGTGCCGCGGGCTCGATCTCCAATTAGTTTCCCGTGAGCTGATGACGGGAGGAATCACGATCCTGCCCGGCGTTCCATCGATGTACGAAATGCTCGCACAACTGGCCGATCGCGGCGCTCGGCTGCCACACCTGCGAGCGGCTTACTCGGCCGGTGGCCCATTGCCGATGTCCGTATCCAACGCATTTTGGGATCGATATGGTGTCCGCGTGAGCCAACTCTACGGAGCCAGTGAAATCGGTTCTGTCACGTACACGGATGTGCATGATGATTATTTCGATCCTGCCAGCGTTGGAAAACCCATGGCGGCCGTGCGGATTCGAATTTGTGCGGGCAGCGATCCGGCATCAGAAGTAACGACGGGCGAAGAAGGCCAGGTTTGGATATCGGCCAAGTCGATGTTCAGCGGTTATGTCGGTGAAATTCATACGTCTGTTGTCGATGGTTTTTTCTCGACCGGCGATCTTGGCCGCGTCGATCTGCATGGGAATCTCACCATTACCGGCCGCATCAAGCTGCTTCTGGATATTGGCGGCCTTAAGGTTAATCCGATCGAAGTGGAAGACGTTTTAATGCAGCATCCTGCTGTCGGTGATTGTGTCGTGATCCCGATTCGCCAGAGTGAGACGGTGTTGCGGCTGAAGGCGCTTGTTACCGCGCGAAGTGCGAGCAATCCGCCGATGGTAGAAGAGTTGCGCCAATTCGCCAGGCAGCGTTTGGCGGCATACAAGGTGCCGCGATCGTTCGAAGTGCGCGAATCATTACCGCGGACATCCACAGGGAAAATCCTGCGACATCTGGTGCAAGCGTGAGCGGATATTATTTTGCTTTGCGCAATTGCCTGCTCATTGCGGCGATGACTTTGGCCGGCTGCCGTCAGGAGCATCTGCCGACATATCCGCGTCAGGACGAAGCTGCGACGTTGCATCTGCTTGCAGAGCGATCGAATCAGGTCAAGACGGTTTCGGGCTCAGGCACCTTGGAACTGTTCTCTCCGAGCGGCGATGGGGTGCAGCTTGATCTTGCGATTGCGCTTCAACCGCCGGATCGAGCCCGGCTTCGGGCATGGAAATTTGGTTCCGCAGTGTTTGATTTGACGATCACGCCGGATGGGCTTTGGTTCGAATCTCCCCGAAGTTCGGGTGTCTCGCCGCAGGCTGACAAAATCAAATCCGCTGGTATGAATGCGGCTCAGGTGGCGCGTGCGTGGGGGCTGCTTAGCGGTGCGTTCTTCAATGATCCTGATCTGACAGCCAAAGCCAGTGCGGCAAAGTTGATCGTTCACAGAGAGCGGCCAAATGAACCTGCGGTTGTGTGCGAAGTGAATCGCGATACCCTCATGCCGAGGCAATATCAAATGCTTGATGGCACGGGAAAAGCGCATCTGACGCTGTCGCTGGACAAGTACAATCAAATCAAGGGTATCCCCTGGCCCATGCGGATCACGGCTGTGAGTGACGCCGGCCGAATGGTAGTCGATTTGAACGAAGTGGAGTTGAATGCGGATTTGGCTGCCGGCGCATTTAAGCCGCCTCCCCGCGCGGAGAAACTTCCATGACCGGTGGAAGTAAACGGACCGTGATTACCCAACTGCTGAGCTGGCCGGCGCGGCGGCCGGTTGTGGCGCTGATACTAGCCGGCGCCGCGATGTTGGTTTCGATCATCGGCGTCTTGCGCATGTCGGCTGATGCATCGGTTCAAAGCATGTTTCCCCGCGGTGACCCGGCCGCGGCGGCGATGGGGCGTGTATTGAATGATTTCAGCGCTGCAGGCGATCTGCTGATCCTGGCGACATTGCCGCAGGACCGTCAGGCCGAAGGAACCGCGGCACTTCTCGCCTACGCCGATCGGCTGGAGCAACGCGTGCTAAATTCACCGCAGGCGGCGGCGCTGGTCGATGCGGTCGTTTATCGCGCGGATGAGCAGACGCGAAAATTTTTTGAGCGAGTTCTCGTACCGGCGGGGATTTATTATCTCAGCGATTCCGGCTTTGCCGCCGCTCGCCGGCGACTGACGCACGATGAAATGGCCCGGCAAATCCGCCAGAACGAAGCGATGATCTCAGCTCCCGGCCCGGCGGCTGGAGCGCTGTCGGCGACTTTGCTGCAAGATCCATTGAGACTTCGCGAGTTCATCACTGCTGAGCTGAATGACCGGCGGCCGTTTAAATCCGCCGACAATTCTGACGCATTCCTTTCGCCCGATAGCCGCAGCCTGCTCATTCGCATCGTCGGCAAGAAATCGCTCGGCGACCTGGAATTCGCAAAAGCAATCACATCAAACGTCAGCGCGCTTGCAGCGCATGTGAATACGGATGGTTTTGAATTGGATATTTCAGGCGGCTACGCAATCGCCGCCGCCAGTGAACGCACAATTCGGCATGATATGGTCGTAAGCGTCATTTCATCGGTGGCGTTTCTTCAACTGCTGTTCATTGCAGCATATCGGCGGCCGGTGCAATATTTTCTGCTGGCGTTTGTTCCTGTCGCGATCGGAATTATTTTCGGGTTCGGGGTGAGATCGTTGCTGTCATCAACTATTTCTCCGCTGGCGGCCGTCGTAGGGGCGGTGCTGGCCGGGCTTGGCATCGATTACACCGTCCTCTATTTGCCCAACTATCAAGCGGCAAGGGCACGCGGCGCGAGTGCGATCGAAGCGGCCCGGCAAACGGCGACTTCCCTCGCCGCGACACTGTTGGCCGCGTGTGTGACATCCATCATCGGTTTTATTGCGATCGGCTGGTCCAGCGTCGCGGCCTTGCGCGATTTTGCATTGGTTGGGTCGCTCGGGCTTTGCGGTGCGCTGATTGCGTCGCTTTGGGTGCTTCCCGCGATGCTGGTGCTGATTGATCGGCGTGAAGATGGGCCGCCTCGATCCCGTTTATCCCTTGCTCCGCTATTTGCGTGGATCGCCGGGCATCGACGCTTGGTGATGGCGGCTGCATGCGCGGTGCTCGCCGCCGGCGTCGCTGTTATTGCTTTGGTCCCCGGCCAGTTGCTCCCGTTGGAATCTGACCTGACCGTCATGCACCCGCGGCCAAATCCTCCGCTGGATGCGCAGGCCAAAATCGCCCGACGAATGGGGACAGACCCGGGAGCGATGCTCGTATATCTCCGGGCATCGTCGGCTGATGAACTGGTGCATGTCGCGTATGAAGTTCAAACACGGTTGAGCAGTAACCTGGTGCGCCAGGCGGGAGTTGTGGGCACATACGGTTTAAGCACGCTTCTTCCAGATCCTGCAATTGTCGCCAAGCGTCGAGCGGCGATCAGTGCGAATGAAGTCGATGGCATTGTTGCGAACTTCAAGGCGGCAATTGCCGACAGTTCCTTCGATGAAAAGGCATATGCGCCCTATGCGGCCTTTTTGAGGCATCTGCTTTCCGGACCGCCTGCGCCGACCGTTGCCGACCTGGTTCCTTATCACCGTCTGGCCGAGACAATGCTGAGCCGCGCCGAAGTCAGCGGTAATCTCCCGGGCGATCCTGAAGCGATGACATTGGTTTTTTTTAATCGTCCGTTGGACGACCGCGCCAATCGCGTTGCGGCGGTGGATGCTGTTCGTCATGCTGTCGCCGATGTACCCGGCGCCACAGTCACCGGTCTTGGTGTGATCAGTCTTGATACCGAACAGGCTATCCAGCGCGATCTTCCCAGGCTCCTTTCGTTGGCCTCGCTGCTGGTGGCTGTCTATCTGCTGGTCCACTTTCGAAGTGTTTCTGCCGCGTTGCTGGCGCTGTTGCCGGGAGTTTTCAGCCTCATTTGCCTCTTCGCATTCATGCGGCTCACCGGCCAGGCGTTAAATCTCGTCAACCTCATTGCATTGCCTCTGCTGGTGGGCATTGATGTGGACTACGGAATTTTTCTCGTAAGCCTTTCCCGAAGGCGGCCCGATGACGACAACGCGAAAGTTCCCGCCGGTATTCTCACCAGCGGATATTCCGTCATGGTTTCGGCAGCCGCGAATGTGCTGGGGTTCGGATCGCTCATCACAACGAGCGTTCCCGCAATTCGCACGCTCGGGTGGGCCGTGGGCGTTGGTGTCGCCGCGTGCTTTATTGGAAGTGTTTTTTTGCTGGCGCCGATGCTGATGGGCTCCCGACGTGTAAAATGATCCGGATCGATGCGGCTAAGGATAATCGACCCTATTGGCTCAGCGATTACGCAGACGAGGATGTTCCGCAAGTGATTCTGCTGCTGGATTCGGTTCCCTGTCAATCTCGCCGGCCTGAAGTCATACAAGCACTTCATCCGGATAGACTCAACGCATGGCGCACTAAACAGGTCAACAGTGCAACATTCCTGATGACGATGACATCCAATTGACCGGATAAACCATTGCGATCACGCAACGTTCCAAGCGCAATAGAGCCGTCTTTGAAACCCCCGCTAAAGGACAAATGATCGAGATTCTTGCCGAACAACTTCGATGGACAGCACGCACCTTCGCCGGTGCGGCGATGTTTGCCGGAGGTGTCGGCGGACTGATCTGGGTTTCATTGTCGCCGGAATCCCAAATCTGGGGGCCACTGATTGCAAGAGGGCCCGCCACCATCGAACGACAGGTGGCCCTGACATTTGACGATGGCCCCACCGCCGGTTCAACCGAGCGGATACTCGATACCTTGAATGAGCTTTCAGCGCCCGCGACATTCTTTGTGGTTGGCGTCAACGTGCAGAAACATCCTGCCCTCGTCCGGCGCATGTATGAGGAGGGCCACTTGGTCGCCAACCACAGTTGGAACCATTCCCACTTCGGTTTCTTCTGCGGGCCGGGCTACTGGGACGGCCAGATTGGCCGCACGAACGATCTGATCGAACAGATCACCGGTGAGCGGCCCACTTTTTTTCGTCCGCCCATGGGTATGAAAACCAGTTACATCATGGCCGCGGCTCGCCGCGCTGGGCAGAGGGTCGTCACCTGGTCCACGCGTGCAATGGACGGTATCGCCACTACTCCCGAGCGCATTTGCCAGCGTCTTATTGAGCCCGCGCGATCCGGCGATATTCTATTGCTCCATGATGGCGTTGATCCCCATCTTCATCGTGACACTTCAGCCTCGATCGCCGCAGTCCGCCCGCTGGTGCTGTCGCTTCGCGCGCGAGGGTTTAAGATTGTTCGGTTAGATGAGTTGCTTGGATGCAGTCATGCCCAGCCGACGCCCGGTATGAAAATCGCGCAGAGGCAAACGCTTAATCACAACAATGGGTGAGAACCGAAATGCGATCTTTTTCGTTCATCAGTTTTGCGGCTATCACGATGCTCACGCTCGCCGCTTCCGCACGCGCCGGCGAAACTTTCTCTTTCAACATTAACCCTCCGCAGCCGCCTCATTTCGTCTCCTTCGCCGATGATCACCGCTGGACATTCGAAGTCCTGGGCACATTCCTCGGCGACGTTACCAACCGCCACGTCGTCATGGGCGGCGCGACTACCGGCATCGGCTATTACGTTCTGGACAACCTTGCCGTCATGCTTGATGTCAGCGGTTACGGTTTCAACGAAGGCCACGAAAGTGGCGAAGCCGCCGGTGTCACCCTCGGTCTGCGCCACCATCTTCTGAACCTTGGCAAATCCGCGCTCTTTATGGATGTCTCCGGCGGGATCATCGGCGCAACCCAGGAAATTCCCCATCGCGGCACCCATTTCAATGACACCTTCGAAGTAGGACCGGGCATCGCCTATCCGCTCCAGGACCACCTCTATCTCCTGGGGGGTGTACGATACTTTCACCTGTCCAACGCCAATCGCACCGGCGAACCAGGACGAAACCCCAGCGTCAATGCAATCCAGGGCGTCTTTGGCCTGATGTGGCGGTTCTGAACCATCATCCGTTCTTGCGAAGATGATCGAATCCACCGATAACAAAATCATGCCTGACCTTCATTCCCATCGCCGGCGGCCACAGCCATGGAAGGAATTCAGGCAGCGAAGCAGGCACCCGCTCATCCTTCCGTTCATCGCCACCGAATTCGTCTGCGATTGGATCGCGTTTTTCCTGAGCCGATGGTCCTTGCTGGAAGTTCTGGAATATGCCGGCCGCTTCTCCATCCTGGTCGCCGTCATCTTCTACTTCGCCGAATCCGGCGAACGCACGCAGGCGCGCCATTACCAGGCGTGGCAGGTTATCAATACCGCCCAGGGCAAAGGCGGCAGCGGCGGAAGAAACGACGCCCTCACCCAACTGAATGACGATCACGTCCCGCTGGTCGCCGTTGATGTATCCGAGGCATTCCTTCAAGGCATCCATCTTGAAAAGGCCAATCTTCTCCGTGCCGACTTCCACAACGCTGACTTGCGCGATGCCCACCTGGCTAATGCCAATCTTGAACTCGCCAATCTGCGCGGGGCAAACCTGCGCGGCGCTGATCTCCACAAGGCAATACTTCGTGACGCCAATCTGCAGGATGCTGATCTGGCAGGCGCAACTTATCCGGCGCGGACCTGGCCCGCGCCAACCTCGACCGGGCCGATCTACACGACCTCAATCTGACTGACATTCAAAATTGGAAAAATGGCTTAAGCCTCAGCGGCACAGACACTGCCGGCATCAAAAACGCTCCGCCCGGTTTTATCGAATGGGCCGCCAATTCCGCATCAACTCAGCCTTCCCCCGCAACACGCCCATAAAAAAATAATGTTACAATCCCATAATGAACGGCTACACCATCGGCCAACTCGCCGTCGCCGCCGGCATTCCGACCTCCACCATCCGCTATTACGAGCGAACCCGCCTGCTCAAGCCCGACTATCGCACCGGCGGTAACTACCGCGGCTACAGCGCCGCCTCCCTTGATCGCCTGCGCTTCATCCGCTCCGCCCAGGCCACCGGCTTCAGCCTCGCTGACGTGCGCGAATTATTAAATCTCACGAACGACAGCAAATCCCCCTGCCATGAAGTTATAACCTTGCTCAAAAAGCGCTTGGAAGAAGTCCGCCGCCGAATTCATGAACTGCAGATGGTCGAACAAACGCTCTCCAAATCACTCAAGACCTGCTGCCGGGGCAATAAACCCGATCTCTGCCAGGAAATCACCCACCTCCGAAGCAATCGATTAGTTCCCGCTTCCCCCATATAGAAATATGAGGCGAGGCGCCCGCGTCAACGGGGTCCATTCGAAAAACACAGTCTATCCCCTTGACCTTACACTTAAGTTCAACCCTTACACTTCTCTTTAGCTAAGGCCACGGTCCCCTCACAGGCAAGGACGTACCTGGCGCAACCCATGAAAGAACCCATGACGCCCAAATTAAAAATCCTGTTTCTTTGCACCGGCAATTCCTGCCGCAGCCAGATGGCCCAAGGCTGGGCCCGAACGCTGAAAGGCGACATCATCGAGCCTTATTCCGCCGGCATCGAGCCGCACGGAATGAACGCGCTGGCCATGAAGGTGATGGCCGAAGCCGGGGCCGACATCAGCGATCAGCGTTCCCGGCATGTGGATGAGCTGAAGGACGTGCCGTTTGATTACGTCGTCACTGTCTGCGACCACGCCCACGAAACCTGCCCGCTTTTTCCGGGGAAAACAAAAGTCGTTCACGTTGGCTTTGATGACCCTCCGCGGCTTGCGAAGGGCGCCAGGACTGAAGAGGAAGCACTTGCGCACTACCGCCGGGTTCGGGACGAGATCAAAGCATTTATTGAGTCGCTGCCGCAGGGCCTCGATCGTTAAGGCGCAATGGCAATGAAACAACTGGCGATTTTGAGTTCATCCATGAGGAAATATTTCGCGGAAACCATCGGCACGTTTGCTCTTGTCTTCGCTGGCACGGGCGCCGTCGTTATTGATGATGTAACGCATGGCGGTGTCAGCCATGTCGGCATTGCCGCAACCTTCGGGCTCGTGGTGATGGCAATGATCTATACCCTCGGTGATATCTCCGGTGCTCACCTGAATCCTGCGGTTACTTTAGGCTTCTGGCTGGCCCGCCGGCTTCCTGGCAGATGCGTCGGGCCGTACCTGATCGCTCAAACCATCGGCGGGCTGCTCGCAAGCACAGTTTTGCTGCTGATGTTCGGCAACCGCGCCTATCTCGGTGCAACGCTTCCCGCCGGTTCTGTTTGGCAGTCATTCGCATTGGAAGCGGTCCTGACCGCACTGCTGATGTTCGTCATCCTGAACGTCTCGACGGGTCCGAAAGAAACCGGTGTGATGGCCGGCATTGCAATCGGAGGCGTCATCGCTCTTGAAGCAATGTTCGCCGGCCCGATCTGCGGCGCCTCCATGAACCCTGTTCGATCGCTTGCGCCTGCGCTGGTGTCGGGCCATCTGACATCCCTTTGGCTGTACCTGACCGCGCCGGTGCTGGGTGCGGCAATCGCTGTACCCTGCTGGCTTCTGACCCGGCCATCCAACGAGGAAATTCCATGAACCAGATTACTGATGCGATTCGATCGAAGTACGGCCAGACCGCCACGAGTGGTTTGACGAATGACAATGAAGGCGTCCGCGCCGTTGCCGAGGCGTTCGGCTATACCGCTGAAGAGCTTTCAACTATTCCCGCGGCCGCCAACATGGGACTTTCCTGCGGCAATCCCACCGCCACCGCTAACCTTCGCCCTGGTGAAACTGTTGTCGATCTCGGCAGCGGAGGCGGACTTGATGTCTTTCTCGCCGCTCGGAAAGTCGGTCCGACGGGAAAAGCCATCGGCATCGACATGACGCCGGAGATGATTGCGCTCTGCCGCAAAAGCGCGGCGATCGGTATGAACGGCCAACCCTTTACCAATGTCGAATTCCATCAAGGCAACATCGATTCCATGCCGCTCGCGGATGCGACCGCCGACGTTATCATCAGCAATTGCGTCATCAACCTCGCTCCCGATAAGCCAGCCGTTTTTCGGGAAATGTTTCGCGTCCTCAAGCCCGGCGGTCGCGTTGCCGTCAGTGATATTGCGATCAAGCAGTTACTTCCCCCGGAACTCGCCGGCAATCTGATGGCCCATGTCGGCTGCATCGCCGGCGCCATTGGAATAGATGAATACCGCGCCGCGCTGCTCCAAGCCGGCTTCGAGCATGTGGTCATCATCGACGCCCACGCCGACCTCAATGCCTATGGCAATGTCGACGGCCAATCCGTCTGCTGCTCGCCGGTCCTCAGCAGTTTAACCGGACTGCCCATCGCCGGCGCTGATTTGTGCGGCCCGGCCAACCGTTCCGCCGTGCATGAAGGTCTGATCCAACTTTTGAAGCAGTACAACATCAACGATTATGCGGCGAGCGTGAAGGTTTATGCAGTAAAGCCTCAGAATGTATAAACCTTCAACTTCAGATCGTGAGCATGCGACAGATTGACGGTATGGAATTGCAATGCCAGCCTCATCTACTCAAAAACGAAGGTTTCAAAGCAGGCACATCCCTTGCGGTTAGAAGGGCAGACATCCATTCCTGCACGTATGAAAGGATTCCCATGAGCAAGTTAAAACCTAAAGAAGCCTCTGAAACGCTTGGTTCCGTCACCGCCGACGTGATCCGCGAAGGCAAGGCCACTATCTCCGAAGTCGCCCATAAAGCCGCCGCCACAGTCGAAACCATCAAAGATACGGGCAAACGCGCCGGCGACTCCTATACAGAGGCGCGTCAGAACGCATATGATTGGGAACAAGGCGTAGAAACCTACATCCGTCGCCGTCCTCTTCGTGCCGTCTTGGCGGCTTTTGGCCTTGGTTACCTGTTCTGCCTCATCTTCAGAAGCCGCCGGTGAGGCGAAGCGGAAGAATGTGGCGAAACGGAACTGGTCCATTCTTTTATCCAAGGCACAATGGAAATACCCATGACCCCCGAACGATCCGCCCAACCCGATGACATTAAGCCTGGTTTGATTCTCTCTGTCCGCAAACGCAAAGTGCTCCAGCGCCTCCTCAACGGCGAACAACGCCGCTGCTCCCTTGCCGCTCTCGAAGCCATGCACCGCTGCGGCTGGATATCCGGCGCAGGCCAAGCCTATCAACTCACCGACCAGGGCCGCCAAATAGCAGAACTTTCCGAAAGCGCCCCGCCCGGCCGCGATCTGCAGCTCGATCACCTGCACAATTAAGAACCGGCTATTCCAATTTCTTCCGCCCGAGCCCCCGGGCCCACCGCAGATAAAGCACCATCAACCAGAGAGTCCAAACAACCAGCAAAATAAGCAAGGCTATCCCTACCCCCGCGCTCGCCCGCCAAATCCAGGGCAGCGCCGCCAATACCACCAGCGCCGCTACACTAATCGCAACTCGGCTTGGTACACCCATCGACAACCCCGCTCAATCCACCCCAATCGCCCGAACAGCTCCACTGAAAAAAATACATCTCCTCGTCCTCTCCCTCCGCGTCCCCGCACCTCTGCGCGAGTCAACCATCCTTATAACGGCCCGTGGCGCAACACCGCGTGGGACTTGCCGCGGGCTGTTAAGCCAGCGCCTGCCGAAGCGATGCCAGGTCTTCATCTCCCGCCTCTCCAAGAACAAATCGTCTCACCACCTCGGCTGTCGATGCTTTAATGTCGTCCGGTGTGCCGTCAAAAATGATCTTCCCTTTGTGCAGCATCACGATTCGGTCGGCCACCTTGAGCGCGCTGTTCATGTCATGGGTCACAACGATGCTCGTCACTTTCAGTTCCCGCTGCAATTTGATGATGAGTTCATTAATCACATCCGACCGAATCGGATCCAGCCCCGTCGTCGGCTCATCATACAAAATCACATTCGGGTCCATCGCGATTGCCCGGGCCAGGGCCACGCGTTTTTTCTGTCCGCCGGAAAGCTCCCCCGGCATTTTCCGATCCATGTCTTTTAAACCCACCATCGCGAGCTTCTGCCGGACGATTTCTTTGATCTCATCCGGTTTTTTATTCGTGTGCTGCTCCAGCGGGAACGCGATGTTTTCTGCCACGCTCATCGAATCAAACAATGCCCCCATCTGAAACAAAAACCCAAAATGCAGCCGCACGGCCATCAGTTTCCGTTCGGGCAGGTTATCGATCCGCTGCCCCGCATACCAAACCTCGCCGGCATCCGGCTGAAGCAGCCCGACGATGTGCTTGAACATCACGCTCTTGCCCGTGCCGCTGGCGCCAATGACCACCAGCGCTTTCCCCTCTTCAATGGAAAGCGAAAGGTCATCCAGTACGACCAGTCGGCCGAATCGCTTGGAAACGTGGCGGAGTTCAATCAAAGCCATGGGAATCGATTACGTAAACCGTGATTGCATGAAACGCGATCTGGATTCGCATGAGTCATGGGTTACGAATGACGCGTTATGCATCATGCGTCCCCGTCATGCCCTGGCAATCTCCTACCCAAACACACTGCGATTCCCATACAACGCCACATACCAGTCTTTCGCAACCTGGGCGAAAAAAAAGTTCAGCACGATGATTGCGATAAAACATTCCACAAAGCTTTCCGTGCAAGCGCGGCCAACCCCGCTCGCACCTGCGCCGCTGGTAAATCCCTTGTAGCAGCCGATCAGTCCAATTGCGCCGCCAAAAAAGATGCTTTTAAAAAGTCCTTCGAAGATTTGCCAGTGCTCCACACCGCGTCGGCTGTATTCCCAGAATGTTTCATTGGCGATTCCAAATGTCGGCACCGATATGAACCACCCGCCGCCGATCCCCAGAAGATCGCTGTAAATCGTCAGAAGGGGAGTAAGCAGCACACACGCCAGAAAACGCGGCACCACCAGATATGCGATCGGATCTGATCCCATCACTCGAAGCGCATCAAGCTGCTCGGTGACGTTCATCGTCCCTAGTTCCGCCGTCAGCGCTCCTCCCACGCGGCCGGCGAGCATCACCGCCGCCATCACCGGTCCAATCTGCTTCACGACGGATAATGCGATCACGCTGCCAAGCCGATTTTCCTGACCAATGGCCTTGAATTGCTGATACGTCTCCACGGCCATCACCATGCCGATAAACGCCCCGACAATCCCCACCACCGGCACCGACTTCACCCCCACCTCATAAAGCTGCGGAAGCAGCAGCCGAAGATTCTTAACCTTAAACCACCCGGTAAACAGCCACCGAAACGTCCGCGCGGCAAACAGGCAAAAATCCCCGAACGCAGCGATCGAATTGTTGGTGCGACGCCCCACGCCTTCAATAAACTGAATCGCCATGCCCGCAGATCATACGAACGCCATCTCATTGCGCCAAACTACCGCAAAAGCTGGATACATCCCGGATATGAGTTCCGGCAAATCGCCAGATCACCTGCACCCGGCATACAACAAATAATGTTAAGAATCTTGGCAGGAGAGTGATGTTTCTTCACCTGAATCGGGTAGGAGGGGGCCTCTCGGCCCCCGTCCTCCCACACCACCGGACGTACTCATCGTATCCGGCGGTTTCTTTCAACCGTTCAACTGAACGTATCTCTCGGCAAGGCTTACGAGATCCAGAGATTCGAACCATGCCGCACTCATCCCTTCGTGGACTGGAGGGGTGTCGGCACTGCGCCACCAGCCTTTGCCGCTCAATGCTCCGATCCAGGCGCGCCGCTTGGGCACGCCCAGCCGATGCAGGAAGTCGGCAATGGTTTTGGTGCGCTTGCACTGCTTGAGGCGTAAGCATCGCAGGCGATGGCGGAGCCACTTGTCCATTGCGACCAGATGCCTCTTGCACGCCGCATGGCGGAAGAAGGTCACCCAGCCGTCGATGAACTCATTGATCTCGCCGATCACCTGCTCAAAGCTCACGCCCCGGTTGCGCCGGGTGATTTGCCGAAGACGCTCCTTTGCGCGGTCGAGCGACTGGGGAGCGATCCCCAGTTTCCCGCCGGGCAGAAGGCGATGGCCCAGGAACTTGCGTTCCAGTACGGATGCCACCGCGCTCTTGTCCCGGTTCACACGCAGCTTGAGTTTCTGTTCGAGGAACGCGGTCACGCTCGCCAGCACCCGTTCCCCCGCCGCCTGGGACTGCACATAGATATTGCAGTCGTCGGCATAGCGGCAGAACTTGTGCCCGCGTTTCTCCAGTTCCTTGTCCAGATCGTCCAGCAGCAGATTGGCCAGTAACGGGCGAGAGCGGACCGCCTTGCGGCGTGCCTTCTTCCCGTGACACGCACACGCCGTTTTGCATCATGCCGGCCCGTAAGAAACCGGCCGATGATCCGCAGCATGCGTTTGTCCCCCACCCATCGGCCCAGCCGCGCCATCAGGATGTCGTGGTTCACCTTGTCGAAGAACTTCTCAAGGTCGATGTCCACGACGATGACGCGACCCTCGGCCACGTATTCCTTCGCCTTGGCCAGCGCGTCGTGCGCACTGCGTCCGGGTCGGAATCCGTAGCTCGATGCCGAGAAGGTGGGATCGAGGATCGGCTCCAGCACTTGCCCAATCGCCTGCTGCACCAGACGGTCAACCACCGTGGGAATGCCCAATTGTCGCATTCCCTTGCCGCCGGGCTTGGGGATTTGCACCCCGCGCACCGGTTGCGGCTGGTAGCTGCCGTCCAATAGAGAGGCGATCAGTTCGTGTTTGTGGAGCTTGATCCACGTCGCCCAGCTTGCTGACGCTCATGCCGTCAACGCCGGGCGATCCCTTGTTGGCCTTCACCCGCGCGTAGGCACGGTTGAGGTTCGCTGCCTCGCACACCTGTTCCATGAGATGTGCGCGTCAAGGCTCGTTGTCGGTCTTTCGCCGCGGACGATCGTGGCTCCCCGTGCACCGGTTCCGCCGGTGGGTTCCCGACAGTTTGGACTACCTCCTCACCGTCCGGGTCGGGGCGCGTCGTCTTTGGGGTTAGCTTTTCGAGCATCTCCCAAAAGCCCGTGGGAAGCGTCGCCGCCTCCTCTGTTCTTTGCTGCCGCTGCTCGTCCATCGAGTTGTTCCGATACTGCCTTGGGTTAAAAGATTCGGCCCTTCGTTCGCCGCGGCGAGGGGGACGCCCCTCGGCGTTTGGCCTCGGCAGACTACTACGGCCTCTGCTGACTTCTCCATGCCCGTTTCGATGGGTTGCCCCGTCGATAGCCTTGCGGCAGACGTGGAGATCTCCCACGGTAAGTCGATGTGTCCTTGATTCAGGCCCCGCCGGATCTACCCGCGTGATGTCCGAATGAGTATGGGCGTCCCGGTCCATTGCCCGATGACCCACGTCACGTTGGCCTTGTATCCGGTTTCTGTTCGTCGGGTCTGAACTCCCGTCCCGGAGTCGCGTCCCTGCGTGGCGACGCTATCCCTCGCTTCCTTCAGATTCGGCCTCGCGACCGACACCCTTGCTTAGACGGACGGTTCCGCTCATTACGGCCCGTAGAGGACTTTCACCTCCTAAACACTCGACATGCGTGGCGCACCAAAAAAGCGACGGCGACATATCACATGTCGCCGTCGCCATTTTAAAAAAATATCAAACGCTTCAATTCACCGTCCCACGCCGCCCGGCAAAAATCCTTCGAGCTTTCTTGCCCGAACCGGGTGTTGCAGCTTTCGGATGGCCTTGGCTTCAACCTGGCGGACGCGTTCGCGGGTGACTTTGAAGATGCGGCCGACTTCTTCGAGCGTGTAGGTGTAACCGTCGCCGATCCCATAGCGGAGCTTGATGATCTCGCGCTCGCGGTAGGTCAGCGTCTTCAGGACCTGCTCGATCTTGTCCTTGAGCATTTCCTGGGTTGCGGATTCGACAGGATTATCCGCTTTTTCATCCTCAATGAAGTCGCCGAAGTAGCTGTCTTCCGATTCGCCGACGGGGCGATCGAGGCTGATCGGGTGGCGGCTGATCTTCAAAACACGCCGCGTTTCGCTGACCGTCATCTTCGCCTTCTTGGCGATCTCTTCGATGGTCGGTTCGCGGCCAAGCTCCTGCATCAGCGCTTTGCTGATGTTGCGCAGCTTGCTCATCGTCTCGATCATGTGCACGGGAATGCGAATCGTGCGGGCATGGTCGGCGATGGCGCGGGTGATCGCCTGGCGAATCCACCAAGTGGCGTACGTGCTGAACTTGTAACCGCGGCGATATTCGTACTTATCCACCGCTCGCATCAGCCCGGTGTTCCCTTCCTGGATGATGTCCAGGAAGCTCAGGCCGCGGTTGCGGTATTTCTTGGCGATGGAGACAACCAGACGAAGATTGCCGCCGGAGAGTTTGCGCTTGGCGTCTTCGTACTTGTTGTAGATCTTGCGGATCTGAACGACGCGCTTGTGCAGGTCCTGCGCCTTCGAGCACCAGGTCTTCAAGGCCTTCGCATTCCTGCTGGCAGACTTCCAGGTCTTCGCCGGGGTCTTTTACTTTCTTCAACTCTTCGATGCGCTGTTCGAGTTCCAGCATTTTTGTGCTGATGCTCGACAGTTTCTTCATCAACGGGGTGACTTTGCTCGTGCGGAGCGACAGCTCTTCCAGCAGTTTTACGCAGCGGCGGCGGCGGCGGCGGATCGCCATGTGCAGTTCTTCCTGCTCCTTCTTGCCGGCGCTGCGCAGGCCGTCCCAGTCTTCGCGATTGCGGACGAGCATCTTGCGGCACGATTCAAGGTTCAGCGGGATGCGCTGACCGATCGTGCCCTTGTCGGCCTGATCCTCGGCCGTGCTGATTTTCATCGTCCGGTCGAACGGCAGATCGCCGTCGTCGACCTGCTGCAGAATCTCCACCGCGCTCTGAAGGCAGTAGTCGCTTTCGAGCACCTTGCTGCGGAAAATCTTGCGCGTGATCTCGATCTTCTTCGCCAGCGCGATTTCCTGCTCGCGGGTGAGCAGGGGGATTTCGCCCATCTGCGTGAGATACATCCGCACCGGATCGTCGATCCGCTTGGTCGAAGCCTCGGCCAGCTCGGCCTCGAGGTTCATGTCGATTTCTTCTTCGTCTTCCTCAACCTTGGCGATGTCTTCCGGGGCCGGTTCATCTTCCGCAACCGGCGCTTTCTTCACCTTGGCCTTGGGGCCCTTGGCGAAGTCGCCGATGTCCGTCTCGTCGATGAGCTTAATGCCCATCTCGTCGATCATCATCAGCAGCGAATCCAGCTTGTCCGGCGAAACGACTTCGTCCGGCAGCTTTTCGTTCAATTCTTCATACGTGAGATAACCGCGCGAAGTGCCAAGGCTCAGGATGGCCTGGACGCGCAGGTCCACCTCTTCCTGTGAACCAGAACCAATAAGCGGGGGATCAATGACGATTACGTTGTCCTTCATAACACTTTCCATCAGAACACCAGCCGCACATGACGCCATGCAAAGCTGGAGGAGCCTGCGGGTTCGGGGATCCGGGCCAAGAATCTCAGGGGTGTTCCTGATTCCTGCAACGGGGACGTTATCGAACCCGATATTTAGTTGTACGTGGGTCCGTCGTCCATCGTCCGTTATCAGTCAAAGGGAGCCGGCAAAAAGCCGCTCGACCCGCAACGGACAACCAACAGACAGACCACGAACAATCTTAGCTTCCCGATCGCCGCAAATCCGGCTGGCGGGCTTTTTCCTGCAATTTTCGCAGCGGGTCACCATCCCCGCCTGTCGGCGTCGGACCATCGCTTGTACGCCGAAGCTCGGCCAAAAGTTTGTCTTTCTCATCTCGCCCGCGCATTTCGGCGAGCAACGCAATCGCTTCATTCAGCCGGACATCCGTGTCTGACAGATGCTCGAACTCTTCAACCAGCTCAACTGCCAACTCTGAAAGGGCAGGCTCTGGCAGGGTTCCCAGTAATTCGTTAAATACCGGTTCGCCTTCGTCCCGTTGATATTCCCAGTAGATCTCCGCCAACCGTCGGCGGGTCTCATCCGTAAAGTCCGTTAAATTCACATTTTGCTGCACATCGAACCAGCGGTGCGGTTCCATCAGCAAAATCGCCAGGATCCATCGCTCCGATCGATCCCGGGCATTGAGCGGCCCCCGGCGCTTTATTGCTGCGGGAACTGCATTATTCGGCTCATTGTTACCGGGCACATGAGCCTCATTCGTCTGAGGTGTCTGACGGCCCGGCATCATTTTTTTTTCGCGAAATCGCCGATTGAGCTGCTCGACCGGAATGTCAGTCAGCCGGCTCACACGCGCCAGCGCCGAGCCCCATCGCAGCGAATCCACCGGCCCGCTCCCGCGAGCGCCGGCCAATACATCCAGATACTGCTGAACCGCCTTCTGCTGGCCGGTCAGATCGTTTCCGCTCTCGTTGAACTGCCGAACAAGCTGCTTCCATTTGTACGTCAGGGCGTCGGCGGCGTTGCGCAAAACGCCCTCAAACGCCTCCAAACCGTTCTGCATCAGATATTCGTCCGGATCGACGCCTTCCGGCATTGATGCGATCAGGATTTCGACAGGTTGAGTCAGAAACAACTCTACCGCACGATTGACCGCCGTGTCGCCGGCCGTGTCGGCATCGAACAATAAAACGATTTTGTCTGCAAACCGCCGCAGCATAGAGACATGCTGCTCGGTCATTGCGGTGCCGAGGATGGAAACGACATTGGTCGCCCCATACTGATGGGCCATTACGACGTCGGTATAACCCTCAACAACCGCCACGATTCTCGATTCAACAATCTTCTGCCGCGCCAGATCCAGCCCAAACACACAGCGGCTTTTCGAAAACAGCGGGGTTTCCGGGCTGTTCAGGTATTTCGCCTTGTCGTCAGATCCCGGCATCACCCGACCGCCGAATGCGATCACGCGGCCGTTTTCGTCGCGAATCGGAAACATCAACCGATTGCGGAACGTATCGTAAAACCCATTGCCACCGTCGCGCGACTTCACCAGCCCGGCCCCGGCCAGAACCGCCGGTGGAAACTTGCGGCCCACGGGTCCGGAGATCAGAGCATCCCAGGCGTTGGCCGCCAAACCGATCTGAAACTTCCGGATCGATTCAACATTGAATCCGCGCTCCTGAAGATACGCCCGAGCTGCCGCGCCTTCGGTCGGATGAGAAAGCAACTTTTCAAAGAACGCGCCAGCCGCCGAGTTGGCATCCAACAACTGCTGCCGTTGGCTGGCTTTTTCCTTCGTCTGCCCATACCTGGGCATTTCAATGCCGGCCTGTTCACTGAGCTGCCGCAGCGCATCGATGAATTCGATGCGATCGCGCTTCATCACAAAATCGATCGCGTTACCGCTGGCCTTGCATCCAAAGCAGTGAAAAAACTGCCTGGCCTGATCGACGTTAAACGAGCCGGTTTTTTCCTGATGAAACGGACAGAGTCCGACGTAATTCTTGCCGCGCTTCTTGAGCGCAACCGACCGTCCGATCAGGTCGACGATGTCGACAGCCTGCAAAACCTGCGATTTATAATCGCGCGACGGTAAGTCGCCCGACGATCCAGACGCATCCACAGGCATTTCTCACTGGCTTGACGTCCCGGTGTAAACAACCCCACCGACCCCGAGTCGGCGAAGCCGCATCGGACTGATCGTTCTAACGTGCTTTATTATAACCGTTAAGGGCAATCCCAGTGAAGCAATGATGGAATATAGCACCGCTTCGCCCCCCGGTCAAATGGGCACAAAAATCCATAAGTCATGCTCCTACGCCCATTAAAGACGCTATACCCGCCCTGCAATTGCAAAAACCAGCTTCAGCCCCGCTTGCCGGAGCGAAATTTTGATGGCAAAGTAACAGTCCGTTCCATCTCCAGGAGGCTCTGGCCTTCCTACTATAAACCACCGCCAGAACCCATCGCCTTCCAATCGCGATGGCTTCCACCGGGAGTGATATGCAGCGCTTCACGCTCGAAGTATCCACTGACGGAAACAACGACGTTGTCAATCTCAATCCGATCCTCCGCAATCATATCCGCGACATCCGCGGCGACGGGCTGCTGCACCTCTTCGTCGCCGGCAGCACCGCCGCGTTGACGACGATCGAATTCGAACCCGGCCTGGTGAAGCACGACCTGCCCGCCTTTTTTCAGCGGCTCATTCCCGACTCAGCCTCCTATGAACATGAAGCCACCTGGAACGACGATAACGGCCACAGCCATCTCCGCTCCTCCCTTCTCGGCCCGGGCATTACCGTTCCCATCGGCGGCGGACGAATCCTCACCGGCGAATATCAACAGATTGTCCTGGTCGATTTCGACACCCATCCCCGGCGACGGACGATCATCGCAACTGTCCTGGCGTGATCTAAAAGGCCATGCAGGCACGAGCGGGTTGGGCCTTTTTCACGACGGAGACACGCAGGACACAGAGAAGAGAATCGATTGATGAATCTTTTCGTGTCCTGCGTGTCCTCCGTGGCAAACCCTCCGCGACCGGCACCCGAAGCATTCAATGCTCCGAGATCACCATCCACGAAACCCCAAACCGATCGTTCACCATCCCAAAGCTCGACGCAAAAAACGTCTTGGCCAGTGGCATGAACACGGTGCCTCCCTCGGCCAGCGCATTAAAAACCTTCGCCGCCTGCGCATCATTCGCTGCCGCGATCGACAGGGAAATCCCTTCAAATTTCCCCGATCCTTTGCAGCGGCCGTCCGATGCAAAGATTTCTGAATCCCCGATCCGCAGCGCCGCATGCATCACCTTGTTTTCCGTCCCTGGTGTAATGCTGCCTTCCGGACACGGACCCGGCATATCCTTGAACCGCATCAGCATCGTCACTTCCGCCCCGACGGCGGCCTTGTAAAAAGTGATGGCTTCTTCGCAACGGCCTTCAAATGAAAGGTATGGCTTCACGTTCATGGCAAGCTCCTGAATAAAAAAGGGTGAATGAAACAACACTCTTAACAGCCCGAGGCAAAAGTCCCCCGCGGTGTCGCACCGCGGATTCGGGCTGTTAAATAATTGAAACGCGCATTCGCTGATTATCACTTTGACTTACGTTCCGTCACGCGCTTTTTTCAAAGCGGCCAGGTCGATCTTCCCCATCTGCATCATCGCCTGCATGGCTCGCTTTGATTTTTCCGGATCCTTGTCACCCATCACTTCCGCAAAGCCTTCGGGGATGATCTGCCACGAGACGCCAAATTTATCTTTCAGCCAGCCGCAGTGCCCCTTTTGTCCGCCCGCGGAAAGTTTCTCCCACAGCTCATCCACTTCCGCCTGATTCTTGCAGTTAACAAAGAACGAAATCGCTTCATTAAATTTAAAGTATGGCCCGCCATTGAGCGCGAAAAACGCCTGTCCATCGAGCTCAAACGTCGCTGACATTACCGCTCCCGCATCCCCATGCCGGGAAATTTTTCCGGTTTTTGAATTCTTGAAAATCGACATGTAAAAATTCATCGCCTCTTCGGCCTGCCCGTCGAACCACAAAAATGGTGTGATCTTCTGCATTGCTGGTTGCTCCGTTGAATTCGTCGGGCCTTACTTATTTTTCGCGGCCTCCGCCCATACCCGCTCTTCCTGTGCTCGAAGCTCGGGTGTGAATTCCGCGCCGAAGTCCGCAGCCTCGAATATCTGCCGAATCTCAATTTCCGATTCTGTTCCCATGGGATTCGGGCAGCGCTTCACCCATTCGATCGCTTCCTCTTTCGATTTGCACTTCCAGACCCAATAGCCCGCAATCAGCTCTTTGGTTTCCATGAACGGTCCGTCAACCACCGTCCGCTTGCTGCCCGAAAACTTCACCCGCGCGCCCTTGCTGGTCGGCTGAAGCCCTTCCCCCCCGACCATGATGCCGGCCTTCATCAGCTCCTCGTTGAAGTTTCCCATCTCCGTCAGCAACTGCTCACTCGGCATAACGCCCGCCTCACTCTCGCGGCTGGCCTTGATGATAATCATGAATCGCATTGCACTATCCTCTTTCGTTCGGGTTAAAAAATACAACTCAATTCATCTCGTCGTAACGCTGCAACAGTGCTTAGCCATTATTTGACCTCCAATGTACTCCAGGCCTCTGGCCCGTGTGCAATACGTAAGACAAAAGAAAATCGTTGCTTCCCTGAAACGTAACTCGATAAGCATCAGCCGGATTTCAATGAGCCCAGTCGAATAGGACCCCATCCCACTGTAAAATTTTCAGCAGAGCAAGTTTGTCGATTCACAGCGCATTGCGGAAAAATTGCCGCCAATTCTCCCCCATGATGTTGGCGACATCCATATCGGAAAATCCGGCCGCAGCCAGTGCATCCCCAACGCGGGGAAGGTCGGCGCTCGTTTCAATCTCAATCGGAATTTCATTTCGTCCCAGTCCCCCGTCCATATCCGTGCCCAGCGCGACGTGATTGGCGCTGCCGACAAGATCGCAAATATGTCTGGCGTGGGCTGCCACATCCTCCAGCGTCGCGCGGCGTTTGCCGTATTGCTCAGGCGGCACTAAAAACCGATCAAAGAAGTTGATGCCAATCACTCCGCCGCGCGCAACCAGCGCTCGAATCATGTCATCCGAAAGCTGCCGGTCCGTCGGAACAATCGCCCGGCAATTCGAATGAGAAGCAATCATCGGCCCCCCCGACATATGCAGCAACTGCCAAAACGATTCCTCCGCGAGATGAGACGTATCATGAATGATGCCAAACTCATCCAGTGTCTTCACAAGCGCAACGCCCTCAGCCGTGATGGGGCCGGGTGCGCCCGTGCCTCCCGCGTAATGCGTCCGCTTCCACGCTAAACCAACAATCCGCAAACCCGCGGCGTGCCACGCCGCTACATCGGCCGGCGTGCGCAATGGATCAGCCCCTTCAAGCAACAAAATTGCATTCTGCGGCAAATCCAAACTCGCCGCCCCATCAACATCAATACCATCGATATCCGTCGGACGGGTCACAAACCGGAATTTCCCGGCCGCCGTCTCCCTGCGATACCAATCAAGCTGGCGAAGCCCGATCGCGTGCGCCTCCTCCATCGTGCGATATCCCCCCTTGTCGTCGATCGAAGGAAGGACAAACACAGTTGCGCAGATCAGCCCCACCCCTCCCTCACGCAAATCCGGAAGGCCCACCGTCGGAATACCCCCTTCATCCGGCGGCTGCTCGCGAGCCCGCCGCATCACATCGCGACCTTCCAGGGCGTTGTAAGAAAGATCCAGGTGTGCATCAACGATGAACATAGACCAGCAGTTTAGGCAGGAATCGCCAAATCGTCACGAGCCGCGCATCCCCAATGCTCTGTTCCATTCTTCCGCTCTCCAAACATGCCCCGGAAAAATGCAAAAACCCTCGCGGATGTGCGAGGGTTTTCCAATGCGGCTGACAGGAGTTGAACCTGCACACCCTTACGAGTACTAGAACCTGAATCTAGCGCGTCTGCCAATTCCGCCACAGCCGCGACGGTTTGCAAATCTTAAAGACGACCGGGCCTTAGTCAAGCTGTCCCATGCCTTCCCACCACCAGCTTGATCTCCTATCATCGCTTCATGGCCCGGCAAAAGCAGAGCGATGGCCCGCGCATTAACAACCGCCGGGCGCTCCACGAATATTTCATCACCCACAAAATTGAGTGCGGCATGGTCCTCGTCGGCAGCGAAGTCAAAAGCCTCCGTGATGGCCACGCGCAATTGCAGGAAGCCTTCGCCCGCATCGAAGGCGGAGAACTCATCCTGCACAACTGCCATATCGATCCCTACGCCAAGGCATCCATCGTCTACAACCACGAACCCAGGCGCGATCGCAAGCTGTTGGTCCACAAACGCGAACTCAAAAAATTAGCCAGTGAATCCGACGCCAAGGGAACCACGCTCATTCCCCTGGCTATTTATTTCAAAGACGGCCGCGCCAAATTGGAACTTGGCGTCGCCACCGGGAAACAGCAATTCGACAAACGCGCAACCATCAAGAAAAAAGAAATGGACCGCGAACTGCGCCGCCAGACAATGACCCACCGGCACTAAAGCTCTAAGCAATGTTCTGATAAAACGTTCCTGAAACGTTGCATTTTGTTTCAAATATTTCATTTTCCTCCCCGCGGAGAATTCGATCATGCGAGTCGGCATTCCCAAAGAAGTCAAACCGGACGAATATCGCGTTGCCATGATGCCGGTCGGCGCCGACCTGCTCGTGCGGGCCGGCCACGAAGTATTCGTCGAAATCAGCGCCGGTCTGGGCAGCGGCTTCTCCGATGAAGACTATTCCAAGGTCGGGGCCAAAGTCATCGCGACTCACGAGGAGCTTTTTGCCAAGGCGGAACTCATCGTAAAGGTGAAGGAACCGCAGCCGCAGGAGATCAAGCTATTTCCGCCGGCCAGGTGGTCTTCACCTATTTCCATTTCGCGGCCAGCCGGGAATTGACCGAAGCCTGCCGTGCCAGCGGGATCACCGCCATCGCTTATGAAACCATCAAGGACAAGGCCGGCCGGCTGCCGCTTCTCACACCGATGAGCGAAATCGCCGGGAAAATGAGCATTCAGGAAGGCGCGAAATACCTCGAAAAACCAATGATGGGCCGCGGCATTCTCCTTGGAGGTGTTCCCGGCGTTCCTCCCGCCAACGTGGTTGTCCTGGGCGCAGGGGTCGTCGGAACCAACGCCGCCAAAGTAGCCGCCGGCCTCGGCGCAAACGTCGTCCTGATGGACGTGAATCTTGAACGTCTCAGATACCTCGACGACGTCATGCCCGCCAACGTTTCAACGATCTTCAGCGATCCCCATACCGTCCGCGATCACCTGCGGCTGGCTGATCTGGTCGTTGGCGCAGTCCTGATCCCCGGCGCAACTGCCCCACGCCTCGTCACCCGCAAAGACCTGATCGAAATGAAGAACGGCAGCGTGATTGTCGACGTTGCCATTGACCAGGGCGGCTGCGTCGAAACCAGCCGGCCTACCACGCACCAGCAGCCAACCTATGTCGTCGAAGGTGTTGTCCATTACTGCGTGACAAACATGCCCGGCGCCGTCGGCCGCACAAGCACGATGGCCCTGTGCAACGCCACGTTGCCTTATGTCGTCAAAATCGCGAGTCAGGGATGCCAAAAAGCTGCCGCCGAAGACCCTGGATTCGCACAGGGCATCAATCTGGCCGAAGGCCGAATCGCCAACCCCGCGGTCGCTGAGTCGCTCGGACTTAAACTGGGATAACTAACCCGCGATGACGCTGAGTGCAGGAAAAGAACCTCCAACCTGACACTGACCCACTGCCTGAGGTTCATTTTGAATGGAGCGATTGATGGAGCGGTTGCAGCAATTAGAGAAAATGCTCGAGCGAGAGCCCAACGACACGTTTTTACTTTATGGTCTTGCGCTGGAGCATAAGAAGGCGGGCGATTTCGGGCGAGCGCTGGAGCTGTTGAATCGCGTAACATCGATCGATTCGGGGTATTGCTACGCGTACCACCAGCGGGGGTTGATTGAAGAAATTCGCGGCGATTTGAACGCCGCCAAGGCCGCTTATCGCGACGGCATCGCGGCGGCGATTCAGAAGGGGGACGCGCACGCCCGGGAGGAAATCAACGCTGCGCTGGAGATGATCAGTTGAGTGACGGTAACACGTCGTTTTATAGCGCCGGTGAGTTCTCACAGGCTTCGGAATTTATTGCGGCTGCGTCGTTGCCGCCGGTTGAGTGGTGAGCGGCACCAACTTTTCCCGTAACGCCGCGACCGCGTCCCGGCGGGCGTTGTCGCCAAGACTTGTATCAAACTTTATTTCGTGTCCGGTAATCTCGCGCAGCTGCTTCAGAGCAGAATTCACAATGAAGTTGTCTGTGTCATAAAGGCAATCAATCAAAAAACTGGGGCTATTGCGCAATCGGTTGGCCTGATCGTCATCGACGGGATGATACGTCGAGAGGAACGCGTCGATCCGGCTGTTCTGCTCGGCGGAAAGACCCTTTCGGTCCATCCGCGCCAGCGTGGCGGCGGCCCGTTCGCCCAGTTTTTTCAGGTCGCTCGCCGCGGATTCGCGTTCGTGAAAGTCATCAGAATCCAGCCGCGCCAGAACCTGTTTGACCTGCGCCGTGACTTGCGGGTCAGGCGTGGTCTGGTCGAAAAACACCTGCCACGCCAGGCGGTGATCGGGACCGAAAACAACGGCATCGGCAAAAAGATCGCGGAACACCGGTTCGAGATACGTTGCCGTTTCAGCCGGGAACTGCCGCCGAAGCGATACAAGATCCGGGGCGATTCGATCGATGCTCAAGGGCGGTGTGTCACCCGATTTGCTTTGGATGTTCACGCGCAGATGGACACCCGGTTCGGTATCGCCCATGCCCAGGGATGTTTGCACGATCGAGATAGACCTGTTTTCCGTCGGCGATTCCATGTCCTGCGCCACTTGCACATTCATCGGCGAGATCTGCACCGTCGTCAGCGCTTCGCTCATGCCCGGTTTAGTGAAGTCGTGATGCATGAACATCAGCGTTTGCGGCTGATATCGCTCGCCGGCCTTCTGAACGTTCCCCACGTCGCGAACATCAATGACATTCACACCAGGCAACTCGGGGATCGGCACGCGCAACATCGCGCCATTCGTCGCCGGGATGCGGGTATAGATCGCCAGCGCGTTATGTTCCATGCGGAACTCCACCACATCCTTCAGCGGCATGGACGGCAGTACAGGATAATCGGCGATTTGTTTATCGAGCTGTTCCTGGTCGGCTTTGCGCTGGCTGTCGAGCGATCCTTCTTCCTGCCCGGATGCGCTCCCGAGGCAGACGAGGAGGATCAGCACGGCTAATGGTTTGATTCGCACGGAGGGATTCTAGCACGGGTGGGGACGGGCATAAATGTAATAAGGCGCCATGTTGATGTTGGGCCTGGTGCAGACGATTTGGCCTGCATTGGGTGGAACAGGCAGGAATTTCTCTGTCCCACCGGGAAGGAATACGGGCCACGAATCTTCTGTCAGCCCGGACGATGAGCGGGGAAAAATTTCAGGAGGGCCTCGGCGAGAGAAATGGAATCGCTGTTGGCAGCCGGAGCGGTGTTGCTCTTGTTTACCAGCGCAAGCGTGGCTTCGCGGATGAATGATTCCTTGCGGCGACCGACGCGATGGACGATCGGACGACCGGTGGCATCCAGCGGATGAGCGTGACGAACCGGCCAGGTATAGACGAGGGCGGTGGCGTCGCCGACAGCGGCGAGAAATTGCTGGTGCGAAGTGATGGGGCCTTGAGAGACGCCGCTGAATTCGGCGATGTCGCACCAGCCGCGGCCATGAAGGCGGAGCGGGAGGCCTGCGGTCATGAGCAGCCGCGCGAGTCCCTGCTGGTAGGCGGGCAGGATCAGCGCTTCAAGGAATTGCGCGCGGTCGAGCGTGTCGATGCTGATGTCCACCCGGCGGGCGCGCTCTTCCAGGTATGGGAGGAAGCTTTCAAGGGCCAGGGGATCATTGTGCAATTCGGTCTCGATCGCTTCCCATAAAATGCGGTGACTGGAAAAATCCTCAATGGCCGCGGGGATTTGGATCGGCTGCGTGTCGGCAAGGATCGCAAGAACGGGATTTGTGGGCCGCGATGCAAGCACGGGGAACATCGGCCATGTTGCGACGGTGACGCGATCGGCAGGCCAGCCGGCGGTGATGGCTGAGGTTCGCCAAGTCGGGTCGGCGACGATGAGCGAATCGTTAGGGCCGACCGCATTGAACGGCGTGATGTTCGTCTGGGTCAGCCACGTGATCCAAGGGGTTTCGACAGAGACGAGATTGGCGGCTTCGGCGCGGGTGATGTTCGCGGTGACCACCGCGCCGCAACCTATAGCGGCGCTCGCCAACGCCAACGGTGACGACGATGCAGGATCGTCGCTGTTGAAACGATGGAGGGTGAGATTGGATTTTTCCGCGGTGTCATTCAACTGATCGACCAGCACATTGCCCGCATCGCCCCAGAGGCGATAGCGCGAACCGGCGATCATCAGGATGCGATTCGGATCGGCCTGGCGCGGCTGCGCCTGGAGCGTTTCAAGTTGGCGGTTGCGTTCGCCGAGCGTTATGGAAAACGAACGCTGGGCATCGGCAATCAATGGATCGGCAAGTTCGTCGGCAAGAAGTTTAGTGCGGATGAAGCGGTTGGGTGTGGGCAGGCCGGGGTTGTCAGTGAAGAGTTGTTGCATCTCGGCGGGCCAGGTGTTGCCGGCCGCAAACCAGATATGGTGAGTAGCAATCTCCGTGGAGAAATCATCGCATGAAAGGATGACTGCGAGCGTGCGCAGATCAGGGATGATCGCGATGAGCGGCGAATTTTCACTGGTTCGGTCACGAGCGACTCTCAGCAATCCAGCGTGCGGCGGGCTGAGCAGGCAACTGGCCGGGCCGTTGCGATCGAGCGGTTTTAAGATTGACCTGGCCGCGAGGAGCGGAATTGAGCAACCGGCCCACCATTGGCCCGTTGAGTCCATAGCAGTCAGAGCACTGTCGCGGCCGAAAACCCATGTCAGGTCTGCAAGCTCAAAACAGGCGTCGCTGATGGCTGAGGCGAGCCGAGGCTGCGTGACAGCCAGGGCGCGCAGGTTCGACGCTCGATTGTCCGCAGCTTGCCGATCCGCGAGGGATTTGGTCTTTGTGTTGGAAGCGATCAGTAGAGCCACATTGACTTATCGGACGGATGGGGTGGAACACTCGAATGTTCGATGAGCCAGTCAAAAGCAGCGCGCTCCGTGCGCCGGGAGACAGCGGCGAGCGCGATTGCCCTGGCAATCAGGGGGGTGCAATATCCGTTCATCGCTGCTGTTCGCGGTTTTCGGGGATACCTGGCTCGTCCAGCAACTGGATGCAGGTTGCCGGTCCGAGGTCTGCGGAGTCTTGCCAGGAGCGAAGGGCCCACACCAGTTTTTTCTCCGGCGTAACTTCCAGGACCTGTACCGATTTGGGCCAATCTACCGGCTTGATGCCATTTGGGCACCAGTTGCTGATAACGGTATTGCCGTTGGCCAGGCGGTTTGCTTCCTGGATGCTGAAGATGCGGATATCCGGCACGTCCTTCTGTGTGAATTCCCAAACCACTTCGCCGGCGGGTGTGACTTCGTGGACGAAGCCTTTGTTGCTCGTCACGAGCGTGTTGCCGTTTTTCAACCGCACGGCAGCCCATGGGGATGGGACAGCGAGGGACCAAATTTCTTTTCCGGTGGCGTCGTATTCCGCCACTTTTCCCAGGTCCATGTGGGTTACGAGGAATGTACCGGCCGGCGTCATCCGGGCTCGGCGGAACTGGCCGTGGACTTTGTGTGAAGGCCCGGTGGGAAGCTCAAATTCCGTTTCGTTCTTTCCGGTTGTGAGATTCAAGACAAACAGCTTGGCGGGGTTGCCGTTCTGGATGAACATCACGCGATCCAGACCGATCGGCTGAACGACGTGAACTTCGCAGCCTTTTGGGGCCTTGTAATCCCAGACCACTTTTTTGTCCGCGGAGACTTTTGAAGCGCCGGTCTTATAGCCGAAGACGACGCTGCCGTCCGAGAGCATGGTCGCGTCGCTGTATTCAGAGATTTGTTTGTTTTCATCTTTCGAAGGAATGGAATACGACCAGACGACCTTGCCGTCTTTCACGATGAACATCGTTTGTTCGGGCTTGGGAAAGTTCCATTCGCCGGCGTAGAAAAATGGATGCTGAGACAGTCCGTTGCCTGGAAGAATGTCCGGCGATATGGGGCCGACCCAGACGGGTTTGGTTGTCGGACGAGTCGCGGGCGTTGTCGTCGGCTGCGACGCCGGCGATTCCTGAGCGAAGGAAACCGATGAACCGCTGAAAATGATCGGTGCCAGTGCAAGCGAGACAAGCAGGCGGAAAGGGCGCATGAGCTGGTTCCTTTATTCAGTCGGACTTCCGAGACGAAATGGATAACGGTCAGATATTAACGGTGGGGGTGGCGGGGGGGAAGGGGTACAGAATAAACGTAATGAGGGAAAAAGCGTGAGCAACGGGAGGATTTTTTTGTGGCGTTGAACATGGTGGACGAGTAAGAGCAAGACAAAGACGAAGACAAATCACAGCCGCAGGGGCAGCAGCCCTCACCCTTACCCACAACTCCGAAGTGTTTTTGAGAACATTTTCGCTTTCTTCAACGTACCTCGATTTTTTCCAGACATGGAGGTCGTGATGATGGTCTGCCAAGCCCATCAGTGGGCTCATCAGCATTTTGGATCGTTGGATCTGGGTGATCGTCGTCGTTCAAAAGGGTTGTTACACTCGCAGCCCAAATGGCGGCGACTCCGGGTCAATCCCTGCCTGTGCAACATAAGCAGTGGGCGGAGCTGAAAGCAGCTTACCGGTTTTTCGACAATCCACAGATTAATCCCGATGCGCTGCAAGCCCAGCACCGGCGGGTGACTTTCCAATCGTGCCGCGAGCATCCGGTGGTCCTGTGCGTGCAGGATGGCTCCAATGTGCAAGCCAGCCGTATTGCTGGAGGCCAATGGGTGATGCATTCGGCGCTGGCGGTCACGCCAAGCGGCGAAGTTTTAGGGTTGCTCGACCAGCGATTTTTCAAGCGGGTGAAGCGAGCGGCACGGGAGAGCAAAAAAGCCAGGCGTGATCGCTTTCGAGAGAGCGATGTCTGGATTGACGCCGTCCAGGCCGTCAAAGCGGCCAACTCACCCCATACGCACCTGATCCATATCTGTGATCGAGGGGCGGACGATCTGCGTCTGATGCACAGTTGCGTGGCGGCATCGAACGGTTTTGTCATCCGGGCCCGTCACGACCGCAACATCGAGCAGGCAACCGACAAGCTGTGGTCTTACATGGCGCAGGTTCCGGTCAGCGGACAAATCGATATTGAGATCGGTCAGCAGCGATGCGTCAAACGCAAGATCAAAGGCGTCACCCAGCGCCTGCCGCGTCCCGCCCGCATGGCCCAATTACAAGTGCGGTTTGCAACGGTGCAACTGCAACCTCCGGCCAAAAGCGCGCCGTCCACCCAACCGTTGACGGTGAATGTCGTTTATCTCAAAGAACCCCTCGAAGGCGCTGCGTCGCTGGAGTGGATGCTGCTGACCAATTTGCCGGTGGAGAATCTGGCCGATGCATTGACGATCATCGACTACTACTGCATTCGCTGGGTCATTGAAGAATGGCACCGGGCACTGAAAGAAGGTTGCAGACTTGGCGAATCCCAGTTGCAAAGTATTGATAACCTGCTTCGATTGATCAGCATGCTCTCTCCCGTGGCAGTGCGATTATTGCAGCTGCGTGATTGGGCCAACCTGCCGCGCAACGAACCTGCAGCCGCCAAACTCGACCTGCAGCAGAAGGTGCCGCAGGCAATGATCCAAGCCGCGGCAGCGCTAGGCCAATGCCGGATTGATCAAATGAGCCCCCGGCAATTCTGGCAAACCCTGGCTCACCAGGGCGGCTGGCTGGGCAGAAAACACGATCCCCGCCCCGGCTGGAAAGCAATCTGGATCGGCTGGGAAATCGTCTCCCGAATCGCACACGGCATCGAACTCACACAGCAAAACCGAATCGATGCAACTTGTGGGTAAGGGTGAGGGCAGCGGCCCCCGCACCCCCGCCAAGAGGGGAATTGAGATAAGAGGGAAGGGTAAAAGGACCGCTGCGCGGACGGGGTTGGGTTGTAGCCGGGGCGGAACCGGTTCTTACTCTCGCCGTGCCGCTAGTTTCCGCCCCAGCGTCCCCACCTCCTGGGCAAGGCACGCCCCCAGTTGCGCAGAGGGAGGAGAACTGCAAAGAAAACTTGCCGGCGCCGCCGCGCCGAAACGCCGTCGCAACGCCGCCTACGGCGTGCACCGCCATTTCCTCGCTGCCCGCCGATTCATCACATCGCCCGCCATTTCATGGCACCACTCGTCCGTCACATTCGTTCGACTTCAATCGTCCCCCATCGCCGGAAGTAGAAGGCCCGGCGTTCCGCCATAAAACCATCCGTATACAACTGCCAGAGGGGGCGTGCCCTGCCCAGGAGGTGGGGACGCTGGGGCGGAACCGAATGCCATTCGGTTAATCGTTAAGCGGCTTGTTTGGCTCGGGTTGGCAGTAGGTGGATCGAGGTTTTCTCATCAGACTGTACGAGTTATGAATCCGCCGCTTTACCACCCGTGGATGATATCGGCCCGGGCGCAAAGGATTCACCTTCAACTCCGATCCGCTCACGCCTTCCGCTGGTTTGAGCAGCGCGATGAGCCAACGTGATGCATCGACGAAGCTGATGCGACTGGCGTCGTCGATCTCCTGCTCTTGCGCCGCGTCCCGCATCGCGGCACGGATCAGGTTGTACACCAGTGCAAAGACCATCAACTCCTTCATCACGCCGTCAGGCGTCTGGCACTTGAGGTGCTCCATCTTCATCGTTGTTTTCAAATGCCGGAAGTTGGTTTCGATCCCCCAGCGCAACTGGTACAGCCGGGCAATCTCTCGCTTGGGATAGCGCATCGGATCCAGCAGCGTGGTGACGAGCGTCACCTGGCGGGTGCGCATTTCCCTGGCGATGATGTCGTAGCGAAGCTCGCGAAGCACAAGCGTCTGCGGCAGGCTGGCAAACACGTCGGCGGCCATGCCGCTTATCCGCTTGGAAGGCTTGATCCACCGAACAATCTGATCCTGCCTGCCAAGGCTCTTCACAAAATGGGAGTTGGGGAGTGATCTTTTGTATGCTCCTTTTTTCCTCGATCTTCCCCGCGCCGCCCGGCCGGGCGTGAAGTCGACGACCTGGCTCGCATTCATGCGGAACACCGCATCTACCGACATTTTCCCCAGCGTCACCAGATGCCCAAAAGGAACAGAATCCCCGGTCTCCCAGCAGCACGTCGCCGGCCTGCAACAGGCCGTGCGGCCCGGCAAGTTGACTGGCCTCGCCCATGGTCAGGGCCATCATGCTCAACTGCAGGATCATTCCGCTGGCCAGATCCATAAGCGCCAGCATTTTGATCATGGGGAAGCCGCATCCGGATTTCTGCTCGCTGGGCTGGGGCCACATTTTTTGCAGTGCCGGTTCGTCGGGCGTACTGACGGTTGTGCCGTCGATCATCAGCACGCGACGGCCCAGCCAGATGGAGGCGGATTGGTTACACGCATCGCACGATAATTGTTCGACCAGCCTGGCCACGCCCGCCGCCGGCAGCCGCTGCCGCGCGTCGCAGTAGCTTCCCTCGCTGCAACCAATGCCCCAGAGCCACCGCAGATGAGTCATGGCCGTGTTGCCATGCAGAACCTGCAGCAGGAACAGCGTCATGGTGTTGGCTGGATTGAGCAGCCGATTACGCCAGACATGACCGACCTGGGCAAAACATCGGTTGATTCTCTCGGCCCCGCCAAGAGACCCCAAGGGGTCAGATTTGATCCGCTGCAGCGTGGACGCGATGATAGCCATCCGTGGCCTCCTTTGAGTTTGGGGACTTAAGACATCACCATTCTCTCAGGAGGCCGCGTCTTGCGCGAATATTCACAACGCGCGCCGCGGCGCGGAGTTATGTGCTAACCGAATGGCATTCGGGGCGGAACCTGTGGCACGGCGAGAGTAAGAACCGGTTCCGCCCCAGCTTTAACTCAACCGCCGGCGCAGCCGTCCTTATCCTTCCTCGGGGGTGCGGGGGCGAAGTCCCTGCGGCTGCATTCTCTCCCCATCTTTCTCTTGCTTCTTCCCCAACAATATTCAACCCACGCAATATTCCCCAATGCCCAGTACAACACCTCAATCCGTTCCCGAACATCAATAAACCACATCAACCCATATCCCGAACCGATCCCCATCTATCGGCTCATCCTTCTTCCCATCATCCAATGTCGGTATAAAGCCATCGATTCTTTTTTGGAGAATGTTTATGTCGCAAACCCGCGATCAGATTGCACAATCGACTGGAGAGGAGTTAGCCGTTGCCGCCGCGAGGCTTTCGGGGATTAAGGCGCTGATCGGGCTGGACGGGTTTGTGGATGAGATCATCGCCGTCGTGGATAAGCGGCAATCGTTCAACGAATACGATCCGATCAAAACCATCGGGCAACTGGGCCAGAAGATCCTGAATGCGGCCGGGCAATCGAGCAATTATGAACTGATCGTCAAGCAGATGAAACTTGGCGGCAACGGGCCGATCATGGCCAACGCGCTGGCCAGCTTCGGGGTCGGCGTGACGTATATCGGCAGCCTTGGATATCCGGGCCTGCATCCGGTTTTTCAGGAGATGGCGGGGCGGGCGAAGGTGATCAGCATCGCCGACGCCGGGCATACGGATGCACTGGAGTTTGAAGATGGAAAGGTGATGCTCGGAAAGATCTCCGCGCTGGATGAGGTGAACTGGAAGAACATCATGGCGCGTGTCGGCCGAGAAGAACTGCGGCAGATGGTGGATGAAGCGGACCTGTTTGGATTCGTAAACTGGACGATGCTGCCGCATATGAGCGACATATGGGAAAGTTTGCGGAAGGAAATCTTGCCGGAGGTTTCGAAAAAGAGCCGCAAGTTTTTTGTTGATTTGGCCGATCCGGAAAAGCGAACGCATGGGGACATCGAAGAGGCGCTGCAGATTCTGACGAAGTATCAGGAGTCGATGGATATTATTCTGGGTTTGAATCTGAAAGAGTCGGGAGAGATTCTGGATGTGCTGGGGATGGCGACGCCGAGTGACCCCGAAAGTGCGGTCGAAGAGACGGCGAAGGTGATCCGCCAATTACTGAATATTTATTGCTGCGTCGTACACCCCCGCGGCGGAGCGGCAGCGGCAACCGCGACAGCCAGCGCGAAATTTGCCGGGCCGTTTGTTAAGCAGCCGCGCATCAGCACGGGGGCTGGGGATCATTTTAATGCGGGGTTTGCGATGGGGCAGGTGCTGGGGTTCGGGCTGGAAGAAAGCTTATGCACCGGCGTCGGAACCAGCGGATATTACGTTCGCAGCGGCATCAGCCCGACGGCCGTGCAATTGGCGGAGTTTTTGAAGGAACTGCCGCCGCCGCAGAAATAACGGCAAAGATTTGGGATTGCGGAATTGCGCAGATCCAAAATCCAAATTCCTTGCATCTTCGACTATAACCTTTGGGATGTTGGACAAGCCTCGCATTCTTACGGGCGATACGCCTACCGGAAAATTGCACCTGGGCCATTACGTCGGCAGTCTGGAAAATCGGCTGGCGCTGCAGGACCAGTACGAATGTTTTTTTCTGATCGCCAATAAGCACGCGTTCAGCACACGCGCGGAGCGGCCGGAGGAGATTCGCCAGAGCGTTCTGGATATTGCGACCGATTGGCTGGCGGTTGGCATCGATCCGAACAAGAGCGCGATGTTCATCCAGAGCGAAGTGCCGGCAATCGACGAGCTGACATTTTTCTTCGCCATGCTGATTCCGTTCAACGTGGTGATGAAAAATCCGACGATCAAGGACGAGATTCGCGATAAGGGGCTTGGAGATAATTATCCCTTTGGGTTTCCGATGTATCTGGTGGGGCAGGTGGCCGACATTCTGGCATTTCGGCCGCAATTGGTGCCGGTGGGAGAAGATCAGCTCCCGCACCTGGAACTGGCGCGAACGGTGGCGCGGCGGTTCAACCAGATGTATTGCGGTGTAAACCCGCAGACGCCGGATAAGGAAAACGTGAAGGCCGGCGGACTCTTTCCCGTGATCGAGCCGAAGCTGGGGCGCGTGAAGCGGCTGGTCGGCATCGGTGCGCCCGGAGCAAATGGCGAACTGCTGAAGATGAGCAAATCGCTGAACAACGCGATCTTTATTTCAGATGACGCCGACACGGTTCAGAAAAAAGTGATGGCGATGTACACCGATCCCAAACGCCTGCGCGTCAGCGATCCCGGCGAAACCGACCCGACGAAAAATCCGCTTTGGGCATATCACGAAACATTCAATCCGGATCAGGCCTGGGTGGACGAGCACCGCGATCTTTACAAGAACGGCAAGGTGGGAGACGTCGCGGTGAAGCGGAAACTGGTGGAAGTTTTGAATGCGATCATCGAGCCAATCCGCACTCGCCGAAAGGAATTCGAGCGGCGGCCGGATGATGTGATGGACGCGCTTCGGCAGGGAACCAAGCGGGCGAACGCAATTACTGAGGAGACTCTCGCGCTGGCGAAGAAGGCGCTGCGGCAGGATTATTTTCCTCGGGCATTAAGCTTGGAATGACGGGCGGGTTGTTAATCGGAATCGCCATATTGATCGGCTCAAATCCTCGCTGTTCATCCATGGATATGTACTTGATTGCATCGAACGATTTTGCCAGGTGATAAATGAGCTGAGCGATCGCTACGCCGACCAGAGCCATAATTGCGAGCGACATCAAAATGAACTGGTTCAGTGGCCGGGACACCGCAGCAATAACTATGACAATTGTAATAATTGCACCCATCGCTAGCTGCAGTGATGCGAGCACCAGCGCGCCTACGACAGCCCAGAAGCGGAGTTGCTTGAGGTAAATCGAAAACACAAGGTAAGCCGCGCCGGGCCCGATGTAAGCCATTAGAGTCAAAATGGTAATCAATGTTTGAGCACGGCTGCTCATGCCGCGCGGTATGAATAGTGCGGCCGCTCCGAAAATCCCGAACAGCAGGAAAAAGATGGCGAGCATACGCGTGGAACGTATCGCGAGATAAAGCGGACGTCGCGGATCACCCTTGGGTGGGAGGGCCATGAGAATCTCCAGATGCTGGCGCGGTTGAATCGGGCGGCGGTGGCGGGGGAGTCATTGCGGACGGGGGATACATTGGTGACGGCGGCAATTGCGGCGGGGCGCCGGCCGCGGGCGGTTGGCCGGGGTAACCGTAGCCGGAGTTTTGATAGGCATGCATGTTTTGTTGGTATTGCCAGTATTGCGATTGATATTGCTGCTGAAGAGCCGCCGCGCGTGGGGATGAACGGGCGGCGGAGATCAACCAGAAGAGTTGCAGGATCGACAGCGAAAGCGGCACTCCCCAGAAACAAACGCCGATGATCACCTGTGGCCCCTGTTGAGCCGCGCTGATCAGACCGCCCAGCACTGCGATGCCGAGAAGAAGAGTGAGAATGCTGGTGGCGATGATGGAAAGGATAATCGCCATCATTTTGCCTTGCCTCACGAAGACGCCGAGCACGATCATTGTGATGGCAAACAGCAGCAGGATGCCGCCACTGATGGCGACGACGGTGAAAAATGAAACACCGCTTTGTGTTTCAAGCTGCTGAATCTGCGACTGCACTTCCGGCGGCATTGTCGTTGATTGCATGATCCGGCCTGCTCCAGCCATACACAGGCCGATGGCGACACCCAAGCCGCCTAGAATCATCATTAGCAAGCCCGCGCGTTTGGCGGGGGCGAGAAGATCCAGTTGCGGCGGGGCGTAATAGCCGAATTGCGAAAGATAAGAGGGAGGCGGGGAGTACGGAGAAGGGTATTGCGACATTACGCGGAATTGTAGATTACGGGCGGTAGATTGGAAGAATACAGATTGCTTGTCGCAGGCGGGTCCAGCGCACATTCCTGCCCTACCCGAATTGCCGGCCATTTGGTGCGTGAATCAGATGGAGCACAGGACGACGGCCGCGGCGGTGATTGCGGCCGTTTCCACTCGGAGGACCGTCTGCGTCAGAGCAGCGGCGGGGATTTTGTTGGTGTTGAAATGCGTGCTTTCGTTGTCGGTCCAGCCTCCTTCGGGGCCTATGAAGAGCGTGAGCACGGAGGGAAGCGAATTAATGAGAAGTTGGCGGATGGACAAGGCATTTGGCCCGGTCGACAAAAACCAGGCCGACATATTCGGCTTGATGAGGCTTTCAAGAGACGTTAGATCGCTGATCTTCATCACACCGGATCGGCGGGATTGTTTAGCGGATTCAATCGCGATTCGGTGCCAGCGGTCGGTTTTGCCTTTGCCCGTGGGATGGACGACGCTTCGCTCGCTAGATATCGGGATGAATGTGGCAACGCCGAGTTCGCTGAGCTTCTCTACCATCCAGTCGGCTCGGTCACCTTTGGGGACGGCGGAGGCGACGGTTAAGGCGATGGGCTTTTCAACTTGATTTGTAACAGGGCCGACATCGACTTGAACGCCGCCGGCACTCGCTGAACGAATGGTCGCGACCGCTGTCGCGCCGGCGTTGTCGAACAGTTCGATTTCGGTTCCCGGCGTGAGCCGCAGAACATCGCGGAGGTGATGGGCTTCAGATTCGTCGAGCGTGATAGGCCCGCTGCGAAGTTTAGGGACGTGAATTCTTCTTGCCACGACGGGGATTATGGGGCCGTTTGAAGCACCCCGCAACAATTTCAGGATTTGATTGCGAATCAAAAAAGTGAAGTTATGATGCGGGTTAACCCGTCCGATAAGAGCGTCGGAGACGCTTACTTCGCGAGCCGCTTTACCCATTGCACCGAGCGGTGCGACTGCGGTGTAAAAAGCGGCCGCCATCGAAGGGAGTCGATCATGGGCCAGGCCACGGTGGACCTGCCCGACCCGCTGGAAAATCCGAATTCGGCGCTGCTCACCAGCGCTGATGATCTGCTTGCGCAACTTGCGGGAGATGAGATCGATCGCCTGCTCGCCGAGGCGGAACTGGATAAGGATGATGCAACACCAGCGCGGGCAGAGTCGGCGGGATTGATTGACGACAAAGCCGCCCAGCCTGATCCACAGGACACTTCTGAGATTGATGAGCTTTTCGCCGAGCTTGAGGTCGCAAAGAATGTGAAGCCGGCGGAAGGCGCAGCTTCGGCTCCCCTAAAAGCCGGTGAAGCGTTGAAACCGATGGCTCCGGTCGCGGATGACAGCGCGGCACTGGATGGTCAAGCGCTCGCATCTGTTTTGTCGCCTGTTGGGCCAACAAATGATGTAAACCCATCAACCGCCGCGACTGTGCCGCAAGCGGTTGCTGTTGCTGCGGCGCCTTCGCTGATCGATATCGATGTATCGGAAGCCTTAGCCGCGCGTGGCGACGAGGAAACCGGAACAGATGAGCGGGTAGGATTGAGTGATTTGGAAGTTTCTCCTGTCTCGCCAGAGATTGCGAATCTGGTGGATACTTCGGACCTGCCGGTTTATCTCAAGCCGCTAGTCTGGTTGAATTCGCCGCTCGATACGTTTCCCGATGAAGTTCGGGAGATGCTGGGGAAAATTGGGATCGTGACAATGGTAAATGCAGTTGCCGTGTTGGCGTATGTGATGATCTTTCGGCGGCATCATTGAATGAATGAGCCGTGCCCTGGCACGCTGTAAGAGGGGATGGCGTGCTGAAATATGTTCTGCACGGGGAATGTTTTCCGATTTCGTATCTCCACTTCAATCCTTTTCAGGCTCATATCCCCAGCCGGATTCGGCGGTCTTTTCGTCAATTGTGGGTGACGGTTCACCATGCCTGGGAGGCAACTGCGTGTAGTTCTGCGCGATCGGCATTCGGCGGCCAAAACCAAACGCTCGGCTGGTGACCTTCAGGCCTGGCGCGGCTTGGCGGCGTTTGTATTCGCTACGGTCGACCAGCTTGATGACTGTAATTGTGACCTGCGCATCGAAGCCTTCTTTGATGATCTCCACCGCGCCTTTTTCTTCCTCGACATAACGATGAAGAATGGCGTCGAGGATGGGGTAGGGGGGCAATGAATCCTGATCAACCTGGTTGGGTCGAAGCTCGGCGCTGGGGGCTTTGTGAATGGTGTTGCTGGGAATGATGTCGCGGCCCGCGCGGTGATTGATGAATTCGGACATTTCGTAAACGCTGGTCTTGGGCACGTCGGCGATGACGTTTAAGCCGCCGCACATGTCTCCGTAGAGCGTGCAATATCCAACGGCAAGTTCGCTTTTGTTTCCGGTGGTCAGAAGGAGGTGGTTAAACTTGTTACTGAACCCCATAAGGATCGCGCCACGGATTCGGGCCTGCAGGTTTTCTTCGGTGACGTCTGGCGCCAGGCCTGTGAATACGGGCGAAAGCGTTTGGTCGTAGGCCTCATGCACGGTTTTGATCGGGATGACATGAAAGTCTATTCCGAGATTTTCGGCGAGCGTTCGGGCGTCATTCACGCTGTGATCGGAGCTATATCGGCTGGGCATGGCGACACCGACAACCTTGTCTTTGCCGAGAGCGTCGGCGGCGATGGCGGCGGTTAGTGCAGAGTCGATCCCACCGGAAAGGCCGAGGACGACGCTCTTGAAGCCACATTTGCGGACATAATCTTTCAGGCCTAAGACGAGGGCTTTGTAGATGGATTCGATTCCGGTGGACGGGGTTTCCATTCTATTTGCAAGGTGAGACATCGGCGAGTTCGGTCGAGCCGCGTCTTGCCGGTGTTGAATTCCGTCCGATGCTGGCGGGATATCCGTGCTACGGTCGACATCGACTATCAGCAGGTCTTCTTCGAAATCTTTAGCCTGTGCGATAACCTTGCCGCCGGCGTCGAAGACGGCGCTGTTGCCGTCGAAAACGAGTTCATCATTTCCGCCGACTTGATTGACGTAGACGAGCGGTTTGCCGAATCGCATTACCTGTGCGCCGAATAGCTCGAGGCGGAAGGCATGTTTATTGACTACAAAAGGGGAGGCGCTGGCATTCACCAGGATCTCTGCTCCGGCGGCATTTAAGTCGGCGATTGGGTTCTGGTGATATAGCCGCCGCGCGATCAGCTTCTCGTCGTTCCACAGGTCTTCGCAGATGCTTTGGCCGATGATGGTGTCGCCGATCCTGATCAGGTTTTCGGTTGCGCTGATCGGACCGGGTTCGAAGTACCGGCTTTCGTCAAACACATCGTAGGTGGGGAGAAGCGTTTTAAAATGGCGGCTGACCACTTCCCCATCGCGCAGGACCGCCACCGCGTTATAGAGCGGTCTGCCGATCGGTTGCTCATTTCGATCAGCATATCCGACAATCACATTGATCCCCTGCACCCGCGAGGCGAGAAGCTTCACCGCACGCAAATTGTCTTCGACGAATTGCGGCTTCAGCAGCAAATCCTTCGGCGGATATCCAGTAATCGACAGTTCGGGGAATACAACCAGCGTCGCACCCGCGGATTGAGCCCGGCCGACGAAGTCAAGAATTTTTCGGACGTTCCCGGCGATGTCGCCGACGGTGGGATTGATCTGGGCAAGCGCGATCCGCATGGGCCGATTCTATGGCGCAGCGTGGCGGGAGGACAGGTGCAGATTATGGAGGGCAAAGCGAATCAATACGGCCGGCCGCGCGACGTGCGGCGTTTTCGCGGCGGGGCCACGGTTCTTGGAGTCGTTGGAATATGCCGCTGCATCTCCCAGGGAAACTCGTCATGATGCGCCCGATATAGCAGCCCCAGATGCCAGCAGAAAAAATGCAACAGGTAAACGCAGATCGCCAGCACTGGCATGGCCACGGCCGGTTTATAGATTCGGTCCAGCAGAATGCTGTCAGCGCCGTTGGGTATGATCGCCGGGCCGATGAGGTAGAAGCCGGTTGGAACCAGCGATAATACGAGCAGTCCCACTGCCAGAATATAATCACCGCCGCAGCGGCGAATGACTGCAAGCACCCGATCAGGGCGAAGGTTGGCGGATGTCGTGCCGGTCACGGTTGTCAGCAGCACCGCCGGCAGGAAAAAGGCGCCGATCAATTCAAGGATCAGCACGACAGGTGTTCGCAGGCTGCCCATAGGAACGCGAGGCATACCGGCAATAAGGGCGGGCAGGAAACAGATCAGCCCTGCTCTGAAAACTCTTATGAACGGGTTCCAAAGATCCTCGGCCAAGCCGAAATGCCGGAACGGGCGAGGAAGTTCATCGTGACTGTCAGGACCGGTGTCTTCGATGACGCACCCGTAATGTGCGAGGATCAGCCAGAGGGGAAAGTTGAGAATCTGCAGGGAAATATGAAAGAACGCGCCGCCGACACCCAGGATGGTGGTCGCAAAACCTGCGATCACGTACAGGACGAAGATGAAGAACATGACAATCGCATTGGCGGGCATCAGCAGTTCGAGCATCAGCGTTGCCGTCGTCACCTGCTTTCGCAGTTCACCAACGGCATAGCCCACTGATTTGGGATGGTGGATCGGAATCACGGGCATCGGAGCGATCGGTGTTATCTCCGTGTGGGCGCCATCCACGGGAAGCACGGGCATCGGCGCTGGCGCGCGTTCGTCTTTGAGTTCCAGCGGCCGGATCAGTTCTCCGGTTGATGGATCATATTTGGGCGCGACACGGGGCGGATCAGCGTCGGCCCGTACGCCGATGCGCCGAAAATGCTCGGCATCAGACCTCAGGTCGATCGCGTTCCCCTCTTCGTCGATTGTCCCTGGAGCAAAGGCATCGTGAAGATCCGCGAGCTCGATGTTGTCCGTGATCGGGGCGGCGTCGTTGATCTTAAATGCCCCGTCTTCGGTGATATTTTCCAGTTCGCTGATCGTTGGCACGTCGGCCAGCAAGCCGCACCGGGGGCATTGGACCAAGCCCCCGGCCATGTCCTCGGTGAGGTTGAAGATGTGGCTGCACTTGCAGGGAAATTTGATCATGAAACCGCTTCAGTGGTCTATCATGGCATTATACGCATCAGATTGACGGAACCGATCATGGAACTTGCACGTTGCCTGTTCCGGCGGACGATGCCGAAAATCGTCCGCGTTTGTCGCGAATGCCAATGGTTCTTAGAATGCCCTTGGATTCCATGGCATGGAAAGGACAGACTATGCGGCGGTTGTTCCTGGCAGGGTTCCTGATTTTCTCAATAGGCATGGCGGCATTCGGTCAGGATGAGCCTAGGCCGGATCAGCTTAAGAAAATGTATGATGATGCGCTGGTGCAACTCAAGCAGGCGCAGGACCGCAAGAATGAACTCGCCGCCGACAATGATAAGTTGAACGCGAAGCTGAATGACCTTCAGAAGCAGTTGGATGCGGCGAAATCGAAGGCGGATGAATCCGCACAGGAATCAGCCGGTTTTGCTGAGAAGACTTTTTTTCTTCGTTCGCATTACGCCGCCTGGCAGGATTTCATTCGACGGCGTCCGCAGCTTGAAGCGGAGTGGAAAGTCTTCCTGAGCGGAGATTCCCTCGGGCTGGGAAGAGTGCAGGATTACATTGATAAAGACTGGCCATTATCGGCTGCAAGGTGATCTGGAAATGACAATTCTGCCATTGCTGCCGGCGCAAAAAAGTTGCAGCACGGGCCTTTGAGGCGCCCGTGCTGCAGGTTTTGGGTCCGCCGATCGTGACGTTGCCGGTCAGGCCTGCCCCACTTCAATCCGGACATACTTTTCCAGCGTGACATTGTTCTGCTTGAGATAGTTCCCAACGCTGCCCTTAAACACGGCGGCGTTGAAGAATTCCTGGTCGAGCAGCACGCGCTCACCAAAAAAAGCATTCAGCTTTCCTTCGGCGATTTTCTCGGCGATCTGCTGCGGTTTGCCGGTAGCCTTGGCCTGCTCGACGGCGATTTCCCGCTCCTTGGCAACGAGGTCTGCCGGCACTTCGCTGCGGTTCAATCCCAGCGGACGGGCGAAGGCGATGTGGCCGCCGATCTGCTTGATGAGTTCTTCGCTGGGGTTGCCGGTGAACTGCATGATCGCGCCGATTTTCCCGGTGATGCCGTAAAGATACAGGCCGACCTTTCCATTGGGGGCGGTGAGATATGCCGTCTTGCCGACGCGAATATTTTCACCGGTCTGTTGTGAAACTTCCGTTGCGTTGGCGTTTACTTCCGCCGCCTGGGCGACATCGCTGGTTGGATTGTGCAGAAGCAGCTGTGCGGCCTTGGCGCCCAGCTTCAGGAATGGCTCGCTCTTGGCGGTGAAGTCGGTGTTGCAATTAATCTCCACGAGGGCGGCAGCTTTGCCATCCTGGGCGGCAACGCCGATCACTCGGCCTTCGCTCGCGGAGCGCTCGGCAAGAGAGGATTTCACACCCTTCTTGCGAAATTCGTCGATCGCGGCGTTCAGGTCGCCGCCGGTTTTTTCCAGCATTTTCTTGCAGTCCATCATCGGCTGGCCCGTCTTGGAACGCAGTTCATTCACCAGCTTGGCAGTAATCTCGGCCATGGAATCTCCAAATAACGTTGAGTGCTATGTTTTCAGTTCAGAGTGCTCGATCTAAATCAGTCTATGTGCTGGTCCCCAGACGAAGCGAGTGCTGAGTATTTTTTGTACTCAGCACTCAGGACTTTCGGTTCAGCACAACAACGAAAGCGTTCATCCCGCGGCGACAGGCTCGGCAACTGCCGGTTCAACCGGAGCGGGCGCGCCGCCTTCATCAACGGCTGCTCCGCCGATCGCTTCCGGGCGGCCTTCATCAGCGCGGAACGCCGATCGGGTGCTGCGGCGGCGCGGTTGCTGCTCCTCACCCTTGGTTTCCCCACGACCGGTTTTGCCTTCAATCACGCTGTCGGCCAATTCCTTCATGATGATCTCGATCGCCCGCATCGCGTCGTCATTTCCAGGGACCGGCAGATCGATCAGATCCGGGTCGCTGTCGGTGTCGATCAAGGCGATGGTGGGAACGCCAAGCTTCTTGGCTTCCTTCACGGCGATGTGTTCGCGGCGGGTGTCGATGATGAACATCACACCGGGCATGCGTTCCATCTTGCGGATGCCTTCAAGGTTGGCCTTGATCTTGGTCATCTCGCGGAGAAGGGTGGACTTCATTTTCTTGGAATACGTTTCGATCTGACCGGAAGCAAAAAGTTTTTCGAGTTCTTCCAGGCGGTTCAGGCGGGCGCGAATGGTCCGGAAGTTGGTGAGCGTGCCGCCCAGCCAGCGCTCCGAAACATAGTGCATGCCGCAGCGCTTGGCTTCTTCTTCGATGGCAAAGCGGGCCTGCCGCTTGGTGCCGACGAAGAGGACGTCTTTGCCGGAAGCGATGGTGTTCTGGATCAGCTTCTTGGCGCGGACGAGGCCTTTGATGGTTTCCTTCACATCAATGATGTGAATCATGTTGCGCTTGCCGTGAATGTACGGTTCCATCTTGGGATTCCATCGCGATACGCGATGACCAAAATGAACGCCGGCATCGACCAGCGCTTTGACGAGTTCTGCTTGAGACTGTGCCATGACAAACTCCGATTTATCAACCGTCTGGGGTTCTATTTTCCTGATCCCAGGGTTGTCAGCCGATGCGAAACCACCGGCCAAGTCGCCGGTTTCGCCATGAGGCTTGTTTAGGGACGAAATTGTAAAACAAAGACCCGCGGCAATTCTCGCTGGAGCGCTTACGTTCTCTCAACAGACCGACGCGGGAGGCCCTTGGCAGGCCAAGACCAAAGACTGTATCTCGACTAAGGATCGGTTGCAAGTGTGTTTACGTCAAGTTTAAACCGGCGGCGAATCGGAGGTAAAAGACCTGCCACTGTATATTTATCTCGTTTGTACAGGAGAATAGCTAAAAGATGACCTGAAAGACGTGAACCTGAAAATCACCCAAGCCCCAGCAAGGCCAGCGCATCCCGTTCCACAATCCCCCGAAGCGCCTCCCGCGGAACCACCGGCAGGTTCGTCCCCTGTGCAATCTGATTGATGCTGTACAGCGCCTCAATGCACTCCGTCGCGCTGGTGTACGGAAAGTCACTGCCGAAAAGCAGTTTATCAATCACCTGGTTCTGATGCGCCGAAATCAAGGCCCCATACGCCGGCCACGTGCGCGACAGCAGGCCGCTCACATCCGCGAACACATTCTGATGTTTCCCCAGCAGGCAGATCGTTTCATCAATCCACGGCTGACCCAGCTGGGCGATGATGATCGGCAGCCGCGGGAAGTTGCGAGCGACTTCATCAAGGAGGTACGGGCGGGCAAATTCGAGTTTGCTTTGTTCGGTGAATTGCCCGGCGGGGTGCACCAGCATCGGCATCCCCAGCCGCTCCGCCTCCGCATAAACCCGCATAGCGCGGCTGTCTGATGGATGAAAATCCTGATTCGCCGGTGAAATCGTCAAACCCCGCAGACGCAGAACCGTCTTGGCCAGCCCCACCTCTTCAACAGCGTTCTTTTCAGTTGGATCGATGCCCGCAAAGCCGATCAGCTTTTGCGGGAACCGGTTGACATAATCCGACACATACTGGTTAGGAATCTCCGCCTGCAGATAGCGGCTCTTAAACCCCAGCACAAACGACTTGTCCACCGTCGCGCTCTGGGCCCAGTGATGATCCGGGTCGGCGGCCGGAACCGTGCGCCACGATGTTCGCTGCGGGGAAAAACGGGTCGCGCGCTGCCTGGCGGGGCGATGCATTTCGCCGAGATCCAGTTGCCCGAGCTGGTCGGGCGACTGCCAGATATGGGTATGACAATCAACGATCATAAAGTTCGCGGGGTATGCCGCACTGAGCCGACAGGCCCGAACAACCAGCGCGGCCCGGGTCATCCCTGACAACGGGAACGGTCAACGGCGCCTCAATCTAAAATCGGTCCGATAGCGCCACGCAGTCTATCCATTTTCCACGCGGGGTCAAAAATCGAGTGTAATTGAATGAATCGGTCTATCTTGCACCAGCAGCGAGGCTCCCCTCGGGCCTTGGATGTGAACCCGCCCCGATTGCGTTGACTTGCTCCCCATTTGCAGGGATTTATCCTTTGGCCCGTGTTCTTCTCCTGAACAGTCATACCTGCCACAAAAAATCCCCAAAAATATCAAAATTTTTATCGTTCTAATACAAGTTATTTACAATAAATGTCTTATACGCTTTCCAAAAAATAAATGCGCGCCCGGCTACCCTGGTGGCGCGCATTTGATTTGATTATGGCATGATGGAACCTGACAAGGAGGTCGCATCATGCGTGTCAAGGCATTTGATACTTCCGATCAACTTCGTGACCAGGCCCGAAAGCAGGATGATCCGTTGCTGACCATCCGGCTTCTCGGCGTGGCAATGGCAATGGAGGGCAAGACGGCGCCTGAAGTGGCGGCGTCCATCGGTTATAGCCGTCGTGCGGTGCAGGAATGGGTGCGGTGGTACAACGCCCAGGGAATCGAAGGTCTACGCGATGCTCCGGGCCGGGGTCGCAAGCCGCCGCTTGTGGAAGAAGAAGTGAAACGGTTTTGCCGGCGTCTGGACGCCGAGCCTCGTGCCCAGGATGGCGTGTGCGCGCTGCGTGGGCGGGACGTGCAGCGCATCCTGCATGAAGAGTTCGGCAAGGTTCGTTCGTTGTCGGGGACCTATTCTATTCTGCATCGTCTGGGGTACAACGACCTGATGCCCCGTCCCCGGCATCAGAGCGCCGATCCGGCGGCGCAGGAGGCCTTTAAAAAAAGTTGCCGGCACTGATCGAGCGTGTTCGCCGGGAACATCCGGACAAGAAGGTCGAGGTCTGGTTCCAGGATGAAGCGCGTTTTGGCCAGCAGGGGACGCTGACGCGGGTGTGGGCGCCGGTGGGATCGCGTCCGCGGGCGGTGAGGCAAACGCAGTACGATTATTTATATGTGCTGGGCGCCTGTTGTCCTTCGACGGGCCAGACGGTGGGACTGCTCTCGCCTCATCTCAACACCGGGGTGATGAACGTGTTCTTCGAGCAGTTCGTCAAGGAGGTTGATCCCCAGATTCATGTCGTGCTGATCTGGGACGGGGCGGGATACCACAAGTCGAGCGAGTTGAAGTTGCCGGCGAACGTGACGGCGATTCCGCTTCCGCCTTACTCACCGGAACTGAACCCCATGGAGAATCTCTGGCACTATCTGCGGAGTCATTACTGGTCCAATCGAGCGTACAAGGACTACGACGCATTACGCCAAGCCGGCTGCGATGCGTGGCAGAGGACATGTCTCGACGCCGAACGAGTCAAAACCGTTTGTGGAGCAAGTTACACGCTGGAGCGCAGATGATTTTTGGAAAGCGTATTACAATAAAATAGTATTGTTAGCGAATACTATTGAATTAGCTCAAAATGTTCGGAAATGTTCAAATCGCCCCAGTCCAGGGAGGTTGCCCCCGTTACTTTTTATCCCGTTTGCGGCGGCGGAGTTCCGCATCTACAAATTCGTCCAGTTCCCCCCGATCCAGCACGCTCTCTACATTGGTCGTCTCGACGCCGGTCCGCACGTCCTTCACGCGCCGGTCATCTAACACGTAATTGCGAATCTGGCTGCCGAAACTGTTGGCCTTCACATCGCCGACGGCTTGCTTCAGTTCCTCATCCCGCCGAGCCTGTTCCAGCGCTTCGAGCTTGCTCATCAGTATGTTCATCGCCACGCGCTTGTTCTGCTGCTGGCTGCGCTCCACGGAGCACGTGATCGTGATGCCCGAGGGCTTATGGGTGATGCGAACGGCGCTGGCAACCTTATTTACATTCTGCCCGCCCGGCCCGCTGGCGCGGACGAAAGCGACGATCTCCAGATCATCATCCGGAATCTCAATATCGCTGTCCGCTTCATCAAACTCCGGAACCACTGTGACCGAGGCGAAGCTCGTCTGGCGTTTGTTCTGCGCATTGAACGGGCTTGGCCGCACCAGCCGATGCACGCCCGCCTCCGCTCGGAGATAGCCGAAGACATACGGACCTTTCACGTGCAGAGTGACGCTCTTGATCCCCGCCTGTTCCCCTTCCTGCCGATCTACTTCACTGACATCCCACCCGCGGCGTTCGAACCAGTAGAGGTACATGCGCAGGAGCATCTCGGACCAGTCCTGCGCTTCCGTGCCCCCGGCACCGGCCTGAATCGTGAAGAAGCCGTTGCGGGCGTCATTCGCGCCATCAAGCAGCGACTGAATTTCAACCTTCTCGCCCTTTTTTTCCAGCTCTGCCAGCATCCGGTCCGCTTCATCCATCGCGCTTGCGTCGCCGGCTTCCTGGGCCAATTCAAACATCGCCTTCACATCATCAATGCCGGCGAAAAGCTCCTCGATCGGATCGACGATCGCCTTGACGGCCTTCATTTCCGTGACGATCCCCTTGGCCGATTCCGGCTTGTCCCAGAAGCCCGGCTCGCCCATCTTGGCTTCAAGCTCTTTTCTGCGGTTCTGGTTTTTGGGGAAGTCAAAGAGAGTCCCGGATCGCAATGATCCGGGATGAAAGGTCTTGGATGGAGTGAGAAAGGTTGTCATGAATCATGGTGAAGCAAGGGTAGTATGCAGGAGGATGGTTTGCAAACCGTTCGCTCAGCCGCTTTTAATCCTCGGCGTGATCCAGCACCGGAATGCTCACGCCCCTGGGCGTCGGTGTCGCTGCTTCGGCGTTCAGGATCGGGACGTCATCCAGAACGCGCACCATCGCAATCTCGTCGCAGTTTTCGTTCTTGGGGCATTTGATGCAATCGGTCCACACCTTAAGTGGAAGCGACTCTTTTTCGACGACTTCAAAGCCGAGCCGGGCAAAGAATCGCTGCTCGTAGGTAAGGCTCATGAGCTTGCGGATGTGCAGTCGCCGCGCATCGGCGATGCACCATTTGACCAGGTCCGAGCCGATGCCCTGGCCGCGATAGTTATCGTCGACGGCGAGCGATCGAACCTCCGCCAGATCCGCCCAGATAATTGCCAGCGCCGCGCAGCCGACCACTTTGCCGTCCATCTCATACACCGCAAAATCGCGCAGGTTCTCATACAGCTCGGCAAAGCTCTTAAAGAGCATCTTCCCCAGCTCGGCGTGGCTGTTGATCACCTCCTGAATGCGAGGCACGTCGTGAATAGTGGCGGCGCGGATCATTAGTTTCCGGAATTATAGCATCTTTCGGCTGAAGCGTCCGATTGTAAGGGTCCATTATCAGTCGCCCGTTGTCCGTTGCTGGCGGATATCACCTTTAGCAACAGATAACAGACCACTGACAATCGACATTTTTACAGGCATTCAAACGTGAATTCGATCTCGACACTCGCATCCATTGGCAGCGTATTTACGCCGACGGCGGCGCGAACGTGTTTCCCCGGTTCCCCGAATATCTCAAGCAGAAGATCGCTCGCGCCGTTGGCGACCTGTGGCTGTTGGGTGAAGGCAGTGTCGCTGGAAATGAATGCGCCAATGCGGACAACGCCGACGAGGTCGTCGATGGTTCCTTGCGTCGTCCGGACCGCAGCCAACGCGTTGATAACGCATTGGGCGGCGGCTTGTTTGGCCTGATCGATCGACGTGCGCGAGGGAACCTGGCCAACGGCGAGAAGCCTGCCGTCCTTCATCGGAAGCTGACCAGAGACGAACAAAAGATTGCCGACGCGTTTGACCGGAATGTAGGAGCCAAAAGTGGCCGCGACGGTGGGAAGCACAATCGAAAGCTCGCGAAGGCGGTCGGTGAGCGTTGGCATGACGCCGATGTTACAAACCTTGGCCGCCACGCGGCAACAGAAGACTGTAACAGTCAGGAATCACAACTTGATCGATCCACGGCCAAAGCATCCTCAGGAATATCTCTCCCCAAAAATACATTAACGCAAATCCTCTGCATGTCTTACCTTGGCGGCCTCAGCGTCTTGGCGTTCACTTTCCACCCCGCGAATCAAGATAGACCTTCAAATCAGAATCAATCGTTTCCCAGGTAATTCCCTTTGCCTGCCACGCAAACACCCGATGCACCAACTTATTCCGATGCCGGCAAAAATTATCCAGCGAAACCAAACTATGCCCCACATCCAGTTTCGCCCGATACCCCGTCTGCCCACTCTGAAACTCCGCGAAACCTCGATTTGACGCCCAATCGACCGCGGCTTCCCACAGCTGAAAATATAAAAATGCATTTTCGAGCGCGTAATCGATCCCAATGAACTTGTTGATGACGCGTTTTCCGCAATCGAAGCACAGCATGAAGGCAACCAGCCGCCCGTCGTCCTTCCGCCGGATCATCACGAAATGTGAAGTCGGTTCGGCGGCGATCAAATCAAAAAACTTCCGGTTCAGCTTTTCGAACTTCGTTCGCCCTTTCAGATACGTCTGCCAGAAAATCGGGAAAATCTCGTCGAGGACCTTTGCCTCCGGAAATTGAATCACGCTGGCATCGGTCGCCACCGTTTCCTTCCCCCGCCGAAGTTTCTTTTTAAGGTTGTGGCGGTGCGACCCCTTGAGCGATTTGAGATACGGTTCAAAACCGCCCGCCGGCAATTCCATGCGTGTTCCGGGAAAACTCGTGACACGGAACAGCCCCGTTGATTCGGCCATTCCCTCCGGCGATCCAAGCACTTCGGCGTCGGCCTGGATAAAGTCTTTCCAGACGATCATCGACGCCTTTGTCTGCTTCGCACGGGCATTCAGCGCATCCTGGATGGAGGTCGCCACTTCTGCCAATGTGACATCCGGGACCAATCCCACGCTGCCCTCATCCGAGCAGGGCGATCCCAAAAACAAAGTTCGCTGATACCTCAAAACCCGCAAAAACTTCCCGACAAATCTCACCAGGCCTGCCACCTTCTCCGGCGCAATGATATCCAGCGGCACATCCATTAAAAATGCCGGCGCAATCCCCACCATCTCGCCATCTCGCTCGATCAGCGCATAAGAAAAGGCAAACTGATCTTCAATCCCGCACTTCTCCATCGCCGCATACCACCATCGCCCCTCCAGCGGCGGCGGAAAGCACGCATCCCATAATGCAACCGGAATGTCGTCAACCGAATTCACCCATCGAACTTGAAACACACCACCCTGTGATACGGGCTTTGGGCCCTTGCCGGTTGCTTCCAGATTCAAAGGGCCGTCCATCACTAAAAAACCCTCCAGCACGGTAACAATAAATACAATTTAATTAAACGCGACTAAAACCGTTCCGCCGAGGATGAAGCAGATCCCCATCCACCGCCGGGCAGAAACCTTTTCGCCCAAAAATATCCGGGCCAGGATCGTGACTACAACAAAGACCACGCTTCCGATCGGATGTGCGACGCTTACATCCAGAAAATACAGCGCCGCCGACCAGAACAATCCTTCAACGATAAACGCCAGCCACCCCAGAAAAATCCAATGTACGTTTGCCAGCACTGTGCCGATCGGTCCGGTGACGCCGGCCGGTCGCCGGTCCGCGGCACGTTTGAACGCGAATTGCCCCAGCGCCTCAAAACACGTGCTGAACAGGATGATGATTACACCGATCATGCGGCCGGGCAGATTCACGTTCCCCCTCCCTTCGGCGTCGTCCGATGCTCGGTTGATCCGACCAGAATAACACCCGCCAGGATCAGCAAAATCCCCGCTATGCGCCACGTCGAAAGATGCTCATGAAAAAAGATGGCCGCACACCCGCTGACGACGACATACGATAGCGCCGTAAACGGCTGGGCATAACTCAAATCCGCATTTCCCAGCACCCAAATCCAATTCCAAAACTGGCACAAAAAAAGCCCCAGCAATCCCCATGTCCGCGCTGATGCGCAAACCACCGAACTTGATGCACAAACCACCGGACCTGATGAATAAAATCGACCAGGTGCGGCTCACGCGCAGCGCCCCCATACTTCACCATCAGCGCCTTCCACATCAACTGCACAGGCGCATCCAGGATCACCGCGATGGCAAGCCCCATCCAAACTTTCCCGGGAACCCCCGGCGGACGCTGTCTGCGATCCATTTCATCAGCATCCCCCGCGACCCCCGAACCCTTATCGCGACACGGGCCTCCCGCCCGTGCTAATTGCTCTGCAGCCGCAGGGACCACTGATTTCCGATCTTCCACGCATCACACACGAGCCTTGGAGGCCCGTGTCACATTAGAGTTGCCCCGATGATTCAGCCGTCCACCGTAGCACGGGCCTCCCGCCCATGTCCAACGCCGCCACGAAGCTTACGCCGCCCTTTAAAGCAAACCTCAGGCGACCGCAGTCCCCCGCGCCTTCCCTGGGCGGCACGCCCTTAACAAAACCGGCGTCAGCACATCCGCAATCAACCGATGCGCCGCCTCGTTCGGATGTGCGCCGTCCACACCCACAACGACCCGGGCCGGTTGCGCATCCAGCACTTCCCCATACCGCGCGAGTACAGCGTTCATCTCCTTCGCCACCCGTGCCACGGCGTCGCGATAGCGCCACCAGTTCTTTATCGCTCGCTTCCTGCCCGCCGCCTCGTTCGAGCATCGCGGTCACGTCCTTGCCGGCCAGTTTTGAAACATAGGGCCCGCGCAATTCAAAATGATGATTCGGCATATCCGTCAGGACCGGCGTCGCGCCAGCGGCCAAAATGCGGCTCGGTGATCAGCCGCAGATTTTTCTCATAGGTTTCCACCGTCAGTCGGCTGCGGATGACCTTCCCATCGCTCAGCACAAATCGCCGCCAATCCAGGTCAGCGTCGTTGCCTCCCAGCATCACCAGCACCACGTCCGGCGAATGCATCGCCAGCAGGCTGTCCAGCGTTTCACGAGCCGCACTTGTCGTTCGATGCACGTCCGCGTCCACGATCAATTGCACGCCCGGCAGCGCATGCGAAAGCAAATCTACGTACGAATGTTCTACATTCGCAACCACGTCGTTGCCGCGCACTTCGCTCACGCCCAGTGAAATGCTGTCACCCAGAATAAGCAGCTTCATCATCATAAAGTTCATCCGAATCCGTTCGAAAAACCAATCCTGATATGTAACCCCAGACTTCGCAGATGCACGAGGAGAGTCCTTTTCTGATCTGCGCAATCTGCGGTTATATCCTCTTTACATTTTCACATAATCCCGAGGCTGTACGGCCTTTTCATCTATCGGCTCAAAATGCCGCTGATCGACCATCCGCTTCAATTTCCGCGCCGTCCGCACGCTCCCCGGCGGGTTGACGACGAGCCTCATGTCAAAAATCCCAATACCCAGATTTTTCATCAGGTCGGGATATTGCTCCGTCGCGCTGCGATGAATCTCTGCCTCAAGGTCTTCGAAATCATGCCGGATGGATTCGACGTTGATCTCCAGAATCTCCCGCACGCCTTCGAGCTTGAAAACCACCTGCCAGTCGTGTGTGAGGCCGCGCACCGGCTTCAGAATATTTTCGAACATCAGCGGATATAAATTCCCACCGCTGGCGACGACCAGCTCATCTCGCCGCCCCCGGAGCTTGCTCATTCGAGGCGCCGGCAGGCCGCATCGGCAGGGCGTCATGTCGATCTTCGCCACATCTCGCGATCGATATCGGATCAGCGGCATCGTCCGGCGGCTGAGCGTCGTATAAACCAGCTCCCCATAACCCTCCCCGTCGGTTTCAATAATTTCCGGCAGAAAATCCACTGTGTCCAGGTGATATCCATCGTGATTATCACACGGCTGAAACGCGATCGCGCTCGCCATCTCCACGCTGGCGTAGCTCATCTTCACGGTCGCCCCGCCCCAGACTTTCTGCATCCACGGAATCGCGTCGGCGGGCATTTCTTCGGCCCCGCCAAGCAAAAACCGCAGCTTCCCACCACCATCTTTCTCGGCCAGTTGCGTCAATCGGATCAACCAGGTCGGCTCACCCATCACCACCGTAAAGTTGTATTGCTTCAACCTCCGGTAAACCTCAACCGGGTCCACCTTCCCGAATGCCTGGCAGAAATTTCCCGCTGCCATTAATCCATAATGACACACCAGTCCCGGAATCCAGATATTGAAATCAAACGCGTTGGCGACGCGATCTTCCTTCGTAATCCCCATCAATCGAAATCCGCTGGCGAAGACCTTCCCGATCTGGCCCAGCTCGTCCCGGCCGTAATAAACCTGCTTGTTTTTTCCGCTCGTTCCGGATGATTCAAATACAATATTCGGCGGCCGGCAGATAAACCGCTCCGCGCCTGCCACCAGGTCATCCGGCGTCGTATAAAAATCCCCCAGGTCGGCGGGCGTCCGCACTGCCCGCGCATTGATCCCACGATCGGCAAACGCCTGCCTGTAAAAAGGTGAATGCGTCCCCGCGTATCGAACCACCTGCCGAAACCGATGCAGAGCGTAATTGCGCCGATTCCTCGAGATGTCTTGCGGTAAAACCAGGCCATCGTCTCAGGCGACGCGTGATTGAAGAACTTATCCGTAAAATAATGGATCATAAAAAATAGGGCTGGGCTCCGAATGCAAAATGCAGATGCCCGTCAATAAGGTTCGAATTCATTCGACACCGCATTCCATCCTGCATTCAAGATCAAATCACCGACATCGCCCGCTGCACGGCCTCTGCCGTGATTCGTATGTCGGCTGGCGAATGTGCCACTGAAATGAACCAGCAAGCCAAACCCGAGCTGTTGCAATGCACGCCGTTTTGCAGCAGCGCCTGCCGAAACGCCGCATAGCGTGCCATATCCGCCTCCGCTAAATCGCGATAGTGGCGGGGGGCCTTGCCATCCTGATTAAAGATCACCTGAAACATCGACCCCGCGCCCTGCACGACACAAGTAATTCCTCGATCGTGCGCTGATCTGCGCATTGCATCCATGATCGCTTCGCCGCTGTTGCGCAGATGGTCCTGCACATCACTTTGCCCCAGCATCTGCAGCGTATGAAGTGCCGCGGCGGCGCAGAGAGGGCTGCCGTTGTACGTTCCCCCATGCTTCACAACATTGCTCGCGATCAGATCCATGACCTGCCTGCGTCCTGCAAAGGCGCTGAGCGGCAATCCGCCGCCAATCGCCTTGCTGAACACCGCAATGTCCGGCTCAACCCCAAAAAATTCCTGCGCCCCGCCGGGTGCAATGCGGAAGCCCGTCACGATCTCGTCAAAGATCAACACGATTCCGCGCTTCGTGCATTCTTCCCGCAAGATTTCCAGGTAGCCATCGTTTGGCATGATGCAGGCATTATTCGCCACGATCGGCTCGGCGATCACCGCCGCGAACTCCCCCGCATGCGCGTCCAGGATGCTGCGCAGAATAACAGGATCATTCCACGGACAGATCACCACATCATCCACCACGCCCTTGGGCGTCCCCTTCGAATGTGGATGACTGAACGGCATCTGCACCGGTCCCTGATCCGCGGGGCCGGGTCTGTTGCTTACCGCCAGCACATCCACCCACCCGTGGTAGTGCCCTTCAAATTTCAAAATCTTTTCCCGCCCCGTAAACCCGCGGGCGGCTCGAATCGCGCCCTGGATCGCCTCCGATCCGCTATTGGCAAACCGCACCAGTTGCGCACATGGAACCATCCGGCAGATCTGTTCAGCAAGCTGCACCTCAACAGTATTGCACGTTCCGAACATCGTCCCCAGCTCGATTTGCGCCGTAATCGCTTCGCTAAGCTCCGCATTCGTATGCCCCAGGATGCAACTGCCGTAGCTCAGGAGATAATCAATGTATTCATTCCCGTCGGCGTCCCAGATGCGCGACCCGCGCCCATGCGTAATGTAAAGCGGATAAGGCAATGCCCCCGTTGTCGTCGCCCGGGCAGAAGAACTGATCCCGCCGGCTAGAACTTTCTTCGCCCGGTCAAACCAGCGCTGCGACTCTTCCGTCGGCGAATCCTTCCCCAGACCTAATCGCGCTTGCGTCGATGTTAACTTGGACATTACCGATGATCCTTGTCCTGATGAGTCCACTCCCGCGCGAAACCGGCATACATCGCTGCCACCGCACGGACTTGTGAAAACTCTACAAACTCATCCACCGCATGCGCTTGAGCCAGACTTCCTGGCCCCCAGACCAGCGTCGGCGTGCCGAGCAACCCGAACCGACGCCCGCCTCACAACCGGAATTAAATCCACTCCACCCCTGCCACTGAAGGGCATTATTCTTAAGTAAATCCTGCAACTCTGCAACAGCAACCTCCGCGACCGCACATATCTGCGACAACACATCCATTCGGTGTCCCTGATATTCCTCTGGAAACGACACTTTCACCCGTTTCTCTAAATCCAAAATTCCCTGATTTAAGCCTGCTTGGCCCTTGGCCCTGATCTGTTTGGCAATTTGCCCCGGCAGTTCCCTAGTCAAACGCTGTTTCCACTCGCCCAGTTCGTCGCTTGGCAACAATTCCAGATATCCGGCGATCATGCAATGATCGCAAATCATTCCCTGCCAGTCGCCGCCGTGGATCAGGTCGGTTGTGGTGGGCCGCGCGATGGGCATCGTTTTAAAAAGTGCATCCGCCTGCGGGTCGTTCCATTTTTGTTCCAACACCTTGAGAGCGCTCAAAACCTCGCTCGCCAATTCAATCGCATCTTCCCCGAGCCACTTTACTGTCCCATGAACCGCCCGCCCCCCGCACTGAATCTCATAACGGCATCCGCCTCGCGAAGCGCATCTCGGCAATCCCTCCGTTGGTTCCAGAACAATGCACCCGTCGGCGGAATGACCCCGCGCAATACTTGTGATTGTCCCGAGTGTCACACAATCTTCTTCTCCCGGAACTAATTCCAGCAAAATGTCCCCATTCAATCCTTCGGGATATGCCTCCTTGATCGCGAGCATCGCCCAGAGCGCACTGGCGATCGCCCCTTTCACATCACAGGCCCCTCTGCCGTAAAATTTCCCGTCGCGTTCATTTCCCGACCACGGCCCATCCGTCCATTTCTCCGCATGGGGCGCCGGCACGACATCGGAATGCCCATTAAAAATCAGGGACTGTCCGCTGCCGCTCCCTGGTAATTTGATGACGCAGGTCGGTCGATTGGCCAGCGGGATATGCTTCCCTTTTACCGCCGGATACTGCTGCAACTGGGTTTCATCTGCCTGCCACAGATCGACGGAGAAGCCTTGCCGCTGCGCCCAGTCGGCTATCATTTGGGTGAACAGCCGTTCCTGTCCGCTCACGCTCTGAATCTGCAATGACTGTGCGAAAAGGGTCCGTATGTCGTGTTCGGCTGTCGCAAGCGCCAGGGACAAACGTTCATCAGTAACACGCATCCTGCATATCATAACAACGTTTCCGGAGGTGGCACGCTCGGTGATTGCAGTGTGTTGTCGTAAGCCGCAATAACAGTAATTGCTCTATATAAAAAGAGTGGCCGGATCCTTTAATAGATCCGGCCACTCACAAATCAGTTCAGGTTTGACGGCTCACATACTAAGAACCGTAAGCCCAATCACGATTAATTAGTTGGTCGTCGTTACATGCAGGACAATGCCGTGATTGAACGCGGTATTACCCCAGATGTAATTTTCGCCGCCACGGGGAACGCCATTCTCAAAGCCATCGCAAGCCCAGAGAACATGCTGGCCGCCACGGTTCACGGCGGGCTGGAAGGTATATCCGTCAAAATCGGCGGATGTTGGGAGCTGGAAATGCCAGCAGTCGAAGGCGAGTCCGCGATGCACTCCATCCTTCACCCAGGCATAGCCCATTTCGCCGTTACGATTTTCATCGGTGGCATTGATCCAGAGGCCTCCGTTGTTGTTGCCGTTTACGATGTCATTGACGCTGTTGGGGCCCTGATCGCGCATCGTGACGCGGAACTGATGCGTCGGGGTGTGGTTCACCCACACGTCGGTGATGGTGTAGTCAGTGCTGCCGGGGATGGTGCAATTCAGGTTGGTGACCTTCTTGCCCTTGATCGGCGTCAGGTCAAAGACGTAGTACGCAGCCTGCATGTGCGGCAACTGTGTGGAGTGACCGATCTGATAGTTGCTATGGCTGTTATGGACGCCCTGATCGTTCCAGGTGCCACAGGCCTGACATACGAGATTTCGGGTCACATCCGCGCAGGCGCTTCCCGCCCAAACGCCAACCGCCGCCAAAACCCCCATGAAGACACCCAGTTTCTTGGTAATTTTCATAATTATGATCCTCGTATTGAATTGATGTTTCAAAATTAACAGAGATGAGCGTTTGCACCCGCCATAAATTTCGTCAGATTACATGCAAACAATGCAACCTGACGCCACATAAACTGCCATTCCTCCACAAGATGTGAATGCTCTGGCGAGACACGATGTCCCGCCGCTGACCAGATTGACATGTAAATTTCTCTATTTAGCCGAATCAGACAGGATTTATTTTCGACGCCCTATGTAACTCGCAGCACCCACAGGGCGTGAGACACAAATATAACTGGCTAAAGCGAGCTTTGCAAGGCAAAATTTTGCAGCCCGCGCAATAAAAGAGGGACCGAACCATGGCTGATTCGGCCACTCAGGGGTTTCATAGTTTCGCGGTTCCAGGGTATTCAAAGCCGCGATTCGTCATCTACTTCTTAGTTTGTCGTGGTGACGTGCAGCACAATCGCGGTTGTAAACTGTGTATGACCCCAGATGTAATTTTCGCTGCCCGCGCCGGAATCGAATCCGTCGCATGCCCAAAGAACATGCTTGCCGCCGGCGTTCACTTCAGGCTGGAATGTGAATCCGTCGAAGTCAATCGAGGTCGGAAGCTGGAAATGCCAGCAGTCGACAGCCAATCCTTTATGTATGCCGTCCGGCACCCAGGCATAACCCATCTGGCCATTTCGAAGTTCATCTTCGGCGTTGATGTAGAGCAGCTTGTTATTGTTCCCCGTTGTGATGTCCGTTGTGCTGTTGGGCCCCTGGTCATGCATCGTGATCCGGAACTGATGCGTCGGGGTGTGGTTCGTCCACACATCGGTGATGTTGTAATCGGTGCTGCCGGGGATCGTGATGTTCAGGTTCGTGACCGTCTTGCCTTGGATTCCCGAATAATCGAATTCAAAGTACGCGGCCTGATGATGCGGCTTTTCGAGTGAGTAACCGATCTGGTAATCGCTCGTAGCGCCGCGAATTCCCTGGTCGTTCCAGGTTCCGCAAGCCAGGCAGACCAGATTACGCGTGACCGAAGCCTGCGCACTTCCCGCCCAGATCCCCACCGTAGCCAACGCTGCCATGCACAGACTGGCTTTTTTCGTATTCGTCATGATCATTGTCCTCGTTTTTGAAATGATGAGAAGTCGATGTAAAGAAATGACTTGCAAACAGACAATCACCAGGCTGTAACCAACGGATCACACCCGGATTGCATAGCATCGAGTTCCTCCGCAAGAGATGCACGGGCTTCGAACGTAACTCAGCGTCACGCCTTTGGTCTGATTCAATTGGAAAAACTTAACGAAGGTGAGACAAGACAGGATCAGTCACGCGCGCCGCCAAACGAGAGACCCGGCGAACACATACAACTTTAATGAATAAATCTCGTAAAACGAAAAACATGCAAAATTTGCTGTCCAAATATTTCAGTCAGGGAGGGGGCGGCAGAGGGTGCTGCTCAAGCAGCCCCACGACACCGAGGATCAGGAGGGTTTGAACGAAGATCAGCGGGGCAAATACCGGATTGACGTGGGGAAGCAGAATCGCCGCGACGCTGGTGGAGGCGGTCAGCAGATAAAGACAAAGGACGGCGGTGCGGCGGGTCATGCCGCGGGCGACGAGGCGATGGCTGAAGTGATTCGTGTCACCGACAAACGGGCTCTTGCCGCGCAACAGGCGCAGCGTGCTGACGACGAGAAGATCGTAAAGCGGGACCGCGAGAACGACGACAGGGGCAAAGACCGCATACCACCCGGCCGCCCACGGCGTGCCCTTGGGAAGGTATGTCGTGCGAATCGTAAGGATGCCGAGAACCAGGCCGATCAGCAGGCTCCCGCTGTCGCCCATGAAGATGGTGGCGGGGGCGAAGTTAAAGCAGAGAAAACCCATGAGCGCGCCCAGCAGCATCGCAAGGGCGGCAGCAACGAACCATTGCTGGATGGAAATTGCGGCGACCAGAAACGCGGTAGTGCAGACCGCGCCAACTCCGGCTGAAAGCCCGTCCATGTTGTCGAGAAAGTTAAAGGCGTTGGTGATGACCCCGATCCAGAGAATTGAGAGAATCACCGACGGAGCGGAACCCAGCCCGAGCTTATCAAGCGCCGTGAGGGCGCGGCTGCCGGTGAAAATGACGAAGGCGGCGATGATGGCGAGCTGAATGACCAGCTTGATATACGGGCCGAGCGCTTTGCGGTCATCGCGCAGGCCCAGGAGATGCATGGCCAGCATTGAGGCAAGCATCGATAGCGCAAGGGGCGTATGTTCCTTTGCGCCACTGATGTAGGCAGGATCAAAGGCCGCATTGTGGCTGAGAATTGTATCGAAGTGGAGCACGGCCAGGACAGCCAGCATCGGAAGTGCGACGCCGGCGAAGATGGCGACCCCTCCTCCCAGCGGTTTGGGATTGGAGTGAATTTTGCGATGGCCCGGTTTATCGACAAAGCCGACGCGAGGCGCGAGCTTGCGAATCATCAGCGTGGAGAACCACGAGATGAGGAAGCTGGCAAGCGGTATCGCGAGAATGGGAAAAATCATCCGCGCTGGAGAGGATAACGGTTCAGGCGCGAAATCTGAAATAAGGTCTAAACGCAGCACGGGCATCTCGCCGCCGTATCGCGTTAGGGTTTCACCAACGCCAAATGCATACAGATTCACATAGATAAGATGAAGGCGAAGAATCGGCTCTTCAATTATCTGCGTGAATCTGTATGCATCGGTTGGTTAAAAACTTTTTTGTCTTCTTTACTTAATCGCGCCAGCTTTTTTTGCCCCAAGCATCAGCAACTTTTCCGCCGCTTCTGCCTGGGCGTCGGTCGCCATCACCGGAAGGGTGATATGAGCCGCGCGGCGGTTCCAGCCGAGCATGTCCTTGTAGAATGGAGCAGGGTTTGACGCTTTCCCATCCAGTCGCTCGGCGGCAAGCGTTTCTTTGCCGTTGGCGATGCGATAGGTTCCGGGTTCGTCACCTGCTTTGGGTTTGCCGAGCAGACCGGATTTCACCGCCTCATCCAAGGCATCGGTGGCGTAGACATGGATCTTCCCGTCACGAAGATCTTCCAACGCAAAGATCTGCATGCGGTATTTTCCGTCCTGAATATAAAACTGCATGGATTGCTGGCCGTTAGCTTTGGCCGAATGCGGGGCCAGGCTCATCATGACCGACGCCATCCGCTTCCAAAGCTTGGCATGAACGCGCGTGGATTGCTCCTCGACCGCGGTGATGTGCCGCTCCACGTTGAGGCGATCTTTGGGAGTCAGCTTAGCGAGGAATGCGTCGTAATCCATGAGGGTAAAGCCCGCGGCCTTTTCGGCTTTCTCGGGGCTCTTATCAGGCGCTTTATCCGAGGGCTTCTCGACAGACTTGTCGCTGGATTTTTCAGAAGCTTTCGCCGGAGTCTTTCCCGCCGGGGTTGCTGTGGGCATAGTTCCGATCCATTCGTCGCGGTGCAGCCGATCTGGAAATCGGCAGACAACGGCGTGACAAGAGAAACGCGACCTGAAACCGGGCACGGCCTTCACCGGCCGCGACGGATGTTCCGGCTTCAAGTCAGCAGGACATTATACGCTCTTTTACGCCAATCGGCTATGGAGGGGTGAGATCAATTGATTCGGCGCCCGGTTTTATGGATTCCCTGGGGGTCCGCCGTGTGAGTTGGCCAGTTTACAAACGCTTTGCCGGCTGCGACGAGGCGGCCTGCCCGGCTGCGTCTAATATTGACGTGATCTCGGCGATTCGTTTTTCGGCGATCGCCTTCTCGGGGGCCTCGGCAATGATGCGCATGATGGGTTCTGTGTTGCTCGGCCGCGCGTGAAGCCAGGATCGTTCGTCGAGCCAATCGATGCGGATGCCGTCCTGCGTATCGATCGTAATGCCCTCTTCCGCCTCTATCGCGCCTTGGATCAGCGCAACCGCATGATTCGCTTCTTCACGCGGGCACTCGAACTTCGTCTTGACGATCTCATATCGCGGAAGATCGGCAACCAGTTGGCTCAATGTCTTTCCGGTGGTTGTCATTAGTTGAAGGACATACGCCATCCCCACCAGGCTGTCGCGGCCCGGGACGATGCGCGGATCAATGACACCGCCATTGCCTTCACCGCCGATCGAAGCATTGTGTTTCAGCATGGCGTCTATGACGTTCGCTTCACCGACGGGCGTGCGAATGACGGTTGATCCGGTCCGGGCGGCGATGTCATCCAACATGCGGCTGGTCGATAGATTCGTCACCGTCATTCCGGGCTTTTTACTCAGGACATGCCACGCCGCCAGCGCGAGGGAATATTCTTCACCGATATAGACGCCGTTCTCATCAACGATCGCCAGCCTGTCGGCGTCGGGGTCCTGCGCAAAACCGACTTGCGCGTGCTGCCGCTTTACTTCATCACACAAGCCGGCAAGGTTCCCGGCGGTGGGTTCAGGCTCATGGGGAAACAAACCATTCGGGGTATTGTGCAGATGGACGAGCTGACAGCCGAGTTTGTTGAGCAGCGTCGCGGTGGCGACACACCCCGCGCCATTCACGCTATCCAGCACAACTTTGAACCGCTTGCTTGAAATCCCCAGCCCATCCACGCGCTCCAGCACCCGCTTCACGTGCAGCGCATGGGTTTCCGAATTCTTCTTCGGCGCAAGCAGCTTCTCAACCCGAACGTAGCTGTTTTGCTGCTCCTGATATAACTGCTTGATCCGCTCCGCATCACGTGGCGGTGGCGCAACCGCCTCGCGATTCAAAAACTTCAACCCATTCCATTCGATCGGATTGTGCGAAGCGGTTGCCACCACCCCGGCGTCGGCTTCCAGGTGCTTCACCATCATCGCCACGCCCGGCGTGGAGACGATATCCAAGTCGATCACTTCGATGCCGCTGGCGGTCAGGGCCCCGATCGCCGCATCGCGCACCCATGTGCCGCTCGGGCGGCTGTCGCGGCCAAATATCACCTTAATGTGCCCCCGGGCAGCAGCAGGGCGGGATTCCTTCAGCCACGCAGCGAACGCGCCGGCCATCTGCGTGACAACAACCGGCGTCAGCGTGCCGCCGATGGTGCCCCGCATACCGGACACCCCGATCATCAATGCTTCCATGAGTAACGTTCCTTCCGCAAGGCAAGGCTATTATTCGAGTGGAGGCCCAGGGTCGCAAGCGCCGGCATCAGCCAATGCGAACCGGTGTGCCCTGGCGAATAATTTGGTTACGATAGCGGACGGAGCAATATGGACCGAAATGATTTGAACCAGCGGCTGCCCAAGGTTGTGGAAGCGCTCGTGGACAGCGTCGTCGGGGAGACGCGCATGAAGCACCTCAACCGCGTTTATCTTCCCAGCCAGGACCAGATCGTCACGTGTATCGGTCTGCTGCGCCAGATCCTCTTTCCCGGTTACTTCGGCAAGCAGGGCCTTACCTCCGCCAACATCACATATCGTATCGGCGAGCTCGTCACCGAACTCGAAGACCGGCTATATGAGCAGGTGCGCCATTGCCTGCGGTATCGTCAGCAAATCCCCGGCGAAGTGGACAGCAGCTCCGAATGCATCGAATGCGACCTGAAGGCCGCAGAGATCATTTCCGATTTTTTTAATCTGATTCCGAGTGTCCGCGCCAAGCTGTCGGATGACGTTCAGGCCGCTTTCGACAGCGATCCGGCAGCGCAAAGCACCGACGAAACCGTCTTCTGCTATCCCGGTCTCTACGCCATCAGCGTGCAACGGCTGGCGCATGAGTTCTACAAGATGGAGGTGCCGCTCCTGCCGCGCATTATGACGGAACACGCGCACAGCATCACGGGCATCGATATCCATCCCGGCGCCAAGCTCGGATCGCGATTCTTCATCGATCACGGTACGGGCGTCGTGATTGGTGAAACCACGCAGATCGGCAGTAATGTAAAGGTCTATCAAGGCGTAACGCTTGGAGCCGTCGCCCCGGATTTCGGTCAGGCCCTGCGCGGCCAGAAGCGCCATCCGACCATTGAGGACGACGTCACCATTTACGCCGGGGCGACGATCCTCGGCGGGGATACGGTCATTGGCCGCGGCAGCGTGATCGGGGGTAATGTGTTCATTACCCAAAGTGTTCCGCAGCATAATAAGGTCAGCGCGGAGCCTCCAAAGCTGAAGTACCGCGAACGCCGCTCGCAACAGCGTCCGCAGGATGAATTCCTCGATTTTCAGATTTAAAGGCTCTTAAAGGCCAGTCGTTGTTGCGAGGAAGATACGCTTGTGGTTTGAAGGCAACGTGAAATGATGATTTGAAACATCATCTGGAGCGGCTGTACAGGAGTTTCAGAATCGCGCGGTCGAATGTCACCGGATTTCGTTCACTTTAAACGCATCTGCCCCTTGGCACCGCGTTTGTGAAGCATTTCTTATGCGAACCCTGTGGGTGATTCTCTCTGGAATTTTGATAACCGGCTGTGCCGCGCACAAACCGGCCGCGATGCCTCAGGCGAACATCACCGCCCCGGCGCCGCTTGTAGCGTCGGCGGCATTGGTGTTTGATCCACCCATCATCCAGCAGGAGCCCCGGCTTGATCTTTCCCGCAGCACGCGCGGCCCGGCGGCATTTGCCGGGTTTGAAGATACAACCACAACCTACTTCTATGTCCGGACCGACGATCGCCAAACTACCGATTTTACAGACCGATTCGAACGCGAAGGATATAGCTCCAAAGTTGGGGCGATCCGACGATAAACCGAGTGAGGGGAGACGTTAAAAACCGTTAACCCCGCATATTCGCTCAATTTCCTGCCTTTTGCCCCACCAAGCTCATCCAAATCCGCAATTTCGCGCTTGTATTTGTCGCTTCATACGGCCATATTAAACTAAGTCTGTTGCCCATCGGTGCTTAAAGGCCTTCGTGGAAAGTTGATTGAGGATGCGTATGGCTACCATCACCAAGAAGGAACTGATCGACCGGATTGCTGATTCAACCAATCACCGCCGCGTGCAGGTGAAGCGTGTGGTTCAGCTATTCCTCGACGAAATTGTCAACGAGCTGGGCAAGGGTAATCGCCTGGAATTCCGCGACTTCGGTGTCTTTGAAAGCAAGCTCCGCAAGGCGCGCAAAGCCCAGAACCCAAAAACTCTGGAACCCGTCGCTGTTCCGGAAAAGCGCACGGTGAAGTTCAAGGTTGGCCGCTTGATGAAGCAGCGGTTAAGCGATCTCACCGGTGTGCCCGTCGATGACGAGGCCGGTGATGTTGATGAGATGACTGAAGGGGCGGATGAAGAAGATGAAAAGGAAGAATCAGCGTCGTAGACGCTTTCGGTCTTCTGCACGGTTTTACGTTTAACAGAATTTAGCAGATCAATCACAATCGGCGGAACAGAAACATCGCGTTCTGTTCCGTTTTTTCATTGGCGAGCCGCTCACTGGTGTATTGACCGCGGCGTCGTTATCACATCAACCGATGCCGGGCGACTGGAACCAAATCATCGAGAACGCGCTGCTGGAGCGCCAAAACAACGGCACTTACCGCCGGCGCCAAAGCGTGCGCATCATCGACGCCACGCATGTTGAGGTCGACGGCAAACGCTGCGTGAACTTCGCCTCAAATAACTATCTTGGACTGACGCATCATCCCAGAGTTGTCGCGGCATTGATCTCGGCCACAAAATCGTTCGGCGCCGGCAGCGGGGCGGCGGCGCTGGTCACCGGCTACAGCGATGCACACGCTTCGGCCGAGCGGGCGATAGCGAATTGGAAAGGAACCGAAGCTGCCGTCATTCTATCAAGTGGCTATGCCGCAAATCTGGCGGCGATCCAGACGATCACCACCATTGCCGGCCGGGGTGGTGTACGTTTCCTCCTCGACAAACTTGCCCATGCCTCTTTGATCGACGCCGTCCGGGCAGGCGGCGCCGACTTCCGCATCTTTCCCCATAACCATCTTGAAAAACTCTGTCGACTGCTCGATGAAGCAGACCCCGCACAAATACAAGTCGTCATTACCGAATCCATCTTCAGCATGGATGGCGACACCGCCGATCTCCCCGGCCTCGCCCGCCTGAAAAAAGACCGCCCCTTTGTTCTGCTGCTGGATGAAGCCCACGGCAGCGGTGTCTATGGCCCCAACGGATCGGGCTACGCCGGTGAATGCGGCCTGCAATCCCTGGCTGACATCACCGTGGTAACTCTTTCCAAAGCACTAGGCGTGAGCGGCGGGGCGATCTGCGCTTCGCAGTCATTCTGCAATGCAATTGTGAACTTCGGACGTTCCTGGATTTATTCAACCAATATTCCCCCGGCCCTTGCCGCCGCTACCGAAGCCGCGATCCAGGTGATGCACGATGAACCAGATCGCCAGCATCGCGTGCGCGACATGGCAAAACAATTCCGGAGCAATCTGGCTCAGGAAGGATTCAAGCTGCCGCCAGGAGATTCGCCTATTATCCCGGTCATCATCGGCGACGAAGACGATGCAATGGCCGCCGCCGCGCAGCTTAAAGAGGCAGGATTTCTGGTTGTGGCGATTCGCCCCCCAACGGTCGCGCGCGGAAGCAGCCGATTGCGCGTCACGCTGTCCAGCGAACATCAACCTCATGAAGTCGATGGTCTGCTGAAGGTGTTATTTAAATTGAAACCGTGAAACACGTAGGAGGCGGGCAGAGGTTTCCACGGGAACGGGAAGGTAGACAGGGTTCCTGCCTCACCCAAGCTGAAAGCCATGCCTCCACTGTCAGCGGGGCCGGCGAGCTGCCGCCTCACGACACCGGCGGGGCCTGCACATGCGAGCGTCGGCTGTGGCGCACACCCCGATGGGTTGTTGCCGCTTCAATCCGCTCGATCGTGCGGGCGAGCAAATCTGCGGGCGGTTCGTCAGCCGGCATCGCCCCAAGCAAATTCAAAACTTTTTCGGCGGCGGCCAGACGCTTCTGTGACACCGAAGCAGTCACTTTCATAACTCCATTGCCGCTGCTGCGGCTGGTGTCCAGGAGCAGATCAACCGCCTGACGATCTTCATCGGATAGCTTAAGACTCATGAGTTCACCAAATTTTCGGGGCGACTTTATCAGGACGACATATGTCGCTGGCCGATTCCCCGTGGAGATGCAATGAGTGATCGACGACCCCGGCACACAACACAACGTGAACCGTTCCCAGTCGCCTGCCCGGCCTGCGTTCTCCTCTACGCGGACCGGTCGTACCCATTTCCTACGCCGCCGACGAAGTGGGGTTCGTCGTGCGCCAACGATCCGCAAAATGAGCCACCGCGGCGTGCAGGCGACTTTTCACCGTTCCCAGCGGAATATCCAGAATATCGCTGATCTGTTTGTACGGAAATTGATGGAAATATGAGAGTAACAAAATTTCCCGCAGATGTTCCGGCATCGACATTACCGTCTGCTGGACCTTCCCCTGCAACTCCCGCTGCTGGATCGGTTCATCCGGTTGTTCACCGGTGCTTTTCATCAGGTCGATGAATTCGCCGCTGTCATTATCGCTCGGACTGATGCTCGCTTGCAGCGGTGTCGTCGGCCGGCGGGCGTTGGACCGGATCAGATCGCGTGCCTTGTTGGCGGCGATCGTAAACAGCCATGGCCTGAAGCGCCGCTGGGTGTCAAAGTCTTGTGCTGATTGATGAATCTGCAAAAACGTTTCCTGGAATACATCTTCCGCCGCGGCCCGGTCTCCAAGGAATCGCACCAGGAAGTGGAACAGCTCCCGCTGATAGCGATTGACCAGTTCTGAAAAACTGCTGCGGTCTCCGCCACGATAGGCAAAAATAAGTTGTTCATCGGTCCGCTGTCCGCGCAGCGCTTCCACGGTTCCCGGCGCTGGGGTGGCATGTGCGGAATCGGGGTTCAGGCGCTTGGCTTCGGTGAAGCTGGTGCCGCCGTCGCCGCCGCCGTTGGGTCGGCCCGTTTTGGCCTGGCTATTGGATTTAGGACCGCCGGCGCTCTTACTATCTACAGACTTTGCACTCAGCGTATCTTCCCCCGCAGGCCGACCTCTTTGTCTTGTGGCTTTCATTGCAGGCCTCCAGCAAACCGGCTATCGTCAAAACGGTCAACTGCTAAAAAGCGGCTGACTCTTCAATACAACGTACAAATCATATGCCGCCTATTGAGCAACATCCTGCCCCGCAGCCCAAAGTTGCGTTTTTCGGTCTGACGGCGGCAAATTTAGATGCGGAAATCGCCGAGCTCGGACTGCCTAAATTCCGCGGGCAGCAACTGCGCGAATGGGTCTACCAGAAAGGCGTGGTTGACCCGGAGCAAATGACCAATCTGTCCAAGCGCGATCGATTGCTCATTTCGGAACGGCTGGAGTTCGGCGCGTCCGCCATCGTCAGCCGCCAGAGCAGCACGGACGGCACCGAAAAACTTTTGCTCCTCTGGCCCGACGGCAGCAACGCCGAAACCGTGATGATCCCCGACGGCATCCGCCGCACCGCCTGTGTGAGCTCGCAGGTGGGCTGTCCTGTCGGGTGCAAATTTTGCGCAAGTGGTATCAATGGCGTAAAAGGAAATCTCACTGCCTCCCAGATCGTGGAGCAGATCATCTGCCTGAACGCCATCCTCAAAACACCCGGCCACGCCGCTGAGGAGCGGATCACCAACGTCGTCTTCATGGGCATGGGCGAACCGCTGGCGAATTACGCGAACGTCATGCAGTCCATACGGGTGCTCCACGACCCTGGATGTCTGAATATCGGCGGCAGGCGCATCACCGTTTCCACGGTCGGTGTGCCCCCGAAGATGCGCGATCTGGCCAGGGAAGAACTGCCGCTCAATCTCGCGATTTCGCTGCATGCCCCCAATGAGTCTTTGCGAAAGCAGTTGATCCCCTGGGCCGAGCATTTCGCGCTGGAAGATATCCTGGCGGCGGCGAGGCATTACTTTCACGAGACCGGCCGCGAGGTGACGCTGGAATATATTCTCCTGGCCGGCGTGAACGATCGGCCGGAACACGCCCGCGAACTCGCAAAGCTCTGCAAAACATTGCGGGCCAACGTTAACCTGATCCGCTACAACGAAGTCGCGGGCCTTCCCTTCGGCAGGCCCAAAGCCGACGACGTCGTCACATTCCAGGAAATACTTCGCAATAACGGCGTCAACGCCCATGTCCGCAAAAGCCGCGGCCGCGATATTGACGCCGCCTGCGGCCAACTCCGCCGCGCCGAACAGGAACGCCGCGAGCAACGGGTTTCGCTTGGGGCTTAAGTTTTATCGAAGAAGAGAATCAGCCACCGATGCACACAGATGCACACAGATGTAAGAGGGGAAGGGAAGCTCAGGCCAATTCTTTTTCCAGCAATGGCGCAAACTCGCTCAGGAAACTTCGAATCCCAAACCCTCCTCCTGTCTGCATGAATCCGCGGGCATCTGTGGTTCAACCCCCATTATTTTTTCGTTCATTACGCCGCGGATTCAGCGCCGTCGAACTGCTCATCGTGATCGGTATCCTCGTCATCCTCATGAGCATATTCGTTCCCTACCTCCTGAAAATTCGCGAGACCGATCACCGTGTGAAATGTGCCGACAACCTGCGCCTCATCCGCGCATCGCTAACACAATATGCAATGACCAACCGCGGCGACTATCCCAGCGTGATTTACGATGGTGTAAACCATCCCAACAGCTATACCTGCTTCACCGGCCCTGATGGTGGAAACGCTTTTTCAAAAAGTTCAGCGGTAGAACCCAACGATGTAACCGCCTCACTCTGGCTGCTCATCCGCCTGAAGCTGGCCTTTCCCGAATACTTCATCTGCCCCAGCACTGATGATGTAGCCGATGATTTAGGCGACGCCGGTGGCCAGGCCGTCGCCGTCGAGCAGCGGGGAAACTTTCGCGGGCCCGTCAATCTAAGCTATTCTTACGCCTCTCCCTTCAGTTCTGCGCCCGGCTATAAGCTGAACGACACCCGTGCCGCCGATTTCAAATTGATCGCTGACAAAAACCCCGGCGCAGCCGGCGAAAAGAGCAACGCCGCCGGCCCGCCCTGGGATGCGCCCTTGTTGCGGTTGTCCATAGCCAACTCCAATAACCACGGCAAAGCCGGCCAGAACGTCTTGTTTGAAGACGGTCACGTCGAATTTGAAACAACCCCATACTGCGGCGTCGAGCGGGACAATATCTATACCGCGCTTGCAGAAAAGCCCCCTGAAAATCCCGCGACCTTCCCCAAAAACGCCCGCGGCGTCGTCAGCCGCCATGCGGGGCCGGCATGGGAATCCGACAGCTACCTCGTTCCCACCACTACCGATGAAATAGAATCCCCGGTCGCCGCCGCGACCAGCCAACCCTCAACCAATCCCGCAACGGTTCCGGCGATCCCACCAGCAACGTCGGCTCCAATTACGCCTCCGATTCCGCGCCCCCAGACAACTCAGGGTGCGCCATCCTCCACAACCATGCCGACGACAAACCCTGCAACCCAACCGATGACAACATCCGCCCCCGCGACGTCGCCTGCATCGCAACCGTGATTCTTCCCCTTTTTCAGAGAATCGCGATCAGCAATGTAATGGGAATAAACCGATCACCAATTGAATGAGGCTGTGGGGGCGATGAGTGTATATCAGCCTGCCGACGCGCAATCTGCTCGCGGATCATTAATGAGTATCTGGACGCAGGAGAGCAGTTGCCCGAGGTCGTAGTCAGGTTTGTAAAAGACCCGTTTTACGCCGAGTTCTTTGGCACGGACGACGTGCTCGCCTTTGTATGCGGTGAGAAGGATGACGGGGAGGGATTGCCAGCGAAGGTAAGAGCGGATGATTTCGAGGAAGCCGATGCCGTTCATTTCGGGCATCATCCAGTCGAGCAAAACCAAATCAGGCAGATGGGTGCCGATGGCGACGAGCGCCTGCTGCCCATTGGGAGCAGTGCGGGTGGCATAGCCTGATTTTTGAAGGAACCGAGAGAGAAAGTCACGAGCATCTTTCTCGTCGTCCACGATCAGAATTGATGGCATCGGGCGGGGATCATAGCGAGCGTGTGAAACGCATCAATAGGATAAAATACCTAATGTTGCGTCGCTTGAATTTGACCGCAGTCGGCAGAGATCCTGTCCAATTTGGTGCGTCAATAAACCAGTCTGAAGGAATAAGTGTTCAATTTTGTTCAACTATGTTCAACCGTGCTCAACAAGGATAATAAGCGGACTCAGCAATAACTATCTCCCGCGCCCATTCCCGAGTGGGGAGCGATGCGTCGGTATCGGGAGCGATACGTCCGATCCGGCCTGAGCTATTTGGGGACGCGACCTTCGTCGGCATGTTACAGCAGCGACATTTCGAGCCACTCCAGATCGATAGCGGGAATGGGGGACGGCGGCTACCCAAGCGATCTTTCCATTCCATTCCCAGGCTGCAAAATCATGGCAAATATATAGTTACCGATGCAAAAGTTTGCCCGGCCCAGGGGGGTGGGGGTGAACCCGGCTTGACTGCCCCGCGTATCATTGCGGTGGGGTTTTGTTTGGACTCGGCCTTGACATTCTGACCGATAACCGTTCAAACTCCCCGCCCCGTCTGGCCGGCGGTTGCCTTGAAACGGACCAGTTAACCGGGCGCATCGGGTTCTGGTAATCGGAATAAACGTCAAGGTCTCTCTGTCGGCGGTCGATAGGCCGGGCAGCGGACGTGCATCTGTGAGCATCGCGTTATCGCCTTGCATGAGACTCAGGCGCGTCCCAAACGGGAACCATTGTGTTCCCAAAGGGAACTGGCGAAAACATGGCCAAGAAAAACGGCAAGACTCTTGTCATCGTCGAATCGCCTGCAAAGGCCAAGACGATCAATAAATACCTCGGCGACCAGTACGTGGTCCGCGCGAGCATGGGGCATGTCCGCGATCTGCCGAGCAAGGGGATGGGCGTCAATCTTGAAACGTTTGCGCCAGACTACGAGATTCTTGCCAGCCGCGGGAAGGTCATCAGCGAACTGAAGAAGCTGGCGAAGGAAAGCTCAGACATCTACCTGGCGACCGACTTGGACCGCGAAGGGGAGGCGATCGCTTGGCATCTGAAGGAAGCGCTGGGCATTCCGGATGAGCGCGTCAAACGCGTTATCTTTAATGCCATCACAAAGAGTGAGATCCAGAAGGCGTTTTCCAAGCCGCACAAGATTGATATCGACCGGGTGAATGCGCAGCAGGCGCGGCGTATTCTGGACCGCATCGTCGGTTATGAAATCAGCCCGCTGCTCTGGCGGAAGGTTGCCAAGGGATTGTCGGCGGGGCGGGTGCAATCCGTCACGGTTCGGTTGATTGTGGAGCGCGAACGCGAGATTGAAGCGTTTGTTCCCGCGGAATACTGGAAGATCGGAGGCATTTTCTCCGCGACCACGGATGCCGCCGCTTGCAAGAAGCTTGCGGACAAGTGGATTGATTTTCTCACCAACACCGGCAATGGCGAGCGCACCAAAATCGAGCGGGAAAAATGGCTCGCCGAGCATGATGCGTTCCTGGCGGAACTGGTCGAGATCGGCGGAAAGAAGTTTGAGCCGGACAACAAGGCGGAGGCCCGGCGGGTTGCGGAGTTGCTGGGGCTCGTGGTCGATAAGGATGAGACAACCGAAGACGCGGAAGCGAAGGGGCCGGCGAAATATCTGACGAAGATCGCCGGTCATATTGCCAAGTGCCCGACGTTCACGGTGCGCTCGATTGAGAAGAAGCGCACGACCAGCCGGCCGCCGGCGCCATTCATCACCAGCACACTACAGCAGTCGGCGAGCAGCCGCCTGGGTTTTGGCGCTCAGCGCACCATGCGGCTGGCGCAGACGCTGTATGAAGGCGGCCATATTACCTACATGCGTACCGACTCCACGAACCTGTCGGGCGATGCGATCAATATGGTCCGGTCCTATATCGGCAAGGAATTCGGGCCGAAATATCTTCCCGAGAAGCCGAACTTTTATTCGTCAAGCAATAAGAGGCGCAAGAAGCCCACGAAGCGATCCGACCGACGGACACCACACTGAATCCGCGCGAAGCGCATGCGAAGCTGGGGGCGGATGAGTCCAAGCTTTATACGCTGATCTGGAATCGGTTTGTCGCTTGCCAGATGCCGCCGGCGGAATTCGATCAGACAACGGCGACGATTGTCTCGCCGACCCAGCAAGGCGATGCCGTGCTCCGGGCGAGCGGCAGAAAGCTGGTTTTTGACGGCTTCATGAAAGTGGCGGGCGTGAGCAGCGAAGACCAATTGCTGCCGGATTTAGGCGAGGGAAAGAAAGTCTTTCCGATTGAGTTGTCACCGACGCAGCATTTCACGCAACCGCCGCCGCGGTTTACGGAAGCTTCGCTGGTGAAGGAGCTGGAAAAACTGGGCATTGGCCGGCCGAGCACCTACGCCAGCATCATTCAGACGATTCAGGATCGCGAATATGTCGAGCAGATCGATCGGCGATTCCATGCGACGATGCTGGGATCGATCGTCACCGACAAGCTGGTGCAGGCGTTTCCGGAAGTGATGGATGTGAAATTCACCGCCGGGATGGAACTGAAGCTGGATGAGGTTGAGGAAGATCATCTCGACTGGATCAAGCTGCTGCGCGATTTTTACGGGCCGTTCCACGCGGTGGTGGATGGAGCGCTTGGGAAGATTGAACATGCGGGCGGGAGCGCGAGTCCGTACAAGTGTTTGAAGTGCGGCAAACCGATGGTGTACCGGATCAGCCGCAATGGATTCTTCCTGAGCTGCACGGGTTATCCTGAATGTGATGGAACGCAGCCGGTGGATCGTCAGGGAAAGCCGACGATCCGCGAGATCAGCCAGCACAAGTGCCCTAATTGCGGGCGCGAGATGATTAAGCGCAAGGGCCGCTTTGGCGAATTCCTTGGATGCAGCGGTTATTCGGTGAAGAATGAGAAGGGTGAACCGAGCTGCACGACGATCATCAACCTGGACAAGGAAGGGAATCCGCAACCGCCGAAGATCAAGATCAACACAACGGTGGCGTGCGAGAAGTGCGGAAGCCCGATGATCCTGCGCGACAGCAAGCGCGGGCCGTTCCTCGGTTGCTCCACGTTCCCCAAATGCCGCAGCACGAAGATGATGAAGAAGCTCACCGGCGCAGATTTGGCGCAGGTGGAGAAGTTGATTCCGCTCTTGAAAGAAGGGGCGGCAAAGAGCGCCGAGATGATCGCGAAGATCCTCGGCGAAAACCCGGCCGCGGCCGGTGCGGTGAAACCGACGACGATGGCGACGGACATCGACTGCGACGAGTGCGGCAAACCGATGATGATCCGGAAGGGTCGGCGTGGGTATTTCCTAGGGTGCAGCGGGTATCCGAAGTGTAAGAATACGGGCGAAGTGCCGGCTCGACTCGTTGAAGAACTGGACCTGAATGGCGACATTGAGGCAGCCAAGAACGGAAAGAACAAAGCGGTGTCAAAGGCTGGGAATGGGGAAGTTGATGAAGAACCGCCAGGGGATTAACTGCCAGTCTGGTCAGCTTGCTTCCGGCATGATGGTGTTGAGCGGCTGACGACCGTGCTTACGGTAAATTTTGAAGTGACTGTCCAGTGTGAGAACTGCAGCAGAAGGGTGCTTCTCCGCCATGCGTACCAGGCATGCATCCGCGAGCGACATGGGCAGGTCACGATACTTTCGAATAAGCTTTTCCAGGCGGGCGGTTTCAGCAATTAAATTAAAATGGACGACGAAGAGCCCGCGGTCAAGCAGTTCAAAGAGCCGCTCCGCGCCATTGGGCGCGTGGGATAAAAGGTGAAATGCCTCAGTCAACACGGGTTCGCAGGTATGGAAGGGGGCGGGGAGGGCCTTGAATTGCTCGACGGCCCAGGCATGACGGGGCTCACGCTTGACTAAAAAGGCAACCAGCGGGCCGGTGTCAGCGATGACTTGCCGCTCAGGCACCGAACGTCTCCATATATTGGGGGTTGGTCAGCAAATCCGCCGGCAGATTAACGCTGCCGGCGAGGTCTTTCACCAGATCGAAAGCGCGAACGGATTTTCTGTGGCGCCGGCTGCCAAGCTGCTGCAGCGCCTGGCGAAGTACTTCGGATTTACTGATGCCTGCTTCGCGGGCGGCCAGTTCCAATTCCGCATCAAGCTTTTCCGGAAGTTTGCAGGTCACTGTCTTCATAAGTGAATGGTATTACTTTTATTTGCATCGTCAATACCAAGCCACCGCTGAAGATGCGGGTGTGCAATATCCTCCACAGGCCAATCTGGATCGCTTATTTGATAAACGACGTTTTGATTCGGTGTTACGAACGGTATAACCCGCAATCGTGGAGATTGAACTTTTATTTCTTGGCACCGGCACCAGTGCTGGCATCCCGATGATCGGGTGCCATTGCGAGGTTTGCAGCAGCGCGAATCCGCATGACAAGCGCACCCGGCCGTCGGTGGTGATCTCTCAGGGCGGGACTCGTGTGCTGGTGGATACTTCGCCGGAGTTACGGCTGCAGTGTGTCGCCAATGGCGTGGATATGATTGATGCGGTGGTGATTACCCATGCGCACGCGGATCACATCATGGGGCTGGATGATGTCCGGCGGTTTAATGCGCTGCGGCAGGGGCCGCTGGATGTGTGGGCCGAGCCGCGGGCGCATGAGACGATGAGCCGATGCTTTGGTTATGCGTTTCGGGAGCCGGACCCGGAGCAGAAGGTGTTTCGGCCGCACCTGGAGCGGCGGGATATCGGCGGGGCATTTGAACTTGGTCCGATGACCTGGAAGCCAATTCGGCTGTTTCATGGAGACCTGCCGATACTGGGGTTTCGTGTCGGGAATCTGGCTTATTGCACGGATGTGAATCGGATTCCGGAAGAATCATTCGAACTGCTGGAGGGGTTGGATCTACTGGTTCTTGACGCGTTGCAATATAAGCCGCATACGACGCATTTTTCAGTCGATCAGGCGCTGGATGTCGTGAGGCGTGTGAAACCAAAGATGACGCGATTCACTCATATTGCCCATGCGCTGGGGCATGAGGCGACAAATGCGGGATTGCCGGAGAACGTGCGGCTGGCGTTCGATGGAGAACGGATAATTGTTTAGATTTGTCCGTGGTCAGTTGTCCGTTGTCCGTCGCGGGGCGGTGGTTGTGATGGCGGGCGTTTGAAATTATGGAATTGAGCAACGGACAGTTCAATGAAACGATATCGCGCGATTGCTGAGTATTACGATGCGGAGTATGCCGAATCGCGCATGCTGCAGGAGGATGTTCCATTTTTCCTGGGGCATCTTCCCAGGAAGAGCCAGCAAGTTCTGGAGCTTTGCGTCGGGACTGCTCGGGCGGCGATTCCGATTGCACAGTCGGGGCATAGTGTTGTGGGAGTGGATTATGCGAAAGACCTGCTTGAGATCGGGCGGCGGAAGCGCGATGCGGCGGGGCTTGGAGAGTCACAGTTGTCGCTGGTGCTGGGAGATGTGCGGAAGCTGAAACTGGGGCGGCGGTTTAATTGGATTTGCTTATTTTTCAACACATTCCTGGCGTTTCCGACGCTTGAGGAGCAGGATGATCTGCTGCGGAGGGTGGTGGGACACCTGAGGCCCGACGGGCGGTTTTGGCTGGATATTTTTCAGCCGGATTTGCAGTTGTTGGCGGGACCGCAGAGCAAGGGGTTTGAACCGCGGGTTTTTTATGTGCCTTCGCTGGATCGAACCGTGTTTCAGACGACGGATATTCGCCGGGATGTTGCCCACCAATTGCAGCAGGTGACATTTAATTATACGTGGTTTGACGCGAAAGGGCGGCAGCATCACGAGCGGAATCAGTTTGAACTGACCTGGCTTTTCCCGCGCGAATTGCAGCTTCTTCTGGAGCGCAACGGGCTGGTCATCGAACGGCTATATGGGAACTATGATGGCAGCGACGTGACGGATGCTTCGCCGAGGTTGATTGCGTCTTGCAGGCGGAGCAAGTGACGGCGGGGTTTCAAAACAGTGACGCCCCGCCGTGTAGAGCGGCGGGGCGTCAAAATGAATCAAACCGCTTGCTGTCGTTCTTCATGACAATTTAATCACATCATCCGAACGGCTCGCATCCACGACAATGTCACCTTTGCTGATGAACGACACGTCGCTTCCGCCGTCGCCGAGAATGAGATCGGTGGAGTTATCATTGAACGTGGTGGCGACGGTGATGACGTTGGTCCCGTTGAAACCGCCGCCGCCGGTGAGATGAGCAACGCGCTGTGAGAAGCTGGCGTCGGTTCGGGTCCATTCTTTCTGAATGGATTCGAGGGCGGCGGGGTTTGCATCATAGACAGTGGACATGGCGATGAGAACATCGTCGCCGCCTTCACCGTCAAGAATGTCACCACCGCCTCCACCGATGAGGATGTCGCGGCTATTGCCTCCTTCAAGGAAGTCATCTCCAGCGCCACCGACTTCGATATTGGAGCTTTCCCCACCGTGGATACTGTCATTTCCGTCGCCGCCATAAAGTTCGGCGGGAATCTCGATCTCATCGACGGTGATGCAATCGTTGCCGGCGTTGCCGTACACGATGACGCGGCCGGTGGGGGTGAAAGTGCTCGATGCTCCGTTGATGGTGACTTTCAGGCTGTTGCTGTCGCAGACCGGCTCGACGGAAATCACGTCGTTGCCGCTGGTTCCACCGACAAAAAGGGCTGTTTTGGAAGCATTGGTGGGATCGACCTGGATGTCGGCGACGTCAATCGTGACGGATTTGGTGACCGTCACGGTGCCGCCGTCTTTATCGGTGATGGTGAGTTTTACGGTGAAGCTTCCGGTATTGGTGAAGGCGTGAGAGGCGCTGACGGCCCCAGTCACGCCCGCGCCGAGCGATGAGGTGACGGCAGGCGAACCATCGCCGAAGTTCCAAGTAACGGTGTGAGTGTCGAGAATGCCGGGATCAGTGAAGGTGTCGCTGAAGGTGACGACCTGACCGCGCACCGCCTTGGACTGCGAGGTGATTGCGCCGGCGGCCGGAGCAACGTTGGTGACCGAGACGTTGACGGGAGTGGCGTTGCCCGGCTGGAGAGCTCCGAGACGGGCGAGGGTTAGAAAGCTGGTCGTGTCAAAGGAATCGCCAGCGACCATGATCTGTCCATTGGCCTGCACAACAATCTCTCGTGCGCTGTCATGCGCGGTGAAGTTGATCCGCTCGACACCGGAAGGAGATGCAAACGTGGTGTCGAGAGAGCCATTGCTGTTCAATCTGGCCACGAATTCGTTGCTTACATCATTCGGTCCAAAACTCGTCAGAAATGCGCCGATCTGCCCGGCGATAATAATCTTCCCGTCGGGAGTGGTCGCAATGCTATTGCCGATGGCGAAGGAATTGCTGCTATCCAGTGCGTAAGTCACCACGCCGCCGGTGCCGAATAAATCAGGCGTACCGTCCAGATTATAACGTCCGACGGCGACCGATTGCCCGTTGTTGGTTGATCCCACGAGCAGAAGTTTTCCAGTTCCATCCAATGTCATCGAATTGAAGGAAATGGTCGGCTGGTGCAGCGGCTGAATGGGGCCGACTGCGCCGCTGGAGGTGAAGGCCATCAGATAATCCTGAGTGCCTTCTGTGTTCACCGGCAGCGAGCCGTAGGCCAGAGCATAGACGCTGTTGTCCGGGCCGGTGACGACGGCGACGGCGTTGTTGGAGTTGGCGAAGGTATCGCCGACGATGTTGTTCAGGAAGTTAGTTTGCTCGCCGGTGCCATTGAAGGTTGTATCGAGCTGGCCGCTCGGCGTGAGGCGCATGACCGCGATCTGGTTGAATGAATCGCCGGAAGAGTGCCGGGCCTGGGCCACGATCACGATATTGCCGTTTGAATCAAACGTTGCATCGACGGCTGTATCGTTGGCGGCTGGAAAACTTGGTCCGAGCGAGGGGGGAAGAATCACTTCACCCCCGCTGAAGCTCGCATCCGGCGTTCCATTCAGATTGAATCTCCAGACTGCCACCTGAGGCTGGGAGCCGGGGGTGTTTCCGATCACCAGCAATCTCTGGACGGTGCCCGTCGTGGGGTTGGCGGGGTCTGGAATGGTTTGAAGCAGAAGCTTTGCTCCCATACCGGAAACAGCGCCGCTGCTGAATGCCGGATCGACATTTCCACTTGCGTTGAAACCGGCGAGGACGAAATTATTTCCGATCTGGCCAAGCTGGACAACATTTCCATTGGTGAGAACGACGACGCCGCGCGACCCGGTTGCGGCGGATGACGTGACTGTTCCGCCTGAGCCGAAGGTGCTATCGAGAGAACCATCCTGTACGACACTTGCCGATGTCACATTTGCTGTGATGGTAGTGTTATTGCTGAGCGTGACTACGCCGGTGACGGTATCGCTGCTCGGTCCGTCGGCATAAACATGGCTCGCCGTCGACGGATTTCCCGGAATCGTTTGAATGTCCGGTGTCGCGCCCCCGTCGCCCCAATTGATGCTCCATTGAATGACGCTCGTACCCGCGGGAAGATTGCTGGTCGAAAGCGAGACATTGTATGAAGACCCTTCGGCGACAGTGGGCGAGAGCCCGGCGATCGTTGCCGATGGAGTGCCGCTCATCAGCGTGCGGTTTTCCAGCAGTTCAAAGCCCGTAAAGCATCGGCGGCTCGCATCGGCGACCGCTCGGCGAAGCTTCCGCCGGTTCTGATTGGTCAATTCTAAATCAAAATGTGCGCGCAGCGTCTTCCGGGAATTCGACGAAAACATGTTTTGAATCTCCTGATCTTGCTTGGTGAGGCACGACTGAAAGGTCACCACTGAATTGGAATGGGTGAAAGAGTCAGATCAAACGGACCCTTCTCTTAAGCCGCTCCATAGCCCATGGATGCGACTTCCTCCTACTCCGGTTTTTACCCCGGTGCTCGTGATTATGATGTGCGTTTTTCTGAACGCAACAATAAAGTTTGCATAGTTGCAATTCTTTCTGCGGCTCTCCCTTTATTGGACTTTCCCGAGTGAATATCGGTAATTTTGACAGGATTTTGGTAAAATGGAGTACTTTCCTTTAGTTATGGCGAACATGTGGCGAGCTCTGCGGGGAGCTTTTGGGGCTGCGTTCTTTTTGTCGGTTAGTGCAGAAGACTTCGCCATTTGTTGAATTGCTTTTGCAGCTTCGCCTTTAATAGTTTGTGGCCGGGGCGATATTCATGGGCGGTGCGGGCGAGGTGGATAAAGAGACTGGCCATGCTTTTCCAGTCGTTTACATCGATATATTCGGGGGCGATGCGGCGGCGCGCTTTGTCCATGTTGTGATAGTTGCCGAGGGGGACGCAGATGCTCGCGGCGGTGTAGCCGTAAATGTCATAGACAGTGGCTTCACAGGTTCCGCCGGGCATCAGGGCGCGCTGGTATTTGAACGTCTTATCTTTTTTCGCCAGGGCCTCGGCTTCGGTGCTGATGAAGTAGGTGAGGTCGGAATTGAAAACGCTGGTGCGGTCGCCGACGCGGATAATGGCGCCGTTCCCTTGTGGGGCGTAAGGCTGGGCGGCGCTGCATTCGATTGCAATGAGGCAGTCGTTTTTTTTCAGGAGTTTGGGGTAGGTGGCGGCTCCGATGGCACCGATAAAGCCTTCTTCTTCGGCGCGGGTCAGGAGGACGGCAATCGTGGTGATTGGGGGTTTTTTGAGGAGCTGATCGAGCATGGCCAGACATGCCGCCGCGCCGGCAAGGTCATCGCAGACTCGGCTGAGAAACCGCTTGCCCTGGATGCGGCCTTGGCCTTGATCGAACATTCCGGGGCAGCCGGGGGATACGGCGGCGGAAACCCGAACGTTGACGGAACTGGGAACGTTGGAGCGGTCAGGATCTTCCACGGCAACTTCTATAATTTTGCCCGTGATTTCTTTGCTGCCGTCGAAAAACCGGACTTTTGCGCCAAGCACATAATCCGCATAGACACCGCCTCGAAAAGCGGCGCGCAAAGTTTTAGCGTCGAGCATTTTTTCGGCGACGCAGCCGGGGTGATCCATATGAGCGGTGAAGACCCATCGGGGATAACGGGGGCTTTTTTGTTTTGAAGGAAGTTCAATGAGAAGATTGCCGAACGGGTCGGTGGAAAGGCGCAGCCGCGGTCGGGCGGCGACAAATTGCTTTATATATTGAATGACGCGGTGTTCGGCGAAGGGAGCGGTGGGAATGGAGCAGAGGTCTTTTAAGAGCGTGGTATTCATGATTGTGTTGACTGGGAGAATAATCATTCGGTAATGGGGACTCTTGCGGAATATGAGCAGGTTGCAAGGCGTGGGGGTTGCCAGTGCATCTGGCGCGTCCTCTTGCTTTAGGGTCAGGTATGCACAGCCCGCCGTAAGCCATTGCGTGAAGGCTCCCGATGCGACGGGCGTTGGTCAGCAGTTAGCATATTGCCCATTTGCGGGGGGTGTCGCTTACTTGGAATATCTCAGGTCCATTTTGAAATCGGCGGCGCGTGGGGAGAAGCTGTTAGCCGTGATGTCCTGAAAGACGTTGGGGGCAAGGGTGGTTGTGGTCCAGCCATTGGGAGGGCCCAGAGGCACGCCGTTCTGGTCGAGCCAGGTTACGCGCCAGTCGGCGTAGATCTGGAGATTGGTCGCCGCTCGGATGGGAACGTCGACGTGCAGCAGATCGGATTCGTCGCGGAAGAGTTTGATCCGGCCGAGCGCCGTGTGGTCACGGAGGTCTTCATCCACGAAATTAACCTGGGCGGCGGAGTAAGTATCGGCCCGGCCTTCAATCGGGGCTTTGATGCACCCGACGATAGCGAGTAGTGGAATCATCAAGGCGAGGGAAGTGAATGCTTTCATGATCGTTGGTCCTTCAATTGATCGCAGATGCTTTTGATCGTTTTTAATCCATTTGCCATTGTCATTGCGGCGCGGGTTGCGTGTTGGGTGCGGGGGGCTGCTCAACCGGCGGCATGATCGGTTGCGGGGGCGAAGTTGCCGCACCCGATGGGCCGGGCGGAATTGTCGGCGCTACAGCCGGTGGATTCGGCAGGGTTGGCGGTGTTGCGACGGGCGGCTGAGCCGGCGGCGCAACCATCGGATTTGACGATGCCGCAGCCGGCGGCATGGGAGGCGCGAGCGTCGTGGGCGGCGCGGGTTGCGATGCCATCACGTTCCACGAATTGGTCATCTCATCCATCAGCTTGCGGGCGACAAACCGCGTGTATCGATTCAGCACTGTTTTTTCCATCGGTGGGGGCACATCTACCGACGCCTGGGCGATGGCCTGGCCGCCTTTGGTATTCAGGGCCTGCGCGATCAAGCGGATGCCCAGGCCCGTGGAAGTTTGTTGGGAAGGATGTGCGGTGATTTGAACCAGGACGTCTGTTTGCAGCTTCTGAGCGATCTCACTAAGCATCTGCGGGCGACCGCTTTGCAGTTCCTGCACTTCCTGATCGGTGAGCCGCCCGCGGGCGGCGATGGGCGAGATAATCGTCACCTGGCCGCTTCCGGAAAGCCAGTCGGTCAGGATGTTTTCGATCATCTCATAATCGATCGATTTGGCGGCGGCTTCATCGTATTGCCCAGGCTGGAGATAGACATCCGTTCGGTCCTGATATTTCGCCGGGCCGCTGCTTTCGAAGGAGCGGTTATAGTTTTGCGAGTAGGAGTTGTATGGCGAATTGTTATAGGTGTTGTTGTTCTGGCCGACCTTCACGCTCCCATTGGACTGCTGGGTATTTTCAACAGAGACGATAGGGCCGTTAGGATTGACCGGCATGAGATCGCCGCTGAGGGTGCGGTTGACAAAGATCATCACGCGCGGCCTGCCGACAGCAGCATACGCCTGCACATATCGAGGCTCCTCAGGCGGCCGCTGGTTAACCAGGGGGACATCGTCAAAGCCGGGTTGGATGTTGGCCGCGGTGTCGGTGGGATCGGGCATCGGCTTGATCGGATCGCGATGCTGCATCGTGATTCCGCTCTGCGGTGGAGCGGCGACACGCTCCGGGGCAGGGTAGCAGCCGGTTTCGATCGCCAGGCCGAGCGCTGCGACGATGGCTGCGGTTCGAACGGCGCGGCGGATGCGATGATTGATATGAACTTGCACGGAATGCCTCCTCATGAACCTAATAGGCCAAAATCGACAAGGATTTTTGGTTTCGTTAACCGATCATGGGGCAGATGAATGTTTCTGCCGCATCCGCTTAGACACGCGTGCCGATCAAAGGATGGTGCGGCTTAATAGAAGGATTACACCGAAACCGCCACGAGCCTGCCTCGACGCAGTTTACGTGAAACTGACTTCTGCCGGAGTCGCGTGTCTAAAGCGTACGAGGCCCTTATGGAGTGTCAAGGAATGGCTGTCGTCGATGCGGCGCAGGACCAAGGCCGCTGCGGCGTATAAATAAATCGGCAGCGCAGCTATCGCTGCGCGCTGTGGTTGATGGAATCTGCACGAAGGCGTATTGTCATGTTCTTCCATTCGAATATTTCATTTAGGAGACCTTCCATGAAGACCGTGAAGGAATTGAAAGTGGTTTTGTCGGCGGGCGTGATTGCGCTGGCCGCCGTGGGTTGTGCCGATCGCCCCCACCAGTATGGTCAGGAGCGCCAGCCGGTCGATCAATTGACCGAGGGCAATACGGGGCTGCAGAGCAAAGATGTCGTCTCCGCGACCGACCAGATGGCTTCTGATCTGCTCGCGCTGCCCGAATTAAACGCCAGCAGCAAACAGTGGCTTGTGGTCATCACCGACGTGGCCAATCACACTACCGATCCCCGTTTCAGCTATGAAGTGTTTTCCGCGCGTCTGCGATCAAACCTGGCCCGTATGGGTCATGGCCGCGTAGCGCTGGTCGAGAACCGTGACAAATACAAGGACATCCAAAGCAAAGAACTTGAGCAGGGCTCGGATGAATTCGGGCAGGGCGGCGGCAAGGCCCAGCCCGGACCCATCGGCAGCAATCCAGATTACGGTCTCTACATCACCATCGATGAAATGCCGAATCGCGCGACGAGCTATTTTCTGGTGACGGCGACGCTGACCGATCTGCGAACGCGCGTGCAGGTTTGGAACAGCAGCCCGCCTTATGAAATTAACACGGCTCGATAAGAAGAACTGATTATTAGCCACAGATCCACACGGATGCACACAGATAAGGGAAAATGAAAAGGTCGGTGACGCGGATTTGGATTGCCGGGATGGTGGGCGTGAAAACTCTATTTGGATTTCGGTTGCAACTTTTGACTCTGCCTGCCTTTTATCTGTGTGCATTTCTATGCATCTGTGGTTGGATTCTCTTCTCCCCTGGCTGCAACAACACGGCGGTGTCACACGGTCAGAATACGGCACTCGACAGCACTGATCTGGTCGCCATGACCGATGACATGGCGATGAAAATCATGGGCAGTTCCGCGGTGCAGCAGGCGATCGCGTCGAATGGGCCGCTGAAGGTCGTGGTTGAGCCTGTGGTGAATGACCTGCGTGCGGAAGTCCTGCCAAAAGGGGCGGCGGATGCCTTCACCGCGCGCGTTCGATCGCTTCTGAGCAAACATGCGCGGGAACAGTTCACATGGATCATGAATCGCGGCGCGTTTTATAATTTGCGCGGGCAGGAGTTGAATGGAGTTGATCTGGGGCCGACACCGGAGGCCGTCAATCCTGATTATTCCTTGACTGCCACCTTCACTTCGCTTGCCGACGAAAACAACCAGGGCCGCAATGCGTATTATGTCTGCACGTATGAACTGACAAATCTGAAAACCCGCGGCGTGCTCTGGACGGGTTCCTATGAAGTGAAGAAAGTGGCGGTCAAAGGGTTCCTGGACTGAACCGCACGAATTTTGAAACCGATTGTTATTTCCGGAGTAGAGGTGAGCAGCCAGCTCTCAGTTTTCGCACATCAACCCAGATGCTGGATGCCGTCGCGCGCTCGATCCGTCTTTCTTAAACTCGCGCCCCTGCTTTGTGTTTTCGCGTTTGTTCTTCCCGGTTGCATGACGCCGGAACAGCAGGCGGCGCAGCAAGCGCTGACGAGCTATTTCGCGGGTGACTATGGCACTGCCAGGAAGCTGCTTGAGCCGCTTTCCAAAAATACCAATGAAGATTTTGTGCTGAATAATGTTCGGCTTGGATCAACCGCACTGATTCAGTACGACCTGAACCAATCCGAAGCCGCATTTCTACGGGCTTATGAAGTAATCAACAGCCTGGGCGTCAATAACGGCGGCCGATCGCTGGGCGCTGCGCTGGTTGATGAGAAAATAAAAATCTGGAAAGGCGAGCCGTTTGAGCGGGCCATGGCGAATTTTTATCTTGGCCTCGTCTACTACATGCAGGGGGACTACGGCAACGCCCGCGGCGCCTTTGAAAATGCGCTGTTCAAACTTCGTGATTACAGCACCGATGCGAATACGCAGCAGGTTCAAACTGACAAATATCGGGATATCGAATCCAATTTTGTCCTCGCTCAATACATGCTCGCGCGCTCTTATCAGCGGCTGGGGAAAGACGACCTGGCCCGTGCTAATTTCGATCGTGTCGCGAGCCTGCGTCCCAGCCTGGCAATGCTGGCCAACGAACAGATGAATCAGCAGTCGAACCTGTTGCTGGTGATTGATTATGGGATGGGGCCGCACAAGGAAACCAACATGGATGGGGCGATTGTAGGTTTTGCGCCTAACCCGCAGCAGGTGGGACCGCCGCCGCATCCGAATATCCTGATCGACGGGAACGTGGCCGATACGATTAATACGGCATATCCGCTGGTGGATTTGATTTCGCTGGCGCAGGATCGCAAGTGGCAGAGCATCGACACCATTCGCGCGGTGAAATCAGTTGTCGGCACCGGAATGCTGGCGGCGGGGGCCTATGAACTGGGCGGCAACCATCAGAGCGATACTGAGGTGGGGCTGGCGCTCGTCGCGACGGGACTATTACTTAAAGCCACAAGTCAGGCGGACGTGCGCATCTGGGAGATGCTGCCGCGGTCGACATTTGTGATTCCGCTGACGGTTCCTCCTGGCGCGCATGATATCACGGTGGAGTTTCCCAGCTCAGGCTCGATGCGGCAGACGCTGCATGGGGTCATTGTTCCCGCCAGCGGTGAAGCCACTTATTATGTGCGCATGAACCGGTACGCGAACGATCAAATCAATTGGCCGCCACCAACGCTGACGGGATGGCCGGCTGCGCCGGATGTTCGGCCAGTGGAACCGGCGACGACTACTGCGCCGGTTGTGACCGGCATTCCAGATATCAACTGATACGCCTCTCCAATTCTCTTCGAACACAATTCACGGCAAACATTAATAGGATACGGGCATTCAGCCCCGTGCCAAATACGTTAAATGAGTGAAAACCGCTCTAAGCGTTAGACAACCGGCATGGGCCGCAGGCGCGTGTCACGTTCAAGCTCTGCGATAGCTATCTGATTCACAGTCTCTTTGTATGCGCAAAAAATCGGGCGGGCCATAAATGGCCCGCCCTTGTTTTCGCCCCGCCGATTGTGAGTGGCGGCTTACGCTTCCCGAGCCGTCATTCGTTTTGCCGAAATCGCTGCGATTGCCAATGCAAATGGGAGGACATACAGCATGTTTGGAAGCGGCACAGCTGTTCCGCCGGTGGCGGCGTCGAGTCTGCCAAACAAGCCTTGCGATTCATCCTGCAGGCCGGCGGTGAAGAACAATTGATTGGTTTGCCCTGCCTCGCCGCCATTGCCGAACTTCAGCGCCCAGAGATCCTGGATGTCGATCGGTTTTCCATTTGAGCCGGAGAGCGACCCGAGGAATGCTCCCGTTATCGGATCGAATGCGTTGATTTTTCCATCGCCGAAGTTGCCGACCAGGAGATCGTTGCTGAATTTGCCGAAGTTGGCCGGCGCCTGTGCGATGCCCCAGGGAGAGTTCAGCACACCTTGCGATATCAGTCGGCCCATGTTGGCGCCGTCGGTGCTGAAGACATCTACGAACCCGTGACCAGCCCCGCTGACGTCGTCGTGCGCCGCTGCATTCTGCAGCGCATACGTCACGTACAATTTGCCGTTGATATTTTGAATATCGAACGGTGCATAACCGGCAGGCAGTGTGGGATCGGTGAACGCGCCGGCTGAAAGTGTTGCCGGCACATTATTGCCGGCGAAGACGTCAATCTTTCCGCTGTGGAAGTTGGCGGCGTACAGGAAGTTCTGGCCGCCGCTGGTTCCGTTGGCCAGCCCTTTGTAGACAGCGCCGCCGGCGGAATTATCGACAAGGGTATTTACGGTTGTTCCCCCGTTCCATCCTGTAACAGTGCCGCCTTCACCGTCAAAGATAAACGTGCTGGAACTGAAATCGCTGGTGCTGTTGAAGACCTGGCCGGTTGGATTGCCGGGCACGTTAACGGTCAATGGAATCTTGCTTCCGGTGCCGTCATAAAGCGTAGAGGTGTTGCTGTTGTTATTGGCGATCCAGAACGGACCGCCAGGCGCATAGGCAATTCCCCAGGGATTGATCAGGTTTTTATCGACCGTTACAGCCGGCACCGACCCGTCCGACACGAGATTAGTTTGTTGATAAAACTGCGTTCCAGCGGAAGCGGCACCGGCAAGGCATAATACCGCGCCCACAGCCGCCAATAGCTTGTTTCTTTGCATCATTTTCTATTTCCTTATTACAGAGCCCCTAATACGACCTCGGGCGGGTCGCTGCTTGCGGCATCGATGCGCGGGAGGCTGTAGAGGCTCTAAATGCCACATAGGGTGTTTCGCCTTGGCGGTCGAACCGATCGACGATCCAGGCGCCGGGCGGAAGGGTACGCGGCTTGCCCGCTTTCGCCTGAGTTCGTGCAAAGTTTGCAGAAATCCTGTTGCTGCCGGGGTTTGCCTTTACGCTACTTAGATGAGGGTTTGAGAGGTAAGATAGAGACGGTATCCGTGGTATCGCAGCTCGGTTTCGTCCTGGGATTGGAATAACAATATGACGCTCGGTCGAAAAATTCTGATGAAGAATGCCGCGCTGCTGGTGGGTTTGGTGTTGCTGGGATGCGTCACGACGTGGGGGCTTTTGGGTTTACGCCAGAGCGTGCGCACGGTGCTCGGTGCGTATCAACAGCTCGGGCGGATCGAGACGGCTGAAACATACGTCACCGCCGCCAAGAGCAGCTTGATCCGCGGCGAGTTCACCGGTCCTGCGTTTTCCGCGCCCCTTCACCAGGCCGAAAGCCGGCTGAATGCATTCTTCAGCGTCACCGGTTACGACTATGCATCGGGTGATGCGGCTAACGCGATTCAGGGTGTTCACGAATCTTACACAGGGCTGGCCGGCCTTTTGCAAACCGCCGAACCAACGCCGGGAATGCCGGTTCAGACCCAATCAATTTCCGACATTGCCGCCCAAACGGACAACGTCGCCGCTGCTTTGCATCGCGCGGCGACATCCTGCGATCAATTTATCCAGCAGCAGAAGGCCAACACCGAAGAACGATTCCGTACGACGTTAATTTCGGTGACGACACTTTCCGGGATCATTCTGCTGACCGCTGTGTTGCTCAGCGTATCTCAATATCGAAGTGTGGTTCTGCCGCTTCGTCACCTGCGCGAAGCTGTCAGCCGCGTCGCCAAAGGACATTTCCAGGAACGCGTGAACATCAATGCGGATCTGGAGTTTCAACAGCTCGTCGACGAGTTTAACGGGATGGCTGAAAAGCTGGATGATTTTTACGAGCGGCTGGAAGAAAAGGTTGCCCAGAAATCACGAGAGCTTGTCCGTTCCGAGCGACTGGCCAGCGTTGGGTTCCTTGCGGCCGGCGTTGCGCATGAGATTAATAATCCTCTCAATATTATTTCCGGTTACGCCGAGCTTTCATTGAAGAAGCTGAATCGCGGCTCCGCGCTGGCGCGGAACCAACCAAGGCGCTTCAGATCATCCGCGACGAAGCGTTCCGCTGCAAAGAGATTACTTCGAAGCTCCTGTCGCTGGCGCGCGGCGGAACCGATGCCAAGGTCGCTGTTTCATTGCCGAAGGTGGCATCGGATATTGCGAGCATGGTGGGGGGGCTCAGCCGATATAGCGATCGGAAGCTGGTGCTGGATTTCGAAGATAGCCGGGCGCTGACCATTCTTGGCAATGTCGTTGAAATGAAACAGGTGCTTTTGAACCTGACGATCAATGCGCTGGAAGCCACGCGGCCGGGGCTGGGTGAAGTGCGCATTCAGGGCCGTCGCAATATGGCTGCCGTGGAATTATCCGTGCGCGATAATGGTCGCGGCATGAGCGCCGAGACCATCGAACACGTCTTTGAACCGTTCTTCACCGACAAGCGCGGAGCCGGCGACCCGGGAACCGGTCTTGGCTTGACGATCACGCACGCGATTGTCGAAAACCACGGCGGCCATATCACCGCCGAAAGTGAAGGCGTCGGCATGGGGAGCCGATTTACCATCCGCTTGCCGGCGATGAACCGGCGCCAGGAAATCGAGGCGATCGCATGAGTTCCAGCCGCTCCACTATTGCTGGTCCGTGTCGCGAGGTGCTGGTTGTCGAAGACGAAACGCGCCTGCGAGAGATGTTTGCTCACGCCATTGCAGATATGGGGTTCAATACATTCAACGCCCGCTCGGCCGAGGCGGCGATGAAAGTGCTCGAGCAGCAACCGATTGACATTGTGGTGCTCGATCTTAATTTGCCGGGCATACCGGGGATCGATCTTTTTGAATCCATTTACCGCCGTTGGCCGACGGTGCAGGTAATCATCCTGACCGGTTTTGGCGACTTGGATACGGCTCGCCAGGCCATTCGGCTGAATGTCAGCGATTTTCTCACCAAGCCCTGCCCGCTGGGTGATCTGGAATTATCGCTGGATCGCGCCCGTCAGCGTCGCTTGGCCACGCTGGCACCGGCCAATCTCGCGCACGAAACTTCAGCGTCTCCTGCGGACGCTCCGTCGGCTGCGCCATTAACGCTCGAAGAGATTGAACGCACACATATCCTCGCCGCCCTGGAGCGCAACGGCGGCAATCGCACCGCGACTGCCACCGAACTTGGGATCAGCCTGCGGACGCTTTACTACCGCCTTGAAACGTATCAGCGGCAAGGGCTGAGCGTTTAACGATGCGCCGCGCTCGCGCTCCTGATCCCAACCCTGCCACATCACCATTATCTTTGCAGATTCAGGCTGTTCTTTCCGCTGCACATTGCATTTCCATCAGGCCGAATTACGATTTGGTTCAACTTCCATCGAGCGGCAAAGGACTGCCCAAATGCCTGGTGAAACCGATCTTCACAAAACACTCAAGAAAGAAGCCTGCCGGTGGCTGTACCGCTTTGGCTATCGGTGCATTGCGGCCGAGGTTCGGTTGAAGCCTCTGGGCATTATCGATGCGGTCGGCACGGGGATTTTTCGGGCATATCACAACTATCTCTATCAGCCGCGCGAGCTGGCGCAGGTTTGTTTTATCGAATGCAAAGCCTCGCGAAGCGATTTTCTTCGCGATCTGTCGAATGATGGGCAACTGATGCTTTGCCTGAATGAGCGGAAGCGCAACCTGGCGCAGAGCCGCTTCAAGCGACGCCGCCCGGTGCGTCTTCGGCAATCCATCGGATTGGGTAAGTTCGATGCCTGCCTCAATCAACCGATGGCGAACCTGCATTACATTCTGGCGCCCACGGGGCTGGTTCAGAAGAAGGATCTGCCGCCTCGCTGGGGTCTTCTGACGTTTGGTGAATCAGGCATTCATGTGACAGTTCGCTCCGACTGGCAGGAAAGTGCCCGCACGGAGTATGTCGAATCCGCGATTGCCCGAACGCTTACGGGGGATATTTACCGTGCTGATGACCGCGCCATATCGAGCGTCAATCGGGAGATTTTCGCCCAACAGCAGCAATTGGCGAGCAGGATTCGGAGTATTCGGCCGCAGGTGGTGTTTGCGCCGCCGACGCCTGTATCGCAGTCGCAATAAACTCTGCAGGTGGGGATCGGGGATAAACACCGCCGAACGCCCGAAAAGGCGGTATGTGGTTGAGTGATTGAAGTGAGAAGTCAGTGGCCTCTATCGGACTTGAACCGATACGCCCTTACGGGCAATGGATTTTGAATCCATCGCGTCTGCCAATTCCGCCAAGAGGCCGAAGGTCGATTTCTGATTAATATCGCGGACTTGGCGGATTTTGCAAGAGTTACTGCAAGCTTGTTCAATGCCCGCCGAGCCTGGATTTTGCCTGCCGGGGTGTATCAAAGCCGTTGCTGATGCGATCAATCGAAAACGACCTGGAGATCACCGGGCAGTGTGGCAAGCCGCGCGCGAGGTTGGTGGCTGGTCCAGTGGAATGGGGGGTGGCCGATGTCGGTGAAACTGAATGATTTGAGCGATGTGCCTGCAGCGCCGAAAACTTTTCCGGCGTTGGCGGTGGTGACCCGGCCGAGCGCGATCGCGCCGAGATCGGAGGCGGCGATCACGGTGTCTGTGAAGGGGGATCGGGATCGGGAAGTGAAGGTGCCAATCGCGGCTGAGGCAGTGAAGTCGGCAGCCGAGGCGGGGAGCGCACCGCTGGGGACGATGGAAGAAACGCCGGCGAAGAGCGTGGAGCCGGATGCGCCGCCTACGGTTACTGCGCCGATGGAGCCGGCAGACCGGACGGCGGAGTTCAGGAACGTTCCGCCGACGGAAAAGGAGCGCAAAGTGAAGGTCTTTGCGAGCATGGGAGTGGTCAACGTCAGTAATGCGCCGGTCATGTTTCCACCGATGCGGATGGTGGTGGCGCTGGCGGCGGAGAAAGAGCCGGCGTCGTCGCCTTTGATTATCAGGGATCGAATTGCGCCGGTGGAGGCAGCGGCGAATCCTATGGAAACGGAGGCGGCGGTGATGGAGGTGACAGCTCCGCCGAAGCTCCAGGCGCCGGCGCGGAGCGCTCCGCGAATGGCGATCGAGCGGACGGCCTGGGCTCCAGTGACGGTGAGGATAAGGGCGTCATCGCCGGCGGCGTGAAGTGAGTCCAGGGACGTAACGGTCAGCGTGCCGGCCACGGGCCCGCGGGTGGAGAGGAGCTTGAGGCTGCCGGCGATGGTTGCGGACCATGAAGCCGCTGTGCTGGCAGCGGTAATGGTTCCGACAGAGCCGGCAATGGACCACATGCCGCCGGCGATTGCCCCGCCGACTGTGAAATTTCGGATGGCGAGGGAGGTGGAAGTTAAAGTCAGGAACGCGTCGAAGTTACCGCGGATTTTGGCCACCCCGAGGAAGGGTGCGGTAATGGAATCTGTGCTGAAGGGGCCGCTCGTCCAACTGTCGGCTTGCAGTGTTTTGATGCCGCCGGCGCTGGTGAGGCTCAGGTCATGCACTGCGCCGAAGCGGTAGGATGTTGGGAGCACGGCGCCGTCGATGATGATGGTTGCCGGGCCGGTTGTTACACCGCCGAGCGTCAGATTACCGAGCGTGCCGATCACGTGCAGCGATCCAATCAGGGTCATGCCTGGCGCGATGAAGCCGGCGAGTGAGCCGCTGACGATTACACTGGTGAGCGGGGCGAGGGGGGCGCCGGCGGTTCTGGCAACGCGGATGCTTACGCTGGTCTTGGCGGTCGTGCCATCGAGCGCGAACGAGATGGGATCAGCGCTGCCATTGCTGAGGAAGTTGAGCGTGCCAATGCCGGGGCCCGTGAGCGTAATGGTGACCAATTGCCCTGCGGCGTCCGTGTACGAAACGTGCTTGCCGGCGGAAACCACCAGCGAACGCGCGATTGCTGGTACGGTTGTTGTCGCCTGGGCGGCGGCAGGCACTGCGCTGGTGTTACCGACGTTATCCGTCGCTGTGCTGTAAAACGCGTAGGTATGGCCGGGCTGAGCGAGATACACAGCTGAAGCGGCGGGGGTGTTCAACCACAACGAATACGGGCCACCATCAATACTGACAAAGATACTGAAGCTTTGCAGGCCGGATTCATTTCCGGCATCGGAACCGATCCAACTGACGGGAATTGCGGTTGTCAAAGTCTGGGCGGGAAGCGCATTGACGACGCTGCCCGGAGCGGCGGCGTCGATGGTGTTGGTCCAGGTGTTGGTGGAGATGGCGGCGTTGGTGTCGAACACGATGCTGGCCGCGGCGCTGACAGAGGCGCCGGTGGGGATATTTGGATTCAGGGCGGCGCTGTAGCTGACAAAGCCGACGCCTCGACCGCTGGCGTCGTCAGGGGGAAGGAAGCCGGCGAGCGCATCGCCGGGAAGATCCAGCGTTGCGGGGTCGAGGGTCTTGAGGGTCCAGGTGAGCGTGCGCGTCGTTGCGTTCAATGAAGCGACGATGTCGACCAGAATGGTCTTTCCCGTATCGGGCTGCACATAACTGACGCGGACTGAATAGCTCTGCAGTCCGGCGGGCACGGACTGGGTGAAATTACCCCAGCCGATGGAGGTGAGCTGGAACGTAGAGAGATCGACGTTGGGATCGAGCACGGTGGTGACGACGACCTGCTGAGCGGGCGCGGACGCCGTGGGCTTGTTCTGAAAGAAGATCGTGTATGCCAGGTTTTGGCCGGCGGCGATGAACTTTGAACCGCCGAAGCCGCCGGGCCCGACGATTTCGTTGGGATCGGAAGATGTGAGCTGGTGGAGAACCTGGTGGATTTGAATCAGCGTGAGATCCACATCCAGGATTGGATTGCGCGGGCGAACGATGGGCGGGGAATCGGGATTATCGGGGTCAGCGGGTGGGGTGACGATTACAGGAACCCGGGGGCGAGTGCGGACGGTGGGATCCAAAAGCTGAGGAATCTTTTGAGCCAGGATGGGGATTTCACGACGAACGATGTCGACGTATGTGCGATCGAAGAGCTGCGCAGTATTTTCCATGCCGGCTTTATGGCGTGCGGCGGCTAGCGCCATGAGCGCGAGCGTCCCCAGCGCCTTTTGCATCTGCCAATCGTTGTCAACTTTGGTTTGTTGAAATTCATCGGTGCCGCGATGTGCGGTGCCATCGGCATTGTCGCCGGTGGTGTCCGGAGGAGGATCCCCGCCTCCGCCGTCACCACCGAGGTTTTGTTCGGGATTGTCAGGTCGATCGCCGCCCTGGGGCGACATATCCACGGGTTTAACGATCCCGGTATCGCCGGCATTACCACCGCTGGAATTACCCGGAGTTCCGCTTTCTTTTGGTCCGGAGTTGTAGTCATTGTTGTAGTCACCGCCGCCTCCGCCTGCGCCGACGGGAGGTATCGCCAAACCACCGGGATCGGAAAATGCGATGGGACTGTTGGATGCGTAGCGATAGAAATTGGCGTCCAATCCGCCAAAACCGGACGGATCAGGCTGAAGGAATCGTCCCAGCGCCGGTGAATAAGTGCGGGAGCGGGTCTGGTAGAAACCGTCACCCAGATCGAGTGTTCCGACAGCGCCGCCATAGGTGAAGAGCTCTCCGGTGGCGCCGGTGGCAGCCAGCTTTTCGCCAAAAGGCAGATACGAAAGCTGGGTGGTTACAACCCCCAGATCGTTCGTGGCGGCGGTAACGTTGCCGAGATTGTCGGCCTGGTAGAAGAAATTCGCATTCCCGGCGGCGGTTCTTGATTCGAGGCCGAGTCCGTAATGGAACGTGGCAATGCGATTACCGGCCGCGTCGTACTCGCCGATGATTTCTCCGAAGGCGTTGTAAACCAGATCAGTGCGGACGCCATTTTTTGTGAAGCTGATCAAGTTGTTCTGGGCGTCATAGGTGTAGGTGAATGTGCCAGCGGGTCCGGCGGCGCTGAGCAGACGATGATCCGGGCTGTATGTATAGGTGGTCGTCCCGGAGCCATCGGTCATCGTCGCCATGTCGCCGTTGGCGTCGTATGTGAATGTGGCGGAACCGGCGGAGGCATATTCATTCAGCGCATTGACGGTGTAATTGGAAGTACCAGCACTGGAATCAACCATCTGCGTGCGGTTGCCGTTGAGATCGTAGCTGTAGGTTATGGTGCGCCCACCGGGCAGGACAACACGGGTGAGCTGCCCGGAGGGATCGTACGAATAGGTTGTAATTGCGCCTGCCTGATCCGTCACCGAGACGGGCAGACCGAGGACGCTATAGGCGTAAGTAAGTGAACTGACTACCGCGCCGCTGAGGTCCAGGTTCGAAATGGAATGCAGCAGGCCGCGATGATCGTAGGTGTAAACGGTTTTGGTGCCGTTACCGAAAGTCTTGGCGGCGAGACGGCTGAGGGCGTCGTATGTGTACGAGACGACCAGGGCCCCAGCGTGGTCCGTCACCTGCGTGAGGCGGCCGATGGCGTCGTAAGCGTAATTTGCAATGACACCGCCTTGATCCGATTCCTGCGCCAGGCGGCCGGAAGGATCATAAACGTACGATGAAGATCGCCCGCCGGGATAGGTGATGGAAGCAACGCGGTTGGCGGCATCGTAGGTATAAGTTGTTGTTCCCTCGGGGCCGCTGGCGGTCGCGAGACTGCCGGCGGGCGTGTAGGTGAAGGACACGGTCAGGCCGCCGCTATAGGTTCGGGAAATAACGCGGCCTTTGCTGTCGCGCGTGAAGGAAAGAACCTGACCGGCGCGGTCAGTCACCTGGCTGACGGAGCCCTGATTATCGTATGCATATTGAACGCTGGTTCCGTCGACGAAGGAAAGGTCCTGAATCTGACTGGCGGCGGTGTAGGCAAGGGAAACCGCGTTGCCGTTGGCATCGGTCACTTTAACGATTCGTCCAACGGCGTCATAACCAAAGGAAGTGGTTGCACCGTCGGCGTTGGTTTGGGTCGCCGGCAGACCATTCGATGCGGTTTGAATGGAGATGCCCGCGCCGTCCGGTGACAGCAGGGATGTAAGCAGGCCGTTGGAATCAAATCCTGATTTGAAAACATTGCCGTCCGGATCGGTGGCGGAGAGCACCGATCCGTCCAGACTCAGCAGCGTCGACGTTGAATCACCGTTGGCTAATGTTTTGGTGAGGCGAAGACCGGTTGCGTCATAACTGATTGTTTGCGGCGCGGAGCCGTCGGGGAGCGAAACCTTGATGATGCGTCCGAGCCCGTCGTAATCGAAGCGGCGGCCGGTGCCGTTGGGGAATGTATACGATGTCAAAAGATAGGCGGTCGCGGGCGATGAAGTCAGGAATGACGTCGTCACGCTGCCGCCAGGAATGGCGTATGTGTTGACGGCGCTGCCGGGAGTGGCGCTGTAGGTCAACGTCGTTATTCCGCGAGGCGTTGTAATGGTTGTGAGAAGGGGGATGGGCGTGCCGAACGGTCCCGTGTCGATGCGATAGCCATAGATGCTGGTGATGCCGTCGCTATCGGTGGAACTGCTGACAATGCCAAGCGTCGGGTTATAGGCATATGTTGTAACGCGATTGTTGGGCGCGTGATGGAAACAACCCTGCCTGCGCCGTCATATGCAAAAGTCGTGCGGACACCGGCGACATCCTGGAGGAAATTAAGTCGTCCGGCCGCATCGAATTGATAGAACGTGCCGGTGGTTTCGGTGAGGCGGAAGGTGCCGTCGGCAAGTTTGGAAAGAACGCCGGTGTCGAGCGGATTTTCGGCGGCATAAGCGCCCCCGCCGAGAGGGTCAAATGTCCGCACGCCGTCGGGCGAAGTGAACTGCACGGCATTCCCGAATTTCGTAATGCTGTAATGCAGAATATCGGGAGCGCCCTGGCCAAACGGGCCGGTCTGCTGGCGCGTGGTGACAGCACCGAACGCGTCGGCCTGATTCAACTGATAGCTCAGCAGCCGCGTGATGTCAGCTTCATGAACGTCAGCGGTGCTGAGGGTCGCAGCCGTCTGCAGAAGACGGTCCATTACGGCGCTGGACGGCACCTGAAGGTTGGGTGTGAACGAATACCCTGTTCCACCAGCGGAGTGCGGATCGGTGGGCAAAGCGCTCAGCCCCTGCAGTTCCGCGGCGAGAATCTGGACGGTGGCGCTGCTGATCCCTGCGACACCGGGCGTAATCAGTGAACTGAGATCAAACAATGCCCGAGGATCATTCGGATTCGCAGGGACGCCGAGGCTGGGACCGAATTCGGTGTCACCCGCGCTGATAAGCGTTTTGAATTCGATCCTGAATTGACCTGTGTAATGCGCTGGAAGGATGTTCGCGAGGCCCTGCTGGTTGATTGCGAATAAATCCAGATAACCGCTGGTGAACGATCCTGCGCCGATGTTGGCGCCGACATCACCACCGGCAAGGCGGAAGCTGATGTTTGGCTCGAAGAGTTCAAAGAAAGGGGCGGGAACGTCAAAGCCGTTGGGGTTGGTGTACTTCACGTACATCACGTTGGTTCGCAGCGGGCGAATGACGCCGGGTGCGATCATCTGGTATTCGACGGGGGCCGCGGTTGTCGCCGCCTGCACGGTGATCGCGCCCGCCAGCGTTGCATGATTGGCGCCATCCGTGACTTGCAGGTCATACAGGCCCGGCGCGGCGGATGACAAGTTGAACGTCGCCGACAAGCGCTCAGCGGAAAGTTGCGTGACCGTCGCGGTGGCGATTGTCGCACCTCCGCTGAGCAACTGAACCACCGACGCCGAGGTGAAACCCGCGCCATCAATGATGATCGTCGAAGTTGCGGCGGCGACATTGGCGGGCGAAGCGCTGAATGCGCCAAACGAAATCGCCGCGGCAGTCAGGGTGAAATTGCTGCCTGCGCCAGCTTCAGGGCGGCCGATGAGGCGGACGTAATACACTCCGGCCTGGGGATGAGGAATGGTGAATGAGTTTGATGTGATGGTTGCATCGGGAGTGATCAGAAACTGTGCGGAGTCGAAAGTGGGCAGTACCCCGCGAGAAACTTCGACGTCGACGATGGCAGGTATCGTGGAGGTCTGTGTGATGCGAACATCCTGGCCGCCGGGCACGACGAGGCGATAGAGCGCCTCCTGTCCGGCGGCAATGGTGGAGCCGATCGGCGCGCCTAAGGTCAGGGCGGGGATGGTCACTGTGAGCGTTGCGGTTGATGCCAGCGTGTTGTTGGCGCGATTGGTGTCGCTGACAGCCGTACCACTGTCGGTGACGAGAATGACGTGATATGTGCCGTCGATCAGGGAAGGGAATGTCGCCGTGATGTTGTCAGAATAGCTGGAGCCTGCGGCCAATGATCCAGCATGATCCTTTCGGCCAAGCAGGATGTCGGAGGGATCAAGCGTGCCATCGGTCGACAGGTAAAGCGAATCTGTCCATGTTCCGGAGGCGGTCAGGCCGGAAGCATTGCGAACCCCGAAGTTGACCGTGATGGGGCTTGCGACCGAGCCGGACGCGGGAATGCTGACAGATGCGGCGATCAGGTCTGACCCTGCACCGGTGGCCGAGGCATTCAGAGTGATGGTTGTGGGGGTGATGGTTGCGGTGAAGCCGGGGCCGACACCGTCGGTTGCGGTGAATGCGCCGGTGGAAGCTGTAAATGATGCGGCCGGGTAAGCCGTTCCCGCCGGTGGTGCGAAACCGCCGGTGGTGGTTGCGGTGAGATTTCCGGTCAGCGTGGTTGTTCCGGTGACGATGAGATTTGGCGCGCCCGGCTGCCCTGGCAGGCCGCTCACGTCCAATTCGAGGGTGGGGAGCGTGGATGAGGCGGTGGCCAACGTCAGATCACCGTTTACGGTGAAGTTCCCGCCAACTGAGAGCGTGCCGGTATTGGTGAATGATCCGGTGGTGGAATAGGTTGCGCCGCCTTGAACGGCGAAGGTGCCGTTGTTGGTGGTTAGCGAGGAGGCCTGCGGGATGGTTGCGCCGGGACCTGATAAGCGAATGATGCCATTGTTGGTTGTGAGGGTGTAGTTGGAGCCGAAGTCGATGGACGCGCCAGCGCCCGCCTCATAGGTGCCGCCCGAGGGAAGCGTGTGCGCATCGGCGCCGGAGATGCTTGCGTTATTCAGTGCAATCGATCCGGAAAGCGCGAGAATTGTTCCGGTATTGTTGATTCCGGCATTGGACAGCGAAAGCGCGCCGCTGCCACCGGTTTTTTCGATGAGGCCGGCGTTTTGAATGGTTTGAAAGGCAACGTTAAAGGCGGTGTCGTTCAGGAAGTTCCATATTCCACCGACCCCCAGCACCGGCTGGCCGGCAGCGCTGATGGCGCTGCCGTCGAACGTCATGACGCCGTTATTAGTGAAGGTGCCGATCTGGTTTCCCGGTCCGACATATGCAAGCGTGCCGGTGTTGGACAACAGCGCGCCATTGAACACGCTGCCATCCACCTCGGCGACGCCGGCGGAAAAAGCGAGCGATCCGGGAGTGACTCCATCGGCATTTGGGAAGAAATTGCCAAGGGTAAAGTGGATGATTGCGCTGTTGGAAGGCGCGGAAAGAACACCGGTAATGTGGGCGGCCGCAGGGCCGAAGTTAAACGTAGCGCCGGGCACGGCAGAGAGCAGGGCTCCATCGAACGTATTAAGCTGAGCGGGGGTGAAATTCAACGTGCCTGCGTTGGCTTGGATGCGGCCGCCGGCAAGCAATTCGTAGGTGTAGCCATTGGGGATGATGGTGATGGAACCGGCGCTCTTGCGGAAGATGCCGGCGTTTTTGAAGTCAAACGATGCACCCCCACCGCCGTTGGCTGTGAAGGTGACATCGGTCTGGATGTCGAAGAGTCCTGACGTTGCGTTGGTAAAAGCTCCGCCGGCGAGCCAGTTTATTGAACCGGAGCCGCGCACGCGCACCGTTCCCTGATTGACGATGTATGGTCCATTGCTGCCGTTATCGGTGATGTAGTCGATGAAGCCGGTGTTGGTGATCATCGCGCCAGGGTTGGTTCCGGCAATGCCAGTTCCCAATTGCGCCTGTCACCAGCGCCATGCCATCGGGAAAGTTAAGAATGGCGGCGGTGCTGGTCCCATCAGCAGTTCGAGAGATGAAGGTGCCCTGATCGAATTCGATGATTCCACCGCCGCTGCCGGTGATGGTTCCGCTGATTGCGACATTGTTGTTGTTTTGCGGATTGGCGAAGAAGAACGCGCTGCCGGGGGCGATGGAGAAGGTTGTCGCGCCATCCAGCACGGTAGAGGCGGGGTCGGTGATTGATCCCGAGGTGATGTGAATGATGCCGCCTGAATTACGGAAATTGATGAAAGGACTGAACGAGGTATTTCCCCCGCCGCCGGTTTTCTGGAAGAGGCCTTTGTTTGTAAACAGCCCGGTTGCGCCCCGCCACCGGCGCCGTCGAAGTTGACATTTGACGACACGGTAAAGGTCCCCGTGGTGTCATTGATGAATGAGGTGCCTGCGGGCAAATTGAGCGTTGCGCCGTTAATGACCCGAATGGTTCCCTGATTGATCAAGTTCGGCGACTCAACTTCTGCTGATGAGGTGTAGGTGAGAAATCCCGTATTGGTGATGATCGCGCCAGCGCTGCTGCCGGCGACGCCGGACCCCAGCTCAGCGGTGTCCACGCTTGCATACCCATCGGGAAAGTTCAGCACCGCCGCTGCCGAAGAGCCATCAATAGCGCGAGATTCATATACGCCATTTTTAAAAATGAGCTGACCGGCGCCGGTGCCGGTCAAGGTGCCGCTCAAGTGTCCACCGCCGGTAGCGCTGTCCAGAATGAGCGAGGACCCAGCGGCGATATTGAATTGGGTACCCGCGAAAGAGACGAACGCCTGTGAATCAACGCTTCCACCGGTGACGGTGAATGTGCCGCCGTCGCTGTTGATGTCCAGATTTATGTCCATCGTCGCGGTGCCGCCGCCGCTCTTGAGGATCTTGCCGCCATTGTTGTTCAGCGCCGGTGCGGCCCCGCCTCCCCCGGCGGCCGTCAGAGTTGCAGCCCCTGAAATTTCAAACAGCCCGTCATCGGGACCGGGGCCGTTGATGTTGTTGATAATGGTTCCAAACGTGAAGTTCGTGCTTCCGGTGACGGTGATATGCGCATTGTTGTTGACACTGATCCGAGAGAAATTCCCACCGGTCGTGGAGATGGTTCCATCGTTGGTAAATGTGCCGGAGATGCTGGCGGCCGGGACGAGACTTAGATTTCCAAATACGGTGATGTTGTGGCCACTGAGGTCACCGGCAACACTGATGGCGCCGCGGAGCGAAGCGCTCGTGCCAATTCCGAGCGCGCCGCGCGTTACACCGGTCGGCTCCGGATGTGAAACCGTGCCGACAATGCTGAGCGTTCCATCTGATTGAAGAGTATTGGCCCCTTGGCCAACGGTGACTGTGACGGTGCTGCCAGCGGGAATCGTGACATCATCAGCGCCCCTGGAACGACGCCGCCCGACCATTTACTTGCGTCGCTCCAGTCGCCGCTGCCCCCGAGCCAGCCGATCGATGCAAGCAACCGTCGCGGTTCCAGCCTTTCAATCGCGGCCATCAGCGCAGCCTGGCGCGACAACCGATTGGAAAACCGGGGCCGTAATCGCGATACAGAAGCGCTAACGACGCGCGGATGATCCAACATGCCCATAAATAACTTCCTTCCATGTGTTCTGCAGGGAAAAACAAGTGCAAGTGAATTGGCTGCTTTTTACCCATCGCAGAATATAACGACCCCGGCAAATAATTTCCCATGCGACATAATGTGTGACCTGCTCGCATTCTCGACGGTACACACCACGGTGTGCGAGGTTTCCAGCTTTACGCAGATTGGAGTCCAATCATGCGCGGCGCATGCGAGGAGGCTGATTATAATTAATAGACACTAACATAATCACCTGCGCATCGACGCGCGGGAGGTTATGTTAGTGACTCTAAAGTGACTTGGAATCGGGATGATAGTGTGTATTTGCAAGAATTAAGGCATCGTTGGCAACGCCCGCGATTCTGCAATCAATCAATGGACATTGTCATATCTTTGCAACCGCCATGCTGCTTATTGTGACCGCTCTATTTGCCGCTTCATCCGTCAATATCGCGGTGAGGAAATAGCTGCCGGGCGTTAATGAGGACTCCACCAGCTTCCAGCCGCTGAGGTGCAGCTTGATGCTTCTGTGGGCTTTGATTGTCTGGCGGCCGATCGTTCCTGATTCAAGCGATGAACCGACCGGCTCCTGTCCGGCAACGTCGGTGGCGAAACCCACTCGCTCATCTATCAACGTAACGTCGTCAATGTTGCCGTTATTGGTCAGAATGACGGTCGCGCCGGACTTCAGTGACGGCACGGGCGTCGCGGCAAACGCCGCCGACAGCGTGATGAACGGCGCGGCGATTGCAATCGGGGCGGGTGACGACGCGATGCTTGTGCCGCCGGCGAAAGGATCAGTCACCTGAGCGACGAGGAAATAATTGCCGTCGGCAAGGGCGGGGACAGTTTTGACTGGCACTATTACTTTTCTGGTTTTGCCGGGGAGAATGGCGAGGGACTTCGCCGAGGTGACAATGGATGTGCCGAGGGCGCCTACTTGTGTCGAGGCGGTGATATTGATCGGTGTGACTCCCTTAGAGAGAACGTTCCCATTGTTGGTAATCAGGAGCGTGACCAATCCTTTGGCTTTGGTCCCGCTGATCAGCGCGGCTGGCAGCGTGGTCGTCAGCGTTTCCGATAGTGCGACGAAGGGCGCTGCCAGCGTGAATTGGCCGGCACTGGCCGCCTGAGTCACATTTGTGAGAGGATCGGTCACCTGGATAACGAGGTTGTAGTTCCCGTCGCTCACTGCCGGGAGATTTAGAAGTGGCACGGTAATCAAACGACTGGCACGGGGCTTCAAAACGATCGGCAGATCCTGGCTGCGAATTAGCGTCCCATGAGCGGCGATCCCATCGGCGGCTACGAACAAGGCGATGTGGCTTATGCCTTTGCTGATGATGTTGCCGCTGTTGGTTACTTTCCATACGGCGATAGCTCGTGTGCTGGTGCCGCTCACATCGGCAGGCAACAGGGTTGTTCGGACCAGGGTTTCTGAAAAAGCGACGAACGGCGCTGCCGCCGCCAATGTCGGGCCAGCGATTGAAATGCCCGTGGCGCCGGATGGATCAGTGACCTGCGCAAACAGGATGTAGGCACCATTCAGACTCGCCGGAAGCGGGGTAACAGACACTGACAAAGCTGTCTTGCCACCGCCACGGATTGTTAACTTCGGCTTTGCAATTGAGCCAAGCAGCACAGAGGTGCCGTCGACAACGCCGTTGGTCGACGCATACACACTCACAGTTGTCGATCCCGACGAAATGGCGACTGCGGAGTTGACGAGATCGACGACGACAATTCCTCGCGTCCCGGTCCCCGCGACGACGCTTGGGGGCAGCGTTGAATGCACAATCGACGGGACGAGCGTGGAGGAACCAATCTTGAAACTATTGAGGTGGCTGAGGAAGCCGTGCTGTCGCTGGCGGTCAACGTGTAGCTGCCGGCGGTTGAAATCGACACATTGGTAAAGGTAGCTACGCCGTTTATCGCCGCCACGGTGGCCGTTCCACTGAGCACCGCACCGGCGGGGCCGCTGGCGATGCTCAGCGAGACATTTGAGTTGTCGCTGGTGAGCAGGTTGCTGTTGGAATCTTCGACATCCACTGTAATTGGCGAAAGCAGTCCGGTTGTCGGGGCATTTGCCGGCTGCTGAGCGAAGGACAATTGGTTTGTCGCTCCCGCGCTGACTTCCAAAAGCGTGGAAATCTGTGAACTGTTTGTCAGCACGAGATCGGTCTGGGGTGTCACTGCGCCAACCAGATCGCCGGCCGCGATGGCATTGCTGCTCCCGCCGCCAGGGAGGGAAATGGTCGTCCCAGTGTGGAACGTCCCGGCGCCGTTGCCGAGCAAGGCAGTGACATCGTTGCTGTTGCCGGGGCCGAGCAGGCAGAGGAGATCGGGGATTCCATCGCCATTCAAGTCGCTGGCGTGAACGCTCGTCGGCCCGCTGCCAGCTATTGATCCAGCCACGGCACTGCTCACCGCAGGGGCGAATGTCCCATTACCCTTGTTGGCCAGAAAGCTGACTGTTCCCGCAGTGCTGTTGGCGGTGACAATGTCCAGCTCAGGAAGGCCGTTGATGGTCATGTTCCGGAAATTGCCGACCGTGATGGAAGTGGGAGAAAGCCCCGTCGCATAGGTCGTTGACGCTTGGAACGTTCCATTGCCGTTGCCGAGGAAAACGCTGACGCTGTTGGCCGCCTGGTTCACTACGGCGAAATCCTGGTTGCCGTCACCATTGAAATCGCCGGCTGCCACTCCGGCAACGCTGCCAAAAGACAGGCTGAACGGCGCCTGTGGCGTCATGCCGCCGGTACCGGTTCCGATCAGCAGCATTGCATTGTTGGAAGGCGTGGCGCTCCCGCTGACGCTCAGAACGTCGCTCTTGCCGTCATTGGTAAAATCGGCGACGGCGATCGCCTTGTTTTCATTCAGCGCCGGCGCGCGCCGCCGGCACTGAAGTTGCCGGCGCCATCGTTGATGAATGTAATGATATTCCCCGGCGTGCCACTGGTGGCGACAACAATATCCACGTGGGCCGTGTTCTTGAAATGACCGGTCGCGAGTGAGCCGGGCGGTCCGGACAAAGGAATCACCGTGGGCGCCGTAAACGTTCCATCGCCATTGCCAGAGTATATGCCCGCGGCGCCGACGCCAGAACTGATTCCGGCGACAATCAAGTCGGCTTTGCCGTCGCTATTAACATCGACCAACGTGGCGGAATTCGGGGAAACCATCAGTGAGCCGGTCGCGGTGTCCATGGGCGATCCATACGCCAGCCCGGTTAAATATTGCCGGGATTCCAGGGCTTGGATGATCTCGTGAGCCGACATCCGAACGCGGGATTTTTTCGTCATACTCTTAGTGTAGTGGTTCAACTTTCTTTTCCTCTGTAAGTAATCTGCGCGTGGTAAAAGTATATCAGGCGGATGCCATGCCTGATCGACGGAAACCGCTGAACCCCGAACGACGAATGTCCGCGATGCTGGAGGCGCACAATAGCTCTGTTCGGCAATTTTAACTATCGAAATCCGATCCAGAGTTTTTGTCGCCATGGCGGCCCAAACGTTTGGCTGCTACTCGATGCGTTTGGGTCGCTGTGTTGATGCCGACACAAATCAGTATTCCCCATTTCCAAACAATCTTTCCCCCTCCATATGGCTTCCTTAATAGCGCTGTCCAAGATGGTCTGTCGGTGGGTGCGCAGGCGGAAAAACCTGATTGGCTACAGCAAGTGTTGGCCCGGCGGTTGCTTCTTGCGTCCACAACTTGTTGTAATGCATGGGTGTTCGAGCCACAGCATTACGTTTTGGCCAGATCAATCTGTCAAAAGCCATAGCCGTCGGCGCTGCACCCTATGACCGTTTCGGACAGCCGACTGCGACAACATAGCTAAATCGTCACTGCGTTGTCGTGCGGCGGACGATCCGGGATGTTGGCGAGCGCGGCATGCGATCATTATTGCGACGACGTTTTTCTGGAGACACGCCATGACATTACTGAATGGAACAGCGTCTTCCCGAGGGCTCGGAGCGGGCAGCCAAGGGCAAGACGGTCCTATGCAACGCCAAGCTCGGCAGGAATCCCAAGACACAGAATCCGGGCAGAGGCCGGATTCACCGAACGTCAACGTGGGGAAGAACGAGCGCGTCTTATCCATTGCCGCCGGCTCGACCCTTGCGCTGTTTGGCTTCTCTCGAAGAAGCGTGCCCGGCTTGATCATCGCCGGTGTGGGCGGGGCATTGATTTACCGGGGCGCCACGGGGCATTGTCCAGCGTATGACGCCGCCGGTATTAACACCGCCCCCGCGGGGGGCGGCGAGCAATCCGATGAGGTGGCCGAGCGGATTTCCGAGCGCGGCATTCATGTGGAGCAGTCGTTTCTTATTAATCGTCCTGCAAGCGAGCTCTACGCTTTCTGGCGGAATTTGGAAAACCTGCCTCGGATCATGACCCACTTGGAATCGGTCAAGACCACAGACGACCGCCGCTCGCACTGGGTCGCCAAGGCGCAGGGCTTCATGGGCAAGCGCTTTGAGTGGGATGCGGAGATTACACACGATGAACCGGATACGTTCATTGGGTGGCAGTCGCTTCCGGGAGCCGACATCGATAATGCCGGGCAGATCCATTTCAGCCGCGCGATGGGGGACCGGGGTACCGAGGTGCATGTGTTCATTGATTATATTCCGCCGGCCGGACGGCTGGGCCACTGGGTTGCCTCGATGCTGGGACAGAATCCGCGGCGCGTGGTGCGTGAGGATTTGCGGAATTTCAAACGAATCATGGAGATCGGCGAGATCCCGTCAATCATTGGTCAGCCGCACGGCACCTGCAAAGGCCAAGGCGAGCGGTACACCGAATTGGAATGGAAGCCGCTCTTTACGTGAAGGCTTTGCGAGCGACACAAGATTTTCTTTCAAACAACTGTTGATCAGGAGTCTGTCATGATGAAAGCGCTTATCTGGTGCGCGCCATACAAGGTTTCGGTGGAGCGGGTTCCCGATCCCACGATCATCAACCGCCGCGACGTGATTGTGAAATTAACTTCCACGTGCATCTGTGGGTCGGATTTGCATCTGGTGGATGGTTTTATCCCGTTTATGAAACCGGGAGACATCATTGGCCATGAGCCGATTGGGATCGTCGAGGAAGTCGGTCCTGATGTCGATCAAAACAAATTGAAGGTCGGTGATCGCGTTGTGGTGCCATTCCCCATCGGTTGCGGCCAATGTTTTTTCTGCCGCCGGGAATTGTGGAGCTGCTGCGACAATACCAACCCCAAAGCTTATCTCTCTGAGCAGGCGTTTGGTCAGCCGCCTTCGGGCGTATTTGGCTATTCGCAATTAACGGGCGGCTATGCCGACGCGCAGGCCGAATACCTCCGAGTGCCGCTGGCGGATGTTAATTGCCAGAAGATGCCCGAGGATTTGAGCGACCACCAGCTTGTCTTTCTCTCCGACATTTTCCCAACCGGGTATATGGCCGCCGAGCAATGCAATATACAGCCGGACGACACCGTAGCGATCTGGGGCTGCGGCCCGGTCGGACAGTTCACGGTCCGCAGCGCGATGATCCTCAACGCGGGGCGGGTCATTGCAATCGATAATGGCCGAATGGTTCCCGAGCGTCTTGAGCTGGCCCGCAAAGCCGGCGCAATCACGATCGATAACAGCACGGAAGATGTCTATGAGCGGCTGCAGGAACTAACCGGCGGCATGGGCCCCGACGTTTGCATTGACGCCGTCGGCATGGAAGCGCACGGCACCAACACGGTCGAGCATATCTACGACAAGGTTAAGACCGCTCTGATGCAAGAGAGCGAACGTCCTGCCGTTGTGCGGCAGGCGATCGAATGCTGCCGCAAGGCCGGCACGGTTTCCATTCCCGGCGTCTATGGAGGCCTGTCAGACAAGATTCCTCTTGGCGCATTGATGAACAAGGGTCTGACGATCAAAACCGGCCAGACGCATGTGCATAAATATGTGCCGCGGCTGCTCAATCTGGTCCGAGAGGGAAAGATCGACCCGAGCTTTGTCGTCACCCACCGCATCCCCCTGAGTGAAGCGCCGCGCGGTTATCATCTGTTCCGGGAAAAGCTCGACGGGTGCATTAAAGTTGTTCTGGACCCCGCGGCATAAATTTAACAAGACCGGCCCTGCATATCTGGCATCCACAGGGCATCCACCCGATACAAAAGTTCCATCTTAACACCCGCATCTTTACGTCTTCTTTTCCGACGCTCAATTCTTTTGTCTTTTCCGATTCCCGGCTCATATTCTGATGGGCGGTTATCCGGCGAACGCCTCTCGGCGGAATCCCTCAAGACCACTTCATCTTGACCTCTGCCTTCATCTCCCGTTTGGGGATGGGGACAGGCCGCAGTCACCGTTTTGGAAAGGCCAGGGCTACATTAGTGGGATCGATCAACTCTAAGTACGCAAAAGTTGGCGCATGGGCAGAAAATCAAATCAGGTGAAGCAAGCGGTCATTGAAGGACTGGAATGCCGCCAGATGATGTCCGTCAATGTTCTGACGTGGCATAATGACGCCGGCCGCACCGGGCTGAATTCCAGCGAACAAATCCTGACCCCGGCCAACGTCAACAGCTCTTCGTTCGGGAAACTCTTTTCCTATGCGGTCGCAGGACAGATGTATGCCCAGCCTCTGTACGTTTCAAACCTGGCGATTCCGGGCAACGGGACCCACAATGTCATTTTCGCCGCCACGCAAAATAATGACGTCTATGCATTCGACGCCAACAGTAATACAGGAGTGGGCGCGGGACTGCTGTGGCATGTCAATCTCGGTCCGGCGGCCAGCGTGCCCAATTCATTTTTCGGCAATCGCTACGGCCCATACCACGACATCGGCCCACAGGTTGGAATCACCGGCACGCCGGTCATCGATCTGTCGACCAATACGCTATATGTCGACGCCTTCACGAATGATGTCCCCGGACAAAACGTTTATTCCCACCACATCCACGCCCTGGATATCACGACCGGGCAGGATAAAGTCGCGCCGATTCTTGTGGCGGCGGGCATGCATGGAAATGGAGTCGGTGGTGATGGAACAACGGTGACGTTCAGCGCCGAACAGGAATTGCAGCGGCCCGCGCTGACTCTGCTCAACGGAACACTCTATGTCACCTATGGCGGATTCGCCGACACTGATCCATATCATGGCTGGGTTCTCGGTTTTGACGCGGGGACATTGCAGTTAACCAGCATCTTCAATGACACGCCAAACCTCCTGGGCACTTCTGCCGATTCTACGTCCGGCGAAGGCGGCATCTGGCAAAGCGGCGCCGGCCTGGCATCTGACGGCACAAATTTATTCCTGATGGTCGGCAACGGTGATTTCAACGCTGCCTTGGGCGATTATGGCGATTCGACACTGAAGCTGACGCCGGACAGCACCACCACAGCCAATCCGAATCTCAACGGCTACGGGCTCGGCGTCACCGACTACTTCACACCCTTCAATCAGCAGCAATTATCAAACGCCGACGAAGACCTCGGTTCAGGCGGGGGAATGCTTCTGCCGACCCAGCCGGGCGCGCACCCCAATGAATTCATCGGCGCCGGCAAGCAGGGGCAAATCTATGTAGTCAATCTCGACAACATGGGAAAATTCAGCAGTACCACTGATAACGTGATCCAGGAAGTGAAGATCGGGAATGGCGTGTTCAGCAGCCCGGCCTACTTCAATTCCGCCGTCTATTATCACGCCGTCGGGGATGTATTGAAGAAATTTGCACTGACCAACGGATTACTTTCCGCAGCGCCCGCCGCACAAACCAGCATCGCCTATCCTTTCCCGGCACAACACCCAGCATTTCCTCTAATGGATCGGTGAACGGCATTGTCTGGGACGCCCAGTTCAACACCCATGAGGTGTTGCACGCGTACGACGCCAATACTTTGACGGAGTTGTATAACAGCAATCAAAACGTCAGCCGCGATCAGTTGGGCCAAGGTGTAAAATTTGTAGTCCCCACCATCGCCGATGGCGAAGTTTTCCTGGGGACGGGGAATTCTTTGGCGGTTTTCGGGTTGCTGGCGGCGCCAGCATCCGCGCCGGCGGCTCCATCTAATCTACAGGCAAACGCCACGAGCGCGTCGAGCGTCACGCTCAGTTGGGTGAACAATTCCAGCCAGCAGGCCGGCATCAAGATCGATCGGTCGACAGACAATGTGAATTTCACTCAGATCGCGCTGGCCGGCGCGGGGGCGACGGCCTATATCGACACTTCAGTCAGCGCCAATACTCTTTATTATTACAAGATCTGTGCAACCAATATTGTTGGCGATTCCGCATTCACCAGCCCGCCTGTAACGGCGACGACTCCATCAGGGAGTAGTGCTTCAGACCTGTATCACTTTGACGAAGCAACTGGCACAGCGACCGCCGACTCCGCCGGCACCAATCCCGGCACGCTCGTCGGCGCGACCCTGCCTCAGTGGATGCCCGGGAAAATCGGTCCCGGAGCGCTTTCGTTCAGCGGCGACGGCCTCGCGCTGCAGACGGCAAGCGAGTCAGCAGTCAGAGCCGGCAATGACCTGTCGCCAATCCTTGGTTCCACCAGCACGCTCGATGTCTGGATCAACACGACTCAGACAGGAAACAATGTCCATTGGCAGGCTCCGGCCATTACTGGCGTTGAACAAAAGTATGGATCAAACGATATCAACTGGGGCACGATCGACGGCAGCGGCCGGATCGGCATCTTCGTTGGTGATGCCGGCGGATTGTTCAGCGCCAATCCCATCAATGACGGACAGTGGCATAACGTCGCCATGACCCGCGACGCCGCCAGCGGCACGGTGCAGTTGTTCGTCGACGGCGTGCTTAACGGCACCGCGACGCTGGACACCGGCAATAAAACCAGCCAGTTCTTCCTCATCGGCGCACTTTCAGATGTTGCGACCGATGGCGTCACTTTTTCCGGCGGCAATTATTTCAATGGGCAACTGGATGAAATTCGAATCTACAACAAGGTGCTGGGCCAAAGTGATATCACACCGCTGGCCATGATTCCCGCCGCACCGGTTTTACAATCGGCGACAGTTGCCGCCGGTCCTGTTATTCATCTTGCCTTCACCGCGCCGTCCACCTTTACGCAAAGCATCGAAATTGACCGGATGACCGGGGCCGGAACCTATGTTCCAATCGCGACGCTACCCGCCGGCGCGACGGTCTACGATGACACCACGGTGGCGGCCGGGGTTGCATACTCATATATCATTAAGGCGCTCGACGTGGCCGGCGCATCTGCGCCTTCCAATGCAATCAGCGTCACGCCGCCGCTCCCGACAGTTCTCGGCAACTTTGTTTTCTACAACCAGAGCAAATTCGACGGGCAAAACGGTTCTTCCAACCTGACCGATACCACCGCCATCGCCACCGACAAAGTGGCGCTCCTCCCCGGTGGAACGGCCAGTTTCCAGAATATCACCAGCTACTCCGACGGCATCAACGGCATCATAATTAACGTCGCGAATCTTGTGGGTCTTCCGCGCGTTGACGATTTCACGTTCTTCGTCGGCAATGACAGCAACCCCGCCAACTGGGTTGCCGCTCCGGCGCCAACCTATGTGAACAGCTATCCCGGCCGCGGCCCTGGTGGTTCCACGCAAATTACGCTGATCTGGGATAACAATGCGATCCAGAATGAATGGCTGCAGGTGACGATGCTTGCCCAGCCGCACCTTGGACTGGCCGCGAATGATGTATTTTATTTTGGCAATGCCATCGGCGAAACCGGCGACAGCAGTACTGATTCGCTTGTCACCCCCGCCGATGCGAGCCGAATCACTGCGAACGCGACAACCGCCGCGCTGGTGACTAATCCATTCGACATCAACCGCGACGGCGTCGTGGACGCGGCCGATACAGCGCTGGTGATGAGCAATCAGACATCCAAATTCAACGGCCTCAATCTGATATCCCTTTCCGGAACTGCGCCCGCAAAGCCAACCGGCCTCACCGCGGCCGGCGGGCCAGGCTCCGTTACGCTGCACTGGACGGCTGCCACCAACGCCACAAGTTACAACATCTACCGCAGCACCACACCCGGCGGCGAAGGCAACACACCGGTTGCCACCGGAATCACGAGCACGAGCTATGTGAATTCGTCGCTGGCCGCCGGAACTTATTTTTACTTTGTGACGGCGGTTAACTCATCCGTTCCCGTGCCGATCGAAGGCGCTGCATCAAGCGAAGTTTCGGCCACGGTGACCAGCGTCGTCACCAAACTTACCGGCAAGGTGATCGGCACCGCCGGCTCATATCAAAACCACACGACCAGCACCATCGCCCAGGTGTTCGACGGAAGCTTCAGCACGTTCTTTGATGCGCCCAACAGCAGCCTGGCCAACTGGGCTGGTCTGGATCTGGGTTCCCCGCAGACGATCACGCAGATTAAATATGCGCCGCGGGCAAAGTATGAAAACCGCATGGTAGGCGCTAAGTTTCAGGTCTCCAGCACAGCCAACTTCTCAAGCAATGTCGTCACACTCTTTACCATCACCAAAGCTCCCGTCGCCGGTCAGTTCACCACCATTGCCGTCAACCCCGGCGGCGTTTACCGGTATGTCCGCTATGTCGGCGGCACGCAGTGGGTGAATATCGCCGAAATGGAAGTGGATGGAATCCCCGGCGCTCCGCCCCCGGTCGCCGCTAAGCTGATCGGCACTCCCATTGGCACACCCACTTCCTGGCTGAATAACGGCGACACCATCGCCCAGGTGTTCGACGGCAATTTCAACACATATTTTGACGCCGCCAACAACAGCTTGACGAACTGGGTCGGCCTGGACCTGGGCGCCGCCCATAACATCACCCAGATCAAATACGCGCCGCGCCTCTGGGACGAATTCCGCATGATCGGCGGCCAATTCCAGGTCTCCAACACCGCTGACTTTTCCAGCGGTGTGACAACCATCTACACCATTACCACCGCCCCAGTCGCCGGCCAGTTCACTACCGTTCAGGTCAACGCCTCCGGCTTCCGCTACATCCGCTATACCGGCGGAAATCAGTGGGTGAACATCGCCGAGATGGAAGTGGACGGGTTCTAAACCAGGACTGCACGGGATAATGAAAATATGTATGGGATGACGGGCATTGCATGACTGCCTTGTTTTGATCTTCTCCTTCCACCGCTATGATAAGATGACTCGAAGGCGCACCAAGGGCGCGTGCGCCGATTGATTGATCGGACCCTGCCGCATCGTCATGACAAGCTATTATGGATGACCTGATCGCCGAGTTTCGCGCTGCCGGCAGCGGCGGGGGGCAACAGACTGCGCTGCGCAATCGTGCTCGGCCTGAAGTCCATGGCCAGGTCTGATCCTGCCCGGGCCGCTTCCATCCTGCGCAAGCTCGTCACGGCGGACATCGACTATTCGGCCGCCGAGGCCTTTTCACGCATCTACCAATCACTGAAAAGTTCGCTCGCCTCGCCAACAAAAAAGCTGGCGATCCTCGGTTCATTCACCACACACCAACTGGCGGCCCTGATCGAGCTTTATCTGTTCTCACACGGCATCAACGCGTCCGTTTATGAATCAGACTACGGCGTCGTGCAGCAGGAAATCCTCGATCCTGCCTCTGGTTTGCATGCATTCGCGCCGGATGTGATTTACCTGGCAACCCATCGCCGCAGCCTGGGCGCAGGCCCGCAGGCAACGAGTCCGCAAATGAAATAAGCGAGCTTGTTGCACAAGAAGCCGCGGCGTGGTCATCACTCTGGAAAGCTGCGCATGACCAACTCGCTTGCCAGGTCATCCAAAATAATTTCGACCCTCCGCCGTGGCGTGTCATGCACAACCACGAGATGCGTCACCCTGCAAGCATGGCGCGATTCATTTCGAAATTAAACAATGCCCTTCAGGACACTGCCCCTGCCTATGTCACGATCCATGATGTCGACCATCTCGCCGCATCAGCCGGCCGCTGGGCCTGGGGCGACGATCGCTTCTTTTTTCACGCGAAGCTTCCCTGCGCCCGGAGTTCCTTCCCACTTACGCTCACAGTGTTGCATCCATCATTGCCGCCCAATCCGGCGCGGCGAAGAAATGCCTTGTCCTCGATCTTGATAACACCCTTTGGGGAGGCGTCATCGGCGACGACGGCATTGGCGGCATTCGTCTTGGACAAGGCGACGCCGAAGGCGAAGCCTTCCAAGCCTTTCAGCACTATTGCAACGAGCTTGCCCGACGAGGTGTGATTCTCGCCGTCTGCAGCAAAAACACCGACTCCATTGCCCGCGAAGCATTCGTTACGCATCCGGAAATGGTCCTGCGTCTCGAAGATATCGGCTGCTTCATGGCCAACTGGGATGATAAAGCCACCAACCTTCGCAAAATCGCCCGCACGCTGGAAATCGGGCTCGATTCGCTCGTCTTTGTTGATGACAATCCCGTAGAACGGGCTTTGGTGCGGCAATTGGTTCCGGAAGTCGCCGTCCCCGAATTGCCGGAAGATCCCGCCGGATACATCCAGGCGATCGACCGCCACGCCTATTTCCAAACGATTTCCATCGGGGCCGAAGACCTTCGCCGAACTGAAATGTATCGCGCCAATGCCCGGCGGCAGCAGGCCGAGGTTTCTTCCGGCAGCATCGATGATTTTCTCCGCTCGCTCGACATGAAAGCGCGCGTTGAACCGGTGACGACGGCCAATCTCGAACGTGTCGCGCAGCTTGTCGCCAGATCCAACCAGTTCAACCTCACAACCCGCCGCCATTCGGCTGCCGCCCTGATTAAAATGGCCCAAAGCCCCGACTGCATAACCCTCACTATCTCCCTCATCGACCGCTTCGGCGACAATGGTTTGATCAGCGTCCTGATCGGCAAAATCCAGAACGGTGAACTGGTTCTCGACACCTGGCTGATGAGTTGCCGCGTGCTGAAGCGCGGTGTGGAAGCCTTTGTCCGCAATCTCCTCTGCAAAATCGCCAGGGAACACAAACTTTCCGCCATCCTCGGCGAATTCATTCCTACATCCAAAAACGGCCTGGTCAGCGATCATTACCGCACGCTTGGTTTCGAAAAAATATCCGGCGAACCAGGAGCGCACAGTTGGTGGCGATTGTCCTTGTCAGCCGCTTCCGATCTTCCGACCTTTATTCAGGAGCGTTCTAAAAATGACTAACACCCCCGAGGCGATCCGCGAGCAAACGCAGACGGTCTTTCGAAACGTTTTCAATGATGATGAAATCGTCTTGAAAGATTCAATGACCGCCGAAGACGTCGACGGGTGGGATTCGCTCACGCACATCAATCTGATTATCTCGGTGGAGAAACAGTTCGGAATCAAGTTTGCCACCGCCGAGATTTCCGGCCTCAAGGCCGAAGGCCAAAACATCGGCACCTTCCTGAAACTCGTCCAGAAGAAAATCGATTCCAAGCGATGACCATCACCGCGCACCGTTCCTGATGGCTGTGATGGTCATCGCGGCGGTCATATTCTTTCTCCCGCGCGGCCTGCCCCGGCAAATTCTGCTGGCGGTGTCCAACGCTGCGTTTTTATCCCTGTCCATCCCGAACGTAAACAGCGCCATCGCAACGGCCATCTTCGTGCTCAGCGGATTTGTCGTGGCCGAATTCCTCCGGCGAACACTGAATCACCGCGCGAGGCCCTATCTGCTGGCGGCTTATATTTTTCTCCTGCTGGCCGCATTCGTCGTGCTCAAGGAGTATCAATTCCTCGGCATTCTCTTTCCACCCGGCGTCATCTCGCGCCGGATATCCATCGTTGGGCTCAGCTACATCCTGTTTCGCCAGATTCATTATGTCGTCGATGTTTCCGAAGGGCAGATTGAGCAGACATCGCTTTGGACCTACCTCAACTACCAGTTCAATCTTTTCACACTCTATTCCGGCCCTATCCAGAGATATCAGCACTTCACGGAAAGCTGGCGCTCACTTGCGCCATTGCTCACTGACACCCATGCGCAGCTTCGCGCGCTGTCGCGCATCATGCTCGGCATCATCAAGGTCGCCGCTGTCAGCGCCTTTGCGCTGAAGATTGCCGATCATGCGGCTGCAACTCAATTGCACATCAGGTCGCCCCGCGACTGGCTGCCATTCGCAGAGTTGTTCTACGTCTATCCGGCGTACATCTACTTCAACTTTTCCGGCTATTGCGATGTCGTGATTGCCGGCGCGGCATTCGTCGGCCTCGAGCTTCCGGAAAACTTCAACCGACCCTATCTATCGCGAAATGCGATCGATTTCTGGTCGCGCTGGCACATGACCCTCACCCACTGGATCCGCGACTATGTCTTCACGCCGCTCTACAAGAAAGGCGTGGAAAACAATATCATGCGTCCCCAGCGCCTGAGCTATGCCTGTTATTTCATCGCGCTATTCCTCGCCGGTCTGTGGCACGGATCCACGGCCAATTTTGCTGTGTTTGGTCTTCTTCACGGAGCCGGGGTTTCGGTGACAAAAATGTGGGAAGAACGCATTCTTCGCCGAGGCGGCAGGCCCGCGCTGCGGGAATATCTCAAGTCGCGCCCCAAACAAGTCGCCGCGATATTGCTGACGATTCATTTCGTCTGCTTCACGTTCCTGTTTTTCCCCGGCGACTTAAGCGGACGTGTCAGCTTCCTTCGCAGATTCCTGACGGAAAATCCCGCGCACGTCGCTGCCCCGGTGCAGAGCGAGCTGAAAGGCGCCTGATATGACGCGCACATTCTCTCTGCAAGATCAATTCGCGTTCGCCGAACTCTCCGGCGACTATAACCCCATCCACATCGATCCACTGGCGGCAAGGCGCACCATGTTTGGCAGGCCGGTCGTACACGGCATCCATGCGGTGATGTGGGCGATCGATCAGATTCTGTCCGGCATCGCAAAGCAAGATGCGCGGTACAGTATTGATTCACTGAGCGTCAATTTCCGAAACCCTATCATCGTGGGACAAGCGGTTGAACTCATTGTAAAATCCAGCGACGGCAAAAACATTCGCGCCGACATCGTCGCTCATGGCGCCAGGCTGCTCAATTTCCATCTTGTGTTGAAAGAATCAGAAGCTGAGCCGGCGGCGACAGTGTCGCCGGCGCTTCCCGACAAGCTGCCTTGCAGAACCCGCACCGCAGATGACCTTCAATTGGTATCCGGTCAACTGCCGCTGTGCTTCGAACCAGCGGCAGCCGCGCGGCTTTTTCCCGCCCTTGTCAAAACATTGCAGCAAGATCAGTCCGCGGCTCTTTTAGCATCGACTCGCCTGGTTGGAATGGAAGCCCCCGGCCTTCATTCGCTTTACGTCGGTCTGCGGCTCAGCGCCTCATCCGACCAAAATATCCTCGCATTCATTTATGAATCCCTCGGATATGACGATCGGTTCTCCCTGCTGACGTTAAAAGTCCAATCGCCCAGCCTGATCGGTCAGGTGACGGCGGTTCTTCGCTCTCCTCCAGCAGAACAGCCCACAACAACCAAGCTGAAGCGACTGGTGCAGCCCGGCGAATTTGCCAATCAACGGGCGGTTGTTATCGGCGGTTCCCGAGGCATCGGTGAAGTTGTCGCAAAACTGCTCGCCGCCGGTGGAGCGCAAATTCGGCTGAGCTATTGCAGCGGCCAAGCCGACGCTGATCGCGTCGTAGCCGATATCATTTCCGCGGGAGGCGAAGCCGCCGCCTTTCAGTTTGATGTAACTTCGGATGCGTCGTCGCTCGACCGGCATCTCCATTCCTTTGAACCAACGCTGCTTGCATATCTTGCAACCCCATTCATTTTTGCCGCCACCGCAGGCCGATTTTCACCATCGCTCTTTCGCACATTTTGCGATTGCTACATTGATGGATTCCTGACAACGTTCGTCGCCGTCCGCGGATGTTCACCGGCGCTCGGTCACGTGCTTTATCCATCGTCCTCGGCAGTCGATCGCACACCCCCCAACATGGGTGAATACGCCGCCGCCAAGCTCGCGGCCGAGTCGCTCTGCCGTTTCCTCGAATCTTCGCACCGCGGTCTTCACATTCTCACGCCGCGTCTGCCGCGGCTCGCGACCGACCAGACCGCCAGCCTCCTGCAAACCGAGACTGTCGATATCGCCGCGCTGATGTTGAACCATCTTCGCGAAACCCTCTTCGCAACGAGGAGTGCCGTGACTTTCACGGATGGAGGAGAAAACAAATGAATTCAGAGAGTGCTATCGACAAATTTTTCCGCCACCACCCCCGCCTGCATGTGGCGGTGGTTCTCCTGTTGTCGGCGATTGCAATCATCGTCCTTCTCGGTGGATATCGCTCCGTCGGCCTCGTCTATAAGGCATTCTAATGTCCGAATTGATGCCCCAATCATCACCTTCAACCGATCGGGCCGTGGCGAGCGGGCAACTGTTCATCGCGATTCTTGTGCTTGCTTTGATAGGCGCTGTCGCCGCCGCCGCCAACTGGTGCGAACGACATGATGAATGGCTTCTCAACCGCCGAATGGCCGAATGGAAGCAAAACAACGCCACCTATCTCGACGGCCGCTATTTCGATAATCCCGAAGAACGATTGCTTTACCACACACTTCCTCGCCTCGATTTCTCCCGTGGCGGAGTCTGGTTTTTCGGTTCTTCCCCATCGCAACAAGCAATACTCCCGTGGGAATTTCCGAAAGAGATCCAACCGCGCATCGAAAATTTCTCCATGGCCGCCGCAAATCATGACAATGAATTCCGCTTTATCCGCTGCATGGCGGAATACAACGGAATGCTCCAGGCCGGTGGAGAAAAATCACTCGTCGTCATCGAACTGTTTTTCGGCTCCTCATGCCATGCCACAACCCCCTCGCAGCAATACATGCAGGATGTTTGGCACGGCTACTTCACTCGCTATGGACTTTATGGATTTGATGCCGGAGGCGAGCTTTCACCTGTCGAAATGAATCCAATCCACCGATGGTTCAACCTGCAGACCATCCGATCCCATGTTTTCCTTAGTTGGCTGATGCGTCACGATAACAACTATTTCAAACCACCTGAGCATTCCACAGATGCCGAGATCGTAAAATACTGGACCGATCGCCTCGGCCCTGGCTGGCAATCGGGAATGGATTCTGAACTCGCGAGCCTCGCCCAGGCCATCGATTATCTGAAATCCCGCAACGCCAAGGTCGCCGGCTTCTATTTTCCGGAGCGGCGTTGGGCCAGAAATTATCCCCCCGCAATACGCTATCGCGACAAGGTGATTTCGCTGATGTCGGCCAAGTCAGTTTCCGTGCTGGACTTGAAGGACTCCTTCGACGAAACCCAGTTCGTCGATTCCGTCCACCTTAATTACCAAGGCTCCATGAAACTTCAGCCATCCCTCATCGATCTGGCGATGCGGCATCTGCGGCCTTAACAGCCTGCGGCAAAAGTCTCGCCTCGTATCGCGACGGGGCTTTGGATCGGGATCGAGGCGGAGAAACGACGAGGGAGCGATCCTGTACCCGCCGCCTCAAAACCGTTATACAATTACGAACCACGAGGAAATTTTTCAGCAATTACGTCAAGGAGATGTTCATGTGCCTGGGTTTTGAATCCCGGAGGTTGCTTGCCGGTTTGTGTCTGCTTCTCTCTCTTGCGATCGGTGCGTCCGGCGCCTTTGCCGATGTCACCGGGAAGGTGAAGTTTGACGGCAAACCGCCGGAGATGGATGAAGTGGATATGTCCGCCGTCGCCGACTGCGCCAAACAGCACACCGATCCGATCAAGGAGCAGACGGTTGTAGTGGATGACAAGGGGGACATCGCAAACGTCGTGGTGTCGGTAAAGAAAGAGCCTGGGCAGACGCTCAAGGGAGACGTGCCGAAGGGCCCGGCGTTTTTGAATCAGAAGGGGTGCATGTATGAGCCGCACGTGGTGGCGATGATGGTGGGACAGGACCTTATCGTCAAAAACAGCGACCCGTTCCTGCACAACGTCCACAGCATCGCTGACGTCAACGGGCAGTTCAACAAAACGCAGCCCGGCGTCAACGACGGCGAAAAAATGGATCCGCAGCCGACCGCTCCGGAAATTTTCAAGGTCAAGTGCGACGTGCATCCGTGGATGGAAGGATGGGTCGCTGTGTTCGACCACCCGTATTTTTCCGTCACTGGTGAAGACGGCGCATTCACCATCAAGGGATTGCCCGACGGCGATTACACGCTCGAAGCGTGGCAGGAAAAACTCGGCACACAGACGCAGAAGATCACCGTGAAGGATGGAAAGACGGACAAGCCGGTCGAGTTCACCTTCAAAGCCGACAAGTAAGAGATTTTGCCTGTGATTGCATCTCCTGCTTACCCACCACTGATTGCATCGGCGATCCTTGCCATCGGCAAAGACTGGTGGCTTCCCGCCAACTATGCAAAGCACGGCGTCGAGGTAGACAGCCTGTTCAACTGGATCTTCTGGATCACGGTGGTGACGTTTGTTGCGGTCGAAGGTTTGCTCATCGTTTTTCTGGTTCAGTACCGCGCCCGCCCCGGCAGAAAAAAGGCAAGATACACCCACGGCGACACCCGGCTCGAAATGATCTGGACGATCGCGCCGGCGATCATCCTGGCCGTTTTGGCGTTCGCCAGCAAAAGAGTGTGGGACGATGTGCGTTATTCGGCGGACCTGAACGATCCCGGCCGCACCAAGGTGCTCGTGATCGGCGAGCAATTCAAATGGAACATCATTTATCCCGGCCCCGATGGCAAGTTCGGGCGGTATCTGCTGTTTCCCAAGCCGACTGATATCACCTGGCCGACCGGTCCGAATGGAAAATCGGTGACGTTCGAAGGCGTTCAAGGGCCGGCTTCGCTGCCGTACGATAAGGCGCTGGTTGCGATCGGCAGGTATATCGACAGTGAAAATCGCCTCGGCAAGGATTTTACCGATCCCGACGGCAAGGATGATGATTACCAGGCCGCATTGGCGCGGACGATGTATGTTCCGGTGAATCGCCCCGTTGAAGTGCAGATCAGCAGCAAGGATGTCATTCACGATTTTTATGTGCCGAATCTGCGGACGCAGCTTTATGCGGTCCCCGGCATGCGCGGGAAAATTGTCTTTACCCCGACGACAACAACGAGAGACGTTGAGTCGGTTAGTCGGCAGATGTTCAGCGTGGATGATCTGCCGGCATTGCTGCAGCAGCCGCAGTACAAAGACCTGGCGATTGACATTGATGAGCGCAACGCCGCCGACGGCGCGGTGAAAGACAAGACCGGCTGGCGTTTTGCGGTTGATCCGAAGAACCCGAAATCCGCATCGATCATCCGCAACGGCGCACCGATCAACGCCGGTGTTCCCGAAAAGCTAAAAGCCGCCGGCGTGAAGATGATCACCGCGCATCTGCCGGGTTATCTGGATATCGCGTGCGCCCAGATATGCGGCTTAGGCCACTACTCCATGCAAGGACGGATCATCGTCCTCTCGCAGGATGAATTCGACCGGAAGTATCCGTCAGTGCCGCATCTGTCCAAGTGACGACAAAACCCTATGACCGCCATCCCGATTTCACCATCACCCGCAAGCCTGCACCGTCATGCGGACGCCCACGCCCATCCTGAAATAACACCGCTGAAAAAATATCTTTTCTCCACCGACCACAAAACCATCGGCATCCAGTTCCTGTTCATGGGGCTGACTTTCTTCGTCATTGGCGGGCTGCTGGCGATGCTCATCCGGTGGCAGTTGGCGTGGCCGGATGCTCAGCACACGCCCGGCCATCCGGTCCCCATTCTTGGCAAACTCCTGCACTGGCAGGACGGATACATGCCGCCGGAGTATTACAACATCGCGTTCACCATGCACGCGACAATCATGATCTTTTTCGTGCTGATCCCGATCCTCGTGGGCACGTTTGGGAACTATCTTATTCCCCTGAAAATCGGTGCGGCTGACATGGCCTTCCCTTTCGTCAACGGCTTCGCATTCTGGTCTGCGCTGCCCGCTGGCGCGATCATGATGGCGGGGTTCTTCCTTCCCGGCGGTGGGGCGGCGGCGGGATGGACCAGCTACGCGCCGGTCAGCGCAATCCTGTTCAACGGAGCGGGCGCGGCTTCTGCGCCGGTGAGCTTTGTTTCATTCCTGCAGGTGCCCGGAAGCACGTGGCCTGGCGCGCCGATTTTCCTGAACTTTCTCGCGTTTTTTTTGATGTTCTCGTACGTGGGGGCGTATTACGTGCGGCTTGGGAATGCGGCCGCCAATGCAATCACGACGATCATCTCTTCATTGCTTTTAGCTACCCTTACTGTGCGCGGTGTGCAGGTGGCGGCGTTTGACGGGCAGGCCTGCTGGTTCCTGAGCATTATCGTCCTGGGCTTCTCCAGCATCCTGGGCGCGGTGAATTATCTTACGACGATCCTGAAACTCCGCTGTCCCGGGATGACGATGTTCCGGCTGCCGCTGAGCGTGTGGAGTTTATTTATCACGAGCTTTCTGGTGCTGCTGGCAACCCCGGTGCTGGCGGCGGTGATGCTCATGAACCTGCTCGATCATCATCGGCTCACCAGCTTTTTTGAGCCGTTCAACTGGGTGCTGTCAAACAACATCCAGGAAAATTCGGGCGGTGGCTATTCACTGCTGCACCCGCATTTATTCTGGTTCTACAGCCACCCTGCGGTCTACATCATGATCCTGCCGGCGATGGGGATGGTGAGCGATATCATGGCCGTCTTCTCGCGCAAGCCCGTTTTTGGGTATCGGCCGATGATTTATGCGATGGGAGCGATCGCGTTTCTCGGGTTTATCGTGTGGGGGCATCATATGTTCCAGAGCGGGATGAACCCGATGCTGGGCACGACATTTGCCGTCAGCACGATGTTCATTGCGGTTCCGAGTGCGATCAAAACATTCAACTGGCTGGGCACGCTCTGGGGCGGGAATATTCGATTTACGGTTCCGATGCTCAACGCGCTGGCGTTTGTCAGCATGTTCGTGATAGGGGGATTGTCCGGCATTTTCATGGCGTCGGCGGCGGTGGATCTGCATATCCATATGACTTATTTCATCGTGGCGCATATCCATTATGTGCTGTTTGGCGGGAGCACGTTCGGGATCTTTGCCAGCATCTATTTCTGGTATCCGAAAATGTTTGGCCGGATGATGAATGAGACCCTCGGATATATCCATTTCTACATCAGCTTCATCGCGTTTAACTGCACGTTTATGGCGATGCACATCCTTGGCTTGCAGGGATTTCCGCGGCGGGTTTCGAACTATATGTCGTATACGCAGTCATGGTCGCATCTGCAGCCGATGAATCAGTTCATCACGATCAGCGCGTTTGTGCTGATGCTGGGGCAGATTCCGTTTGTGATCAATTTTCTTGGGAGCTGGATCTGGGGCGAAAAAGCCCCGGCGAATCCGTGGGAGGCGACGACCCTGGAATGGACGGATGCAGGAAGCCCGCCGGCGCATGGAAACTTTGAAAGGACTCCGGTGGTTTACCGGGGTCCGTATGAATACAGTAGTCCGCTGGTCGAAGAGGACTGGCTGGCGCAGTCGCGGCGGCTGGTATCGGACGGCGCGGCGGAGGAGTGACTAGGCTCCGCATGAAACTTTGAAACAAACTGCAACGTTTCAAAAAAAATTTATCGAACTATAGCTTGAGTGGATGTCATGAGCGTGATGGCGATTGAATATGAATGGGGGAGGAAGGCGCTGGTGGGGCGCATTCCGTGTGGTTGCATCGGTTGGCGGTGGTGACGGCGATTGCCACGTTTCCGCTGATTTTTATGGGGGGGCTGGTGACTTCGCATCAGGCGGGGATGTCGGTGCCAGATTGGCCGAACAGTTATGGTTACAACATGTTTTTGTTTCCGCCGAGGCTTTGGAAAGGCGGGATTTTTTTTGAGCATACACATCGGTTGATGGCGGCGGTTGTCGGATTATGTGCGATTGTGCTGACGCTGATGGCATGGAAGGTGGAAGATCGCCGATGGGTTCGGTGGCTGGCGACGGGGGTACTGGGGGCGTGGATTTTTCAGGCGGTGCTAGGGGGGCTGCGGGTTGTGCTGGTAAAGCTTGATCTGGCGATTGTGCATGCTTGTGTTGCGCAGGCGTTTTTTTGCCTGGCGACGTTGATGGCGATGGTGACTTCGCGGCGGTGGAAAGAAGGGCCGCAGGAGCGCCGGGAGGAAGGGACGGTTGGGCGGCGATTCATTGTCCTGGCGGTTGTCTGCCTCATTGTTGTTTATGGGCAGTTGATCGTTGGGGCGACGATGCGGCACTATCAGGCGGGGTTGGCGATTCCGGATTTGCCTTGGGCTTATGGGAAGGTGCTGCCGCCGTTCACTCAGGAAGGTCTGAAAGCCGCGAATCGTTGGCGGGCGTGGGAGTTGAATCTTGAGCCTGTGACGCTGGGGCAGATTTGGCTGCATTTTGGGCATCGGGTAGGGGCATTGCTAGTGTCCGTTCTGGTGATGTCGCTGGTGCTGTCGATTTGGCGGCGGCATCGATATCTGCCTGAATTGCTTCCGCTGGCCGGGATTCTTGCGGGGCTGCTGGGAGCGCAGGTGATGCTTGGGTTGTTGACGGTTTATTACCGAAAGCCTGCCGACATCGCGAGTTTGCATGTGGCGGTGGGGGCGCTGGTGCTGGTGACGACCTTTGTCATTGCGGTGCGGGCGATGAGGCTGTATTCCTTACGGTTTTGGGATGCCCGGTTACCCCTGGAAAGGGTTGGCGCCGATTTATGAAGCCTGCTTCGGATATTGCTGATCTGCCGGATGGGTTTGCAGCGGTGACTGCGCCGGTGGACGCCGCGCCTTTGCGGGAGGAGAGGGAATTTGCGTCGGATGCGCTGCTGGCGACTCCGTCACGGGCGACGGATTTTTATGAACTGACGAAGCCGCGGATGAACTTCCTGGTGCTGATCACGACCATGGTTGGTTACTTCATGGCGTCGCGCGGCACAGTCGAATGGGCGCGTGTGGCGTTCACGCTGATCGGGACGGGGCTGACGGCGTCGGCAGCGAGCGTTTTGAATCAGCTCATTGAGCGAAATTATGACAAGTTGATGCCGCGCACGCGGAATCGTCCGCTGCCCATGGGAAGGGTGCTGCCGGTTGAGGCGATGGTTTACGGGGTTTCGCTGGGTGTTTTTGGGATTGGTTTCCTAGCGGTGTTTGTGAACCTGCTGACGGCGATCCTGGGGCTGGTTACGCTGCTGAGCTATATTTTTGTTTACACGCCGATGAAGCGGCGGACGACATTGAATACGGTGATCGGGGCGGTGCCGGGGGCGATTCCACCGATGATGGGATGGACGGCTTGTCATAACGCAATTCGGCCGGAAGCGGTTGTGCTGTTTTGCATTTTGTTTTTCTGGCAGATGCCGCACTTTCTGGCGATCGCGATTCTTTATCGCAACGATTATGCGGCGGGGGGATTCATGATGCTGCCGGTGGTTGATGAAGAGTTGCTGATCACCAGCCGCCAGATTGTGCTGTATGCGGTGGCGCTGATTCCGGTGACGCTGATGCCGACAGTGATCGGCATGGCGGGGCCGGTTTATTTCACCGCGGCGATGCTGCTGGGGCTGGGGTTCCTTTCGTTCGCCATCTCCTGCGCAGCGACCAGAACACGCGGTGATGCGAAGAAGCTGTTTTTTGCCTCGATCATTTATCTGCCGCTGCTGCTTGCGGTGATGATGATGAACAAGCTGTGAGCGGATTCCTTAACAAAAAATCGGTGCGGATCGCCGGCATGATTGTGCTGCTGGCGGTGGTGGCGACGCTAGTGGCGGATTGCGACGATGGATCGGAGCCCGCGAAGACGCCGGTGCGGGAAGTGGCAGCCGCCGGAAGTGGCGTTGTGCGCGGAGTAGTGAAGTTTTCAGCGCCGCGACCGGTGGCGAAAGTGATCGGCGGCGAGTGCTGCGATGGCGCGACGGCGGTGATGGATGAATCGACGGTGGTGAACGATGACGGGACCCTGAAGAACGTGGTGGTTTATATCAAGGATGGGCCGAACGTCGCGAATGCAGTGGATGCAGTAGTGCTGGATCAGAAGAATTGCCAGTATGTTCCGCACCTATTGGCGATGCGAACAGGGCAGCCGCTGGATGTGACGAGCCACGATCCGACGATGCACAACGTGCATGTGCTGGCATCAAATAATCCGGCGGTGAATTTTTCTGAAACGGCGGTGGGCGCAGTGCATCGGCTGATGTTTTCGTCGCCGGAAATGATTCACATAAAGTGCGACGTGCATCCGTGGATGTCGGCGTATGTGGCGGTGTTCGATCATCCTTTCTTCGCCGTCACCGGCGCGGATGGGAAATTCGAGATCGGGCGGCTGCCGAAGGGGCAGTATACGCTGGTGGCGTGGCATGAAAAATATGGGGAGTTGGAGCAGGCAATTCGTGTGGATGAAGGCGGGAAAGTTGATTTGGTGTTGGAATATAAGGGGTTTTGAAGAGGTCTGTTGTCTGTGGTCCGTTGCGATGCATGTCCGATGTTTTTGCAACGGACAACGGGCCTTCCATCAACATGGAAACTTTGGCGAATAATACTCCGGCGAATGACTCGGCAGTTCCTTCGGCGGGCAAGCTGGGGATTTGGCTGTTTCTGGCCAGTGAAGTAATGTTTTTTATGGGGATTCTTGGATCGTATGTTGTGCTGCGATCGAGCCAGCATGATTTGTTTGCACGGCATGCGGAGGGGTTGAGCAAGCCGCTGGCGGGGTTAAATACGCTCATCCTGATTTTCAGCAGCTTGACGATGGCGATCAGCGTGGAGGCGGCCCAGAAGGGGGATCAGAAGAAACTGGTGCGAGGGCTCCTGGTTACGTTGCTCTGTGCCGGCGGTTTTCTGGGCGTGAAAAGCATCGAGTATTTGAACAAGTTTCACCATCACACCATTGTGGCGAGAGAAGCGGATGGGCGCGTTTTTGTTTATGACGGCCACGAACAGGGGCATGATGCAGAGACCATTACACTGAGCGGCGCTCGAAGCAAACTGCTGCCAGGAGTGCCATTTGATATACATCTGGTCAGCGAAAACGATGTGATGGCGGCGGGGGAGGAAGGGAAGCCGAACGAAGAGGCGAAATATACTATTTCGCGTTCGAGTATCGTGCAGGATGTCCGGTATGGGCCGGGGAAGAACATGTTTTATGCGTGCTATTTCACGCTGACGGCGTTGCACGGGATTCATGTGGTCGGGGGGATGATCGCCATTTTCTTTTTGCTTGTGCAGTCGATGCGGGGGAAGGTTTTTCCGGCACATACGGAGCATGTGGGGCTGTATTGGCATTTTGTGGATTTGGTTTGGATTTTTCTTTTTCCGCTGCTTTACCTGGTCTGAATTGTGAAATCTGAAACGGAATGCGGGACCATTTACAATTGATGGGAAGGTCACATGGGTTTGTTTGCGTTGCAGCCGCGCGGCGGGGGGCATGGGGTGAATTATTTGATTGTGTTTGTGATGTTGGTATTGCTGACGGTGGCCACGTTTCTGGCTTCGTTTTTTCGGTTTCACAGCGAGCTGGTGAATGTGTTGATTGCGATGATCATCGCCACGGCTAAGGGCGGGCTGGTGGTTTCATTTTTTATGCATCTGAGATTTGAGGGGAAGATTATTTATGTCGTTTTGTTTGTGCCTTTGAGCCTGGCGGGAATTCTGGTGGTGGCTTTGATCCCGGATGTGGTGATGACGGATCCGATACGGCATGTGATGAGCTCTTCGATGCATTGGTTCAATCCCATTTCGGAATTGCTTTGGGGAGTGGGGAGATGAAGGGGTTATGGCTCAATTTGCTTTTTAGGGTTGGGTCGGGGGTGAGATTTGGGGGAGGATGAACCACATTCCTAACGGACCAAAGACTTATTCTCCCCACGTTCCCGAAAAAACTTCCGTCGCGGGACCGGTCATGTAGACGTTGTTGTCGGATTCGCGCCATTCCAGCGTGAGATCACCGCCAGGCAGATGGGCGATGATTTTTCGGTTGGTGCGGCCGGTGAGGACACCGGCGACGGCGACGGCGCATGCGCCGGTGCCGCAGGCGAGGGTGATGCCTGAGCCGCGTTCCCAGGTGCGCATGGTTACTTCGCCGGGGGAATTGATCTGGACGAAGTGGGCATTGATCCGCCGCGGGAAAGCCTTGTGGTGTTCGATGAGAGGGCCAAGGTACATCAGATTGACCGCGCCGGCGTCGCTGACATAAGTGACGGCGTGCGGGTTGCCCATCGAGACAAAGCTCGCGGTGATGGGTGGTTCATCCTGTTCGTTCAAGCGGGCGGCGGCTTCTTCCGGGTCATTGTTCAGGCGAAAGGCGATGTCGTATTCGTGGGGATGGATGGACTGGGTAAGGTGTGAAGAATCAACCGGAATACGAGGAAGATCGAGGATCGGCTCGCCCATGTTGACGGTGATTTGGCGGACGGCGCCGGCTTCGACGTGGAGCTGGAGGGAGAGCACGCCGCGACCGGTTTCGACGCGCATGGGGTTGTTGCGGGCGAGGCCGTGGTCATAAGCGTATTTGGCGACGCAGCGGATACCGTTGCCGCACATCTCGGCTTCGGAGCCGTCGGCGTTGAACATGCGCATGCGCACATCGGCTATGTCGCTGGGGACAATGAGGATCAAGCCGTCACCGCCGATGCCAAAATGACGATCGGCTACCCGCGCGCGGTCTCGGCGGGATCGGCGACTTTTTCGGAGAAGCCATCCACATAGACGTAATCATTGCCTATGCCATGCATCTTGGTGAACTTCATGAGCGGATTGTAGCCTTGTTGCGGAGGGTTTTGAGGAGCGCCTACTTGGCCGCGGGAGCGGATGCGTTTTCGGTGGCGATGTCGCGGCGTTTCCAGATGTAATTGGCGTCGGGAAGCGCGACATCCGATGATCCACCGACCGCGGTGATCTCGCCGGTTTTGCCATACTTAAAGCCGAGCGGATCACCCTTATGAAGGAAATAGCTCACCTTCGGCTCGGCGCCGTCAGAAGGATAAAGGGCGTATTCCCCTTCGGCGGTAGCGCTGGCGAGGATGGGTTGCGTTCCTTTGTCGTACGAGACGACACCGACGCCTTTCTGCATCCCGCTGCAACCGATCATCAGGAAAAGAGTGGTGACAACGGCCAACTGAATAGATTTGATCATAAGTGATGCTCCTTTTGATTCTTTATGATGATGTTGGATAACGAGAGGCGTGCTGGAATGCAACTGGGCTGCGTGGGATAGTGCATCGCATGGAACAGTCGTTGAAGAACCGGTTGACGTTCGGGCCGCTCATGTTGGGCGCGTTATTCGCATTGCTTTGGGTTGATTCCGTGGCGCAAACGAAGTGGACGGCGAATATTCATCCCGGTGGGATCGGGGGGATTGGGCTGCTGGTCATTCTTCTGCTCATCATGCCGGTCGCTACGCGGGAACTGGCGATGCTCTTCACCGCCGAGCGCGTACGGCCATATCGGTTGCTTTCGGCGATGGGCTCAGGGCTGCTCGTGCTGCACGCGTTTGCGACGCAGTTCTGGTGGTTTCAGCGAATCGCGACATCTTCGCTGGCGTTCATCATTGTATTTGTCATGCTCGGAGCTGCGCTGATGCGGGCGATGGACCGCGAAACGCAGGGGGCGATTCATCGCATGGCGGGGACGGTTTTATCGACGATGTATCTTGGCGGGCTGGGATGGTTTTTAATTGCGCTTCGCGTGAAACATTCATCGCACGCCGACCGGTTTAACGGCAGCACGTTGATTATTCTCATGATCCTTCTGGTTGTGAAGTTCACGGATATTGGCGCATACTTCGGCGGCCGGGCGCTGGGGCGGCATAAACTCATTCCCTGGCTCAGCCCTGGAAAAACCTGGGAAGGACTATTTTTCGGACTGCTGACGGCGGCGGCGGTGGGGGCGATCATTTCGCGATTTATCAATCCACCAAACTATCACCTGGCGTGGTGGAAGGGCGCAATATTCGGAGCGGTGATCGGCGGGATCGGGCAAGTGGGAGATTTGCTCGAAAGCCTGATGAAGCGCGATGCGGAAGTGAAAGACAGCGGGCGATTGGTTCCGGGGTTCGGCGGGATCCTGGACATTATCGACAGCCCGCTATTGGCGGCGCCGTTTGCGTATCTCATGTTTAGTTTGTTTTGATCGCATTGTGCGGAATGAACTCAATGCGAAGCGTGGAACCCGGCGGAGGGATGAGCCCAAAGCGGATGTGGTAGCCGGATTCACCGCGGCCTTCCGTGGGGACGGGGTCGGGGGTGATGAGCGTGGTGAGGTGGGCAAGGAAGCGGCCATCGGGAGCGATGATCTGGATATCGAGGTGGCCGCTGATGGCTTTGGTTTGGGCGGGCTTGCGGTAGACGTTGCCATTGATGAGGAGGGAGTTGTCATCAAGGCGGATAGTAGCGGCGGGAAGATTAAGCTGGTCAGCCGGGATCATTTCAAGATGGATTGGCAGGACCGCCGAACCGCCGGGAATCAATTATCCCGGAGCGCGGCACCCACCGGCGAGAAGACCGGCTGTGATCAGGCAGGAAATTATTTGATAGCGGTGGGGCGTAGGCATCAGATATTCAGCTAAACTGTTGTGGGCTATATTAATAAGCAGCACGAGCCTTGATCGTGCCAAACACCGCCTTATACGGGCCAGACGCCGCGCTATATAAAAGCGAGGCATTTCTAAACAAATACATCGTCTTTCATCGGCGGAGTTGAGGCGTTGGCGACGGTAGATTTTCCCGCATTCATCCAGGCGTTGCCGTCGGCATACGAAGCGTCGTAATGCCGTAAGTTGTTTATTTTAATGCGTTTGTGATATTATTGCCTTCGTATTTGTTGGTTTATTGCCTTGGCACGGACACGATTTAAACTCGACTTTAGTTACCGGTCCGGGGACAATGATCGAGTGGAGCTTGCGGGTCCGGGTCGAACTTTTGGAATGAGCCTCGTATTGATTGGTGATGATGTTCGGTAGCGACCCGCAATAACCGGCGGACGTTCGCAGGATTGGTTAAGGCGGCGGTGTCTGCCGCGGTGCATTGGAAACGTGAATTTAAGCATTACTTTGGAACAACCTGGGAAGAAGCTGGCCTTGTTTGGGTCGGCTGACCGCCATCTGCGCCTGATCCGCGATACGTTTGGGGTTCAGGTTGTCAGCCGGGACGATGAACTTCGTCTGTCGGGTGAGAATGAGCAGGTCGGCAAAGCTGCGCGGGTGCTCGATCAGATGCAGCGGAAGCTTCGCCGGCAGGATTGGTTGACGGTTGAAGATGTTGGCCGCGCGATTGGCGATGCGGTGGAGATGGATCGCAAACGTTCGGGCAGTGGTCCGGCTGGCGGCAGCGGCGGGGAGATGGATGTGTTTGCCAAGGGGCATGCCGTCCGGGCCAAGACTGATGGGCAATCGCGATACATTGCGGCCATCCAGGAAAATGATCTCACAATCTGCACCGGGCCGGCGGGCACGGGCAAGACTTACCTGGCCGTCGCGGCCGCCGCCAATATGCTCAAGCGCGGATCGGCCAAGCGGCTGGTTCTGGCGCGGCCGGCGGTGGAAGCCGGCGAGCGCCTTGGCTTCCTTCCCGGCGACTTGCAGGCGAAAGTAAATCCGTACCTGCGGCCGCTATTTGACGCACTGAACGACATGATGGACTTTGAACAGGTCAAACGGTTCATGGTCAACGACGTTATTGAAGTCATTCCGCTGGCCTTCATGCGGGGGCGCACGCTGAACGACAGCGTCATCATCCTTGACGAAGCACAAAATACGACTGTCTCCCAGATGCTGATGTTTCTCACTCGTCTCGGCCACGAATCGAAGATGATCGTGACCGGCGACCCCAGCCAGATTGATCTGCCCGAGGATACGCCTTCGGGATTGATCGATGCGCTGGAGAAGCTGCAAGGCATCAAGGGGATCGCCACCGTTACCCTGGATCGCGCGGACATTGTCCGGCACCGGTTGGTGCAGAACATTGTCGAAGCGTATGAACGGAAAGCGCCGGAGCACCATGCACCGTCGCGGGCGAACGGAAACCCGGATGCAGCATCCGGGCGTCGGTCGGACTTAAGAAACGCGGAGCCTGGGTTGCTGAAGGCGGAGCCTGTGAAGGCCGAGCCGGCCAGGCCAAAGGCGCGAGTCGGAAGTCGAGCCAGGGATAGGAGCGTGGACGTGCGGCCGTTCGGCATATGCCTATGCCGGCGACTGCCAGGGTTCACGGTCATAACCATGTTTGGAAATTCCAAGTCATCCGCTCGGCGGACCGCGATTCGGGAGAACCGTCCCGATTCGTCGGCTGCATGGTGGAGCGAACTGAAGGCAAGCGGCGCCGTCACCACGATGGGCATCGCCGCCATCTTCTGCATCCTCGCATTTTTCATTCTGAGCCTGCGGCAGGAAGTGTTGCCGTATCGGCCAGGGCAGGCGGTTCCTTACGATGTGATCAGCCGCGTGGATTTTTCGTATCAGGACGAGGGGCTGCTCGCGGAGAAACAGCTCGAAGCCCGCGAGCAGGCGCCGCGCGTTTATAAGGCGAATGTCGATAAGTCTGCCGGGGATTCGTGGCAGGCGCTTCAGGATGAACTGCTCACTTTGCCGGATAAGGTGGCGGGGCTCACGCTGAATGAACTGCCTCCAAAGCTGAAAGACCTGCTGGATAACGGCACATTGACGGCGCTGCAGCAGTATCAGACAAAATCATTGCGGGCGCGATACGACGAAAATGTGTCGGCGTTCATCAAGTCGTTGCGCGATGCGAACTTGGTGTTGATCCCGGCGGCGGATCGCATGCCGGAGGTGCAGAATCGCCGCGCAATTCTTTTGAATCCGGGGAACAACCTGCTGAAAGAGACGGAATCGACGACCTATCCGATTCCGGCGAATGACGACCTGAAAGCAAAGATCACCCGGCTGGTGACGGAAAACTTTCGGCTGGAACTGCAGCCCAAGATTCTGGCGCTGACGCTGGAATCGCTGCAACCAACCTATACGCTGGATGCGGATGCAACGTCCGCCGCCCGGAATAATGCGGCCGACAGCGTGCCGGCAAAAGAATGGGAGCTCCACTTCAGCAAAAATGATCCGGTCGTTCATAAAGGCATCATCAAGCTTCGGGACTGGAACCTTCTGCGGACGGAAAACCAGGCGTTCGTCGCGACGATCAAAGGGGCGGCATGGAAGTCGCGGCTGGGCGTTGCCGGTGTGACGATTCTGCTGACGATCGCGCTGGCCGTTTACACCGTTCACTTCCAGTGGCGGATTGTCAAGAACCATGCCCGCGCGCTGGCGATTGCGGCGCTGCTGCTGTCAATGCTGCTGCTGGCGGAATTGGCCGGAATGGGGAGCGGGCCGATTTACTTGTTTGCCGTCGCGCCTACTTTACTGGTGGGGATTATTCTGAGCATTGCGTATGACCAGCGGTATGCGGTGGGAGTGGCGTCGATCCACGGGCTGCTGGTGACGGTGGGATTGGATCAGCGGATCGGATTTTTGCTTATCATCTGGATTGGAACGATCGCCGCTTGTTTTATGCTGGGTGAGATTCGAAGCCGCAGCCGATTGGTCGAAGTGGGTGGTGTGGCGGCGGTCGCGATGATGGCGGCGACGGCCGCGTGGGGCGCGATTGCGCTCGATCCGCTGCCTTACATTGCCAATAACTGCCTGTACGCCGGGGCGGCTGGGTTGTCAGTCGGGTTTGTCGTGCTGGGAATTTTGCCTTTCATTGAGAAATCATTCCGGATCACTACGGGCATGACGCTGCTTGAGCTTGCGGATGCCAGCCACCCGCTGCTGCGGCGTCTGGCGATGGAAGCGCCGGGGACCTACAACCACAGCCTGCAGGTGGCGACGCTGGCCGAGGCGGCGGCAGAGGCGATCGGGGCGAATTCGCTGCTTTGCCGTGTTGCCGCGTATTACCATGATGTAGGCAAGATCAATAAGTCGGACTACTTCGTCGAGAACCAGCAGGCCGGCCAGGAGAATCGGCACATTAATCTGAATCCGAGTGTGTCATTCCTCATCATCAAGGGGCATGTGATGGATGGCGTGGAACTGTCGCGGGAATATAACCTGCCGACAAGCGTGGCGCCGTTCATCCAGCAGCATCATGGGACGACGCTGGTGGAATATTTTTATCATGCGGCGTGTCTTCAGAAAGACGGGGATGAGCCGCAGATCAGCGACACGCAGTTCCGTTATCCCGGGCCTAAGCCAAAGACAAAGGAAGTCGGCATCATGATGCTCGCGGACTGCGCGGAAAGCGCGACGCGATCGATGACTGATCCGACCGCCTCGCGCATCGAAGCGCTCGTTCATGATCTGACGATGAAGCGGCTGCTGGATGGGCAGTTCGATGATTGCGATTTAACGATGCGCGATCTGGACAAGATCGAAAAGTCATTGGTAAAGACATTGCTGGCGATCTATCACGGGCGCATCGCATATCCGTCAAGCGGCGCGACACCGCTCCCTGCCGCGGCAACAGCCAGGACCGCATGAAGCGGTGGAAGCCCAGGGCATTGCGGTTGACTGTTCATGCGGCATCGGGCGCCGGGCATGTGGCGTATCTCCGGCGATATTTGCGCAAGGCACATTCAATTTTGAAATCGCCGCTGGCTGAATTGTCGCTCGCATTGATCGGGGACCGGCGGATGAGCGAGCTTCATGTGCAATTCATGAACATCACCGGGCCGACGGATGTGCTTACATTTCCGCTCGATCTGGATGGCCGCGGGCGGGCGATCAGCGGTGAAGTGGTCGTATGCGTTTCTGAGGCCCGGCGGCGGGCGAAAGAACATGGCGTCCTGCTTCGTGAAGAACTACTTTTATATGCGCTTCACGGAATGTTGCACTTGGCAGGATTCGACGATAGAACCGACCGCGACTTTAAGCGTATGCATCGCACTGAAGACCAGATTCTCGCCAGGCTCGGTGTGGGGGCGGTTTACCACCGGCAGGCGCAAAACGACCGGGCCACGGATTCCGCCGTTTCCACCGCAAACCAATCAGCAGCCGGTTGTTCAGTGGGTTTGGGAAAATCAAAATCCCTGAAGGCCCGGACTCGACGCGGAGATCGCTGATGCACGTGTACCTGATTGTCGGGGGCATCATCGCGGCTGCGATGGGGTCCCTTTTCTTTTCAACGCTGTCTTATGCGCTGCGCGATTTCTCCCGACCTCGGTTGCAGGACCGGATGGAGCAGCTTGGCAAGGGAAATCGGTTTGACGCGACGGCGGACAATGCGAGTGACCTGATTTTCGTAACGGCGGTCGGCAGATTGTTTTCTAACATCGCCGTGCTCGTTTTTTCCCTGCGGCTGACGCACGATACCCATCATGCACTGTGGGCCCAGTATCTGCTCGCGGTCCTCATCACGGGCAGCATCACATTATTTTGCTCGGTGACGATTCCAAACGCCGCCGCGAAATATGCCGGCGAGGCGTTCATCGCCTATTTCGCCGAGTTCATGGCCGGCATGAGGATGGTGCTGATGCCGGTGACCAAGATCATGCACTTCACCGATGATCTGATCCGCCGCGCGGCCGGCGCCGACGACAGTCCGCAACCGGAGCATATCGAAGAGGAAATTCTGTCAGTGGTGGAAGAAGGGGAAAAGGAAGGAATCGTCGACACGCAGGAACGGGAAATGATCGAGTCGGTGATCGAGTTCCGCGACACGACGGTCGTGCAGATCATGACCAACCGCCCGGAAATCGTCGGGATCGAACTGCCGGCGACGATGGATGACGTGAAGCGGGTGGTTGAAGAGAGCGGGCATTCGCGGATTCCGGTTTATGAAGAGACGCTCGATCACATCGTCGGAATTTTGTATGCGCGGGATCTGATTCGATATCTGGGCCAGCCGCGGGAACAATTTGATATTCGGGCGGCCATGCGGCCGGTGTTTTACGTTCCGGAATCCAAACCGCTGCGGGACCTGCTGAAAGATTTCAGGCTTCAGAAGGTCCACATCGCGATCGTGCTGGACGAATACGGCGGGACGGCGGGATTGGTCAGCATTGAAGATATCCTGGAGGAACTGGTTGGAGACATTGCAGATGAGCACGAGGATTCAGAACCGGCGATGCTGCAGAAGATTGACGATCACACCTGGGAGGCGGATGCACGGGTGTATATCGATGAGCTGAATCGGGCGATCGGGTTGTCGCTGCCGGATGATGTGGGTTTCGACACGCTTGGGGGGTTTGTTTCGACGACGCTTGGCAGGATTCCGCCGACGGGAACTACATTCGAGCACGCGGGGACAAGGTACACGATTTTGGACGCCGAGCCTCAGAAGGTGAATCGAGTGAGGATCGAACTGGCGCTGCAGCCGGCGGCGGAGACGTAATCGGTCTGTTGTTCAATTCAAATCGTTCGGCGGTATCTTGTCCAAAAATATCACTTGCTGGCCGAAGCAACCTTGGTTTTGGCGTCGTCATATTTTTGTTTGGCGGCTTTCCAATCCGCATCGGCGAGCACGGCATCGTGTTCTTTTTCGCGGAGAGCGCTTAAGGCACTGGCGGCGTTGGCCATGTTTTTTTGGGTTGACGCCACAGCAGCGTCGGTGGTGAAGGCATCGGTTTCCATGCTGGTGACGGCGGCACGGGCGGTGAGAGAGGCGTTGGCGGCGGCGGTTAGTTCAGCGGGGCTGGCGGTGCCGCTCTTGCGGAGCGTATCAAGATCATTGTCCGCCTTTTGTGATGCGGCAACAGCGGTCTGATAGGCGGACTTGTTCTTCAGCGATTTCAAAACGGCATTGCGGGCGGTTTCGTGGTCATCCCGGGCCTTGGTGAAGGCGGTGTTGGCCGCGATCCAATCGGGGGTGGATTCAAAGGCTTTCTCAACTTTAACCTGTGCGATGTCCATTGCGGCGGCGGCGTGGGCTAACTCGTCATTGCCGGCGATCTTGTTCATTCCACCATTGGGATCGTTCGCGGTGGAGTTTGTTCCGCCGTTGCGGGACGGCGCGCGGTTGTTGCCGGCTCCGCGTTGAGTATTGCCGCCGCGGCGAGCCGCATGGACAGGATGTGCAGAGAACGCAACTGAACCGCAAAACAATGCGACTGCAAAAAGACGCTTGAAATTCATGGTTGCCTCGGTGAGTTCCGCCAAGCCGTATTATCTCTTATACGGTCGAAACATCATAGCGTTTTTTTGTGATCGTGAATTCTTCCGGGATCGTAAGGAAACCGTGGTTTTTGGAGATATAGGCCGCTTATACGGCAATTATATCGCCTTTCTCAGGTTCCCCGGCGGTTGCCGTATAAGGCGACGTGCAGGCGCGGGCAGAAACGGAAACCGGTTCGCTTGCATAGGTCGGCGATCCAGCCTGCACGTGAATTGAGCATCGTCGCATCAATGCCTTCGGGCATCAGGAGAACGTCGCTCGGCTGCCAGCCTTTGATCTGCGTGAGGATTTCTTCTATTTCAACAAGATCATTTTCCCCGCTCACAACGAACTTGAGCTGAAAGTCCGGTGAGACATCGATGAACTTCTGGATGACGGGGATGTTCAGCCGCTGGCGCTCGTGCAAGATGCCGAAGCGGCCGCCTTCGCGGTCGTGGGGCGTGGAGTTGGAGAGCTTTGGCGAGAGGGAAGCAAGATCGATCGCGACCGGTTCGAATATCGTAGCGGCGGTTTCGATCGTGATATGATGGCCGGCGGCGCGAAGGCCGGCGCAGAGTTCGATGATGTCAGGCATGATCATCGGTTCGCCGCCGGTGACTACGACATGGTGACAATTATATTCCGCAACCCGGCGAAGGATTTCATTGGCTGTACTACTTTCACCTTCCGGATTCCAACTGGCATAGGGCGTATCGCACCAGGTACAGCGAAGGTTGCACCCGCTGGCGCGGATAAAGACCGAAGGCACGCCGGCCAGCTTGCCTTCGCCCTGAATGGAGTGGAAGAGCTCGGATAAGTTCATATCGCTGTCGCGTAGCGCATAACGATGAGCGCAAACCGCAGAGCGCAGATCGAAGAGAAGGCGTTTGCCTCGCTCTTCGATCTGCGCTCTGCGCTCATCGTTCTGCGTTTTTTGTTCATCTCGTTCGCTTAATCAATCGTCACGACCCATGAATCGGGCAACGTATGTCCATCTTTATCCTTTGTGGGTTCAAACCACCAGTTGTAGACAGCGCGCTGGCTGGGGAGATCGATGTTGTCGCTGCCGCTGGAGCGGAGGATGATGACATTTGTAACGTTGCCGGTAGGGTCGACGGTGACGCCCAGGACTACGGTGGCGCCGCCGAGAGTATAGGCGTCGGCCTGGGCGGCGAGGCCGAAATCGATGCGGGTGGTCTTCACCCGGCGGCCCTGGCGGGCGTCCATTTTGCCATTATGAAAGTGAGCGCTGGGCGCCTTGGCGAAGGCCATGGAATCGGTGTCGCCGGCGAGCGTGGAGTGGCCTTTGATTTCCTGCGGAGGCGTTATGAAAGTGGCGGCTGGCGAAGGCGGTGTGTCGCGCGGCGATGCCAGGGAACCTTGTTGCGCGGAAGTTTTTGGCATGTCGGAATTTGGATGAGGTTGCGGTGGAGAAGCGGCGCGCGTGGGATCATGGATTGCGATTAAGGGATTGAAGTCGCCGCCGGCTGAGGCGATGGCGGCAGGGTGGGGGACGCCAAAAGGCACGGGGGCCAGGGGCGTGTAACCGCCGATTTCTGCGCCGGACTGGGCGGGGAGCGGGGCGTCATCAAGGCGGGATTTTTCGTCGTTCTGCGATCGGCTGAGGTTCGCCTGCTCAAGGCCCTGGGCTGCTTGCATGGGGGCGTCGCCGGGGGTGGAACGGTTGGCGGTGCCTTTGCCGGTGGCTTCGCCGCTATCGTCATGCAGGGGGGCGGGCGCGGCTTTGTCGAAGTCCGGCGGCGGAGGAGGTGGAGGCGGGGCGGTTTGGTTTGCGGGCGGAGGTGTTTGTTCCGGCGGAGGTGGTTTTGGAGCGGCTTCGATGATGATCGGCAGGTCGGTGTCGGGTTTGGTCAGGGCGGCGAGTTTGGGAGGTGGAGTGTGGCGCACGTACCACCAGGCGGCGGCGGTGAGCAGGGCCGTGTGCGCGGTCATGGACGCGCACAAGGCGAACGTGAGCGTAAAGTTTGGACGTCCCATCGCCGATCGCTGTTCCATCTGTCAGAAGTATCGGACGGCCAGGCGTAAAATGTCTCGCCGACGGACGCCGCGGCGCGTGCGACAACGGATCAGTATAAGGGCAGGATGATTATTCCGCACTGGAAGGAAGCGGGTCAGATGGGGATTGGCCGGTCAACCATTTGTCTGTGCGCGGGTTAGGAACATACGTTTGCAGGTATTGAATCGCGTCTGTGACGCTGGGGGTGACGTAATACAACTCGCGGGCGGCAGGCTTTATAAATTTTTGTTCGATGCCGTGCTCGATCATTTCCAGCAGGGGGCCAAAGTAATTGGAAATGTTGAGCAAGACGATGGGCTTGTCGTGATAGCGGAGCTGTTTGCCGACGATGATTTCGAAGATTTCTTCAAAAGTGCCGAGACCGCCTGGGAGGGCGATGAAGGCGTCGCCGCGCTCTTCCATGATGGCTTTGCGGTCGCGCATGGTGTTGGTGATGATTAACTCATCGGCGCGGGTGTCGGAGAGGCCTTTATCGACCATGAGCTGTGGCGTGACACCGATGACCTTGCCGCCGGCGTCGCGGACGGATTGGGCGACGGCGGCCATGAGGCCAATATAATTGCCGCCATAGACGAGGGACCAAGCATTTTGAGCGATGGCAGTTCCAAGTTCTTTCGTGGCTTCGAAATAGGGCGCGGAATGGTGGTGCTGGAGGAACAGTAGACGGTGACGGATTTAATCACGGGAGCATATCCTGCCGCGGCCATTGAAGTATTTCACCAGCATTGCGGTCTTGAATGATTTGGTCCGTGGTCGTCATCAAAACCTTCGAACGGGATTTCCAAGAGTATACGGCGACGTTCATCGCAAGTAACCCTTCTGCCGAAAGTGATCGAGCGCTTCTTCGGTGCTCTTAAATACCTTTGTTGCGGTTTCGGTGATGAAGGGGCTGGGGGTGCCTGCGCTGGTCCAGACGATGTAGACTTCTTTGCCGCCTTCGAAGGCATGGTGGAGTTCGCGTTCCACGCCGCTGCTTAAGCCGGGTTTGCCAGTGGGGAGTTCGGGGACGAGGCTGACGATCATGTCGGACTGGTCGATCATTTTGAAATCGCGGGCGTAGATCTGGCCCATGATGTCGCCGCTGATCTGGGCGACGTCGGATGTCTTTAAGATGATGCGGCCTTCGGGAGCCTGAACTTCCATTGTGGTTTGCCCTTCGGCCATCGCCTTGAGCGCGGCAGTGTGAAGGATGAGCTCATCGACGTCGCCGGGATCGAAGGTGATAAAATGCTCGGCGAGTGTGGCGCGGAAGCGATTGATCTCGGCCAGCGTGTCGGGCAGATCCATCACGTGGCTCATGGGGAAGGAAGGGTAGATTTTTTTCTTTTCGGTTTCAAAAAGCAGACGGTAGATGGTTTGGGTGGTGGAGACGTTTCGGCCGCGGCTGATCATGAAGAAGTGGCCGTAGCCTTTGGTGATGTTGGCGATGATTTCGGTGGCAAGAAGTTCCTCTTCACGCCAAACCATGATGTCTTTGAGCGTGTGGTCGATGTCGTGATCGCGCATGAGGCGCTGGTGGACGCTTTCCACATTGTCCAGGACGCAGAAATAAGCATCGGCGTTGAAAGCTTTGATCTGGTCGAAATCGAAGGCGGCGAATAAACCGTGACGCCAGCGGAAAGTGGCGTGCGTGTTGACCAGGACATGCTCGTGATGTTCAGACTGCCGGAGGATTTCCTTGAAGACGGCGCGGCGGAGCGTGTTGAGCCGCGTGATTGGCAGGTTAAGAATGCGGCCGGCGGGGACATCGGGCGCCTCGGCATACATCATCTTGCCGACATGGAACACCTCAAGATCATGCCCTGCTTTGATGGCGGCGGCCTTGACCGCTTCGAGATAGGGGCCTTTGTCGACTCCCACCTGCCCCGTGACTATAGCCCGCATGAGTCCTCCGAAAGCGATGCAACCGACTCATCGAGCGGCGGCGGATTCTTTTTTGCGCTTCGCAGGGCGCTTGGCCAGGGATTTCACGGGTGCGGCATGCGCTTTGGCGCGGCCATTGGTTCCTTTTATCGCCGGGCCTAAGGCAATTTTCAGAACCTCGTCGACGTTTTCGACAAAGTGAAATTTCAAATGCTCCTTCACTTCCTGCGGGAGATCGGGGAGATCCTTTTCATTACGCTTGGGGACGATGACTTCGCGGATTCCCGCGCGAAGGGCGGCCAGGGTTTTTTCCTTGAGACCGCCGATGGGAAGAACGAGCCCGCGAAGCGTGATCTCGCCGGTCATGGCGACGTCGGCGCGGACGGGTTTGTTGAGCATGAGCGACGCAAGGCTGGTGAACATCGCGGTGCCGGCGCTGGGGCCATCCTTGGGGATTGCGCCGGCGGGGACATGGATGTGGATGTCAGTATCAGCCAAGAGCTTTGGATCGATCCCCATCTGATCGGCGCGCGAGCGAACGAGTGTGTAGGCGGCGGTGGCAGATTCTTTCATCACGTCACCGATCTGACCGGTGAGGGTGATGTTGCCGCGGCCGGGGACGCGGCTGGATTCGATGAAAAGAATTTCACCGCCGACGGGTGTGTAGGCCATTCCGGTGGCGACACCGGCAATGCTTGTGCGCTGAGCGAGTTCTGGCTCGAAACGACGGGGGCCGAGGGTTTTTTCGACGTAGGGGCGATCGACCGTGACTTTTTCGGAACCGCCGCTGACAATCTCGGCGGCGATTGCTCGGGCAACAGAACCGATGCTGCGCTCCAGGTTGCGCACTCCCGCTTCGCGCGTGTAGCTTTCGATGATATCTTTGATTGCGGGATCTTGAAATTTCGCCTGCCTGGGCATCAGGCCATTGGCGTCCATCTGGCGCGGAACGAGATAGGTCTTGGCGATGTGGAGCTTGTCGTTCTGGGTATAGCCGGGGATTTCGATCACTTCCATGCGATCGCGCAAGGGGCCGGGCACAGGGTCCATGCTGTTGGCGGTGGCGATGAAAAGGACTTTGCTGAGATCGAACGGCACATCCAGATAATGATCTGTGAAGGTGTGGTTTTGTGCGGGATCGAGAACTTCGAGCAAAGCGCTGGCGGGGTCGCCGCGGAAGTCTGCGCCGAGCTTGTCGATCTCGTCGAGCATCATGACGGGGTTGCGCGTGCCGGCTTTGCGCAGCTCGGCGATGATGCGGCCGGGCATGGAACCGATGTAGGTCCGGCGATGGCCGCGGATGTCGGCCTCGTCGCGAACACCACCGAGCGCGACGCGGATGAAATTGCGGCCCATGGCTTCGGCGATCGATTTGCCCAGGGAGGTTTTGCCCACACCCGGCGGACCGACAAAGCAGAGAATCGCGCCGGCGCCACCCACGCTTTCTTCACCCGTGTTGCCGTCGATCGCTTTATCTTCGGGTGGCGGAACCTGGTCGCTTTGCGGCCGCTGGGTCGCCAGCGCCTGGTCCGCGGCTTTCTTCAGGAGCGAGGCCTTGGCATTGCGGTCACGCTTGAGCTTGAGCACGGCCAGATATTCAATGATGCGGCGTTTGACCTTATCGAGATCGAAATGATCGCGATCAAGAATTTTGCGCGCTTCGATCAAATCCAGCTTGTCGGCGGTGGTGATGGCCCAGGGGAGTTCGCTGACGATCTGGAGCCATGTGCGGATGACGCCATATTCCGGGCTGGCGCTGGGAATGGATTCCAGGCGGCCCAGTTCCCGGTTGGCCTCCTTCATCACATTTTCAGGAAGCTTGGCGGCTTCGAGCTTGGTGCGGAGCTGGTCGATTTCGCTGCCACCGCCCGGTCCGCCTTCGGCTTCGCCGAGCTCTTTGCGGATGGCTTTGAGCTGTTCCTGCAGGTAATAGCGGCGCTGGCTCTTGTCGATATTTTCCTTCACCTGCGATTGGATCTTGTTCTGAAGCTCCAGCACATCGAGTTGTGTCGCAAGACGGGTGGCGATGAGACGCAGCCGCTTTTCGACGTCCAGCTCTTCGAGCATGCGCTGTTTTTCAAGCGTGTCGGCCTGCAAATTCGCAGCAAGGAAATCCGCCAGCGCCGATGGTTGCGTAATGCTGGCCAACACTTGCGCGGCTTCGTCGGGAGTGTTCGGGGATAACTCAATCACACGGTTCGCCTGCTGACGAATCGAAGCGATCAAGGCATCAAGCCCCGGACCGGGTTCAAGCGTATCTTCGAGCACTTCAATTTCACCAACGGCGAACGGTTCGGTTTGCTTTAGATTTTGGAGGCGGAAACGGGTTAGGCCGTGGACGATAATCGATTGGTTGCCGTCGGGCAGCTTGAAGAGCTTGAGGATCATGCAGGCGACGCCGACCGGATAAAGATCTTCAAATTGCGGGTCTTCGGTTTCGGCATTGCGCTGGGTGACGACACCGATGATTTTCTCGCCGGGCATGACTTCATCGAGCAGGTTCTTGCTCTTTTGGCGGCCCACATTCAGAGGCATCACCGTGCCGGGGAAAACCACAATGTTGCGGATCGGCAGGATCGGCAGCGTGTTGGGAATAGTCAGCTTCTGCCCGTTAGTGCCCGTGCGGATCACGGTGGCGGCTGATGAGCGTTCAATGATTTGAGACTCGGACATTTTCAGGAGTCCTTTTTAATTGTCAGTGTTCCGTGGCCCCTCGCCCGTTGCTCAGAAGGACATCTCGGTGTTTTTCTGATCTGAGCAACAGACAACGGATAAAGATAATGGACATTCTTTTCTTCCATCACCTTTTCGGTATCTCGATCCACAGCATTCCATTGCGATAGTGCGCTTCAATTTTCTCTTTGAGAACATGTTCGGGGAGTTCGACTTCGCGGAAAAAAGTCGCCATGGTCGATTTCCATGACGTGAACGCGGAGCTTGCCGCGCTCGGCGGAAGCGGCGGCGTGGGCAGTGGGGGGTTCGTCGTAGCTGGGAACTTCGCGCGCCCGCGGATCGACAGGCGGCTGTCGATGAGTTCCAGGTCAATCTTTTCCTTGTCTACTCCGGCCAGATCGACACAGACGAGGTACGTGTCTTCTGTCTCATATAGATTGACATTGGGGGCCCACGTGTCGTTGGGGCGGAAGTTGTAATACCCCTTCTGCATCTGCTCGACGATCTTGTTCACGTTCCGGCTGATGTGCTGGAAGGGGTGTTCCGGTCCGGTTTCAATTGGCATCGCGATCTCCACAAACTCAGGCATCTCTTCAGTTTGGCGAATCGTTGCTTAAACGTGCGAGACATCATAGACATGCCAACAGCAGGGGGGTAGGCCGAATCCGCCTGTCGTCGAAAGCATTTTCTTCGTGAATGACGGTATCACGATGTTTTTACCGGAGGAGTATTTGGCGAAATCCATCCTGGTTGGGTACATTAAAGTTCGGATTCCGTTAAGTAAGAGCATCTAACCCAACCTCCCGCGCGTCGAAGTCCACCAGCGACTGCCCAAGGTGGGGTTAGAGGCTCCAAGGAGTTCCGACAGGATGGAGCCGTTATGGAATATGTATTCGGCGCGGCGGGATTATTGATCGCGGCGGTGATCGCGTACCTGGTGGCGGATCGCCGGGCCCGCGGCGGGACAGATGAACTTCGGAGCGCTCTGGCGGCAGCCGAGCAGCGCGCGGCGGGGCTGGCATCGCAATTTGATAAGCAATCAGCCGAGACCGGTGAACTGCGGGCACAGTTATCGGCGGCGGAAAAAAACGCCGCGGGGCTGGCCGCCCAGGTTGAATCCGCCCGGCAAAATCTGGCTGATCAACGCAAGCTTCTGGACGATGCTAACGAGCAACTGCGGCGGGCGTTTGCAACAGTATCCGCCGAGGCGCTGGCGAAAAATAACGAGGCGTTTTTGCACCTGGCCAAGGAGCGGTTTGCCGCGATTTCCGCAGAGGCTGCGGGGACGCTGGAGCAGCGGAAAGCGCAGATTGAAGGGCTGCTGAAGCCGATGCAGGAAGTGCTGACGCAGTATCAATCCCGGCTGGGGGATATCGAAAAATCGCGGGTTGAATCGTACAGCATGCTTCGCGAGCAACTGGGGGTGTTGGCCGAAACGCAGCGGACGCTGAATACGCAGACGTATGAATTGGTGAGTGCGCTGCGCCGCCCGCAGACGCGCGGGCAGTGGGGGGAAGTGACGCTTCGTCGATTGGTGGAATTGGCGGGAATGAGCGCGCGATGCGATTTTACCGAGCAGGCATCGGTCAATACCGAAGACGGCAAGCAGCGGCCTGATATGGTGGTGAATTTGCCGGGGGATCGGACAATCGTAATTGATTGCAAGGCTTCGCTGGATGCATTCCTGGATGCAACAGCGGCGGCGGATGATGATGCACGCAAAGTTTGTCTGCAGCGGCATTGCCAGCAGGTGAAACTGCGGGCCAGAGAACTGGCGGCCAAAAGCTATTGGACGCAGTTCAAACGGTCGCCGGAATTTGTCATTATGTTTTTGCCGGGGGAAGCATTTCTATATGCGGCGATTGAGCAGGATGGATCGATCATTGAAGACACATTGAAAAGCCGAGTGATCATCGCCACGCCGACGACGCTGATGGCCTTGCTGCGGGCAATTGAGTTTGGCTGGCGGCAGGAAGAGGTCACGCACAACGCCGAAGAAATCCGCAAGCATGGAAAGGATTTGTACGACCGGATCGCGGTGGTGGCGGGGCATTTTGCGAAGCTGGGATCGAATCTGGAGTCAGCCGTGGGGGCGTATAACACGACGCTGGCGTCGCTGGAGACGCGCGTCCTGGTGACAGCGCGGAAGATCAGTGAACTTGGCGCGCGGTCGGATAAGGAATTGCCGGAGCCGGAGGTGGTGGACGTGCGGGCCAGAGAGGTTTCTTCGGCATTGCAGACAGTAGTCGAATAGGCAGCGCAGCGGCGAAGCGCCCGTTGGAGGTTTGACTTTGCATTTTCGACCGATACGATCCCAATCTAATGAAACCCCAGAGCATCATTCGAATGATTAGCCACTCGCAACTTTCCCGTCGCGGTTAGGGTTTCCCGTTATCTGGTAAAAATGACGACCCTGAGGCGACGGCCTTGGGGTTTTTTGTTTGGTGGATTCGTCATGGCGGATGCGGTGAACATAATAAACTCAGACGGCCCAACAGGAGCCATCCATGGCGCGGGGGCCGATCATGCGCGGCCGTTGCTGGAATTGCTTTATCTGGCCGCCCCTACCGTTGCGCAGATGGGTTCTTATACCCTGATGCAGTTTATCGACACGTGGATTCTGGCGAATGCGAATACGGCCGAGGGCGTTGTCGCGCCGACGGCGGCGGCAAACGCCGGCATCCTCGCGTTTGCGGCAATCAGTTTGGGAATGGGGGTGATGTTTGTCGTCAATACGCTGGTGAGCCAGGCTTATGGCCGAAAAGATTTAACCCAATGTGGGCAATTTCTATGGCAGGGGATTTGGTTTGGGGTGCTTTTTTCAGTGGCGCTGCTGCCTTTGGTGATCTTAGCGCCGCATGTGTTTATATCGCTCGGACACGAGCCGCTGCTGGCGAGGCTTGAGGGAACGTATATTCGCATTGTGCTGGGTGCGTCGGTTTTGAAACTGGTGACGACGGCCTTCGAGCAGTTTTTTCTCGGTATCAATCGTCCGGCGGCAGTGGCGATCGCAACCGCCGTGGGTGTTATCGTCAACGCAGTGGCGGCGTGGGTTCTCGTCATGGGACGCCTTGGTGTGCATCCGATGAGCGTGGCAGGATCGGCCATCGCGCAGAATATTGGCGTCGGCACGGAGCTGGCCATCGTCGCGTTGTTTGCCTCGATGCCATTTGTTCGGCGAACTTATTCGCTGCGCAATTGGCGATGGCGAGCCGATCAAATGCTGACCTTGATGAAGGTGGGTTTGCCTGCCGGTTTGCAGGTGATTGCGGACGTGCTTGCGTGGTCGGCATTCTCGATGTGGGTGATGGCCGCCTTCAGCACCACCGCGATGGCGGCGAATATTTTTGTGTTCCGTTACATGTCCGTCAGCTTTATGCCGGCGTTTGGGATCAGCGTGGCGGTTACGGCGCTCGTCGGGCGCTATATCGGGATGGGCCGGCATGATCTGGCGGTTAAACGGGCAAACCTCGGTTTTGCCGTCACGGCGACATACATGGCCGCGTGCGGCCTGGTGTTCTTTTTGTTTCGGCGGCAATTGATCGGGCTCTTTACGACCGACCCAAATGTGCTGGCGATCGGCGCGAAGCTGCTGATCTTCGCCGCCGTCTATCAGTTGTTTGATGCGATGTACATTGTTTACAACGGGGCGTTGCGGGGCGCCGGCGATACGCTGGTGCCCGCCGTCGCAACCGGCGTATTGTGCTGGAGCATCACGGTCCTTGGGGGATATCTTGTGGCGCGGACGTGGCCGCGGCTGGGGCCGGCGGGGCCTTGGACAGCCGCGACGTGTTATGGCGGGATCCTCGGCATTTTTATGCTGGCCAGGTTTGCAAAGGGCCGCTGGAAACAGATTCGGCTGGGTGGCCACTCCTCACCCTCGCAGTCGAAACAGGATTCGTCTAAATTGTCCGGCTCCGGCGAGCCCAGTCGAGCCGTGGTCAGTTAATTGGTTCGTGGTCAGTGGTCCGTTGTCCATTGCTGGAATGAGCAGCGGTCCATTTAAACCAGACAACGGATAACCGACGACGGACAATGGATAAAAAAATGTCAACCGAAACACCACCACCGGCTGCGAAGAAGAATTATAAGCAGACGCTGAATCTGCCGCAGACGGCGTTTGCGATGGAGGCTAAGCTCGTGCAGAACGAGCCGAAGCGATTGGCCGAGTGGGAAGAAGCGCGGCTGTATGAAAAGATCCAGACAGCGCGGGCGAGCAGCCCCAAAGGCAAGTGGGTATTGCATGATGGGCCGCCGTTCGCCAACGGCGACATTCATATCGGTCATTTGATCAACAAAACGCTGAAGGATGTCATCATCCGCTTCCGCACGATGGAAGGATATCAAACGCCGTATGTGCCGGGCTGGGATTGCCACGGCCTGCCGATCGAGCACAAGATCCAGGAGGAGATCAAGAAGGAAGGCAAAAACATCCGTGAGATGAGCGTAGTCGAGGTGCGCCAGCGCTGTTTTGAATATGCGGCGAAGTATGCCGCCGTGCAGTGCGAACAGTTCAAGCGGCTGGGCATTCTTGGCGAGTGGCAGAATCCATATCTGACGATGAAACCGCAGTATGAAGCGGGCACGCTGGAAGTATTTGCCAAGTTTATCGAGGCGGGGCTGGTGTATCGGAAACTCAAGCCCGTGCCCTGGTCAATTGCCAATCAGACGGCGCTGGCGGATGCGGAGCTGGAATATCAAGACGTGAAGGATCAGAGCGTTTATGTGGAATTCCAACTCGATCCGGCCGGCGCGCTGCGCAAGAGTTCTCTGTCCCGGCATATCTGCTTGTGTGGACGACCACTCCATGGACACTCCCCGCCAATCTCGCGGTGGCGGCGGGGCCGAAGGTTTCGTACGCAGTTATTGCGTACGAAAAGGATGGGCAGAACCGGGTTGGAATCGTCGCCGCAGAGTTGGCGTCGCGCGTGTTTGAGAATCGGCCGGGCGTTACGAAGCGGGACCGAGTGCCGGGCGTCGCATTCACCGGGGAAGATCTCGCCAAGCGCGGCGTGACTTACCTTCATCCATTGAAGGACTACAAGGGGCGGATTGTTCTGGCCGACTATGTGACCACGACCGATGGCACAGGACTGGTTCACACCGCGCCAGGTCATGGTGAAGATGACTATGAAACCGGTATCCGCGAAGGGCTCGACGTCTACAGCCCTGTGCTGGCGAACGGTCGCTTCGACGACACGGTCCCCGAATGGCTCCGCGGCAAGAACGTTCTGAAGGAAGGCAATCCGCTCATCATCCAGCATCTGAAAGATCAGCACGTACTGCTGGCCGAGGAAACGATCACGCACAGCTATCCCCACGATTGGCGGAGCAAGACGCCGATCATCTTCCGGGCGACAGAGCAGTGGTTTGTGGCGATGGATAAGCCGTTTAAGGTGCCGGGGGAAAGCGGCGAGCCTCGCTCGTTGCGGGTACGTGCTCAGCAGGTCGTATCCGACGGCGTTTCATTTGTTCCGGCGTGGGGGCAGGCGCGGATGAAAGGGATGCTTGAATCGCGGCCGGATTGGTGCATCTCGCGGCAGCGTGCATGGGGATTGCCGATCCCGGTGTTTTATAATGAAAAGGGCGAGTCCCTGCTGACTCCCGAATCCGTACGCGCGGTGGCGAAGCGATTTGAAGAAAAGGGCTCGGAAGTCTGGTTTACGGAAACGCCGACGGAACTACTGAGCTGCGACCAGACCGCGTGTCCCATTCACTTTGGCGATGTGTCCAAGCTTCGCAAGGAAAAGGACATCTTCGATGTCTGGTTTGAATCGGGCAGCTCGTGGCATGCGGTGCTTCAGGCGCGGTCTTATCTGCATTTCCCGGCGGACCTTTATCTGGAAGGCTCGGACCAGCACCGCGGATGGTTCCAGTTGTCATTGCTTCCATCGCTGGGCGCGACGGGACGGCCGCCGTTTAAGCAGGTGCTGACGCATGGGTTTGTGGTGAAGCCGGATGGCACGAAGGTCAGCAAGAGCGACAAGGAATATGTCAAAGCGGTTGATGAGATCAACCGCCACGGCGCCGATGTGCTGCGGCTCTGGTGCTGCAGCGTCGATTATCAGAATGATATCCCCGCCAGCCCTAAGGCGCTTCAGGAGTTCGGAGATAAATATCGCAAGATCCGCAACACGGTGCGGTATCTGCTGAGCAACCTGTATGACTTCAATGGCCGCACGCAGAGCGTGCCAATCCCGACGAACAGCCTGGATGGCTGGGCGATCGATCAGCTTGATACGCTGATCGCGGAAGTGAAAGGCGCATACGACGCGTATCAGTTGCATCGCGTGTTTCGATTGCTGCACGATTTCTGTTCCGTGCAGATCAGCGCGATTTATGGCAATGCGATGAAAGACCGCCTCTATTGCGAGCGGCCTGATTCCCCGCTGCGGCGGCGATGCCAGACCGTGATGTACAAAATCGTCATCGCGCTGACCAAGCTGCTGTCGCCGATACTGGTGTTCACCGCTGACGAAGCGTGGGAGCACATCCCGCATAAGCCAGATGGCGAAGCAGATCTGGCGAGCATCCACCTGGCGCTTTTACCTGAGCCTTCCGGCCAGCCTGTCACCGATGACGTGCGCGAGGAGTGGAATCTGCTCATGCAGCTTCGCGACGTAGCTCTATCGCAACTGGACGCGCTGAAGAAAGAAGCGGGCTTGAACAAGGCGCTGGACGCCGAAGTGGTTTATCACGTCGGCGACAACGGCATCCGCCGCCGGTTGCAGGCGTACGGCGCGGATTTGGAAGATATTGTGGGCACGGGCCATCACGCGTTTGCGGAAGATGGCGCCGCTCATCCGGCGGCGGTGAAGGTGTTTGATACGCGGAATAAATACGCCGCCTGCGCTCGTAGCTGGAAGCGGCGGCCGGATGTGGGCCAGGACGCGGAGCATCCGGATTTGAGTCTGCGTGATGCAGATGCCGTGAGAACGATTGGCGCATAACGTCGAATGTTAAAGTTTTTGAAACTACGCAGAGGCGGTTTAACTTATGGCCAATGTATCGCCTCTTCGTCTCGCTGTGCTCGTCAGCGGTTCCGGCACAACCTTGCAGAATCTGATTGATGAAATCGCCGCCGGGCGGTTGAATGCTTCGATCCAGATCGTGATCGGTTCGCGTCCGGGACTGGTTGGTCTTGAACGGGCGGCGGCGGCAAAGCTGGCGAATTTTGTCGTCGATCGCAAGGGGTTTGAAAACTGCGCAGACTTCAGCCAACAGGTGTTTGGGCTGGTTGCGGATGCCGGCGTCGATCTGGTTTGTCTGGCAGGATGGCTTTGTCTACTGGACATTCCCGCCGCTTTCGCCGGGAAAGTAATGAATATTCATCCGGCCCTGCTGCCGAGTTTTGGCGGCAAGGGAATGTATGGGCAAAAGGTCCATCAGGCCGTGCTCGATCATGGGTGCAAGGTGAGCGGCTGCACCGTTCATTTTGTCGATGCGGCTTACGATAATGGGCCGATTATTCTGCAGCGGACTTGCGCGGTGGCCGAAGATGACACAGCAGCCTCGCTGGCACATCGGGTGTTTGAACAGGAAACAATTGCATATCCGGAGGCGATCAGACTTTTTCAGGCAGGAAAGCTGAAGATACAAGGGCGGCGAGTGCAAGTTGGGGAATGAATTTCGCAGCCTTCACCGTGACGCGGGTCTCCCGCCCGTGCATTGCTTATAGTCTCCCGCGCGGTACGCATTGCGTAAATATTTTTGAAAAACACGCCATTCTGATGACCACGCCATTCGCGCAGGCCACAGGCGTGTTTCACGTCGAAAGTTTTGTCATCAATTCTCAACGGGATGCCCAAGTTTTGACGGGGCTTGTTTGGGGCGCGGGACCTGGCCGGGGGGATATACGATGTAGTTGGACCAGATCGGGTATCCGGCGACATAGCAGCCCATCAATCTCAGGTTTTGCCGCGTCAGGTGATTGCAACTGTGCAAGACGCTGTAATGCTCATCGTCTTTGACAAACGTGAACCCATAGTTGAATTCATTGTTGAGTAAGGCGGTTTCGGCGTGCCGCTGGTAACGGGCGTCCATCTGCTTCAGCAGCACGGCTTCCTTGTCGGCGCTGACGACGATCGGCGTCACCGTGTGCGGTTTATTCGGGGGAAAGGGGTACGGCTCGCCAGGTTTTGGGGTCAGGAATCGCCGGCCAAGCGCGGGCTGGAAGGAGCAGAGCATCGCACCCAGGGTGTGAATCGGATCGACCTGGTTCAACGCGGCGAAGGCCCAGTCGCCATAGACGTATTCGACAAATCGGCCGTCATCCATTGGAAGCAAAAGGCTGGAATGGATGCCATAGTCACAAAGGTATATGGTGGTGGTCGGCGGCATGATTGAAGCCGCCGGATAAACATGCGGGCGCAGCCGCGCCCGCTGCGGTCATCAGGGCCGCCATGACGAGCGGGGCGATCGCGGTGGTAAATCGGCGGGGCAGTCGGTGAAAAAAAATCATGGAGTAGTTGGCTGACGCCGTGTTGGAAATAAAATCATGTGCTCATCGATACAACTGGCGCCTGCCGCACGGTGTAGTCGTCCACTTCAAAATAATCCTGCGGCGGAAAGTCGCCGAAACCGGCGACAACCATGCATGGAAATGTCGTGCGGCTGACGTTGTAGTCGCGCACGTTCCCATTGTAAAACCGCCGGGCAGCCGCGATGCGGTCTTCGGTGTTGACCAATTCCTGCTGAAGTTGCAGAAAATTCTGCGACGCTTTGAGATCAGGATACGACTCGACGACTGCAAAAAGCTGGCGGGTCGCCCGGATGAAATTTTGTTCGTCCTGCGCCTGGGTGGCGATCGCGCCGGTGTTGGCAATGGCGCGATCGCGTGCGTCGATCACGGCTTGGAGCGTTTCTTTTTCGTGAGCCGCATAACCTTTGACTGTGTTGACCAGATTGGGGATCAGGTCATACCGACGGCGCAACTGCACATCGACATTGCCCCAGCTTTCGCGAATCAACTGGCGGAGACGCACCAGCTTGTTGTACCACGCCAGCGGCAGGCAGATCGCGATGACGATGCCGATTGCAATAATGATGATCGCGGGATTGATATTCCGTTCCTCTTAAAAAATCCTGCAGCGGTCAATCGAAACGACGAAACAGCCCGAGCCCTGGTTTCGATAGTATGAAACTGAGCAGCCCGTGGCAAAAGTCCCGCGCGGTGTCGCGCCGCGGATTTGGATCGGGATCGAGGCGGAGAAACGACGAGTATTAAAAGAAATACGCGGAGTTTCGACAACGAAGAGCCCGATCCAAAGACGCAAGCGACGCCCGCGCGACTTTTGCCACGGGCTGTTAGGGCCCGTGATGTTCGCCGAGAGGCAGGAGAGTTTCAACCGCGAACGATTTCACGCGCTCTTGCGGCGGCCCCACACAAGCCGATCGAGGCTGATGCCGCCCGAGCCGGCGCAGCAGAGGAACATCGCCAGACCGAAAAGGATGAGCGAGGGGTTGAAGGGAACACCATTGCTGCCGGCGAATCCGGTGAATGCCGCCATCACGGTGATGAGAATGATCGAAGCCAGGAAACCACCGACGCGGCTGAAAAGCCCAAGTACCAGAAACGCACCGGCGGCGACTTCCATGAATGGAAAAGCGTGAAGGAACACGTTGGCCGCCGCGGGAGGCATAAAATGCTCGGCGGCGGCCTGGTTTGATTGTGCGAAGGCGCTGACGCCATGCTGAACTTTTTGATAGCCGTCCAGCAGCAAATAAGCGCCAAGCGGAAGGCGAGCCAGCAGCAAACCAAGATTTTGCGACAGCTTGGAATCGAGTGGGTTGTTCATCTAAACCTCCAGATAAAGCGAATGCGAAACAGAACCATCGCCTGTCCGCAAAACGCGCGGCGGAAGGCGCGCCGTCAGGTGCTTTATCGGCCGATGAACGTCACATCCCAAGTTCTTTGCTGCGTTTTTCTGCAGAATTCAGGGCTTCGGTAACGATTTCAGGAAAGCCGTGCGCTTCGAGATAGGTGATGGCCGCATGGGTGGTTCCGGCGGGGCTGGTCACCTTACGTCGGAGTTCCTGTGGGGAATCGGACGAATTGACAAGCATCGTAGCCGCGCCCAAGGCGGTTTTGGTCGCCAGCGCGTGCGATTGTTCTGATGTAAGGCCAAGCGATACGCCGGCCGCGATCATCTGCTCGACCAGATAGAAGAAGTACGCCGGGCCCGAACCGCTGACGGCCGTAACCGCGTCGATCTTATCTTCAGTCACATCCACCACAGAAGCGGCGGCCTTGAAGATATGGTGGGTCTGCAAAAGATCATCCTCCGTCGCGTGGCGGCCAGGTGCGACGCCAACAACGCCCTGACCAACGAGCATGGGTGTATTGGGCATCGTGCGGATGACGCGCCACGGCTGGCCGCCGCCAAGCGCCTCCTCAATAAAACGCGAACTGATTCCCGCCATAATGGAGATAATCAGCGATTGCGGCGACAACACCGAGCCAATCCCCGCGAGAAGAGCTTTACTTTGCTGCGGTTTAACGCTGAGCAGGATGATGCGCGATTCCTTTGCGACTTCGGCATTGTCTTCCACCGATCTGATCTTCAAATCCATTTCAAAGAGCTTGCGGTGCGCCGGAGAGACATCCGCGGCGATAATCTGATCGGACGTCAGCCGCCCGGAACGAAGAACGCCGCGGACAATGGCTTCCGCCATATTGCCAGAACCGAGAATGCCGAGTTCGTAAGTCATGCAACAGAATCTAGCGGAAGTGGCGAGATTCATGTAGTGCTGCTAGGCACTGGCGACTAATCGCGTTTGGTTTCGGGGTTGAACCGTGCTGCCCTATAATCCGGATGTGGAGAGACTTCGTATTCAGCAATTGTCGGCGTCGCTGGTGAATCGCATCGCCGCCGGCGAGGTGATTGAGCGGCCGGCCGCGGTCGTTAAGGAACTGGTGGAAAATGCCATCGACGCCGGGGCGATGAACATCCTGGTGGAGGTGGAAGACGGGGGACGGGAACTGATTCGCGTTGTGGATGATGGCGGCGGGATTCTCCCGGCGGATCTCCCGCTCGCGTTTGCTTCACATGCAACAAGCAAGCTGTCCAGCGATGATGATCTGTTCCGCATCGCCACGATGGGCTTTCGCGGGGAAGCGCTGGCAAGCATTGGCGCCGTCTCCCATGCGCGAATTGTGTCGCGCACAAGCGACAGCCCGGCCGCTTATGAAATCTTCAATCGCGGCGGCGCGATCTCCGATCCCCAGGCCGCCGCCGGCAATGTGGGGACGACCATCGAAGTGCGGAATCTTTTTTTCAATACGCCCGCGCGCCGCAAATTCATCAAAGGGGCGCCGACAGAATTCGGCCACATTTCAGAAATGCTCCTGCGGCTGGCATTGCCATATCCTCAGGTTTCCTTCCGGTTGACGCATAACGCACGAAAGGCATTAGATCTGCCGGCAACGACGGCAGAGGAGCGATTGCTCGCAGCGTGGCCGGACGATTTCCGCGAGATGCGATTGCCGTTGGAATTTCGCGATGCAGAAATGCGCGTGCGCGGGTTGGTGGGGTTGCCCGAACTGGCGCGGCCGACGGCGAAATATCAGTTCCTTTATTTGAATGGCCGGCATATTCGAGATCGGTTTATTCAACATGCATTGCGGGAGGCATTTCGCGGGTTGACCGAGCCGGGCCGGCATCCTGCGGCAATCCTGATGCTGGAACTTCCGCCGGGAGACGTGGATGTGAATGTGCATCCGACGAAGATCGAGGTGCGATTTCGCGACGGCGGAAGAGTGCATGGATTGGTGATGTCCGGCGTGCGGGAGAAATTGCTGGGGAGCGATTTAACACCGACGGCGATTCCCATGCGCGTAGATGGCGGAGGCGGGGCGATCAGCGGGCCCCGGCTGGAAATGCGCGAGCAGTTGGCGGAGTTTTTCCGAAAAATGCCGGGGGAGTTTCCTACGGCGCCGGGTGGGTCCGGGCCTTTGCCGCCCGTGCCTCTGCATGACAGTAATGCGGCGGCGCCGAGTGGATTCGAAATTCAAAATCACCCTTACTCTAACCCTCTCCGGGGAGGAGAAGGGACCAGGGAGAGCGATACCCCGGAACGAATCGCGGCCGCAGCGAGGATTGATCCGGCAGCACCAGCCGCGCCGGCGATTCAGTTGCATAACAGCTATCTCGTCGCACAATCAGAAGACGGTCTGGTCATCATCGACCAGCACGCGCTGCACGAACGAATCATGTACGAAGAATTGCTCGCCCGCGTTTCGCGCGGCCCGCTTGAATCGCAGCGCATGCTGATCCCGCATGTGGTGCAGGCATCGAGCAGACAGATCGCGCTTCTCGATCAGATTCGGCCGCTGCTTGAGCGGTTGGGGATTGAGGTCAGCGCCTTCGGACCCGACAGCGTCGGTGTGCAGGCGTTTCCGTCATTCCTGGAAAAGCTGGACGCCGGAACCTTCGTCCGCGAACTCCTGGAGCGCGGCGAACAGGAACTCCTCGACCTGCACGGCGAAGAAGTCCTTCATGAAATCCTCGACATGATGGCATGCAAAGCCGCCGTGAAAGCCGGCGACCCCCTCACACCCGCAGAGATCGAGGCACTGCTTGCCCGGCGCGAATTGGTGGAACGATCAAGCAATTGCCCGCATGGCAGGCCGACGACACTGCGTCTGTCTCTCAGAGATTTGGAAAAGCAGTTCAAGCGAACCGGATTTTAGAGCCTCTTAATCTGCGTAATGGTCATCCTGCGTATTCCGAAGGATCTCACCGTCATTGCAATAATAAAGTGAGTTTCTTCAGGGCGGCTCAATTGGAATCGCCATGTTCCTTGGTTGCCGGTTCGTTCAAAGATTGCTGGAGTTGGGCAGTTTTGGCGAGCCGCTGCCGATGGGCCTCGGCCATTACAATCGCCCCGGCATGTGAAAGGGAAAGAGAGGAAGGGCCGCCGACGGTGGGGATGGTCACAAACCGATCGCAGATTTCGCGGACGGCGCCAGACAGGCCGCGTTTTTCACCGCCGATTGCCAAGAGGGTCGGACGGGTAAGGTTGCGGTCATAGATCGTGCGTTTGGCGCCGGCGATACACCCGAAGATTCGGATGCCGCGGCGTTGCAGTGCCCGGAGCGGATCGACGGATTCAATTTGAACCAGCGGCAAGCGCTCATACGCGCCTGATGCCGGCCGGGCAACTTCAGTTTCATCAAAATCCCACAGGTGCTTTTTGATCAGAACCGCATGCACGCCAAGCGCCTCAGCTGAGCGAAGCGTAAACCCAAGATTACGCGCATCGTCAACGCCTTCCAGCAGCAACAGCAGCGGCGGGGGACGCAGATCATCCAGCATTCGCGTTAATTGATCCAGCAATGTTCGCGGCTTGGCAGAGACGATCGCCAGTACGCCGCCGTGCGATGTGCCGTGGGCCAAAGAATCCAGCTCGCCGCGCGGAACCTGTTTAACCGGAACCCCCAGTTCGGCGGCAAGCGCAAGAAGCTCCTGCAGCTTTTCAGTATGCGAACCATGAGCGAGAAGAATGACCTCAAAGCGCCGCTGGCGGGCCTGAAGCGCAGAAAAAGATAGATTGGCGGCCTTCCAGCGTCGGCATAGGGTCCGCAGAGCTTAGATGAAGAACCGGCAGGGAAAAAGCGCGCAGCGCCCAGCGATGGGCACGACGTGACAGAAACCTGGCCGAATCAGCCGGGATTATCGCTCACATATTTCGCATCCGCGGCAGGCACGGCCTTCCCCTTATCGGATAGAAATTCCGAAAACGGGCTGTTTGTGAACGCCTTCAGGCCGGAAACAATCGACGACGCCACAATCTCGGCGCCCGGCAGATAAGTATGATTGTGGTCGCTATAGAGCTTATTCACTTCTTCCCGCCCCATTTTTTCGTATAGGTCGGCGCAGTAATTGGTGAGGTCGAAAACCGGAATATGAAGTTTCTGGCCGATGTCTTTGGTCCACTGTGTGACTTTCCCGCCGGCGGTGCCTCGTTCGATTTTATCGTCCTTAGGATCGTAATCCGCCGGTAACGTGTCCGCAGGGGTGGCGTCCTTAAACTTTACCTTGGGGTTGGTCCAGATATTCCGCGTGGTGACGGTGAGAAGATAAACATGCGCGCCCTTCGCCTGGGCGTCGGTGGCCATTTTTGACATATACCAGCCATAGGTATGCTGGACCTGGCCGTTATTGCCTTCGCGCGTTTCGTCGCCGATGCCAGGAGGCGTCGAGCCGTCATTGATGCCGAAGACCAGCAGAACGTAATCTCCGGCATTGATCAGCGGCAGCACCTTCGGCCAGTCGCCGTTGTAATAAGTCATGCTCGATTTCCCGGCGTGACCGACGTTGTTCACAGTAACTTTGGCGGGATCAAAAAACGTGGCGATTGGAGTTCCCCACCCGGCGACGGGATTGCCGTTCTTCCCTTTGCCGGAATTTTTAGAGGTGGAGTCGCCGCAGACGAAGATGGTGGGTTTGCCATCAGATCGATCGGGATTTGTGGAGGCCGGGGCGGCGAAGATATTCTTCGCGGCCATCAATATCGTGCATACGGAAAGGAACAAAACGATCGAGTGTTTCATACAGGCACCGCCAATAGATACGCCGAGCGTGCGTGAGCGTTGCCATCACACTGGCATCGTAAACATGAAGCCTTAACCGAAGTATAGCTTTGTAAATCGGGACGTTATCATGCGCAGTCGTGGCGGACAAGCCGTCCCAATTCTTCCTGCAATTCATGTTGGTGTTCATAGGCGGAAACGATGAAAAATCTCATGCGGCATTTCTCACGGCGAATTCACCAATACGTTTGCGTTGCGGCAATAGTGCTAACTTGCGGCGGCGCATCCGGCGATCCGGTTAAGGTTGTCTTTGAAGGCCGAGGCGCCATATCGCAAAAATGGCCATTGAATCATTTGAACCCGGATTTGCCGGCAGACTGGTCAAAATATAACTTCCTGGTGCTGGAATTTCGGGCGACTTCACCGCAGCGGTTTGAGTTGGAATTGCATACGCCGCAGAAGGTTATTTCCAAGCGAGTGCACCCTTTCCAAAATGCGTTGGTGCGGGCGGCGATCCCGTTGAAATATTTCTCCTCGCCCGCCAGCGGTGGGACCGATCTGGCGTCCCTCACAAATAAACTTGGCGGTTCATATTTCACCAGCATCGAGTTCGGTGGATATGGCCCGCTGAATGATGTCAACGCAATCGGTGTGACGATGCGCGATCCAGTGGGCAAGCCCGAACTGGAGATTCGCTCGGTCACGCTGGCGAAGGAATCGCCGGGAGATGCAGTGCTGGAGCCGAAACTGCTCGTAGACGAATTCGGGCAGTGGATTCCGGATGAATGGCCCGGAAAAGCAAAGTCGATCGCTGATTTGAAAAAATCCTGGGACGAAGAAGATCAATCGCTCGGAAAGAACCCCGTTCCCGATCGCGATCGTTTCGGCGGATTCGCCAAAACCCAGGCGAAGGCCACTGGATTCTTCCGCGTCGAAAAGATCGACGGCGTCTGGTGGTTTGTCGATCCCGAAGGCCATTTCTTCTTCTCTAACGGAGCAAACGGAATCTCGGTTGCATCGGCAACGCGTATCACCGGGCGCGATTCTATTTTCACATCGCTCCCCCCGGCAAGGCTGGCCCCCACCATGCCGGCCGACAACGCCGCCAGCCAGCCCGCCGGACCCGCTCCGGTCAATGCCTCCTTCTACACCTGGAACCTTGAGCGAAGGTATGGCCAGGAGCAGTGGCGAACAAAATGGGCGGCCCTGACCGCTCGCCGCATGGCCGATTGGGGCGTCAATACTTTCTATGGCGGCGATCAAAATCTTATGGACGCCGAGCCTCGCCAGCCGTATGTCGTGACCATCCGCAAGTGGCAGACGGGGCAGGCCTGGCTCGGTATGCCGGATGTCTATGCGGCTGACTTTGAACAACGCGTTAACGCAATCGCCGCCGGCGCGTGCGACCGCTATAAGAATGATCCGTTCCTGCTCGGTTACTTCATCGGCAACGAACCTTCGTGGCCCAATCGCGAAGGCGCGCTCGCGGACATGATCCTGGCCGCCCCGGAGACCGGCATTCAGCGCGAACTGAAAAAGTGGCTCGATGAAAATGGCGACACAATCGAATCCCGCCGCTCATTCGCCTTGCATGCTTTTGAACGATACCTGACGGTGATTATCGCCGCCGTGAAGAAGCACGACCCGAATCATCTGAACCTGGGCATCCGCTTCGGTGGAAGTCCTCCCCCGGAAGTGATTCGGATGGGCCGGCTGTTTGACGTGTACAGTCACAACATCTATCAGCCTTCACCAGACCCGCAGCGCATTCAGAAGTACGCCGACCTGACCGGAAGACCGATTCTGATCGGCGAATTCCATATGGGCGTCCCCGGGCGCGGCATGTCAGCGGGCTTGGTGCTGGCATCGTCGCAGGCGGAGAAGGCGTTTCTCTATCGCTGCTATGTCGAGAACGCCGCGGCTAATCCGGCGGTCATCGGCGCGCACTGGTTCCAGTTCATCGATCAGCCGTCAACCGGTCGCCCGGACGGTGAAAACTACAACATTGGCATGGTTGACGTAACCGATCGCCCGTACCCGGAAATGGTCGCGGCGATGAAGCTGTCTCACCCACGAGTTTTGGATGTGCGCCTCGGAAAAGTCCCTCCGGTATCGCCACGGAGCGGGAATGAGGCGCAGTGAAAAATGTCTCCGCCCCATGCGAGTGCGCGAAAATAAAATGAACTTCGATTTCCAATGATCTCCGCTACGCCATAGAGTTCCGAAATGAATCGTGGCGCACATCTCGCACGGCGGCAATGTTCTCAGAGCATCGCATCTGCTGGGTTGCCGCGGATTACGTCAGCGAGCCGGCAACCATCTCCGCAACAACCGACTTTCTATACCTGCGCTTCGTCGGCGAACATCATCGATTCCCCTGTCAGAATCAGGAGCAGGTTGACCTGACGCAACGGCTTCAATGGTGGAAGCGGCAGGTCGACGCGCATCGATCGCAGGTCACTGCCGGGTGGGCTCTTTTCAACAATGATTACGCGGGCTATTCGGTGGCAACCGCCAGGCGATTTCGGTCCATTCTGGGCATACCTGACGTAGCCCTTCCAGAGCCATCCGCAGGCCATCTTTTTGACCTCAAGCTCTGATCCTTTTTTTGCCGAACAATTCGCACCCTATTTCAGTATAACTAACTGTAATAGCAGAAGTTTACTGACGATAAGGACAGCTAAAAAAATGCCATTTAATTAAAATTAAATGTTGTTTAATCAGCACATCGCGCCTATCCTAACACATACCAAACAAAGCGGCGATTCGCGACTTGAGGCTGGTGGGTCGCATCGCCAGACAAATTCAATCACCGGCAATGCGTTGCAGTGGAGAAGTTTATGCCTCTTCGAGCCAGAAAACCGGAAGCCGTCACCAAGCGGCTTAAGTTGTTCATGTTCGGTCCGGCCGGCGTCGGAAAAACGACTGCCGCCATCCAGTTCCCCAATAGTTACATCATCGACGGTGAGCGCGGCGCCGAAAACTACGACAAGCTGGTCACCACCAGCGGGTCGGCGGTTTTTCAGACCAGCGACATCAATGAAGTGATCTCCGAAGTCAAAGCCCTGCTCACCGAAAAGCATGACTATAAGACGCTGGTGATTGATCCGATCACCACGATCTACAACGACCTGCTCGAAAAATGCGAGCTGAAGGTCGGCACCGACTTTGGCCGCCATTTCGGCGAAGCCAACAAAACGATGAAGCGGCTCGCCAATCTCATCATGGCGCTGGATATGAACGTCGTCGTCACCGCCCATGCCAAGACGGAATACGGATCCAACTTGTCCAAGCTCGGTTACACCTTCGACGGTTGGCGGCAACTCGACTACTGGTTTGACCTCGTTGTCGAACTGGCCAAGAAGAACAAACGTCGCCTGGCCAAGGTCGTCAAAACACGCGTTGAAACGTTCCCCGATGACGATGTGTTCGAATGGAGCTATGACGCGATTCAGAAGCGATACGACATCACCGTCCTGGAGAAGCCGGCCGAGCAAGTGGTGCTGGCAGGGCCGGAACAGGTTCGTGAGATCAAGGATCTTCTGAATATTGTCCGCCTGCCCGAAGGCACAATCGACAAATGGTTCGCCAAAGCCGGCGTGGATGTCTGGGAAGATATGCCCGCAGGCATGTTGTCCAAATGCATCGAGTATGTGAAGAACCGCCTGCCAACCCTGAATGCGGCTTAATGTGACGAGTTGCGCACAAAGCGTATGTATGCATTTGTGGCTGATAACAACGCATTCTCCGGGGGCGATCGTCGTGGGTCAGAAGCACGATGATCGCCCTCTTTCCAACTTTATTGTCTTCTGACTTCACGAAAGGTTTAGTCATGTCCAATTTCAACCGCGTTACATTAATCGGAAATTTGACGCGCGATCCGCAGATCAAACATCTGCCAAGCAGCACAATCGTCGCGGAGTTTGGTTTGGCGATGAGCCGCCGATTCCGCACGCAGTCCGGCGAGGACCGCGAAGAAGTGTGCTTCGTTGACTGTTCCGCGTTTGGCAAGCAGGCCGAGGTAATCCAGGCTTATTGCAAAAAGGGAAAACAGATTTTCCTCGAAGGCCGTTTGAAATACGACGTCTGGGACGACAAGGCCGGCAGCGGCAAGCGCAGCAAGGTTTCCGTGGTTGTTGAAAACTTCCAATTCCTCGGCAGCCGCGATGCCGACGCTACACCAAAGAGGGCCGGCGAAACCGAACAGTTGCCTTGGCGCTCCCCCGATCACCAGGACAAAGGGACTCGCCAGCCGGAAGAGCGGCCATTTGGAAATGAAGTGAAGTTCCAGGAGGCTGAAATTCCCTTCTGAGAAGACCGGCCCCAGCATGAATGATATCGAGCGGCCACCGCGAAAATTCGCGGTGGCCGCGCCGTTATTTTAGCTTCAAGTGACGGTCATCTCCGCGCTCCAAAGGATCTAGCCGTCTTGCAAAAGCGAGATTCTTTAAAGTGCCTCAGGATAACCGCTGTAGCTAAATGAAACGTGCGGTAGAATCAAACCCATTCCGATGGCACAGTCATTCTTCTGCGAAAAATGTCTCGCTAACCAGAGCAGGAAGTCCAGCGACACTTGCCCACAGTGTGGCGGTGCCCTCGTTCCATTGCTGAACGACGACGGCTCGCTGTCGCAAGCCTTTCTCGCAGCTCGAGGCTCATGTTGCGATAGTGGATGCCGCAACTGCCCATATAAAGACGAATCACCCCGCGCTCCTGCACAAGAAAAAACCTGCGAACGATGCGGCAGCCTTTTTGAGTGCGACAAAGGCGACTGCTGGTGCAACAAAATCCAGCTCACGGCGGCCATTCTCGAGAAACTTCAAGCCAGCTATCGCGATTGTCTCTGCCCGCAATGTCTCAGTACGAATGCGCAGGAGCGCTTGGCCTGCGATAATGCCTTCAGGTGCGCTTGAAGTGAGAAAACAACCCCTCCCCACGGCAGATCAAAAAAGATTAAAATGGGCGATGAGGGGCTCGAACCCCCGACCTCACGGGTGTGATCCGTGCGCTCTAGCCAACTGAGCTAATCGCCCGATCGAGACTTTATTTTAACTGGCAGACCACCTTCTGCTCAACAGGGACGAGTTTAGCGGGTTGTGGGTAGGGCGTAAAGAGGAATGGCGCCTGAGTTATCCTCAGTTTTGTCACAGTTTGCGGGCAAGCACAAAATACGAAGAGCCCTTTGGCCATTCTCGTGCTCACATCGCGGTCGCAGAGGATTCGCACGTAGGACTGGGAAGATTGCCTAAGTACAGAAGTGGCAGAGGTTTTTCTTAATGCAGCTTGCAGGGCTCGAACCTGCAACCTTCGGTTCCGTAGACCGACGCTCTATCCAATTGAGCTAAAGCTGCAACTGCGTTTGTCGCGTTAAGCGGGTGGAACATGATCGTTACGCAAGAGGGAAGTGTCAAGATCGGCGGCGGCTGATTTTCACCCCCGCGCCCGCCACGCTGGAGCAGATTCTTCTCCATTCGGGAGGGAGGTGGACATTCCGGCCTGCCGCGGATCGATGGACCCATCCATCCGCATCTGCCAATCGATCCCCGATCTTAAACCAAGCCTCTGACCACTGGAAAAGCCCTCATTTACGAAATGTCATTCAATTCATTGATCAACATCCGAAGCCTTCCATGTTCACGTTTGTTAAATGCAAACATCAGCCTGGGCAATTTCGCCAGCGCCGGCTCGTCCCGCTCAATTGGCAGCGCCGCGCTTACCCGAAATTCCCCTTTAACCTTGATGTCGCTGAATCGTTCCGAAATCCGCGCCAACTGCGCTGCACTGGCGCGCGGTGCAGCCGAATGATCAACTCATCCTTGCTATACCGCAGGCTGTGATAGTTCGAATAAAAATGGACAACCTCATGGATCGCCTCTTCAACGTTGTCCGTGATTTTATAAAGCGCCAGATCAGCGCTCCCGATCAGCCCGCGGTGCAGCAATTGTTTCTCGACATAGTCCTGCCACATCTGCCAGTAGTTTCCGCCTGGCTGGTCGATGAACACAATGGGCATCGGCACGCTCTTCCCCGTCTGGATCAGCGTCAATACTTCAAACCCCTCATCCATCGTCCCAAAACCGCCGGGAAACAGCGCGATCGCGTGGCTCGACCGCACAAACATCAGCTTGCGCGTAAAGAAATATTTGAAATTGATCAGCTTGGGATCATTCTCGATGAACGTATTGGTTCGCTGTTCAAACGGCAGCCGGATCGCCAGCCCGAACGAAGGGTCCGCCCCCGCGCCGCCGTGTCCCGCGGCCATGATTCCACCGCCCGCGCCGGTGATCACCATCCATCCCGCCTGCGCCATTCCTTTTCCGAAAGCGGCCGCCGAAGCATAATCCGCATGGCTCTCCAGCGTCCGCGCCGAACCGAAAATACTCACCTTCCTGATATCGCGATAAGGTGCAAACACCTTCAATGCATACCGAAGTTCCTTAAGGCTTTTATTGATTAATTTGATATCCCCGCGATTTGTCTGATCGCGCAAAAGCTTCAGCGCGTTTGCCACAATCTCCCCCACCATATCCCCATCGGGAACAGCCGCTAGTTGCTCAATCAACCGGTTCGCCGTCACATGCACGGCGTCCAGATCATCGCGGGAAAGCTGCGTCGGTGATTGTGTCGATTCCTGGCTCTGTTCCAGGTTTTCTTCCGGGCTGTCAATTTCCTTCATCCGTGAACTCGCATGCAAGGGCATCAAAAAGATCACTGCTCCGCCATCAAGGCTCATCAACCTCGGAAACAGCGAGACCCGCTATTATGACCGCCACCCCTCGTTAATCAATCAGCCTGAACGCTTCCATCCTCCCTCATCAGGGCAACCGCATTCTCCGCCGGTCCATGTGGGCGATCCGCATTGGCGATTTGAAAACCCGGATCGCTCGTCAGGCGCTCAGGCATCTTTTCAGGACTTACAGGAGAATGCGGTTGCCCTGCCTCCCTCATCTTTCCAGGCATGCACACCCTGAAATATGAAGAAACCCAGGCCGCTCGCCTCCTGCAACGCACCCTCCACCCGTCTTGCAGCCTGTCACGCATAAGATCAGCAACAATAAACCGTTGCAGCACGATCAGCGATAAAATAAAACATTTCTAAAACGCTTCATTTTGTTTTATTTGTTTCCTTCCCAATTCTCCCGCGTTTAATCTCATTTGTAACGTCCCTTTTCCCACAAATCCCCCCACCCTTTGACAGCAGCCTCTCATCCCCGCATTCTTCACCATTCATCCGAACTCCTCGGCCTGCCGTCGCGGCCTGCCGACCTCCTCCACTAAAGGAAACCGTCATGGACATCGTTCGCTATGGGATTGTCGGTCTCGGAAACATGGGCACCCATCATGTCAATTACCTTTCCACCGGCGGTTTGGAAGGCGGCAGCCTCGGCGCCGTCTGCGATCTCGATCCCAAAAAAGTCGAAACTGCCGCCGGCAAACTCGATGTCCCCAGGTTCGCCAATCATCGCGAGATGTTCGCCTCCGGAAAGATCGATGCCGTCATCATCTGCACCCCGCATTATGACCACCCGCCCATCGCGATCGACGCATTCGCCAGGAACATCCACGTCCTGAGCGAAAAACCCGTCGCCGTTTCCGTCAACGCCGCCCGCAAACTCAATGAAGCCGCCGCCAAATATCCCCACCTGAAGTTCGGCATCATGTTCAACCAGCGAACCAGAAAGATTTACCAGAAACTTCGCGAACTCGTTGCCGACGGTGAACTGGGTGAAATCACCCGTATCACCTGGCTCATCACCGACTGGTTCCGCACCTGGACCTATTACGCCAGCGGTGGATGGCGCGCCACCTGGGCCGGTGAAGGCGGCGGTGTCCTCATCAACCAGTGCCCCCACAATCTTGACCTGCTCCAATGGATCGTCGGCATGATGCCCCATCGCGTCACCGCCGTCGCATCGCTCGGCAAGACGCACCCGATCGAAGTCGAGGACGATGTCAGCGCTATCCTGGAATTCCCCAACGGCGCCGTCGGTCACTTCGTTACCAGCACCGGCGAAGCCCCCGGAACCAACCGTCTCGAAATCGTTGGTGACCGCGGCCGCATCGTCGCAGAGAACGGCAAGCTGCAGTTCCGACGCACCCGCCAAAGCGTCCGCGAAGTCCGCGAGCGCTCCCCTCAGTCATTCGCCCAGGTCGAAGTGTGGGACATTGACGTCCCCTTCGGCGGCAACGGCCCCGCCGACGAGCACAAAACCGTCACCCAGAATTTCACCAACTCCATCCTCAAAAACACACCGCTCCTCGTCCCCGGAACCGAAGGCGTAAAAGGCCTGGAAATCGGCAACGCCATGCTCATGGCCGGCATCACCGGCAAACCCGTCGAGCTCCCCCTGGACAGCGAAGCCTACGATGCCTTCCTAAAGGAAATGACCCAAAAGTTCGGCGGCAAAAAAACCCTCACCACCAAGCCGGCCGCCGTCGCCGATATGTCGTCGACATTCTGAATTTATTCGCCACAGAAGAATACGGAGCGCACGGAAACCTGCAGGGCCTGTGGGAAAATGCGGAGCGGCCTATCCACTATCTACCGCCTGCCATCCACGCCTTTTCTCAATGGCGAATATCCGCCTGACTTTTCATAGGGAGATGGGATGCCGCAAGAGCCCGCGCAAGTGATCGCCGACGAAGCACACGAACCCGCCAGCCTGGCCTGGTGGACCGGCACGCCGCTCTATCTTCGCATCATCGGCGGCCTCATTCTCGGTGTGCTGCTCGGAATGTTTCTCAAGTCCCGGCCCAGTGTGCTGGGAATTGAGAGCACAAAGATTCTGGTGGGACTCGGCGCGATCACCGGGCTGATTTTAAAGATGCTCGGCGCGCTCGCGCCGCCACTGATCCTGGTAGCGGTACTCGATACGTTGATCAAAGCGCGGCTCCAAGGCGGTATCGCGTCGCGCATGATTTATCTGCTCGTCACCAACACGCTGGCCGCCATTACGATCGGGCTGGTGGTGGCGAATGTGATCCAGCCGGGCCGGTGGGCCCATCCCGACGTCGCCAGGTCAGCCGAAGCCGCCGTTCCCCATGGTGATCCGTGGGGCGCGCTTTTGGAAAACGTGCCCGAAAGCCTGCTCAAACCGCTCGTGGATAATAATGTCATTGGTGTCATCCTGATCGGGGCGGCGTTTGGGGTGGCGCTTCGCCGGCTCAGCCATGATGACCGTCGCACGGCCGAGCAGATCGTCGGTGTCGCATTTCGCGCGATTGCGATCGTGCTGCACTGGATCATCGAACTCGTGCCGATCGGTGTCTTTGGAATCATCGCCCGCGTCGTCGGAACGCGCGGTTTTGAACCGTTCCGAGCGCTGGCGGCGTTCGTGCTGGCCGTCGTCACCGGGCTGCTGGTGCAACTGGCTTTCTATCTCGTTCGCATTCGCCTGGCGAGCTGGGTCCGTCCCGCCAGCCTGCTGGTCGCGATGCGCGATGCCATCGTCATGGCCTTCAGCACCGACAGCTCAACTGCAACGATGCCCGTCACCTACCGCTGCCTGCGGACCAACGTCGGTTTGCGCGATGAATCGGCGCGGATGGGCGCACTGGTCGGCACTAATTTTAATAACGACGGCACCGCGCTCTATGAAGCGATGGCCGCGATGTTTGTATCGCAATTGATCGGGATGCATTTAACGGTCGTGCATCAGATCCTGATTGTCCTGACTTCCATCATCGCCTCCGTCGGGGCGGCCGGCATTCCCGAAGCGGGGCTTGTCACGATGACCCTCGTCTTCTCGGCGGTGGGGTTGCCGAAGGAATATATCGCCATCCTGCTGGCGGTGGACTGGTTCCTGGACCGCTGCCGAACAGTTGTGAACATGATGGGAGATGTGACAGTATCCTGCGTGCTGGACGGCAAGACGCCCGAAAGCGCCGCCGCTGCCGCCGCCTGAGAGGCGCGCTGGTTATCTTGAGCATCTGTCTGAGGGCGGAAATCTTGGTGCGCGGCTCCTCTGAAGCCAATTAATTCGCCGACTCGGAAAAAATCACCATGGTGCTGCGCGGGCAACCTGCAGTGCATCGCCTGGCTTGACCGATTTGCCGCCGGCCAACTCCGTTGCATCAGCCCAGCCTGCGGGCAATTTTAATTCATAATGACGATCGGTGGTGCAATTCATGCCAATCAGATAGTGGCCGTATCGCAACGTGTAGAATGACCCGCGCCCGGCATAGGCGTTTTCGTCGCCGACTTTGAACTTCACACCAGCCGGCATTTTGGCGATGGGCAGCTTCTCACCGGCGTGCGCGGAATGCAGATCGCCGGGATATTTGACGCCGCCGTTTCCAAAGCCCATGTTCGTCCAGTCGGGACGCGTGTAGGTTAATCCGCTGGGTTCAAATTCGGTCTGCTCGCCTACGACCGCAATACGGCTGAGCGTGGGTGTGATGTAATGCACGCGGCCAAGAAAATTGATCGCATATCGTGCCCGCCAATAGAGAGACGCATAGAGAATTTCATCGCCGTGCCTGATTGCCACAACGCCATCCTCTTCATCGCTCCAGACAAAATCCGGCTGTCCCGGAGTCATCGGCAGCCGCCGAAGCCGGGCAGGCTGCTTCATCAGCGATTCGTATTGATCAGGAACGCCTAATGATCCCGCGGTGATACGAAGACCTCCGCCGGTCAGGCGCTCAGAGAGCGTCATGAAAAACTGGTTGTCCTGCAGCATCTGCTGGCTGTAACCGACGGCGTCGGATTCCAGCGTGGCGGCGGCGGTATAGAGCGCCGATGCGTCCCATGTGTTTCGTTCGGCGTAGGTCACGTCGCCGGGGAAATGCATGTCGCGCCAACCAACGATGCATTCCAGCCGCATCGCGCGATTGCCCTGAGCATCGAGCATGGGATATCGAAATACCGCGCGGGCGTTGGCGATTTTTTCGAGCTGCTTTTCGATTTTCGCATCGCCGCCCTGGCCGGGATCGCGCGTCGCATCGTAGATTTGAGTGACCCAATCCAGCACTTCGCCGTAGGTGCCGACGTAACCCAGCTCTTTGCTCAGGCCCTTTGCCGTCAGCTCGAAATAGTTGTCGCCGGCTGTCCTGGACGGGCCGGCATCGGTATCGCTTCCCAGCCACGGTTCGATACCGATGGATTCATACAGGTAGTGCAGAACCTTTTCTTCAGGCAGGGCATGCGCGGGATCGATCGCCTCGACGGCGCGGTTGGCTCGATAGATATTCAGGTCGATGATCATGGATTGGTTGGTGTAGAGCCGCCGGTGATATCGATGCCAATCGCGGCTGGCCTGGAGCATCTGCGACCAGCCCCGGCGGCGCGTCACATCCAATGCGCCTTGGATCGATTGATCCAGCAGCGGAGCAAGCGGAGATGCGAGCAGCCGCACGGCGTCGCCGGCCATTCCCATCCCAAACCAATCGCCGTTGTAGACCGTGGGATCTTCCTCCGCGAGCTTTGGGTCTTTGCGATAGGCGACATAAAGCGCATCGCAGGCTTTGACCGTTTGCGCGATTGCTTTGGGATTGTGATACGCCGCCGTCCACCTGGTGTGATAGGCGCGCGCCAGTAGATGCAGTTGCACCTGGTTTAAGGGTTTTTCGGACGAAAGCAGTTTTGAAACTTCTCCGTCGACGTGTTCCTTCAGCTTATTCATGGTCTCTGCGCCGGGCTCGGTTCGCACCGGCGGGCTTGCTGACGCAGCGCCCTGCTTTTCATCGGCAGGGGGGACAAAATAGCTGTCGGTGTGCGTATATAACGCGTAGAAGCCGCGGGTCGGATCTTTCATTGGCCTCTGATATTGCTCAAAGGTTGAGCCATATCCCCAAACCCGGCCACTGCTGCGAATCTCGCAGTGCAGTTCGGTTTTCCCTTTGGTCAATTCAATCGGTAACGGCGACGTGTTGTAATAAAACCGCCCGTTGAATCCCGGATCTTCCGTGCCGAAATCGAGAATGTCGATATCGCCAAGGTGGCGATATCCGATCTGCTTTCCTTCGCAATACAGCATCAACCGATCCTGCGTGACATCATCACCCCACAGGCGAATGGTGACATAGTTGGATCTTGCGGGGTCGACCTTCAGTGTGAATGAAATGCGCCCGCCGGCCCAGTTGATCGTATCTTGCGGGAGCAAGCGCCGGGCAGGTTCGCCAAGGCCGCCTTTGATGAGATCGCTGTGGTCTGCCTGTAGCGAGTGTGATTTCTCCGATGCCGCATCGCCGAATCGAATGATATCGACAAGGTCCGAATGCTCCGCGGCAAAAACAGGCAACGCCGAAAAAAATGCGATGACCATTGCCGCGCCCCACATGGCGAGCAAGACAATTTCCGGCCGATTTATTCGCAGGCCACGGGTGAAGCGATGCGGCATTGAATTCCTCAGATGTTGATAAGAGCCTCTTAAGATTTTTCCACTCATTGAACATGGCGGACAGGCGCGCACCAACCGCGAACGGCGCCTTCCGGCTTCACAGCATCGCAGGAACCGCTCGCCGCAGACTGCTAAGGCAACCGCCAGCACCTGACGTCAATCCATACCGTCTATGCCTGCCCTGACGCCCGCACCGCTGCGCATGGGTCTTAAACACCTCGATCTCCATTCATTTCTCCGATTGCCGCCGATCTTCGCACCCGATTCATTCGTAGCGTTGATTCATGCAACGTCTCGGCCAATTCAGTTATCGGCCGTGCGGGAGAGAACCGATGGAATCAGCATTCGGAGCCTTGGAAATGAAGACTGTCAAAACCAATTCCCGTCATCGCCGCTTCACGCGAAAGCTTTCTGCCGCGACCGATCGCGCCGTCGAGCTTCTGGAGCCGCGCCGAATGTTCAGTACATATACCGTAAATGGCGCCGGCGCCGCGCGGATTACGTCGACCTCGAAACCGCAATCGTCAAAGCGCCCGCTAACTCAACATTGCTCGTCTATCCCGGCACCTACACCGCCCATCCCAGCGACATCGACGCGACGGCGTCGGTTTTCTGGATCAACAAACCCCTCACGCTTCTTTCGGTCGGCGGGCCGACCGTTACGACGCTGGCCGTCCCGATGGGCCAGTATCAGAATGTCCTCATCAGCTCCAGCAACGTCCGCGTTGAAGGCTTCACCTTAAAGAACGGCCAGTTCTGCGCCGATGCGCAGGACTTCTTAAACAACACGACGCTGACCAACATCGTCCTGAAAAATCTGAACATCATCCCCGACGCCGTCACCGGCGACGGGCATGGCATCCTCTACGAGCAGACCTGCAATTCCGTCATCGATAACTGCACCGTCGGCATGTCCTATGCCAACGGCATCTTTCTCGACCATCAGAGCAACAACGACATCGTGATGAACTCCACCGTCAACGGCACGATGACTCAGCACGGCATCGCGATCAAGAACTCCAACAACGACCAGCTTCTGAACAATACAGTCACTGCTTCGCATTTTGACGGCATCATTCTGGTCACCGGCTCAAACAACCGGATTATCGGGAACAACATTTCAGGCCACACCGTCGACGGCATCACCGTCACGGAGATGTCCGACTTCAATTACGTTGCTCAGAACACGATCGTCTCCAACGGCCTGGCCTCCGGCCGCACCGCCGGCACCGGCATCTGGTTGAACAACGAATCCGACGGCAACACGGTTTATGCCAATACGATGTCCGGCTCACCGGAGAACGGCATCGCCGTGTTTGTCTCCAGCAACAACCTCATCTCCGGCAATGAAATCTTCGGCAACCATGAAGGCGGCATCTTCGTCTGGGACGCGCAAGGCGATTCCCGCTTCGTCGGCCACGCCCCGACCAACACGATCATTGTGAACAACTATATCCACGACAACACGTTCAACGCCGCCGTCAATCTCCGCGGCGCCATTCAAACCGATGTCGAACACAACTACATCTCCGGCGCATTCACCGGTGTCTATGGCTCCAGCACCGACGGCGGTTTGATCGTCCAGCGCGCTGTCCATACGCAGTTCATCGGCAACACGATGGTGAATTTGCAGATCGGTGAATACATCTATCCCACCGGGGTGGACGTGCAGATCTTCCGCAATCGCGAAATCAATGTCGGCAACAACTATGCCTTTCGCGGCGCTGTCGGTGTCCACTTCGACGCCGGCGTCAACGTCGGTGGAAACTTCTGGAGCGGCCAGAAGGGCAAAGTGAAAAAAGGCTATCTCCCCGCCTACACCAAATTCATCTACGATGCCCGCGGCCGCCTCGGCGGTGGATTCAAAGACGCCTTCCCGTTCGCCGACGAAACACTCGGGGCGGCTTACAGCGTCACGGTCACCAACCCCGCCGCCGGTTCCAGCATCGCCTCCGGAAGCAAGCAGGTTATTCAGTGGACCTCTACCGCCAGCGTTCTGGTCGACATTTACTATTCGTCATCTGAGACGGGGGATGTCCTGATTGCCGCCAATCGGCCTGATATTGGCGTCTATCCCTGGACCGTTCCCAGCCTGGTCGCCGGAAGCGACTATGTCATCAAAGTCATTCCGAAAAATTCGGCGGGCGTGGTGAAGGGCGCTGCCGGAGTCAGCGGCACATTCTCCGCCGAAGGTTCGGGCAACCTGAATTTGTTATCGCCCGCTCGTGATGCGGTCGCCGCTCCCGGCGGCACATTGCGTGTCGCGTGGGAAGCCGCCGTCATCGGCACCCCGGTCGATGTGGACATCCAAACCGACGGCGGCGCCTGGACCCCGCTCGCGTCCGCGGTCACAGACAGCTTTGTCAATGTGACGCTCCCGAATGTCACCACAACTCAGGCGCGTTTCCGCATTCGCGATCATGTCACCGGCGCGGCCAGCACGCAGGAAGGCTTCTTCCGAATTGGAAATGTTGCCGCCGTCACCACTCCCGCCGCATCCATGCTGATCGGCGCCAATCAACCACTTGCCTGGATATCACCGGCGAACACCACAACTGTCGATATCGACTATTGGACCGGCAAGCAGTGGCGCTCCATCGCCAGCCGTATGCCGGATGTCGGTCATTTCCTCTGGTTCGTCCCCGAAACCGCCACCTCGGCGGCCACCATTCGCGTGACTTTCCACGACGCCACCGACGCCCAGATCGGCACTGCCACCAGCAGCGCATTCACGATCAAATACCCGCTGGCGCACGCGAAGGCAGTCCACTCAGTCGGAAGCGCCCCATTGGCAGCCCCGCTGGCAATGGGCACACCTCTGGTAAGACCGACAATCCCCCGAAACTTCCTCAGGACCGGTTTATGGAACTGATTGGCTGATCGTGGCCAACGCAATCGCGAAGATAGCCGCGATGAAAAGATTTTAGAATCACAGGTTTCGCAGATTTTCAAACAGTTTCTTCTTAATCTGCGCAGTCTGCGAAATCTGTGGGTTCAAAAAATATTGTCCTGATCTTCGCGCCATCGCGGTCGAATTAGATTTAATCAAGGTTCTCCCAGCCCTTGGCATCGCGGCTACCCTTCCCTATCATTCCTCGCTCGCTTTCAAGGAGCCTCGGAATGAAGTTCGGCATTTGTACATCATTCGCCAACGCACCAGCCGTCAAGGCGGCGGGGTGGGATTACGTTGAGGAGAATGTGCAAACGCTCCTGCAGGGCACGGTTACGGATGACCAGTGGAACCACGAGCAGGCGGCCAGGTCCGCGGGCCTGCCCATTCCTGCCGCCAACTGTCTTGTGCCCGCCCATCTTCGTATCACCGGGCCTGACGCACGCCTTTCAACCCTCCAGCAATACATGGCGACGGTCATCGAACGGGCGGCGAAGCTTGGCGTCAAGACGCTGGTTTTTGGCAGCGGCGGGGCGCGGAATGTGCCGGATGGATTCGATCGCGAAGTGGCCGCCGAGCAGATTGTGGCGTTCGCGACGGCGAGTGCGGGGCTTGCGGCGCCGAAAAATATCACGATCGTCGCCGAGCCGCTGAATCGCGGGGAATGCAATATCATTAATACCGTTGCCGAAGCAATGCATTATGTGAAGGCGGTCGGACACCCGAATTTTCAGTGCCTGGTCGATACCTATCACCTGTGGCTGGAGAATGAACCGCTTGAGAATCTGGCCGAGGCGATGCCTTCAATCAGGCATGTGCATCTGGCGGATAAAGATGGCCGAGTTGCGCCGGGCCTGAGCGGCAAGGCCGACTACCGACCGTTCTTCAAGGTCTTGAAGCAGGGGGGTTATACAGGCCCGATCAGCTTTGAAGGAAATGCGATTCCCGATTTTGACAAGACGGCTCCGAAGGTTCTGGAGTTCGTGAAGAAGCAGTGGAGCGAGGCTTAGGAGTTGTCCGTGGTTAGTTGTCCGTTGTCCGTTGCTGGGTGGGGTCTTGGATGATTGTTTTGAATTGTATTTATAAAGGAACTTAAAATGTCTCATCGAATTTTTAATTTTAGTGCGGGTCCTGCGATGTTGCCGACGGAAGTCCTGGAGAAGTCGGCGGCGGCGTTGCTCGATTACCAGGGCAAGGGCTTCGGCATCGCGGAGGTGAGCCATCGCGGGAAAGAGTTTGAAGCGGTTAACGATGAAGCGATCGCCAGGTGCAAGTCGCTGCTGGGGCTTGGCGATTCGCATGATGTTGTCTTTCTTCAAGGCGGGGCGACGGCGCTGTTCACGCTGATTCCGATGAACTTTCTGCACAGCAGCGCGGACTACCTCGTGAGCGGCGAGTGGAGCAAGAAGGCCGCGTCTTTTGGGAAGGAAGTCGGGAAGATCAACATTGTCGCCAGCAGCGAGGCGAGCAACTTCGATCACGCGCCCAAGCAGAGCGAGTGGAAGCTGACGCCGGAGGCGGATTACTTTCATGTCTGCACGAACGAGACGGTGCATGGGCATCGCCTGCCGACGTGGCCGAAGCACCCGAACCTGATTGTCGATGCGAGCAGCGAGTTCATGTCGCGGCCGCACCCGGTGGGGGAATGTGCCCTGGTGTACGGCGGTGCGCAGAAGAACCTGGGGCCTTCAGGGCTGGTGCTGGCGATCGTGCGGAAGGACTTGTACGCGAACCAGAAGAAGGTGCCGACGAAGCTTTGGAGCTTTAAGGACCAGGCGGAAAACAAGTCGATGATCAATACACCGCCTACATTTGGCGTGTACATACTGCTGGAAGTGTTCCGCTGGATTGAAGCACAAGGCGGGCTGGCCGCGATGGAGAAGCGGAACGCGACCAAGGCGGCTTTGATCTACGACACGATCGACCAGAGCAATGGGTTCTATACCGGGACGGTGACGATCAAGGAGCAGCGGTCGCACATGAATGTGACGTATCGGCTGCCGAACGAGGAACTGACGGACGAGTTTGTGAAGACGGCCGCCAAGCAGGGGATGGTGGGATTGAAAGGATACCGCAGCGTCGGAGGCATCCGGGCGAGTATTTATAATGCGATGCCGGTGGAAGGATGCCAGTCGCTGGCGACGTTTATGAAGGATTTCGCCTCTAAAAAATCGACGTAAGAATGATTGAGGGAAGGGGGGGGTTTACAAAAGTGAACAGAAGTTTGCGCTTTTTCAGAAATTAATAGTGTTTACTAACTTGTTTTAATTCGAGACCAAGCGTTTTGTTCACTTTTTAGCGATTGCGCGGTGTGGGAATCAGATAGATTTATTGTTTAGGAGGAGCAGGATGATGGCTACGACGAGGAGGACGCCCAGTCCGCCGCTGGGGTAGTAGCCCCAACCGGCGCTATAGGGCCAAGTGGGGAGCATGCCCAGGAGGAGGACGAGCACGACGACAATGACAAGGAGTCTGATGGCGCTATTCATGGGGTTCCTTTTGTTCGTATGATTGGGTTGGTGGGCGAAAAGGGCGTTGGGATTTTGTGATGAAGCAGATTTCTGCTTCCCCATTTTGCTACGGAGTTTTGTCGAGGCCTCGAAGTTGGCGGCGGATGGCTTTTTGGTGTTTTTTTTGTTCAGTACGGAGTTGGGCGGGAGATTTCTTTTTTCGGTGAGGGATCAGGGCGAAGGCGCGGTGGAGTATGGTGACGGTGGCCAGCACACCGAGAAGAAGCCAGCGTTTTGGCCAGGGTTTGGTGGGGCCGACTGTGGGAAGAGTGGTCATGGTCATGGGGGCTTGCTCCGTATTTGATGCAGAGCATGTGGCGTACCAGGCTCAACATTTGGGGGTGGCGGGATAGAAGTGACGTTCTGGTGAATGGCATGGGGCGACAGAGTGACGGGGTGTCGGGGTGATTGACACGGGTCCAGGTTTGGGATTTAGGGCCTCGGATTTTTCCGCCGTTCCCTCATGGGGAGGGGGTGAGGCATGATGTGGTGGCGAGCGGTATTGGAAAGGTGGGTAGATGGGTGTGAACTGGCATTGTTTGACAGTGCCATAGCGATTTCCTTAAGATCAGTCCGCCGCGGGTGCTTGGGCGCAATGTGTGCGCTTTGGATCATGTTCTGGCTGGGCATGTTTTGCAGGCTGGCATATTGATAAGGGGAATCACGGTTATCCCTGTCGCCGATGCGGCAACTGGTTGCGTGCCTGGAGCATCCGGTGTGTAGGTTGTGTAAAGTTTGTGACACCTTTCACTTTTGAGACCAATCCCTATGTGGGAGCTGTTCTTTAAGCATTCGGTGACGATCGCGTATCTTTGCGTCCTTTGCACGGTCGCGCTATACGGTTTTCACCGTTACGTTCTGGTTTATCTTTATCTGAAGTACAAGCACGACGGGTACGTGCCGACGGGGCGGTTTGATGAGCTGCCGCGGGTGACGGTGCAGTTGCCGATGTACAACGAGGATGTGGTCGCGGAGCGGATCATCAAGGCTTCGTGCAAGATTGATTATCCGAAGGAGAAGCTCGAGATTCAGGTGCTGGATGACAGCACGGATCATTCGGCGGAGATTGCCCGCAAGGCCTGCGAAGAGATGGCCGCGCTGGGATATCCGATCACCTATATCCACCGGGACAACCGGACGGGATATAAGGCCGGCGCGCTGGCGGCGGGATTGAAGCAGGCGAAGGGGGAATTCATTGCGATCTTTGATGCGGATTTCATTCCGCCGACGGACATTTTTTATAATGTTGTTGACTATTTTTCGGATGACAAAATCGGGATGGTGCAGATCCGCTGGGACCATCTGAACCGTGACGCTTCGCTGTTGACCAAGAGCCAGGCGATTTTCCTGGACGGGCATTTTGTCATCGAGCATACGGCTCGGAATCGATCCGGGCGGTTCATGCATTTCAACGGGACGGCGGGCGTCTGGCGGCGGACGACGATCGATGATGCGGGCGGCTGGCAGCATGATACGCTGACGGAAGATCTGGATTTGTCGTATCGGGCGCAGCTCAAGGGGTGGCAGTTTGTGTATTTGCCGCAGTTTTGTGCGCCGGCGGAATTACCGCCGGAGATGATTGGATTTAAGCAGCAGGCGCACCGGTGGACGAAGGGGAGTTGCCAGACGTGCATCAAGCTGCTGCCGCGGATTTTGCGGTCGAAGCATCTGCCGATTCACGTGAAGACAGAGGCGTTTTTCCACCTGACGAATACGGTGGTCTATCCGCTGATGGTGGTGCTGACGCTGCTGATGTATCCGAGCTTTTTTAATGTATATGGGCCGTTCAAGCACACGGTGTGGGCGCAGTGGCTGTTTAGCGCGAGCCTCTTCATCCTGGCGACGTGCTCGGCCAGCACATTCTTTGCCTTTGCACAGCAGGAGTTGTTCGGCGCAAGGCGGGATGGAAATCGGTTTTGTATTTGCCGTTTTTAATGGCGCTGGGCGTAGGGATCAGCTTGAATAATGCCAAGGCGGTGATCGAGGCGATCTGGGGGGCGATCAAACGCAAGCCGAGCGAGTTTGTGCGGACACCGAAGTATGGCGTGACGGGCCAGGATAAGAATGGATGGCACGCGGAGAGCGTGTTTACGCTGAAACGATTGAGCCTGCCGATCATTGAGATCGCGTTTGGCTGCTACATGGCGGGTTGCCTGTTCATCAGCGTGTATTACACGTTTGGGTGCGCGAGTGCGCCGTTTCTGGCGATCTTTGCGGGGGGGTACTTTTATGTCGGGTTTAATTCGCTTTATGCGTTGTACAAAATGAACCGCGAGGCGGCGGATGAAGTAGTGGAAGTGAATCCTGAGGCTTCTATTGATGCTACTTCGATCTGAGATTGGCAGCCCGGTGGTAAAGGCCGGGGTAAAAGTCCTGGGGGTTTACTGCTTGAGAACAGTGAGGGCACGGAGAGAATTAAACGCGTTAAAGCGTGCCCTTATCTGTTTTCCTGCCGTAAGCTTGTAGAAGGGCCGCGAGCGGCCTGCGGTGAGCCAGTCGAACCGAATCAACTCCGCATATGGCTGGCGGATGGATAACGCTCGCATTTCTTCCAGATCGACAGATTTAGCGTTCCAATATAGAATGCGTCGGCGTAAGGAGCGCTTCCATGCCCGATTCAGAAGATAACCGCATTATCATCGACCCCAAGATACTCGTCGGCAAACCGATTATTCGCGGCACGCGCATCGCAGTGGAATTCCTGATCGATCTTTTGACCGAAGGATGGTCAAACCAGCAAATCCTTGAGAATTATCCGCACCTTAAACAAGAGGATATTGCCGCCTGCCTGCGATACGCCGGTTCGATCATGAAGCAGGAGCGCGTTTATCCCATTCCCGCCTGACCCCCCCGATCTTTTTTCGACTTTGACAAAATGGCCCGCTTCCTCGCCAATGAAAACGCCCCGCGTGAAGCTGTTGTTGCTGCACGCACGGCTGGTTTCGATGTCGGCTGGATGGTCGAACTGCAACCCGGCGCCAACGATGAAATGGTTCTCCGCCTCGCTCAGCAAGATCATCGCGTACTGATCACCTTCGACAAGGATTTCGGCGAACTCGTGTTTCGTCGCGGGCTCGCCGGCTCTCGCGGCGTCATCATCCTGCTCCGCCCTCGACTTCGTTCTCCTGAGTTTGTTAGTGCATTCATCGTGAAGGTTCTCTCACAACCTGTCGATTGGACCAGCCATTTCACCGTCGCCCGTGAAGGCTCGATCCGCGTCATCCCACTGCGATAAAACGATGATCGTCGTCGCGGCCTACCCTGAGCCTGCCCGCCCTGAGCTCGTCCAACGGCCGAAGGGCAGCAAGCGGCCTGCGGTGAGCGTGTCGAACCGAATCAACTCAGCGTAAGACTGACGATGGATAGCGTTCGCATACATCCGCTATCAGCATCTTCGCTCCCACGATCTGGACGATCTATCGGCACAACGCCTGGGCACAGGTGTTCGTCAGGGTAACCGCATTCTCCTGTAAGTCCTGAAAAGATGCCTGAGCGCCTGACGAGCGATCCTGGTTTTCAAATCGCCAATGCAGATCGCCCACATGGACCGGCGGAGAATGCGGTTGCCCTGAGGTGTTCGTGCAGAAGATCAGTCACGGTTCCAAAGCGCGGCGGAAGCTGGCGATCGTCGCGTTGGCCAGGAAGGTGCTGATCATTCTGTGGGGCATGCTCAAGAGCAACCAGCCGTTCCGCTCGCCGTCGACTGCGGTGGCAATGAACTAAAAAGCGGTTGACCTGAAATACAAGCCAGACCTGCCGCTTTGAATGCAGATGTTGTGCGACACGCCAGTGACCTTGGCTAACCAGCTGTGACCAGAAGAGTCATGTAGCAGCGAATAAGGCCCGGTGAGTTGTTTGGGTGAATGAGGCTCCTGATAAAAAACAGACAGCTTCGGGATGACCATCGAATAGCTTGGCCTGAGCGAAGTTGAAGGGTCGGTTGAAGCGCACGGCTCTTGCATCAGCGGCAGATTTGCTTCGTAACTTGGGGGCTCTGCCCCAGGCCCCGCCTCGTAAGCCTCTTCCGCCTGTGGGCGGGAAGAAAAAGGCGAAGAAGAAACTGCGCGCCGACAAGCCCCTTGACGTTCGACGGGATTCATAGTCGGCTGGTTATGTCGCCGGTGGCTTATTGCTCGGCGGTTTAAATTGCCGACCAAATGCGAAGCCGGTCGCAAACGTGATGATCGGCAGCCCCTCGGAAGGTTTAACCAGGCTTGCGGACATGAGCATGCAGATGAGCCCGACGACGAAAACTGCCAGCAGCGTCTGAGACTGCAGGAAGCCGCTTTGATAAAGGGCTCGCCCCATTCCGAGGGCGTCACCTGAGCCGGGAAAAATGTTATCGTTCGCGATTATCAGAGCAATGATCGAGTAGACGATCGATGCGAGCGAAATCAGTACGGTGAGCCCTGCAAACAGCATGGTGAGTGCGCTCAGACCACTCTCGGGCTTGCGGCTGAGATAGCCGATTAGTAAAGCGCCCGCAACCAGAAGTACCAAGGGCAAGAGAATGCCCGCGATGGCAGCGGTGATCTGCCGAGCCGTACGACCCGTCCATTGATTGTCTTCCGGCAAGGTGCGCTCCTAGGCGACATAACGGATGACGTTCTGTGGCGGGCAACGCGACGCGCTGACAATCGCCAAGATTAAAGAGAATACCATTCGCGACGCGGGCCCGTCCACAGCAAAGAACCCATGCAATCCCGCGGCGGATCGGTAAAGATCGGCCGCGGTCCTCTACCAAAGGAGATTGCATGAGCTATCAGACCATTGTGGCTTTGGATCTGGGCAAGTTCAAGTCGGTTTTGTGCGTCATGGATGTCGCGACACGGACCCATCGGTTTCTGGCCGTTGAGTCAACGCCGGAGCTGATCCGCCAGGTGGTGCGGCAGCATTGTTCGCTCGATCCGGCTCAGACCCAGGTGGTGTTCGAGACCTGTGATTTGCTTCGCAACCGGGGCTCACGGCCAGCGCACGCGACGCAAGCAGGCGGCGGTGGCGTTGGCGCGCAAGATCCTGATCTGGTGCTGGGCGATCTTGAGAGACAATAGCGTGTGGGACGAGTCGCGCGGCCTCGCGCCGGTCGTCACCTGAGCACAAACAGCCAAGACATCTGAGAATGAACGACGAGACTGACCCAGTGATCAAGCGATGAACGACGCAGCGGACAAGTTCGCAGCAGGATGAGTAAGCACGAACCGGCCAAGCTCGAATAACCCGCGGGCAGCGATCGAAAGATCGTGACGCCCCCATTTGGAATGAGCCAGCCGGTTGATTGTAGAGTTGAATGAGGCCCGGCGCGACTGCGTAAACTCACGACGCCGGTGACTTCGAATAGTGGTCTGACCCTCACCCGCGCGAACACGAAGCTGACGAAGATTTATCGCTTGACAAGGAGGGCCTTCATAGTGGCGGGTTATGCGACGCTTCACGCACTCTTGCGACCGCCGTACAGTAGCTCAAACGCCCGTCCGCGTAGCGTGTTCTGGAACAGCGGGTACTTTGAAAACAGTTCATCGCGAGAAGAGAATATCCCCGCATCACCGATGGCGAAGCGCGAAAGATCGCATTTCGTCCCCTCGCACGCAGCCGACTTTCCGCGAAAGTCGATCGCGATATGAGATACGGCATCGAACAACGATTCACCGTCATTCTTGAAACCGACTGGGTTGTGCCGTGCCAAAACCTCCGTTATGCCATAGAGTTCTTCTACATCCAGCCAATCACCGTGCACGAAAAACTGAGGCAAAACAAGCAATATCCGATGCGGAATGAACGGGTGCGTGAACGTGAATCGTGGTGCCCAGAAGTGACCGTCAATCCACAGGCCCCGCACACGCGTGGGAATAGCATTGGCGCGGGCGAAAGCTTCGAGGCAAGCGAACCGCTGACTACAGGAGCCCTTCCGTTTCGCGAGCGTGACGGACACAGGTTGCAATTCGTCTACCGTGTAAACAGGCGCGACTTCGGCACGGAGAAATTTGTGGCACGCCCGGAGGTAGTCGTCGGCATCATCCGAGGTCGAGCCGATGCGGAGCGCAGCCGTGCGGACCGCCTCGTTTCGAAAATCGAGTATCGCAGTGGGGCGAAGGGTTGCGTCGTCGGCTGACATTGCGGATGCGAGGGTGTCCGGTGTGCTGCGTCGCATAACGCAATGCCGTTCAGTGGCCGGGGCCGCGCCGACCGGCTCACGAATTAGGGTAACCGCTCGGCGGCCACGGTCCACTGCAGAGAACCCATGCAATCCCGCCGCGGATCGGTAAAGATCGGCCGCGGTCCTCTACCAAAGGAGATTGCATGGGCTATGCAACAATTCTCGCCATCGATCTGGGCAAGTTCAAGTCGGTTTTGTGCGTCATGGATGTCGCGACACGGACCCATCGGTTTCTGGCCGTTGAGTCAACGCCGGAGCTGATCCGCCAGGTGGTGCGGCAGCATTGTTCGCTCGATCCGGCTCTTGCATCAGCGACGGATTTGCTTCGCAACCGGGGCTCTGCCCCAGGCCCCGCCTCGTAAGCCTCTTCCGCCTGTGGGCGGAAAGAAAAAGGCGAAGAAGAAACTGCGCCGGAAAGCCCCTTGACGTTCGACGGGATTCATAGTCGTTTGGTTATGCGGCATGCTGTGCCACCCGCGAAATCAGCTACGCAACCGAATGACCAGAATTGCAATCCATGCGAGTAGAAATGCTAACGGCAGCAAATTTTCTGGCGCAATGTAAACGCTCCAAGGTGCTGCGTCTGGGTAAAAACCCATGATGTCTGGACCGACGTAATCTTTGGGATGATTCTCGCGCCAATGCTTGCGAATGCGTTGGACTGCGAACGTGGCTCCCAACAGGCCAATAAAGACCAAGATCGCAACAACGGCACCTAGGAGAACCAGCACAATAGTCGCGCTTCGCGACTTGTCCCAGGCAAACGCAAGTGCTGCGAAGAGAAATCCTTGAAAATTTGCCAACCACGAGAGACGTCGATTGACCTGCTCGCTTTCATGCGCCGCCATCGTTCGCAGTGTTGATGCTAGATCACCAGTAGGATCGCCCATCACGCCTCCTGCTGCATAACGGATGACGTTCCCTGGCCGGCAACGCGCGGGAGGGACGTCAGAGGAAAGACAAGGATACTTCGCGACGCGGGGAGGTCCAGAGCAACGGCTGGTTATACCCCCGTCAGTTGCCGTTACGTTTGTCCTTCGATGAGCACTACAAATGGAGTTGGAGCGTTGCTCACCCCGCCGATGTAAAGATCATTACCGCTTATAACTGCCGTTGATGAGCCAGACGCCAAATTATTCAGGAGGGTTGGATCTTCTCCGGAAACGTCCTCGGCAACGCCAAATCTTGCGCCAATACAGCTAGGTGTAAGTATCGTCCAGCGAAGCGCCGCCGTACCTCCAGGCGGACTTATGGTAAAGTTGTCACTCGCTCGCCAGTCCTGACCGGGCTGGGGACCATTGTTAACCGAAACACGATTTAGTTCAGTCCAAGCCATCGCGAACTCCATATGGATTTGTAGGCAGCATAACGGATGACGTTCTGTGGCGGGTCACGCTATCCGCCAGGGGACGTTCAACGAGAGACAGGCTATCGACGGGACACGGACCCGTCCACAGTAGCGGCTGGTTATTCGCCCGACCGGAGGGGCTCACTAGAGGGAACCCGAAGCGAAAAAAACCGCAGGATGAACCACACAAGCGACCCGAGCCAGGACAAGATAGCGAAGACGCGAATGGCTTCGGCAGACCATTCGGGCGCGGTAATACACGAGGAAGCCGGAGAGGAAGGAGCCTTCGAGGTCTTCTGCGCCGCCAAGGAAGATGATCCATGCCCCGAGGCCCGAGGCGGCGAGAAAGATGAAAATGGCTGGCAGCACTCCCAGGGTCAGCCTCAGGGCGAATACTACTATTATCGCGCGCTTGGATGTCTGGAACGCCCAGACGCTTCGCGACGGCTCTGGATTGTCTACCTGTCTTTTTAGGCGATTGTCAAGAAATAGAAAAATATTGAAGCGATTATTCGATCCCTAGCGGGAAGCGACCCTTGTCTGTTTCCGCGGGTTGCATAGATTTAAGTTTAATCTGTGTGGTTCGTGAAATTCGTGGCTTTCTGTTTTTGGCGGGTGGATTAAGCTTGGGTTATGGTTATTGAGTTGCCACATACGGCGGGGTGTTTGGTTTGTGGGGCGCAGAATGCGCGAGGGTTGCATCTTTCGCTTTTTGTGGAGGGGGAGACGGGGGTTGTGACGACGGAGTTTACGCCGCGGGGGGAGGAGATTGGGTTTTCGGGGATTGTGCATGGGGGTGTGATTGCGACGGTGGTGGATGAGGCGATGGTATGGGCGGCGACTTGGGCGGGGAAACGATTTTGTTTGTGCGGGGAGCTGACGACGCGATTTCGGCGGAGCGCGGAAGTGGGGCAGCGCGTGCTGGTGGAAGCGAAAGTGGAGTTTCGGAATCCGCGGCTGATTCAGACCGTGGGGATGCTGAAGGATGAGTCGGGGCGGATTCTGGCCACGGCTTCGGGGAAGTATGTGCCGGTGTCGGTGGATCAGAATGCGGGATTTATGGCGACGCTGGTGGATGATCCCAGGACGGCGGTGGCGGCGGGGATGTTGCGGGGGTTGAGGCGGGATTGAGGGGAAATTTTAACGCGGAGGCGCGGAGAAAAAAGAGCTGAGTTTTAATTTTATTTCTCTGTGTTGCTGTGTTTGTGTGTGGGAGCTGGCTATTCCGCCACAAATGGGAGTTACAATGGTTGCGGGGAGGGGATGTTGATTTGTGGTGTGTTTAGTAGTCGCGGCGGCAGAAGAGGGAGGCGGCTAAGATGAGGGCGGCTAGTTCGAAGGCGCAGGAGGTGGCGAGGATCCAGGTGGTGGAGCGTTGGCGGAGGCGGATGTCGATTTCGGCGTTCAGGGCGCGGTCTTCGCGGCCTCGGACTCTCAGGGCGGGTTGGCCGCGGGTGGGGGTGGCGGGGTCTTCTTCTTCGACGGGGGGGAGTTCGGCGCGGCTGATGAGTTCTCTTTCCAGTAAGCCGATGGTTTCGGTGGTTTTGGGGAGGGGGGTGAGGATGGCGTAGGCGATGCGGTGGGGAGTGCTGAAGCGGTCGGTCATCTTGGAGCGCTGATCACGGAGTTCGGCGAGGCGGGATTGGGTTTGGGTGTGGGTTTCCGGGGGGGCGAAGGCAAGCCAGCGTTCCCACCAGGGACCGGTGGTTGAGGGGGCGGATCGCTGGGTTGCGGGGGATGTGGCGGGATGGGCGAGTTCGGATTCGGCGGCGGCGATTTGCTTATCGAGGCGGGCGGCGCGGCGGTCATCGAAGATTTGGGCACGGAGGAGGGAGATTTCCGTTTGATGCAGGCCCCAGATGACGGCCCAGAACACAAAGGTGAGTAGGAGGGAGGCGACGGTGGAGCGGGTGAGGACGCCGAACAGGACGCACATGGAAAAGAGGTAGCTGAACATCAGCACGACGAGGGGGATGGCGAGGAAGAGGGCGGGTTGCCAGGAACCGCCGCGCAGACCGAGAACCAGGAAGCTGGCGAGGGAGAAAACGGCGACCTGGAGGGTGACGAAGAGGAGGCCGCCGAGATATTTGGTGGCGAAGAGGCGGAGGCGGGAGAGGGGTTTGGAGAGATAGAGATCGATGGAACCACCGGCGAGAAAATCGGGGAAGATGCCGGCGGTGGAGACGAGGGCGAGGGCGGTGGCGAGCCAGGAGAGCCAGAACTTGATGCCGAGGCTGACGAAGAGGAGTTTGTAGAAAGTGGATTTAGTGATGAGCGAGAGATAGACGAAGCGGAAGGGGGTTTCCCAGTTGAGGACTGTGATGTATTCGCCGCTGAGACCGACGATGCCGAACGCACCGACGACGATGGCGGAGACGATAAGGACGACCCAGAAGAGGCGCTTTGCGTTGAGCTCACGGTAGGCGTCGAGAAGAAGGGCAAAGGTCTTGCTCATGTTTTTTATTGAGTGTTTGTGTGGGGCTACTTTGGAAGAGGCGGGGGATTGGCGGCGGCGCCGAGCGCCATGGTTTTGCCGGTCGCTGGATCGGTGACGGCCTGCATGAAGAGTTCTTCCAATGAGGGGCGGATGGATTGGACGCGTTTGATGGCGATGTTGCCGGCGCGAAGGGTATCGAGAAGGGGTTGGATGTCGAGGGGGTTGGTGGTGGCGGCTCGGATGATGGTGCTGGAAATTTCTATGCGCACGCCGGAGGGGAGAGTGCCCGATGTTACTGCGGCGCTGCCGGCGGACGTGGTGGGAGGGGCGGTGAATAGTTTAGTGATCGCCTGGCGCGCGATATCGGTGTGATGCGGCGGCGCGTGGATTTCAATTTCGTAGCGTTGGTCGGTGGCGGTGAGATCGTGGAGGGCCCCCTGGCGGGCGACACGGCCGCCGACGAGGATGGCGACGCGGTCGCAGATCATTTCGAGTTCGCTGAGAAGATGGCTGTTAATGAAGATGGTCTTGCCGTCCTGCGCATCCGGAGCAGGACATCGCGGATGTCGCGGCGGCCGACGGGGTCTACGCCGTCGGTGGGCTCGTCGAGAAGGACAAGATCGGGATCGTTGACAAGCGCCTGGGCGAGTCCGATCCGCTGCATCATGCCTTTGGAGTATGAAGCGACTTTGCTGTCGGCCCAGGGGGTCATGCCGACGGTGTCGAGCAGTTCAGCGGAGCGGCGGCGGCGGGTGAGGCGATCGACACCGCTGAGCGCGGCGAAGAATTCGAGCGTCTGGCGGCCGGTGAGATAGCGGGGGAAACGATGGTTTTCGGGGAGATAGCCTACGGAGGCGAGGGTGGATTTGTTGCCGACCGGCTGGCCGAGGAGCGTTCCCTGGGCGCGGGTCGGGCGGACGACGGTCATCATGATTTTGATGAGGGTGCTTTTGCCGGCCCCGTTGGGACCGAGGAGGCCGAAGACTTCACCGCGACGGACGGTGAGGGAGATGTCGTGGAGGGCGTGGATGCGGCGGCGGTAAATTTTGGAGACGTGGTGGAGGTCGATGGCGGGAGAGTCATTGGGAAGCAGGGTCATGGAGCGAATTCCTTGACGGTTGGGAGCAGTCTGGCGAATGGTACTTGAGCGGAGGGGAGGCTCCAAGAGGTTCTTGGTCTGTCGGGATGACAGCCGCATTGGGGACGCTATCTGGAAGCGATCTTGCGAATTATTTTCCGCAATTCCCACGACAGCGCATCAAAAGTTCTAGTTTTGAACTTTAGTTCTATTGTGTTTTACAAATGTAACTAGAATAGGACTTTAAGTTTATTCACCTTGTGGAATATCAAAAAGATTGCGGACGTAAGGAGGGAAAATGGTTAGACGTATGCCGTGAATCTCTACTTATTTTTCACAAAACGTGTTTTCACTTGCAAGGTCGTCCGGAGGCGTTATACGTAGGCGTATTGAGGGCGCGGAGGGACGGTTTTCCGCGAGTCATCACATCATTTCATCAGTGGAGGCGGATAATGTTGGACAGGCAGAAGAATCGGTCATTGTTGTCTCATGCGCGCCTGGGCAGGGGACGTTTGCGGTTTCGGGTTTTGTCGATGGCGGTGCTTGCTGGTTGGGGCGGGGTGAATTTTGGAGCGAGCCGCGCGTGGGCGGCGGCAGGGGATGGGACGTGGAGCAATGCGACCAGCGGCGGCGCGTGGAGTATTGGGGGGAACTGGGTAGGAGGCACGCCGGCGGATGGGGCGGATGCGACGGCGGATTTCAGCACACTGGATATCCTGGCCGACGACACGGTGAGTTTTGATGGATCGCATGTGCTGGGGTATTTGAAGTTTGGGGATACTTCGCCGTCGAATAACTGGATTCTTGGGGCAGCAGCTTCGTCCCCGAATGTGCTGACACTATCGACGACTGTTCCGGGGACGACACCGACGATCACGGTGAATAATACGACGACGGCGACGATCCAGGCCCCGGTCGCCGGGACGCAGGGTTTCATTAAGAATGGCGCGGGCACGCTTGTCCTAAATACCAATGCTGATACATGGACGGGACCGGCCGTGATCAATGCCGGGGCGTTGACAATAAACATCGGGCAGGCGAGCGGCGCCACGTTCCAACTGAATAACGGCACGACACTGAATGATAATCAGGCGCTGGCAACATCGAATACGGTTACGGTGGTTTCGGGATCTGCGACGTTGGCGCTATCGGGGATCGGCACATTTTCGCCGTTTATTGTGGGAAACGGGAATCTCACGCTCAGCAACGGCACCACCGCGCTTAGTACGTTTGGAAATGGTGCATCAAGCACGGCGACAACACTTCAAAATTTTGGCGGAGTCCTGAGCTACGGGTCAAGTTTCTCAATCCGGGCGACCTCCGGATCCGCGAGCGGGACATTCCAGGCGCCCTTTGCAACGTTGGATTTTGCCGGAACTACGGGCAGCATGAGCGATCGGCAGGGAACGGGGACGTTTGTTCTGGGAGGCGTCAGCTCGACCGGAACCGGGGCAGGATTGAACGCGACGCTTGGCTCTAACAGCAATCCGGCGAATTTCATTATTGGAAGCGCCAATACCAGCACCACTTTCGCCGGCGCGATCAATAACAGCACTGTCGTTTCGGGCAGTTTTTCTGCCGCGTCCCTCACGAAGGTGGGTACAGGAATTCTGACATTGAAGGGGTTGAATACCTATACGAATGCGACGAGCGTCAATGGCGGCACGCTTTCGCTGGATTATTCAGTTAATCCCAGCAACGTGATCAATATCGGTTCTGCGCTGAGCATGGGCGGGGGGGCGCTTTCACTGCTGGGCAACGCGGCAGGCACGAACCAGACCTTTGCCAGTACGACAGTAGCGGCGGGGGGTGGGGCGATTGTGGTGAATCCAAATGGGGGGACAACGACCCTGAGTCTTAAGGCGATTACACAGACGGCGGCGGGCGGTGCGCTCAACATCAGCACCACAGGCACCGGGACCGCAATCGTGAACACCACCACGGCGGTGGGCGCGGATGGCACGTATGGCAGCCGAATCACCTATGGAACCGATTGGGCGACGAGCACGGGAGCAACACCATTTGCGCTGGGCGCATTTGGCGGCTACACCACGTTCAATGGGACATCTAATACAACTGACGATTTGCTCACGGGTGGAGCAACCTTAGGTGCGCCATACACGACCAATTCGCTCAAGATCAATACTTCAGGAACAGGCCAGCAGCTCGACCTTGGAGCGGCCAATACGATGGTGCTTACCAATGGCGGACTGCTGTTCCAGGGAGCGAACGATTATTCCATTATCAATGGCACGATCAGCAGCAACACCGCCACGAATTCAGACCTGGTCATTCAGCAATGGGGCGCGGGCAACCTGACGATTGGATCGGCGATCGGTAACGGCATTGGCGCTTCAACGCTGACCAAGGCCGGCAGCGGAAAGCTGATACTCGGCGGAATCAATACCTATACCGGCAAGACTTTCATTGATGGGGGGACATTAAGCATCAGCGCCAATGCTAATTTGGGCGCGGAAGCCACTGGCGCGTCCGTCAATTTCTTTGGCGGCACTCTTCAGGCGACTGGCACCTTCGGATTGTTTAACGGCACTGCGGGGACTAACGATCGCGCTGTTGTTCTTAACGGCGCGGGGGGCACTTTTGATGTGACGGGCGGCAATGCGCTGACCGTATCCGGCATTGTCAGCAATCCGTCGAACCAGGATGGGCCGCTCACAAAAGTGGGCAGCGGCACCCTGGTTCTCAGCGGGGCAAATACCTACACGGGCGCGACTAAAATCTCTGGCGGTGTTATCAGTGTTGGTACGCTTGCCAATGGAGGGACGGCCAGCGGCATTGGTAATTCCCCACGTGTTGCCAACGCGCTCATTCTGGACGGAGGAACGCTTCAATATACTGGTGCAGGGGCCAGCACTGATCGAACCTTCACGGTGACAAGCAACGGCGGCACGATTGATTCATCGGGCACGGGCGCACTGACTTTTGCAAACACGCTTCCCATCGTTGCGCCCGGTTCCGGATCACGCACCCTGAACCTGATCGGTACTTTCTCGGGTGGCGCCAACATATTGGCTGCCGCCGTCGTGGACCCTGCAACGGGTGTCACAAACGTCGCCAAAAGCGGCGCGAGCAATTGGTCGCTGACTAATCCCGCGAACACCTATACGGGCAACACTACCATCAGCAGTGGAAGCACGCTGACTTTGAGCGCATCGGGCAGCACAAACAACATTGCATCGTCCAAGGTCATCAGTGTGAATTCTGGCGCCACGCTTGATGTGACGGGGTTGAGCGGCAGCGCTATCACGCTTGGGACTACGCAGACTATTTCCGGAACCGGCACCGTGAACGGTGGGATCATTGTCCCGAGCACGGCGATCCTTGCGCCGGGCAACGGCGGCGTGGGCGTTCTGTCCGCCTCCGCTTTGACTTTGAACAGCGGATCAGTGGAGAACTATGAATTTAACGCTACGCCTGCAAACGATACGATGAATGTGAGTGGTCTTGTCACGGTTAACGGCGGTGGATTCAACCTGTTTCAGGAAGGGAACACCAGCAAGTTCACCACCCCGGGAACGTACAATCTCATCAGTTTTGGCAGCCTTGCGGGAAGCGTCAGCAACCTGTCCGTGCTGAATCCGGCTTCGGGGCTGACGTACACATTTGGCACCGCGGGCAGTGAGATCACTCTGACAATCGGGGGCGCGGCGGCTGTCACGTCATCGTGGAATGTGGATGCAGGCGGAAGTTACGGGTTGGCGGGGAACTGGAGCAATGGCGTTCCGGATGCCCCGGCAGCGACTGCAATCTTTGGACCGGTTATCACTGCTCCACGCACCGTCAATCTGGACGCAAATCACACGGTTGGCGAGATCGATTTTAACAATGCTAACAGCTACACCATCGCCGCCGGCGCCGGCGGCACGCTGACATTAAACAACAACGGGTTGAGCGCGGTGATCCAGGATATCAACGGCAGTCATGCCATTAGTGCTCCGATTGCCATCACGGCCGGCCTTAACGTTACGGTTGCCGGCGCAAGCAATGTGATGACGCTATCCGGAATCATCAGCGGCGCCGGACCGATCAACAAGGACGGTGATGGAACCTTGGCGCTGACGGGCAACAACAGCTACGCAGGCGGCGCGACGATCAGCAACGGCACGGTGCAGATTAACAGCGCGTCCAGCCTGGGCGATTCGGGCGGCGCTGTAACGCTGGATAGCAGCTTGCATACGGTCACGCTGGAGGCTTTGAATTCGATCACTTCGGCTCGGAGCATCTTGCTTGGGGGACTTAACAATAATATTCAGGTCGACGGTGCTGCGACGTATGAATTAGATACGCCAATCGGTAATGCCGCGTCGGCAGGAAGTTTGACCAAGACGGGCACGGGAACACTCACATTGGCCGCGGCTAGCACATACAGCGGCAACACGACCGTCTCAGCGGGTACGCTGATGCTTGGAGCGGGAGGCACATCGGGTTCGGTTGCCGGCAATATTGTTGATAATTCAGCGGTGGCGCTGAATCGCAGTGACGATTATGCGCTCGGAAATGTAATCAGCGGAACGGGAACACTGACACAGAGCGGCACGGATAACGTGACCCTCAATGGTGCGAACACATTCAGCGGCGACACCGTTATTACGTCGGGATCATTGATTACAGGCAACACAGCGGCACTGCAAAACAGCACGCTCAATTACGACAACCAGGGCGGGGCATTAAATTTTGGAACTCTGGCGGCTGTTACGCTCGGGGGTCTGAAAGGTGCAGAGAATATTGCGTTGACCAACACTGCCGGCCCGCCGGCGCCTGTTGCCCTCACGGTTGGCGGAAATAACCAGACCACAATATATTCAGGTGTCCTCAGCGGCGGCGGTTCGCTCACCAAGAGCGGCACAGGGACGTTGAATCTCACGGGCGCGAACACCTATGCAGGCACGACAATCGTCAATGCCGGCGCGGTAAATCTGACCGGGTCGATTGGATCTGTCGCAACCCCTTCTGCACAAGTTACGGTTAACAACGGGGGTCTGCTTACGATCAACGGTGGATCGCTAGTGACAACGGGGCTTAGTGAAACCGCCAGCGGATCGACCATTACCCTGACAGGTGGCGGAACATTGACGGTGACGGGAGTCATGGGACTGAACTCCGGCACCAACCAGGCTTCAACCACCGGATCGATTCGTGTTTTAAGTGGGACCGCGACTGTTAACAGCGTCTCCATGGGCCGCACCGGTACGGTCTACAGCACGGTTGTGAATGCGGCCAATATTAACGAAGATCTTTACGTTAACGGCGGAAACCTGAATATTACGACGACCCTGGGATTCGGAACGGCGGGCACAACCTCCAGCGGCACCATCCGGATGGACAGCGGCTCGATCACGGTGGCCGGAACGACAACCATTAACAACCAGCAGGCACAGGTGCCCATCCGATATTCTGTGATGGATATCAATGGCGGCACGTTCACGAGCAATGACACGCTGGGGGCCGGCATTGAGGTTGGTAGTGGTTTTGCCACCGCCGCCGGCGAACTCCTCATTCGGGGCACGGGCGTCGTCAATACGAGCACGATTACCATGGGCGATGCGATCCAGACGGGAGGCGCCAATGCCCTTAATCTGATTGGTGGGAAGCTGTTCGTTGGTGCTGGCGGCATCGTTTCAGCCAGCCCTGCGGGATATACGGGCGATTCAATTTTTATTGGCAACTCAAGTGTCACTACGGCGCCAATCATCGGGGCGACAGCCGATTGGTCGTCGGCACTACCCATGACACTTGCCAACAGTGGTACTTCAGTTTCGGTGCCTGTCGCGCTGGCTCCGACCTTTCAGGCGGCCGACGCTTCTGCCGCCGCCCACAACATTGCGCTGAACGGCGTTCTTAGTGGAACGGGTGGTTTGACGAAGACGGGCGGAGGCACGCTGACTTTGTCTGCGGTCAACACCTATACCGGCACTACCACAATTAATGCCGGCACGCTGGTTTTGAGCGGAGCGGGGACTATAGCGAGCAACGTCATCAATCTGAATGGCGGCTCGCTGGATGTGACGGCGGTGAGCACGCCGCCGTATGTGATCGGTGCAACGCAAACGCTTAAGGGTCAGGGAACCGTGCTTGGCAATGTGACGGTCAACGGTACGGTTTCGCCTGGGCAGACGAACAACACGGCGGGCAAGACCGCCGCGACACTGACGCTTGGCTCCGGATCGACTTTGACAGGCACCTTGCTCGAGGATCTGACGGCTGCAAATGCGAGCGACAAGCTGGTCTTTGGGGACGGCGGCGCCACCAGCACCGCCAATCTGGGCGGCGTGCTGACGGTGACCAGTCCTAATCCGTTCACACTGGCGTCGGGCCAGAGTTACGACCTTTTGGATTTTGGCACTGAAGCCGGTACGTTCGGCACAGTCAATCTCCCGACACTGCCTGCCGGTTTGAGTTGGGATCAGACGTCGCTGTACACCACTGGCGTTGTGAAGATCACCGGCGGAAGCACGCCCGCCAGCCTCACCTGGAATAACACCGGTGCAGGCAGCCCGACGGATGGCCTGACCTGGGATACGGCCAACAACAGCAACTGGAACGATGGCACTAATCCGGCCAAGTTCAACACCGGCGACAACGTCACCTTCAACGACACCAACAACGGCCATTACGCCGTCACGATCGGCTCGACGGTCACTCCCGGCTCGGTGATCGTCAACAATGCACTGGGCAACACCTACGTCTTCAGCGGCGCTGGAGCCATCGCCGGCACCGGCAGCTTAACCAAGAACGGAACCGGGGCATTGACCATCAGCACCGCCAATACCTACAGCGGTAACACGAATGTCAATGCCGGCACGCTCACCCTTTCCGCCGGCGGCGCCATCGCCAGCGCCAATGTGACGGTCGCTTCCGGAGCCACCGCCAACATCAACGGCCTGCTCACCGGCACGCCTGCGGTAACGGCCAACGGCACGGTCAATGTCGGAGCCAACACCGCCAGCGGCATCCTCACCCGAACCTGGAACTCGCTGTCGATCGGCAGCGGCGGCGTAGTGACCGTCGCCAATCCTTCTGTCCACGCCAATCGCACCGTGCTGGTCACCAGCTCGCTCGGCCTGAGCGGCTCAACCCCCGGAGCCTGGGCGAGCAAGCTGGACCTCAATGGCAATGACATGGTCATTCACAATGCCAGCACTGCTGCCGCCAACACGACCTTTGCCAACACCACCGATCAGCTCAAGCAGGGCTTGAACCTCTCGAGCCCGACGGGCTTCTGGAACGGCTCTGCCGGCATCATCAGCACGGCGGCGGCGAATGATTCCACGCATCTGACTGCTTTGGGCGTGATCGTGAACAACGATGGCAGCGGGAATCTGATCTACGGCAGCAGCACGCCGCTGGGTCTGTTTGACGGGCAGAATCCTTCGCTGACGGATGTGTTGGTGAAGTACACCTACTTTGGCGATGCCGACCTCAGCGGCAAGGTGGACGGCAGCGACTATGCCAAGATCGACAATGGCTTTACCCATCCGGCCTTGAAGGGGTGGTTCAACGGCGATTTTAACTACGATGGCGTGGTGGATGGCAGCGACTATTCGCTGATCGACAATGCCTTCAACATGCAGCCGACCGGCCCGGGCAGCCAGCTTGGCGGCTCGCTGCTGGCCAGCACCGCCTCTGAGGTGGCGATCAGTTCCGACAGCAGCTCAGCGGTTCCGGAACCGGGAAGCCTGAGCCTCCTGGGCATCGGCGCTGTGGGCCTGATGGCGCGGCGGCGTCGGAAGTGATTGACGGTAAGTGAATCGGCGAGAAAAGGTGATATTGGCGAGACACAGTTGCAGTAAGTGAATCGGCGGAAGTGATTGGCGGGACAATTGCAGGGCATTGCGGTGACAGGATGCCGCCCCTGCGGCGAACAGCATGGCTGGCCTGCAACTGTGAAAGATGACAATTGAAGCTCTCCGCTTCGGCGGCCCGTTCCTGACCGGCGGGCCGCCGGTTTTTTGGCACGCGAGCGATCGAATATTTTTGTGCGGAGGGCAAATAGCGGGGTTCGCACCAACATCCAATGATCGTGGTCTTACCGTTTCATAGGACGAGTAAGACAAAACTTCACGAAGCGAAGTTCTATATACTATATAATGATTAACGTCTTTTTGATCGCTTGGCGGATGAGACAGGTTAATGCAGAATGCGCATAAATGAGCAGATCTCAAGCATCCGCCGCCGCGTCATCTGATGAGTTTGTCGCCCGTAGCGGTCTGCGCGAGCAAGTTGCCGAACGATTGCTGATGGCCATATTTGAAAAGCGATTTAATGCGGGAGATCGATTAATTGTTCAGCGGTTGTCGGAGATGTATGGCGTGAGTCCAACGCCGGTGCGGGAGTCGCTGGTGGAAATTGCGGGGCTGGGGCTGGTGGAGTTGCTTCCGAATCGCGGCGCGGTGGTAAATGCGTTTGGGCCGCGGGAACTGAGCGAGATGTGCCAGGTGAGGCGGGTGCTGGAATGCGAGGCAGCGCAGAGCGCCTGCGGCAAGATTAATGCGGCGGAGCTGGAAAGTCTGGATACGGAATTCGGGCAGCTTAAAGCGTTGAACATGGATGAATATCGCGACAAGCGCGCGCGAAATGCAGACTCGCGTTTGCATGAGACGATCGCCGGGGCGTGTGGTAATAATCGGCTTGCGGGGGAGATCCGCCGATATCTTTGGATTTTCCGGGCACTGCGGAATGTTTCGCATTTACGGGATTCCTGGAATGAGTATCGTCGATCGGATGATGTGCCGGAACATCAGGAACTGGTGAAGGCGCTGATGGAAGGAAAACCCAAAGGGGCGGCCGAGGCAATGGATTTTCATATCCGGTCGGTCGAGAAAACACTTGCAGATGTGATGTTTACGGAATCGGCGATGGATGCAATGGAGGATGGGGCGAAAGGCAAAGAGGCAAAGAAGCGCAAGGGTAAGGGCTAACAGCCGGCTGGGGTGCTGGGGGTGTCACAGAATCGAATTGAACTGTACAGGAACTGCCGACGGTGTTAGAAGTTTGCGATTGCCGGGCTATTGGTTGTGAATTGCAGGTTGTCGGAAGTGCATTTGTGCGGGTGTAAATCGGGCCTCTATTCAAGTGGAATGTGCTGTGGGTTCCTTCATTGTGACGTGCGCCGTGATTCTATTGCTGGGGTGTGGGTCTGCGCTGGCAGGGCCGACGACGGCTTCAACCCAGCCTTCGGGGATCACAATGATCTTCTGGGAAAAGCAGGAGTGGGACGGGAGCGGGGCGGCGCGGCGGCTGACTCTGTGGGCGGATGGGCGATCGGAAATTACGGTTAAGCAATTGGGTGCGCCGGGTAAGCCGCGACGCGGGTGGACGGTGGAACCGCAGGGGGAATGGAGCGTTTACACCAAGACGGACGCTCTGGCGCGCGATGACGCGCGGCGACGGTTTGAGGCGGCGGTGGCGGGGGGGATCGATCAGTTGAAGACGTTTCCGCCGGGCTATCTGGATGGCTCGGGCACGCTTGTGGGTGTGCAGAGGGGGCAGGATGTGAAGACGACGGTGATTCCATTATTTCTGCATGCAGAGCAGCCGGATAACCAAGGTTCGGAGAATCATCAGCGATTTCTGGTGATCGAAAAAATTCTGGGTGAGTTTGATATAGATGCAATAGAAACACCGGCCGCGAACGGCGGCAAGTAGGCATTTCGCGTTTTCATTTCTGTGTCTTTTGAGGCACGTCAAGAAGCGACTGAGGCATTACCACGCAAAGGGCTGATCTATGCGCAAGGCACATCTTACGCGGCACGGGCGAAGCACGAAGCGGAAGCAGCACGGGGAGATGTATTTCCGTGCGAAGTCGGCGACTGGACGGAAACGCAAGTTGACGGGCATGGAGCTGATTCAGGCGCTTGAGCCGCGGCTCATGATGGCTGTGCAGTTGTCGCCGTTCACGCAGTCGATTTCGCTGCAATCCGGGTCGGATATGATTGCGACACCGGCTGCGACGGTTGCGCTCACGGTAAACGGCGTGGCTCAATGGACCGATACTGCGGGCGGCAAGCATGGGGTGCCGCTGGCGACGGTGGAGATTCGGACGCTGGCCGATGCGCCCAATGCGGCTCCGAAGGCGACGCTGCAAACTGACGACAACGGCAACTTCAGCGGGCCGGTGTCGATTGATCTGGGGGGCGGCAATGCGGCGGATGTGTACGCGCGCATTTATGCCCGAAACGCGGCGGCGGATGTGAAGCCGGACGCGGTGAACGCGAAGACCTATTTCATGGATACGGATGCAGTGCATGTGACTAGCGCAGGAAGCATTACGTTTCCGACGAAAGTTGCGGCCAGCGACGGGACCAACGCGGAAAAAGCATATAGCATCATGGCGGCGGAATTGCAGGCGGCCACCTATGCGGTTTATCTGGCGATTCCACTGGCGAAGATGCCGTCGCAACTGGATACGCGGTTTCCTTCGAACCAGGGCGCTGTGTCGTTTTTCAGCTCGTCGCCGTCACCGCAAATGTTTATCACGCCGCGCCGTGTGTTCGACTGGGATGTGATTGAGCATGAATACGGACATTATGTTGCCGATGCCTACAGTTTTGCGGCGAGCCCGGGCGGGAGTCATTCATCAGGTGTGGCGAACCCAAAGCCGGGAGGGCAGGCGCTGGCCTGGAGCGAGGGATGGGCGAGCTATTTTTCGATCAGCGGACAGTTGCTGAAACCGGCGCCATACGCGGCGGGGGTGCCGAACGTCGGGGATACGAAATATAATCCGGCGGGTCCGCCGCCGCCCAATCCGTTTACGGATCTGGCAACAGCGGTGGGCGTGGGTGAACTGGATGAACGCTCGGTGGATTGTGCGCTGTATCACTTGGCATTTGGGGACCAGGGAATCAAGATTGATGCGAAAACGATCTTCAATGTGGCTGAGCTGAATCACGTGAACAGCTTTGGTGAAGAATGGCTGAACATAGCGGCGAGCAGACCGGGCACGGACCGGGTGAAGATTGGGAAGGTGCTTGGCCTGGAGAAGATCGCACCGGTTGAGACGGGGCCGGCGGATTTCACGAAAGTCACTGCGACGAATATTCCCACATTCACGTGGGATAAAAATGGATCGAATGACTTTAAGATTCAGTTTTTCACCGCCGACATGACCAAGGTCGTGCATACGACGGCGGCGCTTGGCGACGTCGCCACGTTTACGCCTGATGCGGCGGAGTGGGCGAAGATATTTGATGGGCATACGGCGGTTAAATGGGTGGTTGAGGGAAGAGATACAACCAATCCCGCCACGCCTGGGTCGGTTGCTGACAGCGTGTACACCGGGAATCTGGATCGATACTGGAGCGATGCGCGCACGCTGAACGGGCCGTCGATTGCACTGGTGATCGACAATACGGGCAGCATGAGCAATGAGATCGACGCTGTTAAAGCGTCGCTCGACGCATTCATCACGAGCCTGCAGGCGAGTTTGTCGCCGGGTGAAGATGCGCCCACCGTGGAACTGGTGACGTTTGTGGACGGACCCACGTCGCAGATATCTTCGAATAATCTGGATGCGGTGAGGGCGGCGGTGGATGCGATGAGCGCGGATGGCGGCGGCGATATTCCGGAGCCCAGCGCGGTCAGCCTGCAATTTGCTTCAACCGATATCGGCCCCGGCGGCACGATTCTGCTGGTGACCGATGCGCCAAGCGATCCGGGCAGTGATTTGAGCGGCACAATCGCGGCGCTGCGCGCCAAAGGCGTGAACGTCAACGCCGACATTTCCGGTGACGAGAGCGGCGGGGCGGAGGCGGCAGCCCTTTTCAGCGCGGTATCCAGTGCCAGCTTGTCCGCGACGTCGAGCATCAACCTGAGCCCCAGCGCATCTACGGGAACATTGATCCCTGCCGACACAACCACGGCACCGCCGGACGACGATGGGGCGGAGCCGGCGCAGACTTCGTTCACCGATCCCGGCCAGACGCCGATTGACGATGTCGGGAATACTCCCGCGGCCGGGACGACACTGGTTGCCGATGGCTTCGCGTTTTCGGGTGTGGTGGGCAACAGCGTGCAAGATGCGAGCGGAAATCCTGTCACCGATTCCGACGACTACTTCGCGCTGGGCCTTACGGCGGGCATCGCATATAACATTCCAGTTTATACCGACCCGGGCGGCTTTGTGGATGTTACGCTGTTTAATACCGACGGCACGACATCCATCCAGTCGACTTCAACGTCCACCGGTGATCTGGGCTTTGGCGCGGTGACGGTGCGTTATACGCCGACTGTTACGGGCACCTATTTCCTGGATATTTCCGGGGGATCATCCAACGCGTATACGGTTCGCGTATCGTCTAATCCGGTGGTTGGAGCGACTTCGTCGGTGACGCTGTTTTCGACCGTGACGAATCAGACGGGCGGGGCGTTTTTCTATAAGCCGAATGTCGCGGGCTCGCCCAGCGCCGCGGATACAACCGATTATGAAGCGGGGATTCAGAACGTGATGGACAGCACGTTTGAACCGGTGGTGCTATCGGCGTCGCCGAATAATCTGCCCGCGGGCGTTACGATGAACGTCACGCTTACGGGGCGAAAGACCAACTGGCTGCAGAATTTTTCAACGGTGTCGTTTGCCGGCGGGGGCATTACGGTTAATGGGGTGACGGTCACATCCCCGACGTCGCTGAATGTTTCGGTCACAATTGGCGCCGGGGCGGCCACCGCGTTTTCAAATGTCACGGTGAAGACGATTCTTGGAAGCAAGACGGAATCAGCGACGGGCGTCAACGTCGCGCAGACGACGCCGGCCATAACTTCGGCGACGTTGCTGCAGGTGCAACCATCCGGCCTGGCGCGCGGCGGGACGGCGACTCTTATCGTTCATGGTGTTCTGACGTCATGGGACAGCACATCCACTGTTTCGTTTGGACCGGGAATCACAGTAACGTCGGCCCATGTTGATTCGGCCACGCAGATCACCGCGCAGGTTCAGGTAGATCCGGCGGCGGCGATCGGGTTCCGTGTTGCCACCGTCACCACAGGCAGCAATCCGGATACGCAGGACATGGCGCTGCAGGTGTTTGCTGATGCACTGGCGAGCGTCCCGGCGGTGACCAGCTTGTCGGTCAGCGGGGCGTTTGACACGCAACATGCGGATGTTGCGGTTACGGGCAGCAACACGCATTTTGCCGCGGGCAGCACGACGGCGACCTTTGGCGCGGGCGTGAATGTCACAAGCGTCGATGTCATCGATGCGACTCATGCTGTGGTTCACCTGGACGTGGCGGCGGACGCGACAGCGGGATTCAGAGATGTGACGTTATCCACAGGCACGGAAACGGCGGCGCTGCTGAATGGATTCTTCGTGCAGCCGACAGTGCCGCTAACGCTGGGCGCACCCGCGGGTCCGGTAGATGCGCCGCTTCCGTTCGTCACGGGCTTTGCCGCGTTTACAGTGACGATCCCGACGGCACAGGCCGCGGCGATTACGGTGGACTTTGCAACATCGGATGGCACTGCCGTTGCCGGCGTTGATTACACCGCCTCGACCGGCACGCTGACGATTCCGGCGGGTACGACCAGCGGCGTGATTGAAGTGCCGCTCCTGGCACAGTCCGCGACACAGGCCGCCAAGACCTTCACATTGACCCTGAGCAACCCGAGCGCAGGCGGAGTGATCAGCAACAGCAGCGCAACGGGCACAATCGCCGCCCGAACTGTAGTGGCGACGCCGTTTGTCAAACATCAACTGAAATACACCGACAGCCTCGGGCTGATCGTGCGGCTGGTGCAAGGCGGGGCCGGAACGGCGACAGCCTATTTCGTGGACGGCAGCGCGGACCCTGCGGATATTGCCATCGATGGCAGCACGGCGGGGACGTCATTGAGCATCATCGCCGCCGTAAAATCACCGGCGCCGATTGGTGGAATTGGTGTAAATGGTCCGCTGGGAACGCTGTCGGCGGCCAATACGGTCCTGAATGGTGACATCGTTATCGGTGGCAACGCGCGCAGTCTGCTGCTGGGGAGCAACGGAATTGCCGGCGATTCGATCGTCATTTCCGGCGGCGGGCCGGCGGCAACGCATATGGCACTGAAGACTGCCGATGGGTTGTCGGTGACCACATCGGAACCGCTGGGAGCTGTAACCGCCACGAGCTGGGCAGCGGGCACAATTACCGCGCCGAGCCTTGGTTCACTGACGGTTGGCGCGCTGGGCGCAACGCTCAATATCGCAGGATTGGTCAAGACGGTTCATACGACCGGCGCGATTTCGGGTGGAACATGGAACCTCGGCGGGCTGACAAGCCTGACGGCGGCGGGCGGCACCGCAGCGGCGTGGACCGCGAACGTGACGGGAAATGTCGGCACGATTGTCGCCAGGATGTTTGATGGCGCGCTGACTTCGGGCGCGTTGGTGAAAGCGATCAAGGTGGTCGGGGAGATGTCTGCCGCCGTGACGGCGCAGTCGTTCGGCAGCATCACTGTTGGCGGCGCGGTTTCCGGGCGCATATTATCGCCGCGCAGAAAATTGGAGCGGTGAGCGTGAATTCAATCAGCAATTCGCTAGTCTTTGCCGGCGTGGCCGGCGGAGTGGTCACGCTGCCTGCATCGGCGGCCCAGCTTGTGGATGCGACATCGAGCATTTTATCGTTCAACACGCGTACGCCGGCCGGTTTCAGCAATACATTTATCAGTGCCGCCACGATCAAGACGGCGGCGATTCGCGGGGCGGCAGCGGTGAGTGCAGGCGGTATCGCGGCGGTTCACTTCGGTTCGTTGACGTTTACGCAGCCGCATCATAAGGCGGTTCACTTCAGCACGAAGAAGGCAGGGGCCATAGTGCCGGTGCTGGCAGATACAGACTTTGTCATCAGCGTGCTGAGTTAACACCCCGCGGCGAAAGCCAGGCGGGTGTGGATCGCAGATGACCGATGATCAGTTCCGCGCTGAAGCGCGCCTTTAACTTTGATGAGCGCTCCGTCGACATGTGCGGCAACAGAAAGAACGAAAGAGACCATAACGCGATCTGCGCCTGAAGCGCACAAGCGATGATGGGCTCTGATTCACCTTGCGTCAGGTGACGCCAGCTTCGGCCATCGTTTTCGATCAAGGCCATTGCAGACTTGGGGCCCCAGGTGCCGGGGGCGTAGGGTTCGGGGAGAGATTTGGATTGGGCCCAAGTCTGCTCGATTGGATCGATAACGGCCCACGCGGCTTCGGCTTCGTCGCCGCGGATGAAGAGGGTTTGGTCGCCGACCGTCGCGTCGAAAATCAGGCGTTCGTATGCTTCGGGGGGTTCGACGTTGAACGTGGTTTTGTAGAACATATCCATAGCAACCGGCTTGATGTTCATCACACCGCCGGGGACTTTGCCATTCAGCCGCCAACTTATTCCTTCCTCCGGCTGGATGCGGATCACCAGGTCATTTGGATAGACGGGCGTCGCGCACTGCTTTTGGAATAATGTCAGCGGCGGCGATCGGAACTGCACTGTCACTTCACTGACTTTTTCCGGCAGGAATTTGCCGGTCCGGAGATAGAACGGCGTTCCGCTCCAGCGCCAATTGTCGATGAACAGCTTGAGCGCGACGAAGGTTTCGGTTGGGGAATCAGAAGGAACGTCCTTTTCGTTGCGATAACCGGGTGTTTTTTCGCCGTTGGCTTCACCGGGGCCGTATTGGCCGCGGACGACGTAGGCGTTCATGCGCTGGGTGTCTATGGGGCGAATGCTCTTGTACACTTTCACCTTTTCATCGCGGATGCTGACGGCGTCCAAAGCGGCGGGGGGTTCCATGCCGACGAGGGCCATGAGCTGGAAGAGGTGGTTCTGCACCATGTCGCGCATCGCGCCGCTCTTGTCGTAGTATCCGCCGCGGGTTCCGACGCCGAGGGTTTCGCTGACGGTAATCTGCACGTGATCGATGTATTTGTAGTTCCAGATGGGCTCAAAGACGGAGTTGGCGAAGCGCATCACCATGAGGTTTTGGACCGTCTCTTTGCCGAGGTAGTGATCGATTCGGAACACCTGCTCTTCGGGGAAGTTTTTGTGGAGCAGATCGTTGAGGCTGCGGGCTGAAGCGAGGTCTCGGCCAAACGGTTTTTCGATAATGATGCGTTGCCAACCGCCAGATGGATTGGCCTGCTGGCGTTGGCCGAGGCAGGAGATGATCGGCTCAAACGCCTGTGGCGGAGTGGAGATATAAAACAGGCGGTTGGGGGCGGTGCCGAATTGCTTGTCGAGCTGGGTCATGCGCTGCGGCGCAAGCGGCGTGACCTTCTTCGGAACCGTAGTCGGAGGCGGTGTAGAAGAATCGCGATTCGAGGTTTTTCCAGACTGCCTCATCGATCGGCTTGGTCCGGGCGTACTTGGTAACGGCTTCGCGCGCTTCAGCGCGGAACTGATCATCGGTCATCTGCGATCTGGAAAAACCGATTACATAGGTTTTTTCATCGAGAAGCTTCTGGCGGGACAGCTCGTACAGGGCGGGGATGAGTTTCCGCTTAGCGAGGTCGCCGCTGGCGCCGAAGATCACGATTGCACATGAAGGGGCTGAAGCCATGATGAAATTCTCCTGTCGGTTCGACTGACAGAGAGATACGGGCGGGTGGTATTAAATGCAAACGTGGTTTCATGCCTGCGGCACTCTGCGCTCCTATCTTTGCATCAAAGTCGCCTTGACTATATGGGAAAAGTATATGGTGTTGGGACCCCCCTACCATAACGTCCGATAATCAGTGTTATGTTAAGCTCATGCAACTAACGCCGGAAGGGGGGTAAAACTGATCAAAATGCTTATATTCCGGCCTTATTCGCATCATTTTCTCCTGGCTCTGGACGTGACGCATAACGCTGCGATTAAGGACTGATCAAGCTTACAACCGCCATTGGTCCTCCGAAGCCTGACGCACAAACAAGACTGCGATGGACAGGCCGATCAATCACATCGCTGCTCAGCCGCAGCCGTGTCGTCGGCAGTGGCAATGCCGTATTGATGTTTCCTGGAACCTTGCCGTTGCCGTGTGCCAGGCAGTTCAACACAACGGAGATCAATCCGGCGGCTCCTAGGCTATGGCCAAGCGCGCCCTTGTGCGAATAGATGACGGGAGCGGCTGAAGCATATTCCATCGCCGCATCAATAGCACTTAACTCAATTGGGTCATTGATGAGTGTTCCCGTCCCATGGGCATGGATCAGATCAACCTCGCGGCCGGCCAATACGCGCCTCAGGAGTCCCCGAAACACAGACCCATCCGGATTAGCCGCCGTAAGATGAACGGCATCGCCAGCCATCCCATACCGCTCCACGGCAACAATCGGTTGAACTGCCGGCGACATCTCCGGATCAAATGCCTCCAGGCAAACAGCAGCCGCGGCTTCGCTCATCAAAAAGCCCTGGCGATTTGAATCAAAGGGACGGCAGGGCGTTCCCTCCGGGGGCAGAACTCCAAGCCGCCGAAAACTTCCCAGAAACAGCGGATGCACCGAAGCTTCGCAGGCGACAATGAGCACTCGCCGAGCCTCCCCCGCCCGAATCATCATTGCCCCCCGGATCAGCGCATGCAGCCCGCTCGCGCAAGCTGCCGAAAGCGTCAATCGAGCGGAGGTCGTCAATCCGGTTGCATCGGCAACGGCCCTTGCGATGTTAGCCAGCCCAAACTCGCAACGATTGTTCTGGACGGAGAACCGGTCGCCGCAAGGCGAACCAGCACGGTCGCCGGAGGGTGATGGCCGCTGGTAATCTGCGGACAATAAGGGTTTATCGGACGTTAAAGGCGGGGGGGTCGTAATCCACGATTCGATTGCCCCTTTGCTCGTACCAACGACGATCGCGGTTTCATTAGCAGGCACTAACCGATCGCCCCAGCCTGCATGTGCAATCGCCTCGCTCGCCGCCGTAACTGCAAGAGCCGCCACCCGCGGCTGATTCACCATCGATGCAACTTCAACCCGAGCGTGTGACGTGATGCTCCGCCCCGCCAGCACCGACCGCCAGGTATCTCCAACTGTGTGGCCCAGCGGCGTAATCAGTCCATAACCCGTAATAATCGGAACAACATTCACTGAACAAATCTTAGCGGCAACACCACGCCCTTTCATCAAACCTGTTAGAACGAAAGAAAACGTTGCCTTCGCAATATCTAATGCAACAATGAGCCCTTTTACCCCCCTGCTGGCATCCAATATTAAACCCCGGCGGCCAAACCCTCTGTTGCATCGATATTTTCCGCCGCACCCTCCCGATCCTTAAACGGCGGCCGCATCGTCATCCCCAGTGTATTCAACAGCGCCTTATCCTCATCATAAGCCGGCGAAGGGACGGCCTTGGTCAGCATCACTTTTGTTTCACTGGAGAAGAATGAATTTGCCCCGGCCATAAAGCAGAGGGCCTGCTCGCTCGCCGAGAGTTTTGACCGCCCCGCCGACAGTCGAACGGTTGCCGCCGGCATCAGAATGCGTGCGACGGCAATCATTTTCAGCGTCTCCCAGAATGGCACATCCGGCGTCTCCGCCAGCGGTGTGCCGGCGACCTTGGAAAGGATATTGACCGGCACGGATTCCGGGTGCGGCGACATCGTCGCCAGCGTGTGCAGCATCGACAAGCGATCATCCACCGTTTCGCCCAGCCCCATGATCCCGCCGCTGCAGACGGTGACATTGGTTTTGCGCACATTTTCGATCGTCTTCAGCCGGTCATCAAATGTGCGCGTGGTGATGATTGTCTCGTAATACTCGCGGCTGGTATCCAGATTATGGTTGTATGCATACAGTCCCGCCGCTTCGAGGCGCTTTGCCTGGTCTTCGGTCAACATGCCGAGCGTGCAGCAGACTTCGACGCCAAGGTTATTCACACCTTTGACCATATCCAGTACGCGATCGAATTGTTTGTTGTCGCGAACTTCCCGCCACGCCGCGCCCATGCAGACGCGGGTCACGCCTGCTTCCTTGGCGCGCTGGGCGATCGCGAGCACTTCGTTTTGATCCATCAGCGGTGATGCGTCAATCTCGGTTTCATAACGGGAGGATTGGGAGCAGTATTTGCAGTCTTCCGGGCAGCCGCCGGTCTTGATTGAAATGAGTTTGCAAACCTGGATTTCCCCCGCTTCATGAAACTGCCGATGGATTGTCGTGGCCTGATATACCAGATCCATCACCGGCAACTGGTAAAGGTCGCGGATTTCATCAAGTTGCCAATCGTTACGAACAGGCGAATGCAGAGACATCGCGGGAAAACTCCAGAGCGCATTGAACGCGCTATTGAGACAAAGATCGTCCGTCTGAGGGCTTCTATTCTAAAGCCAAGCTTACTGCCCGCTGCCAAACGCGGCGTTGAGATCGCCCACAAATCGCGGCGCCAGAGCCCGCCGCGCGGGATCGTAGGAGAAGACGGCCACGCGTCCCGAACGATTGTCCAGGACATACAGCGTATCCCCACCGCCCTGCGTACGGGCGGTCACCAGCCCGAAATCGCGATCCTTGATCGTCAACAGCGCCTGAGCGGACTGGGGCGTGAAATAAATAACCAGCATCAAAACCACTGCCGACAGCGAAAGCATTCCGATCGTGAAAGATTTCTTATTCATCAGCTCTGCTCCAAATCGTTTTAGATTCGCAATCACCAACACCAGCAGCGCGATTCGCTTACCGCGGCGGACGCCGATTTGAATTCGGCGGATTCAATTCACTGAACACACGATCCAGATTCAGAGGCGGCATCGTATCCAGCCGGCGCATCGCATCATCATATGACATCGCACTGAGCTGATGCGAAGTCTGATCGAGGATGTAAACCACCGCGTTATTTCCCCCCAGCACTTCGCCGGGAATCATCAGGTAATCACCCGGCCGCCCCATCTGCGCGACGGCGGTGTTTTCACCTGTGAATCGCATCACCAGCACAATGAGCAGCAGCCCATTCAAGGCGGCCAGCGCCCAGACAGCGGTCGATTTCATCACGATCTCCTTTACGGGTGTGAAGGTCTGAACAAATCCCGGAACGTTCGTTATTCAACGTCAATCCAGATGCGTGCGCTTGGCATCCTTAAACAACACCGATACGCAAACAACCCCCAGCGCCACCAAAAGCAGCCAAGTCAGCGCGGTGGAGGAGGACTGCAACTGAACCGTCTGCTCATAACCCTGCAGCCGGGCGTCATAAACTTCCGGTTCATCGTCTGCCCGCACGCTGCCCGGAGCTGCCGCCAGTAAAACGATGGCCAGACACAATCCAGGCAGCACCCGCTTCAATGCAGGCGGCCATTTTGCATCAATCGAGCTGATCTTGAGGGGAGTCATTTCGACATCATAACCAGCTATCGATCGGCCGGGCAAGCTGCCGAAATCCCTCGGCGGGCAAGGATACCGTCGCCCATTTCACGGATCGGCGCCGCATATGGTTTCGATATTCCGCCAGATCCACCCCCATCATCAAATACCATCGGTTGCGATATTCAAACATCCCCTCTGCCGGCTGCAACGGCGCTTCCACCCAATACACAAAAATCAGCACTGCTTTGAATCCTTCGCCGAAAACCTGTTCCCACTGTTGCAGGTCGGTGACATCCTGCTCTGCCGCCCATGTCTCAAATCCTATGCGGGCCGTCCGGTTGCGGCAGGATCGCCCCTTGACATCGATCAGCAGGTTTGGCCCCTTCTTGCTGTAGACGACGAAATCAAATGACTTGAGTTTCGCATTGGCAAACAGCGCCTTCTTCGCCTCGTCAACGGCGACATATGGAATGCCCCGATGCCGAAGGAACGCTTCAAACGCCGCTTCATAATGGACGGTGCGATCAGCCAAAAGATAACTCCCCCACTGATTAAACCCCAAGCAGCGGCAAGCGAATCGTTCGCCCTGACGCATCCGCCTTAACCGCCAGCGGCCCCGGTGTGCCGGCGCTGGACCGCCCGCGCAACTCCGCGTTCAACCGGAGCGTCGGGCGCGCCGCCCGCCGCGCGGGCTTCTTGCGGGCCGCTTTGCGGACCTTTTTTTTCCGGTTGGCGATCCGCTGGTCGCGCAGGAATTCCATTGCATAGGTCCACAAACCGTCGGCGCTGGTGAACAGGCGATCATAGTTGTAATCGCCGCCGTGATAGTCGCAGTTGTCGGTTGAATAAGACCGGCAGATTTGCGGGCGTGTATGATAGATGCCGCAGCGGTTGTCATCCTGCAGGTTTTTGCAGCGATTCATGATGCCGATATACCACTGCTTTTTCTCGACAAATACGACGACGTTTTCATGCACCAGATACCATCGAATATTGTCGAAATCTTTTTTGCAATCCGGATTGTCGATCGGCAAAGCAAAATATCGGCAGCACAACGCGGAACATTTGTCACAAAGACACCCAGCCATGAACGTCACCCGAGCGTGAAGAATGAGAGGATCGAAATAGAACAACTATTCTGGATTTTGGATTGGATACAGGGTCGCATTGTCTCTTGAAATACGCAATCACCGATCCAAAATTCCAAAACCCTGACCCTGATCTGCCCGCGATTCTAGCCAAGACGCCCTGCACTCCGCTACATTTGGAGCCATGCGCATCATTGCCGGCGAGCACCGCGGCCGCCAAATTCTCCCCCCCGCCGCTGACACGACGCGTCCCATTACCGATCGTGTAAAGCAATCCCTCTTTGACATCATCGCCGCATTTATCCCCAACGCGCAGGTATACGATTGTTTCGCCGGCACCGGCAGCATGGGCCTGGAATGCCTCAGCCGCGGCGCGGCTCATGTCACTTTCTTCGAAGCCGACCGCTCGGCCGCTTCGCTTTTGAAACGCAACATCGAGATGATCAGCGCCCAGGCCCAAAGCCGCATCATCTCAACCGACCTGTTCAAATGGTTCAGCACGGCTCCGCCGCCGGCCAACAAAATCGATCTCCTGTTCCTCGATCCCCCCTACCGCTTTTTGAAAGAACGCGCCGCCGACCTTCGATCTCTTGCCGTGGCCTTCCTGCCTCATCTATCCGCGCACGGCACGATTATCTTCCGCCACGACTCCACCGATGCGCTGGCCCTGGCTCCCTTCCAAGCCCGGGACACCCGAACTTACGGCTCCATGACCATAGACTTTCTCAGCCCTGTCACCCCTATAGCAACGGACTACGGACAACAGACTCCTGAAATATAATGCCCCTCCCACGCTACCGATTTTTCTCTTCCATCGACGCCGCCCGCGTTAGCAATCTGCAATTAACCGCCCGGCAGGTTGTCGAAGGCGTCATTACCGGCCTGCACAAATCGCCTCACCGGGGCTTCAGCGTCGAATTCTCCGAACACCGCGAATATGTGGCGGGCGATGAACTCCGCCACCTCGATTGGCGAGCCTACGCGCGATCTGATCGTTATTACATCAAACTCTACGAACAGGAAACCAACCTCCGCGCCACGCTGGTTCTGGACACCAGCGCCAGCATGAAGTTCGCGGGCAAAATTGATTACGCCCGCCACCTGTGTGCGTGCATCGCCTATCTGCTGTCGATGCAACAAGACCTCGCCGGCTTTGTCGCGGTGGACGAATCGATCCATGTCGAGCTTCCCGCCAGTTCATCGGCCGCTCACCTCGATCGACTCTTCAAGGCGCTGGAAGCAATCCAGCCCGGCACGACATCCGATCTTCCCCGTCACCTCCACACCCTCGCCGAGCGCCTCCCCCGGCGCAGCCTGGTGATTTTGGTGACCGACCTCTGGGTCGACCCCTCGGAGTTTGTCCGCTCCTTACAACACCTGCGTTATCGAAAGCACCAGGGGATGGTGCTCCATCTCCTCGACCGCGCCGAGGTTGATCTGCCGTATGAAAAACAGGTGACATTGCAGGATCTGGAAACCGGCGAAAAAATTCAGGTCGACCCCGCCGCCCTGCGTGAAGAATATCAACGGCAGGTTCAAACCTATTTAACCGACATCCGCCGGGCCTGCAGCAACAGCGACATGGAATACCATTCCATCTTCGTTGACCAGCCGTATGACAAAGCTTTGGTGCAATTGCTCAGCCGGCGCGTGTAGAGTTCTTTCGTCCGGGGAGCCATTGATAAACGAATGATTAGCCACGGCGGGACTTTGCCTGCCCAAGTCAGGTGTCTGCCGAATCAGTACAAAGATCAACCATCATTGGGAACGCTCGGATTCGAACCGAGAACCAAGGGATTATGAGTCCCCTGCTCTAACCGTTGAGCTACGCTCCCTGGGGAAAATCGATGAAGTCCTGTGCGGATCGGAACCGCTATTCAAGCCGCCATTTTACGTCCCCGCCCACGATTGTCATTACCGCCCGCCCTTTCACCTTCCATCCATCAAATGGTGAATTGCGGCTCTTGCTGCGGAACTGATTTTTATCAATCGTCCATTCCAGATTCGGATCGATGATCGTCACATCCGCATCCGCCCCCACTTTCAATGTGCCTTTATCGAGCTTGGTGATCTTCGCGCCAGCGATCGTCATCATCTCAATCAGTTTTGCCCAGCCGATATGCCCCGGCTCAACCAGCGCCTTGGCATACAGCGGCAGCGCCCCCTCGAGTCCCAGAATCCCAAAGGGGGCATTCTGAAATTCCAATTCTTTCTCTTCCGCCAGGTGCGGCGCGTGGTCTGTCGCGAGGCAATCAATCGTGCCATCCTTCACTGCTTCGACGCACGCCTTCACATCCGCCGCTGTCCGCAGCGGCGGATTCATTTTGTAATTCGTGTCATACCCCCGGCAGCTCTCATCGGTCAGCAGAAGATGATGCGGCGCAACCTCCGCCGTCACCATCTGCCCATCGCGCTTTCCGCGGCGAATCAGTTCCACGCTCCATGCGGTGCTGATGTGCTGCACATGATAGCGGCATCCAATTGTCCGGTTCAGGAGCAGATCGCGCCCGATCATCAGTTGTTCGGCCTCCGCCGGAATCCCCGGCAGCCCGAGCGCCGTCGAAACAATTCCGCCATGCATGGCGCCTCCGCCCAGGGCGGGGTCTTCGCAATGCTGCATGATGACGGCATCAAACATTTTGCAATATTGCAGCGCCTTGCGCATCACCGAGGCGTCGGCCACCCCCACGCCGTCATCGCTGAACGCCACCGCCCCCCGCGCATGCATGGAGCCGATCTCCGCGAGTTCCTTCCCTGTCCGCCCCTTGGTGATGGCGCCGATCGGATAGACGTTCGCCAGCCCCACTCGCTGCGACTCCCGCAAAATAAACTCAATCGCCGCCTCCGTATCCAGCGGCGGCTTGGTATTGGGCATGCAGCAAACGGTCGTGAACCCCCCCGCCACTGCCGCGGTCGCCCCCGAAGCAATCGTCTCCTCTTCCTCATCCCCCGGCTCGCGAAAATGGACGTGAATATCAATCAGCCCGGGTGTAACCAATTTCCCCTTGGCATCAATTACCCGATCCGCCTTGCCAAGATTGTCGCCAAGCGCTGCGATCTTTCCATCGCGCAAAAGAAGATCCGCCCGCGATTCAATCCCGCGGGAAGGATCAAGAATGATGCCGTTTTGAATCAGGAGTGAAGCCATAAAATCCGACCACAAAGGCGAGAAGATGCAAAGGAAGACACGAAGAATTGATCCGGGATCAATTTCAACCTACATCACTGCTCAGATACCACTTCCCTGCGTCACCAAATACAACACCGCCATCCGCACCGCCAGCCCATTCGTCACCTGCGTCAATATTCCGCTCTGCGGCCCGTCGGCAATATGGCTGCTGATTTCCACCCCCCGATTCATCGGCCCCGGATGCATCACAAAGATATCCTTCTTGCACCGCAGAAATCGCTCTGAAGTCAGCCCGAACAATCCGGTGAATTCCCGCACCGTCGGAAATTGACTGCTTTTAATGCGCTCATTCTGCACGCGGAGCATGTTGATCACATCGACTTCACCGATCACCGAATCAAAATCATGCACAACCCGCGCCCCAAGCGACTCAAATGCCTTGGGCAGCAGTGTTGCCGGCCCAACCAGGATCACTTCCGCTCCCAGCTTCTGCAGCCCCCACAGATTCGACCTGGCGACCCGGCTGTTGGCAATATCCCCCACGATCGCGACCTTCAGTCCCTCCACCCGGCCAAACCGCTCTCGAATGGTATACAGATCGAGGAGCCCCTGCGTCGGGTGCTCATGCGCCCCGTCGCCTGCGTTGACCACGCTTGATTTGATCGACCGCGACAGCAATTCCGCAGACCCCGCCGCCGCGTGGCGGATCACGATCACATCGACACCCATCGCCTCGATATTGCGCGCGGTGTCGATCAGCGTCTCGCCTTTGCTGACGCTCGATCCTTTTTCGGAAAAATCGATCACATCCGCCGACAACCGCTGCGCCGCCAGCGAAAAGCTCATGCGCGTGCGGGTGCTGTCTTCAAAAAATGCGTTGACGATCACCCGCCCCCGAAGCGCCGGCACCTTTTTCACGCTGCGCGTTGAAACTTCCTTAAACGAATCCGCCGTGTCCAGCACATACCGGATTTCATCCGCTGAAAGCTCCTCAAGCGACAATAAATGCCGCCGCTTCCACCGGGGCTCAGTCGATGATGTTGCTGCGTCCCTCTCGCCCAAAGCATTCCTTTCGCCCATATCGTCCGCGTTTAGCATCACCAGGTTATTTCACACAACCGTTAACCTGCCGTCCGCTGATCAATCACAATTTCATCGGCGCCGTCGCGCTCCATCAGTTTCACCTTCACCCGATGGGTCATCGGGACGTGCGCCTCCGTCAGGGCAACATAGTCAGGTTGAATCGGCAATTCACGCCCGCCGCGATCAACCAGCACTGCCAGCCGCACCGCCGCCGGCCGTCCAAAATCCGCCAGTGCATTGAGCGCCGCCCGCACGGTTCGCCCGGTGAACAGGACATCGTCCACCAGGATCAGAGGCCTGGCATTGATATCCACGTCAATCCGGGTTGGCCGCACCATTGGGCGCGGCCCAATTTCTGAAAGGTCGTCACGATACAGCGTAATATCCAAAACCCCCCGCCCGATCTGCGAATGCCCCGCCGTCTCCAGCAGCCGCACCAGCCGGTCCGCCAGCACATCCCCGCGTGTCCGGATGCCGACAACCGTGAGCTTTCCTGATGAAGGCGGATAGACCCCCGAGATCTGCGACGCCAGCCGCTCGATCATCCGCCCCACTTCGCCTTGGTCATAATATGCCCGCATCGGTGTCGCGGAAGGTATGGGAACGGGGGTGGGAATTCAAATTCGGGCCCCCTTCGTCCCGTATTCCGATACCGGGCAAACGCATGTGACTCCCGGCGCTTACGCTTTCTCCCTTATCCCTCAATATAAGAATTACCGCTCCCATTTCCCCCCGCCGCCGCCGTTCCTGCCGGTCCCGCCGCATTCTCATTCACCGCCACTTCCAGCTTGAACACCGTAATCTCCGGCCTGCACCAATCCAGCACCCTCTGCCCATACGAAAGTCCCCGATTCACATACAAATGCCTTCCTTCGACCGCGTAATAGCCATGCGTGTAATGCCGATACCGATGCGGATAAAACTTCCGCCCGAACTTGCTCGTCGCCACCTGCCGTCCGTGGGTATGCCCGCTCAGCATCCACTGCCACGGATAGGGCAGCAATTCCCTCACATTCGCCGGATTGTGATTCAAGCACACAATCGGGTTTTCCGGGTCCACTCCCGCAAACGCCACCTCTGCATCCAGGTGCCCCGACCATTCATCATCCAGCCCCACAATCGCCAGCGGGCGGCTCACCGCCTCGCGCTTCAGATAAATCGTCTCATTCCGCAAACAAATCAGCCCTCGCTCCTTCAAACATTTCTCCAGATAATCCGCTCGCCGGTCGCCTTCCATCTGCGATGACTTTCCATAAATGCTGTAGTCATGATTCCCCAGCGTGCAGATCACCCCATGGGGGGCTCGCAGGTGCATTAATATGGTGGCGATCCGATGCGCAAACCGATATCCGCCGGTGATCAAATCCCCCGTTACCACCACCACATCCGGCTGCAATTCATTGACCCACTTCACATATTGGATCAGATACCGCTGCCAGACCACGGGGCTGTAATGCAGATCCGAAATCTGCACGATGCGAAACCCCGCCATCGCCGGATCCAGATTTGCCATCGGCATGCGCCGCCGATGAATATCCACCCACCGCCGATTCATCGGCAGCGCATGAACCCCCGTCAATCCGAGCCGCGCCAGGTTTTTCCAGATGGCGGTGCGCCACCGATGCTGCTTGCGCCATTGCGGATGCTTCAAATAATGCTTTAACGTCTCGATCACGCCGCCGGCCTCCGTGCTTGGAACCGCTGCGAATGGTAGCCCATCTGCAACGAACACGGGACGCCACATTTTTTCAAGTTGCTCATCCGGGTAGTCGATACGGAAACAATGGCTGTGGGTCTCCGGCCGTTTTCGGCTGGGCAGCCTGTTTGGAGGCCGGTGTTACGGCGAGCACCGGTCTCTTTTTTATCCTGAATTTCCATCAAAAAAAAATACATTGCAGACGCAAAGACCCGCTCCCCTTTTTTTGAAATGGACTTCTGGCAGATCGCTCACCCTGCCGTTCCAACAGTCCCCACCGCAACCGCCGGCCGCGCACTTAATTTAGACTGTACATGCCCCAGCCACGCCGCATCCGGCAGCGCGTACGGCCTGAACCGCTCCATCACACCCTGCTCTTCGCTGTAAACCAGCGCCCGGAAGAACCCCAGCTTATTCCCCGCCGGGTTGTCGATCAGGCTGCTCGAATCATTGGCGGACATCTGAAACAAAACGCGATTATCAAATTCCCGCATCGATCCCCGATCAAACGTGCGATCGATCGCCACCAGCGTGTCGGCCCAGGCGATCGTATGCACTCCGAACGGCGGCCCTTCGCGCAGAATCTCCGCGAACTGCTTGCCCGGATTCGCCTTCTTCGGTTCATCCGATGTTGAAAAGCTGTAATCGTCTTCCTGCTTGCGAAGCACGCGATACCGCTGCATCGCATAAATGAATACGTAAATTGACGGCGTCCCCGCCTGCTCCGATTCCTGCCGCCTCGCGACTTCCTTCGCCAGCTCGTCGATTGCCTCGCCTGTCGCGCGCCAATCCACCATCTTCACTTCATGCGGCAGCACTGCCTTCACCTTCTCAAATGTCCCCGCCAGCGCTGAATCGGCCGGTGTGCCGTCGAAGATGTAGAAGATCGCCTGATCCGGCCCTTGTTGGGCGGCGATCGCGAATATCGCCGCGCACATCATCGCAAGCGCCTGCTCATCCTGCTGTCCGACGATGAGCATATTCGTCCCCGCCTGCCGCCGGAATGCCACGGCGGTTGGGTCTTTGATCGCCACCGGTTCTCCGAGCCAGGCGAGCGCGCCGGCTGTGCCGACTGAACCCCACGACCGTCCATCCAGCGCCGTGCCAAGCCGCACGTTGCGCCGGATATCAGCCGCGGCGTTTCCTTCGAACACAATCGGATACCCAAACCGCTCAAAATATGGCTTGGCTTTGCTCGCGAGATTATCGAGATAAACATCGCGCTTCTCATCAGGCAGCCACGCCACCTGGAACGGACTATTCCCTTCGACAAGCCCTCCGGCGTCGTTATAGATGGCTTCGCCCGGTCGGCTCAGCAGCCGCGCCGCCGAATTGTTATCGCCCAGAATCAGTTGCGAATCCGCTTCGCTCGTCTGCAGCGCGATACGGACGGCCATCTGCCCCAGCGTGCTGCGCGGCAATCCGCCTGCCCCGCCGATCGTCTGCGACCCAAGCAGCACATGCACGCCAAACGCTCTGCCCTGCCGCACCAATCGGTCGATCAGCAGCGCCGCTTCCTGCGCCAGCTTGTCGTCTTCGGTGAAAAACTCCTGAAATTCATCGATCATCAGGAGTGTTCGCGGAACGACCAGCGCGCCCGCCGATTTGCGATAGGCCGCCAGGTCCTGCACGCCCGCCTTGCGGAATAATTCGCCGCGGCGGGCAAGCTCCGAATCCAACCGCTGCAAAACACTCAACCCAAATTCCCGATCCGATTCCACTGCAATCGCCCGCGCGTGGGGCAGGAGATGCGTCGCATACGTCTTGAATTCAACGCCCTTTTTAAAGTCGATCAGATACAGCTCAACCTCATCCGGCGAATACCACATCGCCGCATTGGTGATCATCGCATGAAGCAGCGTTGATTTACCCGAACCTGTTTTGCCCGCGATGAGCACATGCTGCGCCACGCCGCGCCCCAGCTTGAGCGATTGCAAGCGATTGGCCCCGAGCCGCCCGATGGGAACGTCGATTTCCGATGTTGTGCTGCCCGACCAGAATCGCTCGACCGACGGCGCGATATTTTCAAACGCCACTTCAACGCGTTTCGCCTCTTTTGCCGGCGCCGACTTTATGCAGAATTCCCGTCAGCGCATCTTCGGCGCCGGCGCATCCAGCGAAAGCGGCAGCGCCCGGAACACTTCATCATCCCAGACAAATTTGTCTCCTTCGCGCACCAGGTTCACGCTGTGCGTCTTAAGTTCATCGAGATGCGCCCTGCCGGCAGCGCCGCTCGGGTGTCCCGTGCGATCAGCGTATAGACGCCGCACCGTGCCCCGGAACTCGCGATGCTGTTGAGCCGTCGAAATGCGTCGGCCGTAAATCCAACCGGCAAATCCGCAATGACCAGAAACCGGTATGGCTCAGCAAGCTCCCCCGCCTGCGCGTTGTAATCATCGATGGTTTCAAATTCATTGCGCAGATACTTCTGGATGACCGTCTCCATGTGATCGGTCAGGTTTGCCAGCCGCTGATCGATCTGGTCCTGGCTCGTCCAGATGCGCCCGCCGACCAGTGCATCGTCGTAGTCCGCCAGATGCATGAATCCGGCAAAATTTTGCCCGAGACCGACTGGATCGATGATGGTAAATCGCACGCGTCCGGCCGGCAGGCTTGTGAGGAGCCGCGCCATCAGCATCTGCAATGTCCGGATCGCTACCCCCCGGCCGGCATGGTCTGTATGAATCAGCAGCGACGCCTGCGCCGGAAACGCCAGCAGCGCGGGGAGCGAAAATGTCTCGGGCAGATTCAATCGCCTGGGAAAATTCTCCGCGATGGTTTTCAGATCGACCTGCATCTCCCCAAACCGCACGCGGCTGGCAAATTTCCTGGGCGGAATCCATGCTTTCCATGCCGGGTCGATCCAGTTCAATGACGCCGGACTTGCCCCGCCGTCGCGATCGATCGGGGCTTGAATCTCTTTCAGTCCGCTGCTCCAGCGCGCTTCCAGTTCCTGCTTCCGCTGTGTTTGCCGTTGCTCAATTTCCTTCAGCCGAGCTTCATGGCGGATCTTGTTCTCTTTAATTTCCCGCTCAAGCCTGTGATCGATTTCGTTGATCTGCCGGCGATATTTTTCGCCTGCCTCCCCATTCGCCGCCTCGCGGATTTTATCGATGCGCGTGATCTGCTTTGAATGCTCGGCCTGCGCCATCGTGATGCCCGCATCGCGCAAGCGCGCCGCCTTGGCGGCCAGAGGGCCGATCACTTCCTTAGCCGCCTGAATTTCGGAATTACGCGCCTTGGTTGCCGCCGCCAGATCCGCGTCGCGTTTTTTGGCGCCGTTGACCATCTGCTGCTCAGCAGCCCGCCGAGCCAGCACAAGTTCCTTCCGCAGCGGCGTATGCACCGCTCGCACCTGCGCGTTTGCCATCAGCCTCAGCACAATTCCGGCGATGATCTGCAATCCAATCACCCCGCCGGCGAAAATCCCCAGCGGTTTCCATTGCGGCTCAGTGCTTTGGTAATAAAGCTGCACCCCCGCCACCGCCAGGATCGTCAGTAAAATCGGAATCAGATAGGGCCTGGCCCCCACAAACAAATTCGCCACCGGCATGCTGTGGAGCTGCGCGAGATATCCTTCCAGCGCTTGCTTATGCCGGCCAAACGCCGCATCCGTATCGGTCAGGATTGACGGATCATCCTCCGCTTCCACATCATCCGCCGGCAGCGGCAGCCCATATCGCTGCACCAGCTCCGCCGCCTTTACTTCCATTCCGTTCAGCGTTTCATTTGCCCCCTTCACCTGCTCGGACAGTTGCTTGAACGACGCCACCGCCTGGTTCGTCCCCAACTCATGCACGCTGTCGGCCAGCCACACTGCCTGATCGTATTTCTGCTTCAGCTTGTCGTCGGCCGACTGCTTTTCCCCTTCAACCTTATCCCGCAGCGCACGGTCCGCCGCGTCGATCTTTCCCCGCTCCGCTTTGTATTGCCCGTCCAGCTCCGCGAGCCGGTCGCGATGCTTCTGGTTGGCTTCCTCCGTCAACTGCTTGTGGCGGTTTTCGATTGCAAAGCTGTGGTCGCTGAACGCATGATTTTCCTTGTCATGCGAAGTGCGATACTCGCGCTCGATATCGGATTCGGTCGCCGCGCATTCGGTTGAAAGGGAAATCAGGTCGCGCAGTGCGCCCCGCTGGATATCGCGATCCGTGTGTGAAGCCTGTTGTGACATCTATGGTTTCTCTCGCTATTCGCATTCATGACGAATCTGCGTCAGCAGGACCGCCATCTGATCCATCGCGCCGGCGGCGTTGCGCAAATCCATCTGGAGGGGGTCCAGAATGGTCTGCTCAAACCGCTCACTGTTCACATCGTTCCAGGATATCTTCGTGTTGGCCCAAAGCGCCATGAGGTCCTTGAACGATCGCGAAAGCTTGCCGCGGCTTTCCTGGAGTCCCATGGTTTATATCTCCCAATATACTCGACCGACTCACGGATTCGTCGCTGAAGTTTCAGGTTGTGCGGGTGCAGTCCCTTCAGACGTGGATACTGCGGGCGATTCTGTATCGGCCGATTGCCCGATGGTCATCAGCGCGATCGCCCAGACATCAAGCCCCGGCCCATCAAGTATCGCCGCAATTCCCCCACCATCAAGAACCACCAGAAAGCCCACGGGCAATCCCAGAATAACCGCCAGATCAGGCCGGGCCGCAATCACATCCGCCGCCCGCACCGAATCAAATTCCCGCGGCCCCGCCGCGTCCGCCGCGTCCTCTGTTGCCCCGATCACCCAGCCTGAATCTCCCTCAAAAGCCCCCTCCATTCGCTCCAGATATACTCCTGCCGCCGTCCAGCATTTCCGGGCCACGATCACCTTCTGCTCGGGATCGACCGGTGACATTTCAATCGAAAGCTTGCTAATCGCTTCCTTCTGCCAAGGTTCCACCGCCCCCACAACCCACGGCTGAAAGAACGCATCGTCTCCCGTCATCGCCTTTACCGGGGCGGCCAGGCGCTCCTCGGCCTTGGGTGTTCGATCCCGCAGTTTCTCATGCCCGAACTTTGGCGCTGAAGCCGCCGCCTGGGCGATGCTTTCCGCCGCCTCGCTCAATCCGACGCCTGCGCCATCGGTCTGGATCGACAGATAGTGTTCAATCTGGGCGGCCATCCCATCCAGTTGCCGAACCGCATTGGGGATATCGCTTTGCAATGTCGTCGCAAGCTTCTGCACGCGCCCCTTATAAAGCTGCGCTTCTTTCCGGAGAATCTGGATCGCCTTTTTCACCGCGATGCACTTCTGCTCCGCTTCTTCCCGCAGCCGTTTGGCGGTGGACAGCGCCTTCATCTCATCTACCGCCGACTGCTCCCGCCCGTCCGACCCCTTAAACAGCCTCTTCTGCCGAACCGCATCTTCGCAGCGGACCACATTCTCATGCCGCTTGCGCAACTGCCCGTTCCAGAAAGTGGTTTGATCGCGCTCGAGCCAGGTGAGCGTGCGGTCGATATCGGAATCGGCAGAGGTGAGCGCAACATTCCCGGACTCCGCGAACTTGATCAACGCCGCGCGAAACGTCTTGAATGCATCGAGCGATTCTACTTTTGCGCCCTGAGCCATTGTTCAACCAAAATGATAGAGATGTCTAAATCGAGACGCGAAGCGCGCCAAGATCAGGAAATAGAACTGCAGATGTCACAGATCAGAAATACCGCTTCCTAATCTGCGTCATTTTGTGAAATCTGCGGCTCTGACAGGCTCTAACTCTTTGCCCTTTCATCGCTGTTTCAAATAAGCCTCAATTGCGCCCGCCTTTTTCTGCAGGAACGACGCATGAAGCTGCGAGTTCTCCAGGAAAACCGCCAGCACTTTCATCGTCTGCTCAAAAACTTCGGTGAACTTTCGCTGTTCCTGGTCGCGCCAGGTGTTTTCCAGCCCGCGCAGCCGGCCATGCAGCCCGCCCATCAGGGACTGAAGCTCGCCGTTAAAGCGGTTGAGGTCACTGGCAAATCGACGCAGTTCATTCGGATCAACATTAGCCTGGGCCATGGAACCTCCACATAAAATTCTAACGTGTTTCGGGGCGATTGTCAGTTTCGGTCATCCGCTATTCAACTGCAACGCACAGGATGCCGATGATGAACAAAGACTCATGAATTGGATCGTCGCCACCTCTCTTGTTATTGCTGCCTGGGCTTTCCTCCGCATCCTCGGCGGTGAACGCCAGCGCCAACTGGCCCGCCTCGAATCCCATCCTCCCGCCCTGCCGGATCCTGGCAAAAAAACCGCCGGGCGTTAAGAGCCGCCATTGGCTCCAATTGCTGAAAGTAGTGAAACCGCGCTCGCATTCTTTGCTCCGTTTGCCGCCCTGCTCTACCCTGAACAGGGGTCATATAGGACACGCAACATGTCGGCTAACATATTCGTCACAGGAGGCAGCGGTTTTGTCGGCTCCGCAGTGATCGACGAATTACTTGCGCGATCGTTCACCATAACCGCGCTCATCAACCGCAGCCCCATTTCCGAAGACCCGCGCGTCCGCTCAGTCAAGGCTGATTTGTTTGACGCCAATTCCCTCATCGCCGCACTTGCGGGGTGCGAGGCGATCATCCATCTAGTCGGCATCATCCGCGAGGAGCCGTCCCGCGGCGTCACTTTTGACCGCATGCATTTCAAGGCGACCGCGAATCTGGTCGACGCCGCCAGAATTGCCGGCGTCCGACGATTCATCCAGATGTCCGCGCTGGGCGTCCGGCCGGGTGCGCCCAGCAACTACCATCTTTCTAAATTTCACGCCGAAGAATACCTGCGCCAAAGCGGCTTGGACTGGACCATCCTCCGCCCCTCCCTCATCCATGGCCCGGCCGGTGAATTCATGCAGATGGAAGCCCAATGGGCCAAAAAATCTGCGCCGCCGTTCCTCTTCATGCCCTACTTCGGCGCAGGCGTCTTCGGCCAACGCGGTGCGGGCAAGCTCCAACCCATTTATGTCAAAGATGTCGCACGCGCCTTCGTCGACGCCCTGCAAAACACCAAAACCATCGGTGAAATCTACCCTCTGGGCGGCCCAGACCCACTCACCTGGCCCCAGCTTCACCAAACATGCGCTCAAGCCATTGTCGGCCATCAACGCTGGACTGCCCCCATCCCCGCCTGGTTTGCCAAGCTTCTAACCCATGTTGTCCCCGCCCCACTGCTTCCTTTCAACCACGACCTGATTCTCATGAGCCAGGAAGATAATACCTGTGATATTACAAAATTTACCCAGGCGTTCGGCTGGCATCCTCAACCATTCGCTGCCACGCTTCAACGTTACGCCCCTCTGCTGACTTCCGTCGCCTGATATCTCAAATACCGCTTCTTCATCCACCGCACGCCGATGATGTCATAAATCCCTACAAACGCCCGATTCCCAAACCCATACTTCGCTGTGCCCGCATGGCGCGGCGAATGCTTCACCGGCGTCTCATACACGCTATACCCGCGCATCTTCACCAGCGTCGGGAAATACCGGTGTGCTCCCCGAAACAGCTTCAGCCCTTTGACGGCGTGCGCCCGGTATACCTTCAGGCTGCTGGCGGAGTCGTTGACGGTTTCTTCGGTCACCCAGTTGCGAATGCGGTTCGCCTGCCTGCTCTGCCATCGCCGAAAGGCCGTGTCCTGCCGGTCCTTGCGCCAGCCGGTGATCATGTCGACTTTCTGTTCATCGAGCATGGGCACCAGTCGGGGAATTTCTTCGGGATCATTCTGCAGGTCGGCGTCGATGGTCGCGATCACTTCACCGCGCGCCGCTTCAAATCCTGCTTCAAACGCCGCCGACTGCCCGCCATTTTTCGCCATGCGGATCACACGAAGCCACGGATATTTTTTCATCCCCTCCGTCAAAAGCCTCGGGGTATCATCGGTGCTCCCATCATCCACCAGGATCACCTCAAACGGCTTTCCCAGCGGGGCCATCGCGCCTGCGACCCGGTCCAGAAGCACGTCCACATTCTCCTGCTCATTGAAGCAGGGAATGACGAGAGAAAGATAAGGATCTGTCATGAGGGGGGAGATCATAATGGCAAATGACCGGCAGATGGGAATTTGGTCGGGAGGGCGCGGGATGAATTTTTCAGTGGCCCTGCCCTTTTACCGTCAACCGCACGGGATGACCGAACCAGGCCTTTTCCTGATTGCCGCCGTACATCGTTTCCATTGTGTGCTCGACCTGGGCCATGGTTCCGTCGGCCGGCACCCAGCCGCCGTTGATGTCGGGGAAATCCATTTTGCAGTTATCGCATTTCTTGCCGTCATAGAAACGGATCGGGCACCAGAATGATTCGACGTTGCGCAGCATCTCCGCGCCAAGCGAATAAACGCCGGTCATCCAGTCGCAATACAGGCACCAGATCAGGTCATGTCCGACCAGCCCCGAGAATTTCTGTCGGCTTACATTCACCCATTCACCCTGCTGATATTTCGGGAACTTCAGCAGCAGGACCAGCAGCGGATAGAGCGCGACCTCCATCAGCCGGATGAATAAAAACCCCGGAAAGGCGACGGCGGTGATCCAAAGCGCCAGGTGGTTCTGCCACCGCCCTACCGTTCGATTGATGAACTTCACAATCCGCGGCCCGCGAACCGCCTCGCGATAAACCGCCTCATGAGACGCCACCCAGACGAAAAGCGCGATCACTTCCCCGATGACTGCGCCAAAAAACCCGCGATACCCAAGCGTCGCCCGCGCCAGGATCCACGGTATCCACGTAAACACGCCCAGGATAATGTCCAATCCGGGCGCTCGCGTACACCACGCGGCGACCTTCTCCCCTGGCTTGCCCGCCATAAAAATAAAGCTCGCGGCGAATGCCAGGATCGATTCGAAGACGGCGACGATTAAAATCGTATTCAGAAATATTTTCATGATTGAACCGGCGCACTTCCGCTGAGCCATCGCCGCATAAGCCGATGGACAATGATCGCCCCTGCCGCGCCAATACCCGCGGCACCGACGGTGTCGCTGAAATAATGCGCGTTCTCCATCACCCGCTCCGCACTGACCGCCACAGCTACTACGAAAAAGAAACGACTCCACCTGGGCCGCAGTAAACAGATCGCGGTTGCGAGGGCAAAAGCCGTGCAGGCGTGGCCGGAAGGAAAGGAAAGATTTGTTTCCGTAAATAATCCCCGAATCCCATGCCAGAGCGGCTGCAAATGAAACGGATAAGGCCCATCGTCACCGGGCAACTTGAATGGCCGGGTCCTGCCGACGATCCATTTCACGATCACGTTGCTCGCGCTCGATATGCCTGCCAGCGTCACGAACAAAACTTCAGGGAGGGAAAGTCGCCGCGAAATAAAGGCCGTGATCGCCACCACAATGGTAAACCAGAAAGTGCCGGGTGTTTTCAATACTTCGGCGTACCACTTTCCCCGCATCATGCTGTCGATGCCACTGTCCTGCACCGCCAGCGCCACGCGGCGATCGAGCAGCATCGCAACGCCAAACGCGGCCACCCAAATGGCGAAAAGAATCCACGAGCATCCGCAGCAGGCATCCGGGGATTCGCGGACAATGGTTCAGAGGATAGGACGCTTGTGGAATCCATGACGTTATGAAAAGCCGAATCGCACTTCCGGTTGGTTAGCCGCCATCCGCCGGAGTACCACAGGATGACCACGAGGCGAACTTAAAGCTCCTAGAGCGTGTTATGAACTTTCGCCAATTCCCATCAGTCGAGTCAGCATCACGCAAACGAATGCCACCAGATGCATTCCGGCCAAGGTTGATGCCAGACGCTCGTAATCCTTGGCCAGTCGGCGGAAACGCGCCAGCCAGGCCAGCGAACGCTCCACCACCCATCGTCGCGGCAGCAGCACAAAACCTTTCTTGGCCTGCGGCAATTTCACCACCGACAGTTCAATTCCCTTTTTCTTCGCGGCCGCCGCGGGCTGCTCGCCGGTGTATCCCTGATCGACATACGCCAGCTCGACGGATTTGCCGGTTTCCTCTTGCACAGCGCTGGCCAGCGTTCCGACTTGCGCGCGATCCTGTTCATCGGCCGCCGTCACGTGCAACGCCAGCAGATGGCCCAGCGTGTCGACGGCAATGTGTACTTTGGAGCCTTTTTTCCGCTTGGCTCCGTCATATCCGGCCCGATGTCCGCTCTCGGGTGTTGACTGCAACGTGCGGCTGTCCAGGATTGTCGCCGTCGGCTGCGGGTCGCGGTCGGCCAGCATCCGCAGCAACTCGCGGAGATCTCCGGCCATTTCCGCGAACACGCCCGATGCCATCCAGCGCTGGGTCTGTTGGTAGACAATCTGCCATGGCGGAAGGTCGTTGGGCATATATCGCCAGGGCGAGCCGGTGCGGACGATCCACCGCATCCCGTCAAACACTTCACGCAGATCATGCTCACGTTGCGGTGCATCCTGGCTCATCAGCGCCAGATAGGGAGCTACAAAGGACCATTCGTCATCCGTTACGTCGCTTGGATACGGCTTCCTTGCCATCCGAACTGTACTGGCGAACTAATGCAAAAGTTCATAACACGCTCTAACAAAACAGGAGGAAAATGAACGCAGAGTCGCGGAGGCCGCGGAGGTAAAATGCGGAGAAAACAAGGAAAAACATAGCCCTCTCTGTTCTACCTCCGCGGCCTCTGTGACTCTGCGTTCATCCATTCTGTTAGGAGCTCTTAAGCTACAGCCAGGTGAAAACGATTTAATACGACCCTTCCCCTTGGGGTCGATGAATTCCTTTAAATCCGCGGCAGCGCCAGATGCCGATGGAGCGAATCTTCATTCCGCCGCGCTCAATGATGACATCCGGCAATCGCTCGACGGTTTCAAAAGATTCGGCCAGCGGTGCGTATCCCATCGTAGTCCCGACGTAGATGACGTCTTTGCCGATCAGTTCGGGACGATCAAGCTGGCGGTCCGGCCACATGTCAAACTGCGTGCGACGGCGGCGCACGGATGAGTCCGTCCAATATGATCCGACAAAATACGTCTTTGGCCGGCCTTGGACATAGAACGCCAACTGCGACGCATCCTGATAATCCTCGCAAAGGATAAACGATCCCGGCGGCAACTGCTTCAACTGCGCGGTCACAGTCCTGGCGAACGGATTGGCGATGCCCCGCAGTTTGAAGACGATGTCGAAGTTCGAAGGCGACAGCCGCGGCCGCGATTGTCCATCTGCGCCGGGCTTGCGAGGGAAGGTTTGATTCACTTGCGCCGCCAGGGAATATAAGGCGGTTGATCCGTGCAGCACCGGCTGGACCAGGAAGCCGAAAAGGATGGCCGCATAAAACCAACCGCGCCAGCATTTCCAGGTTTCGGTGGAATTCATCCGCGTGGAAATGAAATACGCTGTCAGGATCATCAGGGTGAAATATGCGGGCGCGGGCCAATTTGGTTGAACCTTGCTGAAGGCGGCGTCACCGAGGCATACCAGCAGAAACGGCACGCCGATGTAGATCAGATATCGCACCTGGCGGCGGTGGGGATCGTCTTTTCCCTTTGTGCCGAGCCCATAAAAAATGGCCGCGATCAGAAAAACTGCAATCGCGGGGTTGATGATCCCTATCTGCGACCCGGCAAACTCAAGCAGATTGCCGCGCCGAAACCCCCCGCCGCTTCCCGCGCCCGTCTGCGTTGCGACGTGGCGGAACGACGCCCAGCCATGCTGCGCGTTCCACACAAGCACCGGCGATGTAAAACAAATCGCGACGACGACCATCAGCCAGGGCCACATCGAGCGAAGATAGCGTCGACTTTCCACATCGACCGCTAAAAACAGCAGAGCGAAAGGCAGCCAAAGCAGCATGGCATATTTCGTCAAAAACCCCAGTCCTGCGACAACACCGGCGGCGAGCCACGCCCATCGCCGCTGATCGAAAACAGCTTTCACCAGCAGACAGGTCGCCAGCGCCCAGAAAAAAAAGAACGGGGGGTCGATCGTCATCAGCGTGCTGCCGGCGGCATACATCGGAATGATCGCGCCCAGCGGAAATGCGCCGAGCGCAAGTCGATCGCTGGCGAAGAGTCGCCTGGTCAGCCAATAGGTACAGATTGAAGTCCCCACGGCCAGCACGAGTGCCGGGAACCGCACACCGGGCATGGTGTCGCCGAAGATCAGGCAACTTGCCCGGATGATGTAGGCGATCATCGGTCCTTTGCTGTAGTAGCTCAGGTCCAGATGCCTCGACCAATCCCAGTATTGTGCTTCATCGCCCGACAGATCGATTGGACAATTATGTGTGAGGAACCGCCAGCCGCTGAGGAAGCTATAGAGGAGAATGGCCGCGAAAATCAGGCGGCAGCGCATCGGCGTGAGCCATGAAAGCTTCCATACCGAATGCGACCGATTCAGTGGGACTGGCGACTCGGCAAAAGCTTCCATGGGGCCGGGCGATTGTACGCAATGAGTGCGGGAGGGAAAGGGATGCCTGAGGTTCTGGTTTTGTAAGATTCCGCTTCCAATCTCAGATGAGATGACAAATGAGATAATGGGGGCCGCTCAGATGATGTGGATGGGGAAACGCGATCCCTCATCCCGATTCCGCATTCCAGAATTAGGAATAAGTAAATCGCCTCACGCTTTTTTTATCTTAATTCCGGCCGCCGCGCGTGCCGCGGTGAATGATCCGAACAACCGCACTGCTGCTCCATACAGCGCCGGATGTTCGCGACGGATGGCGGAATCGGAGATGTGCTTGCCGGATTTTTTGGCTTGTTTTAAGCCGCGGATGACGTCGGTGCGGTCCCAGATTCGGCGCTGGCGGACTTTGACGGGGTCGATCTTCGCGGCGCGGAGGGCCATATCGTAGCCGACAAAGTGCCGGACGGCGGCGGCATGGAGGCCGGGGTCGTCTTTTTGGATTGAACCGCTGTTCAGGGCTTCGGAATCTCTGTGCCGCGCCTTCAATTCGGCGATGACGGTGTTCTTGTCCCACTTGCGGTAGCGGTTCACTTCGTCGGCATCAAGACCGGCGGCGTGGAGGGCGCGATCCCAACTGCCGAACAGCCTTGGTTGCAGCGACGCAAAGGCTGCCTTGCCGACATCGTCCCGGCGCTTGGTGACCGCAGACCAGTGCAGTTCCTTGCCGGCGCGTTTGGCTTCCTTGATCAGCTTGATGATCGACGTGCGCGTCCAGCGCGGACGGCGGATGACTTCCGCGTAGTCGATGCCGGCGCGTTCCACCGCATTGCGGAACGAACCGAAGTGGTACGCCGCGGCGGATACCAGCGACTGCTGCTTCCTGGCCAGCGAATTATAGGAAAGATCGACGCCCTGTTTATGAAACTTCTTCAGGGCCTGAATAATTTTTGTTTTATCCCAAACCATTGTATTGCTCGTTGGGCAGGAGTTTACTGTTTTCTCTCCGATCACTCAATAAGGGTTTACGAGGAAAATCCTGAGCGAATAAACGCATCGCCTGGCAGCCCGCGCGAGTTTCGCCACGGGCTGCTGGCAGTTGTTTGGCGCGATCGGTCGCTATCGCTACGATGCGCTGATGCGTTGGCTGCTTCATGGACCGATGACCTCCGCCGTTGGCGCTGCTTTGCAGCGGCACGGTCATCAAACTCAGGATATGAACCAGATCGGCCTCCCACCGGAGATCGATCCAGGCACGGTTTTATCGACCGCCCAGGCGGCCCAGGTGGATATCCTGACGACCGACGCCGCCATGTCGGCGGCCCCGTTTCTGCTCAGTTTCTGGTTCAATCGCAGCATCGTCTATCTCCAGTTGGAAGGCGCGGACATCGAACAGGATGATGCGATTGACCGGCTATTTAAACGATATAAGCGGCTGACGCCCGGCCGGCTCTATACCGTCACGGGATCGCGGGTTAAGGTGCGCCAACTGCCGTCGAAGAAATAACGATTATTAAATAGGCATGCGCGGATGATTCACCACCAAGGCGTGGAGAAATGCGTTGATAGATTCTCTTTCTCTCCTGCCCTTTCGTATTTCCGCGGTGATTTTTGCGATTCATTTTCAGTTAATTTTCACTTTCATATTGAGGAAGACATGTCCCTTCTCGTCACAGGCTCCATCGGCATCGATACCGTCGAAACCCCCTTTGGCAAGCGCGATGACATCATCGGCGGCTCAGCCATTTACTTCGCCTACGCCTCTTCTTTCTTCACGCCGGTCCGGCTGGTGGGTGTGGTTGGGGAGGATGCGCCGAAGTCGCTTTTCAACGTGTTTGAAGGGCGCGACGTTGATACCGGCGGGCTGGAAATCCGCAAAGGGAGCAAGACGTTTCGCTGGCATGGATCTTATGTAAAAGACTTGAATGAAGCCGTGACGGTGGAAGTGGATTTGAACGTGCTGGCCGAGCGGGCGCCCAGGATTCCGGCGAACTTTCTGGACAGCAAGTACATCTTCCTGGCGAATACGCATCCGATTTTGCAGCAGCAGATGCTGGCGTCACTGAAACAACCCAAGCTGATCGTCGCCGACACAATGAACCTTTGGATTCAAACCGAGCGGGAACAGTTGCTTCGGCTGCTGACGCAGATTCATGGGCTGGTTTTGAACGATGGTGAAGCGCGGCTGTTGACGGGGAAGAAAAACCTGATTGAAGCCGGCCGGGAAGTGCTGAAGCTCGGGCCAAAGTTTGTAGTGATTAAAAAAGGGGAGCATGGCAGCCTGCTGTGCAGCGACACGGACACATTCGTTCTGCCGGCGTTCCCGGCGGACCAGGTCGTGGACCCGACCGGCGCAGGGGACAGTTTCGCCGGGGGAATGATGGGATATCTTTCGACGCAGGGGTCATTCTCATCTGCGACGATCAAGCGGGCGCTGGCGTTTGGGACGGTTGTCGCGAGCTTTACGATCGCAGAGTTTTCGCTGGGGGGATTGCAGGCGGCTACGCGCGAAGCGATCGATGAACGCTTCTCGCAATTTAAGCAGGCAATGAGTTTTTGAATCCATGCGAAAAAGTGGAACCGCGGGTTTCCACAGGTGGCGCAGATTCAGAAGAGCATCTTTTCCCTATCCCCGATATCCGCACACATCTGCGGTTCCCGATTCTTCTGTCTTTTATTTGCCGATGGCCTGGTGGCCAATGTCTCGGCGGTAGTGCATGCCGTCGAAATGGATGAGGCTCATCGCTTCATAGGCGCGTTTTTGGGCATCGGCTACGGTGTCGCCGATTGCGGTGACGCCCAAGACGCGGCCGCCGTCGGTGAGGATGGTTTTATCTTCGGCGCGGGTGCCGCTGTGGAAGACTTTGACGTTGGGGAGGGCATCGGCTTTTTCGATGCCGGTGATGGGTAGGCCGCTGGGGTAGTTGCCGGGGTAGCCTTTGCTGGTGGCGACGACGCAGATGGCCGGCCGCGCATCCCATTTGAGCTCAATCTGATCGAGCTTGCCGTCGGCGACGGCGAGCATGACTTCCAGCAGGTCGCTCTTGAGGCGCATCATGAGCGGCTGAGTTTCGGGGTCGCCGAAGCGGCAGTTGAATTCCAGAACCTTGGGGCCGTTGGCAGTGAGCATCAGGCCGGCGTAGAGGATGCCTTTGTATTCGATCCCTTCGCGGAGCAGGCCATCGACAACGGGAACGAGGACATCGCGCTCGATCTGCGAGAGCATGGCATCGGTGACGACAGGCGTGGGGGAATATGCCCCCATCCCGCCGGTCATGGGGCCGGTGTCGCCGTCGTCGACGGGTTTGTGGTCCTGGCTGGGTTCCATGACGTAAATATTGCGGCGATCGACGAACGCGAGGATGGAACATTCGGGGCCGGCGAGAAGCTCTTCGATGACAATGCGCGTGCCGGCTCCGCCAAAGGATTTCTTGCGCATGATGGCGTCCACGGTCGCGACAGCGTCGCTGGTGCGATAGCAGACGGTGACGCCTTTGCCTTTGGCCAGGCCGGCGGCTTTGACGACGCAGGGCGCATTGCGGATGCGGAGATATTCATCCGCCGCCGCTGGATCGGTGAAACTGCGGGCCTCGGCCGTAGGAATGGCCTGCTGCCGCATGATCTCTTTGGCGAACCATTTGTCCGCTTCGATCTGGGCCGCGGCTTGGGTTGGACCAAAGACCTTCACCCCACTGATCGCCAAAAGCCGATCCGCCAAACCGGCGGCAAGCGGATCTTCCGGACCGATGACCACCAACCCAACAGAATTTTTGCGCACAAACGCCTCGATGGCGTCAAAATCCATGACGCTGCCCGGGATATTTTCTGCAACCTGGGCAGTGCCGGGATTGCCCGGAAGGGCAAAGAGTGCTGTAACACCCGGCGAATCTGCGAGTTTCCAGGCTAATGCATGCTCTCTGCCACCGCTGCCGATTAAAAGAACTTTCATCGCGATTGGTTTCCTGATTCGGGGACTGGGCGCAGCTTAGCAAAGGGCGGGGTTTGGGCAAAGGTGAGGGGGGAGTTTGCGGCCGATCAACGGCTGCCATGGAACGCTAATCATCGCGCCAAAAATCATCTGCATGTGAAACGACATAACTGTAAACAACCGATGTGACGTGATCTACCTCAAACGTGCAGCGGGCCCAAGCCTGGCATGCGCCGAACTCTTGGGAACATGCGATTGCCCTGGAAAGGCCCTGCTCAAGTTTGTCACTGACTTGACACGTGCCTCCCCCCCAGTAAATTGTTCCGTCTCGCCTCCCGCCAGCGGCCAAGACGGCGAAAACGCGGGGCCATAGTGAAATGGGATCACGCTACCATGGCATGGTAGAATTTGGGGTTCAAATCCCCATGGCTCCACTGAAGTTACATGTTCTGGCACAATTCTGGCCAGAACCGGGGCGGAGAGTGAATCTGTTACCGCGTGATCACCCAAGCTCCTCTCAACGATTCCAAAGAAGCGAAGAAGAGAGTTTCGACCGTTTTGTGATCGTCGCGCGCGAAACCGTTAATTGCCGGCACTTGTGTCCTGATAATAGGCGGCGCGTTGTCTATACCCGTACGCTCGCCTCGGCAGTTAAATGCTTTGCCAACGGCGGTCCCGGCAAAGTGCTTTACTGGGATCGCTTGTGTGCCGCGATCGAGGCGTAGATTAATTGCTGGAGTCCGTGAAAACCCAAGGTCATCGCGTCTGGTACCAGAGCTGCGACGGCGTCGTTTACGCCGATGGCTGTGGCCGCGAAGATGCCTTGGCGAAGCACGCCGAATGCCTCCTCAACGCTTGGCACCTTGGCTCCCTGAGCGGTGCTCTCGTCTAGATGTTTTCGAAAATAGCTGGCGGCCACAGTGTCCAGATGAAGCGTTTGCCCAAGAACGGCTACAGCCGCCCGCGCGTCGTTGAAGCCAACTTCTCGATACGAGGCAAACAATTCCCCGAAGGCAACGCCGAGCCCTGCCAAACTTTGCTTCGCTCGTTCGTTGTCGACAGCAGATCCAGCACATCCGTCGCTTATCGAATATGCTTCAAGGAGCGCGGCGGACGCGTTGTCGCCGAGCGCACCTTCGCCCACTCCCCACTCGTGATAATTTGCTCTGCCTAGCGTTGTGCTGGCGGCCGCCGACCGAAATAGATTTACGGCACGCTCCGGCTCCCCCGCCTTTCTGTACAAGCTTGATACTTTGTCAATTGTCATCGGGTTACTAGGTTCGGCGTCCAGCACTGCTTGGGCAACTCTAAGAGCCAATTGCTGTCTGTCCGAATCGAACAAATGCTGCGCAAGGGCGTACCGCCATCCTGCAAGGTTCGGTACAACGTCTCCGGATAAAAACGTCTCAATTGCAGTTCGCGCAAGAAGCACAAATAGCTCCGAGGGATCCTCATTGAAGTCTTGCTCCAGAACTGACATGGTCGCGCTGGCGATGCGGCGGTGACGGGTGAAGACGAACCAAGATGTTGTGGTCGCGGCCGCCTCTTGGCCGAGAAGGGACAGTACGTCACGGTGAAGTTTTCCGATGGGGCAGGACAACGCCCTTGCTAACACAGGCCGAGACAAGAATTCCAGCCCTTCGGAATGCATCGCGGCAATCATGCCGATTGCATCGCGCAGGGTTCCTCCACTTGGGATCTCACGGTGACCTAGTCTTTCGAGCATGAGTCGCACGTGGTTGGGCAGATCATTTCCAAGTCGGACTGCTAGAAGCGCGCCGAAGAACGCCCCTTGCGCGGTCTTTGCTTCCTCCCGTGCCTGCTCATCGAGCCGAGCTGCACGTTGGTCTTGCGGGATCGCAGCAAGATCTCCCAAGCCCTGGTCTCCGTAAGCTGCCCACGCCGTTACGATCGCTGTCGCGTCCTCGCCGCCCAATCCGGACAACCGCTCGGTGTAGAAGGTGCATACGCTTGACCAATCCATCGCAGCAGCACCCGATGCACGCCAATCCGTGTCACGGCACGCAAGTAGAAAATGAACCCGCCCTTGAAGTTCGACGGGAAGCTTTGGAATGAACGCGAAGACTTCCTTCGCGACGCGATCCGCTTCATCGAGCAACACCAGCCACCTGTGTTCCTTAGTAAGCACGGGAAGAATGTTCGCGGCCTCAAGCGGCTCAGCGTCATCGACGCGCCGCAGGATTTGCCAACCGGCCTTGTCGCGAACAACCTCAAAAGCAGCTTGGAGCATCGCCGTGGTTTTGCCCTCGCACGCCGCGGCGAGAAGTAGAGTCACGATGGGGCGGCCACTTGTTTCAGCATGCTGGAATCGCGTGACAAGTGGAGTTACGATTTTTCGCCGCGGTATTGAAGCGGAAAGAGCAGTGTTCCAGCCGGGCACTGCGCCGTTGAAGAACATGATTGCCGCTTCTGGAGAAAGCGGTTTGAGGAGTTCGCGAAGTTCTGCGGGCTTGGCGACGGACCACCCTTTTGGCGGGTGAATCACGGGAGTGACATGTGACTTACCTTGGTGCCTGGCGGACTTCGTGCCCGGAAGAGGGTAAACTCACCAATCAGCTTTGCGGTGGTTTTCTGGAAAAGCATCAGATGCCAACGTCCACGCCTGGTGGTCAGGTGTCCATCGCCAAGGTTGAAGACGAGCCTCTTGCGCTGCCAGATCTGCCTCTCCCCAGACAATTCCGTTGCGCCATTTCTCTCCCTCACGAGCCTGGAACGCGGCACCCGATTGGATCGAAAGAAACTCGTTCCCACCACCGTAGTCCGGTTCCGCCCATGCGTCGTGTAGATGGCCGTGCAGGTACAGCACCGCATGCTGCGCGAGCACGCTCTTGATCGGCTTCTGCTCGGCTGGGACAAGCCAGTCGAGTGGATGATGACCGAGGACTATCCGAAGATCCGCCTCGGATGTAGTAGCAAGCAGTCCTTCTAGAAGTGGTTTCCCGGGCGTGAGCTTCTTGTCGTCGTCATCCCCCTTGCACAACCAAGCAGTATTAATGCCAACGACCGCCACTTTGGTCCCGCAGATGTCGATCGTCTTGACGAAGCCGCCGTTCTTGCCATCGTATCCGCCGGCAACGACTGTTAGATCAACGTCAGTGAACGCGCGAAATCGAGGAATGAGCATTTTCCGCAGCTTCTGACCCTCATCTGTGGGATCGAAGTAATGGCTTTTTGGATCAGCAATCTCCTTGCGGCTAAAAGCAGGATTCTGATTGCGATCAACATCATGATTGCCGGGGATAACAAAGGTGTGATTGGCGATGTTCCCACCAATAACATCGGAAAGTGGCTCCATGAATTCAGACCAGAAGGTCTCGTACTCTGAGTCTTTGCCCTTGTTTCCCAAGTCGCCGGTTACAAAGACCAAGTCAGGCGCAAAACCATTGTCCTTCTTCTGTTGCACATGCTTGATGATGTAGTCGAAAAGCTTTCGCCCGGCATGGTCGTCCATTCCAACATGAAAATCAGACAGGTGTAACCACCGAACCGCGGAGGAGGACATAAGAACACCCCAGAATGGTGCTGAGCGTCGTCACCGGCTATCTTGAACCGAGTTCCGCGACGCATGCGAGATTTTCGCTGCAGTGGAGAACGCGAGTGTCGAGCAAGGGCGACACCCGCCCCGGGGCTGAGCAAGCAGAAGCACCGTCCATGCGGTTTTTTTCTTTGTCCGCTTGCCGAAATTCCCAATTTGGCCATGTTTCAGGAATAATACGCTATCTATAAACACAGCACAACGAGATAGCGCGCAGGACTTGGGTTTTTGTCGCTCCCCGGCGCTAAAGGCTTCGGGTGTGGTGAACATACTTCAAAGTCACCCCATCCGGACTGCTACGCACAGAATCCGGTCTCAATCGCCTTCGTCAACCGGACTGGCCTTCCGTTCCGCGCATACACAAGCTTCCGAAAACGGGATCAGGAGGAGCGTCAGGCACTCTATTGCCGGATAGCCGAGTGGGTCTGAGTTTCCCTCCCTGCACTTGGTCCAACCAAACCGTTAGAAGACAATGCACGGACAAGAACCGCGTTTTCGCGGCAGGATCGCAGGAAAAGTTCTACTGGTGTCTCGCTGGCTCCACTGAGCGGGACGAGATTTTCGTCTCGCAGCAAATCGAAGGGTTTGCTCAGGGAAAACTCTCGCGCTACGCGGCAGGGATTGAAACCATCAAGGCGCACCTGCTTGAGAATTCCAGCGGCGATCACCATCCCATATCCCTGCTCCTTCCCAATCTTTTCTATTGCAGACCACAATCCATCCGATAATCTACCTTTACGGCGTGCATACGCCCCGAATCCAATACGAACGCAATTTCCAGGAGAGGTTTTCAAGGATGAAACGCCCCCCCCGCGCTATCTCGCTCTTATTCGCATCCCTATTTCTGCTGCTTAGCTCGCCGATATTGCGGGCCGATCTGTCGGCTGAAATCAACACCGTCCTCCACGACAAGCTCCTCACCCACGCCGAAGAAAGCATTGAAATCCAGCGCCTTGGCGACTCGGCCGCCTCGGGTCAGTTCCTTTATAAGCACAATTCTGAAATCCCCCTGATCCCCGCCAGCAATCTTAAGGTCATCACCACCTCCGCCGCTCTGGATCGCCTCGGCGCGGATTTCAAGTTCCGCACCCAGCTCATCTTTCACGACGGCGACCTCATCATTATCGGGGATGGTGATCCAACCTTCGGGGACGCTGAACTCCTCAGCCGCGTGGGATGGGATGTGAATACTGTCTTCAAAAACTGGGCCGACGGCTTAAAGAAACTGACCCTCCCCGCCGTCAAAAACATCATCGTCGATGACAGCATTTTCGAAGAAATCACCATGCACCCCCGCTGGCCCGCCGACCAAATGCTGCGGCGATATATGGCCGAAGTCGCCGGACTCAACCTCAACGCCAACTGTCTCGATTTCTACATCCGCACCACTGCTCCCGGCGATCTCGTCAACTATGTCATGAACCCCAATACCCGGTATGTAGAGTTGCAGAACACGTGCATTACCGGCAATGAAAATGCCGTCTGGCTCTCCCGCGCCGCCGAGACTAATAACATTATTATGCACGGCCAGGCCCGCAACAGCACCAATGTTCCGGTTTCCGTCACGATCCATGATCCTTCGATGTACGCCGCCACGGTGTTCGCCGAAACGCTCACTGCCTCCGGCCTCAATCACAGCGGCGATATCCATCGTGATCGAACCATTCGCGATCAATTAAAAAAGGCCCAGGCCGCCGGCGACAAATCCTGGGTCGTGCTCGCCATCCATGAAACCCCCATCGAGCGCGTCATGGCCCGCGCCAATAAAGACAGCATGAACCTCTATGCCGAGTGCCTCTGCAAACGCCTCGGCGCCCAGGCCAGCGGCCAATCCGGCTCCTGGGAAAACGGCCCCGCGGCGGTAGGAGAGTTCCTCAAAAAAATCGGCGTCCCCGAATCCGAATTTCACCTCGACGATGGTTGCGGCCTCTCCAAACAAAACGTCATCAGCTCTTCCCTCATGGTCAAAGTCCTCACGTATAATTACTTCAGCCCCAGCTCCAAACTCTTCATCGGCACCCTTGCCGTCGCCGGCGTCGACGGCACACTCGACGACCGCTTCCGCGGCACCGACCTCCGCGGCCGAGTCTTCGGCAAAAGCGGCTTCGTCAATGGCGTCTCCTCCCTCAGCGGCTACCTCCACGCCAAAGACTCGCAATGGTACGCCTTCAGCATCCTCATGAATGGCATCCCTGAAAAGAGCAATTCCGCCATCAAATTTCTTCAGGAAAAAATCATCCGCGCTGTCGATACAACCACCAACTCCATCGCCAGCGTCGACCATTAGCCGCGCAAGCGCATCTTTCGTTTTCGGTCCCTTCCCTGCTCCCGAGAAAGCGGGTGGAAGCACCTACTTCCCCTGAGCCGGCTGGAAGGAGGACCGTCGCGTTTGAATCTGATTACTCGATGGGTGTCAGCCTGGCTTCGCGCCCAACCCAAACCCTCCCCAGCCCCCTGAAAAAACCTTCACTCGTCTCCTGATTCCATCATTTCCACTTGTCCTTCTTCCCACCGAATCAGGTCCTCTACAGGAATGCCCAACTGATCCGCCACATCTTCGGTTGGATAATCCACTTCATCCTCACCGGCATCGACGACGGCGTACCTCCCGGTAGTCGCCCCGAACCGATACCCGGCCTCCTCCAGCAAACTTTCAATTTCCACGTCTTGCATCCGATCCTCCCTGAATTAAGTGAGTATGCCGCTGGCCGATGTGCCCCTGTAGTTTACCCACCAAAGCCAGCCGATGCACCAACCAAACCTGCATTCTCCAAAAATCTCCGCCTCTCGATATTCACAGGCGATCATCTGCCAGGTGCCGCGCCCGTCTCTTTCACCTTAAATTTCTTGGCGTTGATGCACCCGAGCATCCGAACATAAGCGGCAATTTCATTATCAATCAAATTTTGCCCGTGGATCATGCCGCGCCAGCCGGCTCAGCAGATAATCAATTTCCCCCCGCGCCGTTGCGCTCAGCGATGTCCCGGGCACCCGCTGCATCTCATGCGCAATCGCCCCGCGTTTTTGCAAAATATATTTTCGCACGGCCAGCCCGATTCCCTGCTGCTGTTCATAACGGATCAGCGGCAGATGCGCATCAAACAAATCATGGGCGGCGTCCCGTCGGCCCTGCTGCGAATATTTCACCACATCAACCAGCATGTCCGGAAATGCGTACCCGGTCATTGCGCCATCCGCTCCACGCTCCATTTCAAAATCCAGAAACAACCCGCCGTTGCCCGTAAGAATGGACAGTGGCCGCAGCGATCCCTCTCGTTGAAATCCGCGCAGCGCAGAAATTTTTTCCAGCCCCGGCCAATCTTCATGCTTGAGCATCACGCACGATGGATTATCCATCACAATCTGCCGAATCACCTTTGGCGTCATGACGACGCTCAGGATCAGCGGATAATCCTGAATTACGATCGGAATATCCGTGCCAACAGCCGCCACCGCCTGCGCGTAATAGTTGATGATCTGATCGTCTGTCCGCAGCGCCGGAGGTGGCGCAATCATCACCCCCGCGGCTCCGCCTTCCATTACCCCGCGCGCAAGCGATCGCATCGCTGCAAATCCCGGCGCCGAAACCCCAACAATCACCGGAACCTTTGCGCGGCTGACAACCTGATTCGAAATCGCCAGCGCCTCAGCCGCATCGAGCTTGGGCGCTTCACCCATGATGCCGAGAATGGTCAGCCCCGTGACACCGCAGGACAGATAAAAATCCGTCATGCGATCCACCGACTTCACATCCACCGCCCCATCCGGCGCAAACGGTGTGACCGCAATCGCATAAACACCTTTTGCAGTGTGATCCAGTTTCATCATTCATTCCTGTTTGATTTAAGATTCCGCCTAGGAGCCTCTAAGTGGGAAAGTCGGACTAAGAATTATCGTTGGATGCCGAAGTTGCGCTCGCGTCGCGTAAAAGAAAATCGAAATCGCACCCCTGGTCTGCCTGCAAGACGCTTTCTTCAAAAAGCCGCGCGTAGCCACGTGCGGGCATCTGGGGTCGAGGCGATTTTTCCCACGCCGCCAGGCGGCTTCGCATTTCCGCATCGTCGATCAAGAGTTGGATCAGGCGCGCTTCCACATCCAGCGTAATCCGGTCGCCGGTCCGAACGACGGCAAGCGGCCCACCGACCGCCGCCTCCGGTGTGATATGCAACACGATTGTCCCGAATGCCGTTCCGCTCATCCGTGCGTCGGAAATCCGCACCATATCTTTCACACCCTGCCGCGCCAGCTTCATCGGGATCGGCAGATAGCCGGCCTCGGGCATCCCTGGCGCTCCCTTTGGGCCCGCATTGCGCAGAACCAGGATGTCATCGGCGCTCACATCCAGATCGGGCTGATCGATGCGTGCCGTCATGTCTTCAATAGAATCAAACACCACCGCCCGCCCGGTATGGCGCATCAGTTTTGCTGTTGCCGCGGATTGCTTGATCACGGCGCTCGCGGCGCCAGGTTGCCGTGCAGAACTGCCATCGCACCTTCTTGAGTCAGCGGCGCAGCCAGGTTACGAATGACATCCTGCCCCGGCACGCGCTCCGCCCTGGCGATGACGTCGCCGATTGTCCCGCCGCCGATCGTCGGCGCATCGAGATTAAGGAACGTGGAAAGTTCCCGCATCAGCGCCGCCAGTCCGCCTGCGTGGTGAAAATGCTCCATGTAATGCATGCCCGATGGCTTGAGATTAAGCAGCACCGGAATTTTCCGCCCCAGCTCGTCAAACTCCCCAAGATCAACTTTCACTCCAGCGCGGCCGGCAATCGCCACCAGATGAATCAACCCATTTGTCGATCCGCCAATCGCCTGCAACACGATCATCGCATTTCGGATAGACGCATCGGTGATTAATTCGGTGGGCCTGGGCGCGCCGGAAACGGCGATCTCTGCCGCGCGCTTCCCGCTCGCCTCGGCAATCCGGCGTCGGTCTGCGTGCGTCGCCGGCGCTGTTGCGCTCATTGGCATTGCCATCCCCATCGCTTCCAGAATGCATGCCATCGTGCTCGCCGTCCCCATCACCGCGCATGTGCCAACGGAAGGACACAAGCGTCCGCTGATGACTTCGATCTCCGCCCGATCGATCGAGCCGGCGCGATGCTGTCCCCACAACCGGCGGCAATCCGTACACGCGCCCAGCACTTCGCCTTTATGGTGCCCCACAACCATCGGCCCCGTCTGCAGCACGACGGCCGGAATATCCACGCTTGCGACCGCCATCACCTGGGCCGGCAGCGTTTTGTCACAGCCGCCGATCACGACCACCGAATCCATCGGCTGCGCGCGGATCATTTCCTCCGTATCCATCGCCATTAGATTCCGCAGGAACATTGATGTGGGATGGGCGAAACTTTCGCCTATCGAAATGGTTGGGAACACCATTGGCAACCCACCGGCGAGCAATATGCCGCGTTTTGCGCTTTCGATGAGGTCGGGAACATTGCCGTGACATGGATTGTAATCGCTGAAGGTGTTGGTCACACCGACGATCGGGCGATCGAGCGCATCATCGGAATAGCCCATCGCCTTGATGAAAGCTTTGCGCAGGAAGAGCGAAAATTCCGCGTCGCCATAGCTGGTCAGTCCCTTGCGCAAGCCCTTAGCCATCTCTGGTTCCTTCAGATCATTGTGACAGGGATCAGCGATTAACCAATTTCGCCGGAACAAAAGCAACGATCAGAATCGCCGACGCCGCCATGCAGGCTGAAACGAGGAATAATCCCGAGTTCAGCGTGCCGGTGCGGGTTTTCAGAAAACCGATGATTGCGGGGCTGAAAAACCCACCAAGGTTGCCCATGCAATTGACCAGCGCGATGCCGGCCGCTGCCGCCGCGCCGCCGAGAAAAGAGGTTGGCAGCGCCCAGAACATCGGCAACGCTGTCACTACACCCACCACGGCGAGCGTGAGTCCGATCATTGCGATGAATGTATGGCTCCCGGCCCGCGTGCATAACACAAAGCCAAGCGCCGCCACAATATTTGGAATCGCCACGTGCCAGCGTCGCTCGCGCACCTGGTCGGAATGGCGGCCAACCACAATCATCGAAATCAGCGCCAGGACATAAGGCACCATCGTGAGCAATCCTATATGAAATGGATTTTTGACGCCCGTCTGCCCAATGATCGTCGGCTGCCAGAAGCCGACGGCGTATGACCCCATCTCAATCCCAAACCAGATCAAACACATCAGCCAAATCCGCGGGCTGACAAATACAGAAAGGATAGAGTTGTGCGTTTTCACGCCCGCTTCCTCATTAATCTCGGCGGCAACGATGTCTTTCTCTTCCTGCGTCAGCCACCGCGCGTGAATCACGCGCTCATCAAGGCAAAACAAAATGATAAAGCCCAGGATCACCGCGGGTATTGCTTCCAGAATGAAGAGCCACTGCCATCCCATCATATGGTGCCGGCCATCAAACCGGTGCAGGATATATCCGGACATCGGGCTGCCAATGATCCCTGAAACCGGCACGCCCGCCACCAGCATCGCCACCATTTTTGCCCGCCGATGGGAGGGGAACCAATACGTCAGGTAGAGAATCATGCCGGGAAAGAATCCGGACTCGGCGACGCCCAGCAAAAAACGAATCGTATAAAACTGCCACGAGGTGCGCACAAACGCAGTACATCCGGAAATGATGCCCCACGTCACCAGCACGCGGCAAATCCAAACCCGCGCGCCCACCCTGTGAAGAATGATGTTGCTCGGAACTTCGAATAAAAAATAGCCGAGAAAAAAAATGCCGGCGCCCAGGCCATAAACTTTGTCGCTGAAATTCAGGTCATCCATCATCTGGAGTTTGGCGAAGCCGACATTCACCCGGTCGATATAGGCGATGACATAGCCGACGAACAAAATTGGAATAATTCGCCACGCGATCTTGCTGTACAGCGAATCGAGCGCGCCGACTTCGACCGTCGTTGCAACTGCTTCCATCTTCATCCATCCCGCGGGCAATGCGCTCGTCAAACCGGCCAGTGGTCATTGCGATCCAGGTGCTACACGCTGGCGATCAGACCGCCGTCGACGCGGATGACTGAGCCCGTCACGTACGCCGCCCGATCACTGGCGAGGAATGTCACCACATCCGCATATTCTTCGGGCTTGCCATAACGGCCCAGCGGAATACTCGCGTTGCTCTCAGCGGCCACATCCTCCACGCTGCGCCCTTCACGCTTGGCCTTGGCTTCATCCAGAAATTTGATCCGTCCGGTCGCGATGCGCCCCGGCAGAACAATGTTGGCGGTAACGCCATCCTTGCCCACTTCTCGCGAGAGCGTCTTAGACCATCCGAGAAGCGCCAGCCGCAGCGCATTGGACAAACCAAGATTCGGGATCGGCGATATCACGCCTGATGAAGCACTGGTAATGATCCGCCCCCACCGCCGTGCCCGCATCTTGGGCAGTACGCGGTCCGTGATGGCAATCACCGAAAGCACCATCGCCTGAAAATGCTTGGCCCAAAGCGCCGGGTCCTGCCCGGCCGCCGGCGTCGGCGGCGGTCCACCTGTAATGTTCACCAGAATGTCCACCGGTCCCAGCGTATTTTCAATCGTCGAAATATGCCCTTCAATCTGCGACAAATCCGCCAGATCCCAAACCAGCCCCACGGTTTTACCGTGGCTCTTCGTCAACTCTGCCTCTGTCCCCGCGATCGCTTTAGGGTCAATGTCCCCAAACGCCACATTCGCTCCTTCCCCCGCCAGCGCAACCGAAATCGCGCGGCCAAGTCCACCGCCTCCGCCTAATACCAATGCCGTCTTATCTTTAATTCCGAGATCCATATGCCTTTCCTGTTTCAGTTCTGCACAAGTTGCGATTCATTCGCCGCTGAGCCGCCGAGCATGAATTGTTCATGTCCGGTCGAAATGAGTTTTGCAGGCTCTCCAAGAGAAATGCGGCTGAGTTCACGCTTTTCGGCATTCTATAGGATTCGCAATGTTTTGCACGGGAGGGAGATTGAGTTGGCGGCGGGCAGAATTTTAGCCGCAGAAGCAGAACAGCAATCAGCAGGGCTTATGCAATTACGGCGCGGTTGCGGGATGGGGTTCCATTAATGCAAGCCGCTCGCGCGCCGATTCGCTCCAGTCCGGGCGGGTGTCACGCATGACTAAGTCCTGCAAGAGTTTTCGAAGACGTTCATCGTGATCCCCTCGCTGATAGCGGGCGCGGGCGTCGTTGCCGAGGAATTGTGCATTGTCGGGTCGCAGCTTTATGGCTTCGTCGTAGGAGTTCACAGCCTCGTCGAGTTTCCCAACCGACTCCAGGACAAGTCCCAGATTGTTTCGCGGCTCCGGCAGGTCGGGCATCAGCTTCGCCGCATATTGGAATTCCCAGGCGGCGAGATAAAGCTCATTGTCGTGATAGTAAACCTTACCAAGATTGTTATGGGCCGGCCCTAAAGTAACGTCGGCTTCCAGCGATTCTTTTAGCAGCTTCTCTGCGTCCGGGTATTTGTTCTGGTGAATCTGTTCAATGGCCTCCGCATTTTTCCGCTTGGCGAGGTCTGTGTCTCGCCGAAGGTCTTTGCCGATTGTTTCGTAGCCGGGGTGCAAGTGCGTGGCGGACGAACTGCAGCCGGGCATCGCTGATAATGTGATGAAAATCAGCGAGGCGTGTAAGACAAGGATGTTTGTTCTGAAACTCGTGCATCTCATGATTCCCCTCTTGCCGCATTCAGGGCAGTATGAACTTCCGGGCTCTGTGGCGAGGCTGAACTGGGCCTCGGGGCATAAATTAAATAGGACAATGTGACTTCGACCGTCCAACGATCGCTGGTTCCTTCATCGCGCGGGGCCGTGATCCATATCCGCTGCACGCTCATCACGGATGAGCCGGTGCTCATGGCATAAAGAAAGTCAGCAAGCTGTCGCAGGCTTATTCCAGATAACAATACGGTCGTCGGCTTTTCGAGATAGGACGTGTCGCCGACCCGTCGGGCTGATTCCGGGGAGATTCGCGTCAGCGCAGCGGGCGCGATTTGATTGGCCGTCGCCGCTCGCTCAATTTTCTGGGATAACTCGGTCGCCTCAATTTCACGCGATCCGGCGACGGTTGGTTTGTCTTTCAGGTGTGCAATCCTGTTCGCGAGTTGCCGGCATACGGCCACATCACGATCAGCATCGGCGGCGGCTTGGCGGTGCTCAGACAGGATCGACCAGGCCCACAGGTTCAATGCGACCAGAACGAACCCTAAAGCAACGAAGAGAATTATTTGGCGTCTCTGACTCATCTTTCCCTCCCCGAGGCCGCCGGCATTTGGATGACCTGAGCCGCGACTGTAAACGTGACGCCTCTATTATCACCGCGGGTTTCGCTATGGGGAGCATCCACGGCGTAGCCGCCGATTGATCTTAACCCCTGTGCAATTGCATCGACGTCTGAATGTGTTCGCGTTTCGCCATTCAATACCAAGTCATTGGAGGAAAGCCGAATATCCAAAAGCCGATAGCGAATGTTCCGGGGCAGTGATTTGAGCGTGTCGGCCAAAATGACAAGTGTGGACCGAGGAGGAAACAGAGCAGAGGCATCATTGCCCGCCACTCCGCTCAGCGCGGCCAACCGTCTTTCTTCACTGACCATACGGGCTCTGATGTTCGCGCCATCCGGAAGCGTGCCGATGGCTTGCTGGTACGACTGTCGCTGCTGCAGTTCTGCTCTACCTGCCTGCTGGTCATATTGATGTGCACGAACGAGCATGGCTCCGGCAAGGCACACAAAAAAGAGAATCATTGCAGCGACGGCACAACTAAAAGCGGCGAGAATCATTCGCAGAGGTTCCGCTGCACGGAGTGCATCACGCCGCAGTTCGATGATCGGTTGCATTTTGCCGCCCAGGATTGATGCCGCTGCCCTTGTGGCGGATAGGCGGCATGTTAGTGGCGGCGGATTGCCGGGTTACAAGCGTGATTTCAGGCAAGGCCGACAAGCTTTGCAGAAGAGAGAGATTCTGGGATTGGGTAATGACAACAACAGGCGTCGGATCAGTAAGCGCTCGATGGCGCAATTGCTGAAGAATGGATTCCGCGACTGTTTCGGTGGTCCAATTAAGGATGACTGAATTCTTGAGCGATAGCAGTTCGAGAGTTCCATCGTCATCCAGTATGAGCGCATCGGAACTTGTCAGCGTGCCGGTTGCCATTTCATCTTGAGCGGCAAGAAGAGGGACGGGGGAGACCGATTGCACCCAGATACCTTCTGCTTCAAGTGAATCGATCAGAGCGGCAAGCGCTTTTGAATCGGCGGCGACGCCCATTGCCAGGGCCGAACCAATACTGAAATCAGTCACCAGGTTTTCCGCCGCGACAGGCAGATGCTCTTCTAAACGATATACCATCAACGGGCGGCGGTTTCGCCTGGGCAGATCGGCGATTGGGATGTTGGCACAAAGGCACCATGATGATGGCGCCGCCAGCAGAACTCCTTCGCTGTGGTATCCATTCTCATTCAGAATCTTTGCGACCGCCTGAGCCCAAACAGATTCCGGCGCGTCTGATTCTGTGCCAACCATGGCGAGCTGCAACCGATCGCCGCAAGCGATACCTACCTGGGAGGAAGGACCGGCAAAGATAGTGAATGAAGTGTTCAATTTAGTCTTGCTTAAGATCCGTTGATGGCGGTTTTTTTCTGGAGCTTCAGGGTGATTGTCTGTCCGTAATAACGTACTGTTGCGCCTTCACGAGTAATATCCAGGATCTCGGCGGCACCGTTGCTGTCGCCTGCTGGATAAGCAACGGTATCTCCCACACGCTTGAAGAGCAGTTTTCCGTCGATCATCTGCAGCATCGCCCGGCTGTGCCCCGGCTCTACCGCGGTGCCCGCCAGTTTAAATGGCAGTGGCGGGGGCGGCGGTGGAGGAGCAGAAGGCGGTGATGGAGCCAGAGCGACATCAAACAATGGTCGGCGCAGATCCTGCTGACAAAGGGCCTGAAGCTCGGCCAGCGGTGGCAGTTGCGATGGTTGTTCAAATGAGGAAGCCCTCGAGGCCTGCGTCACAGTCGGTGAAACAGATGCCGACGGTGTCTCCAGCGCGAGGATGCATACGAAAGCGGAGCTGACGGTAAATATTACCGTGAGCGACCACAGAAAAATCTTGATTCGTTTCACTCGCATAAACAACAATTGGCGACGGCGCGGATTCTTAAGGCATCACACGGCACTACCATTCAAAGCTGCTGAGGTTCGCAGTGGATTTGGAATCATCTTGCACATACATGCGATATGCCGTCTTACTTCCTTCAGTCATGATGAGCCAAAGCGAGTGGCACCGTGACCCGTCGGTAAGTATGTCTGCCGCGGCATTGCGCTGCGCTGCGGTCAATCCCAAAGTATCCAAAGCGGAGGAGAGAGATAGCGGAGGGAATGCACGGCGCAGTGTGATTAAGTTCGCAATCTGCGTTAGATCCAATGGCGGTGATAGCTGCTGGCGAAGCGTTTGTTCTGTCGCGCGTCGCCAATTCACCCGCCCGTCACCCCAGCAGGTGAGAATGTCGCATGCTGATGCTGCCTGGCTGTAGCGGGGATTGACTAACTGCTCCGGTGAAACAGCATCAAACACTTGTCCAAAGCTTCCTAAGAGCGGAAGAGCAACGCCGGCCGACACCTCCGGTGAAGGCGCAGGGCCTGTCTGGGCTAAGGAATCTCTTATGTGCGCAATTGTGATGAGGGCTGCGATGGGGCGTAGTTTCAGGTGTGCTGCCAACCCTGTTCCTGATAACAATTGCCGCAGCGCGGTCAGCGCGTCCGCTTTGTCCAGATGTTTCAGCAGGGCTTCGGTGGAACTCTTCGCCTGCTCGTCTGCGAAAATAAGCTGAATATCTTCACCATTCAGGATCAGAGACTGGCGACAGGAAAGTTGCAGCTTGTGCGTGCGCTGCTGCTCCTGATTCAAAACGTTCTCACATTGAGGCAAGAGCGTGCGCTGGCAACTGATGGCGGACCATTGGGCTTGCATCGATCGCTCCGCTTCCTGTGCGGCAAGCGCCTGCCGCAGGCTGATGCGGCAAGCCGATGCAAGCGCCGTCGCCACCAGCATCAGCAACAGCAGTGTGCTGAGCAAGACATATCCTCGGCAATTGAGTCGCCTGTTCGATGTCATATTCAATTCTTTTGCCAAGCTCATCGTAAGATGATCAACTCATTTATTGGGGCATGAGCGGTATCAGACCACTCTATTTGCAGGCGGTAACAATCCGCCATCGCAGGCATCTCACCGGAAAATTTTAACTTCCCTGATGGCGCCGGCCCCGGCGCTTCCGGCGTAATGGTCAGGTGCTTCATGCCATGGCTGACACATTCCATCCATGGTTTCTCAGCCGGTTCATCCAGAGGTCTTTGTTTGCGCACAAGCCAGCTGCTGTCGTGGATGTGGATGATTCGATACGAAATCTCGGCAGCCCGGCCGGTTGGCAATTGAGTTTCCAGGCTTAAAGCCCCATAGCCATCCATGACGATCGAATCCGATGGTGCTCCCGTGGCGATGCTGGTTGCGCCAGCCAGGTCTCTTTGTAAAAGTTCGATGATCCGGTTGGCCGCTTCAGGTTCAGGATGGTTTGCCAGCCGTTGCTGGTCTGTTCCGAGTTGGGCAACCACGACCAAGACTCCCACCATAAGCACCGCAGCAATGACTGTGGCGGCTAAAAGTTCAATTAGCGTGAATGCCCTGTTGCGCGAGGTTCCATCAATATGGATGCCGCATAACCGCTTTCCTTCATGTACATGGATGGCATCGCATTCATGGCGCGGCATTTAGACCTCCAGTTGCGGAAGACTTGCCATGTTCCGGCTCCAGCCTGCTGGCAGGGACCAAAACTTCCACTGATGCCAACGGTGCGTAGTCTGCTTCTGGGGAAGGTGTAGGGGAGGAATCAACTGCATCAAAGAATTGCAATCTGAGCACCTTGGCTCCGAGTTGTCGTGCATCTTCACGGTCTAAAATCTGTGTCCGCCAGTTCATTTTCCTTTTGCCGGAAACGGAACCGCTCGTTGCCGACGGCAGCGGCGATGAGCTGTTCCATAACTGGTTGGACCACTGGATCAACAGCGCATTGGCTGCCGCGACAGCCGCGAATTTTCGCTCCGCCAGAGCCGATTGCTTGAGATATCTCCCTCGTGCCAGCACGGCAGAAACCAGTAAGGTTCCGAGAATGACCAGCGCCACGGAAACCTCAATGAGTGTCATTCCGCGGCGGTGCAGGGCGATGTTTTTGGTCCTCATGTAGTGCATGATTAATTGACCACCGTACTGCGGTGCATCACCGCGATATCGTCATGTTTGTCGTCGGCTGTCCCCTGATCGGCGACTTCTCCCTGAATCATTTTCCAGACATCGTCTATGTGCTGTGCATCCGGGCATTCGGACATTTCGCCAGTTAATCCGGCGATGATGATCCATCGCCGGTGCTGCTCAGCCCCTAGCAGTTGCAGGGCATACGTCGGGGTATATCCTTGGGCAGAACAGGGGATCTGCATCACACCCTCCTTCTGGCCCGCTTCGTCTCCTGTAGCACTCCACACTCTTTCAAGCTGGAATTTCTCAGGGAATTTGACCTGTTGGAACCATTGTGTGGAACCGGCTAGGGAAGTGGATTCATCTCTGGCGATTACCACACCCGCGGTAATGTCAAATTCGATTTGCTTGCCTTGTCCGGAGTGGCGGGCACTGTGACGTGTGATGTAATCGAGATATTGCACACGCCGAATGGCATCTTCCATTGATGCAGTCTTAGTGCTGTGCAGCAGCACGAGAGAGGCCGCCCCGGCGAGCAATCCCATGATGAGCACGACAACGAGGATTTCCACGAGGGTAAATCCCTGTGCGCTGAACAGGGGACGGCGCCATGCCTGGGCATTGAATGTTCGTTGATCTCGGTTCACTTGGGGTTTTCCTGGCTATCCATTTCATAACTGGTGATGTCTGCGTCCACTCCCTCGCCGCCTTCTTTGCCGTCGGCTCCGAAGCAGATGATTTCATAAGGTCCGTTGCGGCCTGGCTGGTTATAGGCGTATGGCCGCTTCCAGGGGTCCAGCCGAATCTTGTCCACAAATTTTGGCACCAATGCCGTTAAACCTTCATCATTGCTTGGATAGCGCCCGCTCTCACCGTAGAAGGCGGCCAACGCGCTGGAATAGGTCGCAATGTCTGAACGAGCGCGATTCTGCTTGGCTTTGTCCAGGTAGTGCGTGGCGCTCAGGCTTACCGCGCCGGCAAGAATGCCGATAATCACGACGACTATCATGATCTCAATGAAGGTGAAGCCGCGATGCAGATAGCGGCGATCAGCGACTCGCCGGATCGTCAGTCCTCGATCCGTGCGCGAGCAGCCAACTGTTTGCCAATGGTATTATTGCAATACATCGCCCGCCTCCAGGATCGGCAGCATCGTCGCCAGGACGATGCACAACACCATCGCGGCCAGCACCAAAATCAGCGCCGGCTCCAGAATCGCCGCCAGCCGCTGGGCTGCCGTCATCACTTCCGCGTCGTAAGCTTCGGCAAGTTCAGAAAGCATGTCCTCTAATCGGCCTGATTGCTGGCCCAGTGCAAACAGATGCACTACCAGCGGCGGGAATGCTTTTGTTTTTTCCAAAGCTGCGGCGATGTCCCCGCCGGCGGAGACGGCTGTTTCGCATTGCATCAGTGCTGTCCGCATGATTCGGTTGGCTGTCGTCTTTTGAGCGATTTCCATCGCTCGTACAAAAACCACGCCGCTTCTGAGCAGCGTGCTCATGACGACGGCAATTCGCACAATTGCCTGCTTGCGGGCCAGGTCTCCAAAGAGAGGCATTCGCAAGAGCGCCGAATCCCATAGCAGCCTTCCTCTGTGCGTTCGGAGTGCGGCAGTGAAAAGAGCGACAGCGACAAAGGCGCAGATCGCAATCCACCAGCCATCTGATAAAAGCAGATCGCTCAATCCTTTGACCAGCCGTGTGGGCAACGGCAGAGGCCGTCCCTGTTCCAGCAAGGGTGCCAGGAGGTTGGGCACAACGAAGGTCATCAAAAAGAGGCTGATCCCAACTGCCGCAGTCAGGACGATTCCTGGATAGAGCAACGCTGTTGTCAGCTTTCCCTTGAATTGCCGTGATCGCTCCTTAAAAGCGGCCAGCCGATGCAGCGTGGCGTCCAACGTTCCCGAATTCTCACCGACTCGCACCAGATTGACGCAAAGCTCATCAAAAACCGCTGGCTGCTGATTCATGGCATCGGCCAAGCTTGTTCCAGCCGCTACCTTATCGCGGAGCAGCAGCAGCACTTTGCGAAAGCTGCCTCGATTTTGGTTGGCCAATGTGTCAATTGCTTCCAGCAGCGGCGAGCCGACGCTCAGCAGTGTCGACAACTGTCGCACGAACTGTCCCGTTTTTGCTGCATCACGACGGCCGGCGCCCAAGCGGTTCCAGCTATTTATCTTGCGGCTTGCCTGCTGCGGGTCCACCTGCTCGATCAGAAAGCCTCTCGCACGAAGCATATCCCGCGCTTGCCGCGGCGTATCTGCGGCAATCGTCCCTGATGTTGGGAGATACCGTCCATCAAGTGCCTTGTAGCTGAACACCGCCATTCGTTTTTCCTAACCTGGTGACCGCAGCATGTATCATCCATCTACAACGCTATTTTAGAGAGAGGGGCAGCGATGGATGGTTCGACTTTAGAATGGACCGCACTCACTTCACCGTCTTCCTCGGCTTGGGTTGCTCGCATGGTCACACGCTCGACTTCTTCAATGGTGGTCATTCCGGCCAGCACTTTGCCGACGCCGTCGTCGCGCATGCTTCGCATCCCGCTGCTCATTGCGGCTTCCTTAATTTGAGCGGCGGTCGCCATCGCCTGGATCTGACGACGAACAACGGCATCTACCATCAGCAGTTCAAAAATCCCAAGGCGGCTGCGATACCCGGTGCCCCGGCATGCTTCACAGCCCGCGCCCAACCGAAGCGTGAGTTCCGATGGTTCACCGTGAAGCCCCAGCCACGTGCGATCTTGCACGGAGGCTGGTCTTTTTTGGCTGCATTTTGGGCAGATTCGCCGCACCAGCCGCTGTGCGAGCACCCCTACCACAGAGCTGGCCGCCAGGTAGGGTTCGATGCCTAAGTCAAGCAAGCGAGTGACGGCGCTGGCGGCATCGTTGGTGTGGAGCGTTGAAAAAACCAGGTGGCCCGTCAGTGCGGATTGAATGGCCATGGTGGCGGTTTCGCGGTCGCGAATCTCGCCTACCATGATGATGTCTGGGTCCTGACGAAGGACGCTGCGCAGACCGCTTGCGAAGGTCATTCCCTTTTTGTCGCTGACTTGCGTCTGGCTGATCCCTTCGAGCTGATATTCGATTGGGTCTTCTAAAGTCAGAATGTTGTGCTGCTCGGCATCGATTTCTTTAAGAGCGGCATAGAGCGTTGTGCTTTTCCCGCTGCCGGTGGGGCCGGTGACCAGCACCAGGCCATGCTCTAATCCAATGAGTCGTCGAAACGCCGCGTGAGTCAGCGGCGGCATGCCCAGCTCGTCCAGCTTGTAAAGCCTCGCGCTTTTGTCGAGCAGGCGAATCACCACTCGCTCGCCATAGCTGGTGGGCAAGCTGGCCAGCCGCAGGTCGATTGTTCGGTCGCCGACTTGCACCGTTGCACGGCCGTCCTGTGCCAATCGCTTTTCGGCGATATTCATTTTCCCCATGACTTTGACGCGGCTGACCACTTCTTCCTGCACGCCTTTGGGCAGATCAAAGCTATTGTACAAGATGCCGTCGATGCGCATGCGCACCATCAGCTTCTGCTCATACGGCTGAATATGCATGTCTGACGCACCGGCCTTGACGGCCTCAAACAACATCAGATTGACCAGGCGAATAACCGGTGCGCGCGAAGCCACATCCAATAAATCTTCCCGCCCATTGATTTCCTGCATCTGCCGAACGACTTCCTGCAGGTCGGGGCCTGTTGCTTTGTAATGGGTTCCTTCGCCATTCAATTGTTCGATCGCCGCCTGGGCTTGGCCGTTGCGCTGCTGATAGGCTTCATTGATCGCCGCCGTCAGGACGTTAGGTGGCGCAATTAACGGGCGGACCTGCCTGCCGAGAAAACGGGATAAAACTCCAAGCTGCTGCCAACTGCCCGGATCGGCTATTGCGATCAGCAGCTCATCACGGTCGCCAGAAAGGCCGAGAACCAGATGACGGCGGGCGAAGGCGATGGGTATTTTGGATACAAAGTCGGTTGAAGTGGCAAACTCACTGAGGGAGATGGCGAAGACCGCTCCAATTGCTTCGGCCCAGCAGCGCAGGACAATCACGCTGTCGAGCCCTGATGTAGCCGCCTTCTGGAGGATGGATGACTGTCTATCATAATCAAGTTTGGCCACTTCGGCCGGAGCGAGCTTTTCCAAGCAGCGGATAAAATGCTCATGAGCATTTTCCGTATGTTGCTGTCCAGAAGGTGCGACGCTGGTTGCTGACACGAAAGTCCTCGCTAGCGACCCGCATTTATTCCACCAGCATCGGCTCGCTCTGCGGCAGATCACCTTTGATCCCCGCTGTCCTGGCGTCACGCTGGGAATAATATTTGAGGTCCTGAAACTGATCGTCCCTCAGGATGACAGGACGGATGAAAACAAACAGGGTTGTCGACTCATCATTCTTTTGATTGCTGCTGAACAGATATCGCAACAAGGGAATCTGGCGCAGCACGGGTATGCCGTTCTGACTCTGACTCAGGTTTTTTCGATTCAAACCTCCGACGACAATGATGTCTCCATCGGGAATGGTCACTTTGCTGGTCACCGAATCCGTTTGCCGCGGCGGCGGGATACCTTGGCTGCCTTGGCCGGTGAAGCTGTTCAGGGAAACAGAGTATTCGAGGTTCAGATGATCGGCCTCGCTGATGTGCGGCGTGAGCGTGATCGTCGTTCCAGCCGAGGCGTAACCGGCGAAACTGGTCGTGGAAACGGTTTGAGAGGCATTGACGCTGGTAAATGGAGATTCAGCGACGCTCGAAAGAGTGCCGGTTGCATTGTCGTTCACCAGGATGCGCGGAGCAGAAAAAACCTGTGATCGCCCGCTGCTGGCCAGGGCGCGGATGATCATCGATCCGACATCAGGCTTAAGGAGTGCCGCGTTGAATCCGGTGCCGGGGATGATCGCCAACTGTCCAGTGCTGGGATTGGGTGTGCTGAGCCCGAGAGAACTGAAGGTAACAAGGTTGGCGTTGCCGGTGCGGGTATCACCGCCAAGTTCTATGCCCAGTGAAACATCGTTGCTGGTATCAAGCGTGACGATGGTGCATTCAACCATGACCTGCGGCCGCCGCTTATCCAGTGACTTGATCATCTGCTCGTAGAAGTTTTGCACTGATGGAGATGCAACCACGATGATCGTGTTGGTGTTGGGGTCGGCGGTGACGGTGGCGTCCTTGGTTTTAACCGTCTGTCGTGGTTGGTTGGCGTCGCTGCTGTCTGTTGTTGCGGCAGCCGGGGTTTGACCTGCGTTTCCCGTCAGGCCGTTTGTTGATGTTGCGCCATAGCTCTGTGTTTGATCCGCCGAATTGCGGTAGACCGGAGGCGGCAGCGGTGCCTGACCCGGCGCGGCCGGTGGACGATTACCACCGGGGAACAATGGCTGGGGTAACTGTGGTTGCTGTAAGGAAGAGGAGGGAGTACCCGAGTTCCCGCCATAGCCGCTGATGATATTGCCGCTAAGGCTCGGTCCGGAAGAAGTGGAGTTGGTTCCTGAATTGCCGGGAGCGTAAGCCGAAGCGCCAAAAGTTATAGTGCTTTCTCCCGCTAATGCGCCGATGGTTTCCAGTACGTCCGCCGCTGTGGCATTAGTCAATTTGTAGAAGCGAACCGGGCTTTGTTCTGCCGGAGTGACAACGTCCAAATTGGAAATGAGGCTCGCGATCTGTCGCTGCATCTCCGGAGTGCCGGTGACGATCAGCAGGTTGCTCTCCTTGTCTATGACCGACTGATATACCTTTCCGAGGTCGGACGGCTTGACAAGTTCGCGCGCCAGGCGATCGATGCGATCCGGAGACGCGGCCTTGAGCGGATAGAATTTTGTCGTCAGTTGCACAGACACGTCCAACTGGCGAACCAAAGCTTCTGCCTCGCCAACCAGCTCTTTAGGGCCAATCAGCGCCAGGCGATTGGTTCGAGGCTCGGGAATCACATCAATGGTATCGGGTATAGACGAACCGCCTCCGTTTCGTTGTTTCAACTTTGCGGCCAGAAGTTGAGTCGCCTGGCTCGCTAGCTGCGAAGCATCCACGTTCTGCAACGAAATGAACCGTACATCCACCGTGCGTTGAGGCTGGTCGATAAGGCGCACCAGCTCAGACACGCGGCCAAGATTGGATTGGAAATCGGTGACAATCAGCAGTCGCTGGTCAGTTAAAGCGAGACTATTCCCGCCGGGCTGGGTTAAGAAGGGTTTAATCAGGGTATCGGCTTTACTTACATCCCCAAATTGCAGTGAAAAGACTTGAGTCATGGGCGTAGAGAATGCGCCTTCGCCCGCAGCGGACGGGCTGACTGGCTGAGTTGCCGAGCGAGCCATCTGAACCAGATTGCCGGCGGCAACGATCTTCTTCCATCCCCGCTGATCGCCATCCACCAGCACCAGCCCCTTCATCTTTAAAGCGCTCTGAAGGAGTTCAAGTAACGAGCTTTTAGGAATCTCCGCAGGCGTCTTCAGCGTAAGCCGCTGATTCACGATCTGCTCGTCATACAAAATGTTGATTCCCAGTCGATCGCTGACGTACTCAACCAGAGACTTGAGTTCGACGTTGTCCGGAAAGTTGAGTGCGACTTGCTCGTCCACAACCGCTGCAGGGCCCGATGCGGGAGTTGCGGCATGCGTTTGTGCCAAAATCACAGCGCACAGAAGCAGGGGGCAGACGAACTGAGAACCTGAATGAGACGTCACCCCTGGCATGAAACACCAATCCTGAAGCTGAAGGAAGCCTATACCGGAAAGAGTCTGCCATCATTCAATGAAGTGTCAAGAACATAATTTATTTGCGCCAGCATGTTATTAACAATGCGAATTGAAACCATTGTTTTCAAAGTCTGCATTACCCTATTTAGGGTAATATCTTTTTGAACATAACGCGGTAAGTTCTATTCCACGCAAACAAATCTCAGCTTTCTTCCCCTGTGGCTCCATTTGTTCGGCGATTATTCAATATCGAGCGCGACAAGCCCAGTGTGGAGTGGCTTAGTAGATAGCATCGGGAGGATCCATGGCAAGAGTTATCCGTCAGCATTGGCGTTTGGCGTTGCTGCAATTGCTTGTGGTAGTCGCGGGCGTGGGCCTTCTGGTACATCGAGTGCTCAAGTCGCCTCAGAAGGCCATTGCCGCAATCGTCGATGTATCAGGAACGGGGGGCAACACCTCTGGAACTGCGCAACCCAAGCAGTCATTACATGACAAATTGAATGAGGCCCTGCATTATCGCCGAGTTTTGCAGTTACGCGAAAAGCTATCCCTGCGAAACGTTGATATCGCTGCAATGGGGTGCACGCAGCATCAGGCCACGCAAATGCTCACAGGGCTTTCCACATGGATCACAGCCAATTCCGTGAAATTGGAGCAACAGGAGCAACTTCGCATCGAAGCCATGAATGCGCTGGCAGTTGCGCTGACACAGGTGAATATAGGGCCCCGGGACGAGTCAGTTCTTAACCAGTTACCACGTCTGCAGCAAAACGTAGCCTCGGCAATCCAACAAAGAGACCAGACGCTGGAATCCGCAGCAGCTATCGTAACGACATCGCTTTCTCCAACGCAGCAGCAAATATGGGCAGCGGCCAAGGCCAACGCCGCATTGGGAGCGCCTGAGCAATTTCGTTACGCCCAAGGTCTAACGATTGAGCAAGCCGAGGCATTGAAGCTTGCCGCATATCGAGGCGGCGGCAGAAATGCAATGTCCTATCAGGCTGACCAACAGATAGAGACGGCAAAGCAGAATCTCAAGCAAAACATGCCTGGAGTATTGGTCGCGGAACAAACCGTGTTGCCTCTTCCCAAAATACGGCAATGAGAAAATACAATCTAGGCTCCAAGCGCTAGTTCCTCTCGCGCGTCACCGTAATGAGCAATGATTAACTAATAGGACCAAATAACGTGCATCTGCCTAGTTTCTTGGTTGGATAATTGAGGCAAACATGACTACTTTGGATCAAGATGATCTTTGTGACTCTCAGTCTGTCACGATGATTGTCATCATTTTTGTTATGACCTGCGCCGTAGCGTTCACAAGCCATACCCAACGCACCGTGCTCGGAGCAGAGACTACGATGTCTGTTATCAAATCCCCTTCAACTCTTCCACTCGCCGTTCCGATAGGTAATGAAATTGCGGATTCTCAATCCGGCAAAGCACCTGATAGATCTGTCTCTCACTTCATATCAACACTGAAGCAGAAAGCTGCTTCCTTGCAAGGAACATGGCGTGGTTTCCAACCGGCTGCGACTACAACGAGTCAAAGTCCAAAATGGATGATTTCCGCTGATGCAAATTCTTTGTGCTTCACAATCGATCCTCCATCAACGGGGATGCATGGATCCACGACGGAACCAACAACATTATTGGATGGTACATCCAAGAGTGCTATGTGCGCGTCTCTTACAAAGTTGCTTGTTGATGGGTCGTTTGTTTACAACTTGGCCAGCCAAGAAAGGATTCGCGAACAGCAAGTGATTGAAGGTCGCATCGAGAGCTTCGATGACACAGCACTGCTATTGGCGGTGAACGTGTCGCCGACAAGTATCCTTCATTCTAACGATATATATCTGGTGGCACCCAAAACCATTAATGGTGTACAGTATGCGCGGCTCCGATACGACCCTTCACGACTCAACTCCGTTCAACATGACAGTCCATCGCAGCCTACTACTACGCAGGGCATCAAAACAGATTTTTTGTTCGATCAAACCAAAGGGGTAATCGCTGGAATATCCCGAACGGACCAATACGGAAACGGCACATGGTGCATGGCTATTGCTTGGCAGGAATTGGACAACATAGTTATCTTTCCTAGCAGAATTGCACAAATGGCAGCCGTTGGGGGGGCACCACTAGATGCCATCCATCCAGAAGTAACAGATATCGCAAAAGCCCCGGGCGACGGCCATGCGATTATTGCAGCAGCAAACGACACGCGTAATAGAATACTGTTCTTCACCACACCTCGCGATCAGATATTGTCGTCCGATTCTAATGTATACAATATGCCTAATGGGAATTTGTCGGACGAGGTAGCACTGGTGGAGGCAATGTTTGCTAAACATGAGGTTAGGCCCGCATTAAAACAATGGGATGACCTATCTAACAAGATTCCTGATGCAACAGAACGCCAACGATTGACAGATGTTTTGGCTCCGGTTGCTGCAGAGGCCGCGTGGTTCACAGCTGACCATGCAGATGTTGTCGACACAAACATCGCGATTTTGAAACGCTTGACGGATACTTTGAGCAACGACCAATGGAGATTTATATCCCCGAAAGTTGCTTTTGCGTGGTCTCATCTGCAAGCAAAGGAACTTACTATTGATCAAACACAGCAGTTGAATGGCCTTATATTGGATCGACTCGCCAAATGCGGTAATTGCTCGGTGTTGCAGGCTCTTATACAATTGGCGGCAAAGGACGCTAAATTCGCTAGGTTAATCAACCCTTCTCTCGAGAAACTTGTCGTCCACGCTGGGGATGCAGACTACCAAGCCTATATCATATCACCCGTAATCGCAGCTGCGATTGCAGCGGGAGACTTTCCGCGCGTGGCGAATTATCTCACTCTCCAATCTGCTGCAGGCAGGGAAAATAAACCAGTTGCAAAAATTATTGAAATCATCCGTGACGACGACCATGGCAGGCTAATTTCTGGATGGCTAAACGCTGCGGAACATTCGTGGATTTTATTGACCACAGAATCTGGCAAAGATGTTGCATCGCGAGCGGCATGCAATGCGTTAATAACGACAGTATCTACCAAAATTATTGACAATTATTCAGCCGGCGGCCAGTCAATAACCGCGGACTTTGTTAGGACATGTGACGTGTCCGACCCATTGTCTAAAGAATTCTGGCAAGCAATTCTTCGGCAACTTAGCGGCAGTCAAATATCTCAAGAGCGAGTAGATCATATCGCAATTCCACTTGCGAGGGCGATAGACTCTAGGATTAAAAGTGACTGCGCATTCAACACCTTGGTAGCGGCGGCTTCATCGCATAGACGTTCGGCCGCCATCGTTGACAGGGTGGCATGCAACCGTTGGCTGCATGAAGCATTCTCAGCGGCATCAAACGATACCCAGCGGTCGCAATGCGTTTTTCTTATCGCTACACATTTCGCTCGCCTCGGCGATTTTAGGCAGTCCCAGCATGAAATAGATGCTCTTGGACCACAAATTACTGATCCGGTTCAGAAGGGCAGACTGACTGCGGTCGCGAAACGAATACAGGAAGTCCATAGCACCGAGATGGCCAAGGCCGATGCGATCAATCGTGCGCGCTGCCTCAATGGCGAGATTAAATATTTGCAAGGCAGTATCGCCAGTTCAGGCCAACCCGGGGATCCTCAAAACGGTCCAAATAAAATGCGAGAAATGGCCCGTTCAATGCAATCACAACTTGATGCCATCGCTAACTGAATAAAAAAGTATAGGCATCTTATTTAATTTTTGCGCCATTTCTGTCCAAAATCCTGTCGCTGTGTAAAGGAACCGCTCTATGTGGGCTGCATCGATTAAATCAGATCCATATTATATATTTCGATTAGAGAAATACATGAATAAATTACATATATATCGCTCGCTGGGTGCCAGCACGTTGATGCTACTTCTGCTAATCATTCTGTGTCCGTCACTAGTATATGGCGATTCGGCAGAATCCTATTATGATTATGCGGGTTTATTTCTTTGTGAACCGACATTTACGATGAAGGGAGACATTGGCGATCTCGATCACCCGCCTGATGGAACCTATCGCGCCTACGTCGATCTGACCGGTTATTTTGGAGATCCTGCCGAGTACGCTCCCGGAAGTAGTTTTTCATGGACCGTTACGGGAAATGGAACCGATCTAACGACCGAGTTCGGGTCAATGTCCGGGTCAATCACTATTGAACCGATCAGTGGCGAGAACACCATCGCAATGACCTTAGATATATTCAATCAAGAATGGTTTAATACTGCGTCTGTCACCAGCAATGCAAAAATATCATCTGGATATTTACATGTCGCTGCGCCGTCGGAGACGATTTCCGTGACTGAAGCAGACGACCACGGAGGCATTGATGACCCTGTATTCGTGGTAGGGGCAACCAGCAAAGAAGATAACTTTACGCTTTCTGGAAAAATATCTTTCACTGGCGATAGTCTATACTTCCATTGGTTCTATGGGCCGGAAGGCACCGAGGGAATAGCAGACATCCAGTTTGGATTCGCCACGCCGCATGATGGCACGCCCCCGCCTGGTCCCAACGATCCGCCCGTATACTGTAAAATTGCATGTAATTCATGCGGAACTCTGAAGTGCGGCGGTGATAATGTCAGCACAAATCCCATTCAATATTCTACTGGCGAAATAATAATGGGCACGGCGGATATGTCCGACCCGGCGGGGAAGTGGCTGTCTGCCCGAAGAAGCTATGACAATCTTAGTGCAGATTATGATGGGCCGAACGGATGGAATTGGTTTGTTGATCGTATTCCACACGTCCTCCGAGCAATTAGTGGAGATGATAACCATCTTTTAGTCGAGGCTACCCCCGGGAATTCCATAGCGTTCGACTTGACTGAAGGTGGCTATATTCCAAGATTTCCGATTCGCGGTTTGGTGCAGACCTTGAGCCATGATTCGACATCGCACACCTATACGTATACCGAAGCGGGTGACGATGGAACTTCAACTTGGATATTCCATGATGTTGACCAAACTACATATCCCAAGGGCATTCTAGCAAGCTATACCGACAGCTCGGGCATTACGACCGCCGTTACAAGTTATACGTACGGGAATGTCGGCGAAATAGAACGTTCCTGCACCATTGGCGGCATCACTACAATTTATTCGTTGATTTATGACTACTTTAGCTCTGGCGAACACCAGCATAAGATACAATCCGCTACGCTGCGCCATACCACAGACGGAACAACATGGACTACTGACCGTAAAGTATTATACGACTATTACACCAGCACGGATGCAACTCCAGCAAGCGGTCTGCCGCAAGGGAGCTTAAATGACCTTAAACTGGTCACGGTGGAGGATCCATCCGGCGCGATGATTGATGCCACATACTATCGATATTATGCGCCTGTCTTAGTCACCAGCCTTACGAATTCCAGTGGCACGGCAACGGCCGCGGTGGCGTCGCCACATGGGCTTTCGGTTGGAAACAGTGTAACTATCGCAGGGGCAAGCCAATTGGCCTATAATGGCACTTTCTTAGTCACAGCGGTCCCTGATACAACGCATTTCTCGTATACAGTGACCGGCAGCCCTGCGACCGACACCAGTACCTCCATCACTGCGATGACGCTTACCACTGGGTTTCCTCATGGTTTAAAATATGTCGTCAATGCTGCCTCCTATGCGCGGCTGCTGACGAACGTGGGTGATCCGGCGATGTCGTCCATCAGTGATGGTACATTAGCGGGGTATGCCGACAATTATTTCGAATATGATGCCGATCGTCGTGTGACCAAAGAAGTCGCGCAAGGGGCGGGCTGTTCGTGCAGCGGCGGTAATGGCCAAGGCACCTTCACCTATACACGTTCAACCAACAGCAACACATCTTACACTGATGCTGTCAATAATTGGAATTACAAGATCGTTGAGCAGATGTCGAACATGGGGACAGTGCAATACACGAACACGATTTACAGCAACTACCGGCATCAAACGATGCTAAAAGTCTATAATGATGGAGATGGCAGCGGCACGCCTCCCAAATGGTGTTGGTATCACCATTTTGATTCTGATGGCCGAATCGACTGGGAAGCCATGCCGTCAGCGGTCAACGGGATCGACGAATCCAAGCTCAATCCGATCGATGCAACAACGGATGGAGACTACGGCCATCTCAACAGCAGCACTGGATTGATCAATGTTCATAACTACGGTACCAGCACAACCGCCACGGCAAGTACGGCGGGTGACGTGCTGGGGTACATCAAGAGCGAACAGGTTAAGCAGGGTTATAGCGGTACAGCGATCACGACTGAAGCATTCGCATACTGGAAGCAGATTGCCGACGTGTCCACTACAGGTGATGGCCTGGGCGCCATCACCTATCCGATGGCGAGCGACACACGCTACAATGCCGTGAGCGGCGGTAGTCCGGCCGGGCCAGAAACCACTTCTTACGCCTACACGTATTTCACGAACGGCAGTTTGGCGACCACAGCCGTAAAGACTCGAACGATCACCAAGCCGCCGATCGTATCTGGGCAGAATGGTCCCGCCAGTAGCATTACCGACGCCAGCAACGCAGATGTGACAACTGAGTATTATGACACATTCGGTCGATTGGTCTGGACACAAGATGGCGATGGCTACATCAACTACACGCAGTATGACCCCGCCACTGGAGCTTTGCTGAAGAGCATTGCCGATGTCAATCCATCCAGTGTTTCCAGCCCAGCGGTGACCGGGCCGACCCGTTCCGGTGGTCTGCCAACTGCACTGGGTCTTACCACCACAATCAATACCATTGATGGTTTGGGCCGAGCCTTGAAAGTGACCGATCCCAACGGGAACGTCACTTGCACGGCGTATCTCGATACCAATCACGAAGTGCGCGTGTATTCGGGCTGGCAATCAGGCAGCAGCACAACGACGGGCCCGGTTCAAGTCACGCGCGAGCATCGGCCCACCACAGCGCCGTCCAGTGATCGGCCGTACCGTGAATCATTGACATACGCAGTTACCACGGGTTCTCCCGCTCATGTAACCAGCGGATTGCCGGATGGCACTGAGTCAATCACGGTCGGCAACCTTCGAACTCTTGCGCGATTACCTGGACAACAGCAATCGGGTGAATGAATCGGACAAATACTTCTCGTTCAGCGGGATGAGTGCATATTACGAGGACGGCGTTAGCAGCCATGTCGGTTCAGCGAGCACCACTCCCGGCAGCGGCAACTATTATTCAACCACCTACGGCTACGACGAACGCGGGCGCAAGAACAAGGTCACCAATCCATTGGGTACGATCACCCGCTCAGTTTACGACGGCCTGAATCGGGTCAAAGCCATCTGGGTTGGAACCAGCGACTCCAGTTGGAGTGACAGCAGCGGCGGCGGCAACATGACCAAGCTCCTGGTCAACCAGTATGATAGCTACGCTGACGATCTAAGCAGTAGTGTCGGTGATGGCATGTTGACACGGGTAACACAAATCCCCGATTCAACGGTGACCGACGAGCGGGTGACGCTAAACTACTTCGACTGGCGCGATCGTCTTGTGGCGACCAAATCCGCTGCGCTGGTAAACAGCAGCGGTGCCCTTGTGCCATCATCTGAGACTGACGCCGTGCATCGCCCGATCACATATTGCGATCTGGACAATCTGGGCCGGTGCATCGGCCGCTATCGCTATGACGGCGACACTGTCACGATCACCGCAACGAGCGGGGTGCCAGATATGCCTTCATCTTCACTGCTGCGAGCTGAAACAGTCAGCAACTACGACGACCAGAACCGGGTATACAAAACACAGGTCTACAGCGTGGACCAAAGCGCGGGGACACTCTCGACCTATACGCTCCAGAGCAACACTTGGTATGACCATCGCGGGAATGTAATTAAGAGCGCGCCCCCGGCGCTCCGGTCGCCAAGATGGCGTATGACGGCGCGGGAAGAACGATCAAGCGTTATGCGACCGATGGCGGTGGGGACAGCGGTTGGTCCGACGCCGGCAATGTGAGCGGCGATGCTGTATTGCAGCAGACACAGATGACCTACGATTTGTCCGGAAATGTCGTGCTGACGACCAACAAGCAGCGATTCCACGATGAAACAGCCACCGGGGAACTGGGCACTTCCAGCACCAGCCCCAAGTGCTGGGTCAGTTTTTCCAGCGCCTATTACGATCCGGCAAACAGGCAGGGCGCCAGCGCCCAATTGGGTAAAGTCAGCGGCGATAGTTATACCGTGTCTGACAGCACGCTCAGTGGTGTGCCAAGCCGGTCTGATACGGTGCTGGTTACCAGCATGGCCTACAATTCCGCAGGCTGGGTCAGCGCCATCACCGATCCGCGCAACGTCATCACTGCCAAGGTTTATGACGCAATGGGCCGGGTTACGCAGCAGGTGGAAAACTACGATGGCAGCACGACATTGCCGCTGGCGGCTTCGTCCGTCACCAATTCCGCCAACCGGGCGACCAATACGGTTTTCGACGGCCTCAGCCATACCTATCAGCTCACGGCGTTGATGCCGACGGGTACTAACAGCCAAACCACGCAGTATAACTATGGCGTGACAACCTCTGGTGGCAGCGCCATCACGAGCAGCGATCTGTTGGGCTATGTTCAGTATCCTGGCCGCACAACGGGCAGCGCGGGCACCTTGGCCGCTGATGAGCAGACTTTTACTTACAATATTTTGGGCCAGCAGATTACGATGGTAGATCAGAATGTGACCACGCACACATACACGTATGACCAACTGGGCCGGCGGATCAGTGATGCTGTCGCCGTGTACAGCGGCAATCCGCAGGGAGTGGACACATCGGTACTTCGCCAGGCGATCAGCTTCGACACCGGTGGGAGGCCCTACCAAATGACCAGTTACAATGCCGCCAGCGGTGGCAGCATCGTGAATCAGGTTCAGATGGCCTACAACGGCCTTGGCCAACTAACAACGGAGTATCAAAGCCACTCAGCAGCCGTAAATACCTCCACATCGCCCAAAGTTCAGTACGCCTACACCGAAATGGCCAGTGGCGCCAACCACAGCCGACTAACCAGTGTGACATATCCCAACAGCCGTGTTGTCTATTCCCTCTATACCGAAAGCGGTGGAAGCAGCGGCGTCTCTAACGCCATCAGCCGCATCACCGCCTTGGCCACGGCTTCCACGCGCGGCACCAGCGACGTGAACGTCATCGCCAGCTATACCTATATGGGACTCTCCACGACGGTGCGCAAGGATTATCCAACGCCCAAGGTGCGCCTGGACAACTGGGGCGGCACCAGCGGCACATACACCGGCCTGGACTCCCTGCAGCGCATGGCCAGCATCGACTGGGTGAACTACAACGGCACCGCGTTCGACGCCTTCAAGATCAACCATAGCTACGACGCCGACTCCAACCGGCTGTACGCCGACAACCAGGTCCAATTGGGTTCTTCCAAGGCCTACGGCTATGACAATCTGAACCGATTGACCGAAAGCGATGACGGCAACCTCAACTCCGCCAAGACCGCCGTCGCCGCCGGATCGTTCGCGTCCAAAACCGGCTACACGCTGGACCCCCTGGGCAACCAGACGTCCCATTCTGCGGCTGAGGATTCCTCCGCCGACACGGCGACCTTTAACTCTGTCAATGAGCTGACCACCCGTAAGGTCAAAGGAAACGTCAACAACAGCGGCTTCAGCGATGCCTTTGACGGCACGGTCACACCATCGCCGTGGACGGTCGTGGGATCGGGGGATACCTATACCACCGGATCGGGGCTGACGGTGACGGGACGAACGACGTACAATCCCGGCGACACGGAGGAGGAGCACCGCTTCATGGTGCTGCTGCCGCAAAACAGCGGGCCGTTCTGCGCTTCGATGGATACGACGGTGCCGGATGGCGTCACGTCGGGGCAGTATGGGTATGTCTTTGGTTATAAATCGATCAACGACTACTGGCTGAACGTCAATGATCTGAGCGACGGTCATAATTATACCTACCATGTCACCGAGGGTTTCAAGGAGTTGGAATTCACCGATATCTTCGCGGACAACTCATTCTGCTCCGACGCCGACACCTGGTGGAATATCGGCGGGCAGGGTGCCTTCACCGACGGTTTTCCCTCCGGGCGGGTGGGACTGTTCACGAATGTCAGTGGGATGAAGTTCAACCATGTCAGCTTCTGGCCCAACGCTTCAAAGCGGGACCTGGCGGGGCGCTGGGACAATTATAAGAGCAATGTGAGCAAGAGCGGCTCGGCAGGCAACGGGATCAACTCAGCCAACAGCCGCCTGACCCTGGCTGCTGATCCGCAGCCGCTGCTGCTGAAGAACCTGAGAGTGCAGAAGTTCCAGGCGACGTTCTCTTATCGCGTCGCCTTGGATGGAATTGGGGATAGCGATGAGATGGGGTTCCTCTATGACGCCGATGACGACTCGCATTCTGCGTGGCTGGAGTTGAGCCACGGCTATGGCGGTTTGGGTGCGGTGGATAAATATGGCAATGTTGCGACCCTTGACCCCAGCAGCAACCAGGTGACGTCGGCAGGGGACGGGGATGTGCTGTGGGTGCGGATCACCTGTGACGGGACGAGCGTGAAGGTGAACACCCTGGTGAACAATACCGCCGCGCCCAGCGAGAGCGACTGGAGCAGCTGCACGGATGTGGCGTTGTTCACGGGGCTGAACATGACCGGCGGGAGGATCGGGTTCAACTGCGGCCCGCAGGAGAACCTGGGGGACAGCGTGACCTTCAACTCGCCGGTGATCGACGACCTGACGATCAAGAGCTGGAACACGGGCACCTCGGCCTTTGACAAGACGGAGGTGGTTGAGCCGTTCACGGTGGATTCCAGCGGGTATGCGACCAACACCCTGAGCAGCGACGCCAACGGGAACCAGACGTTCGACGGTATCCAGGCGTATACGTATGACGCCTGGAACCGGCTCAAGACGGTGGCCCATGCCTATCGGGACAGCGGTGGCACCCTGCACGCGGGCCAGACCTCCAGCACGATGAGCTATGACGGGCTGGGCCGAAGGATCACGAAGACCGTCAGCAATACCGGATCATGGGACTGCACGTATCACTATTACTTAGACCACAATAGCGTGATCGAAGAGTGTAATGGCTCTAATCTGGTCCTCAAGCAGTTCGTGTGGGGCAGGCAGTACATCGACGAATTAATCCAGACGAGCATCAACTCCGATCCGACCAACACGTCACATCAGACGTGCGATGTGAACTACTGGGCGTGCCAGGATGCGAATTACAACGTCCTGGGGATCGTCGATTCATCAGGTGTGCTGAAAGAGCGGTATGAATACAGCCCTTATGGCCAGAGGAATGTGTTCTACTCACCCGGGACCAATGATCCGTATTGCATGGCTCCGACGACGAGCAGCCAACGGGTAGTGACCAGTGGGAGCGTGACGCAGCCCTATGGGATTTGTGAAGTGGGGCATCAAGGGCTTATGCATGACGAGGAGAGCGAGTTGGTTTATAATCGAGCAAGATACATTTGGCCGAGCTTAGGAAGATTTGGGCAACATGATCCTGTCGAATATATAGTCGGTAGGAACTTATATGAATACGAGAGTGGCCGACCCAATGTTCGTCTGGACCCGTCAGGCAAATGCTACGGTCTTTGCATGGACGGACATTTTGAAGTACAAGGCAGCGCCGTGGGATTCAATCCTATATGCGAGATAGTTTGTGCCCTAGCTGGGCAAACTGCCACGGACCTTCTTAACACTGCTTATCATCCTTGTAAGGACGTCGAACATTGCTGTGAAAAGGGCACTGTGTTTGCAACAATGCCAGCGCAAGACTGGCGACCAACTCCACAGCTAATAGATCTTGATACGTTTGGATGCCAATGTAGCTTTCAAACGAGAAATTCAGCGCTAACATTCTGGAACACGGTAGAAAAAAAATGTTGCAAATAATCAATAATTGCTCTCTTCGCGCATGGCGAAGAATTTCTCTAAAACTTGTCCGAGCAGATACGAGCATTTTCTTGATTGCTTTCTTTTTATTACTGTCATTAATGTCGTGCAAATCAAATTCAGATTCTGAAGGTGACGCATCCAAGACATCCAAAGATGCCTATTTAGTGGCCGTTAGAGAAGGACAAGATGAAGCTGATCAGCAAGTAAAGGATGGGAATCCGGTAATTTATACTTTTGGGCTTGCCCCACAATCTGGCTTCGATCCTAAAACTAAATTGCCACTCGTACCAATTAAGGGGTGTGGAGTGGCGGCTACCGATTTCGGCCGCATTAATGGTCACAATGAGAGAATCCGTGAACTTTGGATGCAAGGAAAATTAAATTTGACCGTGAGGTAAAAAAACTCATCCGAGCATTCATGCAGCCCGTAGCGTATAAATATTCATCCGTGCATTATGCAGCCGCCTTTCGGTGGTAGAATTTCAGCAATCCTCCGAGTCTTTCCCGGCAGATCACCGGGCCATCGCGTGGGAGCGGATCGGAGGTGTGCTGTGGGAACAACAGCAAGTTTTCCTTGCCTTGGTGCGGTCGCTCATGAAGGTAATGATGTTCGACATATTCGGTGACAGCGCCGGAAAGACGGTTCGCCGAAGAAGATCATGCGGTCGAGGCACTCCTTTTTGATAGAACGGACAAATCTTTCGGCGAAGGCATTGAGGTTTGGACTTCGCGGCGGCGGGTCAGAAGTTCAACCATGTAACGTTCTGGCCCAACGCTTCAAAGCGGGACCTGGCGGGGCGCTGGGACAACTATAATCTTCATGGGCTTAAAATCGCGAGTTCGCTGCCAAGCCCCATCCGCGCGTCCGCGGGAAATTGCCGGACGTCTTCCAATGATCAGCCCTCCCACACCTCGCTGCTTTCATACTGCGTTCTATAATGTAAATATCGGTATGTCCCGGTAAGCCTATTTCCCGTATTTTTCCTTCCACTGCCTCAGCAGATCAAACGCCTGGATCGGCGTCATTTCATCCAGCTTGGTCGCGGCCAGCAGTCGAACCAGCTCCTTCGCCGGATCGACAAACAACTGCAACTGACTCGCGTCTTCCGCCTTATCCACCTTTTTCCCGCGGCTGATCTTCGGCCGGCCAACATGCTGCACGGCCAATTCACTCAGGAGCTGACGCGCGCGATCGAGCACATCACGCGGAACTCCAGCCAGCCGCGCGACGTGAATGCCGTATGACCGATCCGTCCCCCCTTCAACAATTCGATGCAGGAAGACCACCTGGTCTTCCCATTCGCGGACGGCGACGTTCAGATTCTTCACCCCATGAAAACGGTCAGCCAAATCCGTCAGCTCATGATAGTGCGTCGCAAACAGCGTCCGGCAATGCACGGTGGCGGCAATATGCTCGGCGATCGCCCATGCCAGGCTCAACCCATCCAGCGTACTCGTGCCTCGGCCAATCTCATCCAGCACCACCAAACTGCGCTCGGTGGCGTTGTTCAGAATGTTCGCCGTCTCCGTCATCTCAACCATGAAGGTGGATTGGCCGCTATGAAGCTCGTCACTGGCGCCGATGCGCGTGAACAGCCGGTCAACCAGCCCGATCGTCGCAGACTTCGCCGGCACGTAGCTCCCCACCTGCGCCAGCAAAGCAATCAGCGCCACCTGCCGGATAAATGTACTCTTGCCCGCCATGTTCGGGCCGGTGATGAGCTGCAGCGAATCTGCCGCCGCGAAGCGCACGTCATTGGCGACAAACTCAGATCCAAGCTGCTGATCGAGTACCGGATGCCGCCCGTCGATAATTTCCAGCACGCGATCCGTCGTGATGGTCGGCCGGCAATAGCGCCGCTCTTCCGCCAGCGCCGCCAGCGACGACAGCACATCCACGCGGGCGATCCCATACGCCAGTTCCTGAAAAGCCGCCACATGAGGCAGCAGCGCCTGGCGGATCTGCTCAAAAAGCTGCTGCTCCAGCGAAACCGCTTTGTCCCGCGCTCCCAGCGCTTCGTTTTCGAATGTCTTCAATTCCTGAGTGATGTATCGCTCTGAATTGGTCGTCGTCTGTTTGCGGGTCCACTCCGCCGGGGCTTTATCGCGATGAACATTGGTTACTTCGATGTAGTAGCCAAAGACTTTATTGAAACCGACCTTCAGCGATGGGATGTTGGATTCTGCCGCCAGCTTTGCCTGATACCGTGCCAGCCACTGCTGGCTGTTGGTCCCGATGTCGCGCAGCCGATCCAGTTCCGCATCATATCCCAAAGCGATGACCCCTCCCTCCCGCAAATGCGGCGCAGGCTCGGCCAGGATCGCCCCTTCCAGAAACATCGCCTGCTGCTCGCAGAATGGCCGCATCGCTACCAGTTCCGGCGCCACCTCGCCCGTCTGCGGCAGCGCCGCCAGCCGATCCAAAAAGCCCGGCATTCCGCCAAGGCACCGCCAAAGCGCCGCCAGATCGCGCGGCCCCACCCGCCCCACCGCAATCCGTCCCACAATCCGCTCGATATCGCACACATCATCCAGTTGATCCACCACCGCCTTCAGCGCCCCCGGTGATTCCAGCAGCGCCGCGATCGCCGTCTGCCTCGCCAGAATATGATCCATCTCGCACAACGGATACCGCAGCCACTGCCGCAGCAATCTCGCGCCCATTGGCGTGCGCGTGCGGTCAACAGCCGCCAGCAACGACCCTTCAGTCCCGCCCGATCGCATCGTCCGATCGATCTCCAGGCTCCGCCAACTCGCCGGATCGATGCTCAGATGATCTTCCACCACATGCCGGCGCAACGGGCGAATATGCGTCAGGCTCGTCTTCTGAGTTTCCTCCAGATAGCTCAGAATCGCCGCGGCCGCAAAAACACCCGGATCATCATCGGCGAATCCAAAACCACCAGCCGTTTGTGTCCGCCACTGCCGCTGCAACTGCTCCTTCGCATGATGCTGTGTGAACTGCCACCCCGGCCGCGCGGTGATCGCATGAACCCCCACCGCCGTAATCCGCTTTCCAATCTCGTGCGGCTGGCCTGACGCATGTTCAGGAACCATGATCTCCGCCGGACGCAGCCGCGCAATCTCATCCAGAACCTGCGCCTCCGTCCCGCTCATCGCAACACACGCCCCCGTCGAAAGCTCCACCCATGCCAGCCCCGCTCGATACCCATCCGCCCTGGTCACATTAAACGCAACCGCGGCCAAAAAATTATCCGTCCGCCCATCCAGCAGCGGATCATCCGTCAACGTCCCCGGTGTCATCAGCCTGACCACTTCCCGCTTAACCAATCCCTTGGCCAGCGCCGCATCCTCCATCTGCTCGCAAATCGCCACCTTATGGCCCGCCGCGATCATCTTCCGCAAATACCCCTCAACCGCATGAAACGGCACCCCCGCCATCGGAATCTCATCCGCCGATCCCTTATTGCGGCTGGTCAGCGCCACCCCAAGCACCTTCGCCGCCAACTGCGCGTCCTCCCAGAACATCTCGTAAAAATCGCCCATCCGAAAGAAAAGCGCATAACCCGGATACTGCGATTTAAACTGCCGATATTGCCGCATCGCCGGCGACAAATTCGCCATCCCCCCCGACGAAACCACCGGCGCAAGCGGCCCCGGTGGCAAAGAGGATTTCTCCCCCACGGCCAAGCCTTCTGGCAGCGCGGATGTAATGCCCGAATCCTGCATGAATGATTCAGGAAGGTATGCCAGCTACCCGCCAAAGTGCAAATCCTCCGCTATAATTCCTCGCCTAAGAGTCCTGGTCGCTGCCCGCCGTCCCCGTCCCTCAAGCAAATCATCACACCCCGGCCACAGCAAATTCGCACCCAAACCAAAATTTCCAAGCAATATATTGACAGAACATTTCAAAAATGTTGCATTTTGATTCATTTGTTTCATTCCCTTCGCTGGATAAAAGAGCAATTGACACTAAACATGACAAAAAAATCCCCCACCTATATTGCCTATGGCCTCCTCGCCGTAACCTGCCTTGCCGGTTGGTTGCTCGGGGCTGACATAGTGGCCCAACTAGCCTCGCAACCTTCCCCGGTTCCCACCACCGCACCTTCCGACACGCGCCAATGGCTCGCCGTCAACGCCGCAGGAACGTTTCATGCGCGGGAAGAATGCGCCTTCGTCGAGTGTGGCGGAAAACTATTCCTGCTCGGCGGACGCGGAATAAACCCGGTCGATATTTTTGATCCCAAAACGCAGACATGGACACACGGAACGCCCCCGCCCGTGGAAGCGCATCATTTTCAGCCAGTCGTTTGGCGGCAGCGGATTTATATCGCCTGCGCCATGACCGGAAAATTCCCCCGCGAAAAGCCGCTCGACCATATCCTGATTTATGACCCCGCAAAGGACGCCTGGTCACTCGGCGACGCAATCCCGACCGATCGCCGGCGCGGAAGCGCCGGGGCCGTCATCCATCACGACAAGCTGTATCTCGTCTGCGGCATCATCAACGGCCACACGGACGGCTGGGTGAACTGGACCGACAGCTATGACCTGCAAAGCGGCCAATGGGCAAAACTGCCCGATGCCCCCCGGGCCCGCGATCATTTTGAGGCGGCGATCATCGACGGAAAAATCTACGCCGCCGCCGGTCGCCGCAGTTCCTATGTCACACATCAACTCTTCGATCTGACCATTCCCGAAATCGATGTGTACGACATCGCGGCAAAATCCTGGAGCACGCTGCCGCCGGCCCAAAACATCCCGACGCAACGCGCCGGCGCTGCGGCCCTGGCCGTGGGCTCAGACCTGATGATCTTTGGCGGCGAAAGCGTGGCCCATAAGGCGGCGCATTCCGAGGTGCAGGCGCTCGACACACTGAGCGGAAAATGGCGCAGTTTGCCCGCATTTTTACAGGGCCGCCACGGCACTGGCGTGGTGCTTTATGATGGCGCATTTTATGTATGCACCGGCAGCGGCGCGATCGGTGGAAGCCCGCTTCTGCCAAGCATGGAGATGCTCAAGTCCGCCGAGGATGGGTTTACGATCGGCTCGCTGCAATACAGCGACGATTTTTCAAAGGGGCTGAACAACTGGTCCCCCGAATTGGAAAACGGCGGAACCGTGTCGGCTGTAAATGGCGCAATGGATATCGACGTCCCCGCAGGTTGCACCGTCTGGTTTAAGCCGGAGCTGACCGGACCGCTGATGATCGAGTATCAGGCCACGGCGATTTCAGCCGGCGGAACAAACGATCGAGTAAGCGATTTGAATTGTTTCTGGATGGCCCGTGATACGCGGAGCGACAAAGACATTTTCGCTCAGCCGCGCAGCGGAAAGTTTTCCGATTACGATCGCCTGCTGACCTATTACGCAAGCCTCGGCGGAAACGGCAACACAACCACTCGCTTTCGTCGCTACATAGGCGAACAGGCCAATCGTCCCCTCCGCCCCGAGCATGATCTATCCGCGGCCGAAGATTTGATCGCCGCCAACCATCCCCAAACCATCCGCCTGGTCGCCTGCGGATCGCTGATTCAATATTACCGGGATGGGAAAAAGCTGTTCGAGATGAAGGACGATAAGCCTTACGTAAAAGGATGGTTTGGAATCCGGACGACGAAGAATCATATGAGCGTAAAAAACTTTCGCGTCTATGAAGTTTCACCGGGCTAAAGGCATCAGCAGTTTGCTGGAATAGACGACGCTATCTGCATCAGCCGGCGAAAGGTTTTGTGGCTTCAGGGGTTTGTGAGTTCGGTGATGCGACAGGCGGCTTGCGCTTGGCGGCGGTTTGTTCATACAGATTCAGCATCTGAGGCAGGACAGCCTCGAGGCTGTATCGCTCCATGATCGTCTGCTCGGCGGCGCGGCCAAGGGAACGGAAAGCGCCGGGGTCTTTCAGCACTTCCACCGCTTTGGCCGCGAAATCTTCCGGGTTAAAAAAGTCCGCCAGCAGGCCGTTCTGGCCGTGTTGGATCATTTCTTTTACCGGGCTGGTCGCCGAGCCCAGGACAACTGCGCCGGCGCTCATCGCGTCCATCAGGCTCCAGGAGAGGACAAAAGGGACCGTGAGATAAATGTGCAGATCGGTGGACGCCAGGAGCGTGGCCAATTCCAGCGGAGGGATGCGGCCGACGAAGGCGAATTTAGAAAGATCGAATGACTCACGGGCGAAGACCCATTCCTTGAACGATTTGGTGCCCTCAATGTAGCTTTCGTCGCCGCCGTAGGCGATGCGGTCGGAGCCCACGACGATAAACAGAACATCAGGATAAAGTTCGGCGATGCGCGGCGCTGCGCATGAAAATATCGAAGCCGCGCATGCTTTCGAAGCCGCGGCTCACATAAGTGACAACGCGTGTGCTTGCAGGAACTGCAATTCCAGCGATGGTGCGCAGACCGCGCTTGCTGGCGGGAGGGCGGAGGGTTTCGTTGTGGCCGTGATAGACCGAGCGATCGACACCGTCGAAGATGATCTGAATTTTGTCCAGGTACTCTGAAGGGAATCGGGATTTCTGGAACTGGGTGGCGCGTACGCCGCATCGCAGTTCTGGAGGTCAAGCAGGATCATCGCATTGCGGCAGCGCGATCGCAGGTATTTTTCCTCGGGAATATGCCACCCCAGATCGCGCCGAAAATCCATGTCGCTCTCGGCATCATGCGGGTTGTAGTAATACTCAAAAAAATTGATGCAGGGGATGTCGGGATAGAGCTCCCGGAGAAAGAGGGTTGAGCCAAACCCGCTATGCCCAACGATCAGATCGGGCCTGATGTCCGGACGAGCCTTGAGCGCTTTGTAGACGGCGTCGCAGTGCCAGACCGTGTTTTCAAAGGTTCTTGAACAGAAATGATTCTGCTTGGTTGCGCCGCCTTCAAGTTTGTACTGGATTTTCTGGATGCCCGCCGCGATGCCCGACGGTGTTTCACTGACAAAGGTGCATTGCCATTTGAGCTTCTGCACAAGATGGGCGGCAATGTGGCCAAACTGCGCGGGGAAATTCTGGTGGATATAGAGAACGTGCATATGGATTTGGGGTGTGTTGTCAGAGGAGTGAGAGGAGTTGTCAATGCGAGGTGCAATGTTGCCACTTTCACGGCCACTTCCAGGTCGCCTAAGCTTCTTGCCGCCATCTCTTTAAAAGGGATGATGCAGGATATGGCGCGATTCAAAAATTGGCCTCCCGTGGTTTTCTATTCGGCTGCGATCTTCCTGGCCTTGCTGCCGGGGATTGGCCGAGCGGCCGGTTCGGGAGAGGTGGAGCAATGGGATATATTTGAATTGAAGCTGGCGGGACCGAGAAATGGGAATCCGTTTGTTGATACCCGGCTTGCGGCGCAGTTTGTGAATGGGAATGATTCGGTTTCGGTCCCGGGGTTTTATGATGGGGATGGGGTTTATCTCATTCGGTTTTCACCGCCGGCGCGGGGGGCATGGACATACCGGACCGCAAGCAATCGGCCGGAACTGGATGGCAAGAGCGGTGGGTTCACCGCGGTGGCGGCCACGGGGGATAATCATGGGCCGGTTCGGGTGTACAGGACGTTTCATTTTGCGTACGCCGACGGGAGTCCGTATTTCGAGGTGGGAACGACTTGTTATGCGTGGACTCATCAGACGGAGCAATTGCAGGAGCAGACGCTGAAGACGCTGGCAGCCGCGCCGTTTAATAAGTTGCGGATGTGCATATTCCCCAAGTCATATCGGTATAACCAGAACGATCCGCCGAACTATCCATTTGTGCGCGGATCGGACGGAAAGTTTGATTTTACACGGTTTGATCCGGCGAACTGGCGGCATCTGGAGCAGCGCGTCGCCGACTTGCGCAAGCTGGGGATACAGGCGGATTTGATCCTGTTTCATCCCTATGACCGCTGGGGTTTTGCGGACATGGATTCAACCGCTGACGATCGGTACCTGCGGTATGCCATCGCGCGGCTGTCGGCCTATCGGAATGTCTGGTGGTCGCTGGCCAACGAATATGACTTCATGACGCCGGAACTGCGAAAGACCAGGCACGGCAACAAGACGGTTGCAGACTGGGACCGGTTTTTCTCAATCCTTGAAAAAGAAGATCCCGTGGGTCACCTGCGCGGGATTCATCATGCTTCGAAAATGTACGATCACACCAAAGAGTGGGTGACGCACGCCAGCATTCAGAACAGCGATTTGACGAAAGTGATCGGGTGGCGGCAGAAATTTCAGAAGCCCATCGTCGTGGACGAGTGCAAGTATGAAGGAAATATTCCGGATAGCTGGGGACACCTGAGCGGACCGGAAATGGTGCGGCAGTTTTGGCTGGGCGCTGTTTGCGGCGGATATGTGGGGCATGGGGAAACACTGAAGGATCCCAACGATGTTTTGTGGTGGTCAAAGGGCGGGGTTCTGCATGGGGAAAGTCCGTTGCGGATCACATTTTTTCAGAAGGTGATGGAAGAACTGCCGTATACGGACATGGAGCCGTCGAATCCGGAGCCGAATGTATATGTTCTGGCCAAACCGGGAGCGGTGTATCTTGCCTATGCGGTGAAGGAAGGGCCAATTAAACTCAAGCTTGCAGGCGATCGGGATTATGTGGTGCAGGGGATTGATACCTGGAATATGAAGACGGAAAAGCTGGCGGTGGCCAAGGCCGGTGAGTTTAACTTCACGGCGCCGCGGGCAGATTTTTTGCTGCGGATCGAGGTGGGGAAATAAGAGTTTCCATTAAAGGGCCCCTAATACGCCAAAGGCGGGAAATGCGGCCAGGGAAGTTCCGCAGTTGATCCTTTTTTAAAAACCGCTCCAATACCAGACATGTCATTCACAGCGGCTTGCGACATCGAATCAGGCTTATCGCGCATGTTGCGCGTGATGGGCTTTGTGTGCGCTATCGTTCCGGGGCTGCTGAGCGGCGGATGTGGAACGTCGCCGCCGGTGATTTCTGTGACGCCGCTTCGGTCAGATTTGAAATATCTTCAGAATTTTACACAGGCTTATACGACTCAGGATGCCGCTGGGGATTACCAGATCGTACTGGTGCATGATCCGGTGGATGACATTCCATCAAGCGAGGCGGGGCAACGCCTGAATCCGGCCACGGTTCCGCCGGTGCGGCAGTACCTGCAAATCCGCGTGCTCTGGCGTCCCGTGCGGGGGGCGAGGGCCGATACACCAGCGGCGACCAACGCGGCGCTGCACTGGTACGTGCTGGAGGGGCCGACGGTCTCGGGAACGGGGATGATTCATTATGCGGGGACGGGGTTTGTCTCGGTGGTGAAGAATGGGCCGGGGGCGGAAGTGATCATTCGCAATGGGACATTGAAATTGGCGGAGCGGCGAGGCGATCTGGTGGACCCGCTGCATGAGTTTCGAGTGGATGGAAAATTCGACGCCGTTTCAGATGATGTTCGCGTGCGCCAGATGCTGGCCGACGTGAAAGAGGTGGCCGCGGAGCAGAACAAACGGGACATGGATTCGGGGACAATGCCAACTCGATAAGAAACGTTATGGAGACATTCAATTACGATCCGGAGATTCCTGCAAAGCCGCCGACCGCCGCGTTTGTGCAGACAATCGCGTTGCAATCGGATGGGAAGGCGGTTGGGGTGATCCGGTGGCATTCACCGGCGGACGCGGAGGCAGGGCTGGTGCAGATTCTGGATATTACGGTTTCTGTGGGGCTTCGCCGCGCGGGGAAGGGCAGGAAGCTGCTGGAGGCGGCAATCGGGCAGGCGCGGGAACTGCACCGCCGCCGCAAGTCACACGTGCGGCGGGTATGGATTTCGGTGGAGCAGAAGGCGCAGGTGATCGGGCGGGCGTTTTTGACCTCGGGAGGGTTTCATCACGTGGGAACAGTGAATGGGCTTTATCTGGATCAGGATTTGATGATTTATGTGAAGTCGTTGGATTGAATCTTCGGGCGTTTAACTTTTTCAAAGAGTGTCTCGCGCGGAGACTCTTTGTAAATGCTCATTGTCCTGTTCGTCTTAATTCGACGGCGCGTTCCAGAAGCTTAAGGTTTCGGATGTTGGCTTTGTACCAGATGTCGGCGGCATCGCCGATGAGGGGGGTTACTCCGAGGAGCCATTCGATGCCCAGGTTCAAGGCCATGCGGACGCGGAGGGCCCGGCCCAGGTTATGGCGGCGGGCGACATAAATGGGATAGAGGCCGGCCAGCAGACCAAGGGTGTCGCCGACGATGGGGATGAGACCGACGATTCCTTCAAGGCCGAAACGAATGCCGAAGAGTTCGAATTTGGTGTCGAGCCAATTCGCCAGCCAACGGGCGCGGCAGAGGTCGGCTTCGAGATCAGGTGCGGCAGGTGTCACGATCAGAGGATTCATGGCAATGGACTGCATGGTTGGCTCGCTCTTTGAAGTTAGACCAGGCGGTTTGATTATGTGGCTCATCAATTAAACGTTTGCCGCGCCAGGAAGATCACTACAAAGTGCAGGAAATCTTATAGAGCTTGAGCATTATGGCGCCTCGGCGCCTTTGAGCAGGTCCGGGATTATTTCTACGAAGCGGCTGCGCGGCAGAATGCGGTCGATGCCGAGGGTGCGGGCGCGTTTGATCAAATCAGCGTCTACGTGGGAGACGAAGCCGATGATTTCTCGGGGCGTCTGGTTTTGCCATGCGACAGCCGCTTCCAAGGCGCCGTCCTGGTTCAGATCTACAATCAGCCGATCGGCGGTTTCAACAAAAAGTTTTGCCGGGTCGCGGATTAGTTTGATGGCGATACCCTCAGCGCGAGCGGTAGCACCGATCTTTGTGGCGAAGAGAAGGTCTTTGACTAAAACCAGAATGGGTGGAGGTTCAGCAGGCATTTGTACATATTAGCCTGCGGGATAGAGGAGGCCCAATAGTGCATCGACGGGAGACGCTTCATCATGCAAAACGTCGATGGTTTTTATCCCCTCCGCAACCTACTTGAAAGACGCGAGCGGATTAGGCAATTGCCCGCAAATGGACTCGGGCTAAAGGAGTTCAAAAGTCGAGCGCATGGGCACTCCACCGTCACGTTTTGTGTTTTAGAGATCAGTCATCGCTGGGAAGAAGGATGCTGTCGGTGGCGTCGGCGGGGCTGAGTTCCACGTTAGGGGTTACACCGTTTTTAGCCGTGTAGATGTTGTCTTGCTGAACGCCGCAGAGCGGGGTGATTTGCCACGCGACATGACCGTCGCCATACAGGACGTTTTGGCCATCGCGTTCGTGGTTGGCGCTGTTCGCCTTTTGCATGACTGACGTGGGACTGTTTGGTCTGGCGGCGTAGACGTCGCTCTTTTTGGTGGTTGCATCCACACCAGGATTAAGGTCGGCGGCAATCGCAAATTCGGCAGAGAGTTTGTTGCAGAGGCGATAGCCGGCAGCGCTGGCAGTGGTGTTGCCGTAGGGATTGGCAAAGCTGTAGCCAAGGTTTTTCTTATAATTGGTGAAGTTGGAGCGGCCGGCGATGGGAGCCGTGTCGGCACTGAAATCAGTTTCGTCGTTATAGGGGCAGATGAATACTTCGGGCGTAACCCTTTGGGATTTTAAAACCAAAAAAAGAGGAGCCGTGAGGTCGTTATAGCCGACGCCCCCCTGAAACGGGTCGGCGGCCATGATGCCGGTGCCTTTGGTCAGACCGGTTGGGAGGACTTTAGTGTACGTTTCGTCGGCAAGGGTGCGGGGATAGTTGCCGTGATTGTCGGATTCGTAGGTCGCGATCGCAAGGCCGATCTGGCGTAAGTTGCTGGCGCACTTGTCGATATAGGCCTGATGACGGACGCGTTCGGCCGCCGGCAGGAGGATGGCCATCAGCACACCGATGATGCCAATGACGACGAGGACCTCAATGACGGTAAACGCATTTGGGCGGCGATTTCGCATATTTCAAAGGGACTATAACAAGTGAAGCTGACCGGAAGATGAGGGGAATGTTAAGACCCCGCGGTTCCAATAATATCTCAACCCATAGCGCCAGATGTGCCGAAATAAGGAATAAGGCGCGAGCCGGAATGCTCCCCTTCTTACCGAGAGAATGCCAATGGATCTGGCGAGTATATTTGGAATGCTTCTGGCCTGGGGTGCTGTGCTGTTCTCAATGTGGCACGTCACCGAAGGCAACATGGGCGGCGTACTTCAAACCGCCGGAACTATTCCTGGTCTTCGGAGGATCGCTGGGGGCGGCGATGCTTTCCATGCCGCTGCATAACATCACCGGCGCTGTCGGTTATGTGAAAAAGTGGCTGTTCAACAAGCATTCGCACATTGAGCACATCATCACGGAGATGGTGCAGTATGCAGAGACGGCTCGCCGCGACGGTGTGCTGGCGCTGGAGACAGTCGCGCGGGAAGCGCCCGATGCATTTCTGCGGCGCGGATTGCAGTTGACAATCGACGGGACCGATCCGGAAATCATCGAGCGCATTCTTCGAATTGAAATCGACGCCATGGTGGAACGCCACAAGCATGGCAAGCACCTGTTCCACACACTGGCAAAGTTCGGTCCGGGCTTTGGCCTGATGGCAACACTGATCGCACAGGTCGCAATGTTCCGCAGCCTCGGCGGCGATTCCGGTGCGATCGGACAGGCACTGGCAGTCGCGCTCACCGGAACGCTCTACGGCTGCATGTTGCAGAATCTTGTCGCCGGCCCGATCGCCGAAAAACTTTCGCTCCGATCCCAGGAAGAAGCCTTCGGCAAGGAAATCATGCTGCAGGGAATATTAAGCATCCAGGCAGGCAACAATCCCCGCGTAGTGGAAATGCAGTTGCTGAGCTTCCTGAGCAACAAGCAGCAGGAAGCCATGCCAAAGGCAGCGTAGAAGCATTTACCGCAGAGACGCGGAGGCGCGGAGAAGACAATGCAAGTTAATGAGCTCACCGATGCCATCATCTCTGCCGCAATCGAAGTGCATCGGGCGCTGGGGCCGGGACTTCTGGAATCTGTGTATCAACAGTGCCTGTGCCATGAGTTGCAGCTTCGAAACATTCCGTTTGAATTCCAGATGCGGCTTCCAGTTCACTACAAAAATGTGAAGCTCGATTGTGGGTATGTCGTTGATGTGCTCGTAGCAGGCATAGTTGTCGTGGAATTGAAATCAGTCGACAAGATTCACCCCATCCACGAGGCACAACTGCTTACTTATCTTCGCCTTGGCGGGTGGCAGGTTGGATTACTCATTAACTTCAATGTGTCTTTGCTCAAAGACGGTATTCGCCGCCGAGTGCTTGGTCTAAAGGAATAATCTTCTCAGCGTCTCCGCGCCTCTGCGGTGAAAATATCATGGCCAAAAAAGCCCCCCCCTGCCGTTGCAAGCCTCAGGAATGTGAAGAATGCCCCGAGTGGATCTTCACGTTCGCCGATCTGGTCATGCTGATGATGGGGTTCTTCGTGATCCTCTGGGTGTTGAAGCCTTCGCCAAATCCCAAGTCGGGCGGGGGGAATACAAACCAGGAATGGGTGAATACCGCGGCGGCGATTCGGGATGCATTTGGATATGTGCCTAACCCGGCCAGCACCGATCCGGTGGATGAGCAGATGATCTTTCAAAAACTGAACGGGCTGAAAGTCCCGGATGGACCAGGCAAGGGCGGCGAAACCAAGATTCATCGCCAGGGAGCGGATGGGACAGATCCTGAAGTAACGACGATTCGCGTCGGGAAGCAGGCCGTGGTTGGGGGACGGCTGCTGTTTGAGAAAAAGGACTTCAAATTGGTGCCGGGAACGCTGCGCATGGTAGATGAAATCGCAGCGCAGATTCGAGGACATCGCAATATTGTGCTGGTAAAAGGACACACTTCACTGGACGATTTCGGTGACGAAGCGACGGCCGAGCAGAAAATGGATCTTTCGCTTCGGCGGGCGCAGTCCGTCGCCGACTACCTGACCGCACATGGCGTTTCGCCCGATATTTTGCGGGTGCAGGGGTGCTCCACCTTTGAACCTGTCATGCAGCGGGAATATACCCTGGATTCACAGGTGGTAAATCGGCGGGTGGAAGTGGAAGTCACCCCCACCCTGGTAACCGATCTGCAACAGAGTCCCAAGCCCTCAACTTCAGCGCCCGTTGAAGCATCCGGACCGGTGCCGGTGCCGGCCACATTACCATAAGTCGCAGCACCTTCACCTCACCTTAACTTCAGTGTTGGCGACACCCTGTCGTCAAAAACGGACACCCTGTCTGCACGGATGGGCCTGCTAAAATACGCGGCGGTGCCCGTAGGTTTTTCTTAGCGCGATATTTTTCTTCATTAAATCCGAGAAATTCCCCATCTCTCCTACACCTCAGTCCGTCATCCCTCTGGCCTGGTGTGGTCGATTCGTTCATAGGCACACTTTTTGCTCAGTGCTTCACGGTAGACCAGAACGCCAAATTAAAGCGAAGCATAAAAGCTGAGGTTGCGCTATGAAGCAAAATTCCAAAAGTGAAGCGGTGGACGCGCGGAAGAAGGCCGCCGAAAAGGTGAGTCTGAGCGCTGCGTCTGTCTGGAATACGCCTCTTGCGCCTTCACACCGGCCAGCTTCTCCCGCTCCGGCAGTCTGGACACGCTACATCGATAGCCGCCTGAAGCAATTTAGCGCCCGTTAGTTGCGGCAATAACAATCGCGGCTGGGTCTCGTCCCATTCGGTAAGGGCACCGAAGTCGTTCCGGTTGAATCCACTTTAACCGGCTCCTTCGCCCGCCAAAGGTTTGAACAATCTGAAGACCAAACACCGCCCGTGAAATATGCGGGCTTAAAAGGAAGGATGAGCGTACGCGCATGGTTTCCACCAACACTCAACTCAATCGGCTTAAGAGCCTGCCTGATTCACAGGACACCACACCACAAGCTTCTGATCTGTCGGCGGTCGAATCGCTTCCGGTGAAGGAATTCATCTGGGGCGCCGGGATGGAATGCTCGTTCCTTCCCCACATGAAAGTGGATCAGTTTGAGTGGACGCAGCATGACCGTTTCTGGAAGGAAGACCTCCGCCGCGCCAAGGAAGAGGCGGGCATCACCAATCTTCGATATGCGTTTCCCTGGCATGTCCTGGAACCGGAGCCGGGGAAGTTTGACTGGACCTATTCTGACGAGCGGATGGCGGAGTTCGACAAGCTGGGCATCAACCTGATGCTCGATGTCATGCACTTCGGCACCCCGACCTGGCTGAAGCAGGCGGTCGGCGATCCGGAATTTCCCGAAGCGCTGGAACGATTTGCCGACGCGCTGGTGACTCGCTATCGCAATCAGGTCAAGATTTGGTGCCCCTTTAATGAGCCGCTGGTGTCGGCCCTGTTCAGCGGCGATCTGGGATTCTGGCCGCCTTATCAGCGCAAGTGGCGTGGATATATGCCGGTGCTCGGCCGGATTGTGCAGGCGGTGAGCCGCGGCATCCGGGCCATTCGCCGCGCGATGCCCGAAGCGACGGTGCTGCTGTGCGATGCAAGCGAAAATTTCAAAACCCGGATCGACAGCCTCCAGGCGGAATGCCGGCGGCGAAACCTGCGGCGGTTCATTGTGATGGACCTGCTGACTGGCCGCGTCGATCGCGATCATCCGCTGTACACCTGGGTCACAAGCTACGGCCTGAGCGAACTCGATCTGCAGTGGTTTCGGAATAATCCGCAGTCGCCCGACATTCTCGGCCTCGACTACTACCCCCACAGCGACTGGCAACTGGATATGCAGGGCAGCTCCATCAAGCAGCGCCGCGCGGATAATCCGGTCGGTCTGTATGGCATCAGCACCGCGTACTACAACCGCTACAACATCCCGCTGATGCTGACTGAGACAAGCATTGAAGGGAAGCCGATCAACCGCGAAATCTGGCTCGATCGAACCATCGACGACATCAGGCAACTCCGCGAAGAAGGCGTGCCGATGCTTGGGTTCATCTGGTGGCCACTGCTCGACCAGCTTGACTGGGACGGAGCCATGACGCACCGGATCGGCAAGATCCATGAAGTCGGGATGTTCAATCTCCAGCGGCAGAACGATGGCACGCTTCGACGAAGCAGCACGCCGCTGATCAAACTGTTTAAGGCGGCGGTCGCCGGCGGTGAAGAGCGGATCGGCAAGCTTGAGAAAATCGTCCGATCGGCCGGGCTGGATGAAACGCAAACGCCCCTGTCGACCAGCGAATCCTGGGAGGAGCTGGAAAGCGCTGTCACCGCCCGCAAGAACGGCAATGGATCAAATGGACACGATGGCAATGGCCACGCCAACGGAAACGGAAACGGCAAGAGCGCAGTAGAAGCAGCGATCAATCGGCTCGCCGATCCGGTCGCGGGCGCCGCAAATGAACTGACGGCGGCCACGAGCCGGTTGTCCACTGAAACGCCGGCACGCATCGCCGTGCAGGACAACAAAAACACGGACAAATACGGCGTGGTCGTCTTCAGCCACCTGCGCTGGGGATTCGTGTGGCAGCGTCCGCAGCAGTTCCTGTCGCGCTTTGCCAAGAAGCACAACGTGCTCTTTGTTGAAGAGCCTTTCTTTGATCGGCATGAAGGCGCCGAGCCCGAACTGCAATTCCATCGCGTGATGCCCAATGTCACGGTCGCCTGCCCCCATCTGGCGCCGTCTTGGAATCACAATCCGGAACTGCCCGACCTGCTGCGCAAGTTCACCAGGCAGGCAATTGAAGAGATGAACGAGAACGGTGATTTCGATAAGCCGCTGCTCTGGTATTACAGCCCGATGGATGCATCGTGGTCGCTCGGGCACTTTGAAAATCGCGGTATTGTCTACGATTCGATGGATGAGCTTTCGCAGTTCACCGGCGCTCTGCGCAGCCTGATCGCCAACGAGCGGCGGCTGATGGATCACGCCGACGTCGTCTTCACCGGTGGTTACGAGCTGTACCTGAAGAAGAAGCAGATGCACCCCAACGTCCACTTCTTCGGCTGCGGTGTGGAATACAACCACTTCTCCCAGGCACAGGACATCAACACCAGCATCCCCCCGGACATCGACTTCATGGCCCGCCCCATCCTCGGCTGGTTCGGCGTCGTCGATGAGCGCGTCGATTACAACATGGTCGGTGAGATGGCCCGGATGAAACCGGAATGGTCCTTTGCAATGGTCGGCCCGGTGGTGAAGGTAGACCCGAATCTGCTCCCGCACTTCCCGAATCTGTATTGGCTCGGCGGGCGAGATTACAGCGTCCTTCCGAATTATTGCCGCGCGTTCGACATCAACATGATGTGCTTCGCGATCAACGCGGCCACTCAATACATCAACCCCACCAAAGCCCTCGAATACCTGGCGACCGGAAAGCCGGTCATCAGCACACCGGTGAAGGATGTCATCACGCAATACAGCGATCTGGTGGACATCGTAAAGACACCGGAAGAATTCGTCGCCGCCGCCGAGCGTGCGCTGCATAGCCCCGATCATGCCCGCATTCAGCGCGGCATAGAGAAGGCGCAGCAGAGCAGTTGGGAAAGCACCGTCAAGACGATGCAGGACCTGATCAGGCAGGCCGTCAGCCAATCCGACCGGCCAAGCACCCGCAAGGTAGAGGCCCTGCCGGAGTTTGATGATGCCAAGCTGTATCAGTATCAGCCCACGCAGGGATCATGAAGAACCCTGCACTTCCCTCTCCCGGAGTTGCCGGGAGAGGAGGATAGAAATTAAAAATTGAAGGAGTACGCAATATGGATCCGCGAACCAAAGTAGTCATCATCGGGGCCGGGCCGACGGGCCTGGGGGCTGGATACCGATTAAAAGAATTAGGCCACGAAAACTTTGCCATCTATGAGCGCAGCCCGCAGATTGGCGGCCTGGCCAGCAGCTTCACGGATTCAGCCGGGTTCACCTGGGACATCGGCGGGCACGTGATGTTTTCCCACTATAAATATTACGACAAGTGCTTCGACGATCTGATGGGAAAAGATTTCCAGCTCAACAACCGCGAATGCTGGGTGCGCATGTTTGAGAAATGGGTGCCCTACCCGTTCCAGAACAACATCAGGTATCTCCCCAGGGAAGTCACCTATGAATGCCTCACCGGCCTGATCGAGGCGCAGACAAAGCGAGACCACAAATCCGCAAAGAATTTTGGCGAATTCATTGATGCAGTGTTCGGCGATGGAATCGTCAAGCACTTCATGAAGCCCTACAACTTCAAAGTCTGGGCGCATCCCGCCGAGATGATGAACAAGGAGTGGATCGGCGAGCGCGTCGCAATGGTCGACGTGAACCGCGCCATTAAGAATGTCATCCTCGGCACCGACGACTTTGGCTGGGGTCCGAACAATCAGTTCAAATTTCCGCTCTTCGGCGGCACCGGTGAATTTTATCGCCGATTCGGCGACCCGCTCCAAGGTAAAGTTCACCTGAACAAAACGGTCGATTTCATCAATCTGGTGAAAAAAGAAATCCGCTTCAAAGACGGCGAAATCGTCAAGTACGACAAGCTCATCTCGGCGATGCCGTTGGATGTGTTGTGCAACGATATTCTCAACGGCGAAGTGCCGCGCGAGATCAAGAAAGCCACCGCATCACTCCGCCACAGCGGCGGATACATGGTCGGCATCGGCATCAAGCAACCTTGCCCGTCCACCAAGTCATGGATGTATTTCCCGGAAGACAACTGCCCGTTCTACCGCGTCACATATCTGAGCAATTACAGCCCGTTCATGACGCCGGATAATAAGACGCATTACAGCCTGCTGTGCGAAACCAGCTACAGCGAGTTCAAGGAAGTCGATGGCCGCCGCATCGTTGAAGACACCATCCGCGGCCTGATCAACGCCGGAATGCTGAAAGAAGAAGACCGCAACGATATCGTGGACACCTGGACCTACCATGCCAAATACAGCTACCCCACGCCGAGCGTGGAGCGCGACGGCATTCTGAGCCAGGCGATTCCATTCCTGGAGAAGCATGACATCTATTCCCGCGGCCGCTTCGGCATGTGGAAATATGAAGTCTCCAATACCGACCACACGCTCATGCAAGGCGTCGAACTGGTGAACCGCTGGATGCTCGGCGAGCCTGAATCAACCATCGGCATCAAGTACGAAAGCACCCTGGACGGCCGCAACGCCGCCATCCATGAACGATCATCGCTGGCAGGCAGCGGCGATCCGAAAAAAGCAAAGATCGCCAAAGATTCGCCTGAGCCGGCAAAGCCACTCGCTCATGCCGGCGAAGGACCGAAAGCAGCGCCGCATTTTAATGTCAGCAAAACTCTGGGCTTGGACGGATCGGCCAGCAAGACAAAAATCGGCGTCGGCGGACCCGGCGATAAGCTGGAAGTTCATACATCCGAAGAAGAACTCGGCGTGACCACGCCGCTGGAAGAGGAGTTGGACTCATGAAAGATTGCAATCCCGCCAGGCAGCACCATCCCGGCAAGGACATCCGCCGCCCCCACGCATGGCGAAGAAAGACCAACCCCGACCGCCCCCGGCTAAAGCGTTCGCGGTCTTAAGGGTGCTGTGAATGTTGCGAATTGCAACATGGATCAACCCCATGTTTCCCTGATGGCACCCTAACCATCTATTGCGTCCCCTGAGCAAGCGGGCGACCCACCACGGGCCGCCCGCTTGCATTGGCATGTGACAGCCACGAAATAACCGCTGAACTTCCGAGCCACGTCAAATATGGCGGAAGAGCAAGACGAAAATAAAGACAAAGAGAGAAACAAATCACAGCCGCAGCAGCCCTCACCCTTACCCACAAGTTGCATCGATTCGGTTTTGCTGTGTGAGTTCGATGCCGTGTGCGATTCGGGAGACGATTTCCCAGCCGATCCAGATTGCTTTCCAGCCGGGGCGGGGATCGTGTTTTCTGCCCAGCCAGCCGCCCTGGTGAGCCAGGGTTTGCCAGAATTGCCGGGGGCTCATTTGATCAATCCGGCATTGGCCTAGCGCTGCCGCGGCTTGGATCATTGCCTGCGGCACCTTCTGCTGCAGGTCGAGTTTGGCGGCTGCAGGTTCGTTGCGCGGCAGGTTGGCCCAATCACGCAGCTGCAATAATCGCACTGCCACGGGAGAGAGCATGCTGATCAATCGAAGCAGGTTATCAATACTTTGCAACTGGGATTCGCCAAGTCTGCAACCTTCTTTCAGTGCCCGGTGCCATTCTTCAATGACCCAGCGAATGCAGTAGTAGTCGATGATCGTCAATGCATCGGCCAGATTCTCCACCGGCAAATTGGTCAGCAGCATCCACTCCAGCGACGCAGCGCCTTCGAGGGGTTCTTTGAGATAAACGACATTCACCGTCAACGGTTGGGTGGACGGCGCGCTTTTGGCCGGAGGTTGCAGTTGCACCGTTGCAAACCGCACTTGTAATTGGGCCATGCGGGCGGGACGCGGCAGGCGCTGGGTGACGCCTTTGATCTTGCGTTTGACGCATCGCTGCTGACCGATCTCAATATCGATTTGTCCGCTGACCGGAACCTGCGCCATGTAAGACCACAGCTTGTCGGTTGCCTGCTCGATGTTGCGGTCGTGACGGGCCCGGATGACAAAACCGTTCGATGCCGCCACGCAACTGTGCATCAGACGCAGATCGTCCGCCCCTCGATCACAGATATGGATCAGGTGCGTATGGGGTGAGTTGGCCGCTTTGACGGCCTGGACGGCGTCAATCCAGACATCGCTCTCTCGAAAGCGATCACGCCTGGCTTTTTTGCTCTCCCGTGCCGCTCGCTTCACCCGCTTGAAAAATCGCTGGTCGAGCAACCCTAAAACTTCGCCGCTTGGCGTGACCGCCAGCGCCGAATGCATCACCCATTGGCCTCCAGCAATACGGCTGGCTTGCACATTGGAGCCATCCTGCACGCACAGGACCACCGGATGCTCGCGGCACGATTGGAAAGTCACCCGCCGGTGCTGGGCTTGCAGCGCATCGGGATTAATCTGTGGATTGTCGAAAAACCGGTAAGCTGCTTTCAGCTCCGCCCACTGCTTATGTTGCACAGGCAGGGATTGACCCGGAGTCGCCGCCATTTGGGCTGCGAGTGTAACAACCCTTTTGAACGACGACGATCACCCAGATCCAACGATCCAAAATGCTGATGAGCCCACTGATGGGCTTGGCAGACCATCATCACGACCTCCATGTCTGGAAAAAATCGAGGTACGTTGAAGAAAGCGAAAATGTTCTCAAAAACACTTCGGAGTTGTGGGTAAGGGTGAGGGCTGCTGCCCCTGTACGGACCGGGGACATGGGTAACACATGTGCGGGGACATGGGTGGCGCTTTTATCCTGCAAGCTTGAACCTTTACCGGGAGTTCAAGCATGCCGTGGATGGAGGCTTCTACTGTGTGTCTCAGACAAGAATTTGTTTCGTTGGCGATCCAGCCCCGTTGTAATCTGGCGGCGTTGTGTCGTCGTTTTGCCATCAGTCGCAAGACCGCCTACAAGTGGATGGATCGCGCCAAACGCCAAGAGAATGGCGTCGTCAGCGCCCAGGGGATGGCGGATCGCTCCCGCCGCCCCTTGCTGTCGCCAGGCAGGACTGCCGGGTCGCTGGATATGCGGCTCGACCGCCTCATGGCGGCCTATATCGACCGGGTTGTAACCCTACCGGAATACAAAACGGCTAAGAACAAGATGATGGATGAGAAGCGGCTTTTGGCCGAAAATCTCACGTCAGTGGAGAAACAACGAAATACAGCCTTCGAACCGCTGAAATCCTATATTTTGGCTATAAAACAGGCCAAAACGCTCGGAGAGACGGGAAAACCCGAGGAACAACGCGATTTCTTCAAAACCATCACTTCGAACCCAAACGTGTTCAATCGGGAGCTTCGGTTTGAACCACGCGGAGCGTGGCAACTCGTTATCCGACAAGGCTCTTTTGCCCAACACAACACCGCGCCCGCCTTAGCGGGCGCGGTGTTCCTTGGTAAAACTCGCGATGTCGTATTAAAGCGGAGAGGGGGAGAAACCGCCTCCGTTCAGCCGTGAGATAGTACATCCGCGATCTCACGGTCGCCAGCCGCATTTTCGGATCATTTTGAGGGGTCTTCGACGGCTCTGAAACCGCGTATTCGTTCCGATTCGTTACTGATTGACAGGACAGTGCGCAGGACAGCGCGGATGCGGCTTGCGGACAAGGAGTGACTCATGCCCGTGCCTGCCCGTTTGCGATCTCTAACAGCGATTTTGGCGCAGACCTTGAACCGTGCAAAGTTCCAAGCGTCTACTGGGGAACCTGTTACCTTTTTTACCGCTTCATTGTGGGGGAGAGGGGGCAACGATCTTTGCACCAAGCATTTCTAAAGTATCCACCGTCGCCTCCTTGGGGATTTCGCTCAACGGAACTGGATACGCATGGAAATGCCGCGCCGCGCAGTCAACGTCAAACAACACGTAGGGAGTCGGTTGCCCCCTCGCAGCCCCAATGTCTCGGTCGGCTTTCATGTAAAAATACCTTTCCTTCTGATCGAGAAACTCTTCCAAATGGCGTGCCATGATTAGGCACATCCAGCCGTACACGAGTTGTTCGGTAGCTTGCGGATAAAAGCACCCATCGCCCGACTTGCGACTGCCAGCATCCACGTCTTTATCGTTCATCCATGCATACGGCCAATGCTTCTTTCTCTCCTCGCGCTCGATAATCCTCATGTTCAACACGGGCGATACGATGTCGTAATAATGATCCTCCCGATGTTCGAGCCAAGTTCGAAATCGATCAAGTTCCGTACGGAAGCCCTCATCATCCAGCCCAGGAAGCATCATCATGTATGTCTCAAGTGACCAGGACCACGCCTCTTTAGTGTAATGGCGGAACTCAAAGAAGAAGTTCCAGAACTCTGCCAAGCGATACCGCAACACCTGCTGGGGCGGAAACTCTGGCATTGATAACGGGCACTGCGCCATCGCCGTCAGTTGCTCAATGAAGTCGCGCTGATCCATTTCAATCGTCCCTCATGCAGTTACTCGCTTTGATCTCCCATCAATGGACTTTCATCGGTCCATGGTGGGATTGTACCCGACCAACCTCACTGAAGGACTACGCATATATTTGGCGGAAAAGAAGCGTGTTATCGGGACACGTTCAACATTGGGGACAAACATGAGCAAGGAACAAGAAGAACAAGCCGAGATCGAAGCCGCAATGACGCGGCTGAAGGGGTTCATCAAGAAACCCGTCAACTACCACGACTCGGAGAAGATGCGGCGGATCAAGGAAGGCCGCGAGCATGAGCCGCATGGTGTCAGATGGCGAGAACTGGGACGGCGATTTCGCGTGACATGACTAAGACCTCAGCATTTCATCGGAAGACTACTCGTCATGTGTTTCCTTTGACGCATCGGACGGCATCGCCGAAGTATCCAATGATGCTGATTTTGCCAACTCCATTGCAAACTCGCAGATCAGTTCTTGTTCCAACTCGTTCATGCAGGCAAACAGCCGTTTCAAAAACTGCTCGTCTTGCTGAATACGGGGGTCGTTCAGGCTCATTGTTGTCCATTCGCCCAGAGTGGGTTGTCGCGCTCATCCCAGACGGCGACATAAACAGTGTTGTCTACATCGCCTTTGGACCAAAGAGCGACGAACTCGCCGTCCCATCGCCTTATCTCGCCACTTCTCGTCCATCCATCATTTACCAAGTTCATGCCTACGAGAAATAGCGTGTCGGCACCATATCGACGTTGGCGTGATCGCGTATCGTACATCGTGAGGTCATCATCCCAAGGCCGCGCTTTTATCACATCGACAACTGCGACGTTTTGCTTTCGCAACGCACTCAGATCGAGGATGTCTGCGAGTTTCTCCCGCCATTCAACAAGAAGCTGCACAATCTGATTTAGCGGTACATAAGTACGAGGCTCGCCATTAGGATCGAGCGGCAAGCCTTCCGCGAATCGCTTTAGCTCATCGGCGCGGATTGAATCAAACTCGCAGGACGCGAAGACGGTACTGAAGACACGCTCGGGCCACGCATGCGACACAAGCTCGGAATCGTGAATGGTCAACTCCTTCCACGGCAGATGCGGCAGGACGCCTGGAGCGGTGAGGCGTTCGTCAACGGTGTCTTCGACGATCTCAAGTTGTTCTTTTCTTTTTGCGGACTCCAACTGACGAGAAACAGGCGACAACGGCAATCGGCTGAGTAAATCCTCACCTGCCCTTTGCAGAAGGCCGCTTCGCATTTCAGCGGGCATGGCGCGGAATACTTGTGCAAGCTGTTCTTCGCCCGACTTACATGTATCTTGATTCATTCACAGCCCTCCAAAACGCTCGGCTTCCGAACTTTCGATCATATCGGTCACGAGGAAGGACGCGAGCGTGCGCCGCATGGCGTTTGTTTGCGAGAACTCGCGCGACTGTATCGAACAAAGTGCCGTCTCGCGCTACATGTAGAAGCTGTAGTGCGGATTGATTTCAGCATCTTCTGGGATGTATTTGACCACATCTCCGACTTGCCGCGCGGCCGCAAGAGTGATCGGCATCGAGTTGTCGAACTGGGTGTTATTCCAGTTCATTTTTGTCAGTCCCAGCACCTCTTTCGCAAGATATTTCGGAGTCTGATCCCCATATTCTAAGCGCATCCGAAGTGGGCGAGGCGTGTACATGCCTGGATACGTTTCAAAAAACTGAACACTGCCTCGTGAATACAGCAGGTGGTGTTTTGCATCCATCGAAAGAAAGGTTCCTCGAATCGGCGGATAAACGCCGAGTCTGTACAGTCTCGTCAGCGACCTCGATACGCTCAGAAGATCGACCTGATCGACCCCAACGCTACGAATGGCAGCAAGACAGCCATCGCGCTCTGCATTGTCAAACCAAGAACTCTTATGAGCGACCAAGCGCGCGGGCAAGTGCCCATGCTCTTTCTTGTAGCGCAGCAGTGCTTTTGAGACGACTTCTCGAATCTGTTCGCCCGAGAGATGGGGAGTGCGATCTTCTTTATCAAGCCGAGCTTCGCCGCCACGAACGATGATCCCATCACCACGCTCGTTGAACACCTGTGCCAAACTCGAAGCCACTGACTTCGCGTTCAGCGTTCGATAAAACGTGATCCCGACGTAGCATGTCTGAAACTCATTCGTATCGCGCGTCAATCGCCAAGGTGTCCCGCCGCCCTTGTAGTACAACGCCGTGTGAAAGTTCCAAGCTCGCGTGGCCTCGTCTTGAAGCGCGCGGTCCGCTTGGCCGTCTTTGCGAGCCGTCGCCTTTTTGGGCATTTTCTGTCCGTATGTACTTGGCAGAACAAGCTGAACAGAACGATCAAGCGGCATCGCCTTGGCTTTCAGAAGATGCCGAAAATCGAGATGCAAGGAACCCACTTCGGGTGTGTCCTCATCTTCATTGGGTGATGTCGCGGGTGCTGGTCGCTCCATGAGTTCTAACATGCGATATGGAACGGCGCATACAATGGCTTTTACTGGGGTGTTCTCTTTCAGCCATAATCTCGTCAAGGAATAAGTCGACTGCTGCTTCCACAAACTCATCAGCCGAACGGCGTGAGGCGAGTTGCTCGATGTCGGAACTTCGGATTGCCCGCTGCCAACGAGAATCACAAGTAACGCCGCAACCGAAGCATGAATCGTCGCCAAAGCCAGGGAAGCGCGGAAACAGATTTGGCTGCTTACTTTGCTTCGCATCGACTCCTGTCTGACACTTGGCAAGCCAAGAGAGAATGCCCTCGATGCTCTGGGTTGTGCCTACTACGCCAAGAGAGATTGAAGTCGGCGACTCAGGCCGTCCTCTTCCCCATGCACCACGATTCATTATTCCGAATCGCACGTCGATGTGGCGACCCACGCCGAACTCAAGCTCTGGCTCCTCGATCAAGATTGATGCGTTCATTTGAATAACCCCCCGAACTCTGGTTCGCTTTCAAGCGTTTCTTTTGAAATGTCACTTTCACGATTGCGCCAGTCGGCATCATCCACACCGAAGGGGAAGTCGAACGTAAGCTGTGGATTGAATCGCAAGTACGGATAGTCAGCCAAGTACAAGTCGGCGGGCTTTGTAAGAAGCTCTGCCCACATGACGACTTGGCCAAGAACAGCCAGGTTCTTTTCAAGTCGCTTCACACCCTTGAGCAAGTCACCATCAAACTGCGACATATTCTTGCCATCGTAGGTGTAGAAATATGTCGGAGTAACTTCCAGGAACCACTCATCATCGAAACGGTAGAAGTGCCCCTCGAACGCAGCATGACGGTAGTACGCGACCCGACTTGCATCTTTCTTGTTCGTGTAAGCGCGAAACACGTCCCTCGATGTGTGCTTGAGAAGGCTTCGATACGGATAAGTGCGGGTTTTTAGCGAGAACTGTGGCGGCAAAAAATAGTAACGCTTCGTCAGCGGGTGAAAGCGAACACCGTGTGGACGCAGCTTTTCCTTGAGGCATTGATTGAGCAATCGCACAAACTGTCGCTGGCGGTCGGCATCATCAGAAAGGCTCCATTCGCTGGCGTCGTCTCGTTCAACCGTTCCACGTTCGCACACCGTCGGCCACGGATCAACTCGAAGGTCGTGAATGCTGATAAGTTGTCCGCCTGCGATATACCACTCACTCGGAAGCAGTGTTTCGTTCTCTCGCCCATTGCCAAATGTCGCCAGGACGCTTGTGCGTCGTTTCCGCGCGAAAGATGTGGGGATTGATCCCTGAGACTGGCAACAGATTCGACAGAAGCGACTCCCGCTTGGGGATCGGTGCGAAATAGAATCCCGCATCTTTTGGAACCGCCAGTTTCGCCAAGGCTGCCTTGCACGATTCATCGAAACGATTTGCCGACTTGCTGAATACGATGCGGCGTTCTTTTCGCCTTGTGGTATCGGAAAACCACTCTCGAAGGTCGATCCAATACCCTTCATTCGTCATTGGGCGCGAAGCAACAAGAATGATTGGTGTGTTCCCCGTCATCCAATGGTCGATGTCTTTCTCTTCGCAAAGAAACTCAAAGCCCGTGTCGGTTTCGGCTGTGAACTTGCCAGATTCGGCTTTGCTTTGAACTTGAAGAATGCAGTTTGTAGCGCGTTCAGTTTCGGTGTCCCGTATCTCGATGAAGCCATCTATTCCTGCTTCGATGGCTTGATTTGTCGGATGAAAGGCGAATCCGATCTTCGAACAAATGGAATGGATAAACGCAACCCCACGATCTCCAGAAATTGCCTGTTTGCTGATCTTCTTGAAGGTCGCCATGCACCGATTGTACAGGCGTCAGTGTAAGGGTAAAGTACGGATTGAAAATTGAGTCTTTTTGTTTGTCGCTCACCAAACGCGCGAGCGATGCGACATGTGTTCAAGACCGCGTCAACGCATGCACCGCTACATTCGAGCTAACTATGCAGCGGTAGTTCGACACAGCCTGCCAGAAAATGATCCAAAGGTTCTGGTCGAGTGAAAGGTAAAAGCATTTGCTGCTCTGCTGGGACTCGAAAGGCGGTCTCGTTGCCTGAATCCGCGTGCGATCGCAGTCGAGCGATTAGCTCATGAAGCTCAGTGGCCGCAAAGGACGCTCGGCCGTAGTGAGATAACATCGCCTTCTCAATCTTTGGCAAAGACAATCGCTTTGCCCAATCCGCCAAATGTCGGACAAGCTCGATGTCCAACGCAAAGTCAAGTTTTCGGGCTAAAGCGAAAGCGCGAACAATGCACAGTTCGGGGTACGGATTGTCAGGGAGGTTTAGCATGATCGTCCGTGTCTCAACCGATTCCAAAAACTTATTTTGATAAATCGTTCGAGGCACGCCTTGCTTCGCCTCCAATTCGATGGCAATTGCTTCGACACTGAAAAACGTCGTTCTCGGTAGAACTGAAAATGAATGCGAGAACAAAGGAAAAAACTTACAACCCCAAGTTGAGGCCAGCGGCCAAACGTCAAACAGCCAACCCCCCATGTTCAACGTCAATCCGCCAAATCGCGTCCTTCGCACCAATACATCGGCGAATGCATTTTCCAAATCTTCTGTTGAAACTTCGGCAACAACTATGTCGATGTCACGAGTTTCAACCCATGGAGATTTTACAACTATGTCGCGGACCACGCCGCCGAAAAGGCAAGATTTCCAGCCGTGGTCCATGATGCGACGCAACGCATCTGCTCGTGCAGCCTTGCGCTCTCTCTCGTCCCACAGGAAATGCCGAAGCCGATGCCGAACTTTGGCCTGAAAATGTCCCAAAGATCGATCACCCATGACTAAGCGATCCGTAGAGGTTGCTTGCAAATGAATCAGTCATGCCGCCAACATAATCAGTAAGCAGTAGAAGACCATAGTAGCGTTCGATCTGTTCTGCTGAAAAACCGTAATAGCCTTTCGACTTTGCATGCTCCAACTCGAAATCGTGCAGATGTCGGTAGCTCTGCGAGATCAAGCTGTGACATCTCTTCCCATCATCTTCGTGTTTTGTCGTCGGATCGATGCCAAGCCAAAGTATATCCATGAGCGACTGGATGATTTTGCCGCCACGTAGTTCAAGCTCAATTGTAGGGCGGGTACTATAAATCTTCGCACCTCCGAGCTTTTTACACGCCTTGACGAGCGATTTGGCAACCCCCGCCTCGTCGTCGGCAACGAGTTCATCCTTGTAAGCCCCTGCCATGATCTCGTCGTACCGATGCAAAAACGCGTTAGCAGAACCTTCCACCGTCTTCCCAATTACCATGACGCGAAACATCTGCATGTACGAGTCTTCTCGCGCATGATCGGATAACTTCGGGCCGCTTGACACGCCCTTGTCGATGGAGTCCTTTGCCTTCTGAGCGATGGACTGAACCGCGCCAGCATCAAGTTTGTGATCGTTTGCCTTTTCGATCAGCCCGTTTACTGCTGCGTCAAAAGACAGGATTCCCTTTCTCACGCCATCTTCAACGTCGCAGATCGAGTAAACGCAATCGTCGGCGGCTTCCACAAGGTAGACCAGCGGATGGCGGAACTGACCCACGCCAAGCTCTTCTCTGACCTTTTCGAGCATCTCTTTCTCGGCGAAAAGAAATCCTGGCTTCGTGAGTCGGTGATCTTTTGATTTCCGATCTGCATCGTGAGATGCCACCACGTACTTCATGGTCGCACCAATCAGCGCAGCCGTCGGATTCATTCCGTGTTGGTCCGACAACACTTGCAAATGGCACAGGAGCCGCAAAGTTCGAGCGTTCCCTTCGAACTTCGTGAAGTCGGCGTGAAGTTCTGGCACGTTGGCAATCGAACCGAGGGCATTCTTTCCAACACCACCTTCGAACCACTTCGAGATTGCCGTCTCACCGTAGTGCCCGAACGGCGGGTTGCCGAGATCATGAATGAGACCCGCTGTTCCGCAAATGTCTTCGATGGCTCTCGCCTGTACCGCGTCGATCTTCTCTTTCTTCACCAATTCATTCGCTACGCGCTGGCCCAAGCCGCGCGCAACGCATGAGACTTCCAACGAGTGAGTCAAGCGCGTTCGCACCGCGTCGTTCAAATCCAATGGAAAAACCTGAGCTTTGTCCTGCAACCGCTTCACTGGAGACGAAAAGACGAGGCGGTCAAAGTCGCTCTGAAACGGCGTACGGTGATCATTTACAGCACTTGCAGTTCCCCCCATGAGTTCGCGGATGCGACGATGTGAAAGCAGCTTGTCCCATTGCATCATCACTGAAGTATATCGCTGGTTACCGTATGAGGCGAGCATCGCGGCAGGCAACGGCTCAACTGCGATTTGCCGCACTGAGTGCTTGCAGCAGCGCGGCCCGTTGGTCGTCGGTAAGTTCCGCAGGTGGCAGCAATCCCATCTTCGTGCTGGAAAGCGGTACGTGCTTTCTCAGTTCGTCAGCGTTCAAAGCACGCTTGAATGCTTTGGCATCATCGACACGCACCTGCCAAGGGAAACTTCGCCGCGTTTTCTTCCAAGCGGTGGGGTCGATGTTCAGCTTGCACGCGGTCGCTGCCGTTGAACGGACCTCGCATCTGCCCCGTCTCGAAGTTGTACAGAAACAGGGTGTCGCCGAATGCGATCTTGGAGTAATGATGCTGATGCATCTCGCCAGGGTTTGTGCCAAACAGCTTTCGCTCAAGGCATTCCTGTTCGGTTGAAAAATCGCAGAGAAAAATAAACGCGCCCATGACTTCGCCTCGGTCAGCACCGTCTCAACACCTCGATCTTGGCGTCTGGCGATAAAACCGCAAGCGGTTACACTTCTTACGAGGGGCTGGACGGGCAGGCACGTCGCCAAGTCAAGGTCGGCCTCGATCAGGAAGCTGCGAGCCGATGGCACTCAAAAAATCCGAACTTTATTCGTCCCTTTGGTCCAGTTGCGACGAGCTTCGCGGCGGAATGGACGCCAGCCAGTACAAGGATTACGTCCTCGTGTTGCTGTTCGTGAAGTACGTCAGCGACAAGTACGCGGGTGTCCCCTACGCGCCCATCACCATTCCAGACGGGGCGAGCTTCAAGGACATGGTGGACCTCAAGGGCAAGACCGACATCGGCGATCAGATCAACAAGAAAATCATCGGCCCCCTCGCCAACGCCAACAAGCTGTCGGACATGCCCGACTTCAACGATGCGACGAAGCTCGGCAGCGGCAAGGACATGGTGGATCGCCTCACCAACCTGATCGCCATCTTCGAGAACAAATCGCTCGACTTCTCCAAAAACCGCGCCGATGGCGACGACATTCTCGGCGATGCCTACGAATACCTCATGCGGCACTTCGCCACCGAAAGTGGCAAGTCCAAGGGACAGTTCTACACACCCGCCGAGGTCAGTCGCATCATGGCGGAAATCCTTGGCATCCGAAACGCCAAGACCACCAACAACACCACCGTTTACGATCCCACCTGCGGCTCGGGTTCTTTGCTGCTGAAGGTCGGCGATGAAGCCACCGCTCAAGTCACGCTCTACGGCCAAGAAAAAGATGCGGCAACGTCGGGTCTTGCCCGCATGAACATGATCCTGCACAACAACCCGACCGCGCTCATCAAGCAGGGAAACACGCTCGCTAATCCGCTCTTTACGACGGAAGACGGGCATCTCAAAACCTTCGATTACGTCGTCGCCAATCCACCGTTCAGCGACAAGCGTTGGAGCAACGGAATCGATGCCGCCAATGATCCGCACGAGCGGTTCAAGCATTTCGGTACGCCACCCTCCAAGCAAGGTGACTACGCCTATCTGCTTCACATCGTTCGTTCGCTGAAATCCAATGGCAAAGGTGCCTGCATTCTTCCACACGGCGTTCTGTTCCGTGGCAACGCTGAAGCCGAAATCCGCAAGAACCTCATCCGCCAGGGATTCATCAAGGGCATCATCGGTCTACCTGCCAACCTGTTCTACGGCACTGGCATCCCCGCGTGCATCGTCGTCATTGACAAGGAACATGCCCACACCCGCAAAGGCATCTTCATGATCGACGCCTCCAGCGGCTTCATGAAGGATGGTCCCAAGAATCGCCTGCGCAGCATGGACCTGCACAAGATCGTTGACGCCTTCAACAAGCAGCTTGAGCTTCCGAAATACTCCCGCATGGTGTCCGTCGAAGAAATCGAGAAGAACGACTTCAACCTCAACATCCCGCGCTACATCGACAGCCAGCAGGCCGAAGACGTTCAAGACATCGACGGTCATCTGCGTGGTGGCATCCCCGAAAGCGACATCGATGCGCTGTCGAGCTACTGGTCTGTCTGCCCCAATCTGCGTAAAGCACTTTTCAAGGCCAATCGAAAGGGCTATCTCGATTTGGCCGTGGCGAAGGACGCGATCAAATCCACCATCTACGGCCACCCCGAGTTCACCACCTTCATCGGAGGCATGAACGATCATTTCGCCAAGTGGCGAAAGGCGACTGTGCCCGCCCTCAAAGACTTGCAGATGGGCTGCAAACCAAAGCAGGTCATCGGCGCGTTGTCCGAGGGTCTGCTCGCTCACTACACCGCCAAGCCGCTCATCAACAAGTACGACGTTTATCAGCACGTCATGGACTACTGGGCGACGACGATGCAGGATGACTGCTACGCCATCGCTGCCGATGGATGGAAGGCAGAAACATCCCGCGTCATGGAGAAGGACAAAAAGGGCAAAGAGAAAGACAAGGGTTGGGTCTGCGATCTCGTGCCCAAGTCGTTCATTGTAGCCCGCTATTTCGCCAAGCAGCAGGAAGCGATCACCAAGCTCGAAGTGGAGCTTGAATCCGCCACGGCAAAACTCGCCGAACTCGAAGAAGAACATGGCGGTGAAGACGGCCTCTTCTCCGAACTCGACAAGGTGAACAAAGCTGAGGTCACCAAACGTCTCAAGGAAATTAAAGGCGACAAAGAAGCCAAGGACGAAGCCGATGCGCTCAACGAATGGCTAAAGATTAGCGAGTCTGATGCTGCGTTGAAAAAGTGTCTCAAAGATACTGAAGCCGAGTTGGATCAACTGGCCTACAAGAAGTATCCGATGCTCAGCCAGGACGAAGTGAAGTCGCTGGTTGTCGAAGACAAATGGCTCGCCACATTGGAAGCCGCCGTCCACAGTGAGATGGATCGCGTAAGCCAAGCACTTACTCATCGCGTCAAAGAGCTTGCCGAGCGGTACGAGACGCCGTTGCCAAAACTGACGGACGAAGTAGTCACCTTGGAGAAGGCTGTGAACCAGCATCTTGAAAGGATGGGGTTCAGATGGAAATGAAGGCCACGTTCAAAAACTCCGAGTTCGGCGCAATTCCATCTGACTGGGTTGAATATACCGTTGGAGAATTGATCACCTTTGAGGGAGGTTCTCAACCTGATAAGAGCGTCTTCCGACCGACTCCAAAACAAGGGTACACACGACTGATTCAGATTCGGGACTATAAATCGGATCGTTTTGAAACTTACGTGCCAACACATCTTGCGCGAAGATTTTGTTCCAACCGTGACATCATGATTGGGAGGTATGGTCCCCCAATCTTCCAAATACTCCGTGGATTAGCAGGTGCATACAACGTCGCACTGATCAAAGCAGTGCCGCGACAAGAACTGAATACCGATTATGCCTATTTCTTTTTGACACAAGAAAGATTGTTCGCCTTCGTTGAAAAGCTATCACAGCGATCCTCTGGGCAAACGGGAGTTGATCTCAAGGAATTGCGCGCCTATTCCCTTCCCTTGCCGCCGACCAAGGCCGAGCAGGAGGCTATTGCTGGGGCGTTGAGTGATGCGGATCGGCTGATCGAATCGCTGGAGCGGCTCATCGCCAAGAAATTGCAACTCAAGCAGGCGGCGATGGCGGAATTGTTGACGGGCAAAAGGCGATTGCCTGGGTTCAGCGGAGAATGGAACATCGTCAAGCTCGGTGAAGTTGCGAACATTCGCAGCGGCGGCACTCCCAGTACAACGAATCCGTCCTTTTGGGATGGCGGCATTCCATGGTGTACACCGACCGACATCACTGCACTGGAAGGAAAGCGATGGCTTTCCCGAACTTCACGAACGATCACCAGCGAGGGCCTTCAAGTGTCGTCTGCTGAAATCATTCCCGCGAACTCTGTCGTCATGACATCCAGGGCCACTATTGGCGAATGCGCGATCAACACGGTCGCGCTGACAACGAACCAGGGCTTCAAGAACTTCATCCCGAGTCGGGTGAACGTTGAGTTCCTGTACTACCTCCTTCTCACCCAGCGCAACGGCTTCGTGAGGCTCTGCGGCGGCAGCACCTTCCTCGAAATCGGTAAAGTCCAGCTACAGAGCTACGAAGTTTCTGTTCCACCGACAACAACCGAACAAGCCGAGATTGGTCACTTGCTTTCAGCTTTTGATGACGAGCTTGAAATTCTGGAGACAAAGCTCGGGAAGGCGCACCAAATCAAACAAGGCATGATGCAAACGCTCCTCACGGGAAAGGTCAGGCTCGTATGACCATCGGCCAAGCTGAACGCATTACACAGAATCGGGTCATCAAGCTGTTCAAGGAACAGCTTGGCTACAAATACCTTGGCGACTGGTGCAACCGCAGCGGTAACAGCAACATCGAAGCTGCAATGCTGGGCGACTACCTCAAGCGGCGCGGATACTCCGCAGCCCAGATCAATCAGGTGACCTACAGGCTCACAACCGAAGCGAATAACCCCAACCGAAGCCTGTACGACAACAATAAAGAAGTCTACTCCCTTCTTCGCTACGGCGTGGACGTGAAGACCGAGGCTGGCGAGAACACGGAAAAAGTGAAGCTGATCGACTGGCAGAACCCCGAGCAGAATGATTTTGCTGTCGCAGAAGAAGTAACGCTAAGTGGCAATCTCGAACGCCGCCCCGATGTCGTTGTGTACGTCAATGGCATTGCGCTCGGCGTCATCGAGCTAAAGAACAGCCGCGTGTCGATTGGCGATGGGATCAGGCAACTGATCTCGAACCAGCAGCCGCAGTTCAATGCGTGGTTTTTCTCGACGGTGCAGATCGTCATCGCAGGCAACGACTCTGAAGGGATGCAGTACGGCGCAATCGGGACGGAAGAGAAGTTCTTCCTGAGATGGAAGGAAGACGAGCAGGACAACGCGCATTTCAAGCTGGACAAGTATCTGCTGAAGATGTGCAACAAGTCGCGTTTGATCGAGTTGATGTACGACTTCGTGCTGTTTGACGGCGGCGTGAAAAAGCTCCCGCGCGTTCATCAATACTTCGGCATCAAGGCGGCGCAGCAGCACGTTGAGAAGTTCAAGGGCGGAATCATCTGGCATACGCAGGGCAGCGGGAAGAGCATCGTGATGGTGCTGCTGGCGAAGTGGATTCTGGAGAACAAGCCCAATGCGCGGGTGGTCATCATCACCGACCGCGACGAGTTGGATAAGCAGATCGAAGGCGTGTTCAGCGACGCGGGCGAGAAGATCGTCCGCACGACCAGTGGACAAGACTTGATGAGTAAGTTGAGCCAGGCGAAGCCAAGGCTGCTTTGCTCGCTGGTGCATAAGTTCGGCAAGCGTGACGTGGAGAACTTCGAGCAGTTCATCAAGGAACTGCAAGCCCAGCCCAGTCATACGGTCGGTGACATTTTTGTGTTTGTCGATGAATGTCATCGAACCCAGAGCGGCAAGCTCCATCGAACGATGAAGGCGATTGTGAAGAACGCCGTCTTCATCGGCTTCACGGGCACGCCGTTGCTCAAGCAGGATAAGCAAACGAGCCTTGAAGTGTTTGGCGGGTACATCCACACGTACAAGTTCAGCGAAGCTGTTGAAGACGATGTTGTGCTGGATTTGATCTACGAAGCCCGCGACATCGATCAGCGACTTGGCTCGGAGGAAAAGATCGACGCATGGTTCGAGGCGAAGACCGCTGGGCTGAACGACTGGCAGAAGGCCGCATTGCGCGAGCAATGGGGAACGATGCAGCATGTGCTGAGTTCCAAGTCGCGCATGGATCGGGTGGTTGCGGACATCGTGTTCGACTTTGGCGTGAAGCCGAGGCTCAGCAACAACCGAGGCAACGCAATGCTCGTGGTGTCAAGCATTTATGAAGCCTGCAAGTATTTCGAGCTATTCCAGAAGACAGCTTTCAAGGCCAAGAGCGCGGTCATCACATCGTACAACCCCCAGACCAAGGACATCACCACCGAGGATACGGGCGCGAACACGGAAACCGACAAGGAGTACATCTACAACGTCTACTCTGAGTTGCTGAAGAACGTGAACGCGACGGGCGGGATGAGCAAGACGGAAGCGTACGAGGAAAGGGCCAAGGCACTGTTCAAGAAGCAGCCCGCGAATATGAAACTGCTGATCGTAGTGGACAAGTTGCTGACGGGATTTGATGCGCCGAGTTGCACCTACCTGTACATCGACAAGGAAATGCGCGACCACGGTTTGTTCCAGGCGATCTGCCGAACGAACCGATTGGACGGCGAAGACAAAGAGTACGGCTACATCGTTGGCTATAAGAACCTGTTCAACAAAGTCGCGGACGCCATCAAGGTGTACACGGCGGAACTCGATCACAGTGACGACGGCAGCGGCGTTGATCCCGATGTGCTGATGAAGGATCGGCTGACCGAAGGGAAGCGGCGACTCGACAACGCCCTCGAAGCGGCGGCGATGATTTCGGAGCCAGTCCTACCGCCCAAGGGTGAGCTTGAACACATTCACTACTTCTGCGGCAACACCGAGATTCCCGACGACCTCAAGGAACATGAGCCTCAGCGTGTGGGCTTGTACAAGGCGACGGCAGGACTCGTCCGCGCGTATGCAAACATTTCTGATGAGTTGGAGGCGGCAGGCTACAGCGTAGCCGATGTTGCTCGCGTCAAGGCTGATGTGCAGCGTCAGTTGAAACTGCGCGAAATCATTCGCAAGGCGAGTGGCGAAACCATCGACCTGAAGGCGTACGAAGCCGACATGCGCCATTTGATCGACACATACATTGAGGCAGACGCACCAAGAAAGATTTCGCCGTTCGACAACATGCCATTGCTTGAACTGATTGTGAACACGGGCATCGCGGATGCGATCAAGGGATTGCCCGAGGGAATCAAGGGCAGCGAGACCGCAGTTGCCGAGACGATTGAGAACAATGTTCGCAGCAAGATCATCAAGGATCATCTGAACGATCCCGCCTTCTACGCGAAGATGTCGGCACTACTGGACGAGATCATCGCCGCGCGAAAAGCAAAGGCGATTGAGTATGAAGCGTATCTGAAGAAGATTGCCGAACTGGCGAAACTGGTGCAGGCGGGACAGGCAGCGGATACGCCCGTCGCGTTGAACACGCCTGGCCGACGCGCGTTGTACAACAATCTGGGCCAGAACGAAGAACTGGCGATCAAGATCGATGAGATCGTCAAACACGTTCGCCCCGATGGTTGGCGCGGCGTGCAGCGCGCGAGCAAATCATCAAGCGAGGCTTGTACGATGTGCTGAAAAGCGTTGACGAAGTTGAGCGGGTGTTTCTTATTGTTCGCCAGCAGCGGGAATACTGATGGTGACGCAGCTACAGCTTGGCGAAATCATCGTGGATGTCGTCAAGAAGGACATCAAGAACATCCACCTGAGCGTTCATCCGCCAACAGGCAGGGTACGCATCTCCGCGCCGCTGCGTCTAAGCACGGACACGATTCGGGTGTTTGCCATCGACAAGCTGGGTTGGATCAAGCAGCATCAGCACAAAGTCGTCAATCAAGATCGAGAGACGCCGCGAGAGTTTCTTGACCGCGAAAGCCACTACGTCTGGGGAAAACGCTATCTGCTGAAGATCATCGAAGCGGAGGCAAAGCCCGAAGTTGATCTCAAGCACCGCCACATCGTCCTCAAAGTTCGCAGCGGGTCAGATCATTCAAAGAAGCAGGCAATGCTCGATGACTGGTATCGAGGCCAGGTCAAAACTGTGATTGTGCCGTTGATCGAGAAGTGGCAACGGCTCATGAACGTGAAAGCAGAAAAATGCTTTGTGCAGCGGATGAAGACGCGATGGGGAACCTGCAACGCCAAGGCGAAAAGCGTTCGCTTCAACTCGGAGCTTGCGAAGAAGCCAATCGAGTGCCTTGAGTACATTGTCGTGCATGAACTGGCCCATTTGCTTGAGCCGACGCACAATCGCAAGTTTGTGAAGGCGATGGATTACTTCATGCCCGACTGGCAACACCGTAAGCAACTGCTGAATAGCCTTCCCCTCCGTCATGAAAACTGGAAGTATTGAATGAAAGAGACGCCCGAGCATTCTCTCGGGCGTCTCGTTCCTGTGACCGCTCTGCTCATTCGCTACCGAGCTTGAACAGCCCAGCCATTTTCTGCCGCCCGTCATATCGAACTTCGTACCCCTTGGCATGGAGGGGCTTTGCGTACGAAACTCTTGTGAGGACACTGAGGTTCTGTAGCGTCCGACTTTCTGCATCCTTGCCCGTCTTCTCATTCCGCGCGTCCTTTTCCGCGAATGCCTTCCATTGCTCGCCCATGACCCGCTTGACGGCTGGGACGATCTTGTCGAAGGGATGCATCTTGCCGACGCCCAGAGCTTGGAGGGCTTCGGCAGCCGCCCAATAGCTGCCGCCGACGCGATACGGATTCAGCGAGCCGCTTGTGACGCTGCCAGTCGCATTCTGGGGCGTTGCGGCCTTTTTCTTGCCCTTTGCTGCCTTCTTCGGCTTCGCGGCCTTCTGGGTCTTGCTGGTTGCCTTCTTCGACGCCTTCTTCTTCGCTGCTGCCATTGTGACTCCCTGCGGCCTTTGCCGCGATTGATTGATGATCGGCGACGAACGCTCGTCGCGGCTTGACCATTCAGGTCAACTTCAATGGCATAGTGCGAGTGGAACCTGTGAGATTGTCGATACCGAACGCGGGATACCCAAATCGGTCTTGGAGTCCCAAAGGGAACCTATGCGAGCGCGATTCACCCATCCCAAAAGTTGCACATCGAATGCGCGGCTGAGTTGGCGAAGCGTTCGATTGGTGTTCCTATGGCGGCGTCGGAGTACCTTTTCAGACCCCTTCCCCCTGGGTACGGGGGTGTCCCGCAGAACTTTCTTCGCGCAGAAAACTCGTCGGCCCCATCGACTATCCCGCCGATGGGGCCGACGCGATCTGTGACATCCGATCAGATCAACTCCCATGTTCCATCGGCGCGCTGGTACTCGATGTCGGTCGCGCCCGCATTCGGCTTTCCGAAGTCGTCGAGCGGACGGAACTCTGCTTCATCACCATCGTCGGCTGTGACGACCATGATGCCTTCATAGTAAAGCTCGCCATCATCGTCCTTCATGCGGAACTTGCGGCCCTCAGGGTGCGCGATGATCTGGGCGGCTGTGAGCTTTGCGTTGCGCGGGCCGACCATTCCTACCGCGTTGGCGTTCGATGGCTGACGGGCAGTCGGGTCGGCGATGAAGTCCTTTGTGATTGTCCAAGGCATAGGGTTCTCCTTTATCGCCAGTGCCGAGTTGATTGCTGTGACTTCCGCCGTCGAGCCGACGCGACACCCATCCCAAAACTCGTTGCGCCCCCAGACGACTCAATAGTCGTCGGGCATCAAGACGCAGGTGCTTGACCGATCCGCTTCTGTGATGACCCAGACCTTGGTCCCCCCGTCCTTCAGCATGTACGCGGAGAACACCCGTTCGCCCTGCGCAAGCGCATCGACATTCGCCTGCCAGTCCTCTTTGCAGACAACGCCGAAGTCGCCTGTGACATGCCGCGCGAGAAGCGCATGCGCTGAGTCGCCTGTCCTGGCGAGTTCCGCCAGCGCGGCGGGCGTAGCGACAATGCGACCGAGGGGAAACTTCGGACCCGATGATGTGTTGTTGATTGCGACCATGCCGCCATTCGCTTAGCTGCGCCTGTGACATCCCTCATCTGCGAAGACCCATCCCAAAAACACCTTACGCTGCGCCAAAGTCACAGACTTGTCGCGCCGCCCTTTGACGGTCCTCAACAAAGGAACGTCAAATGGCCCTTATCGCTGATCTTCATACAAATCCACGTCGGTTCGGTTGCGAGTATGAAATGGCTATGCCACTTTTGGGCATTGGCTCGGCATCGGACCTACGGCGCGTCGTTTCGGAAGTTCTCACAAGCAACGGCGTCCGAAGTATTCAACGAAACTACACACACGAACCCGTCCCCGAGGGAATCGACGCGGTGGTCGAATACGATTCATCGGTTCAAGGCGAAACGAAGTACAACGGAATCACATGGTTTCCATTGGAAGTCAAAACGCGCATCTGCGGTTCGATGGCCGACTGGGAGAGCTTTGCGCCGAAGATGCTGGAAATCGTCCGCTACCTTGGCGGGCGCATCAACAATAGCACGGGCGGTCATGTTCACATCGCCGTCCCTGAAGCGGTCGAGCGGCCCGCCGTTCTGCGGTCGATCTACAACTTCATGCACCGCTATGAGCCGTTGGTGTACTCGATCATTCCGCCGTCACGACTCAACTGCGGATACGCAAGGCCGATGGAAGATCGCGCCAAACTGCTGCATGGTTGCAAGACCCTCGCCTGCTATCGGCGCGCGTTGGCGTCGATGGATCGATACTACGGATTGAACTGGAGCCACGCTTTCGGCTCACAAGAATCAGCGCGGCTTGAGTTTCGATACGCCCAGTCCACCCTCAACCCCGAGAAGGCCAAGCGTTGGCTCTCGTTCTGCCTTCAAATCGTCAACCACTGCGTTCTACGCAACTGCCAAGCGGGGGAGCGCATCATTCCGACGCGCGATGCTCTGGATCGCTTGATGATTTCGGCGGGTTTCCGCGTCAACACAAAGGTGTATTCGCGCGTTTGCCCCGAACTTCGCAAGACGGGGCGGTGGCTGATTCAACGTTATCGCCAATTCAATCAACTGAGCGGCGCAGCGTCCGATTCGGAGGGATAAGCGGCGGAAGTCACAGCTTTCGACATGGCGCGAATGGCGACACCAACAAAGGAGGTCGCCATTTGCGCCATCGTCGGAATGATTGGTAAGACACAAGAGAATCGACATGCTGAAAGCTACTCGCTGATGCGCGAGTTGATGATCGCCGCTCAAAGTCGCGGCACCGATGCGAGCGGCATCGCGTACAGAAGCGCGCCGTACGACCGCCCGTCACAGGGCCGCGTCGTCATGTCAAAGGCAGCGTTGCCCGCCGAACAGTTCGTTTGCGAAGACACCGCATTTCGCGCGCTGGCGCATCGGCGTTCGTCGGCCTTTATAGGGCATTGTCGAATGGCGACACATGGCGACCCCAGCGCGGGCGGCGGAATGCTCAACAATCATCCGTTCGTATCGCGGGACGGCTCGCTGTATCTCGTTCACAACGGTGTTCTGTCCCAGCACCGCGAAACCGCCGATGCTTTCGCGCTTACGCTGGAGTCACATTGCGACTCGGAGCTTCTGTTGAGAATTGTCGAGTCCGCGCCAAACCCCATTGTTGGTTTGCTGGATTGCCTTTTGGTGCGCGGCACCATGGCCGTTGCTGTTTACGACGCGCGGCGGAATAAGGTGTATCTGATTCGCAACGCGGGGAGGCCGCTTTGGTTGATGCGGTTCACAGGAGAGCGGAAATGGTGGATTGCATCGACCGATGCGATTCACCTGACCGCCGTCGAGCGGGCTTACGGTCGCGCTGGACTGCGTCGGATCGAAACACTGATGCCCATCCCCGCAGGCGTACCGCTCGCCTTGTCCCCAGATGGTCATTTGGTGGCAGCATCGGCGATGAAATGACCCGTCTGGAGGGGCGCGGGGAAGAGGAATACCCGCGCAGGTCACAACCAGCTACTTCAGTTTTTAGGCAAGACTGAGCGTAAAGCCGCTTGGCTAATCGAATACTCGCGGGCACGGACAGACATCGAGCCATCTCAACCCCGCCGCCGACATTCTGCTGTCGGCGTCGGCGGTTTTGGCGGTTTTGGGATGGGTGCCGCCGCAACCAGCAGGAAGAGGGAAATGTGCGAAGAGGTTCCCACATCCAGCCAAGCCACGCTCCCTTCGGCGGAAAAGGATGAGTAAAGCCGCTCTGGCGACTGACGGTGTGTGGTCAGTCGGTTTCGGACCCGATGATTCGCCGTCTAATCCTGTGAGCTTTGTTGGTATCCGATCCTTAAGATGGAGTGGATCGAGGGCGAACCACTCAACACTTACATCGCCAAGAATCTCGGACAGCCACATAAACTTTTGCAGTTGAGCCGCGACTGGTCGGAAATGATGGCATCCTTGCGTGCAGCCCAAATCGCGCACGGCGATCTACAGCACGGTAATATCTTGGTGACACCGACCGGCCTTCGCCTCATTGACTATGACGGCATGTACGTCCCTTCTTTGAATGGTTGTGTAAGTCACGAAGAGGGTCATCGGAACTATCAGCACCCGGAGCGCACAGGTCGTGATTTCGGGCCATATCTCGATAACTTTTCAGCGTGGGTAATTTTCTCATCTGTAATGCTCGTTGCCCTGGAACCAAGACTGTGGCAATTGCTGAAAGGGGGCGACGAATGCCTATTGTTTCGCCGTGACGACTTTAAACGACCGGACCGGTCTAGCGCATTTCAGGTATTGGAGAGCAGTAGCCCCGAAGTAAAAGCCCTCGCCGGACAGTTTCGCTCACTGCTCTCAATGCCTTTGCGACAAATTCCGGCTTTGGACGGACGGGTAGTCGTGCAAACGACACCTGCGCCACAACGGACGACAGTCCCAGGAGCGGTTCCGGACTGGCTCGCTGGCCACATCGCGCCAATGAGCCAAAGCACCGCAGTGGCGACAAAGCAGGTGATCGCGGAAGATGAAGGCCCTGCAATGGTCGCCACAGCCGATTGGATCATCGATCATTTAGTTGATAGCGAAACGCCGATTCCCACGTTGCGAGCTCATTCGTTCGTTGTCGAACGCCTTGCATTGTTGCTTACACTTTGCGTGAGTGTTGTTGCGGGTTGGAGTGCAGCGGTCAGCTTTATTCCTATCGCGACGGGAATGGTTTTTATCGCAGTCACGGTCGGGGCATACTCAATTTTATTGATGGCCAGGTATCGACGTGCCTCCGGCATGAAAGAGCGCCGTGAAATCGTGATTTCGCTGAGAACCGCCCGGGACACAGCCGAACGACAACAAGCCGAGATCAAAGTGGCATTGTCGAAACGTAAGAAACTAGCTTTACCTTTGGAAGCATTGGAAGCCGAATTTCGCGCGTTGCCAGCGAAAATCAATGAGGAAATTTTTGCCATGCAGGTCCGTATTGATGGCATCCATGGATCTTATTCGAATAAACGACAGGAACTGGCTGACGAAGAGTCTCAAGCGATTCGCCATGTCGAGGACGAGGCCCGTCGTCGCCTGGGACCGTTGCAGATCGAACGAAATGGCATTGATCAGAAGGAACGCACAGAAGTGGCAAAAGCCATAAACGCAGTGCAAGAGGCTTACATCAACAGTCGGCTTGCCAACGCCACTATTGATGGCGCGAGTCTCATGGGGATTGGTCCAAAATTGAAAGCGACGCTGAAAGCCCACGGAATTTATTCTGCACGTGATGTAGACTCTTGGAGAATTCGAAATGTAAGAGGAATCGGAGAGGCAAAGCAAGCGGAACTGATGGCCTGGAGAAGTCAGATCATTTATGACACACCCGTGCAAGCGTCGCTTTCGAGAGACCAAGAATTAAACATCCGCAACCAGTTTGTCAGGCGGAGAAACGAATTAGATCAACAGTTGCGCCAATCGAAGAGTCAGAGCGGCGGCAACGCCAAGCCGCGCTCGATCGATTCACGCAGAGCCAAATGAGGCTAGATGAGTCAGAGCGGCAAGAAACAAGAACACACGAAGCTGCGATTCAAGCCATACATGCAAAATTGCAAAGTGAACGGCATCGGATTGATGCCGAGTACAGGCACCTAAAGGTAAAACTCGCATCAGTCCAAAAGGAATACAATCAGAGGCTCGGCGAGATGAATCGCAATGCAACGCAACAACGATTTGTCGTATGCAAACTTGAAAAAGAATTGCATCGGTATCACGGAGTGTCGCCACAGCGATATCTCACAAGAATCATCGGACTACGCCAGGCAGGCTAAAAAGTTGAGAAACAATGAAATTCGGATTTCGAAGACCATCGTTGCGAAAGAGCATTGCAGCGCGCACGTCTGTTAAAAGATACGTTCGCCATTCTCTCGGCTTCAAAGCTCCTCGTGGGTGGGGATGGCTAACCAATTCGAAAAAGGCTGCTTACAACCGGATGTATTATCGAACGACGTTCGGCTGGCAAGACTTATTCAAAATTCGAGGGCGAAGACAAGCATCGCAAGGCTGCCTTGTGACAATTATCCTCGCAGTCGGTCTTGTGTGCAGTGTTCTTGCTGGTGTTTCAATAGCTCACTTTCTCACTTGATTCGGATCATTTTAAACACTTACGCTCAGTCACAGGGAGCAACTAGACAGAGCAATCATGGACCGAGGGGTGCGGATTGCAACATCGATCGCAAAAGAACAACGAACCTCCCTCGTAACTCTAACGCAATACAGGTTTAGGAATGAAAAGTGATACAACGCCTAGAGGTTGTTTAGGCTTCCTGTTCAAGCTATTCACAGGCGATGAACAAGATGAAAAGCAGGCCGCCTTCCCAAAAATCCAAATCAACAAATATTTCATCTCCGACGCCGAAGCCGACTTTTTCCGAGTTCTTACACGCGTCGTCAGTGATCGTGGACATATCTTAGCTCAGGTGTCCCTAAAGCAACTCTTTTGGCTTCCTGGCAGAAACCAAGACACTCCCGGACGTGCGACGTGGCAGAACAAAATAAACCAAAAAGCTGTTGATTTCGTCGTCTGTGACCCGGCCACGCTTCGACCGTTGCTTGCCATCGAATTGGATGAACCATCACATACTCGAGCCGACCGGATCATACGAGATGAAGAATTGAAAAAAATGTTCGAGGCCGCTGGACTCGTGCTACTTCGCGAGCCCACATGCCGTACGTACGACACCCGGCAACTCGCACAAAGAGTATTGCCACATCTTGGCACACAATAACGATCTAGGGTTCCTGGGACTCGCGCGTCCCCGCGCGGAATAAATATCTCCATTCCACGGCGCAACCAAGCCATTTTATACTTGCTGTATCCTCTACAATCGCGCTAGAATGGCCGCATGACCAACAACGCATATTTTCTCTATGCCCGCAAGTCAACCGACGACGGCACCCGTCAAGTCAGAAGCATCGTCGATCAGCTTGCCGAAGGCCGCGATCTCGCCGCCCGCGAGGGATTGGTCATCCTCGAAGCCTTGGTCGAGAAGCAAACCGCGAAGAAGCCGGGCCGTCCGGTCTTCAACGAGATGCTCGACCGGATAGAGAAGGGCGAAGCTGCTGGCATCATCGCCTGGCACCCCGACCGTCTTGCTCGGAACTCACTCGACGGCGGCAGGATCATTTGGCTCGTCGATACCGGCAAGATTCTCGACCTGAAGTTCCCGAGCTACCGCTTCGACGTGACGCCCCAGGGCAAGCTCTCCCTCGCCATCGAATTTGGCATCAGCAAGTATTACGTGGACAAGCTTTCGGAAGACATCAAGCGGGGCCAGAGCCGGAAACTGAAAGACGGCCTGTGGCCGAAGATCGCACCGCTCGGCTACAAGAACGACCACGCCACGAAACGGATCGTGCCCGATCCGGTCAAGGCCCCGCTCATCCGCAAGGCCTTCACCATGTACGCGACCGGCGACTATACACTGCGGCAAGTGAAGAATGCCTTGAATGACCTTGGCCTGGTTGGCATCAAGGGCGGAACGCTCTGGGTCGCGAACTACCAATACATCCTCAAGAACCCGGTGTACTACGGCACGATGCGATATGGCGGGGAATACTACGAGGGAAAGCACGAGCCCTTGATTACCAAAGCCCTGTTCGACCAAGCCCAAGCGGTGATGAGCGAGAAATCCAAGCCGAAATCAAACAACCGGAAGCCCTACCTCTATCGCGGCATGTTCCACTGCGGCGAATGCGGTCGCCTTGTGACGACTGAGACACAGAAGGGCCACAACTACCTTCGCTGCTCGAAGTGGGAAGTCACATGTTCGCAGCGGTACGTAAGGGAAGAGAAGATCACCGAGGCTGTCGCCGATGCGATCGGGCTTGTGGCGTTGCCAGTGGAATGGACGGACTGGCTACTCGCGAAGACCGATGAGGAAGCCGAAGTGGCAAAGGCAGATACTGTGGGGATCGTTCACGATCTCAAAGACAAAATCAAAGAAGCCGATATGCGGCTCGACCGCCTCATGGCGGCCTATATCGACCGGGTTGTTACCCTGCCGGAATACAAAACGGCTAAGAACAAGATGCTGGATGAGAAGCGGATTCTTGCTGAAAACCTCGCCTCAGTTGAGGACGAGCGTTCACACGCCTTCGAACCGCTGAAATCCTTTATTTTGGCTGTAAAACACGCCAAAACGCTCGGAGAGACGGGAAAACCGGAGGAACAACGCGATTTCTTCAAAACCATCACTTCGAACCCAAACGTGTTCAATCGGGAGCTTCGGTTTGAACCACGCGGAGCGTGGCAACTCGTTATCCGACAAGGCTCTTTTGTCCAACAGAACACCGCGCCCGCGATAGCGGGCGCGGTGTTTCTTGGTGAAACTCACCATGTCGTTCAAATGCGGAGAGGGGGAGAGTCGAAACGGCTCAAACCCACAAACTCCTATTATCCCTCTATTTACATCTTAAAGCTAGCGATTTCAAGGATTTGGCACGTCTCGTTGATGTGCTGAACCTACACGGTTTTTTACCATGTTTTGACGGACTTTGAGGGCAATTTGAGGGCAATCGCGCGCTATTTTCAGAAACCAACCTCGTGACGAAAAGGAGAATCATATGAAGCGTTTTCAGACATTGAGTTCCCAGTTTAGCAGCGTCAATCTTTTGACCGTGATGATTCTGTGCGCGTTGACATTCGGCATCATGGGATGTGACGGGGGCGTTGGCGAAGTCGCCGTGATAGACGCCGCCGCGACAGACGCCGCCGCTGCCGCGGCAACAGATGTCGCTGCCGAAACGGCTGCTGACGCCGTGACGGAAACCGCAATTGGCGGTACCACAAATATTGCGCTCGATCTCGGTGGTGACATTATCACCGTTGAACCGTTTTGCCCTGTTTTAGAAACAGGTGATGGCGCTGAGGACATGGTTGTCGGCCTGAGATCTACTAACCCCTCTGGCACGACAGTAAGCGAACTAGACAACAAAGCCGGCGACCTCCGGATGGTTGCGATGACGACACGAAAAATTTTCCGGCTAGAAGCGGCATTTTTGGACATTCAAAACAAGCGATTGATCGTAAAAGCTGTTGAAAACAAAAGGTGAGGCAACGACTTGGAGGTCTTTCAGGCTTGGCGACAGAGTCATAAGTGATTTGCAACAATCGAAAAAGACCAAGTTCACCGGTGCGGACGAGAAGCCAGTCGTATTTGAAGTCCAGCGGTGATTGGGCCTTAGCGACAAGATCAAGCCGATGGGGAGTCGACAGACTCCGGCCCGCGAATCCCGACATACCCTGAGTGAGCGCCGGCTCGGATGCGGAAGGTGTCGTATTCGCGTTCAACTGAGTGTGACTCGCTCTTATCTGGTCAAAGGAGAAGTCTCCGGAAAACGTAGAGGCTAACCCTCGGTTCCGAAGCTACTTCTCTAAACCAGAAGCACTTGCGAATACGAGCGTTACGATTCGCATAGTTTACATAATTTCACATATTTGTCAAGAGTTTAGTACGGGTTTAGTACGGAAATTTTGCAACATATATGTTGTTTGGAGTAATCACGATCATAAATCCCCGGTACAGGTTATACCGGAGGCCGCTACGATCCTCGGCGGTGTCGCAAAATTCTCTTGTAAACAGGCTCACCAAAGATGTTCTCTTCCAGCTTCTTCCACTGAATACGATCCAGGCTTCCAGCGGGAGCCAAGCCAAAAAAGAGCGCGCGTTTTGCCAAGCCCGTATAACTCAAGGTTGTTCGCGTATCGTGTTTAAGGTGAACAATAGTTTCCGGACAGCATTTGCCGGCCGTTATTCCTTTGGCGGCGAGGGCGTCGATAAAATCCTGTTCGGGGAAAATGAATTCCGCGGCGAAGATCTCCGCGCCAATCTCGATATGCTCGTTGATATTACGATCGCTGCAACACGCTACCGGACGATCACGATCAACAAGATGGTGTTTGAGTTCGTGCGCCATCGTAAAAACCATGGGATCTTCCGGCAAGCGTTTCGCCAGCATCACGGTTGCGCCAAGGTCGTCGTTAAAATAAGCGCCGCGAACCTCGCGAAGCCGGTGCGGCCATAGATCGATTTTAATCTTTTGATCACGATAAATTGTTCGGAGATGTGACTTCTGCACACGGGGAGATTCAAGGCCATATTTAGCACGCATTTCCCGTGCGAGTTCTTTCATTTCGTTGTAATACACGGATCGGTTCACGCTTGACTCCTCCCTGGATGGGGCGGGCTTTCATCCCTGCGGTCTCCCTACCTTTTTCTTAACGGCCATACTTCCCATCAGGGCACGAGCCCTGCGATATTCAGCGTATTTCTGCAACTCATCAATGTCATCTTCCGGCAGGTCTTTCGCAGCTCGAAGCAACGCCGTGACCTTTGACTCCGCCGGTTCATCATCTTTTGGAAAAAACTCGAGGATGGACACTCTAAAAAACCGACTTAATGCGTCGAGGTCTTCTAGGCTGGGGCGATATGTGCCTGTTTCCCAACGAGAAACTGTATTCCCGGCCATCTTGAGCGATTTCGCAAGCTCCTCTTGCGAAATGCCGTTTCCGCCGTAGTTGTTACGTAACTGGCGAATCCGTTCACCGACGTAACGAATAAGTTCCATTCGCATCTCCTATGGTTTCCTGAATCAGGAAATAATTTTCCTGTTTATGTTGACCGTGCTCTGCCGAAAGGATAATATCCTGTATCGGGACAATTGATCAACACAAAAAGGAGAATACCGTGACTGATACCAGCGACGCAAGCGAAAAGAAGGAACACCATCACAGGGTGCGTATCCACATTGACGAGAAATCCCACGAATCGCCCAATCCGACTACGGGCGAAGCACTTTATGCGCTCGGCGAGGTGAAGCATGGTCTCGAACTCTTCAGGGAGGTTGATGGCGACCGAGAAGATCCCGGCGTCGATAGAGGGCCGGAGACCATTCATCTGAAAGAAGACGAACATTTCCACAGCGGCCCCCCAAGGGAAATCACCATAATCGTAAATACCCGCAAGAAGAAAGTGACAGCCACAAAGTTGGCGTTTATCGAAGTGGTAGCTCTCGCCTATCAGCCTGTGCGTACGGACCCCAAGGTTCTTTACACGGTTACGTACGGACGCGGCCCTAAAGCGAACCCCGAAGGCGAACTCCTCGCGGGTCACACGGTCAAGCTAAAAGATGGGATGGTGTTTCTTGTCACAGAAACCGATAAATCATAGCGATGATTTGAAGCGGCTTCGAGCCGAAGGCTACAACATTGAGATCAAAGCGGGATTCCTTCTCGTGAAGGAAGTGCCATATCTGAACTCAAAGAAAGAAGTAAAACGTGGGATTCTCGTGGACAAGCTCAAGCTTGCCGGCGACGTAGCGGAACCTCCGGAAGATCACGTCGCGCACTTCATGGGAGAATACCCTTGCCATCAGGATGGCAAGCCAATCGAACAGATCGGCAACAGCAGCCAACAGCGCCCATTGGCCGAAGGTGTAACGATCGATCATACATTTTCCGCCAAGCCTCAGCCGGCGGGAAAATATACGGATCACCATGCAAAGGTCGCAGCCTATTGCTCGATTCTCGGCGGTCCGGCAAGAACGGTCGAACCATCAGCCACTGCCAGAACTCATTCCCCTGTGACGCCTGAAGATGAAGACAAATCAATATTCAATTACATCGACACAGCATCCAGCCGCGCTGAAATAGGCATCGCAACTCAGAAACTCGCGCTCGAAAAAGTTGCGATTATTGGCCTTGGCGGAACGGGCTCTTATGTCTTGGATCTGGTGGCAAAGACGCCAATCCGTGAAATTCACCTCTTTGACAACGATGTTCTCCTAACACACAACGCTTTCCGAGCGCCTGGCGCTCCGTCGCTAGAAGAACTGCGGGGCAAGCCGCGCAAAGTTAATTACTTTGCGGCGATTTACTCTAAAATGCATCGGGGCATCATCGCTCACGCTACACATATTGATGCGGATAACATCGATCTGTTGCGAGGAATGAAGTTTGTGTTCTTGTGTTTTGATGATGGCATGGCGAAACGCTACGTCATTGATAAGTTGCACGAGTTCGATATTCCCTTCGTTGACGTTGGCATGGGAATCTACATGGGCGAGGAATCGCTCGGGGGGCATCTGAGAGTGACAACAAGCACCCCCCGAAAGCGCGACCATGTACCGGCGCGAATTCCGCTGTCCGAAGGCGCCGGAGAAAACGAGTATTCATCCAACATCCAAATTGCTGATCTGAACGCCCTGAACGCTGCATTGGCCGTCGGCCGCTGGAAGAAGCTCTTCGGCTTCTATGCCGACTACAACAATGAACATCACGTCACATACGGCATTGAGCTTCAGTCGCTCACCAGGGCCGAGGAGCAGCCATGAAGCGACAGACGATACTTACGCACCGATTTGTAGAATCGGCACCGGATGTGCTTGAGGAGGGCATATTATACGTTTCGATCGAGTACACGACGGCAATACACAAATGCTGTTGCGGCTGCGGAAGAGAAGTGGTTACGCCGATAACACCCACCGACTGGAAGCTCATTTTTGATGGTAAAACTATCTCGCTTGAACCATCAATCGGTAATTGGAGCTTGCCGTGCCAGTCGCACTATTGGATTAGGAACAATCAGGTTCGATGGGCCGGAAAGTGGACGCAAGAACGGATTCGGACTGGCAGAGCGCACGACGCCAAGGTGAAACAAACATATTTCAGCCGAGCCAGAACCCAAGATTCCGAGATCGCGGCAGGTGTGACGGCTGGGGATAATATTAGCGACAAGCCGCGTAAGGGTATCTTGGCGACGCTAAAGCACCTGTTCAAACGCAGATAAAATGTGATCAATCAACAAGGAGCTACGCCATGCCAAAGGACGCAAAGCATTGTAATGCCGGGTTAGATCAACGGTGCCGTGATCTCAACGGCGAAATTCGCCAGAAGCGCGGAGATACGTTGGTTCGGACATTGCGCGAGACATATGGATCTGATTTTGCGCCGGGGGTCCGGAGCGACACGCGCTTGGACACCCTACGCGACCGAGCGAGCGGAGAATCGTTGTCGAAGATATTGAAAAAGTAATAGAACAGGACATCCCGGACAGGTTACGCGGCGCTTTGCGCCGACTGCCGCAGGTCCGTCTATCCAGGACGCAGCGAAGCTACATGCGCGAGCGATTGCGCGTGGGTCATTTACATCTTCTGCTTCGTCGCCATCGCCATCGGTCGGGTATGCAGCGGCCGATGCCGCGAAGCGGCTACAATTGGCCGCGTCCGACCGAGGGTTGATGGCGGGCTGAATTCCTACCGCTGCTTCAGAGCCTGAGCCGGAGGTGGGTCGTGTCGCCTCTAGTGCGGCAAGTCCCTAATTTTGTTTTACGCGATTCCGTCCAGGCCTTTACGTTCCACTAATGAGAGCAGCTTGAGTGACGGACCCGCAGGTTTCTTTTCACCGCGTTCCCACTTGCTGACAGAATCCTTCGTGACGTTCAGATACGTCGCGAATACGGATTGGCTCACATCCTCGCGCTCACGCAGCGCCCGGATTTCATAGGCGCTGAATTCATGGATCGGCGTCAGGCACGAAGTATCAAATCGCCGCATGGTCTGCCGGTCAATGATGCCAACGCTGTGCAGACCGCTCGCGATCTCGTGGATCGCCGCTTTCACGTCGCTCTTGTACTTCTTAGTCTTTTTCATAACACTTCACCTCCACAAATTCATTACTCTCAAGCAGTTTTTTCACCTCTTCGTCCGAAGCAGCCAACAGGATCTGAGCCAGCTCCTTGAAATCACGTTCGTCGCTTTCGTCGATATTCGCCTGCTCGCTTTTGGCAAATCCATAGACGAAGAACGACCTCTCGCCACGGCAGAACAGAATGATTGAGCGATATCCGCCCGACTTGCCTTCATTAGGCCGGGCGATTCGCTGCTTGATCACACCACCGCCGTAATCCGCATCTACCAGCCCACGTTCAGCGTCCTTCACCGCTTTGCAAAGGCTGGCGTCGGCGATGCGTTCCTTACGGGCGAATTTTGCGAAACGTTTGCTCTTAAAAACTCGCACGCAGGGCCTTTTCGCTTCCATTTTCTACACGTTCAATATATAGCACTAAGAGCTACAGTTCAACACAATAAATTATCGGCTCGTTTGGCTTGCAACCACCGCCCAAAATCGGGGTTTTTCGTGCTTTATCGAGCTTAATACGCGGCGCACGACAAGCCAACGGTAATGGCCAGGAGCGTCCCATCCTTCTACTCAATCCGTCGTCGCGCTTTAACGAGATCTGCTAGCAGTTGCTCGAACACAGCTACATCAGCATTCGGCTCTGCATACATCACGAAAAGCATCATAGCAGTGACTAACTGTGGAAGTTCACGGACGATCTTCTGTTTCAAGTCGTCAATGAACACTTCGATCCGCTCGTGGGCTGAAGAATCCGTCGGAGCTTCGCCCGCGATGAGTTGCTCCGCCTTGGCTTGGAGTGATGTCGAAGCAAATGACTCCGCGGTTCGGTATGCTTCAATGATGTCACCTCCATTAAGCAGTGACTGCACAACTTCGGGCAAATTGGCGGGCTTTAACGGGCGGCGTGTGCTCGTCCTTAATCCTCTTAGTTCGGGTACTGTACCGCTCAATTGTGCGCAAGTTTCAAGAATGGTTTCTGTCGAGATTTCTGCGGCTCCAAACCATTCTCTTTGATCCATCTTTTGCCATATTGCGGCGGCGGTTCGCACCTCATAGCAGGTCCGCACGACGGTTTGGCCTAACGGCGTCAAGGTCAGCGGACTGTTCATTGTCGCCAGCGGCTCGCCGAATTCAGTGCCGGCGAGCATTAACGCCTCGTAATTCGTCTGTGCATCACTGCCCAAACCACCCTTTACCGCATCGCCGAACATGCGGCCGCGGTAGTCATCCAGAATGCCGTCGGTTCCTGGCCACCGCAGGAGGACTTTGTCGAAAGATGCGAAAAGATGGGCGGCGGCTAGAGTGCGTTCGGGCTTCGACAAGCCGTCATCCAGTGACGACCGAACGACTGACCTGTCAGGATCGAGCAAATGTTCGAGAAACACTGCGTGCGATTGGATGTTCTTCCCGTCAGAGTCCGTCATCTCGAACGGCGTATACATTTGGACAACATCGCCGACAAGGTGTCCCGATGTTCGCCCGCCGCGCCCGGCGATATTGCGCATTAACAGAGGGGACATTGCGGCTTGTGTTTCCTCTTCCCAGTCATAGTGACTTGGGGAAGCGATGACTACCGATCGGAACGGAAAATCAGAACCCTCCGCAAGCGTTGTAGTGGCATACACAATTGGCACTGCGGCCGCTTGGAATGCATCTTCGAGAGATCGGCGGACTTCTGCCGGCAATGCTGCGTTGTGATAGGCCACGCCACGTTCCAAGCAGTAATTCAGCAGGCTGAGATACGGATACTTTGTTTCAATGAGTTTGCGAACTGTTGTTGTCTCCGCTGCGATGGAACCAACTGAACGGCGTTCCGCAGCAATGACGGCAAGTTCGCGAGTCTGTTTTCGAGATGAGCAGAAGACAACTACCGGTCCGTTCGACCGCTCGTGCCATCGTTCGGCGTACCAAGCAACTCGACCGCCCAACGGGTTTTTCAGCTGCTGAGCAATGCCGTGCTCATTTTTCGCGGTTGGCCAAGCTGGCATTTTCGGACAGAAATCCTCCAAGACTGTGATATTGGAATCTGATACATCCTCCAGATCGGTAACCACAAAAAGCTTGTCCTTCGGATGCCAGTAGGCCGGATACAGTGGGTTTGGCCGCCAGCTGCCAACAACCAAGCTGGACGATGGAACTTTAAGCCACTTCGCCAAATCATTGATGTTCGATATGACCGCCGACATACCGAATACGCGAGAAGGATGACCGGTATTGGCCTGCTCCAGCAGCACACGAGCAATCAGACACTCGTAAAAAGCACCGCGACCTGCCTGAGAGAGCATATGCAATTCGTCAAAGACGATCGTACGGACACGTTGCAGTAGTTTCGGCTCAGCGAGGAGGAGTGAGTCGAGTTTTTCAGGCGTCGCAACAAGGACTGCCTTTCCGGCTTTGAGATACTGTGAATCGACCTGATCCTCGCCGTATGCGCCAACTACCTCAATATCAGAGTCCTTCAGTCTCGTCCGCATCGTCTTTTCAACCCCGTAAGCAATTGCCTGATATGGCACGACAAAGACAGAAATGCCGGAACCTTTAGCTTCCAGCGTGAGAATGCTGACAATCTCTGCCACGAAAGTTTTTCCGCTGCTTGTCGGCGTGCAAAGTAGACCGTTCCCCACGTCGGACTTGAGCCACTGTCGGATCGCAGGTTCTTGGCTTGGCAAAAGTATCAGCCTTTGAGCGCGGGCCAGAGACCGGCGATACCATTGCGGTAGCGCAACACCCGCCACTCGGACGACCTTCAGAAGGCTAAGTGAACCCACAAGCGGCAGTGTCTGACTTATGCGATAGCCGAGCGCCTTGTCTACAGATAATGCATGTGACGGCCGCGTGCTAATGTCGTAGAGGCGCTCCTGCCCTTCGGTGAGATCGGACATACGGGCGCACCGCCAAGGCTTTGTGACTGCATCTGGCAGCAAAGACTTTTCCGCATCGCTTAAACGCCGGACGGCGAGGACTGCATCTAAGAAGACATCACCTGGGACTGCTACGGCAGAATGGTGCCTAGAAATACTGAGCGCAATACGTGCGGCAGCAAAATTACCACTCTGCAAATAAGCGATGCTTGCTTCACGTGCCCAATGTGCCTTGAGCGTCACGTCCTGAAGTAATTCAGCAACGAAGTACATGACTCGCGCCGCGCGTGCGATCGGTGATCGATTGTCCGTCGGCACCTTGCGTGTTGTAAGTTTAGGCAAATCGGCCCACATCGAAACGATGTTTCTCGCAGAAGCGGCAAACTGAATTAGCGTATCGCGTTTTGGCGGTTCGACGTCGTCGTACAGGAAGGATCGATAATAGCTAGCCACAAGCGATCGCTCGTGCTCAATCAATTTGTATTGCTTCTCCTTATCGAGAATGCGTTTTAGGGATTCGCTCATCAACAACGCCCCTTTCCGCATGCGAATGCCTTATAGTTCTCCTCGATTGAAGGCACACGCAAATACATTCCGTGGGCGGACGGCCAGCCATCCTCCTTTAAGTTCTCCACAATTGACTCGATCTTCTTAACGCACTTGGCGTTGTCAGCAGCGTCTCCAGAAACCCCTGTGGGAATGAGATTGACCTTTGACGAGTCTTTCGGGCAGGTTCCCAGGCAATCGTTGACGCGTGGAATCAGTTTCTTCTTCTTTGCATGCTGAAGGTCCCATTTCAAATGTTCGGCAGTCGAGGCCAGTCGCGACGTTGCGTACAGTCCTGCGAAGTCGCCCTCACAGGCACCAAAATATTGGGGATTGTCGCGCGTGGCCTTCACCTCCTGCATGTGCAGTCGATCCTTCGTGCTGTCTTTTTTAGGCCGGAAAATGCTGATATCGACAAGCGGAAAATTCGCCGATCCGAGCGGGTCCGGTGCACGAAAGCAATGGATGAATGGATGGCTGAATGCATCGTGTACACATCGAATGACGTAGACAGCAAACTCGGAGATCGATCCCAGCAGGCCATCACCAATGAGAGCGCCGCTGCCGGACTTGATGGTCGCCTTAACCTCAGCAGTGGTGCGGTATTTGTAGCCCGCCAGAAGATGTTCACTAAGCATCGCAATGAAATCGTCGGAGTTGGTGATATCCACCAAGACCGCCGCAGAACTGGCTTTTGAATCCCATTTGTAGCAGTTCGCCAATTTTAGATCCGTCCTTCCCCATGAGACGGCAGTCTTCACCAGCCGATCGCAATTTGCAACGAGCTTTCACTTGATCGCACAATTGTAACTACACTAATGCCGTCTCTCGTCCAAGTGTACTCGATCGACACCTCTGGCGCGGCGCGTCCCGTCTACAAAATCGAGGGACAATACGGCGGAGCGACGCTATCAGAAGATGGTCGAAAACTGGCTGTGCATGGCCCGCACGGCTCCGCAAGAGACAACGCCTTCTGCTTTTTCGCCAACCAATGGAACTCATCCCGTTTGACTCCGAGTCGTCAACCGGCGCACAATGTGAAAATATAACGAAAACAACTTGCGTCAGATTTCATTTTCGTTATATTACGGTAATGGACAGTGTGAAGCGCGCTATCGAAGCTCTCCGACAGGCCGAAGCCAGCCTGCGGGAAATTGTAACCAAAGCGGCCACGACGGGCGACTACGGGAGCGTTGTTAAGATCGCATCGTGGGCAAGTGCGATGAGCGCGCTGCTGAAGGAGGCAGGTGTAGGTAATGGCGCCCAATCGCCGGTACCTAACCAGAAGAAGTCTCATTTTCAGGCAGGGAATTCTCAGTCACAAGCGACACCCAGGCGAACCAAACATTCCGTCGCCGATGAGTACCCCCAATTCTTCCGAAATGAAGATCAACTCATTCGTGTCGCGTGGTCGAAAAAGGAAAAAACGGAATACCAGCATAAGGTGCCATCGCCGGTACTCAAGTTATTGGCTAAAGCGATGGCCAAAGCCGGTACAGACGGACGCATTTTTTCCACCGACCAATTTCTGCCGATCCATGACGCCGATGGTGAGAAGATTCCAAGCTACCAAGCATATGTCGGCATTGCATTGATGAAACACGCCGGGCTGTTAGATCAGCACGGGCGTCAGGGCTATTCCATTCCTAGACTTGAAGAGTTCCAGAATGCTGTTGAGTCGGTGTGGCAGAAAGTTCCTAAACAATAATCATTTCGGAGGCCATATCATGATTGAACCGACGTTGCTCGACAAACACGTAGTGCCAGTAGATTTCATTTCGCGAGCGGTGAAGGCAACCACCACCGTCGCCATCACCAAGCTGCTCGAAGAACTGCCGATCACGCCGGAGGATGAGTACGCCTATAACGACGACAAGCCGGAGGATGGCTGGCAAGCCGGCAAGTTCCACTGGGTGCCGGTCGGCGGTGAGCGGGGAAATGCCGGACGCATCAAACAGGCCAACCAGCCGGTCAGCCCCTTGGCCGAGCGTACCGTGAACGGCATGGAAGCCATCATTGAGATGGCCCGTCAACGCGAGCTGCTGGCAACTCCAGACGCTCCCGCGCCAACCACTCCACGCGATGCCGTTGCGCGCTACTTCGATATTCCGGCGCTGGACCAGCTGCCCAAGCTCGACGGTTCGCCCGCTTCAAAGGCAATTCGCGCGAGAGCGCGCGACCTGGCTCGGCAACTCCGCATCCGTCTCCTCTTTGATAAGCCGTCCAAGGAATTCACTGTTGCGATCGAGGATGATGGAATCGGTCAGCCGCCATCGCTCATCCACAGTACACTTCTTTCGCTCGGCTCTACGACCAAAGCCGACAAGTGGTATCTCATCGGCATCTTCGGCCAGGGCGGGTCGTCTGCCTATTCGGAGTGCAAATACTCGTGGTTGATCTCCCGCCGCAGCAAAGATCTCCTTCAAGGCGCGGCCGACGGCGTCGGCTGGACGATTATCAAACAGTTCTTTCCCAAAGGGCGGCGCGACGCCTATTTCGCGTACCTGGCCTGCCACCCCGATGGACGAGTGCCCTTCATCTCTGCTGGCGATGCCGAGACGGCGAAGATCCCTCACGGCACGCGCTTCGTCCACATTGACTATGACTTTGGCCGCGGAGGTTCCGCCATCACCCGCCAACTCTATACGTCAATGAATCACGTCCTTTACAACCCGGTGCTGCCATTTGAGCTGTATGTCGGCAACACCGTCGCCATTGTGAACGGCAACGGTTATCGACTTTCCTCACTCGGATCGCGCGACACCAACCCCGCCATACTCGACAAACTCTTTCCGCCACAGCCGGTCGGCGCTTAATAGGAATCCAACATGCCAGCAATCACACAGCTCGACAAAGTGCTCGATACTTCCCTCAGCGAGGGACACGGTACGATCACGATCCGCGTGGTAGTGCTTGACAAAACTATGGCATCCGGCGCCGCGCCGAAAGCCAGCGATGCCCCACCAGTCGATGCGGAGCCTGACGAGGTTCTACCGGACACTGACAAGCGGCCAGTCTCAACCTTCATGGAAGAACCGAAGCGCGGCAAGCAATGCTGTGTTTTTCTCATAAACGGGCAGCGCCAGCATGCATGGGATAATACCTTCATCGTGCGCGATCTTGACCTCAAATATATTCGCAACCGAATGATTGTGGTGGTGGATTGCGATGGGCTCAAGCCGGAGGCGATCGCGGAACTGATGCGCGGACACCGCCTTCAGTTTTACGAAGGTACGGTTTTCTTCGCCTTGGAGCAGCGCGTCATCGCCACTCTGAAAGGCGATCCGGACCTCCGGCGCATCGAAGAGGAAGCCGAGGAAGAGATTTCCAGCCTTGATGCTGGCGACGAAGCCGTCAAACATGCGCTCGATCAACTCATCGAAGCGCATCACGACGCCGCTGCGCACGTTGATTTCGGTCAGAAGGAGGCAGGGGAAGAGAGTCGTCTCGATGCAACTGGCGGGAAGATTATTCAGCAGCAGCCAGTCGTGATCGATGCTGACCAGCCCATTGGTAAGGATGCGACCGAACCGGTGCTTCAGCTTCGACCGGAGATCACAACCATTCGCTTGAAGCCCAACGAAACGCGCAAATGCGTCATTGCGTCGCGACCGGACGCCGCATGGACGAGCGTCGAATCGCTTGGCGTGACATTCGATCCGCCGGTCAAGGAACTCAACGTCACGCGCACCGCCCAGGTGTCCGGTGAAGAGATTGCACTCAAATTCGTCCAACCCACCGATTTCGACGACGACGAATATCCAATCGAGACCGTAATGCGCTGTACCTCGATGTTCAAGGGCCATCCCGAAGCCCGCATCCTAGAGCGCCGTGTCGTCATCACTCCCGGCAAGAAGAAGCAGTCAAAGCCCATCGTCCTGAAGGACGACCCGACCTATATACGGGTTGCAAGCCGACAACCAATTAAGCTTGTCATCGGAGGCCCAGACCTGCACGTCAAAATCAAGTGGGACGGCAAAGATGAATTGCTGGCCGGGAACCCACCGCTGTGGGCAATTAAGATCAATTGCGAATCGCCGTCTGTTGAACCCCAATCATTCCCGACGCATCCAAACGGCGGACGCTTTGAACTGCTCATCCAAGCCACGCCAGGACTCGCTGCTGGCGAACAACTCAAGTTCGATGTCGAGGCGGTTGGCCCTGGCAAGACTCTCTCCACCGCTTTCCTTGTCGATGTCGTTGAGCCACCCACCGCGCGCAAGGTTACGGACAAAACACCAGGCGGCGGGCAGCGCAGGCCACCCTACGAGCTGAAGTACGTCAAACGTGAGAATTGGGACAGTCCGACTTGTTGGGCACAGCCGTGGACCGGCGTCGATCCAGGATCATTCGACGCTCCCACCGCCAAGTCGCCACTGTTCATCTACATCAACCAGGATACCGACCTTCTAACGACGTACCGCGACTCTCTGCTCGCCAAAAAGCTGGCCGAGAACACGATCCAGCAGCGCATTAACAAATACACGGCACACGTCGCCTTTCACCTTTACCAGATGTACGAGAACAAAAAGCGCCGTGATGCTGATCCCGGTTATGCAAAAGACAGCGCCCAGGACGATGACGCGATCATGCGCGACGAAATTCATCGCGTGGCACGGACACTCATCAAGCTGATGGACGTGACTTAAATGGCGCGATGGATCAGCACGACTTCGTTAGAGGAGTGAGTCTTGCCGCGCAGTGTCGCATGCCACTTGCGATGAGGTACCTGCCTCCAAATTCGATTATCAGCGCCGATAGGTGCTTCGGCAAATCCCGCTGTTTGCATATTCTCTAGGTAGCGCGGAAGCTGTTCATCCGGACGGTTGAATGCCACCATTTGAATAACGTATCCGCCATCTTGCATGACGCGGCGGATGGCATGCAGAGTCTTCAGTGACGTGCGAAAATAATTATCGGCAGCAGACTGTCGCCGATCACCAAAGTTATAGAACGACGCGCCCTCGCCGTCATTGCATCCTGCGATCCAGTATGGAGCTGGCGTTTCACGTCGGCCATCTACTTGCCAACGATGATAGAGCACATGTACACCTGGATAAGGCGGGCTTGTGATGACCAGAGCCGCTCGTCGCTTGTCTTCCAGAAACAGCGGCACTTGATCCAATTCGGCGGCATCGCCATTAAATATCGTCGCTCGCCCGCCAGACTGTTCGATCCGATCAGCAAATATCTCCGATGCTCCCAGCATTTCTTCGGTCGTACTCGCCAGCTTACGCCTGAAGTCAGACAGCGGCGTATGACGCTCTCGGCCGTCCAAGGCCCATTGACTTACTCGGAGGACGACGCACCGTGCGAAGTCCTGGGCGTTCCGCGTCGGTAAATCGGCAATAGCCGAAAGAGCAACGGCGACTGCCTTCTTTATGAAGCGAGCTTTGACTAGCGATAGGTTTTTCGTCTTGTCAACATCGATGAACGCGACAAGTTCATCAGCGGACCGGCCGTAGGTAAACCCAGGCACATCTTCCACCGCCCATCGCCTAATCATGCGACTTTCGGTGAGCGTCAGACTTGTAGTTTTGACTTTGGTGATGAATGCTGCAAGCGAATTTAAGTCATTGCCGACAACGTGGCGACCGGCAACAACTCCTTCGACGACGGCGGTCCCTCCCCCCATGTACGGGTCCAGAACTAGGTCTCCTGGTTTAGAGAAACAAGCAATAGCGGCAGCAGCAAAACGGGGCGAGAATCGCGCTGGATAACGATAGAAGTTATGTGTCCAGCCCGTCACCGGCTTACGGTCTTTAGCTGCCTCGGCCAAAACCGAAAAAGCTTCGGCTGATATTTCGTCGGCCTGGTCTAAGGGAACATGACTTCCGTGTCGTGTACTCATTTGCTATTCCAATTATCGGCGGTTTATCTCATCCATGCGTAGGCCGTTCCATGCGACGGGTTGACGGCTGGTTGGTCACGTTCGCAGCGAGATACTCATCGAGCGCCCAGCGGACCACAGTGGCAGCCGATGTTCGGCGCTCTGCGCGATTGCTGCAACCTGGCGCCTTTGATCGTCACCCAATGTGATCGTCAATCGCTCAGATTTCCCCGGATGATCGTTTTCAGTTTGCTTCATCAGACCTCACCACTGCGATGAATATCTCATCAGTATGATGTAGCCACCTTCGAAAATCAACGCTTTTTTTATGTCGTTCCAGAACGCCCAACCGTAAAATGCTGCTCCAGCGAATAGACGTCCAAACTTGGCCGAGATGACTTACTTACCCGATTTCACCATCATGCTTCTGAAAACCCCTTTAGAATTCGTTATTGGGCTATGTCCGTGCCAAGGTTGAGGCCTTTATACTGCCAAGCAGTCTTCTCTCCACGCGGTAAAGCGGTGCTGATTTGGTTGAAACACCCCATCGCTTCCTGAGTGTTATCCACAGAATAGACGGTCATTCACGGGTCAGCAGCGGTTCTCCCCAAGATGCTCGTGCCGCCGCCGTCGCCAGCGTACCTTGCGGCGCGCTCCGCCGTCGGCCCGGAAAAGAAGCTGTTTTAAGTATAAGAAAGAGGAACCCATTAACCGATTGAATTTCCTCAAACCGAAACGTCAATTTCAGTCGGTCAACCGTCACGATCGGTCGGTGAAGCGTCAAAATCTGCTTGCGCCTTTGTCGTTTAACTGCCATACCTCTGTCTGTTAAGTGACAAATTTGGAGGATGAAAATGACGGTTGAGCGCCAGATTGTTGAGATTCCCGAGAACCAGATCTCCACGAAGCGGGGATTCCCGGTTTACCGCACCAATCCAAGTGTGCCGGCAACGAATGGTCTGCCGACACGGACGAAGCGCATCAACGTGCCTGGCGGCCGTGGTTCCGTCCTCATTGACAACTCCACCGGCGAATTGAAGGGTATCGGGGGAATGGGATTCTGGTGGGAAGAGGAAGTCGATACCACCCGCTTCGTCAAGCTGTTCCTCGACGGCATCAAACAAGCCGCTGGACTTTCCAAGACCGGCATCCAGGTCTTCGAACTCGTCTACCACGAAATGCGGGCCAATCCCGGCAAGGATGAAATCAAACTCAATCAGTATGTGGCCAAGGATCACGGCATCAGCGACCGCACCTATCAGCGCGGCGTGCGGGAATTACTCGAAAAGCAATTTCTCTACCGCAGCCCGAGCGATGGCGTGTTCTTCGTCAACATCCGCTTCATGTTCAACGGCGACCGCCTCGCCTTCGTCAAATCCTATCACCTGAAGGATGCGAGCCGTCAGCAGGAATTGCCGCTGATGGATGTCACGCCCCTCCCCGTTCCTGCCGATTCAGAATAGATTTCAGCGGATGTATCCGTTATCCCGAAGCCAGGGTTCGATGGCCTGCTCCAAAATGTCCTGAAGCGTGTTGGGTTCAACCTTGTTGAGCTGCCGCTCCAGGGATGCGCGTTTCAAGGCATCGGCGTATTCAGCGCGAATCCTCGTGCTGATCGGCACGCGTGCAAACGGTGACGCCGCCCGCTGTTCGTTGGCCGGCGTCGCCTTGGTGCCATGCACAAACTCCCGCTCCAGCTTCGGGTCAATCACCGGCGCCGGGGTTGTGGGTTTGAGTCCCTCGATAAGTGGTCTGCGTTCTGCCATTGTCCCCTTCCCTATTTCGCCGCGGTTTGACGAATGACGCGGCGCTTCGCCGCTTCGGGCAGAATCTCCCGGAAGATCTGATCCACTTCCTCGGCGGCTTCCCGGGCACGCGATCCCATATTCCACACAACTGCCCCCTGCCCTGGCGCATCGGCATAAATCTGGCGCAGGATCATGGGCCGCGATGCCAGCGGCAGGTTGAGCGCCGCCGCTGCATCCCGCATGTCTTGGGTGAGTCGATAATTCTTGCCCACCATGCTGAGCACGATAATGGCCTTGGGCAAACCCGCCCGAATGTCCTGGGACACCCGCAGTACCTCCGTCGCCTTGGCAAGCGCCCTCACCTCCAGCATCGACGCCTTGCAGGGCACGATGGCCAGATCAGCGCGAAGCAATAGCGCCCGGCTGGTTTCGGTCTGGCTGCCGGGTCCATCGGCGATCACGAAGTCGGTATCGGCGTTGAGGCTCGGAAGTTCATTCAGGATTACGTCGGGACTGTCGAGGCGAACGGCTTTCACCTCCGGCACCGCCTCGCGAATCCATTCCGAACTACTCTGCTGTGTGTCGCAATCGGCAAGGGTCACGCGGTGGCCCTGCTCGTGCAGCCATGCTGCCAGATGCACGGCGAACGTCGATTTACCCACGCCCCCTTTGGAATTTGCGACCACGATGATCATGCTTTACTGATAGCATGCCTGCCTGCATGAGCGCAAGCAGTATTTCATGATGGCAATCAAGCCGGTCATCATGCAAGCGTGCATGTTGGCTTTCTGGCTTACATGCCATCACGCAATCCTGATGTCATGCAGACATGTTCACAAAAAATCAATCCAGACTGCATGAAAGAAAGTCTGATTGATTTCATTCAAGCTGGCATGTCGGAATGACAACATGCATGTTGTCATGCAATCTGGCCATCTGGCAATCCAGCATGCTGGCTGGCATTGATTTTCCCGGGGAAAAGACATCCTAAGCCACGCTTAGGGGAGATGTCTGACAAACAATATTGCAAGCCAGCATGATTGCATGCGCAATTGCCATTGGCTCCCGTGCAGGTGGTGTCGGCGATGATTTCGGCGTCAGTGTCGGCGTTGGACAGTGCCTGGAGCGTCGGCGTCCGCGGGGAGGGGAGGCCGTCAGAGCATCCCGCCCTTGAACGTGAAATTCCGCATCTGTCGCTGGCGTTCGCTCTCCGCCATCGCATCGCGTTCTGCCCAGGCCTGGCGAATGACTTCCCGCTGGATGATCTCGGTGTCATCGAGCTGGGTGTATTCATAGAAAGAGGGGTCTACTGGCGGTTGCATTTGTCGTCCTTATATATGGACGATCAAATCTACGGCCTTCATTGTAGTCGCGCAAGAGGGGTCAGCGACTGCGTCGTTTTCCGCTGTCGAGCGATGCCTGACGAAGAATATAAGCCCGGAGCTGGTCGGCGGCATGCTGGCCGAAGTCCTCGGCGTAGGCGGCAATGCCGGCGTCGAATTGCTCCTGCAAAGCTTCCTTGCCGGCCATCGGACCCGAGCGAATGGCATCGTACAGGTCGATCAACTTCTCGGCGTGCTGCTCGGTGATTTCGCGGATCTCACGGGTGCCCGGCCTGACGGGTTTACCATCTTCCCCCTGGCCGAAATGTCCGGCGGAAACGGCAGAGGGCAGGGGACGCGGTACCGGAAGCCTCGCGATGATGCGAGCCGGCCGATGATGCCGAGCGTGCTTTGGTTCCGCATGCGGAGGTTCATCTGTTTCGGCAACCGCCATTTTAACGGGCAGAGAAGCGGGCTTCGTCTCGCCGATCACCTCGACGCCCGCATGCCACGCCCGCACAGCCTTATCGAGCGCGCTTGCGGATTCATCGCCGAAAGCGTCGGAGTAAACGCCCAGCAGGTTCGCATACCATTGTTCCAGGCGGGCAGGCTCAGTCTGGAAAAACTTCTGCAACCGTTCCTTGGCTTTCTGGAGCATTGGCGCTTTGTTGTTGCGTGGGTCCACTCCGCGGCGCCTGGCATCCAGCACAGTATCCAGGTCGCGCAGCGTCGCCAGCATTTCGCGGGCATGTTCCTCGTGAATACCGCGGATGTTCTCCGGGTGCAGATCCTCGGCGGTGACAGTGCCGGCCTCGATAGCCTGTTCGGTCGGCTCCGGGAAGCTCGTGCGAAAATCCCATTTGAGTTTGAGTATCAGGCCGTCAGACGAAACCGACGGCGGGATCGCCGGCCTGTCCCTTTCCGCTTTCAGCGGCGGCGGCGAAGCGGGTCCGCCGTTCCAGTCAATCTGGAGCTGATGCGGATCAAATCCCCGCCCGCCGCGCCAGCGGCCTGTCACCGGCTCATGCCCTGGGATGTGCCAGCAAACTGCCCGGCCAATTCCTCGGAGAGTTTCCGGGTGTCGGGATTGGCTGGAATCGTCCACGCCTTTTCGTTGGCGCGGTAAGTGAAGCCATTGTCTTTCAGCGCCGCCAGTACCTCCGCGCCAGGTTTTTCCTTAAACATGAAAATTCGCTGTTTGAAGCGGCGATTCTCGCCCATCTCAAAACTCGGCGTGGAAACAATCGCTTTGTACGGATCGCCCCAGTTCTTGGCGTTTGGATTGTCAGGCATGATGATTTTCCCGTCATCATCAACCGGCGGGCCGTCAATATATTCAGGACGCTTCATCGGTTCGGCCACCGCGGTAGCTGCGGCGACAGTGGATTGATCGTGTGCGGCCTCCCGGGCCGCGTTCTTTTTGCGTGGCATAATTTCCCCCTGCGATGTGGTCCATCCGGCTAAGCGCCGAACGGTCTAGAAATGGTGCCACAAAAAGGTTGAAAAAGAGTAAACGGGAAACAAAAAACGCCGGCATCGCGCCGGCGTCTGGGAAACCCAATATGTTTCAATGGATTATTCGATGGGTCCGCGTTCACCGCGAATCCAGTCTGCGGCACGCTGAGCCTGACCGGCGGCGGAAATCACCAGCTTCTTATCCGCCTTGATCTGTTTCAGCCAGCCAGCAAGGTAGGCGGCCTGATTTTCAATCACGGTCGGCCGAATCCCAGCATAAGAGCAAAGGAAGGCGGCGGAACATTCGGCAACCAATTCCTCCTTGCCGTAGTCAGAAGATCCGAACGGTTTGGGCTCGGTGTCGAGTTTCCGATCCAGTCGCGAGCTATGCCCGGTCGAATGGGAAAGCTCGTGAAACAGTGTTGAATAATATTCCTCAACCGATGCAAACCGGGTTTTCTCCGGCATGTGAACCGTGTCGGTCGCGGGACGATAAAACGCCTGCTGTCCGCCGTCATGCCCGACGACAGGCCCACCAACATAACTGGCCGCGAGCTGCTCCGCCGATTCAATGGGTTTGAAGTCCAGCGGTTCAAACTTCACCGCGTCGGGAATCTCCACGCCTTCAATCTGCTCGGCATTGAATACATTGTAGTAACGAAGAACCGGAATCTTTGCCGGCTGCCCAGTATCCTTGTCGGTCGTCTCATACTGCTTCCAGAAGACGACCATTGAAGACTTCTCGCCCTTCTTCACATTTCCGCCGCGATCCTTCGCCTGGTTGAAGGTCATCCAGTAGGAAGAACCATATCCCTTTGCAAAAGCGGTGAACGCCAGCAGGAAGACATTCACGCCGCGGTACTGCTTACCGGTGTTCATGTTCCTGGGATGCCCGGCCTTGGAACGTCCAAGGATTGGTGAACGCCAGGGGACCACGCCTGATTCCAGCATGGCGACAATTTGGTCGGTGACGGTTTGATAGAGATCGAAAGATGACATAACGCACTCCTCGCAAAAAACGGCTGGAGGTCTCCGGGACTGTGGCGACACACCACAACCCCCGCCTCAGCCTTCATGTGAGGAAGGCACGGGAGCGACCGGGCGCAGCGGTCAAGGAGGAACCGTCGGCAGAAGAGGCTCCATGTACGCATGGAGTAGTTCCTTGACGGCGAGCACCAGTCGCTAAACTGAAAGTCCTCAAGTCTGAAAAGGGGATTGAGGTCTTTCGCTGCCCAGCCTTTGGCTGAATGCCAATTTGGGAAGTGGAGCGCTGAGTCGGCGAAGAAGTCAGTTGCCCACGCAATCACGGCATGCGTGTCAGCGGTGAACTTTTGGTGCAGCATGAAGGGGTGCGGGGAAACGCCCCGCATCTGATTGGTTTCTTAACGACTTGTTAAGCGATTGGTGGTAAGCAGGAAAAATCGCTGCTCATATCGCAAGGCGGGCTAATACGGGAAGCCATGAGTGGGTTTTACGTTCAGACTGCGCCAAACGGATAATCCACGGGGAACTAATGCAGGCGGCCAAGGCCGGATTCACGCTAATCGAAATGTCAATCGTGCTGGTCATCATCGGCCTGATTGTCGGGGGCGTGCTGGTAGGGCAGGATTTAATCCGAGCCTCATACATCAGGGCCACGATCACGCAGGTGGAGCAGTTTAATACGGGAGTGAATACCTTCTATGGAAAATACGGAGCATTGCCCGGAGACATGAATGCCAGCGTGGCGACGGCATATGGGTTTGCCACGTTGGACTCGGGTGGGAACGGAAGAGGGTATGTCGCCGGAGGAGATGGCAATGGCCTCATCGACGGAATGAACTTCGGCGGGGCTTCCACCTATCCCAATAACCTTGTGCAGTTCGCGGGTGAAACGGCCATGTTCTGGTCCGATCTGACCTATGCCGGCGGGATGAACATCAATCTGATTCCCGGATCGTTTGGCAACAAGCAGTTATATTTCATATGCAACGTCATCATGCTGGGTTCATACGCACAGGATTTAACTATTTCAGATTGGCTGGGGCCTGTGGCCAAACTCGGCGCGGGCAATTACTTCTATCCGTACGAATCGGGCGGCACTAATTATTACGGATTATCGTACGTATCTGGAATGTCGGCAACGCTGTTTTATATGCAATCCACGCCGGCGTTGACCGCATTGCAAGCCTATAAAATCGACGCAAAGCTCGACGATGGAATCGCGAACACCGGGAATGTTCAGGCCAATTACGTCGGTTATTCAGGCAACGCAGGCGCTATATTAAGCTCGCCCAGCGCCACGGCCGGCAGCTACACCAACACAACGTGCTTCGATTCGAGCAGCGGGCTCTATTTAACGAACTGGCAGAACGGCAACGCCGTGGCATGCGGCCTTTCATTCAAGTTTCAGTGAATGAGTGGCATTGTGACTGCTTCGCATTCGGATGTCCGGGCGATGACTTGGCCGGCGCGAACAGGCATATGCATCGGCAATGGAATTCGGTGTGCCGGAAAGGGGTGCGGGGAAGCGCCCCGCATCTGATTGATTTCTTAACGACTTGTTAAGCGTTTGGTGGTAAGCAGGAAAAATCGTTGCTCATATCGCAAGGCGGGCTAATACGGGAAGCCATGAGGGGGTTTTACGTTCAGACTGCGCCAAAAGGATAATCCATGGGGAACTAATGCAGGCAGGCAAGGCGGGGTTCACGCTAATCGAAATGTCGATCGTGCTGGTGGTCATCGGCCTTGTCGTCGGCGGCGTGTTGGTGGGTCAGGATTTGATCCGTGCTGCTTATGTGCGCGCGCAGATTTCGCAAATCGAGAGTTTCAGGACCGGTGTGAATACGTTTTATGGAAAGTATCAGGCGCTCCCAGGGGATATGAACGCATCTACCGCCGCATCGTTCGGGTTTGCCGTGCGTGGCACTGACCCTGGGCAAGGTGACGGCAACGGGATAATTGAAAATAACTGGAATCCGACAACCGCCAAGGGCAATGGGCCAATGCTTGGGGGCGAGATGGGGATGTTCTGGGTCGATTTAACATCCGCAAATGGCTTGAATATCAATCTGATCCAAGGAAGCTTCAGCACAGCAAGTATTACTTCGGATATGTACTTGTCCTTGTTCGGTTGCGGCGATATGCCGGGGATCAGCCTATTTCTGCCACCCGCAAAGATCGGTCGTGGCAACTATATATCAGTATGGAGCGGAGGGCCGGTTCGGGCAAATGATTATAATCAACCCAGCAACGGCATAAACTACTTCGATATTACCGCAGGGGATTGGGACGGTTTGGGTTGCATCGGCGGATACCAATACAACAGCATACCGGTTGCCGAAGCCTATTCAATTGACAGCAAAATAGACGATGGCAGGCCACAGAGCGGCAGAGTGCTGGCCATCGGCGGAGGTCAAAGCTACAACTGGGTCGGTGACTTTGAAGTGGCACCCAATGAACTTTTGCCAGTGACACCTGGTGACGGTATCGCGACGCCCGGTACGCCAGCAACCTGCTACGACAATGACGGCGGGCCGGGCGCGACGGAACATTACTCCGTGGAACAGAACCATGGGGCGGGCGGAAACTGCTCGTTGTCATTCCAATTTTAACCACGTTGAATGAAGTGGCGCTTGCCCGCGGGCGCAAAGCGATGGCCCCGTAAATGCGCATCGTCTATTCCACCTGGTCGTAGAGTGTCGGGATGGCGCCAATCGCCATGTTCTGTTCGTCCTGGTCGAAATGGTTGCACACTTCGGAGGTTTCCTCCGGCGCTGTAATGAACATCTTCTGCATCGCGTTGAGGCTGACGTGAATGCCGCATTGGAGTATTGCGTCGTGTTTCATGTTAAGGTCCTTTCCATGAGCGAGGGCGGGCCTCTCGACCCGCCCGGTTAGTGTTGAAGAGCTATTCCTTCGTCTCATTAGGAAGGCAGAGGGTGAGTCTGCCATCGAGCGGGATGGCGTCGAGATAGACATTGAAGCCCTTCCCGTTCTTCGTGGGCCAAGCCGCACCAATCCGAGTAAAAAAGCCCTTTTCGCCCTCCTTGCCACGAATCTGATAGACGATATGGCTGGGTGATTTTGACGTAGCGGTTTTCGTTTCGTTGGTATTGCTCATAAAGATTCTCCTTCGCTTTTAAGTTTGGGACCGCGACCTTCGCGGCCTGACGGGACGTGACCAGAAGCCGGCAAGTTCGGGCGCAGCGCACCGGGCAACGTGCGAAAATTGGGGGCGACCTCCAGGGGGAACCGATTTTCCTCTTGCCCGGCCCGGCGATGGGCTTCAGCGTCCCCGTCCAATGGTGCGTGGTGCGTTCCCTAAATGAACGATGAGAAGACATTTCTTCTGAGCAATCCCGAAATGTGTTCCCTCGCCACAGCGATCACCCCGTCGTTTGTCACAATGGTGAGTGTTCAACGGCTTGCATCGCGTTAACGATTCTTAAACCGTTTGTGTGATAGGCTCCAAGATGCTTCGCATTGTCCCGAATGTCTCAGCGGCCGGGGCGAAGAGCTACTTCACAACGGCCGATTATTTCGCACCTGGCCAGCAGGAACTCAAAGGCGTCTGGCATGGGAAAGGTGCCGCTCGCCTTGGACTTAGCGGCGAAATCGAGCAGAAGGATTGGGATGCGCTGTGCGACAACCGCCATCCGGCAACGGGCGAGAAGCTGACATCGCGGCAGAAATCAGATCGGAGAATTGGGTACGACTTCAATTTTCACGTTCCCAAGAGCGTTTCGATCCTCTACGGGATCACGGGCGATCCACGCATCCTGACCGCATTCCGGGAGAGCGTCCACGAAACCATGTGCGACATGGAAAACGAAGCCAAGACCCGTGTGCGCAAGGCCGGCAAGAATGAAGATCGCGTGACCGGCGAATTTATATGGGGCGAGCATGTGCATTTTACGTCGCGCCCGATCGGCGGGGAACCTGACCCCCACCTCCACGCCCATTGCTTCGTCGGGAACCAGACGTTCGACCCTATCGAGAACCGCTGGAAAGCACTCCAACTCGGCGATATCAAAGAATCCGCGCCCCTGTTTGAGGCGCGATTTCACTCGCGCCTGTCGCTGCGTCTGGCGGAACTGGGTCTTCCGATCGCGCGAACCGCCAAGGGCTGGGAGATTGAAAGCATCCCTTCGTCGGCCATCGGCAAATTCTCCCGTCGGACAGCACAGATCGAAGAACTGGCGGCAAGGAAAGGGATCACCGACCCGCGCGAAAAATCCGAACTCGGCGCAAAAACCCGGGAGCGCAAGCAGAAGCAGCTGACCATGGATGAACTGCGCCGGAGCTGGCGTGCCCGGCTGTCGGATGATGAGCGGGCCGGGATTGCGGAGACTGCCGAGCGGCTGGGCAGCACGCCTGTGCCGAAGAATTCCCAAGCTGCCGAACGCGCGGCAAAACTCGCGGTGGATCATTGTTTCGAGCAAGTCCGTAGTGCCGGAGCGGATGCTGCTTGCTGAGGCGATGAAGCGAAGCTTTGGAGAAGCGACGGTCGAAGAAACCATGCAGGCGTTGCGCGATCAGGACATTATTGTTGGCGAGAAAGAGGGGAGGCGGTATGCCACCACGCGGACAGTCCTTGCCGAAGAGCAGCGGATGATCGCGTTCGCGAAAAACGGTCGCGGAGCGTGCGAACCGCTCGGCGACGGTGCCCACGTCTTCCATCGCGACTGGCTGAATGACGGTCAGCGTCGCGCGGTGGAGCATGTCCTGGAATCGACCGATCGAGTGATTTTGATCAGAGGCATCGCCGGCACCGGCAAGACGACCATGATGTCAGAAGCCACCGAAGCGATTGAAGCGCGGGGCAAGCGAGTGTTCACATTCGCACCCTCAGCGGACGCCAGTAGAGGCGTGCTGCGAAAAGAAGGGTTCACCAATGCGGACACGGTCGCCATGCTCCTTAAAAATGAAAGGCTCCATGAGGAGATGAAGGGGCAGGTTATATGGATCGACGAGGCCTCATTGCTCAGTGGCCCCACGATCCGGCAGCTGTTTGATCTGGCGGATCGATTGGATGCCCGCATGATTCTGATGGGCGATCATCGCCAGCACGGTTCGGTTGAACGGGGCGCTGCGCTGCGTCTACTCGAAACCGAAGCGGGCCTGATTCCGGCTGAGATCAAAACAATCCAGCGCCAGCGCGACGAGTATCGCGAGGCGATCAAGGCGCTAGCTGATGGCAAAACGGCACAGGGCTTTGGGCAGCTTGACCGCCTGGGATGGATCAGGGAAGTCCCCGACGAGGAACGGTACAAGCTTTTGGCCCACGATTACGTCGCCGCCATCAACGAAGGAAAATCGGCTCTTGTGGTAAGTCCCACCCATGCTGAGGCACGCCTCGTCACCAGCAAAATCAGGGAAGAATTGCGGCGTGAGAAGAAGCTGGGTGCTGAAGAGCGCCAGTTCCGCGTGCTACAAAACGCAAACCTGACGCGGGTGGAGCGGGGTGAGGCGGAGAATTATCTGCCCGGTGATACGCTCGAATATCACCAGAACGCAAAAGGATTCCGCAAGGGGCAGCGCGTGGTAGTGGGTGACGCACCAGTAAAGCTGGAGCAAGCCGACCGGTTCACGGCGTTCCGGCCCAGCGTGCTTTCGCTCTCGCAAAATGACCTGATCCGTATTACCCAAAACGGAAAGACGGTGGACGGCAAACACCGGCTCAACAATGGGGCAATCTATAAGGTAAAGGGCTTCACCGCTGCCGGCGACATTCGACTGAAAAACGGCTGGACTCTCGATAAAAACTTCGGGCACTTCACCCAGGGTTATGCCGTGACCAGCCAGGCGAGTCAGGGAAAAACGGTTGATCGCGTCTTTATCGGCGTTTCGTCGATGTCATTCCGGGCGGCGAGCCGCGAAGGATTTTATGTGGCCGCTTCGCGGCGCGCGATACTGCACGCATCTACACCGATGACCGGGAATCACTGCTTCAGGCAGTCACACAAACCGAAGATCGCATGAGCGCCATCGAGTTCCTTGCCGCTCGCGACCAACGCGATCGCGGAGAATGCATTCGGCGTATGGAGCGGCAGCGGCAAATGGAGCGTGACGCGGCACGTTCAGTGCAGGAAAGAGAGGCGATGATTTATGACCGGTAACCAGACACTCCAGAAATTCGCCAGCCGATTTGGCGAGGGAACTGACGCGCCAGCGGCAACCGATACCGAAGGCACCGAAGACCTTGGCGCGTTCGGGTTTCTGCGCGGAACTTCAGACCGTGCCGAAATGCTCGAATTGAAAAAGAAGACCGGAAACATCCGCGCCATCGGATACGGCTGGATTCAGAAGGTGGATTACGATCCATCGACCGGCATCACGCTTCACGCCGGCGACGAGAAAATCGTCATCAAGGGACGCAATCTAAACGTCGTGGCCCGACAGCAAGCGAGTTTGCTGGGCGGAATCCTGCGTCACCATGTTCCGTGGATTTGCGAGTCGGACCAAAGCACAACCCTTCAAGCCGACAAGCAGACGGTTGTAGTCGAAAAAATCGAATGGTAGCAAGCCGGTTGCGATTCGTGACTAAATACCGGGGATCGGACAAGTGTGGCTGCCTTACCAGATTTCGTCGTTCAAATAAAGATGTTGATCGACCGCGCCACGGAAAACCTTGAGCCAATTGTCCATTAAGTAATCTATATCAGGCCTCTCCGATGGATCTTCTTGAAGCATTCTATTCAATAGGCTTGCGATGCCAGCACCAATCTCACCGGAAATTCGTTCGACTCTATCGAGAACTATCGGGTCTGTGTAGTCATCGGCCTGTCGCTGAGGATTTTTACCCGTGAACAATTCAGCAAGAAGCAATCCAAGTTGGTAAATGTCCGATTTAGCAATTACTACCGGTTCCTTGCGTAAATATTTTCGAAGTTCTGGCGTGCGGCAACGTAACGGCATGCCTGGGCCGTGACTAATTTTTATCATTTCGCGATCATTATCGTCGTCCGTAATCGGCGACCGTTTGATTAACCCGAAATCTCCGAGAACGCACGAGAGGCCCTTGATGAACACATTCTCAGCTTTTATGTCGCGATGGACGACCTTTGGGTTCTGACTTTGCAAAAAGCGAACTGCCGACAAGAGTTGAATTGAGTAGGTCAACCGCTCGGTTACCAATGCCCTGTTGTTGTCGATAATTTTTCGTAGCGTCAATGGAAGATATTCCGCCACGACAAACGGATTTTCACCATAATAAGTGCCCTCGTCGTAAATGCGCATGATCGCGGGATGCGATACGCCTCGGAGAAAGCGCGCCTCATCCAGAAACCGCTTTTTGGCTTCGGGGGTAGATATTCGTCGAAAAACTTTTATGGCGAAGGGGATGCCGTGATTCGGGCCAGAAGTGCAAACAGCCAGGAACGTGGCAGCGTTTCGACCCGGGGCCAAAAGGCGGACCGCCTGATACCATTCCCCTGAGTCTGCATTTATGGCCTTCCATCGCTCCAGTTCGAAATGGTCAGACATTTTCGATACCTCGTGTTGTGGTCGCGTCGAGGCGGATTGTAACAAGAGGTGGGATCGAATCGAGTTGCGTTAAGTTCACACATCGCTCGAATATTGGGTCGCGAGCAAATCGGTGTTAAATGTAAGTCATAAAGGACGTTATGACTTACTAACTTGCCGATTGCGCTGCGGTGTATTCTGTGATAGTCATCAGGAATACAAAGCAATCGGAGGGAACATGAAGAAGGTCAACGTAACCTGTCGGCTCGATAGCGAAGCGGTCGCATTCCTGGACACGCTCGGTGCCAATCTGGATCGAGACCGCAGCTACCTGATTAAGGATGCGGTCAACCGGTACATCGCCACCCATCGCTGGCAGATAGAGGAAATTGAACGGGGCATCGCCGAAGCGGACGCCGGAGATTTCGCCTCGGCGAGCAAGGTTGAAGCGATGTTCGCCAAGCTGACCAAATGAAAATCCGCTGGCTGAACCGAGCCACAGAGTCCCTGATAGCCATTCACAACCACATCGCGGATGACAATCCGGCGGCAGCAAAGAGAGCAGCCCTCCGCGTTCGTGTGGCCACCGAACGGCTCGCCATGTTTCCGCTGTCTGGGCGACTCGGAGAAGTGGCCGGCACAAGGGAACTCATCGTCCCGGGCACACCTTATATCGTGACCTACCGAATCATGGGTGAGGAGGTGCAAATCCTCAGAGTATTTCACGACGCGCAACAAAGGCAATTTGTGTCATGACGGATGTATCTGCGATCAAGGAATTGGCGGTGCAGCATGGCACCGGCAGCGTGGAACGTTCATCCCGAATCACCCCGTTGTCGTTTACTATTCCGACCATCATCGCCAACGCCGGTGAAAAGGCTTCCCGTCGCTTCATCGAATTCTTCACAGCTAACATCCGAAACCGCAACACGAGACAAGCATATGCGCATGCCATTGGGCGATTTCTCGATTGGTGCGAGACGAACCGCCTTGGACTCGACGATCTCGATCCGGTTGCGATTGCCGCCTATGTTGAACAACTCATGACCATCAATTCCGCACCCACCGTTAAGCAGCATCTGGCGGCGATCCGCATGCTCATGGACTGGCTGGTGGTTGGCCAGGTGCTGCCGTTCAATCCCGCCGCTTCGGTGCGTGGTCCGCGTCACGTCGTGAAAAAAGGCAAGACGCTGGTGTTGTCGGCGGAGCAGGCACGGCAACTGCTCGATTCAATAGACACGTCAACGCTGGTGGGCCTGCGAGACCGCGCCTTGATTGCCGCAATGGTCTACTCCTTCGCCCGCGTCAGCGCGGTCATCAACATGAACGTCGAAGACTATTGGCAGAACGGTAAACGTTGGTGGCTGCGTCTGAAAGAAAAAGGCGGAAAGCACCATGAGCTTCCGGCACATCACAGCGCGGAAGAATATCTGGATGCGTACCTGCTCGCTGCTGGAATCGCGGTCCTTCCGAAGACCCCGCTGTTTCGGTCCGCTTCGGGTCGCACCGATCGACTATCGGAAAAACGAATGAGCCGCAAGGATGTGTGGCATATGATTCGTCGTCGTGGCTGCAAGGCTGGATTGCCATCAGGAACCTGCTGTCATACATTTCGCGCGACCGGTATCACGGCTTATCTCGCCAATGGCGGCACGATTGAGAAAGCACAAACGATCGCGGCGCACGAGTCACCGCGGACGACGAAACTTTACGACCGGACTAGCGACGAGATCACGCTTGATGAAATCGAACTGATCAGAATTTGAAGACTCATGGATGCACGACAGCCGCATTTCGCCATAGAGCTCATGAAATGCCGGTACTTCCGGCTGGTCGTCGGCGAATACTGCGTCATTTATCGCTTCGACGCGTCGAGCATGCGCATCGTTGTGCTTGGCAAGCGTAAAGTGGCCGCTGCAACTTTCGACCGCGATTTTCGTAAGCTCGGTGACGTGCAAGTCAAGATAGAATAATCTGAGGCGGCTTATCAGAGAGGTCAGATGTTGCAATCGGAGCGTACTCGCATGGCGTCGACGAAGAATTCAAAGAAGGGTAACAACAAACCAGTTGGCGGAGAGGCGTCTAGCCGCACTGTGAAGTGCCAGTACATCTGCGTGTCCGAGGGATGGGGCGTGATGCCGGAAGAGGCGCGTAACGAGTTTGACCGCGAGGTCTGGCTGGAGACGGCAAGATGGTTGGGGCGATGCGTCGGTATTGATCGCTCCTATTCGCCAAAAGGGATTTTGCGGACGATCCTAACCGAAGAATGCGCGCCGGCGGAACTCGCCTTAAGTCTTTGGCAGGCGAAGGAATTCGTTAGAGCCGTGGATGAAAAGTATCCGGGTCGGATTCAATTGCTCTTGCGGATTCCCGAAGCGGACGAGGCTTGGCCAGGATCATCGGAATTGTATGACATTGCCGGCCGTTCCTTTCCGTGCGGCACGTCAGGATTGAGCGTTTCCGAAAGCTTCCTGACCACTTGGGCGAGCTGCGGTAATCAGCTCATCAAACTGGATGAAGAACCTGACGGAATCGTGTTCCGAAAGAAAGCGGTTGCGCCCGGGATTCTAATCAGCAAGAATAGTGATCAGCATTTCTGGATTGAGTTGGGTCGAGAGCAGCAGGTGGGGCAAGTTGAAAAGGAAGGCGAATTTGATCGCGTCTTTGCAGAGGCAAAGCATGTGCTGAGCGCTGCAAAAGAGTCGATAATCGGCTGGCTCACACCGGCGCTGAACGTGCAGTTAGGCCGAATGCCACATGTCAGTTATAAGGAAAAACAAGAAGCCGCATCTTGGGCGAATCACCACTTGCGAGAATTGGGGCTTGCAATTAGATGCCCGAAAACGGGCCGGCCAGCGATTCTCGTGGCCGATGAACGCGGCGGGGAATACAATGTTAGTCGGTTCCGACTGCAAATCCGTGATGAACACGGTCACGCAAAGCGAACGTGGTCATCCCAAGACGTTCCCACACTTCAGTTGATGGAAGACGATCCCAGGGAAGAGCCGATTGCGGGATGGGCGGTGCGCGCTCGGCGACAATCCAAGGAAAAAAGGCGGCATTAATCGAAGGAGAATTTTTCTCTTGTCATCTTGGGTCGTTGCGGGTAACGTACAGATACACCCACGATTCGAGGTGAGGTTATGAGCAATCGAATAATTCACTTGGAACATGGGGGCGAACTGGCTCCCGGAAGCATCTATCAGAATCTCGCCCAGCACCAGCGCAGTGAGAATTGGCGGGGACGGGAGCTGTTAGCAAGATTCCAAAAATGGACGGGGATATTCAACGTCCACTTTAAACTGGACGTTTTGGAAATCGCGCTATGCGTGGACGTGTTACCCGTTTCGGTGTTTGGGCACTATCGCATTGGACACAATGGCTTCGGGCTTAAGGGCGAGATAGCGATCAATGAGCGCTATCTAATCACACGGCCTGCGTGGCAGGTCCTCGGGACAATTCTTCACGAATGTCTCCACGCCTGGCAGCATGTCCACGGCAAACCCTCGAAGCACGATCACCACAATCTTGAGTTTCGCCGCAAGGCGGCGGAGTTGGGGCTGCTGATCGACCGCCGCGGTGTGACGGACTACCTGCTGGAAAGTCCGTTCATGGACTTGCTGAAGCAGCATGGCGTTGAGGTCCCCACGGAAGCGGAAGATGAGGACACATCAGGATTGGGGCGAGGTTTATTAGTTCGCCGAAGTGCCGGTCGCCTGAGCCGAATGAGGGGCAAGTCAACATTGATTAAGTGGAGTTGCGGTTGCACCAACGTGCGGTGCGGGAAGGCCGACTTCAGGGCGAGGTGCCTGAAGTGCGGCAATGAGTTTAAACGGGAACCGCTATCCGAGAGCCAATATCAATAGTCGCTTTAACTTGGAGCTTCCCATGTCTGTAACACCAAATCCAAAACCCGATCCGTTCGACCCGCTCAACCAAGTGGAACTGAGCCGTGTAATTCCAGCCGCGTTCGGCCCCGGTGGAATCGATGCCTTCGAAGGCGAAGCAGGGAGCATCTATTCGGCGGAGCGAAAGCGGCCTCTGGTGCGCGCTCTTGCCAGAGAAGCACTCCTCGGTCGGTGGCTCGGAAAAACTCAGTGGGAAATCTCTGAGAAACTCACCAAAATCAAAGACCGGGCTTGGTTGTCAAGGGCTATGTATCAAGGTCGCATTTCGCTGGACCTTTTCCTTCGGCTCTGGTTTCACCGCGACAGGCCAACGAATTCCAAGGTGACTGAAAACCATCTTCGCGCCGAAATGGATCGAAGCGCGTCCCTGGGGATCGGACGGGCGATCGCGAAACTTCTGCCCGTCGGCTTCAACGTTGATTCTGCGTTCCTGACGGAACTGAACTATGAACTGGGCTGCATGGTGGTCGATTCGAATTCGCCCTGGCCACGCATGCGCCAGCTCCGGGACACGTCCGCGATGATTCGCATGGTTCATCAGGCATGCGGCGCGAAGGGAGCCGACGTAATCCCCGACGGGTACACCCCGACCCAGCGACGGCACACGACATCAGAAATTATCCGGCTGACAAACAACCCGGGGGAAGCTTTTGCGCGACTGGAATATCTGTCGGTCAATTGGCGCGGAATCCTCGCCGCGACTTCCGATTTGATGGAATCAATCTGGAGCCGTGAGGCGAGAGACGTTGCGTAGCAGAAGCGTGGCATCGGGCCACAAAGTGCGAGCCTGCTCGTTGGCAAAATCCTCTTTGAAGAAACGAGATTTGTCCAAGGAGCTTGAAAAATGTCAGCAGAACAAATGCAGGATGTGGCGATCGAGCGACTCAGGACGGAACCCCAGATCCGCAAGCAATTCGACCCCCGAATCATTGCCGCGATCGCGGAGAGCCTGCTGGAGTGCGGGCAGCTCCAACCCATTCGGGTTCGCCAGTCTGGCGATGACTTTCTGATCGTCGATGGCGAATTGCGGTTCCGAGCCGCCAAAGTGGCGAAGCTCAAGACGATGAAGGTTATCGTCGAATCGGAAGAGCTTTCTGAGGGTGAAGTTATACATCGTCAGCTTGTGGCCAATTGCCATCGTTCCAACCTGAATGACATTGAAAAGGCGAACGCGATTGAATCGCTGATGAAAGAGACGGGGTGGAATGCGTCGCAAACCGCTGCAAAGCTGGGATTTTCTATAAGCACGGTGACGAAGTCACTGTCGCTTCTGACGTTGTCTGAGCCACTTCAGCAGCGAGTGTGCGACGGAACAATCCCGGCAACCGCGGCGTACGCACTGACGCAAGTCCAAGAAATTTCCAATCGAGATGGCCTCGCGGCACGCGTGGTCAGCGGCGAATTGACCCGCGATGGTCTTACTCGCGCCATCAAGGCACAGAAGCAACGAAAGCGCTCGCCCTATCCTCGCGCGCTTCGCGTTACGGCAAAGCTGGAGAATCGTCAGAGCGTAATGGTGAGCGCTCCCGCGCTCGATCTGAATACCTTCGTCTCAATTCTCGAAACGCTTCTCGGCCACGCACGCGATGCACACTCCCAGGGGCTGGCGCTGGGCGATTTTGTGAAGCGATTGGAAAGCTTTCGGCATACTCCCACCGCCGTACGCGAAGCCGGATGATTCACTGTCACGTCAGTGCGAAACATCAACAATCAATATCAAAATAACAACGCCATTTATTTAGGAGAGAACCGTGTTTAAGCAATCCAATGAAACAGGAATTCAGCAGACAGGCCAGACGGGGAATGCAATGACGCCGCACCGAGCCGCGTCGGGCGGGCTGATGCAGATGTTCGCGCTCCAACCGAAAGCCGCGGTGCTAACGGTGTTGGTGGATGTGATGGTGTTTACCGGCGACACTGCGAGCCTGGAAACGCTGCTGCCCCTCGGCATCGCAATCGCCGCGGTCCTCGGCTTCCTTGTCTACAAAATTCAGAGGAAAGACGGCGGCGACGATCACGACACCGCCCTCATCAAGGGCCTGATTATCGGATTGCTCACGGCGATTCCGGTTCCCCTCTCGCCCTTCATTGCCATCCCGGGCGGTTTGATCGGAATCGTCAAAGCGATCACGCGAAAATAAGGCTGTAGTCGTAAAGTTCAACTGCCCGTACAGGCCACCCAGCGTCTTCGCGCTGCACGATAAGCATCGTTCTATACAGGCAGCGGCAGCAAGGCATTCAAAACACATGGTGCGACGTGCTCAAATTTCTTCTGCGATGGCTGTTATCCTTTTTTAGGGCGACACCAGAACTGCCGGCAAACAATTCAGGCGATCCGTGGGCCTTGTCACGTCGCCTTTTTCCATTATCCAGAAAAGACCCATTTACCCTCGGCCGGGCGGTCGAGGGTATTTTAATTTTTGGCGCAACGGGATCGGGAAAAACTTCCGGCAGCGGCCGGGCGATTGCCCTGTCGTTTCTACGCTGCGGCATGGGCGGGGTTGTTCTGGTTGCAAAATCCGACGAAACGCGGCTCTGGCAACAATACGCTCGGGAAGCCGGAAGATACGATGACCTGATTATCTTCGGTCCCGATCAGCCCTGGCGGTTTAATTTCCTGGATTTTGAACTCCAACGAAAAGGACGCGGCGCCGGGCTGACGCAAAACCTGGTGAAGCTTCTCATCACCATTGCCGAGATCACCAAACGTAACGCCGCCAAAGGCGGCGGTCAGGACGACGGGGCGTACTGGGAGGACAGCAAGCATCAACTGCTGCGGAATCTCATCGATTTAATTATTCTTGCCAAGGGGAGCATCACCGTCAGCGATTTGTGCGACGTTCTGATGTCTGCCGCGACATCCGTGGAACAGACGCGCTCGGCTGAATGGAAGCGGGACTCCTTTTGTTCTCACTGCCTCATCGAAGCCTATAAGCGGCCAAAAACCCCCGAGCAGCAGAAGGATTTTGAAATCGTCGCGGATTACTGGCTGCACGCATATCCGGGGCTGGCGGAAAAGACCCGATCCATCATCGCTTCGACGTTCAGTTCCATGGTCGATGTTATCAATCGCGGCGTGCTTCGGACTCTCTTCTGCGCCGAAACCAATCTGACCCCCCAGGCGGTGGAAGATGGCAAGATCATCGTCATCGATCTGGCAGTGAAGGAATTTAGTGATGTAGGTCAATATGCAGCCGCGATTTTCAAATTTTCATTCCAAAACTCCATCAGCCGTCGCGATACGCAAGTGAGTCCCCGGCCCGTCTTCCTATGGCAGGACGAGGCGCAGCATTTTGTCCTTTCGACTGACTCCATTTTCCAGAGCACCTGCCGCAGCTACAAAGTCTCCACGGTCGTTCTGACCCAGAATATCAGCGGGTTCTACGCTGCCATGGGCCATAACAGTGAACCGCTCGTCGATTCGCTGTTTGCGAATTTGAACACAAAAATCTTTCATGCCAACGGCGATCAGGCCACCAACAAATGGGCCGCAGAGTCGATCGGTCGCGTGCGCGTGCTGATGGCCAATTCGAACACGACGCGTCAGCAGGTAGACGGGTTCTCGGACGCGCTCGGTATCGGGAATGTGCAAACCAGCACCGGCGTAAGCGAAATTTACGAATTCGAAATTCAGCCAGCACTTTTCCCAAGCCTGGCGACAGGTGGACCGGACAATCGCTGGCTCGTGGAAGCAATCGTCTTTCGCAGCGGGATGTGTTTCCAGGCCACAGGCCGCCCGTATTTATTGTGTACCTTCTCGCAAAAGTAATTGAGAGAACGGGAACGCATCATCGCCCTCCTGTGAATGATTAACACCGCGAAGGAACTTCACATGAATCAAAATCAGAACAGGCAGCCCGCGACCCCGCCGACCAATTGGCCGCTGATTCTCTGTCATTTCGCGGCGCTCCCAGTGGAACTTCTGCTGCATCGCTTGAGGACGCACGGGAAGCGTTCCGTGAGTCCCCGCATTGGCGGAGCCATGCTGCTGATGTTCCTCTTCATGGCCTTTCACCAGGGCGAAAACGTCGCGCCCCTCCAGTGGCTGATGTTCGCGACGATGATCCTGGGTATCGCGGCCTTCATCAGCGCCTATCGCCGCGCGCGGCGAGGAGATGAGATTCACACACGCTACTCCGGCCGGCCGTATTTGATGTGGCTCTTCCCGTCGGCGAACGAGATCACGATCAAAGTCATCGAGCCTTTCCTGGTGCTGTTGCTGGCCGGAGTCATCCATCATTTCAATCACGCCCTTGGTTCATTCCTGATCTTCGGTGCGGTCGGAACGGGCGTGAAGGCTGGCCTTCAGCGTCGCGGATTGCTTAACGGTGCGATGAACATGCGCGACGCGATGATCGACCAGAAAGTCACTTTGAACACCGTTCGCAACCTACACGGCAGATAGTCGAAAGATATCAATTTTCACAAGGAGATTCGTCATGGCAGGAAAAATCGGCGAAGAGTTTTTCAAGGACATGGTGGACCGGGGCCGCCGGGAGATAGGTGGGTTATTTTTCCATGACAGCAATATCGCCCAGCCCAATTATCCGCTTCGAGGCGGATACAGCATCGGCAAGGAGATTGAGGCGCTGAGCGATCATGAACCCTCGGTCGGCGAGGCGCTGGAGCCGGCGGGTCATGTCCGGGAAGACAAGGAACGGGATGACCGCGACATGGACCGGGAATGACCAGGACAACTGTGGGTCCGAACCAGAATGAAGTTGATCGTCATTCGATTGAATCCAAGCAACTTGCTTTCGCTGGAGATGTTTATGAAGACGCTGATCTGCAAAAACTGTGGGTTTACATTCGTGAAAGAATCCATCTGGTCCAAGATCGGCGAATCAGTCTTCCCGATAGACCTGATTGTTATGTTGTTGGTTGTCCTGGACGATTTCGGAACAGGGCATTGGATCGGCGGCCTCATTTGGATGCTCCTCGTGGCCGGCCGGGTCCATGGAAGAATTAAGCGAAATAGGATGACCAAAGGCAAAGACGTGGTTTGTGGCCATGAATGCCCCTCGTGTAGCGACAGGGCGGTGGACATCGAATCGCCGCTCGGCTTGCAGTTGATCGCGCATTGGATAACGCCACAGGGAAAAGCTGACGGATTGGAAGAGACGGCGCAGAACGCGGCGGTTGACGAACAGGTGTCCGATGAGCAGGCAACCGACGAACACATCACGGACGCGACCGCCGCCGCAAAACTTCTGGAAGCATAATGCGATTGAAGGAACGAGCGGCTCACCCGGCATTCGGAAGATGGTGGGGCGAACGCAAAAGGATTCGCCCCGCCCGAGAATTTTATAATTGGCGCCGCCTGGCGAGAAACCGGAGATCATATAATGAATCGGAAACTGACCCAGCCGGAAATCACCGCCGCGATTGACCCGTCGCATCTGCCCCCAATTCTTACTCCGCAGGAGGCGGCGGGCATGTTGCGGCTCAAAGTGTCCACGCTGTATCGGCATGCGTGTGAAGGTCGATACGCCGGAGCGGTCAAGCGCGGCAAGCCGTTGCGATTCTGGCGCGATCGATTGATTCAGGAATTCATGAGGTAACACAATGAAACTGGAAGAACGCGAACGCATTGAGGGCACGGCGATCACGATCGGTCGCCGCGTCTACTATGACGGCGGTGTCGCCAGGCTGTCGCCCCGGTGGGCGGCGGAGTACCGCGACGCCACTGGCAAACAGGTCTGCGTCAACCTGGGCACGCGGAGCAAGTCGGAAGCCCTCCGCAACGCCTTGGCGCTTCACGCCAAGGTGGAGGACGGCCAGCCCCATGTCGCCGATGCCCGACTCGGTCTGGAAGAAGTCGTCGACGCGTACTTTTCCTTCGTGAAAGCCAAGGGCGTGGCGAAAAAGACGGAGTGGAAATACCGGGCCGACTTAAACAAGCTCAAAGAGTTTTGCAAAGAGCAGCAGATCGTCCTGGCGATGCGATTCGGCCGCGAGGCTTTTTACCGCTATCGCGAGTGGCTCGTAAATCAGAAGTACGAGCCGAAGACAGTGTATGCGGCTTTGACGGTCTGCAAGCAGGTGTTTAAGTGGGGCCACGCCGAAGGGCGGCTCAAGGAATACCGCCTGATCAACACGAAACTGGCCGAAGCGAAGGCCAAACCTCAGCCCTGCTTCACGACCGAGCAGGTCGAGCAGATTATTAACGCGACCGTCGGTGTCGAGCAGGCGGTGATCGCCACGCTCGCCTATGCCGGGCTGCGAATCGGTGAAGCCGAGCAAATGCTGTGGCAGGATGTCCGGTTCGGTGAAAACGGATCAGGGATGTTTCACGTCCGCCTGGGCGGCAGCAATGGGACGACGAAGGATAAGGACGCTCGGTTCGTTCCGATTCATCCCCGCATTCGCCCGCTGATCGCTGCCCTGCCGAAAGCCGGCAGTAATGTCTTCCCGGAGATCCGGGAGCGGCAATTGCTCCAGCGGGTGAAGGAACTATGCCTGTCGCTCAAGTTCGCGGGAGCGGAAAAGTTCAAGCTCCACTCGTTCCGCCACCATTTTGCCAGCCTGTGCGCCAACCATGCCGTCGCTTATCGCAAGGCGCTCTCCTGGCTCGGCCACAGCGACAGCAGCATCCTGGCGCTCTACTACCACCTCTCGGACAGCGACAGTCAGGCGGCAATGACGGCGCTGGCGGGGGACGGTTTTCGGGCACCGGAAATGAAACCGGACGTTCTGCCGGTTGAGGGCAATTTGAGGGCAACGGGGCAGTCAACAATCGAGAAAACTTTGCAAGTTGAAGCCGAACAGTACGTTACAAAACTGCTCGGCGGGGAAACGGAGAGGGGGAGATTCGAACTCCCGCTACCTTTGCAGGCAGACCGGTTTTCGAAACCGGCGCATTCAGCCGCTCTGCCACCTCTCCAAGCGGAACGCGGTACGTTATCCGATGGCGGATTTGGGGTCAAACACGAGGTTTTCCGTTGCTTTTTGAAGGTTCGGGTGGCACCGCCTTAGATCCATCAAACTCGCCCGAGAATCCACCTACGTCTGGTGAAGTCTGCCGAAATCCTGCCTCCGGTGGCAAGGTTTTCGGCGTCGTCGCATCGTTTGTGCCGGTCTTTGAAACGGTGTTAACGGGTTGGGTAGTGGAAAGGTCGGGCCCACATTCAATCACTGATAAATCCGTAAGCCTGAAGCTCCGCGTGTACCTATCCACCAGCGACATGCTGCTGACGCCCATGAGTTCCTGCACCTCTCGCGGGTGCGCTTTATGGTGCTCAAAAAGCCAAGCGCCTCGTGTATGGCGAAAGGCGTGAAAGTCGAGGAAGCGGCGGCTCGAATCCTTATACTTCAGGAGGTTCAGCTTCTCGCGCTCCTCTCGGATTTTTAAAGTGGGGGACTCATCGAGCCACGCAGTGCGAGCCGCATCAAGATCAGCTCTGACTATTTTTGCGAAGTGCTGTTTGGGCGGAACCCGGAACGCCGCTGCTTCCGGCATTTTGCTTTCAAGGTGTACCTTGAGCAGCGATGCGGTCGCGCCCTTCAGTGGCACCCGGCATTCGTTTTTGTATTTGTTCTTCGCTCCCGCCTTCACAACGATGACCGGGTCGTGTGCGTCCAGTTCGAAGCACGACTTGGTGAGCGCGGCGATGCCTCCATGTTGCAAGCCGGTTGTAATGAGCACCACAGCCGCCATGAGCATTGCGAGCATTTTCTGCGTCACCGATCGCATGTTGTAAATCTTAAACGCTGCCATCTTTCCGTCAATTCGGATCGATCATCCGTGAGTTTGGGCGACCACGTGTGTGGCCACGCGATTGGTTAGATCGATTGTTGTGATGGATTCAAGGTCTACGAACTGTTTTTCACGAGTAATCCTGAGATTTGCAATCAAGCGTTCGATTGCGATGAGAGAGCGTTGACCGTCCAGAAGGTCCAGCAAAGAAGCATGGCCGGTTTCGTATGCTGATCGACCAATTTCCACCACCCGTGTGCGCGGGGAAGAACGGTATGCTCATACAAATCCAGCTGCCGATCCGCATCTCGTATTGCGGTGATATCGGAGACGAGTTGAGATGACAGGTCGTTACTCGTCTGACGGCGCATGGCCTCCGAGGCGCGAAGATTCGCCTCGGCCTGTGCGATGGCGGCATTCAGTGCCTCAAACCGAAAAATTGGAATCGTCGCCTGGCCCAATACCGATTGCGCAATACCCATCAGATCAGTGCCCGCGCTTAGATTGAAATCCGGCACGTATTGCAACTTGGCCAACCGAACGCCGTCCCGGCGTCCACGGATTTCATCAGCAAGCGCGAGCAGTTCGGGATTTCGTTTCGCGGCAAAATCAACAATTTCCGTGTCTTCGTACACGAGAGTTCGGCTGGCCTGCATCTCAGTCGGCGCTTCCAATGGAGTATCTAAAGGGCGGCTCAGGAGTGCATTGATCGCGGCACGCTGGGCCGGAAGCTGAGACTGCATGATCAGAATGCCATTGCGTGCCATGTCAGCTTCGTTGTTCGCTTTAAGCACGTCCTGTTGGCCTGCATCGCCGGCGCGATTGCGTGCGGCAGTTGTGGCGGCGGTGGTTTTAAGCAACTGTTGATTGGCTTGAGCCAGCCGGATCAGTTCTGTATTCAGGGCGTAGTCGTAGTAAGCGCCGAGAACCTTCGCGCGCAGTTCATATTTTGCTTTGAGAAAACGCTGGCCTGTTGCTTGGGCATTCTCTAGCGTTTGCTTGGCGGCGGCGTCAAGTTTGCTCGGCCATTTGATGTCGGTCATCGGGTCATTCGCGAGCATCAGCGTTGTGCTGCCCCAACTTGTGTGACCTTTGGTGATCGTTGTTCCAACTGCAATGTTGAGGGAAGTCGATTGTGTGCCGTCCTGTGGTATCTGTTCGATAGCGGCGAGCCACTCCCAGTAGCGCTGTTCGATACTTGCGTTCGTCAGAAGCGCGCGCTCAACGAGTTGATCCGGCGTCGGCTGGTCCGGGAGCGGCGGTAAATTGCGTACTTCAAATTGCTTTTCAAACGGCTGACCGGCCTTCTCAGCAAGAGATCGTTCTTCACGTTCACCCGCCGGGTGTATCGTGCAGCCGGCAAGTGTGCCGATCACAGCGAGCAACGACCAGCGCCAAATCGAAGCAAATCTAAACATGAATGCCCTCCCCGTTGCCGGAACATCCACTGGTCGCGGGCACCATGCGCGATAACGGCCTGGGTGGTCGGCCTAACCCGATGCTTTTGGCGACGTAGAAGATGATTGGATAAATCAACAATTCCATGAGGAAACTTGTGAACAATCCGCCGAGCATCGGAGCGGCGAGGCGGCGCATGACATCAGCGCCCGTACCCTGTGCCCACAGCAACGGCACCAGACCGATGAATGCGGCGGCGACGGTCATCGTCTTGGGGCGGATGCGTTTCACCGCGCCATCGTGAACCGCATTCCACAAATCCTCGCGGGAATTCATACGTCCTTCGGACTTGAATCGCTCATAGCTGTTGTCCAAATAAAGCAGCATGACCAAGCCGGTCTCGGCATCAAGTCCTGCCAAAGCAATGACGCCAACCCATACTGCGAGACTCAGGTTGTAGCCGAGGAAGTAGAGGAACCAGACGGCTCCCACAAGGCTGAAGGGGACGGCCAGCAGCACGACACCTACACGGAACCAACTGCGTGTCGCGGCATAGAGCAGCATCACGATGATGATGAACGTGAGCGGCACCGCCCATTTTAGCCGGGCATTCGCTTCCTGAATATTTTCAAATTGCCCTGACCAGACCAGCGTGTAACCTGCGGGCAGTTGAAGTTTTTCGGACATCACTTTCTGGGCTTCTGCGATGAAACCACCGAGATCGCGGCCCGTGATATCCACGAACACCCAAGCGGAGCGGCGAGCATTTTCGCTTTTGATCATCGGCGGGCCGGATTCAATTTTCACATCCGCCACCATGCCCAACGGAATCTGCGCGCCCGATGGCGTCGGTATCAACACCTGCTTGATGGATGATGGATCGTCGCGAAGATCGCGGGCATAACGAATATTGACGGGATAGCGCTCCAGCCCTTCGACGGCGGTAGTCGTTTTCATTCCGCCCAGGTTCGTGCTGATGACATCCTGCACATCGCCGCTGGTAAGACCATACCGCGCGGCCTTCCTGCGATTCACATCAATGTCCAGATAAAGGCCACCGAAAGATCGCTCGGGATAGGCGCTCGCCGTACCCGGCACGTTGAGCATGATGGTTGACGCTTTGGATGCCAGGTCCGCCAGAACTTGCAGGTCCGGCCCCATGATCTTGATGCCAACGGGAGTTTTAATTCCCGTCGAGAGCATGTTCGTGCGGTTCTCAATTGGCATGGGCCAAGCGTTGGCAACGCCCGGCTCGGTAACGACAGCATTGAAGCCGGGATGGTCTGTGCCATCGGCGTCTTGCCAGCCGTAGACCAATTCCTCCATCGTGATTTTGCGCTCGCTTGGCCAGAACGTGTGCTGAAACGGCCAGCGAAGTGCAGATGGCCAACGGTCAAAGAAGTAGGCCATTTTCCGCTTGCGCCATTTTGCCGGGTCGGTCTGAAGGCGGGTGACGCTTTCGATCATGTCCAACGGCGCGGGATCAGTGGCCGAGTCGGAACGCCCGATTTTTCCGTAGACGCTGATCACTTCGGGAAATGTCTTGATCAGCTTGTCGGTCTGCTGCAAAACCTGCCGGGCTTTGGTGACGCTGATGCTTGGATCGGTCGTCGGCATGTACAGCAAATCGCCTTCATCCAGCGGCGGCATGAACTCGCTGCCGAGGCGGGTAAATGGCCAGATCGCCGACGCCATGAAAACGACCGCGAGGAAAAGGACCACCCAACGGAACTTGATCGCCGCGTGAAAGAAGGGGCTGTAAACTTTCTGAAGCGCGTGGCTTATCGGGCTTTTTTCTTCGTGAATGATCTTCTGCGGCACGAGCAGCATCGCAGCCAACGCAGCCCAACCGATGGCCATCCACCATCGGTAGGATTCAACACCGGGTTCGAGATTTGGCAAGTAGTAGAGCAAAGTCGCGGGCACGAACATCGTCGCCAGCGTGATCATGAGATTGATTTTCCATCCCCACTCTTTGGGCAGCACCCGGCTGGTGATGAAATAAACCATCAACACCGGGATGATGGTGATCGAAAGAATTGCCGCTGACGCCATCGCGAAGGTTTTAGTGAATGCAAGCGGTTTGAATAACCGTCCGCTCTCGCCGCCGAGCACAAAGACCGGCATAAAACTGACGGTGATAATCAGCAGGCTGAAAAACAGGCTCGGGCCGACTTCCTTCGCGGCTTCCATGATAATGTCGTTGCGCGACCGTGGCTCGGCGTTGGGGTCGGCGTGCAATCGCTCTTCCTCGCGGTCCAAATGCTTGTGAGCGTTTTCCACCATGATGATGGCACTGTCCACCATCACACCGATCGCGATGGCGATTCCTCCCAGGCTCATGATGTTGGCGTTGATGCCGATGGCGTGCATCGCCAGGATGCTAATCAGCACACTGGCGGGGACCACGAAGACGGCGACCAGTTCGCTGCGAGCGTGCAGCAGGAACAAAATGCACACCAGACCGACGACGATCATCTCTTCGATGAGCGTGTGCTGTAATGTGTGAATGGAGCGCTCGATCAGATCGGATCGGTCGTATGCCGTCTTAATGGTCACGCCGGGCGGCAGGCCATTCTCTAAGTCGGCCAGCTTTTCCTTGGCGTCGTGGATGACCTGATACGCATTCGTGCCGAAGCGGGCGATGACGACACCGCCTACGGCTTCACCTTCACCGTTCCATTCGCCGACTCCACGCCGTTCTTCACCGGCAATTTGTAGGGTCGCCACGTCAGATAGCATAATCGGCGTGCCGTCCTTGCCCATGCCGACGACCACATCGGAGAGATCACTCAAACCCTTCAGATACGCGCGGCTGCGCACCATGTACTCGTTCTCACTTAATTCGATCACTGAACCGCCCACGTCATTATTCGACCGCTGAATCGCAGTCATGATCGTGCCAACGGGCAGGCTGTAAGCGAGCAATCGCTCCGGCTTGAGAACGACTTGATACTGCTTGACGAAGCCGCCAATCGGCGCAACCTCCGCCACGTTCGGCACAGCGGTGAGCTGATACCGCAGATACCAATCCTGAAGGCTGCGCAGGCTCGCCAAATCCTGATTCGACGAAACCAGGGGCTTACCGTCCAAGGGGCAAATTCCCGGCTTATCGAAGGCTCGCACCTTCATCAATGATGCTTGCCGATCAGCGGGCGCTTGATTTTGTTCTGCATACCAACGGTCATTGGCTTCGTCGTGCCAGATGCCATTCGGATGTTGCGGAGAGTAGTAACCAGGATAGAGCGTGTACTGATAAACCCAACCCACGCCTGTCGCATCCGGCCCGAGCTTGGGCTCAACGCCGCTGGGCAGGCGATTCTTCACGAAGTTCAGATATTCAAGCACGCGACTTCGCGCCCAGTACAAGTCCGTGCCATCATCGAAGATGATGTACACGAACGACTGCTCAAACATGCTGATGCCACGCACGACCTTCGCGTGGGGAATCCCCATCATCGCCGTGGTGAGCGGATAAGTGACCTGGTCCTCAACGACATTGGGCGCTTGGCCGGAATAATCGGTGGTGACAGTCACCTGCACATCCGACAAATCCGGCACCGCATCAAGGCTGATGTGGATCGTCGCCCAGATGCCGGCGACCACCAGCATGGCAGTCAGCAGCAACACCATAAACTTATTGCGGACAGAAATTTCGATAATCGTAGAAATCATAAGTAGCATGGGCGTCTCGCCCATGTTCGCGGTACACCGCGAATTCCTTGTCGTTCAGCAAACCAGACACGGCGGGACGCCCATGCTACTTTTCACGAAGTTTGTCGATTGCCTCCGTCGTTCGACTTTCTACATCCATGAGAAATTGCCCGCTCGTGACAACCATCTCACCGGGTGCGAGGCCTTCGAGAATCTCGACACGATCCCCATCGCCTGAAATGCCCATCCGTACCTTGCGAGGGTCAAAGTGGCCTTCTGGCATCGCGACAAATACGATCTGTCTTGTGCCGGTGTCAATGACTGCTTCGCGCGGAACAATCACAGCATCTGCAACCGGTTTTGTTATGATGTTCGCCGTTGCGTACATGCCGGGCCGCAATTCGTGTTTGGGATTATCCAATTCCACTCGGACGGTGGTCGTGCGCGTCATGTGATTGACATGCGGATAAATGAACGCAATTGGACCGGTAAATGTTTTTCCGGGAACCCCATCCACGGTCGCATCGACCATCTGCCCGATGGCAACCGCCGGCATCTGGTCTTGATATACCTGCGCATTCAGCCAGAGTTTGGTGTGATCTTCAATGCGCATCAGCTTCATGCCGGCTTGCACCGCCGATCCTTCCACGATCATCTTCTCAACCAAATCGCCGTCCGATGGGCTGCGGAATGCAATGGTCTTTGGGACCATATCCGCGTCTGCGATTGCTGAAATGTCTTCGTCGGAGATTCCCCAGAGCCGCAGCTTTTGCGTTGTGGAATCGAGCATCGCTTTTGATTCGGCGCGCACGGACTCAGGTGCTCTGGCGTCAAGTTGCCTGAATGCTTTTGCGGCACCGATGAGTTCCTCTGCGGCTACCTGAATATCGGGGCTGTAGAGATCAAACAACGGCTCACCTTTGTGAATGTGCATCCCCTCCGTGTTGGCGTAGAGTTTCTGAATCCAGCCGTTAATCTTAAGATTCACTTCGTAGACTGCCGGTTCCCGCACCTCAAGCATGCCGATCGTTCGAACCGTTACTTCCAAGGGGCCGCGCACGACCTCAGCGGTGCGGACTCCAATATTTTGAACAATCGTCGGATCAATCCGCACAGTGGGACCGGCCGATGCGTCGGCCTCGTAGACGGGGACGAGTTCCATTCCCATCGCGCTTTTGCCCGGCGCGTGGGCGATGGAAGATGGCCCGAGCATAGGATCCCAATAATACAGAATCTTTCGCTTTCCACCGGCCCCAGCTATCGCCCCTTCGTCTGAATCATCCTTCAACGGCGTCAACTTCATATGGCAGATTGGACAGGTTCCCGGATGATCCTGAATCACTTGCGGGTGCATCCCGCACGTCCACAATTGCTTCGCTTTGGATGCTGCGCCCTCCGTCATGGCAGTCGAAGCACTGGCCGTTTGGCCTGGGACCATGTGGCCACCATCAGATCGCATTACAAATACCGCGAGACCCCCAACCGCAGCGGCAACCACCAGAGCGAATGCAGATTTCAAAGTCGATTGCGACAAGGTTCTACTCCAGGAAAACCCCCGCCAGCCCGCCGTGAGGGGACACCCCGCCTCAATCGAAGCGCGGTGAGCTATGAGTTAAAACGAGGTGACATGGCCAAAAGGTTCCAAGTTCAAATTATTCGCTCATTCCGCGAAATCATCGCGCACAAAATAGGCAGGGATCGGACGAAGTGTGCCCAATGTGCAGCAAAATCGCTTAAGTTGGCAGTTTCGGCGATTGGCACCGCCGTTGTGCTGCGTTGCCGTTCAACATCGCGATGCTTTCGACCAGACTAAACCTGCAACACCAAGCGTCAGTTCAGTAGACTTCGCCTCAAAACTGAAGATTGGAAGCCAAATCCATCAATGCGTTCGCTGGAAGCTTGGCAATCAGGCAAACCCAGCGACCTCCACGTTCCGTCATCACCATGTTCAGTTGACCGGACGACTGCACGTGATATTCGACACCGTTTTGCGTGACGATTGGTGATCGGGGCAACTGCATGTCAGATGCGTTTGCGACGGTCATGGTGACAGGCTCGCCATTTCCTTTGAGCAGCACGCACACCATCTTCTTGTTCTTCACCGACCGCATGCAGCATGCCATCACGTGATCGTCTGGCATATTCGGAACCTGCGGGGACTGCGCCCACTGTGCGGCAATGGTTTTGTTGGCCGCGTCTACTGAATCGACACGCATAGCCGGAACCCGCCCGGAGACCAGATCGTTGTGGAACTGCGCCATTTCCGTTGCCGATGCCAGCACTGGACCGCCCGATGTGGTCACCAGCAAGGCGGCAAGCAGAGCGATCGCCGCGATGCTCGCAGCGAGTGCGCGCATCGGGTGGAACCAACGCAATGGTTGAACAAACCGAAGCGGCCGCTGCGTCGGAATCTGCGACCCGAGCATCCGCTCAAGCCCCGACGTATCAATCGGCATTGAGCGCAACTTGTGCAAGCGATCCGCGATCGCGCGATCGAGTTGTTCATCTTCAGGTTCAAAGTTCTGCGCATCCATAACGCACTCCGAGTCAAAACGGACTCATGAATCAGTCGCGAACCAACCGCCGATCGCGCGCCAGCGGCAACAACGCTTGGCGAAGAGCGGCATGACCCCGATGAATTCGCGATTTCACCGTGCCCACTGGCACGCCGAGAATTTCCGCGGCTTCGCTGTGATCCAAACCTTCAACATCCACCAGCAGCAGCGTCCATCGCAAGTCTTCTGAAACAGCCTGGAGCGCACTGATCACGGCAGCGTCCGAAAACACCGCCAGCATCTCCTCTGGGCGCTGCAACGCCGTGTCATCAATTTTCTCATCCGACGCCGCTGCTGCTGGTTCCTGACTCAAAGCATCCAAACTCACGTTCTGGGTTGACCCGGCATTCGTTCGAAGACGGTCGATGCGCGAGTTCCGAAGAATGGTCAGAAGCCATGCTTTCGGATCAGTGCCTGCACGGAAATTCTCAATCGCCCTGAATGCTTTTAACAGCGTCTCTTGAGCTAAGTCTTCCGCCTCGGCCACGTTTCCGGTTTGGATGCGCGCGACTCGAAGAACAACCGCGCGCAGCGGCCATACAAGCTGGTGAAATCGTTGCGTTGCGTCAGCAGTTTCCAATTCGCACCAAGGAAGCCATCAGGCTCTAATCATCTAAACGTCAGGAAAGACCAAAAAGGTTCAACTCACGCGAAAAAACGCAATCCGTAACCGATTCGCGTGCTCTCACATCGAATTTGGCAGATTGAACCTTTTGCGCTCACTGCCTCGTTTATATGGGTGGCGGAATGGGTCGGCCAACCCGGACGATGAGCAGCCGACGAATGCGCCACCCTGCCGACATTGTGATGCCGCTTCAAATAAAAGCCAGACGGCTTTGCCGATCTGCACGCCCAGCGGAAGACCATGAACACGATGCTCGCATCTCAGGGGATGGATTCGCGCACTCGCCAGGCGCAGCTTCGCCACACTGATCCGCGTCTGACCGAAGGCACATACTTCGATAAACTTTTGTTCGTGAAGCCGCAGGCGGAAGCGATGAATCGTGTGGCGGCGATTCCGGAGCCGGTAAACCCGGTCAGCGCCGAGCTAAAAGAACAAAATCTCGCAGGATTAGCGCCGCAAATCGGCGTCCCAAACAGGCAAAACGGGGCACTTGGTGTTTTATCCTGATTTTGGTCCGAAAAGACACGACCCGGCGTCGTGTGACACCGGGTCGTTGTTGAAGCGGGCGAAGGGGGTCGAACCCTCGACATTCACGTTGGCAAGATCATCTGGCCCATTGGGTAAAGGTCTGGCGACATCAACACTTACAACTTTCGATAGCAGCCAGCGCAGGATTAGCGCAGGAAATGATTCGGCCAGCCAGAATCCTGACTCGGTTCTGCCTGAAATCATTGTGCAGTGGCAGAATCTTCCAGCGGCGATGCGCGACGGCATTGTCGCGATCATCCGATCGAGCACGCGCAACTCGGCCTAATCTGTTCGTGCTTCGCATGCTCGAACTGTTGAAGACATCACGATCGCAATGAGTTGAAAATGCAGAATTGAATTCAGTTAGAGCGTGGGTGAACGCAGCCGGCCTCGGCTGCCCATGAAGTCGCCGGTTACCGCGATTGTTCGTACCGGAACTCAAACGGCGTGCATCCATCACCTGGACAAATCCAATAACTCACGCGCACAATCCTTAAAAATATTTGAAGGTTTGTACATGGCCTATCGTGACACCCATGAATCGCTTCTAGCACTACATGGCATCGCCACCGGTCAAGGTGGTTACTTCACCGCCAAGCAAGCAGCCGGCGCGGGGTACGACTATCACACCTCAACTACCATCTCAAAGCCGGCAATTTTGAGCGCGCCGACCATGGCCTATACCGCATCGTCACGATCCCTGTTGCTGAGCAGGATCAACTGATCCGGCTGTCGCTCTGGAGCCGTGACCGGCAGGATCATCCGCAGGCCGTTGTGTCCCATGAAACCGCGCTCGCTCTGCACGGACTCAGCGATGTGCTGCCCAGCGCGTTCATCTCACTGTCCCGCGAACATTTCGCAAGGCAGTTCCCGCCGGGTACGTGATTCATCGAGCCGCGACCCCCGGAACAGATGTGGAACAGCGGGAGGGATACAACATCACTACCCCGCTGCGAACCCTGATTAATGTTGCCACCGGCGACACCGTCACCGGCCAACAGCTTGCCCGCGCGATCGACGACGCCCTTCAGTGCGGGCTCGTCCGCAGAGCGAAACTGGAATCCGCAGCGAAAAAGCTCCCGAACGCCTCACGTCTTCTCCAACATCTGAAAGCGGCTGCGTGAACGACAATGGCACGAACATTTGCCACACCAGCCGCTCAGCAGCGAACTAACCAGCGCGCCGCTCGGCGGCGCAAGATTTGCCTTCGAAGCAGTCATGGCAGGCAAAACCTACGGCCCGTTCCATATCGATCTCGGCTTCGGCAACGACGCCGGTGATGAACCGGAAACCCTCACCGGCGACGATCTCCTCGCCTTCGCTAACATCCTCCCGGCCAAAGTCCTCGCGCTTCCCACACCACAGCAGGTTGCCGAGAAGATCCACGCATATACAAAACCGTGGTCCGACCGCGAGAATATGCGGACAAAGGATCTGGTGGATCTTGTGCTGATGATTGAGACAAGCGCGGTCGCGCCGCATGAAATCGCCACAGCGGTGGCGCGAACTTTTGCCAGAAGGGCGCCACATCCTTGCCGCGAAACCTTCCAGTGCCGCCCGCGAGTTGGAAAAACGAATTCAGACCACTTCCGGCCGAAGCAAAAATCACCGCCAACAACCTCCAAAGTGCATTCGAAGTTCTCGCGGCTTGCTGGGCGGAATGCGAGGATCGCTGACGTGCTGATAATTACTCTTTCCATGAAGAAGATGCTAAATTTCGAAATAAGACTGAGTGACATTGGATCTGGTAACGCCTTTCACTGCTAGATTGGAGCGTTTAATGAGCAATGAAGCATGGATTGCTGTGGCAGTCATCTCAATGTTTGTAATTTCTGGACTTTTCTTCTGGCTCGTTGCTGGTCGGAATCGAGGAAAGCAGCGAAGCAAGTGGAGTCTAAAGTGGTTTGGTGCATCGGCGGCCGCCGAAGCGTCAAATGAAGTTACACCGGCGATTAAGATTGATGATGCAACAAGCCATTCCGGAAATATTTTGGCAACCGATGGAACCGGAAGAGGCGCGCACGGAAGCAAATTGAGCGCCGATGGAGACATCGTCTTTACCAGCACACCTGCACCGCAAGACCCAAACGCGTAAGCCCCGACCAGCCGCCTGGGTCGGGGCAGAAGATCCACGCAACGGCGTTGTTGGCCGGTGGAAACATCACAATCGCCAACAGCTTGACGGTCATTGTCAACTCTGGAGTAGAAGGAGCAGCGCAGCCTTCAGGCGAGCCCATAGATCTGAACCCTCAGTTTGAGGCGGCAAAATCATATATCAACAAGTACGCCATCGATGCCGCATTGGGCGTGCTTGAGAAAATTGAGAGTGACAATCAGCATCGATTCACGAATTTCACTTGGGCAAGGCTTCTCGCGCTCCGGGCTTCTGCGCTGTACCTTAAAGGCGACGGCCCCGCCGCCGCGAGACTCTTCCTGAAAGCAAAGCAGAACCGTCCAGACGGAGACGAGCCCGCGTTCTGGGAAATCAATGCCCATAAGATGCTGGGAGATGGGTCAAAGGCATTCCTATTGGCAACCGATGCCAAGAGTAAATACGGCGAATCCACCAAGATTGCGACCGCGTGGCTGCAATCCGCACCCGAGTCGTTCAGTTTCGCGCAACTCATTGGGGAGATTCCAGTTCATCTCCAGACAGAACCGGAAGTAGCTATTGGACTCGCAATCGCCGCACAAATGCGAGGATTGGACGCAGAAGCAATCAATTACGCCTGGATAGCAGCGGACAAAGCTACGGATATGGTTGATGCCAAGGTGCTTTGGGCATCAATGACCATAAGCCAGTTTACAAAGGCAGAACTGCTGCCCGCGGTACTGGAGAAAGATCGCGATTCAGTTTCAAAAGCGTGCGGTGTGATTCGCAATGCCATTGAACGCACCCGAAGCGCGAACAACGCAGCTGTACAAGCGCATGACTACATGACTCTGAGCGTTGGGGAGTTGGTCCTCGGCCACATCAAAGAGTCAGATGAAGCGATCGAAACCGCGTTTAAATTGCTGCCAGATCATGACGAAACGCGCAGGCACTACTCGCTGTCATTGGTTCGCCGCAACGAGTTGGACAAAGCAATTGTGGTTCTGGACCGCGACATTGTGTCGAAGCCTGTGCAAATGCAACTCCTCTGGGCGCAGTTACGCGCACAACGAGCAGTTGAAGATGATCTCGCGGTCGCTCTTGAGATACTCAGAACAAATTTGGATCGCCTCGACGGGCTCGGTGACCGCTTTCGTGCCTCTTGGGTTGACACGCTGGTCAAAATCCTCATCGAACAAAAGCAGTTTGACGATGTTGAACTCGCGTTAAAAGATCTGGCTATCTCCAAGCATTTGCTGCAAGGGTGCGATTTGATCCTTGCGGGCGAGTCACATTTGGCACAAGGAAATGTTGAGATGGCGCGCACCATGGCGCTGAGCGCCGATGAGCAATTGCAAAGTATAAATCCGATCGACAATCAAGAATTGGCGATTCTCCTGCAACGCCTGGATGAGAAACCTCGCTCACTCGCAAGGTGGAAGAAAGCGATCACTCCGTTTTCGTCAGTCCCGAAACTTCGGCAGGTCATGGTTCTCGCTTCCCAGGTTGAAGATAAGGAATACGTCCTGCAACTTGGAGGCGAGGTTCGATCGCGCGGCGTATTCGACGTGTCGCTGATAGATATCGAGTTAAATGTGCGGCTTGACGTTAGTTCGATCAAAGCCGCCGAGTTCTTGACGAGCCTTATCGAAGAACTTCCAGAAGAAAAGCTGCGACGATATCTCCGGATGCGTCGTTCGCTGTTGGGAATTGAACTCAAGCGCGACGATCTAATCGAACGCGATCTGCAAAAATTGCCGCACTTGCTGGAAACCGATGAAGACATCTGTGATGCGGTAGTTGTCGCCGTCCGGCAGATCAATTTCTCGCAAGCAATCCATTTCGCCTATGAGTTGTTTCGAAGATTCCCTGATTCGAAATCGGCCAACTGGGGCATGATCATCGTGATCATGCGAGATCCTCGCAGCATCCCCGCCGGGGCGATTCCGGAAGTGACCACAGTTGCCGAAGACACGGCAGTCTTCATCAAGAATATTAATCAGCCCGGAGACACATGGTACGTCATAGAGGGCCGGCGAGATGTGAAGCCGAGCCTGAATGAGATGACAAAAGACGGTCCCGTCGCTCTGGCGCTCCAAGGCAAATCAGCGGGAGATGAAGTTGAAATAAAGGAAGCATTCGGCACATCGCGGCGAGTGCGCATTGAAGCAATACAGCACAAGTGGTTGTTTCGATTCCAGCAGTGCCTTCGGCAGTTCCCGATCAAGTTTCCCGAACAGACGATGTTCAAGACGTTTTCCGTTAACGAATCGCTGCCGGTGGAAGAGGGATTCCGCGAAATCTTGGGTTTCATGGACAGCGAGGAGGTTCGACATGAAAAGGCATTGGCGGCGTATCGAGATAACATCGCGGTACCGCTGGGGCTTTTGGCAACTGGATTGGGTACGACGATCTTCGGTGCAATGTCACAGATCGTGGCAACGAACGATCTTCGCCTTCGGTGTTGGTCGGGAATCCCAGAGCGGACTGTTGTAGCTGAGGCCGCGCTAGTCTCTCCGCTTAAGATCGTTCTTGAAGCCTCAGTGCTCGGAACATTATTTTTGTTGGATGTCTATTTCAACTTTGCTCCATACACCGATATGGCCAATTGGCCGTTTAAGTGCCTGGTTTCAGAGCGAACCATGGAGGAGATGGAAAAGTATCTGGAGCGTCTGTCATCAACTGATGAACGGCTTAGAACTCAGCGGTATGGTGGTAAGATTATAGCTCATATCACCTCATCCGAAGAGATGGCGAGATTCTCAGAACGGCTGAGACCCAAGTTTGGCAGCTTGGTGGATGCGATTAAGAAGCACTGCGAAGTCGTACCTGGCTCGCCGCTAACACATGTTCCTATTCATCTCCGAAAGGCGATCAACTGTCTGGGTGCTGCCGGGCAGATTCCATTAACCTTGCAAAGACGCATGATGCAGTGCTTTGGACCGACGATCAGATTCTTGGGGAGATCGCCACAGTCGAACTGAAGTGTCAGTGTGTGTGGTCTCAAGTTGTTTGGAAGACGGTGTTGCGATCACATCCAGATATGTATCGGAAGGCCTCCATATACCTTCTTTCGCTCAAATACGATGCGACATTCTTCACATTTGACGACGCGGTCTGGGCGGCGGAGCAGGCCGGTTGGAACTGGAAGTTGCCGCCGTTCACAGAGGTCGTGAGGTGTTTTGGCCGAACTTCCATTCCAACTGACCAGATGCTTGGCTTGGCGCTGCACCTTCTGAAATCTGTCTGGTTTAGTCCCATATCTGGCTTATATGCAAGCGACTTCACACTGAAACTGCTGAGCGAGTTACGGCATCGAGATCCCAGCCTTAGAGTGGTACGTGATATGAAAATTCACATCGGCCGCATTTTTGGACTGAATGTAATTGCCGCCGCAAATGTTAGTCGCCTCTTCGAGACATGGCTTCGCGCGAACCAAAGCAACCGAATCATTATTCCTTAGCATGGTGCCGATACAATCATATGCTTCGAGAAGAGCGTGGGCCGTTCGGCCAGTACTTGTTTGATGTTTCTTATATCACTCACGAAAAGAAGCTTGCCTATACCTGAGCGATTCTCCGACCAATCGCTAATGATGGCGATCGAGCAATGATGAGATCATCGAATCCATTGAGCGAAATGTCATATTCGATCTGGCTAACGCCGGAAAGCGTCGGCCCCGCAAACGTCGATGGAATGATTTTCGGAAAACCGTCGGTGACCAGATAGAGATGAGCGTGTGCAATACGAAATCGAGTGGATAAGTATTCAGTTGAATCGGCAGCATTGTATCCGGCATGCGCCAGCCGGGAGAAAAGATCGCTCTGTACATCGTCACAATCTACGAAGACTTCAACTAATGAGTCGATCAACTGTGGTAAAGATTCGGAGGCAGTAACCTCTTGCGCGACCGCAAGACTAAAGAAGAATAAATCTCCCTGGACGGGGTGGACAAGCTGGTCTAAGCCATTGATATGGTGAGTAACAGGGCTGCGTGCCAGGGTTGCCTTCACCTCAACCGCATTGCGAGCGAACTCAAAGTCATGTCGTGAGCCAAACGGCCCGCGCCATGCTGAGACCGCGGCTGCGGGAGAGAGGTTTGGTAATAGCCAATGACGTAAGAACCAAAGTTCTGCGAAAAGACCGAGCACCTCTGACGGGCTTAAGACTTGCCGCGGTCCGCTGTTCCAGAATCTTCGCCACTTGGCAATTACCCGGAGGATCACATCGCTCGCTGACGTGTCGCTAGTCGCGAGCTTTTGCGCAATTTCGGCAGCAACAAGATCGAAGGAATCGTATCCCAGTGGGTCAAGGCAGACGATATCTGCATAACGGGTGATCTGATCAGTCGCCGTTGCCAATTCTCGCGTGTCGATGCTGATTCCGCGGCTCTGCGTATCCCGAACATCCGCGTCTTCATCCTTCAGCTTGACCAACACATGTCGGCGAGATTGTTTATCTACGGCTGCGAATACACGATCGGTAATGTCCGGGGTGAGCAGTTTTGCTCCCAAGGCGTCGACATGCTCGGGCATGCTCACCAGACCAGACCAGATGGATGGGTTCACCTTGTTCAATCGGCAAGTCTCCAACCGGCGGTACCTTCCAGATAGGCCTCCACAGTGAGCGGCGGATCGGCCGTTCTGGGGAACGATATTGCGAGGCCGATCAAATCACGAGAGAGCGGCCCGTCGGGATCGGCGTAAAGCGGCCGACGGCTGCCGTCCGGCTTTTTATCAAGTCCAGACTTCCGGGAAATTGGATAGATCAGCAGCAATCCGTTGGCGGGATTTCGTTGCATTCTCCACGCCACACGCGGTGACAGCTTCTCGCCTCCTGCGGACGCCAGCGCAATCTGATCTTGCGCGTCTTTTCGGTCTTCGTCCGAAAGGGAAATTGCCTCGTCTTCCTGTTCACTGATGATTCCCAGGGAATCGGTGGCTCCGAGCCGAGAAGCGCCACCGTAACCATGAGAAGCGGTTCGCCTTTGCTCGTGCCCCGATTGCCAGGGGCGCATCCAGCAGTTCGACGACACGAAGGTTCGTGGTTTCTGCTTCTTTCCTTGGTTGTGAACCCCGTCTCCGTCTTCGTCGCCGTTCCATTTTTGATGCTCCTGATCACGCCGCGCGGCGTGATCTTCTGCTGCAATGACATTCGACACTTTGGTTCTTGGGATATGTGAACTGGCATGTGCCGTCACCCAGTTTCAGAAACAGGCTGGAATCGCGGTGTGTACGGAGGCCAATCAATGACTCCGAGTTGGCTACTGTACACATCGTGGAAATTGCGTTATTGGTGTCAGACAGGGCAATCCACGTCGGCAGATGGAACACGAACTCCACTTCCTTGGTTTCCATGTCTGCTTCAAGCCTGCTGGTGAACTGAGCCAGTACATCCATTAACTGGACGGGCGGCAGATGAGGAACCTCATTCGCTAAATCCAGAAGGCGATTTTTCAGGGCCGCCACCACCGCATCAGGGTCGATGTTTGTAACGGAGCGCTGTTTCAACAGCATTTCCAGTTCTGCATCGAGCGCATCACGCTGTGCTTCCAGCCGATTGATTTCGGGCGCGAGATCAGCCTGTGTCTTTGGCGTCAGCGTGCCGCACGTACAAAAGCAATTGATCGCGAACTTCCTGTCGCTGCTGCTGTTTCGCTTTGAGCAGTTCATCGCCTTGGCCCGCAATGGCGATCTGATTTTTAACGTGTGCAAGCAGTCTTGGTTCGAGTTCGGGCCAGTCGTGGAGTGTCGCGCTCAGAACATCGAGCACGCCTTTCTCCAGTGCATTTGCATTGAAGATGCGGCCGTAGATGCTGCCGGCCGAGAGTTCCTTCTTGGCACGCTTATGGCGGTAGATTCGAACGGGCCGTCCATGCGATCCAGACGAACTGCCCACCAGTGATTGTTTGTCCTGTTTGGCCCGCAGCAGAGGAAACAGTAGGTATGGACTCGTTGTGCGCTTCTTCTTGTTTTTCGGAGTCCACGTTGGATCAAGCCGTCGCTCCCACGCCTGCGTCTGTTTCGCCATCGCGATCTGGCGAAGGTTCTCGTCCTTCAGGAAATTGACCAGATGAGGCTCATCTCCTTCGTGCCAGTCCTCCTTGGCACGAATGACCGGCTTAATGCTGTTAGCGGTGGTCAGCACCTTGTCATCATGCTCCACTTTTTCTGGACCTTTGCGATTGCGACGGAAATATCGCGCTGACGACTTTCGATTGGCGATGGCGACTGAGGTGTAGTCCTCATTGTTGTAGATGCTGGAAACCTGTCCTTCAGTCCATCGTCCACCCATTGGGGCAGGACGGCCGATGGCATTCAGGTGCTGCGCGATTTTCCGAGCGCTGCGACCTTCCAGATAGCGCATGGTGAAAATGATAATGACTGTTTCCTGCTCGTAGGGAGCGCCCAGCACCAGAAACACGAGTTCGGATTTCTGCTTCTTGTAATGACCCACCTTCCCGCCACCGACAATTCCGTAGGTGTCGATCAGCTTCAATTCAGGCCAGCTTCGCTTCTCTTGGAGTCCGTTCCGTTTGTCAATGATGACGTGGAGCGGAGTTCCGTCGCCACGACAATAAAGCCGGTAGCAGCCGAATGGCGTTCTGCTGTGTGCGGAAATACGCCGCGACTCCAAGGCGTACTGCCCACCTTGAGCGCTGCGTTGCCCAGTTGAAGAAGCCGTTTCCTGAGCGGCGTCTGCCTTTGCAGCTACAAGGGTGTTTTTGAACGGAACGTTATCGGGTAATCCATCTCCCGGCACGATTAAGCGGATTCCACGCCGTTTCAGTTCGTGTTCGAACCAGAAGTAATGATCTGCGCCACCACGCGTGGCCCGATCAATTCGCTGGGACAACACATATTTGAATCCACCAACCGTGTCGGCGAGGTCGAGTACAGCGCGCATGTCGGTTCTGTTGCCGGGCAACGAACCGGAGAGGTCTTCTTCCACGAAGTCCTTCACATGAACCATCAGCCGCTCGTCTGCCCAATTCTTTAGATAAAGCAGTTGTGCGAGGTCGGAGTCCTGCTTTTCCGAAGCATCGCTGACGCGGGCCATACGCACGTAGCCCTCGCCTTCAAACTTTTCCAAGTCTTCCTTCGAAATCATTGCTGTTCCCCCGTAAAAATTGCTGAATGTTTTTGCTGATCTCAGATCGGGCCATCGCCGCGAGCAGCGAGTCCAAAGCAAGCACCAGTCGGCGTTCCACCTCCGTTGGCGCGCGAGTTGGGATTACCCGAATTGGACGATGACGCATCCGCTTGATTGGTTTTCCGCCAGAGGGCAACTGAATTCCTTTATTTTTCGGGGAAAAATGTATCGAAACCTCAAACGAACTTCACTTGGACGATCGCGAACTCGACAAAAACCGAAGGTTGGTGCGAACAAGCTGCTTCTGCGGTACGCCTGCCCGCAGAACAGGCTTGGTTTCCTCACGGAAAACCTGGTGAAACAGGCTCGGGCCGATCGCGGACCGAACGGACCCGTACTTGAACGGGTCGGTCCGAAGATTCGCAATCAGCCCCGCCATGTCTCCACCACTGGCTTCCAGAACCAGATCAACGCATCGGGGTACGTCCGTGCAGTGGACAGTCTTGTAATGCCCTACGGTGTAGAGCATGTCGCCCATCCGCATTGGGCCATTCGCATTGATCCACTGGATCGCGATTCGCTCCACCATTTGGCGGATTTCCCTTGCACGCGTGGTCAACACTTCAGAAAGATTTAACCACTGTTGAAGGTCGTTCTCGGGCTCATCGACACAGAGCGCTGATGCGGACTGCTCAATGGCGGCAATCGTGTGGGTTGCCAGCATCGGAAGGTTTGTGTCAGTCTCGGAAAGCTCGTGCTCATCTGCTTCTTCGTGTTCGAGCATTTTTACTCCTACTACGTGAGAGGGGCGGTTAAACTTCGAGACTTTCGCTGAATGATTGGGATCGCGATTGTGAACCATCGGTCGGCATGTAGCTCGCCAGGACTCGGATCACCCGTTTCGCGACCTGCGAATACAGATTTGTTCGCAGCCACGGTGTGATGTCCGCTTCGACCCACCGTGCCCACTTGATCGTCCCGCCGGTGGGACCATCTCCGAAATAGCGAATCATGTGCTTGTATGCAGCTAGCGCAATCGCATGACATTCCCCGCTTTCCAGGCCAAACGTGTCAGATGAGGAGATGATCTGTGGATGCGCCAGACAATCATCGGCGTTAATGTCGGCACTGAGATGTTTGCCCGCCACTCCCAGTAAGCGAATGTGCAGATCAAGTAGAGCAACACCATCATCTCGTCGCGTCACAAGTTCCAGGCTGACTTCAGAGGCTATCTTCACGACTGCGCCTTTCGGGTTAGTGATTTCTGTATCAGCCGGTTTCGCGCCGGCAAATTTTCTGGCCTTTAGCTTTTCAAGCGATATCGCAGCGCCGAATACGGGGTTGCTCTGGTCGCGTAACACTTGCCACCGTGGTGGTGGATGTCCAAGTCGAATTCGTCGAGCATGGAGATTGCCTCGATCGACCTGCCAAACCTGCGACAAGGTGCTGTCAGGTAGCTGCCAGTTGACGGATTGCCAGAAATCATCAAACCGACTGCGGTTCCTTCGGCCCGGAAAGGGGCCATTCCCGATGAATACCTGATTGAAATGCTTCATTCCAAAAAATATACACCATGACGTATAATTATTCAAGTGCCTAATCTGTATCGCGACCTAACGCCGATCATGTATTCATGGCGGTAGTCGGAACTCAGGAAGCTGCGAAACAGATGGGAGTATCGGTGCGGCGTATCCAAGCCATGATAACGAAAGGTGTAATAGTCGCTCAAAAGGTGGGTCGCGATTGGCTGATCGATGAATCTGAATTAGCGCGTCTGACTTCCGTTACCCGACGACCTGGCCGACCTCGTAAAAAAAAATGATCGCCCCCGCGAATTGCACGCGGCTGCCATCAGGCCCGACGACGGCAGGCTTCACGGGCGATCGACAGCCCAGCGGGATGATTGTCGTCATACCACGACTGGGCTTCTATTCGATTGCCAAAGAACCACCAACCGGCTAGCCCGGCGGGCATGGCGTTCTCGCAGCGCATGCGATCACCTCAACGCCATATCATTTCCAGACCATCCTTCTCCGAAGCTTCCCCATTCTGCGCAGCGATTTTTCACTCGCACAGTCTTTTCTTTCGATCGTGAAAAACTTTTGATCGCGCGCGGTTGCGGTGGAAGTACCCAATTAGTGTGGAACGCAAATTCGCGTGCGCGATTCATGTCGAAGTTTCTGTTGTGCCACCACCTACCGGCTACTGATGAAGCATGTGCTTCGCATACGGTGAAGATTTTGGTGTGCGACGAAAACAGAAAGGTCGTTAAAATGAGTGTGTCGAATGAAGCCAGCGTAATCGCAGTATTACTGCGTGTTGATGAAGTGGCTCAGGTTCTGGGGATCAGCGTTCGAACGGTGTGGCGGCTGGTGAGCAGTGATCAATTGGCCGCGCCGGTTTCGATCGGCCGCTGCAAGCGATGGCGTCGGTCGGATGTCGAGGCATTCGTTTCGTCGTTGGACGAATAATCCAATTGGCTGCTGGGAATTGGGAGAAAAAGTGGCATCGGTATCAAAACGAAAAAGCGAAGAGAAAAACAAGAAGGCGAAATATCTCATCAACTGGCTTGATGCGGAGACGGATCGCTGGCGCACCTGCGTTGGTCACACGGACAGAGCATTGTCCCTTGCGAAGGGGCAGCGGCTGGAACTGGAAAGCGCTAGACGCCGTGAGGGGTTTTCATCGAGCGTGCGTGAAGAATCATTGAAGCCCATCGACGAACCGTTGGGCGAGTACCTGACGCATCTTCGCGTGGGAAATCCCGACCCGAACTATCTTGAAAAGTTGGAACGTCGGATTCGACGCGTGCTGACCGACATCAACGCAAGGCGATTGATTGATATCACGGCGGCGAAAGTTGAAACCGCGTTGATGAACATGAAATCAACGCGTGGGTTCGAAGAGGGGGGCAAACTTTTGGCGGTATCAACACGCAACGAATACGCCACCAGCATCACGGGCTTCACGAAGTGGGCCGAGGACCATCACAAAATCGAATACGATCCGTTGGCGGGGTTGGCGAAAGCCGATCTGAAGGATGACGACCGTGTTCATCCCAGGCGCGCATTGCCCGTGGAAGATATTACCGCATTGCTGAACGCGGCGGTGCAACGGCCCGAAACGGATTTGCTGACCATCCGTGTTGGAAAGAACAAAGGGCAGATCGGCGCGAAAGTTCGCGCCTCAGTTTTGGAAAAAGCGCGTCGTCTTGGAAAGAATCGTCGGATGGCCTATCTGGTCGCCGTCTGGACGGGGCTACGACGCACTGAGTTGGAACGGTTGGAATGGCGGGATGTGCTGCTCGATCTGGAACTGCCTTTCATTCAACTGCGAGCAGGGGTTACAAAATCCAATCGCGCCGACACCTTGGCTCTGCATCCGCAGTTGGCTGATGAACTACGCGCATTCAAGCCAGCGGATGCCCGACCGACTGATCGTGTATTGCCCACCGTTCCAGACATGGATGTGATGAAGCTCGATCTGAAATTCGCTGGCATCGAGTACGGTGATGACGAAATCGGCTTTGCTGATCTGCATGCCCAGCGAAAGACCATGAACACGATGCTCGCTTCGCAGGGGATGGAGTCGCGTATCCGCCAGGCACAGCTTCGCCACACTGATCCGCGCCTGACCGAGGGCACGTACTTCGATAAACTACTGTTTGTGAAGCCGCAGGCGGAAGCGATGAACCGCGTGGCGGCGATTCCGGGGATTGAGTCACCAGTAAACCCAGTCAGCGCCGAGCGAAAAGAAGAAAATCGCGCAGGATTAGCGCAGGAAATCGGCGTCCCAAACAGGCAAAACGGGGCACTTCCTGACACAATGGCAGCCATCGAGTTGAAGGGAATTTCCTGCGCGGTGATAGCAGAGAACTTGGTGTTTTATCCTGATTTTGGCCCAAAAAGACACGACCCGGCGTCGTGTGACACCGGGTCGTTATTGAAGCGGGCGAAGGGGGTCGAACCCTCGACATTCACGTTGGCAACGTGACGCTCTACCACTGAGCTACGCCCGCACCGAATTTACTTATTTCACGAACTTACAACCGTCAATTTTTGTTGCCACTGTTCTGGCCAAAAAAACCAAGCGCTTGGCCCTTTCGATATATAATTTGTCCCCACCTAAATGGGAGACGCCAGCGGCGAAAACAGGCAGAAAACAAAAACCATATCAGACGGGCAATGGTTCTACCATCGCGGGATTATATCGTCAACCGGATTGGCGCCTGAGCCATCCCTGGTTTCATCACCCTTGATTTTGCAGGCATAACCCCATTACCACCGGTTGGACATCACCGCATGATCCATTCTTCGACATCGGCGTTGACTTCGTCTTCACCGGGGTAGACTTCGTCGCCGCGGATGAAAAAATTGAGCTGGAGGGTTTTGCGGAGGATGATGAGGTCTTTGGTGTTTTTCATGTCCTCGGCATTTTCTACTTTTTGGAATTGCCCATTAACGTTTTTGAGGGTGACGGCTTCGCCGCTGAGGCCGTTGACGAAGATGGAGAAGTGGCCCATACGGGGGGTAGGCTCGGGAAAGATAGCGACCCCGTCGCGGGATTCGGCTTCGCCGATGCGGATCTGGCCGGTGATGGAGGTCATCGGTTCCAGGTATTTATTGTGTTCAGCGTTTTTGATGGCATCGAAGGTTTGCTGAGGGATATTGACGTTGGCGCGAATCACCTGGCCGGTGTCTGTAAGCATTTCGAAGCTGGGAAGCCAGTCATGCTCTTTATCGGTGTTGTTGGTGATGGAATAGGTGATGTACCAGTAGGCCAGGGGCACCTTGGAACTGGGGACATCGACAACAATTCGCTTGGGCAGGCCATGCTTGAAGCTGAATTCCCAGGAGATGGGATAGGGGCTGGGCTGGGGGAAATCAGGGGCGGCGTATGCGAACTGCGCCGGTGAGGACCAGCAACAGGGCCAATGACATGAGAATAAAATTGCGCGGCCGGGACATAGGTGTGGTTCTCCGCGGGATATCGCGCGGGAAGCCGCAGGAATCGCAATGCATGCAGCAAAGCGATTTTGCGATTGCCGCGCGGGCGACGAAGGGTATTCTTACGGTCGGTGAATCCAGTGTCAAATCTAATCGGCGGGGACGACGTTGCGAACAGAGCAACGCGTGATCCGGTTGGCGGGCACGTCAGCGGCCGCGCGTTTGTGTGCCGGGCCGCGGTGGCGGCGGATGTGATTCCGGCGATACGGATGATCCTGGGAAATGGGGGGCAGGTGGCGGATGAATCACAGGCGGCGGAGTTCATGCGGGTGATTGCTCGGCGGGGTATGAAGCTTTCGGATATCTGGGTGGCGGAAGCAAATGGACGAGTCCTCTGGGCAGTGCTGCCGATGGTGAGTCCCGGACGCACCATGCTGCTGTTTGGGGCTTCGCCGAGCTTTGCGGGGGATTGCCAGGCGGCGGTGGATGCAACAATCGATGCGGTATGCGAACAATACGCGGCAAAGAATATTCAATTGGCCCAGGTGCTGCTCGATCCGGCTGATACGTCGAGTGCAGGAGTTTATGCAGGCCGGGGTTTTGCGCGGATGGCAGAGTTGATTTACCTGCAGCGGACAGTTCGCCGGACGGCAGCCCCCCCGCCGCTGCCTGATCCATTTGTGGTGCGGACGTATTCTCCGGAACTGCACCAGGCATTTGGGGAGGCAATTCTGGCGAGTTATGAGCAGAGCCTGGATTGTCCGCCGCTGAATGGGAAGCGTGATGTGAATGACATTATTCTGGGGCACCAGGCGGCGGGCGAATTTGATCCGCGGGATTGGATGTTGCTCAGTCATCGTGATGAGGCGGTGGCAGTGCTGCTGCTGAGCCGCACGATTCATGGGGATGGGATAGAACTGGTTTACCTGGGGTTGTCGCCGGCGGTGCGGGGGCACGGTCTGGGGGATTATTTCATGAAGGTGGCGATGGCACGGGTAAGTGAGCGGAAGCTAGGGAGATTGTCGCTGGCGGTGGATGCGCTGAATGGGCCGGCGCTGAAGTTGTATCACCGACACGGGATGGTGCGGGTGACGAGCAAGGTGGCGATGATGAAGGAGTTGGTGACGCCTGCTTAGGCATCCATTTTTTGAAACAGGTCCGTTGATTTTTGATGCAATGGGCGCGAGGTCTGATAATGTCAGCGTGATCAGTATTGATCGAAATGTTCTCCACATGGCGTCCACAGGGTCCGGTAATTTTGTGCATGCACGGTGGAGAAAAGTTTTTTTTGATCGACTCCTGCCTGCGCCGCCGATGGTTGTGTCAGTGTGAATGGAAAAACCGATAAAGACGGCCTTGCCAGCACTGCCGTCACAAACTAAATTTGCTTTTGTTCGATTCACGTTTCGTTTGCCAGATGCTTGGTTCTGAATCACGGATGATGAGAGTTCGATGAAGCAGGCGCTAACGGAGGCTGGCAAGCCTCCGGGAGCAGATCAGTCCAGGACCGCTTCATCAGGGGCGTTGCATCAGGCAACACCCCGAACACTCTCGACTCACACCGCAGGATGCGACCCTCAAGGAAGAACTGAATAGGCAGGAGGCCTTTGGTCCGCCGGGGAATGCTCCGTCACGGCTCGGACTGCGCTTCAAGGCTTTGGCTTTGGAGACAGAATCCGTGATGGGATATCGGTGGACGTATCGGCGTGGCTGTCTCGCCATGGAGGGGCGAGGCGATCGTGTCGATCGGGAAGGTCGGGCCCTTTTCGGGTCAGCGCTTCGGTTCGCCGCACGTCGGCGCGCTGGTGCTGATCGGAGGGTTCGGATCGGAAACGATCGGGGTTTAGCCGGGAAGGAGACCGTCGTGAGTTGTTTGACCGTACACGACCCGCAGTTGGTTCGTCTTGCAGATGCGATCGCTCAAAAAGTTGGACAGCAACGCTTTCATGTCTGGTTCAATAATTCCACTCGTCTTGATTTGAGGAATGACGGGCTGGAGATCGCCGTTCCAAATGACTTTATCAGTGAATGGATCGGGAAGAATTTCACCCGCCCGATCCAGGAAGCGGCCCACGAAGTCCTGGGTTGCACGCTTTCGGTGCGCTTTAATGTTGTGCCGGAACTGTTCGATCTGCGATCCGATGGCTCGCCGGATGAGAAGGCGATGCTGGCGACCGCGAATCATGGAATGGAACAAAAGCGGTCGGCGAAAGTGACGCCATTAATGGCGGCGGTTTCGGCCGGCCCACTGGTGGATTCACCGCGACGGGGCATGGCAATGCTGCGCCCCCCGCCGCTCCTTTGATGCGGAGTGTTCCACTGGCGCCCGCGACAGAGCCGCTGAACTTCGCCAATCGTCCGCGCCTGCGGCACGATCTTTCGACATTCGTCGTCGGACCGAGCAGCCAGCTTGCATTCAATACTGTGATGTATGTCGCGGAGTTTCCGGGCGCTCAGTACAACCCGCTGTTCGTGCATGGCAACTGCGGGCTTGGGAAGACGCATCTGCTCCAGGGATTGTGCAAGCAGTTCACCGAATTCCATCCGACCAAGCGATGGATGTACATGACCGGCGAGGAATTCACGAACGAGTTCCTCACGGCGTTGAGGCAGAACAAACTGGATACCTTCCGCCGCAAGATGAGGGACCTTGATCTGCTGGTGATTGATGATGTGCATTTCCTCAGCGGCAAGCGGGCGACGCAGGAAGAATTCCTGCATACCTTCAACGCCATCGAGGCGATGGGCAAGCAGGTGGTGATGGCCAGCGACAATCATCCCAAGATGATTGATGAATTCGGCGAATCGCTGATCAACCGCTTTGTGAGCGGGATGGTGGTTCGCATCGATCCGCCGAACTTTGCGACGCGGGTTGCTATTCTGCGGTCGTTGTCGCATCGCACTGGAATGAACCTGTCGGAAGAAGTCGTCGGCTGGATCGCGCGGCGCGTCACGCAAAATGTGCGCGAGCTTGAAGGGGCGATCACACGAATCGCTGCCCATGTGAAGTTAAGCGGACGGATGCCGGATGTGGTGATGGTTCAGGAATCGCTCGGCGACCTGGATCGGCAGATGGTCGCGCCGGTGCGGCCGGAAAACATCATGCAGGCCGTATGCAACTACTTTGGGCTGGAACACAAAGACCTGATGAGCGGCCGGCGCCAGCGTACCATTTCACTGGCGCAGTGTCGCAATGTACCTTGTGAGGAAGACCGCGAAATTGAGTTTTCCCGAGATTGGATCGCGAATGGGCAAGCGGAATCACAGCACGGTGATTAGCGCTTGCCGCAGAATTGAGCGTGCGGTGGCGAAGAATGAGCCGCTGGCCTGGACGAGTGCGATCGGTGAACGCGAAGAGGAAGCGACGGAGTTGATCCAGCGTTTAGAGGAACACAGCCGCGCGATGAACTGAAGTTTAGGGTTCCCTCTCCCGGCACTCCGGGAGAGGGTGAGGGGGAAGCTCGTTCCCTTCAGGGCAGAGCGCCAGCGATCCCATCGAAACCAGAACGAATTCCCGAGATACTTCAACGAATCTCGCGGCATCGGGGATGACGGCGAGATTTTCCGGCGTATCGCAGGATGAAGACCGCGGGTTTGGAGCTACCTTTATTTACGCGTGAGTCACCACGGAGAGACGATTCTTCCGTCTCAACAGGAATCCAGCGGTAAGTACGATCAAGGAAGCAGCGCCCGGCTCCGGGACGCTGGCGGCAAATTCAGTGGCGCGGATGCCGCTGCTGGAACTCGCGTCCTGGTTTTGCACGAAGCTGAGGGTGTATGTATCCGACGCGGGGGCGGCATTCAGGAAATCGTCGATCTCGATGAAGTTACTGCCATAGACGCTGGTGTACGACTCTGTGCCGGTGTTGTCGAGAATGTGGACATCGTCGATGAGCGTTGAGCCGGCGTAAAGCATGAATTCATTGGCGCTGCGGTTGCCGTTGGGTCCGTCATCTTCCAGGAAAAGATTGAACCAGTGCAGGCTCACCTCGCTCGGCAGAGTCACGATGACAGAACTCACAGTGCCTTTGGGCTGGTTGTCGGCGAAGATGGCCGAGCCGGTTTCGTATTGATTGGTGCCGAAGGTTCCGCCGAACAGGTCGCGGATGTCGAAGCCGTTGGCGAGCAGGCTGGTATTCGTGCCCAGCGAATATGAGACGCCGGCGTTGTTCACGTCGAACAGGCTGGTTGTATTCGGAGCGGGGACCGAAGCGATCGCGGTAATCGTCGCCGAATTCGGGAGGATGGGGGCTGCGTGTATAGTCTGACCGTTCACCAACAGGCTGGCGATTCCCACAGCCGCGGCGATGGCCAGCCGGCGCATGGGCGCAGCCGATTTTCCTCCAGCGATCCCAAATTTGAACAAACAATTGCCCACCCTGAGCGAACGCGCTTCGAACGGTGCATTTTCTCTCCATCCCGAGGTAATAAATTACGACACAAGGGGGAGATACGATTGAATTATCAGCGGGGCCAATGCGATTTGGGTTTTTTTGGCTTACCCGATTTCAGAGTGCAGACATGCGTGAACGGCCCGGAATTTGGCGGGTGCAGCCAATAATACATCGGCGGAATCACGATATCAGAACTGGCGCAGAAATCGGATATCGTTTTCGACAAAGAGGCGAATGTCTTCGATGCCGTATTTTCGCATCGCGATGCGTTCGATGCCGAAGCCAAAGGCCCAGCCGCTGTATTCTTCCGGGTCGATGTTGACGGATTTGAAGACATTGGGGTGGACCATGCCGCACCCGCCGAGCTCGATCCAGCGGCCGCGGTCTTCGAAGAAGACATCCACCTCGGCCGACGGCTCGGTGAAAGGAAAGAAGCTGGGGCGGAATCGGACTTTGGTGTCCGGGCCAAAATAAGCTTTGACGAACTGGAGGATCGTACTCTTGAGATCGACCATAGTGACGTGCTTGTCGACGACAAGGGCTTCGAGCTGATGGAACATCGACAGATGCGTGGCGTCGTGCGTGTCAGGCCGATAAACGCGCCCGGGGATCACAACGCGGATAGGCGGCTTTTGCGTCTCCATCACGCGAATTTGCACGGTGCTGGTTTGCGTACGCAGGAGCGGCGGTGTGCCGGTGCGCGCCGATGGGGTTCCCTGCGAACCGACCGGATCGGCAAGGTAAAAGTTATCCAGCGGGTCTCTGGCGGGATGCTGGCGGGGAATATTCAACGCGATAAAGTTATGAAATTCGTCTTCCACTTCGGGCCCGCTGGCAACTGAAAAACCCATGCGGGCAAATAAGTCGGTCAGTTCGTCCGCCACCTTCATGAGGATGTGGCGGTTGCCGATTTCAGGGCGTCGGCCGGGTTCGGTGACGTCGATCGCGTCTCTTGAAGCGACGCCGGTGGCAGAGAGCTCGGTTTTTTTCACTTCGTACGCCGCCGTCACTTCGTCTTTGACGGCATTCACCTTCTGACCGAGCGCGGGTTTTTGTTCCTTGGGAACCGCCCCGAGAAGCTTCATCTGATCTTTGATGAGCCCTTTGGCGCCCAGATATTTGATGCGAAACTCTTCCAGCTGAGCGGGTGTTTTTATAGAGCCGAGTTCTTCAGCGGCCTGGTGGGCGAGGGATTGGATCTGTTCAAACGCTTCAGCCATGTCACTCCTAAGCAAGGGCAGTGTAAATCGGGTAGCATTCTCCCGTCCGCCCGGAGGCGGTCAAGCGGCGGGTCATTGTTCAAACCGGGTAAATCCGATGGACCTCTCAAAGCTGCCGAAACTTTCCAGTTCATCAGGGCAGGAACCGGCCGGCAATGCACCGGCCGAACAGGCTGCCCCCGCCGCCGAGGGAACGCCAGTCCTTCCGCCCGCCGCATGGCGGGCAATGGATTATTCGGGCACGACCGGTGGGCCGGGCCTTGGAGCGGATATCTGGTTCAGCGTGATTGTCGGCCTGCTGCTGTTGTATATGGGATCAAGCTTCGCCCGATTTGTGATTGCGGAAGCGACTCATCAGCCGTTCCATACACAAGTCTTCTGGCAAGAGGGACCGCTGGTGGGAACGGAGGTAGCTTATTTTGATCTGGCGGGATTCACTGCCTGGTCCGATATGGGGATTTTTCTATTCGGCCTGGTGCTGCTTTTTGAGGCCGGCTCGAAAACGGCACTGCTTCTAAAGCCTGGAACATTCAGCCGCGGGCTGCTGACGATGGCGACGGGGCTCACCTTTCTTACTGTGGCGCTGAACATTTTTGTGTGCATGAAGGTGATGGGCGCGGGAATTATGCCGCTGATGTCGGGGCTGGCGGTGGCGTTCGGGGGATGGATTCTCGCGGATGAGTGGCGGATGCTGAAAATGGCGCGTGCGGCGAGATAAATCGTTTTTTAGAAATCAATTGGCCGCCACATAACGCGGGCGCATTATTCACATGCCGTGCTACCGGACGCGGGCGGGGTAATCGCGCTGCTGTAAATTCGAGGGTTTTAAATATCGAAATACATGCAGAACTCATACGGATGCGGGCGAATCCGCAGGGCGTCCACTTCGTTTTCCCGCTTGTACTTGATCCAGTAGTGAATCACGTCAGCGGTGAAGACACCACCGTTGAGGAGGAATTCGTGGTCATTTTCCAGTTCGTTGCAGGCTTCATCCAGTGAACCGGGGGCAGAGCCGATCCGTTCGTATTCTTCGCTGGTCAGGTGATACATATCCTTATCCAGCGGTTCGCCGGGGTGGATTTTATTCTGGATGCCATCGATCGCGGCCATCATCATGCCGCTGAAAGCAAGATACGGGTTGCACGACGAATCAGGACTGCGGAACTCGATCCGCTTGGTCTGCGGCCGCTCGCTGTACATCGGGATGCGAATGGCGGCGGATCGGTTGCGACTGCTATAAACGAGATTGACGGGGGCTTCATAGCCAGGCACAAGCCGCTTGTAACTGTTGGTCGTCGGGTTGCAGAGGCAGCAGAGCGCGCGGGCATGTTTGAGAATGCCGCCGATGGCGTATAGGCCGATCTCGCTGAGACCTGCGTATTTATTTCCGGCAAAGAGCGGTTTGTCCCCCTTCCATAAACTGAAGTGAACGTGCATGCCCGATCCATTATCCTGAAACAGCGGCTTGGGCATGAATGTCACCACTTTCCCATGCCGGGCGGCGACGTTTTTGCAGACGTACTTGTACATCATGACGCTGTCCGCCATCGTCACCAGATCCTGGAAGCGCATGTCGATTTCACATTGCCCGCCGGTTGCGACTTCATGGTGATGCGCTTCGACGGGAATGCCCAGGTTGATCAGTTCCGCCACCATTTCAGAGCGGATGTTCTGCATGGTGTCCATCGGCGGCGTGGGGAAATAACCTTCCTTCAGGCGAATCTTGTATCCGAGGTTGGTCGGGTCTTCATCGCCGCGACCCCAGATGCCCTCGCGGCTGCCGACGTAATGCTTGGAAAAATTAATCCCCTGATCGTAGAACGCCTGGTCGAAAATAAAGAACTCAAGCTCAGGGCCAAAATAGGCGGTATCGGCGATGCGCGTTTTCTTCAAAAAGGCGACGGCTTTACGCGCAATCGATCGCGGGTCGCGGCTGTATTCCTTCTTGGTGATCGGATCGCGCACATCGCAGATGATCGACAGCGTGGTATGCAGCATGAACGGATCGATCTTGGCGGTGTCGGCGACGGGGACGAGCAGCATGTCGCTTTCATTGATGGCCTGCCAACCGCGGATGGAAGAGCCGTCAAACCCAAAGCCGTGGTTGAAGCTTTCAAGCGTAAGCTCGCTGATCGGGCAGGTGGTGTGCTGCCACAGGCCGGGAAAATCCATGAAGCGAAGGTCGATGAACTGAACTTTTTTGGCTTCGGCAAGCTTAAGGACATCACGCGGGGTCATCGGGTTCTCCAGGGAGCAAGTGCAGGCATGGGTGGGACTGATTCCAGTTGATGCGGAATTTAACGGCTGGTGTCCGAAGCGTCCAGCGGCAGTTGCAATACGCATCGGGGACCGGTTGGGAGGGTTCGGCCGCGCCAGCCACGGAAGGCCATGGCGAAACCGACGAGTACGAATAGAAAAATTAGCGGCAGCCCTATGTCCATCCGGGCAGAAGTATATCATCTTGGGACGCCGGGCGCGGAAGGCTTTCCTCGCAGGCATTTGTACCCTACGCTTTAGGCATGCCCATCCTTGGACATGGAATCGACATCGTCGAGACAGCGCGGATCAGAAGCATGGTTCAGGAACATGGGCAGCGGTTCCTCGACCGGTGTTTCACAGCCGCCGAGCAGGCTTATTGCGCGGCCAGCGTGAAGCGATATTACGAACACCTTGCCGGTCGATTCGCCGCCAAGGAAGCGGTGCTGAAGGTGCTCGGCACCGGATGGCGCGGCGGGATCGCCTGGACGGATATCGAAGTGGCGAAGGAACAAAGCGGCCAGCCGAAGATTGTATTGACGGGTGAATGCGCGCGGATTGCAACCGACCTGGGAATCGCGCGGTGGCATGTGAGCATCAGCCACATTGAAACCCATGCCACCGCCAGCGCGATCGGGTTACGGAAAGACTGAGATTTACCGACACCAACAGCCGGCGGGGCAGTGAAGCGAATCGGCGGTCAGCGGGAGAATTCTCCGCCGAGCAGGTCGCCGGCCCTGGACATTTCAAACCAGAATTGCAACGGCACAGGATTGGTCTTCGCCAGTTCGCGCAGCTCGACAAAAGCTCGATCGAGTTCCCCTTCATCCAGAAGCTCAAGCACATGGCCATGTTCTGTTGCAGGCGGCAAGGCCGCGATCGCGCCTTTAAGATGCTGCTCGATCTGTTCCGCCTGTTCCTCAATATCATCCGCCGGCTGTTCCACGTGATTCCTCTTGAAGCATTTCATTTAAACGCCGCGGCCAAACCAGAGGTCTGGGCCGCGGACGGGTTATTCTAATCCTTCTGCTTTGCCCCAAGTTCCCTGGCAATTTCACTTTCCAGTTTATCGAGCTTGCCCAGTTCGGTTTTCTCCCCCGCCAGCACATCCGCCTGGATCATGCGATCTATTTCATCGTCGGTGACCCCATCTTCTTTTGCGCTGGTCGGAGCGGTCGTTGCGGACTGCTCCATGCTGTCCAGAAAAAGATCCATCCGCTCTTCCAATGACCCGGCCTGCGTGACGGCGCGTTCCCATTGCGCCTGAGTTTGCGTCAGATCCATTTCACCAAAGACCCGGGTAATCTCCCCGGCCATCAGGTTCATGCTCTGGGCAAACTGCTGGCTGGCCTGAGCCTGCTGCTGAATGAGCATCGCATTCTTCATCGACAGCAATTGCCGCTCGAGCATTTTCTTCACCGCCGCCGTGCGCTTGAGGGCGGAACGGACGAACTGATATTGCCCTTCGTCGCCGATCTTGCGGGCATGTTGTGCATTCTTGATAAAGTCATCGGCGAACTTTTCCTGCTGGCGGATGGACCGCTCGATCGAGCGAAGCCCCGCGCGGATTTTCATTTCGCGCTCAATTCGCCGTTCGTCTTTGCTCTTAAAAAGGCCCATGCTTCTTTCGGCTAATGTCGATTTACAGCTTTCGCTTCAGTGGAATCAGCAGCCCGGCGATAAATCCGCCCATCGCCATCCAAAGGTGGCCGCTGGTGTAAAATTCTCGCTCGATACAAATTCCGAGACCGCCGGCAAAACTCGCGATTGCGACGGCCAGCATGATCTGCCGCCATCCACCAAGCATGGCGACTACCATCCCCAGGAATTCCCAGAAGCCGTCCATGCGTTCCTGCACATCGGCGCGGCTGCGGATCCACCAATTCCGAAAAGTTGGAAATGCTGACGGCTGACTGCCGTAATTCAGCGTCGGGTTCGATTCGGCAGTGCTTTTGACGGCAGGGTCGATCATTTCGTTCCTGTTCAATTTCTCAATTCATCGTGCGCGGCGGAAGGCCTTCGATCATCACCGATCGCCGAGGCTTAGAAACACCGCGGACGGCGCCTGTTCCTCTTGCGCCCTCGCCTGATACATGGGACGAAGGTGACTTTGAAGTTCGAGCGCCGTCAACATTCGAAATCACGATCTTATCCTTTTCCTGGATTACGGGGAGAAGGGACCGGAGGCGGCGGCATGCAACGGCGCGCGTCCAAAGCCGGACGATTCCTGCAACTGGCCAAAGAATAATAACCATAACCCACTCCGCGGCATTATTGCGATGGAATCGGCGGTGCGGGCTATCCGGCGTTGTGCGTTCATCCGAAGCCATCGGCACACCTTTCCTAATCGTGGCGTCGTCCACCAACGCAACCCGGCCATCGAAGCATCAAAGCGATAATGCCCGCACCGGCAGCGGTGATGGCAGCGCTACCGTCGTCCCATGCGCGAGACCCGCCCGCTGCATAGACAAGGCCAAACACGCAGAGGCACACGCCGACCGCAAACAAAAACTGGCGACCGCCGGCGGTGAGAAATTCACGCTCTTCAGGGCGGGGAGATGCGTAATCCAGCGGCGTGTTATGGCCGGCGGAGGGCAACACCTCGCCGTTCAACTCGTCGGTTGTTGGCCGCGTGGTCATGGATGCGCTCCGCGTTGGGATATCACAGCTCACCATCTGCTGCGGCCTTGCGGCGAACAGCTTGGTCGGCCTGATCAAACGCCTGATCGTGCTTCACCGCGCCGCGGTCCAGGTCATTCCAGATATTCATCAGTTCCTGTCCGGCGGATGACAAACCGGCGGAAGCCAGCGCGTCCTTATCGCCCTGTGCGCCGATCTCAAGCAGCGTATCAAGGCGGTCGCGATAGATGTCTTGGGTGATGCTGTCATCTTCAATCAGGCTGCTGATCTTGGCGACGTCTTTGTCGGTCAGGTTCAGCCGCCCCAGCGCGCGGCCGCGTTCGTTGTTTTCTCGGATCATGCGGAGCCGGCTGACCGTCAGCAACTCCTTGCTGCGCAAGTTCAACTCCCGTGCGGCCATCAACTGTTCCTGCGTCTTCAGCTCGAAATCCTGCGCCAGTGATTTTCGCAGCTCCGGCGATTTCTGGGTTGCACCCTGCTTGAAAATCTGTTGCTTCTGAGTGCTGATCGTTTCGATCTTTTTAAACAGCCGATCCCGTTGCTTGGTGAGAAGAATCTCCTCCTTGCGCAGCTCCTGCCGATCGAGCTGGCTGAGCGTCTTTTTGCGGCCGAAGAGTTTGTCGATCAATGCCATCTGTGTTTTTCCAACTGAATCGCCCGAATAAGCCCAAAATCATCCCGCTTCAGGTTCGGCCTTTCGAGCTTGCGAGGCCACCGGCGCCGGCGGCGGCGAAGCTTCCCGCGATGCTTCGCGATCAGCGGATTGGCCGGCACCCTCCTGCGCGACCGTCACAGAGGCGGCCGCTTCTGAGCCGCGGTTTTCCTGTTCCAATTCTTCAAACAGCGCCTGTTCCTCCGCGCTCATGCTCGCGCTGGTGATTCCGCCGATGCTCGCGACCAGTTCAGTATTGGCTTCCAACTCCGCCAGCATGTCCTCAGCCTTGGCAGCGTCAGCGGCGACTTCCTCGCTGTCGGGCAGTTTGGCAATCTGGCCTTGCTGCACCAGTTCAAGATTATGCAGATGCGTGCTGACAATATTGATCTGCTGGTTCAGAACCGTGAGCAGTTGCTGGCGGCGTTCGATGTCTTTCCGCAGTTGCAGCAGTTGGCTGGTCACGCGGCGTTTGGTGATGTCGCCGGTGGCTTCCTTGAACGCCCGCCGCAATGAACTTTCCTGGCGCTCGAGATTCCCCATATCTTCATACGACCGATCGCGCTGCTGGCTGAGCGCCGCCCGGCGCTCCGACAGAAATGCGATCTTCTTTTCATTTTCGCCTTTACGAGCGAACAGCGTTTTAATGCGGTCCATCAGCGGCATATCGGCACCTCCGCCTGTTCCGCCGCCATCACTCGCGGCAGCGGTTGGCACGCTTCCCTCACGGAACAGCACCACCCGCCCGTCCAGCCGCTTGGCCACAAGGCCGGGATTGGCTTTGGCATATGATTTAAACTCCGCCTCCACCACCTGCAGCGGAAGCTGCGTCTTGGCGGCGATTTTGTCTGTCGCGATTCCGGCGCCGGTGAGTTCTGATGTCGCCTGCTCGATCTCTTCCCGCACCCGGCCGCGCTTGGAATCTTCGGCTTCAGGATCGAATAAATCGACCAGCGATTTTGTTTCCACCGGCCCAAAGGTTGCCCAGCCGCCGGCTTTGTTCGGCTCAACCATCACCACCGTGCGATCCGCGCGGCGTTCAGCCAGCTCATGCGCTTCAATCGTAAATCCGCTGGTCGACATCAGCACGATCGTGGACGGAACACCGCCCAGCGAAGGGGGAATTTCGCCCAGGATTTTCTGCACTTCGCTGGTCTTCAGCGGCGCGGCTTCCTGTCCCGCGATCAATGACCGCGTCGGTGAGACGCAAACTACCTTCAACCGTCCCACCGGCGTTTTCAAAATCCACAGCTTTCGCTGAGACAACGTCACTTCAAGCGATTCACCCACCGGCATCTGGCTTTGCAGACCGCGGTCGGGTTTGTTCATTTCACTCATCAACCGCTTCAAATCAACGGCGCCATCAGTCTTGACGATGCTTGGGATACAGGAAGTGACAGGCCGGCGGCCGCGAATGGTGTCGATACGCAGGCGGTCGTCTTCCAGCAGCCGCTCGACGTGGCGGATGAAGTCCTGCTCGCGCTGGCGATGAATGGATGGTTCGGAACTATTGCTCATTCGTTTCTACAGCCTCCGTACTGTCTCTGCGTATACGCAATCGGATGAACAAAAACAGGCCCACGATCGCGAACCATATCCAGCCGACGGATGCGAGGATGATATAGAGCGTTCGCATTGTTCTTTTGTCAGTGGTCCGTTGCTGTCATCCGTTTACTTTATGCCGGGCCTGTTGGCGTACCACAGCGAGGGCAGTAGCGCGCAATCTGCGGAAGGTGACATCCGCATGTCTGCGTGCGGCAAAATCTTATTCCTTGTTTCGCCGCCTCCATATCTTGTGGCGATGCGGCAGTTCTCACTCCTTCCGCCAGGATGCCTCGCAGCATCCGGCTGGTGGTGGTCATATACTTCCGTTGCATCGCCCCCGCCAGCGCCAGCGGAATCCCCCACCATGCCGCATGGAGGCAAGACAAGATCGCGCCAATCACCCACAACGCCGACAAACCGTTTTCAATTTTATATCGCCGCACGCCTGTCGTCGGCGGCCCCGCCGAATGCTTGGCCGCGTGGAAGAGTGACTTCACCGCAAACAAATGTTCGCGCACGACCAACCAGTGGCATGAGTACGCCAGCAGCAGCGTCGTTAGCCAGATCACATAAAACAAATCATTATCGTCTCGAGAGTGCAAGGAGTGCGGTCGGCCTGCGCCGTAAATCACATATCGCAGTTCCGGAACGGTGTAGTCCAGATGGACGATCGCAATCCCAAACATCACCACCAGAAACCATGCCATCATGCTTGCGACAATCGAAGCCGCCGGCCGCGGTTCAAGCCGCTGGATCGCCTTCGTCATTCGCTCTAATTCCGCTGCCGGGCGCGATGCCTCCACCATTGGGCCAATGAAATCAGATCCCGCCGCTCTGCCGCGATAAAATCCCCCCACCGCCGCGGCCAAAACAGCAGCGGCAGCACGCCAAATGTTAAATAACTCGAGATAAACGACCAGATCGGCCCCCACGTGCGGCTCTTCACCCGCCGATCCAGGCGGCGCAGCGTCTCACCAATCGGTTCGTTGCTTGCGAACGATTCAGAATCGATCGGCGAAGTTGCGGTTGAAATCGCAGTCACGTCTGTATTGCCCGGTCTGAAAGCTACCCTTCAAAAGACGATTGATTCTACCACATTGCCGCCCGTTGCACCGGCATTCGTTTGGGCATCGCAAGCGCACGTCCACACCGCCGGCAATAATTTGCCCCGGCCGGATTGATTGCCCTGCACTGCTCATTCCGGCACGTCGGCGCAGCGCCATCTCGCGCGCCACCGGCGCAGGACTGCCCGTCAGCGCGCGAACGATAAATCCCACAATCGAAGCAATCAACCAACCGCCAAAGACAACGGCGGTGACTGCCATCACTCCGACAAAAATGAGAATGGTAATCACCAAATCACCCATGATCGCATCCAGCGCCAATTTAAAATCATCACAATGCCGCTGATAGTTCCGGCGTCAACGTTCCACCGCAGAAGATGCAGAACCGATCCGAAGCATCCGGATAGGCCCCGCATTTTTCGCAGCGGCGAAGCGTCGTCACCATCTGCACGCCACAGTGCATGCAAAACTGATCGGTACTGTCCACCGGCTTTTGACAGCGCGGGCAGGCCACGTTCTTCGAGCGATGCCCGGCGTCCCTCTCCGCGACCGATTCGGCGCGGCGATAAGGCGGCTCCATTCGCATCCCGCCCGTCGCATTGGCCCGCGAAGGCGCGACCGGCGAAACCGCGCCACCACTACCCGCCGCGATCCTTGGCACAGGCGGAGGAATCACCGCCAGCGCCCGCACAAAATCCTCGGCCGACGCAAACCGCTTTTCCAGCCGGGCGTATGATCGCCGAAACGCATCATCCAATCCGCTCGGCACGGCCTTATTCATATCGCTTGGCAAATCTGTGCCGGCCGGCTTTTCGCCCGTGAGCATTTCGTACAGGACCACGCCGCACGCATACAGATCAACCCGCGCATCCACATTCGCGCCTGCCCGCTGCTCAGGCGCCATGTAATCCAGCGATCCCGCTATCTCGCGGCCAGCCGCGTCATTCAGCGAAGCGGAATAAACGATCGACCCCACCGCATTGCTCGTCGCCGCCTTCCCAAGCCCAAAATCCGTCACCTTCACAACGCCTTCGCTGGCAAAACCATCTGTGAATGCCCGCTCGTGAATGAGAATATTTTCAGGTTTGATATCCCGATGAATCAGCCCGCGCAAATGCGCGTGCCCCAGTCCCGCAAGCACCTGCCGCATGATCGCGGCGGCGTCCGTGATCGAAATCGCCTTTTTCTGAATCAGCGGCCGCAGGCTCGTTCCCGGAATGTATTCCATCGTCAGGTACGGCGTTTCCGCATACGGATCAAAACCCGAAGCCCGAACGATATTTGGATGCACCAGCCCATGAATTGCACACCCTTCGCGCTGAAGGTCGCGAAGGTATTGAGGATTCGTGGGAATCTTCACGGCCACCAGTTGATCGCTCCACACATGGTGATGCGCACGCCAAACCTCACCAAAGGTGCCGCCGCCTACTTTGGTCTCAAGCACAAACTCACCGACTCTTTGATTTGCTGTCGCCATGGCAGGCTCCCTGCTCTCAAGCTGATGACTTCACTCCACCTTTTCCGCAATCCAGTCGCTGCTGAATAGATTGTATACGCCCGCAGCCAGCACGCCTGCCGCCAAAAGCACCCACGCTGTCGGCCCATGGACCGACCAATTGAACAGCCATGCCAACACCACCGCCTCGACAGCCGTGATGCTCACCACGAACACCCCGCCCACCAGGTTACTTTCGCACCGGGCTACCCATCCAATCAGCCAGAAGCTTGCCCAGGGAAACGTCACTACCACCGCAAACCAGCCTGCAAGCCTTCCGCTGGCCGAAAGAATCGTCTGCCGGGTTGCCAGGTCTGTCTGCCACCACGAAATTCCCGCGGCGACAACCGCCAGGGCCACAAGCCCTCCTGCAATCTTTCCACCAACCGTCTTCAGAAAGTCCATGGCGACCGGGATTGTAGCCGAAAAACTTTCCCCTTTGGGGTTATAAACCGTGACAGTTTCTAAAGGTGCGACCGACCATCCTCCCCCTCGCACCGGCACTGCGTGATCAGGGACCGGAATGAAGCTTCTTGCCTCCCAAAAATCGGCTAATATCCCTAAAAACACCCCATTCCCCCAATTCCTCCCTTAACCATTTCCCATTTCCTGTTTTCCATCCCGTCACCGGATTGACGCCCCCACGCCAACGTCTAATGTGGCGGGCATGTACCGCCCGAGCAAGACCAAACGCTTCGATTTTCCGGCAGGCCGCGGCGTGGCCGGGAAATATCTGATCGAGCGTCCGCTCGGCAGCGGATGGGAAGGCGAGGTCTACGCGATCATCGAAAAAAACACCGGCATCCGCCGCGCCGCCAAGTTCTATTACCCGCATCGCGATCCCACTGGCAAAGCCGCCATCGCCTACGCCCGCAAGCTCGACGCCCTTCGCCATTGCCCCATTCTGATGCAATACCACCATCAGGAGGTGGCGTATGTGAAAAAGCGAAAAGTCATTGTCGTCATCAGCGAACTGGTCGAAGGAAAAAAGCTCAGCGAGTTTTTATCTGCCCAGCCCGGCCACCGCCTCAGCACATTTGAAGCCCTGCACGTTCTCTATACGCTCACCCGCGGCATCGCTCCCATCCACGCCCGCGGCGAATATCATGGCGACATCCACGACGACAACATCATGATCCGCCGCCAAGGCATCAGCTTTGACGTGAAACTGCTCGATTTCTTTGATCTCGGCGCACCGTCCAAGAGCAAAATCCGCAAAGACGTGCTCAACCTGATCGAAGTTTTTCACACCACGGTCGGTGGCCGCAAGCACTATTCTGAGCAGCCCCAGGTGGTCAAGACCATCATCCGCGGCTTGAAAGATTCGCTCATTCTCGCCCGTTTTCAAAGCGCCGGCGACATCGCCCGCCACCTCGAATCCATCGAGTGGTGAGCGCGTCCCGGCGTATCACCACTGTTGCGAAAGCAATTAATTCTGCACAACAGTCCTATAAATCGGGTACAACAGGGCACTGCCACAAACACCCCAGGAGGCGCAATGGCCAAGAAGTCCGCAAAAAAAGCATCGAAGAAAACCGTCAAGAAAGTCGTGAAGAAGACCGTTAAGCAAGCCAAGAAGGCGGCGAAAAAAGTCGCCAAGAAAGTCGCAAAAAAGGTGACCGGCAAATCCTCCGCATCCGGCATGATGAGCAAAGCCAAAGCCCTGGGCGGAAAGATGAAGGCCAAGGGCAACGCGATGGGCAAACAAGCCGCCGCCACCGGCAAGAAATTCAAGGCTGACGCCAGAAAAGTTACGAAAAAAGCCGTCCGTAAGGTGAATGAGGTAGCCAACCAGGTTGCCGACAAAACCAACGAATATGCCGACAAAGCCGCCCCCGTAGCCCAAACCATCGCCGGAATCGTCGGCGGCGCTGCCGGCGCAGTGGTCGGCACCCTCCAGGCCGCCCTCACACCAAGCCCCGAAGGCTCCGCCACCGGCGGTAATGCTCACGACGAAGATTCGAAGGAATAATCAGACGCAAAAGAGCCGAGACACCGGCGCATTCGGTTGAACCACAATGATCGTGGTTCTTCCCGGTTCGATTTACGCTGCGGGCTGAGATTGAAGTGCGCGGTCGCGCGGGGAGGAAGGCTCCCGCGGGCCCATGATCGTTTCGCGGGGAGCGCTGTCTTTCATGGGGTCGGCTGGCCGCATGTTGGCGGTTGCAACGGCTAATTTTTCCAGGCTTCGGCGAAGATCCATATTAGTCTGGAAGATGTCGCGCAACGCGGCGTTCTGAGCTTCGTTGCCGCCGCCAGGACGTTTAATCTTGCTGAGACCTTCCCCGCGGACGGGTGCGCCAACAGCCATGGGACGGGAAAGAAGTTTTTCGACCTGGCCGACAAGGGCTGTCAGTTTATCGACAAGTTGAACGAGGACGATTTCAGGCGCGCCGCAAGTTCGGTTGACGCCGCTCCGCCCGACGCGAGGGCATTGCGCAGGGGCAACGGATCCGGGCGAACGGTGTAGACACCGATAATGCCCTGGTCAGCCAGGCGATCGATGGCTTCGGTGGAATTGGCGGCTTCAATGAAGCCATCAACTGTTTCACCCGTGTTGCGCTTTTTCCCGTGAAAAGAATATCTCACTTGCGTTTCTCCGAACAATGAAGAGGCGCGGCATTATAAACTTGTAGCCAACAGCCTCGCTTAATTCCTCATCGCCCGTTTCCCTCAATGGCTGTACCAGTCTGTACTGCATTATATCCCATTTCGGAACGTTCATATTAAAAAAGTCCCATAAACTCTGTAAGGTTTTGGTTTATAAGCGTTAAGCCGTCTGGTTTTGATCTGAAGTTATAGAGCCGGGCAGGCATTTTATGAGGAGGTTGGTGTGCTTCAGGAAGTTGCGGCTATAGCGGCGATGGGCATTGGATTGCTGATATTTGCACCAGTGCGGCTTGACGCCGCCGCGGAACTCGCGACGCAACCGACAAGCCAACCGTCGCCGCTGGTGACGTTAAATCTGTGGCCAGATGGTGCGCCATTCGCCAAAGGAAATACACCGGCGGATGTTCCGACGGTCGCCGTCTATCTTCCGGAGCCGGCTAAGGCAAACGGTTGCGGCATCGTCATCTGCCCAGGCGGTGGGTATGCCCATCTTTCAATCGTGAAGGAAGGGTCCGACGTCGCGAGATGGTTAAATGAGAACGGCATCGCGGCGTTCGTCCTGACATATCGGATCAAGCCATATGAACAGCCGGTTCCGATGCTCGACGGGCAACGGGCGATTCGGCTGGTGCGATCTCGGGCAAAAGAATGGGGTGTTGATCCGGCGCGTCTTGGGATGATGGGGTTTTCAGCCGGTGGACATGTGACCTCAACGGTGGGCACGCATTTCGACGCCGGTGATCCGGCGGCGGCTGATCTGGTGGATCGTGTGAGTTGCCGACCTGATTTTCTTGTACTGCTTTATCCGGTCATCAGCATGAAGGCCGATATTGCGCACGGTGGATCGCGCACAAACCTGCTGGGAAAAAATCCTTCTGACACGCTGGTCGAGTCATTATCGAATGAGACGCAGGTGAGCGACCAGACGCCGCCGACCTTTATTGCGCATTCGAAGACGGATCCGACGGTGAAGGTGGTGAACAGCGAACTGTTTTATGCGGTGTTGCAGAAGCATGGGGTGACATCGGAAATTCTCCTGCTTCCGACAGGCGGACATGGATGGGGATTATCAATGAAGGATCCGGCGATTGGGATTTGGAAGGAGAAGTGCCTGGCATTTTTAAAGAAGCTCGGAGTTTTAGATCACAGGCAATAGAACTGCCTCGCTCTCACTACCCGCCGCCCGCTATCCGTGCTTCACCTCGCCCTCTCGCCAAACAAAGAAAAACTTGCAAAACCCTCCAGAACCGTTAGACATACACATCGCTCAAGCCAGCGGCCGCCGATCGCTGGTAAACCACAACCCCGTGGAGGTTTAGCGGCCAAAAGTTTACCGGACCTTCTTCAAGCGCCACAAAAAAAATCTCGATTGTTCCCCCTGCGCCCGTCCCCGGAATCGGCTCATCTGACTATGATGTCAGTTGAGGTCGTCGAATGTCGCCGTCAAAAGCGGCCGCATAATGCGATCATGGCGGGATGTCTTTGCACCAGGAAACTTCATCGTGCGTTATCTCTTCCGCGGCTTAATCCGAGACAACGGCAGCCCCGTCGAAGGCCACGTCGAAGCACCCACCGAAGAGGGCGCTTACGAGGCATTAGCCGGCAACGGCGTCGTCACCGAATCGCTCACACCTGATCCCAAACCATTAAATCTTAACGAAGAACTTCCCACTTCACCGGAGTTCGCCAACGCGCTGGAAAGCGCATTTGATTCAAGCAGTTCGCAGGTTGACTTTGACGCGCTCACCCAGCGCTATCACGGCAAGAAAGTCTGGGTTATCGATCGCGACAAAATCCGCCGCCGGGTCGCGCAGGTAGTTGATGCGGCTCTGGCGCTCAGCGCCCAGCATGGCGAAGGCGCCGGCAAAGCGCGCGAGCGCGTGCAGTCAGCGCTGACCGCGATGTTCGCAGACAATCGGAATCTCGCGTCCGAGCGAAACGCTGAAAGTGTCGCCGGAATGCGGCTCGGCGATAGCGCGGCGGCAATGCGATTCGCTCCCGGCGACAGCGTTTCCGGAGTTCGATTCAACGCCCCGCTCCCCCCCGCTCCCGGAGCTGCCGCCATCGCGCCCGCTGGGGGCACTGCAAATGGCCACCCCGCGCTTGAAAACCAGATTGCCCGCCTCGCCAACCTCGTCAAACAGGCCGAGATGACACTGGCGGCGGTTTCTACCGCGGCCCGACGCATCGGTGAAGGCGGAGGCGGCGGAGGCCCTCGCCGCCGCTCTATCTCAACCGGTGGCAAAGGCCAGGAACAAAACGCAGTCCTGCTCGAAATCTTCAAGAGCAACCTCGACCTTGTCCGCGGAATGCAGGATGGGACCGGCGCCGGGGCCAATGTATCCTCCGCCGGTGAAACTGCCGGGAGTGACACCGCCAGCCAGGCGCCCCAGCCTTCGCTGTCTAACTCCATCGACGATAACACCGCGGAATCCGTCGGCGAGCCTGGATCCGAAATTCCGGCGCACGACGATATCTCCACCGATCAGGCGGCCTACGATGAACCGGCACCGCTGACCCGCTTGCGCCATTGCCAACCGGCGTCGATGAAGTCTCCGGCGCTGAAGATATTCCGGAACATCTGAGCCACCCATAACGTCTCGTAACGTGGATGTTCCTTACCGGACCGTGGCGCATGCTTTTTTAGCATTCGCCTAACATGCAGGATGTTGTAAGATTCCGCCCTGCATTACTGCATGAAGATCCCCGCACTCTGTGTTTGCCGGGCTCATAACCGTAAGTAATTACTGTTGAGGTATCCGCTTCTCTCGGGAGCGAGCCTCGTCAAACCACCCAGGAACCGGCTTCAAAGAGCTACTAACAGGAGAGCCTGCAAATGAGCGAATCCCGTATTAAACCCGTCCACGGCAAACCCATTCTCACCCAGAGCGACATGGATCAAGGCATGGGTGACGATGTGCTCCTGGTCGGCATTGACCTTGGCACCTCGCGCAGTTCGATCGTCGCACTCAACGGCGTGCGCAAGACCGTCGAAAGCTACGTCGGTTATCCGAAGGACGCCGTCAGCCGCAAGATGCTTAAGACCGATGTCCTGTTCGGCAAAGCCGCCCTCGACAATCGCTTGGCCGTCGAGCTTTATCGCCCCCTCGAAAAAGGCGTCATCAAAGGCACCTACGAAGGGGATGGAGGCGGCACCAAGGACGAAGAAAAGAAGAACCTCCAGGCCGCCAAGGAACTGATCAACCATCTGGTTGACCTGGTCCATCCCGGCCGCGACCAGCTCATCTACGGCGTGGTTGGCGTACCCGCACAGGCGACGGCCAAGAACAAGACCGCCATCCTCGAAGCCACCAAAGACATCTTCGACAGCGTGATGATCGTCTCCGAGCCATTCACCGTCGCCTACGGTATGGAACGGATGAGCGACATCCTGGTCATCGACATTGGCGCGGGCACCACCGACCTTTGCCGCATGCACGGCACCGTCCCCGGCCCGGATGACGAAATCAGCTTTACCATCGCCGGCGACGCCGTCGACCAGAAGCTTTACGATCTCATCAAGGCCCAGTACCCCAATGCCCAGCTCACTGTGAACATGTGCAAGATGTTCAAGGAGCAGTACGGGTATGTCAGCGACACCAAGGACAAGGTTGAAGTGATGATCCCGGTGAACGGCAAGCCCACGCCGCACGATATCACCGTCGTAATGAAACAGGCCTGCGAAATCCTGGTCCCCCCGATCATCGAAGGCGTCAAGAAGCTGATCTCCAGCTTCAACCCCGAATTCCAGGACCGCCTCCGCAACAACATCCTCCTGGCTGGAGGCGGCGGTACGATGCGCGGCTTAAATAAACGCGTAGAAGACGGCCTCGTCGATATCGGCACTGCCAAGGTCAACGTCGTAGAAGAACCCGTCTACGCCGGCGCCAACGGCGCCCTCCAACTCGCCGTAGACATGCCCGGCGAATACTGGCAACAGCTCCGCTGATTCAGTTAGTGAAGCTTCAAAACTAAAACAGACGGTGCGGATGAATGCGTCCGCACCGTCTGTTTTTTATGGGCTCCAAAAATATCGTGCAGCCGATCATTCCCACGTTGCACGATGGCATCTCGCCGGTGTCAAACCCTTTCGTTTAAGCACGTAGCTCACTCCATCAGCCAGTCCCCTTCGATTTCATATCCACAGCATCCCCATTCGCCATCCGATCATGAGCCCCGCGCAACAAATTCTTAAGGACCATCAAGCAAGTCTCCGGCTCCAGATAAGTCGCCGGCATGCGCAGATAAATGGTCTTTTCATCAATCACCCGAAGCGTTCCGGCGCACCGGTCAGCGCGATCTGCGCCTTCGATGCATCATGCACCTTCAGCACGACATCCGGCTCTTTCTTAATGACGCTTTCGATCCCAAAGATCGCCGCCAGCAGCCGCAGTTCTGTCAATGCAAACAGGATAATGGCCTGTCGCGGCGGCTCCCCAAACGCATCCTGCACATCCTGTTCCACCCCCGCCAGCATCTCCAGGCTCGAGCATCGTGTCAGCCGCCGATAAACATCCATGCGCTGCCGGTCGCCTGGGATATACGTCTTGGGCACATACGCGCTGATGCCGATATCGACGTGTGATTCCGGCTTGGCTTCCTTTGGCGCGTTTTTCATCTGCCGTGTCGCCTCTTCCAGCAACTGGCAATACATTTCATAACCAACCGCCGCTATGTGGCCGCTCTGCTCCGGCCCCAGGATGTTGCCCGCCCCGCGGATTTCCAGGTCGCGCATGGCGATCTTAAATCCTGCGCCAAGGTGCGAATATTCCTCAATCGCCTTCAGCCTCTTAGCGGCTACCGGTGTCACCGGCCGATCCGCCGGCAGAAGCAGGTAACAATACGCCCGGTGCTTCCATCGTCCCACCCGCCCGCGAAGCTGATGCAGTTCGCTCAAGCCAAATCGGTCGGCGTTGTTGATGATGATCGTGTTCGCATTCGGAATATCCAGCCCGCTTTCGATGATCGTCGTGCAAACCAGGATATCCGCCTCGTGGCGAATAAACTTCATCATCGCATCTTCCATCTCCCCATCCGCCATCTGCCCGTGCCCCACCAGGATGCGCGCATCCGGCACAAGCTGCTGAATTTCCTCCGCCATCTCCAGGATGTTGTGCACCCGATTATGAACGAAATAAACCTGCCCCTCGCGCTGCAGTTCTCGCAGGATCGCCAGCTTCACGCGCTGCCGGTCAAACGGCATGACTTCCGTCACCACGCTTCGCCGATCCTGCGGCGCTGTCGTTAATGAACTGATATCGCGCAGCCCCACCATGCTCATATGCAGCGTCCGCGGGATCGGCGTCGCCGACATCGTCAGTACATCCACCATCTTCCGCATCTGCTTCAGTCGCTCTTTATGCGTCACGCCAAATCGCTGCTCTTCATCGATCACCACCAGCCCAAGATCGGGGAATTTGACATCCTTGCTGATGAGCCGATGCGTGCCGATCAACAGATCGATCTCCCCCTTCGCCAATTTCTGCACGGTCTCTTTCTGCTGCTTCGGCGTCTTAAATCGGCTGATCGATTCCACAACAAACGGATAGCTCGCCATCCGTTCCTTGAACGACCGAAAATGCTGCTCGGCCAGCACCGTTGTTGGCACCAGCACTGCAACCTGCTTTCCATATTCCATCGCCTTAAACGCGGCGCGCATCGCCATCTCGGTCTTTCCATAACCCACATCGCCGCAGAGCAGCCGGTCCATCGGTCGCCGCTTCTGCATGTCCTGCTTGATGTCTTCCGCCGCCGTCACCTGATCGACCGTCGGCTCATACGGAAACTCCGCCTCAAACTCCCGCTGCCACTCCGTATCCGGCGGATACGGCGTCCCCTGCTCCGCCTCCCGGGCCGCCTGAATCTCCAGCAGCTCCGCCGCCATATCCATGACGGCTTCCGAAACCTTCGCCTTCTGCTTTTCCCACGCCCCGCTGCCCAATCGCGAAAGCTGCGGATGCCCCTGAAACCCGCCGACATATTTCTGAATCAGGTTGATCCGCGCCGCCGGCACGTGCAGCGATGCGTTATCCGCAAACCGCAGCGTGAGATATTCCTCAACCTTCCCATCTTTGGTGATCTGGTGCATCCCCATGAACCGCGCAATGCCATGCGCCACATGAACGACATAATCCCCCGTCTTCAAATCCAGAAACGAATCCACCGGCCGCGAAGCAATAATCTTCTTCACCCGCCGCCGCTGCTCATATCGATGAAAAATCTCATGATGTCCCAGCAGCGCGATCGGTCGCCCCTCCAGGTGCTCCGGGACAGGGGTAGCATGAGCGTGATGGAAACCGGCGGCAGTTGTTCGACTCCCAAACTCCCTCGCCCCCTCTTCATTCTGTGTTCGGTGTTCTGCGTTCTGCGCTTCCCAAACAAACCCCCGATGCAGATATCCCACCAGCATCTCAATCCGCTGCCGCAGCCCTGGCTGATCCGAATCCAGCAACTCCGCAAAGCGGCCGGCCTCGCCATCATTCTCACAAAACACCGCGATCTGATGCGTCTTGGCCAGTTCCGCTAATTCCGCCAGCGCCTTCTTCGCTTCCGTTTCAAACTTTTGCAACGAGCGCACCGGCAGCGCGATATGCGGAACCTCTTTGCCCGCGACCAGTGACGGCATCGTCGATGTCCCCTGATCAAACTGGCTCAGCTCCACCCGCGTAAATCGCTCGGCGTTCTTCAAAACAGCATTCAGCGGATAAATCCCCTTCACCTCCGGCAGCCGGTCCAGATAACTCTTTGCCTGCTCCGCAATCTCCAGCGGCGCCCACAGCGCGATGATCGTCTCCGGCTTCAGATAGCTGAACAGATGCGTCGTGTCCCCCGAATCAATCTGCCCCTTCAGATCGATGATCTGCACTGATTGAAGTGTTGCCTTCGATCCCAGTGTATCCAGGTCAAAAATCTTGATCGACTCAACCTGGTCCCCAAAAAAATCAATTCGCACGGCCAGCCCGACCTGCTCGCCGCTTTCGGGATGTTCTCCCGGGAGATATACATCAATGATCCCTCCGCGCACCGCAAAATCCCCCGGCACTTCAACCTGCTCCAGCCGGTTATATCCATGATCGCTCAACCAGACGATCAGCTTCTCCGGCTCAAGCTCCTGTCCGACTTTCACCACCCGGATCACATGCTGCAATTCCGACTTCGCCGGCACGCACTGCATCAGCGCGTGGATCGGCGAGACAAGTAAATCCGCCTGCCCCCCCGCCGCATATCGCGCCACTAGCTGCAAACGATTCGACACCTGCTCTTCACTCATCCGCCCCAGCGTCGCCGTCAGCTCCAGCGCCGGCAGCACATCCGGCCGAGCACCGCTGAATAGTTCCAGGTCATCCGCCAGGTCATCCGCTTCATCCAGATGCCCACACACCAGAACGATCGGCCTCTTCAACTCTATCTGCAGCGCCGCCACCGAGGCGGCTACACTGCTTCCCCACAGGCCCGACACACTTGCCGCGGACGTATTTGAAAGAGTCGACGCTAAATCACGAAATGCGCGCAGCGAGCAGCCGCCCGACCGCATTTTCGCGGGTGGTAAGTTTCATGTTGACCCCATCGTAGCGCCCCAGCCCCCTGCGGTAAAGCAGCCGCCATAGTCATAAAGGCTCGCGGTCATTGCACATATCCCTTCCTCGCATTGCCCCCCGCCTCACCCCGCTTCGATTGACTTCAGCCTTCCCTCCGCGCCATGGAAAGCACATTCCTGTCTGCGGCGAATCAATGGCCCGATCACATTGCAAAACCTCGCCAAAGAAAACCAACTCGCCTCACGCAATGATTTTGATTCAACACTTCAACGAGACAGGCACTTCAGCCCGCCACAAATATTTACAAAAACGTATTGATATAAACATATTCATCCAGTATTGTCCTACTCTCGGGCGTTTACCCCATCCGTCGGGCTGAGGAGAAAAATGCATTCACTGAAACGCGGTTATTTCCGCGCGCGTTGCCGAACGCGCACACCGGCGATGCCTCTTCCCTCTCACAAAGCCAAAACCGTTCCTCTTCCGCGATGACCGATCTGCGAGTCCCGCACTTTGGCCATCGCATAACCCATTTCTCTTCCGGAGCATCGCCATGACCCCCTTCACTACTCCCCGCGTCATCCTGCGCACGAGCCTGGCCCCCGCGATCATTTTGATCCTTTCCGCCTTCGCTGCGCCGGGTCAAGCCGTCATTACCCCGACCGCTTTCACCCCTAATAACCCCATCGCCGGCGCGCCCATCGGCTGGGCTTTTGCGGGCAACAAATTTGTCGGCACCGTCCTCGGTGATGGCGCCAACCGCATGTACTCAACAGACCTCAACGGCCAAAACGTCCAGCCCTTCGGTGGAACCGTCAACCTGGCCGCCGACTTCGGCCAGGAACACTACGTCTCCAGTTCCGTCGGTCTCGGTGGATTCCCCGTCGGTGACATCTACGTCGCCTCCGGCAACAACATCCAGCACATCACCAACGCCGGCGTCGCCGACCCCGGCCTCTTCCTGAATGGCTCCTCGGGGGGTTTCAACGGCCTGGTCCGCGGCATCACCTTCGACTCGGTCGGAACCTTCGGCTTCGACATGATCGTCACCACCCACAACGGTTTCGTATATACCGTCGACAGCAGCGGCAACATCAATCAGATCGCCTCCACCGGCGAAGACACCGAAGGCCTCGACATCGCCCCTTCCTCCGGAGCCTGGGCCTCCAAAGCCGGCTTCCTCTTTGTCGCCTCCGAAAACAGCGGCAGCATCCGCTCCATCAAGCCCGGCGTCTTCACCATGACCACCGAAGCCACCGTCCCCTCCGCCGAAGAACTGGACTTCGTCCCAACCAACCTCGGCATTACCAATAACCCCCTCGAAGGTCTCTACGGCGGCAACTACAACAACAACGTCGTCAAAGCCGGCGCCAGTCAATTCGCCGGCCTGCAAGGCGACATCATCGTCACCGGCGAAACAAACCAAAATATCTACGACGTCAACGGCGTAAACAGCGTTTCCGTCGTCGGCGCCTTTCCCAACCAACCCGAAGACGGCCTCTTCGTCACCGCCGACATGCTTCACAACGACAACGTCCCCGAACCAACTACCCTGACGTTGATAACTCTTACCGCCCTTCCTCTTTTAACCCGCCGCCGCTGCGCAAAATAGGCAATGAACATTAATACCGCCGGCGCAGCAGGGGACGCACTCGCTCAAAGTGCGTCCCCTTCCCTTTCACACCATCGTGCCGAATCTCATATCACGTCCCATTGGTGGGGCGCAGGTGCAGAGTCGGCGAGCCTCTGTGTCTTCAATCCCGTTTTATCGCCGTCTTCATTAACGGATTAAATGTCCATCGAAGTGCCATATGACGGAGGGGCCGAACTCCGATGGACACCTCAAATTGCTTGACACTCTGTGGCGACGCCATATTCTCCAGCCCATTATGTCTGCCACCTTAAAATCGAAATTACAGTCGATCGGCCAGTCGGGCGTGCTTCGGTTCTTTGATCAGTTGGATGAGCGAGGGAAAGCCCGGCTGACGGCGCAGTTGGAAGGACAGGATCTGGGGAGCCTGGCGACGCTCGCCAATGAATATGTCAAGCGAAAGCCGCAAGTGCATTTGCCGCGGGATATTCAACCGGTGGTAGCGTTTCCACGGGTGCCGGATGCATCACGGCGGCAGCTTTATCAGGATGCACAGCGGACAGGCCGCGAATTGCTGAGCCAGGGAAAGGCGGCGGCGTTTCTTGTGGCAGGCGGGCAGGGGACGCGGCTGGGATTTGACGGGCCAAAGGGTGAATTTCCGATCACCCCGATCAAAAATAAGCCGCTGTTTCACGTGTTTGCAGAACAATTGCTGGCCCATTCGCGGGATTTTGGGAAGCCGGTGCCGTGGTACATCATGACCAGCGATGTGAACGATGCGGCGACGCGCGACTTTTTCAAGAAGAACCATTTCTTCGGGCTCGATCCGGCCAATGTATTTTTCTTTCAACAGGGAATGATGCCCGCCTTTTCCATGAGCGGAGAACTGCTGCTGGCGGAAAAAGATTCACTCGCGCTGAGTCCCGATGGGCATGGCGGATCATTGCGGGCCATTCAGCGGAGCGGGGCGCTGGCGGATATGCGCAAGCGCGGCGTGGAGCATCTGTCTTATTTTCAGGTGGACAATCCGCTGGTGCATGTGATCGATCCGCTGTTTCTCGGGCTGCACGCCGTCACGGGAAGCGAAATGAGCAGCAAGACAATCACCAAGGCAAATGCGCTGGAAAAGGTGGGGAACTTTGTAGTTGGAGATGGAATTGTCCAGGTCATTGAGTATTCAGATTTGCCCGAAGCGCTGGCGCTGGAAACGACGGCGGCGGCGGCGCCAAAATTCAATGCGGCTTCAATCGGGATTCATGCCCTGACGGTTTCATTCATCGAACATCTCAACGCCGGCGGCCAACTGAAGCTGCCGTGGCATCGGGCGGAAAAAAAGGTCCCTTATATTGATGCAAGCGGCGCGCTGATCAAACCGGATAAGCCAAATGCGGTGAAGCTGGAGCAGTTTGTGTTTGATGCGATTCCGCTGGCGAAAAATGCGATGATTTATACAACCGAACGGGAGGAAGAATTCAGCCCGGTGAAAAATGCGGAGGGCGTGGATTCGCCGGCGACATGCAAGCGAGATCAGATTCGCCGGGCAGCGAGATGGTTGCGGGAGGCGGGAGTGGATGTGCCAACCAAGAATGGGGAGCCGGATGCGGTGTTGGAGATTTCGCCGCTGTTCGCGGTCTCGGCGGAGAAGTTGAAGAGCAGGCCGTTGCCGGCGAGGAAGATTGAGCCGGGAGCGTCCGAGTATTTTGCGTGAGATGTCCTTTTTGAAGCGCCTTCAGGATGATCACGGGGTAAGCAGGCAGGCCACGTTTCCGGACCGAAGTTGATGGCATCTTTTGCATTAATTCTTCCTGCGGCTGGGCGGTCAACCCGCTTTAATGGACCGCGGAGTAAGTTGTTGGAATCACTGCGGGGCCAGGCGGTGATTGGGCGGGCGGTCGAAGCGTTTCTGAAGCATCCTGATCTGAAGATGATGGTGATTCCCACGATGGATGTGGACGGTGTTCGGGACGCCGTGCCGCAGCCGATGGATGGAAGGATTCGGTTTGCCGCAGGCGGTGAATCGCGGCGCATAGTGTGTTGAATGCGGTTCGGATGGTGCCGGAATCAATTGAGTGGGTTGCAGTTCATGATGCGGCGCGGCCGCTTGTTTCTTCGGCGCTGATTGAGGCGACGCTACGGGCGGCGGCGGAGCATGGGGCGGCCGTGCCGGCGCTGGCGGCGGCACTGACAATCAAGCAGGCGGATGGACCGCTGCCCGCAAAGGTGGAGCGGACGTTGCCGCGGCAATCGCTTTGGACAATGCAGACGCCGCAAATCATGCGGCGTGCGGATTTGCTCGAGGCGTTTGCAAAATGCCCGCTGCCGCTGGATCAGATTACAGATGATGTTCAGCTATTGGAACTGATTCAGAAGGAAGTCTGGCTGATTCCGGGGGAGGAGCGGAACTTAAAAATCACTACGGCGATCGATTTGAAGGTGGCGGAGTTTTGGCTGGACGCAGGCGATTAAGGACGGGGAGTCTTTGATCCCTATTTGTTTCCGGGAATTGATCACGATAGGACGATTATCAGGCCTGGCGGGCTTCAAATTTTTCTTCGGCTTCGGGGCGACGGACATAGATGGGGCAAAGTGAAAAGGGATCGGCGAACTCGCCGGCGGCGGCCATTTTCATTCCGATTTCGGCGACGGCCGCGGCACGGGCTCGCCACAGGGGTTCGGGGGTGATGATGATTTGGGAGCTGGGAAGTGTGAGGAATTTTTCGTGATAGGGGATTCCTTCGCCAAGAAGGTGAACGGGTTTGGGTGAGCGCTCCACCATCAAGGCGAGGCTGTCCAGATGAGCGGGTTCTCGCTCGATCCAGTCATTGGCGATGCGCTCAAATCTGGCGGTGAAGATTTGGTCGCGCTTAGCGTCCAGGACGATGATGACGTGGGCGGCTTCGGGGGGTGCGTTCATAGCCAGAACATGGGCGCTGGGAACCACGACCAGCTTTACGCCGGTGGCAAAGGCCATCGTTTTGGCGAGGGTGATTCCGATGCGCAGGCCGGTGAAGGAGCCGGGACCAGCGGAGACATAAAGTTCCTCGACGTCCCGCGGGGCCCACAACCGGGCCTTAACCAGCCCGTCCATCATGGGAATAAGGCCGGCGGCGTGTTTTAGCCCGTGAGGAAAGGTTTGTTCGGTAATGACGCGATTATGCTCGACGACGGCGACAGATCCGATTCTTCCTGAAGTTTCAATTGCAATTCCGCGCGGCATCGTCGCATCGTAAACGGGTGCGGGGGAACTGCAATGATTTTGAATGGTGTGGGAAAACTATTAGCCACCGATGAACACCGATAAAGAGGGATATATTGGACAGGAAGTGGTTCTTTCCCAATTCTAACTCTTTGCTTTTATCGGTGCCCCATCGGTGACTAATAGTTTTCCCTTCCTTCCCGCCTCTCGGTTTATCTTTTTCGTTGCATTCATGAATTGAGTCCCGTGAATTAGAATGACCGGCGATGCCGACTGATAATATTTCTTCGTCGCTTTCAGAATCCATTGTCCGTCGGCGGCAACACGCCGCTCGCGTTCAGATGGTTTTGAAATGGGTCGCTGTTGTCGTTCTGCTTGGGCTCCTGGCAGTGTCGGCTTATCTCCTGTTCAACACTGAGCGGGGGCAGAAAATTCTGGACGATCCCCGCAAGCTCGCGGCGGACGTTCATGCGATTGTCCGTCATCACCGGTTTACAGCTCCACTGATTTTTCTAGTGGTCTACATCGTTGTGGCGTCGCTGGGGATTTTGCCGGTCTGGTGGATGCAGATTTTCGCAGGGATTGGCTTTGGGCTCGTGTCGGGAGCATTCTGGAGTTTGGTGGGCGCGACCGTGAGCGCCGCGCTGACCGTGCGGCTGTCGCGGTGGATTGCGGGGGACTGGTTTCATTCGCGAGTGGAATCCCGCATGGAGCGGCTGCGAAAGCTGGATCGCACCCTGGGGCATAATGGATTTCTTGTAGTGATGACAACTCGGCTGATCCACCTGCTGCCGTTTGGGTTGTGCAACTATGCGCTGGGGTTGATCGATGTTTCGATGCCGGATGTGATCCTGGGAACATTTTTAGGAAGTATCCCCGCCGTAGGTTTATATGTTGGAATGGGATCGGGGCATAATCCGCGGCGGGATTGGAAGTTTGTGGCGGTGCTGGCGACTTTGAATGTATTGCTGCTGCTGCCGCTGGCGGCGCGGTATCTTCGGCCGCAGTGGTTTCGAAAATTGGGGGTGCAGTGAGTTTCAGGCGGCCTTGATCAAGTCTTCCCGCCGGGAGTTTTTCCTCAGCCCACGAACATCCTGCAAGAATTCTTTTCGCAGTACATATCGCACGACCGTCGAGCAGCCAAAGCTGACGATGAATGCTTCGATGCGCGTGATCCCAGGGCGCGAGTTACGAGCCAAAGCGCAGAGAGCCAGCTTGCGATGAGCTCCGCGATGGAGATGACGAAAAAATCGATCCAGGGGCGGCGGGTGAGGAGGAACTCTCGCTGGGTGCGGACATAGCGCATATGGAACGCCGCCGTGACGAGGATTGAAGAAAAATAGCCCCAGACGGTGGCGCCGACGCGACCGATGCCCATGTCACCCAGAGCGAAAAACATGCACAGGCCCAGGATGAAGCCGATCGTTGTTGAGATAAAGAATTTGATGACAGGCGAGGCGCGAGGAAAGGTGAAATCATACAGGCGGCTGAGATGTTCTAGATATCGGAACTGCTGCTTCAAATTCAGCTTTGATTCGCCTTTGGTGCGCAAGCCGAAATGAATTGGCACCTCGCGGACTTCCTTCACGCGGCATTTGCACATCAGTTCCAGCGCGATCTTGTATCCCAGAGGCGTCAGCCGCTCGGCGCGGTCGAAGGTGGATCGACGCAGCGCGAAAAAACCACTCATGGGATCGCGGACGCGGCCGGCGAACGGCCGGGCCAGGAATGTCGCCGCCCACGAATTGATCTTGCGGAAGAAGGTCCACTGATCGTCGGTGCTGCCGCCTGGAACGTAGCGCGAGCCAAGTGCGAAATCCGCTCCATCATTGAGCGCAGCCAGCAGCGCCGGCACGCGCTGCGGCGGATGCTGCAAATCCGCATCCATCACCACCAGCGTCTTTCCTTCCGATTCGCCGATCCCGTGCAGCACCGCCCCGCTAAGCCCATACTTTGGTTCCTGACGGACAATCAGGCGAATGGGATAAGTCTTTGCCAGTTCTGCGCACACATCCGGTGTACGGTCGCGGCTGGCATCGTCAACAATGATGACTTCGTAGGACAACTCCGCTGCCGCCAGCGCCTCAGCCAATTGTGGGATCAGAAGGGGAATGTTGTCGGCTTCGTTGAGCGCGGGGACGATGATCGAAACCGCCGGCGCTGCATCGCCTGATCCTTCGGAAATGGTGCTGGATGTCGAGACCGCGGGGTTAGTACCGAGAGCTGAGGGCAACGGCGGACTCCGGTTTTCGGCGATAGACCCAGATGTGGTCCCAGCCGGTGTGTACGTCGACAAGCTCGTATCTCTTCCGGATCTTTTCGGCAAACCGCTTGCCAAACACCCAAGGGCGATCCGATCCCTGTGGATCGTACCGCAACAGCACGGCGGAGAAAAATCCCTCATCCAGCCGCCGATATAGATCGTCCTGCAACTCCGGAACTTTCTCGCGAATCGCCGGGAGCATGAAGTCATCCAGGAGGAATGGCCGCTGCCCGACCAATACCGGGAGCAGCGCATTATCTGACAACATGGGCTGGACAGAACTGATCGCGCCGGTATTTGAAGTATTGGCGGTTCCTTCGCGAACCAGCGAGATCAGGGTCTGCCGGCGGGCATAGCGGTCCTTCCGCAACTCCGGCAGAAATATCATCGCCGCGACAAGTGCAACCAGGGCGAGGGAACCAATGCCCAGCGGAAAACTAAGCCGGCTGCGGGCTGCTTGCACGACGACGAACACGATCGCCGCCACCTCAACATCAACCAGATGATTTCGGTCGATCCCCGGTGAACGCAGCAGCACCAATGAGACACCAGTCGCCCCCATCAGAAAGAGCCCGGGCAATTCGATCTTTGCGCGAAACGGAACCCATGCGAATGCGGCCAGACCGATCAAGACGATCGCCGTTCCCATGCGGTCGCGACCGAGGAGCACGATGCGGGCGGCGTCAAGGAATTCATGAAGCCCCTTCATTGGCCGCCCCCCAGCACTGCAGGCTATGAAGTTTTCCAGCAGGCGACCGTGACTGCATACGTTTACGATGGCCAGGAAAATGCCGGTGAAGAGGATAGTAGTAAGAGATAGCAGAATCGCGGCGGTGTAATGTCGTCTGAACAAAAGAACCCCGACGACTGCTGCAAGGCCAAAGATAGTTGTAACTTTGGCGACAAAGGCGAGGGCGAAGAATCCCGCCGCTGCATAAAGTCGTCGGCGCCTTCCCGCGAATTCTCCCGAGCCGTTCAGATCACCCGCGACAAGCGCCAGACCAAAAACATTCAATGCCGCTGGAAGCAGATCGGCGCGGATCGTCATAACGGCGAACTGTGATGCGGCTCCCGCCAAGAACAGAACCGCCGCCGGCATGGCAAGTTCGCGGCGCACGCTCAATCGTCGAAGAAGCAGATATAGACCCGCGCCCAGCGCGATGGCTGAGGCGATGGTTATTAAATGTCCGCTCACCAGCGGCCCGAGCCCTAATTTCATCAAGCCGGCATGCAGCAGCACATGCAGCGGCCCATAGCGTGTTCCGCCATATCCGGCGGGGCCGACGAGGGGGCGATAGAGCAGACCATCGCGAAGGTCCATCGCCAGACCGGTCAACACCCCGGATTCGTGAGTCAAACCGCTTCCATGCCAGAGGGCGACGATCGTGCGGATGAGCGTCACACCCATCAGTGCAGTCGCCGCCAGCCAGAGCGCGCGAAGGGTTATCGCCGCCGCGGATTTCGGCAACGGACGATCCACGATGAATAATGGACCCGCTTCGGCTTGCATGATTGAGGACAGACGGCAGTAATAAACGAAAACAGCGGTGGTTGGACGTTGCAACTGTACCGTCGCCGCCGCGGCTTGTCTGCGCCCTCGTTTGTCGGGTTTTCATTGGAATTGCATTTGTGGCGTCCGGTGTACAAACTGTGCCGCCACAAAGTGGTTGCCTTTCAAACGAGGACTTCGACATGGCCGAGAAAAGCGTATCAACCGACTCACTTTCAATGGATTCAGGGCAGAATGCATATTCCGGGAAAAAGCTGCGTATCGCCTTCATCGGGTGCGGCGGCATCGCGCAGGTGCACTTGGCCGCGCTGAAAACATTTCCGGATGTCGAAGTTGTTGCCGGGGTCGACATCAACCCCGAGCGATTGAAAGTGATGGAAGAAAAATGGGGCGTAACCAGGCTCTATAAGGATTGGAAGACGATGTTGAAGGAGGTCAGGCCCGACGCCGTCAACATCTGCACACCCAACGGCATCCATGCTCAGCCTTCGATCGATTCATCCAACGCGGGCTGCCACGTCACGGTTGAAAAACCGATGGCGATGAATCCGACCGAATGCCGCAAGATGATTGAGGCCGCGACCAAAGCGAAAAAGAAGCTCGTCGTGGGATTTCAATATCGCTATCACCCGAATACAGAGTTTCTGACCCGGGCACGGGATGAAGGGCAGTTTGGGAATGTGATGTTTGTGAAGTGCCAGGCGCTGCGCCGCCGCGGCATTCCGAACTGGGGCGTGTTCGGTCGCAAGGAACTACAGGGCGGCGGACCGATGATCGACATCGGCGTTCACGTCATCGAAATGGCGCACTATGTAATGGGCCAGCCCAAGCCCGTCGCCGCCAGCGGAAATACATGGACGTACATGGGGAATAAAAAGAGTGACGTCGCCAGCCAATGGCCGGATTGGGATTTTAAGACATACACTGTTGAAGATTTGGCAATCGGTCAGATCAGATTTGAAAACGGCGAGCTGCTTCAGATCGAAGCCTCGTTCGCCGCGCATATTGAGAAAGATATCTGGAACTTCACGCTCGTCGGCGACAAAGGCGGCGCGAGTTGGGATCCGCCGGGGCTGTTTACCGATCGCGCCGGCACGATGATCAACACCACACCGGCATTCCTCAGCAACAAGACTGACTTCCAAAGCCTTTTCACCAGCAAGCTCCGCAATTTCGTTGACGGCTGCTTGCAAAATGCCCCCCTTCGTGCGCCGGGTGAGGCCGGTCTGGCCGTGCAGAAAATGCTCGACGGCATTTATCGCTCGGCGGAAGCAGGCAAAGAAGTGAAGATCGATTGAACGTTTGCTGTCCTTTGAAAAAGCTGATGCAATTCCGGTCGGCTATGGCAGGCCCCTGCACAGAGACGATTCCATTGCTATTTTCGCCTTGGCGTTTTCTTGACTTGGCGGCCTTGGCCGCCTGGCGTTCACTCTGCAATTCACATCTCTTGAAGCCCCCCGCCCTTCTCTTATGATTCGCACCCTATGAGCAACAATCTTCGCGGTAATGCGGTTGTCGGGCAGAGCGGTGGTCCGACTTCGGTCATCAATCAATCTCTCATCGGTGTCGTCCAGGCGGCGAAGCAGGCAGGACACATCAAAGAGCTGCTGGGCGCTCACCACGGTGTGCGCGGCGTCATTAACGAAGATTTTATTCCGCTCAAAGCTGCGCCGGATGATCTGCTGGAACGCGTCGCGCTCACGCCGGCGGCGGCGCTGGGATCGACTCGTGATAAGCCGGACCAGGCCTACTGCGAAAAAATCTTCGCCAGCTTCAAAAAAAATGACGTTCGGTATTTCTTCTACATCGGGGGAAATGACTCCGCCGACACCGCTCGCATCGTCAATGAACTGGCGGCGGCGGCGAACTATGAACTGCGGACGTTTCATGTCCCCAAGACAATCGATAATGACCTGCGTGTCCACGACCACACGCCGGGTTTTGGGTCGGCGGCGAAGTTCGTGGCGGCGGCGATCATGGGGGACAACTACGACAATCGCAGCCTGCCGGGCATTAAAGTGGATGTGATCATGGGACGGCATGCGGGGTTCCTGACCGCCGCGTCTGTCTTGGCGCGGCAGCATGACGACGACGGGCCGCATTTGATCTACGTCCCCGAAGCGCCGCTTTCAGAAGAAAAATTCCTCGCCGATGTCGACGCGATGTACAAGAAGCATGGGCGATGCCTGATTGCGGTCAGCGAAGGGGTCAGCCACCCGGATGGAAAAACCTGGGCAGAGGCGATGTCGACGAATCTGGAGAAGGATTCGCACGGAAACATCCAGCTTTCAGGAACGGGCGCGTTAGGCGATTACATGGCGGGGCTTATTACGAAAAAGTTGACGCCGGCCGGCGGTAAAAAACTCCGCGTGCGTGCGGATACATTTGGATATTTGCAGCGAAGCTTTCCCGGATTCACAAGTGAAAGCGATTCGACCGAAGCCCGCATGGTGGGTCGGCGGGCAGTGGAATTCAGCGGCGACGAAAAGAATATCGAAGGCAGCATCGCGATGCAGCGGGCCCCGGGTGAGATGTATCGCATCGATACCATCCTGACGCCGCTCAAGACGGTAGCGCGGGAAACCAAGCATTTAGACCCGGCATACATCAGCGGCGGGAACAACATCACCGAAGCGTTTAAGAAATATGCTCGGCCGCTGGTAGGAAAACTGCCTGTGGTGGGAACCTTGGATGAACTGCGGCGGTGAAGTGCAAAATAAATCGCAGACCGGTCGAGGCCTAAGCAAAGGGACGCAGCTTTTAAAGCTGCGTCCCTTCTCATTTAACTCATTCAAATCACCAAACGGTAACTTCCGCAGGCTTAAGGCGTGCTGATCGCGCCGGTTTTGCCCATGGACATCACGTTTGCCACGAGCGCCTTGTCGAAAGAGTCATTGGGAGACGCGCCGCAGCCCCCGATTTTGATGACGTTGATGCAGTGGGTGTTGTTATCAATCGTCACAGGGGTGGTGGGATGATTGAAGATGGTCGAACGAAGCTTCACGCCGGCGGCAGTGAAGCCGGAATTGGGGATGGCGACCGGATTCTGGACGCCATCGCGGTTCAGGTCATACATGTTGCCTTGGACGTACCAGACATCATTTGCAGTGCAGAGGGCGATCCAGCCGCTTCCAGAGCCGGATGAAGGACCGGCAATGAAGGTGTTATTGATGATGTCGCTGTTCCAGGGAGCTGAGGAGTGCCCGCCGATGAGACCACCACCACCGCCCCAGTTGTAGATGACGTTGTCAATGTACTGGGCGTTGGCCTTAAGCTTGGGGTTGCGCGATTCGTTATTAATGAACAAATTGTGGTGGACGGAGACGCGGTCGGCTCCGTCAAAGAGCATGCCGAAGTGCTGGGGATCGATGCCTTCACCGACGATGCAGAACTGGACGGTGATGTCGTGCGATCCGCTGGTGTATTCGCTGCAATCCCAGCGACCCTGCTCGATGGAGCAATGATCGATCATGATGGTGTTGCAGGCGGAGCCTTGCAGGGAGCCTTTGCCCGAAGAACCAGAGTCGGTTTCGCGGAAGCGGAGGTTGCGGATGATGACGTTGCTATGACCGCTGAAAGAGCTGGTGTTGCCGGTGATGGTGATGCCGGGACTGGGGGCGGTCGTGCCATCGATCGTCAGGTTGCTGTTGATCGCAACTTCAGACTTGAGCTTGATCGTCCCCGAAAGGCCGAACCTGATGTAGCGATGGCTGCCACTGACGGCATCACGGAATGAACCGGCGCCGGAGTCATTCAAATTGGTGACGGTATAGGTCGTGCTCCCACCAGTAGCGACGGCGCCAAAACCCTGAGCGCCCGTGAAAGCGACACCAAAGGAACTGGATGAAAGCAGGCCGAGGAAAGCCGCACCCAAGATGGAGGTGCAGAACTTGGAAGTGATCTTCATTGCGAAGCTCCTTAAAACTGATTCCTACACGGCGCGAGACAGCGCCAAAAAAATGTAGAAGAATTGACTGCGTTATTTGGAAACTGATCGACAAACGTGATCGTGCGAACTGGGAGATGTAAAAAATTCCGCTTTTGGAGTGTAGTTAATTTTGTCGCATTTACAAATGAAAAAAACAGAAGCTTTTCGAATATAAAATTGGGCTGCATCGTTATCACAATTCGATGGGCAATGTGTCAAAACAAGGTGAGATGTTCCACCTGGGAATTGCTGGGGATTGTATTTTTGTAGCGCAAATCGGACGGCGATTAGACAAATTGAGTTTCAAAACAGCTATCTCTGCAAAGCATTACGACTATCACTGCAAAGCATTTGACCAAAAGGCGAAAGCCATTAGGCTTCCCGGCAATAGATGGATGGAGGTTGCGGCGTGTAGATGGGCTATAGGAATACGAGCTTCCCACCAGTCACTATTTCAATATAGGGGGATTACATGGTTTGGTACGTCTTACTGTGAATTGAATCATTATGCGTTGGACACAGACACTTATCCCGACTCAGAAAGAAACCCCGGCCGATGCCCAGATCGTCAGCCATCAACTGATGATCCGCGCAGGCCTCATTCGGCAGCTCACGGCGGGGGCTTATGATTTTCTGCCGCTGGGGTATCGAGCCTTGCGCAAGGCGGCCCAGATTGTCCGCGAGGAAATGGATCGCATCGGCGCGGCAGAGATTTTATTGCCCGCACTGCAACCCGTGGAGCTTTGGCAAAAAAGCGGTCGCGATGTCGCTTATGGCGATAACCTGATGACATTCAAGGACCGCCACGGACGCGTCAATGTGCTTGGACCTACGCACGAAGAGGTCATTACCGAACTCGTATCGGCATACGTGAATTCGTACAAGCACCTTCCGCTAAGCCTGTATCAGATTCAGACAAAATTCCGGGATGAATTTCGTCCCCGCTTCGGGCTGCTGCGCGTACGGGAATTCCTGATGAAGGATGCGTACAGCTTTCATACGGATGTAGAAAGCTTAAATCGCGTCTATGACAATTTTTATCGCGCTTATGAACGTATCTTCACGCGCTGCGGGATTCCGTTTGTCGTGGTTGAAGCGGAAAGCGGACCGATCGGAGGGAGCGCCAGCCACGAGTTTATGGCAGCGTGCGCGGCGGGTGAAGACACAATCGTCACCAGCGATAAGGGGAATTACGCGGCGAACGTAGAAAAAGCGGAGATCGGAGCGCGCGCGGGAACGTTCGGTGGAGATGCGACGGGGGCGCTGGAAAAAGTGCATACGCCGAACCTGCCGGGGATCGAAGATGTCGGGAAGTTTTTGAAGGTGAAACCGCGGAATATGCTCAAGACGCTGGTGTTTAAGGTGACCGCGCCCCCTGCCGCCGGCTCGACGGGATCGTGGGTGAAGTGGGTCGTCGCAGTCGTGCGCGGCGATCATGATGTCAACGAAGCCAAACTCGCAAAAGCAGCCAAAGAACGCTTCGACGTTTCAGCAATCGCACTAATGGATGACCCGGAAGTACGCGCCGAATGGACAATCGGCTTCGTCGGTCCGGATGCGGCGGCCAAGAATAAGCAGGCGGTTTTGCTCGTCGATCCCGACGCCGCCCAGGGTGGCTTCTGGGCCAGCGGGGCAAATGAAGTGGATTATCACGTCAAGCATTTCAACTGGTTCCGCGAATGCGGGGAAGCGCTGGCCGACCCTAAAAAGACCGTCATCGCTGACATCCGCAACGCCGCCGCCGGCGATCCTTCGCCAAAAAATGACGGGGGAAAACTGCAAGCCTCCAAGGGCATCGAGATCGGCCACGTCTTCAAGCTCGGCACAAAATACTCGACAGCGCTGGGCGCGAATTACCTGGACGACAAAGGCCGGCAGAACCCGATCATCATGGGGTGTTACGGCATCGGCATTGGTCGCATCTTACTCGCGGCGATTGAAAGCCTGCATGACGAAAAGGGAATCATCTGGCCGGCGGCCATCGCGCCGTACAGCGTGGTAATTACGCCGATCAAATATGACGGCGAAGTGAAAGATGCGGCGGACAAGCTATACGCTGAGCTAAACGCCGCCGGCATTGACGCCCTGCTCGATGACCGCGACGCGCGGCCAGGCTTTAAATTCGCCGACGCGGATTTAATCGGCTTCCCGGTGCGGGTCACGATCGGCGATCGAGGCCTGAAGGAAGGAAAGGTCGAAGTCAAAAAACGCACGGCGGCAGATGCGGAGATGGTGGAGATGGGGATGGTGATCGGGCGGGTGAAAGAGTTGATTGCCTCGTAGAAGTTAACCCGAAGTGCATGTATATCGATGAGCTTATGAGGTGACACAGGCGTGGCCCGCGCACGATGCGCAAACAAAAGAAACCTGCACATTTCTTAATATCGCAGAACCAGCATTGGCCTAACTTCGGTGATTCCTGTCGAGCTATGATCCATGCCAAGGTGAAAAATTTTGATGAAGCAACCCAATCCCATCAGAAATCGCTATTCCAATCCCCCGCTCCCGTCCGCTGACATCGCATTGCTCAATCCTTCAGGAATCTGCATCACCTGCCCATCCCTGCCCACGCACGCAATCGTGGTCGCCGCCTCGGCCAGAAGGGTTCCATCCCGCTTTAGCTCATAACTGTGATCACATCGCACATAAGTCTGCTTGGTCACCGTCGTCGTCAGTGTCAGTTGTTCGTCATACCGGGCCGGCGATTTGTAACGAATTTCGGCCTTTGTGACGACGAAAAACACCCCCTGCCGCTCCAGGTCGGCGTAACTGAAGCCCGCTTGCCGCAGCAGTTCCACCCGCCCCATCTCAAAATATTGCAGGTAGCGGCTATGATGCAGATACCCCATCACATCGACCTCCGGATACCTTACCCGGATCGTAATTGTATTGGAGATGCACTTTTCTGATGCCATCGCTGCAACTTCTCTACCGCTGGGCGCATCCATACAACCGAAGCGGTTCTTGAACAATCTGTGACGGCCGGTACACTAATACGTCTCAGCCGCGGAGGCAAAATTGCCGGCGGCTGTTTTTATCGATGCCGATCGCACCGAAAGGACGTAACGGAAATGATTAAGGTCAAGAGCCGCGGTAACGAAACCGCCGAGCAGATGCTTCGCCGCTTTAAGAAAATGTGTGAGAAGGAAGGCCTCACCAAGGACATCAAGCGGGTCGCATATTACGAAAAGCCCAGCGAAAAGCGCCGCCGCCGCGCCCGCAGCAAACCACGCATCAAGCCGGTCGGGCGATAAAGGTTTGTCCGTTGTCAGTGGTTCGTTGTCCGTTGCTTTGCGAATGTCGCTGCAACGAACATGGGTCGCCTGATCCTTTCATTTTCCGTATTGGCAACGGACAACGGGCCACTGGCAAGTGACTCCTACCGGACACTGAGCAATGTCTGAAGAAGCCGCCGTCCATACTGAAGGTCTGACCAAGGTCTACAAGGACTTCTGGGGCCGCGATAAAGTGCGTGCGCTCGATTCGCTTGACCTCACCATCCACCGCGGTGAGGTATTCGGCCTGCTCGGACCTAACGGCTCCGGCAAAAGCACCACCATCAAACTGCTGCTCGGTTTGATCTTTCCCACGCGCGGCTCAGCCACCATCCTTGGCCAGCCGGCTGGTTCGACCGCCATCAACGAAAAAATCGGGTTCCTCCCTGAAGAATCCTATCTTTATCGCTTCCTCAACGGCGAAGAGATCCTGAAGTTCTACGGTCGCCTTTTCAAGATCGACCGCCGAACGCTGAATCGCCGCGTCCCGGAATTGCTCGACATCGTCGGTCTGGACGCCAAGGCGCGCAAACGCAAACTTCGCGAATATTCCAAGGGCATGGCCCGCCGCATCGGCCTCGCGCAGGCGCTGATCAACAACCCCGATCTGATCCTGCTCGATGAGCCCACGACCGGCCTCGACCCCATCGGCACGCGCGAGATGAAGGATCTGATCCTCTCGCTCAAGCAGCAGGGCAAAACGGTCCTGCTCTGCAGCCACCTTCTCGCAGATGTGCAGGACGTTTGCGACCGCATCACGATCCTCTTCCGCGGAAAAATGCAAACCCTTGGCCACGTTGAAGACCTGTTGCAGGTGCGCGATATTACGAACATCGAAACCCGCGGCATGAGCCCGGCGCAGATCGAAGAGCTGCGCCAAACGCTCACCCGTATGGGCGTCACCGGCACAAAAATCACCCACCCGACGACCACGCTGGAAGACCTCTTCATGCGTATCGTCCGTGAAAACACCGGAAATGGCAGTGGCCCCATCGGCGCCTATACAGGGTCGCCGGAGGCGAGGTAGTGCTTTGGGTTCTCTCTTCATGGCAGAGGGTTAACTGAAGGGTCATTAAGAATCCCCCAGGAGGCGCAGCCTGTAAGAAAAACCAAGTACCGAAATCTCTGCATTATCTCCCGTCCCGCTCAAGAGACCATCGACACCCAGAAACCCATGCCACTCGTCCCCGCCGCCAAGTTCCTGGCTTTAGACCTGTCCCCGATGCTCATGAATAACATCGGCTGGGTCATCGCCGGCCTCGTCATCGTCATCGGCTTATTCATTGTTGGTTTTGCCGACGTCATCCGTTTTCGCCCGCGGCGGCTATGGGCCATCTCCGGTGTCTGCTTTGACGAATCCATCCGCCGCCGAATCCTCTGGATCACCCCATTGGCAATCCTCGGTGTGATTGTCGTCGCTCAACTCCAGAAACCACTTGATGAGCAGGACGCCATTCGTCAGACAACCAAATTCTGCCTTTTCGCCACGGGGCTCGTAGTCACCATCAGCACGATCATTCTTGCATGCAGCAATCTGCCTCGCGAAATTGAAAACCGCGTCATTTATACGGTCGTCACCAAACCCACCACCCGGCTCGAGATTGTCCTGGGAAAGATTGTCGGTTTCGCCAGGGTGTCGGCCGCCATTTTGTTCATCATGGGTTTGTTCACCTGGGGCTATCTTCATCTGCGTTCGATTGCGCTCGAGCATGGCATTCAGGATCGGATTAAAACGGGCGAGACGAATCAGGACCCGCTCAGCTTGCCGACGCTTCAGCATTACGTCGATGCGGGACTGCTGAACGCCAAGACATTTGCAACCACTTCAAATGTTCAGGTCTATGCCCGTATGCCGGTGGAAGGTGATCCCCGCCGCTATTTTAACACCGAAGGAACTGTATTCATCCCGTTTGCATTGCCAGAAAATATGGCCGCTGCGGCGTCGGAAGAGGACGATAAGTCCACCGTCCCCGGCATGTTCATTCACCTGCATGGCATCGGGTACGCCCTGGCAAACACCGCGACCCCAAAACCGTCCGTTGCCGCCTCTTCCACCACGCAACAATTCACCGGTCTCGCTCCGCTGATTTCTTCCACCCGGCCAGCCGGCGTCGCTCCAGCCAAGGCGCCCGTTGGTCCACCGCAAATCACGGTTCAGTTCTTTGACTTCAATCAAAACACCATTCCCGGAACCGAATCTGTCGGCAGCCATCCATACCCGCTTGCCTCTCCCGACAACAACGACCTGACCATTCCCGTTTCCATTTCCGCCGTGCGGGCACTTTCCAAGTTCCCGGTCTTCTATGTCACCGTCACCGGCGGCACCAGCGGTTTTGAATACTGGCTCAATGACCAACCGGCGGAACTGATTATCCCCGTCGCGGGCAAACCCGCTCCCCTCACCGTCACCTCGGCTGATCCCCGCAGTCCGGGCCATCCGTGGTATCCGCTGTTTTATGGCCGCATCGGCACCGCCGGTCAGCAAATGCACGGCGACAGCTCACCCGAAAAAACGCCGGTCGCCATCTACTCTTTCCGCAATGCCGGCATCGCCACCTCCCCCGTCCCCATCGAACTTCGCCTTGGCATCGAGCGCGGCGGTGATGACCCAACCAGCACCGACTCCCCTACCCGCGTCTCCCTTCAGGTTCACAATTACAAAACCGATCAGTTCACCGATCCCGTCGACCTCAAGCCTGAAAATAATCGCACTGCCTACGTAACCATTCCCAACAACGCCGTGGACGGCGGTAACTTCGACATCATCATCCGCTGCCTTACGCAGGATCACTGGATCACCTTCAACGCCAGTTCGCTCCAGATTGTGAAAGCTGAAACGGCATTCTCCTTCAACCTCTTCAAGAGCCTGCTCATCATCTGGCTGCTTTCGGTGCTGGTGACTTCAATTTCTATCTTCTCCAGCACGTTCCTTTCATGGCCGATCGCGGTGGTCTTCACCCTGGTGATTCTCCTGGGCCGATGGGGCGTGCAGGAACTTGGTGACGCCGCCACTGCAGGGCTGGGGCGACAGTTCGTTCAAGACTTTGGTGTGCGTGATCCCGCGCAGGCGCAGGCCTTGAGTGCGACTGTCGACAAGCTCAACCAACTGCTCAATGTTGTCGCGACTGTGCTTCCCGACATCACCCAGTTCTCCGCGACCGAAGATATCGAGCGCGGCATCAGCATTCCCCCTTCGAAAATCAATGATGCCTTTTGGGTCGTGCTGGGATTCGGGCTGCCGCTCTCTGTGCTGGCGTATGTCTTCCTGAAGAACAAAGAGGTGGCGCCATGACCGAAAAAAACCCACAGGCTCAGCTCCGCCGCAGCCGGGCGGTTATCGTCGTCGTGCTGATCCTCTCGCTGCTCGCTTCCGCGGCCACGCGATACTGGTCTGATGAGCAGCGCGAAGCCGCCATCCCTCATCGCGGTGAATCCACCGCCGCCGGGACTTCCTTCAGCTCCATGAACAGCTTTGCGCTGGGCCTGTTGCTCGGCGGCCTGCGCGGTCCGCTGGTCATGATCCTCTGGACCGAAAGTGAATCGCAAAAATCCGAGCGCAACCTGGAAGGTCTCGACACTCAGATCGAATGGATCCGCCTCCTCCAGCCTGAATTCGACACCGTCCACATCTTTCAGATCTGGAACAAGGCCTACAACCTCAGCGTGCAGATGGCGACGCTGTCGAATAAATACAGCGTGATCCTCGACGCACTGGATTACGCCCACAGTGTTGACCGTGAAAAACCGGAAGACATCAACATCATCGCCGCAATGGCCCAGACTTATTTCGATAAGCTTGGCGGTTCCACGGAGAAGCTTTACTACCGCCGGCGCGTCCGCCGCGAAACACTCCCGCATGCTGTAAATAATAAGCGCCGCAACGATCCTGGCTGGCGGCGGACGGAGCTCGATCCGCTGCTCGACGATCAATTCATGATTCTCCCGCAATACCTCAAGCCCGCGCAAGGTCGCGAGCGTCCGAGCAATTTGCCGCCTGATGCGGAGTGGAACGATGGCTCCGAGCTGCAATATCTTGCCCGCTTCCAGCCGTTTCCCGACGGCGTCTCCCCGCTCGCCTTGGCGTACAACTATTTCAAGCGCGCGGAAGTCCTTCAGAATGTCGGCAACCAGAAGCACGCACAGCTCAGTGATCTGGTAATCGACAGCCGCCCGGCGCTATCTCTGAAAGTCTGGCTTGAAGAAGAATGGGAACAGGGCCGCCGTCGCGAAGGCCAGGCATTCGGCCTCCCCGTGCCCGAAGATCGAGCCGCCCTGGAGCCGCTCACCGCAGGGCTAATGCCCGATCACCCGGTGGCTGATCGAGCGGACGCCAACCTCGCGGTTTTCGCCTACGATCGCGGCGCCAAGCTGGGATCGGCTGCGACGGCGGAGTACATCCGCCACATCTCCAATAATCCTGCCAATTTTGATATCTACAAATCGCACATGGATGAGATCAACGCCGAAGCCGAACTCGTCGCGGCCGATCGGGATTATCTTTCCGCCCAGTTGGCCTCCCCCTCCGATCGCCCCGCCCTGCTCGCCAGCGCTAAGGCGCATTACCAGCAGACCATTTATTTTTATGATCTTCTGATTCTTCGCTATTTCGTCGATCCCCGCATATTGGAAAGCCACCTGCCGCCCGGCTTCGCAAGATTCAAAACCGTCGATCGCAAAGGCATTGAAGAGCTGCCCAAAGATCAGTTGCAATCAATGGCCGACGCTGTTGAGCACGCACTCTCCCAGCCCGGCGTTCGCGACAGCCACATGGAAGATATCCAGGACTATCGCCCTTACATGGATCGCGCTCGCACGAGGCTTGAGATTTTGCATTGATCAGAATTCGTTAACTTTCAATGCCGTCACAAGCCTGGGCAGCCCGCGGCGGATATACCCAAATTTCCGCTTTCACTTCCATGCCCCCTTCGCCGATCATGATGTAATGTCCGCCGTTTCTCCAAACCTTCCTGATTCACCACCCACCGCCGGGCGGCTGACGCGCCGCCAATTCTTCAAAAAAATTGCCGCTTACAGCGCCATCCCCGCCATTGCCGGTGCCTATGCTACGCAGATTGAACCATTCTGGCCGGAGTTCCATGAAGTCCCCATCACCATTCCCGGCCTGCCCCGCGGTTTTGATCAATATCGAATCACCCATCTTTCCGACATGCATGCCGGCCGCACGCCGTTCGGATATTTGCAGCGTGTCGTCGAGCATATCAAAATCATAAAGCCCGATGTTCTGGCCGTCACCGGCGATCTCGTCCATCACAACCCTGACTGGGTCGAGGCCGTCAGCACGATGCTCGGCGCTTTTGATATCCCCGTCATTGTCAGCTATGGCAATCATGAATACGGCATCGAGCGGGCCGACGACGAAACCTCGTGCGCCGATCTTCCCCGGCTTATGGAAACATCCCTCACCCGCCGCGGCTGCATTGTTCTGCGCAACCGCTCAACCACGCTCAACCGCAATGACGACCACCTCTGGTTCGCCGGCTTCGACGATCTATGGTTCGGTGGATTCGACGCACACAAAGGTTTTACGGGCGTCCCGGAAAAGATTCCCGTGATTTCCCTTTCCCACAACCCTGACACCGCCGAAACCATTGACCTGCACCGCCCCGGCCTCATCCTCGCCGGCCACACGCATGGCGGACAAGTGCGCCTCCCCGGCATCGGCGCGCTTCACCTCAACACACAAAACCAGAAATACGACAAGGGGCTCTTTCAGCTTCGCCAATCGCAGCTCTACGTCAGTCGCGGGGCGGGATACATTCGAAGAATCCGTTTCTTTTGCCGCCCGGAAATTTCGACATGCCGGCTAATCTGCGCATGACAGAATCCCGCCGAAGCGATCGTTTGTTTTTATCATTCAAAAAATACCTTGGAGACTACCCACCATCATCCAAACCAGAGATGTCTCTTCTTTTCGCGGCTGAAAATGAGAACTGTCCGATTGTGCTCAAGAATGTCCGGCTTTTTCGTGTGACATGGGCAGGCTACCGTCCCACGTTCCGATCAACCCCTCAGCGCCCCCTGCTGCTGCAGCGCCTTTCTCACCTCCGCCAGCAACTGATCGACCTTAAACGGCTTGAACAGCACTGCCTGCAACCCCTCCTGGCTGGCGCGCACAATGCTGTGATTTGGGTCATATCCAAATCCCGTCATCAAAATCACCGGCACGGTCTGCGAATGTTTTCTGGCCGTGGCGAACACGTCATAACCGCTTTTGTCGGGCATCTTGATATCGCTGATGACCAGATCGAACTCGGTTTGTTCGAGGATTGCGATCGCCTCGCCGCCATTGGCGGCCATCGTCACTACGCCGTGATATTTGCGGAGAATGTCACTGATGGTCGTGCGGATGTTTGGTTCATCGTCCGCTACCAGAATGCGTGCATTGCCGATAACCGGATCTTCCGCGCCTTTCACATCGCCGGCCCCCAGGATTTTTGTATTCGGCCCCTCGGCGGCCTGGCGGAGCGATTTGCGGATCACGCCTACGTTATCCAGGATCTGCTGAAGCTTGTGCCGCAGGTCGTCGTGGCCGATGTATTCGTCCATCAGCGTGTTGGCATCAGACATGATGTCATTCAGCGGCCCCGCTACTTCTGAGCAAACCTCATCAGCAACCTTGTGGCTGGTACTCACGCGCTCCACAACCATCAAGTCCAGAATATTCAGCGCGATCGCGACATAGCGACCGAAGATTTCCGCAAACTGCCGGTCATCTTCATTAAACGCCGCCCGCTGGCGCGATTCGATATTGAAAACGCCGATGAGTTTATCGTGCAGCCGCAGCGGAACCGTCAGGCTGCTTTTTGCCTGATCCAGCCCCATGACATAGCGCGGATCGCGCTCCACATCAGGGCAGATATAGCTGCGGCCAGTCGCCGCCACGTAACCGCTGATGCCGTTGCTCTCATTTTCCGCAAAAAGTTCGATATTCAGCGCTTCATTCGGCAATCCGGCGCTGATGACCATTTCCAGCTTGTTTGATTTGCGATCCAGCAGGCGAATCGCGAAATGATCGAAGTGCATCAGCTCGCGCGTGAAGCTGATGATCTTTTCTTCCAGCAGCTTCAGGCGCTGCCCGACGTTCATTTTTACGATCGCATCGGATTCAAGCCGCACCAGTTCGCGGCCGGCTTTGTCGATCGCGTCAATCTTCTGTTGCAGGCGGCGGGTTCCCGTTGCGTCCCACACCACTGCCACCACCTGCACGACCTGGCCGCCGGGATTGATGACCGGCGACGCGATCATCTCCATGAACTGCTGGTCTTCGATATTCAACGCATATCGCTTGGACCTGTTAAACGACGCAGGCGTATCCGCATTCTGCGGCGACACCTGTTTGCTGAACAGGTCATACGCCTCCTGGCACGTGCGGCGGATTTTTTCATGCACCCGCGCCGGCCACGCCCCCATCTTCTTGTTCATCCAACTGCAACGCCCCTCCCCATCCACAATGCAAACCCCCTCCCCGATCGTATTGAGAATTAAATTGGCCTGCTGGGAAACAAGAGCGCGTTCGAGCGGTAGAAAGTCAGCAGAGTCAGAAAAGATGGCGGTGAAGTGATCGCGACGAAGAAGTTCAATAGCTTCGTCGATGGTTGGCACCTCGACGACTTCGCACCGAGAGCGAAGGCCTTCGACAGCCTGACTATGTGCAGCCGTATGACCGGCGAGCACAAGAACTTTATTCCGCGTTTCGTCCAAGGAAACCTGAGCGAAAACGACCATCGACGCCGAAGCATTGTAGATTGTGAAATATTTACCAGTCAACAAAAATGCGTTCATATCCAAGGATTTATGAACTTCTCTGGCACGTCCCGATAACTGTGCCGGTTGCACCGATTACGTCCTGTCGCGCACTGATCCTGTCCAAACAGCTTAAAAATGCGTTTGCCGAGGTAGCTCCAAAAGGATGCTTCGTTGACATTAAATCCGCCGGGGAGCTACACTTCGCTTGTGACGGTCTCATCCAATTAACCGCATCTTGAGGTAACCGTGGAAAAGCCAACTCCTCCCGCTCCAGCCGGTTCCTTCAGCCTGATTTATCTGATGGCTTTATTGATCTCCCTGGGGCTTATCGGCGCTGGCGCCTACTATGCCGCCCAGCACGAAAGCCATGCCATTCTCGCCGCCGGCGTTGTATCGCTGATCGCAGTGCTCGTCACCTGGCCTCTTGCGTTATCCATGGCCGCCTCGCGTCGGCTTGCCGAAATCGAGCGCGCAGCCATGTCTGCGACCCTCACTGATCGCCTTCAGCAGATCGCCACATTGCTCACTACTGTCAGCGAACAGCAGTTGCTCAGCGACCGGGCCAAATCCGTCGCCTTCCGCGAAAAAGATCGCGAAGCCCTTCGGCGGGCAATCCGCGAAGAAATGGGCGCCAAGGATTGGGATGCCGCCCTGGTGCTCGCCAATGAAATGGCGAACCAGTTCGGATACACACAGGAAGCCGCGACGCTGAAGATTGAAATCAACAACAACCGTACGGAAGTCTATCGCCGCCAGATCACCGAAACGATGACCCAGATCGACGATCACACGCGCGCCGAACGCTGGAGCGCGGCCCTTCGTGAAGCGGATCGACTGCTGCAGATTTATCCAGGCGATGAGCAGGTCAAGGGTCTTCCCCAGGAAATTGAAAACCGCCGCCAGGCGCACAAGCGGCAGCTTGCCGAAGGTTTCCGCGACGCCGTGAGCCGCAACGATGTCGACGGCAGCATCGAAATCCTCAAGCGGCTGGATGCCTACCTGACGCCTGTTGAAGCCGAATCCATGCAGGAAACCGTCCGAAAAGTCTTCAAAGAAAAACTGAACAACCTGAAAACTCAATTCTCCCAGGCTGTCCAGGAACACCACTGGAACGAAGCTGTAAAGATCGGCGACACCATCATCCGCGACTTCCCCAACAGCCGCATTGCGCTGGAAGTCAAAGACATGATGGATACCCTCCGCCAACGCGCCTCCGGCCACGCCGAAGTGGCAAAGGCCTAGCAGCCCGTGGCGAAAGTTGCGCGGCATCGCTTGGCTTCGGCGAGCTTAGTCGAGCCGAGCCTCAGGGTCGAAGACATTCGAATCGCATCTTTGGATCGGGTTCTTCATTGTCGAAGCTCCCCGTATTTCGTTTAATTTCGCCGATTTCCGCCTCAATCTCGATTCAAATCCGCGACATCGCACGGGACTTTTGCCATCGTTTGCTGAACGATCGTCTCGCTAGATTCGGAAGATCGCGCCCATTTTGCGGCCTAAGAGTGAGTTGGCCGAGAGGATGGTGAGGGTGAGCAGGACCATGGCCCATACGCCGAGGGCGCTGGCGATGTAGGGGCCGTCGCCGAGGCGTTGAAAGAGTTCGTAGATGGCTTTGGTGATGGGCCAGTAGGTTTGGCGCTGCGCGAGGATGAGGGAGTCGCTGACTTCAAGCATGGCAAAGGCGAAGGCGAGCAGGCCGCCGGCGATGAGATTGGCGCTGATAAGGGGAATGGTGATTCGGCGCAGCGTTGTGGGGCCGGAAGCGCCAAGATTTCTGGCGGCCAGTTCGAGATCAACCGGTGTTTGTTCCAGGCCGGCGACAGCGCTGCGGACGACGTACGGGAGCCGCCTGATGGCGTAGGCAATGACAAGGAGAAGCGTGGGGTTCTCGGTCACATCAACCAGGTCGCGCAGCCACCGAGTGTCTTTGAACCATACCTGTAATTGCAGGCTGATGGCAAGGTAGCCGAACGCCAGGACGATGCCGGGGACCGCGAGGGGAAGCATCGCGAGGGTATCGATCAGTTGGCGGCCGGGAAGTTTGGATCGAACGATGAGATAGGCGATGGCGAGGCCAAGGCCAAGGTCGAGCATCACGCTGAGGCTTGCGAACATGACGCTGTTGCCGACAGAGGGGAGGGTAACGTCATAAGTGAGTGCGTTCACGTAATGCTGGCTGGTGAACACTTTGGGTATCGCGGATTGATACCAGGCACCGACCTTGCTCACGCTCATCAGCACGACGCCGATGTGGGGGAGGAGCGCGAGGGCGCTGACGAACAGGAACAGCAGCAGCACGGGGATGCCGGCGATGGGGCTGAGCGGTATTGCGCTGGCGGTTGTGGCGGCTTTGGTCACCGCGGAATCTTCGCGGCGGCCAAGCACCAGCCGCCCAACAACATAAAGAAAGATGCTGGTCAGGAGCATTACGACCACCAGTGCGTAGGGAATCGGGCTGCCGGCGACCTGGTTGATCTGGTGGAAAATCTGCACGGGCGTGACGGTGTAGTAATCGAACATCAGCGGTGTGCCGAGGTCGGTGAAGCTCCAGATAAGGACGATGGTTGCGCCGGCAAAAAGGCCTGGCCGCATGAGGGGAATCGTGATTTTTCGGAGGATCGTCCAACGATCCGCGCCAAGATTAGCGGCGGCCTGCTCCATGGCTGGGTCTAAGTTGGCAAGGGCCGCCGAGACGTTCAGGAAGATGATCGGGTAGAGACTGAGCGATTCGATGAAGATGATGCCCATCAGTTGCGTGCCGCCGAGCCAATTAAGCGGTGCGTTTGGAGCGACAAGGCCAAGATGCCGCGCGATGGCGGTGAACGCGCCGAAGCGGCTGAGGATTTGCCGCAGGCCGATCGCGCCGACAAAGGGGGGAAGAATCAGGGGGACGAGCAACAGGCCATTCACCAGGCCTTTGCCCCGGAAATCGTAGCGGTGTGAGAGCAGGGCCAGGGGAATGCTGATAAGCGAGGAGATCAGTGTTACACCGACCGCGATGGCCGCGCTATTGAAAAGTCCTTGTCGCAACTGCGGGTCTTTGAAGACGGCGGCGAGATATGCGGCAGTGAAGCGGCCGGATTGGCCGTCAACGGAAATGCCTTGCAGACCAACGCGGACCGTCTGGAAGATCGGCCAGAGCATGAAGACGGCGAAGAGGGCAAGGATGATGACAAACAGGGATGCCTGCCCGGCGCCAGCGACGAAGGATGGGCCGGCCCGGGGGCGGCGGCGGAGTTGAGGATCAGTTGGCTGAAAAGAGGTGGTCATGGCCGCTCGGCTTCCTGCCGAAGGCGGCGGTATTCTTCGCGGAACTGGTTGGTCCATTCGCGCATCAGCGAAAGTTTTTCGACGCTGGACGCGGCGCGGTATTGGGCCAGCCGCCGCAACGCTTCTTTCTGATCGAAGGGAAACACCGCAAGTTTTGCCTGGAGTTCGGCGGATCGGGGAGATGCAAGAATGGCGGCGCGGGTGGCCTGAAGTTCATCGAGGAGATCGATGGCGCTGGCCTGAATCAATTCGCCGAGGAGGGGGTAGGTTTTTTCTCGGGCGTTGGATTTGTTGAAGCCCTGGACCGTGTCGTATGGATTGACGGGATCGGTGAAGTTGGACATGTCGGTGTAGGCGTCGCGCCGGATGGGGAGGCGGCGTAACGAAGTGGTTTTAGGGCCGCCCGGCGCGCCGGCGCGGGTGTTCAACAGCCGCTGGCCCTGTTCGCTTAATACGAATTCAATGAACTGAAGCGCGAGCTCTTTATGTTCCGCGCCTTTGACGAGTCCGATGGGATCGGGGTTGACGATGGTCGCGCCCGCCGGCTCGACATAGCCCATTCGAGCGGAGCCGACGGCCTCTTCCTGGGCCCGGCCATATGAATCGATCACCATGCCGGCGGCGGCGTCGCCGGAACTGATGATATTCGGAACCAGAGCAGAGGAATCGGTGAATATCCTTGCGTTGGATGCGATCAGGCGGACAGTGCCCATTCCATCGGCCCAGCCGATGTCTTCACCGCGACCGGCGGCAGCGGCGTCGGTCATTGCTTTTTCTACGATTGTCATAAACGCCTGTTTGGCCGAACTGCTGCGGGTGGGGTCGGCGGAGACATTCCAGCCGCGGTATTTCGGGTTCGCCAGATCGGCCCAGGTTTTGGGGTCGGGCAGTTCGAGGTAACGATCGACATCTTTGTTGTATGCGATACCGAAGCTCGATAAGGCCGCGCCAATCCATTGGGGCGGGTTGGAAGCGGTGTCATACAAGGCTACGCCGCTGAGGTCGGGTTTGGGGAAGGCGGCGTGCAGCAGGACGGGATCAATCGCTGCGCCGTCGAGGTATCCGGATTTTTTGAGTTGCTGGTCGAAGAGGTAATCGCCGCCGCCCCAGGCGAGATCGATTTTGTAGGTGCCCTGGGATTTGAAGATGGTGTCTTTGCCGGCGTCAAATAGCTTCACGATGTCGCCGGAGCCGTAAACGCGGTAGTCGATAAAGACGCTTGTGCCGTATTTCTTCTGGTGCCACTCCGAAAAGGCGTCGGCGAATTCGCGGCGGATTCCTTCGAAGTGAGGCGTGATGATGATGAGCGTCCGGGTGTCTTTGCCCGGCCTGGGGGCATGGCTCGTTATACCCATCGCAAGACGCAGAATGAACGGCGTCACAAGCGTGACGAAGAAAAGGATGATGAATGCGTAACGCCTGAGCATGTGTTCTGATCTTTTCAGGTCAGCAGGCCAGGACCAGCACATCCGCGGGATCAAATTCAACGACTGCTTCCTGAGGCATTTCAAAGAGCGGCGGCGACGCAATGACGCGCAGCTGCTGCCGGGCCACCTGAATCAGGTGCTCGCTCACTTCACCTAAGAATGATGCTTCGAGCGGTTTGCCGCTAAAGCGGTTTGGAGTTTTGGCGATAGCGCCGGCAGATACGATGCGCATGTGTTCGGGGCGAATGCTGACCGTTACTTTCGGCGGCAGGGAGCCGGCGGCGGCGTCGGCCTTTGCGGTCACAATACCGGCCGGAGTTTCGATTCGCATGAGGCCGTCGGCGGTGCTGAGGATCGTTCCGGGCACCAGATTCGTATGTCCGATGAAATCAGCGACAAAGCTGGTTTGCGGTTTGTAATAGAGTTCGCCGGGGGTTCCGATCTGTACGAGCTGCCCATCTTTCAGAACGGCAATTCGATCGGCGACGCTGAGCGCTTCCTGCTGGCTGTGGGTGACGTAGATGGTGGTGAAGCCGCCGGCTTTGCAGATGCGGCGAATTTCCGATCGCATTTCGTTGCGCAGCTTGGCGTCGAGATTGCTCAGCGGCTCATCGAGCAAAAGACATGCGGGATTGACCGCAAGCGCGCGGGCGAGAGCGACCCGCTGTTGCTGGCCGCCCGAGAGTTGATTGGGTTTTCGGTCGGCGTATTCGCTCATCTGAACGAGGTGCAGGACTTCGTCGACGCGGGTGTTTCGCTCTGCCGGAGACGCGTGGCGGACGTCCAGGCCAAAGCGGATATTTTCGCGGACAGTCATGTGCGGCCAGAGCGCGTAACTTTGAAAGCACATCACGGCGTTGCGTTTGTCGGTTCCGAGATGGGTCACATCACGACCGTTGAACAGAATGCGGCCGGCGGTGGGTGCGTGCAGGCCCGCGATGAGGCGGAGCAGCGTGCTTTTGCCGCTGCCGCTGGGGCCGAGGAGGAAAAACAGCTCGCCGGAGTGGATATGGAGATTGATGCCGCTCAGGACGGTGGTCTGACCGAAGCGTTTTGCGATGTGTTCCAGATGAACCGACGTCATGGGTGGGTGGGATTGTAGCCAGTCACTTTGATTTTGCGCTTCCGCGGAAAATTCCGGCCGCGCGATTTTGTGCTTGTGCCGCCAGTAAGAATAGTGTTATATATCTGTAATCACTTGAAGCTTCGCATCGAACCATCTTCGGGCGTTCCAATCACTCGGCAGATTGTCGATCAGATTCGCACGCAATGCGCTAGCGGCAACCTGCGGCCGGGGGATCGGCTGCCGAGCGTGAGAGAACTGGCTCGCGAACTGGCGGTCAATCAGAACACGATTCTGCGGGTTTATGAGCGGTTGACCGGCGAAGGGCTGCTGGAGCGCCGGCATGGCGCAGGAACTTATGTGAGCGAGCGGCTTCCGGGCGGCCAATTGAAGGCGCAGCGGCTTGCGTTGCGGGATGAATTTCGACGGATCGTCCGCCGAGCGCGGCTGCTCGATATGCAGGGGCCCGATCTGCATGAACTGCTCGATAAAGCACTCGAGGAAACCGATGACTTGCCTGATCTGCAGCAAACTCCTTCGGAGAAACGTCCATGAGCATCGCGATCTCGTTATCTAACGTCGTGAAGAGTTTTGGCGCACGGCAGGTTTTGAAAGGGGCAGACCTGGAAGTTCCCGCCGGGTCCATTGTCGGACTGCTGGGCACAAATGGTTCAGGCAAGACAACACTGCTGAAATGCGCCGTGGGATTATTGCGGCCGCAGGCAGGAGCGTGTGTGCTGCTTGGGGAGCCGGCGTGGAATCTATCGCCGGCAACAAAAGCGCGGCTGGGGTATGTGCCGCAGGTCATCAGCCTGTATCCGTGGATGAAGGTCGAGGAGCTTGTGCGGTACACGGCTTCGTTTTATCCAAACTGGAATGACACCATTGCAGAGCAACTGCTCCAAGACTGGCAATTGCCAAAAGGCGATCGGGTGGGAACGCTTTCGGTAGGGCAGTTGCAGAAGCTGGCAATCCTGACGGCGATGGGACACGAGCCGGACCTGCTGATTCTGGATGAGCCGGCGGCCAGCCTTGATCCATTGGCGCGGCGGCAGTTTTTGCAGCTCATCGTCGAATTGGCAGAGCCGGGGAAACGCACGGTTCTTTTCTCCACGCATATCACTTCTGACCTGGAACGCGTCGCCGATCTGGTGGCGATTATGAAGGACGGAAGGATCGCGCACTTTGGCTCGCTGGACAAATTGAAGGACCAGACGCATCTCAGCCTTGAGGACGCCTTTTTGGAGATGCACCATGCGTAATCGCTACATTCGGGTGCTGCAGATGTACTGGGATCGCCCGCTGTCATCATGGCATATGGGTATTCTTGCGCTCTCGGGAATGATTCCAATCGTCATCTCGCTCGTATCGCGGGGAAGGTTCGTTGAATCGCAGTTCAGCGGATATCTCGTCGGCGTGGCATTCATTGGACAGTTGATGTGGATGCAATTGCGGGAACAGGTAGTCAGTGATCGGCGATGGCTGTGGCCGCGTTATCTGACGCCGCATTGCGTGGTGTTTTCTATATTGTCCATGCTGCTGGTAGTGGCGTGGCCGGCGGCGGTTGGATTTTTCCATGGGGTTTTTGCGTTGGGAGCTATGGCGGTTACCGCGGGTTTGTTTGCATTTATGGGATGGGGAACCGCGACGCTGTCGTGGCCAGTAGTATTCACCGGGACGCTCGTATTGTTTTGGATGATCTGCGGTGCGGAACATGAGCCGCTACGGGGATTCATTCGCGGGGAATATCCGGAGCTTTCCGTGGCTATCATGGCCACCGGGTTGTTGATGGCGGCGGGCGCGGTGTGGCGAATGACCCGCATAACTCAGGATAATCCCGCGTGCAATCGACGACTTCAGGTCGATGCCTGGAGCCTGAAGCCGCGCGTGACAGGTGAAGTGAATCAGGCGTGGGTCGAGACCAATCAGAAAACGTGGTTCAATCGAATTCGGCCGCAGAACCAGGTTTATATTCCAGTGCACGACACACGTTGGGACCGTGCACGGCGATGGAGGGGCCTCAACAGATCGATGGTGCGAACCGTGCCCTGGCTCGCGATTTTATGGCTGGCGCTTCTTGGCAGCACCACGTTATTCGGCAGCTCCGCCGTCTCCAATCCGATGGTTTCGATCACCCTGCTTTTTCCATTGGGGATATGGCTGATCGTCATGCCGACATTCGTCACGGGCGGGATGTGGATGAAGCAGTGGCAGTTTCTTGAAATGGAATTTCTCCGACCGGCCTATCGCGAAAACATCATTTTGGATATTGGGCTGGCGATGGCGATCCATGTTGCGCAATGCTGGTGCGTTTTCGCATTGGCGTTGAGTGTTTACGTTTTGCTGCCCTTCGGTGGTCAACGGTCGTTGAATGGATTGGCCACGGCGCTGTCGGCCTCGGCAATGTTGCAGGTGTTTTTCTTCGGGCTGGTCGTCTGGCTTGCTCGCTTTCGTTCGCCGTCGCTGAATGCGTTTGTTCTATTAGCAATGATGCCGGCAAGTCTCGTGGCGGCGGTTATCGACCCACATGCCGCTTACTGGCGTCCAGCAGTGTTAATGGGTGCGTTCGTGCTGGCTTGCGTTGGAATCATCCTCATCCGGGCGGCGTATCGCCGATGGCTGCACACGGATATTGGTTGATCGCTTTGCAAATCCTCAGGGGGATTGTTTGCCGATAGAGTCTGCGTACCCATAATCAGAAACAGGTATGCAGACTATGACGCACGCTCCAGCACCCGAAACTTCCTCCAGCCACGAGTCGGCTTCGCATAGCCAGGCGCAGGGGGGCACGGCGGCGGTGGTGACATGCGTGGAAGCAGGCTACCTGGAAACGCAGACGCTGCGGATGATCGAGAGCCTGCGGAACTGGGGCGGGAAGCTGGCGAATATTCCGGTGATTGCGGTGACGCCGCGGTTTGGTTCGCCGATTCAGCGGTCTACGCGGCGGCGGTATGACAAGCTGGGGGTGACGTATGTGCGGACGAAAGCGACGTCGCCGTACGCCTGGTACAACTTCATGAACAAGCCGGCGTCGCTGCTGGCTGCGGAGCGGGCGGTAAGCGTCGATACGATGATCTGGCTGGACGCCGATATTCTTGTGGTTGGCGAGCCGGCGGAATTTCTGCTGGCGGCGGATGAAGATTTCGCGGCGTGCCCTACTGAAAAAAACGTCGCCACCACCGGACCGGATGATCCTTATCATTCTTATTGGGTGGCGATGTGCCGGGCGCTGGGAATGTCGGTGGAAGACCTGCCCTGGGTGACGGAGTTTCGTGAGAAAAATCGCATCCGGGCTTATTTCAATGGTGGCGTGATCTGCTATCGGCCTGCAAGCGGATATGCCGCCGCCTATCAGGATGCCTGTGAGAAGATCATGGACGCGCGGATCGTGCTGCCGAAAGACAGCATTTTCTATCACGAGCAGGCGGCGGTGGGGCTGGCGGCTTTCATAGCCGGGCTGCGATGGAGAGTGCTGGCGGACTCGCACAATTATCACTTCGGCAGCAAGACCCTTCAGTTTGTCGATCCGGAGCAGTTTCGCAAAGCGAAGGTGCTGCATTACCACCGATCGATGCGCACGGAGAACTGGCCGAAGTTTTTGAAGTTCTTCGATCAGGACTATCCGCAGGTGCGGGCGTGGCTGGACCCGTGGGGGCCGCTGGCGGACAACCTGCCGCTCTGGAAGCGGGCGGTGAACAAGCTCGTGCGCCAAAGGCGGCAAAAATTAACCGCCGATTATCGGACACAATGCACCGTCGTGGGGGTCTGAGCGCATGAGCGGACTCATCAGTTTTACATAGAGAAGTGCGGATTGGCCCTTGCCAAAATGAGCGTTGTCGCGCCATATACCCCTGCACCAGCAGGGAAAGCCCGAACGCGTCCCGGCTGATGGTTTGGGTGGTTTGCCCGCCAACCGCGATCGGGTTTAGAGACTCGTAAGTCCTCATGGCTGCTGCCGGAATAGTCGATGCTCCCCTCGGGAGTTCGATTGGTCTTATTTAGGCCTTACGTGGTGTGTTGGCCGATAATAGCAGTGTGAGACCCGCACAGGCCCTTTTACTGAAGTGAGTTAAGCTGTGACTGTTGCCGAGCCTCCAATGTCAGACATGGTTCCTTCCTTCGCCGTCGCGGCCGGAAGCACCCAGGAATTGGTGATTGCCCCCAAAAAGGGGTGGATCGCAATCGACTGGACCGAGATGTTCCGGTATCGGGAATTGCTTTATTTCCTGGTCTGGCGCGACGTGAAAGTACGTTACAAACAGACGATCCTGGGCTTTGCGTGGGCGGTGATTCAGCCGCTGCTGAATTCGCTGATCGCGGTGTTCATCTTCGGGAGCGCGGCTGGGTTTCAGAAGTTCCTCCCCGCACACGTGCCGTATCTGCTTTTTGCGCTCTGCGGACAGATTCCATGGCAATTTTTCGCGACCGGATTGCAGGCCGGCGGGATGTCGCTGCTCAACCAGCAGCATCTGCTGACCAAGATTTATTTCCCGCGATTATTCCTGCCGACGGGTGTTGTCGGTGGCGCGCTGGTCGATCTGCTGATTTCGATGTCGCTGCTGCTGGTGTTCATGATCGTCTACCATTTCAGCGGTGTTTATTCGTTTACTCCGCCGTGGCAGATTGTTTTGCTTCCCCTGCTCCTGATTCCCGCGGCAATCACGTCGCTGGGGATGGCGTATATGCTGTCGGCGGTCACGGTCACTTATCGCGACTTCCGGTTCCTGGTCCCTTTCATGGTGCAGATCTGGATGATGATGAGCTTTGTTATGTTCCCGCGGGAATTGCTCAGCAGCCGCCCGGCATTGCAGAAGTGGGAATGGGTGCTGGCGGCTAATCCGATGTATGGGATCATCCAGGCATTTCGCCACCTGGCGCTTGGCATGGCGTGGAATCCGTGGCATCTGGTCGTGGGCACGTTTGTGGGCTCTGTGATGTGCGTGTTCGGAGCGTTTTATTTCCGCAAGACCGAACGGCGTTTTGCGGATATCGCATGAACCCTGGGAATTCGACCACTGCAAGAGATATCTCAGCCGAGAGCTGAATCCTATGAGTAATCCGATTATCAGCGCCGAGGGATTGGGCAAGGCCTACCAGCTCGGCCTCAAAATTGACAAGAACCAGACGTTTCGCGACGCGATCATGAACACGCTTTCGTCGCCGATGAAGCGGTTGCGGCGCGCATGGGCGAACCAACGGACACCGCAGATACGTTTTGGGCGATCAAGGATATTTCGTTCCATGTCAATCAGGGTGAGGTGATCGGGCTGGTCGGCGCAACGGCGCCGGCAAGAGCACCCTGCTGAAGGTGCTGAGCCGCATCACCGAACCCACCGAAGGCCGCGCGGTCTTGCGCGGGCGGGTGGCGTCGCTGCTGGAAGTCGGCACGGGGTTTCATCCGGAGTTGACGGGCCGCGAGAATATCTTTCTCAATGGCGCCATCCTGGGGATGAAGAAGACGGAGATCGATCGGAAGTTCGATCAGATCGTTGAATTCGCTGAGGTAAGCAAGTTTCTGGATACGCAGGTGAAGCGATACAGCAGCGGCATGTATGTGCGTCTGGCGTTTGCGGTCGCCGCCCATCTGGAACCGGAAATTCTGATCGTCGATGAAGTGCTGGCGGTGGGTGACGCGTCGTTCCAGAAAAAATGCCTTGGCAAGATGAGCGATGTTGTGCGTGATGGGCGAACGATTTTGTTCGTCAGCCACAACATGGACGCGATCGCGAGCCTTTGCTCGCATACGCTGCTGGTACAGGGCGGGCGGGTCGGTGAACGGATGACCGCCGACGAGGGGATCAAGAAATATCTGGCGTTGAGCAATGAAGGCGGCGACCTGCCGCTCAAGGATAAACCGCGCTGGCAGAACCATAAGCGGCCGCCGATCTTCGTTGGTTTGACAGTCACCGGCGGATCGGGGCATCGCAATGTCACCGAGTGCGGCGGCAGCGTGACCTTCGACGTGGAAGTCGCCAACTGCGATGACCTCAAGACCGGCGGCATGTGCGGCATCGCGGTCACCAATGACCGCAATCAGCGCATCGCGTTTTTCCACACGCTTTATCAGGGCGGTTTCACGTTCCAGGGCACAAGCCACGGAAAGTTCACCTGCACGGTTCCGTCGCTGCCGCTGGTGCCCAATACGTATTTCATTGAGCTGGTGATGGCCGATGGATATGGCCTCCTGGAAAAAGTCGAACGCGCCGATCGGCTGGATGTCGTTTATGCGGACGTGCTGGAAACGGGCAAGATTCCAAACAACCGGCAGGGTTATGTCGTTTGGCCCAGCGAATGGGATTTCAGCGGACAGAAAGAAACGGTCAGTGAACTGGCGGCAGTCTAAATCCGGCTAAATAGCGGGTGCAGAATGAAGATTGAATTCTTCATTCTGCATTCTGCATTTTGACGGATAGTTCACCTCATCTATGCGCATCCTTCATCTCAGCACGAGCGATATCGGCGGCGGCGCGGCACGGGCGGCGTTTCGCCTGCACACGGGCCTTGGCCGGCTCGGACATGAATCGACGATGCTCGTGCTGAAACGATCGAGTTCGCAAAGCGATGTCAAAGCGATGAAGTGGTCGGACGATCTGCCCCTGCGGTTTCGAAGGCGAAGGCGGAAGAAGCAGATCGATCGCGATTTCGAGCCATACAGGCATTCGCTTCCGCCGGACTTTGAATGGTTCAGCGATGACCGAAGCGAAGCGGGATATGACCTGATCCGGCAGCTTCCGCCGTGCGATCTGATCAACCTGCATTGGGTTGGCGGATTTCTCGATCACGAGCTTTTCTTCAGCCACCTTCCGCCAGGCGTTCCGCTCGTATGGCGGTTGGCCGACATGGGGCCGATGACCGGGGGCTGCCACTATGACCTCGGCTGCGGGAAATTCACCGCCAACTGCGGCGCATGCCCGGTCCTGGGATCTAACATCGATACAGACCTGACACGCGATATCTGGCGGCGGAAAAACACAGCGCTGTCCATGCTGGCGCCCGGCCGATTAAACGTCATCGGCACAAGCCGATGGATCGCGGCGGAGGCGCGGCGAAGCTCGCTGCTCGGCCGGTTCCCGGTGACAGTGATTCCGAACGGCCTGGACGTCGCCGACTTTGCGCCGCGCGACAAGATGTTTTCGCGGGACACACTAGGCATTCCCGCGATGCGAAGGTAGTGCTGTTCGTCGCCGATTCGGCGGCGATCAAGCGCAAGGGATTTGATTATATCGCTGCCGCCCTGGCCGAAATGAGTGCTGAGCCGAAGCTGTTTCTGCTCGGCGTTGGCGGTGGAAAACAGGTGGTGCCGAGCCTGCCGCAACTGCATCTGGGCAAGATAACCAATGACCGCATGCTCTCGATCATCTACAGCGCGGCGGATGTTTTCGTCATTCCATCGCTGCAGGAATCATTCGGCCAGACTGTGACGGAATCAATGGCGTGCGGAACGCCAGTGGTCGGTTTCGATACCGGCGGCATTCCAGACATGGTGCGGCCAGGCGTCACGGGCTATCTGGCAAAGGTCGGCGACGCCGCGGCCCTTCGGGAAGCGATTATGAAGGTATTGCGCGAGCCTGAAAAATGGCCGGCAATGAGCGCGAACTGTCGGCGGATCGCAGTCGAAGAATATTCACTGGAAACACAGGCGAAGAATTACGCCGCCCACTATCAAGCGATTTTGAGCGGAAGCAATTAACGATATGCCATTGCCAAAAATCAGCATCGTCACTCCGAGCTTCAACCAGGGACAATACCTGGAAGAGACGATGCGCTCCGTGCTGGACCAGGGATATCCCAATCTGGAATACATCGTCATCGACGGCGGCAGCAAAGATGACAGCGTGGATGTCATCAGGAAATACGCCGATCGGCTGACGTACTGGGTCAGCGAAAAGGATCGCGGACAAACCCACGCGATCAACAAAGGCATCGAGCGCTGCACAGGCGATCTTTTCGGATACATCAACAGCGATGACCTGCTGCTGCCCGGCTCACTCAATCGGATCGCCAGCGAATGGGAAAAGGGCGCAACATGGATCGTCGGCTGGAGCAAATATCTCGAAATAGGCGGAGGCGATTGGCCATACACGGTGCGCCCATGCGGTCAGCCGATCGATTGGTTCCTTCATAACCCCATTCCGCAGCAGTCATCGTTTTGGGCGATGAAGTATTTCAAGCAGATCGGCGTCTTCCGGGAAGATCAGCATTACGCGTTTGATTATGAATTCTGGCTGCGGTTGCGGTTCGCCGCGCAGGTGCGCCCAACGATCATCCGAAAATGCCTGGCCGCGTTCAGGCTGCATGAGGTATCGAAAACCGTGTCGCAGACAGACCGCTTTGCCCCGGAATTGAAGCAGATTCGCCAGGAATATCGCAAGTATCTCACAGCCGGCGACAAGCTGGCGCTGTGGCGAGGCCAGCGCAGGGATGAGGCGGCCCTGTGCCGCGAAAATGTATGGGCATCGCTTCGGGCGAAGGATGTCAAAGCCGCGCGGTCACATGCGATCAGCGGGATACGCAAGGGTGCGCTCTCGCCGATATCGTGGCATGTATTGTTTTGCGCGTTACGAGGACATTAAAAACTGGCCGCGATTCAGGATAAAAATGCAATCGCCGATCGTCTGAATATTGACATGAACAGCGCGCCAACCATCTCCGTCCTGATGCCCGTCTATAACGGCAGCGAATATCTCGCCGACGCGGTGGAGAGCATTCTTGCGCAGACGTTTGGGGATTTTGAGTTGATTGTGGTCGACGACGGCTCAACCGACGATTCGCTTGAGATTTTGCAGGAATATGCAAAGCGGGATCGTCGCGTGCGGCTGATCAGCCGGCCCAATACCGGCATCGCCGGGGCCCTGAATGACGCGATCGCAACGGCTCGCGCGCCGCTGTTTGCGCGGATGGATGCGGACGATATTGCCCTGCCGCTGCGGTTCGAAAAGCAGGTAGCGTTTTTAGAGGCGCATCCGGAAGTGGTGCTGGTGGGAAGCCGCGTATTGTTGATCGATCCGTATGGAACGTCGCTTTATGAAAGCGATCATCGATTAACCCACCCCGAGATTAATACGCAGATGCTGAGCGGCATCGGTTGGTCTGTGGTTCATCCGTCGGCAATGATGCGCGCGGCGGCCGCCCGGGCCGCAGGCGGTTATCGCGCTGATCGCGTCCCGTCAGAAGACCTGGACCTGTTCCTGAGACTGACCGAAATCGGCCAGGCGGCCAACCTTGCCGATATCCTTCTGAAATACCGGCAACATCCCACAAGTGCGAATCACACCCGCTTCGCCGAGCAGGATGCGAACAAGAAAGCCATTCTCACCGAAGCATACGCGCGGCGAGGATTGGAACTGCCGTCAAACTGGAAGCCTGCGAAGCGCAACATCATGCCGATGGATAAAGAGATCAGCATGTGGGCATGGTTGGCGCTGAAAAAAGGAAATATACCCGCAGCCCGGCGGCATGCGCTGTCGCTGGTGCGCCTCGCTCCCTTTTCCGCCCGATCGTGGCAATTGATGTTTTGCGCCATCCGCGGCCATTGACGGCAGCCTCCCCGAACCGGACCATTCCCATAACTGATTCAGAAATCGGTCGACTGCAAATCTATCGGACGTGCCCGGGCTTTCCGGCAACGAACAATCGATGAGAATCAGATGTTTTACCGGGCAGAAGTGAAAGAAGCAGGCGTACGTCGCCGATGCTTACTTTAGGCGAGCGCTCCAGTTACCTGCCGATCGGGTGTCGGTGTATCCTGTCGCACGTCCGCAAGAATGAATTCATGACGACGTCTCCCACCGTCTCCGCGCTCATGGCCGTCTGCAACGGCGAAAAATACCTCCGCCAGGCGGTGGATAGCGTCCTCGCGCAGACGTTCAGGGATTTTGAATTCATCATCATCGACGATGGCTCCAGGGATGCTTCGCTCGATATCCTCGAAGGATACGCCCACATGGACCGGCGGATCCACCTGATCTCCCGGCCAAATAAAGGTCTCACCAAGTCTCTCAATGAAGGCCTGCAAGTCGCCAAAGGGGAGTTCATCGCGCGGATGGATGGGGATGATGTTTCACTGCCCACCCGCTTTGAGAAACAGGTTGCATATTTGCAGGAACATCCCGACATTGCGCTCGTGGGCTCGCGGGTTGAATTTATCGATCCGGATGGATCACCGATCAATTTGAAGCCGGGGATGGTGCTGACGCATGATGAAATTGATGCCGCGCTGTTGCGCAAAGGGTGGCCGGTCGTTCATCCGGCGGTGATGATGCGGCGCGAAGCCGTCCTGAAAATCGGTGGTTACAGCGAGCAGTTTCTCACCAATCAGGATCACGATTTGTTCCTCCGATTAGCCGAGCGTGGCAGGCTCGCCAACCTGCCGGATGTTCTCCTCCAATATCGCCAGCATTTTGAAAGCATCAGCCTGGCCAAGAGCAAGCAGCAGGGAGACACGGTTGAAGCCATTCTGCGGGAAGCATATGAGCGCCGCGGCATCACCATGCCGAGCGGACTGCTCAATTCCCGGCCAAAACCGCTTTCACCGATCGATCACCATCGCACCTGGTGCTGGGCCGCCTTGGCCGCCGGGAATGTCCGCACGGCCAGAAAGCACGCAATGGAAATATTTAAGAAGACACCGCTCTCGCCGCAGGCATGGCGCATGATGTATTGCGCCATGCGCGGCAGATAGCGGGTAACAACCACTCACGACGAATAACTCGATTCAACCCGCGCCATCCGCCAACCAACTGCCGTTCAATGCCGACTTCTCCCACTGTTTCAGTTTTGCTGGCCGTCTACAACGGCGATCGCTATCTGCGACAGGCGATCGACAGCATTCTCGCCCAGACATTCACAGATTTTGAATTCATCGTCATCGAAGACGGATCGACTGACGCCACGCTTCCAATCCTGAAAGAATATGCCGCGAAAGACGCGCGCATCCGATTGGTTTCACGGCCGAATAAAGGGCTCACCATCTCTTTGAATGAAGGACTGAATATCGCGCGCGGCGAGTATCTCGCGCGGATGGATGCCGATGACATCGCCTTGACGACCCGATTTGAAAAGCAGGTAAATTATCTTCGATCGCATCCGGATTGCGTGTTGCTTGGATCGCGCGTGCTCTTGATCGATCCTGATGGACTGCCCATCCGCGAGCAATGTGACGAACAGACGCACGAGCAAATTGACGCCGCCCATCTGAACCGCGGGTGGCCGGTTGTTCATCCGGCAGTGATGATGAAAACCGCCGCTGTCCGCCAGATTGGTGGATATCGCGACGCCTACAACACGCTCGAAGACCTCGACCTTTTCCTTCGTCTGGCCGAGGTGGGGAAACTGGCGAATCTTCCCGAAGTCCTGCTGCATTATCGGCAGCATTTCGGCAGCGTGACGCATACCAAAGAACAGCAGCAGATGGGCATTCGGCAGGCCATTTATAATGAAACCTATGCCCGGCGCGGCGTCCCTCCTCCGCCGCCTCCCGCGGTTGCGAGACAGACGCCGCGGGAAAAACACAATCAGCATACGCTCTGGGCGTGGTCGGCATTGAAGGCAGGCAACGTTGCCACCGCAAGAAAACATGCTATCGCCACAATCACCCGCTATCCGTGGTCGTTTAATGCCTGGCGGCTTCTGTTCTGCGCCTGGCGTGGATATTAATTAACGGCCGGACAGGCATTTCTGCCTGCCCCTCCGGAATGCCTCCGGTTACTGCACAATGGATCGGTTTTCTATGACTCGCCGCGTTCTGTATATCGGTTCTGGCAGCCCTTGGGCGGGCGGAGCGGGCTTTTTGGTTCGTCAGAATTTGTTCCTGCGCACATTAGAGGAAGTCGCCGATCTGCACCTGGCGATGTTCAACGCCGCGCCCGGCGATGCTCCGCCAGTCGCATCCGGCTTCACCTCCCTGCCATCGCCCGTCCGCGGCAATTCATCGCGCATCCAGAACTGGATCGCCGATCAATTCTCTCCAATGCCGCGAATGTTGCGCGGCTATGAAGTATCTCCCGCCAGGCAGGCGGTTGCCGCCCTGGAGCCGGAAAAGTTCGACGCGATCTTTGCTTATCGCATCGACTTCGCTCATTTTGCAGGTGTACTGAACCATCCGCGATTGATCTTGGACATCGATGATCCCGAACACATTCGCTGGCGCCGCCGAATACGGGCCACCACAGGTCATGACGGTGATCGGCGGACAATGAACGATATTGAAAAGCTGCGCACATTTGAGCGCACCGCCGTCGCCGGCGCCAAATTGGCGTTTGTCTGCCAGGAAAACGACGCCAACGATTGGCCCGTGCGGCCGACGGTCATTCCAAACTGTGTTGACGTCGTCGAAAATCCCTCGCGGCGAGCCACTCGCCCCCGCCTGCTGTTTATCGGGAATTGCGCAGGCAGCGCGCAAAGCCCCAATGTGGATGCGGTGTTCTATTTCCTGTCCGACATTTGGCCAACGATTCTAAAAGCATTGCCGGATGCTGAATTCCAGATCGTGGGATCAACGAGCAACGACGTTCGATCGGTCGCTGAAGCATCGCAGAATGTGATGCTCAGTGGTTTCGTGGACAAGCTCCCGGATGTGTACGCCCAGGCTGCGGTCAGCATCGCACCGATTCGATTTGGCACGGGGACGCGCATCAAAATCCTGGAAGCGTTCGCGCACGCTTGCCCGGTCATATCCACACTTGCCGGCGTCGAAGGCATTGCCGCCGTCCCGGGCAAAGAAATTGAGCTGGCGGATGCGGCTGCCGATTTCGCCATTCGATGCATCGACATGCTCCAGGATGCGCAGATGCGAGAGCGAATCGGACAAGGCGGCCACCAATTGGCCGCTCGGCTATACAACCGCGACGTGCAGCACCACCGAATCATCCAGATTCTGCGGCAATTTTTCGATCGCAACCCCCCGTCGGCCGAAGGTTCCCATGCGGCTCAACCGTCAGTATCCAACCAAGGGGCGCTGCGATGAAAATCACTTTCGTCATGGCCGCCGCCGATCTCTCCGGGGGAAACCGCGTCATTTCCATTTACGCCGATCGCCTCTGCCGCCGCGGGCACGACGTAACTATCGTGTCCCGCCCGAGGCGGCACGTGACACTGAAGGAAAAAGTTCTGGCATGGTGGCGCGGCCATCCCATGCCGGTGAATCGCAAACGCTGGCCGTCCCATTTCGATAATCTTGACGGCGTTCGTCATCACCAGATCGAGCGGCATCGCTCCGTGACCGCGGCCGATGTGCCCGACGCCGATGTTGTCATCGCGACCTGGTGGGAAACCGCCGAATGGGTCGCGGCGTTTCCTCCCGCAAAAGGCGCCAAGGCATATTTCATCCAGCATTACGAAGCTCATCCCGGGCAGGACATTTCCCGCGTTCAGGCCACATGGCGAATGCCGCTGCACAAGATCATCATCGCCGAGTGGCTTGTTAAAATTGCGAAGGACCAGTTCAGCGATTCCGATATTTCGCTGGTTCCCAACGCCGTCGATCTCCTGCAATTCAATGCTCCCCCGCGCGGTAAACAGCCGCAGCCAATAGTCGGCCTGATGTATTCGCTCGTCAATTTCAAAGGCTGCGATATGAGTCTCAGGGCGTTTGAGCTCGCGAAGAAACGCGTGCCGGAATTAAAGCTCGTCTCCTTTGGCAACCGCCAGCCGACGGCGGGCCTTCCCCTTCCTCCCGAAACGGATTTCACCATGCAGCCGGCCCAGGATCGCATCAAAGAGATTTACGCCCGGTGCGACGCCTGGCTCGTCGGCAGCCGTAGCGAAGGGTTCGGCTTGCCGATCCTCGAATCGATGGCCTGTCGAACTCCTGTCATCGCCACGCCCACCGGCGCAGCCCCGGAACTGATTGCCGGCGGCGGTGGTGTCCTCACCCCAATGGATAATCCCCAGGCAATGGCCTCAGAGATTGAGCGAATCGTCAACCTGTCTGACGGGCAGTGGCGGAAGATGTCCGACGCGGCCTATGCCACCGCCACACGATACACCTGGGATGATGCAACCAATTTGTTCGAGGCGGCGCTTCGCGCCGCAGTCAAAAAATCCCTGCCCGTGCCTTCTTCTGCTTAGCGGTGCGCGTCTCATGATGACGGCTGCGGATAGGCCTCCGTCACATCATGGTTTCACGTTTGGCCGCCGCCAGATATACCACGTTGCCACGGATCGATATGGCTGCCATGGCCTGGCGAGCAGTTTCAGTCGCTCCGCCGTTGGAATTTTCCGCATGCCGTAGACCTGCTGCACACCTTGCCGCAGGCCCAGATCGTCCACGGGAAGAACGTCGGGGCGATTGAGGACAAACATGAGAAACATCTCCGCCGTCCAGCGGCCGACGCCTTTGACGCGCGTGAGGGATTCGATGATCTGCTCATCGCTCATGCTGGTGAATCGGCGAGTCGGAATTTCCCCTGCGGCGAAGTGGCGCGCCAGGTCCAGAATGTAAGCCTGCTTCTGCCGCGAAAGGCCGCAGGTGCGGATTCGCTCGGCTTCGCCGTTCATGATGAGATCGATCACCTTCAGCGGCGTGGGCCGGCGCATGGGGAACAGATCGCGAAAGTACCCAAACAAGACAGCGGCGACCTTGGTCGAAATTTGTTGCGAGAAAATTGATTTGCAGAGAACGACGAAATAGTCGCGGCGAGGGGAGAGCGCACACGGGCCTACAGCATCAATGATCCGGCCAAGAATTGGGTCGGCGGCGCACAGATGGTCCTGCGCTTTGGTCCAGTCGGAAATTTTTGAAAGCTCATTCATCGGCATGATACGATTGTCGCCGGCATTGCCTGGACATCAAAATCCACGCTGGCTCGATGGATAACGCGTTTCTGATCGCTTTGCGAGCGCTTTGCACACCTGTAGCACAAATTGGCGTTCGGCCTTACAATGTGGTTTTGACCGACCCCATAGGAGCCGACCATGCGCCCACCGTTGAAATTAAATTCGATCGACCAGGAACACCTGCAGGAGTTGTATAACGCCTCCGGGATCGCCCGAGATGAACTGCCTTATACCGATGCGTTTGAGACGGTGTGGCAGGGGTTTCAGGATCGAACGTTCAAAAACGCCGAGCGCGAGCAGCTCTTCGGCGCAATCATTAAATATGTCCGCAGCAGCAGCAATTCCGCAACGGAACTGCCCGCTTCGAAGTTGAACGACGACCAGCTCAAGCAGCTCAAAGGCCTGCTCGTTCGGCACGCCAAGGGAGGCAAGATCCTTCCTTACAGTGACGAATTTGAGAATGCCCAGAAGGAATTCCTGCGGCATTCTGGCGTTGAGCTTACGCCTGGCGAGTTCTGGCAGTCGATCGCCCGCGCCCAGGGCACCAAGCGGCGCCCCCCGGCCCGTAAGAAAGTCGCCGTGCCGGAAGTCGAAGATTCTCACGACGAAGACGGCGAGTGATTCCGTCGGCCCAAGCGCCTCGCTCGGCATCGCGCATAAGCCCTTATAATCCGTATTTTTCCGCAGCTAAAAACGCTGCCAGGTTTGCCATGCCGTGAGAATTGCAGCTTCGACTTGATTCTCGTCTCCTACTCCTCTATAGGTAAATAGGTATTTCACGCCCGAGGTTCCTCAAGAGGTTATGTCGATGTCGTTGTTGAACTGGAAAGACAAGCTTGGCGATCGCATTCCGTCCAATCTGGGGCAGGAGATTGATTCGTTTGAAACGCAGATCGTGCTGCGCAAGCAGGGCAAGATTGATGAAAAGGTGTTCGCGGAAACGCGTCTTCGCCGCGGCGCGTATGGTCAGCGTTACGACAACGGCCAGCGTCATGACGGCACGAAGACGCAGAAGCTTCCGTATCCGCCGCTGACGAAAGGCCCTGATACCTACTGGGACGCGCCGGGGATGCAGCGGATCAAGATCCCGTTTGGCGGGCTGAATCCACAGCAGATGATTGTTCTGGCTGAGCTGGCCGAGGAATATTCCGACAACATCTGCCACATTACGACGCGGCAGGACATTCAGCTTCATTTTATTCAGATCGATGATGCTCCCGACCTTTTCCGCCGGCTGGCGGCTGTCGGCATCACGACGCGCGAGGCGTGCGGCAACAGTGTCCGCAACGTCACTGCATGCCCGCTGGCGGGTGTCTGCCGAACCGAATCCTTCGACGTTACCCCTTATGCCAAGGCGTGCGCGTTTTATCTATTGGGTCATCGCGACACGCAGGATTTTGGCCGCAAGTTCAAGATCGCTTTCAGCGGCTGCGAACATGAAGCCTGCGCTCTGGTCTCCCTGCATGACCTCGGCGGGATCGCGAAGGTTCGCACCGGGCCGGATGGCAAGCCGCAGCGCGGGTTTGCGATTTACGTGGGCGGTGGGCTTGGCGCGGTCCCCCATCAGGCCAAGCTTTACGAAGAATTTGTTCCGGAAGAAGAACTGCTGCCGCTGGCGCGGGCTGTCGGGCGCGTCTTTGCCCGGCTGGGTGAAAAGAAAAACCGCAACAAAGCGCGCCTGAAGTTTGTCGTTCAAAAGCTGGGCATCGATGAATTCCGCCGTCTGGTTCGCGAAGAAGTCGCGGCCATGCCGGAAGATCCAACCTGGCGCAAATACTTTGACGAAATCCCGAGCTACGAAGAAAAGCCCAACTGGCAGGGCGTGCAGCTTAACAATGGAAATCGCCCCGAAGGATTTGATGCCTGGGCGGCGACCAATGTCTACGAGCAGCGGCAGAGCGGACACCTGACGGTGACTGTCACCTGCCCGCTGGGCGATCTGACTTCCGATCAAATGCGCGCCCTCGCCGACATCTCAGCCCGCTACGCTGGTGGCAACGCGCGGCTCACGGTCGAGCAAAATCTTGTGCTTCGCTGGGTTCCACAGAACAGCGTTGTGAATCTTTATAAAGAACTCAAGGCGCTGGAACTGGCAACCCCGGGCGCCGGAACAATTGTTGACGTCACCGCCTGCCCCGGCACCGATACGTGCAAGCTGGGCATCGCCTCTTCGCGCGGCCTCGCCGGTGAACTCCGCGAACGTCTGGCCGTTAAGAGCACATCAATGGACCAGGCGATCCGCAATCTCCGGATCAAGGTTTCCGGCTGCTTCAACAGTTGCGGCCAGCACCATGTCGCCGACATCGGCTTTTATGGTAACAGCCGCAATGTCGGCAACTACACTGTCCCCCATTTCCAGGTCATGCTTGGCGGTCAATGGAGCAAAAATGCCGGCAGCTATGCCCTGGCGATGGGCTCAGTCCCCAGCAAAGCCATTCCGAATCTGGTGACGGCTTTGACCGATCGATATCTCGCCGAACACCAGGGCGCCGAAACTTTCCAGGGGTGGTGCCAGCGCATCGGCAAGAAGGAACTGAAATCGATCGTCGAGAAATTCACGCCGGTCCCGGCGCATAAAGACGATGCGTCTTATTACACCGACTGGGGGGATCCGCGAGAATTCACCATCGGCGATCTCGGCATGGGCGAATGCGCCGGCGAGGTTGTCAGCCTGCAGCAGTTTGGTTTCACCCAGGCTGAAAGCGAGGCGTTTGAAGCGCAGTTGCTGCTGGACAGCGGCGACTACAAAGCCGCCGACGAAAAGGCCTATCACGCCATGCTCACCGCCGCCAAGACGCTGGTGCAGATCCAGTGGCTGGACGTGCCGGATGACACGAATGTCATTATCGAAGAATTCCGCAAACGATTTGTCGACACCAAACTATTCTGGGACACCTATCATGGCGACCAGTTCAGCAAGTATCTCTTCCTGCGGCACGAGGGCGCCGACACGCGCTTCACAAAAGACACGGCCCACAAGCTGGTCGAAGAAGCGAACCTCTTCATCGACGCTGCCCATAAGTGCGATTTGAAAATGAGGCAAAACACTGCGGCGATGGCGCCCGCCGGCGTTAAATAGAGCACGCCGGACGACGCGCAATTACGTAACCAAGTGATCGCGTGAGAAAGTAAAGTTTTTTATCACGTATTTACGCAATTAATTCCCCATGGATACTTTCAAGATCAACATCAAGCTCTTCGCCGTAGCTGATACTTTTGAACCGGCCGAGTTCGTTCCCATTTTTCACCATTGGATTCAGAACGAGAGCCTGCCCGGCCATACTCTGATCGACGTGGCCGACTATGCCCACGTGCCCGCCGGCCCCGGCTCTTTGGTGGTCGCCTCCGAAGCCAATATCCACATGGACCGCGGCGAAAACCGTCTCGGACTGCTTTACGTGCGCAAGCGGCCGATTGAATCTGCGCGAACGTTCGCGGCCCGCCTCCGCGCCGTCCTGATTGAAGCGATGAAAGCCGCGATCAAGATGGAAGAGGAGCCGGAACTACAAGGACGATTGAAATTCCGCACCGATGAAATCTCAATCCGCCTGAATGACCGCCTTGCAGCGCCGAATGCACCGGAGACGTTCAACGCGATTAAGCCGTTGGTCGAATCAGCAGCAAAAGAATTATTCGGGGGCCGGCCATTCACAATCGAAAATCACAATGCCTCCCCGCTGGAACTGCTCGATATCCGCATCCGCACAAGCGGCAATTCCAGCGCCGCCGCCCTGCTGAAGCAGTTGGGAATGAGTACCCCGCATCTCGCTGCAAGCACAGCATAAAGCGACCCGACCGCCTTGCCTGTGTCGAGCATCGCCAGGCACGGGCGAGGCGATCACCGCCGCGAAAACTTCACGAATCTTTTAGCGCTTGCCCTACCAATCGCCTCGCTTCCGGAGGTAATTCCAACACCAGCGCGGCTTCACGTCCTCTGGCCGACATCTTCGCCCAGGTGCGGCGGAGAATCGTGATTACCTTTTCCTCATCATGCCTGGGCGCGAAGTCGGCGAAATAATTTTCCAGAAAAACCAGGCACACGACGTCTTCAAGTGCCTGGGATTCGGGATCGACTTTTAAACGTTCTTTGCGAAGCAGCGAGCGAACGCGGCCGATGGTCGCTTCGTCATAGCCGACCTCGCGCAGAATTTTTTCAGCCGTGTCGGCATGAAAGCTGTAGAGCGTCGTTCGCCAGCGGTGATACCCGGCGCGATCGATTGGGAATGAATGGCGGGGGATTTCCCATCGCCGAATGTGCTGTGCCCGAGCCGCCAGTTGCAGGGGCTCAGAAGCTTCGGGATAGAGCTTTGTCAGCCACCTCGTCATGCGCTGCGCATAGAGCAATTCCGATGGCATGACTTTGCCATCGTGCATGACGCGATTCGGGTCTCCCGCGTTGGCGGCATCGAATCGTGCCATCGCATTTTTTAATCGCTCATCCAAATTAATGCGCCTCGTGCATCAAGCTCATCGTATCCCGCCTGCAAAGCAGGGGAAATAGGGCATGGAATCGGGCATTTCGGCCAGGTTTCAAATTAAGAAGTATTGCCGTTGGTTTCCTTCCCTACCGCGATACGCCTGTCCCCCCTATAATGCCAGCCGTTACAGACCGTTGTCGAGAATGACTGGAAGGAGCCGCGAGTGGCCAAGCGATCGCCGTTGGCTGAGAAACTGGACGAAGTAAAGGACCGCATTGCCGCCGCCGCCGCCAAGGCGCGGCGCGACCCTGCGGAAGTCACGCTTGTCGCTGTCACCAAGACCGCCGGGCTGGAGCAGATTCGCGAGATGCTTTCGCTCGGTGTGGCCGACCTTGGCGAAAACCGCGTGCAGCAGCTTGCCCAGCGCGCCGGGCAGCTCAATGAATTTCTCCAGCGCCGCCAGGCCTTTGGTGAAGCGGGAATGCCGGACAAAGTCCGCTGGCACATGATCGGGCATCTGCAGCGAAACAAAGTGAAACAAATCCTCCCGGTCGTCAACCTGATCCACAGCATCGACAGCCTCCGCTTGGCGGAGGAGATCGATGTGATCTCTGAGAAAGCCGCCAGGAAAACGCCGGTCCTGTTGCAGGTGAATGCCAGTGAAGAGCCGCAAAAGTCAGGCGTCGCCGTCGGGGCGGCGGTCCATCTGGCGGAACAAATTGATTCCATGCCCAACCTGCAGCTCGTCGGTCTGATGACGATGGCCGAGTTCGAAGCGCCTGAAGCGCAGGTTCGTCAAACCTTTTCCCGCACCCGCGAATTATTCGAGGAAATGCGCTGGCACAAGATGGGCGGCGCAAACCTGCGGCATCTCAGCATGGGGATGAGCCAGGACTTTGAGCTTGCCATCGCCGAGGGCGCAACGATGGTCCGGATTGGATCGCTGCTGTTTGGCGGCAAAGCGATGGACCATGAAGAATCGGAAGAGCATAACGGAAATGCCTGAGTGAGGTTCCACGCCCATAGGACATGGAGCCTCACTGATTCGGATTAAACCCCCATGTGGGACATCGATTTCTTCGACTTTTTCCGTTACGCACTCGGCACTGTTGTGACGATTTATGCAACGGTAATCACGCTCCAATCATTATGGGGCTGGTATGTGTGGCTGGCCGGCAGCGATAAGTATATTTCGCTGGTGCGACGATATGTGATCGTCCATGGCCTGCGGCTTCGCTTCCGTGCGTTCTGGGGCGATGTGATCATCTGCCTTCTGCTGAGCGTTGCGTTTATGATCCTATGGCACGCGCACGCGAGGATCTACCAGTTCCAAGCCCAATACGTGGCGGCAAAGGACAGTCTCAAGCCCGGTTATGGTCATCATGTCAGCGGGAACACCCAACAGCACTGATCTTGCCGCCGTGAAATTGCTTCCGGGCGAAGCCGCGCTGAGCGGCCCCATAATTGCGCCGCTGTCCCAGCCTTCATCTCCTTCAACGCAAGCTCCAGTGGTGAGCGCGATCGCGCCAACCACTGCCCCGTCCCGCCAGCTTTCAGAATTGCCAAAGGATGAACTGGAAGCACTTTCAGAAGATTTTGGGCTCGATCCCACGCGATTCAAAACGCGCCAGCATCTGGTCGCCGCCCTTCATGAGCGGCGGCAGTTGATCGCCGGCATGGATCGGGATGCCATGATTGATGTCGTTCGATGGGGCCGCCGGCCTGTCACGATCAACGCGGGCAAAGAGCAGATCGCCCAGGAAATTACCCGCATCCGCTCGATGAAATTCTCCGGCCTTTCTCATCGCGGCCTGCTCGTTCTCGCGATGCTCCGCGGGGTCACCGTTCGCGAAGGCGATCCTGTCCCGGTCCTGATCCGCAAGCTCAAACGGCAGGAAGGATTCTTCTCCAAGCTGAACCGAAAACGCCGCGCCGCGCTGGGATCGCTTGTCTCCAAAGCGATCGGCGAAGATGAAGCCGAGCGGGAATATCAGTTCCTCCCGTCGCCTCAGCAAAACCCAGGCGCCGCCAGCCATCAATCCACCAGTTCCGCGGCCCCCCCGCCGCCACGAACGGCAAGCATCAAGGAAGACATTGAAGAAGCCGGCCTGATCGGCGGACTCACCAACCGGATCAAAAAAAGCGCCGACGGCTACCTCAACCAGAAGCTGGACGAAATTGAATCCCGCATCGACCGCAAACTCGACGAAATCGACCGCCGGCTCGCCGAGTGGCGTGATAAAGAAATTGCCAACCGCATCCGCATCCTGAAAATCACGCTCTGGGCCAGCGTGATTGTCGGGGCTTTTTCGCTGATTTATTCTTATGTGAAGGTATACCTGGTCGGGCATTGAATGTGCCGGAGAATTACGATAGCCGCGCCTCAGCACATGCACCAAACGCTCACCTTTCCCGGTGGGCAGCGGAATTCCACCTCGCCGCTTTCGTTGGCGGTGATGGGTTCGGGCCAGTGGCCGGTTATGTCGCAGAAGGTTTTGTTTGGATGAAACGTCTGCATCGTTTTTGTCCCGGCATCGCCGGTGCTCATGATAACGGCCAGTGCGCCCGGATGTTCCACATCGCCCGACCAGAGCCAGCCAACGCATGTTGGATGGTCGAAGTAATCGTGCTGATCGCCATGCGTATAGCGGCTGCGGGCCAACAGGAAATTGTCGATTAATTTCTGGTGGCTGACCAGTTTGTTCCTGCCGCCGCCATCGCCGGGATTTCCGAAATAGTCGCCGTAGAACAGACAGGGGTAACCATCCTTGCGAAGCAGGATCAATGCATAAGCGAGTGGTTTAAACCAATCGGCAATCGGCGATTCGAGCGATTGACCCGCCTGGCTGTCATGGTTGTCCACGAAGGTAACGGCCATTAGCGGATTATCCTGAACAAGAGTTCCATTGAATATCTGCGAAAGATCGTAATCGCGGCCTTTTTTTGACGCATTATGGAAGTTGAAGTGGAGGGGAACATCGAACAACCGCATCACGCCGTTTGTGCGCTCCAGATAGGTTTTCAGTTCCTGCAGATCGCCGCTCCAGTATTCACCGACACCGAAAATCTCGCGGCCTGGGAATTTGCCGCGCAGATACTCGAACCATGTTTTGTAAAAACTCGCGGGGATGTGCTTCACCGCATCGAGACGAAAACCGTTGACGCCGACCGTGTTAATAAACCACTCGCCCCAGTTCAGCAGTTCGCGGCGGACATCCGGGTGGTAATGGTCGATGTCAGCGCCCATCAGATAATCGAAGTTGCCGAACTCCATGCAGACTTCATCCGAAAAGGTCTTTCCTTTAACCCGGTAGATTTTGCCTTTTTCTTCGGGTGCATTGGCATTAGCGCCGAAGGCGTTGAAGTGCTGCCAATGCCATTTGAAATTGCTGTATTTTTCGCCCCGGCCAGGAAAGTAATAGTGGGACCACGCTTTGATTTTATATGGTTCGCTGCTCGGGCAATTGCGGTTGTCGCAACAGACTTCTTCGATTTCGACTTCCTCGGTTTCGTCCCCGCCCATTTTGTGGTTGAGGACCGTATCGGCGTACACCTCCATGCCCGCATCCTGCACCGCTCGAACGGCGGCGAGAAATTCATCCTTCGTCCCGTACTTGGTACGAATTGATCCCTTCTGATTAAATTCACCGAGATCGTAAAGGTCATAGGCCGCGTAGCCGGTCTCGTTGGCGCCGCTGAGCCCCTTGCAAGGCGGCGGTGTCCAGACAGCCGTCACGCCGAGCTCTTTCAACGCAATCGCTTTGTCGGCAAGCTCTCGCCACAGGCTGCCGTCGCTGCGGCAATTCCATTCGAAATATTGAAACATCACACCACGATTCAAGAAGGCTCCTTCAGTTTGATTTGGCAGATAATAGGAAAGAGCGGCTTAGCAGGTCAGTCAGGATTTTGAGGATCGGCTGAATTCAATGTGATATTGACCTCAAATCCAATTTTTCCCCAAGGCAAAGGCGCCGAACCGATGCTAGAATCCCGCAGCACTAAAAAGGGAAATCGCAGTAGCCATGGCAGGCCCCATCTTAACGTACATCGCGCCGGTGGAAGATGAAGACGGCACGGTCACGCACTCGCTGATCCGCGCACTGCGGCATCGCAATTATCGCCTGTTCTTCGGCGGTCAGCTCATCTCGCTCGTCGGCACCTTCCTCACCCAAATCGCAACCATCTGGTTCGTCTACCGACTGACCAGGGATCCGCGGATGCTCGGCATAGTGGGCTTCGCCGGCCAGATACCGACGCTTTTGCTCGGACCCTTCGCCGGCGTCTGGGCCGATCGGGTCAACCGCCAGAAATTCCTTATCCTCACCCAGGCCCTGAGTATGTTGCAGTCGCTCGCCCTGGCGGCAGTCGCGTTTTTCTTCGGCCGGCCCGGACACATCAACATCCAGGCCGCCGTTCCGGGACTCGTCGGGCTCGCGATCGTGCAGGGCATCATCAACGCGTTCGACATACCCGCAAGACAGGCATTTCTCGTGGAGATGGTCACAGATAGGAATGATCTGGCCAACGCAATCGCCCTCAACTCAACGATGGTTCACGGCGCGCGGCTCATCGGACCCGCGGCGGCGGGCTTAATCATCGCCGCCGTCGGTGAAAGCTTATGTTTCTTCATCGATGCCGTGAGCTACATTGCCGTCATCGCCGCCCTGGTGGCGATGCACGTCATTCCGCGGCCACCTCGCCCGCGGCGAAGCGTTTGGACAGAGCTCACCGAGGGATTCAAATATGTCTGGCATTTCACACCCATCCGTGTGCTGCTGCTCCTCATGGCAATTCTAAGCCTTACCGGAATGCCCGCATTGTCGATATTGATGCCGATCTTCGGCGACCACTTCGGCGGCGCAGCCCATGGGCCGCAGGTCTTCGGGTTCCTCGGCACCGCATCAGGATTGGGCGCGTTATGCGGAGCGATTTATCTCGCGAGCCGCAAAACAGTCGTAGGCCTCGGTCGGCTCATCGCCATCTCGGCGGCGGTGTTTTGCCTGGCAGGCACCGCGTTTTCACAATCCAACATGCTTTGGCTTTCATTGCTTGTTGTCCCCCTTGCCGGTTGGGGAATGATCACTTGCTTCGCCTCAGCCAACACCATTATTCAAACCCTGGTTGACGATGACAAACGCGGCCGCGTCATGAGCTTTTTCACGATGGCATTTCTGGGGATGGCCCCCTTCGGAAATCTCCTCGCCGGCTTCGCCGCCAAGCATCTCACACCCGGCACCGGCGATCAATTCATCGGCGCGAAAAAGACGGTTCTCTTTGCAAGTGTCGTCGGGCTCATCGCCGCCGCCAGTTATGCGAGGAAATTGCCCGCGCTCAGGCAGATTATTCGTCCAATTTACGTGGAAAAAGGGATATTGCCCGTGATGGCCGAGGGACTGGCGGCGGCGGATAGTTTGCCCGCCAGCACAGGGGAATAGTGGAACGACATTGTCCCGATTTGGATACGTGACAATTCAGAAGGTGACCGCCTCTCACATCAAAGCCGGCTCACCAAAAGCTCCCTCTGAAAAATCATCTCCTTCGGCAAATCCCCCGCCAACTTCAGAAACAATTCCTCCTGGCTCACAAGCTCCGCCTTGATCTCATCGATTTCAACATGCTGGATCTTGTTGAAGTCCACCCCGACCAACCCTTCCAGATCGATGTCGTCTGCCCGCGGCATCCAGCCCAGCAGCGTTTCGCGGGCATAAGCCCGCCCGTGGCTCCGCTCTACAATCCATTTCAGCACGCGCATATTTTCCCCAAACCCCGGCCACATGAATTTCCCCGTCTCATCTTTCCGGAACCAGTTAACGTGAAACATCCGCGGGCAATCAGTCATGCGCTTGCGCATGCGGAACCAATGAACCAGATAATCCCGAATGTTGTAGCCAATGAACGGAAGCATCGCCATCGGATCGCGCCGCACCACCCCCACCGCCCCCGTAGCCGCGGCTGTCGTTTCGCTTCCCAGCGTCGCTCCAAGATAAACCCCATGCATCCAGTTAAACGCCTGGAACACCAGCGGAACATTCTTGCTCCGGCGCCCTCCAAAAATAATCGCCGACACCTGCACCCCATCCGGATCGCTCGCCGCCGGATCGAGCGCCGGATTGTTCGTCATCGGCGCCGTGAATCGGCTGTTCGGATGCGCCGCTTTCCGACCGGATTCCGGCGTCCACGGTTGCCCCATCCAGTCAATCGCCTGCGCCGGCGGTTGTTTCGTCTTCCCCTCCCACCACACATCCCCATCCGGCAGCAGCGCCACGTTCGTATAAACCGTATCCCTCGACATCGCCGCCATCGCATTGGGATTCGATTCATCATTCGTCCCCGGAACCACCCCGAAATATCCCGCCTCCGGGTTGATCGCGCAGCTTCCCCGAATCATCCACCCACATCCACACAATATCATCGCCAACCGTCGTAACCTTCCATCCCTCCTTGCGAAACTTCGGCGGCGGAATCAGCATCGCAAAATTCGTCTTCCCACATGAACTGGGAAATGCGGCGGCCACATAAGTTTTCTCCCCTCCCGGCGCTTCCGTCCCCATCAAAAGCATGTGCTCCGCCATCCATCCCTGCTGCTGCCCCAAAAAACTGGCGATGCGCAGCGCAAGGCATTTCTTACCCAGCAGCGCATTCCCGCCATACCCGGAACCAAAAGACCATATCGTGTTATCCAGCGGGAAATGGCAGATATACCGCCGCTCAGGGTTCACATCCCCAAGGCTATGCAGGCACCGCGTAAATTCATCAGCGCTCGCCGCACGTTCATCCCCAAGCTGCTTCCATGCAATATCCCCCATGCGCGTCATGATCCCCATATTCACCGCGACATAGAGCGAATCGGTCAGCTCCACCCCCACTTTTGCCAGCGGCGACCCAATCGGTCCCATCACAAACGGCACCACATACATCGTTCGCCCGCGCATCGCCCCCTGAAAAAGCCCCCGCAGCTTCGCATACCCGGCCTTGGGCTCCATCCAGTTGTTCGTCGGCCCCGCCATGTCCTCACTGGGCGTGCAGATAAAAGTCAGATGCTCGCTCCGGGCCACGTCATTGGGGTTGCTGCGATGCAGATAACAATTCGGCAGCTTTTGCTGATTCAGCTTGATGAATATTCCCTGCGAAACACCCAGGTCATACATTGCCTCGCGCTCAGCATTCGATCCATCACACCAGACAACGCGATCCGGCTCGCAAAGCCTGATGCAATCCTGAACCCACTGGCGAACAATCGAATTCGCCTCCGCCGGTGCTTCGTTTCGAAACCGAAACGCAGGCCCCGCCCCAACTGTTTTGATTGTATTTTCGATTATTGCCTCACCCATGCCAACTCCCAGATAAAACGCCGGCGGCGGCCAGGTCCGCCAAAACCATTTTCCCCTCAACCACTGATTATGAATCAAATACCCGGATTTCCACAGGGGCATTCTGGTTCCCGGAAATTTGATTACAATCCCCCCCATGGAATGGATCGCAAAGTCACGGAAGAGTCAAACTCACTCCCCCTCGGCCCAACGGAATGTTCAGTCTGCCCGGCATTCGCTAAAAACCCCGTGGGTGCGGGCCGCGATCACTCTTATGCTCTGCGCGCTCGGCGGCTGCACCTATGTAAACGTCCCGCTCAATCGCGCATCCACCCCCCTGGAACAGCGGCTCAAAAACTGCACGCGAGCCGAAACCTTCGCTACCGCACCCGCCCCAGGCACGATGGCCAATGCCAATGCCGCAATCTCCGATCGCGAATTCAAGCCCACGTCAAATCCGTCGCATTTGCCCCTTCCCGCCATCCATGACCAGGACGGCTACTTTGTCGGCCTCGCCATCAGCGGCGGTGGATCGCGCTCAGCCAACTTCGCCGCCGCCTGCATGTTCCAACTCGAGCGCATCGGTCTGCTCCAGCGCGTCGATTACATCTCTTCCGTCAGCGGCGGTTCTCTCACCGCCGCCTATTACTGTCTGAATCATGAGGGCTGGAACCCCCGGGACGTCCAAAACAAACTCACCCATTCCTTCGCCAGCGACATCTGGTTCCAGGGATTTCTCCCCTGGAACATGTTCGCCCTCATGTTCACTGACTATGACCGCAGCGACCTCCTTGCCCAAACACTGCGCGACAATCTCTTCACGAATCATGGCAAACAACAGACCTTTGCCGACCTCCTGCCTGATCGCCCCCGGCTTCTCATCAACGCCACCGACATGCAATCCAGTCGCCGATTCGTCTTCTGCAACCAAACCTTCGACGAGATCAACACCGACCTCGCCAAATATCCCATCGCCTATGCCGTCGCGGCCAGCTCATCCGTTCCCATCGTCCTTCATCAGGTAACCCTCCGGGACTTCTCAACCACATTCGAACAATACCGTCACCTCGTCGACGGCGGTGTCACCGACAACCTCGGCATCGAAACCCTGGTCGAAACCTACCGCTCTCAGGTCGAATCCGCTGAAGCAAACGCCCTGCCTGATCCATATCCCCACGGCGCACTGTTCATCGTGCTCGACGCCCGCACCGCCTATGACCCCAAAGTCTCTTCACAAGGCGACCCCGGCTTCTTCGCCAGCCTCAAGGCGGCAGCCGGCCTGACCACCGCCGCCATCATCGGCCGCGCCAGCTCGGCAACTCTCGATGATGTCGTCCTCCGCAACGCACCCGACACCGCCACCGCCAAACAAATCCGCGACGGCATTTCCCATCTCGACCACGACGGCTACGTCGAATTCAAAAACATCGGCGGCCACCAGGTCCGCGTCGCCCACTTCGCCCTGGAACAACTGGACAACCTCACTACCCTCCCCTTCAGCGGCTTCCGCGAATCCGTCAACAGCATCAACACCTATTTCAACATTGAAACCCTCGAAGCCTACGAGCTCTATCAAGCCGCCGAACTTCTCATGAAAGAACGTTTCGAACCAAAACTCAGAGCCATCGTCAACGAAATGGGCGCCAGCACAACAAATTAAAATCGCTCGTCCCAAACCCTAGGCGCCGTCCAACAAAGACGAAGAGAAAGATAAATCACAGCCGCAGGGGCAGCAGCCCTCACCCTTACCCACAACTCCGAAGTGTTTTTGAGAACATTTTCGCTTTCTTCAACGTACCTCGATTTTTTCCAGACATGGAGGTCGTGATGATGGTCTGCCAAGCCCATCAGTGGGCTCATCAGCATTTTGGATCGTTGGATCTGGATGATCGTCGTCGTTCAAAAGGGTTGTTACACTCGCAGCCCAAATGGCGGCGACTCCGGGTCAATCCCTGCCTGTGCAACATAAGCAGTGGGCGGAGCTGAAAGCAGCTTACCGGTTTTTCGACAATCCACAGATTAATCCCGATGCGCTGCAAGCCCAGCACCGGCGGGTGACTTTCCAATCGTGCCGCGAGCATCCGGTGGTCCTGTGCGTGCAGGATGGCTCCAATGTGCAAGCCAGCCGTATTGCTGGAGGCCAATGGGTGATGCATTCGGCGCTGGCGGTCACGCCAAGCGGCGAAGTTTTAGGGTTGCTCGACCAGCGATTTTTCAAGCGGGTGAAGCGAGCGGCACGGGAGAGCAAAAAAGCCAGGCGTGATCGCTTTCGAGAGAGCGATGTCTGGATTGACGCCGTCCAGGCCGTCAAAGCGGCCAACTCACCCCATACGCACCTGATCCATATCTGTGATCGAGGGGCGGACGATCTGCGTCTGATGCACAGTTGCGTGGCGGCATCGAACGGTTTTGTCATCCGGGCCCGTCACGACCGCAACATCGAGCAGGCAACCGACAAGCTGTGGTCTTACATGGCGCAGGTTCCGCTCAGCGGACAAATCGATATTGAGATCGGTCAGCAGCGATGCGTCAAACGCAAGATCAAAGGCGTCACCCAGCGCCTGCCGCGTCCCGCCCGCATGGCCCAATTACAAGTGCGGTTTGCAACGGTGCAACTGCAACCTCCGGCCAAAAGCGCGCCGTCCACCCAACCGTTGACGGTGAATGTCGTTTATCTCAAAGAACCCCTCGAAGGCGCTGCGTCGCTGGAGTGGATGCTGCTGACCAATTTGCCGGTGGAGAATCTGGCCGATGCATTGACGATCATCGACTACTACTGCATTCGCTGGGTCATTGAAGAATGGCACCGGGCACTGAAAGAAGGTTGCAGACTTGGCGAATCCCAGTTGCAAAGTATTGATAACCTGCTTCGATTGATCAGCATGCTCTCTCCCGTGGCAGTGCGATTATTGCAGCTGCGTGATTGGGCCAACCTGCCGCGCAACGAACCTGCAGCCGCCAAACTCGACCTGCAGCAGAAGGTGCCGCAGGCAATGATCCAAGCCGCGACAGCGCTAGGCCAATGCCGGATTGATCAAATGAGCCCCCGGCAATTCTGGCAAACCCTGGCTCACCAGGGCGGCTGGCTGGGCAGAAAACACGATCCCCGCCCCGGCTGGAAAGCAATCTGGATCGGCTGGGAAATCGTCTCCCGAATCGCACACGGCATCGAACTCACACAGCAAAACCGAATCGATGCAACTTGTGGGTAAGGGTGAGGGCAGCGGCCCCTGCGGCTGTGATTTGTCTTCGTCTTTCTCTTACTCCTCCGCCATATTCAACGCCACCACAAAATTCCATCGCCCATGTCTGCATCAATACCATTTTGCATGAATGGCATAATGACATAAATGAAAAGTCGCATACAACAAAGAACCGAATATCGATAAACCCTCCTGCCCATGCGAATCACATGTGATATTTGAGAAGCCTGAGATTTTCTTCAACCAACACATCTTACGCGGACCAGCCTTATAGGCGAACTGACTCAAGCCGATGCCCGCCTCACGTTACGGATCTTCAACAAAGCATGTGCATCGATGCGTTTCCCCCTCTCGAAATTCTTGCCACAACACTCACGCCTCCCTACCATCGCTCTTTTGGAAAATTCATCATGGCTGAAAATGCATCCCGTTCCACGCTCAACTCCGCGGCCGCCTTTCAGCGCGCTCAGCAGGTGCTGCCCGGAGGAGTGGATTCACCCGTGCGAGCGTTCAAGGCCGTGGGTGGAACACCGCTTTTCATCAAGCACGCCGACGGATGCATCATCACCGACATCGACGGCAACTCCTACATTGACTACGTCGCGAGCTACGGCCCTTTGATCGCCGGCCACGCGAATGAACGCGTCGTTGCCGCATTGTCAAAAGTCATCGGTCGCGGCACCAGTTTCGGCGCACCCACGGAACTCGAAACGCAGCTTGCTTCCACGATCATCTCTGCCCTCCCGGCGGTCGAGATGATTCGCTTCGTCAACAGCGGCACCGAAGCCGCCATGAGCGCGATCCGTCTTGCTCGCGCCGCGACCGGCCGCGATCTGATCATTAAATGCATCGGCGGATACCACGGCCACGCCGACGGCCTTCTCGCCGAGGCCGGCAGCGGCGCGCTAACGCTTGGCATCCCCAGCAGCCCGGGCATTCCGAAATCCGTGGCGGCGTGCACGCTGCTCGTCCCTTACAACGATTTATCAGCCGCCAAAAATGCCTTCGAAAAATACGCCGGCCAGATCGCCTGCTTCGCGGTCGAACCCGTCGCCGGCAATATGGGCGTCGTCCCGCCCGCCGATGGCTATCTCCGGGGGCTTCGCGATCTCTGCACGCAGCACGGCTCGCTCCTGCTCTTCGACGAAGTCATGACCGGCTTCCGCGTCGCCTGGGGCGGCGCTCAGGTGCGATACAACATCAATCCCGACATCACCTGCCTGGGCAAAGTCATCGGCGGCGGCCTGCCCGTCGGCGCTATGGCGCCAGCCGCAAGCTCATGGAACACATCAGTCCGGCCGGCCCTGTCTATCAGGCAGGCACACTCAGCGGAAATCCCCTGGCCATGAGCGGCGGCATTGCCACCCTCGAAATCCTCCAGGAAACCGGCACCTACGATATGCTTGAAAAACGCAGCGCGGCGCTGGCCGCCGGCCTGGCCCAGGCAGCGAGCGACGCAAATGTACCAATAGCGATCAATCGCGTCGGTTCGATGATCGGCCTCTTCTTTGTCAAACGGCCAGGCGACATCGTCACCAACTACATTCAGGCCACCAGCGGCGACACTTCCGCCTACGCCAGGTTCTTTCACGCCATGCTCAACAACGGCATTTACCTCGCCCCCGGCATGTACGAGGCAATCTTCGTGGGCACCGCCCATACTGAAGCCATCATCGAGCAAACCATCGCCGCCGCCGCCAAAAGCTTTCAGGCTATTGCCGCCCTATAGCTCCCAGGCTTAGTTGCCTTTTGCGACCCGCGAAGGCGCAAAGTTGCAATGGAAGACGCCAAGAGAAATCTGAGAAGCACCGTGAGAATGCGGTGCATCATCCAATCCCGGCGCTCGGTTTTTGATCGCATTTGTCCAGCAGACATACTGCCAAAACTTTTCCTTCGCGGCTTCCTTCGCGGCTTTGAGGCTTCGCGGTCGGATTTTTTTACACCGGACCGCTATTTCCCTTGTCGCGGCGCGCTTTGTATTGGACATAAAATGCGTTACCTTCGGAGGTTCGAAGAGCAATGCAGCGGGAGGCGTGATTGTGGAAGGCGGGTTCGGGTCGTTGCCGCCGCGATGAAAAGGCGGCCATGTCCGGGCGCCGACGCAAACGCGCTAACGTCTAACTTGGGAAAGATCAGACGGTGCCCGGGAAGCCATGGATTTGCACAGTAGTAATGACGGTGGCGGCCATCGCCTCCGCAGGTCAACTACGGGCGGCGGATTCACCGGAAAATCCTGCGCCGCCTGATCCAGGCGCTTCTACGGCCGCGGCGGTTGCGCCTGGCAGCGATGCGGCATCCGCAGCCGCGGGGGATTTAAAAGAACTTCAGACAACACTGGAAAATCCGCTCTCAACGCTGCCGCAGCGTGAAGAGGCGGCGCGGCGTCTCGTCAATCGGCAGTCCCCTGAAGCAAAGCAAATCCTTCATGCATCACTTCAGAATTCCGGAAATCCCAGCGCGCAGGCCGCGGTTGCACGGGCACTGGCGGAAGATCCGAATCCCGATCCGGCCTTTATTCCGCAACTGAGCACGGCGATCGGACCCAACGCGCGCCTCACCGAAGCCGCAGCGCTGGCGCTTGTGGAATATGGAAACAATCCGGAGTCGATGACGGCGCTGCAGACGGCCGCGGGCAATTCCCGGATACCAGATATCAGCCGGGCGGCGGTCATCCGGGCGATGGAGTTGCTGGTCGACAAATCAGTCGCCGAGACGCTGGTGAATCTGCTCAGCGCCAACAGCAAAACGATTCAGGTCGCCGCGACAGATGCGCTGGCTGAGATGACCGGGCTTCGGGAAAATGGCCAGGACGTTCGCCGATGGCAGCAGTGGTGGAAGTCGGCCAGCAACAAACCTGATGCCGCGTGGCGATCGGATCTGATGGCGCTGCGGGCGCGAGATCGCGAACGATATATACAACTGGTGGATGGTTTGCGCACGGCGCTATCGGAGGCGTATGCGATTATCGCCGACCCCGTCAAGAAGAATGATGCGCTGCTGGGCTATTTGAATTCGCGCCTGCCGGAGGTTCGAGCGACGGGGGCGTACATTGTCGCCGACGACTTCGTCAACGGGCGGCGGATCAGCGATGCGGTTAAGCAGCGCCTGCGCCACTGGTTGGCGATAGCGATCGCGAAGTCCGTGCCCAGGTGGCTCAGACGATCCTGAGCATCAATGACCGGGACGCCGTCGATGCGCTGATCGGCCAGCTCGCGCTGGAAAAAGATCCATCGATCCGGATCACCCTGGCCCAGGCTCTGGGGCGGATAAATGAAACCCGTGCGGTTCCGGCGCTTTTGCAGGTGCTGACCAGTCCCCAGGTTGACGAAGCATCCGCTGCCGCAAGCGCAATCGCAGACCTCGGCCCGAAATTGCGGCAGGAGAATCCAGACCTTGCGCAAAACAGTGGACGCGCTTCAGCATGTGCTGGACACCTATGCTGATAACACCGAACCAGCCGTAACTTCGCTGCGGGCATCTTGCGTCGCCGCACTGGGAAACATTCGAGACTCGCGATCGACCAATACTTTTTTGCAATTACTCAAGCCGAAGGAACCGACCGCCGTCCGTCGGGCAGCATTGCGCAGGATTGGGAAATCTGGGTGATCCGCAGGTGGATGAAGCGATTGCCGGGCAACTCAACGACGCCGACCCACTGGTCAGGCTGGAAGCAGCGCAGGCGCTGCTGACGACGGCGACGTTCAAACAGGCCGAGCAGCTTTATGGGAAGCTCGATCCGCAGGAAGAGACGGACAGCCGCGTGCGCGATGCGGTGTGGGAAGTTCTCAAACGCGTGCTGCATACGGGCACAACGCAGGAGCTGAACGACTGGCCCGATCGGTTCAAAAACGACGCCGCCCGCCGCGATCCGTTGCGGCGGTTGGAAGCGCTGTATTCATTGCAGGATGCGCAAGCAAAAGACCATAACAACCTCCAGCTTGCATATACGCGGCAAAACATCGCCGATGCGCTGATGCAACTGACTCCGCCGCGCCCGACGAGGCGGCGGATGAGTTGCAGAAAGCGCTGGATTACTGGCGCGGCGAAGGCAAGGATCAGCCGGGCGGTGAAACCACCCTGGACGGCCTCGTCGGGCAGATGCTTGCGGTGCTGTGCCAGGGGAAACGCTATACGGATGCCGCGAAGTTCGCCGAGACGCAACTTGGATTGAGCCGGCAATATCAGCAGACCGTGGGCCCTTATCTGAAGCAGGAGGCGGACAACCTTCGCGTTCACAGTTTGAATACGGACGCGCTGCAGTTGATCGACGCGGCTTTAAACAACATTCCTTCGCTCGATCCGAAATATAAAGATGATCTGAAGGAGATTCGCAAAGACGTCACAAAACCGGCGGCGGTGGGAGGGCCGTAATGCCGGAAATCGATATCAATCACCTGGTGTGGATCGTCGTCGGTGTTCAGTTGGCCGCGGAGCTGGGGGATCGGCCGCTGGCATACCGGATCGAGCAGCAGATGCGGGACAAGCTGGACGCCGCGCTGGGCAAACCTGAAGCAGGAACTCTGCCGCGGCTTGCGCCGGCGGTCATCACTGATGTTTATTATTTGAACAGCGATCAGGCACAGAATCGCCCGGCAATCAGCATCGGCGGGCCCGGCGTCAACGCGCTTGCGGCGCAATTGGTGAATGAGCTGCCGACCGTGATCGCAATTGAAGACAGCCTGGTTGTGCAGATGGACCTGGACATGCACGACCAGCGGGCAACGATCTGGGGCATGAGCCACCTGGAAACAGTGCGCACCGTGGAACTGTTTGTGGACAAAGGATACCTCGACATGTTTGTGAAGGGGGTCGTGGCGGCCATTGATGAATAGGGGAGCCGCCCACAAGCGCCAAATGAAATTTGTAATTCTGTGAAATTTTCTTTGCCGAGGGGAAAATCGCTTGTTATATAATTCCTGCTAAGGTGGCGGGTTTGTCGAATCGGCATCAGGAAAGCGCAACGTGTTGGTTCTCTCCTCTTGTGAATCGCTCCCTCCCGTCTGGTTGGTTTGTCAACCTCTTCAATCCGGCCCGCGAAGAACCCAAACATGGGCCATGAACTACCCATTTAGAGGAGATCGCAATGGGTAAGAAGCTGTATGTTGGGAACCTGAGCTACGATGTCGACAGTTCGGAACTGGAACAGTTGTTCGGCGCTCACGGACAGGTTGTTTCAGCCCAGATCATCAACGACCGCGACACAGGCCGCAGCAAGGGCTTTGGCTTTGTCGAGATGTCAAATGATGACGAAGCAGCGGCGGCAATTGCCGCCTTGAACGGCCAGCAGCACAACGGCCGCGCCCTGACCGTCAATGAAGCCCGCCCACGCGAAGAGCGACCGGGTGGTGGAGGCGGTGGAGGTGGCCGCGGATTCGGTGGTGGCGGGGGCCGCGGTGGGTACGGTGGTGGAGGCGGCGGTGGCGGTGGCCGTGGATTTGGTGGAGGCGGCGGAGGTGGAGGCGGTCGCGGAGACCGCGGAGATCGTGGCGGCCGCGATCGATATTGATTGGGTTTGGTTGTAAAATCTATTGATGAATTCAAACACCCTCGCGAAAGCGGGGGTGTTTTTTTAAGCAGTCATTGTGTTGAATGGAGTAAAAGGCTTTATTCCATCCACCGTGATCCCCCAAATCATCATCATCGGCGCCGGCCCTGCCGGAATTCTGTCCGCCATCCTGCTTTCCCGCGCCAGCTTCCAGGTTACCCTTCTCGAACAACACATCTTCCCTCGCGACAAAGTTTGCGGTGAATGCCTGAGCCCGCTCGCCATCCAGGTTCTCCGCCGTGCCAACCTCCTTCAACTATTACAACAACATGGAGCAGTCCCCCTCGTCAGGGCCCTCCTCCACGCAATCGACGGTCCTGAAATCGAAATTCCCCTCCCGGCCAAGATGTTCGGCCTATCGCGCAAAACCATGGACACTGCCCTGCTTGCCGCCGCCTGCCAGGCGGGCGCGCACATCCACCAACCCGCCCGCTGCGAAGCCATCCACCCTGGCGAACGCCCGCGCAGTAACCTGGCGGGATCTCAACACCAACCAATCCCACCACCTCGAATGCGACTGGCTGCTCATCGCTGATGGCAAAGGCGCCCTCTCTTCCACCGCCTTCCCTCCGACCGGCGACTTCGGCATCAAAGCCCATTTCCAAAACATCGACGGCCCCCGCGACGCCATAGAACTCTTCGGCGTCCAAGGCCACTACGGCGGACTCGCCCCCATCGAAAACAATCTCTGGAACACTGCTTTCAGCATTCCCGCTCCCCGCCTCAAGACCGCCGCCGGCGACCTTGACGCTCTCTTCAAAACCATCACTCAAGAAAATCCCACTTTGAAAAAACGGTTTATCGCCGCTACACGAACAACCCCGTGGCTTGCCTCCCCCCTGCCCCGATTTCCTGTAACCACTCGATGGCCCGCCCATGTTATCCCCCTCGGAAACGCCGCCGCCGCCTTAGAACCCCTCGGCGGAGAAGGAATGGGCCTCGCCATGCGCAGCGCCGACCTTGCCGCCAATGCCCTCATCCATTGGACCCAAAACAACAAAACTCCGCTCCAGCAGCTCCCTCATGATTTCAATCATCTCTGGGGAGTCAGAAGCCTCACGTGCCAAACCATCGCCAAAATATTCTCTTCCCCCGACCTCGCCACCGCCGTCGTCACACTGCTATCCGAAAACACAGTTGCCCTTTCCGCCCTTTTGCGCTGGACCGGCAAGCGATAGAGAATTCAGAACGTAACCCCACCTCCCCCTTTTTCGACTGCACCCTAAAAAAGCAGCGAGCCCGCAATCGCGGGCCCGCCACCATCATTAATCTTGATAGAATGCCGCGGGCCGCCCCGCCGCCTTGCCGTTTCAATACCGATTCGCATTATCCAAAATGCTTCCCGGCCGGGCATACCTTTCCCAGGCGTTCGCATGGCATTTCGGGCATAGCCGTGGAGCGACTACCGAATCCTCGGGTTCAAAACCGCAGGAGCGGCATTGAATCTGAAAAACCGCTACTCGCGTTGGCAATCCACGGAACGGATCGTATGTCGGAAAATGTCCTTCGGACGCAAAGGGTTCAAAGCTGATTGACATAGTAAATCTCCTTCTTGACTACACTTACGTGCGACCCACGCAACCGTCGTGTAGAGAAAGAGCAAGGTCTATGCCATCCAGATCACTTAGGGAATTCCTTAATATTCGCCTTTCGTTTTTAAGCAAATAACCAGCCCCAGCAGCATCATTCTGATGCTCGTCGAAGTGTTAACCACGACAGTATGTCAGGATGAGTCTTCGGCGTGACGGACTGTCATGCTTCCGTCAAAACGTCATTTTCCAAGGGTCGAATCTTCCGCTCCAGTTCATACTGCCGAAGCTTACGCTGCAGGGTGCGCACTGAAATATTCAGCTTTTGGGCGGCGTGCGTGCGATTGCCGCTGCACGTCTCCAGCGCCTTGGTGATCGCCAACTTCTCTAACTCTTCCATCGTCAGGCCTGTCGGGAGATCCTTTGGATGGCTCATCTCCGCCGCCGCTTCCAGGATGCGGTCCGGCAAATCCTTTTCAGTGAGCAATTCTCCATCAGCGAGCACCATCATGCTTTCCAGCATGTTCCGCAATTCGCGCACGTTTCCCGGCCAGCGATAATCGAGCAGCCGGCGCATTACCTCCGGTGAAACCCGGCGCGGCGCCATATGTTTCTGCTGCGTGATGTCACGAAGGAAATGTTCCACCAGCACCGGAATATCATCCGGCCTTTGCCGAAGCGGCGGCAGCGTGATCGTCACGACGTTCAACCGGTAATACAAATCCTCCCGGAACGTTCCTTCCTCCACCATCTTATGAATATCACGGCTGGTCGCCGCCAGGACACGCACGTTTACCTTTCGGTCTTCATGCCCACCTACCGGCGTCACCGTCAACGTCTCCAGCACGCGCAAAAGCTTCGCCTGCAGACCAATTTCAAAATCGCCAATTTCATCGATGAACAGCGTCCCATTGTCGGCTTGTTCAAATCGTCCCATGCGCCGATCCGTCGCCCCTGTGAACGCGCCGCGCACATGTCCGAACAATTCGCTTTCAACCAGCGTCGCCGGCACTGCCGCGCAGTTGACCGCCACGAACGGCCCCTTCTTTCGCGGGCTGTTATGATGCAGCGCCTGCGCGACCAGTTCCTTGCCAGTCCCGCTTTCGCCCAGCACCAGCACTGTGCTATCCACCGGGGCGGCTCGCTGGATCTTCGCGAACACATCCTTCATCTGCTTCGATTGGCCGATGATTTTGTCCAGTCCGAATTTCTGATCGAGCCTCCGCCGAAGGTTGTCAATTTCCTTGTCCTTCTGCAGTGTTTCCAGCGCCCGACGGATCAGCAAAATCAACTCATCCGGATTGATCGGTTTAGTCAGGTAGTCATACGCGCCATTCTTGATCGCTTCCACCGCGCTGCTGACGCTGGCCTGCCCGGTCACCAAAATAAACTGCGTCTCAGGCTGCTTCTTTTTCCATAGCTGCAGCAGATCCATCCCGCTCACATCCCCCATGTTGAGATCGCTGATGACAACATCGATATTTTCATCGATGTAGCCCAGCGCCTTGTCGGCATTTTCAGCCCCGAAGACAGTGAATCCTTCGGATTTCAAAATCTGGCTGATGGCCCGACGTTCGCTCTCATGATCTTCGACCACAAGCACCCGGCCCGCGGTTGTCATAGCTTACCCCGGTTGTTTGGCAATAATTCAAGCTGCGGGTCCGGTACCAACTGAACCCTTTCACGTAGACGATTTCGTTGTCGAAATCCCTGCCGTGACTAAACGTCATACCACAATCGCGGAAAAGGACACAACGTTGAATTTACGGCCTCAACTGGTAAGAGAACTCCTGATTACATTCCCCCGCAATCGCGATAAGCCCCTTCAGACAGTAGAATTGCCCTCACGATGCTGGAGCGTATCCGTCGGCTGAACATTTCCCTCGCCGCCAAGTGCCAGCTTCTATTTGGCTCGGCAGTCGTCCTTATCATCGCCGCCGCCCTCTTTGTTCCGTGGCAGCGGATGGAACAGTTGACGGAGCAACTGAACGACGCCGCCGCCGAAGCTGTTTCCGACAGCGCCATCCGCCATCACGTCGCCACCGCAATTTCCCCTACCACCGAACCCACAACGCTCCCCGGCTCACTCAATGAATCCGTTGAACACCGCCTTGTTCGCGTCGGCGGAAAAGATTCTTACGCCCCGCGGCTGCTCGGTCTTACCGCCGACCCAAAAGATACGCTGACCTCCTGGGAACGCAGCGTCCTTGCCCAGCTTCGCAAGCAACCTGAAACCCGCTATTTCGCCAAAAAGTACGAACGCCGCGACGGCACCGTCGGCTACCACTACGCCAAAGTTCTCCTGCTCGAACACGAATGCATCCGCTGCCACACCGCCGCCGTTGATGATCCCTTCAATCCCCCCGCGATTTCCAGCAGTCCGCCCACCACGGCGATTGCGGCCAACACCGTTCCCACCACCTCATCCGTTGCCGCATCAACCAGCATCCCGCTTTCGCGCACCCCGATGCTCGGCGTAATCAGCGTCGATATCCCCTCCCAAATCCGCTCCAATCAGCTCCTGCTCAATCGTGTCTTTCTTCTGACGGCCGGTCTGCTCGCCGGGACACTCGCGCTGATCGTCTTTTACCTGATCATCACCAGGTTGATTCTCCAGCCTGTGCGGGTGCTGCAGGAAGCCGCCGAAAAGGTCAGCAAAGGGGATCTGAATATCCGCTCCGACATCAACTCCGGCGACGAGTTCCAGCAGCTATCGGAAACGCTCAATACAATGCTGGCGAACCTCAAGCTCAACGCCGATCAGCTTCGCGCGATTAACAAAAGTCTTGACATGAAGATCGGCCAGCTCGCGGAGAGCAACGTCGCGCTGTATGAATCCAACCGCCTTAAGAGCGAGTTCCTTGCTAACGTCAGCCACGAGCTGCGCACACCGCTGAATTCCATTCTCGGCTTTGCCGAGCTGTTAAAAGATTCATCCACTCCCGATCCCAAATCATCCCGCTATGTCACAAACATTTTGCAGAGCGGAAAGAACCTGCTTGATCTGATCAATGATCTGCTCGACCTCGCGAAAATCGAAGCCGGTCGAATGGAAGTGCGCTCCGAACCGCTGTCGTTAAACGACCTCTTCGAAGGGCTGCTCAGCATCCTGAAACCGCTGACGGAATCCAAATCATTAACGTTGCTCGGCGAAGTCACCGCCGACGTCCCCATCGTCCAGACCGACGCTGCCAAGCTTCAGCAGGTGCTGTATAACTTCCTCTCTAACGCGATCAAATTCTCCCCTTCCGGCGAGACGATCGAATTAATAGCCACCCGCGATACCGACGATCACATTCGCATCAGCGTCACCGACCACGGCCCCGGCATCGATCCTGAGATGCAGGGAATCATCTTCGAAAAATTCCGCCAGATTGACGGCTCCGTCACCCGCGCCACAGCGGCACAGGCCTGGGCCTGGCCATCTCGAAAGAACTTACCACCCTCCTGGGCGGCTCCATCGGTGTCCGCAGCACCCCCAACCACGGTGCCACGTTCTGGATCATCCTTCCCCAAAAAATCCAACCCAGCCTTCAGGATGTACGCTCAAAAATGATCCTGACGTAAGCGCGCCTGCCCATGGAAAATGAAATGGCCCCCATGCCCGCGAGTGGGCTGGGGTGAAGATGATTTCACCGTTGAAGCCCCCACCCCCACATTCCCAAATGAGAAGAGCAGCCGCATTAAAGCCGCTGCTCCTCATTTGCTATTGACTATCACTCAAGTCATGAGCGGCAGTGCCGAAGCAATCAAAGTATCCAACTGTCCCGCCACCTGCTCCGCAAGCTGCGGATCGATCGCCTGGCTGACCCCCGCGCTATTCAGCGACTGGTTCATCGCCGTCAGATTAAATCCATGCTTCGACTGACAGCAGATGATGTCGGCGGTGTAGACCAATGACACCAGCAGCCGATTTTCTTCGCCGAGGCTTGCCGGTTCATGATGGAACCCGGCCACCAGTTGGCAGGGCTTGGGAAACTTCCATTGCTCCGAAAGCGCCAGTCCAAGCTGCTGATGATCCACCCCAAGCTTATCCATCTCAATTTCGCGAAACGCGCGGCCGCCTTGCTTCACCGCTTCGCAGACTTCGCGAAGCTCTTCCGGCCAAAGCTGCAGCGACACCAGAATACCAATGTCGTGAATCATCCCCGCTAGAAACGCTTCATCCGCGATCGGCGCTTTCATCAGCCGCGCCAGTTCCCGGGCGGCCACCGCGACGGCAATGCAGTGCGTCCACAAATCCCGAGCCGTAAATCCATCGCAGAGTTTCGCCCCGCGAAAAAGCTGTCCCAAACTGGCGGCGACCGCGATATTCTTCACGGCATTCAAACCAAGCAGCACGATCGCCCGCTCGATCGACCCAATCTGTCCCGGCAACCCATAAAATGAGCTGTTCACTACTTTCAAAATGCGCGTCACCAGCGCCGGATCGTGCGAAACGATCTTGTGCAGTTGGCTGGCCGTGCTTCGCGGATCTTCAACGGTGGAAATGATATGCGCGGTTACTTCCGGCAGCGTCGCAATCGTCGTAATGCGGCGAACCGCATCCTGCGCCTTGGCCCGTGGATCAACTACAGTAGCTGTGGACATTGAATTCCCTTTCAGTCTACAGCTACTATCGATTGGGCAGCCGGGAAACTTGACCAAGCCAGGCAGTATTCAGCGCCAAGTCCGCCTCTAATGCCTGCAACGATTATTCCGTCCAAATCATTATCGGCCGCAGAACTTAGCCCGGCATCTGGATTGGCTCGCGAGTATGAAAAAAGGCCACGGAAAAGACCAGATGTCTCATCTCCATATGCATCGATTGGACAAGAGCCAATAATGTTTTACTCGCTGATCGCAAGCTTTGGTGATGTGGGAATGGCGGCCTCTGTCAGCGTGCGTTTGCTTCCGATTCTGGCGCCTGCGGCAATGATGATCACGGCGGTGCACAGCATCATTGCCAGCAATAGCGCAGCGGTGATGATGCTGTTGGTCAACAACACCCGCTCAGGCGCGGTTAATGTTGCCTTGGCGAGCTGGATGCGGATGCCGTCGGCTTTGCCGAGAAGGATCTGGACAGCGGCAGTGCTGGTCGTGGTCATCACAACGAGCATTGGAATGACCGTGACCCAGAGATAGCGGGCCTTTGATTCATTGACGAGATAGACGGACACCACCGCCAGCGCGATGACGGCCAGCATCTGGTTCGCGACGCCGAACATTGCCCAGATGGCCGCGAAGGAGTCGGCGTTGATGAAGTAGGCCCAGCCGGCGACGATGACGGCGGTGCTGAAAAATGCGCCGGGCCACCAGTCGGTTTTGCCAAGTTGGGGGTGGATTTTCCCCAGCATTTCCTGGAGGAGGAACCGGCCAATGCGCGTGCCGGCGTCGATGGTTGTGAGGATGAACAGCGCCTCGAACATGATGGCGAAGTGATACCAATACTTCCAAAGCCAGTCGGCGCCGCTGGTGAATCGCTTGAAGAAACTGTCAAAGACCTGCGCCATGCCGACGGCAAGCGTGACCCCCCCGCCGGTGCGGCCGCGGAGTGATTCCTGGGTAAGGCGTTCGTAGTCGCCCATGTGTTCGATGCCGCCGCCGGGGATGGTGAGGATGCGATCGTGGAATCTGGGCATGATCGCGAGATCGGTGTTCATGGCGTAATAGTCACCGACAGGAAGCGTGGCAGCGGCAATCATTGCAACAACACCGACAAGACCTTCGATCAGCATCGCGCCATAGCCAATGACGCGGGCGTCCGATTCGCGCCTGATCATTTTTGGTGTTGTGCCGCTGCTGACGAGGGAATGAAAACCGCTGATCGCGCCGCACATAATGGTGATGAAGAGGAAGGGAAATATCTTGCCGGGGACGGCGGGTCCGCCGGCGCTGAAGACGGGGTTGATCGCGGGCGCTTGCAGTTTTGGATTGGCAATCAGGACACCGCCGATGAGAAGCCCGATCGTGCCGATCTTGAGGAAGCTGCTTAGATAATCTCTGGGGACGAGAAGGACCCATACGGGCAGCACCGCGGCGATAAAGCCGTAGATGGCCATTGCGATGAGGACCTGGCGGCCAGTGAGATTGAAAACGTGACCGACCGGATGCTGTGCAATCCAGCCGCCGAGAAAAGTGGCCGCGAGTGTTAATAAACCGCCGACAATCGATGCTTCGATGACGCGGCCTTTGCGAATCCTGTTCATGTACAAGCCGACAAATAACGCGATGGGAATGGTGCAGGCAATGGTGAATGTGCCCCAGGAACTGCCCGGGACGTGATACAGAGGTTCACCGCCCAATGCTTTGACGACGACTTTTCCAAGGCCCGCAAGCGCGATCACTAAAATGAACAGGATGGCGATCATCGCCGCCGAGCCGGCGATTTTTCCTACGTCGCTGAAGGCGATTTGCGCGAGCGATCTTCCCTGCCGGCGGATGCTCATGGAGAGGACGAGAAAATCCTGAACCGCGCCGGCAAGGCAGACCCCGATAACAATCCAGAGGAGGCCGGGCAGATAGCCAAACTGGGCGGCGAGGACGGGGCCAATCAGCGGGCCCGCCCCGCTGATGGCGGCGAAGTGGTGACCGAACAGCACCCACTTGTTCGTCGGCTCGTAGTTCTGCCCATCCTCAAAACGCAGCGCCGGCGTCAATCGTGAGTCGTCCAGCGCTGCCACCCGGGCCGCCAGGAAGGCGCTGTAATAGCGATAGGCAATCGCCATCGCGCACAGGACGACAATCATCACGGGCATGGCATGCATCTGATCCTCTCAATGGGCGTTAGGCATTCATACGTGCCGACAAAATAAAGGGCTTGGCTGGAATCGCAAATATAAAATGAATAAGATCATGCCACCTGTCTGGCGGAAACTATCCATATGAAAACGAAAAACAAACTCGCGTTAGCTCTCTCGGTGTCACTGGCATTCATCGCATTGCGCGCCGGGGCGGGGTTTGCGGCTGATGCGCCTGCGACCAACGAAGCGGTAAATGCCGCCGCAGCGACAACACAACCTGCAACCGCGCCACTCGCCGATCATGTCGTTGTCAGAGGGATCGGCCTGGAAATCAAACGAAGCGAAATTGACCAGGTGCTGAACAACTATCGTGCCGCCAATGACGACATGAAGGACCCGCTTCCGGATGGCGCGGATCTCCAGGTGATGGATCAGTTGATTGATATTCGCCTGAACCTGCTGAAAAAAAATGATGCAGATATCGCCGCCGGGAAGAAGGAAGGGGGCGCAAATTTGACGAGATCGAGAAAAGCTACGCGAACAAAGAGGCCATGGAAAAGCAGTTGAAGAATGCCAACATGACCGTCGATGACTTGCGCGCCAAAGTGATTGAAGAGGCGACCGCCAAGGCTTCGTTGATCCGTGCGCTGGGAATTAATGTAACGGACGCAGATGTAAAGGATTTTTTCGAATCTCGCGGGCCGGGGGCTTACGATCTGCCGGAACGCGCGCATGTGCGGCAGATTTTTGTGTGGAAGACAAAAGAGTTTTCGACAGAATTGCTGCCGCCTGAAACGATCGCAAAGAAACGGCAACTCATGGACGATCTGCTCAAGCGCCTCAAAGCCGGTGAGGATTTTGCGACACTCGCCCAGCAATATACCGAAGACATGCCGTCCAAAGACCGAGGCGGCGAACTTGAGCCGTTCAGCAAAGAGGAACAGAATCTCGCAAAGCGGGCGTTTTCAATGAAGCCCAATGAGATCAGTGATGTGATCGAGAGCCAGGATGGGTTTCACATCATCAAGTTGCTCGACATGATCCCGCCAAAAAAGATGGAGGTGGCGGACATGGCAGGCCGGATCAGAGACTTCCTGATCAACCGGAAGCTCAAGGAACTGGGGCCGCCGTACCTGGAAAAATTGAGGAGCGAGGCGAAGGTTGAGATCGTGGATGCACAAATGAAAGCCGCAAACGATGCCGCGATCGCCCAGGCGGCGGCGGATGCGAAAGCCGCCGCCGCGGCAGAGGCCGAAGCAATGGCGGCGGCAACACAGGCCGCTACGGAGCCAACCACCGAACCGGTCATGGAAGCGACAACGCAACCAGCGACGCAGCCATAGGATTGTGCAGTGAACGGCTCTGCATATAGGGTAGGGATACGCCTCGAGTTTATAAGAGCGATTCCATCATTTTGGTTGATAAAGTTCCGTGCGCCATTGAAGGCGGCACGGAGCTTACATTTTGACACCATTGAACTATCAGAATCGCAACGATGCTCAAAATGATTTCTGGGTTCTTCCCTCGATGTTTAGACCAAGCAAAAAAGAAGCCTGGCGGCAGTTAGCCGAGCAAGTGCATGGGCAGTTTGTGGAAGGTGGTTTTTTCCGCAAAGACAAAGTGGTGGCGACTGCAGAGCAGTGGACTGTCACGCTTGACACCTACAACGTTAGCAATGGAGAAACCAGCAGCACTTACACGCGGGTTCGAGCTCCTTTCATGACTCGCGACAATTTCCGATTCACGATCTATCGCGCGAACCTTTTCACGAGACTGGGTGAACTTCTGGGGATGCGGGACATCCGAATCGGAGATGCGGCGTTTGATGAAGCGTTTGTCATCAAGGCGAACAATGAGCAGAAGGTTCGTGCGCTTTTGTCGAATCGAAGCATTCGGGAATTAATGAATGCTCAGCCACGCATTCGGGTTGAAGTTAAGGATGATGAGGGGTGGTTTGGGGCACAATTTCCCCAGGGGGTTGATGAATTGTATTTTTCATCGCCCGGCGTCCTGAAAGACCTGAATCGGCTCAGGGGAATATTCGACTTGTTTACGGCAATCCTTCAGCAACTGTGCCACATCGGCTCAGCGCATGAGAATGATCCAGGAGTTCGGCTTTGACGCACTCCTGGTCCTGGAAATAAAGACGCCGCACGCGCCAATGCCGCACGGGGACATGCGGATCCGCGTTTTAACTCATATGTCATCCGGTAATTGCTCTCGCCACCGAATTTCATCCAAAGCTCCATCGGTTTGACGCCACCGCCTCCGCCCGCTACATTTTGTGATCTTTCCTTCTGCAATCGGCGTATTTCATAGCCGCCACTGGCTGTCGAGGGATGTAAGACCAATCTGGAATTACTGAAGGGTTTGAATCATGCGAGCAAGCGATATTCGCAAAGGACAAGCTGTCATCATTGATGGGAAGCTGTTCGTCGTCACCGGCGCCGACCACAACACGCCGGGCAACCTGCGGGCGAAGGTGCAGTTCAAGCTGCGCGACGTGTCCAAGGGGACCATCATGGACAAGCGCATCGGCGCGACCGATGACATCGAGGTGACCAATCTCGACAGCCGATCCGTTGAATACCTCTATAGCGACAACGAAGGCCACGTTCTGATGGACCTGGAAACGTATGACCAGGACACTATCCCCAAGGAAGTGTTCGGCGACGACATCCTGTACCTCAAACCCAACACCCAACTGACTGCCCATTTCCACGAAGGCAAGGTGGTCAGCTATGACATGCCCAAGACGGTGGACCTGAAAATCACCGATACGCCGCCGGTGATAAAGGGTGCGACGGCGACGAACCAATTGAAGGACGCGACGCTGGAGACAGGCTTGAAGACGCGCGTGCCGGGATTCATTGTGACCGGCGAGACGATTCGGATTAATGTTGAGACGGGTGAGTATCTGAGCCGCGCGTAAGCGGAGCGAAATAGTTCAGGTTTAAAGACAAACGCGGTCGTCTTCGGTTCAAAGACGACCGCGTTTCTGTTTTATGGCTGGCGAAACAAAGCCGCGAAGAGGTTCCGATCTGTCTAAACGCGGTCTGACATCGGCCAGGCGCCAATGCTGCCGGTCAGCGCCCGCGGAATTCGTCGTGGCGTTCTTTGATGGGGACCAGCACCTTCAGGATATCACTCAGCACCCGAATCTGGGACATAGTGGCGTCAACTTGCTCGATTTTGTCCGGCGAATAAAAATCCAGCACGGGGCGCGTTTTGTTTTCGTATTCCATCAGACGCTGGTGGATCACTTCATCGTTGGCATCATCAAACCGATTCTCCTTGAGCGCCCGGCGGCGCAGCCGCTCGACCATCTTGCTCAGGTCGGCGCACCTGAGATAAATCACCTTCTGCACATCAATCACATCATCCAGCAGCTTGGCCTGGGCGAGGCTGCGGGGGATTCCATCGAGTACGAGAATTTCGTTCTCCGGGTGGAAGACATTGATCATCTCCATGCCCTGCACATATTGCTTCCAAAGCTTGATGGTGAACTCATCCGGAACCAGTTGGCCGCGGCTGGAATATTCCCAGAAAATCCGCCCCATCTCGCTATTGAGATCCAGCGAACGAAAAATATCCCCGGTGGCGTTATGGAAGAACCCCGGAATTGATCCCAGGATCTTGCCCTGCGTGCCTTTGCCGCTGCCTGGCGCACCGAACAGGAGAATGGATTTATACCGCATGGGCAAAAGCTTAATCGATAGACAGCATCGCTCCAAAAGCGCAGCGATTGATCAAATACAAGGCGATGTTTTTACCATTCAAACGAAAGATCAACGCCCACACCACCGGCAATCCCGGCACAGCTTAACACCACATTACCCCTCATCCGACTCCTTTAATTTCGCCAGCACGCTGAAATCTTCCAGCGTCGTTATGTCGCCTTTCACTTCTTGACCGCTGGCGAGCTCTTTCAGGAGCCGCCGCATGATCTTTCCGCTGCGGGTTTTTGGCAGCGAATCGGTGAAGCGAATCTGGTCCGGCTTGGCGAGGCTGCCGATCTGTTTGGCGACATTGTCGATCAGTTCCTTCTTGAGTTGGTCGTTTGGCATGACGCCAGTCTTGAGCGTGACGAATGCCGCAATTCCCTGCCCCTTGAGTTCATGCGGCATGCCCACCACCGCCGCCTCCGCGACGCTGATATGCGCCACCAGTGCGCTTTCGATCTCTGCGGTTCCAAGGCGATGGCCCGATACATTCAGCACGTCGTCCACTCGGCCCATGATCCAGAAATAACCGTCCTGATCTCGCCGAGCGCCGTCGCCGGTAAAATACATCCCCGGCACGTCGGTCCAATATTGGCGGGCATATCGGTCGGGATCATTGAAGATTCCGCGCAGCATCGCCGGCCACGGTTTGCGGATCACCAGCAGGCCGCCCTGGTTAGGGCCAAGCTCGGTCCCTTCGCGCGTGACGATCGCCACATCCACTCCAAAAAACGGAAGCGTCGCAGTGCCGGGCTTTGTGGGCGTTGCGCCGGGGAGCGGCGCAATCATGATCATGCCCGTTTCGGTCTGCCACCAGGTATCGACGATCGGGCATTTGCCGTGGCCGATCACCTCGTGATACCACATCCACGCTTCCGGATTGATCGGCTCACCCACGGTCCCGAGCAGGCGAAGCGATGACAGATCATGCTTATCAACAAGCTCGCGCCCGCGCGCATGAACGCGCGGATGGCTGTCGGCGCCGTATAGAACACGCTGACCTTGTGCCGCTCGATGAGCGACCAGAACCGTGAAAAATCGGGGAAATTGGGCGCGCCTTCATACATCAGCGTCGTTGCGCCGTTATTCAATGGCCCGTAGACAGCATAGCTGTGCCCGGTGATCCAGCCCACATCGGCCGTGCACCAGTACACATCCTGATCGTGCAAATCGAAGACATATTTCGTCGTCAGCGTGGTGCCGACCATATACCCGGCGGTCGTATGGATAATCCCCTTGGGCTTGCCGGTTGAACCGCTCGTGTAAAGCACGAAGAGCAAATCTTCGGCATCCATCGGTTCCGCGGCGCAGTCGGCCGACTGTCCTTTTGTGATGTCATTCCACCAGACATCGCGGCCTTCCACCCAATTTACGCTTTCGCCGGTCCGCTTCAGGACAATCACTTTCTTCACGCGATCCGTTTTCTTCAGCGCCTCATCGACGTTCTTTTTCAATCCGACAACCGCACCGCGGCGATATCCACCGTCGGCTGTGATAATGAACTGCGACTGGGCGTCGTCAACGCGATCGGCGATCGCCTGGCTGGAGAATCCGCCGAAGATGACCGAATGAGCCGCACCCAGGCGGGCGCAGGCGAGCATTGCAACCGCGGCTTCAGGGACCATGGGCATGTAGATGGTGACGCGGTCCCCCTTTCTCACGCCAAGCTGTTTAAGCCCGTTCGCCAGGCGGCAGACATCGTCTTTCATCTGCTTGTACGAGAGTCGGCGGACGTCCGGACCGGCTGCGCCGTTCAGCGGTTCGCCTTCCCAAATAATGGCGGTTTTGTCGCCGCGCCCTTCGGCAATCTGCCGGTCCAGGCAGTTGTAAGCCATGTTGGTTTTGCCGCCGACAAACCATTTGGCGTAAGGCGCCTTCCAATCCAGCACCTTGTCCCATTTCTTGAACCAGTGGAACGACGCCGCCACACCGCCCCAGAACTTTTCAGGCTCATCAACAGACTCGCGGTACATCCGCTTGTAGTCGTCCAATGATTTGATGTGCGCCTGCTTTGAAAAAGCTGGCGGCGGTGGGAAGACACGGGTTTCCTGCATTGATGATTCAATGCCGGTGTTCGATGCGGACGACAATGCGGCTGAAGTATCGGTCATCTGGGATGAACCTCCATTGCAAGTTGATGCCGCCGGAGAGTATACCGGCACAAGGGGCAATTTCGACCGCTTCATGCTCGGTCGCCATGCCGGCGTTATTTATGCAGTCATTAACCTAAATGGCAAGGAGATAACTATGTCAGTCAAAGTGCAAGTGATTTTTTACAGCCTGTATGGTCACATCTGGAAGATGGCCGAGGCCGTCGCCGAAGGGGCTCGCGGCATCAGCGGGGCCGAAGTGACCGTCTCCCAGGTTGCCGAAACGCTCTCCAGCGATGTGCTTCAGAAAATGCACGCGGTTGAAGCCAAGAAGGCGTTTGCCCATATCCCGCTGGCGAAAGTCGATCAACTGGCGGACGCCGACGCCGTTATTCTGGGCCTCCCAACGCGTTTCGGCAGCACCATCTCACAAATGCAGGCGTTTCTGGATCAGACCGGCCAGCTCTGGGCGAAGGGCGCCCTGATCGGAAAGATCGGCAGCGTCTTCACATCCACCGGCACCCAGCACGGTGGTCAGGAAACCACGATCCTCGGCGCAAGTACTTTTTTCTTTCATCAGGGAATGCCTATCGTCGGCTGCCCTTATTCCTGCCAGGAACTCCTGAATATGAATGAGATCACGGGCGGATCGCCCTATGGCGCGGGAACGCTGGCCGGTTCTAAAGGCGATCGGCAACCTACCGAAAATGAACTGAAGATTGCCCGGTTCCAGGGCAGGCATGTCGCGGACCTGGCGATGAAGTTGAAAGTGGGAACCGCGGCCCTGGCAGGGAAATGAGAAATAGCAACTGATGCAGCCCAATGGACCGTTGTTTGCCGCGATGGCCGATGGCACGGGCCGCAGGCCGCGTGTAACGTTGATGGATGTTGGGGGCGGTTCCATCGCATCAAACTAAAACATTGATGGCCTTCGATCGTGATTAACCCATCCGTCCTTATCTTCGCCAACCCCATCGCCGGCCGGGGGCGCGGCAAGATTGTCGCTCGCCGGTTGGAACAGCATCTGCTTTCCGCCGGGTATACCGTTCAAACAATCCTCGAAAAACCTGCCAACGCCAAACTATCCACCGCAAGTTCCTCAGCAATCGCCGCCATCGCGATCGGTGGTGACGGCACTCTTCGCGGCGTCGTCGAGTTTCTCTGTGCTGACGGCGCCGAACCCCCGCCGCTGCTTCCGGTTCCGATGGGCACTGCAAACCTGATGGGCCGGCACCTGGGTGTGCGGTGGTCATCCCGGAATCTCGGGCCGGCGATCCTTGAGACGTTGCGCCGCCGCCAGATCGTCCGGCTGGATGCGGCTCGCGCCAATGGCAGGATTTTTCTGCTGATGGCGGGCATCGGCATTGACGCTCAGGTCGTTCATCTTCTCGATCACATGCGCCGCGGGCCGATCGCCTTCACCAGCTATGTGTTGCCGGCGGCGCTGACGCTGGCGAATTATCAATTCCCGCCGATCAGCGTCACTATTGACGGGCGGGCGGTGACGAAAAATATTCCCGCCGTCGCGTTCATCGGCAACGTGAAGGAATACGGCGCCGGGTTTCCGATCCTCACCCGGGCCCGGCCTGATGATGGGCTGCTCGACATCTGCGTCATACCGTGCGACGATCGCCGCCAACTGCTGGAAATTCTGATGCTGATCGCGACAGGCGAGCACCCGCTGCGCGAAGGGGTGGTTTATGTGCAGGGCAAGTCCGTCCTGGTTGAGGCAAAAAAATCTGTCCCCGTTCAGGTGGATGGCGACTCGGCAGGACATACACCGCTGCAGATCGATCTGCTATCGACGCGCATTCCGTTTCTGATTCCTGCGCGATAACCGCCCCGCCGCTTTGACAAGCGTTATCTCCTGCGGGACAACTGATCGTCCCATGAACGACCTAAACCTCACCCGTTCGCCATTGTTTGTCATCGCCGGCCCTTGCGTGATTGAGTCGGCGGAACTTTGCCTGCAGATCGCAACGCGCGTCAAGGCGATCTGTGACAAGCTCGGCCTGGTCTACGTTTTCAAAGCCAGCTTCGATAAAGCCAACCGCAGCAGCAACAGCAGCTTTCGCGGGCCGGGGATTGAAGACGGCCTGGTGGTTCTTTCGCGCATCAAAAAAGACCTCGGAATCCCCGTCCTGACGGACATCCATGAAACGTCGCAGGCGGCAGAGGCCGCGGCTGTCTGCGATATTCTTCAGATCCCGGCCTTCCTTGCCCGCCAAACCGATCTGCTGCTCGCCTGCGGACGAACCGGCAAGACGATCAACGTGAAGAAGGGACAATTCATGGCGCCGCAGGAAATGGCGATGGCGATCGACAAGATCAAATCGACCGGGAATGAAAAAATCCTCCTGACGGAACGCGGCACCTTCTTCGGCTACAACCGGCTGGTGAACGATTTCACCGGGCTGGCGATCATGAAGGCGATGAATGTGCCTGTCATTTTCGATGTGACGCACAGCACCCAGCAACCCGCCGGCCTCGGCAACCAGAGCGGCGGAAACCCCCAATATTCACCATTACTCGCCAGGGCCGCCGCCGCCGCCGGTGTTGATGGATTATTTCTGGAATGCCATCCCGATCCAAAATCCGCCAAAAGCGACGCCGCCACAATGTTGCATATCGATCAGGTTGAGCCGCTCCTCACACAGTGCAGGGACGTTGCAATGGTGCTAAGGCGCTGATGATCTTCGCGGCACTGGCGTCTCGCCGGGGCTGCGAAAAGCAGCCATACCCGTACGCGATTCGACAAGCGCCGAGTCCCCCCACGCACTTCCTCACTCCATCGCCACCTTCTGGGCCGGGTCTTCATGCTTCTGGAATTCCTTCTCATGGCTTTCATCCCATCCGCCGCCAAGCGCCTTATACAACTGGATAAGATCCGATCCCACCGCTGTTTCGCTGGATGCGAGATCATTCTGAGCGCTATATAGCTGCCGTTCGGCATCAAGCACGTTCAGAAAATCTCCCAGGCCGCGCTTGTAAAGCTCATTGGACAAGTCCACCGCCCGCTGATTGGCCGACACCGAATCCTGCAATGCCCGCGTGCGATTCTGGTCCTGCGCAAAGGCCACCAGCGCGTCTTCCACATCCGAAAAACTCTGAAGCACGGTGTGCTGATAGCTCAGCAGCGCTTGTTCCTGCTCGGCGTTGGCGACACGGACTTCGTCCCGAAGCTGATTGGCGTCAAAAATGCGCCAATTCACCGCCGGCCCAAATGACCAGAACGTGCTGCTGCCGAGCGCGATGTAACCCAGGCGGGAACTCTGCTGGCCGAAGGTGCCGGTCAGCGAAAATCGCGGGAAGAGCTGTGCGACAGCCACACCAATATTGGCGGTGGATGCGGCCAGTTGCCGTTCCGCCTGGCGAACATCGGGCCGGCGCCTAAGCAATTCTGAAGGCAATCCGATTGGCACCTCAGATGGGGAAGGCGGGATGGGCGACTCTTTCCCCAGTTCTGCCGCCAGCGACATCGGCTCCTGACCGAGCAGGATCGCTATCGCGTGCATCGTCTGCTTGATCTGGATTTCCAGCGTCGGAACTTGCGCCGCGGTCGTCGCAACCTGCGCCTGTGCGCGTGCCACGTCCAGGTCGCTGGTCAGGCCGGCGTTGAAACGGGATCGGGTCAGGTCCAGTGTGTCCTGCTGGGTTTTGAGATTGTTGAAGGTCAGCGACAACTGCTGCTGCAAACCGCGGAGCTGGATGTAATCCCGTGCAACCTCCGCCGTCACCGTCACGAGCACATTGCGGCGGGCGTCCACCATCGCCTCAAGACTCGCCGAAGCCGATTCGATGGCCCGCCGTTCTCCACCGAAAACATCCAGTTCCCAGTTTGCGTCAAAGCCTGCTTGATAAAGTTCCCGCCGACGGGATGTCGACAGAGCGCCGATCGATGTACCGGTCCCCGTGCCGGTCGTACCTGACGTAACGCTGCCGGTATTGAAGCTCGCGGCGTTTTTGCTGACCTGAGATCGCGTCGCCTGCCCCGTCACATCGACCGTGGGGAAAAACGCCGCCCGCTCCACCCCAAGCTGCGCCCGGGCCTGCCACACACGCGCCTCGGCGGTCAGCAGATCCAGGTTCGATTCCACTGCGCGCTCAATCAGGGATTCCAGTTCCGGATCTTTAAACGTCTTCCACCATTGCGTCAGATCAACCACTTCCTGCGGCTGAGTCGTGGGGCCGCTATGCGCTTCACCAAAAACCGCCGGCGCGTGCGTCTGCGGTTTCTTGTAATCAATCCCCACCATGCACCCGCTGACGGCAGTGGAAAGCAGTGCCAATATCCCGACGGTAGACCTGATCGTCTTCATTATTGATCTCGTTCCCTTGAAATTCGAAAAACGTTCGCCTAAACGCCGGATGGCGCGGTAGCTGGTTGAGTATAGGCCGCCGATCGCCCGATGGGAGGCGCTTCAATAAATACGTCCATCTGCTGGCCTACAAACACCGGCAGCGACTTGGGATCAAACTGATACAGCACCTGCAGCACGCGCGTATCAACCCGCTCGCTGCTGTCGCCGGTCAGCGACTTTTTCGGCACAACATACGGTTCAATCCGCAAAAATTGAAGCGGCGTGCGCAGATCCCGATTCCCCCGGACATATGCTACCGCTGACCGGCTGGTCTGCACGCGCCAAGCGTCGTTTTCATCAATATCCACCCGGACGTTCAACACGTCAGTATTGCCCAGCAGCATCAGCGGCGTTGCCAGCGGGCCGGTCTGGGCAAACTCTCCCAAATGAATTTTGCACTGCAGGATCGTTCCATCCACCCGCGCCGGACAATGCGGCGTTCCAACTCCGTCTCAGTCGAATGCACCATAGCCTCAGCCGACGTCACTTCCGCCTTGGCCTGAAGCAGTTTCGCCTCCGCGATCTGGGCGGCAAATCGCCGGCGATCGATGTCCTCCGTGCTCATCGCACGAACATCGCCCATTTCTTTTGCCTTGTTCCACTGGTTCTCCGCATCAGAAACCGCCGCCGCCTGCGCCACTTCGCTCGCCTTGGCCGATTCCAGCGCGGCCTGACGAACCGCCAGCTCCGCCTCCAGATCGCGCGAATCAATCCGAAACAGCGCATCACCCGTTTTCACATGATCGCCAACATTCTTATAAAGCGCGCTCACCACCCCGGGCACCAGGGTTCCTAACGGAATATTTTCGGTGCTTGCCTCCACAATCCCCGCACCGGCGACATAAGAAACAAACGGCGCCTGCGAAGGATCAGCCACCGGCTGCGCAGGCGGCAACACCTTATTGCCCGCACGCACAAACAACACCGCAAAGACGGCCCCAAACAGCGCAATCGCAGGAAGAACATATCGAGTTAACATCACCGTCTCCCGTCGTCATCAAAAAGAACAAAACAATATTCCAAGCCCAATCTTCGATCTGCGCTCATCATTCGGCGCTTCTTCCTTCTCTCACTTCCACCACCCGCCCATCGTCCATCTTGGCAATGCGGTCGGCGAATTCGAAAATGCGCGCATCATGCGTCACGATCACCAGCGCCCGGTCCGGCCCAACCGCCACCTCGCGCATCAGTTCCATGACGCGGTGGCCGGTATCGTGATCGAGCGCGCTTGTGGGCTCGTCGCATACAATCAGCTTCGGGCCGTGCACGAGTGATCGCGCAATCGCCACGCGTTGCTGCTGCCCGCCGGAGAGTTCCTTCGGCATCGACCGCATCCGCTCGCCCAGGTTCACCCGCCGCAGCGCCTCTTCTGCCCGATCCATCGCATCGCGGCGGGAATATCCGTTGAGCAGCATCGGCACCGACACATTTTCCGCTGCGGTCAATGTGGGAAGCAGGTTGAACGCCTGGAAAACGAATCCAATGTTATGCCCGCGATATGCCGTTCGGCGCTTGTCGCCCATCGCCTTGAAGTCCTGGCCGAATACGCGGCAATCGCCGGCGTCCTGATCGAGAATCCCGGCGATCACGCTGATGAGCGTTGTCTTTCCGCATCCGCTGGGACCGACGAGCATCATCAGTTCACCCGTCCGGACATCGAGATCGATGCCGCGCAGCGCGGTCACATCGGTGCCGCCGGCGTGATACGTTTTGGTGACGCCGCGGCAATGCACCGCCACCTCGCCGGCGCCGGCACTTGGCAGATTCGCGGTCGATTCATCAGGCGACATCACCGTCATCGCTCACCAGTTAACCTTTAAACACAATCGCCGGCTCCAGCGCGACGACTTTTCGTATGCTCAGCAATGCGCTCATCATGCAGATCGCCGTCACCGCAAGCGCAGTAAACCCCAGCAGCCATCCCGGCAACTTAAACGCCAGCTCGCTGTGCCGGGTCAGAAAGCCAAAGCCCGTCGCGATCCCGATCCCAAGCCCATAACCGATCGCGCCGGTCATCAGGGCCTGCAAAAGGATCATCCGCAGCAACAGCGCATTGCCCGCGCCCATCGCCTTGAGCGCGCCGAAATGCCGGATGTTTTCCAGCGTAAAGCTGTAGAACGTCTGCCCCGCGATCGCGGTCCCGACGATGAAGCCCAGCGCAACCGAGATCCCGAAGTTGATCGGAATGCCGGTGTATTTCATGAAGTAGGTATAGGTTTTCTCGATGAAGCCGTCGCGCGTAAACGCGGCCAAGCCGGTGTTGGCCGTGATGCGACTGCACAGCTTCTGCATATCCTCCCCCGGTTTCGCCTTCACGAGCACAAACGAAAGCAGCTTCCGCTCCTGCGGCGCAAAGGTCGTTGCGCGTGAATAAGTCGTGTAAACCACCGGCTGGCTTTGCCACGTTCGCGTGTTTCGGCAGATGCCCACCACCACCGCGCGGTGATCGTTCAGCTCCATCTCATCGCCGACCTTCAGCGGAATTTTTGTGATCCCATCCTTGTCCAGATGCGCGAGCTTGTCCGATGCGCCCACTTCATCGACGATGACACTTTCGCTCCGCCGAAGATCGGCAAGTTGCCCCTCCACCATCGTCGGCGGACCACCCACCAGGCTCGCATCGTCCAATCCATAAACGCCGCACGTCTGGAAGTTCCCGTTGCTCAGGCGCGCCTTAATCATCCCTTTATACAGCGGCACCGCCCACTCCACGCCCGGAATCCCGCGCACGCGATAGAGCTGCGTATCCTGCAGCGGCTTCACATCATCGATAAACTGCACCTTCGGATCCATCACCCAGATATCCGGATAGCCCATATCGCTGATCGCCCCATAAGACCGCGCCATCAACCCGCAGAAAATCGCAAGCTGCTGCGTGATCAAGAGCGATGCGAACGTGAGGCCCATGATGATGCCGAGATATTTCGCCCGGTCCCCCACGAGCATTTTGATGGCGACAAGATTCACGCCGTCCTCGCTTTCCGCGGTTTGGCGTTGCGAGAGGGCATTTCATTCTCTTCGCTCAGCCGGCGCAGCGCGGCCAGTGAAAATCGATAAATATATTCCGCGCGTTCTCCAATTCCCTGCGCATCGTATTTCTGCGTTGGAAACAGGCGCTCAATAACCGGCCGTCCGTGAAAGAACGACAAACACTGCCCGACAATGCTCATCACGCAATGTTGCAGCAGCAGATCATCGGCGTTGCTGCCGATGATGTCCCGCAGGATCAACGTCAATCGATCGCGCAGCGGACACAGATCCTGCTTCACCAGCCGGGCCAGCGCGGCTGTCGGTTCGGCAATCTCCCGCGACATCAGCTTCGCATGCCACGCCGGCCGCCCATCGTCAAACATCCGCCGCAGGAAAGAAGAAATAAACCCCCGCAACCGCTCTTCCGCCGATGATTCCTCACCACCGGCAGCCCCCGGTGGATGATGGGCGATCGCGCATTGGTGGGCAAATCGCAACACCTCAGTGTAGAGCTTTTCCTTATCGCCAAAATGATAATTGATCGCCGCCACGTTCGCTCCCGCCTTCTGGCAGATTTCGCGGACGGTCGCGTTCTTAAATCCCTTGTCGGCGAACACCTGCCCCGCAGATTCCAGCAACCGCACATGGGTGGCCCGCTCGGCGGAGTCCTTGGGGAAAGATATTCGGTCGGCTGTCATCAAGCATTAGTTTAAAACAGTCGTTTGACTGAAGTCAAGTAAACAACGTTTTTCGTAACATCGCAGAGGTCCCGCCTCCTCCCGGTGATTTCGCCATGCGTCAATAATTATGAGCGTTGGAAATATCCCAGCGTTATCTCACCGCGTCCGCCACAACTTCCTTCCATTCCGCTTTCACGTGGATACGCCTGAAGGAAAGCTCCCGATTCAACGCCTGCGACATCGGCGACATTTCCGCGAAGCGCGTCGCCTTTCCCCCCGAATCGATCACCATGATTTCACTCGCCCCCCCGCTGCCGTCGGCGTCGAAGGTTTCATAAGGCGTGTCCACCGCCTCGTCATAAAACAGGTCATACTTCGCCTCACCCCCCGCCGCCGCCACGGCGGATTCGGCTTTCACGATGGCCTCGCGAAAACCCGCTTCATCCATTCGATGCGTCAGGTCGATCGTCTTAAACAACCCCCGGAACAGCAGCCCGCGGCAGAGCCCCGCCAGAACCGCATCACTGCTCCGCGTCCATAATTTCAGGCAATGCCAGACGGAAATATCGTCCAGGTCGCGAAATTCCTCGACGCTGAATCTCTGGCCCAGCAGCGCCTTGAAAACCGCCGTGTCGCGCCCCGGCCACTCCAGTCGATCCTGCACCGCCAGGCGCTTGGCGCGTTGCAGCGCCAGTTTCACCATCCCCTCCGCGCTGCGCACCACTTTGTGAAAATAAACATTGCGATACATGTGATACCGCGACTGAAGATACGCCTCGACGGCGCTGACCCCTTTCCAGGTGACGGCCAGCCGATCGCTCGCCGGGTCGATGGTGAATGCATGAAGGAGCCAGTTCAGATCGAAATCGCCATAACCGCTGCCGGTCATATGATTGTCGCGAAGCAGATAATCCAATCGATCCGCATCCAACTGGCTGGAAAGAATGTCCGAAAAAAATGTCTGTCCGGGAACGCCCTGCAGAAAATTCAGCACCCTTTCCGGCATCAATTTATCAAACGTGAAAAGAATCCGATGAACCTCGCTGTCCGGGTCGATCACCATCCGCTGTGTAATGCGTTCGTGGTGAATCCCGCTAACCCGCTCAAACACGTGGCTGAATGGTCCGTGCCCAAGGTCATGCAGAAGCGATGCAACCAGGCAAACCGTTTCGTTCTCCTCGTCGATCGGAAACGATCGCCGAAGCTGATCGATGATTTTTCGCGCAGTTTCCATCACCCCCAGGCTATGGCTATACCGCGAATGATCCGCCCCGGGATAAGCGAGATTCGCCATCCCAAGCTGGCGAATCCGACGGAGCCGCTGGAATTCCTCGGCGTTCAATAACTGAAACAGCAACGCATCCACCGGTTTTTCCAGCCGGAAGGCGATCACATCATGGACGGGATCTCGAATGATTTTTTCGGGCATATGCTGTCAACCCGCCCATTACAGTTGTCTATCTCACCATCGCTTGCAGTATATTAGAGAGCGAACACCATGCTGGCTATGAAACGCGCAACCCGAAGTCCCGTCTGCGTGCCTGCAACGCTCGCCTTGGCCTGCGTCTTCCTGTTGAACATTGCCGCCGAAGACGCCGGGAAAATGGAAAACGTCACGATCCAGGGTACGGCCTTCTCCCCCGACACCCTTCAAATCGCAGTCGGCGACACCGTCGTCTGGACCAACGCCGACGACCGGGACTACACAGTCATCGCCACAGACGGTTCCTTCTCATCCGGCAATATCAGCAGCGGCAAGATGTACGAGCACCGCTTCGACAAGCCCGGCACATTTCCGTATGGCTGCAAGTACCACCCCCGCATGAAGGGAACAATCATCGTGGCGGCCAAATAACGACAGAACGATCGAATCGCTCATCCGATGGCCATAGGATCAAAGTTTGGCAACCCGCGGCGCCCATACTACGAAAGATGTCGCCCGGATAACGCTTCCAAATTTGTAACACTTCAGCCGCGTGCAATGTTCGGCGCTTGCAAGGCATAGCGCCCTGGGTCGGTATCGGCCAGCAGTTTGCGTCGTCCAAGGGGTGTAAAAGTGATCCAAGGTGATTTACATCTGTCCGCACGGCCCGGCCTTTCTTGTTTGACTTGGAACTGTGATAAGTCCCGAATCTACAAGAGGCAGGGCCGTCGCGCTATAGCCACCGCAAAAAAAACGATGCAATATTCGGGCTAGGCGGGAATCGCCAGGGTTTGGCTTTGGGAGGTAGGATCGACGACCTCGATCACCAGTGTTCCGGAGGCTGTTGCCTGGGCCATTTGGGCGGCGGTTAAATGGACGTGCACCACGCGGAAGTGGCCGGTTGGGAGAGACAGGGAAACGAGGTGGGAAACTAATTGGGTGCCATCGGTGGTAGTGGCGTCGGAGGATGCAAATATCGCAATAGTGCTGGGCCCAACCGGCGCGACGTTGCCCTGGTTGGTGACGGTGAAAGTGACGCTTGCTGCGCCTTTATGGGCGAGGACGATTGAACCTAAGGATGGCACTAGCGAGACGAAGGGGGCGGCCAGTGTGTACTGGGGGCTGGATGTCTGGGTTGTGTTGGAGTCGGGATCGGTGAGGCGGGCGACGATGTTGTAATTGCCGTTCGCAACGGCGGGAAGTGTCAGCAGCGGCAATGTGATGACTCTGCTTGCGCCGGGTTTCAGGACGATTGCCCGGGTTAAACTGCGGATCAAAGTGCCGTCGGCGGCGAGGCCGTCGGGGGATGTGAACAAGGCGATCTGGCTGGGGCCTTTGCTGGTGATGTTGCCGTTGTTGGTTACTTTGAATTGTATTTTGGCTCTGGTCTTGACGCCGCTGATATCGGCGGAGGCGAGGGTGGTTTGAAGCGGGGTTTGGGAGAAAGCGATGAACGGAGCGGCGGCGGTTAGCGCCGGGCCGGGGATGGAGACGGTAGTTTTATTGGATGGGTCGGTGACCTGCGCGAGCAGCGTGTATACGCCGCTGAGATTTGCGGAGAGTGCGGGGATGGAAATCGTGAAGGTTGTATGGGCGGTGGAGCGGATTTTTAATTTTGGTTTTGTGATGGAGCCCAGGAGCAGGGAATTGCCGTCGATGAGGCCATTGGTGGAGGCGTAGACGCTTACGGTTGTGGGCCCTGATGAGATAACGCCTGCGGAGTTGACGACATTGACGGTGACGTGGGCATGAACGATGGAGCCGGAGACGACGACCGCCGCGAGGGTTGAATGAGTGATGGTGGGGGTGAGGGCAGAGGTGGTGGCGATCGCGACGGTGAAAGATGTGGAGGTGTCTGGGGAATCGCTGCCATCGGTGGCGGTCAGGGTGTAGACGCCGTTGGTAGTGATGGAGAGATCGGTGAAAGTGGCGACGCCACCAACAGCAGTGACGGTGGGAGTGCCGTTGAGCGTTCCACCGCCGGTGATGGCCAGGGTGACGTTTGGGGTGTCGCTGGTAAGGGGTATGCCGTTGGAATCTTTGACCGCGACAGTGATCGTCCCTAGCGCTCCAGTTGCCGTGAGGGCGGCAGGTTGCTGGGAAAAGGCGAGTTGGTTTGTCGGAACGGCGGGGACGCTCAAGAGAGACGAAATCTGGGAACTGCTGGTCAGCACGACATCCGTTTCGGGTGTGCCGGCGCCCACAAGGTCGCCGGCGGCAATGGCGGTGGGGCTGGCGCCGGCGATGGAGATGGTTGCGCCGGTGTTGAAGGTTCCGTTGCCGACGCCGAGCAAGGCGATGGCCTGTTCGCTGCTGCCGGCACCCAGAAGAGAAATCAGGTCCGGGATTCCGTCATTGTTTAAATCGCTGGCGCTGACGCTCAGGGGGCCACCGCCAGTGGGTGATGCGGTGACGACGCTGTTCACAGGAGCGGTGAATGTTCCGTCGCCATTATTTGCCAGGAAGCTGACTTCCCTGCCGGTGCTGTCGGCGGTGACGATGTCTAATTCGGGAAGGCCATTGATGGTTTTATTGCGGAAATTGCCGACGGCAATTGATGTCGGGGCGGGGCCGGTGGGATAGGCGATCTGTTGCTTGAAGGTTCCGTCACCGTTGCCGAGAAAGACGGCGATCTTGTTATCGAGTTGGCCGACGATGGCGAAATCCGGGTTTCCGTCACCGTTGAAGTCGCCGGTGGCGACCGCCGACACCGATCCGAAGGGAAGGCTGAATGGATTGGCAGAGATGGCATTGCCGCTGCTGTTGATAAAGGTGATGGCGGCGTTGTTATTGTTGCTGGCGCTGCTGCTGATGGTCAGAACATCGCTGTTTCCGTCCTTGTTGAAATCGGCTACGGCCATTGCGTGGTTGTCATTCAGTGCCGCAATAGCGCCGCCGCTGGTGAAGTTGCCTAAGCCGTCGTCGTGGAAAATGAAGATATTGCCTGGTGTCCCGGTCGTGCCGGCAAAGACATCCAGTTTGGCGGCGACGCCGAAATGGCCTGTGCCCACGGAGGCGGGCGTACCTGTGATGGGAATCTCCGTGGGAACGGCAAACGATCCGTCTCCCTTGCTGTTGAATACACCAACGATGCCCGAACCGGCACTGGTTCCGGCAACAAGCAGGTCGGCTTTGCCGTCGCCGTTGATGTCGGCGAGGGTGACACCCCCCGGTGCGATGGTCAGTGAACCGGTTGTTGTGTTGACGGGCGAACCGTAGGCGACGCCTGCGAGATATTGCCGTGGTTCGAGAAACTCGGCGGCGCCGCGAATGGGCTTTTGAACAGTTGCTTTTTTCGATGCGGACTTAGATGGACGGCTCACGTTTTTCTCCTTGGAATCGGCAGTCGAGCAATGGCGGCGGTGCAACCACCTGGCGGCGGGGGAAAGTGTACCGTGGTGGGGCTGAATAAGCGCATGCTAACTTGCGGTGCAAAGATGCACGGGTCTGGCGCTTTAGCGTAGCTTCTCGTGGGGCGGGGGGAGAATGCGACCGCGAAGCTACGAATGGCGCGAAGAGAGACAAAAGGGGAAGCTCGGGACACGACCCTTAACCAACGCTCGCACCCTTCCTCCACCCTGCCGGCCTGCCTCTCGCCCGCAGCGTCGTCTGCAATCCATGCCGCTGCGCCATCTGCTTCACCAACTTCGCCCGCAACGCATTACGTTCCACATACCGCAGCACCCACAGCAGATGCTCGTCGGCCTGCACCATGAAATTCTTAAACCGCCCCTGATACACATGCCCGCTCCCCACCGCCTTGTGCGCCACCTGCCACCGCGTGGCGTGCCGAAGACTCAGCGCCCAAAAAACCGCCCCAAATCCCCATCCTCGCGAGGGCGAACCACAAAATGCCAGTGATTCCCCATGATGCACCAGGCGAACACCGGCATCGCCAGCCGCTGATGCGTCTCCACGAGCGCCCGCTCAAACGCCAGAAAATCCCCCTCTGTCTTAATTGTTTCCGACAGCACACTCAACGGATTGAGGGCCGGGTGAGAGGGTGCGGGAGAGGGCCGGACTTGGAGGCCCTCTTTCCTGCATTGCAACGCTGCGATCGAAAGAACCGAAACAGCGGTGATAAAGATGGAATTCGAAACTTAAAGAGAATTGTGTGAACGCAGGCGCGGTCAAGCTAAAACGGCGGCGGGGATGCGGCAAGGACCAATCGAATGCGAGGATTACTGCGGCTTCGATGGTTCGCCGGCGAGTTCGGAAATCCGGGCTATGAGCTTATCGAAACCAACTGTGCCTTTTACGATAAAATCGACGGCTCCCAGCCGCCTGGCTTCGGTCATCGTTTCGTGATGGGTGTCTGCCGAATACATCGCCACCCGTACGTCCTTCAGCTCTTCGTGTTCCTTAATCGCTTTCAGAACCGCCAGCCCATCCATTTCGGGCATGTTCACGTCGAGAACCAACAGTGATGGTTTGCGGATATGGAGCATGGCTAGGGCCTCAGCGCCGCCCGTAACCGACACGGACTCATGGCCGGAGTATCGAAGCAGGCGTTCCAAGGCGGTGCCGGTGTCTTTCTGGTCGTCCACGATTAATATCATGTGTCCTTTGGCAAGGCGGATCAGAGTGACCAACGCACCGTAGACCGATATCCGGCAGGGGGTAACTGACAAAGTGGGCCGGATGTGAGAATGTTTCAAATCGGCATACCGCGATGAGCGATTGGGTGTTAACGCTTGCCCGTCACATGGTCTGGATGTGTTTCTCATCCAGAATGGGCTGCCCGGACTTGACCAGACAATGACGCGGCAGGCGAACGGTGAAGGAGGTTCCGGCTTCCTGGGATGAGGTAACGTCGATTGTTCCGCCGTGTGATGTCGCGATCTCGCGGGCGATATACAAGCCCAGCCCGATGCTGCCGGGGCGGTTTGCCTTGGGCCTGCCGGCACTGGAACCGCGTATCAGCGGCTCGAATATCTTCGCCAACTCTCCAGGGGCGATGGGTAGACCTCCATTGTGGATTAGCAACACCACCTCAGCCGTTTCGCCGGTGACCTTCAGATCAATCGGCGCGTCTTCTGCGCCGTGCTGGACGGCGTTTCCAACCAGATTGGAGACCATTTGACGAAGGCGGTCGGAATCCCAGTTGCCGGTGAGGTCGCCTTCGGATTCAAAGCGGATGACCCGCTCTGGGAAGCTGCTCCGATATTCTGCGAACACCGCCCGGCAAAGCGTACCCAAATCCATCGGGGCGGGAGAAACGGGCATCCCCGCGCCAGCCGGGTGCGGGTGTAATCAAGAAGGTCGCTGATCATCCGAGCCATCAGGGTAACGCTGATCGAAATCCGGGAGGCCGTCTGGGTCGATTCAAGATTGGAATCGCATTGCTCCGGGAGCAATGCAGCCGACATTGCAATCGCGTTCAGCGGGTTGCGCAGATCGTGACTGAGAATGGCCAGGAAGAGATCGCGGGATTGATCGACCCGTCTTGTGTAACTGCTCACTGCCTTGGTCAGCGATTGGTCGATTGATTCGTTGAACCGGGTTAGATCATCCACGTCCCGCTCGTGAGCTTCCGGCGCGGTATCGCGCCAAAGCTGGAGCACACTCGCACGCAGCGCCCGATACTCGGAAACCACTTCCATAAGATCAAACCCGGAGCCGAGCCTGCCAGCCGCGTGCATCTCCGATGCGCCATTCAATGCCGCGCCGTCGTCCCTTGGATGGCCTCTGGATTTTGCTGCTCGCTGAATCGAGCTTTGGGAAGATTGCATGTCATGCACCGTGGCTAAGAGAATCTCTCCGGCATGGTCACGCAGCGCAAGCACGTTCATCTTCGCACCCGGCGTGATTCCGCGGGCGAAAGCTTCCCATTCTAAAAGGATGGGCTCCATGTTCGAGACGATGTAATCTGCAAGCCGCATGAGTTGAACTTTTACTATTGCCACTTCCGCAAGCTTGTGAACTTGCACTGTGACGGCATCAGGTAATCCGAGCGCCTGCGCGGAGCGTATTCCATATCGATTCGGATAGACTCTCGAATAGCCAATCTTATTGTACCCCCCCCCAGCAAAGTAAAGGCCACAAGCCTGCTCTGTAGAAAACCACTCAGGGCAACCGCATTCTCGGCGAAATGATTAGACTATGGCCTTTTGGCCTCGCGGAGCGAGGTCAGGAGGTCATGGATGGCCAATTCGATCGAAACGCACTTTGCGGCTTTGCCTGATCCGCGATGTAATCGCGGCAAACGCCATAAGCTTTCGGACATGATCATCATCGCCGTGACGGCGGTCATCTGTTGTGCTGACAGTTGGTCGGATGTCGTCGATTTTGGTCTGGCCAAGGGGCGGTGGTTCGAAACTTTTCTCGACTTGCCGCACGGGATTCCCAGCCAGGATACCTTTGAGCGCGTCTTCGCGCGCCTCGATCCAGACGCTTTTGAACGATGTTTCATGGATTGGGCCGCCGCCCTGGCCGGTTCATCGAAGGGGAAGCTGGTGGCAATCGACGGAAAGAGGATTCGCCGCAGCTTCCAGCATGCGTGGGATCATTCCACCGCCGCCCATTTGGTTAGCGCGTTTGTCGCGGAGAACGCGACGGTGCTGGGCCAACTGGCGGTGGATTGCAAGGAGAATGAAATTGTCGCCATTCCTCAACTGCTGGATCTGCTGGACATTGGCGGAGCGACCGTCACGATCGACGCGATGGGATGCCAGACGGAAATCGCCGCGAAAATCGTGGAAAAGGGTGGGGATTACGTGCTGGCCGTAAAGGACAACCAGCCCACGCTGCACAAGTCGCTGCAACGGAATCTGGATGAGATGATTCTTGAGAAGTTCGCCAGCGTTCATCATGGAGTTGAGACAACGGTCGATGGGGATCATGGCCGAATCGAAACGCGCCAAGTGTGGGTGACCGATCAATTGGACGACTGGCTGGATGCCGATCAGCGGACGCGATGGATCGGATTAAAATCAGCGGCGGTGGTGCAATCCACACGCGATGTGCCGCTCAAGGGAGTGAGTACCGAGCGGCGTTACTTTATCTCCAGCCTCGGCGGCGTAGACGCGGCTCGGATGGCCCAGGCGATCCGGGGTCATTGGGCGGTGGAAAATAAACTGCATTGGGTGCTGGACGTGGGTTTTGATGAGGACCAGAAGCGTAATCGCAAGGATCATTCCGCGGAAAACTTCAGCCGGGTGCGTCGGATCGCACTGAATCTGTTGCAGCGGGAGAAGACCAAAAAGCGTGGAATCAAAGGCAGACGCCTCAATGCCGCCTGGGATCACGATTATTTGCTCAAACTACTCGGAGGCTGAGAATGCGGTTGCCCTGAGAAAACCACTACTTAACGGCTGAGTCCATCCGAACCTGAAAACGTATTACCTATAAGAGAAAACTAAAAGGGACTGGAACTAATGCCATTTAATTAAGCCGCAAGTCCGCGCCATGGCTGCACTTACTACATTCGCGCAAAACGCAGCCTCCTGATAGGCTGATGGTGCTTAAGTCACCAACCCACAGGAGGCCACGGATGGCCAGTATTGCTTATGCGTTGAAGCGGATCAAGCAGCAGCCGTTGCAGATCGACGCGATTCTGGATGCTCAGGCCGTCGAAGATTTGTTTGCCGAGCACGGTTACCGCTGGCGGAATCGGACGCTGGGACCGGCACAAACGATTGAGCTCTTTATCCGTCAGGTGATGGATGGGAACGAGTCGTGCGGATACGTGCGTCAATGGGCCGGTGGAACCTTCACGGCCGGGGCGTATTGCGCGGCCCGCGCGCGGTTGCCGCTGGAAGGATTCTGGGGATTGTGCCGGCGCGTGTGGGAGCAGGTCCGAATGGATCACGAAGTGGACGTGCCGCTGTGGCATGGGCATCGGACTTTCTATCTGGACGGCACGAGTTTCTCGATGCCGGACACGCCACAGTTGCAGAATGCTTTCGGCCAGCCGGGGCAACAGAAACCGGGATGCGGTTTTCCGGTAGGGCATCTTCTTCTATCCTTCGACGCGCGTACGGGAATGGTGTTGGACGCGATCCCCGGCCCGTTGCGGAGGCACGACTTACACGATGTGCCATGGATTCACGAGCATTTGGCACAGGGCGACATCCTCATCGGCGACAAGGCGTTCGGTTCCTGGGCGCACCTGGCGCTGCTGCAAAACAAAGGCATTCACGGCCTGTTTTCACTCCATCAACATCGTCCCGTGCATGGTAAATCCGACCGGATCGCGCGCTGGCCCAAGCCGCCACGCAAGCCGGATTGGATCAGCGCCGAGCAGTTCGCCGCCTTGCCGGAATATCTCGACGTGCGCATCGTGCATCGGGTGATTCACCGCCGCGGCTTTCGCCCCGTGGAAGTAAACCTCGTAACCACGCTGCTGGATCAGCACAAATATCCCGCCAATGAACTGGTGGAACTGGGGAGGGGCGCTGGGCGGCGGAACTGAACATCCGGCATCTCAAGACCACCATGGGAATGGAAATCCTCAAATGCAAAACGGCGGCAGGCGTGCTGAAGGAACTGGCCATCTTCCTGCTGGTGTATAATCTCGTGCGCGCCGTGATGCTCAAGGCGTCGGCGGACCAGGGCGTAGCGCCGGATCGAATCAGCTTCGCCGACACACTGGCCTGGATTCGCTGCACGTCACCGGGACAAGCGCTATGGGCGCTGCTCGTGAATCCGATTCGACCGGGTCGATTTGAGCCGCGTGCGATCAAACGCCGGCCCAAGGAATACGACCGGCTCAATCGTCCACGCCGGGAGATGCGAAACGCCCTAAAAAACAGGGGAAAGGCGGCTTAATTAAATGGCATTAGGGACTGGAACCTTTAACCGGCCACCCGCTATGCCTTTTTCCGCCATCCCACCTGCCGGCCCCGCGTCCGCAGCGTGTGCTCCAAGCCCAGACGCTCAGCCGTTTCACGTGTCCGAAGTTGCTAGGCAAATGGATTCCAGTTCGGATCAGCCCGTGTCCGAGCGGCAAATTCGGCACCCGAGATGAGCACTTCTGTCGAGGGATACATCCAGACATTTGGCGAATCAGCTACTCGGATGAGCACATCATTCATTGCGGGCCATTTGCAGTACCGTAGCAGGAACTTTTGGAGCTTTTCGGGATCGGCACCACGCGATTGTAGGTCTTCTTCCATCTTTCCAGGTGGATACGGCTGTGAATATTCGATAATGCACACGGCCCGACCTTGGCGATCCCAGACGTTCAACTCTTCGACTTCACCGAGACCGCGATCAGGACTTAACTGGTAAGTCTCTTTAAGGCGGTCGCGGACAGTCTGCATCGAAGCAGGACGCGGTAACAGCAAGATGTGGGTGTCGGACATATCGTCAACCTTCTTATAGGCCGGATTAGATCAAGTAAATCGTTAAAGCTATTCGTGGGGAGGACTAAAGGGGACACGACGGCTCTGTAGAAAACCGCCCTGCGACGCGCCTATGATTGCTTGAAAATGTTAACCAGCAAGGGGGAATATCAAAGGGGACGCGAATTGATCAGTCGCACCCTCGGTCGGCCACGCGGGCGCAGCGTCCATTCCAGGTTCAATTTCTTCACCGTCTGGTCCACCCATCCCTGCCGTCCATACGGGCTCGAACGCTTTACCGCACGCCGCAATGCCTCCAATTCCGCCGCCGTCTCGGCTCGATTCACCCATTGTACCCCATTCCCGGGCGTGCAATCGCGATTGGCTGCCTCATGTTAAGATGGGAACGAAATGAGGCGCGCTTTATCGTATTATTGCTAATACATGAAGACTATGTTTGCATAAACTATGTGTAGATAACAGTTTGTATAGAGACATGATTCCCTGGGACGGCGTGAGGCGCGCCTCATTTTGTCTCATCTTCCCCCGGCTTAATTCAGCTTCGCGATCTGCGTATCTGCGAACGCCGCTTCCTGTAATTTGCACTCATCAAGAATCTCCTGGCCCCCCCGGGCATCGGCGTGAAGTCTGCCCCTGCTGCTGCGGGGAACTGCAACGCTGCACGCGTCAGTGCACGCGGATCGCCCCCAGAAGCGGCTGCAGACGGGTGATGTGTGACCCAAATTTAAATAATCTTCTCAGCGCGCATCCATTCGACAAATCGTCGAAGGCCTTCATCCACCGTGATTTTCGGATCATATCCAATCAGCTTGCGGGCTTTGCTGATGTCGGCGTACGTGATGAGAGGCTCGCTTGCCGGTGTGGGGGTATCAATGACCTTCGCTTTTTTACCCAGGAGACTTTCAAGAATCCGGATGAATTCGAGATTTTCCACGGGTCGGCTGCAGCCGAGGTTTAAAATCTCACACGGAAGCTTTTTGTCCATGGCGGCGATGAACCCTGCAATGATGTCATCAATGTAGGTCCAGTCGCGTTTGAGCTTTCCACCGCCGTATAAGGTGAGGGGTTCGCCGGCAAGGATCTGGCGTGTCCATTGCCAGGGCATCATGTCAGGGCGGCCATGGGGGCCATAAACGTTGAAGAATCGGACGATCGTGATGGGCAGTTTCCAGAGATACGCGTACGTATAGGCGAACAGTTCCATCGCCCGTTTGCTCGCGGGATATGGAGCAAGCGGATGAGCAGCGGCGGCGGTTTCGACAAAGGGCACAGGCGTATCGGCCCCGTATACGCTTCCCGTGGAAGCAAGAATGCAGGTAGGCTGCCCTGAATGCCGGGCGGCGTCCAACAGATTCACCGACCCCTGCACATTCACTTCGCCGTACAAAAGCGGAAATTCAACGCTATACCGCACAGCCGCCATGCCGGCGAGATGGGCCACCGCGCCGGGGCGGTGCTTTTGAAAAAGCTCTCGCAGAAGCGGAGCATCGCGGAGGTCGCCTTGAACGAAGGTAAACTGTTTATCAGGCAGCAGGTCGGCGAGGTGGCGGGTTTTGTGGGTCAGCGCGTAGTAATCGTTGAGATTGTCGAAGCCGATGACTTCGTCGCCGCGGGCCATGAGGGTCTTGCTGAGTCGGCTGCCGACAAACCCGGCCGCCCCGGTGACGAAGACACGCATTCGATTTCTCCTGTCGCTTAATATCCCGTCAATTGCGAACACCAATCTCCGGCCGCCCATCTGCCGGCCACGCATGGATATTCTGTGGCTATTGGCGGGGAACGCAAGCCATATCGAATGGCAATGGCGGCGCATGACTGCGCTTCAATCAACGCCGCCGACAACAGGGCATTCAAAGCCAATCGTGCTATACTTTTTTGATCCGGTTCTTTGGGAGTTGATGTGTCTGTTATTGATATTTCTTCATTGCCTCTACAGGCGACGCCCGGAAGCGCCGGGCCGGAGCTTCTCGCGCCGGCCGGTGATTGGGACGCGATGAAAGCCGCCGTCGCCAACGGCGCCAATTCCGTTTACTTTGGGCTCGACAATTTCAACGCCCGCCATCGCGCAACCAACTTCACGATGGAAGAGTTGCCAAAGATCATGGCATACCTTCACGGCCACAACGTGAAGGGATTTCTGACGTTCAACACCCTTATCTTTTCAGATGAGTTGCCCGGCGCCGTCCAATACATCACTGCGATTGCGGCGGCGGGTGTCGACGCTGTCATTGTTCAGGATCTTGGGCTTGCGCGATTAATTCATTCCACCGCTCCGTCATTACATATCCACGGCTCAACACAGATGACGCTCACGGAGCCGCGCGGAATCGAATTTGTGCGGTCGCTGGGCATAGAACGGGTCGTGCTGGCGCGGGAACTGAGCATCGCAGACATTCGCAAGATCACAGCGGCGACTGCGATGCCGCTGGAAGTATTCATTCATGGCGCATTGTGCGTCGCCTATTCAGGCCAATGTTTAACCAGCGAGGCGCTCGGCGGACGCAGCGCCAACCGCGGGCAATGTGCGCAGGCCTGCCGCTTGCCATATGACTTAATGGTTGACGGACAGGTGAAAGATTTGGGGGACAAGGCTTATCTGCTTTCACCGCAGGATTTGGCGGCCTACGACCTGGTTGGAGACCTGGCGGAAATGGGCATCGCAAGTTTAAAGATTGAAGGAAGGCTCAAGAGCGCCCATTATGTCGCCGCCACCACGCAAACCTATCGTCAGGCCGTCGATTCCTGTGTCGCCGGAGGGCGATTCAAGATATCACCGCAGCAGAAGGCCGACCTGGAACAGACATTTTCGCGCGGTTTCACGCATGGTTTCTTGTCCGGCGTCAATCATCAGGAACTGGTCGTTGCACGCTTCCCAAAATTGCGCGGGCGGCGAATCGGCACGGTCGCACAGGTATTGCCAAAAGCAATCGTGATTGATGCCGAAACCAATGATCCCGCGCCACTGAAACTCGGCGATGGGGTCGTCTTTGATGAAGGGCATCCGGAACAGGACGAGCAAGGCGGTCGGATTTTTGGCGTGCGATCCAGAGGCGGACGATCCATCGAAATTGAACTTGGCCGCGGCGATGTAAACCTGGCTGCAATCGCTGTCGGCGCGATCGTCTGGAAGACGGACGATCCGGCTTTGCGCAAACGGCTGGAGCATTCATTCTCTCGCGATGAGGTGGTGAAGCGTGAGCCGTTATCTGTGAAAGTCCGCGCCCATGCAGGCGAGAACCTCTCGATTTATTTTTCCAGCGGCGGCACCGAAGCGGCCGTTCAATGGGATAAGCCGCTGGAGCGTGCTCAGAAGTTCCCCGTAACCGAGGCCGTGGTTCGCGAGCAACTCAGCCGATTAGGAGATACGCCTTATGAGTTAACAGACTTGCATTTGGACATTGGCGGTGAACCGATGGTGCCGAAGTCAGTCTTGAATGATCTTCGGCGGCAGGCGGTCGAACTGCTGCTGGCGGACCGGCGTCGCCGGCGACTCCATGCCGTAGCGGATGAAGATGCACTGGCGCGATTGCGGGCAGAGTGTCTTTCCGATGCGCGAGGGGCTGAACGACCGTCACGGGATGCCAAATCCACTGCCTTATATGTTCTGATTCGCACGCTCGAGCAACTGGATGCCGTCCTGGCATGGGAAGGCGATGTCCGCGTGGGGATGGTCTATTGTGATTTTGAAGATGTCAGGCGCTATAAGGACGCAGTGGATCGCTGCCGGGCAGCCGGCATGCCCATCGCGCTGGCGACGCTCCGCATTGTGAAGCCCGGCGAGGAGGGATTTCTTCGCCAGATCGCCGAGATGAATCCTGATGCAGTATTAGTGCGAAATCTGGCGGCAGTCGGTTTTTATCGCGAGGTTTCTCCAGGCCTGCCGCAAATAGGCGACTATTCGCTGAATATTTCCAATGAATTGACGGCCAAGATATTTGCGGATGCAGGCTTGGTGCGAATGGTGCCGTCATATGACCTGAATTGGAAACAGATGGCGGCGATGTTTTCACGATCGCCGATCGACTGGTTTGAAACCGTCGTGCATCAGCACATGCCCATGTTCCACATGGAACATTGTGTGTTCGCCCACACCCTTTCGACCGGCAAAGATTTCCACGACTGCGGCCGGCCCTGCGAGCGGCACCAGGTGGATTTACGCGACCGCGTCGGTGAACCGCACCCGCTGATTCCGGACGTGGGTTGCCGCAACACGGTTTTCAACGCCAAAGCGCAATCGGCGGCGACATTTATTCCTCAAATGGCAAACCTCGGGCTGAAGCATTTCCGCATCGAACTTCTTCGGGAAAAGCCGGCGGAAGTCGGCCCGCTGGTGGATCGATATGCTTCTATCATCGCCGGGAAAGCCGATGCGAAATCAACATTGCGATCGCTTCGCGTATTGAACCAGCTCGGCGTCACGCGCGGGACGCTGGACCGCGAATAACTCATCCAGGAAATCCATTATGGCAAGCGAATCCACCCAAATCCGTGAACTGCTCGGGCCTGATGCCGACGACCTGCTTTCGTATCAGACGAAGGGATTTAATAAGTCTGCGCTGCATTTGCCGGGCCCGGATTTTGTCGACCGGGTTGTCTCAGCGGCTGATCGCAAGCCCGCGGTGCTGCGGAATTTTCAGTCAATACTCAATCATGGCCGCCTCGCCGGGACGGGCCACGTCTCGATCCTGCCTGTCGATCAAGGGATCGAGCATTCCGCCGGGGCCAGCTTCGCCGCCGAGCCGATTTATTTCGACCCTGAAAATATCGTGAAGCTCGCTGTCGAAGGCGGCTGTAATGCGGTCGCTTCGACATTAGGCGTGCTTGGTTCGGTCAGTCGAAAGTATGCCCATAAAATTCCATTCATCGTTAAATTGAATCACAACGAATTCCTCAGCTATCCGAATAAGTATGATCAGATCATCTTCGGCAGTGTTAAGCAGGCCTTCGAAATGGGAGCCGTGGCGATCGGAGCGACAATTTATTTTGGCTCCGCGGAGTCTGATCGGCAGATTCAGGAAGTCTCTCGCATGTTCGCCGAAGCGCACGAATATGGGCTCGTCACCGTGCTGTGGTGCTATCTCCGCAATAATGCATTCAAAACTGCAGACAAGGATTACCATCTCGCCGCTGATCTCACCGGGCAGGCGAATCATCTCGGCGTGACAATTCAAGCCGACATCATCAAACAAAAACTGCCTGAAACCAATGGCGGATTCACCGCACTGAAGTTCGGCAAAACCGACCCGCGCGTCTATAGCAAGCTCACGCCCGGCGATCATCCTATTGAAATGACGCGCTATCAGCTCGCCAACTGCTACATGGGCCGCAGTCCCCTTATCAACAGCGGCGGAGCCAGCGGGCAACATGATTTCGCTGAGGCCGCGCGAACCGCCGTCATCAACAAACGAGCCGGCGGCATGGGGCTCATCAGCGGGCGCAAAGCATTCCAGCGTCCCATGGCTGACGGTGTGAAGCTTCTGAATCTGATCCAGGATGTCTACCTGGATAACAACATCACGATTGCCTGATGGCGTCAGGCTGATGCCTGCACGGCCCCGCGTTTTGCATCGATAGCGGCTGCATCTGCCCGCAACGCAAAACGCTCAGCTTCCGTTTGCCACGTCGCCGCGGCCCGCAATCGCGATCGGCGATTTAAGGTATGGATAATGATCGTGCCGGCTGCGGAGAGTGCGAGCCAAATCAATATTGCCACAACCAGCATGGTGAGAACATCCATGCCATATTGCACCGACAGGCGCGGCCGGACGATCCTTCCCTGATAAACCTCCCAGTGATCGCTGCGCGGAAAATCCCGATTCAATACGGCCTGCAGTTTTGCGAACATTTCCTGCGCATGGCGAGCTCCTGCAGGCGAGAGCGGCAGATCACCTGATAATTCAAAGAATTGGCGAGTCAGATCGGGCGTGAGTGCCGCTGCTTGTTCTTCGGCGCCTGCGCGGGGTGTGAAATGGCAGCCTGCATCATCGACGCGAAGCACCGGCGCATGAACCGCATCCGTCGCGCTTGGGTTGTATGCAATGGCATCCACAGAGCGCAAAAAAAACGCCCGTAACCCGTGGCGCGGACGGTTGTCATAATGTCGATATGGTCTGCCGACGAGTCGGGAAGATACCACCATGCTTCAACTTTGAAGTGCCATCCAAACGGCTGCCATTGGGCTGCTGTTGGCGCGCATAACATCGCAACCGGGATGGCAAGCACTGCCGCCAGCGTAACCATCGGCAACCGCTTCCAGGGAATTTTCGCCGCATCCGTGATCAAACCTGACTTGCGGACATCGCAGCCGCACTCGGGGCAAATCACAGAGCTGCCCGCAACCATTGCGTAGCCGCATGAATGGCACGCGGCCCCCACGCCATTTCCAATCAGCTTGCGGAGTTGGCGATATTGCATCACCCGCGATAACACGATCCAGACAACGCATAGCCCAACAATCAACCAGTAAGCCCGGAGGGCAGAGTCTACCGTTCGATTTACGCTGAAATACGGCACGAACGGATCGTACTGAAGATTTTGCTCGGTGGAAGAATCATCAGCGCACGCTTGCCGGGAAAATTGCATTCATCAGGCCGATTTCCTACACTCTGCCCCCTGATTTGGATTCGTTAAGCACGCGCCGCTGAGGGCGCGCATTCAAAGGAAAAACGCTATGCCGCTTATGACCACGAAGCCTATGTTCGACCTTGCCTATACCGGCGGATTCGCCGTCGGCGCCTTCAACGTCAACAACATGGAACTGGCCCAGGGAATTATTGAAGCATGCGCCGCGGAGAAGAGTCCCCTCATCCTTCAGATTTCCAAGGGCGCTCGCAAGTATGCCAAGATGCATTACTTGAAGGCGATTATTGACGCCGCGGTCGCTGAGTATCCGTGGCTCCCGATCGCGATTCACCTCGACCACGGCGACACCGTCGAACTCGTTGACACCTGCATCAAAGACGGCTTCACCAGCGTCATGATCGATGGGTCGCATCATCCGTTTGAAGAGAACATCCATCTGACAGCCGAAGCGGTGAAGCACGCACATGCCGCCGGAGTGGTGGTTGAAGCCGAACTCGGCATGCTCGGCGGCATCGAAGAGGACGTCGTAGGCCTTGATGCCGAAGAATATGAAAAGAACGTTGAACAATTTCTGACCGATCCGATCCAGGCCGCCGAATTCGCCAAGCGGACCGGTTGCGATTCGCTCGCCGTCGCTATCGGAACCAGCCACGGCGCGTTCAAGTTCAAGCATGAAGCAAAGCTCGCGTTTGAGCGCATCGAGCAAATCATGAAGACTGCCCCCGGCCTGCCGCTGGTCATGCACGGCAGCAGTTCTGTTCCCCAGGAATTCATCGATCTCGTCAACAAGTACGGCGGCGCCATGCCCAACGCCAAAGGCGTTCCCGAAGACCAGATCGCCATGGCCGTTCAGAAATACGGCGTGTGCAAGGTCAACATCGACACCGACCTTCGCCTGGCCCTGACCGCCAAGATCCGCGAAGTCTTCGCCACGAAGCCCGCCGAGTTTGACCCCCGCAATTACCTCGGGCCAGGCCGCGAAGCCATCATCGGCATGGTCCGCCGCAAGCTGCATGTGCTGAATAGCGCCGGTAAAGCTGACGCGATCGTGAAGCATTGGGAAAAGAGCGGAAAGCCGCTGCCCACGTTCTATACCAAGGGCAAGGCGGCGTAATGCTTGCGGCTCATCGCAATTCAGCAAACGCCGGCTAACCTCGTTAGCCGGCGTTTGCTTTCATAAACCGCACGCACGAAGAAGGTGACAATCGCCTTGAACACAACTGCAATTGTTACCGGGGCCTCCAGCGGCATTGGCTTGGAATTAGCCAAGTTGCTGGCTGCTTCTCACCATCAACTGGTGCTGACCGCGCGAAACACAAGCGCACTCCAGCGGTTGGCTGATGAATGCCGCAATAACTATGGCGTCACTGTTGACATCATTCCCATAGACCTTGCCACGGTTACCGGCGCAGAGGAACTTGTCGCCGAACTCAATCGCCGCAATGTCGCCGTCGACATCCTGATTAATAACGCCGGCTTCGGCACGCACGGGAAATTCTGGGAAAATAACGCCGCCGAAGAATCCGCCTTGCTCCAGGTCAATGTCGTTGCACTGGCGCAACTGACAAGATTACTGCTGCCGGCAATGGTCACCCGCGGGCGAGGAAAAATTCTCAATGTCGCTTCCACCGCCGCGTTCCAGCCTGGCCCGCTGATGGCTAATTATTACGCCAGCAAAGCCTATGTGCTGTCGCTTTCGGAAGCATTGTCTAATGAACTTAAACACACCGGCATAACCGTGACCGCGCTGTGCCCCGGCCCCACCCTGACCAATTTCCAAAATCGGGCCGGCATGAGCGCGTCAAAACTTTCCGGCGTCGCCGGCCTCTCGGCGGCGGATGTCGCCATGGCCGGATATAATGGATTGATGTCCGGCAGGCGCGTCGTTGTCCCCGGTTTCAAAAACCGCCTGCTCGTCGGTGTGTCACGCTTTGCGCCGCGGCGAATGGTGATGAACGTCGTCCGCAAGCTGAATGAATCCAGGTGAGACCATGCAGAAAATCGATCCCGCCAACATTCGCCACGAATACAGGGTCGGTGAGTTAGCCGAATCCAGCGTCTTTGCCGACCCGATCGATCAATTCACCGCCTGGTTTAATGAGGCGATCGCGGCCAACGTTGCCGAACCGACCGCGATGACGCTTGCTACCGCCGATGCTGCCGGTCGTCCTGATGCAAGAATTGTTTTGCTGAAAGGATTTGACGCAAACGGATTCATTTTTTACACCAACTACAAAAGCCGCAAGGGACGACAACTGGCAGAGAACCCTCGCGTAAGCCTCGTATTTTTCTGGCAGCCGCTGGAGCGGGAAGTGCGCATTGACGGGCGCGTCGAGCTTGTCGATCGTGCAACAACCGAAGCATACTTCCATTCCCGGCCGGTCGCTTCGCAAATTGGCGCATGGGTTTCGCAGCAGAGCAGTGTGGTGGCATCGCGGGAAGAGCTTGAGCGCAGTGCCGCCAAGCTGCAGGAAAAATATTTTAACCGCGAAATCCCGGTCCCCGATTACTGGGGCGGCTACCGCGTCATCCCAGAAGAGATCGAATTCTGGCAGGGCCGCCGCAGCCGTTTGCATGATCGACTTCGATATATCCGCAGCACCCAGGGCTGGACGATTCAGCGCCTCGCACCCTGATCGCGCCGGCGCCGGAACACCCAAATGTCCTCGCAAAACCCATTTACATTCAGCGGGCGAATACAAAGCATCAAGTATGCGTTCCGCGGCATTCGATTAATGATCGCCACCCAACACAACGCATGGGTGCATGGAGGCGCATCCATCGTCGTCGTCATCGCGGGCGTCGCGTTTCACCTGGCGGCCGGCGAATGGTGCTGGATCGTCGCCGCAATGATGTCGGTATGGACAGCGGAAGCGATCAATACTTCCTTCGAATTCCTGTGCGATGTCGCATCGCCGGAGTTTCATCCGACAGTCGAAAAAGCCAAGGACGTGGCCGCGGGCGCTGTGTTGCTGAGTGCCATAGGTTCAGTCATTGTTGGCTTGCTGGTGTTTTTGCCGCATTTGCGGTCGGTGATCAGGTGAGGATTTAATAGTCAGAGAAGTGGCCGCGACTGGTGACAACACCCGCTTCGACGTGGCGCCTCAGCAGTCGCTTGCGGTGTTGACGCCCATAATCGCCGTCTGATGTCACTGGTGAACATTTCCATGGCAGATGCACTCCCCGACGAACAAATTTTTACCGCCATCGGCGAACATGGCTTCCACCGCCTCATAAGCGCCTTTTATCGGCGGGTGCAGGCCGATGACATCCTGTCCCCCCTCTACCCGCAAAACGATTTCCCCGCCGCCGAAAACCGCCTTCGGGAATTTCTGATCCAGCGTTTCGGCGGCCCCGCCGCTTATAGCGCCGCCCGCGGTCATCCCCGGCTGCGCATACGGCACGCACCTTTCAAAGTCGACCTGAAAGCCCGCAACCGCTGGATCGAACTAATGGAAGCAGCAATGGCCGAAGCATTGCTTCCGCCGGAAGCGGAACCGGCACTTCGCAAATACTTTCAGGACACGGCCACACTCATGATGAACCATCCCGGATAACAGGGTCTGCGGATGACTTGTCCGCCGCCGTTTTTCTGCGATGCTTTACTGCAAATATGCTTACAACGGATTTTATTCTTCTGCGGCGATTGCGGTTGAAGATCGACCTCATTCCCGGTCCGCCGCACAATGACAAAGTTCTCTACAGCCAGGCGATCCAGGTCATCGCGCGCTACTCGGCCCAGGCCGTTGCCGCGGCGATCGGGAAGATCGCCAATGTCGCCATCGTCACCGACGGAAGCCGCGACCCCCGCGCCTGGCAATGGGTGTGGCGGGATGGTGACCGCTCCATTCGCATTGGCTTCAACATCCTCGGGAAAGAAATCGATTCAAACACCGCCTGGGGCGGCTCCACCCTAGAAATCGATTGTTTCGTCGGCGATTTGCTCGGTTTCTGGGCCCAGCTTCGCAAGACGCACACCGACACCTGGCTGCATTATGACGGTCGCGTTTATACCGGCACGGGATTCATTGAAAAAATCAAACAGATGATCGAGGCCGAGGTCATCACCGACATCGTTTAACTGTATTTCCGCCTTTGCGGCTGCTGCTGGTTTTAACGAATATGCGGGCAACGGGGGAAATTTAAGATGGGGGCCGCACATAATTTAGCCGTGCGGCCTGTTGCTTAGCGGTACAATCCAACCTGTAGTTTTGCCAGAAACATAGGTGTGCATGAAGCTGGTTGTAATCCGCCACGGGCGTGCCGGTTCGCCGGCGGAGTTTGTTCAAAGCGGAATGACCGATGACCTTCGCCCGCTGACGATCGAAGGCCGTCGGCGCATACGTCACAACGCCGAGGGGCTGAAAAGATTAATCAAATCAATTGATGTCGTCGCCACCAGCCCCCTTGTGCGGTCGGTCGAAACCGCGCAAATCATCGCAAAAGAATTCGGTAAAGTGGCAGCCACCGAAGTAACCGCACTGTCCCCAGGCGGGAATCGCGAAAAAATAGTGGCATGGCTGAAGCACCAGCCTTTGACCACCACCGTTGCAATTGTTGGCCATGAGCCATCCCTCGGCGCGCTCATCACATGGCTCCTGAGCGGTCATGAAGAACCATTCCTCGAACTGAAAAAAGGCGGCGCGTGCTGCCTCACCTTGATTGACCGCATCGCGGCCGGCTCCGCCAGGCTCGACTGGTTGATGACGCCATGGCAATTGCGGCGGTTCCGCCGCTGAATCATGCACGATCCCAAAAGTCACCTACCGCTGATAAATCGGCAGCAGCCGATAAGGGACCGACAGCGTCAAAATCGCCATTGAAGTGGCATAAACCCGTCCCGGTTCTTCAACAGTGCGGCTTACCGGCCATCCCCCATCCTGCTGCACCTGCTCGCCCAGCAATTGACCGGCAGAATTTTGCCAGACAGCCGGCCACGCCGAATCCCCCGCCTGATATGCCGCCTGCGTCGCGTAATACAGCGCGTAATAATGAAATCGAGTCTGCTCGTTAACACTATTTTGCAATAGAAATTGCGTCGCCGCGCCCAGTTCCGGTCGATCGGCCGCGTCCATCAGGTAAAGACTCAGCACCGCCGTCCCGGTCATCGCCACCGAAGCCTCACCGCCGGGCTGATACGCAAAACCCTTCTCATCCGCTCGATAGCACTTCATCACATATTCCACGGCTCGCTGAACGCGATCTTTCGGTACGTGAATCCCTACATCCTGCGCCGCCCGCAGCGCCAGCGCGTTCCATCCCGACAGCGAAAGATCGCTGTCGGTGGACGTCGGCTCATAACGCCATCCTCCCGAATTGTTCTGGTCCTTCTCTACATCCTGAGCGTCGAGAATGATCTTGACCGCCTTCTCCAGCGCCGCCCGGATGCTCACCCGATTCGCCTCAACGGTTTCCGCTCCCAACGCCTCCACCAGCGCCAGTGTCGCAATCCCATGCCCATACATTCGGCTGCCTTCCACCTTGCCGAAATACCCATCCGCGGGCTGCTGCTTGACCAGAAAGTCCACACCTCGCCGCACTGTTAACCCGAACTTACCAACATCGGCAGTATGTCCCGACGCCAGAAACGCCATTACGGTCAATCCCGTCATCGCTATCCGCGGTCCCCCTCCATCACACGATCCATCCGCATTCTGCTGCTTGGCCAAAAATGCCAATCCTCGCTCCACCGCCGCATCCAAATTGTTGGGCAAAATATCCTCCCCCCGCACGGCAGGAGCAACCACTAAAACAATCGCCAGCACCCCCGACATCAACGTGCGAATGCCACCACGCAGCAGGGGTGTTTTGTCTGTGTCCAACCGCGCAATTGCCAAAGCGGCACAAAACCGAAATCCAGCTCCCTTCATCTTCTTCCCCCTCCATCTCCCAATACCTGAAAATAAATCTTTAACTGGTCCGCATATCCCCCCTGGTCTTCCTCATGTTTCACGGCGGTTGGCCCTGCCGTCGAACGATCATTCAGTTTGCCCCACTGCTTAGCCTCAGGCGGCGCCACAACGTCTGCATCCGCATCACGCCTTGCCCAATCCATCCCCGGCATTGAATAAGCAGAAAACAACGACGCCATCACCGGAATTGCCGCCAACCGATCGGCGGCAGCGCGGCGAACCGCCTCTTCCCGCGCGCGCATCAGCGCATCTTCAACCCCCCGCTGGTTTTTGACAGCGATGGCCAAATTCACCGCAGCTTCTCCCATCACTTCCACCGCGGCACTCGCATATCGATTTGCCGACAACAACGATTCCGGCGGCCCTGTTTGCCGCCACTCCTTTGCAACTGAATCCGACATCGCTTTAATTTTCGCACCAATCTCCAGCTCTCGACTCCTGAGTCCCGCCCGGTCGGCCTGCGCTGTTTCGGTGTCCGCCCTCAACCGCTCCTGCGAAGCAATTAATTGCTCGATACTTTCCACAACCGACATCGATCGCTCAACCGCCTCCTGTGCCGCATTAACCCCGGCCCAGTTCATATCTCCCGCCGGCATGGTTGTCGCCTTCATTCTCGCCTCATCCAGTTTGCGCGCATCGTCAGGTCGGCGCTCGCTGCTCGCGGCGCTGGCTTCCATCGCCAGATTCACCAGTGCTGCGCCTTTGGAAGCATCATCCGTCATCGCCATATCCGCTTCGCCCGCCCATCGCCGCATCAATTCTCTAGCCTTCACAGCGTTCCCTCGAATTTGCACGGCTTCATCTGTCGCCGAAGCATCAGCCGTAAGAATTAAATTGTGTTCCTGAGCCATCGCATCGAGCGCCGCCGGATATGCTGTTTTCGGTTCCTCATCCGGCCGAGCGCTTGGCCCGGCTTCATCCAGCATCAACCGCGCCGCGGCCCGCCCGGCCAATTGCAAATCCCGGGCTCGAATAACATTCGCGTCAGGCCGAAGCGCTTCCGCCTGCGCGGCCATTGCAAGCCGCTGATCCAATCTCAAAGCCCACGCGCTCCGCTTTCCCAGTTCTTCCGCCCATTCGCGCGAAGCCGCTATAAAATCCCATGGCTTCTGCGTTTTCATCCATTCCTTCGCGGCTGAAACTTTTTGCTGAAGCTGGCTATCGATGTCAGCCGCATCAGGATCGATGCCCACTGTCCTTGTCGCGGTCGCAATCTGCTGCGCGATCCAGCCGACTTCATCGCGCTGCACTTCGCTGATCTCATGACCACCAGCCCTCGAAAGCCGCACAACTTCCGCAAGCGCTGCACGATCTCCCAACACTTTCGCCGCAGTTTCTCCATCGCTCATCAGCACCAACGATTCCTTCAGCGCCCGCACCGCATCGGTTATCACGCGTATCCGCACGATAGCCTCATGAATCAGGTCCGGCCCTTCCTGAACCGCGCCAAGCTGCCCGGCGAACGTCGAGCATAACTGAACCGAATCCACCATCCCCGCAAGCGACACCGACATCGCAGGCGAACCGCTATGCACAATCGCGCGCATCAAACTTCGCCGAAGCATGGCCGACGTCTCATCCATTTCCGCCAGGTTCCCCCGCACCCCTGCCATGATCTGCTCATATCCCTCCGGCGGCTGATCAGCCAACTGCTCCGCCTTTTTCAGGCCTCCCTCGGCCGCTTCCACATTACCCGTGAGCTTTTCCGCAAGCCGTCGAGCATCCAGTAAATCCGCGAGCCGCTGCCGCGCGGCCTCCCCGATTCCGCTTAATGTCACCAGCACATGCCGCAATTCACTTCTTCCCGTCAACCCCGCCGTATCCTGCCCCTCGAGCCAGATCGAAATCACATCCCCCGGCGCCGCCTTCGCCTCCATTAAATCCACATCCGTAACCCCAGCTGCCTGCCGATCATCACCGCCCAGTTTCACCTCATCAGACAGCACCGGCCCATCCAAATTCACTTGCATCCGGGCGGCCAATTTCACCAATCCATAATCATCCCCCACCTCATATTCAATCGGCAAAACCTCACCGGCTCCCGCCACCATATCCCCCGCCGGCTTGATCAGCCGCACCACCGGCGGACGATCTGCAATTGCATGGATCAAAGTTGTCTTCGGTCCTATCCCATTCACACCATTCATCCCGGTCAGCCGCACGTCATACCGCTGATCGCTTTTAACCAGCAAGTTCACTTCGCGTACCGCCGGGTCCGAAGTCGGCGTCGATTCAACAGTCTCTTCGCCCACTACTACCGATGCCTCCCGCAACGGCTGAGTGCATTTCAGTTGCAGCAGAACCTGAGTTCCCACCGGCGCCTCAATCGTTCCCTCGGCATTCGTTACGGTTGTTGAAGCACGATTCATATACGCCGGATACACATACCGCATCCGAAACGCCGCCACCGCCGGAACCCGCAGCACATGCACCAGGTATGTGCGGCTTGTGGCGTCCCCCGCCGTCACGAAATAACTCACATCGCGATCCAACATCGGAATCATGAACGTGAAGACATCTCCCTTCACCGCCGCCATGGGCCACATGGCCCATGACTGTCCGTTCTGCGACGTATGCAAAACAACCGCTCCATCATTCAACCGCGCTACCGTCGCACTGATCAATAGCGACCTTTGCTCCTGCATCTCCACCGATCCCGGTTTAACACTCAGCCCGGTCGTCGTCGCGGCCGGCACCGCCGCCAACGGTTCCACCAACCTCCGCAACAGCCGCGGCAAACCTACCGCCGGCGCCATCGCCAGTCCGGCAAACGCCAGGAGAAGAATCCCCACCACCATCCACGCCAGCAGCGCCGGCCGCACCGGCACGAGATCCGACAAGGCGGCATCTTCCATCTGATCCGCCACTTCCGCAGCCAGTTGATCCAGCATCTCCCCCGCCGCACGATGTTCCGACCGCGCGATGAATTGCGACACCACAGTAATCAGCCGTTGATCGAAGTCTTTCTGCCTGCGTTCGATAGCCGCGCTCGCTTCCACCCAATCAAATCCCCGCCGCATCCACGGCCGGATATGCTTTGCCGCAAAAACCAGCAGCACACCCACACTGCAAGCCAGCGAAACCAATCGCACCCAACCTTCCTCCGCCATCACCCGATCAAGTACACAGGCCACGAGCATCCACCCAAGCAATCCCGCCGACATTAAACCGATAGCGCGCACGGTTTCTATGCGTCGTCGCCGTGCGACATACGCACTGATGTACTTCCGAATCTCATCCGGCAGCGCTGCGCTCATAGATCAAAAATCCAAACGTGCTTTAATAAATATCATTCACGCCAATCCAAATCGTTTCCGCATCGCCCATTCCAGCGCCAAACACCCCAGCGTGAAGGCAAAGAGATAAGGGCTATCCCATAATCTCCGCTCTGCCAGCGCGCGGAATCCTCCCGCGTATCGTTCAATTTCGCCGCCAGGGTATCGACCTGATCCAGCCGAATAAGCTCGCCTCCGGATGCCCGCGACATCGTCCGCAAAACAGAATTGTCACCGTTCAAATCCGCCATCTCCGCTTCAAACGATCGCTTCACTGTGAGCGGCGCTCTGCGCGGACGCTTTCCTCGCCGTCCACCCTCAGCATGTACTTTCCCTCGTCCAGATCGGCCACGGCTGCAGAGAATCGCCCTGCCCCCGTCCCCGGCGTCATCCGGTACTTCCGCACGACACTGCCATCCTGCACCACCTGCAATGAGTACGATGCTTTCTTCGTAGGCAAACCATCTGCCCCCAACACTCGCGCCCGCACATGCACCACATCGCCCGGCGGCGTTTCAATCGCATCCGCATCGAGCGACACACTTGCCAATCCCTGCCCATGCGATTGCGCTTCATAGGGCTCCTCCGCCGCATAACGAATCAACTGCAACCAGAAGCGATCCTGGTCCCGCTCCCCTACTTTGTATCGCCATCGCCACGTTTCATTTGCGCCAAAGAACAGCGTCCGTCCCGCACCCACGCGGCTCTCCGTCAGTACCGCCGCTCCCGAATCACTCTCCACGAGCAGCGCCCGGGAGTTGGATTTCAACTTCGCCACCGGCAAAAACCGAAAGAACGCCGGCAACTGCTCCCAGCGATGCTCGTTGGTTTCCATTTCATCGCCCAATTGCATCGCATCGATTTTTTCCACCAAAGTCGCGGGCGTCAGGTGCACCGCGGGCCGCTCGCCGGGCCACGTTTGCCAGACCGGCGCCGGCGATGTAAACGGCAGCAGCGCCGCCGTCACCGGATTTCCCAGATACTCCCCGGGAACATGCGCATCCCCCGCGATCAAAATCACGCTCCCCCCAAGATCCGTCACCAGTCGCCGCATCGCCGCCCATTGCTCCGCATCCAGCGAACTTATGCCAACATCAAACAGCAAAACCACATCCTGCCTCAGGATTTCATCGGGCGTCAGCGGAAATGAATTTCCCCGCGCTTGCGTCGCGCTTGAAGCATTCAGTACCTGTCCGCCGCTTCCCGGATCTTTCTTCGCCGTTGAATCCGCCCGCTGCGCCAAAATCCCATCTTTCAGTTCCGCCCAGGGAGCCCGCGCCAGCGCATTGCGGACATACTGATAATCCCATCCTGCTGCTCCGGCATAAGCCGCCACGCGAATTTTCTGATTCAGCACCTTCACCCACCGCTCGGCGTGGTTATTCTCCACCGTCGCTTCACCCGGCAGCGGCGCCACGTCAATCGCGACCTTCTGCGGCCCCATTGCTGTCGCCTTGGCCGAAAATTCCACCGAAACCAGTTTCCCGTCCGCAAGATCAATAAATTGCGTCTGGGTCACGTCCCCTGCCGTAAACAGAATCTCTGCCCGCCCTTTTTCCATTCCCGTCGCCCGAATATCCGCCCGCACATGGATTGTTTCCCCGATAAACGCGCTGCTCGGAGCGCTCATATGAAGCACCGAAACATCCCTTACCCCATTGAGCGAAGAGACCCGCACCCCATATACCGGCACCCCGGATACCGACAACCCCGAAGGCACCATGGCATCTCCCCCGACCTGCCGCCCATCCGTCAACACCACCACCGCCCGCACCGCCGTGCCGGTCAATTGATCCAGCAGCGTCTGCACCGCTCCCGTCAGATTGCTCACCGAACCTTCCGCCACGACAGGCTGCGGCGAAGGCGTCACCCCTTCCGGCTGCGCCGAAAACGGCGAAATGCGATCTCCAAACCCAAACACCAACACCGGCGCCGCACCTCCCAACTGGCTCACCAGGCCATGGGCGCCGCGCACCGCTTCCAGCGCAAGCTGAAGCCGCGATTGGGACGACAGCTCAATGCAAGTATCCCGAACTTCCGGGTTATTCTTGAACAGTTCCTCATCCGCCGCCAACCTCAACCGCTCAGCTTCCGTCGCCGCCAACCGCGCCCGCTGCTGCACCACATCCAGCCACTTCATCTGCGTGTCATCCGTCAAATCTGCGGCCAACTGCGCCGTCACCCCGCGCAAAACATCCGCATCGCTTCGGCCGGATACCTGCTCCATCACCGATCGCGCCGTCTGCTGAAGTTGCAACACAATCTGGTCAAGGCGTGCCCTGGCGGCGGCCTCTCCCCGCCCGGCCAGCTTCGCATAGTCCCAATCTCGCCGCGCCCGCTCCGCCGCATCGGATCGCGCCACCAGCCGGTCGGTATCCGCCTGCAGCGCTGCTGCATGGGCATCGCGCAGGTCCGGCGAAATCCGTCCCAGCGCCGAAGCAATCGCCACCCACTCTCCCCACGGCCGCCCGACATCCGCCACGCTCATGCTCCGCGACGTATCTACAAGGAAAACGATCGCCCCTCGCTCCGTCGAGTTCTTTACCCGACTCATCACCGGCTGCAACATGGAAATCGCCAGCGCCCCCAGTGCCCCCGCCCGCAACCCCGGCAATACCCACCGCCACGCTCCGCCAATCGATCGCACCTGCGACGGATACAAAAAATAAATCGCCGCCGCAATCGCCACAAGCATCCCCAGTACCGCTGGAAAATGCTGTAGTCCGCGCCAATAAAACACTCCAATGAGGCCGCCGCGCACCGGAAACTGCACGATTATCAATCGGTCCAATGCCGTCATCCAATCACCTCCTTCCTATGCCGACCACCATCGCGCCACGATCATTTCCAGCACTCCCAGCCCAATCGCACAAGCCAGCACCATTGCCCAAAGCTCCCGCCCCGCGCGATCGCGTGCGACGACAGACGCCACTGCCGTCACCGCCGGATCGACCCGCTCATACCCCACTCGGCCAGCCAGCGTCCGGGACTGCGACTCACTCACCACCGCCAAATTGGACTCCGCCCGCGGCGTCATCACGACAAAGTGCAATCGAGATTCCCTCCCACCACCGCGATACCTCAACTGATATACACCCGGTTCATCCGTCCGCGCAAACCGCACATCAATCCGGTTCTCCACTCGTGTCACCGGCAGCACTTCCCAGCGCCCGTTCGGCAAACGCATCGTCACCGACTTCTCATCCGCCGCCGCGTCAATTGAAGTAATGATCGGCTGCCCCGGCAGCAGGTTCCGGTTGGCGCTCCCGCCGCCCGCAAGGTATCGCACCGCCGACTGCACGAAAGGCAAATAAAAATTTGTCGACGGCAAATTCGTCCAATCCGCATCCAGCGCCGTCGTCACCAGCAGGACCCGCCCGCGTCCCGCCCCGCTTTCAATCAAAAAGGGCTTCCCGGACCTATAGCTTCCCAGCACCCGCGCAGCCGCCTCCGGCTTGGGGGCCGCCGGGAAATACCTCGTTATCCCCGCCGGCGGCAAAGGATTCACCTGCCCCTGCAAAAACTGAAACACCGGATGATTCAAATCCAGCGCCGCCAGCGTCGTCGCCATTGATCCGTCGGCCGGCGTTGCCGCGGACAAAATCGCCGGCAAAATCCCAGCCCCAAAGCGATACAGTTCCCCCTTGTATTCTTCGGCGCTCGATCTTTTTCCCGGCGCGATCAGCACGCCTCCGCCTCCGTAGACATATTGCTCAAGCGCCCGCGCCTCGATCGCATTCACCCCTTCAACATTCGCCAGGATCAGCACGTTAAATCGATCCAGATCCGTCCCTGCCCATTTTCCCGGCGCGATCATCGACACCTGCGCCAAGTCAGCTCCGGTCCGACCGGTGGTTGCGTAAGGCGCAGTGCAAGCCGAATGAATTCCCCGGCGTTCTTCGGAGCTTCGGCTGTAGCGCTTGTCGCGGCATTTCCGGGCTGCGTCTCACCCGAAACCTGCGTTGCCGGGGATGCCGATCCTGCGGCTTCCGCCTTTTGCTGATCAACCGCATCTCCGCTCACAATCAGCACGCGCAGCGGGGCTGTCACATCCATTGCATAATCCAGCGCATCATCCGTCTTCAGTCCGGATGAAGCCACCTCCGCCTTCACCACGTGCGAGCCTGCCTCCTCGAATAAAACCGTTGCCCTTACCGTTCCCGTTGAATTCGGCGCCAGCGTCATCGTCGTATCCGCAAGCAATCGAGTTCCCGTCGTGAGCTTCACCGGCATCGCATTCGCGGAATGTCCCCATAATTACGCACATGGACCTGCATCTCCACCGGCTGTCCCACCGTCGCCGGTGGATTCAGCACCTCAATTGCCTCTGCCACCACATTGTCCGCCGCCTCGCTCCCCACAGGCAAAACGGTCACCCGCGGCCTCCCATCCGCCGCCCATCGCGCCTGCCAAGCCCGATGAAACGCCTCATTCACATTCCGCCAGCTCACCGCCTGCCGATCACCAACCACAAAAATTTCGCGGTTCATCCGCTCGTCATACCGCTGCAGCACATCCGCGGCCGCATTCAACGCTTCCGCATTATCCGCCTCTCCAAACCCCTGCTGCAATCCCACCACGCGCGCCGCGACCGATTGCAAATCGCTGCTCGGCGCCTGCTCGGACGGCGGCTGCGCCGTTCCCGTTAAGATCAGCGAAACCTGGTCCCCTCGATTCATCGCCGAGAGAATCTGCAACACCACCTCGCGCGCCTGATCGAGCCGCGTTTTTCCGTTCTCTTCATATCCCATGCTCGCCGAATCATCGAGGATGATGACGGCGGTCGTCCGCCCACCGCCGGCCGGGTTGGCTTTTGCCTGCAGCGCCGGCCGCGCCAGCGCTACGGCCAGCGCCGCCACCATCCCCATCCGCAGGGCCAGAAGCACCCATTGTTTCAGCTTCGCCGTCCGCCGCTGCCGCGCCTCCGCACCGGCGAGAAACATCATTGCCCCCCAATCGACGCTTCGATATCGCGCCCGGCTCAGCAGATGTAAAAACAGCGGCGCCGCCGCCCCTCCAATGCCTGCAAGCATAACCGGATTCAAAAACATGCCGCTTCTCGCAAAGGGCCTTTAATGCAATCGCAAAATCCCGTTCACTTTCCCGCCTGGTGGATCATCTTCATCAGCAACTCGATCAGCGGCCGATCGGTCATACCCAGATGACACCGCATTCCCAGCGTCCGGCAAATCTCTTCAAACTGCTGCCGATGCCGCGCAAAATTCTCCAGGTATGTCTTGCGCACGATCGCCGGCTCGCACAGATACGCCTGCTCCCCTTCCATACCGCGGAATCGCGACCATGTGCGAAATGGAAATTCCAGTTCATCCGGATCGAGCACGCGCAGACAAACAACCTCATGCCGGTCATGCCGCAGGTGCGACAATCCTTCTCGAATGCTTGCGATCGGCGAAAGGAAATCCGAAATCACAATCGCCAGCGCGCGCCGCCCGATTCGTTTCGCCGCTTCGTGCATCGCCGGCGCCAATCCAGCTTCACCGCGCGGCGTCGTCCGCTCCAGCGTATCGATGATGCGCGACAACTGGCTCGGTCCGCTCGCCGGCGCGATCCATTGATCCAGCTTCTTCCCCACCAGCGCAAGCCCGACCGATTCCGTCTGCCCCAGCATCAGATACGCCAGCGAAGCCACCAGCTTCGCGGCATAATCAAACTTGCGCCCGCCTTTCCCGGCATACGCCATCGACCCGCTGCAATCGAGTATCAGCACACACCGCAGGTTCGTCTCTTCATCATATTCTTTAATGTAAGGTCGATCTGTCCGCGCCAACACCCGCCAATCCAGTCGCCGCGGCTCATCCCCCGCCACGTACGCACGGTGCTGCCGAAACTCAATGCTCGCCCCCTTCAACCGGCTTTGATGCAGCCCGCTGGTGCTCCCTTCCACCACGCTCCGCGCCGTCAGTTGCAGGTGGTTCAACCGCTCCACCAGTTCAGGCTCCAGATACCGGCTGACAAAACTCATACGCACAGCCTAAAGCCGCCGCACTGGAATGAAAACAACCAGCGGCTGATCTCATCGCGTTGCCGGAAACTGATCCAACCGTCCAAAATCCCGCACCGGGGTCGTCGATTGCCTCGCTACCTGGTGATAAATCGCTACCCCCACGCCAATCCCCAGCATCGCCGCCGCAACCGCCGCCACAACCGCGCCCGCCCGCAAGCACCTTTCTGAACGCGGCAACTCCAACGGCGCACTATGATCCGAAACATCCATCAAACCCGCTAATCTTTTCCCCAGTTCCCGCAGCCCAATTTGCCGAACATCTGATTGCCGAACCACCTTTCCCAGCGGCGACCCCTCGCCGCCGGATTCCTTCACTACCTCTTCCAGCAACCGCACGATTGCTTCCGCATCATCCGCCGGATCGTTGTACAACAGCGGGCTGATATGTGTAAGTTGAATCTCACCCCTGGGCGTAACAATCACATTACGCCAGTGGATTGCGCCATGAACAATCCCCCGCATGTGCAGCGACTCGACGCACAAAATCAGTTCCCGCATCAGCCACCCAATCCGGCGCGGATCGCGACCGGCTGCAATATGCTCGCTGAATGTTTCCCCCTCCACATAATCCCAGACCAGCCATGCGGCATCCGCGATCCGCTCCACCGAACGAAGCGTCGCCACCTGCTTCTGCGCCAGCTCCCTCACTCGCCCCAGCCGATCTTTGATCGCCGGATGAAGCTGGCCTCGGAGCAGACAGTCCGGCTCAAGCTTTTTTAGAATGGTTTTGCGGGAGGCCGAATCGAGACACAGCACTGTCCCGCTCGCCAGCGATTTCAACGTACGATATTCACCCAGGTGTTGCTCTGCCATGCCTGAATGCCGCCCATCATGAAAGCGGCCCTACACCCGCCATCAATCTCAGAATCCCCTCCTGTGTCGCCTCTTTTCGCCCTACCTCTCCAACCAGCGCCCCCTCCCGCATCACGAGAATCCGCGTCGAAAGATTGAGCACTTCCGGCAATTCCGATGAGATCAGCATGATCGCCACGCCCGCCCGAGCCAAGTCATCCAGCAGTTGATGAATTGCCGCCTTTGCCCCCACATCAACGCCGCGCGTCGGCTCATCGACAATCAGCAATTTACAGTTCCGAATCAACCATTTCGCCAGCGCGACTTTCTGCTGATTTCCGCCGCTCATCGCCGCCACCGGTGTTTCCAGCGACGGCGTCTTTACGCGCATCTGGCCGAAAAGTTTTGCCGCCTCCGCCCGCTCCCTGCCGCGATCGAGAAGGCCCATTCGACGGAACCGGTCCAGGACTGCCATCGAAGCGTTCGCCCGCCCGCTCATCATGAGAACGAGCCCCTGCCGCTTGCGGTCCTCCGGCACCAGGCCGATGCCGCGCCGAATGGATTCACTAATACGTCCAAGCGGGAGCGGCTTGCCTTCCATCGCCACTTCCCCGCGGGCATCCGGATCGAGACCAAAAATCGCTTTCGCGATCTCGCTTCGCCCTGCCCCGACCAGCCCGGCGAATCCAACAATCTCGCCTTTGCGCACCTGAAAAGATATATCGCGAAACTTCCCCGCCGATGTCATTCCCCGCACGCTCAGCAGCGTCTCGCCGGGGGCATCGGTGAGATGATGCGGAAAATAATCCGCGACCAGGCGGCCGATCATCATCTGCACCACGCGATCGTGCGATGCCTGGGCGCGATCGAGCGTGCCGACGTATTTCCCATCCCGCAGGACGCTGATCCGGTCACACAAGCGAAACACTTCCGGCATACGGTGCGATACATAAATGATCGTCACTCCGCGCGCCTTGAGTTGTTCGATCAGGGTGAAAAGCTGCCGGGCTTCCGGTTCCGACAATGAACTGGTCGGCTCATCAAAAACCAGGATGCTCGCCCCCGTTCCCACGGCGGACGCGATCTGCACCATCTGTTCCTGAGCCGTCGACAGCTCGCGCATCGGACGGCAAACATCGATCGATTCCCCAATCGCCTTCAGGAGTTTTCGCGCCCTCTCTTCCATCGCCCGCCGATTCAAAAGCCCAAATCGCCTTGGGTACTGCCCCATGTTCAAATTCTCGGCGACCGTCAGATCCGGGCAAAAAGCCAGCTCCTGATGCACCATCCCGACCCCCGCCTTCATCGACGCCGCCGGCGAATGCAGCGCCTGCTCCACGCCGTCAATCAATACGCGTCCTTCATCGACCCGATGAATCCCGGCGAGCACTTTTCCCAGAGTCGATTTCCCCGCTCCATTTTCCCCCATCAGCGCATGACACTCTCCCCTGGCAATCGACAAACTCACGCCGTCCAGCGCTGTCACACCGGCGAATCGCTTGGTGATGTTCTGAAACTCAATAAAGCTCATAAGAGATGTCCGTCGTCAGTGATCCGTGGCCCTTGCGCCGGCAACGGACCGCTGACAACGCGCCATCAGGACATTCCTTACTTTGCTCCCAGCCACTTATCCCAATTCTTCGCAAACTCATCCACGCTGTCCTTCGTCACCTTCGTCAGCGGATCAATCACCTTCGTCTGCGGCGGATTCTGCTGCTTCAATACCTTATCCAAAAGAATCTGCACCGACTTGTATCCCCAGCCATAACAATCCTGCGCCAGGAGCACTTCCACATGCCCATCGCGCAGATAGTTCAACATCGCCGGCAGCGCATCGACCGAGACCACCTTGATCTTGCCCGGCGGCCACGGCAGCGCGTTCTGCGTGAACAGCGGCCAGCCGCCGATCACCGCCCATCCTTCAATTCCCGGATTCGCATTTTGCGCCGACTGAATCGCCTCGGCTGCCTTCTCGGGCGTCTCCTGGTGATAGAACACTCCACCGCTGGCTTCCAGGAGCGTCATGCCGGGATGCTTCGCCAGTTCATCCTTCACGCCTTTCACACGGTTTTGCAGGTTTGGCGCGCTCTGGCTGCCGGCGAGAATGGCGATCGTTCCCTTGTCGCCCATCGCCTTGGCCAACTCGCTCATCACTCTCTGCCCGCAGCTCACATCATCTGTGCCGTAGAAGGCAAACCGCTTGCTCTTGGGCGCATCAGAATCAAAGCACATGACAGCCACGCCATGTGCGATAGCCTTGTTGATCGCCGGCGTCAGGGTGCCGGATTCGCTGCACGACACGGCGATCCCCGCTGCTCCGCTGCGCGTCAGCGCTTCGACGGCGTCGGCCTGTTTCATTGCGTCTTCGTCCGCGGGCGTCTGCCAATCAATCGTCACCTCAACGCCATACTGCGGCCCCAGTTCTTTCGCAGCGTCTTTTGCGCCCTGATACGCCGCCTGAAACACGGCATTGGATTGGCTCTTGGCGACCAATCCGATCGTGATCTGCTTCTTATCCTGGGCCCGCGCCGTCCAGGGCGCCAGGCAGGCCGAGCCGATGACCAGGGTCACCATCACACGCCGCAACATTCCTCGCCTTTTGATCTGAATCATGTGAATCTCCTCGTTTTTTGAAGCTGTGAAATGGAATCTATCCGCGGCCCTGCGCCATCCGGCGGTTGCGGAAGAATTCGCTTAATCGATCCACCGCCACCGCGATGATGATCGCCGACCCGATGATGATCTGGCTGTATTCCTGGTTCATGTGCAGGATGAGGATACCATCTTCGATCAATCGAATAACCAGCGCCCCCAGCAGCGCTCCCAGCGCTGTGCCCCGGCCGCCGGTCAGGCTTGATCCACCAACCACGGCGGCTGCGATAACAGTCAATTCATATCCCTGCCCGCTATTGGTCGAAATCGCGCCGCGATATCCGAGCGTCACCAACGCGGCCACACCGGCCATCAATCCGCAAAGGCCATACACGCGAAGCTTAATCCAGTTCACCCGCAGCCCGCTGAACCGCGCCGCCTCTTCATTTCCTCCGACTGCGTACTGCTCGCGTCCCGCCACCATCAGCCGCAAATAAAACCACCCGAGCAGCAGTACGGCCAGCATCACGATCATGGGCAGAATCTGCACACCGCCCGTTCCATCCGCATTCTGAAAAAAGTATCGCTGAAAGAAATCCGTCGTAAATGAATCCGGCAGCGTCAACCCCTTTGACTGCAGCGGCAACGTCTTTTCGGTCGTGCAGACGTTGGCAATTCCGCGGAAAATGCTCAGTGTTCCCAGCGTCACGATAAACGGATGCATCCGGAGCGTCGTGACAAGGATTCCATTGAGCAAACCGCAAACCAACCCCACCCCCGGCCCGATCAGGAACGCTACGGGCAATACTTTCCACGCCGGCGCATCCGGGTCCATGTGCTGAAGCACCCCGGCGATCGCCAGCGCCGAAAGCACAAACATCGACGCCACCGAAATATCGATTCCACCCGTAATGATGACACCGGTTTCCCCGACCGCCATGATCGCGTAGACCGCCATCGGTGTGGCGATCCCGTCAATCAGGTTATCCACTCGAAGAAACGTGTTCGGCTGGCCGGGCCGGGCGTCATGGTGGCCATAGGCTGACAGGATCGTGCCTAAAATTACAACGACAATGATGAGTCCCGCTTCCTGCAAGCGCGGCATCCTGAAACCGCGCTTTGCTTCAAGTGGCAACCCTACCACCGCCGTTTCGTTCATAGGGCGCAAAAATAACGGGAACCGCGGAATCTCACAAGCCAGACACGATTCCCAATCACAACTGAAAAACGGCAGCCGCGCCCGCGTTTTTCCCTTCTTCAGATTTGACGAGCTCAGCCAAAACATACTCCGGAAGGAAGAAAAGAGACCAGAGGGGCCAATTGGGGAAGGCTGCACTTTTGAATCCTGATTAATCTGCCTACCATACGCCAGCCATGACGCCGCAACCTCCTCCACGCCCTGATGACTCCTTCCCCGGCGCCACTCCCGCCGGAGATCCTGTTCAGCGCATTCGCCTTATCGCGATTGATCTGGACGGCACGCTTCTCAATGACTCCAAGCAGATCGGCGAACAGACCATCAACGCCCTCTGCTGCCTCCCATCGCGCGGCGTGCGCGTGGTCATCGCCTCTGCACGCCCCCCTCGCAGCGTTCGGCACATCTACCAGATGCTCAATCTCGACACCTTTCAGATCAATTACAACGGCGCAATGATCTGGGATGAACCGGCCCGGCGCGCCGTGTTCCATCGGCCTCTCTCTGGCAGGCTCGTTCGCGAAATCGTGGACTTCTCGCGCGACCATTTTGAAGAAATCCTCGTCTCGTGTGAGATCATGGACCGCTGGTACACCGACCGCACCGAACAGCCTTTCACTACCGAAACCGGCCGACTGTTCAAACCGGACGTGATCGCCTCCATCGAAGAAATCTGTGCCGTCGATCCCACGAAATTGATGCTCCTGGGCGAACCCGCCATCCTCTCGCGGCTCGAACCGGAACTCGTGGAACGCTATGGCGACCGCGTCACCATCCTCCAGACCGATGACCATCTCATCCAGATCATGAGCCCCAAGGCCAGCAAAGCAGTCGCGCTGCAGCTTGTCGCCAACCACTACGGCGTGCCTATTTCTGAAATCATGGCCATCGGTGACGCTCCCAACGACGTCGGGATGCTCCAACTCGCCGGCGTCGCCGTCGCGATGGACAATGCCCATCGGGAAGTCAAAAAAGTCGCCGACTGGATCGCCCCGAGCAATAACGACCATGGGGTCCATGCGGCACTTGTCAGATACGGGCTATGCTGAGCGGCAAGCTCATTGCCGATTTGGGATTGAAATACCAAGGCCCTCTCCCTCCCCAATCCAGCCCCGCAATCCAAAATCCAAAATCAGCCTGCGTTCCGCTCTAGCAAATTGCCTTTGACGTCCGATAATGGAGACATCGGCAAGGAGGCCGTCGCGTGGCAGATGTGCTGGATCAATCTGAGGTTGACGCTTTGCTCGCCGCCGTTGATTCGGGGCAGGTGGCGGCAGACGCGCCCGCCGCCTTCAATGGCGGTCGCAACGGCGGCCCGCCGACCGACGTCCAAACCTACGATTTCAAACGCCCCGAGCGCGTTTCCAAAGACCAGATGCGGGCCCTGGAAGCCCTTCATGAAGGCTTTGGCCGAAATTTTGGCGCCGCCCTTTCCGGCTATCTTCGAACGATTATCGAAGTTTCAGTCGCCCATATCGAGCAGCTCACTTACAGCGAGTTCATCCACTCCCTGCCAAATCCCACCTGTTTCAACCTCCTGAAAGCCGAGCAGCTTGATGGGCAGCTTTGCCTGGAAATCAGCCCGCTGATCATCTATCCGATCATCGATCGATTGCTCGGCGGGAGCAGTTCGGACCTCTTTATCCCGCAGCGCCCGCTGACGCAGATCGAACAGCGCCTTGTGCAGCGCATCACCGACCGCGCGACACAGCATCTTTCCGAGGCCTGGAGCAACCTGACGCCGCTGACGTTTACAGTAAATGATTTTGAGAGCAACCCGCAGCTTGTGCAGATTGTTCCGCCGAACGAAACGGTCGTGGTGATCGGATTTGAATTGAAGATGGGCAATCGCGCCGGCACGATGAGCCTGTGCATTCCGTACAACGTCATCGAACCAATCATGGGCGATCTGGCCGCCCAGAACTGGTTCAGCTATCAGCGCAAAGGCAACCAGGATGATCACATCCGGAAGCTGACGAAAAATGTTCAGAACGCTCCGATCGAAGCGCGGGCGTTTCTGGTTCAGACCAGCATCACGATGAACGATCTGATTTCGCTGCAGGTCGGCGACATCATCACGACCGACAAACCGGCCGACCACGATGTGCTGATCCAGGTTGAAGGAAAGAACAAATTTCTCGGGCAGGTAGGCCAGCTTCGCGGCAACCGGGCCATCCGCATCACCAAGCGATGCCAGGAAAGCGCTGAACCACCAAAGGCCGACATCGGCAAGGCGGAGCGTTCGGGGGCCGCACGATGAGCCGCGCCGCTGCGGGAATACGCCGGCCAAGCGAACCGGCATCATCCCATACAACTTCGTCATCCATCGTCTCGGCTGCGGGTGGGTATTTTGAACAATCCGCATTGCCGCTGGCGAGCCTGATCTTCCTGACGCCGATGATCGTGCTCTACGAGTTGGGGACGCGCTGGTATGCGTCAGACCCCATCAGCCACGTTGAGCAGCGGATCATCGCCTTCAGCTTGATGCAGCAGTTCTTTGCCCTCTTTGGCGCAACTGGCAAGTACATGCCGGCGGCTGCCGTGGTGGCGATCCTGCTCGCTTGGCATATTGCCCGAAATGATGCCTGGACCACCCACATCGGCCATCTTGCCGGAATGCTCTTTGAAAGCGCGATCTATGCGGTGCCGCTTCGAGCCTTGGCGCTGGCCTTTGCCCACTACTTGCCGCTCTATTCTCCACCGGACAAGTCGCGTGCATTGCTTGTGTTATCAGTAGGCGCCGGCATTTACGAGGAAATGGTTTTCCGCCTCGTCGCCTTCACACTGATGAGCTTTTTGTTCATTGACGTCCTTAAAATCGAGAAAGTCCGCGCATTTCTACTAATGGTGCTGATATCATCCGTAGCATTCTCAGCCTACCATTACTTGGGGTCAGAACAATTTGAATGGCGTAGTTTTGCTTTTCGAACGCTGGCAGGAATTTATTTTGGGCTGATTTTTGTGTGGCGTGGCTTTGGCATAACCGCCGGCGCACACGCAGCTTATGACATATCCACTTTCGCGATTCATCTGCTGTCAGCCTGTTAGTTCCGATTATTTTCTACCGATCTTCGGCTCCACCCCTATATAATCCCACGCAGTTAAGTTGTTCGCAGCGTGCGAATAACGGTAAACGCGATCCCCGGAAGGATTTATGGATGAATCCCGCCGGTAAGCACCCCTAATGTGCGGTGCGGTGATCGCATTCCCTGAGAAGGACATTGTGCCTTCTGTAACAAAGTGGAGAGGCGTCTCTCCGAGAGAACTCTCTCAGAAAGAGCACGGACGCGTTATGAGCAATCGAACCAAACAACGTCGGTCCGGGGGCCTTACCCTCTGTCTCTACCAGCGGCAGTTGCACCCGGAGTTCTTCAAGATTCTCGCCACCGAGCAGGTTTCCCGCCGCGCTTATGAAGCGGATATCTGGCTCGTCGAAGGCGGTCATGTGATCAGCTTCTCGGCCGGAAAGACCACCATGGCTGAGGTCATTGTCACTAATCCAACTCAGCTTAACGATCGCGGATTGATCCAAACAATCCCTTGTCGCGGCGAGCGTTATCATGAAACCATGATCGGCGGAAATGTCCGCTACATGATCAGCACCCAGGAAGAGCAGTTGACCCAGACGCTCTACGATGCCACCAAGCATGAGATCTCGAGCTACGCGGCCAAGCGCGAGCTGATGACCGCCGAAATGCCCGGCACCGGTGAAACCGGCGGCTCGCTCAGCGTCTTGGACATCGAACGCCGAAGCCACGAACTGCTCGTTCAAAGCTTCCACCTCTTCGACGAAACGCAAATGGTCATCAAGACGCAGGCGATCATCGAAGTCATCAAAGGCGCTTGAGGCGTCATGGTTTGATGTTGATTGAAAGCTGAATACTGAAAAACGCCGGCCCCGGACATTTTGTGTCCGGGGCTGGTTTTATTTTGGCGTTGAATGAAGGGCGGGAAGAATGGATGGTGGGCCGTAGACAGTGGATAGCGAGTACAGCCCCAAGCGAGGTTGCACCCTGCTCATCATTTCCCTATCCAGCACTTTCCACCTTCACGTCCCCCGCATCCTCATCGGTTTCCAACTCCTCCGCTTCCTTCTCTGTTGGAGCGTGGAATCCGCCGCGGAGGACGAAAATCCCGCCGGTGAGGTTCCAGATGATTTGCACGAGACGGATCGACATTGTGAGGGCGAAAGCCTGCGAGATGGTGACGCTCTGCCGGCGAGTCAGCAGGACGGCGAACGCTTCCATTACACCGGCGCCCTGCGGCGAAATCGGAATCGCGCCGGCCAGCACAATCACCGGCACGCACACCCAGTAATACGCCCGATGCAGCGGCAAGCCGAACGCCATGCCGGCGAACATCGCGGACGTGACGACCGCCCCATGCACCGGGAATGATGCGATTAAAGTCCAGATCACCAGCCACGGGTGGCGGCCATACATGTGCATGGTCTCAACCGCACTGCGAACGTGCTTCTGCTTAGGAAGCTTTCGAAGGATGAAATCCAGGCCGCTGATGCGGTGCAGCATTGGGTTGTAAAACACGAGCAGCGCGACGGCGACGCAGGCGCAAATCACGAAAGACCCGATGGCGACTTTCTTGCACGCGGGGATTTCCCATTGCAGCGCGGCAGTCACCCCACCAACCATGATGAGCGCGATCAGCCCGATCAGCCGATCAACCAGCACCGACATTACCGCGCGCATTCGGTGCGGCGTCTGCTTCGACGCATAATATGCCTTGAGCAAATCGCCCCCGGTCGATCCGGGCATGAATGAGTTGTAGAAGGCTCCGACCATGTTCAGAACGAACGTTCGCCAAAGGCCGATGTGGATATCGAGCGCCTTCATGAGCTCGTTCCAGCGATAACTGGTGATCACAAAGGTGATCGGAAAAACGAAAATCGCGGCCCAGAGGAGCGACGGGCGGGCCTGGCGGACCATGGTGCGCAGCCCGACCTGATCGCGCGGATACGGAACCTTCACCTCATAATTTTTGACCAACTTCGCAGCAATCCAATCCGCTCTGCCCTGCTTCGGGTCGTCCGCCACCAGAAGGCGTGCGGCCTTCGCGTTGTGATTGAGTTCACCGCTCGGGTCGGTCATTAAATCCGAGCCCAGCACGTAAACTTTTTTCAAACCGCCGGGGATATAAACCAGCGCGGTCTTTGGATCAGGCTCATTGACGACATCCTCCTGCGGAACGTCGATCACATGATTGTGATTCGCCGGATCAATGACCGGAAACGTCGGCGAGTTATCCGAAACGTGATGTTCCAGCGAAACCTGCTGCGGGCGGTTCGTTTGATGGTCCAGGATCACCCACGCCTGATCGCGGATGGACATTTTGGAAATGACGATCCACACGCCAACAATGGCGATAGTCCAGCGAATGAAGAACATCAGCCACGCTTTGGCGTCTTTCGTTTTCTTCTTTTTGTCGCCGTCTTGTTGCGGTTCAGGCATAAGGCGTTGGCGGTTGGTGCGGATGAGATTGAAGGCGACGCGGCACGGTCACGGAAGCGACCATGCCGCATCAATAATGAGGATGCAGGATTGTTTTACCTGGCCTTTTTGAGGCCGAGCAGTTGAACATCAAAAATCAGCGTTGAGTTCGGCGGAATGGGTCCGACCGCTTGTTCGCCGTACCCGAGCTTGGGGGGGACGACGAGCTGACGCTTTTGCCCAACCTTCATCCCGGCGATTCCTTCATCCCAGCCCTGGATGACTTCGTGCTTGCCGATTGTAAAAATGAGCGGTTGCTCCGGATGATCGGCTGAACTGTCAAACTTGGTTCCATTTTCCAGCTTTCCGGTGTAGTCCACCCACACGCGATCGCCGGCCGCGGCAACGCCTTCGTCGCTCCCCTGCTCCACAATCGCCAGCCCCGAAGGTGTGACTGTCTTCTGTCCAACCGCCGAGTCTGCCGGCTGGGACGTAGGCGCATCGGCGGCCAGCAATAAGGCAGACAACGACATGAAGGCCACGCCGGCCAGCAGGGTGTGGGTTTTAAGCATCAAGTCCTCGCGGTGAATGGATAAGAATGACGGCCATCCGGCGACAATCGCCGGGGGCAGGATCATAGTGGCGCAATTGGCGGAGAACAACGCCGGATGGCATGGATGGGAAGCCGGCGGCAAAATTCCACCCTGGACCGCGCGGCTGGTATTGGGATTTTAAGCCAGGCTCACATCGCCGCTATCGCCTGGGTCGGGACTGCGTCTTCATGCTTTTTTGTGAGAAGCGACACAACCACCAGCACGATGAAACCGAATGGAATGGTCACTAATCCCGGCTGGCTGAATGGCGCCGGTGCGATATGTTTCACCGGATCAAGCCCGTAAACGTCTTTGTATGCCGGCGCACTCAGCAGCAGCCAGGTGAGCGACGAAAGCAGCCCGGCGACAATTGCCGCCGTGATGCCCTGCTTGGTCGTCCGTTTCCAGAAGAGCAGCATGACCAGCGACGGCAAATTCGCCGACGCCGCGACGTTGAATGCCCACCCCACGAGGAAGCTCACGTTCAGCTTCTGAAATTGAATCCCCAGGTACATTGCAATCAGACCGACGACCACCGCCGCTATCTTTGCCGATCGCACCTGGCGTTTTTCGTCCATCTCAAGCTTCAGAAAATTGGTCATGAGATCATGCGCCACTGCGCCGCTGGCGGCCAGAATCAAACCGCTGACCGTTCCCAGCACCGTCGTGAAAGCAATGGCGGAGATCACCGCAAATAGCAATTCACCAAAGCTCCGCGCCAGCAGCGGAGCGGCCATGTTGTTATTCGTGACATCCATCGCCCCGCTCGTCATCGCTCCAAGGCCTATGAAAAGCGTCAGCACATAAAAGAAACCAATGCTGGCGATACCGACGATCGTGCTCTTGCGCACCGCCGCCGCATCTTTCACGGTGTAATAGCGAATCAGGATATGCGGCAAAGAAGCCGTCCCGCAGAACAGCGCCAGCATCAATGAAATGAAATCCAGTTTGTCGGCCAGCTTCGGTGATTTCACCCCTTTAAACGTGGGGCTCGCCCCCGGCAAGAGCAATTCTGAGCCGCTGACCACCTTCGGCACATATTCAACCGTCACCGATTTATCTGCCCCTGTCACCGGCGGTTTGGCGCTCCATAGGACCACATCGCTCTTCCGCAAAGTCGCCAGGAACCGCAAGGGCCCCATCGGCCCCGTCTCGGTCATTCCATCGGGCAATTTGCTGACATGCCCCACCGGGAGCAAATCCTGAGTTGTTTGCGGCTGGCCGTTCACCAGTTTCTTTCCGTCCGCCGTCGTGGTCAGCGCCTGATGCGGCAGCGCCGCCGCCCCAGGCGTTACTTTCAAACCGCGATGCAGCACCATGATCGTCAGAATCGTGCAGAAGAACACGAGCAACGATCCCTTGATGAATTGCACCCAGGTCGTCGAAACCATCCCTGCCGTCACCACGATTAAAATGACGACCGTGCCGACGATCACGACACCCGTTTCATATGAAAATCCCAACAGCGGTTTAATCAGCGCCCCGGCTCCCACCATCTGCGGGATCAGGTAAAAAATGCTGACCACCAGCGTGCTGATAGCGGCCGTGATCTTGATCCCGTGCGAATTGAATTTACTGTCCAGCGCATCGGCGAACGTGTACTTGCCCAGCCGCTTGATCGGCTCGGCGATCACAAACAGCGCCACCACCCAACCCGCAAGATATCCGATCGAATAAAGAAAACCGTCATACCCGTAAAACGCAATGAGCCCGCAAATGCCCAGAAAGCTCGCCGCCGACAGATAATCACCGGCAAACGCAACTCCATTCACAAACCAATGAATCTGCCCATGCGCGGCGAAATATCCCTTGGCGCTTTTCGCCTTGGCTCCCAGCCAGAAGCTGAATGCAAGAACCGACCCCACAAAGATCATGAACACAACCGCGGCCATGATGGATGTATGGTAAATCACTTCGCCCCCTCTTTTGTCGAATCCAGAGGAAGGGGCGGCCGGCACATCGCCATGTAAACCAGCGCCAGCAAAAAGGCCATGAAGATCAGCCCAAACCCATACACCACAGCAAGGTTCACACCGCCAAATGCGTCGGCGGCCATCCGCTCGCGATCGAACGCACTCATGTAAATGAATCCGGCATAGAAGAGAAAATAAAGCAGAAATAGAACAACGCCGAGACGGGCATTATACGCGACAGATGTGTCGCGTTGCCCGGGTTGAGATGATGCCACGACCGATCCTCCAATACGACCCACGCGGCCTGGAGCGCGGAAGCTCGAAGCGCGGGAAGTGAATGATAATGGTACCGGCAGAAACCATTTGTCGCAAAACTTGCGCATCCCCGGCACAGAGATAGCGGTGGGACCACCGGCCAAGTATGGCAAAGCCAAGCCTGATCGACCGAAACAGGCAATCCCATTCCGATCTTGGGAAACCATTGAAATTCCGAATATAATTATGAAATGCCAACCCGCTTTATGCCTGCACTTCGCGTGCTATTCAGTATTAGCGCCGCCTTGAGCTGCACTCTTTTGCTTGTGCCGAAGGCGGCGGCGGAGTCTGCAATCAAACCCCGCGTCATCGTTATCACCGATATTTCCAACGAACCCGACGATGAAGAGTCGCTCGTCCGATTCCTCGTTTATTCCAATGAATTCGATGTCGAAGGGCTGATCGCCTCCACTTCGACCTGGCTCAAAAAAGGCCCCCGGGAAGACATCATCCGCCGTCAGGTCGCCGCCTACGGGCAGGTCCGCGACAACCTGCTTAAACACGCAGCCGGTTATCCCTCTGCCGATGACCTGCTCGCCGTCACTTGCACCGGCCAGACAGGCTTCGGCATGGCCTCTGTCGGCGACGGCAAAACCACCGCCGGTTCCAAACGCCTGATTGAAGCAATGGACCATGCCGATGACCGCCCGCTCTGGATCACTATCTGGGGCGGCAGCAACACGCTTGCCCAGGCCCTCACCGACCTTCGCGCCTCCCGATCGGCGGACGATTTAAAGCCCATCCTTTCCAAGCTGCGCATCTACAGCATTTCCGATCAGGATGATGCCGGCCCGTGGATTCGCCGCGAGTTCCCCGGCATCTTTTACATCGTCACACCGAGCAATCCCGACAACCACGACTACTTCCGCGCCACCTGGACAGGCATCTCCGGCGATCGCCAATACAAAAACGGCCCCCGTCACCATTTCGAGCTCGTCGACAACCCCTGGCTCGAAGAACACATCATCAACAACCACGGCCCCCTCGGCGCACTCTACCCCAAAGAAAAATACATCATGGAAGGCGACACACCCTCTTTCCTCGGCTTGATCGACAATGGTCTCGGCTGGCAGGAAAGCCCGTCCTACGGCGGTTGGGGCGGGCGCTATGGCCTCTATCGCCCCCTGTCCGAAACGCATCCGATCTGGACCAACAACGATACCAGCCGCGACACCGTCACCGCCGACAACGGCCAAACTGAAACCACCGACCCCGCCACGATCTGGCGCTGGCGTGAACATTTCCAGTACGACTTCGCCGCCCGAATGAACTGGTGCGTCGCCGATGCGTTTGAAAAAGCCAATCACAATCCTGTCGTCGTGCTCAATGACGATCACACGACGAAGGTCGTAACCATTTCCGCCAAACCCGAAACGAGCGTAATGCTCTCCGCCGAAGGAACGACCGACCCGGATAAAAATGCCGTCAAACTCACCTGGTGGATTTACCCCGAAGCCGGCACGCTCCGCGGGACCGCAACGCTGTCCACGACCGAAGGCCCCCACACAGAACTAAAAATTCCTGCCGTCAAAAAGGGTGGAACCGTTCATGTTATTTTGCAAGCCGAAGACGATGGAAACCCGCATCTATTCGCGTATCGGCGGGCGGTTGTTGAAGTGACTCCATAGTCCACCCGACTATGCAATGATTGAACACCATGCAGGGCCTGCTGTAGCACGTTCCACCCCTGCCCCCTCATCACATCCCCGCCTTCGCCACCTCAACCTCAAAAACCTGCGAAGCCCCAAACATATTCGACCGAAACACGATCCATTTCATATCCGGCGTAAACGTCACGTTCGGCTCGAGCAGATAATCATGCTTCGACATATCCACGAGCTTCTCCGATCGAAACACGCCCGTATGAATCATTGATTTTGTATCCACTTCCGGCGCGGAATTGTCTTTTGTCAGTTCCGGATGAAACAGGTAGATCCATTTGCCATTTTCCGCCCGCGCTACCATGCCCGGCCCGCCGCCGTCGCCGGCGAAGAGTTGACCATCCGGCGAGACGCTGAAATGCACCGACCACTCATCGCGAAGCAGGTGATACCACGTCCGCTCTCCTGTACCCAGGTTCAATCCGCCGAGCCAGAACACTTCACCCTTGGGCGTCTGCAGGTCATACCAAATAGTCTGGCCGTCGCGGCTGAAAAATTCGTGGCCTTCGATTTCCATCGCCATCGTCCGCCGATGAATCTGGGTCAGTCCGGTCCCATCGGCACGAATCGTCCAGGTCCGATCCACCTTCTGCCACGGCCCCTCATGACAGAACAAAATCAGGTTCGGGTCCGTCGGTGAAAACTGCAAATGATTCAGCCAATCCGTGCTGTGATTGAATTTCTTCATCTCCCCGGTCGCGATGTTGATCGTGATCAGATCCATCGGCAGATGCATCGCAAATCGCTCATTGATCCGCTTCGCCTTGCTCAGCGGTTGACCATCCGGCCCCGTAATCGGCCCCGCCCCGCCCTCCACAATCGTCCCCGCCAGCAGCGTCTCATCTGAATTCACGCTTGCAATGCTGATCGTAAACCCTTCTCCCAAATGCGGCAGTTCCACCACCTTCCGCGTCACCTTCGAATTCACGCTCGTCGCATAAACCGCTTCGCCCTGCCGATAATAAATATCCCCGCTCTTTCGCCCCACGATAATGGCCTTCACATCTCCCGACACGATCGGCTCAATCTCCCGCGTCTGCAAATCCACCGCCGAAATCCCGCTTGGCGTTGTCATCACCAGTTTGCGGCCATCAGGTGTATATCCATTCTGATGGAAATAAAGATTCTCGCTTCCATCTTCCCGGGACAACCGAACCACGCGATGGCCGGTGGCCGCGTCCACCCATTCCGTCGGCATTGTGGAAGGCGCAGTTGCGGCCTGCGTCGCAGGCTCCGCCAATGCATCAATCGGTATCAAAAATAATGGGATGATGAGGAGCACTAACCGGATTGATAGCTTCATATGGGGTATTACCACGCACTTCCCGCGCCGTTCGCGCATCGTAAGCGGAGCATTTTCACCTGGCCGGTGTACGACGGATTGATGGTTAAACTAAAGTTAATTTTAAAGCCTCCAACACACCCTTCCGCGGGTCGCCGCTTGCGGCACTATCGTGAGATCATTCAAAGCACCTCATGATGATCTCTACGGTAAAGTAAAAACTGCCATGGAATGCCAACCGCGACTTCCACAGGCGCTTTCCGCGAGCAACTTCGCGCCCTATTCTCCCCCTTCCCCCATCGGGTTCGGCCCGGCGTTTTCAACATCCCCCGCATCCATCGCCCCTTCAAAGTCCATCAAAAACTGAATGTTCTTCATCGCATCATCCCCGATTTTTTTCCGCAGCACATGTTTCGCGCGGCGGACCCCCGTCCGCCGCGAAACGTGTGTCAGCACGATATGCTGGTTCTTCAGCTTCGGCAGGATCTGCACAAACTGATCCACGTGCATATGCCTCCCTGCTTTGGCTTTCAACCGATGATCGGCATCAAAGAACGTGCATTCCGTGACCAGAATCTCGGCATTCTGCACATCCGGCTCATCAAACACCGGCCCCGCCGTCGTGTCACCAAGGCAAACCACCAGCGGCACTTCCACCCGATATTGAATTTCAATCCCTCGCTTTTTCATCGCCGCCAGTTCCTGCCCGGCGATACCCATGTATTCCGCCTTCAGCTTCTCACGGATGCTGATCAGCCCATATCCCAGGCTCACACCGCCGTGATGTGTCTGATACGCCCGAATCCCAAAATCGCGGCGTACTTCAAACATCTCCCCCGCCGACATCGGCACCAGCTTATAAGGCGTCCCTTGCCGCTCCACTTCGCGCCAACATCGCAGCATGGCATCCACCGGCCGCTCCAATTCCCGCGGCAATACAATCGTCCCCGGCTGCATTCCCTGGAAATAGCGCTGGCTCAGGTAATATGCCACCCCCGCCAGGTGATCCATGTGCCCGTGCGTCAGACAGATAATGTCGCTCGTCAACGCAAAATAAGGCGCCCGCCCGATATCAAAACAGACATTCAGTTCCGGCACCTGCACCACAGACTCTTCGCCCGCAACGCTATACCCAATCAAGTGCATCGACCCCAATGGGATCTTCGCAAACTTCTGAACGAGATACGACTTCTCCGCCATGATTATCCAAAAAAGAAACGCAGGCGGCAGATCGCAGATAGCGATCGCTATCCACTGCCTGCTGCCCGCTATCCATGCGACTTTATCTCACGTCGCAAATTGCGCATCAAACGCAATCTTCGACGGCGCAAAATCCACCTTCCTCACAAACGCCGCCGCCTCTCGCACCCATGCTCCCGGTCCATGCGGCTGTCCTCCCACTCCACGCTCAGCGGTCCCTGATATCCAATATCATTCAGCGCGACAATGATCTCCTCAAAGTTCACATCGCCGTGCCCCAGCGATCGGAAGTCCCAATATCGGCGCGGGTCGGCAAAGGTTGTATGACCGCCGAAGACGCCGACGGTTCCGTCGCCGTGTCCAATCCACGCATCCTTCATATGAACGTGATAGATGCGATCGCTGAACGTCCGGATGAATTTGACATAGTCCACATGCTGATAGATCAGATGTGACGGATCAAAGTTAAACCCAAACCGCTTGTGATGCCTGACCGCCGACAGCGCACGTTGCGAGGTGGCTATGTCAAACGCAATCTCAGTCGGATGGACTTCCAAGCCAAAGTTGATGTCTTCCTTCTCAAACGCATCCATGATCGGAATAAACCGCTTCGCGAAATCGTCAAACCCTTTCTGCCAATAGCTCTGGCTGGTCGGCGGAAACGCATACAGACTGTGCCATATGCTCGACCCGGTGAAACCCGTTACTACAGCCGGAAACGCGACCGGTTCCGGTGAAGCATTAATCAATTTCCGCAGCGCCCTGGCGGTATCGATCATGCGCTTGGCCGCTCGCTTGCGCACTCCTTCTTCGCTCCCATCTCCCCAAACCTCCGGCGGCAAAATCGCCTTATGCCGCTCATCGATCCGATCACAAATCGCCTGGCCGATCAGATGCGCTGAAACCGAAAACGCCTTCAGCCCATGAGCCCGAAGAATTTCCCAGCGCCCCTTCACATAATTCTTATCCTTCAGCGCCTTCTCCACTTCAAAGTGGTCCCCCGAGCTGGCCAGTTCGATGCCGTCATACCCAAACGCCTTCGCCTTCTGGCAAATCGTCTCAAACGGCATGTCGGCCCATTGACCGGTAAAGAGCGTGACAGGACGGCCCATGGAATTCCTCCTTCAAATGCGGTTTAATCGGCAGGCGCAAAAGCGGTCAGCCGCGAAAGCGGAGAGAGAAACCCATTTTTGAGACGGTGTCAAATTGTCCCCTGGGGCAAGGGCCGTTCCCGGCAGGGTATTTCTTTCATCCAGTGGCCCGAGATGTTCCCATGTCCTCACCTCGCCCTTCAATAACCATCGTCCGCTATTCCGCCATCACCGTGCTGTTCATGTCAATCAGCGCTTCCGCGTTGCTTGTCCTGACTGCCCTCGAGCAAATCGGCAAACCCGACGCCCCCTCTCCCATCTTCGCCGCCTTCATTCCCGCCCTGCTCGCCCTGATCGGCGGCATTGCGTTAGCCGCCATTCTCCTTGGGCTGGCCCAGCTCGGCGACACCACCGCAGCGGCCACCGAGCCCGATGTCTCGGCGGCTATCAGCAACCTCACGGTTGTCATGGACGAAGTACGCGTCGTCCTCGCTAACATCGACCGGCAATCCCGAACATCCTTCGCTCCCCCGCCGCCTGCGCCTCCATCGCCCGCGCCTGCCCCGCACACCGGCGACGCCCGAATCGAACCGTATCTGGCGCGCATGGTCGAGTTATTGGAAGAACTGAAAGAGCTTTCCCTTCTCGACGATTCCGAGCGCCAATTCCGCCGCGAGCAAGCCGACACCGACGAACGCGAAATCCAAACCACCGAAGCTGACCGCCTCGTTGAAGAATCCCTGCGGCTCGAACAGATGCAACAAAAAGTCGAAGACCTCCTCGGCGCCTTCGATTTTGATCAGGCCTTCATCGCCGCCAACGAAATAGCCGAAGCCTTCCCGGATAATGAATCATTGCAACAGTTAAAGCATCGCGTGCAAGCCGAGCGCAACATCTTTCGCGAACAATCGGCGGCTCGGCTCTTTGAAGAAGTCCGCCTCGAAGTCGAACGCCGCCAGTGGCGCAAAGCCCTCGACAGCGTTCAGCGTCTGCTCGAAAAATTTCCCGATCATCCCAAATCCGACCGCATCCGAATGCAGCTGCGCCCCATCCAGAACAACGCCGAGATTGAAGAACGACAGGAACAGGAACAAACAATCCAGGAACACATCAACGCCAAACGTTTCGACGAAGCCGTAGAAGCCAGCGAGAACCTCCTCCGCCGATTCCCCGATTCCCCGCAGGCCACTTCATTACGCGAACTCATCCCCAAACTCCGCGAACTGGCCGCCAAGGAATCCAGCGGCAGCGGCGTGGGAATGAACGCCTTTGCGTCATAATTTTTTCGACCGCTGCCCACCATGCATGTCCAGCGAATTTTGCTGGCCAACATCGGTCAGGCGCTGCCGGGAACGGCCAAACATCAGATCAAACGCACATGGCGGCTCTGTGCCCATGCTCTGTGCCCATAAGCGAATTGAAACCGCCGACGCGATGCGGCAGATCGTTACCAGGCTGATCAAGAGAAAAAAGCGGCTGGTAACTCTTGATCGGGTAGACATCAGGGAGATTTCAGACCCTCATGGCGTCAGTGGCGCTCTCGCCAAAGTGGCGATGAATCAAAACCCCATCATCTTGCATCCCCGCCACCCTTGCCCGTATATTCACCGCCCCGCGCAGGCCGATACCAGCGGCGGGAAATTGACAATCGGGCGTGTACCTAAGTGGCCAAAAGGGGCGGACTGTAAATCCGCTGGCTCTGCCTTCGCAGGTTCGAATCCTGCCGCGCCCATTAAATAATGCTCAAATAAGCGCTTATAGCGTTTCGACTACGGCCCTACAAAAGGGCCTTTTTTATTGCTTTGTTAGGGTCGTAGTCGAAATGAATACGCTGCTTTTCTGCCATAACTCCATTCATTTCCTGCCTCTTACGCCAAGTCGACTACAGTAGTCGAAAATCCCACGATATTCCCGCAACGCATTCCATAACATCAATAAAAACAGCAGTTTATACCATTTCGACTACGGCTTCGATGCGTAGTCGAAACGGGCTTGCTATGTGTCGGATTCTGGCATACTCCAGATGCAACCGCTGATGGTCAGCGGTAAGCCACAAATGGCGGTATCGGGTGGTTATTGGCTCGCGGCGGTTCTGGCTCGCCAAGGAGCTAGGCACATTCCGCGACACCATCCTTGATTGTCCAGGCCGAGCCGTTGACGGCGAACCTATTTCAATCGTCACCGTCAAGAAGTGGTTCATGGAGTTGGGCATGGCGTTCGATTGGTTCTCCCACCCCGACTCAAAGATCGGGTGGATTCCGCCATACCCGCAATGGCGCGAGAAGTTCACCCTCAATGACCGACAAGCGGAGAACCTTCTGGACGACGGCGAAGAGTTGGGCGAAGTGAAGCCCACGTTCAACCTCGATCAACTCTCAACCCTGTACACAATCGCCACCAATCAAGAACGGATGTACCTGCTGTTCGGCGTCTGCCTTGGATGGACCGCCCGCGAAATCGCCACCTTGAAACGGTCAAAGATCAAAGAGGCAGACGGTGAAATGTTCATTGAGAAAAAACGCAGCAAGACAGGTGTCGTTCAAACCTTCTGGGTCTTTGGTGCAGGTGGCAGCTTGGGTTGGCTTAAATTACCAATGTTTCCTGTTGGCCGCTGCGTATTTGTAGATTTATTCGCCATGTTACTTTCCTTTCGGCTGCTGCGTTTGTGGTTTTTCGGCTGGCGGCTGTTTCGGACCTGATTTCCCTGCTGGTGGCAACTTCGGTTGCGACCGATTTTCATCTGGTTTATATGCCATTGAATGCTCCTATTTCTTGGGTGGTGTGGGTGGTGGCTGGCGTTTGATTGTGGGCTTTTCGACAGGCGGCGTCCTCGGCGCATGACCTCGGACGTTTTTGGTCGTTGTATCTTTCAATTGAGGCGGTTGCTGCGACATCAGGTCTCCTTATTTTGACGGCTTTGCGGGTGTTGTTTTTGGTTTCGGAAAAGTCGGCTTCTCGGCTGGAAGTGGCCTTGGTCCTCGTTCTCTTTTTTTCGGATCATCCTTCAGCGCACTCATATACGACTCCTCATGGCTTTGCCACTGGCTGCGTCGTCGCAGCGTAGACGTTGACGGTGATTGGAGCGGGGTTCGGTTGCGGTGCCTTGGAGTGCCATCCTACGATGCCACCCAAAAGAAGTAATACAATGCCCGCAAGCAGACTCCAGAATCCCACCCATTTGAGAGTAGGAAGCCAATTAACAAAAGGAATGGTTTGGTGAGCAGCGACCGCGCGTTTCCATGAACCTTCACTCCACTTGTTGAACTCGTTATCAAACCCTTCACGCCATGTTTTGTGGGTAGTGTATGACAACAATCGGTCGATCAACGCGGTGAAGAGGCACAGGCCCAAGGCGATCCAAGACAAGAAAATCAGAAACGCTGCGCCGCCAGTGTTGATGTCTTTTAGAAGTGTGAATGTTGAGCCGATTGCGAGTGACGCTAACGTCATTAGCGTTGTGTCGTAGCTTTTTTCGGCGTCATCTTCGGCTTCGCAAGTCTCTTCGCGTTGCTTGTAGTATTTTTCAAATTCCTCGTCGCGGATTTTCAACCATTGTTGATCTTCTGGCTCCTGAGCTTTAGCAGGTGCCGTATCAAGCGGTGAGGCTGGAGGGTTCGTTTCAGTCACCAACGATATGATAACCGACCACTTCCCGATTGTCCAAACATCGCCCTAAAATGCACATGCCCATGCCTTGGAGGAGATCGATGGACGAATGACGAAACAACTGAATGAACTCCATCGTCCTCGCCTACGCCAATCGCCGATCTTGAGGAAAGGCACAAGACTCTCGCCCTATCGCACCTGTCCACCTCAAAGATGCGATTACCGAGCGGAGCATCAGTACAAAAAGGATGGGGTTATGCTGATGGATTTGCGCAAGAGAGAATCCGCCCAACCGAGATTATTTGAGGACCGCGATCTGGAAGCGTCCAACCGTCTGATGTTGCTGGTGGATAGCATCAACCGAGATCATGGACGCGGGACGATACGCATTGCATCGGCATCACCCCAGGCATTAGGACCATGCCGAACATGGCATCTGCGGTCGGAACATCGGTCACCAAGATATACGACCAGATGGGATGAACTGCCAATTGCTACCGCCCTCCTTTTGTAAGTCAGGCGGATGTTAGGGCAAACAAAAGGGCGATGCAATCAAAAAATCGAGGCCATGCGAAGGGGTGCAACCAACCCTTGAACCGACGAAGACGGATGGCCAGCGACAGCTTGCGGATTCACCGACCGCGGCGATAAAGTTATCCACCATGCCCGTCCTGAAAATCTTTCCGAACAGCACAGAGAAAGAGTTTCCGTCCGACGATGAGCTTTGCACTTGGCTGCTGACCGCGCTCAAGGCGAGGAACGGCGAGTACCGCCTCAATAGAGCGAATGCGATTGCTGATCTTCCGAGTGGATCGATTGTTCTTTTCCGTTTTGGCCTCGACAAAATCGTAGGTGAGGCCGTTGTCATTCGGACAAAACGCCATGCAAAGACCGCTGAGTATCCTGCCAGCGTATGGTTCTCACCCACTTCGATTCGAGTTTTTGTACCATTCATTCCCGTCTCAACGCTCCAGCGTCTCATCGGCGGCCCGAAGGTTAAGGATATTTCTCAAGCGGCCAACGCCTACGCGAATTTTGATGATTGGAGCCTGTATCCGAAACTGCTGGCGGCTCATGTAGAGGCTGGCGGTCAGTTCCTTTAGCAGACTGGGTGGAGCTACCCGATGCTACACACCGCGAGCAACTTGCTGAGATTCTGTCATGGGGAATAATCGTCACATGTCCAGTTTCGATGAATACCTCTCGCGGGTGAAAGATGCAGGTTTCGCCAAAATGGCGTTGCAGACCAAGCGCGAGGCCAAAGCAGCAGAGGAGACATTGCAACGCCAATCAAGGGGCAAGCAGCAGCCCGAGTACGGCGTTGCGGCGTTTGTGTCGGCCCTGAAGGGCATGGCCTTCTGGCTGCACAGTGGGATGAAGCCTGCTGGAATGGATGACGAAGAATTTGCGAAGCTGAAACCGATCTGCGAGCGATTTGTGAGCGAAGGGGTGTTCAAGTCTGAAGCTCTCGCCGTTTTTGGCAAAACGGAGTGAGCATCGCTCATTCTTTCGGTATCAGAAACTCCCGTCTCGCGCCCGCGAATGTCGCCACATCCATCTTGTCCCTCTCTGCTCGAAGCGGCACAGTCTCGCCTTGCGGCGCGGTGTACGGCGCAAATCTCGGATCAACGTCGTAGCGGAACTGAATATCAGAGCCGTAGGGATAGAGTCGGATCGGCGGCGTCGTCAAAGGAACCTTGCGGATGCGATAGTGGTGGTGAACTTTGTCGATGATCGTAGGGAGCGTTTGGGATTCAAAAGCATTTGGCCGCACTTCGTAAAGTTCGATTGCCGTCTCCCTCCCCTCGGGCTCCAGTTGAACCATGATGCCGCAAATGTCTGGACGAAACTTGGTGCCGTCGCCAAGTAGTTTCAGATGCCAACCGCACCGCCAACTCCTGCACGACGCTGGCCGCTCCTGATAGCAGCCGCAGCCCCGATCCTGTTTGTGGACGCAGCGAGCGTAGTACGGTTTGCCCAGTTCGCAGATGCCGATGATGTCGCAGCACGCGGTACATCCGCCGCAGTCATTGGATTGCGGTGCCTTCAGCACCTTGTAAACGTCGAGCGATTTCATTGCGCCATTTTCGTTGATCGGGCGGGCGAATCAAATCACTCGGCGCAATAAAAATCGGCGACGTTGAGGAGGGAGGGGAACCATCGCTCGGGGATACGTCGCCAAAAGCTGTGAAGAATGGGATTACTACCGCCGCCCCGACCCTCGCACCCACTGCAAAGTTGAGTCGGATACCCCGCGACGGCCAAGCACAGGGAAGAAGATCGACAGAAGTTCTCTGAAGAGTTCCTTGATCTTGAGTATCGCAATATCGAGAAGCACTTCCCAGAACGCTAACGCAATCAGCAGGACGATGCTTCCTGCGAAGATTGTCATAACATATTCATCACAGGCTCGGTGATCCCAGCCAATGCAGCTTGAGTTTGCGGGTCCATTTGCCCTCCTTTTGTAAGGCATGTGGATGTTAGGGAGCGGCTGGGATCGGTGCAAGAAAAAATGACGGCTATCTGTTTTCGCGCCGTCGCTTGTCGCGCGGTTCGCGGGGTGCTTTCACTTTCATGACGCTTTGATTGCCACCGTCTGCTCTCACCTGACCGCTTCCAGGCCGAAAGACCTTCTCTCGCAGGGGCTTGAAGGGGAGGTCCAAACGCGACCACAACGCTTGCCACATCAAGGCAACGATTTCCTGGACGCGCCGCTCGTCGTACCGAGGCGTATCTATTAGCTCCCAAGCCCATTTCAGGTCTTCCAACGAAAGCCCGCTTTCTTGCAGAGCAACCTGGAAATAATAATCGAACTTCTCGAAAAATTTGCTGCACTTGGCCTGATGGACGAACCCAGCCGCTTTACGAGCGACAATCTGCCGCCACTGTGCTTTCATCTCATCGTCGGTCATGACCTGATTATACCGTTACGCTGCCCTAATCGTTTACCGCTCGAAATCAGCGATGAGAAGCGGAATAAATCGGTTCTGTGTAAGTCTCGGAAGCCGATTTTTCTGTGTAACTCATCGATGCCTGTAAATCCGCTGGCTCTGCCTTCGCAGGTTCGAATCCTGCCGCGCCCATAAGCTCCTAAACCCCGCACCCGCGGGGTTTCTGCTTTGTTTACCGGCGCGGGCGATTAGAGGTAAGCATTTCCACGGGCATGAATTGAACTTTCCCCCCGGTTGATTTGGCTTGCTCTTCCGCTACTGTAGCGCACCCCTTCGCACAGCAGCTTCCCATTCCGCTTTTGCGTCCCGCAAACGCGCGCACTGCCTGCCAGCCAACGTATCCCACGCACGTGGCTACCAGGAAAAGCACGAGAATGTTTTGAAACCATATTGGCATCGCATCACTCATCAATTCGGCAGGCGCCAGCGCCGAAGCGGCGACCTGCACGCCGAATTATATCATCGTTCACGCCGGCCAGATCAACGAACCGAGCTGAAAAACCGCAAGGCAAACGACATAGGCCAGCCCATTCATATAAACAATCATAAAGATCGGCCAGGCCCAGCCGCCGGTTTCCCGCCGCACGACTGCAACCGTGCTCATGCACTGCATCGCCAGCACAAACCAGATCAACAGGCTCACCGCAACCAGCGGCGACCAGACCGGCGACCCATCAGAATGCCGATCCACCCTCATCGCCTCCGAAAGCGGCCGCGTCCCCCCCTCTTCAACATCACCCGTGGCATAGACAATACTTTCCGTGCTGACAAATACTTCCCGCGCCGCAAACGCAGCCACCAGGCCAACACCCATTTTCCAGTCATACCCGAGCGGACGGATGACCGGTTCAAGCGCGTGACCAAAACGACCGGCGAAGCTGTATTCTGATTGCGCGGCGGCGACGGCATCGTCCGCGGCTCGCCGCTGCTTTTCTTCCACTGCCCCGGAACCACCAAGCCAGGGCGTCAGTTGCGCAATCCACTCTTGATCGCTTTCCCCATTGAGCCGCGCAATATGAGACCCCGGCAACAATCTTTCAGCAGCGATTTGATCTGCAAGCGATTTCACCCTCGCTGCTGCGGCCACCGAGGCCGACTTTGATTCCGGCAACCGCGGATAATACGCCAGCGCCCACAGAATCACGCTCAGCGCAAAAATAATCGTTCCCGCTTTTCTCAGGAATTGACTCGCGTTCGTCCATACCTGCCTCGCGACAATACTCCACTGCGGCGACTTGTACGTCGGCATCTCCAGGATAAACGATGACGGCATCCCCTTCAGGAATGTTCGCTTAAAAATCATCGCCGTGACGACGGCTGCCACTATCCCCAGTGCATAACAAGCCAGCATGATCCCCGCCTGACCGACCGGGCCGAGGTTTGCGAAAAACGCGCCGATGAGAAGCGTGTACACCGGCAGTCGGGCGCTGCAGCTCATGAACGGCGCGACCAGAATCGTCGCCAGCCGATCTTTTCGGTTTTCGATGGTTCGCGTCGCCATGATTCCGGGAATCGCACACGCGAAGGAGCTGAGCAGAGGGATAAAACTTTTGCCGTGCAGGCCAACTTTGCTGAGGAGCCGATCCATCAAAAATGCCGCCCGCGCGAGGTACCCGCTGTCTTCCAGAATCGCCAGAAAGAAAAACAGCAGCGCAATCTGCGGCACAAACACCACGACCGCCCCAACGCCGCCAAAAATCCCATCGTTCAGCAGATCCTTCACCGGACCCTCTGATAAATGCGCCGTTGAAACTTTCCCAAGCGCTGCGATCCCCGCCTGGATTCCATCCATGATCGGCTTAGCCAGCCAGAAAATTGTCACGAACAAAATCGCCATGATCCCGGCGAAGATCACCAATCCCCACACCTTATGAATCAGAATGCGATCCACGCGCTCCGTGAGCGTCAGCGATCGCGCTCGCTCATATTCCAGCGGCGTCGCAATATCCGCAGGCCCTGCCCCGCCGTTATTCCCCGCCGTCACCACCGGCGCGAGCGTCGCTCCGCGGCTCAGCGTCTCAATCGCCGCGCACGCCGGGATCAGGGCTCCCGCCGCCACCCGGTCGATCCATTGATAATGGGCTTCGATATCCGCCTGCATCGGATCAATGCCAAGCGAAAACAACCGATGGGCTGCGCCGTGCAGCAATGATTTCACTGGCTCGCAGCTATGAATCGAAGCAATATCCCCCGCAATATCCCCAATCAGCAACCGCTCGGCCACCGCGCGATAATGATCCATCGAGCTCTTACTCGGCTTCAATTCAACCGGAGCATCCGCACCTGAAGCCTTCACGTCCGGCGCATCCTGGCTCTCCAATATCGCAAGCCCGCCGCCTACCAGCGAAACCTCATCCTTCATGGCCTCCGGCAGCGGCCACTGCGGCATCGGCGCAACACTTGCCCTCAGGATCGCTTCCTTCAGCGGTGTAATTCCGTTGTGCTTATGCCCCACCACCGGAACCACCGGAACCCCAAGCTCCGCCGACAATCGCTCCGGCGAAATCCGCAGCCCCCGCCGCTCTGCGATGTCCATCATGTTCAGCGCAACCACCATCGGCGTGCCCAGCTCAATCAACTGGCTCACCAGGTAAAGATTCCGCTGCAGATTGCTCGCATCGACCACCACAATCACCGCATCGGGCGGCGGTGTGTCCTTCCGCAACCCGCGCAGCACTTCCATCGCCACCACCTCGTCCGGTGAGCGGCTGATCAAGCTATACGTCCCCGGCAGATCAATGATATTGACCCACGACCCATCATCCAGCCGGCAGCGCCCCGTCTTTTTCTCAACGGTAACGCCCGGATAATTCGCCACCTTCTGGCGAAGACCCGTCAATGCATTAAAGATAGTTGTCTTGCCGCTGTTTGGATTCCCCGCCAGCGCAACGGTCAGGATTCCCCGGCTTGGTTTGATCCGGTCAGATGTTTCACAGCAACTGGACATTTGGGAAAGCGATCACGTAAAGATGTGAACAGGACATCCGCTCACGCGATGACGCCAATCACGTCTTTATCTGAACGAAACTGGCTTGGTCACTGCGGAGGGACAAATGATAACCACGCAGCCGGAACTCAATCGGATCGCCAAGCGGCGCCCGGCGGATAACCTCAACCGTCGCGCCGTTACAAAACCCCATCTCCAGCAACCGTCGGCGAACGTCCGCATCACCCCCGACCGACACAACCTGGCCGCAGCACCCGACACCCAGCTTATTTAAGCCACATGTCGAAACCGGACCATTGTGTTCACATCCTGCATGGTCACATGACTTCATAGCACTCGCTCCAAGCTGACGTTTCCATGTCACTCCATTACATCATAGCTCGTTGAGACAGAGTTTCAACGAGATAAAAGTTTAAACGTCATACATTCGCTTTAGACATAAACACATTTATTAGATGCGTTTATGGAATATCCGCACTAAGGGCTTCGGGGCAGAATAAACATCGAATCCCGCTGATGGCATCGATTACGAAGAAAATAATCACTCCCACAATGAGCCCATTCCGAAAGTTCAGCAGCAGAATTGCATCAAGGCGTAATTCCTTAAGACGGTGATAGATCACCAAAAACAAAAAGGTCGTAATAAGACTGGCGATGAGAATACTCCGCCACAGCATCGGGCGAAGAAGCGGCGCCAGCGGTGCGACCCATACCAGATACTGCGGCGAAAAAACCTTATTCGCCGCCATGAAAACCAGCAGAACAGCAACAGCCCACTCAATCAAAGTGCGATCGCTCGAATCACGACCCAAAACAACTTCCTGCCGCAGCTGCCAATAGGCAGCCAGCGCCACCGCGACCAGCGCAACAACCATCACCGCCGGCTGCCAATACAGAATAATGGCCGCCCATGGCGAATGGATATGAAGCGCGCCAAATTCCACCACCACATTCGCCGTCGTCAGTTTTAGTCGTGCGGCAAGCTCGATCGCCCCGGCCGGAAAACTTTCGATCTGAAGGCCACGCTTTTCGTGATATCGAAGGAACGAGAGAAATGCCGTGCTATGCATCGCAAGATAAGGCGCCAGCGGCAGCACAGTGACGAGCCCCGTAGCCACGACAAGCCGCACCGCACCAACAATCCGTCGCCGCGACAATTCATATCCAACCAGTAGTGGCAGCAGCACAACCGGATAAAGTTTCACCGCCACGCCCAAGCCCAGCCATATCCCGCCAATCGCCGGCCGGTCCTCCAGCAAATACATAACCGCCAGTGCGGTAGCCAGCGCCGGCACGATATCAAACCGCCAGACCACCACCGGAAACAGCGCACAGACCAGTACCGTATACCGAAGCAGCGCCGCCTCCCGGGACACCCCAACCCGCCGCGCCATTTTCAAAATCACCGGCATCACCGCTGTAGCCAGCAGCACATTCTGCAGCGCAAACGCACATCGATAAAACGTCTCGCCCTGATGCAAAAAACCGCTGAACACCCGCGGCACACAAAAAATCACCGCTGCCAGCGGCGGATATTCCAGCGGAAAATCCACGTAAGGAATCTCCCCTCGCCAAAGCGCCTCCGCCGTCGTGTAATAAAGATGAAGGTCGCTCTGATGCAGCCGCGAAGTCAACGGCCAAGTAACGCCCGCCAGAAAAAGCAGCGCGAAAATCTGCACAAGAGATTTCCGAAAGAGCATGGCCGGGATTGTACCCTTTCCCCCAATATCGCAAACCGCAGGCGCTTAAAGCCGCGCCCTATTCAACTAATAGACCGATAGCAGGTCATCGGCCTCTGGCACGATATTAAACTTAAAGAGTCCACGGCCGCCGAATAAATTGGGGTTCCGCCAATTCTCAACCCCACTCACTATTCCACTCGGCCCGAACGGCTATGGCTTAGCCGCCTGGAACGGCACCGCCGGCAACCCGTCTGCATTATACAAATTGCACCCTTCGGGATAATCCGCCCACGCATAGCGCACGCTCACCGGCTCGGTCACATCCGGACTGGTGACGACGACGGCGTCGCCGTCAATCTTCGCGTCGGCGGCAACATATTTGCCATCCTTGCCCGCGATGATGAATTGCTTGAGCGGGCCACCCTTAGCCACCAGACCCCCGCCGACGTGTGTGAACTTGATGCGCACTGCGTTGCCGTCTATCTGCATTGAATCATACATCGGCCCTGAAAACTCCATTGACTGGCCATAAGTCTTGGCCAGCGCGATCCGGGTGAGGCGATCTCCGACATCCTGCTTATCTTTGGGATGAACATTTTTGACATCCCCGATATCAATCGTGATCGCCATGCCCGTGTTGGGGAGCGACAGAATCGTCTGCTGGGCTGCCCGGGTATCCGCCATGCTGCTGTGCTGGACCGGCTCCGTATTGGGCCCTTTGTAAGCCGCGATCTGAACGATGTAGAACGGGAAATCCCCTTCGCCCCAGCGTGCGCGCCAGTCTTTAACCAGCGTGGACTGCACCAGCGGATAGAGCTTAATCCCCGCGGCTCCATCCAGAATCGATTCGCCCTGATACCAGAGCACGCCCTTGATCGCATAGGGAATGACCGGCGCGATCATACCGTTGTACATGACGGTCGGATTATGCTGATCGTTAACCGGATCATGATTCGCCGGCCCTCGTCGCTTTCCACCCTTGGGCGCGGTAGTGGCAGCCTGTTCGAATTTCTTTTTCGCATCTTCATCCTGCTGACGGACTTCCGGTGTATACGCGGCCACCTTGGCATCAAACTTTTCCAGCATGGGCTTCAATTCCGGAACTGCCTCCAGCGCATCGCGGCTGACCCACGACTCACACGTACTTGCCCCGAATGTCTCCGTGATAATGCCGACGGGCACGTTCAACGCCTTCTGCAAATCCCGCGCAAAGAAATAGCCCACCGCCGAGAACTCTTTTACATTCTCCGGATTGCAGACTTTCCATTGTCCGGCCACCTCGGCCTTGGGTTTCAGACTTTTGGACGTTTGGCCGCTGAACATGCGGATGTTCGGGTAATTCGCCGCCGCCACTTCCTTTTCTTCGTCGTTCACACCGGCAAAGTAATATTTTTCGGTCTTGGCGACGGTAAAATCCATATTCGATTGCCCGGAGCAGAGCCACACTTCTCCAACGAGCACGTCGCTGAGGGTAATGCTGTTCTTGCCCGCGATTTTCACTTCAAAGGGGCCGCCGGCCTGGAGATCTGAAAGGCGAAGCATCCATTTCCCATCGGCGTCTGCCGCGACCGATTGAGACTGGCCGCCCAGCGTCACCGTCACCGTTTCACCCGCATCAGCGGTTCCCCAGAACGGCACTGAAGCGCCCTGCTGCAAAACCATATGATCGGTAAACGGACTCGCCGGTTTTACATCTGCGCGAACCTGCATGGCGCCCAGCAACATGCCAACCGCAACAATCACCTTTGCACTTAACTTCATCGGGTAACCCTCATTAAATCCTGGTATTGCACATCCGTCCCTACAGATACCACCTTATCGCGACGCCGTTGCAGCGACCACCTGAATCTGCCCTCGCTCCCGAATATCCTGCGATGAACTGCCCACCATGATGTCAAACGAGCCCGGCTCAACCACAAAACCGTGCGTCTTCTCATCATAAAACGCCAGCTTATCCGCCGGCAACTCATATGACACGCTTCGCTTTTCGCCGGGATTCAGACTCACGCGCACAAACCCGCGCAGTTGCCTGCTCGGATGCGGGATGTTCCCTTCAACCTGATGCACATAAAGCTGCGCAACTTCATCCCCCGCGCGCTTGCCGACATTTTCCACATCAACACTAACCGTTACCTTCCCGCTGGCTGGAATCTGCTTTGGCGTGATCTGTAAATTGCCATATTTAAATTCCGTATAACTAAGCCCGTGCCCAAACGGGAACAGAGGCTCCCCCCTGAGATACATATAAGTAAACCCCTTACTCACATCATATTCATCCTGCGGCGGCACCTGTTCCGCGGACGCATAAACCGTCAGAGGCAATTTCCCTCCTGGATTCACATTGCCAAAAATAACGTCCGCCATCGCATCCGCGCCCTGCTCACCGCCCCACCATGCTTCAATGATCGCCGGCGCGTTTTCCTTAATCCATGGAACCGTTAATGGGCCCGCGTTCATCTCGACAACCACCGTGTGCGGATTCACCGCCAGCACCGCTTTCACCAACTCTTCCTGGCCCGCCGGCAGGCCCAGCCTTGGTCGATCCCGGCTTTCGCCTTCAATCGAGATGTCCGTGCCAACATAAAGGATCGCAACGTCCGCGCGCCTGGCAATGTCCACAGCTTTTTTCAGCTCCCCTCCCACGTCAAACGGCTGCGGATATGTCGGCTTTTGCTTCGATTCACCGTGGCTCACCGGTCCCATGTCTGCGCCGATGGCGCTCAACACTTCCGTGCCGGCCGCCACGCGATCTTTGATTCCCTGCAGCGGGGTCACCGTGTTCATGGGCTTTCCGCTATATCCGCCTGGCGTGAACTTTTCCGCATGGGGCCCAATCACTGCAATCGTCTTGATCCTGCCTGCATCCAGCGGCAGGAAATGATCCCTGTTGGTCAAAAGAACGATCGACTCCTGCGCCGTCTTAAGCGCCAGTTGCAGATGCTCTTTGCTGCCAATGACATCGGGCGAGATCTTGCTGTATGGCACCATCGCCTGAGGATCAAATTCGCCGAGGCGAAACCGATCGCGCATCACGCGATAAACCGCATCATTCAGCCGCGCTTCTGGAAGAAGCCCCTGCTTCACGGCGGAGGGGATGTACTGCATAAACTCTTTGTCCGAAAAATCGCACCCGGCGATCAGTGATTTGGAGACGGCTTCCTCATAAGTCATCTTCCCCTTCTCATGCCCATTGACCATCGTCCGAACACCCCCAAGGTCGGACACCACAAAACCATCAAATCCCCATTGCGTCTTGAGAATGTCGGTCAGCAAAAGCTTGTTGATGTTGTTCGGCACCCCGTTAATGGCGTTGTACGACGCCATGATCGACTGCGCCTTTCCCTCGACAATGCAGTCCCGAAAGTGCGGCAGCCAGAACTCATACAGCATCCGCTCGCTGACCTTCGCGGAGATCTGCTGCCGACCTTCTTCAACATTGTTCACCGCATAGTGTTTCAGAGTCGCCACGAGCTTCAGGTACTTCGGGTCATCCCCCTGCAACCCCTTCACATAAGCGACGCCCATCCGCCCGGTGAGAAACGGATCCTCCCCATAACACTCATTAATCCGACCCCAGTATGGATTGCGGCTGACATTAATCACCGGGGCTCGATAGATCAGCCCCTTGTGCTCACCCTTAAAATTCGGATCGAGATGCCACCCATTATAAATGCCCCTCGCTTCATCCGAGATCGCAACCGCCACGTCATGAATCAGTGGCGTATCCCATGTTGCCGCCATCGCAATCGGAACCGGAAACATGGTCGTCGGCCGGTCCCACCATACCCCGTGCAGGCATTGGTTCCACCGATCCGAGCGAATTGCAAACCGTTCGACATCCGGGCCGCGATGATTCAGCAGCGTTGCCTTCTCCTCCAATGTCAATCGCGATAAAAGATCATTCACCCGCTGCTCAACCGGCAGCGAAGTATCAAGATATGCGGCATTTGCCGGCGCCGAAGCCGGCGCAAGCACGCTGGGATTCTCCGCGGCTACCAGGGAAGAAACCGGGAACAGCAACACCAAAACGAACAGGTGCAGCACCGACCTCACGCTTAGACTCGTCATAATTTCCTCATGCCCCAGCAAACCGCCAATGCACGCCATAACATCCACATTATTCTGAAATATTTTCCCCGATTCGTCCATCCTTGTCAGCAAAAGCAGTACATCATCCACCGCATTTTGTTGCAATGAACTTCCCTGCGTACAGGCGACAAGGCTCCCGTGCGGTGAAAAGCTCTGTCGCAAAGCCCGTGGGTCATTTTGGGAAAGGTCGGCTGCCATCCCCTTCAACAACTTACCTCGGCCCTTATATTAATGACGGATGCCGACACAAAAAAACAATCACATCGTTCTCTGGCTTCTGATAATGACCGCAGCCGCGCCAAGTGGTAAAGCTGAAACCGCCACCACCGCTTCTACATCCGCTCCTTCGGCAACCATTGTCGCCGACGGCGCGGCGTTGCAGCTCCTCTCCGGCGATTTCTCCTTCACCGAAGGGCCGGCCTGCGACGCCGACGGCAACGTCTGCTTTACGGATCAGCCCAACGACCGAATCATGAAATGGAGCACCGACGGCCATCTCTCCACCTTCATGAAACCCGCTGGCCGCGCAAACGGGCTTTGCTTCACGCCAACGGGTGATCTGATCGCCTGCGCTGATGAAAAGAACGAGCTATGGTCGATTTCGCCTCGAGGCGAAGTCACGGTGCTGGTGAAAGACTATCAGGGAAAGCTGCTTAACGCGCCCAATGATGTCTGGGTTCGGCTGGATGGAAGCCTTTATTTCACAGATCCCTACTATCGCCGAAAGTATTGGACGAGAGGCCCAAAGGAGCAGCCGGGCGAGTACGTTTATTTCCTGTCCGCCGACCATAAAAAACTGACTCCGGTGGTAACAGACATGAAGAAACCAAACGGCATCATCGGCACGCCCGATGGCAGGCTGCTGTATGTCGCCGACATTGGCGGGAAGAAAACCTTCGTCTATAAAATCGCGGCTGATGGAACGCTCATCGATGGAAAACTCTTCTGCGAGATGGGATCTGACGGTATGACGATCGATTCAGAAGGAAATGTCTACCTCACCGGCAAAGGAGTGACCGTCTTCAATCCCGACGGCAAGCAGATCGACCACATCGATGTGAAGGAGCCCTGGACCGCCAACATCTGCTTCGGAGGCAAGGACCGCCAAACGTTATTCATCACCGCCAGCAAAAGTTTCTACAGCATCCGCACCCGGACCCACGGGGTGGGGAGCCAATAATTGGACTCGGCCGATCTTGCGATCATCGGTGGTGGCGCGGCGGGGCTCGCGTCAGCCATCTTCGCCGCCCAAACCGCGCCGGCAGGATTTCGCATCGTCATCCTGGATGGCGCACGAACACTCGGCGCAAAAATCCTGGTCGCCGGCGGCGGCCGCTGCAATGTCACCCATGATGTCGTCGAAACGACCGATTTTAATGGGTCGCAAAAAATCATCCGCAATATCCTGGCGGCGTTTGATGTGCCGGCCACGATTGAGTGGTTCAAATCCCTTGGCGTGAATCTGAAACGCGAAACCACAGGGAAGCTTTTTCCGACAACCGACTCATCGCGAACCGTCCTGAGCGCATTGGTGCAACGGTGCGAATCACTTAAGGTCGAGTTGCAAACCGGCAGGCGAGTGACGGATATCATTGCGCCCACTGAATCCGACAAGCGGTTTTTGGTGATGCATGAAGGGGGCACGCTGGCGGCGTCGCGCGTTATCTTCTGCACGGGCGGCCGCTCGCTGCCGCGCAGCGGAAGTGATGGATCAGGCTGGGAGATTCTCAGGCGGCTTGGTCATAGCGTTACACCGACATATGCGGCTTTAGCGCCATTGGCATTGGCGTCAACCCTGTTTCACGCCGCACTCGCAGGTATTTCCCAGGAAGTGGAACTATCCGTGTTCGTTCGCGGCAAGCGGATCGATCACCGAAGGGGAAGCCTGCTCTGGACGCATTTTGGAATCAGCGGCCCGGTAGTGATGGATGCAAGCCGGCATTGGATCATCGCCGCGGAAACAGGCGCAGAACCATCAATGCAATGCAATCTGCTGCCAGGCGAGAATTTCGAAGAAGTCGAACGGTGGCTGATCGACTCAATATCAGCGCGGCCACGCGCAGCAGTCCTCACTCATCTTTCAGGCCGGATGCCCGAGCGCGTGGCTGGGGCGCTGCTCGGCCATCTCCATATCGACCCGGCAATAGTCGCGGCCCAACTCTCCCGCGACGCGCAGCGCGCAATCGTTCACGCGCTGACCGCCCTGACATTGCCGGTGCTGCAACATCGCGGATGGAACTATGCCGAGGTAACCGCCGGCGGAGTGCCGCTGAATGAGATCGACTTTCGAACCATGCAATCGCGGAAAGTCGCCGGGCTGTATCTTGCCGGAGAAGTTCTGGACTGCGACGGCCGCATCGGCGGCTTCAATTTTCAATGGGCCTGGGCCACAGGGTTTTTAGCGGGGACGGGGGCCATCAGAGGGTGATGTTTCCCAGGCGCGACGGCGATAAAAAGGGCAGAGCATAATAATGCGGCGATTGGAACGGTCACACAGTTACGTTTTCCGGCAATTCCGCATTATGGGCGACGTTCTGCACGTCTTCATTATCTTCCAGAGCGTCGATTAATTTCAGAATGCGCTGAGCAATTTCCGCATCCACCGCGACGGTGCTATTGGGCAGGTTAGTCACTTCCGAAGCTTCGATCGGAACATTCGCCGCCAAAATCACGTCTCTGACTTTATGGAACCCGGTAGGCGTGGTGAGCACTTCGAAAACCTCGCCGAGGTTTGTGACATCTTCGGCTCCGGCCTCAAGCGCGAGTTCCATCAGTTGATCTTCGGAAACGGCATCGGACTTGATGGAGATGACGCCGCGCTTGGTGAACTGAAATGCAACGGAGCCGCTGGCCGCGAAGTTGCCGCCGGCGACTTCGAAGATTTTGCGCAGTTCGGGGGCGGTGCGGGCACGATTATTCGTCAGCCCATCGATGATGATCGCCACTCCGCCGGGCCCATATCCTTCATAGGTGACTGCTTCATAATTGATGCCGCCGAGTTCTCCGGTCCCCTTTTTGATCGCGTTGGCGATCGTGTCCTTGGGCATGTTGGCGGCTTTGGCTTCGTCGATGGTGTAGCGCAGCGAAAGGTTGTCTTTTGGGTCTCCGCCGTTGCGGGCTGCAATAATGATCTTGCGCAATCTTGCTCCAGATGCGCCCCCGCTTCTTATCGTTGGCCCCCTTCGCTCGTTTAATTTTCGCCCAATGACTGTGTCCGGCCATTTTTAATCCATTGTCCGTTGGTTCGTTGCTTTGGCTCAAATCATACAACCCGGCCTTTGGCAACTGACAGCAGATAACCCTACTTCTTCGCCTGCACCGTCGATGCTGACTCCACCACCGGCGCCACATCCACCGGTTTGTTCCCTTCCGACTCCTTCAGTTTTTGTATCAACTGAAGCCGCAGTTGACGCAGGTCCGACCGGGCGGGCTCTCCTTCGCCGATCCCTTTGAGGGACCGCTGCCACTGCTGGTTGGCCTCGTCGAAGCGGGACATGCGATACAGCGTGTCTCCGAGATGATCGAGCACCGTCGGATCAGGAAACGCCGCCGGCCCTACGGCCCGTTCCAGGTAGGTTCGGGCCTCTTCAAACTTCCCGCGTTTGTACAGTACCCACCCAAGACTGTCGAGAAAGGCCTCGTTGTCCGGTTCCGCCGCCACCGCGATCCGAATCAGTGATTCCGCCTGTGGAAGATTTCGCCCCGAATCGCTCCAGCTATATCCCAGGTCGTTCGCCGCGCTGGCGTGATTCGGAGCCATCCGCATGACCTGCTGCAATACCTCTTCGGCGGTCGGACGCTGGTCAAAGCGGGCATACAGGCTGGCCACTTTGTACAGCAGGTCCGGATCATCCGCCGCCGCCGCCCGCGTCGCATCCAGCACGCGCGTCGCCTCGGCAAAGCGCTTCTGGTCGGCGTATATCGTTGCCAGTTTCGACACGATATCCGTGTCCTGCGGGTGCTTGGCGCGATAGTCTTCCAGCCTGGAGATCAATTCATCCAGCCGCCCCGCCTGTGCGTAAAACACACGCAAACTCTCCAGCACCTCCGGATCATCCGGATCCTCAGCGAACAACTGCGTGAGATTGCGCTCCGCCCGGGCCGGCTGATTCAGTTGCACGCTGATGTTTGCTTCCAGCAATCTCGCCGAAATGCTCTGCGGGTCCGATGCAAGCCACGTTGAAAGCACTTTCATCGCCAGTTCAAGCGTGCCAGTGTCCGGGTCCGCGTAGTAACGGAACAGTGTCGTGTAGCCGTCCTCATACAGCGAGTGATCCGAAATCAGCGACCACATCGTCCGCTCAAACTGCGCGTCCTTGCCTGCCTGCCGCCCCGCGACCGCATAAGCCAGCAGCACATCCGGCGACTGGTCACCCGCCTGCATCGCGCCGGCGAACAACGCGGCGGCCTCCGCTTTTCTGTTCTGGTTCAGCAGCGAAAGCCCCCGGACCCGCATCGCCAACCCCGTGTTTCCTCCCGCCTGCGCCTGTTCGGCAAGTCGATCCGATGCGCTGATCTTCTGCTCGGCGCTCAATCCTTCCTGCAACCATATATCCGCCAGAAGCGCCTGATATGCTGGTACAAACGGAGGCACATATCGGCTCGATTCCTCCAGCGCACTGCGGCTGAGCGCGTCGCGATGCTGAATGTCGGCAATGCGCGAAACCCAGAAAATCCGCGACGGTTCAACGCTTGGCGCAAAACGCATCGCCTGCAGCGTCTCCAGATGCAGACGGTTTTTCTGTCCCGCCCGGATCAGTTCGCCCCAGAGAGGCGTGATGTTGCGCAGAACATCCGCATTCCGCGCCAGCGTGATGACCAGCACCCGCGCCGCCGCATCCACCGCATCGCGCTGCCGCTGCAGCACGAACAGCCGCCGCGCAAGCTGAAAATCATCCGGCGATTTTTCCCATGCCGCGTCGATCAGCTCTTCAGCAGCCAGCGAATCACCGCGGGAAATCAGCGCATCGGCCAGCGCCGACAGCACCGCTCGATCATCAGGCCGCTGTTCATGCAGTCTCCTCAGCGCGGCGACTTCTCCATCCGGTTGATGCAGCCTATTGCACACATCGCGAAGCAGCGCCAGCGAATCCGGGGTCGCCCGCGACTTCACCACAATATCCGCCGCCTTCGCCAGCGCATCATCGCGCCGCCCCGCCGAAGCCAGCATTCGCGCAACTCGTGACTGCAGATCGATATTCGTCGCATCATGTTCCGCCGCCGGTTCATACGCGGCCAGCGCATTCTGAAAATCGCTGTGCCTCTCATAAAGCTCCCCGATCTCCACATACAGCAATTCCGGCCGGCTGATGAGATACGCCAGTTCCGGGTTCTGCCGCATCGTCAGCGACGGGCTGCGGAATCGGTGGAGCAGCACGTCATATTCTTCCAGGGCCGCCTGGTCATATCCCCCCTCCTTGAGGGCACGAGCGAGAAAGAAATCCGCGACCGCGGCTTGCCCGTCATCAGATGCGTAGTCGTCCGTCTGCAGCGCCAGCCGCAGATGCTCGATTCCCCTGACGACATCTCCCTTGCCGAGATACTGGCGTCCAAGCTGCACTTGCAGATCAAGATGGTTCGGCTCAATCCGGGCGGCCTGCTCCAGCGCCTCAATCGCCCGGTCATCCACATTGGAAACTGACAAATACGCCTTGCCCAGATCGTAGCGCAAATCGTAACTGCCGGGATCGCGCTCGATGGCTTTTTCGAGCAGCGTGATCGCTGTGTAGCGCTGGCCTGTCGCCATCGCATCGCGCGATTTGCCGTATAATTCGAGGGCATCCAATGAAGGGCGAGTCGCCGGCTGCGTGGCGGGAGCGCTCAGCTTCGGGGCGGGCCTGAGGTCATTCAACGATAAAAATGCTTTCGGATCCACCGGCCGGGTCGCGGCAATCACGCCGCTCGATCCCCCTGAAGCATTTTGGGAAACATGGGGATGAGAGGCGCAACCGCCAAGTGCAACGGCTGCGAACAGACCCAGAAGCTGAACCGATCGAAAAACCATCACGCGACCTCGAATGGACAGACACCTGAAAGTGTAGGCGCGTGTATCGAATCGAGACGACCAAATTGCCGCGGCCGAGGCGCCAGCCACACCTGTTATGCGATGACCTTATTGAGCGGGTAAGTGATGATGCCGGTAGCGCCGGCGCGTTTGAGCCGCGGAATAAGCTCCCGCTCCTGCTTTTCTTCCAAAATGACCTCAACCGCGACCCACGCCGGATCAGACAGGCGGCTGACTGTCGGGCTTTTCTCCGACGGCAGAAAACCAACGACCTCAGCCAGCCGGTTTTCCGGCACATTCATCTTCAGCCCCACCTTCGCCCGCGCATCGATTGCGCCCTTGAGCAGCATCGCGATGTTTTCCATCTTTTCGCGCTTCACCGGATCGGCCCAGGCGCTTTTGGAAGCGATGAAACGCGTCGTGCTGCGCAGCAGCGTGTCGATGATCCGCAGGTTGTTCGCACGCAGGCTTGAGCCGGTTTCGGTGCAATCGACGATCGCATCCAGCAGCCGCGCTTTGATCTCAGTGGTGCCCCACGAAAACTCGACCGTGACGTTTACCCCTTTGCCCTGAAAATAACGCTGCGTCGTCTTCACCAGTTCGGTCGCCACGATCTTCCCCTCCAGATCCTGCGGCGTTTTCACATCCGATTCTTCCGGCACCGCAAGCACCCATCGAATCGGATTCGCGCTCGCGCGGCTGTATTCCAGCTCGCAAATCTCAATGACATCCGCTTCATTCCCATTCTCAACCACCCAGTCATGCCCCGTCAGCCCGCAGTCAACAATATCATCAACCACATACCGGCTGATCTCCTGCGCCCGGAACAAAACAGCCGAAATCCCCGGATCGTCAAACCGCGGAAACACCGAGCGGCTGTCGATCGTCACCTTGTATCCTGCCTTGGCGAACAACTCGACCGTCGCGTTTTGCAAGCTCCCGCTGGGCAGGCCCATTCGAAGCGTGGATGGTGGAAGTCGGTCGGTCATAATTTGTCCGCTGTCCGTCGTCCCTAATCCCTCGTCAGTTGTCCGTGGTCCGTCGCTAAAATCAATTAATGCGATCTCCGCAAAAGCAACGGACCACGGACAACTGACAAAGGACTCTTCTCTTTTCACTTCTTCTTCTTCGACTTCCCCTCATAAGCCAGGCGGCGGAGCGACACATATGCCTCGTATGCCTCATCCGCCTTGATATTGTGCTCGACAAACTTCTGCGCGTCTTCCAGCTTGATCTCGTCTTCGAAGATGCCCTCTTCCGTCAGCACCGCGACCATCTGATCATCCATCGGCACGCATGGGCCTTCGAAGGCAAACAGCATCACGTACGCTTCCACAAACGGATGAATGTCCGGCAACTCTCGCAGAAACTGGCGCGCGTCTTTCTTGCTGATCGTCTTCAGGCGGTCCAGGCTGAGCGTATGCTCGCGCTCGAAGATATTGTTCAGCGACTGCGTGATCATCGCGACACGTTTTTCAATTTCGGGATAGCGCACGCCGAGCAGTTCGTGAATCTCCAGATCGGTCGCAACCCGCAACTCATTCAGATCGACGAATTCCCGGTTGATCGCCTTCATCGCATCTTCGGCCTTGCCGTCGGCGACGTCATAGCTCATCGCACCCCGCACCAGCGCATGCAGCGGGTCCTGCGCCTCCAGGGGGGCAGCCTTCTGCTCTTTCATCAGCCCCTTTAAAAGCGATCGAAGTTCCTCGGCGTGTTTCGTAGCGTTCTTCATGGATTGTTCGTTGTCCGTTTCTATTGTCAGCTATGTTGCCCGCGGCCAGTCGTCCATTATCGGTTGCTGTCGGCGTCCAATGTTTTTTGCGACGGGCAACTGACGACGGACATTCTCTCATTCATCTGTTTTCACGTCAGATTCTAAATCCGTCGTCCCTGCTGCAGTCTCTCCCCTCTGCTTCTCCATCTCTTCCCGCTCCTGGTTGGCCTTGCGGATCAGATCCAGCACGGCAATCTCCCGCTTGAGGTCCTCATCGATATGGAACCTGATAAACGGCGCCTGCCGAAGCGTCAGCGCCTTGGTCAGTTTCGTCCGCATCATACCGGCCGAATGTTTCAGCGCATTCAAGGCCGCCGTCTGCTGTCCTTCGGTGCCCATTACCGTAACAAACACATCGGCGATCGAGAGATCATCACTCACCTTCACCCGCGTGATGCTCGGAAACCCGGTGAGCCGGGGATCCTGCAAATCGCGCATGATCATCGTCGCCAGCTCTCGCTGGATCGTGCTGCCGAGCATTTCCGTTCGTCGAGACATAAAAACACCACGGGCATTTATAGCCCGTGTCCGGAACTGTCAGACACAGGCGAGCCGCCCGCGCTACAACAATTCAATCTGGTAATCCAGGAGGTCCACAGTCGGCACCGTTTTCACAAAATCGACGAGCTTGCTCAGCGCGCCTTCCACATACCGGCTGTCGTTGCTGACCATCACGATTCCTATGATCGACCGCCGATGTTGATCCAGCGCCCCGACCTCGGCGATCGACACGTTATGCCCGTGGGCAATCCGGTCCTTCAGGCTCTTAATCACCCGCCGCTTGTCCTTCAAAGACATCGCGTCGCCGATCGACAACTCCAACTGCAACACTCCAATATTCATTCCCATGAGCCGGCATCACTGCGCGGCTTGGTTAAACCACACACTCAGCAACGGACAAAATTACAACGTCCGCTGAATCGTTTCCTTAATATAAGCCTCAAGCATATCACCGACTTTAATATCGTCGTAACCCGCCAGCTTGATGCCGCATTCAAACCCGGCCTTCACTTCCTTCACATCGTCCTTTACCCGTTTGAGCGTTTCGATGCTCAGGTCTTCCGTGATGACCACACCATTGCGGCTCAGGCGCATCTTGCTGCCGCGCTGAATGTGTCCATCCACCACCCAGCAGCCGGCGATGTTGCCGACCTTGCTGAACTTGAACACCTGGCGGATTTCCGCATGCCCATGCAGCTTCTCGCGGATTTCCGGCTCCAGCATGCCTGAAAGCGCCTTCTTCAGATCATCGAAGATTTCATAGATGACGCGATACAGCCGAATCTCAACCCGGCGCTGCTCTGCCATCGCCCGCGCCGCCTCATCCGGCACCACATGGAACCCGATGATGACCGCATCCGAAGCGTCGGCCAGTTCAACGTCGCTTTCATTGATCGCGCCAACCGCCGAGTGGATCACGCGAACTTTCACCTCTTCGGTGTTCTGATCCGTGACCGTCTTGGCCAGCGTTTCCACCGAGCCCTGCACGTCGCCCTTGATGATCAGGTTGATCGTCTTCACATCGCCCGCCTGCATCGTCGCAAACAGGTTGTCCAGCGTGACGCGCGTCTGGCTCGACAACTGCGTGTGGCGGACATTCGTCGACCGCTCCTCGGCAATCGCGCGGGCGCGATCCACATCGTCCAACTGGAACATCTTGTCGCCAGCGGCCGGCAATTCATTCAAACCGCTGACAATCACCGGCACCGACGGGCCGGCTTCCTTGATCGTCTCACCGCGATCGTTCAGCAGAATGCGCACGCGGCCATAGCCTGGACCGCAAAGCACCACATCGCCCGGCTTCAGCGTGCCGTCTTGAATCAACACAGTCGCCACGGCGCCGAGCCCCGAATCCATTCGCGATTCGATGACGGTCCCGCGCGCCGGCGCTGTCGGATCAGCCTTCAGTTCCAGCAGTTCCGCCTGGTAATCTAGGATTTCGATCAGTTCCTTGATGCCCTGCGCCGGTGATGGCGCTGGTGCGGATCACTTCGATATCGCCGCCCCACTCCACAGGATTCAGTCCCTGCGCCGCAAGCTGGCCCAGCACCATGTCCGGGTTTGCATCGGCGCGATCGATCTTGTTCATTGCAACGACGATGGGCACCCCCGCCGCCTTCGCATGGTTGATCGATTCCACCGTCTGCGGCTGAACACCTTCCGCCGCCGATACGACCAGCACCACCACGTCCGTCATATTCGCCCCGCGGGCGCGCATGCTGGTAAACGCCTGGTGGCCGGGCGTATCAATAAATGTAACGCGCTTCGCCGCCTCACCTTCACCGACGGTGACCATCCACGCCGCCGTATGCTGCGTGATGCCGCCCGCTTCACCCGCAGCTACATTCGCATTGCGGATTTTGTCCAGAAGCGACGTCTTTCCATGGTCGACGTGACCCAGAATCGTCACCACCGGCGGACGAGTGCGGAGCATTTCCGGATCAGATGGATTCTCCTCATATTCCTGCATCAACTGCTCTTCCATCGTCGCCTGCTCGACGATCTGCAGTTCAAGGCCGTACTCCAGCGCGATCGACTCAGCCGTCGCCTGATCCAACGACTGATTCACCGTCGCGAAAACACCCTGCCGCATCAGCTTGGAAATAATGTCGTTTGTCTTGATGCCCAGCGCCGTTGAAAGGGTCCGCACCGTGATCGGCAATTCGATCTCAACCGGCTCGCCTTTCTGGACAGTCGTCTTGGCAACCGCATGCTGCCCGCGGCCGGAAACCTGCTTCAGATGCCGGTCGATTCGAGCGCGATCCTGAGTCGCCGCATTCAGTGCATCGCGCCGGGCGATCAAATCCGCTTCGGTGAACTCTCGCAGCTTTTCAGTCGCTTCACCGCGCCGGCCGTCCAACCCGCGCCGGCGGGTCGACAAGCTCCCCTTCTTCGCCGCGGCTGCTTTCTTCTTTGCCTCTTCGTCGTCCTCTTCGGTGCGGATGACACCACCACCGCCACGCGCCGCGCCTGCACGAACGACGGACTGTCCGCTGCCGCGCCAGGCCCGCCTGTCCGCGGACCGCGCGGACGCGGCGCTGGAACATGATCCGGCTTCTCTTCGCGGACAATACGGGGCCCTTCCATCACCGCCGGTTTGGGAACCAGCAGCTTCGGCGCCTGCACCGGCGCAGCCTTCTTCTCGACCGGCGGCTGGCCTTCGCGATTTGCCAGCGTGATGGTCTTGCGCAACTGCGGGCGCTCGCCTCCGCTGTGCGGAGCGTGCGGCCCTGCATGAGACGGAGCGTGCGGCATCGCCGGAGCCTGCGTTATCGCTGGAGCGGACGATGCAACAGTTTTTGGCACTTCCAGGGCAACCGTCGGCGATGGTGCTTCCATCACAGGCACTGAAGGCGGTGTGGCCGGGGCGGCGGGCGCTGATGTGATGCTCGGCGCTTCCTGCTCCACCACCGGCGATGTCGTCACTGAAGGCGCTTTGGCCTTTGGCGCTTCAGCGACCGGGGCCGCCGGCGCGGGCGTCGTCACGGGCGCAGGCCCGGTGACGGTCGTTTCAACGAATGACTCCCGGGTCTCAGTGCCCGGCTGTTCCATTGTCTCCGTCATGGTCGAAACATCTGACGAAGACTCTTCCGATTTCTTCTTTGCCGGCCGCCGCGCTGTTCGCGGTTTCGTCGCCACTTCCACCGGCGCCGCCGTCTCCACCGCCGTCGACACACCACCGTCGCCGTGGCTGAACCACTCGCGCACCGTCTCGGCGAGCCCAAGGCTCAACACGCTCATGTGGTTGGGCACCTTCTCGGCCAGACCTTCCTCGCGACACTTCGCAAGGATCGACTTGCTTTCGACGCCCAATTCCTTGGCGAGCTGATTGACTCGAATGCCTTTGCTCAAAACGATCTCCAAAATTTGCCCGGACTAAACACCAACTCCAAAACTGCCTCAAACCGGGCACAAGGGCAGCTCACAAACAAAATGTCACTTCAAAAACCACAATCAACAACAGGCGGCAGACCACTGACAACCGGCATCTTTCAAACCGGCGGGCGCATGCGTCCTTCAGCCAGGTCCGCCATGTCCTGTTCCTCATCATCACCAACATTCGCCGTCGCCGGAACCTCTATGGCTCCGTTGATCGCCGCCTCTTCCGGTGACAGCTCATCACCCGTGGCGAATTTCTTTTCATCATGCACGATCACTTCCGGCGCACCGCCTTCGGCGGCTTCCATCGCACCGGGCATACGGTCTCCATCTCCATCAGCGGCCGCGACATCTTCATCCGCCGCCCCGGCACGCCGCCCTGTGGCAAAAGCGGATTGGCAAACGCCACTCCGTCAATTCCACGAGTGCCCGTCCCTTCAAATGCCGCCCGATCCGCCGCCTTTTTCTTCGCCTCGGCGGACTTCTTCTCTTCCTGCTCCTTGGCCACAATCTTCGCCTCAGCCGCGCACTTCTCAACGACAACCTGCGCCAGCGCCTCATCAAAACCAAGCTCTTCCATCAGCGGCCCGGTGCCCACTTCTTCAATGTCGCGCACATCGATCAGGCCCAGCGCGATCGCCTTGTCGATATGTTCCTGCGTCACGCCTTCGATGCTCTTCAGCGTCAGGTCCAGCCGCTGCACGCCATTCTGGAATTCCGGCGGTGTGAGAATATCGATATCCCAACCCGTCAATCGCGCCGCCAGCCGAACGTTTTGCCCGCGCTTGCCGATCGCCAGCGAAAGCTGATCGTCATTGACGATCACCGTCGCGCGACCCAGCTCAAAGCACAGCGAAACCTCGGCCACTTCAGCCGGCTTGAGCGCGTTGCTGATTAAAATCTGCGATGACTCGTTCCACCGCACGATATCGATCTTCTCGCCGCCCAGTTCATCAACGATGTTCTTAATGCGGCTGCCGCGAACGCCCACGCACGCGCCCACTGCATCCACCTTGCTGTCGATCGACGACACCGCGATCTTCGTCCGATGGCCCGGCTCCCGCGCCAGCGCCTTGATCTCAATCGTCCGCTCGCCTACTTCCGGAACCTCGCGCTCAAACAGACGCCGGATCAATTCCGGATGGCTGCGGCTCAAAATAATCTTCACCGCCGATCGGCGTGTCCCGCACTTCCAGGATCAGCGCCTGAATCCGCTCGCCCGCCTCGTGCGTCTCTCCCGGAATCTGCTCGCTCCGCGGCATGATCCCTTCATTGCGGCCGAGCGTGATGATCATGCTCCCGCCTTCAAACCGCGCGATCGTCCCCGTCACAATCGTGCCGACGCGATCCTTGAATTCCTCATAAATGCTCCCGCGCTCATCCTGCCGGATAAGCTGGATCATCACCTGCTTCGCCGTCTGCGCCGCGATGCGGCCCAGAACGCTCAGCGGCAGCGCCGTCCCCTGCCGGCTCGCGCTGATGTCGCCGGTCTGGCGATCCAGCGTCACCGTAAATTCACTCGTATCTTCGGTGTTGAACTGCTTCCGCAACGCAGACGCAATTGCCTGTTCAATGTCTGTGTAAATCTGCTCCCGCTCGATGCTCTTGTCGCGGGCAATTCCATCCACAATGCGAATAAGTTCAGGATTCATACGTCCTCTCTATCTCTCTATTAAATTGGTATTCAGTTGTCGTACAAAATTATTGAGCCGTCGATGGATCGCCGATCACACAAATTTGATCTTCATTCGATTAGTGTCCATCGTGGCTCATTCATTCCTCGTTCATCAAAAAAATCAGGCCGCCTGATAGGCAGCCCACTCTTCCGCAGAACCTGTCAAAACGCCGACACCCTCACCCATAGAGGTTTTTATGCCTCCGGCTGAGGGCCGTTTCTGCCCCGATCAGGGCTTTCGCCCCGCCCACGGCTTTCGCCGCGGTGAAGATGGACCCATGCTTATGCATTGTTATGCCATCGCATGAGTCGTCTCTTTCACACCCGCATTCTTAATGCCGGTGGCTGTGAGGCTCAGGTTCATCCCGGTCGCTCCGGGTTCGAAAAAGTGGGCCTTGCGAACGTCGGCATACACCGTCGTCGCTTTTCCCAGTTGAAGGCCGCCCGCACCGTCACCGGCGCCGCTGTCGGCCTCCATCCGTCCTACCACGTGATCTCGCAACACTGTGCTCATGTATACGTCCATGTCGTTGCCCAAAGGCTCAATCACGTTAAACGTAACGTTCAGTGGAACAGTCCCTTCGGTCTGTCGAAGGTGGAAATGCTCCGGTCGAATTCCCAATACCACATGGCTGCCAACCTTGCCGGCCAGCGCTTCCCTGAGGCGATTGGGGATAACAAGGGTAAACCCGTTTCCCGGCAACGTCAACTCACCGACCAAAACTACCGGCTCATCCGACTGCTTTTCGCCTATCCCTTTGCCCACTTCCCGCGCATTCTCCAGCTTCCCTTCCTCAAACACCATCTGTCCATCCACCAGCTTGATCGCCCCTTCAAAAAAGTTCATCGGCGGCATCCCGATAAATCCAGCCACAAACCGATTCACCGGGTAATTATAGGTATTCAAAGGCGTGTCGCCCTGCTGAATCAGCCCATCTTTCATCACTACAATCCGGTCCCCCAGCGTCATCGCCTCTTCCTGATCGTGCGTGACATAGATCGTTGTGGTCTTCAATCGCTGATGAAGCCGCTTCAGCTCGGCACGCGTTGTCACCCGCAACTTGGCATCCAGGTTTGAAAGCGGCTCATCAAACAAAAACGCCGCCGGCTCGCGCACGATTGCCCGCCCCACCGCCACGCGCTGCCGTTGCCCCCCCGAAAGGGCCTTCGGCTTCCGCTCCAGCAAATGTTCGATATCCAAAATCTTCGCTGCCTGCGTCACCCGCTCGTGAATCTGCGCCTTGGGCATCCCCCGAAGCTTCAACCCAAACGCCATATTTTTATAAACCGACATGTGCGGATACAGCGCGTAGTTCTGAAAAACCATCGCGATGTCGCGGTCTTTCGGGGCGACATCGTTCACAATCCGATCGCCGATCCGAATCACACCGTCGGATATTTCCTCCAGGCCCGCCACCATGCGCAGCGTCGTGCTCTTGCCGCACCCCGAAGGCCCGACCAGCACGACAAATTCCTGGTCCCGGATCTGCAGATCAATCGCATCAACAGCCTTGACCCCGCCCGCATAAATCTTGCTGACCTTTTCCAGTTCCACTTTGGCCATGCTGATCTGCTCCAGAAAACCGGCGGCGACTTTAACAAATGCGACCGACGAAAATTATACCGCCCTCCACCCGACTATCAAAAAGCAACGCCAACGTATCTGTATGAATTACTTCCCCCCTACCGCCTTCGTCAGCGCATCCGAAAATGCATTCACCGAAGCCGCAAAATGCTCCAGCCGATCTTTTCCCTCCCCGCTGTCATACTTCAACACACAAATCCCCTTAAACCCCTGATCCTTCATTTGCCCCACCACCGCCGCCAAATCCACCTTTCCTGTTCCCAGCGGTGTTTCGTTCCCATCCTGTCCCACATCACTGAAATGAACTTCCACCAAGCGGCTGCCAAACTTTTTTATCCCCTCCGCCACCGACATCGGCGGTTTCAACGCGGACCGTTCCCAACTCGCCACATCCAGACAAATCGCAACCCGCGGCGACCGCCCCTCCACCGATTTCAATATCTGATCCACATCAATCGACGCCTTCGATCCGGGAGCACAGTAAATATACAGCGCCGCATTCACTCCAAACTCCGTCGCCACCTTATCCAGCATTTCAATCGAAACATCCGGCGAATCGTCTACGACGATCGTCTTCATCTTCATCTTCTTCCCAAACGCAAAAATCTTCCGTGCGAGTTCTTCATCTTTCCCAATCGAAACCACCCCGAAGCTTTCCGCGCTCATCCGAAGCGACTTCACCTTCGACTGCAGCGCCGCGATGGAAGCATCCGGCATATCCGGCCCCGCCACCACCTCCGGCTGATCCGCCGAAATCACCTGCCCCGGCGACAACTCAAAATGATGAAAATCCAGCGTGTGCAGCAGATCGAGCATGTCCAACGTCGTCATTTTTGGGAACGTCGACGCCTGGCATTCAAGCTGCCACGTCAGGCTCTTCAGCCCTGCATGATCGACATGAATTGGCGGCGTATCCCCCACCGCCCCAAACGCCACTGCCGAAACCATCATCCCCACCGTTGCCGCCACAAATCTTCGCTTGATCTGCATCACGTTAAACTCCCGAAATTCGCCTGATGTGCAACGTCCGCCGAATCTTTTACCAGCAATCCGCCTGATTGTTGGTCAGGCGATCAATCCCGAACTATGATAAATAACCGGAAAGGCAGTTAATCAAGTTATGTCCTGGATTGAAAATCGTTTCGAAGAAGGCTTGATCGTCACCAGCCTCGACTTCGCAATCAATTGGGCCCGCAAGAATTCCCTTTGGCCGATGACCTTCGGCCTAGCCTGCTGCGCCATCGAAATGATGGCCGTCGGCGCCAGCCGCTTCGACCTCGACCGCTTCGGCGCCGGCGCCTTCCGCGCCACCCCGCGCCAGGCCGACCTCATGATCGTCGCCGGCACGGTGAATTACAAAATGGCCAGCCGCCTCAAACGCCTCTATCACCAGATGCCCGACCCCAAATACGTCATCGCCATGGGCGCCTGCACCGTCGGCGGCGGCCCCTACTTCAAGTACGGCTACAACGTCGTCAAAGGCGTAGACCTCATCGTCCCCGTTGACGTCTATGTCCCCGGCTGCCCCCCCCGCCCCGAAGCACTCATGGAAGGCATCATGCGCCTTCAGGACAAAATCGCCGCCAAAACCATCGCCATCCCCCGCCCCACCAAAGCCGCGACGGTTCCCCAACCCTTCATTGCGCCAATGCCCGCGATCGCGTGAGCATGAATAGATAGGCGGTATGTCGGTACGACATCACAGCCTCCGATACACGTCGCGTCGATTTTCCACGCGAAGCACGATTACCATAATCTTCTCTGTTTCGATCGTGTACAAGATCACGTAATCTTTGCTTGCATGCACACGGCGAATTCCAGGGTATCCAGAAAGCTGCCGCGTCCCTGTACGCCACGGATCCTCCGCCAGCAGGTCAATCCATCGTCCGATACGCTTTTGGATATGCGCCGGAAGACGCGCCAATGACCTCCTGGCGGCTTCAGTAAAAGTCACGTCGTGTGGCATTCAACAATCCCGTCCCCCAGCCTTATAGGCCTAATTCTTTTTTAACCTGCGCCCACGGGATGGTTTTTCGACCACCTTTACGAAGTGATTTCAGTTCCTTCTCGGCAAGCTTGCCCAGCACAAGATCCTCTTTCACCAATCGTTGATATTCCTTGTTTTCCTGCTGCATACGGTCAAAGTCCCGCTCGGGAACCACAACGAATTTCTGTCGGCCGATCTTCAGGTTTGCAATAGTCATATTCTCATCCCTTTGACAGCTTTCTGAATTCTATCATTTTATACGTCTGTGCCCAACACATGATCATCCGCCAGGCACACATTCACTCCAAAAACATCGCATCTCCATAACTGAAAAAACGATACCTGTTTTTAATAGCAACACGATACAACTCGCGCTGGCGCTCCATTCCCACAAACGCCCCAACCAGCGCAATCAATGTGCTCCGCGGCAGATGAAAATTCGTCACCAGCCCCCCCACCCTTTTCCACCTGTATGGCGGATAAATGAATATCGATGTCTCACCTGAGGCCTCACGCCACCGCTCCCCCGCCGGCCAACTTTCCAGGACGCGGGCCGCCGTTGTGCCGACGGCTACAATCCGCCGCCCGTCCGCTTCGGCGCGATTCAGCATGTCCGCCGCCGCCGCGTCGATGCTGAACGCCTCAGTATGCATGGCGTGATCTTCCAGCGTGTCCGCAGTCACAGGTTTGAACGTGCCCAGGCCGACATGCAGCGTCAGTTGCACGCGTGCAATCCCCATAGCATCGATCCGCCCCAAAATCGATTCGCTGAAATGCAGCCCCGCCGTCGGCGCGGCTACCGATCCCGGCGTCTTCGCATACACCGTCTGATAACGCTCCCGATCCGTCTCATCCCGCCCGTCACGTTCCTTATCCCGCTTGATATACGGCGGCAGCGGCATCCGCCCCACCCAATTCAAAAACGCCAGCGCCCCTCCCGCCACACCCGTCTCCACCGCCAACCGATACTCCCCACCCTCGCCGCGTGCCATTAACCGGGCTGATACTTCCGGCGCGTCCGCGAAATGCAGGATCGTGCCAACGGGCGCATCGCCAAGGTTCCGCAGCAGCACCGACCACTCACCCGGAACAGGCTCACCCAGAAAAAGCCCTTCGATTCTGCCGCCGGTGTTTTTTCGCAACATGAATCGCGCCGGCGTGACTTTGGCATCGTTAAAAACCAGAACATCTGATGGCCGCAGCAGGGTTGGCAAGTCCGAGAAGGTTCGATGTTCGACAGAGCCGCTCGATTTTTGGTAGTGCAACAACCGCGACGCCGCCCGCTCCGGCGACGGCGACTGCGCGATCAGCTCCGCCGGTAATTCAAAATCCAGTTCGTCCGTCCGCATCAACATTATTGGACTTACAAGTCCCCGCTTCGTCTACCCTCGGCAACGCCCATGTTGCCTGCGCATCATCCGGCATAAACGGACTCTCTTCACATCACTGGGGCCAATTTTGATTTTGCGTCATTTTCCGGGGGATTTTGGCTAAACTTCGGCGCTCCCTGCCGCCTGGTCCCCTCGCGCCTCCGCCATTTGCTTCAGTACACGGCGGCGTGAGTGCTCTTGATACACAAGCTTCGCTGATCGTCGCGACAATGGAATTGTCGGTGGTTCAACTGATCCGCCAGGCAATCCGCACCGCTGACCTTTCGTCCGCCGCCGCCGGGGGGCAAGTCGGTAGCGCCGTCATCGAACCTCGCCGCCATCTTCAGCCCGAGCCTCAGATTGAACCGCGCCAGCATTTCCACCCAACACCGGTTTACGAGCGCCGGCCGGTGATTCATCCGCAGCCGCGCGTTGAGCAGCTTGCACTGGCCTCTCCTCCCGAGATACCGACGCCGCATATCACCAGGCCGGAGAATCCGATCCAACCGCCCTGGAAAGTTTTGCCGTGGGAAAATCCGTCACAATCGCGCCAGACGATAAAGATTGTCGTGCACCGCACCGATGTAACACACAAAGGCATGATGCTCGATTTATTTGTGTGACGTGCCTGCGGGACAAATCGTATATTTGATCCCGGAGCGAAACGAAGCCGCCATCACACGATGCCGGCTTCACCCGGAGCGGAGGCGGCGATGCTGGCGTCTGAACAAGTCGAAGAGCTGATCTGCATTCTGCACTCCTGGGATCGCGACACGCTTATCTCCCAGTTCCTCGCCTTCCGCAGCAGCTTTCCAGTTGATTTCACCCCTGAATTTCTTTCCACGCTTTCGGCTGAAAAATTACGCCACGTATTCCTGGCGATGTGTCTGCAGAATCAGCGCATGCCGGAGCTTGGCGTGGCTGCCTGAAGATACCTTTATCCTGAGCGAAGCACGTACTCGTGCGCAGTCGAAGGATCCAGCCGGGAAGTTGGCGACGTATCATCGGCAGGAAAAACGCGGCAGTAGATTCCTTACCCGTGGTAAATCCCCTTTCCCTCCCCCGCTGCGATGTGCATCCATCATCGTCTGCCAGATCAACTGACAATTCTGCAGTTCACTGACTCCAGGCTGGATCCTTCGACTGCGCACGAGTACGTGCTTCGCTCAGGATGTGAGTGGGCGCGCGCTCAACCGCGTGGATGAAACTTCGCATGAATCCCCTTCAGCCGCTGCTGGTCGACGTGGGTATAAATCTGCGTGGTGCTGATGTCGGAGTGGCCGAGGAGTTCCTGGACCACGCGGAGGTCGGCGCCGCCGCCAATGAGATGGGTAGCGAAGCAATGGCGAAGGACATGGGGGCCGGTGGTTTTGAGCAGGCCGCTCTTGCGGGCGTAGCGTTCGACGAGCATCCAGAGGCCGACGCGCTCCATCGATTTACCCGTGCGGGAGATGAAGAGGCGGTCGCTGCTGCGCTTGTCGAGCCGCGGGCGGCATTCTTCCAGATAGCGCGTCATGGCTTCGTTGGCAGCGCGGCCAAAGGGAACAACCCGCTCCTTCATTCCTTTGCCAAGCACGCGGACGCACCCAACCTGCAGATTAACGTCACGAAGCTTAAGGTCGCACAGCTCACTGCGCGCAGGCCGCTGGCGTAGAGGAGTTCCAGAATGGCAACGTCGCGGCTGAACATGAATGATCCGGGATCGGGAGTGCTGATCAGCGCAGCAACCTGCGCGCGGCTCAGAATCTTTGGCAGGCTCCGCTCGGGTTTGGGGCGTTCCAACTGCGAGAGAATCGCGGTGGTGTCAAAGCCTTCAAGCGCCAGGAATCGGAGGAAAACGCGGATGGCGGCGAGGCGGCGGGCGACGGTTTTTGTGGACTGGCCGATCTGGGATTGATGCTGAAGATAGCCGCGGAAGTCGGCAGCGGTCGCGGTAATCAGGGATTTGCCGATGGCGCTCAGATGACGATCGAGATCTTCAAGGTCGCGCCGATAAGCGTGCAGAGAGTTGTTCGCAAGGCCGCGTTCGGTGGCAAGATGGTTCAGAAGGGAGCGCAGCTCAGGCGACGGACTGATGGTATCGGTGGGCCCCTTGCCGCGCGGGGACAGGGGACGAGACGGCCGGCGAGGCGTGCGACGAGGAGGCGATGCGGAGCTGGATAAACGGGGAGTGGGGGCGGGCGTGGGCATGGGCGGCTGCATGTTCTAGGTCCGACCGGTCCGTTTCAATGGCGTCGCCGCGGGAGCGGAGAATCGTATCACCGGACCTGCGAACGCGGCGTTCGACGAGGAGCTCGAGATAGGTCGGGCAGGTTTTGTAGGAACCAAAGCAGTGATCGAAGGCATGGCCCAGCCGATCGAGACTGAAATGGTTCGAGCAGCGGCTGTCAGCCCGGTTGAGAAAGGGGCAATGATTGACACGTTCCATCATATTCCGCCTCGCGCTTGTACCGATAATCTATCGGCCGCGGGAGGGTCGGAACGTTAACACCTGTGCCAAAAGTCGCGCGGAGCTTTGCCACCGGCGGACAAGGGGTCCCCCGTCAGGCCACGCTCACCAAAGGCTGGATAGGGATAAGGGACCAGACGAGGGATGAATCATTTGAAGCAAAATGCAACGTTTTTAGAAAGCCGCTCAGTTCCGCGCATCTGGCGCCAAATCCATCATCAGCTCAGCGGCTCATACCCCACCGCCCGCATTACCTTCCCATACTTCTCTTCCAGAATCCGCAGCTCGGCATATCCCATCTCTTCCTGCCAGTTCCCAACTCTCCCCCGGCGGACAAGCCGCTCGTATTCATCGCCAGTCTTATCCTTCCCGCCAGACTTCTCTTCCGCCGCTCGCATCTTCTCAAAGCGTGATGCTTCCACCGCCGCATCCAGCCGCGCTTCGGTATATGAAACCTGCGCAAAGGCCAGGACACTTCGCAACACCGCTGCCGTGTCCTTGTGCAGATCCTCATATCGCACCACGTGCGTCCGCGGCTGGTTCGGCAGCATCCAACCCGCCACATGCTCATCCCACTCGCAAGGCCAATGATCGTTCCCCTTCAAAAATTCACCGAGCGAAACCTTGAAATCTTTTTCAAGAAACTTCCGGTAATGCCAGTATGAAACCATCGTGTCGCGCGGATCTCGAACCACGTAAATCACCCGCGGCAGCAGCCGGTCATATGCCGTATTGCAAATCAGAAATCGCGGATCGAGAAAATCCGCAAACTGGGCCAGCGAACCCCCGTTGCGATACTGCGGATTCACATCCGGCACATATCTGTTGAATGACCGCAGATCCAGCTGCTCGTCCTGGTCCTTCTTCAGCACATGCGCAATCAGGAATCCCAGCCACGTCGTCCCGGACTTGGGATAGCTGCACAGAAACACATCGCTGCCGCGGATCGTGGAATGAAACGGCTTGCGATCATTCGCCTGCGCAGTGCTGCCATATAACGAAGGGGCAGAAGGAACAGTCGTGCGGCCCATATTAGTATCCTCTCAAACATCCCTGACACGGTCAGTTTACATAGATATCGGACGTTGCCGGGAAGTCAGGTGAAAAGTTTATTCGGACGTTGCCGCTCGCCGATAGCTAATCTTATGGAGCCTTTAAGCTGCTGGTGCGGCAATACTCAACTTGAGCCATTCGGATTAGGCTACTGTCTCTGCGGCGCGTGCCAGACGCTGGTGTCCGCTAGCGCCGCCGCTCAGTCCGACCCTCGCGTCCGCGACGACGCCACCGCATATTACGGCCGCGACTATTGGTTCCGTCACCAGACTGCCGACCTCAACTGCCCCAATATCATCACCCGCAGCCGCACGGATCTTTCTGAACGATGCGTGCATTGGCTGAGGTCGCTGCTGCATTTCAAGCTGCCACCGGCGAAGGTTCTCGAAATCGGGTGTGCCCACGGCGGATTCGTCGCCATGCTCCGACAGGCCGGCTTCGATGCAAGCGGCCTTGAACTCAGTCCTTCGATCGTCGAGCTCGCCAGGAAATCATTCGATGTCCCCGTGCTCACCGGTCCAATCGAAGACCAGCCGATTTCCCCCGCCACATATGATGCCATCGTCATGATTGACGTCATGGAGCACCTTCCCAATCCCCTGCAAACGCTCAAGCGCTGCCTCGAATTGCTCAAGCCCGATGGCGTCTTATTCATCCAGACACCCAGCTACCCTGAAGGTTATTCCGCCGCGCGGCTGCGCACAGAAGATCACAAGTTTCAACTGATGATCGACCCCCAGGAACATCTTTATCTCTTCAGCCGTTCCGCGACCATGAAAGCATTCGAGCAGTTAAATGCGCCGTATGTGGAATTCGTCCCCGCGATTTTTCGGCATTATGACATGTCCTTCGCCGTCAGCCGCCGCCCGTTACTGCATCACTCCCTGGGACAACGCGACACCGCCCTCTCGTCGACCGTCAGCGGTCGATTCATGCAGGCCCTGATCGACGCGGACGATCGCCGCCTCGATCTGCTCGATAAATATCGAGAACTTCGGCTGCGCGCCGCCAGCTGACTCATCGTCCGATAAAACTCACGCCCCCGCCTTTATTTCACCGATATGTATTCAACGGCCCTGGCTGCACTCTTTCCCAGGCGGGCTCAAGCCGGTGCCCGCGGAGAACAACGAAATGCCCTCGACCCGAAAGATCTGCACGCTCCCGCAACTGCTCGATCTCCGCGCCCTGGCCGCCGCCGCCAATCGTACCGTCGTCCACTGCCACGGCTGCTTCGACATCGTTCACCCCGGGCACATTCACTATCTGCAATTCGCCCGCTCGCTGGGCGATCTGCTCATCGTCACCGTCAGCGCTGATCCGCAGGTGAATAAGGGCCTCAACCGTCCCCTGATTCCGGATGACCTTCGCGCCTCGAGCCTGGCCGCGCTGGAATGTGTGGATCACGTTTACGTCAATCCATACCCCACCGCCGTCGAAATCCTGGACGATCTAAAGCCTGACATCTACGTCAAAGGCCGTGAATACGAACACAACCAGGACCCAAGATTTCTCGCCGAACGGGACACCGTCACCCGCAACGGGGGGCGCGTCATCTTCTCCAGCGGCGACGTCATCTATTCGTCGACGGCCCTCATCGGCGCGATGGAATCATCGGAGATGTTCGCCGACGAAAAAGTGCGCCGGTTCCGCCAGCAGTATGACCTGACTGATGCCGCTCTTTCCCACCTCGTCCTCCGCTGCCGCGGGAAGCGAATGGTGGTCGTCGGCGACTATATCCTGGACCGCTACCATTTTTGCGACGCCACCGGAATCGCGAGCGAAGGGCCCATGATGACGCTTCGTCCCCTTCGCTCCGAACAATACGACGGCGCGGCGGCCGTCATCGCCCGCCACCTCGCCGGCCTCGGCGCTCATGCCACGCTCGTCACTTCAATGGCAAACGATGACGCCTCGCAGCAGGCGGTTTCCCGTCTCACCGAAGCCGGTGTAACCGTCCGCGCCGTTCAGCAGCGCAAGCAACTGGTCAGCAAGAGCCGCTATCTCGTCGATCAAACCAAGCTCCTGAAAGTGGACGAAGGAACTACCACACCGCTCGATTCCCGCAGCATCCAGGAAGTGGCGAAAATCATCGAAAGCGAATCAGAAGACGCCGCCGGTCTGATCTTCGCCGATTTCGGTTACGGCACGATCACAGGCCCCCTGCTCGACCGCATCATGCCGGTCGTTCGCTCGCGGGTTCCGATCATCACCGCCGATGTTTCCGGCCGCCAAAGCACGCTCCTTCAATTTAAGAATGTCGATCTGCTCTGCCCCACCGAACGCGAAATCCGTCAGACGTTGAATAACTTTTCGAGCGGTCTGAACGCAGTCGTGTATGAACTGCTCGGCCGCACCGGCGCCAAATCCGCCATGATTACCCTGGGCAAACAGGGCCTGTGCCTCTTTGACGAACAGAAAACAACCGGCGCCGGCGAATCCTGGGACCGCAAGCTCCGCAGCGGTTACCTTCCCGCGCTCAGCAACTACGCCGTCGACTCCATGGGCTGCGGCGACGCCCTGCTCGCAACCGCCAGCCTGGCGCTTGCCGCCGGTGGATCATCGCAGGCCGCGGCCTATCTGGGCTCACTGGCTGCGGCCATGGAAGTGCAACTGCTCGGGAACCAACCGATCGACGCCGACGGGCTGCTCGCCCGTCTGAACCCCACATTCAATAGCCGCTACGAGCGCTCACGGCTGGCCTCATAAGGAATCAATGGAATCCATAAATTCCCAACCCGCCTGGGCAATGCTTTCACTGCTGCATCATCGCTTTGATGACAACGTTAATGCGCTCAGCAAGAGATATCCGCAAATGGCGGCCGCCCTTCGCAATTGCACGCCAAAGCAAACCTATTTCGTCAGGCCCATCGGCAACCAGATTCAGCTTGGGGTGGGTTCGCCTGATTCCGTGACGCCTCTCCCTCATCCCCTGCAGCGCCCGCCGCCCATTCTCTCGTCGCACAGCTTTATCCTGAGGGGAACTGCAAGCACCCTTTGCTGATCAATGGTGAAGACCTCGGCTGGCTGCTCAATGCGGTCTACCAGCTTCCCTGCATCATCCCCACAGCGCCCGGACATCGCCCGCCAATCTACTTGATCATGAAGGATCTCGAGCGATTTCGCGCCATCCTCCATCTGCAGGACTGGTCAAAGTTGCTTGCCGATGGACGCATGCGGCTATTCGCCGGTCCTTGCGCTTTCGAAGATTTCCGCCGCAGTCTCGTGGAAGAATCCACCACTCCGGCGCCTCGGATCGCGGTGACCGTCGATCCCACGATATGGCCTCCCAACCTCACGCTTGACGCCGCGCTGACAGGCGCAAACTCTGAACTCGCCGCCCGCTTCGCCGCGATCACCTGCCAGCTTCAAACCCTCTATACTCCGCAAACCTCGCTGGCACTGACCGCAAAATATCAAACGAGCCAGCCGCTGAGGGTTCTCGGCATCACCTCGCGCTATACCACCTTTCTTCAATACTCGATGCGCGACTGGCTCGAAGCCTTCTCGCGGCAGGGACACCAGACGCGCCTGGTCATTGAAAATGAAGATCACGAGATACCAAACAGGGTCTCGCTCGCCGGCGCCGTTGCGGAGTTCAAGCCTGACCTGGTTGTCATCATCGATCATTTCCGGGATGAATTTACGGGCCTTCCGCCACATATTCCGGCGGTCATGTGGGTTCAGGATCGGCTGCCCAACATTTACTGCGCCGCAGCCGGCCAAAGACAGGGCCCGCTGGACTATGTGATTGGCTACAGCCGAGTAGAGCTGACCCAGAAATTCGGCTATCCCGCATCCCGCTTCATGCCGGCGATGCCCGGAGTCAATGAAGCTCGTTTTTCACCAAGCTTAACTGCGCAGGCCGAGCTTGATCCATATCGCTGCGATGTTTCCTTCGTCAGCACCTGCGTCATGCCCGCCGAGCAGATCATCCGCGAAGAAGCGGACCGAATCGGCACTCCGCTCGCCCGCCGGCTGCTCGATGACCTGCTCCAGCGGCTTTCAGCGATATATGAAGCCGGCGGGTCGATCACCACCTCTGAAGCCATTCGCGACATCATCTCCCAGGCCCTGGTGCGCAACGCGGTCAGCGCCGACGTGAACAACCTCGTGGACCTGTTCACGCATCGCGTGAACAACTCGCTGTTCCGGCATCAGGCAATCGGGTGGGTCGCCGAGATGGGTGTCAATCTCCACCTCTATGGGAAGGGATGGGAAAAGCACCCCAGCTTTGCGCGGTATGCCCGGGGTCATGCGGATAATCAAAAGCAGCTTCCCCTGATCTATCAGGCCAGCACCATCAACCTTCAGATCACTCCCTTTGGCGCAGTGCACCAGCGGCTGCTCGACGGCCTGGGCGCAGGTGGATTCTTTCTTCTCCGCTCGGTAGCTGCAGATGAACTGGAATTGCTCCGCCGCGACATGTGGCAATGGTGCCGGCGTCAGGATGTGCGCAGCGGCGCGGAAATGGTCGCCAGGCGCGATAAGGATTTATCCATACTGCTGAAGCGCTACGCCGAAATCGGCGCAGTCGATCCATCCACCGACCCAGACTATTGCTTCGCCGCGCTTGAAGAATGCGCCCTGGCCGATTTCACCCGCACTGCCAACACGCTCTGGCCGGACAGCCACCGCGTAACCTTCTCGACAAAAGAGCAACTGCAGGCACAGGTGCGGCATTTTCTGGCTGCTCCGCAGGAACGCCAGGAAATCGTTCGATCCATGCGGCAGCGCGTGCTCGAGACGCATACTTATGAAGCCATCACCCGGCGCATGTTGAACTTCATCACCCGTGACCTGGCCGGTCTCGCCCGCGAGGATGCCAGGTCGCTGGCCGCATAAGGGCCGCGTGGCGGCAACGGAGACGAAATGCCTGATTCTGCAACACGCGCAATTGAAGCTACAGAGGCTCCGCGTCGGCGCAAACCGCGGTATTTCCGCCACAGCTTTGCCCAGGAAGGCGAGGATCTGATTCTCGCATCATTCTTTGAAGGCCGGCGCGACGGGTTCTTCGTGGATGTGGGCGCGCATCATCCCAGGCGTTTTTCCAACACGTATCACTTTTACCTTTTCCGCGGCTGGCGCGGCATCAACATCGACGCCACGCCCGGCAGCATGACGGCCTTCCGCCGCGCCCGGCCCCAGGACATCAACATTGAGGCCGCGATCTCCGATGAACGGCATACGCTGGAGTTCTTCGTCTTCAATGAATCAGCGCTGAACACGTTTGACCCGGCGCTGGCCGCCGAGCGCGATGGGTTCCAAAGCTTCGCCATCACGCGGAAGGTGTCGATCAATACGGCGCCGCTGCGGGAGATTCTCGATCAGCGCCTGCCCACAGGCACGAAAATCGATTTTCTTTCAGTGGATGTCGAAGGCCTGGACCTGAACGTGCTGCGGTCCAACAACTGGGAGAAATACCGCCCGACGGTCGTGCTGGCAGAAGATGTGAGCATGAGCAACTGGAGCCAGATCGGCGCTTCACCGACGACGCTCTTCCTGAAGCAACAAGGCTATGAGCCGTTCGCCAGCACGTTCCGCACGATCTTCTACCGCCGGTTGCAACCATGAACGTAGCCCGAGGGCCTTGCGCGTGTTGGAACAGCTCCTACGCCGCCTTAATTAGCCGATCATAAAACGCCAAATCCGCCTCAACCTGATGGGCGACCTGTGATGGATGCCGCAATGGGAATCCCATCGGCTCCGTCGGGAGCGCCGCGAACGGATCGACCTTCTTGCAATTGGTCGCCCCCACTCCAAAACCCACATTCGAAACCAGATTCACCGCCGGCAGCACAGTGAGCCCCCGCCGCTGCCAGCAGGCAAATTCCCAGGGGATCGCCCATGAATCAATGCGGCCGGCAAAAACTTCGCCCATCGCCCAGCGGTTATACTTCTGCGCCTTAGGCGATGGAATAAAATCCCCCGGAAAGTCCGAAGCCTCCGCCGCCGGCCAATTTTTCATTGTCACATCAAAATGCTTCCACGCCCGCCGCCACGTGGCCCACCCCCAGCAATGCGGGATCGCCGAAAAATAATAGCTATACGGGCTGTATCGCTTGCCGAATTGAAAGTTATCCCCGCTGACCGCCATCACGCGATCGTCATCGCAATAGCGCTCCAGCATCTGCTCCACAAACGGAAAAAATGTCGGGTGCGGCAGGCAATCATCCTCCATGAAAATTGCCCGCTCAAACAGCGAGAACACCCAGTCAATCCCGCTGGAAATCCGCCGGCGGCAACCGAGGTTCCTGTCCGAATAATTCCGCAACACCTCGCAAGGCCAATCGATCTGATCCACCAGCCGCCGCGTCTGTTCGCAGGCTTCTGCCTCCCCCGGGCGGTTTTCCCTGGCCCCGTCGGCGATGACCAGCACCTTCGCCGGCCGCACTTTCGCGACCTCCGCCAGCATCCGCTGCGCGTGATCAGGGCGGTTGAACAAAATCAATGCGACAGGGGTTTGAAGAGCCATCGGCAATGCCTCCGGAGGCTTTATCGTCCAGTACGCCGCAAACGCTGCATTCGATCCGGCCGATCAGTCCCATAAAAGTTCACGCCGAGAGTTCTGGGTGCCGATATTTCCTGCAAGGCGGCGGTCAATCCGCCGCGTTTGGACCCTTCACAGGAACGCTCGCCGATGAAGCTGACTCAACCGCAACTCCAACCTATTCCCTGGGCCCGTCCCGCCATCGATGACGCCGAGCTGAATGAAGTCATCGCCTGCATGAAATCCGGCTGGCTTTCCAGCGGCCCTCGAGTCGAAAAATTTGAGCGGGAAATGGCCATCCGCGCCGGCCGCAGGTTTGGCGTCGCCGTCAGCAACGGCACCGCGGCTCTCGATCTGGCGCTTCGCGTCGTCGGTGTCGAGCATGATGATGAAGTCGTCGTCCCCGCCCTTTCCTACGTCGCAACCGCCTCCGCCGTCGCGATCCAGGGCGCGGTACCGGTCTTTGCCGATGTCGATCGCCGAAACCTCGGCCTCGATCCCGCCAGCGCGGAAGACCGCATCACACGCCGCACCGCTGCATTGCTTTGCACCGACCACGGCGGAAACCCCTGCGACTTCACCAGGCTCAGCGCCATCGCCGCCAAGCAAAATCTTCCCCTGATTCTCGACGGCGCCCAAAGCATCGGCGCAACCTTCGAAGGCAAACCTGCCCTCAGCTACGGCCTGCTTTCCACCACCAGCTTCCATGCCGCCAAAACCATGACCACCGTCGAAGGCGGCATGGTCTTCACCGACGACGAATCCCTCGCCCGCCGCATGCGCATCATCCGCTCCCAAGGCGAAGATCCGCAGCAGAAATATCACCACATAGAATTGGGTCACAACTTCCGCATGACCGAACTCCAGGCCGCCATCGGCCTGGCACAACTTGGCAAACTCGATGCATTGCTCGCCGATCGCCAGGCCCTCGCCGCACAATACAAGACCGAATTCGCTCCGCTGGGCCTGACCACCCCCATCGGCCTGCCCAACGCCAGAAACAGCTATTTCCTCTACTCGCTCCTCGTCCCCCACCGCGACCAGCTCGTCGCGCGCCTCAAACAAAGCGGCGTAGACACCCGCGTCTGCTACCCGCGCCCTCTCTACAGCCAACCGATCTTCAAAAACCAGCGAAACCATTACTGCCCCGTCACCGAAGAAATCTGCGCCACCATCCTCAACCCCCCCATGTTCTTCGGCCTGACCACAACCCAACAACACCGCGTCGCCACCGAACTCCGCGCCGCCCTGAACGACATCGCCCCCAGCGAAGTCAGAAAAGCCGTCTAACGCCAGCGATCAGCAAATGAACAATGAAAGGAAGCCGCGAATGATACGAACATATACAATTCAATCCCCCATCAGCTTTCTCTTCGTGTCCCTTCGTGCCCCTTCGTGGGCAGATTCTCTGCCTTTGACCCGCAACAACACCAAACGAAATAACCCACTGATTTGATCCGCGCCATTTACCTCGAAGAAAAGCTGTACCCATGATCGTCGCCATCGACACCAACTCCATCCTCCCCGGCCAGGTCGGCGGAATCGAAAACTACACCCTCGGTCTGGTCGAAGCCCTCAAACAGCCCGGCTCCCCCGCGTCCCGTCTCATCCTCCTCACACGCGCTGAGAACCACGATCTCTTCCAACCGTTCGCCGATTCGCGCACCCAAACCATCCTGCTCGAACGCCCCAGCCACAAAGGCAAAACCGTCACCAACTGGTCCGAGCTTCTCGAAAAGCACCCCGTCGGCGGACGCCGCACCCTCGCCGCCTGGCAATCACAGAAAGCCAACCTGCTCCATCAGCACCAGGTCGATCTCGTCCACTTCCCCGGCAACACGATCAACCCCCTTGATCTCGACCTGCCCGTCGTCCTGAATCTGCATGACCTTCAGCACAAACATTTTCCGCAGTATTTCACCCGCGAAGAAATTGATAACCGCGAAAAATGGTGGGCCGCCTCCGCCTTCCGCGCTGACGCGCTCATCGCCGCCAGCAATTACGTCCGCGACGATCTCCATCGCCAGTTGAACATCAACCGCGGCAAAATCTTCGTCACGCCCGATGCATTTCAAACCGCCTTTTTCAAACGCCCCACCGTCCAGCAGCTCGATGCCATTCGCGAAGCCTTCGCGCTCCCCGAAACATTTTTCATTTACCCCGCCGCCGTCTGGCCGCACAAGAATCACGAGCGGCTCATCCGCGCGTTCGTCGCCGCCGAAATCCCCGGCGCTCAGCTCATCCTCACCGGCGGCGGTCAAAAAGATTCCGGGCTCCCCAGGCTCATCGAAGACCTCGGCGCGGAATTTTCCGTCCGCCTCGCCGGCCGCGTCAGCACCGAACATCTGGTCGGCCTCTATCATCTGGCGACCGGCCTGCTCTTCCCCAGCGAACACGAAGCCTGGAGCATCCCCGTCATGGAAGCCATGGCGTGCGGCTGCCCCGTCGCCAGTTCCAACGTCACCAGCCTCCCCGAAGAAGTCGGCGATGCCGGCCTGCTGTTTGCCCCCGGCGACGTCGACGCCATGACCGACGCCATCCGCCGTCTCGCCACAGAGCCGGAGTTGCGCGAATCTCTCGCCGCCCGCGGAAAAAAACGCGTCAAGAACTTCGGCCCCGACGGCTTCCTCCGCACCATCGCCGCCGCCTATGACCACGCCCGTGCCGCTTACCGCCCGCGAAAGGCCGCCTGATGCTCGACCTCTCCATCATCATCCCAACCTTCAACCGCGCCGCTCTTCTTGAGCGCAGCCTGCTTTCTCTGCACAACAGCTTGCGCTGCGACCATGAAATCATCGTCGTCGACGGCGACAGCACCGACCACACTTCCGAAATCCTGCATCACGCCGCCGTATATCTCGGCGACCGACTGAAAATCATCCGCGAACCCCGTCGCGAGGGTTTCGTTCGCGCTGCCAATAAAGGCTTCAAAGCCGCCACTGCACGAAACCTGACCTGGCTGAATGACGACGCCCGCCCCCTCCCCGGCGCGCTGGATAACGCCGTCTCCCAGATAGACGCCGCCGCAACCGATGTGGCCTTTCTTGCCCTGTTTCACCGCTGGCATTCGACCAAAAACGTGGCCTACGAAACCAGGCACAACGGTCAGACCTACCGCCTCTGCCACGTCCGCGGCACACTCTACGCCAACTTCGCCCTCGGTCGCCGCGAAACCTTCAGGCGCCTCGGCTATTTCGACGAACGCTACTACTTCTACGCCGCCGACCCCGACCTGTCCCTGAAAGCTTGGAACGCTGACCTTCGCGTCGAGCCCGCCTACGGCTCCATGATCGATCACGACGAACACGAAGACGACCGCCGCCTCATCGACCACACCCGCGGCCAGCAGGACAACGAAAAGCTTTTCGCCAAATGGGACCTCCCCCCCAAAACCACCAGTTGGAACAACTTCGACGCCGCCAACCCCAACACGCTCCGCGGCCTGCGCACGACTCCTCTAACCCATGCGGCATAGGCCGAGGCCCGAGCTAAATTAGAGGTTTTCGTTCCATAGCTGGACATCGCATCGATCGGACGAACCATGCCTACCGCCGAAACATCCACCGCCGCCCTGGACTTCGCAGAGTCCACCGCTGATGAAGTAGCTGAGGAATGCCTGCCCCCCGCCATCCTCCCCTACATCACCTTCCTCATCTCCACCTACAACCGCAAAGAAATTCTTCTGCGCACGCTTACCGAGCTGCAACAGGCAGACAACCGCTGCGCCCTCGTCACTGAGACGATCGTCATAGACAATGCCAGCACCGATGGCTCCGCCGACGCCGTCGCCGCCCGCTTTCCCGCCATCCGCCTGTTCCGCGAAACCAAAAACCGTGGCGCCTGCGCCAAAAATATCGGTTTGTCGCAGGCCATGGGCCGCTTCGTCATCTTCCTCGACGACGACTCCTACCCCGACGCCGACTCACTCCGCCGCATGGTCGAATATTTCCAGGCCGACAAAAAACTCGGCGCGGCGGTCTTCAACATTGTCCTCCCCGACGGCTCCCGCGAATGCAGCGCCTATCCCAACGTCTTCATCGGCTGCGGCACCGGCTTCCGCCGCGAAGCGCTGGTTGAAGTCGGCGGACTTCCCAACGACTACTTCATGCAGGCTGAAGAATACGACCTTTCCCTCCGCCTCATCGAGGCCGGCTGGGACATCCGCCGCTTTGAAGACCTCCGTGTCTCTCACTTAAAAACCCCCGGCGCCCGTCAACCCACCCGCACCACGCGCCTTGATGTGCGCAATAACCTCACCCTCATTACGCGCTACTTTCCCCGGCAATGGATGTATCCCTTCGCAATCGACTGGATGCGCCGTTACCGCTGGATCGCCAAAGAAAAAGGCTGGCGCCATCACCTCGCCTTCTGGCGAGGCCTGATCGAAGGCCTCCTCCGCTCCCTCCGCCCCGGCCATCGCCGCGCCATCTCTCTCGCCGTCTTCGAACGATTCGCCAGAATCCGTGACATCCGCCAACAACTCGATCGCGCCGTCAAAGCCGGCGGATACCGCTCCATCATCCTCATCGACGTCGGCAAAAACATCCTCCCCTATTACCTCGCCGCCGCGTCGGCGGGTATAGAAATCCTCGCCATCGCCGACCCGCGCCTCGCCCGCCATCACCGCTGCTACCGCGGCATCCCAATTGTGGATGACGCACAGGCGCAGCAACTCAACTTCGATGCCGCGGTTATTGCCAACCTCTCCCCCGTCCACGCCGCCGACCGCCGCAAAACCTGGCGAAAATCCATCCGCCGCCCCGTCCTCGATCTCTTCGAACAACCCCAGACCCTCGCGCTGGTGGCGTAACACACCACCGCTTGAAACAAGATCAGGATGACGGCGAATGAACTGGTCAAGAACCATTCGGCGAGAATCATTGCCGGGTTCTCCATCGACGAAAAACTCCGAAAATCACCCTTGCCCCAGCCTATTCGGCGGCGTCGCCTCATCGCTCATGTCCGTAGTGAACCAAAGAGCCTGTCGCCAAGAGCGCAGCATGAACGCCCAGGACTTGCCGTGGCAAATCTCGGGCATTCATGCCGGAATCCAGTCAATCTACAAAATTACTTCTGCCCCGGGCGAACCTGGATTTCCCCGAACTGCTGTTCATATCGCTTGATCAGTTGTCCAAGCGACATGGCCAGCCGCTTAGTGCTGGCGTAGCTCATGATGACGCGGTCGGTCACCTTGAAGAGCAGCCGCTGCTGGCCGCCTTGAGGATTGGGATCGGGCATGTTGAAGCCCAGATCCAACACCACCTCTTCAGCAGTGGTGTGAATGCGATATGCGTTGGAGAAAATGATCTTCAGTTCCCGTTCATCCAGAACGACCTGAACGCTGCCTGCTTCGCCTTGCTGCGGTGTTTCTTCCGCCATAAAAAAGTCCTTTCAAAAGTGGGTTGCGTATTCTGACGACTCCACCTGATTTGTCCACCCCGCAACCGTTGCGCAGTGCGCCTTGCGTCTGAGACCGGTCCCCGCCCTTGCAAACCCCTTACCCCACCGATACAAACTGCTGAGCGGACGGTTTTTCTGTTGGAGAAGCCGGCCGATTGTCCGGCGAATGGCGGCAGGTGCAATCAAGGTGAAGTTCAACCTGATCGACAAGATTGAGCAACTGACCAACGACAAAATCGTCGCGGTGAAATACGTGAGCCTGGCCGAGGAATACCTGGCGGATCATTTCCCGACGTTTCCGGTGCTGCCGGGGGTCATGATGCTCGAGGCGATCACGCAGGCGGCCGGTTGGTTGCTGCATCATCGTCAGAACTTTGCCAAATCGATGGCCGTGCTGAAAGAAGCGAAAAACGTAAAATACGGGCAGTTTGTTGCGCCGGGAAACTTCCTGAAAGTGGAAGTCGAATGGCTAAAACAAACCCCCGGCGGAGCGACGTTTAAGGCAGCCGGGACTGTAAATGATGCCCAGGCCCTGGCGGCGCGAATTGAGCTGGCATATTTCAATCTTGGCGAAAAACAACCCGAACTGGCCGGGCTGGATGTAAAATTGGCCGAGCATAATCGGAGCCGGTGGCTGGTTTTGAATCAGTCTGTTGTCCATCGCCCCTTGTCCGTCGACGGACAGTGAATCGGTGGATGAGGTGTCTATTGTCCGTTGTCCGTCGACGGGCGTTAAAACATTCCGGGCGCGGTGACAATTAAGGTCTTAGTCGACCGCGAACATGCAACGGACAATGGACAACGAACATCTAAATAAAGGACGATGAAGATGGCACTGTCTCGCGAAGAAATTTATACGAAGGTTCAGGGTGTGCTGGTCGATGCGCTGGGCGTGGATGAAGAGGAGGTGACTCCGACAGCCGTCATCAAGGATGATCTGGGCGCGGAGAGCATCGACTTCCTGGATATCGTCTTTCGGCTGGAGAAGGCGTTTGGAATCAAGATTCCCCGCGGGGAGATGATGCCGGAAAATCTGGCCAATGATCCGAATGTGGTCGCCGACGGAAAGATCACACCGGCGGGGATTGCAGAGCTGAAGAAGCGGATGCCGCACTCGGATTTCACGGAATTCGAAAAAGACTCGCAGGTGGACAACATGAGCAAGCTGTTCACGGTGGATGCGATCGTCAATTACGTCGAAGGAAAGCTGAAGGCGTGAATACGTTGATGACGTAGTCATGCATCCCCTGGATGCGCTGGATTTGGATAGACAAGTTCGTCGAATTCACACCGAAGCAATCCGCGGCGGCGGTGAAGAATGTCACGCTCGCAGAGGAACATCTGCACGATCTCTATCCGGCGTTCCCAATTGTGCCCCATAGTCTGATCGTTGAGGGAATGGCGCAGACCGCGGGAATCCTGGTTGGGGAGGCGCGGATTTCAGGAGAAAGTGATCCTCGCCAAGATCGGACGGGCAACATTTCATCGGCTGGTGCGGCCGGGTGAAACGCTTACCTTCAAAGCAAAAATCGAGCAGTTGTCGGAAGAAGGGGCGGCGATCAGCGGGACCGTTGAATCGGGGGTGAATGTAGTGGCTGATATTGAATTGATGTTCAGCCACATCGATAAAAATATCGCGGGCGTGCAGTTTCCGGAACATAATTTTGTGTTCACCGAGCAGTTTACCGAGCTGCTGCAAACGTATCGGATGAATACGAATATTGGTATTTAGGGAATGTCAGTTGTCCGTTGTCAGTGGTCCGTTGCTGAGACAGGATTCTGCATCCTGAGCAACGGACAACGGACCACTGACAACGGACTGACTTAGCCACTGGCAAAAATGCGAAGAGTCGTCATCACGGGTATTGGTGTGATTTCCCCGATTGGGATCGGCACGAAGGTGTTCTGGGAGAACCTGTTGGCCGGCAGCGTGGGGGTGCGGCGCATTGAGCGGTTTGATCCCAGCGGGTTTGCTTCGCAGATCGCCGGGGAGGTGCCGGCGTACAAGATCGGGGATTATGTTCCCAAGAGTTACCGCAAGGCGACCAAAGTGATGGCGCGCGATATCGAGCTTGCTGTGGTGGCGGCGGACGATGCGTTCAAAGATGCGGGGCTGAAATCAAAGGCATACACCGAAACACCCGATTTTGATGGCAAACGCTTTGGTTGCAATATCGGCGCCGGGCTGATCAGTGTTGATCTGGATGAGCTGACCTCCGCGCTGACGACCGCGCGGGACGGGAATCGGCTGGACCTGAAAAAGTGGGGAAAGGATGGGATGACGCAGCTTACGCCGCTCTGGCTGCTGAAATATCTGCCGAACATGCTGGCGTGCCATGTGACGATCATTCATCAGCTCAAAGGGCCCAGCAATACCATCACCTGTTCAGATGCGTCTTCACATCTGGCAATTGGAGAGGCGTTTCGGACGATTCAGCGGGGAGATTCAGATCTGGCGATCTGCGGCGGCGCGGAAACGAAGGTGCAGCCAATGGGATTGATGCGCCAGTGTCTTTTGAAACGGGTGACGGAGACGGGCAACGATAATCCGGCGGCGGCGGTTCGGCCGTTTGATGTGGCGGCGAGCGGGACGGCGGTGGGTGAAGGGGGCGGGCTGTTCATTCTTGAAGAATATGAACATGCGAAGCAGCGCGGCGCGAAGATGTATGCGGAACTGGTGGGGTTTGGGGCGAGCCAGGACACTTATAAGGTGACTGAGCCGCAACCGACGGGCGAGAGTTATGGGCGGGCGATTTCGAACGCGCTGGCGGATGCAAACCTCCCCCCCGCCGCCGTCAATCTGATCGTGCCTTGCGGGGTGGGCATCCCATCACATGACCGGGCGGAGTTAAACGGATTGACGACGGTCTTTGGCGGCGGTCTTTCGCGCGTGCCGATGACCACGATTAAACCGCGGACGGGGAACCTGGCGGCGGGCAGCGGTGTGGATGCGGCGGCGGCGGTTTTGTCCCTGCATCACAATAAGATTCCGGCGGCGATCAATACGACCCATGTGATTGGCGGCATGAAGCTGAATGTCAGCGCGGAAGCGCGGGATGCGAACGTCAATGTTTCGGTCAGCAGCGTGTATAGCCTGGGGGGGCAGAATGCGGCGCTGGTGTTCAGGAAGATTTAGGACTGCTGGTGAAGCGAGCGGATTTTCGAAGAAGATCAATATGAACCGAGTTGTCATCACAGGAATGGGTTGGGTCACGCCGATGGGGCATTCCATCGAGGGTGTGTGGAAAAAGCTGCTCAGCGGCGATTCGGGAATCGCGCCTACTTCGCTGTTTGACGCTTCCACGTTTCCGACTTCGATCTCGGCGGAGGTGAAGGGGTTTTCGCTGGGGGATTATGTGCCGCAGGCGGCGGAACATGCGGGGGCGGGACGGAACACCCAGTTTGCCCTGGCGGCTTGTGCGCAAGCGTGGAAATCGGCGGGGTTGGATTCGGCGAAATTAGATCTGGATCGGGTGGGAACTTATCTGGCGGGCGGTGAGGGGGAACTGGATTTTGAGGCGTTCACGGCGGCGGCGCTGACGGCGTGGAACCCGGAGACGAACTCGGTTGATACGGTGAAATGGGCGCAGATTGCGCGCGAGCGGATGAACCCCGTGCGTGAACTGGAGCAGGAGCCGAACATGCCGCTGTCGCATTTGGCGCTGCTGACGGGGGCGCGGGGCCGGCGTTTAACTGCCTGACGGCGTGCGCGGCATCGACGCAGGCGATCGGTGAGGCGACGCAAATCCTGCGGCGAGGGGATGCGGATGTGATGATCGGCGGTGGAACGCACAGCATGATTCATCCGTTTGGGGTGACGGGGTTTAATCGATTGACGGCGCTGTCGACGGCGAATGAAAATCCGCCGCGGGCGAGCAGGCCATTTGATATGCAGCGCGGGGGGTTTGTGCTGGGGGAGGGAGCGGGGATGGTGATTCTGGAGACGCTGGACCATGCGCAGCGCGGGGGGCGGCGATCCTGGCGGAGGTGGTGGGGTATGGATCGACCGCGGACGCGTTTCGGATTACGGACCAGGACCCTGAAGGGGCGGGCGCTGTGGGGGCGATGACGGCGGCGCTGGCCGACGCGAAGCTTTCGCCGGGGGATATTCAATATGTCAATGCGCATGGGACGGGAACGCGCGAGAACGACGGGAATGAGACGCTGGCGATCAAGAAGGTTTTTGCAGAATCGGCGAAGGGTTGTCCGGTGAGCTCGATCAAGAGCATGATGGGGCATCTGATCGCGGCGGCCGGGGCGGTGGAATTGATTACGTGCGTGCTGGCGATCCGGGATAATGTGCTGCCGCCGACGATGAATCTGGATCATCCTGATCCGGAATGCGATCTGGATTATGTGCCCAATCAGGCGCGAGCGGCGCGGGTGGATGCGGCGCTTTCGAATAGTTTTGGGTTTGGGGGGCAGAATGATTCCATCATTGTGAAGCGGTTTCAGGGGTGAAAAACGGGGGGGTTTACAAAAGTGAACAGAAGTTTGCGCTTTTTTCAGGGCTGTGGAGGTGTACATGTCGCTGAGAAGAGGCTCGCCGACTGGGTGCGCCTCTGCCCGGGCAATCAGGACGGGTGCGCGTTCAAAGCGGCGAGCAGAAGTTGGCGGAGGTGCTCGTATTTCAGGTCGTCCAGGACAGGGAGGGCTCCGCCGGTGGCGACAGATTGTTCGAGGGGAACCCAGCTCTTGCAGCCGGCGTATTCGGGGGTGTTGGCCAGCATCATCGGTTGGTGGAGGCGGTAGGCGCGGATCAGAACAAGATAGAGGGGGTTCTGGGGTTTGTAGTTGAAGCGCATGTCGATCAATGAGCCGGTCCAGATGTGGTGGGCGTCTATGCGGTCAATTTGTTCACGAGACTGCACCTTGATGATGTCGGTGACTACACCGGCGGCAGTGATGCTCACCTGGGCAGGTTCGGTGGCAACAGGTTCGAGATTTTCGTGAGCTTCAGGTTTCAGTTCGCCGCGGCTTTGGTGGAGATAGGTGGGGAAGAAAAGAAATTCGTTGTATTTGATATCAAAGCGATTCTTGTTGCTTTGTTCGAGGATGCCGCCTTTGCGCAAAAGCAAAATCTGGCGGCCGGTTTCCAGGGCGCGGATGACGGCGGCCCATTCTTTTAACGCGCTATCCAGCGAAGTGGGCCAGGCCATGATTATGCCTTGGGGGCTGCGGGGGTTTCTTCCTGGTCGGCGGGCTCGGACACAGGCAAGGCGCCCGCGCTGCGCGGAAGCGTGGCAACCGATGGAAATTCCTGGGATTCTTTTTGTTCCTGCAGGATGGACCAGAGGACTTCGAGCACTTTTTCCACACCCTGGCGGCTGACGCCGGAGATGGGAAAGATTTCCTTTCCGGGCAACTCGGCTCGCAGCCTCGCGAGCGCGCCGTCATCATCGGTCGCCAGGTCCATTTTATTGGCAGCGATCAGCTCGCGCTTGGTGGCCAGCACGGGGCTGAAGGATTCGAGTTCGCCGCGGATTTTCCGGTAGTTTTCGGCGGCGTCGGAGCCATCGAGGGGATAGAGATCGAGCAGGTGGACAATCACCTTGGTGCGCTCGATATGGCGAAGGAAGGCGTGGCCCAGGCCGGCGCCGTGCTGTGCGCCTTCGATCAATCCGGGGATGTCGGCAAAGACCATGCGGCGCTCGCCGATGAGGTCGACGATGCCAAGCTGGGGATCGAGCGTGGTGAAAGGATAGTCGGCGACCTTCGGGCGGGCGGCGGAGATGGCGCGGAGCAGCGTGCTCTTGCCGGCGTTGGGCATACCGACGAGGCCGACGTCGGCGATGAGCTTAAGTTCAAGCTTGAGATGGCGCTCGCCGCCTTCGGTGCCGGGTTCGGCGTAGCGCGGGGCCTGGTTGGTCGGAGAGCGGAAGTGCCAGTTGCCGCGTCCGCCTTTGCCGCCGCGTGCGATGATGACGCGTTTTTGAGGGGCATCGAGATCAGCGAGCAGGGAATGATGTTCGGCGTCGTAGATGAGCGTGCCGGGGGGAACCTGGATGATGAGGTCTTCACCGTGGTGGCCGGCCATTTTCTTGCCCATGCCGCCTTCGCCGCGCTGGGCTTTCCAGTGATGCTTGCCCGCAAAATCGAGGAGAGTGTCCTTGCCGGTGTCGGCGACGAAAATGACGCTGCCGCCATTGCCACCATCACCACCATCGGGCCCCCCTTTGGGGACGTATTTTTCGCGGCGGAAGGAGACGCAACCGTGTCCTCCGTCGCCGGCTTTTACGTGGATGTTGGCTTCGTCGATAAACATGGGATCGCGTAAATGCGATGTCCGTTGTCAGTGGTCCATTGTCAGTTGCTAAAACGGCATCCAGCAACGGACAACGGACGACGGACAACGGACAATTGAAACGGGTCCGATCAGATTCAGGCAGTAGCGGTTTCCAGGGATCGAACGTGGACCTTGCGGCCCTGGAATTCGACTTTGCCATCGATGAGGGCAAAAAGGGTGTAGTCTCCGCCACAACCGACATTGAAGCCTGGGTTGAACTGGGTTCCCCGTTGGCGGACGATGATGGAGCCGGCGGTAACGACTTGCCCGCCGTAGGCTTTAATACCGCGGTATTGCGGGTTGCTGTCGCGGCCGTTGCGGGACGAGCCGCCGCCTTTTTTATGTGCCATAAGTCACCTTTGAATCAGGAGTTGCCGTATACCGACGGCGATTGGTTTTGCGGTTTCGCATCCATTAAAACGACGCGAAGGCCCGGCGGGTTCACCGGGGCGGGAGAAGTTATCCGAAAGCGGATCATGATGCAAGGAGAGGAGGAACTGAGTTTGTTGTACCGCAGCGAAAATGTCACCCCTTAGCCGCAGCAGAAGTGTCACCCCCCGGCATGTAAACCGGTGCGATGGGAACACTGAAGGTATCGAACAAGGACGGATGATCGGCAAGCTCGGTTGGCATTGGAGATTTTTACAAGGGAATGATTAGTTCCAACTGTTACTATTGAACGATTACTTCCCGTCTTGGATATCGCCGCATTGGTTGAGAAGGACGCATGACCAAAAAGCGAGAGGCATAGCGAACTGATATTTTGGATATCACGACGTGGTACGCGCTCGCATCGGTACCTATGTCGCTTTCCAAGATAATTGCAGGCCTGCAGAAGAGGACACGATTAAGCTTTTAAAAAGCCGTAATCGGTTACAGTAAAATATGCTTTATTATGACAAATCGGCATTCGAAAGAACAGCATTCCATTTCGCAGTAGGTAATGGCATAAGTACGCTTATAGCGGCTTTAATAATCTTAAGAGGACCTCCCTCTCATTACCCTCTAACACTTACCTGTGGCGGCGTTTTTGTTGTTGTGATCCAATGCCTTCTGCTCATAATATCCGTTTGGTTCCGGCATTTCGTCCGGCGATCCTCCCTTAAAGAGCGCAACGCACTTGTAACAGTGCTGGCTGGATTTTCGGGTGGAGTTCTCGTATTCGCTTTACCCGCCATAATTGAAAAATCCACGAACAACACGGTCACCTTATTACTTGCAACTGTATTTGCTTTATGTATTTATCCAATCGCTGTCTCCCCTATAGTCTTTAGCAGAAGAAAAATAAATCAGCTCCCATAGTGATGATTATGTCATGGATAGACAGGTAAATCGATCTCGCTTCGATCGACCGGAGGATGCGCGGCATCCAGAAATATTAGACTTCCAGAGGGCCGTCATCAATAATTCGCATGACTGCGGACCTTCCTCTGGGTAACTTCGGGAATACCAAAATGCTACCGTTGCGGTGGGAGTAAATCCAGATAATTTGTATCAATACAGACGTGAGGAAAATCTGACAGAAATTCGCGATGGCAGCAGCCACTGAATTGTTTGGTTCGAGCAGTTGGATAGGCCCGCGACTTCGCGCGACACAGCCGCCGTGCTTCGCAGAAGTTCTGAATAAAAGGCTCGACCAATCGACGGCATCGAACGCGTAAAATTTCCTTAACAAGGCTCGGCCGCTGCCAAAGCTGGTCACCCGGTCATTGACCAGCCGGCCCAGATCATCGTAGTCGTAGTCATGCACCGACTGGTTATTATCCTTACGCTCGCTCACCTGGCCAAGGGCGTTGTACTTCAATTCCACGCGGTTGTATCCGCCGGTGCCGTCGGTGAAGACGTTGGCGCCATGGAACTGTTGGGCCACAACAACGGTGCGCACCGAGGATCAAAAACAGAGCTTCAAATGCGCTCTCACGACCGTTTCTACTTCGTTGTGTCTTCTATCAACGCCATACATACATCCTAAAAAACGTCCTCGAAATCCAACATCTTCCGAACAAAACCGCGGGACAAGGTACTGGGCCACAACAAGGGGCGACAAGGCTAACCCGTTCGACAAGTCGGAATTATTTGTTCTCGTATAAACCGTATTCTCGATAGAAGCATAGTTGAATACTCAGGAGTCGCGGGAGCAGCAACGGGGAATATGTTCTCTAGGGAAGAACCGTCAGAAACCGCATGCGCCCACGCTTCCATTAGATCACAGTAGATTGATAAAGCGGTTGTTGCATTCGGTGCTTCATCAGTCACAAAGTAAGCAGAGGGAACATCTCCGACAATAACCCATAACTGGTCGTCAGTGTCGTTGATTCTCTTTGCGAATCGGAACAAAAATGCGGCGACAACACCGCCAACACCACAGCCGAGAAATTTTTCGGTAATAGGGGGACACCACTTAAACGATCTTAAGTACAACTCTGCTCGCTGGAGCATTTCATTTAAAAGCTTCGTATCAGAGTCATCCTCTCCAATTATTTTGTGCGACGGCGTGAGCTGACGCAGATTTATGGGGTTTATCATTGGCTACCATCGCCTCCTGTCGTTTGATTGCCGCCACTTCTTGCCCCCCAACGTTTGAAATCCCCATTGTCCATATGACGCCGGATATGCTCATCATGGGGTAGAGGTTCGACATTGTCCAAAGTATTCGGTCCGCCGTCTGCTTTTGGAATCGTGTGCGATACATCTTGATTTCGGCCAGTGATCGGGTCTATTGGCCACGGCTTCCCATTGGCCTGTTCCCACTCCTTTCGAAGTTGCGCGTTTGTCTTAGAAGGTATCTTCTCTGCCGCCTCCGCGGCGGCTTCCTCTGCGGCCTTCCTCGCCGTCTGTTCCAGTGCATCTTTGGCTGCCTGCTCTGCCCCTTTCTCCACAGACATCGTCAAACACCGCCGGCCTGCGTTCTCAAGCACGCCGACACCCGGCACCCAATCTGCCACTGAAAATATGCCGTGTGCAATCCACGACAGGCCGCCGCCCCAGCGGTCTGCCGCGTTTGCGTTCGGATCAAGCATTTTGTCGGCCCCTGCTCTTGCCGCGTTCCAATTATCGACCGGGTGCGGCCTCATCAAGTTCCACGTGCCTTTGGCTATATCAACAGGCGATGTCATCTGATCTGCGTCGTCATAATAATATATGGGATCGCCTGTCATCGGATCGATGCCGCCAAATACCCGGCTCAGGCCAAAAGGATCGACGTAGAGCAAGGGACTGGACCCAAGGTATTCATACAAGCTCATCTGCTCCCAATAACCAAGGGGATCTCTCCCAAGGAACCGCCCGGTTTGCGGACTCAAATAGCGGCGGCGATCATAAACCAGCCCACTTTCCTCATCCTGCAAGAGCCCCTGATGCCCCACCTCGCAAATCCCATAAGGCTGCGTCACGCTGCCACTGGTGACCACCTTCTGGCTGCTGTCCGTCGAAGCCATGCAGTACGGATCATTCGTGCCAGGACTAATGAACGTCATCCGCTGCCCATACGGGCCGTACTCATATCGCTCCTTCAACACGCCGCTGCTGTCGGCGACACCCAGGACATTGAAGTTGCTGTCCTGCATCGCCCAGTAATTCACATCGCAGGTCTGTGTGACGTGTTGGTCGGGTCGCTGTTGATGGAGGTCTGAACCAGTTCATCAATGTAGCCTCTGCCCCACACAAACTGCTTGATCACGAGGTTGCTGCCGTTCCGCTCCTCAATGACTCTGTTCTTGTCGAGGTAATAAGATACGTGCAATCCCACGATCCGGTATTGCTGACGGTCTTCGTGATCCTCCGCCCCAGTCCGTCATAGCTCATCGTAGATGAGACTTGGCCGGCATTGCTGCTGCCCGTGCCGTAGGCATGTGCCACCGCTGTCCCGATAGGCATGGGCCACCGTCTTCAATCTGTTCCACGCATCATAAGTGTAAGCCTGGATGCCATCGAACGTCTGGTTCCCGTTGGCGTCACTGCTCAGCGTGTTGCTTGCGTACCCGCTGGAGTCCACGGCGAAGTCTTCCACCGCCTCCGTCTTGTCAAACGCACTGGTCGAACTGTTCCAACTCTTGATCGTCAGGTCGTCGATCACCGGTGAGTGCACGTTCACGCTGTCCCCCAGGTTCTCCTGCGGGCCGCAGTTGAACCCCATCCTCCCGCCGGTCATGTTCAGCCCCGTGAACAACGCCACATCCGTGCAGCCGCTCCAGTCGCTCTCGCTGGGCGTGCTCGTGTCGTTCACCAGCGTGTTCACCTTCACACTCGTCCCGTCGCAGGTCACCCGCACCCACAGCACATCCCCGTCCCCCGCCGACGTCACCTGGTTGCTGCTGGAGTCAAGGGGTCCATAATTGCCATATTTATCCATCGCACCCAAAACGCCGCAACCGTGGCTCAACTCCATCCACCCGGAATGCGAGTCGTCATCGGCATCATAGAGGAACCCCATCTCATCGCTATCCACAATTCCATCCGAGGCGACGCGGTAAGAGAACGTCGCCTGGAACTTCTGCAAAGTCTCAACCCCGGCGGAAGAGGTTATTCACTTGTCAAAGAGCGGGCGCCATCGGTGCGCGACGAATGCGAAAATCATACAAATCAAGTTCTCTTTTGTCGATCCGGCTTAGCAGGAATTGCGACAGCTAACTTGCATGCAAATGCTTGCCAGATGCAATCACATCCAAAAATTGTGAAAAATTTCCTGCAACCACCGATATTTCACTCAATGAGACTAACTCTGATGATATTATTCTTCCGGTTCTCTCAAACGAAAATACACTGCCTCCGCCATTAGATCCAAATGGCAATAAATTTGACGAAATCTCGTCAAAACCAGCAGCCTTAAAATAAGTTGGGACATCGGCCATCGAGAATAAAATGAGGTAGCTCGATTGATCCGACAAAAATCCCTCGCCACCATTAATTTCCGCCAAAACGTCTAAGTAATCTTGAGGCGGAGTAAACGGAAAATCCTTTAAGAGTAGGTTAATCAAAGAAGATGAAAGTCCAGGGCGCCAACGAAAACGAGTCGAAGCTTTTATGTCACGTGGAGTCATCTTTACCTCTTATGGGCATGGCGTATGAGGTTCGATATCTCGTTGAAGTTTTGCGAATGCACGAGTATAGGGCAAATGGTCTTCCGGAGTAAGAGCGGCTTTGTTCGCTAAATCCACTGGATCACCGCCAAATTTTACCGGTTGGATCTCATGAATATCTAGGCCGTTTAAATCCCCTACGCTATCATGAACCATGCCATTAACCATGTTTTTAAGATTTAGTGCGTCCGTATACTCTGATCCCTTTAATAAACGGAATGGACCTTCTGGCGGTGGAATTGCTCCGGGGCCGGTAGGATATCCTGCCCATGCCCAGCCACCGGGCGTAATACTAAAAGCTCCCGGATCTTCTGGGAAGATATATGCATTATGCACCAGCACCGGCACATTCCCGGCCAGCACATAGAAGGTATGCACGCCTTCCACTTCCAGATTATAGGTATCGCACTTCTGCTCCGTGATCTTCAGCGCCGTGACAGTAACGACCTTGCCTTCGCTGTTGACCAGCCGCTCGCCGACTTTCAGGTCCTTGGCAAACACCCATCCCCGGTCCTTCGACCAGAAGGGATGCTCGCGGGTCGCCTGCACGGTGCCGACTTTTCCGGTGGATTCTTCCTTGACCGTGACCGTCGCCAGGTGCAGTGTGTGGTTCTTTAACAGAGCCGTCACCTTGTGAGACGTTGCCTTGCCATGATCGGGTTCATTGGCCAGCACATCGTCACCGGCTTTGATTTGCTCCATTGCTTTCGTTGAGCCAGCCGCCTGAAAGCCTCAACCGCCGGCGGAAGAGGTTATTCACTTGTCAAAAGAGCAAGGCGCCACCGGTGCGCCTCGACGGCGAAAAATAGCGCCAAACCAGCCGCTTTCCACCCATTCAAGTTCACTGCATTTACGATCATCACCCTATAATACACCACCAAGACCCGAACATCTTACGAACAAAACGGCCGGCCAAGCTTCTGAGCCACTACACGCAGAACGGTGCGCAGAAGCAGCGGCGGTTTTACTTGCCCCGTATCGCAATAGACGTCATTCCAATGGCGAACAAGATAATGGGTGTTACGATTATCCAATCTGCTGCGTGCTGTCCACCAACGCGATGCCGCCCCAAGTACAGCCCGACCGCCATTGCGGACCAAATTAACGAAGCGGCAATCCCCGCAATGATGCGAAACGCCATTCTCGCCTTTTTTGGCGACGATTCAGCAAATGCCTCATAATCAAGCTTGCGTGGCTCTTTCATTTTCTACGTCGCCTAGATTCGCCGCTCTTAGCATCGAATGGCAAATTCAGTTTCCAAAAATCCCCTGAATAATCTCCCACGCTTGCTGCCAACCAGAAGGCGGAGGAGCACCATTGATATAAGTGTGTGTACCTCCGTATCCAAACGTGACATTACTTGTGAACGCCGGGCGTCCGGCAGCGCCACTAATGCCGCTTACGGGGTGATTTGGCAAGGATTTACTCATATCCTTCGCTAAGGAATCCGAATTGCAGCCTTGGAGCGATATTCCTCCGCCCGTGGTTAGGGCTCTATTCAAAAGAGCGGTCAGATCTTTGCCGTTTCCATCGAGAATCGGTGCCTTTTTACCTCCACCCATTTGAATGTTGTCCGTATTGTCGTTCATCTTTCCCCATTCCTTTCCCGGAAGCCAATGTCCTGGCATCAGAAGATTGAGAGGGAAACCACCATTAAACGGACCGTCTGAATCTCCGAAATACATTATTCCACCCGAGCCGTGGCCTGTAATGGAAATGTCTTCTACTGTACCCGGCGCTACGGTGTTTAACGCGTTTTCAAAGGCGGTGGCGGTGGGGTCAATCTGCCACGTAGTTCCGTCCCAGTAAGTAATAAGAATTGCTAGGCCTAACGGGTCAACGTTGAGGAACGGGTTCGACTGGACATACTCATACAGATTCATCGAGTCAAAGTAGCCAATCCGGTCGCGGCTGAGGAACCGCCCAGTTGCAGGGTTGATGTACCGACTCCGATCATTCACCAACCCGCTCTCCTCGTCATGCAAGAGCCCCTGATGCCCCACCTCACAGATGCCATAAGGCTGAGTCACGCTGCCGGAGGTGACCACCCTCTGGCTGCTGTCCGTCGAAGACATGCAATACGGATCATTCGTGCCAGGACTAATGAACGTCGTCCGCTGCCCATACGGGCCGTACTCATATCGCTCCTTCAACACGCCGCTGCTGTCGGCAATACCCAGGACATTAAAGTTGGCATCCTGCATCGCCCAGTAGTTCACATCACAGGTCTGGTGGCTGGTGTTGGTGGGGTCAGAGTTGATGCTTGTCTGCACCAGTTCGTCAATGTACCGCCGTCCCCACACGAACTGCTTGAGGACGAGATTTGAACCGTTGCGCTCTTCAATGACACGATTCTTGTCCAAATAGTAATGATACGTGCAATCCCAACTCCCCGTGCCGCTCACCGTCTTGGTGATCCTTCTCCCCAATCCGTCATAGCTCATCGTAGATGAGACCTGGCCGGCGTTGCTGCTGCCTGTGCCATACGCATGAGCCACCGTCTTCAATCTGTTCCAGGCATCGTAGGTGTACGCCTGCAATCCATCATAGGTCTGGTTCCCGTTGGCATCGCTGCTCAGCGTGATGTTGCTGGCAGCGTACCCGCTGCTATCGACATTAAAATCCTCCGTCGCTTCCGTCTTGTCGAACGCGGAGGTTGAACTGTTCCAGCTCTTGATCGTCAGATTCCCCAGCAGCACTCCATACCCTCCGTGGGCGCAAGGAACCCCATCCGCCCCCCGCGGCTGCGCACGGAAGTGGTGTTGAACACCTGCGTGGCGCTGCTCCAGTCGCTCTCACTGGGCGTAGTCCCGTCGCTCTTGACGATCTGCCACGCCTTGAGCGTTGTTCCGTCAAACTGCACGCGGTCCCACATCACCGCCGTGCCCCCGGCGCAGGTGGGGCGCTGGCCGAAGCGTAAAAGTAATTGACCGGCTGCCCGTTGATCACCTGGTATCCGAGGGAAGCGCCACCGGCCGGGTCGCTGTGCAGGTAGACCACGTCGTAGTCTTCAGCGTCCATGGCGTTGAACGCCAGCACCCCGTCGGTAAAGCCCCCGGCGGGACTGCTCTGGCTGAACGTCGCCTGGAACTTCTGCAATCTCAGGTTCTTCAGCAGCAGCGGCCAACTGTTGTACTGCCAGTTGTTCCACAGCAGCAGCCTGTTCGTGCCGCCGTCCACCGCGAACCCCCCTCCGTCCCACCGCTCCAGCAGGCTTGCCATCGGCGAAAGGACCTGCGTCTGGACGGTGTCGAACGTGACGCCGGTGAGGGTGCTGTAGACGCCCACCTTGCCGCTGGGGCAGCCGTCGGTGTACCACGGCGCCCACGGAAACCCGATCATGCCCCGCACGGCAGGCGCCAGCAGGCCATACGCCGTCCCGGTGTTGACCGTGACCGAGGCCGAGAAGATCAGCGACTTCACGCCGTTGACGATGTGATACACCTTGATGTGCTGGTCCAGATCGTAGACCCGCACCCAGTAATCGTTGATGCTCTTGTACCCGTAGACCAGGCCCGCCTGCCCGCTGGTTGCCCCCGATGGGAAGCTGATGTTTGCCCCGGCGAGGCTGGTGGGTCCGATGCCCGCGCCCCAGGTCAATACCGCCCGCGCTTCTTCCTCGGCGTGGCCGTTGAAGGTGTCGGTCGAAACCGCCGTGATCGACAGCACATGCGATGTTGTGTTGATCGAGAAGGCCGCGCCAGACCCGGCGGGCAGCTTCCAGTTGGACGTCGTGCTTGTCGTAAAGCCATCCGCTGCATTCAACTCCGGATTGGCTGCGGTTCCCTTGGCCGTGCGGGCCGTGTACTTGTTCGCTGCGTCCGGTGTGTTCTTGAAGTAGGAGCTCTTGGTCGCCGTCTGGTTCCCCAGCACATCCAGCGTCCAGTCATCGTGGCCCGTCTGCCAGAACGACTGGATCGCGCTGTTGTCAGAAGCGATCAATCCCCTGCTGTCGGCTGTCAGGCGGTTGAGGTTGTCATAGCCGTAGACATGCGAGGAGCCGTCGTAGATCGGGTCCTGATTGCCGCCAGGCGTCGTCACATTGGCCGCGTACAGCCGATTGGAGTCGCGGTCATACCCGTGGTTGATCTTAAAAGCATCGAACGCCGTGCTGTTGTAGTTCACCCAGTCCTGGCTGATCGTGCGGCCAAAGTTGTCCCACCCGCTGAAGCTGCCGCTGCTGCTCCCGGTGTAATCCAGCTTCAGCTTCGGCGTTGGATAGCTCCTGCGCTGCATCTGGTTCAGGCCAAGATAATCGTACGAAGCAATCACGTTGGCGTCGCTGGTTCCGCGGGTGGTGTTGGTGGCGATCGCCGACACCCGGCTCAGCACATCGGAGAGGCCCGAAGTGTCCCCCGCGTCGGCGTACAGGTAATCCACCACCCGGCCATTGGGATACGTCACCGATGTGGGCCGAAGCTGGTTGGCCGAGCCGTCGGCATACCCGTACTGCGTCTTGCGGCTGGTGCTGCTGTTCACCGCCCCGGAATGTTCCTGCTGGTCGCTCAGCAGTTGCCCAAAGCTGTTGTAGCTCAGCTTCACCTCGTTCAGCACGCTGCCGCTGCCCACAGCAGCGTTGTCATAGCTGCTGACATCGCTGAGCATCCCCCGCACCTCATAGCTGCGGCTGATCCGCTTCACCCCGTTGTCCACACCCGTGCCGAATGAAGTCACCCGGTCATTGACCAGCCGGCCCAGATCATCGTAGTCGTAGTCGTGCACCGACTGGTTATTATCCTTACGCTCGCTCACTTCGCCAAGGGCGTTGTACTTCAATTCCACCCGGTTGTATCCGCCGCTGCCATCGGTGAAGACGTTGGCGCCGCTGCTCCAGGCCGCGGTGTTGGTGGAATCCGGATAGATGATTGCGCAGCAGCCTGGTACTGGCGACTGTGGAATCACTGGTGCTGGTGCCATAGACATACGTCGTCGTCTGGTTGCCCGTGCCGGAGTTCACTGCCGTCAGCGTACTGACCAGACCGTCGGCTGTGTAGGTGTAATTGGTCGTGCGGTTGAGGTGGCCGGTGCCATAGTCTTCAATCACCGAAGACGTGCGGCCGGCCTGGTCGTAGCTGGTCTGCGTCACCAGCCCGCGCGGATCGGTCAGTTGATACGGCATGCCTGCATCATCATAAGCGGTTGTCGTCACCAATACCGTGTCGGAAGATGCCGGCGCAGTACCTGGCCGCGTGAGTGAGGAATCCCCATTGGTGCCGTAATCAGCGCTGGCGATCACCCGGCTGAGGCCGTCGTACCACGTGGCCGCATTCATCACTCGCGCCTTAGGCTGGCTGCCGGAGATGCTGGTTAAAGCGCCGGTCCCCGTCGCATCGTTCAATCGCTCGCGCGTCAGGGACAGGATCACATTGCCCGCCTCATCGTAGCTGCGTTCCTGCTGGCGCAGCACGGTGTCGCCAGTGACCGTTGATGCATCAGCATAGGTGCCCGAGGAGCTTTCCGTAAGGTCATAAGAGGCATACTGCCGGGTCAGCCGGCCAAGGCCATCGTACACCGACTTGTTGAACATCTGGCCCGAGCCGCCGCTGTTGGTCTTGATCACATTGCCGGTTGGGTCATACCAGATATTACTGACCAGGCTGTTGCCGACGGTTCCCGTCGACGGATCGACGGCGAACGTGATGTTCTGATAAACGCGCCCCAGGTTGTCGTAGCTGGTCTGCGTGCGACCGACGAGCGTGCCGGTGGTGCTGGTGTTATGGCGATCGACCTGCGTGATGCGGTCAAGGTTGTCGTAGGTCATCACCTGGCACTGATCGAGCGGGCCGGTGGATGTGGTTCGGCGAAGTCTCCAGTCATAGGTGAAGTTCTGAACGCGCGTACCCGTGGAGGTTCCGTTGGGCCTGAGCGTGATGGTGTCCAGGTTTCCGTTGCAGCCGCAGGTGATGCCGTAGGTCAAGTCGGCGATATCAACGAGATTGCCGCTGCTGGTCCCCTGCTGAACTTCCGTTACCCGGCCCGCCAGGTCATAGGTAAGCTGCGTGAGGGTGCCCCCCGGCGTGGTCGTCTGCGTCTGCCGACCGACGGCGTCATAAACAAAATCAGTTTCGTCAAAGTTCGTGCCGGCGCTTCCCGAACCGCTGGATGGAATGAGCTTATACGTGCGGCGGTAGTCCATGACACCGTCGTTGGTGTAATGGTCCTGCTGCCACCGCTGGTAGTCGGACTGGTTAAATGTATCGCTGAGCGATAGCGCACCGCTCCCCGAGCTGCGCTTGGCCAGGATGGTGTCTTTCGTCCGCCCTTGCTTGTCCAGGTTCTGGATCTGGGCCGGACCCGCCAGCGTATACGTATACGTCCCGCTGCCCGTGGCATAACCATGCGCAGTGACGACCTGATCGCCGGTGATGGCTTCGCTGTAAGTGGTCCAGTCCGCCGTGCGCACGGTCGTCGCGCTCCCGCTGACGACGGCGGTATGCGATGGTCCCAGCACCTGCGTCTGGCGGCCGAGGCTGTCATACGTGTAGTCCGTCACCAGATGCAGCCCCCCGCCGCTCGGGGTGGACCATCCCGACGGCACCCCGGACAACAAGCTGGTGTTTGCATCATCAATGCGCTGCGTCATCCGATTAAGCACGGTGTCATACTGCATGTACGTGATGAACCCGCGCTCATCTTTTCGCCAGATGAGATTGCCGTAAGCATCAAAACGCTCATCAACCTGGGTCGCGGTATCAGAGCCATTCTGATCGCCGGTGACAACTGGCCGGGTCGTCGCACGGCTCAGGGGCACAGGGCTGTTTGACGGCCATGTATAAGAATACGTCGTGGCAACGCTTGTGCTGGCATCAGGATAAGAAACATCCTGTTGCAACTGATATGTCGGAATCAGTACGCTTGTCGCAGGGGCCGTAAAGCTGCCCGTTACATAATGATAATCATGCAGCGGCACATCACCCACCGACGTGTTGTTCTTGCCGTTGCGGAGGCCCTGGCTGATAAGAAATCCCTCAGGTCCATTGCTCGGAATAATCCCATCAGAATATTTATTGTATCCAATGTACCCCGATGTATCTTTTAAGTGGGTGTAGGTGCCCGAAGAATCAGTCAGCAGCCCAGGCTGGCTCTCGCTATATCCATCAATCGCCGAGTCCAGGGCATGCAATATCCCCCGGCCCATTGCATCGTATTGCAGAAATTCCTTGCGCCCGTCAGCCCACAGCGCCAGCATGATCTGGCCCCAGGTATTGGTATAGAACACATCCGCAGTCGAATCGCCATGCGTGACGGTGGTCTTCATCATCCATGTATTGGCGTCAGCCGCGGTATTATCACCGCTCAGGGTAAAGCTGCTGGACGAATAGCTGAATTGGTCAACCCCCTTCCAGAACTTTTCATATGTCACCCGCCGGCTCGAATCATATTGAAAATAATGCTCGGCATACGTGGCGAGCGTGGTATCCGAAGCCGTCGCCGGATCAATGCTGGCGGCGGCCATCCGTGCATAGCTTTCATTTGAAATGACGTACTTGATGCAATTCGCCGGTCCATTAGTCCCGTTGTAATACGTATAGAAATTCTTGGCTACGTCAGTCCAACCCCCGCTGCCATCGGGAATCTGCACAGTAGCAAGTTTCAGGTCCTGCCCATTCCCATTTGTGTCGCTGTTGCTCCAGTATGTATAAGCGGCTTGCCGAATCGGCTGCCATGATCCGCTTCCATCCTTGCGGCGAAGCAGTACGGATTGGAGCAGCCCTGAGCTGTCTCCCGAAGTGTAATAAGTGAAAACCAGTGAAAGCGTCGTGCTGCCGATCACGCTCTGCTTTTCCGAAGGCGTGCCATTGCTGTTGAACGTAACGCTGTTAACCGCCCCGGCGTATGTTTCCGAGACAAACTTCCCATTAGCGTCAAAAAGCACTGTCGACGGGCCATTCCTGCCTTTCCCAGCGACATACTCGTATCCGGTCACGATGCCGTCGGTGCGCTTGACGATCAGTTCCGCGCCCGGCTCATCGCTTTCAACGCACTTCCAATTGTCATTTTCAGCAGCGGTGCTGTCTATCCGCTGCCACCAATAACTCCATTGTGTTGAAGCATATCCAGCAGTTGTTGCAGATGATATCTCAGCGGCGATGTTATCGAGATTAATAGACCCCGGCTCACATTTTGTACCTGTACAAAGATAGCTGATTATTAGAATTTCAGGCAGCCCGGTTTCTGGCACTCCAAGATAAAGATTGAGGGTATATTTAGCAGAGGAATTTAAAAACCAGCATTCCCATTCCGGACCAAGAACAACAGACCTGACTGTATTGCCCCCACTCGATGATACCAAACGGAGATACGGCAACTGGCGCTGCTGGCCAAATGCCGGCCCGTTCAGCCCATATGGAGCAGATGTGGTCGGGAGTACGTTATTATACTCCCGAGAATACCCCATTCCGCGTCCAGAAAAATCCGGAATATCCTCAACATTGAGTTCCGCCTGACCGCTTCCATAATAGATTGGCTTTTGCGACGAGTTATGCGGTGAATGTGGACATGTTCCATCAGGGCAATCTGAGACGGCATTGACATGTGCCGGCTGACTAGTCGGCGGCATGGGAGGAACATCACCGCAGTTTGGGAAGCCGGGTGATCCATCATCGTGCGGGACGGCGCTGCATGAACGGATGAAATCACAATCTGCGCCTATGCCGGCATCCCAATCGTATAATACGTCCGCGACATAATAGTCACCGCTTACCGAGAGGTCTGAAGTGTCCGCCGACGCCGTATTCCAATGATAGGTGTCAGCAGCCACACCATCACTATTTCTTGCCATCGTAAATCCACCGTCGTCACCCACTGTAACATGCTCCATCAGGATCATACCCTAGATAGCTATTAGTTAATGGTATGCGTTGAAGGTTCATGCTCGTCGTTGTTACATCATCCTCCCACATCACAATTTGTGGGCACTGCTCACAATCGTTAATTATGCCAGCCAAACCAGTACGAACTTGACATAGCGAGATTGCTATGAGCGATACCATCCACAACATGCGGCCGTATATGGCTTGATGTCGCGTTATAGCACTTGAAAAGACGGTTGAAGAATTGATTAATGATGCCTTCATGATTTGTACTTTCTATTTCACCAGATAGTCCCTGGAATTGTGGATCGCCCTAAATTAGCGATCTTCCATGCCGCGTTTGCCAAACTACATTGAGCCCTTACCTGGATATGGTGAAGCTTACGGCCGATGAATTGGATGCAAGGTGAACGATCCACATGGCAAGATCGCGGAATGCTGACGTTGAAGCGACCTCAGAATCCGAGCCGACGACGCCTCCAAGCAATTTTTGGGCGTCATAAACTCGGCCGCTGACAACATCTTGAATAGCTAATCACTTAACGCAGGCCATTCGAAGTGATGGTGAGATCGCATTGGCCCTGGCAGATTCCAATTCATTTTGTAGCGATGGTTCGACGATGGAACGGGCAGAGGCAGCAGACAAATACGCTACAGCAATATGGGCCGCTGCAAGCTCGTCGCCCGGCTTCATTGTCAGCTGAATCTGTTTTATTTTCGCCATCCAGCTTGCCTGCTCACCCGCCGCCACAGCGCTATGAGCGAGCAGCTTCTGAGCTACCGCGTTTTGGAAGTCGCTGTTGCCAATAACTTCCACCAAGCGGTTGAAAACCTGATGAGGCGGCAGGTTCTGGATCAGGAGACGCATTCCTTCAAAGTCGCGATCCATGATCTGGCTTGGTGTCAACGGCATCGCAATTTCACTACGGGGCTCGGCTATTGCAGAACTGGACGTATGTGCCCCTGGTTGGCCAATGTTCGCAGTCACATCTGCAGTCCAGTCATTGCCCTCTGATGCCCATCGCCCAAGTAATTCGATCACCTGTTGATCGGAGGCGCCCATCGCCACCAATGCAGACTTGATCTTTATAAGCTTCCAAAGATTTAATCCGTTGATATGTTCTGGTCTCGCAATGAATCGTTCGGAAAGCTCGGCAAGTAAGGTGGCCTTTTGCTCAACGCCCAGGTTATGTCCGATTGTGCTGCAAAAGCGAATCAGCGCTGAATCGTCCAAGGCATTGCGTAATTTGGCATCATTCAAGAAACGTCCCCATATCTGCTGGCAAAGGACGTTTTTCACCCCAACATCTGCCTCGGAGTGATCAAATGCAATTAGATTCCAGAGGGCCTCCGCCTCCGGCAACGTCGCATTTGAAAGCAGTTTTCCATCATCGAGCGACAACCATGCTGTAACCAATGATGAAGCGTAAACGCGCGATGAATGGAGTCGTTGCAAAACTCGCTGTATGCTGACTACCTGTTGCAGATTTAAAGATCGCAATAGTCCGGGGTCGTGTAGAAAAGACGACTGAAGATTATCTGCTAGCTGTTCCTGTTGCGGCAACTGCAGGCCGGTGCCAACATTTCCAATTAGAGTCAAAAGCGGTTCAAGATCTGTTCGTACGAGTAAATCCAGACTCATAGGATCGCGAAGGAAACGATCCCATGCGTTGGCGGCTAACTGCCTTCGCAACGGCCTGCAGTGATCACAACTGCTATGTTTTCTATAAAAATTAGCGACAACGTTTCCAAACTTATCGAATGGCAAGTTCTGCCATCCCTCAGGCAAAGTCGTCTCTATCGAAGCCGTTATTAAATGTGCGGGTTGTGAAGGTAGAATTGCATGAGAAGCCGGCGTTGCATCAGCGGGGTTTGACTTTGCAGGTGCCGAAGAATGATCGCTGGCCTCTGCGCTTAAGACGCATGCGACCATTATAACCACGATGCACATGGCATTGCATGCCATGGCAACTTCAGCCTTTCGCACCAAGCCAGGTTTACCAAAAGACGTTGCAAGCGTTTGCTGCATAATAAAATCCTTGTTGAACATCTGTTATTTCTGCAAAGGATTCTTTTGAAGCACGTCGGATAGATCAGCTCCGAAATATCTTTCGCAACGGCAAATAGCATCTTTGCCAATGCCATCGAGATTTATGGAGTTAATTGTAAGTTCTTTGACTTCTGCATTTTTGGCATCGGCAGCACTGCCTTTTATGCTACCAATATTCCAGGCATGTTTTGCTTGATGTTCTGCTTTGCCGCCTGCAGTTCCTGGGCAGCCTGATAAGACAATGCCTTTTCGCCGCTTTCTCCCCGATGTACTGAAAGATTCAATGCCTTAGCTTGCTCAGAAGTTAAGCCTTGAGCGTACCGAAAACGATCCGGTATCCCGAGTGCGACATTACTCCTAGCCGTTGCCCATATTTTCTGTTGGGTTGCAGTGAACACGGCGGCCAGAGACGCTGTTGCAGACTCCAGAAATTGATGAGTTTGTTGTCGTGCTGATGCCACGTTCCGTTGCAAGGAAGGTAGCTGGGCGAGCACGGATTCGTCGCGCGGACCGACGTTTATCTGCCGCAGAGCTGCGGCAAGTGTGTTCTCGGCCACAATTTGAATTTGCTCTTGCTGGTGCCAACTCGCCGAATTGGTTCCAGCCCAATTCGATAGTATCTGTAGCGATCTCGTGGCCTGGTCGCACGTACAGCCCATCGCAGCCATATCTAAGTTTTGCAGTGTTAGCTTTTCGCGCAATTGTGAAACGCGATGGTAATGATTTACTGCAAGTAATTTGTCTTTGAAAGACACCGTGGATTGTTGGGGAGCGGACGTTCCGCCATTTGGAGCCACAGCATCAGCAGTGATTGCCGCAGCCAATTCGGGCGACTTGAGCACTCGATGTACCGGAAGGCCCACGCCCGCGACTACCACAAGCAATTGCAGCAACGCCAAACGCCAATGCTGACGGATAACTCTTGCCATGGATCCTCCCGATGCTATCTACTAAGCCACTCCACACTGGGCTTGTCGTGCTCGATATTGAATAATCGCCGAACAAATGGAGCCACAGGGGAAGAAAGCTGAGATTTGTTTGCGTGGAGTAGAACTTACCGCGTTATGTTCAAAAAGATATTACCCTAAATAGGGTAATGCAGACTTTGAGAACAGTGGTTTCAATTTGCATTGTTAATAACATGCTGGCGCAAATAAATTATGTTCTTGACACTTCATTGAATGATGGCAGACTCTTTCCGGTATAGGCTTCCTTCAGCTTCAGGATTGGTGTTTCATGCCAGGGGTGACGTCTCATTCAGGTTCTCATTTCGTCTGCCCCCTGCTTCTGTGCGCTGCGTTCATTGGACAATTGCTGGGATTAAATTTTTCCACCTGAAAAAATTTGAGCCAATTCAAAGGCAATGATCGCCCGAAAAATGGCTGCGAGTGATTTCGGGCGTTTGTTTCGTAATAGGACCAGTCCTCACGCAGGGGCGTGGATTGAAACCGGCGACTCAGCCGTCGCCGTAAACACCGAAACGGTCGCCCCTCACGCAGGGGCGTGGATTGAAACAGCGGCACACGATGGGTGGGATATGGCAAACCGACGTCGCCCCTCACGCAGGGGCGTGGATTGAAACCCCCGGTCAGGACTACCGCCGTCTCCCGAGTCGCCCCTCACGCAGGGGCGTGGATTGAAACGCGAAGGTTTCCAGCGAGTGAAATATTCGCTGGGTCGCCCCAATTGATCAAGACGGTTTGTGCCGATACCGCGGTGCGCGCAATTTAAATATGATCGGATAACTCGTCCGCACAGCGGTCCTTTTACCCTTCCCTCTTACCTCAATTCCCCTCTTCGCGGGGGTGCGGGGGCGGCAGCCCCTGCGGCTGTGATTTGTCTTCCTCTTCTGCTTTCGCCATATTCAATGCCCCCCGGAATATCATTCATCCCCAACACCCACGTCCCATCCCAGTACCAGCAGTTTTCTCCGGAGCATTTCAAATATCTGAACATCTCTTCACATCCCTTTTCCCATCAAGCTTTAGCCTCCGCCTCAGAACGCCGATATAACCTAAAGCGCAATGACCACCACTCCCCCACCACCCCTCCTCTCCCAAATCAAGGAAGACTGGATTGCCCACAACCGCGATTGGACGCGCCCTGGCTTTCGGGCTGTCGCCGCCCATCGCTTCGGCGTCTGGCGCATGAACGTCCGCCCCAAATTCCTCCGCGCCCCCCTGAGCCTGATCTACCGCCATCTGTATCGCAAATGTAGAAATCACTACGGAATCGAACTCCCCTACTCCGCAAAGCTCGGCCGCCGCGTCGTCTTTGAGCACCAGGGCGGGATTGTCATCCACGGCAACGCCGAGATCGGCGACGACTCCATCATCCGCCAGGGTGTCACGCTCGGAAACAAAACCCTTGACCGCCCCCACGACGCCCCCAAGCTCGGCCAGCGCGTCAACGTAGGCGCCGGGGCAAAAATCCTGGGCGATGTCATCATCGGCGATGACGCCACCATCGGCGCCAACGCCGTCGTCGTCAAAAACGTCCCCCCCGCCGCCATCGCCATCGGCATCCCCGCCATGATCGTCCTCCCCAAAAAACCAATCGCACCCCCCGCCCCCACAACCTGACACAGACCTCCGGCCGCCACGCACTTTAGTCAGACCGACACCCGCGCTCACATCTTAATCGGTGTGTATCGGTGGCTAATCCGTGTTTCTTCCCTTTGCCTCTGCCGTCCGTCACTTCACTGTAATCAGCTCATCATTAGCTGGATTCACTTCAATCGCAATATTCCCATACTCATCAAACAACCCTTTGTTATGCATCTGCAGCGCAATCGGCCCCTTCTGCCCCGCCGTTGCATCTTTGAAGCTCACCACCTCCACGGCCTTACTCCCCACCGGCTGGGCGACTGCCATTCGCGCCGTCCCGGTCGCCGCATCAGCCACAATTTCCACGCGGCTCCATTGATGCTCGTCAAACTTTGGATGCGGAATGACCGTAAACTCCCCCTTGCCGGAATTATTATGTCCCTTGCGATAGTCCCATCGCCCGCCGTTAGGCACCTGGAACTGAATTCCACCCAGTGCATCCAGCGGCTTCTTCCCTTCCACCGGCGCGGTGCAGAAAAACAGCACGTCGGCCGGATGGTCCTTGTTTCCGGATATGTGCCGAATGTCCAGAATGATGCGAAAGTGATCGTACGAATTCACCGTATGGATCACCCCGCGCCCCGCCCCCAGGCTCACCAATGCCCCATTCTTAACCACCCACGCATCCGGCGGAATCTGATTCCATCCCTCCAGCGTCTTTCCATCAAATAAAGGCGTCATCCCCGCCGGCAACGGCACCTCCGGCGGTGGCAGATAATCCGCCTCCGATGGCGCGGTTGCAGGAACCGTTGTCGGCTTCGTCTGAGCAGCGGCATGTTTCTGCCCCTCCAACACTCCCAAAGCAAAGATCGCACACAGCAGAAATGATATTTTCATCCGCCATCCTTTCAAAAATTGATGGACGCCACCGTAATTCACGACTGCGCCGTCTCAATCCTACCCAAAACTTGCCTTTTCGTTTAACCGTTTGACGCTTTTAAAAGCAGTCGGGCGCCGTTGTTCCGCTCCTTGTGCAATCGCCGATAAGACGAGTAGGTTGTCCGATATGGAAGTCCGCTCCGTTGGTGTCGTCGCGATTGGCCGCAATGAAGGCGAGCGCCTCCGCGCCTGCCTCGTCGCTGCCCGCCGCAACTGCGCAGACGTCGTCTACGTCGACTCCGGTTCCACCGACAATTCCCCCGCCGTCGCCCAATCCCTCGGCGTACACATCCTCAACCTCGACCTCTCCACCCCCTTCACCGCCGCCCGCGCCCGCAACGAAGGCTTCAACAAACTCCTCCAACTCAATCCCAACCTCCAATATGTCCAGTTCGTCGACGGCGACTGCGAAATCGCCGAACACTGGATCACCCAGGCCCAGCACGAACTCCAATCCAACCCCCGCGCCGCCATCGCCTGCGGCCGTCGCCGCGAACGATACCCCAACGCCTCCATCTACAACCGCCTCTGCGACATCGAATGGAACACCCCCATCGGCCCCGCCAAATCCTGCGGCGGTGATGCCCTCATCCGCACCGCCGCCTTCCAACAAGTCGGTGGTTACAACCCCGCCGTCATCGCCGGTGAAGAACCCGAAATGTGCGTCCGTCTTCGCGCCGCCGGCTGGACCATCCACCGCATCGACGCCGAGATGACCCTCCACGACGCCGCCATGACCCGCCTCTCACAATGGTGGATGCGCAACGTCCGCGCCGGTCACGCCTATGCCCAGGGCAACGCCATGCATGGCAACCCCCCGGAACTTTTCCGCCGGCGCGAAGTCCGCAGTATCCGATTCTGGGCAACCGTCCCTCCCATCGCTACCCTCGCACTAATCCTCCTGATCGCCATAATCGCTCCGCGGCTGGCTTGGATCGGTCTGGCGCCCCTGCTGCTCTATCCGGTCCTGATCGCAAAGATTGCCGCACGGCGGATTAAGAACGGTTCTTCCTCCGCCGATTCCCTGCTGTATGCCATCGCCGTCGTCGCCGGAAAATTCCCGCAGCACCTGGGCATGCAAAAATTCCGCGCTGCCCAAAAACGCGGTTTAAGCAATACCATTATTGAATACAAACAATCTTCGACTTCACCAATACCGACCGCCCAACGCTCGCATGACGCAACTTGAATCCACAGCCTCCTCCGCCTTGGCAACTGGCCCTGCAACCGCGGCCCCATTACTTCCCCCCGCGCCATCGCCCGCAATCCAAACACCCTCCGCCCCCGCATGCATCTCGGCTCCGCGCCCCTCCATCCACATCGCCCTCGAAAACCTGCTCAGCCTCCCCGTCCCCATCACCTATATCTCCGCCGTCTTCCCCGCCCGCAGCGAAACCTTCGTCTACCGTGAAGTCCGTGAACTCCGCAACCGCGGCTGGAACATCACCACCGTCAGCCTGAATGATTCCCCCGATGACCACGCCGCCGGCCTCCAGGACCTCACCCACCATCGCACCACCGTCTACGGCCAGGGCCTCCCCAGAACGCTCCTCAACCTAGCCAAAGAACTGATCAACCACCCCCTCTGCTCCGCCCGCACCTTAAAAACCGCCATCTCCGATGCCCTTTCCCCCGGCGAACCCATTCCCTTCAAAACGCGACTCAAACTCCTCGCCCAATCCCTGGCCTCCATCGGCCTCGCCGGCCGGCTCCGCGCCGCCGGCCCGCGCCACATTCACTGTCACTTTGCCCACGCCCCTACCACCGTCGGCATGTATACTGCCATCCATCTCTGCGTCCCCTTCAGTTTCACCGGCCACGCCAACGATCTTTTCCAGCGCCGAATACTTCTGAAGCGCAAGCTCCAACGCGCCGCCTTCGTAGCCTGCATCAGCCGCTGGCATCGTGAATTTTATCGCCACATCGCCCCCGCCGACGACTCCACCTACGCCCTCATCCGCTGCGGCGTAGACATCCGCACGTGGAACCCCACTCCCTCCGCTTCCCGCCTCACCACCGGGCTCCTCAACATCCTCACCGTCTGTCGGCTCGTAGAAAAAAAAGGCGTCGACGCCCTCATCCGCGCCATGGCCCGATTCAGCCAGACCAACCAGCGCTTCTGGCGCCTCACCGTCGCCGGTGACGGCCCCGAGCGCCAGAACCTCCAGCGCCTCGCCGCCGAACTGGGCCTCACCGATCGCATTCAATTTCTCGGCTCCGTCGAAAATGAACAGGTCCAAACCCTCCTCGCTTCCGCCGACATTTTCGTTCTCGCCTGCCGCCAGGACACCGCCGGCGATCGCGACGGCATTCCCGTCGTCCTCATGGAAGCCATGGCCGGTGGCGTGCCCGTCATCGCCGGCGATCTCCCCGCCATCCGCGAACTCATCGAACCCGGCATCACCGGCCTTCTCGTAAGCGCCACCGACATCCCCGCGCTCACCGACGCCATCACCAGCATCGCTGCCAACCCCAACCTCCGCCAAACGCTCGCTCAAAACGCCCGCACAAAAGTCGAAAAAGAATTTGATCTCGATTCCAATATCTCCCGCTTGGAACACCACCTGGAAACCACGCTCCGCCACACGCCCATCTGCGGCGACCAACTAACTCCCCATCTCGACCAACCCATGCTCGAATCACCAGACGGCGTCACCGCCCGCCCCCGGACATCCGCCCGCCGCTACGCGCTCATCACCCCCTGCCGCGATGAAGCCAGATACGCCCGCCGAACCCTCGACAGCGTAACCAGCCAATCCGTCCCCCCCGCCATCTGGGTCATCGTCGACGACGGTTCAAAAGACCAGACCCCCCAAATCCTCGCCGAATACGCCGCCCGCTTCCCCTACATCAAAATCGTCACCCGCGCCGACCGTGGTGACCGCAAACTCGGTGGCGGTGTCATCGACGCCTTCTACGCTGGTTACGAAACCCTGAACCCCGCCGACTACGACTACGTCTGCAAGCTCGATCTCGATCTCGATCTCCCCCGCAACTATTTCGAATCGATCATGCAGCGCATGGAACAAAATCCCCGCATCGGCACCGCCAGCGGTAAACCCTACTTCACCCGCGACGGCCGGCAAATCAGCGAAATGTGCGGCGACGAAAATTCCGTCGGTATGGTCAAATTTTACCGCACCCAGTGCTTCCACCAGATCGGTGGTTTCGTCCGCGAACTGATGTGGGACGGCATCGATTGCCACCGCTGCCGCATGGCCGGCTGGATCGCCGTCAGTTGGGATGATCCTGCCCTCAATTTCGAACACCTCCGCCCGATGGGCACCAGCCACAAAAATTGGTGGACCGGCCGAGTCCGCCACGGCGTCGGTCAATACTTCATGGGCACCAGCCCAGGCTACATGCTCACCAGCGCAATCTTCCGCATGACCCGCCCCCCCATCCTCGCAGGCGGTATTGCAATGTTATGGGGCTATGTCCGCAGCGCCTGCCAGCGCAAACCAAGATACGGCGACCCCGACTTCCGCCGATTCCTCCGTCGATATCAATGGGATTGCCTCATCAATGGAAAAACGCGCACGACCGAACGCCTAAACAGGCAGCAATCTAATATCTGGAATCCCACGGCTCAAAAAAACGCCTCCTCGCCCTCCTGAAACACCCTATTTTAACAACGCCAACAGTCACATCCACTTAACTCATAACCAGTTAAAGTGTTGCGACAAATTGCCACTGCCCGCCGCCTTCAGCAATTCCCCATAAACCTCCCAGCCTACAAAATAAGCTAAGGTTATCCTCCCTTCGCATATTCCCCCTTGTGCTGGTTCCCGGTACTATGATATCCCTGCCAACGACAGTGGGTTTGGTTTGAGTTCAAAACGGATGCACCAACGAACTTCGATCTATTTCGAATGCTGTGTGTAAGTGACCGTCGAGACCCAGAAAAAAGTTGTGGATTGGTACTGTTTTCCAGTCCGCTCGCAGGGTCGATCAGGCCGATATTTGAAACAGAAGTCTGCACGGCCCTGTCGTTTTGTTATCGGGCCGCGCTCAAGGAACGCTCTGGTTTGGTCAGAGCTTTGGGAAGTTTGAGGTTATGTACCTTCGCCACGGAGACATCTCCTGGGATCACACCGACAGCGCGGCTTACACCGCCGTTGAGGCCGATCCTTCGTCCAGCCCTCTTCCCCGGGAAGGCCATCGCCGCATCGATCCCCCCGTCCGAAGCCCTCGCAGGCTTCCGATTATTGATCTGCACGGTGTAAAGCTTCACGCCGTCACCGAAAAAGAGTGCATCCAGCACATCCTCGATGAACTGACCAGCAACCGCGGCGGAGTCGTCGTCACCCCCAACCTCGACCATCTTCGACGCTGCGTCCGAGACCTCAACTTCGGCGCGCTCGTCGCCGAGGCAGACCTCATCGTTCCCGACGGAATGCCGCTCGTCTGGGCCAGCCGCATCCAGGGAACTCCGCTTCCCGAACGCGTCGCCGGCTCCAACCTGATCTCCTCCCTCAGCGCCGCCGCCGCCGAAAGTGGCCGATCCATCTTCCTCCTCGGTGGCGCCGAAGGCACCGCTGAAGGCGCCGCAAAGCTGCTCATCGAGCGCCACCCGAATCTGAAAATCGCCGGCACCTTCTGCCCGCGCCTCGGGTTCGACAAAAACCCCAAGCAGATGGCCGAGATCGCGCAGAAGCTCACCGAAACCAAACCCGACATCGTCTTCGTCGCCCTCGGTTCCCCCAAGCAGGAACACGTCATCGCCAAGCTGCGCCCCTCCCTCGCCGGGGCCTGGTGGCTCGGTGTCGGTGTCAGCTTCAGTTTCCTCACCGGCCACGTCAAACGCGCCCCGCTCTGGATGCAGCGCCTGGGCATTGAGTGGCTTCATCGACTCTTCCAGGAACCGCGCCGCCTCTTCAAGCGATATGTCGTCGTTGGCATCCCCTTCGCCAGCAGCCTGTTCAGCCGCGCAACCGTCCGAGGATTTTTCTACCGCCTCGGTCACAAGCCCGCTCTGGCCGCCGCAGCAGCAGCCTCCCCTCAGTCCCACACCGAAATAACTGCCGGCGGTTTCCTCCGCGCCGCCGCCGCGACCAATCACGTGGACATCACCGCAACCATCAACGATCGCCTCGCCCAGCGCGCCACCCGCCACGCCAGATCGATGCAGGCAGAATCAACTTCCCTCTCGCGGCTCAAGGCCCTCATCCTGCTCGGAGGCCACGTCCGGCCGACCCCCCTCAGCACCTCCATCGGCCGCTCGCTTCTCGATCTGCCCCTGGACGAAAACGGCTCGGTCCTCAATCACTGGCTCGCCCACGCCGGCGAACTCGCCAAAGTCGCCGGTCTCGAAAAACTCCCCGTCCGTGTCATGGTCGACCGCAGTTCTCCCGAGCCCATCAGCGCCAATGTGAAATACTTCGGGACTTTCCGCGTCGAGCGCGACCTCTCCGAATACCGCGGCACCGGCGGTGTGCTTTTCGATCTTGCCCGCCAATATGGCGACGACGACCTGATCCTTGTCGCCAACGCCGCCCAGATCCTCCTCGACCCGCTCGTGGCGCTCGCCTCCAGCCTCGATCAAAAACGCGGGGACGTCACCGTCATCTCCCACCGCGACGGCACCCCCAGCGGTATGATGCTCGTCACCTGCAAAACCCTGCGGCTTATTCCCGCAACCGGCTTCGTCGACATGAAAGAGCAGGCGATGCCCCTCATCGCCCAGAACTTCGCCGTCGAAGTCGTCCACCGCCGCCGCCCTACCGGACTCCCCATCCGATCCGTCACCGACTACATCACCGCGATGCGCTACTACCACATGCGCCGCGCCGGCAAAACCACGCTCGCCGACCCCCTGGCCGAAGACTGGCAGCCCACTTTCAGCATCATCGAAGAAGGCGCGCTCGTCGACCCCTCCGCCCGCATTCATGACTCCGTCGTCCTTCGAGGCGGTGTCGTCGAAGCCGGCGCAGTCCTGGTCCGCTCCGTCGTCTGCCCCAGCGGTCTGGTTAAACGCGATCGCGCCGTCGTCGACGATTTCATCAAGCCGGTCAACGGCTCCAAAGTCGGCGGCGGCCCCTCGCTCAGCACCGCCTCCCTTAATTCAACCTCCACCCGCACCGACTCAACCAACCCGCGCGGCAGCAATAATCCGTCTGGTCACGCCGGCATGGCCGACGATGCCGGCGGTGACAAAGGCAAGGCCGCATGACCTCCAGTCTCTTCCGCTCTGATCGCTGGACGATCGCCCATGTCCTGGCCGCAACAGTCATGGCGCTGATCGGTGTCGCCGTCACATGGCCCGCCTGGGCTGAGATCTACCACATCGCCCACGCTGACGAAGAAGCAAGCCATGTCTTCCTCGTCCCCGTCGTCGCAATCTGGATGCTCTGGGCCCGCCGCGTGCGATTCCGTTACTGCCGCCCCACCGGAACCATTCTCGGCCCCTTGATCGTCGCCTTCGGCTGGCTCATCAGCTCCTTCGGTTTCTACCACGGGGTCCAATCCTTCTGGCAAGGCGGCGCCGTCATCGTCGTCCTCGGTTGCGTCGTCTCCGTCCTGGGCAAGCACGCCATCCTCCGCTTCCTTCCCGTCATCGCTGTCCTCGCTTTCCTCGTCCCCGTCCCCGGTGAAATCCGCCTCAAAGTCGCCCTTCCTCTCCAGAACTGGACCGCCCGCATCGAACAGCACATGTTTGAAGTCCTCGGCACCGAAGTCGTCCGCTCAGGCAACCAGCTCACCATCAACGGCGTCCCCGTCCATATCATCGAAGCGTGCAACGGCCTCCGCATGGTGTTCGCGCTCATTCTCGTCAGCTACGCCTTCAGCTTCGGCCTCCCCCTGCGCAACGCCGTGCGCATGGTAATCCTGCTCGTCAGTCCCATAGCTGCAATCTTCTGCAATCTGGTGCGCATTCTTCCCACCGTCTGGCTCTACGGAAATGCGCCAAGAAATATAGCCACTGCGTTTCACGACTACAGTGGATGGCTGATGTTGCCGATCGCGCTCTTAATGCTTCTGGGCGTCATCCGCCTGTTGCGCTGGGCCATGATCCCCGTAATGCGATACACCCTGGCCAGTTGAATGCGTCCGTCGCCTCTTATCGGACCCAACAGACAATTGACGACGGACAACGGACAAAAACAGACAAATGCAAACCCACAGTTCGAACCGAAAATAAATGAAGACCGTCCGGATAATCTTCGCCGCACCCGCCACTTGTGTGGCACTGCTGATCGGCATGATCGGTGAAAGCGCCACCCGCATCACACCGAGCGACGCCGAGCCGTATCACATGCGCGCCAAGGCTGCCGTTGAATCCATCCCGACGCGAATCGGCACCTGGTCCGCAGTCCCGGAAAAAGTGCCCCCGGAAGCGATTAAGCTGCTTCGTCCCAATGTGATCTGCTCCTGGAGATACAGCGACAACGACACCACCAGCCCCCGCTGGTACGAGCGAACCGCAGGCCTCCTGGTCGATCAATGCCGCGATGCCCGCGACATGAACGGCCACTGGCCGCCCAACTGTTATGTGAACAGCGGCGAAGACCTGATCTACACCGAATCGCGCGACTGGAAAGTCGGCGGCCTGATCATCACCGGAATGGAATACCATTTCCTCAAAACCAGCGCCACCGAATCCACCCGCACGGCGGTCTATAATTTCCTCATCGTCCCCGGTCGCGGAATCCTCCGCGACATGGCCGGTGTTCGTAAAGCCGCCGAAGATTATCAGCGCCGCTTTTTCGGCGCTGCTCAGTTTCAATTGTTAATGAACGCCGACCTGTCCCAGCAGGAACGCGATGAAATTTTTACGACCTTGATGGAACCATGCGTGCCCGTGATAAAGACGTTGATGTCCGGAGGAATTCAATGAGCCAGGAAATTCAGCTTTCTACCCCCATTCCCACCCACGCCGACTACTGGACCCAGGGCCAGTCCGCCGTCGGTGGTTCCAGCGGCCCGGGCGCACGCGCCAATCCCCCTTCAGGAAGGCCCACCGCCTGCTACGCGGCGCTACCCCCTGGTGCTGGTCCTCGCGGCGGCCGGAGCGATCGTCGGAATGATCGCCGGTTACTCCGTCACCACGCCCAAATTCCAAAGCGAAGGCGGCATCAACATCAGCCCCCTCGTCATCCGGCCCACCGTCGATGACGCGGCCATGCCGATGTACAACCTCTTCATTGCCACCCAGACCTCCATCATCCAGGGCACCGACGTCGCCGAAGAAGCCCTCCGTAACCCCACCTTCAAAGACGCCTGGGACAAAGCCTATGGCGAGCCGATGATGAGCCCCCCCGATTTCGTCGCCGCCCTTGACGCCGAACGCGCCAAGGCCGCCGCCACTCTGATCAAAGTCAGTTTCACCGACAGGAATAAAGCCGTCGCCGAAGCCGGCGCTAAATCCGCCATCGCCGCCTACATGAAGCTCTACGGCAACGCCGACAACACCGATCGCGCCCGCAAGCTCAAGTTCCTCATCGATAAGCAGTCCCAGCTCGCCTACTCGCTCAAGCTCCAGCGCGACACGCTCCAGAAGCTCGCCGAGCGCTTCGGCACCACCGACCTCACTGTCCGCAATCAGACCGTCCAGGAAGAACTCGCCCGCCTCGATTCCGAGCTCTCCAAGGCGCAGATCGATTTCCAGACCGCCACCGCCACCCAGCAGAACAAACCCGTCGGCGACAAGACCAACAAGGAATTTGCCTATCAGCAGATCGCCGCCAACGACGTCATCATGCGAAATCTGCTGCAGGCCCGCGAGCAGGCCGGCCTCGATCTCGAAGCCATCAAAAAGACCTACGGCGACAAGCATCCCCAGGTCGCCCGCTACAGCATGAATCTCGACCATACCAACCGCAAGGTCGACGACTACGCCCGCGATTACCTCCAGCGCAACCTCGGCAAAATCCCCTACGGCCTCGAAGATGGGACCGCCAGCAATCTCAGCCTGCTCAAGGCCAAGATGGACGTGCTAAAAAAGCAGCGCGAAGACCAGCTCGCAACCACCATCGACATCGGCACCCAGCGCCAGCGCATTGACGAAGTGAACCGCGAGATCGCCCGCCTCGAAACCGAAAGCAGCGCGGTCACTCACTCCATCGAAACCCTTCAGGCCGAGCAGGAGCTTGCCCAGAACATCAAGGTCCTCGGTTCCGGCAGCGAAGCCGTCCTCACCGGTGACAAGCGCAAGCTCGCCGCCGGCGTCGGTTTCGTCTTCGGTGGACTTCTCCCCATCGGTCTCATGCTCATGTACGGCATGATCGACCTTCGCTTCCGCTACAGCGACGATACATCCGATTCCGATCTGGCCGGCGTCTCGCTGCTCGGCATCCTCCCGAACCTGCCCGACCGCCTGAGCGATCCGCAGCAGGCCGGCATCGCCGCGCATTGCGTGCATCAGATCCGCACCATGCTCCAGATCAATCGCACAAATGATGAGCCGCAGGTCATCGCCGTCACCAGCGCCGCCCCCGGCGACGGCAAAACCAGCCTCACCCTGGCCCTGGGCCTCAGCTACGCCGCGTGCGGCGCTCGCACCCTCCTGATCGACTGCGACCTCGTCGCCGCCGGTCTCTCGCATCGGCTCAACGTGAATTCCCCCGACGGCGTCCTCGAAGCCGTCGCCAACCGCGCCCTGCTCGAATACGTCCGCACCACCGATATCGCCGACGTCGCTATTCTTCCGGTTGGCACCACCCACGCTCACCACGCCAGCACCCTCTCCCCCGTGGCGTTGCGTCGGCTGCTCAACGAATCCAAAAAACACTTCGACGTCATCCTCGTCGACACCGGCCCGATCCTCGGCAGCATCGAAGCCAGCCTCGTCTGCGCCGCCGCCGACCGCACGATCCTCACCGTCGCCCGAGGCCAGCAGCGCCCCCTCGTCGAGCGTTCCATCGGTCACCTTCAGGCCATCGGTTCGCGCCTCGCCGGCGTCGTCTTCAACCGTGCCCAGGCCCGCGACTTCGAGCGCAGCCTCAGCGGCCTCGCCCTCCGCAGCCGCCCCGCCAACGGCAACGCCGCCACCCCAGGCGCCGCCGCCAAGGCCGTCGCCGGCTCCTTCAAAAGAGCTGGATAACAAAGTCTTGCTGTGTACAGGTGTTACAAAATTACCATGGAAAGTGCCAAAAAGTGTTCACTTTCGTCCAAATGTGTTCACTTTTGCCCCTTGATGTGCAAATTCAACCCCTAACCGCTTATGAAATGTCCTTCCTCCCATTTCTTAAAACCCTCTCAACGTCTACGCCCGGGCGCCCGGCCACGTTAAACTTTCGGCCAACCCCACGGAAGGGAACATGAGCCGCGCCGAAATCGCCATCTCCGCACCGCTCCCCTCGCCGGAGCTCACCTACGTCCCTGCCCCCGGTCCCGGCGCAGGGCCATCCCCCGCCCATTCCCAGCACCGTACCATCTGGGGCCTCGACCCTGTCCAGCTCCACACCCGCTACTGGGCCAGCAGCGGCGTGCAGGTTGTCCGCCAGGGTGAACCCAGCGAAATCGTCCGCCACGCCGAGCTATTCCTCCTCACTGAACCCGCCACCCTCACCATCTTCCGTCTCACCGACGTCATGGATGCCCTCAACTGGATCAAGCCCCAGGTCCTCTTCGTCCGCCTCCACGACACCCGCGAGCGCGGCTACCGCGAGCACGTCGTCACCGACGAATTTGACCAGTTCGTCCGCTTCGAACGCCTCTACGACGCCTCCGGACGCCTCACCCGCGTCGTCCTCACGCCCGACCGCGATGTCGCCAAGCTCTGGCAAAGCGCCCCTGACCCGCTCACCGGCTGGCGCCGCCTCCGCCGCTTCATCCCCCGCATCGACCGCGCCACCGTCAGCATCAGCGGCAACGTCTATGACCGCACCGTCAACCGCGAAGTCGCCTACTTCATCCACGACCTCGTCGCCCGCTGGCGCAGGCCCGATTCAACCGTCCTCCGCGCCATGCCCGTCCAGGGACAGGTCTGGCGCGACGCCCAGGCCAGAGTTGACCCCAACGCCAAATTCATCGGCCCCGTCTGGGTCGGCTGCGGCCGGCAGGTGTTGGCTGAAACCACCGTCGTCGGCCCCGCCGTTATCTGGGACGACCCGATCAACCGGCCCGTCAACGACGACATTCACTGGCTCCACATCGAGCCTTCCCCCGCCCCTGATGAAGCCCCCCGCCCTCGCCGCGGTTCACTCCTGGACCGCGCCTTCAAACGGGTCTTTGACATCTGCTTCTCAGGCCTGGCCATCCTCGCAACGCTCCCACTGTACCCGCTCATCATGATCGCCATCTGGTTCGAAGACGGCCGTCCTTTCTTCTTCGCCCACAAGCGCGAAACCTGCGGCCCGCGCGAATTCCCCTGCATCAAGTTCCGCTCGATGCGCAAAGACGCCGAGAAAATGAAGGCCATTCTGAAGAAGAAAAATCAGGCCGACGGCCCGCAGTTCTACATCGAAAATGACCCCCGTCTCACCCGCGTCGGCCGCTTCCTCCGCAAGTACAACCTCGACGAACTCCCCCAGTTCTGGAACGTCCTAACCGGCGACATGTCCATCGTCGGCCCGCGCCCCAGCCCGCACAAAGAAAACCAATACTGCCCGCCCTGGCGCGAGGCGAGGCTCAGCGTCCGGCCGGGCATCACCGGCCTCTGGCAGGTCAAACGCACCCGCCGAACCGGCTCAGACTTTCAGGAATGGATCAAGTACGATTTAGAATACGTCGAACGCCGCAACTGGTGGCTCGACATGAAAATCATCTGGCAAACAATCATGAACATCCTCGGCAAAGTCAGCCGCGCCGACTGAGAATGGCAAATACACAGCGGAATGCTAACCTTCCGCTGCAGTGCGTCCGGCCATTTGCCTTTTCCATTTAACCTTTGCCATTGCTGATGAATCTCCGCCCTAAGACCAAACGCCGCCTTGTCATCCTCCTCACCGGCATCACTCTTGTCGGTGGCGCCGGAGCCCTGGTCGTTCACATTCAACTCCACCGCCTGGATGAACGCCGCCTTGGCTACCGCGCAGGGCATGGCCGCCTATGAGCGCGGCGACTATCCCACCGCCCTCGAGAATTTCAAAAAATACCTGAACAACAACAGCAACGACGCCGACGCAACCTACGCCTACGCCGTCTCCCGCAGCATGGTCCCGACACCCGACATGCGGCACCTGATGGATGCCAAGTCAGCCTTCAATCGCTATCTCGAACTTCGGCCGGGCGACGCCAAGGCCGAGCATCAGCTTCTCGATCTGTACCGTCAAATGGGCTACGAAGTTGAAGCAGCTTCGACCGCCGACAACCTGCTCGCGAAAGATCCAACAGACATCCCCGCACTGGAGGCCAAAGCCCATGCGCTCGATCAGCCGCTCGAAGTTTGACGAAGCGCTGCCCGTCTCGCAGAAACTCAACGATCTTGCCCCGCTGAACGTCCAGGACCAGATGACCACCTACCGGCTGATGCGGCAACTCAAGATGCCGCCGGAACAGATCATCGCGCGGGCCGATGCGATGGTGAAGGATCACCCGGCCGATCCGCGATTTGAAATGCTCCGCGCCATTGCCGCCAGCGCGACAGACGACACGGACGGCGCGAAAAAATGGCTCACAGCCGCCGCTGCACGAACCCCTCCTGATACGGAATTCGTCCGCATGCTCTCGAGCATGTTCGACCGGATCGGCATGTATGACCAGGCGCGGGCTGTGCTGGAAAAAGCCGCGGCCAGCCAGAAAACAGATACCCGCCTGAACGCCGCCTTAATCCAGCGGATGTGGGAAGCCGGCGAATACCCGCAGGTGCTCGCACGTCTCGCTGAGCTTCTGCCTCCGGGCAATCCCGCTGATGCCCGCCTTCTCGGTTACAAGGCCCTGACACTCTATTGCATAGCCGAGCGCGCAGTCCCACCACCCGCCCGGCGCCCTCGCAGGCAGTTGTATTGGAACCAACCATCATCTCCCCGGAACGCGCTGCGGCGGATGCGGTCGTGGCGGCGCTCGGCGGGCGGACAGATGACGCTGCCGCATCTGCCTGGGCAGCGCTGCTGAAGGGCCGGTTTTCCAACCCTCCGCTCGATGCCAAAGAATCGATCAAGCTCTATCAAAACGCGCTTCCCCACGATCCTGATAATGCAATCATTCGGTATTTCCTGGGCCTTTCGTATGACGAGCTCGGCGAATCAGAACTGGCGCTGCAAGCGTGGCGGCAGGCGAGCATCCTGTCGCCTGCGTGGGTTGATCCGCATGTGATGATGGCGCGCACGCTCGTCGACGGCGGCCGCATTTCCGAGGCGGCCATTGAAGCGCAGACCGCCGCCAGTCGCGCTCCGCAATCGCTGGACGTGCGCGTCACGCTGGCGATGGTCGCATACAGCAAGCTGGAACCGAATGCGCCCGCCGATGAAGTCACCCGCCTGCTGACGTATGTCAGTCAGATCCAGAAGGAAGTTCCGAATGAGCCGCAGTCGCTGCCTGTCTATGCGGCGCTGCTGGCCCGTTGCGGCCAGGAGGCTGATGCGGCAAGCCTGATCCGGGCGGCCCTGAAAGCTCAGCCACCGCTTCCTTCGCAATCGCTCGTGAAGCTTGCGCAGATCAGCAGCGGGGCTCACCTCAACCTGGAAAGTGAGATCAGCCGGCACCTCGATCAATCCAGGCCCGCCAATCCTGATGCGGCGTTTGATCGGGCCGTCATCCTGGCGACCATCGGCAAACCGCTCGACGGATTGAAATTCATCACCGCCGCAAGAGATGCGGCAGGGAAAGATGTTCCGGATTGGGATCTGGCCGTTGTGAAATACCGCGAGGCAATCGGTGACCCGGGCGTCGGCGCGGCGTGGAGCGCAATCGCGGATGCCAACCCCAAATACCTGGCCGTCCAGCGGGCAGTCCTGGCAGCGAGGTCGGCGTGGTCGGATCGTTCGCTGATCGATCGCACCATCGAGCGGCTTCGCAGCCTGACCGGTGAAGAAGGAATTGAATGGAAGCTCGCCCGCGCACGCTGGGACCTCGCTTCGTCTGCCGGGGCAGAGGCGTCCAGCACATCGGGCCCTTCGACCAGCGACCCAAAAGACGGCGCAAGCGCCGCCGCCGCCATGATGGCGGATGTGGTGGCGCGTCGCTCCCAACCTCGCGGAACCGCTGGTCATTTGGTGCAGGCCCTGGAAAAGCTCGGCGATTTCCGCGGGGCGGCCGATCGCCTGCGAACCGCCGGCTCTCTCGCGCCCGGTGATCTGAGCATTTCTCTTTCACTGGCGCGCGTGCTGCAATCACAGGGAAAGACTGCCGAAGCCCGCGATGTCCTCGATCGCGTTGCTGTCAGTCCCAGCGTCTCTCCCGCCGGGCATCTGCAGGTGGCCCGATTGCTGTCGCGGGAAGGCCAGTTTGATTCGGCGATCATCTCCCTGAAATCCGACGGCCTGCCCGACGGTGTGAATCCCGAACGCGACCTGCTGCTGGCCCGGCTCTATCAGGCCCTGGGCAAAACGGACCAGGCCGCCAAACTCTTTGACGCCCTGCTCCAATCTCCATCGCTCAACCAGAATATCATCCGCACCGTCGCATGGTTTTACGCCTCGCACGGCGATTCCGCGCAGGCGCAGCAGGCCTTGCGCCGGCTCGATGATTTAAAGCTCCCGCCGGGCGCCAAAGAACTGACGCTCGCGGCCTTTGATGAAGATTCAAACAAGCCCGACGATGCGCTCAGGCAATATCGTGCCGCGGTTCAACTTGCCCCAACCGATGCGGCGGCATGGAAGGCCCTTGCGGGCTATCAACTCCGCCGAACCGATTTCACAGGCGCGGCAGCCGCTGCCAACCAGGGCCTGAAAAACATTCCCGGCAATGCCGAACTCACTGCAATTGCAGGCATCGCCAATACCCTGACGACCTTCAAACTTTCACCGGAACTGGAACAACTCATCAGCGTTCTCTCAGTCAATCCGACTGATTCGGCTAATGCTCAAACGCTCAATGCTGTCGCGGCCAGCGCAGCGGCCAATGAATCGGCCGAGCAGTTGATCGATCGCCTTCGCGCTATCGCAAGCGCCAATCCCGGCGCGCTTGCGCCGCAGATGCTGCTGGCGCAGAAATACTTCAGCGCCGGCCGGCTGGTACAGGCGGATGAAGTCGCAACCCGGGCGATGCAGGCGATGCCGACCGAAGCCGAACCGGCTCGCGTGCTTGCGGTGATTTCCGCCACCGCCGGGAACTGGGACCACGCATTGACGGCAGCCAACGAGTGGCGCAACCGCTCGCTCGACCAGCCCATGCCCGCCGACATTGCAATCGCCGACGCCAAGCTGCATATGAACGACGCCGGCGGCGCGATCGCCCAGCTTTCGCCATATACCGATCAAGCCAAAACCAGCCCCGATCAAAACCCAGCCGTCGTTCGCCTCTATGCACAGGCGCTGGCGCAAAGCGGCCAGCCGTCGGCGGCCCAGGCCATGCTCGAACCACTCTCACGTGATTCTTCCCGCTGGCGCTGCATCTCCCTCGAGCTTGCCGCGACGACTGCAAAAGATATCGCGTCCGCCACCGATTGGATCGACAAAGTCGCGGTGCTGGCCAAGCCCGATTCGCGCGATGACCAGCTCGCGCTGGCGACCGCATGGCTGAACATCGGCCAGCGATTCAACGACATCGCCTCACTCACCAAAGCAAAGGCAATCGCCGAACCGCTTGCGGATCACAGCCCCCCTGCTGTCGGCGTTTATCTTCTGCTTGGATCGGTTGATCAAAGCCTGAATGATCTTCCCGGCGCTGAAGCCGCCTATCGAAAGGCGCTGGAAATGGACCCAGGCCAGTCGATGGCCAGAAATAATCTTGCCTACGCGATCCTTCTGCACGGCGGCGACCTGAACGAAGCCCGCCAACTCGCCGAGAAGGCCGTAGCGGATGTCCCCGGCAACAGCGCCTATCAGGATACGCTCGCCCGAATCTACGCAAAGACCGGAAACCTCGACGCGGCGGCGGCGAGTTTTCAGAACGCCCTGCACAATGATGCGGGGAATATCGAGGCGCTGATCGGCCTGGGTGACACCCAATCCCGCGCCGGACATCCCGATAAGGCGGCGGTTACGCTCGATCAAGTTGAAACCCTCATCCGTGCCCACACGCCGACGTTGTCGGATATGATCAGGCAAGAGCTTGATGAGCTGAGGGCGGCGATGAAAAGTTCGGGGAAGTCGGCTTCAGCCGGCGATCTGAAACCATGAAATTGAGCGAACGCAGTTTGAATACAGAACCTGCTCCGCCGCGCCGGTGGCGGTGAATGCGCGATGGGGCCGCACCCGTTGGCGCAGGGCTGTATGGGGCTGTATTTGCCGGCACGATGTCCGGCGGGTTTTTGGAAACTGAATTAAAAGGCTCAGGGCTCTGACAAAACCTGATGGTCGTTGGGCCTTGTTCAGAGGTTCTTAGCCGAGAACGTCAAGATTGACGCCGGGGGGAAAGCTCTGGAAGGCGGTGCCCGGATCGACCTGGCCGCCTTGTGCGTCCTTGATGGCAGCGAGGAAGTCGCTGTGGAATTGCTGGGGGCTCACGCCAAACGATTGAAGCGTTTGAAAAAAGGACTGCTTGGCTGAACTGGGAGTGGTGGAGGTAGCGGATGCGGCATTGGACGTTCCGCTGCTGTTGGTGTCGCCATCGGAATCGGCTGCGGGTGTTACACCGTTGGCGTTGGCCGAGGTGGCGGGGTTTGAGGCGGTGGGATCGGCGCTGAGGACTTTGGCGAGGGCGTCTTCGATAATCTGGTTGGGGTCCGAAGAGCTATTGGATTGGGCGGATTGAAGGGCGCTGGTGACGGCGTCTTCGATCTTTTTGAAGCCGCCTCCGCCGTGTTTATGGTGGTGGGAAGCTCCGCTGACCGCTTGGCCGCTCGTCGGCGTTGTGACGCCGGCAGCGCTTGCGACGGTGGGAGTTGAAGATGCGGAGGTATTGCCGGAGAGTTGCTGAAGGAACTGGAACAGACCGTTCCCGCTTCCGTTAATTGCAGACATGACGACTCCATTCGTCGCAAAGCGACATATGATAATTGGAATGAAGGGCGCGAGTCTTCATCTCCGCGTGGTATGGATGTTATCGGTCTGAGATGGACCGGCGCTTGAGGAAAGATAGGGTATCGGCATCTCAGGCGTGCGTCCTGGCAACATGTGGCACAAGCCCCACCCAGTATCGCGCCACGGGCTGCCAATGAAAGAAAGCGGAAAACCCTGCGCGACGGCAAAGGAAGGAGTGACCGGAAAAAATGGAGCCGAGCGGGCTCGAACCGCCAACCCCCGCGTTGCAAACGCGGTGCTCTCCCAATTGAGCTACGGCCCCGGGAACAGGTTGGAGAATATCGGAGTTGAGCGCGATGGGCAACTGTGGGCGCGTGCGAGTACAATCGGCCATTCATGGAAATTGATGAGACCAAACAATTTCTCGCCGAGGGTGTGAAGAAGTGGGGCCAAACGGGGATGCGGTGGTCCTACGTCGCGATTGGGGGGCTGGTGGTACTGGGGGCGGGAGTGAATTTGTTTTTGCCGCGGGGGTGGGTGGTTTGGCCGCTGGTGCTGGTGGCGGGAATTATGCTGATGCTGCATGAGGCGGCGGAGCGGAATGACAACGGGGTGCCGCCGCTGCATGCTTATGCGTTTTTTGTCTGTGCGATTTTATTCTGGGCGCTCCTGGCGGCGCTGATGAGCGTGATCGGGCCGGTGCTGCTGGTGGTGGGGTTGCCGGCGGCGATTTATTATTGCGCGCGGGTTTATTTGAAGTATCGCCGCCGCATGGCGCAGGTTGAGGAACGACGGAGGTTGAAATTGTGCGTGGTGTGCGGGGAAGAATTTCATCCCAAGCGGCGATGGTGCGACAACTGCGGGCAGGACCCCGTCGGTGATGGATCGCGGCTGATTAAGCTGGAAGACTTCGGCGCACGCACGCAGGACCAGGTGCAGCGCACGCGATCCATTTTGAAAGGGGAATTGCCGACCATCGCGGCCAAGCGCAAGGAGCAGGCGCTGCTGGCCCGCAATAAGAAAAAACCATCGATGAAGGCTGAACCGATGGAGTGACGGCGAGAAGATTTTTTGCCGCCGATGCGACACCAATGAGAGAACCGGTGCCACATCGGTGGCTAAGTCTTCTTCTCCTGGAGGCTCCTTCAATTGACAGATTTTCGCTCTGCGCGGCGGCGGAGATCGTCGGGGGTTAGCCGGCCGGGGCGGGGGAGCTTGCTGCGGATTTTGATGACGAGCCAGAGGATCGGGATGGTGAGGCAGCCAACGGCGATTCGGGAGTGGGGGTAGAATTCAGAGCGGGCGACGATCATGCCGCTGATATTCTCGCTGGTGGTGACCATGATGCGGCCATCGCGGGAGGCGAATTCGGTGCGGGTGGAATTGACGTTGCCATAGCCAAAGTGATCGACGTGGCGGTAGCTTCGCCACCAGAAGATGGCGATGACGAGGCTGGCAAGAAGCGAGACAATCGCGAGGCTGGCAAGAATTCGTTTGAGCACGGAGGTATGTTAGGCATTTGGCGGCGGAAACTCACGAACGCTCGACCGGATTGTGATGCCGCACTGCTTTGGTGAGCGTGGCGTTTTGGTGTGGGCCTCGAATGACCTTTCCGCATTACTTCCATATTTTCAGCCTGACGCTGCATCCGCATCCGGTGATGGAGGTGATTGCGTATTCGGGCGGGTTTCAGTTGTATCTGCTGTCGAAGCGGCGCTGGCCACGGGGGATTGTGCCGTTTGAACAAAATCTTTGGATCCTGGTGGGGGCGGTATTCGGGGCGCTGATCGGTTCGAAGATGCTCGCCTGGGCGGAGTCTTGGCCGAATTACTGGGGGGCATGGATGAGCAGCGGGAGCAATATGGCGCTGCTGGGTGGGAAGACGATTGTGGGCGGATTGCTTGGAGGATGGGCGGGTGTTGAAGCAGCCAAAAAAATTCTGGGGATTAGATATTCAACGGGGGATGCGTATATATTTCCGCTCATCTTCGGCATGAGCGTGGGACGTGTGGGATGTTTTTTGACCGGGCTGTCGGATCATACGTATGGAAATCGCAGCAGCCTTCCATGGGCGGTGGATTTTGGAGATGGACCGCGGCATCCCACGCAGTTGTATGACATTTGTTTTTTGGCAGTGCTGGCGATTGTGCTGTGGTTTTTGATGTGCAGGCCGCGGGCGAATGGATGGGGGTTTCGGATTTTTGTCCTCAGTTATTGCGCTTACCGGTTTTGTGTTGAGTTTATTAAACCGACGTATCGGCCATATCTGGGGACAAGTGCGATTCAACTGGCTTGCCTGGGTGGATGTATGGTGTGTTTGATTTCGTTGCGGCGGCTTCGGGTGAGCGATCAAAACCGCGAGTGCAGCGTGGCTCTCGACATCGGGACGATTTAATGATTCACTGGCAGGGATGCGGGATTCATCAGGAAGTGCGGGGCCGCTCATTACAGCGCTGGCGGCGGCGGGGTTGGCGGGTGGGTTGTTGATTGCGTTTTTGGCGGGGATGCGGATTTCGATGGTGGTGATGCTGGGCGTGATCGTTCCGGTGATCTCGTTGGCGGCGCTTTGCGTGGCGGTTTCGATGGGGTGGATTTTTGTGGCGATCGGGCGATTGAAACGGCCGCCCCGGTGGATAGGCGGAACGATCGTGGCGCTTGGAGTGGCGATGATGGAACTGATGGCGTTGATCGTAATCTGCGGGAAGTCTGGGGGATTGTCTGGAGGGTTTTGAAGTTGGGAATAGAGGCGGGGGTTCGAGAGGAAATGATATGGAACAGCCACCACCACTGCCGATTGATTATGGAACACCGCGGCGGCCCGATAAACCACTAAGGTGGAGACCTACGGGGCTGCTCTTCCTGATGGGACTGATTTGCGGGTCGATTTTCTCTGGCGCAGTTTGGCCGTTCACCTGGCACTATATTGACAGCGGCGCCGGCTCGTGGCTGATGGTCGCGGTGCCGGCGGTGAAATTGGTGGCGGCTGTTACTTGCATGTGCTTTCCGCGATGGCGCCCTCTTGGAGCGGGTATTTTCATTTCGATGATCGTTGGCTTCATGATCTTCTTTGGGGTTTGTGCGTCCAATTTCAAAATTTGAAACGGAGCCGCGCATGGCTGATCGTCCTTATCTATTTTACGAACTGACGAACAGCCTGTGCTCCAAATGCCTGCGGAAGGTGGAGGCGAAGGTTGTGATTCAGGAGCGGCGGGTTTTTCTGCATAAGTGGTGCCCGGAGCATCGGGCCGAGCGGGTGCTGATTTCGACGGATGCGGAGTATTACAAGTTATCCCGCCAGACGCTGAAGGCGGGACAGATGCCGCTGAAGTTTCAGACGCCGATCAAATACGGTTGTCCGTATGACTGCGGGCTGTGTCCGGATCACGAGCAGCATTCGTGTTTGACACTGGTGGAGATCACAGATCAGTGCAATCTGACTTGTCCGATTTGCTACAGCGAATCTTCGCCGCGGCGATTGACGCATCGGAGCCTGGAGCAGATTGAGTTCATGCTGGATTGCGTCGTGCGGAATGAAGCTGAGCCGGACGTGGTGCAGATCAGCGGAGGCGAGCCGACGATTCATCCGCAGTTTTTTGAGGTGCTGGACCTGGCGAAGGCGCGGCCGATCAAGCACCTGATGCTGAATACGAACGGAATCCGCATCGCGCAGGATGGCGATTTTGCCAGGCGGTTGAAAGAGTACATGCCGGGGTTTGAGATTTATCTGCAATGGGATTCGCTGCGGCCGCAAGCGCTTCGAGAACTGCGCGGGGCCGATCTGAGCGACGTGCGGCGGCGGGCGATGGATCGGCTCAATGAGCACAACATTTCCACCACGCTGGTCGTCACCCTGAAAAAGGGGCTGAATGATGGGGAGATCGGCGAGATCATTGATTACGCGCTTCAGCAGCGATGCGTGCGCGGCGTGACGTTTCAACCGATCCAGCACGCCGGCCGGCTGGAGGGATTTGATCCGGCGACGGATCGGTTGACGCTGGGCGAGGTGCGGCAGGAGATTCTGCGGCAGTCGCCGATCTTCAAGCCGAGCGATGTGATCCCGGTGCCGTGTCATCCGGATTGCCTGGCGATGGCTTATGCGCTGAAGATGGATGGGTGTGTGACACCGCTGACGGGGATGATCGATCCGAAAGTGCTGCTGCATGGGGAGGGGAACACGATTGTTTACGAGCAGCAGGATTCGATCCGCAGCGAGCTGTTCAAGTTGTTCTCGACGGCGGCCAGCCCGGGATCTTCGGCAGCGTCTTTGAAGCAGTTGCTGTGCTGCCTGCCGATGGTGGAGTTGCAGGGCAATTCCATTACATACGACAATATTTTCCGGATCATCATCATGCAGTTTCTGGACCCGCATAATTTTGATGTGCGGAGCGTGAAGAAAAGCTGCGTGCATATCGTGCATCCGGACGGGCGCATCATTCCGTTTGATACGTTCAATATGTTTTATCGGGATGGGAAGGAAACGATGCTGAACGGAGTGCGCGAGCCGCAATTGGTTTCGATGGGAGTTGGGAGGCGTTGAATATGGCGGATGAACAACATCCACCGCTTCAAACCGGCTTACCCGAGGCTTCGGACTCGATCCGATCCCCTCACTCGCCGGGCGTTTCGGTGGCGATCTCTTCGATCGCTTCGTCCACTTCCTCCGGCGCGAGCACCCCGAGTTCTTCGAGGGCGAGCAAGGCGGCCTTTTGCTCGGCCATCTTTTTGTTGGGGCCCCAGGCTGATGTGAATCGGCGGCCGTCGACCGTCACGCAGACTTCGAAGCACTTGCTGTGGTCAGGGCCTTTTTCATCCAGGAGTTCGTAAATGGGAGTTGCGCCGAGGATTTTCTGGGCGTGTTGCTGGAGGACCGCCTTATAGTTCTGCTGGTGGCTGTTGGAGGAGATGACTTCGATCTTGGGGGTCATCGTGCGCAGGACGTATTCCTTGACGACTTCGAAACCGCCGTCGAGGTAGACGGCGGCGACGATGGATTCGTAGACTGCCGCGGCGAGGGAACTCGGCATTTCTTCGCGGGAACTGATGCCTTTGCCAATGATGAGCAGATCGGTCAGGCCTGTTTCGTTTGACACCTCGGCGCAGGTGCGGCGGGAGACGACGGCGGACTTCACCTTCGTGAGTTCGCCTTCAAGGTATTCGGGGAAGCGGCGATAGAGCGCTTCGCACACGATGAGATCGAGGACGGCGTCGCCGAGGAATTCCATCCGCTCATTGCTGTTGAGGCGATTGTCGGCGATGGACGCGTGGGTGAGCGATTCCTTCAAGAGATCAGGATTTTTGAAGGTGTATTGCAGTATCTTTTCAGCCCGCTCGCGCAGCTCGGTGTTCACACTATGCCTTGGGTTGGTAACCAGAGAGACGGGCGCGAATACATGAAGGGACACAAAGCGGGGAGCCGGCCCGGTGAATCGTCCGAGCCTGCGGGTGCGATGGAAATGCGAATTTCGACGATCGGCGACGGGTCGACGCCATGCGGAAAATCAAGCGTCTGCGGAATTCCGGGCCTTGAGTGAGCCGCAATGGATCGGCCCGATCGGCGAAACTGGGATTTCCATGTCCTCGCCTCGGTCACCCGACCCAAACCGGGTCGTGCGCCCGAAACTTCAGCATCGGCGGATGAATCATAGTTTCAATCCACCACCATGCTGGATATGAAATTAGTTAAAGGGGGGGATGGTGTCAACGAAAATTAGAGGGAGATGCAAGAGTTGGAAAGAGGATGACGGCCCCAGGCATAGCCTTCCCTGAGGAGCGGCGGACGGGGTATCCGAGGAGAAGAAGGACGGCCGGAATTGCAGGGCGCTTCGATTGACTGTGGCGCTGTGCGGGCCGGTGGCTTGCGGGTTGGGCGGGGATTCCTACCATTTGCCCAAGTGCCCCAGATTGCAATCACGGCATAAACATCAGGCCGTGGCTGAACCCAAAGGTTGCTGTATGAAGATTCGCCGTTTGAGCGTGATCGGCCTGATTGTGCTGGGGATGTACGGTGCGCGGGTGGTAGCCGCCGACTCCGGAGGAGATGGGACGGCGATTGCGGGGCAGGCGGCCGGCCATACTTTGTTTGATCCGGCGCGGCATATGCACGTGTCGGAAGTGAAGCCGGGGATGACAGGGTATGGGCTTTCGGTTTTCCAGGGGACGAAGATCGAACGGTTTGATGTTGAGGTCCTTTCGATCCTGAAGAATTTCAATCCTAAATATGATGTGGTGCTGATCCGATGCCATGGGGCGAATCTCGAGCATACCGGGGCGATCGCGGGGATGAGCGGGTCGCCGATTTATTTGAAGGATGATGCGGGGCGGGAGCGGATGATTGGGGCGTTTGCGTATGGGTGGCCGCTGCAGAAAGATCCGATCGCGGGGGTTCAGCCGATTGAGTACATGCTGCAATTGCCGGCAATCAAACCGGCGGCGACACAGGCGCAAGGGAGCGGGGCGAGGGAAGGCCGGGGAACGGATGGCGAGCGTCCGGCCGCCGCGGAGCGTGCACGTTCGTGGTCGTTGAGCGATGTAGTGCTGCTGCCGGGCATGAAGAGTGCGCCTGCCAACTATCCGCTGGCGGAGTGGGGGAAGTTTACACCCAATCCCAATTTGCTGGCGACAGGCAGTGATGAGGCGCGCATGCAGCCATTGGCGACACCATTGATGACGGCAGGATTGCCGCCGCGGGTGATGGCGGAGATGGAACCTGTCTTCCGGGCGTATGGGTTGGTGCCATTGCAGGCCGGAGGGGGTGGCGCGGCCGCAGATGCCGTTGACCCGGGAATTGAGCCGGGGTCGGTGCTGGCGGTGCCGCTGTTGGGGGGAGATGTTGACATGAGCGCGGTGGGAACCTGCACCGAGCGGATCGGCGACAACATCGTTGCGTTTGGGCATGCGTTTAATAACGAGGGACCGGTGTCGCTGCCGATGGGGAGCGGCGCGATTCAGGGAATCATTGCGAATTACATGACCAGCTTCAAGCTGGGATCATTGATCAAACTTTCGGGTTCGCTGACGGCGGATACGACCGTCGGCATTGCAGGAAAGATAGGGCAGGCGCCGGCGATGGTGCCGATCGATCTGCAGGTGAAATATGCAGATGGGTCGGGGGATTTGAGTTATCACTTCACCGCCGCCTTGCATCCAAAGTTCACCCCGCTGTTATGTGCGGCGGCGATGTCGGCGGCGGTGAGCGGGTGCGAGAATTGCCGCAGTACCACACGGTGGATTTTGATTTGTCGCTGGAGTTCAACAACGGCAAATCCATCCGGGTGATGAACAAAACGGTAAATGGTTCGGCAGCCGACTTGTTTTTTGAGATTGGCGCTCCGCTCATTGCGGCTTCGGAGAATCCGTTTGAGCGGGTGTTGGTGAAAAAGATCAGCGGGACGATATTGGTGACGCCGGAGGCGCGGCAGGGAGACATTTTGTATGCGAATGTCCCGCGATCGAAATATCGGCCGGGGGAATCGGTGACAGCGTACGTGACTTATCGGCCGTTTCGTTCGGGGGAGATGGTGCTGCCGGTCACGCTCGATCTGCCGCATGACCTGCCTGACGGGTCGTATCAACTGACGATTTCAGACTGGCAGAAATATCTCATGGACGAACAGACGGCGGAGCCGTTTAAGTTCCGGGCGGAGTCGATCGGCCAGGTGTTTGATGTGCTGCGGGATGTGACGGCGATCCGCCATAACGCGGTTTACATCCGGCTGCTTCGGCAACCGGATGGAATTGCGATCGGGCATACGGCCATGCCGAAGCTGCCATCATCGCGACGGCAGGTGATGATCGGCGCCGGGCGGAGTGATACGACGCAGTTTGTCAGTTCGGCGCTGAAGGTGGTGGCGACAGACCGCGTGATGAACGGATCGGCGGAGTTCACGATCACGATCGATAAGAATGTGAATCGAGGTTCAGAGCTGCCGCCGTCACCGGATACCCTGGCGGTGCCGCGGTGATTCGGCACAGCCGAGACGTCTCCCTGAAATTCTAAACTGCACGCAAAATATTGGATGCTTATGAAACGACTGATTGGCCTGTTGCTTCTGTGGATCGTGGCTCCGGCATATGGCGTTACAACGTCGCACTGGGTGCATACGAATGAGGCGGATTTTAAACCGGGAACATTTAAGAATGTCGTCGCGACGAACCTGGGTGATTTGAAGTTGTCGCGCGCGGTGAAGACGCTGCTGGACCAGAATCCGGAGATCGGCGCGGTTTATTCGCTTGCGGAGGCGAAGGACGGAACGATCTATGCCGGCACCGGGCCGCAGGGCGTGCTGCTGCAAATTAAAGGGGACAGGGTCACCACGGCGGCGGAACTGGAAGATGGGAACAGCATCTTCAGCCTGCTGATCGACCAGGAGGGCGGCGTGCTGATGGGGACGGGCGGCGAGAAGGGCCGCATATACCGGATGGACAAGCCGGGGGATAAACCGCACGTGATTTTTGAGGCGGAAAATGTCCAGTATATCTGGGCGATGGTGAAGACGAACGACGGGAATATTTATGCGGCTACCGGGCCGGAAGGCCAGCTTTTCGAAATTAAACCGGATGGGACGCACAGCATCATCCTTGATAGCGATGACAATAATCTGCTCAGCCTGATTTCGGATGGGAAGGATACGCTATATGCAGGGACCGATCCGAATGGGCTTGTGTATCGCATCAATCGTAAAACCCACGAATCGTTTGTGCTGTATGACGCGGCGGAAAGTGAAATCAGCGCGCTGGCCCTGGACTCCAGGGGGAATTTGTATGTAGGCACCGCCGAGTCGAGCGATGCGGCTTCAGTGGCGGATGATACGGCGTCGAAGGAGCAGGTTGGGCGGCCTGAAGGAGGCGGCGGCGGTGTGCCGATTAAGGCCGAACCGCCTGCAAGCCCGGCGCCGAGTCCAAATCCCGGGCAGCCTGATCCGATTCCGAAAAAGATGATGATCCTGGCGGGTGACATCACGGCGAACAAGCCGGGCTCTAAAATGGATGATCCGGGGGATGGCGGCGATGATCCTGGCGCCAAACCCGCTCCGCCTGCACCGGGAAATCCGGACCCGGGAGCCGCATCGAAGAAGCCGGCGACTGCGAAGGGCATGGCGCCACCGGCCCTGAATCCCGGGGGCAGTGGCCAGGCGCGTGCGGAAGGGAATGCGATCTATCGGATTGATTCAAACGGTTTCGTGACGGAGATTTTCCGCCAGCCGGTGCTGGTGTTTTCCATTGTCGAGCATGAAGGAACGCTGCTGGTAGCGACCGGGAGCGAAGGGCTTGTGTATCAGGTGAATCCGGCGGCGGATGAGACAGTGGTGATCGCCAAGGTTGATCCGAAGCAGGTGACGTGCCTGCTGCCGGCGAGCGACGGGCGGATCATCATGGGGCTGGCGAATGTGGGCGGCCTGGCCGCGATGGGGTCGGGGTTTGCAAAGGACGGCACGTACACCAGCCCGGTGCTGGATGCGGCGCAGATCAGTGAGTTCGGGAAAATTCAGATGCACGGGTCGCTGCCGGCGGGGACAAGCATCAAGGTGACGACACGGAGCGGCAATGTAAAGGAACCGACGGAGACGGGGTGGTCAAAATGGTCGGACGAGCAGCCGGCAATGGAATTCGTTGCGACGACGTCGCCTGCCGCGAGGTTTTTTCAGTATCGGTTGAGTTTTTCCACGAAGATCGAAACAACTTCGCCGGTCGTGGAGGATGTGGATGTGGCGTACCTCATGCCCAACCTCCCGCCTGTGGTGAAGAGCGTGAAGGTGGCGCTGGGGCCCAAGACCCCCCCGCCTCCACCGGTGGATGCCGATCGCGACCCGGCGACGCCGGTGGTGCCCAGCGGACGGATACAAACGCTGACCTGGGATGCCTCGGACCCGAACAACGATCCGCTGATGTATTCCCTTTATTACCGCTCCGGCTCAAAAGCGCCCTGGATTTTGCTGAAGAACAAGCTGAAGGATACAACATTTGAATGGGACACGCGGTCTGTCGCCGACGGGCGATATGAGGTGAAGGTGGTGGCATCCGATGCGGCGGCAAATCCGGTTGGGCGGGGAAAGACAGCCAGCCGAGTGAGCGATCCGCTGCTGATCGACAACACACCGCCGGTGATTGGGGATATTAAAACAGCGGTTAAAAACGACGGGGTGAGTGTGGAATTAAAGGCCATAGATCGTACAAGCACGGTGGCGGCGGTGGATTATGCCGTGGATTCGGCGCAAGACTGGCAGGCGGCGACGGCATCGGATAGGATGTTTGACGGTCCGGAGGAGGCGGCTTCGTTTACCGCCTCTGGTTTGTCGCCTGGCCCGCACCAGCTTACGTTGCGGGCGACCGACGCGCGAGGAAACCAGGCATTCGAAAACGTCTTCGTCACGATCGAACCGCCGACGGCGTCGAAGTAACGATGAAAACTCAGGTTACACGCAGAAGAAAGCGACGCGAGCCGGCCTGATCGCCGGTTTGCCTTGAAGGAACTGTCCATGCATTACCCGCACAAGTCGAGCAACATCAAGCGCGCCCGCAAGATTGGTTTCCGGGCCCGGATGAAGACGAAGAATGGCCGCAAGACGATCAACGCCAAGCGCCGGGCCGGGCGCAAGGTTCAGGTTGTCTGATTGACGCCAGGATGGATTCGGCGCCGCGTTTTGGCGTCGCCGTTGAATTCGCGTTTTTCTTTTCCATTCTTAATGTAATTTAACTGAATCGCCGTGGCGGTTCGATTTTATTGCGCGCTCATGCTTCCTCTTCCGGACTTCAGCGAACTCAGTCGAAGCGTACACCGAGAAGGCGCGAGCGGACCCGGCGACTGCCGCGAGTGGGTCGGGATGCGGGTGGTTTTCGGACGTCGAACACTCTGACCCAACGAACTCACCTTCATCTTAACCTGTCAGGTAAGATAACCCAGGAGCCCAAGTGACTCGATCGCATCTGACTTTCCCCATAGCCGCCGGCTCACTTCTTCTGCCCATAACCGCCAGTACGCTGCTGCTGGTCGCTGTCGGATGCCACACCTCGGGCAATTCGTTTTCCGGATCTGCCGATGGCGGCGGCGAAGGGATTGAAACATACATTGCCGGCGCTCGCGCTTTGGACGATGGAGACACGGACAAAGCCACGCATGAATTAAGCGATGCCGCGCATAAGAATCCCAACCTCATCATGCCGCATGTGCTCCTCGGCCACATCTATCTCGATAAGGCCGACTACGGCAGCGCCGAGGTCCAGTACCAGACCCTGGCGCGGCTGGACCCTTACACCGAATCCAACTTCTACAATCTCGGCCTCAGCCAACAGTTTCTCGACAAGCTGAAAGAGTCCGCCGCCAATTATCTCCGTGCGCTGGACCTCAGCCCGGAGGACGCAAAAGCCTGCACCAACCTCGGCGTGGTTTATCTCTCGCTCAATCAAACCGACGACGCCGTCAAATATCTCGATCGCGCGACGAAGCTGGACGACAAATCATGGTATGCCTGGGCGAGCTTCGGCATTGCGCTGGATCGGCAGACGCATTTCCCGCAGGCCGAGTTGGCGTACCGGAAATCCCTCGAGCTCGACCCCTCCCAAACCGCCACGCTGTATAACCTAGGCAGCAACCTGATTACCCAGAACCGCCCGAGCGAGGCGATTGAGATATTTCAATCCGCCATCAAGCGGGATAACTCCGCCCGCTATCACAAGCGCCTGGCCGACGCGCTGGCGCTTTCCAACCGGTCCGATCGCGCGATCGACGAATACCACACAGCCCTGCGGCTCGATCCCAGATACTGCCCCGCGCTCAACGACCTCGGCGTGCTCCTCATCACCCAGTACCAAAAAGAAGCGGAGCTGGACGACGACAAAAAAAATTCCGCCGTCGACCTCTGGCGTCAAAGCCTCGCTATTTCTCCTGACCAGAACCGAATCAAATCCCTGCTCAAGCAATGGGAAGCCCATAAATAAAAACGGGCAGACACTCCTGTATTTGTAAGAAGCGCAATATTCTGTTTCATTTTCTTATCCCCTTAAAAACAGTGCCAAAATCGATCTTAGATATCCTCTTCCAGGACGACGATTATGTCGCCGTCATGAAGCCTGCGGGCCTTGCCACCATTCCCGGCCGCGCCGAAACCACGAGCGTTCTGGAAGTGCTCGCCGCCCAGGTTGGCCTTCCACACACCGGGGCCGCTGATCCGCGCATCCGCGTCGTCCATCGCCTCGACAAAGACACCAGCGGCGTGCTCCTCTTCGCCAAGCACAGCGCCGCCCAGCGCCACGTCTCGCACCAATTCCAGAACAACGAAACCGTTAAGGAATACCTCGCGCTGGTCGTTGGTCGCCCCCTGGAACCACGTGGGGAGATCGACGCCCCGCTCGCGGCCCATCCTAATGCGCCTCAGCGCATGACCATCACCCGCCACGGCGGCCGGCCTGCGCGCACGGATTGGCAACTTGAAGCCACCTTCCGCGATTACGCGCTGCTGCGCGTCTTTCCCAGGACCGGCAAAACCCATCAGATCCGCGTACACCTGAAGAGCGTGGGCCTGCCTCTGGCGATCGATCCGATTTACAACCCCCTTCCGCCCGGCAAACTTCCCGGCATCTTCCTCAGCCACTTCAAGCGCCACTACAAGGCCAATGAAGGTGAAAATGAACGCCCACTCATCGCGCGGCTTACACTCCACGCCGAAAAGCTGTGCTTCCGCCACCTGGATCATCGGGAAATTGAAATCGTCTCGCCGCTGCCGAAGGATTTCCGTGCGATGCTGAATATGCTAACCAGGCATTCATCCCGCCAGGCTTGATTCAACGCAGCGCATCGCTTCGCCGGCATTGAACACTACCCGCTACAGGCGAGACGCGCCTGTGCCGCCTGAAGACAACCGATTTCCGCCTCCCTCATCCCAAATCAGCGCAAGCTAAAGGGCACACCCTTCCCGGCGCGCCCTTTGGACTCAAACAAAATTCGATTGCCTTGGTCGCGATTAGACGTTGATGGCAGTGATCTTCACTTCCACCTGGGTCTGGCGATGGCCCTGCTTTTTATGATAGCCCTTGCGGCGCTTGTACTTGAAGATGTCGATCTTGGGGCCCTTCACGGCGCGTATGACTTCCGCCGTGACGGTCGCGCCGGCGACGACGGGAATGCCGATTTTGGCCGGCCCTTCACCGCCGACGAGGAGGACGCGATCGAAGGTGATGTTGGTCTCCTCCGGGTTCACTTCCCGCTCAACGCGGATGATTTCCCCGCTGGTGACTTTGTGCTGATGGCCGCCCGTCTCGATGATCGCGTACATTTCAAACTCCAGTGCGTTCTAGCTCATTAAAAGGAACGGAGGATTCTGATGATCCGTGGGCAAAAGTCAAGCGATGCGGCTGAAAGAATCGTATGATTCGGTTCGCAAGATCAAATGGGCCAATCACTTGGCATTTGTTTTAGCAAGGCCGGCCCAGTCGACGGTGTCGATCGCCGCGGCGATGTCCGGGGGCAAGCCGGGCGGGTTTACGGGCACATCGGGAACCAGGCAAAGCACGTTGGTTTTACCCCATTTCTCGATGGCCCGGGGGCTGGTTTCTTCGGCAACGCCTGTGCTGTCCACCGGATAGCGATTGATGACGACGCCTGGCACTTCAACTTTTGCCGCTCGTAAGGCGGTCAGTGTCAGCAGAGTATGGTTGATCGTGCCAAGCCCCGGGCGGGCAACGATGATGGAAGGGATTTTCAGCCACGCGGCAACGCTCACGATGGTTGATTGGGAGTCCATCGGCACCATCACGCCGCCCACGCCTTCGATGACGATCACATCGCTTTGGCGGCTCATCAGCGTCAGGGATCGCTGGATTGTCTGCCAATCCAGGGGTTGTTTGGCACGCTCAGCGGCGATGGCGGGCGCGAGCGGTTCGGCGTAACACTGGGGGCAGACCAGATCCAGCGGAAAGCGCGAGTCGGCACAATGGGCGAGAAACTCGGCATCCTCGCTGACGAGGCCTTCGCGGCGGCGCACGCAGCCGGTGGCGGCGAGTTTGCAGACGGCGACGTTTGCGCCGCGGCGGCGAAAGTGATCGGCGATGGCCGCCGCGATCACCGTCTTGCCGACGCCGGTGTCGGTGCCGGTGATGAACAATCCGGGAATGGTAACGGGAGTGAGCATCAGGAAAGCACCATCACTTCGGCAAGAATTGCATCCACGATGGCGCTGAGATCATCAAGGCCCATCGCCAGCGGCGGCATCATGACAATCACATCACCGAGCGGCCGCAGGATGACACCGCGGCGACGGAGGTTTGTGCAGATGGCCGCGCCGATGCGGCGTCTGGGGTCGAACGATTTTCGAGTCGCTTTGTCTTCAACCAATTCGATGCCGACCATAAATCCCTTTTGTCGAACCTCACCCACGTTCGGCAGCGGCTTGAGTGATTCGAGCATCGTCGCCAGCACATCCGCTTTCTGCTGCACCTGCATAATGAGGTTGTGTTGCTCGAACAGATCCAGTGAAGCAATGGCAGCGGCGCAGGCGAGCGGATTGCCCGTGTAGGTGTGACCGTGATAAAAAGTTTTGCCTTCCCAGGGCTCGCCGAGGAAGGCATCAAAAATGCGCTGAGTCGTGAAGGTGGCGGCGAGCGGGAGGTAGCCGCCGGTGATTCCTTTGGCGACGCAAAGCAGGTCGGGTTCGACGTTTTCATGCTCGCAAGCGAACATTTTTCCCGTGCGGCCAAAACCGACGGCGACCTCATCGGCAATCAGGAGAACGTCATGCTCGTTGCATAATCTCCGCACACCGGCCAGGAAACCGAGGGGCTGAAGGATCATGCCGCCTGCGCCCTGCACGATCGGTTCGATGCAGACCGCGGCAGTTTTGCTTCCATGCTGTTTAAGAATCTTTTCCAGCGCCGCGAGGCAGTGATTGCGCACAGCCGCTGGATCGTGGGGCGTGGCGCTGCGATAGACATAGGGCGTCGGGGCGAAATGTGTTTTGAAAAGCAGCGGGAAATAGGCGCGATGGAATGTTTCAGTCCGCCCGACCGACATCGCGCCGAAGGTGTCGCCATGATAGGCGTCGGTGAAACCGATGAATTCTTTTTTTTCGCCGCGGCCGATGTTGTGCCAGTATTGAGCGGCGAGCTTGAATGCGATTTCCGTCGCGGTTGCGCCGGCGTCGCTGTAGAAGATTTTCTTTAAATTCCGCGGGACCAGCTTCATCAGGCGATCGGCTAAGACAATCGCGGGTTCGTTCGACAGACCCAGCAGGGTTGTATGGGCGACTTTGCTGAGTTGGTCGCGGATCGCGTTGTCGATCGCGGTGACGCGGTGTCCATGAACGTTGCACCAGAGGCTGCTGACACCATCGAGATAGCGGTTGCCGTCGGAGTCGATCAGGTGCATTCCTTCGGCGGCGGTGATGATAAGCGGATCAGCGGCGGCCCATAATTTCATAGGCGTGAACGGATGCCAGATATGCTGCTTATCCAGTTGTTGAAGTTGATGGGTGGTTAATGACATCTCAGGGGGAAGGGATGGGGTGGCGATGGAACGATTCAATGATGGAGCCGCACTTCGTCAGAACCGCCTTTATGACCGCCACGTATGAATCAGTCAGCCCGAAGTCGCTGGTCAGGGCGATGATGGGCCGGGTTGCACAGGCATTCCTGCGGCTCATGTTAAGGGCCTCTAAAAGCCTACGAACCGGTATCATTCACGTCAACGCGATGGGTTCGACGTTGAAAATGCCGATAGCAGGAAGGAACCAGAGGCGCGGGAGGCGATATCGGTGGCACTCTTGGGTAGAATGGTCTGCACATGAATGACGTAAAAGATGTAACCCGACAGGAGACGATGATCCAGCAGCAGGTGGTCGAGCGCGGGATTCGCGACGAACGCGTGTTGGCCGCGCTGCGTTCGGTGCCTCGCGACCGCTTCTTTCCGCCTGGGTCGAAAGATGAGGCGTTTGCGGATCGAGCCGCCCCGATTGGGCACGGCCAGACGATCAGCCAGCCTTACATGGTCGCGCTGATGACGCAGCGGCTTGATGTGCAGGCGGGCCACAAGGTCCTGGAGGTCGGCACGGGCAGCGGCTATCACACGGCGGTGCTGGCCCGGCTGGCGGCGGATGTTTACTCGATCGAACGGGTTAAGCCGCTGCTCGATGAAGCGTGGGAACGCGTCATGGACATGGGTGTTCGCAACGCGCATTTCCGCCATGGCGATGGAACGCTGGGATGGGCGGAAGCGGGACCGTTTGATCGAATCCTGATCGCCGCCGGCTCGCCTAAACTTCCGGATAAGCTTCTGCACGAGCAACTGAAAGATGGCGGAATTGCGGTGCTGCCGATCGGGCCGCAGGATGAGCAGATGCTGGTGGAGGTGCGGAAGGAAGGGGAGCATCTGGTTTCGACGGATGTATGCCCTTGCCGGTTTGTGAAGCTGATTGGGGAAGAGGGTTGGAGCAATGTTGAGGTGTGAGGGTTGAGGTGTGAGGCGCTTCCGGCGTTCGCATCCTGACACGGGCAAGATGTAGCTCGACGGGCTCAATGAGCCTCTTCTGGATATCTGATTTCAATGAGCCACAGTCGAATTGCGCTTGCCGAAATCCCGTGCTACGAATGGAAAAGTCTTTTTCCGATGATTCTTCGAGTGAATTAGTTCAGGCGGGTTCGCTGTTTCGACCGGTTGAATCGCTGGATGGAGTGGGGCCGGCGCGGGCGAGGGAATTTCGGCGGCTGGGGGTGGGCACGCTGGGGGATTTGCTCGAATATTTTCCGCGGGATTATCAGTTTGAATCGGCGGAGCGGGCGATTTCAGATTTGGTGCCGGGGCAGATTCAGATGGCGCGGGGGGAAGTGGTGGCGGTGGATTATATTGCATCGCGTCCGCCGCGCTTTGAGGCGACGCTCGATGACGGGACAGGGAAGCTGGCGCTGACATGGTTCAACGGGGCATATCATCGTCGGGCGATTCATCCGGGAAAATACATTCGCGTACAGGGGCCGGTGCGGATCTTTCACAATCTGCCGCAGATGACTCAGCCGAAGTATGAGACGGTCGAGCAGGACGTCGGGCGGGTTGAAGAATCAAAATTCAAGGCGATTTATCCGGCATCGATGAAGCTGGCGACGGACGTGATTGCGGATGTGGTGGAACGGAATCTGCCCGCCGTCCTCGAGCAGGTTCAGGAGTGGTTTGATCCTGAATTGCTGAAAATGCGCAGCCTGATCGATCGGCGGTCGGCATATCGGATGATTCATACTCCGGCGAACCTGAATGAAGCCCTTCGCGCGCGGCGGCGATTGATTTACGACGAGCTGATGCTGATGCAGCTTGGGCTGGGGCTAGGCAAGCGGTTACGCGATGGGCGGCTGACGGCGCCGGTGATGCGGATTGACAAGACGCTGGATGAGCGAATTCGCCGCCGGTTTCCATTTGAATTGACGGTGGCGCAGCAGAATGCAATCTGGCAGATTGTCCGCGATCTGCAGAGCGGGCGGCCGATGAATCGACTATTGCAGGGGGATGTCGGGAGCGGGAAAACGGTCGTAGCGCTGTATGCGATGCTGGTGGGCGTGGCAAACCGAATGCAGTCGGCGCTGTTGGCGCCGACAGAAGTCCTGGCGGAGCAACACTTCGTTACGCTTTCGAATCTGCTGCGTGATTCCAATGTCACAGTGGAACTGTTTACCGGGCGCACGAAGCGACAGCGAAGCGGAAGCATTACGGGATTATCGAGCGGCAAGGTTCACCTGGCGATTGGGACACAGGCGCTGATTCAGAAGGATATTGAGTTTGCGAATCTGGGGCTGGTTGTCGTCGATGAGCAGCATAAGCTAGGCGTGCAGCAGCGGGCGGTGTTGAAGGGGAAGGGGTTGTCGCCGCACTATCTGGTAATGACGGCGACGCCGATTCCGCGGCACGCTCGCGCTCTCTTATTTCGCGGATTTTGATGTGACTTCGATCGATGAGCTTCCGCCAGGGCGGCAGCCGATCAAGACGAAGCTGGTGCGCTCACGTGATGTGCTTAAAGCCTATGACTTTATTCGCGAGCAGGTCGGCAAAGGGCGGCAGGCTTACATTGTTTTTCCGCGCATTGATGACGATGGGCTGGATGATTCCAAATCGGTCCTGAAGGAATTCGATCGCTTAAGCAAAGGGCCGCTTTCCGGGCTGCGGCTGGCGATGCTTCATGGACAGATGAGCACGGAAGAAAAACAATCGGCCATGCTGGGCTTCCGCGATCACAAAACGGATGTGCTGGTGGCGACGACGGTGATTGAAGTGGGGATCGATGTGCCCAACGCCACGGTCATGATGATCGGCGACGCGGAGCGATTCGGGCTATCGCAGCTTCATCAGCTTCGCGGGCGCGTCGGACGCGGGAAAGATATGTCTTTCTGCCTGCTGCTTTCCGATGCGCACGGCGAACCGGCCGAATCGCGGTTAAATGCGATGACATCGACCAACGATGGTTTTGAAATCGCCGAGATGGATTTGAAGCTCCGCGGGCCAGGTGAATTCTTCGGCACGCGGCAGCATGGGTTGCCGGAATTCAAGCTGGCCGACATTACCAATGAGATGGCGCTGCTCGAGCAGGCCAGGGATGACGCCCTGGAACTCCTGGGGCGTGATCCATCGCTTCGCTCGCCGGAGCACCAGCATTTGCGGGCAGCGCTGCGGGCGCAGATCGGCAACGCGCTTGAGCTGGCGCAGATTGGTTAGGCGGGCTTAGGCCAGGCGCGGAATTAACGGGGCGGCGGCGTAGAGCATCGCCGTGAAAATCACCAGGAGCAGTTCCGGAGTGCGCGTGACCAGATAGAAAAGCGTCGCTGCCGCGGCGACGGCGATGCCCACCATGGTGACGGGTGACAGATGAGTAATCACGGGGGCGTAGTCGCTCAATGAGGCGACACAATCAGACGCGAAGGTAGAGAGCTGGTCTATCATATTGCGCTCCTGTTGTCGGTCGGGGCCGGGATGAAACTTCGTTCACAAGGGCAGTGATTCAACATTAGCACGCGGGCTGGCGGCGGCTGGAAATCCACCGCCATTCGATATGTTTTGGATGGAGTCAAGGCGCGTTTATGACGGGCATAACGAAGGAAGCGGCGAAAATATCCGCAGGCGATTCTGAAACGCGGCTATCGGACGATGAACGGGATAAAGAACCTTTCAATGATGCGATCAGATGTCCCGGAACGAACGCTTGCAGGGATTGCATTTCCGCCCGGCATCCATAGCGTTTATGCGCATGAAGTTGACTGTTTCAACGCTGAGCTGCCCGGACTGGGATTTGCCGCGCATGGTATTGGAAGTGGCGGCGGCGGGGATCGCGGGGATCGATTTTCGGGGGATGAAAGAAGAGATCGACATCACCAGGCTGCCCCAGTTCGGCGAGCGCCTGGACGAAACGCTCGCGATGCTGCGCACGCACAAGCTGTCGATGCCGTGCTTGAATACATCGGTGACGCTTGTGTCCCCTTCGCCGGAGCGATGGGCCGCGATGCTGGAGGAGGCGCAGCGCTCAGCCCGGCTGGCCGGCCGCACGGGGACGGCCTATCTGCGGATTTTTGGAGGATCGATCCCCAAAGGGCTTACTGCGGATGAAGGATTGCACCTGGGGCAACGGCATCTGCGGCAGATCATCAAGATCTGCAAGACGTTTGGATGTCAGCCGCTCGTGGAAACGCATGATGAATGGGTCGGAAGCACCCGCATGATGGAGCTGATTCACGATCTCGATCCGGCGGATGTCGGAGTGGTCTGGGATATTGAACATACCTGGCGACTCGGCGAAGCGCCGGCGGAAACGGCCCGGGCGCTGCGGCGATATATCCGGCAGGTGCATATCAAAGACACGGTCGGCGCAAATGCCGAGCGGCATCCGGTTTTGATCGGGGAGGGGATTCTTCCACTTGCAGATTTTGCCGCGGCGCTTCGGGAGATCGGGTTTGATGGGTGGTATTCGCTGGAAGTGGAAAAACGATGGGATGCTTCTGCGCCGGAGCCGGAGATCAGCCTGAAGCAGTTTAGTGAGTATATGAAGGAAAGGTGGAATCGGTAGCCAGTGCCCGCATCGCAACAGGCGCACGTGCATTTGGCGGGCAGGGTAATCGCATGTGTCTCTGGCCTCCTTTCCCGGTATTCCGGGAGACGCAGGCGGATCAGGCGACTGCCCGCGAGTGGCTGCATGTGATTGCCCCGATTTGCCAGGCGTTATTTTGGCCCCCCGCAGTTCCCGTCAGCGGGCTGGCCGACTATGCTTGGCGATGCAATGCGAATGAATTTTGACGCCCCCGGCGGAAGGGTGCGGATCCTGATCAGCAAATTTCTCTCCCGGCTCGGGCTCAGCGATGATGCGTTTCTGCTTTTCCTGGCTGTCCTGATCGGGGCGATAACCGGGGTGGCGGCGGTTGGGTTCCACGAACTGATCAACAGCATCCGCGATCTGCTTTATCGGCAATCGAGCCCGGAATTTCTTTACGGGCGGGGAATGGCGCTTCTGGTGATCTTTCCCGCACTGGGCGGCCTCGCGGTGGGTGTGGCCAGCAAATATATCTTTCATACGCGCGAAGGGCATGGCATTGTTGATGTGGTTGAATCCGTCGTGCGCACCAGCGGATTCCAGAAGCCGACGACGGCGATCGAGAAGATCATCACCAGCGCCATCACCATCGGCAGCGGCGGAAGCGCCGGGGCGGAGGGGCCGATCGTGCAGATCGGGGCGGCGATCGCCTCCGGGGTGGGGCAGATGTTCCGGGTTGCGCGCTCGCAGATGCCGATCCTCACCGGCTGCGGCTGCGCGGCGGGCATCAGCGCGATCTTTAATGCGCCCTTCGGCGGGGTTTTGTTCACGCTCGAAGTGATCCTGCAGGATTTTTCGATCCGATCGTTTACACCCGTAGTTTTGGCGAGCGTGATCGCACAGGTCACGACACAGGCGACGTTTCAGATCATCCATCATGCCGATGAATACCGGGCGATTTTTGCGATGCCGTCGAAAGAGGTTGTCCGCCACTCGATGCTGAACTGGGGGCAGGTGGGGAACTTCATGCTGCTGGGAATGATCTGCGGAATCATCGGGGCGATGTTTACGAAGACGATGTATTGGACCGAGCATTTCTTTCATCGGCCTGAATTGCCTAAACCGCTGCGCCCGGCAATCGGCGGCGCATTGCTCGGTGTGACCGGCGTGGCCTACATCCTGCTCTTTGGCCACCTGCTGCTTCATGTGCCCAATCACAAACCTTTCTCTTTTGAAGCGTATCCGATGCCGGCGTTCTATGGCGACGGTTATGGCGTCATCCAGCAGATGCTGAGCGCGGATTTCTATAGTGCGATCGGGCCGACGATGGTCCTGCTGCTGCTGTTCCTATGCTTCATTAAAATCATCGGCACAGCCGTGACCCTTGGCAGCGGCGGGAGCGGTGGTGTGATTGCCCCGAGCGTCTTCATCGGAGCGACGCTGGGCGCATTGCTCGGCCATCTGCTTCAGGCATCCGGCTGGTTCCACGAACTTCAGCCGGAATTGTATGCGCTGGTGGGAATGGGCGCGGTGCTGGCGGCGACGGTTCATGCGCCGATGGCAAGCATCCTGATCGTGTTCGAGCTGACACAGGATTATAAAGTAATGCTGCCGGCGATGCTGGCGTGCATTATCGCCGTGGCTATCGCCCGGCTGGTTTATCCGGAATCCGTCTATACGCTCATTCTCCGAACGCGAGGGGTGCGCGTCGGTTCCGCGGGCGACTTCGTCCTGCTGCGGCGCATCAGCGTCGAGCAGGTGCCGCTCGATCCGGTCACGGTCGTTCACAATCACGATCCGCTGCAGCAGTTGCTCGATCTCAGCGCACTCACCAGCAGATATGATTTCGTCGTCTCGGACAGCGCGGGGAAATATGAGGGGATGGTGGTGTCGGCGGACCTGAATCCCGTGCTGATGGACCGCGATGCGGTGCCGCTGCTGGTCGTTGGGGATGTGATGCGGAGCGATATTCCACCGGTGCGGACAACCGATGATCTGGCGGCCGTATTCGACGCGTTCAGCCGACATGACATCAGCCATCTGCCCGTCTGCATGCCAAACAGCGCGGACCGCGTGATTGGGCTCATCAGCCGATCCTCGGTGATTCGGAAATATCAGGAAGCTTTGAAGGGGACGTGAGAAAAATTGTCCGTGGTCTGTGGCCTGTTAATAGTTGCCAGTTGCCCAAACGCTTCACAAGCAGCGGCCTATGGGCAATGGACCACGGACAAGCCTACCGAACCACACCAATCGTCAGCAGCAGGTTGGCATATATACGCTGCTCCCCTGTGGCGATTGTAAGACACACATCCGGTTTGCCGGCGACGTTGTAAAATTCAAACCGCTCGATTTTGGTGAGCGCGCCTTTGCAGGCGGTGGGCTGGAGGATCTCACGAAACTCCGACCAGATTTCCGGGTCTTTGTCCATTACATATGGCCCGGTTTTGTTCGTATCCATGATCTCGGCGGCTTCGATCGGGATGGCGTCGGTCAGCACCTTCAGAACATCTGTCACCGTCAGTTGGCCGGCGGCGAAGTTGAGATAGACCACCTCGGCGTTGGGGCCTTTGGCAGTCCAGTGGGGATAATTTCCATCGGATATCAGCACCTTGCTTCCATGGCCCGCTCGAGCGAGGGCGGCGTTAATCTGGGGATGCAGCAGGCGACCTTTCAACATGTTCCGGCTCCTTAAAATCTCAAAATAGCAGCAAGAGAATTGAGTGTAATAATGTTTCCATCCACTTTGGAGACATACCCGCGCTTCTGTAAGATATTTGCACCCTCGCCAGGCGGAAAGTTGGGTGAACGAACCACCAGCGAGGGACATCATTACACCCGACAGCACCTATTTTAGCTGAAAGATGGAGAAGATTCGATGAACGCGACCGGTTATGTCATTCCCCAGATTCGAACCGCCCCGAAGCTGGGCAAAAAACAAATCCTGCTTGTCGCTAATGGCGATCTGCGGCAGACCGCAAACCAGAAATGCTGGCTGGCGCAGGCAGAGATGGAAGAGACGCTCCGCAACGCGCTGGCCGGCGCGGGTTATGAACTGGTTCGGCGCATCCTTACAAGGAAGCGGAAGGACATGGGTTCATCAGTTCCCAGAAGGAGGGAATGGCCGTCTTTGCGACGCTGGACCCGAAAGCGCCGCTGATCGTGGCCGAGTCGGTGTGGCAGTATTCGCATCATCTGATTCACGGATTGATCAGCCATAAGGGGCCGATCCTGACCGTGGCGAATTGGTCGGGAACGTGGCCGGGGCTGGTGGGGATGTTGAATCTCAATGGTTCGCTCACCAAAGCAGGGGTGAAATATTCGACGATCTGGAGCGAGGATTTCACAGATGAATATTTTCTCGATTATCTCCACCGATGGCTCAAAGAAGGCCACGCCAGGCACAAGACATCTCATGTAACAAAATGGAAGAATGTCAAAGTCGGCGCGAAGGAGCGCAAGCTGGGGAAAGCGCTGGCGCAGCAACTGAAGCGAGAGAAAGCGATCATGGGCGTGTTTGATGAAGGGTGCATGGGCATGTTCAACGCCATCATCCCGGATCATCTGCTGAATCCAACGGGCGTTTACAAAGAGCGTCTGAGCCAATCCGGTTTATATTACGAGACGACGCAGGTGAGCGATGATGAAGCATGGGGTGTCCGGCGCTGGATGAATGAGCAGGGGATGAAATTCAAGACGGGGACCGATGAAGCGAATGATCTGACGGACAACCAGATCCTGCTGCAATGCAAGATGTACATCGCGGCGATGCGCATCGCCGACGATTTCGGATGCCACACGATCGGCATTCAGTATCAGCAGGGGTTAAGAGATTTATTGCCCGCTTCGGACCTGGTGGAGGGGACACTGAATGATTCGGTGCGGCCCCCGGTGAAGAGCCGCGATGGAAGTCGCACGCTTTACGAAGGGGAGCCGTTGCCGCACTTTAATGAAGTGGATGAATGCGCGGGGCTGGATGGATTGCTGACGTATCGCGTGCATAAAGCGATGGGCCAGCCGGTGGAGAACACGCTGCACGACCTGCGCTGGGGCGATCCCGATCGCAGCGGAACGGTGAAGGATTATGTATGGGTGTTCGAAATCTCCGGCAGCGTTCCCCCCAGCCATTTTGGTGGTTGGCAGTACGCTGCGAGCGAGCGGCAACCATCCATGTATTTCCGCCTGGGCGGCGGGACGATCAAGGGAATCAGCAAGCCAGGCGAGATTGTCTGGAGCCGAATTTTTATTGAAGACGGCAGGCTCAAGATGGACCTTGGCCGCGGCGGCGTTGTGGCGCTCCCCATGGAAGAAACGCAGCGCCGCTGGGACGCAACCACACCGCAATGGCCGATCATGCACGCTGTAACTTATGGAACATCACGCGATCAGATGATGGCGCGGCATAAGGCGAATCATATTCAGGTCGTTTACGCCAATAGCGCTGACGAGGCAGACAAAGCCATGCTGGCAAAGGCGGCGCTGGCGGACGAGCTGGGAATGACGGTGCATTTATGCGGAACGAAGAAGAATGGTAAGGGGTTTGGTTCAAGGTAATTCCAAATTCAGGTAATCATACATGACGTGCGCATCGGCGCTGTCGGCCGGGACGACGAGCGAGATGGTGTTGTTGCCCGCGTGCAGGCGGCCGGTGGGGATGGTCGCATACTCTACGCAATATTTGGCGTGGATTGATTCGCGCAGCAATGCGTCGCCGCCTTGTACCGTCGGCGTGATGGTGGTCATCGGCTTATTCTCGTCATTCACGAAGACTTCGATTTTGCGCGCTGGGCGCTGGCGATCGCCAGCGTGAGCGTGGCGGAGCCGAACAGGGCGCGGTCGAGCTTGAAGTGGATCTGCCAGCGGTGCGGGGATTCAGTTCCGTTTTTCATGTAGCGGGTCTGGGCGTAGTTCCAGTCTTTGGACCAGTCACTTTTCCCAACGGTATATTGGAGGGGGTTTGGAAATTCATCAGGAATTTTTTGCCATAGATAGCCCTGGAAATAATCCTTGCCGTGGCGGAACTCCCCGGCGGATCGATCGGGGATGCCGATTTCCCAGGCGATTCTTGATCCTTTGTGAATGATGTTCCATCTCACGTCACCGAGCGCGTTGGTCAGACCGGCGGAGACGATGACGTTTGTTTTGCTGAACTCCCCCACTTCCCCATCGGTGAATGCATAAAGCGTGTATTTGCCGGGGCGAACATGGGGGATGATGAATTTGCCGTCGGCGTCAGTTTTGATCCAGAACTGGTAGTGCGCGGATTCGAACTGCCAGTTGCCGCCGGGTTCGGGCTGGGCGAGACCGATCCAGGCTTTTGCACCGGTGACGCGCGGTTTAAGCGGATCGTGCACGACAAATTTTCCGGAGACGCGCCCCCGGCCGGCTTCCAGCGGATAGGCTGGATTATTCTTAAGCCACGAGTATGGCCATGCCGCCAATTCCTTTTGTGATTGCGCCTTGGCGTCTTCCCAGCAGGCATCTGCGCCGGCGCTGTTGTAGTTGCAGTAGAGCAGGAATGGGCCGTACATTTTTTGCCATGCTTCATCGCGTTTGACGTGGGTTGGGGAACCACCGTAGTGATTCATGCCGAAGTGAATGTGATTGATGCCCGACGCCGCGTTCAGATCCTGCTTGGTCGGCCCGTCATTGAAGAACTCGCGGCTGCTCAGCACGATCCAGGCACCAACCTTATTGCGATTGCTCGCATGGCCCCAGCAACCGACGTCATAATAGCTGACATTGAAGTCATATTTGCAATCATATTTGCCGGCACGGACACCCGTGTTGATCTTCGTGATCTCCTTGATCGGCGTGTGGTCGGCGCGGGCGTAATCGCTTGAGTTGGGCATTTCCCCGTGGCGCAGGTCATCGACATATATGCGTTCGAGCAGATCGTTGGAAAGCTTCCATACCATGCGCCATTCACCGGCGCCGGTGGTTGGGTATTTGGCAGGATGAACGAGCAGGGCATAGGTGTATAGTCCGGAACGCCCCGCCGCAGAACGTAGTGGATGTCGATGTCGAAGGCCTGGGGCTCGTCGTTCCACGTTCGCTTCATGCCGACATCGACGACATCCGGCGTCTGCTGTTTAATGGAATAGAAGCAGTTGTGAGGCGTGCGGAAGTTGGCGCCGCCGTCCATGCTGTAGTAGCCCGATTCAAGCATTTCGAAGCCGCGGAATTTCATGGATAAGACGGCGGCGTCGCTCTTGGAAATTCGGGCGGTGATGATGCCGTTGGAAAGAACCACATTGCGGCCTTCATCGCTCAGAAATACGTCGGTGCTGGCGGCGAAAGAATGTTGTGTAAGATCGAATGAGCTCAGGAACAAAATGAGCAGAAAAGGGAGCGGAGAATGTCGAAAGGGCATATGAAATAATACGCCGAGGGGATGGAGTTTATTGTGACGAAAGAAGTTCGGGGAGTTAGACATATCAACTGCTGTGGTGCGCACACGTGCGAGAGGCCAATGCTGCGTTCAGATGGACCAACGAACGCCAGGGCGTTGGTTTACTCCGGGAGTTCTCACTTCGCCAGGGTCGCGACCAGTCGCCATACGAGGTGTGGCGATAAAGGGCGCGGTTGTGTTTTGTTGAATTCATCCACCAGCGCATCAAAGCGCGGCGTGTAGGGGAGACGATCGCGCTTGCCAATGTCGGCGCCGAGCATATCGCGTAACCTTGCGCGATCGTCGGGTGAAATTTCCGGGGGTTTGGATTTTGCCTCGCCCATCTTTGGGAGATTGCCGCCTTTGCGGAGGTTCAGCAGGTGGCGCCAGGTTTCAGCGCGGGTGGGTTTCGGTTCGTTCATGCCGGCGATGTAGGCTTTGAACATGGATTCGAAATGCGGTGTGTAGGGAAGATCGTCGGCGGTGCGGCCGATTTTTTCGTATGCCGCCAGAAGCGCGTGGCGATTGACTTTGATGCGCGGTTCGACGCCGGCAAAAAGTGAACCGGCGGGCTTGGCGTCTTCGACGGCCGCGCTGCCGCCGGTAGAACGGTCGAGGATCAGCAGGACATTGCCGAAGGGGTCTTTGACTGTTGCGCCAGCCGCGAGAGGCCTGGCTTGGTGGGCTGACGAACGTGAGGCGCAGCTCGTCGCGCCGGATAAACATATTTCGCACATCGTCCACCAGGTAATAGGTGGCATCCGCGGGCAGGTCGGGATCGATGTGGAGAACCAATTCGGTGTCACTGTCGGAAAATCGCAGGTTGGCCAGGCGCTGGTCCTGGCGGATTAGGATCATGCCGAGCGTTTTGGTGTAGTAATGGACCGCGCTGGAGAGGCTGGGGACGCGGAGGAGAATGCGATCAATCTTGCGAAGCATCGCAGCGCCGGGAAAATTTTTACCGGGCCGGATCTGTGCCGGGCCGCGGTCTGGGTTTAATGGCGGCCGGTGGGGGAACGGTCGTAGAACGCGCGGCCGCCGCTGGAACCGACGGAATGACGGCGGCTGTTTCTCCGCCGAGCGAGGTTTCTATCACCGCAAAAATCTGGTCGACCGGCTCGCGCTCATAAATAAAATCGTCGAGCCTGATCCGTCCTGCCCTGGCGGTGCCGGGAATCTGGTAATCGACAAACGCAATCCCCTTTCGATCCCACTTTTCCCGATTCAGCTTGCGAACCGCATTCAATGGGATTGGCGGGTGGCCGGGGACGTGCAGCGTTGTCCCGTCGAACCGGTAAACGCCGCGCGATTGATAGAGGGACCAGACCAGGAACACGACCGAGAGCGGAGGCAGCAACATGCCGAGGCTTTGGTTCAATTTGATGTCGAGGCTGGAATGAGCGTCGGGGAACCCCTTGGCGCGGCGGGCGTCATTCTCCTGGGGCCATTTGAAGAAGCCGTCATGGATCGACCAGATTCCGTAACCGAGCAGAACCGCCACCAGCAGGTAGCGCTTCCAGCGGTAATCGCGGGAGGCGGCGGCGATAATCTCACCGTCGTTGGAAAGAGGCGTTTGGCCCTCGGTCATAGCGTCTCAATGAATCTTAAAGGCAATTTGAACCAGTTGATGCCGAGGCAGGGGTGGTTGCCCGGCCGTGTAAGGTACGGTCGAGATTGTCCAGTGTGCCGCGGGCGGCGTCAATTGCCGAGGTATAGATGTAGACACCGCTGAGAATCGTCTCCGGCGGCAGGTCGCTTTGACCATGGCGCAGATCGGCCTGATCGCGGGTTAGAACTTCAAGCAAGGCGGCAACCTTTGCACGCGCCTGCTCGAGTAGTTGTTGTTCATCGGCTGTCGGCATTGGTTTGAGCTTTGAAGGGATCAAGACCGCGATGCGATCGCTGATGAAATGGGTTTTAGAACGCGTGGGATGATGTACTGCGTGCAGAGCTGTTCGCCGCGCTCGGCCATTTCGGCGAGCAGCTTTTCCATCGGCTGCTTTGGCCGGTCGCCCCAATATCGGCGGAGGATCAAATAGACGCTGATCACATCATCACTGTAGTCGCCTGTGCGGACCTGATAACTATTAGTGCGGGTCACGACATCGATCCGCGCCTGCAGGCGGCAATCTTCGCTGAGCGCAACCGTGACAGTCGGCTGGAAATCAACCGCCTTTGCGCCAATTTCTTCATTCAGGCACGCGAGCGGTGATTCGGGGAAGAGGCTGTCGGCGATCACTTCATCGTGATTGCCGCTGAACGCCAGATCAAAACCGAAGAGGATATCGAGATAGTCCACTTCGATTGGGCTGATCCCCAGGTGATAAGGCGCGAGCTGGAGCATGAGCGTGTGAACTTTCAGGGATTCCTCAATGGAAACCGGATTTACGTGACCGCTGGCGAGGCGCTTGGCTTCGACGCTGGCCCAGCGATAGGAATGAGAACTGCGGTCTTCTTCAAGGTTGAACTCGCCGGCCTCATTTTTCCGGAAACGGGACATCGCCGGAAAGTCTTTCTGAATCCGTTCGAAGAAGTGCAGCAGCGTTTCGCGCTGATGAGGCAGGTTCAGTTGTGAGCCGAGCCGCATGTTGACGTAAAAATCATCGCAGAACGCCGCAAATGGATTGGACATGTCTTCTCCCAATAACCCTGAGCCCTACGGCGCGCCGACAGCGGCTGCGCCCATTCCCGAACATCTGGAACGCGGTTATCAGACCATCTTCAGTTATCGGCCGGTTGCCCGAACGGAGTGTAGCCGATTCCTCTTACAACGAAAGTCCTGCCCTGGCGGTTCGCTGGGCCGCCATTATCTCATTTGACCGGTTGATTCTGAAGGCATACAAAACCCTTCCATGGCCGCTCCTTCTCCTGCTTCTATCGCCATAAAACCGATTCATGCGCTGGTCGGTGGGGATTCATTTCTCCAATTGCAAAAACTAAGTTCGATCCTGGACCGTGCTCCCGCCGGCTCGCAGCGGATCGATCTGGATGGGGAACGTGCCAGCCTGGCTGAAGTGTTTGATGAACTTCGCAGCTTTGCGATGTTCGGCGGCGGCAAAGTAGTTGTCGTCCAAAATGCCGACGCTTTCATCACCCGCTTCCGCGAACAGCTTGAAGAGTATGCGGCTCACCCATCTGATAGTGCTACGCTGGTGCTTCGGCTGAGTTCGCTGCCGTCAAATCAGCGAATTTATAAGGCGATTGCCAAGACGGGGATCATTGAGCCATGCGATCCACCAAAAGACCTGCCGCGATGGATCATGGATCAGGCGAAAGCAGGGCATCAGATCGCCATTTCGCCCGATGGAGCGAAGATGCTGGCGGATTTAATCGGGGATGATCTGGGCAGGCTGGATAATGAGCTGGCAAAGCTGGCGCTTTCGGCTAAGGGTGGGAAAGTCGGGCCGGAGGAAATCGCGATGGGAGTGGCATTTCAGCGCGAGCAGCAGATGTCGGAAATGACCAATGCATTGGCGGCAGGCCGGCCTGCGGAGGCGGTGAAGAAATGGCGGCAGTTGATCCAGACGGACCCATCCGCCGAGTTTCGGGCCGTTACGTGGCTGGCAATCTGGCTGACCAATGTGCGCAAGGCGCTGGCGATGCGAAAAAGTGGAATGCAGCCCTTTGCCATTTCTCAGGCGCTGCGTATTTGGCCGCGGGATTTGCAGGGACCGTTTTTTCAGACGGCCGAGGCGCTGGGAGAAAGGGGCGTTGGCCGGGCGATGGATCTGCTGGCTGAGATCGATCGGCAAAGCAAAAGCGGGGTTGGCGACGCCGCTGATAATGTGGAGCGTTTTATTCTCTCGATGGCGGCGGAATAAACCGCCCCGCCCTTCCAACCCGCATATTTCATCAATGCGAAATACCGAATTACCTTGACTCTCGTCTGCGCGCTCATACCTTGTAAGTGCGTTCGCGGAGGCGGAGGGCGATGGCCCCTTCCCTGTCCTTAACTTTCATAATACAGCAAGGATTAATGATGGGCCGCAGAGTTGCCCGGAAGGTCGCACTGTCCTCCGCCACCGGTTCAGAGCGTGCGCGCGTATTGCGGAGCCTGGTCACCGAAACGCTGGAGCGGCGCGTGCTCATGTCGGCAGCAACGGATCTGAAGCATGGGCCTCTTACAAAGATTGGCGATTCACTGGCCGGGGCCTATTTACAGTACAAAAATCTGGTAGCCCATCAAACCCCGGTAGTGGCGGCGGCTTCAACCGCTGCCGCTTTGATCGCGACACCGGCCGCGTCTGCCGCCGGAGTGGTTTCACCAACTGCTGGTGGAACCGTACAGATCGAAGCCTACGCGAAGCATAGCGGCGCGAATCTCGCCAGGTCGATCAAATTGCTTAAAGCGATCGGTGTCCATGCCTATGGCCAATCCGTCAGCGCGACTATCCCGATCAGCCAGCTTGGCAAGCTTGCGGCAATCTCCGGACTGAAATTCGCCCGGCCCATCTGGATGATCACCGATGTCGGAGCGACCACAAGCCAAACCGACGGCGCGGATCGCGCATCCAATGCCCGCGCAACCTATGCGGGATTAAACGGGGCGGGCGTTACTGTGGGCATCCTTTCTGACAGTTTCAATACCGCGCCCGTCGCCGACAAATACGTCAATGATGTGGCGAGCGGGGACCTGCCGGCAAACGTGAATGTGCTCAGCGACTTCAGCGGCGCCGGGATGACGGATGAAGGCCGCGCGATGGCGCAGATTGTTTACGATTCAGCGCCGGGTGCGAATCTGGATTTTGCAACCGCGGAAGGCGGGCAAGGGGCATTTGCTTCAAACATCAAGGCGCTGCGCGACGCCGGAGCCAAGGTGATCGTCGATGACATCATGTACCTGAACGAGCCGATGTTTCAGGATGGTGTGGTAGCGCAGGCGGTCGACAATGTTACCGCCAGCGGGGTGTCTTATTTTTCGTCGGTCGGCAATCAGGCGCGATCGGCGTATGAAAGCGCCTGGCACACCGGCAACGTGCGGGCGGATGGATCGATCCCTTCGGCCGCCGGCGCGCCGCATTTTTATGGCGGCACCACATTTAACTTCAATCCATCGGGGACGAATGACCTGAATTCGTTCACGCTGGGCGCGAATCAAAGCATCCTGATGTCGTTCCAGTGGGATTCGCCATATTTCAGCGCCAGCGGGACCACGGGTTCGAACAATGACATGGATGCCTATGTGCTCAATGCCGGCGGAAATCAGATCGTCGGCGGTTCGGCGACCGCCAACGTCGGCGGAGATCCGACGGAAGTTTTCCAGTTTCAAAATACCACGGGCTCATCAGCGACGTTCAATCTCATGCTGGCCTGGAACACCGCGGCCGGCGGGCCGCAGCCGGGCTACCTGAAGTATGTGGAGTTTAATCGGACCGCAGGCAATTGGGCGTTTAATACCAACAGCGGCCCGGCGTTCGGTCATACCAACGCTGCCACTGCTGAAAGCGTCGCCGCCGCCCGGTATGACACGACCTCTTTCTTCACCGGCAATCCGGCGACGGTCCCGCAACTGGAGTCTTTTTCATCTGCGGGGGCGACGCCGATTTTATTCAGCACGACTGGAAGCCGGCTGGCGCAGAGCATCATCCGCCAGACACCGGACATCACCGCCGCCGATGGCGGCAACACGACATTTTTCGGCCAGCAGTATTCAGACGGCGATACCTTTCCGAATTTCTTTGGCACCAGCTGCGCCGCGCCGGCCGCGGCCGGTGTGGCCGCCTTGATGTTGCAGAAGAATCCGACGCTCTCGCCGACGCAGGTTGACAACGCATTGCAAAATACGGCGATCGACATGGATGATCCGGCGACCGCCGGCTTCGATACCGGTTATGACAACGCAACCGGGTTTGGGTTCATCCGCGCCGACGCGGCCATCGCTTCGATTGTCGGGACGGTCAGCGGGACGGTCTATTCGGATAACAACGCCAACGGAACCCTGAATGGTTCGGAGCCGGGGATCAGCGGCGTCACCGTCTTTGTCGACACCAATAACAACGGCCTGCTCGACAGCGGCGAAGTCAGCACGACAACCGATGGTTCGGGCAATTATTCATTCAGCAATCTTCCCTCGGGAACGAATATCATTCGCGAGATTACACCGACGGGGTTTGTCGCCACCACTGGGGCGCAGTCGGTGAACCTGAGCGGCGGCGGGTCTGCCAGCGGCATAAATTTCGGGCTGTTCCCGGTGCTCTATACAGGCACCAGCGGAGATGACTCATACATTCTTCAGGTCGATCCAAGCGTACCGGCCAATATTGATGTGCTGGTCGCCGGTGTTCTGACCTACACAGCGCCCAAGTCCATACTTGCAACACTGACATTTAATCTCGGCGCCGGCGACGATCTGCTCACCATCGCCTATACCAACGGCAACCCCATCCCCGGCGTTGGTGTGAACTACGACGGCGGCGCTAACGCCACCACCGCAGGCGATTCGCTGGTCGTCACCGGCAGCAGCAACGCCGATGCCTTCACGATCAACAATCTGTTTGTTACCCCTGGAAATGGCTCCATTTCTGTAACCAATCTCGAAGGTATTACCGTCAATGGCAACGGCGGAAATGATTCGCTCACCCTCGGGCAATCGGTCCCCGCGCCGGTGAATTATGACGGCGGAACCGGGTCTAATTCGCTTACGGTTCTCGGCACGCCCAGCAGTGAAACCATCACCGTCGGCGTCGGCCAGGTCAGCATCGGAACGATCATCTTCAGTTATAGCAATGTTCAAACCCTGAGCGTCCAGGCGCTGGGCAGCAACGATACAATCAACGTCAGCATGGGCGCTGGCGCTCCGCCCTTACGGTGGATGCCGGCAGCGAAGACGATGCGATTAATCTGAACTCCGGCGTCTCCACGTCGGCTGTCACAGTTCTGGGCGGCACCGGAAACGACACCCTCAGCATCGCCAGCGGTTACGCCAGCCCCGTCAATTACGACGGCGGTTCGCAAACCAATTCGCTCATATACAACGCCACCACCGGCAACGACACGATCGGCATCACTTCTTCCACCGTCAGCGGCGCTGATGCCGTCACCTATGCAAATATCAGCACGCTCATCGTGAATGCTCTGGATGGGAATGATGTGATCACAATCAGTTCGACGCTGGGATCGGGCGTCACCACCAACATCAACGGCGGAATTGGCAACGATACGCTGAACGTCAACGCCCCCCTGGCCAATAGCGGTGCCACGACCTTCTTCAACGGCGGCACAACCATCACCGATCAGGATACGTTGAACGTCAACGCCGGAACATTCCAGCTTGCGGGTGATCCTCTGAATGCGACGGCGAATCTGACTGTGAATGACAACAGCGCCGTGGTGTTCACCGCCGCCGGGGCAGGGGGCGGCATTAATGCGCGGCATCTTGCGGCCTTGAATATTGGCACGGGCGCAACGGCGACGGTCAACACATCTGCCGCACATTCGGATCGCGCGGTGCTGATTACAGGAGTATTATCCGTCGCCGCTTCAGGCAAGCTCGATCTTGGCGGGAATGACATGATTGTCCGCGGCGGTGATATTGTGGGCATCACCGCATTGCTCGCCTCGGGTGATAGCGGCGGGCTCTGGACTGGCAGCGGCATCGCCTCCACCGCCGCCCATAATGACACCGCATTTCTCACGGCGCTTGGCGCGATCCAGAATAATGACGGCAACGGTCATCTCATCTACGGCAGCGGCACGACGTATGGCCTGTTCGACGGCCAAAATCCCGGCGCTAATGATGTGCTGATCAAGTACACGTATTACGGCGACGCCGACCTCACCGGCAAAATCGACGGCACCGACTACGGCAAGATTGATAATGGTTTCAACAGCCACCTGACCGGGTGGTTTAACGGCGACTTCGACTACACCAGCCAGATCGACGGCTCTGATTACAGCCTGATCGACAATACGTTCAATATGCAAGGTCCGCAGTTGTAGCCAGACTTTTCATCGTTCCCCGCCAAACCGCATGTGGTCGATTTTAATGCAGCGATTCTGCACGAAATCGATTCCCGCATCTTTCGCCAGTTTTGCCGCCGGGGCGCTGGCGACGCCTGCCTGCAACCACACGCCTCTGGCGCCGATCGCGATGGCGTCTTTGACGATATCTTCGCAAAACTCGCTCCGCCGAAATACATTGACGAGGTCGACAGGACCATCGATTTCATTCAGCGTCGCCGCCGACTTTCGGCCAAAGACACTTTCGCAGTTTGGATTGACTGGAAGAATTTCATAACCCTGCCGGCGGAGATAATTGGCGACATCGTAGCTTGGCCGCGTGGGGTCATCGCTCAATCCAACCACGGCGATCCGCTTCGCCGCAAGCATTCGGCGGATGACGTTTTCGATTGGTTCGTGCGTTGCCATGGTGATCTTCATCGGCGATTGGTGCATCTCAGTATGACCGGCCTCAGTCATTAAAAGCTGCTCTACTCATCCCTTCTTTGCGATGAATTTCTCAAGATCGTTCACCGTCATGCAATTGATGACACTTGTCTTTGTGACCCATGCCCGCCTCGCGACGTTGACGCCGAAAATAATTTCATCGAAGCCGCCCGTGCTGTGGGCATCTGTATTGATCGACAGCATCACTCCTGCCCCAATCGCGGCCCGCGCGTTGGTTTCGTTGAGATCGAGCCGCGGATAGCCGGCGTTAATTTCCATCGCCGTGCCGTTGGCGGCGGCGAGCGGGAACAGTTCCTCAAACCGCAGCGGCAATCCCTCGCGGCTGTTGATGAGCCGCCCGGTTGGATGGCCGATGATGTTCACATACCGGTTCTCGATTGCGCGCTTGATCCGGTCAGTGGCTTTTCGCTCATCCTGCTTGAGTGAGATGTGCGGACTGGCGATGACGAAGTCCAGCTCCGCCAATACGCTGTCTTCATAATCCATCTGCCCGTCGGCGAGGATGTCCACCTCACATCCGGCGAAAAGCCGAATCTGCCCCTTGTACCGATCGTTGATTCTGCGGATTTCCTTCACGTGCCTGAGGAGTTTTTCGATGCTCAGCCCATTGGCGATCACCTGGCTTCTGGAATGATCCGTAATCCCAAGGAACTGATACCCCTTGGCGATCGCGGCGTCGGCCATTTCTTCTATGCCTGCGGTCCCGTCAGAAGCGGTAGTGTGCGAATGCAGATCGCCGCGGATGTCGGTCAGCTCGATCAGTTTTGGCAAGGCACCGGCGACGGCGGCGTCAATCTCGCCGCGGTCTTCCCGCAGTTCCGGTTCGACGTAAGCCATCCCCAGTTTCTTATAAATCTCCGTTTCCGTTTTGCTGGCCAGCGGCTTCAGCTTCGGCGGGCTTCCCGTTTTCTTCTCCGCCTTTTCGTGATCTTCAAGCTTGTACAAACCCCACTCATTCAGCGTCATTTCTTTGTCGAGCGAGCGGCCGCGGAGTTTAACGTTGTGATCTTTGGACCCGGTGAAGTAGAGCAGCGCCGCCCCGAAGTTTTCGGCTGGGACGATGCGAAGGTCCACCTGCAATCCGCCGGGCGTCAGGACGCTGGCCTTGGTGTTCCCCTGGCCGAGAATGCGCTCGACTTCGGGGAATGCGACGAACGCGGCCGTCACCTCTGCCCCGCCGCTTTCGTCAGCCCCGTCCTTTAAGGAACAAACCAGGTCTACATCTCCGACTGTTTCCCTTCGGCGGCGCAGGCTGCCGGCGATCTCAACCGTTTTTACCTGCTTCATCTGCCGCAGCCGTTCGACAAGCGACTCGGCGATGGGCATTGCATCGATGATTCCCATCCGCCCCGCCGCCTGGGATCGAAGTGCGATTCCCTGCTTGATCGCTTCGATCTTTTTCTCGCCAACGCCTTTCAGCCCGGCCAGCTTCCCTTCATCAATGGCCTTTACAAGCTGCTCGAGATTGATGATGTCTCGCTGCTTCCAGAAAAGGGCAATCGTCTTTGGCCCAAGCCCTGGGACTTGCAGCATCGGAATAAGCCCCGGCGGCACGCTCGAAGCCAGCGATTCATAATCACTGCTGCGGCCGGTCTGAATGTATTCTTCAATCACCTTGCGGCTGGAATCGCCGATCCCCTCAATCTCCTTCAGCGTTCCCTCATTAAACGCCTTGCGAATGTCGAAGGTCATATCCTTCAGCAAGCGGGAAACCTTCGAAAACGCGATGGACTTGAACACGCTCTCGCCTTTGATGTCCATGATGGCGGCCATCGCCGAAAAGAGCCCGGAAAGTTCCTGATTGAGCGACATGCGGGGATGATAGCGAATCGCCCCGCGCGGGAGTATAAGCAACCCTGCCGCCATCGATCGGCGGGCGCTGAACAGGATCAATTTGTTGCGATCCTGGTTTGCTTCTTAAAGGCCGCACATGAGCAATCCGTTCGTCCATCTCCACGTTCACACGCATTACAGCCTTCTGGACGGCGCCAACAAAATCCCCGAGCTGGTCAAACGCGCAAAGGCCCTGGGCATGGAGAGCCTGGCCATCACCGATCACGGGTGCATGTTCGGGGTCATTGAGTTTTTTAACGAATGCAAGAAGGAAGGGATCAAACCGATCCTGGGGATGGAAGCGTATATGGCGCCGGGGGACCGGCGGGACCGCAACGCCACCGCCGGCGAGGCGGCGTATCACCTCCTGCTCCTGGCGGAAAATATCGAGGGATATAAAAACCTGCTCAAGCTCAGCACTCGCGCGTACCGCGAAGGGTTTTATTACAAGCCGCGAATCGATAAGGAAATCCTTCGCGAACATCGCGCCGGATTGATCGCTACCAGCGCCTGCCTCGGCGGGGAAATTCCATCGACCTTTCTCAAGCGCGACGGCAAAGCCGCCAGGCAGATTGCCGAGACCTATCTCGACATCTTCGGGCCTGACCGCTTTTTCATCGAAGTGCAGAAGCACGTTAAAGAACAGGACACGGTCAATCCGGAGCTGGCGGACCTTGCCAGGCGCACGGGTATTGGCCTCGTCGCCACGAACGATGTTCATTTCCTGACCAAAGACGATCACCGGGCGCACGATGTCCTGTGCTGCATCAGCATGGGGCGGCTCGTGAGCGATGAAGGCCGGCTGAAATATCCCACGGAGCTTTATCTCAAGAGCGCCGATGAAATGCAGGAAGTGCTCGGCCACTTCGATCAGGCGATCGACAACACGACACGAATCGCCGCAATGTGCAACTTGGAGATGGATTTCACGAAGCGATACGCGCCGGTTTACCAGGTTCCCAGAGAGAAGCTTCGCAGCACGGGCATTCAGGTTGGGACGAATGATCCGGCGCAAGCATCCGATGCCTCCGCGATACAGGATGACAAGCTATATCTCCGCCAGCTTTGCGAAGACGGCCTTACGTGGCGATACGGCGCAACGGAAGTCGCTGCTGAAATCCGAAGCCGCCTCGATTACGAGCTGTCGGTCATCGTCAAGAAAAACTTTTGTTCCTATTTCCTGATCGTATGGGACTTCTGCAATTACGCTCGGGACAACGGCATCCCCGTCGGCGCCCGCGGTTCCGGCGTCGGCACGATGGTTGGTTACCTGCTCGGCCTGTGTAATGTCGATCCGATCAAATACAACCTGCTGTTTGAGCGGTTCATGGACCCAAGCCGCAATGAGATGCCCGATATCGATATCGATATCTGCCAGGACGGGCGGCAGAAGGTCATCGAATACGTCCGCAATAAGTACGGTCATGTCGCGCAGATCATCACCTTCGGCACCCTGGCCGCTAAAGCCGCGTGCAAGGATGTTGGCCGCGTGCTTGGTGTGCCGCTTCCGGAAATTGACAAGCTCACGAAGCTCATCCCCGGCGCGCCGGGGATGACGCTCGATAAAGCGATGAAGCAGGTGCCGGACCTGACGGAGTTGTACAACTCCAATCCTACGATCAAGCAGGTGATCGATCTGGCGAAGAAGCTCGAAGGCATGTGCCGCAACGCCGGCTGCCACGCCGCCGGTGTGATCATTGCAGATCAACCGCTGGAAAATGTTGTCCCTCTTTATCGCGACAGCGACGGCAATATCCTCACGCAGTTCGAAGGCCCGATCGCCGAAAAGTGCGGCCTGCTGAAGATGGACTTCCTCGGTCTCCGCACCCTTACGACCCTCACACGCTCCATCGACCTCGAATTCCAGACGCGCGATATCCGCCCGGTGAAATGGTCGACCAACCAGGCCCCTCCGCCGATGGATGAACGCAACCGCATCGATATCGAGAAGGTTGACCTGACCGACCAAAATGTCTTCGCGTTGTTTCAGCGCGGCGAAACGCGGGGCATCTTCCAGTTTGAATCCGGCGGCATGCAGGACCTGCTCATGAAGATGGTCCCCGACCGCATCGAAGACCTCATCGCCGCCAACGCACTGTATCGGCCCGGTCCGATGGAACTGATCCCGACCTACTGCAACCGCAAGCATGGCCGCGAAGCCGTGCCGCAGGTGCATCCGATCATGGACAACATCCTGGCCGAGACGTATGGCATCATGGTGTACCAGGAACAGGTCATGCAGATATTCAATCAGCTCGGTGGAATTGAGCTGTCCAATGCATACAAGCTGATCAAAGCCATCAGCAAAAAGACCACCGACGTGATCGCCAAATTCAAACCGGACTTCATCAAGGGCACGATGGCCAAAGGCGTCAGCCAGGCGAAGGCCGAAGAAATCTTTGATCTCATCCTGAAGTTCGGCGGCTACGGCTTCAATAAATCCCACAGCACGCGTTACGCCATCGTCGCCTTTCAAACGGCGTACATGAAGAGTTATCACCCGGTCGAATACATGTCCGCCCTGCTCACGTTCGAAATGGGATCGACGGAAAAGGTGGTTGAATACATCGAAGAATGCCGGCGAATGACGTTGGCCGACGGTTCTAAAGGAATCAAAGTCCTCCCGCCGGATGTAAATATTTCTGACAAAGACTTCACCCCCGTTTACGAACAAGGCCCAACTCCCAAAGGCCGCAAAGCTAAGCCGAAAGTGGAAGGAACGATCCGCTTTGGTCTGGCCGCCGTGCGCGGCGTGGGTGAAAAAGCTGTTGAAGCAATCGCCGCCGCCCGCAAGGAAAAGGGCGACTACACCAATCTCTACGACTTCTGCGAACGCATCGATCTTCGAACCGTCACCCGGTCCACCATCGAAGCATTGGTGAAATGCGGCGCTTTTACCTCATTGAAAGCCAAACGATCTCAGCTTCTCCAGGTGCTCGATCGCGCGGTGGAGATGGGCCAGCAGAGCCAGAACGATCGCCGCAATGGCCAGCTCAGCATGTTCGGCGGCGGTGATGCCGCCTCCGCGCCCAGCGCCGGTCAGATGATGGGCAACTCGCTGCCGGATATTGATGAAATCGACAACGCCGAGCTGCTCAAATTTGAAAAAGAGCTTCTGGGTTTCTACATCACCAGCCACCCCATGACCGATCATCAGCTTGCGATCGAGCGCTACACCACTGCCAGCACGAAGGAGGCCATGCTCCTGAATGAAGGCACTGAAGTCACCATCGGCGGCATGATCAACCGCGTGAAAAAGATCGTCACCAAAAACGGCCGTTCCGCCGGTATGCAGATGGCGATCATCACCATGGAAGACCTCGACGGCCAGATCGACGGCACGCTCTTCGCCGAGACGTTCGCCGAGGTTTCCGCAAAATATCCAACCGCCGTCGCCAACGAGGCAATTGTCTTCGTGAAAGGCAAAGTCGACAAAAAACGCGAAACACCGAGCCTGCTGGTCAACGAGGTGATCCCCATCTCCGATGCCGTCGCCCGCCTCACAACGGCGATTGCGATCAAACTCGACCCCGCCAAACACAACGCCGACATCATCGGCCAAATTCCCCCGATCCTGGCCAAACACAAAGGCCCGCTCCAGGTTTACTTCCAGGTGACGACACCGACGGGCAAGGCGACGCTCACAATAGACAAGCAGTTGTCGGTCAAACCCACACCCATGCTGGTCGGCGACCTCGAACAACTCCTCGGAAACGGCGCTGTCGACCTCGCCGGCGCCGGTTCAAAACGCAAAAAGCGTCTGGAACAGCAACGCCTCTTCAAAGACGATGTCTCTGACGACATTGCTGCGCCAGCCGCGACGGAATTGCCCGGCGACATGGAACTGGAAGATGCTCTGGCGTAAAGTAGCCTGATCGCTCTAACGTGACACGGGCCTCGGGCCTGTGCGCATCGCGAGGCAGAAAGACATGATCTGATGGCCCCCATTTTGATGACAAGCAAAGAAGCCAGTCGCCTGTCACGCTATGTCTCCCCTCCTGACCCAAATGCCACAAAACAAACTCTCCCATCTCGATGAAAAAGGCCAGGCCCGCATGGTCAACGTCGGTGGCAAGCCCGTCACCACCCGCGAGGCGGTGGCCGAGGGATTCATTATCCTTCAACCCTCAACATTGCGGGCCATCGCCGACGAAAGCGTCCCCAAAGGCGAAGTCCTGAACACCGCCCGCATCGCCGGCATCATGGCCGCCAAGCGCTGCGGCGAACTCATCCCCCTTTGCCATCCTTTGCCGATCGAATCCATCGAAGTCGATTTTGATCTTCCCGAATTATCCCCGGATCACAACGACCCTATTCGTCTGCACATCAAAGCCATAGCCAGGATCACCGCCAAAACCGGTGTTGAAATGGAAGCGCTGACCGCTGTCACCATCGCTGCCCTGACAATTTACGACATGTGCAAAGCAATCGACAAACAGATGGTGATTGGCGAAATCAAACTGCTCAAAAAAACCGGCGGAACGCACAAGCCTTAACAGGGCATCCCACCTGGGCTTCGATGCGCCGCATAACCCTCACCCCACATCAACGGCATCCAATTCCCCATCCAAAAACGCCTGAAGAAACCCCGCCGCCGCCACAGCATCCAACTGCTCTTTCTTTCGCTTCCGCGTCAGCTTCTCCCCCGCCCGTTTGCGATCCATAAGCCGCTGCTCGGCCTCAAAGCTGCTGAGCCGTTCATCAATAAAAATAAGTTCGACATCCCGCCCTGCCGCCCTGGCATTGCCGGCCAAATCTTTGGCCCATTGAACCGCCTTCCGCGCTTCACCCCCAAATGATCCATCCATATTCAGCGGCAACCCCACTACCACCCGCTGAACATCCTCCGCCGCAATGAGTTTTATGATGGGATCAACTGCCTGCCCCGCGTCTGTTACAAACAACACCTCGTGCGGGGTTGCCCATTTCCCGCCTGCGTCGCTCAGCGCGAGCCCGATCCGCCGTGTCCCAAGATCAACTGCGAGCGTTCGCATCGACAATCAGCTTACCGCTAAAATGACCTATAGATACCGGTCCCCAAACTTCTCTTTGACCTTCCCCACCAGGTCTTTCACGCGCTGGCTCTCGTTCTTCGAGCAGATCATAGTCGCATCGGGGGTATGAACGACAATCATGTCGCTCACACCGATCGTCGAAACCAGGTGCTCCGGGTCGGTGCTCATGATGATGTTGTCATCACTATCGATGAAGATGCTGGCCGGGCAATCAATGGCGTTGTTGTGCTCGTCGGTCTTCAGGGTCTCGGCCAGGCTGGTCCATGAACCGACATCCAACCACTGCACTGGCATTTCCACCACGGCCACCTGCGCCTTTCCCTTGCCCTGGGCGGCCGGTTCCATGATCGCATAATCCACGCTGATTTTTTTCAGCGTTGGATAAACTTCCTGCAGCACCGCTTCCTGCCGCGGCGTCCCCCATGCATCGGCGATTGCTGCCAGTCCCCGATGTGTCTCCGGCAAATGCGCCGCCAGTTCGCCAAGTACGGTGTCGGCGCGCCAGACAAACATCCCGCTGTTCCAATAGTATCGCCCGGATTCCACGTACCGGTCGGCTGTCGGTTTGTCGGGCTTCTCGCGGAACGCCAGCACCTTAAACGCGCCCGTTCCATTCTTCTTGAGCGCCAGCGGTTCACCGCGATGAACGTATCCCAGGCCGGTGTGTCCGAACGTGGGGACGATGCCGAATGTCACCAGCGAATTTGGGAACTCAGTGGCGACTTCAAATGCAGTTCGGATGGAGGCCTGGAAGGTGTCGATCGGTTCGATGACATGATCTGCCGTGACGACGGCGCACACGGCGTCCGGATCGCGCTTTTTCAAAATGGCGGCAGTGAAACCCACGGCGGCGGCGGTGTCGCGCCCATCGGTTCACCCAGGATATTTTCCTTCGGCAACTCCGGCAGTTCCTCCAGCACCAGGGGAGCATGAACGGCGGCGGTACAGACAAATATCTGGTTCGCCGGAAGAATCCCGCGCAACCGCTCGTAGCTGACTTGCAGCAGGCTTTTGCCGCGAACCACGCGCAGGAGTTGCTTGGGCTTATTGCCGCGCGAAATCGGCCAAAGCCGCGTACCCGATCCCCCCGCCATGATCACGCCATATTGCATAGTTGTGCGTCCGTTTTTTTAAATCGGTTGTGCGAACAAGTGCACCCTGACCGCATTTGCCGGCAGCCATGAACCCGTCCCCGTTCACTGACCGGCTGCCGCCATGAATTATATCACAAACTTCCGGCGACACCCTGTCGCCAGGCGTATTTTTGCCACGGATTGCCAGAGCCCTCCGAATAGGATCGGCAGATTAACGCCGCAGCTTTCAAGTGCACCTTTTTCATCCCCCGCCACCACCTACTTTACCCCGTCCCCCGTGTTCTCTTGCGGCGACTGGTGGCCGCTTTGCCATTTTTAGATTCCACGGGCGGTGTCACCCGCTGTTCCGGCGGTGCGGCCGCGGCGGCAAGGGCGTCGGCATCCACAAGCATTAAATCCGGATACCAGAACTTCATCACCCCCCAATACAATTCCCCTTCCACCGGCACCGCCGTCAGCTTCTTGCCGTGCGTTTCTTTCGGGCCTTCGACGGCAGCTCCCCCAGCCGACCATTCCGTATTTGTATCCGCATCCGCCAGCATTACCTCGGCGTGCTTCGGATCAGATGCTTCGGAAAACCGCGGTGACAGATCCTCATCCAGATGCCGATCAAACGCCCTTACAATACCCGTCGAAGCTTCACGAAATAAAAGCACCGGCGTCTTCCCCGAAAGATTCAGCGGCGTGCCCGTCACCGCCTCGCTCGGCACCGCAATCGGCTGCGTCGTCGCGACCAGGCAAATCATCCGATGATCCGATAGTTCCGGGCGAGACCGCGGCATTGGATATCGCGGGAGCACTGGTCTGTTCGGTGCGGTTCTCCACTTCATATCCAGCGGCATCATCACGCGGGATTCGGGACTTTCTTCTCGCCACTTCCCCCATGGAACCTTGGCGACTGCGATCACCTCTCGAAAGCCTGCCGGCTTTTCGCCGCGGGGAGTCAGCCCGGTGATGCCGTTGATAAATTGCCCCAGGCGAGAATTATAGAGAAGCAGCGCGTTGGCGGGCGACAAGACAATTTCCAGGTCGCGTGCGCGTAGTTCGCGGGTGACATTGTAAACCGCCGCCCGGTTCGCAAACGGCGACCACATGATCAGCATCCGCCGCTCTCGGTCGTTCTGCACCACCGCGGGGGCATTGAATAAAACGGAATAGGGAAACGCATACGCCGAGTCGCCAAAGCGGATACCGACGACATAATCTTCATCCTGAAGAAAAGTCGCCTGCGAAGCGTCGACAAACGGCGGATCTTCCACCACTTCGACCATCCGTGCAGGGCCGCTGACAAATCGGTGGACGAAAAGAGCAAGAATCGGAAGCAGCGCCACGAGCCACCATGAGCGGCGTTTACCCGAGATCACGAGCACCAGCAGCGCCAGGCAAAGCAGCATCGCCGTCGCGATCAACGGCCACTGCAACCGCCTGGACCAGATAATGAAATCAATCCCATGATTGAACTGCGCCCAGACCGGGTCGGTCCCATAAGCGAGCACTGCCGCCGCCCCCGCCGCCAGGATGATCAGAATCAAAGGGAAAATCACGACGCCAAGTTAACCGTTGGAGGAAGTGATTTCGAGTCGGGGAGAAAGATGATTCACTACGACACTGACGCGGCGTGGCCCGATCAAGCTCGCCAAAGTCCGGCGCCGGCTTTGACTCAACATATCTCTCGCCCGCACGTATCAATGGCATAATCTTAAGCCCAGTTGTCAAACACAATGGTTTCCGCTGCCCAACCTCATCCCCCGGCACCTTTTACCCGTTACAATCCGGAACCTATGCCACTGGTCGCGTCTATTCAAAACCTCAGCAAGATTTATCGAAAACCAGGGACGAATGTTGAGGTCGCCGCCCTTCGGACAATCAATCTTGATTTGGTCCAGGGCGAATTCACTGCGATCATGGGCGCCAGCGGTTCGGGCAAGAGCACGCTGATGAACATTCTCGGCTGCCTCGATCAGCCGACCAGCGGGTCGTATATTTTAGGCGACACGGACATCAGCAAATTAGATGATGACACCCTCAGTGAAATCCGCAGCAGGCGGATTGGTTTTATCTTCCAGAATTTCAATCTCATTCAGCAACTGACGGTGCTGGAAAATCTGGAAGTGCCGATGTTTTACCTGGGTGTTCCGCCGCTGGAGCGCCGCCGCCGCGCCATGGAATTGGCCGAGCGCGTCGGCCTGACAGAGCGGCTGGATCACCGCCCGATGCAATTGTCCGGCGGCCAGCAGCAGCGTGTCTGCATCGCACGGGCGATGGTGAACGAGCCGCTGATTCTTCTGGCCGATGAACCTACCGGCGCGCTCGACAGCAAAACCGGCCAGCAGATTCTCGAGCTGTTTGATGAACTTGTCACCGCCGGCAAAACCATCATTCTGGTGACCCACGATCCGACAGTGGGTCATCGCTGCCATCGCGTGATTCATCTTCATGACGGCCGCGTCGTCAAAGATGAGCATAACGCCCGGCGACCTGTGCATTTTGAAGACGGACAACTCACGAATTTGTAAAACGCAAGAAGACGCCACCGCGGCGTCTTCTTGCGCTAAATTCCAAGCGCCTCTAATTTTGAACCATTTAGCTTTACTTCTTCAATAGATATAAGCCGCGTGATGGTGAGCTGAACTTCTTCCGCTCTTTAATCAGAGTCTGATTGACGATCCCGCGAAAGTTGGCGCTGCTGCTCTGATATCCACTGGCCTGAACCGCTTCGACGATCTCGCCGACCTTCATGGCTTCCTTCCCGGACAACACGCTCTCCATCGCGGCCACGAGGCTCATTTCATTGCGTGCCCGGCCACTTCCCCGGCGGCTGCCGCCTCCTGCAAGGCTTCCACCCATCTTCAAGATCTGGCGGTCGATGGCGTCTACCTTCCGCTGCGCGTCCGCACGCTGCTTGCCCAGTTTCTGCAGTGATGACTTTCGTTCATCCAGCATTCGTTCTAAATCAGCGATTGACAGATTACTTTTTCCACGAGCCATGATGGGGCCTCCATCCTTTCACAATGCTTATAACCCCCAATGTCAGTTTCAACTATAACCGAATATCACTTTCAATCCAACGCGCCCGAAAGCCGCTTACATTTAAGAACCTATAAATGACCAAATATGGGATGCTGACGTTTGGACAATAAAACTTATACTCCCCTGCCGTGCCAACGTTGATTACCCGTCTCGCTCCTTCTCCGACCGGCGCCCTGCACCTGGGCAACGCCCGTACATTCCTGGTGAATTGGCTTCTCGCCCGTCAGAACAACTGGCAAATCCTGCTTCGCATAGAAGACATTGATGGCCCTCGCATTAAGCGGGGGGCGGAGGAGGAGCTTATTACCGATCTTCATTGGCTCGGGCTGAATTGGGATTTGGGTCCGATTCGCCAATCAACCCGCGCCCAGGCGTACACCGCCGCAATTGAAACGCTTCTACAATCCGGGCAGGCCTATCCATGTATATGTACGCGGAAGGAAGTTGAATCCGCGGCCAGCGCTCCCCATGCCGAGGACGGGTCGGCGGTTTATCCGGGAACCTGCCGCGGAAAATTTACGACATTTGAAGAAGCAGGTCGGTTCGCCGGACGCCCCGCCGCCATCCGTTTCGCCCTGAGACCGGGCATCATCGGATGGGTTGACGCCTTCGCCGGCCCTCAGTTCTGCGACGTCTCCCGCCAACTCGGTGACTTCGTGATTGCCAAAGCCGACGGCACCCCAGCATATCAGTTGGCCGTCGTCGTCGATGACGCTGACGCCAACATCACTCACATCGTCCGCGGCGACGACCTGCTCGACTCCACCCGCGCCAAATGCTCCTGTACCAGGCATTAAAACTCGACGGCAAGGTTCCCACTTATTATCACCTGCCGCTGGTGGTCGGCGCCGATGGCCGCCGCCTTGCCAAACGCCACGGCGACACCCGCCTGTCCTTTTATCGCGAACAGGGGGTTCCCGCATCGCGCATCCTGGCGCTCCTGGCCAAATGGGTTGGCGTTGAATGCGATCCACACGTCATCACGCCCGAGTCACTTTTAGCTTCATTCCGGCTCGATCAAATTCCAAAATCGCCAATTGTCTTCTCAGAAGCAGACGACCGTTACCTTCGCTTCACAACAACGTGATAGCGTGCGCCGCCGAATGTCCTAAAAAAGTCGTTTCAAGACCCACGTAGACATTTGCCTCGCCGGATCTTCGAAAGCTTCTGATTCACCGTCGCCATCAGTAGACGTTTGCGGCTTCGCCATAACCTTTGAATCAGGGGATTTGGCGTCTGTATCTTGCCCCAACTCACTTCACCGCACTCCAGAACGCATCGTGATAAAACGGACCTCTCCGCTCGCTTGTCAGGCGGACGAAGAATTCATTGCGGCACTCTGTCACCATGCAGGAATTCTTTTCCACTTGCACCAGAATTCTTCGGTGCGCATCGCTGCATTTCATCGAGTGATTCCGCGTAAAATTCGCGATGGAAAACTTGTCGGATTGAAACATGTCAGTGTCGCCGTGAAGATTCGCCCTCGCACCGGCCGATTGACTTTGACGCACGCCGGACGATTCACCGACGTTATGTAATGAGCCGCTGGGATGTCTCCGCAGGGGATTGCGGCTCGCCGTTTTAGCTCCAAGGAAGGAAACAACATGGTTCTGCCTATTCCGCATCACGAATCGCCTGATTCAATGCCGCCCGCCTCTTCCGGCGTTCAGCCGCACGTTGACCGCTGGGTTCAGGAACAGATGTTTGAAGAAGATGTTCGTGCGGTGCTCCGCATGATGCGGCCCAACGGCCGCGAACGCCTGCAAGGCTGGAAAGAATACCGTACCGGAGGCGCTCATTTCCGCATCACGGTTTCATGGGACGATGAGTTCGAAATCACGGCCGAGGAAAATCCGCTGGCCATTCCTCACATGGCGGACGTCATCGAGACGCTCCTGGTCGGGTCAGCGAAGAATCAGGACGAGTTGCCGGCCGCCGACGAATTTGATTGTTACCGAAAAATTGTCCGGGAGCTGTATGGCCGCCTTCAGCAGCGGCAGGCATGTTACGAGTAGCGCGTCTTCGCCACGATGAGCGTGAGGTGGGAAAGAGCTCACGATCATTGTGCGCCGGCGGGCGAATGGGAACGTCGAGCGACTGCGCTGGTCGCTCGACGTTTTTCGTTGGCTTATGAACTACAAATTTCCTGAAAAATGAGTGCAAGTTTTACTCATGTTCCGGCGGCGAGGCGGCACATCGGACCATTCTAAAAATTCATGCATTTGGTAATCATTTTCAACCCCCCTCTCGGCCGATGAACCAAATGATGAACCGACGCGCAACCCCTAATCGCAAACCGAAACGAACCCATGACGACCGCGCGGTTGCCGGCCGCTTCCTGAACATCCTCAAATGCGGCGGAGACGCCCGCATCAGCAAAGTGAAACGCATCAAGCGGTCTGTGCGCGCCAGTGCTTACGAAAATGATCTCAAGCTGCATATCGCGATTGAACGAATGGCTGGAGATCTCCGCGGGTGACAATGAAGCCAGAGGCCAGTATCGGGTAATAGCCCTCCGAACATCCGCCGGCTCTTTCCCTAATTTTTGAACCCGATAAACTCCCCGCCCATGGCGGTTCCTGTTCGTCTCTCGGCATACAGTCCATGGCGCAAAATCGTTGCGGCGGGGATTATCACCGCCGTGGCCACGCTCGTCGTTGGGATCGCCGAATCTAATAATCTTACCGGGCGGATGGGCGAATCGTTCTATAGCTGGTTCTATGCCTCCCGCTCAATTGAAGACCGGACCGCCAGTTCAACAGTTATCGTGGGGGTTGACCAGGGGAGCTTGGATTTTTTTGATACTCAGTTCAAATTTGGCTGGCCTTGGCCGCGCGATCTATGGGGGCACGCCATTCATTATCTTGAGCAATCGGGCGCGAAGTGCATCATCGTCGATCTGCTCTTCACCGAAACCAGCCAGTATGCGGGCGATTTGGATGACGATCACCAGTTTGCGGAGGCGATCGACAATGCAAAAATTCCTATCGTCCTTGCAACGATATTGGACCATGGAAAGCTCAGCCGATTCGCGCCGCCGGTGAAAAAACCGCCTGCGTTCGGTGTAACGAACAACACCACCGACCCCCTGGCGATCACCTTTCGGCCGGTCATCGCGGACCGCCCGAGCCTGGCGCTGGCGGCGGTTCAGTCAGCATCGGCGGCGTTGCCCGACTGGGGGACGCAGGAATTCTGGCTTCATTATTATGGTCCGCATCGGGATGCTCGCAGCGGCAAGTTCACGTTCCGTCAGATCCCTGCCGCCAATGTGATCGCCGCTGACATTGATCCGGCTCACGATCATGGAATCAAAACCGAAGAATTTCGTGGCAAGATCGTCCTGATCGGCGCGATTACCGCGGGCACGTATGATCTAAAGGTCACGCCGCGAAACCTCATGCCCGGCGTGGAGGTCAATGCCACCGCGATCGAAAATCTTTTGTTCCACCAACGTGTGCTTCGGGTGGGGTCGATCTGGACCGCCGTGACTGCGGCGATTGCCTGCCTTGCGGGTGCCCTTGGCTCGATGTTTCCGCGGCAAACTTGGATCAAGTTGCTCCTGGGCATGACGGTGCTGGGCTTGCTGATTTTTTTCTCGCGGCATCTGTTTTTGATGTCTCAGGTGCGTTGGCTGAATCCCTCCAGCCCGCTGCTGGCCGCCATCGCGTCGATCGTGCTGTCGCTCGGGTGGAGCTATTTTATAGAGGACCGCCAGGGGCGGTTCCTGGTTAAAGCACTCAGCCAATGTGTTTCGCCGCATGTTACTCATGAGTTGCGGCATGATCCCTCCAAGCTCAACATCAGTACGGAAAAGCGAGAACTCACGATTCTCTTCAGCGATATCGTTGACTTCACCACACTCAGCGAACGCCTCGGCGAAAAAATCGGGCCTCTGCTCAACTATTACCTCGATCAGATGTCCGCGTCTGTGATGGCGACCGACGGCTTTCTCGACAAATACATCGGTGACGCGATCCTCAGCTTCTGGAACGCCCCGCTGCTGCAAACGGATCACGCCATTCTTGCCTGCCGCACAGCATTGGCGATGAAAGCGCGCCTTGCCGAGATTCAGCCGGAATTGTCCGAGCTTGGAGCGCCGGGCCTGGCCTGCCGGGTTGGGATCAACACCGGCATCGTCACCTACGGCATGATGGGCTCCAGCTATAAGGTGAACTATTCGGTGATTGGAGATGCCGTTAACTTCGCGTCGCGGCTCGAAGGCGCTAATAAGTTTTACAATTCCGGCATCATGCTTGGCGAATCCACCGCCGATCTGGTTCGCAACCAATTTCTTATCAGAAAGCTCGATTTATTACAGGTGAAAGGCAAGATGCGGCCCGCGGCGGTGTATCAGCTATTATGCGAGAGAAACGTCGCGGCGCATCAGCCGGAGCGGGCAACCTGCATAACACCGCATTCCCTCGCGACCCTGACAGATCTGGTGCATCGCTATGAATCCGCTCTTGAAAAATATTTCGTGATGGAGTGGGATACAGCAGAGCAAAAATTTCTTGATCTGCAGCGGGACTTTCCAGACGATGGCCCGACTCAGACGATGTTAAAGCGCGTGCTCGTTTTTCGTGACGATCCCCCTCCGCCAGGTTGGGACGGCGTCTATATCGCTAAAACTAAATGAGTGCGATAACGCTCAGCGGATCAAACCCCTTCATTCAAAGGCCCAAATCATGAACCGTAAAACTCATCGCTTCTTACGAACCGCCGCGGTGACCGCGGTGGTCGGTGTTATCGGCGTATCCATCGCCTCGGCCGAGGATATGTGGGTGGAGCGAGCGTTCGTCGAAATCCGCGGCGGAAAAGGATCGCTCTATCCCGTCGTTGCCAAGGCCGAGAAGGGGTCGAAGCTTACGGTCCTTGAACACCAGGACCGCTGGCTGCGCGTTGAGTTTAATGGCCAGGAAGGGTTTGTCTTTGAAAATGCCCTGGTTTCGCACGAAGTGAATAGTGACGCTTTTGCCGGCCTAAAAGACAGCCAATCCACCGGGGCCAGCGCCGCCAATGCGGGCAAAGGTTTCACTCCGGAAGATTTCGCAAATGCGAAGGGGTATAGCGAAGAACCGCTGAAGAAGTTGGAGGCGGACGTTAAAACAAACGTCACGCCGCAGGGCCTTGCCGATTTTATGAGCCAGGGAAAAATCGGCGACGCAAAATCGCAGGCGGACGCCAAGGCGCCTTGAAATTTTGCCGGCGCTTACACTCACTATCCTCTTTTTGCATTTGACCGCTCTGAGGATCAGGACAACAAATCATGAAGAAGCCAACTCAAACACATATCCAAACCATCACCGCACTTGCAATTGCGGCCCTGATCGGTTGCTCCGCCGTCAAGAACATTGGTGACAGCATGGGTGGCCCAATCGGTGGCGCTGTCAGTGGCGCGGCGACGCTGGGTCAATCGGCTAACCTGAACGAAAACGACGAAGCCACCATGGGCCGATCGCTGGCGATTTCCATCACCAACCAATATCCCGTCAGCAGCGACAAACAGTTGCTCACATACGTGAATTACATCGGTGAATCGCTGGTCGCTGTCAGTCCGAAACCGGATCGACACTATGTCTTTGGGGTGCTTGATTCCGACAAGGTTGGCGCGTTTTCTGCTCCTGACGGTTATGTGTTCGTCACCCGCGGCGCGATCACCTTCGCACATGACGAAGCCGAACTGGCCGGCGTGATTGGGCATGAGCTCACGCATGTGATGAAACAGCACGGTCTGCATGCGGTGCAGTCGGAAATGACCAAGGCCGGACTGCTGCGCATCGGTACCTCGGCCGCCGGAATTGATCAGGCGCTTCCCGCGCTCGACAAAGCAGGCGATGTGATTACTAAGAACGGTTATGACAAGCCACAGGAATTTGAGGCGGACCAGGGGGCGGTGGAGCTTCTGGTGGCAGCCGGTTATGACCCCAATAGCTTTTTGAATTACCTGAAGCGGCTGGACGCCAGGCAAGCGTCGGGCGGCGGTGTAATGAGTACGCATCCGGGCACTCATGAACGGATCGCCAGGGTGAAGCAGAAAATCAGCGATACCGGAACCCACGGCGGAGCCACGCTTGCCGATCGATTCCGCACTTATGTTTCGCCGGGCGTGGCTATGGCGGGGGAATATAAAGGGAGGATGAGAGGCTATACCCCTATTCCAAACCTTCCCCGGAATACCGGGGGAAAGGACCAATGCAGCGGCGTTGCATTATTCACGCCGGGTTAGGTTACGCCGTATTAATGATTACTAATGATGATGCCCGCCTGCTCCGTGCGCATGGCCGTGGCTGAGTTCTTCGGCTGTCGCGTCGCGCACTTCCACGATCTTCACGTCAAAATTCAGCGGCATGCCGGCGAGCGGATGATTTGCGTCAATCTTCACTGAATTCTCGTCGGCGCTCACCACGGTCACCACTCTTGCACCCTGCGGCGTATTCGCCTGAAACTGCGTGCCCGCCTTGATATCCACGTTCGCCGGGAACCGATTTCGCGGCACATCCTGAATCAGGTTGACATCCCGAAGACCATAAGCCTGGTCGGGTTGAATCGTCACATTCACCGCGTCGCCGGTTTCCTTGCCGTCCAGTGCTGCCTCGAGTCCGGGGATGATATTGCCTGCGCCATGCAGATAAGGCAGCGGTTCGCCGCCCGTGGACGTATCGATCACCGTCCCGGCCGGGTTGGTGAGCGTGTAATCAATCTTGACGACTTTCCGGCTTTCAACTCGCATGACTCATCCTGTTTGAAGGAACGCGAACCATCAGCGACGCGGCAGTAAATTAACCGGATATTCAGATGAAACCAATGAGGATTCCGGGACGGATTATTGGCGTGTCGCGGGGGCGGTTCGTTCGGTGAATAATGCATCGACAAAACGCTGGGGATCGAAGGTTTCGATGTCCGCCGGCGTTTCACCCAGGCCGATGAACTTTACGGGAATACGGAGCTGATCGCGGATGGCGATGACCACACCGCCTTTGGCTGAACCGTCGAGCTTGGCCAAAACGATGCCGGTTACCTTGATCGCCTGCCCGAAATTCTTCGCCTGCAAAATTGCGTTTTGACCGGTGGTGGCGTCGAGCACCAGGAGGACTTCGTGCGGCGCCCCTTCGATGCGCTTAGCAACCACATCGCGAATCTTCGTCAGCTCGCGCATCAGGTGATCCTGCGTGTGCAAGCGACCGGCGGTGTCGACGATCAGCACGTCCATTCCGCGGCTCCTCGCGGCCTCGCAGGCGTCGTAAGCGACGGCGGCGGGGTCGGCGCCCATCTTGTGTTTCACAATTTCCACACCGATGCGTTCAGCCCAGATGCTCAATTGATCGACGGCGGCCGCACGGAAGGTATCGCTGGCGCAGACCATCACCTTTTTCTTCATCTCATGCTTCAAGAGCCACGCCAGCTTGGCGATGCTTGTGGTCTTGCCCGCACCATTGATCCCGGCGACCAGGATGACCGTCGGTCCCTTCTCCGCAAAATGCAGCTCGCGCGATTCCGGATTTCCCCAACCGCTGACCATCTGCTCTTTGACCACCCGCTCGGCGTCTTCGCCATTTTTGATTTTGCCCAGCCGCCAACGCTCGCGAACCTCGCTCACCATGGCGTCGACGTTTTTCACGCCCATGTCGCCTTGAATGAACTTCTCCTCCATCTCCGTGAGAAAAGCGTCATCTATCTGGCGGCCCGGAATGAAGAGCGTCCGAACGTCGGTGTTCAGGACTTCGGCGGTCTTCTTCAGGGCGCCTTTGAGCTTGTCCAGTGTTTTAGAGAAAAAACCCATTGGTCTTAAATCCGCTCTGTGACTTTCCTCTTCTTCTGCTTAGCTGGAAATTCGAACATTCGTCATTGATTCATCATTCCAACTTCGTCATTCGGATTTTGTCCAATCAGTGTTCTATGCTCTTTCAGGATCGCGTCCAGCACTCCGTTTACAAACGCGGGGCTTTGTTCCGTTGAAAAATGTTTGGCCAGCTCGATCGCTTCGTCGATCACAACCTTCGCCGGCGTATCGGTTGAGGTCATTTCCCAGATCGCAAGCCGAATGAGATTGCGATCCACTGCCGGCTGGCGTCGAGGCGGCCACTGAGGCGCGAACCGCTCGACCCGCTCATCAATTGCCTTATGCTGCTCCCAGGTCCCGCTCGCCATATCCAGGGCGGCCTGGCGGACGTCCGCCTCATCTGATCCATCCATGGCGACCTGGTCCGCCAACGGCCGGTCCGCATTGTCCTGGGTGTCCCAGAGAAACAGGATCTGCATGGCCAATTCTCGAATTTTTCGTTTCTTCAGCATCTGGGAGAGAGTATAGACGCAGCAACGCTTGAGGCAACGAGCGGGTAACCTGAAGCAGCATAAGCAAGACGCCCCTCGATCGCGCTCGCCGAAGTCGGGGGCTACAAGCTCTTTCTCTTCAACACCATCACGATGAACGATCCAGCCATATCCATTGCGTCGACCACGTTGCCAGCCCATCAGTTGGCGATAGCGCTGCTTCAGCCGCAGATTGCTCCGAACACGGGCAACATTGCCCGCTTGTGTGTTGCAACGGGCACATCACTGCACCTGGTTCGACCGCTCGGTTTTGTCCTGTCGGACCGCGAGCTGAGGCGCTCGGCGATGGACTATTGGCCGCGGCTGAAGCTGACCGTACATGATGACAACGAAGCTTTTTTCAAGCATATCGATAGCGGCCGCCTGTGGTTTTTTACGTCGAAGGCGGGTCGCTCGCATTGGTCGGCAACCTTTCGGGCCGGCGACTGTCTAGTATTTGGAAGCGAAACACATGGACTGCCGGAGGAGATCATCGCCTCTAACCGGGAACGTGCGGTGCGGATTCCGCAGGCGGAGGGAGAGCGGTGTTTGAATTTGTCGACCGCGGTTGGGATCGGGTTGTATGAATCGTTGCGCCAGGTGATTCCTGATGTTCCGATATAACCCCGAAAGAATTTTCGATGGCGTGCTGACTTCATGGGCAAGGCATATAATTGAGTTGAAGCGGCGCTCGTACTGCGTTTAGAGAATTCGAGGCTTAATATGCGTTCATTTTGGACGGTCGCTGCTTGCGTTATCGTGGCGTCTGCGTCATGCGGGGCGGCACAAACTGCGCCGCAACCGCTGGTGAATCCGGTTGGGGTTCCTAGCGATAATTTGACCGCGCTGCGGCCCGATTCCACAGTGGACGACGTTCTCGACGCCCTGCAATGGCGCGGCAAGACGCTCAAGGAATTCTCGGCGGATGTCAAACTTTCTGAATCCGATACTGTTATGGGCACCACGACGGAACGCTCCGGAAAGGTTTGGTTTCAATCCAAGCCAAATGACGACGCGCGGCTTCGCGTTCGTTTCGACACCAAAAAGCTCGGCGCCAAGCCGCCGCAGCCGGACAAGAAGGAATATCTTCTCAATAACGGCTGGCTCATCGACCGGGATTACACGAGTAAAAACGAAGTGAACCGCCAGATTTCCCGCTCCGGCGAACACGTCAATCTATTCCAACTGGGCAAAGGTCCGTTTCCTCTGCCGATCGGCCAGGAAAAAAAAGACGTTCACCAACAGTTCGATGTCACCAGGCTTCCGCCGGCCAAGGAAGACCCAGCCAACACGATCCACCTGCAATTAAAGCCGAAGGATAAATCTGAACTCGCTAAAAAGTTCAGCACAATCGATGTGTGGGTTGACGTGGAATCGAAAATGCCGCTGCGGATTGAAACACTCGACGCCAGCCTGGCGAGCGACCGGAGCACCGATCTGGAAAATGTAACGATCAACCCGGTGGCAGGATTGAACGACGCAGACTTCGCCCTGGAACCGATCGAAACCGCCGGCTGGAATCGCCACGATGAACCTTTCGATCGATAGCAGTTTCACATTTGGCCGAAGTTTTCCAGAATCTTCAGGCCGACCTTCTGGCTTTTTTCGGGATGGAACTGGGTGGCGAAAAGATTGTCGCGCCAGATGCTGCTGACGAATGGCCTGCCATAATCGGTGGTGGTAGCGATGACCGAGGAATCATCGGGCACCACGTGGTATCCGTGGACGAAATAAACACCGCACCTGTCAGTCAGCCCGCGCAGCAGCGGCGTATGGGTGTGCCGCGCGAGCTGGTTCCAGCCCATGTGCGGCACCTTCAGCCCGAGCCTTTCGTCCACGTCGAACCGGATGCACTTACCGCGAAGGACGCCAAGGCCCCGATGTTCGCCGTCTTCATAACCGACGTCGAACAGCATCTGCAAACCGAGGCAGATTCCCAGGAATAGTTTCCCTTTGTCGATGTGGCGGATGATCGGTTCGGCCAAACCGGTTTCCCGCAATGTCGCTACGGCATCGGGAAACGCGCCTACGCCCGGCAGCACGATTTTATCAGCGCGGTCGATCTGCTCGGGGGTGGAAATGATTTCAGCCGGGCAGCCGACTTCGGCGAACGCCTTCTGTACAGATTTCAGGTTCGCCATCCCGTAATCGATAATCGCAATGGACATTGCTTTGATTGTATCCCTGGAAAAGGGCAAATATAGGGGAGGAGGTTTAAGGCTTTCCCTGCAGCGATTGCAGCCGCTTCACCAAAGTGTCGGCTTGCTGCCGCTTCTGGTTGATCGGGGCAAGCAGCTCGTCCATCCACTGCATCGCCTGGCTTGTGAGGCTCAGGTCGGAGGAATCGGATTGCCATCGCCTCGCGAAGCGGGCGACCCGGCGTTGCGTGTCCCACCGGAGAATCACCCAAAGCACAAAGAAGTACATCGCCAGGAAGGTGAGGTTGGCGAGTAATTCATTGACGCTGAAGATTTTCACCGCCAGCAGAATAAATTCCCGCGTCGTCCGCTCGACGCCGTCGCTCAGCAGCGATTGCGTGAGCGGTTGAATCAAGGGAAACCACAACACCGCCCCAATCGTCAGCAACCACCGGAGCGGTGCAAATACCGCGGACTTGACGCCTTGCCCTCCGGTCAGATTTTGGCGGACCCTGTCGCGTTGGCGCGCGACGGTCTGGGTGAGGTTTTCCCGCAATTGCACAACCGCCGAGTCGGCGGCCATATCTTCCCATAGTTTCCGTTGACGATACAGATCGCTGATCTCCGGATGCGCCTGCTGCAACTGTGCAAAGGCGCTCCGCACGAGCGATGACAGCGGTTTGCCGCTGGGTTGTAAATGCGCATGGACCAGTGCCTCGGCGTCCGGCAATGAAGCCGTCCGCGCCGCCCCCACGTTTCGTCGAACCACCGCAAGCACGGGCGTCAGCACCGAATGAACGAGGTTGACGATCGGCCATCGGCTGACCCGCGCCGCCAACACTTCATCCGTCAACGCCAACCGGCTTGCCGGATCGTCCATCAGCGCGGGCAACGATTGTTCGAGCAGTGGAACACCAACCCGGGCGTCCAGCAATTCTTCTCCCTCCGCTGCCAGCCGCGCAAGGCGCTGTGAACGGCCGGTGAGATCCTGCGAATTCAACCAGCCCATCAGCGCCATATCCTGCTGCCGATTGGCTAATTCCTGAGATTGCCGAATGATTTCGCCGGATTTGTGTTCAGCAAGCAATCCGCGAAGCTCCGGCAGATCAAATTCCGCGGGCCTAGCCGCGCTCAGCATCCAGACGCGCGGCGGATCCATCTGCAATATCCGGCCAATCCGCCGGCCATAATCCTCTCGCAATTCCACAACCGCAGCGGCATCCAACTGGTCCGCCTTGTTCAGACAAAAAAGAAAATTCCCCGCGGCGTTTCCCTCCGCCACCTTCACGAGCAGTTGCTGCGGTTGAAGGTCGGCGTATTTCTCAACGCTCTGCACCCACAGCGGGAACAGCACGTGGCGCAACATTCGCCGGGTGATTTCGACGTGCGACAGCCAGTGGCTATCGATATCCGGCAGGTCCAGAAGCACCTGCCGCGTGAGATGCGGCAAAAGATGCGTGACCATTCGATATTGTCCTTGAACTTCGCGCTCGAGCAGCCGCCGCAATGCATCGGCATGATTTTCATGCGCGTAAGCCACGACGGTTTCCGTTCCCGGACCAAACGATGTGGTTTGCGTGATCGGCTCACCCACCAGCGCATTGACCAGCGCGCTCTTCCCGACTTCTTTCCCACCGATCAATCCCACCAGATAAAATGTCTGACCGCTCAATGCATCGATGGTCAGCGTCGGTGAACCATTACCCAGCAAATCCGGCGGCGATGAGCCGGTCAGTTCCATCGCATCGCGCACAAGTTGTTGCAGTTCATCAGTCATCAAAATTCCATCAGCCCACGCATTGCGATCAAATCACACGCATCACGCAACAGCGTATACGCGACACGTGTCTCCGGCCCGTGCTGCTTGAAACGGACCAATTACCCGACTCTCACTTCCACAACGCCAAACTAAACCATTAAGTCCCCTGCCAACATTTCCAGCCGATCCAATTCTTTTGTCGCCGGCGCCTGCCGATCCAGCCACCGGCATATTTTTTCGATCTGCTCATGCGCCAGCCGTTCAAACCGATCGGAAATTTTCCGATTGGCGGTTCGCGTTCGCGAAGAAACTTCATTGCTGACACGCTCGGTCAGCCAGGTTGCCAGGCTGTATCCGCCGAGGACCATTAGATCGATGTGGCCGAAAAATGCATGATGCGTGATGACCACCAGCGTAAGCAGATATGGCGCAGCTTCGGACCATCGAGTCAGGGTCTTGCCGCCGGGAAGATATTTGAGCAGCGCCTGCAGCATGCGCGTATCGCGCGGCGTGGCGTTCCAGCGCGTCTCCAACCATTGCCGCAGATTTTCAATTTCTTCCACCGCGATCGCACCAGCGGATGCAGGATCTGTCAGTGCGCCGTTGTATTCCGCGTAGTCGTCCGCAAGCCATCGGTTCGCCAGGGCATTCGATCTCAGAATATCATCGATTCTGCTGCGCAAGACTGTGAACTGATCCGCCAGCGCCGCCGGAAAATCGGGCGGTTCGCCCTTTTCCAAGGCGGATTTGGGATCGATCACATCGGAAGGAATCTCACCGCGCATGACCCAGTCCCAGGTCGCCCGCGGCAGCCGCGCCAATAGTGTCGGCACCTGTCGCACGCGGTCGAGCACGCGCTGGGGGCCCATCAGATAAAGCACGCTTCGTTGTTGCAACCTCCGCTGAAGCTGCTGCGTGATCGGGTTCACGTCCACACCCGCAGGCGGTGTTTCCATGGACCGAAGCGCGGCCATCAGCCGCTCGGCCTCTCGCCGCGCATCGCGCAGAGGCGAAATGACCTGATCGGCCAGACGTGCAACAACATCGGAGGCGCGATTAGAAATCCCCGCCTCGATCGATTGGCGCGAAACGTCATCGTCTCGCTGAAGCATTGCCCGCAGCGCATCAAAATTTTCGCCGGCCGACGAGTCGTAAGCCGCATCATCGCGAGGAACGACAAAGACCGGGGCCTGCGGCCACTCCCGCTGTGCAAGCTGCCGCCGAAAATCCTCAACGACCGCATTCTCCTCGCACTTGTTCATGACGAACAGCGCCGCCGTCCCGTACCGCCTTGCAAGGCGGTAGTAAGGCAGCAATTCGGTCATCTGATATTTTTCGGGCGTCACGACGAAGACCACCCGCTGCGCCCATCGAAATGCCCGATCCGCCTGGGCGTGATGGGCCGGTTGGTCTCCGTCCAGGTCCGGTGTATCGACAATGACGCCCGCCATGCCGGGCAGTTCAACGACGACCAGCTTGTCTGTTTCTCCCCGCGCCGGAAGCGCAGCGGCATCCATGACAACCGGCTCGATCCCCAGCCATCCCAGTGGAATATCCGCAGCGCGGGCCGCGACCGCGACCGGCCCGGTTGTGAAGGTTCGTCGATAGCTGGCTGCCGTGACCGCGGCGTTCACAATGCGATTCACCAACGTGCTTTTGCCAGTGCCCGTGCCACCGAGGACAACTGTAATCACCAGCGACGACTCTCGATGGCGAAGATGGAATCGCAGCGCGGCGGCGTCGGTTCGCCATCGCTCCGCCGCGAACCGCGCGACGTTTGAAAGCATCGGCGTCATCGCCAGCAGCGCCGCATCCAGACGTTCCAGTGGGAGCAGCAATTGGTCCGGTCGAGCACACATCGTGTGGGGGATGATATCGTAAATCGTTCTTGGCCGCTGAGGTGCGCCAACTGATTGAAATCCGGGCGGGACGTCATAAAACTCACACGCCTAAAAGGCAGGATTCTGGAACGCGTATGACTGAAAACAAACAATTTCTGTAATTGCCCTGAACGAAACAGGCCGATACTATCTGCGGTACGGATGTTCTGCGGTGTGCGAGATTCGGGAGCCATATTGGTTCAACCGATAAGCAACCCTAGGGGCTAGCCGCCTGCCGAGCGCATTCCGCGGTGTTTCGATTGTCTGTTTGAAATCGGAACCAAGACGGGAAGCAAACGATGCAGGAAACGGGAGAAACCTCCCGTGCGAAAGGATCGCCGCAAGGCGGTCATTTCCGTCGGCTCTCACCCACCTACTTCATTAGGGTTGAGCTAACAGCTCACGACACGGCACCATCGGATCAACCGTGCTTTTACGCCCGCAACCCTTCACTGGGAAGCGGGCGTTTTAGTTTAGCGCGTTGTCAGGGGGCCTTAAATCAGGGCGAGCCTGAAAATGCGGATTGGGGTCTGGCGCGTCGGAACTTTCTCTTCCAGCCGCTCCATGCGCCAACCACGCAAACCGATCCATTCAATGAAAAGGTCTCCGGTTTGTCTGCCCGGTTCACCGAGCAAAACATGGCCGCCTTTTTTGAGATGAGCACGCCAAAACGGCTCCAGGAATTCCCACTGCTTGCGCTCGTAGAGAATGTCTGCGCCGATGATGAGATCGAATGTTTCGCTCAACCGATCGGTTTGCCAGTTGAGTCGCCGCATCCGGACATGGGGGGAAAACGGCAAGCTGTTCAGTTCTGCAAACAGCAGGGCAGGAGCTTCAAGATCGGCGAATAAAACATTCGCCCCCATTGCCGCCGCCGCGCAGCCTGCCAACCCTTGTCCGCATCCGAGATCCAGGACGTTCCTGCCGGCGAGGGATTGCCAATCCTGAGCGAGATATTGCCCGATTCCGCCGGCACTGTCCCAAAGCTCGGCCCAGTAGGGGAGATGAAGGGGGTCTTCCATTCGAGCGCCGCCCAGCCGCTCGCGGCGATCTTCTTCTTCGGCGACTTCATCCAGGACGCGATCCGGATCAGCCACGCGTGTGAAGGGAAACTCGTGCTCGCCAAATCGGACAACCGCTGTCACCGTAGGAAAGCGGCGATGAATGCGCCATAGCAAAGCGTGATGCTGCCGCGACGGCATTTTCAGTCGCGATGCAATACCTGCCTTCACAGTTACTGCACCTTAATGGGCAAGGTGGACGCCGATGTATCGCCCAGGACCTGATGAACGACAAAGTTCCCAACTTTGTAACCGGCGTATCCGGCAACAATTACAATAATAAATGCGAGCAGCGCATCGATAAATGCGCCGACGAACCGGATATTGAGCCGCCTGGAGCCGGCCGTCACCAGGTTTTTGAAGATGCCAAGGATCGCCAGCACCGGACCGATCACCGGGATCGGCGCCATCAGGCTGGGCCCCAAAGCATAGGCGTTCACATTGAACAGCAGCACGGCGGGCAACACCGATGCGCTTTTCTCCTGTGCGATCAGCTTTCCATAAATCAGGTTGTACAGCTTGAAAAGCAAAAACAGGCCCCCGCCGGCCCCGATGGCGGCAATCGCGCAATAAATCACGTACTGCTGATCGTAAACTTCGATGTTGGGCACGCGGTGCAGCAACACCAGAAAAATCAGCCCGTGGACAAAGGCGCTGATTCCCCACAACACGCAGCAACCGATTAAAAAACCGGTTGCATCCGTTGTTGTTTCAGGCCGGCGAATAGAGTCAACCAGTTTGAAGAATGACGTCAAACTCATCGCACACGTTTTGAAAAACGCGCTGACTGTTCCATGCGTTCCCCGGTCTTCCCAGGGCGTTCCGGGGCCGGCCGCCATTGCATCGAAGAAAACTTCTTTCTTCTGCTTCAGAGCGGCGATCTCGATATTGTCAGGCGGGCGTACTCGCGACATGATCTTGGTTCCACGGTTTCAATGGTTTCAGGCGGCGCGGCCGCTTCGGCAGGCCGTAAAATTACACGTGCTATTGTCGCGAGTCGCTGCCGTACAAGCAACGACCGAACCCCGGTCATTTAAACCCCGGGCTGATCGCCATCGCATGATGAGATCGCCGCCTTGCGTCGCCTTATTGTGCTGCTGCGAAACCGCGACTAAGGTAATTTGAATGTCGACCTGGCCTGCCGCCGTACTGTTTGATTTTGATGGCGTAATCGTCAACAGCGAACCGCTGCACTTCGATGCATTCCGCCAAACGCTCCTGCATGAAAACATTCCGCTCACTGAAGAGGAATATTACCAGGAACTCATCGGCTTCGATGACAAAGGCGCGTTTCGGCACGTTTTTCAGAAGCATCGCAAGGAGCTGGATTCAAAGACATTCCTTCGCATCATGACCCGCAAAAGCGAAGCGATGATGGAATTGATCTATGCCCGGCGATATGAAGCGCTCCCCGGCGTTGAAGAATTCGTCCGGGGGTTGTGGCGAAATTATCCGCTAGCCATCTGCTCCGGTGCGCTGCGCGAAGAAATTGAAGCGATGCTGGAAGGCGTCAGGCTTCGGGATTGTTTCCCAACCATAGTAGCCGCCGAGGATGTGACCATCGGCAAACCAGACCCGCAGGGATATCTGATGGCGACAAAACTGGTGCGCGAACGGGTGGGAAAAAAGATCGAGCCGCGGGATTGTTTGATTGTCGAAGATGCGCCAACGGTGATTCGATCGGTGCGCACCGTTGGGTTCCAGACGCTCGCGGTGGCAACCAGCTATCCGCTCACCGAGCTCGGTGATTCTAATTACGCCGTGCGGCGGCTGGAGATTGCGGAAGTGGCAAAGAAAATTCCGCAACTGAAAATGACGATCTAGGATTCTGCCGCCAAGACCGCCAAGGCCGGACGCGATGAAACAATGAGGCAATTATGCGATTAGGTCATGGGCCATCTTTGATCGTGTGGGCCTTTTTGATTGCGATTGTGTTTGCCTGGCCGTCAGCGGGGCTTGCCGAGGAATTGGCGACGGGCGATAGCGCGGCCAGTTCGCGGTCGGCGGATGTGGCTCCGGATGAAGGGCATCCGATTCTTTCCGCAAATGGAACCTGGGCGGGAATTGTAGTGATCGTGGTAGTGTGCCTAGTGCTCGCCGCGGCGGTGATCGGGCCAATCGTGCGGGCAGAGATGCCGGGAGAAGTGCCGGAGGCGTTTTCACATACGGAAGATCCGGGGCATCACTCGGGCACTTAGACAGCCCTGGCAAAAGCCGCGCGGAAGTGGCCGGCGCCTTTGGATCGGCTGTTAAAGGCGCGGCGTGAAGCGGAGACCGAACACATTCGCAACCGGCCGCCAATTGCCGGTGATGGCGCCAGGACGAACGCCGGTTGCATCATTGCCGATCGCCATGGAAGAGGAAGTTCCCCCGTCGACCATGACGCCGATCTTGGCGCCTTTGGCCGCTAAGGATTGAGCGGCGAAGCGGTAACTGGCCCGGTCGAACACGGCGAGCCACACGAGCTTTTTATCCGGGTCGGCGGCAATCATGGTGCGATGATCCGCGGCGGCTTCATTGGTGTGGACCTCGCCGTCATATAACACAGGCGCCTGACCGCCAATTGCCCATTGTGCTTTTTTCAAAACTTCAATGCTCGGCGGTTTGGTCCGCTCCAGGTGTGCAATCAAATCATCATCCCACCACAGCAGATATGTATGCGGGTGGATGTGGCTGACAACATGATCGGCCACCACTGTTTCAACGGCGCGTCCATAGTCGCCGCTCAGGCGGATCCATCCGGAATCGGAGGAATAGAGTGTGCCATTCACAGCCGCCGCGAGGTGCTCGTCGCGCACGATGCTGGACACATAGCGCAGGCGGTATTGCCAGTCATGGGCGACCGCGAACGGATCGAGCGGTGTGACATAGAGGCTGACACCAGGAATACTGAGATCGCCGCAGATAAGATGAAGAAGCCCGCCGCTCTCAGGGGTATCCGGAAGGCGCTCGCAGGAATAGATGATTCCCGGATAAATCCGGGCCGGGGCGCAAGGGCCGTGATAATGCCACCATGTATCGGCGATAAAGATCAGCACCAAAATCAAAAGGGAAATGACCGTCCCGCGGAACCATCGACGCCGGTATGGCTTCATTCCCGGCGCCATCGCCGGCGAAATAGCGATTGATTCCTTCGTCCGCTGTTTCATCCGCGAATGATCCTATCCGCGGTTATGAATTTCTCGCTATTTGGGGGGATTAAACGAATCGCAGGCGACGAAAGATGCGGAAGGCCGCTAACCCACCGAGCACAGCAAGACCTGATGCGACGGCGGTTGGGGCTGGAATCGGTTCCACCGGGAGATCCTGTGCCGCCGAGTCGCGCGGTGTAGTGCGAATCGCAGGCATAGGACTAGGGGCCGGGAAGCCAGGAAGGTCGATGCCATGAACGGGCAGAATTTGATCGACGGCCAGCTCCTGGGCCGAGTTTTTGGGAGTCAGCAAAAGATTGCTTGCGCCAGCGGAGTAGTTGGCGGCGAATCCATCATTGGAAGCCGTCGCAATCCCGGCATAAGCCATCGCCCCGAAGAGGCTGGTCACAATCCACGAAATCAAAAATGCAGTAGACGACAAGCGCATAACTTTTGCCCTTCTAACAACAGGGCCACCCAATAGCCGAGAAACGAAAAGCCCGAATCAAACCGGGCGATGCCAAGGTATACGACTCTTGGCCAGGACGGATCGATGCCGCGTCCGAGGCATGAACGGTAACAGGTAAATGGCAACGCGGCAAAGGTTTTCCATCGTTTGCAACGGTCCGATATTAGGTGAAATGATTAAACCGGGAGGAGTTTAACTGCTGAGTATGTCGGTTTTTGCGCTGCAATGACGGTTTGCCATTTTCATGGCTTCTAAATGCAGGTTTATCCGGACCTTCATTTTACCCTTACAGAATGCGAACGAAATTAAAGTTTTGGGTGCCAATCGCAAACACCTCTGCGAACGAAGTCATTGAGTGGATCAGGAATTGATCGCAATGGAGGTTGGTCGCGCAGCGGTGTATATCGATTCCAGCTTATCCAGATGCTGTTCGTAAGAGAGCTGGGGTCGCAATGAAATGCAGGCTGCCCGCATAGCCGCGCGGCGGTCGGGGTCCATCATTTCCCGCATCGCAGAAGCCAAGGCATCCAAGTCACCTGGATCATTCAGAATAAAGCCATGGACGCCATCGGTCATAATCTCAGTAGCGCCATTAAATCGCGTGCTGATAACCGGAAGGCCCATTGCAAGCGCCTCAAGCACGACCAGGCTGCACGGATCATGCCGAGTAGGCAGAACGAAAAAATCGGCGTCCGCGTAGTACGCCAGAGGATCGGTCGTGGAAGGAAACGCGAGAACCGTAACGCCCGGTGGCAGAGACAAACCCAATTTCCGTACATCCTCATGGCCCACGATCGCCAAAGCCGGCGATCCACTCTGCGAGCCTGGCATTTGAAGTTTCCCCAACGCGCTGACCGCCTCGGCAAGCCCCTTTCGAACGTAGTCCTTTCCGATAAAAAGCCCGACAACCGCACCTCGCGGCAACTGATCCCGAATGACGCCTGTCGCCTGGCGCGGTCGAAACCGCTCCAGGTCGACAGCATTAAATAATGTGGCAAGTCGATCGGCCGGCAAGGTGGGGTAATGAATAACGATCTCTTTTTTTACATAATTCGAAAGGCTGAGAACGATGGGTGGCCGCGTGCCAGTCAGCAGGTCGCGTTCGACGCGAGCCATCGTCCTGCGCCGCGGCGCAAATAACATCCGTTTCCCAGTGCGCCGGGCCTGCGCGGCGGCCAAACCGGCGTGAGGATGATAGATGTCGCATTGCCGCACAGGCAGCATGGCATGGACGATGTCCTGCGTATTAGCGGCAAGGTAGTCTTCAAGCGAATCGAGAAATCGGCGATATCTCTGGGTGCGGGTGACGCCGCCGGCCTTGATGAGAACATTGGTCACTCCGTCGATCGGAGCGGCAAACGAAGAGGCGAGCAATGAAACCTGGCTGCCCCTCCGCGCGAGCGCGGCGGCGAGATCGACCGTGTATCGTTCCGCCCCGCCACGAGCGGGGTCGGCGTGCAGGATGACTAGAGCGATCTTCACCACTTAAAAGGTAAGCGGGAAACCAGGGCAGCACCAGTAACAACAAATCACCGCCTGATATCTATGAATAGTGGTTTCGAGCGAATCGGTTGCAGAACTCCAGCAATCGCAATGCGACGTCCTGCATTGCTGCGGTTCATTCTCTCGGAATCCGGCGTGACTGAGTTCGTCGCGCCCCAGGCGAAAGGGCTGGAGGCGAAGTGGCGAATTAATTTCGAATCTCGCATAGAATAAAAAAACAACAAGCGATTTTCATGTCTTTAGCGGCTGGAGGAATAATCTGATGAAATGGATGCATCTGGCGATGGTATCAGCAGTCCTGTCCATAGTTCGCGCCGGCTTCGCCCAGGACGCAGCGCCGGCGGCTCCGCCTGCCGCATCGGCTGATCTGAGTTGGCCGGCGATTGGCAATGTGCAAAAACCCTGGACGCGCTGGTGGTGGCTTGGGAGCGCGGTCGATGAGCCGAACCTCACGCGCGAGATGCAGGAATTTCGGGATGCAGGCCTGGGCGGTGTGGAAATCACGCCGATCTATGGGGCGGTCGGCGCCGAGGATCGATATATCCAGTTTTTATCGCCGAAGTTCATGGAGATGCTCAAGCATGTCGGCAACGAGGGGAAGCGGCTGGACATGGGCGTCGACATGGCGACAGGGACCGGCTGGCCGTTCGGTGGCCCCTGGATCAATGAAGCCGACGCCGACGCATCGCTGGTGCGAGACGGCGACAAACTCAGCTCCAAGCCGACGCGCATGAAGGTGAAGCGATCAGCGCCGGGAGACGAGGGGCTGGTTGCTAACCCTTATTCCCCCCATGCGATCGAAGCATATCTCGCTCCGTTCACCAAGGCTTTTGACGGTTTCCCTGCCGGTTTGATCGGCACGCAGTTTCATGATTCATTCGAATATTCCGGCAACTGGTGGGACGGGTTGCCGCCGAAGTTCAAGGAAATGCAGGGATATGATTTAGCCGACCACATTGATGAACTCTTTGGCAAAGGTGATTCGGACACGGTAGCGCGAGTCAAGAGCGATTATCGCCAAACGCTTGCCGAACTGCATATGGAGTATGGCGAAGGATGGATCAAGTGGTCGCACGACCACGGCTTTCTCGCACGCGAACAGGCGCACGGAGCGCCCGCAAATCTGCTTGACCTCTACGGGGCGGCTGACATCCCGGAAACCGAAACGTTCGGATACTCTCCGGTCAACATCCCCGGCATCCGAAGCGAAGGCGAGGGCGCACATGCATCACCTCAACCCATGATCAGCCGATTCGCATCGTCGGCGGGTCACGTCATGGGCCGGCCGCTGATTTCATCCGAAACATTCACGTGGCTGCGCGAGCATTTCAATGTGGCGCTCTCGCAATGCAAACCCGTCGCCGACCAGGTTTTTCTGAACGGCATCAACCATATTTATTTCCACGGATCTGCGTATTCACCGGCCGATCTCGGTTGGCCGGGCTGGTTGTTCTACGCCTCAACTGAATTCAACTCACGGAACACCATCTGGCGCGATCTGCCTGCGATGACCAGTTACATCGCACGCTGCCAATCGATCCTTCAGCGCGGTGAACCCGACAACGACGTGCTTTTATATTGGCCTGTCTATGACCAGTGGAACACCCCCGAAGGAATGGAACGCCGCTTCGCCATGTCACCGGCGAAATGGGCCACCGAAAGCCCCTGCGGCGTGCTCGCCCAGCATCTCCTGGACTCAGGCTATTCGTTCGATTTTGTTTCCGATGCCCAGCTCCAGGCGACCAAAATAACGGATGGCCAGTTAAAAACACCCGGCGCGAGCTATCGCATACTGCTCATTCCGCCGGTCGATCGAATGCCTCTCGAAACGCTGCATCAGATATTGTCGCTCGCTGAAAATGGTGCGACAGTGGTCTTCCAGGGGCACTTGCCGGCGGATGTACCGGGATTGAGCCATCTCGATGATCGCCGGGCAAAGTTTAAAGCCGAGCTCGCGCGTTTGAAGTGGGATGACGGAGACAACAAAAAGGAATCGAAAATCGGTCAGGGTCGAGTGGTTGTCACGGATTTGCCTGCCGCCGCTCTGGAAGCGAATCAGATTCCTCGTGAACCGATCGCGGATCAGGGTATTGGTTTTGTTCGGCGGCGAACGGAAGCAGGTCACGATTACTTTTTTGCCAACCTCACGCCAAAACCGCTCGATGGCTGGATCAAGCTGGGAACACCTTGCGCATCGGCCGTTATCATGGATCCGCTCACTGCCGCCGCCGGCATTCCCGCAATGCGCAAAGCTGAAAATTCAAACGCCGTTGAGGTCTATCTGCAACTTCGTCCCGGCGAATCGCTTCTCCTGCGATGCCTTGCATCACGGCATGCAAGTGGACCCGCCTGGGCCTATCGCGGAGAAGCAGGCGCCGCCGTGGCCGTCTCCGGCGAATGGCAGGTCGATTTCATCGACGGCGGACCCGCTCTTCCTGCACCCTTCAAAACCGAAAAACTCGCTTCGTGGACAACCCTCGGCGATGACAACGCGAAACGCTTCGCCGGCACCGCTCGATACCGGATCGAATTCGACCTCCCCGCAACACCAGCCGACGATTGGCAACTCGATCTTGGCGACGTCCGCGAATCCGCCCGCGTCCGCATTAACGGCCACGATGCCGGCACGCTCTGGAGCGTGCCTTTTGCAGCGAAGGTCGGCCCATACCTAAAGCCCGGTCGCAACACGCTGGAGGTGGAAGTCACCAATCTCGCTGCCAACCGCATCCGCGACCTGGATAAAAGCGGCGTAAAATGGAAAGCCTTCCACGAGATCAATTACGTCGATATTCATTATAAAAAGTTCGATGCGTCTAATTGGGATTTGGTGGATTCAGGGCTGTTAGGACCGGTGACGCTGACTCCAATCAAACTCCGTTCGCAAAACTAAGCTGGTTTTCCTTGGCATCGCTGAAGCCGGCAATGGATAACGGAACCTAACCAATCGTATCGACGAAGAAATTGGCGATTTAATTGGCCGTGGCCAAAGCCCGAGCGAATGGTAGGTGCAGAAGAGACCATTCTTGACAACTCCTCCTCTCGTCCGTCGAATAGTCCGCCATGAGCAAAGCGGTTATTCTGCAGCATGTTGCACACGAGGGACCCGGCCGGATCATGACGGTGTTTCGCGACTTTGGGATTCCCACTGAAATCCGACATCTCTATCGCGGCGACGAGGTGCCGACAGATCTCGAAGAGCTACGGGTATTGGTCGTCATGGGGGGGCCAATGGGCGTCGCCGACATCGGCAATGCCAAATATCCCTTCCTGCAAAAAGAGGTTGATCTGCTTCAACGTCTCGTGCGGCATGATCGCCCTGTCCTGGGCATCTGCCTCGGCGCCCAGCTCATCGCCCATGCCGCCGGCGCCAAGGTCTACCCAAACGTAAAAATGGCGCCCCCTGCCGGCCACGGCCAACCACCGCTTCCCGCCGAGCCGCTCACCCCACTGCCGGAGATCGGTTGGCTCCCCGTCACCTTCCCCTTCCCCGGCGGTACCGAGCCGATGGTCACAGGGATGCACGATGGCGCTCAGTTTTTCCACTGGCATTACGATACATTCGATCTTCCCAGACTCCCCGGTCCGGCAAACCCCGCGCCTCCTCCCGCCCCGCCGCCGCCCGCCGGAAACGCCCTGCTCAGCTCGAGCCGGCTGTGCAAAAATCAGGCATTCCGATTCAAGAACCGACTCTTCGGATTTCAATATCACATTGAAATCACCCCCGAGGGGATTGAAGGAATGATCGCTCATGGACGAGAAGATGTAACCAAAGTCCTCGGCCCCGACGGCGAAAAGAAAATACGCGAAGACACCGCCCGCAACTATCCTCGCTACGAACAGCTTTCAAACCGAATCATTCGTAATTTCGTGCAGTTCCTGAAGGTATACTAAAGCGTTTTTCAGGTGGCTGTCACGGTATATCACTTGACGGTCATCCCGAGATACTCCGAAGGATCACCACCACGGTTGAGTGAATGCTACTGTACGTTGAAACTCGAATGCCGGAACGAAAAGCAGAATTTCATCGCCGATTTTCAAGTCTCGTCATTCGAGCATCCGTCATTTGAACATTGATTCGTCATTCGAGTTTCCATTCCTATGAGGCCTCTCCTCGTCTATCTTCGCGCCTACACAAACCGCAAGCACGTGCGGCCATGGGCATTGGCCGGTCCCATCGTGGTGCTGCTGATCTGCCTCCCGCTGCTTCGACCGCTCCGCCATCCGGTCGCCACCTTAATGAATGATGATGAAATGTCGCGCTGGGCGACAGTGCAGGCGCTGGTCGAACAGCAAACCTTTGCGATCGATCAAACCCATTTCGCCGGAACCCGCCAAAAGATTCAGGTCGGCGAGGCATACTACAGCGATCAACCGCCGGTCATGGGATTGCTTTTATCAGGCCCTTATTGGCTTATTTGGCGGTCCGGCTTCAACTTCTCCAATAACCCGGCTTTTGTCGAATACCTTCTCACGCTGATCGCGGCCACGGTGCCGGTCGCCGCCGCCGCTGGAATGCTTTACCGAATGGGCCGCCTGTTTGAACTGCGCCGCCCCTGGCGCACCGGCCTGGCAATCGCCGTCGTCCTTGGAAGCGGTTTAATCAGTTACGCGACGGTCCTGAACCCGTACGCCCCCGCCGCCGCGCTCGTGCTGCTCACCGCGGCGATCCTGGCCCAGGTAAGCCTGGTCAATTCTCCCCTGCGCAGCGGCGGATATCTCGCCGCCGCCGGATTCTTTGCCGCACTTGCAACCGCCATCGACCCTGCCGCGATCGTCTTCCTGATCCTGCTCGTAGGCGTCATTTTCGCCATGCGATGGAGGTGGTCGCTTCGCATCGGTGGAGCGCTCATGTACATCATCGGGGCCCTGCCCCCCATCCTTCTGCATATCTCCCTGAGCATCCCCATTACCGGCGATTGGCGGCTTGGCCTTGCCCATCTCCCCACTCGAACGATGCATATCACATCAATGCCCACCCTGGATTCCGCCTCCACCAAGACTCCAGACACCAGCGACGATGACTTTCTCCCTGCCGCGCCTACGACATGGCAGATCATCTGGGCATTCACCGCCCGCCTGACCGGCGCCTTCCTCGGCGCCCATGGCCTGCTCACCCATTTCCCCGTCCTCATCCTCGGTATGGCCGGAATGGGCAGTGTTATGCACCGGCATTGGCCATCCACCACCAAAACCCTGGCCATCGTCACGATTGCCGGAACGGTGATCGTCATCCTCCGCTATGTTTCGCTGCCCGTCGATTGGAAATGGGCCATGTTCGCTGTGCGCTGGTACGTGGTCTTCCTGCCGCTGTTACTCTTCTGGGCCGGAGCCTGGCTTCGCAAAACACATCACCCCGCCGTCTGGACGGTGGCAGGCATTCTTCTGGCGTTCAGCGCCACCGTCGCGATCATCGGCGCAGCCGACCCAATGCCGCGGGAAGGATATGATCGCTACACGGCGGTCGCTGCATTGCGAAGCATTTTCCATCCCCAGGCGATCGAAGATGCTTCGATGTTTGCGGGACGATAAATTTCTTTGGCTGCCATCTGGCAACGCAAACCACCTTTTAGAGCTATCTGTTGTTGTGCATGAGATGCTGAAAATAAGATCGAATTTTTCAGGAGACCCAGGATGAAGACATCGCGGGATGAAACGGCAACGCCTCTATGGCTGGCTTTCACCTTTATTGTGCTTGCGATTGCAACGATTCCCCTGTCCGCGGAGGGCGCAGAAGCTTCTTTCGCACCTCCGGCCTCCGCCAGGCAAAAATACTCCTTCGACATCGGCTGGAAATTCATGCGGCAGGATGTTCAAGGCGCGGAAGCCGTCGCGTTTGATGACTCAACGTGGAGTACCGTCAGCACACCCCATACCTACAACGACATCGACACCTTCAACAAAATCATCTCCCATGGAGGGGGGCAGGCCGGCGCATACCTTGGAATCGCCTGGTATCGCAAGCACTTCGCCTTGCCCGCCGACGCAACTGAAAAGAAGGTTTTCCTCGAGTTCGAAGGCATGCGCCAGGCCGGTGTGATTTTCATCAACGGCAAGCAGGTCGGCCAGTCTGAAAACGGCGTCACCGCCTACGGTGTCGACATCACTTCCTCCGTGAACTTCGGCGGCAAGGACAATCTCGTCGCCGTCAAAGTTGATAACAGCGGAACCTATAAGGAAGTTTCGTCGGGCATGGGTTATGAATGGGCATCCAAAGATTTCAACCCCAACTACGGCGGTCTCAATCGCCACGTCTGGCTTCATCTCACCGGCAAAATCCATCAAACCCTGCCCATCTATGACGGCCTGGCCACCACGGGCATCTACGTTTACGGATCAAACTTTTCCGTCCCCAACGGCGGCGTCGATGTAAATATCGAAGCGCAGATCGCCAACGAATCTCCCGATCAGACACCCGTCACGCTGTCGGCGGTTGTCGTCGACGAAAGCGGAAATATCGCAGGGAAAATCGACGGCGATACCATCGATATGGTCGCCGGTGAAAAAACCATAGCCAAGGCGACGGGGCATCTGTCCGGCGTGAAACTCTGGAGCCCCGATGAGCCTCACCTTTATGACGTCTACACCATCGTGACTGTCGATGGCAAAACCGCCGACGTCGCGAAAACCACCACCGGCTTCCGCAAAACCGAATACCGCGGAGGCGCCGGCAAAGGCGGCGTTTACATCAACGATAAATTCGTCTACCTCACCGGCTTCGCCCAGCGATCGACCAACGAATGGGCCGGCCTCGGCCAGGCCTATCCCGACTGGATGCACGACATCACCGCCAAGCTGATCCGCGACTGCCACGGCAACTACATGCGCTGGATGCACATCTCGCCGCAGCGAATCGACGTCAGCACATTCGACCGCTTAGGAATCGTCGGCGTCTGCCCGGCGGGTGATAAGGAAAAGGACGCAACCGGTCGGCAGTGGGAGCAGCGCATGGAAGTCATGCGCGATTCCATGATTTACTACCGCAACAGCCCCAGCATCTTCTTCTGGGAAGCCGGCAACAATGACATCAGCCCGGACCACATGCAGCAGATGGTGGATCTGAAGAACCAGCTCGATCCCAACGGCGGCCGCGCCATGGGCTGCCGAACCCTGAACGATCCCGCCGACACGCCCATCGCCGAGTACTTCGGCGTGATGATCGGGCAGGACGACGCCAAGGACAAACGCAAAAGCCGGACTGATCTTTTCCGCGCCTATAGTGAAGAGCGCCGCGATCGAGCGCCGCTCATCGAAACCGAAGACTTCCGCGATGAAGCCGCCCGGCGGTTCTGGGATGATTTCTCGCCGCCGCATTTCGGTTTCAAGCCCGGACCCAATGACACCTATCACTGGAATAGCGAAACTTTCTGCATCGCCGCCGCCCAGCGCTACTGGGCGTATTGGAGCAACCGTATCAGCAACACGGATTCGGCCCATTCCCGCTGGTCCGGCTACGCATCGATATACTTCGTCGACTCCAACGCCGACGGCCGCCAGGACTCCAGCGAAGTGGCGCGCGTCAGCGGCAAAGTGGATGCGGTACGCTTGCCAAAGGAGGCGTACTTCACCTATCGCGTAATGCAAAATCCAGAGCCCGACATGCACATCATCGGCCACTGGACCTATCCTGCCGGCACCAAGAAAACCATGTACGTCGTCGCCAATCATTGCGACACAGTAGAGCTCACGCTGAACGGCCATCAGATCGGTAAAACCGACAAGCCTTCCGACGGATATATCTTCGCATTCCCTAATGTCGCCTGGGAAGCCGGCACGTTAAAAGCAGAAGGTTTCACTGACGGCAAACCCGTCTGCAGCGATACGCTGGCTACCGCCGGCCCGGCCAAAGCCGTGAAACTCACTCCCATCGTCGGACCGGGCGGCTTACACGCCGACGGCAATGATGTGGCGCTGTTTGACGTGGAGGTGGTGGATGCTGAAGGCCGTCGTTGCCCCACCGATGAAGGCAAAATTGACTTTACTGTCAACGGCCCAGGTATCTGGCGCGGCGGATACAACAGCGGCAAAATCGGATCCACCAATAACCTCTATCTCGACACCGAATGTGGCATCAACCGCGTCTCCATTCGCTCCACCCTGAAACCCGGCGAAATCACCCTAACCGCAAGCCGAGCCGGCCTTACCCCAGCCACCGCACAGGTGACGGCGACCGCGGTGCCTGTTACGGATGGATTGTCATCACCCGTTTTCCAACATTGAAGATCACGGAAAACGCACAAGTGACGAGATGGACGCTGACAGCCACAGGCGACAGCCAGCAGATTTGCAGGAAGTAAAGGGTCACTTCCTGCAAATCTCCTGGCTGTCGCCTGTGGCTATTTAAAGCTGATGCCCCCGATCAAAACCAACAGTCAAAACAACTTCAAAAACGGCAAATCACTCGACCCCATCAGGAATTCATCGACTGCATTTGCGGCACATCGGCCTTCGCTAATGGCCCAGACGACAAGGCTTTGACCCCGGCGGATATCACCGGCGGCAAAGACTCCTTCCACGCTGCTCATATATTTTTCGTTGACGAGGACGTTGCCGCGGTTGTCCTTGGTCAGGCCAAGTTGATCGATCGGGCCGGGATGCTCGGGGGAAACGAAACCCATGGCAAGCAGGCAGAGGTCACAGTCGAGTTCGAAATCTGAACCAGGGCCTTCCTTCATCTTGGTGGGTCGGCTGCCCGCCATTTCCCATTCGAGCTTCACGCCGTGCAACTTCTTCACATTTCCGTTTTCGTCGCCGGTGAACTTTTTCGTGTTGACGGCGAAATCGCGGCAGTCTTGTCCGTTGTAGAGATGATTGGCGGCTTCTTCGTGGGCACTGCTGGTGCGATAGGTCATCGGCCAATACGGCCAGGGCATGTCGGCCGCCCGCGACTCTGGTGGTTTGGGCAGCAATTCAAATTGGCGGATGTTCTTGGCGCCCTGCCGCAGTGCGGTGCCGAGACAGTCGGCCCCGGTGTCACCGCCGCCGATGATGACGACGTGCTTATCCTTGGCGGTGATTTGATCCGCGACCTGATCGCCGAGATTGCGCTTGTTTGACTGCGGGAGATAATCCATCGCGAAATGGATGCCTTTCAACTCTCGTCCGGGCACTGGCAGATCGCGCGGCTTGGTCGCCCCGCCGGCAAGAACAATCGCATCAAAATCCCGCCGCAGGTCTTCCACCTTGATATTGAACCCCACGTTGGCGTTGACGACGAACTTAATCCCCTCTTCCTCCATCAACTTCACCCGGCGGAAGACCACTTCCTTTTCCAGCTTGAAGTTGGGGATGCCATAGGTCAGCAAACCGCCAATGCGGTCGGCCCTTTCAAACACGGTGACCCAGTGCCCCGCCTTGTTCAACTGAGCCGCCGCTGCAAGACCCGCCGGGCCGGAGCCAATTACTGCCACCTTCTTCCCCGTCCGCGTCTTCGGCGGTTCCGGCTTCACCCAGCCTTCTTTGAAGGCATGATCGATGATGTTCTGCTCAACCAGCTTGATCGTGACCGGCTTTTCGTTGATCCCCAGCACGCAGGCTTCTTCACACGGCGCAGGGCAAACGCGGCCGGTAAATTCCGGGAAGTTGTTCGTCTTGAACAACATCGCCAGCGCGTCTTTCCAGCGGTTCTTGTAAACCAGATCATTCCATTCCGGGATGATGTTGCCGAGTGGGCAGCCGTTGTTGCAGAAGGGAATGCCGCAGTCCATGCAGCGGGCGCCCTGCTCGCGCAGTTTTGCTTCGTGAGCTTTTTCGTCGCCGAAGGGAATGTAAATTTCCTGCCAATCGAGGATACGAAGATTGACCGGCTTGCGGCTCGGTGTCTGACGGGGAAACTCTTTAAATCCAGTGGGCTTGCCCATATCTCATTCACTCGCGATTAGAAGAAATCTGCCAAGGATTTTTAGCCACAGATGTACGCAGATGCACACAGATAAGACTTAACGATCGGACTTCATATTTGCGAACCGCTTGATCTCGACTCGCTTTCCGAAGTTGATCAGGAGACATATCGGAAGTCCGGTCGCAACCAGGTAATTGATGCATTGTGCCGCATGAATGTCATCAAACGCTCGCACCGACTTCAACTCCACGAGCACGGCACCTTCCACCAGCAAATCTGCATCAAAATTTCCGACGAGCACACTGTCATAAATTACCGGGATAGAAAATTGCTGCCGTACCTGCAATCCCGCTTTCATAAGCTCATGCGCAAGTGCATTTTCGTACACCTTCTCCAGAAAACCATGTCCCAATACATTTCCAATACGGTAGGCGCACCCAATGATCTTCTCGGTAATCTGATTTAATCTCTCTTCATCATCTGCGTGCATCTGCGTTCATCCGTGGCAAAACTCTTACACACCCGCCGTCTGCCGCTGCCCGAGCTTCTTTGCCCGTTCTTCTATCTCCGCCTGATGTTCCAGAACCCGGCGGTATTCATTCGGCATGACTTTCACGAACAGCCGCAGCTCTTTTTCCCAATCATTTAAAATGCACTGGGCAACCTGCGAGCCGGTGAACTTCACATGGTTCTCCAGCAACCGCCGGATGGTTGCGACATCTTCCGGTTTATCCGGCCGCTCCAGGCTGACCATGTCGAGATTGCACAGGTCGCGGAAGCTGCTGTCGGTGTCATAGACATATGCGATGCCGCCGCTCATGCCCGCGGCAAAGTTGCGGCCGGTGGGGCCGATCACCACAACGCGTCCGCCGGTCATGTATTCACAGCCGTGATCGCCGACCCCTTCAACCACCGCGTGAGCGCCGGAGTTGCGAACGCAGAACCGCTCACCGGCCACGCCGCGAAGATATAGCTCTCCATCAATCGCGCCATAGGCGATCGTGTTGCCGGCGATGATGTTTTCGCTTGGCTTAAATGTCGATTCCTTCGGTGGGAAGACGGCAATGCGTCCACCGGAAAGGCCCTTGCCGACATAGTCGTTGGCATCGCCTTCCAGCAGCAGCGTTACGCCTTTAGACAGGAAACACCCGAAGCTCTGGCCGGCATGGCCGGTGAACTTGAAGGTGATCGTGTCATCCGGCAAACCCACCTGCCCATATTTCCTGGCGATCTCGCCGCTCAGCGTTGTGCCAACGGTGCGGTTGGTGTTCTTGATCGTCAGTTCTTTACGAACCTTTTCGCCGCGCTCCAGCGCCGGCCGGGCGGCGGGGATCAGCACCGTATTATCCAGTGAATTGGCAATGCCGTGGTCCTGCTTCTCAATGTTGCGCAGCGCTCCATTGCCGATCCGCAATTCCGGCATGTACAGGATCGGCGACAGATCGACATTCTTCGCTTTCCAGTGGTCAGACAAGTCGGCAAACTCCAGCAGATCGCTGCGGCCAATGAAGTCTTCCATCCTGCGGATGCCCATCTCCGCCATGATCTCGCGAAGCTCTTCCGCGATGAAGAACATGAAGTTGATCACGTTCTCCGGTTTGCCCGCAAATTTTTTCCGCAGTTCCGGGTCCTGCGTTGCGATGCCGACGGGGCATGTATTCAGATGGCACACGCGCATCATGATGCATCCGCTGGCGATCAGCGGGCCGGTGCTGAAGCCAAATTCTTCCGCCCCCAGCAAAGCGGCGATCGCCACATCGCGGCCGGTCTTAAGCTGGCCGTCCGTCTGCACGACGACGCGCCCGCGCAAGCCGTTCATCACCAGCGTCTGCTGTGTCTCGGCCAATCCTAATTCCCAGGGCAGGCCGGCATATTTGATGCTCGTCAGCGGTGAAGCGCCTGTGCCGCCGGAATCACCGGAGATCAGAATATGATCCGCCTTGGCCTTGGCCACGCCGGCGGCAATCGTGCCGACGCCAACCTCGCTCACCAGTTTCACGCTCACCCGGCTCTGCGGATTCACGTTCTTCAGATCGTGAATAAGCTGCGCCAAATCTTCGATCGAATAAATATCATGGTGCGGCGGCGGCGAGATCAGCCCGACGCCTGGCGTTGAATGCCGGATCTTGCCGACATATTCATCCACCTTGTGGCCTGGCAACTGCCCGCCTTCGCCGGGCTTGGCGCCCTGCGCCATTTTGATCTGCAACTCATCGGCGTTAATCAGATATTCAGTGGTGACGCCAAACCGGCCCGACGCCACCTGCTTGATCGCCGACCGGCGCCAAAGCGGCGATGGCTGCAACCTGGTGCCGTTCACAGTCAGCTCCGGCAGCTCAACCACTTTGCCCTGTTCATCTTTATCGATCTGAAAGCGATTCGGATCTTCGCCGCCTTCACCGGTGTTGGACTTGCCGCCGATGCGGTTCATCGCAATAGCAAGGTTCTCGTGCGCTTCCTTGCTGATTGATCCAAAGCTCATCGCGCCCGTGACAAACCGCTTGACGATCTCCTTCGCCGGCTCCACTTCTTCCAGCGGGATCGGCGTCGCCGATTTCTTGAAATTCAGCAGCCCGCGGATCGTGCAGCGATGCCGCGTCTCATCATTCACAAGTTTGGAATATTCCTTGAAGGTCGGATACCCGGTGATGCGAACCGCCTGCTGCAGCTTGGCGACGGTGTCCGGGTTCCACATATGATATTCGCCATCGCGCCGCCACTGGTATTGGCCGCCGTTGTCCAGCACATTGCCTTCGACATCGATCGGTGGAAAACCGCGATGATGCCGCGCCAATGATTCCTTCGCGATCGTCTCCAGCGTCACACCCTGGATTCGGCTGGAGGTGCCCGTGAAGTATTTGTCGATCACGCTGCGCAATGCCCACTGCTTCAAAAATCTGCGCCCCGCGATAGCTCTGCACGGTTGAGATGCCCATCTTGCTGGCAACCTTGATGATGCTCTTGTTCGCCGCCTTGATGTAGTTCTTCTTGGCCTGGTCGAAGCTCAGGTCCGGCGGAAACATCTTGTCGCGATGCATGTCGGCCAGCGTTTCAAACGCGACATACGGATTGATCGCGCCTGCGCCATAACCAATCAGCAGGCAGAAGTGATGCGCTTTGCGCGCTTCGCCGGTTTCGATGACCAGCCCGCACTGCGTTCGAGTGCCTTCGCGGATGAGGTGGTGATGAACCGCCGCCGTCGCCAGCAGGCTGGGGATAGGAGCTTTGTCGCGATCGACACCGCGGTCACTCAGGATGACAATCGATGCGCCTTCCTTCACCGCCAGGCTGACAGCGGCGCACATTTCATCAATCGCCTTGCCAAGGCCAATTTCGCCGTCGCAGGCGTTGAACAGCATCGGAATCGTCACCGCACGAAGATCACCCTTGCTCACTTCCCGAAGCTTCGCGAGATCGGTGTTGCTCAGAATCGGCTGCTTCAGCTTGATCAGGTGGCAATGCTTCGGCGTCTCATCCAGCAGGTTCCCTTCGCGGCCCAGATACGTATAAAGCGACGTCACCAGGCTCTCAAAGTTCGCATCCAGCGGCGGATTCGTCACCTGCGCGAAGAGCTGCTTAAAATAGTTGTATAAAAGCTGCGGCCGCTCGCTCAGGCATGCCAGCGGCGTATCTGTCCCCATCGAGCCGATGTTCTCCTGACCCTGCACCGCCATCGGCGACAGGATGAACTTCACGTCCTCATTCGTATATCCAAACGCATGCTGACGAACCAGCAGCGTGTCATGGTCCGGCATCGGAACGTTCGTCGGGATCGGCAGATCATCCAGCGGGATCAGATTCTCATCCAGCCATTTGCGCCATGGTCGCTTATCAACGAGTTCCCGCTTGATCTCGTTATCATCGATGATCCGCCCCTGCTTCATGTCGATCAGGAATATTTTGCCCGGCTGCAACCGCCACTTGCGGGCCACGCGCAGGATCGATCGGCAGCACGCCCACTTCGCTGGCCATGATGACCAGATCATCCTTGGTCACATAATAGCGACTTGGCCGCAGGCCGTTGCGATCCAGCACAGCGCCGATCACCGTGCCATTCGTAAACGAGATTGATGCCGGCCCGTCCCACGGCTCCATCAGGCAGGCGTGATATTCATAAAACGCCTTCAGGTCCGGGTCCATCAGCGCATGGTTCTGCCATGCCTCCGGAATCGCCATCAGCACCGCGTGCGGCAGGCTGCGGCCATTGACCGCCAAAAACTGGATCATGTTGTCCAGCGTCGCCGAGTCCGATCCCGATTCCGTCAGGATCGGCACCATCTTCTGCAATTCATCGCCGAACACTTCGCTCTGCAGCGATCCATACCGCGCCCGCATCCAGTTGCGGTTGCCGCGCAGAGTATTGATCTCGCCGTTGTGGGCCAGATATCGAAATGGATGCGCAAGCTGCCAGCTCGGGAAGGTATTGGTGCTGAATCGGCTGTGCACCATCGCCAGCGCACTTTGGAAATCCGGGTTCTTCAGATCCAAAAAGTAATGCCGAAGCTGCGTCGCCGTCAGCATCCCTTTATAGATCATCCGGTTGGCGGACAGGATGCAGACATAGAACTGATCGATCGCAGACTGAGACAACCCATGATTGCCGAATTCAACTTCATTCTCCGCGCTGGCGAACGAGATACAACCGGCGGTCAAAATCCTTCCGGTTGAAAAATGTCTCCCCGGCGGCAACAAAAAGCTGCCTGATCTTCGGCGCAACGCGCTTCGGGGTGGCGCCGACGAATGCTTCATCGACCGGCACATCGCGCCACCCCAGCACCTTCATTCCATTTTCAACCGCCACGCGCTCGAAAATGCGTTCGCACGTCCGCCGCTCCACCATATCCTGCGGCAGAAACACCATGCCCACGCCATACTGCCCCGCCGGTGGCAGGGTGATCTTGAGCTTCTTGAGTTCCTTGCGGAAAAACTCATCGGGCGTTTTGACGAGGATGCCCGCGCCGTCACCGCTGTCTTCTTCACACCCGCACGCCCCACGATGGTTCATGTTCTCCAGCATCTGCAGCGCGTCAGAGACGATCTGATGCGATGCTTTCCCCTTGATGTGGCAAATAAACCCGACGCCGCAGGCATCGTGCTCGAAAGAAGGATGATAAAGGCCCTGTGCGGGCGGCAGACCTTTCATTGGCGTAACCCAGGGGTAAAACGTACAAGAACAATCAAAAACGCGCGATTAACAGGGTCGATTACTGTAGCAGTTTTTTAGGCAAGGGCAATGAAAAGTTCCACTTCCGCGACACGTCAAGCGCGAGCAATCACCATTTTGCCCAATAATTGAGCAGCCGGGCGATGTTGCCTCGAAACTATGCGATCGAACCTTGCTATTTTATGTTGGCGGCGTCTACGATCTGAAGGTTACTGAGTCATCGAGAACAAAAAGGAACCGTCCATGAAAAACCTCATCGCAGCGATTGGAGTCTTGCTTATTGGATTATGCGTTTTGGCGACACCCGCCTTCGCCGATTCACTCAAGGCGGTCGCCGATGTGAAACCCAGCCAGGCCGCCACCACCCGTCCGAGCGACAACAATGTCACCGGCACGGTCACTTTCACCGAAACCGACGGCAAGCTCACGTTCGTCGCCGACTTAGACGGCTTCGTCCCCAGTTCCAAGCACGGTTTCCACGTCCATCAGAAAGGCGACCTCAGCGCCCCGGACCTCTCCAGCGCCGGTGGTCATTTCAACCCCGACAAACAAAAGCATGGCGGACCCGAAGCCGAGCACCATCATCTGGGTGACCTGGGCAACCTTACCGCCGACGACAAAGGCCATGCCCACCTGGAAGGCGCACTTTCCGGCGCGACCCTGAGCCCAGGCGATCACTCGATCGCGGGCAAATCTGTCATCATTCACGCCAAGGAAGACGATCTTCACACGGATCCCGCCGGCAACTCCGGCGCTCGCATCGCCGGCGGTGTAATCGAAGTTCAGAAATAAAGTTCGGAAACTACATCTGCATATCAACGGTCATTTCAGACCGTGCCATCAACGGGCACAGGCGCCTCGCGTGTCCAACACCGTCAGGCACGGGCAACCTGGTTCCTGATTTTCAGAGGGCGGCGAACCAATCGCCGCCCGTCTTTTTTGACGATCTGGAATGCAACCTGCCACGAAATTTGAGTTCCCTCCGTCTCCCCGTACAATCCCCGCGCTCACTGAATCTTAACGCAATCATAACTGTTGGAGCGCGGCGTCCATGTTCAATCTTCTCCCTAAAGACACTGTCTTTTTCGACCTCTTCGAAGGCCTCGCCCGCCACGCGATTTCCTGTGCCGAGCATCTTCGGCAGCTCGCCAAGCAGTTCCCGGCGATCGAAAACGAAATCCAGCGCATCCGCCACGAAGAGCACCAGGCCGACGACCTGACGCATAAAGCGCTCGAACGCCTCGACCAGACCTTCATCACCCCATTCGATCGCGAAGACATTCATGAACTGGTTAACGGCATCGACGATATCATCGACACCATTGATGCCCTGGCCAAGCGGTTTCCCATTTATCACATCAACACAATGCCGGCATCTTTCCGCCAGCAGACGGACGTGCTGGTGCAGGCGACCGTCGCGATGAGCGACGCCGTCCACCGCCTTCGCAAAACCCGCAAGCTGTCGGAATTGAAAGACGTGCTGATTGAAATTCACCGCCTGGAAAGCGTCGGCGACGACGTCAACCACGCCGCCATCAGCAACCTCTTCAACGGGGACACCCCCCCGCTCGAAGTCATGAAGTGGAAAGAACTTTATGACTACATCGAAGAAGCGATCGACGGCTGTGAAGACGTTGGAAATACGCTTGAGCGCATCGTCCTGAAAAACGGATAACAGGGCGGAAATTCAGACATTTGTCAGACCCACTATCATGCCTCTCCCCTCTCTTTTAGCTGTCGCCTCTCCGGTTCCTCTCTCTCTCATTTTTTTCATCATTGCCGTCGCTTTGGTTTTCGACTTCCTGAACGGTTTTCATGACGCCGCCAACTCCATCGCAACGGTTGTATCGACCCGCGTTTTGACGCCGAGCCAGGCCGTCCTCTGGGCCGCCTTTTTCAACTTCGCCGCCGCCTTCATCTTCGGCACCGGTGTCGCCAGCACCATCGGCAAAGGACTCGTCGATATCCATTCGATTGATGTTTACGTCGTCTTCGGCGGATTAATGGGCGCTATCATCTGGAACATCATCACCTGGCTTCTTGCGCTCCCCACCAGTTCATCGCACGCGCTTGTCAGCGCCATCGCCGGAGCGGCCATCGCCAAGGCCGGCTTCAGCGTCATCATCATCGGCAAAGGTTGGGGCATGCTGCTGTTGTTCCTGTTTCTTTCCCCGATGATCGGTTTTCTCCTGGGCGCGCTGAACATGATCGTTGTGTCATGGGTGTTCCGCCGCTCGACGCCGCATAAGGTGGATACGCTTTTCCGCCGCCTTCAATTAGTCAGCGCTGGAGTCTACAGCCTCGGCCACGGCGGCAACGACGCTCAGAAAACCATGGGAATCATCGTCCTGCTCCTGACCTCCGCCCAGCATGAAAAATGGGCTTATGTCGGCACATTCCACTTTCCCTGGATCCATCACGAGTACGGCCTGCCGATCATCCTCGCCTGCCATGCCGCCATCGCCCTCGGCACCGTCTTCGGCGGCTGGCGCATCGTCAAAACCATGGGCTCCGGCATCACCCGTCTCACCCCCGTCGGTGGTTTCTGCGCCGAACTTTCCGCCGCCACCACGATCATCGGCGCCACCTTCGGTCACATCCCCATCTCCACCACCCACGCCATCACCGGCTCCATCCTCGGTGTCGGCACCACCCACGGCGTACGCTCCGTCCGCTGGATCTGGGGACAACGCATCATTATGGCATGGATCCTGACTCTCCCCTGCGCCGCCTTTATCGCCGCCATCACGTATCTGCTGATCCATGTTTCAATTGAACCGCTCTTCCGCTAAAGATTTGCACAGACCCCACGAGAATATTCATCGCAGATTGCGCAGATTACGAAACGCAAAAAATCTTCCACATCTGCGTACTCCGCAAAATGCGTGGAGCGCTTTTCGCGGATTTTGTTTTGGGATCACAATAAAGAAACCGGATCAACATCGACCGCCACCCGATCGCTTTTGCTCAGCGCCCCTGCCTCCCGGACATGCGCCAGTACGCGCTGCAATGAATCCGCTCGCACCGCTGTCATCACGATCTGATTCCGAAAATACCCGGCAATGCGGCTGATCGCACACGGCATCGGCCCCTTCATCCGCACGTCATTTCCAACCTTCACGAGCGCTTCATTCACCGTCGCCGCCAGCTCTTCGGAAATCTTATGCAGCTTGTCCGCCTCCTGGTCGCGCATGACGATCCGCACCATCCGGGCAAACGGCGGCAAACCAACATCCTGCCGATGCTTCAATTCAGTCCTGGCGAAATTCACGAAGTCCTGCTTGATCGCAAACTGAATTGTCGGATCATCCGGCAAGAACGTCTGCAGCACGACACGCCCCGGCGAATCGCCGCGCCCCGCCCGCCCCGCTACCTGAGTAATCAACTGAAACGTCCGCTCCGCCGCCCGAAAATCCGGCAGCGCCAGCGCCGTATCACCGCTGATTACGCCGACCAGCGTCACATTCGGATAGTCCAAACCTTTGGCGATCATCTGTGTGCCCAGAAGCACCTGCACTTCACGCCGCGCAAATCGCGACAGAAGGTCCTCGTAATCCTTCGCCCCGCGCATCGAATCACTATCGACGCGCGCAAACTTCAATTCCGGAAACTTTTTCGAAATCTCCTCTTCCACGCGCTGCGTCCCCAGCCCGAACAAGCTCAGCTTCTTCCCGCAAACCGGACACTTGCCCGGCAATTCATTCACCGCCAGGCAATAGTGACAATGCAACTGCCCGCTATGCAGCCCGGCCTCAAACTTCGCTGTCTTCACGTTCGAACCCACGGAGCGGTGATACGTCATCGTCGCATCGCAATATTTACACTGAATCGGATTCGCGCACGAAGAGCAGTAAACAAAATTCGAATACCCCCGCCGATTCAGCAGCAGAATCGCCTGATGCCCGCTCTCCACCGTTGTCCGCAGCAAATGTTCCAATCGCTGTGACAGCAAATGCACGCCCCGCCGGAACTTGTTCTCCTGCCGCATATCGATCAGTTCAACATGCGGCATCTTCAACCCCCGAACGCGGCTGGGAAGGGATAGAAGGTGGTACTTTGAAGAGATGTCCGTTGTCAGTGGTCCGTTGTCCGTTGCTGGAGAAGTGTCGATCGTCCGTTGTCCGTTGTCCGTGGCTGATTGTGCTGTAGCAACGGACAACGGACCACGGACAACGGACACTCTATGATAAGTCTCAAGCGACGGCGTCGCGCTTCCCAGCAAAATCGGCACATTTTCCAGCTGCGCCCGCTTCACTGCCACATCGCGCCCCTGATATCGCGGCGCCGTGTCCTGCTTGTAGCTTGCCTCGTGCTCCTCATCGACGACGATCATCCCCAGGTTCGGCACCGGCGCGAACACTGCCGATCGCGCTCCCACCACCACATCCGCGTTCCCCTGCGCAATGCGCTGCCAGTGCCGATGCCGCTGCGTGCCGGTCAGCCCGCTGTGCAGGATCGCCACGCGATTAAACCGCGCCGTGAACCGCTTCACCGTCTGTGGCGTAAGCGCAATCTCCGGCACCAACACAATCGCCTGCCTCCCCGCTTCCACCACGCGCCGAATGCACTGAAGATAAATTTCGGTCTTGCCGCTCCCCGTCACGCCAAGAAGCAGATTGACCGAAAACCCCCCGCGCTCCACGCGCGGTTGCAACTGGTCATAAACACTCTGCTGCTCCTCATTCAAAACGATATCCTTCTCATCCCCGCCCCCCCCGTCCCCCACCAGCGGCGACGCCTCCGTCAGTCGCGGCAAATCCATTTCCTGCGCAATCCGAATCACACCAAACCGCACCAGTTTCCGCACTGTTCCCGTTGTCACCCCGGCCTCGCCCGCCAGCCGAACCAGTTCAATCCCCAGTCCCGGCTCAAGCTGAAGCAGGCGGGCAAGAACCGCTTTCCGTTTCGGAGCTTTGGTTTTTTCAAATGTCGCCTGCAACTCCGCCGCCAAAATCGCCGGGTACACGACATGCGCAAACCCGATCCCCGTCCGCTTCTTCACCGCCGACGGAATCACCGACTCCAGCACAATACCAAGCGGCGTAACATAATACCGACTCATCCACCGCGCCAGCGTCATAAGCGTCGGGGTCACCAAAACCCGGTCATCCGCCAAATCCAAAATCTTCTTAATCTTCGGGTAATCACTCGTCGGCTGAATCGAAACCACATACCCGCTCGTCGCCCGATTCCCCCGCCCCAGCGGCACCTTCACCCGCTGCCCCACCTGCAACTGTCCCACCAGCCGCTTCGGAATCGCATAATCAAACACTCGATCAATTCCCTGCTCCAGCGCCACCCCCGCAAACGGACCTTCCACCTGTTCCCCCGCCGGCGCCTGCAATTGTGGAAACAACATCTCCATAACCTGACCGTACTATCGCGCTCCGCCGGCTTACTCAGTCCCTTAATCCTTCCTCACTCTCTTAACGAAAATCGCCTAACACCCATCAAGTCGTTACATTACTCACGTCCACCGATGGCACCATCATGAAGAACAGTTAGCAAAACGTTAGGATACCAAAACTTCTACACGAATCCCATCCGGAAAGTGAAACGGGAATACTCTTTATGTTCGAACGCACCGCCACCCACCTCTTGGGAAAAACCTGGTCCTCCTTCACCACCCTCGAGCGACTGCTGCTTACAGTCGGCAGCGCCATCTGCCTCTTTATTTCCCTCTGGCTCGCCCGCGCCATGAATGTTCCCCCCACTCCGGCCTTCGCCGGCAGCATCCTCTCGACCCCTGCTCCAATTCTATCGCTTCTCGTCGTCATGCTCTCCGCCGTTGTCTGCACGCTCGTCGGCACCATCATCGCTGCCTTCCTGCGGCTCGAAGCCGGCCTGTTCTGCACCACCATTGGCCTCGCCGCCCTCTCCATCCGCGGCGGTTCAATGCACTCCGTCCTCCAATACGCCTACAGCCCTGCCGTCTTCATCACATTGGCCGTCGAAACGCTCTTTCTTCTCGCCATCCTGGCCGGCTGCTGGATTCTCCTGCATAAACTTTTCCCCATCGTCTGGTCTGCCCGGCTTCAGGCCACGCCCGACGATTCACTCCCTGCGCCCCTCGAAGATCGCCACACCGATATCGGCGACATCCTCTTCGCAGTTGGTGTTCAGGCCATCGTCATGATCCTCTGCGAAATGCTCCTTCTCCAGTCCGACGCCAAAAAACAAGTCCTCGCCGGTCTCTGCGTCTCCGCCTTCATCGCCACCCTCGTTTCCTGCCAATTCGCTCCGCTGGTCGACGGCGTCTGCTACTGGCTCGTCCCTGCTATCGTCGGCGTCATTGGATATCTTTTCGCCTTCCTTTCCCCCGATGGTTACACCATTGGTGAAACCCACGGCTTCCTGGCCCCGCTCGCCCGTGCCCTCCCGCTCGATTACATCACTCTGGGCACCGCCGGCTCTGTCCTGGGATTCTGGACGGCCCGCAAATGGAAGGAAGAAAGCGAGCAATAAAGCTCGGCGCAGCCGAACCTGACCGCCGCCCAGAATGATTCCAAAATGTCGTTCCCCTTCGGCAAGCCCATCATCGCGATGATCCTGTTCGCCACCGTCGGCGGCGCCGCAATCCTTTTTCGCCCCTCCCCTCCCCACGCCGATCTCACCCTCTGGCTCTTCGCCGAGCAGCACGCCCGCATGTATCGCGGCGATCGTCAGTTCGACCCCACCGGTGTTCCTCTCATCGAACAGTTCAAACAACAAACCGGCCACTCCGTCAACGTCAACCTCATCGCCAACCAGGCGCTGGATGTTCGCCTGATTTCCCTCTTCATGTCCGGCAACAGCGGCAGCGAAACACCGGACCTGGCCGAGATCGAAATCACGTCCGTCGGCAAATATTTCCGCCCGCCGATCGGGCAGATCGGTTTCCTGCCGCTGAATTCCTATCTTGAAAAATCCGGCTGGATGCACCGCATCGTTGCCTCCCGTTTTGCCCCATGGACCAAAGGCTCTACGATCTTCGGCATCCCCGGCGATCTTCACCCCTGCGCCCTCACTTACCGAAAAGACCTGTTCGATGAAGCCGGCGTCGATCTTGAATCCGTCCAAACCTGGAATGAGTACCAGGATCGCGCCCTGAAGTTCCAGGAATACTGGAAAGCCCGCGGCCACCCCCGAGCCGCGATCGGTTTCCCCATTTCCTCCGCCGACATGCTCACGATCCTGCTCCTTCAGCAACATGAAAACCTTGTCGGTTCAGATTTGTCCGTCTACCTCTCATCCGAAAAAGTCATCCAGACCCTCGCCTGGTACGCCCAGGCCGCAACCGGTCCCAAACGCATCGGCGCCGAATTTAATCCCGCCCCCGGCCAAAGCGCCCGCGATCTCGCCAACGGTGACATCTGCGGCATGATCACCCCCGACTGGCAGGTCCAGTACCTTAAACAATACACCCCGGATATGGCCGGCAAGCTTCACATGATCCCCCTGCCGCGCTTCTTCCCCGACGACGCCCGCACCGCCTCCTGGGGAGGCACAATGATCGGTATCACGCGCAACTGCCGCAATCCCGATCTGGCATGGAAACTAATTGAAACGCTCTACCTCAACCCCTCCTCCATCCACGCCCGCCAGCAATACACCGGCATCCTTCCCCCCCTGCCCGAATACTGGAACGATCCCGTATACCTCCGCCCCGACCCCTACTACGGCGGCCAAAAAATCGACCAACTCTACATCAGCCTCGCGAGCGAACTCCCCGCCCGATACGTCACTCCATACACCCCGATCGCGCAGATGGTCCTCTCCGCCGTCCTGAGCCGCGCCACGTCGTACGCCAGGGATCACAACCAGCAAGAGCTGGAATCCGCCTGCCGCAAGTGGCTGACGTCCGCCGGCTCAGACTTGCATCGAATGATCGCCTTCGATCAGGCCGGATTAACCAGCACCCCGCACTAGAGATTAACTTGTTTTTTTATGATTATACCTCTGTCTTGATTTGCACCCCCCTTGAATTTCCTCCAAGCGCGCAAGCATAATCTTGCCATTGCGATTTTCATTCATTGCATTAAGAACAGTCGAGCTAAGATATGGCCCCATCCATCTCCCCCAGCGCACTGGCCAATCGGTGAACCACTCCTCGAAGCTCTGCCATCTCTGCTTCCAGATTAGCTACCCGCTCACTTAAAGAATTTTCGCCTGCCGCATCGCTGCTCTGCAAAATACCGCCGCTCACGCTCACACCCCCGCTCTCAACCGGGTGCAGGTCCGGACAAAATAACTGTACAAACCGATTTGCCCGCGATCCCGGCGAAGGCGGCAACTCCTTCACCAGCGGCTCCTCCCGCGTCATCAGCGCATTCAATAACCCCTGCACCGCCTCCAGGGACTCCATCGGCGCCATCCGGCTTGCGCGGCCGCGAAGCTCTCCCTGCGTCTGAGGCCCCCGCAGCAGCAGTTCCGCCAAAATCGCCAGTTCCGCCGTTCGCGCCCGAAGAACATCTCCCGCATGATGCCGATATTTCGGAACCCGATTCCCCGGCACGTCCACCCGCACCACCAGCGATTTATCCCGCAGCGATTCCAACGCTTCAAAGCACTGGTCCTCAGTCATCGTGCGGACCGGGTCGCGGTTGTTCTTCTGGTTTGCCCCGTTGGTCACGGCGTTGAGCGACAGCGGATACTGCTCCGGCGTCGTCGTCGCCTTCTCAATCAGCACCCCAAGCACGCGCGATTCATCTGCGTTCAATGCGATCATGACACGAAGGTACGCCCAATCGCGCCCCCGGACAATTCATTGCGGAAGCTGCGCATGAATGCGGCTGTACATTTCCTCCCAATCCGTCCCCTTCACAATGTACTCCCGCGCCCCCAGCTTCTTCGCCGCCGAGATAGATTCCTCATCCGATCGCCCGGAAACCACCGCGATGGGCACATCAAAAAAACGCGAATCGCCGGCGATCGCATCCAGCAATTCCAAACCGTCCAACTGCGGCATCGTCAGGTCCAGCAGGACCAGGTCCGGAACGCTTTGCCGCATGTGCGACAATGCCTCTCCGGCAGTTGAAGCGCAGCTGGCCTCGTGCCCTTTTGTGCGAAGCAGTGACGCCAGAACCGCCGAATCCTGAACCTCATCGTCGATGATCAAGAACTTAGCCACAGTTGCCTCCTCTGTTGAGATATGCTGTCCTTGCAATCCCGATAGAACGGATAAATGGCCAGAAGCGCCTGGGGGAAAGCAAAAGATGGGCCGTCACCTGCATCCTGTAACGACCGCACACCGATTTTCCACTGCCGCATCATTACCACAAGAAGCCGACACACATCAAAAGAAAAACAGAGTTGTGCGATAATCTTTTTTTGCGTTACATGCGATCCTGATTTTCAAAAAAGTTTTTGCTTCATCACATTGCTGTCCCTTAACGTCGCGGCTGCGACAAGTTATTCTATCCACCGCCGACTGACGAGCCGTATTCGCACCGAGGACTTATGCCGACCCCTGCGCTTTCCGATATCACAACCCAGGGCATTCGTGTGGGCGCTACCGCCTATTACATGCCCGAAGAATCCGATCCCGCCGAGCGGAAGTATGTATTTGGGTACACGGTCGTCATCGCCAACGACAGCGACGCGCCCGCGCAGCTGCTCAGCCGCGAGTGGATCATCATCGACGCCGACGGCCATCGCCAGGACGTCAACGGTCCCGGCGTCGTCGGCAAAACCCCGCGCCTCGAGCCCGGCCAGGTCTTCAAGTACCAAAGCTTCTGTCCCCTCAAAACGCCCTGGGGAACCATGGAAGGCCAATACCAAATGCGCCGCGACGACGGCGAAATCTTCCAGGCCAGGATCGACCGCTTCTATCTGAAAATGCCCTGAACCGCTTGAGCCGGGATACGGACCGGATTTCGTCCATGCGGCAGATATTCCTGCCTGCCTTGGATCGACAAACTCGTCCATCCGAATCTGCGCGTGCAAATCCCCAAACGGCCCTTCCAAAGCCTTCCTCACAACCTCGGCGCCCGCCCCGGCTGATGCGCCGGCGCATGCGCTTCGGCCACCTCACTCAACCGCTCATCAATCGCCTTGCAAGCCGCGATTGCATCGAATGGACTCAAAAGCTTCTCCAGCTTATCCCGCGCCGGCAAATCCGTAGGTTGATACAGCGCATCCTGCAACCGGCTGGCCAGTGAATCGGCATCCACATCGTACAAACAAAAACCATGCATCGCCTTCGGCAGCAACTCCGGATATACCCCCGTCCGCGGCAACACCGCCCGCATCCCCAGCAAAAGCGCCCGCACCGCATGTTCATCAAACGGCGCCGCGATCCGCGTGCTCGCAAACACTGTCGCCTGCAGAATCGCCCGAACCTGCCCCGCCAGATCATTCTCTGTAACCGTCTGCCGCGGAATGTCCGTCGTCAGATGCTCCACCGGCCCGATCGTCAGAAGCTGCGGCTGTTCCCCCCGCCGCTTCAAAATGGAAAGCGCCGAATTAAGCAGATTGATATTCGCATCCCGCGTCTCCACAAAGAGGGTCCGTTTATCGCGAACCACCCCTCCCTGCGCCAGCATCTCCCGCACCAAGCTCATATCCACCGGCGGCGGCATATAACGAATCTTTGCCGTCAGCGCCGACAATGGATCCTGTGCCGCCAGTTCATCATTCGCCGCAACCAGCGCCGCAACCCCCGCCAGAAAAGCGCGCACGTGATATTTCGAATTAAACCAGATTTCCCGCGCCGCCGACGCCGTATTCAGATTCGCAAAATCCAGCGCCGCATTCACCGACGTCACCCCCGGCTCCGGCAACTGATTGCTGTGAAAATAAACCACCGCGGGCTTGCGCCAATGTCGGCGTCACACGAAAGAAGTCCGCCAGGTTCAGCGCTTCGGATGTAAAAAGCAGATCGACATGTCCCACCCAATGCCGCGAAAGCTGCTCCGAAAACCAGTGCGCCGCCGCCGCCAGCCGCCGCTCAATCCGCCGCGGCGGCAGTTTTAAAAGCGTCCACCGATGGCGGCTGCAACGGATCAGGATCTCCAGCATGTTCCGCCGGGTCCCACCGTAAAACGGCTCGAGGGCGAGGATGTCTAATTGCTTGGACATCTCAGCATTTCAATGAAGTGAATCATCAGTACGCAGGCTTCAACATCTTCCCCGCCAATGCAAATCGGCGGCGTGTACAATCATCATGCGAGTCGCCGGCTATTTCGCAAGCCGCTCCCCTGTCCCAACGGCCGATGTCGTCGCCGGAGCAGTGACTACCCGCAACCGCGCGATATATGCCTTCCCCGCCCGATACTCTTTCAACCGGTCGTCGATACTGCGAGCCAAATCCGCTTGGCCCGCCGACCGCGCAATATCTGCCGCCCGCCCCGCCGCTTCCACGGCATCATCAAACTGCCCGCTCCGCGCCAGTGCCGCCGCCAGGGCATCCTGCCGCCAGTGCATTATTTTTACCCTGGTCCCCCGCCACTTTTCGCCCTAGTTCCACCGCTTCATCCACATCGCGCGCCGATGCATCCGGCGAAGTCGCCAGCAACCAAACCAGATCGACCTGCCAATCAGGATCATTCTCACCCGCGGCGATCGCTGCGCGATAATGCTGGATGGCCCCATGCCAGTCCCCCTCCCGCCGAAGCGCCATCGCCAGATTCCCGTGCCCCGGCCCAAACCTTGGTTTGAGTATCAATGCCTCGCGCCATTGTTGCATCGCCTCAGCCGTCTTTCCCTCCGCCATCAGCAGGACGGCCAGATTATGGCGCGCCATTACAAATGAAGGATCAAGCCGCACAGCCTCTCTGAATTGCGCCATCGCCTCTTTGGGTCGCTTCAAATCCACCAGAACTCCGCCGGTATCATTTCTGATTTCCGGCTTCGTCGGTTCCGTAACGATCGCAACACGAAATTCCTTCAGCGCCTCTTTCAGGCGTCCCTGTGCCTGAAGTGCAAGGCCAACTTCCTGGTACGGTCGGCTCCACAAAGGGAAATCTGCCCGAGCGGCTTTAGCAAGCGCCAGCGATAAATCCAGCCGTTGATGCACTCGTTCGCTCTGGGCCAATCCGCATTCAGCCAGAAAATTATGCGACGTCACCTCCACGGCATGCCCCCATGCGGCCGCCGGATCGCGCCAATAACCGACCTGAATAAACGCAGCGGTCGCCAGCCCGCCTAGCGCCGCCGCTGCCATTGCAAATCCTGCGACACGTGCCCACGAACCCACCAGGAATTTCAGCGCCGCATAGCCGCCCCAGACAATCGCCGGAAGCAGTCCGAGGCTGGACAAATACGTATACCTGTCCGCCATCGCTTGGTCACCGGCCTGAATCAGGCCGATCGTCGGCATCATTGTTCCAAGAAACCATAGCCATCCGAAAATCAAATAGGGTGCAACCCGGTATAGCCGCATTGCCAAATAGGTGCTCAGCGCAATAAAAACATAGCACGCAGTCACCCATACAACCGACATCGGCGCCGCAAGATAAAATGGGTGCGGATAATAAAGAGTCAGCCGGGTTGGCCAGAATGTCTTAGCCAAATACTTCACAAGCGCCACCGGCGTATTTAACCACCGCTCGCCCATTGGAATAGCCGCCAGCGCGTGATTTGCTTCCTGCACGTAATATGTCATCACAACAACGCACATCGCCATCAGAATCAGTGGCAGTTTTTCGGAGATGAGCCAGGCAACTCTATCCATTCCTTTCAATGCCACGACATCTCGATCGCCCTCCTCCACCGGCGCATGGTCCACGCCGCCGTCGCTCCTCAAAAACCCCGCGCGATTGAGCGGCCAAAAATCCAGAAGCAGCAGCGCAAACGGGAGTGTCACAATCGTCGGCTTGGACGCCAAACCCAGTAAACAGAAAATTGCAACTGCCGCATATCGCTGAACGCCCGGCTGCCGCACATATCGCACATAAGCCAATAGGGTCAGCAGCGCAAAGAAAACCCCCGCGACATCCTTAACTTCACTCACCCACGCGACGGATTCGACCCGAAGAGGATGCCATGCCCAGATCGCCGCTGCGATTGCCGCTCTCCAGCAGGAACCGGTCATCTTCCGCAGGACAATAAAAAACAAACAGGCGCTGCAAGCATGAAGACAAAAGTTAACCGTATGAATCGGCTGCGCAGCAATGCCGAAGAGGCTCTCCAGCGTCAGGTAAATCAGCCAGGTGACCGGATGCCAATAGCTGAAATATCCCGTAGTGAGCGCCCATTTGATCCCCGCCCACCCGAGCCCCAGGTGAAGATAAGGATTGTTGGTCACATAGTGCGTGTCGTCGTAATCAACAAAGCCAAAGAACGCAGAGCGCCCGTAGATTGCAATAGTCACCGCCGCCAGCGTCAGGCAAATCAACAGATCCCGAAAATCCAGTCGCACAATACGGCCGCTGGAGGAAAAGAGCGGCGTCTGCTGTCTTGTTGAGATGAACGCCATCAGCTTGACCTGCCGGACCCCGCATCCGAATAATCCCCCGCCGCGCCGACTTGATACTAAACATCCGATCAGCGGCCGCCGCACGATTCTCACGCACCAAGCCCAGCCTCAAGATATCCTTTCACCTGATCCAGCGACACCCGCTCCTGCTTCATCGAATCACGCTCACGGATCGTGACCGTATTGTCCTGCGAAGTCTGTCCATCCACGGTAATGCAGAACGGCGTGCCGATCTCATCCATGCGGGCATAGCGCTTTCCGATTGACTGCTTCGGATCATACTCACACGTATATTGAGTGCGCAAGTCGAGATAAAGTTTCTCCGCGATCTCCGGCATTCCCTCTTTATTCACCAGCGGGAAAATCCCCAGCTTGATCGGTGCAAACTTTGGTTTAAACGACAAGATTTCTTCCGTCCCCTGCCGCCCCGGCTCACGCCGATACGCCTCGCACAGCAACACCAGCACCGCCCGCGTCAGGCCGCTCGCCGGCTCGATCACGTTCGGCGTGTACCGGCTCTTCGCCTTGATCTCCTCAGCGCTCAGCCCCTGCTCCTTGAGCTTGAGCTGAAGCTCCTGATCAAAATAATCCAGCTTCTGCCCGGAATGCTTGGTGTGCTGCGTCAAATCGTAATCGCCGCGATGCGCAATCCCCTCAAGCTCGCCATAATCCGGAGCGGTGAACGGATAAAGATATTCAATGTCGACAGTCGCCTTGGAATAAAACGCCAACTCGTCTTTATCATGATCCCTGAAACGCAGATTAGATGGCTTCACTCCCAGCGATTCCCACCATTTCATTCGTTCGGCTCGCCAGAATTCATACCACTTCAGCGCCTCATCCGGCGCACAGAAAAACTCCATTTCCATCTGCTCAAACTCGCGCGAACGGAAAATATAATTCCGAGGCGTCACTTCATTGCGAAAACTTTTACCGACCTGCGCAATCCCAAACGGCATCTTCACGCGCGTCGTATCCACAACATTTTTGAACTGCAGGAAAATCCCCTGTGCCGTTTCAGGCCGAAGATATGCCTTATTCGCCTCATCGCGAATCGGCCCCGGATACGTATCCAGCATCAGGCTGAACGGCCGCGGCTCCGTCAGCGTCCCGGCTGATTTGGAATCCGGCGACACAATTTTCGCATACGCCTCCAGAGGCAGAGTCGTCAGCACCACTTCGCTGTAATCCGAAGGGTTCCGCTTCGCATCCCGCTTGATTTTTTTTTCAGCCGCTTCGCGATCTTCCATAAACGCGTAGCTATTGCCCTGCCCGTCCTGGGGCACAAGCACCTTCACGTGGTCCGCGCGATAACGCGCCTTGGATTCGCGATCATCCACCATCGGATCGTTAAAACTCGCGACGTGCCCCGACGCTTCCCACGTCCTGGGATGCTGAATGATCGCACTGTCCAGCCCCACAATATCCACCGGATGGCCGTCCGGTCCGATCGGCGGGCATTCCACCATGTTCCGCCACCACCAGTCGCGGATATTGTTCTTCAGCAGCACGCCCAGCGGACCGTAATCCCAGAAACCGCGGATGCCGCCATAGATTTCGCTGGCGGGATAAATAAATCCGCGCCGCTTGCACAGCGAAACAATCTGTTCCATCACGCTGGGGGTCGTCTCGGCCATGACCGCTCCGTTTCGGGGAAAAAAGAAGTGCCGGTGTGTCGATGTGTTGAAGTCTCGGAGTAAATCCTACTCCGACACACCAAAACGCCGGCACTCCGACACTTTTTTAATGACTGCAATCTAAATCGCGTTCGAATGCAGCAGATCAGGCGGAGGCCAGCTTCGTACCCTTGACCCCGGCCTTCAGCGCATTCAACCGCTTCGTCAACCGGCTGCGCCGATGCGCCGCCGTGTTCTTATGAATCGTCCCCTTGGCGGCGATCTTATCCAGCCGCTGGGTGACCTTGTTCAGTTCAGTCGTAGCCTTAGCACCATCATTGGCCGCCAGTGCGGTGGTAAACGACTTCATCTGCGTCTTCAACTGATCCTTGCGGGCACGGTTGAGCGCATTGCGCTTGAGGTTCTGACGGACGCGCTTCTTGGCGGAAAGGGAATGAGCCACAGTTATCGTCTCCTGATCAATCTAAACCGCCGCCCAATACGGGCAGCGAAGGGGCAAAAGTCTAATGAAGTCCCCGGAAATGTCCAGCGCTGGTGACGCGATCCAGCATAAATCGCGTAATAAGCACTCAACTGCTTATCTTCCCGATCGTCCCGGCCTTCCCAAAAACGCTCACAAAACGGCCTCCAGCAATTCCGTCAACACCTTTCGGGAATCAAAATGATCCTCGGCAATTCTCCTCGCCGCTGCGCTATGCCGGCCATAGTTCCCGGCGATCACATTGAGCGCATCAGCCGCCTGCTCAGCCGTTTCAAATGAAAACAACCCTTCCCCCGTCGCCAGCCATTGGTCAAACCCGCTGGCTTGGGTCACCACCGGCCTCCCGCTGGCCAGGTATGCCGCGCTGCGATCACTGAACCATCCGCTCGGAAGCCCCGCATAAATTTCCTTCGCGACGGTAAATTCTCCCGCCGACGCCTGAATGAATTCCTGAAATAATTCACAACTGATCGTCGCCGTCTCCGCATCCAGAAGCGTCCATCCATGCCGCATGAACTGTTCCTTTGCCGCCGGCGTCATCGCTGACATCCCAATCGCCATCTCCCATTTCGAGCGGCCTGGCAAATCAATCACCTTCATCCACTCCACCCCCTTGCTGCTGTGATATTTCTTCCCCCCAAACTCAAGATGCCGGTCGCTGCTGTGTTCCCACTTCCCCACCGTGCTGAACCGCCGCGCTCCCATCGGCAATACAGGCCATTGCGCAAGCGCGATCGGTTGATTCGTCCCGATCCAGTGAAACCCATGCGTCGGCAGCGCACACGCCGCCGTTCCGATCAATTTTCCAAACGTCGCCACCGCATCAAACTGCCGATAGTACTCCACAAAATTCGCATCGCTCCGCATGCGCAGTTGTGTGAAAACCGGATCTGTATCAATCACCGCCGCCCGCTGCGGACGCGGTCGATCCTCGCGCAGCGGCGTCACTCCGCTCACACAAAGCAGCAAATCCGCCCGCCCGAGCACGCTGCCCAATTCATCCCGCGACATTCCATAATATTTGTCTTCAAACTCCGAGTAATAGCAGTAACGCAATGGCAACCCATACTGCGCAAACGTCCGCTCCAGATATGCCCGCCCGTAGGCGCTGTCCGCCGCACACGTCCAGCTTGCCGGGTTATAAGGCAGCGAAAACGACCCGCTATCTTCCAGAAACCAGACCTCATGTCCCAGCTCATGCAATCCCAGAAGATAGTTCAGATGGTGCCACGTCATTCCCCCAAGTGGAAACCCGACAATATATCCGCCGACGACAATAGTAAGAGGACGTGCCATTGATCCGACGTGTTTTACCGTGACCCGCTCAAGAAACAGAGTGGCGCCCAGTTTTTATATTGACAGAAATCCAATTGTTGCCACCGCACGTTTGAGTATTATGCCCCCTATTGGCCGCAGGCTGCCATGAGCGGACAAAAAACTCTGTCGTGATACGGGCCTCAGGCCGCCGCGCTCGCCGGGAAATGCCAGGAGACGCACGATATCACTCATCCTCGACCCTTCCACGGCAGTCAGTAAGATAAAAATTACAAGACCCCATGACCACCTCTTCCCCCGACGCCTCTCCACTCCTTGAAGTCAAAAACCTCCGCACCTATTTCCCCATCCGTCGCGGCGTGCTCTCGCGCACCGTCGGTCACGTCAAGGCCGTTGACGGTGTCTCCTTCGACATCCACGCCGGAAAAACGCTCGGGCTGGTTGGTGAATCCGGCTGCGGCAAGACCACCGTCGGCCGCACTATTCTCCGCCTCATCCCCGCCACCGATGGTGAGGTTCGATACCGCGGCGACGACTTTTTTCTCCCCCAAGGCGAACACCTGCGCAAGCTTCGCCGCCATATGCAGATCGTCTTTCAAGACCCCGTCAGCTCCCTCAATCCCCGCATGACCGTCGGCAACATCATCGGCGAACCGATCGAAGTCCACCGCATCGCCCGCGGAGCGGAAAAAGACCAGCTCGTCGCCGACCTCCTCCAGCGCGTCGGCCTCGATCCCGCCTACGCTGCCCGCTATCCCCACGAATTCTCCGGCGGACAACGCCAGCGCATCGGCATCGCCCGCGCCCTCTCACTCTCTCCCGACTTCATCGTCTGCGACGAACCCGTCAGCGCCCTCGACGTTTCCATCCAATCGCAAATCCTCAATCTCCTTGACGACCTGCAAAAAGAACGCAACATCGCGTACCTGTTCATTGCCCACAATCTGGCGGTCGTCAAGCATTTTTCCGATGAAGTCGCCGTCATGTATCTTGGCCGCATCGTCGAAAAAGCCGGCGCCAAAGAACTCTATAAAAACCCCAGGCACCCTTACACCCAGAGCCTCCTGTCCGCCGTCCCCGAGCCCAACCCGCGCCCCACCAAGCGCCGCATTGTCCTGAGCGGTGAAGTCCCTTCCCCCGCCAACCCGCCGACCGGCTGTCCGTTTCACCCCCGCTGCCCCCTTACCCGGCTCCTGGCCAAAGAATCCGAAGCCAAAGACACCCTTCCGCATCAGCTTTCCTATTCCAGCTCGCAATCGGGCGCGGCAGCCGCATCGCTGACGCTTCCCCTGCTCAGCGCCGGCCACGAAATCCGCGTCATGCGCCGGTGCGTCGAGGAAACCCAGCAACTCGAGCAAAAACGAGGCGAACCCGGCCACATCGCCGCCTGCTGGGCGGCGGATTAACGCAGTTCCATGTGAAGACGCATAAATTTCTGTCAAATCACACAAATCTGATGCAATCTTATCTTGCAAATTTCTCCTCTAGTTTGCATGATTTATCCGGCCAACAGGCCGATAATACAGAATCGAATGCTCGGCATGCGCGATCAGGTGTCTTTTCGCGAATGAGTCGTTTCTCTAGCCGGGCCGGTTTTTAGGAGATTTCAGCCATTTCTACGAACTTCCGCTACAACCATCAGATTCGGATTTCCCCCATCCGCCTGATCAAGGCCGACGACGAACAAGCCGGTATCGTTTCCACTTCCGACGCCATGAAGATGGCTCAGGAAGCCGGAATGGACCTCGTCGAAGTTGCTCCCAACGCCCGCCCGCCCGTCTGTAAAATCATGGACTACGGCAAGTGGCGCTATCAGCAGCAAAAGAAGGAAGACAAGTCCCGCGCCTCCAACCGCGGCGGTCAGCTCAAGGAGCTGAAATTCAAGACCGTCAAGATCGGTGAGCACGACTTGATGATCAAGATCAACCACGCCCGCGAGTTCCTCAAGGAAGGCAACAAAGTCCAGTTCACCCTCCAGTTCCGCGGCCGCGAAATGGCCCACCTGGAACTCGGTCGCGACATCTTCAAAAAGATCAAAGATGAGCTTTGGCTCGTCAGCAAGATCGAGCGTGACGCCAAGATGGAAGGCCGCCGGATGACTTTGGTTCTCCAGCCTGACCACAAAAGCCCTGACGCGGTCAAGCCTGTTCAAGGCGGCACCGCCCCCAAGGGAGCCGGCAGCAGCCTGAACATTCCCCCGCGCCCGGCCTCCACCGGCCCGGCGGGTGCGCCGCAGCGCCGACCGGCGCCTCCGCTCCGGCTCGATCGCCTGTAGCGCCAACCCGCGCACCGGCGGCCGCTCCCCAACCAGCCGTCGCTGGGCAGGCCCGGTAAGGTTAGCCGGCTGTTCAAACCTTGTGTGATTTCGATCTTGCCCGTTTTTGGCTGGCATAGAGCATTTCTGCGCTATCCCAACCAAGATGATGCAGCCATCGCCACCTGCGGCCTTCTTCTATTCATGCACATCATCACTGCCTAACGCAGTTCCTGCACGGTTACATGGCCGTCATCGGACTTTGGAAGCTGACAGAAGCTGAATTTCGCCCTCATTACGTTGGTGGTGAAATCAAGCCAAGCAATGACACCGCAACCAGCACTGCGATACCCATTAACAGTTCTGTGGTGACACTACGTCGAAGGCAGGCGGCAGATTCCCCATCGCCGCTCGCAATCATCTTTGGCTTTAGGTGTAGCAGGTTGTAGCTGCCCAATCCGACCATCAGGCAGAACAGGACGATCTTGAGCAGCAGGACGCGCCCATAAAGTGTCGCCGATAAATCCGAAAAAGACCTGAGCATATAACAACTGTTGACCAGCCCGGTTGCCCCGAGCACCGCGACGCTCCAAAGGCTCATCGCAGAGAAGCGGCTGACGATCAACGCCAGCGCGTCATGTCCTTCCGATGACGTGGCGCGAAGATGGACCAAGAGGACCATCAGCGGCAACAATCCCGTGGGCCATATTGCGGATGCCAGAAGATGCAGTGCATCCGCCATAAAATGCCACCGTGCCGGTTCACCAATGTTCCCATGCCCGGACCATGCCAGGCTGCCGAGCAACAACGCCGCCAGGACCCCCGTCAACCAGACGCTTGCTGTTCTGAACCGGTGGGTTACGGACAGGAACAATGCAAGAGTGTCAACCGACGCCAGGGCAAGCCAAAATCCGGCCCGGAACTGCCAGAGAAATCCAAACTGCGTTTTGGTCAAAACCAGCCGTACAACGGGCACGTGAAGCGCTTCCGCTGGCGGCAATCCGCTCATGCTGATTGCGACAAACGCAAACCAAAACACCCCGGATATTCCAGCAGCCACCACAGACAGCAGCATCATCCACCGGGCCGCCTTTTCCCAAAACCCCGCGACAATCCTCGATCGCTTCACTGACGAACCGATGATGATTCGATCAAAGATGCAGATGTTCAAAATCAGCAGGCATGCGCCGATGTGAACCGCACGCGCGGCCATGAAGCAAAGCGTGATGGTTGGGCCGTTATCCAGTTGAATCAATTCCTGGCCTTGACGGTAAATTTGAAATCGCCGCGCGTGTGATGAGTATCCGACGCCACCACGCTCCATGTCACTTTGTATTGCCCGGTTGCGAGCTTCGGGACGGACACGATGAGCAGCTTCTTGTCCTTTGCGTCCTGATGCGTGTCTTTGCTGTCGACCTGGTTTCCGCTTGAATCCCGCACTACCAGTGAGCTGAATGCCGGCTCAACGTCTTCGCTGAACCAAATCTTGATCTCGGTTGGAGGCTGATCAACTTCTGCCCCCACCCTCGGCTCCGCGTGATCTAAAAACGCATGGGCCATCCCCATGCGGGGCAGGAAAAAAATGATAAGCAAAATGGCGCAGGTGATGGTTGTACGGTTCATCATCAATCCTTTCCGAACAACGGATGCCCGAAGAGCGCGGGGAAAATGTCGTCAATGTATATCCAGGTCTGGACGACAAACCCCACGTGCGGCCCGCTGTCGCTGTTGATCGGAATCAGCGCTTCGGCGCCGACCTGAAAGTACCGCGTCTCCCAGAGAACCCCCGGATTGATCGTCCCGGTCGTCATGCCCCGGCTCGCGCGGTTTTCGTCGGTTTGAAAAGAACATTCCACGAGCGGGATCATGTCCTTAAAGGGCGCTGGCAACCCAATGTCCTTCACGTGCTGCTGGAGGTACGGCAGGCTGAATTCCACCGCGAAGGCCCATTGGAATTGATTGGCGGCTTCACTTTTTCCCGGGAAGCTCTGGCCAATCGTGCCAGTAAGAGCGAAGGGCCTGAAGGCGTTGAAGGACTCGGGCAGATCACCGAAGCCTTTGCCGTAGTAGAGCGTCGGCGTAAATGTCGAGAACGAATCAGCCACGCTCTTGTTGCCGCTGCCCCCGACATTTGCCTTTAGCCCGAGCGAAACGATCGCTTCATGCGATTCGCTTTTGATGAATTCATATTTGGCCGATAGTTGAACGTCGTCGAACCCATAAGCGGAGGACGCACCGCCGCGCCCGGCCTGTGACACGTAGGTGTCGGAAATTCCAAGCGCGAAGTGGGGAAAGATTTCTTTGTCAAATTCAAAGCTATAGTCCGTCTCGCGGCTGTCGGAACCGGGCGTGTAGGTGATCGTAGGCAACGAAAATTCATCTACCGCGAACGGATCATCGGTTGTGACAGTCGGAGGAAAGAACCGGTCGCCGGCATACCCGTGGGCACCAGCGATTGCCGAAAAAATGAACAGTAAACAACATGCTCCGCAAAACAATTGGACGTGGCGCAGCTTGCGCATGAAGAACTCCGTTTAGAATACAGACGGGTGCCAGTAGAACACTTCGGCAGCTTTCAATTGCCGAGTGCGAGTTTGGCGCGGGAATAACGTAAGTCAGCGGTCAGAAGGAAGTGGAGGGCGGGCCCCGGCATGGGTAGGCATACGCATGATAAGTGATTGGCTCAGATTCAGGCGGCGGAAATGGGAGCAAGTCAATTGGCCCAAGCTCGGCCAGCCGGTAGTCATAGAATTCTGGCGTTGAAAGACCTGCCGCAAAATAACAGATCGCACAATGAGCCTTATCGGAAGGCGTCGGTGTCCGCTTCCCGTCGCTCGTCGGAACCGATTGCGTGTCGCAGCAGCAACAGCCGGCGGCGATTCTCGCCTGCTGCGAATAGCCGGCGACCGTGATTGCCCCGCGCGTATGACCGGGCACAACGATGTTTAAAAACACCGCTTGAAACAGCAACAGCGCAATCTTGCCGAGCCGGGCGAGCATGGATGGAACGTATCCACGGACAGTCGCAGGGTCAATCAGTTATTCAAGCAGCGTAGCGCCCCGCCGGGTTTGACCAGGACCCATCCGACATTACCTATTGTCGCATTCATCGCATGGCGTAACGGACGGACGGTGCGATGTTCCAAAATGTCCAATTTTTTATGGGTGCAATGGGCAAATGGCCTGAAATGTCCCCAGATGTCCTAAATATCCCATTGCCATTTAAGGTACAAAGTGAAGTGGGCATGCACTGGACGCCGCCTTACAACCTTGTTACTATCCCCGCCCCCCTTAAAGAGGGGCGGTTTTCATTTTACAGCGATTTTGAGGAACTCATGGCGTACAAATTCAAGCCCAACAAGGCAGTGGCCAAGCGATTCAAGGTCAGCAAGACCGGCAAGCTGAAACGCCATCACGGTTTCACCTCGCATCTGATGAGCGCCCGCAGCGCCAACAAGCGCCGCGGCCTTCGCAAGGCCGAGGTACTTTTTGAAGGCCACGCCCGCAACATGCGGAAGATGATGGGCATCAGCAAGCTCAAGCCGAACAAAGTCACCCATGAACGCGCCTTGGCCGCCGCCGGCAAGACCGAAGCGGCAACCGAAACAACCTCCGCCTGAAAAACAGCGGAGACACCCAAAGCGCCGGCACGTTGCCGTCGCAGCCATGCCCCCGGAATGCCGCCAACCGGCATCATCGGCGAGTGCCCCTGGCTCACACTTGTTCTGAAAGGATGACACCATGCCCCGCTCAACCGGTGGCCCCACCCACGCCCGCAAACGCAAACGCGTCCTCAAACGCGCCAGCGGGTTCGTCGCTTCGCCCGGCACGCAGTACCGCCAGGCATTGGAATTCACGCACCGCGCCGATCGCTATGCCTATCGCGATCGCCGCCAGAAGAAGCGCCAATTCCGCCGCCTCTGGATCACCCGCTTAAGCGCCGCCGTCCGCGCCCGCGGCATCAACTACAACCGCTTCATCCCCGCCTTGATCGCCGCCGGGATCGAGCTCAATCGCAAGAGCCTGAGCGAACTGGCTTACACCGATCCCACCGTGTTCGACGCCATTGTCGAACTGGTTCGCCCGCACGTATACGACCCCAAGACCGTCGCGGCTTAAAACCTGCAACGGCACATCAAGCCCCAGCCTGGTGGGGATTTTCCGGAAACGAGACTGCCGGTGGCATCCGCCACCGGCTTTTTCTTTGCGCAGATCCAGGCCATGGCAGTATGCCTCCATTCAACCAGGTCCTTTGCGACTGATTCGACATTGACACAAACCAAACCTCCTGCATCTCCAACCTCGCCCGGCGGCTCCATCCTCCACCGCGCAGTCGAGATCCTCAACCTGTGCCGCTGACGTGCCAGCACCGAGATGCGCATAACCGGATGCATAACCGTTGCACCGGTTTTCAGGCCAAAATAAAGGTTTCGATCGGTAAATGACGGCTGGTGAACGCCCGCCGCCATCACCGAAGCGGCAAGCGTCGTTATCCCCTGCAATCAAATGGGTTTGAAAAAGAGGCCGAGGTCGGATTCGAACCGACGAATAACGGATTTGCAATCCGTCCCCTTAGTCCACTTGGGTACTCGGCCTTGGGTCTTCGAACGATATCGGTTGGATCGATTCCGATCAAGTGTCGCCGGATGCGCAGTTAAGGGCAGCGTGACGGAAGCGGTTGTTGGTCGATTCTCTCGATAAAAAGGCGGCGGCCCGCTGGTCAGATGCGGGCCACCGCTGGCGGAGAGAATTGATGTCGCAAACAAAGCGGAGAGGCTTCGACCGGAAAGGATTACATGCCGCGGCGGCGGCGGCGGATGAGCAGGCCCGCCCCGCCGACGGCGAAGAGGGTGAGCGTTCCGGGTTCGGGCACGGCGGAGCTAGTGTTTGCGATTTCAGAAGCGGTGCCTGCGATCAGGCTTGATCCGCCGAGGGCGCCGCCTGTGCCGGTGGGCTGAAGGTTGAAGGCATTGTCGATGAGGCTGTAGTCGCTGCCATCGACGACGCCGTCGTAATTGAAGTCACCATTGAACCAGCCCTTCAGGGCCGGGTGGGAAAAGCCGTTGTCGATCTTGGTGTAGTCCTGGCCATCGACTTTTCCGGACAAGTCGGCGTCGCCGAAGTATGTGTACTTCACAAGCACGTCATTCAGCGCGGGGTTTTGGCCGTCGAACAGGCCCAGCGGAGCAGTGCTCCCATAGAGGGGATGGTCGGTCCCGTCGTTGTTGGGAATCACGGCGAGCGCGGTGAGGTGCGTTGCATCGGCGGCGGCGGTGGAACTGACGATGCCGCCGGTTCCGTTCCAATATCCCGTAGCGATGTTGAAGCCCTGGACGACCTGGTCGGTCACGGTCACGAGGCTGCCGCCTTTGACGATCAGATCGTTGTTGGCCAGGTCCAGCTTGCTCGTCCAGGCGCCGGCGCCGCCTGTGAGGTTCAACGCGGAGACGACGCTCACCGTTGCGGAGTCATTTCGCGTTCCAACTTGCGGGCGGACCAGAGCGGTGCCGTTCACCGTCAGGGAATTCTGCCGCAACGCCTTGGCTGACAACGTTGCGCCGGCGGAGATGGTCGTGTTGCCGACACCAGTGAGAGAACCAATGTTATGCGTGGTGAGCACGTTGAATGAAGTTGTGCTGTCGTTCTGGACATCGACGAAGTTGACGCCGTCGGTGAGCGAATCGGCGGCGCCGCCGAGATTCAAAGTTGCGCCCTGATTGACCTGGATTTTTGCGCCCGAGGTGACGGCGTAAGTGCCGGCGTCGCGGAGGATATCGAATGAACCGCCGGTGGTGGCGCCGGGATCGACGACGAGGGTGCCGGTCCAGGTTGTTTTGTAAGTCAGGCTGGTGACGTTGACACCGCCGATGATGTCACCGTTAGGCAGGCTGCGCGTGCCACCGATAAGTTGCACGTGCATAGACTGGCTGGTGTTGGAAGGATCATAGACCAGCACTTTGGAGGTGCCGGCGTCCACCTGGAAGCTGCCGCCAAATTGTGCGGTGACCAGCGTGGAAGTCGGGATGCCCTGCGGATCGCTGAGGTTGCTGCTGTAGCCGGTTTCGAAGCCTGTGGAAGCAAGAGCGCCGCCGGCCAATTCAACCGCGTTGCGCAGATAATTGGGCGTCGGATTAGCCGGTGTGTTGGCGGTCCAGTTGGGGTTGCCATTGGGAGCGTCCACACCCACCGCGAGCACCCCGCCGCTGACTTTGACGGGATTAGGCTGGTCGGGATCACCATTGACAAAACCGAGTGCGTTGAGCGGTTCGGCGAAGGGCCGGCCACCGGTGCCGACGGGGTTGGCATCGGGGATGACGGGACCGATCTGCAATATTCCGTTGCTGACGTTCCAACTTCCCGCGTAGGTGCTGCTGCTGTGATTATTGGTGCTGCTGCCTTGCGTCACAGTACCGCTCTGGAGAAGGACTTTTCCCGGCCCACTCACAGTAATGGTTGCATTCGATATCCCGGTGATATTACCGGCTCCAGCGGTGTCGTATTGCATGATGGAGTTTTGAATGCTCAGGACATCGGTCGAAGCCGCGGTGGCAAGTGTGGCTGCCGTCGGTTTGGCGGCGGTGCCGCGGTCGATGAGCAAACCACCGCTGGCGTCGTCATTGCCTGGATGGGTCGAGCTGGAGTTGGCATCGTATGCATAAGACGCGGCTCCCGTGCCAAGCAGGGTTCCACCGGCAATGTAAATTTGCGGGGAGAAGGCGCTGGCAAAATATTGACCGACCGCGACATTTGCCAGTTGGAGCGTACCGCCGTTGATGATGACGGAGTTAGAGGGGATGGTGCCGCCGGTGGTGCCACCGGTTCCGAGCGCTGATTGGTTGCCACCACCGGCGACGTCGGAGGCGGCGACTTTCAATGTTCCGGCGTTGACGTTCCAGGCGCCCTGATAAACGGACGGGGCGGCATTCAGCACCAGCGTGCCAGCGCCGGTCTTGGTGATGCCGGTATTTTGGCCGCCGGCGACAAGGCCATTCAGTTGGAAGGTCCCGGCGCTGGGAACGTTGAGCGTTCCACCGAAGTTGCCAACGGTGACCGAGTCGTTGGTTGAGCCGGAGGAGGGAAGGTTCAGAATGGCACCCGTCAAAGTGATAGCGCCGGAGCCAAGTGCGGCCGCGGAGGAAGCGGTGACGACGGCGTTATTGAGGGTTAAACCACCTGAGAACGAATTGGCGGCATTTCCTAAAGTAAGGACGCCGACTGCGCTGCTGCCGGAAACCGGGGCGACAATGCCGGGACCGTTGATCGTCAGTGCCCCGCCGCCGGTGATGGCTCCATTAAGGGCAATCGCCGGGGCGGTCGTTCCTGTGGGATTGACTGAATTAAAGCTGATCGTCGCCGCGCCACCGGTAAGACTAATGGCGCGTGCGCTGGTGAGACTGGCTGATCCTGTAGCCAGGGCCAGCGTGGTCCCATTAGCCAGGGCCACGCTATTGGCGGCATTGCCGAGATTGGTGTCGGCACTGATCGCGAGGGTTCCACCATTGACGGTAACCAATTGTCCGGCGCCACCGAAGGTGTTGCCGGTGTTGGTGAGCGTGAAGGTTCCAGTGCCGTTCTTGGTGAATGTTCCGGTACCGGAGATGACGCCGCTGATGGCGGTTGAAGCATTGCCACCCCCGGTCGTGAGCAAAACGCCAGCCCCGCTAAGTTGAACTGATCCTGCGCCGGCAATGGAAGCGACGGTCTGGCTGGCGCTCAGCGACAGCGCCGCGCCAGATGCGACAGATACATCAGTCGTGCCCGGCAGTGCGCCGGTGACGGTGGCGCTGAGTGTGCCGGCGGAAACTGTTGTGAAGCCATTATAGCTATTTGATGCGTTTGAAAGGACAAGCGTTCCGGGTCCCTGCTTCACTACGCTGCCGCCGCCATCGACTGCGCCGCTGATCGTCGCTGCGTCCGTGGCGATTGTGCCAACGGACAGGTTAGCAGCGCCGTGCAACGTGAATTCTCGGTTGCTGGTGAATCCATTGCCGACGACCAGCGTTCCCTGTGTTGACGGTGTACTGATGACGATAAGGTTTCCGCTATCGCCGAGGTTGGAATCCGTCGCGGCGTTGAGGATGCCGTTGTTGATTTGAACAACACCGGAGAAGGTGTTGGCTCCGGTGAGGGTGACCTGACCACCGCCGTTGACGACAAGAGCCGCATTCCCGGCGACTGGGCCGCTGAGTGTGTAGTTCTTTGTGGTGTTGTTGAAAGTGATTGTGCTTGGCGTGACGGCAGCGGGGATGCTGACGGTGGATGAGCCGGTGGCAGTGTCGTCGAAGACGACCTGATCGCCGCTGGTGTAGGTGGTGGAGGAACCGCTGCGCGTCCAATTGGAGTCGGCTGTGTTCCAGTTGCTGGAAGCGGCTCCGGTCCAGATATCGGGTGTGACCTGGGTGACGAGGAGGTCGATGTTATTGCCGTTCTGCTGAAGGGCGCCGCTGAAACCGGCGGGCAGGGGATAGAGAATTAAATTGCCGATCCCCCCCGCCAGAGTGCCGCCGGCTGTCAGTAAATGATATGGAGCGGCGGTTGAGAGTGCGCTACCGATGATTTCAACCGCGGTGCGATTTGTGCCGGTGAAGCTGAGGTTCCCCAGAACATTTACCTGGTCGCTGGATCCGCTGGCGGCGAGGTTGAATCGGAGGTCAGCGCCTTGTTGCACGGTCAGGCTGCCGAGCGTGAGCGTTTGGGATTCTCCGGCGCGAGGATGGCGCCGGTTTGAATAGTGACCGCGCCGTTTACAGCGCCATGACCGCCGAGGATGGCTGTGGGACCGACGGTGACGGCGGTGCTGGCGGACAGGGAGCCGTCAACGATGAGGGAACCGCCGATGACTGAAGTTGGGCCGGTATAAGCGTGGCTGGCGCCGGTGAGGATGAGGGAGCCGGTACCGATTTTTTTGAATGCGATGGAACCTGCGCCGTCCGTAATCGCGCCACCGAAGGTATTGATGTTGGTTCCGGTGACGTTGGCCGTGAAGGTGGCGGCTGGGCCGGCATTCGTGATGGTTCCGAATGCACCTGTGCTGCTTAACCCGGTGACCTGCTGGCTTTGGCCGGCGAGATCGAGCGTTCCGGCTCCGGTGAAGGCAAGCGCGCCGTTGGGGCTTAAACTGCCGGGAGTGAATGCGAGCGTGGTGTCGGCCAGGGCGATCGTACCCTGATGGATTGTCGTGCCGCCCGTGTAGGTATTGGCCGCGCCGAGTTGGAGCGTGGCGGGGCTGTCATAGACGATGGCGATATTGTCATTGGCCAACTGCGTTGTGCCGGCGGTATTGAATGTTCCGAGGTTGCCGGCCGCGGCGCCGATGGGCGAATCGAACTGGTGAATGGTGGCGGATGTGTCAGTCGTGCTCTGGATGAGCAGGGTGCCCAGGGCAGCGCCGCTGTTGGTGATGCCGAGTGCGACGGAGCCGCTGAAATTGGCGAAGGGGGTTTGAATTGAGTTGAGGTGGGTGCTGAATCCACCCATGTCAAAGTTGCCCCAGACTTTTGCGACGTTGGGGAGACCGAAGATCAGGTCGGTGGTTGCGGGAAGGGCATTATTGGCACCGAGCCGCAGGGAGCCTGCGCCGTTGCCGACGACAACGCCGTTGTTGATCGCCCCGCCGGTGCTGCCGATGATGGTGGATCCGGTGTAGTTATTGTTGGAGTTTGCGAAGACGGTGACGGCATTACCACCGCCTTTGAGGAACGTGTCATTGCCGAGCACTACGCCGGTGGGATGTGTGAATGCGCTGGAAGTATTGCTGATATCGAGATTGAGCGGATGTCCGGCATCGGGCTGCGGGCTGGTGAGCTGGCCTTTCCAAAGGAGGAAGCCGGAGCTTGCGGTTTGAGCGAAGGTTGTCGCACCGAGGGAAACGTAGAAACCGTAAGGGTGAGTGGCGGGGTCGTAGGGATCGGTATTGTCGGGGTTGATGTTGATGGTGGAGTAGACGTCATATTCGGCGTTGTTCAAGCCGCTGAGCGTCGTCAGGCGTGCATCGGCGGCGTGGATCAGGATGCTGTTGCCGCCTACGACCTGGTTGGCGCCGTCCGCCTTGCTGGAATTGAAATTCACGCGCATTGAACTGGTGATATCAAGACCGTTGGTGAATGTGTTGGCGACCGTGCTGGTATTTTTATCGCCAAAGTTAATGACCGCGCCGAACCACCGCCCGACGAGATGGCGACGCGGGTTTGGGCGATCAAAGGGGAATCGAAAACATACGTGCCGGATGAGTTCAGGGCGATGCCGCCGTTGCCGGAAGCGTTGCCAAGCGTGATGGCGTTGGCCGACGCTTTGAACGTATAGTTTTCACCGGTTGTGAACTGGAGGGAATTTGCATTAATGGCCGCATCGGCCAGTATTGAGGTCGTGGTCGATCCGCCGGCGGAGGTATCCTGGCTGAAGATCGCATCATTCAACACACCGCCGGTGAGATCGGTCCAGGTGGTTGGCGTACCGGTTCCGCTGCTGTCATTCCAAAGCGGGAATCCAACACCGCTGGTAGCGGCTTTCCAGTTGTAGGTAATCGTTGAGCTGCCGCCGCCAAAGCCGGTGGCTGAGCCGTTGGTATCAAAATAAAGCGCGCCACCGAAAGCGTTTTGAGATGCGATCGCGATCAATAGGGGCGAGGCGGCGGCGAGCAGGGATCGATAACGCTTGACCTGAGCAGGCCTGGACAACATTTGTGTACGCATTTTCTTTCCTCCGGTAATTGGCCTTTTGCAAAAGGCCGAGCTTCCTCGCTGTTCAATTCAGACAAAAAATCCACCCATCACAGCCCTCACTGTGGATCGAATTTTTGATTGCGGGAGTGGCCCGCGTTTTTAGAAAACCTTTAGAAGGCGGCTCCAAATGGATCCCAAATGATTCGGCCCGGCTGATTCCAGTTATTCAGTTGACTGGATGTGTTTGCATCGCGAAGGCTCATCCAGGAGACATGACCGTCGGCAAAGAGGATGTTTCCTCCGCCGCGATGACGGCCCGCGAAACGCTTCCAATTGCCTTTGAGGCGTGCAAGGTTTTCGCCAGTCAGGGTGTTCAGCGTGGCGGGATCAAGCTTTGCACCCGGCTCTTTCAGTTCGAAGACACTCATGCGCTTTTCGATCATCAATGCGACAAGCGCGGAAGGCCGAACCTGGTTGAGCTTTGAGGCGTGGCGGGTGTGATTCAGTTTGGAGTTGATGACATAACAGAGGTACATCGGGCGGTCGAAAAACCCGGCCCCCGATGGACCTAATGGGTTGTAATACCCATCGTAAGAAATCTGCCAGTAATTCCTTGATGCATCGAGACGATCTTGAGCGGGATTTGCGATCGTCGGCGGGCTGGCGCTTGGGCAGGTGTACAGGCTGTTCTCGCCCCATGTCGGCAGCCTTCCGCGGCCTGCCAGATAATCCAATTGCAAAATTGTATAGCTCTTTTGTCCAATGCATGGAGGTACTGCGTTCCACCAATACGCGCTCTGATCTTCGTGGATGGATGGATGATCGATGGGATCAGTTGCACTGGGATAATTCGGGTCATAACCGATGCTGCCTGCGGGGCCAGGCGGATTTCCGTCATTGCTCGCGTCCTGAGCGATGGCGCCTTTGTTCGCATCCGCATACATTGCGAAGGCAAGGCCCCATTGCCGCAGCCCGCTGGCGCAAACGACCTCCTGGGCCTGCTTCCGCGCTTTCGTCAGCGCGGGCAGCAGAATTCCGATGAGTAGTGCGATGATTCCAATAACAACAAGTAGCTCGACAAGTGTGAACCCGCCGCGCTGACCACAATAGGTAGTATTTGAGTGCCTGGCTTGCATCATCAGATCGTCAGGCCTGATGATGAAGATTGCATGAGTGAATGGAGTGATCCTTGTTAGAGGATCATTAATTTTCTGATGGTTCCCCGGGAGCGGTGCATGCGTAAAACTGAGTTTGATTGGAACGGATTAACTCGCGATGACCCGGCGGATAGCGCCTTCCAGCCTGGTCAGATCGATGGGTTTGACCAGATGGTCGGTGAAGCCGGCTTTCCTGGAGAGGGCTACATCTTCATCCATCCCAAAACCGCTGACGGCGATTCCCCTGATGGGATAAATCCCGCGGAGCTGGCGGATGAGGTCCAGTCCGGAGCCATCGGGCAGGCCGATGTCGCTGATGAGAAGGTCGAAATGGGTAGCCGACGCGATCTGAAGGGCGGATGCGACAGAGTCGGCGGTGCGGACTTCACACCCCCACCGCTTCAGCAGCCGGCCCATGGCGCGGGCGGTGTCGAGATGATCATCCACCAATAATATTCGGCAGCCGTTCAGAAGGTCGGCTTTGTCCCCATGGGAGACTGGAGGGGCATCATCTGCGGCACGTTTCTTTGCGAGGGGGATGCGAAGCGTGAAAGTTGATCCTTTGCCGGCGCCTTCGCTGGCGGCGGACAATGAGCCGCCATGTTGTTCGGCGATGGCGCGGCTGATTGCGAGGCCGAGCCCCAGCCCGCCGAACTGACGGGTGATCTGCTTTCCACCTTGTTCGAAGGCGTCGAAAATACGGATCAATAGCTCGGGTTCGATGCCGATTCCGGTGTCGCTGATGGCTGCTTCGAAATAACCCTCGGAAGAATTGGATGTATGAATCGCAACGCTTCCGCCTTCATCGGTGAACTTGACGGCGTTTTTCAGGACGTTCCAGAGGATCTGCTGTAAACGGGCAGGATCGGCGGGGATGAAATGGTTGGCCGCCTGAAGATTGAGTGAGATCGTCTGGCGTTTGCCGCGGAGATCGCTGTCGCAGATAGCGATGGCCTGGCGAATGGCTTCGTGTGCATCAATGGGTTGCAGGGTTAATTCGAGTTTGCCGCGGCTGATGCGGGTGAGGTCGAGAAGATCATCGATCAGCTTCACTTCCAACTGCACATTGCGCCGGATCATCTGGACTGTTTCGCGGAATTCGTCAGGCAGCCGCGTGTCGGTTTCGAGGGTTTGCACTGCGGTGAGCGCGGGGGTGAGGGGTGTTCGCAGCTCGTGGCTTAAGACGGCGAGAAAATGATCTTTGGCGCGATTGGCGGCCTCGGCGATATCGCGGGCCTCGCGCACATCGCGATCGGCCTGCTGGCGGGCTTCGCGCTGCTCGGCCTCGCGAAGCGCCCGACGAACCGCGGGCGCGAGGCGATTGAGATCATCCTTCAGGACATAATCGGTTGCGCCGGCTTTCAGCACGTCGGCAACGACAATCTCTCCCATCGCGCCGGAAACAATAATGAACGGAACATTCGGGCAATGCTCATGCGCCATCTTCAGCGCGGCCAAACCATCAAACTGGGGCAGTTGATAGTCAGCCAAAATCATATTGACACACCCCGCGCTGATCGCCTGTAAAAAGCTTTCGCGGGTGTCGACACGCGTCATCTGAACCTGCAGCCCGTCTTCCGCCAAACGGGCGGCGACAAGCTTGTGATCCAGGACGCTATCTTCCAGATGAATAACAGAAGTCGGCATACGGCAGGGCTCAGATCGATCAATCGGTCCCGATTATAGTCCCGCTCCCGAGGGTGAAACGGAGGCCCCCGTTCGGCCTTCGAGCTGGGGCGGCGGTTGATTCATGACCGCCCAGAACAGTCCCACATGTTTAATGGCTTCCAGGAATACATCATGCGTCACCGGTTTGACGACATACCCGTTCACACCCAGATTATAGCTGCGAACCATGTCCTGCTCTTCGGCGGAAGAGGTGATCATCACGACGGGGAGTGTTTTCAAACGGGTGTCGGCGCGAATTTGTTCGAGGACCTGCAAACCGTCGACGCGCGGCATCTTCAAATCGAGCAATACGACTGCCGGGCAGGTGTCGTCGCCGCGGCCTGCGAACGCGCCGCGCCGGAAGAGGTAATCCAACCCTTCGGCGCCATCCCGGCAGACGATGATTTCATTAACCAGGCCAGCCGCGCAGCGCGGCGGTTGTCAGCTTGATATCGTTCACGCTGTCTTCAACCAGGAGAATTCGTTTGATGTGCGTCATCGTCAATTTGCATCTTCCCGCAGGGCGGCTGGTAATGTGAAATAAAACGTCGCGCCCTGGCCAAGATGCCCTTCTGCCCAGATGCGGCCGCCATGACGCGTGATTATACGCTTGACATTAGCCAGTCCAATCCCGGTTCCTTCAAATTCTTCGGCGCGATGCAATCGATGAAACACGCCAAACAATTTGGCGGCGTATTGCATGTCAAAACCCACTCCGTTGTCGCGTACGAAGCATACAATCATATGGATGGCTCCGCTTGAAACATTTTCAGAATTCGGCGCTTCTGAAGCTTTCAATTCGCCTATTTCAATTCGCGGATGCTCTGCGCGGCTCGTGTATTTCAGGGCGTTGGACAGCAGATTCTCCAATGCAAGTTTCAACATCGCCGGGTCGCCATGAACAGACGGAAGAGGCGATCCGATCCACTCGATCTCGCGCCGGCCGATGTCTGGAGCGAGCTCCCTTTTACATTGCTCGATCAGAAGGTTCAGATTGACAGTCGTCGATCTCATCTCCGTTCGGCCGACCCGGGAGAAGGCAAGCAGATCATCGACCATCCGGCCGGCGAGTTTGGCGGTGTCGTAGATGATGTCGATAAATTGCCGCCCGTCGTCGGTAAGTCGTTCGCCGTGCTCTTTGCGAAGCAGGTCGACGAAGCCGGTGATATGCCGCATGGGGGCGCGGAGATCGTGGGATACGGAATAGGAGAAAGCTTCGAGTTCCTTGTTCGCTTCCTGAAGCTGGACGGATCGTTGTTCCAGCTCGGCGGTGCGCTGCTTGACGCGATTCTCGAGGCTGATATTCAGCTCGTTTGCCGTTTTGAGCGCATCGTCGTAAGTTCGCGTCAGCAGCAGGAACTGTCGCCGGGAGAGCCCGGCCATCAATCCGCCGCCCAGCGCGGCGGCGAGCGCCGTCAGCCCAAGTGTAAGATGCGAAGTGCGACGGGCATATTCGGTTCGTTCGTTTCGGAGTGATTCTTCGGTCTCGATGAACCTGCGAAAACGCGCACGAATCTCGTCCATGAGATTCTTGCCTTCCCGCGATTTCGCCAAGGCGATGTTGTTACCCCCCTGCCGCTTCAGTTCAATTTGCCGGGCCGCGTAATCAAGCCACTGATTTCGAAGCGACTCAATGTCCTGGGCGAGATCCATCTGGGCAGGATTGTCGACGACCATGCTGGAAAGCATCGCCGCCTCGACGTGAATGATGGACAGGGAATGGTTATATGGCGATAAAAAGTCTTCGTCCCCCGTCACCAGAAATCCTCGCATACCGGTTTCGAGATCGAGCGTGAGCTTCTGCACTTGGTTGGCCTGTGCAATAACGCGGTCGGTATGCTCGACCCAGGAAGATGCAGTCAGAAGCCGCCCGACCTGCCATACCAAAATCACCGCAATACTTAATATCAGAAGGATCGGCACAATTACCGCCTTCAGGAGCAATCGACGAAAGCGGGGGGAGGTGGTGTCGGTCACTATGGGCATGAAGGCGGACAAAATAGCAAAAACACCGGCATTACAGAATGGTTCAAGGGACCGGCGAGGATAAAAAACTTTTGGCCGAACCTTTTCCGCAAGGCGGTCGTAACTTGTTCCATATGATCGACAATGGATTGTTGGTCATGGTTTATGGAAGGCTCGCCACAGGATCAATGGATTGATCGGGTGAGGAAGATAGCAGACAGGGGAATGTAGGAGCCGCTTCAGGGCTATGGAGCGGCTTCTTTTTTTGCGCGGTGTTTGCGGCAGCAACAGGCCATTCTGCGTAACATAATCGGCGATGAGCCGATGGTCCGTGGATATCGTGCGACAGTCGGGCTGGGATCTATGGGTCCTGGTTTGCATTGCGGCGTCGTTGGTATTGATCATTTATGCGATCAAACAGCGCGTCTGGACGGGAGGGCGTAATGCCATCAGCGGCATCCTTTCCGCCGCTGGAATAGGCGGCACACTGATTGTGCTGGCAGTTCCATCTCTGCATTCCCCGGCGCCGGGGCTGATCTGGACATTTTCAATTCTGCTTCTTTTGTCCATTACGTTTTATCTGAATCAGCGGGAGCAACTCAGCGGAAAGCGGATGGGCGCGTTACTGGGCATGCGCGTGGCGTCGCTCGCACTGCTGACGCCGATGCTGTTCGAACCGGTTGTGCGATTTATATCTCACCCAAAGCCGGAACGTCCGCTGGTCTTGCTGGTTGATACATCGGGATCTATGTCCTTTCCCGATGTGCAGAATGGCCCCACGCGTATCCAATCGGTCTGGCAAGCGCTGCGGCCGCAGATCGACAGGATCAACGAACATTTTGTTCCCCGATATTTCGCATTCGACAGCAACACGCGCGAGATAATCAAGCCGCAAGAGCTGGCCGTGATGGAGGCAAACGGGAAATCGACCGACATTGTCGGCGCGGTATCCGATGTCCTGTCAAAGTCCACGCGCGATGACACCGCAATCATCCTTCTGACTGATGGGATCGACAATACGTCGCCAAATGTTGCCGCCGCGCTGCGCGCGGCGGCGCGTCCGATCCATACCGTGCGGGTGGGTTCGGATCAGGCGGAGCCGGCGACGGTCGCGAACGTGGCGGTCGACAATATCGAAGTGGCGGATGATTTTGTGGTCGGCCATGAATCAAAGGTGACAGCGACGATCCGGTCAACGGGGCTGGCCGATCGGGTTGTCGATGTGAATCTCAGCGAGATCGACGACGCCGGTAAAAATATCGGTGAGCTCAAAACAGAAAAGCTGGTGCTCCAACCAACGCCGGCGGGACAGGCAGTACAGCTTTCATTTAAACCGCCTTCCGTCGGTGTGCACAGGCTTGCCGTTTGGATCGATCCGGTCGCCGGCGAACGAAGCATTATCGACAATCGGCAGGAATTTCAGGGGCTCGCGATCGATCCGCGGATCAAGGTGCTGTATGTCGAAGGCCGCGCGCGGCCCGAATATCGCGAACTGAATCGGGCCCTGGCGCACGATCCGAATATTGAACTGGCTACGCTGCTGCGCATCCAGCAGGAACGATTTGCGGCATCAGGAACGGTCAACGGCGAAGAGTTCAAGCAGATGCCGGCGACGGCCGCGGAATGGGAGAAGTTTGACGTCATTATCATCGGCGATCTGGACAGCAGTTTCATCTCCAAACCAGCGCAACAGATGATCGAGCAGCGCATCTCCGCCGGCGGTGGACTGCTGATGACAGGCGGCCAGAACAGCTTCGGACCAGGCGGTTTTGCCGGGACAGCCATCGAAAAATCGCTGCCGGTTTTTGTCGGTGACACCAGCGCGGCTCAGGAAAAAAGTGAATTCATTCCGCGGATGACATCGGATGGATCGTCGCATCCCATCCTCGAAGGTCTTAATGATTGGTTCGGGACCGATGACAAGCCGGGTGTTAAGGAATTGCCGCCATTGCGGGGAAATGTCGTGGTTCCCAAAGCGAAAAGCGGGCGCAGATATTGCTGGTGCATCCGGGTCGCCTTGATCCTGACGGCAATCCGCAGATTGTGCTGGCGACACAAATGTACGGCCAGGGAAGATCGGCCGCATTCACGGTGGATACGACATATCTCTGGTATCTGCCGCTGCGCGGCATGGGCCAGGAGAGCCCTTACAACCGGCTGTGGGGCCAGTTGATTCGCTGGCTTGCCGGGCAAGATGTCCGCAATCGCCAGCATGGAGCCGGGCTTGAAGCGCTGCTGAATAAAACAGTGTATCAGCTTGGCGAAAGCGTGAAGCTGCGAGCGATGGTGCGCGACGAGCGAGGCGACGCCACGCGTTATGCCCAGGTCAACGTCACCATCAGCAGCCCGGCGAACCCCAGGCCGCAGTCATATGCGTTAAACCCCGCTGAAGCGCACGCAGGCATGTATGAACTGATCCTGCCGACACTAGCGAAAGGCGAATACGAAGCCGAGCTGACCGCCATGAAGGACAACAAGGAGCTTGGCCGGCAGAAGCTGAAGTTCACCATCATTCCCCCCGCCGACGAAATGCTGAAGATCGCCGCAAACCCAAAATTGCTCGCGAGCATCGCGGCCGAGACGCGCGGATTCAGTTATGAACTGGGGCAACTGCCTGCTTTGATCGATGAGTTGATTCGCTCCGATCCAAACGCCTCGGTGGCGCAGCAGAAATCGATCGCACTGTCGAACGCGATTCGCGTCGCCGCCGTCATCGCCGGCAAGGAACCCCGCTGGGCAGCCCGGTACGACCTGCCCATGCAGGGCATCCTGGTCTTCCTGCTCCTGGCGGGCGAATGGTTCCTTCGGCGGCGATGGCAATTACTGTAAGAGCCTCTAACCCAACCTCCCGCGCGTCGATGCGCCGCGGCATCGCGTCAGGATCGAGGCGTCGGAACGAAGCAGTATTGAAGAAATACGAGCGAGTTTCGACAACGAAGAGCCTGACGCGATGCCGCAAGCAGCGACCGCGCGAGGTTGGGTTAGAGGCTCTGACTTTTCACCTTCTAATTGCGTTTTGATTGCCCGCCGCGTACCAATCTGAACCCATGGCTCGATTGCGAGATACAGTTCCTGCCGTCCGCGCGGTTGGCCCGTTGCGATTTGTCGTCAAAATCTGGCGGGAAATCGGTGCGGATAATCTGTTCACGTTGGCCGCGGCGCTGGCATATGCGTGGCTGTTCGCCATTTTTCCCTTCCTGATTTTTCTGCTGACTTTGTCGGCGTATATCCCTGAACAGCAAAAAGATTCCGCGCGTCAATTGATCGACGGCACCGTCAGCCGCGTCCTCGCAAAAGCCGCGGCGGATACGATTCGCACCAATGTCGATCGCGTATTTAATGAACCGCAGACCGGCCTGCTCAGCATTGGGCTGGTTGTAACGCTCTGGGCTGCCAGCGGAGGAATGGCGATGACCATGAGCGCTCTCGATAGCGCCTTTGACGCCCCAAAAATCCGGCCATTCTATAAACAGCGGCCGCTCGCAATCCTGCTCACGGTTGTTGTGACTTCCATGATCCTTGCAGTCTTTGTCCTGTTACCCGTAGGGGCGGCGGCGATGCGCTGGCTGAGCGTCCATGAAATCGTGCCGAGATTTGTTGTATGGGCCCTGAACTTCACCCGCTACGGGCTGGCGATCCTGCTTATGTTCGCGGTCCTCGCGATCCTCTACAAATTCGGCACCGCGGTGAAGCAGAAGTTTTCATTCATCAGCCCCGGCGCCGTGTTTACCGTGCTGGTATGGATCCTGCTGGGCGAAACATTCCGCTTTTATGTCGATAAATTCGGCCGATATGAAAAGACCTATGGCACCGTCGGCGGTGTCGCAATCATCCTCCTGTTCTTTTATCTGGATGCCCTGGTGCTCCTGGTTGGCGCCGAAATCAACAGCGAAATCGACGGAGTGATGGCGTCTTTGGCCACCGCTGCCGTCGCCCCCGAATCGCTCGATTTGCCGCTGGCTTCCCCGAGTCCTGTGGATCAGGCCTGATGGCGGTCAATCCTCCCGCATCTCACCGATCACTTCATCCACCACCGGTTTGATCGCATCGTAATCAAACCCTCTGCGCTGCAGCATCCCAACTAACCGGCGGCGTGCGACCATCGGCTCCAGTTTCTTCAACCGGGCGGCCTGCTTCTGCGCCAATTCGCGGGCGACCGCCGTGGAATCCGACTGGTCATAAACATCATCGAGCGCTCGATTGGCGACGTCCCCTTTCACGCCGCGGCGCAAAAGCTCCATGAAAGCCCGTCGGCGGCCATGATGTTTATAATGGGCCGCCGATGTCGCCATGGTTTTTGCAAAGCGCTCATCATCGATATATCCAAGCCGTTGCAGGTCATCGAGCACACCGTCGATGACCGGCTCTCCCCACTCTTTGCGCATCAGCTTCTTCTTCAATTCCGACCGCCCGTGCAGCCGGCTTTCCAGGGATCGCATCGCCGCATCAAAACATTCCTGGCGAACTTCCCCGCGCTGAATTTCGGCGATTTGCTCTGCCGTCAGTTGCATTCCCTCCCGCAACCGAAACTTCGCGACCACGTTTAAATTGCAGCCAAACGCGAATGCCCCATCGAGATAAACGCTGCGGCGATTTGCGCTGCGCTTCTGCGGCTGGATTTTGGAAATGACAGGCATTCTATCCATCTTCGTTTATGCCCTGCCTGCTGCATGAGCAGTTTCATCTCTTCCAGTGCCGGCCGCGGCTTATTTCTTTTTCTTCTTATTGCGATCTTTCGGCGCCATCCATCCCGATCGCTTTGTCTTAAGCATCGGCCCGCCAGGCATTCCGAGATTGGCCAGTCCGCCGCCCATCAGGGCTTTCATCATCTTGAGCTTCCCGCCCATCCCCATTCCACCGACGGCGCGCATCATGTCGCGGCTCATCTCAAACTGCTTCATGAACTGGCCGATTTCATTCAGCCCGACGCCCGCCCCCCGCGCGATGCCGCCGGCGGCGTCCGCCGTCCAGCAGTTCCGGTTTCTTTCGTTCAGCGGCGGTCATCGAATCATAGATCGCCCGCATGCGATTCATCTGCTTCTCAACCATTCCCTCGTCCTGGCCGATCTGTTTGGTCAGCTCGTTCATGCCGGGGATCATCCCCATGACTTTGCCCATCGGGCCAAGCTTGCGCACCTGCGACATCTGGGCCATGAAGTCTTCAAGCGTGAAGTTGCCCTTCTCCATTTTAGCCTGGAGCTTGGCCGTCTCTTCGGCATCAAATTTCTGCATTGCCTCGGAGACCAGGCCGACAATGTCGCCCATGCCGAGGATTCGCTGGGCCATGCCTTCAGGGCGGAATTCTTCCAGGCCATCGAGTTTTTCACCGGTGCCGAGGAATTTCACCGGCTTGCCGGTCACCATTTTCGCGCTCAGCAGCGCGCCACCACGGGTGTCGCTGTCGAGCTTTGTGAGGATCAGGCCGTCGAGTTCCAGTTGATCGTTGAACCGCCGGGCGGATTCGACGGCGTCCTGCCCGGTCATGCTGTCGAGCACGAGAAAAATCTGATGCGGATTGAGCTGAGTGTTGACTTCCTTCAGCTCGTCCATCAATTCCTGATCGATTGCGAGCCGGCCGGCGGTATCGAGAATGACAACATCGCGGCCGAGCGATTTCGCCTGTGCAATCGCCGCCCGGCAAACGGCGACCGCCGCCCCTTTCGCCACCTGCCCATGCGGCGCAACTTTTGAATCATCCTTATAAACCGGCACCCCAACCTGCTCGCCGAGCACGCGAAGCTGCTCCACGGCGGCCGGCCGCTGCAAGTCCGCCGCCGCCAGCATTGGATGATGCCCCTTGGCCACCAGATATTTCGCCAGCTTGCCGCAGGTGGTCGTCTTGCCGCTCCCCTGCAACCCGCACATCATGACGACGGTCGGCCCCGGCTGGACGAAATAAATGTTCGTATCCACCGGCCCAAGCAATTCAAGCAGTTCGTCATAAACGATCTTCACCATGAGCTGCCCCGGCTGCAGACTCTTGATGACCTCCTGCCCGATCGCCTTTTCGACGACCTTCTCCGTGAATTCCTTGACAACCTTCACGTTAACATCCGCCTCGAGCAGTGCGGTGCGGATTTCGCGCATCGACTCGCGGATATTTTCTTCGCTGATACGCCCCTTGCCGCTGAGGCCGCGGAAGACGGAATTGAATTTGTCGGTTAGTGCGTCGAACATGCTTTCCTTAGTATTCGTGAACTATTAATCATTGATAAGGCAATGCGATTTTAATCGAAAAAGCGAAAGGAATCATCGAATTGGCCGCTGCCTGCATGATGAATTAGCTGTATCCACTTTGCGCGGTATGTTACAGTAGGCTTGGCAGGAGCATTCCAAATGGCCACTATTACAGTCAAAGACGCGCAATCCGATCTGCAGCAATACCTTGATCGTGTCTCCAAGGGTGAAACCCTGATCCTTACCCAGGGCAATATGCCGGTTGCAGAACTTCGGCCAGTGAAAACTGCGCCGGTGGCCGAGCGATCCGTCGGCGGCGCTAAAGGCACGTTCGAAGTTCCCGATGCCTTTTTCGAACCACTGCCGTCCGAACTCCTGGACGCCCTTAATGGGCGCCGTCCATGAACCTGCTCCTCGACACCAGCACCTTCCTCTGGATAACGCTCGATTCACCGCGGTTGTCGGCGACTGCGCGTCGGCTGTTCCTGGACAGCAGCAACCAAGCTTATCTCAGCACAGCCTCAGTCTGGGAAATTGTCGTCAAACACTCGCTCGGCAAATTGCCGCTTCCACAATCTGCACCCAATTTCGTGCCACAGCAACGAATTGCACATGGCATTCTACCGCTTCCATTGCATGAGGAGGCAGTCCTGGAACTTCCAAAACTGCCCGACATACACAACGATCCGTTTGACCGCATGTTGATCTGCCAGGCCATGTTCCATGGCTTCAGCCTGTTAACACCTGACACAAATATCCGGCAGTACGCGACAGTCACAACAATCTGGTAATATCGGTCAAGGATGATTCCGGAAAGCCACCGGGGTACACTTTTAATATCTCATGCTGGTCTTCGACTGTCACGTTTGTCGCACGAAGCTGTCAGCGGATGAGAAGCAAGCGGGGGCGATGGTTCGTTGCCCGCAATGCCTCACCACGCTGAAGGTTCCGCAGCCCCACGTCATCAGCCAGCCGGCGCCTCCGATGGCCGCGGCGCACGTCGCCGCGGCTTCCCCCAATGCGGCCGCCGCCAACTCTCGCGGCGCCACTGTCAGCGTCCCCCGATCCAACATCGCCATCCCCGGCGCAGCCGCGGCCTTTCGCGCCGCCGGCTCAGGCGGGAAACGTTACGGATTCAACTGCGGCTACTGCTCCTCCCGCCTTGAAGCCACCGAAGCCATGGCCGCCCAGGAAGGCCAATGCCCCACCTGCGGCAACACCATCGTCATCCCCATCCTCGACCGCTACGGCCGACTGATCGACCCCAAGACGCGGCAGATCATCAAGCAAGACCCGCACCCCGTTCACGCATACGCCGCCGCCGGCGATCGCGCCCCGCGCATCCTGCGGCAGAACGATGGTAAACAGATCATCCGCTGCCCGCGCTGCTCCGCCGCCAGCCCCATTACCGCCAACAACTGCAAAGCGTGCGGCATGCCGTTCACAATGGAAGGCACCACGCTCGAAGCCGCCGGCGCAAGCAACGGCTTCTGCGTCGCCAGCCTTGTGCTGGGCATCATCGGCCTTCCCGCCAGTTGCACCTTCATCACCCCCCTGCTGGCGGTCATCTTCGGCATTATTGGTTACACCCAGGTCACCAAAAACGGCGGTGAAGGCGGCGGCAAAGGAATGGCCATCGCCGGCACAAGCTGCGGCATCGTCGGTTGCCTGCTCGCTGTTTGGATGTATTTGAAGTAAGCCTCATCCAGTGGTAACCCGTCTGCCTGGAGACAACACGCAGAGGGGCGCCGGCTCAAGCAACAACTGACGAAGTTGATCCCTGAGCGGGAACAACCCGAACAAGAAGGCAGGCCAACGCCTTTCCACCACATTATCGGCCCAGTGCTCCTCATGAATCCCTTGACACCAAACCCCGATTATTCTAATATTAGAATAATGGGCCTGAAGCCCGTCCGATGGGTTGGATCATCGCTGGACGACCTGCGGGAGTTTCCTGATGAAGTTCAAGGCGACATCGGCCACGCGATCCTGATCGCGCAGCAGGGCGGCAAGCATGAATCGGTCAAGCCGCTGAAGGGATATCGCGGTGCCGGCGTTCTCGAAGTCGTCGATAGTTTCGACGGAAACGCGTACCGCGCGGTCTATACGGTGAAGTTCGCCGATGCAATCTACGTGCTCCATGCGTTTCAAAAGAAATCAAAGCGTGGCGCCGCGACGGACAAGCAGGACATCGAGCTTGTTAACGCCAGGCTCAAACAAGCCGAGGAGCATCATCATGAGCACAAAGCACAATAAAAAGATCGTGGTCCGCGAAAGCAGCGGGAATGTGTTTGCCGATATGGGCTTGCCCGACTCCGAAGAGCTGATGGCAAAGTCCAAGCTGGCCTATCGAATTAGTGTCCTCATCGATCGGGCTGGACTGAATCAGACCCAGGCCGCCGCGCGGCTGGGTGTCGGTCAGCCACAAATCTCCCTGCTGCGCCGTGGCCGATTAAAGGACTTTTCGATTGAACGCCTGATGAAGTTCCTTAACGCGTTGGATCAGGATGTCGTGCTGACCGTCCGCAAAGCACGCCGCGGCCATGAGGCGGCCGTGCTGGTCGAAGCCTGATCTTTGTGGCATAAGCACGCGCGATCAACTTGCCGCAGGAGCTCGTTTTTCGCTCACCCTGCCGGGCACCTACGTACACTCCTACTCGCGATCGTCGCCAGGATCTGGGCATAGCGGCAAGCGTCGCTAATTGAGTAGATGCGCCTTGAATGATCTACGTGGTCGGACTGTCGGCATTTTGACTGTCGGGCGGACGGAAATCATATCTGCTTGCGTACGGCTGATTGACATTGGAACGCTTGAAGTATCATCTTCGGTGTCTGGCATGAAAAGCGGCTGGATTTCAACATTATCATCAGCCTCGCCAGCGTCAGATGGAGCCTGTGGCGGCTTGGCATTCAGTTGCTGGCGATACAATCGCAACTTCACATCCATACGAAGTGAGCCGCCATCACTATAATTCCTGCTACAAAGCACTTCGTTATCGTGCGGGGTGCCAGGAACAATGCTCTTGATGTAGCTTTCCGCGCGTTGCAGGAGCATCTTCGGATCGCTCTCGTCAATCACCTGAACAACGAAGACGTGGTTGATTATCCCGTAGGACAGTAGGCCTTGTAGCGTGTACTGCTTAGCGATGTAGGCTGGTCTACAAGACTGGTCAGCTTGCAGTATCACCCAGAGGGTGATAAGATGTAAACATGCTGGTACGACATGCCGATAAGAAGCTGGCAAGGCTTGAGACGGAAATTTCTTACTCTGCCGGTTTCGATCGGAAGCTCGTGCGATCCTTTCGCAAGCTTATGCAGTTGATCCGCAGCGCCGTCGATGAACGAGCGTTTTACGCGATGAAATCCCTTCACTACGAGAAACTAAAAGGCGATCGAAGCCATCAGCGTTCCATGCGGCTGAATCAGCAGTTTCGGCTTGTGCTGCAAATTGAACAGGTTCAGGAAAAGGTTGTCGTCATTATCAGTCTTGAGGATTATCACTAGGAGCAGCTATGGCAAAGTCATTCAAGCCCGCCGAAGTTTTTCCGCCGGGCGAATACCTCCGCGAAGAGCTTGAGGCGAGAGGCTGGACCCAAAGCGATCTTGCGCGAGTCCTGGGTAGACCCCTTCAGGCCGTAAATGAAATCATCAATGGAAAAAAACGCATCACGGTTGAAACGGCGAAGGAAATCGGATTGGCGCTAGGCACAGGACCGGAGTTGTGGATCAACTTGGAGACGACTTACCGGCTGCATACCACCGACGAACCCAGCCGCGCAATTGCAAGACGGGCCTTGGCAATGACGCAGATCGCCTGACAGCAAGTAATCCCTATAGGGCCATCTTGTTGGCAATGCCGCGGGAAAATGCGGGGGAGGCTCATGCTCGCAACACTTTAACGAATGAATGGGGATTCGCATCGGCATGAGTGAAGCAGCGCCAGAGGGATTCCGCCGCACATGGATGCACGCTTTTGGCTCATGTTAGCCGAACCGGCACTCCATGCTCTTCAAGATACGTCTTCACTTGGCCAATGCTGTACGTGTTGAAGTGAAAAATGCTGGCCGCGAGGGCCGCGTCGGCGTGGCCGGTAGTCAGGACATCGAGCATGTGCTGCGGCGAACCCGCCCCGCCGCTGGCTACCACAGGGATGCTCACCGCATCGCTGACGGCCGCCGTCATTTCCAAATCGTAGCCGCTGGTGGTCCCGTCGGCGTTCATCACATTCAGGACGATTTCCCCGGCCCCCAGATCCTGGGCTTGTTTGATCCAGTCCATTACCTTGATGCCGGTATTCACGCGGCCACCATTGATGAAAACTTCCCAGGTTTCAACCCCATCCTTTTTAACCCGGTTGGCGTCCAAGCCAAGCACTGTTGCACAGCGGCCAAACTTTTTCGCGACTTCACCGAGCAGCCTGGGATTCTTCACCGCCGCCGAGTTAAGGCTGACTTTTTCGGCCCCCGCCTGAATCAGCCGGGTGGCATCGTCCAGCGTGCGAATCCCGCCGCCTACCGTCAGCGGCATGAAGATATGCTCCATCACCCTGCTGACCAGCTCTGCCATGATCTGGCGGCCTTCATGGGATGCCGTGATGTCATAAAACACCAGCTCGTCCGCCCCATCATTCTGATAGCGCTTAGCCTGTTCGACAGGATCACCCGCATCGACATGATCAAAGAACTTAACCCCTTTGACGACCCGCCCGCGGTCGACGTCGAGGCAGGGAATGATTCGCTTAGTAAGCATGGGGGGATGTCCGTTGTCAGTGGTCCGTTGTCCGTTGTCCGTTGCTTAGTAAGAATGCAGGACGGACAAGGGACCACTGACAACGGACGAATGAAGGGTGACCGACGGGACTCGAACCCGCGACGTCCAGGACCACAACCTGGCGCTCTACCAACTGAGCTACGGCCACCAACTTGCCTGAAATTTAACTGTCCGCTTTTTACCGCAATGGCGGTGGTAGTCAATATGCCGGTCGTAGCGATATCTCCTTCTCATTGCAGGCTGTAGGCGTTCTCTGGATTCACATATGAGCCTCAATGGCGGGGCGCTAAATTCTTGACACTCCGTCGAAACATTCGTACCGTTTCTCCGGCAGGGCTGATGTTCAAATCGCGCTCCGGGCCGGACTTGGGTTCGAACTGTTTTTTGATCAGTTTGATCCTCAGATTCCGGATCGGCAGAACTTCCCGGTTAACCTGTCAACACCGCCGCCGTCCCGCACTATAGCCGGAGATGGCTCGCGCCATGTGCAAAAATGCCGTGCTGTAAGGCATTTTCCGTCAATTGCGGTAGAGTCCATCCGTCTTGATGTTGTAGTGATGTGCAAATCATGTTGAATTCCGACAGCAATCTCGGCTTGAACGTAAACCTGGACACGGAAGTGGGCAAGGTCGTCATCGATCTGGGTTTGGCCACGCGCACCGAGGTGGAATTCTGCCGCGAACAGCAGAAGCAATCGTCCGATCCCAATCAGCGCAGCCTCGGCGATCTCCTGATCGAGAACGCCTTTATCACCGTTAATCAGGCCAAGCGCATCCGCGGGCAGTTGGAAGAGCGCCGCAACAGCCAGTTGCCCGGCTATCACCTTCTCGGCAAGCTGGGCAAAGGGGCGATGGCCACCGTCTACAAAGCCCGCCAATTGTCGCTCGATCGCATCGTGGCAGTCAAAGTTCTGCCTAAGAAGATGAGCGACAACGCCGATTTCGTCGATCGCTTCTATAAAGAGGGCAAGGCCGCCGCCCGCTTGTCGCATAACAACATCGTCCAGGCGATTGACGTCGGCAGCACATCAGACGGTTTCCACTATTTCGTGATGGAATATGTCGAGGGCAAAACGCTTTACGACATCATGCAACCACCGCCGGTCGGTGAAGGCCGGCATTTCACCGAAGCCGAGGCGCTCGATGTCTGCATTCAGATGGCCGACGCACTGGCACACGCGCATCGTCGCGGCCTGATTCACCGCGATGTGAAACCCAAGAACATTATCCTGACGCCTCAGGGCGTTGCGAAGCTCACCGACCTGGGCCTGGCCCGGGCAACCGACGACAAAGAAGCCGCCGAAACCGAAGCCGGCAAGGCATACGGCACGCCCTACTACATCAGCCCCGAACAAATCCGCGGCGACGTTGATATCGACTTCCGCGCCGACGTCTATTCGCTTGGCGCTACGATGTATCATTTGGTCACCGGCCGCCCGCCATTCGAAGGCGATACGCCCAGCGCTGTGATGCACAAGCATCTTCGCCAACCGCTGGTTCCACCCGATCATCTCAACACCATGCTCTCCAGCGGCGTCGGTGAGATCATCGAAGTGGCGATGGCAAAAAACCGCGACGAACGTTACGCCAGCACAGAAGATATGGTCGAGGACCTGAAAGCGGTCCGTGCCGGCAGCCCGCCAACGCACGCCCGCCGCGCGGTGGACCTGGAATCATTGGCCAGCATCGAGGAAACAGGCAAAACACTCGACCTGGGCGGCGAAGGGGATGGGTCAAAACTATCCGAATGGATGAGCAGCCCATACGCCGTCACGTTACTGACGATCACGGGGGTTTCATTGCTGGTGAACCTGGTACTGCTCGTAATCTTTTTGACGCGGCATTGAGGGGCGGCTGCACATCAATTTGAGCGATAGGCCTTCATATATATAAGCGTGCTTTCAGCACGCCGCGCATTGGCGTTTTTGCGATCCCCGCTGGTCCTCATTCGCAATAATCGTCGTCCAGGTTATGCGGTCAGGATCGGGAACTTACTGCTGCTGATCGCCAGTTGCGAATACTCTTCCACCAACCGCCGATATTCCTTCGCCACCTTCCGCGGCTTGCGCGCCAGCGTATATAACCCGACCGGATTCACATTTCCCCGCCGTTTGGTCAGTGCGCTATCCCAGTCTTTCATATCGAGCAGCCCGAACCATGTGAAGCCCACGATCGGCACACCGTCTTCGCGCAGGCGGAGGAGATTCATCCATTCTTTCCAAAGCCATTCCACCGCATGCTTGGCGGCGCGGTTTGTCTCCGTGTGCATGACCGGCAGCCGATAGCGATCAAAATATTGCCGGGTGATGACGTAGTAGCCATAGACATCACCGGCGCCGATGGTGGTGCCGTTGGAGCGGAGAATGTGCTCATTGGTGATGTAGTAATCGGTGCCCATGATGCAGTGGCTGCGCAGGTCTTTCTGATCGCGGAACCAGACATATTCTTCAGCCGTCATGCCGGCATTGAGCAAGTAGCGGAACATGGTGGCCGACACGTCATGCCCGAAGAGCAGGTCAAGCGAAAGGAAGCGCCGTTCGTTCATGAACAGCGCATGTGAAACCATGTCCGGCGAACCGGGATGCACGTATTCGGTTGATTCGCTGAAAATGAAAATGGCGTCCGGCCGCATGTCCAGAATCGCGCGCATCGCCAGGATCGATCCCTTCACGCAGTGCTTGATGTTCGTGACGAAGGCGGCGTCGCTCATCATCCGCTCGTTCCACCAGCCATAACTCGCCGAGAACAGGGCCGTAACATAGATTTCGTTCACCGGCGTGTAATAGCGCACCCACGGATACCGCTCGGCGAACGCCCGCGCATAATCCGCAAACCGGGCCGGCCACTCCGGGTTCTGAAAATTATGCAGCCAGTCAGGCAACCCGAAATGGAGCAGGTCGATGATCGGCACGATGCCGAGCCGGCGCATTTCGTGCATGACGGGGTCGAGGAATGACCAGTCATAGTGCCCCGCCGCCGGCCAGGTGAGATAGATCGGCGGGCCATACCGGAGATATCGCAGGCCCAGTTCACGGACCAGCTTCAGATCCGTCTTCCAAAGCTCGTAATGGCCGGTATCGCGAAGCTGGTCCACGCGCACATTTCCTTCGATCGTGGGGCATGAGCACTCGATCCCCACGGCGAACATGAATCGCAACGTATCAACGGGGTCGGCGACGCGAATAACAGTGGATAACGGCTTGCCTGACAATTGCAGTCCTCGCTCTGGTTTTTCGAATCCGCACCGTTATACCGCGGATGGCATGAAGCGCGAGATGGCGGAAATCGTTTTGCGGGCGAATTTTTTCTGATTTTGACCGATTCGAATGATCCTTGCGAATGCCACCAGGCGATGTCGCGGCGTTGTGTCTCTCTCTCATCGCACTATAATCCCCTTCCCCCCGCAGAAGCGGGTGGTTTTGGATGGGATTCAATGGGTTTAATCGTACAAAAATTCGGCGGCACCAGCGTCGCTGACGCCAAACGCATTCACCTCGCCGCCCGTCGGGCGGTCGCCGCCAAGGAACGCGGAAACCAGGTCGTGGTCGTGGTCAGTGCGATGGGGGATACCACCGATGATCTGATCGACCTGGCCAGGCAGGTCTGCACCTACGAAGGCCAGGAGATTGCTCCTCCCAAGCGGGAAATGGACCAGTTACTCGCCACCGGCGAGCAGGTCACGATCGCGCTGATGGCGATGGCTCTGTGCGCCCAGGGCCACTCGGCCATCAGCTTCACCGGTGGGCAGATCGGTCTTGTCACCGACACGGCCTTCAGCAAAGCCCGCATCCAATCGATTAACAAGCAGCGCATTTTCGATCAATTGAATGAGGGGAAAATCGTTATTGTGGCAGGCTTCCAGGGCATCACACCCGAAGGCGATCTCACCACCCTCGGCCGCGGCGGCAGCAACGCCACCCTCGTCGCCGTCGGCGCGGTGCTGGAGGCGGATGTCTGCGAGAATTACACCGACGTGGACGGCATCTACACCGCCGACCCGCGCATCTGCAAAAACGCCCGGAAGATCGACCGCATCAGCTATGATGAAATGCTGGAGCTGGCGGGGCTGGGCGCATCGGTGCTCCAGACGCGGGCGGTTGAATTTGCCAAGAAATACAATGTGAAGATCCACGTCCGCAACAGCCAGAATGACAACGAGGGGACGTGGATCGTCGCGGAGACACCGAACATGGAACACATCGTCGTATCCGGAGCTGCGCTCAAGAAGGACCTTACCCGCGTGACGATCAAGCAGGTGCCGGATCGCCCGGGTGTAGCCGCCAAAATCTTCGGCGACATCGCGTCGGCAAATATTGTCGTGGATGACATCATCCAGAACGTCATGGATGACAACACCGCCAACATCAGCTTCACTGTCGAGCATGGAGACCTATCCGACATCCGCCCGGTGGTGGATCAGCTCTGCAAAGAACTTGGTGCAAGAACTGCCCCGATCTATCAAGGAGACCTGTCCAAAGTCAGCGTGGTCGGCGTCGGCATGCGCGTCCATACCGGCGTCGCCCAGCGCATGTTCAAGGCGCTGGCCGACGGCAAGGTCAATATCCAGAACATCACGACCAGCGAAATCCGGATCAGTTGCATCATCAGCAAAGAGGACGGACCCAAGGCCCTGCAGATCGTGCATGACGCCTTCGAGCTGGCAGGAACAAAGTAGCCTGTGGTGATCGTCTGGCCGGCTTGCACCGACTTGTACTGGCTACAGCGGCCGGGCTTTTGCGACTCTTAACAAGCTATACGCCACATTAATGTAGCGGCGGCGCATCCAGTCCAAGTAAAGTTTATCCGCCAATCCTGAAGCGGCGCATATATAACGACCCCGCATCGGATCATTCCTGGACCACGAAAGATTGAATTCAGGCTGGCAACATTTTCTCATCTGGCGGATAACACTGTTTAGCTCATCACATTAACCGGCCTGGCCGGTATCCAATCACAACTGAAGGAGACGATCTCGTGAAATCACCCGCGGACTTTAAACCGAAAGCAAGGGCGCTCCCTGATTGCTGCCGCGTCGGCGGTCTTTTTCTTTTCCCACTGGTCGGCTGCCGTCACCGTCACAGTGAAGAATGACTCCGACATCGACCGCAAATCAGAAACAGTCGAAGTGCAATGGAGCGACATCGAGAAAAGCCTCCCCGCCAAAACCAGACCGGATCATGTGATCGTGACAGATTCTGACGACAAGGCGATCGTGGTCCAACCCATCTTCCCCAGCGGCCAAAAGAAGCCGGCCGGCGAATTGGTTTTTCAATCGGACTTCAAGCCCAACGAAACCAAAACCTTTACCCTCAAACCCGGCCAGCCGGAGCCTTATGAACCCCGGGTCTATGGCAGATGGGTTCCGGAGCGATTTGACGACTTCGCATGGGAAAACGATAAAATTGCCTTCCGCATCTACGGACCGCAACTGGAAATCGTCGAACCCGGCAGCAGCGGTGTCGATGTCTGGCCGAAGCGCACGTCGAGCATGATTGTTAACAAGTGGTATCAGCTCGCCCAGAGCATCAGCAGCGGTTATTACCATTTCGATCACGGCGAAGGGCTCGACGCTTATAAAGTCGGAAAAGGCCAGGGGTGCGGCGGAACCGCCATCCTCTTCAACAACAAACGCCTCACCACCGGCATCAAAGGCTGGAAAACACAAAACGTCATCGCCAACGGCCCCATTCGCCTGATTTTCGAACTGACCTATGACCCGATCGATGTGAACGGTGTCGGCGTTCGCGAAACCAAGCGCGTCACGCTTGATGCCGGCCAAAATCTCAATCACTACCAAAGCACCTTCACCGCCGACAAACCGATCGACAATTTGCAGGTCATGTCCGGATTAACTGAACATCAGGATCGGCCTTACGAGAAAAAATCGGACAAGGCCCAGGGATGGATGACCCTCTGGGACGCCGCCGACAATCCCGGCGAGAAAAAGCCAACCCCCGACGCCCCCAGTGGTCACATCGGGTGCGCCGTCGTGATGCCGACCGGCCAGGTCGCCGACATCACCGAGATGGACAACCAGCAGGAAATGGTCACCAAAGCGATATCCGGCGAGCCGGTGAATTTCTGGGCCGGCGCCGGCTGGGACAAGAGCGGTGATTTTTCAAATTATGAAGATTGGAACCATTACGTATCCGTCTGGGCAAGGCGCATCGAATCGCCGCTAAAAGTCTCCGTATCGGAATAATATTATGTGGCGCGGGCGTCTCGCCGGTGTCGAAACAAGCCAGACACCGGCGAGGCATTCGTGCTGCATCAGATATCGCACTTGTCAGAAGTTCCAGCACTCAAAGCATCTGTAAAATGAGGAGAGGTCTCTCGTGATTCACCGTCTGGCGCTACGATTGCCTCTTGTCCTGCTGTGTCTTTCGTCGGTCGCGCTCTGCGCCGCCAACGCGCCTTCCACGCAACCCGTCTTGGAAGACTCCGACATCGCCATAATGAAAAAAGCGTGCGACTGGCAGCTTTCCGTCCTCCCTACGTTAAAAGCCGTCCGCGGGGACTCCCCGCTGAGCTGGATCCGTGCTCCTTTTTACGTTGGCGCCATGGCACTCTATCGCCTCACACATGAGGACCAATACCTCAGCGCCATGTCGAAGCTCGCCGAGGAAAACCACTACGCCATCGGATCGCATTCAAAAAACAACAACCATCACGCCGACGATTACGCGGTCGGCCAGCTCTATGCTGAGTTATATGAACTGAACAAAGATCCAAAAATAATCGAAACCGTTCGCAAGCGTGTCGATCAGGTGATGGCTGCCCCCCTGCCCGGCCGCGAGGATTGGTGGTGGTGCGATGCGCTGTTCATGGCTCCCCCGCTGTATGCCCGCCTGTCGGCGATTACCGATGACAGAAAATATCTCGACTTCGCCGACAAGCAGTTCTGGGACACCTCGGATTTCCTGTACGACAAAGACGAGCACCTTTATTTCCGCGACAAATCTTTTTTCAAGAAAACGGAAAAGAACGGCAAAAAAGTATTCTGGAGCCGCGGCAACGGCTGGGTGATGGGGGGCATTGTGCGGGTTCTGCAATACATGCCGAAAGATCACCCCAGCCGCCCCAAATACATTGAGCTGCTGACTAAGATGGCGGAGAAAATCGCCGCCCTTCAACAACCCGACGGTTTCTGGCGCGCCAGCCTCCTGGACCCCGGCGCCTACCCTGGCGGTGAAACCAGCGGCACCGGCTTTTATTGCTACGCCATCACCTGGGGAATCAATGAAGGCGTTCTCCCCCGCGAAAAATATCTGCCGGTCGTGCAGAACGCGTGGAAAGCCCTCAAGACAACTGTCGATCCGACGACCGGAAAAGTCGGTTGGGTCCAGCCTGTAGGCTCCGCGCCGGCGGCCATTACCGCCGACAACACTGAACCCTATGGCACTGGCGCATTGTTATTGGCAGGCACCGAAATGGTGCGGCTCAACGCCTCGTCGGCAAAGTAACCCATGACCTGAAATCTCCGAAAATTCATCGCCAACAATAATTCTCTCGCCTGGGTATATCACGGAGAAGGACGCAGCCCCTATGCAATATCGATCGCACGCATTGTCTATCGGATTCATGTTCGTCGCGGCATGTGCTCCCGGAACGGGGTCGCCTGCGCTCAAACCCGCGCCTACCACCATGGCGGCGATTCCAACGACTGATCCCACGACCAACCCCAAATACACGGTCCCTTATCGCGTCCCTAAACCGGAGCAGATCAAGGCGACTATGGAGCATTTGCGCCAGCGCCTCGATGCCTGGGCTCCCGTTCTCGCCGAGCCTGCGACCGCTTCTGCCAACAGCGCAAACGCCACCCCGGATCTATCCCGATCGCATGGAAAAACCCTCGGCCTGATTTCCTATCCCCTGGGCGTCGTCTACACCGGCATGCTCGCAGCCTATGAAGCGACCGGCGATAAAGCATTCGCCGACTTCGACGCAAAGCGGTTTCAATATATCGCGGATAATCTCCCCAAATACACCAACGAAAAGAACGATAAACGCAACCCCTACCGAAATCTTCTCCATCCGAATTCGCTCGACGCCTGCGGCGCCATCAACGCCTCATTCGTCAAAGCGCGGCGAGCCAACATCGGCCCTGATCTCAAGCTATCCATTGACATTGCCGTCAACTGGGTCAGCAATAAGCAGTTCCGCCTGCCCGACGGCACGCTCGCCCGCAACCGCCCTTTCAAAAATTCGCTCTGGGGCGACGACATGTACATGGGCCCCTCGCTGCTGGCGCAGATGGGGGCACTCACCGGCGATCAAAAATATTTCGATGACGCCGCCAGGCAAATCGTCCAGATGGCCGATCGCCTGTTCGTTCCCTCGATGGGCCTTTTCACCCACGGATGGAACGCCGAGACCGATGGCAATCAGCCTAAATATTACTGGGGTCGCGCTAATGGCTGGAATATCGTCGCGATGGCGGAGCTGCTCAGCGTCCTTCCCGAAGATCATCCGCAGCGGGAGGCGATCCTGAAAATTTTCCGCGCCCACGCCCAGGGCCTTGCCGGCCTTCAATCCGGCACCGGATTGTGGCACCAGATGCTGGATCGCCCTGACACCTTCCTCGAAACCTCCTGCACCGCGATGTACACCTACGCAATCGCGCGCGGCGTCAATCGCGGCTGGCTCTCCGCAGAAGCCTATGCCCCGGTCGCCATCGCGGGATGGAACGGCATCACCACCAAAATCACACCCGATGGTCATCTCTCCGATGTCTGCCCCGGCACCAGCTATGCGGCGGATTACATCTACTACTATCACCGCCCCGCCGTTGATGATATCCACGGCTACGGCCCTGTGCTGCTCGCCGGTTCCGAAGTCATTCAGCTTCTGAAGAATGAGAAGTACCGAATTGAGAGCGGCCCGAATCAGCCGATCATGTTCGTCGATAAAAAGACGCCGCCGACCACGCGCGAATAAGCCGGATCACCTCGCGGGATCACTCATCCTTCTTTTAAAATGAGCGTCGCGATACTTTATTTTCTACAACTGATCGCGGGACAAACATCAGCCTGGCGACAGAATTCCTGCCTTGGCTTCTCATAAAATGTGCGTCACAGAATCGCAATATAAAATGACGTGGTGAGATGTGATAAAGCCTCCCTCATCAACCTCAAAGAGCCTGATAAAAGCCGACCGTGCTTTTTACCAGCAGCCGGCGATCACGCTCGCCGGTGCCTTGATCGGGACTCTCCTTGTCCGCCGCATCCGAGGAAAAGAATTCCGTGGCCGCATCGTGGAGACGGAAGCCTACGTCGGGGAGCACGACCTGGCATGTCACGCTTCAAAAGGCCGCACCGCCAGGACGGACGTCATGTTCGGCGAAGGGGGGCACGCTTATGTTTATCTGATTTATGGCATGCATCAGATGTTGAACATTGTCGCCAGTACCGTCGGCGACGCCCAGGCGGTGCTTGTTCGAGCTGCCGAGCCTCTTGACGGGTGGGATGAAAACCTGTCCGGTCCCGGGCGGTTGGCGCGCGGGTTCCGGGTTACACGGAAGGAAAATGGGATTGATTTAACAGGGGATCAGCTTTTTATTTTGAGAGATGCAAAGGCTCGTCCGCGGATCATTCGCACGCCGCGCATTGGGGTGGATTATGCGATGCACTGGCGGCACGAACTGCTTCGATTTATTGATGCGGAGAGCAAGGCTGTCTCTAAACCGCGCCTGGGTCCGGCAAAGTAATCAGCTTGGAACTTCGAGTACAACTTTACCGCGGGTGTGGCCGGATTTTGCATATTCCCATGCTTCACGAGCGGCTTCCAACGGAAACGTTTTGGTCACGGAGGTGCTGATGGCGCCTTCATCCAGCAGCGTGCTGATTTCTTTCAAGCGCTGAGTGGATGGCCGCATATTCATGAGCATGGCCTTAATGCCGTATCGACGCGCCTGGTCTTCAGAAGGCGGTTGGGACGTTGCGACCAGGATGCCGCCGGCTTTGAGCACACCGAAAGATCGGGATTGCGTTTCACCGCCGACAAGGTCGAAGACCATGTTGATGTCTTTGGCGACGGTTTCGAATGGTGTAGTTTTATAGTCGATCACCACGTCGGCCCCGAGGGAGCGGAGATAGTCCGTATTACTTTCCGAGCCGGTCGCCAGCACGCGTGCCCCGCGCCAATGGGCGAATTGGACGGCGAAACTTCCCACACCGCCTGACGCGGCGTGAATCAGCACCATCTGGCCTGAGCGCACCTGCCCATGCTCGAATAATCCCTGCCAGGCGGTCTGGGCGGCGACGGGCACCGACGCCGCCTCGATATCATTCAAATGCGCCGGCCTGGCGGCGATTGCCTCGGCGGGGGCGACGGTCAATTGTGCGTACGCCCCGCGGGGACAATTGCCATACACCGCATCCCCGACATTCAACCCGCCTACACCGCGGCCAAGCTCAGCAATGACGCCTGAAAAATCACCGCCGGGGACATACGGCAATTCCATCGGAACCATCTTCTGGAACATTCCCGAAGCCAGCTTGTAATCCCATGGATTCACGCTGGCCGCATGTACACGCACGAGAACCTGCCCGCTGCCCGCTTCAGGCGCCGGCGCATCCTCATAGCGCAACTGCTCCGGTCCTCCATACTGGTGAACGCGAATCGCTTTCATCGTCGGCATGAATTTATCCTTGTCATCGTAAAGCGGGAGGTTGGGTCAGGCGGGATTGTATGCGCAAGCAGCAGGACGACAAACAAAAGCCCCGCCAGAGCAAATGACGGGGCAATAGCTCACTTAAAGAGGAGTCCAGTGTGTCAGTCAAAAATCGACTTCATGGACTGGGTCGCAGTCTGAAATTCAGCTTTCACCTTATCGACCACTGCGGGCGTTGTGGTCGGTGGCGCTGCATCGGGATGGGCAATCGCATCAATGATCTGGGCTTCGACGTCTCCCTGATTTTGCACCACATGCGCGAGCATGTCAGCCTTGCCGCGCTGGACCAAGCGCAGCGACACGGCAGGATGCTGCCGCACGTTATCAAGCGTCCAGTGCCGGGTGTCGACAAAGGTGTCATGGAACTGCAGGCGATCCTTTGGAATAAGAATCACCTTCCCCGGCGTGCGGACCACATGAATCGCGGCGGCGGAAAGGCCCCAACCACCTGCGAGCAACAGAACTGTGGCAAATCGAAATAAGCCTTTCATATGGCGTCTCCTTCAGGTTTGTGGCGAAATCTCGGTTGGCTCACCCAATCCCGCAATGATGATCTGTCCTGGGTTTGGGTCGGCATCACGTCGCAGGCGGTTCATCCATCTGCCTCGTAAAACGGAAATAACCTGCACCAATCTCACGACGCAGGCCAGTGTAGACATCGCCGGCGGTCGCAGCAGTTATATTTTAACGGTTATCGTGGAATGGGTGGGGAATAATTCGGTTGTGGCGGCGGAAACATGGATTGGGATTTTTTCTCGCGCAGAGATGGGGTGTAACGCTCGATGGCGGCGGCGGAAATATTGATGGGAAATTTAACGCGGAGGCGCTGAGAAAAGATGCTGAAGTTTTAAGTACTTATCGTTTAGCGGATGAATCGTCGGGTTGTTCGTGCTCGGCGTGGTCGTGGTCGGGGTGTTCGACTTTCTCGGCGTTGATGAAACCTGCCACTCCGCTTTCGGATTCGTCGTCATCGGATGCGAAGGAAGAAAGATCGAGTTCGCCTTCGTCTGCCACGCTGGCGAGGTGTTCGGTGATGGGGATGGGCGCATCGTCATCGGCGTCCGCTTTGTTATCTGCGCCCGGGCCATCTTCGGGGACGGCGTAATGGTCCACCGTTGTAACGAGATCGCCCCGCGGCTCGCGCTTGTTCGCGACGGGCAGCACGCTGGTGTAGAAACCGACAGCAAACAGGCCTTGCTGCTGCTGATACGGAAAATTAATCAGGTCGCAGAATTCTGAGATCACGGCCTGGGCGGTTGGATCGGCGCGCTCAGCGGACTGGACCGAAAGCTGATGCTTGCGATCAACAAAGCGAAGGATCTGAACATAGCGGCCGGTGGATTCGGAATTGCTCCAGTTGGAACCAACCTGTTCGTAAACTTCGAAGTGTTCGCACCCGAGGCGCAGGAGCGTCTGGCGGAAGCGTCGGATGATGCGGGCGTGTTCGGCCCGTTTTTCTCTGGGAACGATGTAGCTGTTGGTCTGCAGAAGCATGCAGTTTCCTGGTTGGTCGATGACTCGCGCTGCCGATGCATTGTGCCACAAGAATCGCAGGCATTCAAACCAAAGAACGCCGCAAGCGGGGAGATGTTTCAGGAACGAGAGTTATATGTGCGTTATTTGCAGCGCAGGGGGAAGGGGGATGCGGTTGTGGCCGCAACAAGGTCTGATAAATGATTTGCGGCGACAGTGTGGCAACGGGTGGGAGAAGTTGCGGCGCGAGACCGTGCGGGACTTTTGCCATGGGCTCTAGCCGCACCGGCCTCGGGCCTATATCTTTCGGGCCATGAATGCAAAGCAGCGTGCGGCGGAGGCGGCGATTTCCCTGCTGGCCAATGACATGGTCATCGGCCTGGGGACTGGATCGACGGCGGACTTTTTCCTGCAGGCACTGGCCGCCGCCATCGGTTCAGGGGCGCTGCGCGGCATCCGGGGCGTGCCGACATCGCGGCAATCGGAATATCGCGCGGTGGAACTGGGTATCCCGCTGACGACGCTATCCAAAGCGCCGGTGCTTGATGTGACGGTTGACGGCGCCGACGAAGTTGACCCGAATCTCGACCTGATCAAAGGACTCGGGGGGGCGCTGATCCGCGAGAAAATTGTAGCGCAGAATTCGAAGCGGCTGGTCATCCTGGCCGACGCGACCAAGCTGGTGGACAAATTAGGAACGCACGCGCCGTTGCCGGTGGAAGTGATCCCGTTTGCGCATGAGTCGCATGAAAGGTTTTTGCGATCGCTCGGAGCCGAACCAACGCTGCGGCGTGTGGGTGGGATGATCTTTAACACCGACAATGGGAACCTGATTTACGATTGCCGATTTCCAGGAATCGATCATCCGGCGGACATCGAGCGGCGGATTCACGAACGAGCCGGGGTGCTGGGCACGGGATTGTTTATCGGGATGGCGACTACGGTGCTGGTTGGGGATGAACAGAAAGTGATGCGGCGGGACCGGGTGGCGCAGTAACGATTCACGAAAATGCTGCGTCTTTTATTTTGTTTCATGCCGATCTGGCGCGTCATGAATGGCCGAGCAAGGGGTGTAACGCTCGATCGTGGCGGCGGAAATATTGATGGGAAATTTTAACGCAGAGGCGCTGAGGCACAGAGAAAAGATGCTGAGTTTTCATTTATCTCTCTTCATCGGTGCATTTGTGCGCGAGGAGCTTGCCATTCCGCCACAAACGGGAGTTACACCCCGAGCAAGCGGCTTGCGCCTTTGCGTATGAGCTGGGCGATGATTTCCTGCGCGGCGGATTGAGCGTGCGTGAGGGGGACTGTTGCAGTGGCGGTGATGATGGGGGGATTTCCGCCGGCAGCGCCTACGGCGGCTTTGAGGGTGAACTGTTTTGCTTCGATGATTGCGAGGGCGGCGATTGGAGAATGGCAATTGCCGTTTAAGCCGCTGACTACTGCGCGCTCGGCTTCCACGCAGGTTGCGGTTGTAGGGTCGTGGAGCAAATGCAACGCGTTACGGGTTTGGTGGTCATCGCGACGGCACTGCAACGCCAGCGCGCCCTGGCCGGCGGCGGGGAGCATTTGGTCGAGCGGGATGGGGCAGGCTTCAGGGTCGGGGAATTTGCCGGAGCGGCGGAGGCCGGCCATGGCGAGAATGATCGCATCGTACATTCCGTCTCGCATTTTTCGCAGGCGGGTGTCGAGGTTGCCGCGGAGGTTTTCAATGCGCAGGTCGGGACGGGCGGCGAGGAGCTGGCAGCGGCGGCGAAAGCTGCTGGTGCCGACTTTCGCTTTTTCGGGCAGATCATTCAGGCGAGTTGCCGTCAGCGAGACCAGCGCGTCGCGAGGGTCTTCTCGCGGCGGGATGGAAGCGAGGATTAAATTCTGCTGGGGGACCAGCGGCATGGTCACGGGCACGTCTTTGAGGCTGTGGACGGCGAAGTCAACTTCGTTGTTGAGCAGGGCCTGTTCCAGTTCTTTGGTGAAGAGTCCTTTGCCACCGAACTCGTGGAGGGGGCGGTCGGTGATCTGGTCGCCGGTGGTTTTGTAAACACGGACCTGGACTTGCAGGCCGGGGGATTGGCGCATGAGTTCGTCGGCGATCATCTGGCTTTGTGCTAGAGCGAGTTGGCTGCCGCGTGTGCCGAGACGGAGCAGAGGTTTGGTGTGAGGTTGGTTCACGTTTTTGATTTTGATTGGACTGTGCGCGTGTTTGGGAATGTTAGCAGAAAGCGTTCGTTAGCGAAGATATCATCTGGCGATTCCAACCTTGCGGCGTTCTGTTATCATCGGCGGCGTGAGCGAACAAACGAATCATCCTGAGTCGAGTGGTGAACAGCCTAATGACAAACCGAAGATGGAGAATTTCAGCCATCAACCGGTGGCGGCGCGCGTGCCGGAACGGGTGGCGAAGGGAATTTTCTGCACTGGGCAGGTCATTCTGGATAGTCCGAAGGAATTCGTGATTGATTTCCTGCAGGGATTGACGCGACCGTTTCAGGTGGTGTCGCGGGTGGTGGTGACGCCGCAGACGGTATCGGAGCTGGTGGATGCGCTGTCGCAGAACCTGGAGATGTACACGAAAACGTATGGCGCTCCTCCGCCTGTACCGGGGCCGATTCCAGATCGGCGACCGACGATCCAGGAGATTTATGAAAACTTCCGGCTGCCGGAGGAGTTGCTGAGCGGTACGTATGCAAATTCGGTGCTGATCGGGCATTCACCGACGGAGTTCTTTTTTGATTTTATCAGCGGTTTTTATCCGACGTCGGCGGTGGCTTCGCGGATTTTTTTGCCATGCCAGCAGGTGCCGCGGTTTTTGAATGCGCTGACGGCGAGCCTGAAGCAGCATCGGGTGAGGTATCAGCAGCGAGATGATTCGGGGGATGGGGGGATGTTGTTGTAGGGCGCGAAGGGGACGTTGTTTGCTTCGCCTACGTCGAGCCGGTACTTGCGCATTTTTTTGTAGAGCGTGGTGCGGTTGATATCCAGTTCGTCGGCGGTGGCCTGGCGGTTCCAGTCGTTGCGCTTGAGCGCGGCTTCGATGATGCGGCGTTCGGGGACTTCCAAGGCTTGCTCCAGCGGCATCGGTTGATCGAAAGTGTCCTGATCGGGGCGCGGGGGGATGGCGCGGGGGGAATAAAACTGGATGGATTCGGGGAGGTCTTCGACATCAATCTGCGGGCGGCGGCAGAGCACCACCGCGCGCTCGATCGCGTTTTCGAGCTCGCGGACGTTGCCGGGCCAGTTGTATCTTTGAAGGGCGGCCATGGCGGCTTCGGTGATGCTGATGATCTCGCGGCCGGATTCTTTCTTGAAATACCGCAAAAATGCGCCGGCAAGCAGCGGGATATCGCTGAGGCGCTCACGCAGGCCGGGGAGCCTGATCGTGACGACGTTGATGCGGTAGTAAAGGTCCTGGCGGAATTTCTGCTCGGCGACGAGCGTATTCAGATCGACGTTGCTGGCGAGGATGACACGGACATCGACGGTCTTGGTGTCGTTGCTGCCGACGGGTTCGAAAGCGCGCTCCTGCAGGACGCGGAGGAGTTTGACCTGCATGGCGGGCGAGGCGGAATTGATTTCGTCGAGAAAGAGGGTGCCACCGTCGGCGGCCATGAAGCGGCCGAGCTTGTCGGCGATGGCGCCGGTGAAGGCGCCGCGGACGTGGCCGAAGAGCTCGGATTCGAGGAGGGTTTCGGGGAGCGCGCCGCAACTGACTTCGATGAACGGTTTGTCACGCCGGGGGGATCGGTGATGGATAGCGCGCGCGAGAAGCGATTTGCCGGTGCCGGATTCGCCGGTCATGAGGACGGTCGTGCGGCTGTCGGCGACGGCTTCGACGAGGTCGAATATCTTGAGCATCTTGTGGTCGTGACCGACGACATTTTCCAGACCGAAACGGAGATCAAGCTGGTTGCGGAGCGTTTGATTTTCAAACAGCAACGATTGCTGGCGAGCGGCTTTTTCGACAACGACGCGAATCTCATCATCCACGATTGGCTTGGTAAGGTAATCAAATGCGCCCATCTTGGTGGCTTCAACGGCGCCTTCGATCGAGCCGAAACCGGTGATGACGATCACAACGACATGGGGGAAGCGGCGACGAACATCCCGCAAAAAATCAGTGGTGCGGACACCGGGCATGTTGATGTCGGCCAGCAGCAATTCCATCTGCCCGTTCTCGAGCTGATTGAATGCGTCTTCGGGCTGATCGCTGGTGCGGACGTCGTAGCCTTCGCGGCGAAGAAACTGCGACAGGGACTGGAGCATGATGCGGTCTTCATCAAGAATCAGGAGGCGCGGTTTGTGGAGGGGGTTGGCTTGGATCATGGTTTGTTCGTCCGTGGTCAGTTGTCCGTGGTCGGTTGTCCGTTGCGGCCGGGTGCGTTGTGGTTTTTTGGCAACGGGTGTCCTCTTTCTGCATCGGCAAGATGGAACGTTGACCGGAAGCCACATTGGAATTTTGGGGGTGATAAAAAGGTGTCGCGGGTTCTGGGGTGGCGTGGTTTAATTCGGGTTGGTTTTATGGGACTGGCCTGGGGGCGGTTTGGTGGGCAGAAAGTGTGTCCCTATACTCTTTAGGGCGCGATTACGAAGTATTTTTGGGGTGCGGTGATTGGTAGTGTAGTGGGGGCTTGCAGTTGTGAAAAATATTGCGCGGTTTTTTGGTGTCGATGAGAAAGGGGGTCCTGTCGATTCGGGATGGCGATATTAAGCGGCAGCCGATATTGTCATCGCAACTTTTTAAAGGGGTTTGATGATGCAAAAAAGTTTTGTGTTGGTCCTGCGGGTTCTTGTTGTGATGGTGATGGTTGGCTTATGGGTTGCGACGCCGACGCGGGTATGGTCGGCAGATAGCGCGAAAACAACCGGGCCGGCATTGGTTGGGGTGATGAAGGTGGATGGGACGACGGTTCGGGGAACGCTGGTGTCTTCTGATCCGGAAGGGGTAACGATTCAGCCACCGACGAAGATTGTGAAGACGGGGAAGTCGGCGAAGGATGCCCCGGCGCCGGTGACGCCGGACCCGGTGGTGGTTGCATGGAAGGATATCAAGGCGGTCTCAAATGGTTTGACTTATCGCAAGGCGCTGGATGTATGGAAGGCGCAGCATTTATCGGAGTTGTGCGAGACCTGTCGCGGGGAGCGTATGGTCTGGTGCCCGACGTGTAAGGGGACGCAGCACGATCCGGCGGCCGGCAAGGAATGCAAGACGTGCGGGGGTGAATTGCTGGTGGATTGTAAAACCGCGCATTGTGAGAAAGGGCAGATTCCCTGTCCGGCCAAATGTCTGAAACTGACCGAAGGAACCTGGGTTAAGCATGCCGACGGTGTGCGCTGGCGTACCTTTCCGATGGCAAAAGGCGCGTCGGCCAATTATAGCGAACATCATCTCGGTCATCTGATCGTGCTGGATTATAAAGAGAATACGGCCACCGATGTGGGGGTTTGTCCGACGTGCGGCGGGACGATGAAGATCGACGATCCGGCATGTCATGGCACCGGAAAAGTGCCTTGCCCGACGTGCTCGGCGAAAAGACGCCGCCCCTTGCCCGGATCATTGCGATCACGGGCGAGTGGTATGCCCGGATTGCAAAGGGACGGGTTTGAAGAAGGCTGCGTGAAGGTGAAAAATGGCGGTATCACTCCACTAGCGAGGAGGGGTGTTGTTCCACTAATCTACTTTGCTTCGGCCGCCAGGGTGCGGTTTTGATTCGGCAGCAGCATGTTTTAAGAAAGATTTGTGGACGTGATGAGCAATGTGAGCAGTTACAGCCTGACGCATTTGAAGCAGCTTGAAGCGGAGAGCATCCACATCATTCGGGAGGTGGCGGCGGAGTTTCAGAATCCGGTGATGCTTTATTCCATTGGGAAGGATTCTTCCGTGATGGTGCGGCTGGCGCAGAAGGCGTTTTTCCCCGGGCGGTTGCCGTTTCCTTTAATGCACGTGAATACGACGTGGAAGTTCAGGGAGATGATCGCGTTTCGGGATCGGTTCTGCGTGGAAAATAAACTCGACCTGATCGAGCATATTAATGTGGAGGCGGCGCGGGAGGGGATGAACCCGTTTGATTACGGGTCGAATAAATTCACCGCCGTCATGAAGACGCAGGCGCTGAAGGATGCCTTGAATCAGCATGGGTTTGATGCGGCGTTTGGGGGCGCGCGGCGGGATGAGGAAAAGAGCCGCGCCAAGGAGCGGGTGTATTCATTCCGGGATCGGCTGCACCAGTGGGACCCGAAAAATCAGCGGCCGGAGCTTTGGAATCTGTACAACGGGAAGGTGAACAAGGGGGAGTCGATCCGCGTGTTTCCGCTGTCGAACTGGACGGAGCTGGACGTCTGGCAATACATCTACCTGGAGAACATTCCAATTGTGCCGCTCTATTTCGCGGCCGAGCGGCCGGTGGTGAAGCGGGATGGGACGCTCATCATGGTGGACGACGAGCGGATGCGGCTGGAACCGGGGGAGAAGCCGGAGATGAAGAGGGTGCGGTTTCGAACGCTGGGGGATTATCCGCTGACGGGAGCGGTGGAAAGCAGCGCGACCACGCTGCCGGAGATTATTCAGGAAATGCTGGTGGCGAGAAATTCTGAACGGCAGGGGCGGATGATCGATCATGATGAGGCGGGGTCGATGGAGCAGAAAAAACGTGAAGGGTATTTTTGAAGAGGGTGTGAACGCCAAGGCCGCCAAGGTGAAGACTAAGTGAGGTGGAATTGTGGCTCATGAGGATGAAGAACGGGGATTTGTTGAGCCGGATGCGGAGTTGGATGCCCTTGCGCGAGGTGATTGGGGCGGCGATTGAGGTTCATCGGCGCTTTGGTCCTGGATTGGACGAGGCGATGTATGAAGCGGCAATGAAGGTCGAGTTGAGGCTTCGTCAGATACCGTTTGAGTCACAAGTGCACATTCAGGTCGAATACAAAGGTGAGCCAATCGGAACCCGTCGGATGGACCTGATCATCGGAGGGCGCCTTGTGGTTGAACTCAAGGCGATCGAACAGTTGTCGTCATTGCACAAGGCGCAAGTAAAGACTTATCTGAAGATCACCGGCTTGAACCTTGGATTGCTTATTAATTTTAACGTCGTGCTCTTAAAGGACGGACTTAAGCGAATTATTTATCACCCTTGATTCACTTGGCGTTCTTCCCTGGCGGCCTTGGAGTCTTGGCGTTCACAGACGAATTCACCATGCAGCAGTTGACTCTGAATAACGAAGACATTCACTCGTACCTTGACCGGCATCAGCGGAAGGAGCTTCTGCGGTTTTTGACTTGTGGGTCGGTGGATGATGGCAAATCCACGCTGATCGGGCGGTTGCTTCATGACACGAAGATGATCTACGAAGATCAACTGGCGGCGGTGAAGCGGGACTCGGCGAAGGTGGGAACTACCGGGGCGGGGGAAATCGATCTGGCGCTGCTGACCGATGGACTGAAGGCGGAGCGCGAGCAGGGAATCACCATTGATGTGGCGTATCGATATTTTTCCACGGACAAACGAAAATTTATCATTGCCGATACGCCGGGGCATGAGCAGTACACGCGAAATATGGCGACGGGGGCGAGCACCTGCCAGCTTGCGATTATTCTGATCGATGCGCGATATGGCGTGGTTTCGCAGACCCGGCGGCATAGTTTTATCGTGTCGCTGCTGGGGATTAAGCATGTAGTCGTTGCCATCAATAAGATGGACCTGGTGGGGTATAGCCAGGAGGCGTTTGAGGCGATCAAGGATGATTATACGGGGTTTGTGGCGAAGCTGGGGGTGCCGGATGTGCAGTTCATTCCGATCTCGGCGCTGAAGGGGGACAATGTTGTTGAAAAGAGCGCGGCGATGGGATGGTATCAGGGTCCGCCGCTGCTGAATCATCTGGAGACGGTGCATATTGCTTCGGATCGAAACCTGACGGACATGCGTTTTCCGGTGCAGTATGTGCTTCGACCGAACCTGGATTTCCGGGGGTTTTCGGGAACGGTCGCTTCGGGAATTATCCGCACGGGGGATGAGGTAATGGCGCTGCCTTCGGGGAAGCGCAGCCGGGTGAAATCGATTGTGACTTATGATGGGGAACTGCCCGAGGCGTTCAGTCCGCAGGCGGTGACGGTGACGCTGGAGGATGAGATTGACGTGAGCCGCGGGGACATGCTGGTGCATCCGGGGAATGCGCCGCGGGTTTCGGCGCAGGTGGAGGCGATGGTGGTCTGGATGGGGGAGAAGCCTTTTGTTCCGGGGCGCAGTTATTGGGTGAAGCAAACGACGCGCATGGTGACGGGGGAGATTGCGGAGTTGCGGTACAGCGTTGACGTGAACACGCTGGAACAGCGGCCGGCGACGCAACTGGCGATGAATGAAGTGGGGCATGTGCTGCTGAGCCTCACGCAGCCGATCGCTTATGATCCTTACAAAATCAACGCGGCGACGGGCGCGTTGATCATCATCGATCGCCTGACGAACAACACTGTTGGCGCGGGGATGATCCTGGAGCGGACGGATCGGCGCGGGCAGGGCGATTTGTGGGGACAGTCGCCGGTGGCGGGAAAACTGAAGCAGAAGGTGAGTAAGATCAGCCTTGAGGAGCGAGAGCGACGCTTTGGCCAGAAAGGCGCGACGGTGCTGATCTATGGGCTGACGGGTTCGGGCAAGGCTTCAATCGCTTATGAACTGGAGAAGCGATTGTGGGATATGCAGCGGGCGGTGACGGTTTTGTACGGGCCGGATATGCGGCAGGGATTATGCAGGGATTTGGGATTCACCGCCGACGATCGATCGGAAAATCTGCGGCGATCGGCGGAGGTGGCGAAGATCCTGAACGACGCCGGCCTGATCTGTATCTGCGCGTTTGGAGCGCCGCATGAAGCGGTGCGGCAGAAGGCGCGCGAGGTGGTGGGCACGGAGGCATTTGTGGAAGTGTATCTTTCAGCGCCGGTGGAGGTTTGCCGGCAGCGGGATCACAGCGGCGCGTATGCGCTGGCGGATAGCGGAAAGATCGCGCAGTTTCCGGGGGTGAGCGCGACATTTGAAGAGCCGGAACATGCGGATCTGGTGTTGCCGACGCATGAGCTGGAAATTGGGGAGAGCGTGGAGCGGATTATCGGGGTGCTCAGGGAGCGGAGATTTTTGGGGTGAGGGGGAGTGGGGTGAAACGCAGCATATGTTGCGCTGGGCGACGCTGGTTAACTTATGGAGGGGGTTGCGGGCAAAGCAGAGGTCAGAGATCTTCGATGATTTTGCCGCCGATGGGGTGTTGGTGAATGGCGGCGGAGGAATGTTGGGGGGATTTGCCATTGGTGTGCATGATGCCGCAATGATCTCATTTTCCAATTGATGAAATTCCATTTACCATGGGTGCATGGCAGAGCATGTTGCAATAATGGGCGATGGAGCGATGGCCACGGTCTGTTCGATCCTGCTGTCGCAAGGCGGGCATCGCGTGACGATGTGGGGGGCGTTTGAGGAATCGATCGATCGGCTGATTCAGAATCGCGAGAACCAGCGGCTGCTGCCGGGGACACGCATTCCGGATTCCGTGCAACTGACGGCGAACGAAGCGGAATGCTTCAATGGCTGCACGATGATTCTATCGGCGGTGCCGACGCAATACATGCGCAGCGTCTGGAAGCGGCTGGCGAAGTTTGTTCCGAAAGATGTGCCCATCGTTTCGGTGGCGAAAGGAATTGAAAACGAAACGCTGCTGCGGCCGACACAGATCATCGCGGATGTCCTGGGAGGCAAGAAAACGTTTGAAGCAGGGCCGACTTGCGATTGGCCGCTGGCGGCGCTGTCGGGGCCGAATATTGCGGCGGAGTTGGCGAAGTATCTGCCGGGGACGGCAGTGGCGGCGTCGAATGATGAATCGCTGGGGCGGCGCGTGCAGTCGGCATTCAGCACGCAATGGTTCCGTGTCTATACGAATCCGGATGCGATCGGTGTTGAACTGGCGGGAGCGACCAAGAATGTGATCGCGATCGCCGCGGGAATTCTGGATGGACTGGCCGCGGGAAATAATGCAAAGGCGGCGCTGGTGACGCGCGGGCTGGTTGAGATTACGCGATTAGGGGTTGCCATGGGAGCGAAGGCCGACACGTTCGCGGGACTTGCGGGATTGGGTGATCTGATCACAACGTGCGTGAGCCCGGAAGGGCGCAATCGATCGGTTGGCGAACAGATTGGCAAGGGGCGGCAACTGGAGCAGATCCTGGAGAAGATGGACAGCGTGGCCGAGGGCGTTCCGACGACGCGATCGGTGGTGCAACTGGCGCGAAATTACAAGGTGGAGATGCCTATCACAGAAGCTGTACATGCCGTTTTGTTTGAGGGGAAGGATGTGATCTTTGCGCTTACGGATTTGATGACGCGCGATCCGAAGCCGGAGTGGGAGGAGGCGGCTCGGTGAGGGATTTGGGAGTGGTTCGGGAGGGATTATTTGATGGGATATTTGACGGAGTGCACCCCCTGTAAATGCTGATCGAGGGGAGATGGGGAATGAGGATTGAACAGGGGAATGCGGAGGGTTGTTGAACGCAAGACGGGGCGGCTTGCTAATCGATTTTGAGAAGCAGCGACAGTTTTATTTTCAGGGAGACTTGGGTGGGTCGCTTTTAACTGCCTGAGTCATTGCAAGGCGAATGGCGGTTTCTTCGGGCAGGTTATTTCCGCCGTGATCGGTTAGCTGGTCATAGGCTTCCTGGATGGGGGCCGAGGCGCCGCTGGTTCGTTGGAGATAGTCCTGGGAAATGCGCTTGTTGACCTTGGCGGCGGCATCGCGGATAGCGGCGGATTGATCAGCGCCTTCACCGATGATGCTTAGACCCACGATTTGCCCCCCCGCCTCTTCGGCCAGCTTTTGCGAATCTTCGTAAAACTTTTGCGAGATGGTGGCGTGGCCTTCTTCATGCGATCGCAGTTTGGTGGGCACATCGGTGGGCAGCCACAGGGTGACGTCCAAGGCGAGCTTAATACGAATTGCCTTGACCTGTGCAGTGATGGTCACGCCGGAAATGGTGGACTCTTTTTTTCTGATGACAAAGTCCACATCGGAACTGCAGGAGAATGTGGCCTGCGATGCAGCCAACTCCACATCGGGATCGAGAGGAACTCCGGGCGGCACATGCGCGGGGTCGAAGGTTTTGGGATGGACGGTAGCGGGAAGAAGTAAAACGGTGACGGCGGGTTGAGTGGAAGGGGGCGAAGGATCAGCGCCGCCACGGGCAAGAGCGCACGCCGTCATGAAAATGAAAACGGCAAAAAACGATAATACCCAACGAGCCAAACGCAGAAGCGACAGTGGCGCTTCTGCGGTCATTACAACATAATCGCTCATGGGCTGATGGGGCTGCGTTCCGGCGGACGCACTGGAACGCGGATTGGCGGAAGTGCAAATGAGACAGTCGTCATGGTGCTAAATGCACTCGCAGTGACTAAAGGCAAAGGCGAGGCTGCATTTGATGATGCATTAACCATTCCCATGGTGTTCTGATGCGCTGCAATACTAGTGAACTCGCCCTTTGAATCGGTAACTATATAACAACACAACCCTGCTACAAGGATTACCGGGAGAAGTCGCAACGAATTTCGAAGTGCAGCTTTCATTTTCACCTGAACCATTTTAATGTCAACCTGCGAATCCCGAATTTCTGAAAACCGCAAGTCTTCATCATTCAGGACATACCCAGCCTCATGCAGAAGCTTACAGACTTCTAAGTGGAAATTATAGCAAAAAATCCCCTCAGTAACAATATCTTTCGACCGACAGTTCTCAGTATTCGGATGTTTTTGGGGGGCCTGCCTGGAAAAGCACTCAATTCTCAATTATGGGTGAGGAAAATTACAGAACCGCATAAATCTCCTATCTTCACTTTTACAATACTCTTAAAAATTGACCGAATAGGTTTGATTTAACCATGAAGACCGTGTATTTATTAATTCAACGTAAGTCCGTCGAGTTCCGCTGGAACCCGTCATTTACGCCAGGAGCAGATTTACAGGTTCGGGGTTAATATGCTGAAAAAGATCGGATTGATGGGCGGAATGGTTTTTTCACTGGCAGCGGCCAGCGCGCCAGCTGCTATTGTTTATGACAACACAGGCACGGGTTTGGATGACCCAGGTGTGTCGTTCGCCAATTTGCCCCACACCATTCTCGATGATGGCACCTTCGCATCTGGGGTTGTCGCAGGAGCCCCGCCTTTTTCCATTGATGGGATCAATGTCGGCTTCGTCAATAACACCAATCTCCCTCAGACATTCGATGTTCTGGTCCAGTTTTATGACACGGTAAACTATGGTGTGTCCAACTCTTCTCCAGTTGCGACAACGCCTTTAGGCCAGTTGTTTCGAATTCCAGTAATTGCTGCGCCGGGCGGCTTACCCGCCCAAGACCCTCCTGGAAATTCCGGTGAAACCGGCCTCGTTCCCTTGTCTGGAACGCTGCCTGTCATTCCCGATGGGAACTTTGGCGTCACCATCGAGTTCGTGAATACGAACACCACTACGATCGACTCAAATATCCTGCCCTTGTTTAAAAATGTTCCCGTTACGACTGGTAGCAGCAATAACGACTTTGCCGCTGACTTGAACGATGACGGAAACATCGTTGGCAGCGAAATTTTGACGTTTGCGAACGCCCCAAACCCTGGCGATCCTGCAGCCAATCTTTACCTGGCCGTAGACGCGACGGCTGTCCCCGAACCCGTTGCCATGCCGATTCTTCTTGGCGGGACCGCATTTGCAGCGATGCGTCGCCGCAAGGCTGTCAAGATCTGAGCATCTTGGACTGACTTTGACTGAAATCCAGTTCCTGAAAAAGACCGGCTTATGCCGGTCTTTTTCTATTGGGCTTGGGGCTCAGCGTACGCATATAGAATTGGGCTGACCGCCGGCGATTTTGTGCCGGCTCATATCACGGTTCTTGTCGCATTCACGGATATTCGTCAAAGTCTTGCTGAACCTCCGACATTACGCATTCCGAATAGATGGGTTTGTCAGTATTTGCCCTGATCCCCATTGCATTTATTATGGGACGCCGTATACCATATTCTTGCAAAAGTGGCATGAAAGCGCTATTGCTCCGATATTCGTACCCCGGGCATTTAAATCAGGTGCGAATGGACGGATTGGGCTACAGGGGCCTGTAGTTAATTCCATCGTTGTTAGAGAGTTATAACGCATTTTTCTTCAGTTGCGTGAAAAGCTTTCGATGGGTGGAGTGCGACTTTTCCCTGTCCTATTTACGTCATTTTTCAAGTCCCGGCCTGGCAAGTCTGCTGGGCCGGATGGGTTTGGCGGTTAAAGATTTTTCCTAGGTCAGGAAGCGTCCGCCGCGATGTTCGTGCAAAGGGCTTTGCATGGGTGCGCGGTGTATTTGTTTGTGCACTTCCGGGGAGCAAATGCGATGAAGAAGAGTATTTTCCCGTCAGGGTTCGTTTCGGCCAATGCGCCAAAAAAACCTGCAGCACGAAATAAGGTGAGGCGCGAAGCTTTGCTTGCGATTGACGCGGCGATTCAGCCGATGCTGGGTCCTGTGTTCGAGCGGCTGGAGGGGCGCACGCTTTTCACGATCGCAGGAACACTGGACCAGACATTCCATCCGCCGGGCTCGACGCTTCCCGGCGTGCTTACGACGGACTTCAACAACCTGAACGATGAAGCAACTGCGATGGCAGTGCAGTCGGATCACAAAGTCGTTGTGGTCGGCAACTCTGTCGGCGACAGCAAAGTTGAACTGGCCCGCTACAACGCGGACGGCACGCTCGATGCGACATTTGGCCCGAATCATAATGGTTTGGTCATTACGTCCGCCGCCAGCGGTTTCATTCAGGCCAATGCCGTCGCCATTGACGGATCAGGCAACATTTTCATCGCCGGCACCGCCCTTACGGCCGGCAACAGCTTTGATTTTGCGGTTTTGAAATACGATTCACTGGGCAACCAGATCACGAGCGGCTTTGGGACCGCCGGCCTTGCGACAGTCGATTTCAATCACAAGCCCGATCAGGCATTGGGGATTGCGATCGATGGCAGCAAGATTGTGGTCGCGGGCGCGGGCACGGTCAGCACCGGCAGCCGCCAGGAACTGGCGATCGCCCGGCTGAATTCCAACGGTTTAGTTGACTCGACATTTGGAGGCAGCGGAAAACTGCTCACGCCTGTCAGCACCGGCATTGACGTGGCCAGCGCGGTCGCAGTTCAGACGGTCAGTTCATCGACGTTTTATGTCGTCGCCGGCTATGCCACCACCACCAGCGGCAGCACGGATTTCGCCCTCGCCCGATACACCACGAGCGGCTCGTTGGATGGGACATTCGGCACTTCAGGGGTTGTACAAACCGACTTAAGCAGCGGCGGTTCCGATCATGGCAACGCCCTGGCTGTCGGCGCGGGCGGAACGCTCTATGTTGGGGGCGACAGCAGCGGTTCTTTCGCTGTCGCAAAATATAGTGCGGGCGGCGGACTGATGGCATCGCGATCGACTGCAATCGGCACCGGCTTCTCGCAAGCCAACGGCCTTGCGATTCAATACAACGGCAAAGTTGTTCTCACCGGTTACACCACTACCTTAAGCGGAAACCGCGCCGTCGAAGTTGCCCGTTACGACGGTACAACGCTGACGCCTGATGCCTCATTCGGTGCCGGCGGCTTCGTCACTACGACGTATACGGATGCGTCCAATGCGCCGGTCGACGCGCAAGGAAATGCGGTCGCCATCGATTCTCTGAAGATCATTGTCGCCGGCACATCGTCGACCAACGCATCGGTGAGCGATCCGGAAGATTTCACGGTTGCGCGTTATCAATTGAACAATGCGCCCAGCGCCAGCGCGGCTGCGGGCGCTTTGCCGCAGCTTGCGAAAAATGAGCAGAACAGCACCGGCGCCGCGGTTTCTTACCTGCTGGGCCAGCTTAATTTTTCTGATGTCGACGGCGATCCAACCGCTTTAGCCATCACCGCCGCCGACAACAGCGACGGCAACTGGCAATACTCCACCGACGGTGGAACCACCTGGCTTCCCGCAAGCGCCGGCATCACCGCCAGCGATTCCAGCGCCATCCTGCTCGACGGCGTAAACCCGAACAATCGAATTCGATTCGTCCCGGCAACGGGCTTTACCGGCCCGGCCCCGGCGCTGACCGTCCGCGCGTGGGACAAGCACTTTGGTGCGGACGGCGCTATCGTCGACGTCAATGCATCCAGCGCCGACCAGATCGACTCCTTCAGCATCGGCACCGCGTCCATTTCGGTCAGCGTCACCAGCGCTTCCACCGTGTACGTGAGCAAAAGCTGGTCGATCACCAACGACATCGGCGACCCCGGGCTGAGCCAGGGCGATACCGTTTCTGATGGCACGCACAGCGGCTTGATCTATGGCATCAACGCTTTTTCAACCATTCAGGATGGCGTCACATTCGTCGATGGGGCAACGCCGGTGGTCAATGTCGGCGCTGGCGCTTTCGATGAAGATATAGTGGTTCCTTCCTCCAAGCCCAACATCACGATTACGGGTTCTGGCTCGACCGGCGCCGGCGCGACGATTCTCCGCGGCGTCGCCGGGGGGCCTGCTGTGACTCTGGACATTCAGGCCGCCGGGGCTTTGATTCAGGGCCTGGATATCAAGAACTCGGCGGGCAATGACAACACCACGGCTGTCAGCATTTCGGCAAGCGGCACGACTGTTCAGAACAACAAGATCGAAGGCCACACCGTCGGCGTAAATGTCGCGGCGGGAACAACCGGCGTGACGCTCTCGGGCAACACGATCACGGGCAATGCCAACGGGATTCTCATCCAGGGAGCCACAAACAATCTGAGTGTGAGCGGCAACCAGATCATCGAAAATAATCTCACCGACAGTTTTTGGGTGCTCGCGGGCCGCCCGGCCAGCGCGGGTATCCGCGTCGTTGGCGCCGGCCAGGGCGTTCCTTATGCCGGATCAGGCAACAGCATCACCGGCAACACCATCACCGGAAGCGGCGCGGGCGTGGACAACAATTCACTCGCCAGCCTGCCCATCCTGAATAACACCGAAATCAGCGGCACTGTTGCCGGCGTCTTCCTGGCAGGAGGTGTAAATACGGTGACGGGCAACGTCATCGACAACAGCGGTGTCGGCGTTCTCCTTAATGGCGGCAGCGCCACTCTAACGAGCAACACATTTGGCTCCGCCGGCGCAAACACCACCGATCTGCAGATTGGGGCGAGCGGCGCCGTCACTTCCATCGCCGGCTCAACTTTCACCGGCGTCACCTTCATCAACAACGGCTCGTCCGGCGGCCTTGATGGCAGGTCCGCAAAATTCGGAGCCACGGTTGCTTCGGCGATTCTTGGGAACGCCCTCACAACCGCGCAAGCGTGGATTGTAGAAGATCAAATTATCGATGCCCTGGACAACTCAAGCTTTGGCTTTGTGCGCCTGCGCGATGGCAACGTCGACGTCACACCACTGAGCGGCGATGGCGCAATCCAGCGTGGCGTAGACGCCGCCGCGAGCCTCGACAACATCAACATCAAAGCCGGCAGCTACACCGATCAGGTTGTCATCGACAAAACCGTCCAGATCGTTGGTCCCAACAGCGCGATCAATCCCAACACGGGCATACGCTCGGCCGAGGCGATCCTGTTCCCTGATTTTTCGGACCCCGACCCCAGCACCGGCAGCTCGATTGTCTACATCAAAGCCAACAATGTCTCGATCAAGGGCCTGACGATCGACGGCGATAATACGGCACTGACCGGCGGCGTCTCCCAGAACGGCGCGAATGTCGATGCCACCGAAGCCATCGCAAGCTACGAAGGCGTCAGCGGCATCACCGTTCAGAATAACATCCTGAAGAACACGAGCTACGCGGCAATCGACTTCGACAATTTTTCCAACGGCAATGCCGTTACGACCGGCAACTCGATCACGAACAACAAGCTGGACAACATCGGTTATGCCCCCTATTCCGCAGGTGTTGGCGTTCTGATTTACAACAACTTCTATGCAGACATTTCGAACAATGTGATGACGCGCGTTCGCGTCGGCGTGCAGACAGGAAACTTCTATCTCGCCGACACCGGCACATCGCACAACATCTCAAACAACATCATCTCGGCCACCAAGCGCGGAATATTTTATAATCAGGTATACGGCAGCGCCAGCAGCTTCACGATCAGCACCAATTCCATTCAGGCAATTAACGAAGCTGGAGCGGGCCGCTGGGATGGGATCATGCTGTCGACCATTGGCGGCAGCGTCGTGGCGAACCCAACGGACAACATCATCACCGTTGCCGCGGGTGTCACTCAAGTCACCGATGGGTACCAGGTCTGGAACACCAACTCCGCCACGAAGATCACTCGCGGCTCGGTCACCGGCACCAGCTATGGTGTGTGGGCCAATAACTTCGACGGCTTCAATGCCGCCGCCACTGGCGCAACCGGCCTCGCGCTCGACCATATTTCAATCGTAAATGCGGCCATCGCAGGTGTCTTTATTAAGGACAATGCGGCGGACACCGGACATCATGGGGTCAATGTCAGCATCACCAACGGCACAACAATCACCGGCGGCGGCGCCGGAATCCTCGTACAGGGCGCGGCGGCGACTGTCGCCTTTGCCGGCCCGACGCCTTCAGCGATCATGAGCGGTCAAAGCGGAGACTACCTTACACTTGCGAGCGGCGCCGAATCAGGCCAGGTGATCGACGCGAGCGGTGTAAGCTTTGGCGGTTTCATCGGCGCAAATGGTGTTCTTCCCACTGACCTACCCAGCTATTACGCGACCGAAGACAAGATCACCGACGCGATTGACACCACAGGCATTGGATTCGTGCGGCTGAAGATCGGCCACGTCTTTACCGCGCAGAGCAGCGAAAGCCCGAATGCCAACGCGGTGCAGCGCGCCGTGGGCATTGCGTCGAATAACGACGTTATCAACATTCAGGCCGGCACTTTCGTCGGCCAGATTAAGATCACCAGGCCGGTGACACTCCTGGGCGCGGGCAACGCCACGATTCTTAAAGCCCCGGCGCTGCTTTCGTCGGTGTTCACGACGACATCCACCGTCGTCTATCAAAATGAACCTGTCGTGACGGTTCAGGGAGTTACCGCCGACGTGGAGTCGCTGAAAATCGATGGCAATCATGCCGGCTCGGGCGCGAGCAACGGCATCGAGCGGTTCATGGGTCTTGCTTATTTCAATGCCAGCGGTCTTGCTGATGGACTGACCATCACCGGAATTCGTGACGGTTCGAGCGACGGCACGGAGCAGGGTTTCGCGTTTTATGCTTTTGACCAGCTCGGCTCGCCCCAAGCTGTAACGCTCAGCAACAGCATCATCCTGGACTACCAAAAGGCCGGCGCGCTTTTCTTTGGCTCTGGTCTGAGCGGCAGCGCCACCGCAAATCACATCACCGGCGACGGCGCTATTGCGACGCTTGGCCAGATCGGTCTTCAGATCAGCAATTCCGCGGTTATTTCCGCTTCCGGCAATTTTATCAGCGGCAATGATTACATTGGCACCGCATCGGACCTGGGCACCAATGTGATCCTCGACACGGTGGGGACAGGCACAAGCCTTTCGGGCAATACGATCAGCGGTGGCAGCTATGGCATTGTCAGTTTTGATGCCCCCGCCACGCCTATTGCGATCACCGGCAATACCATCACCGGGAATGACCTGGCAGCGGTCAGTCTCGATGCCGGCGCCTATACGATCGACAATAACACTCTTAGCGGCGGTGACGGAATCGACCTGTTCGACAATGTTACCGGCACCACCATCACCAACAACCAGATCGCCGCCTCCGCTTCGGCGATCGGGCTTTATGTCGATTCCACTGTCACCAGCCTCGGGACGCTCAGTGGCAACCAGTTCACCGGCGCAGGCTTTGATATTTATGACGCCTCCGCGATCGGCATCGACGCCACCGCCAACACCTTCGGCGGTGTCGATCCGTCACTGCCTACCACCAGCCTTGCCCAGCTTTATTCCATTGAAGATCAGATTCAGGACGGCGTGGATTCCCTCGGTTCCGGTCTTGTCCGCATCCGCAACGGGAATGTCTACGTCACCCAGGAAAGCGAAAACAGCCAGGCCGACTCCATCCAGCGCGGCGTGACCCTCGCCAGCGCGACCGATACGGTTCATGTCCAGGCTGGAACCTTCACCGGCCAAATCGACATCGGCAAAGCCCTCACCCTGATCGGCGCAGGCGACACCACAATTGTGCAGGCCCCCGCGAGCCTGAGCACGAAGTTCACGACCAGCGATCCGAACAAGCCGATCATCTGGGTCCATAACACCGGCGCAGGCAACGTGGAGTCTTTGAAGGTTGATGGCCTGAGCCACGGCAATGGCAATTACCGCTTCATTGGCGTCGCGTACTACGACGCCGGCGGCTTGGCCGATAGTCTCACCATCACCAACATCACCACGTCACCGCTCACATCTGACCAGCATGGGTTTGGTTTCTACGCCTATAGCCCCGACGCCCCCAGCCGCACTCTTACGCTCAGCAACAGCACCATTTCAAACTATCAAAAGGTCGGCGTGGCCTTGCTGGGCAATGTGGTCGCCACGGTATCCAACACGACCGTAACCGGCATCGGGCTGACCAGCACGATCGTACAAAATGGAATTGAAGTCGCTTTCGGCGCTTCGGCCCAATTGGTCAGCGATACGGTCAGCGGCAATGAATTCGACGGTCCCGCGCACAACGGCATCGATGTCCTGATCGATCCAACCGCCTCAGGCGTTACGGTCAGCAACAGCACCCTCTCCGGCGCGGATTACGGAATTGTCGCCGGCGACCAGTTCAATCCAATGGGCGGCCCGGTTGCCATCACCGCCAACACCGTCACCGGCACATTGCAGGGCGCGATTGTGGTGGACAACGGCTCGTTTGATATTGGCCAGAACACCGTCGACAACAACGCGACCGATGCGATTGTTCTTTTCGATAATCAAACCGGCACGACGATTCACAATAATTACATCCGCAACAACACCGCGGGCTATGGCATTTATGTTGCCGTCGATGTCACCGGACTCGGTCCGATCTCGACGAATTACATTTCCGGGAATCAGACAGGTGTTCGGGCCGATTCTATTGGCACGCCGATCAATATCACCGGCAACTACTGGGGCAGCATTAACGGTCCCGCTTCGCCGCTGAATACCTATGCTTATGGAACACTCACGACGGGTGATTCGGTTGTCGGCAATGTGTCGGTCGTTCCGTGGCTGATTGATGGAATCGACTCCGCCCCGCTCGTCGCCGGCTTCCAGCATGCGGCGCCGGACAGCATCCCGCCGACGGTTTCAACCCCATCGTTGGCTCCGTCCAGCGATAGCTTTGATCCGAATGCGCATCCGCTCATTGGGACAAATGCCGACCGTGTCACCAATATCAACACACCCACATTGACCGGCAACGCAGAGCCCGGCGCGACTGTCACCATTTTGGACGGCACAACAGTGGTGGCGCAAACAACCGCCGACGGGGCCGGCCACTATTCTGTAACGACCTCTGTTCTGGCGGATGGTTCGCATACGCTGAAGGCGCTGGCAACCGATCAATCCGGCAACTCTACCCTGAGCGGCATACTGACGATTACGGTAGATACGATTGCTCCGGCCGTTCCATCGACTCCGGACCTGACAACCGCCAGCGACAGCTTTGATCCGAATCCCACGCCGCTCATCGGCACCAACCTGGACAATGTGACGAACGTCAATGCACCGACGTTTACGGGGAGCGCAGAGGCCGGGGCCCTGATCCGGCTCTTTGCGACACAGGGCGCGACGACGACCCAAATCGGAACGACCTTCGCCACCGGCGGTTCATGGAGCATCACGTCCAGTATTCTGGCGGACGGCTCTTACACCATCACGGCAACGGCGACCGATCTGGCCGGCAATGTTTCTCCGGTCTCCGGCGGATTGAATATCACGGTCGATACGCTTGCCCCCGCCGCTCCGAGCACGCCTGATCCGACCACTGCCAGTGACAGTCGCGATCCTGATCCGACGCCGCTGATCGGCACTACCAGCGATAACGTTACTAATGTGAATGCACCAACGTTCAGCGGCACAGCCGAAGCTGGCGCACTTATTCGTCTGTATGCGACGCATGGGATAACCACTACACAGATTGGAACTGCTTTTGCCACCGGTGGGAATTGGACCATTAACTCCAGCACGCTTGCCGATGGCTCTTATATCATTACGGCTACTGCAACAGATTTGGCGGGGAATGTTTCTGCGGTATCGGGTGGTCTTAATATTACTGTTGACACGGTCGCACCGGCCGCCCCATCCACGCCTGATCTCACTGCCGCCAGCGATAGCTTTGATCCTGATGCCACGCCGCTGATTGGCACCAACTCTGATAACGTCACTAACGTCAATACGCCGACTTTCACGGGTAGTGCCGAAACCGGCAGCCTTGTCCGCCTGTACAGCTTTGATGGTTTCACGTCGATTGAGGTCGGCCACGCCATTGCCACGGGTGGCACGTGGACGATCACATCAAGTGCTCTGGCCGATGACTCTTACACCATGACTGCGACCGCCACCGATCTGGCCGGCAATGTGTCGGCTTTGTCCGGCAGCGTTGGCATCACGATCGATACCGCGCCCCCTGCCGCTCCGTCCGCGCCTGATTTGACTGCTGCAAGCGATAGCTTTGATCCGAATGCAACGCCGCTGATCGGCACCAGCGCGGATAACACAACAAATATCAACACGCCGACTTTTACTGGCACGGCGGAAGCGGGCTCGCTCATCCGCCTTTATGAGACACATGGCCTGACGACCACGCAGATTGGAACAGCCTTCGCCACTGGCGGTGGTTCATGGACGATCACGTCATCCACGCTCACGGACGGCAGCTACACCATTACCGCGACAGCGACGGACCTTGCCGGAAATCTCTCCGCCGTATCGGGTGGTTTGAGCATCGTCATTGATACCGCGGCCCCCGCCGCCCCGTCCACGCCTGATCTTATTGCTACCGATGACAGTTTTGATCCCAATGGCACGCCGCTGATCGGCACGAACGCGGATAATGTCACCAACGTTAATACACCTGCGTTCACCGGCACCGCCGAGGCGGGCGCGTTGATCCGTCTGTACGCCACCCACGGCGTAACCACAGTTCAGATCGGCACAACCTTCGCATCTGGCGGCGTCTGGTCTATCGCGTCCACCACCCTGGCTGATGGCGCGTATGCCATTACGGCAACAGCCACCGATCTTGCCGGCAATGTGTCGGCGCTTTCTGGTGCATTAAGCATCACCGTCGATACGCTTGCTCCCGCTGCCCCATCGACTCCCGACCTCACTACCGTTGACGACAGCTTTGATCCCAATCCGACGCCGCTGATTGGGAGCAGTTCGGACAACATCACCAAGATTAATAGTCCAACTTTTGCTGGCACTGCCGAAGCCGGAGCGCTCATCCGGCTGTTCGCGACACAGGGCGCAACGACCATTCAAATTGGAACGACCTTCGCCACCGGCGGTTCATGGAGCATCACGTCCGGCACTCTGGCCGATGGCTCTTACACCATTACGGCAACGGCGACCGATCTGGCCGGCAATGTTTCTCCGGTCTCCGGCGGATTGAACATCACAATCGATACGATCGCGCCGGCCGCGCCTTCGACGCCGGACCTGATTGCTTCCAGCGACAGCTTCGATCCGAATGCAACTCCGCTGATCGGCACAAACTCTGACAATGTCACGAATATCAGCGCCCCGACCTTCACCGGCACCGCCGAAGCGTCCAGCCTGATTCGCCTGTTCGCGACTCAAGGCGCGACTACCGTTCAAATCGGCACGGCATTCACGACGGCCGGCGGTTCATGGGCGATCACTTCGTCCACCTTGACCGACGGCAGCTACACCATCACCGCGACCGCCACCGATACCGCCGGCAACGTATCGGCACTTTCTAATGGCCTTGCGATCACGGTCGACACCGCCGCCCCCGGCGCACCGACCATGCCCGATCTGACGGCCGCCAGCGACACCGGCGCATCGAGCACCGATAACATTACCAGCATCAGCACACCAATCTTCACTGGAAGCGCTGAAGCCGGAACGCTCATCCGCCTCTTCGCCACGCATGGCGTCACGACGACCCAGATCGGCACCACCATCGCTACGGGCGGCTCATGGACGATCACGTCAACCAATCTCGCCGATGGCGCGTACGTCATTACTGCAACGGCCACTGATATAGCCGGCAATGTTTCGGCCGCGTCCTCCGGCCTGTCCATCGGCATCGATTCCCAATCTCCGGTTCCGACGATCACCGATATCAGCACTGCCCATCTGGAAGGCACAACCATCTCGCTCAATGGGCTGGCCAACGATCCCGCGCCATCTTTCGGCTCCCCCGCTTTCAATTGGCACGTCGTCGCCAGCACCGGCCAGACCATCGCCGACGGCACGACCCAGAATTTCTCCTTCGTCCCCGCTGACAACGGCACCTACACGATCACCTATACCATCACCGACGCCGCCGGCAATGTCGGCTCCGCCGGTGACGTCATCATCGTCGCCAACGTTGTCCCAACGCTCTCTCTCTCCGGCGTGACTTCGATCAATGAAGGATCGACCTACACCCTCTCGCTCGATTCTTCTGATCCCGGCAATGACACCGTCAATTCATGGGTCATCACCTGGGGCGATGGAAACACCGACACCATTCCCGCCAGTGCCCGCACCTTCAACGCCGCCGCGCAGAAATGGGAAACCCACACCACCTTCACGCACGTTTACATCGACGGCCCCAATAACTACACCATCAGCGCCACCGCTACCGACGAAGACGGCACTTACAGCGCGGGCAATACCATCGGCGTCGCCGTCAACGACGTCGCCCCCATCATTGACCTCTCGCAAAGCGCCACCTCCAGCCTTGAAGGCGCGCTCTATACCCTCAAGCTGGGCGCTGTCACCGACCCGGGCGTCAACGACGTGATCTCCGGTTACTCCATCAACTGGGGCGACGGCAACATCGATAGCTTCCTCAGCGGCGGCAACCCCGCCAACACCACCAAGACCCACACCTACCAGGACGGCCCGTCCGTCCCGCAGATCAAAATAACCCTGATCGACAACAACGGCATCCACAACAGCGCCGGGACACTCAACATTACCGTCACCAACGTCAACCCCACCGCCGTCCTCAACAACTTCGGCGATGTGAACGAAGGCTCGGCGGCGCAGGTGCTCTTCACCAGCCAGGCCGACGTTTCACCGGTGGACGCCGCCGCTGTTCCCGGTTTCCACTACGCTTACGATTTCAACAACGACGGCATCTTCGATTCCGGTGACGGTTCTTATGGCGGCAGCATCAGCTCCGCTTCCGCCGTCGTCCCCAACAGCTTCCTTCTCGTCCCCGGCCAGCACACGGTGAGGGCGCGCATCATCGACAAAGACGGCGGATTTAATGACTACACCACCACCTTCACCGTTGATAACGTCGCCCCCATCGTCAGCGTCCCCTCGACTGCCAGCGCCAGCGTCAATGTCCCATTCACCAGCGGCGGCACCTTCAGCGATCCGGGCAACGACGGTCCCTGGAGCGGCACCGTCGACTACGGCGACGGCTCCCCAATCCAGCCGCTGACGATTAACTCCGTCAACAAAACGTTCTCGCTCAACCACACCTATTCCAGCGCGAATACCTACACCATCATTGTCCAGGTCACCGATCACCCGCACTCGCCTGATGGGATTCAGCCCCCCACCGCTTCGCTCACCGGCACGGGCACAATCAGCCTCACCGTCGCCGCCGGAACATTGCAGGTCACGAACTTCACGCCGACTGTCAGTGGCTTTGACGTCACCTTTAATCGCGCCGTCAATACCTCGGTGCTGAACCTTTATTCCAGCACGCTCGCCGGTGGCTTTGGCGCTTCCGACATCGCCATCATTGGAACCAACACCGGCCCCGTGCATGGCTCGCTCACGTGGGATTCTGCAACCAATACCGCTCACTTCATCAAGACAGGCGGAGTTCTTGCCGCGGACAGTTACTCCCTCACCTTGTTCAGCCGCGCCGACGGCTGGGCGGATAACTCCGGCCACGCGCTCGACGGCGACAGCAACAACACCGACGGCGGAAACTATTCCACTAACTTCATCATCTCGTATCCCTCTGCCCCCCGCGTCGTCAGCATCCCTGATTTCGCCCGCGGCCCCGGTCAACCTGTCAACTCCCCCGCAACCGCGAACGGCCTTACCGTCTCCATTGATAATGGCAGCGGCGTTACCTCGATCGAGTTTGATCTCGTTTACAACCCTGCCTTGCTCACGGTCAACACCGCCGTTCCCGCCGCCGGGCTGCCGGCCGGCTGGTCGACCACCAATATTAATTTCATCGCCCCCGGCCGCATCAACTTTACGATCTCCGGCACCACTCCGCTGGGCGCTGGTCCCAGGGCTTTCATGATGCTGACGACTTCGGTCCCCGGCACCGCCCCATACGGATCTGCCGCCGACCTGCAGATCCAGAACGTGCAGGTCAATCAGAATGCGATGCCGGCGATTGGCGATTCCGCCGTCGAAAAAGTCGCCTATCTCGGAGACGCCAGCGGCAACGGCGCATATACCGGCCTCGACGCGGCCCTCATCGCCCGCGTCTTCTCCACCCTCGACAGCGGCTTTGACGCTTATCCCCTTGTCGATCCGGTCATCATCGGTGACGCGAGCGGCGACGGAGCCATCAGCGGGCTCGATCCATCCTTTGTCGCCCAGGAATCCGTTGGTCTCACCCGTCCGGAAATTCCCGACCTGCCCGCCGGCATCACGCTTGTCGGCGGCGGTGTCGATCCGACCTTCAGCATCCCAACTGGCGTCATCGGCAATCGCGGCGGAATCGTCACTGTCCCCGTCAATCTCGCCAGCGCGAGCGGTTTGCTCGGCTTCACCTTCGCCGCTGACTATCTCGGCACCGCCTTGCAGCTCACCGGCGCGGGAAGCATCACCCTCGGTTCGCTGTTGCCCGGCTGGTCGATTGTCAGCAACGCCAATGATCTTTCCGGCCACGCAATGGTCACTCTCTTCAACACCTCGGCCAGTGCCTCCGGGGCTGGCACTGTTGCAAACCTGAACTTCCTCGTCTCCGCCAGCACCAGCCCCGGCCTCAAGGCTGTACATCTCAGCGGCCCGGCCAATGATGTCTCCCCGAACCAGTCTCCAAGCTTCAGCTACAGCGACGGCAGCGTTCTGGTAACGCCGAACTTCATCGGCACCGCGGGCAACGACACCTGGACCGCCCGCCTTAGCGGTGGTGGAACCATTGAAAATGTCTGGGAAAATGCCCCGACAACCGGCTCCCCAACCTACACGTGGTCCCTTGCGGACTTCGCTTCCAATCCTGCCGCCAACGCGATGAGCTTTGCCGGCCTCGGTGGCGCAGACTCCCTCACTCTCGATTTCGCCGGTGGCAACCCCGTCCCCAATGGCGTCACGTTCGATGGCGGCTCCGGCAGCGATACCTTGATCTACAGGACCGCCAATACCAACAGCCTCTTCAATGTCGATGGCGCCGGCGTCCACTTCGGTGGAACGTCCGTCACCACTACAAATGACGAACTGGTCGTCATCATCGGCGGTACTGGCGACGACACCGTCACCCAAACCTCTACCTCCCCCATCTCCTACGTCTTCAATGGTGGAACCGGGAACGACATCCTGAACATCAACGGCGGTTCCTATACCTTCAGCGGCGATCCCGAGGCCGCCACCGCGAGCCTTACCTTAAATGACAACAGCATCGTCACCTTTGCCGCCGGCGCGAGCGGTTCAGGGATCAACGTTCGCAATCTCGCGGCCCTGAACCTCGGCCCCAGCGCGCTCGCGGTGGTTGCCGCCGCCGGAGCCATTACCGATCGCGCCATCCTCGTGTCGCGCGCCTTTACGATCGATCCAACCGCCAAACTGGATCTGAACAACAACGACATGATCATCCGGGGCAGCACGGTTGACGCCGTTTCAACCCAGATTGCCAAGGCGCTCAACCTCACGACCGGCGGATACTGGGACGGCGCCAGCGGAATCACCAGCACCTCCGCCGCCAACAATCCCGCGTTCCTGTCGGCCCTGGGCGCAATCGCCAACAACGACGGCACCGGCCACCAAATCTACGGTGCCGGCGCGCTGTTGGGCCTGTTTGATGGTCAGTCGCCCGCCGTCGATGACGTGCTTATCCGATACACCTTCTGGGGTGACGCCGATCTCAGCGGCAAGGTCGATGGCACCGACTACGGGAAGATCGACAACGCCTTTAACCATCCCGCCTTCACCGGCTGGTTCAACGGCGACTTCAATTATGACAACACCGTTGACGGCTCCGACTATTCGCTGATCGACAATGCCTTCAATAACCAGTCCATCAGCCCGATCACATCGGTCGCCCCGCTCATCACCAGCTCCGCGTCGGAAATCGCCGTCGCGAGCGCCGCGCTTGCAGAAACATCCTCTGTGCCCGCAATTGCCGCAACTGCGGTAACAACAATAACCACAACAACACCCGCGGCAGTTGGCAAACCCGCAGCCGAAATCGTGCTGTTCTCCCCGACGAACATCGCCGCAACCACTACATCCACTGACAAAAAGAAAGACCAGCCGGAAAGCCTGAGCGACCGCCTTGGTGGCAGTGTCCTCTGATCGCCAGGCAACCATTAACGGGTTTGGGCAGCCTTAATAGTGATAGTGCTGCCCAAACCCGTTACGTTTCCTTCTCAAGACCCAGTAAACGCAAGTGGATCGGCTGCAGCCTCCCCAGGAAATTAGAATGAGGGTGAATTCGGATGGTCGAGGGTTGCTCGACCACCGAAACACGGTCGCTCTCGCGATGAGCGGAAAAGGGAGTAAGAGCGGCACGTTTGACGAAATCCTCATCTAACGGTATCGAATCCCTTTTGTGTCGCGGCGCGTACGCCGCTTTTGATGCAGCCGGACAATATTTTATCTGAGGAAACGAGAAATGAAGATCAGAGACGCGAAGGACAGCAAATATGACCTGATGAGCCTCGGCGAATGCATGGTGCGATTATCGCCCCCCGGCCATGGGCGAATTGAGTTCGCCACCACGCTTGAGGTCTGCGTTGGAGGGGGTGAATTTAATGTTGCGTATGCCCTTTCGCGCCTGGGTCTGCGGACCGGCTTTGCCAGCCGCATCGTCGATAATCCTGTTGGCAAGATCATTCTCAACGCCGCCCGGGCGGTGGGTGTTGATGTATCTAATGTGGTCGTCGCCAAGTATGACGGCGTCGGCCGCGCCGATCGCATCGGTTTGAATTTCACTGAAGTTGGAACGGGCGTCCGCGGTTCGGTCACACTTTACGATCGCGGTCACTCGGCGGCCAGCAACATGAAGCCGGGCATGATCGACTTCAAGAAGCTCTTCGGCCAGGGCGTTCGCTGGCTCCATACCGGCGGCATTTTCGCTTCGCTTTCCGATGGCTGCGCCGCCACGCTGAAAGACGCCGTGATCGCCGCCAAGGAGGCCGGCACCATCATCTCCTACGATCTCAACTTCCGCTCCAAGCTCTGGAGCGCCCAGAAAGCCCAGCAGGTCACCAAAGAACTCGTCCCTTACATTGACTGCCTCATCGGCAACGAAGAAGACTTTCAGAAAGTCCTCGGCTTTGAAGTGGAAGGCGTCGACGAAGAAAACCTTTCCGCCCTGGATACTTCGGCCTACAAGAAGATGGTGGAAAAAGTCGTCAAGGCTTATCCCAATGTCAAAGTCGTTGGCACCACCCTCCGCGAGGTCAAGAGCGGCCTGGTCAATAACTGGTCGGCCATTCTCTGGAATGACGGCAAGTTTTATGAAAGCCGTCGCTATGACAACCTGGAAATTGAAGACCGCGTCGGCGGCGGTGACGGGTTCAGCAGCGGTTTCGCCTATGGCTTCCTCACCGGAAAAACCCCGCAGGAATGCGTCGATCTGGGCGCTGCCCACGGAGCCCTCCTCCAGACCACCCGCGGCGACACCAGCCAGATCGACCTGGAAGAACTGATGCATGTATTCAAAGGCGGCAGCGCCCGCATCAAACGCTGATCCCGCAATTTGCCGAAAAATTAAATCCCCGTGCATCATTTGAATGATGCACGGGGATTTTTGTAGCATGGTTGCTTCGGTGAACTCCAGTTGAGCCGCGCCTTACGCGCGTCAGGATGGGATTACATCGAGCCATGGCGCAAAGCGGCTCTTTCGGTAATTGTAAACCTTCCCCTCGCCCCGCCAATTCCCCGATCCTATCATTTCCTGCCGAATCAAAATTGAAGGCCAATAAGGAGTACCCGCAGCATGTCCATGTCCCATTCCCATCCGCAACCGGCAACTGTCGGCCAGCTCAAGGCAACCGATTACAAACCGATGAGCGTCAAAGATGAACTCCGCCGCAATCTGATCCGCAAGCTCAGGTCCGGCGAAGAGCTTTTTCCCGGCATCCTCGGGTATCGCGACAGCGTCATCCCGCAGATCATCAACGGCATCCTCTCAAAGCATGATCTGCTTTTCCTCGGCCTGCGCGGGCAGGCCAAAACGCGCATCCTCCGGATGCTTCCCGACCTGCTCGATGAATGGATCCCCGTCCTGAGCGGTGTAGAAATCAACGACGACCCGCTCGAATCCACGACCAGAACCGGCAAACGAATTCTTGCCGAGCAAGGCGACGACGCCAAAATCGAATGGGTCCACCGCCGCGACCGGTACCAGGAAAAGCTTGCGACGCCGGATGTAACCATCGCCGACCTCATCGGCGAGATCGACTTGGTCAAGCACGCCGAGGGCCGTTATCTCAGCGACGAATCCACCATGCATTACGGGATGATCCCGCGCAGCAACCGCGGCATCTTCGCTATTAATGAATTGCCCGACCTCGCCCCGCGCATTCAGGTCGGTCTTTTTAATGTTCTCGAAGAGCGCGATGTCCAGATCCGCGGCTATCCCGTCCGCCTGAATCTCGATGTCTGTCTCGTCTTCAGCGCCAATCCGGAAGACTACACCAACCGCGGCCGAATCGTCACCCCGCTGAAAGACCGCATTGGCTCTGTCATCCGAACGCATTATCCGGAAACCGTCCAGGAAGGAATCGAAATCGCCCAGCAAAACGCCTGGGTCGAGCGCAGCGGCCCTCGGAGCGCGAGCGGCGTGCGCGTCGATACGCCCGGCTTCATGACTGAAATCATCGAGCAAGTCGTTCGCCTCGCCCGCTCCAGCCCGCACGTATCGCAGGCTTCCGGCGTCTCGGTCCGCACCAGCATCGCCAACCTTGAAACCGTCACCAGCAACGCCGAGCGCCGTGGCATCCTCACCGGTGAAAAGCGAATTGTGCCGCGCATTTGCGATCTGAATTACCTGATTGCCTCCTGCCGCGGCAAAATCGAAATGACCCTCGCCGAAGAAGACGGCGCCGAGGACAAGCTGGTGAAATCTCTTATCGGCGAAGCTGTCAAAACTGTCTTTGCCAAATACGACGACGCCGACGCCCATGACAACATCAGCGAACAATTCAAAGGCAACCTGACTTTCCCCGCCGGCGACGATCTCTCGGCTGACGAGTTCGTCGCGAACATGAAAGCCGTCAAAGGCCTCCACTCGGTGGCCGTGCAACTCGCCAAAGAAATGCAGCTTGACGGCGGCGACACCGCCATTCTCGCCAGCGTTGGCGAGTTTCTCCTCGAAGGACTTTACGTCAACAACCGCCTGAGCAAGTTCAATTCAAAAGGGAAAACATTTTTTAAGAGGTGAGCCGGGTGCAGCACGGCGGCGCCATCGCCTGATGGGTCAATGCTGAGGTGCTTCGAAGGATAATTGCGCGGATGAAATCGAAGAAAACGGCTACCGATTCAGGTGCATTTCCACGCGAGTCAGCTCCTCCCGAGCCAGTTCCAGCTCCCGACTTCCATGCAGCTTTTCAATCGCCTTGGATAGATGCTGCTTCGCCCGCTCGTACTGATTCAGATACCGCGCATAAATCAGGCCGACCATCAATTGCACCTGCTCCACGCGCTCCACATTCGGAAACGCCTTGAGCAGCGCCTCATACGCCTCGGCGGCCTGCACATACGCACCGTCATGATGAAACTGAGTGGCAATGTCGAGCTGCGCGGGCCGCGCCATCACCTGCGCCGGATCGACGGCCTTCAACTGAAGGTATAGTTGCGCCGCCTCTGCCGGTTCCCTCGCCGCCAGCGCCGCCATGATCTGCGCGAATCGCGGCGATTCGTTCCATCACCGGGTCGGGCCGGCCGCGATTCCCTTGCGTGTGATCGAACGGGTTGTAGCCTTTTGAAACCAGGTCACGATATTGCCGCCGCTTGTTCCATCGCTGGATCAGCGCCCAGACATCAAACTGATCGCGCGGCAGCAGATGCGTAATCACCAGCGCGAGGCAAACCACCGTCCCAAAAATCGTTCCACCGATGTGCGCCATGTGCGCAACGCTGTCGCCGGTCCCGCTGAGGAAAACATCCATTGCAAAAAACAGCAGGATGAACCAGAGACTCTGAAGCTCGAAAAAACCGATCAGGAAAAAGAAATAAATGACCGTGATATTCGATCGCGGAAATAAAATGAGATACGCCCCGGTGACTGCGGCCACCGCCCCGCTCGCGCCGATCACCGGCGCGTGGCCATGCTGCGTGAGCACATAACATACTCCGGCAAAAATCCCTCCCGCCAGATAAAACGCGAGATAACCCAGGTGCCCCATCTTGTCGTTCACATTGTTTCCAAACAGATAAAGGAACAGCATGTTCCCAAAGATGTGCGATGGTCCCCCATGCAGAAACTGATATGTAAAAAACTGAACCAGCTTCGGCGCCCGCGGATCAAGCCCATACCGGGCCGTCACTGAATGCCCTGCCATCCCAGCCGCAAACGTCACCACGTTCGCCAGAATAATCAGCCAATTCATGTAAGGCGTGTTGCGAAGCGGGCTGTCAGTTCGGATCGGGAGAAGCATTTAACGCCAAATGGTAAATGGAAAACAGGAAATGGGGAATGCTCAGCGGGGGCTTCCCCTGAGCCTTCTCCTGCTGAGAGACGTAAACCGATCAGCGGCTGCCCCGTAAGCTGCCCCACCCTCACATTTGCTCTTCGCTATTTTCCATTTGCGATGGATCACCGTGTCCGCAAGATATCATCCTCATTCTTCTTCACCAGCTTTACCCGCCTCCCCCCATTCGACCACTTCACGCTGTTCATATATGCCTCCATCAGCAATATGCCGCGGCCACTGCACTTCTCGATGTTTTCTTCCAGCGTTGGGTCGGGAACTGAATCTCGCTTAAACCCCGGTCCCTCATCCTCAATCGTGATCTCAAACTGCTGCGGCGAAACTTTCGCCTCGATGCGCACCTTTTTCCGGGGATCCAGCCGATTGCCATGCTTGATGGCATTGATGAGCGCTTCTTCCAAAGCAAGCTTGATCGCGAAATGACTCTGGGGATTGAATCCTAAACGCGTGACGTCGTCCAGGATGCGCTTCTGCACATCGCGGCCGGCCGCGTAATCGGAAGGGATCGTGAACTTCAAAGGCTTGTTCACCACGATGGCTGTCGACACCCTCTTACCGTTCACCGTACCATTGAGCTTTGCCGTGGGCTTCATCGGTTTCTTCGCCGCGGCCTTGGGCTTCACCCGCGGCGACACATGCGAAGAGCGCGAGCGACCGCTTGCTCCGCTATCCCGACCACTCGATCCGGCGACGCCCATCCTCGACCACCTTAGATCGATCCAATTAATCTACGACCCAACTTCCAAGCTCCGCGCGATTCTATGCCCTGCTATTGTGCAAAGCTTGCTATCGCATCCTGCCGACTTGGCAAGATCCGAAAAAGCTTGTTCAGCTTGGTGATTACAAATACTTCAAATATCTGCGGCTTAATGTTCGCGAGGCGCAACTGGCCGTTCTTTTCTTTGACACGGTTGCTCACGTTAATCAAGGTGCCCAGCGCCGCCGAACTCATGTGGTCCACATTCCCAAAATCGAGCAGCAGGCGCGGCGTGGCCTTGGCGTCGATGAGGCCGAACAGCGTCGCCTTGATTTCCTCGATGTTTGCCTCGTCGAGGATTTTATTATTCGTGAACTCAATGACTGAAATGTCTTTAAGTTGGCTCACGGTCAGCGTGGATGTTGCTTCAGGCATGTCAGACGTTCCCGGCTGGGGGACACCAAAGGGGACCTCTCGACCTGGAGATAGGATACGCCTCCGCAGGCCGGGTTGTCACAGTAAATCCCACAGAAAAACCTGTCAAGGATGCCCAAAGTTGTTGCTATGCCCGTAACTTCCGGCAGATATACCGCAGTCCGCAAAGATTTTTCGCGCAGCCCGGTTAAACCTCATTTTCCATCGCTTTTTTCACCCCCGGCCAATTCCCTGCCGCCACCAACGCACAAAGCAGAGCAGCAATACATAAATCCGATCGAATCGGCAGGTTTCTCTTCTCCACGGTTCCCCGCATCAGCTTTTGGCGCCAATCTGGCGCTGCCGGCGCCTCCCACCGTACATCCGGCGGATTCACAGCGCAGCGCCCCATCAGCCCGTCGATACAACCCCGGCCAAAACCCCGGTTCAATCCCCGCCGGCACCGGCGAATCATCAACCCGCGTCCATTCATCCCCCAGCATACCGACCGGTTGAGCCACATATTGTTCCGATCCACCCCCGCCTACCCAATCCAGCAGATTAGTGAAGAAGATGACAAAATCCGGTGTCTGCGACCAGGCATCCAAATCTAAGTTAACCCAGGCCTGGCGCTCGGCCCCATCCCGCACAGCAATGCATGTTTTTCCTTTACTCATCACCAGCGGCAGCCATCCTGCCGGCGCTTCCGCATCGGAAGCTGCTATGGGCCAATGCGCGACGTTTTCCGTAATCGGATGAGGAACAACCGTCGGCGACACAATAGCTTCGATGCTTCCACCAGCGCGACTCGATCCACCGCCAACCAGCGACACACCCCGAATCCCCGTTTCCAGCGCCCCCGCCGACAACACTATATGCGGCGACGTGCGACTGGCCGGCCTTGCGCGGTTGTACACGCTCACCATCCGCTCAACCGCCGCCGGCATCCCGGTGCTGATCTCGATGATCGGCCAATCCCGCTCTCGCACAAGCCACGCTCGATCATCAAAACTCGCTGCATCAGAATCGAGCAATTCCGCGCGCACGATTTGCCCCAGCCCCTTATGCATATCGATAAAGTAATTAGCGATATGATCCCCTGGCGGCGGCGGCACCACGCGCTCAACCACGTCATCCCCGCTGATTACCCGCAATCGCAAATCCCCGCCCTGCGCCAAACCTTGCCGGCGCACCTGGACCATGACTTGCGCAACCGGCTCAATTCGAGCCGCCAGCCGCACGATTCCGGCATCCCTCACGAAATCCGCTGGCGGAATCACCGCCAACCGATCATCCTCGATCCCCAACTTCCGATCCGTCAGCACAACCACGGCATCCCTGGTTTCACGAAGCCGCCCTATTATCGCTTGCCGAAGCAAAGCTTCCGTATCCAGAGCGGCCGGCCGCATCGCCCGTGCACGACTGGCCCAATTCGAAATCGAAGTGATCTCCCTCTTTCCCGGCACCCCCAAAAGCTCCACTTCTCCAGCAAAATACTGCGCCAACACCGGCTCGGCCGCATCGATCACACCCCGAAAAACTTCCCCCTTCTCCGAAATCGCCGCCATCGTCGCCCCGCGATCCAGGATGACGACCACATTATCGGTTCCCCGCCGAGCAATCCCCGGCCCGGCCGCTGCAAGCACACCAAACAGCATCGCGAGGATCACGAACCAAACAAACATCGGCGGCGACCGAACCGCCTTGTGCGCCTCAGCGCAACCACCGGCCCCGCCCAAAGCGCTAAAAACGGCACCGCTCTCCGCTTGTGCCGCCCCGTCAAAAGATAAATCACCACTGCCGCCCAGGGCAGCAACCCCACCAACCAAATAGGAGAAATAAACTCCATCAAACGCCGTTGTTTCTTTGAACTTATCTCCGCAGTGAAGGTCGATTGGCCGCTGCTTTATCCCCACTCACGGCGTAATTGCCACAACATTCCCCTCGACCACCGCCGCGGTGTCCGCCCCGCCTAACAAGAACAACTTTCCATACTCCGTTGTAACCCGGCTCAGTGGACTGAACATAAAAAACAAAAGCACCAGCGCCATCGAGCAAGCCACTCCGATCGCCACCCCGAGCGGATTGGCATGAATCACCGCCCGCTCGCCGCTCTGCAAATACATTGCGCGCATAATTCGGAAATAGTAAAACGCGCTGACGATCGTGTTCACGCCGATCACAATGATCAGTCCCCACCACCACCCACCATTTTGAAACAGTGCCCAGAGCAAATTAATTTTCGCCCCAAACCCTGCGACCGGCGGCAGCCCGATCAAACTGATCAAGCAGCAAGCCATGCACCCCGCCAGCAGCGGCGACCTCCGCCCTAGCCCCCGAAAATGCTCCAGGGTCTCTCCCCCGCTCTCGCGCGACACCATCGCCGCAACCGTAAACGCCCCCAGGTTCATCAGTGCATAAACCAGAAGGTAAAGAAGAATCGCCTGTGCCGCCGCCGCCGCCGGATCAAACCCGGCCTGCGCTCCCTGCCCCTTTACCAGGAGCGAGACCGCGCACAACATATATCCCGCATGCGCGATCGAGCTATAAGCCAGCAGCCGCTTGATATTCGTCTGCACGAACGCGCCTGTATTTCCGACGGTCGCCGTGATCGCGCCAATGACGCCGATCGAGGCAGCCAAAGTATTGAGCAAGTGGCTGGCCGCATAACCTGTCACGCTCCCGATCGTCTCCAGCGCCCGCAGCAGCAATAAAATCCCAGCCCCCTTGCTCGCGACTGAAAGAAACGTCGTTACATCAATGCTCGCCCCCTCAAAAACATCCGGGCACCAGAAATGCACCGGCACGGCGGCGATCTTAAACCCAATCCCCACGATCAACCCAAACACCCCCACCACAATCAGCGCCCCTCCGCCATTGCTCCGGGTCATCGCAATCGCCAGTTCATGAAGTTGCAGCGTTCCGTATAGCCCATACAAAATTGACAACCCATACGCCATCACCGCGGCTGACACCGCCCCAAACAAAACATACTTCAACGACGCCTCGGCCCCGACCCGATGCGTCTTGCGAAACCCCGCCAGCACATAACTTGGCAGGCTCGCCAACTCCACCGCCATGAAAACCATCAGCAGATTTGATGTCGACGCCATCAAGCACATCCCCAGCGTCGCCCCCAGCAGCAGCGTAAAAAACTCAGGCGCATCCCCGTCATGGAAAGTAGAAAACAGGGTCGCGAACCACATCGTCACCACCCCTGCCACAAACAGCAGCAACACCACCTTCCAAAGAAACGCCGCCCGATCAAAAACCAACAGCCCTCGAAAATGTTCCCCCACCACATCCGGCCCCGCCCCTACCACCAGCAGCGAAAGGGTCGCCAAAATCAGTCCCCCAACCGTAACCAGCCCGCAAGCCAAATTCGCCCGCCGGGTAAAAAACGGCGCGACCAGCACTGCCACAATCGTCGCAATCAACCAAAGCTCGGCACAAAAAGGGCGCAGTTGATCCCAACCAGGGACAAACGGAGCGCCGATAGCTGCAAGAAATATCATGGATTAAACGCCAGTTCCGGCCTCCTCTCCCGATACCTGGGCAAAGGGGCAGGGGTGAGGGTGAATTTCAACCACGCCATTCGAATCGCCGCAATCACCCGAATAACTTAAACATCGCCCACACGGACTGATTCGTAAACACAAACACAAACACTGTTGGCAATACTCCCAGCAAAACCACCATCACCCCCAGCGGCCCGAGCACCAGCACCTCTCGCCACCCTACATCCGCAAATCCCTTGTACTCTGCCTTCTCGGGCCCAAGGAAAACCCGCTGCACCGTCCAGAGCATATATCCGGCGGCTAAAATCACCCCAGCGCACGCAATGATCGCCAGCGGATAAATCTGATGCGCGGCAGCGTATCCCCCCTGCACCAAAATCGAATCCCCCTTCGCCGCCTGAAACGTCCCCAGCAGCACCAGGATTTCACCAATAAATCCTGCCAACCCCGGCAGCCCGAGGTTGGAAAAGCACGCGATCGTGCTCAGGCCCGTATAAATCGGCATCGTGGTTGCGATCCCGCCCAGCCGGCCCATTTCGCGATGATGCGCGCGGTCATAGATCACCCCCACCACAAAGAACATCATCGCGCTGGTGATCCCATGGGCCACCATCATAAACAGCGCCCCGTTCACGCTTGCCGCCGTCATCATCGCCGCCCCCAGCGTCACAAATCCCATGTGGCTGACGCTGGAGTACGCAACCAGCCGCTTGAAATCCATCTGGCTCATCGCGCACAGCGCACCATAAATAATGCTGACCACCCCGATCACCGCCAGCGGCATCCAGAACAATTTTGCCGCCTCCGGAAACAGCGGATACGCCACCCGGAAAATGCCATATCCTCCCAGCTTCAGCAGCAAGGCGGCCAAAATCATGCTCATCGGCGTAGGCGCTTCCACATGCGCATCCGGCAACCACGTATGAAACGGAACCGCCGGCACCTTGATCAAAAACCCCACCATCAATAATGCAAAAAACCACTTCGCAACCGTCCCGCCGGCCCCGCCGATGATCGGCCCGAGCTTCGCCTGAAACGCCGGGCTGGCCAGCGTGACCAAATCAAACGTCCCGTTCTCATACCCCGGCACTTGGCGGCTATATAGATACACGCCAATCACAACGATCAAAATCCCAATTGAACCCACGAGCGTATAAAGAAAGAACTTGATCGCCGCATATTCTTTTCGCGGCCCACCCCATATCCCGATCAGGAAATACATCGGCAGCAAACTGACTTCGAAGAAAACATAAAACAGGAAAAAGTCGAGCGACAGAAACACCCCAAGAATTCCCGCTTCCAGAAAAAGAAACAGCGCCATATACCCGCGCGTCATTTTCTCAATGTTCCAACTGGCGATGCAAGCGAGCATGCTGATAAATGTCGTCAGCAAAATCAGCGGAACCGAAAGTCCGTCAATCCCCACCTTGTAATGAACATTAAACGCCGGAATCCAAACCGCATCCTGCACCAACTGAACAGTTCCCCCGTCATTCGCATAGGCGTAAGCCGTCCCCCGATGCCAATCAAAAAATGCCAGCAGCAAAAGCGATATGGCAAAAGTCACTAGCGTAGTCACCAGCGCCGTCCAGCGGACCCCGTGGTTTCCCTTCGCAAAAAGCACCGCTACCGCCCCAATCAGCGGCAGGATCAACAGCATAGTCGGCAAATAACTGGTCATGTTTTCAGAGTCTCACTTCAAACTCACCTCGACAACGCCACAATGATCCCCCCCGCCAATCCAACCGCAACCGCAATCATCAATACCGTCACATAAACCCGAATCCGGCCCGTCTGCGGCGTACGAACCGCCGCACCCAGACTCTGCGTCAACACCCCCACACCATTCACTGCACCATCCACAATATATCTATCGTACAGCCCTACAAGCACCGATGCCTGCCTCACTACCGCCGCCGAGCCATTCACAACTCCATCAATGACAATTCGATCAAACCACCCGCATAACCTCGATAGCGCAAGCATGATCTCCACAAACACCGCGAAATAAAGCTCGTCAAAATACATCCTCGCATAAAGCCACGTGCGCACCCATCGAACCGGGGCGATTCTCAAAATTCGGTCGGCGACGCCCAGCCCCTTCATATAAATCAGCACCGCCAAAATAATCCCAACGCTGTATCCCCAGAACCCAAGATACTTTTCCACCATATGGTGGCCCTGCTCATGGGCGATCAGCGCAGGACTCTTGCCTGCATCACTCGCATTCGCCGCCACGTGTGGCGTGCCCGCCGGCGCCTCTGCCGCGTCCCGCGCTGTAATTCCCTTTTCCTCCGGGACTGTCTCCGGCCACGCCGAATCAAACCCGGCGAAGTTCGGATCAAACTGTCGGCAATATTTTGTGTTCTCAATCTGGGAGCCTTCGATCATCTCCTGCACATTCATCAGCCGCCCGCTGATGATCGCCAGAATCGCCAGCACGACCAGCGGCCCCCACATGGTGGGCGTCTCCCTCGCCTTCTCATACAGGAATGCATCGCGCGGCTTCCCCCCGAACGTCATCATCCAGCAACGCGTCATGTAGAAAGGCGTGAGAAATGATACGATCGTCGGCAGAGCAAAGAGCAGCACATAAAACCGCGAACGCCCCGCCGCTTCCGCTAGCGACACAAACGCCCCCGCATGCGCCAGGATCATGTCCTTGCTGTAATAGCCCGAAAACCCGATCGGCCCAAACCCAACCCCCGAAATCGCCAGCACACCCACGGCAAACGTCGCCGCCGTCACCGGCGTCTTCCAAATTAATCCGCCAAACTTTGGCATTTCCTGCTCGTGATGAACAGCGTTGATCACACTGCCTGCCCCGAGAAACAGCAGCGCCTTAAAAAACGCGTGGGTAATTAGGTGAAAAAGTCCCCCGACCCAGCTCCCCACTCCCATCGCCAAAATCATGTATCCCAGTTGCGACAGCGTGCTGTATGCCAGCACTTTCTTAATATCCGTCTGCACGATTGCAATCAGCGCGGCCATCGTCAGCGTCGTCGCCCCGATGATCGCAATAAACAACTTCGCATCTGGCGTAAGCAACGGGAAAATCCGCCCCACCAGGTAGACCCCCGCCGCCACCATTGTTGCCGCATGAATCAGCGCTGACACCGGCGTCGGCCCTTCCATCGCATCCGGCAACCAGATGTGCAGCGGAAACTGCGCGCTCTTGCCGACGGCGCCGAAGAACAACCCCACGCCCATGACCGTCAGCAGCCCGGCGGAGAATACAGTCCCATCTGCCAGCCTGATCGCCCCGCCCGCTCCCGCGCCACCCAGCGAGACCCACATATGCGGCAGCGTCACATTCCCCAGGTGATACAGCAGAATTCCAAACCCGATCAAAAACCCGAAATCTCCGATGCGATTGACAATAAACGCCTTGATCGCCGCGTTGGTCGCTGACTTTTTTTCATACCAGAATCCAATCAGCAGATAAGAGCAAAAGCCCACTAATTCCCAGAAGACAAACAGGTGCAGCAATGTGCCCCCCAGCACCAAACCCAGCATCGAAAAGCAGAACAGCCCCAGATAAGTAAAGAACCGCGCATACCGCGTATCCTCGCGCATATACCCAATGCTGAAAATATGAACCAGCGTCGCGACGACTGTGATCATCGCAAACATGGTGATGGTCAGGCTGTCGACAAAAATCCCGACATCCAAATATCCGGGATTATCCTGATCAATGCCGCTGGGCTGATCTGCCCAACCGACCGGAATCCACCGCACTGGGATATTGATCGGCGCCGTCTCAAATCCCCAGTCTTTCCCGTGAAATGTCCCCCCGCTATACCAACTGAACATCGCCAAAATGCTGCAGACAAAACTCGCCCCGATGAACGCCGTCCCGATATACCCTGCCAACGGGTTCCCCATGCGCCGGCCCAAAAAAACAAGCAGCACGAACGCCGCCAGGGGCAGCAGGGAAGCGATCAAAAGCAGGAGGGCTGGAGTGGGCATATATGTCAGGAGCCTGTGGTCTGTCGTCCGTCGCTGGTCTATTCCATTTCCTTCATCTTGAGAATCGCCAAGCCGCCAAATCCTGCTAATCGTTCCGTGTTCCGCAAAGCAACGGGTAACGGAGCGCCGCGGATAATCTTCACCCTTTCAACTCCTGCCCTCTCTCTACATCAATCGTGCTGAAGTTATTGTAGAAGTTCAGAAAGATCGCCAGCGCCACCGCTGCCTCGGCCGCCGCGATGACAATTACAAACGCCGCAAAAATCTGTCCCGTCAGCAAGGGCGCGCCGCTGTGTCCCGGATAGCTGAACCGGTTGAACGCAACCAGGTTCACGTTCGCCGCATTCAGGATCAATTCAACGCCCATAAGAATTCCAATTGCATTTCGCTTGACCAGAATCGCCAATAGCCCGCAGACAAATAAAACCGCCCCCAGGATCAGGTAATGATTCAGGCCAATGACTGCGAAACTCGTTAGGGCAAGCAGCATATTTCTTTTCTCGCGGAAGGTTTAACTTCACTGCCTCGCACTTTCGGACAAATCCGCGGCAAGCTGTCTGCTTTGGGGCTCCCGCCGCCGCGCCTTCGCCAGATATGCGGCTCCGATCATCACCACCAGCAGCAGCACGCTCGCCAATTCAAATGGAACAAGATAATCCCCCAGCAATGCCTGACCCAGCGCCGGCATCGGATACTCCCCGCCCGTATCCTGAGCCAGCGGGAACGGCGTATTCACAATTGCAAGGATCAGCGCCGTCAGCAGGATCACAGCAACCGATACCGCAATAATCACCTCCGCGAGCTTAGGTTCAAACCGGCTGAACGGCGACTTGCTCGTCAGCATCACACCAAACACGATCAGAATAAGCGTGCCCCCCGCATAAACCACGAGTTGCACCGCTGCCAGAAACTCGGCATTGAGGAGGAAATAAAGTCCCGCCACACCAGCCAGCGTGAAAAGCAGGAAGAGCGCCGTCCGAACAATGTTGCGCGAAACCACAACACCCATTGCCGCTCCCCCCGCCATCAGTGCAAACAGATAGAACAACACCGCGCCGCCAAAATCGTCATTCGCCACGGCGAAGATGGTGTGCCCATAAATCATCACGCGGTCCGCGCGATCAGCAGCGCATCGGCCTTTGTGATGATGGGGTCAGGATCCGTCAGCCGCTGCTTCAACCCGCGCCCGGTTACAATTGCATACGCCACCCACCCCAAAACCATTGTCAATCCCACCAACCCAAGCGATGCAAGCACCACCTGCGTCACCCATGCAGATGCAAACCCTGCCGCCGCCCATTCCCGTATATCCCACGGCTGATAGTCCGCCCATGGAACCCCCGGCCGCTCCGGAACAAACAATTGCCAGATCGTTGCCCCGAGCAGCAGCACGCACGCAAATGGCAACAGCACCTTGATGCAGACATAAAGCACCTGGTCAATCCGCGGCCGCGGAAACGTCCACCGAATCCACATCTGCACATATATAATCACAACGCATTTAGTCATGAACATCGCCGCCCCCGCAGCATTCAGGATCAGCAGCCCATGCACATTCAACGCCGCCGGGTTTGCAGTAAACCGATGATAATAAAACCCGATCAACCCAAATGGATCGTTCCACCCGCCTAGAAACAAAGCCGTCTGAATCCCCGCTACGACAAACATCGCCGCATACTCGGCGAAAAAGAAAAACGAAAACCGCAACCCGCTGTATTCCGTGTGATATCCCGCGACCAGTTCCGATTCCGATTCCGGCAAATCAAACGGCGCACGCTTCGTTGAAGCCAGGCTTGCCACGAAATAAAGAAAGAAGGCGGCCAGCACAAACGGATTGCGATAAATAATCCACGTATGAATTCCCCCCGACTGCAAATGCCCCAGCCGCACAAAATTCAGCGTCCCCGCGGTCATCACCGCGATGATGATCGACAGCCCCAGCGGAATTTCATAACTCACCATCTGGCACGCTTCGCGCATTGCCCCATAGATCGACCATTTATTATTGCTCGCCCACCCTGCCAGGATAATCCCCATTACTTCTACGCTCAGGATGGCCAGCAGCCAGAACACCCCAACATTCAGCCGCGGCTCAAATGTCAAATTCGGCCCGAAGGGCAACGCCAGATAGGCCGCGAACACCGGCGCAAAAGCCAGATAAGGCGCAACCTGGAACAGAAATGAATCCGCGCTTGCCGGCCGCAGGTCTTCCTTGGTCAGCAGCTTCAACCCATCAGCCACTGATTGAAGCAACCCAAACGGCCCCACCCGATTCGGCCCGAGGCGGCTCTGAATCCGCCCGGCGATCCGCCGCTCCGCCCAGATTCCCACCATCGCAATCACCGAAATCATGGGCAAAAACACCGCTGCCGCCAGCGCAACCCCATACAATACATGAAGAACCAGCCCAGGATGATCGCCGAAGACCAGCTTCTCGATCAAAATCGGAGACGTCTCGGCCAAATTCAAAGCCCACAGGGACATATCGCTCCGGCATCAACCGGTCAAACGCTTGTAGCGGTCAGCCAATTAGGTGTCAAGAAATCAACAAAGCCCGCCCAACTTTCCCAGCAGGGGTAAAGCGCCGGGCAGAATCATCTGACGGCCCAAAACAAGATCGCGCCGCGCATTTGCGATCCATTCATTTCTGTTAGACCACCCTCTGTTTGCGAAGGGTTCGCAGTGTTGGACATTCTGATTCCTGACCCGGGGTAATGCATGGAAGCATAGCCTGCCGGCCTCATTACGCGCATGTTCGACGACATTTAAGCCGCGGCGATTGGACGTGAAACGTGTGATCGCCGCGGGCTTTTTTGTTTTTGAGTTATATGGAGGCCGTTGAGAGGACGGCGACGGGGAAATCGCTGAGCAACATTGAGAGTTCGATGCAGGAGTCGGTGAGTGATATTTTTTGATGGGTGAAGACGTTCTGGAAAGTTCGGTTTGTTTTCGGAAGGATGAGACGCGTTCCTTCCCACGGATTTTCTTTCAACTGACTGGTCAGGCGTGGCACTACGATGATCATCTGGTTGCCGTTATGTTCGCGGATGAAGGCGAAGAGGTGATTTTGGGCGGGGCCCTGGGGTTTTAACGGTGTGTAGGTTCCGCGCATGAAGAGGTCGGCGTGGCCGCGGCGGAATTGCAGGAGGCGGGAGGTGAGAAAAAGTTTTATGCGACCATTTTCGGGGGTTTTGAGGAAATTTTTTATGAGGGTTAACTGGGAATCTTGGGGCATTGTTTGAGTTGAAGTCGCGGTGTTGTCAATGGCGTCTGGCACGGGCGGGACACTGGTGCCGCAGGGGAAATCTGATTCCAGGTCCGTGAGCATCTTGTGGCGCACTTCATAGTTTACAGGGCGGCGGTTATCAGGATCGACCAGGCTGAAATCCCAGAGTTCGGTGCCTTGGTAAGTATCGGGGACGCCAGGGACGGTGAGGCGGAGGGTGGTCTGGGCCAGGGAGTTGATGAAGCCATGATGAGTGATGCGCTGGTGGAACTTTTTAAAATGCTGCGCAAAGAGAGAGTTGCGGTCCTTTAAAATTCGTTCGATAAATTCGAAGATGGCGGATTCGTATTTTGCATTGACCTGGGTCCAGCTCGTGTAGACCTTCGCTTCCCGCGCGGCTTTGGTGAGATAGGCTTTAATGCGTTCGACGAAATCGGTGAATTCCTTTTCCGATGCCGGCTCGATCGGCCATGCGCCGATCAGGGTCTGGTAGATGAGGTATTCTTCGTTGGGGGCGGGGATGAGTTGGCCGCCGACATTTTGGAGATGGGGAGAATTTAGTTTGCGCCATTCTTCCACGACGTCGCTCCACTCCTGGGGCATTTCTGAGAGGACATTAATACGGGCGCGGAGGTCTTCACTGCGCTTGGTATCGTGCGTGGAAAGCGGCGCCAGGGCGCTCGGCCAGCAGGATTGGCGATGGGTGAAATATTGGTGAAGTGAATCGATGGAGACACCGAATTGGGCAGGGTCGCCGCCTACTTCGTTCAGTGAGATGAGACGGTTGTAGATATAAAAGGCGGTGTCTTCGATTCCCTTGGCTGTTGCGGGGGCGGTAAGCTGTTGGAACTTGGCGATGAAGTGTTTTTGCTGCGAGCGGGTTTGGGGGGTTGCATCGCCGACCAATTCGAGGAGAAGCGCGGATTGGATGAAAGCGAAGACTGCGGAATCGATGCCGGGGTTGCGGGATTTGGCGGATTGGATGGCGGTTTCGATTTGGTCTTTATCTTCTTGTGCGATGGGGAGGTCGGTGATGTAGGTGCGGTAAACGCCGAAGGAGGCAATGGTTTCGCGGAGGGCGATTTGGAGACCGCGGAAGGAGAAGTCGCGGGTATGGGGATTCTTTTGAGCAATCGCATCGAGCTGGCGGGCAAGCGCGGCCAGATCGCCGGCTAAAGATGTTTCGAGGATGAGGCACTTTTTCTGACAGGCGAGTTCGGGGAAGGTGGTTTTGCTGGCGGTGAGGTTTTCGTAAATGCGTGTGAATTTTTCGGTGTTGGCGGAATCGACGAAGAGGGAGTTGACCATGTCGAGAAAGTCATAGCCACTGGTGCCATGGAGGGGCCAGGCGGGGCGGAGGGGTTCGGTGAGAGCGAGGATTTTTTCGACGACGACGTAGAGGGGAGGATTGTAAATTTTTTCTGCAAGATGTTGTTTGATGCGCTGCCTGACGTCGGGTTCAATATCGCTCCATTGTTCGGCGGCGAGATTTTCTGATTCCTTCTCCGGGTACTCCGGGAGATGGTTGGGGTGAGAGTGATCCGGGTTGTTGAGCGCCGTTTTACATTCGAAATCACCCGCATTCCAACCTGCTCGCGGGCGGTCGCCTGATCCGCTCGCGTCTTTCGGCATATCGGAAGAGGGAGGCAGAGGATGGCGTCGGCTCGATTCGAACATCTCCCTTGCAAACCCTAAAACGTATTGCTCCTGAAGCTCGAGGAAATACTTTTCCGGATCATACAGGCCATCGGGGTGATCGATCCTCAAGCCTGAAATGTTGCCGGCGCGGACACGTTTCAGCAGGGGTTCGGTCATGGCTTTGAAGACTTCGGGGAGTTCCATCCGAACGGCGGCGAGTTCGTTGATGTCGAAGAAGCGGCGGTAATTGATTTCGTCGGAGGCCAGCCGCCACCAGGCGAGGCGGTAGTGCTGGCGTTCGAGGAGGTCGTGAAGAAGTTTTAGGCCTTCGGGTTTGCCGCGGGCCTCGAAAGCAGTGGCCGCTATCGATTGAGTTTGTGGCGCGATAGGAAATCTGCGGTCGAAGTAAGTGAGGATGAAGGCGTCGTTTTCCTTTTTGAGTTGGAGATCGCCTTTGTCCAGGACTTCGCCATACGTGGCGCCAAGGACAGGGAGGAGGACTTTGTTTCGCATTTCGGGGCGCGCAGGGCCTTCCCAGGCGATGTCGAAGAAGGAGGCGTAGCGGGAATCTTTTCCGTTTTGAAGGACGTCGTTCCACCAGGGGTTTTCGTTGGTGGCAACGCCCATGTGATTGGGGACGGTGTCGAGGATGTGGGACATGCCACGATCGCGCAGAGCAGCTAGAAATACGTCGTAGTCAGCTTCCGTTCCAATTTCGGGGTTGAGGATGCGCGGGTCCACGACGTCGTATCCGTGGGTGCTGCCGGGGCGGGCCTTGAAATAGGGTGAGGCATAGATGTGGGTGATGCCGAGCTGGTGCAGGTAGGGAACGATCCGTGTAGCGTCGCGAAAAGTGAAACCTGCGTGGAACTGAAGGCGATAGGTTGACGCGGGGATATTTCGGATCGCCGCGGCACCGTCCATCGCCGCTTCGGCCAGATCATCAACGAAGCTCAATCTGTGCCGCCTTTCACGATGCGCGTCTGCACCTCTGCGATGTGCGGGGGGTGCGGGCGAAGAAGAATGGTGCAGCGGCCGGGCAGACGCCAGCCTTCGCGTTCGGTATCTGGGTGGGGCGTTCCACCGCCGCCGTATTGGGGGTCTTCGCTGGACCATTGGATTTGCCAGCGATGACCGGATGGAGGCGCGAGCAGCGGTTCCGGGGCGATTTCTACCTGGAGGTCGATTCCAAAATTTACCAGCAGTAAACGATCACCGGCGGTGTCGAAGTAGCGGAGTACGAAGGCATGAGGGCCGATGACTGCGCCGTCGATGTCGCCGCGCTGATGCACCCGGTGAAATACGTGTTCTTCGCGGCGGATGCGAAGAAGGTCTTTGTACAGCCGAAGGGCGCGGGCATGTTCGGGTTTATTTTGTTCGGACCGATCGAGCTTTGATTCTTCGAAGGTCTTGGGATCATCGGGGATGGGAAGATAGGCCTGCATAGGCTTGGTGGCGACGCTGGGAAACTGCGAGACTTCTTTGCGCGGCCAATGCGGATTAATTTGGAAAGCTCCTCGTTGTGATCGGCGAAATAATGGAACTTGCTGGAGGCGGCCCACTCCTGGCCCTGGAAAAGCATGGGCGTTTGGGGCAGGAGAAGGAAGAGGGCCGTCATAGCTCGATAGCTCGCGGGGCTGGCGAGTTGGTGCGAGCGCAGGCTGCGGCCGGAATTGGCGATCTGGTCGTGATTTTCTAAAAAGTTGATGAATGCCGCAGGCGGCAGATCGAGCGCGGGAGTACCCCGCCGCTTCTTCTGCCAACTGTGGCGCTGGCCCTGAAAAAGGAAGTTCCATTTGGCGGCGGAAATGAATTCCTGGGGATTGCCTAAGTGATCCTGATAATAAGCTTCATTGCGGCCGGAAAGAACGACCATGGCGCTGTGATGGAAATCGTCGTTCCACAGTGCCGATAGTTCGCAACCGCCCTGGCTCAGGGGACGGACGAAGCGGGTCTGTTGGGGTTCATTTTCGGCGACGAGCAGGACCTTGCGGTCCCCCGCTGCCGCACGGGCGGCTTTGCCAATGGCGGCCATGATGTGCTCTTTTGATTCATCGGCGATCGCATGGACCGCGTCAAAGCGGAAACCGTCGAGATGGAATTCTTCGATCCAGTATTGGGCGTTGGCAAGGAAGAATTCGCGGACGGATGTACTGCCTGCGGCGTCGAAGTTGATCGCTTCCCCCCAATCGGTATGACGACTGGTGAAATATTCCCTGGCAAATTCTTTGAGGTAATTTCCATCGGGGCCGAAGTGGTTGTAGACGACGTCGAGGATAACGCCCATGCCGGCCGCGTGGGCCTGATCGACGAAGCGGCGAAAGGCGTCAGGATTTCCGTAGAGATGAGTGGGGGAGAAGAGGTCTACGCCGTCGTAGCCCCAGCCGAACTTGCCGGCGAACTCGGCGACGGGCATCACTTCGAGACAGGTGATGCCGAGATCGGCCAGAGCGGGCAATTGCCTGGCCGCGGCGTCCCAGGTTCCTTCGGGGGTGAAGGTGCCGATGTGGAGTTCATAGAGTATCTGGCCCTGGTTTTCTATTCCGCGCCAGGGAGTGTCGGTCCAGTTGAATTTCGTGTGATCGATTATTTCCGAAGGACCGTTGGGGCCTTGAGGCTGGAAGCGGGAGGCGGGATCGGGAAACGGGCCGGAATCATCAAGGCCGAAACGATAGAGCGCTCCGACATGCGCCTGGGTGGAGACGCCGGAGAAGTAGCCGCCCTCTTCGCGGATTAAGGGGAGCGGAGGGATCAAAGCATCTTCAAAAACGACTTCTACTTTTTGGCGGCTGGGGGCCCATACTCGAAAGCTGATCGCGCCATCGCTGGTGACTTCTGCGCCAATGGGGAGGCGGCGCGGTTTGAGTTGCTGGGCTTTCCGAGGGGTTTGTGTTTGCTGGAGAGTCATCGGAATCTCGTGGTCGATATTGCAAATACCTTACTTCATGAATCACAGGAGCAATGGCCCGCTGCTTGATGGAATGGAGTGGCGGGCTTCCTGGCGCAGGGCATCGATCTGCGCAGGGGATACTTCCTGACCAGCGTCTTTAGGCAGCGTGGTGCGCAGCAGCGCGAGCGAGCGGCCAAAGAGCGGATATTTTTCGCCGGCGCGAAGAACGCGCAGCGGGGCTTGCGGGTCGGTTGTGTCGAGGAGCGTTTCCCAGAGGTGCTCGGCCTTTGCTTCGGGGAGGATGAAATCAAGTTTTTCCCAGTGGGCGTTCATGATCATCAGGAGTGTATCGCCGACGATCGGTTCGCCGCGTTCGTTGACTTCGTTGATGATGTCGCCGGCGAGACGAACACCGAGGCATTTGACAAAGCCGGAACTCCATCCCTCGTCGGCCATTTCATTTCCGGAGGGTTCAAAGAAGGAGATGTCCTTGATATTTGACCCGCGGATAGCGCGGCCGAGGAAAAACTTGCGGCGCTGGAACACCGGCTGCTCGCGCCAGATTTCACAGCAGCGGCGGACGAATTCCTGGAACTCTTTTTGGCTCGGGTCGAGTTTCCAGTTCAGCCAGGTGATATCGTTATCCTGGCAGTACGCGTTGTTATTTCCCTTTTGGGAATGGCTCAATTCATCGCCGGCGAGGATCATCGAGACGCCTTCAGAGAACATGAGGGTGGCGAAGAGATTTCGTTTTTGGCGCTCGCGAAGGGCGAGGATGTTGGGATCGTCGGTGGGGCCTTCTACGCCGCAGTTCCAAGTGTTGTTGTCGTCGCTGCCATCGCGGTTGTCTTCGCCATTGGCTTCGTTGTGCTTGTGATCATAGCTCACCATGTCCTGCAAGGTGAAGCCGTCGTGGCAGGTGATGAAGTTGATGCTTGCGTAGGGCTTGCGGCCGTCGTGCTGATACAAATCGCTGCTGCCGGAAAGACGGGTGGCAAACTCGGAGGCGAGTCCGCCGTCGCCTTTCCAGAAGCGGCGGACGACGTCGCGGTATTTGCCGTTCCATTCGGTCCACAGCACTGGAAAATTCCCGACCTGATATCCGCCTGGGCCGACATCCCACGGCTCGGCGATCAGCTTCACCTGCGACAGAATGGGGTCCTGGTGGATGATGTCGAAGAACGCGCCGAGGCGATTGACATCATGCAGTTCGCGGGCAAGGGTGCTGGCCAGATCGAAGCGGAAGCCGTCGACGTGCATCTCGAGCACCCAATAGCGCAGGCTGTCCATGATGAGCTGGAGCACGCGCGGGTGCATCATGTTGAGCGTGTTGCCGCAGCCGGTGAAATCCATGTAATAGCGCTGATCGTCGGCGAGGCGATAGTAGGACGCGTTGTCGACGCCGCGAAATGAAAGCGTCGGACCAAGCTGGTTTCCCTCAGCGGTGTGGTTATAGACGACGTCGAGGATCACCTCGATGCCCGCGGCGTGAAGCGCGCGGACCATCATTTTGAATTCGCGCACAGATTTGCGCGGCGATTGCTTTGATGCGTATGCCAGATGCGGGGCAAAATATCCGAGCGTGTTGTAGCCCCAATAGTTTGTCAGCCCTTTTTCAACCAGATGGCGGTCATTGAGATGAAAGTGGACGGGCAGCAACTCGACTGCCGTGATTCCGAGTTTTTGCAGATGATTGATCGACGCTTCTGACGCCACACCGGCATAAGTCCCCCGCTGCTCTTCGGGAACATCGGGATGGAGCATCGTGAATCCCTTGACGTGCAGCTCGTAGATCAATGTTTTATGCCACGGCGTGCGCGGCGGACGGTCGTCGCCCCACGTGAACGCGCTGTCCAGGACAAATCCAAGCGGGCAGACGGCGGCGTTGTTACGCTCATCAAATGCCAGATCAGCATCGGGGCGGCCGAGGGGATAACCAAAGAGCGTGTCATCCCAGGTGACATCGCGACCAATCGCCTTGGCGTAAGGGTCGAGAATAATTTTGTTGTGATTGAAGCGATGGCCGTTTTTCGGATCGTACGGACCATAAACACGGAAGCCGTACAGTTGTCCCGGCTCAAGGTCGGGAAAATAACCGTGCCAGACCATGTCAGTCACTTCAGGCAGCGTGATGCACTTTGATTCTTTTTTATCGTCAACCGAATCAAACAGGCAAAGTTCGACTTTAGTTCCATGTTCGGAAAAAAGGGAGAAATTAACACCAACGCCATCCCACGTTGCTCCAAGCGGGTAAGGCCTTCCAGGCCACACTCTCATTGCAATCCCTTCCGTCTATTCGAGAGCGAAAAACAGAGCGCTCTATGCCTAATTATCAGTGCAGACTCAAGCGGAAGAAAGACAACACAAATACAATGCCATTCTTTCTTCCTGATATGACGCCCTGCCATATCCAAGCGAATCAGGAGATTGGCAAAAGCGTGCAGCATGGGCTGCGTCAGTCTGTCCAGTGGCGTCGCGGTGGTGACGTTCCGGCTCCTTACTACATACGCCATTGACGTAAAAAAACGCAGTGACGGAATGCATTGCGGTCGCGCACAATGCCTCAAATCTTTTTGAGTAGCATGGGCATCTGGCCTGTGTTTTAAGGTGTTTAATACAGGGCTAAGACGCCGGTGCTGCGAGCCGTATGCCCGCTTTCGAGGGTTATTTGTTTGAAGAAGTCTGTCCATCACTCATCGGCGGGCCGCAGTTCGGGAATTCTGCTGCATATTACTTCACTGCCAGGTCCATACGGGATCGGTGATCTTGGGCCGGTGGCACATCGGTGGATTGATACGCTGGCGCGAGCTAAGCAGACGTGGTGGCAATTTCTTCCGTTGGGATGGCCGGCAGAAAATTCGCCTTATCAGTGCTTCTCGGCGTTTGCGGGATCACCGCACTTGATCAGTCCGGACTTTCTTTTGAAGGATGGATTGCTTGCTCGTGCGGATTTGAAAGTGCCGGCCTTTCCCGCGACGCGGGTGGATTACGACAGAGTCATTCCGTTCAAGCTTGGCCTGCTTCAACGGGCATGGGAGCTATTCAAACTGAAGCGTTCGCGTTCGATGAATGAGGCCTTCAGGAAGTTCTGCCGCGACCAATCATTTTGGCTCAGGGACTTCGCGCTATTCATGGCGATCAAGGATCGACAGGGGCCGATCCACTGGATCGATTGGCCGCGAGAATTGTCGCATCGCAAACCGCCGGCGCTGACGGAGGCGAGGCGGGAACTCGCCGACGCGATTCAATATCAGGAGTTCATTCAATTTATTTTCGCGCGGCAGCTTGGTGCACTCCGTAATCATGCACGGTCGCGGAATGTGCGGCTTATTGGTGATCTGCCGATTTTTGTTTCCGGCGATTCGGCGGACGTGTGGGCGAATCCGCATTTATTTAAGCTTGATCGAAATCTGCAGCCAACAGTCGTCGCCGGCGTTCCGCCGGACCTGTTTTCCAAAACGGGGCAACGCTGGGGAAACCCGTTGTATGACTGGGCAGCAATGAAACAGGATGGCTACCGATGGTGGATTGAGCGGTTTCTCGCCGCGATGAATCAGGCGGATTTAGTTCGCATCGATCATTTCCGGGGCTTTGCGGCCTGCTGGGAAATTCCAGCCGCCTGCCCCACCGCCGAGAGGGGATGCTGGGTTCAAGCGCCGGGGCAGGATCTTTTTACAACGCTGCAAAGAGAACTTGGGGCACTGCCATTCATTGCCGAGGATCTTGGTGTCATTACACCGGATGTTGAAGCACTTCGCGATTATCTGCATCTGCCGGGGATGCGCATCCTTCAGTTCGCGTTCGGCGGGGATTCATCAAACATTTATCTGCCGCATAACTATACGTCTAACACGATCGTCTATACGGGAACGCATGACAACGACACGACTGAATCCTGGTATCGGTCGCTTGCGCGGAAGGATCGCGATGTCGTCAAAAGTTACATTAATGCACAGAAGTCCCAAAATATTTCGACAGCGCTCATTCGCCTTGCGTGGGCATCTGTCGCGAAGATCGCGATCGTACCACTGCAGGATTTGCTGGCGCTAGGGAATGAATCGCGGATGAACATTCCCGGCCAGGAGAAAAATAACTGGCAATGGCGAGCGACCAAACGCCAGGTCAACGCTCGCGATTTTATTCACCTTGCCCAACTCAACTCAATTTATGGTCGGGTCTGATTTTTATAGAAAATTTTTAATGAATATTGTCCGATTCTGGGTTGATACGCAGTTAGTTAATCAGCTACACGTATTTTCCCGGTCAATTCATTTTTCTCTTTTTCAGGAGCTGCGTAATGCGTCGAAGTAAGTTTTCCTTATCAAATCGTCGCCCGAAATCCCCAAACCGCGCAGTTGCCCAATCGGCATTGAGTCGTGCGCTTCCCGGTTGCATAGAGCGCCTGGAATTGCGCACGTTCTTTTCAGCGAATGTGCTGACTTATCACAACGACGCGGCAGGCGATGGCCAGAACCTCGCCGAGACCACTCTGAACCCGACGAATGTGAAGACCGGGTTTGGACAGCTTCACAATGTCGGCGTGGATGGGCAGGTTTATGCCCAGCCGTTGTTCGTTCAGAACGTTGCCGTAGCCGGCCAGGGAACGCACAACGTCGTATACGTCGCGACGGAACACGACAGCCTGTATGCGATTGATTCGGTCAGCGGCGCGGTCCTGTGGAAGAAAAGTTTCCTGACCAGTTCCAGCGTCACTACGGTTCCCGGCGGCGACACTGAAAGCACCGATTTGACACCGGAAGTTGGCATTACTTCGACGCCGGTCATCGACGCTTCGACCAATACGCTATATCTCGTTGCGAAAACAAAAGAACATGTGGGATCGAATTTCCATTACATCCAGCGCATACACGCGATCGATATTACGAGCGGCGCGGAGAAGCTCGGCGGCCCTACCGTCATCGCCGACACGATCTGCAATAACCCGACGGCGGGCAACAGCTCAACTTACACCTACGTGAGCGGCCCATCCGTGACTGGAACGGGCGCTGGATCAATCAATGGCCGCGTCACCTACAACGCCCTGCGCCAGCACCAGCGCATGGCTCTGACGCTGGCGAACGGAACGATCTATGTCGCTTCGGCATCACATGGCGACAATGGTCCCTATCATGGCTGGATTCTCGGATACAGCGCGGCCAACCTCTCTCTGACAGCCGCCTTTAATGCGACCCCCAATGGCAGCGACGGCGGGTTCTGGCAGTCGGGCGGCAAAATCAATGTGGATTCAGCAGGGAATCTCTATGCGGCCACCGGAAACGGCACCTTTGAGACAACGCTCTCAGGCGGTTTCCCCAACCAACATGATTTCGGCGACGCCGTGATGAGGCTCGCAGTGGATACATCGTCATCGGCCACCCATCAGAACGGCAACGGATGGGGTCTGAAAGTTGTCGACTATTTTGTGCCCTTTAATCAGGCGAGCCTCAACTCACGGGACCAGGACTTTGGTTCTACCGCTCCGCTGCTGCTGCCTGACTCGGCGGGGAGTGCGGCTCATCCCCACCTGCTGTTCATCGCCGGCAAGGAAGGCCGCGACTATCTGATCGATCGCGACAACATGGGCCATTACAACGGCACCACTGATCAAGTGGTTGAATCTCATACCGGCGAAGGCGGTATCTTCAGCCCGGCGGCTTACTTCAACGGAAAAATCTATGTGAGCCCGCCCAGCCACGTCGCCGAAACGTTTAACATCGCGAATGGCGCATACACGGCCACCGCATCGTCAACATCGGCCAGCACATTTGGTTTCCCCGGCTCAACACCCAGCATTTCGGCCAACGGGACAACTAACGCTATTGTGTGGGACATTGATACGACGACGAACCAGCTTCGTGCGTATTCCGCGGCAAGCTATGGAACGCTTTTGTTCGCCGCCTCGATCGGGACCGCGAATAAGTTCACCCCCCCGACGATCGCCGACGGGGAAGTCTTCGTTCCGACCCGGAACAGCCTCGAAATCTTCGGCCTGACGAATCTTGAGCCGGTGGCTCCTGGAACCTATACCCTGAAGAATGCATACAGTGGTCTTTTGCTGGATAATCCTGGTTCCAGCAAGACCCCGGGCACGCAGATGGATCAGGCAACCGCGAGTGGTGGAAACAACCAGAAATGGACCCTCGCCTATAAGGGTGGCGGGTACTACACCATTACCAACGTCGCCAGCGGTCTTGTTCTGGATGACCCGGGTTCCTCGACGACGCGCGGCGCTCATCTGAACGAATACACGGCCAACGGCGGTAACAACCAGCTCTGGGCGCTGACCCCGCTGAACGGTGGTTTCATCATCACCAATAAAGCCGGCAATCTCGTCATTGACGACACCGGCCATCTCAAAACTGCGGGCAATCCTCAGCAGCTTTGGACGAACACCGCGTCGGCTTGGCAGACGTGGATTTTTGCATAAGGATTTTGGATATCTGTTCAAGATTTATTTCCGGGTCACTACTGATCTAACGATCGGTAGTGACCCTTTTTTTTTCAGAGCCTCTAACCCAACCTCGGGCAACGGCAATAGCACGAAGGGCAGCTATATCGCTGACTTTCCCAGTTCCGACCCTTGATGAGGGACGCTAATTTATTCTGGCCGCCGCAAGCTCATCTGTTGCGGGCAGCGTACCGTTATGGCTTACCTTCCGATTCAAGATCATGGCCTGATTGGCAACATGCACACGGCAGCACTGGTCGGGTGTGATGGGACGATTGACTGGCTTTGCCTGCCGCACTTTGATTCGCCGAGCATCTTCGCGGCGATTCTGGATGACAAAAAGGGCGGCCACTTCCGCGTTGCGCCGGTGAACCCGAAAGTAACGGGCAAGCAGTTGTACTGGCCGGAGACGAATGTCCTGATCACGCGGTTTCTTTCGGATGACGGCGTGGTTGAGGTGACCGACTATATGCCGGTGGGGATTAAGAAAGGAGAGCCGGGATTTCGCCAACTTGTGCGGCGAGTGGAGGCGATTCGGGGGTCGGTACCGGTTCACATTGAATGCAGTCCTGCTTTTAATTACGGGCGAGATACCCATAAAGTGGAGATTCATTCCGGCGGCGCGGTTTTTAACAGCTCATCCTTGTGCGTGGAGTTGACGACCACGGTACCGCTGCAATTAAAGCAGCAGCAAGGCGGCGTCTCGGCAACTCTCCGGCTCAATCGCGGAGAACGGGCCACCTTTATCTTGCGGCTTCTGGATGAGCCGCATAAAAGCGCGCGGATTACAGAGGAAATTGAGAAGCAGCTTTTTGCGCAGACGGTGGACTATTGGCATCAATGGCTCTCCAAATGCACCTATGCAGGCCGATGGCGCGAGATGGTCTATCGTTCAGCGCTGGTGTTGAAGCTGCTGACGTTTGAGCCGACCGGAGCGATCATTGCCTCTCCAACATGCAGCCTTCCCGAAGCGATCCCGGGACCGCGGAATTGGGACTATCGCTACACATGGATTCGCGATGCGGCGTTCTCATTATATGCGCTGCTGCGCATCGGCTTCACCGAAGAAGCAACGGCCTTCATGAAATGGATCGAGCAGCGCTGTCATGAGCGCAAGCCGGACGGCGGCCTGCAGGTTGTCTACGGCATTCACGGTGAGCACGAGCTTCCGGAGATAACGCTGGATCATTTTGAAGGATATAAGGGATGCAAGCCGGTGCGGATCGGGAATGGGGCGGCGAACCAGTTGCAGCTCGATATTTATGGGGAGTTGCTGGACAGCGTTTATCTGTTCAACAAACATGCCGCCCCGATTTCATGGGATCTTTGGAAAGAAATTCGGGGATTGATTGAATGGGTATCCAGGCATTGGCAAGAGCCTGATGAGGGGATTTGGGAAACGCGCGGCGGGCCTCAGCAGTTTACTTATTCCAAATTAATGTGCTGGGTGGCGGTGGATCGGGCAATCCGGCTGGCGCAAAAGCGATCGCTGCCGGCCGACTGGCGTCAATGGTACAACTGCCGCGATGAGATATTCCTCGACCTCATGAAAAACGGATGGTCTGAAAAACATCAGGCCTTCGTTCAATATTATGGGAGTGATGCGCTCGATGCATCGAGCCTGATGATGCCGCTGGTGTTTTTTGTTGCGCCCAATGATCCGCGGATGCTCAAAACCCTGGATGCGATCTGCAGAGATCCGAGCGACGGGGGGCTGCTCTCCGACAGCCTGGTTTACCGCTACAACTCAGAGAAATTTCACGACGGACTGACCGGCGGCGAAGGCACATTCAATATGTGCACATTCTGGCTGGTGGAAGCGATGACGCGCGCCGGCCGCACAGAACCCATGCGGCTGCATCAGGCAAGGCTGATCTTCGAGAAGATGCTCGGATTCGCCAACCATCTGGGCCTTTTTAGCGAGGAAACCGGCGCGCACGGCGGAGCGCTGGGAAACTTTCCACAGGCGTTCACGCATCTGGCGCTGATCAGCTCCGCCTACAACCTCGATGCGACCATGGGAACAAAAGTATGGTGACCGCAGCACCACCGAAAGGATTCGCGACATGACCAGCAAGCACGAATGGTGGCAGACGGGCATCATCTACCAGATTTATCCCCGATCGTTCATGGACAGCAATGGCGATGGCATCGGCGATCTGCGCGGCATCATGAGCCGGCTGGATTATCTTCAATGGCTGGGCGTCGATGCAGTCTGGCTTTCTCCTGTCTATCCGTCACCGATGGCGGATTTTGGGTATGACATTTCCGATTACACGGACATTCATCCGCTCTTTGGCAGCCTGGCGGATTTTGATGCGCTGCTGGCGGAGACTCATCGGCGGGGAATGAAGTTCATCCTGGATTTCGTTCCCAATCATACTTCCGATCAGCATCCCTGGTTTAAGGAAGCCCGCGCCTCGCGCGACAATTCAAAACGTGACTGGTACATCTGGCGCGATCCGGCGCCGGGCGGCGGGCCTCCAAACAACTGGCTTAGCAACTTCGGCGGATCAGCCTGGGAGTTTGACCCCATAACCCGGCAATATTTTTATCACGCGTTTCTGGCGGAGCAGCCGGATCTGAATTGGCGCAATCCGGAAGTGCGGGCTGCAATGCACGATGTGCTGCGTTTCTGGCTTGATCGCGGCGTGGACGGTTTCCGCGTCGATGTCATCTGGCACATCGTCAAAGACAGCGAATTTCGCGACAATCCCCGCAACCCCTCGTACAAACCGGGACAGAATCCGCTGCATGAATATCTTGCCACCTATACGGCAGACCGGCCCGAGGTTCACAAGATCATCGCTGAGATGCGGCAAGTCCTGGACGATTACCGCGAACGCATGATGGTCGGCGAGGTTTATCTGCCGGTGGAGCGGTTGGTCACCTACTACGGCGAGGCGGGCAACGGTGTGCATATGCCATTTAACTTTCAACTGGTCACGCTGCCTTGGAACGCGCGGGCGATCGCCGCCGCGATTCAGAATTATGAAGCCAGCCTGCCGTCTTATGGCTGGCCGAACTGGGTGTTGGGGAATCATGACAACCCGCGCATCGCCAGTCGCACGGGACGAGATCAGACGCGCGTGGCGGCGATGCTGCTGCTCACCCTGCGCGGCACGCCAACTTTGTATTACGGCGATGAGATCGGGATGCACGATGTGTCGGTCCCGCCGCAACTGGTGCAGGATCCGTTTGAATTGAATGTCCCGGGGATAGGCCTCGGGCGTGATCCGGAGCGCACGCCGATGCAGTGGGACCAGAGTATGAACGCGGGATTTTCCGAGACCACGCCCTGGCTGCCAATCGCGCCGGATTACACGTATATCAATGTCACCAGCCAACGCGCGGACGCGCGGTCGCTTTTGAGCTTGTATCACAAACTGATCAAGCTGCGGCGAGCCCAGCCGGCGCTGCACCTGGGCTCCTATCAGCATATTGAAACACAGGATCATATGCTGGCGTATCTGCGGCAACATGAAGACAAGAGCTTCATCGTCGCATTGAATTTCGGACCGGAAGCGCAGATTTTTCAACCGACCAAGCGATATAACAGCGCCGGGGGACGGGTGGTTCTTTCGACGCAGTTGGATCGAGAGAATGAGCAGGTCTCAGATTCGATCTCACTTCGGCCGCATGAGGGAATAATTATTGAGTGGTTGAATCCTTAAAGTTCTTGAAGGATTTCGATGGGGAAAGTCACATTCATCTTGCCTCTTCCAACAATCCCCCCGCTTTCTAATCAGCGACCTCTTCCTGAAGAAGGCCCCTGAATCTCAAATAGATCGTCATGGAAACGCCATCCACCGATGATGATCTTTATGAGCTCGCTCCTGCGGCCCCGGTGCCGGCGGGTGTTGGTTCTGTGGAATCTTCCAAGCCTGTTTCAGCTCAGCCAACCCTGGCGTATCGTGCGCGCAGAGACGAGAAGCCAGACTTCACCGACACCGGCACGATCGTCAATATTCAGATGCCGCTTTGGCTGCTGGGGGGCGGCGTAGTTGTGGAATTGCTGGCCGCCTTTTTCCAGAGAAGCACTTTTGCCGCAGCATTGGCTTATGTCGCGGTGGAACTCATTCTCGGCACGCTTTTGATGCTGGCGGGGATTCTTCTGGCCGCCCGGGCGCGACAGATCAAGCTGGGTCAATTCTGGATCGCGGTCTTTAAGTTGACGGCGATTTCCGTAGCGCCATCCGCCGTTGGTGATCTCATCGGGCCGTTCCTGCAATTGGTTCCATTCATTGGCGGTTTGGTTACGTGGGGCATCGTGTTTGTTCTTTACTTCGCGCTGCTCGGCGCGCTCTTTGACCTTGACGAGAGTGATACGTGGTATTGCATCTGGACGATCTTTCTCGTCCGCCTCGCTTTTTACTTTGCGATGTTTTGGATGGGCGTCCACATTTGAATGGAGCCAGCGTCCAATTGGATACGGCAAATCAACGGGCAGCTTCCGCTATTGCCCGGCAGGCTGCGGGGGCGCCGCGGCGGTGGGAGCCCCGAGATTGATGATGTCCTTGTACGGGTTCTTGTCGCGCGTCACCGAAAACACCTCAACTTTTTGCATCACCGGCGGTTTTTCGGGACGACCGGATTGCGGATCAGCCAGCGGTGTGGCGGCGATCTTCTTCACCGCTTCCATCCCATCGACCACTTTTCCAAAAACGGTGTATCGTCGATCAAGCTGTTTGGTGTGCTCGTAATCGAGGCAAACGAAGAACTGGCTGCCGGCGCTGTTGGCAAATTCAGCCCGCGGCATGACACCGGGGGCTTCGTCGGGATCGCCATTGCGGGCCATCGAGAGTGCGCCGGGTTCATGGGGGCGATCGTTAAACTCGGCGTCGAGGCTGTAGCCGGGACCGCCGGTGCCGTCGCCGCGCGGATCACCACCCTGGATGACAAATCCGGGGACGATGCGGTGGAAGGTCAGGCCGTCGAAGAATCCCTGCGTTGAGAGGCGAAGGAAGCTGTCGGCTGTCACGGGCGCGACATCGTAATAAAACGCGAGCGTCATCGGACCTTGATCGGTTGTCATGACTGCATATCGGAGCGGTTCGACGCGAATCACCATCGGCCCGCCGGGGGCGCCTGGCCGACGGTCGGCGAGAACTTCGATCACGACGGGGGTTCCGACAAAATCTGCGAGCTCCTTGCCTTTGGGAACGGCGAACAGCACATAAGTTCCCGCGTTTGCGACGGCGGGATACATTTCGCGGACATCAACGGAGGCCCCGCCATCCGAGACATCGATCGATCCTTTGGGATCAATGCGCTTGCCGTCAAAGCCGGTGAGGATGAGCTGCACGGCCTGATCCGACTTCACCTGCACCATCAGCGGCTGATTCGGCGCGAACCACAGCTTGGCCGGAAAAATCACCGAAAACATCGCCATGATGGCGGGGATCAACTGCGAAACAATCGGCGTCATGCAAACCTCCAGTGAAAAGCTCGTTTCCAGAAATTCAAATCGTTAGACGGGCAATATCGCACACACTACAGCATTAGTAGCCGCCATTCGCAACCGTCGATCGTCGGCATGTCAGCATCCACCGAGGTGGAGCATTCTTTGCCGCCACGCTGCGCCGCCGACCAGACTTGTTCATCATCCCCCTGCCGGCGGGGGTGTGGACTGCGCTGATTCGGGGTTGATTCCCTTTAAGGCGATATCGCCCGCGGCGCGGCGAGTTGCCCATTCAACGAGTGTGCGCACGCCCCATCCGGTTGCGCCTTTGGTGTAAAACGGCATTTCTTTATCGGTATCTGCAACGCCAGCGATATCCAGATGCGCCCACGGGACCGATCCATCCGCCGGCACGAAATAGCTCAGGAATGCTGCGCCCTGCAGCGGATGCGCGTCGCGACCGGCAGAATTTACGATGTCCGCGGGGTCGGATTTCATCTGTTCTCGCTGTTCGTCACCGAGCGGCAGCCGCCAGAATTTTTCACCGGCGTTGTTTGATGCGTGAGATAACTCGCCTACGAGCGCATCGCTGTTGCTCATGACACCTGCCATCGTGCGGCCAAGGGCGACAATCACACCGCCGGTCAGCGTTGCCAGGTCCAGCACTGCGGCGGGCTTGTAGGTTTCAATCCCCCACGCCAGCGCGTCACCGAGCACCAACCGCCCTTCGGCGTCAGTGTTTGTCACTTCAACGGTCACGCCATTGTACATGCGAAGAATGTCGCCGGGGCGGTAGGCCGTCTCGCTGATATGGTTTTCAGCACTGGACAAGATGCCGACGATGTGGATCGGCAGATTTAATTTCGCGACGGCGTACATCATTCCGAGCACTGCCATCCCGCCGCATTTGTCGAAGATCATCCGTTGCATCTTCTCGGCAGGCTTGATCGAAATGCCGCCGGTATCAAATGTGATTGCCTTCCCCACCACCAGCAGCGGCGCTCCGGCATTCTTTCGCTTGCGCCGGAATTCCTGCCCGCTGGACCATTCGCCTTTCCATGTTCCAGCACAATCATCCGCGGCGGTGTCATCCGGCTGCCCGCTCCGACTGCCAGAATTCCCCCCATTCCCAGCCGCGCCATCTCCTTTTCATCGAGCACGCGGATTTTCAGTCCCACTTCTTTCGCAAGCTGCTGTGCGACCCTGGCCAGTGAAGGCGGGTTGATATCATTGCCTGGCCGGGAAGCGATCGTTCGTGCAAAATTTTGTCCATCGGCTATCGCCACGGCGCGATCGAGCTGCTCGCGAATCGCGTGCGATTCATCCGTCACCAGGGTTAGTTTCACTGGGCCGGATGCATTCTCATCCTTCGCCGCCGTCCCCTTGTATTCGCGATAGCTGAAGCTCCCCAGCATAAACCCGCCGGCGATGCACGCCGGCGCCAGGTCTTCTCCGCCGCCCGCCGGCTGCGCACCGGGGACTCCCGGCAACGTCGCCGGTGTCTTAGGCACAATCACCGCGAGCGATTTAAATTTCCGCTTCCTCACCGTCTTGGCGAGAATCCCTCCCGCTTCTCGAAGACATTCACAGGAAAACTGTTCGCGATTGCCCAGGCCGATCAGGATCAGTCGCCGCGGCTTAGTTCCCTCCAGAAGCTGCAACGTCACCTCGTTCGACTTTCCTGTTACCCCGCCGCTCTGAATCAGCGCCCGCACCGCAACGGCCAAATCCTTCCCCAGAACATCATCTTTCATATCCGCCGGCTGCGTCTGCTTATGGATCAGGACTGCAACAACATCCGTATCTGCCGGCGGCGCCGACTTGATCGCCACTTTGACATTCGTACTGGTTGGGAGCATCCGCATACCTTTCCATCAGGGTTGAAACCGAACGAGTATAAGAATGCGCCGGCAACGGGAAAGGCCCGTGCGATCAAGTCGTATCGGCGAGGGGACATTCCTGTTTCCTCAGCCCATGCAAGCAGGGCGCAACGTCTAATTTCTCGTTCTATTCGTGCATTTCACCGCCCGCTTTGTATTCTGCCCGTAATGTCCGCTTCCCCCGGCGAACCCATAAAACCGCGGTCTTATCGTGATGACGCGATGGCCATCCTGCTGCGCCTGCGCGAAGCCGGCCACATCGCCTACTTCGCGGGGGGGTGCGTCCGCGACACACTGCTGAACCTGGAGCCGAAAGACTGGGATGTGGCGACAGATGCCCCGCCGGCGCGCGTGCAACAGCTCTTTAAGAATACCCAGGCCGTGGGCGCGGCGTTTGGGGTTATCCTCGTGCGCCAGCATCAAAGTATGATCGAAGTCGCGACCTTCCGCACCGACCTCGCCTACCGCGACGGCCGCCGGCCGGAAGGCGTGCAGTTCACCACCGCCGAGGAAGACGCCAAACGCCGCGACTTCACCATCAATGGCCTGTTCCTCGATCCTGTCGCCAATCGCATCATCGACTACGTCAACGGCCAGGCCGACCTGCAGGCCTGTCTTCTCCGTGCCATCGGCGTGCCCGATGATCGCTTCACCGAAGACCACCTGCGCCTGCTCCGCGCAGTGCGCTTCGCCGCACGGTTTAATTTCAAAATCGAACCCGCCACGGCAGCCGCAATCATCAATCATGCCCATCAGCTTCCGCGCATCAGTCCGGAGCGCATCGCCGACGAACTCCGCCGAATGTTCACGGCTCCTACGCGCGGTACCGCGTGGGAATTGCTCTGGTCCCTGCAACTGGTTCAGCAGCTCTTCCGTTTCCAAACTGCCAGTGGCAACGGGTCATTCGATCCGTCGCGATCCATCTTTATCGCGCTCGGAAACAGCAACCCCATTCTTTTCGGTCTGTCCCTCGCCGCGGCATCGCTGGATTATCGCTGGCAACTTGCCGACCGCCCCCCGGATATCCTCCCCTGGCTTACAAAAAACGAAATTGCCAAGACCGCTCGCGCGATGCGGCAGACCCTGAAAATCAGCAACGAAGAATCCGATATCCTCCAGGGCACGCTCAGCGGCGTAGCCACTCTCCTTTCCCACCCCGCTCCATCGCTGGCCGCCAAAAAACGATTCCTTGCCACCCCTACTGCCGCAAGTGCCCGTCATCTCCTCAGCGCCATCGACGCCGTCGGCCTTGGCTGCACAAAAATCCCCCTGTTGCAATCTGAATTAGCAGCCCTGGAGAAAACCGAATATGCCCCCGCGCCCTTGATCACCGGTGATGACCTCACCGCCGCCGGGGCCCATCCAGGCCCTGCATTCAAGCTAGCGCTCGACGAAACCTACGACGCCCAACTCGAAGGCCGCATTATCAATCGCGACGATGCAATGACGCACGCGATGCAAATTATTTCGCGTCATACATAAGGTTTTGTCACTGCCGCTTTCCACTTCCCCTGTTATGTCGGGGGAAGCGAGGGGAATTGCCCGGTGCCTTGGTGCTTTTGGGCGCTTTTGGCGCTTGGCGGTGATTCAATTGAATTTTTAGAAGCACCCAAGACGAATAATTGCTCAACGCACCAAAATAGTCCCACCCAGCGCCAGTAGATGCCACGAACAATTTCAACCATTATTCTCGCTGCGCATCAAAAGCGGCTAGAATTTGATCTGCCGTTTTACGGAAAAAGAACGTTATTCAGGAGCCAGCATGAATTTGCGATTATCCGCTTGTGTGTTGCTGCTGTCCGCTGCCGTCTGTGCGGCCAAGTACGCGGCGAATCCGACAACTGCGCCGTCGGCAGTTGCCGGCGCTACAACCATGCCAACAACCGGCCCCACCGCCACGGGCGCAACCACTCTGCCGGTAAACATCAGGGCATCCATTCACGATCTCGCACAAAAAATCCGGCAGCTCGACGAAGATGAAGAAAAGCTGCCCAAGGTCGCCTACTTTGATCTGAACCGTCCCGTCGTCGAGAAGCCCGCCGACTTCAGCCTGTTCGACTCCGAGCCCGGCCTGACGCTCCGCTCGCTCATCGAGCGCCTCCGCCATGCCCGTGATGACCAAAGTGTCCGAGCCGTCCTGCTGACGCTTAGCGATCCCGGAGTGAATCTCGCCCAGGCCCAGGAAATTCGCGACGCGCTCATCGATCTCCGCCGCGCGGGCAAACAAACTTTTGTTTATGCCGACGGCTACGACACCGACTCTTACACCGTCGCCACCGGCGCAACCAACGTCTGCATGCTCCCCGGCGGCGAAATCATGCTGCCCGGCGTTGGCATTGAAACGATGTATCTCAAAGGCCTCTTTGACAAGCTCGGCGTCAAGGCCGACTACGTCCAGATCGGCGAATACAAAGGCGCCGATGAAGAGTACACCCGCACTGCCCCCAGCGAAGAATTCCGCGGCGAACTAAACAAGCTGATGGACTCCCTCTACACCCAGGTTGTCGATGGGATCAGCCTCAATCGCAACTTGTCCAAGGAACAAGTCAAAGCCGTGATCGATGAATCCATTCTCACCGCGCAAGCCGCCAAGGATCGCGGATTCGTCGATCATCTGGTGGATGAGGACGGGCTCCGCGACCTGATTTCCCAGGAGCTCAGCACCAAGGTTCAACTCGTGAAGGACTACGACGCCCCCAAGCGCGATCAAATAGATCTTTCCAGCCCCTTCGCGCTCTTTTCATTGATGATGAAGCGCCCAGCCGAATCATCCAAGCCGACAGTCGCGATCGTTTTCGCCAGCGGTGTCATCGTCGATGGTGAAGGCGGGGGCGGCCTGTTTGGCGGCGCGACGATCGGTTCTGAAGTCATCCGTCGCGGTATGCGAGAAGCGTCTCGCGATGACAACATAAAAGCCATTGTCATTCGCATCAATTCCCCCGGCGGCAGCGCGCTGGCGAGCGAAGCCATGTGGCAATCTGTCCGCCGGGTGGCAAAGGACAAGCCCGTCATCATCAGCGTCGGCAGCATGGCCGCCAGCGGTGGGTATTACCTCGCGTGCGCAGGCGATCATATCTTTGCCGATTCATCCGCGATTGTCGGTTCCATCGGTGTCGTCGGCGGGAAATTTGTCATCAAGGATCTCTACGACAAGCTCGGCCTCACCACCGAATCATTCACCCGCGGCCGCAACGCCGACCTGTTCAGCTCCACCACCACCTTCAGCGATGGCCAGCGCCGCATGGTCACCAACTGGATGAAACAAACCTACGACCAGTTCACCACCCGCGTGATGACCACGCGCGGCGGCAAAATCAAAGATATCGACCAGGTCGCCCGCGGCCGCGTCTTCATCGCGCAGCAGGCCCGCGACCTCGGGATGGTTGATGAAATCGGCGGAATCGACAAAGCCATCGCCTATGCCGCCGACAAGGTCAACCTGAAGGCGGACGACTATGACGTTCGCATCGTCCCCGCTCCCAAGACACTCGCCGACTACATCAACGGCAGCAGCGAAGATGCGCAGAGCCCGATTCAACCTAAGGTTGAAATATCCGACGCCTCCATTTTCAAGGCCCTTTCACCAGGTGTGAGGTCGATGGTGGGCGAACAGTTGCAGATGCTCCAGCTACTGCAGGACCGCCCGGTCGTGCTGGCGGCGCCATTTGCTATCCGCGTCAAATAGACCGGAAACTGATTTGTGATTTTGCTCAAAACCGCCTGCTGAGCCTGCGCCTCCATTGCATAACCCGGTCGGCATGTGATTTGCCTATTCCTTGCGTCGGTCCGAACCGGACTAACAGAAAGGATCTGACCATGTTACACCCCGCAATGTTTGAGGCTGCCACCCTGATCGTCCCAATGGCGGCCGCCGGATGGGCCTTCCTTTATTACATCTTTGGCGGCGGCTTCTTCGGCGCCATCATTCTCTTTGTAGTGCTGAAGATGTTCGGAAAGTAAAAAACAGCATGAGCGCCTCGCCCGTGTCGAACGAAGATGGACACGGGCGCTGGCGCCATTCCATCAGGCATCATTGCCTGTCCCCACCTTTTGCTTCCTCATTTTTTGTGAAGATTTTGCCCGGCTCTTTGTAACTGAACAGCCAAGTTGCGTTTTCCCCCGCCTGCGCTATTGTGTTCACAACCGCGCGGCGGCCACCGGCACCAAGGGCTGTTTTCATGTTCAGCTTCGGCAAGCAAGAATCTGGCGTTGGACCGCGCGTCAGCAGCCGCCTCTGCACCGACAAATTTAACGGCAAATATCCCCATGTGGGCCTTTACGACTGCCTCCTTCGAAAAGTCTGGGTCTGCAAGCCCCTTGCCGGCCAGGCCATCCGCACCTCCCATGCGCGATTGATCACCGCAGCCGAAAACGCCGTCAGCACCGTCTGGAAAGATCGCTTCCTCTGCTTCTGGTTCTATACCCCCAACACCGGTGAAGGCTACATCCACGGTTATCCCATCGAATGGGAAGAAGCCCACCTTCTCGTCCGAATCGACCCACACTGGGACTACGACCGCCAGCGGCCCGTTCCCCCTGAACTGCAAGATCATGTCGATGACAATCTCGAGCGCCAGTTCCGCCACGGCGAGCGCATCCTCGATTTTTATCGCGCTGCCAGGCTCAAATACCCGATGAGCCTGCATTACATCGGCCAACAAGCCACTGATTCACAGTTCTACGTCAAACGACTCGAGCCCAAGAGGTGAACGATTTTGGATTTGGATCGCGGATTTTAGATTGGAAAACCTTGCAACCATTCTGCTTTCAAACTCCATCCGCAATCCAAAATCAAAAATCCCCAACCCCTGCTGTTGTTGCCGCCCTCCTGGTGCCGATAATGTTTGAAGTAACCCATGCCCGTACTCCGAACCGTCCAACCCTCGCCTCCTTCCACCCCTCAACAGGGTGAACTTCCCCGCATTCTGCGCCTTCAGGTGCCGGTGATCGTAAAACTGGCGGAGCGCAAGCTTCTCCTCTCCGAAGTCATGCGGCTGGGCGTCGGCGCCATCATTGAGTTCATCAAAAGCAGCGAAGAACCCCTCGAACTCATGATCAGCAATAAAACCATCGGCGTAGGTGAAGCCGTAAAAGTCGGTGAAAACTTCGGTCTCCGCATCAAACAAATCGGCGACGTCAAACAACTCATCGCCTCCCTCGGCGGCGAAGCCCGCTGAACCAGTCACACGCCTGCGGTCTCCCGAAAAAGAACACGCGCGGCCGACATCCAAATCCTGCACAACGCCTTCTCTGCCTCAACGATAATTGACGCTGCCGCCCCCACTTCTATAATGCCGCCACCCACCCCAAAATCGGCGATGGGAAGGAGTCCGTGAGTGTACGATCGCGGCATCGCCATTGCTCTGGCCGCTTTGGCTAACCTTGTTCTTCTTGGCATTTTCTCCGCCTCCGCAGCGGCACAGCCGTCCCAATTGCCCGCCGACTCGCTCCAAATGTCCGCCGGACAGGCCACCTTCTGGAGCGATGCTCAAACCAGCATTGTCGAACTTCACGGCCCCGTCAGCATCGAACTCGATCATACAAAACTAACCGCCCGCGACGCCGTCGTGTGGCTCAGCCCCGCGCCCCACGGCGTGCTCGACGAACAGCGCGTCGAAATTGCCCTCATCGGTGACGCCCGCCTTCAGCAGGAAGCCATTGTCCGCACCGAACGAAACCTCCTGGTCAACGCTGTCGTACGCGGCAATATCCGCCTCATCGCCGACCGCTCCGCGAAAGACGATCACGATTCGTCACTCTACATCCAGGCGCTGGCCCTGCGGGAAGGCCGCACTGTCCTTACCGCCCCCGCTCCGCGCCCGGCAGTTTCCCGCAGCGCCGCTGGAGTGATTCGATGGCGTTGCGCACGCCGTCTCCCACCCCGCCTCCCCCGCCGCCGCTGCATCCGACGCGGTTCCTTGAGATCAATCTCGACCGCTACGACACGCAGCGCACCACCGACGGCAAAATCGCCTTTGTCATCACCGGCGGTATCACGCTCCGCTATCGCGATCCAAAACAAAACCTCATTGAGTTCCAGGCGGATAAAGTCGTTCTGTTTTCCAACCTCGAAAACTTCCATGATCTCGACAAGGCCGGCAATGGCAAAGAATTCATGGCCGACCATATTCTCTCGGCCTATTTCGAAGGCGACGTGCGCGTTTACACCACACCCGCCAGCCCGATCCAGAATGAACTGCAAATGCGGGCCGAGCGCGTCTATTACGAATTCGCCACCGATCGCGCCATCCTGACGGACGTCGTCTTCCACACCGTCGACATCCAGAAGCAGATCCCCATCTTCATGCGTGCTCAAACCATGCGGCAGCTTGCCCAGGGCGAATACAAAGTTGACAATCTCGAGCTCACTACCAGCGGCTTCGCCCGCCCCACCTACAGCCTCGCTGCCGAAAAAGCGTATATCCGCGTCGAACCCAGCGGCGACGCGGCTGAAGGCGACCGCGTTTCCTTTTCCGCCAACAACGCTACTTTCAAAACCTTCGGCCTCCCGATCTTCTACCTCCCTGCCGCCGGCGGCACGATGACCAGCCGTGGCGGACCCCTCCGCGGTTTCTCCGTCGACAACAGCAGCGATTTTGGTTTTGGCCTCCGCACCGAATGGGGCCTGTTCGAATCACTCGGCAAGCCGCCTCCGGCCGATCTCGACGCTTCCTATCGCCTCGACTACTTCGACAAGCGGGGCCCCGCCGGCGGTTTCGACGCCAAATATGCCGGAGGCTTCGTCACCGAAACCACCAAAGACCCGTGGAATTTTCTTGGCGATATCCACGCTTATTTCGTCAACGATCACGGGACCGACACTCTCGGCGCCGCCCGCGCCACGGTCGATCCAACAGATGAGTTCCGCGGCCGCGCCTATATCGAGCATCAGCATTTCTTCCCCGATGACTGGCAGGCTCAGGTGCGCCTCGGGTGGGTCTCGGACGCGAACTTCCTCACCCAATGGTTCCCCGAGGAATATCGCAATGGCCTGCCCCTTGATGAATCGATCTATCTGAAGCATCAGAAGGATTCAGAAGTCTTCACCCTGCTCGCCGAGTGGCAGCCTAATGATGTCATCACCACTGCCGACAACGTGCAGGAGCAGCGCGAAGTCGAACGCCTCCCCGAAGTCGGTTACCACCGCGTTGGCGACAGCTTCGCCGATGATTCCCTCACCTTCTTCAGTGACAACACCGCCGGTGGTTTGAAATTCTCAGAGAGCAGCGCCACACTGCGCCAACAAGGGTTCTATCCGCCGGTCGTCCTGCCCGGGGTTCCCTCATACGCCTACACTGGCGATCCCGGAGATATCACCTGGCGCGGCGACTTCCGACAGGAGATCGACTGGCCTATCAATGCCGGTTCGATCAAAGCCGTGCCGTATGTCTTTGGCCGCTACACCGTTTATTCACAAGGCGTGCAGCCCGTCACCCCCGCAGCGCCCCTCAAATCGCTGCTCACAACGCCCGTCCAAACCACCAGCGATCAAAACCGCATCATGAGCGGCATAGGCATGAAGCTCAGCACCGCATTCTGGAAGGTCGACAACTCGATTGATTCCAATCTTTTCGACGTGCATCGCGTCCGCCATGTCATTGAGCCCGAAGCAAACTTTTTTGCCAGCGCGCAGACCGTCGATCAAAACCGCCTGTTTATCTATGATGAAAATGTTGACGCCGTGAATGACATTCAGGCCGTCCAGCTTGCCCTTCGCCAACGCTGGCAAACCAAGCGCGGCGGGCCCGGCCGGTGGCGCAGCGTCGATTTCTTCACCTTCGACGTCACCGGAAATTTCTTCGCCAACCAGCCCGACCCCCGCTTCCGCGACCCGGTCGATTTCCGCGGGCTCTTTTTCTCAACCCTCCCCGAAGCCAGCCTTCCGCGCAACAGCGTCAACTTCGACGCCCAGTGGCGCATCAGCGACACCATGACCCTCCTCGCCGACGCCTCCCACAATATCGACAAAGGGAAATTCGCCACCGGCTCCATTGGCCTCGCCGTCCAGCGCGGCGAACGCCTCTCCTACTTCGTCGGAAACCGCTACATCTCCGACCTGAACTCCAACATCACCTCCATCGAAATCTCCTACGAACTCACCCAAAAATACGTCATCTCCCTCGCCCAGAGTTTTGACTTCGGCCAAAACAAAAGCGTCTTTTACAGCGCCACCCTCTCCCGAAAGTTCGACCGCTTCCAGGCCGGCATCTCTGTTTATTACGACCAGACGACAAATAACCAGGGGTTCTCCTTCACTCTCGTCCCTTACGGCCTCCGCCGAGGTTTAGGGTCGGATGAACTGAACTCGGTTGTTGCGGGGAAATACTGATGAAACGTGGCGGTCAGCCTCAGGCGCCCGGGATGAATCAACGATGGGACATGCTTGAGAGCCTCTAACCCAACCTTCCGCGCGTCGACGCGCGGAAGGTTGGGTTAGAGGCTCTTAAATTTCAAAACGTCGGCAACTGAACCTGCACAAGAGATAGTCCCTCACGCGGGAGCAATCTGACTTTATACATATCAATCGCCACCCCCGGTGATCCGGCAACTCCCCCGTTCGCAGATTAAACGCCCATAAATGCAGCGGACAAACTACACACCCCTGCTCCACAAACCCGCTCGCCAGGCTCGCGCCGGCGTGCGGGCAGGTGTTGTCCATCACTGAAACTTCCCCGGCGTTTAAAAATACAGCGAGCTTAAATCCGTCCACCTCGACGTATCTTCCCTGACCCTCTTCCAGCTCATCGAGCCTGCACAAAGAAACCCAGCTCATGGTGATTCCAAACCTTACTTCGCCGCAGCCTTGGTTGCACCGAACCGCTCGACCAGATCATCACTCATCCGCCGAATCGCCTGACCGATGCCCTTGAACTCATCCGTGGCTACTAACTCATGCATCGGCCCGTCTGTGGAGTACATCGGGTCCAGCTTTTCGCGCACCGTCTGAATCATCGCCGCCAGTTGATCGTCATCGGACAGATGCTTTGCGACAATCTCATCCATCGCATCGAGCATCGCCCGGGCGGCTTCGTTCTCGGCCGCCTCAATCTGCGGCCGCTCGACACCCTGCTGCCGCAGCGCCGCTCGAGAATGGTCAATCAGCGATGCGCGATTATCAAACGCATAAGTCGTCTGCGTTCCTGCGGCCAATCGCAGCGCCTTCGACACGTTCGCCAGCAGATCAATCACGATATGCCGATGATCCGTCAGTGTAGAACCCGGCAACTGCGCCAGTGTCTGATCGATATCATCCGCTCGCTGTGCCAGCTCGCCGACCTGCTCCGGATGACCCGCCGGAACCTGCCAAACCACGGGCGGCGGTGGTGGCGGTGGCGGTGGCGCTTTATGACAACCGGCCGTTAGCGCCAGTGCGCCCGCCGTCAACGCAGCCGGAATCATCGAAACCAACGCGAGCATCTTTGTACGATTGCAGTTCATATTCATCATGATTGTTCTCCGTCATTTGGCCTGCAGGGCAGTTTAACGTAGTTCGGCAACTTTCACCGGCCGGCGCTCCCGGCGCTTATCTCGGCCGCTTCCAGAACTTCCTGAGTTTTGTACGCATCCTCAAAATCGGGAAGCGGCGCCACCGGCTGCTGCCCGGCAAGCGCGCGGCAGATATCGGCGGCCATGTTGATAAATGTATGCTCGTATCCCTGATGGTGCGCTGTCGGCCACCATGCGTCGGCGTATGGATGTTGCGGCGATCGGCTCACGGGAATCCGTGTCCACCCCTGCAGCTTTGGATCGACTGAGCGGTCGAAGAAATCGAGATAAACCATCTCTTCAAAGTTGAACCGGATCGCGCCTTTTTCGCCGTGAATTTCCAGTCCGTTTTTATTCTGATAACCCGTGGCGAAACGTGTCGCTTCAAACGTCGCAATTGCTCCGCCGGCCATGCGGGCGAGAAAGGTTGTGTGGTCGTCGACATCGACTGTCCCCTTTTTGCCGTCCATCGCGGTCACACCGCCGGCGATGCCGGCTTTGGATTCTTCGGTGACGAGGGTGCGCTCTTTGATGAAGGTATCCTGAGCCGCGCCGATGATCTCCATGATTTCTTCACCGGTGATGAAGCGGGTCATGTCGACGATGTGCGCCCCAAGATCGCCGTGGCTTCCACTGCCGGCCTGTTCCTTGTTGAATCGCCATACCAACGGCACATCAGGCCCGGCCCAATCCTGCAAATAATATGCTCGAACGTGATAGATCCGCCCGATACGACCTTCCTTAACCAACTGATGTGCCAGGGCAACCGCCGGCACGCGGCGATAGCTGTACCAGACAAATGTCTTATTGTGCGGCGCTTTGCGGGCCGCATCGCGCATGATCCGCGCATCGGCAAGCGTCGCCGCCAGTGGCTTTTCGCACGCCACGTGTTTCCCCGCATCCAGCGCGGCCAGCACAAATTCGCGGTGCTTGTTGTTGGGTGTGGTGACGTCGACCAAGTCGATCTCCGGATCGGTAATGGCCGCCTTCCAGTTGATGGTCGCTGTCTTCCAGCCCCAGCGCCGAGCGAACGATTCCACTTCTGGCTGGTTGCGCGCGACGATGGTGTGCATGACCGGAAGATGATGAAGTTCGAAGAAACGAGGCGCTTTCAACCACGCATTACTATGGGCGCGGCCCATGAACTTCTGGCCGATGAGGCAAACGTTGAGGGTTCCGTCCGGCATGAATCAATCCACCGCCCGCCGCCAATATCAATATGGACGGCAGGAGTGTAACGGGCGTGGTTGGGCTTGCAAGTTACGCCTTCGCAATCGCATTCTCCCAACAAGAATCGCGCAAAAACTGCTTTACTTTCGCGCAAGATGCGGTATTACTTGCTTTCGTTACGGGCAATTTGGGCTGGAACCGTTGCAGGTTCAGCCGGCAGTTTCCGCCAGAGGCATCGCATTTCCGGGAAGAAATGGGCTTGCTGGCGACTCAATGGATTTGAGTTTCACCCGGAAAACCCGGGTACTACCCAGCACAGGGAGGTGCGCAATGTCTCGCCGCTCGCTCGCCGTTCGATCCTTCTCTCAACGCGTCGCTTTTAGCCTGGCCTCTGTCCTTTTTATTGCCGCTCCGATTGCGGTCTTCGCTGAAGACGCCGCCCCGGAAGTCGACAATTCAAAGGTCAGCTTCGCCGGCACCGTTAATTCCAACGCCGTCTACGTCCGTTCCGGTCCTGGCGAAAACTATTACGCCACCGTGAAACTCGACAAGGGCGCACAGGTGACGGTCGTCGGGCTGAAGTTTGACTGGCTCAAGATCATTCCACCGGAAGGGTCTTTCTCCTACGTCGCCAAGGCCTATGTTGAAAAACGCGGGGACGGCACGGTTGGCCGAGTCACCAAGCCTGATCTTAACGTTCGTGCCGGCAGCGACCTTAACGCGATGAAAACGACCGTCCAGACCAAGCTGGACCAGAACGAAGATGTCGCGATCATTGGCGAGCAGGATGAATACTTCAAGATCAAACCGCCCCAGGGCGCATACCTTTACGTCAATAAGCAGTTCGTTGATCCGGTGAAGCAGCTTCCCCCGATCGCGGCGGGCGCGCCTGACGCCAAATCAACTGATCCGATCTCCAGCGCCCCGGTCGCGCCGATCATCAGCAAAACACCAGACGCCCCGATCGCCGGTGCGGCGACTACCCAGCCGGCCGGAATTGCCGCCGCTCCAACCACACAGGGCAGCGAGCAGGCATCGGCGACTCCTTCGACTCAGCCTATTACTCCGACTGCCGAAGCCCAGTTTGATACTGCCGAAAATGCATTTCTTGATGCCAGCAATCAACCCCTGGAAAAGCAGCCGATTGACGATCTGCTCGCTCAATACACCGCGCTGACCAAGGCGACGGACCTGCCCGTATCGATGCAGCGCATCGCCGAGATGCGGATCAGCACGCTCAAGCTTCGGGCCGACACAAAGAATCAATATGTTCAGGCATTAAAGATGCAGGAAGACGCCAAGGCGCGCCAGCAGTCGCTTAAGGCTGAACAGGAAGAGCTGACAGCCCGCGTGAAGGAACAGGATGTCACCATCTATTCCGCGCTTGGCACCCTCCGCACCAGCAGCCTCCAGCAAGGCGGCCAGACGATGTATCGCCTGACCGATCCGGGCACCGGCCGCACATTGCTTTATATTCGCACGACCGATGCAAAATATGCCGGCCTGCTCAATCAGTTCATCGGTGTCCGCGGTGAAATCACCGAAGACACGGCGATGAACCTCAAGCTTATCAGCCCGACCGACGCCGAGGCGGTGGATCAGTCGAAGGTGAATACGACGGTCACCGCACAGGTGATCCCGCCGACCCTTCTTCCTAAAGCCCCTACAGCGAGCATCAGCGGTAACTGATCGGTTTCGGTTGAGAACTTTCGTAAAAAGAGATCGGCGGTGGACAAACGTCCACCGCCGATCTCTTTTTGATGCTGATCGTCCGGGTTACGGGGCAATAGGAATGCTCGCGTCCTGATTCACCTTATGGCACTGTGGCTTTAACGTGGATCGGGCCAACTATTCGAAAGGGCGAATGCTGGTTCTTGTGCGAAAATGGTTTTCTTTTTCGCGATTGAAAAACGGGAACTGTCCGAAAATATCCGGCCTTTTCGCATATTATTGTCATCTCCCCAGCCGAGCCTTTCGCCAGTAGCGCAGTTTATGCTCATCCATATGTCGATTTCTGCCGATAGCACGTTATAGGTCGGGCTTATAATGGACATTATTAATCCCCTAGCTGGATCTCTGCTTCAAAGCACGCAAGTGCAGCGGCAGCAGTCTGCCATCAAGCAGCAGCAGATTCGGCGCACCCAGGCGATGCAAAAAGACATCACAGCCAGGGATGATGAGTTGGAGCACCAGGTCGAAAGCTCCGAAGAGCTTCCGGAAATCCACGATGAAGAGGCAAAGCAGGAAAAACCAAAACAGCAGAAGCACCACCAGGATCCTTCCGCGGACGATGAGCACCCCCACCTTGATCTGACGGCATAATAACGGGATCATCCCGCGTCGCCGCGATCACTTCAATTCGATCGACTGATCTTCAGTGAATACGCAAAATCGCAAGGCTTGTCGGCCGGCATCTTCACTTTCAATCCATCGACATCCTGCGTGAAGTGAAGCGCGCCGTCGTGGCCGAGCAATTCCACCTTTTCGATCTTTCCCTGGGGAGATTTTCCGGACGCGAGTGAAGTGATGACGGCCTGCTCGCCGGGCCAGGTCATTGCGATGGCGTAGAGCGTGTCGCCTTTGGTGGTGAAACGAAAATCCTGAGGCGTGTATCCACCTCGCGGAACTCCACCGCCGGCGATTTTGCCGCCGCCGGTCTGGCGTTCGTTGGTGCGGCCGTTCCAGCTTGACGGACGGGTGGAGGCTGTTTCGGCGGCTGCATCGGCGGCGGGGCCTTCGCCGTATTTCACCCAGGGACGCGTGGCGTAGATCGCCTCGCCGTTCACATCGAGCCATTTGCCGATGCTCAGCAGAACATCCGTCTGGTCCTGGGGGATGGTGCCGTCGGCTTTGGGGGAAATGTTGAGGAGGAGGTTGCCGTTTTTGCTGGTGTTTTCGATCAGCCGCTTGACCAGTGTTTCGGGGCTGGCGAGCTTAAGCCCTTCGACATAACCGAACTTGTCCGCGATCGGGTCATCGGCCTGCCAGGGATAATCGGCAAGCTGAATAGGCGCGCGTCCCTCGCGCTCATAATCCATGATGCTGCCTGTAACGAATGCCTCTCCCTTGGCGCTAAGCGATACTTCCTTATTCCACTCTTTAGCGCGATTGTAGTAATAAGCGGCAACCTTCAACTTCACCGGATCGAGGCTTCGACTTGTTCCGCCCATGTCATACCAGAGCATGTCCACCTGGTATTTGTCGATCAGTTCAAAGCTGCGGGCCACCCAGTTGGCAAGAAATTCCTGGTAGCGCTTGTCGCTGTGATTGGCGACCCAGTAGAAATCATCGTTTTTCGGGTCAAACAGGTCGGTTTTGAGTCCATCGATCGGACGGATGAAGTCGTAATGATTCATCCGATGGTTGGATACACCGAACTTCAGTCCCTGCTTGCGAACGGCTTTGGAGAGATCGCCGATCAAGTCGCGATGGGGCCCCATCTTTGCGGCGCACCATTGGGTGACGTCGCTATTCCAGTTGGCCCAGCCGTCGTGATGCTCGGCGGACGGAACGACATACTTCGCGCCCGCTTTTCGGAACAGTTCGGCCCATTGGTCGGGATCGAATTTCTCGCATGTGAAGAGCGGAATGAAATCTTTATAGCCGAACTGGTCCGGCGGTCCGAAATGCTCGGTATGCCACTGCACGAAGGCCGGGTTGCCATACATATATTTGACGTACCACTCGCTGCCGTGTGCGGGAACCGAATACAAGCCCCAGTGCATGAAGATGCCGAACTTGGCATCGCGAAACCAGTCGGGCACTTTGTAATTCTGCTCGATCGATTCCCATGTGGGTTTAACGGGGCCATCAATCACTGAAGGCTGCGTGGCCGCGGCGGCGGTGGCGATCTCCAATGTGTTGCCGCGGGTGGACTGGGCATTCACACCGGTGGCGCCGAATAAAAACATCGCGACACCGGCGCACAGTACTGTCTTGAAACGCTTTGACATGGATGGGGCTCCGCTGTTATTTCGATGCAGGTTCTGACACCGCGGGCTTCGCGAACGTGTAATGGAACCAGTCCACATCTATATAGCCGTTATTGGCCTTGTTGTTGTAATTGAAAATCCCGAGACGATCGCCGCGATAGTAGCTCCAGGTGAGCTGGTATGCGGGGCCAAACGGAGTGAAGGTCTTGCCGTCGACACTCCAGGAATAGTGGCTTTTGCCGTCGATATCCCAGTTGCTTCTGAGCCAGATCGTCCCAGTTGTGATGGCCGGCCCCGTGGTTACTTTGCCTTGCTCATTAAACGTCAGCATTCGGCGGGTTCCGGTTTGCGAAACGCCGATTGTCGAATATGCCTTGGCGAAGTGGCATAAGCCGGCTTCCTCACCGTCAGCCATGTTGGTGAGATCAAGTTTGACGGTTGCTTCGTTTGCGGTGGTGCGCATGACGCGCTGGGTGAGGGTGTTGCCCGCCTTTAAGAGATCGTTCGATTTGAGCGGTGTAAATGCGTGAAGCCGAAGGCTGCCGGGATGCTCGGTCAACGACCATTTTTCCGCCTGTGGTTGATAGTTCCATTCCCACTGCGACGATAGTGCAGAGCCATCAAATTCATCGCTCGCCTGTGGAACTGTTGCGGCGATTTCTGTGATTGGTTTTTTGGCGGTCCAGATCATGTTACCGATGCCGTCAGGTCCGGGTTTGCCGAGGATCGGCCAGCCGTCGGTCCAGGTAATCGGCAGCAGAACCATCGCGCGGCCTTCCCAGTCGCCGGCGCCCTGGTGCGTGAGGAACCACCAGTCGCCGGAAGCAAGCTGGATCAAACCGCCTTGATTGGGTTCCTTGTCGATCTTTTTATTGACGTGGATGAGCTGCTTGTTTTCCCACGGCCCATCAAGGCTCTTTGCCCGTTCCATCATCACGACGCGGCCTTCGCCGTGGACTTCACTGTAGTAATGATAGTAAATGCCGTTGATTTTATAGAGCTTGTTCGCCTCACTGCCTTTGGACTGATGGATGATCTTATCGGAATCCATCAGCAGTTGGCGGCCGTCGGGGGTCATCTTGAAGAGATGAATTTTGTAGCCACCGGCGAAGTTGGAGCAGATGAAATAGCCTTGCCCGTCGTCATCCCAGAAAGGGCAGCAGTCATCCCACCCTTTGACCTTCCACAGCGCATGCAGCGGCTCCCACGGCCCGGCGGGATCTTTCGCGGTGGTCATGAAGAATCCTTCTTCAGGCGTGCCGAAATAGATCCAGAACCGGCCGTCATGATAACGGATCGCGCCGGCCCAGATGCCGTGGCCGTAGCGGTCCATCCTGTCCCAGTTCATTTCAGAGGCAATCTGCGTGAGATCAGGGACGGCGTGGCCGAGAATCTGCCAGCTCACCAGATCGCGGGAATGGAGGATCACAACGCCGGGGGAGAACTGGAAGGTGGATGAGATGGCGTAGAAATCGTCGCCGACGCGAATGGCGTCGAGGTCGCTGTAATCGGCGGGGATAATGGGGTTGGCGTAGAACCCGTTGTTTTGGTCGCCCCAGGCGGTTGGGGAGTGTGCTTCAGCCGCAGCTTGGGCGGGAGGGGTGTGAAGCATCAGGGCATTTAGCGCGGCGGCGATACATAGGAACGAGATACTGACCAGGCGGTTGGGCATGGGAGGTTCCGATTTTGGGGCTTCAATTCGGCAGAATCAGAGGGAATGCACACCGGCGAGAACCTGGCGGACGGCATTATTCCAGCCGGCGTGCAACACAGTTGCTGCAAACCGGGGCATCTTAGGCGAGATGAGCTGTTCAGTGATAGGCAGTGAGGCGAGTTGATTCAGGTTTGCGACCGCACCTGCGCCAATCATGCCGGCGAATGCTGTGCCCAGGGGAGAGAAATCAGTGAGGTTGGAGAGGGTGACATCGGCGCCGAGAATATCGGCGATGAACTGCATGAGGAAGGCGTTATTTGTCGCCCCGCCATCGGCATGCAGATGGGTGATGGCGATGCGGCTGCCGAGCGTCATTGAATCCAAGGCATCCCTGATCTGATAGGCGATCGATTCCAGGGCGGCACGGATCACATGATTTCTCGTGGATGAGGCGGAGAGACCGACGATCGCGGCGCGGGCAGTCGGGGACCAGTGCGGCGCGGACAGGCCGGTGAAGGCCGGCACGAGATAGACCCCGCCGTTATCGGGGACGGCGAGGGCGGCGGCTTCGGTTTCACCGGCGGATTTGATCAGACCAAGCTGATCGCGCAACCAGGTAATGGTGGCGGCGGAGTAGGAAATGATTCCTTCGAGGCAGTAGGTTGGCACGCCGTGGTGCGACCAGGCAAGCGTGCGGATGCCGGCGGGCGGAAGCGCCGAACCGGTATTGAGAAGGATCGACGAGCCTGTGCCGAGCGTAACCTTGGCCTGGCCTGGTGTGAAACAGCGATGGGCGAAGAGCGCGGCTTGCGAGTCGCCCATCACGCCGGCTATGGGGAGACCAGATGGTAGCGGCGGGCAATCGCAGGTTCCGAATCTCGCCGTGCTGTCGCGCACTTCGGGCAGGGCCTGCATGGGAATGCCGAATAAGCCGCACAGTTCCTGATCCCATTTCAGCGTGTTGATATCGAACAGAAGCGTGCGGCAGGCGTTGGTGGAATCGGTGGCGAAGGTTTTTCCGCTCGTCAGACGGTACATGAGATAGGTGTCAATCGTCCCAAACAGCGCTTCGCCGGATTGGAGTTTTGGCTTTAGATCGGGCCGGGCTTGCAGAAGGGCAGTGAGCTTTGGCGCAGAAAAATAGCTGTCGATCTTCAGGCCGGTTTTTTGGGAAACGAGGTCGGATTTGCCGCTCTGCGTCAGTTGATTGCAGATGTCGTCGCCGCGGCGGCATTGCCAGACGACGGCGTTGTGCAACGGGCGGCCGGTGGCGCGATCGAAGATGACGAATGTTTCGCGTTGGTTGGTTATCGAAAGGCAGATGAATCCATCGTACTTATCGAGCGCCGATCGAATGACTGCGAGCGTGTTGTTCCATAATACTTCAGCATCGTGTTCAACCCACCCGGCCTGCGGATAGACCGCCGAATGCTCGACGGAAAAACGATCAACCAGTTGACCCCGGAGGTCATACACGATCGACTTGGTGGCGGAGGTACTCTGGTCAACGGCGAGAATGTAGCGGCCGGGCGGTGTCATCGGGCGGTTTGCGCAAGAGCGATTGCGCCCGCTCGGTTAAGCCTTCCATGGTCAGGCCGTAATGGCGGAAGATGTCGGCCTGGCTTCCGGTGACGGTATGTTCATCCGGGAAAGCGACGATCTGAAATGGAACAGAGATACCGGCCTGCATGAGAACTGAAGCGCAGGCTTCACCGAGGCCGCCGAAGATGCTGTGTTCTTCGATGGTAATCATGGCGCGGCATTCGCGGCCGGCTTTGATGACGGTATCGGCATCGAGCGGTTTGACAGTGTGCATGGAGATCACGCGGGAGGTGACACCATCAGCCGCGAGTGCGCCGGCGGCGAGAAGCGCATGGATCACTGTTTCACCGGTGGCGATGAATGCGACATCGGTTCCTTCGAGAAGTGTCAGCGATTTACCAAGTTCAAATTGGGATGCTGGAGAATGCAGGTGATAGAGCGGCGCTTTACCGAAGCGGATGTAAACCGGCGTATGGCGATTAGCAGCTTGGCGGACGATTTCACGAGTTTCGAAATTGTCGGCGGGGACGACGATGTCGATATTGTTGATCGCACGCAGAGCCGCCAGGTCGTGCAGGGAATGGTGCGTTGAACCAAGCGCGCCGTAGCTGACACCGGCGGAGATGCCGATGACCTTTACCGGATTTTCGGAATAGGCGACATCATTTTTTACCTGTTCGAGCGCGCGGGCAGTGAGGAAACAGGCGGGGGAAACGGCGTAGACAATTTTGCCCGCGGAGGCGAGGCCGGCAGAGACACCGACCAGATTTTGTTCGGCGATGCCGAGTTCGATGATCTGGTCGGGAAGCGCGGCGGCGAATGGCCCGAGCTTGCCGGAACCGCGGGAATCGCTGGTGACGGCGAGGACGTTGCGGTCGGCTTTAGCCATCGCAAGCAGGGTGTCGGCGAATTCTTCGAGGTTGGCCCGGCCCATTTTCAGGCCGAGCTTTTCGGCCATTGCTTTGGCTTGTGAGCTATACATGGAGGGTGCGGGAGCGCTCATGCGACACCTCCGGTGGATTTGGAGAGGACGGCGTATGCGGCTTCAAGTTCCTGGAGGGCGGCGGTGTATTCAGCGTCGGAAGGGACGCCGTGGTGCCATTTCGCGACATCCTGCATGAAGCTGATCCCTTTGCCTTTGATTGTATTGGCGATGACCACGCGGGGCTTGTTGAGATGTTTTGGCGGGAGCAGCGCGTTGGTTAACTGGGCGAAATTGTGGCCATCGACCGTGCGGACATCCCAGCCGAACGCCGCAAATTTTTCATCGAGCGGCTCATTGCTGCAGACATCGCGCGTGCGGCCGGTGATCTGAAGCGTATTGTGATCGACGATCGCAATGAGGTTATCCAGATTGTAATGGGCGGCAGCCATGGCGGCTTCCCAGTTGGATCCCTCGGCAAGCTCACCGTCACCCATCAGCACATAGACGCGGTAGTCGCGGTTGTCTTTTTTCCCGGCGATGGCGGTGCCGACACCGATGGGCAGGCCGTGCCCGAGCGCGCCGGTGTTTTGCTCGATGCCGGGGATGGCGCGGGTGGGGTGACCGACGAAGGGGGAATTGTATTGGCAGAGCGTTTCAAGTTTTTCTTCGGGGAAGAAGCCGCGGTCGGCGAGGACGACGTAGAGGGCTTCGACGGAATGGCCTTTAGATTGAATGTAGCGGTCGCGGTTAGGGTCAGAAAAAGCCTCCGGGGAGACGCGAAGGACGCGGTTGTAGAGGACATTAAGGATGTCCATGCAGGAGAGGCTGCCGCCGGTATGACCGGCGCCGGCGTGCTTGATCCACTTGAGGGTGCTTCGCCGATAGGTGACGGACTTGAGCGCGAGATCGTGGTCGGAAAAGTTCATGTGTTCTTTCCGTCGGTAGATCAGCCGTGGCGGTAGATGGACCAACCGAGGTATGTGCCGCAGGCTTCGGCGAGCACGTCGGCGGTATGCGATGCGTTGACGGCGACATGGTGTTCGAAGCCGTTGATGCAGATATATCTAAGGAGCGATTGCAGTTGGGGAATAGCGGCGACGGCGCGCTGGCCGAAGGTGTTGAGTTTGTCGTCGGTGGTCACGCCTTGACCGACGTAACCGCGGATGACGCCGGCGGTGTCGTCGGTGGTGAAGCGGGCGTAGGTGAGGGGGCCGGCGTTATTGCGGCCTTCCATCGCGCCATAGGTATTTTCGACGCCGAGCGTGGAACCGAGAATGGGGGCATTGGCGATGCGGGTATCGGGGGCGAAATCCTTGGGCCAGTTGCCGCAGTGGAAGAGGACGCATTTGTTGTCGTCACCGCCGTAGTTGTTGTTCCAGTCGACGAGTGCGGAGGGGCGTTCGGAGGCGAGGGATAATGCGTACATCGAGAGGGCACCGGTGATGTCCACTTCGCACGCGCTGGGCATAAGTTTTTCGGACATCATGCTCATGCAGGTGCAGACGTTGCAGCCCCAGTTTTGCTGGAGGCTGGTCCAGCATTGGATGGCGGTGGAATCGAGGGAATTGAGTGTGATGAAATCGTCGAGGACGACGCCAAGGCGGGACATCTGGAGCATCTTGTCGGCGGGCACGCCGTGGGATGGGACGTAGGTGGTGATTTCGTCGAGCTTGGCTTTCACACGCGCATCAGTGGCGGTGAGCTTGCCGGCGTTTCCGAGGATTTCGGAGAGGTCGATGGTGGTGACGCTGATGCCGTAGCGCTCGAGAATTTTTTCGCTGTAGCGGACGGTGTTGAATGCGCCGGGGCGAGCGCCGACAGCGCCGAAACGTGCGCCGCGCAGGCCGCGGACGACACGGCAGATGGAAATGAATCTGGCGAGATCGGCTCTGAAGGTGGCATCGGTGGGATGAACAACATGGCGCGTCGTGAGCGTGAATGGGATGCCGGCCTGCTTGAGATTGTTGCACACGGAAATTTTTCCGCAGAAGGCATCGCGGCGGCGGGCGACACCGAGGGCGTTAAGGTCATCGGGATAACCCTGGACGAGGATGGGGACATTCAGCCTGGCGAGTTTTAGGGTGTCGGCTACGCCTTTTTCATCACCGAAGTTGGGGAGGATGACGAGGACACCGTCGATGGAATCGCGATTGGCGCGGAAGAGGTCGGCGCATTTGCGGGCGTCGGCGTGGGTTTCGACGCCGCCCAGTTTCGTCTGCTCAGGCGTGAGCATGATGGCGTGAATGCCAGCGGCGTCGAGGAGGGCCTTGATGTCTTTGCGGGCTTCACCGACGAGAACGTCGGGGAAGAAATCACGATTGCCGATGATGATCCCAAGAGTAATGGCAGAATTTCTGGCAGGCACGGCTTTTCCTCCGATTCAAACATTGAGGGATCTGTCCTGTGCGGCTCAAGCATGGCCTTCATGTGGACGGCTGCCCTGACCAAACCGCCCCGCGATAACCAGGCCGCCATGCGCGCCGCTGCAGAACGTACAGACCTTCAAATCACTCCTCAATTCATAGTGTGACCTGTATTTGCGGGAACTCTACCTGTATTAAGGGTATTATTACCTGTAAACTAAGCCCCATGGCCCGCTTTGATCCTTCACGCCCGGATTTTGCGCCTATGGGCTGACGGTGGAGCGATGGACGCCGACGTTGATGCAGCGGCCGGACCGGCACAATGAAATCGAAATAAATCTGCTGGAGCGCGGATCGCTGACGTACCTGCTGGGCGGCAGGAAGGTGACGGTGGGTGGGGGACGGATGGCGGTGTTCTGGGCGGCGATTCCGCATCAGATTATCAGCGTGGAAGATGAGAGCAGTTATTACGTTGCGACGGTGCCGCTGGCGTGGTTTCTGCAGTGGGACCTTCCGCCACGGTTGGTGGAACCGATTCTGCATGGTGGATTGATTTGTGAAGCAAGAGCGAAGGAATCGGAGCGCGATGGGGAGGCGTTTGCGCGATGGCAGCGCGACCTGATTCGACCGACCCAGGCCAAGCATCGCGTGGTGCTGCTGGAGATTCAGGCGCGGCTTCTTCGATTGGGGATGGCGCTGCCGCCAGGATCGGCCCCGTCGCGATCCAAAGCGCCCGCGATGGAATCTCCCGCGCTCAGCAAAGCCGAGGAAATCGCCGGTTTTTTGGCAAAGCATTACCGCGAACCGGTGACGACGGAGGAAATTGGAAAGGCTGTTGGGCTGCACCCAAACTATGCCATGAACCTGTTCAAGAAGGTATTTGCGACGACGCTGACGCAATATCTCACGCAGCATCGGCTGTCGCATGCGCAGCGGCTGTTGGCGACTTCGAACAGTAAGATTCTGAACATTGCGATGGATTCAGGGTTTGGGTCGGTCAGCCGATTTAATGATGTTTTCCGCAAGGCGTTTGGATGTTCGCCACGTGCGTATCGGCAGGAGCATCGACTGTGATACCGATTGAAAAAACATCGCGGCGCCATCGCACAATCTTAGAATTCAAGCATTTTCATTCGCTGGGCAGGTAGACATATCAGAAATAAAGGTCAAGTTAATGTCCGTCGCGGAGAACGGTGCATTTCAGTCGGACATTTTTTTCTTTACGATGTCCCGCAATTCAAGCGAGGAACCTATGACGCATCTGATGCGATTACTCACCCGTGCAGCGCTGGTGCTGCTGGTTGCCCTGTCGCTGGCTGGTTGCAGCAAATCATCCAATGACACTGCGGCAACGACGGCCCCCGCAGGCGATCAGGGGAAAGCGAAAGTCGCGGTCATCATCTCGACATTAAACAATCCCTGGTTTGTCGTATTGGCCAATACGGCGCGCGATCGGGCGATTGAGCTGGGTTATGACGCGACGATTTTTGATTCGCAGAATGATCCGGCCAAGGAAGCGGCTCACTTCGAAAATACACTGGCATCAGGATACAAGGCGATCCTGTTCAACCCGACAGACGCCGACGGTTCCGTTGCAAATGTGCGCAAGGCGAAGGCGGCGGGTGTGCCGGTGTTCTGCATCGATCGCGAAATCAACGCGACCGACGCGGCGACGTCGCAGATCCTGTCGGACAACTATTCCGGCTGCGTCGCGCTGGGGCAGTATTTCGTGAAGCAGGTTGGCGAGCAGGGCAAATATGCGGAATTGCTCGGCCTCGTCGGCGATAACAACACGTGGAATCGTTCGAAGGGGTTTCACAGCGTTACCGATCGATATCCCGACCTGAAGATGGTTGCCCAGCAGAGCGCAGATTTCGATCGCGCCAAGGCGCTTGAGGTAATGGAATCGATCCTGCAGGCGCATGGCGACATCAACGCGGTCTTCTGCGGGAATGATGCGATGGCGATGGGCGCTTATCAGGCGCTGGTGGCAGCCGGCAAGGCGGACAGCGTGAAGGTGTTTGGGTTTGATGGGGCGGATGATGTGGTGGAGTTGATTGCCGAGGGGAAAATCGTGGCGACGGGGATGCAGTTTCCGAAGGTGATGGCGCAGACCGCCGCCGAGGACGCGGATAAATACATTAAGGGCGAGCGGAATTTCGCGCAGAAGGCGCCGGTTGCCGTGGAATTGGTGACGCAGAACAACGTTTCCAAGTTTGGCGATTACGGCCGCAAAGCAGATACGAAGTAGCCTCAGGATGTTTTGGATGAATCGTCCCCGCTGGACATCCTGGCTGATCCGGGTTGGCGCATTATTCGTCGCCGCGGTCCTGTTCTGGTGGGCGCCGCTGTTTCATATTGTTTCGCTGAAGGCGGCGAACAAGCGGTCGGCAGATGCCGCGTTTAATGCGCCGGCGTTTGTTGAGAAGTTCTGGAACGATCAACTGCTGAAGGCGGCGGAACGTGCGCCAGATGCCGCGGTGATTTTAGAGGCGATTCGAAAGGATCCGAAGACGGCAAAAGAAAAATATGGCCGCACGGCAAGCCTGGGGGGAAGCACCTATTACTACTTTATTTCCGGCGAGGGGCGCGTCATCGCTGCCAATGAGCGAAGCATATCGCTGGCGGTTATTCCCGGCAGCACAGCGGCGGATGTTGTGCTGGAGACGGGGAATATTTTTGGCAATGCCATACGCGACGGGACTGGTTTGATCGATGTAAGCGCCTTTGGCAACTCACAAGATTTCAATGCGATTTCATCAGAGATCGATCATCACGTGGAAACGCAGGTGTTGCCGGAATTGCGGAAGAAGGCGGGTGCGGGGGCGACGGTTCACTTCGCCGGGTGTGCGGAAATCATCGATGAAGATTCAGATCTTCATCCGCTGCACATTATTCCCATCACCGCGGCGGTGCGATGATGGATGACGCTGAAATCATCCTGGAAGCACGTGGGATTTCCAAATCGTTTCCGGGGGTGCGCGCGTTGCAGAACGTGGACCTTATGCTGCGGCGCGGGAAATTGATGGCGCTGCTCGGCGAGAACGGCGCAGGCAAGTCAACGCTTATGAGCATTATCGCGGGGGTTCTGAAGCCTGATTCCGGTCAGATCCTGTTGGATGGGCAGGAGGTTCATTTCAACGGGCCCCGCGATGCGCAGGCGCAAGGCATCGCGATGATTTTTCAGGAGCTGAACCTGATCCCATACCTCAGCGTGGCGGAGAATATTTATCTGGGGCGCGAGCCGCTGAACGGGCTGGGGTTTATTGATTATGGGAGCATGAATCGGGATGCCGCCGCCCTTTTAAAGCGGCTTGATCTTAATGTGAATCCATCGGCGATTGTCGCGAGCCTGCGGGTCGGTCAGCAGCAGGTGGTTGAAATCGCCAAGGCGCTGGCCGGTGATGCGCGGGTAATCATCATGGATGAGCCGACATCGGCGCTGACAGAACACGAAATTGAAGCGCTGTTCCGCATTATCGCTTCATTAAAGAAGAAAGGCGTGGCGATCGCGTACATCACGCACAAGCTTCATGAGCTGATGCGCATCGGTGATGATGCCACGGTGATGCGGGACGGCCGGCTGATCGCCACGGCGCCGCTGAAGGACCTGCAGCATGAGGACATCGTGCGAATGATGGTGGGCCGCGACCTGAAAGATCTCTATCAGCAGGCGGCGGCGGCGATCAGTGAGGAAGTGCTTCGCGTCGAGCATGTTTCGCTGAGCCATCCGGAGCGCGCCGGAGATTTTTTGCTGCAGGATGTGAATGCGGTGGTGCATCGTGGCGAAGTGCTGGGGATATTCGGGCTGATGGGGGCGGGACGAACGGAATTGCTTGAGACGATCTTCGGGCTGCATGTGAAGCATTCGGCTGGAAATGTTTTCATTGAAGGGAAGGAGGTCTGGATCACTTCGCCGAGCGATGCGATTGCGGCAGGGCTGGCGCTCGCGCCGGAGGATCGAAAAAAAGAAGGCCTGATCCTGGAAATGAGCGTAGCGGAAAATGTCACCCTCGCGAGCCTGTGGCGCGTGCTGCTGCTGGGATTGATCAACGAATCGGCAGAACTACGCCGGGCTGAAGAAGCGGTGCAACAGTTCCGCATCAAGACGCCATCGGTGCAACAACGCATACGAAACCTGAGCGGCGGTAATCAGCAGAAGGTGATCCTCGCAAAATGGCTGGCGACGAATCCCAAGGTGCTGCTGCTGGATGAGCCGACACGCGGCATCGACATCAATGCCAAGCGGGAGATTTATATCCTGATCGACGAACTGAAACGCAAAGGGCTGGCGGTGGTGGTTGTGTCGTCGGAACTGCCGGAAATTCTGGCGATCTCGGATCGAATCATGGTGATGTGCGAAGGCTGGAAGACGGCAGAGTTCGACCGAGCTGAAGCGACTGAAGAAAACATTATGCATGCTGCGTTGCCTCAGGAGGCGGGTGTTTAGGCGTTTAGAAAATTCAGAGGGCAGGATGCTGACACTGAACAGAACAACTCTTGCACGCTTTCAATCGCTGACGGCGCTGGCGGCGATGGTGCTGGCGATGAGTTTGTTGTCGCGCAGGTTTTTGACCGGCGACAATGTGTGGAACATTCTTCGGCAGATTTCTATCAATCTGTGCCTGTCGATTGGAATGACGCTGATGGTGCTCACTGCCGGAATTGATCTGTCTGTCGGTGCGATTCTTGCGTTATCTGGAGCGGTCGCCGCGGGGCTGCTGAAGAATGGACTCGCGCTATCGCATTTTGATGTCCTGCTGCAATTCACGGTGTTTGGCGCAGTGCTCGCCGGGATTGGGACGGGGCTGTTGCTCGGTTGCTTCAACGGAGTAGCGGTCACGCGGTTTAAGTTGCCGCCATTTGTGGCGACGCTTGGGATGTTCAGCATTGCGCGCGGTTTAACGATGCTCTGGACCGGCGGGTTTCCTGTGACCGGCCTCGGAGAGCATTTCGGCTACATCGGAACCGGCGTGCTCCTTGGCATCCCGATGCCGGTTTGGATTTCAGCGCTGTTGGTTGCGATCTTTGTTGTCATCACCCGCAAGACTCGGTTTGGGCGCTATGTTTACGCAGTGGGCGGCAATGAACGGGCTGCGCTGCTGAGCGGGTTGCGTGTGGATCGGATCAAGTTGTGGGTGTATACGCTGGCTGGTGGTCTTGCAGGTGTAGCAGCCTTAATCAACACAGCGCGGCTTGATGCCGCCGAGCCGAATGCGGGGCTTGGGTATGAACTGGATTCCATCGCGGCAGTTGTAATTGGCGGCACCTCGCTATCGGGCGGGCGGGGATCGGTTTTTGGAACGGTGCTTGGATGCCTCATTATCGGTGTACTGAATAATGGTTTGTTTCTCCTGGATATTTCGCCGTTCTGGCAACAAGTGGTTAAGGGGTTTGTAATTCTTCTTGCGGTGGCGGTCGATCAAATGAGCGTGCAGAAATCCTGATGATTCCTGCGCGTGCGTTCTGGTCGCTTGGATCGTTACACTTCATCCGACGGATACAAGCTTTATGAAAATGATATCGCTGCTGGTTTTCGTTTTGGCAAGTTGTGCTGTTGGTATGACGGCCGCCGTCGCTGGCACAGCAGGCGTCACGCCGGTGCAGCTCATGTGTGATTATCGAGTTGATCCGCTGGGTATTGATTCCGCAGCCCCGCAACTGGGTTGGGTGCTAAAGGCGAATGACCCGGTGACGCGCGGATTGGTTCAGTCGGCTTGTCAAATTCTCGTCGCAAGTTCGGCAGAGTTGCTGGATAAGGATCAAGGGGACCTTTGGGATTCAGGAAAAGTTGATTCGGGGGGGACACCGCAGATTGCGTATGCGGGCAAGCCGCTGCGGTCGGATGAATCAGGTTGGTGGAAGGTTCGGGTATGGGATGGCAACGGTGAAGCATCGGATTGGAGCGCGGCGGCCCACTGGCAAATGGGTGTACTTGACCCAGCCGACTGGCAGGCAAAGTGGATCACTGCGCCGGCGAGTTTGAAAGCGAGCGATAATGGAACCTCGATCTTTCGAAATGAATTGATGGTGAAGCCCGGCCTTAAGCGGGCAACGGTGAATATCTGCGGCCTCGGCCAATATGAGATGAAGATCAATGGCGCCGGCATTACGCAGGACGTACTGACGCCAGGGTGGACGCAGTACAACAAGACCTGTTTGTATGACACGTATGATGTCACTGCGGTCATGCATGAGGGGGCAAATGCGATTGGGGTTGTGCTGGGGAATGGGATGTATCGGGTGAGCAAGGGACGGTATACGAAATTCCAGCATTCGTTTGGCCAGCCGCAGATGATTGCGCACATTCATTTGGAATATCAAGACGGTTCGAAGGAGACACTTGGCACTGATGAACACTGGCGGGCGGGCGTCAGTCCGATGACGTTCTCCAGCGTATACGGCGGTGAAGACTGGGACGCGCGGCTCGAGCAGAAGGGATGGGACCAGCCCGGCTTTGATGAATCCAAATGGCAGGCAGCGGAAATATCACCGGGCCCCGGCGGCGCGCTGCGAGGCGTTAGCCGGTCCGCGCCGCCGATAAGAACGTTTGAGGTTCATCAATCCATCAGCCAGAAGGAAGTGAAGCCGAATGTGACGATTTATGACCTGGGCCAGGAGGCTTCGCACGTGACACGGTTTACGGCGCACGGGCCGGCCGGCTCGATGATTCGGATTACGCCGAGTGAATTGCTGAAAGCGGACGGGTCGCTGTTCAAAAACAATTACAACGGCAAAGCATGGAGCCAATACACGCTGGCGGGAACGGGCGAGGAAACGTACACATCCAAATTTTATTACATGGGCGATCGCTATTTGCAGGTGGAATGTGTCCCGGCGGAAACGGGCGGGGACATCCCGCATGTTGATTCAATTGAAGGGGTGGTCGTTCATTCTTCAATCGCGACCACCGGCGAGTTCTCCTGCTCGAATGATCTGTTCAACCGCATCTATGCGATGATCCACTGGGCCGAGGTGAGCAACATGATGAGCGTCATCACGGATTGCCCGCATCGCGAGCGGCTCGGCTGGCTGGAGCAGGATTACCTTCATGGGCCATCGTTCTGGTACAGCTACGATATGCGGCCGCTGTTTACCAAGATTGTCGGCGATATAACCGACTGCCAGATGGAAGATGGTCTGGTTCCCTCGCTTGTTCCTGAATTTATGGTGCTGGGAGGCAAGTGGCGGGACGCCACCGAATGGGGAAGTTCCAGTGTCCTGATTCCATGGCAGCAGTATGAATTCACCGGTGATTTGGACTCATTGCGGCAAAACTATCCGCTGATGAAGCGATACGTCGAACATCTTTCCAGCCTGGCGAAGAACGGAATTGTGGCCAAGGGACTTGGAGATTGGATCGGCACGCGGATGAGCAAGGATACACCGCTCGATCTGGTCGATACGGCGATCTACTATGAAGATGTGCAAGTGATGGCCAAGTCAGCAAAGCTGCTTGGGAAGCAGGACGAAGGGACCGCAGCGGAAGAACTTGGACGGAAGATTCGGGATGCGTTCAACGAAAAGTTTTTTCATGCTGAAACCAATCAGTATGGGCCGGGATCGCAGGGTTCAAATGCGATGGCGCTGGATACGGGCCTCGTCGCGCCGGTGAACCGCCAGGCTGTAGTGAACAATCTGGTCGCTGACCTGGAGCAGCATAAGCAAACGATGACGGTTGGCGAAGTGTGTCTTCCATACATGCTGCGTGCGCTGGCCGGCGCGGGGCGATCCGATGTGATTTACGCCATCAACAACCAGAGCGAAACGCCGGGTTATGGTTATCAATTAAAGAAGGGCGCGACGGCTCTGTGTGAAACATGGGAGGCCGCCCCGGATAATTCGCAGAACCAGTTCATGCTTGGGCACATCATGGAATGGTTTTATCACGATCTCGCGGGAATTCAGTTGGATGAGGAAAAGCCGGGCTTCAGCCACATCATCATTCACCCTGCCGTCACGGGAGAACTGACGGAGGTGAAAGCATCTTACAACTGCGTTCGGGGAAAGATTGTCAGCGAGTGGAAGCGTGACGGCCGGAAGTTCACGCTGCATATCACGATTCCACCGAACACAACCGCCTTCATTCAAGTGCCTGCAATCGATCAGGCATCGATCACCGAAGGGGGCAAACCGGCGGACACGGCTCCCGGGGTAAAGTTCACCGCGATATCGGCATCTTACGCAGGATATGAAATCGGATCGGGAGATTACGTCTTCGAATCAAAACTTCCCTGACTACAGCCTCGTTAAACAAAAACAGCTCACCGGCGCACTTCCGCCGGTGAGCTGCTGTATTTGAGAAAGCCATCAGATTACCGGAGGGTGACCTGACCATTGAGAACTTCTTCAATGTGCGGAACAGTCGCATGCTGATCGCCGCGGCCGGTGATGATGAAGTAGGTGATGCCGGCGTCGGAGCAATCGAAGGTGGACGTGACGCAGAGGCTATAAACCCAGCGCAGATTTGGGTTGCTGGAATTCTTCATCCATGAGTACGCCGATAGCGAGGCTTTGAAGCCATCCAGATTCTGATCTGCGATGTGAATTGTCTTTACGCCCGTCTTCTGAATATCGCTCCACTTGTGCTTCAACAGCGGGGAATCGGTTTCATTGTCGTTGTTGACAGAGTGGGAGATGAACGTGGCAAACCTGCGATGGGCAGTTGAGGATTTATTGATTCCTTCCCAGGGGACTTCCATGGTCCCGCAACAGCCGAAATAGAAAGTGTTAGTCGCGGTCGAGACATTGATCTGGTTAGCAATGTCGCTCGTTGCGGCAGAGAGAACTTTCTGGTCATCAAACGATTTTCCATGCGTGCTGAAACGTGAAAGAGCGCCGGTCACGTTGTCATGCATGATTTTTTCGCGTGCGGCGGTCCCGAGCCCCAAGTCATCCGCATAATCGATATGAACATACTTTGACCCTATTTTCGCCTGGTGCACCAACGCAATTTCAACGCCGACAGCCACATAATCGTCACGATCGTGGGCATTGCCGTCGTGACTTGTCCCGATGCGATAATTTCCATTGTCGATCGTTATGGCTGCATTGGCGCATACTGCGGAGAAACCCACAGCGAACAACGCGGCGAGGGTTCGCAACTTCATAGAGAATTCCCTTCTTGAAATGGCGTGATAATCACGCACACGGTATTTGCTTATCACACCACTTGGCGCGATTAAGAATGGACTATCTTTTTTTGACTCAGTCAGAAATGCCAGAGGTCACAATTCAAAGCAGGTTTCACCCGAATGATCTGCCAGATTTGCAACGTATATACATATTATCGAGAGATGCCGCGGCGTGCAATCCTTTTTTTACGATGAATGAGCAAAAAGCGATCGGCTGCCTCGATTCAAGTTTTTTGAAATTCCGCCACTTCAATTTTATTGCCCTGTCGGGTGTTGCTACGCTTGGTTATCACTTTATAACTGCTACATCTATGCGAACTGGACATCTATTTTGCTTCATTGTCACACTTGGGTTTATTTCACTAACGCACCAGGTTTTTGCCGCGGAAATTCAGGTGGCCCGGTGGGAACCGCATGATTTCTCGTTTGCTTTGCGTTCCGCTCAGGCGAATCCATTTCAAGTGGCTTTTTCGGCAGACATCACGGGGCCAAACGGCATCAAATTAAGCGTCCCCGGTTTTTTTGACGGCGATGGAACATGGAAGCTGCGCATCTCGCCGACAGCAGAAGGCGCGTGGTCGCTTACTACTCACAGCGCTGTAACCGACCTCGACAATCAGCATGTGGAATTTGTCTGTGTTGCGAATCCTTCAACCGCCATTCACGGCGGACTTCACGTCGATCCGGATCATCCGCATCAATTCATCTTTGAAGACGGCGCTCATTATTTTCCGCTCGGCTATGAATGCGACTGGCTCTGGGCGCTGGATTCAACCGATCCGGAATTGAAAACATTGAATCCGTTTCTCGACAAGATCACGGGCAGCGGGTTCAACTTCATCATCCTTAATGCATACGCGCACGACACTTCATGGCGCAAAGGCAAGACTGCCGACGAGGACTTCGGTCCCCCGCCGCTTTATGCGTGGGAAGGCAGCAATGAGAAACCGGATTTCAGCCGATTTAATCTGGCTTACTGGCAACACTACGATCGCATGATGAACGCGATGTATCGGCGAGGCATCGTGGCCCATGTCCTGATGAGGGTTTACAACAAGCAGGTGAAGTGGCCGGCCAATGGCAGCCCGGAAGACGACCAATACTACCGGTGGCTCATTGCGCGATATAGCGCCTATCCAAACATTACATGGGATTTGGCCAAGGAAGCGCAATACGAAAAAGATATGACGTACAAGACCGGGCGCATGCGTTTTATCCGGGAGAACGACCCGTATCACCGGCTTTTAACCATCCACGATGATCACATGGCCTATAACGAGGGCACATATAACGACCTGGTCGATTACCGCTCCGATCAGCAGCATGCAAAATGGCGAGAGACGATGCTGGATCATCTTCGACAGCATCCCTGGCCGGTCATCAATACCGAGTTCGGCTATGAGCACGGACCCAAGGGATTGAAAGATAAAACGTACAACGTTGCTCAGGAGCCGGAGGAAGTTTGCCGCCGGGCGTGGGAGGTTTACACCGCTGGCGGATTTGGCGCTTATTACTACACGTATACGGCGTGGGATGTCCTGCGGCCGCAGGAAACTCCGCCTGGTTACGCATACTTCAAGCATCTGCGGGAATTCTTCGATCAAGTCGGTTATTGGCGATTGCAGCCAACGGATGGTCTGGTCAGCGACGGTTATTGCCTGGCCGATCCCGGCAATGAATATGTGGTTTTTCTAAACACTGCCGCGTCATTCACATTGACACTGCAGGGGCTCGGTCAGCCGCTTAAGGCAGAATGGTTTCGGCCGCTTACCGGGGATCGCGCTGATGCGGGGAAGGTGGAAAATGGAACAACCAACCTGAAACCGCCTGAGGATTGGAAAAATGGGCCGGTTGCATTGCATGTGGGGATGCCCGGGAAATAGTCTCGGGGCTGGATCGGTTCAACAATAACATTGCAAGAATGTAATCATCATCTGCTGCTGTTCTTCAGCGTCATCGGGAGCGTGTTTCAATTGAACAGCCGCGCGTTCAGAATTCATTGCGGCCTCAGATTCATGTCAGAGAACAACGGATGAGCAGACACACCCTAATTTTCTGGGCTGGAGGGCTCGTCCTGGCTGGTTTATTCGCGGTTGCCCTGCTTCAGGCGCGCTCGGCGTCACCTGCCGCGGTCCCCTCCCGAGCGGCCGTCACGACCATCATTCCCTATCGCGGCGAACGTTTTGAAGTTTCCGCGGCAAATCACGTTCTTTCGCCAGAGCAAACAGCGAAGATTGAAAACCTTCTGCGCTCCGCCCAGCCACCGCCGCATATCAAAAGTTATGCTGATCTGATGGAGTTTGCCGGCGCGCTGGAATTCCCCGGTTGCGGTTCCAGCACCAGCGGCATCGGCGAGACCTGCCCGCTCGGCGAATTTGCTTTTGTTTCGGCACAGATTCCATTGTCGACGCGTCATCGCACTTTGGTGTTTCGAGCGATGTCGGAGAACAGCGATTACGTCCTTATTGATGATTTTGTCTGCAACGGGTTTTATCCACCCGCATTTCATTTCACTGCCGAGGATGGAAAACTGACTTATAGGGATGACAAGAACAATCAGGTGGTGCGGGCGATTACACTGGGATCGGCAACGACCCGCGGATAAGCCGGTGGCATTAGAGGAAAACGCGAATGTTAAGCAGTTCAGCAAAATTATCATGCATCATTGTAATCCTGGCAGCCGTATTCCTCCCCGCAAGCGGCTCGCTCGCCGCGGCAGATGTGCCGGTCATCTCACTCGTTACTGATGCTAAGGCCAGTGCCCCGGCTGTTCATGGCGCCGAAAAAATGCTCGCCGCCCTGCATGGCAAGGGCATCGCCGCGCAGCAGACAAATGCTTTGGAAAGCGCCAACGGACAAACGCTCATCATCGCTGGCGTGATCGGCAAAAATAGTCTTGCGGAACAACTGCTCAAGGCCGCCAATCATCCGCTGCCAGAAGATCCTGAAGGTCTAGTTATCGCCAGGCTGGATTACCACGGCCATCCGGCGTGGGTTCTTGCCGGCTCAAATGATCGCGGCCTGATGTACGCCGAGCTGGATGTCGCGGATCGCATCGGCTGGAGCGCGGACCCCGTGCCTTTAAACGAACTTCGTGAAACTACGGAAAAGGCCGCGATCGCCAATCGAGGCGTCACGCTTTTCACCATGAACCGCGCCTACTGGGAGAGCCGCTTTTACGATGAAGCGTATTGGGCCCGTTACCTGGACAACCTGGCCCGGAACCGTTTCAACTCGATCATTGTAGTGCTCGGATACGAAAACGGCGGCTTTCTTGCCCCGGCCTATCCCTACTTCTTCGACACCGAAGGTTTTCCGGATGTGCGCATGGTCGGCATCAGCGCTCAGGAGCAGGAGAAAAATCTCAAGGCGCTCAATCGCCTCGTTCAGATGGCGCACGAGCGCGGGATTAATTTCACCATTGGCATCTGGGATCACATCTATCGAGGCAATGTTCAGGGCGGAGGCGTACCCAATCCCAATGAACCGCTCACCAAACCGATGCCCGGCCTGGTATGGGGCATGACGGCCGAGAATCTGATCCCATATACCAAGGCCGCGCTGACTAAGTTTCTTCAACTCGTTCCCAACATCGACAGCGTTCAGTTCCGCATGCACGATGAATCGGGCCTGAAATCTTCTGAGCAGGAAGGTTTCTGGCGCGAGATGTTTCAATTGATGAAGCAGAAGGCGCCGAATATCCGCCTGGACCTGCGCGCCAAGGGATTGCTTGATTCGACCATCCAGACGTGCATTGACGACGGCGTGAATTTTCGTCTGACGACCAAATGCTGGATGGAGCAGATGGGTCTGCCTTTTCATCCGACGCACGTGAACGTGCGCGATCAAATGAATCGCCGCCACGGGTATGCGGATCTGCTGCGTTATCCGCAGAAGTATCAGATGACCTGGCAGCTCTGGAACGCCGGCACCGCGCGCATCCTGCTCTGGGGCGATCCGGAATTCGCCAGGCGATTTTGCGAAAGTGCCCACTTGTACGACAGCGACAGCTTTGAGATTGACGAACCGCTGGCGACGAAGATGGAAGGCCAGCCGCATGACATGAAGCCGTTCGATCTGCTTGCCGCTCCTTATCGCTATTACGATTACGAGTTTGAGCGTTACTGGCATTACTTCCAGGTATTCGGCCGCATTGGATACAATCCTAACACGCCGGCGGAAACCTGGGAGCACGAATTCCAGGCTCGATTCGGCAAAGACGCCGCCCCGTTTATCGAAGAAGGATTGCATAAGGCCAGTTGGATTCTGCCGCGCATTGTGGCGTCTGACTATCCGTACAGCGGATTCCCCATGACTGCCGGCTGGGCGGAGAAGCAGCACCTCGGTGATCTTCCGGCCTTCGCCAAAGCGGAAGGCAGCGACATCGCTCAGTTTGAAAATTTCGATGAAGAAGCCAAGCGGCTCATCGAATCCGGCGAGACGGCGAAAATGCGTCCGCAGGAAACCAGCCGCTGGTTCGCGCAAATTGCTGAAGACATCAGCACGCAGATTGTCGGCGCCGAGGCCCACATCGGCGATCATCGCAATAAGGAATTTGATTCAACGATCATCGACTTGAAAATCCTGTCTAATCTGGCGCTTTATCATGCCCGCCGAATTCCGGCGGCTGTCAACTATCGTTTGTACGCCCGAACCGGCGATCGCCGCGCATTGGACGACGCTATCACGGCGGAGCGGAGTGCCATCGACGCCTGGCGGCGACTCGTCGACGCGGCAGGCGATGTGTACGCCCCGGACTTGATGATGGGCGCTCGCAGCCGCAATCTTTGCGGGCATTGGCGGGAAGAACTGAAGTCACTGGAAAAAGGCTTAGTCGGCCTGGAGAAACAACAGAAGTCGCCTGCAACAGCCCCCGCCACCCAAACGGCTCCTCGCTACGCGGCGGTGGAAAGCGATCGCACGCTTCCTGTCGTCGGCCACGAGCCCCCGAAAAATGCCGCAGCCGGCAAGCCGCTTACGATCACGGCAGACATTACCTCGCCGGCGGGAATCAAATGGGTGCGCCTGCGTTATCGCAGCGTGAATCAATATCTTGATTACAAAACGCTTCCCATGTCCCCGTCCACCGCCCAAGGCCGCTATGAAGCGACCATTCCCGGCGACCAGATCGTGCCGACATGGGACTTGATGTATTACCTGGAAATGATGGACAATCAGGGCAACGGCACGATTTATCCCGACTTCAACAAAACGGCGCCGTACATCCTCGTGCATCTTGAACGGTAATATGCCAAGGCAATCGCAGGCGGTTCCTGCCCGTCTTCAGGTGCTCCGGGAGACGCGAGCGCATGAGTCGTCCTGGGATTGCTTCCTGCCAACGTGACATAAACCTCTGGCCCGTGCTAATGACACGGAAGTAAAAATAGTCACGCAACAGAATTAGAATGTCGGAGGCAAAATGCCCAAAGTGTTTCGAACCTTCCTCTTAACTTTCCTCCTCGCCGGTTGCCTCTCCCATCTCGCATCGGCGAATGTCGGCGTGTATCGCAATCACGATATTCCCCAAGTCGAATTCGCCGCCTCGGAAATCAATAAGGCATTGAGCGCGCAAGGCGACATTGGTGTCACACACAATCTCGCTGACCTTTCCCAGCCATCTCAGGAAGTCCGCATTGCCATTGCGGCGAGCAAAGATGAATCGCACAACCTGGCTGCCACGCTTAGTGTCCATGACCTCAAGCCGGATGCCCCTCCGCAGGCATATGCCCTTCGCAAGAGCGTCTTAAACAATCAAACCACCTACATCGTTCTCGCTGCTGATCCTGCCGGCGCGATGTACGGCGGACTTGACATCGCAGAATCCATCAAGCTCCAAACCCTCCCAAAACTTCAAGATACCGACCACTCACCTTTCATTTCCCAGCGGGGCTTCAAATTCAATATTCCCCTCGACGCCCGCACGCCCAGCTATTCCGACGCCGGTGACTCCGCACAGCAGAACATCCCTGAAATGTGGAGCATGGATTTCTGGCATGAATTCCTCGATGAAATGGCCCGCCAGCGCTACAACGTCCTCTCGCTCTGGAACCTTCATCCGTTCCCTTCGATGGTGAAGGTCCCGGAATATCCCGACGTCGCATTGGCGGACGTGATGCGCACGACTGAAAAGTTTGATTCAACCTATGCCCTCACCGGCAAGGACATGGTCCGTCCTGAGTTGCTCGCCCATCTTGAAACGCTGAAGAAGCTGACGATCGAACAGAAGATCAAGTTCTGGCAGGACGTGATGGCGTACGCCAACGATCGGGGTATCGATGTCTATATTTTCACATGGAATATTTTCACATGGGGCGCTGATGGCAAATATGGCATCACCACTGCTCAGGACAATCCCGCAACCATCGATTACTTCCGCAAGAGCGTCCGCGAACTGGTCCTGACCTATCCGCGGCTGGCCGGCATCGGCATCACCGCCGGCGAAAATATGCAGAAGCTGAAAGGCGAATTCACCAACGAAAAGTGGCTCTGGAACACCTACGGCCAGGGCATTTTAGACGCGAAGAAGCTCCAGCCTGATCGCACAATTCGCCTCATTCATCGCCTGCATCAGGGGAGCATGAAGGAGATGCTCAATGAGTGGAAGACCTATCCCGATCCATTTGATTTTGAATACAAGTATTCCGTCGCCCACATGTATTCTTCGCCAACCCCGATCTTCTATAAAAAAGACCTGGCAAATTTCCCCGGCAATCTCCGCTGCTGGATGACGATCCGCAACGACGACATTTACAGCTTCCGCTGGGGCGATCCGCAGTATGCCCGCGACTATATTCATAGTTTGCCGGGGCCGGAAACGCTCGCCGGGTATTTCATGGGGCCGGATGGTTTCATCTGGGGACGTGAGTTCACCAGCACCGAACCGGACTCGCCGCGCCAATTGGTCACGAAGAAGCAGTGGTACAGCTTCATGCTCTGGGGGCGATTGAGCTATGACCCGACGATTCCTGACAGCCTTTTTCAGCAGACGCTCGATACGCGATTCCCCGAAGCGCCGCCTGGAAAGCTTTTTGCCGCCTCGGTGTCAGCTTCCCGGATCATCCCGCAGGTGAGCCGATTTTTCTGGAGCGGAAATGATCTGGCATGGTTTCCCGAAGCGTGCATCAGCCATCCCAATCATCGCGGTTTTTACAGTGTGAAGGATTTCATGAAAGGGTCGATTATGCCGGGCGCGGGGATCATGAACATCCGCGAATACAGCGCGGCAATCGCGCAAGGCCAACCAATAGCCGGTGTCACCCCGTTACAAGTCGCCGCCAACCTTCACAATGACGCCGCCAACACCTTAGCCACACTTAGCGGCATGCCTGATTCCATCAAGGATAAGGAACTCCGCCTGACCATTGGCGATCTAAAGGCAATGTCGTATCTCGGTAATTACTATGCCGAGAAAATCCTGGCGCCGTCGATCTTGCCGCGTTCAAAACCACGAGCAAACCCGAGGACCAGCAGTCGGCGATCGAGCATCTTCAAAATGCCCTGCAAGCCTGGAAGCAGTATGCGCAGACCGCTACAAGCCAGTACCGCCCGCAACTGCTGACGCGCATCGGATATCTCGATCTCAATGCGCTCACCACAAAAGTGGAGCACGATATAACAATTGCCAAAACATGGCGCCACGAGCAACTCTAGCGCAGGCGCCTTGGCCATATGGGCGGCGTGGGAGCGGCCAGGTGCGCGGCGATGCGGAGGTTTCTCTCAATGTGACACATGCCTGCGGCCCGTACGACGTTCAATTAAGCTCGCAGTTCTCTTGATTTTGATGCATTCCGCACGGGCCGGTTTTCTCCGTACATAAACAAACGAACCCCGCATGCTGCGGGGTTCGTTTGTTTACTACACAAGGCCGTCCTGGCGAGCGGCCCTGAGCAATTGAATCAATTTGCATCATTCATTGTTGCCGCTGGTTTCTTCCAGCATCTTTCGGAGGTATCCATTTTCCCGACGCGTCGCTTCGAGATCGAAAACCAGATACTTGATGCTCAAGCGCAGGTAGTCGAGGCTTTCCTGAAGGCTGCTAACGGTCTGCCGCAGGCGCTCATGGCGCTGGCGGGTTTCGTCGGCGAGCTTTTCCAGCTTCTGACGTTCGGTGGGGGGAAGCGTGCTAATCTCGCCCATCAATTCGGCAAGCTTGCCTTGAAATTCCTGCTCGTTCATCGGTCGTCTCCTGGTCTGTGCCCCGCGCTGTAAGTCGCGTTGTGGTCGAACTGAAGAACCACCTAGGCAAAAGTCATTCCACATCCATGCAGGAATTCGGCTCCGTCCAAACTTCAGTCATCGAGCCGGAAACACCCCGGTTTCCGGCCCGTTTTATCTGTTCGCTGGGCATTCCGACCACGCTGGCTGTGCCGGATGTCGAGCGGCGGCATCATTTACCGGGCCGCTTGCTTCGCCGGTACAACATCCACGCTATACGTTGCGTAGCCGCAACGCAGCAGGCTCGGCAACGTCCCAGAATCATGCAATCACCAAGGCTGCATAGCCCACGGCATCAGCCGGCGGTTGCGGATGCACCTTGGCGAGCGTTTCGAAGCTGTTGGCATGCCGCAACAATCTACCCTTCGCGCCGCCGTGCTCCCGGCAGGCCGCCATCATTGCGGCGATCGCTCCACCACCGCACGCGCTGAGCCGGGACCGCACCTCCGGCACGATCCGCTCAACCTGCATATCCATCACCAGTTCCAGCAGTCGCCGATCATTGCCCCTGGCCCATTCCAAAGCCGCCGGTCCAATTCCCGCCGGCGTGAATCGATAGGCCGGGCCATAATGCGTCAGGTCGCTGCTCGCCAGGTAAACAACGTTCAGCCCGGCAGCGATCACCTGCTGGGCCATGCGCCGGCCCATCTCAATTGCGCCGTCAATCACCGGCACTTCAACCGGCATCACCATCGCCTGCGGCCAAGCCGACCGGATCAGCGGCAACTCCACTTCAACGGCATGTTCCTGCTCATGGAACCGCTCATCCACACCAAACAGATCCGGCGTCTCCGTAAGCTTTGCCTGCAGATGCTCTGCAACAGCGACCTCACCACCGGGCACCTGCCAGCAGCGATGAACATCCAGTGCCGCGATCAGAGTCGGGATCGGCGTATGAATCGCGCCAAACACCACCACGACGTCCGGCCGCCTTCCATGTGCCAGCGTTGCGATTGTCCGGGCGGCAATCGCCGCACTGCATATCCAACCTGCATGCGGAACAATCCCACCAAGCCATTGCGTGCCGTCGTCGTCTCCGGCGGCTTCACGCAGATACCGCTCGGCGGCAAGACGGCATTCGGTCGCATCCGCCGGATAAAAACGACCTGCAAAAATTGCGTCTCGTGGGGTGCGAACAAATGCGTCGCGAGATTCTTCCCTCCGGGACTCGTCCTTTAGCCCGGCCATGTCGCGCACTATAATGCGAAGGGAAATTACCAGACAATGTGTATTGCGCCGGCGACAGGAAAAGAGTTCTCGGACGTGGTGAATGCGGGCAAGATAGACCGATCCTGTCGAACGTAGAGCGGAGTTGATACGTATGTCAAAGCAAAGGCGAGATCACTTGGCCGACGCACTGGATAAGCTTGCCGGCGCTGACGCCGTTCCCACCGAGCCGGATTTGCCCGCCCCACCGCTGCCGGAGCTTCCGGAATCGCCTTCATCGGGGCCACCGGATCCATCGCCGCCGCCTAGTCCCACAGCATCCAATCGCCAGACGCGGCCGTCGGCGCCAAGCCAGCGACCGAACATGCCTCCTTCCCCGCGGCCTTCGGTCATCCCGAGCACATCGGCGCCTACCCCGCGCTGCTCCGCGCCGCCCTTTAGCCCAGGATGCCGCCCCGCCGCTCCAGGGGGCTATCCTGATCAATCCTGTCGATGAGAATTCAGCCGCCTATGCACCCGCCGCTCCCGGTACATCGGGAGGCGCGAAGAAGAAACCCGCGCGCGGCACATCAACCGCCGCCGTCTATCAAACCATTGAATTCCGCCGAACCGCCATCCCCATCCTCCTGACCTGCGGGCTGCTGACCATCGCCTTCGGCGCCCTCAAATATATCTCCGGTCCCGATTCCCCCGTCGCCGACCTCCCCGGCTGGCTCCCCATCGCGCTCTTTATCACCGGAGCAGTCCTCCTGGGATTGGCTATTGCAAACATGCTCAGCGTCAAACAGCATCTCGACACGATCAAGAAGTGACGCGCGTGCGTTTTAAGCCGCTCAATCACGCAGCTATAGGCGCCCAGCGCCGGTTCGTTGACAATCATCGCTATCGACTTCTATGATCCAGCGATAGAAACACCTGAAGGAGTATTCATGGCCAATGCAAATGTGAAAGAATTTACCGATCAGAATTTCCAGGATGAAGTCCTGAATTCGGAGCAGCCGGTGCTTGTGGATTTCTGGGCTGAATGGTGCCAGCCGTGCAAAATGCTCGGCCCGACCATCGATAAGCTTGCCAACGAATATGTCGGCAAAGTCAAGGTCGGCAAGGTCGACACCGACTCCAATCGCGATATCTCCCTGAAGTTCGGCATTAACGCCATCCCAACAGTCATCCTGTTTAAGAATGGCCAGATTGCCCAGAAGTTCGTGGGATTACGCGGTGAGAAAGATTTCAAGGCAGCGCTCGATGCGCCGTGAAAATATCGCGACCCTGATTTACGGGATATGAAAAGACCGCCAGTCAACTGACTGGCGGTTTTCTTTTTTGACACTCGAAAATTCCCACCCCAACAGCAGAATGATTCACCATGGAGACGCAGGCGCCACCGAGAAATCCATTCAAAAGATTCCTCTCCGTGCCCCCCGTGTCTCCATGGTGATATCCGGCTCGACTTACTGCGCCGGCTCTGTCGAAGGAGTTTTCTTCTTCGACTTGGGTTTTTCAGTCAGCGTCTTCAATTCTGCCTTCTGATCGTCGGTGAGCAGCGCCTCAATATCCGACTTTTCCTTGGCGTCAATTTCTTTCCGCTGCACGTTGGCGTCGCCGTGGATCGTCTCGATTTTTTCCTTCTGTTCGTCAGTCAGCCCGGTGAGTTGGCTCCAGGGCTTGGTCAGCTTGCCCTTCTTCGCCACTTCCGCGGACGGCTGCGTCGCAGGCGCGCTCGCTTCGTCGGCGGCGATCAACACTGAACCGGTCAACAATACAGCCGCAGTCGCAATCAACCACTTCCCCGAATTCACAGTCGGCTCCTTTCAAAGATGCCTATGAAGTATTTACCCGCCCAAAAACGCTGAGCAGCGTCAGGCAAGGGACATTGGTATAAGCGAGGATGGCGAAAAACGAAAAGAAAATTCCCTGCGCTACTTATGTTTCCCCGGAACGGATTCGAAAAGTGGGTTGGAAATGGCGATTTTAAGGGCAGGCGCGGCGTCGCCGGCACTGCCTCGGTTTCCACCGATATCGGAAGCCATCGGCAGCGGTTCGCCATCGATTGCGTCCGCCGGCGCAACGTCCGGCCGGAACATCCGGCCGCCAAACGCCTTCATGTATTCCGTCCAGTTCCCCTCCGCGTTGGCGATGGTTTCGCCTCGACAGGCCGACAGCGCCATCATCAGCTTCGCATCCAGGTTCTCCATGGCATGGACCACCAGCGCCTCCGGGGTGGCCGGCGTCTTGGGCGAGCCAAATTCCGTTTCGCCATGGTGGCTTAAAATAATATGCTGGATCACATCCACCAGAGGCTGCGGAATTTTTTCGCCGAGCGTGAGTTCCGCTTCTTTTCGCTTCTCCTCAACCCACATCGCCGCCTTCACGATATGCCCGATGAGCTGCCCGCCGTCGCTATATCCAAATGCGCAGTCGTATGTCAGTTCCCACGTCTTGGCGATGTCATGCAGAAACACCCCCGCGATCACAACGTCCCGGTTCAAGCCTGGATAAAACGGACAGATCGCATCGCTGATCTCAATCGCATTCAGCGTATGTTCCAGCAATCCCCCCAGAAACGCATGATGGAAATTCATCGCCGCCGGCATCGGCGGAAGTCGGTCATCAGCTTTTCATCATCCAGGTATGCCTGCACCAAAGCCGCCAGGTGCCGATTCTGAATGCTTCCCAGAATCTCCACCAGCCGCGAGAACATCTGTGGAATGTCTTTGGTCGTATGCGGAATCAGATCGCATAGCTCGAACGTATCCGACTTCGCCGGCCACATCTGTTCGATAATGACCTGCAGGTTGTTCTGGTAATTTTCAACCCTCGCACGGATGCGAAGGAATCCCCCATCTGGAATGGCGGCAAACATATCGCGCGTCGCGTTCCAGATCCGTGCTGTCACCGTCGCGCTACGGTCCCCCACAAACGCCTTCACATACTGTTTCCCATTACTTCCAGCGGCCAACTGCTTGTTCGTGACGACATACACGTCTTCAATCAGATCGCCCGCCTGGCAGTCGCGTAGATAAAGTCGGCGCATTGAATGGTTTTACGAGGACACCACACGCCCTGCAAGCGGAATGCGGGGCAATATGAATGATTCACCCCGAAGACGCTCAGGACACGGAAGTTTCCGTGCCTTCCGCGTCCCTGGTGCCTTCGGGGTGAACAGTGATCACAACTGCGTTCACTTCCCTCGGCCAAACCGATCGTCCGCAATCTTCCAGTTCACCACATTCCACCAGGCGGCGATGTAGTCCGGTCGGCGGTTCTGATACTTCAAATAGTACGCATGTTCCCAAACATCCAGCCCAATGATCGGAAACGCGCCTTCCATGATCGGCGAATCCTGGTTGGCCGTCGAAATGATCTCGATCTTCTGCCCTCGCTTCACCAGCCACGCCCAGCCCGACCCAAACCGGCCGGTACCCGCGGCGGCGAACTGCGTCTTGAAATTTTCAAATGACTGGAATGTGCTGTTGATCGCCTCGCCCAGCTTGCCCACCGGTGCCGTGCCCGGCTTGCCGGCGGGATTGAGAATCTCCCAGAAGAGCGAGTGATTGTGATGCCCGCCGCCGTTGTTGCGGACGGCTGTCTTAATATCTTCTGGAACAATTGCGAGGTTGCTCTGCAGCAACTCATGAACCGGCTTGCCGTCCAGTTCAGGATGCTTGGCGATGGCCGCATTGAGATTCGTCACGTAAGCGTTGTGATGCTTGTCGTGATGGATCTCCATCGTCATTTTGTCGATGTTCGGCTCAAGCGCATCGGACGGAAACGGTAACGGGGGAAGTTGATACGGCATGATTGACTCCTTCTATTAAGTAGGTATGAACCGAGAGGAACGGACCGCCTCAAGCGGCCGAGGAAGGGTATACGTGCCACAAGGCATCGTCAATGAAAGAAGAGATTCGGTGAGTCACTCCGCTCTCGAATCACTATCACATCCCGTCCCTATCGATTACAAAAATAGTCCCCGCTTCATTTTCGAACAGCTTCTGAAATCACTTAGGGTCCGCTGCCACAAATTCCGCCTCCGGCGGCTTATCGATCGCGCCGCCCTTGCCGACAATCAGAAATGAAGCATTAGAGGCCCGGAGATTCTGCAGCCAGGTTGCGCGATCCGAATGTCCCACCGTAGCCTTGACGGCGGCGGGCACCAATTCCTCCCCCGATAGTCGGTCACCCAGCCACGGCAAATCCGATTGTGTCGCCAGCCCCGGGCACATCGGCGCATACACCAGTCGCCGATCCAGAGAAAAGCCTTGCAGCGGGTAGATCAAATACAGGTCGGTGTAAGCTACCGTTGCATCACGCGGCACGTGCTGATCAACAAATCGCCAAAGTCCTTCGGGCTCTGCATTAGTGATTTGCCAGCCTGAGCCATCCACAAACCAGTCGTGCTGGTATGCCCGAAGCGATGCCGACCAATACACAAACGCAAACGCGAATCCTGCCACAATCGCCGGCACTCCGACGACACCCCACCTTACGTGTGGCCCAAGCTTTCGCGTTAAAAATGCCACGATCAATCCTACAGCAACCAGTTCCAATGCCCCGCTCACGAAAAACATTTCCCACCCCATCAGATCCGGCTTATACGCCGTCAACACTGCCGTAAGCAGCACACCGAGGGCGATAACCTGCTTGCCCCAAATGGGTCGCACCCCGAACTGAAACACCCCCAACCGCCCCGTCTGCAACCATTGCACCGCGGCCGGCAAGTGATAGGTCATCGCATCGTTTCCCATCACTGGAAGGACGCTTTGATGGTGCACCAGACTCCAGACGAGCCCGATGCAGAAAAGCAGAATCGCCAGCAAACCCATCTGCTCCACCATACCACTGGCTCTCCGCCGACATGCAGATCATCCCCACGATGTTGCTTCGCTCCTCTTACCCCCTCCGCGGCCGCCAGCAATGCAACTGAAACTATGACGGCCACCCCCGTCATCGTCCCCAGCCGCAGCGCCCCAACCATTCCCGGCGCGACGACCGAAACATACTGAACGACATACCCGAGCAATGCCGCATCGAGCATCGCCTGTGAGCGATTTCGGGTCATCCGCCGAATGGCAAACCGATACGCCGAAACAAACACCAGCGCATTCAATAAAACGCACCAGCCCAGCGCGATCTCATTGGCGAATTCCGTCACGGCGGCATTTTCAGTTTCCCCGCCCCAGTAGCAAGCCATAGGGGTATTGCCATATAGACGCAAAGTGCATCGGTGGCCAATCCTCTTTTCTTCCCTCGCCATGGCCGATAAGCTATCTGAAAGATGTATTCTCCCCTCCCCACTCCGGTAGTCGTACGATAGGGTCGCTGGCGGCGTTGCCCGCCCGGCCCCACCCCTTTACCATCCGCCGTCAAATTCCCAATTTGAATTTTGTCCATTCAGGTAATCCATGAGCACCACCGAACTGCCGAAAAATTACGATCCCGCCGCCGTTGAAGCTGAGACGTATCAATTTTGGATCGCCAATAATTGCTTCAAGGCCGATCCTACAAAGCCCGGTGACCCTTACTGCATTGTCATCCCCCCGCCCAACGTTACCGGCGCGCTCCATCTTGGCCACGCCATCAACAACACGTTGCAGGACATCCTCACCCGCATGCACCGCATGGCCGGCTTCAACACGCTCTGGGTTCCCGGCCTCGACCACGCCGGCATCGCCACGCAGGCGGTGGTTGAAAAGCAGCTTAAGGAAAAGGAAAACAAAACCCGCCACGACGTTGGCCGCGAGGGATTGGTCGAGCGCATCTGGGTGTGGAAACAGCAGTACGGCGATCGCATCCTCGAACAGCTCAAACGCCTGGGCGCCAGTTGCGACTGGAGCCGCGCACGATTCACGCTGGACGACCAATGCGCCAAAGCCGTCCGTCAAACCTTCTTCAAACTTTTCAAAGACGGGCTGGTCTACCGCGGCAAGCGCCTGGTGAACTGGGACATTCATCTCCAGACATCCATCAGCGACGACGAGATTTATCATGAGACCGTGAAGACTTCGATGTGGCACATTCGTTATCCCATTGTTGTCAACAACGCGGGAACATCAGGCCACGCCACAGAAATGGTTGTCGCGACAACGCGCCCGGAAACACTACTGGGCGACACGGCCGTTGCGGTTCATTCCCAGGACCCGCGATGGAATTGGGCCATTGGCAAATCCGTCAAGCTGCCGCTGACGGATCGATTCATTCCGATCATCGCCGACGACATCCTGGTTGATCCCAAGTTTGGTTCCGGCGTGGTGAAGGTGACGCCGGCGCATGATCCGAATGACTATGCGGTTTATCAGCGACATCTGGGAAAGCCGGATCAGATTGAGTTGATCAACATTCTCAACCCAACGGGTACGCTGAATGAAAACGCCGGCGCGTATGCCGGAATGAAGCGAGACGCCGCCCGTGCCAAGGTGGTGGCCGACCTCGAGTCGCAGGGCCTGCTGGCTAAGGTCGAGCCTTATGAAACACAGGTCGGCCACAGCGACCGAAGCAAGACTGCGGTGGAGCCCTATCTGTCAGATCAGTGGTTTGTGAAGATGGCCCCACTGGCGGAGCCGGCGCTAGACGTGGTCCGCGACGGCACCATCAAATTTTTCCCTGAACGCCACGCGCAGCAGTATTTATCTTGGCTAGGCGAAAAGCGAGATTGGCCAATCTCGCGGCAGTTGTGGTGGGGACATCGAATTCCGGTATGGACGAAATCTGTGGCCGATACATTGGAAGTGTTCCACGAGATCGATCAATTATTGGACGATTGTCTGGAAGATGTCCTTTGCAACAAGAGCAACTTAAATGCACTTGTGATTATCGATTCTGAAACGGGGAGTCGTCTTACGCCAACGCTAACGGAGCTCAATCACGGCCTCCAACGCCCCGTGCACCTGTATCTATCCCTAAATGCCACTAGCGCGAGTACGAAGTGGGAGCGGAACGGCTGGGTCCAAGACCCCGACGTCCTTGACACTTGGTTCAGCAGCGCCTTGTGGCCCCACAGCACCCTCGGCTGGCCAGACTCCACCCCCGACCTCGCCAAATGGTATCCCACCACCGTTCTCCTCACCGGCCGCGACATCATCACGCTGTGGGTGGCGCGGATGGTGATGATGGGGATGTACAATATGGGAGGAGCGCAGATCGCAGAGCGCAAAACGCAGAGCGAAGACCAAGCGCCTGCCGACTCTGCTCTTTGCTCTGAGTTCAGCGCTCATCGCTCTGCGCTCTCGCTCGGCATCCCATTCCACCACGTCGCCATCAATCCCACGATTCTGGACGGCAAAGGCGAGCGGATGTCCAAGTCCAAAGGCAACGGCGTAGACCCAGTCGACATCATCGACACCCACGGCGCCGATGCGCTGCGCTTCACGCTCACCACGATGGCGACTGAAACCCAGGATGTCCGCCTCCCCGTGAAGAAACTCCCCGACGGCCGCAACACCAGCGATAAATTCGACCTCGGTCGAAACTTCTGCAACAAACTCTGGAACGCCGCCCGCTTCGCATTCTCCAACCTCGAATCCGCTCCGCCCCCGGAAATAAATCGCGCCCGTCCCTCTTTAATTTCGCTGGCCGATCGATGGATCATTTCGCGGTTTAATTTCGCCGTCAATGAAGCCAACCAGGCCCTGGCGGCTTACCGCTTCGACCAATACGCCAAAGCCTGCTACGACTTCTTCTGGCGAGACTTCTGCGACTGGTACGTCGAAGTCATCAAACCGGCCATGAAAGATCCCGCCGCATCTGCCGCAACGGCCGATGTCCTGGCCGCCGTGCTCGACGGCGCACTCCGCCTGATGCACCCGATGATCCCCTTCATCACCGAGCGCCTCTGGTGGAACCTTAACACCGCGCGCTCCCAGCGCGGCGTCCCCGGCCTCCCCTGCCCCTACAGCCCACAGTTGATCGTCGCCGCCTGGCCGACCGGCGGCCCAACCGACGCGCCGGCGGAGGCGGCCTTCGCCCAGCTTCAGGAAATCATCATCGCCATCCGCAACCTGCGGAGTGAATATAAAGTCGATCCCAAAAAATCCGTGAAAGCCTCGATCAGCGCCCCCGCCGAATTATCCTGGCTCATCCGGCAGGAAGGCAAAACCATAGAACTTCTTGCAACGTGCGAACTGCTCCCCGCCGGCGCTTCGGCCTCAGCCAATGCCGCCCGTGCGATCGCCGCCGGGTGTGAAATCATTGTCGAAGGCCTGGTCGATCCCGACGCCGAAAAACAGCGCGTGGCCAAACATTGCGAATCATTAAAACAAAAAGCCGCCGCCCTCCGCGGCCGCCTTTCCAATGAAGCCTACACCGCCAAGGCGCCTCCACACCTCGTGCAGCAATCCCGCGATGAGCTAAGCGCCCTTGAGACAGAAATGACAAAATTGGGATGTCCAAGGCTATCGGAATAAAAACCACGGGAAGAGCGGCGTCCAAACATTTTTTGAACATTTTTTATTTTGTAGTTCATGAACGCCATCCATTTTGCCTCGGCATAATGCTTTGCCTGCGTGTCATGCTTGATCGATTTACGAATCAGGCGCTTTCGGGATAATATTTCTTCATGGATATTCGCGCTGCTACACCGGCGGATGTGGAGGGGGTATTGCTTATGGTGGGGAAGATTGCGGAGTTGCATGAGGGGTGGGATAAGGCGAAATTTGGGTATCGGGAGAGGCCGCAGGAGATGTATCGGGGTTGGCTTGGCGCGCGTGCTGTTGATGCAAGGAGCGTATTTTTGGTGGCAGAGCGGGAGGCGAAGCTTGCAGGGTTTCTGGTGGGAACGGTGGAAGCCGAGATTCCGATTTATCGGTTACGGGAGTTTGGGTTTATTCATGATCTTTGGGTTGAGCCACAGTACCGAAATGAAGGGATTGGGCGGCAATTGGTCATGCTGGCGATCGAGCGGTTTCGGGAGATGGGAATGAAGCAGGTTCGCGGGGATACGGCCGCGGCGAATGAAGCGGTGCGCGGGCTCCTGCGGTCCTGCGGGATGCGGCCGAGCACGACGGAGATGCTGATCGAATTGAACCCGGAGCCGCCGCGATGATTATTTGCCTGGGCACAACACCGGCGGTTCAGAAGACGATGACATTTAATCGCGTTGCGATCGATGCGGTCAATCGAGCGCAGAGCGTTCAGCAGTATGCATCAGGAAAATCGATCAATGCGGCGCGGGTGCTGCATACGCTGAGGCAGGAGGTGGTGGCGACGGGGTTTGTTGGCGGGGATACAGGCAAGTTCATCGCCGCCGATTTGGAGAGGGTTGGGTTACGGCATGATTTTGTGAGCGTGGATATTGATACGCGGATGTGCATTACGGTGGTGGACCGGGGCGCGGGGTCGGCGACGGAGTTGATTGAGGAATCTCCCGCGGTTGCGGCGGAAGCTTATGACGCGCTGCTGCGGAAGGTGCGGGGTTTAATCTTCGGTGCGAAGGTGATTGTGCTTTCGGGGACGCTTCCGCCAGGGCGCCGGAAGATTTTTATGCGCAATGTGTTAAGGCGGCATCTGAGAATGGGGTAGCTTCCATTGTGGACGCGAAGGGGGAAGCGCTGCGGGCGGCGCTGGGTTTGGGGCCAACTGTCGTGAAGCCAAATCATGGGGAACTGGAAGAAACAGTGGGAGTGAAAATTGATTCGGATGAATCGCTGAAAGAGGCGATTCGGCGGCTGATTGCGGCGGGGCCTAAGTGGGCGGTAGTAACGGGGGGGTCGGGGAAGACGGTGGCATCGGATGGAGAAACGTTCTGGAAAATTTCCACGCCGCGCGTGAAGGTGATCAGTCCGATCGGGTCGGGGGATTCGTTTGCGGGGGGGCTGGCGGCGGGGATTGCTTCGGGGCAGCGCGTGCCGGAGGCTTGCCCACTGGCGGCGGCTTGCGGGTCGGCGAATGCGATGACTGCGCTGGCGGGACATGTCCACATGGAAGACATTGATGTGCTGCAGCCGCAGGTTTCGATCGAACAGTTCTGACGCGGCGGGCGTAATATTAAACGCCCGCAATTGGTGATTCGGCGCCACGCCGTCATAACCGGAAAAAAAGATTTATTTTAACCGGCTTCACACGTTGCAGGGCGATGCTATGTGACGTATTTCGGTGCCACGACATCAGGCTATGGGGGGAATTCTGGCTTGAGGTTCAAAAACGGTCGAGTCGTTCGATCGTCCCGTTCAGTTGAAAAAAGTTTTCGCGTTTTGACCGGTCCGTCTCAAAGTTGGACGGTCTGTTGTTCTGTCGTACCCACGGGGATTGGAGAGACCAGAGATGCCTCATATTGAGAAACTGGAAACCCGTCGATTTTTGTCGTCTGTGGCCGCGCTGACGTTGATTAACGCCGACACGGGCCAATCGCTGGGTCCGCTGGTTCAAGGCCAAAAACTGGATCTGGCAAAGCTTCCGACACGGCATCTGAGCGTGCAGGCGGATACGAGTGTGGGGTCGGTGGGATCGGTTCTGTTCGGTTTAGACAGCGTTGCCAATTATCACAACGAGAATTTTGCTCCGTATGCGCTGGCGGGGAACAGCGGAAGCACGTTCATTCCATGGACGCCGAGCGTGGGTTCGCACACGGTGAAGGCGACTCCCTATTCGGCGGCTTCGGATACGGGTGTGGCGGGGTCGGCGATGGCAGTGAGCTTTGCGGTGGTGGATTCGGCAGTGAATATTCCGGTTGATCCGCCGCCGGCTCCGGTGCCGGTTCCACCGCCTGCGGGATCGGGTTCTGCCGCGATCTCCGTTGCAATTACGAATCCGGTCAACGGAGCAATTCAGGCGGCACCCGGTTTCTATGTCATTCGTAGTAACGCTGCTGATACAGCGGGCTCCATTTCGTCGGTGGCGTTTTACGCCAATGGGAATTTCCTGGGCATGACGGATGCCGCGCCGTTCAGCTTTGCATGGAAGAATGCCAGTGCGGGTTCATACCACTTGACGGCGGTAGCCACGGATAATAATGGTTTGACGAACACGTCGGCGGCCGTCAGCGTGACAATCAGCGGAGCGCCCGCGGGACAGACATTTTTTGTTGATCCGAACGGAAGCGACAGCAATGCGGGGCTTTCTTCGAGCGCACCGCTTCGGACGATTTCGGCAGCGGCAAATAAGGCACAGGCGGGGGACACGGTTTTGATTGATCCGGGAACGTATCGCGAAGCGGTGACGGTGCCGCATAGCGGGACGTCCGCCGCCCCGATTACGTTTAAGGCGGTACAGGCAGGCACGGTTTTCATTGATGGGGCGGACCCAATCGGCGGATGGTCGGCTTCGGGATCATCCAATCCGATTTTCACAACCGCATGGAACCACGATTTCTTCTGGAGCGGAACAACGCGGTATCACAATGGTTTCAGCACTGACGGCACGAGCACGACCACGGGTTATGCAGAGCAGTTTCTTTATAACGGGCAGCCGTTGACGCAGGTGCTGAGCGCGTCGAGCCTGACAGCCGGCACATTTTCAATTAATTACAGCGCGCGAACGGTGAGCGTCTGGCTGCCGGGCGGGGCCACACCGACTTCAGGCAATATGCTTGCTTCGACGCGGAATCATTTGTTCACACCGGCGTCGGCATCGGTGCAATATATCCGGGTGGATGGACTGGTGATGCAGCACGCCGCCAACTTCGCGCAGGCGCAGGCGGTGCAGACGGCGACAGGGTGGCGAATTCTGAATTCGACGGTGCAATGGGTGAATACAGGCGGGATTGGGACCAAAGGTTCTGATGTGCTGATTGACAACGTGCATGCGCTGCACAACGGGCAGATCGGAATTGGCGGCAGCGGTGTAAATGTGCTGTTCGTGAATGACGAAACCGCGTTCAACAATTACAAGCAGTTCAGCGCGTTCGGCGAAGCGGGCGGCGGCAAGTACGCGCAGGGCGATGGGTTGTATTTTGACGGATACAACGCGCACGACAACATCGGACCGGGGCTGTGGCTGGATTACAAGAATACGAATTATGTGGTGATGAACAGCTATATTCACGACAACAAGCCGCGGGTTGCGAGTTATGAAGGTGTGGGCCTGCTGATCGAGGTGAGCGACGGGCCGGGGCGCGTGGATTCCAACACGATCTATAACAATACCGGCGCGGGGCTGGATATCTGCGAGAGCATGAATGTCACAGTGCTGCATAACACGTTCGCCAATGGGTATCTGGAGCTGCGGGATATGACCAATCGCGCGCCATATCACATCCAGAACGAGCGCATCATCAACAACTACTTTAAGAACGCTGACATCTCGACTTCACTCGGAACCTGGTCGACAACATCAGGAGCGACAAAGCAGATTTACATCAACGGGGATACGTTTGATAACAAGGGCGGGCAACTGTTCTGGTGGGCGAATGGGAGTTATTCGACGCCGGCATCCGCCTACAGCAAGCTGGGATTCGAATTGAATGGGAAATTGGCGGCGGTGACATTTACACCGCTGGCATGATGACGGCGGGATTGTGTCCATGAGGGAATCATTCCCGCCGAGCGGACGGTTCGGCGTTTGAAATCACCTTCATTCGATCCTTCTCCCACAGGGAGGAAAAATCACGCGGGGTAAATTGGTTGCTGGTGTCATGCCGCGCGGGCCAGGGTGATGGGGCCGATTTTGCCGGCGATTTCATAGCCCAGTTTGGATTGGATGGCGTTGAGGGTGGACATGGGGCCGACGCCGCCCCAGTAGAGCATGGTTTGGCCGGCGGATTCGTCGTAGGTATTGTCGTCGATTCGGATTTGTTTGGATGAAGCAGAAGCCGCCGACCAGGTGCCGAGGGACGTGCTGATGCCGGTGTCCTTGAACTGATTATTCAGGATCGCGATATCGAATATGTGATATGGGGGACGGGTCATGTCGCGCATGTCGATGTCGTCATTCACCAGCGTGTTGTTCTGGATCGTCACCCCCATGCTCTCGCCGACGGTGATGCCGGAGCCGGTGTTGTCGTGGATATATGTGTTTTCGACGCGGCCGGGGCCGTCACTGATCTCGAGCATGATGCCCATGCCTTCCCAGCTTGAATGCACGCCGTGGTCACCGCTGAAGGTGCCGCCGGTGATGACATAGTTGGTATTCTTGAAGTCAAGCCAGAGGCCAATGCCGTTGTTGTTTGAGACGGTGTAATTTTGGATGTAGAGGCCGTCGGTGGCGGTGAACTTGCCGGCCCCGGATTCACCGCCGGCGCTGAAGCCCTTGGGATTGTTGCGCTGACTGGTGCAATCGATGATGAGGGCATTCTGGCTCTTGCTCCCGCCGATGCCGAGCTGACCGTTGTCCTGGGCGGTGACGCGAAGAAGCACGACGCCGATGCCTCGGACGGCAACGGCGCCGGCATTGACCCGCTCGACAACGCAATCCTGCATGCGCCAACCGGTGTTGGTCATTACGGCCTGGCGCTGGGCGAAATTGGCGGCATGGCGGAAGGTCAGACCATCAAGGGTAATGTACTGGCCGGTGGTGTCGGAAGCGGGCGCGGCAAGGGCGCTTCGGGTTGAACCAAGTATTTCACCAGTGCCGGGTGCAACACCGCCCGGCAGCCACACACTGACGGTGCGGGCGGAATAGTTAACGAAGAACTTTCCTTCCCCGAGCTGCGCGTAGCTGAGAACCTGGGTGAGGGGTTGCCCGTTGAAGAGGAATTGTTCGGCGTATCCGATGGCGGTTGTGGAGCCGTCGGTGCTGGGGCCGCCGTGGAATCGGGTGGTACCGGTAAAGAAGAAGTCGTGATTCCAGGGGACGCTGTAAGTGGGATTAGCGCCGGCATCGCTGGTCCAGCCGCTGATGGGATCGGCGCCGTCGATGACGACTGTTCCGGGCTGGGCGGCTTGAATGGTAATCGGTTTATCGGGGGTGCCGGACTTATTGAAGATCAGTGATTCGCGATAGGTTCCGGCTTCAACAAGCACTGTGTCGCCGGGCTGCGCCAAATTGATGGCCTGACTGATGCTGGACAGGGGTGAGGCGGCGCTCCCGTCGCCGCTGCTTGAGCCAGCGGGGCTGACGTGGATCACGTTTCCGACGACTGGTGTAGTGACGGTGACCTGGACGGAGCTTGATAACGTCCCGCCGCCCACATTGTCGACGGCGACAGCGGTGAGTTGATAGGTCCCCGGCTGCACGTTTGTCCATGAGACGCTGAACGGAGCAGCGGTGGCTTCGTTGATGAGTGTATTGCCGTTGTAGAAGTCGACTTTAGCAATTGAACCATCGCTGTCAGATGCAGTGGCGCGGAGCTCGAAGTAACCCGGGCCGACGATTTGCGTGCTGGCGGCAGGGTTCATGAGGCTGACGGTAGGAGCGGCATCGCCGACGGGGACTGCGGGAGCGACGGGTGTGCCGGTGCTGCCGCCGCTTCCAGTGGTTGTGCCGCCGGTCCCCCCTGTGGAGCCGGTTCCGGCTCCGCCGGTTGTGCCGCCGCCGCTTGTGGTTCCACCTGTGCCACCGGGATCAGTCGAACCGCCGACAACTGGACCCGATGTGCTGCCCGCCCCGCCGTCGCCGGTGGTTCCGGTGCCCGGAGCTCCGGACGGTGATCCCCCGCTGGTGGGATCACCTGTTCCGCCGGTGGTTGTGGTGCCGCCGCCTGGGGCGGTGCCGGCCGGTGTTCCGCCTGCTGCGGGTTGGCCGTCCGTTGCGCCGGCTGTAGTTCCGCCGGCCGTTGGTCCTGCTGTGCCTCCAGCACCAGCGCTGGTGGCGCCACCGGAGTTTCCTGAATTTGATCCGCCGACTTGCGGCGATGCGGTCACGATGGTTGCGCTGACGGTGATCTTTGCCCCGGCGACTGCGAGGTCGGCACCTGCGCCGCCGTTGAGGCGATCGACGCCGGCGCCCCCGTCGAGGGAGTCCATTCCGGCGCCACCGCGGAGGGTGTCGTTGCCGGCGCCGCCGCTCAGGCTGTCATCGCCGGCGCCGCCGGATAGGAGATCATTTCCAGCTCCGCCTAATATGACGTCGTTACCGCCGCGACCGCTGAGCCGATCGTTTCCCGCCCCGCCGTCAATGGTGTCGGGGCCGCTTCCGCCTGCGACGACGTCATTACCAGCGCCGGCCTGGATGTCTGCGGCGAGGAGAATATTTTCGCTTACAACAATGCGGTCGTTCTTTTCACCACCGGTTAATTTCAGGGAATGAACGTCGCTGGCGGCGAAGCGGGCGGTGACTTTGTTGGCCCGACCGATGTATTCATGCTTTGCTTTATTGAAGCTTACCGAGAGCACATTGCGGGAGTTTGCATCACCCTGCAGGGTGAGCACGCCGCCTTGCAGCGTAACGGTGGACATCATTTGCCGGACTTCAAGCACCTCAATAATGGCCCGATCGAGGATGCGATAGCTCTTCATACCCCCGTCATCGTTGCTTTAGCCGCCTGGCTGACCGGTCTTAAGTAAGCTGAATGGAAAAAGGACCAGATCGTTGCAGCAATATCCTCTACAGCCAGAACAAGCCGCAGGGCCTATGTCTGATAAGTGGGCTGATGCGGAATTGCGGGTTTGCTTTCACACTGGATATTGCCCGATCAAGTTCCGCCGCCGGATCGTCCGATAACTATGATAGCGCTCACCGGAGACCTCATGGAAACCATCATCATTGGCGCAGGCGGTCACGGCAAAGTCGTGCTGGACATCCTTCGCGCCGGCGGCAAATACCGTCCGATCGGTTTTGTCGACGCCGACCCTAAGCTGGCCAACACACGCGTGGGCGGCCTGCCTGTGTTTGGCGGAATTCACCTGCTCAATAAGCTCAGACAGCAGCATCGTCTTAAAGCGGCAATCATCGGCATCGGAGATAACCGAGCCCGGTGCGGCTATGTTAAAAACATTGACGATCAGGGGCTGGAACTGATCAATGCAATCCATCCGTCGGCGAGTATTTCGGCGTCGGCGATCCTGGGGCGCAATGTTGTGGTTGCAGCTCAGGCGGTGATCTGCACAGAAGCAAGAATCGGAGATCTGGCGATCATCAACACCGCCGCGATTGTGGATCATGAGTGCGAAATCGGGATAGCGGCGCATATCTGTCCGGGGGCTAATCTTGCCGGCCGGGTGCGCATTGGCCGCAATGCTTTTGTGGGGCTCGGGGCGAATATCATTCAGTGCCTGAGCATCGGGGACAGCGCGGTGATTGGAGCGGGAGCGGTGGTGCTTCGCGATATCCCGGCAGGCGCGACGGCGGTTGGCATCCCGGCGCGGATCATCAAGCTTGCCCCGCCCATGGCGGCGTGAACGGCTTCGCCGGTGCAGCTTCCTCATTTTTTTTGCACGTTCATACGCGCAGCTTGGTAAGATATACTCACTTATTCCGATTGCTATTGATATTTATGCCATTTAAAATTCGGTTGGTGATTGGCGGAGAATCCATCCATGAGCCAGGTTTATAACCCCGAATCTGAAATCATTGCCGCTATCGAACGGCTTGAGCTGGAGGCCCGCGACATCCGCCATCGGATTGAGCATGTCCGAAACATTGACGATCGGCGTGTTCTGAATCGCCAGCTTGGGGAATTGAAAGATCAGATCGAGTTTCTGCGGCGACGCCTTCCTTAATTTTTCGAATCCGCGTTATCCTGGCCTGTAAGGCATGTCCTTTCAGGGCGACTGCTGCGCGGGGGATTTGAAAATCATGAACCACTGGTTGGCCGCTTAGTCAGGGCAACCGCATTCTCGGCGAAATGATTAGACTATGGCCTTTTGGCCTCGGGGAGCGAGGTCGGGAGGTCATGGATGGCCAATTCGATCGAAACGCACTTTGCGGCTTTGCCTGATCCGCGATGTAATCGCGGCAAACGCCATAAGCTTTCGGACATGATCATCATCGCCGTGACGGCGGTCATCTGTTGTGCTGACAGTTGGTCGGATGTCGTCGATTTTGGTCTGGCCAAGGGGCGGTGGTTCGAAACTTTTCTCGACTTGCCGCACGGGATTCCCAGCCAGGATACCTTTGAGCGCGTCTTCGCGCGCCTCGATCCAGACGCTTTTGAACGATGTTTCATGGATTGGGCCGCCGCCCTGGCCGGTTCATCGAAGGGGAAGCTGGTGGCAATCGACGGAAAGAGGATTCGCCGCAGCTTCCAGCATGCGTGGGATCATTCCACCGCCGCCCATTTGGTTAGCGCGTTTGTCGCGGAGAACGCGACGGTGCTGGGCCAACTGGCGGTGGATTGCAAGGAGAATGAAATTGTCGCCATTCCTCAACTGCTGGATCTGCTGGACATTGGCGGAGCGACCGTCACGATCGACGCGATGGGATGCCAGACGGAAATCGCCGCGAAAATCGTGGAAAACGGTGGGGATTACGTGCTGGCCGTAAAGGACAACCAGCCCACGCTGCACAAGTCGCTGCAACGGAATCTGGATGAGATGATTCTTGAGAAGTTCGCCAGCGTTCATCATGGAGTTGAGACAACGGTCGATGGGGATCATGGCCGAATCGAAACGCGCCAAGTGTGGGTGACCGATCAATTGGACGACTGGCTGGATGCCGATCAGCGGACGCGATGGATCGGATTAAAATCAGCGGCGGTGGTGCAATCCACACGCGATGTGCCGCTCAAGGGAGTGAGTACCGAGCGGCGTTACTTTATCTCCAGCCTCGGCGGCGTAGACGCGGCTCGGATGGCCCAGGCGATCCGGGGTCATTGGGCGGTGGAAAATAAACTGCATTGGGTGCTGGACGTGGGTTTTGATGAGGACCAGAAGCGTAATCGCAAGGATCATTCCGCGGAAAACTTCAGCCGGGTGCGTCGGATCGCACTGAATCTGTTGCAGCGGGAGAAGACCAAAAAGCGTGGAATCAAAGGCAGACGCCTCAATGCCGCCTGGGATCACGATTATTTGCTCAAACTACTCGGAGGCTGAGAATGCGGTTGCCCTGGCCGCTTAGTGGTTTCATCTCTCTTCGTATTGATTCCCGCCCCCCCGCCGCAACAATAGGTGGCGCACGCGCAACGGGAGCTTCAATCCAATGCCGCTTAATGTTCTGGTCGTCGATGACGAAGGGAATATTCGCAAAGCGATTTCCGCCTGTGTGAAGTCGGACGGCCATCAGCCTGTGAGCGTCGCCACGGCGGCCGAGGCGATGGAGGCGATCCGCCGCCAGTCGTTTGATCTTGCGCTGATCGACCTGAATCTTGGCAAAGACGCCGGGCTGGATCTGATCCCGGCGATCCTGAATGAATGTCCGTGGACGAAGGTTGTCGTCATCACGGCGTATGCGTCGATCGACAGCGCTGTTGAATCCATGCGGCGCGGGGCCCATGACTATCTGCCTAAACCGTTCACTCCGGCGCAAGTTGGGCTGCTGACGCGCAAGGTGGAATCGATCCGCCAGCTTGAGCAGCGCGTCGCCAGGTTGCAGGAAGCACTTGGGGCGGCGGGACCGGAAGCAGACCTGACCAGCACCAGCCCAGTCATGCAGCGGGCGATTTTGCTGGCGCGGCAGGTCGCTGCCAGCGATGCGACGGTCTTGATCCGCGGGGACAGCGGCACGGGCAAAGGCGTGCTCGCCAGTGCGATCCATTCCTGGAGCGCCCGCGCGAACCAGCGCTTCAGCGTGGTTTCCTGCCCGGCGCTTTCGCCGCAGCTTTTGGAAAGCGAGTTGTTCGGTCATGTGCGAGGCTCATTCACCGGGGCGGCGCGGGACAACCCCGGGCGAATCGCCGCCAGCGAAGGCGGGACGCTGTTCCTAGATGAGATTGGGGATCTTCCATTGTCGCTGCAACCCAAGCTGCTCCGGTTTGTGCAGGACCGGGAATATGAACGCGTGGGCGATCACATCCCGCGGAAGGCGGATGTCCGCGTGGTAGCTGCTACCAATGTGAATCTTGATGATGCAGTTAAAGCGGGAACGTTTCGGCAGGATCTGCTTTATCGATTGAACGTGATACAGATTGTAATTCCGCCTTTGCGGGAGCGAGTGGATGACATCGTTCCGCTGGCGGAAAAGCTCCTGGCTTATTTTGCAAAACAGAATTTCAAGCATCGGCTTCGCTTTTCCGAGGAAGCGAACGCCGCTTTGCGCGGTTATGCCTGGCCGGGAAACGTGCGCGAGCTTCGCAATGTAATTGAGCGAGCGGCCATCCTCGCCAGCGGCGACTCCATCACTGCCCAGCATCTTCTACTGGAAAATGCCAGCGCCATCGCTCCGACCATGATCGGCGACGCCGTCACGATGGAACGTATCGAGGAACTGCATATCTGCAGCATCCTTTCCAAATCCAAGTCCATTGAAGAGGCGGCCAGGACGCTGGGAATGGACACGGTGACGCTGTGGCGGCGGCGGAAGAAGTATGGAGTGTGACGGACCATTGGGGGCGCGGCAGAATAACCACGACAGAGCCGCCCATTAGATGGACAGATGGACACAGATTATTCTGAACATTCACTCCTAACTGCCGCCTCAATCCTGCAGATTCGGGGTGGATGTCGCGTGATTTCACAAGTTTCGATTGACTTTAGTGGCAGCCGGAGGCTCAAATAGTTCATATGAATAGCCGCAAACTCTTGATGATCGGTATGTTGGCCGCTTTGCTCAGCGGGTGTGTTCGGGATAGCTGGACATATCAGGCGGTTCCGGACATCAATATCGCGCGGCCGAATCAGTTGGACTCCCAGGGAGTGCTGGTGCTGAAGACCCGACCGGAGGCTAATTCAGCATTGCCGGAGTCGGTGAAGCAGTACCTGAAACAGACCGATCCAAACTTTGCATCGCGGCATACCATTTTAGTCGCGTCTTATCATCATGATGCGGCCAGTTACAACACGACCATGGGCCGCACCCTGGTGATCTTTCTGGATGGTCAGCCGCAGGTGGGGCAATATTGGTTAAACCCCGATAACGCGGTGCTGCTCAGCTACAGCGCATACTCGGCGCCGGCGCGGGAGCGCGTGGGGTTGCAGGGGTCTATCAAGATTGATGAAGTGAATGGGAATAAGATTGTCGCCGAGGTGGCGGTTCGGGATACGACGGAGATCGATTCTTCCAACTTCCTGGATCGGCCGTTTGATCCGCTTAACCGCGCGTGGCCGTTCCGATTCTGGGGTAAGCATACATTTGCGGTGACTGATCCGAACGATCCGACTTTTGATCGGTCGGCGGTGAAGTTCGTGAATCAGTGATTCAAGCCACGGCTCGTCCGTCCGGCGTCATGTTCGGGCTGCGCACCAAGATTCTTCTGGGGTTCGGCGGGCTGCTTGCGATTCTTCTCGCCGTCAGCGCGGTCAGCAGCTACGTTTTTTCCCGATATAGCGGCGCAACGCAATTAATGCTGCGCCAGGATTATGACAGCATATCCGCCTGCGATTCCCTTGAAGCGGTGATTGAGCTGAATGCCGCAACCATCGAGCGATCGCTGCTTGGCGACAGCGGTGACATCCGCGGGCAACTGGCCGCCAATACAGCCAAATTTACCAATGCATTATCGCAACAGCGGGAAAATCTGAATCTTCCCGGGGAACGCGATGCGACGGACGCGGTCTCCGATCTCTGGAAGCTCTATCAGGATGATGTCCTGGCGGTAATGGACGCCGCCGAGCCTCTGCCTCTGCCCAGGCGGCGGGATTTATACGTGCGGCTCGTGCAGCCGCGGGCGCAGCAATTGCTTTCGGCGATTCGGCATATCATTGAGATCAACCGAGACAATCTCACTTCCACGCAAGGTGAGGCGCAGACGCTTTCACGCAACGCCCTATATGCGCTGCATGCACTGACGGCTACTGGCGTCATCATTGCATGCATCTTTGCGACGGCGATTGGCCGCATGATCCTGCGGCCGTTGCGGAATCTCACCGAATCGGTCCTGGAAATCCGTCAGGGGAATCTGGATACGACCGTGCCGGTGCTGTCGAGTGATGAGTTCGGGCATCTGGCCGTCGCATTTAACGATATGGCCGGCCAACTCCGCGCTCTGCGACGGATTGATCACGAAAAGCTCATGCGCACGCAGCGCACGACCCAACTGGCGATCGACAGCCTGCCTGATCCGGTTGTGGTGGTCAATGCGCAGCGACGGATCGAACTGACCAACATCGCCGGCCGGCAATGGTTTGGCTTTGAGCCGGGCGCCGCCGTGGAGGAACTGAAAATTCCTTGGTTAAATGAAGTGTTGGCAACGCTTTCGGAACCAGGGTCGACAGGCCATACAGGGTATGATTCGACGATCCTTCACACGCATGAGGGAAGCGATCATTATCTTTTGCCGCGCGCCGTGCCGATCATCGATGAAGAAAAACGAGTCATCGGCGCCACGATCGTGCTCAACGATGTCACCGGCCTGCGGCGGCTCGACCAGATGAAGAGCGGGCTGATGTCACTCGTCTCACATGAACTTAAAACGCCGCTGACATCAATGCGGATGATCTTACACCTGGTCGTGGAAGAGAAAGTCGCGCCCTGGGACCGGAACTGCGCGACCTGCTGCTGGCGGCAAGGGATGACAGTGATCGACTGCATCAAATTGTGGAGAACCTTCTGGATATGGGGCGCATTGAATCCGGCAAGGTTTTGATGGAATTGAAACCTGTGTCGGTCAATGGACTAATCGAACGATCGATCGAACCGTTGCGCGGCACATTTTCCGAACACGGAATCGCGCTGCATATGGAACCCGCGGCAGACGATCCAGTCGTATCAGCAGATGCGAATCGGATCGGGCATGTGCTGGTGAACCTGCTGGCCAATGCACTGCGCCATACGCCCGCCGGCGGAACGGTGACCGTGGGCATACGCAGCCGGCCCAATGCGGCCACGGCGCAGGGCGCAGAAGATCAGGCCGCGGGATCAAATGATGTTGAGAACATTGAATGCTATGTCAGCGATACGGGTGCCGGAATTCCGGCCGAATATGCGGATCGGGTTTTCGAAAAATTCTTCCGAGTTCCAGGCCAGCCAAGCGACAGCGGCACGGGGCTGGGTTTGGCGATCGCTAAGGATATTGTCGAGGCGCACGATGGGCGCATCGCCGTCGACACCAGCGAAGGGCGCGGCTCAACCTTTCGATTTACGTTGAAACGATGGAATGGTGAATGATTCGCCGAGGCTCAACTGGTCGCAAGCAACTCACGCGCAATCGAGATCACCTGGCGGGGGCTAAAGGGTTTGTCCAACAGGAGCCGGATATTTGGCGTGACCAGATTTCGATTCGAAAGCAAATCCGGATGCGACGTAATCATGACAACAGGAATATACGCCGTCGCTGGCGATTCATGCAGCAAGCGGGCAAGTTCCAGGCCGTTCATCTTGGGCATGTGGAAATCGGCGATGATCAGATCCGGACGGTCGGCGGCAAGCGCATCGAGGCATTCCATCGCGCTGCCATAGGTTCGCACGTCGTAACCGGCCGCAACCAACTTCAGGCGCAGAACGCGCTGCACGTGGAGCTCGTCATCAACAACAACAATCCGTTTTACCGGAACGCCAGCGCGAGCAGCGACCGGCAGCTCGGCGGGCTGGGCAGTGAATGGATGGTCAAATGCGACAGTCAAAACAAAACCTCGGTTCGGCGGACGAACAAACAATACGCCGCCTATCCATCTTCGGGTAATTTATGCCGCACTTTAATTTTGGTGTTGAATGGCCAATAAAAGCGGACCGGTTATTGAAATATTGAGGGTGGCCATTTCGATATGAAATAAATTGCCATCCGAGCACGGCCTACCTATAACCCAAACATCCAACCCCCGGCCACTCGGCCAACTCCCGATTGACCGAGGGGTTGATTGACGCGGCGAGCTGAGTAAAATTCATAACACCGAAACGGTCTGTCCGAAACGATATGTTTTTCGTGAAGTAAATTTTTGGGGAATGGTGTAACGGTAGCACAAGCGCCTCTGGAGCGCTTTGTCTAGGTTCGAATCCTAGTTCCCCAGTTTGCCTTTTCACGTCTTATAGGCCATAATCTCCCGAGAAAATTGAACTTTTGGACTTATGTCCCCAACGTCCCCAAAGGATTTTGGGGACAAATTGGGGACAGCATTGCGGGTGCATTGCATCCGCGTTGGGAGCCCTCATGGCATCTTTGGAAAAGCGAAATGGTCGCTTTCGCGTGATTTTCCGCTATGGCGGAAAGAAGTATCACCACGAGCTCCAGACGGAAAACGAACGGGAAGCGAATGCACTGGTGGGTCGGGTGGAAGAAAACTTGATCCTCCTGGAGCGGGGGAAGCTCGATCCGCCCAGTGATGGAAACTTGGCGTTGTTCCTCCTTTCAGATGGCAAAATTAGTTCAAAGCCGGCAATTGCGGAATCATTACCGCTCTCGACATTCTTCCGGCGGTATGAAAAGGAGTTCACCAAGGGTGCCAAAGAATCTAACACCCGGTACACAGAGACGATCCACGCAAAGCATCTGGAGCGAATCATCGGTGCTAAGACGGGGATCCGGTCCGTCACGCTCGAAACGCTCCAGAAGTACGTCGATGAGCGTTCGAAGGAGAAGGGTCGCAATGGCGAGGATTTGAGCCACACGACGATTCAAAAGGAGATAGGTACCTTCGGAAGCATCTGGAACAAATGGGGCGTGCAGAAGGGCCTTGTGGCCGGGCCGGCCCCTACAAAGGGGCTTGTCTACAGCAAGGCGAAGTCGAAACACCCCTTCCAGACGTGGAAGCAAATTGAGCAGCGGATCAAACGGGCCGGACTCTCCGAGCGGGATCAGGCGGACTTGTGGGATAGCCTGTTTCTCTCAGTGACGGAAGTGGACGAGCTTCTCGCTTTCGTCAAAAAGAATAGCCGGTTCGCGTTCGTCTATCCCATGTTTGCCTTTGCAGCTCACACCGGCGCCCGCCGGAGTGAAATCCTCCGATCCCAAATCGATGACTTCGATTTCTCGGCCGGTTTTGTTCGGATCGGTGAAAAGAAGAAAGATCGAAGCAGGGAGTTAACATATCGACACGTTCCCCTGTCACCGCTGCTCCGAACAGTGATGAAAGAGTTTTTTAGTAAACATCCGGGTGGGCAACTCGCAATCTGCGTAGAGCCGAACATTCCGCTGACCGCTCAAATGGCTGCTCACCATTTTGTATGGGCTGTTGCAGGAGGGAAGTGGGACAAGCTCCATGGCTGGCACACCCTCCGGCATAGCTTCATCTCGAATTGTGCGGCTCGTGGAGTCGATCAGCGATCAATCGACTCGTGGGTGGGTCACACTACCGAAGCGATGAGGCAACGATATCGTCATCTCTTTCCGGATGAGCAGCAGAAAGCATTGGAATTGGTTTTTGGAGCCTGATTCACGAAACTCGCAACACGGCTTCCCGTGTTGCTTTTTTGCTTCCAAGGTGGCAGTCCGGTCAGAAGTTAATTCGCTGGAATCCACGGTTTTGTGTTTAGGCAAGAAGTTATCGGACCTCGGTGCTCGCTCCGCGATCGATTTGAAACGTATTAAAGATAGCCGTGGGTACCTCTACGCAGCCGTTTTCCTTTGTTTTACGCATACGATTAGCTGGCTTGGCGCTCTCGTCAAAGTGGAAAAATTGAGACGAAATGGCCGAAAAGTGTCCCTAAGAGAATGAAGACTCCCCGCAGAAGGCTTGAACCTCCTGCGGGAGACAATCCCTCGCGATGTTAGCGAGGCAAGCTCCTGTTGGAGCAGAAAGTAGAGTCAATATGACCATCGTAACACTCGAAGATGTTCTTTCAAAGGAAGAGGTCGCCAGGGTGGCGGCAAAAGTGTCCGCAGCCTTGGCAACGGACAAGACGGCCGTACTCGTCGGAGGCGGCGAAGTCTTAGCTACCTTTATGGGACCAGAGGCAATTCGTGATGCAATCCATCAGCGAGTGCTAACACGTCTCGTCGAGGATCCCAAAGAGCTAGAGAGGCTGAGGGAGCGGTTTGAGAGCGATGAGGACCTTGTCAAGTAAGTGAGGCCCTTATGGCTTACGAACTACTCAAAAAGAGGCTTGCCAAGCAAGAAATTGAGTGGCTAAAGGAAACGTACGGCGCAGCGTTCTCTGCAATGTTCGACCAATGGACGAACAAGCTATGTGAGAAAGCCGTCGGCGGTGGCGAAATTGAGGATGCAGCAGACTTGGAACGCATCGTCGATGATCTCTTCAATGAGAAAATGCCCTCCGACCTTAGACATTCATGGAGCCAAGCAAAGGCCTCTGGATGGTTAGACCGAGCAAAGGCGCTGCTTGCTGTCATCCGCAACCGCCGGCCACCTTGGCGGACACGTGTTGTTGAAAGACACGACCTGCCTGGAGTGGCCGGCCAGCGGAAACCTGTTGCGGTTCGAATGTACCTCTCGATTGATGACGTGAACAAACGCGTCATTATTCGAGCCGTGGACCAACTTGAGTCCTGACCCGGAGTTCAATCAGGAAGCAAGATGGGCACAGAGGCAGATAAGCTCCGCCTAATTCTCAAGACTGTCTGCAATGTCGAGCTGGACTCACGTGCGTTTACGCGCTCGTTCAACAGAGCTTTCAAACGAAGCCTGACGACTGATCCAGACGAATTCTCCGCTTTGATCTTTGCGGAAATCTGGTCCGCCCTTGAGGGAAGCAAGCAGATAGATGCCAAAGCGGTCAACACCGCAATTGAACGCGTCAAGAGTCGACTAAGGCGAGATGTGATAAAGCACCAAAGGACGACTTCGCTCTCCGCACATACGGACTTAGCTGTGGAACAGAAATCTCCCTCTGTGCCCGAAATTGCTTCCCATAACGAGATGAACGAACTATTCGAGAATACGGTGCTTAGACTCCTCAAGACGCTCGATGCGACAGACGCATTAATTTTCGAAGAATGTGTACTGGGCAACACATCAGTGGAGCATTTCGCTGAACAGGTTCGAATGTCCCGGTCGCATGTCTACCGCCAGGTCGCCAGACTCAAACAGCAATTCACTCGTCACCTAGGCTGGGGAGGTACAACTTGATGAGCGGAAAACAATTCAAATCCGAGGGACGACGTTCAACGGGAAGACCGAATATCGCTCGGAACATTGAAACCGTAGTGCGTTACTAAATACACAAGAGCGCCCTTCACACAATGACGGGCAGTTCATTGACGAAGTCACAGAATCGCCAAGAATTCATTATTTCTGCGAGCAAGAATATTGCCATCACGGGCTCCTTCGGCAAGGGACTGATACGCTCGTAAATGATCCTATCTTCCCTTACCCGATCACGTGTTTTGGATGCTGTTCTCATACGCTTTTCCGAAATTCCAAGCCAAGTTTTGTAGCAACCATTCGCATCCGATCTTCGAGGATCGAAATTCTGCGATCCTGGCCTGAAACGGAAAATTGAATCTGATCAAGCCGTTCTTCCACTGTATCGAAACGTGTTTCGAGTCTGTCAAATCGATTATCCATGTGTTTCAAGAGCTCGTGCAGAATACCGACAAAATCGTCGGCGGGTTGTGCTGCTTTTGATTTCTTTGGCATGAAGTACGTGTGCTTAACTGCTTCTAATACGTTGCATTTTACCACACATTCAGACGGCTTAACGGGTTAAGAAATAAAAGTGAGCACGGGTCAATCTCGTCAGTTGACCGCAGTACACGTACAATTCAAACAGAAACCGACACGACCTGTCGCGTTTCGAAACAAATCTCAGATTACCTTGGAGGCTCGCCCACCATAGCGCTCTTGCCTCCAACCACCGGAAACTTCTCATGACACACGGAAGTAACTGAGGGATGCGGACGAACCGCGTCGGAGTCGGGGTTTGCTTCGGTACATGACCGCACCAACCAACAACAATCGAAAAACAACTCTCGGACACCGTCACGTATGGGGAGGGTTGGAACCTTTTGCCCTGCGTCACGCGGATCGCCGGCAGCACGTCTACGTCTGCGGCCAAACTGGAACTGGAAAATCGACACTCTTAAAGAACCTCATCATTGCGGATATCGCGGCGGGCGAAGGCATCGCCGTCCTCGATCCACACGGGGAATTGGTCGAAGAACTTCTCGACTACATTCCTCCATGCCGATCCGACCACGTTGTCTACTTCAATCCGACCGACCTCGAATATCCGATCTCGTATAACCTATTCGCAGGCGTGAAAGCCAACGAAGTTCATCTTCTGGCTTCCGGCATTGTGAGCGCGTTTAAGTCCGTGTGGTCCGCTTCCTGGGGTCCGCGGCTTGAATACCTACTCTTTGCAAGTGTGGCCGCTCTTGCTGAATGCAATTTGAAAACGGGGAATGTGTCGCTCTTGGGGATTCAGCGAATCCTCACCGATGACGCTTATCGTGGCTGGGTGCTCTCCCACGTTACTGACGTAGCCGTGCGGGCGTTTTGGCTCAATGAGTTTGCCAAATACGACGCTCGCTTCATTTCGGAAATGATCAGCCCCGTACAGAACAAAATCGGGCAGTTGTTGATGTCGCCGCCACTTCGAAACACGCTCGGACAAGTCCGAAAAAAGGTCGATCTCCGATTTTGCATGGACAACCAGCGGATTTTCCTGGCTAACCTTTCAAAGGGCCAGATAGGCGAAGACAAAGCTAATCTCCTTGGCGCGCTCCTCGTCTCGCAATTCGGCCAAGCGGCATTTTCTCGGGCCGAACTCGATCCCAAAGATCGCGTTGACTTCTGGCTCGTTATCGATGAGTTCCAAAATTACCTCACCGATTCGTTCGCATCGTCACTCGCGGAAAACAGAAAATACAAAACAGCCCTCACCCTGAGCCATCAGCACCAAGGCCAGTTACGGGAAGACGTGAAAGCCGCGATTTTCGGAAACTGCGGAACGCTTATCTCATTCCGGGTGGGGGAGAGTGATGCTCAGATTCTGGAGCGGGAGTTTGGCGGCGCCTTCCACGCCAACCAATTCACCGATCTTGCCAATTACGAGGTGTTTGTGAAGCTATTGAATGAAGGTCGATACACCGAGCCATTCCGAGGTACGACACTTGCTCCGGCGGAAAAGTTCTACGGCCGAAAAGATAAAATCATCGCTCGATCACGGGAACGCTACGCGTCAGCACGGAACGAAGTGGAGGATAAAATCCGACGGTGGATGAAGAATTGACATTGTGCGAGGGCCTCTCTTTCTTCATTGACTGAGGGCATCAATGTTGAGCTTACATTGCACTTGCATCGCCCTCGCGTCGTGAAAACACTAAATAGTTCCGCACGGAAAAAATTGCTTGTTTTTCTACGAACGCGGGCTAAAATCCCTCGCCATGCACCAGCCGGTGATTCATATTCCTCTCAATCAGTGTGTAAAACACGAGTCGGGTTGGAATATGGACGGACGGCCCCTGTGTGTACACCTCCCCTTCTTCCAGCTCGAACAAGAAGAATTTAGCCACGCGTCGTAGCTGGAATTTTCGTTTACATCACGCAAATTAAAACCCCACCTGCTCTAAACAAGTGGGGCGTGGTGTGCCCGGTACGGACACCGCCTAAGTAATACAAATGCTTACCTCTTATATTCTTAGCATTTCGATGAATTTTGCGCAAGCGGTCCATGCCGGGTCATATGTGGAGTGCACACATGACCCCGTTAAAAATCTGTTCGTTTATCAAAGGATTCTGCTCTAAATTTTACCCTTTACTAAAAAAATCGAGGGCAACCGCAGTTCAAATCAGGGCGAGTGAGCCGCGATCAGCCGTATCACTCGCGTATCGCAACAGCACCGAATTCGATCGGAATGTCTGGGCCGACGAATCTCCGTCTGTTGGCCGGAATGGGGGTGCGTTGTGAATTGCAACGACACTGTTACCCCGTCTGAGCTCGCCACCGACTTGCGGATTCGCCTTGCCCAAATCGAGAAGGTATTAAGCCAACTTGCCCAACAAACGGTCACTAAAGAGTTTTATACAACTTCCGAAGTAGCGACCCTGCTTGGCAAGGCACCCTTCACAATCCGGGAGTGGTGCCGACATGGAAGAATCGTCGCCCTCAAGCGAGCATGCGGCAGAGGGCGTACCGCTGAGTGGATCATCTCAAACGCGGAACTCAACCGATACAAAAATTACGGTCTACTGCCGCTCCACTCGTGGAAGCGAGTGAACGGGGGAGGGCACCATGGCACCTAAGCCCTCCCTTTTCGGGAAATGGATTCTCCTGCTTTTGGTTTGTCTCCCGCTCGCCGGATGTGGTTTCGATCCGGCTGACCGCGTCTATTCCGATACAGCTCCGCCAGACGTTCAGTCGCCGGATGGTGTGTGGTGGATGCCAATTCTCGTCAAGGGGACCGATACTGAGTGGCAATATGTACCAGAGAAAGCACTTATCGCGAGCGGACTCAGAGTCGCGAAGCCCGGCTATCAGCTCGATGTGATTCTCCCCGACGGGAAAGTGTTCAGGTTGATTAAAGCCGCTGATGGCTACGAATTCGGCGGCATCATCGATCAGGACCCTGCTGCTAATCCAGGCCTCCAATTCTTTGCGACAATCCTATTCTTTGCGCTTGTTATCTGCATCATCATAGCCGTCGCACTCTCACGCAGCCTACATTCATCCGGCAACGCCCTTGTGGAAGTGCATGCACAAGTAGCCGCGGCGAAAGCTGAAGCTCGCCGTCATGAAGCGACACTACGCGACACGCTCGCCAATGTTGAAGCCGATCGGCAACGGTCGGAGAAACAACGGGCGTCTGAGGAACAAGCGTTGAAGGCTACTCGCGAAGAACTCGAACGTCAGCAGAAAGTCCTCGCCCTTGCAGCTACTGCTCCAAAGCTCACGATCGAAACGTTAACCAAGGAGAACTATCTCACTATGAGCCACGCGATCAGACGCCAACTCTTCAACGGCCATGCGGCAAGCCGGGAGGTGACCGTCAACTGGGCAATCGATCCCTATATGTCGGACGGCCTCGCCTGGGCGTGCGCCTTCGAGTGGCAAAATTTGATCGAGAGACCAACGACACACCGGCTCACGGTTGTCCGCGATGGGACTGTGATCCACCAAGAGGCCGGAAGTTTTCGGGGAACCTTCGGCTCGCTCTTACACGTTGGCAAGCGACATAAATTCACCTGGAGCGTATATGACGGCGACCGTGAGTTCCCGGATCCGCTCCTCATAGAAGTAGTGGCCCCGCCGTTTGAGGCCTGTATGACGATGCCGCCTGAGCCCAAGACCGCCGACGAACTTCGTCGCGAGCGTGATATATGGATACGTGATCAATATCAGCTGATCGATGAAAAAATACACGACCCCGAGCTTCGGAAAGCAAAGAAAGCGCAGATCGACCAGGAAGCCGTCACGAAATTCGGAGAAGCACCATGAAGACGAAAAAACCCGCCGTCGCAAAGCGGCAAGCGGGTTGATTGGGATGACGGTTCGTCACTCAAAGAGCGTCTCCTTGAAGGATAACACTGGTCTGACCCTGTCGGTTTCGTCCACCTCCTCGGGAATGGGTGATCGTGCACCCCCCGATTGAGGAAACGGCACCGAACCAAGGAAGCTCAAGTAGAGCTTGCCGATGTGCCAGATGTCGCGGGCGAGCATACACCGCAGTGCAAGCCGTTCCCGATCGTTTATCGTTTCGAGCTTTGCCTGCAATTCCGCCTCGGCGACCGTTGTGAGATCGTTCCACTTACTGAGCTGCTTCCGCAAATCAGCGGTGCTCTGAAGCAGCTGATCCTCCAATTCACGACCTACATACTTACTCTCAACATCGAGCGCGACCTGGCTCACGCCATACCTCGGCTCGAATCTTCGTGCGAGTTTTCTTCGGGGCATTGTGGTCTCCGGTAAATGGACGCGGGCAACCCACCTCTCCACGAGAGATAGGCTCCATCGCGGCCGCTCGCCGGCAGCTGACTAACAGGTTCCTCCATCAGCCAATCATTCCTCACGGGTTTCGTCAATCTTGCGCGTCGCGGTGCGGCATGGCAGTCTGGAAGACAGAACCATCATTTTTTTCTTAACCCGTTCCTTGTCAGTTTTTCGCCCCGCTGGGGCAGGGAGTAACCATGCCGAAAAGGGCACCGCACCCACCGTCCGCGTCGAGCGAACGCCATGGCTCACAACGATTCGAAGATATCGGGATCGACTGGTCGCAGCTTCTCATCGACGCCGTAACAAAGCCCGGAGTCATCTCCGGCGCTTATACCGCGTTCTGGCGGTATTCAATCGGCAACCAGTGGCTTGCCATGTTCGAATGCCTCGCCCGGCACATCGAGCCGGGGCCTATTCACACCTTCAAGGGATGGCTCACGTTCAATCGTCACGTCAAAAAAGGGGAGAAGGGAATCATGCTCTGTATGCCCATTAGTTGGGTGGAAGACCGCGATCCGCGTGAGTCTGCCGAACCCGGCGAAGACGTAACAGACGCCCAATCCGTCGTCATCCGCCGCAGGTTCATCTATCGAGCGAATTGGTTTGTCCTGAGCCAAACAGACGGCGAGGACTACGTTCCGCTCGAAATACCGCAGTGGAATGAATGCCTTGCCTGTCATCACCTCATGATCGATCGTGAGCCGTTCACGAAAACCGATGGCAACTGTCAGGGCTACGCCCGCAAACGGCGATTCGCGGTGTCGCCAATCGCATATCTCCCGCATCGCACCGCCTTCCACGAAATCGCTCACATCGTTCTCGGCCATACCGAAGAATTGATGGGCATGAGCGACGGAAATGAACTAACGCCCCGCGACGTTCGCGAGGTGGAAGCCGAAGCAGTCTCGTTAATCTGCTGCCAGTCGCTTGGGCTGCCGGGGGAAGCATTCTCCCGCGGCTACCTCCAGCACTGGCTCGGTTCTCAAGCTATCGAGGATCGGTCGGTACACCGAATCTTCAAGGCCGCCGACACCATCCTGAAAGCCGGTCGGCCCAAAGAACCCGATCCTGAAGAGTCAGACCCGCCAACTCTGGCGTCCTGAACCCATCCATTCTACTTTTGAAAGGAGGCCAGCAATGGCCGCGTCCGCATCCCCCAAAACCCGATCTCAGCCGGCCCGAGAGCCGGAACGGTCGGGAAATCCCCCCGTGTTTACGGTTCGTCATCGGGCAATCAAAGCCGTCGTGTGGCGGAATGAGACCGAGAACGGCCCGATGTTCAACACCACGATGAGCCGGTCGTATAAGGACGGCGAGACGTGGAAAGAGTCCGGAAGCTTCGGTTACGACGACATACTGATCGTCGCCGAACTGCTCCGCATGTGCCATGGATTCATTCTGCAAGAGATGGCCATGAGCAGCGATAGTGCAAAAGAGTGATTCATCGCTCTACCTAAGCCAGCCTATTTCCGGGCTGGCTTTTTTCACACCAAAGAATGGATGTGCTCCTTCTCCGGCAGGCTTGGGATACCATGTGGCGATGAAACGCCTACCGCTCTTCACCGCCATTCTGCTTGCTGTCACGCTCTCCCTCGCTGCAACTCACCGCCCGGCCGAATCCTTGCCGCCGGCCGCGACTGACGATGGAATTTCCGTCTACTTCTCGCCCAAGGGCGGATGTACCGCCGCGATTGTCGATCAGCTTGCAAAGGCGACAAAAACTATAGATATGCAGGCGTACAGCTTCACAAGCACCGACATCGCCGCAGCGTTGGCCGCTGCACACGATCGCGGTGTGAGTGTGAGAGCGATCTTGGATCGGAAGGACAACGAAACCGGGCAATACAGCGGGGCAACGTATCTCCTCAATCACCAAGTACCGACCTGGACGGACGGCAAACATCCGATTGCCCATAACAAAATAATGATCATCGATCACGAAACAATTGTGACCGGCAGCTTCAATTTCACGCAGCAAGCCGAGACTGCGAACGCGGACAACTTACTGATCCTGACCGGAAAGCCAAAGCTCGCGGCCGCGTATGAATCGAACTTTGAATCCCACCTCAAGCATTCCGAGCCCTACACAGGGATAAAGAACAATTGACGAGCGGACAACGACACAACGCAGACCGTTGGCCGACATGTCGCGTTCGACCGTTGTGATATGCTCAACTTGAATGCCGTTGTTAGCTTCATTCTTAGACATTCGAGAGGATCGCGGCACCAAAAGCACCGCGATTTTCTTAATGTGGTTATCAACTATTTTGCGGCACCTTCCTGCGATTTGACACCTTGCGCTTCCAATTCGGTTGTGGCAGTCTAAGTCGAGAAGCCGTTCTTCTCCAATTCAATTCTTACGCCCCATGAGAACCACGCACTAGCCGGGGACGTTCCCCGGCTCATCTATCCTTAACCCGTTTCAAATGGAGGTGTCCGATGGGCACAGCGCTATTTCCCTTGGGCCAGACTGTGGTTACACGCTCTGCCCACAACGGCGTACATCCTGACGACGTGAAAGCCTGCCTCGATCGCCATGCGACAGGGGATTGGGGTGACCTCGGCGACGATGACCGCCGCGCGAACCAGATGGCTCTCGATCAAGGGCTTCGTTTGTTCTCGGCCTACAACGAGCGAGCGGGAGTTCGCTTCTGGATCATCACTGAGGCCGATCGCTCGGCCACCACCGTATTGCTTCCCGAAGATTTCTGATTCGATTTTTCACAAAGGAGAACAAATGTCAGAGATGTGGATCAACTTCAAAGAACTTCGGGAACGACTCAGCGTCACCGAAATTCTCGCAAGCTACAATGTGACCGTGAAAATAAAGGGTGATCAGGCTCAAGGCTTTTGCCCATTGCCGGCTCACCCAAAGCATGACGGCAAGAAAAAATCTCCGTCATTCTCGGTCAATCTCAAGCGGGGAATTTTCCAATGTTTCTCGTGCCGCACGAGCGGCAATGTGCTTGATCTCGTATGCCTTCTCGAAGGCATGAATCCGAAGGTGCCGGGCGACATTCGTCGGGCGGCCATCTTGCTTGAGGGACGATATGCTTCGGCTGATCCGGCACGTCCGCCGAAGAAACCAGTTCCACCGCCGCCAGAGCAGAAAGCTCCGATAGGCGAGCAGAAGGTTGTCGTCAATGCTCCCCTCGATTTCGAGTTGAAGCATCTCGACCCGGACCATCCATATCTGTTCGGTCGGGGATTTTCCCCCGAAATGATCGAGCATTTCGGCCTGGGATTCTGTGACAAGGGCCTGATGAAAGGCCGGATCGCAATCCCGCTGCATGATGCGGGGGATAACCTGATCGGCTATGCAGGGAGATTAGTCAATGACGCGATGATAAGTGACGAGAATCCCAAATATCGGTTTCCTGGCACTCGGGAGCGAAAGGGTAGCGCCTACGAATTCCACAAGAGCGAGTTCTTGTACAACGGCAGCGGCATCAAAACGCCCGTTAAAGAACTTGTCATTGTAGAAGGATTCCCCTCGACGTGGTGGCTGTGGCAGCACGGCCACACGGCGGTTGTGGGCCTCATGGGGAATAGCTGCTCCGAAACGCAGGCAAAGCTCATCGTAAACATGACCGCACCCGATGGACTGGTCACGATACTTACCGACGGCGACGACGCCGGTGTACAGTGTGCTCACAGCATTTTCTTTGACGTGGCTCCGCACCGGACGGTGAGGTGGGCGAAGCTTCATTCCGATCAGCCAACCGATCTGACACCGAAAGAACTGAATGATTTGCTTCGCTAGTGTTTGAGAAAGGCGGCCCACAGTGGCCGCTTTTTCTATTGGACGTTACCTTATGTGCTCCACAATCAAGTTGATGGCAGTGGCAATCAACCGGAGAGGCATTGTGGAGAACGTGTGCCGTATCACGGCGACTGGCTTTGGTTTGCAATCGGCGTGGACTTCGATGAAGCACCGAAAATCCTGCAGCGGATAAAATTCGGCGCTATCGCGGCCATAGATGCGTGCCGCTCATTTCATTTGCCTCGAACCCTTCCACAGGGTAAACCGTACTTGACTACGAAACGGAGCGGGAACCCCTTGCGCAAATGCACCATCTTTACCGCCTGTGCCGCCCTTGCGGCCTGCGCTATGCAGGCTAAGGCAACTGATTTCGGACAGGTCATGCCGCTGGGGGATAGCATCACCTGGGGCGATGCCTGGACGTGGACAGGCGGCGTGTTCGGCAGCGGCACCGGTGTATCTACCCCGATTCCCGGTGGCTACCGTGATCGGCTGTATTCCGACCTCACGACTGCGAGCAATTCGCTTCAGTTCGTGGGCAGCCTAAATTCCAATCCGTCTGCTGCCTTGACCGCCGCGGGGCAGACTGCAAACGAGGGACATCCGGGCTATCAACTCAGCAATGTTGCCGTATGCATTGACTCAATCGACCCGCGAACGGGCAACGATGGCGATTGGCTTACAGGTGTTGGCGCTCGGCCTGCTGTCTTTCCTAATACGATCTTGTGTCTCATCGGCACCAACGACATGAGAGCGGGCAATGGGCCGTGGGGCAGTGTTCCTAACGACTATCGCCAACTAATTTCGAAGATCGGCACCCTTCGCCCCGGTGTTCATCTGTACATTGGCCTGCTTCCGCCCGCTCCGGAGGCCAATACGCCGACCGAAAATGAGTTTATAACCGACTTCAACGAACTGTTGCCGCAAGAGGTCTCAAGGGCAAGAGCGTTGGGCTACAACGTCACCCTTGTCGATACGCACGATATCTTTCTCAACCCTGATGGCAGCACCAACACGGGTCTGTTTTTCTCTGACCTCATCCACCCGAATCAGGCTGGATACAACGCGATCGGAGACACATGGGCCAAGGCGATGCTCGGAACAGCGACCTCGCCGACTGCGGTACAAGCGGCTCAGGTGTTCGATGGAAGCATACCACTCGTCAAACAGGGCACCGGCTGGCCTTACGTTGTTGACACTCGCACCGGTGGGATCATTGTACACAATGGCGATCTAGCGGCACTGACCGGCCAGATTAAATCAGGCTTTGGACACGGGGATTGGGGTGGCGACGGGGTTATCAGTTCCGCGGCGGCGGCGGATCAAACCCACTTAACGGGACTGGGCGTAATCTCGAATGACGATGGCACCGGCCATCCAATTATCAACAGCTTCGAAGGCCAGGCCGTTGGTAGTTCTGATGTCCTGATCCGGTACACATACTACGGCGATGCCGACCTGAATGGGAAAGTTGACGGCACGGACTACGCCAAGATCGACAATGGCTTCGCGCACAACCTGAGCGGCTGGTTCAACGGCGACTTCAACTACGACGGCGTCATCGACGGATCAGACTACAGCCTCATCGACAATGCCTTCAACATGCAGGGTTCGCCTTTCGTAGCGAGCGCTACGGCAGAGGTGTCGAGCGTGCCGGAACCGTCGATGCTGATGGCCGGGGTTGCCTGTGCATGTTTGCTCCGTCGCCGGACTCGGTAACGCCGGTTTGGGGCGGGCGTTTCCGGTGGTTAAAAGGGGTCTTGTGCAGCCTCAGAGCTGACTCAGACACCTTATCCGTCAGGCTCTAAGCTATACTGCCATCAATGTGCCTCCGCTTCGGCTTCTTCTTCGTGAATAATCTCGACCTGGACAAATTCTTCGCTGAACTCCGAGACAATCCTTACCTGCCCGGCTTCGAAGAATTCGAAGGAACTCGCCCCGTGTCACGCTACAACATCGCACCGGCGCAGCTAACGCCGATGATCCGGGTTAACAGCAAAAGCAAAACGATAATGAAAATGGGGAAGTGGGGATTTGTTCCATCGGGAGCGACAACGAAGCCAAAATACTTACCGGGTAACGCTCGGGCTGAAACGCTGAAAACCAGCCCCATGTTTCGCCGAGCATTTCAGCTGCACCGGTGCCTCATACCGGCCAGTGGATTTTATGAACCCAAAGGGCCCAAGACGCTCAAATATCGTCCGTGGTACTGGTTCCGCCTCATGAATACCAACCCGTTCATGTTTGCCGGCCTGTGGGGGCGATGGTATCCGAGCGAGGAACAAACAGTTGACACCTTCACCCTGATTACGACGCCGCCCAATGAAATTGTTGGTGAGATACACGACCGGATGCCGCTCATTTTGCACCCAAAGGATTATGCGAAATGGCTGAGCCATGACGATGCGACGGATCTGCTGAAACCATACCCAGCGGAGGATATGGAATGCTGGCCCGTGGGAGACGGTGCAAAAAAAACGGTCAAGCAAGATAAAACGATCAATGACGATCCGAGCATGATCGAGCGGATCGATTGAACTATTTGCCATCAGCGAGTGCGATCGGCAATTCATCCCAGCGGGTCGTATATCTCGGCGAGCGATGATCAGACCGCAAGTGCCACGTTCTGCCAGCATTGAGCGCGAGCGGCGACGATGATGCAATGCGAATTGTGCCCCGACCATGATCTCGGTTGATCTTGTCCATCATCACCATCAAGCGGTTCGATGCCTCCAAATCCCGATGCTCGAACAGCACCGGCTGGGCGTTCTCTCGCTTCCCAAGATTCATTAAAAGAACTCCGGCCTTTTTGTATTGGTGTTCCGGCCGGTAGATGTGCTTCAAGCACTGCACGGCGAACGATGCCAGCTCTCGCGTATCAGCTGATGGCGCAAACCTCATGGTCCACGACGCCGAATACTGAGAAATCTCGGCGTAGCGGTCGGTCATGACGAATACCGACAGCTTTTCCGCCACCAAATCCTGTCGCCGCAATTTGACCGCCGCCTGTGACGCGAACGTGCAAACAGCCTCCCGCAGTTCATCGGGTTTTCCCGTCACCTTGCCGAATGATCGTGAGCAGCAAATATTCTGCTTGTTCGGCGCCTCGTCTTCGAGCGGGATGCAGGATTCGCCACGAAGCTCATACACCATCCGCTCTCCGACGACGCCCGTTGCCTTGCGGATTTGAAACGGATTGGCATCGCGCAAATCAAGCGGCGTTTCAATGCCGATTTTTTGCATGCGTCGGGTAAAGCCGCTGGAGATTCCCCAAATGTCTTTCAGTTCAACATTTTCAAGTGCGGCGGTCACTGATTCGGTGTCGGCCAGAACATGAACGCCGGTTGCATCTTTTCCTCGCTTGGCAAGGTGGTTGGCGAGCTTCGCTAATGTCTTCGACGGCCCGAATCCTGCACCGACCGTCAAGCCCGTCCACCGGCTCACCGTTTCCAAGATTTCCCGGCCGATCTGTTCCCACGGCAATTCTGGTTCCCAATATAAAAATGATTCGTCAATCGAATACACTTCCATGTCGTCCGCGAACGGTCGGAGGATATCCTGCACTCTCCGGGACATGTCGTCGTAGAGGGTGTAGTTACTCGAAAACACGGCGACATTATTCTTAATGAGCATGTCCCTGAATTGGAAATACGGCGCTCCCATCTCGATCCCTAATGCTTTCGCTTGCTTTGATCGAGCGACAATACACCCGTCATTGTTACTTAAGACGACAACGGCCCGGCCGGCGAGGTCGGGACGAAACACGCGTTCGCAACTCGCATAAAAGGAATTCGCATCGACAAGGGCAAACATTCCCGCCCCCTGCTAGAACTTCGTGACCACGCCAACGACGACGCCGACCACTTCTTGTCGCGGCCGGAAACGAAAGCGGCAAATCACGCAGTTGTTTTCGATTTCAGCGAGTACCAGCTTGCCTTCGAGGCGATACCACCGGTGGAGCGGCGGCACGAGCGACTTATCAATAATGACAATCGAGCCGTGGCGGATGTGTTCATCTTCCAGTTCATTGCCCTGAACTCGGTAAAAAAACGTGGCTGCCGGCCGTTTTACGAGCCATTCATGGAGATTCAGGGATTGATCTTCATAGCCTTCGGCGGCGGATGGGAACCCGGCATTGATCTCTCCGACCAAAAGCATGGCCGGATGATGTTAGGGTTTTGATCGGTTGTCAAGTTTGGGGACAATTAAACATTCTTGGCGATCTGAAACCGTGGCCATGCACCGGAAGAATGGAGAGCAATGTACTCGCGAGTGATCGGCCCAAAATAGCCGCTTGCGGGTTTGATGCCGACGGCTTTCTGGAATTTCGTGAGGGCCGCTTTCGTTGCGGAACCAAAGCACGCTGTCTCATGCCCTGAAGAGCCGCTGCCATGTGATGCAACGGAGAAGCCGTTATGCCGAACTTCAAATCCTTGGTGAATGTAGCGGTTGGAAAGGGAGCGACTGCAACAGTCGGCGGTGACGTGCCGATGTTGTGGCCCTCATGGGGAGCAGTTGTTCGCGTAACATCAGCAGAGCGACCATTCGATCGCTCTGCTTTTTAATGCGAGACACACTCCCAATTTTTGGCCTTATCGCGAAATTGAAATCATGACAGCGGCAATAATCCCCACAATACCAACAAGGAGGAATACAATTGTTATAGCCCAGTAAACAGGTTGCAGAGCCCTGTTGACCTTATAGTCGATATTTCCAACCTTCTGACTGACACCGTACCAGACGGGAGATTTCGTTCCTTCATCGGCGATGTCAACGCCATCATTCCTCAATTTGCGGAGCTTGTATAAAATCCTACCGAATTCCGCCACTACGATCAGAAGAACACCCAAGGTGATGGGGTTTGTCAGATCCATCGGAACTAGATTTGCCTGAAAGAGAAGAAGAAAGACGCCGACGACTACCAATATTTCCACCGACACGGGTCGCATTCGAGGGTCCATGTTGCATTAAATAATATACCCGTTAGGCGGAGAGCGCAAGTAATATGCATTACATTCGGACGGCGACAATCCATGATGGGCGCGGCATTACTTAGGACACTTTTTCGGTCGCCGCATTGACCGAAGTACGAAGAACATTCCGACAAAAGCAGTAATCGCAAAGGATTTCGGTTCCGGCACCGTTATCGCGCTACCTACCTGGGAAAGTTCGCTATACAAATCACCAGAGTACGAATTTGGGTCAAGGGCCAGGATATTTTGGGTCGTCTGGTCAATATCGTCGGCCGGTAAGCCCAGACCTTCCAGAAAACTGGTGGTCGATGGCGGCAGCCCACTTGATTGAATTTCTGCCTGTAGGTTGGTGAAACCTTGAGAATCATACGATTCATTCGTAAGACCTGATCCCGGTAGCATAGCGTTCGCGGTCGCAACATCGGAGGCGGCGCCTGAAATGGCTTCTCGATACATGTTCATGTAATACAACGCCGATTCAAGTTGAAGTCCGGCGCTTATTGAATCCGTATTTTCCAGTGCGGTCGAATAGCGGTTATATGCGGTGTTCGCGGCTTGGAGGTACACAGCCGCGTGGCTCGCATCGACGAATTCACGAGCAAGTGTTGCGGTCAGCGACGGGCCTGAGGTCGGCAGGCTTACATTTGGAAAGCCCGTCACAACAACGGCGCTAGTGTAGTTGGGATCGGGTGGATCTTCTCCAAGGCTAACCAATTGGGGCGCAACAAGCTGTCCCCAAATAAATGAATTAGCGGAAATCAAATCGAGTTCCGGATTAGCCTTCGTGGCTATGTCGAAACCTAGATGGCCTATAATATCCAAACTCGAGGCAAAATTCTGGTACTTTGCAGGCAACACTTGCAAGGCGACGTACTCAGCAGCATTTCCAGCCGATTGGCCTCCCAGAATTAAGTCCGTCAGATTGCCCGCGAACTGAAGATCGTGTCCAGAAGCCAGCGAGATTTGTTTCCAAGATATGTTAGCTTGGACGACACTTGGAGTTGAATTAGCCACTAGAAATTGTTGCGAGTCAGGCGAAAATGCGGAGCCGTGATTTTGTATAAAGCTTGTTAGAGTTGGCGAATAGATCGAAGTTGGATTCGGAAAGGACGTGATCGAGGGCGCTTGGCTCGGAACCGGGACATTTATAGGCGTCAAAAGAAAGGCGCGGGTTTGGCCGCCCTGGTTCGTTGCCGATCCGATAATTTGACCATTGCTATTTATGCCATGCGCATCCGTGAGTGCCCATCCCGTAGGTAGCGAAGTTACGTTGTTAAGGTCTGTCAGCGTCCCGCTGGAATAAACGAATGCGTGTGCCAGCGTCTGTGCTTGGTCGATGTAGATATGTCCCACGAATGTACCGGCATCATTAATCGCGCTCGCCGAGCCTGTCACTGTCGACAATGTGAGCGTAGGACCGTTACTACCGTAAATAACTGGTGACCAATGGCCGGAGAAACCGTCGCCTGCAACCTGTCCAGCATTGTTGATGTCATATCCGCCGCCCTGCGAGGCGGGAGCGATGGGCAACAAGCTCGTCGTTCCGTTTGAATAAGTGAACGGCTGGAAACCAAATTGCGGAGCCGTGCTCCCGACAATGTCGCCGTTATCATTGATGGCATGCGCGTAAGAATTTATTCCTGGCGCAAAAGTCTGAGTGCCGTTCAGCAAATATGCTTGAGGCGTGCCTGAAGTCGAGTACGCAGTCAATGCGATCTGGCCGCTGGCATTTACACCTGCCGGAGTGGCGTAAGAGAAACCTGAGAGTGAGGTCAAGCCTTGGACGGGCTGCGTGTTCCTGGTCGTCCACGAAACGGGAGTAGCATGGTAATCAAATTGGCCGGAATTCGGATAGGAAACCCCGACTATCTCACCTGTGGAGTTGATCGCCATCGCGGCACTGCCGCCAAGATCGCCAGAAAACCCGGGAAGGGCTTGTAATCCGGCATTGCTGTACAAAAAACCTTCATTTTTTGTATTGCCCGCCAACGAGGACCAACCGACCACCTGGCCTGAGTCGTTGATTCCAGCGGCATAGCTGCTGCTGCCGCCAAGCGTGCCCAAATCGGTAAAAGTGTAGTTCGTGTCGGCCCTCAGAACGGCCACAAATGACGATGCTGCGAAGATTGCCGCAACAGCCCTCGTGAATTTGAATGAAGCCCGGCGGCTGAGTGTTCTTCTGGACTTTTCCAAGTTTGCTCCCGAGATCGTCTTGCCATGAGACGACAAAAGCAGTTGCGCAGATACGAAAAGTGCCAGCTCTACCCTGTAGAGCTATCCGCATCATATCGGCACTCTCCGGGTGTACAAGGATAATCGAACAATGGCGCGGCAAAAAAAGCCTGCAATACATGCGAAAAGCCCGCAACTTGCTGCAAAATGCAATTTCGCCAAACGTCGTCGGGGCTATCGGATGGGCGGACACTGTCAAGCACGACTGGGCTCTGGTCACCGTTTCCAATCGGGCCGGTAAACCTATGTTCATTTCGATGGCGTTGATTCTTCGGTGTGAGCGCAGCCGAATGCCGACACGGTCGTTTTCCTCTCTTTCGTGTTATCCGAGTATTCAAAATCCTGCACGACGTTATTGCTCCCACATAAATTTCGAGCATTTGGAGTCTTGATGTATGCGTGTCGCTCATGGGAATGAGGCCAGCAAAAGGAATGACAGCCTAGGCAACCCTCGATGAACTGCCGCTCGACTGCACTGACCGATACATCATCATCTGCCGGCCGTCGGGAAGGAGCGATGTCCTGTCGGGAGCGACCGGCGGGTTCCTTGCGGCAGTCAATGCCCAGAGTGCAGCGGAGCGGCTTGACGGCCGCAGGGTGCCGGTACACTTAAGAGACGCCGGGAGAGCACGCGAGGCGGGGATGTGGGACCCGTGAATGCCTTCCGGTGGTGCAATCAGTTGTCGGTTCTTTACACCCGTCCGCAGGATTTATTCAGGGTATGGCTGTCTGATCGGAAGGGCTAGCATCTTTTGGTTCTCGACAGGAAATAGGTTCAGCATTTGCATTGCCGCTATGCCCTGCAACCAACTTATTCCGATTTTCCGTGCCGCTCTGTTACAATCCCAACCATGACACAACAGAGTGAAGCGCTGCCGGCTGATGACTCAATTGAGAACGAGCCCGAGGTCCAGGAACTGGAAAAAGACAGTCCGATTGCGCACATCAAAAGCGAAGTCGAGGACTCAACTTTTTCGCCGTCACATTACGAGATTGCTTCCATACCAGCCGATTACACGTTGGAAGGGTTAGTGAGCAAGTGGGCGAAGGGAAAACTCAAGATTCCAGGATTTCAGCGAAGGTTCGTTTGGACCCAACGTCAGTCAAGCCGTTTGATCGAATCATTTCTTCTTGGATTGCCTGTCCCAGCGCTATTTCTTTACACCGACCCCGATACAGGCGATCAGCAAGTGATAGACGGGCAACAGCGGCTGATGTCCGTAGTCCAGTTTTTTAGTGGTGCTTTTCAGAATGCTAATATGGGGAAAGACAAGCCTTTTTGCCTCGTCGGTCTTGGCGAGGACAGTCCTTATGCTGGCAATACTGCACAGGATCTGGAAGAGCATTTCCCTGCCAAGTTTGCGAAACTAAATGACGCAGTCATGCGAGCATTCGTGATCAAACAGCTTGACCCAACGGACGCGACGAGCATATATCACATCTTTGAAAGATTAAATACAGGAGGGTCGCAACTCCTTGGTCAGGAAATCCGCAACTGCGTCTATCACGGGGCTTTTAACGAGCTTCTCAACTCCGTCAACACTGACCCAAATTGGCGTAAGATTATTGGGAAGCCAGTGGCAGATAGCAGAATGCGCGATGTGGAAATGATCCTGCGATTTTTCGCACTCTACTTCTTTGCCAACGATTACAAGAAACCGATGAAGGATTTTCTATCCACGGCGATGAAGCGAAAACGCTCTCTCACCGACGCCGAAACCAGCGCATTAGGGGAGACATTCCGAAACACATGCACTCGTTTGATCGGCGCTTTGGGAAACTTTCCCTTTCACGGTGAGGGCGGCAGGATGAACCCGGCCGTTTTCGACGCTGTTTTCACCACGGTGGCTCGGCACCCCGGGACCCTCGCGAGTAATTTCAAGGATCGACATGATGCACTCATTAATAGTGTCGATTTTTCGGAAAGCACCTCCGAATCCACAACCGACGTCAAGGTTGTAAAGACTCGCCTCGACCTCGCTAATGAGAGACTATTTGGCCTAGAATGAGCCTCGCGATTTTCGAAAATTTCCTAAACTTCGCCGAGAGCGCAATACGCGCCAAGGCAGATTTGCCGTTTGCGATAGATGCCGCAGAAATCGAAAATGCGTTGGTGAACTATGGAGTGGTACTGCTACACGCGCATATGGAGCAATGTCTTCGATCCGCATTCGAAGCAAGGTGCGCGCGATGCAGCGATTTCGAACTTCGAACACTTACTCTTTCAATACGAGACAAAGAGACGGGAAAAATAGGGCTCTCATCAGTGAAAGACACATTAGCTCGCTTTAGCAAATTGTATAAGCAACGTTTTAAGGCCCATCTCGATAATTCCGGCGTCGGCGACGGCGAGAATACTTCATGGGAATCGGTCAAAAACCAGCGACATGCAGTCGCGCACAATGGGCAGCCCGCCACTTGCAGCCTAGCCGATCTTCGCCTCTTTTATGGGGATATCAGAAAGGTTCTAGGATTTTTCTGTGACGCCATCGGACTCAGCCAGGCGGAGACCGCGGCTATTAGCCCTCTTATCGAATTGGTACCCGCGCCGCCGGTCACAGCGCCGGTAGTATCTGCCCAGGGGGGAGGCTAGGTGCAATATGAATAAACGTTGGAGCGAAGAGTCTGAAATGTATCGAAGTCACGAGGGTTTCTCACTCGTGGTGGGGAGTTTCCACGAATCGGATCAGGATAGCTCTTGCGAGGGTGGAATGAAGTGGGACAGTTGGCCCGCAAAATATGTTGTGGTCCCCACTCCATTCAGAATCCCCGTCCTCATGGCCGCACTTGGTGAGTTGACGAAGACGAATGCGATCGGACAACCAGAGACTGTTCGCAAGAAAATTCTGGAGGCCCTTGACACTTTCTCGCGGCCGCAAAGCTGATTTCCGAGCGGATAAGGCTTGTAGGGTCCGCACCGCCAACGATGGATTGCCTTCCGTAAACGAATCTTTTACATGCCCTCCGCGGCGGACAGGGGAGTGAGTAACATGTGCTTCGGAATATTCTGCTCAATGAATTCTTCACGCCTTGGCTGGCGCCGATAGCCGGAAAGGTGACGACGGCTTTCCACGTCGAATTGCGTGCCATCGGTCAGCTTGAAATAGTCGCCGGGCTTCACCCAAATCGATCCAAGGGGATCGCTTGTCACTTCTTTCAATGTGGAAAGCCATACCAGATTGCGGAATGCCGGACGATCGAGAAGCAACCGCTCTGTGGTGTTGTTGCGGCGCTCCGCGGTGTTGAATGTCATCAATACGACAAAAGGGAACCGCTTAAACTCCGTTCGCGGCCGCCCGAATCGTCTCGCCAAACCGCCGCGAGCGTAAAAGTCCCGATAGCAGGCTGCCCGAAGGGCGAGCGTCTCTTGTTCTTCCCTTGAGCGATCGACTTCGAGAAAGAACATGTCCTCGAAGCGGCCGTTACTGTGCGCGCCTTGGATGCGAATGAATCCATCGGGTTTTACCAGAACCTCGCCGGCGCCTGCCTGATTCGCCGTGAATTGGAAGAGCTTAGGCCAGGTAGCGAACTCTGTAACTTCATAGCCGTGCTTCGATGCTGTAGCTATAATGGCCGCCTTTACGTCCATGATATTCAGCTCATGCCGAAGGGTAAGTTCCGATACGTGAGCTCGCTTCTCTAAATGGGTCCATCCCACCGCGGGATATTCAGCCAGGATCCCGTGGGATTCCAGAATCCCAAACGCTTTGCGGCTTAAACCATACACCGCCGGACGCTCCCAAGCGTTTTGGGGAGCACATTGCGAGCAGTTTTGCAAATGCGTTGCATTTGCGTTGGGAGTCCGATGGCCTGGCTCGAAAACCGGAAGGGACGATTTCGTGTGTCGTTCCGATACGGCGGAAAAATGTACATCATGAGTTGAAGACTGAAAATGAAAAGGAGGCTCAAGCTCTGGTCGGGCGGGTAGAAGAAAATTTGATCTTACTGGAACGCGGCAAGCTCGAACCGCCGATGGACGGGGAGTTGGGCGTATTCCTCATCTCCGATGGCTAGATCAATTCAAAGCCGAAGATTGCGGAATCCCTGCCACTTTCGACGTTCTTCCGACGCTATGCCCAGGAATTCACGAAGGGTGTCATTGTAGAAGGATTCCCCTCGACGTGGTGGCTGTGGCAGCACGGCCACACGGCGGTTGTGGGCCTCATGGGGAATAGCTGCTCCGAAACGCAGGCAACGCTCATCGTCGCACTTGCTGAGCCCGATGGAAAGATATGGCTGCTTGCTGATGGCGATGAAGCGGCCATCCTCTGCGCCAAAAGCGTCTTGTACCAGGTGTCGCCCCATCGCTTCATCCGCTGGATTCCGCTCGATGGGGGACTACAGCCTACCGATCTGTCGAAGGAAAAACTCCATCACTACCTGCGCCAGAATCCGTAGTGCCCTCAGTAATTGACCGACCCGCTAAGGTCGGTCAATTTTATTTCGTCGAAAGTACCTTAGCCGGATGAAATGCGAGCGAGTATTTTCGCGCGTCCGATTCAGCGCTACGACGCGTCATCCTGCTATGTAAATTGAAGCAGGCGTTCGCAGTCACGTCAATATGGACACTTGCGGCTTCGATGGTATCCTTCTATGAAGTTCAACCGCTTGTCTTTAGCAAGCGATATGTGGACACGGATGTCCGCCGAAGCGAGTAAGGATGCTGCCAATTGACCGTCCCAACCGACAGTTTAAGCATATCCCCAATTCCAGCGGCGCCACCCGAATCTTGCAACCATTTGCAAAACGGAGGCGCAATGTTGCCTTCCCCACGTTCGTCGGACGAATTCCGTCCAGAGTCTTGGTCCGTACCTTGTCATCGCAGGCGAATATATCAAGTAGATGATGCTCATTGGATAGAGGTGCGCGACACGCTTCAGCGGGAGTTTATCGGAGAAGGTTTCCCACGGGGAACGCTTCTAGTCAGCATTTCCAACACGGACGAAAGAAAACTCATGCGTTTGTTGTCCACTTGGATGGCGCAGCGTACGCTAGAGCGGGACGGCGCATGGGATGTCGTCCAGGCCCCCGCGATGACCCGCCGATGCCGTTTGATTCAGATTACCGATCCGGCTGGGCTGTTGCCCAATGGCGAGGTTGTGGAGATTTGGGATTTCGTCGAAGAGCCCTGCGAATACCGTGAGGAGATGCCTCAAGGCACAACATTGTGCAAGTTCCAGGATTTCTCTACGATGTTCGTCTTTAAGCAGATTAGGCAATTTCGACGCGACCATGGGATCGTGTCGGTCCGGCGATGGGCAATGCCGATGACGGCATAGTTAAGATCAAGCTTGGTTTTGCGCTCACATGAAGCACCGTTCTAGCGGTGCTTTTTTCTTTGGGTTCATTTTGAAATCTGCTATAAGTTTCGATGGGAGATCTGGGCATGAAACATATTAAGGTGATTGGTGCCGGCGTGATTGGGCTTTCAATTGCGGCTAGTGCTGCCGAAGCGAATGAGGATATTGCCGTTAGCGTCATTGCCGAGAAGATGACCCCGGAAGTCACCTCATCAGTGGCTGCGGCGTTTTGGCTGCCATTTCATGTTGAAGGACTGAAACGTGAATGGGCGACGGAAACGCTCGATCATTTCAACATACTGACGGCGGAAAAATCCTCAGGGGTGTATCGGGTGCTCGGAGAGGAATATTTCCAATCCGCTAATATTCGCGATGTTTGGATACAAAATGCATGGTGGCGCGATCTTGAAAGCATCTCCTTCAATTCGTTGCCGTCGAGTCGTGTTCCTGCCGGCTTCGCCGCAGGCGTGGGCTACACCGTGCCCGTAGTGCATATGCCCACTTACCTGTCATATCTTGCGGATCGCTGTGCTCGGAACGGGCGCACAGGGATAGAAATTCGAAAGGTTAACTCACTTCTTGAGGAGCTTGATTCAGCATCGATCGTTATCAACTGCACTGGATTGGGAAGCCGCATCGGGATTGATGACTTATCAGATGACTTGTTGTTTTCCTGTCGAGGACAGGTCGTGTGCATCGAGCCTATCCCGGAAGTTGATCGCTTGATCTTCTTGACGACCGGAGAATATGGAATCGATCGTCCTCTTTACATCGTGCCCCGTCGATGGCCCGGTGGTGCCGATGTAATCTTGGGGGGAACGGCATTTGACTTCGACTACAACGAAAGTCCCAACGAACAAGACACACGGCTCATCATCGACCGTTGCGCAGAAATCATTCCAGCCATCCACTCAGCTCGGATCCGCGAAGTCCGCGTAGGTTTGCGACCAGTACGATCAGTTCCGGGTGTCCGTCTTGATTGCGATTCTCGTCCCCAGTATGAGGGTCGTCTTTGGCATTGTTACGGACATGGAGGTGCGGGCGTATCTCTTTCGTGGGGTTGCGCAGGCCATGGTACGGTCGCTCATTAATGTGAACCTCGTTGCCTAATTATGACTGGCGATTCGTTGGCCATAATTGTCGATCTGGTCCTCGCTTCAAGAACCCTAATCTCGTCTGTCAGGCCTTACTCTTTGACGACGGGGGAATTAGTAGCGGATGCTTCAGAATATTACCCTCTATGAATGCTTCCCGTTCCGGCTGACGCCGATAGCCGGAAGGGTGATGGCGGTTTTCCACGTCGAATTCCGTGTCATTGGTGAGTTTCAAATAGTCACTGGGCTTAACCCAAATAGATCCCAATGGATCAGTCGTCACTTCTTTCAATGTTGAAAGCCACACTTGATTGCGGATCGGCGGGGAATTGAGAAGTAGGCGTTCCGCCGTATTATTCCGCCTCTCCGCCGTATTGAACGTCATCAACACAACGAACGGGAACTGTTTGAACTCCCCTCGCGGACGGCCGAAGCGGCTAGCCAAACCGCCGCGTGCGTAATAGTCACGGTAACACGCGGCTCGGAGCGCGAGCGTCTCTTGTTCTTCGCTTGAACGATCTACCTCTAAGAAAAACATATCCTCGAATTGGCCGTCGGAATCTGCACCTTGGATGCGAATGAATCCATCGGGTTTGACCAGCACCTCGCCAGTGCCGGGCTGATTTGCCATAAACTGAAAAAGCTTCGGCCACGTTGCAAACTCGACGACGGAGTAACCTGCCGCTTCGGCTTTCGACGTGAGGGCTGCACGAACATCCATGACATTCAGTTCATGATCGAGGGTCATTCGTGATACGCGGGCGCGTTTTTCAAGGTGTGACCATCCGACCGATGGATATTCCTGGAGAACCCCAGCCTCTTCAAGAATTTGAAACGCCTTCTTGCCGAGGCAGTGAACGACCGGTTCCGTTGCTCGCCGGGGACGTTCAATGATGATGCCGGCTTCCTTGAGTTTCTGAACTCGCTTGCGAGCGGCCGTGATCTTGCCGCCAAAATACAATGTCGAAAGATGGTGGATCGTGGCAACGCGGGAATCAAAAAGACCCCGCAGTATTGCGAGGTCTCTCGGTTGTAAAACCGGCCCGGTGTTATCCGCAATCAATGCCATAACGCAGTATATCACGACACGTTTTTGGTCTTTTCGTCCGCGCTCGCCGCGATACCCTTGGGATTGATTCGTCGCCGGGGACGTTCGATATCATCCGTGACGACGATCGTGACAAGATTGAATTCCTGATCGCGTTCAAGAACCCTTCGGTGGGCTTCTTCAAGAGGCAACGCAAGACCGGACTCCCGTTGGTACCAGCCAGTGCATACCTCCATGCAGACGTGGCTAATCGAAGGTCGATTGACATCATCGGTTCTAATCAGCACCGGCGCCCGCATGTCGCCGGCAAGGATGTATGCTTCGCGGTCTTGAAGGCCGAAGATGTTCCGCATGGCGAGAAAGCGTTGCTCATCGATCGTCCAAAATATTGGCGCATTGGCTTCCTTGCCGGTGATCGGGATCAGCATGGGGCTGGATGTAATGCTATTCCCCTTGGCGGTGGACCACGATTTACTTTTACCCACGGTGTCGGCTTCGCTCTTTCCGTCGGTTTCGCCGCCGCCATAGCTGTCAGCCATTCCTTCGCTCCATGATTCCTGGGTGCCAACGGTGTCGGCGGTGCCGACCGAAGTGGAAAAGTCCTCGTGACTGCTTTCACTCAACGTCCCGCTGCGGCTCGTTCCGCCGCCTCGGCTCAGTGAGTGCTGGGAGCTTTCAGACTCATCGCCCCCGCGTGCGCGGTTTCGGGACTGGCCCCACGAGTCGGATTTACCTTCAGCCAGCGATTCTGAGACAGCGACACGTTTCGTCGCATCGTTTAAGGAGAGTTGGTGCTTGCCGTAGCCATCGGAATTCTCCAAAAGTTCATGATAGTTAGGTCGCCGGCCTCCTCGCGTGATCTGCTTCTTCAATTCATCAGGCGGCTCTCCCAAATCCTGGGACACGTTCGCGGATCGTGAGCGAATTCCGCTGCCGCCTGCGGTTTCGCCGTCGCTCTCGCTCCAGTTCAATCCGCGGCTCGTACCGCGAGTTTCTCCGCTCGACCACTGATCACTATCGCTCACTCCCAAACTCACCGATCTAGCGCTGCCGGTTGTGGTACCAACCGTAGAGCTGTCCGTATGGCTCTCCGACGTTCCGATCGAGTGGCTGCTTGAATCGGTATGACTCCAATTCGACCCGACCGAGTGGCTACGTCCTGACGTATGGCTCAGTTGCTTGCCGCCGCCCTTTGTTTTGGTCGCGCTATGGCCGAAACTTGACATGTACTGCACGGTATGTCCCAGAACTTTGGTTGAATAATGCTGGTGCTTCACCTTGAGCGGATCAAATGTTGAGAAGTGAAGCTGGTTTGCAGCAAGCTCTAAATTCTCGGGCGAGCGAAGACGGAAGACGATTTTCGAACGGGTGTTTTCCATCACTTCGTCGAAGATGCGTTGCCCGTACTGGCCGCCGTTTAGAATCTGTCGGGGGAATTGGTTGACCATCGTCATTCCAACGCCAAACCCTCGCGAAGCTGCCAGATTCTCCGCCATCGTCGGCGTCAAAAATCGCCAGAACTCGTCGAGGAAGACGTAGAATGGCTTTACGCTGTCGCTCTTGCCGCGCTCGTCGCACGCGACCTGCAAATCAGAAAGCAAAAGTGTCGCGAAGAGATCCACGTTCTGCCGCGACACATACCCGCGATCAGTACCGAGACTCACGAGAATAATCTGCCCCTTGTCGAGTGCCGTTCCAAGATCAAGGGATACATCTTGCTGGCCGAACATCGAACGCATCACCGGGTTCAAAAGGAATCGCCGAAAGCGATTGATCGAGCTTGAAATCGCGATTTCAAAATCCTTGTGGTTGCGACGTGCCCATTCCCAGTCACGGCGCACCATGGGGTCGGCGATCCGCTCGATCGCGACGTGCCCTCCCGGCGTAAAAAGCTGAGCGGCATCGGCGAGCGTCTTCTTTTCGTGATAGAGCGTGTAGAGCGCATTCAACGCCCAGCGTTCAAGCAATGGCGTTTCGCTCGTGCCCGCCTGGCCCCACACATGGGCCATCGCCCGCACAAAATTGTCGATGATGACTGACGGCTCGGCGGACCGTTGCCTGAGCACGTTGTAGGAAACGATTTGATCCCGCCTGCGAAAATCGATCGGGACGATCGGAAGGTGAAATAATCTATTCGCGGCAATCCATGCCATGATGCCGTCGAAGGTGTCGCCGTGCGGGTCAACAAGAACCAACCCGCAACGGGTCCGGGGCCATGCCTTGATGTCCTGCCGGACCAGTCCTTGAAGGTACCGGCTCTTGCCGGCGCCAGTGTTTCCGACAATCCACGCATGCTGGAGTCGGTGATTGTGTTTGAGGACGATCGGTGATCGATCGCGGGATCTTCCGAGGTCGAGATTGTTGCCTTGTGAGGCCATGGTTGTTCGGCTGCTAAGCCGCTCCTTTTACGTGAGGGGGGTTTGGCGGCGTGAGCCGCAACGGCGTGTCGCTTCGCGACACAAACGCTCCGATGCGGATGCCTTTACCCTTCGCGTGACCCTTCTACATTGTTAGCCAACATGAATGCAAGTCATTATTTTACATGGTGTTGCATTCATGTTGTTGTTGTATTGCATTTGTGGGGAGGTTGTCGGGGCTTAAATGTATGGCGGTACTCCGCCATTCAATTTTTGGCTTCGGCCCCGACTTCGGTCCTTTGGTGAGAACGACCTTAGTCGCAGCGCAACCCGAGCTTCAGCGAGCCGTGAGGAAAGGACCGAAGTCGGGGGCGGTAGCCGCCCGACAACCTCCCCACAACTCGTTGTTTGTGCGGGTTTTCCGCACGAACACCCCCTTCTAAGCATGTTAGAAGGGGGCCTAGAAGGGTCACGCGAAGGGAAATGGAGGAGAAAATTGCTTTCCGTGAAAGCTACATTTTCGAATTTGTCTTTTTGTCCGTTAGGACAATTTGTTTTTTGACTCTGCGATTTTCAGTGCGTCTTTGAGAGACGCGATCACTTGCCCGCGAGTGAGCGTCTCGCTCTGACTTTGGATGATGACGATCGTTCCCTGCTTCGTTGCATACGCTTGTTTCGGCTTCGGTGACGAAGTCGTTTCCGATCGCACAGGCTTCCCCTTGAGCCTGTCGATCTCATCGCGGATTTCCTTTTGGGTTGCCCCAGAAAGCAGCTGATCGATGAGTCTTGCTTGGTGACCTTCATCGTCTAAGCGTGCGACGCGAATCATGGCATCGTACGGAATGGAAAGTTGGGTCAACCCAACTTTTTGCTGAAGCGTCACCGGGAGTGTGATGATCCGGAGCATCCCGCTCACCCAGGTCTTGTCCTTGCCAATGAGGTGAGCAAGATCATCCTGCGTTTTCACACGGTCGTCTTCATCGAGGAGAGCTTGCAGTGCCTCGGCCATTTCGACAGGGCCAACGTCTTCACGTTGAACATTGCTGATGATTGACTTCACCCGGCGAGTGATTTCATCATCGGGCTCCCGGATGAGCACTTCCACCTGGTTTAGCCCGGCAGCTTTTGCGGCGCGATAGCGGCGGTGACCAGTGACGATCCGGTACGCCCCCTCATCGTTCTCGACACCGGTGACGGTAATCGGTTCGATGAGTCCCACCGCTTTGATGGACGCAATCAAACCTTCCATATTCCGGAAGGTCCGACGTTCGTTACGCTCATCCTCGTGAAGCCGGTCGATGCTCACAACGAGCCGACCTCGTTTTTTCAGTCCCGCATCTGTTCCGCTCAGTCCCTCTTTGACGAGATCCAGACGTGTTTTCCCCTCAGGCAGCTTGGTCATGTTGTTGAATTGATTCTGGTTCACTTACGACAACGCTCTCGGCAATGATTGCCGTCTCAGGCGTGGCCGTGCGAGCTTCTCGCGCTAATAAGTCCTCCCGCCCCAAAAGCTGGAGCATCTCCCCTACCAGGGCAGTCATATCCTCTGCCCCCTTGGAATGTGGCCGGTAGTGGAAGATCGATCCACCGTTTTCATCCACTTGGGCAAGCCATCCACACGTCCGAATCTCCGTTTGAGCCTTCGGGACGCCATGCAGTTCCAACGTTTCAACGACTCGCCGGCGTAGGCCCGGCTGACGCGACAAGTTCGACAGAACGTGCAACACCCGGTGGTTCTCGCCGGGTCGGATGCGAAGGAGCAGCTGATAGAAGTTGGCATAGCTCCGGACTGCCTTTGTGCTTTCAAATGGCACAATGAACGCATCTGATGGATAGATGCAGTTTTCCATAACGGGGCTGATCTGGTTCGGCGAGTCGATCACAACGAACTCAAACGAACGGGTTAAGCAGGAAAGCAGACGAGTAAGAATCGTCTGATACCCCTCAACATCGGTGATCTGCCTGCCAAGATCCTCCAAGCCCTGGCTTGAAGCGACGAATGACAAGTTCTCGAACTTCGTGGCCTGCACGATGGAATCGAGACTGGCCTTCCCCTCCATCGCTTCCACCAGCGTACCTGGTGACGACAATCCATCGCCTAATCCAAGCCATTGGGTCACCTGTGCCTGCGGGTCCATGTCGATGAGCAGTGTCGGAAATCCGCGAACAGCCAGACCCGATGCCAGACTCATGGCAATCGTGCTTTTCCCGCAGCCCCCTTTCGCATTGATTACGGTAATGATGTTCATGATGGTTAATGTGATGACTGATCCCAAAAACGACTCTTCACGTTGGCGAGGGCGCCCTCGAAGCTATTGCCACGACTGCTCGATCGGTCAAAGTTGGGTTGACCCAACTTTTCCGATGCTCCTGCCGGCGCCTGCCAATCCTGCTCAATCGCTTTTCGGAGCATTCCGAGTCGGTTGCTCCTGAACTTCCTTCCTGCCATCAAAATGATTTGCCGTTCGATCTGATCGAATGAAAAACGGTTGGCAATCGCCTTGGCGGCAATGTCGTCGAATCCGGCGTTTTTTAACTTTTCAAAGGAAGCAGCAGATTCCGGGTCGGACTGTTGTTTAAAAGTTTTATTTAATTGTTTTATTTCAATATCGGTCTGGTTTTCTAACCGATCCTCCGGTCTGGTTTTCTTACCGATGCCGGTCTGGTTTTCTAACCGAAAAAGTTGATCGGTCATTCCCGGTCTGGTTTTCTTACCGATCGATTCATCGCTGGCTTTACTGAGCCACCGCACGGCATACACGGCTGCTCTGGAATGTTTCCCGGCCGCCGTGTCGAAGTACCCCTCCTCTACCCGCTCGATGTAGTTCGATTTCATGGCATGCTGAATCGCACGACTGAGTGTCGTGCGGTCGCTAATGCGCGAATAGTTCCTGATGTGCTGATAACTGAGGCTGACGTTTTGGCGGCGATGACCCCATTTATTCTGGTATCCGATGGAGAAGCGGATAACCGACCCTACGACTTTTGTTACCCCAAGGGACTCGTGGATCACAACGTGGTCAAAGAACTGATTGGGAATGTACGTTCGGTTTCCTTCACCGGCGAAGAAACCTCGGAATTTCTCCGGGTCTTTGATGTAGTCGGGACGTTCGTCCCACTTGAGCTCATAGAGCCCGCTTTCGGCCGCTTGACCGATCGATTTCCCTTTAGGGGATCGAAGGCAGCGGATAAAGTGCCCCTCGATAGCTTCCTTGAGGGCGGCTCGGATCATTGGTCGGCTGATGCCGGCCTGCTCGAAATCGGAGTACGACACGAGGTGCAATTCAGTTTGCGGGTTACCATCAACATCGCACCAGCCGAGCGTTTTACGGATCAAAAATGCCACGAGACGCACGCATCCCCGCGAATGATGGGGAAGACACACGTCGAAGAATTGGTTTGGCGTATACGTCGTATTACTCGTCGGCAAGGCGAATCCTTTGAAGGATCGAGCATTTGATTCCGGAGCAATGAACGAAGTCTTTGACATTTGGAATGGGTCGATGGCTAACGTCGGATTACCGCCTCTCTCGATTGCAGGGGATTAAGGTTCTTCTTCTCCACCAGCTTCGCATACTCGTAGACGATGGTGTTGAGTACCCAGCTGCGGTTCATTCCCATTCGGAGCGACAGGTCATTGAGATATTCTAAAACGGATGGTTCGAGGCTGACCCCGGTATAAAAACGATTGCTTTTTGCAGACATCTTGAGAAGTGCTGCGAGCCATTAGCGGCGTCGCTGCGACCATTCTAACACGCGGTGACATAGCCGGTGAAAGGTGGCACCTGTGGATAACTCAGTTGAACATCCGTGTTATAATCTGTTAGTTGTTAATAATATAAATACAATCGAATTATGAACACGATAGAACACATCACGCATGAGCCAGGAAATGAAGACGCCTGGGTGTGCCTCTGCGGGAATCAACCTGACGGCGACGGCTTCTACCCTTGCGATGCGAATGGAAAAGAAATGGAACCCGTAAGCGAATGGCCGGGGCTTTACGTGTGTGGTAGCTGCCGACGAATCGTCGATCAATCCACTCTGGAAGTCGTTCGTAAGTGAATCTCACGACCCTCTCCCACCGACGCTGGAACCCCACAGAAAAATATGTTTCGCATGTTTCGAGCCTTATGGCATAAGGGCGCTGATGTTTCGATGTAACCAAAATGCGGTGGTCATCGCCAAAAAGTAACCATGTAGTTGCTTGTGCTATAAACGCACTCCATGTATCATAAAGGACGTTATGAGTCATGAACGGGGGGAGGAAAACGAACAAGAAAGCCACAATTCCCTTTCGGTGAACGGGGGAATTTTCACGGTTGGGTCAACCCAACTTCCAAACCTTATCCTTCGTGCCGGCGATGACGCTGCTCGCCGATTTGTTGAGTTCTTCGCCGCGACAATCCGGAACCGCAACACGCGACAAGCATACGCTCAAGCCGTCGGGCAATTCTGCCGCTGGTGCGAGGGGAGGCGACTGGAATTGAACACGATCAGCCCCATCTCCGTCGCTGCGTATATCGAGCAATTGTCGGCCAAACGCTCGGCACCCACGGTCAAGCAACATTTGGCTGCTATCCGTATGCTTTTCGATTGGCTCGTTACCGGACATATCGTTTCGATTAACCCTGCCTGGTCTGTTCGCGGTCCCCGCCATGTCGTCAAGAAAGGGAAGACCCCCGTCCTTACTGCTGGTGAGGCACGTCAACTTCTAGACAGCATCGACATTTCCACACCGATTGGCCTCCGGGATCGGGCTTTGATTGCGCTCATGTGCTACAGCTTCGCCCGCGTCTCAGCGGTCGTAAATATGAATGTTGAGGATTACTATCAACAGGGAAAGCGTTCCTGGATTCGGCTGCACGAAAAGGGAGGCAAATTTCACGAAGTTCCTGCTCATCACAACGCCATGGAATACCTCGATGGGTATCTCGCGACGGCCGCTGGTGAAGCCAGCAACAAAGGCCCATTGTTTCGATCTGCTTCCGATAAGTCCGGCGCGCTTTCCGGAGAGCGAATGAGTAGGACGGACGTATTTCGAATGGTAAAACGTCGTGCCGCCGCTTGCGGGATTGGCATCGAACGCGTTTGCTGTCACACCTTCCGTGCCACTGGGATTACGGCCTACCTCGAAAACGGCGGCACGATCGAGAACGCCCAAGCGATCGCCGCCCATGAATCCCCAAGGACAACCAAGTTGTATGATCGAACGAGTGACACGCTGACGCTCGACGAAATCGAGCGGATCGCGATTTGATTTCAGCACGAAGATTCACTGAGTTCACAGCCTCCAGCCCTAGTGGCATGCCTCGCCAAAGACAGTCTGGATAAGTTCGGGGAAATCTTGTCCCCAAAACCGCTTACTCTTGACGATAACGTGAGTTAGGGTACTGTATGCGTCCGGTGTCGTTTGTTTGGGCGCTGATGCGCTACCACAACCCGTTGTATATCATCGAGTGACCGGCTACTGTTAATGGTGGAGCGACGATGCCAAAGCCGTATAAGTTGGTTGATCTCTTCTGCGGAGCGGGCGGGCTCTCGTTCGGGTTCCGTAAGGCAGGGTTCCTTCCAATACTCGCTGTGGAAAAAGAGTTGGACTTCGCAGCTACGTACGCTGCCAATTTCGGTTCCCACGTGGTCGCGAAAGACATAGCCGAGATCGTGGATGAGGGTGGCATCAATGTCAAAACCGATGTCGTAATCGGTGGTCCCCCGTGTCAGGGCTTTTCTAATCTCACCGGCAATCGCGCAAATGATCCTCGGCGGGCGATGTGGCGATTCTTCATGGAAGTGGTGGAATCCACCGACTGCAAAGTATTTGTCTGTGAGAATGTGCCCAACTTGCTCTCATCTCCGGAAGGTCACGCGATCATAAATCGCGCCCGGCAGCTCGGATTTCATGTCGGCGATGATAGTTTTGGTATTTTAAAGGCGAGTGACTTTGGCGTTCCCCAAAACCGTCGCCGTGCAATTATCATCGGCTCGAAGCTGGGCCCAATCGCTCTTCCCGCCAAGACTGGTAAACGCATGACGGTACGGGAAGCATTTGCCGGCATTCCGCTCAAACCGACGCACGCTTGTTTGGAGAAGAGCCCGGCGACAGGTCCTGATTTACATATCGCGCGCAATCCCACGCCGAAGTCTTTGAAGCGGTATGCGATCATACCGCCTGGGGGAAATCGGTTTGATTTGCAGCGGCTAGCACCTCATCTCACCCCAGATTGCTGGATTCGGAAGACGAAGGGTGGCACAGATTTATTCGGCCGACTTGAGTGGGATATCCCGGCTCGCTGTACCGTTCGTTGCGAATTTTACAAACCTGAAAAGGGACGCTATCTCCACCCGTCGGAAGACCGACCAATTACCCATTGGGAAGCGGCGCGGTTGCAGACATTCCCCGACACATTCAAATGGTGTGGCAATAAGATCCGAATCGCAATCCAAATCGGGAATGCCGTACCGTGCCTCTTCGCGGCTGCGGTCGGACGGCACATCATGCAACATCTGGAGGAACACAAAGTGCGGCCAGCACGGAAACCTACGCTAAGCGAGCTAAATCAGTTCGAAATTGCATGGACGTGACTGTTTCAGTGATGTTTATGCCGAGGAGAACCAAAGCAAACTTCACAGTTGAACAGCTTGCCAGCGAAATCGATGGGAAGCTGAAGAAGTTTCAGGGCGACATTTCCGGTCTTTCCCTTCGGGAAAAAGTGCTTCGACTGGTAGACATTCAATACGACTTTCGATGCTTGAATGTCACAGTCGCGGCGGATGAGGGATTAAGCCGTACGGCGGCGATCGAACGTTTAAAGGTTTATCTTGAACGTCACGTTGGACTCATCATTGATGGTGCCGAACTCGATGTGGTATCGGGAATTTCAGAATATGCTCGGCGTATTCGGCAGTTGCGGGTTGAAGACGGGTTCAGAATTGCCACCGGAGCGTCACCCGATCCATTCAGCGGCATCGATCTCAAACCCGACCAATATCTTTTAACTACCGCGACTCCAGACACCGATGCGGCGCGACGTTGGCATGCAGCCAATCGAATTCGAAAACTGACCGTGTCTGTACAAGATCGCATCCTCACGTTTTTAAAAGAGAATGTGAACAAGGTCGTGACCACAGAGGAATTAGCCTACGTTGCGAAAGACAAACGCGACTTCGGGCGGAGGACGCGTGAGCTTCGTACCGAGCAAGGCTACGCCATCGCCACCCGATTCAGCGGCAGAACCGATCTTGCGATGGGGGAGTACATCCTTCTCTCGATCAATAGAATTGCCGAGCCACATGATCGCCACATCGCCGATGCGATACAGAAAGAAGTGTATGCGAGGGACAATAACACTTGTCGCAATCCCGATTGCAAATACCAGTACACGCCGCTCGATCCCCGCATACTTGAGCTACATCATATAATCGCCCATGCTCGTCGTGGCTCAAACGCGGCCGACAATTTGATCGTGTTGTGCAGCGTATGCCACGATGATGTCCACGCAGGGCGGCTTGACGCGCTCAAGTGTTTGTTTACAGAGTAGGTATGTCCGTACTTAAACAGCTACGCGGTGACTTCCACAGAAACCTGGCGACATACGTAATCTCGCTCCGTGAAGGTGACGTGCTGAACATGGCTGACACAGGGAGCAAGGCAAGCAAGGAACTGGCTCGCCTGATGGTGGAAAATATTGGGCTACCACTTTGCTCAGTATCACCGTCGAGCCAAGCACTGGGTTCGACGTTCGCGACATACATAAAAAATTTCCTCGATATTTCCTTTGCTCAACAACTTGCCCATGCCCGCTCCGGCCCCTGGGTTCTATCGACGGCTCAACAAGGAATCGGCCACTTCGAACAATATCGCCATCTCAATGAGCTTGCACTTTTGATAGAGGGACGCCCCGAAATGAAGGCCGCATTGGGCGGGAATTACCTCATTACGCCTGACATCACGATCACGCGAACTCCGCTGACTGACATCGAAATTAATGAAGCGGCTGCATATGTTGATTCTCAGGAGGATATCGCGAGGCTCAGTCCTCTCCGCCAAGGCAATGTGTCAGGCTCTCCACCGATTCTGCACGCGAGTATCTCCTGTAAATGGAGCATGCGAAGCGATCGATCACAGAACACGCGAACGGAAGCACTAAATTTGATACGCAATCGAAAAGGTAATACTCCCAAAATCGTAGTCGTTACGATGGAGCCGCTACCGAGCAGACTTAACTCCATCGCGTTGGGAACGGGAGATGTCGATTGCACCTATCACGCCGCACTTTATGAATTGATCGCCGCGGCGAAAACCAGCGGCCGCGATGATCAAGAGGAAATACTTAACGATCTTGTCGCCGGTCGGCGCCTGCGGGATATCAGTGATTTGCCTCTGGACCTCGCCATCTGATGGAACGGTTTACCGCCCAACAGCGAAGTAAGCTGATGTCCCGTGTTCGGGGCAAAAACACCAAGCCGGAGCTGATCGTTAGGGGCATTGCTCACCAGCTGGGCTACCGCTTCCGCCTGCACCGTCGCGATTTGCCCGGCACACCGGATCTTGTATTTCCACGACATAAAAAGGTAATTCTGGTGCATGGTTGCTTTTGGCACATGCATACATGCCGCAAAGGGAAGATCGCACCTATAACCAATGCAGATTTTTGGCGGGCAAAAAGACAAGGTAACGCGAAGTGCGATCGCCGCGATCTCAAGTCCCTGCAGAAGCTCGGATGGTCGGTTTTTACGGTGTGGGAATGCGAGACCAGAAACGTTGAAAAACTTGTCAAATACGTCGAACATTTTTTGTCCGCTTAATTCGAGGGGGCTTGGATTTTGACTATTCGGCGCCATGCCTTCCGAGCCAGAATTGCGCAAATCTTGCCAGCGGTTTAGAATTGACAAAGATTCCAACAGAAAGGTGGTCTAATGCCCAAAGAATTGCGTGTTGTCGGTGCCAGGGATGGATCGATGGTTGAATTGCCGACTGGCCTAGATTCCATCGACATCATGACGGAAATCGGGGTCATCCACATCGACCTGGGACACCAGGTCCCAAACATGGTGCTCATCCGTTCGTCAGAACATACCGGCGGGCAGGGGAACAGTCGATTGATTCTATCGCCGATGGGGTCAGGCAGAATTGCTGTCGGCGTGATCAAGTCGTGATTCGTTTTACAAAGCCCGCTTCTCGCGGGCTTTTCTCGTGTTGTGAATTTTGGGGACAAATTGGGGACAGCATTGCCTATGTAAGCCCAATACTTGTCTATCTCAAGGCCAATAGTAAATGCCGATAACTCGTTGCGGCGTTGTGAATTCGATACAAAAGCAACGCAAATGCCGTGAGGAAAGGCTAGGTTCGAATCCTAGTTCCCCAGTTTCCTTGGCATGTCTTTCTTGCTGGAATTCCCCAAAAAATGCACATTTTTTTGAGCTTTGCTCCCATACGCTCCCAAGCGTTTGGGGAGCAATTTGCAAATGATCTTTGAATACATCGAGGTGTTTTACAATCGCAAACGTCTGCACAGTTCGATAATCTGTCTCAGCCCCGAAGCGTTCGAGGCGAGCCTGAATTAATCATCCCGCAGCGCCCACTGTTCGTGGAGAAGTCCAGTTATTGGGGCTTGTCACTGCTCGAAACTGCGGACGCAGTCAATTTCTTTTCAATGGCCCTGACGCGAGGAATAAAATCCGCTTGCGGGTATTTCGATTCGATGAGCTTGAATAGATTGTTTGCCTCGTCGTATTTCGCCTCCGCAACAAAATCGAGCGATTGAGCAAGATAAATATATCCTGCTAAAGGGTGATCGGGGTACTTACCCAGAAATTGCCGTTCTCGCTTTTGCTGTTCAATCTCGGACATGCCGGACTGCCGTCCTGCCATGCACCCCATAAAGAGAATTTGAGGAAGGCAGCTTTGACATCGTTTGTCGTCTTTGCACTGATCGACGCCTGAAATTACAACGACATATTGCTGCATCCCATAGAGAGATCTCAGATGCAGCATCTGTGCTGTACCATAGGCGTGGTCTTCAGGTGATCCACTTATCACCAACTGAGCTTGCTCATCGGCCAGGGAAAAATCTTTGTGCTCGACCAATCCTTGTGCCAACGCTAGTCGAAAATCATGCTCATTCTGCACAAGACCTTGGAAGTGTGCTATTTTGGCTCCTGCCGCAAAACAAGCAATTGCCGCGGATAGATCCTGTTCCGCAGGAACTTTTTCCTCGTAAACCGACTTTGCAATTCTGTTCAAGTACGCCATTTGCCGCCTCGCCAGCTCATCGCCGGATGGAGATACACCAAGATTGGCCTCGGCACTGAACCAATACCCTGCCAAAGGCCGCTCAAGATGAATTGAGGCTTTCTCAAGCATGGTCAACCCGGCCGAACTTCTGCACCATAGCGGAAAATCGTCAACATCCCGTTTGCTCCAAGCATTGTCAGGTACATTTAAAAACGGCAGCACAAGACATAATTGATTGATCTCAAATGCTTCATCCCCCAAAGTGATGGCAAGCACTCGATCGTGAGCATAATTGAAAATGAAAGCCGCCAATCCCGCTTCTTCCGCATTATAATAGTCAGCCAAAACTTTCGCATTGCGCGCGGGCACATCGTCATCTGTTGCCGTTAAAGTCAACTGCCCTTGAAATTCCTTGAGCAAAGCAATCGCGCTGCTGGGAGCAGCCGGCTTGTTCCTTGATTTGCCTTCATCGGCCAAGCGGGCTGTGTTCCTCCCGATAAACTGCGCGATGCAGTGCAAGATCTACAAGAACCGCCCCCGCAGCATTCTCTAGTTGTTTTAACCGATTTTGGTAAATGGCGAGTACGGGCTTATTCTTCAGATCTAATTCAACTCTGTCAAAATCCGCTTGTAGAGCCTTGCAGCTGTTTTGACGGATTGAACTCAAATCGGGCTGTTGAGGATGCGCCAAGACAGGTAGAAACGATTGCAACGTACACCGACAAAATGAAAAACCAATCGGCTTTGGAATTGGTTGCAATCACAAAAGATGGATTAGCCATGAAACCTCCAGACCTGACTACCGCAATCCCGATGTCGGCTTCACCAAAAAGAACGACACTTCATACAACAGGTGCAAAATGCACGCGGCGACGGACATCAGCGGCATCATCACCAGCACCGCCCGATGAAATCCAAGCTCACCGCGAAATACCATGATCCCGGCAGGAAAGACCCTCTAAATCTGAACTGGAATTGGCGTGCCTATCGTCACAATCTTTAAACAAATGTCAATAAATTTTTACCTGACTCATCCCCAAGGCTGGAGTTTGCGGGACACCAGAATCACCCAGGCCTGATCGAACCGACCGGCTGCTGAATTTCTGCCCATCTCCTGGAAAAGCTTCCCCAGAGGCAATGCCAATCGTGAGTACAAACAGCAGCTCGGTGACGAACGCGGCTGTTCAGTGGCTTGCCGCCTGGATCCTTTACGGGGCGAGGCTTGGGCACTGGCAAACATGGGTCGATGAACTGCCACAACCGGTCGTCATCAACGGCTTGGCCATGGCCCGTACCTCCTTGTACTGCCACCAACTTACCGCTTGTCACCCCGAGCAAGAAGTCATTTTTTCAAGAAGCTCTAAAATTTGACTGTCAGCAACAAAATGTGATAGAAATCAGTTCAGTAATGTTCTATGGAAAAACTAACACGTTCATGGCTGCATGGGGCACCGATCCAGAAGTTAAGCCCATCTGAATCGCAGGAAATTCGAAGGACGTGGCCGAGTCAATTCTATTGAGCAACCGGCAGGTATCGCCATGAAAAGGAGGGTTTGTTCTGCGGGCGACGTGGACAGCCTGTTTGTCATGGCAAGCAGTGGAGACCCGGCCGCATTTGATTTGCTCTATAATATTACGGCTCCTGCCGTGAGGCGGTTCGTTTACAAACGGATTCCGCATGGGATGCTGCACGACGCTGAAGATATCGTTCAAGAGGTATTTGCGAGAGCGTGGAAGTGCGCGGGGAAATTTCGTGGAGATTGTGCTGTCGAAACTTGGCTCTGTGGCATTGCGCGACACGTTATATTGCGCTACTGGCGAATGCCTCGTACGGGTGACGCTGAAACAGTCTTGGAGCTTGTAGCTGATCACAAATCAAAAGATTCAGCCATTCACTTGGCGATTTTAATTGATGATCTTAAGACTCTCGTAATTAGGTTGTCACCGATCCAGCGGCAAGCCTTTGAGCTGGTGTATATTCAGCAATTGCCAAGAGCGGAAGCCGCGCTCAAGATACAATGCACCCTGCCGCAACTTCGGGATCGATTGCGCGAGGCAAGGGCCCGACTTAGAGGATGGCTTGACTGATGATTTAACCATGGCAATAGGGTGGGTTGCGTCGAACCTTGGAAAATCATGAGTGAATCAGCACACACACGGGACGCAGAATCCGCACAAAATCGGCTGTATTTGGCGTAATCAGACAAGGCCGGACTTGACTTATTTCACATAACACATCTGCGAAACTGTTGCACATCTAATATTTAAAACGGTCACAATTTCCGAGCAAAATCCGCGCGATGTGTTGTTTATATGTGGATCATAAAATCAAAGTGTTAGCGAGTCCGCGCCTCGCAATTTGGACCGCTGCGCTTTTTTGGCGAACAATAATATTTATTTTTTTATCCCACGAGTATCCCGCACACGAGCACAAACTGATGTTGATCACTCTCGCAGGCGATTGAATTCGATGCCATATCCCAAACCATATTCTGCTGGTGGGTTAAGCTGCGATCAGATTGATCTTATGTTATCTCGGTATTTGGAGAAGGACGAAGATAATTCTCCGCAAGAACGAGCGTCGATTGCCGCCCACTTGATCGATTGCCCCATGTGCCAAGAGATATTTGAAGCGGATGTCGAGATTCTTGCGTTTATTAGAAATAATTGGAAGCACGTGGGGTCGGCAGTGGAATTGCACCCGACGGAATGCCGTCAATCCCAGATTGTGCCCATCGGCGTTACGCATCGCACGCCAGTCATCCCGACCAATCATTCATTCCAACCTGGATTTGGACGAGCCATCCGATGGCTTAGCATCGCATTGGCGGCTTCCTTTGCGCTGGCGGTAGCGCTACAGTGGAATCACTTAAGCCACAATGGATATTTGGATTCCCTGACCCGGTCCAATGGAATTTATGGCCCGCACAATGGCGATATATCGGCTTCCTTGCCCGAACGCAGAACAAGGGCAGACGGGTTGGATCGCCTTGACATGCAGATGGCAGCTTCAATCCCCCTGCTCTCCAGAAAGATCACAAATATCAATTATTCGGACTGGCTAGAAGGCCATCGCGATTGGTTTAAGCAGCGATATCCATGGATTTTTAAAACCCAAAAAATTATAGAAGCTCGGGGGATGCGAATAGACTATCTTGATTTGTTAATGATTTCGGGCGACATCTGGCAGTTTCATTTTAATCCACGGGGAGCTTTTGAACAGAAGATGACTATGTATCATCGAACTGCATTGACTCGCGTGGCTCGTTATTATAACACCGACGCCGATTCGCTCGTGACTGCAATTGAATCCTCGGAAAAAAACCTGATTGATACGCAATCAGATCTTGTGACATCATTATCAATCTCATTTGAACAATGGCAATCCGTTTTGGGCGACAGAAAAGCAGCAAGCACGAAAGACGGAACGGAGTTATTGTTGCTTAGTCTTAGAGGGGCCAATTATTTGGCCACTACTCGCGCCGCCGCATGCATTTGGAGCCGAGCACATCCCTCGGAGACTTTAAAGCTCCTGGGAGACAGAAATTACGCAGCGGTGGCCTCCTTTGGCGTTGACCCTACAAGCGACACACTTTTAGAACGGTGGTACAGCACCTTGGAGCGCCAAATGGGGGATGCCCAGCTTATGTACGAAACGGCAGAATCGGTTTTGGTTGGCCCGGCGCCGCTTGATTGCACAACTCGCGAGAGCTCATCTCAATGGCATAGTTTAAACGCATCCTTGGAAGATCTGAGATCAGCAGTGTCTGAATCACCAAGTGTTCCCTCTCGAAAATATGCGCAATGATTTGCCATTCAATTTGAGCCGAGCGCCAGATTGTTGATGTAAAAGTGCGCAGGCGGCGTGAGTTTGCTGATTGTATGTTATTTGGCGGAGAGGACTTCGTATGATTATTTTATTTTTAAAAAAGCACCGGATTCGCATTGTTATCCTCATAATGTTGGTTTCTGGACTTGCTCTCGGAATGATTGCATTGAGCAAAATAAATTCTGCAGCCCCGAAAAATATCTCCGCAGTGATACCATCAAGCGACCAGGCAATACCCGTGAGAATGAAGGGACAAGCCATTACTGACATTCCTGCCATTAAATCGACGGAAAGTGAAGATGCTTCCGTGAATGCGATCGCCGGCGATTTTTTGAGCGTTAGCAAGGCATTGAAAAAACCGTTGGTGAATTCCCTTGCGGATCGCCCTGGCCAAGAAACCGTGCTTACGGTCCATCTTTCATTTTCCCCGCTCCTTAAACGCAAATTTTCACGCCTCATGTACCAGGCAGACACGACGACACTGACTCAGTTCATCAACAATGATCAGCTTGCACCAATCGACACTGGACCAGGCTTGCAGATCGGTCGTCCAGCAAAGAAGGAGCTGATTTTCAAGACTGACGAAAATTATCAGGATCGGGTCACTTTTACGGAGCGGGTGACCCCGGCTCCCGCAGACGGCGATCCTAAACCACCACAGCCCATGGAGAACGAGCGGATTCTGGCAGCAGACGGCCGATATCTTGAAAAGCCAACGAATCAATTGAAAAAGTACTTCCATGACATTGATCCAGAGCTGCCTCCGGGTGAAGTCCACAATGGATCTCACTGGACGCAGCAAATGGCAGCCGACCCAAGACTGAATCCTGGCGGGCAAATCCTCGCTGAAGTCGAAATGACGGATGCATTTGAAGACGGAGACGCCAAATTTGCACGAATTCATAGAAACTATCAGTTCAAGAGCTATCGTCCGAACGATGCAAGAATTGGCGAAAGCAACTCGACGGGCGATGACCAGCAATTCATCATCCTTCTTAGGGTTGACGAACTCTGGGATCTCAATGTGGAAACCGGCGTCATACAGGACGAAAGCATTGTGCAGCAATTTTATTATGATCACTTCGGCGGAAAAGAAGCCGGACCTGGCGCAGGAATGCTAATCACTCTTAAGGGACATGACAAACTCGTTACGATGGATTGATCAGATCGCGAAAACTTGTTTAAGTCGTGCGCCTTGCTCAAAATAGATGATCAAAACATACAACACAAATGCAGATCTGTTAAGTCATCAGTGCAGACCGAACCTAAAGATTATACATTAGCGAATTAGAATGGCCTGTGGTTGTTTGGCGTCATGGAATGCGTTGTCCGAGTCGCGGTGCGATCAAAGGCAATCGCTACAATAGTTGTCACTTTTATAGAAAGATGGTGTGCGCATGGTTCAAGCAATTGCTGACGAACGAATCGTTCCAACTATGTCAGAGTTGGAACATTCTTATCTAATTCCCGCCTTTGAGATTCACCTCATGCCAGACATGGCAGCCATTCGCCCTCCGGCGGGTGCGCCGAAATGGCCCGGAGAATTGGCAGGCGACGTATGGGAAAACAGGGGGTTTTTCATCAATGAACACCATAAATTCCCCCTCAAAGTCAATATGCGTTCCATGCAGAACGTCAATGGCGTAGCACGAGATATTTACGACCTGATAGATGGTCAGCGAACGGGTGACCAAGTATATCAGGCTCTGATGAATAAGCATAAGCAGCCGTATGGGACTATTCGCGAGTCAATATACACTTTCATGGCGACGCTGGTCACGCGGGGACACGCCAGCCTTAGTCCGGTTCCAGATGCGGGGCAGCGGAAGACGTATGGGTCGGTGGACTATTTCTATCCAGCCCATATTTCCATTGAGGTCACCGCCCAATGCAATATTCGCTGCATTCACTGTTATGGAACGTTCGAGCAGAAGCGCTTTGACGCGCTGAATGCTGACGCATTAATCGAGTACCTGGAGACCATGTATGCGAAGGGATTGCGATCGATTGAACTTACCGGAGGTGAGTGCACAACACACCCGGAGTTTCACCGAATATTGAGCTGGTGCGTGGACAAACTTGAGATGATTGCCGTCCTGACAAATGCGGTTGCGATCAAGGAAGAAGTTTTTGAGACGATCATTGGCGCGGCCGAAAAAACTCTTGTCCAAATATGCATCAACGGAACCCGCGAATATCACAACAAATTCACGAAGTCCACTATCGCATATGATCGTGCAATGGCGGCGTTGACAAGGCTGGCCAAAGGAGGCGTGTACGTGCGGACGCCGATGAATCTGACCGCCGAGAATTATATGCAACTTGAAGAAGTTGCCGCTGCGGTGAGAGAGGCGGGATCTTCCAATTTCATTGGAAACTTCGTGGATGGCGCATTTGGACGTGCCCAGAGCCTGGAGATTACTAGCGACAAACATGAGGAGCACCATATCGACGCCAAAGCGCATGCCGGACATCAATGCGATCACGTCAAAAACGGGGATAGCGCTTATACTTGCGCCGAGCAGGCTGCCATAATGAAGTCTGCCCGGCTCAAGCTGATTGAAATGCAGGAACGTTTTCCCGGATTTGTCTCGGCGGTGATGTCTGAGGAAGCCCAGGAACTGACGAGGTTTGAAAAAGCCTGCGGTGCGGGGAGGCGATCGGTATACGTTGCTTCCAATGGAAAAGTGGGCATTTGTCCCATGTCGGTTGAGAGCGGCATACCTGGATTTGGCGACTTAAACCACCAGAGCATGGAAGAGATTGTCAACGGCGAATACGCCCGCCACCTATCCCGCTTACCAGCTCCCAATGATGCCGATTGCACGGCACCCAATGGAGACCCATGTCCTCACCGTCCCGAACATAAAGGCTGCGTCCTCCACGGTGTCATGCAATATATGAAGACACCGAAGACCTGTTGGTGGGGGCAGAAACACGACGTCGAACATATGGTCGACGTCGGTCATCACTCATTGACAAAAAATGCGGACGGAAGTTGGAATCTTGGGGATTTGGCTCACATCGGAACGGGCTGTGGATCCAGCAGTCGCGGTACCCCCATCGCTCCTCAGCAGCTTACTGTTCGGGGGCGCCTCAAAACTAGTGCATCTCCGAGAAGCTCGCGTAGCCGCTTATATCGACGGGTTATTAATACTGATCTGAAGGCTTTGGTTAAAATCGCCCCAAAGTCGCAATTGGTGCTGGGAATTGGGGCCAGGTGACTGATCCGAGTTCAAAATTGCCAAAGAGTATCGGTGGTCAATGTGGCTGCCCCTCCATGGCAGGCGTTTTGTGAAAGGTGGTCGTTATGGAAGAGCCTCTATTTATTGGCGGAAGCCAAGCAAGTTCCTGTATGGCTTGCGCTGCTTGCACTGGCTGTGCGTCTTGCAACGCATGCGGTATTTGTGCAGAAGTAGATCTGTTTTCGGGTGCAGCCAATGCAGCCCTTGCCATTGGCTTTGTGTGCGCCACAATGTTAGGCAAGTAGTATCGATGAAGTGGCGCAATACTGAGCATTGCTGTTGTACCGGAATTGCGATTCCACTTTTGAGGCCGGCCGCTCTCCCCATTCTCGAGCCTCCTTGGCGAGAGAGGGGCGAGCGGCTGGTTTTATAACCTGTTTCCATTCGGGGCAGGCATCCATTAGCATCGCGCTTATATTGCAGTTGCGATATGAATATGAGATAGCATGCAAAATTTGGCGACGGCTGTCAGACTGAATTTGATTGGACATGATGTCACTAAATGTCATTCGCTTCTCGGCTGTCTCGAAGCTGTTCAGCAACGGGCAGGTTGCGGCCCTTACAGATTTTTCACTTGAACTTCGGCTTGGTGAAGTGTTTGGATTGATCGGACCCAACGGGGCCGGCAAGACGACATTTTTACGGCTTTTGATGGGCTTGCTTAAGCCAACTTCCGGAGAAATAAGCTGGCCCGATGAATACCAAGCACGTCAGAGCTTCGTCGCCTGCGTGCTCGATGCCGAGGGAATCTATCTCGATTTATCGATAGAGGACAATCTTCAATTTTTTGGTGCGCTCTATGGCATCGATCCCATTGAAGTGGGGCAGCGAGCCGCCGAGTGTCTTGAGCATTTTGGATTGCACAAAAAACTTGGCGTTCTTAGTGGAACGCTTTCCAAGGGACAGCGCAAGATCGTATCTCTATGCCGCGCGCTGCTTGTTCGTCCAAAGGTTTTGATTGTCGACGAAATTACAGCAAACCTCGATCCTTCCGTGCAGTATCAATTGATCGATTATCTTCTTCGGCTGAATCAGACACAGGGAACGACCATTATTTTTTCAAGTCATGACCTTGTGCATGTGACTCGAATGGCCAAGCATATCGTCCTCGTGGCAGGCGGCTGCAAGCGTTTGGATATGGACAACGACGCGGTGTCTAGATATCGATCCTACCGATGGCAGGGCGATGGTGCGATGGGGAAGCTGCTGATGGAAGGCCTCGCCCGTCACAAGGTTCGATATTTCTCGTTTGATAACAGCGCAATTACAGCCGTCGCGCCGGATATCAGTCAATTGGAATCTGCTTTCCGGGCTATGGATCTGCCTGGAATTACGCGGCCTTCAGAATTCGAACCTGCAACGCTTGAAGAAGTATTCCTAGCTTACACCAGATAGAGCGGTAAATATGAACGGGCAGCCATCGTTGATATACACGGTCTATCGTAGGGAAATGAAATCATTCATTTCAAATCGCCAGCTCTGGATACTTTTCATCCTTCAAATATTGCTGCAGCCAACTTTTATGATCTTTATTTATTTCTCCCTTCGGTCGCTGATGCGGCTGCGGCCCGATCTGGCGTTGGTATTGGTAAGCAAAAATTTTTCGTCATTGCTTATTAGCTTCTCATTGTTGTCTGTGCTCCACATTGTTCAAAAGAATGTAACCGTCGAAAAAATAAGCGGGCTCATTGATACGCTCCTCACCACACCACTTACCTTACAGCAGCTTGTATGGGGCAAGGCTCTTCAAGTGGGGATTCTGGGTTACGCCGCTGGCTTGGCGGTGTCGATAATCAATACGGTGGGTTTTCTCCTGATTCTCAAAAATTTTTCCATTATTCAGCGCATCGGATGGGAAACCTGGGTATTTGCATTTGCCTTGGTTCCGCTGGCCATCGTCGGGCTATTGTCATTGGTCATAACACTTGTATTGGTGGTTGACTCAAGATCAGTCATGATGTTGTTTACCACATTGGTCGGCGGACTGTTGGCAGTGTCCAGCATCTATCAGCAGATGTCGATGCAGTGGTGTTTTATGGCCGTGATGGCCTTGTTGGGCGCGGCAGGCTATATTTTAACACGGGTAATCACATCCCGGGCCACGAACGAGAAGGTGTTAATGGCCCGAGTTTAGCCAACATCGATTCATTGGACCTCTGTGCCGACCCGCGCAATGGACATTGTTCCTCATGAACATCACTCAAAGTCAATTTTCCGCACAATTAATAAATGGATCAGAAGATGTGTTATCATCTTGGACGCGATCCTATGACTGGCTTCATGCATTATTTGAGAGGGTTCGTGGGATGGCTGGGGGGACTAACGGTGCCAATGCATTACATCGCATCGTGGAATTGCTGCGGGCTTGCGGGCTGCGTCCGAATGGTCGTGCGCCTGGGTTTGACCTTGACCGTGTTGCCCAGCACTTCGAAGGCAATTGTGTCGAATTATCGACACTTGTGATATTGCTTGGACGACAGGCCGGGCTCAATATTTCCGCCGTTCGCGCCCCACCCATATGTTTGCCCGGTGCACATATCAGGATCTGAAAATCAATGTCGAGTCTATGCAGCTGGGTGTATTTCCTGATAATTCGCACTATATCAACAGATACAGCATTTCGAGCGGACAGGTAGCGCTCGGACTTTACATGCGGGATCTCTCAGCGGCGGAATTAGCTGCTGAAATTGCTGCCAAACAATATTACGCACCGCTCGTAGGAGGCGACCGGCTCGACCGTTCGGACCGCGATCGATTGCGAATGGCCATGCGGTCAAATCCAAGAGGCACGGATCTGATCAACTCTGTCGCGCTGAATTGCATTCAGCGGCGCAGATACCGGCATGCGGAATCATGGTTGCGCCGGGGGTTGGTGATCGACCCGATGTCGAAAGTGATGGCTCAGAATCTCGTGCAGGTACTTGTGCTGCAGGGGCGCTACAATGAGGCGATCGAGCTGGGGCACGCCCTTTGGAAGGCAGATTCCGACGGAGCGTCGGACCAATTGTTATGCAACTTGGTCAAATCATATTTGCGAACAGGCCGATATAGTGAAGCTGAATTGGCATTGGATAAACTGACGGAGGTCGTACCGTCGCATTCGCCACGAATCCTCCCTTACCGTTCTTGCCTGGAATTCTTTCGGTGCCGATATTCAGATTCGATCAAATGGGCAATCGCCTGGGCGGCCAAAGGAACAATGTATGAATTAGGCATTGTCTGGGCGATCAGTGCCTATCACCGTCAAGGATTCGATGAAGCAGGCCGCAGGCTAATGGCAAACACTGAATTTCATGACAAATTCATGCATTCGATTTGCAGGATGATGTGTGACCTCATTTCGCCAGATCAACTTCTGGCAGAATACCCAAATACGGCTGCCGTACTGCAATGTTACGTCGGCGAATACTGGGCGAAGAGCGATCCTGACAGAGCGATTCAACATTGGCGACGTTGCGTTGATTCCTGCGGGACTTCCACATTTGAGCATCTCAGATCGAGCCGCTTTCTTGCTGATGTCGGCGTGATGTAAAAGGGCCTGTAGTGCTCTGTCTCGATCCTCAATTTATTGTTGAACTCGTCGCGTGGACATGGGTGGGAAGCGCGGAAGGCCGACAATCTCGCGGAATCGGGCGCGGCGCTCGTGCTGCGTTAGAAACCGGTTTGGGCGATTTCCACAGCCTTGAGCATGGCCTTGGCTTTATTCAGGGTTTCTTCGTATTCACTGGCGGGGATTGAATCGGCGACGACGCCGGCGCCGGCCTGAATGTCGAATATGCCGTTCTTCCAAACGATGGTTCGCAGGGCGATGCAGGTGTCGAGATTGCCGGCAAAGTCGAGATAGCCGACAGCGCCGCCGTAGGGACCGCGGCGGGTGGGTTCCAGTTCATCGATGATCTGCATCGCGCGGATTTTTGGGGCTCCGCTGACCGTGCCGACAGGCAGGCTGACTTTGAGTGCATCCAAGGCGGTCTTGCCATCATCCAAGGTGCCGGTGACGTTGGTTGTGATATGCATGACGTGACTGTATCGCTCGACGATCATGCAATCGCTGACGACCACTGAGCCGACTTTCGCGACCCGGCCGATGTCGTTGCGGTGCAGGTCCACCAGCATGATGTGCTCGGCGCGCTCCTTGGGATCGGCCAGCAGTTCCATCTCCAGCGCTTTGTCTTCTTCCTCAGTCGCTCCGCGGCGGCGCGTGCCGGCGAGGGGGCGGCTGGTGGCAATGCGATCGCTGACGCGGCAGAGAATCTCAGGGCTGGAACCAATCAGCGTGCAGACAGGACTCTTGAGAAAAAACATGAACGGCGATGGATTGATGATGCGCAACGCGCGATAGACATCGAACGGGTCGGCGGTGCTGGTCACGCGCACGCGCTGGCTGGGAACGAACTGAAAAATATCGCCCGCCTTGATGTATTCCTGCCCGCAGCGAACGGCATCCTCAAACTGCTCGCGCGACATATTGCTTGTGAATTGCAGATTCAGCGGAGCGCGGGCATCGATTTCGCCAAGCTTGCTGGTCGGCGGTTGCGATAAACGGGAGACCAGTTCGTCGATTCGGCGGCACGCGTCGCGGTAAGCCGATTCGGTATCGTCAGCCGCCTTTACATCGGCGTTTGCGATTACCTTGATTGTCTTATCCACGTGATCGAAGACGACGAGCTCGCCATACAGACCGAATAGGACATCCGGGAGCTTGCGGTCATCCTTAGGCGGAGTGGGGAGTTTTTCGCCTTCGTAATAACGAATGGTGTCGTAGCCTGCGTAGCCGACGAGGCCTCCGGTAAATGTGGGGAGGTCTTTGACGCGATGGTAACGGCGCTCGGGAAGGAGCGTTTGCAGATCGGCGAGCGGATCAGTAGTTTCAAATTCCTTCGCGGGTTTCCCTTTTTGGATGATCAGCGCATTTGGACCGGCGGCCTGGTAAATGAGGGAGGGGTTGGTTGCGATAAAGCTGTAGCGGGCGATTTTTTCTCCGCCGACGACGGATTCGAGGAGGAAGGCGTTTCCATCGCGGCCTAGAACCTCGAAGGCGGTGACGGGCGTAAGATGGTCGGCCAATAGCTGGCGATAGACGGGAATAATGTCCGCGGTTTTAGTGATCGCGGTGAAGGATTCGAGATCGGGGAAGTACCGCCGCATGGGTGGTATTCTAGGGAATAGGGCGGCTTTGTCACTTAAGACGAATCACTTGAGATTTCCTGGCATCCAGCGACGATCAGGGCGATGCCATTTCAGATCCGTACCATTCGCACGTTCGCCGCGGCTCATCAGCTTCGTCTTTATGATGGCTCGCTGGAGCCGCTGCATGGGCATAACTGGCGGGTGGAAGTGACGGTTGGGTCACGGGAACTCGATTCGATCGGCGTCGTTATGGATTTCCATGAGTTGGAGCGGCTGGTGGATCGGATCGTCGGGCCGATGCACAACCGGCATTTGAATGAGCTGCCGGAGTTCGCCGCGATGAACCCTTCGACTGAGAATGTCGCGCTTTATATCGGTCGATCGCTGCAACTTCCGGCGACGGTGACGCTGGACCAGGTGGAAGTGTGGGAGACGGCGGAAAATGTGGCGATCTATCGACCGTAACGCCGCTTTTGCCGATATCCAATTTATGCCGACGACAGGTGCTTTTTGGTTCAAATGTGTCTGGGGAGGCGTTGAATCCGTTTGACCCCGCGCGCAGGGGAAATACGATTGCGCATAGCAATTTGGCCTGTTGCGGCTTGTGAAGTTGTTCTGGTTTGTTCGCGATTAATTGCCGCGCATAAGGAAGTCGTATGAAGTGTGATAACTGCAGCAAAGCCGCGACGGTTCACCTCACCGAAATCAAGAACGGGAAGAAAATTGAGAAGCATCTCTGCGAGCAGTGCGCGGCCCAAAGCGAGGGGCTGAGCACCAAATCGCACATGCCGATCAACGAACTGCTCACCAATTTTGTGATGGCGCACAGCGGCCTGCAGAATAAGCAGCAGGAAGGGCTGGTTTGCGATCATTGCGGCATCACGTGGTCGGAGTTCCGTCAGAGCGGACTGCTCGGATGTGAGCATGATTACACGACGTTTGAGAAAGAGATGACGCCGCTGCTTCAAAGGGCTCATGAAGGTTCGGCGCACCATATCGGGAAGGTGCCGACTCGCCGCGGCGGAACGGGCGTACCGGTGAAGAAGAGCGTGGACATGACCAAGCTGCGAAAGGAGTTGGCGCGAGCGGTGGAGACGGAAGATTATGAGCGGGCCGCCAAGCTGCGCGACCAGATTCGGCAGGCGGAAGCGTAGGAAGATGTCTATTGCCCATTGGCGTTGGTCCTGTTGCTTTGCCGGCAAAGACCGCACAAGCTGACGAACGGCATCATGCGACGGGCAACGGAAAACAGATCACTGACAATCACATGAAGTTAAGCGACCTGACTAATCAAGCCGGTGAGTGGCTCCGCGGAAGCGGGCCAATGAGCGAGATCGTTATCTCTTCGCGCATTCGCCTGGCGCGGAATGTTTCTGGTTTTCCATTCCTCACCAAGTGCAGCCGGCATCAACGGCAAGCGCTGGAGAAGAAGGCCCGGGACACCATTCTTGGCTCGGCGGTTGCGCCGCAGCTTTTGTATGTGGATCTTGAGGATGCGCCGGATGTGGATCGGCAACTGCTTGTGGAGCGCCACCTGATCAGCAAGCCACATGCGGCGGCCGAAGGCGCGCGCGGCGTGGCGATTGGTGAAAACGAAACTGTTTCCATCATGGTCAACGAAGAGGACCACCTTCGAATCCAGGTGCTTCGCAGCGGCCTGCAGCTTGAAGAAACCTGGGAGCAGATCAATAAGATCGATGACGCCCTGGAATCGAAACTGGATTTTTCGTTCAATCCGCGTTTTGGGTATCTCACGGCGTGTCCGACCAATGTCGGCACCGGCATTCGCGTCAGCGTCATGCTTCATCTGCCGGCGCTGAAGCTGACCGGTGAAATCGAAAAAGTATTCCGGGCGGCCAAAGATCTTCGCCTTGCGGTGCGCGGGCTTTATGGGGAGGGCACCGAAGCGACAGGCGATTTCTATCAAATCAGCAATCAAACGACGCTTGGCAAGACTGAAGAAGACATCATCAGCGACTTTAAGCACCTGGTGATTCCGAAGATCATCGATTACGAACACCACGCCCGCCGAACGTTATTAAATGACCGCACGGTGGCACTGGATGACAAAGTGCAGCGTGCGGTGGGAATCCTCCGGTCGGCGCGGCTGATCGCAAGCGAAGAGACGCTGTTCTTGCTGAGTCATCTGCGGATGGGGATTAATCTTGGCCGCGTGAAAGACATTGATATTCGAACGCTCAATGAGTTGTTCCTCATGACGCAGCCGGCCCACCTTCAGAAGATGCAGGGAAGAAAGCTGGAAGGCGACCTGCGGCGTGCGGTGCGGGCGGATTACATTCGCCAGCGTTTGGGCGGTAATTGAAGTGCCCCACATAACAGCCGAATGATTATGCGGCTGCGGCTTCATTCGATTTAAGCGCAATCCGGTCGAGATCGTGGCTACAATCCAGCCAACATGAGCGCCGCTCCCACCAAAACTCTTCTTGGACACATCCACGGCGACTGGGACGGCCAGCTTGCGTACATCGTTGAGACGATGCGGGAACTGAGCCGCCAGACCGATCCGCAGAAAATGGTGAAGGCATATGGGGAGCGCGTGCGGCGGCTGCTGCCGACAGACCGGTTCATTTCGCTGAGTCGCCGCGATCTGGAAAAGCCGAAGGTGCGCGTCACCCGCAGCAATCTGCTGGACGAATCAGTCAATCCGTGGCGCGACCGTGATAAGTTGCCGGTGCTCGAAGGCGGGCTTTTGTCTGATCTTATCTGGGGCGATCAGCCGGTTGTGATTGACGATCTCCAGCTCGATCCCAGTGATCCAAGTTACTCCCTGCTGAGCGGCATGCGGTCGCTGGTAGCCATTCCGCTTTATGACCAGGGCACATCGCTGAACATGGTTATCACGTGCCGGACCATTCCCAATGGTTATCAGCGCGAGTTCCTGCCGGAACATGTGTGGATGAGCAATCTGTTTGGGCGGGCGACGCATAATCTGGTTTTGTCGATGGAGCTTCGCAAGGCGTACGAGGCGGTAGACCATGAACTCCGCACAGTGGCGGAGATTCAGCAATCACTGCTGCCGACGTCGCTGCCGAATATTCCGACGCTGGATCTGGCGGTGCATTACCAGACATCCAAGCGGGCGGGCGGGGATTATTACGATTTCTTTGAACTGCCGAATAATCGCTGGGGGATTCTGATGGCGGATGTGAGCGGGCACGGCACGCCTGCCGCGGTGATCATGGCGGTGACGCACAGCATCGCGCACACGCTGGATGGCGAGCCGACTCCGCCGAGCCGGCTGCTTTCATTTGTGAACGATCATCTGACATCGCGATATACCGGCGGCAAGGGGACCTTCGTTACGGCGTTCTATGGAATCTATGACGCGGGGACAAGGGAAATTGTCTACGCAAGCGCGGGGCATTGTCCGCCGAGGATCAAGCGGGCGGGCAATGGGATTTTGCAGTCGCTGGATCGGTCGCGACAGCTTCCGCTGGGGATCGAAAGCGGCGAGAAATATGCCGACCGCAAGGAAACACTTCTGCCGGGCGATGCTCTTTTTGTATATACCGATGGCATCACCGAATCACGCAGCCCCGGCGGCGAGTTCTATGGCTTGAACCGGCTGGATGATGTGATGCTGCAATACGACAAGACATCGGCGGCAGAGTTGCTGGCCGCGGCGCTTCGATCGATTCGCGACTTCACTGATGGACGGGCGGCGACGGATGACCGCACATTGCTGGCGATCACGGTCCAGTGATCAGGGTTCTGTGGTTTGGGTGGCTGGCTTGGCAATCTCGTTGGGCGGGGTCAATTCATCAATCAACTTATTCAGGCGGCTCTTTCCCATCTGCGACGTTGCCGATGCAGCTTCCCAGATGGCGGGAATTGCCTTCGATCCCATCTGACGCAGGGCGTCTTCGGCTTGCTCTGCTTCGGTGTCGTCCTCGGCGTCGGCGAAGGCCGTGGCCTGAGCTTTAGCCAGCGCGGGCGTAACAGCGGCCTCTGCCTTGCGGGTTTCTGCGACGAGTTGCTTGAACGCCTCCGCGGCAGCGGGGTCGCCGGAATCAACCGGGGCAATCGTGACGATCACGAAATTGCCGTTTCCGGTTTGATGACGCAGGAGAAGAAGGTAGGGCTTACCGATGTCTTCGGGCGTGAGATGGCCGGAGCAGGAATCGGGAAGGCCGCCGGGAACGATGTGGATGGCCGTGATGGTTTGCTGTGACTTTAGAGAACCGTCGATGACGTCGGCCACGTCGAAGTCATAAACCTCATGTTGTTCGGCATCCAGCGTGGGGATCGACTTCAGCTTTGCGTGAACGATCAAATCCGACCATTGAATAGCCCGCTTGTCGGGCGTCGCGCGGAGGCAGGCGACGCAGCACGTGGACAAAATCATCACAAAAAACAGTGCAAGACTTATGTGCAATCGCATATCGCTCCTGAAACCGTGAGTCTTGTTTAGCCTGGTTCTCGGTATGGGCCAGGGTGACATTTGCCGGATGCGTATCAAGATTATTCTTGCATTCTGCAGCGAGGTGTGGTTTTTTGCACGCAATCAAGGCCGCCGCGCCGTGAATGCGTGCCATGTCAGAGAGCGAAAAAACAACCCCGGCCGTCGCAACCAAGCCCAAGACGTCAACCAAGGGCAAACCCAAGCCGCGGAATCTCCCGCCTTATAATGTGGTATTGCTGAACGATGACGATCATACTGTGGAGTATGTGATTGAGATGCTGCAGTCGCTGTTTGCGCATCCGCGGGAGATGGGGTTTAAGTTTGCTGAAGAGGTAGATCGAACCGGCCGGGCGATCGTATACACGACTCATAAGGAAAAGGCGGAACTGAAGCGAGACCAGATTCATGCCTTTGGGATGGACACGAGGGTGGCGACGTGTGCGGGGTCGATGTCGGCGGTGATCGAACCGGCGGAAGAAGCCTAACACCCGGGACCAAAGTCGCGCAGGACTTTTGCCACGGGCCGCCGGGGTTTGCTGAGAGGCCTGTATCTGATCGCCAGTTTCTTATCGCTTGAAATGTTTCGCCAGTAATTCCGCCCGACTGCTTACAGCAAATCTCCGATAGAGCGCCTTTACATAGACATGCACCGTATGCCGGCTGAGGCTCAACTTCCTGGCGACTTCTTTTTCACTGGAGCCGTCTAACAGATGACGAAGCGTCTGCTCCATCCTGGGGGACAACTCGGAATCATTGGCAGGAGCACCATCCGCCGGGGCGGGAGGCTTCGTGGGTGTCTTCGCTCCGTTAACGGATTCTGGATCGACACTGCCCACGCTGACGCCCACCAGGCGGCATAAGTCGGCAAGGAGTCGGCGGCGGCGAAGGACCGGATCGGCTACCGTCCCGTTCAGCGGACGCATCACGCGAAGCATCGCGGCCACGTCTCCCAGGCGGGAGGACGGTGATACGTGCTCTGATTGTGGTTCCTTAGGAGGGGTTTCTTGCCACATTTACTCACTCCCCTGGTCCCGCCAAAATCCTTGATAAACGTTGAAACCGACATGAATCAGAAACCATCACCTGTTTAGGGTAATTGCATCTACCCCATGCTGGCTTCTAGATATGTAACCGATGAAGCGGGCGGAATCTAGAAAACCCCCCGGTCACGCCAGCCGCCCCAAAACCAAGGGGGGGCGGCTGTCGGACCGGGGCAGGGGTTCCGGCGTTTCAAACTTGCCGCATCACCATGGATGGAAAACGGCCGGGCACGGGTCATCAAGCGAAAGTTGGGATCGATGGGAAAGCTATGGATCGGCGCGACAAATGGCTGCTGGTTGGAACTATGGGACAAGCCGGCGTTCAAAGGCCATTCTCATCAGCTATATGGCCCGGCGGATTTTCCATATCTGCGGATCGCCGAGGAATATTGGAGTCCGCAGGTGCAGAGTTTGGTGGTCGGGCCCAACGCATATGTGCAGTGTTATGAGGATTTGAATTTTTACGACAGTGTATTCTGGCTGTTGCCTTATCAGCGTGTGGAGAACATTGCGGAACTGACCTGCGGCGATGAGATTGATTCGATCCGGATTTACGATCGCCCGCCGTTCGCGCATGAGCCGGGCTATGCGGCGTACATGCTTTGGGCGGCGAGTCATCTGACGCGAGCGGGACAGGTGCCGTGATGGAAGTGAATACGGACTGAGCGGTTTTCATTTGACCGCAAGGGTCGTCGTCAACGCGACAATCGATAAGATTCTTCGGTGTGCCTCGGGATTGGCCTTAAGCGATCAGACATTGAACAAGAAGTGGGTAATGTCGCCGTCCTTCATCACATATGCCTTGCCTTCGGCCCGCATCCGCCCTGCCGCCTTGATGGCGGTTTCGGTCTTATGTTGTTTAAGGTCGTCCAGCGTATAGATCTCGGCTCGGATGAAGCCTCGTTCAAAATCGGTATGAATCACCCCGGCGGCTTGCGGCGCAGTTGCGCCGATTGGAATGGTCCATGCCCGAATTTCTTTAGGGCCGGCGGTGAAATAGCTTTGCAGGCCCAGGAGTTTGTACGCCTCGCGCGTGAGCGTCGCCAGCGCCGGTTCGTGCAGGTCCATGCTTTCGAGCATTTCCTTCCGGTCGGCTGGTTCCAATTCGGATAGTTCGGCCTCAAGCTTGCCGCAAACGGGAACGACTGCGCCGCCTTCCTGAGCCGCGCGGTCGCGGACCTTCTGAACGAGCGGGCCTTTGCCGTGGATGTCTTTCTCATCGACGTTGGCGACGTAGAGGACTTTCTTCGCGGTGATCAATCCGAGCGATTTAACGAGTTTTCGTTCATCGGGATTGAATTCGAGCGAGCGGACCGCCTTGCCGTCGTTGAGTTGAGCCTTGCATCGGCGAAGGACTTCGGCCTTGATGACGGCTTCTTTGTCGCCGCTGCGGGCGAGGCGTTCGGTCTTATCGAGTGAGCTGCCGACAGTTTCCAGGTCTGCCAAGGCCAGTTCTGTATCAATCGTGTCGATATCGCGCAGCGGATCGACTGAATTTTCAACGTGGAGAATGTCGGCGTCTTCGAAACACCGAACCACGTGCAGAATGGCATCGACTTCGCGGATGTGGGAAAGGAATTTGTTGCCCAGGCCTTCGCCGGTACTGGCGCCGCGGACAATGCCGGCGATGTCGACGACGCGCAGTGCTGCGGGAATAATTTTTTCAGTCGCCTGGAATTGATTGATGACGTTCAGCCGCTCATCCGGCACAGCAACGACACCGACATTGGGTTCGATGGTTGCGAACGGATAGTTGGCCGCCAGGGCCCCCGCCGCCGTGAGCGCATTAAAGATGGTGCTTTTGCCGACGTTGGGCAGACCGACGATTCCAACTTCCAGTGCCATAGGGGGGCGGAGTATAGCGGGGAGAGGTGCGAAGGGGGAGGGCGGATAGGAAATTGAGGAATTTGCCGGGCATAACTCTGGTCCCTCTTCTTCCACGCTTCGGCGAGTTCAGTCAGCCACACTCTGGGAGAAGGAAGAGAGATGGACATGCTATCTGATGGTTTTGACAATCATTGCGCTATTTTTGCTGCCGAAGGCGATGCAGTTGCACAAGGCCAGATCGACATCGGCTTTTCTGGCAACATTGGGAATGTAGTCCAGATCACATTCCGGATCGGTGCTGTCCAGATTGATGGTGGGATGCAGGCAACCTTGCTGGAGGGATAAAACGGTGGCGGCCAGCCCGGCCGCGCCGCATGCGCCTTGCGGGTGGCCGATCATGCTTTTGGTGGAGCTGCATGGGATTTTTTTTGAGAAAGCGCCGAAGCAGCGATGGATGGCCGCCGTTTCCATTTTGTCGTTTAACTGTGTGCTGGTGCCGTGAAGATTGATGTAGCCGATCTCTTCCAGGCGAGCGCCGGCGTCAGCCAGGGCAAGTTCGATTGCACGAACGGGTTCGCGAACGTCGGGCGCAATCTGAACGCGGTGATACGCATCGCAGGTGGAGGCATAACCGACGATTTCCGCGATGGCCGTCGCTCCGCGCGCTTTGGCATGGTCGGCGTCTTCCAGGACAAACATCCACGCCCCTTCCCCAAGGACAAAACCATCGCGCTCGGGAGTGAATGGCCGCGAGGCTTTGCGGGGATCGTCCCATCGGCGGGTGGAGATCACGCGCATTCTTTCAAACGCATGCAAAATTCCGCGGCTGATCGGCGCATCTGCGCCGCCTGCCAGCATCATCGGAATTACACCGGTGCGGATGAGCATTGTCGCGTATCCGATTGCATCGGTGCTGCTGGTGCAGCCGGTGGAAAGGACATGCGATGGGCCGCGCAGATGAAGGGAGATGGATAGTTCGCTGGAGAGATTACCATGCGTGCCTGATGTGATGGAGTAAAGCGACGCGGTGCCCTGGGTGAAGAATGTGCGGTATTGTTCTTCGACAAATGCCAGCCCCCCGCCGCCAGTGCCAAGGGCTACACCGATTTCGCGCTGGGCTTCGATGTCATCGGCAGCCAGCCGGATGCCTGCTTGCTCCATCGCTTCCTGCGATGCGGCGAGCGCCATCGGGATCATGCGCGGGACGCGCTTTAATTCGGCGGTCTGAAGAACCTGTGTCGCGTCAAAATCATGGGCGGCCGCCGCGACGGAAGATCGCAAACCGTCGGTATCCATGTCGCGCAACCAACTGATTCCGGAGCGTCCCTCAAGGCAAGCCTGGGCAAAGGCCTGGCGACCTATCCCATTAGGGCTGACGACGCCGATGCCGGTAATGACGACTCGCCGCTGATTCGGGAGATGATGCAAATCGCGTGTTCCTCTGCGCCCCCACGAGGTCGGTTCCATCTGACATCGTAGGCGACGCGGCAAGGCAAGGCTATCGTGATAATAAACCGATTGTTACACTGTTTTGCCAGGGCCGCTCACGTGGAAATGTGTGAAGGTGAGCCGGTTGACCGATCAAGAATCAGACAGGCTATTTCGGAGGATATCATGCGCGCTCGAATGAAATCTGCTGCGGTTGTCGGATCGATTTTTGCGGGTTTGGTTTTTGTTTCTCTGTCCCGAGCGGCGGATTTCGCTCCTCCCGCAAATGGAAAACTGACCGACAAAGAGGTTGGCATCTATATCGACATTCTTAAAGAACAGATGGACGCTTATAAAAGCGCCGGCAAGGCCGTTGACGGGAACAAATCGAGTGCTGCAGATATTGCCATCATGATGCGGGCCAATGAAAAAGTGGATGCGTCCATCGCCAAACACGGTATGACGAAGGAAGAATACAACTGGGTTGGCGGGGAGGTTGGAAAGCTCTGGTACGCCGCCGTCATGCAGGAGCAATGGGAGGACAACGCCAAGCCGGACATGGAGCGGCAAATCAAGGAAAAGGAAACCGACAAAGATGCCGCCAAGACCAAAATGGCAACCTATGAGCAGGCGAATAAGGACGGCAAGCGCATCCTGACAAAGGAACAGCAAGACGCAGCGGTGCAATCGGCGGCCAGCGATCGCGATTCGATCGCGCAGGAAGTGAAGGATCGCCAAGCCGATCTGAAGACGGCGAAGGATGAAGTCGCGCAGCATGAAAAGGAAGCCGCCGACGCGGATGCGCTCGCGAAGAATCCACCGGCTGATGTGAGCGCGGATGACAAGCCGGGATATATCGACGGCAAAAAAGGTGAGGCCCAGACCGCCCGCGATGCGGCGAAGGATTCCGGGACAAAAGTGACTGACGCCCAGAAAGCCGTTGACGACGCCAAAGCCCGCCTCGCGGTGGCCAACGGCAAAGTGGATCACCCGGAGGTTCCGGTCACCGACGACGAAAAAACTCAGGTGACTCAGGACAACCAGAAGGGAATCGACGACGCGAAGAAAGCGATCGATGATGATGATCAGGTGATTGCCAGCCTGAAGGACACGCTGGCCGCCGGCGCACCGAAGTTCGATCAAGGCACGGATAAGATGGATCCGGATAACCTGGCTTTGGTCAAGAAACACGTGAAAGATTATCTAACGGCGATTGGCGCTTCGGACATGCTTAAGGCGAAATAATCTCGCGCGGGGTCTCCGTGGCGGATTTTTGTCAGGAGTAATCGTCAATTCAATTCCGATGGAGATTTAATGACTGACCCACGCGAGAAAAAGCTCGCCGATCTGCTGATTCATTATTCTTGTGCCTTGAAACCCGGCGAAAAGGTGCTGGTGGAGGCGATCGACATTCCTCATTCATTCACGAAGGCCCTGATTGAATCCGCGACCGCGGCCGGCGGACATGCGGTGGTGCTGCTCAAGAGCAATGAGATCAATCGCGCGTTGATGCTGCATGGTTCAGACGCATCGTGGAACCTGGCCGCCGACGTGGAGCGGCTGCAAATGGAAAACGTGCAGTGCTACATCGGCGCTCGCGGCAACGCGAATGTGTCGGAACTGTCTGATGTCCCCGCCGACAAGCAGAAGACCTACGAAACAACGGTGTGGAAGCGCGTTCACCACGATATCCGGATCAAGAAAACCCGGTGGGTTGTCCTGCGGTGGCCGAGCGCCAGCATGGCCCAGATGGCGGAGATGAGCACCGAGGCATTCGAAGATTTTTATTTCAACGTCTGCACACTCGATTATGCGAAGATGGCCCGCGCGATGCAGCCACTCAAGCAGTTGATGGAAAACACCGACGAAGTGCGGCTCAAGGGCCCGCGGGACACGAGCCTGACTTTCAGCATCAAAGCCATTCCCGCCATCTGCTGCGACGGCCGAGTAAATATCCCTGATGGTGAAGTGTTCACCGCGCCGGTGCGCGACAGCGTTAATGGTGTGATTCAATTCAATTGCCCCACCATCTATCGCGGCTCAACTCACAACGACATCCGCCTTACCTTCAAAAATGGCAAAATTGTCGAGGCGATCAGCACCAATTCCGACAAACTGAATGAAGTGCTCAACGCCGACGAAGGGGCAAGATACGTCGGCGAATTCGCGATCGGTTTTAACCCATATGTCACCAAGCCGATGAAGGACATCCTGTTCGACGAAAAGATTGCGGGAAGCATCCACTTTACGCCGGGCAGTTGCTACGACGAAGCCAGCAATGGCAACAAGAGCAGCATCCATTGGGATATGGTCATGCGCCAGAACCCGGAAGTCGGCGGCGGGGAAATCTGGTTCGATGGCCAATTGATCCGCAAGGACGGGCGGTTTGTCGTGAAGGAGTTGGAGGGATTGAATCCGGAGAATCTGAAATAGCCTCCCCCGGTCGACCGCCCATTGCCACAATGAGGCTTCTCTGCGCACCTGCCAATCACGCGATTAAGTCTTACAATCGCCGTTGAATGATTCCGCTGCCAATCGACGCTTCGCTTCCAGAGATTATCGAGCGACTTCGCGCATCACGGTCGCTGGTGCTGGTCGCCCCGCCGGGCGCGGGGAAGACGACGCGCGTTCCACCTGCCATATTGCGGGCAAAACTGCTTTCGCCGGAGCATCCCAATCTAGTGATGCTGCAACCCCGGCGAGTCGCTGCGCGCACGGTGGCCGCACGTATTGCAGAGGAGAACGGTTGGAAAATCGGCAATGAAGTCGGCTATCACGTGCGCTTCGATCGCATGCTCGGCGGTCAGACACGGCTGCGCGTCCTGACCGAAGGCATTCTGACGCGGCAGCTTCTTAATGATCCCTATCTGGAAGGCATCGGCGCAGTTCTGCTGGATGAATTTCACGAGCGAAGTCTGTTCACCGATGTGGCGGTGGCGCTGCTGCGGGAAGTGCAGCAGACCGTTCGACCGGACCTGATGCTGGTGATCATGTCGGCAACGCTCGAAGCCGAGCCGGCGGCGGTGTATTTGGGCGGGTGCCCGATTGTGCGCGCTGAAGGGCGAACGTATCCCATCAATATTCGGTACGAGCCGGCCGGGTCATCGATATTGACGGAGCGCGTGGCGGATGCAATTGGCCGCGTACTTTCATCATCCGCTGATGATTCAATTGGCGATATCCTCGCGTTTCTTCCGGGCGGCGATGAGATTCGGCGAACGCAATCGCTGCTCGACACCGCCGCCCGACGGCATGACCTGCTGGTATTGCCATTGCACGGCAGCCTGCCCGCGGAGGAACAAAACCGCGCTCTGCGGCCGGCTGATCGCCGCAAAGTCATCCTCTCTACTAACATTGCCGAGACTTCCCTGACCATCGACGGCGTGCGAACCGTCATCGACTCCGGCTATGCCCGCGTTGCCAGCTACGATGCAGACCGCGGGCTCGACCGTCTCGACCTTCAGCGCATCAGCAAAGCTTCTGCCGCGCAGCGCGCCGGCCGTGCCGGGCGCACTGCGCCGGGCTGCTGCATACGCTTATGGTCGGAAAAGGAGCAGCACGGCCTGGATGATTTTGAGTTGCCGGAAGTGCGACGGATAGACTTGAGCGGCACCGCGCTCTCGCTTCATGCATGGGGTAAACCGGATATAAGGAACTTCGGCTGGTACGAGCAGCCATCGGAAGAAATCCTTGCCGCCGCTGAGCGATTGCTTGCGATGCTGGGTGCGTTAACCAGCGACAACCGCGGCGACATCACGGCACTCGGTCGAAAATTGGTATCGATTCCCGCTCATCCGCGCCTCGCACGACTGCTGCTGGCCGCCTCTGAGCAAGGTTTGCTGCACGAAGGCGCAACCCAGGCGGCCCTGATGGCGGAGAAGGATATTCTCCTGCCGACTCGGCGCGGCGGGTCCGACTTTCGCGGGCCGATCATGCAGGGACCATCTGATCTTCTGTACCGGATGTCGCTTCTTGAAGAGGCCGAACGACAGCGTTTTTCGCCATTGCTTTTTGACATGGGGATTGATGCCGCCGCCGCCCGGCAGGTTGCCAGGACGCGCGATGAGCTTCTTCGCATCGGCCGATCGCTTGGGGAGCGAAAGCCGATTGCGGGAGCGGCCGACGAAGAATCACTGCTGCGGCTTCCCTTAAACGCATATCCTGACCGTGTCGCCAAGCGGCGGGAAAAAGATGCGGCGGCCGGCGCAATTGTCGGAGGAGGAGGTGTTCGCCTGGCCGCCGAATCGTTTGTCCGGCAAGGTGAACTTTTCCTGGCGATTGATGCCCGGCACGATCGGCGCAGCACGACGCGTGAGGCCCTGGTCCGCGTTGCGAGCCTGGTGCGCGTTGAGTGGCTGCAAGAAATGTTCCCGCAGTCCATCCGTCAGGAACGCGGGACAGAGTTCGACGCCGATCGGCAGCGCGTCGTCGGCTTCACGCGCACATGGTATCGCGATTTGCTGCTTGAGGAGGATAAGAATGCGACGGTCGATCTCGCTCAGGCGGGAATCACATTGGCCGCCGCTTTAAAACCGAGGGCTGCGGAACTGTTTGCGGCTGACGAAACTTCCGCCGGGCTCATGGCTCGGGTCAGGCTTCTTCGCCGACATATGCCGGAACATCCCTGGCCGGTTTTTGATGCTGATGAATTAGGCGAAGCGCTCGCGGACCAATGCGCCGGCAAGCGATCGGTCGAAGAAGTCACGCGCCAGCCATTGGCCGACGCGCTTTGCGCGCGCCTGCCTTATCCCCTGGATCGCATCCTGGAACAGGAAGCCCCCGATTCCATTGAAGTGCCCACCAGCAATCGCATCAAACTGGATTACAGCGGCGATGTTCCTGTGCTGGGGGTCAGGCTGCAAGAATTGTTCGGCTGGATCGAAACTCCGAAAATCGCCAATGGACGCGTGCGTGTGCGTCTTCATCTGCTTGGGCCGAACTATCGTCCGGTGCAGGTGACGGATGACCTGAAGAATTTCTGGTCGACCACGTATTTTCAGGTCAGAAAAGATCTGCGGGCCAGATATCCCAAACATTCATGGCCTGAGGATCCGCTGACGGCCAAGCCCGAAGCCCGGGGAAGGCGCCGCCAATGAATTGATTTCTTCATAGCACAGGCATCTTTGCGCGTGTCGGGCGATATCAGGCATCGGCGAGACGCCTGTGCTACGCATTGCGTCCAGCCTGCATGGCTTGACTACACCACTTGCCGGCGCCTGCGGTGAAGCAGGCTTGCGATGCCTGCGGCGGTGAAGCAACCAAATGAAGCTGGCTCGGGAACGGCGGCGCCGCCGCTGCCTGCGTCGATCGGTGAACTCAAGCCGCTGAGTGAAGCAGCGGTGAAGTCGGATGATGCGACGAAAGCGCCATCGGCGAGGGTTGTGCCTTGGGTGTTGAAGGCGTTGTCGATGAGGCTGTAGTCGCTGCCGTCGATGACGCCGTCGTAATTGAAGTCGCCGTTGAACCAGCCGGTGAGATTGTGGGCGAAGCCGTTATCGATCCTGGTGTAATCAGAACCGTCAACTTTTCCATTCAGGTCGGCGTCGCCGAAGTAGGTGTATTTGATCAGCACATCATTGAGGCCGGGATTCTGGCCGTCGAAGAGGCCGAGTGGGGCGCCGACGCCATAGATGGCGTGGCCAGCGCCGTCATTGTTGACGATCGCGCCGAGTGCAGTCAGGTGAGTGGTGTTGGCGGCGGCGGTGGATGAGACGATTCCGTCGGAGCCGTTCCAGAATCCGGCCGCGATGTTGAAGCCCTGCTTCAACTGATTGCTGAGGTTCAAGAGATTGCCGTTCTGGACGATGAGATCGTTATTCGCCAGATCAAGCTTGCTGCTCCAGGCGTCAGTGGAACCCGCCATCGTTAAGCTACCGGAGACGAGAATTGTTCTATTGGCATGATCGGCCGCCGCGCTGACAGAGATCATGCTGCCGGCGGCCATGTTGATACTTGCAAGGGGACGCGAAAGAATTCCGGTCGAGGGGTTTGCGCCAAAGGCGGTTGTGCCCAGCACGGCGAGATTTGCGGAGTTGGCGAGCGAGCCGTTGGCACTGAATGTCGCGCCGGCGGCGACAGTTATATTGGTGCTTGCGATCGATGCTGCGGAGGCGAGGGTAAGCTGGCCGGCGCTGAGGGTCGTGTCGCCATAATTGTTGACGCCGGAGAGCGTGAGCGCGCCGGCGCCGATCTTGGTTAAACCGCCGATGCCGGTGATGTTTCCGGTGATCGAGAGCGCTGTAAAGGCGGCGGTATCAATAGAAACGCCTTTGGCGAGGGAGACGGGGGCGGTAATGGAGTGGCTGCCGGCGCTGACCGTAATGAGCGGCGTATTGCCGATGCCGTCGAGGGTGTCATCGATGGTGAGAGTGCCGCCGGTTCCAGGGTCGATGCTGTAACTGTGGGTGTTGGAGAATGTAATCTGGCCGACAGTGCGGTTTCCGTCCAGGGCAATTGAGCCTGCGGCCGTGATGCCGGGTGATGAGAGGAAAAGGGCGCGGGCGGTCTGGGAGTCGGGGATGCCATTGGACCAGTTGCCGGACGCGCTCCAGGAGCCGGCGGCGCTGGACGACCATTGGGCGAGCAGCGGAGCGCCGATGGTGTAGGAGAAACCCACATTGGTGGCCAGGGTTGAATCGCCGCTGATGAGGAACGCATAATCGTCGGCGGGCAGAGCGCTGGTGGAATAGAGATATTCGACGTTGTCGTTTGAGGCGTTGCTGTGCAGCGTTACATCACTGGAGCTTGCGCCAAGGACGTAATGCCCGCTGGAAAAAGTAACGGGACGAAGCTCAAGGGCGAGGTCGGGGAAGATCACGCCGGCGTCTGTGGTGTCGATGTGAGCAGGGTCTGGCTGCTGCTGGGTCACGTCCCAGTTGAGCGATGCGGTCAGGCCGTTGATCGCGTTGGTGACGTGAACGATGACGGCAGATTGACTGTTTGGATTGATTGCACCGTATTCCCAGCCGCGCAGGCTTGTGGTGGCGGTCGCGGTAATGCCCGCAGCGATGACGGTATGCAGTGACTGCTCGCCGCCCTGGAGGATGGAAAGGCTGTTGGTATAGTCAGCCTGACCGGCGCCCCACTGGATGTTGAGATTGTTGGCGGTTTCGCGGGCGTAGATGTTTTTGTCGGCGCCGGCCATAAGGAGGCTGCGCATGACAACGCCGTGGAGTGCGTTGGTTTGGGAAGCAGTTTGTGCGGTTCCGTACAGGCCGGCAGCAAATCCGGAGACGCGCGCGGTAATGAAACTGGGAGCGCCAAAATCGCCGAGATCAGCATGGGTCTTGCCAGGCGAACCGGTGGGATCGAAACCGCTCTGGTCGCCGCGCACCGCCAGGGCGTTGTAGCTGGACCAGGCGACATCGGCATTGGCAAGCGCGCCGGTATTGGCGGCAGCGGCGATGAAGGTGACATCGTCGCGGTGAATCATGAAATCGAAACGGCGCTGCGCATCCTGGTTGGAATTTTCGCTGTCGACGTAGCTATTGTTGATGATCTGCGCGCCCCATCAAAATGGCCCGGTGCCGGCGCGCTGGCCGACGTGGCGTTTTGCGGATTCAGCACATCTGGGATCCAGGTATCGGCGGCAGCGGCATAGACATCAGTGACAAAAGGATGACCGATGCCTCCCGCTCCGTAGATAATGTTGCCGACCGCTTGCGCATGATTTGAGAGTGTGTCGTTGGTGGCGTCGAGCGCGTGAAATGTGATGGCATCGAAGCTGCCGCCGACGATGGTTTTGGGATTCACATTGCTGAAATCAATGGGGGCGTAGTGGGATTTTGGAGCCGAGGCATCCTCGTACGCCTCGATCTGCTCGATCGTGACGCCGGCGTGAATAAAAGCTGAAGGTAAAGCGACGGCAGCGGCGGCTGCCAGGATCGCCAGACGGTTATGCAAATCCACCTCCGGACCGCAACCGAACTGTAGCCCATGAAGGTGGAGGGTCAAGGAGAAAGTTCAACTTAGCGTGGGGGGGTGCGGTATAAACGTTATAGAGTGATAAAGAGGGGAATAAGCGCAGAACGATGAGCGCGACTCGACTGAGCTTGTCGAAGTCAGAACGCAGAGCGAATTAAGCGGTGTTCATTGATTTGCGGCGCTTTCGGCAGTGGGGGCTTTGCGTCGCCGCTGTACGACGCGGCGGGCGTCGCGCCAGTGTATGGCTTCCCAATCGGGCGGAGATTCGATGGGACCTGCGGGCGCTTCGATGACGGCGACAGGTTTGATGGGTGGTGAATCGGGGTGGAGGGCGGTCAGTTCTTCTTCGCTGAGGCCGCGGAAGGTGGTTGGACGGGTTTGACGGGGCGAGGCTTTGGGGATGGGTCGCAGGCCGTATGGGTCCATGTCGACGAAAGTGAAACCGCCTTCAGTGCGGGAGGCAATGTGGCCTTCCTGCATGCGCGACAAAACCTGGCTCACTGGAACGCCCCAGATATCGGCGGCAATCGACGGAACAACCCAGGTTGGCATGGCTCCTCCAAACGAACTCAACTGTACGGCTGGACGTGGGACCTTCGTCGACTCCGCCTGAGTCGGTTGATCGAGATCAATCAATATTTGCATCGACGCAAGCAGATGCTGGTCTTGAAGGTTTCCGAAGCGGTTTCAATTTGCGCGTTATTCTGGAAAAGCAGCAGATTATCGGGCGCGGCGACGAGCCAAAAGGGGAAGCGTCAAGGCGAAGGCAAGAACAGCGCCGCCGGGTTCGGGGACGGCACTAATCTGATAAATCGCCCCGGTGGATGCGGTGCCAAAGACGCTGCCGTCGGCCATGTCGGCGATGAAGACGGAGTCGGCGGTGGAGAGCAGGCCGTCGGGGTGGCCGATGAATGGCTCGGTGTTTTCGATGAGGTGGAAGTAGCTATTTGTATCCTGATTGTAGAAGACGACAGGATTTTCTTCGTTGCCGGCGCCGGTGTTGGGATCGAAGTTGCCGATTTTGTCGAATTGGCCGTGGAACCCGACCAGGACGCCGTGATTGAGGCCTGCGGGGAAAGCGGCAGGCGTGAAGGCGATTTCATTGGGGCCTTCGCTTTCCGAGCCGTTGATGGGGAGAAAAGCGACAACGGGTTGCGTGCCGCCACCGATGACAGCGCCGTCGCTGTAGCGGACATAGTTGCCGGCGAAACCGAAATCTTTGATGCTGGTTCCGATTTCGGCGGCGGGGATGCGGTTTAGTTCGTCGGCGCTGAAGGCGACGTTGCCGTAGATGTCGTTTCCACCGTCCATTCCGTTGTCTTCAAACCACAGGTCGCCATTGGGCGCGAAGGCAATGCCGGCGGCGTTGCGGAGACCGGTGGCGAGTTGGGTAACATTAGAAACGGTCGCCGATACGCCGGTGTCGTGAATTGTGGCTTTGTAGAGGGAATCGGGATTGAGCGCAGCGGTGACCAGGCCGCTGGTGCTGACGGTGTTGGAGGCAGGTGTGCTGACGTTATTGCCCTGGGAACCGACGTTGAAGACGACGTCGTAATCGCCGGGCTGGCCTGGGGTGGGGCGCGTCGCCAGGGCATAGGAGAGATGCTCCCAGTTGGCAGGGAAGTTGAGGGAGATGGAGCCGACGGTGGAATAGGGTGATGCGGGAGTTGCGCCCTGGCGGAGAACGGTGATGGTGGGTGTCGATGCGCCGGCGCTGGTGACAAGAAGCAGATTGCCGGCCTGACGAACGGAGGTGATGCCGCCGGGCAATCCGCTGGCGAGCACGGTGGCTGGGCCGTCGGCGACGCCATCGTGGTTGGCGTCGACGAAGCGGAGCAGTTGGCCGGTGGAATTGAAGAAGGTCGTGATTGGCACGCTGGAACCGACGAGCAGAGAGCCGTCGGATAACTGCTGCATACTGGTGGGGAATGGCACACCGCTGGCGAAGGTTGTCACGCGGAAATCGGCAGGATGGACAGACGGATCACCGACGAGCGAAGGCGGCGGCGGAGGGGATGCGATGAGTACGTGAGATGAGATGATGACAGCGGTGCCGGCCAGCGCGGCCGTGCGCTTTGCTCCCCTTGTTGTGCCCATTGCTTGCCCTCCTGAGGCGTCTGTCGGGCCACGAGCCGCGAGGATCATAACTGCAACAACTCAGCGTAACCACCGGATTTTGCACACCGGCGGTTTTCATCGTGCGAAAGGTCAGCGGTAATTGGTGAACTGCAACGGAATACCCAAAGGATTCGCCTTGAGATGCGCGATGACCGCCTGCAACTCATCTTTTTTGCTGCTGCTCACCCGCAATGACTCGCCTTGAATGCTCGCGTTGACTTTCAGCTTCAAATCCTTGATCGCTTTCTGAATTGTCTTGGCGGTGTCCTTATCGATGCCGCTCTTCAGCTTCACCTTCTGGCGAAGCGTGCCCTGAGTGGCGTGTTCAAGCTTCTGGTAGTCGAGGCACTTGGGGTCCACGCTTCGCTTGTACATCTTTTCGACCAGGACTTTCTTCACCGCATCCAGTTGCGGCTCGGCGTCGGCGGTGAGCGTCAGTTCTTTCTCTTTGCGATTCAGCTCTGAGATGGATGCGCTGGTGCCTTTGAAATCGTAGCGCGTCGTCACTTCCTTGATCGCCTGGGTGACGGCGTTGTCCATTTCCTGGAGGTTGATTTCGCTGACGATGTCAAAGGATGAGTCGGAGGGCATGGGGATTTTCCGTGAATGGATTTGAAATTGTCATCCTGAAGTATACCGGGAGCTAGATGCGCTCCAGGGCAACAAGGTCTTCCAAGGTTTCGCGGCGCCGGATGATTTTGTAGCTGCCGCCGTCAACAAGCACTTCCGGCACGCGCGGGCGGTTGTTGTAATTGCTGCTCATCGCAAAACCATAGGCGCCGGCGGTAAACACCGCGAGCAGGTCGCCGCGCTTGGTGGTGGGAAGCGGGCGGTTTTTTGCAAGATAATCGCCGCTTTCGCAGATGGGGCCGACCACATCCACAATTTCGCCGTTCTTTGGCTCAACTGCCTTGTTCCGCTCAATCGCGACATTGGCCGCGTCTGGCTTCACCGGCCAGATGTGGTGATAACTTTCATAAAGGGTCGGGCGAATCAGGTCGTTCATCCCCGCGTCGACGATAACGAATTTTTTCTCGCCGCCGGTCTTTCGATACAGCACCCGCGTGAGCAGGATGCCGGCGTTTCCGGCGATATATCGGCCCGGTTCGAAGGCGATGCGATAGGGTTTGTTCGCGAGCAGCGGCAGCAGCGCCTTGGCATGTTCCGTGACCGGAAAAGCCTGGCCGGGGCGTTCATAGTTGACGGCGAATCCACCACCGACATCGAACCATTCAATTTTGTGGCCGCGCTCCGTGAGGCGATCGATCAGCGCGACAATCTTGTTGACGGCATCGACATACGGCTGGATTTCATAGACGGGCGACCCGATGTGAATGTGAACGCCACCAATCCGCAGGTTCTTGAGATTTCGGTATTGATCGAAAACGCGCTCGGCCCGTTCGATGTCGACGCCGAACTTGGTTTCCTTCTTGCCGGTTGTCGTTTTGACATGAGTATGCGGATCAACGTCGGGGTTGATGCGGATCGCGCCGATCGCCTGCATGCCAATGGAACCGGCGACGCGGTCGATGTTTTCGATCTCCGCTTCGGATTCCAGGTTAAAAGCGGCGATGCCTGCGCGGATGCCGTCGGCGATCTCCTGATCGGTTTTGCCGACGCCGGCATAGATGATTTTTTTAGGGTCGCCGCCGGCCTGGAGGGCGCGGAAAAGTTCTCCGCCGCTGGTCACGTCGAAGCCGCATCCTTCGGCGGCGAGAATTTTGCAGAATATTAATGTTGCCGCAGCTTTTGATGCTGTAGCAGATGGTCGCATTGATCGGTTTAAAAGCTTCGGCGAGTTGGTGGTAGTGATGGAGAAGCGTGGCCTTCGAATAGACGTAAGCCGGGGTTCCCACCTCGTGCGCGATTTGGGCGGCGGGCACGTCTTCGCAATACAGTTCGCCATTTTTATAGTTGAAAAAGTCCATAGCGGTTCAAGTTTAGACGCAAGCGATGAAACGGGCCAGCGAATGCGATTATCGCCCGGCCAGAATGGTTTGAAGATGCTTGAAAGCCGCCTCCGCCACACCGGCGGCCGTGGTTTCGTAGGGATACAACTCGACAGTCACCCAGCCGGTGTATCCGATTTCGGCCAGGGCTTCGAAGATTGAACGGAAGTTGATGACGCCTTTGCCCGGCGTCAGATGTTGATGCACACGGTTGGAGCCGATGTCTTCCAGATGCACGTGCGCGATATGCCCGGGCATTTCACGAATAACGGCGGCGGGATCTTCACCGACGCAGAAGAGGTGACCGACGTCGCAATTCATTTGGATGAAAGGTTCATCGCGGAAGTATTCGTTTTTGAATTCGAGATATTCTTTGGCAGTTTCAATGAACAGGCCCGGTTCCGGCTCGATGGCAAGAATGACGCCGCGCTCCCTGGCGCGTGTGAGGACGCGGCGCAGGCCGGCGGCGAATCGATTGCCGGCAACAGCGCGGGTAATCGTTGTGCCGATCAGCGGACCGCCTGGCTGAAGGCTCAGGGTGGAAGCCGCAAACTCTCCCGCGAGATCGACGGACGCCAGCGTGTGGGCGATGCGAATTTCGCGCTTTGATTCATCGTCTTCGATCCACGTCGGATGATAGGTATCGCCGGCAGCGAAATGGGTGAAGGCGTTGACGTTGCTCACATGAAGATGAAGCTGGCTGAGTTGCTGCTTCAGTTCGCGACGATGTTCCGGGCCGAATGTCGCAGGATAAGCATGCGGGATATCCGCCATCAGCTCAACGCCGGAATAACCGATAGCGCCGATGGCTGCGACCGCTTCGGCGAGCGTGTTCTTTTTGAATGCGTTGGTTGAGAACGCCAGGCGGATCATCGCCGGATTGTAGGAACACCCGGGCGATCATGCCATGCTTGCCGGCAGTAATGTTCCCTGGGCAGGCCGACTGTTTGGCGGCGAGGTGACGCGCTCAGGTTTGACCGCAATCCCCCCCACCCCTAAAACACCGTCATGAGCGGAATGAGCTATGAGTCGAGTGGCGTGAATTACGATCAGCTTGACGCTTTCAAACGCGCCTGCCAGCAGGCCGCAGCCACCACCGCGGGCGCGCTGCGGCTGCATGGATTAAAAGAGCCGGCGAATATTCGAGGCGAAAGCGCCTACCTGTTGGAAACAGACGACTCTTATCTTGCCCATGTCGAAGAGGGGCTCGGTACAAAAAATCTCGTCGCCGATGAGATGCTTCGGCTGACCGGCAAAAGCTTTTATGCAAATGTGGGGATCGATACCGTTGCGACAATTGTCAATGATTTGATCACGGTCGGCGCGGTTCCGATTTCCGTTGCAATGCATGCGGCGGTTGGTGATTCGGCGTGGTTTGATCAGGGTACTGTCGCCGCCGACCTCGCGAGGGGATTTGCGCAGGGCTGCCTGGAGGCGCAGGCGGTCTGGGGCGGCGGGGAAACGCCGACGCTTCGCGGCATCGTCGATCCAAAGACAATCGTGCTGGCGGGCTCCGCGATCGGGCAGGTGAAGCCGAAATCCAATCGCATCACTGGCCAGGTTCGTGATGGCGATGCGATTGTCCTCCTGGCCAGTTCCGGCGTGCAGACAAACGGGTTGACGCTATGCCGGAAAATTGCGGAAAAATTGCCGCAGGGATATCTGACGAATATCCATGATGGCCGCCCATATGGCGAGGCGCTGCTTGATCCTTCAGTCATCTACGTGAAATTTGTAGCTGCCTGCCAGAAGACAAATTTGCCGCTGCATTATGCGGCTCATATCACGGGGCATGGCTGGCGCAAGCTCATGCGATTGACCGAGCCATTTATTTACCGCATCACAAATATTCGTGAGCCGCTGCCTGTCTTCAAATTCATCATGCGCAGCGGCCCGGTCGATGAAAGAGAAGCTTACGGCACGTTCAACATGGGCATTGGTTTCGCGGCGTACGTCGCAGCGCAGGACGCCGACCGATGCGTCAACCTCGCGAAGGATGCAGGGTATGACGCGTGGATCGCCGGCACAGTGCATAAGCAAGGCGACCGCAAGGCGGTGGAAATTGTGCCGCTGGGAATCACGTTTGAAGGAGACACGCTGAACGTGCGATGACGCACAGGATATCGCGGCTTCCAAACAGCGATTTTCTCTATCACTAACCAACGCCTTATGCTGTAATGCAATTCGATCATTCACGGCGGCACCGCAGGAGCTGATTCACGATGGCGAAGGATTTTCTGAAAGTTATTGCAGTTCAGTCGGTCAATGTCATCGATCTCGCATTGCCCGAATCGCTCGACTCTGAAGAGTTCGATCGCCTCAATGACTCCATGCTCAAAACCCTTGATGGCAAGGTCAGCGGCAAATGGGTTCTGGATTTGGCGTCGGTCGACTATATGGGCAGTTCGGTGCTCGGCCTGATGATCAACGTCCGACAACACATCAAATCCGGTGGTGGCCGACTCGCGCTCGCCGGACTATCGCCGCGGCTGACCCAGATTTTCCACACCTGCTGCCTGGAAAAACTTTTTACCATCGCAAAAAACCGTGATGAAGCCGTGAAAATACTCGTTCGGTAAAAAGAAACGCCGGCAAGGCGCGAAGAACACCGAGGCAGGAAGAGGGCGGGGTAAATTCGAATTATCGAATGCTCAAATGGCGAAACTGGGACCAGGCGGGTCTCTCCTACTGTTTTTTCTCTTCTTACTTTTTGGCGTTCCTGGTGGCCTTGGCGTTGCATTTCACGCATTTTTTTGTTTCAAGTCCCATAATTGCGATTGAATTCGGGTAGTCGCCGGATAAAGCTGGCCGATTGGAAGTTCTGACGCCGATATCATTTCGGTGCCCGCGCCGAGCGGGCGGCCCAATTCGGCATGCCGCCGTTTTTTGGGGTACATTCTTCCTGTCCCCAATATTTGTAGCGGAGGGAATCTCGTGCCTTCTCATTTGTCCCGGCGTTTATTGCATCCTTCACCATTGCATTCACAGTCGCGCAGGCGGGCCGTTTTGATGGCCGCGGTTCCTTCTCGCATTGAAACGCTCGAATCGCGCGTTCTTTTTGCCACAATTGTGCTGACCGATCCGGGCGACAGCGGTCCTGGGACATTGCGCAATGCGCTGGCGAGCGCCGTGGATGGCGACACCATTGATGCGACGGGCTTGAGCGGATCGATCACGCTCAGTTCAGGCGAACTGGCAATATCATCCAGCGTTACAATCACCGGGCCGGGATCGGCGGCGCTTTCCATCAGCGGCAACGGCGCCAGCCGGATTTTCGATATTGCTTCGGGAAAAACGGTTTCGATTTCGCAGCTTACATTAACCGCCGGCACCAGTGGAAATGGCGGAGCGATCGTCACCGACGGCAATGTGACCCTCGATCATGTTGTCATCAGCGGCAGCAGGGCCGCCGTCGCGGGGGCCGCGATTTATGAAAACAGCGGGTCTCTCACAATTCTTTCCAGCACACTGTCGAATAATACGACCGCCGGCGGAGGTGATGCTAGTGGTGGCGCGATATTCGCTTCGACCGGCTCACTGGTGATTCGCAACAGCACGTTTTCCGGAAATATTGCGCAGCCGGCCGACGTTCCCCCCAACACGGTTTCCGGGAACATCGCACGCGGCGGAGCGATCTACATCGACAATGCATCAACCACCATCACTAACTCCACCTTCAACGGCAATGCAGCACATGGCGGAGCAAATCCGGACATCACCGGAACTGTGGGGGGTGATGGGCACGGCGGCGCCATTTACACGGCGGGTTCGGGGTCGCTTTCGCTGGGAAATGTGACGCTTTCGGGAAATCAGGCGATCGGTGGCGCCGGCGCGAATGCCAATGGCGTGGGAAACGGCGGCGCAATCGAATCTGCCAATCCGGGTTTTCTCATCGCCGTTCAGAACACGATTATCCAGGGGAATACCGCCGACAATGGCCCGGATATCGAAGAAGTCGGCGGTGTGACCAGCAGCGGCGACAATATTCTTGGCAACGCATCGGGAACGACAGGCAATCCATTTGTCGACGGCATCAGCGGCGATCATGTCGGAGCTGATCCGCATCTTTCCGCGCTGGCCGATCATGGCGGCCCCACATTCACCATGGCGATCGGCGCGACGAGCATCGCGCGCGATGCCGGCGCAACGCTGGGCGCTCCGGTCACCGATCAGCGAGGCTTTGCCCGCAGCGGACCGGTGGATATTGGTTCATTTGAATTCCAGAATCATGCGCCTGCATTCACCAGCACCGCGCCAACCACCACCAATACCGGCCAGGCTTTCACCTATAACATCACCACAACCGACGCCGACGGCGATGTCATGAGCATCACCGCCCCCACCCTGCCGGCGTGGCTGACCTTCGTCGACCACGGCGGTGGTTCGGCGACTCTTTCCGGCACGCCAACTCACGCCAACGTTGGCGGGAACAGCATCAGCCTGCAAGCGAGCGATGGTATTGGAAATTCGACGCAAAGCTTCACTCTGACAGTTGTGAATCACGCGCCAGTGTTCACGAGCACTGCACCATTAGCTGCCACACCTGGCCAGCTTTATACGTACAACGTCACAACGAGCGACGCCGACGGCGATCCGATGACAATTACCGCGCCTGTCCTTCCCGCGTGGCTTTCGTTCACCGACAACGGCAATGGCGTCGGAATCCTTCAGGGGACGCCGGGGAACGGCGACTCCGGGACGAACAATGTCACGCTGCAAGTCAGCGACGGACTCGATACGTCAAACCAGGGAATTGCGATTAACGTCGCCGCGCGTCCGACGCTCACCAGCATCACGCCGATCGCCGGCGGCACGGAAGACACGGCGCTCACAATCACCTATGCAACGCTGCTCGCACAGTCAGACGCGAGCGACCCGAATAGTTTGCCGATCAGTTTTCAGATTGTCAGTGTCACCAGTGGAACGCTCACCAAGAACGGCTCGCCAATCACCGCGGGCACAACGAACATCGCCGCCGGTGAGGCCGTAATTTGGACCCCCGCGGCCAACGCCAATGGCACGCTGGCCGCTTTTAAGGTGCGCGCCAGCAATGGCACGCTGCTCTCTGCAACGGCGGTTACGGTCTCCGTACAGGTCGCGGCTGTTGAAGACCCTCCGCTTGGCGTCGCTGATTCGTTTACAATCAGCCAGGACACTTCAGCGACCGGCAATGTGCTGACAAACGACACGCACATCGATGGCAGCGGGCTCACCGCGGTCATTCAAACCACGCCCGCCAGCGGCACTGTTGCGCTTAATCCCGACGGATCATTCATCTACACGCCCAATGCCAATTTTGTCGGCAATGATAGTTTCAGTTACGCGCCAAATGACGGCATCGCCAACGGCAACGCCACAACGGTAATGATCCACGTGGTGAAAGTTTTGAAGCCAGGCCAGTTTGATTTTGCCGCGGCGTCGTATCAAGGCGGCGCGAAGGACGGATCGCTGGTTATCACGGTTAACCGCAATAGCGGCATCGACGGCGCGACATCGGTGGACTATTTTGTCTCCGGCGGTTCGGCGGTCAGTGGGACGGACTTTGTGCTGTCGGCCGGTACGTTGCAGTTCGCCGATCAGCAATCGTCCGCCACCTTCACCGTTCAGATCCCCCCGGCGCAGCGGGCGATGGTGACAAGACCCTCCAGATCGGCCTTCGCCAGCCGACCGGCGGCGCAACGCTCGGCGCGGCGGATTCAACTGCCGTCACCATCCAGCAGATTCCCAATCATCCGCCGGTTGCGCCTGACATTACTGACACGCGAAAGCCCGGCGATCGGGTTTTCATCACTGCCTTGACGCAAGCCAGCGATCCGGATGGGGATTCTCTGACGCTGAGCATTCTCAACCAACCGGCCAACGGATCGGCGTTTATCTCTGACAACGCCACGCCAAACAATCCGGCGGACGACTTCATCGTCTACACGCCCAACGCCGGATTTGATGCCGCCGAAAGCTTCCAATATCAGGTCACCGATCCGCGGGGCCTGAGCACGACGGGCAACGTAAATATCGTCGTCGCGGGCGCGGGCATGGATGTGGACCCGTGGAATATCAAGGTGCATGACCTGGTTGTCGTCGGCACACCGGGCAAGGACCGGATCGTCTTCATCGACGCTCATAAGCGCGGCGTCAAAGTCGTTCAAGATGGCAAGAGCCTGGGGTATTTTAATTTCGGTGGCCGACTCGTCGCCTACGGCCTCGGCGGTGATGACACGATCATCGACCGAAACGTCAACCGCACCTGCTACTTCCTCGGGGGTGACGGCAACGACCATTTGCAAGGCAACAATTCCGTCGATGTATTGCTCGGAGGCGCGGGCAACGATGTCCTGAAGGGACTTAATGGACGAAATATCCTGATCGGCGGAAGCGGCGCGGATACCCTCATGGGCGGCGCTCAGGAAGATATTCTCATCGGCGGCACGTCAACATATGAAGATGATACTGCCGCCAGCCGCCAGGCAATTAAGGATCTTGCGAATACGATCGGCAATGGGCGCCTCAAAATTGAAGCCCGCTGGTTGAATATGCAGTCGGCAAAGGGCGTGGGAGCCAGCCACGCAAAACTGACAAGTGCAACGGTGGAGGATGACAATGCCGTCGATCTTTTGATCGGAGCGGGCAGCCGCGATTGGTATATCGGGAGTTTCAATGATACGCCCAAAGATCGAGCCCGCGGCCGAACGCACCTCGAAATCGAAAGCATCATCTAATAGGTGCGGGTTTCTCGCTGATGGATTGAAGATAAGACTTTGAAAAGATGGCGGACGCCGTCGCTTTCATGCATCGCGCACAAGCCAGGGGGTTCTACCACAAAGAGTTTTCAGCAGAGTAGGTTTGGCTCGATCATTAGACTCAAAAAAACCGAGGAAGATAAGAAGCCTGCGCCTCTTATCTTCCTCGGTTTTTTACTTGACTGGCCTGCGTTCATGTTCGTTCGAACATGAACGCAGGCTATCTAAACTTTTTCGCCGCTGATCAGGCGACCAAGCTGAGGATCTGGTCTGCCATCGATCCATCCTTATCGGATGCAAAGACAGAAGACGCAACGCTCGGGCCAGAGCTGCTGGCCGGAGTAGCAGCGTTTGTGCTGGCTGGAGCTGCGGTTGCTGCGGTGGTTGCCGCAGTTGTGCTGGTGGAGATTACAAAGTTCAGGTTTATCAGATGAATGTCACCTCGGCTGATCAGGATAGTCCCCGGGCCCGATGTGACATGCTGCGATGAGTTCAGGACAAGCGACAGGGTGTAATTGCCCGTTCCATCAATGCCGGTCTGCTGATCGAAGAAGTAGTGGCCGGCCCCGTCCGTCACGCTTGTTCCAACAACGGCGCCGGTATCGTCCTTGATCTGCACCGTAACACCACTCAGGCGTGTGCCGTGTGAATCCTGCACCGCTCCCAGCGCGGACGCAACAAATACCATGGCATTGGCTTGCATGTTCGTGAGCGGCGTGTTGCTCTCGATCACCTTGGTGAGCGTGTTGTCGGCGTTGAAAAAGCTCAGCTCTTCAGAAGTGAGATTTTCATTCAGATAGAAATAGCGATCACCGTCGCGCAGGCGGGTGAACTGATCGATCATGATTTTCTGGAATAACGGCCCGACATCGGAGCCGGCGACATGATCTTCCGCGATGCCGCCTTCGAAGGCGTCAATAGTATTGACGCCACCGGGATAGGCTTGAGCCAGCTCGTGCTGAACATGAACATTAGAGGTAATTTGAGCAAAGCTGGTCACGGCCGGCAGATGGAATGCAACACGCAAAGTGTTATAGCTCGCAATGCCATTGTCGCGGCCGCGCTGGATATCGCGGGCAATGAGGTCTTCGCCGCCCTGACCGCCGAAGTTGGCGAACAGGAGGTTGCGAATGGCGCTGACCGCCATGGTATCCATGGCTTGTCCGTTGCCGTCGGCGGAACCTTTCAGGATGGGACCGATGTCGGTGGACTTCAGGCCGGTGTTTGGATCAGTCACACCGCTCGGGTTCAGCAAAGTGGGGTTGAAGAAATCCACCGCCAGCGGAATATCACCGCCGAGGTTAGGAATGCGAAGACCGTTGTTGTCTTCACGTGCAATCGACGGGCTTACCATGCTGTGGCCCATGCGGAATGCGACAGTGGAGAACTCGTTGGAAATGCTGGGGTTCACACTGGAGTTGTAGCCGCTGTAGGCCGACATCGCGTGAGCGCCGTACAGCGCCGGAATATATTCGTTATAAATAATTGACTGATATTCGGCGATGTTGATCTTGCGGGCTTCCTGATAAAGCTGCTCATCTGTCCAGGTTGAATGGAGAGTGTGAAGCTTGGTCGCAATTGCATTGTGATTGCGAAGGAAGACGGTCTGCAGCGCGGTGAGTTCGATGTTTTCGTTGCCGCGCACGTCACCGGTGGCAAATAGCGAAGTGGAGGGGAGGGAGCCATTGTTGGCCTGGCCGCCCTGCGCCTTGTTCAGCACCGCTAACTGCGCAGATGTGAAATAGGTGCTGTTCAGATAAGGCAGCATATTGCCGTGGCTGGTCTTCATCAGACCATTCTTGTAACGAAGGGCAAGGGCGCTCGCCTGATCTGATCCATAGACCTGCGAAAGGTCCAGGAATGCGGTAATGTCCGTGGGTTGCTGACGCGGGTTGCTGGTGCTGGTTCCGGTATTGGGATCGACCTCCGACCGGGTGAACGCCAGCGGGGCCGGCCCCATCGGATCACCTGAAGGAATCTGGATGTCGAACTCGGCGCCACCGGCGTTGGTCAGATCCAGATCATGATCCATGAACTGGCCGAAGGCATATCCGTAGTCGGAGAGGTTGTTTTGGTCGAGGGTATTCAGATCCTGCGAGGGGTTGGCGGGGTCGGCCTGATTGTTAACATCGTTGCTGATCACACGGGCGCTCTGATCATGAGGAAGCGACGGCGAGCTGATGCCATCCGCATAACCAACCGGCGAAAGGCGGATCAAATCGCTCAGCGCCGATCCCCATGCCTTGTGCGAGAGATTATTTCCGGTCCCGTCATAAGATCGATAAGGCGACGTGGTTGAAAGATGGGTCCGGGCTTCCAGCGGTTCAAGACCACAGGGAACCGAATTTCGCCGACGCGTCGATTGGGCCCGCGTAACGGCAGCCAAACCACCCAGCCTGTTTCGAATGGACATACTCGATCCTCGCTTCTGAAAAGATGTGAAAACGGGCGACTGCTCCTGTTTGAGAACAGAATGACCGCAGACCAACCCTGAATTGAAAAATGCACCAATTTTATAAACGTGCAATTTCGCGATTTATCAAGAAATGCGACAGAATTCATGCCCTCGCATGTAATTTCGCTCTCAATTTTTCTGGCGATTACACAGCCCGATCTGATAACCCGATAGGAATTTGAACGATCAGTTAAACCAACTCTAATGTTATATTTTCTTTCACTGGCGATTCGGATAGAGGTGTTTTGCCTGACCGTTTAGCAGATTGTAATTTCTGCTCAACCCTTTGCAACAGAAAAAACGCAAAATTTGCATAGTTTTGCAATTTCGCATTTTTGCTGCTAGCCATTTGATGAGCCGTTCGTGGCGCCTATCGCGCTGATCTCGCAATCGTTTACATTCAAGATGGTCCCCTCCGTATTACCCCGGCTTCATGAAGAAGCTCCGATGTTTTTTCCATCGGCAGTCCCACAATATTCGAATAGCTTCCCTTCATCCGGGTTACGAATGGATCATTTCGTTGATCCTGAATTCCGTATCCGCCTGCTTTCCCCTGCCACTCACCGGATGCGACATATTTTTGAATCTCGCGCCGATAAAGATTTCATGCGCACCGCGGACATGACGCGCGTCGATCGATTAAAACCTGCCTTTTGATGGATGACGGCCACGCCCGTTATGACCACCTGGGTGGTGCCCAAAAGCAATTCGAGCATTTGGGTAGCTTCTGCCGGATTTGCGGGCTTGCCGATCGACTGGTCACCCAGAGCAACCACCGTGTCGGCCGCGAGGACGACATCATTGGGAAAGCGCTCGGCCATCGCCTGCGCCTTCAACTGCGCTAAACGCTGCGCCAAATCTGCCGGCAGGATATAGGGTGGGTAGTCGTCTTCATCAATATCAGCGGGATGAACTTCAAAATCGTATCCCGCCTCGCGCAGCAGTTCCCGCCGACGAGGCGATGCACTGGCGAGGATGAGCCGGGGCAGCGCCAACGTTGTCCACGTCAAAAAGCCGGCATGATAAATACAGTGCCTACTTGGTAGTTACATGAATCGCCATGTCCCCCTCCGCCGGTGTGCGGCCCCCCGCCGCTGTTACAAACTTCAAAACCAAAATGCCATCATCAATGCTGAATATGCTTCCGTTGGCGATGGGCGTCTGTGCCGAATCGGTGAAGACAAAGGCGTCTCCCACCACCGGATCCTTTGCTGTCCCACCGCCGGCGGCGAGTTTCACAGCCGCCAATCCATCAGAGGCATGGACCCGGACAACAATCCCCGCCCGGGCGCCGGGATCGCGCTGCTGCAATTGCGTTTGCAGATGCTCCGCATCGTTCACGCTCGCCACCGGTGGCAAGGGCGCCGGCTCGGGTTTTGGCGTTTGCTGGCATCCAACCAACCCACCGGCCAGCAATGATTGACTCACCAGCGCCAACACCAATCGACGTGAAAACATTGAATGCTCCATTGAACGCAGGAATTCCATGATCCGCTTCTCATCCGCCCCGCTGCTTCATAGTAAACGCATAACAGCCGATTCATGCAAGTGTTAATGCCCCCGGTGACAGTCCAGGGATTTGAAACGCCGTCGGAGGCAGGATTAAAAAACCATGATTATCCCGTCGACAAATCCCCATCAAGCCGCAATGACCGGCGCCTGAGTTTCTGCTACTGTTTTGCAATGTCCGATCCGATCGTGCAAATCAGCAATTTAACCCATGCCTACGGCCAGCGCATCGCCGTCAGCAATTTATCCCTCCAGGTGAATCGCGGCGAAATCTTCGGATTTCTCGGGCCAAATGGCAGCGGCAAAACCACGCTCTTCCGAATTCTGTCCACGCTGATCCCCGCACCGCCTGGCACTGTCCGGATGTTCGGTCTTGACGTCGCAACGGAAATGAATGCGATCCGAAAGCGCATCGGTGTCGTCTTCCAATCGCCTAGTCTCGACAAGCAATTGACCGCTGAGGAAAACCTTCGCCACCACGGTCATCTCTATGGCATCCGCGGCCAAGAACTCGAAGACCGCATGCGAACGCTCCTCACGCGCGTCGATCTTCTCGACCGCGCCAAAGAACGCGTCGAAGGTTTCTCCGGTGGTATGCGGCGGCGAGTCGAACTGGCCAAGGGTCTGCTCAATCGCCCGGAAATCCTTCTCCTGGATGAACCCAGCACCGGCCTGGACCCCGGCGCCCGCATCGACCTGTGGCGAACGCTCCGCGACATCCAGGCGAGCGGTGTGACCATCCTCGTTACAACTCATCTGATGGACGAAGCGGATCGCTGCTCCCGCCTCGCGATCATGACCGCAGGCAAACTTATGGCGTGCGATACCCCTGCCGCCATGAAAGAACGCATCGGCGGAGACGTTATCACCATCTGCTCATCCAATCCCCCCGCGCTCAGGCAAAAACTTCATGAACAATTCGGCGTGAGCGCGGAAATGATGGACAACACCCTTCGCCTTGAGCGAGCCAAAGGGCATGAGTTTGTCCCGGAATTGATTGAAACTGCCCCCGGACTGGTTGAATCGATATCGGTTGGAAAGCCCACCCTGGAAGACGTGTTCATCCGCCTGACCGGCAAGCGGCTGCAGGTCGACGACAATCTCACAACCTCATGATCCCCCCCGCGCCCTATGTTCCTCAAACCGTCGCCCGTTTCTCGGCAATTCGAATGTCGAAGTTCTGAGCATCAAGGACCAGCGATGCGCTTGACGCATCCACCCGCCCATTCAACCCATAAAACACCTGCTTGCCCGCGCGGCGATTGCCGATGACATTGTTCATCCGCAAAAGCCCCAGATGATGACTCACCGTCGGCTGCGGCAGATTCAGTTCGTCGCACAGGCTGCTGACATTCCGCTCGCCATCGCTGAGCAAGATAAGGATATTCAGGCGTGTTTTGTCTGAAAGCAGACGAAACAAGGAGGTAAGCTGTTCGAGATCCTGATCCGTCGCCCCGAGTCCACGTTTACGCATTCACATCTCTCCAAAAAGCCCGCACATAGCTTGGACGCTAACTATAGGTGTAATGTTCATCACAGGTCAAAGCGTAAATATGCAGACGGTGCAAAATTTATCCGGGCGCAACAAAACACCCGTTGTCAGCCTCAATCGCGCGCCACCTGATGTAATTACGCTCGGAATGCGCTTCCGTTTCAATCGTCTACCATCATCTTGACGACCACCAACCCCGCAATAGAATGTCCCCTCAGCATCTAAACGGATAAAAACCAATCCGGGGCCATGGTCTAACGGGATGACGGCTGAATCGCATTCAGCAAATCGGGGTTCGATTCCCCGTGGCTCCATAGGAAGGGGACCAATCGAACTCGCGCACAGGTTAGCGTCGAGGGCAGCTGCATTTGTCATTCGCGGCTTCAAGTCGGCCGAGAATTGCGCGTGGCCGAGCTTCTATCTCCCGTCAGACTGTATCAGCATAGGTCAGCAGCGCGTACAATTAAGCGATGGCCCGCTCCGATGCATTCAATTTAGTTTCTGACGATCGGCGTGCACGATTAATCGCTCTACGCGACGGTGTGGCTCCCATTTACCGCAATCGGTTACACCGACACTTCACTGATCATTCGATCGAACATTGCGATCGTGTCGCACATCTTTGCGAACAATTACTCGCTCCATTAGCAAAAAAACTTACCGACGACGAGGGGTCCATCCAGTACGGCGGTGCATATCTTCACGATATAGGGATGCATAATGAAAAAGCTGGCCAGAGCGGTCGCTTGGCACAAACACTGAATAAAGAGGGTCGCGCTTGGGCGAAGATCGGATTCGATGATCGCCTGGAAATTATCCGACGGTATCATCATGAGATTTCTGCAGATATGGTGATTGCCAGCGTTCGTAACGGTACACCGCCAATCAACTTTACGCTTGGTGACAATGACCGGCCCTCAGAAATCGCGGCGATTTGCGAAGCCCATTGCGTTGACACCGCATCACCACGCTACGACGAGCTTATGCCAAAGCCGGAGCAGCCGACGATGCGTTTGCGTTTGCTCGCGGCCATCCTCCGCCTAGCCGACATTTTGGATGAAGCACACCATCGCGCGCTTGTGGCGCAGCGCACGTGCTTGATCTTAATCTTGAATCACGGATGCACTGGTGGCGACACTATTACACCCGTGAGGTCGAAATTGACCCTGCCAAGAATCGTGTCACCGTTGTTTTCGGATTCCCGGCCGGAAAGTCCGAGCAGTATTCAAAGCTTATACCGGCACTTCAGATGCCGTGGGTGGAACAAGAGTTCAGTCGCCATCGTGCCGTTCTCGCCGAGAATGGTTTGAGTTGGCATCTGAGCTGGGTTGTGCAGGAATCCCCGTTCGACACACTTGAGCAGATGCCGCCTGATGTCGAAAGCTACATGCTCCAGCAGCTTGCGCGGCAGAAGCAGCTTGCGGCGACCCAAAGTCGTATTGATCTTCTGTCGCAGTTCGACGCATCGCGGGCACATCTATTGACGCAACTCAGCGCTGTCGAGGCAACGTCCGCGACTGCAGAACCAGCGGAATATCTACAGCAAGTGCTCAAACAAACCCTTGATCTATGGGAGCTGGGAAGTCACTTGACAGCCCGGACACGGCTCAAGTCTGCACTTTTCTTCGCTACTTCGAACGGGCGTAGTGTTGATTCTGCACTTCAGGTCCATGCGGCAACCGAGCTGGCAAAGATGGAGGAGCAGCAAGACCCGAGAGGGTCCGTGACGGAGTTGCGAAGCGTGCAGAAAATTGCCGAAGCTCTAGCGGATGGTGTATCCGAAAAGACCGCGTTCTATCGCACGCTCGCAACACTGGCTTTACGCGCCGGCGCTTTCGCCGAGGGCAGTGCCGCAGCGGAGGTGGCTATTCGACTGATTGGAAACAGCACTGACGCAGAAAACATTCGAGCCGAGGTTGCCGAGGCGTCACTCTTCGAAGGGCATGTTGTCTCCGGAGCGAAATAGAAGATTTCACGATGGCCCCATCTAGCGCACCAGTTTTGGCTGACTTTTTAGACTCACGCGTCCGGGTAATTGCCGCCCGCGCATTTTCTGAATCGCTACGGGGTCGTTTGACAGCAGCACTCAAGCTCTTGATGGACGGTAGCTCTGACTCCTCCCCGGCAGACGCTGTCGGTCGAGAACTATCGCGCGCACAACTCCTTCATTTGGACCGACAATCGGTTGAATCATTATCCCTTCTTGACCGACTCCTATCCTCAGATTTGGCCGGATTGCCCGAGGAAATTCGGCTGGTCATAGAGCAGGACCGCATTGAAGTGTGTTTTGGTAGCGGATTCCCAGCGCCTGATGAGGTTGAAAGACGCTATGGCCAAATTGACAGACGTCGTCTGTTAGGCGTCAAGTTCAGAGAGGGTGACGCGCTACTGGATGCCGCTGAAGCGTCTCATGGAGGTAAGAATTATGAGTCATTACCGGTTTACAATGCGTTGTTGTTCAAAGCATATCGCAGCTTTGATTGGCACCAGACTCGCGAAATGGCTGGGCACCTGAGCCGTGAATTGGTACGCCTTGAACAGTGGGTTCAAGCAGGGTTTTGTGCCATTCTTTCTGAGTCCGAGGAGGTGGCGCAGCTTGTTGCTGAACATCTACGAGCGCTAAACGATGCCTCTGTTGTAGGTGCGGTGGTTGAGAAGATCGCGGAATGCGCCCATCTAGGCCGTCATATTACCTGTGCCTGTCATTTTCTCGAAAAATTAGGTGACGCCGTTCCAGACGAAAGCATTACACTATGGCTTGAAAGATTGAGGTCGGCTCGCTGTCTTCCGTGTACGACATTGGCCGAAGATTGGGCCGCACAACCTGCGTTGAAGGCTACTGCTGTGCTGCTAGAAGGTGCGAGTGCAACCGAGGCGCGGTCAGTCGTCACTGAGATTCTTCAACATCGGCTCTGGAGCGGCAATGGGATTGCTCGCGATCGGTTTTACAAAGTTTTGGAAGCGGCCGCCGCTGTGCTCGATAGAGGCGGATGCCGGTCCCTCGCCAAGGCAGTTCTACCCCACGTGATAGCGACTAGGCCTGACCATGATTTCCCGAAAGCACTCAATATATTAGGATTGATTGCAGAACGCTGGCCCGCTATCAAATCTGAACTTCGTAAAAAGATTTATCGGCGCGGGCGAGCAATACCGCACATGCTGGTATCCGCAGCATCTTTCTTTGACCAAGCTATCAAGTTGGGGGATGCCGACGGTGCTGTGCATAGAGCGATAGCGCACTTGCGACAGCAGGTCGAAGCTCTTGCGCCGGGAGTTGCCGCCGCAACCGGGCAAGGCGAGTTCATGATCCATAATAAGCCGACGGCGACAGGCAGTGTCGCCGTCAAGGTTGGCAGTTGCATGGAGGAGTTGGGCGCATTAGTCCAGCATCGAAAAAAGTTGAGCTACCCAATCAAGCATGAACTTGTCGAAACTGTGATAGACACGCTGAACAACCCCGACAACGTGAATGCCAACCGGGACGGCCTATTTCAAATACTTCGCGGCCTGTCGGACTCGATCGATACACAAACTGCGCGAAAAATCGCAGGTATCTCGATCCGTTATGCGAGCGAGCATCGCGCACACAGCCACCCTTTATATGGGCAAGAGGAGCAGCATTCGCCATTAAATCCGTTTCGTTTCGGCCTTACTTGGCCACAAGACGTGCGAGGTGAAGCAATACTGACACTAGCGCAGCTTGCCCGCTTCCACCGGCAACTCATAGCATCGAAACTGGTGAGACTGATTCAAACTGGCATAGCTGACCAAAACGCGGTTGTACGTCGCGACGCATACCATGCGGTCCACATTGCCGGATCAGCAGCCACCACCTGCCTGTCACTGGTTGTCGGCGGAATTCGAGATAGCGACGCTACCACGTCCAATGTTGCATTGCAGGTCGTTGGGGCACAGGCTGCTTCAATCGTCAAGCTCAAGTTAGTGCCGACGGTGCTTACCTTTTTAGAAAGCCACTGTCGCCACCCTGATGTTGGCGTTCGTAAGGCAATCGCGGCCGTCACTCGACAAATGCAGGTCGCGCTGGGGCATCGCTACGCGGCGGAAACGGAAAGGCTGAAAGCGCTTTCAGATCGATTGAAGGCTGACGTGTCGCGATCGGTGCGCACCGAAGTATCGTCAAAGCGGGGCATTCCGATTAAGCGCAGAAAAAGCCGATCTTCCGGCCAAGCAATCTCCAAATCTTCGAAAGCGAGAAAGGGGCGCCTGAAGGGTAGCCGACGCGAACGGCCGCTAACAATCCGGTAAAGTTGTAAAAGCCAAAGTCCTCACACCCATCAGCTTTACTGCCATCTTGGCGGCATACCCGGAAAATTCCTTCAGATATGCAGCTCCGAGTTCTATTGAAGATGTAAGAAGTGCGGGGCTGTAGATCGGATACGCTGTCTCCCCAAACACGGACGACCCATTCGCCTAGGAGACAAGCATGAGACGGACGAACTTTATCGCGTTGGACGTGCACAGCACCTTTTGCGAAGGCGGTTACATCGACGACACGGGCCGGGAGAAATCGGCGTGGCATGAGCCGACTTCGATCCCCGAGCTGGCGAAGGCGATCGAGGCGGTTCCCAAACCCAGAAAGCTGGTGATTGAGGAAGGACCTTTGGCGGATTGGTTGTATCGCAACCTCTCGCCGCACACGGACGAGATGATCGTCTGCGATCCCCACCGCAACGCGCTGATCTCCAAGGATGGCGACAAGTCTGACGCGCTGGACTGGCGAAAGCTGGCGGCGTTGTACCGTGGCGGATTCGTCAAGGCCGTGCATCACCCGGCCTCGCTGGAACGGAGCTGGCGTATACCGAACCTGTCCGCCCCTGGCTGACTGTGCCCGCCGAAAAAGCATGCGTTACCCCCTGCATTTGAGCGGCCGCGGAATGCGCTTTCAAACCCCTGTCGGTTTGAGCACACGAGCCACCGAGCCGTCACCCTCCCACTGAGGCGAACAAACCGCGGCCGACTATTAATCTGGGCTAAATTTGGGGCGCGGCATATTAAATTATTGCTATTTTCGTGGAACCTTATTTCATAACCTTCTGTCCATCATAGAGATGTAAAACAGGGCGCGGCCAATGGCGCGCCCCGGCGCGCCCCGCCGCCGTCCAGCTTGAAAGCTTAGTCGAGTCGTGTGAAGTATTTGCTGCAATTCTGGCCATGTCCGAGGAAGTGATGCACAAGTAGGGATGATCCGGGAATTGGCGCTGGGATGTTCAGGCGCCTGATGTGCGGGAGTTTATTGTGGAGGTTCTATTCGAATCGTCTCTGCGCGGCCTTCGCGGCGGACGACCATCACCACCGCATCATGGGCGTGTGATTTTCGAAAGTCCTGGTAAGCCGACTTGAAGGAATTCAGGTCGGTGACGGGCTGGCCGTTGAGTTGGGTGATGAGGTCGCCGATGCGGAGGTGGCCGGTGGCGGCAGAGCTGTCTTGTTTGACGACCGTCAATACTACGCCTTTGGTATCGGGTTTTAACTTCAATGCATAGGCGTCGATGAAGACCATTTCTCTGACGCCGAAGCCGAGTTCTTCGTCCCAATAGCGCTCGGCCAGGTTCGGCGGTTTGGGGCGCGCTTCCAGCGTGACCTGGATATCTTTTAAAGGCTGCGCTTTGCCGCGGAGGATGCTGAGCGTGACGACGGTTCCGGGTTTGAGGCGGATAAGCTGGCGGCGGAGAATCATCGGAAGTTCATCGGGTTCGTCGCCGCGTTCAAGGGGCTGGCCGTTGAATTTGACGATGATATCGCCTTGCTGGATGCCGGCTTTTTCCACGGGTGTGCCGGTGATGATTCCACCGATCTGGACGGCGGGCTGATTGGTCAGGCCGAAGTATTCGGCTTCTTCTTTTTTCAAGCCGTTGAGTTCGGGCACGCCCATCCATGCCAACTGCAGCGGATGATCGGGGGTCGGCGGATCGCTCAGGCTCTGTGAGAACTCGGGCGTGGGGGTGATGAGCTTTGGGGGATCGAGCAGCGTCACGATTACGTTCTTCACATCATTCAGCAGCAGCGACGACGATTGCGCGTTGGCGAAGCCGATGGCTTTGCCGTCGGCGCTGAAAACGGGGGAACCGGTGGCGCTGAGACCACCGTCGCCGACGAGGATTTGCTTGATTTCACCGCGCAGATAAGCGGAGACCATCGCACGCATCAGGTAGGGATGGTAGCCCGCTGGTTTGGGCAACAGGCCGACGGAATAGATTGTTTCGCCGATCTTGGGTGAGGCTTCTTCAAAATGGATGGGCGTCCACTTTCGCGATTCTTTCGCTTTAACGAACGCCACAAGCGTGCGCTCATCGCGGCCCTGGAAGACGGCGTCCAGTTCTTCCGGATCACCGTCGTCCTTAGGAATGATAATTTTGAAATCCTTTAACTGCTCGTCGGGGAATTGTTCGTTGACGGCGGCCATCGGAAACATGACCAGGCCGTCTTCGCTGACGACGATTCCGGGAAACGTCAGCTCGTGGCGGCCTTCTTCCTGGGCGAGCGTGTACTGAACAGCCACCAGCATGGGCTTGGCATGGTCGTAGATTTGCTGGGCGATATCCGTCTGTGAATCAGTTGACGCGGCAAGCGAGATTGTCGTGGATGCAATAAATAAACAAGCGAAACAGGAAACAAAACGATGCATGGAGACTCCAATGCGTTGATGATTTTGGGCCATTTGTGCTCTTGCGCTCACTTTACGGGTTGCGTGCTCGCGGGGTCGTCGTAGGTCACTTTCAGCACGATCGACCGGCGGCCGCGGCCGCGTTGGATGTCCAGGAGAACGCGGGCGCTTTTGCTTCGCAGGGACTGGTTATACAGCCGCAAAAAGTCATCCAGGTCGGTGGCGGCCTGCTGATCGACGGCGCGAATGACATCGCCGGATTGCAGTTCGGCTTTGGCGGCGGGATAGCCTGGGCTCATGGTGGTGACGACTACGCCGATGTCGTCGTCGAGTTGCTGTTCGTTTGCATAAGCGCGGGTGACATCGCGAACGCTTACGCCCCAGGTGTTCAGTTCTTTTTCTTCACCGACCGCGCCTTCGAGCTTTTGTGTTTTGGAATGGAAGTGGAGATTTTCCTTGCCGCGCTTGACCAGCAGGTCGACATCGGTGCCGATGGGGAGATCAGCGATCATTTTTCGCACGCCGGAGATTTCTTCGGGAAATCTCACGTTGGTCGGCCGATGATTCAGCTCCAGCAGGATGTCCTGAGATTGCACGCCTGCCTTCTGAGCCGGCGAGCCATTGTCGACGCTATTCACAAGCACGCCTTTGTTGATGTCGACATCGTAAAACGATTCCAAATCCTGCAGCGGTTTAAAATCGATGCCGAGATCGCTGCGGTCCATCCGGCCTTTGCGATCCGGGTCGGCGGATTTCAGGATGGCTTCGATGACTGGTTTGGCGGTGTCGATGGGGATTGCGAAGTTAAGGTTCTGCCCGCCGCCGCGGGTATTGATGCCGACGACTTTTCCGGTGAGATCGACCAGCGGGCCACCGCTGTTGCCGGGATTGATCGGCGTGTCCATCTGGATCCAGTTTGAAAAATCGCCGGTCTCAAATTCGTCGATCGTCATGCGCTCGGGATAAAACGTGCGCTCGTTGTTCGAGATGATTCCGAGTGTCATCGTGCGGTTCAGGCCGAAAGGCGTGCCGATCGCCATCACGTCCTGCCCGGTGATCAGATGCCTGCTGTCGCCGAGCGGCGCGAAATTGAACGCGATCATCTTTTTTTTGATGACATCCATATCGAGTTGCACGACGGCCAGATCGGTCCAGTGGTCGTCACCGACCAGCTTCGCGGGGACGCGTTCTTTATTGGAGAGCGTGACGTAAAGCTCGGCGGCACGGCCGGCGACGTGATAGTTGGTGAGGATGTGCCCATCGGCGTCGATGATGACGCCGGAGCCGATGCCCCGCCGAAGCGTGCGTTTGCCTTCGGCATAAATTTCCTGGGCGACGTCGATCCGCACGACAGCCGGAAATATTTTCTCGCTGACGTCCACCACCGCCTGCGGTGTGGCGCTGGGAAATGGTTCGGCCGGCGGTGACGGGTGGGCCGCGGTTGTCGCGGCCTTCTGTTGGGAGGCGCATCCGACAGCAGCAGACACAAGCAACAGGGCGGCAGATAACTTCCGTTTCATCATGCTTTAGCGCTCGTGCAAGAGGTTATGAGACATTTTAAGGTCAAACCGCCGGGTGGGGGTTGTGGATAACATGCGCGAATGTTGTCGTGGTAGCAATGTCGCGTTGGAATTTCGCCAGTTAACCCGTAGCATTCCGCCCCGCCTTGTGAGTCCGCGCCGATGTACGTGCGGCACGTTGAGCGTCTGTTTTGCTTTGTGCTTTTGTTGGAGGGCACGCGCATGGGTTTTGCCTCCGGATCAGTTTCGTTTCGTCGTTTTGCGGTGGTGGGGGAACATCCATCCGCCATCGATCAGGAGTTGCTCGACAAGGTCGCCGCACACGCGCTGCGCCCGCAGGAGAGCGGTGTGCCGGAGGAAATCGAATATGGCTGGGCAGGCGGGCGGCACGTGCTTGATGATACTTTCAGCTTTGAGCACAACGTTTTTGCCGAATCGCTTTTTTTCGGACTGCGCATCGACACGAACAAGGTGCCAGGCGATCTGAAGAAGGCATATCAGATCATGGAAGAAGAGGCGGTCGCCGCCGGCAATCCGTCTGGATTTATCAGCAAGTCGCAGAAGAAGGACGTGAAAGACACCATCAGGCAAAAGGTGGAAGACGAGTTGCGAACAGGGCGATTTCGCCGGAGCAAAATGCTGCCGGTTCTGTGGGACATTCCAAAGCAGACGCTGTATGCCGCCGCCAGCGGAAAATCGTTTGAGAAGCTCGCGGAGATTTTCGAGCGCACGTTTGGCTTAAATCTGATTCCGCTTTCGGCCGGTTCGATCGCGCTGCGCCTGCTTGAACCGCGCGGCCGCCGCCGCGATTACGAAGACCTGCGGCCAAGTCGTTTTGTCCCCGGTCCTGAAGGCGAAGGCCAATATCCTGAATATCCCTGGGTCGCCAAAGGTCCCGAGCCCAAAGATTTTCTCGGCAATGAATTCCTGCTCTGGCTCTGGCATGAAGTCGACCATCGTGACGGCGTCGTCAAGATTGACCACGCCGGTGTGAAAGGCGCGAACGGTGAAGTCTCGATCTTCATCGATCGCTCGCTCGATCTGGATTGCGCCTATGGCCAGACCGGCCGCGATTCGCTTCGCGGCGACGGCCCGTGCCGCATGCCTGAAGCGCGCGACGCCCTTCGCAGCGGAAAAGTTCCGCGAAAAGCCGGATTGCTTCTGCACGTCAACGGGCAGGATTTCACGCTGAATTTTAATCCGGAAGGTTTTGCTGTTGGGTCGGCGAAGTTGCCGGAAGTGGAAGACGCCGAGACGCCGCGGGTACTGTTTGAAGAACGAATCGCGCTGCTTCGCGACCTTTGCCGGACGGTGGATGGCCTGTTCGATACGTTCTTAAAAGTTCGCGCGAGCTCGTCGTGGGAAGGGCAGACCAACGGCATTCGACGTTGGATTATGCAGCCGATCAAAGCCGTGGCGGCGGCGTAATGGCGCGTGGCCGCCGGCTTCGCCGATGAAGCATGGCGGCGGCGGGCAACAGAAGGGCAAACGTCGAAGGTTCCGGCACGCTCGACACCGATATCCATGCAGCGGCCTGGCTGTCAGCGGGCGCCGCCAGCGACCCGCCTTCCAGCGGCGTTCCCTGCATGTTGAAGGCATTGTCGATGAGGCTGTAGTCACTGCCATCAACGACGCCGTCATAGTTGAAGTCGCCGTTGAACCAGCCAGTGAGGCCATGCGCGAAACCGTTGTCGATCTTCGCGTAATCGGTGCCGTCGATATGGCCGTTTAAGTCGGCGTCGCCGTAGTAAGTATATTTGACCAGCACATCGTTCGAGCCAGGGTTCTGCCCGTAGAACAAACCGTAAGCCGTCGTGCTTCCGTAAATGGCGTGGCCTGATCCGTCATTATTCACGATCGCCCCCAGCGTCGTGAGATGATTCGGATCGGCGGCGGTTTTCGTCGAGACAATTCCGGCCGAGCCATTCCAATATCCCGACGCGGCATTGAATCCCATCTTCAATTGATTGGTGACCGCCGCAATGTCACCGCCTTTGACGATCATGTCATTGTTGCTCAGATCGAGCTTGCCTTGCCAGGCATTAGTGGTTCCAGCAAAAGTCAGCCCGCTGGTGACGAGAATCGTTCGCGTGAACTTGGAAGCGGCAAGGGAAAGATTAACTTTGCCGCCGCTATTGATGGTGAGCGACCCGATCTGATGAGCGGTAGCCCCGGTGGGGATTGTGAGCACGCCGGTACCGCCGACAGTGATGCTGCCGGCGCCGAGGATTTTCGAGATGGTCGCGGTGCCGGCGGTCTGACTGAAGGCGCCGTTATCCGTAAATGTATTGGTGACGCTGAGCGTTCCGCCTTGCAGCGTGTAATGTCCGCCGGAAGCGCCGATGGTGAGGCTTGGCGTAATATTGGTCCCATTGCTCTGCGTGAAAGAATTGATTCCGGTGTTGATCGTTTCAGACAGCAGTCCCTGAAGGACGGTGGCGGCGCCGCTCATGGAATAACTGCCGATGGAGCCGGTTCCAGCGCCAATTGTAAATGTTCCATGAATCGTATGCGTTCCGCCGTTTTGCGAGAATGTGCCGGATGCTCCGGCGACAGAGCCGGAAGATCCGCTCGCCGCGATCGCTTCATTTCCCCACACTTCGAGCGACGAGGCGCTGCTGGTTGCGTCGAGTGTATATGATCCCTGGCTCGCGGCCATTTGCCCGATCGTCAGATTCTGCGGCGTGCCGTTGCTGCCGACGGTGTGCGTGCCGCCGTGCTGCGTAAAACTTCCCTTTCCTCCGTGATCCAATCCGATCGTCTCGCTTCCGTTGACACTCAAAGTGCCGGTGCCGGAAAGCGTGTAGCTGCCTGCTTCATTTGTCACATCGCCGATGATTAACGTCGCGGCGTTTCCCGCGCCAGATATGATGTGCGTCCCGCCGGTCTGGGTGAACTGGCCGTTGCCCAGGTTGCCGATGTCTTCAAGATCGGTGACGAGAAGCTGCCCGGAACTGAGCGTGTAGGTTCCCGTCGCGCCGGTGTTATCGCCGAGCACCAGCCGCGGCGTCGTGTTTGATCCACCGCTTTGCACGAAAGTCCCCAAAGCGCGCACCGAAGCCCCGAAGAAGCCGATGTCTTCCTGAGTGCCCGCTGTCAGTGTGCCGCCTGAAAGCAGATAATTCCCGGTCGATCCATCTCCATATCCCACCCACAAATTCGATCCAACGGAATTGGTTCCCGAGCTTTCGCTCCAGGTTGCGCGGCCGGCCGATCCAATCGTTTCCGTTGCCGCCACAAGCGAACTCCCGTCGGCGGTCTGGCTTAGAGTCAGATCGTGCGCCGTGACGGAATTGACGAGCAAATCCCCAATGCCCGTCGGGTTGGTATAGGCGTAATCAAAGTTGATTGTTCCGGTGACTAGATAGCCTGGAGCAACTGTAACGTTTGTGCTGCTGCCGGTTGGAACACCTGTGGGATTCCAGTTGGCGTCAACGCTCCAGTTGCCATTGTTAGCGCCGATCCAGGTCGATTGCCCCAGCGAGGCGGAGGCATCTCCCAAAGCCGCGCAGGCGGCAAACAACAACAGACCGGTAGTGTATTTTCTGGGTTTCTCCCCACAAAACATAGTTCTTCCCTCTCACTGGAACAGCGCAAAGTTGTGTTAAACCGGTGCGCGGAAACTAACGTCTGGAACCGTTCCACTGAGAGGACGTCGCATTTGAGTCTTCAGGAATGGTCAAGCCGCTCAGGTACCCACGGACGCCGCTTGTTTCGATCACCCACCGTCGCAAGCGGAGCGGGCCTACGTATAGCAGCAATTGATCTCCCGATCAAAAGAAAGTTCACAAAAGCAAGGGATTTCTCCACATCTTCCCTAAATTAATCATGATCGGGCTATATATGAACGGTTGGGCGACGCCGTTGCACGCCGCAATTGCATAGGTGTAAGATCAGATATCACAAGCGGCTACGAATCGTTGCGCGATTCGCAGCGCATTTGCGAATCGAACGCAATAATCGCCCGAACCGGACGTTACAACTCATGACGGTCGGAACGAACCAGATGTCCGCACGAGCTGTTACTGAGCTTAGCCTGCCCAAAAACACGCCGGCTGAGCGGGTGACACCGCCAGAAACCGACGAATCTCTGGCGTTGCGGCTTCGTGCAGGGGACATTGCCGCCGGTGAACTGCTGGTGAAGCGATTCCATCAATCGCTCATGCGATATTTGCATCGCATCGCCCGCAGCGATCATCTGGCCGAAGAGCTGCACCAGCAGACCTGGTTAAGCGTTCTCGACCACATTGAAAAATTCGACCCCGATTCCACCAATGGCGGCTTCAAAGCCTGGCTCTTCCGGATTGCAACGAACAAAGCCAACGACCATTGGCGGTCCCGCGGTCGCGAGAAGCTGGCAATGGAAACGCTCAAGCTGGTGACCGACCAGGAGCATCCCGCCGCGGATGATCGGCTGGAAAGCACCGAGCAGCAGGTCAAGTTGCGAAAGGCAATCGACCAGCTCCCCGAAGTCCAGCGGCAAGTATTGATGCTGAGATATTACAGTAATCTGAAATTCGTGGAGATCGCCGAAATGCTGGGCTGCCCGTTGAACACTGCCCTGGGAAGAATGCACAAAGCTGTCCTGAAACTTCGGCAGCTCATGGAATAGAATCAACAGACGATAGAATCGACAGACAAAGAATCATTAACAACGGACAACAACAACGGGCAGCGGCCCCAAAACGAAAATGCCTCCCCTCCTCCAACAACTCGAGAACAACGAAGCAGTCCTGCTGATGTACCTGGCGGACGAGCTCCCCTCCGAAGATCGGCTGGAGGTGGAGCAGATGATCGCATCTGATCCCGGCATGGAGCGAGAGCTGAAGCAGTTGCGGCTGGCGCAGCAAACCGTTTTGAGCGGCCTGAACGACCTCGATCAAGCCACACCAATGCCCGTCTCTGAATCGGTCACGCTCCGGCAGGTTTCGCGGGTGATGAAGCAGTGGCATGTCGATCGCTTTACCCGTCCGCCGCAGGTTGCCGAGGTTCGGCCGCAGCTTCGATTCCCCTGGTGGGTTTATCCTTGTGCGTCGGCGGCTTCTATTTTAATTGCGACAATGGTCTGGTGGGGATTCAAACCGGAAACCTCCGATCCCAGTCCGCAACGATCCGACGATCCACAACTCGCTTTCCAGGAATTGCGAAAAAGCAGCCCGCACTGAATTTTCCATGATGGATGACTCCAGCGGTTCACTGGCGGACGCAGAACATCAGGCCTACGCGTTAAGCGGAAAAGTAGATGATTCGTCGGCGGCGATCGTCGTCGATCCTACTCAGTGATTTCAGGGGAGTATGGTTCAATGAAACATTGGAAGCTCGCAGCCTGTGTGATCGGTGTATTGCCGCTGGCTGTAATGGCCGATGAGCCGGCGGGCGGCCCCCCCGCCGCCGACACCGCCACATCCATGATCGCTGCTCAGACTCCTGGCGCACCGGCGCCGTCCGCTCCGGCAAACACCGGCGCGGCTGCTGATGGCCAGCGAAACTACTCCGATGGCGCCCGCGGCGGATGGTGGGGTGGAGCGTTCCAGCGTCCCACCGAACCCTGGCAACCTCAGGATTGGGATGAGGCTTCCGCCTTCATGAAGGAACACTGCCCGGAACGCTTCCGCGTGATCGATAGTCTTTCCGATGGCCGACCCCGTAAGAATCGGCTGATCGGGCTGGCGGTCGTCGCCTATCACAACCTTCAACGCATCCAGAAAGACGATCCCGAACTCGGGCTCATCGTCGTTCGCCGAATGGAATTGGAAGACAGCGCCTTCGGCCTGGCAACCCAGTTCCGCGACGCTCGCGCCGACGGCGACACCGCAACGCAGGAATCGATCCGCGTGAAAATCCAGCAGAAGGTCGCCGATCTGGTCGACACCAACCTGAAAGAACGCCAGCGTCGAATTGCGCGGCTGGAAAAAAGCCTGAAGCTGCAGCAGGACCAGCTTGCGACTGACCTGAAAAACCGCGACATGACCATCGACCGCCGGATGCGAAATCTGGTTGACGGCCCCCGCTCCCCTGAAGAAGAAGCCCACAGCACAACCACCCAGCCCGCCACCACCGATCAAGTCGGCTCTGCCCAACCCTGATTTCTTACTGGCAAACGTGCGCCGCTATCCGCCGGATCGTCGTCGCACCCAATCGGTCATCCTGGCTCAGGATAACAAACCACCGTCGCCTGTATCCCGTTCGCCCGCCCAAATAAAAAAGGGCCGTCCCCTCCGGGAGCGGCCCCTCGCGTTCTTTCGAACGCAAATTATGTTAGTAAGAACTGTACGAACTGACGCTGGGCCGGTTCGCGGATTTCAAAAAATCCTGGCGCCGTTCAGTACACCACGGCCACAGCGTCCTCAACCGCTTCAATGACCTGCCGCACATGAAACGGCTTACGCAGGAATCCGTCAAATCCGCTGGCAAGCAGCCCCTTGGCTTCATCGTCAGTCATCTTCCCGCTGACCGCAATGACCTTGGTCAATTGCAGATCAGGATTGCTCTTCACATGCTTGGCCACTTCGCGGCCATCAATGTCGCTCAGGTGCATATCAAGCAGGATGACGTGCGGGCGGAACTTCTCCGCCGTGATGCCCGCGGCGAACCCGCTGCGGGCGACTTCCACTTCATACTTCGCTTCGTCTTCCAGAATTTTCTCGAGCACTTCAACAATGTCCTGCTCCCCGTCCACCAGCAGGATGCGCGTGCAGCCTGTCATCAGACCGTTGAGCGGCATGCCGTGGTGCTTCATGAACCGGATGAGCTGGTTCAGCGGAATCCGCCGATCTTTGCTGCCCGGAATCCGGTACCCATGAAGGGCGCCTGAATCAAACCACTTGCTGACGGTGCGCGGGGCCACATTGCATATCTTGGCCACTTCGCCTGTCGTTAATACGTCCTTCACTTTTGCGGTCGTGCTCATTGCATTTTCTCCCGGCCGGCGGATTCCCCTTGAACCCGGTCGGCTTGTTCCGATCGACACCCACTCATCGCACAGACCATCACGATCGCTCCGGCGACCTGATGCCCTGCACGATTCGACCGCCCACGCGATCGCTAAAACCTGCACACATCCTGCATCTCTCGCGTCGTGCTTCCGTGCACCATTCCATACATTCCGTTGACACCATCTATATCGACCGCCGGGGCGCGGCCATTAAACCGCGTGCGCAGTTTTTGCCGGAACTGTGGGATAAACAGAAAAGGCCCACCTTATCAGACTCCTGCCCCTGTTTCCCCGTCAGGAGCGGTTGCAGTTCAAATAAAATGCCCCCGCACGCTGCTGTTGACGCCGTCGCAAAAGCGATTGCAGACGCGGTTTCATCGTTTCCAACTGCACCAAATTGCGCATTAGCCAGCTTGATCCAGAAAAAATTATCGGCCCTTCCTTTTGATGGTCATATTTCATGGAATGAATCGATGCTCGATGACTTAAAGTCAAAAATTGAATCGGCCCTTGCATCCCGTCCTGCAGGCGATCAAATGCAGGCACGCAAAACGGGCAAAAATAATGTGGCCAACATTGGCATACCGACAACGCGAAGCAGAGTGGATGGATTTGCCGGACGCAGACCCTGAGCAGCTTCGTCGAAGCCTCGCGTTTATTCGGAAGATTAACGCGGCGCTCGGATATAAGCGGGCAACGCTGAAACACCTTGAACGATTCAGCCGGCGCTGGGCCGCAGGCCAAACCATCACCATTCTCGATGTTGCGACAGGCTCCGGCGATATTCCCATGGCGATCCTTCAATGGGCGGACCGGCGAAAGCTAAAGGTACGCATCGTCGGTATCGACCTGCATGCGGAGACGGCACGGACGGCCGCGGCGGCGATGGGTAACGAGCAGCGGTTTTCGGTCGTGCGCGGTGATGCCGCGCAGTTGCCTTTTGACGATGCCGCGTTTGACTATGTGATGACCAGCATGTTCCTGCATCACCTCGATGACGAGATGGCGATCGCTGTATTGCAGGAGATCAGCCGCGTTGCGCGGCGAGGGGTTATCGTGTCTGACCTCCTTCGCAATCATCGCGCATATGCGTGGATCACGCTGTTTACTTTGTTCGCCGGTCCCATGGTGAAACACGATGCACGGGTGAGCGTGGCGCAGGCGTTTAAATACAATGAAATTCTCGATCTTCGCAATCGGGCAGAAATGGAGTTCGCGACGTATTTCCACCATTTTGGGCATCGATTTATTCTGGCCGGCGAGAAGGATCATTGAAGATGGGCGCCGGTCTTATTTTACTTGTCGCCAGGGTTGTTATTGTGCAAGTGGGCGTTTGAGCAGGGGAAATGCTATGCGGGTATGGCGGGTGCATCTGGCGTTAGTCGTCATTGGGCTATTGGCAGTCGGCGAGGTGCTGGCGCAGGGGCCATCCATAGCCGAACTGCAGAAGTTGTCCGATCACGGCCAATATCCTGAAGCAATCGTCGAAGCGAATCGGCTGCTCGATTTAACGGGCGACTTGGCGAACGGAATTGATCGGGTGCAAGTTCTTGCGATCAAAGGCGAAGCACATCTTCAAACCGGCGGGTACGCGCTGGCCGCCCAGGCATTCGCCGCGGCGGCGAAGCAAGAGCACGACCCGGCCAAAGCCGCGGTCAATAAGGCGACGGAGGTGATGATCCGCCGATCAGAAGGGGGAATTTATACGGCCAGGATCGGGTCTGCAGGCAGCGGCAATGCCAAATCGAATCAGGCCCACCTCTCTAGCACCGCGGAACGGGCGGACGCGCTGCCAATGCTGTTTGCGGATGAGTCTGCGTTGTTTGATGCAAAGCTGAAGATTGGCCGCACGGCCCAAACGCTGGAAGAATTGCAGCCCGTCGTAGAAGACGCCGAAACCCTGCGGCAACTGGAACTCGCCGCAACCGGCAAGGACGGCCGCACACGTCAATATCTCAGCGAGCTTGCAGATCATGCATTCAATCTGATGGACGCATCGGTCACCCTGATGAATCGGCGGGTACTCGACATCAGCCACGCTGCACTCGTGACCGTTCACACCGATGAGAAGGTGCGCGATCCGCTATCGCGCACCGGCGATCGCACCGTTCATCGGCTCCATAAGACCGGCCTCACTGAAAGGAATGTCGAGGAATTGAAGGAGATCATCACCAACTGTGAAAAGGTCCGACCGGCCGCTGACACGATAGCGAAGGAGGGAGACGTGGTGGGAAAGAACGCCTGGGAACTGGTCGTCGCCGACGCCGAGCGGGCCGTGCGGCGGGCGCAGGACGTGCTCGATACAAACTATGACCAGCGATAGGCCGCTTGAATCATCAAAACATGCCGCGGGCCTCCGCCCGACTGATCTCGCCGAAGTCCGGCCTGTGCATGGGCGCACATCATTGCGATGAACCCTCACCAGGCGCGTCTCCCCCTGCATCTGCCTGAATTGGCCTGCATCTGTGGCTAAAAAACTTCTCCGCATTCTCTTCAGGATCGCCCGGCGCTGATTATTGCGTCTCCAGCAAATACAGGTGATTCGCCGCCGCGAGTTTTCCTTCAGAATCCGTGCAAAAAGTAGTTGGAAACGGGAAATCGTTTGATAGATTATTCCTGTGAACCGGCGTGAGCTTAAAACGGTGTCATGCGGCGTCGCCTCGGGCGAATCGAGTTGGTTCCGCGCCCTGCTGCTGGCGCCGGCCGTCGTCGGTTCGGTGGCGGCGGTCTTTATCCTCACCAATGTGACCAGCGTGGGGTCCGGATTCATTAAGCTCGTGGGAACAAGGGCCCGCAACGGACGGAACACACGCAATGTCCGCAGGCAGGAAACTGGCGAGCAGGGGCTTGTGGGGCTGAGATCGGCAATTCTGGGAAATGGAAAGCAGGAAATTGCCAAGGTATTTGGCCCGCCACATTCCGCCGCCGTCATCGGGCTGGGAGATACGTGGTACTACTCCCTGAGGTCAAACCAAAAGCTCGCGATGGCCATCTCATTCGACGCGGGACAGGCCAGAAAAGTAGAATTCTTTCACCCCCCAGCGTGACCAATCCTCACATCTGTTCCGGATGTTCAATCCCTAATAATTCCAGCCCCTTGGCCATCGTCCTGGCCGCTGCTTCGCAGAGCACCAGTCGGCTGGCCCTGGTGGGCCCGTCATCCGCCTTCAGCACGGGGCAATTCTCATAAAATGAGCTGAACCTCGTGGCCAAATCATAGAGATACGTGCAAAGATGGTGCGGCTTAAGCTCCCGCGCGACAAGGTCGACAATTTCACCAAGCCGAAGAATGTGCTTGGCGAGCGCAAGTTCATAAGGCGTCGCAAGATTCACCATCGCAGAAAAATCCGGCGCAACACCAGCCTTGCGGAAAATGGAGCGGATGCGGGCATAAGCATATTGGAGATAGGGGGCAGTGTTGCCATCCATCGCCAGCATTTTATCCCACGAGAAAACGTAGTCGCTCACGCGGTCTTTCGACAGGTCGGAGTATTTGACTGCGCCGATGCCCACAGCGCGGCCGATGATTCGCAGTTGTTCGTCGGCGAGTTCTTCGATGGCGCCGTCGCCGCGTTCTTTGGCTTTGGCAAGACGATCGGCTTCCTTGGCTTTGGCCAGCTCGTAACCGCGCTGCTCGGCTTCATCGAGAAGGTCTTTGAGCTTGACCGTGTCACCGCTGCGCGTTTTGAACGGGCGGCCGTCTTCGCCGAGCATCGTGCCAAAAGGGGCGTAATCGAGTTCAACGTTGGTGGCCCAGCCGGCGCGCTTAGCCGTGACGAAGACTTGTGCAAAATGCTGCGCCTGGCGGGAATCATGTGTGTAGATGATCCGGTTGGCGTGCAACTCGGTAGCGCGGAACCGAATGGCGGCGAGATCGGTGGTGGCGTAGAGATAGCCGCCATTGGTTTTTTCGATGATGAGGGGGTTTTCAAAACCTTCGTTGAAGACGACTGTCGCACCTTCGCTCTCGGTCGCCATCGACGCGGTTTTTAAGTCCTGAACGACAGTAGGAAGTTGAGGGTTGTAGAAGGATTCGCCGCGTTCGTGTTCAAGTGAAAGCTTGACTCCAAGCCGCACATAAATGGGGAGATAGTGTTTACGCGTCTCCTCAACAATGTGAGTCCAAATAATCTTTTTCTTCCGGAGCCCCTGATTGCAAAGCAACGACGCGTTGGCGCGCCGCATCTTGAAACGCTTCGCTTGCATCAAATGCGATTTTTGCGTCGCGGTAATATTGTTCCAGATCTCGTATAGGCCAAAGTTGGCCGGCCATAGATCCGTCTTTCGTTACGGGAATGGACGCAGAGCCATATGGAACTGTCTTAGCGACATGCCCGAGGAAAAATAAACCATTTTGCACGCCATATTCAATCAACATCCCAAACTGCGTCCCCCAATCCCCAATATGATTCTGCCGAATCACATGATGCCCCTGAAACTCCAGCACCCGGCTGATCGCATCCCCAATGATCGTGCTCCTCAGATGCCCCACGTGCATCTGCTTGGCAACGTTCGGCCCCGAATAATCGACCACGACCGTCTGCGGCGGCGTCGCAGGATCAACACCCAGCCGCTCATCTTTTGTGACTTCCTCAATTCGATCGGCAACCCACGCCGCCGCCAGGCGTATATTAATAAAGCCGGGTCCCGCAATACTGGTTTCGCTCGCGATTGGATCGAGCTTCAGCATTGACTTGATCTTCTCCGCGATCGCCCGCGGGTTGGTCTTTTCGCCGGTGCTTTCGGTGACCTTTTTCGCCAGGCCCATGGCGGCATTGGATTGATAATCGCCAAACTTGTCCGTCTGGCTGATGCTGAGCTGCGGATCAGATTCGAAACCAAGCGCGGCGAGGATGGCCGTGCGGAACCCGGTGTCGAGCTGGCTGAGGATCGTGCGCATGATTCTAAATGGCTCTTTTGCTGCAAGGTTAATTCGATTTCGGTCGATGCAAGTGTTTCGTGGCTCGCAACTTTGACCGATGCCGAGCATGCTACTATGGATGGGCGGGCTTCTCCATCGGCGGATATCGGGCAGACCGCGGCCAAGGCCGGTTTGACCGGTCCGGATGGCAGGGGTATTGTTCAAAGGTTCAATTGCTCGCGGTGACACTGCCCCCCAAGGGGGCCGCTGAACGACACAAGGAAGTAAAGCTGATGAAACAGAAGTACACCCGTTGGTTGGCGGTCGCGGCAATGGCGTTGGCTGGGTCCGGTGCATTGCCGCACCGCTCGGCGATGGCGATTGATCCGGTTTCGGTTGCCCCCGCCGCCTCACCCGCTGAGGAGATGATCTCCGCGCCGTCAAACGAGCAGGTGGCAAGCGTTGAAGCGCTCAAGACGGAAGCCTTCCAGGCCCTTCGTCGCGGACACTTTGAAACCGGCAACGAACTGCTCGGCCAAGCCGCCGTCGCTTCCAAAGACCCGCAGGTTGCGCGGATGCACGAATGGACCAATCAGTTCGAAGACCAGATGAAGGTCTTCGCTTCCGAGCGGCACGCGGCGTTCGATAAAACCGTCGCCGACGTGAAGATGCTGCTTGATAAAGGACACAGCGATTATGCGCTGGACTTCGCCCGCGGCGCCCAGCTTCTGAGCGATGACAAAAAAGCGTTTCATGATGAGCCCTGGGTGCTGTCGCTCATTAACGATTCCATTGAAAAGGCCAAGGGATACGAAGCCTCAGAGCAGTGGCTCAAGGCGCTGCGGATCTATTCCGATCTCGCGTCGCTTGAGCCGGCTTCCAAAGAGTGGAAGGAAGACCTGAAAGGCGTCACGCGGCGGGTGCGCCTGCTGGCGCTTTACACGCCCGACACGCTGAAGGAAATACAGGAAAAGGAATCGAAAGAGCGCGACGAGGTAGATGGCGCTGATTCAGTCCAACAAGAAAACGATCATCAAGACAATCACCGAGAGCTCGCCTAAAGGTGATCCGACGACCCAGCCACTGCTGAACCCCGCCACCCAGCCGGCAGATGCGGAGAATCCCTACAACCTGACCAGGGCAGGAAATACCGGTGACGCCGGCGGAGATAGTCCCGCCACCAAACCGACCAAATCCGACCCGATCGTGAACAACGACAACTTTCGCATCGACTGGCGCGAGACGCTGCACGATGTGCGCATGCCCATGCTCCTCAACGCCATGCACGACACCGCGGTGAACTATTACCGCGATGTCAGCTACAAAGGTTTGCTGGTTGGTGGTTTGAAAGGGATGGATGCGCTCATCAACACCAAGGGCCTGGAAAAAGCGTTCCCCAGCCTCAGCGATCCGGCCAAGCGCGATAATTTCCAGCAATATCTCGACCAATGGACAACCGCAGCGGCGGCGGCGACCGCCGTCGACGAACAGGACCTGCTCGACAAGCTCCTGTCGGATGAAAAAGAAGGGCTCCTCGCGGCCAACGCCCGCACGCTGCAGCTTCCGGAAGAAGTTCTGGTGAGCGAATTTGCCGACGGCGCGCTCGGCGGCCTCGATCCGTTCACCAGCATGATCTGGCCGAGCGACCTGGAAGAATTCAATAAGACCACGCAAGGCGAATTCAGCGGTGTCGGCATTCAAATCCAACTCGATGACGACGGCAGCCTGAAAGTCGTCAGTCCGCTCGAAGACAGCCCGGCATATAAATCCGGCATCAAGGCCGGCGACATCATCACCAAGATCAACGGCAAGAACGCCAAGGGAATTTCGCTGAATCAGGCCGTCAAGACCATCACCGGCCCGTCGGGCACGACGGTGAAGCTCACCGTCCGCAGTCCGGATTTAAGCTCCAAGGACTACACCATTCGTCGCGAGACGATCAAGGTGGCCAGCGTAAAAGGCTACCTGCATCGCCCCGGCGGTGGTTGGAACTACTATGTCGATCCGGAAAACAAAATCGCCTACCTCCGCATCACCAACTTCACCAAGACCACCGGTGACGAACTCGACAAAGCCCTTGATGAAATCGGCAATAACGTCAATGGTGTGATCCTCGATCTCCGCGGCAACCCCGGTGGACTGCTGACGGCGGCGACAGACGTATCAGACAAATTCCTGAAGGACGGCGTCATCGTCAGCACGCACGCCGACCGCGAAACGCCCAACGGCCCCACCATCGCAACCGCCAAGGCCGACGACAACGAATACCAGAAGCCGCTGGTGGTCATGGTCAATCAATACTCCGCCAGCGCCAGTGAGATCGTCTCAGGAGCCCTGAAGGACGATCACCGCGCAATCCTGGTCGGTGAGCGCACCTTTGGCAAAGGCAGCGTGCAGATGCTCTTCCCGCTGGCCAATCGTTCCGCCTATTTAAAGCTGACCACCAGCCACTATTACCTGCCCAGCGGCCGCTGCATTCATCGCGAAGAAAACAGCACTGAATGGGGCGTCGATCCGGACGTAACCGTTGAAATGACCCCCGAACAGATGCGCGCCGCCCAGGATGCCCGCCAGGAACTGGACATCCTGCGGGACGCAAACGCCGCCCCCGCCGAGGGGGAAGACCAGAAGCTGAAGGACGTAGCGCCGGCTGTAACAAACGCGATGAAGAACGCCCCGACGACGCAGAAGAAGGACCTGCTTTCAACCGACCCGCAGTTGTCAGCCGCGCTTCTTGTATTGCGATTAGAGAAGTTGGGGGCACATCTCTAGAGTTTCATTCGCCCCCTGAATCGAACGCCGGCCTCACCGCCCGCTAAGCGTGTTCGATTTATCCAGCGCCCCAAATCGCCGATTGCGCGCTGCAAACGCACGAATAGCGGCGTGCAGGTCTTCCACCCCAAAGTCTGGCCAAAGCACGTCACTTACATACAACTCCGCATAACTGATCTGCCAAAGCAGATAGTTGCTCACCCGCATCTCCCCGGCAGTTCGCACCACCAAGTCCGGGTCAGGCCAGCTCGCGGTGTAGAGGTGGTCGGAGATCGTTGATTCCTGCACATCTTCAGGCCGAAGCTCGCCGCGGGCGACTTTTTCGGCGATCGCGCGGACGGCATCGGTGATTTCCGCCCGGCTGCCATAATTGAGCGCAAGCACCAGCGTCAGCCCGTCATTCTTTGCCGTCTGCTCCAGCGTAAGATTCACTTCCTCCATCACCGGATCGGGGAGATTTTCCAGCCGGCCGATCTGCCGGAAGCGGATGTTGTTTTCCATCATCGTGCGCCGTTCGCTGCGGAGATATTCAATGTACATCTCCATCAGGAACGAAACCTCGCCGGCGGGGCGTTTCCAATTTTCGAGGCTGAACGAATAAAGCGTGAGAAAGTCCGGCCCGCCATGCTCCTTGCGAAGCCGCGCGGCTTCCGTGACCACCGATTTAACCGACCGAGCGCCCTGCTGATGACCCCGCACGCGCTCAAGACCCCTGCGCACAGCCCAGCGGCCATTGCCATCCATGATGACGGCAATGTGGCGCGGAAAACGCTCGGGGGGGATGTCGGTTAGTTTGTCGAACTCAGAGGACATTTCAGAGGCAGTGTAGACCACTCAGACGAGAGACGCTAGTCGGTAAAGGACGAATGGGCACGTCCGGCACATCCCCCAAAGCGGCCCGCGCAGCATCCAATAATGATTGCTGCATCACAACACTGAAACCAACTGCTGCGGCGCTACCGCCCTTGCCTCTTCCACATGGAGCAGATGATATTCGTAGGCATCGACCAGCGCCTGCCAGCTGGCGTCGATGATGTTGCCGCTCACGCCGATGGTACCGAAGATTTCCTTGGAGCCGTCGGATTTATCGCGGCGGGATTCGATGACGACGCGAACCTTCGAGGCGGTCTCATCCTTTGAATTGATGACGCGGACTTTATAGTCCATCAGCCGAACGTTTTCGATCTCCGGGTAATGCAGGTTTAGAGCGCGGCGAAGCGCGCTGTCTAGTGCATTCACCGGCCCGTCGCCTTCGGCGACCTGGTGCTCGACCACGCCATTGACGTGAAGTTTGACCGTCGCTTCGGAGACGGGATCATTTTCGATTCCATTCTTGAGCACTACCGTCCGGTAGTGATCAAGCTGGAAGAACTGGCGATGCCGGCCGATTTCCTTTCGCAGCAGCAATTCAAAACTGGCCTCGGCGGCTTCGAACTGATAACCCTCATTTTCCAAATCCTGCACGCGCTCCAGCACACGCCGAAGGGTGGCCTTGTCGTTTTCGATATCAAACTTCCGCCCCGCCTTGGCGGCGATGTTGCTCGCGCCGCTCATCTCACTGATGAGGATCTTGCGCGAATTGCCGACCGATTCCGGGGAAACGTGCTCATAGCTGCTGACATCCTTCTGAACAGCATGAACGTGCATCCCCCCCTTATGGGCAAACGCGCTGCTGCCGACATAGGGCTGGCCGGAAACGAGATTCATATTGGCCGTCTCAAATACATAGCGGCTGACTTCAGTGAGATGCTGAAGCGTGCCCGGCCGCAGGCAATCCAGCTTGTACTTGAGATGCAGATTGGCGATGAGCGGAATAAGGTCCATGTTCCCGCATCGCTCACCGACGCCGTTGATCGTGCCCTGCGCATGATCCGCGCCGGCGTGGATGGACGCCTGTGCGTTGGCGATGGCAAGGCCGGCGTCGTTGTGCGTGTGGATGCCGATCTTCGCGCTGCTTTGTTTCCTGACCGCGACCGTAGCCTCGGCGACGAGTTCAGGCATGCTGCCGCCGTTGGTGTCACAAAGAACGAGAACGGATGCGCCTGCTTCCTCCGCAGCGGCCAGCGTGCGCAGCGCATATTCCGGATTGGCGCGATACGTGTCGAAGAAATGCTCGGCGTCATATACAACCTGACGACCGGCTTGCCTGATGTGCCCCACGGTGTCCGCGATCATCTCAAGGTTCTCTTCCGGCGAGACGGAAAGAATGATTTTCGCCTGGTGGTCGCTGGATTTGCCGACGATCGTCACGACAGGCGTCTCAGCTTCAAGGAGCGCGCGCATGCCGACGTCTTCCGCCGGGCGAACACCACGCCGCCGGGTCATACCGAAAGCGGAAATTTTCGCGTTCTTCAGCTTGAGCAGCTTCACGTCCTTAAAGAACGCGGCGTCCTTTGGGTTAGACAGCGGATATCCGCCTTCGATATAGTCAACGCCCAGCTCATCAAGCTTTGCTGCGATCAAAAGCTTGTCCTGCAGAGACAGGTTAAACCCTTCGCCTTGCGTGCCGTCGCGAAGGGTCGTGTCGTAGATTTCGATCCGGCGTGATTGAGTCATAGGGGCCTCGGTTTTGTCCGTAGTCACTTGCCCGTGATGGCTGAATGCCCGGCAACGAACGACGGACACTGACTACGGACATCTTTCCATCACGATCAAACAAAAACGCCCTGCCGCAAGGGCAGGGCTTTGTGTCATTAAAACTACAAACAGTCTGCCCTACCCGCGATTTCGTGGGTCAATAATAATCAGGGCAATCCGGATGCAGGTGAACATAATCTGCAAATAATAGCCAAATCAGGCAGGGAGTCAAGATTCAGACAGAACAGAGTCATGCCTGGGCATAACTCCTATTTGCGGCCAATGGCAAGCAGTTTTCCTCATCATATGGAACTGCGAGTGCGAAGGAGTTTGGTCTTGCCCACTCTACGATTCAGGACGTGATAAATAACGCCACCGGAAGCGATTCGGGCCGTGCGCGGCATCCGTGCATGATATCCCGGGTCCGCTGAACATCCACAATGGACGGCGGTCCCTATTTGTTTTCATGCCTCTATTTGTTTCACCAAATTCTGAAACAAAATCCGCAAATTGCGCGATCTGATCGTGCTCGCCGCAATGGCGATGATCTGCGGGGCCAACGGCTGAAGTATTCCATGATGGACGGCTGCGGGTAAAATACGCCTATGGCAGATAGCCTCTTACAGCCGGACCACACGCCACAAGGCGGGACAACCGGTCCACCGCAAAAGCGACAGCGAAAGCGAACGGCACCGCTCGCGAACCCGCTACCGCATCAAGGCGTGATTAGCCCGACTGAATTAATGAAGTGGGCCGGCTGGGCCGGCGGCATAGTGTTCATCGCCCTGATCATCATTCTGGTGCTCTTGGTGCCTAATCCGACCGGCTTCCAAGAGTGGGCGCTTAGGGTTCCGATGTCGATAGGCGCAGCTGCTTTTGCCGCGTTTGTGCCGGGCTTCTTGATCCTTCAGGCGTTCATGGAGAAGGAAGATAAACAAGCCAGCATTTGCGGAGGTGGGGCAATCGCGGTCTTTTTATTATTGATGTATGTAAACCCCATCAGGCTCGGCGCTCCCGCCGCCCAACTGTTTAGAAACCCACTAAGCCCGATCCAGGATCGCTCAGAGTCTTCGCCTCAGCAAAACGTAATTGCGCATAATCCAACTGCGATTCGGATAAAAACGCCAGTCAGCGGTGGAAGAGCGTCGTTTACCATCGACAGCGGCCAAGGCGGTCGAGTCGAAGTCAGCGGAGAAAGTCCGCCGCTACCAGATACGAATGTCATTTTGTTAACGGTTACACCGCTCGTGGGCGCCGGTGAAATCCCGCAGACCGCTCTCGAAAAAGGGGTTCGTCCGAACGCGCACGGTCAATGGATAATGAGAGTGCAGGTAGGCAGTGCTGAATATCCGGCGAAGGCCGGCGACAGGTTCACTATTAGAGCATACGAGGTGCCGAAAGCTGACTATGATCGCTTGCGTTCCGAGGCGACGAGTGGCCGACTTCGATGGCCCTTGCCCGACGAGCCTACGCCCACAGAAGCCGATTCGTGCATCATTGAATTAATCGACTGAAATACGACCCATTTTACATGAGGTCTGCGATGAAACCTATTCTTTGGATATTACCGTTGATTGTGGCGTCAACGGTAACGAGCCTGTGTGCCGAGGTTCCTGGCTATCTTGAAGACGCCTTTCGTAACGTGCGATGGATTGCTTATTCACCTACAGGCAATTCATCTGACCTCGGCTCGGCAGATGCCAAAGACGCTGACAAAAAACGAGATGAAATCCGCAAGGATCTAGCGGCGCTGCACGAAGCTGGCTTCGGTGGCGTCGTGACATACGGGTGTAACGGGCTAAAGGAGGAAATCCCGAAACTTGCCCAGGAAGCCGGTATCCATCACATCATTATGGGAATTTACAATCCTAAGAATCCAGAGGAATTGACGAACGCCAAAGCCGAGGCGCACTTAGTCGATGGATATTGCATTGGCAACGAAGGTTTGGGTCGCGAAAACCGCTATACGCTTGATGACGTGCTATCGTGCATGAGAGAAGTGCGATCGTGGAGCGGCAAGCCGGTTACGACGAGCGAGCAGATCGATAAATATCTCCAAGACAATGTGCCCGGCTTGATCGACGCAGGTGACTGGCTGTTTCCCAATGTGCATCCCTGGTTCCACAGTCAATTCGATGAGCCGGCGGCAAGTCGCTGGACTAAAGCCCAGGTCGATGAACTAAAGAAGAAATCTAAAGGGAAATTCATCGTCTGCAAAGAAGTCGGCTTTCCGACGGGCGGCGATGACGATGGTCGAGCGAACGAAGACCTACAGGGAGATTATTATGTGGCGTTGCAAGCACTTGATGTGCCGTTTGTCTATTTTGAAGCATTCGACCAGGTGTGGAAGCAGCAACTGCCAATCGAACCCCATTGGGGCCTGTTCACCAAAGACCGCACGCCCAAGAAAGCCGTTATGATGATTATGCGCGGCGGGGCAGCAGAGAGCATCCAAATCAACAGCCTTCGACCTGGCGGGCAGATCAAGTGTGTTGTCGGACAGGATGGCGGTACGATTGACATTAGCGGATCAGCGAAGGGCATCCGTGAGGATCGTACATTACTATTGTTCGTCCGCCCGGAAGATCCTGGCGTTAGCGGCTGGTTCCTTCAACTGAATCCGCAAGGTGTCGATCTCAACGCGGACGGCACCTGGACCGCGCGCGGTCAGATCGGCAACCGTGAATGGCCGCCGCAGAAAGGGATGAAGATCGATCTGATGATACGAGGCGTGCCAGTCAAAATTGCCAACGACCTAATCGAAACACGCAATCGCGATTCGCAGTTGCGCAATTCGGGAATTCGTTCCCAAGACTTGCCGAAGGCCGATCAGGAATGGATTGTAGAAATAAAGCATCTTGAGTTGAACTTTAATTAGCGCGACCAGAGGCAGGTCTGGAAAGACGTGTCGCTCCATCAGCAGCCTCGCATTCTCCTTACGCACCCCCCTGGATCTCGGCAGGTCAACGCCCCGCCGCCTTTGGGAACAAGGCCGCCTTCACCCCAAGGCTTTTCGACCCGATACCGAACGCAACTGGCATCCACCCCAAGGCTCTTGGCCACCTGAGAATGCTGCAGTCTTGCTCATCGATCAGCTTCATTGCACAAACTCTTGAACTCACGCGTGAATTTCCTTCGTGCCATGGACGCTCCTTCTGACAGGAATGATCCTGCCTTGCGGCACGCCCGCCGGATGGGGGGAAGCCCGGGATGTTTCTGCTTCCTATAATGAAGCGGCATTTTTGTTTCTTTCAATCCTTGAAGGAAAGCGATTTTGTTGAACTGCATCGCACGAGCGGTTACACCTTACAGACTTTCGTGTCAGCGAATTGATTTTTAACAGAAACCGTCCCCGCATCCCGCTATTATCCTTGAGGAGCAACCATGGCCACACCGCGCTTCGCCTGGGGCATCGACATTGGAAATCGCGCTCTTAAAGCAGTGAAACTTGTCTCCGGCCCTGAAGGGTTGAAGGTTGATGACTTTGAAGTCATTGAGCATGAGACCGTTCTGTCTGCCGCGGGGGACAATCGCGAATCATTGATTCAGACGGCCCTGGCCAACTTCGTGCAGCGGCATCCCGGAATTGAAAAGGGGCAGGTGGGCGTGGGAGTCAGCGGGCAGCAGTCTTTTGCCCGATTCATCAAGCTGCCGCCGGTGGAACCGAGCAAGATTCCGGAGATTGTCCGGTTTGAAGCGATCCAGCAGATTCCGTTTCCCCTGGATGATGTGGAATGGAGCTATCAGCTTTTTCAGGAAGAGGATTCGCCGGAGGTGGAAGTCGGCATCTTCGCCATGCGCAAAGAGCTGGTGAACCAGCACATCAAATATTTCACGGATATCGATCTGAACGTCCAGGTCGTGCAGATGAATCCGTTGTCCGTGTACAACGCGATGTACTACGACAACCGGATCAAGGGCACGACGATGATCGTGGACCTGGGGGCTGAGAATACCGACCTGATTATCGCCGAGGGAGAGACCATCTGGCTGCGGTCTATTCCGATCGGCGGAAACAACTTCACCGAAGCGCTGACCAAGGCGTTTAAAGTCAACTTCACCAAAGCGGAAGACCTGAAGCGCAACGCCAGCACCAGCAAGTATGGCCGCCAGATCATGCAGGCCATGCGGCCGATCTTCGCCGACCTGGTTTCAGAAATTCAGCGATCGATCGGATTCTATGCGTCGGTGCATCGCGACAGCCGCATTTCAAAGGTGATTGCGCTGGGCAGCACGTTCCGCCTGCCGGGATTGCAGAAATACCTGCAGCAGAATCTTCAGCTTGATGTCGAAAAGATCGACGGGCTGAGCGCCGGCACGCCGGCCGATCCTAAGCTGGCGGCGACGTTCAGCGAGAATATTCTTTCGACGACAACGGCGTATGGGCTGGCGCTTCAGGTGATGGGGCAGGGAAAGATCAGCAGCAGCCTGCTTCCGGAAGTCATCCGCCGCGAGAAGATGTGGCGGGAAAAGACAAAATGGTTCGCGGCAGCCGCGGCGTTGTTCGTTCTTGGCGCGACCGTTCCCTATGGCCGGTATTATTTTGAGAATTGGCAACTCCAGCAGGCCGCTTCTACGCGAGATGATATCGCGACAGTGCAGACAAAGGCGCAGGACCTGGACACGGCCTGGAGCGGGATCGAGCAATCCGGCGGGCCGGACCGCCAGCGCATCAGCAATGTGCGGTCAATTGAAAGCTATCGCAGCCTGTGGTCGACGATCATCAGCGACATCCACCAGACGTTGCCGCAGTTTGCCTCCGATGCGCCCAAAGAACTGACAAGCAACGATCCCGCGGAGCTTAAAAAAATCCCGCGGGCGCAGCGCCGGCAGATTTTGGTAGACCGTTGCGTCTCGAAGTATTACCCCGATCTGACCACTGTCTTGACCGACCCGAATCTTGGTCATTTTGCGAATGATAGTGTGAACATTCAGATGGATAACGCGGGGGCGTCGGTATCCAGCTTCCTTCAAAGCAATGCGTTTGCGCCCGGTATCACCCCGGATGCGCAGATGCCGCTGGACAACTCCGGCGGCACCGGCGGCACCGGCAGCACTGGTGATACAGGCAACGGAAATGGCGACGCGGGCACCAGTGGCCCCGTCGCAGCCAACGCCCAGCGCGGTTTTGTCATCACGGTAAAATGCACGACCCCATACGCGGACGGCGTTGGGCTTGTGGGTTCAACGTTCATTCCGAATCTCCTCGCGCTGAAGCCGGGGATGCCGAACAAACCGTATGCGGTGGTTAAGGCAGTCATTGCCAACAAATCATCGGTGGCAAACAACCAGACGCGAATCAGCAAGCTGGTTGCCGATTATCAGGCGAAAATGCTGAAGCAGGCGGCCGACGCAGCCGCCGCGGCGGCAGCGGCAGCAGCGGCTAATCCCGGAGCGCCCCTCCTGAAACGCCGCCACAGCCAGGATTTAATCCCGCATACGGCGGTAGCGCAGCGGTTCTGCCCCCGGAAGCATACTTCGATCCGGTGATGCAGGAGGATGTGCGAAACGATACGGAATGCACGGTGGTCTTTGTCGTGGTGCTCGATCCGCCGGCCCCGCCGCAGACCGCTGCTCCCGCCAAGGTTGCAGTGGCAAACTAAGAACCTCTAAGTGTGAACGCAGCCTGATATCGCACGACCAAAGGCGGCATGTCGATGAGGACCTGCCGCCAGACCGATGGATGAAACGAAGGAACGGCCATGGACACAGCAAAAATACTTGCGATCGCCAAGAAAAATATCTTCAGCATCGTCTGCGCAGTGATTGCAATCGCGGCGATCGTCGCTACCCGTTATCCCGCAAACAATATGTACGCTGCATTGCAGCAGAACACCGAACAGCGCGCCAGCGTGTACACCACGCTCGACGGGCTGCTGTCCAAGCCGCGCAAGCTTCCGCTTACCGATCCTTCCAAAACAGTGCAGGAAGACCTGACACAGTTCCCCAACTCAAACACGATCAAAAAGGGGACCGAGGTCACAACAACAGTCGGCAAGCAAAGCGTGGACATGGTTTCAACGGTTGTAGCGTTGAATCAGAAGGGTCATTCGCTGCTTGTGCCCGATTCGCTTCCAAATCCGATCTCCGATACGCCGAAGTATAATTTCGGCGACATTTATAAGCTCGTGCTGAGCATCGATCCGCAGGAGAGCATCACAAAAGATCCAAAGCTGAAGGCCGCTAACGCGCCCAACCTGCGGAACGATGTCCTTCAGGGAGGTATCCCGCCGACCGATGCCGACATGCAGGCGGCCAAAAAAGACCTTTACGATAACACCTTCCTGCCTCGCATTTACAAGGTCAATGACCAACCCATCAACAAGACGCAGGTCGACAGCGACTTCGCGATAGCGGCGAATAAGTTGCCGGATCAGATGCGGCTGGACGTCGCCAACACGAAAAAGATTTACGTCGCCAACGATGCCCTGACGCAAAATCCCACGGTCATCGGGGCATCAGCTCCGGCGCCGGTTGACATCTGGTTCGCACAGCTTGCCTTGTGGATTCAGCAGGATGTTGCCGGCGCTATTGCCCAGGCAAATGCAAATTCAAAGAACATTCTGGACGCACCGGTCAAGCATCTGATCAAGCTGAACATCCCGACGGCATATGCACTGAGCCCGACCCCGATTGCCGCCCCGCCTCCGGCGCCGCCCGGTGCTCCGGATACTTCCGATACGATTGTCCTTCCGAAGGCATTCACCGTTTCACCCACCGGCCGCGTCTGCAACCCGATGTACGATGTGGTTCAGTTCGGGCTGGTGGTCAATGTTGATGCCAACAAGGTGGCTGATTTCATCGCGATTCTGACTCAGAACCGGCTGATTGACGTTTACAACATGGACGTCGTTTCAATCGACCTTGCAGACCAGAGCAAGCTGGGTTTCTTCTATGGAACCATGCCGGTTGTGCAACTTAATCTCCATTGCGAGGCGCTGTTCATGCGGAAGTGGACCGTGCAGTGGATGCCTGATCGCATCCGCGTTGCGCTGGGCATTCCGCCGGTCTCGCCGCTCCCGCCCGGCCCCGGGTGATCACCTGATTTCTGACGCAACGCAACTGGCAGGCGTATCAGACACAACCAAGACCTGACAAACGAGTATCGGCCATGCAAAAGTTTCTTCAACTCCTCGAAAAGAATGTCGAATGGATCGCCCTGTCGCTTGGCGGGCTGTTCCTGCTGTGGATGCTCTACGGCTACGTCGTTCAAAAGCCCGTGAAGACCACCGTAGCTGGTGTTGAGGTAACACCCGGCGAGGTGGACGCCAAAACCAAGGAAGGACCAGCGACCAAGCTGCGCATCGCGATGGACGATCCGCGCGTTCCGAAAATGCAGGTGGCTAATTTCCTGGACGATCTGCAGAAACAACTGAGCGGCGCCGATACCGCCATCGCCAGTGCGTTTAATGGGCTTTGGGTCATCGGCATGCCGCACATGGAGATCGATGCCAGTGCAACGCCGAAGGTGAATGTTGACAATGCTGTCGCGCAGGTGACTCAACTGCCTCAGCCGCCTTCGCCGACAGATCTGAAAGTTTCTCAGGGTCGTTCGAATGTCATGATCCCGCCTCCGGGAGGCGCGGCCGGTGGCGCCACCGGCACGGGCACCCCCGCTGACCGCAACTGGGTCACGGTATCTGCAAATATCCCGATCAAAGCGCTGGCAGCGGAAATCGACGGCGCGAAGATCCCCTCACCGCTAAATACAAACGTAACGCTGCTGCGGGTGGAGATGATCCGTCAGGAACAGGATACCAACGGAAACTGGAGCGCGGAGCAGACACTTCCGCCGCTCCAGAATGTGACACTGCAACCCTTCCCGATCGAGAACGCGACACCCTCCGACGGCAACGGCTATCAGACCTGGGCGGAGAAAACCCAAGGCGATCTGCTGCAGCCTCCGTTTTACCAGGTTCTCCAGGCCGATCCGTGGCTGATTCCCGGCAGCACACCACCGCCCCCGCCGGCAGAAGCCGTGCAGGCTTTCGATCCGGCCAAGGTGACAAACCCAACGAAACTAAATCCTGAGGAGCGAAAACTCTACGAAGATTGGCGCAAGCAGGAAGCGGCTCGCAAGAAGCAGGAGCAGATTGACCGCTACCGCGCGAACCATCCACAGCGAACACCCGGCGGCCCACCGCCCGGTGGTTCCGGACTCGGCGGCCCCGGCGCTCCTGGTTACGCACCGATTGACACAGGCCGGCCGATGACGCTCGCGCAGGCCGCGGGGCGACCGCCTTACACACCGCCCGCCGCTGATATGCCGCCCGAGCCCGATGCGTCTGTTCCGCAACCTGGTGTTCAGCAGCCCCCGGGCGCAGTTGCGCCGCCCGTCGGTCCCGTACCCACCGGATCATTCGATCCGCATGCACAGGCCGACGTGACGATCTGGGCCCATGATGACTCCGCACTGGCCGGCCACACTTATCGCTACAAGCTGCGCTATTACATTCGCAACCCAGTCTATCAGACCCAGAATGTCTGCAACCCCCAGACCCTCGCCAACACCTGGCGCATCATGAGCAAGGAAAGCGTCTGGACGGATGCGATTAGCATAAAGTCAGAAACCAACTTCTTTGCAATCAACACCAACCCCGCCAGGGCCGTGGTCAAGTTTGAAATCTTCCGGTGGAAGAACGGCGCGTGGCAGATGCAAAGCACCGAAGCAGGCCCCGGCGACATGGTCGGCGCGGCCCAAGGCGACGGCGCGAACAAGATCGATTTCACTACCGGCCTGACGATGGTCGATGTCCGCCCTGATCCCCGCAACCCGGAGAACCGGATTATCCTTCTCACCAGCGACAACGGACAGATCGTCCGCCACGACCTCTCCGCCGATCGCAACAGCGAGGAATATAAAAAGCTGAAAGACCTCATGAATGCGGCAAATAAGCCTGCCGGCGCAGCGGCGGCGGCAACGCCCTGATTTTGCATTATTATGATCTGACAGCTTACGCACACACGAACGGCCACTGGACGGAAGCGGGTGTAATACTTCTGCTGGAAGTGTCGCAGGCGTCTCGCGTGCTGCCGCCGAACAGCCGTTCGTCCATCGCACAACATGGCTCTCTTTTCTTGCCCCCTCTGGCTAATGCGATGAGCCCCTTCGGCGTGTGCGCCTTGTCTCAAGCGGGTGTGTTCCATACGATCCTATCACCATGAATCCCACCGTGACCGACGCGACCATGAACGAGCCGGACCCATCCACAGGTAAGAACGTCATTATTCGCATCCGCCGGCAGGATGGGCCGGATAAGCCCAGCCGATGGGAAGAATTCGCGGTGCCGCATCGGCCGAACCTGAACATCATTGCGTGCCTTCAGTGGATCGCGGCGCATCCGGTCACAACGGCCGGAGTGACGACCACCCCGCCTGTCTGGGACAGCGGTTGCCTGGAGGAAGTGTGCGGCGCCTGCACAATGCTTATCAACGGCAAGACGCGCCAATCGTGTTCCGCACTGGTCGATCGGCTCGATCAGCCGATCACGCTGGAACCGATGAGCAAATTCCCCCTGCTGCGCGATCTGTTCGTCGATCGCCAGCGGTTATTTAACGATCTGAAGCGCGTCAAGGCATGGGTTCCGATCGACGGTACTTATGATCTTGGTCCCGGCCCGGCGATGCCCCAGGCCCTCCAGGAAGAACGCTATCCTTTAAGCCGCTGCATCTCCTGCGGCTGCTGCCTGGAAGCCTGCCCGCAATACACACCCACGAATAAATTTGTCGGCGCCGCCGTCATCAGCCAGGCGCGGCTGTTCAATGACCACCCCACGGGCGCCGCATTAAAAGAGGAACGGCTGGAAAGCTTGATGGGCGAAGGCGGAATTGCCGACTGCGGAAAGGCCGGCAATTGCGTGGAAGTCTGCCCGAAGGAAATTCCCCTGCTGGAAAGCATCGCCGCCGTGCAGCGCTCGGCGACTGTTTACGCGATCAAGTCATTCTTTACGAAGTGAACTATCCGTTGCGGTTTTGATGTTCGTGTGGAACGTTCAGATCCACCTGCACGTCCTCGGATGCCGCGCTTTCATTGTCTTCAATCACGAAGTTAAAGTTTGGATCGTCCCCCTCCCCCGCCGCCCCACCGCTGGGAATCGGGGCCGCCGGCATGGCCGGCGGCGCTTCGTCGGCCTCCTCCAGTTCCAGGACTTCTTCAAGTTCCACGTGTTCCGCGGCGGGCAGCCCGGAAGCCGCTTCCACCTCTTCAAGCTGCACCTCTTGCGGCTCAACCTCCTCCAGATCGGCGGAGGTGAGCGGCTCCTCATCCAGGGACACCTCATCCCCTTCCTCTTCCAGCGGCACCTCATCGAACACCGCCGAATCGCTGGAAGCCGGAACTTCTTCCAGGACTTCCTCCACCGCATCCGACCCCAGCACCTGCTCCCCGGCGGCGGTTTCACCGACCAGCGAATTGGGAGCTACAAGATCGTCATCGAACGGAATACCATCGATCTGAACGATGAACTGCACCGGCCCCACCTGGACCACATCGCCAGCCTTGATATACGCTTCCTGAACGCGCTGTCCGTTAATATAAGTTCCGTTGGAGCTGCCGAGGTCTTCGACGCGGAGCATGTCGCGATCTTTGACCAGCCGGCAATGCTTGCGTGATACATCGGTGACGGGGATGCGGAGATCGCAGTCTTCACGCCGACCGATCACGGTCATGTCCCGCGCAACGGAAAAGCTTCGGCGTTCGCCATCTCCGTGGAACATCACCAACACCACCTGCATAACGATCCTCGGCTTTCGCGGGGAAATGTCCGGGCAGCACGCCGGCTAAGATGGAATTCGGAAACGATTCGTAAGGTAGCGTAGAATGTTAGCAGCGGCAACAGTAATCATGGTCGTCGCGAAAGAGCGGAACAGCCCGCCGCCTTCCGCAAGCGCGCAGCTTTTGCAAAATCTTTACCGTGACATAAGGGCCTTTGGCCTCTTCTCGCGCCATGAGAATTAAAAATTCCGCAGTTTCCTGGGTTTTACGCAGCACGCACGGGCCAGGGGCTTGCGTCGCGCCAGAGATGGATTGCAGAGCGAAAATGACCGCCGTCATGAGCATCAAATGTTAGAGCTGGCAATCTCTTCCGATTCTTCCGCCATCACCGGCTTAAGTCCGGCGGATTTACCGCGCGCGCTGGTCAGCGGGCTTTATGTCCACATTCCCTTTTGCTTTCACAAGTGCCACTACTGCGATTTTTACAGCATCACGCGGCAGACGCCGCAGCGGATGGGGCAGTTTGTCGATCGGATTCTTTGGGAGGCGGATCAATGGTCGGCGGCAGCCCCCGTTATTGAGCCTCGGACGATTTTCTTCGGCGGGGGCACGCCGAGCCTTTTACCGCAAGCGGAGATGCGCCGGTTGATCATGGGCTTGCGGGATGGATTTAATCTTTCTTCCGTTGACGAATGGACGGTCGAGATCAACCCAGCCACGGCGTCGCTTGAGTATTGCCGGATGCTGCGGGAGCTTGGCGTCGATCGGCTCAGCTTCGGAGCACAGAGTTTTGATATCGCCGAATTGGCGACGCTGGAGCGGCACCATCATCCGGAGGATGTCCCGCGCAGTGTCGAGATTGCGCGGGCGGCAGGGTTTACCCGCATCAATGCCGATCTGATTTTTGCGATCCCCGGTCAGGACATGGCGTCATGGTCGCGATCGCTGGAACGGGCAATCGCGCTGAACACGCCGCACCTGTCCTGTTATGCGTTGACGTATGAGCCGAACACGGCGATGGCGGTGCGCAAGCGGCTGGGACATTTTGCGGCCGCCGAGGAATCGCTCGAACTGGAAATGCTCCATCACGTGCGAGATCGTCTGAGCGTCATCGGGCACGCACCTTATGAAATCAGCAATTTCGCAATCGTCGGCGAAGAGTGCCGCCACAATCTCAACTATTGGCTGGGCGGGAACTATCTGGGGCTTGGCCCGTCGGCTGCGTCGCATATTCAAGGCTGGCGCTGGCGGAATCGGCCGCATATCGGCGAATGGGAGGCGGCAATCGATGCGGGCCGGCTTCCTGTCACGGATGTCGAAACGCTGACCCCTTCCCGTCGCGCAGGTGAGATGGCAATGCTGATGCTTCGGCTGGATCGCGGGATTGAGTTTGCTCACTTCAAGAGCGAAACCGGACAAGACCCGCGCGTTCTGTATGCCGGCATTATCGATCGGCTTGCGCCTGCAAAACTTCTCGAAGTGACCGGGAAAAGCATCCGCCTGACTTCCAAGGGAATTAACCTCGCCGACGCCATCGCGGCGGAATTTCTTTCGCCCGCCTTAGGATGAAGGCGACCCGGATCACTCGCGCGGCTGCATCCGCGCAAGCCCTCTCAGCGTTGCCTCGTTTTCCTGCTTGAACCGCCATTTCCCCGGCCAGTCGCGATGCAGCACACCCGCCAATCCGCCTTGAAGTCCGCCTGAGAGCAATACATCCCGCCTCATTTTTGTGCCGGTGGCGGCCAGAAGAGGAATGCGCACTGCACTGGCCGTCGCCAACGCCTCGATCATGGAGCCAAGCATTTCTTCTCGCTTTGTCGCAAGAGTTAGCCCGCTGAAAGCGGCGGAACGCTGCTCCACACTGGAGCGATCGCCCGCGAGATATGGATCGAATCGCACCCTGGACTGCAACGGTTTTTTGGCAAGGGTTCCCATCAGCTTTCGAAACTGCCCCTCACTCAAATCGCGAAAGAACTGGCTATGCGCCCACGAGAGGGACGACCCGGCGGCGGCCAGCGTCCCCACCTGCACCCACTTGCGGCCAATGCCAACCGCCCGCGTAAGCAAGTGCTCATTGGGCTTTGGATGATGAGTGCATAGCGCCAAAACATCCGTCGATCCGCATACATTCAGGAGCTGCCCCGCCTTGGCGCCCCGAAGCAGCAAAGCGCCGCCGGTGTCCACGATGCCGACGACCATGGGGGTTCCGGCCGTCAGGCCGAACCTTGCGGCGGCATGTGGTGTGATTCTTCCGCCGATGCGGTCACCGTCCAGGACATCGGGCAGCAGCCCGCGGCGAACGCCCACCGCATCGCATAATTCATCGTTCCATCCTTTAAGCGTCAGTGTGGAATAGATTCCCATGAACGATGCATGTGAAGGATCAACGACACGAGCGCCCGTCAAGGTGCGTTGCAGGAATGTGCTGAGGTGGCCAACCAGGTCTGCTTTCCGCATCACGCCAGGCTCATTCTCGTTGAACCATGCCCACGTCGTAGAGCTGATTCCACCGGGGATGGGCCGATTCGCGCTCAGGCGCAGGCAGCGCGCTTTCCCGATTTCGCGTTCCAGGCGCCTGGCGACATCAAGGCTTCGCCGGTCCTGATGCGTGATGATCGGCGTGATCGCCTGCCCCTTCTTGTCCATCGCCACCCAGGATGCGGCCATCGCGTCCATCACAATCGCTTCTACGCTCCTGGCCGGCCGGCCAAGCTGACCGATGACCTCACGCACAGCGTGCAGCACCGCAAGCGGATCAACTTCCGCGCGGAAGCCGTCAAATTTTGTGGGATACGAAGCCCGAACAATCCTGCCGGCGACTTCGCCATTGCGCAGGATCGCGGCCTTGATGGATGATGATCCGCAATCCAGCCCGAGATAGGTCAAACGCTGTTCTCCTTAACCGCCGTGCGCTAATAGACAATAAAGCTGCGTGAATCCGTGCCCCCTTCGCCAATTTCAAACTTCACGGGTTTCCCGCAGCGCGGGCAGCGGCCCTGGTAGCTTTTTCCGTCCGCCGTTCGATAGATGCGCTGATACACGCCGCAGCAGGCGAACCGCACACTGAGAAAGGGGCGTTTCCCAGCGGCGCTCTGGCCGGACGGCTGCTGCGATGCGCCGCCGATCTCTACTTTGTAATCCCGCGGATCCGTCATGGCATGACCTCCGCTGAGCCGCTGAAGGGCGCGTCCAGTTGCCTAGGCCAGCGTGTCGTCAATGCGGCGAATTTCTTCGTCGCTCAGCTTGATGCCGCTTGCTTCGGCGTTCTCCTCAATCTGCTGCGGGCGGCTCGCGCCGATGATGCAACTCGTGACTTCCGGCCGATGCAGCACCCACGCCAGCGCGAGCTGCGACATCGTGCAGTGGTGTTCCTCGGCGATCGGAACCAGATGCTGAATTTTCTCCAGCAGTTGCCGGTCGTCCGTGAAGCGCTTGATGAACTGGTTCTGGCGATCATCCGCCGCCCGGCTGTCTGATGGAAACGCCTGGCCCGGTTTGTACTTTCCGCTGAGAACGCCTTGCGCGAGCGGAGAGAAAACAATCTGCCCGATGCCGGCTGTTTTACACAGCGGGAACACCGCCTCTTCAACCTGGCGGGTAACGGCGCGTATAGCGCGGCTGGCTGCTTTTGGGCCGCTCATACCGATCCCCGCACACGCGCAGGCATTGCTCGATGTTTTCAGCGGTCCATTCCGAAAATCCCCAGTAGATGATTTTCCCCTGCCGCACCAGGTCATCCATGATGCAGACGGTTTCTTCCAGCGGTGTTTCCGGATCGAAGCGGTGGCACTGGTAGATATCGAGGTAATCCGTATTCAACCGGCGAAGGCTCTGGTGGCAGTTTTCAAAAATATGTTTGCGGGACAGACCGCGGTCATTGGGCCCGTCGCCGGTGGGGAAGAATACTTTGGTCGCCAGAACGTAACTGGACCGGCGATACCCCTTGAGCATCTCGCCCCAGGCTTCTTCGCATTTGCCGCTGGCATAGGCGTCGGCGGTGTCGAAGAAGTTAATGCCGACTTCGAACGCCTTGGCCATGACTTTGCGGGCCTGTTCCTGTTCCAGCGCATTGCCAAAGGTAAGCCAACCCCCAAGTCCAAGCTCGGAAAGCTTCAGCCCAGTTTCGCCCAGACGCCGATATTCCATTCTTCTGCTCCGGTTGATAATGCGTGGCTCGTGAGTCGTAACTCGTCATGCGTATCGCGTCATGCCGATTCGATCAGATGTGATAACTGTACGAAGAGGCGATCGGTTGGCAATGCGCGCGGTTTGGCTGCGCGCGGTCGGGCCGATAATGCACATCTTAAGAGCCTCTGACCCAATCTCCCGCGCGTCGATGCGGTGCGAGGTTGGTAGAAGGTCTAAGGCCATGGTCCTTATTTCGGCCTTTCAATCAGCCGATAGCTCGTTCATGAGTGTTCAGACTGCAAATGCGCGGGCGAAGAAGGATTGTGAAAGCGAGCGCCGCCGGAGCCAGCGAAAACCGCATGTCGTTGAGGCGTGGATTGCCTCACCAACCGCCACCGACGCTTCCCAGCGGGAAGAAGTGATATCGGTCAACCTTTCGCGGCATGGGGTCGCATTTGAGCGGCGTAATCCGTTGCCGGTCGGTACGTTCCATGTCATCGACATCGCCATGGGCGAGCAGCGGATGCGCACGGAGGTCCGAATCATGTCCTGCCGGCCGCTTGAAAATGGGCGGTACGAAATCGGCGGTGAGTTTTGCTGAGATCGATCGCAGGATGGTCCCTGGTTTCTGAATGTTCCCATCTATTTTCTTCTCTTAGCTATTAAGAGACTCTAACTGTTTCCAATTTCAGTTTGCGGGCGTTCGTCCCTCAACTGGCTTTAGATTCATGCGCCGTTTACACTTCGGCCATGAACGATCCGGTTGGGCATCTCAAGAAATTAATTCGCGATATTCCGGATTTTCCCAAGCCGGGGATTTTGTTTCGGGATATTACGCCGCTGCTTTCGGATGCGAGCGGGCTGGCGTTGTCGGTGGAGCTGCTGGCGAATCCATTTCGAGGGAAGAATATAGATTTAGTTGTGGGGGCGGAGAGCCGCGGGTTTATTTTTGGGACCGCCGTCGCCTGTTGTCTGTCGGCGGGGTTTTCGTTGGTGCGTAAGCCGGGGAAGTTGCCGTTCAAAAAAGTGTCGATGAGCTATGATCTGGAATACGGCACGGACACGCTGGAAATGCACGAAGACGCGATCGTGCGGAATCAGCGGGTATTAATCGTCGATGATGTGCTGGCGACCGGCGGCACCATGAAGGCCTGCTGCGACCTGGTGCGGCAGCTTGGCGGGCACATCGCCGGTGTGGCCGTGCTGACAGAACTTTCCGCGCTGAACGGGCGGGCTAAAATCGCGCCGCTGCAGGTTCATTCCGTCATCCAGTATTGAACGATTGTTGAGCAGTTTGCCGCACGGTGCATATGGCTTCGCCGCGAGTTCGGGCATCGGTCGTCTGTTGGCGAGGGGACCAACTGCTGACCGTGCGCGCGGTCGATCCGGTCGGTGGGGCGACATACCTTTTTCTTCCGGGCGGGAAAATTGAGCCGGGCGAGTCCCCCGCCGCTGCCGCGGTGCGGGAGACGGCGGAGGAGACGGGGTATGCAATCGAGGTGACTGGAGACGCACACATCGCCGAGTATCAGTTTTTGTGGGCGGGAAAAAATTACGACTGCCTGACATTTTTCTTCCGCGGGCGGCTGATCGATCCGCTGAGGCCGGCGCTGGAAGTGAACGACGATGCTTATCTCAAAGGCGTGGAGTGGGTGTGCGGCGATCAGGTGGAGTCAGCTTTTGCCTACCACGAGGTAATCCTGAACGCCATCCAAAAGCTTTCACCGAAATAACCGCGGCGAGAAGATCCCAGTCATGTTCGGCTTCAGTTGCATCCGATTAAGGTTGCAACGGATGAGCCCTTCCAAGATCAAATTGCTTCTCGATCAGGCGGCTTCCGCGCTCGATGCAGGCAACGCGCAAGCGGCGGAATCAGGTTATCGGACCATCGTTCGGCAGTCACCCAAAAACGCGGACGCACTGGCGGGGCTGGGAAACGCACTGCGCGCCTGGGGCGCATGGATTCAGCCATCGAACAATGGACACTTGCCGTTGCCATCCGCAGCGATCTTTCGGATGTGCAGAACAATCTCGGAATCGCGCTTGCGCAGAACGGACAGACGGAACGAGCGGTAGAATGTTTTCGGCAGGTGGTGTCGCACGATCCTGCTCATGCCGAAGCGCAGAATAATCTTGGTGTGGCGCTCAAAGCGCTCGATCGGCATATCGAAGCGGTTGAATGTTTCCGACGCGCCATCGAGCTGAAAAATAACTATGAAGATGCGCGGCGAAATCTAATCAATACGCTGATCGCAGCAGGCGAGACCGCCGAGGCGATCGCGATTTGCCGGCGATGGATCGATCTCTCTCCAAAAGACATGGCCTTGCGACTGCGGCTGCCACTGCTTCATGAGAGCGCCGGAAATTTAATCGCGGCAATCGAGAGCTATCGCCAAGCAATCCAGCTCGATCCGGACAAAGTGGAAGCGTGGGCCGGCCTGGGGCGGGTGCTGGCGGCGAATCAGCAGTTGCCCGAGGCCGTGTCAGCATGTCAACGCGCCGTTGAAATTGACGCCGCCAATGCACCGGCCCACAACGCGCTGGGGAACGCCCTGCTGGGCGCCGGAAAAATTCAGGATGCCGAAGCTGCCTATCGGCGTGCATTAGAACTGCGGCCGGATTATGCCGCCGCTCATACCAACCTCGGTTTGATTACCGAGCGTTTCGGCAAGCTCGATGAAGCAGAAACCTTGCACCGTCGCGCCATCGCCGCTGATCCAAAATACGCCGACGGGCATAACAATCTGGGGGTCATCCTGCAGAAGCGCGGCGACGTCGATGGCGCAGCCGAATGCTTTCGCCGAGTGCTTTCACTTCGGCCAAAACATGCCGAGGCGATGGCGAATCTCGGCAGCATGTTGCTGAAGGCGGGTGAAGCCGAAGCCGCGGCTGAACTTTTCGCGCGCGGTGGAGGCAAAGCCGGATCACGCCGCCGCACATTGGAATTATGCGCTCTCGCTCCTCACAACCGGACAGTTCGAACATGGATGGCAGGAATACGACTGGCGCTGGAAGTGGGCCGACTTCCCCACCCGCCTGCCCGAAGCGTCGGCAATGTGGGATGGTTCTGATTTAACAGGCCGAACGATCGTGCTCTACGCCGAGCAAGGCCTCGGGGACATGATCCAGTTTGTGCGGTACGTCCCGATGGTCGCGGCCCGCGGCGGCCGCGTGATTGTGCAGACGTATCCGGAATTGACATCGCTGATGTCGACCGTCGCCGGCGCCGCGCGCGTGATCCCCCATGGCGAACCACTCGAGCCGCATGACGCCTGGGCGCCGCTCATGAGTCTGCCGCGAATTTTCAAGACCAACCTGAACACGATTCCGGCAACGATGCCATATTTCACCGTCGATGAAACGCGCGCCGCACGCTGGCAGGCCAGGCTGGCAAGAAATTCAGCGGCATTCAAAATTGGCCTCGTTTGGGCCGGCCGGGCCACTTACACCAATGACGCAACGCGATCAATCAGGCTCTCCGATTTCATGCCTCTGCTCGACCGCTGCGAAGGCTCCATTGCTTTTTACGGCCTGCAAAAAGGCGAAGCCGCGGCACAGATAAATGAATTACCGCCAGGCCGAATCGTCCATAACCTTGCAGGCGAACTGACCGATTTCGCCGACACGGCGGCAGCAATCGCCGCGATGGATCTGGTCATCAGCGTGGACACGGCCGTCGCCCATCTCGCGGGCGCGCTGGGCAAATCCGTATGGACGCTGATTCCATTTGCATCAGATTGGCGATGGTTGAAGGAGCGAGAGGATTCGCCATGGTATCCAACGATGCGGCTATTTCGCCAGGCTGGGCGCGGCGATTGGTCCGGCGTCATTCAGCGCGCAGCGGCGGAATTGTCGCATTTCACGGCCAGACGCAAGGCAGGATAGCGGAACTTGATTTCTGGAGGGCGCCGCCCTGAAAAAGTTCCCGCCCCTTGACTCTCCGCCTGCAATTTGCCAGATGAACATTTCGGCGACGTATCATCATAGTTGCATTCGGACTCCCGCCCCGATACTTACTTTCGAATGCCCAGGCTCAAAGCGCCGCAGCGCCGTGAACAACTCATCGCCGTCGCCACCCGGCAGTTCGCCAGGTTCGGCTACGACGCCACCACCACCAAGGCGATCGCCGAGGCGGCGGGCGTCACCGAACCGATCCTCTACCGTCACTTCGTCACCAAGCAGGAACTTTTCACCGCCATCACGCGCGAGATGAGCCACCAGACATTGCAGCATTGGCACGATCTGATTGCCGACATTGATGACCCCGCCGCGCAGCTCCGCGAGATCGCGAGGCAATTCCCCGCCCACCTGAAAAAACTTTCCGATGCCTATCGCGTCATCCACAACGCGCTGACCACCAGTCAGGATTCCAAAGTCCTTGCCGTCCTGCGCGAGCACTACAAGCAGATCGAAGCCTTCTTCACCGAGATCATCGAACAAGGAATCAAGGACGGCTCATTCCGAAAAATGTCGTCCAAGGTTCCCTGCTGGAACCTCATCAACACAGGCCTCGGCTACGCAATGGTCACCCTCAACCTTCCCCGCTTCGAAACCTTCGACGTCGAAGAAGCCATCGAGTTTGTCCTCGCGGGCCTCAAGCCTTAGTAGTGGATTTTTCCAGCGGCTTTTCGCACAGCCAATCAGCGTATGACGATGACGCTGACAGTGGACGGAAGCGAAAACCCGTGGTAACCGGCTGAGACCACGTGGTAGATGTACTGTTCGCCGGCGACGACATCCACGAAGCGTTTCTGGCAATGGCATGCGCCATGATCCGCCTCAAGTGATTGAAAGACCGATTTGGCCAGAAGCTCTAAAAATTTAATTGCGTTTTGCGGGTTATCGTTCATGTAAAAAAACCTGGAGACGGATGTCTCCAGGCTTTTGGTTTTCGGTTTAATCGCCGGCCGCGAGGCTGCCGGGGAAATTGGCGCAATCAGTTCATAGACATTCTGAAATTCCGGCGGGTTTCGGGGGGAACCAACTGGGGCTGGCCGCCTTCGGGGTACATCGCCTCGGGGCAGTTGTTGTAGATCCACATTGCGGCCAGTCCGATGCCGAAGACGCTCCAGAACCAGACACCGCCCATCGGGCCTTCGAGGAAAACGTCGAAGGTGGCGTTGACCATGAAGCCGACCCAGTAGGCAAGAATGAATGCGAACGTCGCCCGCCACCGCATGTCACCGCTTGCACGGCTGCGGTAGTAGCTGTCGACCATCGTAAGGAACCACATGCCCTGAGTGACGGCCCAGAGAAGGAATCCGGGAACACCGGTGCGGGCGAGGATCATCATGTGGCCATTATGCGGGCTGCGCAGGTCGCCGCTGGCGAGCACCTGGTAACCGTCGTCCTCGGCGAGGTTGATGCCGAAGCCTTTGCCGGCCCAGAAATATGGGCCGCGGACGGTATAGTTGAAGATGTCTTTCCACCAGTTCAGGCGCCATTCCTTGGTGGCTTCCATGTCGGCTTCTGTGCCGCCGCCGGTGACGCTGGAAACCATTTTCTGCATGTCTTCAAAACTCACGCCGCGTTTGACGCCGGGGACGTGAATTTCGATGCCGGTGGCCCACAGCATGACGACGACAAACACGGCGGTGCCCAGGAGGGTCCAGATCACCTTGCTGCTGGGTTTGGCGATGAAGGCGATGAAGACGGCGGCGATTAAGGAAACCAAACCGCCCCGGTTGGTTCCGATGACCAGCGCGATGCCGGCGATCATGGGAATCTTGAGCCAGAGCTTGCGGTTTTCGCTGAAGAGAATGGTGAAGGCGACGATACCGCCGAGGTGGACCATCGCATCGCCGGCTTTGACATGGAAGATCGGGACATTGGCGCCCGGCATTTCCGGGAGCCAGGGCCCAAATAAACGGAACATGCAAAACAGGGGAGGGATGATAAACAGGAATGCCCAGCAAAAGGTGGCATACTTGCGGAGCATCCAGATCAGCCGATGAGGCGATGCACACAGCAAACCGGCAAAAACGAAGGCCCACAGACCATAGCCCCAGATGGCGGCGTCGCGCACTGCTTCAAGGCGATATTTGGGCAGGAACGGAAGCGTGCGAATGGCGCCCCATAGCATGAAGACGCACAGGGGAGCGAAGATCGGTTGCCACAACAGCGCCTGGCGACCGGGGGATTGCAACAGCAGGAACAAACCGGCGACCAGCAGCATGTCGCCGAGGAACGTATAGGCGAACGGCTTGCCGAACAGCGCGTACATCATGAGCATGACGGCGGCGAGCGTGAGGAACTTGGCGCCGCGATCGCAGAGGCGCTCCAGTTTCAGGTCGGACAGATATTGCCGGCCCTGCCAACTGCCGCCGGTTGCCCAGGCGGGGATGTTTTCGGTGGTGGTACGCATGAATAGGGACTCTTTGGGACCGTTGCGATGTTCTTACTTCTGAGATTCGCGCGGGCCGGACTTTGGCGAGCTCGGGGGAGCCGAGGCCCGCGTCACGGCCATGTTTTTTTCAACCGGCGAAGACGCTGCGCATCCTTCTGGCGAAGGATTCGAAGCTGGACTGGCGGGCGAATTGCCTTGCCGTTTCGGCGTAGGAATCGCGACCGCTTCTGACGCGGCGAATGGCTTCGATGAGGCCTTCCACCGAGAAGCCGTCGAATACTTCGCCGAGCTTCCAGCGGCGTACCTGGTGACCGACCAGCCCGTGGCTGCCGGTGACAATCGGGACGCCGGAAGCAACCGCTCTAGGAAGGACGCCGCTGGAGGCGGTGAAATTCCTGGAATAGGGCAGCAGCACAATGTCTGCCGACGCAAAGACCAGCGGCAATTCGCTTTCTTCGACGAATTCGTCGCGATGGACCAGCCGATCCGGGCTGAATCTCGCCTTTAGTTTTTCAAACGCGGCGGCGTAGCGTTCGTCGATCCTGCCGACGACAAACAGCCTGAGCCCCGGGAATAGATCGAAGATTCGGTCGGCCGACTCGAGCAAGAGGGGCAAACCCTTTCGTTCATCCTGACGGCCGATAACCAAAGCGACGAACTGATCGTCGGTAAAGCCATATCGCTCGCGCGCCACGCGACGGTGCGAGGGGTCAAATTCACCAAACCACGGATCGGGCACCACGTGCGGCTCACGTCCGGCCACCAGCGCGCGGGTGAAGCGTTCATCGACGACGATCAGTTCCAGCGCCCAGGATCGGATCGCAAATTTTGTCAGGAGACGCAGCAACCGCCCGCGCAGTCCGGTGCGGCGATTGATGAGATATTCGACGCGGTATTTCATTCCCCAGGCGCGGTCCCAGGGAGCGCGTTGGAAAAGCCGCCGCAGACGCAGGATACACATTGCGAGCAGGTAGTCGTCCATCGACAGGAAAAAGACATCGCCCGGCTCACCGGCGGCGCGAAGCACCTCGGCGGCCTTGTCGATGTAGCTGGCAAGCTCGGCGGTTTTGAGGTTGCGTATCCAGGCGCCGTTCAGATCAACCGTCGTGGTGACGATGTTGAATTCGCCGGCGTGAGCGCGGAGGAGTTCTTCGAAGTGGGTGCTTTGATAGTCAGGGCGGGTGATGAGCGTGATCTGCCGGCCGCCTTTGGTGGCCTCGATGACATTCGCCGCCACCTGCAGGCGGCTGCCGCGGCAGATGGGGTCGATCAGGATGAGGGGTCGCTTGCCGGGCATGAGGGTTCTTTCGACTTTTACCGGTTATAGCACAGATTCGGTAACCCCAACCGGGGAAAGGGATTCACTGCGACCGCTCTCGCGCAGGCTGCGTGCGGCAGGCGTTCGAAGAGGCTGATCCGCCAGCAGCGGTTTCCACGTGCGATCGAGCGAGGCTTTCACCTTGTCACGTGCATCGGCAGCGGCGGCGACAAACTTCGCTTTTTCCTGGTTGTAATTCACGACCAGGTTTTGCAGATGATTCAGGATCTCCTGACCGGTGACATCCATTACATCTTTCACATAACCGCCGAGGCCGAGCAATTCGAAAGTTCCAAGAGTCTTGGGCTGATACGCCAGCGCGAGCGTGGGAACACCGCGGGTGATGGCAAAGATCGCCGAGTGCATTCGGGAGGCGACAAATGCATCCATGTCGCCGTAGAGATTGCAGAGATCTGAAGGAGTGAGGTCATCGCTGGCAACGGACACGCTGGCGATTTTTCCGCGCAGCATCTCGGCGAGGCGGTTGGAGACGCCGGTGTCGGTATCGCCGAAGCTTGCGGTGACCTGCGGGAAAATGGAGACATGCAGCGGCGTGGTCTCGTTGAGCTTCAGCAGGCCAAACGCAATAGCGCTGAGATAACGGTTGATCCGGTTTTCGCCTTCTTCTTCGGTAGTGACCCCCGCCTTGGCCCAGCGCCAGTCGAGCACAGTGACGCCGACGCGGAAGAGATTTTCCTTTGGCAGGGCCGCGCGGTGCTTCAGGGCGAGCTCACTGGGGGCTTTCATGAAGTTACCGAGGAAGGCGATGTCGGGGACCAGGACATGGTCTACATTTCGATCCTGCAAAAACTTCTGGCTGATGCGCTCGCGGATCATGACGCAATCAAGCTTGCGGAGCACGCTGACCGTGGCGCTGCTTTCGCGGTCGCTGTTGAACGGTCCGAGGGATTGGGGGGCGAGAACGACCGGCTTGCCGATCTTTTTGGCGAACCAGAGGTTGAATAAGTGCTGGTAGAGGCCGAGGGAGAAACGGTGCTTGTTGGTGGAATAAAGGGAACCGCCGCCGGCGTCAAAGAGGACATCGGCGTTGCGATAAAGATCCATGGTGCGGGAATTGGTGCCGGGAATGCGGGCGCTTTGGAGGCCAACACCAAGCATTGTTTTTACCGCGCACGGCTCGTCGGAGCTTGGCGTCGTCCATGGGGATGTCCCACAGGTGCGGGGCGCTGTCGGCGCCGCGGGCCTTGTAGTATTCGGTGTTCTCCCGCCAGAAGTTGGAGAGGAGCGTAATGCGGGCGCTGGGGCAGACCTCCCGCACGTACGCCATCATGGCTTCGATGATGGCGCTGTCGCCTTTGTTGCGATAGGAGTAGACGTTGTTGATCAAAATGTTTCGCGACATGAGAACGATCCATTCAGAGGCATAAAGGAAACGGTTCGAAGGCGGCGGCGCAGGAGGCAGAGGCTTCAGGAAATAACTGTTTTGTGGTGCTGGCCCTGTCGGAGGGCATGGGCAATCGCCTGGCGATGGAGCTGTTCGTATTCACGGATTTTGCTGGGCCACCAAAACTTTTGGCGGACCACCTGGCGGCCGGCGACAGCCATCCGACGGCGCAGGTCGGGATCACCGGCAAGCAGCGTAATGGCGGCGGCGAGGTCTTTGATGGTCTGGTCTGGTTGGACGGCCTTGATCTTGATGCCGGCTTCTTCGCTGACTTTGGTTGCGACACCGCCGAGGTCCAGACAGATGATGGGGCGGCCGGCGGCCATGCCTTCGATGGGGGTGACACCGCCGGAGTCGTGGAGGCTGGGGTGGACCATTACATCGGCATCGGCGAGGAGTTCGAGCACACGATCGCGTGAAACCGCGCCGAAGAATTTCACGCGATCACCGGCGGGAGACTGGGCCGCCATCGCCTGGAGCCGCTTGAGCTCGGGGCCGGAACCGACGATCCAGTATTCCATGTCAGGGCGGCTGATCGAAAGAAACGCCTGGAGCGAAAGATGGAAACCTTTCCAGTGCAGGAGGCGGCCGACGCTGATGAAACGTGCAGGGCCTTGGTTGCGGAGCGGGAGGGATTCGAGGCGTTCGACTTCTTCGGTCGTCAGGCCGGATTCCGACGAGAGGGCGTGAACGGTCGCGCCGATTTTTTGCATGCGGGCAGCGCTGTCGGTTGTGGTCGCGATGCCGACGGTTGCACGGCGGGCGGTGGCGCGGACGAAGGGATCGATCTCGCCGACGCGCCGGCGTGCGGCGCGGAAGGCTTCGTAGGCTTTGCCGAATAATGTGAAGCTCTGATTGAATCCCGGCGGCGCGACTTCGGCTCCGCCAACAGGGCCCCATACAAAGGGGCAGCCGATGAATGCACCGGCGCTGGGCGTGTAGTAGTTGACGAAGGTGACGTGGTGGGCGACGTCGAACTGGACATCCTGGTGAATTTTGCGGGCGAGGCGGGCGGCTCCAAATTGCCAGAGGTAGTTGTGCAGCCGCATGCCCAGGGCGTGGCGTTTTCGCCAGACGGGGCCAACCAGTGGCAGATCGTAAAAGAGGGGAGTGACGGTGCGGATGTTGAGGCGTTTTAGTTCGGCTTCGATTTTTGCGCCGCTGGGGTGGGGGCGGGTGAGCAGCCACACGTCGTTTCGTTCGGCGAGGGCGCGGAGGACGTTCCAACCAATGCCGGGTTCGGAGCCTTTAAACGGTTCGCAGGAATAGGCGCAGAGGAGGACTTTGAGGCGACTACTCGAAGCGGCGGTGTCCCCGATGGTCGTTCGCGGGGTGCGTGTGGCTTCGGCTTGTTCGAGGAGGGCGGCGGTCATGGTTGCTTTTGCGGCAGGGCTGGGGAACGGACTGAGCACATTACATAGGAAATAGAACCCGTGAGGTTTTAAGCAGTGCGCTGGACGACGATTACTGACCTACGGCGATGCCTGGGTTGGTCGCTTGTGATTCCTGGGGCATGGGAAGGGGATCGCCGTGGAGGTCTGGGGTTTGGGTTGATTGGGGGGTGATCATTCCGCCGCAGAGTTGGCGGTATTCGTTGAGGGCCTTTTGGCCGATGTCCTGCCACTTGAGATTTTTCAAGACGAATTCGCGACCGCGGCGGCCCATTTCTGGCCACTCGGCCCGGCGTGCAAGAAGCTGGCGGATGCCTTCGCGGATGGACTTGATGCTTGAGTTCACGACAACGCCGCACCCACTGGCGCGAACGTATGGGGCAATACCACCGACCTCGGACACCAGCAGCACGCGGGAGGCAAGCATGGCTTCGAGGGCGGCGAGGCCAAAGCCTTCGAAACGCGAAGGCAGGCAGAACACATGATGGCCGGAGATGACGGCGGAGGACGTTTTGGAGTAATCCGGATCGAGGAAGACCACGCGATTGCCCCAAACCAGCGACTCAGCCTGCTTTTCCAGCGCGGGACGATCGCCGGTGCAGGGGCCCTGGAGCGTTAAGCGAGCCTCATTGGCCCCGACAAGTTCACCAAATGCCTGGAGGAGCAGGTCGAGGCCTTTGTTGTGGGCATCCATGCGGCCAAGGAAGATGAATCGCGGATCGCCGCCGTCGGGCAGGGTGGGTTCGCGTTCGGCTTCAACGGGGAGATAACCGTTGGGAAGGCAGATGACAGGCGTGCTGACATCAAGGCGGCGGAGGTAGTCGCGATGGCGCTCATCAAGCACCTGGACAGCGGTGGCGCGGCGGAGCATGGGGCGTTCGAAGAGGAACCAGTAAGGCCACTTCATCCATGCGCGCGTGCGGAAAATTTCGGGGTGATAGGGGTCATGGGGCGCGATGACGTAGGGCATGCCGCGCTTTTGAAGGAGGCGGGCGAGCGAACCGACACTGGGCATGAAGATGCCGTTGAGGACGGCAAGGCCAACTTCCATTTCGGATTTGACGAATTGCTGCAGGCCCTGGGAAAGCTTGAATGACCGGCAGGATTGTTCGGTTTTGAAGCAGCGGATGTCGTAGCCGCTGTCGATCTGGGTATGGAGATCCTGGAGGCCTTCGCAAAGGACGGTAACACGCGCTCCCGCGCCGGCGAGGCCGGTGGCGAGGCCGTGAACGGCCTTGTTCAATCCGCCGTTGAGCGGAGCGCCAAGGCGGGGAAAGGTTCGCAGATACAGATAAATTCGCATGAGACACGCTCTTGGCAATGCTGCAAACGAGCAATGCGATCAGTTCGACAGGAAGCGATCGGCCAGTTCCATATGGCGATTCACGAAGGCCTGGACGTTGTATGAACGGTTGTAGGCATCGCGATTCAGCTCGCCGAGGCGGGCGGCTTCGGCGGGGGTCATGCGCTGGAGCTGTTCGACAATCGCCTCGGCAGTGATCGGGTTGAAGAGTTTTACGCCGGGAGCGGTGGAAGCGAGGAATTCGTTGCCGCCGATGCCGCTGGCGAGGATGGGTTTGGCGATGGACATGGCTTCAAGAGCGAGGAAATCGAGCGCGGCGACGCGATTGGGGACGACGACCAGGTCGACCATGTTGACGACGTCGGCGATGTCGCGGCGCCAGCCGAGATTGGTCAGGTTTGATTGCGCCTTGGTGGGTTCGATGGAACCGGAACCGGCGCAGACGAAATGGACGGGGAGCTTTTTGGCGTGCGCCTGGCGGACGGCGTCAAGATACAGATCGAAGCCTTTATGCGGATGAAAGCGGCCGAAGAAGCCGGCGACAAAGGCGTTTTGCGGGATGCCGGCTTCAGCGCGGACCTGCTCGCGGGTTTTGACGGGCACGAGCGGAGGAACGCCGGAGGGGATTTCGTGAAACGTGGCGCGGTTCATGAAGGCGTCACGCATTTTCGGGTCGAAATCGAAGTAGGCATGAAGACCGGACTTGGTCATGGTGACCACGCCGCTGGATTGGAGATAGGTGTCGAGTTCGAGCTGCGCCATGCGGCGAATCGCAGACTCGGCGTAACCGGTATGGCCGTAGCGGCCTTGCCAGTTTTCAACCATCTCCACCGCGAGATTCGTCGGTGGATGAAGCATCACATGAATCTGCTGGCCGTTCCTCGGGACTGTCGCCGCATAACGGGACGCCATTCGCACGCTGTGAAACACAACGGCCTTATATGGCTTCAGCGCCGCGACTGCCTGAGGATCGAGCGGCTTCTTCCAGTAAAGGCGAATCTGGCGGCTGGTCAGCAGGCGAAGCGTCAGCCCCGGACCGACAAAGGGGAGATAGCTGTGCATCTTGCGGGCGGTGGAGATTTCACCAAACCCTGTGACACGATCGGTGCTGCTTCCCTGAAAGTAGGTATCGACCGCGCCCCCAAGCAGGCCGCGATCTTTGAGCGCGTGGTGGAGGTTGAAGACGTAACCGCTGGGCCCGCCGCCGGGCTTGATCATTTCAACTGCATGTACGACAGAGTTTTTCATGGAGTCTTTTTAAGTTGTGGCGATCTGCTGGTTCTGGTTAGCAAAGCTGGCCGAAGATGAAGCCGGCGATGATCGTTGAAACAACGGGCTCAGCGCCGACCAGATTTCATTTCCGTAGCGATCGAGATTGAATTGGGCCTGGGCCCAGTCGGCGGCTTGCGCGCCCATTTTCTTTGCATCTTCGGGCCGTTCGTTGATTTGACGAATTTTAGCTGCGAGGTCTTCAGCATTGCCGGGCGTGTAAGTGAAACCGTTGAAACCATCGATCAGGAGTTCGGTCGTTCCGCCGCTGCGCGCGCCGATGACGGGTTTGCCGGCGAGCATTCCTTCGACAGTGACGCGGCCGAACGCCTCGCACTTCGAGCAGACCAGGACAACGTCGGCGGCGTTGAAGTACGGGGCAGTACCGGGGACATAACCCACAAATTCGATGCGATCGGCGATCCCGGCTTCAGCGATGATTTGATCGAGGCGATGACGATAGTGATCCGGCCCATCGCCGATGATCTGAAGTTCTATGTTGATTCCGGCTTTGGCGAGGATGGCGATTGCGCGGATGGCGTCTTCCTGGCCTTTGGTTTCCTGCACCGAACCGGCGATGACGCAGCGGAAGCGGTTGGCGGGAACGATGGAAACGGAAGATTCACCGAAGGCAAGCCGTACCGCCTGGTGCGCCCGCTTGATCTTGTCACCGGGCATGTAGCGGGCGAACTTTTGACCGACCGCCTCGGAATTAACGATGCACAAATCGGAAAAATGATTGAGCAGCCATCCGGTGACCTTATCCCCGAGATCAAACGGCTGGCGATGGTCTTCCCAGCCAAACTCGCGAATGTGCCACACGTGCGGCTTGTGAGCCAGCGCCGCCGCGAACGCCCCGATGCCGACGGATACCGTATTGGTATAGACCAGATCACAATTCCACCGGCGAATCTGGCGGGCAATGGGAAATACGAAGCGGAGGTTGAGGACCGGGCGGGCGATGCGCTTCCACATCTTCTGGCGCCAGTTGGTGATCCAAAGCTTGTAGGGGATGACGCGCGTCTCTACGCCGCGGCGATGCAACTCATCGATCAGCGGGCCTTGCACGGGAAGGATCGCGAAGCAGGTGACGCCCCGCTGCTGCAGCACGGCGATTGTTTCCAGCAGGGAGCGCGGCGCGCCACGAGTTCCGGCACAGGGTAAGACGAAGCAGATTCGCATGAGTTTTCTGCCAGTGGGAGTGGCGACGAAGACGGAAGTTGCTCACGCCCAGCCGAGATAACCGCGGGCGACACCGCGCGAGGCGGCCATGCACACCTTGGCGCGTTCCCAGCGGAACCTTGCCAGGGCCACAGCAGCGCCGGCGAGGGGGCGAACGGCGCGATAGCCGGCGTACCACATGGGATAGCCGCGTTTCCAGATGACCCGGCCGGTGCCCATTGCATAGCGGAATGCACGTTCACCGGCTTTGCCGGGGGCGAGGGGCGTTTTGTCGATGGGGCCGGGATGCGGAATTTCGAGCGAGGGTTCGTAGCGGAGCTTAAAGCCGGCTTGCATGGCGCCAAGGAGGTAGTCAGTTTCGTCTGCCGCCCCCCAGGGAGTGCCGGCGCCAAGGCTGAGTGTTTCATCAAAAGGTCCGACGGTGTCGATCACCGATCGGCGGAGGAAGATGGTGAATGAGATGCCGCGCTTCCAGAGGTTAAAGCGGTTGATGTCGCCGGCGGCGGTGTGCCAATATGGATCGTGCTGGGGCTTGCCGTTGACACCGCCCCACTCAGGATGTTCAGTGAAGAGCTTATTCACGCGCTCAAGCAGGTCGGGCGGATAAAGGCAGTCATCATCGGGAAAGGCGACCAGGTCGCCGGTCATGCGGGAGAAGCCAATATTGCGTGCGCGGCACAAACCCTTGGCCGATCGCAGATGCACGAGCGGGAAACGATCGAAGTACGGCTTGAGAATCGGCGCCAGCCGATCGTCCGGATTCTGATCGATGACGATCAGCTCGAAGTCTCGATGCGTCTGGGCATCGAGCGTCGGCAGATATCGGGCCAGCTCTTCAGCGCGGCCTAAGGTGGCTTGAACCAGGGAAAATTTCATGGGTCTGTGGTTAGTGGTCCGTTGTCCGTTGTCCGTTGTCCGTTGCTAAAGCATTCAGCAACGGACCACGGACAACTGACCACGGACATTCCTATTCCTGCGTAACGCCCAGTTCCTCTTCGGAGATGTGGGGTTCGGTTTTGCGTGGGTCGCCGCTGCCGGCGACTTTGGCTCTTTCGTGGCTGGCGGCGTTGCGGCCGTCCAGCGTGGATTCGTATTTCATGCCGATCGTGGTTTCCGGTTCATCCAGCATCAGCCGATTAGCCAGCTCGACGCCTTGCATGAGGGTGTGGTCGGTGTTGGAAACTTCGTACTTCCACATGCCAAAGCGGCCGCGGGAGAAGATGCCGTGCGATTCCAGGAAGGGGATCGCCTTGCTCAGGATGCCGTCGCGCTCGACGCTCGGTGTGGGATAGCTGTAGTCGGCGTGGTACACCCACGTATTCACAATATCGTCGCGATCGGATTCCTTGATGAGGCCCGCGCCGACGAGCCCCTGCACTGTTTCATCCACGATTTTTTGGCCATCCACCGGCTTGTGGTCGCTGTAGCTGGTTTCGCAGAGGAGGCTATAGTGGATGCTATTGTCGGGGGTCATGTACGGGCTGTAATTGCTGAGATACGTGGCGCGATAAAACGGGCAGTTGTCTTCGGGGAAATACATCCAGCTCTTGGTGCTGGGGCAGGGCTGCTTGATGCCGACGCCGACCATATAGCCGCCGCTGTGCTTGAGGCTCGCGGTGGATTTCTTGATCTCGCGGGGGACTTCGCCGTTGAGCACGTCGTTGCAGAGCTTATCAAGCGGCATGGCGCTGATGAGCACGTCGTACTTGACGATCTGGCCGTCTTTGAAGCGGCATTCTTTTTTGGAGATGTTGATGAAATCGAGTGCTTTGTTCAGTTCGACATGGCCGGCGAGCGGCTTTTCAAATCGGCGATAAAATTCTCCGGTGCCGCCGCGGAGGGGGTACTTGAATTGATTGTTTGGTCCCCAGCCAAAATCATCGGTGCCGAGGACGACGTTCTTGATGGCGCGGTTGATGTCGAGGACGGCGACGCGCTCGCCGATCCATTCCTTGTTCATCATCTCGGCGGGATGCGCCCAGACCTTAAAGTTATAGGGAAGCATGAAGTGCTTCGCGATCCCGTCACCAAAGACCGCGTCGATGAACTCGCGGAAATTGGCGGCTGATTTGTGATCCCGCCGAGTCTGCGCTTCGATCAGGCCGATCAGGCATTCATAGGTGACCTGCTTCGGCAAATAGCGGATGTTGTTCTGAAATGGATACGGCACCCAGTTGCCGAACATGCGGACCCAGCATTCGCGCATGTTGAGTTGGAAGTCGCTGCCCATCAGCTTGTCGAAGACCTGATCGTAATATTGATAATGTGAGAACATCACATGCCCGCCGATATCCCAGGTGAAACCGGCGGAATCGGTGAAGCTGCTGGCCAGCCCGCCGATATGCGGAAGGCGGTCATAGATGGTGAAGTTGTTGTGACCGAGCTCTTTGAGCCGGTAACCCGCGCCAAGCCCGGTGGGGCCGGCGCCGATGATGACGACTTTGGTCTGCGGATGAATCACGCTCTTCAGTTCCTTTTGGTATCAGGCGATTTTGACTTCAAAACCCCGAGGTTGAAGTCGGGTACTGGCAGACCAGCGCCGGAACTTCAAGTGCCCTGCCAATGACATTACACCACGAATGAAGTCCAGGCCGCCCGGCAAAATTATCCAGGCCGTCAGGCAGGCGATGGCATATGAAAAGCCCTCGATTACGAGGGAAACGGCGACAGGCCCGTGACCGCGCAATTCAGGCAACAACGCGAAAACCACTGCGCCCGCGGCTAGCGACGTGACGGCTGGCCGCCAAATCGCGGCGACCATGTCCGATACCCGAAGCGGAGTGCCCCGGAAGCAGTAGACGAACGCGGGGTAACCCATTGTCAGGCAGCAGTAGACAATGCTGAAAGCCGCGCCAACGGCGACCGGACCATGCGGGACCGCGATGAAGAAAGCGGTGACGGTTATGGCGGCGGTGAGCATCCCCCATCGCAATTGGCGATGGCTGTCACCGCGGGAGGTGTAAACCCAACCGGTGGCCATGTTAAACGTGCCGAAGAAAGCGGCAGGTCCGAGAACTCGAAAGATTGGAACCGCTTGTCCCCAACGCGGACCCAGGAACATCAGAATGGTTTCGTCCGCGGTGACGAAGAGGAAAACGACAAGCGGCATGCCCAGGGCTGCCAGAAGCATCACGGCTTTGCGGTAATACGCGCGATACTTCTCCGGCTCATCCTGCAGTCGACTTAAGGCCGGGATGGCGACCTTGGAGAACGGCATGCTGATCTGGAGGATGGGCAGCATCAGCAACTGATAGGCCCTGCCATATAGACCAAGGATTTCAGGCCCCCACCATCGTCCGATGAGCACATTGTCGAGATTGCGGGAGAAATAGTTGACGAAATTGAAACCCGCGAGGTTGGCGCCGAACTTCACCATGCTCCCGACACCGCTTCCTCGGACGGGCAGGCTGGGGCGCCACCCGGTGACGATCCAAGACGTGATTGCCGTGACGGAATATTGAACAATCTGCATCACCACCAGCGACCAGTAACTGTGCGTGATGAATGCACAGACGACGCCGGCGGTCATTCCTACGGTAGCGCCGGCGAGATCCGTCAGGCCGAAGGCGGCGAATCGCATCTGCCGATTCAGGATAGCGCGGTGCTGGGTTGCCAGTCCACCAATCAAAAACGTGGTGGACAGCGCCATGGTCATCCGAGTGAGACGGATATCGTGGTGATAAAAACTGGAAACCAGCGGAGCGCACGCGGCGACTATCAGCGTGAGCAACGCGCTCACGCCGAAATTGAGCCAGAAGAGGGAACTCAATTGACGATGATTGATTTGGGCCACTTGTACCGTGGCAGTGGAAAGGCCCATGTCGCGGAACATTTCCACGAAGCCCGTGAGGGCGAAGATCATAAGGAGCAGGCCGAAATCATCCGGAGATAGAAGCCGGGCGAGCACGGCCGTGCCGCCGAGGTTGACGACGAAACGACCACCTTGCGTGAGCAGGGTAATCGTCCCGCCCCGAACGCTGTGTCCCCCGAGATCGGCTTTCAAATGATCGGTGCCGAACCGGCTGGAATCGTGGTCGCTGGTAACGCCGCAGCCCTCTGACCCAGGCAAGAGACTGGCCGCGCCGGCCGTTTCGGTCGAATCGACTTGATCGCAACACGTCAAAGTCATAACGAACCTACCGTGCCCCGCGCTGGAACAGCACGGCGGGAATGGTTTGCAGAATCAGCTTCATGTCCTGGAGAAAAGTTCGCCGGCGGATGTAGCGGATATCCATCCGAATCCATTCGGCAAACGACACCGTCGATCGCCCTTTCACCTGCCAGATGCAGGTGAGGCCAGGCGTGACGTCGAGCCGGCGGCGCTGCCAGCGGGCGCACCCGTTGGCTTCACGCAGCGGCAGCGGACGGGGGCCTACCAGGGTCATGTCGCCTTTGAGAATATTGAACAACTGCGGAAGCTCGTCGATGCTGGTCTTGCGAAGCAGTTTGCCGATGCGCGTGACCCGCGGATCATTTGCCATCTTAAAGGCCGGCCCATCCTGCTCGCTGTGCTGGCGAAGCTCCTGCTTGCGGGCTTCGGCGTTGGTGTGCATCGTGCGGAATTTGTAGATCGGGAACGGACGACCGGCCAGGCCGGCGCGCTGCTGAACAAAAAGCACGGGGCCGGGACTTGTCATTTTGATCGCAGCCGCCGCTGCCAGCATCACAGGTGATGCGGCGACGATTCCCGCGAAAGAGCCCGCGATATCGGTCCCCCGTTTCCACCACGGCAGCGGATGCGCCAGAAGCACTTCCATCGCCCCGGCGCCGGATGAAGAAATCGGTGTGCTCCCAACGTACTGATCGAGCAGTTCCGGCAGCAGATCGCGCGGCTGAAACTTCGCGGAGGGGATCTCAGATTCGGTTGTGGGCATCAGTTTCGGCGGTGTGTCATCCGGCCACTGCGAGGGATAAACAAATGTCTGAAACTGAGGCGGCTGAGTCGGTGTCGCCAGCATGATGCGAAGATCGTGGACGAGCCGCGCTGAACCCTCGGCCGAGGTATCCGGAAGAATGACGCCGAGCAGGCCGTCGGCGAACCAGCCGATACGATCGGTGTCGCGGGCCCGGCGAAGGACTTTGCGCACCATGCGCCAGCTTCGCGAGCCGGATTGGGTGACGGGGTTTGGCCGAATCAGGATGAGCGAAAACTCCCGGCCGCTGCGATCCGTGCGTGCGCTCTCGCGATAGAGCGCTGCGCGAAACTGCTCGACCGATTCCACAGTGCGGAGACCGGGCCGGCGCAAGCGGTTTTCAGGAGCTTCTATCGTCCGCGGGAGACTCCCGGGGAACGTAACGGTCGACATGATAAATCCTTCCCTGCTTTTCCGATCCACTCGACTGCGACGAAGAGGATCACGATCGCGGATGCACCCACGCATCCGCGAACCAGTGTTGCGCCGACCCACGTCAGCGCTATTCCCCGTCACCTCTGTTCGTCACTTGCTGTGACCGAGTCGAATCACTGCCGATCGTTTGCCACCGCCGTCACCCACTGACCGGCGGTTGATCCGCATGTTTTGCAGATCACGACAACAACCGACACCTGCTGATACTCCCGGCAATCGCGGATGTTACTGTGCCGGCCGGCAATTTTTCACAGCGATCAAAACAACCGGCAGACCTCAAAGGCCCTGTTGGCGCGGACTTCGTCCCCGTCGGTGCACCAAGGGCCTTTTACCCTGGTGTTCACCGGCTTCCGCAAATGGCTTGCGGCTACTCCTGTCCGCCTTCAAACACACTTCACGATCAACTTCCCTACACGATCCAATGCACCCGCCCGTCCATGTGCCAAGCGCGGGGGCCGACGCACTATTCAAGCAAGCCGGCTTCGGCAATCTCGGCCTTGCGAGAGTGGATGCGTACGCGGATACGCTCACCTTCGCCGTTGATCTGGGCGGCGGCGTTGCCGTTTCGATAGCCGTAGCCGTAGTAATATCCTTCGCGGACGGCGCGGGTGGAGACGTCATTGACGACCACACCATGAACGCGAGCGCCAACGCTCAGGAGCGCATCGCACGCGTTCTCGCTGCTGCGGCGGGTTGACTTGCCGGCGCGGAGCACCAGCATTGTCCCGTCGCACATCGCCGACAGAATCCGGGCGTCGGTCACGGCTGTCACCGGCGGTGAATCCAGAATCACATGGTCATACTTGCCGGCCAACTGCGCGAGCAGTTCGCCGAACATTTCGCTGTTGAGAATTTCCGAGGGGTTCGCCGGAAGCGGGCCGCACGGAAGCACATCGACGCGGTCAACATTGACCCGGCGGATCGCGTTTTCAAGGGAGCTGGTGCCGGCGAGCACGCTGGAAAGACCAACCGAATCATCGACATCAAATATCTTGTGCTGTGCCGGTTTGCGGAAGTCCGTATCGACCACCAGCACTCGGCGGCCAGCCTGGGCCATCGCGATCGCGAGGTTGCTTGCAGTCGTCGATTTGCCGTCGCCGGCGGCGGGCGAAGTGATAAGCAATGTCTTGGATTTCTCGGTCGGGATGCCGAAGTAAATGGCTGTTCGAAGCGATCGATAAGCCTCAGCCACAACCGACATCGATTCAAGCTGCACATATCGTCCGCGTGCGGGCTGAGCGCCGTTCATATGCGGGATGACCGCAAACACCGGCAGACCAAGAGTCGATTGAACTTCTTCCGGCGTGTGGAAGCGATGCTCTGTGCGCTCGCCGACCCACGCGTATCCAAATCCGAGAAGCAAACCAATCGCGAGGGCAGCGGCCAGGATGCGGGCCTTCATCGGTTTGCTCGGCGAGAGCCCGGCGTCGGGGGGCTCGACGATTGTGGTATTGAGCGAGGTCGAATCCGACATCACGCTCATTTCCTTAATTCGTTCATCGAGGGATTCGCACAGGCGGGTGCTCTGGCGCACTTCCGATTCAAGCCGCGCCTGCTCGGCGGCCTTGGAATTCAATACAAACGCCGTCTTCTGCTGATTGTCAAAGGCAACCTGCAGATCCTTTGCGCGGTGGAGCGTATTTTCGTATGCCTGCTGTTGCGAGGCCAGATATCCGGAGATGAGCTGGTCATCCGCTTCGCCCAGCTTCTTCTTAAGCTGATCGATATAAGCGAGCGCGTTCAGCACGGCGGGATGGTTGTCTGAATACTGGTGGCGCAGGGCCGCCAACCGCAACTGCCATGCGGAAAGCTGACGGACGGCGGTGTCGTCATTAAATACGGCACGGGTGTTGGCATGTTGGGTATCGAGCCAACTCTGCCGCTGAACCGGATCGGCCAGCATGATTTTGGCGGCGTCCCAGTTGGCTTTCTGATTGATCGAATCCAGTTCAGACTCAGTCAGCGCCGAAGAAATCTGCGAGAGCCGCTGGATGATGATGTTCCCTTTGTCGGATTCAGAAAGGGAGAGCGAACCATTGAGGCCGCGAAATTCGACCAGCGCCTTTTCCTTGTCTGCGAGCAGGCCTGATTGTTTTTCTTTTTCCTTTTCCAGGAACTTCACGACTTCCTGCGCGGTGTTCTGCCGCTGGGCGGTCTGATAGTCCATGTACGATTTCACGACTGAATCAACAATGGCTTTGGATTCCTGCGGCGTGCTGGCGTCATAGGCGATCGTGATGATGTCGTCCTTGCGGCCCAGGTCGACTTCCAGGCTCCCTTTCACCGCGTCGACGATATTCCCAACGCCGTCGAAGGATTTCATTTCGTTAAACTTGCCGTTTTCCACCGCCGCTTTGACCAGCGGCGTGGATTTGATCAGTGCAATTTGCGTGTACAGGTAAGTATCAGGACGGCCAACTACTTCGGCCCCATCGGTCACAAGCCGCGGACCGACCTGGGCGACATACAGGCTGGCGGTGCCGGTATACATGCGATGGGCGAACAGGCAGTAAACCAGCGCGAGGAAAACACATGCTCCCAGCACGCTGACCACGCGCTGCCATCGGCGATGGACGATTTCGACAAGACTGGTGTGCGGAACAGGAACGCGCGCCGACCCGCCGTGAGCGAGGTGCATTGAGCCCGCCGTCCCGACCGACATGCCATTGCCATTAGGTGGAACCACGGGCATCGGCACTCCGGCAGAACCGGTCGGCTGATCCAACGCAACTAAAGATTCTCCGTCAGTCGTTCGCATTTTCTTCCTAACCCCTTGATAAGGAGTCGGCCTTGGAAAACGTCAGGACTCTTAATTCGCTTCGTCTACGCGGTTCTGCTCAGCAGTTCATGATGCATTAGCGCGGTCTGCACCAGTTGCATCATTCGCGATCCCCGACAGATACGCTGGGAATTAACCCATTCCTGCGCGGGGCTGAGCCGGACAATTTTTAAAACGCGTCAAAATCTACAAATCGCTTTCGAAAGCCGGCTGCTTTGTTCCCGCTCATGCCGAACAAATCGTTGCAACAATCAAAGCGTTCGACGTAACACAGGTGTGCAACATCTGGCGAATCAACACGTTCAGCCCTGAGGACTTCGGCCTTTTCTGACCGGATAAACCTCACGGCGAACAAGCGGAACAAGGCAATCAGTTCCCCGAAGCGATCAAGCTGCAGTACCCACTGAAGCATGATTAACATAGCCCAGCAGAGAGGCGTGTCAAGAAAATTTGCATTCGAATCCTCCTGCGCCATTGCGTCGCGAACAAACTGTGCGCAGTAGCACGCGAAATGATTTTGCGGATTAGGAAAGCTGGGCGATTTGTGCGACCAAGCTGTCGCGTTCAACCAACCTGAATCGATCCGTATTCTCCCCTATAGTCGTTATACCGCTCCAGATAATCGGCGAAGGTGGAACAATCGGCACCGAAACCGCCGGCCACAGGTCTGTGAAATCACCAAGCCAGGTGCCGGCCTGCGGAAGGTGATTCTGATCCGCCCCACCGGTGATGATCACAAGATTCCCAATCGCCTTGGCAGCGATTGCCTGGACGGGGGCCGGAACGGGCGGCAGCGCGATCCATTGATTTGTATTGGGGTCATAAGAAAGTACATCCGCCAGCGTAATCGCCTGGCTGGGGCCATCTGCCTGGCCTCCGATAATGACAATGCGTCCCTTTACCATGAAGGTGGAAGTGTGATTGTGAGATCGCGCCACCGGTAGCGGCTGGACGGGGAGCCACGCGTCCTGGGCTGGGTCGTAGGCGTCAACTTCGGCGTCATTGCCATGGTCTTCGTTCAGCAGGTGCTCGCCTCCGATGGCGTACGCCATGCCGTCAAAGTCAATAAATCCGAAATGATCGCGTGCATCGGGCAAGGGCGCAAGCGGCGTCCAACCGGCGGCGGGGTTGGTCAGATCGAACATCCAGTGATCCTCCATATCTGCCGTCCTGGCGGCATTCAGCCCGCCAAAGAAATGCAGATGGTTGCCCAGGAACACCAGCCCCCCTGCTGCCCTGGGGGCGGGGAGTGATGTCATGATCGTCCAGGAGTTGGTGAGCGTGTCATACTTCATCACCTGATCGGTGACGAGGCCTGGCCACGCCCCTACAAATCCGCCGGCGAGATAAATATCAGTTCCCACCACCGCCACGCCGGCATGCGTCACCGCGAGCGGCATATCCGCCATCTGCGTCCATGTATTTTGGAAAGGATCGAATACATCGGTGCGTGCGCTGGCATCCAGCGCGGTGTCGATGAAGCCGCCGAACACATACAGCTTTCCATCCACCACGGCGTTTGGCGATTCAAACCGCGTGACCGGCGCATCAGCCGCCCGCGACCATTCAAATGTCGACGCTGGCTTTGCTGTGATCGATATGGAGTCAAACGTTGCGCTATTGAGCAGCGATGCGTTGTGAGCGCAGACGCACAACCCTACATAAACGCCCGCCGGCAAACTGAGTGTGTCGCTACCGGCAATCATCCAGTTGGAGCCGTCGGTGGAAAGATATCCAGTGAATACATTGCCAACGCGCGTCAGGCGAACCCACGCCGGGGCTTTGGCTGACAGCGAAGTGACACCCAAGGCAGACGTGCCCGTAGTCAACCGCCTTTGAAACAACGCGCCCTTGCCAGGAGTAATAATCATGGACGCCCATGCTGAATTGGCGGCAAGGCTTTGACGGATCATCACACCGGCCTTTGCCCAGGGATCGGTAGGCAGCTCGCCGGTAACTCGAGCGATGATGTCGATATCACTGCTCTGTTGCTGATATGCGAAGTGGAACGCGTCGGCGGAGTTCCAGATATCCGCCCCGGAGCCATTCACAATGAGACTTCCATTTGATGCCGCGGACGCCCCCGCGCCGCCTCCGACACCGATCGAACCGATATCCGCATCCGTCCAGGGGGATGGCAAAGGAGAAAGCGTCGTCACCGCCGTTTGCGCGGAATATCCCGACATCCCCGCCGAGTTCGCGGCCCGAACCCGGTAAAGGTAGCTCGTGGCCGATGGCAAATTCCCATCCACAAAACTCAGGGTAGAGCCAGCCACGGAGCCGACCTGCGTAAAAGTTCCGATCGCCGCATCTGCTCGTTCGATCAAAAATGAACTGGCGCCGGTTGAACTTTCCGTCCATGTCAGCCGGTTGGATGCCGGTGTAAGCGGAACGGCAGCAAGGTTTGCCGGAATAGCCGGTGCCGTAGCGGCGGGCAGAAGGCGGATCGCGGACAGAATCGAATTGCTGACAACGTTCTGAAACTGCAGATCAAGTTTCCCGTCGGCAATACTAATGGAAAATGTTCGTGTCACCGCTGTCTTTGCGCCACCGGCGGCAAAGACATCAAAGCTTGAAAGCAGTGTCTTTCCTTCGGCAAAGACGTTGAACTTCCGCTGCCCCGCCTTGGTCATCGCCGGTTCGGCGAAGTAAAGAGTGAGCGAGTACGAACCATTGGCGGCTGCGATCGAATAGGTAAAGGCGCCGGTCCGCTCATTATAATAAAGTGCATCATCGGTAGTTCCGGCCACCGCGAAGGTCGCATGTATTGCGGTCCCGCCGGTGAATCCACTGTCCGCCGCCCAGACCTGTCCACCGCCATCGGTAAACGCAGACCCACCGCAATTGATGAGAAGCGTAGCTCCTGCCAGCAGCCGGCGAGGCTCAAGAGCATCCACCATGATGCCCCATTTCACATTGACACCGCGTCCCGCGGATCGTTCCATGAAACTCCACACCTTCCGTTGCGACGGACTACATTCAACATTGAACGGCTGACCACAAACCAACTTTGATGATTAAGAGCCTCTAAAATAACCTCCCGCGCGTTGATGCTTTCGTCATCGCGTCAGGCTCTTCGTTGTCGAAACTCGCTCGTATTTCACTCAATACTGCTTCGATTCGACGCCTCGATCCTGACGCGATGCCGCGGCGCATCGACGCGCGGGAGGTCATTTTAGAGGCTCTAGGACGGAACGCCCTTATAAACTGTCTTTCCGATGTTGCCAGTCGCGTAGTACAGGACTCCGTTAATTACATTTGCACATCCGGAACTGCGCGCGATGGGCAGCGGGGACAGGTCGGTCCATTTATTGATGGCCGGATCATACGCCGAGTCATTTGCAACGGAATGAAGGTAAGTCGTCTCCCCTCCCAAGACAATAATCCGGCCATCCATGACGAAGGTTGCGCCCGCAATGTGCGAGCGGGCCAGCGGCAACGAGGCGGCAGTAGTCCAGACACCCGGATTTGCCGGATCCCATACCTGCACCGCGCTCTCCGCGATCTCGGCGGCGTCCTGATGCTGTTGACCGCCGATGGCGTAAATTTTCCCATTGAGAACAACCGCGCCCATGTGATTGCGGAGCGTCGGCAGAGAGGCCCCGCTCTGCCACGCGGTTGGATTGTCCAGATCGAGCGTCCAGTGTTCGCCGCGGTCCTGCCGCGCGAGATCGGTACCGCCAAAGAAATGCAGCGTGTGCCCCAGAAGGACCAGTCCCCCCGCGCCACGAGCCTGTGGAAGCGATGTGAGACTGCTCCAGGTATTGGTCAGCGTGTCGTATCTGAAGACGTCGGTCCTGGCGAAAGTCTGCTTGCCGGCTCCGCCGGGACCGCTATAGCCCCCCGCCATGTAAATGTAGCGGCCATCGGTGCAGGTGCCGGCGTGGGTTTCACCGATGGGCATATCGGCGATTCGAGTCCATTGATTGGTCGCCGGATCGTAAACATCCGCCCGCGCATTTGGGATGAGCGTGCTGTCGACGTAACCGCCAAAGACATACAGCTTTCCGTTCACCACGGCCGTTTCGGCCTCGGTCCGTGGGACAGGCGAAGGGGCAACCGTGGTCCAGGTGATTTTGGTGAAGTTGTTTGTGCTCGGGCTGGTTGTCGAAGAGTTGACGGGGCCACCGTAGCCGGAGTCGCCGGCATTGTTGATCGCACGAACCCTGTAGCTGTACATGGCGCCGGCGGGAAGATTTTGATCTGAAAAGCTGGTTACATTGCTGGGCAACGTTGCAATGCGTATGAAGCCGGCATCGCCGGGGCGTTGCCGCTCCAGCTCAAAACCGGCTTCATTGTTTGAATTATCTGACCATGAGAGGTCGATGCGATTATTCGCGGCGACGGCAATCAGGTTTGAGGGGGCCGCGGGCGCGGCTGGCTGGGCATCGAGCGGATCAAGTTCGATGGCGGAGACAATCGCGTGATCTTTGATGCTCTTAAAGACCAGGTTCAACTCACCACCACTGACTGAAACGGGGAACGACTTGACCAGCGCTTTGCGATAACCGCCGCTGGCGGCGAAGAGATCGAAATTGGTGAGGATTTGCCGGCCTTCGGCGGTCACGTTGAAAAGCCGCTGGTTGGTTCCAGTCATCGTCGGGTCGAAGAAGTAAAGCCTGAGGGTGTAGTTTCCATCATCGGCAGGGAGGTTATAGGAGAAATCGCCCCATCGGCGCGAGGAAAAGAGGGAGGGGTCGGCTGAGCCGCTGACGGGGTAGCTGGTCGTGGGAACGACTCCCCCGGAGCTGCCGGTGTCGCCGGTCCAGACATCTCTGGCGGTGTCCTCATATAAAGATCCACCGACGTTGACGCGGAGCAGCGTGGAACCCGCAGTAGCCACCGCAATTTGCGGCGCACCCAGCATCTGCGGCGCCGGAGGCGGAGGGGAATTCACTTTTGCAATATCGGTGTAGCCGGATACGCCATGATCACCGACGGCACAAACGCGATAATAAAATGTGGACCCGCCGGTCGCAGTGGTATCGATGAATGATTCGGCGTCTACGCCGGTAGCTCCGATGTTTTGCCATCTCGTGAGGCCGTCACCGCTGCGATAGACTTCAAACCCGCTTTCATTGTTGGCGCGATCAGTCCACGACAAGGAGATGTGTGATTGCGAATCAGCGATCGCGGTCAAATCGGTCGGCGCCTTTGGCACAATCGGCAGCGGCACCAGCGAAATTCCTGAGACAATGGCGTTTCCAATGACACCTTCAAAATGAAGATGCAGCGATCCATCGTTAATGTTGATGGGGAAGCTTCGGGTGATTGCGGTTTGGGGCCCGGCCGCAGAAACAATGTCGAAATGGTTCAGCAGCGGCTGTCCCTGCGCAAAGACGTTGAACACGCGCTGCCCGGGCCGCGTCGTCACTGGATCGGCGAAGAGAAGCGTGAGCGTATACCGCCCGTCATCAGCATCGGTGGTGAAATCAAAATTTCCCCATCGCCGGCTTGAATACAGCTCCTGTTCATTGGTGCCGGCAACATGGTATGGCGAAGTGGAAACGGCGCCGCCGGTGAAACCGGTGTCGGCCTGCCAACTGTTCAACGTGGCATCGAGAACCGGAGCACCACCGGCGTTCACGTGCAAACCTGCATCGCCTGCGCCGCAGAACAACTGCCGGCCTTCCAGGCGTTCGGGGAAGATGTTCCCCGGCACCGTTCGATGATAACGAACCCGCGTGAGCATCGAAATCGACATCTTCAGCCGCCTTCTGCGTATGGAAGGTCCGAAATAACTTCGAGATCACCCAGCTTTGACTTCCAGGATTTCATACCTCGGGCAGGCTTTCCCACACAATCGACAAAAACGCCCGAATTTGACATGAGCAGATGAAATAGCGGGAGTGAAAAGAGTTTCATCGGGAACATCCTGGAACTCGGCAACGTCCTCAAGATTGATGCAGGTATACCTCCCCGGTTGGTCTGTGACGGTGCGGTCAGGGCAGGTAAGAGGATATTTGGCGCGGCGGTGCGCAGGAACTGCACGGCAACCGTGTATATTTTTGCTGCACTAAGTCCTTTGTTTGAAAGGCACATAAGAGCTTTGCTGTCCTGGTGTCCGGATTCCGCTTGACAGTCCAGTTAGCGCGGCTAACTTATCGATAGCTCCCGTGGGTGTTCTTCTCGAACGACGGAGCGTCCAGCCAATGTGTCTATTTTGCGCGATCGCCCGCGTTCCGGGTGTTTGTCTAGTTATGAACGACGCACGCCAGGCCTGAGCGCTTGGGCGGTGATTTGTTTTTTACAGGCGACCGACCTGCCGGGCTATTTGTCTACTTTTTTGTTCCCTGCCACCCGGCCGCCAGGCTTGATCGGCACGGATTTCGTTTCTGGGAGATGATCGGTGTTGAATCAACGTGGTCATAAGGCACGCGTCATGCGGGCCCTGGGTATTGTCATTAAACCGGTCATCGAGCGGCTCGAGCAGCGCTGCCTGATGTACGGCAATCTCTCAACCGTCGAACCGCTTCCCGTCACCCTCGATTTCAATCAGGACAACGGCGGTGTCGTTGACAGCGCCGGCGTCGGCACAGGGTTCACATTCATCCAGCAGAATAAGAACACCAATGTCGCGACGAGCAGTTTCCCCGAATACAACCCCGCGCTGATCAGCATCCCCCGCAATCCCGACAACACATTCAAAGGCATCCTGAATCTGACGACCACCGGAAACGCCACCAACGGCGGCCCCTATGAAGGGGACAATACGCTGGTCAACAACCTTGAAACCACCTTCGACGCGACCACCGGCGCATTTACCATCACCGCCTCCCTTGTCGGCCCGCTGACCAACATCAAAGACGCGAGCGATCAGGGCGGCATCATGTTTGGCCCGGATCAGGACAATTACATCAAGCTTGTCGCCGCCGCCCAGCCTTCGCCGAACAATCAGGTCATCCAGTTCATGGATGAAGCCAAGAGCGGAAGCACATTTACCCACACCTACGCAACGGCCTCCACTTACACCAACGTCGGCGCTTTCTCGGCCATCACATCGTTGGACCTCCGCATCAGCGGCGATCCCACGACCGGCAAAATCATCGGGTTCTACCGCATCAACGGCGGCTCTTACATCAAGCTCTCGCAGGAATTCAATTACACCGGCACAACCGCCTCAAGTTTCTTCAGTCCGACCGCCCGCGCCGGTTTGATCGCGATGGCGAAGAACAACCTCGCCCCGATCACCGTCAGCTTCGACAAATTCAGCATCGAGCAGGGAACCCCCGCGAGCCAGCGGCCCAGCGTCAACGGTTCGACACCGGTCAACGGCGCGACCGGCATCTTCCGCGATGCCTCCATTGAAGGCACCGTCGTGCTCCCCACCGCCGGCGCCGGCATTGACGCCAATACACTGACGGCCAACACCGTCATGCTCACGCGGGTGAGCGACGGTTTTCATGTTCCCGCCACGCTCAACACCGACGGCGCGGGCGGCGTCATTATTTTGCATCCGCTGTCGGCACTCGATCCCAGCACGCAGTATCAGTTCACCGTGAACGCCGGGCTGCTCGACACCAACGGCGCCAGCTTCATCCCCTTCAGCAGCACATTCACAACCGGGACAACGGTCCAGTTCCCGACACCCACGCAGGTCGCCTTTCAGCAGGTGGACCTGCCGACCACCGCCGGCCAGCAATACACCTGCGTCAAGTTCGGCCCGGACGGCTTGCTGTATGCCAGCACGCTGCAAGGCCTGATTCAGCGGTTCACCGTTAATCCCGACGGAACGTTGTCTTCGCCAACCAGCATCACCACCATCCAGAGCCACGCCGGCGGCAATCGTGAAGTGACAGGTTTCGCGTTCGATCCCGCATCGACCGCAAGCAACCTGATGATGTATGTGACCAACAGCCAATACTCCTCATTCGGAGCCGCTGACTGGACCGGCAAAATCACGCTGCTCTCCGGCCCGGCCCTCCAGAACTATCAGGACTACGTCGTCGGCCTGCCGCGTTCGATCAAAGACCATCAGACTGAAATCCCCTCATTCGGTCCCGACGGTTTTCTCTACGTCGAGCAAGGCAGCAACACCGCCATGGGCGCACCCGACAACGCATGGGGCTTGCGTCCTGAAGACCTGCTCAGCGCGGCCATCCTGCGCGTCGACATCAAAGGAATCGCCACACGCATCACCCAGGGCAAAGGCGCGCTCAATGTGCAGACCGCCGGCCTGCCTTCCGGTCAGAGCGCTTATGATCCTTTCGCCGCTGGCGCGCTGCTCACGCTTTACGCCACCGGTGTCCGCAACGCGTACGACATCATCTGGCATGACAACGGCAATCTTTACGCCCCGACCAACGGCTCCGCCGCCAATGGCAATGTGCCGGCGACACCGACCGATCTCACCACTGTTCCCCGCCGCACCGATCAAAACGCCAGCAAGAGTCCCGCTTACACCGGCCCGACCGTCTCGGCTGGTTTCAGCAACCCGGTGACCGAACCGGATTTTCTCTTCAAGGTCCAGCAAGGTGGTTACTACGGGCACCCCAACGCCGCTCGCGGCGAATATGTCATGAACGGCGGCAACCCGACCGGCACACCCTCAGACAACACGCTTGCCAACGGCAATGTCACCCTTTCCGTTCCCCAGTATCCCGTCGGCACCCAACCCGATCGCAACTATCAGGGCGCGGCATTCAACCTCGGCAACGACAACTCAGCCGACGGCACCATCGAATATCACGGCAACACGTTCAACGGCTTCCTCGACAAAGCCCTCATCATCGCCAACTACAGCGCGCCTCAGGACCTTGAAATCGTCAAGCTGGATGCCCAGGGCAACGTCAGCCAGGCGTTCACAGGTGTTTCAGGTCTTGAGAATTTGAATTCGCCGCTCTCGCTGACTCAATATCTCAACGGAACCGCGCCCTCCAGCGACCCGCGCACGGGTTACATATATGTCAGCGAATACGCCGCGAGCAAACTTGAACTGCTCGTGCCGATCACGCCCGGTGCAAAGCTTGGCGTAAGCCAGAGCACATTCCAGTTCGTGGCCCCGCGTGGCACGAGCAGCCCGAACCAGACGCTGACGCTGACCAACACCGGCACTTCGCTGCTGAGCTTTGGCTCCTCCGCCTTTACGCTCGGCGGCTCCGCCGGCAGCAGTTTCTCGATCATCAGCAGCAGCCCCGCGCTTCCGTTCAACTTGCGCCGGGCGCAACCGGGACGATTACACTCGCATACAAGCCCGTCTCTACCGTTACGCCCGGCGTTCAGACGGCGACGCTGACCATTGCGAGCAACGACGCCACCGCCTCCAACTTTGTCGTCAATCTGCGTGGTCTGGCCACCACCGGCGTCGGCGGCGCCAACGAGCCTTCGGGCCAGCGCGTCTTTGATCTCTTCCAGATCGGCGACAATACAGGTTCACCAAACCCCGCCAGCAACACCATGCCCTATCCGCCGGGCACGCCTGATGATGAAGTGCAGATCAAGCGATTCGTGAAGGCCGGCCCGGGCGCGGTCACGCTGCAACCGATCGCCGCTTTCTCAGCCAATCTCACGAACAACAATGAAAGCGCCCGCATCGGTTATTACAACCCCGGCTTCGGGCAGCAGAAGACCCAGCTTTTCTATATCAACGCCGCCGACGAGCAGAGCGTCACGCCTCATGCGATCGGTTCGACCAGCTTCGATCCCGGCTCCGCCGAGTTTTCGATGTACGGCGAGTTCAACGGCGCGGCTGCAACGGCATTCAAGAACGCCGACAACGTCACCGACCGCGACGCCTACCAGGAAGACCAGCTCAACACGTGGGACACGACCGCCGGCCATCAGCAGAAGATGCGCATCTATCCGTACATGGATGCCAACCGCAATATCGTCCCCAACACGTACATCTTCATTCCTGAAGATTTCACGACTGCCGACGACAATGACGTCTTTGTCATCATCCGCAACGTCATGCCCGCACCGTCCGGTCCGGAATTCGGCCTGCAGAATCCTGACGGCAATCCGAACACCAATAACCTTGTTTTCGCGCGTCAGCAGGTCACTCAATTCAACCCGCCACCGCCGGGTCAGGGGACTACCCCTAAGCCCGCAACAACTTCGCATGACACGGTAACGGTTCGGCTCCGCAACACTGGCGAGGCATCGGAACTGATTAATTCGCTGGCTTTGAACGTGCCCCTCACCGGCCCTATCGTAAACGGCGTCCGCACACCCGCGTGGCAGATTACCAATATGCCAACGCTTCCATTGACAATCCCCGCCGGCAGCTTCTTCGATATGACGATTAAGTTCGTCGCCGAAGGCTATATCAGCGGCAACAACTTCAGCAACAACGTCAAGGGAATGAATACCGGCACGCTGGTCATGACGACGAACGATCCAAATCATCAGTCTGTCACGCTGAATCTCGCAGGCCAATGGCAAAGCGGTCCCGAAACCGACAGCGCGGGGCAATATGCTGAGTTCTCCCTCGCGCAAACCATCGCCGCCGATGGTTTCTCCACCGTCATCGTCGGCCCCGGTCAGAACATCAACCAAGGCGGCGCCACCATGACGGTTGGCGAGGAAGTTCTCTCTCCATACTGGAATAAAGCCGACACCGGCGCCCAGGTGACTGTCCGCCAGATTCAGGCGTACCACACTGAAGGCAACACGGCGACCTTTGGATATTTCATAAAGGGTTCGAGCACCAACACGAATATTGTTACTTCTAATTTCACCGATGCCCAAACTGTCTTTCCCCGCAGCAGCGCCAGCGGCAACCCCCCTGCCTTCGCTGCAATCCTCAATACGACAACCACCAGCAGCTTCGGTTTTGTTGTCGACAACACCGAATACAGCGACGACACCAAGAACAAAATCCCCGCCGGCAGCACGACCGACACCGGTCACCACATGCGCTTCTGGCCTGCCCGCGATAAGAACGGCCTGTACATTCCCAATACGTGGATTGTGGCGATGGACTATTCGGGCATCAACTATGACTACAACGATAACGCTTACCTCATCACCAACATCCGTCCGATGAACAGCCTGGCCGCGCCGCAGAACGTTGCGGCGGTGGGCAATCCAGTGGTCGGCAACTCCCTCACCTGGTCTGCCAACTTCGAAACGGTCACCGGCTACAACATCTATCGCAGCACCGCCCCCACTACCGGGTTCTCGCTGCTGACCTCCAGCCCGATTACTGCAACCAGTTACCTGGATACGTCGGCGACGGTGGGCACGCTCTATTACTATCGCGTCACCGCCGTCAACAGCGCGATCCCAGCGGAATCTTTCCCGACCACTGTCTCGGTCACGCGAGGAAGCGCCGCGTCCGCCCCGCAGGCGCCGACGACCGTCGCCGCTGTCGCCAACGGTTCCACTGCGATCAACGTCAACTGGTCCTTCTCCACCAACGCAACGTCTTACAAAGTTCTCCGCAGTCTCGACGGCGTCACCGGCTGGACGCAAATCACCTCGGTCAGCGGGTCCACCAACACCTACGCCGACACGAATCTGGCTCCCAACACCACGTTCTATTACGAAGTCATCGCGAGCAACGCCGTCGGCGATTCGCCGGCAAGCAGCGTTGCCAGCGCCACCACATTGCAGGCGGCACCGGTTGCGCCGACGAATGTGGTCGCCAACGCCGGCTCCAGCACGCAGATCACCATCACCTGGGGCGCGGTTGCGAATGCGACGGGATATACCATTCAACGAAGCCTCGATGGTGTCACCGGCTGGACCGCGATCAACACGACAGTCGGCCAGTCGTCCACGACTTACCCCGACACCGGCCTCACGCCAAACACGACCTACTACTATCAGGTGCTCGCGACCAACGGCGCCGGACCGTCACCGGCCAGCGCCACCGCCAGCGCAACTACCCAGCAGGTCGCTCCGGTCGCGCCGACCAACGCTTTGGCGACGGCCAACAACGCGGCGCAGATCACAGTCACCTGGACCGCCGCGCCAACCGCCACGGGTTACACGATTCAGCGCAGCCTCGACGGCCTCACTAACTGGCAGACGGCCGGAAGCACGATCGGTGTGAACGCCACATCATTCCCTGACACCGGCCTGTCGGCGTCCACGACCTACTACTACCAGGTCATCGCGACCAACTCTGCCGGTCCATCACCGGTCAGCAACATCACCAGCGCCACAACAACCGTCGCCGCCCCCCCCGCCCCCGCAAGCTCCGGCGCTTCTGCGCAGGACGCCAATGACATCCAGGTCACCTGGGCCGCTTCCGCCACGGCGACAACTTACACCGTTCAGCGCAGCCTGGATGGTCTGACCAACTGGACGCCGGTCTTCACCACGCCTGACAACAATACCTTTGCATACCTCGATCCGAATCTGACGCCGCACACCACGTATTTCTATCAGGTTTTCGCGACCAACGCCGGCGGCAACTCGCCCGCCAGCCCGGTCTCCAGCGCCACAACTCCGCAGGTTGCGGCGGTCACTCCCGGCACGCTGGTTGTCACGGCCGTCAACGCGACGACAACCATCAGCCTGTCATGGGGCGCCAGCGCCAACGCCGACGGCTACATCGTCCAGCGCAGCCTCGACGGTTTCTCTGGTTGGACGCAAATCAATACCACGACCGGCGTCAACTCCACGACTTACCTCGACAACGATCCGACGCTCACGGCCAACACCACGTATTACTATCAGATCATCGCCACCAACAGCGTCGGCCCTTCTTTGCCCGGCAACGTCGCCGCCGCCACCACTGTGCCGGTCGCGCCTTCTCCGGTGGTCCTGGCCGCCGCATCTTTTGTTGGCATTAATGTAAGCTGGCCGGATGTCGCCGGTGAAACCGGGTTCCGCATCGGCGCAGCGCCAATGGGACCACCGGCTGGTCAGAAGTCAGCGCCGTTGGCGCAGGCACCCTGGCATATCAGGATTCCAATCTTCTGCCGGCCACGAAATATTATTATCGCGTCCGCGCCCAGGGCGCTTCCGGCTTCTCTGACTATTCCCCGGTCGTGAACACCAGCACGCAGGGAACCGTTGTCCTGCTCGATGTGGCCAGCAGCGCCACCTTCACCGACAGCCACAGCGTGCAGTGGTCTGCCGACACCGGCGCAGGCTGGTCCGGCGGCACCGTTTCCACCGGCTCATACGCCGTCGCCAACACGATTGACGATCCGCTTTATTACACCCGCCGCTACGGCAACATGACCTACACCAAGCCCGCGGACAATGGTGTTTACACGCTCAAGCTTTACTTCGCTGATCCGACCATGACCGCGGCCGGCAAGCGCGTCTTCAATGTTTCGGCGCAGGGCACACAGATTCTCAGCAACTTTGACATCTTCGCTGTCGCCGGGGCCAAGACCGCGAACATCCAGACCTTCACCATCAACATCACCACCGGGCAGCTCAGCCTGGTCTTCTCCAACATTGTCGACAATGCGATCGTGTCGGCGATCCAGCTTACGCCTAATCAGCCGAACCAGCCCGCCGCCCCCACCGGACTGACGGCGACGGCCGGCGATTCCAACTCGATCAACCTTTCCTGGACCGACAACGCAACCAATGAATCGGGCTATAAGATCGAGCGCAGCAAAGACAACGTGAACTGGACGCTCATCGCGCCCAACCTGCCGGCCAATACCACGAGCTATCCCGACACCGGCCTCACACCCAATACCAAATATTTCTACCGTGTCCGAGCCACCAACGGTGGGCTTGACTCGGTCTACAGCAACGTGACCAGCGGCACGACCATCGTCGCTGCCCCAGGCGGCATCGCCGCCTCGCCCAATGGTGCCAGCGCCATCAACGTCACCTGGAACGCAGTCAACGGAGCCAGCACCTACTTCATCGAACGCAGCAACGACGGGCTGACCGGCTGGATCCAGATTGCCGCCCCGCAGACCAACAGCTATCCCGACGCTGGGCTTCTGGCCGGCACGCAATATTTCTATCGCGTCCGCGCCGTCGTCCCAGCGGGCACCACTTCGTACAGCCTGGTCGCCTCCGCCACGACTTCGCAGAACCAGCCTGGCGCTCCAACAAATCCGGCAACCAGCCAACCCACCGGCTCCTCGCTCGCCCTGAGCTGGGACGCGACCCCCAGCGCCACCGGCTACAAGGTCGAGCGCAGCCTCGATGGTGCCACCGGCTGGCAGCAGATCGCCACTCCAAGCATCAACAGCTATACCGATACCGGCCCGCTGAATCCTGTCACAACTTACTATTACCGCGTTCGTGCGACCGTTGGCGGTCAGGATTCGCCGTACAGCGTTGTCTTCAGCGGCACAACCACCTCCGCCGTCCCCGCATCACCAGCCGTCGTCAACGCACAGGCGAACACGGCGACGCAGATCACCGTAAGCTGGTCTGCCGTTTCCGGCGCAACCACCTATCGCGTGGAGCGCAGCCCCGACGGTTCGACGGCGTGGGCGCAGGTCGGCCAGCTCGTGAACAGCACCAACGCGCCCAGCTACAGCTATGCCGATTCCCCACTGAATCCGAACACGCCTTATTTCTATCGCGTGTTTGCCAGCAACAGTTCAGGCGACTCTGTCCCCAGCGCCACCGCCAACACCACCACCCCGGCGCTGCCGGACCGCGCCAACAGGCATCAATGCCAGCGCGGTCTCTTCCGGCCAGATCAACATCACCTGGAATGCGGTTCCGGGCACCATCACCTATCTGCTTGAGCGCAGCCCGGATGGTTCCACAGGCTGGGCAACGGTCAGTTCCAACATTGCCCCCAACGGCACTGCGACCGAATCGTATCCCGATGCCACGGTTCAGCCGTCCACGCAATATTTCTATCGAGTCAGCGTCACAACCTCCGCCGGCAGTTCCGGCCCGAGCACCAATGCCAGCGCCACCACGCCTGCCGCCGGCCCCGCGGCCCCGACCGGCCTTGCCGCCAGCGCCACAACCTGGAATAAAATCACTATCACCTGGAACGCCGTCGCCGGTTCCACCAGTTATCTTCTGGAACGCAGCCCCGACGGCAACACGGGCTGGTCCCCCTTCAGCCCGATCGTGCCCAGCGGCAATGCCACAGAGTCGTTCATCGACACCCCCGTTTCCCCCTCCACGCAATACTTCTATCGCATCAGCGTGACCACGGGCGCCGGCACTTCCACACCCGCGGCGGTGGTAAACACCACCACCCCCGCCATGCCCGCAACGCCCAGCGGCCTTGCCGCCAACCCGACCTCGCCGACGCTCATCACCGTAACGTGGAACGCCGTCGCCGGTGTCACCACCTATCTCCTGGAACGCAGCCCGAATGGCGCCAGCGGCTGGACGACGCTTAACAACGTTACCCCCAGCGGCAACGCAACCGAATCGTATCTCGACGGCAGCGTCTTGGCTTCCACTCAATACTTCTATCGCATCAGCTCCACCAACTCGGCCGGCACCGGAACCGCCAGCGCTTCGGTGAATGCCACTACCCCGGCCCCGGCGTTCTCCGCTCCCGCGTCGCTGACTGCGACGGTGAACTCCTCCACCCAGATCACCCTGAACTGGTCCGCCGTCACCGGCGCAACCAACTACAAGATCGAACGCAGCCCCGACGGCCAGACCGGCTGGACCCAGGTCGGCGCTACAACTACAGCCCTGACCCTCGCCAACACAGGCCTGACTGCGACCACTCGATACTACTACCGCGTTAAAGCCAACAACGGCACGGTCGATTCCAGTCCTTCGCCGACCGCCTCGGCCATCACCCTGCAACCGACCGCGCTCTCCACTGTCCGCATCGAAACCGGCGGAACCACCAACTACGTCGACACCCACGGCAACACCTGGATCGCCGATAAATATTTCTCCGGCGGTTACACCGGCACCAGCACCTTCGCCGTCGGCAATACCACTGACCCATCGCTTTATTACTCCCGCCGCTGGACCAATTTCACCTATGCCATTCCTGTGACGAATGGAACGTACGACCTCAACCTCTACTTCGCCGAAACCCGCCTCACCGGCCCCAACCAGCGCGTGTTCAACGTCTTCGCCGAAGGAACCAAGATCCTGTCCAACTTCGACATATTCGCCCAGGCGGGTTTCCAGAACGCGCTGATCAAGTCGTTCACCATCCCCGTCACCGATGGAACCCTGAACCTTCAGTTCCAGAACGTCACGGATGAAGCGATCGTCTCGGCGATCGAGGTGCTGCCGCTCACGCCCGCGGCCCCGACGACCCTCACGGGAACCGCCCAATCGTCATCGCAGGTCACGCTGAACTGGGCCGACAACAGCAACAACGAAAGCAACTTCGTTGTCGAGCGCCAGGGACCCAGCGACGCCAACTTCGTCGCCGTGGCAACCCTCGGCTTCGGTGTCAATAGTTTTGTAGACACCACCGGCCTCACCGGCGCAACGCAGTACTCCTACCGCGTCAAAGCCATCAACGCCGGCGGGAGCTCGGCCTACACCAATATCCTTCAGGTGAGCACCCTTTAATTTGAAACCACTGAATCTTTCGCAGAAAGATGACGATACAGAAATATTAAAAACCCGAACCCGCTCTCGCGCCCCGGCGTACCAAAACGCTTGCAGCGAAGCCCATGAAATCCAAAACCTATTATCGCATCTGCTCCCGCCTCCACACCGCCAACATTTCCGCGGGCGCGTTGGACACCCTGCTCACCACCCGCCACCCCGCAACATTCGAAGGCGCGCTGGTCACGCTTCGCGGCGACCTGTGCGACAACCAGACCACCGCCGAGATGCACTTGCGCTCCGCCAAAACCGAATTCCCCCACGCCGACCATTGGCTGCAAACCATTCGCTTCGATCAGGCCGCCCAGCCCATCCAGCATTGAGCGGAATATCCAACAGATCGACGGTCAGGCAGACTTGCAACCCGATCCAAGCCGGATACACTTGCCAGCCATCGCCAAAATCAGGCGAAGGCCGCAATTATGACGATGTCCGGGGTGTAGCTCAGCTTGGCTAGAGCGCTTGGTTCGGGACCAAGAGGTCGCAAGTTCAAATCTTGTCACCCCGATTTTATAACCCATTAAAAATGCCGGGCTTATAAGGCCCGGCGTTTTTCATTGGTCGCTGCTCTCCGATTTTGGGGCATTTTTTGGGGCAAACTCGGACTGATCGGAACTACCGACTCGTATCCCTTCGCTAACTTTTAGATAGAGTTCTTCCGGAATGGCGAGGTAATGCATCGCAGAAACCATGATGCTGTGACCGAGCCACTCGCTTACCGCATATTGCGGGTATTGCTGCGCCCAATCGGTTTCACAGTTGCGGCGCATGACTTGAAACGCATCCTTCCATGAGTGCAGCCCAGCACGCTTGCGAATCACCGTGAAGTTTCGCCACAAGCAATGCTCGCTTACGTCGTCACAGATGCGCTCGGCCTTGGGATTGGCTTTCCCTTTGGCTTCGTGTAGGAGATCGAACAATTGCGGATCGATGGGAACAATTCTCTTGTTGCCCCCGAATCTTGCCGTCTTCTGAGCGAAAACCGTGAGCCTGCGTTGGTGCCAATCAACTGCCGACCAGGGCAAATTCGATGCTTCACCTCTTCTGAGCCCCGCCAGACGGCACAAGGCAATCAGTAATTTCCAGCCGGTATTGGGACAGGCGTCCAAAAGCTGACAACATTGCTGGCGAGAAACGTAGTGCCAGTTCCTGTCTGGCCGAGGCGGGCGGGTTTTGAGATTCACGAACGGATTGGACAGGAGCGCTCCATCATCAACAGCGCGCTTGAACATGCTTTTGGCGTCCGCACAACGATGACATACTGAGACTTCGGCCATGGGGCGAATCTCGTTGTTAAGGCTCAATTCACCGCGTGCCAGTGAAGTGCGCCAGTCCCTGGCATTCTGGCGGGTGATCTGGTCAATCGGCTTTTTCTCGCCGAAGCATTTGATCAGGTAGCGGGCGCTCAGATCAAGCAGAGCGAGTGTGGCCGGGCGCAATTCCTGGCGGCTATCGATGTAGCCGCGAAGATAAGCCCCAAGCAGTGGAACCTCGCCCGTGTTGCCCAGAGCAGGCTGGTGATGAAGCATCTCCTGCATCCTCTGACAGAGTTTTTTCGCCTGACGTCGTGACACAACCGATTTGGAACCAATTGATTTCTTGCAGCGACGTCCGGCTGCGTCTTTCCAGTCGGCCTGCCAGTAGTCGCCGTTTGAACTGAGATTGATCACGATTGCGCGTGGCATAAGTCACCTCCTTTTTTGTGATTTGCGGGAGAGAAGAAGAAAGGAACGGCCTTGTCTAATTATAGTACAAAAATTGTAAATACAGTGATTTAACGTAAGGGCCGACCTCACTGGATGGTTGGCGGCAGCTATCGGGGATTGCGTTCGGTGATCAATGTGAGGAACCGCTCCAGTTCAATGCGGCGATAGCGCACGCATTTTCCAATCTGTGTTCCGCGAAGCAGACCCCGTTTTCTGTAGTATTCCAGCGTCGCGGTGGGCTCGGCAATGTTGATCAGGTCCAGCCTCAAATACTTGACCACCTCCTCTTCGGTCATGACTTCGGGACAGGGAGTGGGAACCGGCCCGGGAAGGAAAGCTAGCTGTAAACCAATTGGAAGTTCATCGCGCTTGCCTTGATCGCTTTTCATACTGACGAAACTACCGGCTGGAATGGATCACACCGACGCGGCGATCAACTTTCTCATTTGAAACAAACCGAAATGCCAAAAAACAGTCAATAAAAAAACCCGGCGAGAACCGGGGGCATGACGGACAGAATTGATTGGGCAAAGAATCCTTGCTGAATTATCCCCGGATTACATCATAATCAGCGACCCAGCATGCGCCGCCACGATGAAGATGAGAGATAGCCATTCAAAAATCCAATGATGCCATCTTCGCCCGCCGCGTGGCATGGGTGGGCCTGCAGGGCAACCACTTCCCGGTGCAGATACTGAATAATCAACGCTTGTTCCGGACTACGGGTCGCTAATAATACAATGGACCCGTTGCATCTATGGATGCGAACGATCGCAGCAGATTGATCGTAGAGCCGAACCTCACGAATCCGGCATGAGACGCGTGCCCAGGCGACGAATTGCTTGCTCATAACTTATCTCCGGGAGAGCGCGTCAAGGAGCGTGCTGACGCGGAGAATTATACCAAGCGCCTCTTCAGAACTGATCGGAAATCCGGCTCGTTTTCCCCACAAAGCACGAGTCTTTTCAAGAAGTTCGACCGTCACCCACGATGGCGTGGCCGGTCGCAGAACCGCGCGGTCCGCGCGGAAAATCGAGAGAGGCTGTTGATTGGCCGCATCCATCTGAAACCAAGCGCAAGGCCTTTAATCGCCCGAGCGATCTCCTTCAGGTTCGTAGGATTCAGGGTAACCATCACAACTGGGCATGGGCCGCTTAACAAAGGATTCTCACCGGCAACCGCTTCGGATCGTGGCATAAGCCGGTCCGTGACCGAGGGCGTCTTCACTTTTTAACCCGTTCAAGGAGTCGGCGGAGTATACGGAAAGTCTGCAAGGGAAACCCCTGAGCGAGATGGAGGACGTGGAGTTGCGTTAAGAGACGGTCATGACCTTCGGTCAAAGAGCCTTGGCCTGATCTGGACAGGTTGCCGACACCAAAAAAGAAACCACTGCTGCTCTGGACCAAGATTCGCTCAGCGCCCAATCGCTGAATCTGGGCAAAGTGAATCGTCATTTGCCGAAGCGCCGTAAGTGGCACGCGCGCAAAGCTCGAAAACGATATTTTCCCACGTCCACCACGGCAGATGTCGTGAACGAGAAAGCCGAGTACGTCAATTAGATCCCCATCGTCGAAATTATGGAAAGGCGGCCTGCGCCGCAGCATCGCGGACAGCGAGACTCGGTCAATCATAAAGTGATGGTTGGAAGGAAAAGTCGTCATGAGCGATTCATGCTGTCCTTCGGCCAACTCTGCCACACCATCAAGACGACCCTGATCGCGTTGCAATGTTACGAGGCGCAACGCATCAAAATATTTCCGCCTCGGTGCTTCTGGCAATAGCATCGCCGGGATACCGGTGGAAACCGAGACAATCGAACCGCAGTTGAGGAGCCCTGCGGGCGAGACAAACAGCGATACCAATTGCGCGGCAGCATGAAACTCATATGCGGCCGCGGCTGCGCACGCCGGATTCGGGGCAGGTCCGGCACCGATCAGAAATTTTTCCAGAGCTGAGCTCTCGCAAGCGTAGTGAGTGGCGAATTGTCGCGCGGCGGAACTAACCCATGATCGCCGCCAGCCTTGAAGATGGGAGAGCATTCGATGCAGGGCAGGGCGATTTGGCGTGTAGTCGATCCCCAGCAGAGCGGCAAGCTCATGTCCATACAGGTTGAGATACTGACAGCAAGAGTGAATGAACGGACCTGCCGGCGCGCTCATTGGCACCAGCCCGGCAGCAGTGAACTTTTTTTTCACGGGGCCTCCTAAACTCTTTGACAACAGCGCGGAGGCATTGCGTAGCACCAGATCTCATCGAGCGCAGCAAATATTTGTGATAAACTTGCTACGGATCGTGTGGTGCTATTTCACCGCACGCCAACCGCACCACGGGAGTACGACCCGTGGTGCTTTGATGTATCAGGCAGCATCACACGGCATAGGGTGGGACAGCGTTTTTCACCCGCTATTCTGCGGACCGCTTAAACGAATCTGTGTACCGTTGGATAGCGCCGGCTAAACTGAAAATCTGATTGCTTCTTAGCCGAGAGCGCGATATCCATTTTATTTTGAGAATGTGCCGCGCTTATCGGGAGAAGCAATGAGAAATGATTCCAAACCCAGCGTTCGCTTTCTGGTTTCATCCATCAACGGCAAGGTCTCGGTCGATTGCTTTAACGTCGCCATTCCTGGAAAGGTCCAAGGGGACGTTAAGCTGGGACCTGCCTGGGAGACGCTGCTCATTGTCTTGCTGAAGTATCTGATCGACCAGCACATCGAACTGCGATTGAGTCCCGTTCGGTATTCATCAAGCTCCTTTGGACCCTCTGCGATCCCGTTCTTTGATCAATGCTGGAACTTGGTAAAAAACCAGCTCCGTCGAGAAACCACTCTGGCCGACTACCAGGAACAAAGGCATTATCGTGCACTTCGAGGAATCAAGGCATGCGGCGACCAGAATCGTGAAATTGAAATTGACCCTCGCGAGCTGCCACCAGGTAACGTTGCGATCGCGTTCGCGGACCCGCGACGGGCATCGGCAATCGAGCTATGGCAGACTGCCCAATGGCAAGTGCTTCTTGATGGCATGCTGGGCCGGTGTCCCCTAAATGCAAATGCACTGTCGCGTGACCTCGTCGAGGACATCTCTTTTAGACCGTTTATGTTTGGATCCCGGGCCACCCGCACGCTCGTGGCGCAAAACTTTCCTAACGGTGTCATGGAGGACGCAATTGAGTGTGTTCTGCTTCCCGACCATTATGCAGTGCCTGTTGATCTTGCTCCGTTGGTCCAAGACGCCGTACGCGTGGTGCAAAACGCCGCGCCATTAGGTCAACAAGCAGTAGACGGCTCTCTCTATGCGCCGATCCGAGTCGAACGTGTCGAGGACTATGACGGGCAGGACTTTGAGCAGTTGCGAATCTGGCTGGCCCAGTCTCACTATACCTTTTACACTGCAATGGCATTTGCCGAAGCTTTGGCTGCCCGGGACGATCACTTTGCCCCCTTGCTTAAGTTCGCGCAGCAAGTGGAGAATCCTCAGGTGCCGTCGCCGGCAAGCTGTTCCATTGGGACGCGTATCATTCTCAAGACATCGGACGAGCAGCTTGTCGTGTGCTTTCGATCCAGATCAGTGAAAATGAATCCTGACATGTGGTCGGCAAGTGCAAATGAGGGAGTGAGACGAGATGCAAATACCGCGACCGGCACGTTTTCCCGGATCCTCCCTGACGCCGCACGGCGCGCGTTGACGAATGAGCTTCGTCTGGAGCCGCAGGACGTGGCAAACCTAGTTCTTCTGTCGCTGCATCAGAATGTTTACAGCCAATGGGGGGCGAGCTTTGTGGCCGCAACTCCTCTCACATTCTCAGAGGTCGCTCGCCGACAACCAATGTCGCTTCACCGCAACGAACACCGCCGGATCGCGGCGGTCCCGACCGATCCGGAATTGTGCGGGCAAACGATGGCCGGCTTGGGAATACGCTGGTATGGAGGAGCTCTTGAGTCGATTTGCTCAGCACTGTCCTGGCTGGAGGCGGCTCGCGGAAATTTCCTAGAATCAGAACAGATGGCGACCGTCGTCGCAAAAGCAGGCGGCGGTATGATTGTCCCCTGCGATGAAATCAATGAGGTCTACCTTAAAAAACTTGCATAAAAATGGGGCGGTTTGCGTCACCAGCACAATTCCTAATTTTCTCCACTCGCGGGTGATGCGATCGATGGTTCGCTCGAATCCGCCGGCGGCGGAGTCGAGCTTTGGCAGGGGAGACTACCGCCTAAAATCGAGTCCCAGCTTTGTTGCCAGCTGACGGACGCGGTCTTCAAGAATTTCGATCCGCCGGCCCTGGCCGGTCATGAAGAACTCGATTTCGTCCAGCTTCTTTTCAACTCCTGTGAATCGCTGGTCATGGGCGTCAAAGCGTTTATCGATGCCATCAAATCTCACGTCCATTTGGTTAAATCGCTGATTCACGTCTGCGAATGATGTGGCGATGATGCCGGCCAACTCATCGACTGTCATCACTTTGACCTTGCTTTTCTTTGTTTGTTTATTCTGATTCACGTTGAAATAATTAGCTGCTTGTAATAACAACAGTATACACCATTCTATGCCCGTGCATGCGCGTGCGCATCTTGCCGTTTCATTTTATACTTTTGCATTGGCCCGTCCGTTTTGGTTTCCGGCCAAGTCCTCATCCCTTAGCTGCTCCGCAACACGGTATGTCGCTGAATCACCCGCGTATCTTTTGTTGACGACGTGAAGATGCCAAGGGTGCTCCTCTGGATTGCCAGAAGATGTGGGGTGAGGACTTGCCTGGGCGGCAGACGATTAATGTTTGTATTAATGTTGTCCAAAGCCATGGAGAATCACTTCGTACAACTTGGGATGAGGAAAGTCTACGGCGGCGAAATCCCGTTCGGGTTTATTTCCCGTGCCGACCGAAGTCACCACGCGATCATCATCGGTAAAACCGGAGCCGGCAAATCCAGCCTCCTAAAGAGGGCGATCGTGGCGGATATGCTCGGCGGGCAAGGTGTGGTGATACTCGATCCGCACGGCGATCTGAGCGAGGAGCTTTTGGATTTAATCCCTCCCTGGCGGAGTGATGACGTTATTTATTTTGATCCCGCATCGCTCGATTATCCAATCGGATTCAACCTTCTGGCAACGGTGCCGCCAGAGCGCAGGCATCTGGTTGTGGACGGCATTGTGAACGCGTTCAAAAGTATATGGGGCGAGTCCTGGGGACCCCGCCTGCAGCACATCTTGGCCAATTCGCTTGCCGCGCTCGCCAAGTGCCAAAACGTCTCGCTGCTTTCCGTGGGCCGGATGCTCGTGGATGACTCCTACCTCCGTTGGGTGCTTCGTCAGGTGGAAGACCCCGCCGTTTTGCAGTTTTGGCGAAACGAGTGGGCACTCTGGGACGCGCGATTTCGGTCGGAGGCTATTTCACCCGTATTGAACAAGATTGGCGCTTTAATTCTCGCGCCGCCCATGAGGGGCGTGCTTGGCCAGGTACGAAGTGCGTTTGATGTTCGTAAGGTTCTCGACAACCGCCACATTTTTATCGCCAACCTCTCCCGTGGCCGGCTAGGCCACGAGAACAGCAATCTGCTCGGGTCTCTTTTAGTTTCCGCGTTTGGACTGGCCGCGATGAGCCGTGCCGATGTTCCGCCGACGCAGCGTCGGGATGCAACGATCTACGTGGATGAATTCGCCACATTCACCGGCGATGCTTTCGCCTCGATGATGGCGGAAAACCGTAAATATAAGGTATCGATGGTTCTGGCCTGCCAGCAGTTCTCGGCGGTGCGGCCTGATGTACTCGATGCGATCCTGGGTAATGTCGGGACGATCTTGTCTTTCCGCGTGGGCGAGAAAGACGCTCAAATTCTCTCGCGCAATTTCAGCAGCGTGTACCATCCCGATGCATTCACGGCGCTGGGCAATCACGAAGTCCTGGTGAAAATGCTGGAGAATGGCCGTCAGAATGAGCCGTTCTTCGGTCGGACATTGCCTGATGATCACACCGTCTTCAACCGGCGCGAGAAACTCCTCCGCAACAGCCGCGAGCGTTATGCCACCCCCCGCCATGTGGTTGAAGACAAAATCCGCCGCTGGTTAGAGCGATAGATCCTCCTCGAAAATTCAGCCTGTGAGATTTTTGCGTCAAATCGTGGGCGAGTTACCGCGCCATGCGATAACGCCTGCTTCAGGCGCCGGTGCGCCTGTTTTTCAAAATGAGGAGATTGTTATGGCGCAGATCACAAGCAGGGACGGGCGGGTGGTGCGGCACGTTGAAGGCAGATTCACGTCCTTTACCCCCAATGGGTACGAGCATGAATATCGGCTCGGCGGGGTAGTGGCCATCAAGACGGGCCTGGCATCATTTTTCGATCCCGCAGGAAGTCCCCGGGGAAGATCCGCAGTGCTTGCGGATTTCAATCACAACGTCTTTGAGCCAACCCTCCAAACCCGTTTTTGCGCTTGGGGATGGACGTTCAATTTGTCTCAAGGCAAACATGAGCCCATGCTGATGCTGTACGAACGGGTAGGGGACCAGCTCCTCTTTTATCCCGCGATGGACAGTTTCTATGAGGAGGTACGGTCCAAGCCCTTCCATGGCGCGGCCGATATCCGCCTGGTCCTCATCACTCCGCAATATGCCCCATCCCGGATCGGACATAATGCCAACTTCACGCCCCCCTGCGACTGGACGTGGGTCAGGGAAGCTCATCCGGAACTGCTGAAGGAAGAAAAAGATGTCGTATCGGCGGTGAATGGCTGCCGCGCCCCCGATGGATATCTGGACCGAGCACCGCGCTTAGCCCTTGCCCGGCCATCCTTCATCGCCCCCCGCCATGCGCCGTCCACCACCATCCATCGTGTTACCGCATCGATTTCGCGTCTCACGGTGGAGGAGGAAATTGAGCGTGATTGCCGCCCGCTTTTGGAAAAGCACGATTTTGACGCACTCATGAGACTGGCAAAACTCGATATGAACCAGGCCAAGCCGACGAAATCGAACACCCCCGCTGCCGCCTCCAAATCCTATAAGAAGCGCCGTCGAATTGTTCGCGAAGAGATCAAAATCACTCGTGAAATTAAGGAGCAACGATGAACAGCGATCAATCAGAAATCAGAACGGGAAATGAACCCCAGGTGCCGCCGCTCGTGAATGCCCTGCCACATTCCAATCCGCACGATGTCCTGCTCCACCTTCCCAGGCAGGCTGGTCGAAGGCGCTGGTTCGCCTGGGGGACGCTTCTCGCTGTAGCGCTGAGTCTTCCTACGATGTTTGCGCTGGTGATGCAGGCTCTTGGCCTGGAAAGGTTACTCGCTGATCCATGGACATCCAGGGGAATTCTTTGGGTGATCGCAGTTGATTTTCCATCGCTCGCCATTGGGCTATCGCTCTTTAATCGCATCGAAGCCTGTCCCGTCCGGTTCCACTGCCCAGATTGCGGCAAGCATCTATCGAGCGAGATTCCGTGGGCCTGCGGCTACTGTGACGCCATCAATGCAGTGCCCTTGACCGCCTTCGCCTTTTCTTTCCTGCACAAGTGCCGCTGGTGTCGCAACCGGCCCAAGGCATTTGCCTGCGTTCACTGTGGCAAGCTCATTTACTTTGATGCCGGCCGCGACGGACGCCATGCTGCGGGAAAAGTTCCGGTGAACCCGCCACCGGAACAAGCCTGCTCGCCCGAAACCCAATCGGCGATCAGCGGTCTGCTCGGCAAAGTAACCTCGCACCAGGCCAAGGTAGCGGCACTGTGCCGGTGGGAAATAGATCAGGAGAATGACATCCGCGCCATGAAGGGAATCAGCGAGGATCGCCGGCAACTGCTTCTGGATGAGTTAAAGATCGCCATGGAGGACGCGAGGCTGGAGTTGTAAATCGAATACCGGTCATATGCCGGCAAGAAAACACCCGCCGTCGCGATAACGATGGCGGGTTTTCTTCTGGCTCATGCCCCGATCAGGTAAAGAGCGACTCGCTGAACACCAGCACGGGCTGTGGCTCATCGTTGGCGTCTTTCTCCTCGGCCGTTGGCACGGACGTGCCTGTGGCCTCTTCGACGGCCCGGGTGGATCGAAGAGAAGTTTCATAGAGGGCGGCGATATGAAAAATATCTCTCGCCAGCATGCACTTGAGCGCCAGCCGCTCTCGGTCGGGGAGACGATTGAGCGATGATCGGAGCGATTGCTCAGCGAGCGACACTTTATTGCCTATCTCGGACAATCGCTTGCGCAAATCCGTGATGGACAAGAGCAGGTGGTCTTCAAGTTCTCTCTGTACCCACTTCACTTCCGTCTCGACCATGCTCTGACTGACGCCATAGCGAGGTTCAAACCGCCGGGCAAGCTTTCTGCGGGGCATGTTGTTCTCCGGTGAATGGACACGGGCAGCCGATCTCTCCGATAGAGACGGGCTTCGTCGCGGCCACTGCCGGCATCTATTTTGATTTCACTTCCTCCCTCAGCCAATCACGCCTTGAGCCTGCCTGTCAACTCTTGCGCTCAGGCCCGCGTCATGGCACGCTAAAGCAGGGAAAGTTCCACTTGTAATTCTGTTCCTTGTTACCCCAATCGCTCCGGTTCTCCCGGAGCAAGGAGCCTGTCATGCCCGAAACGGCATCGCGCCCGTCGTGCGCGCATCCCAAGCACGATCCCTCGAAACCACCGAGCAAGCCGGCCATCGATTGGTCGCAGATCCTCATCGACGCGGTCAATAAGCCGGGAGTGATTTCCACCGCGTATAGCGCGTTCTGGAATTACTCCATCAGCAACGAACTGTTGGCGATGTTTGAATGTCTGGCCCGCGGCATTGAGCCAGGGCCCATCGATACCTTTCGTGGGTGGCTGAAACTCCATCGCCACGTTCGGAAAGGGGAGAAGGCGATCACGCTCTGCATGCCGGTCACGAAGGTTCAAAAACCTGATGGGCCAGAGCCCGCATCAGACGATGAAGAACCGATCGAGGCACATTCGCCTGTCATCCGCCGGCGGTTCATCTACCGGCCCTACTGGTTTGTACTGAGTCAAACCGATGGCGCGGACTACGTGCCGCTAGCTATTCCCGAATGGGAAGAGCAGCAGGCCTGTCATGTCCTCATGATTGACCGCATCCCATTTCGCCATACCGATGGGAATGTGCAGGGTTACGCCCGGAGCCGGGAATTCGCCGTCTCGCCCCTGGCGTATCTGCCACATCGCACCACCTTCCACGAAATCGCCCACATCCTCCTCGGCCATACTGAGGAAATGATGGGCATGAGTGACGGGGGTGAGCGCACCCCCCGCGATGTCCGCGAAGTGGAAGCGGAGGCGGTGTCGCTGATCTGCTGTCAGTCGCTGGGTTTACCGGGAGAAGAGTTCTCCCGCGGCTATCTGCAGCACTGGCTCGGCAGCCAGAAGATTGAGGAACGATCCGTTCACCGCATCTTCAAAGCGGCCGACGCCATTCTCAAAGCCGGCAGGCCCCAGACGGGTGACACTGAAACCCCCTTCTGAGAATTCAGCGGAGTTTGGCTCATCCCGCCCCCCCGCTCTCTATTTTCTAACCCGTTTCAAGTGTTTAACCCGAAAGGAGGCCAGTCATGGCCAAGTCCACCGTCCCCACCTCCCGAACTGCCCCGGCTGAGAAACAGCCGGAACGGTCGGGGAATGCCCCCGTCTTCACCGTCCGCCACCGCGCGCTCAAGGCCGCGGTATGGCAGAACGAGACAGAAAACGGCCCCATATTTTTCAACACCACGCTCACCCGTTCCTATAAGGACGGGGAAACGTGGAAGGAGTCCGGGAGCTTCGGTTATGACGACATACTGATCGTCGCCGAACTCCTTCGCACCTGTTACGGCTTCATCTCCCGCGAGATGGCCAAACAAAGCCAGGAGGCGAGGGAATAACCCCTGTCATTCCCATCGCCTCCTTCGCCAGCCCATGATCTGGGCTGGTTTTTTATTGGATGGTCGAAACCTGCCCCTATCAGTCCCGCTTGCCCGCCAGCTTGAAGATGGCCCGATCTTCTGCAGTTTCCCGGTCGAAGGCGGATGCCTCGGCTTTGTTGCCGTGGGAATCCGTCGCCGTGACGTAGTGGATGTCCGGCCCTTCGATCAGCTTGTCGAGGAAGCCGGTTGAGTCCTGAACTTTGACGGGTTCACCGCTAATGAATCGAACATTGCTGCCCATGACACAATCTCCTTTCTGCACTTTGGCCAGATTCTTTGCCCGCCGCACATACGTATGCGGCGATGAATCCATATAGCAAACCAGCGTGACCCGGTGCGAGCACAAATTCCCTCGAAAACCTGATCCGCCGCCACCGCGCGAACCGCGCGTTTTGCTCGTGGCAAAAGTTACGCGTATCGAAATATTTTTTATGCGCCTGGGGCAAAACTCCGTGCCCGCCGGGTGCCCTTCTTCCTTCCGCTCTCATCCGCATGGCGACAAAAAACATTGTCAAGCAGATTCGTCCCGGATTTTCAGGCTTAAAACCCCTCCGCGCAGACCCGCGCGGGCAGGAAATGCTGAAGTTCAAACCCCGTCTCAAAAAGGTCTTTCAAAAGCTGCTGTATACTGCCGCCCCATCGTCCATCGGGCCGCGCGTCACAAGGATTCGCAGGGCGAGATTCACAATTCAACGGAGAAACGTATGTTGGCCAAGATCGCAAAGGGGAGTCGTACGGTCGTATTGGTTGCTGTCGCGATGATCGCGATAACAAGCATTGGATGCTACTCCGCCAGCACCGGCACGAAGATCGAAAAGACGAAACTGACCCAAATCACCAAAGGGGTCACGACGCGTGCCCAGGTGGAAGAAATGTTCGGCCCACCGATGCACGTCGCCATGAGAAGCAACGGGGGCCGAATGATGATGTATAGCGGCACGGAAACCAGTGGTTCAATCAATCTCGTCGGAGCGATACCACTCGTCGGACTGGTTGCACCGGGGCAGTCCAAAGACCGCACCCGAACACAATCGCTCCAGATCATGCTCAACAAGGATGATGTCGTTGAGGACTATGAGTTCAACGACAACACGCGAAACACGACGATGACAAGCAGTGCTTTCGGTGCCCATGCCGAATCCTCGTCAACAGGATCGGACGCCTCTCCATCGAATAAATAGATCATAAGCGACTGAGAAATCAGCGAATAGTTTTCGTCTGACGGACTCCGCGTTTTGCCGGCGAATGATGGGGAAACATCTTCTCAATGGCGGAGTTTGCGCGATCGACAACTTTTCCAAGTGCAGTCAATTCACTTGGGGTGAATCCAAGCGACCTAATAACCTCTCCGTACGATTTGCCATGATCCGTCTCTATTCCCTTTAGATATTCCCGACCACCATCTGTTAGACGTATGATGTGGATGCGTGCATCGACAGGATACAATGATCGAACGACAAAGCCTCGGGCAGCAAGCCGCCGTATATACGTAGACGCAGTATTTAACGGCACTTCCAAACGTGCCGCCAAGAATTTCACTGTACACACTTCATAAAAGTTTAGCAGGAACAAGAGGATCATCTCGCGCGTTGAGAGCGCTCGCTGAGCTAGTTGAGGCGGACGAAGCATCCGCAAATTCACCATTAGACGCAACACATTTCGGCCAAGTTGATCGGGCATAGTCGGTTGTTTTACCAAAAGCTGGCATCCTTACAACTATCTGCATAATCCGCTACATCGACAGTTGACGGCCAATAAAATCATGGTCATACTTATACCATCGCAATCTTCTTGAAAGGTGGTGATGTTGAGCAGCAACAAAAACCAGAGACGAATAAGGGCGACGTGCTGTATGACACGTCGCCCGGAGGCCTTGGAAAGCCCCCTAACAAGAGCTATTTCAGCCTCCACAATATCATGCCTTAAATACCTGTCAAATCTAACTTTAGAAAGGACAAAAAATGTCAAGATCATATCAGAGTAGTGAAGGTTCACCCATTAGGGTGGACGTGGGGCGAGCCGACCCCGTGACGCGTCTCTTCGAAGGATCAGACACAACGAAAGTCACCGTTACAGAGCCGAGCGGTAGATCGGCATCCTATGTTGTGTCGAATGATTCGCCCGAGCAGATTCAGAAAGGCATCGACGGTGCCCGATACAAGATTGCGCAGCAAGACTGAGGTTGAGAATTCTTCACCAGTTTAGCCGTTAGGTTTGCTCACCTAACGGCTTTTTCGTGCGCCGAACGAACATGGGTGTAGTGATGCGAGGCATCCGTTCATTTCTTCTTGCCCGTTTATCCCCACTTTTTCTGGACAATATCCCTCAAACCGTGCTTTTCTAGATGGGGCTTAGTTCTTCATATCCAAACGCAACAATCCCCGTGCGTGTGCACGGGCTGCTTTCGTTGCGATCATCACTCCCACAACTGAAAGGACACGTATGCCGGAATCCAAATTCCCGCTTGGCCGCGTCGTCATTACGTCAAACACCAAAGACACCCTCCACCCAGAGGACCATGCCAAAGCGTTAGCTCGACACGCGGCAGGTGATTGGGGGGATGTCGAGGAAGCAGACCGGCGTAAGAACGAATGTCTCTCACGCGGGAGCTTCGCCTGTTCTCCGTCTACCGCGACCGCAACGGCATCAGGTTCTACATCATCACCGAAGCGGATCGGTTGGCGACGACCGTGCTTCTGCCCGAGGATTACTGATCGTCATGCGAGGTTCCGTCCTCCGATTACAATGAGAAAGGAGTTTACCGATGGCCTCATGGATTGATTTCAAGGAGCTGCGATCGCGGATAAAGCTTGCTGACGTTCTGGCGATGTATCACGTGCAACTCAAAGTGCGCGGTGATCGAGCCTCGGGATTTTGTCCCTTGCCCGGCCACAAAGGCAGCGGGGAAGGGGAAAAACGTTCCCCCAGCTTCAGTTGCAATCTGACCAAAGGGATTTTTCAATGTTTTAGCTGCGGAGCCAAGGGCAATACCATTGATCTGGTAGTTTTTTTGGACGGTGCAAATCCTGATGATCCTGCCGCGCTACGCAGGGCGGCCCTCAAATTACACAAAGCATTTGGCAGTCCATCGGCCAAGCCTCTGCTGCAAGGGTCAAAGCCAGCCGCAGCGGCATCACCTCTCAGGGAGGGGGCCGACACCGAAACCCTCCCACATGAGGGCCCGATCATCGTGAATGCACCGCTGGATTTTGAGTTAAAGCACCTTGATCCCGCACACCCGTATCTATCCTCGCGAGGTCTTACCTCCGAGACAATTGAATACTTTGGCCTGGGCTACTGCGCTAAAGGAATGATGGCGGATCGAATTGCGATTCCCCTGCATAATTCGACCGGGCAGTTGATCGGCTATGCCGGCCGGTTAGTCGATGACAACGATATCAGCAATGAGAATCCAAAGTATCGCTTTCCCGGCGCCCGGGATCGCAAAGGAACGCGCTTTGAGTTCCACAAAAGCGAATTCTTGTACAACGGGTACCGAATAAGACGGCCAGTCGATGATATGATCGTCGTGGAAGGTTTCCCCTCGGTTTGGTGGCTCTGGCAGAATGGCTGGAGGAATACCGCCGCCGTCATGGGCAGCAGTGTGAGCGACAGCCAGGCGGCGCTGATCCGAGAATTGCTCGGGGCCACCGGCCGTCTGTGGATCATTCCAGACGCAAATGATGCCGGAAAACGTTTAGCCACGGAACTGCTTCTGAAGATGGCCCCCACTCACTTTGTTCGATGGGTAAAACTTGAAGAAGGTCAGCCGACCGATCTGTCGAAGGATGAACTTTCCGAACTTGTGCCTGTTCAATCCCACGGTGTGCAATCGACCGACTCATCCCCGAAAACTTGATTCAGGTGTTCAAAGCGTAACGGTGAATTGCGATCGAAAGATCGCTTTTTTGTATTGCCGGAAGGAATGTCTCTTGGGGAGGCAGCGGGGAAAACGAATGCCTTGGGGGTGATGGTGCCGTTGAGGGTGACTTATCGTGGCTGTGACCGATGAACCTGCCTGATACTGAGAGCCGGCGTTGATGATGGATCATCAACTTTGATCGCTACTCCTTTGCAACGAGCACTTCAAATAAAAACATGGTTATTCCTCACGGCAGCTACGACATATGGAGTACACTGCCCCGCCAACGCGGCGATGTCCTGCCTTGCATTTCATTGATCCACGGCTTTGGTCATGTCATAGCCGAGCCGATCTTCCAACGCCTTATCGAGAACATCAAGGCACCGTCGCCGTGATGCTGGGTCAGACTCAGACTGCTCATAGAGACGAAGTAGTACGTCGGGAAGATACTGTGAAGATAAACCGACGTCTGGGCCAGCAGTCAATGCGGCCTCGCTGAGACGGTCGACCGTCGCATGAATGAGGTCGGCAAAGCCAGTTAATGAAGCCGTTGTCGATTTTAGTCCATGAAGAGCATGTCCAATGTTGGCACCAAATGCATGGCTTTTGATGAAATTTGTAAATATTTGATGTGCATACGGCCGCATATAAAATTCAGCTCGCCAAAATGTATTCGCTATCGTTCGACGCACAGATTCGTCGGCGTCGTCAAGCAGCGTAGCGCTCCAGCCCAATGAAATGTCATCGCAGCGACCTGCGGAAAGTTCACGTGCAAGAATCGTTGCGACCCCCGTGCGCAAAGACACTGACCCAACAAGGCATGAATCGACTTCCTTCTTCATTTTTCCAGTGTGTAAATACGTCAGGGTAGCCCATTCAGCACCGCGCTTTGCGACCTCCCCTATGGCTGACGCCATCATGCGTTCAAGTATGGGCCTCAGTTCATCAAAGTGGCTAATTAATGTGTATCCAAGGAATTCTGACAACTCATGGCCCAGCAGCACCTCATCATTGGGGTGAGAATTGAGCGAGAGAAAAAGTCGCACAGCTTCGGTTTTGTTAATGTTCAGCATCGGCACCGCTATCCGCGTTGCTGCAATTCGGACCGATGGGTGTGGATCTTCCTCAAAATGACTGATTGCAGGTTGCAAAACAGGGAGCCAAGTCGTGTTGTTCCACAGCAGGGAGGAAATGGCAACTGCCGCCACACCGCGAGCGCAATTTATTGCCGTAAGAACGAAGTCAGGCTTCGATTCTCCAAGTTTGCCGCCGCTGCTGAATACCGAGGTTATTGCCGGATCGGGGTCGGAATGAAATCGGGCGATTTCAAGGATACCGTGAATCGCATCATTAGACCACGATTCTGCGGCTCGGTTATTGAACAGCCAACCAACTGCAACTGCTATCTCCCGGTCATTGCACATAGGTGCGAATCGCGCCAAGACCATTTCAATCAACGCCGAATGTGCCATGGCCCATTCCGGCGGAGCATTCGCGGGAGGCTTAGTCTCGCCAAGAGCGCGGATGATTGCGCCAATGTAGTCACGGTTTGAAGACAGTGGGATTTTTGTTGCCAGATGCGCGAAGCGCGGTGGATGGCGATGGGCTGCACGCTGCAATTGCGCTGAAAACATCTGCGGCGTCGACTCCATTAGAGTCATTACTCCTCGCGACCAGCGCCGTTTTGAATTTACGCTAGCGCTGTTCATAATAACTCTGAGCCACCCCTTGTCCGATAGCCCAAGTGCGCGATTTTCGGGAATTGAGGAACTGACAACTCCGCTAATACTCGATGGTGGTTCTTTGAGAATCGATTTTATCGGACCAAATTTGCGACAGAGAACGCCAAACCAATCGCGAGTCTGGTCAGTCATACGGCTGCGCGGGAAGGCATCAAACAGCGCATACTGAGCAGCAAAAATTGTGCGGGGATATATCATGTGCTTGGACAACGCGCCATTCCACCTCGTTGTTCCCATAAAATAATGGTGGGCGAATCGCCAAATCGTTTTCTCCTTCGTTGGAACAAATGAGCAAATCGCTGCTTCCGTAGCCGCTAGCGATTGAGCCGAAGCATGTTTAGCGAATCGCCGGAATATACGCCGCGCCGGGAATGTTGCTGAAGCGCCAAAACGTGATCCACGCCGACCCGCTCCGCATCTCAAAAGCGTTGGATCTTCGCAAATCAATTTAAGCACGCGATCCGCATGTCGCTTGTCCAGACCCAAGAGAGAAGAGAGCCCGATCCGTTTTTTGACCGCAGACTGCGACTTTAAATAGGGCATGCAAAGTGACCATGCTAAGCCAGGCCACCGCCTTGCGATTTCCGCGCCCGCCGCAATCATCAATCCTTCGGATAGCTTCGACAGCCTTGTTCGCAAGCGGCGATGCTCAAATGCTTCATACACACCGCTTTTTTGTCGCCGCTGGCGATCGGTGCGCCGGAGCTTTGAGGCATCTCTGACCACAATTGAGAATTTCGACCACACTTCCTTGGGATACTTCCTTGCAGTCGACCGCATCATGTCGGCAGAATCGAACAGTACATACTCAATTCGATCTTGCCGATTTTGTGCTTGTTGCTCGTCAGCAAGTGATCTGAATGCCCGGCGCAATTTCACGGAAGACAATAATTGCCCGACGCGGTGAATCACCCGCGAGTTTTTTAATGTCGACGTGCGTCGTCGCGTTGGAATCGGCGCGTATCAATCTGACATACTCCTTAAACATTTGAGTGCTGATAGAGCCAACTGACTTCCAGCTCAGTGCCGATTCCAGCATTGCCCTTCGATCCATGTCTCGCGATGACTGAATGATTTCATAGATCAAGTCGCTTCGTTGCTCGATAAACACATGCATCAGCCAGCGCGATTGGTTCTTGGCGACCTCATCGTTTGACAAGACCCACGTCAACATCGTCCCGCGCTTGTGTAGCAGGTCGAACCAAGCAACATCCCGATGAAACAGCGAATAAATATGCTGCCAGAGACGTACTTCTGTCTGAAATTCAAGCAACAGATCAAGCTCTTTATCGGTTGGGATACTTCCGGCGGCGATCGTTTCCAAGGTTGCTTGCTTTAGATGGAACCGAATGTTGGCGTGGTTCAAAATTGACCTTGCGAGCCCTACAAATACGAGGAGATCGTCATCCCGCACCATCTCCAGCAATAGTCGAAGTTGCTGTCGATGAAATAGTGAATCATGGACGAGCAGCCATTCAGTGAGCAGAACTTTCCCAGCCCGAAGTCTCGCCGCCAAATGTTCAGCAGCTACAAAATCAAAATACGACTGATGACCAAATCTAATTCGCTTAGGGCTTACCAATACCAAGGTGCCAATTGAGAGGAGTTTATCCACTATCACGTTGTATTTCGAACGGACATCCATAGGTACAAGTTCGCGCCCGACAGTCAGCGAACTCTCGATGAGCGCCGGTAGTAAGCGTTCATTTAATTCATCACGTTGATCAGGCACCAACTGCTTGCGGACCCATTCCCAATATGCTCTGCATAGATCGGTGCCACTTGTGAACGACCCTGCTCCAGGTTCCAGGTGAATCGCCTGCCATAGATATACGTTTTGCGGCGAGCGAAGGATTTCCATCTGCTTTGGACTAAGACATTGGGCTGAGAGTTTTGCTCGCTTTAACAGGACATCTAACGTTTCAATTGATAAGGGCGATGTTTCCAGCTTAAGAACCCCCGAGTTTTGGCGCTCCAGATTCTCGATCATCGTTCGAATCCGCGGATCGTCATTGGCATCGTGCGTCCGGCACGCCAGTACGACCGTCACGTCGGATTTTGCGAGAGCTAAGTTGACAAGCAGTGAAATTGCATCCCACGAAGAAGCTGAGTGCTGCGAAGTCCAACGAATGGCGTCGAGTTGGTCGATGAATAGGACGGCTGGTCGGCCTTGCGCTACTATGCTCAGACACTGAACAGGATCGGCCGGTAACCCGATATTAGTCCCCAGTGCCAGCGGGGTGTGTCCGATGTGGTCCTGATCAAGTCGGAGAATGATGCAAGGGACTTTATCGCGGCGCAGATGCTGCATCGCCTCATAGATCACACCGCTTTTCCCGCTACCTCCTCTGCCGTGTAGAAGGATCAGTCGCGTGGCATTGGCACTGATGGCGGTAAGCAGCGGTCTGGTTTCGTCTCGGCCAATCGGTGACCCACCGATTAGATACGGTCTAAAGGATCTCTCAAAGCGGTCACAGCATTCATTCAGCAAAAGCGGGAGATTCGATTGTTTTGCAAGATCCCGAAGTTGGAACCCCCTACCTTCAAGGTGAATTTTGAGGTCTTGAACTCTGAATTCCCGACGAACGGTGGTTGACGCCAAACTTTCCAGTGTTGTCACGACAGTCGCCGGTTCGCCATTGACATGACACGTTGCAAGCTCTTCAACTCTGGGTCGCTGCTGCTCGATATCCTCACACACGGTAATCATGCGATGCAAAAAATCGATTAGCTTGAGCTGATCTTTGCGCACCGCCAAGTCGATGCCGAGCAGTGCAGCTAATGCCGTGAACTCCGCCCGATCGTGTCGATTCGTGGCCGCTTCCGTTATGAACTCAGCCGCTCGATCAAATTTGATGGCGCGTTCACGGAACGTTGAAAGACTTGGAACCCTGTCACCCGACACGAAGCAGTAACGATGCTGCGACGATTGATTAAGAAACAGTTTGGCACCCGCAATGATGCCCTCGGAATCTAAACTTGCAATGCTCCACTTGCCCGCAGAACCATGTTCGCGTTTGCACTGATGGCATTCAACCGTTCCATCGGGTCGCATGACGATGCATTCCGTTTTCAACTCCACTGGAACGCAAGGTTCAATCCGAACTGATATCGCTCGACCGCTGATAACATCGAGCAGTAACCGCGTCAGCCATAGCCGTTCAAACTCGTTTCCGAACTTTTCTGCTGGTCCACCGACAAGGCTTGCCATGGTGAGAATACTATAGGATTTTGCTCATGAGGTTTAGTGACTCGCGCTGTTTCGGAAGTATGAGAGGCTGAAAGCTTGATATCCTATTCAAGCGATTACGGGCAGGTCCGCATCTGTATGGCGGGCGCGGAAGAGATCGGTGACAACACTGAGAACTACTGCGAGGTCTATCTGTGCCGGCTTGATTGGCTCGTAGATGATGCCTTCGGGGAAAGCTGGTGCCTGCTCCATGTGAGTGTGTTTCTTTGTCATGGTGTTGGATTGATTGCTGCTAATCCATTTAATGTATCACGCTCGCTTTTTCCCAGAAGCCGGTGCCTGTGGATAACTCGATTGACTTGTTCTTCGCGGGTCGTTTGCCGCTTGTACAGGGGACTCTGGGGAACGTGGAATGGATCGAACGCAGTGCCGGTGGTGGCATTGCGGTAATCAATCGGGCGTATCCAGATGGCGCTTTGGGAATCGTCACAGAGTTCCTTAAGTGTTGTGAGCCACACCATGGTGAGGATCGCCGGCCGCCGAAGCAGCATTGATGCTGCGATGTTATTCCGGCGTTCATCCGTCCGGCAGACAATCAGCACGCGGAAAGGGAACTGCTGATACGCGTCAGCAGGTGCCCCGAAGCGTTTGGCGAGCCCGCCACAGCGGTAATGCTCCGCATAAGCGCCGGCTTTGGCCTGCAACCGCGGCAAGGGCTCGGTCGAACGATCCAGTTCCAGATAAAAGAGATGTTCGGTGTCGTCAAAACCGTGCTCATCCGTCTCGCGGATGCGCACGAATGCATCCGGCTTGATCCAGACCTTCTTTCCGTAGCCGTGCGGCGAGACGGTCTTCGACGCAAACGCGAAAAGCCGTGGCCAGGTGGAAAATTCCGCCACCTTGTGCATCCCGGAACAATGAATACCTGTCGTGATCGCCGCCTTCGCCGTCATCACGTCCAGTTCATGCTGAAGGGTGAGGGGAGAGACCCTCGTCCGCTTCTCCATCGTGGGCCAGCCGATCGACGGGTAGTCGATCAGCCGCCCCTCTCGCGTGAGCATTTCGAAACCCTGGCGGGTCAGATACAAGATCGACGGGTCATACGGTCGCGAACGGGTGCGCTCTGTCACCAGGGCGGCATTCTTGAGCTTCCATACCCGCTTGCGGGCCGCCTCCAGACTGCCTCCGAAGTAAAGGGCGGCCGCATGCTGCACTGTCATGACGCGAGATTCAAAGAGCCCGCGCAACAATCGGTAATCCCGATCTACAAATTGTGTGGCGACAGTGGTGTACGACATGACGATTCACCTTGAAGAATATCATGCCTTTTTCTTGGGCAGCTTGACGCCCGACGACGTGGGCTCCTCTGTATCAATCGCATCGCGCCCAAACTGTTGGAGGAACTTCTGGTCGTGAGCGGCAAGGGACTTCATCGCGTCCTGTTTGGAGAGACAGAAATTCCACCGGGAATACATTCGCTCGGCATAGGAATTGATCCGATCCCGGTTAATGAACTGCTCTTTGATGGGAAGGGTACGGATCACCACGGGGGCATTCATGCTAAGGAGCCGCACCACCGCATTCCGCTGCGGCTGTCCGAAGAGCGCCGCCATCGCGCGCGACAATTGCTCCTCCAGACTGCGGAACTGCACATGGCTGATTTCCTGGCCAATCACCGGACGCAGAACCGTGCCGAAGGTTTCGCTGAAGCCTTCGGTGTCGGTGTAGGATTCCGCCTCGGAGTCTGATTCACCCTCATCCTCAAATTCAGAAACTGATCCCGCTTCTTCATCATCCGCCTGCCGCAATTCCACATTGGAGCCGGTGCCTTTGCCCCGGTTCTTCGATCGCCCGATGCTACCTCCATCACTTCGTGCCTTACTCTTCGTGCGGATGACCTGCTCCTCCTCGACATAATCCATGACCTTGGTGGAGTACATCACATGCTTGATTTCGTCGGGATCGAAGATGCCCCGGAACAGCCACTGGGCCAGCGGACGCAGGTTTTCCTCATCGCTCATCCGAAACACGACCTTCGATGAGGCATTTTCCATCACGGAGTGCCAAAGCTGCTTGCCAAAGTCGCCGCGGTCGGTCAATTGCAGGGGAAACTGGTGCGCCATTGTCCAGGACAACCCAAAACCGCGGCTCTGGTCGAGGTTTTCCGCAATGGTGGGGGAGATGAAGGACTGGAATTCGTCCAGATAGATCCGACAGGGCTTCACGTCCGTGCGCTTCCCTCGCTCTTGAGCGGCCGTCCACAGGTCAGTCAAAAACATGCTGCCAAACAAATCGGCATTCTGCCGGCTGACCTTACCCCCTTCGGTTGCCAGCGAAATGAGGATGATCCAGCCTTCATCGAGTGCCCGGCGAAGGTCGAGCGACAAATCCGCTTGCCCAAACATGAGCTTGAACTGGTCGGAACCGACAAATCGCCGAAGACGGTTGATCGTACTCGAAACCATCTGCTCGAATTCCTTGGTATTAAGCTCATGTGCCATGGCCCAATCACGGGCGACCCATTCATCCCGCAAGCGGCAGGTGAGGGAAGAGCGGATTTCCGAATCGCTGAGAAGATGGATGGCCTGGGGGAGGGTCAATCCCTTCTCGTACAGCACCTCGATCAGATTCGATAACCAGCGCGCCAGAAGCGGCGTTTGGTCGGTGCCGGCCGCGCCCATGCGTGGGCCATAGTGCGGACGAAGGCATCGACCACAACCGAAGGGGACGACTCTGCCCGTTGGCGGATCGCGTTGTAGCCGACTACCCACTCATCCCGGCGAAGGTCGATCGGGATGATCGGCCGATCCAACTTTTTGCGGGCCGCCCAGTTCATGATGCCGTCAAAGAGCGATCCATGCGGATCGAGCAGGATGATGGGGCTCTTGGTTCGGCGGTGGTTGATGATGTCCTGGCGAATCAATGATTCCAGGAACATCGATTTGCCCGAGCCGGTTGCGCCGGCGACGTACAAATGTTTGTCGCGGTAGTCGCCGGGCATGGCGAGGGTGGTGGCGACGGGCGGTTTGCCGCCGCTGCCAAAACCGCCGAGAATAGTGCCCAATCCCAAGTCGCTGACAGATAGTGCGGCCATGATGGCAGCTCCTTTTTTGAGAGACGCGGTGATCCGCCCGGCCACGAGCCGGGCGAAACGTTCGATTCCGGCGACAGCCGTAAAACAGTCGAACGTGTGGCGGGACTTGTACCGCCTGGATCATGGCGTCGATCAATACCGCGCCAGATTCTCAGTGACCGGCCCGTGAGCGATAGCGAGCCGGCGCCTCGGCACGTTTTGAGTAAGCACGCCGACGAGCAATCGCTCGCAGGCGCAGAGGAGGGCATGGCCCTCCGGCGCCGCAATTGGGTGATCGCCCTGGCGATTACCCCGGCGCGAACGCGTGGCGGTCGCCGCCTTGCGGCGGATGCGGATGGTTCGTCCTGTTCGGACGAACGACAGGTCGGTTTCCATCGGAGCGGGCGAGTAGCCCGCGCTGAGAGGGGCTCGGGGAGTCTTCCCCGAAAAACGTGTGTGTGTTGTGTGTGCGTGTTGTCGGGGGCGATCAAGCGGTATCCCGGTGTACCCACCGGGATTCAAAAGCGTGGCCCCGACTTCGGTCGGTTGGTCGAGCATCGGAGAGGAGCGCGGATGTGAATCCGTGCGAAGCGTCCCGATAGGGCCGAGCGCAGGCCGAAGGGTACTCCCGGAGCCGTTAGGAAACCGACCGAAGTCGGGGGTACGCCCCCCGACAACACGCACACACAACACGTTTCTCCTGCTCGCATTGCGAGCAGACCACGTCTTCCTGCTTGTCAGGAAGACCCCCAGGAAGACTCGTGTCGAGGCTTCTCGGGGATAAAGGACGATGTCATTTCGTAAAGGACATCGATCAACAAAGGGAGCGATAGCGAACCAACGGGTTAAAATAGAAATGATTTCGCCTCACTCGAAAGGGAGGCATCTGGATTCTTCAGAGCTCAATCTGAAGACTTCGGGGCATATTTGAAAAGCGACGAGGCGGATTTCCCGCCAGTGGGCGGCGAGCAAGTCCACAATGGAGCAGCCAACTTGACATATCTATATTGTATGACATTGCCACATTCGCGATGTGAATGACATCGGCGCATAAAAAAAGCCGGCGGTTGGCAAAGGAAGGGGGGGAACCTTCGCCGGGGATACCGCCGACAGGTCGTAAACTAATCAGTTTACTTGTGGCGATCAAATCTTTTCCGAGATTGCGTCTCGGAAATCTTGAAGGCAAGTGGGTCGCACAATAATTGTTTCGCGACACTGGGATCGAAAATAAGCCTCAGCGGAGCCGTTTTCATGCTGTGCCCGTTGCCTGATTCAAAGCTTCTTTCAGCGCAGCAATCGCGTCGGCGGATGTAAGCCGGGTTGTTTCTCCCTGCACGATCACCGTCGCGTGATGGGCGGTATGAAAAACACGTTTCGGCTTTGGTGTCGATGAGCTTTCTCCGGATCGTGCTTTTTTGGGCTTTCCCTTCATCTCATCAATCCGCTCGCGGATTTCTCGCTGTGTGGCTCCAGCCAGGACAGCTTCCACCAACTGCTCCTGCTCTGTCTCGTTGTCGAGCCGGGCAATGCGGATCATGGAGTCGTAGCTGATAGATAGTTGGGTTGACCCAACCTTGCGCTGAAGTTTGACAGGTAATGTGAGGATTCGAAGCATCCCGCTCACCCACGCCTTGTCCTTGCCGATCAGCTTGGCCAGGTCATCCTGGGTCTTGACCTTGGTCTCCTCATCCATCAGCGACTGAAGCGCCTCGGCCATTTCCACCGGCCCGACATCCTCCCGCTGCACGTTGCTGACGATCGACTTGAGCCGTCGAGTGATCTCGTCATCCGGTTCGCGGATGAGAACTTCCACCTGTGACAATCCAGCCGCTTTGGCGGCTCGGAAGCGGCGGTGACCGGTGATGATGCGGAATTTCTCTCCGCCGGCGCCGCCATCGACAGATACTCCGTCAGCGGTGACGGTGATCGGCTCGATGAGTCCCACCGCCTGGATGGATGCGATCAAGCCGTCGAGATTTCGAAATACTTTGCGTTCGTTGAGCGAGTCTTCCATCAGGCGGTCAATGCTGACCACCATGCGGCCCTGTTTTTTGAGGCCGCTGGTTCCCAGGCCCCCCTTCACCAGGTCAAGGCGTGTCTTTCCTTCAGGCAGCTTGGTCATGTTGAATGTCGTTAGATCCATAAACGGACACGCTATCGGCAGGCGGTGCCTGCACCGGCGTTTCCGTGCGAATTTCTCGGTCTTGCTCGGTGACCGCCAGTGCGGCGGTTTCCGGGACGCGAGTCTCTCGCCCTAATAATTGCAGCACCTCCGTTGTCAGCAGCGCCATGTCCATCGCCCCCTTGCTGTAAGGACGGTACTGGAAGATGTTGCCCCCGTTCTCATCCACCTGGGCCAGCCACCCGCAGGTGCGGATTTCTGTCTGGGCGGGTGTAATGCCATGCAGCGCCAACGTGTCGATCACCCGCTGGTGCAGCCCGCGCTGACGCGACAGATTCGACAGCACGTGCAATACGCGATGTTCTTCCCCCGGCCGCAGCCGCATGAGCAGCGCATAAAAGTTGGCGTAACTTCGCACTGCCTTGGTGCTTTCGAATGGGACAATGAACGCATCTGAGGGGTAGATGCAGTTTTCCATGACCGGGCTGATCTGGTTGGGGCTGTCGATGACGACAAAGTCGATCGGACGCCTGAGCGATGCCAGCAGACGGGTGAGGATCGTCGGGTAACCCTCGATATCGGTTATCTGCCGACCCAAATCCTCCAACTGCTGGCTCGATGCCACAAACCAGAGATTTTTAAAGGTGGTCGGCTGGATAATGGATTCCAGCGAGACCTTCCCCTCCATCCCCTCCACCAGCGTCCCCTGCGGAGAAAGGCCATCGCCAAGGCCGAGCCACTGGGTGACCTGGGCCTGGGGATCCATGTCGAGCAAAAGCGTCTGGTATCCCCTCTCAGCGAGCCCGGACGCCACGCTCATGGCAATCGTGCTCTTGCCGCAACCGCCCTTGGCGTTGATGACCGTGATGATGTTCATGGAATTCATGATGTGTAATGATTAACTTTGCGGCTGAGACGCTTTTCCATCTCGCCGACCGCCTCCTTGAAGCTCAAGCCATGTTCCCTCCCCTCTTCCCCGCGGCCCAAGTTGGGTTGACCCAACTTTTTGCCCTTGCTCCCCTGCCCCCCCTGACCCGGCGCCTGCCAATCCTGCTCGATCGCCGCCCGAAGCATTCCTAATCGGTTGCGTCGAATCCCCCGCTGGTCGATCCATCCGATTTGCCGATCAACTCGCTGTGCCGGAAACGACGTTGCCAGGAATCTCGCCGCTGCTGCGTCAAAACCTTCGGCCTTTAACTTTTCAAAAGTCACAGCAAAGCCCGGCTGTTGTTTAAGAGTTTTATTTATCTGTTTTATTTCAATATCGGTGGGTTTTTCTGACCGTTCGTCCGGTAGGGTTTTCTGACCGTTGCCGGTGGGCATTTCCGACCGTTCAAAATAGGGAATATCCGCCGGTGGGGTTTTCTGACCGTTAAGTGATGCGGCTTTGCGGCTGAGCCACTTCACGGCATACACCGCTGCCTTGCTCAGCTTCCCCGCATCCGGATCAAAATATCCCTTCTCAACCCGTTCAATAAAGTTCGACTGCACCGCATATCGCACCGCCTGCGACACGGTCTTGCGATCCTTGATCCGGGTGTAGTTCTGGATGTGCTGGAAGGAGAGTGACACCTGCTGGCGACGATGTCCCCACTTGTTCTGGTATCCGATGGAGAAGCGGATTACTGATCCGACGACTTTCACCACCGCCAGCGTCTCTTGGGGGACTAAACGATCAAAAAACTGGTTGGGGATATAAGTGCGATTGCCTTCACCGGCGAAGAATCCCCGAAACTCCCTGGGGTCTTTGAGATATACCCCTCGCTCGTCCCATTTGAGCTCATAAAGCCCCGAGGTTGCCCGGTGTCCTGCCCTTTGAACCGATGGGGAACGGACGCATCGGATGAAGTGCTGCTGAACCGCCTCCTCAATCGCGCTGTGGATCATGTCCCGGCTGATGCCCGCCTTCTCCAGGTCGCCATAAGAAACAACATGCTGCTCGGTCTGCGGATTGCCATCGGCATCACACCACCCCAGCGTCTTTCGGATCATGTAGCCAACCAGCCTCACGACCCCTCTGGACGAATGTTGAAGGCATACATCAAAATATTGATTCGGGGTGTAGGTCGTGTTGCTGGTGGGCAACGCGAAACCGGAAAAAGCCGCGATACCGTCCGCTGGCGCGGCGGAGCCGCCGTTGAGGTTCGAGGCAACTGGGCGGCGGGTCATTCCAGTTTTTACGATGCGTTAATAATAACCGGCTTCGACCGCTCCTGGGGGCGCATGGGTTCATCCGGGAGCATGGGCTCGGTACTGAACCGGCTGACCAGCGGCGTGAGATTCTTCTTCTCCACGATCTGGGCATATTCGTACACAATGGTGTTGAGCACCCATGAGCGGCTCATGCCCATGCGCAGCGCGAGGTCGTTCAGGTAATCCATCACTTCCTTTTCCAGCGACACCCCCGCGATCACATGAGTCGATCGCGTGCCGGCCCTCCTTCGTTTGATGTTCTGCTGCATGACATTGGAAGTGAACTCCGTTAGCGGCATTCACTACATTGGTATTGTAGCAAACGCTGACAAGCCCGCGAAGGACGCGATGTGGATAACCGCAAAAGAGAGGGGAGCAGAGCCTTCCCCCGCGGCGAGTGGATGCACTGCTGGCGAAAGGTTTCAGGGGTTTCGCTTCAATGGACAAGCCACGCGGTTTGTTTCGGTGTAACCAAAACACCCACGTTTTCCACGCAAAGACAGCCAGACATGCTTGCGCCCGATGGGCTCAGTCATGTAACATAAAGGACGTTGAACTAAACCGCTGCGCGGTGGGAAAGGCTCCAAGAATCTCATCTTTTCACGATCGATTCCGGGGCCAACAATTCATTCCCGTTTGCGCTCGATAATCCGGTTTATCACGCGCATGACTTCTGCCGAAAATCCAACCGTAAACAATAAGGAAAAAGACCAACTTCCGGCAATTCAGGCCGGGGCAGGGAAGTGGCTGTCGGTTGAATTTCTACAATCGGTGCCCGAAGAAGACATTTGGCTCGCCGGACAACTTTCGCCACACACACGCCGCGCCTACAAGCGGGATGTCGCGCACTTCGTGCGGACCATGGGCGTTCGATCCGCTGGTGAGCTTCGACAGGTTAGTCGGGCGGCTGTCGTCCACTGGCAGAACACGATGAAGGATGCGGGCACAAAGCCCCGCACAATCCGACGCCGACTATCGGCACTCTCGTCGTTATTTGCCCATCTGGTGGCGCACCGTGCCGCCGACGCCAATCCCGTTCGCGATATCAAACGACCCCGCGTCAACCGTCACCAGGGGACCACCCGCGCTTTCTCATCCAAGGAAGCGAGGAAGATCCTCGACGCCCCGGACACTGCGACCCTGATCGGCCTGCGAGATCGAGCCATTTTGTCGGTTGGACTTCAGGCAGGCCCCAGGCGGTCCGAGATCGCATCCCTGCTGGTGAAGGACTACCACACCGATGCCGGATACAAGTCGCTGCACTTCATCCGCAAGGGCGGCGAGGATTTGTCCCTGGCGATCAATCCACAGACCGCCCAGCGGATCGAGGACTATCTGGCGGTCGCCGGTCATGGTGATGATTCCGACGGCCCGCTATTCCGTCCGTTGCGCAAGAACCAGCGCAAAAATGATCCCCGGCGGCACCTGCATTCGGTCGGGATCGACCGCCTGCTCCGCAAGTACGCCGCCTCTGTCGGCCTCGGAAGTGGCTACAGCGCCCACTCGATGCGCGCCACTTTCATTACCACGGCCCTGAATAACGGCGCGAGCCTGGAAGATGTCCAGCGCGATGTCGGCCACGCCGACCCCAGCACCACCAAGCTATATGACCGCCGCGGGCATAATCCCGAGAAATCGGCTTCTTTCTTCGCGACTTACTGAACCTGTTCACAACTGAGCATATTGATGCGGAAGGTTGAAGCGAGCGGCAATGATTGACTCCTTACCTCTTACAAGGAGTCTTAAATGACGGCATTGCGACAACGCATGGTCGAAGACATGCGGCTGCGGAACTTTTCTCCGCACACCGAGGCGGCCTATGTACGTGCCGTGGCGGGCTTCGCACGGCACTTCGACAAATCGCCGGAACAGTTAACCGGTGAAGATGCCCGGCAATACCTGCTGCATCTGATCCAGAATCAGAAGGCGAGCGTCAGCCTCTACAACATCACACGATGCGCATTGCAGTTCTTCTATGGAATCACGCTTGGGCGCGACGAGCGATTCGATCGGCTGCCCTGCGCCCGCGAGCGCAAGCGGTTGCCGGCGGTGCTCAGCAAGGACGAATTGCAGCGGTTCTTCGCCGTCATACGTAACACCAAGCATCGGGCGATGTTCATGACCTCCTACGGTGCGGGCCTGCGGGTCTCTGAACTGATCTCGCTGAAAGCCAGCGACATTGACAGCGCCAGGATGCTGATCCGCATCCGTTGCGGAAAAGGTCAGAAAGATCGTTACGCCAAACTCTCGGCGCATCTGCTGTCGGTGCTGCGAGATTATTACAAACGATGCAAGCCCGGCGCTGTTTTGTTCCCAGGCAGCGACCGGGACCGCCCGATAGGACGGTTGGTGGTCAATGCCCTCGCCCGCAAAATTGCCATAAAAGCGGGCATCGGCAAGCGGGTCTCATCGCACACGTTCCGTCACAGCTACGCGACGCACATGCTTGATGCCGGCGCCGACCTGCGAACGATCCAGGTGCTGCTGGGACACCGGAACATCAAGAGCACGGCGATCTATATGCACGTCTCGCAGGCGAAGATCGACGCAGCGCCCAGTCCGCTTGATCTGATGTATCCCGCTTCCAAACCCCCGACGCCATGATCTCATCGCCCGCGTGCGGTCGGGCTGCGCCCGGTCGGCGCTGGAGCTTGCGCATGTGATCAGATTGCACGGTGACGGTTTGGTCGCTGTAACCAGCGAGCAGCGTAAGGTCCTGAACGCTTTGTCGGCATGCCGGACAGCAGTGCTGGGAGGACACGTCGAAACGTGCGATCAGTGCGGGCATCAGCGTATCGCCTACAACTCCTGCCGCAATCGGCACTGCCCGAAGTGTCAGGGGTCTGCCTGCGCAGTGGATGGCAGACCGCGAAAAAGACCTTCTTCCGGTGGAATACTTCCACGTCGTGTTCACCTTACCAGATGCATTCAATAGCCTGGCGCTGGGCAACAGGCGCATCGTCTACGGCGTGCTGTTCGACGCCGTGGCTCAAACGTTGGTGGAGGTCGCAGCCAATCCCAAGCATCTGGGTGCTAGGATCGGGTTCATGAGCATCCTGCACACGTGGGGGCAAAGCCTATGCCTGCATCCTCATGTCCATTGCGTTGTGCCTGGTGGCGGGCTTTCACCGGACGGCGAGCGGTGGATCGCCTGCAAACCTGGCTTCTTCCTGCCAGTACGTGTGCTATCCAAAGTCTTCCGAGGAAAGTTCATTGATTTACTGAAGCAGGCACACGCGAGGCAATCGCTGGTCGGAATTGCCAATGACGGCCAACTGCGACGGCTGATCGATTCCTCCATCCGTACCGATTGGGTCGTCTACGCCAAGCCGCCATTCGGCGGACCGGAGCAGGTGCTGAAGTATTTGTCGCGATACACGCACCGAATCGCCATCTCCAATCGCAGGCTGGTCTCGATGGATGAGAAGAATGTAATCTTTCGGTGGAAGGATTACGCTCACGGCAACCAGCCCAAACTCATGACACTGGAAGGCGGCGAGTTCCTCCGCCGATTCCTCCTGCACGTTGTCCCGACGGGATTCATGCGGATCCGGCACTTCGGCTTGCTGGCCAACCGCGTCCGGTCCGTCAACCTCTCGCGTTGCCGCGAACTGCTTTTTGTGCCGGTGCCAGACGTCGCGAGTGAAACGCCGTTCGCCGACACGGTTCAGAAGACCGCTTACGATTGTTGTCCCCAGTGCGCGCCTGCGCAATTATCCATCTATCGCATCAGCGCCATCGTATTGATTGCTGAACCGAGTGAATCAAGCGCGCGGCAGGATGACCAACATTCGGGACCAGCCTTGATTCGCGCGAGTCCATCAGGAAACGTTGGCGGTCCCGACGGAGCATTCAATCCCCATAGCTTTTCCGGCACCACACACGCGGCTTAGCTCAACAGACTTTATGCGGAGTGCGGCGAGCGCCCTGCGCGCGTTAGGCACTTCTGGCGCACTCCGCATAAAGTCCTCTTAGTTATGAGTCGTGAACGGGGGGAGGAAAAGGAACAAGAAAGCCATAATTCCCTTTCAGTGAACGGGGGAATTTTCGCGGTTGGGTCAACCCAACTTCCAAACCTCATCCTTCGTGCCGGTGATGATGCTAGTCGACGGTTCGTTGAGTTCTTCGCCGCAACGATCCGGAACCGCAACACGCGACAAGCATATGCTCAAGCCATCGGGCAATTCTGCCGCTGGTGCAAGGAAAGGCGATTGGAATTGGATGCTATCAGCCCAATCACCGTTGCTGCGTATATCGAGCAATTGTCGGCCAAGCGTTCTGGTCCGACCGTATTTCAGCTCCTAATGAAACTCATTCAAGTCTCTGCTGACGTCCTCGCGTCGAGCATATGCTCGATATTGTTCGGCTAGCTGACGTAATAACCGTGCCGTTCTGGGAAACGGTTCCGAAGCTTTGGCTGCTGCTTCGTAAACTTCGGCAAGCGCAATTTCTTGTTTCCCTCCATCCTGAGGATGCCGGACGGTGCTCCCTCTGCCGTTGATGACACCTAAGTTGATTCCGTCTTCGATTCGATCTGACTTGAGTTCCTCCAGAAGTTCACGGACCGCTTCGTGGGGCCAAAAGCCATCCGCGCCTTTTGCGCACGCGCAAGCACTTGCCCGATCTGCGCATCTCCACTCTCCGAGTGATCCGATTGCTGACAAGCAGTTCGTGCATTGATAACCCAAGTTTTCAGAACGATTGTGTTCAGTGTGCCATCTTGCTGTAGCCCCGGCAATCGCCTCCATTCGCTGAGAAGATGGTGTGCCTGCGTAATTCTGTTTCTACGAAATTCTGCATCCGCGGGCGCGGCTGGCTCTTCAGATGATGGACTGTCCGGCCTATAGATTACCGAAACTACCTCCGCAAACATTTTCGGTTCGCGAGCAAGCACGTTGTGCAAGACGGCGGCTCCGCGAGCGGAATTGACGATAACAGGCAACCACGTCCATTCGATCTGAGCCAGTTCTTCCTCAGTTGTGATTGAGGCGGCGGCTATTACATCCAACATTTGCGAAAGCTGAAATGCGAAACTACTGTCCGGCGCAAAATTTCCTTCAATTTTAATTTCTCCGCGAGCCATGCGGGTTACGCTTCGAACCACGTCCAGCATAGTGGGCAAGAAGGAAATTTCAGTCTGGTTGCCGGGAAAGCAGAGCGAACAGATCGAGAATGCTGGCAAGGGCCGGTCTTTCGCAAGGAAATTGCCAACTGCTCGGGAGAAATCCCGTTTCACATTATTCAGCCACGATGCGTTGATCGATCGCCAATATTTGTCCGCGATTTCAGTTCCCCATGTTTCAACCAAATCCCAAGTGGATGCTTCAAATGGAAGAGCGGACGCAAACGCAATCTTTTGGTTTGCCTGCCAACCGGCGAATTCCGGGGTTGAGGAAATTTGCGTAACCCAATCCCAACCAGACCTCTGGAATCGACCCCAAATGATTGCCCGCGCATACTCCGAATGCTTCTGATTTCCCGAGTCGAATTTCGAAGAAAATGAGGCCAAAAGCTCGGCGTCTGTCAGAAAAGATCGGCCCACGTGAAATCCGACCGCCCATGGTGTTGCGGCACATTCGACCAGACGCGTGATCTGATTGGGGTCGTTTGAAGTTATCAGCGCATCTACAAACTTTTGCCTCTCGATGGCGACAGAATCTTGCTGCAACTGCCAATCACGTTCAGCGACCGTAAGCAGATGAGGAGTGTGATCGAACAGCCAAGCGTCTTTTGAGACCGCATTGGACGGCGTTAACCGGTTATAGATACTATCGAGTTTGTCGGTGAGATCGCTGGGCATGCGATCGTCGGCTCCGGAATGGCGGCCGGCGTAATGCAAAATTCCCCTGATTGCCCGCCGAAGTTCCTGGCCGGGTTCGTTGGCAATTTGGTGGAGCGGCAGAGATTCAAGCCGAGTGATCAATTCTTCGGCTGGCGTCTGAATGGTGAGAAGGGAAAATTCCATCAATCTCGCCCAGCACCGCTGATCATGCGAAGCCCAGTTCATCGCCCGGCCCCAAAGCGCGGACACATAGTCGGAATAATCGCTGACCGGCACCTGCGGCCTACCCTGAAGCACCCGCTGCCGCCATTTTGGGCGAGGCGTTGGCATAGAGGTGTCGCCATGCCGCGCCGGCAAAAGGCGAACGCATAGATCAAACGCAATCGGCGGGTATTTCGCCCGCAATACATCGAGTGCAATTAGTCGTTGCACCACCGTCGCGGTGGTGGCTGGAAACCACGGCAAGAATATTGTTCTCAGGCTTGACGCGGGCCGATTTGAACTCTTGCCACCCGGATCAGTTGCGGAAAGCGCCGCCAGTAAGAGTGTGACGCCGGACAGGTGTTCTGGTGCCCAAGCGAGCATCTCAAGCGCCCATAGCAGATGGTGTGAACGACTTCCGCCAAAGAAGCCTTCTTCGGTAAATATTGCGTCCCGAACATCGGCCCCGCGCAGAACATCACGATCCACGACATTGATGAAAATGTCCGGGTCAGCTTCAGCCAAAAGCGGAAGGATAGGCGATAGCGAATACCACCGGCGCGGATCGGCTTGTGGCTTGAAGAGGGTGCCCACGATCGACTTGACCATCCCCGAAACATCAACCGAAGTTAGGGTCGCAGTGGGATTGGCCGCAAGAATAACAAGCGCCTCGGCCATCCCCGTTTGAAGTTGTCCGGAGTATTTTGGCGAACGATTGTATAGATTCGCCATCCAGCGTTTATCCGGCGATAGCTCAAATCGAGGATCATTTTCCGTTAGCACGCTGGTGACGGCGTGGCCGAAGGCAGTAAGGTCAGCAGAGGTGATGTGGCGAGCCAAATATTGCCACCCCCTCTGTCGTGAAACCCATTCCCAAACCCCCCCGACCAGTCGCACAGGCGGATCACTCTCATTCGCCCATCGTGACATCAACTGCGAGATTTCCTCGGTGGAGATCCTCGCCAGAATTGCCAACAACTCCAGATCATTAGCAGTTTCGCACCATGATCCCGCCAGAAAGAACGGAACAAGTTGGGGAGCGATTGCTGGCATTGCCCATCGCGGTGGCGCATTGCCGCCACCGAGTAAATCTATGACCGCCGCCAGCCGACCTCGTGATTCGTTCGCAATATCATTGCTTCGATCAAAATCGAATTTCATCAACTGAAGCGCGGCTTCGAGGTCCGCCCTTCGCAGATGTGGCAACTGAATGTTGAATGTCAGGCCCGCCACGTCGTTTCCAAATGCAACGGCAACGTGATGCCCACGCGATACCGCTTGCATCTCGTTTCCGAAGGAAGATTTCGCAATTACAAATAGTGGCGAGCGCTGATTCGTCACCATGCGCCAGGCTTCGGGCGTGCTGACCACAATCGTTCTTGAGAGCGCTCGTTCTCGTGCATTTTCATCCATCGATTGCATCGCCGCAGCGACGAAGCCGATGACCTCCTGAGCAGTATCTCCTCGAAGACGGATACAAGTTGGCGGTCCATCAAGCCAACTCTTCAACGCATCAGCCTGTGAACGTCGACCAGCCATGAAGATTTGCGGGACCAGTTCTGGGACTGTTCGCGTTTTCCAAGACTCCCAAACTTCTTGGAGATCAAGCAAACCATCTGGCGCACCGACGATCTGTGTTCGCGCCCATACGGCGACGGCTGGAGATCGATCCAGCCACTGTTCGAGATCATCCGCATCCAAAACTTGGACATCATGCCAATATTTCTCGGCTCGACGATCGGCAGCCCAATCTTCCTTGTCCTGCCATCGACGAGGTGTGACAAACACGAAGGTGGTCTGATCCGGAACAACCTGCCCAGGATCGCTTGTTCGAGTTAAGTAATCTTTGTTCGCCTTTGTGATGGGGTTTTGATTGCATCCCATTTCCCACACTGATTGCCCGGCTGGGACCAGCAGACCACCCTCGGTGGTTTGGAGAAATCCGTCGTAGCCGGGCCGATTTACTGAATCGCCGGCCGCGAAGTTAATCTTAATTGGATTTACTGTTGCGAGAATCAGACGTCGAATCAGCAGGGGCAGCATGTCCTGCGATCGCCGTTGGTCCGCCCATTGCACAAGCGCGGTCGCCGATAAAAGTGGATTCATGTCTGTCGAAAATAGCTCCTCATCCGACAGCAGCAACTGTTGGCCCATATGCAACAGAAGGTTCCGGAGCCAATCCGGCATTTTTTCTGTACTTCACACAAACAAAGACGCAAAAGTGTCAGAACTCGCCATGAAAAGTTCTAACGGTGTCTCCCCCTCTCCGCGCGTAAGTCATTATTCTCGGCGAAGGATTCGCTGAGCGATTGAAATGCTGCGCAGCGACATTAGTTACTATACGACACTTGATATGGCGAGCACGGAGGATAGACGCAGATTTCAATCAGTTAAGTGGAGCGAGGGGGAATGGAAACCGGTCCTGCCACAGTCCAATCGCGCGAGTGGAGTCCGCACGTACCAAACTCGAACTATTCACGTGCAAAATGTGCGAATTTGTGTAAAGTATGGAAATCGTAAGGGCTGATTTTGCAAGGAATTGGCGCTTGCCGTTTGGTACACGGAACCGAATGCCAAAGGGTGTTCCAATCCACGCTCGGGTCGTCGCTGGTCTTCCTCGGCATCCGAGGTCGGTGTTGCCACGCCCTGTCGTCGTTATCGCGGCGAAATGTACTGCGTCACTACGTGAATTCGTGCTCTATCTGGATGTCCTCGCCAACACCGACGCGCGTTTTCGCCTGCGGTCGGTAATCATTCACTTAGCACCTGCATTCTCGGCATTTCCACAATTCCCCAACCATGCCCGGCCTTCTGTCGCGTTTTCCGGTAGTCGAACACGAAGTGCGGCGCAGACGGCGCGAAGAGTCGAGCAGACTTGGCTTGCAGGCGGGGCCAGTGAGGCAGCCTCAAGTTCCGCTCTGAGGATCGAGGGCGAGGAAAAACGGAACGGTTGTGCATCTACAGCGCGTTGCCAGAAGCCAAGTATGAATTGCGGTACGCTGCGTCGGTAAAGAGTGCTTTTCGTGGATAGAATTCGTTCCACGTAAGGCACGATCATCGTCTGCGCGATTGCCGCCGTTTCGAGCGAGGCTTCGGGGTGCACTGATACGCCTAGGTACCCTACGATATATGGCGTATGCAAGTTGTCTTTACCTGCTGCATTTGCCAGCGCGTTTATGTCCTTCAGCGAAGTTGGCTTGACAAAGGCGCTAGCCAGCACGTCCGCGAATCGTGCCCAGCGTGACTCCGGTAACGATTCATCAATATGCCGGCAAAAGTCGATCACTTCGGCTGCGCGCGTAGATGCGGCGGAAGGTTGCGAAAGGAACAGCAGTGCAAGGCCGAAAGCAACAGTTATTCCTCCAAAATTCAACGCCATCTGTTCGGCCTCAAGCTCTTGGCCAACTCCGGCTTCCTTTACAACCAACTTTGTGGTTACCCCCATCGTGAAGACATCGGCTCCGTGATCGCGGAGAACGGTTGCTGCAACACCAGCGGTGGAAGCCTCACGCGCGACATCGAGAGCATCCACGAAGCGATTCTCGCGAACAAAATGCGGAATCAGCATCCATGCCAGTGTTGCGACCCCAGCTGGGTTACCGCGAGCACGCGCATCGTCGATGCCAAACTGTGCCCAATACATGGCACGATCATCGTTTCCTATGGCTTCGGCGAACAAACACATAAGCGATGTGAGTAGAGCGCCACGGCTTTCGTCGAATAACGATGCGCGGTCTTCTCGGTAGGCTGTCAGAAACATCACAGGATAGGGTTCGGCGTACCGACCGCCGTCACTTGTCCTCAGTTGCTTGACGTTCGACGCAACCTGAGAGAAATATCCACCGGCGTGGCCGAGCATGACAAACATGGACTTCCAATCGACCGTGTCATCTCGGCAAACTAAAAGATCCGACACAGCTGTGTCGAAGGCTTCAAAGCTTCTTGGCAAGTCGCCGACAAACCACTCCGCGATAGCTAGTTCGCCAGCAACAGCGACTCGTTTGAGCGGAGCGATCGAATCGCCATGCTGGCAGATGATGCCGAAGCTTTCGCGCGTAACTGAAGAGCACTACGTTTGTCGCCCGCCTCGGCGAGTGCTGCGCTGAGGTATAGTTTCGCATCCGCGGCGATATGAGGCATCCGATCATCCTGAACGGCGACTGCCTTGCGCAGCCACCCTTCGGCATCCGAGTAGTCTTTCTTGAAGAAGAATTGCCGCCCGATTGATTCGCTGATGAGTAATGTCGATAGCGGATCGCTCACCTGCTTCAGTGCTTCGGTGGCCACCGTCGCTGCGGCAACTCGATCGTTCAGATAGTCAGCAACAACGACGATGCGGCTGCGAACCGAGGCGGCAAAGAGTGGTTCAAGCGACCGCTGCTCAGCGACTCGCTGCGCACGTTCCAGGACATCTGCAACCAGCGACCAATTCCTCTCTGGCGCTGGCTTCAGGTGTTCCGCCATCCACACAGAATCGGTGGCGATCTGGCACCCGAAGTAGTCCACGTTCTCACCCTGGAAGCAATTCCGGACATCAGCCAGGGAGAACGATTCCAACGCATCCAGCCAGCTATGTAGGCGTGGAGGTGAATTGATTTCGGCGACGACGTGCCACAGAAGTGATGCCGGTTTCAGATCGGAAGGCCATCCTCGTAATTCAGCAAGATTCGGAAAGACAGCCGCCGCTTCACTCAGATTGCGCATTGCGGCTCTGAAATCAGCTTTAGCTCGAATCCTTAATGTATGAACAGCGAAAGCGAAGACGGCCCACCCGCCGTCGGCAGGGGAGGAAGCGACTAACTTGTCGCACTCGGCGAATAAGCGAGTCGTGGAGAGACCGACTCGCTCGCATGACTTAATTTGAAAGCTTCGCAGATATAGGCGGTCGGCAACTGCCATCTGCTCCGGTAAACGAGCATCGAGCCAAGAGGTTGAGAGCAGGAACCGAACCTGGCTATCTGGCAATTGCGATGACGCATGAAACGCGAGAATTAGTAGTGCAGAAATACGACCGTATGCTTCTGCAGCAGAAAAATATCCGACTGCTTCGGCAACGTCGAGCACACTTTTCTCTTGCATCCGTGCGATTTCATCGCCTAGGGCAAGATTGACGGCAGATCGTTCGATCCCGTCAAGTTCCGTCGCTGCAAGTGGACGGACAAGTGGGCACACCAACATCCGGCGATCGCCTTGCGTTTGGAGCCATGGACCGGCCAAGTGAACTAGCCGCTCACGCGGGCGATCCAAGGGTACATCGACTTGAGCAACCAAGAACGCTCTCTCCGACGAGAACGACCCTTGGACAAGACAAAGCCGATACAAGAACCTTCGGTTCGATGTGTCTTCAACCGTTGCTATTAGGCGTCGAAGGCCGTCCTCAATGACGTCGGCGATATGGCCTTGGCCAAAAAGATTTTCAAGTGCGGGACGTTCGACATGCCAATTCTGCTCGGATAAATAACGCGCGGTCGCGGTTAGCAACATCGGATGGCCGGCAAGTCGCCGATGCAGAAATTGTATGGTACTGGGGTCTAAGCTCTGCTCGGGCATACCCCACGCTGAGAACAATTCGTTTACATCAGATTCGTCAAACGGGGGCACAGCCAGCGAAGCGTGGTTTGTTTGCGCCAACTGATCTGCTACTCCCTCGGCGAGGGAATAGTGACTGGTAGTAAGAATTCGGACGCCGCGGGTACGGCAGGCGCGGCACAATTCCACCAGACCTCGGCTTAGTCCGTCTCCAGGGACGAGAACCGGTAAGTCATCGACGACTATAATGCCATTTGGGAGCAACCGCTGGGTGGCACTCTCGATAATGGCAGTGCGGCTTGCATCTATCGCGACGGAGGCTTGGTGTCTTAAACCCCTAAAAAAATAAAGCTCGGCCACGGCGGGTGATTTGTCGCGAAGGGTTAGAAAAATGCTTTTGACCGGGCTCAACGCCGACAAAAGCAACTTCACCAGTTCGCTCTTTCCGCTGCCGACACCACCGTGTAGCGCCAGCCACGTGGTATTTCGAAAGACTGACAACAGTTCGTTGATGATCTTGGATCGTTTTACGGACCGATCGACACTGGGCGGCGGGGTAGTATCGATTGGCCCCAGGTCGCGCGTCACGTGAGTTTCAGTATTCCGTTGCTGGACAAAGAGCCCATTGATCTGGCGTTCGTGTTTCTCGACTGCTTGTTGAACAATCAGCAGTTGTTCGTTCAAGGACAGCACGCTGGTCTCGATACGTTTCAATAACTCGGAATCAGAAGCAGAAAGGTCGGCTATTCGGAGGTGATTTAAGAGATCTTGGTAGGTCAAACGCTTGAGACCTGGCCGCGAGAGGCATTTGAAGACGGCAAGAAATAGCTGTCGATACAGCAACCGCGACTCGCGCTCTGTACCAGCATGACCCTCCTGCAGCAGCCGTGCGACTATTAACGGTTCGAGTTCATCAGCTCCGGGTTCGGCAAGTCCCCACTCAAAATTATCGATGAGTCCGAGCAGAGCGGTGTCTGTTGAGCCTTGTACGAAATCGCGGAAGCGGGACCAAATCTGCTCGTTGCAGCCTTCCGGCCTGCTGGATTGCAGAAGAATACTTCTGATTGATGCAATAACCGCAGTATCGGGGGCGCCGGTTCTCGCGCAGTTCCCGCCAAGCCAAAAGTGCCGGTCGACGGGGCCTCAGCGGCGAAGGCCTCTCGATCGTTGCCCCGGCATTGGTGCAGAAACGAAACAGAAGGAGAAGACTCGGATTTGACTCGCGATGATCGAACGCATTGGCAAGTGATTCGATACAGGGAGGTGACTTGAGTGTTACCGGTCGCGTCAGGTATTTGATTTGGTCAAGCGTTCGCGAAACGTCTTCACCGTCAGAAACGGCATTGTTGACCCGATCGATATCTTCGCCGCGTTCCAATTGAAGCTCGGCGCCAGCGGGTAGAGCAATCCAACGGATTATTGTCTGGTCCACCTGGTATCGATAGCCGCGAATGACCGCGTACGCGTCACGATCTCTCGATGTCTTAAAATCAGCCACGGCGCGATTCTACCCGCCGAGGTGCCGGAGAGACACCTGTGTCCCGACACAGGTTTTCTTGTTTTTGAGTGTATTTCAGGGTATCTATATGCACATGAACCCGCGGTCTTGAGGCGAAAAATGCGGTTTCTTTCGAACTGAAAATCCATGTATCTCCGGCCCGATTCCGGGGGCGCCCTTTTGAAAGACTCACGAATTCCAGAACAATAATCCTCCTTTTGTTGCCCAGTAAGGACGCCTTTTTGAGCACGTCATTTAAAGACGGCTTGAACCCGCCTTATGTAATTACTCAAGATCTGCGTTCGACTTAATTGCATGCCCGTTACTATGATTGGGTTTTCCCTGTGATCTTATAGCTGCGACCAGTCATCCTATAGGATCCGCTTCCATCACTATAGATCGATATTGAAACTACGAACGACGTACCGCCAGTCATCGATCGTTTCACGGATATAATGCGCGTTATGCCATCTCCAACGGTCGCAGCAAGCCCCCGACCTGGAGTGTCAAGGGCCGCGACAACTTCACTCGAGGGCGACAGATCTTTGTGCCATTCATCATGCTTATCTTTCACGTACGAGACGGATCCCGCAAAATCTAGCATGTCAACAGTAACATTCTTCGGGTCGTTCCTGCTAACCGCAATTCTCAGCGGTATGCTGGTATTGATGCCCAGAATACTGAATTGCTGGGTACCACGTTCGGGAACCGCGGTTTCAGCTAAAATGCCGAGCAGTTTCGTGTCGAGCTCAATTCCGCGTACACCAAGTAGAAGCGCGGGGCCCTTGAGTGAGTCCTCTTGCCCGCCCGCAAGGGATATTTTGACCGGGTACTGTGGAATATTAATTTGTGCGTTCGCAGACGCGTCGATCGCGCTGGAATTGTTTACATCCGCCGCTACGAACTCGGTGATCCAGAGAACTTTAGCAGCTGTCTCGTTTGCCGGTAGCGGCTCTGCGGCAACGAAGAAAGGAATGACCTGATCAGGGTCGAGCGAGAGATACCCGTGCCACACATTATTCAGAGTTAATTTCGCGCTGCCGGTGCTTTTAAAACCCGCGCTTGCCCATTTGCCGAGCTTTGTAAAATCGACGTCGACTGTACCGTTGCCTCCAGTAACTATTTCCTGGGGACCCCGTTCCAGCCGCATATTAAAGGAATAGCTAGGCTGCAGCGGGTTGCGCACTGGCACAAGCACCTTTGGTCCCACTGGACCGCCGGTCAGTCCATTCCATTCCACGACGGAACCTAGAACAACCTGCTGGCTCTGCACGTTTTTGGCTTCTCCCGCTTCGATCGCGGGTGTACCGGTCGACGGCACGAATTGAATTAGGTCGAAGTCGCTCAAGGGCAGAAAGTTCCGATCGCCGACTGCGCTCTGGAGATTGTTAGAGCTGTGACCCGCACAGCCAGGCGCACAGAGTATAGCTGACACCAAAAGGACGGCAAAAGGGCGATGCAGTGACATGATCTCTACCTATAAAAGGGTACGGTCGCAACCGCCGAAGCGGCTTGAATCCGCAAAGCGGAATATACTTGCAAATGACGCTCATTAGCCCGTCACTCTGGCTTCTTGTGGAGCGCAGATAATAATGCGGACTATCAGGCCAGTGTCGTGTGGCGTCAGGACATTCAGCAATGACGAAATCCATGACAGCAGCAGCAATATCTCGCGACGGTGAAGACGTTAATAGTAGAAATCTTGACCCATTTCGCGCGAGCGTGACAGTAATCTCCATCGCATGTTGTTTGAGTTCCTCCATCTGGGCGTTGGTTGCACCGCGCTGGTGTACAGCTTGTACCGGAATTCGTGGCGTGGACCACCAATATGTCGCGATAGCAGGGATCGTTTTCTATGCCGCGGTATTTACGATGGCCGTTGTGCGGGGCGTCAGACGCTCAGTTGGCGTGTTGATGTTGGCGGCGTCTGGCGCACATCTTGTTTTTATAATTCTCCTTCTGCTCGACCAGAAATTGTGTATCCCTTGTATCGTGACTGCCGGCTGTGCTGGTATGGGCGCACTAACGTTCGTTTCGTGGAAACAATTTCGTGGTCCAGAGGCACTGTCCCTCTTCATCGCTTGCGTTGTCACAATTGGAATACTGCGCCTCGCTGAAAAGGTGGCTAGCTATGCGAATGACAAAATCGTTGCAGAATTAGTGGCGAAGGAATTGAGCGGAGCGCGACCGCCGATTGGCCAAGTGCGGCTGATCGTTTTCTCCCGCATGGGATGCCCTTTTTGTGAGGCGCTGAGGCGCGACGTGTTACCTCGGAGTGCCGAACGTTTTAAAGATCACCTGATGGTCGAGTTTCGCAGTGCTCCGGACCAAGTCGCAGCTCCGACGCTCCTTTTCATTGGCCGCGAGGCACATCGTGTTATCGTCGGACTGCCCAAAGCGGTAGATGTCGACACGGTGATTCAACAAATGGCAAACTGAACGCGGCGACTGGCCACGTTGAGAATGCGGGTACACGGCTGCGATAAACCGGTCAAGGTCTTCCGCGGCTAACTTGGGCGTATCGGATTATTGAGGACTGCGATCGTTGTCGTCTTTAGGACAGCCTGCCTCACACTTATCGTACTCCGACTTGCACTCCTTTTGAATTTCTTGGTTCTTCTCGTTATCCGTTCCTTTGCTTCGCAGGCAGGACGATCTGCGGTCGCTGCAATTTTGAAGGCAGCTCTGTCGCGTCTCCGCCAGTGCAAACCAAGCAACCGAACTGGTTACAAGGACAGTGACTACAAAAACAATCCATTTGTTCATAAGAGCTCCGGTTGGAAGTCGAAGCGCCGAATCATCAAATGATTCGCAATCTACTAAAACGCCTCTCATTGATTGTAACCTATATGTCAATAGTTAAACAGGTAAGGTAACAGAAACTTAACGGTTTGGCAGAACGGGGGCCGCGCGGAAGCCAATGATACCTCGCAACAACACGACACCATGATGTTGCAATATGCACGTGCGGCGTACTAAACTCGAACTATTCACGTACAAAAGGTGTCAATCCGGCTCAGTCTCAACCCTCGTCGAGTTCGGCGCATGTTCGGTAGCGCTATGCTAAACAACTCATTACATCCTGCGGGATGGAGACATCTTGATCGCCATGGAATTGTTTTGTCGGGCGTATGAGTTGGGATGCCGGATGTGGGACGATTACGACAGTCCATTCAGCCGGCATGACTTCACTCGGCCGCAACTCTTCGCGTGCCTGGCGCTGCGTGAGTCGCTGCATTTAAGTTATCGCAAGATCGAAGCGTTTCTGCTCGACGTGCCCAACTGGCTGGCGGACATCGGCAAGTCGCATGTTCCCGATCACAATACGTTGTGGCGGGCCTTGGGCACGCTGCTGAAGAAACGCGATGTGAAGCGTGCGTTGGATCTGATGGCCGAAGGCGCCGAAGAAGAGTTGTCGATCAACCTCAAGGTCAAACCGCTGACGATCGACAGCACTTGTTTTGAGCCGCGACATCGCAGTCGACATTACGACCGCGTGTGCCGGAAGATTCATTTGAAGACAGGAAAATACGCCGCAAAGCCCGGGAAATACGGGGCGGCGGTGAATGTTTCGCGTTCCAGGCAAGTGAAGCGGATGCCGAAGCTGGTGCTCGCGACCGCCGCTGTGAGCCATCGCATCCTGGCGGTGCGAACGCATATCGGCAACGGTTGGGACTGTCGGGACGTTGAACCATTGCTGTTTGATTCCTGGCGAAGAGCGAAAGTCAAAACAGTTGTGGCTGATGCGGGGTACGATTCAGAAAAAAATCATTGCCTGGCGAGGTTGGACATGGGCGTGCGAAGTGTGATCCCGCCGAAGATCGGGCGGCCTTCAAAATCACCGCCAGCGGGTTACTATCGCCGAATGATGAAACGCCGATTCAAATCAAAAGCCGACGCCAAAACCTACGGTCAGCGTGCCCAGAGCGAGACGACCAACAGCATGATCAAACGCAACCTCGGCGACAGCCTCCGATCCATCCGTCCGCAACGACACGAGCAGGAAATGATGCTGCGCGCTCTGGTTCACAATCTCATGCTCCCGCAGCAAAAAGATGAGGGTCGAGACTGAGCCGTGCCGACCCACTTTGGAGTTCGTGACCTGTGTGCCGCCCGTCAATAAAACTGAAGAATGCGGGTGACGGCTCTTGGGCGCTAATTCGCGCGGAGCAAAAGCCCATTCTTTGGATTGTGATCGTTTTCCCCAAGACAAGCATCAATGTGGGCCGCTTCGAGAAGTCAAAAATCTGGCACTCCGATACGGCAGGTTTCGTATGCAGCGAATTCTCCGATCAATAATTCGAAAATGAGCGAATCAGGAACATTTAAAGCTTATTGAGTCATTTGCGCGAAAAAAAGGTTGCGAAAGTCGAGCATCACTGCTCCTGATTTGGAACTCCATACGGCAATCCATTCAAAATAATGATCCATTCAAAAACATTTGCGGATTCTCATCGGTGACGGTATTTTGACGAGCACCAATCGGGGCCACGCAATGGGCGGGGCTTGGACACGGGCTGCAAATCTACCGGGGCACATTCAATGAAGCGTATTTCCGCAGTGCGTCGCGCCGTGCGCGACGATTGATGGTCTTTTTCTGCGCCAGGGTTTCAATAATTTTGGGCTCAATTCAAAATCTGAGGCTTCCTACCGCCGATTGCCGAATTTCCGTGTCGAGCCGCTGGAGCGGCGGCAGATGTTGTCCACTTCGCCGATCACATTTCAAATGGGATCGAGCTACAGCGTGGAGCGGCGCCGACGGATGTGCTGGCGGTGGATGTCAACGGGGACGGGAAGCTGGATTCAATCACGTCCGAAGCAGGGGCAAATGTAGTCAACGTTCGGCTGGGCAATGGTCATGGCGGTCTTTTTGCGGGGACCGATCTAGCCGTGGGGCAGTCGCCGCAATGGGTGGTGGCGGGTGATTTTAATGGCGATGGCAAGGTGGATATCGCCACCGCCAACGCCGGCGACAACACGGTCAGCGTGCTGCTGGGCAACGGCAGCGGTTCCTTTGGCCCGCTGTTGTGGGAGGTGTTGCACAGCGCGATTATGCGGTAGGGACCAATCCACAGTACGTGGCTATCGCAGACTTCAATCGTGATGGGAAGCTGGACATCGCCACCGCCAACTCACCAGGCGCCTTGTCTGCATCGACCCAGGGTCCGCTGATGAGCGTGCTGCTGGGCAACGGCAATGGCACCTTTCAGCCGGCGTGGAGCTATCCGGATATCGGAGGGTGGTATGGATCGAGCCTGGCAATCGCAGACTACAACGGGGATGGAATCCCTGATGTTGTCGTCGGCCTGCAGCAGGGGCAGACGGCCGTATTCACCCCTGGCAATGGCGATGGGACGTTCCGCTCGCTGGGGTGGTCAGGGCTGCTTTACTTCAATCAATCCAATGTGGGCCAGGTGTATGGAAGCACCACGACCACTTCCATCGCGACGGCGGATTTCAACCACGACGGCAAAGCAGACCTGGTGGCCGTGGCAGGGGCGGGAGCGGTGACGCCGGTGGATGTGCGGCTTGGCAATGGAGATGGGACCTTTGGCAGCGAGGTTATCTATTACGCCGGCAAAGGGCCGGGCAACGTGACCATTGCGGACATCAACGGAGACGGTGCGCCGGACATCGTGGTGGCCAACTATGATTTCAACGGCTATGACGGCCACGGCGAGAGCGGGGGCGTCAGCATTTTGCTGAACAACGGCTCGGGCGCATTCACGCCGGCCAATGATGTGGGCAGCGGGCTGGGGCCACGAGCGGTAGCGGTGGGAGATTTGAACTCCGATGGCATCCCCGACCTGCTGGTGGCGGACCAGACCGGCAATGATCTGGCGGTGGACCTGGGATATGGCGATGGACGCTTTGCGGCGGTCTGGAATTACCTGGTCAATCCGCCGCCGGCCCCGGGCAGCAGTTATTCGCAGCTTCTGGATGCGACTGTGAATGACGCCAGCCCCGAGCAGTTGTCCGCCGGCGGGGATTTCAACGGCGATGGAATTCCCGATCTGGCGGTGGCGGACAGCCGCGATCAGGGGTCAGGGCCTAACGCGGGGCCGGGGAGCGTGAGCATTCTGCTGGGGCTGGGCGGAGGACGGTTCGCCGATCCGGTGCGTGTAGATGTCGGTCATGGATCGCGCGGGCTGGCCGTGGGGGATTTTAACGGGGACGGGCATTCGGATGTGGCGACGGTGAACCTTGGAGACGGTTCGGTCTCGGTGTTGACCGGCTGGAACGGCAACGGCTTTGCCACGCGGACGGACTATTCCATCGGCGGAGCCGCACTGGCCATCGCGGCGGCAGACTTCAATGGAGATGGCAAGCTGGACCTGGCCATGTCGATGTGGGGCGGGCAGGTGCAGGTGCTGCTGAACAATGGGGATGGAACTTATGGGTCGGTGCAGAGCTTCAGCGGAGCAGGCAGTTCGATGACGACGCTGGCGACCGGAGATTTCAACGGCGATGGCAAGCCGGATGTGGCGGCGATTTCCGGGGCGAGCAATCAAGTGGGGATTTTGCTGAACCGGGGAATGTCCGGCGGTGTTTGGCAGGGGCTGGCGACTTCGCTGTCTTACTGGAACGGGACAGCGACAGGCCCTTCGGCAGTCACGGTGGGCGACTTCAACGGTGACGGAAAGCTCGACGTGGCAACGCGCAGCGGATGGTCGGTGGGGGATACGCATCAACTGGCGGTGTTCCTGGGCAATGGGGACGGGACGCTGCAGCTGCCTCAGGTGTTTGGGGGATTGAGCGGGGTATCCACCTCCCTGGCGGCGGCAGATATGAATGGGGATGGGCTGACAGACCTGGTCAGCGCGGACGGGACGGCCAACACGGTTTCCATCTTCTTGAACAAAGGCACAAGCGCCTGCGCATGGTCGGGACTGGCGGCAGCGCAGGCGGTGGGCGTGTTCGCCAACGTCAATGGCGTGGCGGTGGGCGACTTCAATGGTGATGGCAAGTCGGACATCGCGGTGGCGAACCTGCGGGCGTTCGATGTGAGCGTACTGTTACAGGACCGGCCACCGACAGCTAGCGCGGGCGGGCCTTATACGGTGACGGAAGGCCAGAGCACGACTTTGACGGCCACCGCCAGCGACCCCGATGGCGGCAGCTTGTATTACGAATGGGACTTCAATTATGACGGGACAAATTTCAATCCGACGGCGGCGGGCCGCACGGCGACATTTGATTCAACGGGCATCAATGCACCAGCGTCTCGCACTATAGCGGTGCGGGTGACTGATTTGGTTGGAGCATCCGCGGTGGCTACCACTACTGTGGCGATCGCTGCCGCAAGTGCGGTTAGTATCCGGGTAGATCCCATTACACCGTCCCTCCATACAGGGGATACGCAACAGTTTACCGCAACCGCTCTCGATCAGTTCGGCGTTCCGCTTGTCAGTCAGCCAAGCATCACTTGGAGTATCACAAATGGGGGCGGCACAATTAACTCTTCGGGTTTGTATACAACCCCCGCTATCGCCGGACCAGTCAAAATACAAGCGACAACTGGTTCTATACACGGTGGTGCCAGTATCACCGTGCTTGCCGGAAGCCCGCTCCAGATTGTCGGACCGAATGTTTCGGATCCAAATACTCCCGTTCAATTTCACGCCACAGGCGGCAATCTATCGGGCATCCCTGCCTCTCTGAGCTATATCTGGAATGTTCTAAAGGACGGAAAAACCTTTGCAACCGGCCGCGGACAGGACTTTAGTTTTATTACAGGTCCGACCGGCTCATATGCCGTTACGGTGACCGTCGTCGGTGATCCCGGTGGGCCGTCAAATCTTACACAAGTCATTTCGGTCACGGCTGCGATGACTTCATCGTTAAAGATTAGTGGTTCAGCGGTCATTGAAGTTGGGCATATTGCCGGATTCAATTTTGATCATCATGCGGTGGAGGCACTCTTTCCCCCTGCTGAAGTGTCCGCTTGGTATTCTGCCGATAACGATACTCATGCGGACGGACCGACATTTCAATGGACGGTTAAAAATGCTGGCGGGTCGATTGTGAAGTCGTCGTCGGGATGGATGGGCTTTAAAATTGCGGACGACTTCCCCAGCAGCGTGCCGTCTTCCCTGCTGTTTAATGCATCGACCACTGGCGGCTACGCGATTCAGTTGGAAATCGACTACAACGGCGCAGTCCTCTTTAAGAGCGCAACCAGCGCTATTGCTGTTCCTACAGTGGCCGACACGGCCCTGAAGCAGAATTTCGACAATGGCAGAAGTGTTGATCCGGTCGAGTTTAGTCAGCGACTTGAAGTGGCGTCGGATGCGGTTGAGCAGGTGGACGGCAAAATTCTGGTAGTGAGCCCAGGCTATAGTGGCTCGGGGGATTGGTCTGACCTTCCAAAAGGCTGGAGCTTGACCAGGCTCAATGCGGATTTGACTCCGGATCTTAGTTTTGGCGCCCAATCCAATATCCTTACGGATGTTCCGGCTCCCTACAAGCAGACGGATGAGCTACCCGACCATTACACGGCCAACGTCAGAATCGCTCTGCAAAGTGATGGCAAGATATTAGTTGCCGGTGAGTTCTTTAATCCTGACGAATCTCTTACATACAACGGTTCTGATATCGATGAATTTGCATTGCACTACGACAGAAATTCCACCGCTGGCAACACAGATATCTTTCAATCTGCATGGATTGTAGCTCGATACCTCCCCAACGGCGAACTTGATACGTCTTTCGGAAATCACAATGGCTTTGCGATCGACGACAGCCCAAACCTGGGTTTTCTGCAGTCACTTGTCGTTCAGGAGAATGATAAAATCCTTCTTGGCGGGTCTGGATATGTCGCGGTGACGCCGCTGAATGATCAATGCCCGCCAGTGCGATCATGCTTTGCACTGGAGCGATTGACCCCATCAGGGGCGCTTGATGATTCGTTTGGCGCTGACGGCGATGGCCACGCTTATATCCCAGTAGATTCGAATTCCCACTTCCAGACTCTTGATCATGCTCAGAACCAGCCTGAAGTTCCCTCGCCAATATGGGGATCCGAATCAGTGGAATCCGTGGCCATTCAGTCTGACGGAAAAATTGTTGCCGGTGGGATGACGAACGTATTTGAGTATGCCAACTATGGCAACGCCAGTGACACATCACTGCATCCGGGTTCAGACTGGGGTGGATTTGCGCTGGTCCGCTTAACCGCGGACGGACTCCTCGACACTTCCTTTGGTCCTGCCGGGGCCGGCGGAAAGGTCATCACTTATTTCAACGCGCGCAGCGAATCCTTCAGCAATGCCGCTATTCTCAGCATTGGCATTGATCCCAGCGGGCGGCTTGTTGCGATGGGTTATGCGGGCGATATGTCGTGGTCATTGACATCCTCGCAGACTGAATTAGCCATGGCACGGTATTCGGCTGATGGCATTCTTGACAATACTTTTGGGCCGGACCACGACGGTCTGGTCACCTCCGGTCTCGCCTATGGCGTTGTAGTGCCCTACTCCGGTTTCGTCTCATCGACGGGCGATATTGTAATGACGGGCTGGACCTATTCCGGTGGCGTAATCAGCGATTTTACGGACCAAGGTATTGAATCATCGTCCTTGAATGGAGCTGGCCATAGTATCGTCAACACATTTGGGCCGGGAGTAGATAAGCCACCGTATGTCTCGATGTGGCGAAAAACCATCGAGCTGAAAAACCATGACATTCTGCTCGTCGGTTCATCCTCCTCAACCGACCTAGTCAGCACTTTTTCTCCCAATGTAGTAGGTGGCTTTTTGCAAGCCAGTGCCGCGCGCTACCGGCCGACGCAGCTGAATGTCGGAAATCTAATTGCGACCGCAACACCGGCGGGGCCAATCAACCTGACGTGGGAAAACCTCGGCAGCGGGCAAGATGGGTTCGAGATCAAGCGAGCGACATCCGAGGCGGGCCTTAGCTCCGCCGATGCCGTGCTGGCGGAGGTGGGACGGGACGAATCGGTGTATACCGATAGTTCTGTCCAGCCGAATACAACCTATTACTACCGCATCATAGCCTTCAACACGCTCTCGGGAACGATTCATATTGGCGCTCAAACAAATGTGGCCCATGCGACAACCGCGCCCATTAATACGAATTATACGCTCGCTGAAACAGTATGGGTGCCGGTAACGGGCGCGGCGGTCATGTCAAGCATGTCCCTTGAAGCAGGCCAGACGTACCTTATTTCTGCCAGCGGATATTTTTCGATTGATGATAACCCGGATCCAACCAAGCAAAAGCATGCTGATGCGGAGTGGGGCCGGTATATTCCCGATCCTGAAGCATATAGTTTACTGGGTGGCCACGTGAAGTTCGGCATTGGCATCAGCAACTCCATTCCCAACCCCAATATCGCCACTGATCCATCGCATCCGTACATCCCAGATCCAGATAATAATATAGTTCCATATTGGGGCGATCCCAGCACAACGCAGGACCATCGATACGCCATCAGCTATACCCCCGACAACCTCAGCCAGCTCCAGTTTAAATTCCATGACAGTTATTATCCGGATAACCAGCCGGGTTACCTGATGCGGGTGGACATTTATCGCTCCCAGGCAGGGTCGCCCGCTGGGCTGGTTGCTACGCCTGATCGCCCATCCCATCAGATCAATTTAAGTTGGCAGAATACGGCTACGGACGCGACCAGCATTGTTATTCAGCGCGCTGGCGCCGATGGGGCTTATTCGACACTCGCCACGGTTCCCGCTCAGGATCAGAGTTACAGCGATACCTCAGCGGAGTTCAACCAAACCTTCTCATATCGCTTGTATGCCGTGAATGCGGACAGCCAGTCGGGGTTCTCAAATATCGCCTTTGCAGTTCTGGTGAACTTGCTGCCGGTCATCCAGCATGTTGATGTCCAACCAGCCAATTTCAACCAGGAGTTCAAATTATCGATCCAGGCTTCTGACCCTGACGATGCCATGCATCCTTTGACGTATGCTTTGGAAGGTGCGCCAGACGGAATGCAGATCGACTCTCTGGGGCAGATTTCCGGGTGGGTCCCGCAAATTTCTGGTTACAGCGATGGCCAGATTGTGCAATGGACCGTCGCAGTTACCGATGTCGATGGTGGTGTATCGAGGCAGGTGATCTCGGCGGCATTGATACCGCCTCTTAGTTATATTCCACATGCCAGCGTAGCAGCGCATCTGATCTCTCAGACCGCTACCACGCTGACGCTTGGCGTCACGGGTACAGACGATTCAGGAGGCGCAGATATAACATACCACTGGGAAACGACTTCGAGGCCAGGCTCGGCGGGCCTGCCTACATTCTCAGTCAATGACTCACATGACGCTTCCCAAACAGTCGTGACCCTCACAGGGGCAGGTTCCTATGATTTCCGCGTGGTCATGCAACGTCCGCCAACAGTACTGTATGACTTTGATTATCCGGGAAGCAGTAATGTGCCCCAGGTGACCGTTAGTCAGGTGCTCACCAGCGTCGTGGTGACGCCTCCCGTTTTGCTCGCAAATCCTGGTCAAACCGTCACCTTTGCCGCCCAGGCCCTCGACCAATTTGGCCAGCCGCTGACGACCCAGCCCACATTCACCTGGAGCATAGCCGGCGGAACCGCGGGCGGCACGATCGACTCCTCCGGCGTCTATACGCGGCCGGCGTCCGTCACTGGCAGTCCCAGCGCGATAATCAACGCAACAGCTACCGTAGCCGGTGTAACTTGTTTGGGAGTGGCCGATGCGGTTGTCCCGGCCGTTGCTCCCACACCGCCGACGCTGGATGAAGAAATCCAGGCCCTGAGCTTCTCGCAGGTTCAGCTCACCGCGCTGGTAACGCCCCTGCCCAGCGCTCCCGGCGACCTCACCTACACCTGGCAGGTAGATCACGCCCTCCCCGCTGGTGCTCATACGCCGACATTCAGCGTCAATGGGACTTCCGACGCAAAGACGACGATTGTCACCTTCGACGACCGCTTCCCGCTGAATTACGATCTCACCCTGACCGTGCGCGATACACTCGGGGTGGCAACGCCTGACACGTTCTCCATCATCGATCAACGCAGTTTTACCCAGATCGATCTAACCCCCCTGCTCAGCAACGTTGGTGTGGCCAAGGCCAAGACCTATACCGCCAAGGCGGAGGATAATTACGGGCGGGCGATCACGCCGCAGCCATCTTTTGTGTGGAAGGTCGATGGCATTGTAGTGAGCGGTATCACCAGCGGTTCATTCACCTACACTGCTCCTTCCGCAGGCGGCACGCACTCCATCGAAGCCGATGCCACCATAGGCGGCGTCACAGAAACGTCGGTTGCCAAGGCGATCGTCGTCCCCTCCGGGCCGCCGATCATGACGATTGTCTCTCCCGGAACGGCAAACAGCGCAGGCGCTCCGGTCATCAACAATGATACGACCGTCTCCATTGTCTCCGACAACCCCGATGGAGACCCCGCCCCCTGGCAACTGTGGCTTGTCTCCTCGGCCGGCAGCAAATCTCTGCTGTCCAGCGGCGATAGTTCCGCCGGCACTGCCCCGAGCAATGGAGCAGAAGTGGTCACGCTGCATCCGTCGCTGCTCGCCAATGGTTCCTATACGCTGCAATTGACCCTGCCCGACGGCACTGTCCAGGACAGCAAATACATCAGCGTCGAAACTCAGCTCAAGCTGGGCAGCTTGAATCTGCCATTCACAGACCTGCAGGTTGATGCGGCGGGCGGGACGCCGATCACGGTCACGCGCGTCTATGACTCAATGCAGGCCGGCGTTTCCGGAGATTTCGGCCCGGGCTGGCGCCTGGACATGTCCGACTCAACACTGCGGACAACCGTCACTCCGGCGATCGGCAAGAGCCAGAATGACTCAGGCATGCGCATGGGCGACATCGTCTATATCACGACGCCCGGCGGCGGCGAGCAGGCGTTTCAATTCCTGCCTCAGCAGGACTCGATCGATCCGACGAATCCGCTGGCTGCTCTTTTGCAAAACGTCATCACCTATAAGCCGCAATTTGTAGCGGTAGATGGCAGCCTGTCGAAGCTGGATGTGGCGATGAGCTACACCGATAACCTGGGAACAACCATTCCCATCGAACTGGAGCAGATTGACGGCGTCTTCTACGATGCCGCCAGCGGCGATGCCTATAACCCCGCCAGTTCCTCCCATCCTCTGGGATCGACCGGTCCGATCTTCGGCAACACCTACACCGTCACCAGCCGCACGGATAAGAGCGAATATGAAATCAACGCCGCCACCGGCGACCTGATCGAAGCCAAAGATGCCCAGGGCAACCTGACCGGCACCAGCGGCCCCGGTGGCGCTTCGGTCGCATTCCACCGCGATAGTTCCAACCGCGTCGACGGTGTGCAGCAGAGCGGCGACAGCACGTGGATTCGCTACGGCTATGATCCTGCCAGCGGCGACCTGATCGGCACGATTGATCGAGCGACCGGGCCCTCCGGCCAGAAGCTCAAAACTACTTACTCCTACGCCAATCTCCTGGTCACGCCGTACAACGGCGCCGGCACGGTCTACGCCGTTCTCAGTTCCTCTGATGGTAAGGTGTGGGACACAACTACAAATACTTTCGTCACGATCAACAACGCCAACTGGTCGCATTACGCGGTGCCGATGACCGGTGTAGGAACGTGGATGGACGGGACCGAATGGTACTCCGGCGCCCTGCCCAGCGCTATTCCTTCCGGCGCCATTTTGAACGTGAGCTACCGCCTGCGCGCCGGCTCCAATCCCACATCAACCGACACGCAAGTTGACAGCGAATCCAACCGCTGGACCGCACAACAATCACACTACCTCAGCGGCATCGAAGACCCGCGCGGCGTGCGGTCGCTTGCTGCCCAGTACGACCCTTCCGGCAACGGCCAACTCACACAGTTGTCGGATGCTGCCGGCCAATCCGCGCCAGTCACCGATGGCGGTGTGGCGGGCAAGAGCAAGGTCGTCACCGATCTGGCCGGCAACCAGAGCGAAAGTGTCTACGACAACAATGGCAACATCGTGCGGCAGATTCAGGCCGTCACCGTCAACGGAGTCATCACCAGGTACATCGTGACGGTGACCGACTACAGCTACGGGAGCGATCCGGGGATGTCCGACGGATTGAACTATGGCGTCACCAACCTGAACAAGCTCATCGGCCAGACCACTTGGCAACCTTTTACCATTAATGCCCCCGATCCCAATGGACTGCGGTATACGCAAGCTCCGACGACGAGCACGACGCCGGGGGTTGGGCAGATATCTGATGGAATCGCCAGCAGTGTGACCAATAAGGCCTTCGACAGCTCGCACGATTCACCAACCGATGCAAGCCTGTGGCTGCCGCTGTCCGAGTCCGTCACCGGAGCCAACGGTCAAACGCTCACGACTTCGTTCAGCGATTATCACGCCGGCCATGCACAGATCGTGACCGATCCCTACATGAACATCACCTGGAGCAGCTATGACAACGCCGGGAATTTGTTGTGGTCGATCGATCCGAGTGGACAGGCGATGATCTACACGTACAGCGACGGCAGTGATGGCAATCCTGCCGGATTGCTGCTGACAAGTTCGCGGGCGACGACGACTGCGCCATCCACCGGTGCAACGCGACCCAGTTCGCCGACGTGGACGAACCTGACACTGATCAGCAGCAATGAATACTATCCATCGACCGCGGCGACTGGCAGTGCGGGACGGTTGAAGGATACCACCGACAACCTCACCGGCGTCCAGACCTTCTACACCTACACAGCCAAAGGCCAGGCCGATGCGACTTATCACCTTTGGGCCGATCCATCCGACCCGACCAACACTGCCAAGATGCAGTACGTGTGGTCGGAAAATCACTACGACAGCGCGGGCCGCGTGGTACAGAGCGACAGCGCGGTCTACGCCTACAGTTCCAGCGACACGGTCATCAACCGCGCCTCGCGGCTGGTCGGCGACCTCACCCGCTCAGTGACGGTCTACAACGCCGCCGGTCAAGTGGCTTCGAGCGAGACGGACTATGTGAGCGGCGCAGGCCTTGACGGCAGCGGCAATGTCGTCGCCGGCACGATCGTCAATTCCCAGGCTGCGCCGATCAGCCACTACGACATCAATGGCCGTGTGGTGGAGTCCATCAACGCCGATGGAACTGAATCGCAGACGGTGTACGACGTGATGGGCCGCACGATCCTGTCGGTGGACCGGTTCAAGCCCGGCCAAGCCGATCCGGTCCAAGGCACGCGGACGATTTACGATTCACTTGGACAAGTCGTGGAGACGCAGCGGGTCTCTGGGGTATCGGTGACAGTCACCAGCAACGCCGGCATCTATCAGGTGACGGCCGTGAGCGGCGCGGGCCTCACGCTCAGCAATGGCAGGTGGACTGTTGATGCATCGTTCAGCGGCTACCTCTCTCACACCCAAAGCGTCTATGACGACCAGGGCCGCGTGGTTGAATCGATCTCCGCCACCGGCCTGCGCAGCGGCACGGTCTATTACGGCAATGGCCAGGTCCATTACAGCGGCGTGCTGGACCCCGCTGCCCCGGCCAACTGGTACACCCAATCCAGCATCACTTCCTACTTCCTCTTCGACCCGGTCTCCGGCCGCCGGCAATATACGACCTATGTCTATGACTTGACCACCAGCCTCCCCGCCGGGGCGGTCAGTTACGACACGGTGACTGATGCGCTGGGTCATGTGACCAAGACCTACAAGGACAAGCTCGGCCGCGCTTTCGAGACCGTCTTCGACGATGGCAGCTCGACGCAATCCCTCTACGGCGTCGGCGATCAGGCCGTGCCAGGCCATGTAATCTCGGGCCAAACGATTACGGGTCATCAGGAAACCAAGATCGATCAGATGGGCCTTGCGACGGATTACTTCTACGATGCTTCAGGTCATCTCACCGATGTGTGGCTGCCCGCCGTGGCTGATGCGCTGAACAGCGGGACAATGACCCGTCCACACTGGCACTACACGTACGATATCTACGGCAACCAGACCAGCCAGGTCGATCCCAAAGGCGACACCACGCACTTCGCCTATGACCAGCTTAGCCGGCACACCAGCCGAACGTTGCCGGACGGCGAGAGCGAATCATGGACCTTCGACGCCATGGGCCGAACGCTGATCCACACCGACTTCAAGGGCCAGACGACTGCCTACGTCTACGATGATAGTGCTGTGGGCAACGGCCGCGAGTCCGCGGAGTACCGCTTCACCGCCGGCGCCATCGTCTTGATCAGCGGTGTGCTGCAAACCGCCAACGCGGCCGAACACACGACCTACAGCTTTAATGATCTTGGCCGAGCGACCGTGGTGACGGAATATGTTGGAGTATCGGTCTCGCGAACTGAGACGACCACGTATGACCCTATCACCGGCCAGGTGGCTTCCATCACCACGCCGGAAGGAACCATCAACTACGCCTATGACCCGGCCACCGGCCAGCACATCCGCACGTGGACGAGCAACAACGACACGGTTTACACCTATGACGCCCAAGGGAGACTGGCACACACCTACACGCTCAAACTCAACGGTACTCTCTACGCCACATTCAGTTCGTGGAATTCGACAACCCATCAGCCGGTCTATACCAGCGGCACGCCGCTGGACACGGCGTACACTTACGATGCGGATGGGAATCTTGTATCTGACGCCCAGCCCGACGGCTACACAACCACCTACGTCTACGATAACCTGAACCGCCTGACGCTGGAGACGGTCAAGCACGAAACCACACTGGTGGAAACGTTCAACTACAACTCCGCCAGTCTGCCGCTGCGTGCCGACGGCCTGCGGCAAGGGGTGATCGACACCCGCTACGAATCCAATGGCACGACGATCCACTCGCAAACCACCACCGCTTGGCTCTACGACAACGATGGCCGATTGACGGATGAGACGTTGACGGTGCAAACCAGCGCCAGCGACACGCCGGTGGCCTACCATGACCACTTCACGTTTGATCTTGCGAATAATCGCATCGAAGAGGACACCACCGGCGGCGACAGCGGCACCGGCGTAGTGACCTACAGCTACAACGGAAATGACCAACTGCTGCACGAGACGCGAACAGGAGCCAATGCCTACCAGATCGACTACGGGCACTACAGCGGCTCAACGTTCATCAAGGGCTACGACGCCAACGGCTCACGCATTGAGTCACATCGCACGGGAACAAACCCCGAGGACAACAGCTACACGTGGGACATCCGCGGCCGGATGACCTCAGCCACCATCAGCGGTGTCACCACCACCTATGCCTACGACTCCAACGGTGTGCGTGTGAAGGAAACAACCGGCACGAACACGACCACCTACCTGAATGATCCAAACAACCTGACAGGTTACACCAAGGCGGTGGAGGAGAATTCAAGCGCCACTGGTCTGCGCAGCTATGTGCTGGGGCTGAAAGTGGAAGGCCAGCGGGACACAGCCCATGGCACTCTGTTCCTCATCACCGATGGCCACGGGAATACAAGGGAACTGGTTGACTTGGCCACCGCCACGATCCAGCAGCATTTTGATGAGGATGCGTATGGTGCAGTGCTGGGTGTGACGACGCTGCATTCGACGTTCTGGACGTCGTGGATACAGGGCGATGGGCTGTGGGACCCGGCGAGTGGGTGGACATACAATTTGGCTCGCTGGCGGAATGGATTCCTTTTCCCAAGTATGGATAGTTTTGGGGGTGATCCCAATAGCCCTATTACGTTCCACAAATACCTCTATGCTAATGCTAATTCGATTATGTACGTTGATCCAAACGGACATACGGGATTAGCAGAAAGCCTTACCGTAGTGGGAATTACCGGAATTTTTGCTGCAATGTTATTGCCAGCCATCCGCGGCGGGATGCATCAAGCAAATGTAGTCACATCAAGTGGTACAAGCCAAAGCATCTTCACCGCAACATTTGAAGGGCAGGCGACTTGGGAAGACTGGAAGCGCGTTGGTTCAGGATTCTATGCCGGTGCGGCGGCAGGTTGGACGAATACACTCGATATGTTGACATTCCGTTCTGTTAACGCGATCCACGATCTGAACACACAACGTTGGCGCCAGCAAGGATTGCAAGACTCATGGGTTGGGACCGCCTCAAATGCATTTTCGTGGGTCGGGATTTATGCACTGGGGCAAGCTGCTTTTGTCTGGAGCTTAGCAGCTTCAGGAATGCCAACCATGGACATTGCGGTTCGTCTAACTGGACAGGCTCCGAAATTCATTCACTTTGCATATGGGGCTAATGGAGTTTGGGAAGAGGCAGGTGGCACCGTTGTTGGCGAGATGAATATTTACCGCCTACCGGAATCGTATGTCGAAGGACTTCGGATTACAGGTTGGCCAGTACCGTTTGTTGATGCGGTTCCATCTGCCGACAAAGTTGGTTTAGCCTATAATTGTGCGACAGCAGTATTGAAGGCACTCTACCGTGGTTGGGGAGGATAAGCATGGGAATTTTGACGTTAAGTATTCCTAGCAATGAAATTGCAAAACTTCCGAATTTATTGAGGGAAATCGGATGTGAGGTGAAAAGTACGGCTCCGTCACCTCAAGAGGCCGACGGAATCGGGGGGGTAATCATGGGCTACACATGCACCATGAATACAGGCGCAAGGGCATTTGTGTTATGTAATAAACCCAAGCACCTTGGACCTTATGATGCGATAGTGAGCATTCGACCTGCTCATTTGTCTATTTGGAAGATGCGCGCATCGAATCGCTTAGTTCGAAAAATCGAATCCATTTTACGGAAACACGGTGCGATATGTCCCGTTTTGAAGATTTAGAGCTCCTAACAAAATGGGCGTGAGGTAAAAAAACTCATCCGAGCATTCATGCAGCCTCCTGTTGTGGCCCAGCACCTTGTCCAGCGGTTTTGTTCGGAAGATGTTTGGATTTCGAGGACGTTTTAGGATGTATGTATGGCGTTGATAGAAGACACAACGAAGTGGAAACGGTCGTGAGAGCGCGTTTGAAGGTCTGTTTTTGATCCTCGCCGCGCACCGCAGGCGCCAGGCCTGCGGCATGTTCATTGAAAACTGCATATTGAATGACGTCGCTCAGGCGGCGCGTTGGACGGTGATGTTGATCACCGGCAGGTGAGGGTCGCCGCGGCAATTGACGCGGCGGATGTCGATCCGTGGTTTGATTGCATCGCGCTGGCGTAAGGGAATCGGTTGCGGCAACTCGATTCCTTCCCATGCCTCATCGGGCGTCAGTCCCTTGATGGCGCTGTGCGGGCGATAATGGTTGTACCAGTGCTGGTAGTCATCGAGTCGGCGCTGGATATGCGGGCGGCTCAGGCCGCAGAGGATGATTCGCCACCAGATGCGAAAGGTTCTGAAAGTGCGTTCGATTTTGCCGTTGAGATAAGGCGCCCGCACGCGGGCTTTGACGTGGCTGATTCCGATTCGCTTCATCGCGTCATGGAACCATGAGCGGAATTGGGTGCCGTGGTCGGTGATAAGGAACTTGGGTTTGCCCTGTTCCTTTGTCGTCTTTCGCATCAGCCGGATGAGTTTTTGCTGATTCGGCGTCCTGGCATAGACATAGAAGCAAACGAGCTTGCGAGAGAAGCCATCGAGTATGGCCGCGACGGTGAAACGGAACCAGAGAATCCGCAGGGAAGTCAGGTCCATATGCCAGACGTGGTTTGGATGCTTTGGCAATAAGAGCCGGTCCGGCTGGACACCGGCGGCGGCAGCCATGGGCAGACGGCGGCGACGCGGCGGAGACCTGGGCGGGGATTCACGCAATACCCGTTGCACCGTGCTTCGGCTTACAGCAAGCCCTGCGCGAACGAGTTGCCTTGCAATAGTTCGCGTGCCAAACTCCGGTTCGGGACACAACCGGCGAAGCTCATGAGCGGTCCAGCGAACGGCGTCGGCAAGTCGGTTCCAGCGAATTGCATCGGTGAGCAGGCTTTGGTTGCCGCGGCCCTCGATCGCTTTGATCCATGATCGGATGGTGTTGGGGTGCACGACAAAACGGCGGGCGGTTTTCTTGATCGTCCAGCCGCGAAGGCGGCGAAGTTGAAGAATCGCCAGGCGTTGCTCGGCTTTGTAGTCAGGCCTTCGGTGCGGTGGAAGAGATTGGCGCTGAGCGCGCAGAGTGGCTAATTCTCTTCGCAGCAACCGGGCATCGTTCAAGGCATGATCGCGCTGTGTCAGTAATCGCAGAGTCGGCGATGCAACAGACGCCAGACGGATACGGGCCAGTTGATACGCTTGGCTGAGTAGAATGGCGAGGGCATCGACAAATTGCAGCAGATTGGCAGACGATTTCAAAAACAAGAGTGCGTGGTTTTTGGGGCAACTTTGGGGCAAAACAGTCTCCAGAAACAGTCCCACGGCAGTTCGCGGCCAGTATGGAATGATTTCATAAGTCGAATAATTGAATGATTTAATAGGCCATATTCAATTAGTATGCACGGTTGTGGCTTGAGTTCGGGACCAAGAGGTCGCAAGTTCAAATCTTGTCACCCCGATTAGGGGCCACAAAGACTTATGAAAAGTCTACTGTGGCCCTTTTCATTTCCGGACTCCATTTCGGACTCCACGACTCCCCCTTTAGCTCTCCAATAACCTCTCTCGCCAGCCCCAATTGCTCTGCGGTCGGAGGTGTCCATTGACCACCGCCGCCATGCCTATCCCCGTCGGCACCACCGGGCCCCATCCCTGCGCTGAATGCGGCGCACCGATGGTCCTCCGCAGCACCATCAAATACGTCTACGCCAGCGGATCGCCTCGCCTGTTTTACGGTTGCACGCGTTGGCCACAGTGCAGCGGTGCCCATGGCGCTCATCCAGATGGGCAGCCGCTGGGGATTCCCGCAGACCGGGAAACCCGGATCGCGCGGATCGCCGCGCACGATGCGTTTGACTCCCTGTGGAAGCGAGACGGTGGCAGACGCATGAGCCGTCGGGATGCCTACCGGCTGATGCAGCATCTGATGGGGATGCGCGAGGACAAGGCGCACATCGGGCGATTCACGGCGGAGCAATGCAAGGAATTGATTGATCGGCTGACAAGGCATTTCGAGCACCAGGGAGGTGGGCGGTGATTTCTCAACCTGCAATATTTGATTGCCCAACCCGTCACGACTTCCTACGCGCCAACCGCTTTGCTGGACTCTTCCAGAAAGCCGTGGTCGTTCTGTTTGCCGGCCCGGGCGGATGGTGCATCGGAGAAGAAAAGGCATTGGCTGAATCCGGCAGGCGGGATCGGTATGTCGATCTGGCCGTCAATCACTGGGGAACGGCTGTTGGTGTCCACGAACTCAATCATCCGCTCACCGAGCATCTGCATTGCGATGTCCGCGAAGTCGATCCTTGCTCGGTTCTTCTGGGCGCGATATCGGACACCTGCACGCCAGCCCGGATTGCACCGACTTCAGCAAAGCCAAAGGCGGCAAGCCAAAACGCAAACATATTCGCGCCCTGGCTGACGTCGTATTGGTCTGGGCGGAAAAACGACGACCCGACGTCATCACGCTCGAAAATGTCGAGGAGTTTCAGGACTGGGGCCCGCTGAACGCTCAGGGCCAACCCGACAAGGCTCGGCGGGGGCAGGAATTTCGCCGGTGGGTGCAGGCGCTGCGCGACATGGGCTATGTGGTGGAGTGGCGGGAACTCCGTGCTTGCGACATCGGAATCCCCACAACTCGAAAGCGACTATTCGTCATCGCGCGTTGCGATGGCAAACCAATCATATGGCCGGAGAAAACACATGGCGAACGGGTTGTGGATGTACGTGGTTTACAAGAATCCATCCGATTATCTGGGACGATTCGTCGTTCGTCAGTGGCTCCTCTCAGGGGACGGAATGATGATCCCGAATGCGGAGCCATATGCAATCGTCGCCAATCTTTCCGCGGCGAGAAAAGAGATTCCACAGGCCGGGCTGATGATGATAAGCCGATTCAAGGACGACGATCCCGTCATAGTCGAGGTCTGGCTCTAAAACCCTTTCACACCGCCGCCGAATGTCTGGACACCACCCAGCCCATGCTCAGCATCTTTGCCACCAAAGCCGAAGCGCGGCAGTGGGCAAAGAAAGTCAATGTTGGCCGTCCCAAACACGAGCGTCTTGGCGTGCCGCAGCGGCCCTTGCAGCCCGCAACCCATAAACGCATGGCCGGCGGCCTGCATAAACACGTGCTTCTCGCCGGCGAAACCGAACGCGGACCCTTCGTCCTCAGTATCGAGAATTACGGATGGAATGCATCGGGTACGCGGTCGGCGCTCGAGCCGCTTTCCACAGTGACGGCCAATCCGCGAGGCGGAAAACATGCTGTCGTAGATATTGGTGCGGCGGCGTTTACCAGCACGCTTAATCATGGCGGAGACGAACATCGTTCACAGGATTTTCGCGATCCCATCTCAACTGTCACCGGCGCACGGGATGCACGCGCAACAGTTGGGGCATTACTCTCGCCCTTTATCGCAAGCCCCGCACACAGCAAAACCACAGGCCGAGGTAGATATCATGATTCGGTTGATGCCCCACTGAAGACCATTACAGCATCCAATGACAAATGCCTGATGGCTGTGCATTTGGATAGCTATCACGGTGCAAAGGGAAACGAATCACGATCCCAGCCGGTGACTGAATCACTTCGAACCCTTGATACGCAGAACCGCTTCGGCGTCGTTGCCGCCCATCTATTGAAATTCCGCAGCGACAACATCGGGAACTCCCTAAATGATCCCATGCCGACAGTGACCAGCGGTGCTGGCGCCGCCCGCGATGCGGGAGTTGCGCACGCCCTTGGCCTCTCAGCCTGCTATCTCTCGCACATGTACAGCTCCAATACCAATGGCGGACAGGGCGATCCTCGCCAGCCATTGAAGACAGTTACAAGCGGCGGCCAGCACTCCAATATTTGCGCCGTCTATCTTCAGCCGTTCTACGGGCGGGGATCGGGCCAGACCGGACATTCGCCGGCTGCTCCGCTCCCCACCGTTTCCTCCAAGGATAGGTTCGCGCATATTGCGGTGGAGGCCACGCCTCACTGGGTTTTTCCGCTGAAAATATTCAGTCGCATCCGCCAGGTAGGCCGCTGGGCAAAGAAAATGCTCGGAGCCAAGGTCAAGGATTACCTGATGTGGGTCGAGGACGCAGAGACAGGCGAAAAATTCCCTCTCCTTTTCATGCGTCTGCGGGGCGTCATCCATCTCATCACTGACATCGTGATGCGGATGCTCCAGCCTCGCGAGCTGGCGCGGCGCAAGGATTTCCCGATTCCTACATCATTGATCGAACCGCAGATGGCCAGCAACTGAGCAAGGCTGACCAGGTGAGAAAGCCTAAAGGGACACGACCTAATGCCATTTAATTAAGCCGCAAGTCCGCGCCATGGCTGCACTTACTACATTCGCGCAAAACGCAGCCTCCTGATAGGCTGATGGTGCTTAAGTCACCAACCCACAGGAGGCCACGGATGGCCAGTATTGCTTATGCGTTGAAGCGGATCAAGCAGCAGCCGTTGCAGATCGACGCGATTCTGGATGCTCAGGCCGTCGAAGATTTGTTTGCCGAGCACGGTTACCGCTGGCGGAATCGGACGCTGGGACCGGCACAAACGATTGAGCTCTTTATCCGTCAGGTGATGGATGGGAACGAGTCGTGCGGATACGTGCGTCAATGGGCCGGTGGAACCTTCACGGCCGGGGCGTATTGCGCGGCCCGCGCGCGGTTGCCGCTGGAAGGATTCTGGGGATTGTGCCGGCGCGTGTGGGAGCAGGTCCGAATGGATCACGAAGTGGACGTGCCGCTGTGGCATGGGCATCGGACTTTCTATCTGGACGGCACGAGTTTCTCGATGCCGGACACGCCACAGTTGCAGAATGCTTTCGGCCAGCCGGGGCAACAGAAACCGGGATGCGGTTTTCCGGTAGGGCATCTTCTTCTATCCTTCGACGCGCGTACGGGAATGGTGTTGGACGCGATCCCCGGCCCGTTGCGGAGGCACGACTTACACGATGTGCCATGGATTCACGAGCATTTGGCACAGGGCGACATCCTCATCGGCGACAAGGCGTTCGGTTCCTGGGCGCACCTGGCGCTGCTGCAAAACAAAGGCATTCACGGCCTGTTTTCACTCCATCAACATCGTCCCGTGCATGGTAAATCCGACCGGATCGCGCTGGCCCAAGCCGCCACGCAAGCCGGATTGGATCAGCGCCGAGCAGTTCGCCGCCTTGCCGGAATATCTCGACGTGCGCATCGTGCATCGGGTGATTCACCGCCGCGGCTTTCGCCCCGTGGAAGTAAACCTCGTAACCACGCTGCTGGATCAGCACAAATATCCCGCCAATGAACTGGTGGAACTGGGGAGGGGGCGCTGGGCGGCGGAACTGAACATCCGGCATCTCAAGACCACCATGGGAATGGAAATCCTCAAATGCAAAACGGCGGCAGGCGTGCTGAAGGAACTGGCCATCTTCCTGCTGGTGTATAATCTCGTGCGCGCCGTGATGCTCAAGGCGTCGGCGGACCAGGGCGTAGCGCCGGATCGAATCAGCTTCGCCGACACACTGGCCTGGATTCGCTGCACGTCACCGGGACAAGCGCTATGGGCGCTGCTCGTGAATCCGATTCGACCGGGTCGATTTGAGCCGCGTGCGATCAAACGCCGGCCCAAGGAATACGACCGGCTCAATCGTCCACGCCGGGAGATGCGAAACGCCCTAAAAAACAGGGGAAAGGCGGCTTAATTAAATGGCATTAGGGACACGACCCTTAACCGACGCTTGCACTCGTAACTGTTTGCCGTCGGACCTGATCGTCATGGTGTATCCATGAGCAGCGTGACGTCTTTCCCGGCCCCCGCGGCCCTGAGCACGGTCTTGATCATTTCCTGAATGTCGCGGCCTTGTTGCTCTGCCCGTGCGCATGCCGCTGGCCAGCACCAACCAGGCCTCAGCGGCCAATTGCGCTGCGGCTTGCCGCCGGTGATCTTGCGCATCACCACCACTGGCCACAGGGCTCTTTCGGCGGCATGGTTATCGATGTTCAGGCAACCCTGTGCCCGGTGTACCGATTGAGAGCATCCCACTACTTGTCGTGCAATCGCGATTCACAGCTCCATGTTAAGATGGGAACAAAATGAGGCGCGCTTTATCGTATTATTGCTAATATATGAAGACTATATTTACATAAACTATTTATGGATAACAGCTTATGCAGAGACGTAATTCCCTAGGACGGCGTGAGGCGCGCCTCATTTTGTCTCATCTTCCCCCGGCTTCACTTCATCTTCGCGATCCGCGCATCTGCGAACGCCGCTTCCTGCGATTTGCACTCATCGAGAATCTCCTGGCCCTTCCCGGGCCGAAAGACTCTCATAACGGCTGGATCAGGTTTCGGGGAGCGGGTCACCTGCCACAGGAAAGCGTCGGACGGTTGAAGGATACGACGACCTACAGCAGCAGCACGCAGAGCCAGACGACAGATTATGTGTATGACTCCAAGGGCAATGTCGTGCTGACCTACGTCCCTCGGACCTGGAGCAAGTCAGATGGCTCAGCCGTCACGGGTTGGACCGCCAGCATCACGCAATATGATATGACTGGCCGGACGACGGACACGTTTACTGCGACGTACATTGACGGCGGCGATCACACATTGCACTTCACCGTTACGCCAACCTCAACGTCAACCGGGGTCGTCGCGATTACCAACTCGGTTTATAACGACGCCACGCAAACCACCAGCGGCGGCAGCGTGATTCATTCGAGTCACACGGATTTCAACGCCGCCGGTCAAGTTGCAGATGCGGTCGATCAATATGGTCGGCAAACCGTCAGTACGTATGATGTGAATGGCCGCACGATCCGCACCGCCACCGGCCTGCGCAGCGGCACGGTCTATTACGGCAACGGCCAGGTTCATTACAGCGGCGTGCTGGACCCCGCTGCCCCCGCCAACTGGTACACCCAATCCAGCATCACTTCCTACTTCCTCTTCGACCCGGTCTCCGGCCGCCGGCAATACACGACCTATGTCTATGACTTGACCACCAGCCTCCCCGCCGGAGCCGTCAGTTATGACACCGTGACTGATGCGCTGGGGCATGTCACCAAGACCTACAAGGACAAGCTTGGCCGCGCTTTCGAGACCGTCTTCGACGATGGCAGCTCGACGCAATCTCTCTACGGCCTTGGAGACCAGCCGGTAGCAGGCCACGAGCCCAACTCTTCCAACCCACTGATCGCAATGCCGGGCCAGACCATCACCGGCCATCAGGAAACCAAGATCGATCAGATGGGCCTTGCGACGGATTACTTCTACGATGCTTCAGGCCATCTCACCGATGTGTGGCTGTCGGCCGACTGCCGCCGCGACCGTCGCTCCGTCTATTCGCTTCTTCTTGTAGATGCGTTTCAGCACGTGGGCCTGCCTCGGTTCCAAGGCCAGCAAACGCCGAGCACGTTCAGGGCCGGCCTGAAGATTACGCGCTAAATTTCTTTTCGATCGTCTTCCAATATTCCATATCCACGATCTTCAGGAAGGTCTTCATGTCTACGGCTTCGTCCTGAGCCAGCGGTTCGCCGGCGCGGAGGGTTTCGGCGGCGCGTTGGACGGCGCGAGCGGCGCGGAAGAGGATTGTGGTGGGATAGAGGATCATGGAGAAGCCCATCGCGCCCAATTGCTTTGGTGGGAGCCAGGGTGTCTTGCCGCCGTTTTCCAGGATGCTGGTCGCCAGGGGTGTGCCTTTGAATGCTTTGCCGATCACTTCCAGTTGCTCGGCGGTTTGAGGGCCTTCGACATAGATGCCGTCCGCGCCGGCTTTCAGGTATTGCTCGCCGCGGCGGAGCGTGTTGTCCATTCCTTCCGGCGCAAGCGCATCCGTGCGGGCAAGGATAAAAAAGTCAGACGTCCTGGCGGCGATGGCGGCTTTGAGCTTGGCCACCATCTGTTCGGCAGGCACGACTTTTTTGTTGTCCATGTGGCCGCATTCTTTGGGGGCCTGCTGGTCTTCGATGAAGATCGCCTGCACACCGAGCGCTTCATAACCCCGAATGGTGTAGGTGACGTTTTTCACGTCGCCGTAGCCGTCATCGCCATCGACCATGATCGGCAATGACGTCGCGCCCATAATGTCTTTCACGGCGGCTTGCCGCTCGGCGAAATGGGTGAGATCGATATCGGGCACGCCGTGCCGCGCCCCCTCCACCGCGAAGCCGGCAATTTGCACGGCCTTAAACCCGGCCTGCTGGATGATTGCGGCAGTCAGGGCATCATGGGCGACAGGGAGAAGCAACGGTGTTTCCTGCTTCAACGCTTTCTTCCAGTTGATCCGTTCGGACGCGATGTGCTGCATCATTGATCCTTTCTTTGCGGCGACTGAGTTCGCTTTAGGGATGAAATAGCAACGGGCGCGCCGAAGCAATCATGCAAAGATCGGGATCATTTTTTTCGCAATTTCCTTACCCTTTTCGTGCGACCGGATGTGAATTGAAAATCATTGCTGAGACAGATAGTTGCATCACAAAACCGCTTGAGCTGCGTCAGTGCGACGTTGTGGTCAAAATCGCTTTCGGCCGCGCAGCAATCCGACAAAACAACCATGGGATACTGATGCATGTGCGCATCATGAGCGGTAAAAAGCACGCATAGATTGGTGGCGATGCCGCTGAGAATCAGCCGCCGGGCCTGAAGATGTTTCAACAGCGGGACGAGTGATGTTGCAAAAAAGCCGGAATGCTGGGGCTTGAGTATGAAGTAATCATCGTGCGTGGGCTTGAGCTGAAGGCTGACAGGCCGCCCTCTTGCCTTGCGGCGGGTGCAATGAGCATACACCTCGGGAAAACTGCTGTGCCACAGGCCAAAATTGTCATTGACGTAAATCACCGGCATACCAAATCGATGCGCCAAAGTGCGAAATTGTGAGAGTTTCCCGGCCAGCTTCATGGCCCAGGGAAATATGTTTTCGCCGCCGGGAAATTCCAGATCGTTGATCGCGTCGATAATCAGCAGCACATCGCCGCTGCGGAATTGAACTGTATCACGTTGAGGGTTTGGCGTGCGTTTGGCCATCGGTTCCTCCGTTCCCACATCCGAGTGCCCAGCACTTTAGTCTGATGGCCGCCAATCGCTCAACGCCGCAAGTTGAATGAGAGATAGGTTTTTCTGAATCGTCGTCCCCCCAATTCCTTCAGATCGAGCTTCCCCATCAGCTCACTGCCGCTTGGCTCATTTCGAGCTGTCGCTTGATCGCCGCCGCCAGCCGCTGGATGCCCGGCGCGATTTGATCCGGAGCGACCTGGCCGAAGCTTAGCCGAATATAATGGCGTGGAATAAAGCCTGTCTCGTCCGGCTGAAAACAATATTCGCCTGGGACATACAGGACGCCATGCAGCACGCAATCCGCAAAGAGGCCCTTGCCGCGCGAGGTATCGATGGACTGCGGCAACGTCAGCCAGACATAGAGACCGCCGGCCGGGTGCGTCCAGTGCAGGTCATCGCGCTGCGGCATATGGTCTTGCAGCGCCGCGAGGAGGGCATCGCGCTTGCTACCATATCCGCGGCGAAGCACGTTCACCTGCTCTTGGTATAAACCGGAAGTCAGTGCGTCGAGTGCGATATGCTGCGTTAAACTTGCGGAACCGAAATCGTGATTGCCTTTCTGCCGCAGCACGGCGCGCATCAGGTCATCGGGCATTGCGGTGTAGCCGGTTTTGAGTCCGGGCGCGAATGGCTTGCTGAAGGTCTGAGTCAAAATGGTAAATCGGTTTTCCGGATCCAGGGTCTTCATGGAGGGTTGTTCGGCGCCGTCATATCGAAGCTCGCGATACGCCGCATCTTCCAGGATTAGGATCCGATGCTGCGTGCTGAGGCGTTTAACGATTTCAACCAGCTTCTGCCGCCGCTGGGGCGAAAGGCTCAGGCCTGTCGGGTTCTGGAAATAGCTCGTCGTATAAATCAGCTTCACCCGCGCCAGTTGACCCTGCCGCTGCAACTTTTCCAGCAGGGCCTCCACGGCGGCGACGTCGATCCCGTCCTCATCCATCGGCACCGCCATCACCTTCGCTCCGAGGGAAGCAAGCGTGCCGGTATAAACGAAATAACACGGATTTGCCGCAATGATGATGTCGCCTGGATCGATCAGAACATCGCCCACCAGATAGAGCGCCTGCTGCGATCCGGTCGTGATCAAAATATCCTGCGCGCTTATCCCCATATCGGCCGCCGGCTTTCCTTCGAGCTTTTCCAGATGCCGCAGCACCGCCTCGCGCAGCGGCATGAGCCCCAGCGTGGTGTCATACTGCAACGCCGCCCGCGCCCGCACCGGATCGGCGAAAAGCCGATCGAAAATCTCGCGAGTGGATTCGATCGGCAGCGTCAACGGATCAACCAGCCCTGCCGCCAGATTGATCAATTTTGGATTTTCAACGACAGCCGACATCAAGAAACTGATCGGCTGCTCCTTTGTGCGAGCGGCCTTCGCCGAAAGTGCGAGCGGCATGGGATTATTGGGGTTGCGGTGCGGCATATAGGGGCCGGCAATCGTATCTCAGACCTCGACCGAGCGAAACTTATCCCTCTTTAACAACCGCAGTTTTTTGTAACAAGCCTTTCCTGTTCATGAATGTTTTTTCGCCGGGCATGCCGCCGCGTCAGGCGCACTGTTTACCGGCCGCTTGCGTGGTGGCGGCGGCGCAGCAGAATGGTTGGATGCACCAGGTTCAGGCACATCTCCGCAATACCTTTCTCGCCGGCATTTTCGCGACGGTCCCGGTTGCGATCACCATTTTTGTGATCTGGTGGATCAATGCGCAAACGATCGGGATCACAGCTTGGCTTTTTCATCGGCCAATTCCATTTGTCGGGGTGCTTGTCGCCATAGCAGCGGTCTATTTCGCCGGGCTGCTGACCACCAGTTTGCTTGGCAAGCTGCTTTTGAAGCTGCTCGATGCTGTCCTGAGCCGAGTGCCAGTGCTGCGCGAGGTTTACAATGCGTGGAAGCAGATTCTGCTGACTCCCGGCGGAACTGAAGGAATTTATTCTCACGCCTGCCTGATCCCTGATGAATCGGGGCAGCTTCGTCAGCTTGGCTTTACCCGGGCGGTGCCGATCACTCCTGGGGGCGAAATATATTGTGTTTATGTTCCGGGATCGCCAAATCCGGTCGCCGGTCGGTTGTATTTTGTGCATCGGGAGAAGATGCAGTTACTTGATTTATCTACGGAAGAGGCGTTCAAATTTATTTTGTCGAATGGGAATTATGTTCCGCCGCTGGTTGGGGCTGGGATTGGGAAACTGGGATGAGACGGAACCGCAAATTTCATGGATTTCGCAGATTTATCTGCGATTACAGATGGATCGCCCGCCCATACGCCACGCCGGCGGCTTCCATGATGGCTTCGCTGTAGGTGGGATGGGGGTGGATGGCATCTATGATTTCTTCTTCAGTTGCTTCAAGTTTTTTGGCCATGACCAGTTCGGAGAGCATATCGGTAACGTTTTCACCGATCATGTGGACACCAAGGAGTTCGCCGTACCTGGCGTCGAAGATGAGCTTGACGAAGCCGTCAGGCTCACCGGCCGCTAAGGCGCGGCCGCTGGCACTGAAGGGAAATTTCCCGATCTTCAGTTCATGTCCTGCCTCGCGGGCGCGCTTCTCGGTATAGCCCATGCTCGCGACCTGCGGGTGCGTGTAGGTGCAGCCGGGTATTTGCTTGTAGTCGATGAGGTGGTCGCTCACACCGGCGATGTGTTCGACCAGGTGCACTGCCTCGTGATGCGCGACGTGAGCCAAATCAGGGTGGCGGTATCCGCCCATCGCTTCACCTTCAGGCCAGTGCAGCGATACGCAATCGCCGACCGACCAGACGTTTTCCAGATTGGTGCGATAGTCAGGCGTCACCTTTACGCGCCCCTTAAATAGCTCGAGGCCGGATTTGGGATCGACCGCGCCATCGGCATTGCCGGTCACGCCGATCGCGAGCAGAACGACGTCGGCCTCGACTACGCCGGGCTTGGCGCCTGAAAGGGTCAGGCGGATGCCGCTCGATGTCAGTTCGACTTTATCTGTTTTAGTCCTGGTGCGGACGTCGATCTTATGCTTTTGGAAAACGCGCTCGAGCACGCGGGCGACATCGTCATCTTCATTAGGCAGAAGGTGATCGAGCATTTCCACGATCGTCACCTCGGTGCCGACGGCGTTGTAAAAGTCGGCGAATTCGCAGCCGATCGCGCCGGCGCCGATGATGGCTAGGCGTTTGGGTTGAGTCGGGAGCGTCATCGCCTCGCGGCTGGTGATGATTTTCTTCCCATCGAATTGCACACCGGGCAGGGGCGTTGTCTTTGCGCCGACGGCGATAATGATGTGGTCGGCGGATATTTCCTTTGTACCTTCGGCGGTCGTGACTTTCACACGATGGGGGGCAAGAAGCTGCGCGCTGCCAATTTCGCTCTTTACACTGTACTTTTGGAAGAGTGAACCGATTCCCCTGGAAAGCTTGTCTGCGATTCCGCGGCTGCGGCTGATCACCTTCGGGAAATCGAGCTTGAAGTTGTCAAATGAAACGCCGTGGGCGGCGGCGTCATCCCGCACCTTGCGGATGAATGCGCCATCTTCAAGCAGCGCCTTGGTAGGGATGCAGCCCCAGTTCAGACAGGTGCCGCCGAGGTTTTCCTTTTCCACGCACAAAACTTTTTTCTTCAGTTGACCTGCGCGGATGGCGGCGGCGTAACCAGCGGGCCCACCGCCGATGACGAGAATGTCGAAGTCGTATTTGCCCAGGTTACTGGTGATTTTTGGAGTGGTCGATGGCGCGGGTACTGCGCTTTTGGGAGTGGCGGCGGAACTGGAAATCGTCGCTGGTTTTTCTGCGCCGGGCTCGCAGCTTTGGATTCGGTGGTTTTTGGTTCAGGCGCGGAAGATTTTGCCGATGCCGCCCCCCCGCCGCTTGCGGAATACTTTTTCTTCACATCCTCGACTTTTTCCGAGGCGGTCGCGATCACGGCGAGAACCGCGCCCACAGCGATTTTTTCTCCTTCTTTCACTTTAATGATCGCCAGCGTGCCACCGTCGAAAGCTTCCATCGGCATGACGGCTTTGTCTGTCTCCACATCGGCGATCTCTTCGCCGGCGCGGATTTTGTCCCCTTCTTTTTTGTGCCATTTCACGACCGTTCCTTCGGTCATCGTGTCCGACAACTGCGGCATCGTCACTTCAGCGGCCATGCGTTCTCTCCAGAGGGGTTAAGGGCGTGCGATGATATGGAAGGAAAGAACGATTGTCACCGGTGCGGTGCAAGGCGGGATTTTGAGAGGCACATGACGGATCAGGCTCGGGCAGAAATCAACGATGGATTTTACCAGGGAGATTCTGCGCCCTGCGGAGCCAAAATCAGCAGCGAAGTGATGACCGTTTAGTGGCGACCGAAGCCACCGATGGAAAAGCCGCCGCCGAATCGATTCCCGCTGACGCTGAAACCGACGCCAAACGCAGGGCGAGAGGCAAAGCCCTGGAAGCCGGATCGGCCGAAAGATCGCTGGGAAAAAGAGGGAGACCCGAACGCGTTGCCGAAGGAATTGCCGGACCGCTGGATGATTCCTCCACCACCGGCGCTGCCGCGGAAACCACCGCGATTGAAGTCTGTCCAGTCGCCAAAGCGAACCACGTTGGAATGGTCGCGCGTAATGGTGTTGCGATCAAATCGGTCCCGGTCAAAGCGATTTCGGAAATTATGGAAGCGATCGAAATTGTATATGAAGCCGAAGGAGGAAAATGAGGGATAACAGTCAAAGGAAGCAGAGGTGGGATAGTAACTGGGGTAATAAGCGTAGGAATAGTCCGGCACGTATTGCGGCTGATAGTAATAGGTGGGCGTCGTCGGGGCCGAATAGTAATAGCCGGACGTTGAAACGGGGGTGGAAGAGGAGTCGTCTGGATTTGTCGCCAGCGGCACAGCGTAGCTTGGGGCGACGGTGGTTGCCTGCGCCGGGAAGCGATCGGCGAAGCTGATCACCGAGCGCATCTTCGAGCTTAAAGAGATCATGAAGCGAACCAGTGGCGATCAGTGCGCCGATGGTCTTATGCGTTGCAACGTCCATGACCTGTCCGGTCATCCTGATATCCCCGCTGTTGATCTGGAAATTGCCATAGACAACGACCGTTGCGCCGGCGGATGCGGCAGCAGCCACAGGGTCGCCGGTGACGGTGGAAGACTGCGTCGCGGGGATCGTAAATGCGGTCATTCCCGGCCGGCTCACTTCCGTCAGCAGACTCTGCTGAATGCCTTCGCCTACCCAGGCGTAAGAGTTGGCATCACCGGTCGGAACGAAGGGGAGTACCATCACACGCGGCGGAGATTCGATAATCAAAGGACGCGATGTCCCGCCGGCGTCGGCAGCGCTGGTTCCAGCGACGGTGAGTGCGAGCAGGATTCCGGTCAGAATTGTTACGAGGCGCGTCATGCGTCACCTCCAAAAAGGTTCACTTTAATTATAGACCCGCTGGGAGGCCCGGCGTTGGGAAAATATATGCGCAATATTTGCATGAGATGTTGGGAGGTGGGCAAGAAGGCGGAGGGGAAACGGCAGCGGCTTTATGGGATTCGACACGAGGGAATCGCCATGCTACGTAAAATAGCGCACCCCGGCTGGCGCAACGCGAAATAGCGTTGCGCTGCGCTACACCAGCATCATGGCGGGCGTTTCCAACAGACCTTTGAGCGTCCGCAGGAATTCCGCGGCGACAGCCCCGTCAACTGCACGATGATCGGCGCTGAGCGTCAGCGTCATCATGGTGCGGGCGACGATCTGGTCATTGCGAACAACCGGGCGCTTCTCGGCGGCGGCGACGGCGAGGATGCCGACGCTGGGAGGATTGATGATCGCACTGAATTCACGGATGCCAAAGGCGCCAAGATTGCTGACGGTGAAGGTTGCGCCGGTCATCTCATCCTGCTTCAGGCGCTGGGCGCGGGCACGTTCAATCAGGTCGCCGCTGCGCTGGCGGATTTCCTTCAGGCCCATCTGGTCGATGTTGCGCAGGACGGGGACGATCAGGCCGTCCGGCAAAGCGACGGCAAAGCCAAGATGAACATCGCCAAAGCGGGTGATCTCTGATTTCTCGGCGTTGTAATGCGCGTTGAGCGCAGGGTGGCGAAGCAATGCGACAGCGACCGCTTTGGAAACAAGATCGCCGAGAGAAAGGCGGATTTTTTCGGGCTCAAGCTGAGCGTTGAGCTGAGCGCGGACGTGGCTCAGGTCTTCCACGTCGACGTCGATCGTCTCGTAAAAATGGGGGATGTTCTGCTTGCTGGCCTGCAATCCCCTGGCGATCGCCTGGCGCATTTTCGAGAGCGGGACGACCTGTTTTTCGCCGCGCGAAACGCGCGGCTGCTGAGGGACGATGGACGCCGCCTTTTCGGGTTGCGTCCAAGACTGACTCGAAGAAACCGCCGGCGATTGTCCCTTTTCTGCGGCGGCGAGAACGTCCTTTTGAATGATGCGACCCTGGGGACCGCTGCCATGCACCTGGCTCAAATCGACGCCACGATCGGCGGCGATTCGCCTGGCAAGCGGCGAAATAAAGATGCGATCTTCGCCGTTACCCGTATGTGAAGGAACCGGCGGCACGGCAGTGGGCTTTTCACGGGTTGCGCCGTGGCCGACATTTTCCGGTTCGTGAAGTTCGCTGGTGCTGGCGCGTTCGATCGTCGCTGCCGCGCTGCCGCGCGGGGTGGTTGGGGGGGCCGGGGGAATCCGTTCGACGGTTGTCTTTCCGGCGGCCGCCACTTTGGGAGCCGATGCGGCGGGAGCGGAGGCTTGCGGGGCCGCTGGTGGCAGCGATACAGCGGGCGCGGCTGTGCCTTTGCTGCCGTATTGTTTCTTTACGTCTGCCGCATTTTCCTTTGAACTAGCCAGCACGGCGATCGGTGCGCCGACAGAAACCTTGTCCCCCTCCTTCGCCAGGATGACGGCGATCGTGCCCCCTTCGAAGGCCTCCATGTCCATCACCGCTTTATCCGTTTCCACCTCAGCAATCTTCTCCCCTTCCCGAACCTTCTCCCCTTCTTTTTTCATCCACTTCACAACGGTGCCTTCGGACATCGTATCGGAAAGCTGGGGCATGGTGATTTCAGCGGGCATAATCTGACTCCGTCAATCGGGATCGCAGAGTGCAAAGTGCAGAACGCAGGGCGAAGATCGATCAGGACCGGGACGCTTCGCTCTGCGTTCTGCACTGGCGCGTTCTTCTCTATCTGTAACACACTTCCTTCACAGCGGCCACGATCCGATCGACCGTGGGCATCATCGCCTCTTCCAGGAAGTGATTGAACGGCACGGGGATTTCATCACTATGAACGTATTCGATCGGCGCGTCGAGATAGTCAAACGCGGGCTTTTGAATGCGATACAAAATACCGCTGCCCATGCCGCAATAGCCCCAGTCTTCGTCGATGATGACGCAGCGGTTGGTCTTCTTGATGCTGGTTAGAATGGTGTTCAGATCCAATGGGCGAAGCGTGCGCAGGTCGATGAGCTCGATGTCGATGCCGTGGTCATTGACCAGCGCATCCACCGCCGGCCGCACGATCCGCTGCAACGGGCGGCCATAGCTGATGACCGTCACGTCTGATCCTTCCCGCTCAATTTCTGCGATCCCCAGCGGCAATGTGAAATCCTTGTCGGCGGGCACTTCGCCGATATCATTCAGCATCTTCTCGCTCTCAAGAAAAATCACCGGATCGTCACAGCGGATGCTGCTCTTCAACAGCCCCTTGGCCTGGGCCGGCGTGCTCGGCGCCACCACAATCAGCCCGGGGATACGGGCATAAATCGATTCCATCCGATGGCTATGCGTCGCGCCCAACTGATGGGCAATGCCATTACCCCCGCGAAACGTAATCGGAACCTTCAGTTGCCCGCCGGACATATATCGCACGTTGGCGGCGTTGTTCACGATCTGATCCAGGCAAACCAGCGTAAATGACCAGCTCATGAATTCGATGATCGGCCGAAGCCCCACCATCGCCGACCCAACGCCCAGACCGGAAAAGCCCGCTTCACTGATCGGCGTATCAAAGATCCGCCGCGGACCAAACTTGTCGAGCATTCCTTCGGAGACTTTATATGCGCCGTTGTATTGCGCAACTTCCTCCCCCATGAGGAACACATTTTCGTCGCGCTCCATTTCCTCAGTCATGGCGGCACGGAGGGCTTCTCGGAATTGCATGGTGGGCATAACAGTCTCTTACTCTTATTGAGCGCAACTGCGCAAATGGTTGGATGTAATTTGACTAGCTTGGCGTCTCGCTGCATCTGCGCAGCTCATGTTCAAAGCTGAATTTTTCCGGCTCATGCTCGCTCATCCAGTCCACTTACTTCGCCTTCGGCTGATACGGATACGTCTCCGCCAGCGCGTCATTGAACCGGTCCTGGAGCGGTGGATGCGGGTCAGCATCCGCCTGCCGGACGCCTTCGGCAATTTCCTCAGCTACTTCTTCCTGCAACTGCTCAACCTGCTCTTCGGTAATCAGACCTTTATCGCGCAGGCGGACTTCATAAAGCGAAATCGGATCGCGCTCTTTTGCGCGTTCCATCTCTTCCTTGGTGCGATACTTCATCGCATCAGACATCGAATGCCCGCGGAAGCGGTAGGTGTTGGCGACGATATAGCTGGGCCCTTCCCCGCGGCGGCCGCGTTCGACCGCCTTGCCGAACTCAGCGATTACGGTGTCAACGTCGTTTCCGTCGACGTTGTAGTGCGGCATGTTGTACCCCGCCGCCCGCTCGGCGAGATTCTTTTCGGCGCTGGCTCGTTCAACCTGGGTTCCCATCGCCACACCGTTGTTTTCAACAACGTAAATGACGGGCACCTTGTACAAGCTGGCGAGGTTCAGTGATTCGTTGAATGTCCCCTGGTTAATCGCCCCGTCCCCCATGAAGCAGAAAGTCACGCCGCCCGTTTTTTTATACCACTGTGCGAAGGCGGTTCCGAGACCGAGCGGAAGCTGCCCGCCGACAATACCGTGCCCACCGAGGTTGCCCACTTCCGGTTGAAACAGGTGCATCGATCCCCCCTTCCCTTTGCTGCATCCGGTGACCTTACCGAACAGCTCGGCCATCGCCGCCCGCGGGCTCATGCCCAGCGCCAGGCTTGCGCCGTGACAGCGATAGCCGGTGATGAGGTAATCGCGGCTTTTATCGAAGTGTGCAGATGTACCGACGGCGATCGCTTCCTGGCCGCTATACAAATGACAAAACCCGCCAATCTTCTGGCCGGGCTTGGTGTATTCCTGGAAGGTTCGTTCTTCAAATCGGCGGATGAGCATCATCATCCGGAGGCGGTCGCGTTCGACCTGTCCTACCGATTCAGAAATGGGTTTCGATATGCTGGCGGAAACCGCCGTTGCGGACGCATTAGCGGAGCCTCGCTTCGCTACTTCGTTGGCTACAGCCATTTAGTACTCCAATGATTCTGTTGGCCTTTCGGCCACGGCCTGTTGAGCCGGTCGCAATCGCCCGAAGGGGTAACTCGGGTCCGACGCGGGTGAGGAGTTTAGTGGAAATCACGCAAGCTTCAATGGGTCGCATTTACGTAACTGCAACTTGTCGCATATCCTGCGTTTTCCGGGTCCACTTTTGCCACAATGTTCCCGTGCTTGCTTGATCCGATTATAGACACCTGAGGACCTACAAGTCTCAGACCATGAACTAATTTTGATATCGGTAACTCTCATGAGAATCATCAGTAACAACGGCGGCCTCTTCGCAACAAATTCATATCTCGTCGCAGACGAGGTCGCCAGACAGGCGGTTATCTTTGACGCTCCCAACGACACTACCGGCTCGCTGCTCGATGAAGGAGCCCGGCAAGGCTGGGAAATCGTTAGCCTCTGGCTCACGCATGGTCATATCGATCACATTGCCGACCATGCCTTCGTAACCTCTCGCGCTTGTGCCGCCAGGGTAATGATTCACCAGCTTGACGAGCCAAAATTGCAGAGACCGATGAGCGTTTTCCCACTTCCATTCCGTACGCCCGGACGCTCAGCTGATGGATATCTGGAGGACGGTCAGCAGCTCCAGATTGGCTCGATCAAAGTCGAAGTCATTCACACACCCGGCCATTCCCCCGGCCACGTGATGTTCCATATCCCCGCCGAACAAATCCTGATCGGCGGCGACCTCATTATCATCGGCGCCGTCGGCCGAACCGATTTTCCAGACTGTAGTTTTCCCGACCTCCAGGCATCCATTCGCAAAGTGATGAAACTCCCGCCGGAAACGATGCTGCTGCCAGGCCACGGCACGGAAAGCACATTACAACATGAACTGGAAACAAATCAGTACGTCCAACAAGCTTTAGAGCAGGAGCCGTAAATAATCAAAAAGAAACCACAGATTTCACAGACGAGACACGTGCTACATCCAATCCCTTCTTCATCTGCGTAATCTAAAAAACCTGCGGTACATATTCTTATCCGACCCAACGAAAAGAGCCGCCCATTCGAGCGGCTCTTCTCTATCCCCTGATATCAGTGCGTGCGAATTACTTCGCGTCACCGGCATTGCCGGCGGGTGCTGCACCTGCATCGGCTTTGGGAGCCGTTTCTTTCACCGTCACAGTGACGCTGACGTCTTTGCCGTCGGCGACTGTCACCTTTTCCATCCCGCGCAGGTTCTGGGCCTTGAGGCCGGCGTTGACGACATATTCGCCATCGGGCACGCCCGAGAGAGCGACCTTTCCATCCTTATCGGTCTTGCCCTGAGCGATCGCCTTACCGCCGCCCTTCTTTGGGGCAGGCGTATCACCGGCGGCGTTAGCCGTGGCGGCGTCGGCGGCCTTCTTGGGGGGGGCCATCAGGCGCACGCGTGCACCTTCGACACCCTTGCCGTCCTTATCAACGACCGTGACATTGACCGTCGCCTTGGCGGCGGCAGCCTCATCGGCAGCGCGAACCTGGCCCTGGTTGAAACCAGCCAACAAAGCCAAGGCAGCAACTGGAGCGACCCATTTCAGTAAGCGTAACATACGTTTCTCCTCGAAATCTTGAGCGTTCCCCCGGTCCGCACGGACCAGAGCGGGACTGCTTCTATCTATCACTGATGTGTATCAAACGTTGACGGTCAGCAAATTATTTCTGGTATGTGCCTCAATACTAAAAACCTAAAAAAACACCGAAATCTGAAGGGTTTGATGGGGTTGGTTTGGCGCCAACATGACGGTCAGATGACAATCAAATTAAACGGCTTAAAACGCCCGCCCTGGTATTGATGGATTTTGCAATTTTCAGCCGCCGGCGGTGGTAGTAGTCCGGCAGCCGATTCAGGGGTTGGATCGCAGTTCATCCCACGCATCGCGCAGATCCAGGCTGACGCGCGTTAAGACCGAACCATCCGCCCGGTAGTCCACTTTGTACGTATGAGCATGAAGCATCGCACGGTTGACGGCTTGCGCGATCTGCGGATCTGAAGCGACGGCATCTGCCAAGGTGGTCTGGGCCGTCACGTGAAGTGCTAAAAATTTCTCGCGCAACTGCCCCACCGCCGCCGCCTCTGCGGTGCGCGCAACTTTGAGTCGCGGACCGCTGCCGCTCGCGGTTGCCTCGGCCTCAATTTGCTGATCCGTCCAGTCCGGCGGAGCAATCGGCAGCACCACATTCGACAAGACACCAGGCGGCGGGCCTGCCGGACCCGCCGAAGCGCTGCCAACCGCCGGCGCAATCTGCCGCGCGATATCCCGCTGCACGCGCTCCCATTCAATGGTGGTGGGTTGAAATAATGTACGGTTGGCGACAACCGCCGACTGCAATGTCGCCCCCAGATTGTGCGGCGAAACCACCAGCGTCACCGAGACCTGCAAATCATCCAGAAACTCCACCTTCGTCACCGGCTGACGATTTAACCATGCGCTTACCGTATTCTCCACCGACGGTTGCTGCAGCGCATCCTGAATCCGCAGCGAATCATTCAGCGGGATCGTTCCAATGCTGTCCAGCACATGCTTCGCAGCATCCTGTCGGGCGGCGGCGACGGTCTTACGACGCACCTGCTCATTCACTTCCGACCATGCCGCCAGCGCATAGTGCGGCCGCGCCATCTCTATTGCTTCCCCGCCGACACTGGAGCCCACGGCGTAGAAGGTCATCTTGTTCCAATCCGCCAGGCGCTTTCGAAGCGCATCAGGCGGCAGTGGACTTTGATCGGGATGTTCTTCGACGTCTTTAATAATCACCGCCGCCAGATCAGCCCCGGGCACTTCCAAACGAACCTGGCAAGTGTGGTCATCAACCCAGCGCGGCCCACCGATCTGCTGAGCGTTCTGCAATGCTTGCGTGAGCGATCCATCCGATCCCATGCGATGGATTAAATCACGAACAGCCGAATCCCTGCTCAGCGGCATTCGCATCACCTGCTCGCGCAAACTCGCGGCCGCATTGCTCGCGGCCGCCTGCACCTGCGCTCGCCGCGCATCATCCTGAGCAACCGGCGTCCCTTGCTGGGGGACAATAACTGATGCCGACGAACCACCGCCGGCGCGAATGGTTATATTCCCCTGCTGCGCCGCGACCGGCGATGCCAAGGCTAAAACCATCAAACTCGTCGTTCGCAAGCTCATGTCAATCCGCGAATAATCGCTCTAACTCCATTCTCCTGCAACATTATCGGCTAATCCGAAGAACAAGGTGATCGCCTATAGGAAAGACAACTCTCGGCTGCGTCCGTTAGCCCTTAAAAACCACGGTCTTCGCCAGAAACCCGCCTAAACCCACGTTAATCTTCTCGTCTTCCTTCACGACTGAATGCCTCGCGGTTGCATTTCGCCCCTCGCGCGAAAATTGATTCACCTGCCGCCTCACCTTACCATCTTCAAACCTGCTGGGCCTGGCCTTGAAGAGGCCGCCATCCTCAAAATTACAATTGTCCGGAGATGTGAATGATTCGGCGTCGGCAAACGCGCAAGGTGATCGTCGGAGATAAAGCCCATGGTTTCGTCGGCATTGGTGGAGATGCGCCGGTGTCTGTGCAGACGATGACCGCCGGCTACACCTACGAAATCGACAAATGCGTCGCTGAGATTCACAAGCTCGCCGCCGCCGGCGCGGACATGGTGCGCGTGGCGGTCCCGGAAAAGAAGGACACCGCCGCCTTAAAGGAAATCCTTCCGCAGGTGAGCGTGCCGATCGTGGCGGATGTTCATTTCCATTTCCAGCGCGCCCTCGAAGCCATCGACGCCGGCATCCACAAAATCCGCCTGAACCCCGGCAACATCAGCGACCATGCCCAGGTGCGCGACGTCATTCAGGCATGCAAAGCCAAAAAAATTCCGATTCGAATCGGCGTCAATGAAGGCTCCATCGTCGAGCGAAAAGACAAGCAAAAACGCATGAAAGAGCTCGGCGGTGTTTTCTCTGACAACAAGCATGGCCACTTCCTCGCCATCATGATCGCCAAGCTGGAAGAATATCTCGAAATCTTCCACGCCGAGGATTTCCACGACATTGTCATCAGCGCCAAGAGCATCGATCCGCTGCTCGTCATCGATGCGTATCAAGCCATCAGCGAACGTTTTGATTATCCTCTGCACCTCGGCGTCACCCACGCCGGCCCGAAGGAAACCGGTACTATCCGCTCCGTCGTCCCGCTCGGTCATCTTCTTGCCAGCGGCATCGGCGACACCATCCGCATCAGCTACGCCAACGACCCCATCTATGAAGTTCAGGACGGTCTGGAGCTGATGTACATCCTCGGCCTGCGCACCCGCATCGGCGCGGAACTGATCGCCTGCCCCACCTGCGGGCGCATTCAGGTTGACTTGTTCAAGATGGTCCAGGACGTCCGCAAGCAACTTGAAAAAGAAATCAGCCTCCCGATCAAGGTGGCGGTGATGGGCTGCATCGTCAACGGCCCAGGCGAAGCTGAAGGGGCTGATGTGGCGATCTTCGCCGGTGACCGCCGCGGCATCATTTATGTGCAAGGCGAGAAGGTCGCCAATGTCCCGGAAGAAAAAATCCTCGAAGCCCTGCTCGCCGAATGCCGCAAATTCCAGGACAAGGTCAACCGCGGCGAAGCGAAACTGGGCGAAAAGAAAGTGGATATTCTCCCGCCGGACCCATTGGGTGAACTGGGCAGCGGGTGGGAAAAAATTCAGAAGGAAAAGGCGGATCGAGGGTTGGTATTGCCTGTGGTGAGATGAATTTGAGGTGGAAGTCGCACCGCCCCAGAGAACAAAAACATCGAACGTCGCACGTTAAAAAAGCCATGACAGTCAACGGCTAAACGTGACTATTGATCCCCAACAAATTCATTATGCAGCGCATCGCCTTCCTCATCCGCGTCCGTCCTGAAAAGCTTGACGAATACCGCAGGCTTCATAATTCCATCTGGCCGGAGCTTGCCGCCGAATTGAAAGCGGCGGGACTTCGAAACTACACGCTGTGGCTCAAGCCGGATGGCACGGAATTCGGCTATCTCGAATGCGATAACTGGAAAGCCGCCTGCGATTATCTTGCTAAATCCGAAGTACATACCCGGTGGCAGAATCTCATGAAGGATTTTCTGCTCAGCTCTGCCGATTCGGCGCTGGGCGGCCAACCGGTCGAAATGCTCGAGCAATCATTTCTTCTTGAATGATTGCCCCCACGCTCGACAAACGCCGCCTTCGCCCCATCGCTCGAAAACTGTTGAAGCTGAAGCTGATCGGCGAGACGTGATCCCCCTGCGCTGCTAAACTTCCCGCATGAGCATCAAGGTCGGTATCGTCGGTGTTTCAGGTTACGGCGGCGGAGAAGCGCTGCGCCTGTGCGCAACCCATCCCTCTTTCGAAATCGTTTACGCCGCCGGCGAAAGCAGCGCGGGCTCCAGGCTCGTCGAAAAATTCCCGGGCATCGGTTCCATCGGCGAGCTTCAAATCCAAAAATGGGACCCTCAAAACCTGCCGAAGATGGACATCCTCTTCGCCTCTCTTCCATCAGGCGAATCCAGGGAAGCTTTGGCGCGCGTGCCGAAGGCAACCAAGATCATCGACATCGGCGGCGACCATCGCTACGCCGACGGTTGGACCTACGGCCTGGCCGACGTGTGGCCGGACAAAATCAAAGGCCAAACCCGAATCGCCAACCCGGGCTGCTATCCATCCGCCGCCCTCACTGCGATTGCTCCGCTTGTCGCCGCGAAATTGGTTCGACCGGGGCATTCCATCATCATCGACGCCAAGAGTGGCGTGAGCGGCGCCGGGCGCGGCGGAGGCTCGACGTTTGGCTTCGCCGAGGTCAACGAAGATGTCAGCGCCTATGGGCTACTGAAACACGCTCACGTTCCCGAGATGACCAAAACACTGGGCGTATGGGGCTTGTCCAGTGAAACGAGCCGCATCACGTTCACGCCGCATCTGATTCCGATGACACGGGGCATTCTGGCGACCTGTTATCTGAATGGTGAAGCGACGACGGAACAGTGCCTCACCGCCGCCCGCGAATTTTATGCGGATCGCCCGTTTGTCCGCGTTGTCGAAAAACCGCCGCATACGAAATGGGCGTTGGGGTCCAATCTGGTGTTCGTGTCTTACGCCGTCCAGCCAGGGGGGCCGATCATCGCATTAGGCGCGATCGACAACCTCGGCAAAGGCGCGGCTGGGCAAGCCGTTCAGAATGCGAATTTGATTTCCGGATTGCCTGAGACAGCAGGCTTGCAGGGGACACCGCTCTGGCCGTGAAATGCATGCTTCTTCCGGTCGCCTGAAGGGGACTCATCGCGGGTTTGCTATAACAATCGCGGCTATGGCCCCTGCGACAATGGCAAGGAAAATCCCCAGATAAATCCAGCTTCGAATCCTGCGCCTTGCGCGTCTGCTCCTTATAACGCACTTCCAATGCGAGCCATTCCTCGCCCGCTTCTTCTGGCGGGCGGCGCTGCGCCAGCAGGATGTCCAACCCCCGCGATATGGCGATCATCAAGTCACTGTACTGCTTGGTTTTCTTCGACGAAGCACGTGACGCCGAGATCGCCAATCCTAAAACGCCTCCCCATAAAAATGCGCGGTTGCGCGTATTCCCTGGTTCGATTGATGCCGCAACGCTGACCCGTCCGCGATCCCATTCCAACCGAACCTGCTGCGGACATTGCGTCGGATCCTTCGCCCGAGCGGCCGATTTGCGACCGCGGCGCATTTGCAAATTATTCCAAGCGCCTCCACCGATCTGAAACGCATTCTCCACCTCGGCCTCAAAACCGCGCTGGCTGAGAAATTCCGACGCGGCGGTCAAAGCCTCGTGCGATTCCAGGGTCGTCACAAATGTATGTTCTATAACCAAAAATATGTCTCGTTAATGGATGAGAAAATGACGCGACGCCATCCTAATGCCACGCCCATTCCGCCAGCACGCACAGAAAATTATGCGAAAAGTGCAGCACAATGCACGGATAAAGCGATCGCGTTCTGGTTCGCAAATATCCGGCGGCCGCGCCCAGCGCCAGCGTATGCGGGAATCGCGCTATGGAAAGGTGCAGTATCATAAACATCAGCGCGCTGACCATGATCGTTTCAAACGGGCTGAGCGCTTTCTGAAGCGCGCCGAAGATGACGCCTCGAAACGCCAGTTCCTCAATCACCGCCGGCTGCACGCAAATGCAGAGAATAATCATCCCCCATCCATATCCCGCGCAGGAAATCATCCGACATCTTCGGCGCGTGCGGCGTCATCATCAGGTGGGCGAAGCCCGAGATTACCGCAGTCGCAATTGCAAAAGTCACAAACGACAATCCAATCGCCGCCCCGAACCAACCGACATGAGCCCCCCGCCCTAAAATCGGCAGCACGGTTTTCCATGACACCAAGGCCCAGCCAATCGCGACGGTGGAAAGCCCGATGGTCACCCCAAACTGCACATCCAGCGCATTCCACGACGATCCCACCGCTATACCGATCGCGCAAACACCCAGTAATGTGAAATACAGCGCAATCGCAGATTTAAGCGCCCGGTGCTCCTCGGCAATGGATAGCGGAACCGCACGCAGCGCGGCCGAATTACAATGGGTGCAGCCGCTCTCTGCCGACTCCAACGAGTTGCCGCATGTGCGGCAAAATCGGGGCGCTCCCGGAACAGGAATGGGCGGCAGGGAGGCCACGGAATCAATCGCCGCAACATCAGGCGATGATGCAGCAGCCAGCGAATCAGGATCGGATTGAACCGTCACATCCACTCCAAAAACAACGAAACGCTTCGCCGTAGCGGTCAACCCTGATCGCGGCATTGCAATCACATTGAGGTCTGCATCATCTTCCGATATTTCGAGCCGGCAGTTATCGCCTGGGCCAGAACCACGATGATGACAATATCAAGCCAACCCACCCCAACACCGCCGAACCCGCCATTGCCAACTCCTCCCTTGGCCATCTGGCGGGCCGACAAAATTACGTTGACGGCGACCAGCGTCACATAGAGCACCAGCCCGACGATGGCGGCGGGCAACGGCTGCCTGCGCGCCCAGAAATAAAGGCCCCAAAAAATTCCCGCTGCTCCCGCGATGCCTAAAAACGCGCCGTTTTGCATTAAAAAATCCAGGCGCTTATTAGAATTGGCGATCATTACGACGATCCCGCACATGACCGTCTGGATAATGGCGACGGTCAGAAGCGCGCCCGAAGCCTTCCTCGCCTGCTTACTCAATTCATCTGACTGCAGTTTCTGCCCGGCCGCCGTCGAGGCAAAACCCGATCCATCGACAACGCGCGGACCACCTGAAAAAACGCTCGGCAGCGCTTTGCCGCAGGATTCACAGAACTGGCTGCCTGCGACATTGGCGGCGGAGCAATGCGGACAGGAAATAGTTGCAGAAGCCATAGGCGCACAATCCTCTTCCCGCCACGCGGGCAATCAAAGAAAAAATAGACCCGACGAATCCCGAATGATCTCCCCTTAAGATAGGTCGATATTAATATCAGATTGGCCAGGATGCCAGAAAAACATCCCACCCCCCCGCGAAATTTAGCCGCGGACAGGAGCCGCTTCTGAATTTTGCGGATCTTTCCGCTTCAGCGCATGCACCGCCATCGGAATCACCGAAATAGCCACAATTGCCACCACTACCACTTCAAAATGCTTATGAACAAACTCGATGTGCCCAAAGAAATACCCGGCCAGTGAAAGGAGCGTTACCCAAAGGATTCCCCCGCCGATGCTGAAACCGATGAACCGGGTGAACGGCATGCGCCCGATGCCGGCCACAAATGGGGCAAACGTGCGTATGATAGGCACAAACCGGGCGAGGATGATCGTCTTGCGGCCATGTTTGTCGTAGAACGCCTGCGCCTCCGCCAGATGCTTCTTGCTCAGCAGAAATGATCCCTCCCGGCTAAAGACCTTCGGTCCCATCTGCCGGCCAATGCTGTAATTCACCAGGTCGCCACAGTTCGCGGCCAGGCAAAGCAGTACGATCACCAGGGGCAGGCTAATCGTCGACCCCAACGCCGCCGCCAGCGCTCCGACGGCAAACAGCAATGAATCGCCTGGAAGGAACGGCGTTACGACGAGACCCGTTTCACAGAAAACAATCGCCACCAGCATGGCGTAGATGCCGACCGGATGCGCCGAAGCGAAACGGTTCAGGAAGGTGTCTAAGTGAGTGAAGAAATCAATAATCTGATGCAGCAACGGCATTTCCTTTCGTCATTCAACTCATCACTTATCGGCAAGATGTTTGAATATGCAACCCCGGCTTCTGAAGCAGCACCGGTTTGAGGCCATCCATAACAATGTCCGCAGCAAAAATCCGCATTGCTATCGCATGTTCATTTTGTGCAAGAAAGGCGTTAAAAAGTACAATGCAAATAACTAGCCAACCCTTCATATCCTGCTAAAACACTCTCAGTCACTTCTACCAAGAGAGAGGGCGAGAGAAATGAAGGAAAGAACATTTAAGCGGTCTCATATCCGCAAAGGCATGCCTGGAATTGCTGCGGTATTGGGCGGGGCAGCATTGCTTAGTCCGGGCGCAGCGGCGTTTGGGGGAACGGTTTACACCAGCACTTCTGATCCAAGCTGGTTTAATGGCACTAATTGGAGCGCCGATCCCACCATTGCCGCCGACGACGATATCTTCAACGGCCAAGGCTTTAGCAATCTCACTCCGGACGGCGTCGTCTTCGACCCGGCGAACGACGCCAACTACATCGCCAATACCTCATACACGTTTGCCGGTGGCAATAAAACGGCCCAGCAGTTGGCCACTGTACCTAAAATCTATCTCGCGGGTGGGTCCACATCCTCCAGCACCACGGCGTTAGTGACTACCGCCGCAAAGCTCAGCATCTTCAGCGGAACGCTCACATTGTCCGGCTCCGATTTGGTGATTGGCCGACCCCAAGCGGGCACCAGCACCACCGTCGGCACCAGTGCGGCATCTGCTACGCTCGTCCTTAAAGGCGGAAATCTATCGCTGCCCGGCTCCGTGGACATGGCCAGCAATCAGACCGCCGCGACGCTCCAGACGACGAACCAAACCGATTTATTTGATTATTCCAACACCAGCACGTTCACGGCGACCAGCACGCTCGCGAAAGGGCTGCGAATGAACGTCGCCGGCGTCGCGAATGGATATACAAACAATTCGACCCTTGAGCTTCGTCATGTCGCGGGCGGAACAGGCTCTTTCAACGTCGCCAGCTTTATTATGGGAGGCAATGCGGCCAGCACCGCCGGCACCGCCAACAGCACCACCATCTTTCATTATGGCGCCGGAAACGTCGACACGGTCAACGTCGGTGTCACTAACGTCGCCGGCAATAAGCTCCAGATCCGAAACGCTTCCACTGGCGGTGGAACCATTAATTCGTTCCTCAGCCTGGTTCTGGATTCAGTCCCGACGGTGGATCCCATTTCAGGATTCGTCCAAAACCTCGGGCTCTTCAGTGTCGAGGATTCCAAAACTGGCGCGGTGGCGAACACCACCCCCGCGTCACTCAGCGCCGCTAATGAATTTAACGGTCTTCCTGAAGGTTCCACAGTCAGTGCAGTGGGTCCCGATAGCAATACGTACAGCTGGACGCTGTACTATGACGGCAATATCAACGGCAGCACCATCACCGCTCCGACCACAGGCGCTGCAAATAATGACGTCGTTCTCATCGGCCAACTCGCGTCGGTTCCCGAACCGGCCACACTCGGCCTGGTCACCGCCGCCGGGTTGCTTCTGACAGGCCGCCGCCGTCGGCTTGCATAAATAACTGCGCTGAATCATCGATTAAAAGCGGATGCATGTCGGGGAAACATGCATCCGCTTGCTGTTTTGGCGATGCCTGCATCAATGGCGTTCTTCGGCGATCTGCTCTCGCAATTCCGCAATCAACTTTTGCAAGGTGTCCTGAACAATCGCGATGACTTCACCGGCTTTAAGGCCGCGCACATCCATTGCGGGCCCGAACTTCACTCGGACTGGAGATGAGGTGAAGATGGGGGTGCCTCGCCGCCAGGCTTTGAAGGTACCTTCGATTGCGACGGGAACGATGGGCACTTCGGCTTTTCTGACGATCAGCGCAAAACCCGACTGCAGCGGCTGGAGTTCGCCGGTCAGAGTGCGCGAGCCTTCGGGGAAAATCGTAAGGATATGCCCTTCCTGCAGACGCTTGATGGTTTCGCGGACGGCCTGGATATCGCCTGCCCCCTGGCGCACGGGGAAGGCGTTAAGCCTGCGAATCAGGGGGCCGAAGCCCGGCACATCGAAGAGTTCTGATTTGGCCAGGAAACTCAGCGGCCGGCGAATCTGCACGCCAATCACGGCGGGGTCGAGATAGCTTTGATGATTCGCCAGGAGTAGCGCCCCGCCTGCCGCCGGGATATATTCTTTTCCATATACCTTCAGATCAAACAAAACCGAAGTGATCACCCGGCAGGCGGCCCGACAAAAATAGTACGGCAGCGGCGGTATGATGGGTTTGGGGCTGGCGTTCATCCTTGAGGCACTGCTTTCGCTTTTGAAACAATCAATTCAACGACCTCCGGCTCGGTCAGGTCTGTCGTGTCAACAAATTCCGCGCCTTCCGGGATCGCCAGCGGACCGACGGCGCGGCCTGCGTCCCGCCGGTCGCGCGAAAGAATATCTCCCAGCACCTCGTAAAAATCGACGATCTCACCGCGGGCGCAAAGCTGGGTGATTCGTCGGCGGGCGCGCTCCTGCGGGGCGGCGTCGAGATAGATTTTCAGAGCCGCATCTGGAAAGACAACTGATCCCTGGTCGCGCCCTTCGGTGACGATATTACCGCGTTCTGCCGCGATCAACCGCTGCTGCTGAACGAGCGCCTCGCGAATCGCAGGAACGACGGCAACGTACGACGCCGCCCGTGTCGCTTCGGAGCCGCGCAACAGGTGGCCGACCGGTTCTTCATTCAGCAGAACGCCCGGCGGACGCTTGTTCCATTCAAACGAAATCTTCGCATGCCTGGCGACGAACGCGAGCTCACGCGCATCTTCCAGATTCGAGTGGCGGCGAAGAGCCGCCAAGCCCATCGCACGGTACATCGCACCGGTATCGAGAAAATCAAAACCCAGTCGATCGGCGACCGCCATCGCGACCGTCGACTTTCCCGTACCCGCCGGCCCGTCGATCGTTATCACCATGGAGGGGATGGGGGTAAAGGGTCAATGGCAAACGACAGATGGCAAATGGAAAACGGAAGACGCATCCTGCGCGTTTGCTTGCTGGCTTTCGTCTTCCGTTTAACAGTTGCCATTGGGTCGCCTTACTTTGCGGCCCATTGAAATCCACGACGCATAATTGTTAAGCAAGGCTCGGATTCCACGACATTCGCCTGGTGGCCGAGGCTGTTGTAGAAGACCCGGCCAGCACCGTAAACTTTGGTCCAGACGACGGGCATATCCACCTGCCCGTTGCCGGTGTGCGGACCGCCGGCGGTTGGAAATTCTGTGTATGCCAGCACTTTCACCGCGGGATCGACGTGCATGTAATACTGTTCGGAACTCACGCTGAAATCCTGCAACCCTTCCGTGATGGGGCTCTTGGCCGGTGAAATTTTGACTGTGTAGTTCACCCCATCGTTGCCCGGATGAGCGACCCATTGGCCGCCGGTCATGAATTGCCATTCGGTGTGATCGCGAAATGAATCGCACATGCCCCCATGACAGCCAGCAATCCCCACGCCGCTCTTCACGGCCTCAAAAATCGGATTGGCCTGCTCGCTGCTGATCTTTCCCATCGTCCATACTGGAACGATCAGATCCAGATTGCGCAGCTTTGCCTCATTTTTGAAGATATCCAGCGTGTCTGATACCTCGACTGCAAAGCCGTCTTCGTTCAACACCCGCCGGAATATTTCAGCGACCTCGCGGGGCTGATGTCCTTCATACCCGCCCCAGACGATCAATGCTTTTTTGCTTGATGGCTTGCCCACGCATATCTCCTTGGCGCAGCGGTCAACCGTTCCAAAAGTGGCTGGGACGGTTGTACTGTACGACGTTGATTTGGACAAGAAATGCGGGTTTGGGTGCAATCCGCTGCATTGCTCGATCGCACCTTGCGATAGTGCGGGAACGGGTTGCGCACGGCCGGAAAATGTGGGGCTTATTCCACGGGCTGCTAATCGGGAATCTTAATGTTTTCTACGCCTTCTGTGGCGGGCGGAAATTTCAGCGGGAGTTTTCCCAGGGTTCGGACGATCGTGTCAGAGATCACCCAGTTGCGAAACCATTTGTGGTCGGCGGGGACAATGTACCACGGCGCGAAATCAGTGGAGCATTTTTGGACGGCGTCCTGGTAGGCCGACTGATACTCATCCCAAAGTTTGCGTTCGTTCAAATCGTTGGGGTCGAACTTCCAGTGCTTTTTTTTGTCGTCAAGCCGTGACTGCAAACGATTTTTCTGTTCCTCTTTTGAGATATGCAGGAAGAATTTAATGATGGTCGTGCCCTCGCTGGCCAGGAGTTTTTCAAACTGGTTAATTAAGTCGTAGCGCCGCATCCAGACTTTTTTGGGGACCAGTTCATGCACGCGCTCGACGAGGACGCTTTCGTAGTGGGAGCGGTTGAAGATTCCAATCATTCCTTTCGGCGGAGCCGCCGCGTGGATGCGCCAGAGAAAATCATGGGCAAGCTCCAGATGACTTGGCTGCTTGAAGCTGGTCACCTGGCAGCCTTGGGGGTTTATGCCGCTGAAGACGTGCTTGATTGCGCCGTCTTTTCCACCGGTGTCCATGGCTTGAAAGACAATGAGAAGGGAATAGCGCGACTGGGCGTAAAGAAGTTCCTGCAGCTTGTGAAATTTATGCAGGTTTTTTTCGATCACGGGCTCGGCTTCCTCCTTGCTGGCGAAGCGGCCGTGATCGGCGGTATCGAACCTGGCCAGATTAATGTGCTTGCCGGGCTTGACGAGATAAGGCGAGTGGTGCATTTGCGTTCCAGGGTTGATGAAGTTTTCCAGGAGCTATGCGGGTTTAATAAATGGAAGTTTGGTGACCACACCGCGGCGAACAGCGCCCTCGGCGGGGATATTCAGCACGGTTCCAATCGCCATGAACGGCTTTTTCACGAGTGCGATCGCGATTGCCGTATTGGAAAGAATGGGCGAGATCGTGCTGCTGGTTACGCCGCCGATCTGATTGGATTGATCGTCATAGATCGCAGCGCCGGCGAGCGGCAGGGCATCATCGGCGAATTTGACACCAACAATCTGCTTGGCAACCTGCTGCCGCGCGTGCATACGGGCGACGATTTCCTGGCCTGGATAACATCCCTTGGTGAAGCTGACAGCACGGGAAAGCTGGCCTGTTTCAGCGGGAAGAATGGTGTCGTCGAAATCGATGCCGAAGATCGGGCGGCCGGCTTCGATGCGAGTAGCGTTGAAGGCGGCCCATCCGACGGGACGAAGGGGGCGCGAACCGGTCTGGGTTGAAGCGCCGAAGCGGGAGAGAAGATTCATCCAGATGGTTCTGGCCGACGGCGATGGGAGGATGATGTGATATCCCGGAACCCCCGCTGCATCGTCGCGCCAAATGGCGACGGGCACATCGAAGAGGTTTGCTTGAATGGCGGCAGGCGACTGGGGCAAGGCCTGCGCCGGTGCGACGACAGCAGATAAAAGATCGGCGGCGGTTAAGCCGTGGATGGCGATTACATGCAGGATGCCGGTCTGGTCGGTGATTTTTACCTGCTCGGCAAAGAGGTATTTTTCCAAGGCGACTTTGACATTCGCGATGAGCCTCGCGTCCATTTCAAGGAGTGTGCGGTCCCTGAGTTCAATGACATTCACATCTGTGATGATTCGGCCGGACTTGGCGTTGAGCAGGAAGGCATAAAGGACAGAGCCGGCGGGAATTGGAGTCTTGGTGTTTTTGTCGTAAGTCTGATTGGTGAGGAGATTGTTGAGAAAGGGAAGGCGATCGCGGCCGGTGAGTTCGAGTAAGCCGCGCTGCGGGAGATCCATCAGGGCAGCGCTTTTGCGGATGGCGGCGTATTCAGCCTGCGGTTCGCCGAAGGTGCTGACAATTTCGACGCTGGCGTAAGACTGGAATTCCGCTTCGGCCTGTTCATGAAGGTCGTAAAGCGGATTCGGCAGCGGCGCGGGAGAGATGGAAACAACATCGGCCATAGCGCGATTCTTGACGGCCTGAGGAGCGGGGTCAATAGCATTCTCTCGTATTGCCCCATGCAGGCGAATTTATCTGATATGGCAAACCGGGGATGGGGCGAATAAGATCGCGCTCGTGCCGCTGGTTGTGCATCATTATTATCCGTTCGGCAGCGAAAACGTCGGCGACCACATGGTCGCCCGCGCGATTCGCCAGGCGATCCCACGGCATTTCGGACCTTGCGCATTTGTCGATATGCCGATTAACGATCGGTATAAGGCCGGGGATCGCACGCTGGGGCTGCTCGGGGATAACCTGGAAAAAACCAACGCCGAGGCGGATCTGGTGATTATCGGGGGATCAAATCTGCTTGAGCCGCGGAAGGCTCGGCGGGAGGGATTTTTCGGACGCATCGGCAAGTGGAGCATCTTCACCGATGCGCGATCGATTAAAAGTTTGCAACCCCCCCTGCTGCTGCTGGGGATGGGGACAGGCAGCAGTTTTGGCAAGCATATCAGGCGATTTGAAAAACCGGCGCTCGATGAAGTGCGGCTGCTGCATGAGAAATCTTTTGCTTCCGCCGTTCGCGATGTGACGACCGTGCGCGAGATGAAACGGATCGGGGTGCATACGCAATGCACGGGATGTCCGGTCACTTTCCTGACGGATCGGCCGGTGCGGGCAGGCAGAGATAACCAGCCGCTGATGGTTTCGTTTCCACCGATCGGGATCACGGCCAAGCCTTTTGGAAAATCATTTATCAGGCAATCCATCCAATACATGCACTGGCTGCATGGCAAGGGCGTGCCGATGGTGGTGACACTGCACGACAGCCGCGATCGGGAGCCGGCAAAAAAACTGGTGCCGTCGGGCGTGGAGATTTTTTATACGGCGGATTTGGATGAACAGATCGCGCGGTTTGAAAACAGCCGCGGGGTAATTGGGTTTCGGTTGCATGCCGCGCTTTTGGGGCTGGCGCTGGGGAAGCCGATCATTCCAGTAGGGCTGGATTGGCGGGGATTGGCTTTCATCGAGACCTTTGAGGCCTGGGATTTGTCGATTCGACCGCTGCGACTGGGCCAGTTTTCGAAATTGAAGGAATTAACCGAGCGGCTGCTTCAGAATGACGCTGACATGCTGCGGCGGCTCGATGAAAAGAAAACGCACTTTCGAATGCTTTTTGAAAGGTTTCTAGCCGGGGCGGCGTCTCAGTTCCGGCAGATCACAGAGGGACGATCGGTGGCAATCGCTGAACGTAACACGGGCATCACACCAGTGTCTGAAGAGATTCAACATGGACGAGACGCCCATGCTACTTGAAGCCGCTATTTTTGCTCTCGACAGGTCTGTGCCCATTGTTATTAATTAGCCTGCACGCTTTGGTGAAGTCACTTTCCAGGAACGATGTCACATTCAGCTTCAGCTTCGGGATTTCCGGCGGCCAGCGATTTGCCGCTGGGAGGTGTCCGCGCGACGTTTCGAGATGGGACGCTTCTGGATTGGATTTTGGAAGTGGTTTACCAGTATCGGCAATGGCTTTTTTCGGCCGTGCTGATGACATACCTGGTCGGTTTTAATGGACACTGGCGGATCGAGCCGGATGCGGCATTGTATCTGACGCTGGGCCGGAACCTGGCCGAGGGGCGGGGATATACCTATCTCTGGAAGACGCATCACCTCGCATATCCGGGGCTGCCTTTTATCATCGCGGGGACGTTCAAAGCGTTCGGCACGAACCAGGTGTGGGCGGCGCATGTCGTGATGCTTCTGATTGCGATTGCTACGCTTGCACTGGTTTATCGGCTGTTCTTTCTGCATTCCGGGGACAAGATCGCCGTGCTGATGACGCTGGGGGTGGCGGTCACTAAGACGTTCTATCGGTTTGCGTTTGAGATGCGGTCGGACATGCCGTTTTTACTTGGGGTGATGGGGTTTCTGGCGGGATATGAAGCAGTCTTCGCGCGGCATGTCGTCCCTGGAAGTGATATTCGGCGTCAGCCCGGATGGTATGACTGGGCGCTGATGGTCGCCGGGCTGGTCATTGCGACGACCATGCGCCCCACAATCTGGCTGCTGCTCGTCGCCATTGCGATTTCACTGGCATATGCCGCCGCGCGCGGGCGAATGCGCATGCGAACGATTTTGCTTCTCGCGCTGATCGTCGGGGCAATGGCCCTGGCGTTTCATCAGCTTGACCCGCGGCGGTCGACCCAGGGAACCGACGATTACGAAACAACAGCGATGGTCGCCATGACCAGCGGGCTGAAAGGAACGCTGCACAACATTGTATATCAGAATCCCCCCGAACTGCTGCTTCGCGCGACGCCTGATTCGCTGATGCAGGTTCGGCTGGGGTGGTTCAATGCCGTGCTCAGCGTCGCGTTCATCGTCATTGGGCTTTCACTGGTGCGCGAACATGTGCTCTGGGGCGTGTTTTTTGCGATGGTCGTCGCGATGAACCTGGGGTTCCTTGCGCTCGATCGATATTACCTGCCGGTGCTGCCGCTCCTGGCATATGCGTGGTGGCTCGCGCTGCGCGGCCTGAATCGGCGGCTGCCTGGACGCGGTGGCACCCTGCTCGTGCTTTCGCTGCTGGTCATGGGACTGGCATCCAACCTCGACAAGATCGGCGGGATCATCGTGCAGCAGCGATCAACGCCTTTCCTCGCTCGATATGAACATGGCGTCTATCAATCGCTGACAACCCTGGCCCCGAAGATTAACGCGGCGGTGGACGAACATTCGCTCGTGTTAATTCCACATGCGTACGGGCGGATCATGACATTCATGAGTCACCGATATTCGGCGGATTACCGCGACTTTTCAGACATCAACCTCAAAGCGCAGCCGGTATTTATTGTGGAACCCATGGATGCGCAGACGAAGGCTTTAATGTCGGCGAACCAATTGGAGGCGGGGGAGGAAGTTGCGACAGTTCTTCGCAAAGATGGGACGCCGCTGTGGACGTTAAAGAGAACGGTGACAAGGGGAATGAAGTAACGATGGGGCGGGAGTAGCAGGCTCGAAACTTCTCTCACGCCGGCTGGCGGCGGAAGAGCTGAAAATCTTTCAGCGTCCCCATCTGACGAAAATCTTGAAACGCCGGCATGCGATCATGGATCGCCTGTTCCACACCGGGGAACTCACCGCCGGCGGCGTCATCAAAAACAACCCAACCAGTCGGCAGCACATGCGGTATAAAATCGTTGATGTCCTGCACTACCGTTTCGTAGTCGTGACCTCCGTCGATCCACAGCATCGAGATCGGGCGATTCCAGGTTAAGCCGATATCGTGCGACATGGCTTGATGAACTTCCAACCCACGGGCCCGCAGGCTGAAACGACCGAGCGTGCGGTTGTATTCATCCCACGTGCCCTGGATGTGTGGATCGATGCTGACGACGAGCGGGCGATCGGAACGACGTTGCGCAGCTTCAACCAGCCACGCTGTCGTTTTACCCTTGAGCGCACCGATTTCAACGACAACCCCGCCGGGCGGACTTTTAATCAGAAGGTGAGCCAGCAGGCGGCATTCTCGCGATGTTGAGGTTCCGGAAACCGACTCCAGATCACGCCGAAGCTGCCGCGGCCAGCGCTTGATTGCCCGGTCCGCTTCCCATTGAACACGATATCGGGGATTCACCGCGCGGAGCGTGCTGCGCACTGTGCGGGTGGGAAAACGCACGATACTGCGAATCACATGATCGATCATCGGCGGAAACTTTTTTGACCGGAGCCCCGCGGGCATTCTATGACGCCGCAGGGAGAAATCAAAGGAAAGGAAAATAAGCGCAGAACGATGAGCGCAGAGCGCAGATCGAAGAAAAAGCGATGCATTCCTGTCTTCGCTCTGCGCTCTTCGATCTGCGTTCTGCGCTCATCGTTCTGCGCTTATTTTCAGCTTCTGATAGAGATCAATGTGTTGGCGGGCGATGTTGTTCCAATTGTACTCGGCGGTCATGGTTTTGGCGGATTGGCCGGCTTGCTTTGCCCATGCGGGGTTGTGGAGGGCCTGGCGGAGTGCGCCGGCTAATTCTTGGGGGATTCCGGGGGGACTAACAGGCCGGTTTGTTCGTGGTGGATGATGTCTTCCAGCCCCGCGATGCGCGTCCCGATGACGGGAGTTCCGGCGGCGTAGCTTTCGAGGACGACCAGGGGGAAGGCTTCCCAGCCACGGGAAGGCATGATCGTGCTGCGGGCGTTTTGCAGGAGCCAGGTTTTTGACGCGCCTGCTACTCTGCCGACGAGGCGAACGCGACCAGACAGGTTCAACTGATCGATCTTTTTTTCGATCGTGGCGCGCTCATCCCCTGATCCGGCGATGACGAGTTGCACATTGCCATTTGCCGGTATGGAGGCCAATGCATCCAGGAGCGTGTCGACGCCTTTGCGCAGGCTGAGGCGGCCAAGGAACAGCAGGTAATCGCCGGCGGTGATGGAGCTATCCAGTTCTGAGGGGCGCGCGACCTGCTCTTTGAAAGGCGCGAGGTCCACGCCATTGGGAATGGTGACGATCCGGTTCTCGCTCGCGCCGAGTTTTAAGAAGCCTTCATGGGTGAAGCGGCCGATGGAAATAAGCGCGTCGGCCGCGACGATGGCGCGGATGAAGCGCGGGCGCATGGCGGGCTTGGAAAGGCGAAGGTTGCCATCGCGGACATCACCGCCGTGGCTGGTGATGATCAGGGGGATGCTCAGGCAATCGCGCGTCAGGGCGGCAAGATATCCCGTGGGGTAAACATCATGGCAGTGCAGGATGTCGAAATGATGGCGTTTCTGCGCGCGAATCAGAAACGCCCGATACCAGCTCACAAAGCGCCTGGTGGAATAAAATCGCGGGTGGCGGATGACCGGATAGGGCAGCGATTGGTCGTTCGGCCGCAGGGGAAGGCGCGGGCGCGGCGCTAAGACGAACGGCTCATGCCCCAGGCTGACGAACTGGCGTGCGAGTGCATCGACCACCGCTTCCTGGCCGCCGAGTTTCGGCAGCGCAGTGCCGGTGTAGAGACAGATCCGCATCCGATGAGTTCCCGAGGGGTGCTGTCAGGGCGCCATGTATGCGCGGCCTGATACCGTTAATGATGATCGCATCTTTCATGGACGCAGACGCAGGTGGTTGCGGTGCATTCGTATGCACATGCCGCACTACAATAGATTTTCCCGTCGCGAGTGACACCTTTGCCGGTTGGGACTTTGCAATGACAGCTCGGACAGGCGCATTTAACAGCCTCTGCCATGGTGACCTCCATGCCGATTCTATATCTTTATTGTCGTTTGCATTCAGGGAACCGTCAAACCGATTTTTGATGTATTGCGACTGATAATCTGGGGCGACTTCGCGAAGCTTGTTGCGGACGGAGGCGGGGAGCGAAAAAGCGGCGGGATAGATGCTATACTATGTCATCGGCAGAGCAGGAAAATCTGCCGGGCAGGAGCCGCGAATCAAGGGAAGGCATCTGCCGGAGTTGAGAAAATGAAAGAAAAGAAATCATCGGAAGAAAAGAACCAGGCAAAGGCCCCGAGCAAGGACATCACACCCGTCCTGAATGATTGGGAATACGAAGCCGGCGCTATCAACGTCCGTAAGGTCAGCGGTCTGGACGGAAGGCCAAAGCTTCAGATGCGTCTGGACCTTGGGCTGTTGCAGATGGAGTTGACCGGCCGGCCTGACGGTGATCGCCCGCATGGGCATGAATCCCTGCTCGAATATTTCGAAGATCGCCTGCAACACCATCAACGCACCAACGGCAGCGAAGACAACTTCGAGCTGAACAGCGACCAGTGCCAGTTGCTCCGCGAAGAAGCGGTGATGTATTACCATCGCTATCTCAGCCTGTTCGTGCTGGAAGATTTTGCAGGCGTCGTCCGCGATACGGCTCGCAACCTTCGCGTGATGGACCTGTGCAGCCGCTATGCGGCGGATGAGCAGGACCGCCTCGTCCTGGAACAGTATCGGCCCTATATCACGATGATGAACGCCCGTGCGCAGGCGTCGATCGAATTGCAGAACAAGCAGTACGCCGACGCGATCAAGTCCGTCGAAGCGGGCATGGAACGCATTCGCGAATTTTACGATGAGTTTGGACAACCAGAGGCATTTGCCCGGTCGAACGAAGTGCGGGTACTTAAGCGATTCGCCCGCGAGATCCGCAAAAAGCTGCCGGTTGATCCGATGCAGCGCCTTCATCGGCGGCTCGAACGCGCTGTGAAAGAGGAGCGTTACGAAGAGGCTGCAAAGTTCGCGATGAAATCGCGTCGCGGAAGAGTTCGTTTGATTCAGTCGCAGGCGAAGGCGCGAAAAACGAGCGGGCATAACGAGATATATCTCGTTTGAAACGCGCGTCGATTATCTGCCCACCGCCGATGATTTCTATCTACGCAACAGCCCGTCCATTGCGTAAGATTGTTAACAAATAAATAAATTTGCCTTCGAGGCGGAGACGGCGATAAGGTTTATCCTGATCTCGAGGAGGTTTACCTTGATGTTGGATTGCGAGACAATTGAAGAGCGTTCGTATGAGTTTGTGGGTGGACCTTATGATGGTCGGTCGCTTGCGCTGACCCCTCCGCCGCACGAACATGTCGAGGTGGTTATTCACACGATCGGCCAGGCGGTTCCCGCAGAGTTTTACGTCCTGCATTCGGACGGCCGGTTTCACTACAACAACGCCGCAACAACTGCGCATTAAGTGATTCGGGGATTTCGCGACTCAATCCAAGATGAAAGATGCCATCGCGGCACTGCATACCTGCCGGGGGGTTTGGTCTAAATTTGGAGGGGAAAAAGCCGAAGACGAGAGTTGAACTCGTAACCCCCGCTTTACGAAAGCGGTGCTCTGCCATTGAGCTACTTCGGCGATGCAGCGGATAGTGGTCCGATGCTCCGGAACTTGCCGAAGGATATCGACAGTGAGACTGATTTCAAGTCCGGGCGGGTTGCCGATGGACAAGGGTCTGCCGATTCATCAGGCGGCAGCCAAGCTCGCAATTGCAGCTTACTACACCCTTGACCACTCAGGCGGCGGCCCTTGTCACCCATAGCGTGTGCAGTTGGGCGACGAGCATCCTCGCCATCTCGCGGACGGCATCGCGCCAATCGTTCCTGCGAACGCGGCAGGCAAAACTGCCGGCGTTTTCGCGCACGTCCGCCCGAACCTCATAGGATCGGCCGGATCGAGTCATCGACAGGTTGAGAACGAAATTCCCCAGGCGTTCTCCAAGCTTAAGGGCTCTTCGGAGCCAGGCCATTAGTTGCCGACGTTGTGATGGCTTGAGCAGCACATTTCCCGCGTTTAGCTGAATCATTAGGCATACTCCTTGATCGCGGTGGGTTGTTTTGAGCCAGAGCAACAGATGTGCCGAAGGCAAAATTTCAGGCGAAAGCGGCTTCCGGAATGGAATTATAACGTCTGGAGGAATCGGTCGATCTGTTGCCTGTCAATCTGCTGTCCTAGACGCGGGCGGGGTCTGACGTTACCCTGTGCCGCTCAATTTGAGTTTGAATTGGAAAGGAGACCCGCATGGCTAAGCCCCGCCGCCGACGGAAGATCGGCAGCAAGAAACGCAAGGCCCGCCGCGACCGTCGTAAGCGATAATCCAGCGAAGGCGATCACTCGCCTGAGCCTTCATTCGCCTGTGACCAGAGCAGCAGCTCGCATTTCATAATAAATAACCATGGACTGCCGTTGGAGTCCGTCGATTGTCCCCGCCTAATTGCGGCCTGGGGATGATCAGCGGTGCAACGGCAGTCCTTTTTTTTGCCCATCTTCCATTTCCACCCCCCCTGCCATTTTTGACAATAAATCGCGCAATTAGACAAAACCATCACGGTACATTCGCACCTCAGGTAGTTCACGTCTTCATTCAGGCGGATTTGGGATAGCCGTAAAAAATTGAATAGGAAAGGAGGAACACACGAGGAACATTTCGTTCACGTCTGGCTGTCGTTCATCGTTGTCACGTCTAATGCCAATTCATTTCTAAAGAAAGAGACACATCTATGCGCAAAACCTTTCTTAAGGCTGCAATCGTTATTTTATCGGGGATTGTCCTCTCGGCGTCATCTGTATTCGCCGCCGACGGCTTTGGCCGGGCTGCGACCGGAGGGGCGGGTGGGAAAGCGGTGACGGTCACCAACGCCGCTCAGCTCACCACTTATGCTACCGCTGCCGCGCCGTACATTATCACGGTATCGGGCACGATCACGCTCAGCGACAACCTCCACATCACTTCCAACAAGACAATCCAGGGCGCCAATACCCACGCGCTGATCAACGGTGATTTTTATCTGAAGCCCGGCGTGAACAACGTCATTATTCAAAAGCTGAATTTCACCAACCCATCCGGCGTTGGTGATAAAGACGGCATCTCCGTGAAAGGCGCAACCAACGTCTTCATCACCAAGTGCAGCTTCAACAACTGCAAAGACGGCGAATGCGACATTACTGAGAAATCAGACTTCGTCACGGTCTCTTATTGCTCCTTCACCTACACCACCCAATCCGCCCATGACTTCTGCATGCTCATTGGCGCCAGTGATAGCATGCCCGGCGACGCCGGCAAGCTTCATGTGACGGTTCACCATTGCTGGTTCAACACGCATTGCTACGAAAGAATGCCGTCCGTGCGGTACGGCCGCGTGCATGTTTACAACAATTACTACAGCTGCCCCGGCAATCTTTACTGCATCCGCTCGCGCATCTCGGCGCAGGTGCTGGTTGAGAACAGCTACTTCGATCATGTGAATGTTCCGATGACCATTTACGTGACGACGGGCGTCAAGGGTCTGCTCCGCGCTGTCGGCAACATTCTGGATCATTGCACCCTGAGCGGCCCCAGCGATACGGAAGCGCCGGGAACCGACCATGTGTTTGCTCCGCCATACTCTTACACATTGCAGACCGCGGCGGCCGCGAAACTCAGTGTCATGGCAAGCGCGGGCAACAGGTAATCCATCTCATTTGGTAAGTCCGCTTTCAAGGCGGCATTTAGCCACCCGCTTCCACCACCGATGCACATTGACCCCTTGGCGAATTATTCGCCAATCGGAGTCAATGCTCCATCGGTGTTTTTTTTGGCTGGGTCGCGTTTGCAGGTTATGAGGGGTTGTTTTCATCGGCTGACTCCGCTTTAACCAATTCTTAACATTCCATCCCTGTATCAACTGCGGCGATCCGCTTAAGGTTATGCGGAATACAATCGGGAAGAAGTGTCCTGAAGTTTTCGGTTTTTCTTATGCAAGCAATCGCCAACGCTATTTCACCCGCCGCCGAGCCTTCTGCTGGTGCGTCGGCGCCCAGAGTTCTTTTCTTCAACCGCGAACTGAGTTGGTTGGATTTCAATCGGCGGGTGCTGGAACTGGCGCAGGATCAATCATTTCCATTGCTGGAGCGGGTTAAATTCCTGGCAATTTTTTCCAGCAATCTCGACGAGTTTTTCATGAAGCGCGTCGGTGGTCTTCAGCGCCAGAAAGAAGCGTTCGTCAGCGATCTTTCCAACGATGGGCTGACTGTGCAGCAGCAGCTCGACGCCATTCGTCAGCATGTCGAACCCATGCTGCTGGACCATGCGCGCTGCTGGCAGGAAGACCTGGAGCCTGCACTCGCCGCGGAAGGGGTCAGCATCCGCTCTTATTCCAAGCTGAATGAAGCGGACAGGATTTCAGCCGATCAGTATTTTCTCAGTCATGTCTTTCCGATTCTCACACCGCTGGCGGTTGATCCGGGTCACCCGTTCCCGTTTATCAGCAATTTGAGCAAATCGCTTGGGGTGATGCTCGAACATCCGGGCCGCACGGAACCATCGTGGGTTCGAATCAAGGTTCCGGAAAACCTTCCCCGCTGGGTGCCGCTTCCCACGCGGCTGAACTTTGTTCCGCTGGAACAAGTCATCGCGGGAAATCTGTCGCTGCTTTTTCCGGGGATGAAGGTGCTGGAATGCGCGATGTTCCGCGTAACACGCAACGCAGACATCGAAATGGATGCCGACGACGCCGATGATCTGCTTGAAATGGTCGAGATGGAATTGCGCCGCCGAAGGATGGCGAAGGTCGTGCGCCTGGAGCTGCCGGTTTCCATGTCGCAATCGATGCGGGATTTCATCATCGCCGGCCTGGAGGTCAACCTTCAGGATGTTTACGCATGCGACGGCCCGCTGGATATGGATGACCTGTTCGCGCTGGCGAATCTGGAATTGCCGAACCTCAAGCTCAAGCCGTGGATTCCGCTGGTGCCACCGCGGTTGTCCGGGGACGACATCGACTTTTTTGAAGTCATCCGCAGCGGCGATCTGCTGGTGCATCATCCTTATGAGTCGTTCTCAAGCAGTGTCGAGCGGTTTATCGCAGCGGCCATGCACGATCCGAAGGTGCTGGCGATCAAAATGACGCTCTATCGCACGAGCAGTGATTCGCCGTTCGTCCCCGCGCTGATTCGCGCCGCCGAGATGGGGAAGCAGGTGGCGGTGCTGGTCGAACTCAAGGCCCGCTTCGATGAACAGCGCAATCTGGAACTGGCGCAGAAGCTGGAAAAATCTGGCGTTCACGTCGTATATGGCCTGGTGGGGCTGAAGACGCATACGAAGTTGGCGATGGTCGTCCGCGAGGAGCCGGATGGATTGCGGACATATTGCCACATCGGCACCGGCAATTACAACAGCAAGACCGCCGCCCTTTACACAGATCTCGGCCTGTTCACCTGCAACCCGGCGATCACCGATGACGTGATCGACCTGTTTCATTTCCTGACCGGCCGCTCGATGAAGCGTGACTACCGTAAGCTGCTGGTGGCGCCGGTGAATATGCGCGACCGCTTTTTAAGCAAGATCCGGCGCGAGATCGAGCACGCCAAAGCCGGCCGTCCGGCCAGGATCATCGCGAAGATGAACGCGCTTCAGGATCCGAGAATCATCACGTCGCTGTATGACGCATCCAACGCCGGCGTGCAGGTCGATCTGATCATCCGCGGTTTCTGCTGTCTGCGCCCCAAAGTTCCCGGAATGTCGGAAAACATCCGCGTCTACAGCATTCTGGGCCGATTCCTCGAGCACTCGCGCATCTTCTGCTTTCACAACAGCGGCCACGACGAATACTACATCGGCTCCGCGGACTGGATGTACCGGAACCTGGATTACCGGATCGAAGCGGTCACGCCGATCGAAGACCCAGCGCTTCGCGACCGCCTGAAAGAAATTCTCGAAACGATGCTGAGCGACCGGGGACATGCGTGGGAACTGGAACCGGATGGCACATGGACCCGCCGATCGACGCCCGACAATCGACCGGCGTCGGATACGCATGAACTGCTCATGGCGAGATTCCTGAGAATGGCGAAGAAATCGCGCCAGCGGCAGTAGAAGAGGCTGACCGCTGTGCGCTTCCGCCGAACACGTCCGCCGGTGGCATGGTGAGTTAGACGCCTGCCGGGACGGAGGCGGCATGTGAAGCTGATGCGGGCGCCTTCACCGGCGCATCGGCTTTTTTGCCGTAGGTCCTGGCGCGGGGAGTGACCAGGCTTGTATCAACCGGCGCGTAGCTGATGTTGGCTGACTCGGTCGCGGGGTCATAGGTGGCGATCGTGGCTTTGAGGAAATTGGCGTCGTCGCGATCGGGATATTCGGGTTTGTAATGGGCGCCGCGGGATTCGTTGCGGGCCAATGCGCCTTTCAGGATCGCCTCGGCTTGAAGGATCATGTCGCGGGTGGCGCGGGTGAAGGAGAGATTCTGGTTGGTCCACATGCCGGTGTCGGACAGCTTCACTTTCTTGTAGCGTGCTTTCCATTCCTGGCATTTCGCCAGCGTCATCTCGAGCTTTTCGTTGTAGCGAACGACGGTGCAGTTTTCAGTCATCCACTTGCCCATTTCCTGCCAGAGCAGGTAGGGGTTCTCGGTGCCGTTGTTGCCCAGGAGCCAGTTCTGGCGATCGGTTTCCTGCTTGGCCGCGGCGTCGTAAGTGGATTGGGGGACATCGTCGGCGGCCGTTTTAACCGCATCAGTGATGTAGGTGCGGATGCCGGCGCCACCGAAGAGGCCGTCAAAGATGCAACTGAGGAGGCTGTTAGCGCCCAGGCGATTGGCGCCGTGATAGGCGAAGGAGCATTCCCCCATGGTGTAGAGGCCGGGGATGTTGGTGCTCATGTTGTCGGGGTGGCCGAAGACGAGGCCGCCGGTGCTGGTTTCCTTGCGCTTGAAGTTGGCCCAGAGGCCGCCCATGGAATAATGCACGGCGGGGAAAATTTTCATCGGTTCATCGAGCGGATCGGTGCCGACGAATTTTTCGTAGATTTCGAGGATGCCTTCGAGCTTGCCGAGCACTTTTTCGCGGCCGATCTGTTTGACGGTATCGCGAAGGTCGAGGTAGACCATATTGCCGCCGCCAACCCCGAGCTTGAGTTCTGTGCAGACCTGGAAGATTTCGCGGGTAGCGATATCGCGCGGGACGAGGTTGCCGTACTTGGGGTAGCGTTCTTCGAGGAAATAGAATCGTTCGGCTTCGGGGATGTCATTGGGACGACGCGGGTCGGCGGGCTTGCGCGGAACCCAAACGCGGCCGCCTTCGCCGCGGGCGGATTCGCTGATGAGGCGGCATTTGTCTTCGCCGGGAATGGCCGTGGGGTGGACCTGCATCATCTCCGGATTGGCGTATCGAGCGCCGGCCTGATAGCAGCGGGAAAGCGCGCCGCCGGTGCAGATGACGGACATGGTGGACTTTCCAAAAACAAGCCCGTTGCCGCCGGTGGCCATGACGACGGCGTCGGCGCGGAAGGATCGAATCTGCATCGTGCGCATGTCCTGGGCGACGATGCCGACGCATTGCGGCAAGCCGCCGGCGTCGTGAATGATCGGCCAGAGGAATTCCCAGAATTCGTACTTGCTGACTTTCCCCTCGGTTTCCCAGCGGCGGGTTTGTTCATCGAGTGCGTATAGAAGCTGCTGGCCTGTGGTTGCGCCGGCGAAGAAGGTGCGTTTGAAAAGCGAACCACCGAAGAGGCGAAGCGCCCGCTGGCCTTCGGGCGTGCGATTGAAGGGGACGCCCATGCGATCGAGCAGATCGATAATTTTCGGCGCCCAGTTGGTCATCTCAAGCACCGGCGGCTGATCGGCAAGAAAGTCACCGCCGAGCGCGGTTTCTTCGAAATGTTCCCATTCGCTGTATCCCTGCTGGCGCGCAATTTCATTGCATGCATTGATGCCGCCCTGGCGCAGACACTATGGCTGCGCTTGACCGGGACCATGGAGAAAAGGTCGACGTTGACGCCCTGCTCCGCGAGCTTGATGGTGCAGGCGAGGCCTGCGAGGCCGCCACCGACGACAATTACGCGTTTCTTCGTTGCAGTTGCCATAACTTAAAATGTCCTTTGTCCCTCTTCGTCCATGGCCCGTTGCTTGAAGGCAATGCAACGGACAATGGACATTGTCTCACCACATCAATTTCCCGAGCTTCTCTCGTTTTTCATTGATGAATTTCAGGTGATGCTCCAGGTGGTTTACTGCGTTGTTGACGAGTTCGCGGAGCGTCTGGCGGCCGCGTTCGCTGTGTTGTCCGGCGCGATTGAAAGCTTCGTCGGGGAGCTTGCGGAGGATGTTTGCAATGTGCCGGCGGGTCAGGTCGACCAGCATGATGGCGTCAGCCGCGATTTGCTCTTCGTAATGCAGGGCGGCGGCGAATTTGTTTTCATCCCATGCCAGCAGTTGCGGGTTGTCGGTGGCGATGACGCGCTTGATGCGATCGGCGAACGCAGCCTCGGCGTCGAGCAGGTGTAAGACGACCTGCTGAGTCGACCATTTTCCGGGGACGGGAGTCGCGTGGAGATCTTCCTGGGTTAAACCATCGATGGCGTGCGAAAGTTTTTCACCGCCGTGGGCATATAGTTCGATGAGATGGCGGTCCATGGTTGCTCCTCACTGAAAGCGGCGTCGATTGCGCGGGCCGCTGCTTCAATATCATAGGCCATTCTGGATGCCGGGCCTGGCCGGGTCGCGATCATTTTCGGTTGGGATGGAATTGGCGGGCGGCGATCCCATGTGGATGAGCGATACCAGCGCGGTCATCCCGCAGCCGAAGGTGAAGACGAAGAGCATGCAGCAAACCGCGCCCCACCGGCGCATCGCACGCTTGCTGACGGTGAGGCCCCAGGTAATGCCGGCAGTCCAGAAACCATTGGCCAGGTGATAGCAGGAGGCGAGGATGCCGATGGGATAAATCAAACCCCAGACGACGACGGAGGCGTTCATGTGGCGGGCCGCGCTTTGGGTGGCGTATTGAACGGGGACGAAGGTGAGCGCTTTGCCAAAGTCTCCACCAAAGACGCCTTTCATTCCGAGGATATGGAAGACCATAAAGAAGATCAGGACGATAGCGCTAATGCGCTGCAGGATATAAAACCAGTTTTTGGCGTAGCCGTAACGATCGACGTTGGGTTGCCCGGTCGCGGTGATCCAGATGCCGTAAAAAGTGTGATAGAGAATGGGCAGGTAAATCAGCGTCCATTCCACCATCGACAGGAACGGAAGGCTGTGAATCTTGTCAACCTGCTGCTGATAAACGGTGGCCTGACCGGCGTGCCGCGCGCCTTCGGCGAGCGTGGCGTTCACCAACAGGTGAATGATCAGATATCCGCCAAACACCAGACCGGTGAGGGAATGGAGCCGGCGAAGGAGAAAATAATGACGCCCGCCGATGTCGTGCAGGGCGTAGTCCGGAGCGGTTGCTGTCGACACTTAAAGAGTCCTTCCTGTGGCTGACGGCATTATAGGAGTGATGGGGAGGGATGCAAAAGACCGTCGGCGATCGACTACGAAGCCGAGGCGGGCTTGATCGATTCAACGGGACTAAGGTGTGACACGATTTGATCGGACGTCAGCGATGCTAAAGGCAGTGCAGTTTCGGCGGTGAAGGGGCCAATGCGCGTTCGGCGAAGCTTGGTGAGATATCCGCCGACGTTTAGTTCGGCGCCGAGGTCTCGTGCGATGGAGCGGATGTAGGTGCCGCGGCCGCAATCGATCTTCAGTTGCAGCAGAGGCCACTGGTAATCCAGCAACTCGATGGAATAAATGTTGACGGTTCGCGCGGCAATCGCGACGGGCTTGCCCTGGCGGGCAAGCGCATAGGCCCGGCGACCGCCGATTTTCATGGCGCTGAAAGTTGGGGGACGCTGTTGGATTTGACCGACGTAATTCGGAAGAACGGCACGAATTTGCTCGATCGGGACGGGCTTGGCAGAAGTCGCATCGGCGATTGAATCAGTCCATTGCTGTTCCGGGGACTCGGGATCATCGGTGGCGGTGGTCGCGCCAAACTTGATCGTCGTTTCGTATTGCTTGGGTTGATCCATCAGGCTCTCGCACGATTTCGTAGCTCGTCCAATGAGCAGAAGGAGGACGCCGGTGGCAAAGGGATCGAGCGTGCCGGCATGTCCAATCCGGGTGCCGCGCGGCAGCAGGCGTTTCACCCTGCCGACGGCGGCGGCAGAAGAGAGCCCGGGCGGTTTGTCGAGATTGAGCACACCGATCATGGTATGGGTATTAGCAGAAGCGGTTTGGCGGTCAATGCGCCTTTCACGTTCGCAACACTTTGAGCCAGGGACAGGCGGGAATATCACAAAAACCTGCATGGAACGCGCTCGCACTCAGACTTAGAATCCATTCATGGATCCGTCGGAAGCGCCGGCTTATCTGCAGCCGTATTTGAAAGCCGCCGCCAGGCACGGCTCGGGCTTTGGCTCGCTCCTGTGGGCCAGCCCCAGGACGCAGGCAATTCGATTCGCGGCGCTTCTTCAGGCGGCTGGAAATGCGAGCGGAAAGGTCATCCTGGATGTCGGGTGCGGCAGAGCGGACCTGCTCGATTTCATGCTGAGCCGGGGGGTTTATCCGCGGCGGTATATTGGGCTCGAAGCGGTCGAAGAACTGGCGGTCGCGGCAGAAAATAAACGCCGCCGGCATTGCGAAATTGTCCGCGGAGATTTTGTGCGCGATCCTGCCCAGCTTTGTATCAATGCAGATATCCTTTTGTTTTCGGGATCGCTCAATACTTTGGATGAGCCGGCGTTTTACCAGTCGGTGGCAAGCGCATTTGATGCGGCGACGGAGGCGGTCGTATTCAACTTTCTCGCATCGCCGTTTCTGGCGGCGTCGTCGCATCTGACTTGGCATCCGTCGGATGCGGTGCTCGCGTTTGCCGGGAAGCTGTCCAAACGGGTTCGGCTTTGGGAGAATTATTTGAAAGGCGATGCGACTATCGCCATCAGAAAGGAATTGTTAGCCACGTGACCGAAGGTTCGCTGTTCCCCTCGCTGGGGTTATTTGATGTTCATTCTCACCTATTGCCGGGCGTGGACGACGGCTGCAAGACGGTAGAAGAATCCGTGCAGTGCGCCCGCCGAATGGTTGAAGCGGGATACACGCACAGCTTTTGCACGCCGCACTTCTGGCCGAGTTTTCCGAAGACGACGATTGAATCAGTGCCCGGCTGGGTGGAAGACCTTCAAATCAACCTGGACAAGGCCGGCGTGCCGCTGAAGCTTTATCCCGGTTCTGAAATCAATATGCGTCCGGGGATGACTGAAGGCGACGCCTCGCTGCTTCCCACCTTCGGGATGGAAGGAAAGTTTGCGCTGATTGATTTGTGGGCGGACCGCCTGCCGCCATTTTTTGAACCGACGATTCGGTGGATGCAGGCTGCGGGAATGACGGTCATCCTGGCGCATCCGGAGCGGATGCGGGCGGTGCAGGATGAGCCGGAACTGGCCGACTATTTGCGCAACTGGGCGTGCTGCTGCAGGGAAATCTTCAATGCTTCAGCGATCGGCCGGACGCCGCCACGCGCATCACGATTGAGCGATTTCTGGCTGAAGATCGGTATTTCCTGTTGGGCAGCGATCTGCACGATCAGAACTCGCTTGTGCTCCGCCTGCGGGGCCTGAAGCGGGCCGTCGAATTGGCCGGTGAGGCGCGGGCGAAGTTGTTGACGGTTGATCGCCCCAGAACACTGCTGAAATCGATGTAAGTCGATTGTTTGCGATCCACCTGTTTTCTCCATTCCCACCTTCCATTTGTACGTGCGAATCCCCGGTTTTTTTGCGTTTTCGGGTTATTGAGGCTACTTTCTACCCCGATGCGCTGCCCGTTCTGTAACGCGGAGAAGGAAAGCCTGAAGGTGATCGACTCGCGCGCCTGCGACGGCGGGCGGGCGATCCGGCGGCGGCGCGAATGCCTCCAGTGCGCCAAACGCTTCACCACCTACGAAAAAATTGAAGAACCCGTGCGCGTGATCGTCGTTAAGAAGGATGGCCGGCGCATTCCGTGGGATCGAAGCAAGATACTTCGGGGATTGGAGCGGGCCTGCTTCAAGCGGCCGGTTCCCGAAGGCGAACTCGTCCGGATCGCCGAGGAAGTGGAAGAGGAAGTTTTCCGCACCCATGACCGCGAAGTGCAATCTGAACTCGTGGGCCGGCTGGTGACCGAGCGCCTGCGGAGGCTGGACCAGGTCGCGTATGTGCGATTTGCCAGCGTCTACCGACAATTTAAAACGCTGGAAGAGCTGGTTGAGGAAGCCAAAGCGGTTTTGGACGCCAAGCGATATGACGACCCTGGCCAGGGAAGCTTGTTTATCGATCCATCCGGCAATGGAAACGGGAAATCGCGGGAGGAAGCGGTTAAGGCGCCTCGGGCCAAAATGCCGCGGACGGTGAAGCCGATTCCGCCGGCTGAGGCTGAGGCGAATCCTTTGTAGCACTGGTATTTTGGCGGAGCAGCGTTCCTGCCGCTTTCGGCGTACGCATTCGATTCTGACAATCCCGAAATCCGACCCTGAATCCGTCTATTCTGCAGCCCCCGGCGGTTGCCGTCCGATAATGTTTGGAGGCCTTCAATGAATCTATTCCCTGCTCGCTGGTCCCTCTTTCGCGGTCGAGGCGCTGTTGGATGGGCCGTGCTTATCGCGGCAGGCGGGCTGAGCGGCCTGATCAGTTGCACGGAAACGCCCAAAGCGCCGGCGATTCGCTATCCAACGCTTGCGCATAAGAACGTCCCTGAATATCTCAAAGACACGATCCTTGAATACACCGACCTCGGCGGTACTGAGCCGTTTCCCGTTTCGGGATATGGGCTTGTCGCCAATTTGAATGGCACGGGCGGCAGCCGCGCCCCTGCCGCTGTTCATGCGTACATGGTTAAGGAAATGCAGCGGCGCGGGTTTGGCAGTCTGGATTCGCATATGGGGTCGCCGGAAGACATCCTGAATAACAAAAGCTTCGCGATCGTTCGCGTGGATGGGTTCATCCCCCCGGCGCTCGAGCGGGGACGGACTGGTGGACATGGTTTGACGTGCGCGTGACCGCGCTTCCGGAAAATGACAGCGTGAGCCTTGCCCATGGAGACCTTTACGAAACGGATATGAAAGTCGGGGGCGCAAACCCGGTGGAACCGGGGAGCGGCACTGTCGCTGTAAAGGCGCAGGCGCGGGGATCTATCTTTATTAATCCCGCATATGCGCTGGATGACACGGCTGATTCCGTCGGCGCGAAGTCCAGCCGACGGAGCGGTGTGGTGCTCGGCGGCGCTCGGCCGCTGGAGGACCGGCCGCTTTATCTGCGGCTTCGGCTGCCGGAGCGGAAGATGGCGCGAGCGATGGAACGCCGCATCAATGAGCAATTCCAGGATGTGATGGATAAGGATCTGCCGGTGAAAGGGACGATGCCCTTCATCGCAGATGCACAGGATGAGGGGCTTGTGAAGGTGCTCGTTCCGCGTGCGTATAATGAAAACTGGGAACACTTCGCGGGCGTTCTGAAGCACACTTATATGCGAGGCGTCTCGGCGGAATTTTCCGTTGCCAAGTCGCAGCAGCTTGCCGAGGCGGCAGTTAAGCCTGACGCCCCGCTGCTGGATATTTCCTATGCGTGGGAAGGGCTCGGGAAACCGGCGCTTCATGCGATTGCGCCGCTGATGTCGAGCAGCAATGCGGATGTGCAGTATGCCGCAGCCCGCGCCGCGGCGTTTATCGGCGACCCGGGCGCGATGCCGGTCCTGCTGGCGATTGCCAGGACCAAGGGCAACCCGTTTCGAGTGAGTGCGGTCGAGGCGCTGGGAGAACTGCCGGCGTCGCCTCGGGTGGATAAGCTTTTGGCCCTGTTGCTGGATTCAGACGAAGCGACAGTGCGAATCGAGGCGTATCGTGTCCTCTCGAAGCATCAGGAGAGTTCGATCCTGACCAAGGTGGTGCAGCGCGGCGAAAATGAAAAGTTCGTGCTGGATATTGTCCGCAGCGCCGGCACACCGATGGTCTATGCCAGCCGCCAGGGGATTCCGCGGCTTGCCGTGTTCGGCGGGCGCGTTGGGGTTGATCTGCCGGTGATGTATTCCACGCTTAACGGCTTGCTGACGATCTCCTCGACCGCTGATGGAAATGGTGTCATCATCTTCTATCGAGGGCCGGAACTGCGCAAACCAGTGAGCATTACTTCGAGCAACGATCTTGCTGAGATCGCTTCCCGGCTGGGCGGGGAAGGTTCACCCGGCAATACCGGGCTCGACTTCAGCTATGCGGATGTGGTCGCCATCCTTCAGAACCTGATCGATCAGCAAAAGGTATCGGGAATCTGCGGCAACCAGCGACAATTGGCCTCTTTTGTGTTACAAGAGCCTCCGAAAGTTGAAGCGGCTATAGATTCCGCACCCTTGCTCCGCGATTCGGGCCGCCCTCAGACCGAACCGCGAGCGCAAGCGAATCCTGGCGCGGGCGGGCAACCCGCACCAGACGCCCCCGCTGTGGAACAGCGGCGGGCGGAGGTGGGATCGAACGCTTTCAACCTGAATGGGAGCGAATTGAAATAAGGGTACGGAATTCGTAATCCTAATGCGTAACCCCTCATTCGTAACAGGATTTTCCTGGCGAATTTGAGTTACGAATGACAGATTACGCTTTGCGAACCCCAACCGGGTCAGGGAGGACCATCCATCATGCGTCTCAAAAAGCTGATCGTTCAAGGGTTCAAAAGCTTCGCTGACCGAACAGAGTTCGTATTCGATTCGCCGATCACCGGCATCGTCGGACCGAACGGGTGCGGGAAATCAAACGTCGTTGACGCTTTCAAATGGGTGCTGGGCGAGCAATCGGCCAAGAGCCTCCGCGGTGACGCCATGATGGACGTCATCTTCAACGGCTCTTCCGCCCGAAAGCCGTCGGGCATGGCGGAAGTCGTCCTGGTTTTTGAAAACCCGCGAAATTCCGAAGGCTCGCGCATCCTGTCGCTGGATGTGGATGAGGTCGCCGTCGGTCGCCGGCTCTATCGCGACGGCACCAGCGAATATCACGTCAACAATTCCAATTCCCGCCTGAAAGACATCCGTGAGATGTTTCTCGACACCGGTGTAGGCGCCGATGCTTATAGCGTGATCGAGCAGGGGAAGGTTTCGGCAATGCTCGAGGCGAATCCTGCCGAGCGCCGGATCATCTTTGAAGAAGCCGCTGGGATCAGCAAGTACAAGGTCAAGAAAAAAGAAGCGCAGCGCAAGCTGGAAAAGGTGGATCAGAACCTGCTTCGCGTGAACGACATCGTAGAAGAGGTTGAGAAGCGGCTGCGCAGCGTGAAGATCCAGGCCGGCAAGGCCCGGACCTATCGCGAGCATACGGTCCGCCTGAATGAGCTTCGTCTCGGATACGTGCTGCAGGAATATCACACGCATCATCAGCAGCTTGCCGAGCTGAATGCATCTCTCGAAGAAACGCAGTTTCGACTTGATGATCTGAGCGGCGACCTTGCCGCGCGGCAGAACGAGCTGGCGGAGAAGCGAGAACAGCTCGACGCCCGATCACAGCATAAGCAGCGGCTGGAATACGATCTGGTGCAGGCCCGGGCCGCCGTGCAATCTGCGCAGCAGCGCCAGCATTACGCCGAGCAGCAGTTGAAGCAGATGGCAGAGCAGCTTGAATCTTACGAGCGCGACAAGGCTTCGCTTGAGACAAAGCTCAATGAACTCACCGCTTCACTGGATGCCGAGTCGTCCCGCCTGGCTTCGCTGACAGCGGAGTTGCAGCACCATCGCCAGCAGATCGATCAGCGACAGCAGGCGTTCCGCGATGGCCAGCTTCAGCTCAACCAGATCAATAAGGACATCGAGCAGAACAAGTCGGCGGTGCTGGACCTGATGCGCAAGCTTTCGAACGTGAACAGCCGCCTGGGGGCAATTGAGATTGAGCGGAAGAACATCGCGGCTCAGCAGCAGCGCATCGGCGACCGTCGGCGTGTCGTAATCGACGAGTTGGCCGCCCTGGAAGTGAAGAAACAGGAGCTTCAGCAGAAGCTGGATCGTGCGCTGAGCGACATCGCGGACCAGCAGGCAAAGTTTGAGGCGAAGAAACAGGAATCCGCCGCTTTGGGCAAGCAGATCGCCATGGTTGGCGAGCAACTTGGCGCGGCCAAGGAACATCGTTCCGGTTTGATCTCCCGCCAAAAGCTGCTGAAAGACCTGGAAGCCAAGCGCGAAGGGGTAAGCGAAGGGGTGAAGTCTGTCCTGCGTCAGCGCGAAACTAAATTCAGCTTTATCCGTGGTTTGGTCGCGGACGTCCTGCGCGTGGACGTGGAGCATGCCCATGTCATTGAAGCTGCGCTGGACGGGCGGGATCAGTGGCTTGTTACTAATGACCACAACCTCGCCATCGCCGCCGATGATGCACTGAATGATTTGGAAGGCCGAGTCAATGTTTTGTGCGCCGATCAGTTGACGAGCCCCTTCCAACATGGCACAGGCCTCCGGCCTATGCTGGATGCGCTGGAACCGGTGATTCAGGTTTCGCTCCATCTGAAGGCGTCCGGCACCGGCCGGGGGCCCGCGTCGCGGCAGACGCTTACGACTGGAACCAGCATGTTCAGCGCGTTCGTCTTGCGATCGATCTTGTAAAGGTTGATTCGGAAGATTCTGCCATTGCCGAGCATCTTCTCGGCAGAACAATCGTCGTCGATGACCTGAAATCCGCCGCCGAGTTGCATCGCGCGGCTCCCCGCGGGTTTCGCTATGTCACCCAGCTCGGCGATGTGCTCGAATCAGACGGCACGCTTCGCGCTGGTCCGCTCACTGCCGCGATGGGCCTGCTCTCGCGGCGGTCGGAGCTGGAAGCGATCACGCAGCAGATTGCCGAAGTGGATGAGCGTATTGCCAAACTCACGCATCAGCTCAGCGAAGGCAGCGCCGCCGCCCGGGAGATGGAAGAGCAGACAAACACGCTGCGGAACGCGGTTTATCAGGCCAACACAACGAAGGTCGAGCATACGAGTTCGATCGCGCAGAACAGCGACAAGCAGAATTCGCTCAAGCGCGAGCAGCCGGTTCTCGATCGCGAGCTTGCAAATTTCCTCGATCAGGTTGGTCGCCTCAAGACCGAAGAGGACAAGCTCACCGAGCAGAAAGCCGCATTTGAGCAGGACCAGGCCAACCGGCAGAAGGCGGTTGAGGATTTGACGGCCGGGCACCTGAAGCTGGCTGAAGATCTGAAGGAAACGGGTGAAGCGCTCACCGCGGCCCGCGTGCAGCTTGGGCAGATTCAGGAAAAGCAGTTGGCCAGCCAGCAGGAAGTTCAGCGGCAGACTGCGGCCAAGGCGGAGCTATCGGAACAGATTGCGCGGATCACCCGCAGCGCCGAATCGGTCGCCGGTCGTCGTGGCGGTGTGGAGCAGGAACTTCAGACCGCCCGCCACGCCGAATCCTCGCTGGAAGAAAAACAGAAATCGCTCGCCGCCGAAATCGAATCGCTCGCGTCCCAGGTTCGCGAAATCTCTGCGGCGGTTCAGGATCTCTCGGGCAAGGTCGAACAACTTCGCGGCGAGCACGCCGAGGTTGAGCAGGAACTTCACCAGCTTCAGATGAAGACCGGCGAACTTAAAGTTCGCCTCGAGACGCTCATCACCCGCACGCTGGAAGAATTGCAACTCGATCTCCCCGCGAAATATGCATCGCTGTCGGCGCCGCTGGAAGATGGCTCCGCCGGCCCCGGCTACGAGCCTGCGGATGTCGACTGGAGCGCCATCGCGACCGAGATCAAAGAACTTCGCGACAAGATCCACCGCCTGGGCAACGTCAACCTCGACGCCATCGGCGAACAGGACGAACTGGAGCAGCGGCAAACCTTCCTGGCCGCCCAGGTCACTGATCTGACTTCATCGAAAAAGCAGCTTGAAGAGCTGATCGAAACGATCAACCTCGAATCCAGCGTCCGCTTCGAGCAGACCTTCAACACCGTTCGCGAACATTTCCAGGGGATGTTCCGCAAGCTCTTTGGCGGCGGGAAAGCGGACGTCTATCTCGAAACAGAACTCGAAGACCAGAAACCCGCCGAGCCGATCATGGGCCCGCATGGCCAGATGATCATTCCTGAAAAGAAGAAGATCGACATCCTCGACGCCGGCATCGAAATCATCGCGCGGCCTCCGGGCAAGCAGCCGGCCACCATCAGCCAACTCAGCGGCGGCGAAAAGACGATGACCTGCATCGCATTGCTCATGAGCATCTTCAAGAGCAAGCCCAGCCCCTTCTGCATTCTGGACGAAGTGGACGCCGCGCTGGATGAAGCGAATAATCAGCGGTTCAACCTGATCGTTCAGGAATTCCTCGACCGCAGCCAGTTCATCGTCATCACCCACAGCAAACGCACGATGCAGATCGCCGATGTGCTGTATGGCGTCACGATGCAGGAACAAGGCGTGAGCAAACGCGTGGCGGTGAAGTTTGACCAGGTGGACAACCAGGGGCGAATTGCAGCTTCGGCCGTTGCGGAGGCCGAAGTTGAAGAGGCGACTGCAGAATCAGCTGCGGCGTGATTCGCGATCACAATAACCGCGCTATTGCCGGACATCCCATGTTTTGCTTTCGCTCTGCATTCTTCAGTGCAGGACTTCAACGCTTTTGAAATTAATCATGTTGCGCAGGATTGAGGGGAATGCCTTTGACGTTATCGCGGAAGAGATATGCGCCGACGTAATAGTAGATGGGGATGATCGGCAATTCTGTATCGACCAGCAACTCGGCTTGTTCCAAAAGGCGCAGGCGTTTTTGGGGGTCGGGTTCCAGTTCGGCCTGGGCGCATAGCGAGTCATACCGGGGGCTTTTCCAGTCGGAATCGTTATTCTCGCTGAAGCTGAGGTATTTGTCGGTGAAGGTGGAGGGATCGTTGTAGTCGCCAAACCAACTGGCGCGGGCGATGGCATAATCCTTTTTGTGCAGGCGCTCGCGGAAGGTTTTGATCTCCAGCGGCTCGGCGGTGAACTCGACGCCCAGGCGGTCGATCCACTGACGCCGGACGTTCTGGGCGATGTCGCCGTGGTTGCTTTCGTTGTTGTATAGCAGCGAAAGCCTGGGAAATCCCTGACCCCCAGGATAGCCTGCATCGGCCAGAAGCTTCTTCGCGCGCTCGATGTCGGCGCCGAGCCCTGGTGGCGAGCGGTAATCGGCAAAGATGCCCGGGGGAACATAATTCAGCGCAGGCCGCTCGCCCATTCGGGTGATGGTGTCAACGATCGATTGACGGTCGATCGCCATCGAGAGGGCCTGGCGGACGCGAACATCGGCCAGCGGGTTGATTCGTCCATCGGGGAGCTTCGGCTGACAATTGATGGAATAAAAGTAGGTGCCGAAGCCGGGGAAGACGTGAAGATCCGGCCGATGAACGCGGTATAGCTCGGCGGCGATGTCACCGGTGACATCCGACTGCCAATGGGCCGCCCCGCTGTCATACTTCAGGAACATGGCGAGCGGGTCTTCAGCGCTGACGCATTCGATGACTTTGCTTTTTACGTGATCACGGTCCCAGTAAAAGGGATTCAGCCCGAAGCGCAGACTGCGCTTGAATTCCCAACTGATCAGTCGATACGGACCATTGCCAACGAGGCTCGGCGGGCGCGTGAAGTTTTTTTCGTAGATGACGCGGTTTGTTTTCTCATCACGCCGAGCGAAGGGCTGCATCGAGCGTTCGTTGAGCGGGAAGAACGGGGGAAACGCGCACAAATCAGGGAAGTATGCGACGGGGTGGTTGAGGGTAACGCGCAGCGTAAGGGCGTCGATTGGTTCGATGCCGACGGCAGACCAGTCGGCGGGTTTGTCAGCCGCGATGTTTTCGGAATAGTCCTTGGCGCCTTTGATGTTAAAGAGCAGATAGGTGTAATCGCCCGGCTCTTCCAACATGCGGCGCCAGGCGAAGACAAAATTGGCCGAGGTGACCGGATCGCCATTGCTCCACTTGCCGTTGGGTCGCAGATGAAAGGTGTAGATGGTTTTATCGGGGGTGATGTCGGTGGACTCAGCCGCGCCGGGGACGGGGTTGAGCGTGACGGGATCGAGCGAATACAGACCTTCCCAGATGGCGTATCCGACGCGGATGTCCTGCATCCAGGACATCCGGTTGGGGTCAAGCGTGCCGATATCGCCGCGGTTGATGAACGAAAAGTCGGGGCGCTGCTGAGCCGCGCTGCCAGACCAGGCAAGAACGGCCAGGAGCAGGGCTAGAAGCGCGATGGGAATGAAGAGGAGGCGGACCATCAGATTGCGGGATACTGTGGCGGCGTGAGGGGGGTGACGTCAAGCAAGGGGCACGGGGACTGGATAGCAGAGGACGGACTGCAAGCAGTCAGGAACGGAGGGATCGACTGACTATAACCCGAAAGCCAAATCAAAATGATGAGCAAGCGATTCGAATTTTTAATGTGCCGCGGTTGGGCTGGCGCCTGGCGATCCGGCGGTTGTGGTGGAGGCGGGCGCGGGCGTGATGGTTGGGGGAGGAAGGAGCCAGGGGAAAAGTTGTTGCACGGCACCGAATACCGGTTTGGTATTTTTGGCTACGGTTGCGCCGTTGCTTCCGGGGCTCAGATGCACGACGGGGTCGAGGATGGAAGCGGCATTGCTGCCGGCGATCACTTCTAACGCACCGCTGGCGTACTTGAGCATTGGGATGATCTGTTCGATGTCCGCCTTGGCCGCGGTTTGTGCCTGCTGGCCGGCGAGCGCGATCAGGTTGATCAGGTTCTGCACGATTCGGTGCTGCTGGGCAACGGGAGCGCCAGCGTAACTTTTGGCGAGGAAGTTGCCCACGGGGTTCTCGGCCTGCGGATTCTCCGGGATGCCGGAGTTATACAGCGAGATGCGAAATTCGAGGATGTCCAGGACGTGCGATAGGACCAGCGGAGCCAGCGCTTCCACCTGCGCGGGGTTCAGGCCGACGATCTGGGGGATCAAGGCGTTATAAGCTTCGGCGGCAAGGTAACCGGATTTAGGATGAAGCTTCACCGCCGGCAGGATCGCGGGGATCAGCGGATCGGTGTTCGCGATGGCGGCGTTCTGGGCGACAGCGCCGATGACCGGCTTGGCGGCTTTCACGCCCCAGTAGGCGACGGGCTCGAGCGGGTCTTTCAGCAATGCAAGGATCGCCGGTTCGATCGACGGACTTTGCCCGACTCGGGCAACAGTCTCAATAAGTACAGCGGCGCTTAACCGCACACGAAGACTCGGACCCTTGACAAGGACCGGTGTGACGGCGGCGGCCAGTTCCTGCGAATAAACATCGAAGAATGAAGAGGTAGAACCGACACTGCACTCGGCGGCGAGCTTTTCGCGGGCGGTCTTCTGGGCGGCGGCATCGTCACCCGTTAAGGCGGGTAACTGGCTCTGCACAAACTGCTGGATTTGCGGGCGGAACGAGCGGGCATCGGGGGCATTCTTGACGCTGGCCGAGATCGCCGTCCCGCTGGAGCCTCCGGAGGACGGGATGGAAAGTCCGCCTTCGCGCGGCGAAAATGGAGTCTGGGCGAGCGCGATGCCGGACCAGACGATCGAGCCGATGCAGGCGAAGCCGACGCAGGCGCAAACACGGCGGTTCATCAGGCGGTTCTCCGGCGGACAATCAGTTCTTGATGCGGTTCTGAATGCAGTTCGTATGCCCCGACGGGCAGCACGCGCACGAATGCAGCGCGGAGGGAGGAACGTTTTCCAAAGCGATTCACAATGGCCCAGACACCTGCCGATGCAAGATGCTTTTTATCCTCGTCAACCTCGCCGATCGGGTTTATCAGACGATCCGTAACTGCCGCTGGCATCACATCCAAACGGCGAGGCAATCCAACCCTCATAAGAGCGGCGAACCGTAACAGATGGGGTTTGGAGAGTCAAGGAATTCTGGTCGCTGCGCCGTGGCTTTGCAAAGGAGAAGGTTGAATCACAGATGCAAAAGATTCACAGATGAAGCGGGGATATTTTTGTAAAGGGGCTGCATGTTGAAGTGATGCACGAGCCAAGGGCCCGTGTCACGTTGATCGTTGTAGTGGGTTTGCTTAAATGCATCGAGGGGCCGCAGTGTGTCTCTGCGGCCCCTCGTCAATTCGCATGGTTGTTGCTGGCAGTCGCAAATCAGCCGTTTTCTTCTTCCAGAATCTGTTTCTTCACGTTCGTCGGAACCTCGGCGTATTTGAGCGGTTCCATGACGCTGCTGGCGCGGCCAGTGCTCATGGATCGGAGTTCGGTGGTGTAACCGAACATTTCGCTCAGGGGGACTTCGGCTTCGACGACGCGGGTGTTGCCGCGTTGTTCGCTGTTGACGATCAGGCCGCGGCGTTTGTTGAGGTCGCCTGTGACGTTACCCACGAAATCTTCCGGCGTCGTGACGACGACCTTCATGATCGGTTCGAGCAAAGTCGGGCCGGCCTTGGCGACGGCATCCTTGAACGCAATCTGACCCGCCAACTCAAACGCAATCTGCGAGCTGTCGACCGGATGGTATGAGCCGTCGAGCAATGTGATCTTGGCGTTGATGAGCGGATAGTTCGCCAATACACCGGTCTTGGCGGCCATGCGTGCGCCGTATTCGACCGACGGGATGTATTCCTTGGGGATTGAACCGCCGAATACTTTATTTTCCCAGGCGATGCCATCTTCCCAGCCGAGCTTCTTGAGCACTTCGGCTTCAAGCGGTTCACCGGCGGCGTCGGTGCCGCTGAAGGGTTCGATGCGAATCGTGCAGTCACCGAACTGACCGCGGCCACCCGACTGCTTGACGTGCTTGCCACGCGCCTCGGCGGCCTTGGTGATCGTTTCCTTATAAGCGACCTTGGGCTTGCCGACGATTACTTCCACCCGCATATCGCGCGTGAGCTTGTTGCGAAGAATTTCCAGATGCAGCTCGCCCATGCCGGCGATGATGGTCTGGCCGGTTTCTTCGTCGTAGTTGGCGCGGAAGGTCGGGTCTTCCCGCTTGAGCGTCGTGAGCGCTTCGCCGAGCTTCTGCTTGTCGGCGGCCGTCTTGGGCTCGATCGACATGCTGATGACAGGCTCGGGGAAGGTCATGCGTTCCAGCACGATGGGATGGTCCGGATCACAGAGCGTGTCGCCGGTGATCGCATCCTTGACGCCGATACAGGCGATGATGTCACCGGCTTCGGCGACATCCACCGGATTGCGCTGGGCCGAATGCATCTGGAACATGCGCGAGATGTTTTCGCGCTTGTTGCGGTTGCTGTTGAGAACGCGGGTGCCTTTTTCCAGGCGGCCGCTGTAGACGCGGACATACGTGAGATCGCCGTGCTGATCGTTGACGATCTTGAAAGCCAAACCGCAGAACGGATCGTCCGGCGTGAGCTTGCGCTTGATTTCGACATCGGGCTTTGCGGGGTCATGACCGGTGATGTCTTTGAGGTCGGTCGGGGCGGGGAGATAATCGATGACGCCATCGAGAACCTTCTGCACGCCCACGTGCTTCAATGCTGAGCCGCAGAAAGTCGGATGGGCCTTGAAGCTGAGCGTAGCGCGGCGTAGCGCGGCGCGGAGTTCGGCTTCTTCGATCTTTTCACCGCCGAGGAATTTTTCAGCCAGGACGTCATCTGTTTCGGCGATCTTCTCGACCATGATGGCGTGCCATTTTGCGAAGCGTTCTTTTTCGTCTTCGGGAATAGGCTTTTCGACGATGGTGCGGCCCTGGTCCTTTTCGTCCTCCATCTTGTAGTAGTAAGCGACGCCGCGCATCAGGTCGATGATGCCTTTGAATTCTGACTGCTCGCCGATGGGGATCTGGACCGGAATGGCCGGAGCGCCGAGGCGCTCGATGATGCTGTTGAAGCTGAAGTCGAAGCTGGCGCCGACCTTGTCCATCTTGTTGATGAAGCAAAGGCGGGGAACATTGTACTTGGTCGCCTGACGCCAGACCGTTTCGGATTGTGCTTCCACGCCTTCCTTGCCGTCAAAGACGGCGATCGCGCCGTCCAGAACACGGAGGGACCGTTCCACTTCGACTGTGAAGTCGACGTGGCCGGGGGTGTCGATGAGGTTGATGTTGTACTGCTCGCCGTTGCGAATCCAGAAGCAGCTTGTGGCGGCGGACTGAATCGTGATGCCGCGCTTCTGCTCTTCTTCCATGGAATCCATGACGGCGGTGCCTTCATGCACTTCGCCCATCTTGTAGATTTTCCCGGTGTAGAACAGGATTCGTTCTGAAACGGTGGTTTTGCCGGCGTCGATGTGGGCGGCGATTCCAATGTTGCGAATTTTGGTCAGGTCGCGAGACATATGCAGTTCCTTCAGATTCCTTTTGGGAATCGCTTCTCAAATCACTCGACGGGTCGGCGTGGCCGCTTTTGCGGCCCGGTGCGCAAGTGGTCGTCCTGGGGACGTCCGTCGTGAAACTCTGGTTATTGAAACGCCTTGTCCCCGGCCTGGTGAGCCCGGTCCTGTCAGCCCAGTCGCTGACCGCCTTTTTGGACATTCTTGCGGTCTATTAAATAATACGCCTGCGACGAACTGAGGTTTGCCCGCATCACGATTAGCACGCACGGCGGCCAAAACAAGAGCGAAGTAATGTACCGGGCGACGCGGAAGCGTCAAGCTTTTGTTGAACGGAGTCCTCCCCACTTTTGCGTTACCTCCCCGGACATGGCCAGAATTGCAGCAAATACGTCATCGGGCGGCAGTGGCCTGATGCGCTGCAGCATAAATAATGCCGATGGTGTAAACGGCCATCTGACAGCATCGCATCCCCCCGCCGCCGGCTCCATCCGGCTCGACTGTACAAATTTGCCTGAACTTCTTCCCATTTGCCGTTTTCCATTTACCATTTGCCCATCCACATGCTTCGCTTCACTGCCCTCAGACTTCTCCAGTTTCCGCTCGTGCTGACCATTATTTACCTCATCACCTTTATGCTGGTCTGGATAGCTCCGGGCAGCCCGTTCGAGCGGACTGATCGCAAGCTCGACCCGCAAACTTTGGCGAGGATTAAGCATGATATGCACGCCGACAATTGGCGAACTTTCCTGGCGTGGTATCCATGGAACCTCCTGCGACATGGAGACTTTGGGTACAGCCTTAATTATGAAGAGTGGACGGTGAACGACATTCTGGCGTCGGCGTTGCCGGTGTCCCTGACCTTGGGCATGTTTGGATTGACGATCGCGGCATTTGGAGGAACCACACTCGGGGTCCTGGCCGCCGTGCGGCGAGGCGGACCGCTGGATTACCTGAGCCTCGTCGTCGCGCTGCTCGGCATCAGCGTTCCCAGTTTTGTGACGGCCGCCGGTTTGCTTGTCGCATTTGCTGTGAAAGTTCACTGGTTTCCCGTTGGCGGGTGGGGTTCGATCCGTGATTTAATTCTTCCGGGGATCGCGTTGTCGCTTCTCCCCATGGCGTATATCGCCCGGCTCACCCGGGCGGCCATGCTTGATGTTCTGGGCTCGGATTACGTTCGGACGGCTCGGGCCAAAGGGCTTTCCCGCACAACGATCCTCTGGAAACATTGCCTGCGCAATGCGTTCCTGCCGGTGCTGAGTTATCTCGGACCCGCCGCCGCCACGGCGTTGACGGGGTCATTTGTGGTGGAAAAAGTCTTCAACATCCCCGGACTCGGCCAGCACTTCGTCAATAGCGTGCTCAATCGCGATCAAACCCTGGTCCTTGGCACCGTCATCGTCTATTCGGCGTTCCTGCTGACGCTCAATCTTTTGGTTGATATTGGATATGCCTTTGTAGACCCTCGGATTGAGATTGCTGCCAAACCTGCGACATGATGGTTCTGAAGGACAGGCGGGCTTTTGTGCTTTTTGAACAGCCACCATGCTCGTTATTCAATTTCCGCTGTTCAATCAGGTTTGGAAGACGCTCCGTGGCAGGCCTTACCGCTTCCAAAACATCCCCCGCCGCACAATCATCTGGACCCGCTGCAGCACTTTCATCACCCTCAACCGAAATTCCAGCTTCTGAAACGAAATATCCCGCGGCTCAACTTCCAGCCCCCGGCTCGCCCAGCGAAGCGCATCGTCGTAACAGGCAATCCGCTCATACGCGAGCGATAAATTAAAAATCGTCAGCAGGTTTGAAGGATCCCGCTGAAGCGCCTCCTGACAACTCGCGATCCCCTCCGCGTAATGGCACCGCATGAACTGCGCCACCGCCAGGTTCTGCCACCCGCTGACATTATCCGGATCGAGTAATGTCATCCGCTTCAGGCACGCGATGGCGGCCCGGCTCTGCCCGTTGTCCATCAGGAGATTGGACAGATCCAGCAGCATATGCGGATCTTCCGGCCGCAGCAGAAGTTCAGCACGAAGATGCTTGCGCGCTTCGGCGCGGTTGCGATGGCGCTGGTGCAACTCGCCGAGGCACATGTGGGCTCGCGGATAGGTTGGATCAAGCTGCAGCGTCTTCTCAAAGGCGGCGATCGCCTCCGTATCGTGATTCCTCCGCATCAGCCATCGACCATGGCAGAAATATCCCGATGGATCTTCCGGCGAAAGCTCAATCGCCCGGCGAAATTTTTCCCCGGCTTCGTCGATCTGGCCCATTTCCAGGAGCAGTTCTCCCAGGTCGAGCAATGCATCGGTATTGCCAGGATCGAGCCGCAGACCGGCAAGGAAATGCTGCCGGGCCGCTTCCAGCTCTCCTTTTTTCCACATTGCGTCGGCGATGCGGACGCGCACATCCATATGCCGGTCATCCAGGTCCAGCGTCTTCTGCCAGCAGTAGATCGCGCGGTCATATTCGCCGCGCTCGGCGAGGCTGCAACCGATGTTGTAATAGCAATGTGGGCAATGCTCGCGATAAAGCCGCGCGAGATAAAACATCTCCTCGGCTTTTTCGTGTTCGCCCAGTTCGCTGTAGGTGATGATTCGGTTGCAGTAGGCCGGCTCGAAGGAAGGATCGATCGTTTCAATACGATTGAAGGTTTGAATCGCCTGGTCGTAATTGCCGACGCGGTGCAGGTCGACACCCAGGTGATTCATCGCCTGAAGGTCGTTGTCATCGATCTCCAGCGCTCGGCGGTAGGCGTCGATCGCTTCGTTGTATCGGTCCATCTCATCGAGCGTGAGCCCGATGTTGAAGAACCAGCCGCCATTATATGGATTGATGGATGTGGCAGCCTGGAGTTCTTCCAGTGCCTCTTGCCAGCGATGCTGCTCGAACAGCTCCTGGGCCTTCTCAACCCGTTGCTCGGCCTCGTTCCAGTCGTTCATGGCGAATGTCGCATACGCGATGGAATCGGGACGTCCAATGACACTTCGATACGTTGAGTTTCGCAAAGCTGAACGCCCGCGAATCAGCGGATACTTTACCTGTACGTCCGATAAGTTCGCAAGTGCGCGCCCCGCCAGGCAAGACAAACCGCCGCCGCGCGCATATAACCTGCACCGGTGTCGACGAGGGATCTTGAAAACACGCTGCGCGATCTGCCGAGACTGGGGGCGCTGGTCAAAGACCGCGGCTACCGGCAGGTCTGGCGGTTCATGCACGACGGCCGCGCATACTTTTTAAAATTTTACCCGAAGGGCGGGCCCCGCGACCGCTTCCGCCGCTTCTTTCGCGGCAGCCCTGCACTGCGCGAATTCACCCGATTGCAGGCCCTTCAAAAGGCCAATATCCGCGCTCCCCGTGCGGTCGCGGCGCTGATGGGCTTCAGCATCGATGGCCGCCGAGGCGATGCGGTTGTGCTCGAGGCGATCGAGCCTTCGGTTCAGTTGGACCAATATTTAAGCGAGCTTGAACTTCGCGGTGAACCGATCCCCGATCAGCGCAACCTCGCCGGTCAAATCATCGACCTGGTACACGAACTGGGTCGCGCCGGCCTGGGCCACGAAGACCTCCATCTTGGAAATTTTCTCATCCACGATAAAAAATTGTTCCTCCTTGACGGATATGCCGTTCGCACCGGCGGGCTGCGCCTGCGCGATCTCCTCATGCTCGGCCACAGCGTCAGGCGATACGCAACGCTCACCGACCTGATGCGCGGCTGGGAAAAACTCGGCCCCGGCGGCCCCATGCCCGAACGCAACAATCACAGCCAATTCCTTTGGGACCGCTTCCTTCAGGGAATCACAAAAAACAATCGCTACTTTGGCCGAATCAAGGTCGATGGCTGGAACGGCATCTTCTTCAGGCAAACTAAATATCCCCATCGCTGGTCGGCGGCCAGCCGCTTGCAGGTCGAAGCCAAAGACTGGCAACGCGAATGGCCCGTCCTGCTCCAAGAAATCGAAAGCGACCAACTGAAAGTCATCAAGCGAAGCCGCAGCGGTGAAGTATTCGCCGGTGAAATTATTATTGGCGGTCATCCGCTGGAAGTAATCGTAAAACGCCCGCGCCGCCGCTACTGGTATCGCTACTTAAACGAGATCGGTCGCGGCTCGCGCCTGCACCGCGCGTGGAGGAAAGCCTGGAACCTCCTGGTGCGCGGCCTGCCTACTGCGTGGCCGCTCGCCGTCATGGAACGCCGCTCATTCGGATACGTCACCGAAGCCGTCTTCATCTGCGAGCGCATCCCCGGCAAGACCCTGGCTCGATCCGAACTCGATGCGATGCCCACCGAAAAACGTGAAAAGCTCTTCCGCCGCACCGGCCGAATCCTGCGGCTGATCGAGCGATTTGGCTTCTCCCACTTCGACGCCAAAGCCAGCAACTGGATCGTCTTCGATGATGAGAAACGCGGCGCGATGCCGATCCTGGTAGATGTCGACGGCATCCGAAAACGCCGCTGGATCGCCCTGGGCATCCAGCGACTCCTCCGCAGCATGCACGAAAACATACACTACACCCCGGCGGATTCACTGTCGCTCTGCCGCGGCTATGCCCCATATGCCCCGCTCGCCGCGCTGCCGAAAGATGAAATAACAGCATCAACGTGATACTGATCGGTTCGCAATAAAGCATTTGTAATGAGAAGCCATCCGCCGACTTTCAAAACTCCGCCACAGCGCATCCTGATCATCAAGCCCAGCGCGATCGGCGATGTAGTGCATGCGCTTCCCATATTGAACCTTTTGCGACGCAAATGGCCCGCCGCCCATATCAGTTGGCTTGTCACTCCGGCCTGCAGCGGTCTGCTCGACGGTCATCCTCAGTTGAACGAGGTGATCCTGTTCGACCGCAAACACTTCGGCAAAAGCTGGCGCAGCCTGAAGGCCGCGCGGGAACTGGCCGTGTTCAATCAATCGCTCAAACAGCACAACTTTGATCTTGTGATAGACCTCCAGGGCCTATTCCGCAGCGGCTGGATGACCTGGCGAACCCACGCGCCCATACGCGTCGGTTCAACCAGCGCCCGCGAATTCAGTTGGATCTTCTGCACTCATCTTGCAAACGTCTCAAATACCCCTCAGCACGCCATCGAGCGATATCTGACCGTCGCCGAATTCCTTGGCCTGGGCCGCGACCCTGTCGAATTTATCTTCCCCACGGATGCGGCCGATCGTGCCTACATCAACAATCTCCTGCCATCAGGTAAGCGCTTCGTCCTGCTGCTCCCCGCCGCCAACTGGCAAACCAAGCGCTGGCCCGTAGAACGATTCGCCGCTCTCATCGAACCCCTTCAAACGCGCTTCGGCCTGGAATCCGTCCTGGCCGGCGGCCCCGATGCCAGTCTCCTTGCCCCTGCCCTTCCCGGCGTCATCAATCTCGGCGGTAAAACCACTCTTCGCCAACTCGTCGCGTTGCTCGAACGCGCCGATCTGGTTATCGCCAATGACACCGGCCCCATGCACATCGCCTCCGCTTTAGGCCGCCCTCTGGTCACGATGTTCGGCCCCACTAGTCCCATTCAAACCGGACCCTACGGGCGATTAGATACCGTCGTGCGGCTGGATATCCCCTGCAGCCCCTGCTTCTCGCGCACCTGCTCCCACCAAAGCTGCCTGCAATGGCTCGGCATCGAACCGGTCCTTGAACGAGCGGCCCAGCAACTACTGACATCAGCCGGCCGCACATCCCTGCCCGTTATCAGTTACTAAACCTCATAAGAGAATTCACTGCGGAGATACTGAGCGCACGAAGAAATTCGTGGACTGCTTTGCCTTTCTCCATGCGCTTCGTATCTCCGTGGTGAACCTTCCCTTATTTTGCCAGGACTCGAAATATAAAAAGAACCCGGCCGCTCAAAGCGGCCGGGCTCTCCCGTTTCTATTGGTTGTCATCCCACGAATCTTCACGGAATGATCAGCGTCTGGCCTACCTTCAATGTCGAAGGCGTGACGCCCGGATTAGCCGATGCGATCTTCTGCCACTGCTTGCCGTCGCCATAGCTTTGACGGGCGATGCTATAAAGCGTTTCGCCGCGCTTCACGACGTGGCTGTTGCCGCCCGCGATCGTTCCACCCATCGGTGTCGAAGCCGGTGCATCATACGACACGGGTTGAGCAACCGCCGGCGCCGGCTGATAAGCCGTCTGAATCGGCGCGGGTTGATACGCGGGCGCGGTCGATTCCATCGGCCGGATATCCGTCACATCACCACGAATTGAAGCCGACTCCGCCGGCTTTGGCGTATTGTTCTGACAGCCCGCAGCCAAAGCGGCGCAGCCGATTGCGATCCATTTTGCATGCTTGATGATTGATGTCATGTCCGAAACTCCTTGTGCGATAACGCGTGCCAGATTGAACTGTTGCTTGCCTCTGAAAAGACTATCGGACGTTGCCGATCCGCGGCTTGAATCAAGATGCCTCAATTTTGCATCGCCTCTGGCCCTTTCTCTCTCAGGACCGCATTTGCCCTGACTCCCATCCCTGTGCTACGTTAAACCTTCGCCCACATGTGGACCTTCCTCGCAATACTTCTGCTTCTGGGGATCACCCTCGCCTGCGCCACGATTGCCATCACCGCCCGTGCGATCATTCGTCCCCCCCGCATGACCGACGGCAAAGCCGCCTATCTTTTGCACCGCCTCTCCCCCGGCGACTTAAATCTCCCCTTCGAAAACGAAAACTTTCTCATCCGAAATGCTTCCGACAATCAACCCCTGCACATCAGCGGCTGGTGGCTCCCCCACCCTGATCGCCCCTCCCGATGCGTCATCCTCCTCCACGGCTACGCCGACAGCAAAGTCGGTGCGATCGCGTGGGCTCCAATGCTGCATCAAGCGGGATTCAATATCCTCGCTATCGACCTTCGCGCCCACGGTGAGAGCGGCGGTAAATACACCACCGGCGGTTTCTTTGAGCGCGATGATCTGTCGCAGGTCATCAATGATCTCGTCACTACCCGCCCAGCCGACACGCTGCAGATCGTCCTCTTCGGCATCAGCCTCGGCGCCGCCGTTGCAGCCGCTGCCGCCGCCACGCGCCAGGACATCAGCGCGGTTGTTTTAGAGTCCCCCTTCACCGACTTCCGCCGCGCCATCGCCGCGCACGTCTCCCTCGTCGGCCTCCCGGGCGGTCCGATCCTGCACGCCGCCATCCGCTGCGGCGAATTCCTCGCCAGGGCTCGATTTAACGACGTCCGCCCCATCGCCACTATCCCCAAAATCCGTTGCCCCATCCTGAGTATCATTGGCCAGAACGATGAACTATTGGAAGCAACGGATATCACTGCCCTCGAAGAAGCCGTAAACACCAAAGCCGCCGCAGATCAACTGTCGAAACCGATAATCTTCCCGAACGCCGCCCATCTCATGTCCATGCAAACCGACGTCGAAAAATATACATCCGCAATTCAATCCTTCCTGCATCAAGCATTGAGCCGGCAACCAGGAGTCGCGACACCCCAATCTCACCCAGCAGCATGACCGGCGCCAATCTCCTCGCCCGGCCGCTGAATCGGTTAGGATATCCGCACTTGAAATGCTGTGACGCCGCATGTGGAAATGGATCACCATTCTCTCCTTCGTCGCCGTGATGACGATGACCGTCATCGCGTTGCGATCCCATTCCCATCCCCTGATCCTTCCCACCATCGCCACAACTCAGCCCGCAACCAAACCAACCACGGCGCCGGCTCCTGTCGCGGCACGTCCCCCTGCGGCCTTCTATATTGATGTAGTACGATCCAACAACCCCGCCATTCCCGCTACCCAGCCGCTGGCGCTGCCCGTTGATCTTTCCGACGCCGCCCACATCATCCTTCGCGATCCCGTCTATCTCGACGGCGCAGGCCATCTCTGGATCACGCGTACAGACGCCAAGCCCACCGACGAAACGCTCCGACACTCCATGGATGCATCGGAGCACCTGATCCCCGATCGGCCTTTGTTCGTCCACTGGTGGCTCAACGAATCCGGCGACTGGGCAGCCGCCGTCGTTACCCAAAATCCAGCCGGCGGCTATGACATCATCCTCTCCCTCGATCGCAAACACTTCTTCTCCGACCGCCACTACTTCTGGGATCGCGCCTTCTCCTGGGATGGAAAAATCGTCGTCCCTGCCGACCTCGGCATCTCCGTCTTCGAATTGAATCCACAAGTCACAGAACATTTCCACCCACTCCCCGGGCTGGAATCCGGCGGCACAGCACCCGTCGCAATTTTAGATTCCAAAGGCGTCCTCGCCTGGGCGCCATGGGATAACGGCAAAAAAGGCAGTCGCGGCCCATCCCGCTTCGTCGATGGCCAGTGGCTCGATCTCCCCTCCGATCAGTGGCCCCAAAAAATCATCCAGCTCCTTCCACTCCTCGACGGAAGCATCCTGCAAATAATCGCCGGCGAAGCGGACAAAATCTCTCTGGCCATCGCACCCCTGGAATCAAACGACATCGATCAGCATCACGTTGCCGAACTCGTCGACGCTCTCGCCGACCCCGATGAAGACAAACGCCAGGCCGCCTTCACCGAGCTATCCCGCTACGGCCCTGGCCTTTGGCCGATCCTCGAAAAAACCAACGCCGATGCTCCGCCCGAAGCTCAAATCCGCATCAGGCAACTCCTTCGCAACAAGATCACACCCGCGCTCGGCGGCATGTCTATCCTGGAAAATCGGCTGAAAGTGGTCAGCCGCCAACCCGACGGCACTCTCCTCCTCTTCGCGCCCGCCGGTGTGAAAATCCCCAACGGAACCCAGGAAGCCCAAACAGTAATCCCCGCCTGGATCCCCGTGCGAAACACGGGCCGCGTCGAGCGCCCACTCCCACAGGCGCTTATCGCCAACCAAAACCCCGACGACTGCCGCCTCCGCGCCATCCGAGATGACTGGATCATCTCCGACGCTGCCGGCTCCAGAAGATTTTTTGGCAACGGCTTCGTCCCGCTCACGACCGAAACCGAACGCCAATTCGATCAGCTCATCGGAATCGATCGCCGCGGCCGCTGGATGTTTTCCCCTCACAGCAACCCCGTAACTCGCATTGCTGAAACCCTCGTGATTGATCCCACCATCCTCGACCCCACCCCCCGCCTCCCCGTCTGGACCATGACCATCCACAACGGCCAGGTCGGTTGGAATTCGCTCGATGACCCCTGCATCAAGCGAGGCGGAGCCTGGGCCCTCAAATCCGAATCCTGGGAAGCGCTCCCCGAAAAAGACAAACTCATCACAGAACTGCCCGCCACCGATGCACCGGACACCGCAACCTCCGCTGCTTTGCCCGCCACAACCCAAGCCACCACCCAGGGCTCCCTTGGCAACGCCCTCCTTGTCGACAATAGCGGCGCCCAATATTACGACGGCCAAACGGCGCTGATCGTCATCGATAAATCCGGCAGGCAAACCTCCTGGCCTCTTCCCCCTTCAGCCGTCGGCTCAGCCAAACCCGTCCTCCTCCGCTCCTTCGAGGGGCGCCTGTTCCTATTCAATCAACCCGGCCGCATCCTCCGCATCAAGCCAACACCGACCGAGCGACAGCCATTCCAGCTCGAAGCCACCTTCACCAAGGATGTTCCCAATGTTGACCAGCCCACCCGAATCTGGCTCGATCCCAGCGGGCGAATCGATTTCGTCTATGGAAATATTCTGGCCGTCATGTTCCCATCCGGCCACATCCCGCAGCAACTTTCGCAGATGATGATGGACAGCGACGTCCAATAGCCGGTTAACTGAATCTTCCATTATTACAATAGTGAGTGCTATGCCGAGCGGCGTAATCAATCGTTCACCCTCCATTCGCCAGCGAACAACCCTCGGCGCATTGCTCACTACCGCCGCCATCGCCATCGTCGGCTCAATCGACCTGATCTACCCTTTCTTGGGCGATCAGGCCCTGTTCACGGTCGGCGCCAAACAGATCAGTCACGGAGCAATGCTTTACCGGGATTTCTGGGACTTGAAGCAACCCGGAATCTACTGGTTCTACCTTCTGGCCGGCCGCCTCTTCGGCTTCACCGAAGCAGGCATCCACCTCGGCGAACTGCTCTATTTCCTCGCCCTCGCTGCCCTCATGACGCTGACGCTGCGAAGGTACTACCACCGCCCCGCCACCGCCTTTCTCGCTGCCTTTCTCACCGTGGGCGTGTACTTTATCGTTTGCGGCACCTGGCATCTCACCCAGGTCGAAGGCCTCGTCGCATTCCCAATCTTTCTCTGCTTCTGGCTGTCGCAGCTCAAACCATCCAACCCGCCCAGACCTCTTCGCTTCTTTCTTATGGGGGTCGCGGCCGGCGTTGTTGTGCTGTTCAAAATGTTTCTGATTCTTCTGCCGATCTCCTTTTTAACGATCAGCATTTTCCACCAGTTCTGGCGGCAACGCCGGCAACTTAAGGAGATCATCATTACCATCCTGGTCCCCGCCGCTGCCGGCATCACCGCCACGCTCCTCCCCTGCATCGTATACTTCTGGCTGCGCGGCCAACTCCCCCTGCTCTATCGTACATTCTTCCTCTACCCACCCCGGATCGTCGCCGAACTCCCGGGTTACGGTCACGGCGTACTCCGCAGCGGCATCAACTGGTTCCTTATAGCCTCGGCGCCCCTGCTTCCATTCGCCGCCTGCGGCGCTATCACGCGCCTTCGCAAAGAGCGAGACGCCGCAACCATCGCCCTCATCTCCTGGTTCCTTCTCGCCACACTGGTCGTCCTGATCCAGCGCATGTGGTGGCAATATCATTTCCTTCTTCCCCTGTTCCCCCTCGGCCTCCTCGCCGCCGCCGGCTTTGAAAATATCCTGATCCAAAAGGAAAACGCCCCTTTCCGCAAATCCCAAATCGCCTTCAGATCGCTCTCCATCCTTGGCCTGACAATCCTCCTCGTCCCATATCTTCTACGCTTCTCCATCAAAGCGGCCCGCGAACTCCGCCACGGCGTGCCCTTAACCATCGCCGCCCAGCAACAATTCAGGGAAAGCATCAGCCCTGTCTACAAACAAGCCCGAGCCCAAGTCGTCATCCTTGAAGCATACTCACACGATTCCGATCCTATCTACGTCCTGGGCGACCCCACCATTTATTTCCTTGCGAACCGCCTTCAGGCCGTCCCCATCAATGGCTGGTCCCCCGAATGGCTCCTTCCCGAACAATGGAACGAGCTCGCCGCCCAATTAAAATCCAACCGCCCCGCGTACATTTTTGTATCAGCCGCAAATGACGACATCCTAACCCATCGCGGCGACGCCGTGATGCAGGTACTCAACAGCGAATACAAACGAATCAGCGCCGACTCAGATGGTGCATGGTACAACCGCTCAGCATTGGGGCCGTCTGACCGTAACATGGACGTCTCGCCGATGTTAAACACCATTAGATAAGCAAGATGCCCGCACTGCTTGAAACCCAACCTTCGCTCGATGCAGGTCAACATGACAAACCCATATCAAAACGACGAAGATGCATCAGACGAAGCCGATCCCGAACTTCCAAATGAATCTGATCTAGACCCCGACGATGAGTACGCCGAAACAATCCCCTGCCCCAAATGCCGCAAACCCATCTACGAACAATCCGAATTCTGCCCTCATTGCGGCATATACCTCTCCGTCGAAACCATGTCACCCAAAAAGCCCCTCTGGCTTATCGTCGCCGTCATCATCTGTCTCGCCATCATCCTCATCTGCTGGCTCCGCTGAACCGGCTCCCCCCGGCCCCTCTACCCCTTTCCCAGTATTGAGCGGAGACAAGCGAGATGCATTACCGCGCAAACGCTCCTGCAAAAAATATTGCCATCTCGCCAAACCCATACATCCGCGGCTAAACTCTCTCACTTGAACCGGCGGTCGACCCCCGGCCGCCTACTACTCTGTGTCAATTTCGGAAGGAGCCTCCATGATCAGGTCATTGAATTGTTCGCTGTTGGCTGGTGCGTTGCTGGTCACCCTCGCCCCGATGGCCCGGGCCGATATTCACACCGAGACGGTCGAATATCGCGACGGTCCGGCCATCCTCGAAGGGTTTCTCGCCTACGATGACGCCAGGCAGGACACCCGACCCGCCGTGCTGGTGGTTTCGGAATGGTGGGGATTGACCGAATATCCCAAACATCGCGCCATTCAACTCGCCAAGATGGGCTACGTCGCATTCGTCGCCGACATCTATGGCCAAGGCAAAACCACCAACGACCCGCAGGAAGCCGGCGAATGGGCCAAGCCCTTCCGCACCGATCGCAACGCCATGCGCAGCGCGGCCAAGCCGCCCTCTCCACCCTGATAGACAATAAATACACCGACAAGGACCGCGTCGCCGGCATCGGTTACTGCTTCGGCGGCACCGTCGTCCTCGAACTTGCCCGTGCCGGCGCTCCCCTCTCCGGCGTCATCTGCTTTCACGGCGATCTCTCCCGCACCCCCGACGAAGGCGCCGACAACATCCACTCCAAAATCCTCATCTGCCACGGCGGAGATGATCCCCTCGTTCCCTCCACCGCCGTCGCCGCCTTCCAGCAGGAAATGAAGGAAACCAAGGCCAACTACCAGATCAACATCTATAGCGGCGCGGTCCACGCCTTCACCAACCCCGATGCCGACTCCCATCACATCCCCGGCATCGGCTACAATGAGCAGGCCGACAAGCGCTCCTGGATGGCGCTCAATGACTTCTTCGCCGAACTATTCCGCCAACAACAATGAGCCGGGAATCCGAAGTGACGAATCAATGTTCAAATGATGAATGACTGCCGTAAATAGCGAAACAAATCCGGGAAACGTTGACTACCTCCGTCTTCGTTTGGTCATTTGAACATTGATTCGTCGCTGGAATTTCGTCATTCGAGTTTCTGCTCGCGCCGTCTCCGAAGATTTTTTCTGCAGCCCCCACGTCCTTCTCGTCCGATAAACACCAAAGAGCCGCGCGGTGTCGCACGGCATTTGTGGGCGTGCCCGCCGGCGGAGTCGGTGTTTCCGGCCCTTGGGTTGGGCTTTGCAGGAGTTTGTTATGATTTCCAGAAACTGGATGAAATGGATTGCAGGATCCGCAGTAGCCGCGCTGACCGTCATCGCGCTACCCGCCGTCGGACAAGGTCACGTGCATTACACCGGTACAACCCCGGCCAGCGTCACCCCAGTCAAGCTGACCGCCGTGCACCCCGTTCGCACGAGCACCAGGCACACCGGTAAGCTTGTCGTGCATAAGAAGCACCGCAAGCACAAGAAGCTTCACTCCAAGACCACCGGCCACACGAAACTTCACCACACCCTTAGCCGCCATACCTTGAGCACATCGCACAAGGCGGTCTAAGCCCAACAGGATCAAAGCAGAACAAAACCCCGGTGTTACTCACCGGGGTTTTTTTGCGTTGCTCGATTTAAATTTTAAGCATTTCCATGCCGCGCGATTGATGCCGCGCAAGAGGCCCAGACCACTATGTGAGCGGCACTCCAAACGTGCGGGTGGGCGTGATGTGATCGATGCGGACCTGAACGGAGTCGCCGGCGTGAACGGAATTGCTTTCGAAGTGAACTTCGAAATAGCGTTCGCAACGGCCGTGTTTCAGGGAGGGGGAATTTGCCGGGGAAGTGTCGGTGGTTTGCTCCACAAGAATCTCGACGGCTTCGCCTACGAAGGATTGGCGAAAGGTAAAGCTGTGGTCGATGGCGCGTTGGCGGAGAATGTCGATGCGATGATTGACTACGGGACCGCGGATGTAATCCTTGGACCATCTGGCGGCGGCGGTGCCAGGGCGGGGCGAAAAGGAAAAGGCATGAGTGTGGATGAATTCGGCGCGGTCGACGATTTCCAGGGTTTGATCGAACTCCGCGTCGCTCTCGCCGGGGAAACCGACAATGATGTCGGTGGTGAGCGCGGGGCGATCGAAGGCCGCATGCACGCCGTCGATCATTTTGAGGAATTGATCGCGGGTATATTGGCGATTCATACGCCTGAGAATGAAATCTGACCCGCTCTGAAGGGGCAGATGGAAATGGGGGACGATTTGTTCGTGGCTTCGGAGGGTTGCAAGAAGAGTTGGTGTCAGGTCGCCGGGTTCGAGGCTGCTGAGGCGCAAGCGGCGAAGGCCAGAGACGCGGGTGCACAGGGCGTCGATCAGTTCGGCAATGGATTTCCCGGGATCAGGTTGGCGGCGGCGAAGCGCGGTGGGCTGGCCGTAGGCGCCGAGAAAGATGCCGGTGAGGATGATTTCACTGTGGCCGGCGGCAACGAGGCGATTGGCTTCTTCGACGGCGGCGTCGGTGGGTTTGCTCCAGAGGCGCGGCCGCAGGGTCGGGATGATGCAGTAGGTGCAATGGGCGTCGCAGCCATCCTGCACTTTCAGGAAGGCACGCTGGTGACCGCTATGGCGCTGGCCCAGGAGAGGGAGGGATGTAGCGCCAGGGCCGGCCTTTAATTTCTCCGGTTCATCCGCCAAAGTCCGAGCCTTTTTTATCCATTCTTCATACGCTCCCAATTCTGGTGACAAATCGGTGATGCAACTTTGAGCGTCACCCGTGTTCCTGTTTTGAAGAGGCTCCTGCGCAGTTATTTGAGCGGTCGGAATTACATTCCAACTGAATAGGAACCGGTTTAGTTCGGCGGCAACGTCGTCGTGATGCGTGATGACGGCATCAACACCAGGCATTGCCGCCGCCTCGGTTTTGTCGCTGGTCGCCCAGCAGCCGGTGACGATGACTCGGGGGTTGGATGAAGAATCAGAATTGCTGTGGGATGGATCGATATTGATCGGGGTGGCGGCGAGAACCTGATTAGCAAATTGGTTTGGTTGAATGACATTGAGGCTTATCGCGCTGCGGGTTGTCTGACGGATGGTCTGCCGGCTTTTGCTGGCCGCCTGGATGGTAACGCTACAGGTGTTGATGATGCGGAGATCACCGGCGGGTTCCTGAACCTGGGACAGGCCGCGGGATTTCAGGAGAGTGGCGATTTGTTCGCTTTCGTATTGATTCACCTTGCAGCCGAGGGTTTGGATGGAAAAAGTTTTCATGGAAAGGTCAGTCGAGAAGTTGCCTGCGGGGGTGAACCGAGGACGGGCTTAAGCATTTTATAATAAAGAGTGATTATTGCGACGGAAAGCGATCTGAATCCTTGCCACATGCGAACAAGATATCGCAGCATTCCGTTTGGCCGTGCACGAATCACCGGCTATCCTATGCTGTCGTTAGGTGCCCGTTCACCCGTCAGGAAATCCAAATGCCTGTTCGTTTTATTCTCGGTCGAGCCGGCAGCGGCAAGAGCCACTACTGCAGAGATCGGATCGGGCAACTGCTCCGCGAGCGGCCGCTCGGGCCGCCTATTTACTGGCTCCTGCCCCGGCAGGCCACTTTTCAGGCAGAGCGCGAACTTACCTGCATCCTTGGGGGATTTTCACGCGTCCGGATTGTCTCGTTCGACCAGCTCGGGAAAGACATTCTCACCCACTGCGGCGACGTCGGCATCCCCGAGGTCACGCCTCTCGGCCGGCGAATGGTGGTCGGCCACCTTCTGCGCACACATCAGGATCAGTTGCGATTCTATTCGGCGTCGGCGCGCCGTCCGGGTCTCGCGGCCGAGCTCGATTCGACCTTTGGTGAATTCGAACGCGCCGGCATCAGCGCCGCCTCTCTTGACGATTTTCTTCACCGGGTGCAGCCCGTTGCCGACATCGGTTCATCCCTTCACGATAAGCTTCACGATGTTCGCCTGCTCCTGAACGCCTACAACCATTACATCGGACAAGACCGCCTCGACCCGCAGCGCCGGCTGCAACTCGTGCTGAAACGTGTCGCTTCGTGCTTGCTCCTCAAAGATGCGCATATCTTCGTCGACGATTTTTTTGACTTCACTGAATACGAGCGCAAGCTGCTGACCGCGATCGCAGTCGCAGGCGAGAGAACTGAAATCGCCATGCTGCTCGATCCCGGCAGCCCGATAGTCGCTAGCCCACGCGCCATCCTCGATGAACTTTCCCTGTTCCATCGCACCGAGCGCGCGTATCAATCGCTCATAAGAGCCATCAGTGAAGCCGGCGCGGCAATCGAACCGCCGCTGCTGCTGACCGAAGCAAAGCGATTCCGATCGCCGGAGCTGGCTACCATTGATTCACAATTATTTGCGCTCGCCGCCTCTTCCCATGGAGAAATGAGCGATACCCAAAGCGCGTGTGAATTACTCGACGCTCCGGACGCGCGCACGGAGGTGGATGCCGTCGCCCGCCGCATCCGTCTCGCCATGCGAGACGGTGTGCGCCTTCGCGACATTGCGGTCCTCGTCCGCGATGCGAGCGATTACGAAGAGCTGATTGACGCGAGCTTCCGCGAGCACGATCTGGATTACTTCCTGGACCGCCGCCGGACCGCCGCGCATCATCCGCTGCTGCAATTTGTCCGCGCTGCGCTGCTCATCGCCCGGAGCGGTTGGCCGCACGATGCAATGATGACGCTGCTTAAATCGGGTCTGGCAGGCATCAGCGAAGACGAAGCGGACCAGCTCGAAAATTATGTCCTGCTGCACCGCATCCGCGGCAGCATGTGGGCCTCTGCCGGAGCCTGGGGCTTTCGCCACGATCTCACCCGCGCCGCGGCCGACGACGATCTCCCCGCCCCTGCCGCCGCAACAACCGACATCAACGAAATCCGCATGCGCGTTGTCTCCAGGCTCTCGCCGTTCGTCGCCGCCGTGCGCCCGTCAAAGCCCGTCGCCGTGCGCGAAATCATCACGCAGCTTTTCCTGCTGCTCGAACAATTTCAAATCCGCCAAACCCTCACGAAGTGGATGCGCGAAGCCGAACAATCCGGCCGCCTCGAACAACGCGGCGAACACGAACAAATCTGGTCTGAACTCATGAAGCTCTTCGAGCACATGGCCGAACTGCTGGGCGATGAAGCCATGACGCTCACCGATTTCCTCGATGTCCTGGACAACGGGCTGGAAAGTTTCGACCTCGCGCTCACTCCGCCGACAGTCGATCAAATCCTCGTCGGCCAGATCGACCGCACTCGCGCCCCCGAAGTAAAGCTCGTCTTCGTTCTCGGGCTGAATGAAGGCTACTTCCCCCACGCTCAGCGGGAGGATTGCGTTCTCTCCGATTCCGAACGCCGCGTTCTGCGAAAACAAAATATCGATCTTGACCCGGAAACCGAACGGCGTCTCCTCGATGAGCGCCTGCTCGCTTACGTCGCGTTCACCCGCGCGTCCAATCGGCTTATCGTCACCCGCGCCCTGTCCGACAAAGGCGGCCGCCCCACCAGTCCCTCTCCCTTCTGGAATGAATTGCTTCGCTTGTTCCCCACGATCACGATCGATCATATCCCGCGTTTCTCTCAGGCCAGGCCGGACAGCATCGGTACACCGCGCCAATTGGTGACCGCGCTGATGCGATGGGTCCGCCGCGGCGACAGTGACGACGCATCGCAGGAGCCGTGGTCGGCGCTTTATCAATGGCTCGCCACATACACCTGCTGCGACGACGCGGTTGATGTGATGCGGTTTCGCGCGTGGAAAGCCCTGAGCTATTCGAACGAAGCGAATCTGTCGGACGAACTGCGCCGCCAAACTGTTCCCTTCCCCGCTGAAATCCACCGTGGCTCAACTCGAAACGCTCGCCGCCTGCCCTTTCCGTCATTTTCTCCGGTATGGCCTGCGTCTTCAGGAGCGTGAAGAGCCGGATGTCACTTCGCTCGATCTTCATCACGCCTATCACCGTATTCTGCAGAATCTCGTCGCCGACATTTTGAAAACCAAAATCGATTGGTGCGATCAGGATTTTGCCGAGATCGCAAATCTGATTCGCACGCACACAGCCGAGATCGGCCGCAGCCTCCGCGGCGAGCTCATGCTCAGCACGGCCCGCAACCGCTATCTTCTCGATCGCATCGAAAAGACGCTGATCGACGCCGTGACCGCCCAAATAGAAATGCACCGCCGCGGCAAATTTCGGCCCGCCTACGCCGGTTTAAAGTTCGGGGATGGCGGTGCGCTGCCCGCGCATCGCGTCACCACACCGACCGGCCAGGAAGTTCACCTCCACGGCAGGATCGACCGCGTCGATCTGCATGAACGCGGAACCAACTTTACCATCTCCGACTACAAGCTCACCGCGTCGCCGCTGTCGCTGGACCGGGCCTACCACGGTCTTTCACTCCAACTGCTGACCTGCATCCTCGTCCTGCAGGGGGGTGGCGAACAGCTCGTCGGCCGGGAACTCACGCCCGCCGCCGCGTTCTTCCTGCAAATGTTTCGATCGCCGCAGAGCGTGGACCATCCGAATGAAGCTGCTGCGCCGATCACCCGGACTTCCACCTCCGCCTTAAACCGCGCGGCATCATCAATGCCGAAGCGGTGCATTCCATCGACTCCGGCCTCGCCGAAGGGCATTCAAAAGTCGTGCAGGTCTACATCAAAAAAGACGGTCAGCTCGGCAATCGCCACAGCACCGACGTTGCGGATGCCGCGGAATTCGCCGCGATTCTCGATCATGTCGAGAAAAAAATCGGCGAGCTCGCCGACCGCGTCACCAGCGGCGACATCCGGGTATTCCCCTTCTGGATCAACCGGGAAACGCCCTGCCCCCGCTGCGAATATCGCAGCGTCTGCCGGTTTGAGCCCGGCATGAACCGGTACAACAAACTGCCCGCCATCAAGCGCGATGAGGTGCTGAAAGAACTCGCAGGCGGAGGCGCTGATGAAGGCTAAATCACCAACCCGCGAATGGACCCAGGACCAGCGCCGCGGCATCGTGACGACCGACCGCAGCCTGCTGGTATCCGCCGCCGCCGGTTCAGGAAAAACCAGCGTGCTCGCGGAGCGCCGCGTTCATCTTGTCTGCGATGCTTCTCCCCGATGCGGGGTCGATGAGCTTCTTGTCGTCACGTTCACCGAAGCGGCGGCGGCTGAGATGAAAGCCCGCATCCAGAAGGCCCTGGCCGACCGCCACGCGGGCAATCCTTCGAATCACACTGCCCGCCAGCTTGCGATCATCGATCGAGCCTCGGTCGGCACGCTCCATAGCTTCTGCTCGCGCCTGCTGCGGCAGCACTTTCACCTGCTCGGGCTCGATCCGGCATTCATCATTCTTGACGCTGACGAATCTGACCTGCTCAAGCTGGAAGTCGCCCGCGATATGTTCGCCGACTGGTACGACCGCGAAGAAAACGCCGACCCGTTCCGAAAGTTCATTAACAGTTACGGCGACGGAAATGACGAACGCATCATCCGGCTCGTCCTTCAGGCTCACGACACCCTCGCCAGCCTGCTCGATCCCGACAGGTGGATTAGAAACGCCAGGGACCGCATCGCCTCCGCCATCACGTTGCCGATATCCAAATCCGCGCTTGGCCGGGAATACAGCAAGACCCTCGGCCGCTATCTCCATTCCATGGGCGCCGAATGCGCCGCCGCGGGCATCGCGGTCAAGCAACTGAAGAATTTCCCGGACTACGTCGCGCATCTCCGCGAGCTCTGGACGATCATCAATCATTGGACAAAGGTGTTTGATCAGTTCGGGCTCGATGCCTTCATCGAAGAAGCCGCAACAGTAGAACTCCCGGAAATCCCCCGCGTTTCAAACAAAGTAGAAGGAAAAGAGATCGCCAAGGAGCGCGTCGACGGCGTGCGAAATGCCCTGAAAAAAGGCCCCTGGCGGGAGGCCCTGGTTTTCACCGACGAGGAATGGAAAGACGGGCTGCGCCGCATCCAGCCGCATACAGATACATTTCTTTCGCTCGTCGAAGATTTCACCGATCGATATGGCCAGGCCAAACAGGAAGAAGGCGCACTCGATTTTTCCGACCTTGAACGCTTCACGCTCAAGGCGTTGCGCGACCCGACCATTCCCCTTGCCGAGCCGGTCGCCGGCGATGATCCCATCCTTCATCCCTCGCCCATCGCCCGCTCTTATCATCGGCAGTTTAAGCATGTGCTGGTTGATGAATACCAGGACATCAACGAGGTGCAGGATTCCATCCTGAAACTAATCAGCCGGGAGTGCATCACCGCCCGGAGCGGGACAACACCGAACCTCTTCTGCGTCGGCGACGTGAAACAAAGCATTTATCGTTTCCGCCTTGCCGAGCCTGCGCGCTTCCTTGCCCGGCGCGCCCAATACTCGCAACCTAAAACGCACGGCACCGTTGTTGACCTGCAAAAAAACTTCCGCAGCCGGGCCCCGCTCCTCAATGCCATCAACGGGGTGTTCAAAACCCTTATGACCGAGGAAGCCGCCGAGCTGAATTACGACCATTCGCAGGAGCTGAAGCCGGGCCTTGATTATCCCGACATCACCGATGGCTCCTGTTTCAACGGCGCGCCAATCGAGCTGCATCTGCTTCCCAGGCCCGGAGGTTCATCCGTTGCCGCCGAAGATGAGCCATCGCAGAATGAACCCGATCGTACCGAGCGGGAGGCGATGCTCCTTGTCGAGCGCATTTTCGAAATGACCGGCAAGACCGCGCATCAGGCGATGAACGTTGTCGATCGGGCCGGCGACAAAATTACCTGCCGCCCGATCCGTTTTGGCGACATCGTGATCCTGCTCCGTTCGATGCGCTATAAAGCGGATCAATTTGTGTCGGTGCTCCGCAGCGCCGGCATCCCCGTTCACAGCGAAAGCGCCACCGGCTATTTCGAGGCCACCGAAGTGAACGACCTGCTGGCGCTGCTGAAGATTCTGGACAACCAGCAGCAGGATATTCCTCTGGCCGCCGTGCTGCGCAGCCCTCTGGCGGCGCTTCCTCAGGCCGAGGAAAACCTTGCAAGAATTCGCCTCGCGTATGCCGGCGATCCGGCGATTCCTTTCCATCAGGCCGTCGCCCGATACGCAAGCGAACAAAAGGACGAACTCGCAGCCAGCCTTCGCGATTTCCGCAACCAGCTCGACGGTTGGCGCAAGCTTGCCCGCCAGCGCCCGCTGGCGGAAGTCCTCTGGAGCATCTACGACGACACCGGCTATCTCGCGTTCAGCGCGGGACTCGCCGGCGGCGAGCAGCGCCAGGCAAATCTGATCGAGCTCCACGAGCGCGCCCGCCAGTTCGGCACGTTTCGCCGCCAGGGGCTAAGCCGATTTTTGCAATTCCTGGAAAAGCTCAAAGCTGAATCCGATCTCGGGCAGGCGTCGATCGCCAGCGAAGCCGAAGATGTCGTCCGCGTCATGAGCATCCATCGCTCCAAGGGGCTGGAGTTCCCCGTCGTGCTGCTGCCTGATCTTGGAAAAGCATTTAATCTGCAAGACAGCCAGGGCTCGATCCTACTGGATCGCAACGCCGGGCTGGGATTGCAGGTTGTCGATGAGGATCGCCGCATCCGCTATCCGTCGCTGGCGTCGGCCGTTGTTCAGCAGCGTCTTCGCCGGCAATCGCTGGCCGAAGAGCTTCGTGTGCTTTACGTCGCCATGACGCGGGCGAAGGAACACCTGATCCTTGTCGGCACATGCAACGAATCCCAACCCGAAAAATGGGCCGCCCAATGGCGCGGCCACGAGGGCCCGCTTCCCACAGAGCAAATCTTAAACGCCCGCAACATGCTCGACTGGCTGGGCCCCACCGCCGCCGCCCTGAACCGCGGCGGCGATGAACCCATCCGCGTCCATGCCCACACCGCCGCCGACATTTCCACTTTTGCCGCTGTGCAACCAGACGCGGCGAAGTTCACATCCGCTCAAACGGCGCTGGCGGCGCTGAAGCCGCTCAATCCCTCCCCGCCGCCGAACGAATCGGCCGCCCGGGTCATCGAGCGCGTGAGCTTTCAATATCCCTTCAAAGCCTTCACCAAGTTGGGCGCTGTGCAATCCGTAACGAGCCTGTCGAAGCAAACCAGCGTCGCTGCGCAATCAACCGACCCGTCATCCGCCCCGCCGCCGGGCACTGCCGCGAGTGAACTCGATCGCATGCTTCCCAAACCTGCGTTCCTCGCCGGCGAGCTCCCCATTGATCCCGCCGAGCGGGGAACAGCCACGCACCTGGTCCTCCAACATCTGACTTTTTCCGACGTGGCCGGCGCCGCGTCGATTCATCGCCAAATCGAAAAAATGATCGGCGATCACCGCCTCACCTCCGCGCAGTCAAAGCTGGTGGACATCCCCGCCATCCAATGGTTTCTCAGCGAAGACATCGGCCAACTCCTTCAGAAACATGCCGCTGACATCATGCGCGAAGCCCCAGTCTATTATGCCGCCCCTGCGAACATCCCCACGGCAAACATCGACAAATTCGACAACATCATGGTGCGCGGCCGCCTCGACCTGATACTCCCCATCGAGGGCGAATTCATCATCATCGATTACAAAACCGACCGCGTCAGCGGCGATCTCTTGGACCAGCGCGCCGCGTTTTATGCCGGCCAACTGCGGCTATACGGCAAGGCGATCGAAAAAATCACGCAGAAAAAAGTCCGGGAAATGATCCTCGTTTTTCTTTCCGCCAGGGAGTGCCGCCGCGTCTGAGACCGACCCAGCCCCCGAATCATGCCCGCCTATTCCAGCCTGAAAAAATTCCGAATCCGCCGAAGCAGATCTCCCTCGGTCGCCTTGATCTTGTCCAGCGACGCCGAAGCGGCCAGTCCTGCGCGGGCCGCATCCAGCTCGATCTTGCGGCGCGCCAGCACATGGGAAATTTCTTCCGCCAGTTCCGGCCGCCGCTGCATGGCGGCGGCAAAACCCGCACGATCCAGCTTGTAACAAACGGCATCGGTGGTTGCCGTCACCGTGGCAAACCGCGGCTCGCCCGTCATCAGCCCCATCTCACCAAACACATCCCCCGCATGGACAACGCCAACCTGGCGCGTCACGCCGCTGGCGGTTTCAAGCATCACCTCCGCTTCGCCGGTAATGACGATGTACAGATGATGAGCGACATTTCCCTGCCGCGTCATCACCTCGCCTTTGCGGAACGGCGCGACCGTCAACTCCTCGGCCAGCTTGCGGCGCTCCTCATCGGTCATCGACTGGAAAATCGCCACCTGCTTGAGCGCGGCGACGCGCCGATTCAACTCCTCTTCATGCCGCCGCTGGTCGCGCGATCGGCCCTCCATCGTCATATACACATTCTGCGACGGCAGCGACAAACTGATCCCCGCGCGCTGCAAGGCGATGACAATGCGCGTGCGCACTTCCGAAGCGGTTCCACCATCACGGGCCAGATCGGTCAGCCAATATTTGACCGCATACACCGCATAACTCTCCTTGAACTCGGCAAACCCGCAATCCGGCGGTGGATCCGTCGCCACATTGGGAATCGGCTGCGCCCGCAGCGCGGCCAGCACCGAGTCGATCACCTGCGCCGGATTCGTGCGATAATCCACATTAAACACGATCGTCGAACGATGCTGGCGCGGCTTGCCCTCCCGCCTTCCCAGGATCGTCACCTGGCTTTTCATCAACATGCTGTTGGGGATGACCACCGTGTCCCAGTTGCGCGTTTCGACAGACGTCTGTCGCCAGCGGATTTCATGGACGACGCCTTCCACATCGCCGATGCGGATCCAGTCGCCCACGCCGATGCTGCGCTCCATCTGCAGCGCAACGCCGCCCATGATATTGCCCAGCGTGTCCTGCAAACTGAAACCAATGACGGCGGTCATCACCGCGCTGGTCGCAATAATTCCGCCAAGGTTCACGTCATGGCGGCTCAGCAGCGAGATCGCGACGACGAGATACGCGATCCCCAAAATGGTATCACGCAAAATCGGCGGCGGCTGCATCCGCATCGCCACCAGCAGCACACGAAAGACCAGCACACCGGTGATGTTGATGATCGCGATGGACAGAAACAGTTGGGAAAAAAAGTGTATCCACCGATACGCCGCATCATCTGCAATATCCAGCGCCGTCTTGTCATGCTGAAGCAGCAGCGCACAGAGCATGAGCCCCGGCAGAGAAAGCACGGCGAGCATCGCCGTCCACCGCAACCGCCCCGCCGCCGCCGGCACCAACCCCCTGAGCCCCAACGCGGCAACAATCGTCCCCAGAAGAATCCATGGATAATGATTCCCCATCCCGGCGGCGTCTTGTAAATGCTCAAAATAACCCATGAGATGCTCGCGATCCGTCGGCGAACGTCAGCCGACGAAGGTATCCGGTGAGCTGAAGTGGCACAACAAGGCAGAACAATGCGACGAGCCTATAACAGCACAGAGCCTTGCTTGACTCCCCGCCAGCGGTCAACATAATCCTTCGTCCCTGGGCAAAGAAAGCCACCCAACCGCCCCCATCGTCTAGTGGCCCAGGACAGCCGGTTCTCAGCCGGCGAACAGGGGTTCGACTCCCCTTGGGGGTACTAAAAGCCCGGATTTTCCGGGCTTTTTTCATTGCAGAAAATAGTTTCGTCCACTTCCAGCCACCGAAGAAACCACGGCTTACACTGATGGAGCCACGCCTTTTCTGGCGTTCGGCGAAATTTCACCCTCTACTCCCCCTGTCCCCGCGTTGCTGGTACCGAGGCTGCGATAGGGCAACGGGATTAGTTCCGGCCGCTGGCCGGTGCTGGGTACCAAGCCGGTGCCAGCCTCTGCCTTCTTCATGGAAAGGCTTTCATGATTCTCGATTCTCTCCGTCCGGAAGCTCGGGCGCGGTTACGGGGTTATTGTTCGGTCAAGGCGTTCGATGAGCAGCAGTTTGATTATCTATTTGCGCAGCATGGCAGGAGCGGTTCCGACCGATCTTGCTCGATGAAGTTGTATCAGGTCGTGGTTGCTCGCCGACTGCGAGCGCCAGCGAGCTTGAACCAATTGACGCCGAGAACTTAATCGCAGCGGACCAGCCGAACGGCTGGCTCGATTCGTTTAATCAGAACATCGAGTAGTCAAACTCGATCAGCATCCCCATCTGATCGTCGGGATAGGTAGCCGGCCGCCGGCCCGCGGGCGGCTTGATCGGTTTCGCGGTACCGGACCGCTCAAGTTTAGCCAAGGCGGTTTTGAACAGGTAGGCAGGCGTCTCGGTGAGCGCCCACTCCTTGATGGCAAGCACAGACATCGTTCGTCCGGCTAGGCGCTTTCGCATATCCGCCTCAAGGCGATCATCGCCGTACGCCACCAACAAGCTCAACTGATTCAATCCGTGCTCGTCCGAGAAGTAGAAACCGCCCGTCGTGTCGACCTTCCACATCGCCTTCTTCATTTCCTCGAGGCCGCGCAGTGAGTTAGTGCAGAAAAATAACCAGCAGATATGGCGGGAATTTTCGTCAGCCATCGCGAACGGCCAGACGTATTTGGCTTTAGCCCGCTCTTTCAGACACTTGATGTAAGTGTCCTGCATGAACTGTTGCCGCTCGCGCGAAGCCATCGCGATAGCGGGCTGCCACTCGGTGCCGCCGAACGCTGTTGTAACGCCGGCGTGCTTGGTTGTGTCCGTGATGAAGCGATCAAGCTCCCGCCAGAAGAAGAACGACAGCACTTCGCACTGCGGCTGCGCCAGAATCCGCCCGATCAGCTCCATCGGTACGCTGGAGTAACCAAACTGGTCAAGAAAGCAGAGCGCGGGTCCAAACTTCTGTCGTTTCGCGGCTGCGTCGGCAAGCATCCTGTCGACAATCTCGCGGCAGTCGCCATGGATCGGTGTAGCCTGTCCAACGTTCTTTGAGGACTTGATCTGAGCCGCGTACGGAGCAAGCCGCTGCGTTAGCTTGTCAAAGCGTTCTTTTTTTGCTTCGATGAAGAACAGATCAACGGGTACGGGGAATTCGAGAGAGTGATTTAGTGCGGCCTCTAGGGCAAGCAACGGACTACCTTTTTCACCCGTCGCATATCCGCCGGGACCCGCGAAACAATCGAGATACTTTATGCCCTGCGATATTGAACCGATGTTCTCAGATTGGCGGGAGAGGATCGGCAACCAAGCGTTCAGATATGCTTGGAGTATCTTGTGCTTAGCGATGGTGTGCGGATCAGCAGACCATACATCTGGCAGGTTGTCGTTCATTAAAAAGCCCCTCCGACATGTCGATGGACTCGGGCATATCATCCCACGGCTTGCCGTCCAGTATACGACCTGTGGCCTTCTTGTTCACGCCACCCCACTGCTTAAAGAAGAATGGCACATTCTGAGCAATACACCTGTCGCGGATCGTTCGTACCCACTGCACTTCCATCGGCCGCGCGCCAGGACCCGACTCTCCGCCGACGATAACCCAGTGGATGCCCGTCAACGGAAGTCGCGGAATCGGTCCAAGCAGTGGCTCAACGGAGAGAAAACGAATGCCAGCCGGCACTGTCTGCAAGCTCGTCACTCGATGGAGCACGAGGGCGTTTTCGATGCTAGTGCCCATCCAGATATTCGGAGTCCACTTGAGCCGTGGCGCCAACTCCGCCGTGATCTCCGGCCGCTTCGTTAGCACCTGGAACGTGTGCTGCGGGCAGCGGTTCATCACATCAAATACGCGCTCGATAAACTCCGCCGGCACGTCCTTATGAAAGAGGTCGCTCATCGAGTTAACGAAGATGACCCGCGGCCGTTTCCACTTTAGTGGAAGCTCAATTGCATCAGGTTGGAGAGTGAGCTTAAAGCCGTTTCGGTACTGCGTCTTGCCCATCGCGCGAAGCCGCTTCGACATCCGTTCCGCGTAGCAGTTCTTGCACCCCGTGCTGATCTTCGTGCACCCCGTCACCGGGTTCCACGTCGCCTGGGTCCACTCAATCGTTGATCCAAGTGCCATGGGCTCTCCGTAGCCAGTTCATACCCAAACGGATTCCTAACGTCAACAATAATCTTGACAAAGTGGTATCGGTCCGTTCTGTCCCATAAGTTGAGCGGAAGCCTATTGATCCGAGCGCTACCCTGGCATACGGCGCGAGCTTCTTAACAGCTTTTCCCCGGATTGCCCACACTGCATGTCGAAAGTTCTGGCACTTCGCACCCCGCCAACCTTCAATCCCGCGCGGCCGATGGTGGCCGAACAAAGGAACGAAATTGGCTTGTTCACTAGCACGCCCCGGTGTGCCCAACGTATCAGCAGCGAATGAGAAAGGGGAAACGGAGCGAGGGCACCGTCCTGGGGTTGGTCCTGCTCGCTGCGGAGTCGCGTTAATCTTCACCGTCCCGTGCTTCGGCTGGGTCATCGGCGGGCTGCTCGCGATCCTGTCGTTCTTCGTGATCGGCGGGAATTACAAGAAGGTCTGGCGCTGCAAGGCGTGCAAGATCGTTATTCCACGGGGATGAGCGATGGCCAAGTTTCGACTCGGACAGCTACTGGCTACCCCCGGCGTACTCGAGACGGCGGCCGGCGAGGATATTCGGAAGTACATTGGTGGGCACGCGGTTCTTCTCCGCGTACCACCTGACCAACGGCACGAAGGTCTGGATCATCATGGAAGCGGACCGCTCGGCAACTACGGTGCTGCTACCAGATCAGTATTGACCGCGAAACCAGTAGTTTTTGTGCGCCCTTTATAAGGATTCTCAAAGAATCCTCCAAAGCCTGCCTCACCTCATTGAATTAAGATCGGCGGATGAAAACATCTCGCGCAGCCTCTATATCGACCTTATTTCACTCCTTGGCCAGGTATTGCTCGTCGCTGACCTTCTCCATCCAGTCGACGGGCTTGCCGTTCAGCTTTTCCTGGATGGCGATGTGCGTCATCGCGGTTGTAGAGGTCGCGCCGTGCCAGTGCTTTTCGCCGGGGGGGAACCAGATGACATCGCCAGGGCGGATTTCCTCGATGGAGCCGCCTTCTCGCTGGACCCAGCCGCAGCCGGCGGTGACGATGAGGGTTTGACCGAGCGGGTGGGTATGCCAGGCAGTGCGGGCGCCGGGTTCGAAGGTGACGCTGGCGCCGGTGACCCTCGCGGGGTCGGAGCGATCGAACAGCGGATCGAGGCGAACGGCGCCGGTGAACCAGTCCGCCGGGCCTTTGCCGGAAGGGCGGGAACCGCATTGCTGGATGTCCATTTGTGTTCTCCTTTGGACCGCATTTCGAAAGTTTTTTTTGGAGTAGCAAAGATTAGCGGAGGCGGCCCTTAGCACGTTGGATTTGAGAGGGCGGCGTCAGCCGGCGGAATCTTCGTCACCGCCGATGACTTTGGGGACTTTGAAGAAGGGGCCGTCCGTTTCTGGAGCGTTTTGGAGGACTTTGTCCAGCGGCAGGCTGGGCTCGACGACGTCTTCGCGCAGGACGTTATGCAGCGGCAACGCATGAGCCATCGGTTCGACGCTGCTGACGTCGACTTCGCCGATCTTGGCGACGTATTCCAAGATCGATTCCAACTGGCTGGTCAGTTTCTCAATGCGCTGCTCCGGAAGCTGGAGGCGGGCGAGGACGGCGACGGTGCGAACGTCGGCAGCGGTGATCTTTTGGTCAGACATGGGGTGAATGGTAAATGGTAAATGGTAAATGGTAAATGGAAGAAGGATGGGTTGGATTATAAAACGGCAAATGGACCGGAAGGTTCCGGTCCATTTGCCGTTTTATATTTGCCAGGGGTTTGAGCGATGGGCTCAAGCGGCGACGGGCTTAGTGTATTTTCGGCGGACGGGTTTGGTCACGAGGCCTTGCTTGATGGCCTTGGCGCTGACCTTGATGCGGAGGACCTGACCGTCGATGACAGCGCGGACCTTTTGGATATTGGGCTTGAATTTGCGGGCGGTGATCCCGGTCACCTTGGTGCCGACACCGCCAAGATACTTGGCCTTGCCGCGATGGGTGATCTGGTTTCCGAACGTGGTCTTCTTGCCGGTGAAATAACAAACGCGTGGCATCGCAAACCTCTTTTTTTGATTCCAAAATTCGAGCCGGGCAGTATAGGAAGAGGTTGGCGTGGCTGCAAGGGATGGGGCGCGGGGTTTTTCCGGATGAAACAAATGGAACAAAATCCAACGTTTAAAGAATTTTGCCTGATATGGGAGGGTTTTACTGAAGCCACCCTCGCGGGGGAAAGGGATTAGGGTTATCTTGAGCGGCGGCGGACAATTATTATAGTAAGCGCAATAATTAAGGCGATCGTTTGGGTGGAGCTATTGCAGGTCTTGGAATGGAGTTTGATTCATGGCGAAAGTTCGCAAAGCGGTGATCACGGCGGCAGGTCGCGGGACGCGGCAGTATCCGGCATCGACGGCGGTTCAAAAGGAAATGTTTCCCCTGGTAGATCGAGATGGGCTGACCAAACCCGTGATTCAGATCATTGGTGAGGAGGCGATCGATTCAGGGATCGAGCAGATCTGTATCATCACTCAGCCGGGGGAAGAGCATCTGTATCGCGATTATTTCAAGCGGCTGGATGACAACATGGTGAAGGCGTTTCGCGGGAAGGACTGGGCGATCCTGGAAAGCGAAAAGCTGGGAGCATTTGGAGAGCGGCTGAGCTTTGCGGAGCAGCATACGCCGGAAGGGTTTGGTCATGCGGTGTATCAGGCGAAGGATTTTGTGGGGGATGAGCCGTTCCTGCTGCTGCTGGGAGATCACATTTATATTAGTGAAATCAAGGATCGCTGCGCGCGGCAACTGATCAAGGTATATGAGCAATACATGCTGGATGCGGTGACGGGTGTGCAGCCTACGGTGGAGCGGCTGCTGCATTTGTTTGGAGTGCTGAAGGGTGAGCCGGTGGATGCCGGCCGCGGGATTTACAAGGCGGAGACGATTATCGAGAAGCCTTCGGTGGAAATCGCCCGCGAGAAATTGGCGACGGCGGGATTGCCGGCGGGAAATTACCTGGCGCATTTCGGCATGCACGTATTCAGCCCGCGAATTTTTGATTCGCTGGAATATCTGATTAAGAACAACATCCGCGAGAAAAACGAGATTCAGTTGACGGCAGCGCAGGAGCATCTGCGCCAGAACTGCGATAAATACTGGGCCGTGGTGACGCAGGGGCAGCGGTATGACACGGGGATTCCTTATGGGTTGATGGAGACACAGTTGGCGCTGGCGCTGAATGGGATCCATCGGACGGAAATCTGTGAGGCGATTGCGCGAATCCTGGCGATGCAGGTGAAGAATTAGGTCTCGTTGAATTTCAACAAAATGTGCGGGTGGTTTACCATGGACACACGGAGGGACGAAGAAGAGGGTTTTAGCCACAGATGCACACGGACAAGAAAGAATAGAGGGGTATGGGCCAGCGCTGGAATTTGCGGGAGCATGTGTCGCTGGGGCTTTACCTGGTTCGGTGGCTTTTGATCGCCATTCCGGTGGGGGCGGTGATCGGGTCGGGGGTCGCATTGTTTCTGTGGGGGCTGGATTGGGCGACGCGGGCGCGGTGGGATCATCCCTGGCTGCTGTTTCTGCTGCCGGTGGCGGGCGCAGGGATTGGAGGAATGTATCAATTTTTTGGGAAGGGCGTGGAGGGAGGGAACAATTTGATTGTGGATGAGATTCATGAGCCGGGCGGCGGCGTGCCGGCGCGGATGGCGCCGCTGGTTTTGATCGGGACTGTGGTTACCCACCTGTTTGGCGGGTCAGCGGGTGCGAAGGGACGGCGGTGCAGATGGGGGGGAGCATGGCGAGCACGGTATGCCGGTGGTTGCGGTTTGGTGAGGAGGACACCAGGACGCTGCTGATGGCGGGCGTGGCGGCGGGTTTCGGGGCGGTGTTTGGGACGCCGCTGACGGGCGCGATTTTTGCGCTGGAGGTTTTGGCGATTGGGCGGATGAGTTATGAGGCGCTGATTCCTTGTCTTATTGCAAGCGTTGCGGGGGACTATGCGACGACCGCGTGGGGCATTCATCATATGCAGTACCATGTGAGTTCACTCGCGCATCTGAATGTGATCTCAGTGTCTCCCCGATTGAATGGGTTGCTCGTGGGGAAGGTGGGATTGGCGGGGGCGATTTTTGGGCTGGCGAGTGTTTTGTTTACGGAGCTGACGCATGGTTTTGGCGCGTTGTTTAAGAAGGTGATCCGGTCGCCGCTGGCGCGGCCGGCGGTTGGGGGCGCGATTGTGATTGGGTTGGTTTATCTGCTGGGGACACAGGCCTATCTGGGACTGGGTGTGACGGCGGATCCGCATCATCCGGAGCAGGTCTCGATTTTGTCGAGCTTTAATGCGGGGGGAGCTTCGCCGTGGAGCTGGTGGTGGAAGATACTTTTTACGGCGGTGACGTTGGGGAGCGGTTTTAAGGGCGGCGAAGTGACGCCGCTGTTTTTTGTGGGGGCGGCGTGAGGAAATATGCTGGCGGGGGTTCTGCATGCGCCGGTGGATTTATTTGCAGGGCTGGGATTTGTGGCAGTGTTTGCGGGGGCGACGAATACACCGCTGGCCTGCACGATGATGGGAATCGAGTTGTTCGGGGGGAGCAGCGGGGAATTGATGTCGTCGGGGTTTGTGGTTTATCTGGCGGTGGCTTGTTTTATTTCATATCTCATCAGCGGGCATTCGGGGATTTATCTTTCACAGCAGATTGGGACGCCGAAGATGGGCAGGAGGTTGCCCGGCGATGCAGCGCTTCAGCCTGCTCGAAGAGGGTAAGCGAGCAGAAGAGTGGGCATATCGGTTTCCGGAATGCCGTTTAAATTCAGACTCGCCGCCGGCTTCGCGAAAAGATCGCGGGGAAAACGGCGAAAATGAATGAATCGCACAGCACACCTTGCGAAAAAAAATCCCCGCGCAAGTGGATGGAGTTGATAGCATAACTACTGATGTGTGCTTGCGCTGCATGGCGAGATTTTGATGAAACGGCGAAGCAGGCGGGCGTCCTGATTCGAACGGATCGAGCAATTCCACGGTATCGCATCGAACCGATGGCGATGAATTCGCGTAAGTCCAGAACGCATTCAATAGATGATCGCCTTTGTGATGGCGATAATTGGAGTGACGATCGGTTCAAACCCCATCTGTCGCGGTGATCGTGTTTCCTGGAAGGTTCGTGCAATATGTGGGAGTCGGATTCTTCAAAGCCGGGGTGTTCATCGGAACAGCGCTTACATGGCGCATCAGAAGTTCGAGAGGTGTTCGAGAACACGATTGTGCCCATCCCAAAGCGCTGGCGCCGATCGGAGAAATCATCCATAGAGCGGATACGCCGGCAGAAAAGATTTTCTTCATTCATCGCGGGGAAGTGCGCCTCTATCAGGCAGGGCCTGATGGATTATCGCGGCTGGTAGATATTCTGGGGCCGGGGGATTGGTTTGGAATCGCGGCGCTGGCGGGGTCGCCGACGTGTGAGAAATCAGCCGTGGCGGTGTCGACGGCGGCGATTTCGGAGATGCCGGTGGAGCAATTCCTGGGGGCGCTGGAAGAGAACCCCCCCGCCGCAACGGCATTTATGAGGCAGTTAGCGCAGCGGCTGCATACGGCGCGGACGACGGCGGCGCGGTTTGTGTTTGATGATTGTGAACGCCGCATTTTGAAGACGCTGATTGATTTCAGCCAGACGGCAGCGGCTTCGCGGCTGGAGGGGGATGAGATTCTTCTTCGGATTACCCACAATCAACTAGCGCAGGCGATTGGAGTGGCGCGGGAGACGGTCAGCCTGGCGCTGACAAAGTTGCGCAGGCAGAATCTTCTGCAGACGGGACGGAATAAGCTGGTGTTTAATCCGATCGCGCTCAGGGAGTTTGAGGCGAGGGGGGTGGAGGTTAAGAGTTAGTGAGGGGGAGTTGGGTTTGGAGTTTAGGGATAATGCTTTTGGGGACTTTGCAGGGTGAGGGGATTGGGATTTATTTTTTCTTGTTTTTAGTCGAGGTCGATGGGGAATTTGGGGACGTTGAATATGGCGGAGGAGTAAGAGAAAGACGAAGACGTAAACAAATCACAGCCGCAGGGGCTGCTGCCACCACCGGGGGAGCGGTCGTTTGAATCGCATCATTGTTGCTGAAGCAGCGATAGTGTCGCGAGCAGGCGCAGGGATATCGTGTGATCTGGGCTTTTACGAGTATTCGCCGGGCATGATTGCGGTGGCGGCGACGGCTTAGGAAATGAAGCGGGATGGCATCCACTGAGCGCACCGGCGCACTGGCAGACATTTACGGGCCGCCTATACTATCCCATCGGATTGAGACGAGAATAAGCCACCCGAAGGGAGTACTGCGTTGGCGGAACGTTACTTTCAGCATACATATCCAAACGGGCTCACGCTGCTGGCCGAGAAAATGCCGGGCATGCAGTCGGCAGCGATGACGCTGCTGGTGCCGGCGGGCTCGGCGACGGACCCTGTCGGCCAAACGGGCTCTGCCAGCGTGTTGTCGGATCTGATTCTTCGCGGGGCGGGAACGCGCGACAATAAAGAGCTGACCGACTTCCTTGATGGGCTGGGATTGCAGCGATCATCGAGCGTGGGCGTTCATCACACGCGGCTGGGCGCGGCGGCACTGGCGCCAAAAGTGATGGAGAGCCTGGCAACTTATGCGGATATTGTGCGCCGGCCGCAATTGCCGGAAGCGGGATTTGAACCGGCTCGCGACCTGGCGGTGCAGGCGCTGGCGGGTATTGATGATGAACCGCGGCAGTTGTTGTTCATAAAGCTGCGGGAACGGCATTTTCCGTCGCCTTATGGCCGCAACTCAATGGGGGAGAAAGAGCACCTGGAGAAGCTGACGCTGGAGTTGTCGAGGGCGGATTTTAAGCTTCGGTATCATGCGAAGACCGCGATCCTGGCGGTTGCGGGCAATGTGGATTTTGCCGAACTGAAAAGCGAAGTGGAACAATATTTTGGGGATTGGAACGGCAAGTCGCCGGAGCCGATTCATGAGATACCACCGCCGGGCAAATATCATCATGTTGAGCAGAAGAGCGAGCAGACACATATTGGGATTGCATATCCTTCCATCCCGGAGACGGACAAGGATTACTACATTGTCCGCATGGCGATGGAGTGTCTGAGCGGCGGAATGAGCGGGCGGTTGTTTACCGAGATTCGCGAGAAACGGGCACTGGTTTACAACGTGTCGGCTGGCTATTCCAGCTTGAAGGACCGCGGCTCAATCATGGGTTATGCGGGGACGAGCAATGATCGGCGCAGGCCACGCTGGATTGTTTCATCGCCGAGCTTCATCGACTGACGCTGGGGGTTACGCAGGCGGAACTGAGCCGCGCCAAGACGGGGCTTAAGGCAAGCACGATCATGCAGGGTGAGAGCACGAGCGCGCGCTCCGGCGCGATCGCGCATGACTTTTTCATGCGGGGGCGAATTCGCACGCTTGATGAGATTAAGAATGCGATCGACTCGGTCACGCTGGAACAGGTGAATGCATACCTGAAGGCCAATGAGCCGGGGCCATTTACGATTGTGACTGTTGGGCCTAACGAATTGAAATTACCTTAAGGCTGATGCCCGTCGCCGGTGGCCTGTTGTCTGTTGCTTTTAGGCAGCGACGTGCGGCAGCCAACTGCAACGGACAACAGACCACTGACAACGGACCTTTTCATGCTGACGTTTAAGCACCATCAACTTGCGAACGGCCTCGACATCATTGCCGAGGAAAACCCCGATTCGCACTCGTTCGCCGCGGGTATTTTTGTGAAGACGGGTTCTCGCGATGAGACGATGAATATCAACGGCGTATCGCATTTTCTCGAGCACATGATGTTCAAGGGCTCGACGAAATACACCTGGGAAGATGTGAACCGGATCTTCGATGAAATCGGCGCGCGGTATAACGCGTTCACCAGCCAGGAAATGACGGCGTATTATGCGAATGTGCTGCCGGAATTCACTGAGCAGGCGATCGAGCATCTTTCGCACCTGCTTCGGCCGGCGATTCGCGATGAGGATTTCACGACCGAGAAGAAAGTGATTCTCGAAGAGATCGCGATGTATCTGGATGATCCGGGGCATCGGCTCTATGAGAAGCTGATGGAGGCGCACTTTGCGAATCATCCGCTGGCGATGAGCGTGCTGGGGTCGGCGGAGTCCATTCAGAAGCTGCAGCGCGATGAGATGGCTGAGTATTTTGCCCGACGATATGGGCCGGGGAATATGGTGCTGGCGGTGACGGGGAAGATGGATTTTGATGAGATTGTTCGGCTTGCGGAGCAATATTGCGGGAGCTGGCCGCACGTGGATGCGCCGCGGAATCAGCCACCCCCGCTTTATAAACCGCAGCGGCTGGATATGGCCGACGCCAAGCTTAATCGGCAATACCTGATGGGCATGACGCCGGGGCCCAGCGCGCAGGATGATCGGCGGTTTGCCGCCCGGGTGCTGGCGGACGTGATCGGGGACAGCGACGGTTCGCGTTTCTATTGGGCGCTGGTTGACAACGCGATCGCGGAGGATGCTGACTTCGGCTTCTACCCCCACGATGTTAGCGGCAGCTTCTATATCGCGTTGACCACCGAACCGGACCGGTCAGACAAAGCGCTGGACATCGCATTGAAGGAACTGGAGAAGGTGAAGAAAGACCTGAGCCGCGATGAAGTGCAGCGGGCGAAGAACAAAATCGCCAGCGGCCTGGTGCTTTCGGGCGAAGTGCCGTTGGGACGGATGCGCAGCATTGGCGGACAGTGGATCTACAACAAGGAATACCGCTCGCTGGAACAGGACATGGCTACGCTGATGGCGGTGACGCCGGAATCGATGAAGCAATTGATGCGGGATTTTCCGTTTGATCCGATGACGATTGTGAGCCTGGGGCCGGGGGAAAAGTAATCGCGGAGCCTGCCGCCTGCCATGCATGATGAACATCGAACAGGGACGCTTTTTTTCGTATGGTTCCCACCTATCGGCAGCACTTCAATTGGCGGCTACAATAGGGGACTATGCCCGCTTCTGAATCCCGCCGGTTTACGGTGAACGATTTCCGCGCCGCCCGAGTCAGCGGCAGGAAAATCGCCATGCTGACTTGTTATGACTTCACAACCGCGCGGCTCATGCAAGAGGCCGGTGTGCCGGCGCTTCTGGTGGGGGATTCAGCGGGGAATGTGATTCTGGGCCATTCTTCGACGGTTCCGGTTTCGCTGCCGTTCATGATTGAATTGACGGCGGCGGTCCGCCGGGGGGCGCCACTAGCGTTTGTGGTGGGGGATATGCCGTTTGGGTCGTATCACGCTTCGGTGGCAGAGGGCGTGAGAAATGTGATACGGATGGTGAAACTTAGTGGATGCGACTGCATTAAACTTGAAGTGGCACCAAGCCACACGAAGTTGATCCGCCGGCTGGCGGACGCGGGCGTGGCCGTGATGGCGCACCTTGGTTTGAAGCCGCAGACGGTTGGTTTGCTCGGCGGATACCGCTGCCAGGGGCGGACGGCGGAGCAGGCAAAAGTAATTGTATCTTCTGCGGTTCAAATGCAGGAAGCCGGGGCGGCAGCGCTGCTGATCGAAGCAGTCCCGCCTGAAGTCGGTGAAGCTGTAGTGAAGGCGACGAATATCCCAGTGATCGGCTGCGGCGCGGGGCCGGCTTGCCATGGAAGCGTTATCGTCGCGCATGACGGACTGGGCCTTACACCCGCTCGCCCGCGATTTGCACCGCTTTTGCAGGATGTGAGTGGCACGCTGCGCGGCGCATTTGCAGATTATGTCCAGCGCGTCGCCGGCGGACAGTATCCGGCGGCGGAGAATCAGTATGAAATGTCTCCTGAGGAGAAAGCGGAGTTTTTAAAAAGTATTTAGCTTGGTGGATTCACATCGTCACAAAACTGAAGCACGCTTATTATTGTCATTGAGGAGAAACTCATGAAGAAATGGAAGAAGACGTTAGCTGTGTTAGCACTGGCCGGTGCATCAGTCGCCGGCTGGGAAGGGGCGACGGCGCTGGTGGAGAATGTTCAATTCGCCCGCGCTGAGCAGAAGGTGGAATCAAGCCGAGAGCAATTGCAGAATGTGGAGGATCTTTCGACGGTCTTCCGCAATGTTGGTAAGGTGATTGAGCCTTCAGTTGTGCAGATTGAAGTGCACAAGACAATCAAGGGGGCTCGCAGGCGGTTTGCACCGGATGATGATTTTCTTCGCCGGTTCTTCCGCGACCATGGCGGCGATCAGCAGAGCCCAGCGCAGCCGAACGATCCCGGCGATAACGGCAACTCACCCGACAACGGCAACAACGCTCCCGATGACGGCAGCGGCGGTGACGACCTTCAGGAAGTTGGCACCGGCAGCGGCGTAGTGATCGAAGTCAACGGCTCCGACGCCTACATCGTCACCAACAACCACGTCGCCGGAGGCGCAACGGAAATGACCGTTACACTGGCCGACGGACGGACCATAAAGAACGGCAAGACACTTGGCGCTGATCCGAAAAGCGATCTGGCGGTCGTGAAAATTTCGGCGGATCACCTCATGCCCGCGCACTGGGGCGACAGCGACCAGCTCGATCGCGGCGACTGGGTGCTCGCGTTTGGCAGCCCGTTTGGTTATGTCGGTTCCATGACGCATGGGATCGTCAGCGCGCTGAACCGCACCAACGTCGGCATCCTTGGCAGCCAGGGTTATGAAAATTTCATCCAGGTTGATGCACCGATCAATCCCGGAAACAGCGGCGGCCCGCTGGTAAACATCCATGGGGACATCGTCGGCATCAACACCGCAATCGCCAGCCGAAGCGGCGGATTCCAGGGGATTGGCTTTGCCATTCCTTCGAATCAGGCCAAGACGATCTACACGATGCTTAAGGAAAAAGGAAAGGTCACCCGCGGATGGCTGGGTGTTGAGATTGTTGACGTTCAGCGCGTGCCGAATATGGCGAAGGCGCAGGGATATGACAAAGACACCGGCGTGTTTGTGAAGAGCGTTCTGCAAGGCACTCCTTCCAGCGGGAAGCTGGAGCCGGGCGATATTATTACCCGCATCGACGACAAGGCAGTGGAAAGCGTTCAACAGCTCCGCAACCACGTGGCGACGATTGCGCCCGGCACGGACGCGAAGCTGCAGGTCTTGCGAAAAGGAAAACCGGAAGACGTAACGATCAGGATTGGTGAACAGCCTGAGGACATGCTGGCCGCCGCCGGTGGTGGAAATTCACCCAAGGCCGCGAATGCGGATTCGAGCGAAGCGCTTGGCATGCGGCTGACAGACGTAACTAACGACGCGGCCCAGAAGTTTGGCCTTGGCGATGTGAAGGAAGGAGCACTTGTGACGGCGGTTGATCCGCGATCACTGGCGGCTCGCGGTGGCCTTCAGCCGGGTGATGTGATTACACGGGTAGGCGGGCAAACGGTGACGAACGCCGCCGAGGCAAGCGACGCCCTGTCGAAGCAGGATGTCGGCAAGGGAATCAGCTTGTATATCACCAATAAGCAGGGTTCGAGCATCGTCTTCCTCCAGAATGAGAAGTGATCTGGCGAGGACAGATCGGTGAAATGAAGGCCCCGCGAAGTCTCTTAAGACTTCGCGGGGTTTTTATTTTGGCGGGAAAGAGATAAAGGGTCGCTTCTGCTCTGTCCGGACCCTTCGGATGACATAAGCTAGATGGCGATGTTATGGGTTATCCCTTTCAGCAACATTTCTTTTTCTCGACGCTGGGCGATTTTGGCACGCAGGGCTGAACTATCTTAACCCTCGCCCGAAAATAGCACAAAAACCAGCCGCTTTCCGTTCATGGCGATCGGGGGGACCGCTGCGCATCATCATGGATAACGTCGGCAATGGTATCAGGGGGGAACTTTTCAAAACCCGGGGGATGCCGCCGCCGCGCAAAACAATACGCACAGTGCATTGGCCGCAATTGTTGAAGCGGGCAAATAAGGACAACCGATTACTGTCCCATCACCTTCACGGCCATGTTGGTCAGATCTTTATATGCTTCCGCGAACGCGTCCGCATTCACCTGGTCCATCGCGCCTGGGCCGACCTGCTCGATCAGCGCAATTCGGCTCATCACCAGCGACAGATCGTCAGGAGCGGGATGATCTGGATCAGCAAAACCATCTTCATTGAGGTCTTCAATCAAGTCTTTTCGTTCGTTGGGAGGTGTCGCCGGATCGTTGATTGCATCGACCCAAACGGCTTCAGCCACAGGATCAACTCCCACGTCAGCCAGTGCCACCCGGGCGGCTGGGTTTTCAAGTTTTGAGAGGTCTTTACTATTACCCTGATTGGCCGCCGGCACTTGAACGGCTGGCGTCTGAACAACAGCCGCCGCTGGCGATTCCGGCGTCCATGTTACCCCAGCAGGCACATGAAGTGCCGGCTTGGGTGCCCCATTTGGGAATGACTTCACAACAGGCGATTGGGCAAACGGCTGCGAACCCAATGGCGGCGTAACAGCAACCGTGCGCCGTCAAAATCGGCTCATTGCTCGACGATGCCGATGGCGCAGTATGCGCAGAATTCCTATTATGAAGAATCACACCAACGGCAACCGTCGAACCAAAAATAATCGCCAACGCGATGCCTGCGCGTTCCTTCATAATGGGCTCCCGTTTTAGCGTAAGGTTAAGTGTAACAAACGCAAAATGACGGGGGAATGACAAACCCTGATCTGCTCTGTTTATGCCACGGCATGGAGCCGTTCAACGGGATAGATAATAAACAAAGCCGCGCCCTTAAAAGTGTCGCGGCTCTGTTGTTAGAGGCTCTTGGGCTTAGGGGCCCAACTCCATCATCAGTCCTTTTTTTCCGGCTTCGCATCCGTCGCAGCCTTGGGTTCTTCTTTGGCTGGTGGTGTCGTATCAATGTGATCGGCGAGAAGTTTCCCATCAGCCGTAATGTCCAGGACATGCCTGATGTCGCCGACCTTCATGTCCACGGAATAAAACTGTGTCTTTTCCGGCGTAGTTGCCATCGCCGCTTCGCTCACGGCGCCATCGGCATGGACCTTTTTGATGGTGTCTGTAACCGGCGCGGGAAGTTTATCGACCTCAGCGTCGACCTCAGTCTGGATCAGCTTGCCACTCTCATCCACAATGGCGGCATGATCCACTTCTTCCTTCCAACCCGCTTCATACTGCACCTTGCCATCGAGAATTTCCTTGCCAAATTCATCTAACTTCTTGTCCCCGATCGCCTTTTTAATTGTTTCCTGCACAGCCGCCGGAGCCTTGGCCAGATCGTCGGCAGCATCCGATGCAGCCATTGCAGCCGATCCACAAGCAAGCATTGCATTCAGAGCAATCAAACGCAGAGCAATACGAGAGCACTTCATGGTTGATCCTTTTCTAACCGCTTAACCTTCTCACCATGAGAATGAGTTTTGACGGTTCGTCTGCGATCATACGGAGTGAAGATGATGGGAACGTGAGAGGCCAAGTGGCGAAAAACGGACAAAGGTGAAAGCGTATAGCCTTTACCCCTCTAGCAGCCCCGGCACGAAAATAACACACCCCAACCACATTATGATTATGATCGCCGCATCGTGGAAGGCGCGCAGCGCTCAATTCCCCCATGAACAGGGCAATCGCAACAGGGAGCCGCCGATGACCGTGAATGATCCGCAGCCAGACGCCGACGGCTCAAATCGGCCAAATATCATTGCCATTCGGGCGGCGATCATCGTGTTGCTGATGATAAGCGTCGGCGCCATGATCTATTTCATTCGCGGAACTTTTTTCGCGCCATCGCAAACCGCAGGAGCGGGAACCGGAACATCTGGCGCTTCGCCAACCACCAGCGCATCCACAGAAGCAGCTTCTCCAACAGAGGCGCAATCCGCGGCTCCAATCCCCACGCCGCCGCCAATCGTCCGCAAAGCCCCAACCACCATGAGCGCCGTCATGGATGCGATCCTCAAACAACTGAACAGCGACGACGCCGCCACTCATCAAGCCGGCCTCGATGCGTTGGATGATCTGGTCAACGCCCCTTTCGGTGGCACTGAAATGCGGGAGGTCGGCCCCTCCATCTCTCAATGGTCCGAGCGCCTCCTGGCCACGAAACTTTATCCCTCCATCGAAACCCTCGGTTTCAAGATCATGGTTTCACGCGGCGGAATCCCCGTGGAATTTGAAATCGCCGCACGCATGCGCGTGAAAGCATTCATCGGACAGAGAGATTTTGACGGCGCATTACCCGAAGCAAAAGTTTATTACGATTCCTCCGCACTGGCCGATACACCGCTGGCCGCTAATCTCGTGGCACAGCTCATCGCTAAAGTTCAGGGAGTGGATGCGGGAAGGCGATTCCTGAAGGAACAAGCCGCGGCAAATGCTGCCGGACCGACATCCCAACCATCTGACCTCCTGAAAGCAATTACGGTCGACAGCGGCAAATGCGATTTTGCAATCCAATATCTTCAGGAGCTGGCCACCGCTCGCGGAATCTCGCATGGAAGCCTGATCAGCCAAGGCAATTATTATCTGGCTGAAAACCAACCCGATGAAGCCCGCGCCTGCTTCGAAGAGGCCTGCAGGCTCGCCCAGTCGAATCCGAGCAAAGTGCGGGTGGCGATCGAAGGCATCGCACGATCGATGCGGGCGCAAGATGGAAATCCTGCACACGCCGTCGCCTTCATCCAGGCGCTTCGCCGCAATCCGTCGGAAGTAGACTCTGCCTTGATCGACGACACTTCAAATTCACCGCGCGAAGGCGACCTGCGAATCGCCGCGGCCGCAGTGAAACTTCCCGATATGCGCAAGCTCGATTCAGTTCCAACAACGCTGCCCTGATTGTGGCAAACGCCTGATGCGAAGAATGGTTTAGGAATACCCGTCTCACCGGAAAGAAACGCCAGCCACCCCGGCAGCCCGCGGCAAAATTCGCGGGCGCCGGACTTTTGCCACAGGCTCTTGCCTCAGGCTCTAAAGCTTCGGACTAATCTTCAAAGCGATGGCATAATTCCCTTCGCCGCTGGCCGGCAAAGTCACCGTCACTCCATTCTCATCCCGCGTAAACTGCAACGCGTCCGCCGAGCCGAGCAATTGAATCGTCCCAATCTCTCCCTTGTACACTGAAGAGTCAGACGCAAGTGCCTTAATCGTCAGTTTCCCCTCCGCCGGAGCGCCCAGCGCGATGGCATACAGCACATTGCCCTTGGTCGTGAACCGAATGTCCTTCGCCGTGTAATCCGGCCCGATCCCTCGCGGTGAATTCGTCGTTTCCTTCGCCGTCGCGTCATTCTTCACCGAAGGCCCTTCCCCATAAATCACCCACGGCCGCGTTCCATAAATGCACTCGCTGTTCACATCCATCCATTTCGTGAATTCATCCAGAAACGCAATTTCCTTGTCATCGATCTGCCCGCTGCCCGGTAGCGGAATGTTCAGTAAAAACGTGCCGTTCTTGCTGACCACATCCACCAGCAGATTAATCATCGCCCGCGGCTTGCGGTACTTCCCCTTGTCATACGTATCGCGGCTGTAATGCCACGTCCCGATACACAAATCCTTCTGCCACGGTATCGACAGCAGGTCCGGCGTCATGTTCCGCTCCAGATCATTCACCACCGCCTTCTGCTGCGCCACCGACAATCCCTTGGATGTAATCACCGCCTCCTGCTTCCCATCATGCCACTGCGGATTCGAATTGAAAAAATGCGCGGCGATGCTCAGCCCCGCGTCGCCCAGCGGAAGCTGTGAGTCGTCAAAATAAAGCAGGTCCGGATGATATTTATCGAGCAGGTCCTTCGTGCGGTTAAACCATTTGGCAATATAAGCCGCATCCGGCGGTTCGCCGATCTTATGGTTCTGGGCATACAAATCCTGCGGGTCCATCCCTTCCCACCAGGTGCCCTTGCCATCCTCTTTGGTCAGCTTTCCATCATAAGGAACACCCGCAAGCGGGCCGGTCTTGTCGCTGCCTTGCGCATCTTCGTACCAACTCCAGGCGCGAGCCGCATGAACGCTCACACCAAACCGCATCCCCGCATCGCGCGCCAACTTCGCCCAGGTGCCGACGATATCTTTCTTCGGACCCACATTGACTGAATTCCACGGCTGGTAGGTCGAGTCATACATGTCCATGTTGTCGTGATGATTCGCCATCGCGACAAAAAACTTCGCCCCCGCGCGCTTATATCGTTGAATCAGCGCCGCCGGATCCCATTGATCCGCTTTCCATTCATGAATGACATCCTTAAACCCAAACTTGGACGGAGGACCATAATGCTCAACGTGAAACTTATTCTGCGCCGAGTCCTGCTGATACATCCGCTTGGCATACCAATCCCCCTGCTCAGGCTGACATTGCGGCCCCCAGTGCGCCCAGATTCCAAATTTAGCATCCCGATACCAGTCCGGAAGCTGATAGTTTTGTTCGAGCGATTCCCACGTCGGTTTCACCGGCCCCTCCGCCACCGGATACGTCTGGGCTAACCCAAAAGGGGCACAGGTTGAAAGGATGAGGACAAATACAGACGCACAGACGGCAATCGTTTTCCTTCGCATGATTAAAGCGTAAAGCCACCAGTCCCTCCATGCAACCATAAGCAGGAGCCCCCTGCCGGACCCGCAAAAATACGTAGGCAATTTCCCCCAAGATTCACATCCTGATTCCTGCAATAATCCCGGAGAGCCGACGTTGAAACAATAGTTTTGGGCGGTGGCACCAAGCATCTGGTTTACGCGGTCGGGATATGACATCGAAACGAGTGCGTCGAATTCGGCTCACGCACGAATCGGGTTTGCAGCAGCATCGGATATTCGGTTCATGACGCAATCCGTTCGCGCCCATCTTCTCAACTTTGCCGTCCCCATCGGAACGGTCGGGCTCGCATTCGTGCTGACAGAATCCATCCCCACCTTCCGAAACAGCGCTCCCTTTTTCCTGTTTCTCACCGCCGTCTTGCTCAGCACATGGTACGGCGGCTGGTTCTCCGGCCTGCTCGCCACCGTCTTAGCCGCCGGTGCGACCGGTTCCTATTTCATGCAGGCGCACCAATCGCCTTTCGGACAGGACAGCCTGATCCGCTGGTCGCTCTTCGTCCTCATCTCGCTCATCATCAGCTCCCTGCATGCTTCCCGCACGCGCGCCACGCAGGAACTTCAGCGAAGCCGGCAGCGCCTCTCGCTCGCGATCGACTCCGCTCAAATGGGCGTGTGGGATTACAACCTCATCACCCGCGAATTGTGGTGGTCAAAAACACTTGAAATGATTTACGGCCGCACCGCCGGCGACTTCCCCAAAACCTATGGCCAATTCTTCGGTTGCATCCACTTCGACGATCAACCCCTCTTCAACCGCGCCATCACCCGCACCATCGACGAAGGAATCGACTACGACATCGCCTACCGCATCGTCCTCCCCGACGGCGCCCTCCGCCGAGTGCAAACCCGCGGCCGCCTCTTCTTCAACAGCGCCCTCCTGCGCCGAGCGCATCATCGGTGTGACCACTGAAATCCACACCATGAACGCAGCCGCCATCGAGCCCCGGCGCGTTCACCAGGAAAATACCGATAATCACCTGTCCCCCGCCGCGCATTAAAGAATCGCTTGCGGCTTTACCACCATCGTACGCCGTCATCCCAAAGCGATCCCGAAGGATGACCTCCCGCAATTCAACTCTCTCCTCAACGCCTCCGTAGTGAACCAGCGCATCGCATCAAAAATCCAACCCGCCCCGAAGCTCCGGCCGCTTTTTCTTCTTAACCGGTATAGCCGGCGCCGCCTCCGCCGCGCCCGCAACCGCCGCCTTGGGCGTTCCCGCCGGTTGCCGCATTGAGAGCGAAATCCGCCGCCCTTCAGGGTCCACATCCAGGATGCGCACCGAAACCTCCTGTCCAATCTTCACCACATCCCCCGGCGTGCGCACGCGCTGATTCGAAAGCTCCGATACATGCACAAGCCCTTCGAGCCCAGGCTCCAGCTCCACAAACGCGCCAAAATCCGCCAGTCGCGTCACGCTGCCCGTACTGGTCATCCCGACAGCGAAACGATCCTTCACGGTCTTCCACGGATCAGGCCCGGCCTGTTTCAAACTGAAGCTGATGCGGCGTTGCGCCGGATCGATCGAAATCACCACCAGCCGAACCGTGTCCCCTTCCTTTACCACATCCGCCGGATGCCGAATCCGCTGCCAGCTCATCTCGCTGACCGGCAGCAACCCTTCCATCCCCTCTTCCACTTCAATAAACGCGCCGAAACTTTCGACGTTCGTCACGCGCCCGGTAATTGCCGTCCCCACCGCATACTTCGTCTCCGCATCCGCCCAGGGATCAATGCCCCGCGCCTGCTTCAAGCTCAAACTCAGCTTGCCGGTTTCCTTGTCGATGCGCGTGATCTTCACATCCAGCACATCGCCGACCTTCACAAAGTCGGCGGCGTTCTGCCGGCCCCGCTTAAACGTCATCTCCGAAACATGCAGCAATCCATCCACCCCGCCCAGGTCGACAAACGCCCCAAAGTCCATCACATTCCGCACCGTCCCGCGGCGAATCTGCCCCTCCGCCAATTCCTCCATCAACTTCACTTTCTTTTCTTCACGTTCCCGCTCCAGGATATTCCGCCGCGAAAGAACGAGGTTCTGCGCCCCCGCCTCAAACTGCGTCACCTCCGCCATCATCTTCTGCCCGACAAACTGCGTGAGATCCGGCACATGATAAAGGTCCACCTGCCCTGCCGGCATGAACGCGCGCATCCCCTTCACATCCAGTTCGAGGCCGCCTTTATTCGTCCCGCTCACCGTCCCCTCAACCACTTGCCCCGCCTCCAGGTTCTCCCAGGATACATTCGTCGAAAGCGCCCCCTTGCGCGTCAGGACCAGCAGCCCCTCCCGCTCGTCGTAACGCTCAACGATAAAGTCATACTCCTCCCCCACCTTCGGCTCAGCCTCAAACTGAAGCATGCTCGCCACACCCTGGCTCTTGCCGCCAAAGTCCACGAACGCATCATCCTTGCCCACCGAAACAATCTTCCCGCGCCGGCTCCCCTTCCCACCACCCGCCGGAGCGGCTGACTGCAAAGGCGCAACACGATCTTTCTGATAAAGATCCTCAAGCGGCAATCCAGCGAGCGCCGCCTCCACCTCTTGATCCAGTGCAGCCTCATCAGGCCTGAACTTCGCCTTGTATTCGTCGCCGAACATATTCTTCGCCATGATCAGAAACTCCGAAACGTGAATAAAATCGAGTCGCGTAGGATAACGCCCCCGGCCCGCCCGCGGTAGGCGCTGAACTGCATCAATTCACCAGGCCATAAGACAAACGATATGCAATCCCAGATTCAATCAACCGATGGGCCCCCATCCGATTGCTTCTCCCCCGCATGAACCGGTCCTGAAGGATCCGCGCCCGGCGTAAACCGTCCCCCCGTCACCTCATGCGCCGCCTTCAAAAGAATATCGAGGTAACGCTGCTGCTCCGCCATGATCCGGTTCAGCACAGCAAGAACGACAGGGAAATCATTCCCAATCGTCCGCCGGGCATTTTCATATCGCCGCAGGAGAAGCTGCGTTTCCGTCACCAGTTTCGGAAGCAAAAACTTCAATGACAAATACGACAGATACTGATCCGCAATCCGCAAGCTCCGCTGCGGCATCGGCAGCCCGCCAAGCGAATCAATCAAATCTGCCAAATCCTGCGCATTGCGATTCGACAACTGCCCCATCTCCACCAGCGGCTGCCGAACTTCCGCCGTCGCCCGGCTCAGATACGTCGAAGCATCATCAATAAACCGAAAGACACTATTCGCCTCCGCATCCAGCAGGCCGTTCAGAGCGTCAATGACATAAGCAGGAGCACCGGCCATCGGGCGAAAGTCTAACATACCCACTCCCATTGGACAGGTACGATATTCCCCGCCATAAGCACAGGACCGCGGTGTCAGTCGAGGCATGTCTCACCGATATCCAAACACCTCAAAACGAAACGAACCGCCGCCCCAGCAGCCAACCCCAACCGCCGGCCGTTTTACAATCGAAATCCTCGACGTCATCCATTACCCTATCCAACGTCAAAAACATTCGAGACCATCAGGGCCACTAACAACCCGCCCAGCTTTGGCGATGAAACCCGATATGACAAACCCCGAATACCGCATTGAAGACGAACCGCTCCAGTACCGCTCGCCGGTCGTGCGAACGCTCGGCACGATGCCTTCGTGGAAACGAAAGCTTCTCGGCGTCTCCCTCATCATTGGCCTGATCGGAATCGGTGGCGAAGCAGCCTCCGCCTTGCTCGGTCATAGCAACCCGCCGCCCGCCGCCCCCGCCCCCGCCGCGCAGACCAGCCACTCGATCCTGCCGCAGGGTTCCAGCGGATTCGTCACCGGCCAACCATCGCCTGCCGACACTTCGCCCGCGGCTCCTGCGCCGCAAAATCAAAATCCCGGACTAACCGAAAAAGTAACCCCCTGGATGACGAAGTTTGGACTGAGCTTCTTCGTCGGAATCGTCGCTGGCGTCATCTTCCGCACCTTCATCAAGCTCGCCGTCGGCATCACCGTGCTCATCGCCGGGCTGTTCCTTGCGCTCTCCTATTTCCACATCCTTAATATCGACATGACCACCGTAAAGACCGAATATGCGTCCGCCGCCGCGTGGTTGACCGATCAAGCCTCGCGATTAAAAGATGTGATCTTCCACGCGCTGCCGTCCAGCACAACCGCAGCTGCGGGATTTCTCGCCGGTTTCAAAAAGCGATAACCGCCGCCGCGCTTATCGCGCCCGCGCCCTCTTCTTTCCATTTCCAAAGTGGCAAGAGAAATGGATGCCCCGCCGCTCAAAATATCGCTGGTGATATGATTCCGCCGTGTAAAACGGCGCCGCCGGAACAATCTCCGTCACAATCTCACTCTGATACTCCCCGGACTCATTCCGCCGCTCCTTCTCCGCCTCCGCCAGCCGCTCCTGCTCCGGCGAATGAAAGAAAATCGCGCTGCGATACTGCGTCCCAAAATCCGGGCCCTGGCTATTCAGCGTTGTCGGATCGTGGTTCTCAAAAAAGATCTCGAGCAACTGCTGATACCCCACCTGCTTCGGGTCAAACACAATCTCAATCGCCTCGGCGTGCTCCGTCTCCCCCGTGCAGACATCCTCATACGTCGGCTTCAACGTCGCGCCGCCGGTGTACCCGACGCGCGCTTCAAGCACTCCGGGCACCTTGCGAAACGTGGATTCAACACCCCAGAAACACCCTGCCGCAAATGTTGCTGTTTCAGTTATGGCGCCGGATTTTGATTCCATGATTGATTCCTCACGCATTCAAATAAACCTTGTGCCGCGGCCGGTTTCGCAAAATCTCCGCCTTTCCCCACGCAACCGCTTTCCCAAATTCCGGGCTGTGCAGGAATTTTTCAAATGATTCCTTCGTCTCCCATTGGCTCAGAATCACATAACTCCCCACCGCCTCAATGTCCTCATACATGTGGCTCTCAACATGCCCCGGCAGCGTCTTGAGCAACGCAAGCACACCAAGAAATCCCTTCTCAAACTCCTCTTCCTTCCCCGCGATCACGTCGTAATGCATACCAATCGTTGTCATGTTCCTCGCTTGTTTTGTCCGCTGTCCGTTGCACAACGCGATTGTCGCATCACATGCTGCCGGCCACGGACATTCGTACTTTTACCATAACAAATCAGCGCCGGGAAAAACCGGCCCGTCCGTGCATGCCAGCCGACAGGCCCAGTCTTTTCCAACGAGCGGGGGTTGGTTTGGGTCCGGCTTCTTCACTTTGATGCAGCAGCTCTGGCAGGTGCCCATGCCGCAGGCCATCGCGCGTTCGACTGCAATCTGGCACGGCAGCCTTCGCCGCTGCGCGATATCGGCAACGCGCTTCATCATTGGCTCAGGCCCGCATGTATAGATGACAGGGGCGCCTTTCCGAGATTGGTTTGATGCCGCGATGTTCGGCATCTCCTGCACGCCAAACCCCGCCTTATCCAGATATGCTTCCAGCGCCTGAGTCACAAACCCCCGATAGCCAAATGAGCCGTCATCCGTCGTAATGACAGACGGAATCCCGTACTTTGCAAACTCCGCAATTCGAAAGTGCGGCTCAGCATCGTCTGGCGCTCGCTGCCCCCCGTCATCGGTAATAGTCAGCGGCAACAAATCCCGGCACAGGGCTCCCGCAAACGCCACCGCCTTCTTTCCCACAAGCCGCTCCGCCAGGTAAAGCATCGGAGGAATTCCAACCCCCCCGCCGACCATCAACGCCTCGGCGTCCGCAGGCGGCAATTCAAACCGATTACCCAGCGGCCCCAATACAAAAACCGAATCCCCCGCTCGCAGTCGGCTCATCCAATCTGTTCCAACACCCACCACACGATGAATGATGTCCAGTTCGACACCATCAGCCACATCCCGCCGCCCCGCCAGCGAAAACGGCCGTCGAAGCATTGCCAGCGACGACGACAACGTTTCATGTCCCCGCAAAACCGGTCGCTCACCCGCGCACCAATCGAACTCATGCTCGGAATTGAAGTCCTCCCCCAGATCGCGGCAAGCCACCTGCACAAACTGCCCGGGATCAGTCACCGGGAAGTGATCCAACCGATCGACAAAAAGAACCAGCCGATAGTGTTCCCGGCATAAGGGAATATTCTCCTTCACGATCGCCTGAAATTGCCCGCGCGTTAAACCCATGCGTGGCGGATTGTACGGACCCATCTTCGGAAAGGAAAAGCAATGCCAAGCTGCAACAGCCTCAACATGCAGACACTGGATGAATAGTAAATTCGAAAAACCCCGTTCAACCCAACATTATACGAGTATAAAAAAGAACTTCCGGAGGGGTGGCTCCTGTCCACCTCCGGAAGTGCGCCACGGCTTATAGAAAAGCCGCTGAACTCGTGTTGGTGGCCGCAGTGGCTTTCACCCCTGCAACGCCGGTGACTATACCCTTGCTCTAATACCCTGTCAATCAAGCGTTTTGACGCCGAACGAATTAAAAAAACAGACTTAATCACTTATATACAAACAACTTATGCAAATGGCAACGACCGTCGCCCCAACTCTCTGACATAAGGTTACCGGTCCTGGTTTGGCACGAGCGAAAGATGAATTTTGTCTTTGACAACTCCTCCGATTAACATGCTTTAAGCACGTATCAAATGGGCCAATTCGGAAGTCATATGAATCGGGTTGACGTCGCCATTGCAATCATTCTTCGCGGGTCAAAGTTGCTCATCACCCGCCGAAACCCTGGCGGGCCCTTCGGAGGCCTATGGGAATTTCCCGGCGGCAAATGTGAACCCACCGAAACCATCGAACAATGCCTCGCCCGCGAGCTCTGGGAAGAACTCGCGATCCGTGCCCGGCCGGTGATGTCTTTCCGCCCCATTCTGCACAGTTACCCGCACCTGGAAGTCTGCCTGCATCCCTATCTCTGCCTTCACGAAGCCGGTGAACCCCAACTGATTGAATGCCAGGATGCCAAGTGGATTGACCCACCACAATTGCGGCAATACCAGTTCCCCGAAGCCAACATCAAACTGATCGACCAAATCATCGACGCCCTACCCCCAGGCCGCCTGCCTCAATCCCTCAACCAACCCACCCGAGCCCGAGTCATTTGCGGCTGAAACCATGACTAAACGATGGCCATGACCGGCACAGTCGATCAAGATCATCCGGCTTAGCGATCTGCCCCTTCAATCGCTTCCTTGCGATACATGATTACCTCCGGATGAACGGTGCCAGAGGTAGCCACACACCCCAGCCCGTTACCAGCAGGCTCAGCCTATGTTATGCCAGCCAGAGCAAGCTGTAACAAAAATTGGGAATGACTCAGCCATCATTCATCTTGCAAAACCAACCCCACGGCCTAAAATGCCGACCCTCGCTCGGGCAGATAGCTCAGCTGGTAGAGCAATGGACTGAAAATCCATGTGTCGCCGGTTCGATCCCGGCTCTGCCCAATTGCCTGATGATTCTGAATCGACGCCGGTTTTATTCCGGCATCGTTTAGTTATCGCTGTTTTATTGCTGATTGGATTAGTTGGCTGGTCAGCAATCTTCGGCGCGCACGCCGCCATATTTCTGGCCCTTGGCCCGTGGGGGCCGCAGGGGCTGATTGTATTTTTTCTTGTTGCAGTCGCCTTCACATTAGTCCCGTTTATGGGTCGGGCGATTGCGCCTGCTTTATTGGGTCCGGTGCCCCTCGGCGCCGGCGAGAAGGCGATCCAGTCTTGTCATTGTTTTTATATCGGCAGCGTACCTTTTCCTCACCGCCGCGGCCCAACATCGCATCTTCTCCCCCTTCCTCCACGACGAATTCAGCTACCTGATCCAGGCCCGCCAACTCGCAAGCGGCCATCTCTGGATGCCTCCTCATCCCCTTGCCCCTTTCTTCGACTCCTTCCAACTCATCGTCCAGCCCGTTTATGCGTCGGCCTATTTCCCAGGCGCGGCCCTCTTATATGTCCCCGGAATCTGGTGCCACCTGCCGCCGTGGATTACATCCATCGCAATCGCCGCCATCGTCAGCGGCCTGCTTTATCGCATCACCACCGAATTAGTTGACGGCGTCGCCGGCTGGCTCGCCGTTCTTCTGCTCCTGTCGTGCCAGTTGTTTCGCTACTTGTCCATCATGACAATGGCGCAAACCCCGTTGCTCTTTTATGGCCTGCTCGCAACCTGCTTCTGGCTCAAATGGAGACAACGCTCGACACCCGCACGATCAATCGCCATAGGCATCTTCCTGGGCCTGGCCGCCATCACCAGGCCCGTTGATGCTCTATGCTTCGCCATCCCGATCACCCTCGCCATCTTCCTCGATCTCCGCCGGCGCGGCGGTTGGCTCCGCACTGTGCCGCTCATCGCCGCCGGCCTCGCCCCGCTCCTGATCATCCAATTCATCGCAAACATCGGCATTACCGGCCACATTTTCGAAACCCCCTTCCGGTTCTATACCGACCGCGATCATCCCAATATGTCCTTCGGTTTCCATCCGGACGATCCCGCCACCCGCCCCGCATCCGACCTCCCGCAAAAACAAGCACTCTATCGTGAATATCGACCTCTCATCCAGGCGCACCAGATACAAAACATCGCCGGCGAAACCTGGCGATACCGCCTTCCGCTCACGCTCAGTTTCGCTGCCACAGCGCCGTTCCCGCTTCTGGCGATGCTTCTTCCTCTTTCACTTGTTGGCCTATCCCACAAACGCTGGGTTCCCCTGGCGACCTTGCCGCTTTTCGTCGGCCTGTACGCGTTTTACGTTTTCTTCCTGCCGCATTACGTCGTGGTCACCGCGCCGGCGATCATCATCGCCATCACGATCGCCGCCCAATCCCTTCCAAAAATCGCAAGGCAATCTATTCACCAGAAACAGATTTCATTGCTCCTGACCCTCTTCATCGCCGGCCTCGCCATCTGTGCCCTGCCGCAATTCGACGCCACGATAAGCGACCAAATGATCAACGCGCCCCTCATCCGCACCGTCAACACAAAGCTCGCGGAATTACCAGACCGCCCCGCCATCGTCCTATTCCGTTACGATCCCAGCCGCAACGTCCACGAAGAGCCCGTATACAACGCCGATGTTGCCTGGCCCGACGACGCCCCCATCATCCGCGCCCACGACCGCGGCGGTGAAAACGCCCGGCTATTTCAATACTACGCCGCCCGCCAGCCCAATCGGGACGTCTATCTCTTCGACGAACGCACCGATACAATTACATTTCTCGCCAGGGTGGCCGAACTGGCGAAGCCAATCCATTCGTCCAGCAAGCAGTAAACCACAGTTACGTCTCCGAGATTCCCCATGGATCACACGTCCGTTTCACCTCTAGCGCCGTAACACCGTGGCTAAATTCCACCGGTGTTCGAGACGGCCTCGTGCCCTGTGTTCCACAGCCATTTAACCCCTGCTATAATCCCCCGACTTTCACCAGAAGGAGCCATCATGGCCGACAACAGTGAGCGCATCCAGCAATTCCAGAAGATGGCTGAAGCCGATCCAACCAATGAGATCGGTCACTTTTCCTTGGGAAGGGAATATTTCAACGCCGGCCAGTACGCTGCCGCCGTCCAGTCGCTTGGGCGTGTGATCGAGATCAACCCCAACATCAGCAAAGCCTACCAGCTCATCGGTTCTGCGCTGCTCAAGCAGAATCAGCGTGATGAAGCGGTTAAAGTCTGGACCGACGGCGTCAAAATCGCCGACTCGCGCGGCGAAGTCCTCCCGCGCAACGAAATGGTCCAGTTCCTCAAAGACGCCGGCGCCCCTGTCCCAGAATTCGCCACCAGGCAAGCCGCCCAGCAACAGACCGGCGAAGGGCAGGTTCTCTGCAAACGCTGCGGCAAGGTCGGCAAAAAACTTCCCAATCCACCCTTTCGCAACGAGTTCGGCCAGGCCATCTTCGAAAACACCTGCAATGACTGCTGGCGAGAAGCCATCGCGCTGGGAACCAAAGTCATCAATGAACTTCGGCTTCCGCTGGCCGACCCCCAGGCCCAAAAAATCTGGGACCAGCACATCCGCGAGTTCCTGAATCTCGTTTAAGCTCCAACTGATCTGAATGCCCACCCGATCCTGACTCATCCCGCTTTCCCGGACAGTTTCTGCCCGTTACGAACAGGCTCGGACTATTTTGCGCGCCATTCAATCCAAAAACGAGACTGGGGATGACGCAGAAAACGACCAACTTGACACGGTTTGGCTGACTCGTAGGATATTGGCCTGATCCCGCATTGACGGGCGTTTGTCGAGAGGTCCGGCGCGTGGCCGGATGGGTAGATAAGCCGGGTCGGACTCGCGGTTTGAACCGACTCGGGCCTCCGGGATGAATCGGCGGAACGATCCGTGATTCACGTACCGCGAACGGTAGCATTCCTGTCGGCGTGTTCATCGCCTTTGGTTTCTTCCCTTCGCCTTTTCATTTGACTGCCGCAGCCTTGCCGGAAAAAGGCTGACTCCGTGATCCGTCACTTAACCGTCAATTACCCGGTAGTGTAACGGTAGCACAAGAGATTTTGATTCTCTTTGTCCTGGTTCGAATCCAGGCCGGGTAGTTCTTTCGTTTTGTTCGCAATCATTACTTGCTCGTGCTTGTCCGTGGTCCGTTGTTGAATGTTTGTCTTTAGCAACGGGCATTTTGAAAATGTCTACAACCGCGATCATCCTGGCTGCCGGGAAATCGACGCGAATGAAATCGCGGCGGCCTAAGCCGTTGCATGAGGTGTGCGGGCGGCCGATGCTCGAATACGTTTTGCGGGCCTGTTACGAGGCGGGATGCAGCCGCGTGCTGGTGGTTGTGGGTCATGGGAAGGACGAGATCGTTGCACAGTTTGGTTCGGATGAGCGGATTCACTGGATTGAGCAGACGGAGCAACTGGGAACGGGTCACGCCGCCCGGATGTGCGAGTCGGAACTGAAGAAGCATCCCGGCGATGTTTTTATTCTGACGGGTGACGGGCCGCTGATTCGCGGGCAGGTGCTGCAGACGTTGCTGCGGGCACATCGCGATGAGAAAGCCGCGGCGAGCATGGCAACGGCGGTGCTGGATGATCCGACGGGTTATGGCCGCATCATTCGGGATGATAACGGCGACTTTGTTGAGATCATCGAGCAATCCGATGCTTCGGCAGAACAGCGGGAAATTCGAGAAGTTTTTCCCAGCTATTACTGCGTGCGGTCGGAAGAGCTTTTGCCGGCGCTGTCAAAGCTGACGAACAACAATAAGAAGCGCGAATATTACCTGACCGACATTTACGCGATTCTGCGAAAGGCCGGGAAAAAAGTCCTGGCGGTGCAGGCGGTCACCCAGGAAGACTCGATGGCGGTGAATGACCGCATTCAACTGGCCGAGGTGGATGCGATCATGCAGGACCGCATTCAGAAAAAGCTGCGAAGCGAAGGCGTCACGATTATCAGCAGCGTGAACACTTATCTTGAAGACGGCGCGTCGATCGGGCCGGATTCGGTGGTGCATCCGTTCAGCTTTATCGGGCGCGATTCGAATATCGGCCCTGAATGCGTGATCGGGCCATTCGCGACGATTCCGCGGCAGAGCCTTGTGCCGGAAGGAACGACGGTCGCCGGGAATTTGAATCCCGAGAATGCGACGTTGCCGCAGGAGTAAAGAGGTCTGTTGTCCGTGGCCGCCGGCCGTTGTTTAAACGGGCAGCGGCAAACAGGCAACTGACAACGGACGAATTAAAGATGCAAGCTGACGCAGACAAGATCAAGCTGTTCACTGGCCGCGCTAATCCGCAGCTCGCGCAGAAGATTTGCGATTATTTGGAGCTGCCGCTGGGCGCGGGCGGACGGAGTTGTTTCCGGATGGAGAGTTGATCGTCAAGGTTGAGGAAGATGTTCGCGGGCGCGATTGCTTTATCGTGCAATCGACCAGCCATCCGGTGAATGCTCATCTGATGGAGCTGTTCATCTGGATCGACACGCTGAAGCGGGCCAGCGCCGGGCGCGTGACGGCGGTGATTCCATATTTTGGTTACGCCCGGCAGGACCGCAAAGACGAAGGCCGCACACCGATCACTGCAAAGCTGGTGGCAAATCTATTGGAGCGCGCGGGCGCTGATCGGGTGGTGTCGGTTGATCTGCACGCCGCCCAGGTGCAGGGATTTTTTGATATTCCGGTGGATCACCTGACGGCGACGCCGGTGATCGGCAAGTGGATCAAGAGCCTGAAGCTGAGCAACCGCGTGTTCGTTTCACCGGATGTCGGCAATGTGAAGCGGGCCCAGAAATACGCCAACACGCTCGGCGGTGAGATCTGCATCATCGACAAGCGCCGCAAGAGCGGAAAAGACACAGTCGCCAAGAACATCATCGGCGACGTTGAAGGCAAAAACGTGCTGATGGTGGACGACATGATCACCACCGCCGGCACCATGACCGAAGCGGTCAGGATCCTGCGCGATAACGGCGCGCTGGATATTTACCTGTCCGCCACCCATGCGGTTTTCGCGCCACCGGCGATGGAGCGGCTGGCGCAGTGCCGGTTCACCAAGATCGCGGTGACAGACACGATTCCGCTGGGCGACCGGGCCGACGCGATCAAGGACCGATTGATCCTGCTCAACACCGCCGAGCTGCTGGGTGAGGCGATTCATCGCATTCACCACAACGCGTCGGTGAGCGAACTGTTTAAAGATGATGGAAAAAAAGAATAGGAATGTTGGTTGATCCGTAGTCAGTTGCCCGTTGCCAAGACGGCCAACCGCAGCGACGGACAACGCACCACGAACATTGAAGAAACTGGAGTGAAATATGGCATCGCAAAGCGCAAACGTAACGGCCGAAGCTCGGAGTGAACTTGGGTCTCGGGCAAACAAGCGGCTTCGGGACAGCGGAAAGCTGCCGGGCGTCATTTATGGCCACAAGCAGGCCGTGGTTCCGATCACGCTTCCAAAAAAGGAAGTGGTGAATCACCTGGAACGCGGGCGCATCTGTTCGCCGTCAGCGTTGGCGGGCAGAGCGAGAACGTCCTGGTGAAGGATGTTCAATACGATCACCTGGGGATCGACGTGCTGCACGTGGACTTTGCCCGCGTGGATCTGAACGAGCGCGTCGAGGTGACAATCCCGATCGAGCTGAAAGGCGAACCCAAGGGCATGCCGACGGCGGCGTCCTGCAGCAGATTCTGTCGGAACTGGAAATCGAATGCGTCGTCACCGACATCCCCGACGTCATCCGCCACAACGTGTCGGATATGGCGCTGGATTCGGTCCTGCATGTCAAGGATTTGAAGCTGCCGGCCGGCGCCAAGGCGATGCAGGATGAAGACCTGATCGTGGCGACAGTGAAGGAAATCGTTGAGGAGGCTTCGACAGAGGCCGCTGAAGCAACGTCGGCCGAGCCGGAAATCATCGGCAAGAAGAAGGAAGATGAGACCGCGGCGGCTGCCGAGGCTGAGAAGAAATAAGAGATGTCCGTTGTCAGTGGTCCGTTGTCCGTTGCTAAGACGGCATCCAGCAACGGACAACGGACAACGGACAACGGACTCTGATAATGAAGCTCGTTGCTGGCCTTGGCAATCCTGGTTTGCAGTACGACGGGACCCGGCACAATGTTGGGTTCGAAGTGATTGACATGCTGGCGGCGAAGCTGGGCTGGATCGCGCGGCCGGAGCAGTTTGATTCGCTGAGCCGCATGAAGTTTGACGGGCTCGCCCTCGACGGGCAACTGCTGACGCTCGCCGGTGAGAACGAAAAACTTTTGCTGCTGAAGCCGACGACGTTCATGAACCTCAGCGGCAAGGCGGTTGCCGCGGCGATGGCTTTCTACCAGCTTTCGCCGGCGGACATCATGGTCGTGCTGGATGACCTTGCCCTGCCGTGCGGAAAAATCCGCCTGCGGCCCGGCGGAAGCAGCGGCGGTCATAACGGCCTTCGCGACATCGAGCGCGTGCTCGGAACGGATCAGTACCCGCGGCTGAGGATCGGTATCGATCCTTCACCGCCACGGATTCCCGGCAAGGATTATGTGCTGGGAAAATTTTCGGCCGAGCAGCGGAAACTGCTCGACCCGGCGATCACGCGAGCGGCCAGCGCGATCGTGACCTGGATCGACAAAGGCATTGAGCTTGCAATGACGCAGTTTAATGCGGAAGCAACGTGAATTAATAACTAGCGGTCGGACACCAAGCCGGCCAAAACCAAGCTAGGGAGTTTGCTATGGCAGATAAAGTGAATCAGTACGAGGCGATGTTCCTTCTCGGTCCCGGTGGGGCCGATGCGGAAAAGGCGATCACCCTGGTCCGCGGCATGATCGAAAAGCATGCCGGTCAGATCCAGGTGATCAAGAAGTGGGACGAGCGCAAGCTCGCCTACGAGATCGGCAAGCAGAAGCGCGGCACGTATGTCATCGCGTTCTTCAAGGCGAGCGGCGCAAACGTCACCGCCCTGGAACGTGAAGTGAAGCTGAGCGAAGAAGTGCTTCGCGTGCTGGTCACCCGCGCCGATCACCTGAACGAACAGGAAATGAACGCGGTTGAACCGCAGCCGATCGCCCCCCCGCCGGAACGCAATCCCTGGGACCGGCCGGAAATGGGCGGAGGCGGTGGTGGCCGCGGTGGTTACGACCGTCCGCCGCGTGAAGATCGCGGCGATCGCCCTTCCCGCGGACGCCGCGATGAAACCGCGGATGTCGGCATGGGTAAAGACTGATCGGACCGAGGTGAGTAAGCTATCGCTAATCACCAATCCGGCGTCTTCCAAAGGAATCCGATGGCCAGCTTCAATAAAGTCCTGCTGATGGGAAACCTCACAAGGGATCCGCAGCTTAAGTATCTGCCCAGCCAGATGGCGGTGGCGGAGTTCGGCGTTGCGTGCAACCGCAAGTTCCGCACCGCCGCCGGCGAGGACCGCGAAGAGGTCACGTTTGTTGACGTCACCGCCTTCGGCAAAACCGGCGAAGTCATCAACCAGTACTTCACCAAAGGCAAGCCGATCTTCATTGAAGGCCGCCTGAAGTACGACCAGTGGGAAGACAAACAAGGCGGTGGAAAGCGCAGCAAGCTCACCGTCGTCGTCGAAAACTTCCAGTTCGTCGGTGGACGCGATGGTGGTGGAGGCGGCGGCAGTGGTGGTGGCAATGCCGGAGGCCACGATGCAGGCAGTGGCGATGAATATGAGCAGCGGCCCGCGCGGCCGGCTCCGCAGAACCGCCCGCAGCAGCAATCACGCCCGGCCCCGCAGCGGCCGGCCCCGAGCCAGCAGCCACCGCCGGAACAGCCGTTTGGTGATGAGCAGCAGTTTAAGGAAGACGATATTCCATTTTAATAAATTCGTCAGTTGTCCGTTGTCCGTAGTCCGTTGCTCAGACAGGTGTTCAGCAACGGACGAATTGGCAACTGGCGACGGACAATGGACAAAGGAAACCATGGCAACCGTAAAACTACTCCTGAAAGAATCCGTCAAGAACGTTGGCCGGGTCGGCGACTTGGTCGAAGTCTCGCCGGGATATGCCCGCAACTTTCTTCTTCCCAAGGACCTGGCTGTCCATCCGACGCCGAACAATGTGAAGAAGGTGGAGGAGCGGAAGAAGGAAATCGAGCGCCAGGAACGCGAACGCCGCGACCAGCAGGCTGCGCTGATTAAGCAGCTTGCCGGCGTGGAAGTCACGCTGGAACGCCGCGCCAATGAACAAGGCCACCTGTTCGGATCTGTCAGCGCGACCGACATCGCCAAAGGCTTGCAGGCGCAGGGCTTCAACATTGAAGCCGCCGACGTCAATCTGCCCGGCAAGCTCGACCGCATTGACACCTATCAGGTGCGGATTGCGTTTGCTGAGGATCTGACGACGGATGTGAAGGTCTGGGTCGCCCCCGATCCGGAAAGCAAGGCTGCGATAGACGCCGCCCGCAAAGCTGCCGCCGAGCAACCGGCCCCAGCGAGCAATTTCGAGCGCTCGTAAGGCTGTAATTGAAGCTGCCACAATGCGCTTTCAACAGCGCTTGTGAACAAGCCGTGGAGAACCCGTCCGCGCCGACACTTTTAACCGGCACCGACGGGTTCTTCGTTTATACAGATATGCAGGAAGCCAGGACATGCACGATGCGGCGCAACACCGCCCTTGTAACCTCTCTTCCCGGTAATCCAAGGAAGGGACCAGACTACGTGCAGAACGCGAGACTACAGCAAATTTCCCTTGCGAGCCGATCATTTCGTGTTAGCTTTAAGTTCGGGTGGCAGAGAGTTGCTCTGCGATAGCCAAGGAAGGATCTGTCGTCATGGACCAGCTCATGGATTCATCGGTCGCCCGCCAGTTCGAGCGGCTGCCTCCTCACGCCATCGAAGCCGAGATGTGCCTGCTGGCATCCATGATGTTGGAAAAAGACATCATCGGCCAAGCCGTCCAGATCATCGACCGCGAATCGTTCTTCCAGGCGGACCACCAGATTATTTATGACGTGCTGGTGAAGCTGTATGAGCAGAACCGCCCGATTGACGCCGTCATCCTGCGCGATGAACTCGGCAAGCGCCAGCTTCTGGAAGAAGTCGGCGGACAGGCATATCTTGGCCAGATTCTCAACACGGTTCCCTCCGCCGCTCATGGCGAGCACTACGCAAAAATCGTCCGCGAAAAAGCCCTGCTCCGCCAGCTCATCGCCGCCAGCAACGATATCCTCCGCGATGCCTACGCCCCGCATGAACAAGCCGACCTCGTCCTCGATAAAGCGGAAAAACGCATCTTCGAAATCGCCAGCAAAAAAGTCGGCAACTCCGTCGTCGCGATGGAAACGGTGCTGCACGAAGTTTTCGAGATGATCGAAAACCGCGGTCAGCGCGGCGTCGAAACCGGATTCTTCGAACTCGATGACATGATGAACGGCCTGCAGAACGGCGAAATGGTGATCGTCGCCGCCCGTCCATCCATGGGCAAAACGGCGTTCGCCATGAACATCATCGAGCACGTCTCCGCCGACAGCATGCTTCCGTGCGCGGTCTTCTCGTTGGAAATGAGCAAGCAGCAGTTGGCGCAGCGCATGCTGTGCAGCCGCGGGCAGATTGATGCGCATAAGCTGCGTAAAGGGATGCTGCAGGCGCATGAATATGCGCATCTGGCGAACGTGGTGGGCGAACTCGCCAAGGCCCCGATCTGGGTGGACGATTCTCCCGGTCTCACCCCGCTGGAACTGCGCGCCAAAGCCCGGCGACTCAAACTTCAGCATGACATCAAGCTGATCATGATCGACTACATGCAGCTGATGGATAACCCCGGCGTCGAAAGCCGCCAGCAGCAGATCAGTGAAATCAGCCGCGGCATCAAGGCCGTCGCCCGCGAATTGAATGTGCCGGTCATTGCGCTGTCGCAGCTTAATCGCGCCAGCGAAGGGCGCGACGGGCATCGGCCGCGCATGAGCGACCTGCGTGAATCCGGCTCCATCGAGCAGGACGCCGACGTGATTGCGCTGCTGCATCGCGAAGATTATTACCGCATGAGCGAGCCGGATTTTCAGCCGGATAATATTGCGGAAGTGATCATCGCGAAGCAGAGAAATGGGCCGACGGGGACGGTGAAGTTGACGTTCATGAATAAGACGACTCGGTTTGAGAATCTTTCTACACATGCCGATCCGTTTTAATTACCTGCTGCCCGGTGAACTTGCGTAACACCCCGCCGGGCGTTGACTGTTTTGGCTTCGCTGGGCGCCGGCGGCCCGTGGCAAAAGTCCTGCGCGGTGCAAGCGACGCCCGCGGGGCTTTTGCCACGGGCGGGCACAGGCTGTACCCCCGCCGCTGGACGCGTTCTGTTGCCTGCCGTAACCTCATCGCCTTATGCCCAAGCAGTTCCTCGTCACCGGCGGCGCCGGGTTCATTGGCTCTCATCTGGCTGAGGTTCTGCTGGATGCTGGTCATGCAGTCAGCGTGCTGGATGACCTGTCCACCGGCCGCATGGAGAACATCGCAGGCCTTCGCGATTGCAGGCATTTCCGCTTCGTGCGCGATTCTGTTGAGAATGCTTCGACCGTGGCAATGCTGATGTCGCAGTGCGATGCGGTGTTTCATCTGGCATCTGCCGTCGGGGTTCAACTGATCGTTGACCAGCCGGTGCGGACCATCAACACGACGATTCACGGAACGGAAGTCGTGCTTGAAGCCGCCAGCAAATTCGGGCGGCCTGTGCTGATCACCAGTTCATCGGAAGTGTATGGCAAGGGCGCTCGCGTTCCGTTCAGCGAGGATGATGATGTTGTCATGGGGCCGACGCGACACAGCCGCTGGTGTTATGCGTACGCCAAGGGGATCGATGAATTTCTCGGACTGGCATATCAGAAACAGTTTGGCGTGCCGGTCACGATCGTGCGGCTGTTCAACACCGTTGGCCCGCGGCAGGTCGGGATGTATGGAATGGTGCTTCCGCGATTCGTCTCGGCGGCGCTGGCCAATAAACCGCTGCAGGTATACGGCGACGGAAAGCAGACGCGATGCTTTTGCCATGTGCGCGATGTAGTGAATGCGCTGGTTAAGCTGACGGATTCCACGCAGAATGCGGGACAGGTTTTTAATCTGGGCAGCAATATCGAAATCTCGATCGCCGACCTTGGCCGCCGGGTGATTGACATGTGCAAGAGCCAGAGCGTGATTGAGTTTATTTCATACGAGCGCGCTTATGGGCAGGCGTTTGACGATCTCTCGCGGCGTGTGCCGAACCTGGACCGGATTCGTGCGGCAATCCAATTCCAACCTGAATACTCCCTCGATCAAATCATCCAGTCTGTCATAGAGGACCAGCGATGAGCGTTTCGATCACCCCGCTTCTATTCGGTTACGATTCAGCTTCCATCAGCGGTGGCGGCTTGCCCGCGTCCAACGGTGCTGGATATAGGCGAGGCGCCCGTATGACTAAGAGCCAGACGCCGGAGATATTCTGATGCCTCCGTGGCTTCGCGGCACATGGCGAGTCATTCAACCGGTTCGGCGGATTGGCCTGCGGAAGCGCCTTCGGCTGCCGGGGCTTTATTCACGATTTTATCGGGATTGGCGAACTTTTAACGCCGCCGGCGGGGATGCCCGGTATGAGGAGATCGCGCCGACACTTTTCGATCAGGACCCCTCCACCCAATCCGGCGGTGGACATTATTTTTATCAGGACGTCTGGGGGCTCCGCCGGCTTAAAGCTTTTTCGCCGGTGGAACATCATGACATCGGTTCACGCTTTGACGGTTTTGTGGGACAGGCAACGGCGATCTGTAAAATCATCTGCTGGGATATTCGGCCGCCCAACTTCAAGCTGCCGGATTTTGAATTCCGTCAGGGAAGCGTTCTTGATCTGCCGGTGGCCGATGGGAGCATTTTATCGGTTTCCTGCCTGCACGTGGCGGAACATATCGGACTAGGACGGTATGGCGATCCGATCGACCCGGACGGGACTGCCAAGACGCTCCGGGAACTCGCCCGCATCCTGGCGCCCGGCGGTCAGCTTTTGTACAGCATGCCCATTGGCAGGGAGCGAACGTGCTTCAATTCGCAGCGCATCTGGGATCCGCGGCATCCGCCGCAGGTGGTTGGTGGGTTGCGGCTGCTTGAGTTCTCGGTCGTGACGGACGATGACCGATTTATAGAGAACACAGACCCGGATCAGTACACAACGCTGGAATACGGATGCGGAATGTATCGGTTCACGAAGTGAACGCGCCGTGGCCGCAAGGCCGCAAGTGAACAGGACATCTGAACGATCCGTATCATCGATCGAACGGAACATGTGCCCCTTCAAGGCGACGGCTGCTCTAATGTGATGTTTTGCTACCTGTGGAGATGAATCGGTGAGTCTGCTTTTGCTCGCACAAGCTGCATCCATGATTCCGACGACATCCGCTACGGTTGAGCGGACAACTCCGTTCTTCACCGCCGACGATATTCTCTCGCCGTATATCTACGTTTTCTTTGCTGCGTACATCGTCGCTTACTTCTTTACGCCGATTATGCGGCAGGTTGCGTTGTATTACGGCATTATCGATCAGCCTGACCTGATCCGAAAACTCCACAGCACACCGGTGGCATATCTTGGCGGTGTTGCGGTGTTTCTTGGATGGCTTGCCGGCCTGGCGATCAGCCAGTTTCTGAATGTTCACCGCCCGGATTCCGGGATGTTGCATCTGCATGTGCCGGTGCCGATCGTTGTGGCGGCGGCGATGATCATTGTGCTGGGGTTGTGGGATGATCTTTATAAGCTCAAACCCTGGATCAAAATTGCGGTGCAGATTCTGGCCGCTTTGGTGTTGCTGCATGGGCATATCGGCACGCGATCGATCGAGCAGATTCTGGCCCCCATCCACAATCGTCTGGAACATTATTATGGCTTTCACCCCGACTGGTATCTGAACTTCATTCACATCACCAGCGGGTTTCTCACCGTCGGCCTGGTTGTCGGTTGCTGCAACGCGACCAACCTGATGGATGGGCTCGACGGGCTGTGCGGCGGAGTGACGGCGGTCATGGCCGCCGGGTTTGTTTTCCTGGCTGTGAATATGGCGATGTGGGGAAAGGGTGATCACATCAACGCCGACGGCATGCGGGTTGTTTTGGGGCTTGCGCTGCTGGGCGCGGTGCTGGGCTTTTTGCCGTTCAATTTTAATCCTGCCTCGATCTTCATGGGCGACACAGGGAGCATGTTCATCGGATTCTCGTGCGCAACGCTGATCGCGATGATGGCTGAAGAGAAACCGAAATGGTTCCTCGCGGCGATGGTGATGTTCGCTTTGCCGGTGCTCGATACGACGCTGGCGTTTGCACGCCGCTATGTGAATGGGCGGCCGATCTTCAGCGCGGACCGGCATCACTTTCATCACCAGCTCGTTGTGCGCGGGTTCACGGTAAAAAAGACGGTTGTCATCAGCTACGGGCTTGCGCTCGCCTTTACATTTCTGGGGGCGGCGATCGTATTCTTGCGAACGCGATATGCGGTTGCTGTCTACCTGGTCGTGTTTGGTTCCATCATCGTCGCTGCATATAAAATGGGGATGGTCCATGAGAAGGCGCAGATTGTGACGCGCCGGGCCATCGGGCCGGACACTACCGTTCCGCCCGCTTCAGAAGTGGAACCGAGCCAGGTTTTAGAAATCCGCACGACCTGATTTCGCAGGTTCGATAATGTTTTTCATAGTGGAATTATTGACGGGGTCGCTCCAACCGGTTCGCAATCAAGCCTCCTAAGTTTTTGTCCGATCTCATGTAAGCGAGTGCGCATTGCCGTCCTGCGACATGCCAGTTGGTGGCTTCTCGGGTTTTTGGTTTTGCGCCCGGCAAAGTGCCGAAATTTAGGCTATATTCCCCCTGTGGGACTGTCGGGCTTCTTACCAGAGGCTGCTGCGGGTTAACCGCCGCCAATCGTTCTAACTAAGGTGTATTCATGGATGTGACCATTATCGGATGCGGGTATGTGGGCCTTGTTACCGGGACTTGCCTGGCCAGTATTGGTCATACAGTTCGCGGCGTGGAAAAGGACACGAAGAAACTCAAGACCCTCCTTGATGGCCATTGCCCGATCTTTGAGCCCGGTTTGCAGGAACTGATGCAGGAAAACTACGCTTCAGGCCAGCTTCAATTCACCGATGACGTGAAAGCGGCTGTGAAGGATGCGGAAGTGGTGTTCCTTTGCGTGGGCACCCCGCCGAAGCCGGACGGCACGGTCGACATGAGCTATCTCGAAGGGGCCGGCAAGGAAGTCTGCGATGCGCTGGCCGAGCAGAACAACGATTACATGGTGACGATCGTCGTGAAGTCGACCGTCCCCGCCGGCACCAACCGCAAGCTTTATAATTTCCTGAAGCAACAAACCAAGGCTTACGTTCAGGTCATCTCCAATCCCGAATTTTTGAAAGAAGGCACGGCGGTTCAGGACTGCATGAACCCCGACCGCATCGTCATCGGCGGTGAAAGCCCCGAAGCCTTCCGCATGATGCGCCGCCTCTATGATCCGCTTGTGAAGCGCGAAGAAAACTTCCTGACCATGAACTGGGAAAGCGCCGAGCTGACCAAGTATGCCGCCAACAGCATGCTGGCCGCCCGCATCTCATTCATGAATGAGATGACGATCCTGTGTGAAAGCTATGGCGCGGACGTCGAAGACATCCGCAAGGGCATCGGCAGCGACAGCCGTATTGGGCCGGCGTTCCTTCGTGCTGGTTGCGGGTACGGCGGCTCCTGCTTCCCCAAGGACGTCGCCGCGATGGAGCATATCTCCAAGGCGGTTGGTTATGACAACCTGTTTGTCGCCGCGATTCAGCAGGTGAACAAGAACCAGAAAAAGCGTTTTGCCGACAAGATCATCGCAAAGCTCGGCCGCCCGATTGAAGGCGCGAAGATTGCGGTGTGGGGCCTGGCGTTTAAGGCGGATACGGATGATATCCGCGAGTCAGCGGCCATCGATGTGATCCGCCTTCTGCTGGACAAAGGCGCGACTGTAAAAGCCCACGACTATAAGGGCATGGAAAATATGAAGCAGATCTTCAAGGATGAAGTGGAATGGTGCCACGATCCGGTGACGGCTGCCGCCGGGGCGGACGCGGTTGCCCTGCTGACGGATTGGCCGCAGTACACAACGCTCCCCTTCCGCAAGATTGCGGCGACGATGAATCAGCCGCTGATCTTCGACGGCCGCAACTGCCTGCATCGCGATGTGATGCGGGAAACGGGTTTCCAGTATTACCCGATGGGCCGCCCGGCGGTTGAGAATACACTGCGGTTGAAGAACCGCGTGTAAATTGCCAGCCGCCTGACTGTTCAGGTCCTGGCGGACTGCTCTTTCGAAAAGCTCAAAGGAACCGGCGATTACCGCCGGTTCCTTTTTTTATCCCTGTATTCTTAAACCAGGTCACTCTTTCTTTCCCTGCTTAGCCAACGGCGACAATGCGCCAATCGCCGTCGTGAATGCTGAAATTCTTGTATCCAGATCCGGCGTCAATGTGCGGAGCAAATTGAAGACACACCATGAGAGGGAGAGGATTGCCGACCAGAACAGAACAGAAGGGCTGAGATACGAAGCGCCATAGTGCCGCTGCAGCCAAACGGCGACCAGCACACCAGCGCCGGGGAGCAAGGCAATTGTCAGCAGCCGCAGGCGATCGGACCAGTCAGGGGCGGCGGATTCTTCGGGCTGCGGCTTTTGAATGCGCGGGAAATTCGACCAATCCTCTTCCACCGCCGCCTTGAGCGCTTTAGCGGCAGAGGTTTCCACCTTGGTAAATTCCGTCAGGTCAGGAAAAATCATCGGCTGCTGGAAATCGCGGATGGCGGCGGCCATGTCGGTGGATTCAGATGTGAGCCAGGTGTATGTCGGTGAACCGCGAAGTTTGAATGCTGCCGTGATGCCCCGCCGCATCGCAGTGGCGGCGATTTCCAGGTCCAGCACGGTTTCAGCCCGTGCATTGAGATCTTCAGGGATGCCCGTTTCAGCAGCTTCACGGGATACACGCACGACCTCCTTGATCGCATAAACGATGGCAGCCACCGGATGAGCAATGAGAAGCCGGTTCAACCAATGCTCCAGGAGAAATGGATAAATGATCGGGTTGATCAGAAGGAAGACGAGCCAGATGCAGCCGATGAATCCGGCAATGCCGGCGGCCCATGTCGGTATATTCGCGCACTCATACGCGTGATGTGTAATTAGCCCCAATGCGATCAGCACCATCGCCAAAAGCGCGGTGATGGCTACATCGCCGCGCAGCGAAAGGAAATTAATTTCAGACGGAAGATATTCATAGATCGCCGTCATTACCGTCAGCGCAGCAAGCAATGCGATAATTGTAGTAGCCGTGAACATCGGCAGGATCGCGCAGCATGGCCATGCGCCAGCGCAAGTGAAATGCAGGCGGCCGGCGATAAGGAGCGATGGCGCGATGCTGAGCACATACGCAAGCCAATAGATGCAACGGGCGCCGATGTTGTACGGCGTGATCCACTCGGCGATGAATTCGTCCAGCCTTTGGGTGAGGACGGCACGATGGTGGGCCGTGACCGAATGGGGGAGGGTTCGCCAACTGATTTCTTTGTCTTTCACGGATGCAGGATCGCTGCCGCTGGAACTTTGCATTTGTCAGAATATAGCGGCGGTTGTATCGTGACGCCGCTATGAGGGGTGGTTGTGAACAGAGCCCAACATGAATGGACATTAAATGGGGCAAATGGTGATGAGCGCGTTGGCCGTGGATTTGGTGCGGCCATCTCGCCGGCTTTTCCCGTGCGAACATCGAATATATCCCCTGATTGCCATCTTGGCGGCCTTTGTTTTCCTGTGGCGTTCTGCCATCGCCATACCGGTTTATACGCACACGATTGATGAGCCTTACCATCTGGCGTCGGCGGTCGCGATCTACGAGGCGCACAGTCATGTACTGGGTGTTCAGCATGGGCCGCTGCCTCGGCTGGTGGCGGGGCTGCCGCTTTATCTGGCGGGGCTGCGCGTGCCGTTGAATGGGCCGCCGGGACAGGTGCGCGGAGAGGCGGCGACGTATCAATTCGGGGCGCGGGTTTTGTTCGACAGCAATCTGCCGTACTGGAAAATTCTGAAGATCGCGCGATCGGCAATGCTGCTGTTTCCATTCATTTGCCTGCTTTATGTCTATCTGCTCGGGCGATTCCTGGCAAACGGCTTGGCCGCCATGCTGGCGACGGTCTTTTTCAGCTTCGATCCAACGCTTCTGGGCCACGCGTTTTGGGTGGGGACAGATGTCGCCGGCTGTGCGGGATTTGTGGCGGCGCTGTATCACGGCCTGCGGTGGCTGGGAAAGCCGACCAGCGGCGCGGCGATCATTGCCGGCGCAGGCGCTGGGGCTGGCGATTTCCTGCAAATTTTCGTGCGTGGTGGTGGTGCCGGCGCTGGTGGGAGTTGCGCTCTTTAATGCGCTTCCCCTATTTCGGACGAAGCTGCTTCGATTCCCACGCGTGGGGCAGATTTTGCTGTTTGCGATAGCGGCGTTTGTTGCGTTGTGGGCAACGTATCTGTTCGCCGTCGGGCGGATCGCAAATCAGAATGTCTTTGCAGGGCAACAGGATTGGGAAAAGATCCCGGCGTTTATCCGAAACGCGCGCGTGCCCATGCCCAGTTTTTCGCTGGGTGTGCTTTACCTGTATGGGCATAACAAGTACGGCCACCCGACTTATCTCAACGGCCAATTGGGGAAGATGGGTTGGTGGTATTACTTTCCGGAGGCAATCGCCTTGAAGGAGCCGCTGGCGCTTCTTGCGGCAATTGCGTCGGGCGCAATCTTCATTTGCCGCGCGGACCGACAAACAATCCGTTGCGGCCTGGCGGTTGTCATTCCCGGAGCACTATTCCTTCTTGTGGCGATGTGCGGCCACATCAATATCGGCATTCGTCACATGCTGCCGGTGCTTCCGTGCATGTATGTATTCGCGTGTCTTCAATTGACCACAAGCAAACGCGGGACGATTGCGCTGCTGACGCTGATGCTGATCGCGCTGAGCGAGACCGCCCCCTATCAGCCGGACTATCTGCCTTATTTCAATGCACTCGCCGGCGGACCGCGGGGCGGGGAGCGATTCCTAATCGACAGCAATCTGGACTGGGGCCAGGATGTCAGTCGGCTGGCAAAATATCTGCATTCCCCTGCCGCTCGCGATCGCTCTTATACGATGCGGTTTTTCAACGAGCGGCCATTTCAATTGGCCACCGAAGTAGGGCTGGATTCCAACGCCCTTCTTGCTCCCCCTCACGGTTTATTCGCAATCAGCAAAAACGTCCGGCACGGCTTGTTTGGATTTAACATCAATCGCGACGGCTCGATCACCAGGCCACCGGACTATTCGTGGCTGGACCGCTGCACTCCCATCGCACACGCCGGCTATTCGATCGATATTTATGATCTGGGAACGGCTGCGACAACAGCGCCAATGAATCTGAAATGACCGATTTTCAACGCCTGCGGCCACCCAACACACCCATCCCCGCCGCCCCCACGAACAGCGCGCTGCCGGCGACATAGAAGGCATTGATCGCGGAGTGGATTTCACGAAAAGCCAACAGAGCCCCGGTGAGAAAACAGAGGCTGCTGAGGAGGTAGAGGCGGTTGGCCATGGCGGATATCGATTGAGCTGAAGTTAAAATACAATCTCTTCAATCACAGTCATATCACACGGCTGATCCTGCAGGCGCTTGAAGCGCGTCGAAAAGAGGACCAAGGTGCCGTTCATAATGACGCCACCGACATACGGAGCGCGTATAAATGGGTTGACGAACCTGCCAGGTGCTGCAGGTGAGAACGGTCCGCTCGGTCTTATGAAATTCCAGACATTTCGAGTCCCACGGCAGACTAAGAAAGTCGATCAGGCGGCGGCTTTGGCCTTCAAGATCAGCCACGAGGTCTTCGTATTGCACTTCGAGCTTTTTGAGCGGAAGCGACGCCATCCAGTGCGATGATAGCCGATCGATTTCCTTATACCGGCGTCCGCAATCGGTAAGATCGTACGAAAATGAATTGCCACTCTTGTTGAACCATTGAAAGTAGCAAGAGAGACAGTTGTCGCGCACGTCACGCCGGCAAATGATGACTCGGGCAGATGGAAACAAAAGTGCAATCAAACCGAGCTTTAAGACATTATCCGGCATTTTGTCGATGATGCGTGCAGTGCTGCCATCGAGATCATGCAGCATCGCCAGTTGAGTGGTTGCGGCAGTTCGGATTTGTTCGGCGGTCCATCCATAGGCGACGGCTGAATGATCTCCGCCGAGCGACTTGGCAATTCGCTCGATGTCTTTTCTCTCGCCTGCGCCGTACACATCAGGATGGCTCGCGGCGATCTGTTCGACAAGGGTTGTTCCCGATCGTGGCATGCCAACGATGAAAACCGGCCGCTCGGACGAGATGCCCCACTCGCGTCGTTCGGAGAAAAACTGAGGAGTGAAGGTCCGCATTACTTCATCAACGTAACCTCGCAGTTCATTGATCTCGAATTGATCGCATTTAGCCGCGCGTGATGCCTTTACGATTGCATTGGCATCCACATACGCGCTGAATGCTTCGTCGAATTGGTTTTCATCATCCAGCAGCTTAGCCAGTGCAAAACCCGCGGCAATGCGATCATCACTTGAGATCCCCGGCTGGTCGAGCAGCGCCGCCAGCCGCCGCAATTCTTCCGTATCGGCGGCCTGGTGACCAGAGACCGAAAGATGGGTGTAGGCTATTGGTTGATTAGGGTCGATGGCAAGTGATTTCCGAATGCAGGTCAATGCTTCATCAAAATGACCGATGGCACGAAGAGTTGCGCCTAAACCGGTCCATGAAGATGCAAGATCAGGTGCTAAAGCGACTGCTTGGCGGAAGCTTTCAGCCGCCCGCGACATTTCGCCCATCTTCAGCAGAACCGAACCAACCGCGTCATGAGTGCGAGCCGAGAGGGGCTCCAGCACTAAGGCCTTTTGATGTGCCGCCAATGCTTCTTCAAGGTGATCCAGTTCGACTAATGCCCGGCCTAGATTGTTATATGCCTCAGCCCAATTTGGCTTTAACTCAATTGCTCGCTGGATGAAATCCACAGCGGCTTGGCTTTGGCCTCGTTGACCCGCGATAACGCCAAGATAGAGCGTTGCCTCTGCATTCCGCGGTCGATAGTGGAGAACCTGACGGTAGATCGCCTCTGCCTCATCAAGGTGATTTCCGTGGTGGTAATGAAGGGCGAGTTTCATCGCCTCCTCAATGGTCATTTGCTGCATTGGCGTCCACCCTATGGATGAGCATAGGTGATAAGGGAAAGTTACAAGCCGGGAGAATCGATAGTTTTAAATATCGTTTGGCACTGGAGCCACTGTAACCATAGGCAAGCAAGCAGTAAAAAATCCCCTTCAACTCAAAAGAGACAGGGCCGGATCTGTTGGTCAGATCCGACCCTGCTTTTGTCAATTAGTTCGTATCAACCTAAATGTCGCCGAACTTATGCCTTGCGACGACGACGGCCAAGCAGCATGCCCACGGAGCCAACCAAAATGCAAGCTGCGCTGGCTGGTTCCGGAACGGCCGCCAGATCGGTGACGGTCGCACCGTTTAGGTCGGCCGCCGGAGCCTGACTAAAGTCAAACGCCAACAATTGATCGGCGCTCAGGCCGCCAGTGGCATCCAGTTCAATCTGGTAACCAGGGAAGAGCGATGCGATCGCACTTGAAGGCACCTGGGCATGGATATTTGTATTGTTACCGTTGATGTCCGTAATGAGATTAGCGATGTTTGGGCTGCCCGAAAACTTGAGCGCGTAAATTTCCGGATCAGTGGCACCTGGATTAAATCCGTTGACTTCAACGGTGTCCGTCGCCGCGTTAATGCTGTGCTGAAACGCTGGCTGATAGGAGCCATTCGAACCAACCACAGTGATCGGGCCAAGCTTGGTGCCATAAACGGCACCACCGGGAGCAGCTGTTAATGAGACGATTTTATTCGTCGCCACAGCGGGACCGAAGGTGAAGCTAAGGGGCTGAGTACCGGATGCGTACGTGCCATAGTCACCAGAGAAGGAGCCGCTTGCGCCAGTCGTCACGAAAATGGTAGCAAGCTTACCGCCGTTGCTTCCTGGCTCGATGCCGCCACCAGGTCCCGCCGTAGTGCCGGGGCTGCTGATGAACCAGTGACCGGTGAAAGAGGTCGCAGTGCCATGAATTGTATTTACTGTACTGCTCGAAGTAGTTGCGCTGGCACCCGCCGATCCTGTATGAGATTGACTTGAAAACAAGTTTGGCAGGTTTACGAATGAAGAGAAGTTACCGGACGGGTCAGAACTGGTTTTATTCAAGTTGGCAGCCGCAGCGGCAGCATTGATGTAAGTGGTCCAGTTGCCAGTGCCCGAAGTGGCATCGACACCGGGATTGAGAATCTTTGACGAAGCGGATGTGGCGCTCCATGTACCTTCGAATAGAAGAACTTCGGCGTCTTGGTTTTGGGGACCAGCGACCGCATCGCCACCGGTCAGGCCGGTGATGTTAAATACGTATCGATCAAAGGTGCCATCCTGGGTAGAAACACTCGTTGGCCCACTGGTCGAGATGACTAAGGCGGCTTGGGCGGCATTTGTCGCCCATATCGAACCAGCCCCAGCCAGCACAGCCATAGCAATATTCTTCGTCTTGCGATTCATGATGATCCTCTCCATTTTCCGAGTTGCTCGCCGCGTTAGCGGCATTTTATTCAGCTACACAAGCACCGTTATGCTCTTCAAGCACGACGGCGACGGCGAGCCAACAAAGCTGCGCCAGCGATCCCTACTAATCCGAGCGACGTCGGCTCGGGTACGGCTGTTGAGATACCAAATTCATTTAGAACCGCGACAGCGCTTGGATCGGCCAAGACGGCCTGATTTTCAGCAACCATGCCTGAAACTGAACCAAGTGAACCACCGAAGTTCTGAAGAACTTTTAGTAAGTCGTTTGAATCGACCGCGCCACTCTTGTCAAAGTCCCCAGCCTTCCAACCACCGGCCGTGGGACCAAAGTTCTGAAGAACAATGAGCAGATCATTTGAGCTAACCGATCCGCTAAGATCGGCATCGCCTTGCAGCGCATCCGTGAAAGTCACGGTTGTGCCAGCCACATAGGTGCCTGTCCCGGCATTTTTTCCGCCACCCGGCTGCGTATTTGGAGCAGGCTTGGCAGTCGTGTCTTCGAACCAGTTGGCATCCGAGATTGGAATTCCAAGATTCGTTGGCAACTGCACTGAGAAGGTCGTGGTTTTGCCTGGAGTAAAGCTTGCTGCCGTCGGTGTGAAGAAGAGGGTTTCGAGGAGGAAGCTAACGGTCTTATTGCCGTTGCTGTACTTAATGTTGGCGCCGTCGTTGCCAACGGTGACGCCGCCGGTTGTGAAGTCGTCAAATACCGCGCCGCCGGCGCGGGCTTTAGCAACGCCTGTATTGCTTGAAGTGGAACCAAGAGCCAAGCCACCCGAAAGATTGTAGCTGGGGACCGACCCAAGCTGTGAACCATTGCCATTGAAACCAAGGGTAGTATTCAGGGCAGGGGTGTTGACCGAACCGACGATCTCATTGGCGCCGCTGTTGAAGATGTTGTAATAGGTATACTGAATCCCCTGAAAGTTCCCGGTGGTCGCCGGGGCGCTGGTAGATCCTGCAACGGGGACGGGGTTAATCGGATTCGTACCCGTAACCGTTCCGTAAATATAAATTGGAACTGGCGTGCCCGAGTTGTCCAGGAAGACGTTGTTGTTGCTATGACCCGTGCCAGTTGCAGGATTGAACGTGTGCAAGTCGATGGACAGCGAATTGGCCTGGGCGGCGGCGGGCAGCAGAACCCCCAACACTGCGCTACTTAAAATTGCGGCTCTACGGCGAGCCGACACGGCTAGAATTGCTCTGAACATGATTTCTGCACCCTCTCTTGTTGGCCCGGAAAATACGCACCGCCATTTTTGCACCGACCAAACCTATTGGCCTCGCAACGAGCCGTGCCCTCCGGGGACGACCTGAACGACTTAGAGACACCAGGCAGATATGTACAGCAGGATGTCTCACTCTCTACGCCGCTTGGGTAGCCCGCTTCCACAGCAGAGTACCACAACATAGGCTGGTTTCAAGCATGAAATATTTTGCAGATCATGGTTTTTTTTAAGGCGGTTACGGCTAAATATCCCGCTAACAAAACTCGCCCAATGCACAGAATTTCCGGGGCAAGCTACAATGTCACAAGTCCATGAAAGCAATACTCTTATGGAAATAAAATCAACGTATCGTTAGCGGTCCGTTAAGAACCGATGTGCAACCCTGATGGCTGCTGGAAGAGGAGCCGGGATTGGCGCGAACGGAAGTCGAAATCGCCCTCGATCGGCACCTGATAATGACTTTTTGCTGTAGTTGCGAAACTAGGCAAGTATATGCTTTTGTAGCGATTGCTGCTCATCCGCCGCGCGTTTGCAGAGCAGTTTATATGCTTCAGAGAACTTTGAAGGGCCAAGTTCGAGCGTCATTTTGTCGATGGCGGTCATGCAAATGTCCGCATCTCCGGTGGTAGCGCTGGTGACGACCGCCGCGCTGAGACAGGCGAGGCGGTGATCGGCCGGAGTTGCGTCATTCATTCTCGCCAGCACCTCATACGCTTCAACCAATTCAGATTTGCCGGCCAGCATCAATGCGCCGATAGGGCGCAGCAGGAACCGACTGTTAAGATGGCGATATGTCCCGCCGCTGATCAGGATGCGCGTATCAAAACGTTTGTTGGCCTGTTCGAGGCGTGCGCCGGTGTTCACGGCGTCACCGAGAACGGTGTAATCGCTGGCCGTATCCGCACCGGCATCACCCACCACCATTGGACCGCTGCTGATCCCGGCGCGCATGGTAACCGCTGGCAGACCTTGCGCGACCATTTCATCGCTGAACGCTTTGGTCGCCTGCATCATGTCTAGAACGGTTTCGACGGCGGCGTTGGCGTGATCGGGATTGTCATCAGGAGCGCCAAAAAAAACATGATTCCGTCACCGAGGAATTTATTCACGTATCCGCCGCGGTTGCGGATCAGGGGGACCATCCGTTTGAAGTATTCGTTCAGCAGGTCGACAATTTTTTCGCGGAGGCGCTCGGACGTTGCGGTAAAACCAGCGAGATCGGTGAATACAACCGTAAGGTCTTTGATTTGGCCGGCCAGGCGCATCTGTTCCGGATGCTCGAAGAGGAAATCAACCAGCAGCGGATCGGTACGATTACGAAAGCGGTGGGTGATGCGGGCGCGCTCAGTGCGCTCAGCGATCCTGCTCATCAAATTTACCGCCGACCAGACCAGCCCCATCGCCGTAACCGGGCCGGCCATGCCGACAAGATAGTTGCCATGATCGAAGAGAATGATGCCGTTGAGCAGCAAATAACCTGCAAGCAGCAGCAGCACCGCAATTGCCGCATGCCAATGCTTTAATAACGCCACCGCTGCCGTGGCGAGCAAACCGGCCAGGAGCGTATACAGCCCCGTGACATAGCGCGGGGCGGATTGCCAGAGCGCGCCGGTAAGAATGGCGTTGACGATCACCCCATGCGTAATCACGCCGGGAACCTGTGAGCTGAGCGGCGTGTTGACCAAATCGGTGCTGGAGGTCGCGGTGATGCCAATCAGGACAACGCGGTCTTTAAGCTGCTGCCGGTAAAGAGATTCGCGATCGACAATCTGCTGCTGAAGCAGCCGATTCTGCTCGGCGGCGGCACCCAGCGTATCCCACCCTTTGAGGATCGTGCGGTCCTGCTCCTGCAATTGGTCGGCGGGCGCAGCGTGCAACTGATTGACAACATCCTTCAATGTCTGATCGGCCAGCGTCTGCTGAATTGATGTCGCACGGGTAGTGAAATCGTCAGGGGATAATTTTTGCACGGCCAACTGAAATTGCTGGAGGGGCGCGACATCCTCCTTGAGGCTCAGCAGATATTCGATCGAGCGGTCGATGACCGTGTTGTTATCTCGAAGCCGTTTCCGCCAGCCGGCGAGTTCATATGAAGAGCCGATGTTGATGTGCTGGCGGAGAAGCCCGCCGTACATGGTTCGCCAGTCGCTGGTGCCGAACCAGGGGATGTCCATGAGCATCCCAACTTCGCCCAAATGGGTGGGCTTGCGGCCAACGGGAATGCTGACAGATGAACCATCCGCCAGGGGCATAATGATCTGGTGATCGCTGATCCGAAGATTCTGCGGATCGACATCCATCGCAGCACATGCAAGCACAAGGCCCATCTGCGGGAGAAGCCTGCCGTGGAATTCTTCGACGATCGGGACCGTTCGGACGATGCCATCCGATTCAGGATTGTGATCCACAAGTCCGCCAAAACGGGCGGCTGCTGCGAAAATCGGCAGCGGCGCAATCGCGCTGTATCCATGAATGGCGGAAACGGTTTCGGTCATCGGCAGCGTGAACGATTCGAGCGATTTCTCGGCCAGATATCGGGTTTCTTCCTGCTTCAGGATATGGACAGCAGGCGCATTCTCGCCAAGCTGGCTAATCTGCGGGAGAAGCTTCCGGGCCAGTTGCTCGGGAGGCAGGCGGCTCGTTTGAAATTCACGCCGAACCCGCTCCGCCATCGATTTCCGCCGCGCTTGGAGATACTCGTCCTGAGTGAGCGTGGGTTTGCCGACGGCGGCCAATCGACGGTTGAGTTCATCGAAAGACAGCTCCAGGTCGTTGATCAATTCAACCTGCGCCGCCTGGACGGCGACATTTTCCACTGGTTTTTCAAACGTCAGCGAAGCGGGGAGAAGAACATGCCCCATGCGCCTGATGGAGGTTGCCAGGATTGCATCATGGTCGGTGATGACGCCGTGCGATTCGGTCGGTTCTTCAGCTTCGGGAAGGATCACGTCAAATGCGATCGCTTTGACACCGGCGCGGCCAAGTTCATCGACAACATCCGCCAGCACGCTCCGCTGCCACGGCCAGCGGCCGATCGTCTCCAGCGCAGTGTCGTCAATATCAACGTGAACGACGCGATCGGTCGGCGGTTTGCGGAAGAATTGACAGAACTTGACGCGCTCGTCGTAAAAGAAGGATTCGAGAGGACGAAGGTTGTTCGTCGCATCAAGGCAGATCACCAGGAGGGTCAGGAGGGAACCAAGCAGAAGGGCGCGATGCGTCATCCGCCGCTCGGTGCGGTTTTGCCGGGTTCTGAGTTTGGCGGGCGTCGTGTCTGGCAACGATAGGGAATATACCGGAATGGATCAGGTTGGTCGCAGGGCGGCTGTCATACGCGACGAAAAATAACCATGCGTCGGACTGTATTGGAGCCGCGCTTCTCTTTCCCTTATTTGCCCTTTCGGGCGGAGCGCGACGCCTTGGGTTCTGATTTGGGGGATGCGGCGGCGGGCTTGGATTCGGCCGATTTTGCCGCAGGCGCAGGATTCGCCGGTGCTGGGTTTTGAATCGGGCTTGGTTTCGGTTTTTGTTTCAGGTTTTGATTCGGTGGAACTGGCCGCTGGCGCAGTGTCGGCCTTGGCTTTTTCACTGTAGGAGCTGTCGCGGTAGTCGGTGATGTAGAAACCGCTGCCTTTGAAGATCATGCCGGCGCCGATCCCGATCAGGCGTTTGACCTTGTTCTTGCCGCAAACAGGACACTTCTTGATCGCCTTTGAGGTGATGGGCTGGAACTTCTCAAACTTATGCCCGCAGGCTTCGCATTCATATTCGTAGGTGGGCATGGTTATCCGATCTTTGAAACAGCAACCTGTGCCGGCCGTAGCGTGCGGCCCTGAAGCATGTAGCCCTTCTGAAGCAACTGCGTCACGGCAGGGTCGGCGGATTCGTCGGCGTGAGGCGCGTCGCCGCTGCTGGCCGGGGCCTGCATCAGGGCTTCGTGGCGAGTGGGATCGAACGGATCGCCGGGCCTGGGGGCGATTTCTTCAACCTTCTGCGCCTTCAGTACGGACATGAGCTGATCGTGGACGATCTGCATCCCTTTCATGACGGCCGCCGGGTCTACCTTGGCCGGGTCTTGAGAAAGAGCGCGCTCAAAATTATCGATGACGGGAAGAATGCTTCGGATGAGCGAGCTATTGGCATATTGGATGCGCTGATCGAAATCGCTTTCCAATCGCTTCTGGCTGTTCTTGAATTCCGCCGTAGCGCGGGCGAGCCGTTCGAAAAGCTGGTCTCGCTCGGTGCGCAGCTTGACCACTTCGTTGGAATCAACGACATCTCCTGATCGCTCGGAGTCGCCGTGGGCGCTGTCGGCCATGTCCTGATCGAAATTATCGTCTTCAATCGGTATGCGGGTCATGATCTGTCTTTCATCTGTTCTTTGATCAAACCTGAGTTGTTCGTTCAAATTGCGATCGCGAGGACCGCAATAATCGCTTCAAAGTGCGGACACTGCAAACGATTACTCTGTTTTGAAAACTTCCTTCAGCTTGTCCAGAAATCCCTTGCGCTGCGGCATGAGGTTGCCGTCTTCGGTTGTTGAGAATTCATGCAGCAGCTCGCGCTGGCGCTCGTTCAGCTTGCGCGGGATTTCAATGAGTATTTGTACTAGCTCGTCACCATTTCTGTGAGCGCGAATATCGGGTAAGCCTTTTCCCCGGAGCTTGAAGACTTCGCCGTGCTGGCTGCCCGCCGGGATGTCGAGCTTTTCGGAGCCGGCGAGGGTGGGGATATCGATCTGCGAACCCAGGGCTGCCTGCGTGAAGCTGATCGGCACCTGGCAGACCAGATCATTGTTGTGGCGCGTAAAAATCGGGTGCGGTTTAACGGTAATGTAGCAGTGCAGATCGCCTGGCCGAGCGCCATTTTCGCCTGCTTCGCCTTCACCGACAATGCGGACGGCCTGGCCTTCATGGACACCGGCGGGAATTTTGACGGTGACGACGCGTTTTTTGAGTTGGCGGCCTGTGCCGCCGCAGGCCGGGCAATGGTCGCGAATGACGGTTCCGCGGCCGCGGCAGTTGGGGCAGGTGGTGACCATGCGGAACATACCACCAAAACCCTGCTGGGCGATGCGGCCCTGTCCGCCGCATTGAACGCAGACGACCGGCGAACTGCCGGGCTTGCTGCCTGTGCCCTTGCAGTGCTCGCACGCATCCTGCTTTTCAAATTCGATCGTTTTTTCGGTGCCGCTGGCGACTTCGCTCAGCGTGAGTTCGACCTGCGTTTCCAGATCAAAGCCGCGCGATGCCCCGCGGGTTCCGCCTCCGCGGCGTCCCCCCCCCGCCGGCGCCGAAGATGTCTTCGAACATCGAGAAGATGTCGGCGGCTTCCATGTGGGAGTAATCGTGCGACGCGCTGACGCCGGCGTGGCCGTATTGATCGTACCGCTGGCGCTTGACGTCATCGGAGAGGACTTCGTACGCCTCGGAACATTCTTTGAATTTAACTTCTGCTTCATGCTTGCCGTCACCGGCGTTGCGATCGGGATGAAACTTCATCGCCAGGCGGCGATAAGAGCGTTTGATCTCATCACCGCTGGCGGTGCGGGAAACACCGAGCACTTCGTAATAATCGCGTTTTGCTGTGGCCACTGGGATCCTGTTTACGTCTTGGCTGTGAATTCATCGACCGTCAGATTAGCCGCTCGGATAAGGCTTCGCAGCGTTCCCCGGGCAACCTCTTTGTGATCCGGAACTGAAAGTGTTACGGCCTCTCCCGGCTTCACCAGAATGATGTGGCTGGCCGCCTGCCGAACTACGGACCACCAAGCTTTTCAAAAACTCGAGCGACCTCGCGGCCGCTAAGCACAGGCAGCTTGGAGCCCATTAGACCATTACCTCTACCTGACGCGTCTCAACTGTAAGCGGCAGCCCCTGTTGCGCCCGCACTTCGAGGCAAAGCCTGATAGCATTTTCAATATTTACGATCGCATCTTCGCGGGTTTTTCCCTGACTGATGCAACCGGGAATGGCCGGACATTCGGCTACCCAGATTCCATCTTCGTCTCGCTCAAGTGTGACGGAAAATTTCATGGCAGTCTCCGATGGGTTCCAATGGCCGCTAGATTATCATCTCCAGAGTATCTTACGCTATCAGCCTGCTAAAAACCGAGGCACGAAGACACGAATTGCTTCGTATCGTCGTGCCTCAGTCCGATCGCGCGAGAATGTGAATTACACTACCGCTCCCGCAACCGCGTTGGATTCCTCGCCCTTCTTTTCCTTCAACTCAGTAATAAGCACATCAGTTGTCAGGGCCAAACCGCTGACGCTCGCCGCATTTTGCAAGGCGGTCTTGGCGACCTTGGCGGGGTCGATGATGCCGAGCTTGAACATATCACCGAACTCACCGGTGGCGGCGTTGTAGCCGTAGCTGAGGTTCTTGTTTTCCAAAATCTGCGCGACGACGACTTCGCCGTCTTCGCCGGCGTTGTCAGCGATCTGACGGCAGGGGGCGCGGAGCGCTTCGGCAAGAATTTCAAAGCCAAACTTCTCATCACCCTTTGCCTGACGCTTGGCGTTTTCGACCGCTTCAATCGCGCGGAGGAATGCGACACCGCCGCCGGGAATGATCCCTTCTTCGGCTGCGGCGCGGGTGGCGTGGAGCGCATCGTCGATCAGGTCTTTGCGCTCTTTCATTTCGGTTTCGGTGTTGGCGCCGGCCTTCACGACGGCGACGCCACCGGTCAGCTTGGCCAGGCGTTCCTGGAGCTTTTCGCGATCGTAATCACTCGTCGTTTTTTCGATCTGGGCGCGAATCTGCTCGGCGCGGGCGTTGATTTCCTTTTTGCTGCCGGCGCCTTCAATAATGGTCGTGTTGTCTTTGTTGATAACGACGCGCTTGGCGGTGCCGAGCTGGTCGAGCTCGATGTTTTCGAGCTTGAGGCCGAGGTCTTCGCTGACGAAAGTGCCGCCGGTGAGGACGGCCAGATCGCCCATGATGGCCTTGCGGCGATCACCGAAACCGGGGGCCTTGACGGCGCAGACGTTGAGCACGCCGCGAAGCTTGTTGACGACGAGCGCGGCGAGCGCTTCGGCTTCGACATCTTCGGCGATGATCAGCAACGGGCGGCCGCCACCGACGATCTTATTGAGCAGCGGGAGCAGCTCGGCGAGGTTGTTGATCTTCTTCTCGTGGAGCAGGATGTACGGGTTTTCCTGGATGGCTTCGAGCGTGGTCGGGTTGGTCATGAAGTAGGGGGAGAGATATCCCTTGTCGAACTGCATGCCTTCGGTGTATTCGAGCACGGTGTCGGTGCCCTTGCCTTCATCAACGGTGATGACGCCTTCCTTGCCGACCTTCTCCATCGCGTCAGCCATCAGTTGACCGATGTGCTCGTCGCCGTTGGCGCTGATGGTGGCGACGCGCTTGTAGTCTTCGTGGCCTTTTACCTTTTTGGCCATGGCGGTAATCGCCTCGGCGGCGACTTCAGAGGCGCGAATGATGCCGCGCTGAATCAGCACAGGATTCACACCCGTGCGGACATACTTGAGGCCTTCGCTGAGAATCGCCTCGGCGATAACGGTGGCGGTCGTCGTGCCGTCACCGGCGACATCGCCGGTCTTGCTGGCGACAGCCGACACGAGCTTGGCGCCCATGTTTTCAAATGGCTGCGGCAACTCGATTTCCTTGGCGACCGTCACGCCGTCTTTGGTGATCCGCGGCGACCCAAAGGATTTCTGCAGAACAACGTTGCGTCCGCGAGGGCCAAGCGTGGCCTTCACCGCCCGGGCGAGTTGTGAAACACCGGCCAAAAGCTCGGCCCGTGCGTCGGTTTCGTATTTCAATTGTTTCGCTGCCATTTTAGTTCCTTAGTCAGTTTTTGATTGTCCGTTTCGTTGTCATTTGTTCGTTGCCGCGGGTGCGCTTTGCAATTTGCATCCGGCAACCGACGACGGACATTGAAGTTCAATGCTCATTACTCCAGAACGCCCAGAATGTCCGACTCCCGGAGGATGACAAACTTCTGGCCATCGACTTCGATGTCGGTGCCGCTGTATTTGCCGTAGTAGATGTTGTCACCGACGCGCACGCCGAGTTCCATCCGCTTGCCGTGATCATCGAGCTTACCGGGACCGACAGAAATCACTTTGCCCTTGGTGGGCTTTTCCTTGGCGGAGTCCGGAAGGACAATGCCGCTGGCGGTCTTGGTTTCAGCTTCGGATTGCTTGACGATAACACGGTCGGCCAGGGGTTTAAGCTTCATATTTCGTTCCTCTTTTTTGATGATTCATCTGAGTCAGGCATGGTCGTTGTGGCGACCATGCCGTGTTTTTGTATCACTGAAATCGCTTGTCATTTCCCGGTCCACAGGAGCCAACCGGAATACAACAAGCCAAAAACCGCAATCGCGAGCATCACCAGGATTACGATCGCGCGGATCAATGTTTTCCGCGGGTCGACTTGGCGATCGGGTTCGGTCATTTCAGCCACTCATTGCTCCGTACAAGCAGCCTGCTTTTCAGCCAGTGGCGCATTCATTGCCCGCGCGGTTAAGGGCAAACGCCACCATTACATCATGTCATCCATGCCGCCCATTCCACCCATGCCGCCCATGCCACCGCCGCCATGGTCGTGACCATGACCACCGGCGGCTTCCTTCTTGGGGGCTTCTACGACGATGCAGTCCGTCGTGAGCAGGAGAATGGCAACTTCAGATGCATTCAGCAGTGCGGTGCGCTCGACCTTGGTCGGTGTGAGGATGCCGGCCTTGAACATGTCGACATACTCGCCGGTCAGGGCGTTAAAACCTTCATTGTCTTTCGATTCCATCACCCGGCGCACGACCACTGCACCGCTTTCACCGGCATTTTCAGCAATCTGCCGCAACGGCGCCGTCATGGCAGTGCGTACGATTTTCACGCCTAGCGCAGCGTCGCCTTCAAGCTTCAAGTTCGAACCGCCATTCAGCGCTTTAAGCGAACGAATGAGGGCAACTCCACCGCCGGCGACTACGCCTTCCTGCACTGCAGCGCGGGTCGCGTGAAGCGCATCTTCGATGCGGGCCTTCTTCTCTTTCATTTCAGCTTCAGTTGCCGCCCCGACATTAATCTGAGCGACCCCGCCGGCGAGCTTGGCCAGGCGTTCCTGAAGCTTTTCCCGGTCGTAATCGCTGGTCGTCGTTTCGATCTCTCGCCGGATTTGTTCAATCCGGGCCTGAATCGCCTTGGTTTCGCCGGCGCCTTCAATGATCGTCGTGTTGTCGTTGTCGATGCGAACCAGCTTGGCGGTGCCAAGCTGCGTGAGTTCGACCTTGTCCAGCTCAATGCCAAGGTCTTTCATGATCGGGTCAGCGCCCGTCAGAATCGCGATGTCTTCCAACATTGCCTTGCGGCGGTCGCCATAACCCGGAGCCTTCACAGCGGCGACATTCAAGATACCGCGGAGCTTATTCACCACCAGCGTGGCCAGCGCCTCACCTTCCACATCTTCCGCGATGATCAAGAGCGGCTTCTTGCCCTTCTGGATTTTTTCAAGCAGCGGGATCAGCTTGGCCGCCGAGCTGATCTTATCTTCGTAAATCAGGATAAACGGCTTCTCGAGCTCCACGGTCATTTCATCAGCATTGGTGATGAAGTTGGGGCTCAGATACCCACGGTCAAACTGCATGCCTTCGACGACATCAACATACGTTTCCAGGCTCTTGCCTTCTTCAACGGTGATGACGCCATCCTTGCCAACCTTGTCCATGGCATTGGCCATGATCTCACCAATTTCGCGGTCGTTGTTGGCGCTGATGGCGGCGACATTGGCGATGTCGGCTTTGCCTTGAATGGGTTTGGACTGCTTCCGGAGGTTTTCGCTCACTGCCGAAACTGCCGCCCGAATCCCACGCGCCAGCGCCATTGCGTCTGCCCCGGCGGTCAGGTTTCGGTACCCTTCCTTAAAGATGGCTTCGGCCAAAACGGTAGCGGTGGTGGTGCCGTCACCAGCCACATCGCTGGTCTTGCTGGCCGCTTCCTTTACGAGCTTGGCGCCGATGTTTTCGTATTTGTCTTTGAGTTCAATTTCCTCGGCCACCGTCACCCCGTCCTTGGTGATCGTCGGGCTGCCCCACCCTTTATCGATGACCGCGTTGCGGCCCTTTGGCCCCAGGGTCACCTTCACTGCACGAGCCAATTTCGTTACGCCTTCCAGAAGCGACTTGCGAGCTTCCGCGTCAAAGGCCAGCATTTTTGCGGCCATATGCCACGTCTCCTTTCAATGAGAGATCTGATTAAATTCGTTGCTTGAACCGTCAGGTACAGCGTCTATTGCCGACAAACCGCCGGCGCGGATTGCCATTATCAAATGCAGTGCCGACAGCACACCGCCACCATAAGGTGCTCTATCTCATACACAACAAGCACTTACGCATATCACCCCTCGCCAGCCTAAAGCAGGCCGGCTGTCAGGCTGGCAGGCGAATAAGGCGGCCATCGACATGAGCTTGCCATACTGGCAGTGCGTCATCATTCATCTGACAATGGCAAACAGGGCGAGATGAAAAAAGGGCGCCCCGCTTTCTCCATGTCTTTGCAATCTGGAGCGAAGAAGGCGGTGAATCAGAATTTCCCCAGGTTAGACCCTTGGACAGGGATTAAAGAGCCTTTAACACAATCAGCCCCCCCACCTTATTTTTGCAGCGACCCGTCCCCGGATGGCGCATTGGCGCCTCGCCCCATTGGCGTTCCATTTCCAAGCCCCGGCGGAGCGGTGGTCCCTGCGGTCATGCTGGAATGCCCTCCTGTATTGTCCCCATCGTAGGTGCTGTTGGTTCCCCCAAAGCTTCCTGTGGCGGTGCCGGATTTCTGCAAGTCCGATTCAGTCGTCCCACTTTCGTTATGCGGATAGTCGTTCCATGAATCGCAACCCATCAAAATCCCGCCCGTCAAAGCTGCGGCGATGGCGGATGCAAGAAAAAGTTTCGCGGACATAAAATTCCTACTTTCCAGAATAAGGATCGGTCGTGGGAGGGGCGGGTGTCTGCACGGCGCTCGGTTGACGGTCGCCGATGCTGGGGCCGATTCCGCTGCCCACCTGAACATCGGTCGGCTGATTGCCGCTGCCCGCGCCAACGCCCGCCGCCGGAGTGGCCATTGTTGGACCGTCCATCGGTTGCGTGCTCGGCGGTGTCGATGTTCCTGTGAATGATTTACCCCCGGTGAAAGTGGGTTGAGTGGATGGGGCGGTTGTCGGCAAATCGGTTGGCTCCGATCGGGCGGCTGTCGTAAGGCTGATGCCCGCCAGCGCGCTGACCACTAACAATAACACCTTCATATATATTCGTTGCATGTCCGCCTCCGTAAAACACAGCCACGAATAGCGACAATGATGCGAAAATAAGAACCGTTTTCAAATTTCGCGCTCATTCACGCTATTCGTGGCTGGTTTTTTTCACAGTCACGCCGGCTTCTGCGCCTGCACGTTGATCAGCGCTTCGGCAAGGCTGGTGAGTTTCTTATCCGCTTCACCTTCTTCATCCAGCGTCTGCTGCAATAATTTCGCGGCCTGGCGATTACCGAGCAGCTCCGCATAGGCACGAACAGTGCCGTAGCCCGCAATTTCATAATGCTCCACCCGCTGCGCATCCGCGATCAGCGCGGCGTCCAGCACCTCCGGCTCGGCATCTTCTTCCATTGATTCCTTCGCTTCTTCAATAATCCCTTTCATCGCCTTGCAGGTCTTGCCTTTGACCTTTTCGCCGAGAGATTCGAAGACTTGTTCGAGACGGTCCACCTGTCCCCTGGTAACCTCCAAATGTTCTGTAAACACGGCCTTCAGTTCGTCCGCCGAAGCTTTTTTGATCATTTTCGGCAGCGCTTTAATGATCTGGTTCTCCGCGTTGTACAAATCCTGAAGCTGATGCACGAGCAGATCCTGAAGTGATTCCATTTCCATGACGACTCCTCGAAATGAGAAAATGCGTTGTTACAACCATGCCCACTTGGGCCCAATGAGTTGGACATTTGCAATCAACATGCCGAGCCGCCTACCGTGCCTCAAGCCAGCGAAAAAACTGACGGGTCTATCACGCAAAACCGCGACAAAACCACCCCCGCAGGCGATCCATCCACAGAAACTTATCGCAGCCGCGACTTTTTCATCCCCCACCGTCTAACTTTAAAACCCACCCCAAAGGACCACATGACACTACTACCACGACCGTTAGCCGAATATTCATATGGCTCAGCCCGTTGCTCGGCTCGCCGGCCGCAGTTCTCCACCCCGCCGGCACATTGATCCTCGGCCCCGATGCCTCGCTGACACCCGGCCCGGATTTTACACCCCCCCTGCCGATCCATTAACATCTTTCTCAATGTCTTCCTTACACCCCCTTGTCGGCGTCATCATGGGTTCCAAGTCCGACTGGGAAACCCTTCGCCACGCCGACGATATTTTGAAGCAGTTTGAAGTTCCCCACGAGTGCAAAGTCGTTTCTGCGCATCGCACACCGCAGTGGATGACGCAATACGCCACCGAAGCTGCTGGGCGCGGCTTGCAGATCATCATCGCCGGGGCCGGTGGCGCCGCCCATCTTCCGGGCATGGTCGCCGCCAATACCCTATTGCCGGTCATCGGTGTGCCCGTTCAGAGCGCGGCGCTCAATGGAATGGACTCTCTCCTGTCGATCGTGCAGATGCCGGCCGGAATTCCTGTTGCAACAACAGCAATAGGCCGGCCCGGCGCCATTAATGCCGCCCTGCTCGCCGTGGCTATTCTGGCTGCTCACAACGCTCCACTGCGCGAGAAGCTCAATGAATACCGCAAAACACAGACACACAAGATCATGGAAGAAACCCTTCCCTGATAAGGCAACGAACGACGAACAAACCGAAAAAATGCGGATAAACAAACTCCGTTTTGTCATTTAAATATTCGTCTCCCAAACATGGATTTGTCATTCGAATCTCGTCATTCAAACTTGCGAATTTGCCCGGATTGATTTCAGCCTCCAAACTTCAAACATAAACAATGCCCCTTCTCCCTCCCCACACCCTCGGCGTACTTGGCTCCGGCCAGCTTGGCCGCATGTTCACCATCGCCGCGCGTAAGATGGGCTACCGCGTCCACACTTTTTCCCCTGACGACGACACCCCCACCGGGCAGGTCGCCGACAAGGAAATCACTGCCGCCTATGAGGACCTCGACGCCGTCCGCGACTTCGCCAAAAACGTCGCGGTCGTTACGTTTGAATTCGAAAACGTCCCCGCCGCCACCGCCGAAGCTGCCGCCGAATTTGCTCCCGTTCGTCCAGGCGGAAATGTATTGCACACCACCCAGCATCGTCTGCGCGAAAAAACATTCCTGCGCGACAACGGCTTTCCCGTCACCCCTTTTCAGCCGGTGCATTCGCTTGAGGAGCTGCGCCTGGCCCTGCATCGCCTCGGCGCCCCCGCCATGCTTAAGACGGCTGGTTGGGGGTATGACGGCAAAGGGCAGGTGATGATTAAATCCATCGATCAGGCTGACGCGGCATGGTCGGCTTTGGAAACCGAAGAAGCGATCCTCGAAGCCTTCGTCGACTTCGAAAAAGAAATTTCTGTCATCGCCGCCCGCGGGCAGGACGGCGCCTTCGCGCACTCGGGCGCAATCGAAAATCACCACGAACATCACATTCTCGACACCAGCATCTCGCCGGCCAGCGTCCCCCCCGCCACCACCACCGAGGCGATTGAGATCGCCCGAGGCATCCTCGATCAGCTTCAAGTCGTCGGCGTGCTCTGCGTGGAATTTTTCCTGAAAACCGACGGCTCCCTCATCGTCAACGAACTCGCCCCCCGCCCGCACAACTCTGGCCACCTCACCTTCGACGCCAGCATCACCAGCCAATTCGAGCAGCAAGTCCGCACGATCACCGGCCTCCCGCTCGGCAGCACCGCCCTCCTGAAACCCGCCGCCATGACCAACCTCCTCGGCGACCTCTGGCTCCCCCGCGGCCAACTCAAAGAACCCAACTGGCAAGCCGCCCTGTTCTCTTCTCCCAACATCAAGCTGCATCTATACGGCAAATCCACCCCAAGGCCCGGCCGCAAGATGGGCCACCTGACCGCGCTGGCCGACACAGCCAAAGAGGCCAGGCAACTCGCGCAAACCGCAAGAGACGCGCTGCTGCGATGACGAAACCCGTACACGCAACTCCCCTTTGAACTGCCAGAAGACCATTACAATTCCTACCAACGACCGTCTGGAGAGATGAGCAGATCGATGCTGCCTTCATTGGTTAGCCATTGGCTTGAGCCGGGCGAGGGATCAATAAATGGCTCGATTTTATCTGCAAGCTCAAGCCAACCTTCTGACGTATAAACGCACTCGAACCCGCCATTGATCCGGCTTAGGGAAACACCTTTGTCCGCAATCGGATCGAATCGAAGCCACAATGAACAGCCTGCGATTGGCGAAATCCATTCCTGCCCGTGCAGTGCCAGTTGCGGAATAGAGCCAGAGGCCATCAATAAAAATGTTCGCTTCAAATTCTTCGCCTCGTCTGACGTAAAATCATATAGCCGGATTAAAGGTGTCCTTGGATCTCCATCCTTATCCAGGTATTCAATCTTCATAAGCTTGAGCCAGTCGCCGCAAAGGTTAAGCGTTTGCATCGCCATGCGCAATCGCCCACTCCATCGCCAGCCGCCACGGTTCGCAAAGCACTTCATCATCTCGCCAATGCGCGAAGTACGGCCGCACGGCTTGCGCCTCCAGCGCATGTTCAAGCATGCCATTCAGCAGCCGGTCTCGTTCTTTCTCTCCGGCTGCGAGATACGCCTGAGCAATCGCCTTGGCCGCATCATTGAGAACTGATTTTGTACTGGGAAGTCTATTCGCCAAATATCTAACGTAGGCTGCCAAGTCATATGCAGCTTCAAAACCTGTTGGCAACTGTCCATCATCGGCCTGCACATTTTCGTGCACACACTGGAGCAAATAGCGGATCATAAACCCGCATGCTTCATCCATGCCTGGCTCAGGTCGAATAAGATCCCAACCGTCAGTCAGCACCTCATAAACGGCAGCCGCCACCTTCAGGTCAACCCCTTCAAGCATCCAGCCGTGAAGCTCGGCGTATGAAAACCGGTCACGGGCGGCAAGACGTTGGCGAATTTCTCGGCTCAGCATATATCTGCCGCCAAAGTTACAATCCAACCATCACGACTCACAAGGCGGAAATGTAAAAGAGACCTGCGGATAACAAGCCCCGCAGCCCTATCCCCGTCAACAACAATGCAATTGTCAACATCGCAGGGCGAATCACCAAGCTCATTTGCATGAGCTATTCTTCCTTGGTCCCCAAAAGGTTCCAGAATTAGGGGAAATCATCCCGCGACCTGGAATTGCATCGTGCGGGCATCATTCATCCGCTTGGACGAATCGAGGATTTCGGCGCCGACCACATTGCCGGCGACGTCATAATCTATGATCACGCCCGGCTTGTCTTCGTCGCTCTCAGTCACCATGCCGCTCCCCAGCTACAACGTCAGTGTGTCCGTGACTGCATCATATTTCGCTTTCATCGTTCAACTCCTGTACTTCGCAAGGGTGCTTTGCGATTGCGATCGGATTCGTCATTGCGCTGTTGATTACGAGGGACAAGCGGTTTTTGCCAGCGGCGATCATCAGCGCAATGTTGTCTATTCCGATTTCGTCGGTGTTTAGATGCCATGAAGGTTGGCCGCGCTGGACCATGGCGGCTTACAGCGCGGCGATGGCGCTGCTTGGCAGCGCTATCATCATTTCCTTCTTCGGCTTTTTCATCCCCGGAGATCCCGGCATGGATGATATGCGGGAGCGTGCCATCACGCTTTTTGCCTGGGGCATTCTGCTGGCAACTTTCGGGGCCAATGCACTGGGGATGGCGCGGGTGCGGAAATAAATGAAGAACAAAAAGGCGATTCCCATCAAGAGGGATGGGAAGGAACAAGACCCGGAAGGCACAGCACGTTTTGGATCAACGGATCACTTGCAGTTCTTAAGCCGGATCAATCCCTTGTCCGCCCCACGGATGGCATTTCCCCACTCTTTTCAGCGCTCGCCACGCGCCAGGTAACGCGCCATATTTCCGAATCGCATCGATTGCATACTGGCTGCAAGTCGGCGTAAACCGGCACTGCCCTCCCACCAGCCGCCCCAGCGTCACCCGATACAACAGCACCAGTTGAATCAGCACCCAGGCCATCATCATCTCCGGCTGTGCCCCCCGTTTTTTCATTCGATCATTCGTCCTTCAGACATTGATTGGATATTGAAATATTTGTCATTCGGATTTTGTCATGCGAATTTCCGCATCCGTCCAAATCCGATGGCTCTTCTCCATCAGCCCGCTCATCAGCTTCCCATATTCCTCCAAAGCCCGCACCTCATGCGGCCGCACCACCACCACCAGATCATATCCCCGCGGCAGCATTTCCTGCCCGCGCGAAACACCTCGCGCAATAATCGCTTGATCCGGTTCCGTTTCACCGCTGTCCCCACTCGCCGCGAGAGGCTCAGTCCCAGCCGCAAATGCCCCAACTCATTTGGCAGCGAATAAATCACCAGCGGCCCCCGCGTTGCTTTCCTCTTTGCTTCATAAACCCGCGCAAACTCCAGCTTCCCCCCCAGCCGCCGCGACTTCGGATAAGAATGCGCCGCCACTATGAAAATCCCATCGCATGATTACGTATTCGCGCCCTCACGCCTTATGCGTCTCGACGCGCTCCAGCCAGCGTTCGGCGTCCAGCGCCGCTTTGCATCCCATGGCGGCCGCGGTGATGGCCTGCTTGTATACCGGGTCCGCCACATCGCCGGCGGCAAAGACGCCTTCTGCGCTGGTCATGGTCCGGCCTGCGTCCTTCAGCACCAGGAAGCCCTGCGGATCGGTCTTGAGTTGTCCCTTCAAAAACCGCGTGTTTGGTGTGTGGCCGATTGCCACGAACATTCCTGGTGCATCGACCGATTGCACTTCGCTGTTTGAAAGGTTTCTGATGCGGACGCCGGTCATGCCGTGTTCTTCGTCGCCGACTACTTCGTCAACCACGCTGTTCCAGAACGGCTTGACCTTTGGGTTTGACAGCAGCCGTTCGGCCATGATGGGGCTGGCGCGCATCTGGTCGCGGCCTTTGCGATAGACAAGATGTACCACGCTGGCAAACTTCGTCAGGTAAGTCGCCTCTTCGCACGCCGAGTCGCCACCCCCCACCACAATCAGCGGCTTGCCCCGAAACCGCGGCAGCGCCCCATCACAAACCGCGCACGCCGACACACCATGATTTTTGAACTTTTCTTCTGATGGCAATCCCAGATAGTTGGCGCTCGCGCCGGTGGAGATGACGATCGCCTCCGCCTCAAGGTGCGCGCCGCTTGAATCCGTCAACCGAAACGGCCGCTTCGACAGATCGACATCCGCAATGTCCTCGGTGACGATCCGCGTGCCCACGCGCTCAGCCTGCTCGCGCATCGCCATCATCAGTTCCGGTCCCATAATCCCCTTGGGGAAACCGGGGAAATTTTCCACCTCGGTTGTCAGGTTCAACTGTCCCAGCGGCAATGTTCCGCGCAGGCGGTTTTCTTCGCTGATCGCCCCTTCATAGACGATGGGACGAAGATTCGCCCGGGCGGCGTAGATTGCGCAAGTCCATCCGGCGGGGCCGGAACCGATGATCACCAGTTTCTCTGCCATTTCACTCTTATAGTATGCGTCTGCCGCCGCGAAGAAAGCCCGTTTATGACCGATTAGATCTCAACCGGCCAACTTAGCACAAACGGCATCACCAACCTGAGTTGTTGTTGCGGCGCCACCGAGGTCGCGGGTGTGGTTTTTGGAGTCGGCGACCACCTCTTTGCACGCCTGGTTGATCGCCGCCGCGGCTTTGGGCTGGTCGAGAAAATCGAGCATCATCGCCACGCTCAGGAACGTCGCGATGGGGTTGGCGAAGTTTTTGCCGGCGATGTCCGGGGCGCTGCCATGCACCGGCTCAAACATGCTGGCGGCCTGGCGGGTGGGATTGATGTTGCCGCTGGCGGCCATGCCCATGCCGCCCTGGATGGCCGCGCCCAGGTCCGTGATGATGTCGCCGAACATATTGGTCGTGACGATCACATCGTAAATCTTCGGCTTGGTCACCATGTACATCGTGCAGGCGTCGACGTGGTGGTAATCGGTTTCGATGCCGGGGTAATCCGCCTTCACTTCTTCAAACGCCCGCATCCACAGGTTATGCGCATAACGCAGCACGTTGGTCTTGGCGACCAGCGTCACCTTCTTGCGGCCAAACTGCCGGGCATATTCAAAAGCAAAGCGAATGCATCGCTCCACGCCGTGGCGGGTGGTCACTTCAATCTGATTGGCGACTTCGTGTTTAGTGCCTTTGTAGAGGAAGCCACCGTTCTGACAATAAAGCCCTTCAGTGTTTTCCCGGACGATAATCATGTCGATGTCGTCGGGGCCGACATTCTTCAGCGGCGTCGGCACGTTGGGCAGCAGGCGCGTCGGCCGCAGGTTGATGTACTGATCCAGCTCGAAACGCATCTTGAGGAGGATGTCGGTTTCGATCAGCCCCTGGGGGATCAACGCGTTGCCGCGGGGGTCTGCGCCGACCGCGCCGAACAGGATGGCATCGTGGGCGGCCAGTTCCTTCAGTGCTGAATCCGGCAGCGTGATTTTGGTCTTGAGGTAATGCTCTGCGCCAAACGGATAATCGGTGGTTTCGTACGTGAAACCAAACTTTTTGGCGGCGACGCCGAGGACCTTCAAACCTTCGGGGACAACTTCTTTCCCGACTCCATCGCCGGGCATGACAGCAATCTTCATTAGGGCTCCTGATAAGTCTCGAATTATAGGGAGCCAAACGATATCGCCGCGCCGCCAGAAGGCAACGGGAGAAGGCGAGAAGGCGCGAGACCGCTCAAAAACACCGAAGAGTTGCAAAGAGTGCAGAATTTCGGCGTATTTTGATGGATTTCCCCCTGCTCCGACATGCCGAAGATGAAAACGGACCCTTTGAAAACAAAACAGCCCCGGAATAACCGGGGGTGTTTTGCTTCAATTTTAACAATCCAATTGTTCAACCTGCGTTGAGTTTGCTGCTTAGGAGCGGGAACTGCTTCTGCTCCTGTTCGTGCTGGATCAGGATGGTCGGCTTGACCAGGATGAGCAGAATCTGCTCGTCCTGAGCCATGGCGCGGTTGGTGAAGAGGCGCTTGAGGAAAGGGATTTTGCTGAGGATGGGGACGCCTTGCTCGCGTTCGCTTTCACCGGCGAGCGTTTGGCCGCCGAGGAGCAGGGTTGCGCCGTCGGGGACCGAGCAGGATGTCCGGACGATCGTCGTATCCAGCGTCGGCAACTGCAGGGTGCCCGAGACAATCTGCGCCGGCTGATTGGTGAGCCCATTGTTCACAGGCTGAACCACCGCAGAGATGCTGAACGGCACGAGCGCCCGCAGGCGTGCGAGCTGCGGCTGCATATCCAGAAAGACATACTTGCGGTCGGGTGAAACCGTCGCAAGCACATTCAGGACGACACCGGTGGCGACCGTCGTGCTGACGGTCGGCTGGAACAGCGCGGCCCCGGGAGCGACGACTGGTGTGAGGTCGCTGACATAAGCCTGCTGTGTTTCGACGACCAGCACAGCGCGTTGGCCGCTGAACAGGGTGAGCCGCGGCGCGGTGAGGTTGGTTGTATTCTGATTTGCCTGGACGGCGCGAATCAGGAAATTCACAGTGAAGTTGTCGAGATAAGAACCCTGGATGACGATCGGGTTGGGGTAATCGCCGGGGTTGGCCGGGATGCTGCCGGGCACCGAGGCGTTGCCGACGTTGCTCTGCCAATCGAGGGTGCGGGAGCCCTGGGCGGGATTGGAGACAATGTTGCCGTTGGCGTCGCGGAAAGTTGAGTTGTCGGTGACCTGGTTCTGGATGACCGGAATCGGGCTGAACCGGCTGGACCAGACACCGGATTTTGGATCGAGCGGGTTCTTGAGCGGATTGAACTGGAAGTCGGCGTCGATGCCGATGTCTTCCAGGTAGTTTCGCTGCACCGTCAGGAAGCGGGTTTCGATGCTGACCTGCAACGCCTGGCTGGCGCGGAGGCTGTCGAGCACCTTGGTGATGGCGTGGTGATTTTCCGGGGTCTGCGTGATGAGCAGGACAGCGCGGAGGGGGCTGGAACTGATGGAACCGACGTCGCCGCCGTTGTCTTTCCATGTGGTGGAGGCGACGTTGTCGACGATGTACTTCTTGATTTCGTCGATGCGCTGTTCGCGCTGGCCCTGCTGGTTCTGCTGGTCGTTGTTGCCGTTGCCGCCCTGATTGGTGAAGAGGTTCTGATTGCCACCACCACCACCACCGCCGCGGCCACCACCACCGCCACCACCACCACCGCCTTGATTGGTGATATCGAGGCTGGGGGCGTTGGTGTAGTCGGGCGCGACGAAGAGCAGGTCGTTGATGTCGTAACGCTGGGTGACGACGTTTTTGTTCAGTTCCTTGCGGGTGCTGATAGTGATGACGCCTTCGTCGACCGAGTAGCCGAGCTTGCGATCATCTTCTTCGCCTTCGACGCTCTTGAAGATCAGCTCGAGCGCCTTGGAGAACTTGATGTCGCGCAGGCGGGCCGTGACCGGAGCGTCGCGGCTGATGCTGGCGCGCTCCAAGGCAGGCCAATCGACATAAATATTCGCGCCGGTGACATCGCGGAGGAATTCGATCACGTCGGCAAAGCTGTTGGCGTTGAAGTGAAGCTCGGGGAGTTTGCGATCGAGCTGGGCCTGAATGGCGGCGTCTTCAGTATTTTCCCCACGCTCTTCCTTGACCTCCTGATCGCGCATCTCGCTGATCTCAGGCCAGTTGGTCGGATAGCGGATGATGTCCTCGTAGGGGATTTTTTTCTCTTCGGTCTTGTTCAGTTGCTGAGTGAGCTGGCGGTTGAATTCTTCTTTATATTGCCGCTGTTCTTCAAGATTGGACTTGTCTTCGATCAGCATCCGGACGCTGCTGGCGTATTCGTTGGTGGGGTCCAGCGCCTGGATATGGTCGATGACCGCGAGCGCTTCGCGATACTTGGCCTGCTCGATGTATTGGCGGGCATCCTGAATGAGGCCGGATACGGTTCGTTCGCGATCGCGCTGGGCCATCTCGGCGCACTGCTGCTGGTTGCGGATGGAGTCGGACAGCGCGGCCCGGGCGTCGGCTTCGGTTTTAGTCTGCCGCGCCCGCTCCAGCGATGCGCGAGTATTGGCGAGCGTGGTGTCAAAGTCATTGATCTGCGACTGCGTGAAGATCGTCGGATCGGTATTGCGGGCGATCTGAGCGCGGTCGATGGCGCGCTGAGCAGCCGCATAATCACCGGCGGTGATCGATTGATTGGCAGCGGTGATGGCCGAGTTGAACGCGTACGTGATCGCCTGAATGCGTTCATTGATGCCGCGATCGAATCGCGCGAGTCCGCCGGGCTGAACGCCAACACCCATGACGGCAGCCAACTCATCGCGGCCGGAACGGGCCTGCTCGTTATTCGGATCGAGTTCGGCAGCGTGAGTGAAATCGGCGAGCGCTTCGCTTCGCTGGTTGGCCGCCTGCTCCTGGCGCAGCTTTCTGCACCAGTTGCTGGGCCTGATAACTCTGCTGCTGTTGACGGATTTTGTCGAGGTTGGCCGCGGAATCCAATGCCCGATCGGCGGCGTCACCGCCGGCATGAGCGGGGGCAACAGCCGGCGGCATCGGGGCCGGGGCGGCAGCGACGGGCGCGGGAGCAGGCACCGGCGTTACCAGGGCGGGGGGAGCGGCAGGGGCAGCTTCGGCAGCTGGCGCGGATGTTACCGGCGCGGCATCAGGGGCGGGCGCGGGCGTCACTGGCGCAGCGGGCGCCGCCGTCGCATCGGCCGGAGGCGCGGGCGCCGGTGTGGGTTCGGTCTGCGCCATCGAAATCTGATTCGACGGCACGCTCACAATGGGAGCCGGCGATGGAGCCGCGGGAGCGGCAGCCGAAGCAGCCGACGGGGGCGCGGCGGCAACTGCGGGGGCTGCGGCCGGAACCGGAGCCGGCGTGGATTGAGCAGCCGACGCGGCATCAGCCTTTTCCTTGGCATCCATCTTCGACAGCATCGACGCCGGGGCTTCTTCAAAAAGCCCGGGCTTATATTTGGCATCGCGGGCGGCGGTCAGGTCCTTGCGGGCGGCGTTCCAGTCGCCTTTGCGGTACTCATCGTGCCCTTTGATATAGAGCGACTTGGCGTCAACGCCGGCGGCGCGAGCGTAGGTTTGGGCCAGCGCCAATTGCTCACCGGCCTTGGAACGGGTGCCGGTGTCGGCAAAGCCGTTGTTGGCGGCGTTCTGATAATGAATGGTGGCTTCGTTGTATTGCTTGTTGTTCAGCGCCTGCTGGCCTAATTCAAATTCGGCGCGGGCGTTCTGCCGTTCCTGGGTTGCGCTCTGGGCTTTGGCGAGCGTGTTTGCGAGGGTGGTTTTGTCGTAATCGGAAAGACCGTCTGAGCTGACCTGCTTCAGCGTGGTGACGGATTCTTCGTACTGACCGTCTTTATATTGTTGAACGCCTTTATTGAAGATCTCCTGATTTGGAGACGAGGCGGATGCGAGCATCGGTGTCGCGGTCTGCACCGCGGCGACTTCCGGGGCGATGACCGCCGCCCGGGACTGGCTGGCGGGCGTGGAATAACTGGGCGTAACCTGCGCGGTTTTGGCGGAGGCCGCGGGAATCGCGGGCCGGGTCAAAAGCCCCGAGTACGTCGCATCGGCGCCGTTGCCGGCATCCTGCGAGCGGTCGGCGGCCTGCACGCGGGAGAGCCGCGACAGCAACCCAACCGGCAGCGCAAAGTTCACCGCCAGCCCGATTGCGATGGCGCGGCGGCGACGGGTTGCAGCAATTTCTGAAGAATCTTTTTGATTTCCCGAAACACGCCGGGTGATGGCGGCATCAGTCAGAGCAGAACGCTCATGATCCGAAAGATCATGTTGATCGTTGGAACGATCCAGGGAGGGAAGGTGAGCCGATGAAGCAGTCTTTCCAAAACGATCGAAGAACACAGCGTTCCTCCAGTAAGGCGTCAGACGTTTCCCGTACGATAGCCTGTCGTCGCATCATCGCGACGGCACTGCCGCAGCGACGACTCATGTCGCATGCGACGGCCTCGCAGCCCGGGTTGAGCCTGCGCGTGTCGAAGACGCCGGTAGCGGTCGCCTTCACATCTCCAAACCCGCCACGCGCCACCGCGGCTGGTCGTAATCCCGCCCCACGATGCCCAGTTCAGTCGTCAAAGTGGCGCACCGCGCACTGCATCTGGCCGGTCTCACCTGGCGAGGCGGGAGCGGCGGCGGCGGTCATTGACGAAGCTTCGGGCATGTGTGGGGAAATCCGGTGTCGGTCTCTCGGTGTCGAACTCTCCGCGGGAGTCGGCTTTCTACGTTGATCTCTGTCTTGCTATGGAACGGTCTATACAGGACTGACGAATCGAACGAACTTTGAAACTTTCAACCTTCGCGAAACATTCAGCAGCAGGCCGACCTCTTTCCCTCATGCGCTCCATCGCACTTTCGGGAGCCTTTTTGGGGCACCATCGTTACGACAGCGCGGGCATGTTACCGCGGCTATCCATTGCGGGAGAAACTTTTACCGTCTTTCGCGCCAAGATGCGAGAGCGCCCGCACGCGTTCTGCTGATGTCTGGGAATTTATCGGTCGCACGAGAATTTGCGGACGGAAGATTAATGAAAACCAGCGCCAGGAGAACACCGTCGACGCAAGCGGCCCAGCCGCAAGGCAGGCGAGTTTAAGCGAAGGGTTTAGGGCGTGCAAATAAAATTGCAGGTGGATGAAGGCAGCCCTGCCGGCGCAGGGCTGCCCGAAGTCTTTTGTCTCTTATGCCGGGGAGAGGATTTTTACCGGTTTGGTTGTTGGGGCTTCCTTGAATAACCCGTCGCGCAGCGCGATTTTCCGGGCGATTCCGGTGCCGCTGGTGAGGGCGCCTTCCATGTAACCGACGAACTTGTAGCAGGCGTGTTCGCCTGCGAAGTGCAGGCGGCCGAGGCCTTTAGCCAAGAGCGGGCCAGTGGTTGTGACTTGTCCGGGAGCGGGGAAAGAATAGCCGGAGAGGGTCCAGGGGTCTTCCGGCCAGCTCATGAAACGGGATTTGACGAAGTTGTCGGTGAAGCCGGGATAGAGCTTTTCAATGGCTTCCCCGAAGACTTTATCACGCTGATCTTTAGGGACGGCACGCGACTTGGCGGCGGCGGGCCCGCCGCTGAAGCAGCTTAGTTCGGCTTCACCGTCGCCGGGCTGGTTGTCGGTGCCTTCCCAAGTAAGGCTGATGAACGTGTCGCTCTGGCTGTCGGGAGAGAGCTTTTTGGCGTTCCAGAAACGGGATTTCACCACCGACAGATATTTGATGTTGTCGCCCATCTGCGGAGCGATGGTGTCGGGGATTTCGGGGCTGAAGCGGATTTTTTTCCATGTGGACGGAGGCACGGCCAGGACAACGTCATCCACTTCAATCGTTCGGCCGTCCTTGCAGGTGACGATCATTTTGTCGCCTTGGCCGTTTACTTCGGTCACAGGCAGGCCGGTGATGAGGCGTTTGCCGATTTGCTCGGCGAATTTCATGGCAAGCTGCTGGTTGCCGCCTTTGCAGCGGAACACTTCGCTTTCGGTCCAGTATTTTTCGACACCGCCGCCTTTAACCTGTGCGAGGTTGCCGAGATAGCTCTGCATTTCCATGGATTGGCCGTTGTTGCCTTCGAGCTGGGAAACGACGCCGAGCTTGCAGAGGGGTTCGAGCTTGAGGTCATCAACCCACTGGCGGGTGGTCTTTTTATCAAAGGCCAGGGCGTTGGTGCTGTTCCAGGGTTCGTCTTCGTTGATGTCGCGGGCGTCGTCATTCATCTTACTGAGGGCGGCGGCCATCTGGTCGTAAAGGTCCTTCGCCTGCTTGGCATCGAGGAGATTGCCGCCGAGCATGAGCGGGGATTGGGAGCCTTCTTCCCCTTCGGTGACGTCGATGAATTCGAGGCCAAAGAGTTCTTTGTAGGCGACCCAGTGTGGGTGGTTGGAGCCGATGAGTTCTCCGCCGCCCTCGACATTTTTGCCGGCGACGAGGTCATTGAAAGACAGCACGCGGCCGCTGACGCGATCGCGGGCTTCGATGACTGTGACGTCATAACCGGCGGTCATTAATTCATAGGCGCAGGAAAGACCGGCGAACCCCGCGCCGATGATGGCGACGCGCAGGCCGTTGCGTTTGACCGGTTCGTCGGCAAACACTGGATAGCGGCTGAGAAGCAATCCCGCGGAGGCGGCAAGCGACGCCGCGAGGAATTGCCGGCGCGTGGGGCCGTCAATGCGGGGACCAAATTGATTGTGCAGACGGGCGAAGAGCGATCGGGCCATGGTTTTCTCTTTTCATCTCCCCCTTGTCCTGAGCGGAGGCGGTACTCCGCCGGAGTCGAAGGAGCTAGCCGGGAGACAATAAACTGTAGTTTCTGACAAAAACCTCTGACGTGACATAGGCCTTGGCTCGTGTCACATCAGAGGTTTTCGGGACACGCGTTTACACCTTCCTCGTCCTGAGCGCGGCTTGCCTCCAAGTCGAAATCTCCAGTGCCAATTACATTTCACTGACTTCTTGGCCAGATCCTTCGACTCCAGCGGATACGCCTGCGCTCAGGACAAGTGCACTACAAATTATTCATCATTTGTAGGACCAACGCACACCATCCACAGCTTGAAGAAGTTCACGATCTGCTGCTTGGTGAGCTTGTTGGCGCCGAGGTGATACATCACCTTGCTGTTGCTCGGCGTGGTGCCGCCGGGGATGAAGGTGTCGACGTAATCGATCCGGCCGGTGAGGCAGGGGATGGAGTTGTCGACAGCGAAGAAGGCGTCTTCCTGGCTCATGTTGGCAAAAGCAGCGGACTCGCTGGCGGCGGGCTTGTTCTTGTCTTCGTTGAAGCGAAGGTTGAAGTCATAGTGCCCTTTGCCGTTAGCGGCGCGCTGCGGGTCTTCGATCCACTTGATGGAACCGGTGACGGCGTCGTCAAAGTCTTTGCCGTTGAGCTGATACTTAAAATGAATGCCGTCGGTGAACCAGTTGCCGGTTTCGTAGTCGTAATCGAGGCGGCCGTTGACGAATGTGTGGGGATAAACTTCCGCGGGGCCTTTGGCCAGTTCGATGGCGTTGAAGCTCATCGGGTCGGTCTTTTTCACGGTGATTTCGACGGTTTTGTCGCCGACCAGCCGCTTATAGGTATAGCTGGTGAGGGTTTCTTTCTTTTCGGCCTTACCCTGGAGGGTGCCGCCGAACTTGTCGGTGAAGGCCTGGGCTTTGCCGACGGCGTCGATGGCGATGCGGAGCGGGCTCTCGCCGCCGCCCAGGTTATACGCGCCGGAGACGGGGTCGATGGCGATTTCGCCGATCCACTTGCCGACATCTTTACGCTGCTTCAGATCATTCGGATTCAACACGGCGATGTACGTGTTGAACGCCATCTTCGCTTCCTGCTTGGAGCGCTTCAGGATGCTGCTGTACAGCTTGGGCTGGCGGAAGATGTCGCCGTTGTACTGCGTGGTCTTGGCGACGTTCATCTGGAAGTTGTACTGGTCTTGCGCGCCCAGCGCCGGCGAGCCTTCCTTGAGATCGCCGGATTGATCGAGATTGGTGCGGGTATTAAAGGTGATGTTCATCGTGCCGTTGATGACATCGTCCTCGGTGATGGTGTTGTCGTCCGCGGCCCGGGCGACAGGGGCAAGGCACAACAATGCCGAGCCGAAAAGCGACGCAAGCAGCGCGACAACGGTAGCGCGACCAAAAGTTTTCATCAGGAGCCTCCCATGGAAAGAATTGCGGCGGTGTAGTCGAAGCGGCCTTTCTCGGCCGATACCAGGGCCACCTGCCCGCCACGATTCTAACTGAGGCGGAGATTGTCGCAATGAATGGACGCGGGTGTATTAGAATTGTTGGAAAATATTTGATGGTGTCTCACGGGGCGAGGAAGGGAGATGTGGTAGCGTGCAACTTTAATGTTGCATGGGCGTCTTAAAGACCTGGCATGGAAACACGGCGGGTTGAGAGATGGGGAGTGTTATCCTATAGTGCCCGTCCTTTGCCGCGGCCAGGTGCATTGCCTGGGTGCGGGAAGAGCTCGTAGCTCAGTTGGTAGAGCAACGGACTTTTAATCCGTAGGTCCTGGGTTCGAGTCCCAGCGGGCTCATTTTCATCATTTCACTGCAATGCGTGGGGGAGGGTTAACAGAATCTCTTCAGCGACGCTTGATCGCCATCGTTTCCAGCGAGTTCAGCGAAGCTTGATGGTTGCCAGGGCCATCGCAGCTAGCATGAAGCTGACCAGCCAGAATCTCACCACCACCTGGTTTTCGCCCCATCCTTTGCGTTGGAAATGGTGATGCAGAGGGGACATCAGGAAAATCCGGCGGCCTTCGCCGTACTTTTTTCGGGTGTATTTGAAATAGCTGACCTGAATCATCACCGACAATGCCTCGGCGACGAATATCCCGCCGACGAAGACCAGGACCAGTTCGTGGCGGATGACGATCGCGATATACCCGATCAATCCGCCCAGCGCGAGCGAACCGGTATCGCCCATGAAGACGCGGGCGGGGTTGCAATTGAACCACAAAAAACCGAGGCACGCCCCGACCATCGCGCCGGCGACGACGGCCATCTGGCCGGCTTTTTCGATGTGTGGAATAAGCAGATAGGAAGCCAGGACGCGATTGCCAACGATCAAGGCCAGCACCAGGAATGTGAAGCTGGCGATCGCCATGCAGCCGCTGGCCAGGCCGTCGAGGCCGTCGGTCAGGTTCACGGCATTGCTGGAGCCGGTCATCACAATCGTGCCGACCAGGACATACAGACCAAGGCCGAGCGGGATCGAAGCGTTTTTCAGAAATGGGAAATAGAGCTTGGTGGCGGGCTCGAGATTCTGGCCGTAATGATAGGTGAAAAAAGAAAGCACGATGCCGAGGCCGACCTGGAACAGCAGTTTTTCCAGACTGGTCAGACCCTGGCGGCTTCCCGCGCGGTGGCCGGCGGTGAGTTTCAGCCAGTCGTCGGTTGCGCCGACTCCGCCGAGCCATACAACGCAAATCAGCGCCATGCGGATGTAGAAATTGCTCAGGTCGGCCAGAAGGACGGTTGTAACGAAGATTGCCGTGATGATCAGCAGGCCGCCCATCGTGGGTGTGCCCTTTTTCCCTTCCATCATTTTGTTGATCTCGGCCTGATCAAATTCGGGCATATCGCCGATTTTTTGCAGCCGCAGCCAGGCGATGACGCGGGGCCCCATGGCGATGCAGATGGCGAAGCTCATGACGATTGCCGCCGTCGCTTCAAACTCGACGGCGGTGAATACGCGAAGGAACCCGACGTGATGCGCTTCGAGCCAACCGGAGTTGAGCAGATGATGGATGAGAAGATAGATCATGGGCAGCTCATTCGCATCGGGTTTTTGACCGCGTTTTCCGCAGAAATGCGACCAGCAATCTTTGCCTGCCTCCCGAGGTCTGGGCACAGGCCGGGAGTGAGCGTGGTTTTATGTTTGCCTGGTTGAAACCCTTTACCGTGACACGGGCCTCTGGCCATGCTTGTTGCGTGAGATCTGAAGTTTCGCGATTTCCTTCGTTCTGCGTTCAGGCACGGGCCGGGGCCGGTGTCACCCTCATGGTTTTTCAGCAAACCCGATGCACTCTGCCGGTAACCCTACCACCTTTGATGCACCAGCGGCTTAATTAGGCGATCGTAAACTTGCCGCACATTTTCCATCGTTTGAGCGGGCAGCGGGCCGGCATCGGCGGCTTTTATATTTTCATCGAGTTGGTCTGGCCGCTTGGCGCCGGGGATTACACAGGTGACGGCGTCCGCCATCAATATCCAGCGGAGCGCGAATTGCGACATCGTTGTGCCCGCGGGGACCAGGCCGCGAAGGGCTTCGACCGCCTGGAGGGCGATATCAAAATCGACGCCGCTGAACGTTTCGCCTTGATCGAACTGCTCGCCGTGGCGGTTGAAGCTGCGATGATCGCTGGCGGCGAAGCTCGTCTGGCGGTTGATTTTCCCAGTCAGCAGCCCGCTCGCCAGCGGCACTCGGGCGAGAATGCCGACCCTGCGTTCCCGGGCGAGGGGAAACAGCCGCTCTATCGGGCGATGGCGAAACATGTTGAAGATGATCTGGACGGTTTGAACATTTGGGAACTCGATCGCCTTGAGCGCTTCTTCCACTTTTTCCACGCTCACGCCGTAAAACCGAATTTTTCCGGCCCGGACAAGATCATCGAGAATCCCAAAGACTTCCGGCCGATAGTAAACTTCCGTCGGCGGGCAATGGAGCTGGACGAGATCCAGCGCATCCATCTCCAGGTTCTTCAGGCTTCGCTCGATAAATGATTTGAGATTCTCGCGGCTATATCCGGCCGCCACCTGTGCTGGAAGCCGGCGGCCGGCTTTGGTCGCCACATAGATCTGATCCCCCCGCCGCTCTCGCTTCAACTGCGCGATAAGCCGCTCGCTGCGGCCGTCGCCGTAGACATCCGCCGTGTCAATAAAGTTGACGCCTCGATCGATCGCCCGATGCAGTGTGGCGATGGAGGTTGCGTCATCGACTTCGCCCCATGATCCGCCAATCGCCCATGCCCCAAACGACACTTCAGAAATGTCAAAACCCGTCCGACCCAGGGCGCGATACCGCATTACATCTCCTCACTCATGGCTCCCGACAAATCTGGGTCTTTGTTACGCTCCTTCGCGGGTGACGATCTTGTAATCTTCGCGCTCGCCTACGCCACGGAGCGGATAATCTTTTCGCAAAGGATAACTTCCAAACCCGTTCCAAGTCAGGATTCGGCGAAGATCCGGATGCCCGACGAAGATCACGCCGATCATGTCGTACGCTTCCCGTTCCATCCATTCGGCGCCCGGCCAGATCGAACAGACGCTGTCCACCTTCAGACCGGGATCGCCTTTGGCGATGATCTCTTCATCGCGGACAATGTTCTCCCGCGGGCCGGTGCCGCGCGTTGGGTCGACAAACACCTTCAGCCACAAGCGGCTGTTATTCGCCGTGCTGGTCAACCCGTAGTTAATTCCAAAGCGATGCTTGGCGCCGGGATAATTCAGATAATCCACCCCGTTCACTTCAAACAGCATGTCGTAGCGCAACACCGGGTCATCCCGAAGGAACCGCGCGACTTCAAGGATATTTTCCCGGGGCACAACCACCGTAACCATGTCCCGGAATTCACCTCCCAGGAACTTCACAGCCTGAAATTTCGCCTTCAACGGCCCCAGCGCCGGATGATCAATAGTGCGCGGCATAAATCCTTTCATCACAGAACAAACCGAAACAGGAATTGTTCTGACCCGGGCTATCCGCGTCAAGCCGCTGCGGGCAACAGGCCAAATATTGAATCATAAAACCCAAAACCCGGACCACACCCAAATGGCGGAATGCACATTTAATCCGCCAATCGTGACTCCCATCCCCCCGTCGCTAAGATTCCCTGCCTATGCAAACGCTGACCCCGAAAGAGATCGTCACCGAACTCGACAAATACATCGTCGGCCAGGCCGACGCCAAGCGCGCTGTCGCTATTGCCATTCGCAACCGGTGGCGTCGGCAGCAACTGCCCGCGGATATTCGCCGGGATGTATCGCCAAAAAATATTTTGATGATTGGGCCGACTGGCGTCGGCAAAACGGAGATCGCCCGCCGCCTTGCGGGGCTTGTCGGCGCGCCGTTCATCAAGGTGGAGGCGACGAAATATACGGAGGTGGGTTATCACGGCCGCGATGTGGAATCGATGGTGCGCGATCTGCTCGATGTCGGCATCGATCTGGTGCGGCGGGAGCAGCACGATACCGTTAAGGATGCTTCCACCACGGCGGTTGAAGATCGCCTGATCGACCTTCTCCTCCCTGCCGGGGGCGGCGGGTTTGAAGATGAGGAAGCCGCGGAAAAACGCCGGCGCACGCGCGAGCGATTTCGCGAACAGCTTCGAGCCGGCGAGTTGGAAGACCGGCAGGTGGAAATGATCAGCGATGAGAAGCCGGATGTCAGCCAGCTCTTCGGAGCCGCCGGCATGGAAATGGGATTTGAGCTGCAGGGGATGTTCGAAAAGATGCTCCCGAGCAAACGGGAAACCAGGCGGATGACCGTGCGCGACGCCCGCCGATTCCTCGCCGGCCAGGAGGCGGACAAGATGGTTGATAACGAAGCAATTAACCGGATTGCCATTGAGCGGGTCGAGCAGAGCGGGATCATTTTTCTCGATGAGATCGACAAAATCAGCGGCGCGGAAAAATCGCAGGGCCCGGATGTCAGCCGCCAGGGCGTGCAGCGGGATTTATTACCGATCGTGGAGGGCAGCACGATCACGACCAAGCACGGGCCGGTGCGGTCGGATCATATTTTGTTCATCGCCGCCGGCGCGTTCAGCCAGAGCAAACCGAGCGACCTGATGCCGGAATTGCTTGGCCGATTTCCCATTCGCGTGGAACTGCTGGAACTGGGCAAGGATGATTTCGTGCGAATCCTGACTGAACCTCAGAATTCGCTCATCAAGCAGACGGTTTTACTGCTCGCGACCGAAGGCGTGAAAGTGGATTTCACCCAAGGCGCAATCGACGCGATCGCCTCAGTCGCGTGGCGCGTCAATCGCAAGACCCAGAACATCGGCGCTCGCCGGCTCTATACGATCCTGGAGCGCGTGTTTGAGTCGATCAGCTTTGAAGCGCCGGACCTCGGCGGGAAAGAAATCCAGATCACGCGCGAGTATGTGAAGGAAAAACTGGCGAGCGTCGCAAAAGATGAAGACCTGAGCCGATATGTGCTGTAGCTATGCTTCGGGCTCCACTACCTTTAACAGCGACTCAAGCTGCTTGCGGTCGGTGGAGGCCAGCGGGCGAAACATTTCCTGCACGGACGCGCGATGTTTATCGAAAATTTCGCGCACCATTTTGTCCCCCATCACCGTCAGATGCAGCCGATTGGCCCGGCGATCATTCGGATCAGACCGCCGCTCGACAAGGCCGATCGATTCCAATCGATCAAGCAGCGCCCCCACATTTCCCTTGGTCATCAGCAGCAGCGAAACCAGCTCCTGCTGAATCATCCCCGGCTTGAAGGCGATCTTCGCCAAGGCTTCAAACTGTGAAAGCACCAGGCCATAGGGCGCCAGCATTTCTTCCAACCGCCGCTGCATTTTCAGAAAAGTGACCGCCAATTGCTTCCAGGCACAGACCGAATCATCCTGCTCGCCCGCAAAACAGGGGTGCTGATGGGTACAGGGTTGGGGTTCGCCGGCCATTAGTCCAATATTAGACTACCGCGTATTGAGGGTCAAATTACGAATCGCCATCCGAGGGCGGCGACCAGGGCAACCGCATTCTCCGGCGGTCCATGTGGGCGATCCGCATTGGCGATTTGAAAACCCGGATCGCTCGTCAGGCGCTCAGGCATCTTTTCAGGACTTACAGGAGAATGCGGTTGCCCTGGGGCGGCGACGTCGAACGCCTTCTATCAGCTATTTTGGGGGGCAGGCATTCCTGCCTGTCACAGATACATGCCACTGACTGCCCGTGGCAAAAGTTGCGCGGGACTTTTGCCACGGGCTGCTGACCTCATCTGCATCTTCACATCCACAAGTCCATCGATCGAACGACATCCATGCCGGCAGCAAATTCGCGTCCGGGTTCTCCTTCCCATCACACTCCAGGCGGTTAAAATTGCCTGCCCGCGGCTGCGGTGAATGCGTTCATTTCCCGGCCAGAGCATTTTGTGCCATCGAAAGGGATTTTCGTGGATCTGCTGACTCCCGCCCGTACCTGGGCCGCCAATCATTCCGCTGACGAACATGATGCCTCTGAGGGAGATGCGCATCCGGTGGAGCGGATGCCGCCTCTGCAGAGTGCGGTGATGTTTGTTTCTGTGGTCGGTCCGTTTGCCGGACTCATCGCCGCGGTCTTTTTTCTATGGCACCGAACGGGTGGCCGCGCCGGCATCGGCTGGCCTGAGGTCTTGGTCATGATCGCCATGTACGCCCTTGCAGGTTTTGGTGTGACGATTGGTTTCCACCGGCTGCTCACGCACCGCTCGTTCGAAACCTACCGCCTTGTGCGGCTGATGCTTGCGATCCTCGGTTCATCCGCCGCCCAGGGGATGGCAATCAAATGGTGCGCAACACATCGCCGGCATCATCAAACGTCCGACCACCAAGGCGATCCCCATTCTCCGCATCTTCACGGCGACGGTCTTTTCGCCGCCGTTCACGGGCTTTATCATGCCCATGTCGGCTGGTGTTTCGACGCCGACCGCTCCGACCTCGCCCGCAGCGTTCCCGATCTGACGTCCGACCGCGCACTGCTGCTCATCGATCAACTTTATTTCCTGTGGGTTGGCCTCGGTATCCTTCTTCCCGCGATCGGGCTTGGCCTTTACAGCCACTCCTGGCACGGCTTTATCTCCGGCCTGCTCTGGGGCGGTCTGGTGCGGGTATTCCTGATGCAGCACGTCACCTGGAGCATCAATTCCGCCTGCCACGTCTGGGGCAAGCGGCCATTCCGCAGCAGCGATCACAGCACCAACAATTTCCCCATCGCCATCGTCAGCCTCGGTGAAGGCTGGCATAACAATCACCACGCCTTCCCCACCAGCGCCCGCCACGGGTTGCATTGGTGGCAATTTGATGCGTCCTATCTTGTCATCCGCATAATGCATTTGCTGGGGCTCGCATGGAATGTCCGCACGCCGACTGCATCGGCGATGAAGGCAAAACAAGCGTGATTTCGCTGAGTTGAACGTGACATGTTTTCGGCGCCGCCGCGCCCTCAAGTTTTATTCCCAGCTTGAGCTTCCATCTGCCTGCACGCCACAGCGTTCACATGCGCCCAGGATGAATGACAAGGCGCAAATCTCCGCAACGCGCCCGCCCTCAATTTCGGCGCGGCCACACCGGCGAGTTTCTTCGCAGCTCACATCCTCCCGCGCACAAGGGGGCGTGCCCTGCCCAGGAGGTGGGGACGCCGGGGCGGAACCGAATGCCATTCGGTTAGCACATAACTCCGCGCCGCGGCGCGCGTTGTGAATATTCGCGCAAGACGCGGCCTCCTGAGAGAATGGTGATGTCTTAAGTCCCCAAACTCAAAGGAGGCCACGGATGGCTATCATCGCGTCCACGCTGCAGCGGATCAAATCTGACCCCTTGGGGTCTCTTGGCGGGGCCGAGAGAATCAACCGATGTTTTGCCCAGGTCGGTCATGTCTGGCGTAATCGGCTGCTCAATCCAGCCAACACCATGACGCTGTTCCTGCTGCAGGTTCTGCATGGCAACACGGCCATGACTCATCTGCGGTGGCTCTGGGGCATTGGTTGCAGCGAGGGAAGCTACTGCGACGCGCGGCAGCGGCTGCCGGCGGCGGGCGTGGCCAGGCTGGTCGAACAATTATCGTGCGATGCGTGTAACCAATCCGCCTCCATCTGGCTGGGCCGTCGCGTGCTGATGATCGACGGCACAACCGTCAGTACGCCCGACGAACCGGCACTGCAAAAAATGTGGCCCCAGCCCAGCGAGCAGAAATCCGGATGCGGCTTCCCCATGATCAAAATGCTGGCGCTTATGGATCTGGCCAGCGGAATGATCCTGCAGTTGAGCATGATGGCCCTGACCATGGGCGAGGCCAGTCAACTTGCCGGGCCGCACGGCCTGTTGCAGGCCGGCGACGTGCTGCTGGGAGACCGGGGATTCTGTTCCTTTTGGGCATCTGGTGACGCTGGGGAAAATGTCGGTAGATGCGGTGTTCCGCATGAATGCGAGCCAGGTCGTCGACTTCACGCCCGGCCGGGCGGCGCGGGGAAGATCGAGGAAAAAAGGAGCATACAAAAGATCACTCCCCAACTCCCATTTTGTGAAGAGCCTTGGCAGGCAGGATCAGATTGTTCGGTGGATTAAGCCTTCCAAGCGGATAAGCGGCATGGCCGCCGACGTGTTTGCCAGCCTGCCGCAGACGCTTGTGCTTCGCGAGCTTCGCTACGACATCATCGCCAGGGGAATGCGCACCCGCCAGGTGACGCTCGTCACCACGCTGCTGGATCCGATGCGCTATCCCAAGCGAGAGATTGCCCGGCTGTACCAGTTGCGCTGGGGGATCGAAACCAACTTCCGGCATTTGAAAACAACGATGAAGATGGAGCACCTCAAGTGCCAGACGCCTGACGGCGTGATGAAGGAGTTGATGGTCTTTGCACTGGTGTACAACCTGATCCGTGCCGCGATGCGGGACGCGGCGCAAGAGCAGGAGATCGACGACGCCAGTCGCATCAGCTTCGTCGATGCATCACGTTGGCTCATCGCGCTGCTCAAACCAGCGGAAGGCGTGAGCGGATCGGAGTTGAAGGTGAATCCTTTGCGCCGGGCCGATATCATCCACGGGTGGTAAAGCGGCGGATTCATAACTCGTACAGTCTGATGAGAAAACCTCGATCCACCTACTGCCAACCCGAGCCAAACAAGCCGCTTAACGATTAACCGAATGGCATTCGGGGCGGAACCTGTGGCACGGCGAGAGTAAGAACCGGTTCCGCCCCGGCTACAACTCACTTGGCCGCGCAGCGGTCCTTTTCCTCCTTGCGGGGGTGCGGGGGCAGCAGCCCCTGCGGCTGTGATTTGTCTTTGTCTTCTGCTTCTTCGGCCATATTCAACACCGCCTGGAAATCCAGCGACGAACATCCAGGCGAGATACCCGTGCTATGGCGGAAGTTCACTTTGCTTTGGTTTGGGCTTTGGCTTCGGTTGTGATTTCTTTTTCTGATCGTCCTGCTTCTGTTGTTGCTTCTTTTCGAGATTGTTGAGCAAGTCGCCAAGAGGATTATCCGGCTGGGCGGCGGGTTGCGACGTCGGTGGCGCATTCGGATCAACCTGCTGATTCGGCTTGTTCGCCCCCGGCAGAACACCGCCTACAAGCGCCTTTGCACTCGCTTCCGCCACCATCTGGCTAATCAATTGATCCAGCCGCAACTGAGGATCAGACAATGTTCCAGTCATTATCACCGGCGCCTGATCCGGTATGTATTTAATGAGATTGGGATCATTGTGAAACGCCTGAACGATGCGGGCAATTGGCACACTCACTGTCAGCGGCTTGAGATCCTGATTCAGCAATCCGACGCTGCCGTCAAAACCAAGGTTATACTTTCCAGTCTGAAAATTGAGATGCTGGGTGGCGACACCGCCTGCAATGCTCACCGTGGCATCTTTGACGTTGGCTTCAAAGCTGTCGGAGTTGTTTCCGCGGAACAACATGCCCATCACTTTCCCCATTCCTTCACCGCCGACGTGGAGATTGGTGAGGGAGAATTGCAGCGTTGCGCGGCCGGTATTTTCCGCCACGGGTTTTTTGATCAGATCACCGAGGGGAACCTGATCGCACTGAACGATTTTGACATCAATCAAGCCGGAAGCGTTGTTTGCACCCACAAAAACAGGATTGTTAATCACTTTCGCCAGGAAAGTTTTTGCGAACAATGGATTGATCGTCGCATGCGTCAGCAGCACTTTATTCGGCGGTGTTGAAGCCCGCGGCGGGTCCTGCGTCAAATCCACCGTGATATTCCCCAGATCAAGCTGCCCATCATTTGCCACCGCAGGCGGCGGAAGATTCTGGCCTGCCGGCTTGTCGCCATAAACAGTCATCACTTTGCCATCGCGCAGCGAGACAGGCAGCTCAAGGTTCTGGATGTTCAGACCATTGTAATCAAGAGAGCCGACTGCGATCGCCCCATCGGCAATAACCGAGCGGATCGCCTGCGTGAACGGCACACCGGCGGGATAGTTGCCGCTGATGGTGAATCGCTTTTTGAATTGCCCGTCGATCTTCAGATCCTGGTACTGATCGTCCTGGCCCGGCTTGATCAGCATCGGATGAACGATCGGCCACAGCTTAGCCAGATCGTATTGCAGGTCGGCGACGAGATGAATGGCGCGGGCCTGCTTGAAGTCGATGATCGTGCCGTTCTGCACAGACAAATTCATCGCGCCGCTGCTCTGCATGGCGGCGGAAAGGTTCTTGATGGTGGCCGAATTAAAATCAGACGCCACCGACAGATCGTTGGCAAGGCTGAGCTGGTCTTCGGTAAATACGACATCGCTGCCGCGAAGAACCTGGAACCTGGCGACCTGCGCGCCGCCGCTGAGGTTCACGCCGCCGTTCTGCGAGCCGACGTTTTCGGTGACGGAGAGGTCGCCGCGATAGGGATAAACCTCGCCGGGATTTTTAGCCTGAAGCGCTTCGAGCAATTGCGTGACATCCTGAAGTTTGCCGTCGATTTTGATCGAGCCTTGCGCTGAAGGCGTCGCCGACGTCAGATCGGTGATGATGATGGGGCTGGGCATGGAAAGAGTGGCGATGCCCAGGTTTCCCGTAAGCTCCGTCACCTGCACTTTTTTGATCTGCTCGATCGGTGTTTTGCCGTCGGCGGTGTCAACCGATGCGTTCAGTTTCACGTCGAAGGGTTTGACCGAATAAGTAATCGGCCCGCGCTGAAAGGCGATGTTCTGGCCAGTGATGTCGGAGACCTTGAGCGCGAGCGCGGGGCCGTTATGCGAGATATCTATATGGGCGGCGATGGAACCACCGGTCACCACCAGCGGTGGAAGCGGAGCGGCCGGTGGTGCGGTCGCCGCCGCGGCATTTGAATTCACAGTCGCCGGCGGCGCCGGCGGGCTGAGCGCATCCGCGAGCGCTTTCGCCCGCTTGAGGTCGGGGATATTCAACGCCACGCTCACCTTCTGGAGCATGTCGAAAACGCGGATGGCGGGTGAGCCGGCTTTGGCGATCTGCGCCTGAGCATCAGTCACATCAGCGGAAATAATCTGCTGCGAATCGGCGACGGTGAGCTTCGGGAGATTGATGGATGTGACAGTGGCGGAGGTGGCGACCGAAATCGCCGGCGCGGTGATGGTAAACGTGTCGTCGCTGAGCAGGTTTGTGCTCTGCCCGTCGGGCTGCTGCTTCCGGATGGTCGCATGATTGGCGGCGACGGCCAGATCATGAACGCTCGCCGACTGAGCCGCGCCATCGTAATCGCCGGCCACGGTGGCAGACAGATTTCCACCCGCCAGCGTGATCCCGGGGGGAATGAAATGGCCAAACTCCGATTGAAATTTGACGAAATCGACATTCGCGCGTTCCAGCTTGAAACTCGCCTTGGTCGCCGCCGACAGATTGGCATCTGCGGTGGCATACAAATCGACCGTCGGCGATTGCGGATTGTTTGTCTGCACCGCAACGATGATGTTTTTGGCTGAATCAATGAAGGCCGCTTCGCCATGATGCAGGTCAGCGCTGAGCGTGGCCTGCAGCCACGGTTGATTCATCTGGTCGCCGATTTTCAGGTGGGTCAGCGTCGCCTGCGCGCTCGCCTTGGCAGATCCGCCGATGGTGGTCAGATCCCCTTTGTTGTTCAGCGTGATGTTGAAATCACCGGCGAGCTGCTGGCCGCCAAAGTCGATGAACTGGCTGAGTTCTGATTGCAGCTTTTGGAGTTGTCCGGTGAGCGATCCGGAAAGATCGGCAACGCTTGAGCCGTGGAAGTCGGCGGCGGCAAAGGCGCTTTGAAGAATCAATTTCAGGTCACGCAGGTCCGGGAGCTTGCCTCCGCCGCCGCCCTGGTCGGCCGTGTCGAGCGACAGGTGAATGGGCTGGAGCGAAATCGGTTTGCCGGAGCGCTCGCCGGTGACATGGGTGATATCGACAACAGCGCTGATCGTTGCCCGATCTTCGGCGATCACCACGTTCAGCGTCTGCTTCTCTGCGCCGCCGGTGACGGTGACGTCATTGGAGATATGAACCGTATTCTTAAGCTGCCGGGCGAGCTGGCCGAGGTCGATATTGGTTCCCAGCCAAAGCCGCCCCGCCGCTCCCGGCTTTTGATTGGCGGCTAAATTCAATATCGCCTGCGGCACCACATCCGCCACAGCCGTAATCGCGCCCTGATCGAACTGGATCAGCACCGGCTGCGATCCCCCGTCTGCGCCAACTTTAATGCGGGCCGTCTGCCACTTGCCTGCCCCATCGGGAAAGCTGGCGGTCAGCTTCGGCACCGCGATCGTGAACACTTTGGTGGCGAACGTGTCCCCTTTGAGCGCCGGCCCGCTGACGATGATCCCGGCAGAACTCACCGTCACATCCGCAGTCGCGGCATTCCCATCCTTCAAATCAATCGCGACATGGGCCGTCGTGGTCCCCTGAATATTGTCGATCCCCACCCCCGGCGGCACAAACGGCAGCACTGCGTGCAGATCGACATTCTGCACATCCAGCGTCTGCGACACATTCCCCTTGTCGAGCGCAACCTGGTTGCCCTGGATGATATTCGTCGAACCGCTCGCGGTGATTTTCCCTTCGGGGGCGTCGCCGACCTTAATCCCGAGGCTCAGGTCATCGGTGATGGTTTGATTGATGTCGGGAATTTTTACAGATCCCCCGATCTGCGTGAGGCTGACGGTGGGCTTGCCTGCCTGCTCGATGGTACCGTGGGCATTGGTGATCTCCACGTCGGCGGAAATATCAGGGAGCTTGCCGGGGGCATTGGCGGTTGATGCGCCGGCCGGGGGTGGGGAGCCGGGTTGTGAACTCTTCTTTACCAGCTTTGCAAAATTCAGTTGGCCGTCTCGATCGACTATGGCGCTGAAGGTGAAGCCGTCGACGATCACTTTTCCCAGCGGGAGCTTTCCGAAGATGGCCTTGGTGAGGGGGAGTTGGGTGCTGACGTGGTCGAGCTGGGCGATGGATGCGCCGGCTTCGTCGAAGACTTTGATGCCTTTGGCGTCGATGCCGCCCGTCCAACCGATCGACCAGTCGGCGATTTCAACCCGGCCATTCAGGCTGTTATTCACCTGACCTACAACGGCCGAGCGAACCATCGAAGTGCTGATGATCGCCGGGGCAAGAAGGACGAGCAGGATCAGCAGGACAATGAATCCCAGCACGACCTTAATAAAGAGCCGCCGTTTTTTGCGCCGTTTAGGCGGCTGAGGGGGCAGGCCGGACGGTTCCGGGGCCGGGTTCGGGATTGGCTCCGCCATGGATAACTCCTGGTTGCAACGTTCCCGGTCCCGCGGTTGGTCACCGTCGGGGCCGCTTAGTGTGATGCATTTAACCGTTAAACGCGTCAATGCGAAAGGCACGCCTGATCGCGAAAAATTGTGCCATGCCATTTCCACCGCCGCCCCTTCGGGAACGAAAATTGGTCCTTCGCATGCTGATCGTCCGATGAATTATCGGACGCTGAAAGTCTAACTATGCCAACGTTTTCCCCCATTCGCGCGACGGCAGTCATGATCCTCATCTGCGGGCTCTTCTCCGCGCTGGTTGGCCGCGTGGCGTACCTGCAGACCTTCGGGCGCGAGCAGACCATCCGCCGGGCTGAGCGGCAGCAGCATCAGACCGAAACCCTTCAGGCCCGCCGAGGCTCCATCATGGATTGCAACGGCATCCTGATGGCCGGAACGGTGCAGACCGAAACGCTGTATGTCGACCCAAAATTCATGCAGGACTGCTTCCAGGAAGACGGCCGCAGCCTCGTGGAGATGGATGATGCGATCGCGAAGCTGGCGCGAATGATCGACAAGGAGCCGTACGAACTGAGCCAGTTGCTCAGTGACCGTTCGACCAGCCGATTTTTGAAGATCGCAGAAAATCTGGATGACACGACGGTTGAAGCGGTGATGAAGCTCAACCTGCCGGGCATTGGCGTGCAACCGACGAGCGCGCGGTATTACCCGATGGGATCGCTCGCCGCCCATATCCTTGGTGGAACGGGAAAAGACGGGAAGGGGCTTGAAGGGCTGGAACTGAAGTTTGAAAAACAACTCGCCGGCCGAAATGGTTTTGAACGGGTGCTTAAAGACGCCCACCGAAGGCCGATCGCGGTGGCGGCGGACGATTATATTCCGCCGCAACACGGCCAGCATATCGTCACCACGATCGATTCAAACATTCAGATGATCGCCGAACAGGAGATGAATGCGACCTGCGAGAAGTTCCTGACGCCCAACGAGCACGCCGAGATGGTCGTCATGGACCCGCATACCGGCGACGTGCTGGCGCTGGCCAACTGGCCGACCTTCAACCCGCAGAACATGGACGATTCAACCCCCGCGCTGCGGCGAAACCGGGCGCTGACCGATCCATACGAGCCCGGCTCGACCATCAAGCCATTCATCGCCGGCCCTGCTTTAATGTGGCATATCACCTATCCCGGTGAAGTCTTTCACATCGGCGGAGCGCACTACAACGCGCCCGATGGCCGCCATGTTTCAGACGTCCACGGTTTCGATCAACTCTGCATGTGGGACGTGCTGGTGAAGTCGAGCAACATCGGCATGTCCATGCTCGGCGAGCGGATGAAACTCCCCCGGTTGTTTAAAGCGCTGAACAGTTGGGATTTCGGTAAACCCACCGGCATCGAATTGCCCGGCGAAAACGGCGGCCGCCTCGGTCCGGTTTCAAAATGGAAAGAGGTTGACACCGAATCCGTCTCGCAAGGCTACGCCGTCATGGTCACACCGATGCAACTGGCCCGCGGCTTCTGCGCCTATGCCAACGGCGGTCGCCTCGTTCAGCCCCACCTCATCAAGGGTGTGCTGGATGCCGAAGGCAATGTCGTCTCCCGCGTCCAGCGGACAAAGCTGGACATGCTTCCTGAAGTCATCGACCCCCTGACGGCAGCCGAGATGAAACGCATCCTTGCGGACGTTCCCATCCGCGGCACCGCCGAGGGAACCGGTACCCGCAGCCTGGTGTGGAACATTTTCGGCAAGACCGGCACATCCCACATCAGCGAAGGCAAAGCCGGCTATAGCACCACAAGATTCAACAGCAGCTTCATCGGCGGCGCCCCCGCCGAAAACCCCCGCCTCGTCATCGCGTTCATCGTCCACGAACCCGACAAAGCAAAAGCGCACTACGGCGGCTGGGTCGCCGGCCCCGGCGCCAGCCGAGTCCTGCAACGCGCCCTAGCCTACCTGCAAGTCCCCGCCTCCCCCGATCTCCCCCTCCCGCCACCGGCGATTGCGAACGTGCTGGCAAACTATGATGCTCGGATTTATTCACGGGTGGAAAAGAAAGAGTCGGCTTCGATTGAGGAATGAGAAGGCGGTTTACAAGCCAGATAAAGCTTCAAGATCGGTCGATACATCCATCAAAAACCAGCGCCGTCGCCGGCTCGTATAACGTTGGCCTTTTACCCGCGACCTCGATACAATTGCTCGTGCCTTCCGGGCGATGGAGGGTCGAGTGATAGCGGTTCGCGACATCGGAAGAGCCGGAGCGACCAGCGCTCATGGAGCGGCAAACGCTCAGATAGACGCTCGACCTTCGAACGCCGGAGGCTGCCTTCGCAGGCACGGTGGTGGCAGATGCCGCCGCTGGTTTAGCTCTGGCACGAATGAGCCACGACTCGAGGTCAACCTCGCCGAAGTCGGCTTCATCTCACGGTGCTTTGGCCCGTGGGATCCTGTCGGACGCGGCTTCGTCGCTTTCGGGGTTTAGCGCTGGGGGATGTTCCGTCGCCCCGGCGTTGAACGCTAACGTTCTTGTTCTTAACCGATATTACCAGGCCATCCGGGTGATTAATGTCCGCCGGGCGTTCTCGCTGCTTTGCCGCGAACTCGCCGAGGTGGTGCATATCGAAAAAGACGCGCAGGGGCAGTCGCGATGGCAGAATTTTGACTTTGACGAGTGGCAGGAACTCAGCCAGCTCAAGGCCGAATTTGAGCCGGATGAGCATGACTGGATTCACACTGTGCGGTTTCAGATCGCGGTGCCGCGGATCATTCGGCTGCTGGGATACGACAAGCTCCCGCGGCAGGATGTGAAATTCAATCGCCGCAACATTTATGCCCGCGACAGCAACCGCTGCCAATACTGCGGCAAGCGCATGCCCACCACAGAACTAAGCCTCGACCACGTCCTGCCCAAGAGCCAGGGCGGCAAGAGCAGTTGGACGAACATCGTCTGCTGCTGCGTGAAGTGCAACGTGAAAAAAGGCGGGCGAACACCGGAACAGGCGCACATGCACCTGATCACCAAGCCGGTCAAACCCAAGCGCAGCCCGGTCATCAATATCAAGCTCGCCGACGAGCGGTATTCAAGCTGGAAACAGTTTTTGGATACGGCGTATTGGACAGTAGAGTTGAAGTAGACGGCGGCATACGCGACGTATCATCCGTTTCCCCGCATCAACCCGCAGCCCGCTCCCCTGCAGGCAGGCACTAATTCCGCCCGCATCCCCCGCAATATATGGAAGGAAAGGGGAAATTCGGGCCGGCGATTCGCCTGGCTTTATCCTTCCTATCGACAAATCCGCCATTGCTAGACATGCCCGCGCGCTGCGATGTATGCTTTCTTAACCACGCACGGCTCGTCATTCCACGGAGATTCCACGGATGGCCCACGAATTCATCAGCCCTAACCTCCATGCGATCCTGATTCACTACCCGCTCGGCATCCTCATCGCGGGAACGATGATTGAGCTGTTCAGTTTTCTCTGGCGGCGAAGCAGCTTTCGCCTTGCGGGGCGGTGGATGATTCTGCTGGGGGCGATGTCGGCGGTCCCGGCGACGTTCAGCGGAATTTATGCGTTGAATAGCGTCGCGCAGGCGCATAACCCGGCCGGCGACGCGCCGTGGGTTGATGTAAAGGCGGCCAGTCCGACGCTTTCGCAGCCGGTCATCTGGCACATGATGCACCAGCATCTGCTGTATCAGTCGCTGGCGACGGCGATCTGCGTGCTGGTGGTGATGTTCTGGCTGGGGTGTTCGGATCGTGCGCGCCAATCGATGCATTGGCTGTTGATGCTGATGCTGCTGGCCGGTGTGGGGACGATTATTTCAGGGGCGTATTTTGGCGGCGAATCCGTTTATCGCCACGCGGTTGGAGTGGAGACAAATGTTACGGGGGCGACTGCCGTGACGGCGCCAAATAAGGATGAGCCGCGGTTTGCCTGGGAGCAGTCGTTTCCGCCGGAAGAAATGCATGTGATCATGGCGGGGATTGCGATTGCGATTGCGCTGGTTTCGATCGGGCTGTCGTTCAGAAAGATCACGGCTTCTTATGAAGTGACAGACGACACGCGGCCAATCAGACCGAACGAACGCACAATGGCCGAGACCGGCCCGCGCACACCGGCGAGTTCGGTGGCGATGGTGCGATCATTTAATCCGGATATTGAGGTGACGGTCAATCCGTTTGCGCCGGCGTCACGATTCTGGCTTCTGACTTGCCTGCTGGCGCTACTGACAGCGGCAGGCGGATTGTATGTGCTGGCCAGCGATTCGGACGCGTTCGAGCAGGCGAAGCACTCGCGGCAGAACCTGGCGAAGGTGCTTTGGAATGAGGTGAAACCGGTGGGCGGGGAAAAGGTAAATCGGCGATTGGCCCATGTGGTCGCCGGGAGCGCAATTATTGTGCTGCCGATCATCCTTGCAGGGCTCGGGCGGTTTGCACCGACGCGCCGGCTCTGGTTGAGCCTCTTTGTACTGATGCTTGTGGCGGCGGTGGGCAGCCAGGTCTGGTTTGGGGCGCTGCTGCTGTTTGATACGCCGGATGGATCGATCAAAGCGTTCAATCCGAGCAATGCGGCGACAACCCAGCCTGTGCCGGCATCAGCGGGGTGAACGCCATTTTCAAAAAAACCCGTCTCGAATTATTGCTGCACCAATGCAATTTTATCGATGTCGAGGTCATAAAGGCTGACGATTTTACCGCCATCGACCTGGGGACGGACGTGGAGGGTGCCTTCCATGGTGGCGAAAGAACCGCTGTAATTCGGGACGGTGCCTCCCTTTGGGGCGTGGGCGAAGACGCGTTCCTGGACTTTGGGGGGGCCGCCGAAGCAGCATTTGGCGATGTTGTAAACGAACTGGAATTCGGGGATTTCGTCGCCGGCGTAGTTGGTGACGTAGGGGTAGCCCTGGAGGATGACCTTTTTGCCGTCTAATTCGCGGTAGCGCGGGGGGACATCTTTGAGGGTGCCGTTGACTTCATCGAAGGGAAAATTGCCGAGGGCTTTGAGATCCACTTCAGCGACATCGCCGACTTTTTTCACACCGCCGTTCATGGCGGCTTCGACATACATATAGACGGGATAACCAATCAGGAACATGACGACCGCCGCGACGGCGATCATGCGGAAGTTGATGCGTTCGCTTAGCGGCACTTTGGGAGAGGGCTTTTGCGATTTGTTGACTACTGCTGAATCCATATCCAGACCTCCGGGTGACTTGCCAGAAAAGCGGCTTTCCAGATGTTATATGCGCTACTTGGCCGCGGGTTTCACGCTGGAGGTTTCGACCTCAAAAAGGCTGACAATGAAGCCGTCCTCCTTCTTTTCTTCGACGTTCAGTTTTCCCTGCACGACAATCTCGTCAGGATAATAGCTGACCGCTTTGCCTTTGGGGCAGTTGACCACAATAGTGTGCTGAATCTGCGGCGGCTGACCATAACAACAGGCAAACAGGCTGGGAACCAGGGCAAACTTGGAGATATTTTCGGCCTGATCCATGGGGATCATGAAACCGTGAAGGCGGACGGTGGCGCCATTAAGCTGCTTCACATCGTCAGGGATGGGGCTGCCGTGCTCGGCGTCGAATTCAAAATTACCAAGATCTTTGATGTTCATGTCGAGGACTTCACCGGGCCTGGGGGCAGGGTGCGGCTTGCGATCAGCCCCCGTAGGAATAGGCGGCGGGCCGGGGGGGACGGTGAGGCTGGCATCGCCAACGGACGTCACACCAATATTGGCGCCACCAGCGGAGGCGACCTGAACATTGGCATTTTTCTGACAGACGCGGATCTGCTCCTGAACCATCGCCAGCTTATCGGCCTGAGCCGGCTGATCTTTTATTTCAGTCGCCAGCTTCTGGAGCATGGGAAGAGCAACGGAAAATTCCGAGCGATTAAAGGCCTGGGTAGTGCGCAGTTCAAGAGCGGCGGGGTCACTGGACGTGGACGCCACCGGCTGGGTGGCTTGGGCGGTGGCGAGCCCGGCTGACAGAAGCAATATGCTGAGTGATACACATGCTCGCATGAAATTCCTCTTTAGTCTTGCGCGTGCGTAATAATCGGTCCCGCTTATGAGCATACCTTTTAAGCCGCCGACAGGTTCGTTGCGACGGGGGTTCGGTAGGCTTTCATCGCTGGGACCAGGCCGGCGATCAGGGCGATAACGATGACCGCCAGTAAGTATAGCCATTCCCAGGCGTGGGTGCGGAGTAAGGTATCCATGGCGAGACGGGTCTTGTCATGGATACCTAACTCCACCGGGCGTTGTGGGGCAGTTGGGGCATAACGGACCAGCATTGAACGGCCGGCCGGGCGATCGACCGTTTCACGATTCATAGGGACCGTTCCGCCCGGCCGATCCGTTCCAGTGCGTGGTTATGCCCGGCCGAAGTTCAGAAATCTCTTTATCCAAGAAGCCTCAACTGCCTCGAACCCGGCACGCCGACGTTCGCGCGACGGGTCGTGCGGCCAGCACTCGACATGATTCAAACTCAATCCCGTGCGACCGTCCTGGGTGATCGCGATGGCAATGCCACACGTGAACTTCTCTGCTCCGTGGGGATAGCGACCATCCTCGAAGAAAGACAAACGCCCCTCGATCGAGTCCAGATCAAATTTGATGAACTTGTCGGTAACCGCGTTCGAGCCGGTGATCTCGCAGCCGTAAATCTTGATCAGTCGTCCGGGATAGATTTTGAAGCTGAACTTCGGCTTGCCCTCTCGCTGGGAGGCGGCGCAGAGCATCCCAATGCCCCAATAGCCCGCAATGTCGTTGTTGCGCGAGCTGAGGTAGGCACAGAGCGACCTCGCGAGGGAATTCATCTCACGGCGTTTCATAAGACGTAGGGCATAACGTAATGCCGTTCACTGGCCGCGGCGGCGCACGCGCGACGCCCGACCGCAAGTAAAGTATACCGCCGCCGCGGTCCGCTCCAGAGAACCCATGCAAGCCGAGCGCTCCTCGCGAGCGAGTCGGTGTGGTGCGTGATCATCAGCCGCTAGGCTGAGTCACATTCATGAGCGAGGTCGTCGCCGAAGCGGCGCCTCAATCACCTTCTTAGCTCGAAAGGAGCACTTGCCATGCATGGGACTTCTGTTACGCCGGCCGTCACTTCAAGATCACGAATAACGGAATGCCATTGAACGGCCGGGGCGGCACACTCGCGACGCTCGACCACGAGTGCAGTCTACCACCGCCACAGTCCGCTCCAGCGGGTTATTCCTCTCGCCCGGATCGTCGGAAGATGCCTACGACGATTTCGATGAATCCCGCGACACCGATCTCCAGGAAGTAGCTCATGATCGCCCAAAACGCTTTTTCGGGTGGCGGACCGGTCTTCTGCCAAGCGACGACGAGTGCGATCGCAAGCATGCCGATGTGCAGTGCAGCCAGCGCGACCTGCCCGCGCGTCGATTTCGGTAGAGCGAAGAGAGGCATAACGGATGACAATCTCTGGCGGGTCACGCGACGCGCCGAAGGACATTGTACCGAAGGAACCAATCGCCGCGACGCGGACCCGTCCAGAGCATTGGCTGGTTCTGCAGCGGCCGGTGAGCGATAACTGCCGATTACCAGTGGACTACTTACTCACACTAACGAGCGAAATCTGGCTCACTTTGACATAATCGCCATCCATCTTTTCCGCCGCAGGAAGTACAGATAACAGCAAAGTTCTGTCTGGACCGCGATCCAACGTACCAATCACATCCGAGTGATGCTCGCCAGTGGCGGTGATCACATAGTCGGCACGGAGATCGATGAGGCCAGATTTCGGTTCGTCGATCACCTTCAAATCGGCGGAAATCATCGCATGGGAATTCAGAAGACGCCAGGTTGCATTTTGGCCATCGCGGAACGTCAGTTCTGCCTTGACGCCGTCCTTCTCCCCCGTCCACTTCGCGGAGAGTTCGCTGCTCGTAAGAACGGTGGGCTGCGTGGTCGCGGCGATGGAACGCGTAGTCGATTCGTCAGCAAAGGCCGTTGCGACGAATGTTCCGATGAAGACCGCGGTCAGCAAACGAATCGTGAACATGTGTTCCTTCCGCTTTAGAATGTAAGGGCCGATCAGTGGCCGAGCCGGCGCCTCGCCGGCTCTGGAACCGCAAGAAGCTTACCCGCCGGCTCGGTCCACTGCATTGGCGAGTTATGCAGCCGCGGCGGCGAGCCCTGATTGCTTGCCTGGTTCCGTTTCCCGCCAAGAGCCTGCGCCCGCATCATCCAATTCGACAAGCAAGTCCGGAAGATTTGGCGAGGTCACGCGGATCAGGAGCGACGCGCCTCGCGTCAACTCAACTTTGCTCTCACCGACTTCCTTTTGCGCGAACAGAGCGCGAGCCACGGATGAAGCGAATAACGCCGGATTGCGAGCAAGCACCATGAAAACACACTCGCCGGCCGAAGCACCGTCGGCGACAGCGGTGAGCATGAAGCCGAGGTCGTCGCCCTCGAACGTTCTAAGCACGATGCACTTTGGTGGGTTCTTCTGCTGCATAATCTATGATTAGTCTGACCGCTGCAACCTGGCAGGGACGCGTTCGTTCAAGTTTCTCTCCTCCCATTTGGCCCGTCAAATCCAAAACAGATTTGGGTTGACAGCCTCCGAAATGTTCGGGGCGATGGCTCATTATGAGCAATTAAGCCGCCGACAGGTTTGTTGCGACGGGGGTTCGGTAGGCTTTGAGCGCCGGGACCAAGCCGGCGATCAGGGCGATGAGGATGACCGCCAGTAAGTATAGCCATTCCCAGCCATCAGTGCGGAGCCAGTTGATGTGTTGGCCGACGATCTGGTTGAAATAAAAGGATGCCAGGGCGCCCAGGGCGTGGCCGATGAGCAGGCCGAGCAGGCCGCCGAAGAGGCCGATCAGGGCGGATTCTATGCAGATCAAGAGCAGAACGCGGGTTCGGGTTGCGCCCAGGGCGCGGAGAATGGCAATTTCGCGCAGGCGGGCGGAGACGGAATTGTAGATGCTGACAAGGATGCCGACGCCGGCAACGACGGTGACCAGGAGCGCGATCAGCAGCAGGACCAGGCTGGGGCCGCTGAGGAACTGGGTGAAGAACTGGCGCATCACCAAGGCAGGATTGACGGCCATGGCTTCGTTGAGATTGTTCACGTCGTACATAAGGCGCTGGGCGCTAAAGTCGCTGCGGGCTTTGACGAGAATTGCGGAAACTTCCCAGGCTTCGGGGTCGAGCAACAGATGGAAGGTGCCATCGGGGTCCTGGGTGTAGACCTTGATGGTGTCCGGGTCGGCATCCTGCCTGGGAGGGGGAAGGCCTTTGTGGAGATAGAGCTGGTACAGCATGCCGATTTCATGTTCGGCGATGGTGTAGAGGCTTTCGAAAGGAATGAAAACGCTGCGATCGTTGGCGGTGTGGGTGCGGTTGAGGATGCCGACAACGGTCCAGACGGTGGGATGGATGTCGGGGGTTTCGCCGGGTTTGGGGAAGCCGTGGGTGGCCTGGAAAGTGCTGCCGATTTTCAAATCAGACTGGGCGGCGACATCGGAACCGATGACGGCTTCGAATTTATGGGGGAGAAAATCGCGGCCACCAGGGGCGATTTCGTAGCGCTGGTCGGGGCGGTATTCGATTACTTTTTCAGGGGGGAGGGGTTTGCCGTCGTCGTCAAATCCGAAGAGGTTTGGGGTGGTGCCGACGATGGGATATTTGCCCTGGTAGGAGTCGCCGACGACGAGCGGGACGGCGAGGCGGACGTATTGGCGATATTGCGGGGCATGCAGCATCTGCTGATAGAGCGAGAACGGGAGGTTCCCGGGGCTGACGTCGAGGTGATAGACGGTGTTCATCACCAGTTGGGTGCCGGAGCCTTTTTTTCCGATGATGACGTCGTAGCCGTACTCTTTCTGGCCGAAGAGCGCGCCGGATTCGCGGCGCAGGATGATGATGGCGATGGCCAGGGCCACGCCGAGGGTGACGGAAAGGAGGGTGAGCCAGGTGCCCAGGGCACGTTGACGCATTTGCTTGAGGACTAGTTGGAAGAGGTTCATGGGTATTTAGTTGAGGGCAGGAAAGCTAAAAGAGTATCAGAGGTTCTTAAAGCTCCTAACAAAACAGGAGGAAAATGAACGCAGAGTCGCGGAGGCCGCGGAGGTAAAATGCGGAGAAAACAAGGAAAAACATAGCCCTCTCTGTTCTACCTCCGCGGCCTCCGTGACTCTGCGTTCGTCCATGTCTGTTAGGAGCTCTTAGTCACTCGATGAAGCTCGCCGAAGTCAGGTGCATACAGATTCACACAGACGAAGCAGACCTTTTTGCAGCACGGGCGAGGCGCCGGCGCTGCGGTTTGGTTGTTTATACTGTTGCCATATTTGCTGCGCGATTCAGTTCGCTGAGCACGACGGCTCGGGGTAATTGCCTGGTGATCTGGGGATCGTGGCTGACCAGGAGCAGACTGGAGCCGACTTCTGTGCAGAGCTTGCGGATCAGGTCCAGGGCCTGCTGGGCGTTCTTTGCATCCAGTGCGCCGGTGGGTTCGTCGGCTAAGACGAGTTTGGGGCGGTTGGCCAGGGCCCTGGCGATGGCGACGCGCTGTTGCTGGCCTACGGATAATTTTGCAGGTTTGTAGTTTAAGCGGTCGGCGAGGCCGACTTCTTCTAATAGGTGTTTGGCCCAGGCGGGGTCGGGAGCGCGGCCGGTGAACGTCATGCCGAGCTGGACATTTTCCAGGGCGGTAAAGCCGGGGAGGAGATGGTGGGTTTGGAAGATGTAGCCGATGTTACGACCGCGGAAGACATCCCGGCTGGCTTCGGGGAGGGCGGCGATATCGATGTCGCCGAAGAGAATCTGGCCGGAATCAGGGGCGAGGATGCCGGCGATGAGGTGGAGAAGGGTGGTCTTGCCTGAGCCGCTGCTGCCGACGAGGGCGACCTGCTCGGCGTCGGCGAGGTCGAAACGTTCGATGTCGATCACGGGGACAATGGTGGCGTCAGGGGCAACGTATTGTTTCTTAAGCTGGTTGAGCTGAACGGGCATTGGCGTCTCGGGTTTGGAGGCATTGCGTGTAATCGGCGAATGCGCCGCAATGGCAAAAGTTTCAGTGTCCTTAAGTAAAGGATCAGGTTTCCCGGGCGTAGTATTCTTCTTCCAGGCCGCGGAGTTTTGCCTGGAGTTCATCGTGTTGTTGTTTGACCTCGCGGCTTTTCTGGGGGTCGCGGGCTACCGACGGATTGCTCAGGGACTCGCGGCATTTTTCCAGGCCGGTTTCGGATTCGGTGATTTGCTTTTCCAGTTCCTTGATGCTGAGCCGCCCAAAAGGGCGGGCGTAGGGGTTATCTTTTTTGTTTGAATGGCTGGGCTGGTTCGACTGCGGGCGCGGTTGCTGCTTTTGTTCTTTTTTCGGTTGGTCTTTTTTCGGCGCAGGCTGCTGCTTTGGTTTGGATTTGGCGGCTGCAGCGGCAGCGGCGTCCTCTTTTTGCTTGTTGGCGTACTTGGTATAGCCGCCGTCGAAATCAATGATGCCGGGGGGATCGAGGATCAGCATTCGCGTGGCGACCTGGTCGAGGAAATAGCGGTCGTGGCTGATGCAGAGGATGGTGCCGGGGAAATCTTTCAGTGCGCCTTCGAGCGCTTCTCTGGAGGCGATGTCCAGGTGATTGGTGGGCTCGTCAAGCAGGAAGACGTTGGGCTTGTCGAGAAGAAGCTGGGCGATTCGGACGCGGGCACGTTCACCGCCGCTGAGGAGGTGGATGGGTTTATCAATATCGTCGCCGCGGAAGAGCATGAGGGCCAGGACATCGCGGACTTCCTTGATGGTGATGCCTTCGCGGTCGGCGGCGGCTTCTTCAAGGACTGTGCTGTCAGGATCGAATTGGTCGAGCTTCTGGTCGTAGTAGCCGAGGCTTAGATTCGCGCCCCATTTAACTTTGCCGGCGTCGGCGTCGGCGCGGCCGAGGAGGACTTCGAGCATGGTGGTTTTGCCGGAGCCGTTGGGACCAATGATGCCGACGCGCTCGCCGCGCTTGACGAAGAAACCGATGTCCTGCCAGAGTTTTTTTTCGCCAAAGGCTTTGGAGAGCTCCCGGACGACCAGGACCTGATCGCCGGCGCGTTGCTCGGTGTCGAGGGAGAGGCGGATTTTCCCCTGGGTTTCGACGGCGGAGATCATCTGGTCGCTGCGGAGCAGGCGGGTGAGGCGTTTTTCGCGGCCTTTGGCTTCCTTGGAGCGCTGGCCGGCGCCGAATCGCCGGACGAATTCCTTTTGTTTTTCGATGTCGGCCTGCTGCTCTTCGTAGGCTCGCTGCTGGGAGATTTCATGGATCTCTTTCTGAGAGACGAAGGAGGAGTAGTTGCCGGGATAGCTGTTGAGCTGGTGGCGCGTCAGCCACACGATGCGGGTGGCGAGCTTGTCGAGTAGGTAGCGGTCGTGGCTGATGAGCAGGACCGCGCCGGTGAATTCGAGCAGATATTTTTCGAGCCACTCGATGGCGGCAAGATCGAGGTGGTTGGTGGGTTCGTCGAGCAGGAGCAGGTCGGGTTCGCTGATGAGGAGCTTGGCGAGCGCGAGGCGGGATTTTTGTCCGCCGGACAGCGTGCCGACGTTTTGCTCCCAGGTTTCGGGATTGAGACCTACACCCAGGAGGGTGGCTTCGAGCTTATGGTGCCAGACATAACCGCCTTCGAGGTCGAATTCGTGCTGGACGTTTTGATAGGCTTCGAGCGTTTTTTCCAGATCGTCGCCGGTCTGGTGGGCCATTTCGTGTTCGAGTTCGCGGAGCTGATGCGAGAGGGTGTGCAGCTTGGCGAAGGCGAGTTCGGCTTCATCCATGACGGTGTTGGCGGCGTCGAAGGTTGGGTTCTGCGAGAGGTGCCCGACGCGGATGGATTTGGCGATGGCGACAGTGCCGGTGTCGGGGGTGATTTCACCGGTGAGGATTTTGAAAAGGGTGGTTTTGCCGGCTCCATTGGGACCGATGAGACCGACGCGCTCGCCGCGGTCAATGAGGAATTCGAGCTTGTCGAAAATGACGCGCTTGCCGAAAGTTTTTTCGAGGTTGGTGATGGTGACGATGGGCATTTTTTGTCAGTTGTCCGTTGCCAGTTGTCCGTGGTCCGTTGCTAAGACTGGCAAATGTTGTCTTAGCAACGGACCACGGACAACTGACAACGGACAATTTTCATTCCTGTAATGGTTCCGGGGCAACCGAGCCAGTTTGTTTTTCCAGGCGCCGGATTCTTTGAACGACTTTCGGGAGTTCCCGCAGGATGGCGTAGACCCGGCGGGCGTGGCTGATGGGCATGGCTGGTGAGCCCAGGAGCACTTCGCCGGGTTCGATGGAGTTTAGGATGCCGCACTGGGCCGCGGCCATGACGCCATCACCGATGTCGAGATGACCGGCGACGCCGGCTTGTCCGCCGAGGACCACGTGGTGACCAAGCGTGGTGCTGCCGGCAACACCCGCCTGGGCGACGATGAGGCAACCGGGGCCGGTTTTTACGTTATGACCGAGGGTGGCGAGGTTATCGATCTTGGTGCCTTTGCCTACGATGGTGCTGCCAAGGGCCGCGCGGTCGACGGTGCTGTTAGCGCCGACTTCCACATCGTCTTCAAGGATGACGTTTCCGATCTGAGGAATTTTGTGGTGGATGCCGGCGCTGGTGGCGTAACCAAAGCCATCAGCGCCGATCACTGCGCCGGCGTGGATGATGACACGATCGCGAAGGACGCAGTTTTCGTAGATGACGACGTTGGGATAGAGGACGCAGCCACGGCCAATGCTGACGCCGGGGGCAACATAGACGTTGGGATAAATGATCGTGCCTTCACCGACGGTGGCAGAGGGATCGACGGTGGCTTTGGGGTGGATGCCGGTGTGGGGGTGTCGGCGATGGCCGTGGAGCGCGACGACAGCTTTTTGATAGGCGAGGTAGGGGTCTTTGGCTTTGAGCAGCGGGAGACGGGTGGATTCGGTTTTTAATCCGACGATGGCGGCGGAGGCGCGGGTGGTTTCCAACTGCTTTTCATATTTGGGGTTAGCGAGAAAACTGACCTGACCGGGGCAGGCGTCTTCCAGGGTGTTGACGGAGGAGACGGTGATGGAGCCGTCGCCGACGACCTGGGCGCCGATCTGGTCTGCGAGTTGGTGCAGGGTTGTGGATTCCACGGGGGGATTCTACGGATTTGGGGGTGGGGGGGCTATGGGGTTGGGATTTTGGAATTTGGAATTTGAATCAGGGGATGGTTATTGAGAATCAGCGCATGGGGTGGATCTCAAGCCAGGCCGAGTTGTTGGCGGAGGGTTTCGCCGAGGATCAGAGAGGTTTCGGAGGCGGGAAGGTTGAGGTTGCGAATGGCCTGGATACCGCGTTGGGTGGCGGCGGTGTCGTTGTAGGGGAAGTCCAGGCCGAAGATCATTTGTTCCGCGCCGATGTGCTGGGCCAGGAGTGCGAGGCGGTCGGGGGCCATGTACCAGAAGGGGAGGTTGTCAGGGGAGAAGATGCTGGTCAGGCCGGCGTAGACCTTGCACGTGCCCTTTTCCCAGGGCGGGGGCGTGTTGTTTTCGATGACGGCGAGGGCTTCGTTGAAAAAGCTCCAGCCGCCGACGTGTTCCATGCTGAAGCGCAGGTTGGGGAAGTGATGGCAGATTTCGTCGAAGTCGACGACTTTCGCATCGCGGATGCGATGATGATGGATGCCGGTGTGGAAGGTGATGAACAAATTGGCTTCCTGAGCGGCGGCGTAAGCTTCAAAGGCGCGGGCGGAAAGGATTTCCAGTTTCTGTCCCGGCGGATGGATTTTGATCCCCTTCATCCCCAGATCGACGATGCGTTTGATTTGGCAGCGGATATTGGCGCGTTCAAAATCGAGCGTGCCGAAGGCATGAAGGCGGTCGCGGCCTTTGAGTTCTTTGGCAAGCCAATCCACTGCATCAAAATCAGGGGACTTGGCCTGATAAGAAAATGGAGCGAAGCAGACGGCTTCGGCAATGTCGCAGGCGTCGAGATGCTTCAGCAAATGGTCAATGGTCCCGGCCGGATTCATCCCGGCGGGAAAGACGTGCGCGTGATTTGCCAGGGCGACGCTGCCCTTCGATGCCATGTGCTATGCCTCCAACCCCCGGAAAGGGCCTTGCCAGGCCATGGTCCGCAGCCGCTACGTTAGCTGCACACTGGGCTTGGAACAATATCCCCATCGCCGCAGCCTGCAGATTTGTGCCCTGTCACCCACATGCCAAAGCCAATCATGCAGACCGCGGCGAAACGGAGCTGAACTGAAGAGACCTCTCCTCCGGTATCGGATCAGCTCAATTCCGATCAAGCTGAATGGAACAGCTTGTTCCTCAGAGACAGGTACACCCTGGGAAACTTAAGATTGCGCGGGGAGGGAAATTAACCACGGCTTAACTGCGCTTGCTGAAGTCGGATGCATATCACTTTGACGTACCTGCCGCTCGCCAAAAATCCCCCCGCTTCATCGATTTGAATCGGTACACATCTGACTTCGGCGAGTTCGGAGGAGCCGCGCGGAATCACCCCCGCTCCCCCCGAAAAACCCGCCAAATTTGTCTAAATTGAATTTTCTTGTCGGTTGAGCGCTCACGGGATACTTTTGCTCCGTGGGAGATCCCGCGCCTATGCCTGTGGGGACTGTGACCTTGATGTTCACGGACATCGAAGGGTCTACTTCGCATTGGGAGAAGCTGAAGGACGGATTTTACCCTATTCTGGAGAAGCATAACGCGATCATGCGGGAGGCGATCGCGGCCTGCCGCGGGTATGAGGTGAAGACCGAAGGCGACGCCTTTATGGTCGCCTTTCCGACCGCTATCGATGGGGTGCGATGCACCATCGCGGCCCAGATTGCATTGTCGGAAGCCTCTTGGCCACCGGAGGTTGGGGAAGTTCGGGTGCGGATGGGATTGCATACCGGTGAGCCGATCATCGCGACGCATCCGGGCGGAGAACGCGATTATTTCGGGCCAATGGTCAACCGGTCGGCAAGGGTGGCTTCGACAGGGCATGGCGGGCAGGTGGTCCTGTCGGAAGCGGCGCGGCTGGCGGCCCAGCCGTTGCCCGATGGATGCACCCTGAACGACCTCGGGCGGCATCAATTGAAGGGGCTGGCCGAGCTGGATCAGATCTGGCAGTTAGATCACCCAAGTTTCCCAATCCATAAATTCCCGCCGCTGAAAACGCTCAATGCGGTGCGGCATAATCTGCCGCTGCCGGTCTCCAGCTTTATCGGGCGTAAGAAGGAAGTGGATGAGCTTCGGGCGCTGGTGGCCCGGCCGGAGATTCAGATCATCACCATGCTCGGGCCGGGAGGGACAGGAAAATCGCGACTGGCGCAGCAGGTCGCCGCCGAGACGGCGGAGACATTTGAAGATGGGGTGTGGTTTGTCGAATTGGCGGATGTCACCGCGGCGGCAAATATTCCGCAGGCGGTTTTGCGGGCGCTGAGCATCCGCCCGCTGCCGACGCGCGATCTGCGCGATCAGCTTTTTGAATTTCTGGCGGGCAAGCATCTCCTGCTGATCCTGGATAACACGGAGCAGATTCCGGATGTGGCCAAGTTTGTGGCGGAGCTGCGCAAAGCGGCAACACGCGTTGAACTGATGGTGACGACGCGGATTATTTTGAACGTGCGCGGCGAGCATGTGTACGCCGTGCCCCCCCTGCCGCTGCCGGAGGTTGATGAAAACCGGATCGATCGGCTGACGCAGAGCGACGCGGTCTGCCTGTTTGCCGAGCGGGCGAAGGAAGCAAGCAGCGCATTTGAGTTGACGCCGGAAAATGGCCCGGCGATCGGGCGGCTGGTGCGGGAGATGGACGGGCTTCCGCTGGCGATCGAACTGGCCGCGGCGCGGATGCGGAGTATGTCGGTGCAGCAGATCCTGGATCGGCTCAGCCGCCGGCTGGATCTGCTGGCGGGGAAGAAATCAGATTTGCCCGCCCGGCAGCAAACCATCCGCGGCGCGATCGACTGGTCTTACGATCTGCTTGATGACCATGAGAAACAAATCTTCCAGTTGCTCAGCGTTTTTGTCGGTGGGTTTTATCTTGAAGCGGCGGCGGCCGTGTGCGGGGAGGCCGGCGGGATTGATGAATTTGATCTGGAAGAAGCGGTCGCGAATCTGAGGGATAAGAGCCTCCTCTTTGGCCGCGAGACGCTGGGGGCAATGCGGTATGGGATGTATGAATCGATCCGCGAATATGCGGCGGAAAAGCTGAAGGATGCAGCCGATGGTGATTTGCTTTTAAAAGTGCAGTCAGCGCATTGGAATTATTATCTGAAGCTGGCCGAGGGGCATGATGTGAAGCTGCATACGACCGACAGCGCCTGGAAATTCATGGAGGCGGATTTGCCCAACGTCCGTGCCGCCATGGATCGCGCCGCGGCCGGCGGCGCAGATGATGTGGCGGCGAAAATTGCGCTGGCGGTTTGCCCGTTTTTAGGCCGCCGCGGGTATTGGTCAGAGCGCGTTTCGCGGGCGATAGCCGGTTTGACGGCGGCGCGGAAGGCATTCGGGGAAAAGCACACGGTGGTCGGCCGGCTGATGAAGGAAATCGCCGTGCCCCACCAGGAACGCGGGGAATTTGAGGAATCGAAGAAGTGGTACAACGATTCGCTGCAGGTGTGCGAAGCGGTCGGTGATCGGAAGGTGGCGGGGCTGATTTTTAACAACCTCGCGCTCATCAGCAAAGCACAAGGCGATTTGGCCGCAGCGCGGGCGCTCGGGCGCAAAAGCCTTGATGTCATGCGCGAACTGAATGACGACCGGGGAGCGGCGCTGTCCCTGAACAACCTCGCGCTATTGGCGCTGGAGCAGGGACAGTTCGCCGACGCGACGCAGTTGCACGAAGAAAGCTTGAAGCTTCGGCGCAAGCTGAACGATCGTGTCGGCGTGGCGGGATCGCTGAATAACCTTGGCGTTGTCGCGATGCGGCGAGGCGATTTATTGCAGGCGAACCAGTGGTATGAAGAAGCGCTGGCAGAATTGAAAGCGCTTCGCGATGACCGCGGCGTGGCAAGTTGCCTGCACAATCTGGCCCGGATCGCCAAGGGCCGCGAAGATGTGGACAAAGCCTGTGAACTGGCAACCGAAAGCTATGAAATCCGCAAGCGGCTGGGCGACAAGGCCGGGGTGGCGCTGTCGCTCACGCTGCTGTCAAACCTGTCGTGCGAACAGGTCCAGCTGACCCAGGCGCGAAAAATGGGGGAGGAGGCTTTGCAGCTTTGGGAGGAAGTCGGCAATGTCGCCGAGATCACGCGCTCGCTCTGCAACCTCGGAGATATCTGCGTCACGCTGTATGATTACAATCGCGCAAACGATCTGTACGCCCGCGCGCTCCATCTCGCGGAGCAGCGGAATGACCAGACATTGATGGCGGGTGTTTTGGTGGGCATGGCGCGCTCGGCCGCGGCGATGCGCGAGGATCGCTTGGCCATCCGGCTGTTTAAACGAGCAAGAAGAATCTACTGGCGGCTGGGGGCGGCAGGCGATCTGGCGGAAGTCATGTCCGACCTGTCGCGTCTTTATGGACGAATCAACCGCGCCCGGCGAAGGGATTGGTCCGCCGTGGTGGCCCAGCATTTTGCAAGCCTGACGACGGGAAGCTCTTCGCTGTCTCCCGCCGCCTCAAGGTTGGTGGAACATGCGGATCGGGCGACGATCTCGGCGCGGGATGTCGAGTCTTCGGAGCGGATCAAAGTCCATCTGCAAGCGCGGCGACACGGCGGCGCGATGAAAACGCCGCTGAATTGATGCAGACCATCTACCTCTTCAGCGCTTGCCCTGCGCCTGATTCCAGTCTTTCACCAGCGCGTTGTATTTCTCAGCAAGGTCATTGAACCGATGCACTGCATCATTGCGATCGGCGGCAAGCTTCTCGATTTGCTCGCCGGCGTGCCTGATCGCTTCATCACGAGCGGCGACGGCGGCGATCCATTGATCGAGCGCCTTGCGAAGTTTGTCCCGGTCGGCTTGAAGCTGATTCCGTTCGTTTGTGACGGATGCCAGCTTTTGCCGCGCGTCGTTCAATTGCGACTCGGCGAGCGTCAGCCGCTGACGGAAATCATCCAGGTCCGCCATGTATCCTTTGATCGTTTTTCCCTGCTCGTGGATTTTATCCGTTTGCTGAAGCCGCGTTTTTTCCAGGTCGATCGCCAGCAGGTTGACCCGGCGGTTGGTGTCCCACTGAACGGCGCAGAGCGCGGCCAATGCAAGGATGCCGACGAAGTTAATGAAGGTAAGGGCGCGGTTCATGGTATGGGGGCCTTGCTGGCGGGATTGATCTCGAAGGCCACCTTGTCGATCCCCGCGGCACGGACCAGATCGAGCGCGCGGATCACATCGCCATGACGGGCATCTTTGTCCCCGCTGATGAACACATGGAGACGGGGGTTTGCCCGTTGCGATGCGGCCAGTGCCGTAACCAGTTCATTGGCGGCGACCGGTTTTTTGTCGAGGAACATGCCGCCGGTTTGATCGATGGAGATGTCAACGAAGTCTTTCTTCGTATCCCCGGTCGCCGTGGTGGCAGTGGGAAGATTCACCTTCACGCTTTTCATGTTCACCATGCTCAGGCTGACCAGCATGAACGAGGCCAGCAGGAAGAACATGATGTCGATCAGTGGAACGATCTCGATCCGCGCTTCGGCAGATTCGGGCGGCAGCTTTGCTCCAAGTTTTACAGGCATGGTTGATGTTCCTTTCAAATATCGCGCACGAGTCGGAGATGCGTATCACGATTAAACTGCGGCGATCGCGCGCTGGCGGGCAAACGCTTCCAGGTCGTGGCCGTGATGTTTCGCCGACTCCACCAGAAGCTCGGTGTGATTGATCGTGCGTTCCAGGCGGGAACGAAAGCTCGCCAGTTTGCGATTGAAATAGTTGTAGGGAATGAGGCAGAGGATCGCGATGCCAAGCCCGCAGGCGGTGGCGATCAGCGCTTCGGCGATGCCGCCGCTGACCTTGGAGGGGGCCAACTGCTCATCACCCACGAAGCTGAATGACCGCATGATGCCCGTGATGGTTCCCAGAAGTCCGAGCAGCGGCGCAAGCGTAATCATGGTGCCCAAAACCCACTGCATGCGCTCGGCGGCGTCGATCTCGTCCGAAGCCGATATCTGCATCGCGCCAAGCAGTGAGCTGTGGGCATGGATCAGCCCTTCATGGATCGTTCGAAGATAAGGATCATCGCTGGACGAAGTGATCTGGAGCGCTGAATCAAACTCGCCGGCGGTGATGGCGTCAAAACTTTTTTGCAATGTCTCGGATCGAGTGCGCCGGCGCAAGCGCAGCCACCAGAGCGATCGCTCCAGGATTGCGGTAAGGGCCAGCAGCAATGCCAGCAGGATCGGGATCATGATCGGTCCGCCTTTGACGGCGTAATCGACCAGCAGATTCGCAAGCAATGGTTGAAGGTGGAAACTCATAGTTCATCGCTCTTTCAGTTGAAACTGGATGGAAACTTCGTAATTGCGAACGGTTCCGGGGCTGAATCGCCATGTGTCGCGCACGGCGCGAACAGCCGCCTGATTGAGCAGCGGCCATGGTGATGGCGAAATCACGTCGGCGGTTTGAACGGCGCCGTCCTTGTTGACGATGAAGCGGACCGTCACCGTGCCCTGCTGATGCGCGACGATCGCCTCGCGCGGATATTCGGGAGCGGGCTGGCGGCCTTCGCCGGTGCCGTAAGTCAACTGCTGGACCGGAGGAACAGCGGCCGCCACTTCGGCCGCGCTCGCCGGGGCGGCGTGATTGGCTTCAACAACCCTTGCTGCCACATCCACCGGCACAGCGAACGCCACCGCAGGCGTGGGGACGGCGACGTTCGTCAGCGGCGAGGGTGGCGCGATCGCCTGCGGCGAAGGGGGTGGCGCCGCCGGCTCGTCGCTTGCGGTCGGTGCAACTGCGTTCGGAGCAGCCGTCGCATCAGATGCAATCTCCACTTTGATCTCCTCCGCTGCCACCGGCGGCGGTTCTTTCATCGGAGGTTTCGGCCACGGATATGGAAGCAGCAGACCAAGCACACCAACAATCAGACACAGCATCCACACAACCAGCGTGAGCAGGCATGGCACGAATGCCCGCGAATTTTCCGGGCTTTCCAATCTATTCGCGTTCATTCGTGCCATGGGTTTCCTGCCTCTCTGGTCGATCGCCTCTCAAACATCAAAACGTATAAGACAGCCCGGCAAAGAATGACCGCCGCTGGCCAAACTGGGCGGCGGCGACACCAATGCCCGAGCCATCGCGGATGACATACGACTGGTCGAACACATTCACGATGTCAAAGCGAAATTTGACGGTGTTGCGGCCGCCGCCGTTGGGATGAAAGATGTGCTCGTATCCCACGTTCACCGGCAGATGCTGCGGCAGCTTCTGCATATTGACGAAGCCGGAGCGAAGACCGGAACTGTAAAGCAGATCGAGATAGACCATGTCGTTCGGCCATGAATACGAAAGGCCGAGTGAACCGGTGTATTCGGCCTCATGATCCAGCTTGATGTCGTGCGTCCGGATATAGGCCAGCTCGTCATTACCAAACAGAAACTGCTGCGAGACGATGTCGCGGCCATGAGTCAGCACCCAGGAAAAATTCCCAAACGCAGAGAAGCCGCCTTGGGTGTAGGTCGTGCTCAGTTCCGCGCCGTACACTTCGCCGAGCCGATAGTTGAACGGCGTAATGATGATCGCGTTGCCAAACTGGCCGTTATCGACAAGGTTATGGGCCTGCTTGTAGAAGCCATCCATGTTGACGCGCCACGGCTTGGTGATCTGGTGCGAGAGGCCGACATCAAAATAGTTTGATCGCTCCACCTTCAGCGGGCTGGAAACAAAATTTTCCGGCGCGTTGGTCGTGTTGGCGAACTTGCCGACCGTCCCCGGCGAAACATATTGCAGCGGTGGCGGAACGAAATAGCGGGCGTAACCGATGTGCGCCGTCGTGGCATCCGTCGTATTCCACACGAGATTGGCGCGGGGGCTGAGCTGGCCGGAATCGGCGAAGTTGGTATCAAAGCGGTCATAGCGCAAGCCGTAGTTCAGCGTGAGACGTTTGTTCAGCCGCCATTCGTCCTGTGCATATATTCCGGCGCTCACGCCATGGTTGCCGGAGTTGTCGGGAATGGTAAACGGGGTGGCGGACGGATTGCCGGTCAGCGGGTCCACGGCGAAAACGGTGGTGTTGGTTTCGAGCCGCTCGGCTGTGAAATCCGCAAGCAGGCCGGTACGAAGGGTGTGGGAATCATTCAGCACATAAGAGCTGTCGAACTGCACACCATTGGTGAAAAAGCTGTTGAGAACTTCGCTGGCCACGGCCTGAAAGGCCAGATCATTCACCCGATCCGGCATGAAATCGACCTGCCCATACCGCGTGAAAGCGGCGATCTGAAATGAAGCTTTGTCGACCGACTTCTGATAAGCGATGACAGAGTAATACTGCTGCTCATTCTGGTTCTCATCGACGCGTTCTGAATTGAACGATGCGGCGACGGGTTCATTGGCAACCGGCGGCACCGGAGCGAGGCCGCCGGTGTTGGGAAGCTGGAAATCAGCATTGGAAGCGTTGAGCAGCAGGCTAAGGCGACTGGTGTCGTCCAGGCGATAGGACAGATAGGTGAAGAGCCTTTCCTGGTTGGTGCGGTCATGCTGGGCTCTTTCATTCGATGTAGTGTTTTCGATTCCCAGTTCATTGTGATTGCCGGAGCCGGCAACGAAGTAGTCGAGCTTGCCGGCCGTGCCGCCGAGTTGCAGCGAGGGTTGGATAGTGCTGTAGCTGCCGCCGTAGAACGAGAGTTCATTGCTGTTGAGCGTGTCACCGGATTTGGTGGTGACGTCGACAATGCCGGCGGTACGGAAACCGAATTGTGCAGGGAGCGTGCCGGTGATGAGGGTGGTGGAATCGATCAGGCGGGTATCCAGTTCCTGGCCGAAGCCGTTCAGCCCTTCCGGCAGGAGAACGCCATTCACGCGGTAAGTGAGGTTGGCATGTTCGCCGCGGACGTGAATCTGGCCGAACGAATCCTGGACGACGCCAGGGCGCGGAGGAGAACTTGCTGGAAGGGGGCATTTTCACCGCCGGGCAGCGATTCGACTTGCGCGGGCCGATGGAGTACGTGTCAGCCCCGAGGCTGGGGGCGATTTGATCGCGGGCTTCATCCAGATCTGAAGTGACGACGACAGTGCCCAGACGATTGGAGGGATTGGTCGGCGTTTCCACCGGTAAGGCGTGCGGCTGCGGAGTCGCGCCAGCCGCTGGGATCGCCGGAGCAACCGGAGCCTCGGGTATAGGCGGAGTGGCGGTTGCCGCGGGCGCAGGAGGTTCGATGGTTGGAGGCGCCGCTTCCATCGTCGTCGGCAACGACGAGGGCGCTGAAGGAGATAGTACCGCCGGCAACGGCGGTGGCGCGGGGGGAGATTCTGAAGTTGATGATGTCGGTTCAGCAAAAACAGCGCTCGCGAAAGCAAGCGCCATAACGGCCAATAGGCCTGTGCGGATGCGCATGGTGATGGCTCCTGAGCAGGAAGTGATTCTGGAATGGGAAATGACAGCACTGCCGAGCGGCAAAGCAGCGCGCAGCGGCAGCTAGTCAAAGAGGAAAGGAATCATGCGCAAACAGGTGGGCCGCGGCAGTCAATCCGCGCAGGCGCGGACCGATGAATGAGCGGCGTATCCAGCAGGGAGAGAAATGCGATGAACAGCCCAAGGCAAACCAGGATCGGCACCCACCCGACGGCGATGAACGGCAGATGCAACTGCGCATGAACGGCGCAGTTGGATTCATCGTGATGATGCTCATCCACCGGCTGGCCGGAAGCTTTCGCCAGCGCATCTTCCCGGGCATCCTGGGCGGCGTGGTCCAGATTGTGGAGGTATTCCAGCGCGCCCGATCCGAGCGCGAAAAAGCACAACAGCAGCAGATAAGACGCCAGAGGCTTCACTGAAACAAACTCTGGCCTTGCCGCCCATCGATGTCAAGGCGGCAGATAGAACGACAGCAGCATCGGCCAGAATCGACCGGTGTGCGGCGGGACCGGCACGTACGGTTTTTCGATGACGACGTTTTGCATACGGGGAGTGGAGGTAGGGTCGCCGACAATGCGATCGGCGTCAATTGCGGGAGGGGGATTTCTTCTGCACGCTTAAATTATTGCAGCAACGCAAGTGCTTGCATTTTTTACTGCGCAGGCGGAAAAAATCAAAACCGCGGCCCGGGTGCCGGTAATCGCGCCGTTGACTTACCACACTCCGGACACGCGGTTTTTATCGCCTGGTTGTGATGGAGAACAGGCGGGTACTGTGAAGACGCCGGCCGACGGCTCCGATTTCAGGAATTCCTCAAGAAAATGTGCGCCCGCAAAGGCATAAAGCCTGCCACGGGCGCGATGGTTGTTAATGGTATTAATGATCTATTGTCTATTTAATTTATATATTTCCTTTTCAAGATGAGTCGGCTGCAGAAGTGGAAACGCTGTAATGCGAGCAGCCCGTGGCTACCTCAGCTGAATATTTTTCCTTAAGAGGCCAAGAGTCTCTAACACAACCTCCCGCGCATCGATGCGCCGCGGCATCGCGTCAGAATCGAGGCGTCGAAACGAAGCAGTATTGAATGAAATACGAGCGAGTTTTGACAACGAAGAGCCTGACGCGATGCCGTAAGCAGCGACCGCGCGAGGTTGGGTTAGAGGCTCTAAAGGGGGCGGCTTTCTTCGCGTTTGTCTTTGCGACTCCGTGCCTTCGCGGTCGCATCCATCTTAAGTTCCGCAGTCGCGCCGCCCCAACGCCGCCGTCGTTGCAGCAGGAGACCGGCCGCCATGGCCATGATGCCCAGGGCGGCGGGTTCAGGGACAGTGTCGGCGACAGGGGCGATCTCAGCGCTGGCGTGGGCGAGAATTTGCGAAATGTCGGTGGCAGGACCGGCGGGGACGGTGACGGCGAAGTAGTTGAAATCGGTGGCGACGCCGGAAACGAGGTGGTCGGTTGTATCGAGAACGAAAGTAGATGGATCGACGGTTTGCCAGGAGCCGCTGCTGAGTTCCCAGAGGTTGACGCCGGATTCGGCGCCGCCGAGTTCACTCACCAAAGCGTCGTTGTAACGGATGGTGAGGTCCGCCGATGGAAGAGAGCCGACGGCAGGATCGATTTGCCAAAGGCCGATGGGCACACCGATGATTCCGGCAAGGCTTGGCGCATCGGTGCGATCCACCGCCAGCAGGGAAATCTGGGACATGCAAGCCAGCGGCGCTTCCCCCGCCGCTGCGGTGGCGTTGAGGCGAACACTGTTCACCAGATCGATTTGCGGATCGCTCGGATCTTCGCCCCAGGTGACGGCAGAACCGTCGGCGGATTTTTGAACGGCGAGGGTGAGCTTGCCGTGGTCGCGGGCGAAAAGACCGTTGCGACCGCCGACGGCGGGGTTGTCGGCGGAATTGTGGACTGTACGGAAGCCGCTGAGGTCCAGCGTGTGATCGGCGCCGAATCCCTCGGCGATAATTTGGCCGCTGATGTCGAGCGTGCCGGCCATCGCGACGTGGCCCCAGCCGGTGATGACGCCGTTGGTTTGAGTGACGTTGCCGTCAGTGGTGCTGAGGTGCACGACCGGAGAAGGGGTTGACGGCGTTGCCGCGGGGTAAGTCGCCTGCGAACCGGACGATGCAACGACCGTGTTATTATTGGCGATATAACTTGGGGACCACATGGCGCCATCGAATGCACCGCTGCTCGCCGTGGAGATGACCGGGAAGATTCGGGTGGATGTGCCGCCGGGGCCTGTCACGGGAATGGCGATAGCGCTGGAGCCGGAGCCAGTCGAGTCGCCGGCGCTGGCGAGGATATCGGGCGGTGTTGCCGGGACGACGAGTTCGGTCGCCGGGACAGCGGCCATTACGGCGATGCTGGAATCGGATTGGGCCGTGTGACTGCCGCCGGATGATGTTGATTTCAAAACGGCGGTGCCGGAAGAGGAACTCGACATTGCAACTGCGGTCGCGGGTGCTGCCGCCATGGAGGCGCTCGGTGAGCGAGGGGCAGCGGCGGCGGCTGTCACCAGCGCGGAAGATGAATTGGCAGGTTGCGATGTATTTTTCGCAACAGCGAGAACTGAAGCCGGCGCGGGCGGCGCACTTTGCAGGTGGATGGACATCGGGGGCGCGATGATCGGAGCGGCCGACGGCGGCGGTGCGCTGGCGATCGCGAGCGTGACCGGCTTCACAAAAGGTTCGATTCGCCAGTTGGTGGCGCTCTCCGCGACAGGCTGTGGCGCGATGAGGGGTTCCGGTTTTACCAGTGCAATGAGGGGCGCGGGATGCGGCAGAGGCGCGGCGGGTGTGCTGTCGACGCGCATCGGCATGGTGAACGGCTGCATCAACGGGCGAATGAGCCGCTGCATCTGCGTGGTGATGATCTGCTGCACATCAATGTATGGCAGCATGCCGAAGGCTTTGGCTCCGCCGAAGGTAGTGCAGGCAAGCATCAGGACAGCGGCGGCGACTTTCACTTTGCCGATCATCATCGCCCCACCCGCGCGGCGAGTGAGGCCGATCACCTGATTCGAAACCAATCCCATCCCATCGTGACCGCCGGCGAGCGCCGAAGCGGCGTGGGATGTCGAACGAACCATCGATTCAGAGATCGCGGACTTGATGATGAACGCCATGACGGCAGCGAAAGTGCTGCTGGCGATGGTGATGCCCCGGCCATTCAGGCGGCCGGCGAGCATTTCACGCCCGCGGAAAATGCGAACGCCGAGTGTGCTCGGTTTGCATTTCAGCTCGGCGGCCATTTCATCGCGCGAAAGTCCGCCGAAATAATGCAGGATCAGCGGCAGACGGTACTTGGTTGGCAGCTTATGAAGCTCTTCATGAAGGATTGTTTTGATCTCATCCATGTCCGCCGAGAGAAGCGCGTTGTCGCTGGAGCGGCGACGAAGTGTTTGTTCGTCATGGTGACGCTCTTCGCGCGTCTTGCGGCGGGATTTGGATCGGCGAAGGTCCAGCGCCAACCGCTTGCCAACCTGCTGAAGCCAGGGACCCAGCGCCTTAATTTCAGCGCCGCGCTTAGCCTGAAGCGCAAGGGTAAGAAAGACAGCCTGGGTGGCGTCTTCGGCATCGTGCTTGTCTTTAGTGATGCGGAGGCAGACGTTGAAGACCATGCCCGCATATCGGCGCACGATCTCCTCGAACGGCCGCTGATGGCCGTACTTCATGAACTCGGCAAGAAGTTCCTGCCCGTTCGGTGAGCCAGGTTCCCCGGAACTGATCAATAAGCCTCCTCAACAATACAGACGCCTGGGCTGGGCTTGAATTACAAGATCATAACGGAATTTGTGGTTTGGGTTAAAGAAGGGTGGGAATCCAATGGGGCCTTTCGGCACCATTTGAAAGAAGACGGTTTTGCGGCTAAATAATTGTCCGGAAAAGCTTTACAGCCTGACGATTCGTTCCTCTCGATTTCGATAGTATCTTATTCGAAACTGCGGTTCTAGGACAAATCTAGGACAACCCAACGAATGCTCCGAGTCTTGGCGGGCTTTCGGCCAAGTCCAGACGAAGGCGATGAATTTGTTCATGCTGAACGGCGCGTTTTACATCCAGGAGGTCATCCGGCTCGAATGGGCCGACATCAATAATGGCTGCATCGTCACCAACCGGGCCAAGACCGGCGACTGCGTGCGGATCTGCGTTCTCCGGAGGGAAACCACCGAAGCATTGTAAACATGAAGCGCGTCGGCGAAACCATTTTCACCAATTACACCCTGCTCCTCCAGGCCAGTAGCGCACAACTCCGTTTCTCGCAACTGGCGATCAAGGCCGGCTTGTCAGTCGTAGACGCCGACAATGAATTGAAACCGACCGTCACCGCCAGCCAACTCCGCGACGGTGCCGCAACAGCGATGGCATCCGGCAACGTCAACAGCGACCTGTGCAAGATTTTCCGACGCCACGCCTGCGGCATTGAGGACCATTACGTGAAGCGCAATCCCATGAGCGCCACGAAATGCGAGGATTCAGATCAAAATTCAAAAAATGTAGTCAACCGACCTTCAACTTGACATTGTCAGCACTATTGTCATAATTGTCTGACATAGGAGATTTGCCATGAGTGACGGACCTCATTGCAGCCTACCCATGCGGGGAGGCTGGAAGCGGCTAGCAGAATTCGGAGATAACAGTGCTTTCGCGCCTGCGGAAGTGGCGGAGGCAATTATTCCCGCGCTGGCCGCCGACTGTTATGCCGATATGACGCCCGAGTTTCTTCACGCATTTACTGGTGTCTTCAACTCCCTGTTTCCATTTCAAACTGAGCTGCAGTTGGAGAACTTGAGGGAGATAGCAGGCAATGGATTAGGCCAGACAGTCATCGACTACGCCAGTCAAATTGCTGCTAGGGGGGGCCCATCTGAGAACACTGCGGTCGAGGCAGTCACCCAAACCCTGAATGACCGAAGCGCAAGAGGCGTGCACAGGTCGAAGAACATTACCACCGCGAATCGACGGAAGGTCGTGCTCATCACGTCCGCGCCAGATTAGAGGAAGGAATTGGCCTCGCACAAACGGCAATCGCGGGACTGGCGCGAAGCATCCTAAGTAACGCACCGCAGTTAAATATCCGGCCCCCAAAGCAAATAGGACTGGACGAGGGAGTTGGCCTGCCATGACTAAGATCAAGAAAGCTTCCACGGTAGAAACGTCTACTCCCATTGATGTTGTTGAATCGAGTGGCCCCCATAAGCGCGGACGAATTAAATGTGAAATCGGTCGTCAAATTGAATTCGACACGGCTAACCTTGAGTCCTACCTATTCGCCACGCGTGACCCAGTTGTATACGACACGCTTTTGTTAGCTGCTGCCGTCGAATTTGCCGACAGACTTATCCCCAGGTCCAAAATGACTTGGGAAAGAAAGATCAGTCTGAACATTCCAGTACATGATTTGAGCCACTGGACCTCATCTCCCGTCTCAAACACATTAAGGAATTCGCTGGGTTTCTTAACAGGCGATTTATGGGATATAACTTTTTATGCAGCTTCCAAACCGATCGAATATCCGCAACCAGGATTGTTCTCTCTTCCCAGCGGCATAGAGGCTGTAATGCCCTTCAGCGATGGTCTCGATTCCCGAGCTGTCGCGGGACTGATGTCATTACAGATGGGGAACCAACTCCTTCGGGTACGCTTGGGAACGAAAGACTATGACGGAAAAGCTCGCAATCGTCCCTTCCAAGCCGTCCCGTATAAAGTCTCGCGAAAGAACGGCAAATTCGTGGAATCGAGCGCACGCTCGCGCGGCTTCAAATTTGCCATCATTAGCGGACTGACCGCTTACTTGGCTCAGGCGGGTGAGATTATCGTTTCAGAAAGTGGTCAAGGATCGTTAGGACCTGCACTCGTGACCGTTGGGCAGGCCCACAGCGACTACCGAAACCATCCGTTGTTTTTGGATAAGATTGCGCAGTTTCTTCAAGTTCTACTCAAATATACGGTTAGTTTTAAATATCCCAGGATTTGGCATACGAAAGCGGAAACCTTACGAGAGTTTTTCGACAAGTGCGATGATCGCTTGTCTTGGACTGAAACCAAGTCCTGCTGGCAGCAAAATAGGCAATCGAGTGTCGATGGTAAATGGCGTCACTGCGGTATTTGCGCAGCATGCATTCTTAGAAGAATGAGCGTTCACGCCGCCGGTCTGACCGAACGTCCTGAAACCTACATCTGGGAAAACCTCGGGGCGGCGACCTTCACGGGAGGAGCGAATGCCTCATTCGCGGCGAACAAAATAACGCGCAAAATGCGAGAGTACGCGATAGCGGGAATTCTTCACATGGATCATTTGGCGGCCCTCAGGTCGTCGCCGACAAACAGGGGCATGCTAAACCTGACCGCTTTCAAGTTGGCCCGATCGTTCAATCTTCCAGAGGCCGACGTTCTTGGCAAGCTTGATCGTTTGCTGACCAAGCACGAAGAGGAATGGAAAAACTTTATGAGTTCATTGGGCGAATCCGCGTTTGTAGCCAGGTGGGCGGCGGGAGAACAATGACCACTTCATTTGATGACATCAGCCCGGTTGAAATTGGCGAACGGCTACGCCTTGCAAGAGAAGCGGCAAAGCTTAATCAGGCTAACGCTGCGACGTTGATTGACGTCGCCCGGACCACGCTTGTGGCAATGGAAAAGGGGGTCCGGCGCGTCAGGATGGACGAACTACAGAAACTGGCGGGCATTTACGGTACGTCGGCAAATGCATTACTTCGTCAGGAAGCGGTCCATGTCGATCTTGTGCCGCGATTTAGAAAATTATCGCAAAGTAGTGATGCTGCCACCGATGAAGCCGTCAAACTCATGTCCGATCTCGCTAAGGCGGAGGTCGAACTGGAAAATCTACTGGGGGTAAAACGGCCGTCGAACTACCCACAAGAGCGTCCGATCCTACGGGGGGATATCCTCGTACAGGCAGAGCAGGATGCCGGAGAGCTTCGGCAACGCCTGGGACTCGGCAATGCTCCCATTTCCGATATTGTCACGTTATTGGAAATGGAAGTTGGGGCGCGTGTATATGTGCGACGCGTTGACAGCAAGATATCGGGTCTCTTCGCGTTTGATGAGGCGTTAGGGCCGTGCATCCTGCTGAATGCAAACCATCCGCGAGAGCGCCGCCGACAAACTGCCGCGCACGAGACAGGCCATATGGTATCCACGCGACGGTTGCCTGAAATACTTCGCTTTGGAGAGGTAGAAAACTCTCGCGAGGAACGTTATGCCAACGCATTCGGACGCGCATTCCTAGCACCATCCCGAGTAATGATGCAGAAGTTTCAAGAGGTGACGGCGGGATCTGATCGTCTAACTCGCCGGCACATAATAGTGCTATCGCATTTCTTTGGGATTTCTCGTGAGGCAGTCGTGCGCCGACTTGAAGAGTTGGGTCTTTCTAAGCCCGGTACCTGGGACTGGTTTGAAAGCAACGGCGGAATCACTGACGAACAGACGAGGCAGGTATTGGGTGATTTGATACAGCCGGATAATGCCAAAACTGAAGCTGACAGGCCCACCACCATCAAACTTAACTTGCTAGCTGCCGAGGCCTATCGACGGGCGTTAGTAAGCGAAGGACAGTTGGCTCGGTTGTTGCATCTTGATCGTGTTGAACTGAGAGGGATACTAAGCGAGCATGAAATCGAAGGGAGTGAGGCCCATGGGGCTTTCTAACTCCCTCAGTAACATTACCCTGCCGCTAATTGTCGATGCCAGTGTGGTCATAAACCTCAACGCTTCGGGGTTTGCATCGGAAATCATCAAAGCCCTTCCTAGTCGGATGATGGTGGTAGGGAGTGTTCTATCGGAATTAGAAAGGGGCAAAGATCGAGGTCGGCATGATGGTCGCATGTTGGCAGACCTTATTACCTCTGGTCTCGTTGATAAGGTGGAATTAGACGAGGAAGGAATCAAACATTTTACGCGGCTGGTTACCGGCAGCACAGCGAACACTCTTGACGACGGGGAGGCTGCTACAATCGCATTCGCAATTCAGGAAAGCGCGGTGGCGGTAATAGATGAGAGAAAGGCTAACCGCATTTGTTCCGAACATTTTCCAGCCCTGAAGGTGGCTTGTACCGCCGACCTATTCATGCATCCTTATGTCGTGCGCGCGCTAAATCGAGAAGATCTGATTCGATGCGTGAAAAATGCCCTCAGGATGGCACGCATGCATGTTTTTCGAGAGCATGTACCATGGGTCGTAGAACTGATTGGAGCGGAAGAGGCGAAACGGTGCTTGAACCGCCCTCAAAACACCAGGAGCACCTAACAGGGCAACCGCATTCTCCGCCGGTCCATGTGGGCGATCTGCATTGGCGATTTGAAAACCAGGATCGCTCGTCAGGCGCTCAGGCATCTTTTCAGGACTTACAGGAGAATGCGGTTACCCTGGAGCACCTAACCACTGCAATTCGATTTCAAAACCTGAAAATTTCCCTGATGATCGGAAATGAACGTGCCTAACAAATATTGAAGGCTGTAATAACTTACAGTCAAAGGAATCGATTCTCAAACCCAAAAGGAAGTACCATGAATGAACCAGGTTTAGATGGACGCCATCGTGATAAAACTCCGCCCAAAGGCGGGCAGATTGATCGAAAGCGCAGCGGGGGACATCAAAGGGGAGGGGACATCAAAGGGGCCGCGAATTAATGCCATTTAATTAAGCCGCCTTTCCCCTGTTTTTTAGGGCGTTTCGCATCTCCCGGCGTGGACGATTGAGCCGGTCGTATTCCTTGGGCCGGCGTTTGATCGCACGCGGCTCAAATCGACCCGGTCGAATCGGATTCACGAGCAGCGCCCATAGCGCTTGTCCCGGTGACGTGCAGCGAATCCAGGCCAGTGTGTCGGCGAAGCTGATTCGATCCGGCGCTACGCCCTGGTCCGCCGACGCCTTGAGCATCACGGCGCGCACGAGATTATACACCAGCAGGAAGATGGCCAGTTCCTTCAGCACGCCTGCCGCCGTTTTGCATTTGAGGATTTCCATTCCCATGGTGGTCTTGAGATGCCGGATGTTCAGTTCCGCCGCCCAGCGCCCCCTCCCCAGTTCCACCAGTTCATTGGCGGGATATTTGTGCTGATCCAGCAGCGTGGTTACGAGGTTTACTTCCACGGGGCGAAAGCCGCGGCGGTGAATCACCCGATGCACGATGCGCACGTCGAGATATTCCGGCAAGGCGGCGAACTGCTCGGCGCTGATCCAATCCGGCTTGCGTGGCGGCTTGGGCCAGCGCGCGATCCGGTCGGATTTACCATGCACGGGACGATGTTGATGGAGTGAAAACAGGCCGTGAATGCCTTTGTTTTGCAGCAGCGCCAGGTGCGCCCAGGAACCGAACGCCTTGTCGCCGATGAGGATGTCGCCCTGTGCCAAATGCTCGTGAATCCATGGCACATCGTGTAAGTCGTGCCTCCGCAACCAGGGCAACCGCATTCTCCGCCGGTCCATGTGGGCGATCCGCATTGGCGATTTGAAAACCCGGATCGCTCGTCAGGCGCTCAGGCATCTTTTCAGGACTTACAGGAGAATGCGGTTGCCCTGCCTCCGCAACGGGCCGGGGATCCAGGGCAACCGCATTCTCGGCGAAATGATTAGACTATGGCCTTTTGGCCTCGGGGAGCGAGGTCGGGAGGTCATGGATGGCCAATTCGATCGAAACGCACTTTGCGGCTTTGCCTGATCCGCGATGTAATCGCGGCAAACGCCATAAGCTTTCGGACATGATCATCATCGCCGTGACGGCGGTCATCTGTTGTGCTGACAGTTGGTCGGATGTCGTCGATTTTGGTCTGGCCAAGGGGCGGTGGTTCGAAACTTTTCTCGACTTGCCGCACGGGATTCCCAGCCAGGATACCTTTGAGCGCATCTTCGCGCGCCTCGATCCAGACGCTTTTGAACGATGTTTCATGGATTGGGCCGCCGCCCTGGCCGGTTCATCGAAGGGGAAGCTGGTGGCAATCGACGGAAAGAGGATTCGCCGCAGCTTCCAGCATGCGTGGGATCATTCCACCGCCGCCCATTTGGTTAGCGCGTTTGTCGCGGAGAACGCGACGGTGCTGGGCCAACTGGCGGTGGATTGCAAGGAGAATGAAATTGTCGCCATTCCTCAACTGCTGGATCTGCTGGACATTGGCGGAGCGACCGTCACGATCGACGCGATGGGATGCCAGACGGAAATCGCCGCGAAAATCGTGGAAAACGGTGGGGATTACGTGCTGGCCGTAAAGGACAACCAGCCCACGCTGCACAAGTCGCTGCAACGGAATCTGGATGAGATGATTCTTGAGAAGTTCGCCAGCGTTCATCATGGAGTTGAGACAACGGTCGATGGGGATCATGGCCGAATCGAAACGCGCCAAGTGTGGGTGACCGATCAATTGGACGACTGGCTGGATGCCGATCAGCGGACGCGATGGATCGGATTAAAATCAGCGGCGGTGGTGCAATCCACACGCGATGTGCCGCTCAAGGGAGTGAGTACCGAGCGGCGTTACTTTATCTCCAGCCTCGGCGGCGTAGACGCGGCTCGGATGGCCCAGGCGATCCGGGGTCATTGGGCGGTGGAAAATAAACTGCATTGGGTGCTGGACGTGGGTTTTGATGAGGACCAGAAGCGTAATCGCAAGGATCATTCCGCGGAAAACTTCAGCCGGGTGCGTCGGATCGCACTGAATCTGTTGCAGCGGGAGAAGACCAAAAAGCGTGGAATCAAAGGCAGACGCCTCAATGCCGCCTGGGATCACGATTATTTGCTCAAACTACTCGGAGGCTGAGAATGCGGTTGCCCTGGCCGGGGATCGCGTCCAACACCATTCCCGTACGCGCGTCGAAGGATAGAAGAAGATGCCCTACCGGAAAACCGCATCCCGGTTTCTGTTGCCCCGGCTGGCCGAAAGCATTCTGCAACTGTGGCGTGTCCGGCATCGAGAAACTCGTGCCGTCCAGATAGAAAGTCCGATGCCCATGCCACAGCGGCACGTCCACTTCGTGATCCATTCGGACCTGCTCCCACACGCGCCGGCACAATCCCCAGAATCCTTCCAGCGGCAACCGCGCGCGGGCCGCGCAATACGCCCCGGCCGTGAAGGTTCCACCGGCCCATTGACGCACGTATCCGCACGACTCGTTCCCATCCATCACCTGACGGATAAAGAGCTCAATCGTTTGTGCCGGTCCCAGCGTCCGATTCCGCCAGCGGTAACCGTGCTCGGCAAACAAATCTTCGACGGCCTGAGCATCCAGAATCGCGTCGATCTGCAACGGCTGCTGCTTGATCCGCTTCAACGCATAAGCAATACTGGCCATCCGTGGCCTCCTGTGGGTTGGTGACTTAAGCACCATCAGCCTATCAGGAGGCTGCGTTTTGCGCGAATGTAGTAAGTGCAGCCATGGCGCGGACTTGCGGCTTAATTAAATGGCATTAGGGCCGCGAATCTTTGATTATTCGCACCCTCGGCCGGCCACGCGGGCGGAGCGTCCATTCCAGGTTCAATTTCTTCACCGTCTGCTCCACCCATCCCTGCCGTCCATACGGGCTCGAACGCTTTACCGCACGCCGCAACGCCTCCAATTCCGCCGCCGTCTCGGCTCGATTCACCCATTGTACCCCATTCCCGGACGTGCAATCGTGATTCACCGCCTCCATGTTAAGATGGGAAAGAAATGAGGCGCGCTTTATCGTGTTATTGCTAATACATGAGGACAATATTGACATAATCTCAGCATTGATAAGACTTTATATATAGACATGATTCCTTGGAATGGCGTGAGGCGCGCCTCATTTTGTCTCATCTTCCCCCGGCTTCACTTCATCTTCGCGATCCGCGCATCTGCCAACGCCGCTTCCTGCGATTTGCACTCATCGAGCGAAGCCGCAGATGAGCAGTCCCCTTGCCGCTGCAAATCAGGCCGCGCTGAAAGGGGATATGCCGATGGAGGGTTGGAAGGCTTTGATGCAATGTCCATGTATCGCTCGCACGGGATGACTGCCTGAGCGTTGGCCAATCACCATCGAAGGAAATCATCACCATGCGTCAGCAGGCCGCCCAGATGGGCGGTGACGGTAACGATCAGGGCAAGTGCGAAAAGCATCACACGAAACATCGCGGTGCGTGAATGTCGCCGCGCGTCTATTTCACCGACGATCAGGGTCGCGACGGCGGCGGCGGCGACAAAGGTACCAAGCCAGCGATGCCATGTGAGCAGGGCCGATGGCGTATCGCCGAACCCACCGAGGGCGGCGTGCGGCCATCCGAGCGCCGCCGCCACCACGGCGCCTGCGGCGCCGATCACCACGCAAAATCGCACGGTCGGCGAAGGTCGCGAGTCTCGCCTGATGACGAACCACGCTTCGGCCAGCGCCGCGCCGAACAGCATCGCGATGGGGAAATGGACGGTCAGCACGTGGAACCGCCCGATCCATTCCAGTGCATGCGGCCAGAATTCCTGAACCGCAATACCCGATGAATCAACGGCAGCACAGGGAAAGATCATCGCTGCACACTTCTTTCAAACCGGCGCGGGGCCGGTTTCTCAGGAGCCTGAATGATCCATCGCCACATCGATCCCCGCAGTGGTGGCGGCGGTGGGCACCGCCGCCGCGGAATCGCCTGAGTTCTGCGAAGCGCAGCCGGCGGTGAGCAACAGGATAAGAATCAATATGACGCCAAAGACGCGAAAATATATGTGTTGCATAGCAACCTCCGGTATACAGACCGTGAGGCGCCGGGACTTATTCCGGGAGGTGGGGCGATACAGCAGGAATGACAACCGAAAAACCGGTGCGATCATTCCGCGGCGGCGGGACTGTGATTGAGGAAGGCGGCCTTTGCGCGGGCGGGTCATCACGAACAGGATGTAGGAGCAGAAGGCCAGCGAGAAAGCTGTTGAGCCAACCAGAATCAATTGCGACACCGTCTGGTTGAAGGGAAGTTTAATCTTCTGACAAAACTAAACGTGAACGGTTATTGCAGTTCGGGCCTGTAACTGTTTACCGCCGGACCTGATCGTTATGGTGTATCCGTGAGCAGCGTGACGCCTTTCCCGGCCCACGCGGCCCGGAGCAGGGTCTTGATCGTTTCCTGAATGCCGCGGCCTTGTTGCTCGGCCGTGCTTATGAAAATCTCCTGGCCCTTCCCGGCCCGAAAGACTCTCATCACGGCTGGATCAGGTTTCGGGGAGCAGGTCAAAAGCCGCGGCGAGGGTCTCTTGTGCTGGCAGCGAAGGTCTGTATACTTCCCCCCTCTTTTGAAGTCGGAGAATTTATGGCGATTGATGTGAAAACCGGGCAGACGATTCAGGTTACGATCAGCAAGAGCATTAACCGTGAATCGGCGCAAGACGATTGAGCGGTTGTTCATGAAGGACAAGGGAGTGGCAGCGCCGCTGGATGCGCAGAGCGCGAATTTCAAGGCGCTGCCGAAGCGTCGCGGTGGTTGCATCTGGACAAAGCGTCCGAATAAGGTGCATCCGGGATTGAATCGTGGCGAGGCGGCGACGATTGTTGCTACGCCACAGGCGATTCGGGATTTGAATAGCGTTGCGGATTTTGTGCAGGTGGCGGCGAAGTAACGTTTCCACCAGTGAACTGAAAATCAAGATTGGCGGCGCGATCAATTGATCGCGCCGCTTTTTTTGTTTTTGGGATTATGGATTTTGATGCAGAAATTCGGGCTTTATGATTGCGGAAAAACCGCAAACGATCGCTGTACGCCGCGGCGAATCGGGCGGTATCGTCGGTGGCGGGTTTAATTGGGCCGGCTAGTTAGGAAGACCGCCGAGCATGTTTAAGAGGGTATCGATGTTGAAAGGTTTGGGGAGAAACTGGACGGGTTGGCCTCGGAGTGCGCCGGCTTCGTACTCGCCGCTGATGGCGATGACGCGGCTGGGGCGGCGGGTCTCGGGGAGTTTTTGACAGTGTTGCAATAGTTCGAAGCCATCCATGACTGGCATGCGCAAGTCGGTGAGGAGGACATCAAAGCGCTGCGTGAGAAGGTAACCCAGCCCTTCTTCGCCGTCGCGGGCGGTCACCACGTCGGCGCCGGCCTGGCGTATCAGGCGGCTCATTGCCATTCGGGTCGGGGCATGGTCTTCCACAATGAGGATGCGAATCTTCTTCGAAGCGGCATCCATGGAAGAGTTAGACGTAGGCACTGCGGGACTGTACATCCTGTGATCCCCGAGAAAACAACTCTCGTTATCCTGTGTCCAATCGACCCTATCTAAATACCCCATAAAGGGTATCGAATGCAATTGCTTTTATATCAATTCTTTGTCACAAACAAATAGTCAGACATTATCGGACTTTTGTTCGGTTTTTTGCCGCCATTGCCCGTCGGAGGCCAGGAATTCGGCGGGACGAAATTTAGACTTATATTCCATCGAACCGCATCCGCTTACCCAGTAGCCCAGGTAGTAATAGGGTAGGCCGGCAGCATGGGCAAAAGCGAGTTCATTGAGGATGCCGAAGGTGCCAAGACCTCGGTGGGATTCGTTGGGATCGAAATAGAAATAGACGCTGCTGAGGGAGCGTTTGCTGAGGTCGCAGATGCCGACGGCGAGCAATTGGCCGGCTGGGGTGCGGTAGGTGAATTCCTGGGTGTGTACCGGGGAATCGTAGAGGAAGGCTTCGAAGGAGGTGCGGTCGTCGCCGATGGGCTTGGGTTCACCGCCGTGCCAGTCGGTGACATAGCGGCGATAGAGATTGAATTTTTCGTCGGTCGGCCTGGGCGGGCTGTGGGAAATCACCAGATCAGAATTTCGGCGGATGCAGCGGCGATGAGATTTATCCGGTTTGAATTGATTGACCAGCACGCGAATGGGGACGCAGAGGCGGCACCCCTGGCAAACAGGTTGATATATCACCTTGCCACTGCGGCGGAAACCGGAGTCCATGAAGTCGTGATAGAGTTCGGGTGAGATTTGGTGAGTGTAGAAAGCGCGGGTGGTCGCCTCGCGGCCGGGGAGATAGGAGCAGTCATGCGGTGGAAGCGTCACCAGGCGCAGGTCAACGGGCGGAGGAAGGGGAGACGGATTTTGGATTTTGGATTGCGGATCTGGGATTAGAGGCGAGGTCATGGAACGTCGTTGATTGAGCTACGGTTGGTAACTCGAACAGTGTACCCGCCGAAGGGAGGAATTGGGCCCTACAAAGGTGTAAAGGGATTACGAATATTGAGACATCCTTCAACAGGCGGTCGCCCATGCAGCTTGCGTCTGGCGGAGCGCCGGAAAAAGAGACAGGAGGCCAGCATGGAGATTTAGTGCGGCATGGGGAAATCAGTCGTAAAGTTGGCGACTTCTTCACGGATTTTGGTCAGGGCGGATGCGTCATCTTTGCTCAGTAGTGCGCGGTCGATGAAAGAGGCCACTGTTTTCATGTCCTGTTCTTTTAAGCCGCGGGTAGTGAGGGCGGGTGTGCCCAGACGGATGCCGCTGGTGAATTTCGCGGGGCGGGGATCTTTGGGGATGCCGTTGAAGTTGCAGATGATGCCGGCTTTTTCCAATGCGACGGCGGCTTCGGCGCCGGTGAAGTTTTCGTTGCGGGCGCGGAGATCAACCAGCATGAGGTGGTTGTCGGTGCCGCCGGAGACGATGCGGTAACCGTGTTCTTTTAACGCGCCCGCGAGGGACTTGGCGTTTTTGACGACCTGCTGGGAGTAGGTCTTGAATTCGGGCTTGAGGTCTTCACCGAAGGCGACGGCCTTGGCGGCGATGACGTGCATGAGCGGGCCGCCTTGCATGCCGGGGAAGACGGCTTTGTCGATCTTGACGGCGAGTTCTTCGTCGTTGGTCATGATCATCCCACCGCGCGGACCGCGGAGGGTTTTGTGGGTGGTGGTGGTGACGATGTGGGCATGAGGAAATGGCGACGGGTGCGCGCCGCCGGCGACGAGGCCGGCGATATGGGCGATGTCGGCCATGAGCAGCGCGCCGCATTCGTCGGCGATTTCGCGGAAGCGTTTGAAGTCGATGGTGCGGGGGTAGGCGGAATAGCCGCAGAGGAGCATTTTGGGTTTGCTCTCGAGGCAGACTTTTCGGACAGCGTCGTAATCGATGTATTCGAAGTCGCTGCGGGCGGTGTCATAGACCAGAGGATAGTGGACGGGATTAAACCACTTGCCGCTCATGTTGACCTTGCGGCCATGGGAGAGGTGCCCGCCGTCGGCGAGGACGAGGCTGGCGAAGGTATCACCGGGGTTTAACAAGGCGAGAAAAACGGAGCCGTTGGCCTGAGCGCCGCTGTGCGGTTGCACATTGGCGAAGCGGCAACCGAAGAGTTGCCTGGCGCGTTCGATGGCGAGGGTTTCGATCTGGTCGTAGAAGCCGCAGCCCTGGTAGTAACGGGCATTGGGATAGCCTTCGGCGTACTTGTTCGTCAGCACCGAGCCCATCGCTTCCATGACGGCGGGAGAAACGTGGTTCTCGCTGGCGATCAGTTCCAGCGTGGTTTCCTGGCGGTGCTTCTCTTTTTGGATCAGGTCGAAGATGGCGGGGTCGGTTTGTTGCAGGCTCATTTTGGTTCTCTCCGGAAGAAAGGAGAGGATTGTAGCGGGATGGGGGGTGGTGAGAAAGGTGAGGCGGTTTGGCAATATACTCAGCCTCTCCCAACCTGCTTGCGGGCGGCCGCCGATCCACTCGCGCCAGAGATGCGACGGCGCTACTCGATTGGGATAATCATGTCAGGATCCGCCGAAAAGTTCTTCGGACTCGATCAGCCGTTTGGCAAGTTCGGCCAGGGGGATGCGGCGTTTCTGGCTTTCTTGCTGGAGGCGTTTGTGGGCTTCGGGTTCGTCCAGGTTCAGGCGCTTCATGAAAATGCCCTTGGCCTTTTCAATGATCTTGCGTTCTTCCAGCGTCTGGGTGAGGGCTTGTTTTTCCTGCTGGAGCTTTTCCTGTTCGGCGAACCGCTGAACGGCGACTTCGATCTGGGCGGAGAGGGCTTCGGGGCTGGCGGGCTTGATGAGATAGCCGAAAACACCGGCGGTGGCGGCACGTTCGATCAGTTCCTTGTCGCTATAGGCGCTGATGATGAGCGAGGGAACGCGGCGCTCCTTTAAGAGCTGGATGATGAGCGTGATGCCGTCGTCGCCGTTGAGTTGGATATCGACGAGCAGCAGATCGGGAGCGTTTTCGCGGAACATCTTGCTGGCTTCGGCGGCGGAGCCGGCGTGGCCGACGACGCGATGGCCGAGTTTTTCAAGCTGGACTTTGAGGCCCATGCCGATCAGCGTGTCGTCTTCGACGATCAATACCTGTCTTCCCCCTGGTTTTCTCGCTTCGCTCATAAAATGCCTTCCTGTCGTTCTTCGATTGTCAGGGGAAATTCAACGACGGCGCGTGTGCCGCCAGTTGGGATCGGCTCAAGGCGGAACTGGCCATGCAGTTCTCGCGAAACGATCCCGGTTACGATTTGCAAACCCATGCCGGTTCGCGAGATTTCGTCGGCGACGGCGTGGCCGTTTCCGCCGCTCTTTGTGGTGCGTGCGATATGAGGGCGGGACTGTCTGCGGGGATCGGTTTGGTCGTAGATAGTGTCGGCCTGTGAAAAAGCGGTTGCGGCGCCATTGTCACTGATCTCGATAGAAAGCATGGTGCGCCGCAAAAGGCGGGCGCGGAACTCGAGCACGCCGTGGTCGCGAAGGCCGTGGGTCAATGCATTGTAGGACAGCTCGTGGAGGACCATCGCAAGGCTGACAGCGCGGTCCGTTTTCAGTTGGGCGCGAACGTCGCTGAAGTCCATGCGGATTTCTATTCCGGGGGGGCGTGTGATGGAGAGTGAGGCAAGGACTTGGTTGACAAGCTCTTCGAGCGAGATCGCGGTGACACCGCCGGTGAAAAGCTCATGCGTGCGGGCCATGACACGAATCCGCTGGGCGAGACGGGAAAGCGTGGGGCGGGCTTCTTCGGGGACGTTGCTTTCTTCCATGGTGAGCAAGGCGACGATGCCGGCCAGATTATTTTTCACCCGGTGGTGCAGCTCCCGGAGCAGCATTGCTTTGGTTTGTGAATCCTGGACGGCCTGGTGATGCAGCCGCGCATTTTCGAGGGCAGTGGCGGCCCGGGCGGCGAAAAGCTGCGCCAGCGTGATTTGTTCGATCGTGAAGTCTCCGGCGAAGCGGCGGATGACTGTCAGAAAACCCAGGGGCCGGCCATCGCTGCGGAACATCGGCACGCTGACGAAGCTGCCGACGTTTGGAATCTGCTGCCAGATGGGGTGAAGATCGGTTTCCTTTGCCGCGTTGGCGACAATTCGGGGCTTGCGTCGGCGAACATGCGCTCGACAGGTTTGGAGGGGCCGCCTACCCGGCTGCCGGCGAGGTAGTCGATTGGAGGGGTGGCGGCCATCAGGAGGAATTCACCTTGAATTTCAGTGGTGAGCAGCACACCGCACAGATCGACACCGAGGAGCCAGGGCATGAGCTTGACGATCTTGCTGAGGGTGCCATCAAGCGTGGGCTCGGCGTAGATAGCGGCGGTGACCGTCGACAGGCGCTCGCGCTGTTGGAGCAATGCTTCCTTTGCACACAGCGCGAGCTCCGCCTGATGATGCAACTGGGCATTGGCAAGCGTGACGGCGGCCTGTGCGCCCAGAGCTGCGCGAGGCGGCGCTCGTCTGAAGTGAACTGGTGGGGGCGTTCGTCGCCGAGCGTCATCAGGCCGATGACTCGGCCTTCGATAAGCAGCGGGATCTGGAGGATCGAACGAAATGTTACGTTGCCGACGGTGGCCCACTGAACTTCGGAATTCCGGGCGTCATCGACTGCAACGACATGCTTTTCCCGAACGGCGGCGCGGGCGGTCCGGAAACTGCTCAAAGGGAAACGCTGGCCGACCATGGTGTTGTCCCAGCCGGTGCAGGCGACCATCCGGAACATGATCTTTTCGTCGTCCATTGTTGAAATATCAATTGGAATGTCGGCGGCACTGGCCTGCTGGCCGGGGGGTTGCTCGACGACCAGAATGGCTGTCTTCGACATTTGGAGCAACTGACCGGCGGCCAACGCAAGTTGGTGCAGCACATCTTCACCGGAGCCGAGCTTGGCGCTGATAGCGGCGACGATCCGGTGGAGTTTCTCCATTGTGTTGGCGTAGGCGCGGGCCTGCTGCAGATCACGCCGGCGATAGAGATGCGCCTGAAGGATGCCAAGCGCGATGACGCAGGAGGAGACGATGCCGATCGCCAGCATCCAGTTGGCGGTGTGCTGGCCGGCGACCAACTGTGACGCCAACGGGCGGATGTGCAGCGTCCAGAACATCTGCGGCAGGCGAACGGGGATGACAGCTTCGTTGGGTTCGGACCCGTCGATTGCAGCCTCAGGTGAAGAAGCGAATAAGAGCCGCCTGGAATAGTCGATACGAACTTCAAATTGCTGGCGCGCCTGGGAATCGATGGCGGAGGCGACCATTTCTTCGAGCTTCACTTCACATAAAGCCGCACCGGCGAACGAGGGCGGGGATGTGCTGCTGAATGCTGAAACGACCACTCCAAAAACCGTGCCTGCGCCGGGCCGGGAATAGGGCCGGGTAATAAGAGGCGCAGAGCTTTGCTGGGCGGCGAGCCACACTTTGTTCCAGTCGGGGATGATGTCAGTGACGGGGTAGGTTGCACCCCCGGTTGCTGGTTGCCGCGGAGATCCGGGCAGGCGGGGTGTGAAATGAAAAAGGATTTTTCCCTGAGCATCAAACCACGCGAGGTAATTGCAACTTGGGATGATGTCGGCGCTGGCCTCGGCGGCGGTGCGGAAATTTTCGACGTCCAATGTTCTCGATTCCATCGCGAGCAACTGAAGCTGCCGCGTGCGCGAATCGAGGACGCGCTCGATGCGCTGTTCGAGGCGCTCACCGGTTGTGCGGGTCTCGCGGGTTAATTCGTCAGCGTAGCGCGACCGTTCCCGGCGCCACAAGAGCAGCGAGAGGCTGACCATGAATACAAGCAGGAGCAATGGCAAGCCGGTGCGCACAAGCCAATCAAAAGGAGAAGAGCGGCCATCGCTTAATGCAAAGGGTTCGGGGTCGATGGATGGCCGCGGCCCACTGTCGGAACGCGGCTGCTGATCTGGCACTTTCACACCTCCACCCCGTTTCAGCATTATCAGGCGGATGGTTTGTCGTGCAAAGTTTTTGAGCGCAGTTTTGAGGGATTCTTTTAGGCGAACATCTCCATTGTGTGAAAGAAATATGCCTGTACGGTCTGGAGGATCGGCCGGCAAAATCGAAACTGAGATTGGAAAGGGCGGGATATTACGGGTTAAGGGCGGTGAGTCAGGGGGCTCAGGCCAAATGCGGAGCGGATTTTGTTGGCGGCGGCCCATAGGGAAGGCTCGCCTTCTAATATTTTAACGACGGCAGTGGTGGACAGACCAAGGTTCAGCGCCACCGCGGCGGGTTTGCCGGCCAGGGCGTGGAGCAGATCGAGCACCAGACCGGCGGCAGCGGCATACAGATGGTGACGGTGCGAAACTTCTAATCGCTTGTTATGCCGGATGGAGGCAAGCCAATCCGGTGGTTCAAAATGTGCCAGATCGATTGGTTCGCGCAGATCCGTTGCCAGCTTTAGTCGCAGGCGGCGAAGGACTCGCAATTTGTTTTCAGCGAGCGACCGGGATTCGGTCGCCGTCGCGCTCAGCCCGGTGGGCAGGTGAACGAGGCGAACGGCGTTGCTGGTTTTGTTTCGCTTTTGCCCGCCAGGCCCGGAACCGCGATAGATGTCGCAACGACACTGGGCCAGGAGCGCTTCATCGGTGAGGAGGCGGAGGGAGGACATTAACAGGAGTTTATGCAGCCGCGATCGACACGGGAAACAAATTGGACTGGCGGCTATCTGCTTTCTCCCAAAATTGGCAACTGTACCTTTACACTACTATCCGCGCCGTCATCCAAACCCGGGGCGGCGCCGACATATTGCTTGTCGATCTTACGAACGTTTCGGACGGGCGGATGCGCGAGGGGCTGCAGGTCAGGGCTGTTTGGGCCATCGTGACGTTTCAGAATGTTGTAATATTGATCGCGCTGGGCGGGGATCCAGCCGGCATCGCGGATGAGGCGGCAGATTTCGCGCTCTTCCAGTTTGTACGTTGTGCCGGCGGCGCTGACGACGTTTTCTTCCATCATCACGCTGCCCATGTCGTTGGCGCCGAAGAACATGGCGATTTGGCCGATCTTGGGCCCCATTGTCACCCATGAGGCCTGCAGCGAAGGGATGTTGTCGAAATAGAGCCGGGCGATGGCGAGCATGCGGAGGTATTCATCTGCGCCGGCCATGCGCACGACTCGACCGCGGAGGATGTCGTCGTTGGTGCTGTCGTCGAAGGGGCCATAGGTTGCTTCATCCCATTCCTTTGCGCGGCCGAGGGGGGTGTTTTCACGTTGGAAGGGCCAGTGGATGAAGGCGGTGTAGGAGCCGGTCCGTTGTCCGTGGTCCGCTGTCCGTTGTGATTGAGCGAATACGCCGGGCCAGCGCTCCTGGGCTGATTTCATCACTTGGTTGGCGCGATCGGCATCAGCAACGGACGACAGACCACGGACAACGGACAACGCATTGGAATAATTCTGCATATCCCTTAGCGCGCTCATGTGCTCGATGCGTTCGCGGACGAATTCGATATGGCCGATGAGCATCGTGCAACTGGTGTTCATGCCCTCTTCATGGGCGACGCGCATGACGCGGAGCCAGTCGTCGCCGGTGCATTTGCCCAGACCGATGCGGCGTCGGACGCGCGGGGAGAATATCTCCCCCCCGCCGCCGGGGATGGTGTCGAGGCCGGCTTTGTGCAGGCGGCGGATGATCTCGCGCACATCCATCTTGAAGAACCGCTCAAACTCGATGAACTCCGGCGGGCTGAAGGCGTGAATGTGGATCGTGGGAAAGTTGCTCTTGATGTACCGCAGCAGGTCTTCGTACCACTCGATGGGAAGCGCATCGTTCATGCCGCCCTGCATGAGGATCTGCGTGCCGCCGATGGCGATGAGTTCGCGGATTTTTTCGCCGATCTTTTCGTAGGTGAGGGTGTAGCTGTCGGCGTCTTCGTGGTCCCGGCGGAAGGCGCAGAACGTGCACTTGGCGGTGCAGACGTTGGTGTAGTTGATATTGCGGTCGATGACGTAGGTGCGGTAATCCTGCGGGTGAATTCGCTGCGTCACGGCGTGTGCCCATTGACCGAGGTCGTGCATGGAAGCGCGGCGATGCAGTTCCAGCGCCTGCTCATCGGTCAGCCGGGACTTGCCGGAAATTACGGGATCAATATCGAAGGACAGCTTGCTCATACAACGGGGAGTTTATGACCTTTCAGGAGGAAGGAAAAGCAACAGGGGAATTCCGATCGCATTTTCAGCAGTTTTGAAGCGACGATCACCCGGGCGGCGAGAAAAACCCATCGCAATTCATCCCTTCCGGACCCGCAAATGATGTGATTCAATTTTTGAAGTTTTCAGTTGCAATCACCGATAAGTTATTATACACTAACTTTTGTAAGATATGAATGCTGGAGGATTCGGGATATTTTGATCAAGGGAGACAGATATGTCGGAAACAGGCGTTATCGGTTTAAGACTGGATGGACAACCGCTGTCCGATCGCGAACGGAAGATTCCGCTGGCGATCAAAGTTATTTACAGCGTGTTTGTGGTTGTGCTGGTGCCTTATTACTGGCTTGCGTATGGGCCGCAGAATTTCCTGTTTTTCTGTGATGTGGCGCTGCTGGTCACGCTGGCCGCGTTGTGGATGGAGAGTTCGTTGCTGACCAGCCTGGAGGCGGTGGCCATTTTGCTGCCGCAGACGTTGTGGGTGGTTGACTTTCTGCTGCATTTTGCGGGCATTCATCTGCTGGGGATGACCAATTACATGTTTGATCCGAAATACAGCCTGTTCGTTCGGGGGCTGTCCACATTTCATGGGTGGCTTCCGTTTCTTCTGGTTTTCATGCTGATTCGGCTGGGGTATGACCGCCGCGCATTTGCGATTCAATGTGCAATCGGGATTGCCATGCTGGTGGTGAGTTATTTTTGCTTTGCTCCTCCACCGGCGCCGGCGGCTCATCCCAACTGGGCGGTCAATATCAATTATGTCTATGGAATGAGCGACGATAAACCGCAGGTGTGGATGCCGCCGCTGGCGTGGCTGGGGATGTTGGTCGTGGCATTTCCGATCGTGCTGTATCTTCCGGTGCATCTGATCTTGTCAAAAGTTTTTGGGGGGAAGGAACCAGTAAGCCCGGATTTGGATCACGCTTGAGGAGCTGCACTGAAATTCAGCCGGCGTGCGCATGGGCTCTGGCCTGTGCGCACGCTTTTTTTGCTTGTGGTTTACAAAATCTCTGCTGGGATAGATCACGCTTGCCGGCCCTGCGGCTCTTTTGTCCCAGCCAGCGCCGCGATTCCGGGGCTGTCTTCCATGACCAGTTGCATATGCGGGAATGGGATTTCGATTCCGGCGGCGTCGAGGGCTTTCTTCACCTTTTCGTTGTACTCGTAAGTCATCCTTCGCTCGAGCCGATCGTCATTGATCCAGAATCTCAAGAGCAGATCGACGCTGCTTTCGGCGCACTTGTTTACCACTACTTCCGGCGGCGGCTCCTTGCGGACCCGCTCGTCGCCTTCCAGTGTTTTCAGCAGCGTGGCCCTGGCCGCATCGATTGAGGCGCTATAAGCGATACCGATGGGAATGGTGATTCGGCTGAGGGGATGCGTTGTGTGATTCGCCACCTTGTTGGCGAGCATATACGTGTTGGGGAAGATGATCACTTCCCCTTCCGTATCCAGAATGCGGCAGGAGCGGAAGGTGATGCGCTGGACCGCGCCATAGGTGCTGTCGACCGTAATCCAATCATTCACCTTGAACGGCTTGTCCCAGAAAATCACGATGCCGGCGATGAAATTGGCGAGCGTTTCCTGAGCGGCGAATCCGACGGCCAAACCGAGGATCGATACGCCCGTCAACATCGCCACGATGGGGATGCCGATCTGATTGCAGGCGATGACCAGACCGAACCCCATGATGGACCACTTGGTCAGCATGATGAGCATATCGCGGATGCTGGGATCGACATTGGCGCGCTGCATCGCGCCGCTGAGCACACGCCGACAGGCGCGATAGATGAGCCAGAAGACGACGAGGAACAGCAATGAAACGAGCAGGCGCGGAACGAATGTCAGGGCGGCGATGATGAGTTCTTTAATCGTATCCAGCCAGAAGTCAGGCTTGAGCATCTCGTGGAGGCTGGTCGTCTGTTTTCCCTCGGCGAGTTGAAACAGCCGCGTATGGCGGAAGGCGGATAACGCGGTATCGGTTTCCTCCGGCGAAGCGGATTCATTTCGCACCACAACCTGCACGGGCTGCGTGCTCGACTGTGAAGTCGGTGAAACAACCACCGACGCCGTCGTCACCGGTTGAGTGGTCGCCGGCGGATCGGCGCTGGTGACATCAGCAAGAAGAAACAACTGGGCAACGAAAATGAGCATGAATAAATTCCTAAGAATGAATGTCATCGACCACTATATTGATGCGGACAACGCATCTGCCGCAATCGCGCCGCCTGGCGGTATGTTAGCCGCAAGTGGGCTGGGTCGCTGCGGATGGCTCAACGTTGACGGCAATATGAGGAAATGAGCGTGCAGGATAAGCATTCAAAATTTCTACCGCTGATCGCCGCTTTCAAGCTGTTGAAGGCGGCGGGATTGATTGTGGTTGCCTTTGAGCTGCATCGTTTGTTGCGGGGAGATGTAGCCGCAATCGTCACGCACTGGGCACAGGCCGCCCGGGTGGATCCTCAGAATCGGATCATTCACAGATTGATCGAAAAGCTCACGGGGCTGTCGCGGAGGCGTTTAGAGGCGTTTAGCATAGGGACGCTGATTTACGCCGGACTGTTCGGCACGGAAGGGATAGGCCTGCTGCTGAAAAAACGGTGGGCGGAGTATCTGACGATTGTCAGCACCATGCTGTTTTTGCCGGTGGAGGTATGGGAACTTGTACGACACGCCACCGTGTTGAAGGTTGTTGTGCTGGTATTGAACATTCTGATCGTGATTTACCTGATCGTGGCGGTGCGGAAGGGGCGGAGACGATCGTGAAGCGAGAGTGACGAACCGTGCGCGCGGTAAAAACATCTGCCCTTCGCAAACTCAGTGCGGCGCATCACATCAAAAGCTTCTTGTGGCTGATACGGACTGGTGAAGGGGAAGATTCCGGAACTTCCGGCCCGTTTGCTTCAGAAGAGGCGGCCGGTTTTGTGCGGGCGAAGATCGCGCTCAGCACGATGTGCGTTGGAATATAAACGCACAGCGGATAGAGCAGCGCCATTAGGCCAACGTAAAGCGCGGAGGGCATCCACGTTTGGGCGCATCATCGCTCGGGCCGTATACCCAGTTGATGTTGATCGCTTCGTGGAGGTCAGTCGCGGGCGGCGCGTGGCTGATGAGCCGGCAAATGGGCAGAAGCAAAACGATCATGCAGGATTGCACCATCACCGCGCGGCGATCATATCCCAATCTCGCCAGCATCCACACCAGCAGCAGCGGCAGCCAGATATGAAATCCCGAGACAATGCGAACGCGCCTGGGGACGTGCCGGTCAAACATGTAACCGGCGAAACCGAAGATGTAATGGTGCAGCGCAATGCGGGCCGCCAGGTCGATGATCCATAAACCCATCGGAAGCAGCACTGCGATGGCGGCAACGCTCGCCAACAGCCGATTTTCCAGCCAGATCGCTACGAGCGTCATGATGACTGCGATATCACAAACCCAGAGGAAATTCAGCGGACCGTAAGTCTGCCAGTTCACCCAGACATGCGCCATGACGAATACGGAATATGGAAGCTTGATGGCAAGTGGGATCGAGCGGTGACGTAAATGAATGGATTTCCCCTGCAACATGATCTTCCCGTTGTCGTCACTCAAGCGGCGGCCCACCGGATGAGAGACTGCAAGTATGCGTCATAAGCGGAGGTATGGACGCATATCGAGAAAAATTTGCCAGTCGAGCGTGGAGATCGAGTTCGGCGCGTACGAATTGGAATGCGAATGCGGAATATAGCGATTGGAAGGACACTCCATTATCGGGCGGATGCTATCCCCATCAGCGCTAAAGATAAATGGGGATTGCGGGGTCAAGGCGGACGCCTCATCAGATTTCTCATCTCCGGGACGCGAGGCGCCCAGATATTGGTGGGCAACGACAATTGCCGGCACGTCTGGCGTCTGTGGTTCAGCCCACATCCGAAACCACCGCTGTTCCACCGGCGAGTGGCAGGGATAAATCAGCGTGAATTTATCCCGGCTGGATTGCATCAGTCCAAGCAGTCCCATCGTGGCGTGACTCGCGTAAGGATCTCCCGCTTCGACTGCCGGCTGACAGGCCGTGAGGTAGCTGATGCCAAGGAATTCATACCCCTTTTGAAGCCCGTTGGATTCGCCAAAGCGTTGCCACGCGTCATTCACGGCCAGAATATCGCCATCAAGGCTGATTAAGGCGATGTGGGCGGGATGATCGGCGAAGAGGCCATGAAAGACCTTTTGCACTTGTCCAAGATTAAACGGCTTCTGAAACATTTAACTATTAATATATGTTAAATAATAAACATAACCCCCGCCATCGTGCGGTTGATGGAGGATTCATCTCTCACGCGACTGGAGGTGCATTGCCGATAATATCCAAGCTCCTGACGAAAAACGACAATGCCGAGGACAAAGCATGAATTGTGTCGCACATGAGATTTCGATCGCCGATTTGTACAAGGACTTTCCGGTCAACAAAACGCCGAGCGGGCACACATATATCAATGTGATGGACGACTACATCGCGTATCTGTCGTTTGTGAACGCGGGAATGCTGAACAAGGGAAACCTGCTCTGCTTCGATTATGCGATTCGAAATCTGCCTTCCAACAATCCGATCATCGAGATCGGCTCGTTCTGCGGATTGTCAACCAACCTTCTGGCCTACTTTAAGCAGCGGCATGGCGCGACCAATCCCATCTTTAATTGCGATCGGTGGGAGTTCGAAGGAGCGGCCGGAAACGTCGGTGAATCCAGCATTTCGCACGACCAATACCGGACCTTTGCGCGGGATAGCTATCTTCGCAATGTGAAAATGTTCAGCCGCGAAGAGCTGCCGCATACTGTGGAAAAGCTTTCGGAAGACTTCTTTGCGGCGTGGGCTGCGGAGTCGGTTACTACCGACGTTTTCGGTCGCCCGGCGCACCTTGGGGGGCCCATCTCATTTTGTTATATCGATGGGAATCATTCGTACGACTGCGCCAAAAGCGATTTTCAAAACACCGACCGGTTTCTCGAACCAGGCGGGTTCATACTATTTGACGACTCGGCGGATGGATCTCAGTGGGAGGTCTGCCGCGTCATTGAAGAAGTGAAACAATTGAAGAATTATCGCATGGTGACAAAGAATCCAAACTATCTGTTTCAGAAGATGTAAGAGCCTCTAAAGCATTGTTCTCGCTATATCATTTCGCCCCCCGCCTCTATATTCCTATGACAATCTGGCCTTGCCCCGTCGCGTTCGCTAGAGAATTTGTCTGGGTCTTGCCCTGATTTGCTCCAAATATCCTCGACTTTTGAAATGGGCTGAGGCTGGTATGCGATATGCATTACAGTCAATTATGAAACCAATCACTGCTCTCGCACTCGGGACTCTGTTGTTCAGCAGCGCTTTTGTTGGCGGTTGCGCCAAGGAAACGTCGCACACGGAGTCGGATCAGAAGAACTGGCTGGATAACGGCCACACCAAGCAGGAGACAACGACGTACCAGAACCCGGACGGGACCTCGAGCACCGAAAGCTCCAAGACCCGCACCGCTCAGTAACGTCTGACCTGGAACACGAAACAGCCATGCATGGCAATTTTTTTCGCCGTGCATGGTTTCTGAACAGCCTGCCGACTACGCGTCCCGTCGCGGTGTCGCCAGGCTTTTTTCATTTGTGAGAATGCCTGCATGGCACTTCGCCGGATATGTCGCTCTGTATGCGGGCGTTCATCATTCCGTATCCTTTTCCGCCTTCTCTCCTAGTTCGACGATGTCTCCATCGTGGAAGAGGATTTCTTTCAGGATGTCTCGCCATTCGGTTTTGGTGCGGAGCAGGAATTCGAGGTCCATGCCGAAGTGTTTGAACTCTTCTTTCTGAGCGTTGCGCATGATGGCTTTGGCCTGTTTGTTTTTCTCCACGGACATGCGCTGCTCATACCAGTCGATCGCCTGGGCCTCTTCGATCAGGGAGAGGATCATTCGTGCGAAGGTGCGGGTTTCCTGGGAGAGTTCGTCGGGCGGTTCATGATATTGGTCAAAGCCCATTGAGTGTTCCTTGGAGAGAGTCTTTGGATCAGGCCACGGAACAGCATAATCGTGGGGGCGTTGCTGGCGGAACGGGGAATCGAGCAGCGGCTTGATGGGTCCTGCAAAGCTAAAAGCTCCTAACAAAACAGGAGGAAAATGAACGCAGAGTCGCGGAGGCCGCGGAGGTAAAACGCGGAGAAAACAAGGAAAAACATAGCCCTCTCTGTTCTACCTCCGCGGCCTCCGTGACTCTGCGTTCATCCATTCTGTTAGGAGATCTAATGCATTTCAGCGCAAGACCGCGCGATCTTTGGACAAAAAACTCCGCTTTTTTGATTAAACTTTAGATGTGCATGCGCAGGCGTGCTTTAATCATGGACGGGGATGGACTTGATATCTTTTTCAATCTGCCATTTGTTATTTCAGAATAAAGACCTTCAATAAGACCGGCCCGTGTACTCCGACGACCAGCGTGAGCTCAATATCGGCGGTGCGAGAGGGGCCGGTGACGATCGAAATGTTGCTGGCAACATCTCCGGCGAGCGCTTCCTGATTCAGCTTCTGGAAGAGGTCTACTAAATCCGGCAGGAAGTTTTTGGGTTCCAGAATTGCGACATGAATAGGCGGAACGAGGGAAAGGGCGCGGCCATGTTCGGGGACGCCGCGGATTACGAGGCTTCCGGTTTCGGCGACGGCGGCATAGACGTCGGTGACGCTGGCGTCGTAATCGTACAATGGGTTGAGCGTCAGTTCGGGCCAGTGCTTTGCGGCTAAGCCAGCCGCCTGGAGGGCATTTGGAATGCCGATTTTTTGAAGAAAGAGAGAAATGGGGAGTGCGATTTTTTTAGCGTTTTGCTGATTCAGGAACGCGATCAGCTTTTCCGGTAACTCTTCGACATAGACCAGTTCCGGACACATTCCGTTATCGGTGGCGGCTTTGGCGAAGAGTTCAGGGAGACCGAAATCGCTATGCACGAGGCGCGTGATCGGTTCGTCGATCTGCGGGGGAATCGGCGCGGAATGAAGCTGTTCAGTTCGGCCAAGGGCTGAGCGGATTTTCTGGATGAATGGGTGGGGCATTTGAGGATCACAAAGGGTAGCTAGCCGCATGCAGATACAAATTGATAATGGTCCTTTTTAAGAAGCATACTAAGCGGCCTACTAAATCCAGCCCGCCGGGGGTTATTTATTCGGTTTGACGGCGGGAATGGATGATCGACTTTTCAGATGCCGGATCAATGCCCGGGCGTTCTTAATGGCGTAGCCTTCGCGGTCATTGTTGAAGTATGCCCAGACGCGCTTTGCGCCGCTGGAGCGGATGCGCTCCGCCCAGATCGCCAACTCGGCTTGGGTGTAGTCGTGGCGATACCATCTTTTGGTGCCATGAAAACGAATGTAGATGTCATCGGCAGTGGTAATCAATTCATCCGGCAGGCGCGGGCCGCTACAGGAACAGAAGATGGTCCCCGTTTTCCGAAATGCGGCGTAGACCCGCTCGTTCCACCAACTGCGGTGGCGAAACTCGACGACGTTTCTATGGGCGGTATCAAGCTGACCCAGGATGCGCTTCAGGCGTGCGGGCGTGTAATGAAAACTGGGAGGCAACTGGAAAAGAAAGCAGCCCATCTGCGGGCCAAGCAGGTCAGCGATAAACGTAAAATCGGCAACAAGCGTTTTGGTTCCCTTAAAGCGTTTAACGTGGGTGATCAGCTCGCAGACTTTGACGGTGTAAATGAAGGAAGGACGACGAGCCTGCCGAAGCCAGGTGTTGACCGTAGCGACAGTCGGCCAGGAATAGAACGGCGCGTTGAGCTCCACCGTTTTGAAGCAGCCGGCATAGTGATCGAACCATCGGTTGCCGGGAATATCAGGGGGATAAAATAAACCGCGCCAGTGCCAGTAATACCAACCGGAACAGCCAACGAATATTTCCGGGGAGGTTGTTCTGGATTTGAGCTGCTTCCGCAGAGCAGGTTTGTGGTCTGCCCGTTCATATGCCAACCGCGCCCGGTGCATGATTTGGGCGCGGCCAATGTTGGCTTCTCTTTGTTTGGCGCGTTGCGCTTCACGGCGGGCGCGCCGGGCGAGAATTGCTTCCTGGACTGCCTCTTCCACTCTCTGAATATTAACATGGATACGTAATCGGGGGAGCGTCCAACATTTGCCGGATCAGTTCACGGAAGGATCTTCGGGAATGCGGTTTGGGTCGATCCATTTGCTGAGATTGGCCTCGGTGCTGAGGCGGTTCCATAGATTTTCGGGCGGTGAGAAGAGCCGATCCTTGGAGGCAGGGGTAAGCAGCCACGAGTCGGTTTCAAGCTCGGATTCGAGTTGGCCGGGGCTCCAGCCGGCGTAACCGACGAAGAACTTCATTTCGGAGACCGGATTTTCGAAAAGTTCTTCAACATGTTCTTTGGTGGTGGTGAAGTAGAGGCCGGGAAAGACTTCGGCTTCGCCGCTGGGTTTGTCGGTGTGGACGACCATGAGCATGGCCTCGCACGGGCCGCCGTGGTGAAGCACACCACCAACTTCGCAGCCGGTGCCGAGCACCTGTTCGCAGGCCTGCTGGACGGTGACATCGAGCGGGCGGTTGACGATCACGCCGAGCGCGCCGTTGTCATCATGCTGAACCAGCAGCACGACGGTGCGGGCGAAGTTGGGATCAGCCAACTTGGGGGAGGCGATGAGAAATTTTCCTTTGAGCGAGGTCATGGTGACATTACAGAGCCTCTAACACGGTCTCGCGCGGTCGCTGCTGGCGGCATCGACGTGCAGGAGGTTGGGTCAGACATCCTCTATAACTGTATGGCCGCGGGTGCGGCTGGAAAAGGGGAGAAGTTGGTTTATTCGAATCAGGTTCCGCCATTGCAGAAGAGGGGGTGGGGATGCGACAAGAGGAAAGATGAGCGAGCTTAAAGGCAACGAGAATGCAGAGCAAAAGCCGCCTGGGCGCGACGACCCGGAATCACGGTGGCCGGCGGTCATCGCGGTATTGGCTGTGGGATTGTTGTATCTGGCGCTGCCCAAGTCGTTATCGGCGGGGCCGCGCTGGTTGGCGACAACTGTGGTCTTTGTGCTAGTCATCATTTCCATGGTGACGCATCATCGGGAGAATATTCGGGCGAATCATTTTGTGGGACATCTGCTCAGCGGCGTGCTCACGCTTTTTCTGGTTTGGTCGCTGGTGCTGCTGGTGCGGGCATTGCCAGTGCATGCGGAACGACCTGTGCAATTGTTGAAGTCGGCACTTGCCCTTTGGGTGACGAATGTGATTGTGTTCGCGTTGTGGTATTGGCGACTGGACGCCGGGGGGCCAAATGGGCGCGATCAGCGAATGGGGCATGAATCCGGGGCGTTTTTGTTCCCGCAGATGACGGCTGAGGGCCGAGAGGCATGGGAGCAATCGGGGGAAGGAGGGATGTGGTCGCCGAATTTTGTGGATTATTTATTTCTGGCATTCAACACGAGCACAGCTTTTTCACCGACGGATTCCCCGGTGCTGAGCCGATGGGCAAAAGTGCTGACTATGGCGCAGTCGAGTATTTCATTGACGGTGGTGGTGATTTTGGCGGGCCGAGCGGTGAATATTATGTAAGCCGGGGGCCAACAGGAATTCGCTGATGTTTCGATTGACGAGGGAAGTGCGGTTTGCGGTGAATGGGCCCGGCGAAGCGCCACCGACTGTGGCCAAGGCCCCCAATAGTTTCGCCGGTTTTCCATCAATCGCCGGGCTGGGGCAGTTTTTGGCGTTGCAGGTAACGCTCGGCGGGGAATTGGAAACATCGAGCCAATATCTTCGGAACATCAAGGAGATTGATGAGGTAGTGAGAAATCGCGGGGTGGATCGCGTTTCGAATGCGGTTCGGGAGGGTGCGCCGGCTGGCTGCGCGTGGTCGTGGCGCTGATGGATGAATTGAAGAACGCGTGGCCGGGAGCGATGTTGGTTGAGTTGCGGCTGGTGCTCAGCCCGTTTCTCTGGATCGGGTGTCTTGCTTCGGAGTATCCAATGGTTCGATTGAGCGAGAAATTTGAATTTTCAGCGGCGCATCGCCTGCACAATGCGAAACTGAGTGATGAAGCGAATCGGGCGACATTTGGCAAATGCAATAATGCTTCTGGTCATGGGCATAATTATGAATTGGCCGTCATGCTGATTGGCGAGCCGGATGGAAACGGCGTGCTGGTGCCGCCGCCGGTTTTTGAACAGACGGTCGCCGAGGCGGTGATCGATCGCTTCGACCATAAGAATTTGAATGCTGAGGTTGCGGAGTTTCAAAATGTGATTCCGAGCGTCGAAAATATTGCCCGCATTATATTTGGGTTGCTGAAGGGAAAATTCGGCAGGGCGAAGCTGGGAAGCGTGACGGTATGGGAAACGGGCAAGACGTGGTGCGAATATTCGGAGTGACGCCAAATTGTTTCGGGAGATGAAATGGGATTGGAGCTGCGCTGGGCAGGGGACGGGGAATTGGATCGCGTCGCGGAAACGCGATTGCTTTGTTACGGCGCTGCCGAGAAGGACCGCGAACGTTACCTCGAGCGGCTCCGCAACGATCCGCGCGGAAAGGCCGGCGATTATCTTTTGGCGGAAATGGATGGCCGCTCTGTTGGAACGGCGACGAGCTTCAGCCTGCGGATGTGGGTGCGCGGCACTGCAATTCCCTGCCAGGGGGTGGCCTGGGTCGGCGCGATCAAAACCATGCGGCGGCGCGGTGGAGATTCCTCGCAAGGCGTCGCCAGCGCCGTCATGCGCGAGATGCTCCGGATGGCCCGCGAGCGCGGCGATGTTGTCACTGCGCTGATGCCCTTTCGCGCTTCATTCTATGAACATTTCGGATATGGAACGGTTGAGCGGAGAAATGATTGGACGGTGCCGCTGTCGATCCTTCCCACCGGGGATTTCAGCGGAATCCGATTTTATGAACCTGCAGACTTCACCGCGCGGGCCGAATGCCTTCGCCGAGTGAATCGCGCAGGCCAATGCGATCCGGAAAGGTCCGACGCCTATTGGCACGCCCTGACCAAGGCGGCGGAGGAAGGGTTATCCGTCGTCGATCGCCCGGCCGCGAACGGGCCGGTTCACGGTTCGATGTACCTGGTTCATCAGCATGTCAACGGCAAAGATGTGCTGCGCGTCGCCGAGACAATTTATGAAGATGCCGCGGCGCTGCAGCGGCAATTATATTTCCTGGCAAGCCTGCGCGATCAATATGCTTCGGTGCAGATGGTGCTTCCGGCGGATTTGCGATTGAACTGGTGGTTGAAGGAATCGCAGCTTGAACATCGCCCGGTGAACCACGCGACGGCATCGGTTAAGCCGCAAACGCGGATGCAGGTGCGCGTGCTGGATCACAAAAAGTTCCTGGAATCGCTGCACCTTCCGCCGGACATCAAAGGCGCGGCGACCGTTGAGGTGCAGGAATGCGACGGCGCTCCGGCCCGCTTCCGAGTCGAAATAAACGGCGGCCGCGCCGAAGTGGAGCCGACCCATGCAACGCCCGATTTTGCCTGCCCGGATCGCGTCTGGGCCGCCGTCGCCTGCGGGGATCTATCGGCGAGTGAGGCGGTGCGATTAAAATTGGGACGCGGCAATGGCGAGAGGAATTTATTGGATTTTTTGGCGCGAGGACCTGCGCCATTTTCTAATGAATATTTTTGACGGCGATCTCTGCGTTTTTTTCGCCGGCCGCAGGCTATTGAATTTTTGGATCGGCGGAGTCGAGATAGTCTCCACTTATCTCGCATTCACGCCGTCACCACTCTCAAGCTCCGCGACTTTTTTCGCGGCACTTCCGCCACCAGATCATATGCCTGGTAATCCGTAACCTTGACGTTCACGATTTGGCCCGGATGCAGCGGCGTACCGTTGCCGCTGACGTGTACAACACTGTCGATGTCCGGGGCCTGAGTGTGGCTGCGGGCGACGAATCCGTCTTCTTCATCCCGCCCTGCAACTCGGTCGATCAAGACTTCGATCGTCTGGCCGACCTGCTTCTTCGCCTTGCGGAAAGCGACTTCCTGCTGGGCAAGCATCAGTTCTTCAACCCGCGCCTGCTTCACTTCATCCGGCAGTTGATCCGTCATCCGCCCCATCGGTGTACCCGGCTCCTGGCTATAGGGGAACACACCCATCATGTCGAAGCCAAAATCTTTCACGAACTTCACCAGTTCCTGATGCTGCGCTTCCGTTTCCCCCGGCGCGCCGGCGATGAATGTGGTGCGGATCGCCATCCCCGGAATTTTCCGCAGCTTGGCGAGCAGGGTTTCGATCTGCTTGCGCGTCACGCGGCGTTTCATCTTGGTTAGCACTTCGTCGTTGATGTGCTGGAGCGGCATATCGATGTACTTCACCAGCCGGCTGCTGCTCGCGATGGTGTCGATCATCTCGTCAGTAAAACAGGATGGATACGCATACATCAGCCGCAGCCAATGCACGTCCGTCAGTTCCTTATTCAATGTCCGCAAAAGCCCGGAAAGCCCTGGGGCATAACCGATATCCGTCCCGAAACTTGTCGTATCCTGACCGATGAGGTTCAATTCCACCGCCCCATCTGCCGCCAGTTCGCGCGCTTCAGCAATATCTGTTCGATCGGCTTGGATCGCATCAATCCGCGAATCGAAGGGATGGTGCAGAAAGAGCAACCCTGATTGCAGCCTTCGCTGATTCGCAGATAAGCATAATGCCGCGGCGTCAACCGCAGCCGGGCACGATCATTTTCAAATACGGGCAATCGGGAAGTCTTCGTCTCTTTGATTGCTGCATCAGCAACGGACAACTGGCCGCTGACCACGGACAATTGCGCCAGCTCTTTGGAGAGATCGTGATACTTCCCGAGGAAGTGCCCATGCTCCTGCCGCGGGTTTTCCTTTCCCTGCACGGCTTCAACGATATGCTCGCGATCGAAGACGCCTACGAGGCGATCGATCCCCGGGGCATCTGAGAGTAGTTTTGTTTTATGCCGCTGAACGAGGCACCCGGCCACCACGACTCGGCGGCATTTGCCGCTTTTTTTCAATTCGATGGCTTCGCGAATTTCTTTGAGTGATTCATCCTTGCTGGCTTCGAGGAAGCCGCAGGTATTGATGACGATTGCATCGGCCGAGTTGGCATCGGCGGTGATGGTCAAGCCATCCTGCGCCAGAAGTCCGAGCATCCGTTCGCTGTCGACCAGGTTTTTAGGGCAACCAAGACTGACGAACGCCACCGACCGGATTGGCCGCTCGGCGGGAACTTTCATTGATGAACGATTGGCCGACTTGGCCATACAAGGGCTCCAGTGCAGATGAGAAGGAGGAAAGACGGCGACAGAATAACGCGAACGGCATCGTGCAACAACGATACGCCGGCGCGCATGTTTAGTTTGCGGGCAACGGGCATCTTTGCAGATGTGCGGTTGTTAAGATGCGTTACCCAAACTTTTCCCAAAAATCAGGATGTATTCCGCTACTGCCTGCTAACTCGCAACTTGCGGAATTGTCGCGATTTGGAGTCCAAATTTGAAAGACTGTGGTGATCCTGATATGATTACTTCCATGGCGATGCAAGCAAAAACGAGGCGAACCACTCCGCGCAGAAGGACCGCGCTGGTAGCCGCGCGAACGCGCAAACCCGTAAAACCCGCACATCCGGTTCGAGCGGTAAAATCTACCGGTTTTATCGAAGCCAAGCCTGTTCATCATGGTGTGAGCAACTTCACGAAGTCGCTCCGCTTCCTGAACACGCTTAGCGATTTTGAACGGCTCCGAATCGTGCGTTACAATAGCCAGAACTTTGACTTAGATCGCATGCGCACCCTGCTGAAGAAGCTGGGAAACCCGCAGGATCAGTTCCGGTCTGTCCATATCGCCGGCACCAAAGGCAAGGGAAGCACCTGCGCCATGGTCGCGGCGATGCTGCAGGCTTGTGGTTACAAAGTAGGCGTTTATACCAGCCCGCATCTGGTCGACATCCGCGAACGGATCCAGATCAACGGTGAAATGATCAGCCATACCGATTTTGCCCGCCTGGTGAAGTCGATCGAACCGATTATTGCCCGCAGCCGGCCGGTGCCGACGTACTTTGATGTACTCACCGCCGTCGCCTTTAAGTACTTTGCCGATCATAAGATCGATATCGGCGTCATCGAAACAGGGCTTGGTGGTCGGCTCGACAGCACCAATGTGATTAAGCCTGAAGTGACTGCGATCACCAGCATCAGCAAGGACCACATGGCCCAACTCGGGCCAACGCTGGGACACATCGCCACCGAAAAAGCAGGAATCTTTAAGCATGGCGTTCCGGCGGTGACAGTGATTCAGGATCCGGATGCGGAAGCCGCGCTGAAGCGTGTCGCCGAAAAAGTCGGTGCTCCACTTGATATCACCGGCAAGACCATTGAGTTCAGCTATCGTTTTGAAGCCACTCGAATGCTCGGCCCGCACAACCGCGTCTGCCTGACGACGCCGAACACTAAGTTCGAGCATCTGGCGGTTCCGTTGGTTGGTGAACATCAGGCGATCAACTGCGGCTTGGCCCTTAGCATTGTGGATAAGCTGAAGAGCCGAGGGATCGCAATCAATGATTCCCGTGCGATGGAGGGGCTTTCCAAGGTGACCATCCCCGGCCGCATGGAGATGGTCAGCCAGACCCCGCGCGTGCTGGTTGACGGCGCTCACAACGCAGCCAGCGTGGATGCCCTTATGAAGGCGATCGGGCAGCACATCCCATGCGATTCCATCGTCGTCATCTTCGGTTGTTGCGGCGACAAAGACGTCGCCGGGATGCTCGACCGCATCACCAGCGGCGCTGATAAGGTCATCTTCACCAAGGTCGACAACATCCGCACCGCCAACCCGGAAGAGTTGGCTGCCCGGTATGTCGAGCTTTACGGGAAGATGGCCCAAGTGGCTCCAACCCTGGAAGATGCGTTGGCGATCGCCAACCGGGCGGTAACCAAGGAAGACCTGATCTGCATCACCGGCAGCTTCTACCTGGTCGGCGAAGCGAAAAAACATTTCACCGCCAAGGCAGCGGCGAAGGCAGCCGCACAGGCACAGTAGAAGCTTGACTGGATTGGCAAGGGCTGCTTCGGTAGGATTTAATGAAGACAAAGGCGATCCAAATGGATCGCCTTTGTCGTTCACGAACGATTGCAGCGCGTATCAAACGGGCGTTGGCGGAGAATGATTGAAACAGTTTGCAGCCGCTCGCCGTCTGTTTTTCAAGGCGGCTCAAAGTCGATTCGCATCAACCTCCCCTGCACGGATGCAACGGTTCGCCAGCTCGTCCCCACAATTTGAGGAGTATCAATGCCTTCGATGACGTCTGCCCGGTCTTGCCGCCGCTCCCCCAGAAATAAATCCGCGATCCGCTCGGTCTTCGAATCGCTGGAGCACCGCCAACTTCTCGCCGCCCAGTTGACTGCAGCCATCAGCCCCGTGCTCGCGACACCATCGCAGCCGCAGACGATTGACCTGTCAACGCATTTCAACGATCCCAATATCCCCGGCACTGTCGCCGAGCTTCGTACCAGCCAGGGCGTCATTGACATTGCCTTGACGGACTCAGCGACACCGATCACTGTTGCAAACTTTCTTCACTACATTAATTCCGGCGAGTTTGACCACACGATATTCAGCCGAAGCGTGGTTGGCTTCGTGGAACAGCTTGGCGGATACAGCATCAATGACCTCAAGGACCACATTCCAGTCGCTCCCGCCATCGCCAGCGAATTCAGTTCGTCCCGGTCGAATCTCCGAGGCACCGTTGCGATGGCGTTAAGCGGCAGCACCAACACTACCGCCCAGAGCGAATGGTTTTTCAATCTTGCCGACAATTCCAGTAATCTCGATTCACAAAATGGCGGCTTCACCGTATTCGGAAAAGTCATCGGAAACGGAATGGCGATTGTCGATCGAATTGCCAGCTTTCCGATTAAGGACATTTCCAAACCTACAGCGAACACCGCCCTCACCACTGTTCCCCTGCAGAATTATCCGGCAACGCATAATCCACCCATCCGAATTGCAAACTTGGTAACTGTCAACCAAGCCATCGCGATTCCCGGCATGACATTTACCGCTGTCAGCGACAATCCTTCTGTTAAGCCGCTCATTAACGGGAATTCCTTGTCGTTCGCTTTTGTTCCCGGAGCAAAGGGCGCGGCGGGCATCACTGTTACCGCACACAGTTTCGATGGCACCACCGTAACAAACTCATTTGTAGTCACCGTCCCCGATACCACCACTCCCGCCGCCGGCCCGGTTGCGGTTAATGACGGGCCGGTGAATGCTTTCCAGGGTTCCACGAATGTTTTTAAACCGCTGCTCAACGACACGGATTCTCTCGCCGCGTTGTCACCGGCTACGTTGACGATCACCACTGAACCGGCGCATGGGACCGCGACGGTGAACACCGCCACCGGCGAAATTAGCTATACCCCTGCGGGCTTTATCGGTTCCGATTCGCTGCAATACACCATCACCGACACCGCGGGCAACGTATCGGCGCCGGCGACGATCACCGTCAATGTCGCCGCCCCTGCGCTCACCGTCACCATCGGCTCCGCCAGCGTTCGGAGCCTTGTTTACACTGAACCCGATGGCACCGTTTCCCACGTTTCGATCAGCGGCGGCACTGCGGTCGTCACCTTTGCTGATTCCAATGTCACTCTCACTACAGCCAACGGCGTCGCGACCGCACATGGCACGGGCGCGACCATCAGCAGCATCGTCATCACCAACGCCGCCAAACATCAGGCCAGCCTGAGCATCGCCTCGAGCGGCGGCCCTGATGGCGTCTCGACGATCGGTTCCATCACCGACGCCGGCGCGATGATCAGCATCACCGCCTCGCACACTGTGCTGACGGGCAGCTTGAATGTCGACGGGTTGTCGGCGCTCACGCTCGCCTCGGCTGCCCAGGCGACATTGAACATCAGCGGCTCGCGCCGAATCTTTCGCTGGTCATCGCCACCGCGACCGATACCTCACTGACCTCCGCAGAACCCATCATCAGCCTGCGATCGGTTGAATGGCTCAACACCGACGGCATCGTCGACATGATTTCCGCCCCCTCCATCCGCAGGCTTTCCATCAGCGGCAATTTCGCTGAAAGCCTCAATCTCACCGACACCAATACTTCAATCGGCTCCGCCCGCATCGGTGGCAGCCTTACTGGCGGACAATGGAATATCTTCGGGAACGCGCTCGGCATCACCGCAAAATCGGCGGCGACGGCGTGGGGCATTTCCACAGGCGCGAGCGTCAATTTGCTTCACATCAGCACGGGTGACTTCGGCAGCACGCTCGCCGTCGGTCATCTGGGTGATTTCGCCGTTGCGGGTGATTTGACGGGCGGCGCTTTCATTGTGCATGGGACGGTTTCGAGCATTACTGCCCGTTCAGCCGCCGCGGCCTGGAGCCTTACCGCTGATGCCACGGTTGAGTCAATGCACATCAAACGCGACCTCGCGGCCAATATCACAGCAGGCGCGATTAATGTCCTGACGGTCGGTGGAAATCTGCATGACAACACGATCAAAACTCAGGCCGCCTTTGTTGCCGGAGCCGATCAGATTCATAAGCTGAACGTCGCCGGCGTCATTGACCACACAACGATCAATGCAACCGGCAACATCGGCATTATCACCGGCGCTGCACTGACCAACAGCCGCCTGTACGCGGGCGTTACTTCCACCATCACCACTGGTGGAACGCTGCCCACAGCATCAGCGAATTTCTCCAGTGCGGCGGTCATCAAAGATGTTCGTCTTGGCACAACCAAACCGACTTTCTCCAACAGCTTCATCGCCGCCCAGACGATTACGTCGCTGCGGCTCGGTTCGATCAAGACCACCAACACCGGCATCCACTTCGGGGTCGCCGGCGTTACCCTCGATAAAATTACGGGCACGCTCGACACCGGCCCGCGACTGGCGTTAAACCAGGGGAACCTGATCACCGCCGCCACGCTGTCGAGCTTTTTCAGTCAAAAGAAAATCACCACCGCCAAGTTGAATGACTTCCAGATTAATATCCTGACGTGATTTGACTTTTTGCGAAAGTGCTACGGCGTTCCGGATCGCTTCGTCGTCATCCTGAGGTATCTCGAAGAATTCCACTGCATCGCCGCTGATGGTGAGAGCCTTCGGTTTAGTGAAAGCTGCTCTAAACAAGAATTGGCGGCCAGTGCAAATGAGTTGGCCGCGGATCCGTCGAACGCCGCTAAACATTGGCAAGGCGGCCATCGTAAGACTTATCGCTGGAGGGTCCGCCGACAAGCGCTGGCGGATTTTGAATGCTGTTCGTGGAGAGGAAAATCATGCTGTCGTTCAAATCTCGTGTCGCCGTTGCCCTTCGTCCCGATGTTTGTCGCCGCAATGCACATCTGCACCGCTGCGCCTGCGAAGCGTTGGAATCTCGCAAGCTTCTGACCGCGATCACGGTAGCGCCGGTTCCATCGTTCCTGGCCCATCCAGGAAACGCAAGCGCAGACTCCATTGATCTGACCACGCATTTTGTCGATAGCGACGCTCCCGATGGCGGTACCATCGCGCAGCTTCAGATCAGCGGCGGCGACACCGCTGCCAGCGATATCAATATCAGCGGCAACATCAATATCGCGCTGAACGACAAAGCCACCCCGCAAACTGTTGCAAATTTTCTCAAATATGTGAACGGCTCTGCCTTCGATAACACCCTTTTCAGCCGAAGCGTTCCCGGATTTGTCGAACAGCTTGGCGCCGTCAGCATTAATAACCCGCTCAGTCATATTTCCACGTTCGGGACTATCCCCAGCGAGTTTGATCCGAGCCGCCACAATGTACGCGGCACCGTCGCGATGGCGCTGAGCGGAAGCACTAATGACACCGCAAGCAGCGACTTCTTTTTCAATCTCGCGGACAATTCATCCAATCTTGATAATCAAAATGGTGGTTTCACTGTCTTCGGCAACGTCATCGGTAACGGGATGAACCTGGTAGACGAGGTAGCCTCGCTTCCCACCGGCGACCTCGGGAGCATCCTCGATCCCAGCAAGCCGGCCGGAAGCTACGGCAACGTCACGGATGTTCCCTTTGTCAATTACGACCCAACCAAAACCCCCGCGCCTGCGTTGCACGTCAACAACCTTGTCGCCGTCAATAAAGCGATTTCTTTTCCCAGCATCACGTACACGGCCACCAGTTTGAATGACGCACTGGTGAAGCCGGTCATCACGAATGGCACGCTTTCATTCACGTACACGCCGGGAATGACCGGCAGCGCGACGATTGTCATCACCGGCCAAAGTTTTGATGGCACTCAGGTTTCGCAGGCGTTCCTCGTCACCGTCCCCGATCCAAACAATCCAACCGCCGGCCCCACTGCTGTCAATGATGCCCCGGCGAATGTCATCAATAGCGCCTCCGTCACACAGATCCGGCCGCTCAATAATGACACCGACTCCACTGGCTTTCTGCTGCGCAACGGGCTTACTATCGTCGCCTCTCCCGCCCATGGCACCGTCAGCATCGACTCCAATGCCGGCTTCTTCAACTACACCGCAACCGCCAATTATGTCGGCCCCGACTCTTTCACCTACACCATCCGCGACAGCAGCGGCGTGACTTCAAATGTCGCGACGGTCAATCTCAACATCGTTCCCCCTCCGGCGTTCATTACACTCGGCCACGGTGGAGGCCATGACCTCACTTACCACGAACCTGACGGCACCATTGGTCATGTCACCTTCAGCGGTGGAACAGCAAAAATCACTTTTACCGACTTCAACGTTCAGATTTCAGGGACAGCCGCTCACATCATCGTCGCTGGTCCAAGCGCCAACATCAGCGATATCACCATTAACCCTGTCGGCACGCAGAAACCCTCCCTCAAAATCACGGCCACCGGAGGCCCCGACAATCTTGTCACCATCGGCACTATTGAAAGCCTCACAGCTAAGCTTTCCGCCATCATCGCACCCGGCGCCGCCTTGATCGGCGATGTCGTGCTTGCGGGCGCGGGTAAATTGATCTTTGCCTCCGCGAATCAATCAACGATCAAAATCAGTGGTGGAATCCCCGTAACCTCCCTCATCAGCATCGGCACCGCCACCGACACCACCCTGACTGACGACTCCCCCATCAGAACCCTGCGCTCCCAAACCTGGACAAGCACTAACGGCGGCGACCATTCCATCACAGCCCCCTCCATCACCACATTGATCAACTCCGGCAATTTTGATGAAAGCCTGTCCCTCACGGCCTCCAGGGCTATCGATCTGGTCACGGCCCGCATTGGCGGTGATCTCAACTCCGGCACCTGGACCTTCAGCGGCGCCGTCCTCAACATCTCTGCTCGATCTACCGCGTCCGCCTGGAGCCTCAACGGCGCCGGGCTGGTCCAGAGCCTTCGTCTTTCTGGATCGCTCAACAGTAACATCCAGACCGGCGCGCTCGGTCTGCTCACTGTCAAGGGCAACCTTGGCGACAGCAACAGCCATATTTCCATTCAGGCGCTTACATCATTCGATGCCCATGCTCTTCGCATCGGTGTCATTCACGTCGCCGGCACAGTTACCAATGCCATCATCTTTTCCAATGGAAACATCGGCAGCATCACCGTCGGCAAACTCGTCGGCAGCGGAATTTACGCCGGCGTGAGCAGCACCATCGCCGGATCGCTGGGCATGCCTGCTTCCGACAGCGACTATCTTGCCCCCACCGCTTTCATCAATTCAATACACCTTGGCAGAGGAACCCCCGCCTTCTCCCAGTCCGTCATTGCCGCCGGCGTGCTTAAAGCCGTCAATGTCAGCGTCGTTAATACGACCGGCGCCACCGCACAGAATGGAAATCCCATTCCCTTCGGTGTCGCTGCCGAAATCTTCGGCTCACTCACCGCGATCCTCGACACCGGAAAAACTTTATCCCTTACGCGAGCGCAGCTTAAATCCGCTGCGGTGCTTACGGCCTTTGAAACAAAGAAAGGCATCACTACCGCTGACTTGCACGATTTCACAATCACCGTGGTCCCCCAGCCGGCGAAACCCAAGCCCGTAAAGAAATGACGACCTTGCAAGAAACAGGTTTGTCACAGCGGCAACCGCCGCGCGACTGCCAGAAAATTCTCGTAATTTCCTCGTACTTCGGTCATTGAATCCCCTCCAAATTTCTCGATAAACGCCCGGGCGATTTCAAACGCGATGACGTTTTCCATGACGACGCCCGCCGCGCTGATGGCGCTGATATCGCTGCGTTCCCAGCCTGCCTCGCTCTCCAGCTTTGTGTTCAGATCGATGCTCTTGAGCGGCTTGCCCAGCGTGCTGATGGGCTTCATCGCGCCGCGCACGACCACCGGTTGGCCGTTGGTCATCCCACCTTCGAGCCCGCCTGCATTATTCGTGGCCCGCGCAAACCCCAGCGTTGGCGTGTCCCGTTTTGCAGGATCAAATGCGATCTCATCATGCACCTTCGATCCCGGTTTTTTCGCCGTCTCGAATCCAAGCCCGAATTCCACGCCTTTGAAAGCCTGAATCCCAACGACCGCCGCCGCGATGCGCGAATCGAGCCGCCCGTCCCAGGTCATGCACGATCCGATGCCAATGGGACATCCGAACACGTGTGTTTCCACAACACCGCCGGCGGTGTCTTTCGCCATCTTTTGCTGGTTGATGAATTCCCGCATCGCCGCGTCCGCGGCCGGATCGGGGCAGTACACTTCCGATGCGTCGCGCAGTGAGGCTAATTCGCGCCAGTTCTCGGGCGTCACATCGACATTTGCCCTGGCCTCACCAACCGATCGCACGAACCCGAATACTTCGATTCCAAATTCCCGGAGGAAGCATCGCGCCAGCCCCCCCGCCGCCACGCGGGCTGCGGTTTCGCGAGCCGAAGCGCGCTCGAGCGTCTCGCGGCAATCCGTCGTCAGCCATTTGATCGACCCCGCCAGGTCCGCATGTCCCGGCCGCGGCCGATGCAGCGGCGGCGTTGCGCTCAGATCATCGAGCCGCGAATCCTTGTTCGGAATCACCATCACCACCGGCGAGCCGATGGTCTTGCCCATTCGCACACCGCTCAGAAACTCCGCGCGATCGGTTTCAATCTTCTGCCGTCCGCCGCGCCCGTATCCGCCCTGTCGGCGGCGAAGCTCTCCATCAATAAAATCCTTGTCAATAGGAACCCCCGCCGGCATCCCTTCAACCAGGGTTACCAGCGCCTTCCCATGCGATTCGCCTGCTGTGCGATAAGACAACGTAGCCATAGACCGAAAGATTTTAGCAGAGAATCAGGGTCCTGTCCCGACCGCCGCCCTGCCAGGGAACAATCATCCGCAATGCAAGCTTGGTGGCCGGCGTCATTGCAATGCACCAACCCTTGACTCCCGCGACAGTCCGACGACCATTCTCTAGCTTATGTCCCAAATTCCGACCGATCCCGTAAAAAAGGAAAAAGAGGGCATCCCCGAAGGCCTCTGGATGCGTTGCCCCGACTGCGGCGACATGCTGTTTCGCAAAGTCGTGGAGGAAGCGCTCAGCGTCTGCCCTAATTGCCAGCATCACTTCCGGCTCTCAGCCGCCAAGCGGATCGAGCAACTTGCGGACCCGGGCAGCTTTGAAACGATGTTTGATGACCTGGAGCCGGTCGATCCGCTGAAGTTTACAGACAAGAAAGCTTACAAAGACCGTCTGCGTTCTGAGCAGATGCGCTCCGGCCAGAAAGACGCCGTTGTCTGCGGTAAAGGGTTCATCAAAGGCCGCCCGATCATGCTCGCCGTCATGGATCCGACATTCATGATGGGCTCGATGGGAAGCGTCGTCGGCGAAAAAATCACCCGCACCATTGAAGCCGCGGCCGATGAAAAACTGCCGCTCGTGATCGTCAGTTGCTCCGGCGGCGCACGCATGCAGGAATCCACCCTATCCCTCATGCAGATGGCCAAAACCAGCGCCGCCCTCGCCCGCCTCGACGACGCCGGCGGGCTGTTCATCTCCCTTCTGGCCGACCCGACCACCGGCGGTGTCACCGCCAGCTTCGCCATGCTTGGCGACTTCATCATCGCCGAACCCAAAGCGCTGGTCGGGTTTGCCGGCCCGCGCACCATCTGGAACACGATCAAGGTGGAGCTTCCCGAAGGCTTCCAACGAGCTGAATTTCTCGAAGAACACGGCTTCGTGGATTTCGTCGTACACCGCAAGGACCTCCGCAGCGAAATCGCACGCCTCGTCGACTTCTGCGCAAAGTAGACCGCCATGAAAGAGTTCGCAGTTGGGGATATTTAATTTTTGATGAGTTGGTCGGCTGGGAAGATCAAATGAATTTCAAACCAGGTGATGTTGCCCTCTGACTTATTCAGAAATGGCTTGAACTTCAGCCCGAGGGTATTGCAATAAGCGGCGACAATCGCGAGGCCAAGGCCTGTGTGCAGGCCGCCGGTGCGTGCGGGATCTTTTCTCCAAAATGGCTCGAAGAGATGGGGAAGGTCGTCTGCTTCCAACCCAGTGCTGGTATTGGCGATCCTGAGTTCCAATCCGGCAGCCGATGGCGCAGCGGCAATCTGGATTCGGCCGCCGGCGGGCGTGTATTCAACAGCATTAGACAACAGATTCCGAAGGATGATGGAAAGCATCACCTCGTCCGTCTGGACCGCGATATCATGCGGCGCCTCGCGGTCCAGCGTCACACCTCGATCGGCGGCAGGCTTGAGCAGCGGTTGACACAAAGATTCAATCAACGTTTTTAAATCGACGCGAGTTTGCCCCGGCGAGTGAGCCCCAACCTGACTGCGAACCAGCGCAAGCATTGTCGTGACGATCGCCTCCATCTGGTTAGAGATCGCCAGGGCCTCATTGAAGGACTCGGCGGAGGACGCGGCATCACCCGGCCATTTCAGGGAGACTTCGCAGAGAGAGCGCAGCTCAGCAATCGGCGTTCGCAATTCGTGCGCGACATCAGAAGAGAACCGGCGCTCCCGAATGAAGGCAGTGTGCAGGCGCTCAAGCAGCTCATTCAGCTTTTTGGAAATCGGTTGCAACTCTGCCGGAACGGTTTCGGTCGGGAATCGAACATCCAGAGCATCCGGCCCGATGCGGTCCGTATCATGGGCAATCGCATCGAGCGGACGCAAGCCGCGGCGGACACCAACCGTGACGATGCCGATGACGCCGCCGGTAACGAGCAGCCCGCTCAGGAGCAACCCGGTCAGAAGCGTGGCCATCGGCTGGTCAATTGCGCGGGTATCACGGGCCAGGACGATCTGCAACTGCTCCGCCGGCTTTGTGGCAGCGGATTGCTGTCCTTCGCGATCTTCATCCGGCTGAGGGGTGAAGATCAGCCGGGTGGCGCGGACTTCAGAGCCGTCAGGGAGGCGGACATCGCCGAAGCGACGTTTGCCTCTGGGGCCGATCAGGTTGAAGTCTCCAAGTGAAGGAGAGCGGGCAAGCGTTTCGCCGCTGGATCGCCAGATCTGGAAGATATTGGTCCCTTCCTTGCCGGAATACTGGGGAAGATATTCTTCGGGGATATGCAGGCGGGGCTTGTTGTTCTCTTCCAGCCGCACCATCGCGGCCATGGCCTCGGCTTTGGCAGCGAGTGTCGCATCGAGCGAGCGCTCCAGCGTTTCGCCAACATATCCGTAGAGACCCGCTCCTGCGATTAATTCCAGAACGATGACACCGAAAGCCAGGCTCAAAGTCAGGCGGCGGCGAATGGAACTTGATGAGGGCATTCTCAAAATCACAAAGTCACGATGGCAACTGAGCCAGTTCATTCATCAGGTTTGGCGGGTTCGCCGTTCAAGACATATCCCATCCGCCGGCGGGTGACGATCAGAGACGGAACATCCGGAAGATCGATTTTCCTTCTCAAAGCGCAGACGGCGGAATCCACGACATTGCTCAGCGGTTCGACCCGATCGTCGTAAATGTGGGCTTCAATATCGGTGCGGGTGACGACTTCCCCCTGCCGCGACGCCAGGTATTCCAGCAGCGCATATTCACGCGGAAAAAGCTCGATCGGCTTTCCGCCGCGAGAAACAGACCGGGCGGCGGTATCGATCTCCAGATCACCCACCTTAATGATCGGATTCTTTCGACCATGACGCCGCCGCGTCAGTGCTTCGATGCGCGCAAGCAGTTCATCAAATGCGAACGGTTTGACGAGATAATCATCGGCTCCCGCGCAGGCCGGCAACCCGATCAGGCACTGTATCCTTGGCGGTCAGAAGCAGAACGTGCATGTCTTTGCCGTGTTCGCGCAACCGGCGTAGAACAGACAAACCATCAAGCCCCGGAAGCATGATGTCGAGGATGACAATGTCGTAGTCGTGCGATTCAGCCTGCCACAGCCCGTCCGGCCCGGTAGAAGCAATATCGACGGCGTACCCGCTCTTGCGCAAACCGGTGCCGAGGGAACGCTGAAGGCGTTCGGAATCTTCTACCAGAAGGAGTCGCATCTGAAATCACTCTGATTCGGGACGAGAGGCAACCGGTGAAAATCCGTTCTCCGCCGCAAGAGCGGGAACGGCACGCGGATCGCCCGACCGGAAAAGCACCAAGAGCGCCGGCAGGACGATCAGTACCAGGGGAAGCTGAACGATCAACCCGGTAATAATCGCAATCGCCAGCGGCTGAAGCATCGCCGAGCCCTGCCCAAGATTCAGCGCCAGCGGCAGCAATGCGAGGATCGCGGCGACGGTTGTCATCGCGATGGCCCGCATACGGTAGTTTCCCGCGGCGATCAGTCGATCCTGAACGCTGCCTTCCGTTAAAAAGTCGGCGTACTCCGAATAGTAGAAAATCGCCACCTCTGTGACGTTACCCACAATCATCACCATCCCCATCATTGAGGAGATGTTAAGCTCCGTATGCGTAAGGCGCAGGCCGATGAACACGGCGGCGGTCGCAAGCACGCTGATGAGCATAATCGAGATCGCGACACGGAATCGCTCATACAGAAACAGCAGCAGCAGAAAAACCAGCGCGCCGGCGGCCACAATCACCTTGATGACGCCTTTGAAAGCGATCTGCTGCTGCTCATAAAGTCCGCCTAACGTATACCGGACGCCTTCGGGAATAAGTCCCGGTTGCTCAAGGACGGTCTTTACATCACGAATCGTCGTTCCCAGGTCGCGATCGCTGCGGCCGGTGACCGAGACGACACGCTTCAAATCTTCCCGCGTAATCTCCGGCTGTCCGGGGATGATGTCGAATGTCGCAACGCGCCTCAGCGGAAATGTATGGCCATCGGGCGCGCGGATCGGAAGATCGCCCAGATCGTCCGTAGTCCGCCGAATATTTCTCGGCGTCCAAAGCCGCACATCAACCAGCTTGGGGCCCTGCTGAATTTGCGTTGTGACATTGCCGGTCAGGAGATCGTTCAGAATTTTAGTGATGGAATCGGGATCAACGCCTTCAAGCGAAGCTTTCACACGGTCAACCTGAATGTCGATCGCATCACCGGCGGGCACCACCCCCGTCTCCACTGAATTGACGTAACTGATTTTTTTGATCGCTTCGGCGACCCTGGGCGCAAGGTCTGCAAGCAATTTTTCGTCGTCGGAAAAAATGTTAACGACAATCGGCTGCGGCTGCCCGGTGAGGTCGCCGATCAAATCTTCCATGAGCTGCTTCGGATCAATATCGAGACCGGGAACTTCCGTGTTAATGCGATCGCGGACTTCCTTCATCACTTCGTCAATCGGCCGGCGAGGAAGGGGATTGAGCCGGACAAAGAAGTCCCCGTTGTTCGATTCACTGATGTCACCCCCAAGGCTGAAACCGGTTCGGCGGGAGTAAGTCTGAACTTCCTTCGTTTCATGGAGGATGCGATCGACGTGGCTGATGAGCCGATCCATCTCAGAAATGGACGCGCCCGGCGGCCCGACATAGTCGATGACAAATCCCCCTTCATCAACGGTCGGCATCAGGCCACTCTCAACACCGGAGAAACAGTAATACCCGAGCCAGAGCAACGGCACGATGAGCAGCAGCACCAGCCACGGCAACGGCAGCACCCGGCGCAGAAGCCACTCGTAACTGCGATAAGCCCCCCGCGCAATCGCGCCCGGCTTTTCAATGCGAACATCCCTGGGACGAAGGAACCTGGCTGCAAGAATAGGAATCGCGAACCAGGCGACAAGGAACGAGATAACGAGGCTCGTCGCCATTGAAAGCGACAGCGCACCGAAGAACGCGCCAAACACGCCGACAAGAAATGCCGGCGGTATATGAATGATGATGGTCGAAAGCGAAGAACCGGCGAGCGGCTTCGTGAATTCGTCGGTCGCATCCAGCACGCGCGATTTAGCGATGGTGGAAAGCGGCGTTTCCTGTACAGCAGATTCGTTGGCCACGGCGCCGTCGGCAGGTTTGTCTGCAACAGCGGCACCCGGAGGGGAGCCTGAAGACGGAGCAGGATGCGAACCATCGGCATTGCCATGCAGCCGCCGCACGATGTGCTCAGACATCACGATCGCATCGTCGATAATAAGCCCAACGGCCGCGGCCATGCCCCCCAGCGTCATGATATTGAAGCTCTGATTGAAAACGTAAAGCAGCAGCGCGGTAATGGCCAGTACAACCGGCACCGCCAGTGCGGCAATCAGCGTCATCCGCAGGTTCCGCAAAAACAGCAGCAGCACCAGGGCTGCCAGCCCCACACCAATCAGCACCGCATCCCGCACGCTGGTAGCCGAAGCCGTGATCAGATCGCTCTGGTCATACCAGCTCGAAATTTTGATCTCTTTCCTGATATCTTCCGGCAGCCGGTTGCGCTCAGACTCAATCGCGCTCCGAATGTTGGCCGCGATTTCAACTGTGTTCCCGCCGGGCTGCTGAAATACATTAATGAGCACTGCGTCGCGACCATCCGCGGTGGCGTGCGTAAAAAGCGGCGACACATCGTCGCGAATGATCGCGATGTCCCGCAGCAACGTGACGCCTCCCGCCCCGGAGCGCAGGACCGTCGCCCCGACATCTTCCATCGATTTAAAGCGCGTATCGGTGACGATCAGATACAGCTTGAACCGGTCTTCAACGCGTCCAACCGCGGTCAAGATGTTCGCCGCCGACAGCGCAGTCGTCACGTCATTAAACGCGATGTTGTGATCGCGCAGCCGCGCCGGATCGATCACAACGCGATATTCCTCAATCGCCCCCCCATCCACACCGATCTTTGCAACCCCCGGAACAGTCGAGAGCGCCGGCCTGAACTGATACAGCGCAATATCGTTCAGCTCAGTGAGCGGCCGCGTGGCGGATGTCATGCTGTAGGCAATGACCGGAAAAACCGTCGGGTCCATCCGGCGCACTTCAAACGTCGTATTTGCAGGCAGCGTGGGCAGAATCCGATTGATCTGCGCCTGCGCCTGCAAAAACGCGGCGGTCATGTCCTCGCCCCAGTCAAACGTGAGCGATACCTCCGCGCTCCCACGGTTCGTCGTGGAACGAATACTGCGAACACCGGGAATAGCGCGCACCGCTTCTTCAACAGGCCGGGTGACTTCCACCGCTGTGCGCTCAGCAGGCCGATCTCCCGCATCCAGATTCACGCGGATGCGTGGGAAATTGACATGCGGAAAAAGAGAAACCGGGAGCGCCAGCGTCCCCATCACCCCGCCGGCGACAAGGGCAACCAGGAGGAAGAGGATCGATCGGGCATGATGGCTTGCCCAGGGAGCGACTCTCAGCACGAGGCCTCCCTCGCCGATTGATTCAAAGACAGGATGATCACTTTGTCCCCTTCGCAGCAACTTTCATCCCATCTTCCAATTCCAGGTTTCCCTGAACGACAACCAGGTCGCCCGCCTTAATATCGTCGCTGATAATCTGCACTTCCTTGTCATTGTGCACCCCCATTTTGACAACATGCTTAACAGCCTTGTCGTCCTTCACGGTGTAGACAAGCGTGCCTTCATCATCCGGCAACGCCGCGTCACGTGGAACGATCAGCCCCTGCCTGGTTTCTGCCGTCAGCTCCGCGCGAACATTTGAATCCAATATCAGTTTGTCGGCGGATTCGGGGGCCGCGAAGACATCAACCAGCCGCGTATCCGGATTGAGGCGCTGAGTAATCAGCCGCACCTTGGCGGCGATGCTTTCATCCGCGACATCACCACCGGAACTGACAAAGATATGAACCGGCTGATCGATCTGAATCCGCGAAATATCTGCCGGCTCCACGCCAAGGCGGACGACAATCCGGTCGCGTGCGAGCGTTTCAAGCAGCGGGCCGCCAGCGGCAACAAGTTGTCCTTCCTGCACATCAACTTTGCTCACCAGTCCCGCGAATTCGGCGGTGATCTTCCGCGAATCATCAGCCGCTCCGCGCTGCTCGAGACTATCGAGGCGGAACTTCGCGACATCCGTCGCCTGCTGCGATAGGAGCAAATCCGAATTGGTCGCGAGCTTCATGTTGAATCGCTGCTGAACCTGCTCCAAATCTTTTTTGCTCGACTCAACCGCATTGCGGGCTTCGAGCAATTGCAGGCGCGCCTCGGGGCTCGGTTCAACTTCGATCAACGTGGTTCCCTTATCGACCGGCTGGCCGCCGGTGACAGGGATGTGCTTCACCCGCGCCTCAAACGGAACAGAAGAAACCGCAACTTCACCCGGCTGCGCGGTAACCGTCCCATATGCGACGATGCTTTGCGAGATATCACCAACGCGAGCGGCGATGGTTTTCACCGACGCCACCGGCTCTGCTTCCGGCTTGTCGTCAGCCGCCGTTTTATCAGCCGGTTTTTCCGCGGATTTGTCCCCTGCATTCTCGGCCGATTTATCAGCAGCCTTCTCGTCTGAGGGCTTGGTAGTTGCCTTGTTGTCATCCGCCTTCTCGTCGCCTTTTTCATCCGCGGCGCTGGCGGTGGTGCTGCCGGCCTCCGGTTTGTCCGCGGCGATCACAGGGCGCGAAAAATGAAACCCCGCCGCCACAACGCATCCAATCGCGGCGGCGATCAAAACTCTCGCGATTGAAGTTTTCAGCTTTGTCTTCATGGGGAAACTCGGGATAAGGCCAACGGATCATTGCCTTGGCTCAACGAGCCATCCGCCGCTGCACTCGGCTGCGTCATGGGCTTCGTCGTAGGCTTCGTCCCCGGCGGCGTCGCATCCGGAAAATATCGCCCGGCGGCGATTTCCAGCGCAACGCGATTGTCAGCCAACTGCTGCTTCAGCTTCAAAATCGCCAGATTCTTGGCGGCCAGGTTGTTCCATGCCTCGTAGTAACTCAGCACATCAGCGTTTCCATGATCCACCGCATCGCGATACACATCCACCAGATGCTGCAGATTCGGCACCGCGCTCTGCGCATCGATGATCTGTTCATTGATCGCCCGGATGTCTTCCAGCGCCGTTGCGATGTCGGCACGAGCATCAAAAACCCGGCCTATATATTCATCAAACAGCCGCTGCCGCGTTGCCTTTTCAGCCGCGATGTTTCCCTGGTTGCGGTCAAAGATCGGCACATCAATCGTGACAGCCGGGCCAATCGTATGAACGTTGGTCGTATCACTCGCCCGGTTAAACCCCAGATTGATCCTGGGAAACTGATCGAGCACCGCCGCACGAAGCGTCAGCTCCTGGCTGTCATATCCCCTCTTCAGGCCCAGAAGATCCAGCCGCCGCGATTCAAGCCCCGCGAGCAGCTCATCCATCGTCGGCGGATCAAACCGCGACGGCAAATCCACCCCCGCCCGAATATGAACCTTCACCTCCGGCGGCATCCCGAGTGCATGATTGAGCATCAATCGCTGGTGCTCGATGTCGCGATTGGCCTGCAATACCACCGCCCGCGCATCCCGCGCCGCGGCTTCCGCCGCCGCCAGGTCGATTGCGGTCTTCATATGCTGATCCACCGCCTGCTGAATCAACCTGAGATTTTCCTGCAACCGCTGATCGACATCTTTGGCAACCAGGAGCTGCGCCCCAAGCGAAAGCAGATCGTAAACCGCCGTTTTGGCTGCCTCCGCGGTCTGCCATTCCTGCCACGCCACATCCAGATTGGCGGCCGCCAGCGTCTGTCGCGCCGCATCCACCTTCGTGTCGTGACTGATCAGGGATGTAAAATCCCAGCTTGCGCCAAACCCGTATGCGTTAATCGTACCCGCCGTCGTCCCCCCGGTGACGATGTCATAGTTTGCCGTAAACTGCGGATTAGGAAGAATCCCCGCCTTAATCAACTGTGCCTCCGCCTCCGTCCGGTGAGCGCACTGCGCACGGAGCGAAGGGTTCACCAGCACGGCGACAATCGCCGCCTCATCCGGAGTAAGTCCTTCTTCCGGATGCAGTTCTACGGGATTCAGCAAAGGGTGCTTAATCTGCTCCGCCTGCGTTCGCAGATCCTGATCCAAAGGCGGCCCCAGCCGCCCCCGCACGGCGGCGTCGTTCAGCGGTTGTTTTTCGTAGGTGCTGCAACCCGCGGCAATACCGATGCAGACGGCAAAACCGAAAATAAGTGGACGAATTGAACAAAGATTCATGGGCTGCCGGTCTCTTCTGCATATCGCAGGTAATCAGCATATACGAAGAAGAATGATGGAAAGATGACAGGTTGCCGCCTCTGGAGTTTCTAACGTCCTGCCATCACCTCCGCAAGCCACGTCTCATTGTGTCGCATTGCGTCTGATTGCGGTTGCCGGTATCAACTAACCCCCTGCCGTATGCAGCGGCGGAACAATAACAAACACGCATGGCAGCCCGCTCCGATTCGCTGCACATTATTGCAGCCACAGACCGATAATGTGCAGTAGCTGATCGGAGATAAACCATGCTGCGACTAGTCCGGGATTACGACGACGTGGAAATTGAAAAAGACCCAATGGCGAGCGAAGAAAACGAAGTCGGCGTCCCGCCCCTGCGATCGCGCCGCAAGCGCGCCGCTGCCGAACCAGAGCCCGAACTGAAAGACGGCGAAGTAGCTGCCGACACCGACGCCACCCATCAAGCCGAGGCAGACACCGAATCCACCCGCGAAGAAAACGCCGCAGATGCGCCCATTGATCTCCCTGTCCTTGAAGCCCTGGTCCTCAGTACCCATCACCCCCTGACCGCCGGCCGATTGGCCGAGCTGATGGACCTCCCCAGCACCAAACCCCTTCGCAAAGCAATCAAGCAGCTCAACGAGCAATACGAACAAACCGGCCGCTCATTCCGCATCGACCAGGTCGCCGGCGGGTATCAGATACTTACCCTGCCTCAGTTCGGCGAACACCTGAAACGCCTCCATCAAAAGGAAATCGACGCCAAGCTGACCAAAGCCGCCCTCGAAACTCTGGCCATCATCGCCTACAAGCAACCCATCCTCCGCGCGGATGTAGAAGCCATCCGCGGCGTAGCCTGCGGTGAAACCATTCGCAGCCTCATGGAAAAGCATCTCGTCAAAATCGCCGGCCGCGCCGAAGAACCAGGCCGCCCCATCCTCTACGGCACAACCAAGCGATTCCTGGAACTGTTTGGCTTGAACAGCATCAAAGACCTGCCAAAATCCGAAACACTGCCCGAACAAAAGTGATCTCCCAAGAACACGGGGGTTTGGCGGCAGAGTCGTTAGCTTCGGCAGGTCAGCGTTAAAGTTCCCCCATCCCCCATCGCCGCCGCAATTAAGATCGCCGGCAAACTAATCCCCGCCAAAGGCATACACGCTGCATAAGAGACAACTGCGTCAAACCCTGACGCCAACGCGGTCCCTCCATGCTGCCCCTCCGCACCCGTAAGCTTTTCAAACAAACCATTAGGACGCGAGCACATCGCGTTCAACGCACTTTGAATCACCCCAAACCAGTCATATTCAATCGCAAAAACATTCTGCCGCTCGACGGCAAACCCCGCCTGCGTCAATAACTCCCTGAACGTGCCTGGCGTGAAATGATACCGATGCCGCGGCACATCCAGATGCAGCCAGTTCCGCCCAAACATTTTTGCCTGCAGACAAGCCGCATTCGGCACCGTCGCCTGGAAAACCCCATCCGCCTTCAACTGCGTCCGGGCCCACTCGGCCACCTCCCTCGGCCGCTCCACATGCTCCATCACATGCCAGCAGGTGACGGCGTTCAATGGCTCGCCAAAACCCTCGCGTTCAGCCGCCTCCGGCGTCTTACAGTCGATTCCGGCCGAGCGAAGTCGCTCGACGGTAGCGGTATCTATTTCAGTGGCACAAACCTTCCACCCGCGTTCATGCATAGCCAAAGCAAAGGCCCCATTGCCGCACCCTACATCCAGAATCCTCCCCCGAAAACCCTTTGGAAATTGCGATTCAATCGCCCGCCGGCGCAGGATCACACGCATGTTTCCCGTAAACCCATGCCGGTTTCCCCGATAGCGCGGGGGATAATACCGATCAATCTCCCCCGCCGTCGGCATCGGTTGCGTCACCATCAATCCGCATGTGCAGCGGTTAATGTCGAACCATTCATCCGTGAGATAATCCAAAACCGACCGAAGATATGGCCGCCAGGCCCGCGCACCGCAAAGCATGCACGGACCCGCCGCGCCCGCGACAGCACCAGGACCGGGAGATTCAATCGGGCCCGCGGCAGTCACGATCGGCCAGCCTCGGCAAATGTGGTTGGTTTTACTGCCTTCACAATGACTGCGGGGGCAGACTTGGGTTCTTCACCCTCCGTTGGAGCCAGCGCCGGCCGGCGCTGTCAAAGATCGGATATGTCCGCAACTTCCATTTCTGCAAACGGTAGCGAAGCGTGGTGCCGAGCACGCCAAACCCATACTTGATGCTTCGCTTCAGCGAGATGGAAGATGATTCCGGCTCATATCGCGCCGGACAGGAAAGCTCGCCGATCCGGAACCCAAAATAGTGCGCCTGGGCCAGCATCTCGTTATCAAACACAAAGTCGTCAGAATTTTCCTCCAGCGGAAGCGTCTCCAGAACCTGTCGGCTGAACGCCCGATACCCCGTGTGATATTCCGAAATCTTCGCCCGCATCAAAAGGTTCTGGAACAGCGTGAGCAGCCGGTTCATCACATACTTATAAATCGGCATGCCTCCCTGGACCGCCGACGAGGCCAAAATGCGGGACGCCAAAACAACCTCATATTGCCCCGTCGCGATCATCGAAGCCATCGCCACCACCAGCTTCGGCGAATACTGATAATCCGGATGGAGCATCACGATCACATCCGCTCCAAGCCAAAGCGCCTTGCGATAACACGTTTTCTGATTTCCCCCGTAGCCGCGGTTTTCAGGATGTCGAAGAACATGAAACCCAAGCCGCTCGGCGACGGCCGCCGTCTGATCGCGGCTGGCGTCATCGACCAGCACAATCTCATCCACAAACCCTTCCGGGATCTCCCGGAATGTCTTCTCGACCGTTGCCTCGGCGTTATAAGCCGGCATCACGACAACCAGGCGTTTTCCATGAATCAAGTCCGCTCCAAGCCGTAAGAACTCCCGTCGCCTTCAATCCAAATTCCGCAATCCAAACCCCCAAAATCGATCTTACCAACTATCCCGCGTTCTCACTATTGACAGCCGCACGTTTGGACGATCTATTATCCAGAACCATGCGGCAGATTTCCCTTCAATCCGTGCGACTCAGCCTCAGCCTTCTCGGGCTTGGGCTTAGCCGTGCATGATCGTAGGGAACGCTGCTCAGAAGACTTTTGACGGCCCTGCGATCCGGTGATCGCGGGGTTTCTTGTTTTATAGGGCCTTAAAGGCTCTGGAGCTGACAATGGAAACGGTACGAATTTTCGATACAACCTTACGTGACGGCGAACAATCCCCCGGCGCCACCCTCACGCTCCCCGAAAAAGTCGAAATCGCCCGTCAGCTCGAATCTCTCGGCGTCGACATCATCGAAGCCGGTTTCCCGATCGCCTCCGTCGGCGACTTTGAATCCGTCCGCGCGATCGCCGCCGAGGTCACCAAAAGCACCGTCTGCGGCTTAGCCCGCTCCACTCCCAAGGATGTCGATCGCGCCGGTGAAGCCGTAAAAAACGCCGCCAGCGGGCGCATTCATATCTTCTGCGCCACCAGCAAAATCCATCGCGAGCACAAGCTGAAAAAAGGGAAGCAGGACATCATCCGCATCAGCGTGGAAGCAATTCAACAGGCGCTGCAGTACACGAAAGATGTTGAATTTTCTCCCGAAGACGCCAGCCGCACCGAGATGGAATTCCTGGAAGAAATCACTCATGCCGCCATCGAAGCCGGCGCAACCACCATCAACCTCCCCGACACCGTCGGCTACGCCACCCCCAAAAGCTACGGTGAAATCTTCTCTCACCTGATCAAAAAGCTCCCCATCATCCGCGAGCGCAACATCTTTCTTTCATCGCATTGCCACAATGATCTGGGTCTGGCGGTCGCCAATTCACTGGCCGCGCTTGAAGGCGGCGCCCGCCAGATCGAATGCACGATTAACGGCATCGGCGAGCGCGCTGGTAACGCCGCGCTGGAAGAAATCGTCATGGCCCTGCGAACGCGCGCCGACTTTTACAAAATCGGCACCCGCATCGACAGCACCAAGATCTATCCCACCAGCCGAATGGTCAGCACGCTCACCGGTCTGACCGTCCAGAGAAACAAAGCGATTGTCGGTGAAAACGCCTTCGCCCATGAATCCGGCATCCACCAGGACGGTGTGCTGAAATTCCGCGAAACCTATGAAATCATGGATCCCGCTGCCGTCGGTATTCCCAAAAGCTCGCTGGTCCTCGGCAAACATTCCGGCCGCCACGCCTTCAAGGATCGCGTGCTGCAGCTCGGCTACAAATTAGCCGAAGAACAACTGGAATCCGCCTTCGTTAAATTCAAAACGTTGGCCGACAAAAAAAAGGAAGTCTTCGATGAAGACATCGAAGCCCTGGTCGATGACCAGCTCGAAATCACCCACGGCCTGTGGGAATTGATCGGTGTTCAGGTAACCACCGGCTCCAACACCATCCCCACCGCCACCGTCACGCTGAAAGACGCCAACGGCCAAACATTACAAGACGCCAGCGTCGGCGATGGCCCCGTCGACGCCATTTACTCCGCCATCCAGCGGCTGACCGGCGTCAAGGTCACCCTCATCGACTATCGCATCCGCGCCGTCAGCGCCGGCAAAGACGCCCAGGGCGAAGTCACGATTGAATTAGAACACAGCGGCCGAACCATCCGCGGCCGCGGATTGAGCACAGACATCCTCGAAGCCAGCGCTCTCGCTTACCTGGCCGCCATCAATCGCCTGCGCAGCCTGAACAATCGCGATCGGCTTGTAACGCAGCATAGCGGTGTTTGAAATTCAAAAGAGGCCGGTAGAGCTTTTTTACCTGCCGACAGCATAAGTCGATCTAATTGATAAAGCCCCGGAGTGATCCGGGGTTTTATCGTTTCGGCAACATCTGCTCAGCCGGCCGACTTAACTGTTTTATCCCGCAGCAGCGCCATTGGCAGCATCGGCATTGGCGCACTTTCACTGCCCTGCTCCACCACCGCACGGATTGGTTGGTCAGAAAAAGTCATGGCGGGAATCAAACCGGCAGCAATTTCGCCAGCCGCTCCGCATAATAGGTGATAATCAAATCCGCCCCCGCCCGCTTGATCGCGATCAATGATTCCATCATCGCCCGATCCCCATCCAGCCAGCCGTTCCGCGCCGCCGCCTCGATCATCGCGTATTCCCCGCTCACCTGGTACGCCACCACCGGCAGGTTCACCGCCCGCCGCACGGCGGCGATAATGTCCAGATACGCCCCCGCCGGTTTCACCATGATCATGTCCGCCCCCTGCCGCACGTCCAGGTCCACCTCACGCAGCGCCTCGACTAATCCGCGCGCCGGGTCCATCTGATAAGAGCGGCGATCACCATACACGGGCGCTGAATCTGCCGCATCGCGGAACGGCCCGTAAAACGCGCTTGCGTATTTCACCGCATAAGACATCAGCACCACATCACGATACCCAGCGGCGTCAAGCCCCGCCCGCAGCGCGCCGATGGAGCCGTCCATCATGCCGCTGGGGGCGACCACTGCCGCCCCCGCCTTGGCGTGATTGATCGCCTGCTTCACCAGCCGCCGCACGGTGTCGTCATTCTTCACTGTGCTCTTGTCATCATTCATCGGCCCGCAGTGCCCGTGCGATGTGTATTCGCAGAAACACAAATCGGTGATCCCCGCCATCGGAATTTTCTTATCCCGCGCCGCGCAGCAGCCGGCAAACCACGTTGTCATCGTTTAATGCTTCCGAGCCAAGATCATCTTTCTTCCCCCGCTCGATCACCCCAAAAATCAAGTAAGACTGAAACCCCTCCTCCGCCCGCTTGCTCAGCCACGGCACGGCCTGATCGACCGACATCTGAAACACCCCCGGCATGCTGGATACCTCCCGCCGAACGCCCGTTCCCTCCATCACAAATACCGGGACGATAATGTCGCTCCGCCGCAGAAAAACGCGCTGCAACATTTTGCGCAACTGGGACTGCATCCGCGTCCGCCGAGGACGCAACGGAAGATCCAAGGGGCCTTCATTCATAATAAAAACGATTATACGAGCCAGAGTCGCAAGATGCGCCGTCGCCGGCATATCGGCTCAGTTTTGGATTGGGAAATTCTGAAGTTTGAAAGGAGAAAATCTGACGGTGAAAAGAGAAGGGTGACTTTCTTAAATTTCCAATCCTGCTAATGTTTGACGACGCAGTCCATCCATGACTTCCAACCGCTTCTGGCGAATCCAACACCGCATCGCGCCTTACCTCTTTATGGCGCCGTTTCTTGTTTTATTCTTCGCATTTTTTCTCTATCCGCTGGTCCGCAGCCTGCTGCTTAGTTTCTCCAATGCTGTCGGGCCCAGGGAAGTCCACTTCACCGGACTGACCAACTACAACTATCTCATCCACGATTCATTTTTCTGGATTGCCTTTGCTAATACGCTGATATACGTCCTGGCATTCCTGCTGATCCAAATCCCGGCGTCGCTCGGCTTGGCAATGCTGCTCAACAGCCCGGCTATCCGCTGCCGCAGTTTTTTTCGGTTTGCATTTTTTTCCACCCATCTTGTCGGGCAAGTGTTCGTTGCCGTCGTCTTTTCACAGCTTCTCACTCCCCGCCACGGGCTGATCAGCAACCTCCTCGGCCTGTTCAGCAAAACACCGCTCGAAATTCCGTGGCTCAGCCACCCTGTGCTTGCGCATCTCCATCCTTCTCGCGTGGCTCTGGATTTCTGTGGGTTTTGGAATGATCTACTTTCTTGCGGCCCTTCAGGCGGTCGATGCAAATCTCTATGAAGCCGCCGAGGTCGATGGCGCCGGAGCTTTTTCTCGCTTCTGGCACATCACGCTGCCCGGCATTCGGCCTGTCATGGTCTTCATGGTTCTTTTCGGTCTGATCGGTGGGTTCCAGCTCTTTGAGCTTCCCTTCGTCCTGCTGCAGGGCGCAGGGCCCCAATATGCCGGCCTGACGATCGTCATGTACCTTTTCAACACCGGATTTCTCGCCGGCAATTTGGGTTACGCATCGACAATTGGGTGGGCACTTACCGTCATCATCATCCTCGCCGCCCTGCTCCAGCTCCGCCTGACGCGCGCTACGGAGGACCCATGAGCGTGGCCCATGGCAAACGCCGAATCGACAAGCGGAACACCGCGATGGCAATCCCGCTGCATGTGCTGCTGATTGTCGCGGCGGCCGCAAGTCTTGCCCCATTTTTCTGGCTTATCTGCGCTTCGTTCAAAAGCGGCAACGATCTGTTTTCATATACTTTTCTCCCCTGGTCGCATCTCAGCCGCCTGACCGGCGCCAACTACACCCGGCTTTTCACGCAGCACACCTTCGGTCGATGGCTGGCGAATTCTATTTTTATCGCATCCACGCAAACCGTCATCGCCACAATACTGAGCAGCCTCGGCGGATTTGCGATGGCCAAGTACCGCTTTCGCGGCCAGCGGATCATCATGGCCATGATGCTCGGGACCATGGTCCTGCCCGCGCAGGTGCTCATTCCGAGCAGTTACGAACTGATGTATCATCTCGGTTGGATCGATTCGTATCTCGCCATCCTCGTCCCCGGCGCGGTGAATGTTTTTGGGTTATTCCTCTTCCGCCAGGCGATGTTAGCCGTCCCCGATGAGCTGCTGCAGTCTGCACGCATTGACGGGTGCAGCGAACTTTATCTGTGGTGGGAAATCGCGCTGCCTCTGATCCGGCCGATGATTGGCGCGTTCACGCTGCTGAGCTTCACGGCGAGTTGGAACAGCTTTTTGTGGCCGCAGATCATTTTGCAGAACGAGGCGAAGTATACGCTTCCAATCGCCTTGTATAACTTGAATGCGATGCCAGGGTTTCAGTCTGACTATGGATTGCTGATGGCCGCAACCGTGCTGAGCATCCTGCCGGTTGCGTTGCTGTTTTTCGCATTACAGAAGGACTTTATAGCGGGGCTGACGTCCGGGGCGGTGAAGGGATAGGAAAGAGGTTGGATTGGGGGATTGGGGATTTTGGATGGTTGAAGGCCAGATTCAAGCGATAGCTTTCCCAATCCAAAATCCGCAAGCCAAATTCCCTCCCACGTCGATCAAATCAGCCTTGCCCCCGCGGCAGGGCTTGCCAAACGGTGGGCTGCTGATAAATTCACAGACGAACGCCTTTAGGCAGCGTAGCTCAGTTGGCAGAGCAGGGGATTCATAAGCCCCGGGTCACAGGTTCGAGTCCTGTCGCTGCTATTTTCTTCGCCTTGGCATTCCAACGAATTCATTTTACCCGCTACCATTTTTCCGCTCATCAAGAGGCGGGAGCAACATAAACCCTCCGCAGGATTTTCAGCATCCGGATCACGCAACATCTTCCGCAACTACCCGGCTCGGCTGCGCGGCCAGCAGCTCGTCCAGCGTAAATCCCGATCCGCATTCCGGGCAGCGCGATTCGTTTAAGCCGGTGAGGTTGTAACCGCAGGTGGGGCAGATGATGGCGGCGGTGGTGGAGCGGTGGATGCGATCGCCGCGCTCGGCGGGGGTTTCTCTCCAGATGAAGACGGTGGAGATCAGCCACACAAGCGGGATGAGGACAGTCGAGAAGACAAGAACGCCGGTCAGCACAGAGTCATTGGTGGAAGCCAGCAAGCTGGCAAATATGCCAATCACGAACAGCACCCCGGCGACGACCCATGTTTGCACTATGCGGCGAGTGGTCCAGATCACCGAATTGCGCCAAAGCAGGAACCAGTACAGGCGCAGAAGGCCCAGGCCATGCCGCCGGCACAAGCGAACATTACTGAGTCGCGGCTTGGGGAATAACCATAGGAATAGCTGCGCATAAACGAATTAGCACTGACAATTCCAACCATGTAAGCCACGCCGCCGAGTGGGATCATGAAGATCGCGAGCATGATGCGGGAGACAAGGTGGGACATGGTGGTTATTTATTCTACCGGGCGGGGGCGATGGGGTGGAGCAGATTCAAGGCTTTTGAAAATATCAGATTAGGCCAACTCTAAGCCAAAGATTGCCAAGCTAAAACGCGAAGAGAATAAAAAAATTCGCTACCGACTTACCCTGCCCCAGCGGTCTTGGCGTCTTGGCGTTCAAGAATATTCTTATTCGCCGGCATTCGGATGGTCTTCGCTCAGCACATCAAGTCGGCCGGTTTCAGGGCAGATCATCAGGCCGTGAACGAGGACATCGGATGGCAGGAGGGGATGTCGCCGGATGACGGAGACGCTCTGGCGGACACCGTCTTCGGGGGAATTGAAGCCGGTGAGCCAGCGTTGGAGATCGATGCCGGCGTGTTCGAGGCTTTGGACGGTTTTGGGGGATATGCCGCGCGTGACAGCTTTTTGGAGGACGCGGGCGGAGCTCAGACCGGTCATGCCGCAGCCATAATGCCCGACGACCGCGACTTCCGTTGCGAGTAATTCATACACGGCGACGAGAACGCTGCGCATCACGCTGCCGAAGGGATGCGAGACGATCGCGCCGGCGTTTTTGATCACCTTGGCATCACCGTTGCGGAGGTTCATGGCTCGGGGAAGGAGTTCGACGAGGCGCGTGTCCATGCAGGTGAGGACGACGAGTTTTTTATCGGGGAAGGCGTCGGTGCGGAACGGCTCATATTCACGCCGCTCGACGAACTGCGCGTTATGGGCGAGGATGTCGGGGAGGATCGACATTTCGGGCAGAGTAATGGGTGGCGCGGGAGGAGGCAACTATGCGCTGCGGGGTGCGACCTCGAAATCGCTCATTCACAGAGCGCTTTTAACCGTAGATTCGCAGATTGCGCGGATGAAGAAGCAGGTTACGCAAATGAAGAAGAAGCTAATTTTTGAAAATCTGCGAAATTTACGGTTAGTAAATGAATCGACAGGCCGGAAATTGACTGACCTCATTTTCAGCAAGCTGAGCCATTCGCATTTCCGATCGCATCTCGGCCTTAGATTTGAAATCTAACCTTCGCAGCGGCGGAACTTTACGCTTTCCCGATCGCCTTCCCTGAAGAAACCTGAGAACTCCGATCAACGACGCGGCAGTTTTCCAGTAGGTTCAGTCATGTTGGCGTCATGTGCGGTTGGTACGGTGCGGGGGCGGTAGTCACTTTCTAATCTGGAGACGATTCATGCGAATGTCAAAAATGGTTTTTGTTGCGGGGATGTTGCTGTTACCGTTGGCCGCTCGGAGCCAGACGGCGTCGGCGGAGGGGGGATACAAGATTCTGAACAAGGCCAAGGTGGGTGGCGCGGGTGGGTTTGATTATGTGTTTGCGGATTCAGATGGCCGCAAGCTTTATATTCCGCGGAGCGGTGGGCGCAACGGCGGACCGGCGGCTCGAGTCACCGTGTTTGATCTCGATACGCTCAAGCCGGCCGGCGAAATCGCCGGCACCAAAGGCGTGCATGGGATCGCGGTCGATCCCAAGTCCGGCCATGGCTTCAGCAGCAGCAACCCGGTCGTCATGTTCGACACCAAAACGCTGGAAACGATCAAGACCATTCCCGTCGAAGGGAATCCGGATGGGATTTTCCTGGAGCCGGCGACGGAGAAGATCTACGTGCTGAGCCACCGCGATCCCAATGTCACGGTGATTGACGCCAAGGATGGATCCATCACCGGCACCATCGACCTCGGCGGCGCGCCCGAGCAAGGCCAGAGCGACGGCACCGGTCATGTCTATATCGACGTGGAAGACAAGGACAATGTCGCCGTCGTCGATGCCAGCACCATGAAGGTGACGGCACATTACGATCTTGCCGGCAAGGGCGCCGGCCCGGCGGGCCTGGCGCTGGATGCGAAAAACAACATTTTGTTCGCCTGCGGCCGCGACCCCTCGACCTGCGTGATCATGAATGCAGCCGACGGAAAGATCATCACCGCCCTGCCGATCGGCACCGGCGTCGATGCCGCCGGTTTTAATCCGGACACGATGGAAGCCTACGTTTCATCGGGCGATGGCATCCTCACGATCATCAAGGAAAACAGCCCGACCAGTTTTGAAGTCGAGCAGAGCTTAAAGACCATGCGCGGCGCCAAGACGGCAACGCTCGATACAAAGACAGGCCATATCTTTCTGATCACCGCCGAATATGCCGCCCCCGCGCCGGCGACGCAGGATGTGACCAAAGCGCCGAGCACACAGGGAACCGGCCGGCCACGCGGTCGCGGGCAGATGGTGCCGGATTCGTTCACGATCCTGGAAGTGGGGAAATAAGTCGAATTTCTCGGGAGCTCAGGTTGCTGAAGTATGGGTAGGACAACGGCCATGACTGGCACAAATGCCCATGGGTCTTAAGCCGGCGGACAGCCGGTTTCGAGCCCATGACATAGGTGTCATTCATGGCTGTTTTTATTTCGTATCAGGCAGATTGAATTTTCGGCGTGCCGAGCGAGTCAATCGTCTCACCGAGTTCCTGCAGATTAAAATTCGCTTTGACAAAGACCCGTTCAACTTTGTATTTCCGGGCGCGGGCCATTTCAGGGCCGTTGGGCAGGGCCGTCAAAACAACGACCGGCAGCTTGTCCCAGCGAAGATAGGATCGAAGAACCTGCAGGAAATCCACGCCATCCATGATGGGCATACGAAGATCGAGAAGAATGACGTCAGGCGGAGATTCCATCAAGGCGATCAGAGCATCGCGGCCATTAGGGCGGCACATCACCGTATGACCCTGCCGTGATAGAAACATCACGATCGGCTCAGCAGAATCGAGTTCGTCTTCGACGAATAATACCAACGCCATTACATGTTTCCTGTTTAATACGGACGCGTCCCGGAAAGAATATAAGAAGTGAAGATTCAGGCGCGAATGGTAAAATTTGACGATGCAGGCGGGAATTTCCGGACCGCGTGGCGAAGCTTTTACGGCTTAGGCGGGTTATGAGTGGCTGGTGCGCCTTTAGTGGCGGGTGGTTCGTCTTTTCCGTGAATCGCTTTGACGACCGGATAGAACTCGCCGCCGTATTCCACGATCTCTTCGGGAGTTGCAGGAGTTGAGGGAGCCATCGGGTCAGCCCCCGCCAGCGTTTTGACTGTGGGCATCGGGACGCTGCTGTCATCCGGATCGGTGGACGTGCTGGCGAAGCCGGCCACCTCCGCTTCCAGGGCGGCGTTGAGTTCGTCGAGCTGCTTGTCTCCGGCGGTATGGTCGACCGGCCTCTTGTCCGCGCCCATCTTGCGGTTTTTCGGCAGCTTTGCCTTAGGCTGGGGCAGCGGCGCCATCCCGCCGCGCTGCATGAGGTTGATCATCAGCGGCCACGCGAACCCGATAACCAGCAGCCCCGCGCATGCGGGCAACGCCAGCGTGGCGGCGGAACCTTCCCACCAACTGTACCGATACACAAACTTGGCCTCCGGATCCTTTGACGCCGCCGCCAGATACTCGGTGACCGTCGGATATCGCCCTTTTGCGACATATGTGCCAACGTAAGGGGCCTTCGCCTCATAGTTAAACGGAACCCACGATTCAAACGGGACGACCGGGCTGTTCGGATCGGCTTCATTCATATGCTGAAGATCGACCTCATACATCTTCCCCGTCACCCAATACGAACGCGGTGGTCCCCCGGCAACCGGAGGATGAACCACGAGATCTTTTATGAGCGGCTGGCCGTGATGATATCGCTGCGTATATCGGTCAGATCCCTTGGCCGTAACCCCCGGCGGATATCGGTTCACCACTCTGGGCTTGGGAGGTTTTGCGCCGGGTTTCGCGCCGGCGGCAGGTGCCGTGGCCGGCAAAGTCACCTGCGTAGCCGCATCGATGGGCAGCTTCCCGAGCAGCGCAAGTTCAAATCGTGCCTGATCGCCGAGCGTAGCGACAGTGCCATTGTCAAACCATGGCCCCTGATACAACTTAACCCCGCCAATCAGAAGGCCGACGACCAAACCGATCAGAATCCAATGCCAGGTTTTGAAGTCCTCAATATGCATACGGCGCTCCCCCAGCCTTATAGACGTTTCTCACAAGGAAAGTTTCAAGCAGGCCGAGCCAATTAAGGATGAGCCTGCACATGTCCCTTTCGAAATGTGACCCGCAGGTCCATCCGCGTGCGGTCGCGGTCATAGCCTGATACAGTCTAACCGAACAGGAGTTGGCGCGGCGAGGATTTTTCGTGCAGGCCGGCCCGCATGGCAGGGCAACCGCATTCTCCTGTAAGTCCTGAAAAGATGCCTGAGCGCCTGACGAGCGATCCGGGTTTTCAAATCGCCAATGCGGATCGCCCACATGGACCGGCGGAGAATGCGGTTGCCCTGGCCCGCATGGAAGGATCAGGCAGTCAACCGGTCCTGAGCAGGTTTTTTAGGCCGGTCGCGGCCATTTGCATTTCCGGTGCGTGTTCTTAGAGTGATCGGGCCTTTGCAGAACCGTTCTAACGAATCCGGAGACTATTTCGATGCTCATGAACGCTGGGATGCTCGCTCAGACCCTGATGCCGCAGGCGACACCGACCGCCGGTGGTGATCCTCGCTATGGGTGGCTGCCGGTGCTGCTGCTGCTCATCATCGGGATCGGCTTTGCCATCGGGAACATCGTGCTGTCGCTCGTGGTCGGCCCCAGCCGAACCGGCCCGGGCAAAGAAGCGACCTACGAAAGCGGCATGACCCCGATCGGGGACACGCGAAAACGCTTCAACGTCCGCTTCTACGTCGTCGCGATGATCTTCCTGGTCTTCGACGTCGATATCATTTTCTTCTACCCTCTCTGCTCGATCTTCCCGCAGATCGCCTTGCGAAACCATCACATGGCCGGCATGTTGCTGCTCGATGTCGTCGCATTCATCGCCATTCTTCTGGTGGCATATTTGTACGCCTGGGGCAAAGGCGTCTTCCGGTGGGATTGATGTTGATCTGATCGGAATCGAATTCTTCGGAACGCTCCGAAAATAAAATCCTTCAACTCCCGCCCGGCGTCGCGATACTGAATATCGTGAGCGAGTTGTTCGACGAAGTGAAACCAGTATTGCCTCTGCCGGCCTTACCGCCTCGCCGCGTGCGCTGGCCGGTGAAGGTCATTTTTCTAAGCGAAGTTCAGCAAGATGCCGCTTCTGAACCGCGCTCATATTGGCCGCTGGCAATGCTGCTGCTCTTGACTGCTTTTGGCGGCGCAATCCGTTTTTTCCAACTTGCCGTCCCGACCCTTTGGAACGATGAGGTCCAGGCTTACTGGCGCGTCTGCGGCACATATGGGCAAATGCTCAATGTTTTGCGGAGCGATGGATTTCCGCCGCTGCATTATTCATTGCTGTGGGTGATCGGCCGCTTCGTGACGCTTACGCCATTTTATATCCGCCTGGGGCCGGCGCTGTCGGGGACGTTGATGATCCCCGCGATGTATTTTCTTGCCCGGCAATTGCTTCCTCGATCCACGTCGCTGCTCGCCGCCGCTTTGGTCGCGTGCTCGGCGTTTGCGATGTTTTATTCTCGCGATGGGAAAATGTACGCCCACGCGTGGCTGTTTGTGGTTCTGAACGTCGGTTGCCTGCTCTGGTGGTTTCGCACCGGCCGCAGCACGGCGTGGTTGTGCTGGATCGCTGCCGGGTGTGCGATGGTTGGCTTTCACGCCAGCACGTTTACAGTGCTCGCTCTTTCGCCTGTGCTGTTCCTCACCCAGCGCCATGTTCATTGGAAAAATGCGATGCTGCTGGTGCTGGGCGCAGTGCTGATCGCCGCCGGGCCTGCGGGATATTATTTGAAGTTCAACCATTTCGTCGAAAACGTGGAAGAGCGGGGCTGGCGCGCCACCGGCATCACATGGGTCAACGGGTTCAATGGAAATCGAACCGGCCCGGAGCATGTGCAATACACCGCCACATCATTCCTGATGGGATATGAATGGCCGCGGCCGGAATTTCTTCCTGATATTCCCGAGCCCCTGGTGACCGGCCCGCAACTGGCTGCGACCGAGATCGCGATATTACTCGCACTCGGTGCGCTTCCCTGGCCGCGAATGCTGCGGAGGAAACCAGCCTGGGACGGAAGGGAGGAACGACCGTGGCGATTGCTGCTGTGGCTCGGCTGCTGGATCCTCATCCCAGGCTACATCTTTTACTGCCATTCGGTCAGGAATTTTGCGTCACCGATCCAGTGGATAGATACGCTCCGAATGTGGATCACACCGCTCGAACAGATCGCACTCGCCGCGGCGAGCGGTGTGTTCGTCGTCGCCGGATTGTTTTTCAAACCGATCCGCGGGGCTGCCGCCAGATTGATCCAATATCTATTCGTCCTCGCCGCGCTGTTTGGCCTGTGCATGGCGGCGTTCCACATCTGCGAATCGGCCGCGGCCACTGCCGACCAGATCGACCGGCCATGGCGGTCGATCTGGACACCGCGCTATCTCGGCTTCACATGGCCCGCGGTAATCCTCAGCGTCGCTGTGCTCCTCATGCGCCTGCCGACCCGAGCGCCTGCGCGTCTCGGCAATCGTGTTTGTGCTGGGCGTGAATCTGGCGATGGCGAGCCTGCGGCTATTTCTTCAGACCGAACCGCCGGTCGACAGAATGGCCGCCGACGTCTGGGCATCACAGCCGGACCATGCAACTGTCCGCACGTACACGTCTCTCATCCGCAGTGACGGCAACGTCGCCGGCGGTTCAATCAATAACCGCATCGGCAGGTATTACCTCCAAATGTGCGCCCAGATATCGCCTATGAGTCCCGAATTGTTCGAAAATCTGTCCTCCCGCTTTCATTACTGGCCCAGTCTTGGCGACCCCGTGATCGCCGGCGACGTGAAAGGGTCAGCGGAATTGAAACGCGTGATCATCTGGAACCAGCAGGGACGAAAAAGACCGATCGCATCGGATCGCATTGGTGTCCTGCTCCCCGGCTGGAAGCTGGTGAGCGACGAGCTATTCGTATCTCGCATTTACTGGGACTGGCGGGAGCGCTGGACCTATCGCCGGCGGGAATATGCCCGCCAATGAGCATGGCTTTCCAAGCGCCCACATCCGCATCCACCCGCCTTCGGACGCGGCTTAAAAAACACCGCATGATCCATGGTTGTCAAAACCCTCTCTCCGAATCATAATCCCCACGCACATCGGTGACGCTCATCGGTGGCGAGGCGGGAGGAACGATCGGAGACGCCAGGTCAACCAGCGCCAAGCTGGCCGGTCTATACCGGGGTTTGTTCTCCATCATTCCTTATCCCCCAGCGCCCACAGGGGCTGTCGCCGCAACTGAAAGGTCAGGTATGATGGAACTCCTCCGCCGGGTTCGGCAATCTCGTGGTGCCGCCCTGCTGCTTGTCGGTTTGTTCGCTTTTCTGCTTTTTCCTGCCTCCGCACATGCCAGCGAAGCCAACCTGAAAATCCCAGACCTGAACGCCGCCACCTTTTTTCACAACAGCATCGGCGGGCATACGCTGCTCGTCTACGGTCTCGCAGTCTGCGGGCTTGGCCTGATCTTCGGGCTGGTGATCTATCGGCATCTCAAAAACCTTCCCGTGCATTCCTCGATGCTGGAGGTTTCCGAACTCATCTACGAAACGTGCAAAACCTATCTGCTCACCCAGCTCAAGTTCATCATGCTGCTTGAGCTGTTCATCGGAGCCGTGCTGGTGATCTACTTCGGCTTCCTGGCCGAAGATCCGCAGACGCATCAATCGCTGGGCGTACTGAAGGTGACGGTCATCGTCCTCTTCAGCCTGGTTGGCATTTTTGGAAGTTATGCGGTGAGCTGGTTCGGCATCCGCATCAATACTTTTGCTAACAGCCGCGCGGCGATGGGTTCGCTCGGGGGCAAGCCTTATCCCTGCTACGCCATCCCCCTCAAGGCGGGCATGAGCATCGGCATGGTGCTCATCAGCGTTGAGCTGGTCATCATGCTGTGCATCCTGCTCTTTGTCCCGACTGATTATGCCGGGCCGTGCTTCATTGGTTTTGCCGTCGGTGAATCGCTCGGGGCCGCCGCGCTGCGCGTCGCCGGTGGAATCTTCACGAAGATCGCCGACATCGGCGCGGACCTCATGAAGATCGTCTTCAACGTCAAGGAAGACGACGCCCGCAACCCCGGTGTGATCGCCGACTGCACCGGCGACAACGCCGGCGACAGCGTTGGACCCACCGCCGACGGTTTCGAAACCTATGGCGTGACGGGCGTTGCGCTCATCACATTCATCCTTCTGGCCATGCCCGCTGACAATAATATCCAGAGCACTTTGCTCGTCTGGATATTCGTGATGCGGCTGGTGATGGTCCTGACCAGCGGGTTCTCATATCTCCTCAACGAAGCTTTCGCCCGATCCAAATATCTCAATGCCCACGAAATGGATTTCGAGAAGCCGCTGACCAATCTGGTCATTCTCACCAGTGCGCTTTCGATTGTCAGCACGTTCGCCGCGTCTTATGCGCTGATCCATCACCTTGGGGATGGCACCCTATGGTGGAAACTGTCGGCCATCATCAGTTGCGGCACCGCCGCCGGTGCGCTGATTCCTGAGTTCACGAAAGTCTTTACCAGCGTGAATAGCCGGCATGTCCGCGAAATCGTCGATGCCAGCCGCGAAGGCGGCGCATCGCTGAATGTCCTGAGCGGTTTGACCGCGGGCAACTTTAGCGCGTTCTGGCTGGGCGGTGTCGTCATCGCCGGGCTTATGGGCGTGGCTTATGGCTTTGGCAACCTCGGCGGAGTGGAGCATGGCGTCGCGTGGCTTCTGCTTCCTTCAACCCAGCCCGCCGTCGCCGTCTTCGCTTTCGGTCTGGTCGCGTTCGGTTTCCTCGGCATGGGTCCGGTGACAATCGCCGTCGATTCATACGGGCCGGTCACCGACAACGCCCAGAGCGTTTACGAACTCAGTCTCATCGAGCAAATCCCCAATATCCGTGAAGAACTCCAGCGCGATTTCGGCATCTCCGTCGATTTCGAACATGCCAAGCTTCTCCTGGAAGAAAACGACGGGGCCGGCAATACGTTTAAGGCCACCGCCAAACCGGTGCTGATCGGAACCGCCGTCGTCGGGGCGACGACGATGATTTTCAGCATCATCATGATGCTCACCGACAGCATGACCAACACGCTCGCCAAGGAAAATCTCTCCATCCTCCACGCACCGTTCCTGCTCGGTCTGATCCTTGGCGGCGCGATCATTTACTGGTTCACCGGCGCCAGCATGCAGGCCGTCGTCACCGGCGCTTACCGCGCGGTCGAGTTCATCAAGAAACACATGAAGCTCGACGGGGCCAAAGCCTCGATGGCCGACAGCAAAAAGGTCGTCGAAATCTGCACCAAATATGCCCAGGCGGGCATGTTCAACATCTTCCTGGTCGTCTTCTTCGCCACCCTCGCCTTCGCCTGTCTCGAACCCTACTTCTTCATCGGTTATCTCATCGGCCTCGCCACCTTCGGCCTCTTCCAGGCCATCTTCATGGCCAACGGCGGTGGCGCGTGGGACAATGCGAAGAAAATCGTCGAAGTTGAACTGCGAGAGAAAGGGACCGACCTTCACGCCGCGACAGTTGTAGGCGATACCGTCGGCGATCCGTTCAAAGACACAAGCAGCGTTGCGATGAACCCGATCATCAAGTTCACCACCCTCTTCGGCCTGCTCGCCGTGGAGTTGGCGGAGGAAATGCGCAAGAACAACCACGGCACGTTGAAGCTGGTCCTCTCCGCGATCTTCTTCATCATCACCTTGTTCTTCGTCCATCGCTCCTTCTACGGCATGCGCATCAAGAGCGGGCGGGCAGAATAGAGCATGTCCGTTGTCCGTGGTTCATCGCTGGTGAATTTGGTCATATTGAAGTACGCCAAAGATGACGATTGCGACGGACAACTGACAATCCCCAAAAAGTGACACGGCTTGAAGTCCGTGCAAAACGCGTGAAACTCCAATCCCTTCGCGACCTGCTGCTGATCCTTGTCGTCGGCCTCTTCATCTATTGCTACAAACTCGGCGACTCGCCGCTCGACCGCACCGAACCCCACCGCGCCCTGGTCGCCCATCAGATGGTTCAATCCGGCGACTGGCTGGTACCGCGGCTGTTTGGCGAACTGTATCTTCGCAAACCACCGCTGATTTACTGGATCCAGGCGGGGACGGAAAAACTCTTTGGCGTCGGCAATGAATTCGTGTGGCGATTCCCCTCGGCCCTGGGTTCTGCGCTGCTGGCGGTCGCGTTGGCCGCGTGGTCGTCGCGCTGGTTTGGGCGGGCTGCGCGACTGCCGGCGGGCATCGCGTGTTTGGCGCTGCTCGCACTCTGGGACCAGGATCGCGGGGCCGACATCGACGCATTGAACACCGTTGCGAGCGTCGTCACGACGATGATCGTGCTGGAAATTATGTATGGCCCCAGTGCAACGGAGCGGCGCAGTGCGCCCTTCGGGACGCCACCCGAAGAAGGTGGCGTGCTGAAGCACACGCTGCCTTCAGAGGAGATGAAAAATCACTCGATCGTTTCGTCGATCATCTGGGCGATCCTTCTGGCGGTTTCACTGGCCGCGACTCTTCTGCTTAAAGGGCCAAGCGGATTTCCGCCGATTCTTGGGGCGCTGATCGGGCCTGCGCTGCTTTTGCGGAACTGGAAACCGCTTCGGCGGCCCGGGGTGTGGATTGGCCTTGCGCTGGGCATCGCAACGTTTGTCGCCTACGCCGCGATCGCCAAATCGCGCATCCGCAGCGAGGGTCTTCAGACCGATACGGCCGGCCTGCAGGAAGCCCTGCAGCGCATGGTCCTTCACAATATTCACGACTTGCTTCCCGCCGCGACCGCCCCGCTGCTTACCATCCTGTATGCGCTTCCAGTGTCGCTCGTTTTGTTGTATCTCCCCGCACTCGTGAAACAACTGCCCAGGGGGAATGCGGCCCGCGAAAGAATCCTCGCCTTGCTCGGCACGTTTGTCGCGGCGCTGCTGATCTGGATTTTGGCCGGCAACAAGAACCCGCGGTACGAATATGTCGCCCTGCCGCTGCTGGCGCCGCTCGTTGGAGCGGTTGGCGCGGCTTACTATGAAGGACAGTTCGCCGCGCGGACTGCGCGAAGCATTCGATTCGCTTTAACCGGATCGTGTGTGTTGTTCGTGATCGCTCAGCTCTTTTTCCTGAAAAAACTTCTGCCAATCGCCTCAGAAAAAACGGGGCTTATCGTTGCCGCCGGCGTTTCCGTCTTTGCATTTCTGGCGGTCCTTACGGGCACCGGTGCTGCAATCCAAAACCCCAAATCCAAATTCCAGACTCTGCTGCCCCTTGCGCTGATCGCACTTCTGGCCGTCCCCATGGCGATGCGAAAGAATATGGAGCGCCGAAAGAAATCTGCCGCTAATACCGCACGGCAGTTGCATGATCTGGTCATGGCCGACTCTTCCAGGCTAACACCCGTCGGCGTGGCCAGCATGATTCGGGATATGCCGGAACTATTTTATTATGCGCACATTCCGGTGCAGGCGTTTGGGGAACAACATCTGGCAGACCTGGCCGCGTCGGCTGCGCCGCGCTGGGTCGTGCTGGCGGACAATGATCGGTTTCCGGAGTACACAACCGTCCTGCGCGATATTCCAAATGCATTTCCCCATGGTGCGACCAAGCTCAACATGCCGGACGCGCATGACAAGGTATATGTGGGATGGTATGAACCGCCAGCCGGTTCGCCGCGGGCGCTTCATCTCATCCCTCGGATTTCAGATTCCGCCAGTGCGGGGGCGGATGATTAAAAGCCTCTAACTTTCCGGGTGGGATTTTCAGAATAAAAGTAGGGTGGGCGTACCAAGATTGCGCATCATTTGGTTTGCTTCAGCCTCTTTCGGAGCACCAAAAAAACAGGGATTTTTTGGGGTTGCTGTCGGTGATTGCATGCAGCTTATACGGATCATATCTAATTCTCGCGCGCAGTTCGGCGCATGTTCGGTTGCGCCCTGTAGATGAAGATGGCATGCTGTAGCTGACCAAGGAGCCAGAGCATGAAAGTGAAGTTGAGGGATGCGGCGGATTTGTTGCGATTGCGAGAGTTGGTGAATCAGACGGTGAATGCCAAGCAGCAGGATCGATATCGCGTGGTGCTGATTGCGGCCGAAGGCTTAGGAGAACGGTTATCCCGAACTGACGTTATCTAAGATGTAGCAAGGGCCGCAGCTTGAACGGTTTTCGCAGTCACTGGCGGTGACGCCTTGCCTGCTTCGTGTTACCCTCGCGCCCGAGATATCTGAGAACGCGAATGAGTTACGTCGCCTCTTCGGCCATGCCTTCGGTCAGCGTGGCCAGTGTCGCCAGCAATTGGTTCGGCTCGACCGGCTTTCCCAGATGCGCTTGAAAACCAGCTTCGATCGCAGCGCGGGCGTCGGTGTCGCGTACGAATGCTGTCAGTGCGAGCGCCGGCACCGGCGGGCGGTCAGCCCGGGCTTCTTGTTCGCGGATTTGGCGCAGGAGGGCGTACCCGTTCTCTCCGGGTAATCCGATGTCGCTGATGATGATGTCCGGGAGCGTTTTGCTATAGGAGGCAATCGCGACCGCCGCGCTTTCGGCTTCGTGAACGATTAAGCCTGCGTTTTGAAGAATGAGCGCCAGGCCGCTGCGCGTGGTGGTGTCGTCCTCGACCAGCAGGACGCGTTTTTCCTTGAGGGGTCCGTTACCGTTGCCATTTTGACCTGGGGCCTTGGGGTGTTTTTTCGAAGTAGAGTGTTCGCGTTTGGCGGAAACATCCGGCAGGGGGAGCCGCGCCGTGAAGGTGGAGCCTTGTCCGATTCCGGGGCTTTCGACGTCGATGGTGCCTTGTTGCAGTTCCACGAGTTGTTTCACGATCGCCAGCCCCAGTCCCAGGCCGCCGTGCTGGCGGGTCATTCCTGTGTCTTCCTGGCGGAAGGCATCGAAGATATGGGGCAAGAAATTTGCGCCGATGCCTTTGCCCGTGTCGGCGATGCGGATCTCGACCTCGGCGCCGTGCCGCCATAGGCCGACATCGACACGGCCGCCCTCGGGGGTGAATTTGACGGCGTTGGTCAGCAGATTCAAAACGATCTGGCTCATGCGGTCCGGATCCGAGCGCACCGTGCCAATGTCCGAGCCGAGATCCGCGGAAATGGTGATCTTCTTTGCGTTGGCGGACGGAGCCACGCTCGCGATCGCGTCGCGTACCAGCGCCACCAGTTCCACGTCGCGCAGCTGAAGCCTGAGGTGGCCGCTGGTGATCCGGGAGACATCCAGCAGGTCTTCGATCAATTCCTTTTGGGACTGCGCTGTTCATGATGGCGTTCAGGGCTTCGCGGCGGCGTTCGGGGTTAGACGCCATCTCCTCGTCGCCGAGCAGATTGCCCCACAGCAGGATTGCGCTGAGTGGCGTGCGGAGTTCGTGGCTGAGCGTTGCCAGGAAATGGTCCTTGATCCTGTTGGATTCCTCGGCGAGTTGCTTGGCGCTGAATAACGCCTGATCGGTATTTCGCCGCTCGGTGTCGTCGCGCATTACCTTTACAAAGCCCCGTATCGTCCCGTCCGGATTGCGCAGCGCGCTGGTGACGCCGCTGCCCCAGAACCGGCTGGCGTCTTTGCGAATGTGCCAACGCTCGTCCTCGGCGCGGCCGGTCAGCGCAGCGTTAACCAATTCCTGCTCCGGCGTACCGGCGGCGCGGTCTTCATTGGTGAATATGATGGCGCTGAATTGCCCGATCGCTTCACCGGCCGACCATCCCAGCAAACGTTCAGCCCCCGGGTTCCAACTGGTGATGCGGCCCGAGGGGTCGAACATCAGCATGGCAAAATCTTTGGCGCCTTCCACCAGCAGACGGAATCGTTCCTCGCTTTCGCGCAGCTCGGCCTGGGCACGGTGCCGGTCGGTGATATCGACCGCCATCCCAACGATAAACCGGCGTCCGTCACCGAGCGATCCTGGTGAACTGGCGCTGAAGCTCCAATGCCGTTCACTGCCGGTGCGGGAGCGGATGGCAAACTCGGCATTGAAGGTGCCCAGTGTGCCCTTGAACAGGTCGTGCATATGCCGGCGGACTTCACCGGCGCCCGGTCCGTACGCATGTTGCAGCCAGGCCTCTGACGTGGACATGTCCGCCAGCTCGTAGCCGGTAGACTCGGTCCAGGTGCGGCTGATCTGCAGCACCTGGCCATCCTCGGCCTGCATGATCACCGGGATTGGCGATTCCTCGATCGCCCGCCGGAATTGTTCCTCGCTCGCTCGAAGGGCAGCTTCCACGTTGCGGCGTGCGGTGATGTCGACGAACGTAATCACAACGCCGTCGATTCGGTTGTCGCTCGTGCGGTAAGGCGTCACACGACGGAGAAACCATCGCTTTTTGTAGCTGTATATCTCGCGCTCGACCGGCATCAGCCGCATCAGGACCGCGTCCACGTCGGCTGTCAGATCGGTATCGGTGAACTTTTTCGCCAGATCGCCCAATGGCCGGCCGATATCGGTGCTGATCAGGTCCATCAACTCCAGCAACTGCGGGGTATAGCGTCGAATCCGAAATTTTGTGTCGAGGAAAAGGACGGCCAGGTCCGTGCTGGTCAGCAAGCTGGAGAGGTCGTTGTGGGCCGCCTGATGCTCCTCCATCTTCGCCCGGAGCTGCGCGTTCACCGTCGAGAGTTCCTCGTTCAGCGACTGCATCTCCTCGCGGCTGGTTTCCAGTTCCTCGTTCGTGCTCTGAAGTTCCTCGTTGATGCTGACAACTTCTTCATGGGAGGCCTTGAGTTCCTCATTGCTCGTCTGGAGCTCTTCAATCGAGCTCTGGAGTTCCGCCCGGGCGCGCCGTAAATCTTCCGCGACGTCATCGGCGGCTTCGATAGCCTCGCCTTGAGCGGATTGCTCGCCGAGTTCCAGGAAGCTGACAACAAAGGAATCGGACGCCAACTTCTCATCCAGCGGAGAGACCATCACACCCACGCGAATGCGCCGGCCCGTAGGGTCCAGCCGCCAGCCGTCCAGCACGGTAACGGCGTTGTTTTCTATGGCGGCGCGGTGCAGCGCAGTGCGCACAGCGCCGCGGATACTATCCCGTACCAGCTCGAATAAATCGCGCGACGGCTCACCCCGCGGGGCGGAGAGGTAAGGCTCGGTGTTGCCGTGGTAGTAAACGATGTAGCGATCGCGGTCGATCGTCACGGCGGCCAGCACGTGATGCTCGAGCAAGGCGCGGCTGGTCATCTGCGCGATCGTGGGACGCGGCCCCGGTGGAACTGCTTCCGGAGGGGGCGTGTTGGTTCGTAACCCCATCTTGCCGGGCAGCGCGTGGGGCAGCGGGAAATCGATCAGTCCGTGGCGCGTCGGCCCAATCCGTCGATAAATGCGCGACTTTTTGTCGATCGGCTCGAACAGTTCCTCCGCCCCTGTCGTCTCGCTCGTGCCCAGGAAAAGCGTGCCCCCCTCGCGCAGGCCAAAATGCAGCAGACCGAGGATGCGCTGCTGCATTTCAGGCTCGAGGTAGATCAGCAGGTTGCGGCAGGAAATGATGTCGAGGCGCGAGAACGGCGGGTCCTGAAGCACGTTCTGCGGCGCAAAGACGACCCGCTCCCGCAGTTCGGGCCGCACGCGGTAGACCGCTTCTTCCTTCTGGAAAAATCGCTCGAGCCGCTGCGGCTCGATTTCAGACTCGATGCCGCCGGGATAGACACCGCTCCGCGCGTTCTGAAGCGTCCGATCGGCCATGTCCGTCGCGAAGATCTTGATGTCCAGCGGCCGGTTGAGGCGCTCAGCCTCTTCGACCAGCAGCATGCCCAGCGTATATGCTTCCTCGCCACTGGAACAGGCAGCAACCCAGCACCGGATTGACGCGCCGGATTCCCGGCCTTGAATGAGAGGGACGATCACGAATTGGCGCAGCGCCTCCCAGGCTTCGGGATCGCGGAAAAAGCCGGTGACGTGAATGAGCAAGTCGTCGGCAAGGGCCGAGACTTCCGTCGCGCTCTGGCGAAGCAGCCTGGCGTAGTCAGCGAGTTGGTTGAAGTGGTGGAGTCCCATTCGGCGTTGAATGCGGCGCAGCACCGTCGGCTTCTTGTAGCCGTTGAAGTCCTGGCGCGTTCGGGTCCGCAGGATGGCGAGGATTTCACGCACGTGCTGAAGGTCACGCTTCGATGGCTCAACGTTTTCTTCGCGCTCGCCGCGGGCATAGGGGTGGCCGGCATATGAAAGCAGCACGTCCGGCATGTCCTGCGGGCGCAGTATGTAGTCGGCGTAGCCGGCGTCGATGAGGTGGCGCGGCATGGAGGGGAACAAAGCCGTCTCGGGATCCTGCGCAATGCAAAGGCCGCCGACCGCCTTGATTGCCTGGCAGCCCGCGGTGCCATTGCTGCCCATGCCCGACAGAATAATCGCGATAGCCCGTTCACGCTGTTCCTCCGCGAGCGACTTGAAGAAGTCATCAACGGGGCGATTGCCCATCGGCCGGGCGAGGCGTTCGCCGAGCCGCAGGATGCCGTCTTTGATGGTGAGCGTGCAGCCGGGGCGGATGACATAAAGCTTGTTGGGCTCGACTTTCATCCCGTCATCGATCGCCAGGACAGGTAACTCGCACCGCCTGGACAGGATTTCGGGCAGTATGCTTTCGCCTGTTGGCGGCAGATGCTGGATGAGCACATAGGCCATGCCGCTGTCGGCGCGAAGCGCGGAGAGGAACCCGGTCATCGATTCAAGCCCCCCGGCCGAGGCGCCTATGCCGACGACGGGGAATGGCAACCGCGGCGGCGCCTCGTCGTTGACCGGCATCGCCTGGCGGTCGGGCGGATTGGTCATCTGGGCGCTGCTCTTGCCTGCTGCGGTATCATCAGTCCTCATGGCGGTCACTCTGTTTCGTCAAATTGCTCGCATCTGCGCCAGGCATCTGGGGATCACGCGGTCCCGTCGATCGCGCGTCGGATGATTTGCGCCTTGTCATGATATTGCTGGCGCGTCCGCTCCAATTGCTCAGCGAAGTGCAGACGGCCGCCGGCACGGGCACGCTCGGCCATTGTGCCCAAAAGGGCAGCATTTTCCTTCAGCACACGCAGTGCCGTCCACATTCCCGCCTCCAATTCTTCGAGCTTGGCGCTGGCGAGGCCCCGCTCGCTGAACTGGTGGCCCACGTGACATTCATAACGCGACGGCGAAGTCTCAGCGACATCGTTGCTCAGCCAGAGGGCCCCATTGCAGTCGGTGCACGTCACTGGCACCTGCGGGCCGGGTCCATGCAATAGATGTGGATGTAAATGCGGCGGCGTCTTCATGGGGTGCGACGATTCGCTCAGGAGCCGGCGGAGCAAGACCGGCATGTCTGCAACAGTGACGATATGGTCGACAACTCCTTCGTCAATCGCACTCTGCGGCATGCTCGGTGCTTCGGCTTCCCGCGGGTCCTGCACGATGCAGACGCCCCCCCGCCGCTTGACGAACCACAAGCCCTGCATTCCATCGTCCAGAAGGCCCGTCAGGATGACGCCGATCACCCGGCGTCCGAAGTGGATCGCCGCGCTGCGGAATAAGGGATCGATCGCTGGCCTAAACCGGTTCTCGCGTGCGCCATGACTCAGTTGAACGCCATCCTGGGTGAGCAGCAGATGTTTATCCGGAGGCGCAACATAGATGCAACCGGGGCGGATCGGCTCTCCGTTTTGTCCAAAGGCTGCAGGCAGCGGGCCACTGTTATTAAGGATTTCCGCCAACACCCGCGGCCCTTCCGCCGCCGTATGACAGACAACAAACACAGCCGCCGGCAAATCTGCAGGCAGATCAGAACACAACTGCCGGAGCACGCGAATACCACCGAGGCTTGCCCCGACGACAATGATATCACGAACATTCACGCGGCTCCTTGCGACCGATCACCGCAATATATTCTATGGGCCGTACCGACGTGAAGGAACCCTCCAAGTATGAATTGGCACAAGCCACGTCATTGTGCAGCCTGAGGCGTGATTACTTTGTGGAATCACACTGCCGAGCGGAAGCCGAAGCTGCCAACCGGGCGAAAGACCTATTCCTGGCCACGCTCAGCCACGACTGCGCATACCCTGATTCTATTGAAGGTATCGCGCGGGCTTCATTTTCTGCCGATGGCAAAAAGAGTTGGAGCGTGGAGCGCCGGGGAAGAACTGCTGGACTTAAATGCAGTGTTGGCGGATGAATTCTTCCATTTATTCATCTGTCACACATCCCTCCGACGCACTCTTCACGTTCTTGATGTATTTATATAGTGTTCCGCGGGTTGCCTTGAAGGGGGGGCGTTTCCATGCGGCCTGGCGGGTTTGCATTTCTGCGGGGGTGATGAGCAGGTCGATTGTGCCTTGTTCGGAGTCGATTTTCACTTGGTCGCCATTGCGGGCAACGGCGATGGGGCCGCCTTCGATGGCTTCGGGGGTGACGTGGCCGATGATGAAGCCGTGGCGAGCCGCCGGAGAAGCGGCCGTCGGTGATGAGGGCGACGTCGTTGAGCAGGCCGTAGCCGGCGAGGGCGCTGGTGGGGGTGAGCATTTCGGGCATGCCGGGGCCGCCTTTGGGGCCTTCGTAGCGGATGATGATGACATCGCCTTTGACGATCTGACCGGCTTCGAGGCCGCGGAGCATGTCTTCTTCGGAGTCGAAGACGTTTGGCGGGGCCGATGAAGCGGGTGCCTTCTTTTCCGGTGATTTTGGCGACGGCGCCTTCGGGGGCGAGGTTGCCGCGGAGGATGCGGATGTGGCCGTCGTGTTTGATCGGATCGGTTAAGCGGGTGGACGATTTTCTGATCTTTTTTCAAACCCGGCAGATCACGCAGGGATTGCTCGATAGTTTTGCCGGTGACGGTGAGTTGCTTGCCGTCGATGATGTCTGTGTTCAAGCAATAGCTTCATGACGGCGGGGACGCCGCCGACGGCGTGCAGGTCTTCCATCACGTATTTGCCCGATGGTTTGAAGTCGCTCAGCAGCGGCGTGTCGTCGCTGACGCGCTGCCAGTCGTCGATTGTCAGGGGGATGCCGAAGGCGCGGGCCATGGCGATGGAATGGAGGACGGCGTTGGTGGAACCGCCGAGCACGATCGTCAGCCGCATGGCGTTGATGAAGCTTTGGCGGGTGACGATGTCGCTCGGCTTGAGATCGTGTTCGAGGAGGATCCGCATCGCTTTGCCGGCGCGGATACATTCGTCGAGTTTTTCCGCATCGTCAGCGGGCGTGCAGGAGGAGTATGGCAGCGACAGGCCGAGGCATTCGATGAACGAGGCCATGGTGTTGGCGGTGTACATTCCGCCGCAGGCGCCGGCGCCGGGGCAGGCTTTGCTGAGGATGCGGCGGCGTTCGTCTTCGGTGATTTTGCCGGCGAGCTTTTGGCCATAGACCTGGAAGGCGGAGACGACATCGAGTTTTTCTTCGGTGCCGCGGATGGTGGCGCAGCCGGCGCGGATGGTGCCGCCATAGACCATGAGCGAGGGGCGGTTGAGGCGGGCCATCGCCATGACGCAGCCGGGCATGTTTTTGTCGCAGCCGGGGATGGTGACCAGGCCGTCGTACCACTGGGCGGCCATGACGGTTTCGATGGAGTCGGCAATGAGATCGCGCGACTGGAGCGAGTAGCTCATGCCATCGGTGCCCATGGAAATGCCATCGCTGACGCCGATGGTGTTGAAGCGCATTCCGACGCAGTCGGCTTGCTCGACGCCTTCCTTCACGTGATCGCCAAGCTTGCCGAGGTGCATGTTGCATGGGTTGCCCTCGTACCAGACGCTGCAGATGCCGACCTGCGGTTTGTTCAGGTCTTCCCAGGTGAGACCGGTCGCGATCAGCATGGCCTGCGATGCGCCCTGGCTGGCGGGCTGGGTGATGCGGGAGGAGTATCTGTTCAACTGCGATTGGGTGGCGGTGTTCATGGTTTGCGTCTAATCGTGCGAAGATCAACGGTTTGAACCCCGGCCAACGACATGGTGGCCGGCAGTCAGACCGGGCAGAAAGATTACTGTATGAGGGCAAAACGTGCGAGGCTAGTGAGGATCGACCGGGCAAACGCCAGCGCTGCTGACCATAGTCTTTGGGCTTCTAACCCGGCGTACGGGAGAAAGGGAGCGGGAAGGATTGGCGACGGTGCGTGCTTGCCGTGCCCTGTCGCGTTATTTCGACTGAGATGGCTCGACACTAAAGTCCCCTTCGGCCACACCCTGGACATCAATCAGCGCTACCGGCGGGCGGGCATCGGGCTTGGTTGCCGTTACGCGCACGTCTTTGCAGGTGACGCCTCGCACATGTCGCAGATAGACGCCGTAGGCCGGCATGACGCGGCCGAACATGCTCATTTCCGGGTATGCGGATTCTTTTTCGGGTAGCTGCGCCTGCGCGTCTTTTTCTTTTCCACCGCCGGGAAGCTCGATGTGGATGTTTTCGAGCGTGAGTGATTCAACCGGGTGGTCTGGGACGCCGTTGATCAGCAAGCCGATTCGGCCAACGCGGCGGGCTGTTACATTTCGCACGGTGATATCGCTGAGGGTGCCGGTTGGTTTGGCGTGATCGCCGGGCCGGAAGGTTTTCAGGCGCGAGCCGAGGCGAACGCTGATGGGCACGGCGACGCCGTCCATGGTGAGTGTGTCGAGCGCGACATCGTGCATGTGCGCTCCGTCAACACAGTAGAGCGCGATCCCCGCCATTCCGATGTCGCGGGCGTCGCAATGACTGACAGCGATGTGTTCGAAATCGCCGAGCGATTCGGTTCCGAGCTTGATGGCATTGCAGCGGGTTCTGAGTTTGCAGCCGCTGACCGTGATATCGCGGCAGGCGGCATCGCTGGTCGTCTTCAGGCAGATGGCATCGTCGCCGCTTTCGATATCGCAGTCGGCGATGTGAACGGTCTGGCACGAATCGATGTCGATGCCATCGTTGTTTCGCAGGCCTGATCCACCGCTGCGGATTGTCAAGGCGTTGACGGTGACATCATGGCACTGAAAAAAATGGTTGGTCCAGGCGCCCGGGTCGTGCAGGATGACGCCGCTCATGGCGACATTGCTGCACCGGATCCATCGCGTGAGGAATGGCCGGACGGTGTACTTGCGCTGAGCCGCCGCCAGCGCCTTCCCCTGGCCATCAATGAGCCCCGCGCCTTCGATTCCCATATGGTCGGCGTCAACGGCCACGATCAAGGCATCACCGAGCGGAACGCCATCTCCGGCGAGGAACGGATCGACATTACGATAATCGGCGGCGCTGGTGCTGCCGAGCAGGACGGCCTTTTCCTCCAGATGAAGCGTCACATTGCTCTTAATCTGGATGGTGCCCGTTAGAAAACGGCCGGCGGGAAACAGGAGCTTTCCTCCACCAGCCGCGCTGCACTGGTCTATGCCCTTTTGGATGGCAGCGGTATTGATAGTGACCCCGTCGCCGACGGCCCCAAAGCTGGTGACATCGAATGAGTTGATCGAGGCGGGTTGTGTCGGCAGCGGCGCGATCGCCGCATTCGCATGGCCGGGCCTGGAATCAATTGCCCCGGCGATCCATGCCGCAGCAAGGAAGAACATTCCAATCCGATTCACAGGTAGCCTTTCGTTATGTGTTGCTGCGGCCATCACCAGCCCCCTGCCTGATGATTTCTACTGCCAGACCGGGATAATTGTTGCCCGAATTTCGCATGTCGCAAGAGAACGGTTGCAGGCCCGGGCCGCAAGGCAGTTCACGCGGCACACGAAGAATGCTATACAACAGGCATTCAATTAATTCCTCTAACCTATCATCCACATGTTTGAAGACGAAAACGAAGAACCGGCAGAGCGTCCCGTCGATCCTGCGGATCAGGCGAGGGAAAAATCCGACGAGTTCCGCATGCACGCCGAGCGGGCGGCGGTGTTCGAGGGGACTCGCAAGTTCGACGCCGAAATCATTCCCAGGCTGGATCCAAAACTGGCTCGTGAAATCCAACGGGATATCGGGCGGCTGGAGAAGGCGAAGACGCCGGAGAGTCCGGTGCTTCCGGAGGATTCGGTTGCGGCAGCGGGCGCGCTATTGAACTTTCCCAATACGCATGGGCTGTCGACCAACGATTACCATGTCTATCGCCGGCCGGGTGAAGTGATGATCGTCCGCTGGCTGAGCGGCGAGCAGATTGAGACGTTTTATGAGCGGTTGCAGGCGCACTTCGACGCCGCCCTGGAAGGATTTAAGGAGGACGAGCGGCAGTCGAAGCAGTGGAAACAGGATCCGCGGACGCTGGCATACCTGGCTGCGCTGGACGGCGTCGAAGTGAAGATGGCCGAGCGGTATTTGCGCGATCCGATCCGGGAGCATCATTTCTTTGTGCTTTCGACGCAGGCGGCCGATGAGATCAATATTGCGTATATCACTGAGCAGATCATGGGGGTGGCGGCGACGGAACTTGTAGGAGAAGATTCGGCCCCGCCGGACGAGGCGCCGACAGATCGCGATCTTGCGTGGTTCTTCAAATTGTTTTCGCTGCGGGGCGTGAATGAGGGGATCGAGCAGATGTGCTTTTTTACTTATCTGCAAAAGACGGATGATTCCGGAGACAGTGATTGGTGAATAAACATCCGGGGCGTTTCCCAACTGGGAAACGGGATTGGTTGCTACGAGCGATCAGCCTGACAGCGATGGCGGCGGCGAGTTGCAAGCAAAACGGAACCGACACACGCAATGCACATCAGGGAGGCGGGTTCGGGGACGGACGTGGTTGCTGAAATCATTTCGGCAGTCGATCCGGCAACCATCGCCGCAGAAGAGGCGGCGGTTTCGGTCAATGAATTGCCTTGCATGTTGAAGGCGTTGTCGATCAGCGAATAGTCGCTGCCGTCGATTGTGCCGTCATAGTTGAAGTCGCCGTTGAACCAGCCGGCGAGGTGATTGTTAAAGCCGTTGTCAATTTTGGCGTAATCGTTGCCGTCGATTTTTCCGCTCAGGTCGGCATCGCCAAAGTAGGTGTATTTAATGAGAACGTCATTGACCGCGGGGTCTTGTCCGTCAAACAGGCCGAGACTGGCGCCGGCGCCATAGATCGTGTGGCCGGAGCCGTCGTTGTTGACGATCATGCCGAGCGTAGTGAGGTGCGTGCTATCGGCGGCGGCGGTGGAACTTTCTATTCCCGCAGCGCCGTTCCAATATCCCGTGGCGATGTTGAAGCCTTGCTGCAACTGGCTGGCCAGATTCGCGTAAAGGCCGCCTTTGACGATCACGTCGTTGTCCTCGATATCCATCTTCCCGTGCCAGGCGCCGGCGCTGCCGGCAAACGAAAGCGCACTGGTCACAAGCACCGTGCGATTGGCATGCGCGGGGGAGCTATTCAGAGTGACAACGCCCGCCGCCCCGATCGCCAAGGATTGCAGCGAACGCGCAACCGGCCCGGCGGTTGCGGCGTTCGCGCCGAAACTGGTGAGGCCGTTGGATGTCAGCGATGTCGAAGGGCTGAGCGAACCGATGGCGTTGAAGGTCGCCCCGCCGGCGACGGTGACCGTCGTGCTGGCAAGGGAACCAGTTGCTGAAAGCGTGAGGAGACCGGAATTGATGGTGGTGGCGCCGGTATAGGTATTGGCCCCGCCGAGCACGATGGCGCCAGCGCCTGAAGCGGTGAGGGAGGCGCTCCCGCTGATGGCCCCTCCGATCGTGATCGAATCGCCAGCGTTGGTGGTGGTGACGACAGCGTTGGAATTGAGCACGACGGGGACGTTGATTGCATGTGTTCCGAGTTGGTCGATAATCGTGGCGCTGGCCGCGCCGTTATCGAGAATAAGCGACCCGCCTGTGCCGGGCACGAGCACATAAGTTTCGCCGGCGCTGTTCGCGGCATTGAAGGTGACGGAGCCGACGGTGCGATTCCCATCGAGCGTCACATTCGCTGTGGTGATAGGACTGATTCCGCTGAAGGTGGCGCTATCGCCGGCAAGGCCGGGAATGATGCTGTTCTGCCACTTGCCACCGGCGGACCATGAACCGCTGGTTGCCAGGGCCCACTGTGATGAACCGCTCTGGCCATTCGTGGCGGAGAGTCCGGCCGTCTCGTCGGCTGCGAATTGGGAATTGGAATTTGGAATATATTCGTAGTCATGCCAACCCGTCGTCGCGGGGGCGGCGGAGGTGTTGGTGATCTCAAATCGCAGGGCGTCGTACTGGTCGCCGTCGTTCTGGCTCACGCTGAAGGTGAAGACATTGTCGGCGCCAGGGGCGTTCAGATCTGCGGTGGGAAACTGGTAGGCCAACCATTGGTAAATGCCGGACTGCCCGCTACGGATCATCGAATCGGTGGCGTTGCTGGCGTGCCAGGTTTCCGAATGGCCGTTGAGCGCGACGGTAACGCTGCCCTCGGTGCCGGCGAGCGCGACTGAAAGGACGGCATATTGTCCTTGCGCTTTCTGGGCGGCGGTGGTGGTGAAATGCACTTCCCAGGGAGCGCCGGAATAGGTGGCAGGTCCACCGCCGGCGGTAACGTAGGCCGGGGCGATGTTCGTATAGTTGTCGCTGGTGCCGTTGGCGGCGTCATAAAGGCCGGGGTTAAACTTTCCCCACTGATTTGAAATCCATTTATTTGGATCGTTGGTCGCCGGCGTCGCACCGACGGCGGTAGCGTAATAGACGACCTTTCCGGGGTTGCCCAGGTCCTGTTCTTCTTTCCAGTAATCGTAAGCGCCGTAGAAATTGCGGATGTCACCGCCGCTGGAATTATGGCCGTTGAGGAATTCGTTGGCCGAGCGGTTGGGTATGCCGATTGTCCAGATGGGGGCGGCGGGGCTGAAGTTTTCCGGGGTGAATTTCAGATTCTTCGGAATTGAAACCTTGTTGCCGATGACCTGCACACCGTCGACGCGCGTCTCGCCCCACTGTCCGAGTTGATAGAGCGAGAGGCGATAGGTTCCGGCGGCGACGCCGGAGATGGTGGCCGAGCCGTTGGTTCCTATTTGCGCCCAATACTGATAGCCCTGGTGTGACTTCTGGAAATTGGTGTTGGGATCAGAGAGGACGATCGTGTTGTTGTTGGTATTTGCGCTCCAGCCGGCGGGGTTTGCGATGCTCGCCTGCAGGATGCCGCGCGAGGTGGAGGGGATGTAGCCGTTAGCGAGCAACTCAGATTCATTGTTGTAGAGCGATTGGTAGTTAGCCGCCGAGTTCACGGCGTCCTGATAGAGCTGGGTTCCGGTTTCATTTCCAGTTGTGGTGATGCGAAAAACATATGGCCCGAACAAACGGCTGGAATCGACACCCTGCGGCGGCACATAAGAGTAGCTGCTGTTTCCGTAATGTCCGGAGAGAAATTCCGACATGAGGATGTTGTTGGTGTACATCAGGTCCTGCTTGGTCGGACCGCCGGTCATGGTGTCGTGTGACTGGATGATGCTCGAAATCGCGTACTGGCTTCCGTATTCGGTGTGGGCCTGATGGAACTGTTCGTAGGAGGAGTAATCGTACTTGGTGTAAAAGTTTGAACCCCAGTCGCCGGTGACAGTGCTTCCGCTGACATCAGTCGTGGCGTCCTGCACCGTGCGGCCGGCCTGGCCGTTGAGGGTGGAGAGGGTTGAGTAGTTCGGCAATGTGGATGTTTGCGCCCATGTTGTTGGGGCCGACGTTGAACTGATACGTATTGGGAAAGAGCGTCGGGTTCACGCGCATCAGGAATTGCCCCTGCCCGTAGCTGCCGGCGATGTCGGTGGCAGAGTGGTTCACCACCTCGTACATGTGTATGGCCGGGTCATTGTTGAACAGCACGTAGTGAATTTGATAGGTGAAGGGGTTGGTGCTGCTCGATGCAACGGTGTTGTAGACATCGACATAATTGTTGGCTGACAACTGAAAGTTGGACGTGACAGTCCCGCTCCCCAGGCCTGACTTGGCAATCTCATCGTAGATCTGGGAATTGGCCGGGTCGAGAATATTTGTGCTGGAGTTGCCGACTTTGACGGAAGTGATATTTGAACCTGACGGATTGAAGACAATGTTCAATGCGCCGTTGGTAAGCGTCCAGTTGGTGCTGCTGTTCTGAGTGATGGTGACGGTGGCGTAAGTATCAGGCGACGGCATAGAAACGAGCGTCGCGATGATTGCAGCAGAGAGCCGGCGGCCCGATGTACAGGGGCGCGTTTTGATTTTTGACACACTTCCTCCATCAAATCCGCGGGCGGGCGAAATCAGGCCTTGCGGCGTCGGCGGCTGAGCAAACCGGCGGCGAGGCCGAGGAATGCGACCGAAGCCGGTTCGGGAACCGACGTTGAGGAACCTGCTATTTCGTCTGTGGCGCCGGCGACCATCGCAGCCACATCAGCATTGGTTGAAGAACCGGGGATCAGGGATGGATCGGTGACGAAATCGCTGGCAGATGTTCCCTCGGCAAGCGAGGCGCCTTGCATGTTGAAGGCGTTGTCGATGAGGGAGTAGTCGCTGCCATCGACAACGCCGTCGTAGTTGAAGTCGCCATTGAACCAGCCGGTAAGGCCAGGATGCAGAAAGCCATTGTCGATCTTGGCGTAATCAGAGCCGTCGACTTTGCCGTTGAGGTCGGCGTCACCGAAATAGGTGTATTTCACCAGCACATCAGTCAAAGCGGGAGATTGGCCGTCGAAGAGGCCCAGAGGCGTGGTGCTGCCGTAGACCAGGTTGCCATTGCCGTCGTTGTTTTGGATCACGCCGAGCGTAGTGAGGTGAGTGGGATCGGCAGCGGCGTCGGAACTGACAATGCCAGCGGAGGCGTCCCAGAATCCTCCAGCGGTGAGGTTGATGCCTTGCTTGAGCTGGTTCGTCATGTTGGTGAGGCTTCCGCTGTGGACGATTAAATCGTTATTTCCGAGATTCACCTTCCCGGTCCAGGCATCAGTTGATCCGGCGAAGGCCAGAGCGCTCGTGACGAGCAAGGTGCGGTTGGCGTGAAGAGCGGCGTCCTGCACGGCGACGTTGCCGCCGGTGTTGATCGTTACCGACGCAGTAGTGCGAACGGCGATGCCGGCGCCAGTGGTGCGCGGCCCGATATTGATGATGCCGCTGCTGTTTAAGGCGGAGGCGGCGGGGAAAGTGCCAAGCAGATTCATTGTTGCGCCTGCGCCGCTGCTGAGAGCAGTGCAGGAAAGCGACGAACCGACGGCCACCGTCAGCACACCGCCATTGGCGGCAGCACTGCCGGGGAAGACGTTCACTCCTGTAAAGACCTGTGTACCGGCGCCTGTCTTAATCAGGTTGAGCGGGCCGGCGCTCGTGAGCGTTCCGGTGAATGTGCCCCCGAGACCGTTAGAGCCAATCGTAAGTGAATCGGTCTGAACGCCGGAGTTGGTATTGATGACGGATCCAGCACCGATCAGGGCTCCGGTGCTTTCGCTGGTTTGATTATTCAAATCGGCAGTTGCGCCGGCATCGATCACCAGGTTGCTGTTAGGCGAAAACGCGTTGGCCGCCGACGCCTGGAGGGTTCCGGCGCTGACATGGGTATCGCCGCTGTATGTTTTGGTGTTGGACGAGCTATATGTCCACATGCCTGCGCCGCTCTTGAGAACCGACAGCGTTCCACCGGAGGGGTTGGCGATGGAAGGGGCCATGCCGTTGGCGGTAGTGTTGCTGCCGGTGAGGGTCAGGACAGGGGTGGTGCCGGCGAGCAAGGCGACGGCGCCGGTACTGGTGAAGCTGAAGGTGGTGGTGGCCGCCCCGCTGCTGTCGATGATTCCACCATTGCCGGTGATGGTAAACAGGCGGTTGGTGGCGGCGGTGCTGGAGAGGGTGCCACCGTCGAAGACCAGATTGGCGGCGACATTGGAAGAAGAGCCGATGCCGCTGGCGACACCGCCATTGGCAACCAGCGCGCTGATAACTCCGCCGCGGGCGGTGGTGGTGCCGGTGTAGGTGCTGGCGCCGTTGAGCGTCTGCGTGCCGGTTCCGACTTTCACGAAATTGATTCCGCCGGTGATGATGGCATTGAAGGTCGCGGTGGCGTTGTTATTGCCGACGGTCAGGATATGGGTGCCCACGTTGTTGTCGACCGAGCCGTAGACGGAGGTTCCGGCGGACAATCCGTTGATGCTCAGATCAAAGCCGTTCATCTCCAGCTTGGGATCGAAGCTGCTTGTGAAATCGGTGATGGTGGCAAAGATTACATTCCCTTTGCCAGCGCCAAAGGGCAACTGGTTGGCCGCGCCCATCTTGAGCACGCCCATGTTCATGTTGGTATCACCGCTGTAGGTCAGCAGCGCCGTGGAAGCCAGGGCCCAGGTATTGGAGCGGTCTTTGGTCAGGAAAGTCCTGCCGCTGGCTGGGTCACCGATGTCACTGCCGAAGGTGCAGGTGGTGGTGGTTTCGCCTTCCAGGCTCAGGGTGCGGTCGCCTGTGCCGCTGAAGACGACGGCGCCACCGTTGCTGAAGGTCAGACCACCGTTGGCGTAGATGGCTCCGCCGTTTTGGGTGACGGTGAAGAGGCGATCGGTGGTAGTGGTCCCGCCGGTGTAGAAGAGCATGCCCCCGTCCAGGATAAGATTGCTGGCGAGATTGGAAGAGGAACCGATGCTGCTGGTGGAGCCACCGTTGGCGAGCACGCTGGCGTTGAGGGAGCAATCGCCGGAGTAGTTCAGCCCGTTGTAGGTTGCTCCGCCATCCGCCGCCCCACCGAGGCCGATGTTGGCGATGCTGCCACCGATGATGGTGGGGCCGGTATAGGTGTTGGCTCCGCCGAAGACCAGTTCTGCGTTGGCGATCTGTTTAACCGTGCCGGTTCCGCTGATGACGTTGGAGCAGGTGGTGAGATACCCGCGATTAAAAGTCAGGGTGGCGTTGTTGATGATGTTTCCGGTGCCGAGCTTGCCCCGAAAACCTCCGTCTCCCGGCCCCAGTGAGCTTGGGGTGCCACCGATGCCGACCTGGAGGATGCCGCCGCTGATGGTGGTGGTGCCGGTGTAGGTGTTGTCACCGGTAAGAACCTGGGTGCCGGTGCCTGTCTTGACCAGGTTGATCGCGCCACCGATGACGCCTGAGAACAACCCGGCCGCATTGTTGTTGCCGACAGTCATGACCTGTATCGCGCCGCTATTGGCAACGGTGCCACCGCCGGGTCCGTTAGCGCTGGCCCAGCCATTGGGATTGGCGCTGGTGATGGGGCCGGCCGGGCCATCGTTGAGGCCGTTGACGGATACGGCCTGCCCGGCCAGATCGAACGTGGCGGCCGTCGCGATCACCAGGTTCCCCTTGCCGGCGCCATTGGGCAACGTACCACCGGTGGCAAGTTGCAGGGTGCCGCCCAGCACGGTTGTATCGCCGCTGTAGGTTTTGGCGCCCGCGCCCAAGGCCCAGGTGCCGACATTGATTTTGGTCAGTGAGGTGATGCCGGTTGCCGGATCACCCAGCGCAGCGGCCAAAACGTTGGCCGCGGTGGAGGTTCCAGTGAGGACCAGCGTTCGGTTCCCGCTTCCGGAGGCGATTGCTGCGCCGGTGTTGCTGAAGTTCACTGCGCCGCTGCCCGAGGCATCCAGCGAAGCGCCAGCGGCGCCAAGGGTGAACAGCCGATCCGTGGTGGTTGCCGCTCCGGTGTATTGCAGCGTGCCGCCGTTAAGAACCAGGTTGGCCGCGGTGTTCGACGAAGCGCCGATCCCGCTGCTTGATCCGCCGTTGGCCAAGGCGGTGGTGGAGAGCGTGATGCTGTTGATGGTTATCGGGCCGGTGAAGCTGTTGGCGGAGTTGGTTACGACCGCCCCGCTCGATCCGGTATTACCGATGATGACCGAAGCCGCTCCGGTGATGGCCGGGGAATAGGTGAGCGTGCCACCGCCACCACCGAGGCGATAGATTCCACCGGCGGGGGTGTACGTGCCGGTATAGGTGACGCTGCCGACGGCGCCGATTGCCATGTTCGCCAGGGAAGACAGGGGGGCGGCTGTAAAATCCAGTGCCGTCGCCGCATCGGTGCCGGTCAGCGCCAAGGCGCCGGTTGAGGTCGCATTGATGCGCGACAGGAACGTCGGATCAGCAACCCCCGGCGTGTAACTTGCAGCCCCGCCGGCGCCAACCGTAACATTCGCTCCGGCTCCGCCGATGCTTGCCGGTGAGGCAAACTGCACGGCCCCACCGGTGATGCTGGTTCCCCCGCTGTAAGTGCTGGTGCCATTGAGCACCAGCAGACCGGCGGTGTTACTGACGCTTGAAGCATTGAGTGCGGCGACGGTGGCAGTTCCGCTGTTGATCAACGCGCCGCTCAGCGTGATCGTGCCGGTGCTGGTCAGCGTTCCGGCGTTATTGAACGAGGCGGCTGAGATTGTACCGCCGGTGTTGGTTGTCGTGGCCTGCGGACCGGCGGTGATGGCATTGGCCCCTGCCGCGACGGTGCCACCGGCAGAAAGCGTTAACGCGTTGGTGAATCCGGTCTGGCCGTAGCTGATTCCCGAAACGTTCCATTTGGAGCCTGCGCCGGTGACGGTCATGTTGCCGCCATCCAGCCAGCTAACCGCGCCGGTGGAGTTGATCGTTCCACCGCCGGAAATTGTGTTGGAGAAATTAACGGTGGTGGTGGTCAGCGCGGTGACAACGGCGGTGCCGTTGACGGTTGCTCCACCGAGCACGACCGCATCATTGGCGGTGATCGTCTGGGCAGCGCCGGACCCGGTCACCGTTCCCTCAAGGAGACTTAGTTTTTGCACTGCCGGTGAAGTATCGAGCGTGACCGTGCCGCCATTGAGGATGGCATCAAAATAAAGCTGCGAGCCTGCATTGTTGATCGGGGCGGTGTGCGTGGCCCCGTCGGCGAATGTGGTGGAGGTGTCGTTTCCAAACTCCGGGTTGGCAACGCCATTGATCGTCGCGAGGCCTTTGTTGACGCTTGAGAAGCCATAGGCCTGGGTGCCCCACTGGGTGCCGTCGGACCAGTTGCCGCTGCCGCCATTCCATTGCGAAAAGGACGACGTGCCGGCCGGCGTCACATCGAGCCGGAGCGCGTCCCATTGCATCTCACCGCCGACGATATGGAAGTTCAGCGTATTGGTCGTGGTTGTATTGTTGGCCAGCCATGACGCAGGAAAAGTCAGCTTGCGATAAAGCACCTTGCTGGTGGTGTCGCCGCTGCGATTGACCGAAGGCGCCGTGTCATTGGTGTGATCGAAACTGGCGTCCACGCGATGGCTTCCAATCAGCACACCCAGATCATTGATGAACTCCTGGGCGGCGATCGCGACCGTAAGAGTGAAGGTCGAATTCGCCGCCGGCACCTGCGCCAGCTTGAAATTCACCTTCCAGAAGTCCGCGTTGCCGTTCTGCTGATCCAGGCCCCAGTTCTGCCGCCAGTTTTGCGTGTCGTTGAACGGATTGGAATTGTCGACGGTGTAATTCACGCCGTTCGGAAATTCCTTGGCATAATTGAAGGTGTCGATCCAGTTGTTGTAGTTGTTTCCGTCGCGGAATTCGGCGGCGGTGCGATCGAAGGTCCCGACTCCAAAAACACCTTTTCCACCGACATCCTGATTGAACGTCAGGTTCCCCACATTGGTGACACCGCCGGCACTGACGGTGATGTTGTCAAAAGTCGCCTCGCGATAATTGCCCGGTTTGATGATGGTGACGCGATAGGTTCCCGGTCGCACATCCGGCAGTGAAAATGTGCCGTCTTTGGCCGGGTTCACCCAGTAATTGTAGCCTGCCGCGCGGCGCTGATATTCCTGCGAGAGGGGACTGCTGGCGTATCCGGTGGGGTCAAACGTCGACAGGACGATCGTCGCGCCATCCATGTTGGTGCCGTCGGTGGTGCGCGCCTTTCCGTTCACAATGCCGCGCTGGGCTGTCGTCGCGTAGTAGGGAAGGTTCAGCGAATCGTAAAATGATGTCAGTTGGGCCCCTTCGGCATTGGTTCCTTTGCCAATGGCGACGGCATCAGCGCGCATTGTATTAATGTTTGCGCCTTTGTTGAAATACGTGAAGAACGGCCCGAAGGCCTTGTCCATATTTCCGGTATAGAGAAGACCGGGCCCACCAAAATGCGCACCAGAAGGCTCCAGCACAAATGTGCCGACGCCGGTCTGCGGATGGGTCGGGCCGGCGTTCTGGCTTTCGTTGGTCCGGTAGTTGTTAATGTTCCAGACGCCATAATCGTTGGCAACCAGCGGTCCCGTCGCGGTGCTGGTATTAGCCGCCGTGAAGCGGCCGGTGATGTCGCCGTCGGCGTTCTGGTAGGTGTCGCGCGTATCGTATTTCGTCTGGTAGTTCTTGGTGTATTCCGAGGGGATCCCGCGCATGTCAGACGTTTCGCCGGTGATGAAGCGGCCTTCATCCACTGAGTTGGGCTGATACTGCCAGAATTTGCTCGTGATGGAGTCTGATGTGAACAGGCTGCTGTTCCAATAGCTCACCAGCCGGTTCTCGCTGCTGTTCCAATCCGCCATCGCGGTGGTGTGGTGATAGGTCAGATAGGTGTGGTAACCGGCCTCGCCGTCTTTCAATATCCAGTGCCAGGTCACATCCAGCGGCTCGGTCGCGGTTGCAGCGTGTTCGGCAGAGATATCGACAAAATTACTGCCGGTGCGAAAGCTGTATGTCTCATTGGAGCCCAGGTAAATATTCGGCGATCCCTCGAGATCCGAATAGATCCCCTTGGTCCCGACCATCTGCTGGCCGTCAAAAGTGATCGATGTGATTTTCCCTGCGGAACTGCCCGTTTTATAAACCTGGAACTGAATCGCGTTGTTGTTGACCAGGTAATATGAGCCTGTGCCATTGGTCAGCGTTTGGACTGTCGGGGTCGCACAGACCGCGTTCACCACGCTCAGGCTCACGGCCGCTGCCAGAAGCGCACGGCAGCGGCGATGCCGAATCAAATGAATTGCTCGGTCATTTGTGGATAAGGTGAAACGGGAAAAGGCGAGACGGTCCAATCCGGATACTCGTCGCTTCTGCATCGATTCCTCCGCGCATGCCCGTGGTGTCGTATACCCCCAGAGCTTCCCAGTGCAGTGACGTCGCTTCCTTCAGTCTGAACAGCAGGCCGTGTGTTATAAAGGTAGGCCCGCCGACCGAGTTTAGTTCGTGTTGAAGGTCAATCCTGCCGCAAGGTATTCTGACCGATAGCAAAATACAGTATGGCCCGCATACCGGGAAAGTGCAATCCTTTTCTTGACCATTTATAGGTTAAAAGTGACGGCTGCCAGCCGATATCGGCATCTGCAACGTCACTGCTCCTCATCCGGGGAAGTTACTGCTCATTTCCCCACCGTCGATCCAAATCTTCACACGCGTGGGCTGACCGCTAATAAATACCCCAGACCACCCAGGCGCATCCGGCGGACTCTGCTTGTATGATGCGCTGATGGTATGGATTCAGGGAGATGAGTGCCCCCAGTGATCGTCGCAAATCTCGCGAATTTCAACATCCTGCCGCTTCATGACTTGCCTGCCCTGGTGGTCGGTGCAATTGTCGCCGCCTACTGGGTGCGTGTGCTGCAGATGGCATACAAGATGCGACGCAAGACCGGTCGCGCCGCCAACCTGATTCCGACAGAACCACTGGGCCGCATTCTTCGGCTGGTCTGGCAACCGGTCGTCTGGATTTGGATCGCCCATCCCATAGCGACCGCCTTTCTCATCCGTGTGCCGGTGGTGATGCGTCCCTTATATTCCGTTCCAGTGCTCCAATGGATCGCCGCGCTCATCGCCGCGCAGGCCTTTATTGCGACCCGCATCTGCTGGAAGCGCATGGGAAAATCCTGGCGAATGGGAATCGATCCTTCAGAAAGAACGTCGCTGGTCATTACCGGCCCCTACGCATTTGTGCGGCATCCGATATACGCGCTTTCCAGCATCCTGATGATCGCTACGGTATTGGCTGTGCCGACGGTGTTGATGATGTTCATCGCGGTGGTTCATCTCGCGCTGCTTCAATGGGAAGCGCGCCGGGAAGAGCGGCATCTGTCGAGCATCCACGGGCCGCAGTACGATCGATACCGCGCTACCGTCGGCAGGTTTTTCCCGCGGTCGGTGCATGGATACACCGCTGCCAATTCAGCCTCCTGATCGCCATGGCCAGTTCACCGATCAATATTTTCCAGAAGCTGATGCGGAAGTGGGAAGCCGTCCATCCGTACAATGCGGCCCAGGCGATGAAGGTCGCCGTGATTCCAGATCCCAATGCCATCCAGGGAAGCTGGCGAGAAACAATCGTCGCGACAGGTCTGGGGCAGGTGCGCGTGGATGGGAACCAATATCGATTCGAGTCATTGAACGGCCATCTCGACGCCTGCACCGTCGCCTTCCCGGCGGCAACGTTGTGCGACCACATTTCCGCGGAGCTTAACCGCCCGTTCCTCGACCCCGGCGAGCCCCCCTTCAGGCCGTTCATGATCGCTGAAGGCGAGCATTTTTATATGGGGGTCATCTATCAGCACTGGCTCGCTGACAGCGCATCGATCCGCATCCTTCTCCACGAATGGTTTGTCCGCCTCTACGATCCGGCAGCGGCCAGCGCGCGTCCTTTAAGGCTTCCAACGGACGGCTATTGGAGCACCATTGGCCCCCACCGCGGCGGGTGGGAAGTGAGCCAAAGCACGCTTGGCATGATCCGACGCCACACGCGCCTGCAACGCGCCCAGAAAATCTCCAGCGACGTCCTCACCGACCACCAAACCCGATTCGCTCTCTTCCCCGCGCCGGACGGGCTTATCACCTATCTCCGAACCTATGCCCAGGCCAACGGCGTCAAAATCAATGACATCTTTCTCGCCGCTCTGGCCGAAGCCTGTGCCCGGCACGTCCCGTTGCAGCGCCGGCCAAGCCGCAGTGATGTGGCTGTCGGATCGATCGTGGATTTGCGCCCCTTCTGCCCTGCCGATCTTTCGAACACATTTGGCGTGTTCCTGGGCTTCACCAATGTTGTCTGTCATCAGGAAGAGCTTAAGGATTTCGATCGACTGCTTCGTATTGTTTCCAATCAGACGAAGCTGCAAAAATCCACCGGGGTGGCTCCGTCCAGCCTGATCTGGATGGGGGCGGCGATGTTGATTGGCCGGCTCTCCAAACCGGAAGAGTTGTATCATTTCTATCGCAAGGAACTTCCGCTTGCCGGTGGGATTTCCAACGTCGACCTGACAAAGACCTGGATCGCCCAATATCATCCAGCCCCCCTGCTCGAATACATCCGGGTATCTCCGAGCGGTCCGATGACGCCGCTGGTTATTACCACGACAACGCTTGGCGAAAAGTTTCATGTTGGCCTGACGCACCGCGTCGGCTTGATTCCGCCGGAGCGCGCTTCCGCGGTAGCCAATACGTTCCTCCAGCGGTTGCAGTCCCTCAAGTGTGAGGCGCCAGCACATGCACAGGCGATTGCGGTGAAGGCCCCCTGATATCTGATTCCCTTACGCGATCTACTTGACACATCACAGAAAACGTGAAACCTTCCCCTTTTCCACTAAATAAAGGAGCCCCATGGCCAAGCAGTATTCCTCTCCGCCTCCGATGACGATCGATCCCGCAAAGAAGTACACGGCGACGATCGAAACGACCGAGGGAACCATCACCGCCGAACTATATCCCAAGGATGCGCCGCAGCACGTCAACAGCTTTGTGTTCCTTTCCAAGGAAGGTTTTTACGAGGGTGTGATTTTCCACCGTGTTATTCCTGGATTCATGATTCAGGGCGGCGATCCGACGGGCACGGGGACAGGCGGGCCGGGATATAAAGTGAAGGCGGAATTTAACAGCCGCAAGCATACGCGTGGCGTGCTGTCCGCCGCCCGCAGTAGCGATCCGAATTCCGCGGGCTCACAGTTCTTCGTCATGCACGATGAAGCACCCCACCTGAACGGCCAATATTCGGCGTTTGGCGCAGTCACCAGCGGGATTGAAGTGGTCGATAAGATTGTGAATGCGCCCAAAGACCGGAATGACCGGCCTAAGAACCCGGCATCGATTAAGAAAATTACGATTCAGGAAAGCTGAATATAAAAAACTGGATCGCCGATTGCGCCGATTTCGCAGATGAAGACAAAAGCACTTTCTTCATTTGCGAAATCGCGCAATGGGCCGTTTTATCTCCCGGCGTTCTCGTGCATCGGTCTGACTCTCCTTCTCAAGCTGCATCGAACTCATCTCCGCGGAACGTGTGGCCGAGGTAGGCGGCTCGAACTTCCGGATCGTTGATGATCTCGCGAGGCGTGCCTTCCTTCTTTACAACTCCATCGATAATGATCAGGGCGCGGTCGCATACTTTCAGCGTCTGCGCGACGTTGTGATCCGTGATTAAAACGCTTTTGCCGAATTCATCCCGCAGACGGACAATCTCGCGCTGCAAATCCTCGACGGCGACGGGGTCCACGCCACTGAAGGGTTCGTCCAGCAGGATCAGCTTGGGCTGGGTTACGAGAGCGCGGGCGATCTCGAGTTTGCGCCGCTCGCCGCCGCTGAGGGTTTCGGCGCGCTGTTTTTTGGTTTTGGTCAGGCCGTATTGTTCGAGGAGTTGCGAGGCGCGGCGATTGCGCTCGGCGCGGGAGATGCTCAGGGTTTCGAGGATCGCCATCAGGTTTTGCCAGACGGTGAGCCGGCGAAAGTCGCTGCGTTCCTGTGGCAGGTAACCGATGCCTAGCCGGGCGCGTTTGTACATGGGGAGGTGGGTGATGTCGGTTGCATCAAATGCGACAGCGCCGCTGTCGGGCACAACCATTCCCAGGATCATGCGAAATGTTGTTGTCTTGCCGGCGCCGTTGCGGCCGAGAAGACCGACAATTTCGTGCTGGCCGAGGACAAAGCTGACTTCATTGACCACCGTGCGCCCGCTGTAACTCTTGACCAATTTGGTGGTTTCCAACAGGTTCATCTTCAGGTTTCCTCGGGGGGACTTTGCTCCGTCCGCCGAAGTCTGTCCACCGGCCAATGAAAATCAAGGAGACGCATTGTGGATAAGTTGTGGATGAATTCGCCGTGCTCCGAAAAGCCGGTCATTTTCGGTTATCTGGGTGTATCAAGGGGGTCAACGGATCAATCCGAATATCCTCACTACTCTTACAAGCTTTACATACCGCTAACATGTAAAAAGCGGATGGAACTAGGCTTGGATCGCGTTTTACATGGACTCATACAAATTTTACGCTGCACCATTTATATTTTTGCACGAGGGGTAGGAACGCGATTTTGGAACCTCTGAGTCAAATTGCCGCCGTCCAGGTGAGTTGTGGATAACCCTGTCGAACTGCGGCAACTTTTCCCTCTTGACACGAGGCGGGAATTATTTTGTATCCGTAATAGCCGACGGTTATCCTTTTATTCACAATTCCGTTCCCTGGCACGGGGACGCATTCCGACGGGGAGGGCCCGGCGGAATCGAAGGTGCCGCGTCTTTTTCGGGCGGATTTTTTTCTCCCCCCGACACGTCTTGAAAGGAGTGGCTGACATGGCCACTGGTAAGGTCAAGTGGTTCAATGACCAAAAGGGATTTGGGTTCATTTCTTCTGATGATGGAGCGAAGGACGTATTCGTTCATCACACCGTCATCGAAGGACAAGGATTCAAAACCCTGCAGGACGGAGAAACCGTTGAGTACGAAGCGGAAGACGGCCCCAAAGGACTGAAGGCCACACGCGTCAAACGAATGACCGAGGTGCCAGCACACTAAATTCTGATTGCATCAAAAAACTTCCGACACCCGCGATGAGCGGGTGTTTTTTTGTTGGGCGGGGGAGGTTTCAACCACCGATGCACGCCGGTGCTACTTAAGTTCGCCGGCGGCTTCCCAGTCGGATATTTCCAGGCGCTGATTCCAGTGGCGAAGTTTGGCGAGCGCGGCGGTGAGTGCGAGGGTGGGGCCTTCGGCTTCGGCCAGATCTGTTTCGCATTTGAATGTCACGTAACCTTCGAAGCCTACGCCACGAAGGCGCTTGATGAAATTTTCTACCTGCACATCGCCTTTGCCCAAGGGGGAACAGGTTGTAGTGGCGCCGAACTTTGCGTCGCGCACCTGTGCATATTGGATTCGCATATTTAGCGTGGGGACGCTGACTGATGGCTTTTCACCGATGGTGGCCGCATTAAAGACGTCCCAGCAGGCGGCGATCATCGGATGGCCGGCGGCGTCGAGGATTCGCCAGATATCCCTGGCGGATCGGAAGGAAAAGGCATTTTCTATTACGAGCAAAATCCGGGAGGCCGCGAGGGATCGAGAGGCATAGTCGCCTAAAGGCAGCAGCCACTGCGCGAGTTCGGCGCCAACCAAATCATGATTTTGGCCGGGCATGATCCGAGTGTCTGGAATTTTTACAATGGGGGAACCCATCGCGGCGGCGATGTCGATCAGGCGCTTTACTTCCGTGGAGCGCTGGGTGTTTGAATCCCCCGCCGCCGAATAGGCGGTGGAGCTTCCAATGCAGCAGATTGCGATTCCGGCATCTTCAAAGGTGCGGCGGATTTTGGCGGGATCGGTCAGGAAGATATTCGCGGCTGTCGAGAGCGATTCATCCGCCGGGCGCAGAGCTCAACGCCGTCGTAGCCGAGTTCCTTCGCCTTTTCGGCAAGCGTGTGAAAATCCCATCGTGGAAAAGCGGCTGAACTGAACGCGAATTTCATGGGGGCATCATAAGTCGACGTTGCGCGTCGACAAACTCATACTCCGACGCCCACCCGCTTTTCTCGCCGGAGAGAGTATTCGACGGCGGCCTGGACCAAACCCATGAACATGGGTTGCGGACGCAAGGGGCGGCTCGTCAGTTCGGGGTGTGCCTGCGTGCCGATGAAATAGGGATGGACATCCTGCGACAATTCGAGAATCTGCATGATCGGCTGCGTGGGATGCTTTCCGCTGAAGACCATCCCATGTTCTTCGAGGATGCCGACGTACTTGGGGTCCACTTCGTAGCGATGGCGGAAGCGCAGGCGAATGCTTGTTGCATTGTTAAACAGTCGGCTGGCGAGGGTGCCGGCTTTCAGGTCCACATCTTTGCCACCGAGCCGCATGTTGCCGCCGAGGCCCTCAATCATTTTCTGTTCGGGAAGGATATCGATCACGGCATTTTTACAGTTCTTGTCAAACTCGCTGCTATGGGCGTCGCGGATGCCGCAGACATTCCGGGCATATTCGATGACGGCCATCTGGAAACCGAGGCACAGGCCGAGATAGGGGATTTTGTTTTCGCGGGCGTAGCGGATGCATTCGATCTTGCCTTCGGTGCCTCGCACTCCGAATCCGCCGGGGACAATGATGCCGTCCACGTCGCCGAGGCGTTTGACGACGGTGGATGGATCGATCGCGGTGGTGTCAAGCCATTTGAAGTTGACGTTGACGCCCAGATGCACGCCGCAATGTTCGCCGGCCTTGATGATACTGGCGTAGGCGTCGCGGACGAGCGTGTATTTTCCGGTGACGGCGAGCGTGACATCTTTTTTCGCCTTGCCGATGCGATCGACAAACCATCGCCAATTCATTCGCGCCTGGTCTTCATGGCGCTGGTTGACGCGGTCGTGGAGATCGAGCAGGGTCAGGACTTCCCGATCGATACCGGCTTCACGCAGGGCTTCGGGGATGGTGTAGATGCTTTCGACATCGTGCATGGTAACGACGCGCTTCATGGGCACATTGGTGTACATCGAGATTTTCTCGCGCACCTTTTCCTTTACCGGATTGCCGGCGCGGCAGGCGATGATGTGCGGCATGATTCCCACTTCCATCAGCCGCTTGATGCCGAGCTGTGCCGCTTTTGATTTCTGTTCCCCCAGCGCCCCCGGTTCCAGCACATAGGTTAGCGCGACGAAGGTGACGGCGTTTTCACCTTCTTCATAAGCAAGCTGGCGACATGCTTCGAGATAGACCGTGTTTTCCAGGTCACCGACGGTGCCGCCGACTTCGACAAAGATGACATCGGCGTTTGACTTGGCGGCCAGTTCCCGCAGCTTCAATTTCACTTCACCGGTGACGTGCGGAATGTATTGAACATCGCGGCCGAGATAGCTGCCTTCGCGTTCTTTCTTGAGGACGGAGGACATGATCTGGCCGTTGGTCGTGAAATTGGCGGCGGACAGGTCCTGATCCAGCAGGCGTTCATAAGTTCCCAGGTCCATATCCGTTTCCATGCCATCGTCGAGCACGAAAACTTCACCGTGGCGATAGGGATTGAGCGTCCCGCTGTCGATATTGCAATACCCTTCCATCTTGATGGGGGCGACCTTCAGCCCTTTGTCCTGAAGCAGCTTGGCCATCGAACTGGAAAAGATTCCCTTACCGAGCCCGCTCATGACGGTGCCGACAATGATCACGTACTTGTGATACCCCTTGCGATAGCCGGAGGGCATGGGAGTATAAAACTCCGTTTCTTCGGTCGTCTGCCCAATTTTTGCCAGAAGTTCTTCGTTGCTCATTGAATCCTCATATTGGGAAGACCGCAGCATGCCATGGGCAGGGAAACATCGCCTGCCGACGCCGGTTGCTTTACTTTTGATTTACTGGCCGGCGATAGTCGATCGCCATCTTTTTACAAACGCCGCGTATTGGGACGGCGTGTCAATTCCATGGGTGGCCCGATCGACCTTCAAGACATATATCGACCGGCCGTGCTCCAGCGCACGCAATTGCTCCAGCTTCTCCGTTTTTTCCAGCGGTGTTGCCGGCCAATCTGCAAATTTCAGCAAAAAATCGCGGCGGTAGGCGTAAATGCCCAGATGTAAATAATACGCCGCGCCGGCTGCAAAATCCCCATCCCTGGGATGCGGAATTGCCATCCGCGAAAAATAGATCGCCCGCCCACGGAGATCCATGACGACCTTGACCAGGTTCGGATCAGCCACATCCGCACCGACGGCGAAGGGCGTTGCCGCCGTCGCCATGTCGTTTTCACTATGTTTTTCCAAGCGCTCCACCAGCGCGTCGATCGTCTCCGGTTCGATCTCCGGCTCATCCCCCTGCACGTTCACAATCACATCAGAGCTTAGTCCGCGGGCCACTTCAGCGATCCGGTCGGTCCCGCTTTGATGATCGGCGGAGGTCATGACGACGCGTGTTTCAAATGGCCGCAGGGCCAACACGATGCGTTCATCGTCTGTGGCAACGATCACATCCTTAACCCGCGCACACTTGCGAGCCTGTTCGACCACATGCTGAACAAGCGGCTTGCCAGTCTCAGAAGCGACAATCTTTGCAGGAAACCGGGTAGACCCGTACCGGGCGGGAATGATGACCGTCGCAGTCAAAAATCGCCTCGTTCCAGTTCAATTCAGAACCACCGGAGGACAACTCCGAACTGCAGAGCGAATGTACTGACCTGCCCCGCCGCCGTCAAATCGCTATTTTTTATCGAACAATTCCCACAAGGATGCCCACCTGCAATGGGGTTCCTCTCCGCAAAAGCGCACAGCCAACGGCTGTTGATGAACGACCGCATACAACAGAGTTTAACCTGCCCAATTTCGGGGCAATCGTTCCCATGCAAGTTCGGCGGGCAGTCCGGTCGATAATGATTGGTTCGTGCGTCCCGGCAGATGCCCGGAGCATCCAAATATCCTGCTTTAGGAGCCGTCATGTTCACGCGCAAAGCCTTGGTTGTACTTACGATCGCCATCGCGGCGGGATGCTCCCAGGATCAAGGTACGTCCGGCATGTCGCGAAGCGACCTGGACAAGATGAACGCCGAAAAGAACAAGTTTGAAACACAGAACAACCCCATCAATGCCAACACAAGATTCGCTGCAGGCCAACTCGCCGAGAGCCGGGGGGAATTTCCGGTGGCGATTGAGCAGTTTAACGCAGCCCTGAAAATCGACCCGGCTAATGCACCGAGCTTATTTCATCTCGGGCTGATTTACACCAGCCAACAGCAGTATTCAGAGGCGATCAATACCTGGAAGCAATACATTAAGGTGACTAACGGCTCGGCGGGCGGATTGAGCAACCTTGGTTTTTGCTATGAGTTGGCAAACCAGCCTGCCGACGCGGAGGCGGCTTATAAGAGCGGCATCGCCAGGGAGCCCCTGAACCAGCCGTGCCGGGTGAACTATGGGTTGATGCTGGCGCGGCAAGGCAGAATTGCCGAGGCGACGGCGCAGTTGCAGTCGGTGCTGCCGCCTGCTGAGGTGCATTACAACCTTGCGTCGGTGCTGGAGTCGAAGGGGCAGAAGATTGCTGCCAAGGCTGAGTATCAGAAGGCGCTGGAAATGGATCCGGATATGGGGGATGCGAAGTCGCGTTTGGCTGCGCTGGGGGAATGATCGGTGGATTATCGCCCGTTTGAATTAGCTCAGCACTGGATTTTTGACGCTGATGGATGGGGGATTGAATATCGCGTAGCGTTCTGCGGCGTTCATCGAATCTCCGCCCCAACCGGAAAATGATCGCTCGCATATTTTGCCAGGCGATCCTGCTCCACCCAGGCATCCTTCACATCGGCAGCGGCAATACCCCATCCGAAAATGTAATCCACGCGCTGGCCGGGGTGCTGCGTGTCGAACGATCCGATGAGTTCCAGTTCCTCATCATGCAGCATGTGATACGTATCCACATAACCTGCTCCGACCATCGCTTCGATGACGCGCCGAGGAATTTTGCGGCCGTTTTTTTCAAAGGCCTGCTGCGTTTTGATTTTGCAGCGTGAGGGATCGATGTGCTGATAGGGCGCGTTGGAATTGAAGTCGCCGCAGAGCAGATGCCGCCGATGCGCCAGCCGATGCTGCTTCAGCAAATCGATCGATACGGCGATTTCGCGAATGCGTGCGTCTTCGTCCTCTTCTAAAGCGCCGGCCGGCAGATGCAGCACACCGATCGGCCATTCTGCTCCTGACGGGTCCTGCACGGTGGCTTCGAGGAATGATCGAGTGAGGGTCTGATTGACCGCTGCATGATTGATCGTTTCGATGATCGGCCAACGACTGAGAAGCGCCGAAGAATGTTTGCGTCCGGGCGCGACAACGAAGTCCATCGACAGCCGCCGCGCAATGCGCTCGACGGTGGCCGGCACGTCCGCTTCCACCAGTGCAACAACATCCGGCCGCTGCGCCTGGATTACTTCGGCGAGTGGATCGGCGCGGCCTTCACCGCCGTCAAGAATGTTGTAACTGACAATACGCATATATTTCGCCTAAATTACTACATTATTGGCCACCATACACAGCCCTGTAGTGAATTCACTTTTTATTTTGCCTGCGATGTGTTTGCATCGTAGCTTCAGGTCAACGCACTGTCAGCGCCGGGCAGATTTGATCACGTCGCCAGACGAGGCAAATCATGCGGTGACAAGTGCCAGGATGGAGTGAGGGCATGTGTCAGACCAAGTTTGGTGAAATACTCAGTCGTCTCGTTAATTTAAGCCGACATGATGTGGAGGAAATCCTGGAAGAGCAGAACGGCAATACTCATCGTCGCTTTGGCGAAATTGCGTTGTCGTTCGGTCTTTGTGAGCCGGAACATATCTGGCAGGCATGGTGCGACCAATTGCTGACGCAGGTTCAGCGGGTTGACCTTGATGTGCTGGGGATCGACGCACAAGCCGCCGCGATGATTCATCCGGATGTGGCCAGTCGTCTTAATGTCATTCCGATTCGGTGTCTGGGCCAGTTGCTCGTTGTAGCGGTTCCAGATTCCAATACGGATCGCATCGGGGCCGAGCTGACATTGATTACCTCGAAGGAATTGCGATTTGTGGTTGCCGAGCCGCACCAGATTCAGCGGGCAATCGCGCGGTATTATTCAGCGGGTCCGGCGGCGGCATGAGATTGATCTAATTCTTTTATCATTAAAGAATGGCCACGGCGGACAATCGCCGTGGCCTTATTATTTTCTCGCCCGATGGTCATCTGGAGATCGTCCAAAGAATCTCACCATCACTACGGCAAAACGGGGAGATCTTTCGGGGCATCTCAGGATGACAACTGAGGTTACCCGCCGCTTACCCCAACAGAGATTCGTATTGTTCGAGTAACGTCAGGTCTGCCGACGCCAACCGAATGGGCGACGTGGGCATCGCGGCAGAGCGGTCCCGAGGCTCGGTGAATGTTGCCGCCCGCCGAACGCGTTTTTTGGATCGTACAACGCCCACAGTGTATTCGGCGGTAAAGACATATCGATGGACGCTACCATCCGTGCCGTACATTAAGTCGATGACACGAACGTAAGCCGCGCCCGGGATGGGAAGATTGGCGGCGACACGGGCCGTCAACCGCAATGGATCGTATGGGCTGAAGTGCATTCGCCGGATGGTCGCCAGTTCCTGAAGTGACGAATGCACCCGCGATCGGCGGAAGAGTTCCACCCCTGCCGCCATGAGCGTGAGAGCAACAACTCCTGCTAGCAGATACAACGATGGCATGATTGGCAAAACCAAACGTTACTTTTCCAGTTCGCCCGCATCCGACGGCTGCGTGGATGGAAGCGCGGGGGCGACCTTGATCCCATAATCGGGCGGAATCGGCTTTAGACCGTTGGTCAGCCAGTCCAGCACTTCCTTGTACGCCGGTTCAGATCGACTGCGAAAACGCGGACGAAAATTCTGCACCTTTGGATGCGAAACCTCCGCGATATCCGCCGGCACCGCATATGCCAGGTACAGCGAGCGATCGGGAAGCGTCCGATCGAGCATCACATATTCGGTCTTATTGATCGATTTTGCGTACTTTTGGAGGATATAGAAGTTGGTGTACAGCGCGTTAGGCGACTCGCCGGGGTATAGCGCGAAGTTCCCTGCATGCACACCGCCGTGGCAGCCTGATGATGCACACCCCTGCGCGATCACCGGATAAACCTTTTGCTTGAATTCCACGATCGGCTGGGGATCTGTGATGATTCGCACATCGTTAGCCAGCTTCGGATCACCTTGCGCGAGAATCTCCACAGCCTGTTCCTGGGGGGAGAGTTGACGGAATTGCACGGCATCGCGATCGCCGGCGGCGAGATATCGGCGAACCACATCCTTCTCAAGCAGCACGCGCAGTTTCGTGTCTCCTGGAGACATTTCCTTCTGACGAATCGTGTTGATCTCGTCATTGGTCAGCAGGCGATGTTCAAGCTTTGAATCTTTGCCGGTATCAGTTTTTTCAGTGTTTCCCGCCGCTGTCAAATCAGACGGCTGGCTTGTCGCGGGGGCAGGTCCCGGCCCTGCAGCATTTGCGGCTTTATCGTCATTGGGAACAGTCTTACGCGAGCTCTGCCGCGCATCCAGTTCAACCTGGCTCTGAGCCGTATCCAGCGCCAGCGCGGCGTCGCGATTCGCCGGGTCGATCTTGGTCGCATCCTGCAACACCAGCACCGCCAGATCAGGCCGCTGATTTTCGCTCGCCCATTTCCCCAGTTCGATGCGCCCCTTCACATCATTGGGGGCTAGTTTCTTTTCGCGCTCCGCCAACTGATCTTCAAGGCTGGCCGTGTATTCGATCTTCGCTACGTTGCGCTTGTCGACCTGAGTTTGGATCTTGCCGATCACGATCTTGACGTATTTGGCGTCTTCAGTGATGTCACCCTGAAAGCTGGCGCCGTCTTTAGTGTGCACAATTCCAGGCTTGGCAAGCAGACCCGACGCCAGCATTCCGACCATCACACCACTCACAAGCCAACGTCGCAACATAGATGTCTCCTCGCGCTAATCCCGGCATCTTAAAGAGATGGAGAAAATGTGACAACTTTGAGACTTGCTGCGCCAAGCCTGGAAAGGGCTCCCGGCTTTCCTGCCAGCCGGCCTTACAGCATGACCCGCACGCGCCCATCATTATGTCCGCTCGATTTTCCCCAGATGCCGGGAATTGGTTTATGGCAGGATGGACAAGTTCCATTTGCACTGACTCGATTTTCCGTGACCCGGAATCCCTGCCGGCGAATGACTGTCGTGCGGCAGTGATGACATCGCGTGTTTTCCCAATCGCCGACCTGGGCCGGCAAGTTGCCCGGATACAGATATTGCAGCCCCGCCTGCCGCCCAAACTCTACAATGCGCATCAGATCGTCTGCGGTGGTGCTGCGGTATCCTTCCATCATTTTGTAATCGGGATGAAACGCGGTCATGTGCCACGGCATCAGCGGATCGATCCCGGCGAGGAACTCGGCCATTCGCTTCAGGTCGTCGGGATTGTCGCTAAAGCCCGGGACGATGAGCGTGACAATCTCGACCCAGTAGCCGCGCTCTTTGAGCATCTTGATCGTGTTCGTGACGTTTTCCATTACACCGCCAAGTTGGCGGTAGTTGCGATCGCTGAATGTCTTGAGGTCGACTTTGTAGGCATCAACATACGGCCGAATGTAATCCAATACCTGCGGCGTCCCATTTCCATTACTGATGTATGCGCACCTCAACCCTCGCGAGCTTGCTTCCTTGAATACATCCACTGCCCATTCACTTGTGATTAAGGGTTCGTTGTAGCTCGACGCAACCACCGGGGCGCGATTCCGAACGGCGATGTCAACGAGTTCCTTCGGTGTCGTCATCTTTGGCGGAGCCGCCGCATCCGGATCGCGGAGCATCTGGCTGGTGACCCAATTCTGGCAGTAGCCGCAGTGATAATCGCAGCCGAGCATACCAAAGGTCAGGGCATCGCTGCCGGGGAGCACGTGGAAGAAGGGCTTTTTCTCAATCGGATCACAGGCCAGCGCTCCGACATAGCCATGCGGCACCAGCAGTGTGCCATTTTCATTAAACCGCACCCGGCACACCCCGTCGCGGCCTGGTTTCACAATGCACCGATGCCCGCACGCGAAGCATTGAACGGCGTTTTCATCTTTGCGCTCGATCAACGCTTCCGCCGCGGGAACGCTGTATTGATGCAGCGTTTCTTTGAGCGATTTCAATCGCTCCTTCTGCTCCAGGATTTCAAGCGATACGCCGGCGGGCATGGGCAGTCTTCCATGAAAGAAGGCGAACCAAATACTTCGTACAGGAATAGTACGATGATGGGCGGTAGACGTCTCTGGAATTTTTGCGCAACAAACTTAAAAGCCCGATGCTACTTACTCACTGGACGCGCGTGATAATGCATGGTGATGCAAAGCAAGCTGAGGCTGCCACCGCTGGCGCCCAGTAAAGATCCTTCGGATTACCCCGTCTTCACCGGCGGAATCTCGCGCTTTCTCTGGCGCATTTACGTCCAACGCTTTACGCCGGCCGGGCGATGGTTTGGCATTGCGACCGCGGTTTTTGTTTTCTATGGGGGAGCTTCTCTTCAATTGCAGGGGTTTATGCTGGCGGCGTACATGACGTCGCTCTGGTTCATCGCCGCGATTGCGATGCTTCTGTACCGGCCCCGCGTAAGGCTGGCCGCCCTTCACCCCTCGCGCGTCTGTGCGGGGGAAACGATTCAAGTCGACCTCGATATCGAGCAGCGCGGCCGGCTTCGCGGGGCTGATCTGGTTGTGCTTCCGCACCGTCTTCCACCCGATATCGATGCCATCCCCGAGGAAGGGCTTCTGTTGCCTGATCTCCAGCGCGGCCAGCACTTGCGCGCCCGCGTCGCCTTGCGGTGCAACCGGCGCGGCAATTACATGTTCCGCGGTTTCCGCGTCGAAACAGAATTTCCCTTTGGCATTCTGCGCGCCCGCCAAACATTCTGGCAGCAGTGCCAGATCATCGTGTATCCAAAATTCAATCCGCTCACGCGGCTCGATCTGCCGACCGGCCGCCGCTATCAGCCCGGCGGAATGGCGCTGGTATCGCAACTGGGCGAATCGTTTGAATATCTGGGCAACCGTGAATATCGCGACGGCGATAACGTGCGCGACATCGACTGGCGGGCCACCGCTCGTTCCAGCCGGCTGATCGTCCGCGAATGGGTGGAGGAATACATGCTCCGGGCAGCCGTCATTCTGGATACGCATGTCCCGGCCAAGCTGCCGGCCCGCGTTGCCCGGGATCGGCGAGATTCATTTGAGCGCGCGGTATCGATCGCGGCGGCGGTCAGTGATTTCATGGCGCGCCAGGATTACCTCGTCGACATCTTCGCAGCAGGGCCGAACCTGTATCACCTGACCGCCGGGCGCAGCCTCGCGTATCTCGATCAGATTCTCGACATTCTGGCGTGCGTGGATGAGAACCCGCAGGAGCCGTTCGATCTGATTGAGCCGCAGATTGGGGAACTTATCTCGCGACTATCCACAGTGATTTGCGTGTTCCTGGATTGGAACGAGGTGCGCCGTAAATTCGCGCTTCATCTGCAGAGCCAGGGTGTCGCCGTGAAGGTGATTATCTGCCGCGATGGACCCTGCACGATTGATCCGGCCGCGGATGCGGCGTTTCTTGGTGAGGTTCCAATGATTTCCAAGGCCGACTACCAAATAGGACTGAGCGAATTGTGAGCAAGGCGTCTGTCCATTTCGATTCCACCGCGGGAGATCACATGGCATCGCCCGAGGCGAACCGTTTGCCCGCGGCGCTGACGGGAGCCGCGCTTGCCGCATTTGTTGCATTATTTATTACAGCCGGGCCGTCATTGGTTCTTCCGATTTTTGCGGTCTTGCTGGTCGTGGCCCATTTCACAACCTGGCGGCTGCCATCGAGCGGTGTGCTGATCTGGGGGTTGCGCAGCGCGGTGATTTTGCTCATCATCTCCGCCGTCGGATTGCCGACCAGGCGGGATTACAACTTCTGGTATTTTGAACCGCACTATACGAATCTGTTTGGTTACATCTTCGCAGCGGAACTCACGCTGCGGGCATGGCATCCGGGGCATTTGGCAATTGTCCGCGCTCGCGAATGGCGCGGCGTGGTTGTGCTGCTCAGCGCCCTGATCATGGCGGCGGCGGCCAATACGTACGACCGCGCGCATATCGAAGCAACCGCCCCATTCTACGCCACCCTGCTCATGCTGTCTCTGCGAAGCTTTTCGCGGATGGGACAACCGGCCGCCGGCGATTCACGCAAAGACAGGCCGCAAACATATCGACCGGGCCTCTTTGCGATGCGAGGATTCGTCCTGCTGCTTGCGTTACTCATCGGTTTCACCAGCGTCTACATCGTCACCCGCTATGAAAATAAGCTCACGAACTGGGCCATTCAGAACTTCCATCGGCGGAACGACACTCAGACCCAGATTGGCTTTTCCACCAGCCCCGAACTCACCGGCGTATTCAACCCCCAGCCATCGACGACGCGAGTTCTGCAGATAGACGGGCCCGTCGCCGAGCGGCACCTGCGGGTTATGGCTTTTGACACGTTGCTTAATCGAGAATGGCATCCGACGTTCGCCGAACGAACATTTCAAACCATCGACGTATCGCATGCCAACGTTCCTGATCCCGCCGATCAACTGCATTTTACTCCGGAGATCGACACCCTCGGACTGCTGCCGGTGCCGCTGGAAGCCGCCGACATTGCAACCGATTCTCTGCTGCAACAGGACAGCGCCGGCACGCTGCAGGATCGGACTTCGGTCATCGCATCGCCGTATGATGTGACATTTTCATCGCATGCGAATTACCAGGGCCCGATATCGAAAACAATTGACGCCGCACAGCGCGCCGCCTGGTGGCGCTGCCAATGGAGCTGGACCCTAAGGTGGGGGCCCTCGCCCGAACTGTCGCCGGCAATGCCAGGCCATTGGAGCAAATCAATCGGCTTCAGCACTATCTGCGTATCCATCACCACTACAGTCTCAATTACCAGCCGCAGGGGGAGCCGCTGAATGATTTTATCCTCAACGATCGCGATGCTCATTGCCAATACTTTGCGTCTGCGATGGTGGTCATGGCTCGCGCGGTTGGCATTCCTTCGCGATATGTCTCGGGCTTTCTCGGCCATGAATCATATGGCAACCGCCAAATGGTGGTGCGGCAGCGGGATGCTCATGCCTGGGCCGAATGCTGGATTGATGGCGCAGGCTGGACCGCCGTTGACCCAACCCCCGACAGCGGCCTGCCGACCCGGCTTTTCCCCGATCCACCCCGCTGGCAGCGGTGGTGGGAACGCATCACCGATTTCCCCGGCAATGTTCGTGATTGGCTGGCACAATCGCGGCAGGCAATCATGGTTGTTTCCTCGGTCGGCTGCGTCATGACATTGCTGTTCTGGTTTATCCAGCAGGTGTGGATCCGCCGCCGCAAACGCGCCATGCCGGCCGCCGCCTACAGTCAGATTGATCCGCGGCTCATCGCCATTTCAGAACAATTCGAAACGCGGCTGCGCACGCAGAATATTCCCTGCCCGCCCGATCGCACCTGGCGGGAACATCTTGGTTCTCTGCCCGCATCGCCGGCCCGGCCGATCGATCTGGTCCAATGCGATCGATTCATCAATCTCTACGACGAGGCCCGATTTGGCGGCTGCAACGGAGATACCGCGTCGCGCGTGAAGCAACTATTGGATTCGCTATAGAACAACGGGAGCCCATCATGGACAGCAAGAATGACACCGACTTCGCGACGATCATCCGCCAGCTCGAATCCAATCTCTCCAGCGTCATCCGGGGGAAACCGGACAGCATTCGGCTGCTGCTTATTTCGCTTCTGGCCGGTGGCCATGCGTTGCTGGAAGACGTTCCCGGCACGGGCAAGACCACGCTCGCCAAATCACTTGCCCGCTCGATCAATGGAACATTCCGGCGCGTGCAGTTCACACCCGATCTTCTTCCGGCGGATATTACGGGGAGCAGCTTTTACAAGCCGCAGGATGGATCATTTGAATTTCGGGAAGGGCCGGTTTTCACCAATGTATTGCTGGCCGATGAGATCAACCGCACCAGCCCGCGGACGCAATCGGCATTGCTTGAAGTCATGAGCGAAAGCCAGGTGACGGTTGACGGCAAACGCCGCGATCTCGCGCGGCCATTCTTTGTCGTCGCCACGCAGAACCCCTCCGAATACCACGGCACATACCCGCTTCCTGAAGCGCAGCTCGATCGCTTTGCGGTCCGCATTTCGCTGGGCTATCCGGATCTGGCCAGTGAAATTCAGGTGCTTTTCAGCCAGCAGGATCATCATCCGTTTGAAGACCTCAAACCTGTGGTCACCTGCGATCAGGTCATCGCGATGCAGGAGCAGGTGAAGCAGATCAAGGTTGACCCCACCGTTGCCGACTACATTGTCCGACTCGTCGCGTTCACCCGCGGCGATCCGCGCCTGCGTCTCGGCATCTCGCCGCGCGGCTCGCTCACGCTCTACCGCACCGCCCAGGCCCACGCGCTTCTGGCCGCCCGATCATTTGTCACACCTGACGATGTCCGCGCCCTCGCCCCAGCCGTGCTGGCTCACCGCATTGTGCTTGACACCAAGGCCAAATACGGCGGTCAGCGCACGGAGCAGATCATTGAAGAAGCCCTGACCAAAACACCTGTGCCGCGTTAGGTTTTTCTCCTGCACTGATCGGTCGAGGCAAAGCAACCTTGAATCGCGGTGACCGCCGATCGCGCTCGCTTGCCCCCCCGCCTTCCTTCGGAAATAATCACCGGCCTTTTACCCGAACCGGTGACCATGACCTCACAGCAGATTCGCCAGCAGTTCATCGACTTTTTCGTGCAGAAGCACGGCCATACGTTCGTGCCAAGCTCGCCCGTGGTGCCGCACGATGACCCAACGCTGCTGTTCACCAACGCGGGGATGAACCAGTTCAAGCCGATCTTCCTCGGGCAGGAAAAACGCGCGTATACCCGCGCCGTCAACACCCAAAAGTGCATCCGCGCCGGAGGAAAGCACAACGATCTGGACGATGTCGGCCGCTCGCGCCGCCATCACACATTTTTTGAAATGCTCGGCAACTGGTCCTTCGGCGATTACTTCAAACGCGGCGCGATCGAAATGTCATGGGAACTGCTGACGAAGGTCTGGAAGCTCGATCCTACGCGCATCCACGTTAGTTGCTACGAAGGCGATGAGAAGAACGGAATCCCGCGCGACACTGAAGCCGCCGACATCTGGAAACAAGTCGCCGCCATGCCGGACGACCACATCCATTACTTCGGCAAAGACAATTTCTGGATGATGGGCGACACCGGCCCCTGCGGCCCATGCACGGAAATCTATTACGACCGCACGCCCGACAAAACCGGCGGCCCACAGGTCAACGGCGAAGACCCGCGCGTGATGGAGATATGGAACAACGTCTTCATCCAATACAACCGCGACGCCAGCGGCAAGCTCACCACCCTGCCGGCGCAGCATGTCGACACTGGCATGGGTTTGGAACGCATCTGCCAAGTGCTGCAAGGCAAGGAAGATAATTTTGCGATCGACCTGTGGACGCCGCTGTTCGACAAGATGCGCGAGCTGAGCAGCATCTCGTACACCGGAAAGTTTCCGAAGAGCAACACCGCAGACCCGCAAGCGGAAGCCGCGGATGAGCAATTGCGGCACGACATTGCGCTGCGCGTGATCGCTGATCATGCCCGCTGCCTCACCTTCGCCCTTACCGACGGCGGAGTCCCCAGCAACGAAGGCCGCGGATACGTGCTGCGAAGAATCTTAAGAAGGGCGGTGCGCTTCGGCCGGCAACAACTGAACCAGCGCGAGCCGTTCATGCACAAGCTCGTGCCGGTGATCGTTGAGTCGATGAGTGGCGCGTTCCCCGAGCTAAAGAAGAACCCGCAGCATGTGATTGACATCATCCACGATGAGGAGGTCGGCTTCGGCAAAACTCTCGATCGAGGTCTTGAACTTTTCAACGTTGCTGCAATTCATGCTATTCAGCGGCAACTCGACAAGCCCGGCACCAAATTCAAAACAGCCCAAGTAGATGAAGACATTCTTCCGCTTCTGAAATTGCCCTTTGATGCGGAGTCGCAAAGTCAATATCGCGTTGATCCTCCACCAGCTATCAGCGCGGCCGACGCTTTCAAACTCCACGACACTTACGGCTTCCCCATCGACCTCACGCGCATCATGGCCGAAGAGCGCGGCATGACCGTCGACATCGCCGGTTACGAAAAGCTGATGGAGGAAGCTAAAGAGCGCGCCTGCGCCGGTGGCAAGGAGCAGGACACGCGGCTGACCGACCTGCCTCCGAACGCATTCTCGCAACTGGCGCAGAGCGGTGTGACGCCGACGGACGATCAGCCGAAGTTCTCGCATGAGCCAATCACCGTGAAGGTGATGGCAATCTGGAACGGCGATGACCTCGGCCTCTCGCCGGCGAATGCTGTCGAAGATGAAGAGCTCGCGATCATTCTCGACCGCACGAACTTTTACGCCGAGATGGGCGGCCAGGTCGGTGACAGCGGGCAGTTGCTGTTCCCAAGTATGACATTCGAAGTAGAAACAACCAAAACCGCCGGCGGATTCGTATTACACATCGGCCGGCTGACTGAAGGGCGCATCCGCGTAGGCGATTCCGTCACCGCCGTCGTCGCGCCGTCGCGCCAGCGCACGGAGCAGAACCACACCACCACGCACCTGGCCAACTGGGCGCTGCGCGAAGTGCTCGGCGAAGGCGTGCAGCAAAAAGGGTCGCTGGTCGATCCGGAAAAGCTTCGCTTCGACTTCAGCCACGGCAAGTCGCTCAGTGACGACGAGCTGGCGCGCGTCGAAACCCTGGTGAACAACGAGATCGAAAAACGCCACAAGGTCTATGCGGAAACGGCTCCGCAAGAGCAGGCGTTGAAGATCAACGGCCTGCGCGCCGTCTTCGGCGAGAAATACCCGCCGATGGTGCGCGTCGTCTCGATTGGCGCGCCGGTGAAAGAACTGCTTGCCGACCCCGCGCACGAGAAGTGGCGGCAATATTCGATCGAGTTCTGCGGCGGCACGCACCTGAGCAACAGCGAGCAGGCTCGCGCGTTCACCATCGCTGCCGAAGAATCAGTCAGCAAAGGCATCCGCCGAATCGTCGCGTTGACCGGCCCCGCCGCGTCCAGCGCGACGGAAGCCGCGGCAACGATGGACGCATCCATCGCGAAGGCCAGGGCCGCATCGGATGCGGATCTGCCACCGTTGATCGCCTCGCTGAACGAAGCGCTCAGCGCCGGCAATCTCCCGCTGCGCGCGAGCGCCGCGCGCAGGCCGCGGTGTCGGAGCTGCAGTCGCGATATAAAGCGTATGAGAAATCGACAAAGTCGCAGGCGAGCGCGAGCGGTGTGGACGCCGTCGCTGTCGCAGCGCAATTGCTGGCGAGCGCCCTGCGCTCGGTCCCGGCAAGCTGGTCGTCGGCGAGATCGCCGGCGCGAGCGACGATCAGCTTCGATCCGCAATCGATTCGCTGAAGAAAAAATCCCCAAGCCTCGGCGTTCTCCTCGCTGCCACCAACGGCGAGAAGGTGACGTTCATCGCCGCCGTCAGCGATGACCTGATTTCCGCCGGCCTCAAAGCCGGTGACTGGATCCGCGAAACCGCCAAAGTTGCCGGCGGTGGTGGCGGCGGTCGTGCGCAAATGGCCCAGGCTGGCGGCAAAGACCCGACAAAGCTTCAGGATGCGCTGACGCAGGCTCGGGCGTTTGCGGTTGCGACGGTTAAATAAAAATGCGCCGCCCAGACGCAAAGACCGCCAGGGCAGGAAAAGAAAACCCATTCAGGCGGGAGTGAGGTCCAGGGAGCAGCAATTCCTGTCATTTTTACGCGTCGCACACAGGCCGGAGGCCCATGTTACGTTAGAAGTTTTCAGCAGAATAATTTGATTCGGGTTTGGGGTTTCGTCATTCGGATTTCTCTTCCTTTCTTCTCCTGCGACCTTGGCAGCGTTGATGTCTTAGCGGTGCATTTTCATCGATTCGCCCTTTCCTCGTACAATTCGGATGCCCGCCACGATACCATTGCCTATCGTTGTGCTGCGCCGCCACAGGTTCATTGCGGGAGCGGATTGAAATCATGGATGAAAACGCAAAACGCTATGCCCGCCGGGTGCTGCTGATCCATCTGTTGCTTTTGGTTGCGGTTTTAGCGCTGGTGGCGTCCGCGGCTCGTGAGATTTACAGCAGCACCCGGGAGCAGGTGATCGAGCAGGCCACTTCGCGACAATCGCTGCTGGCGAGCCAGACGGCCCGGGGAATTGAAAGTTATTATCAATCGATTCTGAATAATCTGGACCTGCTTCGCCGCGCAGAGAATGACGACGCGCCTGGTGAAAAGGCATCGGTCCCCGAAGCGCCGGTTCCCACGCGCACCGTCGCCAGCGTGGCCCGCGGCTCGCTGTTGGGCCCGATTCTCTGGAAGCAGCTTGAAGGGCGCATTTCGCTCTTATTCGGCATCGACCGCGATATGCTCAGCCGCCAGGATCCGACGATCCGGATCATCGGCACCGACACGCCGTCGCTTTCGGCCGCCCAGATCGTTGTGCAGTCGCGCGACTGGCTTGAGGCCGTGGAAAAACCGGCTATCAGCGAATTCCAGTTGTTCGGCGGTGAAGGGTACAACCTGATCTGCATTCCCTTTCCGCACATCGCCGTGCCCGAGACCCGTCCGCCTGGCGGTGGCGGCGCACCTCCTGCCGGGCAGGCACGTCCTGACGATCCAAACCGCGCCGGTCGCGGTCGCTTCGTGCAGACGCGAGACACCTTCCGCATGATCATCGCGGCTGTCCCCATCCGCGAAATCCAGGCCCGCTTTCTGAAGACCCTCAACGACGATCCTGACACCGGCGCGTGGCTCATCGATGAGCGGCTCACGGCGATGGCTGCTTCGCGCCCGCAGCTTGTGGGGGCAAATATGGGAGATATTTCCGACCCGTCGATCCGCGACCTCGCGACCGATTATATCCAGCATGGCCGCGCGGGAACGGAGTTTGTCCCCAAAGCATTCCATATCGGGACGGCTAATTTTGTTCCCTCGATCGTCTGTGCCGAACCGATCAGCATCGGCGGAAAAACCTGGGAGCTTTTCATCGCCACCTCGATGGCGCAAGCCGATGGCGTCGTTCAGAAACTGTTTCACCGCGCGTTTCTGTGGGGTATTTTCGTTGTTGTTTCGATCACGGGCATTCTTGTTTCGACCGCCGTGCAGATGATCCGCAGCCGGCTGCGAAGCGAGCGCCTGCGCCATGACATGCTGACCCGCGAGCTTACGCAGGCGCGTGAGATTCAGCTTGCGTGGTTGCCGGAAAGCAGCCCGGCCTCGAAGCTGATCGACATCGCCGCCGTCAACAGTCCCGCGAGCCACATTAGCGGCGACTTTTACAACTGGTTTGATCTCCCCGACGGGCGGTTGGTGGTAACGATCGGCGACGTCACGGGGCATGGAATGGCCGCCGCGTTTTTGATGGCCACAACGCAGCTTCTGGTTCGCAACACCATGGCCCGGCTGGGTGATCCGGGACAATGCCTGGCCGAAGTAAATCGCCAGCTTTGCGTACAGGTTTTTAACGGACAATTCGTGACGATGCTGATCATGGTGGTTGATCTCACAGCGCACTCATTGGAGATCGCCACCGCCGGACATCCGGCGCCATTGATTGCGGACGGCGAATCCTTCCAACCGCTCGATATCGAACCGCAGCTTGTGCTGGGCGTGGAACGGCATACAACGTACAAAACCGAGAGTTATCATTTACCGCCGTGCGCAAGTTTGTTGCTTTATACGGATGGAGTTGTCGAATGCGTCGCTGCCGGAGGCTGCCGATTCAGCACGGAAAAACTTCAGTTGAGTCTTTACGGCAAATATGAAACGGCTCAGGCGATTCTGCATCGCGTCATCAATGCCGTCGATACGTTCCGCGGCGGTCACGATTTGGCCGACGACCTCACTCTGGTCGCATTGCAACTGCAACCGAGCGGCGTGCCACTCCTGCCAGTCACTGCTCATGCCTAAAATGCCACCAGGAAACGGTGGATGGATTCACCCGGGCGCTTAAGGCATTCAAATGAACCGATGGTTGGCGCGATTTTCGTTGTCATTTTTCGTCGTTGCTGCGGTCCTCAGTGGAGAGGCTTACCAGGCTCTGCAGCATGGAATATCGACATGGCGGCCGGCGATATATCTCTTTGCAGCAGCGGCGGCTATAGCGTTGGGAATCGCGGGAACGCGCGAAAAACACCAGAAAAATTGAGCTGTTTCTAAAACGGGGCACACCAGAACATTAAGGTTAGTGACGGCAAACGTCCGATATCCAATATGGGAAGACGTAGTGTGGACTTCTCTCTGGAGGAATGGACATGTTATCTGAAACAAGGCAGGCAATTCGGGATGAGGTAAATCTGGTCCAGCGGTTTACGCAAACATACCGCGCAAAGCTGGCGGGAATGATCGATCGGCTCAACAGTCCGTCGATCGCGCCCCTTGAGGCAAATCCAGATCAGCAGTCCATCCGGTGGTGTGTGGAGGCCGTCGACATGGTGCTGGCTTCACAAGCGGAGTTTGCGAAGGCGCTGGATCGATTGGCAGCCGCCGGGAACTAATCCTGCTACATGGAAAATGCGACCGGCGCGGCAGCAGATGGATTGCCACCAGCAAAGTGGGGGCGGAGTTTTATTTCAGTTGGGCCAGCCTGGCATACAGCGCGGCGGCCGTGCGCGTTCCGGCATGCAACGCATCGAGATCAAACTTTTCGTTGGGGGAATGAACGCGATCATCCGGCAGGCCAAATCCGATCAGCAACGTATCCAATCCAAGAACCGATTTAAGCAGCCCCACGACGGGGATACTGCCGCCTTCGCGCATGTAGGTCGGTTGTTGGCCAAATCCAATCGCCAGCGATTCGATCGCAAGCTTGGTGGCCGGGCTGTCAATGGGGACCAGGACCGGGGCACTGGCGCCATGCCAATGGATTTCGTGTTTCACATTGCTGGGGAGGCGGGTTCGAAGCGCCTGGCTGAAAGCGGCCTGAACTTTGGAAGGATCCTGATTGGGAACCAGCCGCATGGAAATCTTGGCGGATGCTGTCGAGGGGATGACTGTTTTTGCGCCGGGCCTTGATAGCCGGTAGTGATGCCATTCACATCGCAGGTTGGCCTGGCCCATTTGCGTTCGAGGGAAGAATAACCAACTTCACCAGAGCCTTTTGAGATGCCGACGCTTTTGGCGAAATCAGATTCATTGAACGGCAGCTTACGCCACGCCTCGCGCTCGGCGGCGGTCAATGGAACGACATCGCTGTAAAAGCCGGGCAGCGTGACTTTGCCGTCGATATCGTGGAGGGAGGCGATGAAATCGCAAAGGATGTTGGCCGGATTGGGAACCGCCCCGCCATAGAGCCCGGAGTGAAGGTCGTGATCCGGGCCGGTGATGAAGACCTCCGCATAACAGAGACCGCGCAAGCCGTACGTGATGGCGGGAAGGCCGCGGGCGAATTGATTGGTATCGCTGATGACGGCGATGTCGGCTTTGAGATCATCCTGATGATCGCGAACAAACGCTTCGAGATGGTCGGAGCCGATTTCTTCTTCGCCTTCAATGAGGAGCGTGACATTGACGGGGAGTCCGCCATGCGCTTGCCAGGCGGAGAGGGCTTCAATGTGGGCCCAGACCTGGCCTTTGTCATCCACAGCGCCGCGCAAAGATCGCATCATTTCCGGCTTCTGTCGGGCGAATCGTGGGCACAAAAGGAGGACTTTTCCACAGGTTCAGAGGTTCGGCCGGCTGAACATCATAATGGCCATAGATGAGGACGGTGGGCCGACCCGGCTGATGGCGGTTTTTAGCCAGGACGACAGGATGGCCGGCGGTCGGTTCGACTTTGACTTCAAACGCGGCAAAGCGGAGTTGGTCCGCCAGCCACGTCGCGCAGCGGAGCATGTCGTCTTTGTGATCGGGCTTGGTACTGACGCTCGGGATGGAGAGGAATTCTTTGAGCTGCGAAAGAGAAGCTTCACGCCGCTGGTCGATCGTGGCAAGGACTTGGTCGAGCATTCCTATAGTGTAGAGGGGAATAGCTCGAGTGGAAGGAAGATGGAGCGACCTTGGGACGCCGCTGAATGGGAACGGTTGGCGTTAGTGCGCCGCAACATAATCGCTGGTGATGAGGGCATTCGCCGTTGTGAGGAGCGGGCCATCTTCTACCATAACTTGTTCAGCGCCGAGCAGGCAGCGGGTCTGGTAGTCATGGCCGATCTGGTGAAACTCGACTTCGTAGACGATCGATGGGGCAAACCACGTGCTGCGGACAACGCCGACTTCACCTTTGGAAAGGGCGAGTTCGGGGATGTCGGTTATCAGACGAACATAGTCGTCGATGAGAGGCTGTCGCATGACTTCCTCCATTAGGTAAGAGAGGTTTTGGAAGAGATATTTTCGTTTTATGAAACCTCCGGGGCGGGACGACGCTTCGCGGCCGATGGGGTAGGATGAACAAGCGGGAGATCGGCTGCGATGTCATCCGTGACGCCTCGCAATGGGTTTTTAGTGTACTGCCGAATCCCAACCACGCAACAAAATTAGCCTGTTTTTGCGGTATTAGTTTGCCTGAACCATATGCTCGCTCCAGCTTCTTTTTCGCGGCGTCTTCTGGCTTGGTATGACAAGCACCAGCGTTCGCTGCCGTGGCGACTGCCGCGAGATTCCGGGTTCCAAGTGAGGCTGGACCCCTATCATGTGCTTGTCAGTGAGTTGATGCTGCAGCAAACGCAAGTGTCGACGGTAGTGCCCTATTTTCTGCGATTTATTGCGCGGTTTCCGGCGGTAAAGGATTTGGCCGAGGCTGATGAACAGGATGTGCTGCGGCTGTGGCAGGGCCTGGGATACTACTCGCGCGCCGGAACCTGCATCGGGCGGCGAAGGCTATAACGGCCCTCGGTGGACAAGTACCAGAGACTGTTGAAGAATTGCTGACGCTGCCTGGCGTCGGCCGGTATACGGCTGGGGCTGTTTCTTCTCTCGCATTTGGACGAAGCGCCCCTATTCTCGACGGGAATGTCGCGCGGGTTCTCTGCCGGTTGGATTGCATCCGGCAGGATCCGCGGGAGCCGGCCACGCGGGAGGTCTTATGGGCACGCGCCGAGCAGATCTTGCCGCGAAAACGTGTGGGGGATTTCAATTCGGCGATGATGGAACTGGGAGCGATGGTGTGTACGCCGCGATCGCCGCAGTGCTTGATGTGCCCAGTCCGGGAAAACTGCGAGGCGTTTGACGCGGGATTGCAGGAAGCCATTCCCGCGAGAAGGAAGGCGAAGGCTGTTCCGCTGGTGAAGCGGTGGGTGTTCTGTATTCGGTGCGGGGATCGATATTTGGTGGAGCAGCGATCCAGCCGCGGGCGATGGGCGGAGATGTGGCAGTTTGTGACGATCGAAGCGGGAGAAGCCGTTTCAGCGGAATTACTATGGTCGCAATTGTCATTGCGGGTGGAAAAGTTCAAGCGCATAGGGCATGTCGAGCATCGGCTGACTCATCGGCAGTATGAATTTGAAATATTCGCCTGTCAGACCAAAGCCGAAAGTGATGCGGGAGCGCGACGCTGGGCGACATTGGAGGAACTGCACCAACTTCCGATGTCAAAGCCGCAGCTTAAGGCTATGGAGTTAGTCCGCGCGGCATCCTTGCCCGAATCCCGATCATAATTCACCACAAAGCAGCACAGAATTTTTCGCTCCGTGGCTGCATGGTGAATCGTCCGCACATCATCTCGGAATCTTTGGGAAAGGGAGGCAAAAGATAGAAGGGTTACTAAATGGAAGGTCGCGGGAAACCCCATTTAGCGGCCAATGCGTCCGCCGCGTATTCCGGGTCTTCGCCGGGGTGTCGGCCAGCGTTTCTTAAATGAGCGTGGGCAATTTCGTGCGCGATCAACCATCGCACAAATTGCGGTGGCCGACGACAGAGTGTCCGCTTCAGCACGACGGAACGGGAGGCGCCATTTCGGCTTGGGAGCTTAACCGGCACGTGCATAACAACGCCGGGGCCTGGTTCGTAGTCGTAGAAGACCACACCTGGATCGCCGATGACGTCCGTCAGCACTTCATCCGGCAGCGCGGAAAGCACATGGGCGGCGTGAGCGTGCAGAAGTTCATCCAACTGAAACGGACGGAGATAGGTATCTATCCTGTGACGCATGGCGATACAGGATCATAGGCAAAATCCAGAGCGGCAGGGAATTGCCGGCGTGGAGAATATCAATTCGACACTCGATTTCGAAATGAAAACGACGGCCCAGCCGAGATGCCCGGGCCGTCGTCCAATGCCTTTATGTCAAAGGCAAAATGCCAAGTTGCGTCGCTTCAACGATCAGTGTGCACGGTTTCAACACTTGTGGTGTTTGTTTGCACCGTCGCACTCTTGTCGATGTGCTCCGACGGCGAGAAGAAGACGCGATGTTGATCACCACCGGCGACAACTTTTTCAGCTACCTTTTGGCCGTCGATCGTGATCTGATCGTTCATGGTATCGACCATGAGATTCTGGCCTTTCATGATCTTGCCGGAGTAGATGACCTGATCCCGGTGCGTGTCGTAGACCGTGACGGTGCCATCATTCGGTGCGGTATAATTCAGGTTGCGATTGCCCTCAACGGCCATAACGGAGCCACCGGAAAGACTTTCGGGGCGTTCGTGCTCACAACCGGCGATGCCAAGGGTAAGGAAAAGACCGCCTAGTGCGGCAGCCGCGAAGCGATGTGAATAAATCATAGAACCTCCAAGTTAGGGACTTGCGTTTGGAACTCGATGTAAAGAGTTGCAACTGGAGTGCCAGCGGGGTGAGCGGTTGGAATTGCGAAGGTGATAAAGGCGAGCTCAACCGTTCTTGCGGAATCAGCGCGCACATGGCAAAAGGATGTGAAATAACTGTTCAGGTTGCCGGAGCAGGCTCTGGCGTGGGGCCAATCGCATATTGGCCGTCGAGAATTGCGCCGGCCCCGACCGCCAATGTCGGGGCAGTCACGTCACCTTTGATTTCCGCCTCAGGGCCGACCAGGACAGGGCCGCGGCTCGTGATGTTCCCTTTGAGGCGGCCTCGGACCACAAGACCCCCGCACAGAACGCGATCGCTCACTACGTTGCCCTTTTTCTCGATGGTGACAACGCCACAGGTTTCAATGGCGCGGCGGGCTTCGTATTGCCTGAATGCGAGATCTTCCAGCTTGAGCGATTTGTGACAAAACTTGCAGGTAACGCTCATGGCCTTGCGGCCGATGTCCTGGGCCTTGCCGCAATAGAGGCAGGTGATCGTCTGGCGATCGTTGGGAGTCGGGACGGCGTAGTTCTCTGCCATAGACAATGAAATGCTGAATGGTCCATGCTGAATGCTGAGCAGCGTCAGAAGTGATTTTTACTCAGCATTCAGCATTATGTTCCTCAGCCTCATTTAAGCGGTTGTCCCTGCGGCTGGGCGGCAGGCAGCGGAGAACCCAGCGGGCGTACCGCGCCACCACCCACTTGTGGCGGGCGGTTCTTCACTGCTTCAGGGCCTACCGTAACGTGGCCGCGGAAAACGGCGCCTTCATCGACAACAAGCTTGGCGGCGGTGAGATCGCCTTCATAGCGGGCGGAATTTTTCAATTCGATGCGGTCGGTTGCGGTGAGGTTTCCGTGCACGTCACCTTCGATGATGATGGCGGCGGCTTCGACGTCGGCCTGCATCTTGGCTTCTTTGGCGACATGAAGTCGGCCGCCTGTCGTGATTTTGCCTTCCATCCGGCCATGCAGCCGCATGCCTTTTTCAAAGGTGAGTTCGCCTTTGAACGAGGCGTCGGGGCCAAGGATCGTTGGATAGTCTTGGGGTCCGGCTTCGGCCATGGTGGGTTGCTCCTGTGGGGGTGAAATTGATTGATCGCGGCGTCCGGTTCCGCGATTCACTGGCAAGGATTATAGCGAAGCAGCGCGGCGCGGCAGCGCTGCGGATCACAAATCTAGAGAAATGTTCCCTCGCCTGCTAAAACACTCAGGATCATGGCAAAGACAAAAGATCAATATGTCAACGAGATTCTGAGTGCAGGCGTGGTGGCGGTCATCCGTGCGAGATCCAAGGATCAATTGCTGGATCTGGCGGCAGCCTTATTGGCGGGCGGGGTTCCCAGCATCGAAGTGACAATGACCACTCCCAAGGCCATTGCCGGGATTGAAATGCTGGCCGACGCGATGGGGGACAAGGCCGTTATCGGGGTTGGAACGGTGATCGATGCGTCCACATGCCGCGATGCCATTTCCGCAGGGGCCCAGTTTGTGGTGTCGCCGATCTTCGATCCGGAAATCGTGGCAACGACAAAACGCTATGGAAAAATCAGCGTGCCGGGGGCATTCACACCAACAGAAATTTTGAAGGCATGGTCGGCGGGCGCGGATGTCGTGAAGGTGTTTCCGTCGACGACCTTGGGCCCCGGTTACTTCAAAGATATTCTGGCGCCCCTGCCTCAACTCAAATTGACGCCAACCGGTGGTGTGGATTTGAAGAACGCAGGCGACTGGATCAAGGCGGGCGCGGCGTGCATTGGCGTTGGGTCGGCGCTGGTTTCCAAGGACGCGCTGGCAAAAAATGACTGGGCTTCAGTCACCGCCTCGGCAAAGCAGTTTGTAGATGCCGTGCGAAAAGCCCGCGGTGGATGAGCCGGCGGTTTATAACGACCATGCAGGATATTCTCGGACGCAGGCCGGCTCCCGCCATTTAAAGCCTTGCTGTCGCCGCGATGTTGAACAAAAGCGGTGGTGAGCAATAACCGATCTAATACGGACACGCTTCGTTTTAGATGGGAAGCAATGGACGATCGACTTGAAGCGGCTATCGCGTGCAGGGCATCGGTAACAATCAACGTGTTGCCGGATGAGGAATTGCATTGCCACGCAAAGTTCATCGCCGCCGATGAGCATGGAATCTGGGTGCAGTGCACCCATGCGCCGCGCGGGGTTCTGGAGGGGCTGGTTCTCGATCGCCTTGAAACCGAAGCCAGTTTTTGTCTCGAAGGCTCGAAATATATTTTCACGACCAAGGTTCTGAAGAAAAAGCGGGATTTCTGGCTGACCGCATCCTACGCAATCGAAGTGTGGCTTCTTGAAGCCCCGACAACCGTGACGAAAGTGCAGCGCCGTGCAACCGAGCGGTTCCGAGTGCCCGATGGCGGCGCAATTTACGGGAAACTTCTGCGCATCAATCCAGAGCGGCCGAAGGAAACACCAAAATCGATGAGCCGAACGATGTGGGACATCAGCGCAGGCGGTGTCAGTTTTGTGATGCCCATGAGCCACAAGCTGCTGGCGAGCGATCCGGAAACACCGTTCGTCGTCATGCTGAATCATGGAGGCAAACCGTTTATATTGCGGTGCGGCCTCGTATATACACGGGAGCTTTCGCCGCACACCGTGCGGTTCGGATTCCAATTCAACACGGCCGAAGTGCAACCGGCTGGCTCAATGGAATTGCTTGCTCGCGTATTGAAGGAACTGGAACGGCGCCATCGCCAGCGCGCAGCGCTACCGCTCTTGTAGCGTAAAGCTGGGCGAACTGTTCTGCATATCACCCGGGGGTTCCAACATTTCTCCCCGCCTGAATAAGGAACATATATCCTTTCACCAGATAGCGCATGCAAAATGGCGCTGGTAGCGTTATCATTTATATTGAGGTTAAATGGTCTGTCGGTTTTACCTGGGAAGGCGGAACTGTGGACTCTGATTGCATCGGGCGCGTGCTTTTAAATAGCATGAGAATTCGAGTCGGGCCGGAAATGAGAAAATATGTTGCGAGTGAAATGGCGGCCGGCGCGAGAGCGCAATCAATCGCGGTCTTCGGTGGTCATGCCTTGACGGGACTTCCGGTGCGGGAATTAATTCCGGTCGAATTATTGGCGACGGAAATGCGGCGAAACGCAGTGGTGGGCTAAATTTTCCGCGGTTACCTTTCGGGCCAAAAAAGGACAGCGGCCATGATTATCAGTGCAAGCGCATATGCCCGGGCGGGACTCGTGGGCAATCCATCTGATGGATATTTCGGAAAGACGATCAGCTTTGTCATTCGGAATTTTTGCGCAACAGTAAAGCTTTGGGAAAGCCCGCATTTTGAAATCCTCCCGACACATGGTGATCTGGCGACCTTTGACAACGTCGGCAGCTTTCTCCGCGATGTGAAGCTTCACGGCTACTACGGCGGGCTGCGGCTGATGAAGGCGGCCGTCAAAAAGTTCCACGAATACACCCAGCAGCACAATCGCGAACTGCACAATCGCAACTTCACCCTCAGCGTTCACAGCGACATTCCGCGGCTCGTCGGATTATCCGGCAGCAGCGCTATCGTGGTTGCGACGTTTCGGGCGCTGATGAAATTTTATGAGTATGAAATTCCGCTGCATCTGCAGCCGCAGTTGATCTTGTCGGTGGAAAAGGAAGAGCTGGGAATTTCCGCCGGCCTGCAGGACCGGGTAATCCAGACGTTCGAAGGCATCGTGCTGATGGACTTCGACAAAAAGCTGATGGATAGCCGGGGGTATGGCGAATACACACCGCTGACGCCTCCGAAGATGCCGCCGTTATATGTAGCATATGACCCCGATCGCGCAGAGGTGAGCGACATTCCCCACCGCAATCTGCGCGAACTGTACAACCGCGGCGATAAAACCGTTGTTGAGGCGATGCAGAAATATCGAGCGCTGACCAACTCCGCCCGGGATGCGTTGATGGCCGGCGATTGGGAGGCTTTGGGAAACGTGATGAACGCGAATTTTGATCTTCGCCGTACGATCATGCCGATCGTGCCGGAAAATTTGCGGATGGTGGATGTGGCCCGGAGCACCGGGGCCAGCGCCAAGTTCGCCGGCAGCGGAGGCGCGATCGTCGGGCTCTATAAAGATGGCCGCCAGTATCAGCAACTGACCGACGCGCTTGCGGCGATCCGCTGCACGGTTTTGCGCCCGCTGATCTATGAAGCGTAGCTCTTTGCAACGACCATCTTTTCTGCAAATCTGAACATGACGACTGTGAAAAAAGCTGTAATCCCCGCCGCCGGCTTTGGCACACGGATGTTGCCGGCGGCCAAGGCCGTGCCGAAGGAATTGCTGCCGATCATCGATCGACCGACGATTCAATACGTTATTGAAGAAGCCGCCGCGGCAGGTATCGATGATGTGCTGCTTGTCACCTCGCGTGATAAGCGGGCGATTGAAGATCATTTCGATCGCAACGCCGAACTCGAAGATCGGTTGAAAGCGAATGGGAAGGAATTCCTGCTGGCTTCAGTGACAGCATTGATGGAAAAAGTGAAGCTGCATTCTGTGCGGCAACCGCAGCAGCGAGGGCTGGGCGACGCCGTGGCGCAGGCGCGGCGGCATGTGGGCGATGAACCGTTTATTTGCCTTCTGGGCGATACCATTTTCAGCGGGCAACCAACGCCGGCCGCACAACTGGCGGCGGCATACCAGGAACTCGGCACTTCGATCATCGGTCTTGAGGAAGTTGCGCCTGAAAAAGTAGATCGATACGGCATCGTTGGCGGCCCGGTTGTCAGGGAAGGTTTGATGAAGCTGGAAACGCTGGTGGAAAAACCGCCGCGCGAAAAAGCTCCAAGCCGATTCGCCATCGCGGCGAGATATCTGCTCACCCCAACGATCTTCCAATGTCTTGAAAAGACTGCGCCCGGCAAAGGCGGTGAAATTCAGTTGACCGATGCACTGCGATTGCTGCTGGAGCGCGAGACGATCCATGGTGTCGTGCTGAAGTCGAAACGTCACGATATCGGAAATCCGGTTGATTGGCTGAAGTCGAACTTGATATTTGCCGCGCGCGATCAGGCGTTGTGGAAAGAGCTGGCGCCATTGGTGCGGGAACTTTTTGGCTGATGGATAATCGACGTTTGCATCACGCGCAGCGCGCTGCCGGAGAGCAACACATGGTAATTCATCTGGATGGCCAGTGCCGAGAATCCGGCAACGGCCTTGCGGGACCGGGTTGACGATTTAAAACGATTAGCTATCTTGAGTGCATCGAATTGATTTTGTTGCGGACCGGAGGTGGTGGCTCCTCTTCGGTCCGCAAATTTTTTTGCGCTTTTTTTATTTAGTTGCAACTAATTGCATCACTGCGGATGCAGGGTCGGCCGCGGGTGTTCCGGGCTGCGCGTCGAACTTCAGAAATGCCTTAAGCACATCGAGCGAAACGACTGCGATCCTGGCAGGATTCGAATGTTTCGTCGCCATTTCCACACCCACTACCGAGCCGTTTTGCAGCAGCGGTCCGCCCGCCAATCGCGGCGCAACGTGAAACGCGACCGCACCGGCAATTGCCGATGCCTTGACCTCCATGATCTGCGGCGTCGGTGTGAAGGCGTCAATATCTGGAAAACCGAGGCATTGCATGGCGGCAGCGGGTGATTGGGTCAGTCCGATCTGAAGGCAGGGGACACTGCCGCCGGTGAATCGCACCAGCGCCAAGCCGCTCGCATCATCGGTACGAACAACCTCGCCTTTGAAACTGGCGCCATCTGCCGTTTGAAGTTCAATGGCGCTTGCCCCGGCAATCGCCTTGCCCGAGGTAACGGCCAGATCCGGCGCGACGGCGAAAGCCGCCGCATAACGGATCGGCTCATTCGCTTCAGCGTCGTCAGAGCTTTTGCTGATAACGGCAACCGGCGGCAAAGCAGCTACAGAAGCATTTGCCACAGATGGCGCAGTCCCACCACTCGCGTCACCATTCGACGAAACAGATGTCCCCGGCTTTTTCACAGGGGCATGCGCCGGCGCTGCAGCGACCGGAGCGGTCGTGGGCTTCCTGTCTTTTAGAATCCGGTGAATCTGACCATCGGAGAGTTCCACATCGCCTTCTTTGGTGTGGACGAGATAACCCTTGGCGGTTTTTGTCGCGTCGCCAAAAACGATGGTGCCATCGGTGAGGAAAAACGAGTCGGCCTTGGCAACCGTTGGAGCCCCTGCCACGACGGCAAAAAGCAGCCCCGCCCAAGCCGATCTACGACCCCATGCGCAGCGACAGTTGGTCGCAATGATTCTGGTTTTCATGTTCACAAACCCCTTAAGAACAAGAGCCTTCTTCCCTTCAATCGCGGCGGTCCACCCGTTTGACGAACGAGATGTGCTGAAGTTGCAGAAATTATTGTCTAAACATTTCCAGCGTTTTCAAGGAGTTTTTAAAATTACGGCCCTATTTCCAGATTTTTTACCCGTTTAGTGACGTGGCTAACGCTATGGAGCGGCCGACGGCCTCATGTGCTGGTCGGCAAAATCCAAAAACTTGTTCCAGTCTGAATTTAGGACTTCGTGCTTTCCCTGGTGGCAGTTAAAGCCAAGGTCATTCATCAGCGGCTGGTCGAGAGATGGAAAATCGGTTGCGCCAATCCCCTTGCGGCCAAGCAATTTATACACCGGGCTCGCGGCAACCGCGGATAAAAATTCTCCTTTAGGGTCTGACCAGCGGTCGAGCACGCCAGTGCTCAAAAAGAGCGGTCGCGGAGCAATCAGTGAAACAAGTTCATGAGCGTCCATCGGAAGCTGCTCCACATGGTCCGCATACTTCTGATAGTTAGCACAGAACTGATAAGGAAAACGAGTCGTCAGATCCTTCACGGTTTCCCCGTAGTCCCGTCGGCTCAGCGCCGCCCCCCCTTCGCCGGAGCAACTGGCAACAACCATCGCAAAACGCGTATCACGCGCCCCGGCCCACATCACCGTTTTGCCAAGCCTCGAGTGGCCCATCAGGGCAACATGCTGAGCATCGACCTCCTTATCCGTCTCAAGATAATCCAGCCCGCGGCTCGCGCCCCAGCCCCACGCGGCAATTGCGCCCCACTCATCCGGCCCCACATCCGTTTGCCCGGGTTTGACGTAAATACTGCGCACGCCCAGTGGCAAACCGCCGCTAAAGTCAGGTTCGATCTCGCAGTAGTAAATGATGGCAATGCCGTAGCCTCGCGAAAGGATGGTTTTGATGGGCCATTCTTTGGCACTCTTTCCGCGCAATCCCTCGGCGGGCTGGCTGGTGGCTTTCTTTTTCGTGTCCCAGATAGTGCTTAATTGCACCGCCGGGTCATCGGTCACCTGAAACAGCGCGGCGAACGAAAGACAAAGGAACAGCGGCACAGGTTTTTTCGCCGCCGACTTCGGCAGATAGATCAGCATGTGCATTCGCGGCCCGCCTGTCATGCCGGTGAAGTAAACAACAACCTGCCTGCGAATCGCATCTCCGTTCATTGCCAGCGGATCGGTTTCGAGCACTTCGAATGTGGTATCAGGCCTGGCCGGTGGACATCGGCCGAACTGGTTGTCTTCGAAAAGTTTTATAAGTTCAGGACGCCGCTGGGTGTTCCATGTTTCGGCGTCCGTCACCTTTTGACCATTTGAAAGCAGCAGCGGATCAGGCAGCGTGTAGGCGCCGACTTTATCTTCATCATAGTTAGTGGCTGCGGCTGCAAAACGGCCCAGGACAACGACCACCAGCACAACAATTCCGGCAGAAAATGGATTTCGCTGATGATGGAACATCGAAGAAACCTCCGGCTGGATGATGAAGGGCGCACACGCTAGGATTTGAGTTCGGTGCAGCCGTAGCTCAGTTGGATAGAGCATCGGATTTCTAATCCGACGGTCGCAGGTTCGAATCCTGCCGGCTGCGTTCCAAATATGACGATTCAATCCGATTTACTGATCCAGCCACGGATTGTTGACGCAGTCTTCCGGATGGTGTTCTGCCAGCCGGGGAGGTGCTTCTGCGCATAGCGTTCCTGGTCATTGCGAAGAATGCGCATCAGGTGCGATGGGATTGTCTGATCGATACCCGCACCGGCATGCAGGATGGAAACACTTTTGCTGACGAGGATTCGATATTGCTTGGCATGAAGCCGGGCGCACAGATCTGTATCACCGCCGTAGAGAAAGAATTTTTCGTCGAACATGCCGGTGGTGGCCAGGCAGTTATGATTGATTGCAACGCAGACGAATCGCGCCACTCATGCGGCGCGACATGATCGAGCGCTGGAACATGGCACTTCAAACCCGCAGGCGGGCTAAACACCCCGGCAATGGATGAACCGAGGGTTGGAAAGTTTCCGACATTACCCTGCGGCGAGCCGTCAACGCTCAGCAGCCGGGGAATCACCGCGGCCACTTTTCGTCCTTCCGCTTCCCGCGCCTGGTCCGCCAATTCGGCAAGTGTGTGAACATCGGCAATCACATCGGCGTGGCAGAGAGTCACAATGTCCCCTTCCGCCTGGTCCATGCCTTTATTCGCCGCCGCGAAATATCCGCGGTTGGTTTTCAGGGGAACAATCTTGACCATCGGATACTGTTCGCTGATGACCTCCCGCGTGCCATCAAATGAGCCGCTGTCGACCAGGATCACTTCGCTGCTCGTCGCTTCTTCAATATGGAGGGACTTCAGCAGCGCCAGAACGGCGGCCTTGGAATTGAAGCTTACAACAACAATCGAATTAGAAATCCCGGCCACCCGCGTTCTCCCTTTGAATGAAGCGATTCCCGCGGGGATGTTAACGAATCACATCCGCTTGGCAATGTGCCGTGGCGCTGTGCCGTATTGCCCAAAATCTTGATAATGTGAACCGACGAAGGCTGGGTCTATAATGATCAGCGATTGGAAAGCAGTCCAGTCATGGATTCGGGATTCGGGAGTGAAACAACGATGGCGACGAAACACGAAGATGCTTTTGGCTCGCATCATTTATCCGATGATGATGCAAGCGACTCGCGGCCGGCGGAAATGCCGCCGGCAAAGGTGGATATTTCACGAATCGAAAAAGCGGTGCGGGAGATTCTGATCGCAGTCGGGGAAAATCCGGATCGCGAAGGACTTCTGAAAACCCCTAACCGTGTAGCCCGCGCCTATGGGGAGCTGATGGCCGGCCTGCAGGATGAGCCGCGGCGACATCTGAAAACAGTTTTTCACGAACGCTATGACGAGATCGTCCTGTTACGCGACATTCCGTTTCATTCGCTCTGTGAGCATCACTTGTTGCCGTTCACCGGCAAAGCACATGTCGCATATTTGCCCGATGGAAAGGTGGTCGGCCTAAGCAAGCTGGCGCGGCTGGTCGAAGGATACGCCCGCCGACCGCAGGTGCAGGAGCGACTCACAACCCAGGTCGCCGACGCGCTGATGGAAGAACTAAGCCCGATGGGCGCAGCCTGTGTCATTGAAGCAACGCACACCTGCATGACCATTCGCGGCGCAAAAAAGCATGGAAGCACTATGGTCACCAGCGCTCTCCGCGGCATCTTCAAGGAAAACCCTTCAAGCCGCGCTGAAGTGCTGTCATTGATGTATGGGTCAACCTTGCCGCGGTGATGAGGCCCGAACTTCATTCTTTGTTCATAGCGATCAACCGGCTCACGCCGGAAGCCGCCGCTGAATTCACTCCGCGATGATGCGGGCCAACCGTTCTGTTTTGATGAGCGCGGTCTTTTTCGTCACTGGCAGGATCAGGAGCATCAGCACAAATCCCCATACTGCACCGGCAAGGTGCGCCGCTCCGCTGACCTGCGGCGTCATCTGATCAAACACCACCTGCACAACCAATATCAAAACGACGATCCGCAGCCGATATGATGCAATGCGCGCCTTCTCGCCGAGCCATCCGCGGATCAAAATCGCCGCGGTCGCCCCGATCATTGCCATGATTGCCCCGGATGCTCCAACCAGCACATCGGTGCCCGTCACATGCCGTAATTGCAGCAGCCACACTGTTGCAATTGCTCCCATCCCGCTCAGCAAATACAGCGCGAAGAACAAAATCGGCCCCACCGCATATTCGACAAACGGCCCCAGGACGAACAATGCGATCATGTTCATAGCAATATGAGCCAGCCCGAAATGAAGGAAATTAGCAGTAACCAACCGCCAGTATTCACCCCCATTGACCGCGTGGATATCGAACGCGCCAAGCCGCAGCAGCGTGGGATCATCCATCGTCCCGCCGGAGCGCCACTCGACAACGAACATGGCGATATTGATGAAGATGATCAGATAGGTCGCCCATGGCCGGCGTCCAATGATGCGGATGGCCGTGTATCGTTCTTCCTGGTCGCGTTCCTGCTCTAGTTCGTGAAGCGTCTCCAGCCCCGCCGGGGAAATTGAATCTGCCGCCAGCGGCGGTGGTCCCGCAAGCCGATGACCGATGATTTCACGGAAAAACGGTGTGGCGGCGGGAAGAATCGAAAGCAGCCGCGCCTCACCGGCCTTCATTTGCCCCGCCGTCAGTTCCGCCGTCGCAATCCAGAATTGCCCCACCGTCCCCGGCATCATCCACAGCGGACCACGCAGAACCGCGGCTGTCCGCTCAGGTTCACCGCTAAATGCAAAAGCATACAGGCGACACAAATTGCGGGCGGTGGTGTAAACAGGCGAATCGATTGCCGTTCGATGCCGATCCAGCGTCTCCAGCATTTCATCAACCCGCCCCGTCTCGCCCAGTGCCCGAAGGTAGATCGCCAGCAGGTTTGCATCGCGGCGAAGCGCAACATCATCAACCGATATCTGCACCCAATCAACCAGTTCCGGCCACTGACCTCGCAGCCGGCAAAGGTGCAGCGTCGCCTGCCGGGCGATGCGCGGCGCATTATTTTGAAGCTCATTCAGAATCGCGACGGCGGATTCCGTTTCACCGCGCTCGCTCATATCCAGCGCATGCAGCAGGCGAGACTGATCGCGCAGACCGTCGAACGGATGCAGCCAACTCGCGACCTTGGCAAACGCCGCCGCTGATGCATACTTCTGGCGGACACTAAGACGGTGCATCCGCCGCTGCAGCAGAGCCGGCGTCACCACAAATATCGCCCATAATCCCCCGGCCACAAACCCTGCGATATCCGGCCGCACCCGCCAGAGGCTCCCCGCCATGGCAAGGATGAATACGGTCATCGCCATCCATCCTTTTTGAACCGGCGACGATCGGACAGCCGCGACGAGGTTCATCGTGCAGGAACAGACCGCAATCCAAAGCAGCAGCGAATTCCAATCCATTGGTGCCCGGAATGATAGCGTCTCCATTTGATTTCGTGGAGCGGGCAAAAGAGTTTATGGAACCCTGTCTTCGCCGGTCTCCAGCGTCGGTCCAAGCACGATCAGAACGACGATATTCTTTAAAGCCCTTTAAGCGTTGCCGCGCGCTTCCAATCACCCCGCTTGCGCCTACAATCGCCGCGACCTGTATGATTGTTCGCCTTTCAAAATCGTTTCGTTTTGAGGCCGCCCACGACCTCCCCACGTTTCCCCCGGACCACAAGTGCCACCGGCTTCATGGGCACTCGTTCCGGTTTGATGTCGTCGTCGAAGGTGAAGTTGATCCCGCAAAGGGATACCTCATCGATTACGGCGACATCAAGAAAGTCGTCGATCCCCTCGTTCGGCGGCTCGATCACTACTACCTGAACGAAATCGAAGGCCTCTCCAATCCCACCAGCGAAAACGTCGCCCGCTGGCTCTGGGATCGGCTTAAGCCGTTGCTTCCACAGCTATCAAGCCTCATTGTCCATGAAACCTGCACATCGACATGCGAATATCGCGGGCGATAAGGTTTGTGAACAACCGCATCATGCAGGCAGCATCTTGATTACCAGCCCATGATATCGAGCCCCATCGCTTCAGCGATCAACTCTGCCATGTGGCGGACCCGCATACCCACTCCGTCCCGATGACACATGCCGCTGATGCTCATCGCGCACCCTGCGTCATTGCATACTGTGACCGCGGCTTTCGTCGCCGCAATGCACTTCACTTTATCTTCTGCGATCGCCCCGCTGATTGCCGGATATTTGATCGCAAACATTCCGCCGAATCCGCAGCATTGGTCGGTGCGGCTCATCGGGCGAAAGTCCATGTTGCCAAGCTGCCTGAGAAGTTTAACCCCTTCATCCTTCACACCGATGCCGCGGAGGTGACACGTATGGTGATACGTCACAGCCTGCCGCGCAGGCAACGATAACTCTGACAGATCCGCCTTCAGAACCTTGTCCAGAAACTCAACAAATTCATAAGTTCGCGGCATCACACGCCCGAGCCCGGGTCCATACGCGGGATCATTTTCCAGAAGTTTCGGAAAATGCTCTCGAACCATCGCGCAGCAGCTTGCACTGGGCGTGACGATGTATTCATATCCTTCGAACACTTCAACAAACTTTTGCGCTAATGCTTTTGCTTCGGGATGAAACCCATTGTTATAGAACGGTTGGCCACAACACGTTTGCGCCTGCGGGAAATCGACCTGACAGCCAAAATGCCGCAGAATTTTGGTGATGGCGACGCCAACCTGCGGATAGAACTGATCGTTCAGACAGGTGATGAACAGCCCAACTTTTCGCGGCATTTTCCGCACCGGTTAATCACTCGCACAGCACAACAGCATTACGGCAACGTCACCGTCTCCAGCCCCATCGCGATCGCCTGGTCCACCATCGTCTGATACAGCTTATCCACGGCGCTGTCCTTCCAGGCATAGCGCCTGCGAAGATCGGCAAAGGTATGGCGTGATCCCTTTTCCAATCCAATCTCACATTTGAATTCCGGGACATCACGCTTCGCCTTGGAAGAGTCATAAGCCCCGTGATACCGGGTGATCTCCCGAAGCAATGTGAAACGAGTCGGATCTTGTTTCAAAATCCAGTCCGCCGGAAGAAAAATCACGCGCGGTTGCTTTCCCAATCCCGCCCCCACCTGACGATAGTATTCCTGCCAGGTCAAATGTTCATCGCGCGTTGCATTATACGCCTGCCCATACGTTTTCTCATTCAGCGCGGCGTATGCGAACAACTTCCCACAGTCGTCCCGATGAGTCGATACCCACAAGCCCAAGCCATCCCCCGCACAAAGAACAGGCCTGCCTCGCTCCACGCGGTCCCACGAAACCGGATCTGACTCAAGATTATCAATCAAAGGCGCGCCCGCCCCATAGGTGCTGCTCGGCCGAATAATCGTTGTCTTAAACTTCCCTGCCTCATGCGCGGCCAGAAAAATCTTCTCGCAAGCCAGCTTGTTCTTGCCATAGGTGCTGATCGGTTCCTGCGGAAATGTCTCATTCACAAAAATATTTGGCGGCGACTTCACACCATAGGTGCAAACCGTCGAACAAAAAATAAACTGCTCGCAGCGCCCTTCAAAAGCCCTGATTGCACTCTCGGCCTGATCCGGATTAAAGCAGACCATATCGATGACGACATCAAATCGCTGATCTTTAAATGTCCGTTCAAAATCATCAAACTTATTACGGTCGCCATTCAGCGTCTTAACGGCCGGCGGCAAACTGCTCTCGCGTTTCCCCCGGTTAAAGGCCGTAACTTGCGCCGACCGGGCAAGCAGGTGCTTAACAATGCCAGTGCTGATGAGCCCAGTCCCGCCGACGATGAGAACATTCATACCCAAACTCCCTGGAGCAGTGAGAGTATATGAGAGCGACCCTGCCAAGTCGTATCAGAATTTTGAGAGGATCAGGATCGCCGAAATCATTATCATCTGCTACAGAAACCAGCGATGCCGACGCCGCCGCAACCCGCAACATTACCTCAAAACAGGCTCACAGAAATCTCGCGCGTCTTTCTGCGCCTGGGTTTCACCGCATTCGGTGGTCCGGCGGTGCATGTCGGCATGATGGAAGACGAAGTCGTCAACCGCCGCCAGTGGCTTGATCGCCAGCATTTTCTGGACCTTGTCGCCGCCGTCAATTTCATACCCGGTCCGAATTCCACCGAACTAGCCATTTCCCTGGGCGCGATTCGCGCCGGTTTTGCGGGCCTGATTGTTGCGGGCGTTTGTTTCATCCTGCCCGCGATGCTGATTATCTTGCCTCTCGCCTGGGCATATGTCCGTTTCGGCGGCACCCCGCAAATGCAGCCCATCATGCACGGAATTGCTGCGGCCGTTCTGGCTGTCGTAGCGACAGCACTCTGGCGGTTTGGAAAGACCGGAATCACAAATGGCTTTACCATCACAGTCGCCACCGCTGCATTCGTGAGTGAAATCGCAATGCTGCGCTGGCTGCCCGGCATCACGCCTGAGGTGCCAATTCTCGCCGCCGCCGCATTCATCGGTTATTTGAAATCATTGCGATCGCAGCAGGAACAACTGCCGCTGCTTTCCATCGCGCCCCTGAGCGCGCTGATGTCAGACCCGCAAACCTGGCGAATGATCTGCGCGTTTCTGAAAATCGGCGCCACCCTCTTCGGCACCGGATATGTCCTGCTCAGCTATCTGCAGAGCGGCTTCGTCGATCATCATCATTGGCTGACGCGCCAGCAGGTGCTGGACGCCATCGCAGTCGGACAATTCACACCCGGCCCGGTGCTGACAACCGCCACGTTCGTCGGTTTTCTGCTCGGCTCCATTCGATTTGGCGGAGGAACCGCAGGCGGCATTGTCTGCGCCGTCCTGGCGACGATTGCGATCTTCCTCCCATCCTTCCTCTTCACCGCTGTCCTGGGCCGGGTGATCGATCGCCTCCGCCGCAGCCCGCAGGCTCGAGCATCGCTCGATGCAATGAATGCGGCCGTGGTTGCCCTTATAGCCGTCGCAACCTTCCGCCTTGCGATGACAGCATTAAACGATCCGCTCAATATCTGCATCGCCGTCATGTGCGCCGCGGCCCTGGTATTCAGCAAAATCAATTCCACCTGGCTCATCCTGGTCGCCGCCGCGATAAGGCTTGTTGTCGGCTGACGCGAATCCTTAATCCCCTGCTTCTTCTATCTTCACACAATCAAAATGGGCCGGATTTACGTTTTACTCCGGCGGCAGAATTCCCCCGATGTTATTCCCCCCTTCCATGGAGGCCTTGATGCAACTCAAAGATCCCCAAACATGCTCCAGCAGAGCCGGCGCGATGCCCACGACCGACCTGGTGAAGATGCTGACGCAACTCCAATTGGATCGTGCGATGGACCGTGCGGCTCGTGCGTCTGCTTCGACCGTCGCCTTGTTCATCGCCGCGCCGCTCGAATTGTCCGTCACACCAAAGTTCACGCGCATTGAATTCGCCATTGAATTCTTTGTCCCTCCGGTGTCCATGATCGAGATGGAAACGGAATTGGATCGCGGTCTGATGTATGAGTCGCCGGCTTACAAGACCGTTCGGCGCGGCAGGCAGCTTTTGCCACCGAGCATTCAGGTCATCCCCGCCGGCGCCTTCCATCAATGGCGCATGGCGTGGAATTACGAAGAACCATTGCCGGCAAACGAGCGATGGTCATCCCATCGCCAAACAATGGACAGCTTGCTGCAACAGATTCGAGTCGGATTTCGTGAGTTGCTGGCCGTTTAAATTTGCATCTGCCTGTTTTTGATTTGGGGGGACTGCGTCGCTGGACCGATCCTGGTCCGTGCCGATAATCGGGGGACAGGGCTCGACGCCATCCTGGCGTCCGCCTTTTTTTACAGCGATTGAATTTGAGGTGGCGATGCAGGCAGGGATGTCGAGCTGGGCCGATGCAGGTAAACCGATGCAGGCAATTCAGGGCAAACGAATAACGGTAGCAGGCCTTGGCCGCTTCGGTGGCGGCATCGCGGTCAGCCGCTGGCTTGTTGAGCAAGGGGCAGCGAGCGTCCTCGTCACGGACAAGGCCCCCGCCGCCGCGCTAACCGACTCCATTCAGCAACTCGCCGGACTGCCCATTGAATTCCGATTTGAGAATCAACTGGAAGAAGATTTTACAGATACTGATCTGGTCGTCGCTTCCCCCGCCATCGCTCCTACCAATCCGCTGCTGCTCGCCGCCAGAAACAGCGGTGTTCCCGTAACCACCGAAATCCGCCTCTTTGTCGAGCGCTGCCCTGCGACCATCATAGGTGTCACCGGCACCAAGGGAAAAAGCACCACCACCGCCTTGCTCGGCGAAATGCTCAAAACGAAATTCACAACCTGGGTCGGCGGAAACATCGGCAAATCTCTTCTGGACAAGCTGCCCGAAATTGACAAAACCCACTTGGTCGTCCTGGAACTATCCAGTTTCATGCTCGAGCACCTGGGTGAGATGCGCTGGTCGCCGCATATCGCGCTGGTTTCGATGATCTCATCGGATCACCTCGACTGGCACGGCTCCGGCGACGCATACGTAAATGCGAAACGCAACATCGTTCGATACCAGCGCCTCCGATGATTTCGCGGTGCTCAATGATGAGAACGCAATCGCCCGATCCTTCGCCATGCAGACACCGGCGAGAATTGTGAAGTTCGGCCTGGAAGGACGTCCGCGTTTCAAGCTTGCGGTTTCCGGATCGCACAACCAGCTCAACGCACAGGCGGCCTTCGCCGCGGCGGGCGTGGTTGGCATCTCCAGGGAAGCTGCGCAAACTGCCATTGAACATTTCCCTGGCCTCCCCCACCGCCTGCAAATAGTTTATGAACACGCCGGAATCAAATTCGTGAACGACTCCATCGCAACAATCCCCGAGGCGGCCATCGCCGCACTGCGATCATTCCCCTCCCGTCAGGTGATTCAGATCGTCGGCGGTTCGCTGAAGAAAGACCCGCCCATCATCGACCTGTGTGCCGCCTTGTGCGAAGAAGCGAAGGCAGTCTTGTGCATTGGAGAAAGCGGTCCAAAAATCGTCGCGTCAATGGCTCAGTCGCCCAGCACCAGATGCGCCGCCGTCTATGAGTGCGGCGATCTCTCCACCGCAATGAAAATAGCAAAATCGATCGCCGCCTCCGGCGACGTAGTCCTGCTCAGCCCCGGTTACGCCAGCTACGACCAATTCACAAACTTCGAAAAACGCGGTGAAGAATTCGCCCGGTTGGCACGCGCCTGAACCCCGCCAACGCCCATGTTCCCATGAAGGCCGTGCTTCAATACGCCCTGCAACTGCAACGTCCGTCAAATTCGCATCGAATCAAACAATGATTGATTCGTCTTATGCTTCCCCAGCGCTTCCAAAAGCGATTTCATCGATTGCGTCGGCGGCATATTCATCAAGTGCCGCCGAATCGTCCGCGCCGCGGCCATCTGCTTTTCATCCAGAAGCTTTTCTTCCTTGCGCGTCCCCGATTCCGCAATGTTGATCGCCGGCCAGATGCGCTGATTCGCCAGATTTCGGTCCAGCGTCAATTCCATATTGCCGGTGCCCTTGAACTCTTCAAAGATCACCTGATCCATGCGGCTGCCGGTATCAATCAGGCACGTCGCCAGGATCGTCAACGATCCTCCATGTTCAATCTTTCTCGCCGCACCGAATAAACGTTTAGGAATTTCCAGTGCCCTGTTATCCAACCCTCCCGACATCGTTCGCCCGCCGCTGGGCCCGCCCGTATTAAACGCGCGGCCAACGCGCGTCAGCGAATCCATCAGCACAACGATATCCGCACCATATTCAACTTTGCGCTTACATCGCTCGATAACCAGCTGCGCCAGATCAAGATGCTTCTCGACAGTGTTATCATTACTGGAGGCATACACAGTCCCCGGAACGTTCCGCTTCATGTCCGTGACTTCTTCCGGCCGCTCATCCACCAGCAGCAGAACCAGCTCAACATTGGGATAGTTCGCGTGGATCCCCTTGGCGATATTCTGCATCAGAATCGTCTTGCCCGTCCGCGGCGGAGCAACGATCAACCCACGCTGGCCAAATCCCACCGGGGCCAGAATATCAATCACGCGCGTCGTCAACTCGGCCGGGTTGTGCTCCAGCTTGAGCACCGGCTGCGGATCGAGCGCAGTCGAATCATAGAGCGGAATTTTTCCGCTGTACTCATCCGGCGATCGCCCTTCAATGCTGGCGATGCGATCCAGAACATTGCCGCGCGGACTCCCTTTGATGAGAAGCCCCGGCCGCAGCTTCAGATCGCGAATCACATTCCGCGGAATAACCAGGTTCCCCCGAAGTTGCCGGAGTGGATTGACCGGATCGCGCAGCTGTCCATCATGCCGCTCATCTGTAAAGGAAAGCAATCCTTCCAGATCACCATTCGACGGCGGCGCCACCAGCGATTCAATTCGCTGCTGCGTCGGCGGCGCCTCCTGCTGCATATGCTGCGGATGCGCCTGATGCCCGCGCTGGTGCTGCTTGCGATTTTGATGTCGTTGTTGCTGATTCCGCTGCCGCTGATCGCCTGACTGCGGGCCCCGCCGCTGCCCGCCGCGCGGATGCGAACCGCCGGACTGCTGCCCGCGCGGTTGCTGCCCGCGCTGCGGCTGATTCCGCTGCTGCGCATTGGACTGCTGCCGCTGATTAGGCGTATTGGTGCGGGATTGGCCCGCCCTCTGTGGGTGGTTCCCCTGCTGCCGGCGCTCGTTCATGCTAGAACCTTTATGCAATTAGATGCGATGCTATGACTCGCGATTGCGACCGCCAAGGAAGAGAAATCGACTGTGATCGAGCCAGGAGCCGGTTCGAACCCGTACCCCGCCCGTCGTTCCCCGTAATTGTTTCCTCGTCTTTAAGCTGACGCCCGGAACCTGCTGCCTTATATTAGGCCTTGGCGTACGTTGTCGCACGTTGCCGAATCTATCGTCCCACCCAGTCTGGTCCCGCGGGCTGGTCGCCCTCGTTTGAAACAGTACCATACACCAATTCCCAACGGAGTGAAAGATGGACCTGCTCTCGCGTCTGCAAGATGCAGGGCAACCGCATTCTCCGCCGGTCCATGTGGGCGATCCGCATTGGCGATTTGAAAACCCGGATCGCTCGTCAGGCGCTCAGGCATCTTTTCAGGACTTACAGGAGAATGCGGTTGCCCTGCTGCAAGATGATATGAAGACCGCCCTCAAGGCTGGTCAGAAGGACCGGCTTCAGGTGATCCGCATGTTGCTCAGCGATGTGAAAAACATCGACCTCATGCCCGGCAAACCCACCGCCCAACAGGCGGTTGAGGCCTATACCAAAAAGCTGCGGAAGAGCCTGGAAGAATACCAGAAGCTCGGCAAAGCCGCCGAGGTGACGGCGTTGCAATTTGAAATTGGCGTTGCCGAGGAATATCTTCCCAAAAAGCTGTCTGCCGAAGACACTGAGAAGCTGGTGGAGCAGTTCCTCGCCAGTAACGCCTTTACCGAAAAACAAACCGGCCAGGCCACCGGCATGTTCATGAAAGCCCACGGCAGTCAGGTCGAGCATGGCATTGCCAGCGCCGCCATTCGCAAGCGCCTGGCCGGCAAATAACGATCAGGAACAAAATCAGATGTCCGAACCAATCCTTCACACCGGGCAACCGGCACCATCGTTTAAGCTGCCCACCAGCGGCGGAAATGTCATTTCATTGGATGATTTCCGCGGAAAACAGATCGTTGTTCTATTTTTCTACCCCCAGGCCGACACCCCCGGCTGCACCACCCAGGCCTGCGGTTTCCGCGATGCGCTGGCGGATTATGACAAAGCCAACATCGCAATCCTCGGCATCAGCCCTGATCCAGTCGAAGATGTCGAAAAATTCGCCTCAAAATTCGCGTTAAACTTCCCTCTGCTGGCTGACACCGATCATTCGATCGCCGAAAAATACGGCGTCTGGGTGGAAAAAAATAATTACGGCAAAAAATATTGGGGCGTCGCCCGGACAACCTTTGTTATCGATAAAAAAGGCGTCATCGCCAGGGTCTTTGAAAAAGTGAAACCCGAAGGTCATGAGCAGGAAGTTCTGACCTGGCTGAGAGCATCCCCCATCTAGCTTTTTATACCCATTTTCGGTGTTTTTGGTTGGTCCTATAATTTGATCTCCGCCGATGTATTTGTTACATGCGGAGCGATCACCGCTCGCGTGGAGACGCGATAAAAGCTGTAACCTATGCTCTCCTAATCTTTTAAAGCTAAAAAGGAGTCTCACCATGGCTAAGAAAGTAACTGCTTCCGCCAAGAAAACTGCGGCGGCCCCCAAAAACGCCTCATCCCAAACCACCAGTTCGGCTGTTCGTAATTCCGCTATCCCCAAGGCCGTCGCCCCCGTCGCAAAGAAGTTGGAAATCACTCACGACCAGATCGCCCGCCGGGCTTATGAAATCCATCTTTCCGGCTCCGGCGGATCAGAATCGGACAACTGGCACCGCGCCGAACGGGAACTGCGTGCCGGGCTGTAAATAAAAAGAATTAAAATCGAAGACAGGAAGACACGAAGGAAATGCTGCCAACCAGATTTCTTCCTTCGTGTTCTTAGCGTCTTGGCGTTTCGATTGTTTGGCTGCGCTTGCCGACCATTGCTGCTGCCGACCTTCATCTTGCGAAAGCTTGATCCTCTCCGTCATTGCTTTGCGTTTTCTGTGAATTTCGGCAGAATGCCGCCGCGGAGAAGGTCTCGGGCAATCTCCTCGCACGGGGGGCCTGGGTAAGGGATTGAGTGAGTTGGCATGTGGTATTTCGCTTACGGGTCTAATTTGAATTCGCGCGCAGTGTCGGAGTGGTCCCGCCACTACGGATTCCGCGCCCCCGCCATGAAACCCGGCCGACCCGCCGTCCTTGATAACTACCGCCTTTCCTTCCCCATTTTCAGCGAATACTACGGCGGCGGCATTGGTGACATCGTATACGACCCCGGCAAGTACGTGATGGGCGCCCTTTTCGATCTCACGGAAACGGATCTGACGGTCCTGGACTCCAAGGTAAACCGCAAGGTGGACGCCGCGGCCAAGGAAATTGGCATCTACAAGCGGATTGAGGTAAAGGTCGCCCCGCTGGGAAAAGGCGAGCCAGTCGCCGCCATCACATACCAGGGCACCAGCGTTGAACGATATCACATCCCTCCTACCCAGCATTACATGGACCTGGTAATCCAAGGGGCTTACAGCTTCGGGCTATCGATGATGTGGATTGCCTACCTGCAGAGCTTTCCGATTCAGCAGGGCCGCAAACCCCGCCCCCCAGGCGTCGGCGACGCCGCGACGAAGCTGTAATGAAAGAAGTTGTAATAAAAGAGGTCTGCTGAAAATCGCTATCGTGGAGCGTGGGCCTTCCGCCTCATCCTTCTGCATATCTTTAAGCGAGTACTGTTATAATTATGGTCGAATGATATTTCGGCGGCGTTGAATATGGTGGAAGAGTAAGAGTAAGAAAAAGACGAAAACAAAGACAAAGAGGAATCACAGCCGCAGGGGCTGCTGCCCTCACCCTTACCCACAAGTTGCATCGATTCGGTTTTGCTGTGTGAGTTCGATGCCGTGTGCGATTCGGGAGACGATTTCCCAGCCGATCCAGATTGCTTTCCAGCCGGGGCGGGGATCGTGTTTTCTGCCCAGCCAGCCGCCCTGGTGAGCCAGGGTTTGCCAGAATTGCCGGGGGCTCATTTGATCAATCCGGCATTGGCCTAGCGCTGCCGCGGCTTGGATCATTGCCTGCGGCACCTTCTGCTGCAGGTCGAGTTTGGCGGCTGCAGGTTCGTTGCGCGGCAGGTTGGCCCAATCACGCAGCTGCAATAATCGCACTGCCACGGGAGAGAGCATGCTGATCAATCGAAGCAGGTTATCAATACTTTGCAACTGGGATTCGCCAAGTCTGCAACCTTCTTTCAGTGCCCGGTGCCATTCTTCAATGACCCAGCGAATGCAGTAGTAGTCGATGATCGTCAATGCATCGGCCAGATTCTCCACCGGCAAATTGGTCAGCAGCATCCACTCCAGCGACGCAGCGCCTTCGAGGGGTTCTTTGAGATAAACGACATTCACCGTCAACGGTTGGGTGGACGGCGCGCTTTTGGCCGGAGGTTGCAGTTGCACCGTTGCAAACCGCACTTGTAATTGGGCCATGCGGGCGGGACGCGGCAGGCGCTGGGTGACGCCTTTGATCTTGCGTTTGACGCATCGCTGCTGACCGATCTCAATATCGATTTGTCCGCTGACCGGAACCTGCGCCATGTAAGACCACAGCTTGTCGGTTGCCTGCTCGATGTTGCGGTCGTGACGGGCCCGGATGACAAAACCGTTCGATGCCGCCACGCAACTGTGCATCAGACGCAGATCGTCCGCCCCTCGATCACAGATATGGATCAGGTGCGTATGGGGTGAGTTGGCCGCTTTGACGGCCTGGACGGCGTCAATCCAGACATCGCTCTCTCGAAAGCGATCACGCCTGGCTTTTTTGCTCTCCCGTGCCGCTCGCTTCACCCGCTTGAAAAATCGCTGGTCGAGCAACCCTAAAACTTCGCCGCTTGGCGTGACCGCCAGCGCCGAATGCATCACCCATTGGCCTCCAGCAATACGGCTGGCTTGCACATTGGAGCCATCCTGCACGCACAGGACCACCGGATGCTCGCGGCACGATTGGAAAGTCACCCGCCGGTGCTGGGCTTGCAGCGCATCGGGATTAATCTGTGGATTGTCGAAAAACCGGTAAGCTGCTTTCAGCTCCGCCCACTGCTTATGTTGCACAGGCAGGGATTGACCCGGAGTCGCCGCCATTTGGGCTGCGAGTGTAACAACCCTTTTGAACGACGACGATCATCCAGATCCAACGATCCAAAATGCTGATGAGCCCACTGATGGGCTTGGCAGACCATCATCACGACCTCCATGTCTGGAAAAAAATCGAGGTACGTTGAAGAAAGCGAAAATGTTCTCAAAAACACTTCGGAGTTGTGGGTAAGGGTGAGGGCAGCAGCCCCTGCGGCTGCGATTGGTCTTTCTCTTCCTCTCAGGCTTCCGCCATATTCAACGCCGCGTCGAAGCTCAGCGACGAACATCCAGACAAGATGTGTAGAAAATTAAGGCGTTCGTCTCATGTTTATCGTGCCGAATTGCGGAGAACCAACGGTGGCCGTCGTTTTGTCCATCTCGCACTGGACAGAGGCCCGTGTCACGTCAGAGTTCTCAAGCAGGACACAACGAAAGTTGCCCAGTTTCATTGCACTCATTGCACTCATTGCACTCATCGGACTTATCGCACGCGCCTTGCGACAATCTGCAGATGCCCGCACCGCCCCGCCGCCGCGGGGTCTTTTGATAATTCTATTTCCAGTTTGAGCAGGCGCTCGATGGCGTCAGGCGATTCCAGAAGCTTCTTGTTCTGTCGAACGGGGATGACCGTTTTTCCGGTCAGGTCGAGCATTTCGAATCCGTTGGATTCGAACAGCCGCCGCAATGATGCGGGGGTGAAAGTTGTCAGTTCGAACCGTTCGCGTTCGTCGGCCGTCAACCAGTTTGTTCGACTGGAGGTCACGAACTTTTCGAGTGCATCGAGATTTCCCTTTTCGACGAAATAATCGATCGCCGCCAATTTATTGTCGGCGGTCGCAATCACCACGCCGCCGGCTTTGGTAATCCGCGCCATTTCGCGAACGGCGCTGCGTGCATCGGTGCAGATTGAAAGCGGATCGCCCATCGCCAGAAGGAGCGAAAACGAATCGGCCTGCAGCGCCGGCATGTCGACAATATCTGCGACAACCAGCGTCCCTTTCTTCCCCTTGGGTCCGAGCGCTTCCAGTTTCGGGCGAACCTGTTCGATCATGGCCGCCGAGTGATCGACAAAGGTGGTGGCGAAGCCGCTCTTGAGGATTTTCAGCCCCCACTTCCCCGTGCCACACCCCAGGTCGGCACACTGCGCCGTCGCATCACGAGGCACATGCGGCTTAATCAGCCGCCAGGTCAGCTCATCATGAAACGCCCAGTAAGGGTCGTCATAAATCGAATCATATTGCCGCGCAACGCGGTCATGATATCGTCGCGATGCGTGGGCATGGGGACGTCGGTGTTCCGGCATATCTCCGATGTTAGACGCGCCTGCCGGTTAGATACAAGACTGCGGAAACCAGTTATTGCTTATCCACCTTGTTATCCGTCAAACGTGAGACCGGGAGGATGATGGGGTCCAATGCGCCGTGGCCCGTTTGCGAAACAGTGATGACGACATTCGCTTTTTCATTCAAATTGTTTAGCGAAAGAACCACGACGCCATTACCACTGACCGACCAACCCGTACCTTTTGTGGGAGCCTGACGTGAGATGATCGAGTTGGTGCCAGGCTCATTCAACTCAGCGCCCGTAATGCTTAACTGAATTTCGTCGCCACTTGCAATCTTGGCGAAGCGCAATTGAAGGGTTCCCGTTCCATGGGCATCCATGTCAATGACCTTCGCCGGGACATCCAGCACGAAAGTCGGCTTTGGTGTCACGGGTTTGGCTTTGTAGATGGCCGTCAGAGTTTTCAATGTGACGTTTTTGTCATTTGTAAACAAAATGGTAGCCGAGTTAGGCTGGAATGGCGTCAGTTGCAAATCGGCAAGTGAGGGAAAGGTCAGTTGAAGGATATTTCCATCAGCAGAAAGGCTGGTAGCGGTGGCGGCCAGCGACACGTCGCTACCGGCGACAATTTGCGAACCATCGTGGGCACTCGATTTGTCTAATCCTGGAGTTTCCTTTAATAAAACTGTTGTCTTTGAAAGCTGTAATCCCTTCACTGCATAAACATTGGCGATTGTCGATGATTTTCCATCATCCACGAGCACCGGCTGTTGATCGACTATGGCAAAAGCATCTTCCGCCGGCACACTGAATGTCGCCGATGCAAGCTTGCTGCCCAGGCGAATGGAAATGAAATCCGTCCAGAAGCTTTCGACGTATTTGATGTGACAGAATTTGTCGTGGACGAGCTTGGCGAATCCATCGTAGTTGTTCGCCGCCGCCAGGCTTGCCAGCCGGCTGAGATCGTCACTGCAAACCGTACCAGTATATCCATGCTCAACAAACGCCTTCCGCGCGGTTGCCTCATAATCCTCTTTCGTTCTTGAAGGCAAGGCTTTTCCATCCTCCGCACCCACCACCGTCGTATTGGCGACCAGTCGCACCATCCGGCAATCAATGTTGCTGTCAGGTACCACGCACTCTTTCGGAACCAGCACCAGCAGCGTCACGTTATGCGTCTGCGGCACCATGGAATAAGTCGGACTCCCCTGCCCTGGTTCATAGATCGCGCCGAATCGTGCGCGGAGCGTATTGTCCGACAGGCGGGAAACTGTAAACGTGCTGTTCAGAGCATGCCCATAGGCGGCTTGCAATTTGTCATATTGACTCTGCAAATCGGTTGAAACACCCACCCCCTGAATGACAGCGCTCAGTGCAGACGCAAACTGCCGGATTTCTTCCGTGCTGCGGCTTTCCAACGCGCTTTCAAGATCATCCGTCACCAAAAGCGGCAGCACCAGCGGACCTTTCCCCGCAGCGCACGGGGGAGTCGGTGGCATCCAATTCTCTTTCACGTCGCGCTTGTCATGCCCTTCAGTTGACGTGGTCGGCAGTAGTTCATTATGCAGAGCGACTGTTTCAATCGCATAATTCTTGCCGAAATCTCCCATGAAAAATGAGATAACCGAATATGCATCGTAGGGTTCATCTCGCTTCCACGGCAGCAAGCCGACCTGGAGCCGCACGACATACGGCACGTATCCCTCGCGAATAGCCGCATCCTTCACATAGCGGTTGAGAAGCTGCACCTCCTGGTACACCGCGGTGGCGGCCAGATATTTCGTCAATGGATCGCTTCCCAGCGCACCGCTCAACGCCCCACCGCTCGGCAGCGAAGATGCTGTGGTGGTGCCCGCCGGCGAACCATCGAATGCAATCTTGGACGTATCGCCGGACGACCGGGTCGTGGTATCGCTTTCGGAGGCTGTTGGCTTTTCGCCAGTCTTGCTCGTGAATGTTGTCACATCGGAAGACGATGCGCCAGGCAGAGCAATTTTGGCCTTGGCGGCGAATGCGTCTAAAATCTTTTGTTCAGAATCCAGCGTGTTTGGAATGGCGGCGGCGAGCGCGTCGTCGCTGCTCATCTTAAACGCCGGCTGCATGGCATCGCGATATTTCTCCCACGGCGCAACACTGAGAACCGCAACCTGAACCGTCGCCGCATCCTGCTGGGTGCAGGCGAGGTTCGACTGGAAGTGACAACAACCGCCGAGCATCGTGCCCGATAGCCAAAGAACCGTTGCCTTTACGCCGAATCGCATCGCCCGCGCTGGAAAGGTGGACATGAATTTCTCCTGAATGATATTTTTGCCCGTATGCAGAGGTTCTGAAGAATATCGTGGGGTGCACAAGGCGTCTATTCACCTAAAGAAGTTATCGGCGCGATTCCGCTTATTGCACTGAGCACAATAGCGAACCACGGGCACGTTCCATCTCGCTATCCCGCCGCCGAATGCTTGTCTTTATTGTAATGGGCTGATGCCTTCGTTCTACTTATTAACCGGACATGCGAATAGCGCTGGTTGCTTTTCTTCTGGCGCTTGCGGCCTGATTGACGCAACGATCCTTCGCGATGAAAAGCGATTCATCATGGAAATCAAAGATGAAACCTTCAATCCCGTAAACTCACAATCCGGCAAGGAGCCAAACCATGAGCACGCCATCCGACTCCAATATTCCCAATCAACAGCGGCTCGCCGCCCTGCTCAAAGAGTTCCGAGCCATCAAGCCTGGCACCGATTCGGATCGGCGAGATCAATTGCTGGATGAAATGCAGGACCTCGTAGGATTGGCCGGCAAGATGGTGATGGAAAATGACATCATTCGCCGTGCAGAAAAGGCGCTCGCAAATTAAATCTCGCCGACCGCGGGAGTGTTGTATGCGACACGCGGCGAGGTCTGCGTTTGCGCGAGGGATTCAGTTTTGACCAGGCTGTTGGCACGACGGACAAAAAGAGAGGTGTCCACTTGGGAGATCGAAAAGTGGGCGATGAGGGATTCGAACCCCCGACTCCTTCGGTGTAAACGAAGTACTCTAGCCGCTGAGTTAATCGCCCGGACGTGGGGCATTTTAGCGACAGTTGGGGAGTAAGGGAATTGCTTGATCTTGAAGTTGGGGAATGGGGTATAACGCTCGATTGTGGCGGCGGAAACACGGGTGGGTCGGGATGCGTGACCGGTGAGGGCGGGTCGCGTATTCTGCTGGTCGGTGGGGGATTTTAATTGAAGGATTGGGTTATGAAGATCATGCGATTTTTGTCAGGGGGGCGGGTATTGCTGGGGCAGCCGATTGATGAAAGGTCGGCTTATCGGATTGATGGGGCAATGCTGGGGGCAATGAAGGTTACGGATCAGGTGGTGGCGGTGGACAAGGTGCTGTCGCCGCTGACGCCGGCGGATATTCTTTGTATTGGGTTGAACTACCGGGAACATGCGAATGAGACGATTTCGAATCTACCGGTGAATCCCCTGCTGTTTATTAAGGCGGGGAATACATTGAATCATCCAGGTCATCCGATTCCGACCCCGCGGCGGAGTTCAGACATTGATTTTGAGGGGGAGCTCGTGGTCGTCATCGGGAAGGATGCGAAGAATATTCAACGCGACCGGGCGATGGACTATGTGTTTGGATTCACCATCGCCAACGATGTGACGGCACGCGACTGGCAGCGGGATAAGGCGCTGGGCGGCGGGCAGTTTGCGCGGGGAAAAGTTTTGACGGGTTTTGTCCGCTGGGGCCGGTGATTGTGACCAAAGATGAGTTGCCTGATCCGGGAAATCTGCGGATCACGACGACGCTCAATGGGCAGATCATGCAGGATGGACGGACAAGCGACATGATCTTTGATGTGCCGACGATTATCGAATCGCTGAGCAGCACGATGACGCTGGCGCCGGAGCGGTGATTTTGACGGGGACGCCTTCGGGGGTGGGGTTTGGAAGGACGCCACCGGTTTGGTTGAAGCCTGGGGATACAATTGCGGTGGAGATTGAGAAGATCGGGCGGCTGGAAAATCCAGTGATCGCCGAAGCGTGAGATTCATGCGCCTGATGAGGCAATTGCAATGGGCGTCTCGGGGGTTAGGATGCGCCGGAGATGACAGCAATTGATGCAAAGTTTGATATGCGCGGCCGCGTGGCGCTGATTACGGGCGGCGGGCGGGGAATTGGGCTTGCGATTGCGCGGTCGCTGGCGGAAGCTGGATGCGCGGTGGCGATCCAGGATATTGATCTGGAGGTCGCTGAAGCGGAGGCACATCAAATCTGCACGGAAGGCGGGAAGGCGATTGCGCTGGGCGGCGATGTGGCGGACCACAGCCTGGCAAGGAAGGCGGTGGCGGAAGTTGAGAATCGGCTGGGCGGATTGCATGTGATGGTGAACAACGCGGCGATCCAGGAGCCGCGCAATTGGATGGAGGCGTCGGCGGAGGAAATGGAGCGGCAACTGCGGGCCGACCTGGTCGTGCCGATCCTGTTCTGCCAGCAGGTTGTACCGATCTTCCGGCGGCAGAGATGGGGACGCATCATCAGCCTGGGATCGATCCAGCAGCAGCGGGGAAATCCGCACATGCTGGCTTATTCGCTGGCGAAGGCGGGGTTGGAAAAGATGACGATTGCGCTGGCGCGGGATTTGGGGGCGGGGAATATTACAGTGAATTTGATTGCGCCCGGGTGGATCCAGACGCATCGGACGCGGAATGATTTTAAGTCGCCGCAGGACCTGGTGGAGAAGGGAAAGAAGGCGAACCCGCTGGGGCGGATCGGTCAGCCGGATGATTTCCATGGGATTGCCCTTCTGCTCTGCAGCGATGCCGGCGCGTATATCACAGGGCAAACGATTTATGTCGATGGCGGGATGAGTTCTCAATAGCAGGCGAAGTGGGTTTTATGCTGCAGCCGTTTGTGAAGTTGAAAGATCCGGAACGCTATCTCGCATGCACCTGGGATTTGGCGAAAGATGACGAGGGGCGGGCGCATTGGGTGGGATTTTTCCGGCGGCATATCAATACGATATTGAAGGTGGGTGTGGAGGCGGCGACGGCGCGCGGGGAATCGCTGGATGCGGCGATACAACGGGCAGGCGCCTGTCGACAGGAATTTGAACAAATCGCAGATGCGTTCATGGCCGATCCAGCGGGCGCAGGGCGACACGGGCAGGCGCGGGTGACGATCCTGGTGCTGGATGAGTGGCGGGACAGCACGCTTCGGAAACATGGATTCCCTGACGCATTTATCGATGTGAAAAATCGCGAGAACGAGCGGGCAATTCCGCTGCTGGCGGAGGTTTGCCGGGGAATTGATGCGCTGGAAGAGAAGCAGCAGGTGCGGGCAGTGGTGGAGGGTGTGTTTGCGGGGAATATTTTTGACATGGGGGCGGAGGCGACAGCGAAGCAGTTTCTTCATGCGGGGCCTGATTTTTTTGAGACGAGAAATCGGCTGAGTCCGCGGCCGTGGGTAATTGACGATTTTGATGCGTTTGAGCAGCGGATGCTTCGGGGAGAACGGCATCGGAAGGCGGTTTTTTTTGTGGACAATGCGGGTGGGGATTTTGTGCTGGGCGCGGTGCCGATGATGCGATGGCTGGCTCGGCGCGGAACGAGAGTTGTGCTGGCGGCGAATGAGACGCCGACACTGAATGATATGACAATCCACGATGTGAATGCATGGTGGCCGCGGATGGTGAAGGAGGAACCTTCGATTGGGGTGATGGATATTGAACGGGTGAGCACGGGGACGGCGGAGCCGCTGATCGATTTGAGCAAGGTTTCGGCGGAGTTGAATAAAGCTTGTGCGGATGCGGATCTGGTGATTCTTGAAGGGATGGGCGCGGGATTGAGAGTAATCTGGACGCGGTGTTTTCCTGCGATGCGCTGAACCTGGCAATGATTAAGGATTCGATGACGGCTAAGCGGCTGGGGGGGAAGGTTTTGGATTGTGTTTGCCGGTATAGATAAGCGAATAACCCAATGGGTTCTATGTCATCTCAATCTCTGGTTCCACGGCAGGTTGTGTTGCCGATTTCCAAGGCGGTGGAGATTGCGTACAAGAGCATTCGTTTGCGGCTGAGCCGCAGCTTGCTGGTGACGAGCGGGATTATTTTGGCGCTGGCGTTTTTGATGTCGATTCTGGTTAGCGATGTGATGACTTCGGCAATGCGGAAATGGGCGGCGGATTTTCCGAGGTCGGAGCGGTATCAGATTTTGTCGGCGGAGCGGCAAAGCCTGGAGGCGAATCCCGGCGCGACTGCGGGGACGGAGTTGCGCTTGCAGCAGATTCGGGAGGAATTGACTGGGCCGCAGAAGTTGCAGGAACTGCTGAAGAATGCGGGCGTGCCGGCGACGCCGCAGGACATTGAGGCGAATCGAATCCAGAATCGGTGGCTGATCGGGCTGGCGCTGCTGGTGGCTTTTGTCGGCATTCTGAACTCCATGCTGATGAGCGTCACCGAAAGGTTTCGCGAGATCGGGACAATGAAATGCCTTGGGGCGCTCGACAGCTTTATCATCACGCTTTTCCTGATTGAGAGTCTGTTTCAAGGAGTTGTGGGAACCATTTTGGGCATCGGGCTGGGCCTGGGGCTGAGCATCGGCAGCCTTGCATCCACGTTCGGGCAATATGCGCGGATAAATATTCCTTGGCTCCAACTGCTGAACGCGGTACTCATATGCCTGATGGTCGGCATCGGGCTGACGATCTGCGGAGCGCTTTATCCTGCGTGGCAGGCGGCGCGAATGCAGCCGATCGATGCAATGCGGGTGGAAACGTGAAACTTGTGATGTTGCGACGATTGGGACAATTTCTGACAGAACCCGGCAACGGTATGCGGGCCATGCTTGCGGCGATTCTGCTGATGATGCCGGCGTGTTCATCAGGGCCGGGGAAGCTCATCGCGCGGCAGGAATTTAATCATCCGGCTTCGGTGCAAGAGGCTCCGAAGAATGGCGCATATGGGCTGTTCATCGATGGTGATGACCACCCGATCTTCACCTACCGTCTGAGCCAGGGAGACAAACTGGGGTTTGAACTTTCCGAAGGCGCGACGATCAATTCAATGCAGGTGCAATGGCTGTATGCGATCTTCGGTGACCAGCGGTTTCGATTGAGCGCGGACAAAAGTTATGAATGGCGCTGGCTGTATGACGTTCCGGCTGCGGGAGCGAAATGACGGCGGGCGACACGATCCCTCCAGCCCCCCTGCCGCCGGATGAGGCGCCCATTACGGAATATGCCGTCCGGGCGATCGATGTGAAACGGGAATATCAGATGGGGGCAGAGGTGGTGCAGGCGCTGAAAGGCGTCACAGTCTCTATTAACCGCGGCGAATATATTTCCATTATGGGGCCGAGCGGTTCGGGGAAAAGCACGCTCTTCAACATGATCGGCGGGCTCGACAAGCCTTCGGCGGGGAAGGTTTATATTGACGAAGTCGATATCGCGCAACTGGATAGTTATGAGCTGGCGTGGCTGCGCTGCCGCAAAATCGGGTACATTTTTCAGACCTTTAACCTGATCCCGGTGATGACGGCACTGGAGAATGTGATGCTGCCGATGATCTTCGCGGGGATGACGACGGCGGACGCGCAGGACAAGGCCGCCGACATTCTGAAACGGGTGGACCTGGGGCATCGGCTGCTGAACAAACCGAGCGAAATGTCCGGCGGCCAACAGCAGCGCGTGGCGATCGCACGCGCTTTTGCCAATGATCCGGCGATCATTCTTGCGGATGAGCCAACGGGAAACCTGGACCTGCATACGGGGAAGTTGATCATCGAATTGCTTCGCCAACTCAATAAAGAGCGCGGCGTGACGATCATCTCGGCGACTCACGATCATAAGATGCTGGCGGTCAGCGACCGGATTATCTGGATTCGGGATGGGAAGGTAGACCGCATTCAGAGCAGGCAGGATTTGAAGATCGAGGAAGGAACGATTGAAGGGGCGGGCGGGGAGGATATGTGGTAAGATGGAGCCTTTTTCAGCGACACATCAGGCAGATTTACACAGATCATTCATTCGGGGTTCTGTTCACACCCACTGATCGCGAATTAGTTTTAGCTGGACCCAATCTTCGTCGCTGAAATGGTTTGGTTTTTCCCAGCCGAGGCCCATTAGCTTTTGGAAGAAGGGTTCAGCTTCTTCGGCAATTTTTTCCCGTGATTCTTTATTGGCGAGGCGACCGGCGTATTCGTCGTCTTTCTGGCTCGCGAGGAGCAGGGCCTGGTAACCGCAATGGAGGCGGACAAGATCGGCCAATTGGCGGTAGAAAAGCCAGACATCCTCATCGGGAAGCGGCGGTGGAGCGCAGTGGCGGCGGAGGGCGTGATCGAAATACTTCAGCTTCGATTCCCACTTTAATTTTGGATCGATTCCAAGCGAGATATACTGGCCTACCTTGAACGCTTCGTGGAGATGGGGATCACCGATTTTATCTGCGAATTGCACTTGCCGCGCGTAGTAAGACTCCGGCTGCCCGATGGGCGGCATAGAGGGGAGTTGCCGGGCCTGCGGCATAGCGAAGCCCTCAAAAAAAGCCCCTTTTGTGCGCCGGGGGAACGACATGATAAAATTCCCTAGCGCTGCGCTAATTTTACATTAGCGGGTGCCAATAAAACAATGCAAATGATTGTGACGGGTGAAAAAACAGCGTTTTTCGTCACATATCGGCACAGGCCCGAATGCCTGGCGACATAGAATTATCGTGAAGATCGGGGGATGACTTAAACCCGCCGAAGAACATCGATGACGCCGAACGTCCCCACCATCAGGCTAATCACACCATTGATTGTGAAAAAAGCGAGGCCGAGCTTTGAGAGATCGTCGGCCTTCACCAGGGCGTGTTCGATAATCAGCAGCAGGCCGGCGATGACAGCGCCAATCCAATAGAGCGTGGACAATTCCGGCGTGCGGGCGCCGAGGAGAAGGAGAAAGGCGAAGCCGAGGAGATGCGTGCCCCGCGCGATCCAAAGGGCCCGGCCAATTCCGAATTTGGCGGGGATGGAGAAGAGGCCTTTGTTCACATCGAAGGCGTAGTCCTGGCAGGCATAAAGAATGTCAAAGCCGGCGGTCCACAGCAGGACAGCGCCGAACATATAAAATGGGGGCGCGTCTATTGTTCCCTTGATCGCGATCCAGGCGCAGACGGGAGCGAGTGCGAGGGCGGCGCCTAAATAATAATGGCATAGCTGACTGAAGCGTTTGAGAAAGGGATAGCCACTGAGGAACGCAAGCACCGGAATTGCCAGGATGACGGGCCAGGGATTTTTATAGACCCACCAGAAGCCGGCAGCTCCGAGAATAAAGAGAACGGCAGAGGCCGCTAGCGCAACGACCATGAACCGCGGGGATAGTCGTCCGCTTGGAATCGCGCGACGGGCTGTGCGGGGGTTTTCGGCATCCACTTCTGCATCGAGCAGGCGGTTGGCGAGCATCGCGAAGGTTCGGGCGGTGACCATACAGATGACGATCAGCGCAAGTTGGCCGAACTTCATGCCTCCCCGCGTGCGGGCTGCGGCCAGTACGGCAGAAAGGATCGCCCAAGGCAGTGCAAAGACACTGTGCTGGATTTTGATGTCCGCGGAGAGCGCACCCAGTTTTGCGAGTATTGATGAGGCTGGTTGGAGAGGCGGCACATGGGCCACGCTCGTGATTGCATTACTTGCCATGGTTGCTCTGTCCACCGCCGCGAAGCTGATCGACTTGTTCCTTGGCAAAGACGGGGATGTGTTGCGGGGCCAGCACACCGATACGAGCGGTTTCACCGAGTACTTCCATCAGGGTGACGGCGACATGGGGCCCGAGATGACAGGATTGTCCGATAGCGAGCTCATAGGCACTGTCGAATGAATCGCCATCCCTGGGGCCGCCCATAACGCGCCCGCGGGCAATCAAACGGACGCCCTGTGCGTCGATATCGGTAGGCGAGACGCGAATGTCACCGCCGATGACAATCCACTGATCCACCAGACGCGAAAGAATCGTCATAGACAACTCCCCATCCTATCCCGGAAGACCCTCTCGATGCTTCCGTTCCTTTTCTCCCAATCTTGAATTGCACCCGATTTTTGTCAAATATCAAGGCCACCGGCCCGCGATTCCGTGGGATGGGCAGACCAGGTAATTTCGGGCGTCAAACCACTGCGCCGGGTTTGATGGGTGGCCGGGGGTTTTTTGGGTCCCAGCGTGTATCCAGAGCGTGGGAGACACCGGTGAGATCGAGCAATTTGCCGGCCACGAAATCCACTACTTCTGCAATGGTCGCCGGGTTCAGATAAAAACCGGGATTACAGGGCGCGACAATTACACCGGCGTCACTGAGGATCTTGTAATTGTTGACATCGATGGGGGAGAGGGGCATTTCTCGATGGGCGAGGATGAGCCGGCGGCGCTCTTTCAAAGTCACGGCGGCGGCGCGGGAAATAAGATTATCGCCGAGGCCGTGGGCAATTTCCGCAAGGGTGTTGCTGGAGCAGGGGACGACGACCATTCCATCGTGGAGGAAGCTGCCGCTGGCGAGCATGGAACCGACATCGTTGTAATTGTAAAGGGTGATGGTGTGCTTGTCGGCGCCGGCCAGGGCAGGGAGATCGATTCCTTCCATTCCTATTTCGTCGTGCAGGAGCCGGCGGCCAAGGGGAGAGACGACGAGATGTACATTCACGCCGGCCAAGACGAGGCCCTGGATGAAGCGCTGGGCATAAAGCGCTCCGCTTGCGCCTGTGATGGCGGTGACGATGTTCGAAGGAGCCGAGCTCATGGTTGCAATCATATGCCGCCGCCTAATCTGATAGCCAGCCACTGAACATGGTTTCTGGGCATGGTTTCAGACAGTTTGAAAATCACTCCATCAAGGTTTCGCTCAACAGGGTGCTGATCGAACGTTAGCGCGATCTGGCGCAAGTGCGTGCGCAGAATTAGCGGGGACCCAATCGGGGCGCAATTTTTCCTTGTGATCTTCTCCTGCGCGTTCGAATGAACTCATTTCATATTTCGGGAGAATTTCATGTTTGAGGCAAAATTCAGGAAGAAGTCGGGGTTTTTGGGTGGCGCGGTGGTGGCGATGGCGGCAGCGGCGACGCCGATTCATGCAGCGGCGATCGGCGATGTGTTTGTGATCGCGATGGAAAATCATAATTGGACTCAACCGAACGGCAACGTAGGCGGACTAACGTCGATCCAACAGATTTTCAACAATCCTAATGCGCCGTTCATCAACAGCATTGTGAATCCAAATTTCAATGGCGGCGCACTGACGCCGACCGCCACGCTGGCGGGGACTTCGACGCCAATCCAAATCAGCACGCAGACGGCGTATGCGAACAACTATTTGAACGTGCTCTTTCACCCGGTCGGGGGGAGCGGGCCGAGCATTCATCCGTCGGAACCAAATTATCTCTGGTCGGAAGGAGGGACGAATTATGGCGTATTGAACGACAACCAGCCGTATGGCACCGGTGGGACAAATCAGAACACGACGGACCATCTGTCGACGTTGCTGACCAACAAGGGGATCAGTTGGAAATCGTACCAGGAAGATATCGACACCGATGCGGCTGGAAATGTGTTGCCTCAGAATCAGTGGACGTCGCCGATCACGAATCGGAGCGGAACTTATACGACGGTGGCAAATCCGTATAACGGCAGCAAGCAGTTTGACTATGCGGTGAAGCATAATCCGATGGCGTTTTTCACGGATACCAACGGCGGCAACGACAGCACACCGAGCAACCCGGCGGCGGCCTTTTATGCGCCGTTGCAGCAGTTGCAGACGGACCTGAACAACAACACGGTGGCTCGTTACAACTGGATCACACCCAACCAGTTCAACGATCAGCATACCTCGCTGACGGGCGGATATTCGCCAAAGGATGGCAGTGCGCATGTCACCGGTGATGCGGCGAACATCCGGCAGGGAGATGATTTCCTCAGCCAGATCGTACCGACGATCATGGGATCGCAGGCGTACAAAAATAACGGGACAATCGTTATCTGGAATGATGAAACTGAGCCGCAAACGGGCGGGACCGATCCCGGACAGAACGACACGAGCCATACCAGCATGGAAATTGTGATTTCACCGTTGGCGCATCCGAATGTCGGCGGGCTGCCATTTGCAAGCAACGTGGTATTCACGCATTCATCGGATCTGCTGACGATGCAAGAGATTTTCCAGGCTCCGACATCAAGCACGGCCAACGGTGCGCTTGGCGATGCGTCAACCGCCGGGACGAACGATTTGAGTGATCTGTTCGCAGCAAACACCATTCCTTCGTCCGTTCCGGAACCGTCATCAATGGCACTGCTGGGCGTGGCTGGAATGACGATTCTGCGAAGAAAGCGGAACTAAGCTTTTAAAAGCTCCTAACAAAACAGGAGGAAAATGAACGCAGAGTCGCGGAGGCCGCGGAGGTAAAACACGGAGAAAACAAGGAAAAACATAGCCCTCTCTGTTCTACCTCCGCGGCCTCCGTGACTCTGCGTTCATCCATTCTGTTAGGAACTCTAAATCAGTTCCTCGTGCGAGTCGAAGGATCGTATTCAAGTGCGATCCTTCGACTCTATTTGATTACAGGGATATCGGCGGCTGTCGTCGCGGGTTTGCCGGCCTTCACACGTTCATACTCTTCTTTTACCCATGGGATGCGGTCGGCATTCCGCTCCATCCAGAGGGGGATTGGCGTGCGCAGGTTTTTCTTCGCCAACTCGGCGAATTCCACCACCACATCTTCTCGCGAATATGATGACAGATCGTGCAGTTTGCCCATGTGGATGCACTCGGTCGGACAGGGGTCGGTGCAGAGGGCGCAGAAGAGGCACTTGCTGTAATCAATGGCGAACCGCAGCAGCCGCCCGTTCTTGGGGTCGGCCATATTCACCGTGCCGGTTTTTTTGTCGATTTTCCGAGGGGCTGTTTTATCAATGTAAATGCAATCGACCGGGCAGGCCTTGGCGCACAGATCGCAGGCGATGCATTTGTCGGCTTCGAATTCGTGGATGCCGCGGTAGCGCGGGGCGAACGAAAGCTTCTGTTCCGGGTATTGCACGACCACGGTTTTCTGGAAGCAATACTTCAGCGTGATCTTCATGCCGATCACGATCGAGGAGAGAGTGTCGAAGATGTTCTTGAAATAGGTTCGGACGGGGCCCATGGGTTGCGCTCGAGGGTGGAGATATTCTTTCTGTAGGTGATTATCCCGCTGGTTTGGGACAAGTCCAATCGAAGGATGCGGGCGTCTGTGCGATTGTTTGCCTGTATTTTGTGCCGCAGGCTGGCTTCAGCGGGGTGGGCGGCTATACTTTTGCAGTCTCGTTTTTACGGAGCCGCAGGCCATGTTTGATACGCAGCAGTTACCGGACAATGTCTTGACGTTGCAGTTGAAAAAGGTCGTAAACTGGGCTCGGCGCAGCTCGTTGTGGCCTATGCCATTTGCGACCGCCTGCTGCGGGATCGAGCTGATGGCGACGGCTTCGTCGCGGTATGACCTGGCCCGCTTTGGAGCGGAAGCGATGCGATTCAGCCCGCGGCAAAGCGATCTGATGATCGTGGCCGGCCGCGTGACGGTCAAGATGATGCCGGTGTTGCAGCATATTTATCAGCAGATGACAGAGCCGAAATGGGTTATCAGCATGGGCGCGTGCGCGAGCACGGGCGGCGTGTTTGACGCCTACGCGACGATCCAGGGAATCGATCAGTTTATGCCGGTGGATGTGTATGTTCCGGGGTGTCCGCCGAGGCCGGAGACATTGATCGAAGGGATCATGGCGATTCAGCGGATTATTGATGAGGACGGTCTGCCACCGGCGGGGAAACGGCGGCCGTTGCAGTTGGCAATTGAACCGAGCTATTCACCGTCGCCGCAACCAGTACCGGTGACAATTGGCGGGCGAGGATTGTAAGAGGGGGAAAGACTCGCTCAGGGACGGGCCAACACAGATTGTGACATGGGGCTATGCCCGTAAACGATCCTTCAGCCGACCCCGATGCCAAGCCGGCGGTTCCCAATCGCCGGGCGAAGCGGGTGTTTCTCAAATTACTTCGGCTTAGCGTTACTATTTATGTGGGGTTCTGCTGCGCGATTTACTTTCTGCAGGGGTCGATCGTTTTTCCTGCGGCCAAGTATCAGGGGACAGCGCAGGCGATTATCAGGCCGGAACGGGATAGCGAATTAATTCATTTGACGACGCGCGATGGGGATCAGGTCGCGGCGATGTTCGGGCCGGCGCTTCTGGACAACGGTTCAATCGATCCGGAGGCGGCACACCGCCCTACGATCATTTATTTTTATGGCAACGGCGGCGCGGTGGCGTGGTCATTTGGAGAGTTTGATCACTTTCGCCGGCTGCGGGCGAATGTTCTTGTGCCCGATTACGTGGGCTTTGGCATGAGCAGCGGAAAGCCGTCGGAAGAGAAACTATATGCCACGGCGGATGCGGCTTACGATTATGTGACCCATCGGCCGGGAATTGATTCAAGAAAGATTATTCCTGTTGGGTGGTCACTCGGGGGTGCGGTGGCGATCGATCTTGCCAGCCGCCGGCAGGTAGCGGGGCTGGCTACATTCAACGCATTTACCAGTATGCGGGAAATGGCTCGCCAGACGATGCCTTGGATTCCGACAACGTTGCTTTGCAAATATGACTTTGCGAACGAGAAAAAGATTTCGCGGATTTCGGTGCCGGTGTTTATCTGCAATGGGATGCGCGACACGCTGGTGCCGCCAGTGATGTCTGATCGGTTGGCCCGCGCGGCAAAGGGGCCTGTGGCGCGGGTAACGATTGATTCGGCGGATCATCACACGATCTTCATTGCCAAGCCGCTGGATTTATTTAATGCGATGCGGAAGTTTGTGAATGAGGTGGATGGGCCGCCTGCGCCCTGAAAATATTCGTTTCTTTCAAGTCATAAAATTTAGAACTCCACAAGGCATTTTAATTTCGCGCAACAGCATGGGCCGGCGGCCGATGTTACGCTGAAGTTTTTAAGATCGACCTCAGATGTAGTCGATACCGGCGTAGCGCCAGTGGTAGGTCTCGGGGAGCTTGGTGGAGTTGATGGGGCGCGCGAGCATGTCGAATGTCCAGCCGGGTTGGAAATGCATTGATTGAAGGACGATGGCCGCGGGATCATTTATTGCGAGGGGCAGGCGGATTGGATGCCATTTTTCTCGCGTTGCAATGGTCGCGATGGCGCGGATCAATATCTCGGCAGAGCCGGGTTCGGGAGTACCTGGCATGAATTCCAGGATGTCGGCGCGGATGGTTTCGCTGTGCATTTGACCGACGCCCAATAGCGCATAACCGCCGGAGGGATCGGCAACGATGTGGAACTCATAGCGGTGGCGGTAGGGATGGATGGCGAGCCAGTTTCTCAGTGAGCGGGAAGTACGGTGGACGACGCCGCCAGCAAGTGACTGATATCGCGTGGCCCAGGCGTCTTCGAGCTGCGGCCATGGCAGAGTTGCGTCGTTTATGTTCCATGATGTTGCTTTAATACCGGCGGCGAGGTCTGCGGGCCGATCATAGAACCACGATGTCACCTGCATCACAGGGAAAAAGCCATTTTTGATATACCAGCGGTATGCAGGGCTGGTTGGGTCTTCGCGAAAGACGGTGAGCAGCCCGGTGTCGGTGCTCTTGTTTGCAAGTTCCTGTTGAAGAAGCGAGCCCAGACCGCCGCCGCGGTATTGGGCATCGACCGCCACAACGGTTTCATGGAAGGCTCGAACGGATTTGTCAGCCGAGATCCGAAGAATTCGAGGCTCGACCGGGATGGCGGCGATTAGCTTTTCATCCATCCATGCGGTCATGGCGACCATATTCAGACCGTCCCAGGTAACGGCGTCGCGAGGATTGAAACCCATGCGCTGGATGAATGCGAGGATGGCATCGCGGTCGGCGGGCGTGGAAAAACGGAGGGTGGGTGGCATGTTCGTGTTGATCTTATACTACCCGCTTGCCGGGTGTTCTGTATCGACGTAGCATATTCTGATAATGCGTCTGTTCTTTGCGGGGTTGTTACTCCTTTTCATTCCGACCGTCGCGCTCGCCCAGGCAAAAGGCGAGGTTGAGAGCATTGGGTTCAATAACGCTTATCGCCCCGACTCCTGGACGCCGATGGTTGTGCGCCTTCGGCCGGAAACCAATGACCCGGGCACATATCAGATCCAGGTATGGCAGTACGACATTGACGGCGACCGCCCGGTATACACACGGCAGATTACGCTGAACGGAGCGGACCAGGCGCGCGAGCAGCGGTTCTGGATGTATTTTTTGCCCCAGCCGATCAATAAGGGACTGCCCGACCCGACCAACGGCGGCACGCTCAAAGATCTTCAGCATGACCTGGAAGTTTTTCTTTGCTCGGCCAAGGGTGTGAAGATCACGCAGCTTCCGATCACTTCCACACTTCAGAATATCGATCCTTATCGGGATTATTCGCAACTGCCTCGCGGGGCGAAGTTGATTCTTTGCATTAGTGATGGGAACAGCCAGCCGGCGTTTCGGGACTATCAGGCAGCGGTGGGAATTTCGGAGGAGGTGGCGGTGGTGAACCTCACGCCACGCGACCTGCCGGAAGACCCGATTGGATATGAAGCGGTCGACAGCATTGTATGGTTGAATTCTGACCCGGCGGATCTGGATAAAGGGGGCGCGCACAAACTGCAGGCGCTGCAGGATTATGTGAAGTTTGGCGGGCAGCTTGTCATCTGCCAGCCGACGACGGATTGGCAGAAATCCCTGGGGTTTGGTGATCTGTTGCCGGTGACGGTGCAAGGCGTTGCGAGCAAGGACAATCTTGAGCCGCTTCGCGGAATGGCTAAGCCGCAGGTGGCGGATATTTTTCGGCCGCGCGTGGATGCCTGGGATCGGCCTTCAGGTCCGTTTCAATTTGCCCGGGCGACGGCCAAGCCGGGTGCGGTGGTGCAATCCTGGATCGACTGGAAAAATGACGGCTCATACAGCGACGCTACGCCATACCTGGTTCGCGGTTCTTATGGATTGGGACAGGTCACCTGGGTGGCGCAAGACCTCGGCGACCCCGCAATCGCGGGAAAGGCCACAACGGGGTGGCCTTATATCTGGGATAAAGTTTTCGGTTGGAAGAATGAAACGTATGTTCTGCCGGCCAATATTTCTCGTGACGATCCGGACGTGCGGCTGCGAGCAGATCAGTATCGGCCGGGCGGGCCGGTCGATATTGGCTGGCAGTTGACGCAGGGGCTTAATAGTTCAAGCCGGGCGGCGTGGCTCATCTTTATCGCGGTGGCGTTCTTTATTGTTTATTGGGTGGTGGCCGGGCCAGGCGGATATTTGTATCTGCTGGCGAAGAAACGCTGCAAGCTTGAGTTGGTTTTTCTTCGGGCTGGCCGCCGTTGGCGCGACGGCTGTTACAGTGCTGGTGGTGAAGCTGGTGGTTCGCGGGCCGCCGGAAGTGCGGCATGTTTCGATCGTCCGAATCGCGCCGGGACAACCGGCGCTGGTATACAGCCGATTTGGGCTTTATATCCCGCGGGATGGGGATCAATCGATCGAGCTGACGAATTCTGCGCCGGATAGCGTCAGTTATATCTCGGGTTTTGCCGAGCATCCGCAGCAGCTTGGCGATGTGACGGAATTCCCGGCGCCGGATGAATACACTGTCCCTGTGCGCGATCTGGCGTCGACAGATGCGCCGGGGCTGACGGTGCCGTATCGCAGCAGCGCCAAGAAGTTTCAGTCGCGATGGATTGGTGATCTGCCGCTGCGCATGGCGGGATCTGTGAAGCTGGAAACCGGCAACGGCATTCCGCGGCTCGCCGGCACCATCACCAACCAGACGGGCAAGGATTTCAATGATGTCTATCTGGCGTTCCACGCCGGCGGGCCAAACGATGCGGATCGAGTGCTGTATCTGCCGTCGTTTGCGAAGAACGCAACGATCGATCTCGTCAAAGATTTCCAGAAAATTTCCTTGGTCGGCGGGGACGCCAGTCTTTCGCGGCCTGGTGAAAATAAAGTCTTGAATGACGAGCTCGCCCCGCCGGGATTTAATACCGACCAGCATCTGCACTGCTGGGCGAACCTGTGGCTTGGACATTTTCATTCCGCCGGCGTCACTGACGCCAACCAGGATGACCCGGGATACACATATATCTTTCCGATGCTGAGTTTTTTCGATCGTCTTCCCCCCGCGGCTAACTATTTATCTAAAGAGAGCGGGCAGTATGGCGATCAGCGCTATGAACTTTTCCGCCGAGGCGGGCGGATTCTGAACGCATCGCAAAGCCTGACGGCAGGACAGCTCGTCATTCTCGCAAAGGAAAAAGGCCCCCTGCCGATTCCGATTGAAATTGACGGCGACAAAGTCGGTGGCGACGGTGTCATTCTATATCAGTTTCTAATGCCCATTAATCGTGGCGACGCCGACAAACCCACGACACAACCGGTGGCGACCAACTGAACCCACGGCGCTTTTCACCACGGCGACGGGTGAATTATCCACATGAGCACGAAACATGCGGTTAAACTCTGCACGATGGGTCAGACAGGTTTGATTGTTGGAGTCAACGAATGGCCGCGGTAATCAAGACAGTGAATCTCACCAAGCGATACGGCACGCTCGTTGCGCTGTCGAACCTCAACCTTGAGATCAACGAAGGGGACTGCTTTGGATTCATCGGGCCAAACGGCGCCGGCAAGACGACGACGATCAAGATTCTCGCCACGCTGCTTCAGCCGACCTGGGGCGAAGCGCGGGTCTGTGATTTTGTTGTTGGGTATCAGTCGCGGCAGATTCGGCCGCTGATTGGTTACGTGCCGGATTATTTTGGTGCTTATGAAGACATGGTGGTTCAGGAGTATCTGGAATTCTTCGCCGCCGCCTACAACATCAACGGCGCGGCCCGCACCAAGATCGTCAACGATGTGCTGGAACTGACTGACCTTGGCTATAAGCGGGATGCGCTGGTTGACGGGCTTTCCCGCGGCATGAAGCAGCGGCTCAGCATCGCCCGCGTGCTGGTGCATGATCCGAAGCTGCTCCTGCTCGACGAACCCGCCGGCAATCTCGACCCACGCGCCAGAATTGAAATGCGCGAGTTGCTCAAGGAACTGCGGCGGATGGGCAAAACAATTCTCATCAGCTCACACATCCTGCCGGAACTTCAGGACCTCTGTAATACCGTCGGCATCATCGAGCGCGGCGAGCTTATTTACGCCGGGCCATGGGCCGACATTGTCCGCAAGGCCCGCGGCGGCATGACGCTGCATATCAACGTCGCCGACCGCGATGCCGAGGCCGCGGCACTCTTGAGCCAGGACCCGAATATTGAAAATGTCGCTCAGAACAACGGGCATATTGAAATCGCTTTGAAGGATGGCGTTGAAGACTACAGCTTCGTCCCGGCGAGGCTGATTCAGAATGGGTTCCGGTTGACCATGCTGAAAGAGGAAGAGGCGAATCTGGAGACGGCGTTTATGAGGTTGACCAAGGGAATGGTGCAATAGAAATCCGAATAACGAATCAAATAACATGCCCAGATGACAAAACGAATGCCAGAGGTTGCAACTGCCACTCTCGCTCCGTCATTTGAGCATTCGCCATTCGGACATTGATTCGTCATTCGGACTTACACAACATGCTCGGCATCACCGACTATCTCTGGCGACTCATCCCCGCAAATCCGATCCTGCTGCGCGTTGTGGAAACCGGCGGCAAGCGCCGGCGCGATTTGATCATCCGCTGCGCTTACCTTGGCCTGCTGATCTTTCTCGTTATCTTCTCGCTCACCAGCAGCAACGTCGGCGGAGCCAGCCTGGCGGAACTGGCTAAAACCAGCGTCAAGGTTTTCCAGAGCCTCAGTTATCTTCAGCTTGGGCTGGTCGCGCTTCTTGCGCCGATTTTTACTGCGGGGGCAATCACGCAGGAGAAGGACAGCCAGACGTATGACATCCTCCTGGCCACGCCGCTGACGAATGGGCAGATTCTTCTGGGCTCGCTTCTGAGCCGGTTGTTTTTTGTCGTCGCCTTGCTGATCAGCGGAATTCCGATTTTCTCGATTACGCAGATATTTGGCGGCGTGGCGATCAAATATATTGTTATTTCATTTCTGATTGCCGCTGTCACCGCGCTGGTCACCGGGTCGCTTGCAATGACGATCGCGACCTTCAAGGTTGGCACTCGGCGGACGATATTCAGTTTTTATATGTTTATTGTGCTGTATCTGGTGGGGCTCTACCTGCTGGATCAGCTCAGCTTTTTTCGGCCTGTGATTGGTTACGAAACCAACACCCTCGGGCAGATCACAAAAGACGCCGCCGGCAATGCGATCCCCATTCATGCGAAGATAAGCTGGTTCACCGGGTTGCATCCGTTCCTGGCGTTGCGGTCGATCTTTTTTGACAAAGACTACATGCCGCCGGAGACGCTGCCGCCGGAGTTGCAGAGTTGGCCGATCAGTTGGTACCTGACTTCACCCGCGTCGTTTTACATCACATTTATGTTCGCGTTCAGCGCGCTGCTGGTGACGCCGAGCGTGGTTCTGTTGCGGCGGCTGGCTCAATCAAGCTTCACGTTTCGCACGTGGATTCTCACCAAGCTTCACATTTCCAGCGGCGACCGCAGCCGCAAACCGCGAACGGTCTGGAGCAATCCGATCGCGTGGCGCGAGGCCAAGACCAAAGCGAGCGCAGCCCGTACATCCATCCTGCGGTATGGCTTTATGGCCGCCGGTGTGATTGGTGCGCTGTTCCTCGTCATCCGCTTTTCGCAGGTGGATGAACCCGCGCGCTATATCGATCGCAATTCTTACGATGCCAATCGCGGCATTCTCACGGTCTATACAAAGACCAGCGCGCTGAAATATCCGCTGGCGCCCGATACGCAGGTTACCATCAAGGAAAACGGCAACGACCGAAGCGGCACCCTCGATGACCTGCATGGCCGCTATGCGATCGATCTCACGAACAACGCACGAAATGTGCTGACAACGGCAATTCTCAGCCCGATTCCGCGCAAGATTTCAGAAGAAGATGCGCGCAGCTATCTGCTGGGCGCTGTGATTTTGGAATTTGCGGTGATATTGCTAATCGTCACTAACGCCGCCGCATCGACGGTAACGCGCGAGAAGGAAGACGGCAGTCTCGATCTTCTGCTGACGACGCCCATCACCAGCCGCTATTACATCTGGGGAAAACTGAGCGGGCTGGTGGGGTTTGTGCTGCCGCTGGTGGCCGTACCGGTAATCAGCGTCGCGTTCTTTGTCATTTATGATTTCTTCCGCGTCACCTCCGGCGGCGCCAACGAGCGATGGATTGCCTTCCCTGAAAGCATCGTCATCATGCCGGCAACGCTGATCATCATCGCCGCGTTTGCTGCGATCCTGGGGATGCAGATGAGCCTGCGCTGCCGCACTACAGTGCTGGCAGTCATGAGCAGCGTCGGCATCGTCGTCGGTATCTGCGCCACCCTCGGCTGGTGCGGCTACAGCTTCCTCAACTTCCGCAACGGCGGCCCCATGAGCCTCGTCGTCGGGAGTTTCAGCCCGTTCACCGTTCTTACGGTCCTGATTGATCCGTACAGGCTCGCCGAGCATGTCTACGAAAATGAGCAGGATTTTGTCAGCAACCGGATTACAGTATTCATCTGTTCATTCGCAGCCGTTGGTGCTTATGCGGCGATTGTGTGGGCGATGTATAAATCGATGGTGAAGAATTTTGATATGACAATACGAAGGCAATCACGATAGCACGGGAGCTGGTTTTGCCATTTCATTATTCTCCGAAGGGTTGCGGTCACGTTTTTTTCTGCTGCGGGAACCCCACACACCCGTCACCGCCACGTACAGATAAATCAGCATAATCAGCAGCACCATCCAGCCCACGTGCGGATCGAGTGATTGCAGGGTGCGAAGCCCGTCGGGGTCGTAGCCGGGCTGAAACATGTACTGATTCTCCACAATATTCATCCACGAAACCGCCGTCACAAGCAGGCCGAGCAACGCCATTCCCACGCTGACTCCGGCGAGCAGTGCGGACAGGCCGGCGGCCCACATCAGATAGCGGCCGTGCATTTGAGGGAGGATCATGAAGAAGCAAATCCAGGGCGCGACCATTGCGACAAGGAAGCGTGTGTTGGGGGAACGCTTGCGTGAGTGGATCGCCGCACCGGCGCCGGCGATCAGGAGGCAGACGCCGTAGACGATCAGTGCTGCGGTGCGGTATGTCACCACTTTGCCGGCCAGCGGAAGGGTGACCGCGTCGTCCGGGGTGTTGAAGGTGTAACCGAAGATTGCGTAGACCTGCTGCATCTTTGCGATGTTCCAGGTGCCGGTGCCGGTAATCATGTCGCCGAATTTTTCGGTTCCATATTTGAAGCCGGAAGTAAACCACGCGCTGTCGGCGTTGAAGTAGGGAATTGTCAGGAAGATGACCGCCGCGATCGCGGCGGCGTGAATATGAGGCACGAGCCGCCGGGGAAGAAATCGCGCCAGGGCGACGGGGATGAGGACTGCGACGGGGAGCAGCTTGACTCGCGGCGATGATGCCCATCTCAATTGCGATAAGACGACAATTAACACAACAACGCCCGCGCCGAGCCAAAACCATCGTTCCCACTTCGGCTTGATTCGAAGCGTCGCCGGCAGCAACGCGATCACGGCAATGCCCATCCACCAACACCAGCTTGTTGCGGTTTCATCCAGTTTCATCCATGGAAGCACGATCAGCGAGGCGGCGAAGAAGAACCCGCACACCAGCCGAAGCACAGCCCCAAAGCGAAACGAAAATATCGGCCACAGCACCAGCACCGGCGCGGCGAGCAGGATTTGTCCCTTGAAGGCCGCGCCAACCATGACAGCCATCCCCGCAACGAACCACCAGTCGAGAGATGCCAGAAGTACCGCCGCCACAAAAAAAGGGACAAGCCACACGTCCCACTGCGGCCAGGAATATCCGTCTCGAATCACTGCAGGATTGAACCAGAACAGCATTGCGCCAAAGAGGCCGGGGATCACTCCGCGAAACATCGGCCTGGGGAGATGATCTGGTGTTCTTCGGGCGTCGTCCATTCTTACCCGCCAGAGCCGGATCAAAAAGAAGATCAGCACGGCGGATATGAACTCGGCGACCGTATTGCCGTTGAGCATCGGACGGGTGAAATCGTAGTCATCCTGCCACCCTCCAACGTCGGGATAGTGCTCGTGCGCCCAGCGCGACCAGGCCCACACGGCGGTTAACCGGAGCGGCGCGTAATCCATCGTGCGGCGGCCATCGTTAATATCGACGACGATCTGGTCGTACAGATTGAACAGCCCGACATCATTGGCCAGCGTGCCCCACTTAAAGCCGCTGCTGACATCACCAAGAAAATGAACGCCGGTGGTATCGACAAACGCCGCTTTGCGTATGCGCAGACCATAGATTGCTGCGGCGAGCGTAATGTCGAGCAGCATGACGACCACTGCACAGCGCCATGCGATGCGGGACCAATTAAACCGGGGCGTGGTGGTCTTTGTTACAACGGGCATCGGGGCGTTCAGGGTGATGTGCATGAAGCATGAATCATCGGGCTGCGGCAATTGGTTTACAATCGGGTAGTTGAAAAATGATGTTGAAAATGAATTTGGACTGATGTATCGGAGGTTTTGCTGCCGTTGAGCGATGATCGGTATCTGCCTGGGACAGATCAGAGACTATCGCCGCACGGCTTCCGCTCGCACCACCGCGAGCCCTGGCGAAGGAACTTTAAGCCGCAGGACGCCGTCTGTCAGCGATGCATGACCAACCGTGGGAACAACTGTATCCGGCGCGTCCCAGGAATTGGCGGCCTTGACGTTGCCGCCGCCCATGAGTTCAACGCCGACGATCTTGGTGATTTTCATATCGGCCAGTTTCACATCGACTGTCGCCGCCGCGGTTTGGCTGCGGTTTATGAGGAACACGGCGAGCGAGTGGGTGGATGCGTCATAGCTGGCAGCGACATCGACAGCAGGCACTTCCCCGCGCTCGCCGGCATGATAGACATCGCTCGTGATGATGGGCGTGAGCGAAACCCCGCGAGCGAAACGGGAGTAAAGCACGAACGGCCAATACGTCGACTGAATCAGCAGTCCGTTGCGGCGGGTCAGCACCGGTGCAATGACATTTACAATCTGCGCCAGGCATGCGATCTTCACCAGGTCAGCCCGACGGATGAAGGCGCTGAGGTATTGCGCAGACCAGCGCATCTTCCAGATTATAAATTTCTTCGAGCAGGTGCGGCGCACTGGCCCAGCGGCCATCGCCTGCGCGGTCTTTGTACCAGACGTTCCATTCATCGAAGGCGAGATAGATTTGCTTGCTGCTTTTCTTCACGCCGCGCACGTAGCTGATCAAGCCACCGTAATCCTGCAGCACGCGGTCGATCTCAACCCCCTCGGCCAGATACCACGCGCTGCCCTGACGGTCATTCTGGCTGTAGCGATGGGCGCTGATGTAATCGATCGAATCCCAGCAATGCTCCAGCACGGTGCGGTCCCAGCTTAGATAGGTCTTCATGAATCGCCCGCTGGAGCCGCAGGCGATGGTCTGAATGGTTGGGTCGATCCCTTTCATCATGATGCCCGCCTGGGCCGCACGCTGTGCATATACATCGGCGGGGCAATGGCCGGCCTGCCATTCGCCGTCCATCTCATTGCCCAGGCACCAAAGCTTCACACCGTGCGGGTCGGCATGGCCGTTTGCTTTGCGGCGATCCGACCAGAGCGAACCACCGGGCAGATTGCAGTATTCCACGAGCGCGGAGGCGGCCGCGGCATCGAGTGTGCCAAGATTGACGGCAAGCATCGGCTGAGTGGCCAGGGCTTTGCACCAATCCAGGAATTCATCGGTGCCGAACTGGTTGGATTCGAGACTGCGCCAGGCATAATCGGTGCGGGCCGGGCGCTGATCCCGTGGCCCGATTCCGTCGCGCCAGTCATAGGCGCTGACAAAGTTTCCGCCGGGATAACGGATGCAGGGCATCGCCATCGGGCGGAGAACATTCAGCACATCGGTGCGAAAGCCGCGGTCATCGCTTAATGGGTTGCCCGGATCGTAAATGCCTTCGTAAACAGCCCGGCCAAGATGCTCGAGAAACCCGCTGAAAATGCGCCGATCAATCTGGCCAACATGATATTGAGTATCGAGGTGAATGGTGGCTTGCATGGGCTTTCAACAAATTAATACCCGGGTGTTAAGCCAAAAACAAAAGGGCGTCGTCTTCTGGACGACGCCCTTTTGTTTTTAGGAATCGATTCAGAACAACGTGACTTAGGCGTTGTTCTGGTATTCGTAGAAGGTCTTGATGCTGCGGCCATAGTAGCCGCCGGCCTGGCTGCGGACGCCGTTGAGGACAACACCGAGGTGTTCGGCCTTGACGGAACGGAGGCCGTCACGCATGCGTTGGAGCACACCGCGGGTGTTGGTGCGGGCGCGGACGACAGTGACGACGCCGTCAACTCGCGGGGCCAGAGCCACCGATTCAGAGACAAAGAGCATCGGGCCGGAATCGAAGATGACGTGGTCGTATTCTTCCAAGGCCCGTTCGATGAAATCCAGCAAGAGCTGGCTTTCAAGAAGTTCGGTCGGATTGGACGGCTTGGGACCGCTGGCCATGACGGAGAGATTCGGAACAGTGGTTTCCTTGACGGCAGAATCAAAGGCGTTGACGTCATTGAGGACATCGCTGAAACCAACTTCGTTGCCAACACCGAAGATGCGATGCAGTTCGGGGCGGCGGAAGTTGGAATCGACGATGAGGATTCGGCGGCCATTGAGCGCAAGGCCGGCGGCCAGATTGACCGCGATGGTGCTCTTGCCGTCGCCGGGGCTGGGACTGGTGACCAGGATGGAGCGCGTGGTGTCCAGCGACGCCGCGTGCTGCAGGCGGGTGCGAACCTGGCGAAGCTGCTCGGCCATCATGGAATGAGGAGCTTCAAAGATAACCAGTGGCAAACGAGCGCCGCTGGCCTGGGGATCATCCGATTCATGGGGAACCATGCCCAGCAGATTCATCTGACCGACGCGAGCGATATCACGCGGCGAGCGGACAGTGGTGTCAGTGACTTCGCGAAGGAAGGCAATACCAAGACTCAGAAGCAGACCAGCCGCGATCGCCGCTCCCATGGTGGCGGGAAGCTTGGGGAAGCTGGGACTGTCCGGTTCCTGGGGGCGCTGGGCCCAGTCCAGGGAGCTGAAGTCAGCGGCACGAACCATCTGGTCCATGTTTTCCAGGGCGGTGTTGTACTGGTTCACGTAGCCGCGATAGACGGCTTCATCACCTTTGCGGGTGAGATAGACGGCCATCTTGTTGCTCAGCTCAGCCATGTCCTTTTTGACGTTGGCGACTGATTCATCGATGGATTCGAGCGACTTTTTCGAATTGTCGCGCTGGGCGAGCAAGTCGGCCTTCATCATGTCGACGATCTGAGCGCGCTTCTCAGCGCGGGCGTCATCGTACTTCTTCTGATACATGTCGCGGCGGCTCTGGAGTTGGAGCAACATCGGGTTGCTGCTGCCAAGCTTGGTGCCGGCGGCGTCATTGATCTGCAGGTCGGCCTGCGTCAAAAGCTGCTTGTACTGATTGACTGTCTGATCCTGATTGACCAGATCGGTGACGCGGATAGGCTCTTCGCCTTTTTGAAGCTGAGCGATGAATCCGTTGTAGGCATTTTCGGCGGCAGTGGCGACCGATTGCATCTCAAGCTGGGCCTTCACGCGTTCGTGCAACTCAAGTTCCTTGCTGCCGATGCCGCCGGAGGTCTGAATGCCGTTGAGATTCAGCTTGGAACCAAGATCTTCAACATCCTTGCTGGCGTCACGAAGCAGGGTTTCGTAGCGGGTCTTCTGCTCAACGAGGCGATTGCGATCTGCTTCGTTTTTGCTGCGGATGAAATCGCGTTTGTCCTTGATAGCCTGATCGACGACGGCAGTCACGATGATTTTGGTATCGCGTGGGTCGGGGGCCGACATGGCAACGCTGATGAGCTGCGATTCAAGAACCGAAGCAGCCGTAAGCCGATCGGCCAAAAGCCGACGGGCCTTAGTGGGCTCGCCGTTGCAGGTGACGGTCCACCAGGTCGTTTGACGAATGGGATTAGTGGAGTCGCTGAGAACTTCGTTGATCAAGCCGTCAGATTTGAGAATCGATGCCTCGGTCTTCTGTTCAATCGCAAGAGTTGCGGTGCTCTGATCGACATTGCTCGGATGGAGGGGGTCGTTCGACTGAAGCGGAAGAATTCGAATCAGCCCCGTGGCAGTATAGGTGGAGTAATGCTGGGCGAGGTAACCATTGGTGTAGAAACCGGCGACGCCGGAAACCACAACGCAAAGGATAATCAGCCAAAGGTTAGCGCGGATAACGCGCCAAACATCGCCACCGCTCATTTGGAAGCTGGGAGCAGCCGGGCCTTGTGAGGCATAGCTGGGAACAGCAAGCTGCGAGGGCCCGGTGGGCCGGGGCAAACGGATCGGGGTGGTCTGAGGCAACGTCGTCATTGGTCCTCTCCTACTTCCTTACCAGATACAATCTTTGGTTAGGTGGTGCGGTCGTGAGAAGCTCCCCTCATAGGAACAAATCACACGCTATCGCCTATACCTCATGACAAGCATCGGTTAGATGCGACCGCAACCGAAGTATACCACGTGCAGCGGTTTTACAAGTAAATTTTCTACTAAGATAACGCTCAGAAAGCCCATATTATTGGGCTTATATGCCCGCTTTTGCCTGCGTCTTTTCCTGGACCATTTTATCTGCCCGCTTTGACGCATCGGCAATTTTGTCGTGGAGCATAACATCCACTCCGCGATGGGCCGCGATCGCCTTGTCGTACAGGTCGGACGCGGTCGCCAGTTCACGCTGGGCATCTTCGGGCAACTGCTTCCGTAAGTACCCTTCCGCCAAGTGGTAATGAGCGTCGGGAAAACTGGATTTATCGACAATCCGATGAAGAACATCGATTCCGTCGTTCACCCGGCCTGCAAGAATCAGTACCCAACCCTGGGTGTCGTACACCAGCGGCTCAAGGCGGCCGGCCTTCTGGGTGATGTCAAAGGCTTTCTGGGCAAGGGCTAACGCTTCGTCCATCTGGGGGGGATTGGCCATTTCCGCCAGGATGCAAGCCAGGTTGTTCATCGCGGCCATGTCATCAGGGTGCCGCTCCAATATCTTCCGGTAGGCCGTGATTCCCTTATCCACCATCGGAGGATTCGACGTCACATACAGCGTAGCGGTCAGCCCGAGCAACTGGTCCTGCTCGGCAGGCGACATCGTGTCGAAAGAGGTCATCCCGGACTCGGCCATCTTCACAGCGCTTGGCCGATCGCCTTTGCGGTCATAAAGCGGAATGGCCACCAATTTCCAGGTGACACTGTTACGCGTGCGCGGCTCGACAAGTTCGATGGCTTTATCCACACCAAGATCGGTCGCAATGTCCTGGGCAACAGCGACCGCCACGTCGGGCCCCTGCTCCACTCCAGCGGTATTCAATGCCTTATCAAACTCCGGAACAGCGCCGGCGGTGTCGCCTGATTGGGCTTTGCCGCGGCCACGGAAATCGAATACCCACCAGGGACACTTGGGATCAGAAGTCAGCGGGGTTGATTCCTGCTGGAGCAGATCAAAGTTCTTGGTCAGCAACAGGATGTTGAGGTAATCATGGAGCAGCACAGGATTATTCGGGGCCTGCGCCATGGCGGCACGGATTTTGGTAAGCGCCTCGGCGCTATCGCCGCGGCGAGCGGAGATGTTGGCGGCGCCACGAAGGATATCAACGTCATTCTTGAACTGAGGCATGCTCAGAGCATCCGTGATGACCTGATCGGCATCGAGCCAGCGCGGCGGGACAGTTGCCGCGTAGAAATCGAGAAGCTTGAGCCGAACCTGCTTGTTCTGCGGCGCCAGGCGAAGCGCCGATTCAAGTTCGTGAATGCCGGTGCTGGGGTCGCCTTTCTGCTGATACGCGTCGGCCAGCGAAAGGCGGGCTTCGACATTATCCGGGGCATGATCGCGGACGAAGGTGAGATCGCTGATCGCCGCGTCCGGATCGGGCGGGGCGCCCTGCAGACTGAGCACGCCGCGATGGTAGTAAGCGGCCAGGTTCGTGGGATCGATCGCGATGGTATCGCTGGCGAGCTTGCGCGCCTGAGCCGACTTTCCTTCGTGCATGTACACGAAGGTGAGGAGGTTGCTCAGCTCGGCATTGTTCGGTTCGGCCTTCAATGCAACTGCGACTTCATTTTCAGCTTCCTCGCCTCGCTTAAGGTCCATCAGCAACTGAACGCGACGATTGCGTATGGGAAGCAGATTCTTATGCAGTTCGAGAACTTTGAGGGCCTCATCCGGCTTTTGTTCGCCGGCCAGGACGTTCGCAAGCTGCAATTCCAGATCGGGCGCATTGGTGGATTTCGCCAGCGCATCACGTAACGGCGCTTCGGCGAGCGAAAGCTTATTCGCCTGAATGTACAGTTGCGCAAGCGCAACCGACGGACCCGGTTTGTCTTTCCAACGCGCACGCTCCGCAATCGCTTTGATTGCGGCCTCACCGGACGCAAGATCGTCGGCCTGAACGTCGGCGCCGGCAAGTTCCGACGTGAGCCGGAGATTGTCGGGCCAGCGCTTAACGGCCTCCTCCAGGATGGCGCGCGCCTCCATGATATGAGAGCGGGAACCGTCGGCATCGCCTTTGGCATTGCGAGCCGCGGCAACCTGCGAAAGACAAGCGGCGGCAAGCTGGTAGGCCTGCTGATCATTCGGATTGGCGGCGATGTCTTTTCGCAATCCCGGCATGACCGAATCCGGATCGCCATAACGGATCTCATGCTGCACCTGGAGATCGCGATAGGTCGGATCATCCGGGAATTTCTGGCGGGCATCGTCAATGTATCGCTTGGCGTCATCGACCTTGTTCATCAGATAGCTGCAATAGATGAGATTCCGCAGCGCCTTGATGTTCGTCGCCTGCTTATCGAGGGCGGCGACATATTTCGACGCGGCGCTTTCAAGCTGGCCGGAAGCCTGCAGCGCTTCGCCGAGCGCTTCCCAGCTTCCCGAAAATTCCTTGAAGTCATTGGTGAGCTGGCGGCCAATCGCGAGCGCGCCCTGGATATCCTGCCTGGCCATTGCAAGACGGAAACGATAAAGCAGCCCATGCGCCTGGTCGGCGTCTATTTTTTCGAGACCGGTGATGTATCCCTCAGCCTTATCGAACTCACCGGCTGCAAGATAGGACAGGAACAGGCGGTCCATCACGCTGCTGTCGGCGGGGCGAATCACTTCGGCGGCCTTGAGATGCTCGAGCTCTTCGCCGGTTTTATTGAGCGAATGAGCCAGGTCGGCAAGCTTCATCGCGCGCACGAAAGGATCAGGGAGTGTTGCGATTTGTGCACGGACGACGTCTTCGGCCTGCGCCGTATTGCCGTCGATCGCATCACCGAGCAGCGACAGAGCCGGATCGGTCGGACCCAGCTTGCGGGCGTCATCAAGCAACTGCCGGGCTTCATCTTTGCGGCCGCTGGAGAGGTACAGGTTACCCAGGCGATAGGTGATAGAGGTGTCGGCCGGCTTGGCTGCGTGCATGGCCTTCAGAAGCCGCTCGCCGTCGGCGTCATTATCGATCTGATGAGCGACCTGCACCTTGTCGTTCATCTCCTGCACGGTCGTCTCGGGGAGCTTCTGATACAGCTTGAGAATTTCGTCGTGATCGGTCGAAACATCGAGAAGGCCGATCTGCAGCTTGATGATGTCGGCGTTGTCGGGATAGCGGACAGCGAGCCAATCAATATGCGGTTTAGCGCGTTCGCGATTGTGATCGTAAAGATAAAGCTGCGCGACCGCCATGTGATTGGCCGCCGAGTTGGCCAGGCGCGGATCCACCTGCATCGCCTGTTCGAGCAGCGCAATAGCGCGGCCGGTCTGCTGGCCATGACGATATGCGTCGGCGGCCAGAAGCAGCAGCTCGGAATCCGCGCCGGATATTGCGGCGCGGCGATCAACAGCCGTCGTCAGTGACTGAATTGCATCACGATAACGCCCCTCGGCCATCTGAAATTTGCCGAGCATCTTCAGGTATCGCCAATCATCCGCCATCGGTTTGGCAAGCGAATCCAGGATGGCCTGCATGGCGGCGGTAAGCTGCTCGCGCTCCTTGGGATCAGTGCTGGTCGCAAACTTCTCCGACATGATGTCGGCGCGAAGGAGCTTTGCTTCGGCAATCTGCACTTCCATAACACGCCGGCGCCCGACCGTAAGGCCCGCGGCCGGCTCGTCCGGGACAGACTGCAGGACAGCCAGCGCATCACCGCGGCGAGTCGCGTCGCCTTTTAAAATACGGGCCAGTTCAATCTTCGGTGTTATGTCTGAGGGATTTTTATCGATGATCTCTTTGAAAATCTTTTCAGCGCGGGCCTGATCCGTTGACGCCAGCAGGCGCGCCCAGAGCGATTTAACCTGAATGTACTGCTGAACATTGGCGGCCGGATCGACGATGCCCTGCGCCGTTTCGAGCGCATCATGCAGCCGCTTGTTGTAATCGCTGCGCGTTTCGGGCCGCGGATCGACCTGCTGAAGCATGTTCAGGATTTCGCACTGGCCCATGTACAGATCGATATTTTTGGGCTGGGCATGGATTGGATCATCGAGGATTTTTGCGCATTCATCGAAGAGGGTGTAGGCGTCGGTGTCCTGATTTTTCTGTAAGTCATACTGCGCCATGCGCACCTTGGCGCGGGCGATCCAGATGCCGGCCGACTGATTGCTCGGGTCATCGTGAAGAAGCTGGGTGAGCTGCACGATGGCGTCGTTGATTTTCTGTTCGTCGCTCGGGCGTTTGTCGTAGGCAAGTTTCGATTCGTCGGCGGTGTTGGGGATAGGAATATTGAGCAGCCAAAGACGAATATTCAGCGCGGGGATGATCGCCTTGGTGCGGGCATCATTGGGATTAAGGCGATTGAGCTGCGTCGCAGTTTCACGCACGAGCGTGAACAGCCGCGTCAGGTCTTCGCGATTGCGGTCATTTTTTGCCGAGATTTCCAGGAACTGAAGGTTGGTCTGGTAAGCATCGAGCAAACGCTGCCAGGCGTCGGTGCGGTTGGGATCAATTTCCACAGCGCGGCGCCACGCGGAGGCGGCCTGGCCCATTTTCTCCGGGTCATCGCCGCTCATGTGGGCGAGGGCCACGCCGTTCTTGACCATGACATCGGCGTTTTTGGGAGCGAGGCCGGCGGCCTTGCCGTAGTTGGCCGCGGCTTTATCCCACTGGCCGGCCTTGGCGTAGGCGTCGCCTTGCGCAATGTAAGGCTCGGGCTTTTCGTGGACGAACACCTTGCTGACCACAACCGCCATAACGCAAAGAAGCAGAAAGACGACGGAAGTAATGCCGAGAAACCTGGTATTGATGCGGCGTCGGGCCATGATGGTTCGCTTTTCTTGAGTTCTTAAAAGAATCGTTCGCGGGCGGAAGATACATCACCTTGCAGGGCGGCCGTCCGATGCAGAAAATCCGCGGCCCAGCATACCGCAATCAATTGAATACTTCGGCTGTCCCGCCCTACCGCTTTACGCTGAAAACAGGGCAATCGCATGAAGCTCCGGCCCCCTGTCCCGGTACTCCGGGAGAGAGGCGGAGTAAAGGTGATTTTGGAAGTCAAAGGCATTGGATACTCGAAATCACCCTCATCCTAACCTTCTCCGAATTGCCTGGAGAAGGCACCAGAGGAGGAAAGACTACATGCGTTTTCCCGGTACGCTGACACCTTCCACGCTGTTCCAATCCGGGAGGCATTTTTCCACGTGCGGCAGCGCGGCAGTCAGGAAAGATTTCATGACCTGCTCAGATTCGGCGCTGTCTTTGACAATGTTCATGAGCTCGATCTTGGAATAAAAACCGTGTTTGTAGCGAAGGTTTTGCAGCGTTTCCCGGACGCCGATCGGGTCGCTTTCATAGTGGCCGTTGGTGAAGAAAAAGTATGCGACGTGGCGGGTAACACGGCCCTGCGTGGTCTGATCTTCAAAGTTGATAAATCGGACGTCGATCGGCCCATTGGGGTTGGGGCCCAGGTGAGCAGGACCAACATCCCAGGCAGGCGTCTCATAATTCGATGGCTGGAAACCGTCGGCAATGTAGCAGCGATCGGGGATATGGGCCACGGTATCGACGCCGCCGGTGTAGTAGGTGACGGCCATGTTGATGACCGCTTCAGGATGATACGACTGGAGCCTCGCCAAAATCACCTTCCGCTCCGTGGCGGTCTTACCTTCAAACTCGGCGAGATCTGTTTTGGTGAGGAGCTTGGTGTTGACGTAATCGCGGAAAATGTATTGATCGGTCGCCAGCGCGTCGGCGACATCATGCGGAAGCGGCTCATCCTTGGATACCTGCAGCCAGTCGCCAACCTGTTCGGGAATGGTAGTGAGCTCCTGAACCAGGGGGACGCTTTCCTTTTTAAAGGATAATTGGAGCGCGCTGACGGCGGTATTCAAACCGATGGCCGCCGCCGCGAGAATAATGACGGCGATAAGGAAGCCGGGCTGCATCCATTTCTTTTTTGTTTCGATGCTCACCGGGACTCCTTTGAATCTACTTCAGCAGATGCGCTTCCCGATTGCTGTTTGGCGGCGGCAGGCCTGGCAATTGCGGAAGGTTTGGTCGATGGTGGCACAATACTCGTCCGGGTGGAAGGAATGCCCGCCGTGGGAAACTGGCGACCCGCCTGTTGCGGGGCGGCCGTGCGGGGACGCGGAGGCGTCAACGGCGCAAGCCCGGCAGGCCGCGGCAACGGGGCCGCCTTTGGCGCCGGCCGGGAAGCAGCCGCAGGCTGCGCGGCGGGCACTGGTTTCACCGCGCTGGTTGTGTTTACTAAATTCGTATTGTTCGCCGGGCGGGGCGCGGCGGCGCAAGATATCGTTCGTGCTCATCGACTTCTTCGATAAAGAGCTTATCAAGCATGAAGCCGACGAAGAGGATCAGGAAAAAAGCCGGAATGAGCATCATCATCCCGACGAACTGGTGGGCGAAGCCCTCGGAAAGCTTCTGGCTAGCGTAATGATCCAGAAGGCCCTGTCCGCTAACGCGCATGACGTTACAGAAGATCGCAATGGGAATCGCGGAAAATGTGATGATGACCTTCTGCCAGAGCGGGCGGGCAGAAAGAAACGCGACGGCAGCGGCGACTGCGATGAAAGTCATCAGCGAACGCATTCCTGCACACGCCTCGGCGACGTTCAGCACGCGCGGAGGCAATCCGGGCGTCGGCGCCGCCATGACAATCTTCGTGCCGCTGGTCGCGGCTTCGACTCCCGTTGTCTTCAGCACATCCACCGCCACATGCGCGGCGAGTGATTGCAACGGCTCCGCGATCTTGCTGTAGACCAGGCCCGGCCACGGAATGGCGCAGATGAGGAAAACGATCGGGAACCACGCGGTCTTCATGACGTCCCAGCCGCAGATAAGCAGCACGACGCCGAAGAGCGTGATGACCATGCCAAGGTCTTTGAGGTAATCGTTTTGGCCGGGATAGATGCCGTAGACGTAGACACCGATGCCAAAGATGGTGACAGCCAGGCTCCAGTCGAGCGAAAGCGCAAGGAAACCAAGAATCCCGACGGCTTCCAATGCGGTGAACGCAAGTTCACCGGCAATGTTGCTGAAGGCGTCAATATGAATATTTCTGTGGACGAGGTAGGCGAGCGATCCGATGGCGATCATGCCGGCGGAAATCCAGAGGCGGCTTGGCCGCATGAATTTGCCGGAGACAAAATGCTCGGTATTCGCTTTAAGCAGCTCTTCGCGATGAACATAAAGGTAATACAGCCCGATGATCGGCACGCAGACGGAGTGGCCCCAGTTGGCTTCACCGGTGAAGGGATTGGTCTTAAGCCACAGCCGGCGCAGGTTAGGCCAGAAGAGCGCACCAAATAATGCGGCGACAACGCCAATCTTCCCCCATGTCGTCGCAGACAAACCAAGATAGAGCGGCTCGGCCTGATCGTCGGTCGTCGCGTCGGTGTAGCCCAGGCTGTTTGATCCGCTTACCGTGCTCAGAAGACCCTCCGCGACAAGCTGCTGTGATTAGGCTGCGATCGGTTGTATCCCTAAGTATGCGCCAAACCGCCACCGGTCGCACTCAAAAGAGATAAAACATATCCGGCAGGCCTGATGCATTATGACAATATCAAACGCAAAAGCCTGCTTGACGGGCATTAAGGCCCATCTGGCAGGCTTCCGCGTCCGACATCTGTTACGTCCATTGCGGCAGTGCGGTTCGCCTGATGGCCGGTGCCCGGGATGATTCCCGGGCGCTGATGCCAGCCAGACAGTCTACACACTCAATCGGTCCGCGGACGTTGCCACTAAAGCAGTTATCGCTGAACCTGGGCCGGAGCGTAGTTCCGGTCATACAGGAACCCAAAGCCGTAAGTGATGCGGAAACCGCCTCGCACAGCCGCGATAAAGGGGGCCAGGATGTTGGTGCCGACCATCACCTGATCGTACGGCTTTAAGTAAACATCGGGTTGGTCTCCCGCAAAGATTGCAGCAAGATCGAGCCGAGCGAACACTTCGCGATCCGGCCCGAGTCGGCGAATCAGATCCGTCCGCTGCGGAATGGCGACGCCATCCAACATGCCGGCGGAAACGACGGCCTCCTTCAACGTGATCTTGCGTCCCGTCAGGCTGTACACACCCACACGGGCGACGTGGCCGCCCATGTAGTATTCGCCGATCACCGGATTGGGGACGATGATCATGTCATGCGGGCGGATGACGACGTTGTAACGCAGGTCGCCATTCTTAAGCGGTTCTACCGGAATGCGAATCGTACGCGTCTCCGACGGCGGCTTGGGAGCCGCGAACTGGAAGGTGTTGCTCGCAGCAGCAGCAGGGGCCGCAGCGGGAGATGCGGGGGCAGCCGGAGTTGGCGCCGGGGTGGCGGCATCAGTTGCGCCGGGGGTTTTGCCATTGGGCAGGACGATCTGATGATCGCCGCCGTCGGTCTGGAGCAATGCGACATTGGTGCCGCCGAATGTTGCCTCCGTACGCGGCGAGAGCGAATCCTGCTTGGGCGCGAGTGGGTCAGTTCCCGGTGTACCCGCTCCGCCGGTCGGAGCGGTTCGCGGTGTAATCGAGCTTGGAGCGGGCTGGCGGGCAATGTTGCTCGGGTCCTCAGTGACCTGGCGGATAACGTAAATGTTATCGATGTTCTGGCCGACGTCGTGCGCCAGCACCAGTGCGTCGAGCACGCGGAAATCGGATTGCAGGATCGCATACTGACCCGGCGCGTTCACAGCACCAATCACGCTGAACGTGCGAGCGCGTGCTTCGGCCACCGTCACCGAAACCTGGGCATTCTGAATCAGGTTTGCGTTGCGGTAGGCATCAACAATGGACTGCTCGAGCTGTGCCTCGGTGAGCCCTTCCGCGTGAACCTGTCCGATCAGCGGCAGGCTGATATTCCCGCTTTCGCTGACCCGGGTGGTCTTGGTGGTTTCAACGCCAGGGCCGACAAGGTCGGTCACGGAGATGCTGACCAGGTCGTTCTTGCCAATCACGTAATCGCGCGAGACGACATCCAGATCTTCTGGCCGGACATCGGCGGCATTCAGGAATTCATCCTGCGGATCGTCAATGCTGCGATCGAGGCTCGAAAGGCTGGTGAGGATCGGCTTCTGCAGCGGTTGATGCTGGTAGCGGCCAACTTCACCAGGGTCGATGAAGCTCTTCACGTCGCATCCGCCGAGCAGCGCTCCGGCGACAGTGAAGGCGGCCATCGCCACCACGGACTTCATGGTTGACGACTTCGAGAACGAACGCCTGGAAAACCCGGCACTGGTGCCACGTTGAAGAACACGGGAGAGACGCAAGACCTGCTCCTTTCAAATCGGCCCCAAAGCAAAAGCTCAAAGGCTGACGCGACACCTGTCGCAAGGCAATTTCACTGTCTACACTATAATGACACTGATTATGTATGCGATCGGGATGAGATTGCAAGCCCGGCCCGATTCGCAGCGCCCAGCCGTGGCCATGAACTCAAGCCCGGTAGACCTCCCGCTTATCGGCATCGGCCGTAAATCCATCAATAGTTTTCTGGCGAAGCGGACGACACGTCCGATAACTCGATCCGATATATTTTGGATTCCGCGTCCCACCGCTCAGGTATCGCTTGGCGTGAATTTCAGACGGCAGGAAATACAGATGTGAAATGCGCGAAGCCTTTCACCTGGGCAGTCAGCCGCTCATCCAGCGATGTGTCGGTGACTCTTCCGTCGGGATTCACTTTGTCGCGGACGGCAGGGATGAAGACGCGGTCGGGATACAGATGGGCGTTGCGATACGCGAAAATCATCTGCAATTGCTCAACAGCCCGAAGAGCGCCGAACATGCCGTTGGCTAAACCGACAAAGGCAACTGGCCGGCGGTTGAAGCTCTCAGGGAATTTCAGCAGGTCGATGAAATATTTGAGTATGCCCGGAAAAGATCCATTGTACTCCGGCGTGACAATATGCAGACCGGCTGAAGCAATGACCCGCTGCTGGATATCCTGGAATGCAGGCGGTTTGCTGGCATAGACGGTGGGTTCGAACACTTCCCGGGGAAGCCCAGTGAGATCAAACAACTGCGCATTAAGATTTTGCCGGGCATAATGCTGCTGGACGGCTTTTGCCACATGAAGCGTGTTGGAACCGGGTCGGTTGGTTCCGCTGATAATCATGATTGGCCGCTCGGCCATGGAAACGCCTTTGCTCAATGAATTAACCTATCCACGCGCCTGGCATTGTTGGTATTAGTGAAGGGTCCGTCAATTCGCCAAATGGCTGTTGGATATGCTGAGATGCGCAAATGGAGTCGATGATGCTAGCTACCATACAAATAGGTAGTATCATGGAGGCCCATTGAGGGTCGCGCCATAATAAAGGGAAGCTATTAGACCAATGGCAAATTCCACGACTGCCCCAACCTCAGTAAGAACACTTAGAGACTCCGACGCCAAGGCGTTGCCTCCCGGCTCGGAACATTACACGGCCTTCGTCGGTCCGCCGGACCAGTACGACCTGATGGGGGCCGCACAGTTTCGATTACTCACAACCCTTGGATTGCGCGAATTTCATCGCGTGCTCGACTTCGGATGCGGTTCGCTCCGTGCCGGTCGGTTGCTCATCCCATACCTGGCAAACGGAAACTACTTTGGCCTCGAACCAAATGAGTGGCTCATCGATGACGCAATCGAGCGGCAGATCGGGCGGGATTTAATTTCCCTGAAATCCCCCCACTTTTTCAACTTCGCCGACTTTCGCGCTGATCGTTGCGGGACCGATTTTGACTTCATCCTCGCCCAATCCATCTTCAGCCACTGCGGATTGGATTTGCTCGAAACGGCGTTGCACGGATTCGCCGCGGCCTTGGCACCAACGGGCCTTGCGCTGGTGACAATTCTTCATCCCGGCCAGGATGGTGTCGCGGAATTTCATGGGAGTGGCTGGGCATACCCCGGATGCGTAGCTCATGCACCGGCCACGTTTACACGCCTGACAGGGAAAGCCGGGCTTGCAACGCGCGCCCTTCCCTGGTTCCACCCGCGCCAGACTTGGTACGCCATCGCGCAGGATGCCGGCAAGCTTCCACCGGCCGAATTTGATCATCATCTTCGAGGGGCGATCTTGAACGAGCCGGCCTGGAGGGCAAGCTTGTAGCCGCTTGGGCAACAAGAGCTTCAGGCCAGTACCTGAAAAGGCACAGGCCTGAAAAAAGGCCGGCTGATTGAGCCAGCCTTGTAATATTATAAATTATTTAGCCGCACCCCGATTATGATTCGTTTTGTTCGGCGCGGGATACTAAATCCGTAGCCAAGCCGGATTGGCTCTCCTGCGTCCCCGGTGTCGTCGACGCCGAATTCTCGGGCGCATTGTCATCTCGCGAACGGGCTCGACGGCCCGCGGAGCTTCGACCCCCGAGTCGGCCTATCTCTGCCATGTGCCGACGGTCAGCGCTGACTCGCTCGCCGCCTTTACGGCCGGCGGCGCGGGCCTCATCAGATGTGAATTCGTGCGCCGTTCCTTTTTCGTGAGCAGCTCGTCCGCCTTTGCGGGCGATTTCGCGCTGCTTTTCCGTGTTCATGGAAGCAAAGCCTCGATTGCTGGTGTTATTCGCATTAGACGTGTCGGTGGTCATGGTCAGATTCCTTTCCTTTTAAACAGCCTCGATTTGTGCCGCTCGTTTCCTCCCGATCTTTTTGTGTATGACAAAAGGTCAGAACCGAGCCCGGCGGCAAATCGTCCCGGTCTTGCGCTCGTTCAGGCAGGCTGCAACGGATGTACCACCTTCGACTGATAATGCGGGGAATTCGATCAGTCTCACAAAACGAGCACGCATCGACGCAGGTTTGCAATTTCAGTTAAGGTACAGGCCGCAGGTTTTGCCTAAATTGAAAGGGCGGGGGTTTGCCGATGAAGCATATGAATTGTAAACCTATGTGGGGCAGGAGCATCTGTCCAATGGGCCTTCAAATGGGCCCATTCGCCTCGTGGTAAAAAAGGCGCACATTGAGCAGGCTCATCAGGTAATATAGAAGCTCGCTCGGTGATTAGACGCGACGGAATAATTTAGAAGACGTGCTGCAATCCCGGTTTTGCGGGTAAAGATAACGTTAGCTGCTGTTGCGGCTGGCTGTCCCGGCGTGTCGCTGTGAATAGAATTTGGCGTGGATCACCCTTGATTCCACTCGGAATTCGATCAACTATGGTAACTTACCGACTTAACCGCTAACGAAAACATCTCGGCACACACTATTTCAGAACACTTATCGATTCACTATCCGCTACGGAGTTTATGTCGATGGACACTTTCGACTTTGTAAATCGCGCCAACGCAGAATACATCGACCGCCTCTACCAGCAGTATCAGAAAGATCCCCGCTCGGTCGAGGATCACTGGAAGGCGTTCTTTGCCGGCTTTGAACTGGGCCTGGACCGGACAGCATCGGGTACAACCCCGCCGCCGGCTGATTCGAATATCGGCCCGCAGACCGACTGGTCGACCGCCGGAATCTTTGACCTGGTTCATTCGTATCGCGAGCTTGGCCATTTCGTGGCCAAGCTCGATCCGCTCGGTCACGACCGGCCAAACCATCCGCTGCTGGAGCTGTCGAACTTTGGCATCACCAGCGCGCTTTTGGATCAACCGGTGACCGGTGGCGGGCTAGTCGGTTGGACCAGCGGCACATTGCGCCAGCTTGTCGAAAGACTGCGCGCGACCTACACGCCGCACCATCGGTGTCGAATTCACCGGCATCGCCGACAAAACTCAGCGGGAATGGCTCATCCAGCGCATGGAGCCTATTCAGAATCAGCCGACCTTTTCGGTTCCCGAGTCTCGCTCGCTGATGTTCCAGTTGATCGCCGCCGAAGAATTTGAACGGTACCTCCACACAAAGGAGGGGTTCATCAGCAAGAAGCGTTTTTCGGTCGAAGGCGGCGAAGCGCTGCTGCCGCTGCTCAACACCCTCGTGGAAGAAGGCGCGACGGTTGGCGTTGAGAAAATGATCATGGCCATGGCGCATCGCGGCCGCCTGAACGCGCTGGCGCATGTCCTGAACAAGCCTTACGAAGTGATCCTCAGCGAATTCATCGAAACCAACCTGCCGCCCGACCACGAAGGCGACGGCGACGTGAAGTACCACCTCGGTTACGCCAACACCCGCCCCGTCGCAAACAACAAAAAGGTTAAGGTTTCGCTTCTGCCAAACCCCAGCCACCTGGAATTGATCGACCCGATCCAGCAGGGAATCATCCGCGCCCAGCAGGAGATCGCCGGCGACAAGGATCGCACGCGCGTCGTGCCGGTTACCATCCACGGCGACGCCTCCTTCACCGGCCAGGGGATTATTTCCGAAACGCTGAACCTCTCAGAACTGCCGGGCTTCCGCACCGGTGGAACGATTCATGTGATCGTGAACAACCAGATCGGTTTCACGACACCGCCGCGCCAGGGCCGGTTCACACCGTATCCGACCGACGTGGCGAAGATGATCCAGGCGCCGATTTTCCATGTGAACGGCGACGATCCCGAAGCTGTGGTATGGGCCTCAAAACTTGCCATCGGTTTCCGCCAGCAGTTCAAGTGCGACGTCTTCATCGACATGTGGTGCTATCGCCGCCACGGTCACAATGAAAATGACGAGCCGGAATTCACGCAGCCGGTGATGTACCGCGAGATCAAGGCGCACAAGACAGTTCGCCAGATTTACGCTGAGAAACTGCTGGAAGAGAAAAAGGTGACGCAGGCGGACCTGGAAGCGATGAAAAACATCGTCGTCGAACGGCTCGATCAGGCGCGAAATCTCGCCCAGGAAATGAAGCCGCGCATGAAGGTCCCGATGTTCAGCGGCGTGTGGAAAGGCTACGGCAAAGCCGGCGGTGACTGGACCGCCAGGACCGGCGTGTCGCGCGATGTGCTGAAGAAGATCGCCGACGTGACCACGCGCACACCCGAAGGATTCACACCTCACCCGAAACTCGCGAAGCTGCTCGCTGCCCGCGCAGAGATGGTCAACAGCGGCAAGGGCATCGACTTCGGCGCCGCCGAGATGCTCGCATTCGGGACGCTGCTGCTCGAAGGCACCTCGATCCGCTTCAGCGGGCAGGACGTGGAGCGCGGCACATTCAGCCATCGCCACGCGGTGTTGCATGATTACAAGACCGGCGAAGTGTACACGCCGCTGGAACACCTGACCGACAAGGCCCGCTTCAAGATTCGCAACACGATGCTGTCGGAACTGGCGACCCTGGGATTCGAGTGGGGCTATGCCTCCGCCGACCCGCGCCCGCTGGTCTGCTGGGAAGCCCAGTTCGGCGACTTCGTGAATGGCGCTCAGTCGATCATCGACCAGATCATGGCCAGCGCCGAATCCAAATGGCGCTACATGAACGGCCTGTGCGTCCTGCTCCCCCACGGCTACGAAGGCCAGGGCCCGGAACACAGCAACGCCTACATCGAACGCTTCCTCACGCTCTGCGCCGAGAACAACATGCAGGTCGTGATCCCCAGCACACCGGCGAGTTACTTCCATGTGCTGCGCCGCCAGATCAATCGCAAGTTCCGCAAGCCGCTGATCCTGTTTATGCCCAAGTCGATGCTGAGAATGGGCATTTCGACCATCGACGAATTGATCGGTGACAGCCACTTCCAGCTTGTGATCGATGATCCTTCCAACCCGTCGGCGGCGGATGTGAAGCGGGTGCTGCTCTGCAGCGGCAAGGTTTATTTCAGCCTGGCCGCCGCGCGGGAAAAAGAGGGGATCAAGGACGTGGCGATCGTACGCGTCGAGCAGCCGTATCCGTTCCCGGCCAAGGAAATCTCAAGCGTCGTCGAGAAATACCGCAACGCCCGCCAGATTTTCTGGATTCAGGAAGAGCCGCGCAACCGCGGTTGCTGGACCTTCATGGAATCGCGCGTGCGCGAGCTTCTGCCTGCCGGCACCACGCTCGGCTATATCGGCCGCGACGAAACCGCCAGCCCCGCGACCGGCAGCCACAAAATGCACGAAGTTGAGGAGCACGAAATCCTGAGCCACGCACTGGACCTGGAACACCGCAAGCCCGCGCCAGCGGCCGACAAAGCCGTCGCGGCGGTTGCCGCCACCGCACCAGCAACAGCGTCGCCGACTGCGGTTTCGCAGTAAAATTATGAACTTCGCCTCTTCCCTTTTCTCCGGTACTCGGAGAGAGAGTTGGGGTGAGGATGACTTCGAAATTCGAATAGCTCGCGTCGCATTGATTGCCTTCATCCTACCTTCTTCCGGATTACCCGAAGAAGGAACCGAACCGGCACCAGGAAAGGGGCCGGAGGGTGAACCCGCTTTCAATCCCGCATGATCGTCTTTAAACTCTCTGGTTCATATGCCAACAAATGTAGAAATCCCCGCCTTAGGTGAATCCGTCCGTGAAGCCGTCCTTATCAAATGGCACAAAAAAGACGGCGAAAGCGTCGGCAAGGACGATCCGCTTTGCGAGTTGGAAACCGACAAGGCCAATGTGGATGTCCCCTCCCCCGCCGCCGGCGTGTTGCGGCGGGTCAAGGATGAAGGCGCAACCGTCCAGATCGGTGAAACCATCGCCCGCATCGACGAAGCCGGAGTCGCTTCCGGCAACGGCAACCCGGCAACCAAGAACGTAACGGCCGAGGCCCCGCGCATCGCCGCCGTGACCGCCTCGCCTGCTCCCGCTCCCTCTGCCAAATCCGAAGACCTCAGCCCCGCTGTCCGCCGGCTGATCGAAGAAAACAAATTAAATGCCGGTGAAATCCCAACGAGCGGCCCCGGTGGTCGCCTGACCAAGGAAGACGTGCTGAAATATCTCGATCAGCGCAATGCCGCGGCATCACCGGCGCCGAGCGCCCCCGCTGCCCCTGCCAAGGCCAAGGTCGAATCGCAGGTCACCGCTCCAATGCCAAAGCCCCCCAGCGGCGCAATGGCATTTGACGCCCAGGGAATTCATCGTGCCCCGATGAGCAAGATGCGTGCATCAATCGCCCGTCGGCTGGTCGAAGCTCAGCACACCGCCGCCATTCTCACAACCTTTAACGAAGTCGACCTTACGGAAGTCATCAGCCTTCGCGGCAAATACAAGGAAACCTTCGAAAAAACCCACGGTGTGGGCCTCGGTTTCATGAGCTTCTTCGCCAGCGCCGTCGTCCTGGGCCTGCGCGAATTTCCGCGCATCAACGCTTCCATCGACGGCAGCGATGTGGTCTATCACAACTACGTCCACCTCGGCATCGCCGTCAGCACAGACCGGGGCTTGGCCGTTCCCGTCCTGCGAAACGTGCAGGATATGTCCTTTGCCAAAATCGAAAGCGAAATCAAACGCCTCGCCGTCTCCGCTCGCGACGGCAAGCTCGGCCTGGAAGAACTCTCCGGAGCCACCTTCACCATCACCAACGGCGGCGTCTTCGGTTCGCTGCTCAGCACCCCGATCCTCACTCCCCCGCAAAGCGGCATCCTGGGCATGCACACCATCCAGAAACGCCCCATGGTCATCGGCGACAAGATCGAAGCCCGCTCGATGATGTATGTGGCCCTCAGCTACGACCACCGCCTGGTCGACGGCCGCGAAAGCGTGAGCTTCCTCGTCCGGCTGAAGCAACTGCTGGAAGACCCGGCGCGGTTGATGCTGGAGATATAACCAAGCTTGGCTGTTCCGGACTCACAAGGCTCATGAGCGGATCGTTTATTTCGGCACGTGATAATACTTCCCCAGAATGCGATCAAGCCATCGTGTCGGAATCAGCATCTTCGACACGGCCCCGGTCTTTGCATCTGATCCCACATAATAGCGTGTCTTAGGCCGCCGGCTTTGGATTGCCGCCGCGACTGCCTTTGCCACGGTGAGCGCCGGAATGCCTCGGGTGGAAGCGGTTTTGGCGGCGGTGACAACCCCTGCAATCGTCTGTCCATAAATGCGGCGAGCGTCATGATCCTGCGGAATCGCCGCCTCGGATTCTTCGCCCTTTTTCCAGATCGGCGTATCGATCACGCCTGGGTTGATCAGGCTCACATAAATCCCCTGCGGCCGCAGTTCCAGCCGAAGCGCATCGCTCATCGATTCCAGCGCAAACTTTGAAGAACTATATGGCCCGAAAATCGGCGCGGAGATTTTTCCCGCGATGCTGCTCATGTTGACGATGCGCGCCGAGCCGCGCCGAACTTCATCACATGTTCCCGAAGCAGCGGCAGCGCCGCCTGGATCATGGCGATCTGCCCGAAGAAATTCACCTCAAACTGTCGCCGCCAATCCGCCAGTGAAACGAATTCGATCGGGCCCAAAACGCCGATCCCCGCGTTATTCACTATTGCCGCCGGCGACGCGCCACGATCCGATTTGATCTGATCCACAACCGCCGCAATCGAATCCGTATTGGTGACATCCAGGCTGACGCATCGCAGCATCCCCGCCGGAATATTTGATTCTGCAGCCGCCAGATCGAGCGACGCTCCGTCCGCATCGCGGCGAACGCCGGCATAAACTCGGTAACCCAGGCTCGCAAGATGCAGCGCCGTCGCCCGGCCAATGCCGGTGCTGGCGCCGGAGATCAGAATAGATTTGACGCTTTGTGATTCAGAGGAGGGCATGTCCGTGTAATAACCGCCCCGCGCGCAATTATCGAATTGCCAATTCCATGCCCCGTGGGGCTCGCCGAGGAGCGCTTCGGTCCATAAGATTACACAACCTATGGCAGAAACCACTCAATATGATCTCGTCGTGATCGGCGCCGGCCCCGGCGGTTATGTCGCTGCAATCCGTGCGGCCCAGCTTGGATTCAAAGTCGCCTGCGTCGATCGGCAGTTCCTCGGCGGCACCTGTCTCAACGTGGGTTGCATCCCCAGCAAGGCGATGCTCGAATCCACCGAACGCTTCTACGAAACCAAAACAAAACTTGCCCACCACGGCATCAAGGTTGAAGGCGTCTCCCTCGATCTCGCTCAAATGCTCGCTCGAAAAGATGGCGTGGTGAAACAGCTCACCACCGGCGTCGGATTCCTCTTCAAGAAAAACAAGATCGATTCCATCATCGGCAGCGGGCGAATCACCTCTCGCGATACCGTCGAAGTGAAATCCGTCGACGGAAAGCTCGCGACGCTGAAGGCAAAGCGCATCATGATCGCAACCGGCAGCACGCCGATCGAATTGCCCGGCCTCAAGTTCGACGGCAAGTACATCGTCGATTCCACCGGCGCCCTGGAATTCAAGGAAGTCCCCAAAAAGCTAGTAGTCATCGGCGCCGGTTACATCGGCGTGGAACTCGGCAGCGTCTGGAAACGCGTCGGCAGCGAAGTCCTCTTCATCGAATTCACTGAAGGCGTGCTCCCGCTGATGGATCGCGAACTCTCCGGCCTGCTCCAGCGATCACTCGAAAAACAGGGAATGAAATTCAAATTCAACTCCGCCGCCCAGGGCGCGGAAGTGAAAAACGGAAAGGTATTTGTCACGATCAAGACCGGCGATCAGACAACCGTTGAAGAATGCGATCGCGTGCTCGTTTCCACCGGCCGCAAACCGGTGACCGACGGCCTTGGCCTGGCCGAGATGGGTGTATCTCTGGACAAGCGCGGCTTCGTCCTGGTCAACGAACATTACGAAACCAATGTCCCCGGAATCTACGCAATCGGTGATGTCATCGGCGGCCTGATGCTCGCGCACAAAGCCGAAGAAGAAGGTATCGCCGCCGCCGAGTTGATGGCCGGCAAGGCGGGCCACGTCAACTACAAAGTCGTCCCCGGCGTCGTTTACACGCACCCCGAGCTGGCGCAGGTTGGACTTACTGAAGCCGACGCCAAGCGCGAAGGCCTGGAAGTAAAGGTTGGCAAATTCCCCCTGAAAGCCAACGGCCGCGCCATTTCCATCGACGACACGGATGGCTGGATGAAGGTCGTCGGCGACGCCAAAACCGACCGCCTCCTCGGCGTGCAAATCCTTGCCCCCCACGCCAGCGATATCATCGCCGAGGCTTGCGTCGCCATGGAATTCGCCGCCAGCGTGGAAGACCTCGCCCGCACCATGCACGCCCATCCGACGCTCCCCGAAGCGCTCAAGGAAGCCGCCTTAGCCGCTGAAAAACGTGCGATCCACATTTGAGGCAACAATCCTCGCTTCTGCACGGCCGCCGGGATCTCGTTTCACTTTTATGCACGTTGTGCATGCCATGGACAGCAAAGTGCTTGCAAAATGTGCTCGTATGTACATTCTCAATCCGGCACACACGGTTTGATTCGGCACACGGCCGCCAGGAGATGATGAGATGAAAAATAATCCATTGGTTCGTGAAACGATTTCCACGCGTCAGCGAAATGAAATGATCAATATTACCACGCGCGTGCAGCGCGCCGTGACGGATATCAAGATCCGCAGCGGCATGGTGATCGCCTATTGTCCGCATACGACGGCGGCCCTGACCATTAACGAGAACGCCGATCCTGATGTGCAGCATGATCTGTTGAAGAAGCTGGCGGAACTGGTGCCCCCGCTCGAGACGTATTACGACCATGCTGAAGGAAACAGCGACAGCCACGTAAAGACGGCGTGTGTAGGGAACAGCTCAACGATCCTGGTGGAAGACGGAAAGCTGATGCTGGGGCCCTGGCAGGGAATTTTTCTGTGCGAATTCGACGGGCCCCGGGAACGGCAGGTTTGGATTAAGGCGGTGGGATTTGGGGATTAAATCTGAATGGCGGATATTCAAATTCCATTCTCTATTCATGCCGGAGCGCTTCAATCGGATTCATCCGTGCCGCAATAACAGCCGGATATAAGCCGAACCCTATCCCAATCGCCCCGCTGATTAGAAAGCTGCCAACGACAGACCAAGTGGTTATTGCGGTTGGATAGTCGGCCCCGCCGAGATAATGAACGACGATGGGGAGCGCGATCGCGACACCCATTCCGAGGGAGATGCCGAGCAGACCGCCGGTGATAGAGATGAGGGTGGTTTCAATGAGGAACTGAAGCGTGATGTGGCGGCGCTTGGCACCCAGCGCCCGGCGGATGCCGATTTCCTTGGTTCGCTCCGTCACTGTGGCCAGCATGATGTTCATGATACCGATGCCGCCGACGACGAGAGAAAAGCTGGCAATGCCGACGAGGATGAAGTTGAACATGCGCTGCTGCTGCTCGGCGGCGCGGAGAATCTGGATGGGGGCTTTCACTTCATAGTCCACATTGTCGCCGTGGCTGCTTTTTATGATGTGTTCGGCTTCAGCCGCCACGCGCTCCACATTTTCAATGCTGTCGGCCTGCAGCCAGATTTCGCTCAGCTCGATATTTTTAATTTCGCGGCTGCCTGCCTGAACATTAAAGATCGTATCCCCAAACTGCTGCGACGCAGTAGACATGGGAAAGTAAGCGCACTTGTCGGGATCGAGCTGCACCATTGATGCGCCTTCGCTGCCGACTCGAAGGCCGGTGGGATCGAGTACGCCAATCACCGTCAACAGCAGCGCGCTGCGGCCGGCAACACCGACGGTAACCTGTTCGCCGAGAGGATCTTGATACGGAAAAAGTTGCTCGGCAATGCTGGCGCCCAGGACGCAGACCGGGGCGTTGTTGTCGTAATCCAGGCGGGTGAAGAAGCGGCCGCGATTCATCGGCAGATGAATGACGTCCACTGCTTCGGGCACAGTGGCAATGGCGTTCTTGCCGGCCTGGATATCGCCGTGCGTGATTTTTTGCTCGGTATTGCGGATCGGAATGACATTCACCAAATGCGGCAATAGTTTCACCCGTTCCAGATCGATCCGCTTCAAACCGTAATCGAGCATGCGCGATGTCCGCTGTGAAGCCTGGCTGCTCTGGGGCGGCGGCATCGAACGAAGCAGAATATTGCGAGCGCCCAGCTGGGCCAGTTGCTCCAGGGCGGCTCGCTTGGTCCCTTCACCGATCGCGACCATGACAATCACCGCCAGCACACCAATGATGATGCCAAGCGCGGTCAGCAGGCTGCGCAGTTTGTGCAGGCTGAGATTTTTCAGGCCAAGGAAGAAGGTTTCGAAAAGGAATGTGAACATTAAAAGACTCTCTGCGGGTTCGGACGTTCGATCTATAGTAGTCTGGCTGGCGAGATGCGTTGTGGATCGGGTATTTCGAAATCAGCGCAGTCGCATCTGGCTCTTTCTGCCTTACATAATTGGGAAGACGCGACCAGACGGCCAGAGGAAATTGATGGCGGAAAAAGGTCCGAATTCATGATGAACTGGGCGATTGTTGTAACACTCATCCGCCTGATGCTGCTGCCGGTGTTTCTGGCTGCGCTGGTAATGGCGTCGCAGGTTCATGCGGCGTCGGCCGCCGATACCGCCGTGGCACAGGATCGATATCGCTGGGCCGCGCTGGGGATTTTTGCGGTGATGGCTGCGACGGACAAGCTGGACGGTTATCTCGCCCGGCGATTCAATCAAATCACGCGGCTGGGGACGTTGCTCGACCCGGCCGCCGACAAATTGCTGGTCGCCTGCTCGCTGGTGCTCCTGTGTTTTCCCAGATTCGCGCCCCGAGGGTTTGTGATTCCATGGCCGATAACGCTCGGCGCTTACCTGAAAGACGCAGGGGTGATGATTGGGATATCGGTTGTTTACGCCCGCCTCGGGCATGTGGAACTGAATGCCCGGCCATCGGGAAAGATCAGCACCGCGGTGCAACTTGCATTGGTGATCGCCACGCTCGTTGCACCGGACCTGCTGCGCGCGTCGCCCGCGCTGACGGGAACATTGCTCTGGTCGCTCTGGTGGGCGACAGTCATCACCTCCGCCATCGCAGGATGCGATTACACACGCGAAGGGGCGCGGCAGCTTCGCGCGGCCTCTGGTTCCTTCCCCCCGGCAGTCCGGGAGAGGGCGTAAGAGCCACATGCGTTTGCCCTGCCCGCCTCGCCCGATCAAACATCATGATGCCTCTGCTCGCTATCCCGCATACAATAGAGAGCGCCCAAAGTTGTGCGCTAGTTCGCAGAGGAGCATCCATGCCGTTTGCGTCGATTGCAGAATGTATCGAAGACCTCAAGGCCGGGAAGATGGTCGTCCTGGTGGACGATGAAGATCGGGAGAACGAAGGCGACCTGGTCATCGCCGCCGAGAAGATCACTCCGGCGGCGATCAACTTCATGGTTACGCACGCCCGCGGCGTTGTCTGTCTCGCCCTCACCGCCGAGCAGTGCGACAAGCTGCAACTTCATCCGCAGGTCGATGTGAATACGGCGCAGATGGGCACGGCATTCACCGTTACCGTTGACGCCAACGCCAAGTTTGGTGTGACCACGGGCGTCAGCGCCAAGGATCGGGCCAAGACGATCGAGGTGGCGATCGCGGAAGATGCGCAGCCGCAGGACCTGCTGCGGCCGGGGCATATCAATCCGCTCAAATGCCGCGATGGAGGCGTCCTGGTTCGTGCTGGGCAAACCGAAGGAAGCGTGGATCTCTCCCGATTAGCCGGGCTGAAGCCGGCGGCGGTGATTTGCGAGATCATGCGCGAAGACGGTGAAATGGCCCGCCGACCGGAACTGGAAGCATTCTGCACAAAATACGATCTGAAGATGTGCACAATCGCCGACCTGATCAGCTATCGGCTCAAGCGCGAGCAGTTCGTCAAACGCATCGAATCCATAACCCTGCCGACCACATGGGGCGTATTCACGCTGCATGCGTATCAAAGCGCCGTCGATCCTCAGCCGCACCTGGCGGTGTGCAAAGGCGGCGTGGGTGATCTCGATCCGCAGGGCAAGGCGATTCCACATCCCGAGCCGGTTCTGGTTCGCGTTCATAGCGAATGCCTTACCGGAGATGTCTTCGGCTCAACGCGATGCGACTGTGGGCCGCAGCTTTCCACGGCGATGGAAATGATCGAGCGCGAAGGCAAAGGCGTTTTGCTCTATCTCCGGCAGGAAGGCCGCGGAATCGGTCTGGCGAACAAACTCCACGCCTACGCATTGCAGGATCGCGGCTTCGATACCGTCGAAGCCAACCAGCGCCTCGGCCTGCCCATCGACAAGCGAGATTACGGCATAGGCAGCCAAATCCTGCGCGATCTCGGACTAACCAAACTGCGCATCATGACCAACAATCCAAAGAAAATTTACGGCATCGACGGATACGGCCTTCAGGTTGTAGAGGAAGTGCCGGTTCGAATTCCGCCAGGCGAGCATAATAAAAAATATCTGGAAACGAAGAAATCGAAGATGGGGCACCATCTGTAAGTGAAGGGACTTTGCGGATTGTCCTCTTGATGAAGTGCTCCGAAGGATTTTGATGCAATTACCGCTTTGATGGCGAGAGGTCCTTCGGAATGCTTCAAATTGCCTCAAAATGACAGTTGCACCTGAAGTAAATAGCGTGGACATCTGATCCATATCGAACACCATCAGATGGACGAGCCACCTCAACTCCCTTGCACATCTTGCGAAGGTGTTCGTCGCTGGAACTTCGGGGCGGCGTTGAATATGGCAAGAGAGGAACAGAAAGAAAAAGACGAAGACCAATCACAGCCGCAGGGGCTGCTGCCCCCGCACCCCCGCTCAGAGGGGAATTGAGATAAGAGGGAATGTGTAAAAGGACCGCTGCGCGGGCAAGTGAGCTGTAGCCGGGGCGGAACCGGTTCTTACTCTCGCCGTGCCACAGTTTCCGCCCCAGCGTCCCCACCTCCTGGGCAGGGCACGCCCCCTGTGGCAGTTGTACACGGATGATTTTGTGGCGGGACGCCGGGCCTTCTACTTCCGATGATTGCGGACGATTGGAGTCGAACGAACGAAAGCGATGGATGAGTGGTGCCATGAAATGGCAGGCGAGGCGATGAAATGGCGGGCAGCGAGAAATGGCGATACGCGCCGTGGGCGGCTCTTTGACGGCTTTCCGGCGCGGCTGCGCCGGCAAGTTTTCTTTGCAGTTCTCCTCCCTCTGCGCAACTGGGGGCGTGCCTTGCCCAGGAGGTGGGGACGCTGGGGCGGAAACTGTGGCACGGCGAGAGTAAGAACCGTGGACTTCCCCACGAATGGTGGGCGCTGCGGAGGGCAGGATAAGATGCCTGCCCCAAGGAGCAAATCATGTCCAGAAGGAAGTTTACACGTGAGTTCAAGCTGTCGGCGGTTCAACTGGTGAACGGGCAGGGCTATTCGATCGTCGATGCGGCCAAGAGCCTGGGAGTGGATCCCAGCAGTGTCCGGGGCTGGATCGAGAAGTTTTCGACCGAGCCGGGCATTGGGCCAAGCGGTGAAGGGGCGTTGGCGGCTGAGTTGCGTCAGCTGCGCAAGGAGAACGCGCGGCTGGTGATGGAGCGTGACATTTTAAAAAAAGCGGCGGCGTTCTTTGCAAAGGAGCAGATGTGAAGTTCGCTTTCATCCAAGACTCTTTGAGTGAGTATGCGGTGGAGGTCTGCTGCTGTGTGCTGGAAGTGAGCCGCTCGGGTTACTACGCCTGGCGGGATCGGCCGGCCAGCCCGCGAGCCCTTCGCCAGGAGCAACTGACTGAGAAGATCAAGACCGTGCATGAACAGAACCGCCGGGTGTACGGCAGCCCGAGGGTCTGTCAGGCGCTGATCGCTCAGGGTGAAAAGGTGAGCGAGAACACCGTGGCCAAACTGATGAAGCAGCGGGACATCCGGGCCAAAAGCAAAAGGAAGTTCGTGCCAGCCACCACCGACAGCGCTCATGCCAACCCGGTGGCGGGTAACGTGCTGGACCGGCAGTTCACCGCTGACTTGCCCAATCAGAAATGGGCAGTGGATATTACATATATTCCCACTGATGAAGGCTGGCTGTATCTGGCGGGCGTGATCGACTTATGCAGCCGATTGATCGTCGGCTGGTCGATGGCTGAGCATATGAAGACGGAGTTGGTGAGTGACGCGTTGAAGATGGCCCTGGCCCGGCGAAACCCCGCCGGCTCATTGATCCATCACAGCGACCGGGGCGTTCAGTACAGCTGCGAGGATTACCTGCACCTGCTGGAATCGCATAACATGCAGCCGAGCATGAGCCGAAAGGGAGACTGCTGGGACAATGCGGCGATGGAGAGCTTCTGGGCCACGCTCAAGACCGAGCTGGTGCATCATGAGCACTACGCCACCCAAGAGCAGGCCCGAGCGTCGATCTTTGAGTACATCGAGGTGTTTTACAATCGCAAACGACTGCACAGTTCGTTAGGCTATCTCAGCCCCGAAGCGTTCGAGGCGAGCCTGAATTAGTCATCCCGCAGCGCCCACCATTCGTGGGGAAGTCCACCGGTTCCGCCCCAGCTATAACTCCACCGCCCGCGCAGCGGTCCTTTTACCCTTCCCTCTTATCTCAATTCCCCTCTGAGCGGGGGTGCGGGGGCAGCAGCCCCTGCGGCTGTGATTTGTCTCCGTCTTTGTTTTCACTCTTACACCATATTCAACGCCCCTGGATATACCATTGGACTAACAATCACTCTCACTAAGATATGATGTATAGAACAACGAGCCGAAACGCCCATGCTACGATCACACCCTAAATTGACAAACTATTGACCAAAAATGGCATTGGCCTGGATTTGTCCGTCGATACGATTCCCTCCACATCGGGAGGATGAGCATTCAGTCGAATGCCCGAATCCCAAATTCATTTCTTTGTCAGTCAATTTCGTTATTGAAGCCGCTCAGCGCCGGGAAAAAAGGGTCTGCGTCGGCCACCAGTCGCGGAGCTGCACATCTCTTTAAAGGCGGAGGATCACGCATGCTTTCCAGCAAGTCGATCAAGCATCTTGGCATCGGAGCATTGGCCCTTTTTCTGGCCTCGTCGACAGCGTCGGCGGATATTGTCGCCACCATCCAGGGCGCAAAGCCCGGCACCACTGTGAATGTTTCCGGGACCTACACCGTCGGTACGAAAATCAAAGTGCCCACCGGCGTCACCATCGCCGGCCCGGCGACGTTTCATTTCACAGACGGCTCCAATGACGGGTTCGCGGTTGCAACCGGCAACACCAACGATGTTTTCAAAAGTATCACCGTCACTGGCGCCAATCATGGCTTCATCATCGCCGGCGGTGGATGCACCATCACCAACTGCACCGCGACGGGCAATCATAACAGCGGTTTTGAAATTTCCGGTTCCAAGGCGATCAATAACGTCTTCAGCGGCTGCCTCTCCTTCGGCAACCACGACGCCACCGGGGGCAATGCCGACGGCTTCGCCGCCAAGAATGGCACCGGCGCCGGCAACAAATTCAGCAACTGCACTGCCCACGATAACTCCGACGACGGTTGGGACTGGTACGGCGCGCTTAGCCCGATCACGGTCACCAACTCCTTCTCCTACAACGAAGGCGCCGCCGGCGGTGTTACCGGCAACGGTGATGGTTTCAAAATGGGCGCACACAACGGCATCCATGTGACCCATTCCTACACAAGCTGCGTCGCCCACGACAACACCCACGGCGACAGCGGCCGCGGCTTTAACCAAAATGGGAACACAGCCGTCATCACACTGACAACCTGCCATAGCTACAACAATAAGAAGGTAGACGTACTCACCGGAGATAAGCTGATCAACTGCACGATGCAGCAGTAAGGCCAGGAAAAGTCACATACAGATACATACAAAGCGGAGGATGCAACCGGCGATTCGGTTGTGTCCTCCGCTTGTTTATTGCCTGGGTCTTAAAGTCGCGCCGGCGGCGAGACGCCTGTACGGCTTGAGGCATCAAGTCTGAAAAATTCACGGTGAACGAAGGGCGAATGTCGGGCTATGTCCCAAAATATCCGGCTTTTTTGGCGCTTACCTGAATGCACTTGCGCCTTGGGGTTTGGCTGCATCAGCAATTTGCCCGCGCCAGTTATTCTCCGTTTTATGCCGGAACTGCCTTCCCCCACGCCGCTGCCCATTCATCCGCCGCGCTGAGTGAACGCTGGGCGGTGATGACCACAACCGCGCCGATGGCAGTTGCGATGCCGATGAACATCCATTGGTTTGTCGTCGTCGTGGCGCCATCGATGACAGTAGACGTCGCCGTCGAAGCAACGGTCGTGTCATCGGTTGTCGAATCCGTCGTATCAGACCAGGCCTGAAACCCGCCGGCGGCCAGCCGGCTGTGAAAGATGAAGACAGAGACGGCGACAATGATGACCGCCGCAATCGCGGTGAAGACACGATTCCATCGATTCGCGCGTGACAGAGCCGCAAGCGTGGGTGTCACCGCCGGCGCTTCGGCGAACCGGGCAGCGTTTGCAATCGCCGCTGCGGCCAGGTCGAATGAAATTGCAGGCTCGGCCCGATCCTTCATCGCCTGGCGTAAAAGTGCATCCAAGCCATCGGGGTTCAACTGCTCATCGTTCATGGATACACCTCCTGTCGCGACAGGATTTCTTTCAGACGTTCTCTTGCGCGAAATAATAGCGTTTTCACAGTGCCGACCGGGCATTCCATCACCGCCGCGATCTGTTCCAGCGGCCATTCCCGGCGATAATACAATTCCACCGCTGAAGCCTGACGGGGGTCCAACCGGTCCACCGCCGCCCAGATCATCGATGCCGTCTCGGCTCGTTCGGCATCCTGCATCGGGCCCGGCGCGTCCGAGGCGGCTTGCTCCTGGGGCAATTCCGCAGTTACCTGTTTCTTTCGCCGGGTGCGGGCTTTGACGATCACGCGATATGCAATTCGATACACCCAGGTGCTCAGCTCCGCCCGGGCTTCAAAGCGTGGCAGCGCACGGTAAACGGCGGTGAACGCCTCCGACGCCGCATCATCAAGATCAGGCCCGCGCAAACCCAGCGATTGACCGAGCCCCAGCACAATGCGCTGATGCTGAGCCACCAGTTGGGCAAACGCCTGCGCATCCTGCTGTCTAAGCCGATCCAGGTCCACACGGCCTCTCGTCGATCTTCTGCCAGCCCCCTGTTAGTGCCATCCCGCATCCCGGCGGTTTCAGATCAATCGCAGAATTGTCATGCAATGCAAACTAAGGCAAATGCGGGGTTTCCAGTGATTGGGAGCATTGTACGTCTGAAATCATGCAGGGCCTAACGTTCTTTTACTGTGCATTTTTGAAGCACCTGCCTCTGACCCTTCGCCTTTAATTCCGGCAGATTGGACGAGACTAAAACCCACTGCTCGCGATGGCTCCTCCTAAGCACTACAATCGCCCGGATCAATGTTTCGACACGTTCCCAACGCTCTGACCGGTGGACGACTCGCGCTGGCGGCCGTTTTCTTTGTCCTGCTTTCCTACTACCAGCACGAAGGCCGCGGCGACCCGCTCATCCTCAACAGCGCCTTCCTCGTCTATCTTGTCGCCCTCGTCACCGATTTTCTGGATGGATATCTCGCCAGAAAATGGAAAGTCGAAGGAGCCTTTGGCCGAATCGTCGATCCCTTTGTGGACAAGGTGCTGGTGCTGGGAAGCTTTATCTTCTTCGCCGGCAAGAATTTCGTGATCCAGGAGCCGCGGACGCTGGTGGTGAAAACAATCACCGGCGTCGCCCCGTGGATGGTCGTCCTGATCCTGGCCCGGGAACTGCTGGTCACCAGCCTTCGCGGCGCCGGCGAGCAGAGCGGCCAGAACTTCGGCGCAGCCTTCAGCGGAAAAGTGAAGATGGTGCTCCAATCCGTCACCATCATGGCGATTCTGCTGTACGTCAATTACTTCGACACCGCCGGTGAAGAAGTGAAACAATACGCGCTCTATTTCCGCGATGCCTGTATCTGGGCCACGATCATCGTGACGCTGTTGAGCGGCGTATCTTACATCCACCGAGGCGTCGCGCTCTATCACGGCCGGCGCGAGCCGGAATAACACAACCGCACGGAGGCCGGGTTTGCAGAAATGGATCGTCACGTTCTTCGGCTCAGGATTCTCGCCGGTTGCACCAGGAACCGCTGGCAGCCTGCTGGCGAGCATCCTTCTTTTGTGCATTTATCGCGCGATGGGCTCACCGGTTTTTTTAGCCTGGCAGGCGGTGCTATTGATTGGGTTGGGCGCATCATGCCTGCTTTCGATTGGATTTGGACCATGGGCGATCGCATACTTTGGCCGAAAGGATCCCGGCCCGTTTGTATTGGATGAAGTAGCCGGGATTTGTCTGACCAATATTTTCCTGCCGATATATCCCGGCTGGCGAGAAACGTGGGTCATCGGGCTGGCATTTTTGGCGTTTCGACTGTTTGATGTGACCAAGCCGCCACCAGCGCGGCAGCTCGAACGATTGCCGCTCGGCTGGGGCATTCTGATGGATGATCTGGCCGCCGCCGTATATGCCAATGTGTTGTGTCAGATTGTGATCGTGTTTGCGCTTCGGCGCGTGCTCCAGGGATAGTGGTGTTGTCTGGTTCCTTCTCCTGGACTTTGGGAGAATGTCGCTCAAGTTCTACGGGAGTTTTCCTTGATTCACCTTGCCGCTCAGGCCACGCAGCCAGTGCTTCAGAACGATTATCTGTTGTCCACCGTTCTCGGAATTATCGAAGGGCTGACCGAATTTCTTCCGGTGAGTTCCACCGCGCATCTCCGTCTGGCCGAGGCCCTCGCCCAGCACTATCACTGGACCGATATCGACATCACGTCGGCGTATTGGAAGATGTATTCCATCGTCATTCAGCTCGGCGCGATCCTCGCACTGCCCGTCTATTTCCTTCCCAAAATCGTCAAGCTTCTGGGCACCTTCCCCAATGGCGAGCGCGGCGACCGCAATATCATCACCCATCCCCTCAGCCTCACCATGATCGCATTCGCCGTCACAGCCGCCCCCACCTTTTTCCTGACCAAAAAAATTGGCGAGAACCTCGACAACTTCCACGTCATCGGCGGTGCGCTCCTCATCGGCGGCATCATCATGTGGGTGGTGGACGCGGTCTTCGGCAAGCCGAAGGTCGTCATGCACCGGGGTTTTGATGTCGTGACGGCGACGATCGTCAACCAGAGCCATTTGACCGTGACGCAAAACGAAAACAGCACGGTGATGTCGCCGGAACTTGGATACCGGACCAACCACATGGAAGAGATGACCCTGTGGCAGGCGATCTGGATCGGCATCTGCCAGATCGCGTCGGCCGTATTTCCCGGAACCAGCCGCTCGATGAGCACCATTGCCGCCGGCCAGGTCGCCGGCATGTCCAGATCGGCCGCGTTGGAGTTTTCCTTCTTCCTCTCCATCCCCACGATGATGGCCGCCACGTTGTTCACGTTGAAGAAAGCAATGTTCCCAAAACCGGGTCACGGCGACGCGTTCTCGCCCAAATCGATGAGCCACCACGAATGGGTCATCCTGGCGATCGGCTTCGGCGTTTCTTTCGTCATCGCTCTCGGTGTGGTCGCATGGTTCATGGCCTGGGTTCGTCGTCGGGGATTCACGCCTTTCGCGATCTACCGGATTCTTCTGGGCGCTGCTGTGTTATATTTCGCATATACCGGCGTCCTTACGCGCGTGATCGGCTGGATTCCATGTCGCCGCCGGTCGCGCCGCTCTTGAAAGTGCATGAGCACAATGCATCGGCGGAGTGGAAGCGTTCAGCCGCCAACTGCGCCGGCTCCGCATCATTTCGCTCGTGCAACCCAACAAAAGTTGCCGCACAATGTCCAAATCATGAACGATCGCTCCTCCCTCACCACCGAACAGCGTCTTGAGGCTTCCATGTCTCTGGACTCCATGAGCATCATCGACGCCGTGGCGCTGATGAACGCACAGGATCTGATCGCCGCGACCGCCGTCGCCGCAGAACAGGCAAATATTGTAAAAGCAATTGAACTGGTCGTCGGCGCGTTCCGCGCCGGCGGCCGCCTTATCTACTTCGGCGCCGGCACCAGCGGCCGCCTTGGTGTGCTCGACGCGAGTGAATGCCCCCCCACTTTCCGCACCGACCCCGAAATGGTCCAGGGCGTCATCGCCGGCGGCGACGTCGCCATGTTCCTCGCCCAGGAAGGCGCTGAAGACCGCGCCGAAGGCGGGGCCGCCGACGCCGACGCCAAAAACCTCGGCCCCGCTGACGTCGCCATGGGCATTGCCGCCGGCGGCACGACGCCCTATGTCCGCGGCGCCCTCAACCGCGCAATAGAACGAAAAGCAAAAACCATTTTCCTCACCTGCGTCCAGCCCGTTGCTCATGAGCCTAAGGTCGATGTCGTCATCCGTCCCCAAACCGGCCCGGAAGTCCTCACGGGGTCCACGCGCCTCAAAGCCGGCACCGCCACCAAGCTTGTTCTTAACACCATCACGACCCTAGCGATGGTCCAGCTTGGCAAGGTTTATGAAAACCTGATGGTCGACCTTCGCGCCACCAATGAAAAACTCTGGGACCGCGCCGCCCGCAATGTAATGACGCTGACAAGCCTCCCCCGCGAAGCCGCGATCGACCTCCTAAAAAAAGCCGACGGCCATGTAAAAACCGCCGTCGTCATGCACCACCGCAAAATTGACCTGAGTCAGGCGATGCAACTTCTGGCCCAATCTAAAGGGCACCTTCGCCAAGCCCTGAAATGAAAAAATAGAATAAAAAAAGGCTGCACGAGGAGGATCGTGCAGCCTGGCGGAGGAGGAAACGAGGCTTGTCGCGAAGTCACCGGAAGGCTCTTGAGTCTCAAGTGAACTTCGCCGTGTCTTGGTGTTTAAATTGTCTGGCGTTTAAATTCGTTCCTGCGGCTCCATTTCAATTTCGTTTTAAACCCCGGACAGTGCGCCGCCCGCAGACCGCCTGCGGGCGGCACTGCCCGTGGGAACCAACCGCGCTCCATGATTTATGAGTGACTCGCAGTCACTCGCAACCGTCACCGCGACGATTACGCAAATCACTAGAGCGAAGCGAATGCCAGATGAATCGGCTGACCATTAATTCAGCAACGAACCTCGAAAACCGCCCAAAAACAGGCGATTTCGAAGGCAGGCCTCGAGTTTATCTCTGATCTGTTTAGCAACCGACCGCACGATTAGTATGCGAACCACCGGTCAGGTGCGGAAGGAACAGGCAGGCTGACCAAAATGTTCGTAGTCATCAGACGCAAACAATTGATCTCAGCATGGCCCCCTGCCCCTTTCAGATTTCAGACTTCAGAATTAAACCTTTCCCCTCTGCTCTGCATACCACCTCACCGTCGCCTCAAGCCCTTCCCCAAAACCAACAATCGGCTCATACCCCAACACCGTCTTGGCTCGCAAAAGATCCGCCAATGAATGTTTCACATCCCCCGCTCGTTCCTCGCGATAGATCGGCGTAAGATCCGGCCGCTGGAGCAATTTTGCCATCTCCCTCGCGAGTTCCGTCACCGTCACACGTTGCCCGCAAGCCACGTTAACGATCGCACCGTTCAATGGGCTTTCACTCCGCGTCGCCAGCAGATTCGCCAGCACCGCATTGTCGACATAAGTGAAATCGCGCGATTGTTCACCATCGCCGAAGATAATCGGCCGATTTCCCCCAAGCATCGCCTTGGCAAAGGCCGCGATGACCGCCGCATATGCACTGTCCGGATTCTGCCGCGGGCCGAAAATATTGAAATACCGCAGGCAAACTGTATCCACGCCCAAGCTCGCGGCCCACGCTCCCATCATCGCTTCGCCCGCAACCTTCGTCGCCGCATATGGGCTTAACGGGCTCGGCGGCATGCGCTCCACTTTCGGCAATGTCGGCGATTCACCATATGCGCTCGAACTCGCCGCAAACGTGACGCGCTTCACACCCGCCTGACGCGCCGCCTCCAGCACGTTGACCGTTCCCGTCACATTCACGTCACAATAAAGCCGAGGCTGCTCGATGCTCCGCGGCACCGAGCCCAGCGCCGCCTGATGAAAAACAAACTGTCGCCCGCGCGTGCAATCCGCCAGCACCGCCTGATCCAGAATCGATCCCCGCACAAACCGCACGGCCGCCGGCAGCGCCGATGGATCGCCTCCGCCGCTGAGATCATCAATGACGGTGACATCCGCCCCCAGTGCAAGCAGGGCCGACGAAAGATGCGACCCTATAAAACCCGCGCCCCCGGTGACAAGTACCGCCGCCCCGCGAAGGTGCGAAAGTGCAAACTGATTCCAATCCGTAAGCGAGGCTGACATTTAATCGATTCTCCGACTCAGCCCTGAAGATGCAAGTCAACGCCGGCGTCTGGTCCCTTCTTCCGCTGGAAGAAGGTGAGGATGAGGGCGATTCGGATTTGTCGCCAACGGCTGGGCGCTCAAAATCACCTTCACCCGGCCCACTCGCGGGCAGTCGCCTTATCCTGTCGTGTCGGTGAGCTACAGTAACCGGCTCGTCGAAATCCCGGAGAGTGGGAACGGGCGGGTTACCATATCTCGATAAAGCTCAATCATATCCCGCACCTGTCGATTAAAGGTCAGGTGCGCACCAACATGCTTCGCCGCCGCCTCTCCCATGATTTGCAGCGCCGTCCGATCCGAAAGAAACTCGATCGCCGCTGTGATAAACACCTGACGATTGATCGGCACGGACCTTCCGGTCACGCCTTCCACAATCATTTCCCGAGTTCCCGCCGTGCGCGTTCGCAGCACCGGCACACCGCTGCTCATCGCTTCCGCGCACACCAGCGAAAACCCTTCTCGCTCGCTCGGCAGCAGCAGCGCGTCCGCCGCCTCATAAATTTTTCGCGGCTCGCGATGCCCCAGAAGGATGACGCGTCCCTGCAACTTCTGCTGATCAATGCGGCGTCGCAGCATCGCTTCATGCGGCCCTTCACCCGCCAGAATGACCTTTAAATTCGGCAGCCGCTCCCGCGATGCCGCGGCCAGATCAAGCAACCACGTTTCGTTCTTCGGATCATCCAGCCGCCCTACAAAAGCAGCGACCAGATCACCCGTCTCCAAGCCCATCGACTGCTTCGCCGCGCTCTTTGCTTCCGCGCCCGCCAGCGGAAACTGCCTGGGATCAACGCCATGAGGGATCAAGGTAATCCGATCCGCCCGGACATGCGCCGATTCGATCAACCAATCGCGAGCATCTGCCGACGCCGCATGAGTGTAATCCCCAAAATCCGTAAATCTGCTCCACGGCCAGCTCAACGGAATATGCGACAAATGAAGCGTATAAAGAATCGGCTTCGCGAAGCTTTTCTGCACCTTTCGCGCCACCATCGCCGACCGGCGATAATGAACATGCAGCAAATCAACGGGATGATCGCTCAGATAATCGCCGATGATTCGCGCTGCCCGCAAAAGGCCCAGCGGTCCGCCTTTCAGCGGTGCATCGATCCAGGGAAACGGAGCCTTCTCAAACAGCCAATGCCACGCGCCGCGCTCGCCCGCCACCGCAACGCTGTGTCCCTGGGCGTGCATGGCCGAAGACAGATCAAAGATATATCGGCTCAATCCCCCGGCATCGGACCCTGCGGTCAGATGAAGGATGCGAAGTGGTTGGACGGAGGGGAGCAAAGTATCTCGTTTTGCCGGGCAACCGGCGTCAGCTCAATCGCGCAGCTTCCTCGGCTTGATCACCTTCGCCGGCGAGCCGCCAACCACCTGGTCGGCCGGCACATCATGAAACGCGCTTGCCCGCGCACCCACTACCGCGCGATCGCCGACAGTCACACCAGGCCCGACAAACGCATCCGCCGCAATCCACGCCTCATCCCCAATCTGAATCGGCAACCGCTGCAAAGGGAATCGGCGGGTGGTGTAGTCATGTGTGCCGGCGCACAGATGGGCATATTGGCTGATGACCACACCGCGCCCAATCCTGATTTTCCCCAGCGAATATAAAATTGCGTAATCTCCAACGACCGAATCGTGCCCGACTTCAAGATGCCACGGAATTTCAATGGAAGCTGTAGGACGGATGCGCACACCCTTGCCCAGCTTGGCCCCAAAAAATCGCAACAACGCCGCACGCCAGGCATACCAGTTATGGAACGACCACCGAAACAGAGTCCCGCGGACAAACATCCAAAGCGCCCGCTTCACCTTTTCGCTGAACGTCCACTCGCTCTGATTGCGCGGCGTCAGATCCGCATGCTCCGCCTCCACCGCATCCGCAGGCTGGATCGAGGCAATCGGTGATTCCATCGGCGGCAATGGCGATTCAGTCGGTGTGGCAGGTGTTTCGGGCATGAGCGAGGCCCTCCTGATCATCTGAGCGGTCGCCGTATCGCGACGAAGCGGTTGTCCGGATCGGCTCAAATAATGCAGTTCCAGAACCTTAAGATAAATGAAAAATTCATGCGTGGCGATCAGCAGGCAAAATCGCAGGCCCGGCAGGCCGTCCATGAATCCTTCTTTCAACACATACATATAAAGAAAGCGAAAAATCCATTTCCCCGGCAACAGCGGGTAAATGCGATTGCGCAGAAACCGTCGGCGTTCCAGTGCATTGCCAAACAGCCGCGGCTTCAGCTCCCCTTCCTGCGAAGCGCCGCCCGTATAAAAAATCTGCTCGGCTTCAAGTGTTGAATAGCGATTGTGCTTGGCGATGTAATGTTCAAGCCCCCGCCGATCTTCGTGCCAGAGCAGGCCGCGCAAATACCCTTCGCTGCCCCTGGTCACCATGTGTTCATGAATCGCGCGGTCTTCGTATCTGGCCGCCCCCCGCTTGAAAAGCCGCAGGTTCCAGCTCGGAAAATATCCGCAGTGGCGGATGATCTTCCCCATGAACACGAAATATCGATTAACAAAAAACCCTGCATGTGGAACCGTCTCCGGCGGCACATCGCACACCTTCCGCAGCTCATCGCGCAGCTCCGCCGTCACAGCTTCGTCGGCGTCCAGAATAAACACCCATTCGCTCTCCCACGGCAGATGATCCAGCGCCCAGTTCTTCTGCCGGGCATATCCTTCCCATGGATGCTGAACAACCGTCGCCCCCATTTCCTTTGCAATGTCCATCGTGCGATCGGTGCTGCCGGAATCGATGACGAAGATTCGCCGGGCCAGCCCCTTGATGCTTTCGATGGCAAAAGGGAGGTTGGCTTCTTCGTTGAAGGTCGGAATCAGAAAATCGATGGCCATGCGGTTGGGTGGTCAAGTATAGCATGCGTTAACCAGACGGCGAGTTACGGAAACATCCAGTGAAAATGCAACGGCAAGGAACCTTCACTACGTCCGATAAAAAACTTGCCGTCCTGGTTTGGGCTTCAATCGAAATTTGTCGTTTCCGTCATTCACTTTCTTGATAGATTGTCGCCGATGCATCGCGATATCGAACGCATCCTCCTCCCCCAGGACCGCATCGCCCGGCGGGTGCGCGAACTGGCCCGGCAGATCACTGCCGACCACACCCCGCCCAAAATGCCCGGTGGCGGAGAAATCACCATCGTTCCCATCCTTACCGGCGCCTTCATTTTCTGCGCCGACCTCATTCGCCAAATCCCGCTGCCCATGCAAATCGGCCTGCTCACCGTCAGCAGCTACCCTGGCGCAAGCCTCAGCACCCAGGGCTCGCAACTGCTCGGCAAGCAACTCAACGATGTTCGAGGCCATCACGTCCTGCTCGTCGATGACATCCTCGACAGCGGCGGCACCATCAACCTCGTCGTCCCCCTCCTTCGCGAGCTTGGAGCCGCCAGCGTGAAGACCTGCGTGCTCCTCCACAAAAACCGCCCCGCAGCCAAACAAACCCACGCCGACTACGTCGGTTTCGATATCCCTGACGAATTCGTCGTCGGCTACGGCCTGGATTACAATAACTACTACCGCAATCTCCCCGACATCGTGACTCTCAGCGCCGAAGCAATCGAAAGGAACGCGTGAGCCAAAAACGCATCATCCCCCATTGGCTCATCATACGTTTCCCATCAACCGAAACGCGAGCTCGCACTCTCCAACGAATCACGGGCCTTGGCTCAACGATCTTCGACCCTGAGCTCGATTCGATGAAAGCCCATCGAAGTCAGACCCGAACGGCGCTCGCCCAAATCCGGCCCGCACGAGGCGCGCTGGACATTAAAAGCATTGGGGAACCTGGAACACGACAACCTCATCGCGACCCGGACGGCGGTCTCCCATCAACGCATCTGGAAAGGACGGCGGCGACGCCGCCCGTATGCGCCAGCGAAGGCGCTGCCACCGCCGCCCGCCCGTCCATCACCACGTCTCTCGCCACGCTGCTCGCCTCCCACATCCTTCGCGACGGCGAACTCGTGCTGCTGATTCTCAAACCATCTCTCTGGTTCATCCTACTCAGCAGCTTGAGATTCATCGCGGTGGCATTGATTTTTCTGATCGCCGCCAAGGTTTTCGATCCGAGCCTGCCAGGCCCCAATCGCGGCTACGCCGAGCTGGGAACGAGCCTGATCATCGGTCGCCTGATGTGGGCCACCCTGCAGTGGATGGGCCGACTTTACATCCTGACGGACCTCCGCATCCTCAGCCTCAGCGGCATCTTCGCCATCGAAGTCTTCGATTGCCCCTTAAGAAAAGTAGCCCGCACCCGCCTCGTCCGCGGCCTGCAGGATCGCCTCGTCGGTGTCGGCTCCATCGAAATCATTCCCCAGGATGAATCCTTCCCCTTCGGCCTCTGGCAAACCGTCGCCCGCCCGAAAATGGTCCGTGAACAGATCGTCGCCACAATCAATCGCGCGAAACAGGGCGGGTTTCCGTGTGCGTGAGATCAACATACGTCCGGCCGTATGATCATCACCGAAGTTTTAGGCGGTGTTGAATATGGCGGAAGGGGAAGACGAAAAGAAAGACGCAGATAAATCGCAGCCGCAGGGGCTGCTGCCCCTGTACGGACCGGGGACATGTGTTACCCATGTCCCCGGTCCGTACAGCCCCTGCATCTGCGATTTGTCTTTCTCTCTCTTACTCCTCTTCCGCCATATTCAACGCCATTTCAAACATCAGCCGCGCTCAATCCACCAGAATGCGTAAAGAGATGACGCGCGAACACTGGCCTGAAGTTTTCGATGAAATAGCAGCGGCCCGCCGGTCAGGAACGGGCCGCCGCATGGAGGGATCAGTGGGGGATCCCGTGTTGGCTGGAGACTGGAAGTTATCTAATTTCGCCGCCGGCGCCGGCGGGTGAGCAGTCCGATGGCCGCAGTGATCGCGAGGCCAAAGCTTCCCGGTTCCGGCACGGCGGCGACTTCGGAAGCGACGGCGGCCGAGAAGCTTGCCGACGATCCACCGCCGAGCGATGGACCCTGCATGTTGAAGGCGTTGTCGATGAGTGAATAGTCGCTGCCGTCGACGACGCCGTCGTAATTGAAGTCGCCGTTGAACCAGCCCTTGAGCGCGGGATGGGTGAAGCCGTTGTCGATCTTGGCATAGTCGGTGCCGTCGACGGTTCCGGAAAGGTCGGCATCGCCGTAGTAGGTGTATTTCACCAGGATATCGGTAATCGCGGGGTTTTGTCCGTCGAACAAGCCGAGGGTTGTTCCCGTGCCATAGATCGCGTGACCATTGCCGTCGTTATTTTGGATCACGCCAAGCGTGGTGAGATGCGTGGCATCTCCGGCGGCGGCGGAGGAGACGATGCCGGCCGAACCATTCCAGTAACCATTGACGGCGGCCTGGTTGAAGCCCTGCTTCAACTGATCCGTGATGTTCGTGAGGCTGCCGCCGTGAACGATGAGGTCATTGCTGGAAAGCTGTAGCTTGCCTTGCCAGCTTCCAAAGGCGCCGGCAAATCCAAGGGTGTTGGTTAAAAGCACCGTGCGGTTGGCCTGAGCAGAGGGGCTGCCGACGCTCACCTGCCCGGTGCTTGCGATGTTTAAAGTATCAATCGTCCTGGCAAGAATCCCCGTATTCTGATTTGCGCCAAAGGTGACGACACCGTTGGCGTTGATGACCGCGGTCGATGGGACCGATCCATTGACGTTCGCCGTCGCGCCGGCGGCCACGGTGAGGCTTGTGCTGCCGATGGAGCCGGTGTTTGAGATCGTGAAAGTGCCGGCATTGATGCTGGTTGTGCCGGTGTAGGTGCTGGCTTTATTCAGGATGATGTTGCCGGCGCCGCTGCTGACCAGCGGCGAAGGGCCGCCCGCGCCGTCGGCGAGGACGGCGTTGACGGTGAAGAGACCTGCCGCGGGGACGTTGAAATTGAAGCTGGGAGCCAGGAGCGAAGCGGGCGCGTTGGGGAAGTTGATGCCCGTTCCCGGGGGAGGTGAATTTGCCGAGATGCTGCCGCCGGTGAAATTGGTTGAGGCGACGGTGGTGTTGCCATCGGTTGCGCCGACGCCGTCGGGGTTCAGGTTGAGGTCACCGCCGTCGATGATCAGCGCATTTGAACCGCTGAGCGTGTTGGCGGATGAAGTGCCGATCAGCTTCAGCGAGCCCTGCTGAATTTCAATCGGACCGGTGAAGGTATTCGAAGCATTATTCAGTTTTAATGTGCCCAGTCCGGTCTTAATGATACCGCCGGAGTCGGCAACGATGCTGCTGATCTGAAAGTCAGTGGAATTGGTTCCGGCATGATCGACGGCGATGGTGCGGTTGATTGTGCCGAGATCCAGCGTTGCAGTTGAACTGCCCAGCGTGACAGTGCCGGTATCAGTGCCGTTGCCGGAGACGCTGATGCCTCCGGTGCCGGCGGCACCGGTGCCGGTGAGATTGACGGTGACATTGAGCGTCAGGCCAGTTGGAGGCGTGGCGGATTCAAACTGCAAAAAGACGCCCGGCCCGGAATTAGCCGCGACGTTCAAAAACCCGGCGGCATTAGCGCTGAGACTTCCACCGGCGTTGACGGTAACGCTTGGCACAGTTTGCGCGACAGACAGGCGAAGATTTCCACCATTGTTGACTGTGACATCTGAGGTCGCAGGAATGGCGGCGGCAAAATTGGCGCGGAACGTGCCATTGTTGATTGTAGTGGTTCCGGTGTAGGTATCAGTGGACTGAAACGACCATGTGCCCGTCCCGTCCTTTACGACATTTACGACGGAGGCGGCGCCGTTGCCGATGCCGCCTTTGACCTGGCAGTTGGATGTGCCGGAGCCGCTGAAGTTGACGCCGGTGAAGGTGAGGGTCAGAGGTCCGGGCGTTCCGCCCGTGATGGCGCTGTTAAACTTAAGACCAGATGGTCCAGAAGTGGATTCGTTATCAAACGTGTAGGTGGATCCTTTGACGACGAGCGGGGAATTGAAAAAGTCGGAGCCTACTATGGTTGCGACCGCCGCGGTCTCCAAGATGCTGCCGCCGCCGGTGAGATAAAGGGTATTGGAAGTGCCGGCGGTGGGTCCGATGCCATAGCTGCCCTGGGTGACACCATCATAGTCGAACACAATGCTTCCGATATTCCGGTTGAGATCAACCGTGACATTGTTGTTGCCGCTGTTGCCGGCGTCGGGGGCAGGATTTCCGCGGAAGGTTGCGGTGTCGGTGTTGTTAAAGGTGACACCATCCGCAACGCCCGGGATCACGTTGCCGGTCCAGTTGCCGGCGGTCGACCAATTCGAATCCGCCGTGCCTCCACCTCCGGACCAGGTGCTGCTGGCGGCGAGGGAACTTTGAGCGGCAATCAGTATGGAACATGTTGTGGCGGCAGAGAAAATGGCTCGACTGCATCGGCGCGAAGGACAACCTGAAGCCGGGAAATGATTCCCACGCCGACGGATACTCCTCATACACCCTCCGAGGTTAGTCATATTGCAATTGATCTCTGTTGTGTGAAGTCTCTGCTTTTTAACTTTGATCGTTTCTATTTTTGCTGCAGAAACAGGGCAGGATTAGATTCCGGGCATTCCTTTTTTCCAATTGGGATCAGCTGCGCCGCCGACCACGTCTTTCGCGTCCCAAAGGTAGTCTTTTACGGTGCTGCCGTCGTTTGGATTTGCAAAGAAGTCTTTGTATGGATCAACAAGCGAGATATGTCCATCGGCACTGAGGACGTTCATCTTCACATTCTTGGTATGCGGATGACCGATGCGAAGTTCCGGTAGGTTTTGAGGCGTCGGTCGTTGTCCAGCCAGCGCGGTCTTTGGATCGATGTTGTTCCAGATTTCGGTGCTTTTCTCAAAATAGTCCTTGTAGTCGTTAGGCGAGCCCACGCCATTGATCGGAACGAAGGTTGCACCGCTGCGCATCACATTGGGCTTTCGGCTTTCCATCATAATGATGACATTGCCGGGGATCTGAGTCGTTTTCAGGAAGGGATGTTGCACTACAATGGCCTTCGTGAAGTCATAGTAGCCGATGTAGGTGTTGTAGATATAGTCGCCATAGTAAACAGAGGTGGCGGCGGCCATTACGTCTTCCTGGCGCGGGTCGGCATCGTGATTGGCGGCGGGACAGTGGAACAGCGCGTTGATGATTGCCGCGGCGTCCATAGCGCGATCCGTGCCACTTCCGCCGGCGCCAGTGCTGGTGTCGTATTTGCCTTTGGCTTTTCCCATCTCCGGGCCAATGATCATCGGATCAAAGAACTGGTAATCGGCACCGGTCATATGGAAGCGGCAAGGGAGGGCATAACCGCGATAGTCGGAGGCGTACATCTGATAGATGTTATAAAATTGATGTTCATTCGATTGGCACGCCACCGTGTTCGCCTGATCGCGCGCCCTGCTCAAAGCCGGCAGGAGGATGCCGATGAGTACCGCGATGATGCCGATGACCACAAGCAGTTCGACGAGGGTAAACGCTCGGGCAAATCCGTTTTGTTTCTGACGCATAGCGAACCTCTTAAAGAGAGGAAGTGATGTGTATTCAAGTCTCGATTCCGCGAGCGGTGGCTGCCTCCGGGTTTGCGGCCGCCGCGAGTCCTGCTCCGTCCTGATCCGGGCTAAAAACCTTGATGTGAGCCGGCCCGATCAGCGAACAGGCACCATACGAAAACAAGCCGGAAAGGGGTATCAAACACCTTTGCAATAGAAGTCAAAAGAGTTGCACTTTTCGTGAGGCATTTTGCTGTAAAAATGGGGTTTGGGGATGAGGCGGAGCGGGCGGTATGATGCAGGGGTCCGGGCATTTCCGGGCTTGGCCGCTCAAGAGATCGCGGCGCTGGCGCGTGGGGTTCTTCGACTCATGAGACTGCATGCACTGGATCGACTGGATCTTGCTCGTGACGCCGGTGGCGCTGGTCGGCCTTTTTGCGGCCTACACGCGGCAGTTCACACGCAGCGTGGCGGATTTCATGGCCGGCAGCCGATGCGCCGGCAGATACCTCATCTGCAACGCCAGGGGAGAGGCGGGGTCCGGGGTGGCCAACACGATGTCGCGATTCCAGGTGTTCATGGTTTCCGGATTCGTGCTGTCGTGGTGGAACGCGATTTCAATGCCCGTCCTGCTATTAGTTGGCATTTCTGGATTTGTCATTTATCGCTACCGGCAAACCCGCGCGATGACGCTGGGGCAATTTTTTGAACTGCGCTACTCGCGGCGGTTTCGCCTCTTCGCCGGCATATTGGGATATATCGCAGGCTTGCTGAACTATGGAATTTTCCCGGCCGTCTCGTCCTGGTTTTTCGTTTACTTCATGGGGTTGCCGGAGCATGTGCACCTGATGCAATGGAGCATCCCGACGAATGTGATTGTGATGGCGGCGTATCTCAGCATCGTGCTGTGGATGATGACGGCGGGCGGGCAGATCACGCTGATGGTGACCGACTGCGTTGAAGGGTTGCTGTCGCACGTGATTTATGTGGTGGTGATCGCCGCGGTGTTCTGCACGATCAGTTGGGCGCAGATGAAGAGCACGCTGCTGTCCGCGCCACCGGGGCATTCGCTGGTGAATCCATTTGATGCGCTCAAGACCAAAGATTTTAACATCTGGTATGTGATCATGTCGCTCATCCAGATCAATATTTATGCGACGATGGCGTGGCAGAACGGGCATGGGTTTAACTCGGCGGCGCGCACACCGCACGAATCGCGCATGGGGAATGTGCTGGGGAACTGGCGCGACTATTCGCGGCAGGTGATGCTGGTGGTGCTCGCGATGGCGGCGCTCACCTTCACGCGGCATCCTGATTTTGCAGGGCGACACGGTGGAGATGCACAGCGCGCTGCATTCGATCTCCGACCCCGCGGTGCAGAACCAGATGACCGTGCCGATCGCATTGCGCTACCTCCTGCCGGCGGGGATCAAGGGGTTGTTTTGCGCGATCATGCTGCTCGGGCTCCTGGCGGGGGACGCTTCCCATATTTTGTCGTGGGGCGGGATTTTTGTTCAGGATATTGTGCTGCCGCTGAGGAGCAGGCCGCTGACGGAGAAGCAGCACATGCTGGCGCTGCGGTTGTCGGTTGGCGCGGTGGCGCTGTTCGCATTCTGCTTCAGCATTTTTTTTCGGCAGACGCAATATATCGCGATGTGGTGGGCGGTGACGATGGGAATATTCACCGCCGGCGCAGGGGCGGCGATCATCGGCGGGTTGTACTGGAAAAAAGGGACGACGGCGGCGGCGTGGGTGGCGGTCATCACCGGTTCGGTGCTGGCGCTGGGCGGAATTGTTGCCTCATATAAGGTGAAAGGATTTCCGCTCAATGGAACACAGGTTTCATTCTTCGCGTCGGCGGCTTCGGTGGTGGTGTATGCCGCGACTTCGCTGCTGACCTGCCGGGAAGATTTCGATATGGATCGGATGCTGCATCGCGGCGCTAATGGCGATGGCGCAGAAACAGCCGAACGGCCTGCAGGGTGGAGGGAACGCATGAAGCTTTCGGCGCTGCTGGGGTTCAATAATGATTACACGTTCTGGGACCGGATCGTCGCCGGCGGGGTATTTTTCTGGGCGGTGCTTTGGCTGGTGATTCTGGTGGTGGGGAGTGCGTGGAATATTTTCTGGCCGTGGTCGCAGGGGGTTTGGGCGGGCTATTGGTTTGTGACAGGTATTGTGCTGCCCATCGTGATTGCCGTCGGGACGCTCGTGTGGTTTGGGATTGGTGGCGTAATCGATTTGAGGTTGTTCTTTCGGCAGTTGACCTCGTTGAAGAGAGATGTGCGGGATGATGGAACAGTTCTGGAGCCGGTGTGCCCTGGCGAGGCTGACGAAGGATATGAAGAGAAGGCGGAAGCAGTAATTGCCGGCCGGGGCAAGTGATTCAGGAGCGCGGTGAATATAGCTTAATGAATGGGCGTTTAATCCATATGAAGCGCTTCGACGTTCTTCTGGAAGACGATCGGCTGGCCATCGAATTTTTGCGCGCCCAGGTCGTGCAAAACGACGCTTTTGGCATTAGTAAGGGAGACAGCGGAACCGAGTTGGTCGGTGATGTCGATGCGGCGGAGCTTGATGTTGCGGGCATTGCGGATGATGACGCCGGCGCGGCAGAGATCGGGAACAACCGGGGACATGGCGGGAGGGCCGGCGGTTGTGTTTTCGGGGTCAAGATAAATGGAGATGTCGTCAAACGTGACATCTTCCACAGACATTTCAGGCAGCCCTAACACATAAACCGCAGCAAACTTGGCGCGGCGAGCGGTGATGTTGCTGAAGCGGAGCCGGCGGAATCTTGGCGTGCCGGTGTTGACGGCGTGCGGGGATTCGTCGGTCACGCGGGCGGCGTCCCAGGCGCCGCAGCCATAGAACATATTGATGACCAGCGGGCAAAGAACTTCGTCCATGACGATATTGCTGACGCGGATGTCTTCCACAACGCTGCCGCGCCCGCGGCGGGACTTCAGGCGGATGCCGCGATCGGTGCCTCGGAAAACGCAGTTGGAGATGACGACATTGCGGACACCGCCGCTGGTTTCGCTGCCGATGACGACCCCACCATGACCGCGAAGCATGGTGCAGTTGGTGATCGTGATATTTTCGCAGGGACGGAGCAGCCGGCGGCCTTCATCTTCGGTGCCGGATTTGATGGCGATGCAGTCGTCTCCCACATCGATGTGGCAATCGGAGATATGGACGTTGCTGCAGGAGTCGGGGTTGATGCCGTCGGTGTTGGGCGAATCCGGCGGGTTCTTGATCGTCACCTTATGAATGGTGACATTGTCGCAGGCAGTCGGATTGAGCGCCCAGAAACCGGAATTGCAGAGGGTGACGCCTTCGATGAGGACGTTGCGGCAATCCACCAGGCGGATGATGCGCGGGCGGATATGCTGCATTTTCTGCCGGCGGTCCAGCTCCCACCAGTATTCACCCCCGCCGTCGATGGTTCCGCGGCCGATGATGGCGACATTTTCGAGTCCTTCGCCGCAGATCAGGGCGGCGTGGGCGGGCTGTGCGGGGCCTTCCCATTTGCTGTTGCAGACGGGGAAGGCGGTGATGTCGCCGACACCGATGAGTTTGCGCCGGCTTCAAGCTGAAGCGTGACATTGCTGCGCATCGAGATGGAGCCGGTGAGATAGATGCCCGCGGGGATAACAACGGTGCCGCCGCCGGTTTGACCGCATTGATCGATTGCGCGTTGCAGCGCGGCCGTGCATGAAGCAGAACCATCGGCGATTGCGCCCGCATCGAGCACGTTGAACCACGGCGAGCGATAGCCCGAGCGGTCCAGGTGCGTTGCAAATTTTCGGTCGAGCGAGTCCCGAACCAGCGTCATGCCAAACTCCAAAACAAACTGCCGATCGGCGGTCGGCGAGTCGATCAATCGATTGCGGCCGGGCAGGTTAATACCTCAACAATCAGCCGCGGATCACTGACGACCGGGGGAGTCTATCAAACGTCGGCGCAAGGCATGTGTATAGAACGAGAATGTGCAACTCTTTTGTCCGTAATTACACATGGCGCTTTTGGTGAGGGAAACCACACTTTGCGCCAGCCCATTTCATCCGTGATGTTTGTTGCAGTTTGTTGTAAAAGTTTTGCACTTTATGAGAGAGTTGGATCGTTGGCGGCTATTTTCGATGTAGAATGCGCGGCGAGGCGCCGCTGCCTGTAGAGCCCTGAAATCGAAACTGTCCCGGAGGATGTGCGTGGCGTTAAGTAAAACCATTTCAATGCCGACGCGGGAGCGCCGGGAAAAAGCGGCAGAGCGGCCCGAAGCCCGAAAAGCGGTGGAAGCGGTGGTTGTTTCGGCGGCGGCAGAGATGAGGGAACCGCGGATCCAGGAAACAACGGACAGCCGGCAGCCGACACCGCGCATGCGGCATGTGGCTCTGCTTATTGAAACATCGGGTTCTTATGGGCGCGGATTGCTGCGCGGGGTGGCGAAATACAATCGCGAGCATGCGCGCTGGTCAACCTATTTTCATCCGCATGGCCTGGGAGATGCGCCGCCGGAATGGATGAATACGTGGGAAGGCGATGGGATCCTGGCGCGGGTGGATACGACGGCGATTGCCGATCTCCTGCGAAATTCCGGCGTGCCCGTGGTAAACCTGCGGGGAACCGTGCTGAACCTGCGGTTTCCATATGTGGGGCCGGATCATTCAGCAATCGCAAAACTGGCGGCCGAGCACCTCTTGGAGCGGGGGCTGAAGCATTTTGCGTTTTGCGGGAAGGAGCCCGGCGTTCATCCCGGCCTCGATGAGCGGGGGGATTCATTCAAGCAGACGATTGAAGCAGCGGGGTTTCCGTGTGAATTGTTTAGATCGGTTGAATGCACGCCGAGGCATAACTGGGAAACGGAACAGGATGCGCTGGCGGGTTGGATTGCGAAATTGCCGAAGCCCGTAGGGGTGATGGCATGCAATGATGAACGGGGGTTGCAGGTGCTGGATGCCTGCCGCCGATGCGGAGCGACAGTGCCGGATGAGGTGGCTGTAATTGGGGTGGACAATGATGAGTATCTTTGTCATCTGTCGATTCCCCCCTTGACAAGCGTGGACGTGAATGCCGAGCAGATTGGATATGAGGCGGCGGTGCTGCTGGATCAGATGATGCAGGGAAAAAAGATGCCGACGAAAGCGCAATTCATTGCGCCTCGCGGGATCGTGACGCGGCTGTCGACGGATGTGGTGGCAAGCACCGATCTTGAAGTGAATCGGGCCCTGCGATTTATCCGCGAGCGCGGCATCGGCACCCTGAATGTGGGAGACGTGCTGGCGCACCTGGGAATGTCGCGGGCTTCGCTGCAGCAGCGGATGAAAAAAGCCATCGGCCGAACCATTCATGAAGAGATCGAGCGGGTGCGGCTGGCGCGCGTAAAAGAGCTGTTGCTCATTCCGGATATCACCATCAAGCAAGTGGCGCGGCAGACAGGGTTCAGCAGCGTGCAATATATGACTCGGGTATTCCGTGCGGCCTTGGGAGAAACACCGGCAAAATATCGAAGCAAGCGTGCGAAATGATCTGTTCCTGCAGTTGAAGTGATTGGGCGGAGAGGAACGTTGAATGAACCGAATGTTGCCGGGAGTTTGTTTCTGTGCCGCGGCGGCCTGGCTGGTGGCGGGGATGCGGGCATCCTGCGTGATGGGCGGGGAAGCTTCGGCAAATCCGACGACATCACCGGTGATTCCATTGCCGCAGATTCCAGCAAAGACATTCAATGTGATGGACTATGGGGCGATTGCGGATGGCAAAATTTCCTGCACGGCCGCGATTCAGAAAGCCATTGACGAGTGCAGCAAGGCGGGCGGGGGAACCGTGCTGTTTCCAGCGGGATCGTATCTGACCGGGCCGTTCACGCTGGCGAGCAATCTGAATCTGCATGTGGAAAAGAATGCGACGATCCTGACGAGCGATAACCCAGGCGATTACACGATCGATGCGCGCGGGTTTAATAATTGCATTGAGGCGAGGAACTGCCATGACCTGGCGATCACCGGGGCAGGGACGATCGACGGGCAGGGGGCGATTTTCTGGAAGAATTATGTGAAGGCGAAGGATGCGCCGGCGGATGCGCCCAGCCCGCCGCACCGGCCATACATGATTGCGCTGCAGAACTGCCGGCGCGTGCTGGTGCAGGATATTTTGCTTACGAACGCACCATGTTTTCATCTGGTCCCCAAGACATCGCAGGATGTGACAATTAAGAACATTCGGATCAAGGCCCCGGTGAAGTCGCCGAACACGGATGGGATAGACCCTTCAGGCCGGAACTTTTTAATTACGGGTTGCACGTTTGATGTGGGTGATGACTGCATCGCGCTGAAGGCGACGTCGCGGATCGATCCCGATCAGCCAGCCTGCGAGAATTTTACAATCGCAGATTGCACGTTTCTGCACGGGCATGGGATGTCGATCGGGGGGCAATCCTACGGCGGGCTTCGGCACATGGTGGTGCGCGATTCCACATTCGACGGCACGGAAGCAGGCATCCGCCTGAAGGCGAGCCGCGGTTTTGGCGGGTTGGTGGAAGACGTGACGTATGAAAACCTGGCGATGAAGCACGTGAAGTTTCCAATAATGATCACCAGTTTTTACCCTTCGATTCCGAAAAATCCCGAAGAGGATGCGGCTCAGCCGGTAACGAAGACAACACCGATCTGGCGGAATATCCGCATCAGCCACCTGACCTCGCAAGAGGGGGAAAATGCCGGGCGGATCCTGGGGCTGGGGGAGATGCCCGTGATGGATGTGGTGCTGAGCGATGTGTCCATCTCGGCGAAGAAGCCGATGGACATCATCAATGCCAGGGGGATTCGATTCGAAGATTCGAAGATCGTGGTAGCGACAAAGGGGCCGGCGGTGATCGTGCTCAAATCTGAAGTGACGGGCATCGACCCGGCGACCGGAAAGTAAATGCAGCGTGTGGAGATTTGTGAGTCGTGACGTTTTTCTGGGGCGATTTTTCTGGTTCGCGGAGGAACGATGCGGCCGAAGCCGGCAATATCTCGACGCATCCTCCATCGTGCGGGGCAGCCGGTGTGTGAAAGCCTGGAACCGCGGCAACTGCTTTCGACGATCCCGCTGCCGGTGATTCCAAATAATACGTTCGTGGTCACCAGCTATGGCGCCCAGGGAAATGGGACCACCGACAATACCACTTCCATCCAGAACGCGATCAATGCGGCCGGCAGCGCCGGCGGCGGTACCGTGGAAGTGCCGGCGGGGACGTTTCTTTCGGGGCCGATTACTTTATCCACTAAAATCAATCTGCAGATCGACAGCGGGGGAATTCTGCAGGCGCTGCCGCACGGCACCTATCCGGATGTGGGCAACTCGCCGAAGAATTTCATTACAATCAGCTCGAAGAACAACGTTGAAATATCGGGGAGCGGCACGATCGATGGAAATGGAGCGGCGTGGTGGACGGCGTATAACGCGGACAACAGCGTCAACCGGCCGCGACTGATCAATATCACTTCCAGCGACACCGTGTGGGTGCGGAACGTGACGCTGCAGAACTCGCCGATGTTTCACCTGGCGACCGGCAACACAAATAATATGACGATCGATTCGATCCACATCAGCGCGTCTTCGACGTCGCCGAACACGGACGGGATGGATCTGGCGGGGCTGCATTACCTGGTGGAAAACTGCACGACCGACACAGGGGATGACAACATCGTCATGAAGCCGGGCACTTCGTTTTGCAGTGATATCACAATCACCGGCTGCACGTTTCTCCATGGGCACGGGTTGTCGATCGGCGGGCAGACAAACCTGGGCCTCGACGGGATGACGGTTACAAATTGCACATTTAACGGGACAGTTTCCGGGCTCCGCATGAAGGCCAGCCGCGCGGCGGGAGGGCTGGTGCAGAATGTGACATACTCCAACATCACGATGACCAATGTGCAGTATCCCATCAACATCAACAGCTATTATGATGTCGGGACAATCCCGACAAACCCGCAGGACCCGGCGCAGGCGGTCACTTCAACTACGCCGATCTGGAAAAACATCACGATCAGCAATCTCACTTCGACCAACTCGGCGAGCAGTACATACTGCGGCATCATCTGGGGGCTGCCGGAAGAACCGGTGATGAATGTGTCACTGGTGAATGTGAAGCTGTCGGCCTCGCTGGGGATGGATATCAATCATGTTCGGAATGTCTCATTTGATTCGCAATGCACCCTGACGGCGGCCAGCGGTGGAGATGAGATTTCAACCAAGACGGCGGGGACGCCTTATGACGCAGTGGTGGTGGCCGGCGGATGGTCGGATCAGGATATCAATTCGCCGGGCGTGGTGGGGACGACGATGTTTGATCCGGATACCGGGAAATGGATTGTAACCGGCGGAGGGGCGGATATCGGAGGGGCGGCGGATCAGTTTAATTTTCCATCGGCAGGTTTGACGGGGGATGGTTCGATCATAGCGCAGGTGACTTCGCAAACCGGCACAGACGCCGCTGCGCGGGCGGGCGTGATGATTCGGGCCGACAACACCGCGGGGGCGGCGTTCGCGGCGGTGGAGGTGACGCATAGCAACGGGCTGATGTTCCAATGGCGTGCGTCGGCGGGCGCGGCGGCGAGTTCTGTTTCGGTGGCGGGACTGGCGACGCCGATGTGGGTGCAGTTGTCGCGATGGGGGAATGTGATCAGTGCATATTATTCCAGCGACAACTCGCATTGGACCCAGATTGGCGGGGCGCAGGCGATTGCAATGAATTCGGCGGTGCTGGCCGGGCTGGCTGTGACGCCGCACAACAACAGCACCACCAATGCGGCGAGTTTCAGCAGCGTGGCGGTGAACGGTCAGCCGGTGATTGCGGAGGAGACGGGATCAACGTTAAACGTCAATCTTGCGGCGGCAACCGGGGCGGTGACGTTAGGAACCAGCGGCGCCAATACAACCGTGACAAGCGGCGCCACCTATTCATTTTCCGCAGTAGTGAGCGTCACTGTCGCGTTCTCGGCGGCTGCGGATGTATTAAATTTCAATAGCGGGCCGGCGGGGCCCATCAGCCTGTTGAATTCTCTGGCGTCGGATACGGTGAACGTGAACAGCGGCACGGCCACATTCGCTGCGCCGGCGGCAGGGGCGGGATTGACCGCCGAAACACTTGATACGCTGCTCATCGCGGCTGGAGCGAAAGCGGTCTTTGCAGACCCGGTGTCTCATGCGGATCGAGCGGTAGTGGTCCTGAATGCCTTAACCATTCGCTCGGCGACAGGGATACAAACCGGGTTGCTCGATCTGGCGGGAAATGATCTGGTCGTGAAAGGTGGGGATTGGAACAGCATTGCAAATGATTTGAACAGCGGAATAAATCTTGCCGCCGGCGGATATTGGAACGGCGCCGGTGGGATTATTTCATCTGCCGCGGCGAATGATTCAACGCATCTTACAACCCTTGGCGCAATCCAAAACGACGACGGCACCGGACATGCGATTTACGGGAGCAGCACAACATATGGCCCGTTTGACAATCAGGATGTGGGGACCGCCGATGTGCTGGTGAAGTACACTTATTATGGCGACGCCGATCTTTCCGGGAAGGTTGATGGGACGGACTACGGAAAGATCGACAATGGCTTCACCCATCCCGCGCTCACAGGCTGGTTCAACGGCGACTTCAATTACGACGGCGCTGTCGACGGCAGCGACTATTCACTCATCGACAATGCGTTCAATATGCAGGCGGCGAGCCTGGCCTCGTCGGCGGCGACATTTGCATTGGTCTCGCCCGCGCCAGCGAAGGCCGTCGCGGTAGCAATGACACAAAGCGCAGGGAGGCCGGCCATTTTGGTCATGAACAACACCTCGGTTTCTGCCGCCGTAGGGTTTGGTGGTGCGCCAATGGGTTCATCATCGATCGATGACATCCTTACAGAAGCCCATCCTGCGTCCTGCGAACTGCTCGAACAAACGATCGTGCTTGCAAAGAGAAAGCGGTTGGCGGAAAAACGATCGATGCCTATCTCTGGTAGCGGGTCAGTTTGAAATTATTCCTATTTTGGGGACCGGGCAGCGGTCGGGCGTGGCTCGAAGGTCGTAGCCGCAGTGAAGTCTGTGCCATCGGTCGAGCGGGAAATAGTATAACTGGTGGCGACAACTGAATCATCCGTCCACGACAGATCGATTTGATCCGGCGTTGCAATCGCTTCGGCAAGATCAGGCGCCGCGGGAATAATATTCAAATCCACATGCGGGGAATGACTAAAAGGACATAGCTCTTTCTAAAGAGCTGCGTCACCACGTCCGGCTCTGTCTCGACCCTCTCCAGGTTCGGCGCTTGTTCGGTAGCGCATCTTCATATTGCGACGCTACAAGATGCGGGATGGAATCCTGCCAATCGCCGCGGATGGTCCTGGGCACCATTCGCGAGAATTTGGTGCAGGCCAGTTCAAATCCCGTTGCTTGGTCGTCGTAACTCCTGATTTCCCGTTGGTATTTCTCTCCTTCATCGAAATGCGAAATATTTCACAAATGCCGATCCTGCCAGCGGATAGCGATAGAAGCTCACGGAAGTGAGAATTCGTCCCGCGAATCGCGGCGACAAGACACGAGTGAAACTTTTCTGCGTTTTTTACTACGACTTATTTGTGGCTAAGCCTCTATTGCTTGGCACCTGCAGATGCCGCCACTCCTCATTGCTCGGTGTTGCAAGCGCCGTCATGTCCCGTATTGATGCAGCCGTACATTTATTGTCGGAAAGCAGTAACACGGGATTTAGCTATGACAGACTCGACCGACGGTCAGTTAATCGAACAATTCGCCCAAAGTGGCAATCGCGCGGCATTCGAATCGCTCGTGCGGCGGCATGTTGATTGGGTGTATTCATGCGCGCGGCGGATGGTGCGCGACACTCATCTGGCCGAAGACGTTACTCAAGCGGTGTTCATCTTGCTCGCACAGAAAGCCGGATCGTTGCGCGGGCACTCACATCTGACGGGGTGGTTGTTTCGCACGACGCGCTACTGCGGAGCCAACACGATCAAACGGCAGGCTCGACGGCGCAAGCACGAAAGAAAGGCAGGGACAATGCAGGCGCAACAAGCCAACGACGAAGAAGCAAGCTGGGAGCTGATCTTCCCTCTGCTCGATGAAGCAATTGAACAACTGGGCGGGATTGATCGAGAGGCAGTGCTGTTAAGATTCCACCAGGGCCGATCGATGGCAGATGTGGGCGCCGCAGTTGGCCTCAGCGAGGAAGCGGCGAAGAAACGCGTACAGCGTGCCGTCAGAAAGCTGCGCGAGATCATGGCGAGCAAAGGTGTGCCGGTCGAAGCCGGTGGACTAACGGCCGTTATCGCCGCAAACATTGCGCAAGCGGCGCCTGTCGGTTTGGTGCATACCACGCTCGTCGCCAGCGGCGGTGGTGCCACCACCGCCGCTGGAACAATCGCGCACTCGGTGGCTAGGCTCATGTGGTGGGCAAAAGTGAAAATGACCGCGATTCTGCTTCTGGCGGGCAGCTTAGGCGCTGGCGCGGGGTTCGCCGTTGTTCACTACACGTTGGCGTCACCGCCGACGGCGACGACCCCTGCTGTCATTCAAACGGATCTAACTCCCGAGCGGGATCTCATCCCCGAGCGGCCGGCCGATCCCGGTCAGCGGGAGCATTACGACCTCCTGGATTCGCTCTACGAAAACGCGCCCTGTTCCAAGCCTGGCCTGTCGATGAAAGTGGGGCCGAACACATTTACCGTGACCGCTGTGGTGCGTTACCGTGCCGATGGCACACCCGTGGCAACCGACGGGAGCGGTGCCGCGGTCGATCCAGGCACGTTGCCGCTCACCACCATCAAACCATCGGACAACTTGTTCAACGACACGGTGATTGTGTTCCTCACCCCGGGTCGGGACCGATACGAGATCAAACGTCTGCGCATCTTCGACCACTTCGCTCGGCGGTTCATATCGGACGTCGTCATTCGCCAGGTGCCCGGGCTGTCCGCTTTCCGCATCGAAGCCGCTCCCGGCACACTTCCCCGCAAGATTGATTTGTGGCTCGATCTGTGCAGCTACAGTCAGACCAATGTTGCAAACAGCCTGCCGACGAAGAAAAACGCATCGGTCACGATCGGACAAGCTGTTGTCGGATTTCAGGACATTCGCGATGGGCAGTGGGATTTCGACAGCGGATCGCAGACAACGCTCCAATTGAAGGCGACCAACTGGAACCTCGGAAGGTATCAGATCGCCGCCGTCTCAAACTCGGGAGCAAAATGCATGTCAGATTTCTTCTTCGACCTTTCGGGAGGAATCAGCCCGACATTCTACTTTCCCTTCGGCCTGGATGAACTGGACCACCTCGAACTTCGTTCGTTCGCCCACGAGCCGCCGTTCTTTTTTGATGGAGTGGAGTTGCCAACCGTCGGCGGGCTTCGCGCGGGATCCAAGGTTCCGCAGGCAACCATTGTGGATTCCGGAGGAAACTCCTCCGTGAAATTGCCGTGCGGTGCCGTCGTGGAACTGAGGGCTGTCGGGCTGTTTCCGCCATCGGAAAAAAATTGGTGGGGACTGGACGGCCAGCCCGCGTACGTCGGGGAGTTACAAACCGGCGGAAGTGTATCAGATGCTAATGGAACGCTGGTCCGGCGGATGTTCGTGGGAGGCCTTCTCAGAACACCGCGGGGCGTGTCCGACTTGATGTGGCAGTTCGATTCGGCGGTGTCGTATGCCGGTGATGGGAGCGATCAAACGAGCATCGTCGTCGCCGCTTTGAAACCAGATGTCAGGATGAACGCTCGCCTTGGCGTGGCATCGACGCCATGGTACTCGATTGAGGAGATCGCACCGAATCATCTTCCTGCCCAAGTGAATTGTGTCCCCGGCCTGATCGAATCGATCCGCCAAACACAAGATGGTGTATCGCTAAACGTGGCCATGACCAGCCTCCCGGAAAATGTGCGGTTGGTCCTGGTCGATCGAGCAAAGAAGAGCCACAGGTGCAACGGCTCCACGACTAAGTTGCAAGAGGATGTTGCGCCGTGGGGCTTGCAGGCGACCCGAATGAGCTTCTCCGGCCTACGCTGCGAAGATGTCCAGGCCATTCGCTTCGAGACCCGCAACGTCGAGTTTGCTTCCTTTGAAAATGTGCCGGTGAACCCAAAATAACGCGGGATGGATGAAGAAGGTGAAATTCACCTTGATGAGGATATCCGGGCCAGTGAGATGTGGGAGTGATTAGATGACTGAAGCGGCTGTATTAACTGCCAAGCATTTTTTAGTTTCGGATTCCACGGTTGATTCTCCTTGATCATGACGTTCAGAATCGTCAGCAGCTTGCGCATCGCCGCAATGATGACGACCTTGAACGGCTTGCCTGTTTTCTTCAATCGTTCAGCGAAGACGCGGATGATCGGGCTGAACTTCGTCGCGGCGAAGGTAGCCATGTACAACGCGCAACGTACCGTCGCTCGTCCACCGAAGATTGTGCGTTTGCCACGCATCGCACCTGAGTCACGGTTCATCGGTGCTACTCCTACTAATGCGGCGATCTCCTGACGATTGAGTTTGCCCAGCTCCGGCAACTCAGCACCAGTTGGCTGGCTGAAGCACGCGGCCTGCCTTTGCCCGAGAGCGGAAACATCCACCTGAACCGGGGACAGGCAGAGATCGAACCCCTCCCGAATCATCCCATCGCCGAACACCCATCAGCGGGCCCACTGTTAAGCTGGGGTAAAAATGGGGCGCATTTTATCAAATTATTGCTAAATATTTCCGACGACTTTTCTAACCCATTGAAAGGCAGCGAGATGTGAGACATGGCGCTCCAGGCAGCCCGCGCCGGCGCGCCCCAAAGCGCCCCACTTTTGTCCTGCGGCGACAACCCATAATAACCCTTCCACTTCACCCTCGCCCCAACCCTAAACCCCGACACCGGGACTGAACTCATATCCTGCGACACCAGAAACTTGACCCGCCTCCCCGAATCGAGAAGCTAGTCGGATCGAGCCCCGCGGGCACATGCGGGGCTTTCATCGCACTTTGAACCGGACGCCAAATTCAATGAAAGCAGTGATCCTGGCAGGAGGAATGGGCACGCGGATTTCGGAAGAAACCGCGATCAAACCCAAGCCGATGATTGAGATCGGGGCTAAGCCTATCCTCTGGCACATCATGAAGTTATACAGCGCTCATGGCGTTCATGATTTTGTGATTTGCCTGGGATACAAGGGGTATCTGATCAAGGAATACTTCGCGAATTACTTTCTGCATACGTCGGATGTGACGTTTGACATGAAGCACAACAGGATGGAGGTGCATCAGCGGTACGCCGAGCCTTGGCGCGTGACGCTGGTGGATACCGGGGACCAGACACAGACCGGCGGACGGTTGCGGCATGTGCGGGAATACCTTCAGGGGCAAGAGGAGTTCTGCTTCACCTACGGCGACGGGGTGGGCGATGTGAACATTACCAGGCTGCTGGAGTTTCATCGCAAGCATGGAAAGCTCGCGACGCTGACGGCGGTGCAACCGCCGGGGCGGTTTGGCAGTTTGGAATTGGCAGGCGAAAAGATCACGCATTTTGTGGAGAAGCCACACGGCGATGGGGCATGGATCAACGGCGGATTTTTTGTTTTGTCGCCGAAGACGATCGATCTGATTGAAGGACCGGGCACAGTTTGGGAAAAGGAGCCATTGCAGAAGCTGGCGCGGGATGGGGAATTGATGGCGTACCAGCACGCCGACTTCTGGCATCCGATGGATACGTTGCGGGATAAAAATTATCTGGAAGAACTGTGGAGCAAAGGGAAGGCGCCGTGGAGGGTTTGGGAATGAACCCTGCCTGGTGGCGCGGCCGCAAAGTTTTCATCACCGGACATACCGGATTCAAAGGCGCGTGGCTGTGCATGCTGCTGGATCGGCTGGGGGCGGAAGTTCATGGATATTCACTGCCGGCGCCGACGAATCCAAGTTTGTTTGAGCTGGCAGGATTGCGGAAAAAGCTGGCGCACACCGAAGGAGATGTTCGCGATCTCCCCAAGTTGTCTGAGGCATTGAAGCAGTCGGGCGCTGAAGTGGTCATTCATATGGCGGCGCAGGCGCTGGTGCGGGAGAGCTATGCCGATCCGGTGGAGACTTATGCGGTGAATGTGATGGGGACCGCTAACCTGCTTGAAGCGGTTCGAAAAATTGGCGGTGTTCGCGGCGTCATCATCGTGACGACCGACAAATGCTATGAAAACCGCGAGTGGGCATGGGGCTATCGCGAAAATGAGCCAATGGGCGGGCATGATCCATATTCCAGTTCCAAAGGATGCGCCGAGCTGGTGACCAGCGCCTATCGGCAGTCATTTTTTCAGAAATCTGAAACTGCCGTCGCTTCTGCGCGAGCGGGAAATGTGGTTGGCGGAGGGGATTGGGCGAAGGATCGGCTGATTCCGGATATCGTCAAGGCATTCATTCGCAAGGACGCGGTTATTATTCGCAATCCGGATTCGATCCGGCCGTGGCAATTGGTGCTGGAGCCGCTGTCTGGATACCTGACGCTGGCGCAAAGGCTGGTGGAGCAGGGGCAGGCTTTCGCGGAGGCGTGGAATTTTGGTCCGTGGGAAGATGATGCCAAGCCTGTGAAATGGATTGTGGATCGGATGGTTGGATCGTGGGGCGAGGCCGCGCGATGGCAGCTTTCGCAGGGAGAGCATCCGCACGAGGCGTATTACCTGAAGCTGGACATCAGCAAGGCGAGGTCGCGGCTGGGGTGGCAGCCGCGGACGAACCTGGGGACGACGCTGGAGTGGATCGTGGAATGGTACAAGGGATGGGATCGTGATGAGGATGTGAAAAGGTTGTCAGAGATTCAGATTGAGAAGTTCATTGAAATGGAACCAGACGTCTGACGTGACACAGGCCAGGCTTCGACAGAGGCTCAGTCGAGCGGGGCTCGCGTCATGTTGCGGTTTTTGTCCTTCGTTTGGATCGTCGGTTATTTCCGGAGTTGATCAACAATGCCTTCAGGCTCATGCCGATTTTGCTCTTTGAAGTTGGATGTGACGTTCGCCGATCTGGGCATGTCGCCGCCGAGCAATTCTTATTTGAAGGCGGATCAGCTTCAGGCGATGGAGCGGTTTTATCCGCTGCACGCATGGGTTTGCGAAAAGTGCAAGCTGGTGCAGCTTGAGGAATTTGAAAGTCCCGAGGAAATTTTCAGCGAGTATGCGTACTTCTCCAGTTATTCGGAAAGCTGGCTGAAACATGCGCAGCAGTATGTTGAGATGATGATCGGCCGATTCGGGTTCGGCGAGAAATCCCAGGTGATCGAGATCGCCAGCAACGACGGCTATCTGCTGCAATATTTCAAGGCGCACAACGTGCCGGTATTGGGGATTGAGCCGGCGGCGAACGTTGCAAAAGTTGCGTTGGAAAAGCGGGGGGTTCCTTCCCGCGTGCAGTTCTTTGGAACGCAGACGGCGAAGCAGTTGGTATCGGAAGGCATTCGCGCGAATCTGCTGCTGGGGAATAATGTTTTGGCGCACGTGCCGGACATCAATGACTTCGTCGCCGGGATGAAAATCCTGTTGCAGCCGGATGGCGTCATTACGATGGAATTTCCGCACCTGCTGCGGTTGATGGAGCAGAACCAGTTTGACACCATCTATCACGAGCATTTTTCCTACCTGAGCTTCTACACCGTCGAAAAAATCTTCGCCAACCACGGGCTGAAGATGTTTGACGTTCAGGAACTGCCGACGCATGGGGGTTCGATCCGCATCTTCGTTGCCCACGCCGAGGCGCAGCGGCCGGTTGAAAAGCGGGTGGAGACGATGCGAACGCTCGAACGTGAACGGGGCCTGGAAGAAATGCCGGCCTATCGCGCGTTTGCCGAGCGCGTGAAGGAAACCAAGCGGGCGTTCCTGCAGTTCCTGATCGAAGCGAAGCGGTCGGGCAAAAAGATCGCCGGCTATGGGGCGGCGGCAAAGGGAAACACACTGCTGAATTACTGCGGCGTGCGCGCGGATTTTGTCGATTACGTCGTCGATAAAAATCCGTATAAGCAAAACCGCTTTTTGCCGGGCACGCATATTCCGATTTTTGGTCCGGAGAAAATCGCCGAGACCAAGCCGGATTACGTGCTGATCCTGCCGTGGAATATCAAGGATGAGGTGACCGACCAGATGAAGGAAATCCGATCCTGGGGCGGGAAATTTGTCGTCGCAATTCCGACCGTGCAGGTGCTGGCGTGAAATTTCAATCGGCCCCGCTCGACGGCGCATTCGTGATCGACATGGATCTGTTCCGCGACGACCGCGGGTTCTTTTCATATTCGTTCGATCGGTCCCGGTTTGAAGAGCACCATCTGCCGGGGCAGGTAGTGCAATCAAACATTTCATTCAACCTGAGGAAAGGAACGCTCCGCGGTATGCACTTTCAGGTTGAGCCAAAGGCGCAGCCGAAGCTGGTGAGATGCACTGCGGGGGCGATCTTTGATGTGATCGTCGACCTGCGGCACGCGTCGCCTACATATTGCAAATGGTTCGGTGTGGAACTGTCCGCGGAGAATTATCGCAGCTTGTATATCCCCATCGGATTCGCCCACGGCTTTCAGACGATTGCCGACGATACGGAAGTTTTGTACGAGATGTTTGAATGGTACGCGCCGGAGACGGCGCGGGGGGTGCGGTTTGATGATCCGGTTTTCGGAATCGAATGGCCGCTGGAGGTCGCGGTGATTTCAGAGCGGGATCGAACTTATCCGGATTACCAGAGGTGATTCACGTGAAGCGCGTTCTGGTCACCGGATCATCGGGGTTCATCGGTCGGCACGCCGTGCCGGAATTGTTGCGGCTCAGGTACGAAGTCCACGCGGCGGACCTGCGGCCGGCAGCGCCGGCTGCTGGTGTAACTTCGCATCAGGTGAATCTGCTTGATGCAGCACAGGTTTCAGAATTGCTGAAAAAAATTGGGCCGACGTACCTGGTTCATTTCGCCTGGTATGCGGAACATGGAAAGTTCTGGACGTCGCCGCTGAATCTGGATTGGGTGGCGGCGTCGCTTTCGATGTTCAAGTCATTCGCGGAAAACGGCGGGAAGCGGGCGGTTTTCGCCGGGACATGCGCCGAATATGACTGGTCGCACGCGCACCTGATTGAAGATCTGACGCCGAGCAATCCGGCGACGCTTTACGGCGTCTGCAAGAATTCCCTTCGGGAGATTGCAGGGAAGTTTGCCATTCAGTCTGGTGTTGAACTGGCATGGGCACGAGTTTTTTTTCTGTACGGGCCCAATGAACATCCCAATCGGCTGATTCCGTCCATCGTGAATCCGCTGCTCAGGAATGAGCCGGCGGTCGTTCGGTCCGGCGCTCATGTTCGGGATATCCTGCATGTGGAAGATGTGGCGAGGGCGTTCGCGGCGATTCTGAATTCGTCTTTGCAGGGAATTGTGAACATTGGTTCGGGGATGCCGGTGACGCTGGGTGAGGTTGCGCGGATCGCGGCAGAACTGACGGGTCAATCGCATTTATTGAAAATTGAGGAAGCCGCGGGCACGCCGAGCAATCCGCAGGTCATGACGGCGGAGACCGCGAAGCTTCGTACAACCGGTTTTGTGCCCCGTTACGCGCTGCGCGAGGGTTTGGCCAACCTGTTGTCTGGATAGGCGGAGCTGCGTTGTCGTTGTATTGTCGCGCCCCTCGCAAAGCCCGGCGGCTCAGCTACACTTTCGGCTCACTGGGGCAGGCATTTGTCGCGTGGAGTGGCCAGCAGTAATGATAAATCGCGCCGTTCATCTCACCCGAGGGTTCTTTGATTACGTCGCGGAAATTTTTCGCAGCCGGCGGCTCATTCTGGAACTGACCCGCCGCGAGTTCCGCAGCCGGTATCTGGGGTCGGCGTTTGGGCTCACGTGGGCGTTTATTCATCCCAGTGTGATGATGCTGTTGTATTTTCTCGTCTTCAAATATGGATTGAAGGCCGGGCCGGTCGGTGGGTTGCCGTTCCTGGTGTGGCTGCTGGCAGGGCTGGTGCCCTGGATGCTGGCTTCTGATTGCATCATCACAGGCAGCAGCGTGATTCTGGATAACCGCTTCCTTGTCAAAAAAGTTGTCTTTCGCGTGAGCCTTCTGCCAGTCGTGCGGCTGCTGACTCTGTTGCCGGTTCATCTGTTTTTTGTATTAGTGCTGACCATCATTTTCTGGGGATATGGCTATCCCCCGCACTGGGAAAATCTGCAGGTTTTTTATTACCTGGCCGCGATGATGTTCTTCAGCGTCGGTCTTTCGCTCCTGGTGTCTTCGCTCGTGCCGTTTCTGAAGGACCTCGCACAGGTTGTAAGCGTGTTCGTGCAGATATTCTTCTGGATGACGCCCATTGTCTGGGCGGACAAAGGGCGGGATCTCCCACGCGTCTTCGTAATCTTACTGAACATGAATCCTCTCTATTACATCGTCCGCGGCTATCGCGAATCGATGGCGGAGCATGTCTGGCTGTGGCATCATCCGGTCAGCGCCGCTTATTTCTGGATACTGAGCTGCTGCCTCTTCGCGGTCGGAAGTTTAATGTTTTTGCGGCTTAAACCGCATTTTGCAGACGTGCTGTAGCCTGCTTTGATCGATCGGCAAATCGCAGATTCGATCCCTTCACAGCGCATCCGCCTCCGGTATACTTTCGTCATGCCTTCTACTGCTGAATCGACCGAATCAACTACTGCTGCACCAGCTCCTGCCGCTCCGAGCATTCTGGATGCATACGTCCTGACCTCGCCGAGCGACCAGAATGCTTTGGATGTCTTCAAAGGGGAATGGACATCTAAATTTCCGCCGCCTTACGATCAGCTTTCCGCCGGTGGGATTCCGCTTTTTCAGGATGGCCGCATCGCGTGGGCATTGAAGGAGCTTGGTGGCGTTGGAGGTCAATCGGTGCTTGAGCTGGGGCCGCTGGAAGGCGGGCACAGCTACATGCTTCAGCAGGCGGGGGCTTCTTCGGTGCTGGCGATTGAGGCGAATTCCCGCGCGTATTTAAAGTGCCTGATCGTCAAAGAAATTCTGAAGTTGCAGCGCGTGCAGTTTGCCTGCGGGAACTTCATGCCGTTCCTGGAGGCCAACGAAACACAATACGATTTCGTCCTGGCGACCGGCGTTTTGTATCACATGAAAGACCCCGTCCGGCTGCTGCAATTGATCGCCAAATGCACCAGCCGCGTCTCCATCTGGACGCACTATTACGACGAAACCATCATCAAAAACAGTTGGTATCTTTCCCGCCGATTCTTGTCGGAAAGCGAAACGGCCGTTGATGGAAAAACCATCAAATTATACCGGCATGATTACAACGACAGCCTCGACGCCAAAACCTACTGCGGCGGCAGCGCCGAATACAGCACGTGGCTGAGCCGGGCAGATTTGCTCGGGCTTCTGGAACATCTCGGATTCACCAAGATGGCGATCGGATATGACACGCCGGACCATCCCCATGGCCCCAGCCTGGCGATTGTGGCTTCGAAGGGATGATTAGGCGCGAACGTCTCGCCCGTGTTTGATGGTGTTCGACACAGGCGAGATGCACATGCTGCGGCGGATCATCTTAAAATCAAATCCTGCAGCACGCTTTTATATCCATACGAATATTTCCGGTAATTCCCGTTTCGAAGTTCATCTTTGATGAGCTTTAATCGGCTCGGCCATCCCTTTGGCATCCGCTGCCGCGCGCGGCTGTGTTCGATCTTTTCCTGCAATCGTGCGAGCACATCATAAGGCACTGTCCACTGCGATGCGGCAGGAGATGTAAGGCGTTCATACATCGCCGCATGCAAATTGGCCGCGTACTCAAAAGCATTTGTTTCAATCTGCCGGCGAGCCATCCGAATTTGGCTGAGCAGATTGTGGCGCCGCAGGCCGACATGATTCCCCCCGTGCAGCCGATAGCGAATGAGGTCTTCATCCATCGGTTGCAACCGGGCGATGCAGCCGATCAGCAATGTGATCCAGATATCATGCGAGTGCGGCAAATCGGGGATCGGCAGCACCAGCGGAAGGTATTCGGCCCGAAATGCAAGCGTTGAACCGGCCGCGACGGCATGGCGCAAAAGCACCGGAGCGGCGGCGCCATCGCGGACCTGCTGCTGTTCATCGGAGCTGAACCAGACCGATTGCCAAAGGCGATAACCGGCAGGCGAAAGATCTTCCCGCACCACCTGGGCATTGGAAAAAGCCAGGCCCACTGCCGGATTCTGGAAGGCGCTGAGCAGCCGCTGAACCTTCGGCGGCTGCCAACGGTCATCCTGATCGGAAAGAAAAATCACTCCGCCCTGGCAAAGCGAAATGGCTTTTTCGAAATTTTTAGTGACGCCCAGCCGCACGGGGTTTTGCTCCAGCCGAATCGGGACGGGAGATGCGGGCGCGAAGGCCTGAATCAGCTCAATGGTGCCGTCTGTTGAACCGTCGTCGCAGATGACGACTTCATCCACAGCCTGGGTTTGCCCGGTGATCGATTCCAACTGCTCGCGCAAAAAGCGTGCGCCGTTGTACGTGCATAGTGCAACGGAAGTGCGGATGTTCGAAGATGGCTGATGCTGATTCACAGGAACAGATCCTGGGCAAAGCTCTTCCACCCAAGCGAAAATCGACGGTATCGCAATGTAACAAGTTCAGCGAAGCTAGAGATGAGCCGCGAAGATTGGCCGGTGCGGATTTGCGATCGCCGGTGCAAATGCGCGATCTTCTCTCGAAGCAACTTTAACGCCCAAGGCGGGACGGCGGCAGTTCCTGCGGTTGAGATTTCAGTCAATCTTTGCAGCGCGGCTTCATACATCTCCGCCTGACGCGAGAACACCTCGCGGTCCATTTTGCGGGCATTGAGATACTGCTGATAAAACGACCGCCGAGCTGCCCCGACGGCCTGCTGCTCATGCTGGCGATAGCGGATCATCGGTTCCGCAATCGCCTGTACCGGCGCGATCGCGGCTGACAGGATCGCGATCCAGCCATCGTGCATCCATGTGGGATCGATAGGCAGCAGCAGCGGGCGCAACCGGGAGGCAAACGCCATCGTCGCGCCGGTCACCACGTTTTGGCGCAGAATGACGGGGAATGCGTCACCAGATGCCAGCCGCCGGCGCAGCGATCCAGTGAATCCCACGCTTTTCCAGAGACGGTACCCGAGATGGCGGCCTTGCTCGTCGCACATCTCGGCGTCGCCGAAGGTAAAGCCAAGATTTGGATTTCGCATGAAGGCGTTTGCAATTGACGCAAGCTTCTGCGGCAGCCAGATGTCGTCCTGATCGCAGAGCACGATCACATCGCCATTGCACGCCGCGATGGACTGCTCAAAGTTTTTTGTCGGTCCGAGCTGCTGAGGGTTGATGTGAACGCGAACGGGGAAAGGGAAATTGGCCGCAGATTTCTGCAGCGATGCCGCTGTTCCGTCGGTTGATGCATCGTCAAATACAACCAGTTCATCCGGAAGGCGAGTCTGGTTTTCGTAGCTTTCCAGTTGCTGGGGAAGGAATCGCTCGCCGTTGAATGTGCAGAGCGCGATGGAAATGCGTAACCCGTTCGGGTTTGCTGCTTCGGATTTGATTCGGATTTCGGGCTTTGGAATTCGGATTTACCTCGGTTGATCGGACTGCTCAGAGTGTATCGTGTCCATCGCGCCCGCTCACGCGATGCGGAAATCGCATGTTTGCGTCGTGAGGTTCGGGTTGTAATACGGGTCGCGGGGGAAGCGGTCCCGCCAGGCTTTTTTGAATGCTTCCAGCTCGTGGGCGTGCGTGCCCGATTTGCTGACCGATTCATGGTGATAGAGCTTGGCATAGGGCATGTAGACGATGCGCTTGCCGGTGTTCATCACTTTCAGGCAGTAATCAACGTCGTTGTAGTTCAGCGGAAAGTTTTCGCTGAATCCTCCGACACTTTTGAACACGTCCGCCCGTGTCATCATGCAAGCCCCGGTGACGGCGGACCAGTTGCGATGCACCTGCGATGAGAAAAAGTATCCAGGGTGTCCGGCCGGGAACTGATAAAATGGATGGCCGGGATTGCCGTCGAGCAGCGTCACGCCGGTGTGCTGCTGGGTATCGTTGGGGAAAAGAAGCTGTGCCCCGACCGCGCCGATCTCCGGCCACTGGGAATATTCCAGCATGCTTTCGATCCAGTCGGGGGTGATCACTTCGATGTCGTCGTTCAGGATGATGAGATGCTCGCCGCTGGCGGAGAATCCGCCGAGGTTCATCTTGCGGGCGAGATTGAAAGGCTCGGTAAATGCAATGTGACGGACATCGAACGGCTCCAGCGCGCGCGATAAGTCCGCGGTCATGTCATCGTTATCGAGCACGATGATTTCAACATTGTGATAGGTCGACAGCCGGCGGATGCTCGAAACGCATTCCAGCACAAACCACGTTCGGCGTCCCCGGAATTCAATCCCGCGGCAGGCGCTGGGAATCACCACTGAAACCTTCGGTGTGCCCCTGATGTCATACCGAACGCGGTGAAATCCGGCGCTTGGCCCATCTTCAATATGCCCGCGGCGACCCTGCGCATCGATATAGCTTTGCAACGCCGCCTTGGCGCGATCATACGCCTCAGGCTTGGCCTGCGCGCCCGATGCCGTGCTGGAGGGAATGACGCGCCAGTGATAAAGCACATCCGGAATGTGATGAATCTTCGGCGCGGCCGCGACGATGCGCAGAACCAGGTCATAGTCTTGCGCCTGTCGAATTCGCTCCGCCACCCGCCCACTTTTCGCAGCAGTTCAGTCCGATAGGTCCCCAGGTGGCAGGTATACATGCACGCCGTGAAATATTCCGGCGACCAGTCCGGCTTGAAGAACGGATCGTGGCGTTTGCCGTCGGGGGTGAGCTTGTCTTCGTCGCTGTAAATCATGTCCAGCGACCGGTCGCGCACGATTGCCTCCGCCACCTTGAACAGCGCGTGCGGTGTGATTTCGTCATCGTGATCCAGCAATGCCGTGTATTCGCCGGTTGCCATTTCCAATGCCGAATTCGAAGCGGCCGAGATATTGCCGTTCTTCTCGCGATAGGCAACCTTGATCCGGGAATCACCGGCGGCGTATTCCTGCAGCACCCGCCGCACGTGCGGCTTAGGCGAAGCGTCGTCGGCGATGCAGAGTTCCCAGTGCGGATAAATCTGCGATGTCACCGATTCAATACAGGCGCGGAGATATTCTTCCGGAACGTTATAGACGGGCAGGATGATGGAAATCTTCGGCGGGTTTTGCCACGCCGCCATTTCGCTGCGCATCTGTTGAATGGAGTCATCTGTCAGTTGATGCCGGTTGAGCCAGACTTCGTAGTCAGATGCCGCGGAAGCGCCGCCGGCGTTAGTCAGGAGCTGGCGGTGAAATGTGCTGAAATCTCCTTTGAGCAGCAGCCGGAGGCCGAGCCAGATCGAAGGGCGGTGGGTTCCGTCACCGAGGATTGATCGCCGCAGATTTCCGGCGACAGCCTTCAGATTCAGGCCGATTCGCGAGAGCGGTTCAAGCAAAAATTCCTCTACGGCAAATTCGCCGCGCTGCTGGATCGGATCGAATCGGATCAGGTAAGTGGTTGTGCGAAGAGGCACGATCCGATCTATCACCGTTTCGCCTGCCACCGGTGACAGTTCGAAAAACTCGCGCTGATGAAACCCGTGGCCCGTATCGAAATACAGGCATGCCCGCGAAGTCACATTCGATCGCACCTTGGCGCGAAGCCGCACCCAGCCTTTGGTCGGCCAGATGGGGATGAGCAAGTGCGGCAGGCCCGAGCCTTCCCAGCATCCATTTTCGCCGCGCTGCATGTCGGTCAGGGGGACCAGTTGATCGAGTGTGATCCGCAACTTGCCCAGGATCCTGGCGGCTACAAACGCCGGATTGGCGCTGCGCCAGATCCAGGACCCGAATAACGCGCGCAGCCGCCACCCAAGCGTGTCGCGTGTGCGATAGGCCGCCATGAGCTCTGCGCGCATGGCTTTGATCTCCTGCTCCAGCCGCGTGACCATCCCGCTTTTTTCTTCAAGCGTTTTGCTCAAGTGCTCCACATCCAGTCCCGCTGATTCGAGGCGCGCGATCACGTCCGAAGTTTCAATCCCCATTGTTCCCGATTCTGTTTGCTCTAATGACGCCATCGATGTCCGTGATAATACATACTTTTATGTGAAAAACCCTGCCCGCGGTCACCCCTGGTTGAACGGCGCGGGCCTGGCCATGATTTCAAATTCTTCAATGACGAATTCGCCCGGCTCTTCCACTGGATCAAGGCGAAAACAGTGAACCGGCGCGGCCAGGACATGCGTGCATCGCATTTCCTTGCCTGCGCCGTCAACCGCCCCGAGATCGAGGCTTTGTTCAAGATTAAAAAGCCGGCCCGAATCGAAATACAACCGCGCCCGCGTGGAAACGTTCGATTTCATCTTCAGCCTGATGCTGATCAGGCCCGACACAGGCAGGCACGGCAGGATAAACTGAGCCGGTCCCGCCGCACGCCAACCGTTGTCGGCGAGCTTTTCCATTGCACTCGCCGGCTTCAACTGATCGGCAGTCAGCCGAACCCCGGTCCTTCTCCGCAGAAGCGCGGTCCACCGCCACGATTGCGAGCGCCACGCCTGACCGGCGACGTCCAGAAGAATCTGCCGCTGCATGCGATACTGATCCAGCTCGTGGTCTTTAGCGACCATCGTATTCCTATTCATCACCGCCGTTTCCCGAAGCTGTTGAATCTCCTGCTCGAGTTGTGAGATCTGCATCTTCGCTGCATTGAGTTGTTCGATATGGATAGTCAGAGCGCTCGTCTTGGCGTCCACCTGCACCGCAAGCTGGGCGGCGTGCAATTCCATTCCGGCTTTCTGCTCGCTGATAATTGCCAGCGCCTCCATCTTTGCCTTCAGCTCATCATTCAATTGTGATGCATGAGTTTCGATCGCCGATTTCCGTTCGGTGGCGACCGCCAGCGCATCCACCTTGGCCGCCAGTTCCGCCGCCAGTTGCTTTGCGTGTAGCTCAATCCCCGATTTCTGCTCCGTCATCGTTGCAAGTGCTTCCTTCTTCGCGGCCAGTTCATCTGTCAGTTGGCGCGCGTGGGTTTCTATCGCAGCTTTTTCAGCCGCCGTATTCTGCGCCACGGCCAGGTCGTACTGCATCGACGATATCGCAACATTATTTTCGATCACCTTCGACCGATGCTCTTGTTCAAAATCTTCAATGAACCGGCTCAGGAGCGGTTGGCATTCATCGAGATCGGCGGCGATTTGATCGGCCGTCTCCGTCAGGCTATCGATCTCCCCGCTCTCCGCGGCTTTCAGCACCGCCGCATATGCCCGCCGGACAATTTCCGGCACGGTTTCATCTTTCAAAAATACTTCATTATTCACCTGATAATGCCGAACCGACGGCCGCAGAAAATCATCAATCGCGGCGGCCACCGCCTCCACTTCAACCGGCCAATCAATCCCCAGATCACGGCCCATCCGCTCCACTTGTCCCCGCCAATCCGACAGCACCAGGTTATACGTCGTAATCGTCCGCCGAAGCCCGCGAGAATCCCGTTCAGAATCAATCATGCTTCGCAGCCAAAGCAGATACGCCCGGGAAGCCGCCATCTGATCGCGCTTGCCCAATGATCTGGCCACTTCCGCGGGATTGCGAAAAATCAAAATGCAATGGGCCCGGCTATGCAGATCATCAACCAGCAGCGGCTTCCACAACGGCAACATCGAGCAAAGCCGCGGATCTTTCACACCCCAGAGCGCCGCATCACCCAAATCCCGCTCCAGCTCTTCCCGCAATTGCGTCCTGTACGGATCAATTTCCTGCCCCTCCCACCAGCGCGGCGGAAGCGAAGACACATTCGTCCAATCCCGCCCGAGCGTTTCATAAACGCGATCGTGAATGTATTGAATCTGCCGATGTTCCCAAAACCCCATCTCGTTGTCTGCCGCCGCGGGCAACAGGTTCTCACCAAGCTTCACTCCAAGCAGATTGAGCAACCGCGCCAGCGCAGATGTCCCGCTGCGGTGCATCCCAAGCACCAGCACCGCCTGCCTGGTTGTCGAATCGATTGCCATCATTCCATCTCTGCCACGCTCTGCGGCGCCGGCGCACGTTCATCTGCTGCGGGCTCGGCCATGGAGCGATGGATACTGAAGGTTGTCGGAAGCACGCGCGTGGTCGCCGCCTCAGTTGCAGGCGTTACAGTCGATCGATAATCCAGGTCCGCAAACCCCGTATGCAACTTAAAGTAAACATTGCGCACCCGAAACGCGACCGCGTCGATCACGCGATGGAGAAATCCGTCATAATCCCCCGCATTACCCGAAACGCCGCAGTTCAAATAATAAAGCGCCGGATAGAGACGCGCCGTAAATTCAAAGGTGACATCATAAATGTCCCCCGTGTCCGCTTCATGCAAGCATCCATCAAACGTCTCATGCGCTCCCCCTCCCAGTTCCAGGCCCGTGGTCGATTTCACCAGCCAGCCAAACAGCACATGCCTCGCCGGCGCGGTGAACTTCACCCGATAGCAATACCGGTATCGCTCCTGCGGATTCAGGATATTCACCTGTCGGCCATCCAGCGTCTCGATCCTCGGATTACTGATTTCCGCACCAATTGATTGATAATACGTCGCCGTCTGCGTTGAAAGCCCCTGTTCAAATTCCGCCGGCGGCGGATTGCGGTCAACACCCTGATCCAATGAATCGGTTGCAACAGTAGCAGGCGGCCGCGGCGAAGAATCAATCTCCGCCCGCCGTTCCGAAGGAATCCCGCTCTCCGAAATCAACTGCGCCCGAACCTCATCCGCCGCGATTCCCCCAGCCTTCAGCTCCGCCCGAAACTGCGACCGCTCCGGCTCCCGCATATAAAGAAATTTCTGATAGTTGTCCACCACCGTTTTGCACAACCCCTGCTGAATCATTTCCCCATGATCCAGAAAGATCGCATGCCGGCACAGTTGCTTCACAGACCCCGCCGAGTGCGACACAAACAAAATCGTCCCCCCATCGCCTTTGAACTTTTCCAGGGCCGCATAACACTTCCGCTGAAACAGCTCATCCCCCACCGCCAGCGCTTCATCGATAATCAGAATGTCATAAGGCACATTGATCTGCAGCGCAAACCCCAGCCGCACGGCCATGCCCGAGGAATACACCTTGATCGGCTGATCCAGAAAATCCCCGATATCCGCAAACGCCGCCACCTTCTCAAACAGCGCCGGAATATCCGCTTGCGGCACCCCCAAAATCGCCGCGTTGATCAACACATTTTCCCGCCCCGTTTCCTCCGGATTAAATCCTGCCCCCAGCTCCAAAAGCCCGCCGATTTTGCCATTGATTTGGATCCGACCCACAGTCGGATTTAACACGCCAAACAATAATTGCAGCAGTGTGGATTTTCCCGATCCATTCACCCCGACGATCCCAAGTGTGTCTCCCTTTCGGACTTCGAAAGAAATTTCCCGCAACGCCCAGAATTCGCGATAGAGCTTCCGCCCGCCAAACATCAGCGATTGCCGGAGGCGATCGATATTCTTGTCGTAAACGTGGTAACACTTGCCCACATTTTCGACCACTGCTGCCAATTCAGAAGCCATTCTCAATTTCCCGTCAGCACCATCCCGCCCCTCGTATTTTTCGCCTTTCTCCCGATGCGCTCCGGACTTCGGCGAGCCTCGGTCGAGCCGTCCTCCGCCAGACGCGAGCGGAATAAGCGACGGTCCGCGAGCAGCATAAGATGAGGCTGATTCCAACCACCAAAATGCTTTCAACTGCTGCGATTACCACCGCATCAAGCCGCGCATTGTGGCGAAATCCACTTCCCCGTCGAGTCTAACCCTCCTTCGCAATTCTTTGAAACCCAATCTCCACGTCTGGCAACGAGCCCTCAGCCATCGCGCCAGCCAAACCACTCGATCGCACTCTTCCTCTTCATCACCGGCACCGCAATAACCTCGTTCCATTCCGCCAACTTGCAACCACTAAAGACGCCAGAAAACTCATCAAGCCTCCACCATACATCTTATAAGCAGGGAGTGACCTCGCTTCTCACAAAAACCTCTCCGCGTCTGTGCGCGAGTTATCTCTTCGAATTTCCGATCCAAAAACAGACTCGCACAAACGCCAAGACCTTCTTGCGACAAACAATTTGGCGACTACCAAAGGCCCAGTCTTGCCTGCGTGATGACATTACTTTCATCGCCATCAAGTTCATCCGACCGCAGCCCAAGGCCCCATTCGCTAGGCCCGTCCGATAATAATCCCACGTGCAATGCTGCTCAGCTTGTTCTACGCAACCCCTTTATTTTCCATTGATTGCAGCGAATTTCTCTTTCAAGTTTTGAAGAGAATTTATTCCCTGATTTGCCGATGATCCAAAGCCGCGACAGGCTGACGGGCTCAGCCATATTGTAGTAAACCCGGCCATTTAGTCCGTTCGCGCAATCATGCAAACGGAATAAAGTGACCCCCTACGGCGTCTGTCGCTTGTGTATCAATCCATGCAGCATCAGCCTTTCACAGGCGATTATTTCTCGCCGATGGCTGCTTTGTCTGACTGCCGATTGCGATCGATGAGCTGACTTACATCCGTTGCGTTTTATTCATTGGGCGTCCTGCTGAGTTGCCGGCGCCTGTTCCGATTCTCGTGCGATCTCTGGAGGATCCATGTTTCTGAAGAAATCTGCCGCTGTGTCCAAAGCCGTCAACCCCATCATCGAAGCGCTTGAAGATCGCCGGCTCATGTCCGCTACCCTGACATTGAAGAACCTTGACGGCCTTCCGTTCAACAATCGCCTCATCTTCAACAAAATCCAGAATCCTGATCCCACCTTCGGCAACACCACGCACGACACCGCCTTCCTGCAGCTTCAGAACACAGGTGACGCGCCCCTGACCATCAGCACCATTACGCCGCATGGTCCCTGGACGATCATTCAAAACCTGACAAGCACCACGATTGCCCCCGGCGGATCGGGCACCATCGAATTGCAGTTCACACAAACCCGCCTCCCGTCCCATTCAGTCAATGAAACCAACTTCACCAACAACAAGAATGGTGGCGCGGCCATCACCGACTCACTGGTGATCAACAGCAACGACCCTGCCGCCCCGACCGCCAACGTCACCCTCGCCGGTTACTGGCAGAGCCAGTCCGAACACAACGCCGAACCAAACCTCACAACCATCACCAATCTCCTCGGTGGCTTTGGAACGACTATCTCTTCGCCTTATTCCGTTGATCTCACCGAGGGCACAGGCGCTGGAAGCACGCCCACCTATTATGGCGATGAATTCCAGAACACGACCAACGCCGATTGGGCCGCGGCCAACACCGCGCTGCCCGTCACCATCCGCCAACTCGCCGCTTTCCATACCGAAGGCAATGTCGTTCATACTTACTGGTATACCGGCAACACCAGCAGCCAATTCTCCCATTCACTGCTGACATCTCTCCCCACCGAAGGCCAGACGCTGCTTCCACATGCCTCCGGCGGTGGCGCGCTTCAGGCGAGCTTCAAGCCAAGCGGCGCTTTTGGTTTCCGCGTCGATAATGAATTCAGCAATGACGCCGTCAACGTCGCACATGGCCTCAGCACCGGCGGCGGTCATCACTTCCGCTTCTATCCGGTCAAAGATAGTTCCGGCAATGTCGAACCCAACACCTGGCTCGTTGCGATGGATTACTCGGTCCTCCAGACCGAAAACTTCGACTTCCAGGACAATGTCTTCATCGTCTCGAACATGCGGCCGAACACCATTCCCCCGGCCCCGGCCAACTTCACTGCAACCAATGGCGCCGCTCCAGTCCTGACCTGGTCCGCCGTCACCTATCCAACCCTTGCCGGTTACAACCTCTATCGTGCCACTTCACCGGCGGGACCATTCACCACACCGATCAACGGCGGCACACCCATCGCCGGAACCAGCTTTACAGATAGCGGCGCGCCTGCTGGCCCGCTCTATTATCAGCTCGCCGCGGTCGACAGCGCCTCGCACGTGGAATCCAGCCGCGTCAGCGCCAGCGCCAATCCTAATCAGGCGCCAATTGCCAATCCGGATGCATTTGATGTCGACGCCGGTGTTTCAGCCACGGTGAATGTCCTGGCCAATGACACGGACATTTCCGGAAGCCTCGATCCAACGAAAGTCCTGCTCGTTTCCTCGCCGGCCCACGGCACCGCTACCGTGGACCCTGTCACCGGCGAGGTCACATATACCTCGACCGCCGGCTTCTCTGGAACCGACACCTTCAGCTACACCGTGCGTGATTCGAACAACAACACCTCCGCCCCCGCGACGATCACGTTCACCGTCACAAATGTTCAGAACGCCAACCCCCTGGCCTCCAATGGTTCCGTGGAAGAACTCGCCGCTGCGGCGTTCACCATCCCGCTGCCCCAGCCGACAAATTCCGTTGGTGATCCCATCACGCCCGCCTCAGTTGCGATCGTAACCCAGGGCACGCATGGCACCGCCGCGTTCAACCCCGATGGAACGTTCACCTACACCGTTGATCCCAATGTCGGCGCGAATTTTGTCGGCAGCGATTCCTTCACTTATAACTTTGTCGACACCAACGGCAAAACCTCCAATACCGCGACCATTTCACTGAACGTCGGTGTCACCATCTCTTCGGTCAAAGGGGCGACAAGCAAGTCGATCACCTACACCGACGCCGGTGGCGCAGTCGCCACCATCACCCTGAACAAAGGCCAGGCGAATGTATTCTTCGGCGGTGGCAGCGGAGCGTTCAGCGCCGGCAAAGGCGGCAAGGGAATCGTCGTCACCCTGACCGGCGGCCTCGTCATCAGCGATGTCGTCGCCAGCAACACAACCGCCGCCAGCGTGCTCTCGCTCAAGACAGCCGGCAACAAAGGCATCGTCACCCTCCAGGGCCTCAGTGACGCCGGCATCCTTGGCAAGTTCATCGCCAAAAACGCCAATCTCGATGGCACGATTGATACCACCACCATCAACGTCGCCGGTCTCGGCACGCTCCAACTCGCCAGCGCCAATACCTCAATCATCCGTCTCGGCAACCTGTTCGCTCCCGGCACAACGATCCTGACCGGCGCGGTTACAGACTCCCTCATCAACAGCACCGGCGCCATCAAAAGCCTCAAGGCCGCCTCGTGGACCAATACCGATAACGCCAATCAGGCCATCAGCGCCCCCTCCATCGGCGTCATGACGATCTCCGGCGATTTTGATCCCAACCTCATCCTTTCCGGCAGCAGCACCGCCCTCCCAACGCTCGGCACCGCAAAAGTGCTCGGTCACCTCGGCGCAGGCGAATGGGATATCACCGGCAACGCCCGCTCCATCACCGCCGGTACCGCCACCACGTCCTGGGCCGCCAATGTCAGCGGAACACTCAGCGCTTTAACCATTAAATCCGGTGGCCTCGCCTCTGACGTAAACGCCGGCGCGCTCGGCAACATGAGCATCCTGGGCGGCGGGGCCCTGACCAGCGTCGTCACCGCCGCCAACGCCAAAACCATCAAGGTCACCGGAGCCCTCACCGGCGCAACCTTAAATCTCACCGGCGCCGGAACGACCCTCAAAAGCCTCATTGCCACCGGTGGCATCTCCGCATCGACCATCACCACCGGCGGTGACATCCTCTCCATCGTTGCCGCCTCCCTCACCGATTCCACCATCGACGCCGGCACCACCGCCACCCTCGCATCAGCAACACTGGCAAACCTCGGTGGCGCCACCCTTCGCTCCATCCGCCTCACCGCCAAGCCCGGCGTCGCGTTCTCCAACTCCCAGATCGTCGCCCATACCATCACCAGCGCCTCGATCGGAGTCGTCAGCACCAGCAACGGCGGCACCACTGAGGGCCTTGGCGCAGCCGCCTACAAAACCGTCTCCGCCACCGTCAACGGCGCCAAGAGCGTCTTCAGCCTCAAGCAACTCGTCCCCCCAGGCCTGACCTTTGGTGACTTCGTCATCAAAATCATCAACGCCTGATCCGATATCCCAAATCCAAAAACAGCAGGACCGCGACTCCCGTCGCGGTCCTGCTGTTTTTACGTCTGCTCACCCCCCCTTTATCCGTGTGCTTAAAATCAGTGCATCACATGTTCGACATTCATAACAGTGTCGACTGAATCAACGCTCGCCGCATCATTCCCGGCGCCGCCGTCGATGAAGGTTTTGCCGCCATCTTTAGCAAGCAACGTATCATTGCCCGTTCCGCCAAACAGCGCATCCGTCCCGCCGTTGGAGATGAGTGTGTCATTTCCACCGTTGCCAAACAGGGCATTATCCGCGGCCGTTCCCTTGATCAGATCATTCCCGCTCCCGCCGTACACCCGCTCAATGTCTTTATAAACATTGTCGTGCTCTCCAGCCTCTCCGTCGTCAGCGTAGACGCCGATCCCAATTGTCAGATTCGCCGTGCGGCTTGAATAATCCACAGTATCAATCCCGCTGCCGCCTGACATGAAGTCCGCGCCTTTTCCACCGTCGATGAGGTCATTGCCTGCATCACCATAAATCGAATCATTTCCACCAAGACCCAGAAGTGTGTCATTTCCCCCGCCGCCGGCGATGTAATTGTTCGCGTCGGATCCTTTGATGAAGTCGTTGCCGGAGCCACCGATGACAGCTTCGATATCTTTATAGACGTTGTCGTGTTCGCCGGCTTCACCATCATCGGCAAACACGCCAATTCCAATCGTTAGATTTGCCGTTCGGGCAGAGTAATCCACGGTATCAAAACCACCACCGCCCGAGAAAAAGTCCGCTTCGTGGCCGCCCTTCAGAGTGTCATTCCCATCATCCCCATTGAGCGTGGCGGCGGAGCCGGAGCCGGTGTCGACAGACAGCAAATCATTGCCCATGCCGCCATTGACCGTAGTCGCAGAGGCGTTTGATGCCTCGATCGTGTCGTTGCCCGCACCGCCGTCAATGCTGATGCTGTCCGCGCCACCGCCGTTGACGGTGATATGGTTGTTCAGGGCGTTGCCGCTGACCAGTAAAGATGACCATCCACCGCCAGGGATCAATGCGTTTTCGACATCCGCCGCCGATGCATCGACATGGCCATCACTCCAGCCTCCGACGCCGGCAAGATTAATCGAGAGGGCGCCGCCGCCCGCGGCCGGCGTAGTGTCGAGCGTATCGATTCCATCCCCACCGCCAATGGTGATCGTGCTGTCTTCATACCACTGAAATGTGTCGTTGCCCGCGTCCCCATTTTCAACTGCGAATCCACCGCCACCGCCGTTCTCGCTGTCGTCAAGGAAGGTATCGTTGCCCGCGCCGCCGTTAAGGGTAAATGTCCCCAGCGCAAGCCCATGCACCTGCAATGAGTCATCGCCTCCGTCGCCATCGATAACGTCCGCGCTGTATCGCGCACCGCCGTTTTCAAAAGCAAGGCGATCGGTGATCGTGTCGTTCCCATCGCCGCCGCTCAGCGTGCTGGGGATATAGGTGGTGTCGAGGTTTCCATCTTCAAGGATCGTGTCGTTCCCGCCCAGTCCATTCACATGAATGCGCTTCACGTTTGCGGCGTTAAATTTCGTGGTCCCGCCGGAAAGAATTACATTCACATTCCCGCTCAAAGACCCGCCAGACTGTCCGGCTTCAATATTGATCTCAATGCTGTCTGCACCGCTTGTCCCCGTGACCGTGAGCGTTCCATCCGCGCCAAGCACCGCGCTTGCGCTGAGCAGCATCCGCTGCTCCATCATTTCAATCACCGGCTGCATCGCCCCGGCGATCTTCCAGGGCTGCCGCTGCTTGTCCTTCGCGCATTGTAGTGCCATGATCCATCTCCCAAAAAAAGACCACAGATTTGTGTTTTTGAAATGTGCCGCCGAACATGCCATCGCTCGCCAATGCAAAATATCGTTGTGGCGGCATGTCGGCTAATTTGATGTCATCAGGAATATGGCCCGAGCCTTTCCTTAAAAGATGCGGGTCGCGAGGCTAGATTTGCCATATCGGTGCGAGGCGCGAATATATGTCCCATCCATAATTTTGAGAATCCCTTAAGTTATGACGCTAACTGTAACTTAACAGCCGCATCGTCGTTCTGTAATGAGAATGGACGTCGCCGTTTGCCGCCGCGGACAAACGTAAGTTGTAGATTCGCCTGGGATTTCGCGACTTCTGCCGTCCCCCGATTACAATTGTCGCGGCTGCTGTCTTTTTCGCCTTTACCCGGAATGTTTTGATATGACGCTGACAGAAAAAATTTCCAATCGCTCCGCCGTCGTCGGTGTCATCGGCCTCGGTTATGTCGGCTTGCCGCTTTTGGCGGCTTTCCATCGCGCCGGTTTTACCGTGATCGGTTTTGACGTAGACCCAAAAAAAATTGAATCTCTTCAACGCGGCGAAAACTATCTCAAGCATCTCGGCCAATCTCTCGTCTCCGACATCAAACGCCAGGGCCGCTTCGACGCCACCACGGATTTGGCTCGTCTTGCCGAGGCCGACGCCATCCTCATCTGCGTCCCCACACCGCTCGGCAAACATCTCGAGCCCGATCTCAGTTACGTCGAGCAAACCGCCGCCGACGTCGCCAAAACCTTGCGCCGGGCCAACTCATCGTGCTGGAATCCACCACCTATCCCGGCACCACGCGCGAAATCGTCCTCCCGCGCCTTGCTGCCCGTGGTCTAAAGCTCGGAGCCGATTTCTTTCTCGCCTTCTCCCCCGAACGCGAAGACCCCGGCCGCAAGGACTTCAATACCCAGACCATCCCCAAGCTTGTCGGCGGCATAGACTCCGCCAGCGGCGACATAGCTGTCGCGCTCTATCAGCAGGCCATCGAGAAGGTCATTCCCGTTTCCAGCGCGGAAGTGGCAGAAGCAGCTAAACTCCTGGAGAACGTCTACCGCGCCGTCAACATCGCGCTGGTGAACGAAATGAAAACCGTTCTCTCGGCCATGGGGATTGACGTCTGGGAAGTGATCCGCGCCGCCGCCACCAAACCGTTCGGCTACCAGCCGTTTTATCCCGGTCCCGGCCTGGGGGGTCACTGCATCCCCATTGATCCCTATTACCTCACCTGGAAAGCCCGCGAGGTCGGCCTCCCCACCCGCTTCATCGAACTCGCCGGCGAAATCAACCACGCCATGCCGCAGTATGTCATCGAGCGCCTGGTCCTCGGGCTCAACGCGCGGGCCAAAGCCGTAAAAGGCAGTCGCATTCTGGTGCTGGGCCTGGCCTACAAACCTGACGTAGACGATGTCAGAGAAAGCCCCAGCTTCGAACTGATCGAAAAGCTCACGGAACTAGGCGCAACGGTTGATTACAACGACCCCCATGTTCCCGCCACACACAAAATGCGCAAGTACGGTGACCTCGGTATGAAAAGCGTCTCCCTGACCCCCGAATCCCTGAAAACGTACGACTGCGTTCTGATTGCCACCAACCACAAACTGTATGACTGGCGGCTCATAGCTGACCACGCCACCCTGATCATCGACACCAGAAACGCCCTGAAAGACATCACCGGCCCCCGCAGCCACATCATCCCCGCCTGAAGAACTCCCCCGCCCCCTTTCCTCCATCACCCCTCTTCCGCCGGCTCAATCGTCACTGTCAGCCCCTTTGATTGCAGTTGCTCCTGATAGAGTTCCGCCCGCTCCTTATGTGTTGTCAGCAGCAGCGCCACCCCGGTCTTATCCGCCTCCTTCGTCCGAAGTCCCGCCTCCTGCTTATTCAACGGCGTCAGTTCCACGATCGCCCCGATCACAAAATCCACACTGTTCTTGTCATCGTTGTGAAGCAGCACCTTCCAGGGCGGCAAATGACCGGGTGGTTTCTTCTTTGTGGTTCGCTTCGGCGCTTTCTTCGGTTTGGCGGTTGCGGTGCCGCCGGAATTCTGCGAACTTCCTGCAGGGCTTTCGTCACCCTCATTTTTCTTCTTACTGCTTTCGGCCATGCTGACTCCTTAGGGCTCTTTTGCACTCACACCCAACCTCCAATGCTGGGCGGACGCGGTGGCTGATTATACCCTGCCCGGCCACCAGACCATAGACATTTCTCCCCGGGCGAGCCCATCCTCACATATGCTCGCCGCAAACATATGCTGCTCTTTCTAATCCAGTGCCGCGCATTCCATCCCATGCAATCGCTCGCGCCCGAAGTTAAAGTGCAAAGATGCCCGAAAGTCGGATTATTGCCGGCGCCATGAGCGGAACCAGCGCCGACGGCGTAGACATCGCCCTCGTCCGCATCGAAGGCCGCGGTTTAGACATGTCTGCCCGCCTTCTTGCCCACCATCACGTCAACTATTCATCAGAGCTTCGCGCTGCAATCTTCACCTGCCGCAATGCCGGCGAAATTAAACTGTCTGACCTCGCCGCCATGGCCCGCCAAATCTCCCTCGCCTACGCGCAGGCCGTGAATGAAACTTTGCACAGCGCCGCCCTCACCAGCGCGGATATCGCTGCCATCGCCGCCCATGGTCAAACGCTTTATCACGATCCCCCGAGCACCATCCAATGGTTCGATCCTGCTTTGCTCGCCGCCGAGACGCGATGCACGGTCGTCAGCGACTTCCGCCGGGCCGACTGCGCCGCCGGCGGGCAAGGGGCGCCGCTTGTTCCGTTCGCCGACTGCATTCTCTTCAGCGATCCGGTTAAACATCGCGTCCTTCTCAACCTCGGCGGCATCGCCAATGTCACGTCTCTTCCCGCCGGCGGCTCCATCGATTCGCTCCTCGCCTTTGACACCGGCCCCGGCAACTGCATCAGCGATTTCCTCATGCGTCAAATGCACCCCGAAGGCCCCGGGGTCGATCTCGACGGCGCACTCGCCTCTCATGGCAAACCGGATGAAGCCGTCGTTCTGAACGTTCTTTCCGCTCCCTTCTTCAAGCAGCGCCCGCCGCGCAGCACCGACGGTCCCGCGATGATCGATCTCTTTTTCCAGGCCCTGCAAGACCCCGGCTCGCGCGGCAAACTCCCTAATCATCTGGCAACCGCCTGCCTCATCAGCGCCACCGCCATCGCAAGGGCGCTGCGAGAATTTCTTCCCCATTTCCCCGACGAAGTCATCGCCAGCGGAGGCGGCGTCAAAAACCAGATCCTTATGGACTTCCTGAAAAAACAACTTCTGGGCGTCTCCCTCAAAACCACTGAAGAAATGGGCATCCCCACCGACGCCAAAGAAGCCATCGCCTTTGCGCTCTTAGGCGCTGCAACGCTGGACAACGAACCTTCAAATGTTCCCGCCGCCACGGGCGCTACCCGTCGGGCAGTCTTGGGAAGCATCACTCCCGGGCCATAACGGCCGCGGCTTTTGTGTGAAATGGATCTTTCGCTCACGCCTTTTTCAGCGCGTTCAAAACCGCATCCTTCGGCTGAACCCCCACCAGCCGATTCACCAGGTTCCCCTTCTTAAAGATCAGCAGGGTTGGAATGCTTTCGATGCGGAACTGCATGGCCAGGCGCTGGTTTTCGTCGACGTTCAACTTGGTCACGCGGAATCTGCCGGCTGATTCCTCGGCCAGCTTTTTGATCATGGGATCGATCATCCGGCATGGGCCGCACCAGTCGGCCCAGCAATCGACCAGCACCGGACGATCGCCGGCCTTGAGCACTTCATCTTCAAAGTTTTTTTCGCTGATGGAAATCGGATGAGAAGGGGTGGCGGGAGCGGTGGGGGTGGAAGGCGGGGCGAGGTTTGCGCCGCATCGGCCGCACTTGGGAATGAGATGATCGAGGCGGGCGTCATCGACCCGGTTTTTTGCACCGCATTGGGGGCACGCGATTACAAACATCTGCTTTCTCCATTACCCTCGCGGCTTAGCATACACAGGAGATGAAAAAGTGGGAGCTTGCGATGTCTAAGATTTATAAGTCGCAAAATTCTGTCCTTGTGTTAATACTACCGCTGGTGCGTTTCGGACCGTGGGTGGCCTGAAGGTGATGGTGGCCGCGCGCCAGATAAGGGGCTCAACGCATGGGCTCGCTGTTCTTCGAACGTCAATTTTGACGAAACACTCTTGGTGGTTTGTCGCGCGGATTGTCATGCCCGCCGGGTGGGCATCCGTTTGCGGAACCGCAGTATTGTCGGGCTTTGAATGCCTCTTGATGCCAAGCTGCGAAAGCGCCTGGAGCGCGCCCTCAGCGTGGTCGATGACCACGCCACACCCGGTCCGCGCCTCGTGGACGACGCCGGGCGTTTGTGGCGGCGCGTCCAGAAATTTCTCGGTCTCGGGCTGATCCCCAAAGGCGCGGATCTCGATGCGCTGGAATTGGCATCGTTTGCGCTGCAACTTCCGTTTCGGCAGAACAAAGTGCCCGCGGTCGGCAAGCTGGGGCGAACCAATCTGAAGGAAAGAGCCGAGCAGGCGGCCGAAATGCTTGTGGGATTGCTTGGGGAAGAAGCGGATGAATCGCTGCTCGATCGCGCAACCCGTCTGCTCCATGAACTCCCGCACCGTTCTCCCATCATTGATGAAGCCAAGATATTGGCCGACGCGGTAAATCTCGATGATTTCGGCGTCACCGGACTGATTCAGCAGGCCGTCCAGCTTACGCGCAGGGGGATGGGCTGACGCAGGTCGGTGAAGGGGCGGAGAAACGGGAGCAGTATGGCTACTGGGACGCGCGGTTGAAAGATGGGTTTCATTTTGAGCCGGTGCGGCAGATGGCGCTCCGCCGACTGGAAAATGCCCGCACAGCCGCGAAACTGTTGGCGACAGAGATTGCGGAAGATCAGCCGTAGATTTGCCGGATCAGGTTTATCTCTTATGTGCTTGTCCTGGTGGGGCAGGCTTTTCCCTTGAGCTTGAATACGACACTCATCACCGCCGCGTGGGTTGCGCCGATGAGCGGTGCGCCTGTTCGCGATGGCGGCGTAGTGTTTCAAGGCGATCGCATTTTGGCGGTGGGCTCTGCCGCCGACCTGCGTCGGAACTATCTGGATGCGATCGTTCACGACTCCGGCGATTCCATTATTTTGCCCGGGCTGATCAACGCCCACACGCATTTGGAATTGAGCGGCTTTTCCGCCGGCAAACCACCGGCGCGATTTGTCGACTGGGTGATGGATGTGATCCGCCGCCTTGGCGACACACCGATGGATACTGCGGCGGGAATCGATCAATGCTTGAAGTTCGGCGTGACGACGGTGGCGGATATCACCAGCCAGCCAGACTTGAGCCGCGCGGCGCTGCGGCAGTCACCGCTTCGTGCGATCAGTTTCGGTGAAGTCCGTGCGATGGCGCAGCGGCGGGGTTTGCTTGACGAACGGATCGCGGCGGCCATTGACGATCGATTTGTGACGAACGGACTGGGCATCGGCATTTCGCCCCATGCTCCTTATTCCATTGAAATAGCGGGATATCGGCGATGTCTGGAGGTCGCCGCCGCTCGGCAATTACCCATCTGCACGCATCTGGCGGAGACGCCGGATGAAGCGAGGTTCCTCGCATCTCACAGCGGGCCCTTTCGCGAACTGTGGGCGTTTCTAAATGCGTGGGATGAAAACGTTCCCCCCTTCGTTGGTGGGCCGATCCGCTTTGCCAAATCTGTCGGCCTGCTCGACATCCACAGTATCCTCGCACATGTGAATTACTGCGACGACGATGAACTGGCGATTCTGGCCGCCGGGAAGGGGAGCGTTGTCTACTGTCCGCGAACGCACGGTTATTTTGGCCACCCGTCGCACCGCTGGCGAGAGATGCTGGCGGCAGGGATCAACGTTGCGGTTGGCACTGACAGCTGCGCCAGTTCCCCGGACCTGAATCTTGTTGATGATTTAAGGCTGTTGCATCGCATCGCGCCTGAAGCGGATGTCCAGATTTTGTGGGAACTGGCGACAAGCCGCGCGGCGAAGGCCATCGGCGTCGAATCATTACTCGGCTCGCTTGAGCGTGGAAAGTTGGCCGACTTCGTCGCATTTGATCTGGGGGAAAATGAACCTTTGCGGGGCATTCTGGAATCTGAAGTGATTCCGTCACAAGTATGGATCGGTGGGGAACTGGTTAGATAGGGCAGTGTTTCTTATCCTGAATGTAGACGGTGTGGTTTTTGGGGCGTTGAATGTTGAATATGGTGGGAGGGATGAAGAGATAGACAAATCGACGCGGGGCCAGCAGCCCCTGCGGTTGCGATTTGTCTTCGTCTTTGTCTTTCCCTTCGCCCTATCAAATATACCCTACGATAATCCCCCGCGACCCGCCGCACCTGCCAGCATATAATCCTCGCATCAATAATAATGGTAATCGTGACCCGTTCGGAGACCCCATGAGTGATTTCCAAGTCGTCAGCCGCTTCAAGCCGGAAGGCGATCAACCGGCCGCCATTGACAAGCTCGTTGCCGGTATTCATGACGGCAAGAAATTTCAAACTCTTATGGGCGTCACGGGTTCCGGGAAAACCTTTACGATGGCTAACACCATCGCAAAGTTGAATCGCCCGACGCTCGTCATCAGCCACAATAAGACCCTCGCTGCCCAGCTTTACGAGGAATTCAAGGAGCTTTTTCCGAACAACGCCGTTGGGTACTTCGTCAGTTATTACGATTACTACCAGCCTGAGGCATACATTCCTCAGCGCGACATTTACATTGAGAAAGACGCCAGCCGCAACGACGACCTCGACCGGCTTCGCCTCGCTGCTACCAGCAATCTGGTCAGCCGCCGCGATGTGCTGCTGGTTGCTTCGGTTTCCTGCATTTTCGGTCTTGGTTCGCCTGTCGAGTACAAAAACAGCGTGCTTCCGATTCGCAAAGGCGTGGAGACCGATCGCGATGAAATGCTCCGAAAGCTGATCGATCTGCAATACAGCCGCAACGACATCGACTTCAAGCGCGGCACCTTCCGCGTCCGCGGCGACGTGGTCGAGCTCCATCCTTCCTATGAAGAATTCGCCTACCGCATCGAATTCTTCGGCGAAGAAATCACCAACATCGACGCCATCAATCCACTCACCGGCGAACTGCTCAAGACCGAAGATTCCATCTTCATCTACCCTGCTGTTCACTATGTCATGCCCGAGGACCGCGTGCATGACGCTGTCCGCTCCATCCGTGAAGAACTCGATCTCGCCGTCATGCGCCTCCGCGGCGAAGGCAAGCTTCTCGAAGCGCAGCGCCTGCTTGCCCGTACCAAATACGACCTGGAAATGATGCTCGAAGTTGGCTACTGCTCCGGCATCGAAAACTACAGCCGCCACCTTGATGGCCGCAAGCCCGGCGAAAAACCGTACACGCTGATCGATTATTTTCCGAAGGATTATCTGCTCGTCATCGACGAATCGCACGTCACGCTCCCGCAGATCAAGGCCATGTATAACGGCGACCGCCAGCGCAAGCAGGTGCTCGTCGAGCATGGGTTCCGCCTGCCTCAGCGCCATGGACAACCGCCCGCTTAAATATGAAGAGTTCGAGCAGATGATGAACCAGTGCATCTATGTCTCGGCGACGCCGGGCAAGATCGAACTCGAACAAACCGGCGGCGAAGTCGTCGAGCAGGTCATCCGCCCCACCGGGCTGGTTGATCCTGAAATCGTGGTCCATCCTGCCCAGGGGCAGGTGCCGCACCTGCTCGCACAGATCAAGCAGCGCGTTGAGATCGGCGAGCGCGTGCTGGTTACCGCCCTCACCAAGCGGCTTGCTGAAGATTTATCCGCCTATATCCAGGAAGCCGGCATCCGCGGCCGCTACCTTCACAGCGAAATTCAAACGCTTGAGCGCGTCGAGATCCTTTCCGATCTGCGCCGCGGCGATTTCGATGTCCTCGTCGGCATCAACCTCCTGCGCGAAGGCCTGGACCTTCCCGAAGTCTCTCTCGTATGTATTCTTGACGCAGACAAGGCGGGCTTCCTGCGCAGTGAAACGTCATTGATCCAGACGATCGGCCGCGCCGCCAGGAACGTCAACAGCAAGGTGATCCTGTATGCCGACCGCATCACGCCGGCGATGCAGAATGCGATGGACGAAACCCTCCGCCGCCGTGGAATCCAGTTGCAATACAACAAGGATCACGGCATCACGGCGGTGACGGTGCAGAAGTCGATTCGCTCGAGCATTGAAAGTGAAGTGAAGGCGCGCCGAACCGTCGCCGCCGCCGTGAAGGAAAATGAGCAGGAGCTCGATCAGACGGAAATTATCAAGCTGCTGGAAGAGGAAATGATCGAAGCCGCCAGGAACCTGGAATTTGAGCGAGCGGCCCAGCTGCGCGACAAGGTGAACGAACTCAAAGGCGCCCCCACGATCAAAAGCGGTGCCGGCGTTCTCTTCGGCGAAGGCAGCGGCGCGGAAGCCCGCGAGCAGAAAATCTGGCAACCCAAAAGCAAAGGCCGCGGAGGAGGCAAACGAAAGATAGCCAAGTGACACGCGATGCCGGTTAGTATTGAATGGCCGCCCGGCGCCAAGAAACGCCCAGAGAAGAGAACATCCAGATGTATCCATTCCCCACCATTGAAGAACTTCGCGATCTCATCCAGCTTGCCCGCCGTGAAGACCTCCGCGACGACGACGTCACCAGCCGGCTGCTTGTCCCCCAGGACCAGATCGGTGTCGGCACCCTCATTCAGAAAGACGTCGGCATTGCCTGCGGCCTGCCCATCGTCGAGATGATCTGCCGCGCCTACGACGAACGCCTTCGCGTCGAGCAAATCCCCGGCTTCCACATGGAAATCATTGAAGGCCGCTTCAGCGACGCCCGCGTCACACCGCTGCTGCGCATCCGCGGGCCCATGCGATCGCTCCTCTCCGCCGAGCGCGTCATCCTGAATTTCCTGCAGCATCTCGGCGGTGTCGCCACCCAAACCCAGCGCTTCGTCCGCCGGGTTGCCGGCACCGGCGCAAAAATCTACGACACCCGGAAAACCATTCCCGGCCTCCGCGCCCTCGATAAATATGCCGTCCGCTGCGGCGGAGGCTTCAATCACCGCACCGGCCTCTATGACGGCCTGCTCATTAAAGACAACCACCTTGCTGCCATATCCACGTCAGAACTCGCGGCGTTTCTCACCGGCACCGTCCACAACAGCCGCGCTGAAGCCCCCAATCGGTTCATCGAAGTTGAAGTCGACACCCTGGAACAACTACGCGAAGTGCTGAAGGTGGATGGCATTCAAGTGATCCTGCTCGACAATATGGATTGCCCCAGGATGGAACAGGCGGTCGATCTCAGAAATAAAGCCGGCAAAAAAGGAATCATCGACCTCGAAGCCAGCGGCGGTGTAACGCTGGACACCGTCCGCCAAATCGCCGCCACCGGCGTGGAGAGGATTGCCGTCGGCGCCGTAACTCACTCCGCTCCCGCGCTTGATGTAGGCTTGGATGTCGAGAATTAACTCCGCCGCTGCGTCACATCCCCGGTAGTCCCGTCCAAAGTCTTAAGTCCGCGCCCCGAACCTTTCGGGATCCAGAAACCTTCATCCCCCCGCGATCGCCCCCACGATATAGAAGGCTTCTTCACCTCGCGCCACCGCCGGCGGCAGCAATGCATCGGGCGACTCGTGCGATAAATCTTCCTCGCAGGCGAAGAACCTCACCAGCGGCCGGCGCTTCTGCGTGACATGATCGCGCATCGTCCCCCGCAGCGTTGGGTACTTCGCCTCGATCGCATCCAACACCGAACGCTGCGTTACTGGCGCGCCCACATCAACCTGAACCTCGCGGTCCACGTTTGCGAGCGTGCGCAGATGGGTTGGGAGGATGACTCGAATCATGGGGCGTCAGGTGAGCGTTTGAACCTCGACCGATACCACCGCCGGCAGATCGCGGACAATGGGGGCCCAGGTGTCCCCCGCGTCGGCGGAACCGTAGACTTGTCCGCCGGTGGTGCCAAAGTAGACGCCGCACTTATCCATTGAATCGACCGCCATCGCATCGCGCAGAACGTTCACATAGCAATCCTGCTGCGGAAGGCCCCTGGTCAGCGGCTCCCATTCATTTCCGCCGGTTCGACTTCGATAAACCCGCAGCTTGCCGTCCATCGGATAATGCTCGGAATCGCTCTTGATGGGGACGACATATATCGTCTCCGGCTCATGGGCGTGAACGTCGATCACAAAACCAAAATCGGTCGGCAGGTTGCCGCTGATTCGAGTCCAGGAATCGCCGGCGTTGTCGCTGCGCATCACATCCCAGTGCTTCTGCATGAATAGGACATTCGGCCGCGAAGGGTGCATGGCTATGCGGTGGACGCAATGGCCTACCTCGGCGGTCGGGTTGGGGATGTATTTTGAATGCAACCCTTGGTTGATCGGCCGCCATGTTTTGCCGCCGTCATCGGTGCGAAACGCGCCGGCGGCGGAGATGGCGATGAAAATTCGATCCGGATTGCTCGGATCGATCAGGATTGTGTGCAAACACATCCCACCAGCGCCCGGCGTCCACTGCGGGCCGGTGCCATGACTGCGCAGCCCTGAAAGTTCCTGCCAGGTCTGGCCGCCATCGGCGGAACGGAACAGCGCAGCGTCTTCAACCCCGGCATAGATCACATCTGGATCGCTCAGCGAAGGCTCAAGATGCCAGACACGCTTGAATTCCCAGGGATGCGGCGTGCCGTCGTACCACTGATGCGTGCCGGCGATGCCGTCATATATGAACTTGTTGCCAACAGGCGCCCATGTTTTGCCGCCATCGCTGGACCGCTGGATCTGCTGTCCAAACCAACTGCTGGACTGCGACGCATAGATGCGATTGGGATCAACAGGAGAGCCTTTGAGGTGATATATCTCCCAGCCGCCAAAGTGCGGGCCGCTGACGTCCCACTTCTGGCGGTTGCCGTCTGATGTAAGGATGAATGCGCCCTTTCGCGTACCGACTAATACCCGCACACCGCTCATGTTTCACTCCTTACTTATATGATTTAACAACTCTATAGCCATATTTTTGTTCATATCGCCAAAATCACACCACATCACTTCATAATGCCGGCGGCTATCAAGTACGAACTGTTATAGCCTGCCTTCTACCACTGCCTTCATCTGCGCCAGGCCTTTTTCAAAATCGCCGCCAATCATTTTATCCATGTTCATGAACAGGCACATCGCCTTGAAGATGAAGTTTCTCTTGCCCATCATGCTCCAGCTTACCAATGTCTGCTGAGGCGCCGATTTGAAGGTGAACTCGGCAATGCCGGTGGAAGGAAATGGTCTGATGAAATCAAGCTTGATCCGGATTAGGTCTGTCGGCTTGCTCTCCGTCATGGTCATACGACCTTCGCCGATCTTTTTATTTCCCGACCAGGTGAAGATCGTGCCAATTCCCGACGGAGCGCCTTCGAATGTTTTTTTGGCCTCAGGGTCAAGCTTGGCCCAGGGAGACCAGGCTTCCCAGTTGTGGAAGTCATTCACCTGCGCAAAAACATCGGCCTGAGGAGCGGCGATGGTCGCCTCGCGCGTCACACAATAGTCGGCGGGCTGCTGCGCGACGATGACGAGAAAGATGATGATTGTCAGCGCAATAATGCTCGCCCATAACATCGACGTATCTCCCGCAGATGATTTAAAATGGCAAGGGCGGTCCGCGAACGAATGCTCAAACTTTACCTTGGATCGCCGGCAAATGCACCGGCGGCACCGCGCGTTCGATTTCCGCGCGGTGTGGTTCCAGCCACGGCGGGAGCATCAGCTTCTTTCCAAGTTCGTCCACGGCCTGATCAGCAGTGAACCCTGGATTGTCCGTCGCGATTTCAAACAGCACACCACCCGGTTCGCGATAATAAATCGAATGGAAATAGGTTCGATCCATCACTGGTGAAATATTAAAACCGCGCCCGGCGATATCCTTATGCCACGCGCCCTGCTCCTCGTCATCTTTCGCGCGAAACGCCACATGATGAACCACACCCGCGCCCATGTCACCGTGCCGCGCATCGGGCATGCATTGCAAATCGATGATGGAAGCAAATCCATTGCCTGCTCCGCTGCGATATCGAAAGCGATTGTGCTCGCTCCCGGCAGCCGCAAAGCCCATGACTTCGGTCAGCAGCCTGGCGGTTTTCTCGTACCCTTCTTCCGAAATTGTGACGCCATGAAAACCGCGAATTGCCTGCTCCACCGGCACCGGTCCCGCTGCCCAGGCGTGGCCCGGGGGATTTGCCACACCGACAATCTCCAGCCGCATACCGTCGGGATCAGTGAAGCCCAGCACCTGTTCATCAAAGCGATTGATGATGGGTTCCACTTTTGCATTTTTTTCCCGCAACCTCTCCGCCCAATACTGCATTGCCGCCGCCGGGACCGCGAACGCCGTCGCCATCACCTGCGGCGGCCCCACTCGCCCGCGATACGCTCCGGCCCAGGCGAAGAAGGTCATGATCGTCCCCGGCCGCCCGAGTTCGTCGCCGTAATAAAGGTGATAGCTGCCGGGATCATCAAAGTTAACAGTCAGTTTCACGAGCCGCAGCCCGAGCACACCGCAATAAAAATCGATGTTTTTCTGAGCGTCGGCCGTGATCGCCGTGACATGATGAATTCCGGGAATCGCGTTCGATTTCTTCGCCATAGTGAATCCTTAATGAAGGAACTGCGCCATATCTGACGGGCTTATTCGAGAACGATAAACACCGATCGCCGCTCGGTCGGTTCAACATGGCGCGTGCGGTGCCCTTTTCCGGTAGTGTCTTCCATCAGCAAAATATCCCCGCCTTCAAACCGGCGGCGAGCGCCGTCCGACACTTCAATCTCGATCGCGCCGTCCAGCAAAACGATCAACTGCCACTGCGGCGCGGTGTGCCAGTCATAGTCATATCCTGGCTCATTCTTACGAAATATCACGGACTTCGCGGCGATCGCTTCCGACAAATATCCGATCGGCCCCGCATCATGCATCGGGTAGTCATGGTCAGCAAAATGGGTGTCGCCGGCTGGGTCCGCATAGATGCGCGTGACCTTCATGATCGCCCCTTGCAGCGAGCGGTCATGACTCGCTGAATGAGCGATCGGGCGGCGTCCAGCTCATCTTCATTAATGATGTGCGGCATGCCCGGATATCGCCGCAGCTCCACTTCGGCGCCCATCCGCGCGAGAACCGCCTCCGTCTCCTGCACACGCGAAAACGGGACATGCGGATCCGGATCGCTCGTCCCCAGAAAAACCGACGTGCCGCTGAGCGATCCCTCATAATTCCGCGGCGTCCCCGGCGGTCCGATCAAACCGCCTGTCAGTCCGATCACCGCGCCATATCGCTGCGGATGCCTCGCGACGAATTCGAGCGTCAGACATGCCCCCTGTGAAAACCCAAGCAGCGCAATGCGATCCGTCCGAACACCGCCGACGATCAAACCATCCACAATTGAATTCACCTTGGCCAGCGCCGAATCGAGATATGGCTGGTTTGAAGAAATCGGCGCCAGGAATGAATTGGGATACCACGTATGCGCCGTCGCCTGCGGCGCAATGGCGGCCAGATCGTCAATCCCCAATCCGCTGAATAACCCCAGCATGTCCTGCGCCGATCCGCCGCGACCGTGCAAGAGCACTAATGTGGCGGCAGCTTCGGCGGGCAGCGGTCCAGCCGTGAGGACTGATTGATTTGCATGCGGAGCGATTGCGGTATCGGCCGAACGTTGGGAACTCATAGACATCTGCCTTTCCCTGGTGCGTGGAAATAGTAGTGCCTCGCCGATTATTTTTCCCGCTTGAAATTACTGGGGCAAATCGCCCTTGCCCCCCGCCTGCGTCGACGGAACCTTTCCCGCCCATTTGGCCTTCCATGCCGGGTACTCCGTTTCCAGCAGCGGCTGCGGCCAATAGTAGATCCACCGATATCCGTTTCGGCGCTCATAGCCGATCTCAGACAACTGCTGTTTTGCGACCCCATCCCGATCGGAAAAAATCGGACGATTGGTCCCGATCTCATAAAACCTGGCCCACATCGGAGGAGCGGCCGAGTCCTCCGCCACGACCCGATCCTTCCCTTTTGGCAGGCTCGGATCTTTATTTTCATCCACCCGAATCCCCTTGATCTTCACCGCTTCAAACCACGCGACGGCTGACTCAACTGAATTCACGACTTCCGGCGAAGGATCATCCAGGCTCATCAGCAGCCGCACGACACCGACGGACTCCGATCCGCTGATCGACGCCAGCTCAAACGCCCGACCGGGCTGCGGGCTGTAATCAAGCTCATCATGCTGAGCACACCACGCAGTCAGCTTGCCGTCTACTTTGATCTGACATTTAAGAATGCACTGTATGCCGCGGTCAAACGCCTGATGGGCAGCGTCTTTCCTCGACTGATCGAGAAATGAAAATCTGCCGGATGTATATGTGTCCCGCAGCAATTCCATGGCGCGGACCATCACGCCGTCGTTGAAAGTGATGTGCCGATGGTACTGCCGATCCGGCGGATAAAACTGCGGCCAACCTCCGGTCGGATATTGCGCCTTGAGAATGTAGTCGACGCCCTTCTCAACTGCCTTGCGATAAGTTTCATCTTTGGTTGCGATAAACATGCGGGCAAGCAGCCGCACTTCGTCCATGGTGGCGTTGTTATCAAAAGTGGGCTTCAGCCGACCGGGGTCGCCGCGATAAGTTCTGGCGGTGGTGTCGACATTTTTGGGCCAACCACCGAGCGGCGACTGAAACGACAGAATATTCGCCATTACCGTGTGGGCTTCGTCGCTGGTGAACCAAGCATCGGGCTGATCGAGATAAGCGCGCGGGCCGCCATTGCTGCGTGATGCGCTTTTTGCCCCGAGGCAAAGCAGCGGCAGCAGCAGTACCAGCACCGGCCGTACTCCAGTAAGGAGCGAGTGTAGTTCCGGATGCCGGATGGCTTTCATCATATGCTGATAATTAGCCGAGCGGCGGGCGCAATGCTATGTAAATCAACTGTGTGGGCTTGTCGCTACGGATAATTTTATTGCACTGGTGAAAGGTCGTTTATGGCTCGGGCGGCGTTGAATATGGCGGAAGAGAAAGACGAAAACCAAGACAAAGACAAATCACAGCCGCAGGGGCTGCTGCCCTCACCCTTACCCACAAGTTGCATCGATTCGGTTTTGCTGTGTGAGTTCGATGCCGTGTGCGATTCGGGAGACGATTTCCCAGCCGATCCAGATTGCTTTCCAGCCGGGGCGGGGATCGTGTTTTCTGCCCAGCCAGCCGCCCTGGTGAGCCAGGGTTTGCCAGAATTGCCGGGGGCTCATTTGATCAATCCGGCATTGGCCTAGCGCTGCCGCGGCTTGGATCATTGCCTGCGGCACCTTCTGCTGCAGGTCGAGTTTGGCGGCTGCAGGTTCGTTGCGCGGCAGGTTGGCCCAATCACGCAGCTGCAATAATCGCACTGCCACGGGAGAGAGCATGCTGATCAATCGAAGCAGGTTATCAATACTTTGCAACTGGGATTCGCCAAGTCTGCAACCTTCTTTCAGTGCCCGGTGCCATTCTTCAATGACCCAGCGAATGCAGTAGTAGTCGATGATCGTCAATGCATCGGCCAGATTCTCCACCGGCAAATTGGTCAGCAGCATCCACTCCAGCGACGCAGCGCCTTCGAGGGGTTCTTTGAGATAAACGACATTCACCGTCAACGGTTGGGTGGACGGCGCGCTTTTGGCCGGAGGTTGCAGTTGCACCGTTGCAAACCGCACTTGTAATTGGGCCATGCGGGCGGGACGCGGCAGGCGCTGGGTGACGCCTTTGATCTTGCGTTTGACGCATCGCTGCTGACCGATCTCAATATCGATTTGTCCGCTGACCGGAACCTGCGCCATGTAAGACCACAGCTTGTCGGTTGCCTGCTCGATGTTGCGGTCGTGACGGGCCCGGATGACAAAACCGTTCGATGCCGCCACGCAACTGTGCATCAGACGCAGATCGTCCGCCCCTCGATCACAGATATGGATCAGGTGCGTATGGGGTGAGTTGGCCGCTTTGACGGCCTGGACGGCGTCAATCCAGACATCGCTCTCTCGAAAGCGATCACGCCTGGCTTTTTTGCTCTCCCGTGCCGCTCGCTTCACCCGCTTGAAAAATCGCTGGTCGAGCAACCCTAAAACTTCGCCGCTTGGCGTGACCGCCAGCGCCGAATGCATCACCCATTGGCCTCCAGCAATACGGCTGGCTTGCACATTGGAGCCATCCTGCACGCACAGGACCACCGGATGCTCGCGGCACGATTGGAAAGTCACCCGCCGGTGCTGGGCTTGCAGCGCATCGGGATTAATCTGTGGATTGTCGAAAAACCGGTAAGCTGCTTTCAGCTCCGCCCACTGCTTATGTTGCACAGGCAGGGATTGACCCGGAGTCGCCGCCATTTGGGCTGCGAGTGTAACAACCCTTTTGAACGACGACGATCATCCAGATCCAACGATCCAAAATGCTGATGAGCCCACTGATGGGCTTGGCAGACCATCATCACGACCTCCATGTCTGGAAAAAATCGAGGTACGTTGAAGAAAGCGAAAATGTTCTCAAAAACACTTCGGAGTTGTGGGTAAGGGTGAGGGCTGCTGCCCCCGCATCCCCGCTGGGAGAAAAAGGACGGCTACGCCGGCAGTTGGATTGTAGCCGGGGCGGAACCGGTTCTTACTCTCGCCGTGCCACAGTTTCCGCCCCAGCGTCCCCACCTCCTGGGCAGGGCACGCCCCCAGGGCAACCGCATTCTCCTGTAAGTCCTGAAAAGATGCCTGAGCGCCTGACGAGCGATCCGGGTTTTCAAATCGCCAATGCGGATCGCCCACATGGACCGCCGGAGAATGCGGTTGCCCTGGGCACGCCCCCTGTGGCAGTTGTACACGGGTGGTTTTATGGCGGGACGCCGGGCCTTCTGCTTCCGATGATTGCGGACGATTGGAGTCGAACGAATGTGACGGACGAGTGGTGCCATGAAATAGCGGGCACCAAGGAAATGGCGAACAGCGAGAAATCGCGAAATGACGATGCACGCCATGGGCGGCGTCTCGACGCTTTCGGCGCGGCTGCGCCCGCAAGTTTTCTTTGCAGTCTACATCTGCTCTGCGCAACTGGGGGCGTGCCTTGCCCAGGAGGTGGGGACGCTGGGGCGGAAACTGTGGCACGGCGAGAGTAAGAACCGGTTCCGCCCCGGCTATTACTCACTTGCCCGCGCAGCGGTCCTTTTCCCTTCACTCTTATCTCAATTCCGCTCCCAGCGGGGGTGCGGGGGCGGCAGCCCCTGCGGCTGTGATTTATCTTTGTTTTTGTCTTGCTCTTCCCCCATATTCGCCGCCGCTTGGAAGTTCGGCGATCCGCATATATGAGGAACACCAATGTTTTACATATCCCGCCCCACACTGCCCTGCCCACTTACCTCATCTCATAGCCCTACGATATTAAACCCGCTGTCGACATAAATGTTCTCGCCTGTCACGCCGCTGGACAGATCGCTCAATAGATACACCGCGGTCTTGCCGACTTCGTCGCCTTCGATATTCCGGTGGAGGGGGGACTTGCGCACGGTGTGGTCGAACATTTCATCGATCCCCCCTACCGCCATCGCGCTCAGCGTTTTCACGGGGCCGGCGGAAATGGTATTCACGCGGATCTTTTTATTTCCCAGGTCAAACGCGAGATATCTGGCGGTGCTTTCCAGGGCGGCCTTGGCAACGCCCATGACGTTATATCCGGGGATCACCTTTTCGCTGCCGAGATAAGTCAGCGCGACGATGGAGCCGCCGTCGGTCATGAGCGGGGTTGCGGCACGGGTCAGGGCGATGAGGCTGTAGGCGCTGATATCCAGCGCCTGCTTGAAGACCTCGCGCGGGGTGGAGGTGAACACACCGTCATCCTTCTTCAGATAATCGCGATTGGCGAAGGCCAGGCTGTGAACCAGAAAATCAATCTTGCCGAACTGTTCTTTCGCCGCGGCGAAGAATGTGTCGATGGATGCATCGCTGCCGACGTCGCACGGGTGAAGCCATTCGCCGGCGAAGCCGTTTTCTTCCATCGCCTTGCGAACACGCCGCTGTGACTTTTCGATGTTGTCCATAGGCAGAAAGCCAAACCCGCACTTCGCGCCCTGCTTCACGCAGTTGTTGGCGATATGCGTCGCGATCGACCGGTCATTGGCGATATTCAGAATCAGGCCGGTCTTCCCATCAAGCAATCCCATGCGGTCCTCCGTGTGACTGAAAAATCAAGCCGGGTAGCTTAGTGAACGAGGGGCGGTGCGACAAGACGACGATCCGCCTGGAAAATTCGACATTCGAGTATTCCCGGCATTTTCCGGGAGCGCCGCTCATTCGCGGGATTCCGCTATTATGTCGCACGTTCGTATGGAATCGCGGAATAAATCAGCTTCGAAGCACGCGCATCAATCGATTGGGGTTGAATTGCGCGAACTGACACGCACATTTCCGCCGGACATTGCGGCGATCGCGCCGGTGTCGCTTGTTATTGCGCAGGGGGAATTTGTCGCGATCCTTGGTCCGTCCGGCTGCGGCAAATCAACGCTGCTTCGGCTTATTGCGGGGCTGGATGCGCCAACCTCGGGTGTCATCAAACTTTCCGAGCCGGTCATGCGCAGCGGCATTGCATATGTTTTTCAGGATGCTCATCTGCTTCCGTGGCGCAATGTTTTGCGGAATGTCGCGCTGCCGCTGGAGCTGATGAACATTTCTCGCGACGAGCGGCAGGACCGGGCGCTGGAAGCGCTGGAACAGGTGGGACTGAGCGATGCGGTCGGCCGATATCCTGCGCAGCTTTCGGGGGGCATGCGCATGCGCGTTTCATTGGCCCGGGCGCTGATTACCAATCCGCGATTGCTGCTGCTCGATGAACCGTTCGCCGCTCTGGATGAGATCACGCGGCAGCGGCTGGATGAGCAGTTGCGGGGGCTTTGGATGGATCGGGGCATGACTGTTGTCTTCGTGACGCATTCCACCGCGGAAGCGGTTTTTCTTGCCGATCGGGCGATTGTGATGACGAAGCGGCCTGGGCGCATCATGCTGGATCAGCCGATCGATCTTCCGCGGGAACGCGTGGGGGCCTTGCGCCACATCCGGATTTGCGCAGCAGACGCGGGCGATTTATGAGGCCCTTGAACGCGGAGAGGCGTGATATGAAAAACCGCTGGATTCAGTTTATGGTTCGGCAGGTTCTGCCGCCGGTGCTGGTGTTGATTGCAGCGGCGGTTGCGATGCAGGTTTATGTGAGCGTCTTGCACGTGCCGCCTTATCGGCTGCCGCTGCCGACGGAGGTGGTTCGGCGGTTGATCGATGACCATTCGGACCTGCTCGCGGCGTTGTGGAATACCTCGCAGGCGGCGCTGATTGGATTCGCGGCCAGTGCGATCATTGGGGTGGCGGTTGCAATGGGGCTGGCTGCGTCGCCGCTGGTCAGGCGGGCGTTTTATCCGTACACGCTTTTCTTTCAGACGGTTCCGATCATCGCGATAGCGCCACTGCTGGTGATCTGGTTTGACTACGGATTAAAGAGCGTCGCTATTTCGGCGTTTATCGTGAGCGTGTTCCCGGTCATCGCCAATACACTGGCGGGATTGCTCAGCACGGACCCGGCGCTGGTCGATCTCTTCCATCTCTATGGAGCCGGCCCGGTCGATCGGCTCTGGAAACTCCGACTGCCTTATGCCCTGCCGGACATCATCACGGGGCTGCGCATCTCGGCGGGGCTGGCTGTCATCGGGACGATCGTCAGTGAGTTTCTGGTGGGGCAGATCATGGGGCCGGCGGGGTTGGGCGTTACGATTGTCAGTTCCATGAGATATGGACATACGGATCGGATGTTCGCCGCGGTGCTGCTGGCGTCGTTGCTGGGGCTTGGTCTGTTTGCGGCGGTGAATTTTGCAGGGCATGTTCTGCTTCGGCGGTGGCATGCGTCTGAGCGCGGGGATTGAAATTCACAGTTTTCTTCAGTTTGATGCATTTTGCTGGGGCCGCAGGCCAGTATCGCATTGGTGGGTTTGCCGTCTTTGTGAAGATGGACTTAATTGATGGATTCGCCGGGATGCAGTAAAGAACAATCGCAACAGACTCTCTTCATTCACTGCGGGACTTTATGCGCATCTTTACTATCGCCGCTCTGCTGCTTTTTGCTCTTACATCGGCCTGCAGCAAACAAGATGCGCCCGCGAATTCTTCCACTTCGGCGGACAAGGTGGACCTCACGCTGGATTGGAAGCCCGAGCCGGAGTTTGGCGGGTTTTATGCGGCCCAGCAAAATGGAGCCTTCAAAAATCACCATCTTGATGTCACGCTGAAGCCTGCCGGCGCGGGGGCGCCGACCTGGCAGCTTGTGGCGAGCGGGCAGGCGGCGTTCGCCACCACGGCGGCCGATCAGGTATTGATTGCGCGGCGCAAGGTGCGGATGTGGTCGCGATCTTTGCGGTGTATCAGACGTTCCCGCAGGGAATCATGGCGCACAAGTCGAGGGGATTTTCGAAGATCGCGGACGTGTTTTATTCTCCGGGCATCCTGGCGGCTGAAGATGACACGTGGCTTCGGTTCTGCGCGGCCAAGTTTGCTTCACCGCAGGTGAAAATTGTGGGTTATAGCGGCGGGGTGGCGGCGTTTCTGACGAAATCTGATTATTCGCAGCAATGCTTTGTGACCAGTGAACCGCTGGTGGCCGCTGCGCAGGGCGGCGATCCTCAGACGTTCCTGATCGCCGAGGCGGGATACAACCCATACACGACCGTTGTCATCACACGGGGTGACACAATTAAGGCGCAGCCTGATCGGGTTAAGGCGATTGTCGGCGCTTGCCGCGAGGGTTGGCGGGCGTATCTGGATGATCCTTCGATCGCGAATACTTTGATGCATCAGCTCAATCCGGACATGGATGCGGCGACGTTTGCCGCCGCCGCCGAAGCGCAGAAGCCGCTGATTGAAACCGCAGAAACAAAGGCATTGCAACTTGGCATGATGACCGCAGACCGCTGGGACACGCTAGCGCATCAACTCGTGGACCTGAAGGTGATTAAGCAGGCCATTCCTTCAGGGGAATGCTTTATTAATCCTTGACTGGGGCATTGAGAAACTGGTTGTCGGGCGATGTCTATCGGTGGGTTTTTATGGCGCATCGGGGCGGTTAAATGATCCTTTGCAAAAGAAATTTGAGATTCTGTCCACGCTCGATCGTTAAAACGGGTACGATAGGCCAGATGTCAATTGCCACCAAACGAATCAGCCAGCTCATTCTCGATGAACTTGCGCACGGGGAAATGCGTTTGCTTGTGCTGGTGGTGGCAATCCGCAAAGGGCTGGATCGTTCGGAGGGGATCAAGGGGGATCTGTCGGCCGCCGTCAAATCGGCGCTTCGGAAGCTCGTGGCGGCAAAGGCGGTCACTGATGTCGAAGGTGTTTATGGACTGGCGACGCCGATTATTCCCCGCACAAGCGATCATAGCCTGATGAGTTCCGGCATGATTCATCAACACGCCTGATCCTGTATCCGCTCCAGAAATCCCTCCCTGTCCTAAAAGCAAATCGCAATCGCCGCGCACGATCCCGCTATCGTATCCGTTTCCTTTTCATGCTCCCCGTCTCCGTAGTGAACCATCGCACGCGAACACCAGCGGCGTATAACCGACCCAACCCGAAAAAAGAAAAGGCTGCTTCCGGAAGACCGAAAGCAGCCCATTTCATTGTTATTTAAATTCCACAATGCGGTGAAGCATTGCGGTCTTTAATCAGTAGCGACCGCCGCGGCCACCACCACCGCCGCCTCCGCCACCATATCCACCGCGGCCACCGCCGCCTCCACCACCACCGCCGTAACCACCGCGGCTGCCACCACCACCACCGCCACCACCAGGACCACGGCTTTCGCGCGGCTTGGCTTCATTGACGGTAAGGGCGCGGCCACCATGTTCCTGGCCGTTCAAGGCGGAAATTGCGGCCTGGGCTTCAGCGTCGCTGCCCATTTCCACGAATCCGAAACCCTTGCTGCGGCCGGTTTCCCGATCCGAAATGATTTCGGCGCTCTGCACGGTGCCGTGCGCGCTGAACAAATCCTGCAAACCCGAGCTATCCATGTCATAGCTCATGTTACCAACGTATAACTTCTTGCCCATGATACTCTCCTATTGAGTAGGGCCGGGATCCGAATTTTTACTTTCCGGATCGTTGAGAAAGAGGCCAACATCTTGGCCCAAAGGGTAGGAGAGGATCGAGAAGAGACTGCGGGCAGATATAAAGCTGTTGCCGAATCGGTTCTGTCAGCTGACCAACCAATCCACATGCTAACCCATCCAATAGGGTCCTGTCCAATCCAATTTTCCCAGTTAACCAAGCGCATCCATATGAAGGGCGGCCCTTCCAGGTTTTGCGGCGGATGCCGCTGGGCAACACGGGGCAAATATATCCCGGCTTTAAAGCGGATATAAATCTTCCGCTGCGAGACCTGAAATGAAATTCTTGAAACCGTCGCAGTGGCGCAACGCACTAAATGGACGCCTATGGGATTGGCCTTGCAGCGATCAGTGAAACACCCCGCCGTGGGGAATCGGCGAGGCAAAATCCGGGCAAGGCAAGGAGATCGTCATGACTCGCACCATGCACCCGCGCTCCACCCGTCGTTCGCGCCCCTGTTCTGCCGGCGTGATGTTCGAAGCGATTGAATCCCGCACGTTTTTTTCAGTGGGCGCTGCGACGCCTCCGCCCCCGCCTCCTCTGCCACCGCCGCCGAAGCCAGGCATCATGCTGGATAAAGGCGTTCTGCTGATCGGCGGCAACCCCGCGGTGAACAACAAGATCAGTGTTGGCGTCAGCCCGGACAACTCCACTATTCTTGTTTCTGTCAACGGCAAGCCGGCCCAATTCAAATCCACCGACGTTCATGACGTGATCGTCGCCGGCGGCCCGAAGAACGACACCATCTATGTTGCGCTCGCTCGCGCCAAGGTGCTGCATCCTGTTGTGATCTATGGCCTGGAGGGCAACGACTTCATCGCCGCCGGTGGTGAAAGAGATGTCATACTGGGCGGCCCGGGCGATGATACGCTCAGCGGCGGTTCAGGCAATGATGTCTTGGACGGCGGCCTTGGGAACGACGTGCTCAATGGCAACGACGGCGACGACATCCTGCTCGCCGGTCCGGGCAAGAACATCCTCCATGGCGGGGCCGGCAACGACACCCTCACCGGCAACTCCGCCTTCGACATCCTCGACGGCGGCCCGGGCATCAATGTCATTCACGACCTGAAATCCCCGCCAACCCCGCACTAACCGGCGGTTCCAGACTTCCTTACCCTGCAAAGGCATGGCGCGACTGTAAGCGCGCCATGCTTTCTTTTGTTTTCAAGGGAAAATACGGGACTAGGTGACATCAACGCGGATATCAGAAAACTTTTTGAAGTCATTGTCAAAAGTCGCGATGGGCAGCCGCTGGGCGGCGGCTATGGCCGCGATCGTGCAATCGACGAAGTGAATTTTGCTATTCGCGTAGCGGTGAAGCGCATCGATATGTGCCCCCAGGTCGCTCAATTCAATGCCTCGGCTGCTGAGCAGAATCGATAAAACCCGCGCGATGTCGGCGCGGGAATGCTTATAAAAAGACTCAAGCACAAAAACACATTCCGCCAGGACGGCCGGAAGAATCACGAGCGCGAGCTCACCGCGATCGCAAGACTCAAACAGGCGAGCGGCGACCTTTGAGTATCGCTCGTGATCCTGAACGAGATGGCGAATAATGAGATTGGTATCGATCAGGCGGCGACTGATCATGATGCCCGTTTCTTCGGCAAACGGGTGGAAAGAGCCGCAGCGGCGGCCTTACGAATGTCGCTGAACGACATCCCGGCTCCGCGACCGCTTGCCAGCGCACCACCGAGTGATCTGCCGCCAGGATGAACGCGAATGGTGACATGATCGCCGACCAGCTGGTACTCGAGCATATCGCCGGGCTTGATCTGCAGCGCGTCACGAATATCGCCGGGGATTGTGGTTTGGCCCTTTTTCGTCACAGTGGAATGCAGCATTTAAAAACCGCCTTTCAATCACGCTTCACCTTACCGGTATATTATGCCTTACCAATGCAAGGGCGACAACTATCCCGGTCTAGCAAGGAACTTGACTCAAGCCCCCCGCCGCCGCTTATGCGGCTTGGGCACCCGCGGCAAAACCGGCGTAACCGGCATCGCCTTCGGCGGTGTCTTGCGAGGCCGACTCGCCGCCTGCTTCGCCAATGCTTCACTCACATAACTATTCACCACCGGTTCGCGGGTCCGCGAACCGGTGTCCTGCTTAAATGGCTTTGCACCCATCAGAATCTCCAAAAGTCTTTTTGATATTCACCATCAACCGGCATCAGTTTTAAAGCCGCGATGCAGCCAGGACTTACTTCGGCTTCGCATTACGCAGCACGGGCCCGATGCCCCTCTGCTCCGCCATATCCATCGGCGTGAGGCCCCACGGGCCTTTGATGTCAGTTCTGGCGCCCGCCTGAACGAGCAGACGCACAACAGGCTCGCATCCATTCTCAATCGCCAGATGCAGCGCCGTTTCTCCCTTGAGGTTCTGTCCATCCAGTCGTGGATGCTTGGCCAGCATGGCCGCAACATTTTCGGTGAACCCATGCTCGGTGGCCAGCATCAGCGCGCTATAGCCCCTGGTGTTCTGCATTGCCGGATCCGCTCCCCCATCGAGCAGCGCCTGCACCGCTTTTGAATTCTGCCTGGAAACTGCAACGTAAAGCGGCGTGCGATTGTTCTCCAGATAATTCGTAGAAACTCCGCTGCCGGTGAGATCTTTGATCGTCTGGTCATCATTCCGATAGGCTGCCTGGTACATCGCCGAATGCCCACACCCTGCGGACCCTGCAGCCATGAACACCATTCCCAAAACGATTAATATCGTCCGCTTCATCATCTGGTGATAGTTGACCAAAACATCCTCCTTTTATTAAATGAATCCGCCGTACCCCATCCTATCGACCTGCTTGCCCCCGGCAACTTTCGTCCTCATTTCCGTTAAGCCCATCACCTGTAAAATCCCTTCCATGACACTCGAACAATTCAAAGCCACCCTATCCGAACCCTGCCCCCCACCCGGCCTCCACCCCCTGCTTCAAGCCCTATGGCACGATGCCCGCGGCGACTGGCAAATCGCCCACACTATTGCCCAATCCCACGAAGGCGCTGCGCCCTACGATCGCCTTCACGCATACCTGCACCGCAAGGAAGGAGACACATCCAACGCGGCCTACTGGTACCGCCGCGCCAATGCAGAGCGATATACCGGCGCTCTCGATCAGGAATGGAATGACTTGGTCGAAGAATTCCTATAACACCCCACCCCACACGCACCTAACCCCCCAAAGGCTTTTTCCATTCAAAATTTCCCAACCCCTTTCGCGTCTTCCTTTACGCCTTCGTGTCGCGGTCGCATTTCCCTGGCAACAATGTTCGTTGTTTGTTAGGATACCCAGAAATGCCCGCCGCCTCCTATCCCATCCTCATTTCCACCTCCCTCCCCGACTTCTCCTCAGAACCTCCGCCCCACGCATTTCCCGCCAATAACCAGGTTCGTATCGCCAAACGCATCGCCATCCAGCTCGTCTCCTACCCGCCCGCCACCTACGCCTTCCGCGGCCAGCTCAACGCCTTCGAGTTCATCTGGCCCATCGACGGCGCCATCGAAATTTTCGCCGATCACACTGCTGCCCCCAATCAGCTCGCCCTGCTCACCCCCGGCAAGCGCTGCGTCTTCGCCACCGGCCAACATCACGTCCGTGCCGTCACCGTTCAATTCCAGATCGACCGCTACCCGCGCACGTGGCGGACACACAGCCACTGGCCCTCTCTTCGCTCCCTGCCCGACGCCGACATCTGCCGCCCGCTCCTCTGCTATCTGCTCACCCATGCCAAATCGCGTAACCCGCTCATCATCCGCCCTGCCCTGACTATGCTGCTCAGCGCCTTCATCACCGGCCAGGTCGTCTATCACGCCCCCGCCGCCCCCGCATTTCCCGCGGTATTAATCCGCGCCCTCGATTACATCCGTCGGAAGATGACCGCCGAACCGCACCACCCCTTCACCCCCACCGAGGTCGCTGCCGCTGTCGGCATCTGCCGCGGCACGCTCGACAAATACTGCAAGCGATTCCTGCACCACACACCCATGAAGGAAATCTATCTCGCCCGCCTCGACCGCGCCGTCCATATGCTCGCCCGCACCGACTACCCCATCGCCGTCATCGCGGCCATGACCGGCTTCTGTAGCGACGCACAGTTCTTCGTCCATTGTCGCGCCCAGTTCGGCTGCTGTCCCACCTTCCTCCGCAAAGCCCTCCACGACGGCACCCAGCCCTACCCCACGCCGCGCAGTCCCATGCTCACCGGCCCCATCTTTGCCCCCGTCCCCCCGCCAACACCCATCCCACCCGAATCCCTCCCCTATCCCCCCGGCCGCGCCCAACGCCGCTACCGCCAAAAGAAACGCCGCCGCGAGATGATTAAGGGCCTCACAGGGCTGTTCCGACGGAAAAGCAAATGAATCGGACCGGTATGTGGTGCCAACCGTAAACGAGGCGCCATCTGCTGCATCGCAGCTTCAAGCCAAGCCGCAGCCCCTCTTGGCAAATGCGTCCTTCACGTGCGGGCGCGTCATGACATATAAGATAAAGAAGTTGATGCCCAGCGAAATCACCATGGTGAAAAACAGGATCATTTGCATCGCCATAGGGTTAAAAGGGAATGGAATCTTCTGTGCCATTTGCCACTTCTGCACCATCGGCCGGATGTACAGGATGTTGAAGAGAAAGGCGGGAATCGTCACGGCGATGTGATACAAGGCGTAAAACAGCAACAGCTTTCGGCCACGTGGCTTGAGCGACATCGACTGGATTCCGCCGATCAGCAGAATCAGACACAGGACAAAGCCTGAGATTTTGGTGAACAGCGACCACGCATACATCAAGCCATTTTGTTCGTAGGCTTGTTCGATCGGTGTCATGGAAATCCCGCCCAACGCACGAAGAAGTCCCCTGAAAACACCAAGCAGGCCCAAACCTCCCAGAATGATTGCGATGATCGCCACCGCCGTCACGAAGCCCGGACGCAGCTTGGGGCGGTAGAACTTGGGCGCGGGCGTGGCATAGGGGATCGGGATTTGCGGCGGGAGGTTAGTCATCGGCAGTCCTCAGAAAAACGCACATACGTGGTTCGACAATTCCCGCCGCATTGGTTAAGAGCTACGGCCTACGGCAGGGCAACCGCATTCTCCGCCGGTCCATGTGGGCGATCTGCATTGGCGATTTGAAAACCAGGATCGCTCGTCAGGCGCTCAGGCATCTTTTCAGGACTTACAGGAGAATGCGGTTACCCTGCGGCCTACGGGCCCTTTTAGTCATTTCCCTTGCCCGCTCCAGCACATCTTTGTATAATTAAGTCCGGTGCAATACGAATTCCGTTGGAACGACTGGAACCTCGATCATATTGCGCAGCATGACGCGGAACCAGCGGAAGTGGAGTTCGTCGTCGAGCACCCGGCGGCCGGTTATCCGAAATACGTCGGTGACGGCAAATATATGGCACGCGGCCAGACGATGGTCGGCCGATATGTCCAAGTAGTTTATATCTTCAGTCCCGCGGGCGTCGTTTACGTGATCCATGCCCGCGACCTGACGGACGACGAGAAGCGGAAGCTCCGCAAGAGACGACGATGAGCAAAGCGAAACAAGCGGATGATCTTCACCTGCGTCGCGGCGGCGCCTATGAGCGATTCATGGCGCTGACGCCGGCGCAGCGCGACGCGGAGGTGGCGAAGTTCGATCGCGAGGACCTGATCCCCGGCAAACCGCTGACGGCGGCGGACAAGGCGCTGCATCGCCGGGCGGCACGCAAGGCAAAGATGGGCCGGCCGCGGGTGGGCAAAGGGGCCAAGATCGTGCCCGTCAGCATTGAACGCGGGCTGCTGAAGGACGCCGACACGTTCGCCAAGCGGCACAAGCTCAAGCGATCGCAGATGGTCGCGCAGGGATTGCGGTTGGTGATGCAACAGGCGAAGGCGGGGTGACCGTAACGGTCCCGCCGGCACCGAGCGCCGGGGGCGGCGGGACGCGGGCGGGGCTGGGGGCGGCGGCAGGCACGCTTGAGCGACTCGCAGAGGCCTCGCCCAGCGCCGGCGGCGGGTCAGGCAACACCACGCGAACGCCGCCGATAGGCGGATTTCGGGGAGCCTGAAACAATTCAGAAGCCGTTCCGTTTTGATTTTCCCATTTCACTGCCCTTCAGCAGCGTCGTCGTGAAAGGCGTGATCACTGCCCAGCAGGTTGAAATGGAACACAGCGTAGCTGATGTAGTTCACCCACCCCAGCAGGAAAAACGCCCCCGCCGCGGCGAGCGGCGGATATACCGCTTTACGCCAGAGCTTTGGGGGAACGTCACGTGCTTGCATTGCGGAACTTTGCATATCGATTGACCAAAAAGATGTCGATCACTGATAAAAGCGGGGTCCCTTTTGTTCTCCCGGCAGCCATGCGGGGAGTTTGCCGCACTCTTCACCGGACTGAGCATAATAGTTAATCATGTCGGCGATATCCGTGATGGAACCTCCCAGTTCGTGTTGATGAATGACCAGATTATTCGCAACCGCGCCGTGCTGATTCACGCTCGGGCCCAACAGTTGAAGATGGTACATCATTGCCATCCCCGTGACCCTCGCCCCGCCGAAGGCCGGCCATTCGATCCGATAGATGAACTGGCGAAACCCGCGCCGGACAGCACCTGAATCATCAGTCCGATTCGTCCCGTCGGCGTAAACTCGTGCGACCGCCCGACTAGTCGGCACACGATTCCTTCGCGATATAACTCGATCACCGGCAGCGACCGCCCGATCGCATTGATCAGGAACATTGCCGATAGCGCCAGAACAATCGGTGCGGTCACAAGGCATGGAATCACCGCGTCGTGCCGGACCACCCCCATCGCGTCTGTGATGCCGCCGATCTCCGCAATGCCAACACCGACTAAGGCTAGGCCCACAAGGCCGCAGAGGGCGAAGCGAACCCAATCCATCCAGGATTTGCCGCGAAATATTCTGGTTGGCCTAAACGCGATGGGTGCCACCTTTTCCTCTCTCAATGATCGATAAGAACTATGTCCCGAATGTCATTTAGTAAGCCGCAATCCCTTTGCTCCTTCGGAAATTGCCTTTGTCGGAACAATCACGCCCATTTTGAGCATGTCGCCATATTCGCTATCTACGTTGTGCAATCTCCCCTGATCATCAGGCGGCGGAAAGCGGAGCGAGATCGTTCGCGGAAAGCGACGTCTCGTGCGCCCCTTCCAATATCCGATTCACGGCCGACAGATCGACCGCCACAACCTGCATGAATTCGATGCCGATCGGGCGGCCATCGCTTGCATAATCCACCACAAGATCGCCATCGCGGCGGGTCGTCGCGGCATGGTCCCCCGGCCGGCGATCTAGATAAAGATACGCGGCGAAGGGCTTGCCTTGGCGGTATGTGACTTCGAGGTAAGGCTTACTCATTGTTTTATCCTACCGGGAATGCTGTCACGACAACCAGTAGTTTCTCAGCCGCCTGAGGTTCGACAACGACTTCCCACGACTCGCCGCAATGAGTCGTCGAGACAACCCATCGCCCCGATGTTTGATCAACACGATATTCGGCAGCGCGCTGCAGCATGTCACGCAGATCAACTTCGTTGAAGCTTCGATCAATCATTCGTTTGGCCAGGTGTGGGTTTGAACAATCGAGTTCCCACGACCACCAATCCGGCCAATCTGATACCGATCGTACCATCCCGCCCTCGCCTGCGCAAAGAAAACAGCCGATCAACGTTAATCAATCGGCTGCTGCATCGTTAAAAGGATTTAGTACATCCCGCCCATTCCACCGCCGCCGGGGGCGCCGGCGGGTTCGGGCTTGTCTTCCTTGATCTCGCTGATGATTGCATCCGTCGTCAGCAGCAAGCTCGCGATGCTGGCGGCGTTCTGCAACGCTGTGCGCTCAACCTTCGTCGGAACAATCACGCCCATCTTCAGCATGTCGCCATACTCGTGCGTCAGGGCGTTGTAGCCGAAGTTAGTTTCCTTTGATTCCTTGATCTTCTGCGCGATCACTGATCCGTCCACGCCGGCGTTTTCGGCGATTTGCTTAATCGGCGCTTCAATGGCGCGGCGGACGATTTCCACGCCGAGCGACATGTCCTCGCTCTTGGCGTTCTTCTTCACATTATCCAGCACCTTGGCTGCCGCGCGAATGACGGCGACTCCGCCGCCGGGGAGGATGCCTTCTTCAACCGCAGCGCGGCAGGCATGGAGGGCGTCTTCAACTCTTGCCTTCTTTTCCTTCATCGCCACTTCGGTCGCGGCGCCGACGTTGATCTGGGCGACGCCGCCGGCGAGCTTGGCGAGGCGTTCCTGGAGCTTTTCGCGGTCGTAATCGCTGGTGGTGTTGTCGATCTCGGTCTTGAGCGCGGTGATGCGGGCCTTGATGGCCTTTTCGTCGCCGGCGCCTTCGATGATCGTCGTGTTATCCTTGTCGATGCGGATCTTCTTGGCCCGGCCGAGCTGATTGAGCTCGACGTTTTCAAGCTTGATGCCAAGCTCTTCGAAGATGGCGGTGCCGCCGGTGACGACTGCGACGTCTTCCAGCATGGCCTTGCGGCGATCACCAAAGCCCGGCGCCTTGACGGCGGCGACCTTCAGGGTGCCGCGCAGCTTATTCACCACCAGCGTGGCGAGCGCTTCGCCTTCAATATCTTCGGCGATGATGAGGCACGGCTTGCCCGATTCGGCGGCCTTGCTGAGCACGGGCACCAGATCGCGGGCGGACGAAATCTTCTTTTCGTAGATGAGAATGTATGCATCGTCCAGCACAGCTTCCTGCGTGCCAGGATCGGTGATGAAATGCGGGGAGAGATAACCTTTGTCGAACTGCATGCCTTCGACAAGCTCGACGGTGGTGTCGAGGCTCTTGCCTTCTTCCACGGTGATGACGCCGTCCTTGCCGACCTTGTCCATGGCGTCGGCGATCATCTTGCCGATCTGCTCGTCCTGGTTGGCGGAGGAGGTGCCGACCTGGGCGACTTCCCTGGAGTTTTCGATCTTCTTCGACATCTTCTTCAGCTCGCCGATGATGGCATCGACGGCCAATTGAATGCCGCGCTGGATCTGGGTGGCGTTGGCGCCGGAGCCTACGTTCTTGAGGCCTTCAGAGAAGATGGCCTCGGCGTAGACGGTGGCGGTGGTGGTGCCGTCGCCGGCGACGGTGGAGGTGCGGCTGGCGACCTCTTTCACCATCTGTGCGCCATATTTTCGTAAGAATCTTCGAGTTCGATTTCCTTGGCGACGGTGACACCGTCTTTAGTGACAGTCGGTGAGCCGAAGGATTTCTCGAGGACAACGTTGCGGCCGGAAGGGCCAAGGGTGACCTTGACAGCGCGGGCGAGTTTTTTCACGCCACGCAGAATGCTCTCGCGAGCTTCCTGGTCAAATGCGATTCGCTTAGCAGCCATGATTGGACTCCAAAGGTTATTTGTTTATTGATGTAACGCAGAACGAATAAGCGAAGAAAAGGCAAACGCCTTGTATTGGTTCCGCGCTCAATCGTTCTGCGCTGATGCATTACTCAACGACGGCGAGGACATCGTCTTCGCTCATGATAATGATTTCTTCGCCGTCGATTTTGATCTCGGTTCCGGCATATGAGGTGAAGATGACTTCGTCGCCCTTCTTCACGCTGAAGGGGGCTTTTTCGCCATTTTCGAGGCGTTTGCCGTCTCCGATGGCGAGGATTTTGCCGCGCTTGGGCTTTTCCTTGGCGCTGTCGGGGAGGACGATGCCGGATTTGGTTTTGGATTCAGCCTCGACGCGTTTGACGAGGATCTTGTCACCGAGAGGTCGCAGTTTGGCCATTGCCATTACTCCTTAAAATTGTCAGTAGTCCGTTGTTCACTGTCCGTTGTTATTACACTGATCACACTATTCGTGGCTTTCGTGTCAGCGACGGACAACTGACAGCGGGCCACGGACAGTTTTTTTAACCTTCGTTGGGCCAGCGGCTTTCGTAGTGCCGCCGCATGACTCTGGCGAGGGAGTCGAGCAGCAGGTTGAAATCAACCGGCTTGCTTAAGACGCTGAAGACTTTCATCCCCAGCGCTTCGTGCAGCAGGTGGTTGGTCAGGTGATCGGCGAGCAAAATCGCCGGTGGCGGGCTGGGAAATTCCCGCATCCGCTTGATCACCTGCATTCCACCAAGCTGCGGCATCTGCTGGTCGAGCACAGCCACATGAATCTGGCCGGACTCAATCAGACGAAGCGCCTCGCGGCCGGTGCGGGCGGCGACGGTCTGGACACCCTGAGGGGCCAAAAGCCCGCGAATGACCTGAGTCCAGGCTTCATGCTCGTCTGCCACCAGGACGGTTAACCGATGTGCGTTTTCGTTTGGGAGCATAGGCACCTCGGTCCTTCCACTGGTTATGCAATAACAACGGGCGTGCCCGGAACAGGTGAGAAATGGATGGGGACATTCGGGGTGTAAATCCTTTATTATAATCGTCTTATGGGGTATCGATGGTTTGGGAAGGCATGCTCCTTTTCAGAGCATTCCTGCCAAAGCAGGCGGGGCCGCGAATACGGCTGCCAGTGTGGCAGAAACGGGGATGTCAGGTTTAAGTTTCAAGGCCGGTGGGGAATGGAATGGAAGGAAGGGGCCGCCGTGCTGATGGGTTCGGGGTCTGCTACAATTTGGGCCTATGACTGACTGGACGAGCTATGTTGAGCAGATCGGTGTGGCGGCGCGGCGGGCGTCGCGGCAGTTGGGGGGATTGCGCGGGGCGATCAAGATTGAGGCGCTGACGCAGATGGCCGCCGCGCTTCGGAGAGATCGGCAGAAGATTCTGGAGGCGAATGCGACGGATATTGAAAACGCGAAGAAGGCGGAGCTTGCGCAGCCGCTGATTGAGCGGCTTAAGCTAAGCGAAAAGAAAATTGAATCGATCGCGTCCAGTGTCGAGCAGATTGCGGGGCAGACGGACCCGGTGGGGTCGATCATTGAAGGATATGTTCGGCCGAACGGGCTGCGGATTCAGAAGGTGCGCGTGCCGCTGGGGGTGGTGTTGTTTTTTTATGAGTCGCGGCCGAACGTGACCAGCGATGCGGCGGCGCTGTGCATTAAATCCGGAAACGCGGTTATTTTGCGAGGTGGGAAGGAATCGCTTTATTCCAATCGGGCGATCGGGGCGGTGATCGCCGAGTCGCTGGAAGGATCGGGGATCGATCCGGCGGCAGTGCAGTTGATCGAATCGACCGATCGGGCGCTGGTTCCCCCGCTGCTGAAGCTGGATAAATATATTGACCTGGTGATCCTGCGCGGCGGGGAAAGTCTGATCCGGGCAATTGTTGCAGATTCCACCATTCCCGTGCTGAAGCATTACACGGGCAACTGCCACGTGTACGTCGACGCCGGCGCGGTGGGGATGGAGCAGGAGGTTCGGGATGTCTGCCTGAATGCCAAGACGGGTTATCCCGGCGGCGCCGTTTGCAACGCGGCGGAGAAGATTCTATTTCATCGAGTGGCCGCCGAGCAATTGCTTGCAAAGGTATGCGCCGACTTGGCGGGCAAAGGGGTGGAAATTCGCGGTGATGCGATGACGTGTGGGCTTTATCCAGCCGCCAAGCCGGCGACGGAGGAAGACTGGCATGCGGAATATCTGAGCTTCACGATCGCAATTAAAGTGGTTGATACGTTGGGCGATGCGATTGCACATATTAATGAATATGGAAGCCACCATACGGATGCAATTTTGAGCGCGGATACGAGGGCGATTGATGAATTTACAAGGGACGTGGACAGCGGCTCGGTCATGGTGAATGCCAGCACGCGGTTCGCGGACGGGGGCGAATATGGGCTGGGTGCGGAATTGGGGATCAGCACAGATAAGCTGCACGCCCGCGGCCCGATGGGGGCGAATGATCTGACGACGTATAAATGGATCGTGACGGGGTCCGGGCATATCCGGCCATGATTTTATTTGGGCGGTTTGAGGATGGGATGCCGGGGCCAATTTCCCGAGGCCAAAATTTTTTGCCTGAAGGATTTGACGAACGGCGGGAATGTCATAAACTATGGTCCTAGTCGACGGGATCCCCGAGAACCCGGTCTTCCCCCCCCAGACCCTTCTCGCCCCGTCGGCTTTTTTTCTGCGCTGAGGCGGGCGTGAGTTTCTGTCGCACTGGATGCGAATTAAATTCGCGACACCTGCACCTGTCGTCTCATCTCTTCCAACACCCGCATGTTCCCGATGCTGTCTTGCCGAGAAATACGCGGCGGAAGGTTGTCCAGCACGACGGCCGCGAAATCGTCGGCTTCGATTCCATAGAGCTCGCCGTGAACCGGCACGCGCACAAGCTCGCGTGGCGGAGGTTGGGGGGCAGCCGGCGCTTTCGCGATGCCATCCATTTTGGGCGGTGTGCCCCGGGCGATTATGAAGCTGGCGGCATCGCGGGGCGGTTTCCAGGGGACGGGTATTTCGATGAAGCCTTCGTCGCCGCAGAGGCAGGCGGTGTTGTCGGCCTGCGTCGTCATGCCGCAGGTGAAACTGGCGAGGATTCCGTTGGGGAAGGTCATCGTGCCGACGGCCAGATCATCAACACCGCTTGTGTGAAGACGGGCGCTGACGGAGACGGAAGTGGGCTCATCGCCTGCGAAGCAGCGGGAGAAGTTGATGCAGTAGCAACCGACATCCATCAACCCACCGCCGGCAAGTTGCGGATCGAAGCGGATGTTTCCGGCGATCCTGGTCGTGCGGAAGCAGAAGCTCGTGCGGATGAGTTTCAATTCGCCGATCACGCCGGAGCGAACAGCCTGCATCACCGCGAGCGTCTGCGGGTGGCTTCGGTACATGAACGCCTCAACCAACGCGCGGCCCTGGCGGCGGGAGACATCGAACATTTCTTCGGCCTCGGCCACGGTGACGGCGATCGGCTTTTCGCAGAGCACATGCTTGCCGGCGCGGAGGGCTTTGATTGTCCATTCAAAGTGCATGGAGTTCGGCAGGGATATGTAGACGGCGTTAATGGCAGGATCGTTTAGAAGTTCGTCATATGTGCCGTATGCGGCCGCGATGGCATGGATCCTGGCGAAAGGGATTGCGGAGGAAAGCTGGCGCGATGCGACGGCGGTCATCACGCCGCGCTGCGAAGCGGCCACGCCTGTCGCGAATTGGCCGGCAATGTTGCCGGTTCCAAGGATGCCCCAGCGCAAACGATCGGTGGCGGGTATCATGGGGGGAAGCATAACAATCTACTGCGATCAGCGGCAGCGGGTTATTATGTTTGCCGCGTTCTTCAGGCGGAGGGGGCTTGTACGGGAGTGAACAAGATGATGCGTGGGCTTTGCTCTAAACCGTATGCCTTGACCTTAGTGGCATTCACATTCATGACGCGGTTTTTGGCTGGTTGTCAGACGGCCCCGCCGCTCATGCGGCCAACGGAGGTGATGAGTTCGACCCAGGCGACGGCGATTGTGGACGAGACGGAGCAGGCGCAGCGCGATGTACGAATGACGCCGCCCAAGTATTGGAACGGGATCGATATTCCCAGGAAGTTCTGGGGCGCGTCGATCCTTGCAATACACCCGTTACGGCTGTCCCAGGATGGGGGGAATGTCGACATTATCCTGCAAGAGGATGGCAAGATGGAATCGGGATTGATTGTCGTTCCGTCGATATCCAGCACATTCCCAGAGCCGGAACCGAATGGAATGTTGCGACCCATGGTGTTATCCGCCGACGGAACCATGCGGCCGGGCAAGGCGGTTTCGAATAATGACCAGACTCGGGAGGAGAGCGGTCTCTACAGCTATAGCCGACCGAAAAAGTAGCTCTATCGCAGGAGTATGTCCGTGTGAGGACCGGCAGCGCGGGAACGTCAGCGTCGCATAATTCGTCGCACAATTCATGGCATTTTGAACTGCCGAGAACCTCTATGATAAGACGAAAAACTTCGCCGCGGGATTCCTGGCAAGGTGGCGGCGGCATGTAAGCCAGCAAGAATGCGGTCGCTTTTATCCCTCCAAAGATTTCTGCTATCTTCGTGCTCCAGAAACAAAGGATCTGATGTCTGATACCATCGACACCATCGCACATGGCAAGCAGGTGCTTATTGGGAATTACGATCGCAAGCCGATCGTCATGGCCCGTGGCCAAGGGTCTTTTCTCTGGGACTCGGATGGGAAAAAGTATCTCGATCTCTTCGCCGGTTTTGGAGCGGCGGTTTTGGGGCATTGTCATCCGGCGCTGATCGCCGCGGCGAATGAACAGGCATCGCAGCTCTGGCATGTGGGCAACACGTTTTACACGACACCGCAGATTGAATTTGCCGATCGGCTGAATCAGACGGCATTCACCGGCCAGGCATTTTTCTGTCATAGCGGGCTGGAGGCGAATGAGGCCGCCGTGAAACTTGCGCGGCTCAAAGGGCAGCAATATTCTCCGAAACGCTGGAAGACGGTTGCGATGAACCGTTCATTCCACGGGCGATCATTGGCGATGATCAACGCGACGGGCAATCCAGCCGTGCGCGTGGGGTTTGAACCGCCGGTTCCCGGCTTCACGCATGTTGATCTTGGCGATATGGAAGGGCTGTCGGCGGCGGTGGATTCCGAGACGGCCGCCGTCATGGTCGAACCGATCCAGGGAGAAGGCGGGATGCATCCCGCGCCGATGGATTACATCGTCGAGCTTCGGCGGCTGTGCGATGAGCGCGGCGTTGTCCTGATCTACGATGAAGTCTGGACAGGCGGCGGACGCACCGGAAAATGGTTCGGGCATCAGCATCTTAAAGATGCTGCAGGAAAGGTCATCACGCCGGATATCATGACCCTGGGCAAAGCCGTCGGCGGCGGACTGCCGGTTGGAGTGATGTTTGCCAGGCCGGAGATCGCCAGCCTGCTCGTGCCCGGCAAACACGGATGCACCCTCGGTGGAAATCCCATCTGCATGGCCGTGGCGAAGACAATCTTTGATGTTATTGAGAAGGAAGGATTGACGGATCACGCCGCCTCGCTGGGCGAATATGGGATGGCGCGGCTGAAGAACGAAAAACGCATCGCCGCCAAAATCGCAGCGATCCGCGGCAAGGGATTGATGATCGGTGTAGACCTGAAAGCACCACCGGATCACCTGATCGACCAGGCGCTGGCCAAAGGACTCATCATCAACCTGACGGCCAAGACCGTGATCCGCCTTGCGCCGCCGATCAATATTACGAAAGAAGATTGGGATCGGGGGTTGGATCTTTTGATTGAGACGATCGCGGCGCTGTGATGCGATCTGATTTGACAATAACCGCCATCGTATATAAATTGTATACATCCAGTGAGAATTATCAGTCCATCCCGGCTCAAAGCGTTCTGGAAAACGCATCGAGATGCGGAAGGTGAACTGAAAATCTGGCGGCGAATCACCCGCAGGGCTGCGTGGAAAAGCCCGGCAGATGTGAAACAGGCTTTCGGCGCCCGAGTGGACTTCGTAAAAGTTGCCAGCGGCAAAACAATAGCGGTGTTTGACATTCGCAATAATAAATACCGGATGATTGCGGCAATTCATTACGATCATCCCCGGGTATTCGTACTTCGGATTTTCGACCATAAAGAATATGATCTGAACAACTGGAAGGACGAGCTATGAAATCCAAAGCCTCAAGCCTGCCAGCAAATCTTCCCCGAACTTTCAGCGACTTGAATGCGCTGCATCCGCTCCGGCCCATCAATGACAAAATTGACTTGAACAATGCGCGGGAATTAATGGACCGCCTGGCCGTCCTCGACAAGCGGACCAGGGATCAGGAAGATTATCTCGCGACGCTCATTCTCCTGGTCGAAGATTATGAAGGGGCGGATGAAGATGACACCGACGACATAGAGCCGCTGGAAGTGCTGAAGTATCTGATGCAGGGCCACGGCATGTCGGCGTCGGACCTTGGTCGGCTGCTGGGCGAACGAACGCTCGGCCCGGCCATCGTGCGAGGCGACCGGGAACTCAGTAAGACACATATCCGAATTCTCTGCAAGCATTTTGGCGTCGGGCCGGAGCTGTTTTTCAAAATTTGACGCCATGACATGAGCATGTTCGTTTGTGTGGGATTCCCAGGAGCACATCCAATGCAAAGCCGAGATGGATGGTCGTTCAAGCTTCTGACGGGCTTCGGATCTGTCTTTATCAGCGCGTTAATCCTTTCGGCCTGCTCCGCGCCAAAACCCGCCAAACCTGCAGCAATCCATCCGACGACGATGCAATTCACCGTCACGGCGCATTCTCAGATGCCGTTCGATCCGCATGATGCTCAGCAGCAGCTTCCTGTCCTCGTGCGGCTGGATATCTATCAGCTCGATCTGCCTCTTGGCGCGGTCAGCGGTAATGATGAGCTTTGGAAACGCGTGGACGAAAATGCCCTGGGCTCCGGCGCGGCGACAGCGGATTTGCTTTATAAAAACGGATTGCGGAGCGGGATCGCCTCGCGCACGACTGGCCATACTTCAAGGAATTCATGGATCGCCAGCCAGGCCGGCTGCGCAAGCAGACGATTAACGGCATTCAAGCGGAGGCGGCGGCGATTGAAATCGACAAGCCGATCGATCGCGAAGATGTGTTTTATTTTGATCCGTCAAATCATCTTCAGGGCGCACCTTTGAATCGTGCATGAATGGGATGAGCATTTCGTTTCAGCCTGCGCCGAACAGGCCCGGATTTGTGCGACTGGCGATTTGCCCGACGATTCGCGCAGAGCGCCGCCGGCTGGAGTTCACGCCGCTGAATAAGGATTACGAATCGCCTTTCACCGAGGTGACACGGGTTTACGATATGCAACTGCGGGCGGATGTTTCCGATGACAGTTTTCTGGTGCTTTCGCCGAGCCGGGATGCGAATCGGGAGACGAGCATCGGCGGGCGGTTTCTTTTTGCCAATGATCAATCGGAGCGCCTCGAACAGGTTCTGCTGATCGTTCCATCATTCCTGCGGCTGGATGGCAAGCCGATGAGCGTGACCGTGGAAGGAAGGTAAAGCGATCTTGGATTTTAGGTTGGGGATTTTGGATTTGGGAAAAGGCCCGGTCAGGCGCTGACGGCCTTGATGAAAGCGGCCATTTTTTCTTCGGATTTGATGCCGCGCGATGATTCAACGCCGCTGCTGACATCGACGGCCCAGGGATGCAATCGTTGAACAACCGGTGCGACGTTGTCGGGATTCAGCCCACCTGCGGCGATCAAGGGGGGCAGCCCGGCGAAGGCGCCGGCCGCCTGCGCCGCGGCGATGGCGCTCCAATTGTTTTCGACTCCTGTGCCCCCGGGCGCGGAGGTTCCAGCGGTTTCCAGGAGAAGACCGGCGAGGTTTGATAGTTTGAGTTGTTCGATTGCACGCCGCCATGCCGAGAGTGTTTCGATGAGCCTAAGTTCATCCACTTTGATCACCTTAATGATCCGCATATCTTTGAGGCTGGCGACCAGCTCAGGAGATTCGTGGCCGTGCAATTGAACATGCCGCAGGCCAAGGCGGCCGGCCGTTTCGCGAATCTCATCTTCACCGCTATCTACAAATAAACCCACCGGCGTGACAAACGGCGGAAGCGCCTGCATGATTTCCTTCGCCTGATCCATCGTCACGCAGCGCGGGGCGGGCGAATAAAACACCATCCCAATCGCATCAACCCCAAGCCGCGCCGCGGCAGCGGCATCCTGGGGCCGCATCATTCCACAAAATTTGATTCGCGTTCGGGGCATTGCTGTTCGATGCTATAGCACGTTTCGGCCTTCGGCAAACATCCTATCTGCTTTCGTTAGCCGCCGATCGGCGGGTAACATGACGGTCCTAATCGGCTAAGGAGACCTCTCGAAATGGCAAAGCATTTTCTGGCATTTGATCTTGGCGCTGAAAGCGGCCGCGCACTGCTGGGCATTTTAGATAATGGCAAGCTTACGCTCGAAGAGAAACACCGGTTCCCCAATCCCAATGGCAGGATGAGCGGGCATTTGTGCTGGAACCTTCTGGGACAGTGGGAACACCTGAAGGAGGGGCTGCGACGAACAGCCGCAAGCGGATATGGAGCGGCGGACAGCAACGCAAAGACGCTCGACGGCATTGGTGTCGATACCTGGGGCGTCGATTTCGGCCTGATCAACAAGGACGACCAGGTCCTGGGTAATCCAGTCATGTATCGCGACTCTCGCACCGACGGCGTGATGGAAGAAGTCTTCGCGAAGGTCGGCCGCCGCCAGGTTTTCGATCAGACCGGAACGCAGTTCATGCAGTTCAACACGCTCTTTCAACTCTATGCGCTGAAGAAAAGCAGCCCGCACCTGCTGGAATCGGCCGAGACGCTGCTGTTCATGCCCGATCTGTTCAACTATCTATTCACGGGGGTGCGGAAGGCGGAGTTTTCATTTGTTTCAACCAGCCAGATGTATGACATGCGGAAGAAGGCATGGGCAAAATCGCTGATCGAATCACTTGGGCTGCCGACGCGGATCCTCCCGGAAGTCATTCCCAGCGGCAGCGTCGTCGGCACTCTGCGCGCGGATGTGGCGGCGGAGTGCGGCTCCGCGGTCGTGCCGGTCATCGCACCGGCATCTCACGACACCGCCAGCGCCGTCGCCGCCGTGCCGGCAATGGCGGGCGAAGGGAATTCCTGGTGCTACATCAGTTCAGGAACCTGGTCGCTGATGGGGGTTGAGCTTGCCGAGCCGATTATTAATGACAAATCTCTTAAATACAACTACACCAATGAAGGCGGCGTGGGCGGAACAACGCGCTTCCTGCGCAACATCATGGGCCTCTGGCTGGTGCAGGAATGCCGGCGCCATTGGATCAAAGAAGGCGGCGAACACACTTATGCCGAGCTGACCAAAATGGCGGAAGAATCCCCTTCCAATGTGCTGATTGATCCGGATCATCAGCCATTTCTGTCGCCGGGCAACATGGTCCCCAAGATCGACGCTTTCTGCAGCCAATCCCGCCAGAAACCACCGGGCACCCATGGCGAATATGTCCGCTGCTGCCTGGAAAGCCTGGCCCTGACCTATCGCAAAACGCTCGAAGGGCTGGAAGATATCCTTGGCCGATCGATCGACACCATCCACATCGTCGGCGGCGGAACGCAGAACGAATTGCTGAACCAGATGACCGCCGACGCCTGCGGCCGCCGCGTCGTGGCCGGGCCTGTCGAGGCGACCGCTATCGGAAATATCCTCGTGCAGGCGATGGCAGTTGGCGCGGTGAAATCGCTGGATGAAGCGAGATCGATCGTCCGCAACAGTTTTGAAGTAAAAACGTATGAACCGCGCAATACGGCCAAGTGGGACGCGAGCTTTGAGCGATTCCGCAAGATCGTAAAAGATTAAGCGGCGGCCCGGCCACAGAATTCAACCTGCCGAGGTGTCACGTTTGACCAGTTTGAATTCCACGGTCTTAGCCGCATCAGCCGGAGAAACTTTCACACCGTCGGGAAGCTGATATTGCAATCGCCGCGGTTCTTCATGGTTGTAGTCATCACTCGACACTTCCAGAATCGCCTTGGCCAGGAATTTGCCTGATTTGAGTTGGTCAATCTGCTGCTGCGGGCCGGTGACGTTGACGTTGGGCATCGAGTTGCCGTTGGTCAGCGTCACGGTATATGCCTGAAGCGCCGGCGCGGGCATGGAGATATTGATGGGGACCGCTTCAATCTGATAAGGAACGTCAGCCGCCCGCACATCCAGCACGGCGCGAACAGTGCGCGGGATGATGGAGATGTTCTCATCGGCGACCGGGAGGACCAGCGATACCGAAGGAAGCGGATGCTGCCCCGGCTGATCGATCGCCTCCGGCCGGATATCCGCCCACACTTTAAGCTGCTTGTTGCTCGCCAGATGCTGAAGTTCGCCGTCGGGGCCGCGGACGCGCACCCGCCGGGGGTCAAATGCGGTGGCGGATGTGAGATTGGTAATCCCCGGCGGGATTTCGACATCCAGCTCGCGCTCGGTGATCTCATCCACATCCACGGCAATTTCCGGGGGATTCGTGTCCAGAACCGACACGCCGTTCTCTTTAAACAGCGGTTGATTCTGAATCCATTCCTTAATGTTAATCTGTTGTCCCTGCCCTTTGCCCAGCGCATGACCGATATCAATTTCCACCCCGCGCGGAATGCCGGCGGCAAGCTGCTGGCGCACGCGATCCAGCGTCGCCTGTGGCCCCTGCAACTTGATCTGCACGTGCGGCGTGCCCGCTTCCGACGGCTTCACAAATCGATTGTGATCGCTCGTCACCACCTCAACCAGCACATCATTCGCCTGCTGAGTAATCACCTGCTCGCGCTCGGCGTAAACCCAGATCAACACCGTGAGCGGGCCGACCCAGGCGAGTTCCTTCGCCGCGTCAATAAGCTTTTCCCGGGTAAATGAAGACTTCCACCACGCACGTTCCATGATCGCCCGCCGCCACGATTCAAAGATCGTTCGCCGGGGTGCGACAGAAGGGGTGCCGGAATCTTTTACTGAATCAGCCATAGCAGTTCAATCGCAGAGCGCAGAGCGCAGAGCGAGAGCGCAGATCGAAGAAACAAGAGTCTCCGTTTTCGATCTGCGCTCGGCGCTCAGCGATCTGCGCTTATTCTTCACTCACGCCGCCTTTTTTTTTATAACCGCCCTGTCACCACCGCCGAGCAATTCGGTGAGAAGACCGCGAAGGCCTTCGGGGGTGAGCTTGCGGATCAACTGACCGCGCTCGGCGATGCTTACATCGCCGGTTTCCTCAGATACGACCAATACCACTGCGTCGCTTTCCTGGCTCATCCCTACCGCCGCCCGGTGCCGGCTGCCCAGTTCTTTTTCCAGTTCACCGCTCTCAGCCAGCGGGAACTGCACGCCCGCATACATCACGCCGCCCCTGGCTTACCACGACTCCCAGGTCATGCAAAGGCGAGTTCGGCCAGAAGATCGTATTGAGCAGCGGCGCCGTGAGGTCGGCATTGATGCGCGTCCCGTTCTCGGCGATCCCGCCGAGCCCCACTTCTCGCTCAATTGCGATCAAGGCCCCAATCTTGCGGCGTGAAAGATACATCGCCGCTTCCACCAACTCATTGATTTCATCCTGAAGCTGATTGGACCAGACTCGAAACAACCGCGTCTCACCCAGCCGCAACAGGGCCCGGCGAAGCTCCGGCTGGAACACGACGATCACCGCGATAAACGCAAACCGCAGGAACAATGAATAAAGGAAATCCAGCCGGTCCAGGTGGAAATAGGTCGCCAATAATCGGACGAGCAGATACAGCGTGATGAGCACGAGCGCGATCCCGCGCAACATGCGGGCGCCGCGCGTTCCGCGGAGGAATTCCACAACGTAATGAACGACCAGCCCGATGACCAGCAGCTCGATGGCAACCTGCCACCGCGAATAGCTCTCGAGCGCTCGAAAGAAGTTGCTGATATTGGGAAACGTATTCATTCCCGCGCCGTCACTCGATTTGAAACTGAGTCGCTCACGACTCAAACTTGTGGTTCAACTATAGCCCCTCGCTGATCCATCGGCTATCCGCACATTCAGTGATTCGGGCAACTTCAGCGCTTCTGCATCCGGCGAGACCATTTGGGCAAAATGCAATTACGCCGATCGAATCGCCTCAATCATCCGAACGACGCGGATGATCGGTTCAACATCATGGACACGCACGATCGCCGCTCCGTTTGCGACGGTCCATGCGACGGTCGCGCCGGTTCCCATAATGCGGTCTGCGGGGTCGGTCTCACCGGTGATCTTCCCGATGAATCCCTTGCGGCTGGTCCCGAGCACCAAGGGGCGGCCAATTTCCGTCAGCTCATTCAATCGGCGAAGCAATTGCAGGTTGTGGTCCATCGACTTGCCAAAACCGATGCCGGGGTCCAGTAGAACATCGGCAGGATCGATGCCCGCGGTTTGGGCCGAATTGAGCCGATCGCGAAGAAATGTCTTTATTTCACCGACTACGTCCTGATAAGCAGGGCTCACCTGCATCGTCGCGGGCGTCCCCTGCATGTGCATCAGGATTACCGGCGTCCCGCGCCGGGCGACAAGCGGAAGCATCTCCGGATCATCGCGCCCGCCGGAGATATCATTCACCAGATTCGCCCCCGCATCCATCGCTGCCGCCGCAACGGCTGACCGCGTGGTATCGATCGAAATCGTGATCGGCAGTTCCGAGCGAATCGCCCGGATCACCGGAACAACCCGCCGAATCTGTTCCTCCGCCGGAACCGGCGCCGAACCGGGGCGAGTGGATTCACCACCGATATCGATCAGGCTGCCGCCGACAGCGGCAATTTGGCGTGCCCGCCCAACCGCCGCGTCTAAGGTCGCGAATCGTCCGCCATCGCTGAAACTATCGGGCGTCACATTCAAAACGCCCATAACCAGCACCGCCCGCCCTGTCGCAGGCTGCTTCAACCAGGCTTTGAATTCTTCAGGTGGCACCGTGTTTTCTTACCTTGAGTGAAGGATGGGTTCAGACGATCTCAAAGAGGAGCAAGGATATTGTAATGCAAGCAGGCGACGCAGTTCGAGAGGCCGCATATCCGCTGGGGATCATCTTCATGATCGGATGCCTCTGGACCTGGGCGTGGTCCGATGCCCTGTGCGCCAACGTCAATCAAACGAGATGGCCGGCGGCTGATCCGGCGCTGTCGGCGAAAGTGCTAGGAGAAAATGCTTACGACGCGGTGCAGGGGAAAGCGGGGGTTTCGGGTAGCCCCATCTCAGACAATGCACTGACTGCGATTTCCGATGACGAAAACGACTGAGCTTCGCGGGGCAGAGTTATTCCCGCACCGGCGTCTCTTGCCTGTATCCATCATTTCCCAATAGCGCAAAGCATCTATTCCAGCCATACGCCCGGATTTTTCCCGCTCCCGCCCCGCCGCTCGCTCAATCAATCAGATTCTTTTCAAAGACCACCAGATTATCCGCATGCGTGGAATCCCACCGGATTCCCACGATGTCATATCCCACCGCCACGGCGAAGTGAATAAATTCCCGCTGATGGTTCATGCATTCACAACGGACATATTCATATCCGTGGTCTTTGGCCCAGGCCTGCTGCGCTTCCTGGAGCTGCCGCCCCACGCCATGTCGGCGGACATCCGGCACAACCGCCCCAAGCCAGTGATAAAACATCCCCGGCTTCAGCTCAAAACCGATCCAGAACCCAACCGGCCGGTCATCCATCCGCGCGATCAGCGTCAGCGTGTTGTAACGCCCCATGAATCGGCGTTTGAAGAAATCGACCTCGCGCTTGGGCCGGAAGACATTGTTATAAAGCTCAACCGCCTGCGGCAGAAGCTTTTCGTCGGCGATAATGATTTCGGCCTGAGCCACAGACGCAAACCTCCAGATCCATCAAATTTCCACGGGCGCGGGGGCATTGTAGCGGTAGGTGCAGAAGAGTCCAACGAGATCGCTGGAAGGGAAGAGGGGGTTAACCACAGATGCACACAAATTTCATAGAGCTGACAGAAGGGCAATCAATCCTGCATCGCCTTTTGTAAAACGGGCGTCTCGCCGGTATCGAATAGTCTTCGATATAGGCGAGACGCCCATCTTGCAATATCATCATTGGTGCATCTGTCACAATTTCAATTGATCACCCCGGTGAAGGCAGCGGCCCACCACCCAGCCGCACATCCGGATCCTTATTTTCCTGAGTCGGCTGAATGACCGTCGCCGGCCGGCGGTTTTGTTCGCGTTCGAGCAGTTCGCCGACGGTCGGCTTGGTGAGGTTGTCCCCACGCATGATCCGATCGACATCATTGGCGTCGAGGGTTTCGTATTTGATCAGCGCCTTTGCCAACGCATCAATGCGTTCGCGATTGGCTTCCAGCAGCTTGCGCGTTTCATCGTAAAGCGAATCGATGATCTTCTTCACTTCTTCATCAATTGCGCGGGCCGTTTCATCCGAATACTCGCGGTTGTCGCCAAATCCGCCCATGACATTGGGCTTGTTTTCGTCTTCGCCATAGTAGACGAAGCCGAGTCGATCGTTCATGCCCCAATCGGTGATCATCTTGCGGGCAACGCTGGTCGCCTGGCGGATATCGCCGAATACACCGCTGTCGGTGTCGCCGGTGAACATTTCCTGCGCGATGCGACCGCCGAAGGTGACCTTCAGAAATGCGATGCACCAGCGCTTTGTGTAATTGTGGCGGTCCTTCTCAGGCAGGCTCATCGTAGAGCCCAGCGCCCGGCCACGCGGAATGATGGTGACCTTGTGCAGCGGATCGGCGTCGGGTTGCAGCAAATACTGCAACACCGCATGGCCCGCTTCATGATAAGCCGTCGAAAGCTTGTCCTTCTCGTCCATCACGCGGCTCTTATTCGCGCGGCCAAACCGGACCTTGTCCCGCGCCTCTTCCATGTCATCCTGCTCGATGAACTCCTTGCCGGACATCGTCGCGCCCAGCGCCGCTTCATTGATGATCGCCGCCAGATCTGCGCCGCTGAACCCCGGCGTCGCCTTGGCAAGCCGAAGCAGATCGACATTCGGCCCCAGTTTCACCTTGCGGCTGTGCACCTTCAGAATATCCAGCCGCCCCTTCACATCGGGCAGCGGAACATAAACCTGCCGATCGAATCGGCCCGGACGCGTCAGTGCCGGATCGAGCACATCCACCCGATTGGTGCTGGCGACAACAATCACCTGATCGTTGGTGTCGAAGCCGTCCATCTCGACCAGGATGGCATTCAGCGTCTGTTCCCGCTCATCATGCCCTCCGGAGCTAAACCCACTGCCGCGGCGACGGCCCACGGCGTCGATTTCATCCAGGAAGATAATGCACGGGCTGTTATCCTTCGCCTGCTTAAACAAATCGCGAACCCGGCTCGCGCCCACACCAACAAACATCTCAACAAAATCCGAACCGCTGATGCTGAAAAACGGAACATCCGCCTCACCGGCGATCGCTTTGGCGAGCAACGTTTTTCCGGTGCCCGGTTCGCCAACAAGCAATACACCGCGCGGAATGCGCCCGCCCAGCCGCTGGAATTTCTTGGGGTTCTTCAGAAACTCCACGATCTCCATCACTTCTTCTTTGGCTTCATCGACACCGGCGACGTCATCAAAGGTAATGTTCGTATGTTCCTTGCTGGTGATCTTGTGCCTGCTGCGGCCAAAGTTGCCGAGCATCCCGCCCGCCCCGGAACTGTTGCGAAGCTGCCGGAACACAAAGAACCAGATGAACCCAAAGATCAGCAGCCACGGCACGAAAGGCACAAGCAGGTTGATCAATAGATTCTGGTTATTCTCAACTTTCACTTCCGCGTTTTTGGCATGATCCAGCAGCCATTGGGTGAATTCCCAATTGCTCGCGTTTCCCTGGGGAACGGGAGATTTAAACAGCGTTACGGTCTGGCCGACAACGCCCGCGATCGGCTCCGCGCTGCGAAACTGTCCATTGAGCTCATCGCCGTCAATCGTAACGGTTTGAATTTTGTCTTCAGCCAGCGTGCGGCGGAACTCGCTCAGGGAGATGGGTGTGTACGTCTTGCTCTTCATCTGAAAGAGCGCGACGAGCATCACAACCAGACCGATGAACAGAATCCAACCGAATAAGCCGCGGCCCATGCGCATGCCGTTACCGTTGGTCATGCCGGGGCGGTTATTCTTGCGAACGGGGCGTTCGGGTCGTTGTTCAGCCATTTCGAAACCTCTTGTTCCGGTCACTTCCGGGCGATACACGAGAATACATTACGTCCACCAGCATCATAAGGTTGTACGGGGGGTGATTTCCACCCGCAAAGGCGAACCGTTAGGATTAAAAGGCGTATCGCGGTTTTATGGCCTCGGGCACCGAAATGGCCGATCCAACCCCCAATACCCTCTTGCTCCCCATAATAATCCCTTCTAACAGCCGCTGACTATCCCAAGCCGGCGCCGCGCCGAGGAATGTGATACGACAGAAAAAACACATCGCGGCACGGGCCAGTCCAAAGGAACGGCTGGCTATGGGCCGTCTCATCGATTGGACCAACCACGGGTTGTAAATGCATCGGCGAGTACCAGGAGGGTCACAACAGTGAGCAACGAGAACCAGACGAACAAAAACCCTCGCTCCAGCAAGCCGATTTGTCCACGGACTAAGAGTGAGTTCAACGTCATCACCCATGCGAATAATACAGCAACCGAAAACCCGATCGTGTCAGCCGGCCCCTCTGGCATGTGCGCCTTGAATATGAGCCACGTTACGAAAACGAGCGGAACTGACAACCACCATTTCGTACCTCGAAATTCCCCCAAGCACCCCGGCGCGGCGGCGTCAGAACCGACTGAAGCTGATTGACCCGAGACCAAGGAGACATGCCGCCACAGCGAGCAGAAACATACCGACCAGAAACAGGGCGATCAGCACCTTATTGCGTGCGCTCCGCCGGCCGTCTGAATCGGTGCTTGACGATCGGTATGGCAGTGGCTCGTGCGACATAGCGGATCAGCATTCAATGGCCGGCCGGACACCGAGCCGCGTTGAAATCATAAGGACCGTTCCGCCCAGCCGATCCGTTGCTGTGCGGGATTTATGTGCACGTTCAGGGCCGCCACTTGTCCCGTGCGGCCTTACAATCGGGACAAACGTAGATCAGCCCAGTTTCCGGAGAGTATAACTCAGGCCCATACTCGATGCCCGCATTAGGAAACAGCTTCTCTCTCGCCTCGCCGTAGCCGGGAACGAAATCGATGAATCCCGCAAGCCCGTGGACCTCAACGGTGTCCATCTGGCGATGATGAACCGAGCAGACGCCGGTTCCACGCCGCCAATCGTTCACCGGGCGCGATGGCGGGGACGTGGCAACAGATGGCGCTGTGGCCGGAGAGAACGACGCTGTTTGCCGCACCGGAGAACTTTTCTCGCAGCCGATGAGGGCAACCAGAGCCAGCAGCAATGGGATACGCGAAGTGCACATAACGGATGACAATCTGTGGCGGCCAACGCGAGGCGCCGAGGAACGCTGTACCCAAGACAAACTTTCGCCGCGACGCGGGGCCGTCCACAGCATTGGCTAGTTATGCGGCGGTCGCTGCTGCCTTCAGTGACAGACCGCAATTTACGCACCGGCTCAACGGAAAGGATTTAGCGAACCGCCGACAAGTATACACTTGGTGGCATTGCGGGCATTCGAAATCTACCAAGTAGATGCCGGTAGCCGCGATGGCACATGTGCAAACGAGAAAGCAACCGGCAAGCGAGAGAAAAACCACGGCATTGACCGGGACCAGTACGCCTACTACGGGCGGGATGAGCCAAATGGGCAAGCAGCAGTAGAAGACACGCATCGCGAGCATATATCGGCGTGCGGCCGCCGCCAGAGCTGTCGGTGGTGGCTTGTCCATAGCAGGTTCCATAACCGCAAAACCTAGGGCCGATCAATGCCCGCCGCGCCGACCGGCACACCAATTCATGATAACGCTTCGCACCGGTCCGCTGCATTGGCTGGTTATGCAGCCGTCGGTTGATCGCGGCGACGATTAGTCCAACTGCAAGGACGCCGAACTGGAACGGCAGCATCAGATACGCGAACGGACCAACTTGGAAGCCGTGATTTGGATCGTAGATGAACAACGCGAGCGGCCAACCAAGATTCCACACGGGAACCGACGGATCGGAGCCCGTGTAACGAAAGTCTGGAGACGTGTGCCATGGCAGGAAGTCGACGAACAAGCACACCACAACGAATGCAATCGCTGCTACCTTCCGCCATCGGTTTAGTGAGTTGCTAGGCTGCATAACCGATGACAATCTGTGGCGGCCAACGCGATGCGCCGCGGGACACTATACCAAGGACAAACTTTCGACGCGACGCGGGGCCGTCCACAGCATTGGCTGGTTATACCGCTGGAGATCAGCGAGTTACCGCTTGAGGGCGAATCGGAACATCAGCCAAACGGCTGCGACAACGACCGCAAGAATTGCGGCCCATGGAAGCAAAGGCACGAAAATTCGCCAAAGGCTCGGTTGGCTTTGCATTCGTCGACCTGCTGCAACGTGCGAAGCGGTATAACTAGTAATATCCCGCGCTTGGATGTCTGGAACGCCCAGAGCTTTTGCACCGTGATTAATGTATCTACTCATTCCAAAAAAGGGTTGTCAAACAAAAAAGAGAACTATTGACAGCAGCAAAACAAGCGCCAGGTTAGGAGACGTGAAATTGCTGGATCAACTGGCGATGGTGGTGAGGCGGATGCATCTGGCGGATTCTACGCGGGAGTGTTATTCGCGATGGGTGCAGGAATTTCTTCGGTTTCACAGGACGGAGCCAGGAGAATGGCGGCATCCACTGGGGCGAGGGAGATCGAGGCGTTTTTGAATTACCTGGCGTGTGAGCGGCGGTTGAGCGCGTCAAGCCAGAACTAGGCGTTTTCGTTGCCCCTGTTTTGCCCGTCAATCAAAGCAGATTTCTGTTCACAGCTTCAGATGTGTACGGTAAATGCCTGGCACCATGAAATTGCCGGAACAAGTGATCGTGGTTTCAAAGAAAAAAGTGATTGGCGGAGAAAACAATCGATGCCTATCCTTTGGATAAGGCATTTATAACTACTTTAAATACATGGAGATGCGATGAATAGAGATCCAGACCAGCCCACGCCAGCGCGCCCCAAATCGCCCCAATTTAGTCCTGCGGCGACGACCAATAGGTGACGCCTTTCCAGAACTGAGCGAATGAGCATGGTGCCGGTCACTTTGAGACCCTCTGACGCAGCCGCCCGCTGCCACCGACGCCGCGTCGCATTGACTGTAGACGATCTCCGCCAGTTCGTCGGATTGGAAGGCGCGAAGGTGGTTGAATCCGGCGATCAATTGCTCAAGGGTGAACAAGGACTGCGGGTCCGCCATCGGTTTCGCCGCATTCGACATAACGGACGACGCTCTATGACCGGTAACGCGCCGCGCCGCGGATCAGCTGCCGCACCAATCACCAATCCGCCTGAAGCTCCTGCACGATCCCCATCGCCAGCCGCTCCACCGCATCCTGCGACCCCACCGGCTGCCCTTCCCCCAGCGTTGGAAAGTAACGTGTCTTCTGCACAAATCCCCGCCGCTCCACCATGACCTGCCCTGTGCGCAGGTTTTTCCAGGTGAAGCTGACCACCAGCTTATACAACTGCTCCTGCGGCAAACCCGTCAGCGGATCGTTGCTCAGCGTAACCGTCTCGGCATCCCCAATCTCCCCTTCCAGGATAGAATCCGCCCGCTCCGGCGCAACCGCCTTATAAGGCGTGTGCGCCTCAAGCTGCTGAATGATCGCCTTGGTCAGTGAGATTTCCACGCCCCGCCGATAGGACCGATTCACAAACACCGGCACGGCGACTGTCTGAATATCTTCGCGATAGAGCGAATGCCACTGATAACCCGCATTGATGTTCTTATCGTATACGCCTGATTGCTGGTAGCCGCAGCCGGAAAGAACGGCGGCGAGCATCAACAGAATGATCGCGCCGCACTGCGCGTAAACCGCTCGAAGGCTGATTGAGCGTCCCGGTCATTGCGCCCTTTGGATGCATCCGAATTCGGCAACAAAAACGGCGATCCCAACTGCGGCTCAGGCTGATCCAGCGCCCACAGTGGCAGCCGCGTCAGCGCCGTCTTTGCCGATACCGCCTGCGATGAATTGGGATACATCAGAATCAAATAGCGATACATATAAGCCGCCCCGCGCGATTCGCGCGTGCGGCGATAAAAGTCTGCCGTCTCAAACAGCTTCGCCGCCAGCGTCTGGTCGATCGCGGCGATGACCGAAGAAACATTTTCTTCCTTTGCCAGATCAGGATAAGCCATCGTGATATCCGACAGCTCCGCGCGTGCGTCCATCATGGTCGAAGGATCGAACCGAATTCCCCGGAACTGCGCCAGCGATGAAAACGCCTGCCGCAGCTTCACCTGCGGAACCATCGGGCTGCGTGGATAATTTTTGATATACGCCCCATAAGCATCGTGCGCGAGGTCATAGTCCGAGTTCGAATAATAATAGTCTGCCGTCCGCAGCAGCGCCTTCTCCGCAAGTGGCGAGCCCGGCGATCGCTGCTGGATGCGATACAGCATCTCAATCGCCTCTTCATCCGCGCTCACCAGCGGCAGCCCGAGAAATCGCAGCTTGTGACCATTCAAAAACTCATCCGCGATCCGGTACTGCATTTCCAGCGCCGGATAAAACAGCTTCCCTTCAGGATATTCGTCCATCACTTCATCAAAGTAATAGAACGCTTTGATCCGGTCATCGAGTTGATAGTTGGCTTGCCCCAGGAAAAAAATTGCGCGATCGCGGAGCGGCGATTTCTTATCGTGCGTTTTGATCCAGTACAGCCCGACCTTGAACGCAGCCGAATTCTGCCCCGACTTCAGTAACTGCTCAACCCGATCCAGGTCCGGATCAGAAACCGGCTGCGGCGCCGCCGGTTCAACGGGTTGCCACCGCCCGTTACGAAACTCCGCCGCCGGCGGAGCCGCCAGCGCACCCGACGCAACCAGCGGCAGCACCAGCAACGCGAAAAAAAGAAGCCGACGGATCATCTGCCGGATTGTAATGGTCCAGGGAAGGGAACGCCACGTGATGGAAAACAGGTAGGGCGTGAGGAGTGGATATGGATAGCCGATCGGTTTTTATCTTCTCAACGATCCACCATCACATCCTCTACCCCAGCACATACGGCGGCATCCGCAATCGCCGGTTCAGCGTGTGTTCAATATGATCCGCGAGCAGCCGATTGAGTGGATCCGTCTGATGCCGTGTGAGCCGCGGCAATCTTTGCGGCGAACCATTTGCGCGAGGCAATCTCATGATCTGCTGAGCTAATCGAAGCAGTCGAGGATCAAGCGCAAGCCGATCCGGCGTCGCCGCTTCGCAGTTGCGGCAGATCGCCCCGCCGCGTGCAGGCGAAAAATAAACCCCATCCCGATCGACAATCACCGACCCGCAATCCACACACGCGTTCAACTCCGCCAAATGCCCCGTCTGCCGGAGCAGATCCAATTCAAACGCCAGAAATGTCTCCTCCACCCGCGGCGTGGCGAGTTCCGCCACCGTCGCTTCCATCCGATCAAACAGATCAGGATGCGGATCATGCTCTTCGATCAGCGTCCCCAGCAGCTCTGCCGCATACAGCGACAAATACATCCCCCGAAGATTGCGGCGAAGCTCCAGATGCCCTTGCCGCAGGCTCCATTCGGTCAACGTATTCAGATTGCGCCCCGGATCAAACATGAATACCGCGTCCCCAATGTCCACCAGATCAACACCCCCATCAAACTTGCTCGCCCCGGCCTTGGTTCGCCGATGCGCCCCCTTGGCGATCACACGAAATAACCCCTGGTCCCGCCCAAAAAGCACGAGAATTTGCGAGGTTTCGCTGTATTCCACCTTGCGCACACAGATGCATCGATCACGAACCAACGCCATAAAACAATTATAGCGCCCACCGGGCGGCGATTCACCCCGCGCGACAGGAAGCGATGGGAGAGGAGAGTATTTTAGCCACCGATGGGGCACCGATGAAAAGGAGGAGGGGCAGTAAGGAGTGGTAGAGTTAAATTTTTTTGAGAAGTGAATTGATCAGGCCCGTTCGAATCAGCCCATCACATCAAGCTGCCCGCCAAGCCCCGTTGCTGCAGCCGTCAATGCATCCCCGCCCTGTCCCCCACCTGAAGCCGCGGCGAGCAGTTGAAGCGCGGCCGCCCCCTCAGCATTCTGAGCCTCCATCGCCTTCCGCGCGACGGCAAACTGAATCTGATTCCCCACATTGGCCTGCTGAATCCCAACAGCCATATTAACCAGGCTCGTATCCATACATCCTGTTTATCGGCGATTCACCCGCCCGAACTTTTAAGCCCGATCAGGTCTGATAAAAATTGTCCCTCGTCCGTTGCCCCAGGAGGTTCTTTGCAACGGACGACGGACCACAGCCATCCCCCTACAACACTCTCCCCGCCTCATCAAAAAAACGCTTAATTACTCGCCCCGCATCCGGATTGGTCATCGATTCAACATGCCCCGCCCGTTCAATCCAGAAATCATATTTTGGCTGCAGGGCAGCGTCGAACAGCGCCTGCCCATTCTCAAAAGGAATAATCTCATCATCCACCCCATGAATCACCAGCAGCGGCCGAGGCCACAGCGCCTTCACCGCCACAGCCGGCGAAAACCGCGTCAGATCCGTCCCCGTCTGCATACTCGCCAGCGGCTCACCCACATGCCCAACCAGCCATTGAAGAGGCCGCGGTATGTAGTCCCTGGTCGTCGTGTCGATCACTGAATCAAACCGCCCATACGTCCCGCACACCGCGACGGCATCGATATACTGCGCATCCGGCGAAGCATCCCCCGCCGCCGAAATCAGCGCCGCGGCCCCGGTGCTGACGCCGAGCCCCACCACTTTCTCGCACGCATCCGGATGAGTCGCCCGCAGCCAATGGATCGCCCCAAGCACATCGCGCCCTTCCAGCGCGCCAAAGGAAGTCAGTTGCCCCGAACTTTCGCCATGTGCGCGAAAATCAAATGCGAGCACGTTGTACCCGCCGTTCAGTAATCGCCGCGCCAAAAATAACTGGGACGCCTTCCCCCCCGCCAGCCCGTGACAAAGCACAACCGTACGATTCGCCGGCCCCCGCTCCGCGGGAATCCACCACCCCGCCAGCCGCACTCCGTCCACCGCCGCAAATGAAACCGCATTAAACCGCCAGCCAAACAGGCTCATCGGTGTATCCAGCGGCATCACCCGCGGCCGATAAGTCAAAACCGCCGCCAAAATATATGGCAACCCAATTCCAAACAGCACTCCTGTCCGAAGCAGCAGCGCCATTGAGGTCCGAACATGAAACGACCATCCTGGCCCCGGCCGCGCCTGCAGCCGCAGCGCCCATCGCCAGAAATACCAAAGCCCCCGATCAAGCCCCTTAAGAATCAGCAGCAATCCCGTGGCAAAATAAGCCGCCAACAACACCTGTGTCGGCATCAGCCGGCCATGCAAGGTTATTGCGAAAAAAGAACATGCCACTACTCCCATTACCATCCCCCCCGAAGCCGTAACCCAAAACCGCTGCAGCTCCCCCCGCCGCCCCCGCCGAATCGCGATCATGCCCGCCCGCACCAGCATAAAGGCCGGAAGCGTGATGTAGACCGAGACAATCAGCAGATGAGCGAGATTGAGCATGCGATGCGGCATGATAGCGGCAATCGCCGCGGAATCTGAAATTTGCCCGTCCTGGCTCAGCCTCCGCCTATCCTGCCATCGCTTCCATCGCCCGCACTCCCACCGTTTCTTCGCCGTCATCGGCTCTATGCCTGCTCATCATCGTGCTCACAACCAGCATCAGCATCGCGCACAGCAACATTGCCGCGAAAACATAAAGCAGTCCATGCCCGATGGCGTGATGTGCCGCCCGCATTGTCGCCTCAGGAATTTTTGCGCGTCGCGAAGGCGTCAGAATATCCGCCGGCGTAATGCCCTGCGATTGAAGCTGCTGCATCTCCGGCCGCACGAGCATATTGAACAGCGCCCCCAGCAATCCGATGCCGACAGCCCCGCCAATCGTTCGGAAAAACTGCACGCTGCTGGTGATGACACCGCGATGCTGCCACGTAACCGCGTCCTGGGCGGCCAGCAGATAACTCATCGACACCGGCCCAAACCCAAATCCCGTGATCGCCAAAAACGTCGTCAGCGTCCAGCTTGGCCACCCATCGATCGCGCCGATCAGCAATCCTGTGAATCCAATAACGACCAGCGCAGCCCCCAGCAGCGCCGTGCGGCGAAAGCCCCATCGAATGACCAGGGCGCTGCGATGATGCCGCTCAGCGCCCACGTCAGCATCACCGGCGTGACCACGCCCGCCGCCGCCGTCGCACCTCCGCCGCGTGCCCCCTGCACATAGAGCGGCACATATGTATCAAGGCTCAGAAAAGCCACCCCAAGTAAAAGGCTGCCGATCATCGAAGGCCCGATCGATCGCTGCAGAATCAACTTCGGCGGCATGATCGGCGCGGGCGCTTTCAATTCATGCGAAATGAAAAACGCAATCGCCACCGCCGCCACGCTGAGCAGACCGGCATTCAGAAACACCGGCCACCCATCCGGCCCCATTCCCGAAACCAGCGTCAGCAAACACGTGCATCCGATCGCCAGCGAAATCGCTCCCGGCAAATCCAGGTCCGTCGAGTGCGGCTTCTCCACATCGTGGTATTTCCACATCAGCACAACCGCCGCGATCACTCCAAATGGCAGGTTGATAAAAAAGATCGATCGCCACCCAAGCGTATTCACCAGAAATGCCCCCAGGGCCGGCCCGGCGAGCGCCGCGGTGCCCCACACCGCGCTGAAAAACCCCTGAATGCGCGCCCGTTCTTCCAGCGTGAAGATGTCGCCGAGGATGGTCAGCACCACCGGCATGATTCCGCCTGCCCCCAATCCCTGCAGGCCGCGAAACAGAATCAACTGCCCCATGTTCCGCGCCGAGGCGGCCAGGATCGAACTGATGATAAACAGCAAAATCGCGCCCAGCACCACGTGCTTGCGCCCAAACGCGTCCGCCAATCGCCCATACAGCGGCATGCTCACCGTACACGCCAGCAGGTAAATCGAAGCCACCCATGAATAATGCTGCAACCCGTGCAGATCACCGATGATCGTCGGCATGGCGGTGCTGGTAACCGTCTGCTCCATCGACGCCAGGACCATCACGAGCATCAGGGCCGCCGTCACATAACGCCGATCGAGTTTTTCCGGCTTGCGCCGGCAGTGCCGGCCCTGGTGCAATCCAGGTCGACATGGGGATGCGTATCATGCCCGCGCGTGTCGATTGCAGTCGTGGAAGTGCCAAAAATTGCGGTTGCCGTCGCGGTACATAGCGGCTCCGGCGACACATCACCCATCGCCGCGATGTTCGCGGCCTTCAATTTCGAGGAATTGCGGTCCATTAAACGCACACAACCTTCCCTGATATCCCGGCAACCCCAGAGGGACATGCCGGGACTGCAACAGTATGGCGCTCATCGACCCGTAGCCACTTGCCGGGGGAAATTTTTGATGGAACCGAGGCGCTCGGAACGCTCTTTTGGAATTGCAAAGGCCCAAATCCGAATGCCCAAATGACGAAAACAGACGGCACATTCGTCATTCAAATTCCCCCTCGCCCTGCCTTTCCGTGGTTGTTCCCATCCCCTACTCACCCTAACATATTGCCATGAGCAGCGCCCCTGTCACTCTTCCCGACGCCACCGGCCACTTCGGCCCTTACGGCGGGGTTTTCGTCCCCGAAACCCTTGTATCCGCTCTCTCACAGCTTGAAGCTGAATATGCCCGCGCCAAAGCCGATCCGGCGTTTCATCGCGAGTTTGATTATTACCTGCGCGAATTCGTCGGCCGGCCAAGCCGCCTGTATTTCGCGAAGCGGCTCACCGAAGCCTGGGGCGGCGCGAAGATCTACCTGAAGCGAGAAGACCTGAACCATACCGGCGCGCACAAGATCAACAATACCATCGGCCAAGGCCTGCTGACCCAGCGCATGGGAAAGAAGCGCGTTATCGCCGAAACCGGCGCCGGCCAGCATGGTGTGGCGACCGCGACGGCGGCGGCGCTCTTTGGTCTTAAGTGCGATGTGTACATGGGATCGGAAGACATCCGGCGCCAGAACCTCAACGTTTTCCGCATGCGGCTTATGGGCGCGAATGTCATTGAAGTCACGAGCGGCAGCAAAACCCTCAAGGACGCGACCAACGAAGCCATGCGCGACTGGATGGGCAGCGTCGAGCACACGCATTACATCATCGGCAGCGTCGTCGGCCCGCACCCCTTCCCGATGATCGTGCGCGATTTCCAGGCCATGATCGGCACCGAAGCGCGGGCGCAGTGCCTGGAAGCTGAAGGCCGCCTCCCCGATTACGTGATCGCCTGCGTGGGCGGCGGCAGCAATGCCGCCGGCATTTTCGCCCCATTTGCCAATGACAAATCCGTAAAACTGATTGGTGTGGAAGCCGGCGGCCGTGGCTCGGCGCTCGGCCAGCACGCCGCCACGCTGTGCAACGGCAAACCCGGCGTCCTGCACGGCTGCCTCACCTATGTCTTGCAAGATGACGACGGCCAGACCGCCGACGTCCACTCCGCCAGCGCCGGCCTGGACTACCCCGGCGTAGGGCCGGAGCATTCTTATTGGAAAGACTCCGGCCGTGTTGAATATGTCTGCATCACCGATGAATCCGCCCTGGCTGCGTTTCAGACCGTCGCACAATTAGAAGGCATTCTCCCGGCCCTTGAATCCTCCCACGCCTTCGCCCAGGCCGCCAGGCTTGCGCCAACGCTTTCGAAAGATCAGATCGTCATGATCAACCTTTCGGGAAGAGGCGACAAAGACTGCCAGGAAGTGGCGCGGCTGCTGGGTAAGTAGAACACAGGGATGGTTTAGTGATCGAGCTACACCGCAAATGGATGGCTGTGCGGCTTAGTGAATATGTCGTGTTTGTCTGATGACGCATCATTGAGAGAATCCCACAAGCGAACCCCTGTCGTGGTGAAAATGGGTTCAGATGATTCAACGCCGGCGATTGGCGGGGGCACGGGACGCGTCAGCAGTTTTCCGGTGGATCGATGGAGCGGCGATGGCGGCGTGGCGCTCATTTGGGCCGATCCGGTCGGCGTCTCAAATGTTGATTGAGCGGCTGCCACCTCCGTCAGGGGTGAGGCCTGGATGTTAAAAGCGTTGTCGATCAGGCTGTAATCGGATCCGTCGATGACGCCGTCATAGTTGAAGTCGCCGTTGAACCAGGTGCTTAGGCTGTGAGCGAAGCCGTTGTCGATTTTGCCGTAATCTGTGCCATCTACCTTGCCGGTGAGGTCGGCGTCACCGAAGTAGGTGTATTTGATGAGCACTGCATTAAGGGCAGGGCTCTGGCCATCAAAGAGTCCATAGGAAGTGGCGCTGCCATAAATAACGTGGTTGCTGCCGTCATTGTTCAGGATCGCGCCGAGGGTGCTCAGGTGAGTTGGGTCGGTGGCGGCGGAAGAGGAAAGTATGCCGGCACCGTTCCAGTAACCGGCCGACAGGTTGAAGCCGGAATTCAGCAAAGGAGCAATGGTGTTGAGGCTGGAGCCATTCAGGAGAAGGTCGTTGTTGTTGAGGTTGAGTCGAGCGGTTGCTGAAAGACTGACGAAATCCGTGCTGATCAGTGTGCGATTGGCCTGAAGCGCAGCGGGAGCAACGATCAGCGAGGAACCTGCGGCGAGGGTGAGGCTGGCTAATTGCCGGAGGAAAATGCCGCTCGAGGTCGAGGCAGGGAGCATGACAACGGTGTTTACACCAAGACTGAGGGCGTCAGCGCCGGCGCCGGGGTCGATCATGACATTTTCCACATTGCTGAAGCTGACGGCGGCGCCGTCGAAGATGACGGAGGAAGAGGCGGCAGTGATGTTGTCGTTACCTGAGGCGCCAATGAATTGAAGCGTGTCACCACCGGTGGTGTTCGCGCCTGCATTGAAGCTCAGACCGCCGGGAGGGATGGGATTGCCGGCAGAGAAATCGAGGATAAGGGTATCGTTGGCGCTGGTGCCGGAGATGACGAGGGGGCCGAGCCGCGAGATCGTCCACTGATTCTGTGGCGTGCCGGCCCCGGTGGTGTTGTTCCAGACATCCAGCCGCTTGCCGTCGGCGTCGAGTTTGAGGTGATATGCGCTACCGCTGAGCGCTGCGGAAATGTCACCGAAATCTTCACCTCCCATTAACTGACCGGCCGCGAGGCTCAGGGAGACAGCCGGAGAAGCGGTTGGTGCGGTTTGGTAGAGGCCGGCCGTTATAAGTTGGCGGATGGTGTATGCGCCGGGCGTGAGATTCGAGAAGAAGTATGATCCAGTGGTGTCCGTGACGGCGCTGACTTCGCCGGAGTCGAGGATGCTGTTGTTGTTGGCATCAAGATAGACGGTCTGCCCCGGCGAAGAGAGCTCGCCGTTATCCCGGACTCCGTTGCGGTTGGCGTCTGTGTAAACACTCCCGGAGATGGAGGCAGTGGTGGATTGCTTGAGGAAGAAATTAAATCCGCCGCGGAAATCATAAGAGTGGACATTGACGCTGGCGGCACCGGCGGGGTTGGTCTGGGTCCAACCGGATTTAAGAAGGGGGCGGATGGAGTCGGGGCCGGGGCGCAAGCGGGTGAAACTGTAATCCCCATTGTTGTCATAAGTCTGGACGGTATCTTCACCGGCATCGAGAACACCGTTGCCATTACGGTCGTTGAATACAGTCCAACCAAGGAGTCCGGTTTCTCCGCTGTCTTTTACACCGTTTCCGTTGGGGTCGTTGGTAAGCGTGCCGCTGAGAAACGCGCCGACGGTTTCACCGAAGTCGGCGACGCCTTTAGCGCCTGCAGCGATAGTCAGCGTGTATGGGGCGTTCAATGCTGGTGCAGTCTGTATGTTTGTGCCGGAAGTGAGGAGGCGGACGGTATAGGTTCCCGGCGTGAGCGAGCCGAAGGTATACCAACCGGTGTTGTCCGTGATGGCAGTGGGTTCGCTGCCGAGAAATCCATCGTTATTGAGATCGAGAAAGAGTGTCTGCCCCTGATCACCGGAGTCATAGCCGAAGGTGCCATCACCGTTTTCGACACCGTCCCCATTTGCGTCGAAGAAGACGTAACCACCGATACCGGCTTTGTCAGTTGCGCCGAACTTCGCGGTCCTTGTCAGGCTGGCGGTGTAGAAGTAGACCATTTGGCCGGCGTCGACGGTTTTGTCGGTGGGAGCAGAGTCGCGCCAACCGCTGGGGAGCGCCTGGCGGATTCGATATTGGCGGACGTCGAGCCCGGTGATGGAATAGTTTCCATTCGCGTCGGTGACAGCGTTTTTTTCACCGCTATCGAGCACATCGTTGTCATTGGCGTCGGCGTAAACGGTCCGGCCTTGCAGGCCGTTTTCACCGGTTTCCTGGGCGCTGTTTCCGTTCAGGTCGTAATAAATTTGTCCGCTGACGATGTTGTTCGGGTTTGACAGCTTAAACGCAAAATTTCCGACGGCGACCGACTGGTTTAATGCGACCGTCGCGGTGTAATAACCGGCGGCGGGAACTGTCTGCGTCCACGTGCCGGGAGTGGGGGATTGCACACGCACTTTGTAAGTTCCGGCCGGAATATTGCCGATTCGGAAAATGCCAGTCTGCGCGCCTTCACCCTGCACCAAGTCGGTCGCCGTGGGTTCACCAGCATCCAGAACACCGTTGCCGTTCAGATCAAGATACGGCATTCCTGCAACCGTTAGTTCATTGGCGTCCGGGACTCCGTTTCCGTTTGCATCGCTGAACTCTTTTCCGTCGATTTCGGAATTGAGGAGAGTTTCGATGCTGGTGACGGAGTCGACGTTGGCATCGGTAGATGCGGAATCGGAACCTGCCCCACCGTCGACGGTATCGGCGTAGAAATTTTTGGCGTAGATTGTGTCGTTACCGGCGCCACCGATCAGGTCACAGCCGCCGTATTGGGAACCTTGGATGGTGTCATTGCCATCACCACCGGAGATGGTGGACGGGGCGGCGGACGCGGTTGAGACATCAATCGAGTCATTGCCACCAAAGCCATAGATGGAATCAGGCGTCCCAGCTGGAAAAGTGAAGTTATTGGAGTAATCGCGGGAGCCATCGGGCACAACGATGATGTTGTCGTTTGCGGCGGTTCCGTCAATGACAACGGTATCCTGTCCGGTGGAAGGGTTCAGGGAAACGATCCCAATGAAACTGCCCAGGATTGACGACTGCACGACCGCATTGTGTCCCAAGCCGGTGTTGATGGTAAGGGAATTGACGGGCAGAAGCTTGGGAACAGCATTGACGACGCAGGTCATCATACCCTGGTCGGTGCCGTAGAACTCGATCGTATCGGGACCGGGGCCAGCATTTACGGTGGTGGTTGGCGTCGATGGGTCAAGCACTGGTGAATCACCAGTTAGTCGCACGACCTGGGACGCCGGGCCGTTGGGGATTGGCCCACCGAGGATAATGCCGCCATCCGGCTGCACGGCGACACTGGAAATCAACAGGTTGTAGTTGGTAACGGTCGTGAACCCGGCGACACCGAACGTGCTGTCGAGAGTTCCATCGATATTGATGCGTGCGGCCGCAAGCGTCTGGTACGAATTATAAGGCGTAGTGTAACCGGCCAGGATGATCTTGCCGTCGGGCTCGAGGGCCATGGCGCCAAGGTGGTTGTCGTTGGATGCAACAGCGTTGCCGCTGGTGAAGTCGACATTAACCGAGCCGCCGTTGAACGTGGTATCGACCGCGCCCTGAGCTGAGAGGGTGGCGACGGCGAAATCATTGGTTCCAGCAGGGATGGTGGCTGTACCGCTGAGAAGCAGCGAGCCGTCTCCGCGGACGATGACGGATGCCGCGGAGCTGGCAGTATTGGTTCCCCCGAAGAGGGTCGCGAATTTGCCGGTGGTGTTGAAGGTTGTATCGAGAGTGCCGTCGGTGTTGTATCGCAGCGCAATCGCTTCGGAGTGGCCGCTGATGGTGGTGTTACCCGAGACCACGATCCGACCGTCGACACCGATGGCGACCGCCGCGGCGCTGTCGTTGTGGTTGCCGCCGTAGTCGGTCAACACTTTTCCGCTCGAACCAAAAGAGGCGTCGACTGTGCCGGCGGGGGAGTATTTTACAACGGCAACATCATCGCCGGTGGGGGAACTGGCGGCGTTATAGGGATGCCTGGTTCCGGCTGCGATGATTGAACCGTCAGCTTGGATCGCGAGGCTGGCAATGGTATCGCGTGATGTGGCCCCGGAAGATCCGAGGTCTGTTTTCACAACGCCGTTGGTTCCGAACTGAGAGTCGTAGTCACCGTTGGCAAGCAATCGCACGAGCGCGAAATCACCGGCGGTGGTGGAATTACCCGCGGTGCCGCCGATGAGGATTTTGCCATCGGGCTGAACAAGCAGGGAGTTGGCGGAGGAGGCAGCGGCATCAATCGGAAGGACACCAGTGAAGAACGTGTAGTCAGGTGTGCCGTCCGCATTCAGCCGGCTGACGACCATCTGTGAAGCGGAATTGTAGGGCACGGTGCCGACGAAAACGATTTTCCCGTCCCCCTGAACGGCCTCTGAGATGTTTTGCCACTGTGAAAATTGAATATTTTGATAGGGATCAAAACTCAAATCAGGCATTCCGGTGCTGAAAAACTGCCTGCGCTCCAGGGCTTCCGCGCAGGCGTGAACCGCGGCGGCGATTGCCGCGCCGGTTTGTTTTGGTCGCCCGGCGGATGCACGGCGCGAATGATCACCCCGAATTGCTCCTGAAATCACGTGCCCTCTGCCTATTAGGCGAAAGACTTTTGACCAAGATCCTGTTTAGCTAATTGGGAAATGTGTGCGCCGAGCGACGAACTGGCCCCCGCGCGCATCCCTGCCCCTTGGCAGATGAACGCATGTATTCTAATAAAAGAAATTCTGTTTTCCAGTGAATTGGAGAAGCGCAATTTCCCGCAACTGCGTCTGTGAGCCGGAAAACAACAATCTAACCTTCCTGCGAGCAGGACTGCTTTATGGGTTGAGCAGCGAAATGACGGTGTGATGCTTTCGCGACCATGGATCAGAATCGCCGGCTGAAGAGGTTGGCGGGGTCGAATTGCTGGGAATGTGGGTGGCACTGAAAAGGGCGGCCGAGGGTTTAGAAGGGAGGATTTTCATGTGCGGCAGTGAATGGGCGGGGGAAGCGCGCATTACTGGTTGCGTGGCATTGTCGGCGGGAGTTGTTGATGGAGCGGCCACCTCCGTGAGAGGTGAGGCCTGGATGTTAAAGGCGTTATCAATCAGGCTGTAATCCGATCCGTCGATGACGCCGTCATAGTTGAAGTCGCCGTTGAACCAGGTGCTTAGGCTGTGAGCGAAGCCGTTGTCGATTTTGCCGTAGTCTGTGCCATCTATTTTGCCGGTGAGGTCGGCGTCACCGAAGTAGGTGTATTTGATGAGGATGTCATTGATCGCGGGGCTTTGGGTGTCGAAGGGGCCGTCGGGGGCGGTGGCACCGTAGATGGGGTGGTTGGCGCCGTCGTTGTTTTGCAGGACGCCGAGGGTGGAGAGATGGGTGGGGTCGGTGGCGGCGGCGAGGGAGATGATTCCGGATGAGCCGTTCCAGAAGCCGTTATTGGGGAGGTTTAATCCGGCCTGGAGTTGGTTAATGATATCGGTGAGCACGCCGCCTTTGATGATCATGTCGTTGCCACCGAGGTCGAGCTTTCCTTGCCACGCGTTGGTTGTGCCGGCGAAGCTCAGGGCGGACGTTGTGAGCAGCAGGCGATCGGCATGGGCGGCGGCGGTGTTGAGGGTTACAGTTGCAGCGGCGCCGAGGTTCAGGGCGGCCAACTGGCGCAGATTGATGTGGGTTCCTGATCCTGCGCTCTGGAAGATAATGGGAGCGTTGGCGTTCACGGTGAGCGCGGAACCTGTTGCGAGGGGGTCGGAGCGGAAGGTGTAAGTTCCGCCGTCGACGTTGAGGGTGTCATTTCCAGCGCCACCGTCGAAGGTGAAGTTGGTGACGCCGGTTAGCGCGCTGGTTTGGGTGAGGGTGTCGTTCCCGCCGGCGGTGCTGATGGTGAGGGATTCGGTGTTAGCGAGGGTGATCGTGCTGGAATTGAATGTGATGGCGCTGCCGCCGACGGAGGCGACGTCGGCACTGGCGGCGCCGATGATGGAGAGGGAATCGACGCCGGTGATGTTGGAGCCGCCATCGTAGTTTACACCACCGGCGGGGACGGGATTGCCTTTGGAAAAATCGATGGTGAGGGCGTCATTGCCGGATGAGCCGAATACGGTGATGGATGACAATGCGGTTGAAGGCACAGTGAAGGCGCCGCCGTTGACGGTCAGCACGAGGCTGGTGCCGGGGTTATCGAGGCTGATGTTGTAGCTGTCGTTCGTGCTGGAGCCGGCGAAGAAGGCGCATTCGGTGAACGGGGTGACATTTGCGCCGGAGATGGCGGCGACGTGATAGAAATATTGCGTGCCGAAGGCGATGGTTGAGTCATTGTAGGTGGCGGCGCCATTGGGAAGATAGGCGAGGGTGGACCAGTTTAAACCATCGGTGGAGCGATCGACGCGGAACTGGGTTTCAAGCGTGGAATTTTTTGTCCAGGCAAGATGGGCGGTTGGAGGCCCGCCGGCCAGGTTACTGGAATTCAGCGCGCTGGGTGCGCCGAAGAAGCTGCTGTTGGATGTCAGGTAAGACGAGAGCAGGCCATAGGCGACAATCGTTCCCAGGCCGGTGCTGCCGGAGGTTCCGCCTGTGCCGGTGTAGACCATTCCATTGACGGGCGTGGGCACGCTGAACTTCACGCCGGTGGCGCCGGAGACGGAGCCGACCAGGCTGTCGCGTGTGCTGTTTTGGTTGCTGGTGTAGATCGGAGTCGTGTAATTCGTCGCATCGTAGGCGATCAGGTCGTCGATAGTGCCGCTGACGACAGGGCTGAGATCCCAGACGATCCCATTGCCGGACCCGTTAGCCGAGACCGCGGGTGTAGCGCCCTCGCGGCCATAACTGGTTGAGGTGGTCTGAGGCGTTGTATTAAATGCGCCATTGGCGATGGCGAAAGCCTGCCCTTTGATGGTTCCGGGGTGAATGTAGAACTTGCCATTAAAGTATGCGGGTGTGTCGTAGATTTTGATGCTGCCGCTGTTGTCGACGCTGTTCTGGAATTCCTGGACGGCCTTGTCATAGTCGCTGGGATGCTGGCTGGCGGGAGAGGCGGCGATGGGTGTGAATTTCCCGAGGTTGTCGCGATCCAGCAGATAAACGCGGCCTTCTTTTCCACCGACGAGCATCAGATGGGGGTGAGCCGCGCTGCCGACAGAATCGGGGAGGATCAGCATTCCGCCGGAACCGACATCGATATCGTGGGCATTCAGCGTCGACCAATTGGAGGGGGTGAAAAAATCAACAACTTTCAGCCCCCAGCCGTTGCCGTTCTGGTTTGAGGAGTTGGAGGCGGCGTCAACCGACAGCTTCAGGATCGAGTCGCTGTAGTTGTGATCGATGGGGAATCCGTTGGCGTCGAAATTATTGGAGTAAGCGCCATTGCCGGTCGAGACGTATAGATTTCCCTGGGTGTCGCTGGAAATTTTTCCACCGGACATCCAGATCCCCCCTTCTGAAGCGTCGCCGGATACGGCGTTGGGCGTGACGTTGAACGCGGCGGTCAGGGCGAGGGTGGAAGCGCTGTAACCAAGCAGCCAGCCGTGATAGGGGCCTTTATCGCCATGCGAGGCGAAGCCCAGGTAGATGGTGCCGTTGATCAGCGTCACGGCGGGTCGCTGCAGGTGAATGCGGGCGTCGAAGGTGATGACACCGGCGACGGCGGCATCCCCGGTGCCGTTGACGGCGGGGCCGGATACGAAGGTGTCGTGAACGGTCGATGTGGGATAGGTGTTGCTGATCGTGTCACCGATGACGGCGGGACCGCCGAGCGCTTCGGCGCCGTTGGCAATGTTGATGGCGTGAAGCTTGTAGACGTAGTGGTTGTCGGTGCCGCGGATTTCCTTGGTCTTGGCGGTGAGATACAGGATGTTTGTATTCGGATCGATGACAGGCGTGCTGGTGATGCCGATTTCAGGCGTGAGATCGGTGCTCATGATGTCGCCGCTGGGAACTGTGGTGATATTGCTGGCAGGGTTGATGAAACTATCCTGCCAGAGGATTGCACCGGTGTTGGCGTCGATGGCGTAGAGGCTGTCATGTTCGGTGGTAGCATAGACGACGTTGTGAATGCCCTGAGCGCCGCCTGCAGTAATGTTGACATTCGATTTAAAGAGGGGCTGAGCGTAGACCTGGCCGTCGAGCGTCGCGGTGAATTGCTTGCCGAAGTCGGCGGTTACGACGTTTGTCGGCGTCAGCACGGTTTCGGCAAGATTTTGACCGGTGCTGCTTGCATCATTGCGATAGGTCAGGACATCAACAGAAAAAAGGATGCGCGTTTCGAGTTGTTCGATTAGATGGTGCAGGGCGTGCAGCGTTTGCAGCGTTCGCCGCGGACGTGATTTGCGACGCTGTTCATTGGGACGCACATCTGCTTCACAATTCACGCGAGCCTCCGCGAGCTGGTGAGTTACCCCGTTGAATTTCAAGGATGTTGAGGGCTTGGCAGTTTAACGTGCGGCAAGGTTTTGATGAATGGAAATATTTGCTGAAATGGGGAAATTTTGCGGGAGGAAGGGACGGCACAGGCGGTAACGGGGAGACTGGGCAAAGGCGAGCGGGGTTGATTGGTGGGCGTTGAATATGGCGGAAGAGAAAGACGAAAACAAAGACGAAGAGGAATCACAGCCGCAGGGGCTGCTGCCCTCACCCTTACCCACAACTCCGAAGTGTTTTTGAGAACATTTTCGCTTTCTTCAACGTACCTCGATTTTTTCCAGACATGGAGGTCGTGATGATGGTCTGCCAAGCCCATCAGTGGGCTCATCAGCATTTTGGATCGTTGGATCTGGGTGATCGTCGTCGTTCAAAAGGGTTGTTACACTCGCAGCCCAAATGGCGGCGACTCCGGGTCAATCCCTGCCTGTGCAACATAAGCAGTGGGCGGAGCTGAAAGCAGCTTACCGGTTTTTCGACAATCCACAGATTAATCCCGATGCGCTGCAAGCCCAGCACCGGCGGGTGACTTTCCAATCGTGCCGCGAGCATCCGGTGGTCCTGTGCGTGCAGGATGGCTCCAATGTGCAAGCCAGCCGTATTGCTGGAGGCCAATGGGTGATGCATTCGGCGCTGGCGGTCACGCCAAGCGGCGAAGTTTTAGGGTTGCTCGACCAGCGATTTTTCAAGCGGGTGAAGCGAGCGGCACGGGAGAGCAAAAAAGCCAGGCGTGATCGCTTTCGAGAGAGCGATGTCTGGATTGACGCCGTCCAGGCCGTCAAAGCGGCCAACTCACCCCATACGCACCTGATCCATATCTGTGATCGAGGGGCGGACGATCTGCGTCTGATGCACAGTTGCGTGGCGGCATCGAACGGTTTTGTCATCCGGGCCCGTCACGACCGCAACATCGAGCAGGCAACCGACAAGCTGTGGTCTTACATGGCGCAGGTTCCGGTCAGCGGACAAATCGATATTGAGATCGGTCAGCAGCGATGCGTCAAACGCAAGATCAAAGGCGTCACCCAGCGCCTGCCGCGTCCCGCCCGCATGGCCCAATTACAAGTGCGGTTTGCAACGGTGCAACTGCAACCTCCGGCCAAAAGCGCGCCGTCCACCCAACCGTTGACGGTGAATGTCGTTTATCTCAAAGAACCCCTCGAAGGCGCTGCGTCGCTGGAGTGGATGCTGCTGACCAATTTGCCGGTGGAGAATCTGGCCGATGCATTGACGATCATCGACTACTACTGCATTCGCTGGGTCATTGAAGAATGGCACCGGGCACTGAAAGAAGGTTGCAGACTTGGCGAATCCCAGTTGCAAAGTATTGATAACCTGCTTCGATTGATCAGCATGCTCTCTCCCGTGGCAGTGCGATTATTGCAGCTGCGTGATTGGGCCAACCTGCCGCGCAACGAACCTGCAGCCGCCAAACTCGACCTGCAGCAGAAGGTGCCGCAGGCAATGATCCAAGCCGCGGCAGCGCTAGGCCAATGCCGGATTGATCAAATGAGCCCCCGGCAATTCTGGCAAACCCTGGCTCACCAGGGCGGCTGGCTGGGCAGAAAACACGATCCCCGCCCCGGCTGGAAAGCAATCTGGATCGGCTGGGAAATCGTCTCCCGAATCGCACACGGCATCGAACTCACACAGCAAAACCGAATCGATGCAACTTGTGGGTAAGGGTGAGGGCAGCAGCCCCTGCGGCTGCGATTTGTTTTCGTCTTCGGCTTGCTCTTCGTCTTTGTCTTACTCTTCCACCATATTCGACGCCCGTCTCAAACGTTGGCGGCGATTGGTACGTGCAGGAAGTGAACGAAAGGGAAATGTATCGAAGTAACAGTGATTATGGTTATCGCGTGCCGGCTTTTACTTCTTCTCGGGTGAGTTGAATACGGGTGTGCAGGCTGCTCGGCCAGGCGTCGTTGGGCAGGCTTTCGATTTGCTCGTACGCTTTCAAAGCAGAGTTGAAATCGCGGCGGGATTCGGCATCAAGGCCGATGGCCCAGAGCTTTCTTGCGTCCGATGATGCTGAATTTTCGACAGCCACTTCTGCAGCCGTGGCGGCGAAATGAAATATGCCTGGCTGGGTGGCAGGGCGCGTGGCGGGCAATTTTTGCGGGAATGCTTCGCGCTCAGCGACGACCGTTGCGCCGGCCAGATGGGCGTCGCCGATGGGGTTTTCGATTGGTGATGGAGAGGCGGATCGTGATGAAGTTCGCGTGGCAGGTGAAGATGAAGCTCCGCCACTGTTGAAAAGGTTCTGCTGGAGCCAGTTCCATGCGCCGTTGACGATGGATGGATTGAAATAGCAGAGCGCGGCGATGGCGCCGATGAGAAACACAGACGTGATAAGCCACTTCACGCCTGGGGCAATTTTCGGCGATCTTGAGGCGCGGGCGGGCGCGTCGTATCCGAGATGAAATGCCTTGGCGAGATCCTGGGGTGTCAGAAGATCCTGGGATGGAGGTTCCCGCTCAGGGCGGCCGGCGGTTACTGACTGAGGTGACGAGGTTCGGTCCGTCGTTGTGCCGCGGGAGCCCTGGGGATATGAAGGCGATGGTGCGTGGGGTTGCTCGGGATGGATGTCCGGATCGCCCGCCACGGCGCCGGCATCCGGCGGCGCGTCGTCGTCGGCGTGATGGTGATCATCGCCATGCGCGGGAGCCTGGCGTGCACCGGGCATTGATCCTGATGGGGATTGTTTTGATCCCGGATTTTCAAAATCGGGGCGGGGGTGCGAGACTTGCGGGATGTCTAAAAGGGCGTCGGGATCAGCGGGGAGCGTTTGCAGACGATTGCAATGAGGGCAGAGGGCAGTGGTCTTTTCGATTTTTTCGCCGCAACTGTAGCAGAAGCCAAACTCGCGGCTGATACCACGGACTTTGGCCGCTAAGCGCCAGAGCTGATAGGTGGTTGGCCCGCGGACAACAGAGCGCGGGGTGACGAGGCCTTTGCCAATCAGCGATTGAAGCGTCAGGAATTTCATTCCCGGGGCGGCGGGGTTGCGCGATTGAAGCACGTACCACGGGCCAATGCGGATCTTGGTCGCCTGGCGTGTTGAAGGCGTGTCTTCGAGAGAGCAGTGGGCGCAGGGTTTGCCGCGATGGTTGTTGACTGAACCGCAGAATGGGCAGATGCAAGGAAGCACGCCCGGCGGTGCGGAAGCGGCGGCGGAGTCATCGGTGGGGCTGGCCATTGTCGTCATTGTGCCAAAACGGGCGGCGATAGGCCGCTATGGAACAATTTCGACAAATCAGGGGAGAGAACAACAGTATTCTCGGACGATCCTTTGGGAAATACTTGCCAAAAAGACTGATTGTTCCTGTCATCTCATCGCGGCAGTCATCCTGAGGAACCCCGGAGCATGACGCCGGGCGATCGTGTGCTGCAATCCGCGGGACTTTTGCCACAGGCCGCTAACTGATCCAGATCGAACTCATGGGCTTATTTCCGCAGCTTCCAGAGCCAGGTTGTTCTGTTTGGCGTTATGGCCTTGATGGGTAACGAGTTCATAGAGCAGGTCAGCCGTGTGGGCGGGGTCGACCGTTGATTGGAATTGCACCGTGCGATAGTCATGCAACGCAGGATTGAGGGAACTGCGAAAGACCGCGTGGCCGTCGAACATTCGGCGAACTTCTACGTCAATCGGGATGGGCGAATAGTTCCGGATTCGCTGGGTAAAGGTCTGGTGTTCATCCCAGCCGACGACAGTTGAATTCATATTGATCTCAGCGGCCCCGTCGTCAACGCGATTGAAGACGTTGATGCCGTTGAGTTGCATCCAGATCTGGTCGCGCGAGGTTTTCAGCTTGATCAGTTCGAAGACAACCTGCGGATCAGGGCCGAGGTTGAGTTCGATTTTATCGCCGATGGGGATGTACTTGATGGTTTGGGTTGTCAGATATGAAAGGCCATCGCGGCCATTGTCGCGGAAGACGCGGATCGTGCCGTTGGGGAGGGGCGTTGTGCCGAGCCTGGAGTCGGTGTTGTTGGTCATGAGGTACATGCGGACGAGTTGTTCGCCATACTCCTGGGGCCGGTAGCGATATTGAATTTTGAACGGGACGGCTGCGCTTTCGAAGGATCGCATGCGCTTGGACCAGCCGCTGGGAATGGTTTCAGTGCCTTCAATGGTGTAGATGAAATATTCGCTGAGGCCTTCCTTGATGATCTGTTTCTCCTTGGTTATTATTTCATCCCCGCCACCAGCACCACCACCGCCGCCAACGCCGGCTCTGTCATAGAGCATGAGGGATTTAGCCGCATCCAGGCGAAATCCGTTGCGCTGCGTGATGCCGAGCTTATCCACATCGTCCATGGAGATGCTTGCGAGTTGCGCGATCTTCTCCACCAGATTGATCGTGCCGACAACGAGGCGGACCTGCGCGTTTTCGTATTCTTCGCCGGAGTTGTTGGTCACGCGGACAAACCCCTGCAGGTTCATCTGCTTTTCGTCCTTGTCCGCGACACCAAGATAATCGGATGACCAGGTGATGCCGCTGGTGAAGTAGGTGATTTCGACGGCCGCTTCACCGTCGAAATCACTCTGGACGTTCCAATAGAGCACCTGGGGCTTGTCCTTGGGAAACGTTGCATCAAGGAGCTCCAGCTTGTCGGCGCTGCTCAGGAATTTCAGATCAACCGACGTCGGATCGATCAGGGTGTTGGCCCAGGAAAACTGGAGGGGATTAAGCCCTTTTTTGAAGGTGATCTTTCGCGTTTCGCGAACGAGGGTGAGGTCTTCGCTGTTGTAGATCGTGAGCTGAACGGAATCGCGCGATGGCACCGTTGAAAGATCGACGTTGCGGGCCAGAGCGCCGCGGCGCCGGTGAAAAGAAACAGCACGACTAAAATTACAATCGACCTTTTCACGGCTTCACCTCGGCTTTCTCGAGCGTCACATTGCTTTGCTTTGCATTACGGCCAAGGTGATTGACCAATTCGAACAAGAGATCGGATTTCTGACCGGCTTCCACCGCCGTTTGAAGCTGCACAGTGCGGTAGTCATGCAGGATGGGATTCAACGCGCTGCGGAACAGCACATGCCCGTCGAAGCTGCGGCGGATTTCCACATCGACAGGCTTCAAGGAATAGTTGCGAATCCGCTGAGCGTATATTTCGTGTTCGTCCCACCCTGCGACCGAAGCGTTGACGTTGATCTGAGCCGCTCCGTCATCGACCCGGCGGAAGACGTCGAGGCCGTTGATCTGCATCCAGATATTGTCGCGGAAGACGCTTAACCTGATGAGCTCGAAGATCACTTCAGGATCAGGGCCGAGATTGATCTCGATCTTGTCGCCGATAGGGATGTACTTGATCGTCTGAGCGGCGAGATATGAAAGGCCGTCGCGGCCATTGTCGCGGAAGAGGCGGACCGTGCCATCGGGCAGCGGCGTGGTGCCAAGGTTTGATTTGGTATCGTTGGTCAGCAGATACATGCGGACAAGCTGGTCGCCGTATTCCTGGGGGCGATAGCGGTATTGAATCTTCAGCGGCACGTCGCGGGCTTCGATGCTGCGGAGCCGCTTGGACCAGCCGGTCGGGATCGTTTCGGTGCCTTCGATGGTGAATATGAAATATTCGCTGAGGCCTTCTTTGATGACTTCCTTGGGTTCGATAGCTGAGGAAGCTGACGCCACCATGCGCATGCCTTCGGCATTTTTTACGGCGAATCCGAAAGCCTCTTCCCGCATTTTTCCCCCGACCGCTCCAAGCGCTGGACTTGATCCACCGGCACCTGGGCGAGCTGCGCTATTTTTTCAACAAGATTGATCGTTCCCACCACCAGGCGAACCTGCGCGCCTTCATACTCTTCGCCGCTGTTGTTGGTGATGCGGACGAAACCATCGACGGCGGCGTGATTCTCATCTTTGTCGGCGGTGCAGACATAGTCCGCGGACCAGGTGATGCCGCTGGTGAAGTAGGTGATTTCAACGGTGGCTTCACCGTCGAAGCCGCTCTGGACATTCCAATAGAGCATCTGCGGTTTGTCGCGCGGAAAGGTGGTGTCGAGCACTTCCAATTGATCGGGACTGGTCAGGAATTTCAGCTCGACAGACGTGGGATCAATCAATGTGTTGGCCCAGGAAAACTGCATCGGGTTCTGGCCTTTTTTGAATGTGACCTTTCGCGTTTCGCGGACGAGGGTGATGTCTTCGCTGTTGTAAATGGTCAATTGCACGCTGTCGCGCTTCGGCACCGTGGAGAGGTCCACATTGCGAGCGAGCGCCGTATTCACGAAGGCGAGCACGGAAAACAGAAGAATCGTGAGCCTGGTTTTCATGATGTTTGTCCTTAAAGCGGCGGCGTTGGAAATGCCCTTGGATTACCACTCATTTTTCAGGATAAGATGCAGTTTCTGAGTGATTTTTTCGGCTTTGCCGGCTTTGTCGCGCGGGGGGAGCTGGACGTGGAAGAGGAGTTTTTCAAAGGTGCTTTTTTCTTTGTCGGGGCCGCCGTCGAAGGTGGTTTCCTTGCCGATATCCCACTGCACATCGCGGCCGGTGTCGCCGCGGACTTCGTTGCGGATCGCGCGGACATTTTCGGAGACATCCAGCGTGACGGGCTTATCCTTAAAGTTTTCAATTTCGAATTTGACGACCACTTCCTGATTGAAAAGGTTGCCGGCGACACGGATATTTTCGTTCCGCTCGATGGTACGCTTCACCACAATGTCCTGGGCAACGCCGAGGTAGAGCTTCATTTCGTCATCAATAGGCGTGAACTTTCCCCAGTCTTCACCAAGAAAGGCGGCGGCCTTGTCCGGGCCGTTGCCCTCAATGAAAAGGCGCACCTTGCCATAGGGCAGCGCAGCGATACCGAGGTTGCCCGTCCTGGCATTCTTCAGAACGTAGTGCATGGGAACGCGCAGCTTGTTCTGGGGCTGATCGATGTAACCGAATTCCTGCGGATCGCAGGTGTAGGTTTTGCGAACCGGCACCTGCTGGTATTTGGCCATCAGCATTTCTTTGGTTTCATTCAGGCCAATGGGGCGGAGAAATTCTTTTCCGAATCCGGCCCAGAGCCCGGTGCTGCCGAACTCTTCGTTGGCAAAGTTCTGCAGGCGGATGTATTGGGAAAGAACAAGAGATGATTCATCATTGGAGGCGACGGCCCGATAATTAAAAGTCTTATCGAGGTTGCCCAGGATATAGCTGATGCGGACACGGGCGGAACCCGAATCGCTCGACCCAACAGCCCACACCAACGAGGCCTCATTCGGCGGATAGCTGACTGACAACACCTTCACATCGAGTTTCGCGTCGCCGACGGCGGCGATGACGCGGAAGACAATGCTCTCCGGATCGATCTGTGTGTTGGCCCAGGAGAAATCGACCTGGTTCTCGCCTTTCACCAATGGGACAATTCGTTCTTCTTCGACGAGTGTCGCGGTTGCGTTGTCGAGCTGGATTTCCACCCTTTCGCGGGCGGGGAGTGTGATGAGTTTAATACGGGCGGATGCGATCGGTGGCGTGCATGCCAGCAATAAGATGGTGATGGTGCAGAGGATTTTTCGATGCATTGGCATGCCGCGCTCCTGTGAAATTGCGGGTGAATGTCGTTGTATGTTGGGTTTGACGCAGGAAAGGGCGAAAGGTTCCATGAGAAAAATGGATGTGCGATTAACCGGCGTTTGATGGAGGAAGTGCCGCGGCATGGGCTGGAATGCACAAACCTCAATTTCAGCTTTTCTGTGTTTATCTGTACGGGCTGCGGTGGCTATAACACCCTTCATTTACCAGGAGACCGCATGGGAACCGATCCTGTTTATCCGAATCGTCGTGATTTTGTGCTGACCGCCGGGAAGACAGTCATCACCGCGGGAATTCTGGCGGCGGGAATCGGCGCCGTGCCGCTGGCGCCGCCGGATAGGCAGCCTGCGAATCTGCGCTTGCCCGGGCCGCCGGGGAAGAAGATCGGGTATGCGATGGTGGGCCTGGGGCAGTTGTCGCTGGGGCAGCTTCTTCCGGCTTTTGCGCGGTGTGAGAAATCAGCGCCGGTGGCGCTGGTCAGCGGACATGCTGACAAGGCGGAGAAAGTCGCGGCTCATTACGGGATCGATCCGAAGAATATCTACAACTATGACAATTATGATTCGCTGAAAGACAACCCGGCGGTGGATGCAATCTATATTGTGCTCCCGGACAGCATGCACGCCGAGTATACAATCCGCGGCTTGCAGGCAGGGAAGCATGTACTTTGCGAAAAGCCAATGGCCAGGAGCGTGGATGAATGCCAGCGCATGATCGATGCAGGCAAGAAAGCAGGAAAGAAGCTGATGATCGCCTATCGGCTGCACTATGAGCCATACAACCAGACGATGGTCGAGATGTCGCGCAAACAGGCATATGGCCCGGTGCGGGTAATCAGCGCGGAAGATCTTCAGAACACGCGAGCGCCCAACATTCGGCTGACGAAGGAACTCGGCAGCGGGCCGCTGGGGGATGTGGGGGTTTATTGCATCAACGCGTGCCGCTCCATCACCGGCGAAGAGCCGATTGAAGTAAGCGCGATGAGCTGGAGCGATCCGAAGGATGATCGCTTTCGTGAGGTGCCGACACAGGTGCTGTCGCTGCTGCGCTTCCCCAGCGGGGTGATCGCGCAGTGCGCCTGCGGATTTGGCCAGGCCAGTTCCAACCGCTACCGCGTGACGGCAACCGAAGGCATTTATGAACTTGATCCGGCTTTCGGTTACGTCGGCCAGAAGCTGCTGATTAAAAAGGGGAATGAGGAGCGATACCTGATGCTGCCGACAGTGGACCATTTTGCAAAGGAAATGGATCACTTTGCGGAGTGCATCGAAAAAGACACGCCGCCCTGGACGCCCGGCGAAGAGGGATTGGCGGATTTGCGGGTGATCGAGGCGATTGGAAGATCACTTGAGGAAGCCAGGGTGGTGAAGGTGGGCGTGTCCTGAACGACATTTGAGGCTGGAAAAATTCGACCCAGAAATGAAACAGCCGCAAGTACGGCTACTTGCGGCTGATGCATGGGCCCGAGACGATTCGAACGTCCGACCTCGTCCTTATCAGGGACGCGCTCTAACCAACTGAGCTACGAGCCCGCTATATTGCCATTGCAAAGCTGTCGCCAGCCTCCAAAATGGCAGGGGCAGGATTGTAAGACGGTCGGCGGTGGTGTCAACGGTCCGTACCTATTCGCAGTTGAGGGTCATCTCATGGTCATTCCAGGCAACATCTCCTCGCGGCATTTTTCCCGTAAGCCCGGCTATTTGAAGCTCCTTGTCGCTGTGGCCGCGGCGGTGACGCTGATCGCTCCGTCCGCCTTTGGGCAAACCATCGGTACGACGCCGCAGTCATCGCCGGCGATTGAGTCGGCGGCTCAGGCGCCAACCACCGCCCCTTCCACCGAGCCGGCAATGTCGCAATTCACCGAAGAACAGATATTTCAGGGCTGGGGGTGGCTGCTCGTTAACCAAAGGCGGATGGCAAAAATCGAGATTAAGGACACCGAATTGGCCGCCTTTTTAAAAGGGGCCCGCGATTCGGTACACGGCCAACCCGCGCCCAACGACATGGAAAAAAGCTTCTGGGATATCCAGAGGTTCTCAAAAGAACGCCGCACAAAGGTAAACGCCGCCATTCGGCAGGAAAAGCTTGAAGAAGCGAATAAGTTCGTGGCAGACCTGAAAAAAAGCCCCGACATTTTCGAATTGCCGTCAGGGGTCATTTATAAAGTGGTCAAGCCGGGTGATGGCCCTCAGCCGCTCGCGCAGCAGACGGTGATCGTGCATTTCTTCGGCCATACGCTCGACGGCACCGAGTTCGTCGAATTCGGGCCGACTGAAAATATCCTCGTCCCCGGCCAGGCGTTTTGCCGCGGATGGATTGATGCATTGCAGAAGATGAAGAAGGGGGAACAGATCAAGCTGTATGTTCCCCCGCCTTTGTCGGATGAAGAATCGGAAAAGTGGGGTGTGCCGCCGGGATCAATGCTGGTGTTTGATATCGACTTGCAGGATATCCATCCGACGGATGCCAAGGCATTGGAAGATGTGCTGATTCCACCACCGCCGCAGGCAGAGGGGCCGTCGCGCTCGGATCTGACTGATGAACAGGTTTTTGAATGCTGGGGCTGGTCGGTTGGGCAGGGAACAGGCCTGCCTTTCACGGAAGCTCAAACCGCATGGTTCCTGAAAGGGCTGGCGGCAGGCATCAAAGGCGATCCCCTCGCGCAAAACGCTGACGATCTCTCCCAGGTCGTAGAGCGCATCGCCGGTGAACGCGAACAAAAAGCCGCCCAGGTATTCAAGCAAAAGCAGCTCGCCGCGGCAGATGACTTCTTCTCAAAATTAAAGCAGCAACCCGGCATCACTTCGCTGCCGGACGGCCTGTGCTATGAACTCAAGGCCCCCGGCACCGGCGAGTTTCCCAAGCCGGGACAGATCGTTGTCGTTAATTACACCGGCACATTGATAAACGGCAAGGAATTCGACAAAAGCACGGACGAGCCGCTGAGCATCGAACTCGGACGCTACATGCCCGGATGGGATGAAGGAATCCAGAAACTCCGCAAAGGGGGGAAGATGAAGCTGTATATTCCCCCAGCCCTGGCCTACGGCGACGAATCCGCCGCCGGCGTGCTCCCCAACTCCACGCTCATCTACGATATCGAACTGTTAGACATCAAGGATCAACCCGCCACGGAGCCAAGCACGGAACCCGCTATGGAGACGACATCAGCGCCGACGCAAGAACCGAAATAGTTTTGCCCACACGGCAATTGCAGGCAAGTCGGATCATATTTTCTGGTCCCTTCGGCTGTCGGGAGAAGGGATTCGAACAGGCGAGACTGCATCGGGAAGGCCCTAAGAAATCCCCAGGGCGGCGAACATCGCCCGCGTCTTGACGAGCGTTTCATCGTATTCACTCCACGGGACCGAATCCGCCACAATTCCACCGCCGACAGGAATATGAATTTCCCCGGCCACCGCGATCATCGTGCGGATGGCGACGTTGAAGATCATCGAACCATCCGCTTTCACGCTGCCGATCGCGCCGCAGTAGGGGCCGCGGGCGACGGGTTCCAATTCATCGATAACCTCCATCGCCCGAATTTTAGGAGCGCCGGTTACAGAGCCGCCCGGAAAAACAGCGCGTAAAAGATCGACAAACGTAACCTCTCGCCGCAGCAACCCTTTGATCGTCGCGACGCCATGATAGACCGTCGGGTGCTCTTCGATCGTCCGCCGCTCACTCACGCGCACGCTCCCCACTTCGCAAACCCGCCCCAGGTCATTGCGCTCCAGATCCACAATCATGTTCAGCTCTGCCTGATCCTTCGCACTATCGCGAAGCTCCTGCTCCATTCCCGCCTGCCGCGGCCGCGTCCCTTTAATCGGACGGGTAATCACCTTGCGATCCGGCGTGACCTGAAGAAAAAGCTCCGGTGAATTGCTGAGCAAAGCAAAATCCCCATAAATCAAACACGCCGCATAAGGCGCCGGCGAAGCTTCGCACAATCGATCATAAAGAAACTGCGGCGACGTATTGAGCCCCGCCGTAAATCGCTGCGACAGATTCACCTGAAACACATCCCCGGCCCGAATGTATTCGATCGCCCGCGCCACCGCTTCTTCATATCCAGCACGTGTAAAGTTGGATCGCAGCGCCTGATCGCTCCGCCGCGGATCAAAGGGGACAATGATCGGCGCATGGGTCTCATCCGGCGAATGCAGCGTGAAAGAAAAAAGCGGAATGCTCAGATCATCCGCAGCCCGGCACGGCAAGGTCTCAAAAAACCTGCCGCACTCATAACTCAGATAACCCGCCCATCGCGCCTCGCCGCACGCGTGGTCCTGAATCGAAAGCGCCATCCACTCCAGCGCGGCCAGCGGATCATCCCATTCACGCTCAACCCCATGCGCCGTCGCAAGCTTCGCCTTGCGAGTTCGCGCATCGCACCAGAGCATTTTCGCCGGCGGTGGCCAATAGACAGGAAGCAACCAGGATGCATCACCGAGCGAAGAGTCAAATCGGATTTTGATGTCGCCGGTGCGATTCATTCATGGAGTTTAGGAACGCGGCAGGATGATGCAAACTGCTTTGGGTTTCTATGGGGACAGTTAAACCCGCACAATGGATTTGGACTTCAGCATCTCCAGAACATCAAGCAATCCATTTATTTTGGGCAGCAAATCAACCAGCTTATTCGTGGGGGCTTCAAGAATAATTACAGAGCAGGGCAGATTCAGCAGGTTGTGCTGGAACTCAATACCCGAATCCATCGTGATCAAGGCATCAAATTGCTGACCGGCCCGCAAGTTGCAGCAGCTGTCCATTCTTAATGCCACACCAATTCATGAAAGTGACAGAAAGCACCTCATGCCCCGGCAAAAAATGCCGCAGATCATGAGGCAGGTTTTCATCGAGCAGCAGTTTCATCCGCGGGCCGCACAGGCTTCGGCTTCGGTTCTTTCCCGAACAGTTTCAAGAAGAGCGAGCACTTGCTCACGCTTGACCGAAGGAAACTGCGCCAAAAAGTAGTCGATGGTGTAGCCACCCTCCATATAATCAAAGAGCGATCTCACGGGAACGCGCGTTCCGGTGAAGCAGGGAACTCCCCCTTGAATGTCCTTATCATACGCTTTCCAAAAATCATCTGCGCTCCAGCGTGTAACTTGCTCCACAAACGGTTTTGACTCGTTCGGCGTCGAGACATGTCCTCTGCCACGCATCGCAGCCGGCTTGGCGTAATGCGTCGTAGTCCTTGTACGCTCGATTGGACCAGTAATGACTCCGCAGATAGTGCCAGAGATTCTCCATGGGGTTCAGTTCCGGTGAGTAAGGCGGAAGCGGAATCGCCGTCACGTTCGCCGGCAACTTCAACTCGCTCGACTTGTGGTATCCCGCCCCGTCCCAGATCAGCACGACATGAATCTGGGGATCAACCTCCTTGACGAACTGCTCGAAGAACACGTTCATCACCCCGGTGTTGAGATGAGGCGAGAGCAGTCCCACCGTCTGGCCCGTCGAAGGACAACAGGCGCCCAGCACATATAAATAATCGTACTGCGTTTGCCTCACCGCCCGCGGACGCGATCCCACCGGCGCCCACACCCGCGTCAGCGTCCCCTGCTGGCCAAAACGCGCTTCATCCTGGAACCAGACCTCGACCTTCTTGTCCGGATGTTCCCGGCGAACACGCTCGATCAGTGCCGGCAACTTTTTTTAAAGGCCTCCTGCGCCGCCGGATCGGCGCTCTGATGCCGGGGACGGGGCATCAGGTCGTTGTACCCCAGACGATGCAGAATAGAATAGGTCCCCGACAACGAACGAACCTTGCCGAACTCTTCATGCAGGATGCGCTGCACGTCCCGCCCACGCAGCGCGCACACGCCATCCTGGGCACGAGGCTCGGCGTCCAGACGCCGGCAAAACCGTTTCACTTCTTCTTCCACAAGCGGCGGCTTGCGACCCCGGCCCGGAGCATCGCGTAGACCTTCGATTCCCTGGGCGTTGTACCACCGCACCCATTCCTGCACCGCACGACGGCTATAACCGATGGACGCCGCCACTTCAGGCGCCGTCTTGCCCTCCATTGCCATTGCCACGCCGAGAAGCCGGATGGTCAGCAACGGATCATCCTGCTTTCGGGCCTGGTCACGAAGTTGATCGGAAGTATCAAATGCCTTGACACGCATGATGCGACCTCCTTGTCAGGTTCCATCATGCCATAATCAAATCAAATGCGCGCCACCAGGGTAGCCGGGCGCGCATTTATTTTTTGGAAAGCGTATCAGAAGTCACAACGCGATGCTGCATGCGATGAGTTTACCACGAATGGCTCTCGAAACAGAAGAAAACGTATTGCAGTTGTGCGATTCAATAACAAAGCAAAGCCCCGGCATAACATGCCGGGGCTCGCTCATTCGATTCAAATGTCAAAAGGCCTGAAGGGCCTTGTTTACTTGATAAACAACATCTCCCGATAGGTCGGCAGCGGCCACAGGTCGTCGCTGATGAGGGTTTCGAGTTTGTCGCCGGCCTTGCGCACTTCGAGCATTGCGGGGATCACGTGCTCCTTGATGTGCTTGGCATGGGCAAACGCGTCGCCATCATGGTGGCTGGCGGCCTTTTCCAGCGCGGTGATGCCGCGGTATAGGTCATTGGTGGTGCTGACAATCGCCGACAGCGTTTCGATACCCGCGGGTGTGGCCGCGCCGGCAGCCTTGGCGGCAGCGACGCTTTCGCCGACTTCCTTCTGATACCGCAGAGCGGCCGGAAGGATCATCGTCTTGGCCATCAGCACCGCCGTGTTCGCTTCGATCGTCACGTTCTTCACGTACGATTCAGACAGGATGTTGAAGCGGCTGTGAAGTTCCTTCTCGGTATAAACCTTGTACTTCACAAACGTGTCAATCGTGTCCTTGCGGGTGACGACTGGCAGCACATCTGTCGTGCTCTTGAGGTTTGGCAGGCCGCGCTTAGCCGCCTCGGCGTGCCATTCTTCAGAGTAGCCGTTGCCGTTGAAGACAACCTTCTTGTGTTCCTTGTAGATCGCAGGGAGCAATTCCTGAATCGCTTTGTTCAGGTCTTTGCCGCCTTTGACTTCCGCTTCCAGCTTGGTTGCAACGTAGTCGAGACTCTCGGCGACAATCGTGTTGAGCACGGTATTGGCGCCCGCGATGTTGGCGCTGGAACCGACGGCCCGAAACTCAAACTTATTGCCGGTGAAGGCGAATGGGCTGGTGCGGTTGCGGTCGCCGGCATCCTTCGGAAGCTTCGGCAGGACCGAAACGCCTGTCTCAAACTGGCCGCCTTGCTTGCTGCTCTTGGCGCCGCCTTTTTCGATCTGATCAAAAACATCCGTGAGCTGATCGCCGAGGAAGATCGAGATAATCGCCGGCGGGGCTTCGTTGGCGCCCAGGCGATGGTCGTTATGAGCGGATGCGATCGACAGGCGCAGGATTTCGCTGTACTTCGAGACGGCGCGAATGACCGCCGAGCAGAAGACCAGGAACTGGGCATTGTCGTGCGGGCTGTTGCCCGGTTCCAGCAGGTTTTCACCCAGGTCGGTCGACATCGACCAGTTATTGTGCTTGCCCGAACCATTGATCCCGGCAAACGGCTTCTCATGCAGCAGGCACACCAGGCCGTACTTGTCGGCGGTCTTACGAAGCAGTTCCATCACCAGATTCTGGTGATCGGTCGCAAGGTTTGAATTTTCAAAGATCGGGGCGATTTCATACTGGCTCGGAGCCACTTCATTGTGGCGGGTCTTCACCGGCACGCCGAGCTTGAACAGTTCCAGTTCGCAGTCCGCCATGCAGGCCAGGACGCGCTCGGGGATGGTCCCGAAATACTGGTCTTCCAGTTCCTGCCCCTTCGGAGGCGGCGTGCCAAACAGCGTGCGCCCCGTCGCGATCAAATCAGGCCGAAGATAGTAAAAGTTCTTGTCGATCAGGAAATATTCCTGCTCGGCTCCGACGGTGGTGAACACCTTTACCACATCGCTCTTGCCGAACAGCTTCAGGACGCGGATCGCCTGCGTGCTGAGCGCTTCCATCGAGCGAAGCAGCGGCGTCTTCTTATCCAGCGCTTCGCCGGTCCAGGAAAGGAACGCGGTCGGGATGACGAGCGTGGAACCGTTGGGATGCTCGACGATATAAGCCGGGCTGGTGGGGTCCCAGGCGGTGTAGCCGCGGGCTTCGAAGGTGGCGCGAAGACCGCCGGAGGGGAACGAGCTGGCGTCGGGTTCGCCTTTGACCAGTTCCTTGCCGCTGAACTCGGCGATGGCGCTGCCACCACCGGTGGGGGCGAGGAAGCTGTCATGCTTCTCAGCCGTGATGCCGGTCATTGGCTGAAATAAATGCGTGTAGTGCGTCGCGCCGTGTTCCAACGCCCAATCTTTCATCGCGCTGGCGATGGCGTCGGCGATGCCGGCCTCGAGCGGGAGGCCCTGCTTGATCGTCCGCTGCAGCGCCTTGTACACCGGCTTAGGCAGCCGCTGCTGTTGAATTTCATCGCTGAACACGTTCACGCCAAACAGGTCTTTGACGTGTGTGGTTGTAAAATCGACCAGATTCAACTTTTGCCGCGTGGTCGCGATGGTCTTGACCGCCTGTTGGCGTACATTCAAACCCATGACAAGGCTCCTCAAATATTAGAAAGTGCTGGACAACAAACCACCAGCCCCGGTGGTCAGGGGAAGCGCGGGCAAACAATATCCTTCAAACGCAAAGAGAGTGTCAAGAAAATTTCACCCTCACGCTGCCCTTCCTCCACCTTCATTATGCAAAATGCGTGCAGATTGCAAATCAACGGGCTATTCCAATAACAGCTGCGCGCTTACTGGGCACGCCCCACCCACCCGCGGCCATCCTGCGCGCAAGCGCGCGAGCAAAAAACGAAACTCCGCAATAATATCGAAGCGAATTCTGCAATAACAATCGCCAATGACTCGCAACAAAAAATACCCCGGCGATAATCACCCCACTTGCCGCGACTTACGTTCCGGCCCCTCATTCATCCGCCCGAAGATCATGCGGCCTGCCACCGTCTGCCGCGAATTCGTCACCGTGAATTCGACGTCATTCCCAATAAACGCCCGCCCTTGTTCCACCACAACCATTGTCCCATCTTCCAGATAACCCACTCCCTGGCCCGATTCCTCGCCGGCTTTCTGAATTCGAACATTCATCTTCTCACCGGGCAGAACCACAGGCTTCATCGCATTAGCCAGCTCATTGATATTAATGACATCAACGCCGCGCAGCTGTGCGACTTTGTTCAAATTGAAGTCATTGGTCAGCACGCGGGCATTGATCTGCTTCGCCAGATCCATGAGCTTCTGATCGACATCCAGGTCGCCTTCCGAACTTTGCGCCGATGTGTCATATAAAATGACATCCGCGCGGCTGATCGTCCGCAGCTTCGTCAGGATATCCAATCCTCGCCGCCCGCGCCCGCGTTTGAGTTTGTCCGCGCTGTCCGCGATCCCCTGCAACTCATCCAGCACAAACCGCGGCACGATCACCTGGCTTTCCAAAATCCCCGTGATCGCGATGTCATGAATTCGCCCGTCAATCAGCACGCTGGTGTCCAGCAGAATCGGGCGAGCCCCCTTCGTCTGCTTGTTGAATTCAACGTAGGGGATGATGAATCGAAAATCGTCTTTTGTTTGCAGGATAAAGCTGATCGCCAGATAGCAGCAGGCGACGCCGAGCATCATGTCGACAAACGCGATCATCGCATCCCGTGCGGCTTTGTCATGGATAAAGCTGTTCCCGTTCTCATCAAGCCGCCCCAGAAACTGATCCGCCAGCAACTGCACCACAAAGCTAAGCGCGTAAGCGATGGAAACCCCGATGAGCAACCCGAAAAACGTCCCCGAAAAAATAATCAGCTTTTTCCGCGGCGAAAGGATATCAATGCAAACCAGAAACGTCCCCAGCGTCAGCGCAATCGCCAGCGACAGCCAGGTAAAGTCCCCGAACGGCCGGGCTGCGCTCTGAACATAAAACCATCCCACTGCCGCCATGAGCAGGATGAACATCGCCCGAAGGATGTGTAGAACCATGTGTTACCCCACAGTTGATGTCACGATTCTAGCATACGATGGCGGCAGGCATTCCTGCAAACATCACTCGCCCCGCCACCCAAGGCGCCGGCCTCCCCCGCCACCGAACGGTACGCGGCCCGCCCGATATGCGGTTGTTTCAGTTCATGGTGCGGAAGGATTGAAGCCAGGCGCGTGCGCGTTCGCCGATGCTCGCGAAGATGATGTGAATCTGGGGGCAAAGTGAGACAAATTGAGGCGCGCCTTGGCTAGCTTCACAAAAACCTCGAATCGCGTAAGTCATTTATTTATAAGCCCTAGAGATTGATAAACCGCAAGGTTTCAGCAAATATCTACTATCGTTTGTACTTTTAGGTTTTGGACGCAAGTGGACCCGGCTGGACACGCGTCACACCCCCGCCTCCATCGCTGGCCGCACGGATATGCGGTCCAGCGGGCTGCAGACGGCGATCGCCGGGCCGTTCATCACGTGTGTGTAATGCATCGTCGTCTCCAGCCGCTGAGGACGGTGGGCACTCGCTCAGACCTGCGCGCCCGCTGTGCCGCGAACCGCCCGAGATGATCCTCCGGCAACTCGTCGGCGAGCACTTGTTGGTAAAGAAACACAATCGCATTCAGGGCCTGATTCTGGCTCGACGCGCTGAGCCGTCGATTGCATGCCAGATGGGTCAGGAACGCTTCGACCTGCTGCGCCCCCAGCGCCCGCGGATGAACCCATTTCCCCGCATCGTTCCGATGGAAGACCAGAAACTCCCGAATCCACCGCGAGTAACAATCGACGGTGGAAGGAGCCAAATGCGCCACGGCACCAGTATTCCGGACGCGTTCGAGGAGCTTCATATCCCCCTACCTAGCGCTCGTTTGCGCGTTTTCAATATTTTCATCTATTGTTGACGAGTCGTTGTGGGATCAAAAGAATGGTTGAATGTGAACGAGCGGGAGTCGAGGCGTTCTTGACACCCGTGGTTCGAGATTAAGATGTTCTGCGACACTTGCATCCCGGGATAGAAATGGTAGCCACGTCGCGCCTTTCTCTGCTGGCAAATGAATACGACATCCAGATTCCAGCGTGGGCGTTTGTCGTAGCAATTGTTCTCGTCGTAATCGGCGCCGTTGCCATCTTCTTTTTAATCCGTAGTCGGCGGTAGTGTCGCAGAACCAACCGCCAGGGCAACCGCATTCTCGGCGAAATGATTAGACTATGGCCTTTTGGCCTCGGGGAGCGAGGTCGGGAGGTCATGGATGGCCAATTCGATCGAAACGCACTTTGCGGCTTTGCCTGATCCGCGATGTAATCGCGGCAAACGCCATAAGCTTTCGGACATGATCATCATCGCCGTGACGGCGGTCATCTGTTGTGCTGACAGTTGGTCGGATGTCGTCGATTTTGGTCTGGCCAAGGGGCGGTGGTTCGAAACTTTTCTCGACTTGCCGCACGGGATTCCCAGCCAGGATACCTTTGAGCGCGTCTTCGCGCGCCTCGATCCAGACGCTTTTGAACGATGTTTCATGGATTGGGCCGCCGCCCTGGCCGGTTCATCGAAGGGGAAGCTGGTGGCAATCGACGGAAAGAGGATTCGCCGCAGCTTCCAGCATGCGTGGGATCATTCCACCGCCGCCCATTTGGTTAGCGCGTTTGTCGCGGAGAACGCGACGGTGCTGGGCCAACTGGCGGTGGATTGCAAGGAGAATGAAATTGTCGCCATTCCTCAACTGCTGGATCTGCTGGACATTGGCGGAGCGACCGTCACGATCGACGCGATGGGATGCCAGACGGAAATCGCCGCGAAAATCGTGGAAAAGGGTGGGGATTACGTGCTGGCCGTAAAGGACAACCAGCCCACGCTGCACAAGTCGCTGCAACGGAATCTGGATGAGATGATTCTTGAGAAGTTCGCCAGCGTTCATCATGGAGTTGAGACAACGGTCGATGGGGATCATGGCCGAATCGAAACGCGCCAAGTGTGGGTGACCGATCAATTGGACGACTGGCTGGATGCCGATCAGCGGACGCGATGGATCGGATTAAAATCAGCGGCGGTGGTGCAATCCACACGCGATGTGCCGCTCAAGGGAGTGAGTACCGAGCGGCGTTACTTTATCTCCAGCCTCGGCGGCGTAGACGCGGCTCGGATGGCCCAGGCGATCCGGGGTCATTGGGCGGTGGAAAATAAACTGCATTGGGTGCTGGACGTGGGTTTTGATGAGGACCAGAAGCGTAATCGCAAGGATCATTCCGCGGAAAACTTCAGCCGGGTGCGTCGGATCGCACTGAATCTGTTGCAGCGGGAGAAGACCAAAAAGCGTGGAATCAAAGGCAGACGCCTCAATGCCGCCTGGGATCACGATTATTTGCTCAAACTACTCGGAGGCTGAGAATGCGGTTGCCCTGAACCAACCGCTGCTGTGGACGAGTCCGCGTCGCGTCCAAAGCTTGTCCTCGTTATAATATCCCCGGCGCGTTGCGTGACTCGCCACAGAGCGTTATCCGTTATACGGCACATGGAACCTCACGTCGTCAAACAAGGGTCTCAGATATTGCTCGGCGCTCCGGCCGTTCCGATGCCGACCGAACGCTCTGCCGCTCTCGGCCAGTTGGTGGCATCTGTGCCGGAAGTTCTTGAGGCGCACCTCCCGCAGTGCTACGCGGAGGGAAAGATGCCGAAGCCCGCTCAAGTCCTTTTTGTGGTCTTCGCGGCCGGCGTCTCACATTCGGCAATGGAGCGTATCGGCGCGGGGTTACTGAAGATCGTCCCGCCAAACGAATTCCTCGACATGTGGCCAATCACGCTCCGGAGCGATTTGCTCGAAACGGTGCGTGGATGCAACTGCCGAATCTACACCCGCCCGCCAAAGTCGCCGTGGTGGCGGTTCTACCGGCGTGCCGTATAACCAAACACTGCACTGGACCGGGGCCACGACGGCCCTTTTGAATCGAACGCTGGTCGTCGGCCCCGGCCAGTGAATGTTGGTCCGTTATCCCGCACCAAGCAACCGGAATGCGGACAGTTTGGAGCGTGAATGGCCGAGGTCGAAAGCCAATCATCGTCGGCGACAGAGATCAACGTTGGCGGCCTATTGGACCAATTGAGGCCGGCAATCAAGAGTGCCACTCGCGCCTCGATTCGCGATGTAGGAATTTTCGGTTGTGCATTGCGCAGCACTCGCGAAGACCTTCGAGTTCGCAGCGTTCGTACATACAGAACCTGCGGCGGAGCACGGATTTTTCGTTACTTCCACGCTCCGAGGCGTATGCGAGGATCTCATTGTCTTAAGCTTTGTCCACAAGCTGGCTCCCGAAACGCGCAATGAAGCGGTTGGACTGCTAATGGCAAAGGCTGTTGCAGATGGCATCAGCGCTCAGAGCGTATTCTTCGAATCTGTTCGTCCGTGGCAGCCTGTCCTCAAGCCTCCAAAGGACGGCCAAACTGACACGGATGATAAGCTGAAAACGATCGCTGCAAGTCTCGGCTGGACCGGTCAAAAACCTTGGCCAAGTACTTGGTTTATGGCAAAGGCCTCAGGGTTGGCTCCAATTTACAGTTTCGTTTACGCGACGACGTCTAAGTGGGTCCACTTCAGCCCACACGTTTTATTGCGAATGGGCTGGGGTGGCTCAGCAGATGACGTGAGCGACGAAACGAAGTGGGATTTCACTACTCAAAATTTCGTCCAATACTACGTCGACTTCAATAGAGTTTATGCCCTGATGCTGTTGCTCCGCGCGCTGCGCGGCCCAGCAGCAACCCTATTACCGTCGGACGTGTTGCCGACCGTTGAAGCGCTGGAGGGGCAGCTCGAACAGCCGCTGCGTTGGCCGGAAGATGTGACGTTTGAGGAAATGAATATCAAAGGGCCGGGAACCTTAGTGAGAATTCTCTTGCGCAGCGCACGAGAAGGGAACAGCGGAACCGACGTAGATCAAGCTGTTACCGCGAAGTGCCGGATAACCACGCACTGCAGCGGACCGGGCGGGCATCACGGTCCTTGTGAATCTGAAGTGGTTGGTGCCCGCCCGGCCGCTGAACGTCGGTCCTTTATGTGGTCGGAACTTATTCCGTGTTGGGGCGTCCAACCTTTCATGAAAAACATTTCTCCACTCTTGCTACTGATGGCCCTCGTCGCGTTGTGTCCCCTCGTGTCCCGAGGCGAACCTTCCGCAGCCACTCAGCCGGGGGTTGCCGTGCCGGCACGTGCCGACACAACAAACGACGCAGAATTTGTCAGGAGGATTGTCGAGGTGTTTACGGATTGCCAGAAAATCAAAGCTGGCATGACACGAGCAGAGCTTGTCAAGCTAGAGATGTTTGATGAGGACTGGGGACCGCTTTCCCCGGTGGATGACAAGTCATTCAGGGAACACGCGACATTTGAATACCGAAGCTGCTCGCTCATCAAAGTCGATGTCGATTTTAAAGCAACTGAGGCCACAGAGGCGCGACCGACCGACGTTATCGCCAAGGTTTCCATGCCATATATAGATGCGAGACCCAGAAGATGACGATGCCGAAATAGAAAAGGGGTCGCTTCATCTCTCCACCCCACTCCTGACTTCTCCACGAGTACGGAGGAACGGATCAGAACCCTGTCGTAACATGCAGTTAAACCACGTGACGGCGGCGGGCATTCAGCCAAACCACGCCAAGGATTGTTACAAGGAAAAGCGGTGAAGGTTCCGGCACGAGGGTATAGCCGATGACATCCATCGCGCGCAGGTCGTTGTTGGTAAATGATAGAAGTTCGCCATTGGCGGCGGATGGATCCATGATGCCCAGGCCCAGGTTGTCTTTCCAGTGACTCGCGCCTACGCCATCGCCAAAGTTAATGCCGTTTGAGAACGTGGCGATGGGCGTTATGCCACCGTCGATGGAAAAATACTTGACCGTGTTGTCGGCCGTCCAATCGATGACCCCAACCCCCCCGCCGCTGCCTGTGCTACGGGAAGAAAAACGGAACAGATCGATCGGTGTGACAAACTTCAACTGGTTGTCATTCAGGCCCGGCGAGTTGCCATTGCCGTCGAGCGTGTCCACACCGCTGAGAAAGCCGAGCATGTGACCAATCTCGTGGGCCGCGATTCCAACGAAATCAACCTGACCGGAATTGATGCCATTGGATCGATCGAAATCAAATGACTGCAGCGTGGTGAAATTGATGGTCGCATCGAGCAATGTCGGGTCGTACGGAAGCAACCCCAGCACTTTAGCGTTGGCGGAGGTCATGCGAATGGTGCTGTTATTTTCCGGCCCCGCCTGCCCCGGCCCGCCTTGGCCGGTGTCGAAATACGGCGTCGCGCTGACGATGCCACCGGGACTATTGGCGGTCCGGTTGATGAGCATCGAAAACGCCGGACCCGATTGAAGCTTGCTCGTGCTCGAGAAATCATCAGCGCTTTGGGCATGATTCACGAGCGCCTGGCGCACGGCGTCGTAGGAAAACGAATCGAAGAACGCCCCCGTCCCGCCAAGCTGCCCCGGCGGCAGCGCGACGGCATTGATGCGGACATTGATCGTGATTGGATCACCCACCTTCGCCGACCACAACGCGGCGGCCTGTGCCATGCCGGTCATCATCTGAGCCGACGCCGCGCCCTGATTCGTGATATTAAAAATCAATCCCCCTGACGCGCTGGCAACCGTAAAAAACAAGACGCCAATAGCACACGTTATGCGCAAAAGACCTCTGCATCTGAGTCCTCTCCGGAAGACACTCGATCCCGCCAATGAACAACAATACAGGATGTCCAGTGAGGGCAAATCGAAATGAAAATTTGTGCGTGATAGTGGATCAGGAAAACGCGAAATGAAGATGGACCCAGCATGAGCGACGGGCATTTACATCCGGGCAGAGCGAGGCAAATACGCCCTGATCAACTGCTCCACCGCCGACTCACCGCGGGTGCCGCATCATTGCGGCCTTGGGTTTAACGAAGGACTCCTGCGCCTTCCACAGTGCGGTATAGTGGCCGGCGAATATTTCGGCCACGGGTTTTTCAGCGCCGGCGCTGCGGGCGAGATCACGCCAATGGTCGGGGGATTTGCGCCTGTGGGAGGCGAGATGCGGTTTCGCGAAGCTCGAGGATGCGCAGGACGACATGAAGCGCATCATTCATCGGTTTTTTTTGAATTCAATTATCGGTAGCAGTGTCACTGGATTTGTCGGCGATTTTGTCTTTGGGGAGCGCCGGCAGCGTCAGCGTTTCAACGCGTTCCATCGTGAGACCCGTGGCGTTTTGGGTTTGCAGGATGGGGAGGGTGCGGGCGGAGATGCTGACGTCGCGCAGGGTGATGTCATGCACGTCGGTGATGTTCACCCCCTGGTCGGCTGTAATGTGAATGTTTTCGAGGGTGATGTCGGTTAATGCGAGCTCCGGCAGGCCGCTGAGTTCCAGGGCGCGTTTGGCGTTGTCGCAAGTCACGTTGCGGATTTGGAATTTGCGGAACGCGGGGGTCCGTTCGCTGAGAGGCTCGGGGATGGGCTTCTTCACCATGTAGCTCATATTGAACATGACGGCGGCGCCTTTGATGTCGGACATGCTGATGTTGTTGATCTGGACGTTTTCGACGACTCCGCCGCGGCCACGGACGCTTTTGAAGCGGAGGCCGGCATCGGTGCCTTTGAAGATGCAGTCGTTTACGGTGATGTTGCGGACACCGCCGGACATTTCGCTGCCAATCACGATCCCCCCATGGCCCCAGCCGACGGTGCAGTTGCTGATAGTGACGTTTTCGGTGGGCCGGCCAAGCCGGCGGCCCTCGGCGTCGCGGCCGGATTTGAGGCAGATGTCGTCATCACCGGCGTTGACCGTGCAATCGCTGATCGCAACGTTGCGGCAGGAATCGATGTCCAGCCCGTCGCCGTTCTGAGCGTAGAGATAGTTGAATGACGTGACGTTGTGGACTTTGATGTTGTCGCTGAGCAGCAGGTGAATGTTCCAGCACGGCGAGTTTCGGAATGTCGGACCATCGAGCACGACATCGCGGCAGTTGGACAACAGCAACAGGCTGGGACGCAGCAATTCGCGGAAGCGTTCAAAACCCGCGGTGTCGGTGGCGTCGCCGGCTTCGCGGAGCTTTTTGTATTCTTCGTTGCCGGAGAGCGCGGCCTGGCTGGGCCACCAGGTTTTGCTTTTTTCGTCGACGACTCCGCCGCTCTTGACCAGATCGTCCCACTGCGCTGCGGTTAGTTTGGATTGCTTCACGGCGCGCCAGACTTCGCCTTGGCCGTCGAAGCTTCCGGGGCCGGTGATGGAAACGTTCTGCAGATTATCGCCGCTGATTGGGGAGGTGCATTGCACAGCGCGACGGCCTTCGAAGCCGGTGATCAGCAGCGGATAATCTTCAAACCGCCGACTGAAGAGAATGACCGCGCCGGCGTCGACGTGGAAGTCGACGTTGCTCATTAACTGGATTGGGCCGGTCAGATAGGTTCCCGACGGAACCTCGACGTGACCGCCTTCAGCGGAAGCGGCGCAGGCCTGGATCGCTTTGCGGAACGCCTGGGTGTTCAACGTTTTGCCGTCGGCGACGGCGCCGAAATCGATGACGCGGAAGACGGGGCGGGAGTCGGCTTTATCTGCGGTGGCGCCAGTCGCTGCGGGGGACTGGCCAAATGCGCCGGTATTAACGGCGCAGCGCGATGGCGCCGCCAATGAGGAGACTGGAAGCCAGACGCTGGAGCCGATATTTCATGGACTTGTCTCCTCAAAGGCAGAAACCGCCGCCGGACAAATGAGCCCGCCGATCTGTGCCGGTATCATCCCTTGCAGGGTACTATTGGCAACCCAAAACGTTTGCACTATCCCGTCAAAGTTTATCAATCCATAAGGAGACATACGAAGTGCTCTCGTTGTCTTTCCGTCGGTTCAAATGAAACTTGCCATTCTTGTACAAACCAGTTTCCCATTTCCCGGCATTTGATTTGCACCTTTTGGCCTGAGGGGCATCGGGCAGACCCTTATGAGGCATATATGCCTCAAATGCCGCGACGGGTTGTCCGTGGTGTGATGTCATCAAAAGCGACTGATTGAAAACCCATATAAGGAGAATCCATGCGAAACCATCTGCTCGAAAACACATTGACCCTGCTCGGCGGAGCCGGCCTGGGCGCGGCAATTATGTATTTATTTGACCCCGATCAAGGCCCCAGCCGCCGCGAAGACCTTTCAAGCACCGCGAGCGACGCCCTTTCAAGCACTGGAGAAGCAGTTCATTCAACCCTGCATGGAGCCCGCAGCTCGGCCAAGTCATTGGCTGGCCGGATCAGCGAATATGCCCACGATCTGGCGGACCATGTGGGACAGCATGCATCGGAAGTCTCTGGCCGCGCTTCCAGCCTGGCGTCGGATGCGATCTCGTCTGCCCGGCGGTCGGCTCAAAGCGCATCCAAATCCGCCCGCAGTTACGCCTCTGAGGCCGCCGATCGCGCCGGGATACGCAAAATGATCTGGTTGACCGTGCCAGTTCAGTCTGGTCGCGTGCCAAATCGTCGGGCGGCGTGGAAGAATCGCACCCCTATGCCACCGCCGGAGGCATCACCGCGGGCACGGTGGGCGTTCTCGCGGTGGGTGCGGGTCTGATGTACTTCATGGATCCCCAGCGCGGCCGCGCACGCCGCGCCTCGGCGCGCGACAAGATTTTCAGCGTGACCCGCCGCACCGGCAAGCGCGCCCGCAGCCTTGGCCGGCACCTGGGAAATCAGATGCAGGGTGTGGCATCTGAAGCAAGGGGAATGATGCCGGAAAACTGGTCCGGGAATCCTGAAGCGTCATCGCGAACCAATTCCGGCGAAAGCGCATCAATGCCCAGCGCCCGCGAGCCGGAAGTTGGCAAAATCTAATTTCATTGCGCGTTCGATCCATCACGAAAATCGATCGAACAAAACGATGCACGGGCGTGGCCAAAACCGATTGGCCACGCCCGGTTCATTTCATCTTCGTAAAAAAAATTCTTTAGCGGGTTCTTCAATTGGCCCGGCCCCGTCTTTGCTTTTCTGTTCTGTATGACAAGCCATCTGGGAGGATGGCAACTCAAAACAAGGATGAGGTGAGTTAGGAATACATTAGCTGGCAAAAGGGTGGCAATTCTGGTGGCCGATGGTTTTGAGCAGGTTGAACTTCAGGAGCCGCGGAATGCCCTGATCGATGCGGGTGCTCAAACCGATATTATCTCCCCCGCTTCACCCATGGTTCGCGGCTGGAAATTCACGGATTGGGGCGATTACTTCCCCGTGGATGCTAATCTTTCCGACGCCGACCCTCACAAATATGATGCGCTGCTCCTGCCCGGCGGCGTGATGAATCCCGACAAGCTGCGCCAAAACCCGGACGCGAAACGCTTCGTGAAATCTTTCGTCGACGAAGGCAAACCGATCGCGGCAATTTGTCACGGCTCCTGGACCCTCATTGAAACCGGCATGGTCCGCGGCCGAATGATCACAAGCTGGCCATCGCTTCAGACCGATCTTCGAAACGCCGGCGCCAACTGGGTGGATCGTGAAGTGGTTACTGATAACGGATTAGTAACCAGCCGTAAGCCCAGTGATATTCCTGCGTTTAATAAAAAGATGGTTGAAGAATTCCGCGAAGGGATTCATCGGCGGCAACGTCCGACAACTGGATACTCTTCGGCGGCAATTCCTTCTTCATAGAAATTGGCGCACTTGATGCAGGGTTAATCCCATCTCAGTGGTGAGCAGCCGGGAACATTTGATGAGCCCGGGATGGGATTTGTCCATTTGCATATTGAAAGAATACTTTTCCGCTGCCCTTAGCCGCAGGCCCACCACAGCACCCCACCGACGATTACTTCTGTCATCAGCACAGCCCCCACCATGCGCAAGATCGGCGGTAAGAATGCACTCCCGGCAGCATCTCCATCCATCGGGTCAATCAATGTCTGCCCCGCCGCTTCATGCTGCACAAGGGCAATGATCAGATTCGCCCGGAACCGGCCGATGTGCAAACGCTCGGCGGACTTCAGCAACGACAGCCGCTCCGAATACCGCAGAAGCCGGCCGCGCGAGCGGTCCCGCACCACGCCTGCAAATGCCCGCTCCACCACAGTAACTGTGCTATCGAGTTGAATCCGATTTGCGTCAAAGTCGGGTAAATGCGATGTATTGAGGGGACGCGCCCGGCTCACCCTGTCTGTCGACTTTTCCGAGCGGCACGGCTCGCCGTCGTGCTGCCGGGAGAGATGGGACAAGGCCTGGTGCAGCAGTGGAACATCGCTCCGAAAACGAGCCCGCAACCGTCTGGCCTGTCGGCAATAGGCGGCGGTCGATGCGAGGCTCGGCGCGGTATGCAGCACGCCGCCAAGTGTACCCTCGACGCCTGTTATACGGAGCGAAGAGAAACCCTCGCGACAGGTTATCCCGCGGGCTTCGCATCCATGTTGATGATCTGCCGCCGCGTATCGATTTTGGGCAATTTTCCGGTACAGTCTGCGGCGAACCAGGGCTGGCAGCCCTTATCGCTTCAATATGATGAATTGAATGAAGTTCCTGAAAGCATTTTTGCTGTTCGTGGCTGTCCTGCTGCTCGGGGGGATCGTGCTGGCGGTGGGCGGATGGTTCATGCTGCGCGGCACCCCCGCCTGGTACAAGCCCAACTCCCGTACCCAAGCCCAGCGCCGTCTCGATGCCGACAGCGCCGAAGACAAGCTCATCACCATGCGAAACTGGGCGCAGCGCGTCCGGGCAAGTGCCGCTTCAAAATCGCAACGCACCCACAACTCTGCGGCAGCAATCGCCGCCGCCGCAAGTTCAACCGGCCCGCTCACCACGGACCTGCCGACTACAACGCAGGCCGCGACGGTTCTCGCGCACGAACCGCAGCAGGCTTTTCAGATTCAATTCACCGATGCCGAATTAAACGCCTTCTTCGATAAATGGGCCGACGTCGGCGGACGCCGGGCAGTGTTTGAACGATACATTGAAGACCCCCGCCTGATCCTTCGTGACAACCAACTCATTCTCGCCGGCAATGTGAAGGACCTCGGCACCGTCGTCAGCATGCAGTTTGAGCCGACGATCGACGAGCAAGGCAATCTGCAGATGAACCTCGTCCACGTTCTCGGGGGAATCCTTCCCCTGCCCGACGCCATGTGGGCGCGGCAGCGTGAAAAGATCGAGCGCACCCTGAAATCAAACCTGCCGACCTATCAACAGGCCGCCAAGATCAGCGCCGACGGAGCCGCCAACAGCGCGGCCGCCTCTGCTGGAATGGACAAGCTGCTGCTGGCGGTCCTGCATCGAGAGCCGGCCGATCCGGTTGTTTTCGTTCCTTATGACCGGGGGAACCTCGGCCGCAGCCTGCCGGTGAAGATCACCGCCGTCTCAATCGGGGACAACACGCTGACCATCACCGCCGACCAAATGACCTCCGCCGAACGCGACGCCCTGCTGCAACGATTGCGGGCGGCGTATGATGACGCAACCGCCGTCGCGCGATAAATCACATGTGGCGTTTGGTCCTCCGGCCCCTTCTCTCCTTGGGAGCAGGGTGAGGATGATTTGGAACACCCAATGCGATTTGCCTTCCATATCACCTTCATCCTGACGATCTTGCGGCATACCGGGAGAAGGAACCAGAAATTACGTTGTGGCGCCGCTTCCCCCGCCTTGCTCGCATCGTTCCGTGCCAGTACAGTTTCCGCTCTTTAACCCCTGCCGTAATCGGCCCTATGCCGGGCCAGCACAGGCTGCTGGTTCCAATGGACTGGTTCACGGTTTCTTTTTCTTTTAAAAACTCCGGGAGGAGTGCCTAGTCATGTCTCCGCAATTTCGCCGCAGCACGCATTTATTTACCAGCGAATCTGTCACGATGGGCCATCCCGATAAGGTGGCCGATCAGATCAGCGACGCCGTCTTAGACGCCATACTTACACAGGACCCCAAGGCCCGAGTCGCCTGCGAGACGCTCGTAACCACCGGACAGGTTGTTCTGGCCGGCGAGGTGACGACGACGGCTTACGTCGATGCCGCCCAGATCGCCCGCGATACCATCGAAGAAATCGGCTACATCCATCCCGACATCGGTTTCGACTTCCACTCCTGCGGCGTGCTCTCCGCCATCCACAGCCAATCCCCCGACATCGCCCGAGGCGTCGACAAGGCCGAAGATGACACCAAGGAACAAGGCGCCGGCGACCAGGGCCTGATGTTCGGTTACGCCAGCGACGAAACTCCCGAGTTGATGCCACTGCCGATCCACATGGCTCATCGCATCGTCGAAAAGCTCGCCGAAGTGCGCATGAAGAAGAAACTTCCCTGGGTCCGTCCCGACGGCAAGAGCCAGGTCACGATCGAATACATCAATGAGCGCCCACGCGCGTTCACACAGTTGTCGTGTCAACCCAGCATGATGAATCAGTGCTGGACAAAAAGAAGGACGTCATCAGCGATAAGGCCAAGCGGGACATTATCGAATACGTGATCCGCCCGTCGATCCCCAAAAAGCTCTGGAACGATGACATCATCTTCCACATCAATCCCACCGGAAAGTTTGTTGTCGGTGGCCCGCATGGTGACACGGGGCTGACCGGCCGCAAGATCATTGTCGACAGCTACGGCGGTCGCGGCGCACACGGCGGTGGCGCCTTCAGCGGCAAGGACCCCAGCAAGGTCGACCGCAGCGCCTGCTACATGGGCCGCTATATCGCCAAGAACATCGTCGCCGCCGGTCTCGCCACCAGCGCCGAAGTTCAGCTCGCCTACGCGATTGGCGTGGCTCATCCGGTATCTGTGACCGTCAGCACAGAAAACACCGCGGTAATCCCGGAAGATCAGATTGCGGAACTGGTCAAGCAGCACTTCCCGCTGACCCCCCGCGGCATCATCAAGCATCTGGATTTGCTGCGGCCCATCTATAAGCAGACCGCCCGTCACGGCCACTTCGGCCGCATCCCCGGCGCCGACGGCAGCTTCTCCTGGGAGAAGACCGACAAGGCCCAGGCACTGGCCAAAGCCGCCGGCATCCAGGCCCGCAAGGCTGGCTGATTTACCAATTGGAAATCACCTGCTGCCAGGCGACGATCATACGTCGCCTGGCAGCTTTTTTTGCGCATGACGCCGCAAGATATTCATGGGCCGCAGGTGACGGATTCCCACAGATCATTCCAGCCCCTGACACGGCTGCGCTTCTCACATCAAAGCCCGATCCTGAAAAACGTCGGGCCATTTCGGACACCGTTGGATATGGACCCCAATATCTGAATTTGAATCGAGATCGGATTTCAGATTCAAAAAAAACCCCGCGCACGAGGCGCGGGGTTTTTCAATTCTCGTTGAATCAGCCGCATTAAAATGGCGACTGCAATCCACCAAGGGATTACTTATTGAGAAGCGTGCGGTTATCCGTGGCAGCGCTGTCCTTGTTCAGGACGGGGTTTTTGATCTTCTTCGCCGAACGGACCGGCGCCTGGCTGGCCATCGCCGGGGCACTGCTGTGCACTGAAGTCGGGAGGATCAAAACTTCAACGCGGCGATTCTGGGCCTTGCCGCCTTCGCTGCTGTTGGCAGCGATTGGACGCTGATCGGCATAACCAACCGCGCCAAGCCGGCGGGCGCTGACGCCATCGGCAACGAGTTCTTCGCTGACCGTGATCGCCCGATGGGCAGACAGATACCAGTTGTTCTTATGACCCTTGCGGATCGTCTCGGGGTTCACAACCGGAGCATTATCCGTGTGACCGGCGACGAGCAGCTCATAGTTAGCCGCGGCCGGGGAGTTCAGGATCGTTGAGAAGCGGGTGAGCACTTCCTTGGCGCGGCTGCTAACCGTTGCGTCGCCGACGGCGAACGTCACGTCGCTCTTGAACTTCACGATGCCGCGGGCGGCGTCGAAGTCCACCAGATCCGGGTTCTGAGCGGCGAAGGCGCTCAATTCATTGCTCAGCGGAGCCGGGAGGGCCGTGCCGCCGGTGCCAATTTTGCCGACCGCATCGGCATATTCCTTGTTGAGCGCATCCAGCTGCGCCTGCAAATTCGCGTTTTGCGTGGTGAGGTTGCTGAGCAGCGCGTCGCGATTTCCACCTGCGTTGGTGAAAGCCGCAAGCTGCTGCTTGTAGGCTTCGGCTTCCGCCTGGGCCTGCTGGGTCTCTGTCTGGGACTTGCCGAGCTGCTCGCGCAGACGGTCATCGTCCAGTTTCAGAGCCGCATATTTTTCCTGGGGAACGCAGCCTGTAAGTGCAAGACTAACGGCGGCGAGACCGATGAAATGACGCATCCGTGCCATACGATGCCTCCGTGCATTGAGAGTTCTGTATGCCGGTTCCACCGGCCGTTGGTGTCCCATTCAGGGACGTTTTTCACCTATGAATTTCAGAAGAGACGTCTAACTAAGATGTCCCCATTCGAACGGGCTTCACAAGTATGCCCGACCCATTCGAATGCGCACATTTTGCCGGACAGATTTCGAATTGCAAGGGGAATGTGCCTGAAAAAATCATTCGAGGCGCAAAAATTGTACGATATAGCTCGCAAAAATCTGCCCGTTTTGCCGGGCAGATTCAGCCGCGTTCGCTTCGATCGATCGCGCCAACTGCGCCTTACCGCTTTGCGCCCGACTTTCCAATGAGCAGTCCAAAAACGAAAAACAGCACCGGAATTGCCGCACAGATCGCCAGCAGAATTGGAAGGGTGTATTTGGTTGTCCAGTCCAGAGAGCTGGGATGAACCCCATAAATTGCGGAGAGCAGCACAAATATTCCCAGCAGCATGACGATCGCGGTGCCGAGCGCCAATCCGCCAAATGCGCCGGCCATGGGATCGACAGCCTCAACAAAATTGACGCCCGCGGTCCCGCGAACAACTCCGCCGCGCGGCGCTTCGAGGCCCACACCGCTATTGCCGACCGCCGTCATCGCCCCGGTATCCGGCGGTGACATCGGCCGCTTACCGCCGGGAGAGATTTCGTCGAGTAATTCAGCGCCCAGGCTGGTGTCATCGCTTTCGCGAGTGAGATCGAGCAAGCCCGACCCGGAACCAACACCTTCCAGATTCAAATCCGCCACAGAAGGAGCCGACGAAATTGCCGTTTGCGCCATTGGGTCGGCGTGTTCGCTGTCATCACCGAAGACATTAATGCCGGTCCCCGAGCGCCCACCGCCTGAACCGCTCAAGCCTGTTCCGCTGGCGCTGCCCGCGCCATGCGCCGGCGAAGGAACACCACCAGCCGTCCCGGAAAGGCCGGAAAGACCCAGGTCAGCCGCCAGGGCCGTGTCTTCCTTCAGGTTCATCATGCCCGAACCCGCACTACCGGCCAGCCCGCTGCCGATGCCGCTCCCGATCCCACTGCCAATTCCGCTTCCCAGCCCGCTGCCGGAAATACCCGATAATCCGCTCCCCATGCCGCTCGCGCCGGATCAGGCGCCAGACCGATCGCGCTCCCGCTGCCGCCGCGGCTATCGACCAACCCGATGGGCGCACCGCTGTCGCTGGGCCCGAGATCCACAGCCTGTATTCCGCTCCCACCGCCCAGTTGCGCCTTCAGCGATTCAATCTGGTCCGCCTTGAACATCAGCCGCGGCCCATCACGGAACTCGCGCAGACGCCCTTCGCGCGTGTACTGCTTGATTTCGTCTTCGCTCTTGCCGAGAGCGGCCTTCGCTTCGTCCAGGGTGTAGAACATCTTGGCCATGAGAATTTCCTTGTTTGCTCGTTTATACTACACGCAGACATCGCGGAGAGGAATTATTTGACCCGTCACCAGTCACTTCGGGGTCGCCGGGTTGGCGGCTGGCTGCGCTTCCTGCTCGCGATCAACCAGTTCCTTAATCTCCGCCGGGTGCGGCAGCGTATTGAAGTCACCAAGCTGATGATCGTTTTTAAATGTTCGCGCCGCTGAGAGCCGCAGCAGCTTTTCGCCTGCGCTGTATTGATAAACACAGAGCGTCTGATTCGCCACATCCATCAAATAGCAGCCCCATGTATTCGGCGAAAGCTGCGCCGGCATCACATAAATCTGATTCCCGCCCGCAATTGGAGGCTGTTGCTGCCCAAACGCCGCTGATTCAAAACTAACCCGCCCCTCGCGGGAACTCACGACGAACAGAATCAGGACCAGCACAGCCGCATTGATGCAGAGAGCGACGAATATCCTGTTATCGCGGCGGGGTCTTTCCATAAGGTGTGCTCCGCGTGGCTTGCTCTGCACCGCCCGAGCGGCAGTCCGGCCAATATCTCTCCGCACCTGCGATTATACGGCGCCCGCCCGGGGCATCAAGATTGAACAGAGTTTACGACGGATTGGAACTCCCGCGTTTCCAGGCCCTTTCTACTCCGTCCGCTCCACCACCCCCGCCGTCTCCGCCACAAAATGGTTCATTTGCTCATCCGTCTCATCCCAAACCCTGCTTCGGCGGGTAAACGCCAGCTTCATCGTTTCCACCGCCTTTTCCAGCCGATAACGTTCCGCGCCGTCATCCGTCAAAAAGGTAAAGCTCGGGATAAAGCGCGGTGGATATTTCGATGTCCCGACCATACAGCAATACCCAACGTATCCTCCCGTCATCAGCCGCGTGCCGATCGCGCATTTGGTGTGATCGCCAATCAGCGACCCCATGAACCGCCGCCCGGTTTTCACTTGCTTGCCGTCCACGGTCATGCTGACTTCGCCATAGGTATTCTTGAGATTGCTCGTCGTCGTCCCTGACCCTAGGTTCACCCACTCTCCAACAAAACTGTCGCCTAAAAATCCCTCGTGCGGCTTATTCGTGTATCCCAGAATCACCGAACTGGAAATCTCCCCGCCCACCTTGCACACCGGCCCCACGCTCGTCCCCGCGCGAATCAGCGCCAGCGGCGTCACCTGCGAATGCGGGCCGATATACAACGGCCCCTGCAACACCGCATTCGCCCCCACATGCACATGCTCATTCAGAATGATCGGCCCCTTCGAAGCGTCCAGCACACACCCCGGCGATAGCGCGACTCCCTTGCCCAGCCAGATGTTGCCCTCTTCAACCGAATGATATGGGCCCGCCGGCAGCGGCTGCGATTCGGCTTCCATCGCGATTGAATCTGAAATGATCGCTTCTTCATTCCATTTAATCAGGTCCCACACATATTCCGGAAGCCGCGACTGTGCCGGCGTGGTGGGCAATTCCAGCAAACGCAACCAACGATCCGTTCGATGCAAAACATCATCCGGCGACAAGCCCGGACTGCGGACAACCGCCGTGCGAATGACCCGCGTGCCATCGGGCCCTTCGTCCAGCACCACCGACTCGCCGTCTTCATGATTATATTGCGAAAGATGCAGCGTCCGCCCGCTCATGAGCAGCGCGGGCTCATCATCCAGCGGCGTGTTCACGCTGCCCGGGCATGGCAGCGTCGGCAACACCAGCCGCCGACAATATTCCTCTAACCCCGGCCGCACCCAAAGCGTCACCCGCGTTGGTTTGGTCGCCCGAATCTGCTTTTCCAGCAGCGTACTGGTTCCGCAAGGCAGCAAAAAAACCGGCCGGCTCAAAGAGAACGGCACAAAGGTCCGCCAATGCGACCCTTCAAATATGACGACGTGCATGACCCCATCATACCCTCATTCCCATCGGGGATGAATTCGATAAACCATTGCGACAGCAGACATGCGACCACAAAGGCGCCAGGTCGCGAATGAACAGAGTTTTTTAACCGTGGATTTGGCAGATCGCAGATGAAGAGGAGGCTGTTTTGAAAAATCCGCATAATCCGCGAAATCTGTGGTTAAAAAGTATTGTTCGTGTTTCTCTTTGTTCTCCGCCGCACCGTAACGATTTCCAGTTGCTCACTTTAGCCCCGACCCTATAATGACCCGCGCTCCGCGGGCATTGGCCTTTTCGGCTGTCAACGGCGATCCGGTAATTTCCGTCCTGCCAGCGGAGCAATTGAGGTTTGTTGATTCGGGTCGACCTGTTCGGCGCAATGGTGCGCCTCACTGCCCGGTCGCAGGTCTCTTGCAGGGAAGGATACAACCCATGGCGGACGAACCGCTGACCATCCGTGGCATCAACTGGCGCGAGACATTTCCGTTCACCAATATTTTCCGCGCGTTCCGCGTCGCCATCCACCCATCCAAAGTCGTGCTCGCGCTGGTCGCGTTGCTGCTGCTTTATGTTGGTGGCCGCATGCTGGACGCTGTCTGGCATGTGCCCGATCGCGCCGTGTCCGGCGAAGTTTCTGTTTACGAAGCCTTTCAGAAGCAGCCGCACCAGGGGGTGAAGTTTTCTGACTACCGTGACATGGTGCGCAAGCAGGTCGAGGCGAACTACGCCGCCGAGCTGCTGAAGTACAACATCGCGAGCAATCCCGCCGAGGCCGAAAAGGCGGCGCACAACGGCGAATTTCTCGGCACAATCAAAGACCGGATTCTGAAGTCTCGCGGGGAAGCGGTAGCGAACGCGGACAAGGCCCACGCCGCCGCGATCAGCGAAGCCGCCAAGCTCACCGGCGACGCCCGCCGCGACACCGAAAAAACCGCCGACGAAGCCCGCGCTGCGGCTGTTCGCGCCGCATACGACGGCGCATACGCCGAGTATGAACAAGCCAAGCAGATCAACAACCAGGGTCTCTTCGATCATTATTTCCAATACGAATCCAGCCAGGTTGGCAGCGTGGTCCGGGGAGTGCGCGAATGGAATTGGTTCGGTGAAGAGCGATTCAGCGAACAAGGCGGGATTGAACGATGGAATGCCGACGCGGCTTCCGTGGGCAGGCTCCTTGCGGATTCGGTGACCAGCCAAAATCCACTGGCCGCCCCGAACCCGCTGGCAGCTGCGCCGATCCCGCAATTTGGCGGGACGTATGGCCAGGCCGGTGTGATTCAATCCGTCTTCCGCTTCTTCACCGTCGGCCCGCTCTGGCTGCTCACCCAGCATCCGCTCTACTTCATGATCTTCGGCCTCTACTTCCTGATGCTCTGGGCAATCTTCGGCGGAGCCATCAGCCGAATCGCCGCCGTGCATGTGGCGCGCGACGAAAAGATGAGCATTCGCTCGGCGCTGAAATTCTCGGTCAGCAAGTTCCTCAGCTTCCTGTTCGCACCCATCATTCCCCTGATCATTGTCGTTGTCGTCGGGCTCGTTGTCTCGATCGGCGCTTTGATCGGCAATATCCCATTTTTAGGCCCGATTATCGTCGGCGCACTCTTCTTCCTGGCCCTCGCCGCCGGCTTTGTGATGGCGCTGGTGCTGCTGGGTCTGGTCGGCGGTTTCAACCTGATGTATCCGACGATTGCCGTTGAAGGCTCCGACAGCTTTGACGCAATCAGCCGCAGCTTCAGCTATCTCTACGCCCGCCCGTGGCGGCTTGCGTTTTATACGGTTGTTTCGGTCATCTACGGCGCCCTCACCTACCTTTTTGTCCGGCTCTTCATCTATCTGATGCTCGTGCTGACGCACAAGTTCGTCGGCCTCGGCTTCTTTGCCCACGCCGACTCCACCGCCCCGCTCTGGAACACCATCTGGCCGAGCCCCACCACCGCCGCCCGCCTGAGTTATGACATCGATTTCCTGACCCTCGGTGTAGGCCAGGACATCGGCGCCTTCCTCGTCGCTTTCTGGGTGTACCTCGTGATTGCGATCCTGGGCGCGTTCGCCATCAGCTTCTACTTCTCGGCGAACACGATCATCTATTACCTGATGCGCCGCGAAGTGGACGCCACCGAACTGGATGACGTGTATCTCGAACAGGTTGACGACGAATTCGCCGACCCCGCGCCAGTTTCCACCAGTCAACCCACACCAGCCCCGGCGGCAGCAGCAGCCGCACAGGCTCCCACCTCAGAGAATGCAGCAACGTCGGACACGCCTCCGTCGACGTGAATACGGGTGAGAACAAGAAACGCCTATAGAAGAAGCGATCGGGTCGAGCCTTAAAAAGGGTCAAGCTGCCGATTGGGTTGAATGACAGGGAATGCGTGCAATGATCCAGGATGCCGCCGCCGACTCCTACCTGGAACTGATTCTGAGTTCCCTCTTCGGCGGATCAATTTCGTCGCCGAGCACACCAAGGCGAAGCGGATCATGCTGCGTCGGCTCAAAAGGCGGATCGCGGCATGACGGATTACCTTGATGTGCTGGTTGACCTGATTGCTGATTATGAGAAGCGTTCGGAAGCCGCAGTCGATACTTCAAACCTGTCGGCAGCGTTTGGCGACTATGCTTGGATCCTTCCCGAAGGATGATCCTTGTGCATTTCCAGAGAAGTGGTAACGTCCCGCCGAGAAATACAGGAGATGTGATTGCCATGCCCAGTTACATGCTAGTTCGTCACAAGGTGAGAGACTTTTCGGAATGGAAACGTGGGTACGATGCTCACCTCCCTAAACGCGTTGAGGCAGGACTCACAGAGAAACACGTTCTTCGAGGAGCAAATGACGCCAACGAAGTCATCCTCTTATTCGAGGCGGCGGATTTGAACCGTGCAAGGGCGTTTGCCGAGTCCGTGGATGTGAGGGAAGTCATGCAAAAAGTCGGCGTTCTGGATAAGCCCGACATTTACTTCCTCAACGGCTGATACGTTTGGCGAACCCAATCCCTCATCGATTTCATAATTGCTGGAAACACCGACGATGACAACAGTTTTCATTTCGCACGAGGTCAAAAACGGCGATCACTGGGCCAAGGCATGGAAGCAGGCAAAACCCAGTCGTCACGAATTGTTCGCCAAACTCGGGATCAAGACACGCACGTTCCGTGATCAGCAGAACCCAAACGTGTGTGGCGTGCTGGCAGATGTCCCCGACATGGCCAAGTTCCAGGCGTTCCTCGCTTCCGATGAGGGCAAGAAGGCTATGGAGGAGGACGGCCTGAAGGTTGAGACGGTGCGGATGCTGATGGAATTCAGTTCTTGATTACAGGATTTTACTGGATTTCCGACTCAAATACTGCCATTTTGCAACTCCCCGCCAGTCCGAGCAAGTTCGTTCATATTGGCACAACGACCTTCCAGTGCTACACTTACTCCCCGCTATTGTAGCAGCCCCGCAATGAGCACTCGTAGCTCAATTGGATAGAGCATCGGTCTTCGGAACCGAGGGTTACAGGTTCGACTCCTGTCGAGTGCATTGAGGAATGACAAGGACTTACGTTCGACGCCCGTCGATGAAAATCATGGGTGGCAGAGAAGTTTGGCAGAGAAGTGCAGAAAAATGGCCCCCGGCAAACATTAATTTGCCGAGGCCTGCAATCCTCGAAGGTCTGCTCGCAAGTAGACATGAGAGGTTGCAATGCACTTTCCCAAACCGTTTTTCCGTACCGCCCGCAATGCCTGGTTCGTCCAGATCGGCGACCGCCAGATCAAACTGGCCGCAGGCAAGGATGAAGCCTTTACCCGTTACCACGAGTTGATGGCCAAGCCATCCCTTCCGCCGGTCACCCAGGCCGAGGCCGGGAAGCTGGTCGTCGTCATCGTCGATGAGTTTCTCGACTGGTGTGAAAAACACCGGGCACCGGACACCTACCGCTGGTACAAGGACCGTCTCAATTCCTTCATCGCAACCATTGATCCGGCGCTTACCGTCGATCAACTCAAGCCCCACCATGTTCAGAAGTGGGTGGACAATTACGGCGTTCCGCTGAAGTCGGGTTCCAGGCGGAATCTGATCGCCTCGGTCAAGCGATCGATGCGATGGGCGGAGGAGCAAGGATATCTCGATCGCTCGCCCCTCACCCATATGAAGAAACCGGCCTGCGGCCGCAAGGAGCAGGTTGTCTCGCCCGAGCAATTCGTGGAACTCGTCGCCCGCTACAAGGATGAAAACTTCCGGGACCTCCTTACGGTCACCTGGGAAACGGGATGCAGGCCACAGGAGAGCCTGCGCGTTGAGGCGCGGCATGTTGACCTCACGAGCAGCCGCTGGGTTTTCCCGGCATCAGAATCGAAGGGAAAGAGAATCCCCCGCGTCGTCTATCTTACGCCCATAGCATTGGAGATCACCAAGCGGTTGATGGAAAAACACCCGACCGGCCCCCTCTTCCGCAACACGGACGGAAAGGTGTGGACGCCCTACGCGACCAACTGCCGCTTCCAGCATGTACGGCGCAAGACCGGCATCAAATATTCGCTGTACTCGCTGAGACATTCCTTCGCCCAACATGCCTTGATTCGCGGTGTGGACTGCATGACGGTGGCGACACTGCTCGGGCATTCCGACCCGAATACCCTGGGCCGCGTCTACCAGCATCTGTCACAGGATTCTGCATTTCTACATGAGCAACTCAGGAAGGCAACCGGAAACCCGCTCAAGGCCGCAGGCTGACGTGTTTGAGCTTCGGACGCATGCGTGGGGCGGTCACCGACGGAGTGACCGCCCCCACGCGGCACGACGCCAGGTAGGCGTCAACGTCAGAATCGAAAAAGACGATCTTTCCGCCAATGCGGTAATGAGCAATCGCGCGCGCCGAAACCAGATGGTAAAGCTTGCTGGACGATACCCCGATTTTCTTCGCCACTTCAGCCACGGTCATTGTTCTGACCCCTTCTATTGGTTTTTCTGTTCTGATTTATGACAGCTTTCCCAGCGCAAATGCTCGGGCGATCAGCCAACACAGTCTCTATCCGTCCGATAGACCATAAACATGCGGTGTGCTGGGCGTGAACGGACCGGACACGAAAAGTGGCCGCCCGCGAGACTAGCGCGAGCGGCCACGGTTTGACCTGGATAGCATGGGGTGCCACTGCCCTGCCCCGGATCGCTACTTCATCCAACGCGAAAGCACGTTGATGAGGCCCTGTTTGGCGACACTTCGCACGGCACCATCGTCATCGAGTTTCTTGACCCAATGGCCAATGGCCCAGCACGACAACACGAGTAAACAAATGAACGACAACATATGAAATCCTTTCGAAGAAAAGGTGGTTACATTTCTCGCCCGAGGTCACGTTGATCCTCGGGCATCTCTTTGGCTTGTTCCTGGCCTTGTCCCTCTTGCCCGCGCATGTACATCACATGCCCACGGTGATCGCCGAACAAAAACGAGGCGATTTCAGAACGGCCATGATCAAACATAGGTTTGGCACCATCCCAGACTTGGCCGCCAATATTTTTGAGTAAAGACGCGGCATCCTTGATGTTCTCAGCCAATGAGGGTTCCTGCCCATTCTTGACTTGCTCCATGAAGTGCCGCGTTTGCTTTGACATGGCTTCTCCTTTCATTTGAGGCATGACCGAATATCGCCGCCGTGACCGTCACGGCGAGCAACGCGAAAAAGGACAAATTCAATCTGGTGAACCGTAAGATGAATTCACGTGTGCAGGATTGCCCTGCGTCCGACTGGAAGCTACGCAGCGGGATCTTTACTGCATAGTTTGCAAATGCCCATGATGATGAGAGGGATGCCGAGAATAGGGATCGGCAGTGCGAAGATGCCGAACGCAATCAACCCCAACCCTGTCGCCCCGCTTTCGTTCCCTTTCTTGCGCTCGGTCCGGGCTGCATGTCCGAGTGATTGAATCACCGATCTCACGGGATCTACTGGCATAACTGGCTCCTTTCAAAAATGGCTGAGGACAAACACGCGTTTGTCGCTCAGCTCTTTGTTAGTGCTGCGAATTCTCTTCTGCTCTGCCATTACCATTGCACGTGGAACGCAAATGGTTTCATCGGCAGCGAAATATTTTGTCCAGGCTCGCCAGAACCTCCGACATTCGCGCCGCCAATGAAAATGCTTGCGTTGGGGAATTGGCCATGGCAGATTTGTTGTTAACAGCGAGGGGGAATCGCGTGGCACAAGACAGCCCGGAAGAATCGAAATGGCGAAACACATTTCGCAGTTTAATGGACGACACGCCTACGTCGTATCAATCCCGTTACGAACAGTTCGTTTTAATGGGTGACGTATTTTTCGAAGAACTTGGATTACGACTAGAACGTCCGCTGAACCAGTATCTCGCGTCTCAGCCGGAGCCGATGCTCAATCAGGCGATGGCCGATCAATTGGGGAGGCAGCTCGCCCAAATTCATCTGGCTCCGCGATGTCCTCGGTCCGGTCGTCCGGCGAAGCTGGTTATCGACTCCACGAGTTCACCGGATTCAAATTCTCACAAATTCGGGCTCGTCGTGACAGATGAGAATGGGCAGTCATTTCGCACCTTCTCACAACGAAAGCTGCCCGAGTTTCAATTAATGCAGGACGACCAGTTACGTTCGCCAAAATTGTCGCCACATTTGCGCAGAGCTTCGCCACGAGAGCCGCAAAGATAAGAGTCTGGCTGCGCGACGAATCGGTAAACCCGACTCGTCGGTGGTCATTTGCCGTGCCTGCGGTTTGGCCGCCTTTCTCTTCGTATCGCAACCAATTCGGCGAGGAAACGATCTTTCGCCCTGAGGTATTGAACGTTGCCTGTCGACGTCCGGCGGACTTTCAAGGCTCCGGCACGGGAAGAGCGCCGCCGTTGCGGGGAACGCCGGGCGGCAGTTCGCAGGTGTGGTGGCAAGCGATCGATCGCGTCACTAGCCTGAGAAACTTCCTCTCGACGGATTGCAATGCCGACAGGATCGAATTCCACAGTCCCCGCTTCGACTCCCGCCGGCAGGGGCAGGCCGCGATAAAACGTCCGCAGCAACCAGATACAGGAGTAGTGAACTATCCTTGCGACGTAACATCCCGCGCCGCCCCGCGCCGGGTCAAATGTCCGAATTCCGTCAGTCAAGACTCGAACCGATGCCTCCTGCATCGCCATGTCTGCAAACTCAGGGTCGTAAATGCCACAGCGGCGCGCAAATGCAATCGCAAGCGGTCTTTGCTTCGTCAACGCCTCCAGTAGCTTAACTAAAACGTCTTGATTCTCGTTCATGGGCAACTCCCAAAAACACGGCTCTCGTGGCGAACCGATGCCAATACCACAACAAGCAGTACGATTTCCCAATCATGGGGAATCATGTGATTCGGCAAGGAGGAAGTTGATTCCGAACAGAAGGCGGGCCGAGACAATGCAGCCATTTCCCTTTATGAAGAAGCGGATTGCCAACTGCCCACGAGGTGGACACCAAGGTCGGTAAGCTTAAGACCGCCATGTGGGGGTCGGCTTATTAAGCCGAGTTTGTGCAATGTGATGATCCGTTTATTGATTGTGGAACGGTGCCAATTACATATTCCATTTTTCTTCAACTGGATGGTGACGCCTCCGTCGGTGAGCGGGCCGGAATCGGCGTGGTCGTCAATGATTTTTAATATCGCGGCAAAGAGCGTCTTATCTTTCTCCGCAACCGCGTCCCATGCTTTCTCAGCGTCAGCAATTTTCTTTTCTCGCATGGCGTTGGCAACCAAGATTTCCAGTTCGAGGGGATCGACATGGATTAGCTCCGACTTCGCCACGATATCAGCCGTAAGACCAAGCTCGCTTGCGGTCACATCATGCTGGACATCTGCGGAAAGATTGGTGGTTGTAGATAACAATTCCGGGTCCAACCCCCTACGAATTCGCTCGCGAGGCGCAATCAGAATAGCCTTTGGCTTTCCGTTCTCTCCGGGCATTGCGGGGATTGGGACAATCGCAAATTCCGGATCGCCTTCCAATCCCCATTTTTCGCCGCCTTCACCGCACCAATTCTTTATCGCCGCTTCGTCGGCGAAAACCGTAACCCACGGACGCCACTGCTCGATATTTAATTGCTTCACTTCGCCAGCGGCCGTGACACCACACGCCGCCTTCGGTTGCCCCGGCCAGCCGCTGGTCAGCGCTTTGGCAAGAGCCTGGATTACACGTCTATTCTCCGTGGGCTTTTCCCGCGCGATCATCAAGGCCGCGTCGAGCGAAGCAAACGCCCGATCATTCCCCGGCCAGCCGCTTGCCATTGCACTGGCAAGGTGCTCAATCGCACTTGTATTTGTCTTTGGTCTATTTCGCGCAATCGCCAACGCCGCATCGAGGGAGGCAATCGCCCGATCATTCCTAGGCCAACCGCTTGCCATTGCACTGGCAAGATGCTCGATCGTACTTGTATTTGTCTTTGGTTTATTTCGCGCAATCGCCAACGCTGTAGCGACGGAGGTAATCGCCCGATCATTTCCCGGCCAGCCTTTTGCCAGTGCATCAACAAGATATGCGATTGTTCCTGCATTCTCTTTCGGCTTATCCCGCGCAATCGTCAAAGCCGCGTCGACGGAGATGAAAGCCCGGTCATTCCCCGGCCAGCCCAATGCCATAGCCTCGGCCAGACGCCCGATTGCATGGCAGCTTTCCTTCGGTTTTTCCTTTGCAAGCGTTAATGCCTCGTCAACGCAGGTGAAAGCCCGATCATTCCCCGGCCAGCCACTGCCCATTGCAGCGGCGAGATACGAAATTGCACATTCATTCTCTTTCGGTTGCTCCCGTGCAATCGTTAATGCCGCGTCGAGGGATGCGAACGCCCGATCATTCCCACGCCAGCCTCTTGCCATTGCCTTAGCAAGATGCCCGATCGCCTCGTGGTTTTCATTCGGCCTTTCCCGGGCGATCGTCAGCGCGGCGTCAATGGACGTGAACGCCCGATCATTCCTAGGCCAACCGTATGCTATAGACAGAGCAAGAAACCGGATCGCATTTCCATTCTCCTTCGGCTTTTTCCGTGCGATCGTCAACGCCACATCGAGTGAGGCGAACGCCTGATCGTTCCCCGGCCAGCCGCTAGCCATCGCATGGGCAACACCCCAGATTGTATTGGGGCATTCCTCGGGCCTCTCCCGCGCGATCGCCAACGCCCCATTGAGTGAGGCGAACGCCTGATCGTTCCCCGGCCAGCCGCTTGTCATCGCTCTGGCTAGATCACAGATTGCAGTGGCGCATTCCTTGGGCCTTTCTCGCGCGATCATCAAGGCCGCGTCGAGGGAGGCGAAAGCCCGATCATTTCCCGGCCATTGAGTCCCGATCACCCACGCAAGAACACCGATTGCAATTTCATTTTCCTTTGGTCTATCTCGCGCGATCGTCAATACCGCGTCCAGAGAGGCCAACGCCCGATCATTCCCGGGCCAGCCGCTCGCCATTGCAGAGACAAGCAAATGGATTGCAGGGGATTTCTCTTTCGGCTCTTCTCTCGCGATCGCCAACGCGGCCTCGAGGGATGTGAAAGCCCGATCATTCCCCGGCCAGCCTGTTGCGATCACGTTGGCAACAAGCGAGATTAGAACTCCATCTCGCCTCCCCATACTCGCAGTTGCCTCAAGCGATTGTTCCAGATAAGGATCACTATAACGCGATGGAACCAGCGCGATCACAGATGCCCAAAATTCTTCGATGTGCCATCCATTGGTCCCGTCGAACAATCGCTTCAATAGACTATGCACCGATGCCTCATCCTCAGCCGAAAGCATCAAACAGGCTTGCACACAATGGAAAATCCGCAGTACGAGCGTGCGTTGTATGTCAAGGTCGCTCTTCTTGCCGCTGTAGAACGGCTTGATCTGCTCATGTATCCAATGTGCATGGCGTACCAGTATTCCACTTCCCCATGGAGTGCGGCCCAATTCAAAATGAACTGCCTGGAGCAGGCCATTGCGTTTGATCGTCCATACATGATCGCCTAGGAAATCCATGATTTGTCGCTCGCGCTCCTGCCCCAGCGTCGTATACGGTTTTTCTGAGTTGATGGAGCCATCGCCTCGCGCTTGATAGGGCCAGTTCGGATACCCAAGACGAACAATCCACCGGGCGGCCAAGAACTCGGCCAGCACGCGATTGGTAAAAGTGTATTGGCCATTCTCGAACGCCAGCACGCCACAGGCGGGTGCGAGTTGATTCAGCAATGTCTGGGCTTCGCCGTCCTTCGTGAGCCGTAGCGTCGGATTTTCGCGCAACAGGCGTTTGGCATACTCCCTGGAGGCGGAGAGGCTCATTGAATCGCCGGATTCGGTCAGCGTGAACGCGGCCAACGTGGATAGAGCATCGAGCCATTGGTCATGGTCCTTCCCCTCAATATCCCTTCGGTCGAAGATATTGGACAGTGCCTGCTCCACCAGTTCGGCGGGGTTGACCGGCAATTCGTGTCGAAAAATCTTCTGGTTAGTCTCGGAAAAGACGCGGCAAGCCAGTGCGAGCATCAATGGCTGCTGGATGATCGGAAATAGCGAAGACCGCTTAGATTCGATTTCCTTCATTAGTTGCTGCCCAAGCAGCAACCTGGCCGTATTTCGTCCGAATACGCCCAGCACATACCGTCGAATCTCCGGCATCGTCAGCGGCTGCAAAGTGTGGCGGGCCTCATCGGAAAAACCCGGAAGATCCCCCAGGGAGCCCGGTCGCGCTCGCCTTCTGATTCTGGATCAGATGCAGCAGGTATTGCCGGGCATCTTCACCGGTTAACTGTTCCGGCGATTTGTCGAAGTGCCGTGCGAAGCCCGCCACGGCACGTACATAGGCCGCCTCGGTGTGCGGAGAAAAGTTCCGCAGCCGCATGTCTTCGACCATGCGTTGTCGCAATGCCGTCATTTAAGACTCCTTGTAAGAGGTAAGGAGTCAATCATTGCCGCTCGCTTCAACCTTCCGCATCAATATGCTCAGTTGTGAACAGGTTCAGTAAGTCGCGAAGAAAGAAGCCGATTTCTCGGGATTATGCCCGCGGCGGTCATATAGCTTGGTGGTGCTGGGGTCGGCGTGGCCGACATCGCGCTGGACATCTTCCAGGCTCGCGCCGTTATTCAGGGCCGTGGTAATGAAAGTGGCGCGCATCGAGTGGGCGCTGTAGCCACTTCCGAGGCCGACAGAGGCGGCGTACTTGCGGAGCAGGCGGTCGATCCCGACCGAATGCAGGTGCCGCCGGGGATCATTTTTGCGCTGGTTCTTGCGCAACGGACGGAATAGCGGGCCGTCGGAATCATCACCATGACCGGCGACCGCCAGATAGTCCTCGATCCGCTGGGCGGTCTGTGGATTGATCGCCAGGGACAAATCCTCGCCGCCCTTGCGGATGAAGTGCAGCGACTTGTATCCGGCATCGGTGTGGTAGTCCTTCACCAGCAGGGATGCGATCTCGGACCGCCTGGGGCCTGCCTGAAGTCCAACCGACAAAATGGCTCGATCTCGCAGGCCGATCAGGGTCGCAGTGTCCGGGGCGTCGAGGATCTTCCTCGCTTCCTTGGATGAGAAAGCGCGGGTGGTCCCCTGGTGACGGTTGACGCGGGGTCGTTTGATATCGCGAACGGGATTGGCGTCGGCGGCACGGTGCGCCACCAGATGGGCAAATAACGACGAGAGTGCCGATAGTCGGCGTCGGATTGTGCGGGGCTTTGTGCCCGCATCCTTCATCGTGTTCTGCCAGTGGACGACAGCCGCCCGACTAACCTGTCGAAGCTCACCAGCGGATCGAACGCCCATGGTCCGCACGAAGTGCGCGACATCCCGCTTGTAGGCGCGGCGTGTGTGTGGCGAAAGTTGTCCGGCGAGCCAAATGTCTTCTTCGGGCACCGATTGTAGAAATTCAACCGACAGCCACTTCCCTGCCCCGGCCTGAATTGCCGGAAGTTGGTCTTTTTCCTTATTGTTTACGGTTGGATTTTCGGCAGAAGTCATGCGCGTGATAAACCGGATTATCGAGCGCAAACGGGAATGAATTGTTGGCCCCGGAATCGATCGTGAAAAGATGAGATTCTTGGAGCCTTTCCCACCGCGCAGCGGTTTAGTTCAACGTCCTTTATGACTTACTAGTACTCCATCACGCCTGGACTGAAGGGTAAAGCCGCTTGAGCTTGACGCGGGCGTCGGCGGCCGTGAACTGCCAGTCCGCTCCACGATGTTGTCGATTGCGCTTGGCCTGCCAACTTGAGGCCTGCTGTTTCAGGGTCGCTTTATCCTCCATCCGTTCCTGCAGGCACTGTCGCGACAACACACTCAGTTCAATTTCGGCCATGTTCAGCCAGGAGCCGTGCTTGGGCGTGTGGTGGATCTCCAGCTTCTCAGCGATGCGCCGTGCCTCAGCCGGTTCGAATGCCTCGTACAAGCTGGCGGTGGAATGCGTGTTCAGTTGATCCATCACCAACACAATCTTCTGTGCCTGTCTGTACCGCCCGTCCACCAGATCCTTGATGAACCAGGCCCAGTCACTGCGGCGGCGGCTGTCGGTCACCTCCACATGACGCCAGCCAGCCAGCGGCTCAAAGGCCATGAACAGATTCGCCGTTCCATTGCGCACATACTCGCAGTCATAACGCATCGGCACCCCCGGCTGCGGTGGCACCCCCGGCTGCATCGGCAGTGGCGTTCGAATTTCACCGATCAACTGCTTGCTGGTCTCATCCATGCAGACCACCGGACGCTGCGGATCCTTCGGCCGGTGATACACCTCAAGCACGTCTTCCATCGCCGCCACAAACCCACAATCCGCCTGCGGCGGGATGCACCACATCTGTTTCAACCAGGGCTTGAGCTCGTTTTTTTTAGAACCCGGCGCACCGTCTCGTGCGAGAGCCTAGCCGCGTGCCCCAGCACCACCATCCGATCCGCCAGCAGCCGTAGCGTCCACTGCTTGTGTCCCTGCGGCGGCTTTGAGCAGGCGACAGCGATCAAGTGCGCCTCGCCAGCGCCATCGAGCTTGCGTTCATAGACGCGTTGACTCGGCTTAGGCAGCAGCGCCGCGGCAATTCCTTCCTCCACAAGCCGCTGACGCACCCGCCAGACCGTCGAGAGCCCCACGTCCAGCGCCTGGGCAATCTCCGGATCACTCCATCCCGGTCCGCCCTCAGCCTCATCTGCTTTCAACAGAATCCGCGCATGCATCAACTTCCGCGCCGCGGCCTTGCCTGCTGAAATCATCTGTTGCAGTTCACATCGCTCTTCCGGCGTTAATGTAACGTGATACTTCTTCTTCATTCGACCTCCGAGTCTGAGGCCGATACTATTCAGCTCACCAGTGACGGACCACTAGTCCATTTGTAGCGTGTATCCACAGTGTCTGAAGCAGTTGGCGGCGTCGGAGGGGGTGATCTGATCAAGCACGGATTGCATCATCGTCCATAAATCCTCACGCGTTCGACAAGCCAGCGATCGCAGCAGGTTCTTGGCCTTGGCAAAGATCATCTCAATGGGATTTAAGTCTGGCGAGTACGGCGGCAGAATAGCAATGCGGCGCCGGCGGCCTCAATCAGCTCCCGTGTGCATGCCCGCTTGTGGCTGGAAAGATTGTCCATCACCACCACGTCGCCCGGGCGAAGCTGAGGCACCAGCACCTGCTCGACAAACGCCTGAAATACATCGCCGTTGACTGCGCCATCCACCACCGTCGAGCAGCAGATACCGGTAATCCCCAACGCCGCAATCAGCGTCGTCGTCTTCCAATGTCCATGAGGCACTTTCTCCACCAGGCGCTCTCCACGGGCGCTCGGCCCCGCAAACGCGTCATGTTCGTCTTGCTCCAGGTCTCGTCGATGAAGATCAGGCGCTGTGTGTCGTGGCCGGGTTGATCGGCTCGCCACTGCGTGCGTTTTGCTGCAACATCGGGTCGATCCTGCTCGGACTTCGGCGAGCTCAGTCGAGCCGCGGCATGCAGCGTCTTTTTTTAAAACTCAATCCCATCCGACGCAACGCCATGTCCACCGCCGAGACGCTGCACTTGATCCCCAGACGCTCGTGCAGTTGCCTGGCCGTCGCATCGGGCTGTTGATCAACCAACTGGCGTAGTCGATCCAGATCAATCTTGATCACTGTCGCTCCGCCGCGCGGACGGGAACATTGTTCGCCATAATCACGCCGCCGCTGCATCACCACCTCTGGTGTTAGCCTTCGATAGGCATCGGTGCCGGCGTCGAGAAGTTCGTCGTAGTTTTGGTACGCCCGGTTGCTCAGATGATGGCTCCTCATGTAATGCCAGAGATTTTCGGTCGGATTCAGTTCCGGTGAATAGGGCGGCAGCAGCAGCGCCGTGATTCCATCGGGCAACTGCAGTGCCTTGCTCTTGTGCCATCCAGCACCATCCATGATCATCACAATGTGTTCGTCAGGCTTTCGCTCGATGTCGAGGATTTTCAGAAATTGATTCATCGTCCCGGTGTCGGCATTGGGGGCGATCAATGCAGCCGATGCGCCGCTGGCCGGTTCGACCGCGGCATACAAGTAGCACCAGTCATACTTGGTCTGCCGAACGGCCGTCAGTCACGAGCAGGTACGATCCGCCCTGCGGATATGTCATCACGGCGAACAATGACGTCAACGCGTGTGGAATCGCAAAACCCATCAACATGCCGATGAGTTCCTATCGGGCCAACCGAATTCAAGAATTGCTTGCCAACCATACGCGGTTATGTGTAGAGCATTTCATCACGATGCGGCATGACGTCGTATCTCGACAAGCTCAAACATTTATGCGACTCATTCGAGCGCTTTTGCCTGATTCGAAGTCCGGAAAAACTCGGGGCGATGCACTGAGGGCCCAGAGTTGTGAAGGTGGGACGCTTTGGGCACACAAATGGAAGGGAGTGACGGGCGCAGGGCATGAGCAGCAGTCATTGCTTGGGGATTGCTTTGCTAATCACGTACCAAAAGATATGATCAAAAATCACTGAATAGGGCGTTTGGGATCGGAACCCTGAAGCGGCTAAGTCCGTTCGAGCGAATCTGATTACGCTAGAAAATATAACAGTCGGAGTTGATATGCGAGCATCACGGGCTGCGCTGTTGGTTGTTCTTCCGCTGTTAATGATTGGACTCCTTGTTGGGTGGCTGATTTCACATTCTGCTGCTTCCATTCCCGCGAATGGTGGGGTTTACCTCGCCGACGCCGCACCCGGCAAAGGCGAGAAAACTTTGTCGTCGGCACAACCAACCTCTTCACCTGAGGCGGCAACTGGCACCGATGAGTTGATCAGCCAACTTGGTGCATTGACGACAGCCGGTCGGACGAAACTCGGCACACCTGACAATTTTTCGGGATACAACAATTTCTACAATAAGAAATCGAAAGACAACTTTCTTGCCGCAGAGGCTCTATTAGCGAAGGCGAGACAGCAATGGAAGGACATCAATCGAGCCAGCTTGAGCGTTCATTATCATGGCGTACATGACGATTCCGGCGCGGCATCGCCGGACCGGACGGCGGAAATAGAGTTTCAGCGGCCGTTCAAGTATATCGAAACCGGCAAAGGCCCTGACCCCTTCAAATACCAGTATGTCACGGATGGAGTCTTCGAGGTGTCCGATCAACTGGGGCACACGGGGCTGGTGCCAATTGACACAGATTCCAATACCTTTGTCGACCGTTTCCCATTGGGTATTTTGAGGTCTGACGAGAGGTTCGTTGTGACCGAAGATGCACTCCGAGAGACAAGTGGTTCGCCGATCGCGACGGTATCTTCATGGATCAGCGACATATCCATCATCACCTCAACCGGAGAAATCACGTCTGTCGAATTCTTCAGCCGTCGAAATCGCTCTAGACTGCTTGTAGAGATAACGAACTTCAAATACATGGATCGACCGGTCACCGTCGTTGGCTCGGATGGGCAGCAGCGGACGGAAAATCGTCGCCTCCCTGTGAGTTATCGCTATGCATGGCCAACGGATCATTTCACGTGGGATGCTCAGGTGGATTACAAGCAATTCAATGCCCCCGATGCTCGTGATCTGTCGCATCTGCGGTTGCTTTTGGATGAGAATCGCTAATGACTTCCATTCTGGTGGCGCGAAATAAATTACCATTGGGTAGCCACGAAACACTTCCTCGCACTCGTGTGTGTATGGGCGTCGTTATCGAAGAAGTCGTTCGTCCGTCATTCATCAGGGCAGTTCGTACCGATTTGAGATCGTGTTGCGCTGGAATTTGCCCTTTATGCGACGGAAAAACACGAATCGATTGAGTGAGTTGGTCTGATGAGTTTCGCCTATAAGTGACGGAGCAAGGCCAGGCGAAAGTCATTGGATGATTTGATGAGATACCTGATCGAGCGTCGTGAGAAGGTAGATTACGCGACATTCCGAGCAGCCGGCTATGATGTGGGATCCGATCCGACGGAGTCGATGTGCAAAAGCCTGAGACGTCAGATGAGGGGAATCGGAATGCGCTGGACAGGCAGGAACGCCAAATCGATGGTGGCATTGGAGAACCTGCATCAAAGCAATCTCTGGCCAAACTATTGATCAACCCGCCTCGCAGCCTGAATTATTGGCAGACCCGTTACGCTCCTGGGGGAATACAGGAGTTGTTTTATTCAAGATAATGTTTAGCATTCGAATAAAATAAAAAAGCAATACATGCACGTGAGTCAGGACCTACATCTAGGAGGGTCAATGTCGGAAATAAGGGAATTTTCGCAAGCGAATGAAGTCTCGTCCGAATCACCCCCTATCGAGAATCTGCCCCTTGGCATCAGAGAGGGTCTTGCCGTACGCGCGAGTGCCATCGGTGCGCTTACCGGTTCTGCAATATCCGAGACGATTCGCTGTTTAGGCAGCGGCGTTGCGGGGCTGTCGGTCCCTGGCATTCTCACAAATGAAACGGCGGATGCCATCCTCTCGGATCTTAACCAAGAGACAGATTGGTCCGAGGAATGTTGGCTCCTCGACGAAAACACGGATGTACACCGCGTAAGCATCGCCGAATTTGAAGCGGCACCGCCCAATTTCCGATTCTCCCGAAATGACTGCCTCAGGAAGCCGAGCTCTCACTCCCACAATTTACGAGGCTTTTTGTCCGCGCTTGTTTCGGATGAGACACGAGAGTTTTTGTCCAGTGCATTTGGAGAAAAAGTCAAGTTCCGTTCGGCTGACATAGCTAGATATCGAAACGGGCATTATCTGCGACGTCATTCCGACACATTTGAAGATAGACGATTCGGTTTTGTTTGGTATTTCTGTTCGGGTTGGGAGCCGGGCATGGGCGGCGAGTTGATTATTGAGAGTCCGGCGGGCGTAGCCACCGTGGTCCATCCGACCCAAGGATCAATTGGTGCACTCGCATTCCGGAAGGACTGTTACCATCAGGTCGCTCATGTTTGTACAACCAATTGGGTGAGGTTATCTATTGCATCGCACTTCTGTGCTGACAATGGAACAGCGGCCTAAGTGATCAGCCTTCTAAAACCGGAACATTTCTGGTCTGCCCGCCAAATAGAAACAAAGGACATCATGTTTCCGAACGCTACATGTCGTCCCAGGAGGCATTAGCCGATGTTAATTCAATCGCTTGGGCTTCAATCGGACATGATCTTTCATCGCGCCGATGCACAAATTTTTGAGCGTGGCAATTACATGATCATTATGACACCAGATAATCCGCTTTACTTTTTCGGCAATCTTCTGTTGTTCGATCATCCACCGCAACCCAATGGACCCGGTCCTTGGGAGGCGCTGTTTGCCGAAGCATTTGCGGATCAACCCGCCTCAACCCATCGCACTTTCGTGTGGGACAACACCGGCCTTGGTGAACCAGCTGCGCCCGACGCTATATCGGCATTTGAGTCTTTTGGATACGAGTACAAAATTCAAATAATATTGGCTGCCGACGCGGTGAATCACCCATTATATCCTAACCATGAAGTATTAATCAGGGGGATTACTACGGAAATGGAATGGGAAGCGGTCTACGAGCTGCAAGTTTTGGGCGGCGCATCTGATTACAATCCTGACCTGTATCGACCTTTCATAGCCCAGCGCATCGTAAGTTGGCGGCGGATGATTGATGCAGGTCGTGGAATATGGCTAGGCGCTTTCGATGGCAATAGATTAGTGGCTGACTGCGGATTGTTTTGGGAAGACGGTGTTGGGCGTTTTCAGAACGTAGAAACATTGGCGTCCCACCGTCGCAGAGGGATTTGCGGAACATTGGTTCATCACGGTTGCGAACTGGCTCTCGAAAAATGCGGTGTGCGTAATTTGGTCATGGCAGCCGACAAGGGTTATGTGGCCGCGCGCATTTACGAATCTCTCGGATTCAAACGGGCAGAGCGGCTCGGCTCACTGTGTAAATATGATAGGTTGCAATGGGAACCCACTGAGACAATGGCTGCCCCATCCACCGCTCCGTCGCCAAATCATTAACTCTACATATCGTGGGAAATTCTTGACTGAGCGACGTTATATATTCCCAATAACTTTAGGAATCACGCTTCGTCTACATAGCAAATTTTGTCGGGAGTGTCTTGCGTCTCAATAAGCTTTTGGACGCAATGCTTTACGTGTTCCGCAGTCACTTCAAGGAGCCGTTCTCGCCACAATGCACGCTCGGCGACCCGCCAACCACTGATCCATTCCTGCAAAGCGTGATCCCTCAATCTCACCTGTTCTAATGGCTCATCTACGGATACAACCGCGCTAACTATTGCAGCCTTGACTGCATCAACGTTCAGCCCGCACACTGCCGCCAACAGCGTCTCCTTCCAGGCGGCGGCAAAGGCATGTGCGGACTGCGGATCGACTGCCGTGACAAGAAGACAATCGGTCGCGGCCCACCAGGCTATGTTGCCGTCGTACGCACCGAATCGTTTTCGCAACATCGGCTTAAAAAACTCGTAATTTAATGCTCTCGCGGTTACGTCCCAAGCCGCGGACAAATCGACGATGCTGAATCCCATGCATGACATTTTTCGACAATCGGTCAGCCGAAGAAATTGCGGTTGTCCTATGTCACCGCGTCGCGACGAAATGTATCCCATAGGATCGCGAGCGGGCAGCACCGGCGGATTGCCATTTTTTTGAAGGCGCGTGAGAAATGGCTGCAGTGCACGCAAACCATCCTGGTCCGCATAAACAATTAGCGTCGGCTTTTGCCACCAACCCACCGCTCCATTTTTAAAGACCTTTAGAAGGTCGCTGGGTTCATTTAATGAACCGGTGCTCGCATCATGTTCTATATTTTCCAAAAGCAGTTCTTCGAGTGCTGGCTCACAAGCAAATGGGAGAGTGTTCGTATGCGATATTATATATTCTCTGAGAGACTTTATCGGTGAAGAGGCTATCCCATAAAACAAGCTCTTACGACCGAGCTCGACCAGTGCCTTTACCGACTCTAAAGGCGGCACCAGACCGTCGACCATCGCCTCTAGGACAGGCCGCGTCAGTTCCAAATCGGGTTTAAGAAAACCCAAGGAAAGACGAATCACCCGCGCGGCGCAAATTCTGGATTGGTAAATGGTAAGGCAGGAGCCACTCGCGCTCAGCCTATGCAATCCTCGCTGACGGGCCAAACGCAAGAGATGTTGAGCGAAATGAAGTGCCATACCATGCCATGCGGCATTGGGTATTAGACATATTTGGCGGTTAGGAATGGGAATCAATAGATCTAAATGAATAACGTCACAAGCCGTTAGCTGATAGGCAATATGCGAGGTTTCTTGTGCAGCACGGTTAGCTTGCGGATCTTTTAGTAAAGTCTCGACAGGTAGTCGTGGAATATTTCCCAAACCAGGTCCGCGCGAGAAGAGGCTATGCATGTTTGGAACACACGTACAATCGGCACCAACTGTCGCGAGCGCTGATAATGGTTGAATCACCGCAATCTCGTCGATTGGAGGAGAAAATCGCTCCTCAAGCTCTTGATCGAGCACGCTGCCAGATGAAACTGCATTGCACACCGCCCGTATGTCGTCCGACGAGTCAATAAACACCTTTGCATCCCATCCTCTAGCTAGTGCTTGGCAGATTAGTATACCTTCGCCGATAGGGCGGTCTGCGAGGTCGTTCGCCGCGTCGAAGCAAAGCCTGTTTGTAATGTCTTCAATCAGTGGAATAAGGCTCGCGGCATTTCTGCTTGCCTTTACGGCATCACCGACCGCGTGTTGGAACGCCAAAGGATTTATTTCCCGGCGATTTCGGATGAATGCACCGAAAAAATCGGCGATCCGCGGATAACGCGAGGTGTTTGCTGAGATCTTCAATGAATCACCAAATATTCGCTTGAAACTCGCGACCATTGGCGAATGCGGCGAAAATATCGCTCGTTGAATCAATTCCTGCCGCCAGAATGCTTGAGACGATCGCAGAATCCCTCGGCACCACCCAAACACCGCGCCGTCACCCCGCAACGAATCCCGCGCGAGGGCAAATCGGGAACCTTCGGTCTGGGCCTCGCTTCGCCTCCGCCACCACACCGATCGATAAGATCGTCGAGTTGTCCGAGAAGTTTTGTCGGTGGGCTCGATGTGTGCAGCACAAAACTTGTTTGGGCAATCCGATAGTGGCAACGGTGAAACGTCACGAGCAAATCATGCAGGGGCTTTTGTGGCAGCGACGACAAAACTCCGGGATAACCACATGAATCGAACGCACCGGCCGTTCCGGCAAATAAGGCACTGCTGAGTGCGCGATGTAATGCGCGGCGAGGATCCCGATCAATTCCGAACAGCTCGGAAAGAATTGGCCCGGGGCAAGCGGCAGTTCCCACTTCAGACCGCAAATCGGTCAACCGCAGGATGGGACGGAAGACCAAATCCAAGTAAACATCGAACAGGTTGACGATGTCCCGGTCGATTATGCTCGATGCCGAGAAAAAGGTCATGTCCTCTCCTGTCACTGCCTGCATGCAAATATTAGCGCTTGCTCCCATTAATCTGAAAAATGGTTCTTCTTCGAAATACCGTTCCGAGCCCTTCAAGACAAGATGTTCTAATAAATGAGGCAGACCTAGATCATTTGTCGGGGGAGTGGGAACGCCAATCGTAAAACCCATCAGTCGGTTTGGCCGCTGCACCCACATTATTTTTGCGCCGCAGCTATGCTGATATAAACGAGCTATGCCTTGGGTGGTAGGGAGTACCGCCTCATTTTCCAATACGCAATTGGGAAGTGTCGCGCGAGGTCTCATTGCTGGAGTTTGCCCGCGCGTGGGTTCGCGCCGAACACAGGAGTCCGCCCACGCAATGCCAGATCACGGAAATCAAACACGCATCGATGCTCTAGCGAAGGCCCGTCGGGCAATCCCGCTAAGTGGTGAATGATGTCCCGAACAAACATGGCACTAATCAACGTGTTGGTGAAACCAATCGATAGCGACATGGGCCTGATTTCCAAATGGCCAGTGAGTTCTTCCTCCCGGCGCAATTGTTCTTCGTAAACGATCATCGCATCGCGATCGGCCAAAAGAGGCCCAAATGACCCAGAATGGCACCCGATTGCTGCAAAACTGCAAGATGTACCATGTTCGCGACAAAACATCGCGATGTAGCGGTGGATAGCATAAATCGGCTCATCGGCACAGCCAAGCACGAAGTCAATTCGATCCGCTGTTGATCCTTTTTCGACGGCGCACTGACGCAGTTTCTCTGGTCCATCGATCCGCATCTCGTACGTCACCGTCTCCACACCGGGATTAACGGCGTGCAGAGACGCCGCCATGGCTTCGACCTTTGGTCGACCAATATCAGCATGGACATACCCGAATTGGCGGTTGAAATTACTCGCTTCAACTCGATCAGAGTCGATGAGGACGAATCGTCTTATGCCGGCGGCCAACAAGTGCTGCAACGCAATCGTACCCACTCCACCAAGCCCTACAACCATGACCCGTGCGGCGCTTAGCCGACGCTGAACAGCCGCAGGGTCACCTACGAATTCGGCAAAATAATGAATTTGCTTTTCGTATGCGGTTCCAACAAACGGATTGTCATAATCGGGAACGATGAGATCTTTTTCCCGCAGCGCCGCCAGCAACGCATCGGATTGCTCGCGACCGGCGATATCATAAAGGACTTGTACCTCGCACCCATCTCTCAACGAGCGCAGCGCCTGGCATGTCGGTTCCTCCAGGCGCGGTATGGTTAGCACCCGATCAGCAATCAGTAGCGCTTCGCACGGGGTTCGGAAGAGCAACATGACATGTGGACGGAGCCTCCATCGTTGCTTTCCTTTCATTAGTACCTTTCTTCTCCATCGAAAAATGCCAGCTACAAAGCGCTAAGCTGATAAGCGGAACGACGCACATGGAAGCAAACGCTAAATTCACCGGGAAATGATCCATCAAAATGCCGAACCCGAAATAGCCGCAGGCCGTCAAAACTGCGGTGACGAACGCCTGGGAAGACAAAAGCGACGCTCGCAGACGGGACGGAACACGCTGCTGCATGTAACCACTAACAAAAATATCCGAAATGTCTGGCAGGATGTTGACGATGACGAAAATGGCAACCGTGAGGTAGAGGCCGGCCAGCGCATTGGCCGCGATTAAAAGCGATGACCCGATAAGCACCGTGGCAATAATGCCGGTGAAGGGGAGGCGATTTCTGACATGTTCCACGGACAGATAGAATGCGCATGCGGAAATCTGGATGACTGAAAAGATTAGGCCAATGTGACCGGCGCTAAGCTTATAAAAGTGCAGCAGCGACTGGCCATATATATAATAGGGTGTCATGACCGCATTATAGAGCCCAATACCAACGATGAACACGAGAAGCCGCCGGCCCTCGTGGCTGCCATAGAATCCTCGCACTGTTCTGAAATCAGATGGTTGCGAGATATTTTCGCGCCCTCATTAGTGGGATTGTTTTGATCTTCCTCGCTAGGTTCGTGGCGATAGTCATCAATGCGCTCAAACATGATTAATGTCAGCACGGCAGCGATACTGACACTTGCCGCGTACAACAGGAAAACCGCCGACCATGAAATGACCTTTAAGTACCCGCCCAACGCCATGGCCGCCGCCAACGCAATTGATGATAGAGCAGTGATGCGGGAGATGATGCGCACATACTCTCCTTCTCGCCGCAGTGCTTTGAGCGAATCATACAGTAATGCTGTATTTGCGCCGGACCGGAAGGCAAACCCAATTCCTTCAATGGCAAATAAAGCAAGAAATAGCCCGAAATCCCGACAAAACGCCATGCCGACAGCATTGACGATGGCAAGCAGGGAGCCAACTACCATGCTCCATCGCCGCCCAAATCTATCCGCGAAGATTCCGGTCGGAATTTCCATTAAAAAGTTCGCAGCAAATAAACCGGTCTGCAGCATACTGACCTGAGTATTGGAAAGTCCGCATTCGAGAAGATAAAGAACAAATATGCCCCGCTGGAATATCAGGCTGGAAAAAAAAGAAGCTCCAGCCATCAGCCAGACGTTACGGCCATATCGTAAATCCAAAGTGTGCAAGTTGTTGGTCATTCGCCTTCTAAGATATATAGAGGCTACGTTGGAGGCTCAGCGCTAGGGATTTCCAAAGCATAACGTTCCAGATCATTTCGAAGCGACCCTGAAAGACCCATTCCCTTACGCGTTATATTCTCTATTGAGAATGCATTTGGCGTTAAACCCTAGACCGGAAAGTTCAATTGGGTGCCAAAGAAATGGCGGTGAGAATGCCATAACTTACGAACTGGACGGCAATAGCTTTCAGAATGTCGCAATCCACATCCGCAGGTATTCCTTCGTCTTCGAGGGCAAATTCATCCCTCCCCAGTGCATACAATGCGGCCGCCCTAGCGGCAGCCGGCAGTTTTAACTCTCTTCCATTACAGACAAGTTTCAGAGTTTCATCTAGAACCTCAAAAGCCAAGGCAATCCCGCGAACCCGTTGAAATCGGTTGGCCTCACTCGATCGAATGAACGGAGCGTCCAGATCCAACGATACTGGGGAACAACAGTTTTCGCGAGCGAATGTTATCGCCAGTCCACAGAGGGCGTTGAGACAGGACTCGGCATTTATGCAGGACGAAATTGACTCGCGGAAGGTCGCATTGATATTCTCCCGAAAGCTCTCCTTGCCAAGTTGGCGAGCGAATCCAATCGGCAACGCCCTGCGAAACTGAACACTTGCATCCTGAAGCGACGAAAACCTTGCCCGCAATAGATCCCCCCATGTGTAACAATCGAACGCTAAGTTCAGATGAATGGAAAATTCCGAGGTTGTAGCGGCATCATGGTAACAGCCCCTGGGAAGATACAGGAGATCACCCGACTTGAGATCAATAGTTTCTACGCAAGAGCCACGCGGGTATTCCTCGTAATATCGCGCCAAATCGAAATCACGAGTCGGCAGTTCTTTTGCCGACTCGTAAAGCCTCCATGTCTTCGTGCCACCGATCTGAAGAACGAACAAGTCATAGCGGTCGCAATGCGTTGGCAATGTGCGGGATCCTGGTGGCGTGATAAAAGCGCCAATCTGAGTGGGATGAGAAAAAAACGATTGAATTTGAGATCGAAATACGCTCAATTTCGGCAGAACAAAGCTCAGATCCTCAAAAAAAATCGTTGCACCGTCTCGATATAACGCAAGAACGCGTGCCGCATCAAGCACGCGAACTGGCTTACCGCTGGAATTTATAGTCGTCGTGTAAGCGGACGGTTCGACGAACCGTTGCTCCTGATATATTGAGATCGTATTTAGTGGAGTGGCCAGATTGCTTAGAAGGTTGTTAAAGTCCCCAACGGTGACTAAATCGTTATAGTATGCCCGATCGGTCCTCGGCAAATGAAGATACCGGATATTCCAAAAATCGCGGAAAAAATCCGCTTGTGTGACGCCACCAATAATTCGTTCGAACAGTTCACATCGGTCGGATGCCGGTTGAAATTGTACGTCACGAACACCCATCTTGATTATGCTATCAAAACCGACGTGCGATTCAAGGCGAATCACGCTGGCCAGTTTCGCGTTTGGGATCTAGCGCGCGATATTAATCTGATAGAAACGCCGTCGGGACAATGGGCTGAGGCACAGTCGGCAAGGCTGAAGATCAATTTGGCGCGGGCGGCGCGTTGAGCGGATGGGCGCGTTGCGTTGTTTGGAATGCAGTCAGTGGGAGTCATTTGGCAAAAACGCGCCGCTTGAATTCCAAGATCAGGAGTTAGACTCGCGCTTCTGAAAGGATATCCAACACGTGATTAACCCATATAATTTCGTCAGCATCGCGATAGATGTATGGCCAAGATATCTCGATGCGGCGCTGACCCACGATTTCAGTGACCTTTCTTTATTGCACTTAATACATGAACCGCCCGCCGGTATTGACTTTCGCCATCCGACAGCAACGGTGAGACGAATCAAAGGACAATGCTTTCAAATTACTCCGGAGCCAGTCTGGTGGTCCACCGGAGAGCCGGTTGTCATCGAACACTATTTATTCAATTTCCAGCGGCTGCAGATCATTGATTCACTGCGCGGCCGCGGGCGACGGACCGGCACGCTACCGTTTGGTCTGAGCAATCCCCTCATCTGCGACGGTGCATTGCATATCACTTCCGAGTATGCCGATGAATCAATGTTGACATGTTTAATGTCCGACCCAATCATGGCGCCGTTTCCGGTCATGCCGTCCAGCGACTCCGCTGAGCAACTATTCCATCAATGCGGTTCCCCAGTTACCGGCCCGTTCACTGTGCTACGTCATGATGAGGAGGCGATACAGCTTCGTGCCAACCCATATTTTCAAGGCCACGTCCCAATGCTTCATGACATTCATGTGTTGCCCTTTCCCGACCACGGGGATGCACACAGGGCGTTCGTCTCTGGAAAAATCGATTTGGGGTGTCTCACCCAATTCGGGTGTGTACCTGACGATCGGGTCGAAGTTGACCGGATGCAGATCGGAAGTGGGACTCTACCGTTGGTTGGTATGGTGATATTTAATACCGAGCGTCCACATTGGCGAAAAGTTCGAAGCGCGTTGGCGCGTCAGTTGCCTCTTCTCAGGCTTCCCAATTGCTGTGTACTAAGTCGGCTGCCGATTCCTCGGCAAATACTCGACTACGCGTCTTACCGTTTTGGCGACCAGAGAATAGAAATCGAATTGATTGAACAGGCGTGCGCCGAGGCCGCACAAAAAACGCCTATGAGCCAACAACCTCATTTGAAATGTCACCTAAAGGTGAATTACGCCTCATACTATCCCAATCGCAACATTGTGGATCAATTAGGAGAATGCGCAGCGATTTGTGGATTTCAAGTTGAGGCTATTGAGATACCGTATCGCACATTAATGCAGCAATGCTCTCTCAAGCAAGCGGACATGACTTTCGCCATTTTATCTTCCAGAATTCCTGACGCCGCATTTTTCTTCCACCAATACCTCGGAATGCTTCGAAAAAGCACCGAGATCCAAGCCCTCGCAAAAGAATTTGCTGATCACGCTGCCGTCTTGGGCTCGCAGCAGGCGGCAGCTATCCTTTGCCCCCAGCTCATTGAAAACCTGCCCATTCTTCCAATTTGCACATTTCGGTCACGTTTTTGGATCCGCCCCAAATGGAAACAGGTACTCACCACGCTGATTAATTCGCGAACTCTGAGTTTTCTTGAATTGGATGATCCCTCGGCTCAGGACAATGCAATTTCGAAATGACTCAACAGCGATAGGCCATGCAAGAATCGCCTACGCCGGGGTAATATATCTCTTGCATGCTGCTCTCGATAATATCGATCACAACTTCTTTCTTGGCAGCGATACCTTTAGTCTCCTTGTTTTGGTTGTCAATGTTCTCTGTCACCGGTTGTTTAGTAACCTGATTGGAGTGATTCATGAGTTTTTTTCCTAAAGTAAATGTGGTGGAATTAAACTGGCTAACTGCGTCTGCGATCCCGATGTAGGCAGCAAATCTGCACGCCTGAGCCGAGAGATCAGCGAATTCACTGCGATTCAAGATTTCAACGCACCAGAAATTCCCAAAACAAGTACATTGTTACTTGTGGCCGGGCTTTGTCAAGTCACAGACAGCTAGTGCTTTGGGAGCAGGGCAACCGCATTCTCCCGTAATTTGTTAGACTGACTTTTTTATCGCTCAAGGATGGGCGCTTGGAGGTCAGGATGGCCGAATCCCGCATGTACGTGGCATCGACGGCTTCATACTTCCAATGGTGACTGACGGGCAGAGGAATAAGCGGTCTCATTGAGGCGATTTTTCCGGAGAATACAACGGTGGTTCGCAACTCGTACTGCTGAGATGCATGACGTGGACGACTAAATGGAATGCGGCGCGGCATGATCCATCGCTAGTTCGCTATTTGCTCGATCATATAGCTAAACATGCACCTCATCATGCGTCTGTTTAGCTCCACCGTAACAGAACGATGCGTATTCCCTCACCAGAAGGCATGAGCGGTTCAACGCGTTCAGCAGGTATTCACCTTTTTCTTCTATAAACATTCCCGTCTCCATCCCATTTCAGTTTGCCCTGTCGCTGCCGCTGATCTTGCGCTTCGCCGACATTTCTCAGAAATTGAGTTATGGTTTCATGGAGCTACTTAGCGGCAACCTGAAAATTGCCCTCATGGCCATTACAAGATGGTAAAAACCGTATAAGCTCGGCCCATCTTCGAGACGAGCCAATCCTTAAAATCACAGGCTTAAGTTGTAAATAGAGATTCAGCAGAAGATTGTGGATTTGAGTCCATTTGACTCTCCCCCTCTCCGTTCGATATTTCGCGGCAAGCAACCACGGGCTGCTATCATTCCCATTCGTTTTCGCCATAGACCAAGATTCGCACGAGCATATCGTACTAAACCCGTACTAAACCCTTGAAAAATATATGAATCCCTATAATCTATGGAGATCGTAACGCCCGTATTTGCAAGCGTTTCGGGTTTTGACGAAGTAGCTTCGGAACCAAGGATTACAGGTTCGACTCCTGTCGAGTGCATTTTTCGTCCCCTTCAGGCGACACACGCACTCTTCCTTCCCCATTATTGCAATATATTGCCAAAATTTCCGTTTATACCGGATGGAGAAGCATTTCGACCGTATTTCGCAACGTTTGCAAGTCGATAACATGCTATAGCCTTGTTCGGTTCGGTGTGTGAGGGTAAGTTAAATCTTGTATTAACAAGTCGGGTAAAACCTTAGGCGTTGGAGCGACGTAATGATGGGCGTGACCAGCAAACCGGCGATTCGTCGTCTGCTTCGCGAAAAACTCGCCTTGATGACTCCCGCCGAGCGCCACGTTAAATCTCTGGCGTCGTGCGGATTAATCGCGGGGACAGCCGAGTTTTCGCAGGCGCGGGTGGTGATGCTTTATCTGAGCACGCCGGAGGAAGTGGATACGGCTTCGCTGGCGCTTCGCTGTTGGCAGGCAGGAAAAACCGTTGTAGTTCCGAAGGTTTCGTGGGATCAGCGCCGGATGCTCCCAGTCGAAATCACCAGCCTTCAGAATGGCCTGACCAGCACCGGCCCCGGCATTCGCGAACCCATCGCCGGCAAACCCATCCCCCTCGACCTTTTAGATCTTGTCATCGTTCCGGGCCTTGGATTCACGGCCAGCGGGTTCCGCATTGGACGCGGGATGGGGTTTTATGACCGATTCCTGGCGCAAAGCGATTTCATCGGCCGCGCATGCGGGCTGGCATTTGAAGAACAGGTGGTTGAGCAGATTCCCGTGCTTGACCATGACATTCCGCTTAGTATGCTGGTGACTGATCGGGGCATCCGCCGATTCGCACCGAGCTGCATTCAAAGTTAGCCGAAGGTGAGCCAGTTCATCCGAAGCAATGGCGACGGACAATTGGCAGCCGCGGCTGATAAACAGAGAACATGGAGGTTCTCATGGGTCGTTCCCGCCGCACGCGCGCCAGCCGCGCGTTTATTGCATTCCTTGTCATCCTGATCACACTTGGATCTGTGTTTCAGTTTCATCGTCTTCGAAAGGCGAATGCTTCGCCATTGAAGGCTGATGCCGCTGCGATGCCGTTGCCTGATGCGGCGAAACCGCAGGCGGCGAGTGTTGCCGCGATGCCTGCTGCGCCGGTGGTTCCGCAATCACCCCTGCAAAACGTGGCGGCCATGGTGAGCCAGACGCCGGCATCGGTGGTTGGGGCCTCGAACCGCCCCGCCGATAGTCTGACACCGGCGATCTGGAATGCGCCAAAGCCGGCGGCTCCGGTGACGCCGCTGGTCACGAATACTTCCGTTAATCCAGCCTCGGCTATTCCAGCAGCACCGACGCCGGCCACGCCCGTATCCACGCCCGCCGCGCATGCGGCGAACACAGAAGTTGCGACGGTTTCGGCTCATCCGCTGATCGACGCCAAGGCCAAAGCCGATTCCGGCGATCTTATTTCCGCACGCAAAACACTGAACGACGCGCTGCTGGCGGGGAACCTTTCAGCAACCGATGCCGATTCAGTGAAGAAGCAGATCGCGCAGATCAACCAGACGCTGGTTTTTTCGCCGAAGCATTTCGCCAATGATCCATACGGCGGTGTCTATAGCGTGCGGCCAGGGCAGAAACTCGCGAACATCGCCAACGAACACGACATCAGTTGGCAGCTCCTGCTTCGGCTGAACAACATGAGCGACCCGCGCAAGCTTCGTGCCGGCCAGGCATTGAAGGTGGTCAAAGGGCCGTTCCATGTGGTGGTGAGCAAGAGCTTGTTCACGATGGATGTTTACCTGGGATCGCCGGGGGAACCGGGCTCGATGTATATCACGACATACATGGTGGGGCTGGGGCGCGATGATTCGACGCCGACGGGGACCTGGATGATCAAGGACAAGGTCACGCATCCGACCTATTACAGCCCGCGCGGCGAAGGGGTGATCTCCTCAGATGATCCGAAGAACCCGCTGGGACCGTTCTGGCTGGGGCTGGCGGGAACGGATGGCCACGCGGTGGGGAAGGCATCGTACGGAATCCACGGGACGATTGAGCCGGACAGCATCGGCAAGATGGCCTCGATGGGGTGCATCCGGATGCATAATGAGGATGTGGCCCTGGTGTATGAACTGCTCGTAGAGGGGAAGAGCACAGTGATTGTGAAGGATTGAAGGGGGTATGAAACAAGTTGTTTTGGTTGGGTGATTAAAGGAAAACGCCCGCGGCCTCCTCCGAGCCGCGGGCGTTTGAGTTTTGGGGTTTTGGCGTCAGTTGGAATTGGCGATTCTGTAGACAGTGGGGCTTAAGTTCAGGGTACGAGTGCCTGTTGCGGCGTCCAGGGTATATCCTATTGATGAACGGTCCAAGAGGAGGGCTGCGCGACGGACAACGACGAGTTGGTCGCCGCGCCAGCCTTGGAGCGTGACGTAGGCGGTAAAGGAATCAGAATGGGTGGTGATGAGATTGCTGAGCCGGGTTAAGGCGAGGAAACGAGCCTGAAAATCACCCGTGACTCCGGAAGTTGGGCCATAGGGGCTGGAAGTCTTGAAAATGGGGTAAGGATTTGCGGCATCGTTCGGAGTCAGCACACCCTGGCGGGCGTCAGGCACTTGCACGTCGGTAGCGGGCGTTAGAAAAATCGTGCTATTCGCGTTCTGGAACGTATTGAGGGGAGCACCGATATTGTCAACGACCTTGTTGAGGTCGAGGATTGACTTGAATGGACCGTTTTGTTCGCGATAGGTGACGATCATCCGTGCAATAGCCGCTGAATCGGCTTGATCGATACTGCCGTCGGCATTGCGGGCAAGCGGCAGCGTGGCCAAAACGTTCCAGCTTGCAGTATTGATATTGATCAAGCCGTGGAGAGGGACAGCGTCCTCGAGATAGTTGGCGGCGGTATTTGGCGAATTGGTATTGGCGACTGATACGGGGACGATCGCGCCGGCGCCACCATTACGGAGGTAGGAGTCGGGATCAATGTCCGGTCCGTAGTCATCGTGGGGGGCCTGGACCGTGAAGTAGTCGAACAAATTATAAGCCCATTCATACGGATCCGCGACGTTCGCAGGCAAGATGGAGGTTGCGGTGGCGGAGATAGGACAGAACCGACCAATCTGCTCCGTCAGATTATAATTGGTTGAGGGTAAAGTGGGATCGTCATCGGGGCTGGAGTCTTCCGCATAATAGGCATCCATGCTGATGCTATTGCACTCAACTATGGTGAATGGAGGCGCAGCTCCAGGCGCTACGTAGTATAAGGTGTATGCGCCAATAAATGGGATTTGAAGCATATCGCCGTTTCGAGCAAAACCGCCGTACGGATAAATATTTTTGCCGGCGGCGTTTTTATAGGGGCAGGGCCAGTCATTATTGTTGATCTGAATAACGTGCCACGGGGGATTGGGCGCGCCTCCACTGTAAGCGTCGGTAACCGTAATATTTTTGGGAGGAACAAGTACGGTGGTGGGCTCGCCGGTTCCCGGCGTATAGACTTGTGCTGGACTTAACGGGAAAACACACTTCCAGTAATCGGTCGCCGCGGTGGGGGCAGTAGGATTTGAGACCTGGGTGGGACGAAAATAAACATTTACATCCCCATTGTTATAAACAGCGCCGTGGGCATCAAACTGGTCCATGGGAACATTGTCCCAGAGATTTGTTTCATCATATTGATGAGTAGGATCGTGATCGTTGGGAAATTTAGCGGCGCTTGTGGTCTGTGCTCCAGTGGCATCGCGAGTGCGGAAGAGGACGACTTCCTGAGGAGGGTTTCCGGTTCCTGCTGAAAATGCCAATTGCTCCAGACCGGGGACGGCGAACACCTGTCCAGCGCTCTTGACTGTCACGTTGGCTGGAATATTTCCCGGGTCACTTACAAGAAAGATATAACCGCCGGGAGGAATAGCCGGGGCACCGGTCCAAACCGCAGCTGCTGCATTAACTTCACTTAATTGGGGAGTTGCAGTGGTTCGATCAATAACACCCAAGCGACAGCCCAGCCCGATATTCACCTGAGGGGCGATGGCGGCAGGGGCAGCGCCCATATAAAAGGTCGGGTTAGTAGCTGTAGCGACTTGGCCACCGGGATACTGAACCTGGACATACGGATTATATAATTCAATTCCGACAAATGATGTTGCCGCGGTAGGGCCCCTTACGATGATCACCTTCGTAATAAAGAGTTGCTTCTCAGAGCCAAATACATTGGCCGTCAAAACGGGGGTGGGGGCGGAAGGCACGGTCGATGGGTCTGTATAAATCTGAACCTTTCGGCTGGTGATGTCATTATCAGTGTCACGAAGATCCATTGCGTTAACGGCAGCAAGCGCAGCACGGAGTTGGACTGACTGGGTTGGAGTAAGAGTATTTACAGTGCCAAGCGGGAGCGGAGCAGGAGGGGGAGGAGGGGGCGGGACGGGAGTGTTGCGGATGGAGGACTTGAACATCGCGGTACCACCGCCATCGGCTCCAGTTCCGCCAGGCGCACCATTCCATACACCATCACACATCACGTTGTAGAAACTTCGCCAGAGCTCAGGGAAGGTTGCTGTATTGATGGAGGTTTTTGTTGGGGTGGGGGTCCATGGTTCTTTTTGCCAATTTGCCGATTGGTGATATGCGGCCGCGGGCGGCAGCGCGGTGTCGGCGGCTTCGGGAGATGTCGGCGAGGGTGCGGCGGGCAGCGGGCCAGTGGCAGCAATGCAACGGTAGACACCCCACTGGCCACTACCAAGACTTTTATATTTGACCCAATCGCCGGGGTTGTAGGAGTTGCCGAGCGTGGCGACTGGGGGATTGTAGGGCGTCATGCCAGGATTTATTACGTCCGAAGCAGTTGTACCGGCAGGATATACGGCTACCGTACCCACAGGAATTGACGTGCCACTATTGCGATTACTCACACTGTTAGAAGCGACGAGCAATGGCCGCAGGGGGAAGAAGATGCTCGTGTTGTTGTAGTCAAAATTCTGCTGATACCACAGTCCGGTGACGGTTGGGTCATAAGGGGTTACGGCGGCGCGGAAACTGGTCGGCGAATTAAAGCTGTTAATCGATTTGGTGAGATACTTGGTTTCCAGATTTGAACTAGAGGAGATGCTTGTATTCTGGATGCAAAAACGCGAAGCGAGTGAGAGGGTATCGGTCGCGAGAATCGACTGCAATAAAAGAGAGGGCGAAGCGCTGTTGATGCCGGGTGAGTCGATTCGGCGGCCGAGCTGATGATATAGTTCATCGCCTTGGGATAAAAATTCATAGTCCGCCCGGCCATCGGGCTTATTCAGCTTGTCATCGTAATTCTGATTTTGAGCGACGGGAAAGCCGAATCGAAAGACGTTCAGGTTGAACATCTCGGTTGCTGCGCTCGATGGATTGAGCAATTCCTGGAGGCCAACAGAGCTGGGAAAAAAACATGGATTAATTATCGTTGTTCCGGATTTAAACGCCGCATTGTTGGTATCGTAATCCGCCATCATGCTGCCTGCGGTGTTCACATTTACGGCAGCGCTGTTGTCGATAATCCGCACGCCGGCGTAGTACGTGATACCGTCGATCTGGTCGACGGGCAGTTTCCAGAGGCCCGAATCGGCCTGTCCATCGCCATCCGCATCGGCAGCGAGGATCGCGGTGACATTCGGCGAGGGATTGAGGACCTGCGACCCGTTGGGCAGCATGTATTTCCCGCTAATGCGATTATAGACATTGAAGGCAGGATAGTTGATGCCGCCCACGGTCTTATATGTCGGCTCGAAGCGCAATTGGTCTTTCGGCGAATTCATCTGCTGCCAAGGAGCAGCGTTAGTGGGCGGCGAATTGGTGTTAGCCGCAATCGCTATGAAAAACTGGGTCGAAGCACCGGTGCCGGTTGAGACGATATCGCCTTTGTTGTAGTTGGTCGTTGAATCCCAAGCCGGGCCCATGAGGAACGGTTGGGCCGGGACATCCGGCTGATCGAAACTATAGGGAGCGGCGGTGCTGTTGCTGTTGATCAAAGGGAGGGAGATGGCAGGCCAATTGGGTGGATTTGCGATAGCCGGGTTGGGACTATAGGTCGTTCCTGCAGTGCGCAGAGCGGGGATGCGCTCAGCGAGCCAGGTCTTATCAAAGGCACCGTCATAATTATGAAATGTGCTACTGGACGACTTTGGGGGGCGGTAGTCGTTGGTCGCCGTATCGAACAGGTCATTAACCACAACGGCCTGAGCGGTGCTAACGACACCGTTGAGGAGGAGGTCAGCCTGAGTGTTGGCGCTATTTTGATAGGACGTGTATCGCTCGACGCGCGTTGAAGAGATATAGGCGGTTCCCATGAGCGCCAGAAGCACAAGTAGCGCGATGACGAGAATAAGAACGGAACCAGGCTTACGGCGGAACATGCCTCGCAAATGCGTGAGCGACGCCATAGGACGAAGCGAGATTCCGCCGGACATTCGAGACTTGCTTCCAGGATTGAATTTAAACATCAGAATTCCTCCGCAACTGACTGGCTGGACGACCGAACGGACAAACTGGCCGCGACCTTAATTGCCGGGCACGGTAAATATATATTGATACGTAATGCCATCGGGCAGACGACCCGTCGAGTCAGTTAACGTGATGGTGATTCGGATCAACTTCACTCGCGCGTCATTTGGACCAAATGCGCACGTATAGGCCGGGATCGGATTGCCAGAGGCCTCGATTGTTTGAGCCAAAGTTAAATCTGCGTAGTTGCCATTGGAACCGGATGGCGCCAAGGGGTTGATTATTTTTTCAAAACCAAATCCATTGAAGGTTTGGAATCCTCCGCCGTAGACGCAGCTTCGAACGACATCGCGAACGGGTACCACATCGGGCATGTCGTTATTGGTGAGAGGCCTGCCGGCGCGCGCATACCAGCCTTGCGCCACCGCATCGCCATTTGTGTCGCGGGGGAGACCATACCAGCGAATCTGCCTGCGCCAGAGGCCGGGGTTTTCGGTGCCTGGGGTGTTCGCGACATACGCGGGATCGGAACTCTTATCGACATAGAAGTCGAGGACGCCATCTGACACAGCAGAAAGCACTTCACCATAGGTCCCATCGTTGGAACTGGGGCTTGCGGCAAACGGCGGCGACGGAGTGCAGTCAGATGGATCGTTGTTCTGAGTAACAAAATCACCGGCAAATTCGACAGTGAACTGGCTGCAGCCCTGGAGAAAATAGGGCGAGGCCTTGGCCATAGCAATCGCGCCAAGAGGCTTCTGGGCAAAGGGCTCGCAGTGGAAGCGACCAGCAATTGCGTCATTGGCGTTTGCCGACGCCGGCGCCGGAAACTGATTCGCAGATGGCAATGTTGGAGTACCCGCCATTAGTTGTTCCCACCAGGCTACGTTGCCGCTGGCGGGAGAGCTATAAAAGCCAGTAACATTGCCCGAAGCCGGAGCCAAGTAACTTTGGAGCTTGTAATTGAACGAGGAAATGCGCGTTGCGGCTAAATCAAAACGGGAATGGCGGAGCGCAAACGCCTGGCTATCGGAGGGAATGGAAGCGGCTTGGGCATTGGCCGAAAGAGGCTCAAGTTCATTTGCATATGGACCAGCCGACCTGGGAGGATAGGGATTCTGACGATCGATGAAACGCTGAGATTTCCCGTTGTCATCATTAATGATGCCGCCGACTGCATCCTGATTTTTTTCGCGGAGGAGCATGGCGACGCGGCCCAGGACGAATTGGGTTGCATAGTAGTTGTTAGGGTTGAGAGAGGCTGAGCCTCCCATGCCGGGGAAGGTTATGGGGGTGCCGTTGGTGTCGACCTTGTATGCGCCATTGTTGTCCGGAAGCCAGAGGTGGCCATACCAGATCCAGGCTTCGTCTGAGGACATGTCGGCGGTGATAAAACCATTGTTGCCGGTCTGACGGGGAAAAACGTCGCGGGCAAAAAAGGAAAGGACATCGATACGATGATTGCGGAAGTTGTAGGTGAGGGGAGAAATGACCTCGCCGGGCTTTTTGGTGTCGCCTTCGTTGCCGTCTCCGTCAATATCGATGGTGAGTTCGCGGCGGTAGCTGGGGGAGGAACTGGAGATAACACCAACACCTTTATCCCCGGCTTCATCAGCGCGATCGCGGAAGGCGGGGACGGCGATGTTGTTGATGATGAGGCAGGCCGCGTTGGGCGGCTGGCCGTTGGGGATCATCGCGTTGAAATCATTCTGGAAAGTCGCCTGGGCGGCGCGGCTATCGCGACCGGCGGCGGTGATGGCCTGGCCTTGTCCAACAGCCTGGCTGGTGTATTGGAAAACTTTGTTGATGCCGAGAATAAGAATGACGACAAGCGCGATGGAGATCATCAATTCGACCAGTGTGAATCCGCCGCACGCGGTATGGCAGTTGGTCGAGGATGGAGCTTTTGATGACTTCATTAGGCGGCTCATGTTTCTGGATGGCGTTTACTGTGCGGGGATGATGGTCGTGTAGACGGCGATATCCTGCACAGCGCCGGTGTATGTTTCATTTGGGGGTGCGACGGTTGGGTCGGTTTTTCCAACTCCAATAATGTAAACTTTCGCGCGGAGATCCTTAGCCGTGGCAACTCGATTGACGAGGGCAGTATTGGGAACGGTATCGGGGCTTGAATCAGCGCCGGGGCCGCCGCGCATTCCGTAGGCGGGGTCGAGGTCGTACAAACCAGGGTTAGTGGGTATCGCAGCGCCGAGGCGGAAGATACGACCGTTCAGTGCGCCGACGTGGAAGGGGTAATTAATCGGTGAGGCTGGTGTGGAGTCAGCGGGAATGGTGTCCCTCGGCAAAGGGTAATCAGCAGCCGCGGGCTTTGATGGATCGAAGGGATAGTCGTCAGCGATAATGACGAATGCACCAGGCGCTGCTGTCTGCGGAGGTGGTTTGACGGCTGGATTGAGCTGATCACCAAAAAGTTGGATGCGGCCAGCGGCGGAGCCGGGATAGTAATTGATTGCGGCATAGGCAACGGATGGCTGCAGGGTGAGAGTGGGATAGAGTTGGACTTGTTTACTTACAATTAAGTTGTCAAAAGCATCGTCACTGGTTGCCCAATAGCCATCGTTTCCAGCTCCCCCACTCAGATGGTCGGCTTGGGAGAGACCGTCTGCAGCATCAAGTTCGAATGTTCCAGACACGGTTTGGCGACCCAGACGATAGGTTCGTCCCCTGGGCATGCTGGCGCCGGCAACAGTCAGCGGGACGAGAACGCTGTCGCCTTCATGTGGGACGCCACCGTTAATCGCGATATAAGCCGGAGTTATTGTTGTAGCTGTTCCTATCTGCGCAAATGATCCTTGCGTCACGGTAGCTTTGACGATGGCGGGATAATAGTTCACATCAACAGCGGGGTCATAGGTTGAGCGATTGCGAACCTCGACAGCGACGACAATGAGCTGGGCGACAGGGGAATTATTTTCCCGCTTGTAGAACGGGACGTAGGCGTAGCGAGAGTCATCGGGAAGGATGAAGTTTGCTTTGGTGAGAGCCCATCGCGCACCGGTGAAGGGAACGACGACCGCTGGAGGATGTTCTATTACGCCGGACCCGGCGGCACCGGGGACGTGATACTTAATGGTTGGGGGAAATATTGAAAAATCTGTGGGATGATCGCTTCGTAGCGGACTTTCCAAACTGGGTGTGGTCTTAGGCACGGAGATCATCGTGTTCACCGCCTGACGGGAGATGGCGGCGGCGATGCCTTCCTGGGCGGTGGTTTGGCTTTGCTGAATGGCAACCGGAAAGATGGCCGCGACCATGATAAAACCGACACCGAGGATGACGACGGCGAACATGACTTCGGCGAAGGAAAAAGCGCACCTATGGCGATGGCAAATGACCAATGGCGAATGGGAACTGTGGGCAATTTGTCGGGACATTACATTTTACCTTTTCATTCGCCTTTGATCAGCGTTCCGTTGTAGCGATTCAGGAGCAGAGGCGTGGAGTTATTGTCGATCCACTGTTCTTCCTGGGCTTCTGAAGGCCCATTGGATGTTGATGCATAAGCAGCCTGCTGCTGGCTGCTGGCCGTGGTGTACATGGGATCGTCTATGGTGAAGTTTTGGGATGTAAAAGGATCTTTCTGAAGGATGACGAGGCCGAACTGCGATTCGACGCCGAAGGTTGTATTCACACCGACGCCAGCGACGGGATAGCGATGAGTAAGACCGACGGCCTTGGCGAGATGGCCGAATTGGGGGTCGGCGATGCCATACTGCTGTTTAACAATTCTTCCGTTGGCATCGAAGAGGATGACGCCGAGGGAGAGATAAGCATCGGTCTGGCGGACATTGGTATTGCTCAGTGTGGCATTGGTGATGGTTTGAACCGCGATGCCGATGGGAAGCTGTTCAGGCTCGGTATCGGCCCGTAGATCGAGGGGAGGACCGCCGACGAATTGCCAGTTGGCGTTGTCAACCTGGGTGTTGGGAGGAGGGGCGTTCGTGTTATTGGTTAGTGCAATATAATAGTAAGTAAGCGCGCCGACGATATTACTCACGTAATTGCCCTGGCTATATGCCTGGGTTGAAGACCACGCCGGGCAGGGAGCGAATTCGACCTCAGCCATTTTTTCTTCGAGGGTGGCGGGATCAAGGATGAAGGCGACGCCGGTGATTTTTTGAAGGCCGATGGCTTCGGAGCGGGCACGGCCGAGCATGGCGGCGATGTGGTTGGCGGCGCCTTCTTCGCTGCGACCGCCGGTAATGAAGCGGAAGACCGGCATGGCCATACCGAGCATCAGCACGATGATGACGATGACGACGAGGATTTCGGTGAGGGTGAAAGCGCGACGCCGACGGTGCGCTCGAGGACAAATGGCAAATGGTAAATGGTAAATGTGCGAAATCATTTTTCGAAGGAGTAGAGGTTGTCGTCGCCCTGGGCGAAGTTGCCGTCGGGACCGGCGGAGGCGAAGAAGGGCTTGGCAACGTTTGTAGTTGTGGTGATTTCGCTGCCGGGGGAGATTATGTGGAAGCTGCGGCCACCGGCGAGGAGAATACCGGGTTGACTAGCAAGAGGGAGAGTTGGGTCATAGGTTGCACCGCTTCCCAGGATACCGCCAAAGACGCAGATAATTGGATTGCCCCAGCCGTCCAAGAGAATAGGGACCTGATCCGCAGGCGTGGGGGCAGGGGGAGGATTAGAACCTGTTCCGTCCTGCGGCAGGGGCAGCCAATATTTTGGGTTTGGCGGGGCGAGGGAAATGGCGGCGGTGTTGTCGGGAGCCGTTCTACCGAGATTGTCCGTTATTCGCAGGATACGTGTGTATTTGGTTGGTGTGGGGTTTGAATCGCTGGCGAGATTGTAGAGTTCGTAGGTGCTGCTGCTTGAATAAACGGCGGGCTGCTGGAGATTATTTGTGATACTTGCAGGGACTCTCATGATGGCGTCAGCTGACATTTTGCCAAGAGAAGCCGCATTGTTAGGCATTGCCGCGATCTGGAACATGATGTCACGGGTTCGAAGGACCGCGTATCCGTAGCGGTCATTCTTATTAGGGAGACTTGCCGGACCGGCGAGGTCGGCGGTGACATCCTGAGGGGCGTCAAGTTCGCCGAGGCCAAAATGGATGCGGCGGACGGAATCGTATTCGGCATATAATCCCCGGCAGTTTTCGAGCATTTGTTCGGTTTGGCGGCGCTTGGCGGCGGTGTGCATTTTGCCAACGCCCATGATGAGCAGGCCGCCGAGGATGGCGATGATGCTGATGACGACGAGCAACTCAATCATGGTAAAAGCGCGACGCTTCACAGGCAGCTCCTTTGGCAGACGTGTTGTTATTCGCAGTGTCCAGTGGGTTTGTCTATGGGAAATTGGTAATTGTAAAATGATAAACCGTTTTGAATGCTGATTTTAGGTTGATTTTTGTTTTTCTTCTAAGGTGGGGAGTCCTGAGATTCCTCGTAGCTGTACAGGTTGTCTTCTCTGGACAGAAATTTGCGGTCGGGGCCGGCGGAAAAGAAGAAGAATTTGTCGCCGGGCGCCATGCCGAGGAGGGGGTGCTGGTGGGGCATGAAGATGATGGGGCTGCCCCAGGGATCATGGAGGGTGACTTCATCGTAGAGGCTGAGGGGCAGGCCGGCAAAGATATCCTGTCGGCGGGCGAGGTCGGAGGGGTCTGTGTTGGATTGGGATTTATCCGAAATGGGAGTTTCAGCGGTAGTCGGGTGCGTGAGGTTTGATTGGCCGCGAAGAAAACGGACGAGGTCGGCATTGTTTCGGCGGGCGGTGGATTGCAGAGCGGCTTCATCGGGCACCGGGCCGGGTTCTAAAAAAAGGGTGACGGGAGGAAGCTGGTTGCCGTTGTGGTCCAGGTAGTTGTCCATTAACGCCGTGAGTTGCTGAAGAAGTTGGCGGGTGAGTCTGTCGGAGGAATTTCGGCGGACGCGGTTGGCAAGATCGACCATCAGGCCAAGGACAATGATGAGGATGGCAATGGTGACGAAGAGTTCGACAAGGGAGTAGGCGCGGCGGCGCAGGCGAGCGCAAAACAATACGCGCGACTCGACTGAGCTCGTCGAAGTCGAGAGCGCAGAACGAAGACGGGTGACTGTTTGGCGATCTGCGATCTGCGCTCATCGTTCTGCGTTTGGGTTATTTTCTAAGGTCCGGGGGGAGATCGAAATTGGTGATGTCGTCGGTTTTGTCGCCGGGCTGGGGCGTTGGGCCCGATCCTTTTCGGCCGTAGATGCCGTCGGGACCGGCGGACCAGAGGAGATAAGGGCCGGTGTAGACGGCGGATTTGTTGCTGGCAACGGCGCCGGTACCTGTCGGAGCCGGAGTAGTGTCCGCGCCCATAATGGTCTGTAACTCCACTTCCGTAATCATTGAAAGGTTATCGTATGCATTGTAATAAGGGCGATCGTATGCGGGAGGAGCGTTGGCGTAGTTGGCCGTGCCTGGCGGTGGTTCATTGTACACATAGTGGGCTGCACTCATAACGCCTGGGGTAGCAGGATAGTAGAGAATTGGGTTGCCGTCGGCATCCAGGATTTTTGCCGAGGCGTCGATGATTCCGTTGGTGGTGGAAATTTTGAATTTGTCGGGCTGAACATAGGGGCCGTAAATTTTCCCGCTTGGAAGTACGTCATCTGCAGTACCCCACTGACCATCGGGACCGGGATTGCCGGCACGAATGCGAAAGCCGGGACCATCAGCGCCATCGTAGCCGGAGTTCTGAATGAGGGCCGGTGTGTTACCCGTGGGATTTGCCGGGCCGGGGCCAATCATTGAACGGCAAAGGAGCCTGGCGCCACGGTCTGTCTGCATGCTCAGGCTGCCAGGGGTGTTGTCATCATCAAATCGCGGATAATCAAAGAAATCACTTTTGTAGGCTTCGAGAGCGGTGCCAATCAGGTGCAGATCCGCTTCGGTGCGGGTGCGTCGGCCGGTGCGCATCGCCTTCATAACCGCGGGAATGGCCAACGCCATGAGCAGCACCAGAATGCCGATAACAACGAGGACTTCGGTAAGGGTGAAGCCTTGGGAGCGTCGCCGTTTTGAAGTGGACGAAAGGGGAATGCGGATTGGCATGTCGGCCTCGGTTAGGCAGGTGGCGGATCAGGGAAGCAATGAGCCGGGGTAAATGACGTCGTCTTCGGTGCCGTAGACGCCGTCGGGGCCGGCGCTAATCAGGATGAAACCGTCTTTCTGTCGAGCGTTGCCGGTCTGATTGCTGGGTCCGGGATTACTTGGATCTTTGAAATAGGCGATTGCGTTGGATCCGGGATTTGGATTCGAAGAGCCGTTGTCAAAGAACTTTGCAAAGCCCTCTCTGATGCCATGCAGATTATCTCCAAGCCCCTGCAGGCCGTGGTGATCTCGCTTACCATCAGTCTGATTAGTGCCAATTAGGGTCAGAGTATAGGCCACAATTGGACCTATATCGTATTGGGCTACCAAGGGATTGCCTGATTCATCCTGTCCACGAAGGGATACAATTCCCGTTGCGCCGGCATTGGCGCGGAGATAAAGGATGGGCATCTGTTGCGACGCGTATTGATCAATGAATTCAGGAATTATGCTGTCATTTGCCGCCCGTTGAGCATTATCTGTAAAAACACCTCCGGTCATGCTGGTCGCATCGGGACGGTCAATATATCCGACGGGCACTTGAATGTAGGCGGGCCAGACTTTAGGCCGGTTGTAATTAACACTCATTGCGCCTTTTGGATTTGGAGTAATATTATCGGGGAAGATACGGGTGGAATTGTAATTCAGTACCGGATTACCATTCCCCGGCGGGGTATCGATTTCCAAGCCACCGAGCAGGCCAAGAACTAGATTTTCACTGCTTGTGATGTTGGTCAGTTGTGGAAAAGGTTGCGGTGTGGTTCCGTTCATCCAGCCGAGGTCAATGGTGTTTCCGCTGGGGTCAACCCAAGTTGGATGAAATGGCTCATTAGCGAGCTGGTTGTTCGCAAACGGCCCCGGATATGAATGAAAATCATTGTAATACTGCTGAATTCCATTCGCGATCGTGACCAGTTCGGCATTGGTTGAAGTCGTCTGAGCGGCTCGGCGGATGCGGGGGATTCCGGCGACTACGAAGCCGATCAGGATGGCGATGATGCCGATGGTGACGAGCAATTCCAGGAGGGTGAAGCCTCGGCGGGTTGAGGTTTGGGGGGGACGGGGGTGGTGGTTGGCCTTCATGGAAACCCTCGGTGGTGATTGGGCACGGCGGCGGGAGAGGCCGCGGGTTCTTTTTCCTGCAATTGTTGCGTCTGGCTCAGCCGCCCTTTTTGGCGGGGCCGGAGACGGCCTGGATCAGGCTGATCATCGGAGCGAACAGGGCGATGACGATGAAGCCGACGATCACGCCCAGGACGACGACCATGACCGGTTCCAGGATGCTGATGAGCGAACCGACCAGCACGTCGACGTCGCTGTCGTAGTTGTCGGCGATCTTCATGAGCATCTTGTCGAGGTCGCCGGTTTCTTCGCCGACGTCGATCATGTTGACGACCAGGGCGTCGCAGACCTTGGTGGCGCGAAGCGGATCGGCCATGGATTCGCCTTCGCGGATGGCATCGTGAACCTTGAGCAGGGCGCGGCTGTAGACTTCGTTGCCGCAGGTTTCTTTGGTGATGTTCAGGGCATCGAGAATCGGCACGCCGGCGCTGATCAGCGTGCCGAGCGTGCGGGTGAAGCGGGCGATGGCGGTTTTGGCGAGGATGGAGCCGAGAATGGGGATCTTCAGCTTGACGACATCGACGGCGATACTTGCCGCCTTCGCTCATGCGGATGCAGCTTGATGAGCAGCGATGATGATGATGGGGGAGAAAAGCACATACGCCCAGCCATATTGATTGGCGAACCAGCGGCTGACGCTGAGCAGGACCTGGGTGATGCCGGGGAGATCGGTTTTGAAGTCTTTGAAGATCTGCTCGAACTTGGGGATCACGAAGATCATGATCATCGAGACGATGCCGACGGCGATGGAGATGACGACGCCGGGGTAGATCATGGCGCCGATGACTTTCTTCTTCAGCTTGGCGGCCTTTTCCATGAAGTCGGCGAGACGGGAGAGGATGAGGTCGAGCACGCCGCCCAGCTCGCCGGCGTTGATCATGTTGACGTAGAGCTTATCGAAGGCCTTGGGGTATTTGGCCATGGCGTCGGAAAGGGTGCCGCCGCCTTCGACTTCGTCGGCGACACCGCCGATGATGGCTTTGAGCAGGCCGGGTTTTTGCTGTTGTTCGAGAATCTGGAGGCGAGCGAAGGATGGGGAGGCCGGCGTCCTGGAGGGTGGAAAGCTGGCGGGTGAAGGCGACAAGCTGCTTGCGGGGGACACCGCCGATGCTGATGGGCATCTTGCGGGTGGCTACCAGCGATTCGGCCTCGGGGCCTTTCTTCTTGACGCTCTTTTTGGCGGCTTTCTCCTTAACCTTTGTGGGAAAAAGCTTTTTCGAGCGAATTTTAGCCATGGCATCGTCGGACGAAGAGGCTTCGATTTCGTCTTTGACCTCTTGGCCGGAGGTGTTCATCGCGGTGTAGGTGTATACGGCCATTCTGTCTCCGCTTAAATTGGGTATCTGAATATTTTATACGGGATGTCCACCAGACCGTCCTGCTATCAAGCACACGATACTAAAATGTAGATGGGCTTGGATCATCAAATTCGTGGTCAAGAATTGATGATCCATCAGCGTGTTCGGCGGGCGTTAAAAGCAAAAGGACCGTCACGTCGTCTCGAGTGGCAGCTTTGGTCACCGCATCCAGCTTTTCTAATGCAGGCCACGCCAAGGCCTCACGCTCAATGCGGTCTTTCCCCTCAAATGCCTGATCAATTACGCGAACACGAATAGACGCGGTATTATAGCGGTAAGCTTCCACCTGGGCATCGGGAAAAGCATTTCGAAAGACGGACTCGGCGGCTCGGGTTTCCGCTGTCTTACGTTTTTTGGTTGCGATAGCCATTATATTGTCCTCTGCACCCACGCTAGCACTTCACCAGCTATGGCTATAAAGGTTTTTGCTTCGATCGCCTTCAGAAGTCCAACTTGATACCGCAGTTCAGTTGACCACGCAGATCGCCGAAGTTGATCAGCGATCTGTGCAGGAATATTAACATGCTGTCGGAACAATGCTTCCTTTAGCGATTCATAACTATGACCAGCTCGTCCTCGAAAATGCCGGTCGGCATAAGCTAAACGCTGCTTTGCCGGCATACTGGAAAGCAGGAGCGCCTTCAGTGAGCATTCGATAACATAACCGGCGAGATAAACTGCTTCAAAGTTCAGATCGGCGCGCCGAAGAAAATCCACAGCAATCATGCGCTGCTCCGCGGCTCGGAGGAACTTCCTGGCCAGGTCTCCGCGTGCCTCCAATTCTTATTCCTCCATGATCGTTTCGCGGACGACTTCTTCAATGGTGGTTACACCATCGTAGATGGCCATCAAGCCGCAGGAGCGGAGGGTGCGCATACCGCGTTTTTTGGCTTCGTGGCGGAGGACCTGGGTGCTGGCGTGCTGGATGACGAGGTCACGCATTTCGTCGTCGAAGGTCATGATTTCGTAGAGGCCCTGGCGGCCGCGGTAGCCGGTGTTGTTGCAGGCTTCGCACCCTTTGCCGTAGTAGAAGATGCGGCCTTCGACATCTTCTGGCCGCAGCTCCAGTTCCATGAGCTGCTCTTCGGTGGGCGTGTATTCGCTCTTGCAACTGGCGCAGATTTTTCGCACCAGGCGCTGGGCGATGACGCCTTCAACTGATGCCGTAACGAGGAACGGTTCGAGGCCGAGATCGAGCAGGCGGGCGATGGATGAAGGGGCGTCGTTGGTATGGAGAGTGCTGAAGACCAGGTGGCCGGTGAGGGCGGCTTCGACGGCGATCTTGGCGGTTTCCTGGTCGCGAATTTCGCCGACGAGGATAACGTCGGGGTCCTGACGCAGCATGGCGCGAAGGATTCGCGCGAAGGTCATTTCGATTTCGGGTTTGATCTGGCACTGGATGATGCCGTCGATGTCATATTCCACCGGGTCTTCGGCGGTGATCAATTTGGAGCTGATGTCGTTGAGCTCACGGAGCGCGGAATAGAGCGTGGTGGTTTTGCCGCTGCCGGTGGGGCCGGTGACGATACATACGCCGTTGGGGCGGCGGATGAGCTGGCGGACCTGCGCGAGATCGTCTTCGCGGATGCCGAGTTTATCCAGGTCAAGGTTGACGTTGCCGCGGTCGAGCACGCGCATGACGACGCTTTCGCCGAACATGGTCGGCAGGACGCTGACGCGGAGATCGATCGGCTGGTTGTTGACGTTCAATTCAATGCGGCCGTCCTGCGGCATGCGGCGCTCGGCGATGTCGAGATTCGCCATGACCTTGATGCGCGAGCTGATGGCCGGAGCGATGTGGCTGGGCGGCGGCATCATTTCGTAGAGCACGCCGTCAATGCGGTAGCGCATCTTGAATTCATCTTCGAAGGGTTCAAAGTGAATGTCGGAAGCCTTGTCTTTGATGGCCTGGAGCAGCACGAGATTGATGAGCTTGCGGACGGGATTGGAGTCGGCGGCTTCCTTGAGATCGGTGAGGTCGATGGATTCGCCGCGGCCTTTGAGGTCTTTGAGGGTTTCGTCGGTCTGGAGCTCACCGAGGATTTCACCGAGGCTGTCGGCGGCGGCCTGGTAGTGTTTTTGAATGAGCTTTTCAATCTGCTCGGGGTCACCAATCTTGGCGGTGACGCGATAGCCCATCATCGATTGCAGGGTGTCGATGGCCTGGAAGTTTTCCTGGCTGGCCATCACGATCGTGAGCTTCTTCGAAGCCTTATCAAAGAGGATCGGAAGGATCTTATTCGTGGTGGCGATCTGGGCGGGGACGGCGTCGATGGCTTCCTTGGTGATGTTGATGCCTTCGAGATTGAAAAGCTCGTACCCTTTCTGGGCGGCAAGGGCGACGTTGAGGTCGGCTTCCTTGATGTAGCCGAGGTCCATGAGGATTCGACCGACCGCACCGCCTTTGCTCTTCTGGAAATTAAGGGCTTCGACGACCTGCTCGCGGGTGACTTTGCCCATCTTCGTCAGGACGCGGCCGATCGGGCGGCCCTGGAGTTGGTCGATCGGAGGCACCGCGCCGGGGGTGGCAGCGCCGCCTTGGCGGGCGGGGATGGGTCCGCCGACGTTACCAGGGCGGGAAGCGCCGGGGCGCCGGAACCGGCAGGGGCGAGTGGAATAGGGCGGGCCTGTGATGAACTGCCGGCAGAGCTCATGCCGCCCATGCGTCCAGCAGCGCCATGACCACCGGTCGGGGTTGGAGGTTTCGTACCGCTGGAACCGCCGGATGAAGAGGGACGGGCGACGGGCGCGCCGGCGCTAGACTGGGCTGAGCCGCTGTGCGCACGGTCGGCGGGCAGACCGGTTTTGGCGCTGGGCGGGGCGCTGCGCCGATGCTCGGGGCCATAGGCGTGGTCACGCCCGGCTTTTGCGCGGGCATACCGGGGCCGGCGGTAGGCGGCTTGGGATGGTTCGACGGCGAAGGCGTCGGGGCCGGCGGGGTGGCTTTGGACATCGAGGTTCCTCTTCTGGTGGCTGGCTGTCGTTGACTCGGTTATTGGCCGTCTTTCTTTTGATTCCCTCGCACGGTACGCCGGGCGAGGGACTAAGAGCGAGGATGATTTTTCGTCGACGGCGTTCGACGTTCCAAATCACGCTCACCCCTGCTTTCTCCCGGAATACCGGAAGAGGGAGATATTACTTCTTCGCCGCCAGCATCCTTGCGCGGTTGGCAGCAATTTGGGCCTGGCGTTCGGCCTCGGAAGCGCCGGCGGCCGGCTTGCCGGCGGCGGATTCTGAACCGGCGCCCTCGGCGACCTCAGCGAGCAGAGCGTCGTCGGCTTTCTCAACATCGAGGCCGGCCTTCTGCATCTTGTCGACAATCGCGCCGGGGTTACGGGATTTGTCGATGGTTTCTTCAGCGCTGATCTTGCCGGCCTGGAACAGGTTCCAGAGGTTGTCGTCAAGCAACTGCATGCCGTAGCGCTTGCCGGTCTGGATTTCGGAGTCGATACGGAAGCTTTTGTTTTCGCGGATGAGGTTCTGGATGCCGGGCGTGACGTACATGAATTCGTAACCGGCGACCATGCCGTCGGTGTCGACGCGCGGACACAGGCACTGGCTGAGCACCGCAAGCAAATTGCCGGCGAGCTGCACGCGAACCTGTTCCTGCTGATCTGTCGGGAAAGCGTCGATGACGCGGTTGATGGTGGACGCGGCGCCGTTGGTGTGCAGCGTGCCGAACACAAGATGGCCGGTTTCGGCGGCGGTGATGGCAGAGCTGATAGTAATCAGGTCGCGCATTTCGCCGACGAGGATAACATCGGGGTCCTGGCGCAAAGCGCGGCGGAGGCCTTCGGAAAAGCTGGGCACATCCGTCCCGATTTCGCGCTGCACGACCACCGATTTTTTGTGCGGGTGGTAATACTCGATCGGGTCTTCCATCGTGATGATGTGCTTGTCGTAGTTTTCGTTGATGTAGTTGATCATGCACGCGAGCGTGGTCGTCTTGCCGGAACCCGTGGGACCGGTGACGAGGAAGATGCCGCGCGGGCGGCGACAGATCTGGCGGGCCATTTCGGGCAGGCCGATCTGCTCGAAGGTGAGCAGCGTGCTGGGAATTCGGCGAAGAACGAGCGAGGTATAGCCTTTTTGCTTGAAAATGGAGACGCGGAAGCGGGCTTCTTCACCGTAGGCGAAACCGAAGTCGCCGGAGCCGGATTCTTCAAATTCCTGCTGGATGCGCTCAGGGGTGATCGATTTCATCAGCGCGGTCGTATCTTCGGCCTCGAGGACTTTTGTCTGCAGCTCGCGCATATGGCCGTGCAGACGAAGCACGGGGGGTTTGCCGACTGCAAGATGCAAGTCGCTCGCTTTGCGTTTCACGCAGGTTTCAAGAAGACGATCAATTTGAAGAGTTGATGCCATTAGTTTTGTCCGTTAAGTGAGTCCGTTGTCAGTGGTCCGTTATCCGTTGCTGAAGTTGATACAACGGCCTTTCGTTTACTGACGGAGACGGGACCGATGGATTTCAAGCAGGAGTTCAGTTTTGGGCCAAGTTCATCTATATAAGGCCTGATTTGCGCTATTTGCGACTGGGTCACTAACTTGCGCCGGTACGCGCGGCGAAGAAAGTGAATGGTTTCATTCAATGATCCACGGGCAATTTTCACGAATCGCCTATTATCTAAAAATGAACCCCGACCGGCGCCTTCCGCGATATTTGCACCGATGCTGTCGGCAGCACGCGCAAGTTGTTTTCCGACGATATCACGCGAGAATGAATCCCAAGTCAAAACAACGTTCCATAGGACGTCCGAAAGCTCTTCGGCCAATCGATAAACCCGCAAGTTTTGAAAGTCCGCTTTCGCCATGAACTTCTCAAGTTACGTGATTATTAAACAGCAACGGACAACGGACCACTGACAACGGACAAATCAAAGCGCCGTGACGTCGATCTGAGCCACTTTCACGATTTCTTCGGCAGTGGTTTTGCCTTCGAGGACTTTTAATTTGCCGTCGTTCAAAAGTGTTTTCATGCCGCTGGCGATGGCGACGGCGCGGATTTTATTGGTTGGGGCGCGTTCGAAGGCCATGGTGCGGATTTCGTTGTTCATGACCATCATTTCGAAGATACCGATGCGACCGCGGAAGCCGGTGTTGGTGCAGTAGTCGCAGCCGCGGGGTTTGTAAATGTGCTTGTCGCGGAGGTCGCGCTCGGTGATGCCGGCGATGCGGAGCCAATGCTGGTCGGGCTCTTTATCGACGACTTTGCACTTGGGGCACAAGGCGCGAATCAGGCGCTGGCCCATGACGGCCTGAATGGACGAGGCGACCAGGAACGGTTTGACGCCCATGTCGATCAGACGGGTGATGGCGCCTGGCGCATCATTGGTATGCAATGTACTGAACACCAAGTGGCCGGTGAGGGCGGCCTGAATAGCGACCTCGGCAACTTCCTTGTCGCGAATTTCGCCGACGAGGATGATGTTGGGGGCCTGACGCAACATGGCGCGAAGAATCTTGGAGAAGCTCAGGCCGATGTTTTCTTTGACCTGGCACTGGTTGATGCCGGGGAAGTTGTATTCGACGGGGTCTTCGGCGGTGATGATCTTGCGATCAGGGCGGTTCAGTTCATTCAAGGCGGCGTAGAGCGTCGTCGTCTTGCCGCTGCCGGTGGGGCCGGTGACCAGGAAGATGCCGTTGGGGCGCTTGATGATTTTCTGGAAGGCTTTGTTGTCTTCTTCCTCGAAGCCGAGGTTCTGGATGCCGATGCGGACATTGTCGGGACGCAGAATACGAAGCACGACCGATTCACCGTGGTAGGCGGGGAGCGTGCTGACGCGGAAGTCGATGCTCTGCTTGTCGATCGTCATCTTAATGCGGCCGTCCTGGGGCAGCCGCTTCTCGGCGATGTCGATTCCAGCCATGATCTTCAGGCGCGAGATCAGCGGGCCTTTCATGCGGACGGGGATGCGATCGCGCTCAACGCATTCGCCATCGATGCGATAACGGACGCGGACGCGGTCTTTCATCGGTTCGATGTGAATATCGCTCGCACGATTGCGGACGGCTTCGGCAATCATGGCGGTCACCAGCTTGATGATCGGGGCCTGCGTGGGGTCGTTGGCGGTGTCTTCGCCCATGCCGGCGAGGTCGATCGATTTGTCGATCGAGCGGTCGACCGATTTGTCCAGTGATTTATCGAGCGAAGCGTCCAGCGAGTTGCGGAGCTTGTCGATGGTCTTATCCATCGTCTTGTCGATGGTGCTGGTGGACGAGGTATTGAAGAGTTCGTCGATCAGTTGCTTGATGCGGCCCTTGGGGGCCAGCACCGGGCGCGGTTCCATGTTCAGGCGGAAGCGGAGGATTTCGAGCATCTCAAAATCCAGCGGATCGTGAATGGCAACGCGGAGCTTGTTTCCCTCTTTTCCCAGCGGGACGATGATGTACTTCTTCATCAGGTCGTCGGGGATGAGGTTGACGGCGTTGGGCGGGATGGAGCTTTTTTCCAGGTCGATGTATTCCATTCCCTGCTGGGTAGCGAGGGCTTTATAAACCTGGGCTTCAGTGGCGAGCTTGAGATCGATCAAAGCTTCGCCGATGCGAAGGCCCTTGGCTTTGCCGTGGTTGAGGCCTTTGTCGATCTCGGCGGTTTTGAGGGTGCCCCACTCGACGAGGATTTCACCGAGTTTCTTCTGCGAATGTTTGGCCATGATGCCGACCTTTAGATGTTGAACCATCCCGACGTTTGCTTCGGGGCTGCCGACTTACGGGTCTTGGATTTTATCTCGAAAGGAAATAAACCCGGTAGTAGTAATACTTTAATCCGGCGGCGGGGTTCACTTCCAGCCTGGGGATTGAACGACCGGAGAAGGCAAGGGCAATATTGCCGATTGTCCATCGCCGCCGGGCACATGCGAAACACGGTTCGACGGCGCTCGCCGAAATCGCGTGCCACGAAGTGCAGTTTACTCGTAGCGGCACGCTCGTCACAACAAATTTCACTGGCGAATGGGAGCAAATTGTGGGGTGGCGGGGGATAATCCGCCCAGTTTAACGGTTAGTGACGCTTAAGACGTTTTTGGCATGGGCATTGGCCTGTAGGCGGGTAATGTGGTTCATCTCCACGCGGACGATTGCCAGGTCATGGACAAAATGTCGATACGAGTCTTCACGAGCCTGGTGATCGGGGGCCCTGAGGATGGCGGAGGGATGGTTGGTGGCGACAAGGGCGGGAGCCCACTGGGTGCCGGTGAAGACCTTGCCCCGGTCTCTTGTGATGCGGAATTGATTGCCCATGAGCGATTGAGCTGCGGTGGCGCCCAGGCAGACGATGAGCTTGGGGCGGACGGTGGTAATTTCGGCGGCGAGCCACGGGCGGCACGCGGCCGTTTCGCGGGCGTTGGGTTTGGAGTGAATGCGGCGACCGCCGCGCAATTCGAATTTGAAATGTTTGACGGCGTTGGTGACATACGCTTCCGCGCGGTCGATGCCGGCTTCTTCGAGGGCAGTATCCAGAAGTTTTCCCGAGGGACCGACAAACGGTGCGCCCGCGCGGTCTTCCTGATCGCCAGGCTGCTCGCCGACAAACATCACGCTGGCCGTCGGCGGGCCTTGGCCGAAGACGACCTGAGTCGCGTTGCAATAAAGATCGCATCCTTTGCATTTGGCGGCGGCGGAACGCAGGACGGAAAGTTCCATCTTGACGGGGATGTAGGAGGCGGCGGAACCAGCGCCAGGGCAAGGGGCGGATGATGATTTTGGTTGTAACTTCGGTTTTTGCATTATTGCTCGCTCAGCAGCATCTCTCTGCGGAGCGAGAACGTGCAAAGCCGATGCCCGCGACGGGCGGGCTCATCGGGCCGGGTTTGTGGTGGGCGCGGGTTGGCGGGCGGAAATTGTCGCTTGTGCGGGGCTCAGCCCTTGCGCCGTTAACTGGACGAGGATGTTGCCGGGCATGCCGGTGGATTGGACGTAAATGAGAAGATGACCGCGATAGGCTTTGTGAAAGTCGGCCTGATAGCTTTCGTGGCTGTCGGGGTCGCCGCTCTCCATGCCCAGAAGGCGGCCGGGGCCGTGGATTGTGCAGTGGACGAGGGAAGAAGCGTCAGTGACGACGTTGCCGTCGGCGTCGGTTATGCAGGCTTCGATCTGGGCGAGGTCGCGGCCGTCGGGTTTTAGAGATTCCACATCGGCTTTGATTGCAATCCTGCCGGGAGCGCCAGGCTTTTTCAGTTCGAAACTACAGACCGCCGCGCCGGCGTTTTTTCCGACGGCTTTGAGCGTGGAGCCGGTGAAGAGGACAGGCCAGGTGATCATGCGATCATCGGGCAGCGGTTTTTCGCTGACTAATTGGCCGTCCTGGAAGAGCTCTACCGATTGGCAGTTGGTGTAGCAGGTAATGCCCTTGGACGCAGGATCGAGATAGACCATCGGCTGATCCGTCCAGAGGCTCTTGCGGAAGTAGTATTGCGGCTTTTCGAAACCGGCGAGATCGAGCAGGCCGGAACTGCGGGAGCGATTGGGCCAGGGGGCGGCTTCGCCGAGGTAGTCGATGCCCGTCCAGAGGAATTGGCCGGCGATGTAGTCGTTCCGGGCGACCGCCTGCCAGGCGGCGGCGGTGTGTTTGTTTTCGCTGCCGTAGATAACCCGCGCAGGGTGGGCGGCGTGATCGGCAGCGTAAAGCGGCTCCTGATAGTTATAGCCAACCACATCCAGCTCATCACAAAACAGATTCGTGGGGACCGACGCGCAGGCAGCCGTCACAGGACGCGTCAGATCGTATTGCTTGATTACCTTGATCAGCATGGCGGCAACCGGGGGAAGTTCGTCTGAATTCGGCGGATAGGGATCGTTCTTGAAATCAATCTCGTTGCCGATGCTCCAGAGGATAATCGAGGGATGATTGCGGTCGCGCAGTAACATGTCGCGGAGATCGATCTTGGCCCAGTTGGCGAAGTAGGTGTGGTAGCCGTCGAAACTGGGCAGGCCCCGGTTGACGCCGTGCACCCATTTCTTCTTGCCCCGGGTCCATTCGTCGAAGGCTTCATCCATCACGAGGAAACCGAGGCGGTCGCAGAGGTCGAGCAATTCAGTTGGTGGCGGGTTGTGGCTGGTGCGGATGGCGTTGCAGCCAGCGTCGCGAAGGCGGCGCAGGCCGGCATCCCAGACGGCGGCGGGCGTTACCGCGCCAAGGGCGCCGGCGTCATCATGCAGGCAAACGCCTTTGAGCTTCATGGCTTGGCCGTTGATGGAGAAGCCTTTGTCGGGATCAAAGTGGAAGGTGCGCACGCCGAAGGGAGTGTGGCATTCATCGACGACATTTCCGTCGCGGATCACCTGGGTTTTCAGATCGTAAAGAGCAGGATTTGTCGGCGACCACAAAGATGGCCAGGCGATGGAGGTGGATTGATCGAAATCCCACTGCCCCCCCGCCGCTATGGAAAACTGAGATTGCGTGCGGCCGACATCCTGGCCTTGCGCGTCAATGATCGTGCTGACGACGGTGACTGGAACGTCAGTCGCGCTTTCATTCTTTACCGTAGTGCTCAGGACAATATGCGCCGAATCCCTGACCGCCGTTGGTGTGGTGATGAAGATGCCGCCGGTCGCGATGTGCAGATCGTCGGTGACATTCAGGAAGACATCGCGAATAATACCGGAACCGGGATACCAGCGGGAATCGGCGAAGTCGGAATGATCAACGCGCACAGCGATGACATTTTCCTGGCCAACGCGCAAGAGCGGCGTGAGATCAAATTCAAACGGGATGTAGCCGAACGGCCGGGAACCGACCAATTGGCCGTTACACCAGACCTGGCTGTTGTGATAGACCGCTTCAAAGCGGATGGAAACGCGTCGGCCTTCGAGGTCATCAGGGCAAATAAATTTTTTGCGATACCAGCCGACACCGGCGGGAAGATAACCAGTGCCGCTGGCCCAGTTCTCGGCGAATGGTCCTTCGATGCTCCAGTCGTGAGGAAGATCGACATAGCGCCATTTGGCATCGTCGAAGCTGGCAGATTGAGCGCCCGCCGCCTCGCCTTTGAAGAATTGCCAGCCGCGGGTGAATCGCGTGCTGCGGCCCGTTGGATGAAAAACCTCCGTCGCCCGGTTGATTTGCATCGCGGACAACCCCGATTCCACCGCTGGCGAATGATTCCCCCCCGCGTTCCAACATCCTGAAATCATCAGCATGGCAGCAAGCAGCCCGGCGGCAGGAACGGGTATCTGGAACGATTTCTTCATGCGGTTGTCTCCGTGGATGAGTACCACGCTGCAGAGGCAACGTTGGAGCCTCTAAAATAACCTCCCGCGCGTCGATGCGCCGCGGCATCACGTCAGGATCGAGGCGTCGAAACAAAGCAGTATTGAATGAAATACGAGCGAGTTTCGACAACGAAGAGCCTGACGCGATGACGAAAGCAGCGACCGCGCGAGGTTATTTTAGAGGCTCCTAATCGTTCCCAAGAAAGTCGCACCGAATTATGGAAGGTTAAGGAAAAAGCGCAGGGCAAATCCGGTGGGATTTGCCCTGCGCCTGGATAAGAGATCGGCGAGAGTGCGAATCGCCGATTGTGTGGTGATCACTTGGTGGTGATTAAATTATCAACGGACGGGTTGTTCTCGATCGTGATGTCTTTGTATTCGTCAAACTGGCCCCTGTTGTGAGACTGAATCGCGAAGGGGGAAGCGAGGTTTTTGATGGTCGAATCTTTGAAGTCAACCAATTCGATCGCCTTGGTGCCGATGGGCTGGGCGGCGGCGCAGCGGAACGTGCCGTGGCGGCCATCGACCAGAATTTCACAGCGCGCCCATGCGGATTTGGTTACGCCGGGAACGTTGCCGAGATGGGTAAAGTAGGCGTTGCCCGCGTTGTTATGTCCAGGGCGATAATCCCAGGTGTATGGCTTGGGAGGTTGCACCTGGAGCGCGCCCATGGCATCAAGCTTGGGATTGGTTCCGAAGATCAGGACGCAGGGCCAGTGGTTAACGCCCGAGACCTGGCGAACGCTGTAGATAACGCGGTAAAACGTATACTTCGTGTTGGTGTAAATGAAACCGCGGGCGCTGCCGGTCATGGCAATAGAAGCGTCGCGGACAGTCCATGCACTTGCCGGAACGGGGGTCCAGCCCTTCAGGGTTTTGCCATCGAAAACCTTGACTGGCGTAGATGCCTGGGCCGAACCCGCGAACAGAAGAATTGATGTGGTGATAATCCCGAGAATTTTGTTCATCTGATGTTCCTCATTTTCCTGTTATGTGTGTCTCAATGTAAAAGAGGCAAGCAAGGCTCCAGCAGCGAATCAGGGCTGGACATTCAAAAAACTTTATTCCTCCTTGTAAAAGAATTGGCCTTAAAAAAGGCGGTGCGGCCGGTTTATTTCAATCTCAGTCAAACCTAATCAAGTAGAAATCGTAAGACGTGCGAACTGAACAAATGAACTTCGTGCGAGAAGAGAGTCCGATCCATCGAACCGAGCGCCTCGCGGAAGCCTGAGCAAAATAAACAACGAATTGCAACGGGTCAATGGGATTTTGTCAGGCTCTTCAAATATTCTTTATGGCGCAGGATATGGCGGGGGATTCAGGAGCGTTTGCTTGGAGCGCATTATCCGAGGCTGATTCCCAGCTTTCCAGAAGCGTGATAAGCATCGATTCCGGCCGCCAGATCGAAACGGGGCTGGTAATTCAAAACAGCGCCGGCGTTTGACTGGTCGGTTTCAGTCCAGTCCTGGGTAAAGGTGTAGGGGTTATGGAAATATTCCGCGGGAAGATCGGTATTCAGGACGCGATTCAGTTCTTCGACGACCTGATTGAAAGACCAGGAGCGGCCAGCGCCGGCGTTGAACACGCCCGGCTGTTTGGAGGTCAGCGCACAGAGATTGGCCGCGACGGCGTCATCGACGTAGACGAAATCCCGCTTCTGCTCGCCGGCAGTGAAAATACGCGGCCGCTTTCCGGCGCGCATCTGCTTTGCCAGTTGGTGAATCATGCTGGCGAGGCGGCCTTTGTGGTCTTCACCAGGACCGTAGACATTGCTATAGCGCAAGCCGACGATCGGATGCGCGAGCTTTGCGCATAAGCGGCGGCGAGGCGCTCCATGGTGAGTTTGCTGAACGCGTAGATGTTCAACGGATCAGGCGGTTGTGATTCCTTCATTGGAACAGCGCCTCTGCCATAAACGCTGCAACTGCTCGCCCAGATCACACGGGCGCTGGTGTCCACGGCCCAATCCAGCAACCGCCGAAATGTCTCGACATTGTTGCGCATCATGCGGTGCTGGCTGCTTTGGTCTTCACCATTTGCGCCAACGACACCGGTGATGCTCGCCTGATGGAAGATGGCGTCGAAGGGACCAAGCTCGACCATTGAATCCACATCGTCGGCATCTTTAAGTGTCAGTACATCGCCGGCAAAATTCTTAAGATTAGAGAAGTGCGCAGAAAGGAACGAATCGGCGGCTACGACGGTGTGACCGTCGCAGGCGAGTTTGTTGGCCAGATTCGAACCGATAAATCCGGCTCCGCCGGTGACGAGAACTCTCAACGAAACCTCCAAAAGTCAGGATGGGTGAAGGTAGACGGACGGCCGAAAAAGTCAAAGGAAGTAGATCGCAGATGAGGCTGGTCAGGAGGGAGTCAGCGCAACGGTTTTTCAATGCGACACAAATCGGGCAATGTCATGCCAAACCCCGACATTAGCGCCGGATTGACGCGGCCCGAAATAGGTCAGCATGCCGCTGCAAAATATTTGGCTCACTTTCCGCGTTCCTGCAACTTATGAAGCGAAAACAAATTGCGAATGACTCCCTATTGAAAGCTCCGTGGTCAGGAAAGGGCGGCGGCACGATGGTTGTTATGAGACCCGCGATCCCACGCCGCCGCTGTCCGATGCGGAAAGGTGGTGTGGTTAAAAAACCCATTCTTCCCCCCGATGTGGATCACGCTTCACTCCCACAACCCGAAGCGTTTTCCCACAGCCCCATTCGAAGCCGTCCTTGCCCGGGACGGCTTTTTTATGCGCTGATTTTTGAGCGGGCTGAGCAAAAGGGAAAGATTAGAACCAGATGCAGAAAGACGGAATTCAAAATCTCGCACCCATGTGACTGCTTAATCACGATGCCTGGCTTATTACTTTTCCGATCATCACGTACCTGCCGCCGGAGCGGCGGTGGGCGCCGCGGCTGGGGCAGTTGTCGGGGCAGGGCTGCCGGCTAGTTCGGGTGGCAGGTTCCCGAGGTGAACATTGTTCTGGACGGCCGCGTCGCGCTGGGCGAGGGCGGCTTTGAGGTGGTCATCGCTTTGTTTGTCGCCGACGGAGGAGGCGAGGAGATACCAGCCATACTGAGTGAAAATGCTGGCGACGCGGGCGGCGTTTTTCACGTCATCGGGAGCGGTGCCGTCGGGTATTCCGGAGACGAGTTCGTCAGAAGCTTTGTAGGACAGGTCCGCCTGCTCGCGGCCGTTTTTCAGGTCGTCGGCGATTTTGTTGTCATTGTCCTGAAGACTGCCAGGAAGCGCAAGCTTGGCATCAGCGAGGATCGGTTTGAGCGTGTCGACCAGTTGCAGCCGCTGGTTTGCCTCGGCAGCTTTGCCGGCAAGCAGCGCGGCGCGATGAAGCAATGCGTTGGACTGCTGCAAGCGGAAATGTGCGGGATCGAATGCGTGGCTGAGCGTTCGCCAGGCGGCGGCGTCAGGGGCGTTGCCCATCTTCGGATCGCTTAACTTTGACGCAAGTTCACGCTGAAGCTGATCGGCATAACCGGCGGCATCCGTGAAGAACTGGATCGAGCTGTTGAGATGCCCCTCCGCTTCGTCACGGAGGCTGCGATTGGCCTTGGCAAGGTCGGCGATGCGCTCGGATTTGGAGGCGATGGTTGAACCGCCTGTGGGGTCATCGGCGGCCACGCTTTTGCCTTCTTCGCCGAGGATGGATGCGGCCTGCCCCGTTTGCGCTTTCATCTGGTCCTGGAGGATTTTCCAGGCACTGTCCACCTGGCTCGCCATGTCGCCAAAGCTCTTGACAGCGCCGGCGAGGACTTCTTGCTGCCCCTGTTTAACCCCAAGGTCGGTCTGGGCGCGGGTGAGCTTTACATTGTTCTGATCGATCTGGACGGCAAGATCGTCGGCCTGCTTTCGGGCGTCAGCTGCTTGCTTGAACAACTCCACCGCCTTGTCCCCTTTTTCTTTTTCCGACTGCTGGCTGAGTTGATCCGCTTTGGCCTGGAGTAGAGTGCGCTGATCAGACAGCGTTTTAACGGTGTTCTGAAGATCGGTGATCTGAGATTGCAGGTCGGTGATGTCCTTATTGACGGCCGCGAGAGTCTGTATGGAACCGGTGTCGGATTTGACCCAGTCGGTTTTATCCGGCGATCCCTGGACGTCGGCGACCTGGCCCTGGATGGCGGTCTGAACGTTCGCGGGGTTGTACATCGCCAACGAAGACGCCAGACGGTTGCTGGCCTGGATTTGGCCGCCCATCTGGCGGATATCCCACGCGAGTTGATCGATCTGGGCCTGCGTTGATTCAATCCTGGGCTGAAGGTCCTCGGCGGCACGCAGTTCGACCTGGGCGAGCAGAGATTTGGCGCGGATACGCTCGGCATTAGAGGCGGCAGCTTCAGCCGCGGCCTGATCGAGCAGGGAATGCGCCTGATTGCGGTCCTGCTCGGACCCGGAGACCTTCGGCAGTGCGGCGGCGACCTTCTGATCCACAGATCGATTGGCCTGATCGGTGGAGGTGTCGCAGCCACCAATAACCACACCGGCGGCAAGGCCGGCGATGACGCAGACATTCAACCGACGGAATCGGGCAGCGGAGGCGGATCGGGCACGGGCATCGCTGGAAAATGGCATTGGGGTGCGTCTCCTGGAGGGTCTAACCTTATGTACGATTGTGGGCAGGTTTGGGATTGAAGTCAAACTGGGGTGGTATTCGCGACGGAGAAGCTGCATTAAAAATTCCGCGCAATCTGCAAAATCTTCGGGGTCATTTTCGTTGTTGCCTTCTTTGCGATCGCATTTTTCTGTTATTGGAATTTTATCGTGGCCCTGCGGATTAGGTGTAACTCCCGTTTGTGGCGGAATGGCAACCTCCTCGCACACAAACGCACCAACGAAGAGAGATAAAATGAAAACTCAGCATCTTTTCTCTGCGGCTCAGCGCCTCCGCGTTAAAATTTCCCACCAATATTTCCCCCGCCACAATCGAGCGTTACACCCTGCGGATTTGGGTGGAGGCGGGGATATGCAGAGTGAGCAGTAAATCTGATACACTGGAATTGCCATGAGTGAACCGAAACCACAGCCGTTCAAGATTGAAACGTCGTCGCGCATTGCGCGTCTTCCGCCGTATTTATTTGGTCGGATCAATAAGACCAAATATGAGAAGCGCGTAAATGGGATCGATATTATCGACCTGGGGATGGGAAATCCGACGGACCCCACGCCGGAATCGGTCGTGCAGAAGCTGGCCGAGGCTTCGCGCGATCCGCGGAACCATCGCTATAGCGTGAGCAACGGCATCGCCGGGTTGCGGCGGGAGGTCGCCAAGAAATACGAAGCCAAATACGGCGTATCGCTGGACCCCGAAACCGAAGTGATCGCGACCATTGGCTCCAAGGAAGGATTCAGCCACCTCTGTCTGGCGCTGCTGGGCCCCGGCGATACGATCGTGGTAGGCGATCCGGCGTTTCCGATTCATATTTATGCGCCCGCGATGGCGGGCGCCAATGTGATTCGCGTGCCCCTGGGAAATGATCAGGCATTTTTGGATCGCGTCGAGCGAACGATTGATGGGCTGTTTCCGCCGCCGAAGCTTTTGATCTTGAATTATCCGCACAATCCCAGCGCAATGACGATTGATCCCGACTTCTGGGACCGGGCGATCGAGCTTTGCCGGCGGCGGAATATCATGATCATTTCAGACTTCGCTTATGGCGAGGTTTGCTTTGATGGATATGTCGCGCCGTCGTTCCTGGCCGCCAAGGGGGCCAAGGAAGTTGGCGTGGAATTCACCACGATGAGCAAAAGCTACAACATGGCCGGCTGGCGATGCGGCTTTTGCTGCGGCAACGCGGAGATGATCAAGGCGCTGGCGACGATCAAGGGTTATTACGATTACGGCATGTTCGCTCCAATCCAGATCGCCAGCGTCATCGCGATGCGGGAATACCAGGATTTTCCGCAGGAGCAGAGCAGGATTTACGAGCATCGGCGGAACGTCGTCTGCCGCGGATTGGATAAGCTTGGGTGGACTTACGAAAAACCGCGGGCCAGCATGTTCGTCTGGGCGAAGATCAAGCCGGAGCATCTGAAAGGCGGCGACACCATTGATTTCTGCCTGCGCATGATGGATGAAGCCGAGGTGGCGCTGGCGCCAGGCAAAGCGTTTGGTGAACATGGGGAAGGGTTTGTCCGGATTGCACTGGTCGAAAATGACCAGCGCCTGAAACAGGCCATGGCAAACCTGGATCGGCGCTGAACCCGAAGCAGCCAAAGCCTAAGCGGGAGAAAACCGCGACGGCCTGAAGGCAGGACAAGCTGAACCGAAAGGGGAACGTGCAATGGAGCCGGTTTCCTATGCGTCGCGGGCTGCCGATGCGGAGCGGCAGGTGCGGCCGGCGACGTTTGTCGCCGGCGGGTGGGTGTTGCTCTTGCTTTGGGCGGCTTATACGGCTTATGTCGATATGGAAGCCGGCCAAGGGCGGCTCGTGGGAGTGATTAACGTATTCCTCAATAACCTCTCCTTTGAAGGGCTGAGGTTACTGGCGTTCTATTCCTGTGGACCCATCCTGTTTAGCTTTTTCGTCGGGGCCGGCGCCGCGGCGGCACTTTGGCATTGGAGCCGCCAGCGGTTGAGGTGGATCCTGTTGATCCCCGCATTGACGGGCGTGTGGAATGCAAGTGGGCCCAATACACAGCTCACCATTCCGGCCGGCGCTGTTTTGAATGTGGGATTCGGAAGTTCGTCGATACCGGTGCCCTGGGGAAATGCATTCAATTCGTACGGTGGAACGGCATTGCGTGGAATTTCAGTCGGCGCGGCGGGCGGGCAAACTTTATTCGGTGCTTTTTTGGTGGCAGTGATCTTCCAATGTGCCGCAGTGTATCTCGGGATCCGCGCAGGGCGGGCACTGGCCATTACGATCACAAATCTGATCCTGCCCCCGGCGTTTGCCCTGACACTGACGCAGCTTTGGCAAAACTAAACTGCGAAAACTAAACGGGACGTGAAGGCTCTGTCTCAACCCTCTGCTTCGTCACAAAGAAGCAGAGGGTTGAGACAGAGCCGGACGCGAATCTTTGTTGACGTGGCACGACCGAATGCGAATGGATTGCAAAATGCCAGCCAACAAAGATTCGCGTCCCTTGTCTTCAGTTTCGATTAATTCGACGTATTAATCTGCAACTGAATTCCGGTGTTGAAGGACGTGCTGCCCCAGATGTAATTTTCGCTGGGGCGATTGCCGTTCTTATCAAAATCATATCCGTCATACACCACCATGCACCAATTTCCACCCGCGTTGCACTCGTTCTGAAGCCAGGGCCCGACTGGCTTGCCACCTTCACCTTTGCCGACGGATTCATAATGGAAGCAATCGAATCGAAAGCCCTTATGGAGGCCGTCGGTCACCCAACCATAGCCCAGATCAGGGTTCCGATTGAAATCGGACATATTCACATAGGTGATCACGCTGTTATTTCCGGTGGTCATCTGGGTATAGGTGACTGGATAGGTGGGATCACACTGGGCAGAACAGCGCACCTTGAACGCAATGATTTGGTGAGTGCCCCCCCAGAATGACATAATGTTATAGTCCGTGCTGCCGGGGATCAGCATATTCGCGCTGGTGATGGTTTTGCCTTTGGCGGGTGTCAAATCGAATTGGAAATAGGCGGCTTGTTCGTTGGGGAGTTCGGTGGAATAACCAATTTGGTAGTTCGAACTGGTTCGATGACCGGCGCTGTTCCAGTTGCCGCTGCCGAAGGCGATCAGGTTATAGGTGTGGCCTGAGGCGAAAACGTTAGCCGCGCCGAGACAAAGCGTAGCTGCGACAACTGCAAGGCCCGAGAGTTTCTGAATGGCGTTCATTTTTTCCTCGTTGACGTGAAATGACTCTGCTTCCGCGTAAAAAACGCACGCAGCCCTTGGGATGGGCAGCGCTATACCAAACGGTATATTCGAAGGGAGATATGACGCGTACGACGGTACAGCCATGTGACCGTGCGCTTACGTTCACGCATGAAGTGATTTTCCTCCGTCAAGAGGGAATGGGATTGGGCAGACCCGGAGATGATGTGGATTATCCCCCTGCAATAATCCACACGTGGTCAAAAGAAATGCCAATCGAATTCCGTCAGCCGACGTACGTTTTAATAAAGAAAATAGCAATGTCTATAAAAAAATTCCTGAAAAACCCTCTATATAAAATTTTCAGGCCTCTGGAAGCTACTCTGCCTGCATGGACGCTGGAAATCTCGCCACGACTGGGCCTGCAGCACAGCCTGAGTTCTCCGGGCCGTCAGAAACGCTGGCGAAAAATGACCCGGCCAAAAAGCGCGCACTGATTTGCGATAACCGTTCACGTCCGTTCACGTCCCGTTTATTTTGCCCCGATGTCGTCGGCGCGTGGTACGATCCGCTCTACCATCGGAAGAATGGGTAGATCGTATTTGTCCGCTACGTCCGCAATGTGACGGCCCATGACCTTTCGGAACGCCTTCAATGCGGTGTCTAATTGTTCCCACCCCGAGACGCTGTGACCGATGGGGAGATGTGAATCCATGTGGCCCGCGTCGTCTAGGAACTCCAGACAAGCCCGACGCATGAATCCGATCTTTCTCGCAAGTTCGCTGTTGTAAGGCAGCTCTGCCTTCCACCGCCAAAGCTGTTCGCGAATCCGCTCGACAGAATGCCGCATGTAGGTTGGGACCTCGTTGCTCAGCAGTTCACTCAGCACGCGCCGGTCCTCGAAAAAGCTCATCATTTGCCGGGCGATCTTCGCGTCGGAACTGGTCAGTGGTGCCGACAAAAACGCTTCGCGGAAGCCCATGCCACCGATCGTTGAAACGTACCGCTCATGGGTAGCCTTCCAATCTTCCAGCGTCTCTTTCGAGAATGGCGATGTGTCCTTATCGACTTCAGTGCCGCATTGAACGCAGAGCCAAATCGCATTGCGGATGTTCCGCCGCTCGCCGCTCGTTTGGTGTGGATCGTAGCGCGGCCCCTTCTTTGATGCTGCGCAGATGTGCGCCGCAACGCCGACAATCTTCGCCTTGTTTGGGTCCGTGTGCGGCCCCATCGTTAAGCGATTGCACGTCGGCCGGCTGCAGATGCCGCCGGCACGCTCCCGAACGGTCTTAATGACGTTGGGTGGAAAGTCGTCTGATCGCTTCGGCATTACTGATCCGCCGGGGTAGCGACGATCGCGCCGGCAGGAATCTGGACATCGAGCGTTGCTACTCCCGCGGGGAATGCGATGTGCTGATTGGCGTTCGGACAGGCGAATGTATACCAATCCTGCATCGAGGGAATCGAATCCTCATCGACGTAGACGGTGTGCCAGTTCTTACATTCAGGGCAATTGACGCTAAACGAAATAGCCATGTGCTTCTCCAAGTAACGAGGGCGACGAACACGCCACGACGTTCCGTGCACGTCTCTATTCCCCGATTATCCATGGCTCCTACGCTCGCGACAATTTTCCCCGCTCCACGCATAAAAATAACGGTGGGTGGACAAGGAGGGGGTACCTTGTCCGGGGATACCACCGGCACGGGGAGTATAAGTGGCGCCGAAGTGGATGCAACGTCGATCGGCAGCTACAACACCGACATGGACGAGACTTGCGAAGATTGCGGGAACACGATCAGCCGGCGCGCCGCGCGAACGTCTGGAATGGCGAGCGTATCCTGTGCAGCACGTGCTACCGCAACCGAACGAACCACGCTAAGTTTGAATCGCGAGTACCCGAGCTTCGTGCTGCGATGGTCGGGTGGCCGGATAAGCTATGGCTGGTGAACGACGGCAACCGTCAGCTTGGGCCGTACACGACGGAGCGGCTTGTCGAACTGCTCCGCGCGGGGCAGGTTGATTGGCTCTGGAGGATTTGGCGGGACGGAATGAAAACGTGGACCCCGGCCGCGCAGCTCTTCACGATACCGGAACTTTCCCCCGATCATGACATTCGGCTGCGCGACTTTATCCACCTTAACGAGTATCAGCCGCGACAGAAAAAGAGCTGAAGTTAGTCACCAAACAGCAGCCGGAGAAGACCGCGGCGACGTTTTCGGATGAACACATTCGCAACGCGCCCTTTCCGTCGGTCCTTCAGTGTGGTGCGATCTTCGATAACCACATCACCAGTCACCCGTGTCCGCTCGCGCCACTCAAAAGCGGGCGACCACTGGTCAGGCATAACCGTAAGCTGGCCGATCAGATCCAGCTTGAAGTTCTTTCGGGTGCCTTCGTATTGGTTGGCAGGGGTGTACTCGAAGGCGACTAACAGATCATTCTTAATCTCCTGCGGCGAAACGTAGCGCAACGCCAGCTTACGTTTCCCCGGCTTCCGATAAACGAAGCTGAGGTATCGCCCCTTCTTGATGGCGCGCTTAATCGTGCCGACAGACATTGCGTTCCCCGCTCGGTCCGCCGTCAATCCCTGTCCGCGTTGGCCGGAGCTATCTCGCTGATGGCCATCGCGATTTCAGATAGCTTCTCACCAAAACCACCGAACTGCTCATCAAGGTAGTCCCCGTGTTGCACCGCGAGTGAATTTCGCCGCTGCATCTCTAGTACTCCGTCACGCCTGGACTGAAGGGTAAAGCCGCTTAAGCTTGACGCGGGCGTCGGCGGCCGTGAACTGCCAGTCCGCTCCACGATGTTGTCGATTGCGCTTGGCCTGCCAACTTGAGGCCTGCTGTTTCAGGGTCGCTTTATCCTCCATCCGTTCCTGCAGGCACTGTCGCGACAACACACTCCGTTCAATTTCGGCCATGTTCAGCCAGGAGCCGTGCTTGGGCGTGTGGTGGATCTCCAGCTTCTCAGCGATGCGCCGTGCCTCAGCCGGTTCGAATGCCTCGTACAAGCTGGCGGTGGAATGCGTGTTCAGTTGATCCATCACCAACACAATCTTCTGTGCCTGTCTGTACCGCCCGTCCACCAGATCCTTGATGAACCAGGCCCAGTCACTGCGGCGGCGGCTGTCGGTCACCTCCACATGACGCCAGCCAGCCAGCGGCTCAAAGGCCATGAACAGATTCGCCGTTCCATTGCGCACATACTCGCAGTCATAACGCATCGGCACCCCCGGCTGCGGTGGCACCCCCGGCTGCATCGGCAGTGGCGTTCGAATTTCACCGATCAACTGCTTGCTGGTCTCATCCATGCAGACCACCGGACGCTGCGGATCCTTCGGCCGGTGATACACCTCAAGCACGTCTTCCATCGCCGCCACAAACCCACAATCCGCCTGCGGCGGGATGCACCACATCTGTTTCAACCAGGGCTTGAGCTCGTTTTTTTTAGAACCCGGCGCACCGTCTCGTGCGAGAGCCTATCCGCGTGCCCCAGCACCACCATCCGATCCGCCAGCAGCCGTAGCGTCCACTGCTTGTGTCCCTGCGGCGGCTTTGAGCAGGCGACAGCGATCAAGTGCGCCTCGCCAGCGCCATCGAGCTTGCGTTCATAGACGCGTTGACTCGGCTTAGGCAGCAGCGCCGCGGCAATTCCTTCCTCCACAAGCCGCTGACGCACCCGCCAGACCGTCGAGAGCCCCACGTCCAGCGCCTGGGCAATCTCCGGATCACTCCATCCCGGTCCGCCCTCAGCCTCATCTGCTTTCAACAGAATCCGCGCATGCATCAACTTCCGCGCCGCGGCCTTGCCTGCTGAAATCATCTGTTGCAGTTCACATCGCTCTTCCGGCGTTAATGTAACGTGATACTTCTTCTTCATTCGACCTCCGAGTCTGAGGCCGATACTATTCAGCTCACCAGTGACGGACCACTAGTACCCGCTTGGCCTGGATGACGTCGGCCATAGGCACCGAGTGCTTCTTGGCGATTTGCTTAAGCTCACCGACAAACGAATCCAGTTCATCGAGATTGACGCTGAACGAATTACGCGGCTGTTGATTTCCCAGCTTGCCCATGATGCTCCTTCGGTTAGATGGGAGGCGACCCGCCGATATTCTCTCGTCTGGGGTGGGGAAGTCAAAACCGCACGACGAAACAAAAGGCCGCGACCTAATGCCACGATGTCAAGCCCTAACTCCGCGTCACCGCGCGCGTTGCAATCGTTCGCGCTAGCCATGGCCTCCTGAGATAATGGTGTTGTTCTACGATACCGTTCATTCGACAGGGACAAGAAAAGGTAACTCTTTACCATTGGACCTGATCGTCATTGTGTATCCATAAGCAGCGCAACGTCTTTCCCGCCCCCGCGGCCCTGAGCAGGGTCTTGATCGTTTCCTGAATGTCGCGGCCTTGTTGCTCGGCCGTGCGCATGACGCTGGCCAAGACCGACCAAGCCTCAGCGGCCGATTGCGCTGTGACTGCCGCCGGTGATCTTGCGCATCACCACCGCTGGCCACACGGCTCTTTCGGCGGCATGGTTATCGATGTTCAGACAACCCTGCCCGGTGTACCGGTTTAGCGCATCCCACTACTTGTCGTGCAATCACGATTCACAGCCTCCATGTTAAGATGGGAAGGAAATGAGGCGCGCTTTATCGCATTGTTGCTAATTCATGAAGACTATATTTATATAAACTATTTATGGATAAAACTTTATGTAGAGACATTATTCCCTGAGACGGCGTGGGGCGCGCCTCATTTTGTCTCATCTTCCTCCGATTTCACTTCATTTTCGCGATCCGCGCATCTGCGAACGCAGCTTTGGATGTGATAGTAAATTTTTTACCGGATATCGCGAGAACATGCGATCATCGTCTGATCAATGGATTCCCTACGCGACAACCAGCAGCACCAAGCGCCGATCAGCAGCACGGATTGCCTTATCATTCCGGCAACGCCGGGTGATCGTCCGGCTGAGCCGCGTCCGCTTGGGACATACGGCCAGCTTGAATCCGACACGTTCTGCGCCGGATGCGGATACAACCTTCATGGGCAGATCGTTTCGCTGGATGAACGGCTGAAATTTCTCGTCTGCCGATGCCCCGAATGCGGGCGGTTTCATCCGGCGGGGACGGCAACCAGCGCAAATTCCGTCTGGCTCTCGCGGCTGGCGGGGATGCTGCTGCTCGTCTGGGCCATCTTCATCATTCTCATTGTGGGGCTGATTACGCTGGCGCTCGGCGGGTTGCAGGCGGGGTATGTCGACGCATTCAATTGGGGCAGCATGGTCGACAGCGCCAGTCAACCAGTCACCTACGGCAGCATCGGCAGCGGCGGGTATGGGCCTGTCGTCGTCGGGACGAACACGGCCGCGGGTTACACGCATTTCGTGCGGTCTTTAACGCCGCCGCCGGGCCAGGATCTTCGTTACATCAACGGCTGGGGCGTGGCGGCGGCGATTGATTTGTCGTCGGCCGCCAGCGGTTTTCTCACCGGCGCGCTGCTCGTGACATTCTTGTGGCACTGGCCGCGGCGGCGATATCTTTTTGGCCTTTTGCTTCCACTGATCGCGGCGGGGTTTCTCATTTCGCTTTATCGTTCGGATGATTCATTCGATCCGATTCGCCAGTGGGCGTATAGCCGGGTATTCATGCAGGCGACCCTTCAAGGCGGGGGAATGATGTTGGGTATTATTTACGGACGACCGCTCGCCCGCACGCTCGCGCGGATGATCATTCCGCCGCGACCGCGGCAGTTGCTGGCGTTCCTTTGGCGTATTGATGGAAAATCGATCCCCGCCAAAATTGCATGAACGAGGCGCAGCCTCGCCGCCCCACCCCCCGCCGCTTCAAGTTCTCGCCCTCTGAAATACGGGCCGATGAGAAAGGGAAAGCACCTTGGTCCACCAGCGCATGAACTGCACAGACCACCAGGCGATGGGGAGGAGGCAGAGAAGAATCGCCGCCGCCGCCCAACTGACATAAGCGGCGACGAACAGTGCATCGTAAACGATGAGCCAGAGCAGGCCATAGAGCATCAGCTTCTGTCCGGCTTCGCGGGAGCGCGGGTCTTTTCGGCGAAGGAGGGCCGCCATCACAGCAAATATTACAAGCGCTGCCAGCGGCAGAAGCAGCGCGGGGCGGGGATCGAGCGCGGTGATGGCGCCGCGCAGAGTTTGATCCCCCCGCCGCCAACCCACGGAGCCGAGCACCAGAAGATTCATCGCCGCCAGACCACCAAAGACAGTCCACCAATGTTCTTTGGTCAGGGTGGGCCGCTTTTCTTCCCAGTGGTAGGCGATGGTCGACAGGATCGCGACGTGATTCAGCAGCAGCAGCGGATGCCACACGACCGGCAGCCACGGCGCGGCAACCGCGGCCTGAAGAAAGCGAATCATTCCGAGACTCAGCAATCCAAGCGCAACCAGATATTTCCCGGCGAAATCATAAAATGTAATGAACAACCCCGTGGCGATGACGAGCATGAATGACATCCATCCGGTCGGGCGGGTCCAGTGTGCGTATGCCGCCCCGCCCCATGCGGCAAGCAGTCCGAGGCAAACACAGATCGCATGAGCCGTGGCAATGCCCACGCGGCCGCTCGGCAGAGGACGATGAGCCGCAATGCTGCTGTCGCGGCGACGATCAATGATGTCATTCAGACTCATGCCAAACCCGTAAAGCCCGATCGATGTGACCGCCATCGCGATCAGCGATTTGGGGTCGAGAAAATCGATGTAGGAAAGTTTTTGCGCCACCGGCGCTAGCTAAGTTTGCGGAATAGGAGGCGCGCAACAAAACCTCGCAGGCGCCGTCGGCGATGGCGGTAAAAACCAGCGCCATTCGCGTCAGTTGCAGAAGAGTCAAAATGCGCTGCGACAATGGACCGAGCATGCAATGTCCAAGGTAAGATACGTTGGATCAAAAGGCGAGCGGACATCGGGAGAACAGCAAAGATAATACGCAGATTGAATTACAGCGTGCCCATCCGATCCGGGGCTTGCAGATTTGATCGCCGGGCACACGTCCTCTAGGCTATGTTGCCATGAGCACTGAAATGCCTGCATTTGAGCCGAGGGAGATTCCTTCCGGGACGCGCATTGCGGTGATCGCCGCGCGGTTTAATGCGAAGATTGTGGATGAACTGCTCGCGGGATGTCACCGGCGATTGATGGAGTTGGGCATTGCGGAATCGCACATTGAAACGCACCGCGTGCCAGGGGCGTTTGAGCTGCCGATCGCAGCCAAGATTGCGGCGCATCACAAGAAATTTTCCGCCATCATTTGTCTTGGCTGTGTGGTCCGGGGGGACACGCCGCACTTTGATTATGTCGCCGGTGAGGCCGCTCGCGGCATCCAGGAAGTAGCGCTGAGCGAATCGCTGCCCATCATCTTCGGCGTGCTCACAACCAATACCGAGCAACAGGCCTGGGACCGCACCGGCGGGTCCCACGGCCACAGCGGCGAACGCGCCGCTGAGTCGGCGCTGGAAATGATCGCCGCACTTCGAAATATCTGAAGCGAAAATTATCGCCTGCTGCCATGCAAATCGCTTCCAACCTTGGCGATTTGTGGATGGGGCGGGATAATTTTCCCCCTAAAAATCCATTGCCATGCACCAGCGATCCAACCGTTAAATCCCCCCAGGTTTAACTGTGATTGATTTTTGTTTTGCGGCACGCGCATCTCTGTATATCATCCGCCCCACCAAGGGGAACCGAACGCCGCAGTAGTGGGACTACATAGATGCCTCGGAATGACCGCCGCAAAAGACTGACCACTCCATCCGTGCGCATCCCGGTCGCCACATTCGTCCTTGCTGTATCTTCCATCATTACACAACAAGCGATTGCCGGTTCGGTTTTGGTTTCGCTTACGCGCGATCAGGAACAGCTCGGTTACAACCAGCAGCTTTGGACATCAATGACTGCCGACATGAATGCAGCGGCCACCGGTGGAATCACCACGGCAACCTCACTTTCCAATCTCAACCAGCTTCTCACTTACGACGGCATCTGGGTTGACCTTCGCGAACAGAGCGGCGGAGCATTTACCGCCACCGAAGCCAGCAACCTGTCGACATACATCAGCACTGGGCGACGCGTCGTCCTGATCGGTGAAAACCCGGCATTCAGCGGATGGGATAATTCGATTCTCTCCGCAGTCGGGGGCGCGTATTCCGGCGATTCATTTAATGGCGCATCGCCCACTCATGCGTTTGTTCCGCTTACCAGCGGCGTAAATTCGCTGATGGTCGCCAATGGAAGCATCGCGCCTGGGGGGACAACGCTCTTCACGGATCACGTCGCGACCGTCTGGGGGCCGGCGCGAAACGCCGTCGTTGTGCTGGATAGCAATGCGTTTGATGACGATCACCTGAAAATTGCCGGAAACTCCAACTTCGCAAAAAATATCGCCGGTTGGATCGCGGGAAAGGTCGCCGACGCTCCGTTGATCTGGTCCTCACCGTTCGGCGGAAGCTGGCAATCGGGCAGCGCGTGGTCCGATGGGGCGATGCCTTCGTGTGCTGATGACGCCGTATTTAATATGGCGGCCGATGCGCAGAGTGCGCCGGGATATACCGTTTCCATTTCGTCGGCAGTCACAGCGCAGAATGTGTACGTCACGTCTGACCGCGTGACATTGCAGGTAGCCGCCGGAAATAGCGTGGCCGTCGGCAACAGCATTGCCGTCGGTCAGACCGCGGGGAAAGCAGGTTACCTGACGTTTGCTCGATCCGGCACTTCGGCAGCCGCGACGGTTTCCACGCAAACGCTGGCTATCGGCGCAGCCAATTCCACCGTTGGAAACGTGAGCGTCGGTCCCGACGTTAACCTGGTCGTTAACGGCTCGACAACAATCAGCGGCGATGGGTCATTCGATGTGGCGGGCTTGGCCACGCTGGCTGCTGTCGATGGCGACGGAAGCATCACCGTTGAAAATAGCGGCTCGGTCGCAGCGCAACATATCCGCGGTGTCTCCCTGGGAATCAGCGGCTCAGTCGCGATTCAACAACAGGGTCTCCCGCGGAACAATGCAAACACCGTTAGTATTCTTTCATCGCTCACATTCGGTGCGGCAAATGCAACGTTCGATCTGAACGACAATGACCTCATCGTTAAAGGCGGCGACATCGTCTCGATCTCAAACCAGATAAAGACCGGACTGAATCTGAGCGCGGGTGGATACTGGAATGGGCATGGGATTACGTCTGGCGCGGCCGCCGCCAATCCGTCCCATCTCACGACGATCGGCGCGATCCAAAATAATGACGGCAGCAATCATATAATTTATGGAAGCGGCGCCAGCCTCGGTCTATTCGATGGACAGGACTCCACCCTCAATGACATTCTTATTAAATACACCTACTTTGGTGACGCTGATCTCTCGGGGCATGTCGATGGCTCGGATTATGCCAAAATCGACAATGGCTTCGCCCACCACCTTGGCGGCTGGTTCAACGGTGACTTCAATTATGACGGGGTTGTGGATGGGTCGGACTATTCACTGATCGATAATGCGTTTAACTCGCAGGGACTGAGCCTGAGCGATGACACCGCTTCCGCGATCGCCTCCAACAGCATTGTGCCAAGCCAGAGCAATGTCCCTGAACCAACATCTTTCTTTGCGATCGTGACGGTCATCGGATGCGACGCCCTTCGAAGCAGAGTTCGACGTCGCTTGCGCAGGCGTACGGTGTGACTGTTAACACAACGTCTCACCATTACGATGTTCGCTGGTCGGCACGTTTCTCCTCCACGGTCTTCATCCCGTGATTATCACAAACCCATAAATACGCAATTTCTGCATTTGACTACGCAATAAAGCGTAGTATACTTTATCTCGCACGCGGCCAATCGGGTGATTTTTCCCCGATTAACCGTGAAGATCACACATTTCCTTCGCCTTTTTCAAGGCGTTATTGGTGTATCGCATGTGGCCATTTTCCCGCCCAACTTTGCCGATTCCTCCTTCGGTGACACCACTCAGTCCGCCGGCGTATTACCGTATTCTTTCATGCCTTGAAGGCGCGAAGCTGCCGCGATTTATCGGGGTGGCTGTTGATCCGGGGGGCGCGGTTACTTTGTATACGGGATTTTCCAGCGGGCCATGTCCGGGAAATGTGACGCCTCTGTTTGAATTTCTCAGCCAGACGTTGCAGCTTGATGGCCGCCAGGTGGTCATTCTGGATCGCGCGATTGAGCAGGGGTCTATTCATTCTTCCACCACTTCGATCGCGTCTTTGCGGACGTGGAACACGCTCGACGCCGACTGATTTTTCTTGGCCGCTCATGTTCGGCTTGCAGGGGTTTTTGAATCACCAATCCGGTCCGCGATCTTCCTGCTCGACAATCCGCAACTACCCCATTGCCCCCCGCGCCACTGCGGGTGAAAATAAACCCTCTGGCTGCATCTACCTTTCACATGATCTTGCATCATTCATCTGCACGGCAGGGGAAGAATTCATGAGCATCGCTGAGTTAGAGGAAAAAACCGTCCTGCTTCAATCGCCTGATCGACCGATGGGCCGGCGATTGAAGCCTCAGGCGGTGATGGTTGCCCTGACGTGGATTTGCGTCGCCGCGCTGATTGGGTTTTATGCCTGGCGGATTGCGCTGATCGGCATTGATGCCCGCAATGGGTTCTGGGTTTATTGGCGGGACAACCATGTTCTTTCCGACATCGCCAACGCGATGGGGCAGGGAGACATGGTGCTGCGTGACGCTGAGTCGATCGCGCAGAATGAAGCGCAGAAGGACTCGCTGCATCAGACGGATGCGGAGCGGAAGGCGCAGGAAGAGCAGGAACGCGCGAATCCGCCAGCCACCATCGCGCGGCCCGGCCCTGGATTATTTGATGCGCCCTGGAGCCGGCAAATCATGGCGGAGCGCTGGCATCGGTTGCGGCCAGTGTACGTGCAAATCTTCCATGGGTGGGTTCATACGTATGATCGGCTGGAAAATGAAAATCCGGGCGGGGATTTCGGGCTGGACTATCCGCCGCTGCGGCTGATGGTCATGACCTTGTGGACCTGGCGGGTTGAATCTCATTTTGAAGGGCTGAATTCGTTTCCATACAACCCGGTTCAACTGAATGACCCGATCGCCAGACGCGTGCGCACTGCCGACCCCGATGTAGTTCGCCCGCTGCTGGTGATGAACCGGACGTGCGATGCGATTTCGTCGATTACGATGTTTTTTCTGGTTTGGCTGTGGGTGCAGCGGCGGCCGAAACTTCCAACCGGCGTGTGCTGGCGCCGATGGATGTTTTGGCGGCGACGGCGCGATCCCGATGCGCTTCCGCTGATCGCCGCCGAGGCCGATGTGCCGCGGGCCAGCGGGTGGCGGGCGCGCTGGGGTGATCCGCTGCTGCTGGCGCCGGTGGTGGTGTTGGGCATCGCGACGATTCTGCGCCCGCACACGAGCTTTGAGTTCTCTACTCCGCACAGTGCGCCTTCGCTGATCGATGATCGGGTGCGCAGCGTGGGATGGTGGCTGTTTGTCATCCTTCGATTCGTTGCCGCCGTCTCGCTGGCACGGCTGCTGCCGCGGCCGTTCCGCGGGCCGGCTTGCGGGATGGTTGCCGCGACGTTGGTCTGGCTGAATCCAGCTTCGATTCTCGACAGCTTTGGCTGGCCGCAATGGGATGTCTGGTTGCCGCCGTTTTTCCTGCTTGCGGCGCTTTGTGTCTCTCTGGATTTCTGGCTGATCGCAGGCCTGCTGCTTGGGCTGGGGTGCATGTTCAAGGGGCAGCTTTTGTTTGTTGCGCCGGTGCTGATTTTGTGCCCATTGCTGGCCGGCTGGCTCGGGCGATTCATGCGCATTGCAGCCGGCATGGCGACGGCGGCAGGGCTTATTGTCTGGCCGTGGCTGGTCACGAACTCTTCATCGCGGGCCTATATCAGCAGCGCGGTTTTCGCGGCTGTGATGGTCTGCCTGATTTCCCTTTATCGCAAAAATATCTGGCGGGAGATTCGCACCTTTGCCGGCAGCGCCTGGGCACGTGGACGAGCGAGTTACGCCAGAAGGCGCGGGCAGGATATGGTCGCCTTCGATTCGGCAAACACCTTGCCGCAGCCGGCGATTGAAACGCGCATTCTCGCCTGGGGCGCGGTCATTATCACACTTCTGACCGCAAGCGCGCTGGTTTTACAGATTTATCGCCACCAACCGGCCCCATACAAGCCGTTCACGACGGCGCTCGTGCTGGGTGTGCTCGCTATTCCGTGGTTCCTTCCTCGCAAATCCATCCCCGGCTGGCTGGTTTTTGTTTTCGCTTTCTCGCTCTGGCTGTCCGCCTTCAGCCTCAACGGCAGCTTTTCATGGTGGGATGTTGGATTCCTCAACGGCACCCGCAAACATCAGGTAATGCAGCTTGGTGAAAACAGCCTGAGCAATCTCTCGTCGCTGCTTGAAAAACGATATCACTGGGAACTGCATGACATCCTCGGCACCCTGAAGCTGCCGGGAATCAAAGACCCAATTGATCTGGAGATTCAAAACGGCCTGGTTGTTCTTTATGGAATCACCCTGCTGCTGTGCGCGATCGGCGCTTCGATCCATCTGCGGCGGCGCGATCCGCGGTTTCTGGTCGCGCTAACCGCGCCGTGGATTTTGTGGGTGGCGCTGCTGACCCAACTGGCGGCAAGGTACACGATTCTTCCCGCGATCATCGCCGCCTGCCTGGTGGCGGTGTCGGTGAGCTTTTCGCTGTTTCAGCTTTTGTTTATGGTGATCGCGCTCACGATGCTGGGCAATCAGCTCATCATTCACGCTTCGGATATTGCGCCGCAGTCGGCGACGATCACGCCGCCGACGCATCCGGACATGGGTTGGATGATCCTGCTGATTGCGATGATTATGCTGATCGCCGCGCTGACGCCGAGCCCTCGGGAAGCGCCGGTGATGGAGCCTGATATCGTTCACTGAAACGCGAAAAAACTCAGGTGGAGCTCGGCGTGGCGAAGATTCAGATCGATCCACTGCTGATGTGAAAGGGAGCCAAAGACCGGATTGGGCATCGTCGGCGACTGAGCTTTCAATCGCTGCGCCGCCGCCGCAAGCCGCCGGAGACCTTCATCGACGCTGATTATTTCGGTGGCGTGTGTGCCATCCACCGTTTTCGGCAGCCTGAATCCTGCCCGCATCGGCGCGAGAACGGCGCGTTTTTTAATAATTCGTCCGAGGATCCTGATGAACCAGGGCACGGCCATCGGATAGCCATCAAACCCGTAATCCATCCACGCCGCGATGTGCCCGAGCGATTGTCCGACCGTCCAGTTTCCAAGTCGCCGAACACTCCCATCGCGATCAGCGGCGGCGAGGCGATCCACGTCAGCCAATAAATCATCAAGCGATGCGAACCTGAGCACCCGCCTGCCCGATGCCTTGCGCGTACTGACCATTTCCATATTCATCGGCGTCTCCAAACCGCATCCACGGGATATATTCACGGCCTCATCCGATACAATAGACCCCGTTGCCCGATTCGCAAATCAGGACCTGATCCGCATGACGATGTTGCCGCTGCCAATCGATCGTGAGGGGCAAAGTTCAATCTCAGAGAAATCCGCCGCGCTTCCGATCCCGCGCCGGCGGCTGCCGTCGCTTGATGGATTTCGGGCGATTTCGATTTTCTTCGTCGTGGCGGTCCACGCTTCGGCGACTGCAGATTATCCGTCCATTCTCACATCATCGGTTTTGGATTCAGCGCTGGGCGTCCGGATTTTTTTCGTCATCAGCGGATTTCTGATTACAACGCTGCTGCTGGAAGAGGATATACGGGCAGGCCGTGTATCGCTGCACGGATTTTACCGCCGGCGGTTTATTCGCATTCTTCCGGTTTATTGGTGCTATCTGTTGACGGTTGCCGTGCTGGGATGGGCAGGCGTGCTGGCTTTGCGATGGACGGATCTGGCGCAGCCACTGACGTTCACGAATGGATTCTGGTTTTGGGAGAATACGGTGACATGGGTGACACGCCACACATGGTCGCTGGCGATTGAAGAGCATTTTTATCTGGTGTGGCCGACGATATTTGTGCTGCTTGACGGTCCGCGAATGCGTATAGCCGTGATCGCGATGGTCCTCGTTGCGACGCCGTTGTTCAGATGCTGGGTTTATCTGCATCCAAGAGAGTCCAACTCGCTTTGGACGATCCTCGGGCATGCCGACATGATCGGCTGGGGATGTTTTCTTTCGCTGGTTGCGTTCTATTTCAGCGACCCCATTTCGCGCATCCTGCAATGGCGGCCGGCCGTCGGACGTGCGCTGGCGGTCCTCGTGATTGAAGGCTCGCCCTGGTATTTCAGCCAAGTTTTTCGCTTGCACTTCGTGCCGCTTGGCACGCTATGGATGACCGCGCATGGCATCGCGATCGCCTACCTGCTCGCGTCATTCATGACGATCCGTCGCGGCGTGGTGTACAAACTTCTCAATAGCTGGCTGGCTGTTCAGATTGGGATTCTGTCCTATAGCATTTACATCTGGCAGCAGCTTTTCCTGGCGCCATCTGTGGGTAGATCAGGCTATATCTGGCAGAAATGGCCATTAAACATCGCCTGCGTCATCGCAGTCGCGTCAGCTTCGTTTTATCTGGTGGAACGGCCGCTGCTCAGGTTCAAGCGGAAACGTGGTTTAGCGATGTGATCGGCCCTGCATGATTAAGAGCCTCCAAGACCCAAAGCCACCTATCAGACTTGAACTGATAACCGCCGGTTTACAAAACCGGTGCTCTGCCAATTGAGCTAAGGTGGCGGAAAAATGTCCGTGGCCTGTTGCGAAAGACCTGCCGCGCTGTTTCATTTCCTCAACGCCCTGCGACGGACAACAGGCATTATCTTTACTGAACAATCGCCAAAATCTTAAATTCATTCGTCCCGCGGGGGGCTTTTACTTTAACGGTGTCGCCGACGCGGGCTTTCATGAGGGCTTCGCCCATGGGGCTGTTGACGGAGACGGGCATCACTTCGCTGCCGGGATCGACGGGCTGGGCTTCACCGACGAGACGGACAAGCTGCTCGCTGTCATCATATAGGTCCAGCAGCTTGACGGTATGGCCGAGGAAGACCATGTCTTCCGGAACGTTGTCCGTAGCAACCACCGCGATGTTGCGCAGCTTCATTTCCAGCTCGGCCAGCTCGCGCTCGAGGCTGCGGTTCTCTTCCTTCGCGAAGTGATACTCGGCGTTTTCGGACAGATCCCCAAGGCTCGCGGCCTTGCGGATGCGGTCCTGGACGTCGATCTTCGCCTTGTACATTTCCTCGCGCTTCTTCTCGAGGACGGCCTTTTCCTGGGCGCTCATCATCTGCATGCAAAAACTCCTGGACGCCTGACTCGGCGACCCATCGGCGGGCACTGGCAAAAATGCGCAAGCCCGAAATTCGATCGGCCATCAGGGACTAAAACCCCGGCGGCTCCGCCGCACTGCCCGAACCTCTAAATGCGAAACACCGCGCCATCGGCGCGGTGGCAGTGCAATCGGTACGTAGATAATAACTTGCTCCCGGACTTTTGGGAAACGCCTAACCGGTAAGAATTTCGAGAACTTCGGAAGCTCCATCCACCGGCAATCGCACGTGGAGGAACGAATTGACGCCGCACAAAGATGCCCATAAACTGCGCATTCTCGACAGAATCAGTTGGTTGGATCGGTAATACCTGCGGAGCAACATGGCCTTTCAATGCACCATCGTGACCCCCGAAGCCCAGGCTTTGGACGAATCCGTCAGCCAGGCGATTTTGCCGGCTCATGACGGTTTGATCGGCATCCTCACCGATCGCGCTCCCTTGCTCGTCAAGCTCGGCGTTGGCCCGATGCGCGTGGATCTTGCGGGCGGTCAACAGCGATTTTTTCTCGTGGACGGCGGCGTTGCCCAGATGAAAGACAACAAGCTCACGGTCCTGACCACTCTCGCCACCCCAGCCAATGAATTGAATGCCGAGACAGCACGGGCGGAATATGCAGAGGCCGTCGCCCGCAGGCCCATTGATGCCAAGACGGCGCAAGACCGCCAACATCAGATGGAACGCGCCCGCGCGGCGGAAGCGCTCGCGGGACGATAAAGGGAAGGGGAACGGTCGCGGCGGACGATGACGTGGTCACTTCCGGCTCCCGCCGGCGGAGTTTGATCCCTCGGGGGCTTTAGCTGTTCAGTATTTAAACGCCAATCCCACACCACCCCATACTTCCGTATTAGCCAGAACCGGATTCGAAAACTTTCCGGTATAGGTGAGATAGCCCTGAATCGCGAAATCACCATACCGCGGGGGAACCTTAAACAATGTATTGAGCGAGAGGTTCCCGATCAGCCCCACATCGTAGTGCTGAAATCCGCTGTCCTCGCGGCTGATGGTGACAAACTGCCTGGCGAAATTGCTCACATACGCCACGTCGGCCAGCGTGGTCAGCGTGAAGCCGATATCTTCAAATTCAAAGTCATGCCGCACGCCGGTCTCGATATACCATCCCTTGTTCCGCTGATAGTCATACGCCCCGGACACATACGGCGACAAAATCGCGTGCGGCGTCAGGAAGAAATATGAGTCGTCCAGCGTGAGTTTCAAAAACACTTCTGACGAATTAGGGCTCGGGTGCAGCCGCTCGCGCTCCGGGAAAATATAGGTGGTGTGGCCGACATTAAATATCAGCGGGCGAAGCGTGTATTCCATTCCAAAAAATGGCCGAATCTCCTGAAATCTGCTCACGGGGTCCGAATCGTTCACGTTGGCGAATACCCCCACGTACGGATGCGGAAGATGAACGAGGTTGAAGCTTAATTTTGTATCCGCCTGAAAATTAGAGGCGTGGATGTTTCCGCCCGCCGCCCGATTGTGGCTGATGCCGCGGTAGACGTCGTCGGTCAGATAGCGGACGTTTACTTCCGTGCTCATGCCGCCTTTGTTCACCCCTTCTTCTTCGCGCGGCGGTTCCGGCGGGGCGTAAACGCTTTCAGTTTCCGGTGGTGGCAGCATCAGCAGATGAGGAACATCCGCCCCGGAGACGGTGGACAAAGAACCTGCTTCCAAAGATTCGCCAGAATTATTTGCCGTTGTTGGAAGGTCTAACGGTTGAACGAATGGCTTAATCGAAGAAATGCCGCCTGTCGGCGTGGCCGCGCGCAGACCGGCGGCTGCCGACACCACTACGATCAAACCGATCCAACAGACGCTCCATCGCATGCAATGATCCCTCATGCCCCAGCCGAAACGATACCGGCGTTGCCGCGGGTTGTCACGATATGAGAAATTCAACGACGGCCGCTTTTCGCTGCGAAGGCCCCGCCGCTCATCTTTCTGCATGTCTTGTTGTGCATGGCGTGGTCGCTCTTGTTTCAGGCGGTATTGAATATAGCGATAAAGAGGGGATGAAAACGCAGTTCGGCGCATCCGCACCTTTGCTCTAGAGTAAGGTCATGACGCCTTTGTTGTCCAAGCGGCCAACACTTCGGCCGTATTTTCCTCGATGGCACGATCACCGGAAAGCCAGCAAACATTCCTGAACCGTTTGAACCATTTCATCTGCCGCCGGGCAAGTTGGCGGGTGCCGATTTTGATTTGTTCGATGGCCCCATCGAGCGGGATTTTCCCGCGGAGGTGATCGATGAGTTCACGGTATCCCGTCGCTTCGCCGGCGGTGGGGGAGAGTTCACCGAAGCGCTCGAGCAGCCCTTGTGTTTCGTCGATCCATCCTGCTGCGACCATCGCTTTTACACGGGCGTTGATGCGACGATTCAGGGCCTCGCGATCCCACAGCAGGCCGACCCACATCGCCGGATGGCGCATCGTCTGCGCGTCCCATTCCGTTTGAAACGATGAGATCGGTTTACCGGTCAGCTCGTGTACTTCGAGCGCTCGCACAAGCCGCTTGGTGTCGTTCACATGAATCCTGGCGCCGGCGGCTGGATCGACCGACTGCAACCGTTGGTGCAAATCTTCGTTCGACAGCGCTCTCAGCCTTTGGCGGATCGCCGGGTCTTCGCCGGGGCCGTCGAAGAGGCCTTCGAAGAGCGCTTTGTAATAGAGAGGTGTTCCACCGGTCACGATCAGCGGCACACCGCGCTCGCGAGCGCCGGTGATTGTGCTATCAGCCAACTCGACAAAACGGGCGACGGTGAAGGGTTCGTTCGCCTCGACTAAATCGATCAGATGATGGCGTATTTCCGCCTGCTCCCCCGCGCTGGGTTTGGCGGTGCCGATGTCCATGCCGCGATAGACCTGCATGGAATCGACGCTCAAAATTTCCGCGCCGATGCGGCGGGCCACCTGCAGTGCAAGACCAGATTTGCCCGACGCCGTCGGGCCGATAATTACAAGAATTGGGGGAGAAACTGCCATCCCGGCAACGACTGTCATTCTTGCAGGATCTCCAAAAAATGCCCGGAAAAGACCGCCTTTTCAACTCACGGTAAATCGGCAACTTACAACCGCGCGGCTCGCAGGCTCGCATGGCACGGCTTTTGTTTTCTACACCTGCATTGGGAATCAAAAGGGTAACGCAAGGTTCCCGGTAAAGCCAAGTGCAACAAACAACGTATCGAAAGGAGATCCAATCATGGCACTGCCTACTCGAGTGAATCGTTCTGCCGCCGCTGATCCGCTGGATTATGTTCAGCGGGAATTCGACACGCTGCTGGGCCGATATTTCAACGGCGCATCCGGTCATGACGGCGGCCGCCTTGCGCCGTACGGTGTAGATGTCCGCGAAGATGCGGATCATATTTATGTCGAGGCCGAGCTTCCCGGCTTCAAAAAGGATGATGTCGACATCACGCTGGAAAACCAGACGCTGACCATCTCCGCCCAGCGCAAAGAGCAAACTAACGGCGAAAAAATGGGCGACCTTCTGCTCAACGAACGCCGCTATAACCGCTTCCTGCGCAGCTTCACCCTGCCGCCAACGGTCGATGAACAGACCGTAAATGCACGGTTGCAGGATGGTGTTCTGACGATCACGCTGAACAAGCGGGAAGAGACCAAGCCGCGAAAGATTGTGGTTGCGTAAGTCGTAATTCGTAACGTGTATGCGTAACCCGCAATCGTGACTACCTCCGATTGCGGGTTACGTATTATGCGTCATGAATTATGTGTGACGCATCAGATTTTTCATCACAATCTCTGCATTGCGCCGCAGCACGGGGAGCTTTACCCGCTTCATGGCGCTGTTCTTCAACCGGGCTCGATAGTCGTCGCCCGTCCAGTTGAGAACTTCATTTGCATCGAGCGTTCCACTGTGAAATCGCGGCTCGAACGATGCGTCGGTTCCCCATGGCGCTTTGCGATTCCAGGGGCAGACGTCCTGGCAGATGTCGCAGCCGTATAGCCAGTCGCCGATCATGGGCTGAAGATCAGGGGTGATTTCTTCGCGCTGCTCGATGGTGAGATAGGAAATGCACCGGCGGGCATCAACCTTATAGGGTTCGGTGATTGCGGCCGTAGGACACGCGTCGATGCAGCGCGTGCAGGTGCCGCAGCGATCGATCGCCGGCTCGTCGGGGGGAAGTTCCAGCGTCGTCAGCATTTCACCCAGAAGAATCCACGAGCCGACTTCAGGATGAATCACACAGGTGTTTTTTCCCATCCAACCAATGCCGGCACGGACGGCCAATTCCTTTTCCATGATCGGCGCGGTGTCTACGGCGCAACGGGTTTCGGCCCCCGGCGATTCCGTGCGCAGCCAGTCGGCTAACTCATGAAGGCGATTTTTGATCACCTCGTGGTAGTCATCTCCAAGTGCATATCTGGCGATGCGACCTGGCGCTTCGCCTCTGTCCGGTGCTGCCGCATCAAGCTTGGCGTGATAGTTGATGGCAACACAGACGACGCTCCGCACACCCGGCATATACGCGGCGGGGTTGGTTCGTTCCTCGAACCGATTTGCCAGATAGCGCATCGTCCCCGCCTGCCCTTCGTCCAGCCATTTTCGCAGATAATCGCGATGATGCGACGGCTCGGCCGACGTGATGCCAACCAGATCAAAACCCAGTTCGCGCGCTTTTGCCTTCAATCGCTGTGCGATGACGTGGCTATCCACGGGAGGCGGAGATGTGTCACATGCTGAGGTCATTGCTGAATGAAATTCCGGCGCCCCCGCTGCTCCGATGCCTTGTTCGAAACCGCTAAAGCCACAGCCCATCATACTTCAATTTTCCGCCAGCTTCCCTGAACAAACCGCAGATAGACCAGCACACCGCGGGTAAACAGCTCGGCGGCCAACACACACCAGATCGCCGCCAGCCCAAGCCGCAGCCACAGACCGACAACAATCACACCGACAAAACGGATTCCGATGACCGATGCAAGATTGAGACACATCACTATAAATGTATCGCCCGCCCCGCGCAGCGCGCCGCCGAAAATCAGGTTGGCGGCAAACCCGATCTGGATAAATCCGGTGATAAACAAACACGTCGTGGTGAGCTGCACGATGTGCGGATCGGCCGGTGAAATCCACCTCGCCGGAAATCGGCCAAGCGTGATCATGAGCAGCCCGCAAAAGGCCATGACCCCCCCGCCGCAGCCATAGGCCAGATAGGCGGACCGCTCGGCGCGCTTGGGATCTTTCATGCCGAGGCTCATGCCGACCATTGTTGCCGCGGCGGTGGCGAACGCCATCCCGGAAAGAAAGCTGATGCTTTCCAGCTTGATCGCGTTCATGTGGGCGGAGCTCATGGCATTGGTTGGGTCGGCCTTGTTGATGACGGCGATCACACCGAAGTTGGCGAACCATGAGAGCAGATCACCCACGACCGCCGGCACACCAATTCGGAAAAGCCGCTTGATCGTCAGCCAATGAGGCCGAAGCCGGTGAACATAAAGCCGGACCACACCGCCGGGCCGCAGCAGCACGATGAACTGCATCACCCCACCGACGACATATGCAAGAATCGTCCCCGCCGCGATTCCTTCAAAGCCCATCACGGGCAGCCCCCACCACCCGCGGCAGAGCGCAAAGCTGCTGACCATGTTGACCACATCAACGATCACCATCACGATTGCCGGAGTCACCGTATCACCCCCGCCGCGCAGGCAGGAATTGGCGATGAACATGAGCATGGTGAATGGCAGCGTGACGCTGAGCATGCGCAGGTACGACAGCGCGAAAGCATCAGCCGGCGCCTGCAATTGCGTCAGGCGAATGATCGGAGCGGCGGCGGCGAACAGAAATATTCCCAGGCCCGTGCCGATTAATACCGCGGCGGCGACCGATTGGCCGGTGACGCTGTTCGCCAATCGACGATGGCGAGCGCCTTTCGCCCGCGCAATGATCGCCGTGCTCCCGGCGCCCACGGATGCGGTCAATAAACCAATCAGCCAGAGAAAGTAGGTGATCGTCCCAACCGCCGCACCGGCGGCAGGCGCGCTGCTTGGGAGATGATTGGCAAGATACGTGTCGTTCAGCCCCACCAGCATGTGAAGCGCCTGTTCAATCCAAACAGGAACCGCCATCGAGAGCAATTCAAGGAACAACCCGGAGTTGTCCGTTTTGCCGAGCAGTGCTGGGTTTTTGAATGGCGCTGAAGCGCCTGCAGCGCGGGTCATAATGTGTCAGTGATCGTAGGCACGCTTATTCCGAAGCGCACGCTGGCGCAAAGAAAACGCCGCTGGCGGCTTTGCGAAGCAAGTGCTCAAGTCCGCAAAGCCACCAGCGGCATGTGATTTCAAGGACTGGTTAATTCGTCGTCCGGGCCTGCTGAACGATCAGTTGCTTGGCCTGGTCCGCCGGAAGGTCCAATCCGCCGCGGGCTTCGCTCGCTGCCGTTCGGACTTCCACATTCGGCGCACCGGCGACAACCTTCTGCAGCGCATCGATCTCGGCGGCTCCGAGATGATCGCCGAAGTTCCGGGCGTTGGTCGCCAGCGCCTTGTATCCCGCGATTTTCAGGTCATCGGAGGTTTTGTCATCCATCGCCTTGGCAAGCAGCGCCGGTTGCACCTGCGGGTCATTGATCAGTCCAAGCACGGTGCAGTCTGATTTCACCACATCCGGCCGGGCATCGTCCAGCGCCGACAGGAGCAGGTTCATCGACACCGTCAGATCAAACACCGGGCTGTGATTGATCGCGATCTTAGCGAGCAAATCGGCGGCGCGTGTGGCATACCGAGCGGCGGCGGCCTCGTCGAGCGGAAGCAACCCGCCACGTTTGCGGGCGTCGTCGATCGCGGCTTTTAAGGCAGCCGTGTCGGTGGACTTGGCCTGCGTTGTCGAAAGCATCGGGTCATTCACCGACTGCACCGCGTACGGTGAAGCCTTGGTCTTGGTGATGATGACCTTCACCGCCCGTTCAAGCCGCGGTGTCTGGCTGGCAAGGGTTGCCAGCTTGTCGATTGCCGTCGGACCCAGGTCTTCATTAATGAGGATTGCATCGATCGCAGGCCGGGCCGCAGCGGCGGCAACCGCCGCCTCAGGCGAGGTTCCACCCACAACGTTGTATCCCGCGCCCTTCAGCGCATCGAGCATCGAATTGAGTTGATCCTGGTCCGGCGTCGCCACCAGAACATTGGCAGCCCCTGTCTGGCTCAGCGCTTCGGAAAGCAGCGGCACAATTCGTTCCTGCCCGCGGAACGCTTCGCGCGGCAGCGCCGCCGCCAGCGCAAAAGCGGATTCATATCGCACCAGGCGATCGGGGAACTGCAGAGAGTCCATGAGCGGGTGGTCGCCGGAGCCGAACAGGTTGGCCTGTCCGCCGATGTCCTCCAGTGCCATGATAATTTTCATTGCGACGGCGGCGGTGCGGTCGCGATTTGTTCGCGCCAGGGCATTATTCAGATACTTCGTGCCGGCCGCGACCCCGTAGTAATGCGCCGACGGAGAATCCGGCGCAAGCGTCGGATCTTTCTGGCCCGTTGGCAGTTCTGCTTCATCCTGGAAGTTGGAAGCGAGCCAAAGGCTCAGGGCGTCTCCCTGAGACTGCCCCAGCTTCAATGAATACTCCGCCGCCCGCTTCGCCATCACATCATGGAAAATCGGCTGCGGCACATCGATCTTGTTCAGGCCTTTCTCTTCCGACCAGTACCACACAAAACCAACCGCGTTCCGCTTATCAGCCCGCACAGCGGCGTTGTCATAATAGAAACGCTCGGCCAGTTGATAGAACAAATCAGTCGCGCTCAGCTTCGTCGGATCGTTTACACGCAACCGCTGAAGAGCATCGATCGTCGACGCCTTCACGCTCGCCGGCGTGTCGTTGCTTTGAATCAGCCGAGCCAGATATGGAACCGCGACGTCATAACCAATATCACCCAGGGAGGTGACGACGGTCATCAGCGTCTGCTCATCCTTCATCTCGGTCGCCGCCAGCAGCGGGTTGACAGCCGACAATCCCAGATCGCGCAGCCCGCGGCGAATGGCGGCGTGATACTGGTTCTGCGACGGATTCCGCAGGTAATCCAGCATGATCGGCACGGCCAGCTCGCCGCTCTCGCGAAGACGCTCGATCGCAATGTCATAACCGCGCTCGTTGGTCGCGAGCGTCTGAATGTTCTGCTCGATATATTTCGGATCAGAGCGGCGGCCGGTGTGACCCTTGCCGAGCGCGTCGATCAGTTGCGTCGAGACATCCTTCATCGCATCCACGCCCTGCCAACGGAGCAGCCACTGGTCGAGGTTGTCGTGATGCGACAGAGCTGTCGCTTCAAACGCCGAAAGCAACTGCTGCGGATCTGAATTCAGCGAAAGAATATGCTGACCCTCAGCGGAGGCGATGTCGTACCGGGCAATTTTCCCGTAGTGCCAGAAGTTTTCGATGCTGTCTTTCAGCGGTTCGTTTTCAGGAACCGAAACCGCTGGCGCAGGTGCAGCCGGCGCCGGAGTTGTTGCCTGATCCGGCGCGGGCGTTGCCGGCGCAGGCGCTGGGCTTTGATCTCCGGTTGGTGTTGGCGCAGCCGGCGCAGGAGCCGTGCCCTGATCTCCAGCGGGCGCAGGTGTTCCCGGCGCGGGGGTGGCTGGCGCGGCGGGTGTACCTGCCGCCGGCGCAGTTTGATCCTGCGCAAACGCCAGATCCACTACCGTCACCGGAACCGACAACGCGCACGCAATCGCCAGGCACGACAAAACTCGTGACGGCCGAATCCGAGGCAGTCGCAACATGAAGCTGGCCTCCAAAGGTGTGACAGACGCCCCCAGCGCCTGCAATTAACTTCGAATAAAGTCTGGAATTACGATCAGCGAGCATAAAAGTAGGCCCGCACAGTGTCAAGAAACGACCGGACTAAGGACAGACGCAAAATTGAAGCCGCCCTTCGATTCCTGCCTGCCCGCATCGGTCGTCGTTTGCTACTGATCGCTCCTCTCATTACACTCCCCCGTCCCATGAAATCGGAACGGCGGCATCAACTGGCATCTAACGCCCTCGCGCGAGAGCTCGAAGGTCTTCCCGGTCAAATCAAACGCTGGGCAAATACTGCGCCTCACGGTCCTCCTGATAGCGGCCGCCATCTTCATGCTCGTCCGCTGGCGCCTCAACGCCGCTGAGGAGGCTCGCCAAACCGTCCTCACGCAACTTGCGTCCGCCAGGTCGTATGTCGAAGAATTACGCCGCCCCGACCTTGCCCAGCGCAGCCCCCAGTTCATCGCACGCACCCTTCAAGACGCATTGTCCCACGCCAACGAATCCGTCTCCACCATTCTCAACACCAGCGATGACTCCAAAGCCAAAGCCGACGCCCTCATCACCCGCGGCGACCTCTACTGGCAACTTGCCAATTTCCCCGAACTCCCCGGCGCAACCACCCAGCCCAGCCTGCGCATCAGCGAATCATCCGATGACCTGTTGAAAAAATCCGCCGATGCCTATAACGAAGTCCTGAAAACCGACGCATATGTTAAGCAGAAAAATGCAGCCGTCTCAGCGCATTTCGGCCTGGCCGCCATCGCCGAAAATCACCGCGACTGGGACACCGCCCGAGAGCAGCTCGAGCTGATCACAAAAGACCCCGACGCCCTTCCGCCACTGGTCGCGACAGCCAGGAAGCAACTCACTTTGCTGCCGCAAATGCAGACACCGCTCTACCTCGCCCCCGCAACACAACCCGTCGCCGCGGCGACCGACAATATCCCCATGCCCCTCCTGCGCCCCAGCACCCAGCCATCGACGACGCAAGCGTCACAGTAATCGCTGGCGCGGACCGTTCGGGTCCTTCTCTCGGAGGCAGAGGTGGCGGGAGGCAAATGTGACCGCTTTCCTTTTGCCGTTCCGCCTACTCTGATATTACCTAAGCCCAATGCCCAGCCAGCGGTACAAACTGACGATCTCTTATCGCGGCACGCATTACCACGGGTGGCAAATCCAAACGCCTTCCAGCACGTGGAAAGGTGCGACGCCTCCTCCCGGGCGGGGGATTCCTACGATTCAGGAACATCTTCGCCACGCGCTGATGAATGTTGTGCGGCATGATGTGGTGGTGGTTGGCTCGTCGCGCACGGACTCCGGTGTTCATGCCAAGGGGCAACTGGCGCATTTTGATACGGATAAGGTTCAGATTCCTCCGGAGGCGCTTCGGCAATCGGTCAACGCGCGGCTGCCGGAGGATATTCTGGTCCGGGCGATCGAGGCGGTGCCGGATTCATTTGACGCGATCAAATCGACGATCAGCAAGCGGTATCAATACGTTGTGTGGAATGCCATCGATCGACCGCCGCTGTTTCCGGAACTGGTGTGGCACCGGTGGCAGACGCTGGATGTGGATGCGATGCGGACGGCGGCGGGTTATTTTGAAGGGGAACAGGATTTTGCCAGCTTCGCCAAGCCGGGGCATGCGCGAGAGACGACGATTCGCACGGTGCATTCGTGTACGGTCGCCCATCGTTCGCCTTATCTGATTGTCGGCGTGGAGGGGAGCGGTTTTCTGTGGCAGATGATCCGGATCATGGTGGGTACGCTGGTGGAGGTGGGGCTGAAGCGATATCCACCGGCGCGGATCAGGGAGATGCTTGCGGCGAAGGACCGAAGCGCGGCGGGCCCCACGGCTCCGCCGCAGGGGTTATACTTACAGTGGATTCGGACCGGCAAACGAGCGTTTGAAATGGATTTGGCCGGCCCTGCGGAAACGCCTGATGACCCAAGCGTCGAATGAACCTTTTGCGGCAGACGCTGCGGATGCGCCGCCGGTGGCGATGGCGCCGTTGTCTTATGCGTCCGCCGATACCGATGAGCGCGTCAGCGGATGGACGCGCGGCTGGCTGATTACATTTGCTTCGGTGCTGCTGATTATCGGCAGCCCGGGCGTGCTGTTTCCGTTGGTGACGGCGAGCCAGCAGGTGCTCGCCGGTGCAAGCATCTTGTCGATGGAAAAGTTGTTAATCATCATCGGCGCGCCGATGGTGCTGAGCGGTGCGTGCGTGATTGCGAGGTCGCCGCGGACGTGGAAATATGCGTGTGTCTCATTGTTTGGCATGGCGGGGCTTCAACTCGTGGCGACCGGCATATTCGCCGGGATTGCCATCTGGAATCGTAATGCCACAGGATGGGATCGAATCAACATTGGGATCGGCATTGCGTTTGGCATCGCGGCATCGGTGCTGTTCTGGGTTAACCTGATACCGACGATGTATATCATCGGTGTGAAAGGCCGTCGGGCTTTTGGGCTTAAACCGCTGCGGACGAACGCAGATAAGTATGTGACGTGGGGCTTTGCGATTTTCTGGGCGATTATCGCCGCGACGACCGCATCGGTATTTTATTTCCACTGACAAAAAACGGCTGCTGCTCACCTTATGAAAATCGTTCACATCATCACGCGGCTGATCATCGGCGGCGCGCAGGAAAACACCCTTCTTTCGTGCGAAGGGCAGCATGATCGCGGGCATGAGGTGACGCTGATTACGGGGCCGGCGATGGGGCCGGAGGGGTCGTTGATGAGCCGCGCAATGGGGTATGGATATCGCGTGGAAGTGATGGACGAGATGCGGCGATCGATCCATCCGCTGCGGGATTGGCGGACATATCGGCGGCTGGTGCGCCGGGTGAAGGAGATTCAGCCGGACATCGTTCACACGCACAGCAGCAAGGCGGGGATCATCGGTCGGCACGCGGCGAGGAAGGCGGGTGCACCGGCGATTGTTCATACGATTCATGGTCTTGCGTTTACGGCTTCTACGCGGCCGATGGTTAATCGCATTTATCGGCTGCTGGAAAAGCAGGCCGCGCCGATTACGGACAGGATTGTGTGCGTTGCGGATGCGATGCGGGATCAATCGCTGGCCGGCGGGGTGGGACGGGCGGAGCAGTATGTGACGGTTTATAGCGGGATGGAGATTGCGCCGTTTTTGAATCCGCCAGTGCCTCGGGCCGAGGTTCGCAGGCAGCTCGGGCTGGCGGACGATCACATTGCGGTCGGGACGATTGCGCGGCTGTTCGAGCTGAAGGGGCATGATGATCTGCTCGATCTGGCGCCGGGGCTTTGTGCGGATTTTCCGAAGTTGCGATTTCTTTGGGTGGGGGATGGATTGCTGCGGGCGCGTTTTGAGAGGTGGATTCGGGAGATGGGTTTGAGTGACCGGTTTATTTTGACGGGGCTGGTGCCGCCGACGAGGATTCCGGAGTTGACGAATGCGATGGACATTTTGGTCCATCCATCGCGGCGGGAGGGTTTGGCGCGGGCGTTGCCACAGGGGGCACTGTGCGGGTGTCCGGGGGTGACGTATGACATTGATGGGGCGAAAGAGGGGGTGATTGGCGGGGTGACGGGGTATGTGATTCCGCCGTTCGATCAGGGAAAATTGGCGGAGGCGATGAGGGTTTTATTGAAGGATGAAGCATTGCGGCGGCGGATGGGAGGGGCGGGGAGAGAGTTTGCGGTGAAGCGGTTTGATGCCCGGGTGATGGTGGAGGGGCTGGAGCGGGTTTATGCGGAGGCGCGAGAGGCGGGGATGAAACATTTGAAACAAATGAAACAAAATGCAACGTTTTAAAAAAGTTTTGTCATATTATTGCTGGAATCTGGCGCCCATTGGGGGTTAATGTTTGAGAGCGGTTTCGATGGCCGCGGGGAGTTCGTTTGCGTTGCTGATGTCGGCGGTGACGCGGCCGGATGCGTCGAGGATCAGGGCGTGTTCGAATCTTTGGACCAGCCAGGAGAGTTGCTCCGAGGTGTTTTGGAGGTTGTAGGAGGCTTTTTCCATGACGGTGAGGCCAGGGAGGTGTTCTTTGGAGTCGACGTGGCGGGCCCAGGCGGGAAATATCATCGAGCCGACGTTGACGATTTGGACATTCGGGTTGTCTTTGTATTGGTTGCTGATGGTGTGGATGGCGGGGAAGAGAGCGCGGTGCTGAGTGTTCCAGATGTGGAGGATGGTCACTTTGCCGGCCCAGGCGGTGCGGTCGACGGGTTTGCCGTCCAAGGTTAATAGGTCGAGGCCATCGGGAAGGGGCGAACCTATTTTTAGTTCGGCGGGGGCACTTAACTGGATGACACCGAGGTCGATGGGCGTATCGCTGGGGCATGGAGACGCGGGGACGGTGACGGTTGCCGATCCGAGGCCAATCAGCGTTTGGTGATTATTACCGGGGCCCGGGGGTTCGCGCAGGATGAGGTCCAGGACGTAAGTTCCGGGGAAGACGTTATCGGCGCGGAAGGTTCCGTTGGGCATGAGGATGAATTCGGGATTGAAGGAGAGGTTATCATCGGCCGTCTTCTTTTTGATAGCCGCGATCACTTCCGGATTCTTCATCGCCTGCTGGAACCACTGACGTTGCTGCTCGGGGGTTTGATCGGGGAGGTCGTCTGGCATGCTCACGAGTTTGAACAAGATTTTAAGCAAGTCGGCATTTTGGCCACAGTTCACGCGCAATCCGGAAAAGTCGGTCATTGGGGCTGCGGCGGCGGGAGGGAGAATTTTGCCGATGATGGGCCGCCCGTTGCCGCCGAGCTTCACAACCAGGGGCTGAGTCGATGCTACGGCGTATGTGCCGAGTTTGCGATAGCGCGTTTCGTTTGAATTGATCGAAACCAATTCCTCCAGCCTGGCATCAATGCCAGGTGGAATCTGGTCGAAGACAAAGTGGCCGTTTTCATCCGTGGTGGTGATTCGGCTGAACGAGATATCGCCGCTGCCGGTGCTTCGATCAATTTGCGTCGTCACCTGCAGTTTGACAGACGCGGCGGGGCCTGCATTGAGACGGTAATCGCCTTCGATCCGGGCCCAGTTCTGAAGGTTGATGGTTCCGTCTTTTTTCATTTCATCGCTTTTGATGCGTGCAAATCCCTGGTCGGCGGTGACGAGCAGCGAATAATTTTTATCCTGGGGATGGAAATGGTAGCGGCCCTGGGGATCGGTCGTGGAAAGGCCGATGCTGGTGTTGTTCACGAGGTCATCCCGTTCAGAGTTGATATAGACGTAAGAGCCAATGGGCGCGCAGACGACGCGGACGTTGGGCACAGGTTTGCCGTCGGGATCGAGGACGATTCCGTTGGGTCCGGTTCCTTTTTTCAGTTCGAAGTCGAGGTTGATTGTGCCTTCATTGGCCATGATGAGGCGGGAGTCGGTGGGGAGATAACCATCGGCGTCGACGCGGATTTTGCCGCCGTTGGAGAAGTCGGAGATGTTGGCTTCGTACTTGCCGCCGCTGATGGTTCGGCTTTGCATGGGTTGCCACGTGACGTCGTCTTGACCGAACCATCGAATGCCGTAGATGATCTTGAATTCCGGGACAGGCTGTTTTGTATCGGCGTCGATGACATTGCCGATGATGTGCAGCGGTGGATAGAGCGTAACCTTGATCGGCGCACCGCCGGGAGTGACCTCCATCCCGTAAACGGTGCTCAATTTACTCTTCATGATACTGATCTGAAATGTATCCGACGGCGCATCGGCCCAGATGAAATGCCCCTGCGCGTTGGTTTTGACGGACCATTTGAGCGCCGGTTATTGCGCCATTTGTCAACTTCGACTTGTGCGCCGGAAACGGGCTGGCCTTTGTTATCGACGATGTCGCCTTCCAGCGTGACTGGTTTGACCAAACGGATTTCGATTGGTTTTTGATTGGCGCTGGGCGCAGCGTTCTCTGTGCCGGGGAGAGGCACTTGCTGGGGAGCAAATCCTTTGATCGTTGCGGTGATGTATGTGTCGTATGATTCGGTTCGAGCCGGGAAATGGAATGTGCCATCGGGGCCGGTTTTGGTGACGGGGATGTTGGATTCGTATCGATCATTGGCGACGGAGAGGCGAACGCCGCGGAGGGGCTTGCCGTCGGGGTCGAGGACGATGCCGTCGAGGGTGCGGCCGGTTTTTTTCGCCATGCGGGTGGTGAAGGTTCCGCGGTGCAGTTCGTCGGCGGAAGCGGTAATATTGGTGACCTGATTGTCTGGATAGTTGGGGTGAGTGATCTGGATGCCGATTTGATCGAGCTGGCTGGCGCAAGGTCAAAGTGCCAGGAACCATCGGCTTCGGTGAGGATTCGTTCATCAGAAAGATAGGGAAGAGGCAGTTCCTGGGAGCCGTTCATGTAGGAGTAAAACTGGACCTTGGCGTTGATAAGGGGTTCGCCGGTGTCGTCGGTGACGATGCCGCCGATGCGCGTGCCCGCTTCCATGGGGACGTTGTAGCTTGGGAGGAGATCTCCTTTGAAGGTATAGTTCTCAAAAACGATCGTGGTGGGGACGCGGCCGGGGGCGCGGCAGATGGCGCGGACCATGGTGAATTTGGCGGGGAGATCGAGAGGAAATGAACCATCGGCCGCAGCGGGGCCGGTTTTGGTTTTGTTGCCGATCTGGACTTCGACCTGCGCGCCGGCCATGGGGTTGTTGGTTTTGGGATCCTGCAGGTGCAGCATGACGCGATGAGCGCCGGCGACAGGCATAGGAAGCGGCGGTGGAGCCGGCTGCGAGGCGGCGACGATCGCAGCGGGCACCACGGGGAGAGGCGCGGGCGCGTGTGATGATTGCAGACGGGACCATGAAAACCATGCGCCTGCACCGATGACGATTGCCGCGGCGGCAGCGGCGAGGCCTTTGAGAGTGAGCGACGCGGGCACCGCCACGGGTGGGCTGGCGGGCGCGCCGCTGAGGCCGATTTTCATGATATTGGCGGTGAGGCTGGTGGGGACGGCGGCACTGGCGTGTTCGGTGGTGAGAGCGCCGGTGACGACGGCGGCGGTGCCGGCGGTGAGTACGCCGCACCCCAGGCCCTTGAGGTGATGGCGGAGGGATTCGATGGCATGGTCGAGGCGGTGGGTGATGGTGCTGGCAGAGACGCCGGCAGCGGCAGCGAGATCGTTTTGCTTGCGGCCGGTGAAATATCTTTGAATGATCAGTTCGCGGTCCTCGTCGCTGAGCTTCAGCATGGCCGTGTCGATTTGCTCGCGCAGCTCGGTGAGCGTTTGCTGGGGATCATCGAAAACATCGGCGCGGCGGGCGGCAGCTTCATGACGGCGCTGGCTGGAGCGGCGGCGATTGATGTCGATGGAAACATTGATGGCGCAGCGGTGCAACCATCCGCCGAGGTTGGAATGGAGCTCACCGGCCTTTTGGGCGAGGCGGAGGAAGGTTTCCTGGACGGCGTCTTCGACGTCGCCGGGGTTGTGGAGGGTTCTACGGCAGGTGGCGAAAATGAGACGCTGGTATTGATCGACAATCTGGGAAAAAGCTTCAGTGTCGCGATGAGTGGCGTATTCGTGGAGGGGGTTGGCTTGTTGGGTCATGGGAGCGTCCTCCTTGGGTCGTCTCGTGGGGGGGGTTGTTCTGGGCTCTGCGGTAGCGGTGGTTTATGTTTCCAATTTCGGTTCTGATTCCGTCTCTGTTCCCGCTCCTGTTTTTGTTCTTGTTCCTGCTCTTTCTGAATTAGACGTATGAGGGGGGGAGGATTTGAAGGGATTTTATCAGAGTGCTGGGATTTGGGGGTGGTTGTGGATGGAGTGGGGGGGGCGTTAAATATGGCGATGGAGGAAGAGGAAGACAAATCGCAGATGAAGGGGCTGCGATTTGTCTTCGCCTTTCACCATATTCAACAACTCCCCAACCATCGGCGACCCATATACACACACCAAAATGTGCATAAATGTCGAGCGATACTGCAGAGGATCATGTTCACCGTTGTCTCATGCCAACGAGCAGTGGTCTATAAGCCCTCCCGTGTGGAATCGACGGAGATTAGATATGGTGTTATCCCGCGGCGCAAGCGTTTGCAAATCGGAGCGAGAAACGACCCTCACCACACAGACACATTCATGAAACATTCATTCTGGACCCGATCGCTGCCGACGATCACCGTTCTCTTATTGTCTACCGCGACCACACAGCATGTGGCGAAGGGGGAGCAGACGATCACGCTTGATGCAAAGGCGACGGTGCGGGTGTTTGAAGGTGTCGGCGCGGTCAGCGGTGGTGGCGCTACTTCGGTTTTGCTGAAGGACTATCCTCAGCCGCAGAGGGATCAGATTCTGGATATTTTATTTAAGCCGCAATTTGCGGCGTCCATGCAGACGCTCTACGTGGAGATCGGGAGCGATGGAAACTCCACCCAGGGGACCGAGCCGACGCATATGCGATCGCGCACGGATGAAAATTTTTATCGCGGCTATGAATGGTGGATCATGCGGGAGGCGAAAAAACGCAACCCCGGTATCACGCTCGATGCCTGCGCGTGGGGGTGCCGGGATGGGTGGGCGACGGAAATTTCTGGTCGCAGGACATGGCCGACTATGACGTGAAGTGGATCAAGGGGCTGAAATCGGAGCATGGTCTTGATCTTGATGCGATCGGCTGCCGCAACGAGCGCGGTGAAGTTCTGAGCTGGGCAAAGCTGTTTCGAAAAACGCTCAATGCCAACGGGCTGCAGCGTGTTCGCCTGCATGGGTTCGACAATCCGGGCAATGAGCGGATGTGGAGCTGGATCCCACAACTGGAGACAGACAAAGAATTGGCCGATGCGATTGATGTCGTCGGGAATCACACAATGCCGTTTGTCGAGCCGCAGCCGGCTTCGGTTCGCAGGACGCTGGATCGGTTGAACAAGCCGCTGTGGAATACGGAAGAACATGTCTATAACGGCGAAGGCCGGGAGTATAAGGACGAATTCGCGGTGGCCCTGGGGATGGTGAACCTGTTCAACCGCAATTACATCTACCAGCGAGCGACGAAGATCGTGAACTGGTATCTGGTTGGATCGACGTATGCGATTGAGCCCTACTCGGAGCAACCGCCGGCGATGTTCGCGCGGGAGCCGTGGAGCGGGCATTACACGTTGAAGCCGGTGATCTGGTCATATGCTCATTACGGGCAGTTCACCAGGATTGGGTGGAAATATATCGACAGTGGCTGCACCGCACTGGCCGATGGGGGCACACTCGTCACGCTAAAATCCGATGGCGGCGACTACAGCATGATCGCCGAGACCGCCGGCGCGAAGGAGCCGCAGACAATTACGGCGAATGTGGGCTCGGGATTGTCGAGTAGCCCGCTATGCGTGTGGCGGACAACACATGATGAGCAGTTCGTCCGGCAGGCCGACGTTACACCGAGCAATGGCACATTGACGATCACGATGGAACCGGATGCGATTTATTCCTTGTCGACGACCCGCGGCCAACAAAAGGGAACTTTCGCCGACGTGCCGGAGGAGAAACCGTTCCCTCTTCCGTACTACGACAACTTCGATCACTACGGCGACGCCAGGCAATGGGGTTATCTCCCGCATTACACGGCCGACATCTGCGGCGTATTCGAACTGGCCGAGCGGCCCGATCACAACGGTCATTGCCTGAAGCAGGTCGTCAGCGAAAAAACGCAAAGCTGGGCGCCGGAGTGGCTGCCGTACACGATCCTCGGTGATGCGACCTGGAAAGATTACGAAGTCAGCGCCGATGTCTTTCTCAACGACGGCGGCTGGGCCGGACTGCTGACGCACGTGAACGCCACGGGCAATGGGTGGGATGGAAATCCGAATGGCTATTATGTTCGCCTGTATCCCGACGGCGGCGTCGCACTGTATGCCGCCAGCCAGAAACTTCGCGGAGCGCACGAGCGGCAACTGGCGATCGGTTCGGTGCGGAAGTGGGAATGGAACAAGTGGCGGAATCTGAAACTGCGCGTGCAGGGAAAAACGCTCGCGGTCTTTGTCGATGGCAACGAGGTGCTGAGCGCCCCAGCGGATGAATTTGACCGCGGCATGGCAGGCTTGATCACCGCCGGCGAAGGAAATGCGCGGCACGCCGCGCTGTTCGACAATTTGGTGATTGCACCGGTGGGATCGGAGAAACCTGCGCCAACCGTTTTCCCTCAGGACGGGAGTCCGCTGTACGCCCGCGGATTGGCGCCCCTCTCCTCGATAATCTGCCGCCACAAACGCTTTCTGTTGCGACGGATGAAGGCGATTTATCGCATTAACGTCTGCGATCGTTCCGGTCCTACGCTGACCATCTTGATGGGTGCGCCGCAGAGTTGCTCGAGGCGTTTGACGTAGGTTTGGGCTTCTCGGGGAAGTTCTTCAAAGTTGCGGCAGCCGGTGATGTTGCCGCGCCAGCCGGGGAGGGTTTCGTAGATCGGTTCCACCTCGGCCAGGGTGTCCATGTCGGCGCGGAAGTAGTCTAAGCGGGCGCCGTTGAGGCGGTAGCCGGTGCAGATTTGGATGTGATCGAGGCCGGAGAGGACGTCGAGGAGCGTGACTGCGAGGGAGGTTACGCCGCACAGGTCGACGCTGTATCGAACAGCCATGGCGTCAAACCAACCGCAGCGGCGCGGCCTGCGGGTGGTGGTGCCGTATTCGTTGCCGCGCTCGCGGATGTATTCACCGGTGGCGTTGGCTTGTTCGGTGGGGAAGGGTCCGCCGCCAACGCGGGTGCTGTAGGCTTTGATGATGCCGACGAAATTTTTGACCGTTTGCGGTGGGACGCCGGCGCCGGTGTAGAGGCCCAGCGCGGAGCAGTTGCTGCTGGTGACGTAAGGATAGGTGCCGTGGTCGACGTCGAGCAGGACGGCGTGTGCCCCTTCAAAGACAATTTTTTTGCCTGCCTTGAAGGCTTCAATGACGAGGTGGCTGGTGTCGTCAATGAATGGAAGCATGCGGCGGCCATAGTCGCGGTATTGTTCGAAGATGCCTCGCCACTCCAGCGGTGGAGCATCGTAAAGGGCGCGGAAAACTTTATTGCGATCGAGAACGATTCGTTCGACGCGCTCGCGGAGTTTGCCTTCGTGTTGCAGGTCGGCGACCCGGATCGCGGTGGTGCGGTGCATTTTGTCGGCATAGGTGGGGCCGATGCCGCGCTTGGTGGTGCCGATGCCTTTATCGCCGGCGGCGATTTCCCGGCATTCATCTTCAGCTTTGTGCCAGGGCATGACGACGTGGGTCTTGTAGCTGATGCGCAGGTTGACGGGGCTGATGGCGATGCCCCGGCCGAGGAATTCGTCGATCTCTTTGAAAAGGGCCTCGGGGTCGAGGACGACACCGTTGCCGATGATGTTCAGGATATGCGGGCGGAAGATGCCGACGGGGAGGAGATGGGTGGAATATTTTTCGCTGCCGATGCGCACGGTGTGACCGGCGTTGGCCCCCCCGCAGTAGCGCACGACGACATCGGCTTTTTCGGTAATGAAGTCAACGATTTTGCCTTTGCCTTCGTCGCCCCATTGCAGACCGACGACACAGGTATTTCCTTCAAGAAACGAGGACACAATGCAGCCTTTCGCGGTAGGTCTCAATTAGATCAGGAAAGCGTGTTCGGAAGGTATGAGGGGGGTGGGGGTGTGTCAAGGAAACCGTCTTGCGGAGCAAAAGTCAGTGGGAAGGGAAGACCCGAAGCGTTTTCAACCACCAGATTTCGCAGATTAAAAGAGACTATTTTAAAAATCTGCGAAATCTTGTGGTTAATACTCCATTCTTTGCCGCGACGTGCGTAATTTTGCCTTGGCTTTTTGGCTTGGGATATCCGATTGATTTAGGAGAATCGTTGTTTAAACTGAGTGCGTCATCTCGTTGGAGCTGCCGGGAATTTGGGCACAGTTCGGTAGCGCGGCATGGATGCCGACGGCGCGATGATTGATTGGGTAATTTTTTGGGCTTGGGTGGATCAGCAATGGCGCGTAATCCCATTTTGGATCTGTCTTTGAGTTCGGTCATGCGGGCAGAGATCGCTCTGCCGCTGCAGCACATGATGCACATTCTGACGGTAGGGAGCTTGCTCAAGGCGTGGCGAAGCCCACGCAATCAGAAAAGCATCGAGCAGATTTTTGACTCCCCGGAACAGGCGAGACATGCCGTGGCAGTTTGTGCGGCCTGGCTGGGGGTGCAGACGGCTCCATCGCCGGGGGTAGTGGCGGCCTGGTGGCAGAGAGATGAGATGCCGGTTCGGGCAGGGGTCAGCGCAGAGTGATGAGCGCGACTCGACTGTCTTCGACCCTGAGGCCCAGGGCAACCGCATTCTCGGCGAAATGATTAGACTATGGCCTTTTGGCCTCGGGGAGCGAGGTCGGGAGGTCATGGATGGCCAATTCGATCGAAACGCACTTTGCGGCTTTGCCTGATCCGCGATGTAATCGCGGCAAACGCCATAAGCTTTCGGACATGATCATCATCGCCGTGACGGCGGTCATCTGTTGTGCTGACAGTTGGTCGGATGTCGTCGATTTTGGTCTGGCCAAGGGGCGGTGGTTCGAAACTTTTCTCGACTTGCCGCACGGGATTCCCAGCCAGGATACCTTTGAGCGCGTCTTCGCGCGCCTCGATCCAGACGCTTTTGAACGATGTTTCATGGATTGGGCCGCCGCCCTGGCCGGTTCATCGAAGGGGAAGCTGGTGGCAATCGACGGAAAGAGGATTCGCCGCAGCTTCCAGCATGCGTGGGATCATTCCACCGCCGCCCATTTGGTTAGCGCGTTTGTCGCGGAGAACGCGACGGTGCTGGGCCAACTGGCGGTGGATTGCAAGGAGAATGAAATTGTCGCCATTCCTCAACTGCTGGATCTGCTGGACATTGGCGGAGCGACCGTCACGATCGACGCGATGGGATGCCAGACGGAAATCGCCGCGAAAATCGTGGAAAACGGTGGGGATTACGTGCTGGCCGTAAAGGACAACCAGCCCACGCTGCACAAGTCGCTGCAACGGAATCTGGATGAGATGATTCTTGAGAAGTTCGCCAGCGTTCATCATGGAGTTGAGACAACGGTCGATGGGGATCATGGCCGAATCGAAACGCGCCAAGTGTGGGTGACCGATCAATTGGACGACTGGCTGGATGCCGATCAGCGGACGCGATGGATCGGATTAAAATCAGCGGCGGTGGTGCAATCCACACGCGATGTGCCGCTCAAGGGAGTGAGTACCGAGCGGCGTTACTTTATCTCCAGCCTCGGCGGCGTAGACGCGGCTCGGATGGCCCAGGCGATCCGGGGTCATTGGGCGGTGGAAAATAAACTGCATTGGGTGCTGGACGTGGGTTTTGATGAGGACCAGAAGCGTAATCGCAAGGATCATTCCGCGGAAAACTTCAGCCGGGTGCGTCGGATCGCACTGAATCTGTTGCAGCGGGAGAAGACCAAAAAGCGTGGAATCAAAGGCAGACGCCTCAATGCCGCCTGGGATCACGATTATTTGCTCAAACTACTCGGAGGCTGAGAATGCGGTTGCCCTGCCCTGAGGCCCAGACCCGAAGGGAGCTCGTCGAAGTCAGAGTGCAGATCGAAGAAAATGGATGCGATTTTTCGGGGGTTCCGGGGTGGGTTATTTTATTGATTCCTGTGGCTTGGGTGCAATTGAAGCGATGGGGGTGGGCTGTTGTGTGGGGGTTGGGGCAGGTTGCCTGAAGAAAAAGACCAGAAAGACAGCCATCAGGATGAGGGCGAAGGCAAGGTAATAGTTCCAGGTGAGGCGCTCGCCAAGGTAGAGGCGAGCAAAAATGACGAAGATGACCAGGGTGATCGCCTCCTGCATTACTTTGAGCGTGCCGGCGGAGAGGCCGTGAAGGAAACCGTAGCGGTTGGCAGGGACCTGGAAGCAGTATTCGCCACCGGCGATGAACCAACTGACGATGATGATGAGCCACAGGGGTTTGGATTCGAATTTGAGATGACCGTACCAAGCGAAGGTCATAAACGCATTACTGACAATGAGAAGTAACGTGGGGATGAGGTATTTGAGCATGGGGATCGTTTAGTCGATTACCACTGAGCTTCTTCGAAGGGGCTGCTGGGCGCTTTCATTTTAGGCTTGGGGAGCATGTTGATCATGGTCTTGGCCATGCCGGCGTCGGCGGGACCGCCGATGCGGATATTGAGGGATGAACCTTTGACTATGGTCATCTGCGAGGGGTGAATTTCGGTTTTAGTTTTGACAAGCTCGGCGAATTTCTCTTTTGAGTACGCCTGTGGCGTGAGCAGGTGCATGTAGTTTCCGGGGAGATGGAATGCGACAGGGACACCGCCTTCGTCCATTTCCATAAGAGTTGTGCGGACGGGAACCGCCAGGGCAACAGCGGGGTTTTTGTCGGCGGCGGTCATGAGGGAATCAATATCGGAATAGGGCACTACAGGGCGGGCCGCATCGTGGATGATGACGTGGGAGGCTTCGACGGAAATAGCGGAGCCGGCGGCGGCGATTTGATCCATCCAACGCGGACCGCCTGCGATGAGCTTCACACCGGAAAAACCCAGGTGTGCTCCAAATTTTCGCTTCGCCTCTTCAATTCCATCCGGCGAGATAACTAACTGAATTTGCTTGATGTTGTCGCGATTCAGAAAGAGTTCGACGCTGCGCAGCAGTGTTTCGCGGCCGTCTACTTTTACGAAAGCTCCACCGGCTTCAGACGCCTGGCCGGGTGGCGGTGAGGTGAGCAATAGAGCGCTAAAAACTGCCATATCCTTTTCCCTTTCCGGAATTAATCAAATTTGCACGTCATGCCAGTCCCGTTCTTTAACCGCCTTCATTTTCGGCAGAACGTCCGCTTCGTAAACCTCAATCCGTTAATTTTGATGCATGTCTTCCTCTATTGACCAGTCTATCTATCCAAAAGCAGTTTCGACCAATAGTGTAATTTTTATAGCGAAAAGTATTAGAAACATAATTCAGACCGTAAGGCTTCGATATTCATTTTTGCAGAAGCTCCACTTCGTAAACCTCAATCCATTATTTTTGCTGCGTGCCTTCCTCTATTAACAACTCCCCACTTAAAAGGTAGTCGCAGCCAATAGTGTAATTTTTGCAGCGAAAAGTATTAGAAACACAACCCAACATCGCGTTGTGGGATTTTTCTGCTCTCTATAGTTTATCACTCAATCCCACTGAGCATCGTCGAGGAGTTTTTCCTCGCACTCAATCACTTCAGGGATTAGCAATTTTTTCAGGAGCGAGGCATGTCCTATCGTAAAGCTTGTATCGCGTTCACAGCGGCACTTCTGGCCTGCACGGCCGCCAAGGCTGACATCCGATCGACGATCCAGGGTGCTCGGTCTGGTACTACGGTCACCGTCTCGGGCACGTATACGGTCAGTGGTGGCAAGATCACTGTTCCGAGCGGCGTGACCGTTAAGGGAACCGCGACCTTCAATTTCACAAGCCACACATCGGATGGCTTTTACGTGAAGTCCGGCAGCAGTCATGTCGTTTTGCAGGGTTTTACCGTGGCCGGCGCCAATCATGGCATCATCATCTATGGAAATCATTGCACCGTGAATGGCTGCCTTGCCCAGAACAATAACAACACCGGCATCGAGTTGATTGGCTCTGGTGCATTCAACAATCTCGTTGAAAACTGCACATCGCAGTTCAATGCCGACACCGCGGCCAGCGGTGGCAATGCCGATGGCTTTGGTTGCAAGCAGGGCACCCAGGGTGGGAATGTCTTCACCCATATCACTGCCCACGACAATTCGGATGACGGCTTCGACTGCGAAAAGTCATCGCAGCCCGTGACCGTTACGAACAGCACATCCTATAACAACGGGTTCGCCCATGGGCTGGTCGGCAACGGCAATGGATGGAAGATGGGCATCGGCGGCGACAATGTTGCCCACATCTTCACCAACGACAACGCGCACAACAACACCCGCGGCGATTCCGCCCATGGCTTTGCGGCCAACCACAACACCGGCAGGATTCGTCTGACCACCTGCCACAGCTATAGCAACAAGAACAAGGATGACCTGGGCAACAGCATCCTGACCAACTGCACCATGCAGAAATAGTGAATCACTCCGAAAGGAATGAGCGGTCGTATGTAGAAATGCGTATGGCCTCTGAACTATGGGGACTTGGCGTTTGCCTCGTCCCCATAGTTTTTTTGTCGGTATGGAATGCAGTTATTTTATTTCCGAATATCAATGACAAGTATAGGTGGATCGTTTTTTCATTGATGAGGGCGCGATATATTTGGAGCACCGTAAAATTCCTGTGATGGTTAAGTAAGAACCGCTCGATTGATTACAATCGATGAAAATGAGCCAAACCATTTATGTGACGACAGATCCGGCTGATCGCCAGACAGACGCCGGCAGCGGCGCCGGCTTGCCCCGACATGGCTCATTTGTGTGGGGTTATTTCTCGGCACAGCAGTTTTGTTCGGGCGATCCATTCAGTTTGGTTTCCTTGATTACGACGATCCGGATTACGTCACTCAAAACGTCCACATTCAGCATGGGTTTAACGGGCCGGATGTGCGCCGGGCGTTTATCAGTGGTCATGCGGCCAACTGGCATCCGTTGACGTGGTTGTCGCATATGCTGGATTGGCGCCTGTTTGGGGACCAGCCGCACGGACACCATGCCACCAATGTCCTGCTGCACAGCCTCAATGCGGTTTTTGTATTTTTAGCGTTGCGGCGATTAACGGGGGCGTTCTGGACGAGCGCGTTTTGTGCGGCGATCTTTGCGTGGCATCCGCTGCGCGTGGAATCAGTGGCTTGGATTTCTGAGCGGAAAGATTTGCTTTGCGGATTTTTTGGGCTGGCTACGATCTGGGCGTATGCGGTTTATGCGGATCGCCGCCGAACGCATCGCGGCGGGTGGGGATTTTATGGTTTGGCGTTGATCGCATTTGCGCTGGGATTGTTGTCTAAGGCGATGTTAGTGACATTGCCGTTTGTTTTGGTGTTGCTGGATTTTTGGCCGCTGAGGCGGACGGAGATGGGAAAATCCTTTCGTGAGTGGATTTCAAACAGCACTGGATTTCTACTGGAAAAATTACCGTTTTTTGTTTTGGCGGCAGGGTCTTGTTTTGCGACTTATCATTTTCAGAAGGCTGGCGGAGCGGTTGTTTCCAGGCTGAGTTTGCAGAGCAGGTTTGCAAATGCGGCAGTGTCAGTGGTGCTTTATCTGAAGATGATGATCTGGCCAATTGGTTTGGCGGTGGGCTATCCGTTTCCAGATCAGCGGGCATGGAGCATAGTTGCGGCGGCGGTTGGTTTTATTTTTTTAATCAGTGCGGTAACGATTCTGCAATGGCGGCGGCGGCCCTGGATTCTTATCGGGTGGCTTTGGTTTTCAGGGATGCTGGTTCCGGTCATTGGCATCGTGAAGGTGGGAATGCAGGGGATGGCGGATCGGTATACCTACCTGCCCATGCTGGGGGTGGAATTGGCGATGCTTTGGAGCGTTCGGGATTTATTGCCGGCTTCGTGGAAGAAGGGAATGTGGAGCTGTGCGATTCTAGTCTTGATGGCGTGCGCGGGGCTGACATGGAACCAGCTTGGAATCTGGCAGGATCAGCGGTCGTTGTATGAGCATGCATTGGCGGTGACGCAGGATAATTTTTTGGCCGAGAGTTATCTGGGGAGCTATCTGGCGAATGCCGGCCGATTGGAGGAAGCGCGAGGGCACTTGCGGCGGGCGGTGGAAATTAAGCCGAGCTATTGTGATGGACGCTATAAGCTCGGAGTGATTTTGGATCGCCTGGGACGTGCAGATGAGGCGGAGGCGCAGTATCAGCAAGTGCTCGCGATGGCGCCGGAGTATCCGCATGCCCATCTGGGGCTTGCGGTCATTCTGATGCATCAGGACCGGGCGGCGGAGGCGCTGCCGCATTTAGAGGCGGCGCTGAGGGAAAATGATGAAGACGCTGATGTGTGGCTGGCGATGGGGATGGCTCATGCGCGGCTTCAGCATATGCAGCAGGCGATCAACTGTTATGAGAAGCTGATTGCGATGAATCCCACAAATGCGGAGGCATTTTTTGATTATGCCAATGCGCTGGATCAGTTTGACCGGGATGAGGAGGCGCTGCCGCAGTATGAGAAGGCGGTTCAAATCAATCCGCATATTAAAGGTGTTTTCTGCAACTGGGGGAATGCGCTTCGGAAATTGAAACGACTGGACGCGGCATGTGATATTTACCACTGGGGGATTTCAATGGATCCGGCGGATGCGGATTCATTGTATGGGTTGGCTTCAGCGCTGGATGACATGGGACATGGGGAGGAAGCCAGGGCGAATCTTGAGCGGGCGGTAGAGATTCGGCCGGCATTTGCCGAAGCGCAATATGATCTTGGGGCGATGTTGTTGAATGACGGTCATGCGGAGGCCGCGCTGGCGCATTTGCAGGCGGCGGTGCGGAGCCGCGGGGATTTTGAAGCTGCTTATCTGGGGCTGGGGTTGGCGGAGGCGCAGCTTGGGCATTTGGATGGGGCGATTACTTTTTATCGCCGCGCGATATTGCTGAATCCGAAGGATGCGGATGCGATTTTTAATCTGGGGGTTGCACTGGATTCAGTGGGACAGCCGGGAGAGGCGATCAAAGAGTGGGAAATTGTTCGAGGACTGAATACGAATTATCCGGGGTTGGAAGAGAGTATCGCCAAGGCGCGGAGAAATGGCGGCGGCTCGGCCGACGGTCCCGCAGACGAATCCATTGAATGGGAACTGACAAACGACGACAGCCCCCCACACATAGCGGCAGTGATCGCTCGCTGAAAAGACCGAACGCCAAACTCAATTGGATGCAATCGGAGCCTCTCGTGCTATCGCGCTCTATTGGCGTTAACATCTTTGGCGCGTGCAGCCTCACACGCCCATTACCGCCTATATTGCTGTCGGATCCAATATGGGTGACCGATCGGCGAACATTGCGGCAGCGCTGGAGCAATTGAATCTGGGGGAGGGGACGCGTGTGATCGCGTTGTCGTCATTGATGGAGAATGACGCCGTTGGTGGGCCGGCGGATTCGCCGGGGTTTTTGAATGGCGCGGCAAAACTGGAGACGACATTAGGTTCGCATGCACTTTTGCATCGGCTGCTTCAAGTGGAGCGAAACCTGGGGCGGGTAAGGCGGACGAAATGGGAGCCGCGGCCCATCGATCTGGACCTGCTGTTGTATGGGCAGCAGATCATCAGCAGCCAGGAACTGGTGGTGCCACATCCGCTGATGCATGAGCGCCTGTTTGTTTTGAAGCCGCTGGCGGAGATTGCGGTGGACGTGGTTCATCCGATGCTGCAGATGACGATCGGGGGGTTGCTGGCAAATCTTGCCGGATCATTGGGTTGATTGTGGAATATAATTTCAGGAAAGTTGCCGGCGCAGAAGCGGCCAGACTTTTTGGGGGTTCCGGTCGTGCCCGCTCGGGATAATACGAACCCTCGTACCGATCAGCCAAGCTGGAACTGTAATTTTTCAATGTAAGTTTTGCAGCTCTGGAGGGTTGTTCCGTTTTTATAAGGAGCGGTAATGGACAGCATATTGTCGATCACAAAAATGAGTGCAGGCAGATGGGTAAATTGCCTTGGAGTGATTGGCGTTTTTATGTTGATTGTTCTATGGAATTGCGCGGCCAACGCCGGTGCGATTCTGGTAAATGTGCCGGCGGCATTTCAGGTGATGAATGCGGAAGCCGCCGCATCAAGGATCAAGAGCGACACGATTGCTGGCGAGGTTCAAGCGGCAGGCGATGTGTGCGCGATTCGCTTTTCAGGCATACAGGCAGAGACGAGTTACGATGTAAAGTTGACGCAGCGGGACGGCACAATCCGGCAGGGGATCGATACACACTGGCACAGCATGGAACCGCCTAAAGATGATGCAGGCGACATCAGCGATGATGACCGGCAGCAGATCTCGGCGATCGTTAAAGAAGTGCTTTCGTTCTACAACCACAACGATATTGTGCTGCTGCGCGGCGATCACCAGCGCGGTCGCGCTCGTCCAATTGGTTCGAGATAAAGCGTTTCATTCGGACAGCGGCGGAGAAATCATCTGGCATATTGAGCTGTGGTACTTCAAGAACCAGCATGGCGGTTGGGAAAAGGTTCAGCAGGCGAACAAGATCGTTCGGCGGGAGCGGTTTGCGTCAGCGAAAGAATATCATGCCGTCGTCGATCACCTGCGATGGACGCCGGAACTGGGCGGATTGCGATTGGAGAAAGGGCAGGATGAATTGACGATCACACTGCCAGCGGACGCCGCTGCGCCGAGTTCTTCAGATACAGGCTCAGGGCAACAGACGAAGTAGAGCGCGATTCGGCGGGTGTTATTTGCGGTCCCTGGCGGAAGGTGTCGAGAAGGCGGAGAAGATCGCCGGGATTTCGCGACAGTTGAAGTTGTGCGCATCGGCAATGATTAGCCAGCCGGGGTGATAACTGGTGACTGCGGCGGCGCGGCATCAAATCAACGATGGGCCAGGATCGGCGAAGAACATTCATGGCCGCTGAGTGGCCAAGGTCGTGAACATGAGCGGCGGGCCGGCGTCCGGGTTCGACGATGAAGACGGCATCGCAAAAGGCGTGGTTCAGCTGTGAACCCAGAACTTCGGCGGTGAGGTCGAGCCGGTTGGTGATTTGGTTTGAGGAATCGCCAGGGGTCACGCTTCCAGCTTGAGGAATTGTATTGTTATAAATTGCTGATGCGGACACCGCATTGCGGAGCCGCGGCGCTGCAACGCGCTCGACGCTGCCGGGGAGGTGGAGCATTGCAATTCGTCCGTCTTCTTCGCGAAGCGCAGTCCAGCGCTGACCGATCATGCGATATCCGTTACGTGCGAGTAAGGTGAGCTCCGGTTCGATGTTGAAAGGGGAGATCAGCAGTGCGCTCCAGCCGCCTCTGGAGATTGACGCCGCCGGGAGCAGATGCAGTCCTTTGGCGCGGAGCAATTGCGCGAGCGGCCAGAGGACGGACATCTCGGCACATCGGAGCGTGTCGGCGGAAGGATCGGGGAGCACCCAGCTCCGCCATTGTCCTTTCAGGATGTTCATCTCAGCCATGCCCCAGCGGTCGTCGACGAGCCAGAATCGTTCGCCATCCTGGTACAGTTCCATTAACTCGCGCGTCGCCGATGCGCAGGGCGCGGCGGACGGCGAGAGATGACGCTGGATGGTGTTGATGTCGAATGGCTGGATGGAGCCAGTGATGGGGTTGAAACCGTCCGGCCACTCCGTGACGGCAAATGGACGGAGCAGGTGTTCAAGTTCCGGACCGATTTGCGGCACCTGGCATCGGACTTCAAGCGCCAACCCGTGAATCGCAAACCGGCGGGGTTGCGGGGATGCCTGGCTGGATTGCTCGGCGCGACGAGGCGAGTGAGGTTCGGTTGGGAACACAGATATCTCCGGCGCCAAGCGAGAGCATGCCCCGTGGGCATCCTTCTGATGTGAATATCGGGTATCCGGGAAGCTTTTCTCCACCGCCGCAGAAAGGTGGGAAAAGGATGGGCTATTTGCCCAAATCGGCCTGGCTGACGAGATTAAATCCCTTTTTAATGAGCAGTTGCGCGGCGAGCGTAATGTCGTCAACATAAAGTGCGATGGTGGGGCCATGAGGGCGGGAAAGCAGAGGATACGCGTAGTGGATATTGATTTCAGCAGCTAACAGGGCGGAGCAGACCGCGAGCAGGGGCTGGCGGTTGGTTTTTGACAGCTCAACTGCCAGGAGTTCGGATTCACAGAATGCAAAGCCTGCCGTTTGAAGCAGTTCCCGGCCGAAGTCGGGTTCAGCGCAGATCAGGCGAACCAGGGCGGCGTCGCCGGACTCCTCGATCGACAGAGCTACAATTTTTCCGACGCCTTGTTCCAGGGAGCGGACGAGCATCTGCAGGCGGCCGACCTTGTTTTCGAGAAAAATGGTGAATTGACGGACGCGCGGCGATTCGAAGCCGCCTCCACGCTCTGTTTCGGGTGGTAGGACTTGTTCCATGCGCCGCCGAGCATACGACGACAGCGGGAACTTGGCTAATAAAAAAGCCAGGGCCCGCGGTGAAGCGGGCCCTGGCCAAAGATCAGACAGACCTTAAAGACGGGTGAGCTTGGGGCTCAATCGTCGTTCGGAAGCAGGATGCTGTCCGTGCTGTCGTAAGGGGACGCAGTCGTGGTATTGATCTGGGAACCACCGGCTGGGCCGCTGGTGAAGGGATTCGTGCTTGCGCTGTTTGTCGCAATGCCATTACGACCGGTGAAGATATTGTCGCGCTGAGTGCCGCAGAAGATGTTGTTCTGGAACTCGACGTGACCGTCACCGTACAGGACGTTCTGACCGTCCTGCTCGTGATTGGCGCTATTGCCCTGGCGCATCTGACTGGCGGGGGCGTTGGTCGTAACCGTTTCAACGTTGAAGGTACCGTTGGGAACGGATGTTCCCGGATTGATATCCGAAGCGACAGCATAATCCGCAGAGACGGAAGTATTGAGCTTCCAACCGTTGCCGACGGCAGCCGTGCTCGGATAGGGGTTTTCGTAGCTATAGCTGAGGTTCTTCAGCATCTGTGCCTTGTTCGTGGCAAACGTTGCAGATCCAGCTCCCCAAGTGAGCCAGTTCTGAGCGGTATTGGCACCACCACCGAAATCGAATTTCTCAGCGTTGCTGCTGGGGCACACGAACACTTCCGGTGTGATGTCCTCGGTGCGAAGCAGAAGGAAAATCGCAGCGCTGACATCATTGGCCGTGTACTTTGTCGAATCGACAAAGGGGTCATAGGTGCTGGCAGCAGTGGTGTACGAAGCCCACGTCGGCTTGGGATTGCCAGTGGTGTCCATGATGGCGCGGGGATAGGCGCCCTTGTTCTCGTTGGCGTACAGCAAGATGGCCTGGCCAATCTGGCGCAGGTTGCTGGCGCACTTGACGCGGTTGGCTGTTTCGCGGGCGCGATTCAGCGACGGGAGGAGGATCGAGATCAGCAACGCGATGATGCCGATGACGACCAGAAGTTCCACCAATGTGAAACCCTTGGAACGATGAAGACGCTTCATGATGAAGCTCCTTTCATGAGGCGTCGCAACAGGAGGCAAACCGAGTGATCGACGGATCGGATGATAGAGATGATTGCCGTTCAGCCTTTCGACGAAAAGCTGGAAATTCAATCGCTCGCCTCGGCCTCTTGCCACGACAGGGGAATGTCATCGGCGAACACCGCCGATGTACCATTTTTTAAGGTTTAAAAGAAAATTCCGGAACGTTTATATCTTCGCCGACAGGGCTGCTGACAGGAAATTTATCCTGGGTGCCGAACATGGATTTCGCTCCGCCAGACAGATGATCGCCAGCCAGATTAGCAGAAAGCTCAACAAGCCGTCAAGGAAAATGCGCGTTATCAACATGCATTCTTAACCATTTTGACATATCGAGCCCAATCAAATATTTCGGTCGGTTTTAAGTAGCGGGAGCATCGGGTGTTGTAGAGATCGCCAGGCTCCCCCGCCGCTGTTTTTCAAGCAGGCGATGGATAACGACGGGTGGCAAAAGGCTGCTAAGAAGGCGGACATCCCCGCCGAGCGAAACCACCTGCCGAATGAGGCTGCTGCTGGTTAGCGCAAACTGGTCACCGGTCATAATGAATACGGTTTCCACCCCCCCTACCGCGCGGTTGGCCATTGCGAGTTGAAATTCGTAGCGGAGGTCGGAGACGTCACGGATGCCGCGGAGGATGGCAGTCGCCTTGGCGGCACGGACAAAGTCGACGGTCAGGCCCTGGTACTTTTCAACAGTGACGCTTCCGGCGCCTTTGACGAGGCTCTGGATCATCTCGACGCGTTCGTCGACGGTGAAAAATTCCCGCTTTTCGGGGTTTATTCCGACGGCGACGATCAATTCATCAAAGAGCGATACCCCCCGCCGAATGACGTCCAGGTGGCCATTGGTGATGGGATCGAACTGTCCGGGGAACACCGCAACCTTGCGCGGGCGACTTGGCATGGAGCCTCCTGACCATCAGTGTACCGCAATATCTCGTCCACGGCAGCAATTCGACTGTTCCGGACATCAACAGGAAAAATGGGAGGCGGGCCGGTATAAACCCCGGATAATGCTGCAACGGCGGACGTCGGCTTCGGGTGTTGGTTTTTACATATCGCCTCTGCTGGAGGCCGCCGGGGTTCGCCATGCCTTCAGCACGCGGCAAGGCGGTATCAGCCCTTCACCCTTTGATTCGCTCAATCTTGGAAATCCCAGCGGCTGCGCACGACAGGATGACGATGAACGGATTCAGCATAATTATCAGCGGCTTCAGGCCGCGATTGCCTGCGCCCAGTCGCAGCGATGCTGGGTACACCAGGTGCATGGCGGGGATGTTGTCATCGCGGAGAAACCGGATTTTGAGAATGGGGTGAAAGCAGACGGGCTGGTGACGACGGTTGCGGATCATGTGCTGGCGATTCGGGTGGCGGATTGTGTCCCGGTATTGCTGACAGATCAGCGGGGGAGAACGGTAGCCGCCATTCATGCAGGATGGCGCGGGGTGATGGCGGGAGTGATACCCGCAGCGATTGAGCGTATGAAAGAACTTGCTTCGGGATTGATGGCGGATGGATTGCTGGCCGCGGTCGGACCGTGCATCGGAAGGGAGGCGTTTGAAGTGGGGGAGGAAGTCGTTGCGGAATTTGAACGAGCTTTTGGCGCCCGCGGCCCGTTCGAACGGCGGGATGGTTGGAAGGGGCGTATCGACCTGTCGCTCGCCTGCAGAATTCAGCTCCGTGACGCGGGCATCCCGGAAGACCGCATTGACCACACTGACCGATGCACATATCGCGATGCCGATGAATTCTTCTCCCATCGACGCGAGAACGGCGTCACCGGGCGGATGGCGGCGCTGATAGCGCCCAGCAAATGACCAACCCCACAGGCAGTGTCATGCTTCAGCTAACGGGAATGCGTAGCGGCTTTTCGCCGAATTGCGTGGAAAAACAGATATAGCCCCTCCGCCGCCTGCGTCCCAACCATAACTTCAGGCAACGACGGCGGATACGGTAGCGATGCCGCTCGCCAACAGGCTGCGGCTGGATCCGACGCTCACGAACCTGATTAGCGGCTGGAATCTTGTTACACGCACCACTGGCGGGCAGCTTTGCACATTCTGTATCTGCGTGTGAATTTTGTTTAAGCGTGCCTGGCATAGGAGATGAGGCGGATTATCGAGCAAGGCAGGGAAATGCCGACAAGGGGGTTATGTCGCAATGCTTTGAGCACCGTGCTGCGCGCGTGCCGGTGGGGTTTTTTCTATTGATTGGCTTGATCGCGCTGGCGGCGGCGGGGAAGGCTATTCTTTACGACACGCTGGATCCCGATTGCTTCTGGCATTTACGTGTGGCCGAGCAGTTGCAGCGGGAGGGGATTGGGCCCCTTGTGGATCAGCTTTCTTATGCGTCCTCTAAAACGGCGTGGACGCCTTACTCCTGGCTGGCTGAGTTGGGGATGAAAGCGATTTGGGACTGCGGCGGATACAGGGCGGCGGTTGCAGCGCAAGCACTGATGCAGGCGGGAATGGTGGTTTTTCTATCGCTGGCCTGTGTTGAGATTCAGGAGGAAGGGTCGCGGAGTTATGTGGCAGCAGCAGTGGCGACGGCGGCAGGGATGTTTCTTTCGCTGGCGTATCTGAGCTTTCGGCCGGTGACAGCGGCGTTTGTTATTTTGGCCGCCTGTGCGTGGTTGATTCTTCGGGATCGGCGGTTGAATGAGCGGTCACGGGCGGTCTGGGTGATTATTCCTTTGACCGTGCTGCTTACGAATGTTCATCTCTTTGCGTTTTTTGTGCCGCTTGCGATTTCGGTGCTGACGATCGGAGCGTTGATCGAACGCGATCCTGAAAAGTCGAAGAGTGCCGGGCGCTATGCGGTGATGCTGGTTGCGACGGTGGTTGCGTTTTTGTGTACGCCGATGTTGCCAGGGATGATTCGCACGGCGCTGTTTTATGGCGCCAAAGACCAGATGGTCAGCGGGCCTGTCATTACCGAGATGCAATCATTTGCGCGGGGGCCGCTGGGCATGGCGTCGGCGGTTGTTGTCGGGGTGATTCTTATTTGTGCGATGCGTAACCGCGCTCGTCTGCGGCTGGCGGAAATGACCTGCCTGCTTGGAGGATTCCTGCTGCTGCTGAAGCTGGGGCGATTTGCGCCGGTGTTTGCGCTGGTGGGGTGTCCTGTTTTGGCGACGACTTTTCCGGAGATGAAAGATCGGCTGTTAGGCAAGCCAGCGGTTTGCGGAGCGCTGCTCATTGTTCTGGTAGCTGGCATTTATCGCGTGGCGTCGGCTTTTCCGAGCCAGGATCAATCGCTGGCGAGTTGGTTAAATCGGCACGGACCTGACGCGCCGGGATATCCGTGCGCGGCGGCGGACTATGTACGGAACAGCATCCCGCGGGGCACGGGAAAGATCATCAATGAGTTTTCGTGGGGTGGATATCTGGCGTGGAGCCTTGAGGGGCACGATCAGATTCTGCTGGATGGGCGCACGCAGGTTTATCCGGTGCAGCTCTGGCGGGACACGTATCTTGGATCGGCCGCCGACCGGGAGCGGTTTTTGTCGACGATCAGCGCCGATGCCGCGATTTTGCCATTAGAGAAAAGCCGCTTCGCGAGCACGCTGACGGAATTGGGATGGACGTGCGTGTTTCGCGATGAACGGTCGCAGGTGCTGACGCCGGGGCGGGGGATGGCTCGGATTGAGCCATAAAAAAAGCCCCGGATGAATTCCGGGGCCTGTCTCTGGTTTTAATTTCGGATTACAGCTTGGCAGCGTATTCGGCGATGTGCTGCGGGACGGGATAGTGCTTCATGAGGAAATCGCGAAGCTGCTCCCGCTCGGCCAGGACAAAGCAGATGGGCTCGTCCAGCTTGCGGGTGGCGAAGTTGACGGCGCGGACCAGATTCTCGGGGCTGGTGGCGACGTTCAGGTTCTCGTCTTCGCGGTGCATCGGCAGGGTATGAAACTGCCAGGCCTGGCGGCGATTCAGGAGCCGCAGGCAATCCTGATCGATCCGCTGTTCATCGAGATCGACCAGGCCGACGGTACGGGTGTACTGCTCGACCCAGGCATCTTCGACGGCCTTGGGATTGATGCCGAACAGGCGTTCCGCGAGATCGCCGAAGGGGCGGTGCGATTCCTTCTGCACCCTGAGAATGTGGTCAACCTGACGCTGAGTCAGCGCGCCCTGTTCCACCAGCAACTGTCCGATCGGGATACCCTTCACAACGACCTCCTTTAAGTGCGAACCCACGTTGGCTTCGTACCTCGAAGCCTTTGTTCTTATCGGTGGGATTTGAGAGGGAGTTTGCAAGGAAGTGTTAATTGGGCGGCCCATAATGGAGGGGATTGTGGGGTGCGGTGGAAATGGGAGGGAGCGATGCGCAACTGGTAACGCGTAATTCGTAACTGGACGGGCAGAGTGTCGATTTTGTTCGATGCTCAGGCAGCGGGGCGCAGGCGGGTGGGTGAGCTGGCGAGGACGGCTTGGATGGAGGCCCGCACGATTTGGCTGAAGCGGGAGAAGCTGAATTCGCGTTCGATTTTGCGGCGGGCGGATTCGCCGCGCTGGGCGGATTGGGCGGGATTGGAGAGGATGTCGGCGCAGGCGGTGGCCATTATGGCGGGATCGTCGGAGACGATGACTTCCTGGCCGTCGCGGAAGGTGGATTCGTAGCCGCGGTGGGCGTGGGTGGAGACGGCGCAGACGCGGCCGAAGGCGAGGGCTTCGAGGACTTTGATTTTAGTACCCGCGCCGTCGAAGACGGGGGCGACGGCGAGATCGCAGCGGGCATATTCGGATTGAAGGTCTTCAGCAAAGCCGACGACGGTTACGCCGGGAACGGCGGCCCATGCGGCGCCGAGGCGCTCTGGTGCGCCGCGGCCGATGATTCGATAGTTTGCCAGGGGATGGGCGCGGCGGATGGCGGGCCAGACGCTTCGAACGAACCAGTCGACGCCTTCGTAGTTGGGGCGAAACCAAAGCGTTCCGACGGAGATAACGACTTTGTCGCCGGGCGGCGGCACGAATGGCGTGGTGGAGGAGACGTTTGGAATGTTCGGCAGCAGGCTGAGCCGGGGAACGGGGCGGCCTTCGGACATGCAGGCGGATTGGATGATTTGCTCGTCTTCCGGGCAGCAGACCCAGCCGAGGGACCAGCGCCCCAGAAGCGGGGGAACGGTACGCTGGATGGCGTCGAATTTTCGCTGGAGGAAATATTGTTGCAATCGGCCGACCTCAGGCCTGTGCATTCTTGAATGGACCGAGACCATGTCGATGTCATCGAGATCGAGGAGCAGGGGGCGATGATCCAAAAGGCCAGCGGCGGCGGTGGGTTGAAGATAGCGGCTGACGACCAAGTCATAACCGCCTTGCTGGATGTGCCGGTGAAGGATATCGGCCAACTCGGCGTGAAGATTATATGTCACGGCGGGGTCACCGAGGTTATGGGCGAGGCGGTCAATCAGGCCGGGTCGGAGGGAACGGAACCATCGCCAGGGGCCATACTCACCGGGCTGAGGGAGGCGATGGCAGTCGATGACACCAAAGTCATTGCGAAGGGTTGGGGAACGATCAGGATGGAAGATGGCAGGGTCGGCCAAGAGAACGGTCTCGACGTGCCCCGCCGCTGCCAGAGCCCGGTACAGGATGGTTGCGCGCTGGGTGTCGCCACGGTTCATGTTTCCGGGGACGCGATTGGTGACATACAGGATTCGCAGCGAGCGGCCCATATATCGGACTTATCGGTCGATAGAGGGGGCGTCATTACTTCGCAGGTTGGATGATCTTTGCCCCCCGCCGCTTTTGGGGTAAGGCTGGGGTGTTGCGGATTATGTGGCTTAAAAACGTGATCTTCTCAACCCATGCGTTGATTCGCGCCGATGCGTGTGTTAGGTTTGGCCTGTCGCAACAAGGTGGTTGCGGCGATGCCTGCGATCCAACGCCTCCGGCCAAAATATTGGCACTTGGGAAAAGGAAGTCCCGATGCTGCTCCTCCACGAACTTCTTCGTCAAATTCATCCTCCTATTGCGCTAGGCTCGATCCCTGATGTCGAGGTGACGGGCGTGCAGGAAGACTCCCGGCTGGTTCAGCCGGGGAACCTGTTTGTCGCGCGGGGGGAACCAAGACAGACGGCGCACGATTTATCGCTGACGCCAAGGCGCGCGGTGCGATTGCGGTGGTTACGGCGGCCAAGGCTGCGCGATCACCGTTGCCGCAGGCGGTTGTGCCCGATCCAGCGGCGGCGGCTTCGATTCTGGCACATGCCTTTTATGGCAACCCGACGGAAAAGATGCGGGTGCTGGGGATCACGGGGACGAACGGAAAAACGACGACTGCGTACCTGATCCGCCACGTGCTGAACAAGTTCAAGCAGCGGTGCGGGATGATCGGCACGGTTGAGATTGATGACGGCAAGAGCCGGCGTGAATCGACGATGACGACGCCGAGCGCTGTTGAGGTGGCGCAGCTGATGGCGACGATGCGCGACAAGGGCTGCCGCGCATGTGCGATTGAGACGAGCAGCCATTCACTGGATCAAGGTCGGGTGGCGGGCGTGCAGTATGCGGGGGCGGCGTTTACGAATCTGACGGGCGATCATCTGGATTATCACAAGACGATGGATGAATACGCCGCCGCCAAGGCGCGGCTGTTTGAGATGCTGCCGAGCCACGGGGTTGCGGTGGTAAATGCGGAAGATAAGTGGACACCGCGGATGGTTCGCGATTGCCAGGGGCGGATAATTCGATATGGATTTGGCAAGACGGCGGACTACCGGGCGCGGGACGTCGCGATCACGGCGGCGGGGACGCATTTCATTCTTCACACGCCGGACGGACGGGCGGAAATGAATCTGCAGTTGATCGGGAAGCACAATATTGAGAATGCGCTGGCCGCCGCGGCGCTGATGGGGGAGGCATGCGGGTTATCGGTGCATCAACTGGCGGCAGGACTTCGAGATGCAACGGGGGCGCCGGGCGCTTGCAGTCGGTTCGATCGGGGCAGCCCTTCGCCGTGCTGGTTGATTATGCCCATACGGATGATGCGCTGGAGAATGTGCTGACGGCGCTGCGTCCGCTGACGCGCGGGCGGCTGCGGGTTTTGTTTGGATGCGGTGGAGATCGTGACCGGACCAAGCGGCCGCGGATGGCGCGCACTGCGGAGCGGCTTGCTGATGCGATTTATGTCACCAGCGACAACCCGCGGACGGAAAATGCGGAAGAAATCCTGAATGAAATCTGCACGGGTTTCAGTTCGGAAAAGTTCCGGGCGATTCATGTGGAGATCGACCGCCGCCGGGCGATTGAACGAGTGCTGGCGGACGCCGAGCCGAATGACGTGGTGCTGATCGCCGGCAAGGGGCATGAGAATTATCAGATCATCGGGACGACGAAGCATCACTTTGATGATGTGGAAGAGTGTACGCGCATATTGGCGGGCAGGTCGGTGGCGGCGTGAAAATCGATCGCAGAACGATGAGCGAAGAGCACAGATCGAAAACCGGAAATGTGGCCGGCTGTTCTGCATTTGTTTTGCGTTCTGCGCTTTGCGCTTTGCACTTATTTCAATGAGACAATGAGGCCTCTTACAGTGCAGGAAATTCGTCAGGCCGTGGGCGGCCGGTTGCTGAGTTCTCAGCCGACCGGCCTGCCCATTGTGGCAGTCTGCACTGATACGCGGCGGATGGAATATTCGTCGCTGTTTATCGCGATCAAGGGGGACAATTTTGATGGACATGGTTTTCTTCCCGAGGCGGCGCATGGCGGCGCGGTGGCGGCGATCGTGCAGGATGTTCCAAAAAATGCGCCGCCGAATATCACGCTGATCCAGGTGGCCGACACGCGGGCAGCGATGGGGAAGCTGGCGACGTATGTTCGGCGGCAGATGAGTTCGAAGGTGATCGGCGTCGCCGGCAGCAATGGGAAAACGAGCACGAAGCATCTGATTGATTCGGCGCTGAGCGGCAAGCTGCGGGGGTCAATCTCGCCGAAGAGTTTTAATAATGATGTTGGCGTCCCGCTGACCATTTTCCCGGCCGATCCGAACCAAGATTATCTGGTGCTGGAGATGGGGACGAACCATCATGGAGAGATTCTGAAGCTCACGACGATGGCCGAGCCGGACATTGCCGTAATCACGAATGTGGGCGCGGAGCATCTGGAATTTCTGGACGATCTGATGGGGGTTCGGCGAGAGAACGCGACGGTTGTCGCGGGACTGAATCCGAGGGGATTGCTCGTGGTGAATGGCGATGATCCGGAATTGCTCGATGCGGTATCGCAGTATCCGGGGAAGCGGGTCACGTTTGGGTTTAAGGAGAGCAACGATCTTTTTGCGCATGATATTCAGTGCAGCGAACGGGGCGTGGAATTCAAGCTGAACAAGAGCCGCCAGAGTGTTTTTGTGCCGATGCTGGGGCGGCATACGGCGGCGAACGCGCTGGCGGCGATCGCAGTGGCGCGGCGCATGGGGGTAAGTGAAGAATTGGTTTACGAGAGCCTTGCGCACTCGACGGGTCCGGAATGGCGGCTGCAGTTGCAGAAGGTGGGGAAGATTTCGGTTCTGAATGACGCCTATAACGCGAATCCGAATTCGATGCGGGCGGCGCTGGAGACCGTGCGGGACCTGGAAGTGAAAGGACGCCGAATGGCGATCCTCGGAGACATGCGCGAGCTGGGGCTGGCGGCGGATCGGTATCATCGCGAGATCGGTGAGTTTGCGGCGACGTGCAAGCTGGATCTGCTTTATTGCGTGGGAGCGAAATCCGCGCTGATGGCGGACGCCGCCGAGGCGGCGGGCATGAATAAATCAAAGGTCGTTCACTTTGCCAACGCCAAAGATTGTGCGGCGATCGCGCCGCGATGGCTTCGCAAAGGAGACCTGGTGCTGCTGAAGGCTTCGCGGGGGATTCATCTGGAGACGGTCGCGAACTCGATCGTTTCGGCGTTCACACCGGAACGAAGGGTGACGCTGCGAAAAGCGGCGTCCTGAGCCGATGAGGTTTCACATCCCGCCGAGCAACACGGCGAGCAATCCCTTTTGGAAATGCAGGCGATTCTCGGCCTCGGCAAAGACAAGCGAACGGGGGCCTTCGAAGACGTCCTCGCTGATTTCGAGGCCTCGATACGCCGGGAGACAATGCAGGACGACTGCGTGAGGCGGGGCGGCCTGCAGCAGCCTGGCGTCGACGCGGTAGTTGGCGAAATCGTTCAGCCGCCGGGCCTTTTCGGCTTCCTGGCCCATGCTGACCCAGGTATCGGTGACGATGGCATCCGCTTCGCGCACTGCCTCGAAGGGGTCCTGGGTCGTCATGAATTCCATCTCCGGGACCTGGGCCATGATGCGGTCGAGATCATCGCGCGGGAGCTCGTAGCCGCTGGGGGCGGCGAGGATGAATTTCATGCCAAACTTGCCGCAGGCGACGGAGAGGGAGCGGGCGACGTTGTTGCCGTCGCCGATGAAGGCCATGGTGCGGCCGGGGAGACTGCCGAGCTTTTCTTCGAGAGTCATCAGGTCGGCCATCGCCTGGCAGGGGTGGCTGTAATCGGTCAGGCCGTTGATGACGGGGACAGTGGACCATTTGGCAAGCTTGAGCATTTTTTCGTGCTCGAAGGTTCTGGCCATAATGCCGTCACACATGCCGGAGAGGACACGGGCGATGTCCTGGACCGGTTCGCGGACATCAAGGCCGACCTCGTCGCCGCGAAGGAGCAAGCCGTTGCCCCCGAGCTGGGTCATAGCGACGCCAAAGCTCACACGGGTTCGAAGGCTGGGTTTTTCGAAGATCATCGCCAGCGTTTTGTTGGCGAGGATCGGGTCGTTCTTTCCGGTTGTTTTAAGCTGCTTCTTCAGGCGCGCGGCGACATCGAGCAGATGGCGAAGCTCTGCGGACGTGCATTCGGCAAGTGAGATGAAGTGCTTCATGTTGTGCGATGGGTGCTTACAAAACAATTTCGGTTCCGATTCCGGCTTCGGTGTAAATCTCCAGCAGCAGCGCGTGGGGGATGCGGCCATCAATGATGTGCGTCTTGGCGACGCCGGCCTGAATCGCCTGAACGCAGGCTTCCACCTTGGGGAGCATTCCGCTACCGATGGCGCCGCTTTTGACCATGTCTTCAATCTGACTGACGGTCAGATGTTTGACGAGGCTTTCGGGGTCTTTGGGGTCGCTGCGGATGCCGTGGGTATCGGAGACGACGACGAATTTGTCAGCCTTCATCGCGGCGGCGACCGCTCCGGCGGCGGTGTCGGCGTTGACGTTCAGCCGCTGGCCGGCGGCGTCGCGGGCGATGGTGGCGATGCAGGGGATGGAGTCGGCCTGCACGAGCAGTTGCAGGAGCCGCGCGTTGACAGATTTTACTTCACCTACAAAGCCCAGATCGATCCGTCGGCCATCGGGGCCCTGGAGATAGGTTTTTTCGGCAAAAAGCACGTTGCTTGTCAGCGAATGAAGGCCCATCGCTTCGCAGCCCTGCGTCTGGATGAAGTTAACGATGAACTTGTTGATCTGGTTGCAGAGCACATGCTCGGCGATGGCAAGCGTGCGTTCGTCAGTGTAGCGGCGGCCCATCACCATTTGCGGCTCGAGGCCTGCCTTGGCCATTGCCTCGTTGATGGCTTTGCCACCGCCGTGGATGAGGATCGGCTGCATGCCGACGTAGTTCATGAAGACGATGTCGGTGAGCAGGTTTGTGAGCGCCTGCTGGTCGTCCATGATCGAACCGCCGACCTTCACCACGACCACTTTGTTGTGGAATCGCTGGATATAGGAAAGCGCCTCGACCAGGGCGGAGGCTTTATGAATCGCGTCGTCCATGTGCATCGCCGACATTGCTCCGGGAAAAGAAAGGGGAAGTGTAGGAATGGTTGGAAAGAGTGTCAAAATTAGCACCGGCGAATTCGAATCGTCCCTTGACGTCATTCGCCTGAGCGCTGACGATTTGGGACCGTAATAGATCACAAAGGAGTCGCATGCTGAAGCTGGCCGGGTTTGCTGATGAGATTTCGCCGGATCTGGATGAGCAGATCGCCACGTGCAAACAGAATGGCGTCACGCACTTTGAACTTCGCGGGGTTTTTGGAAAAAACGTCCTGGACTTCGATAAAGGGCAGCGGAATGAGATCAAGACCAAGCTGCAGGCCAACGGGATGGGCGTCATCAGCATTGGCTCGCCGATCGGGAAGGTGAAGATCAATGATTCCTGGGCGGAACATTTCGAGCGATTCAAGATCGCCGTGGATGCGGCGGAATTTTTCGGGGCGCCGTTTATCCGGGTGTTCAGCTATTACTCCCCCGAAGGGGGCAGCGTATTGAATCATCGCGATGAGGTGATTAAGCGTTTTGCCGCCAAACTTGAATACATCAAGAGCCATCCTGTCACGCTGCTGCACGAGAACGAGAAGGAGATTTACGGCGAGAAGGGCAAGCAGTGCCTGGATTTGATGCAGGCGTTTGAATCTCCGAGGCTGCGGACGGCGTTTGACTTCGCCAATTTCATCCAGGCAGGAGAAGACCCAATTAACAATTGGCCGGCGCTGAAGCCGTATACCGTTCACATTCACATTAAGGATGCATTGCTGAAAGATGGGAAGGTTGTGCCGGCCGGTGAAGGGGACGGGCATATCGCCGAGATTCTCAGTGATGCGTATCGAAGCGGGTATCGCGGATTTCTGAGCCTTGAACCTCACCTGGCCGCGGCGGGACAATTCAGCGGTTTCAGCGGACCGAAATTATTTACGATGGCGGTGGAAGCGCTGAAGAAAATCTGCGAAACAATCGGGATACCACTGGCAGGCGGTTGATTGGTTTGAGGCGCGCTGGGCAGATCGTGCGGCGGCTCGTTTACAAAAACGGTTGCATCCAACATGGCTTCGTCCGCCCCGCTTCAAGTTGACCGCACCCAGGGCACCACGGGGATATTCCGACCCATTGCATTGCCTTCACGACTGCTCGTGCCGGTGGCGGCGAATGAGAAACGGCCGGTGGCGCTGAGCGCACGCCGCAGGTGAAGTGGTCGCCGCCGGGGATCGCCTGACCCATTCCACGGGCCAAAGCGAGCCGGCGGTGATCTCGCCGGTTGCGGGGAGGATCATCGGCATCGCGCAGGCGACGCTGTTCAACGGCGCGGCGGTGGATGCGGTGGAGATCGAAACACTTGCGATATCCGGCGACACTGCGATTTCCGGTTCGCCAGACGTTGCGAGTGAGCATCACATGCTGCGCTCGACGGATTTTGGCCACTGGATCGATCGGCTGCTGGGCGCGGGCATCAGCGCATCGCGCGTTTCCTGTCCTGACCTAGCGGATCAGCTTCATCAATGCCTGAGCCGCCCGATCGATACGGTGATGTGCTGTGTGCTGGACTGCGACCCGAACCTGCCGCTCAACAATGAAGTGGCGCGGGAGCATCCGCGAGAACTGGCGGCGGGTATCGATCTGCTGGCGAAGCTGACAGGCGCGATGCGGGTATGGGTGGCGGCGGACACGGCCTCATCAACAGGTTGGTTTTCTGCGCTGGACCCTCTAATCCGAGCGGATGGATTGAGGCTGGTTCCGCTTCGACCAGATTATCCGCAGAGCCATCCGACGCTGCTCCTGCACACGCTGCTCGGCCGGCGGTTGCGGCCGGGGCGATTACCGGTGGAGCAGGGAGTTCTGCTGCTGGATAGCGCCGCGGCGGTCGCGATCGGCGGCTATGTGCTGGGACTGCGATCGATGCTCGAGATACCAATCGCGGTGCGCGATCACGTTCGGAGGAAGACGCATCTGCTTCGCGTGCCAATCGGAACATGCTTGAGCGATATCTGCCGGGCGATTGGCGTGCCGTCGCAGGAGGTGCTGTTTCGCGGCGGAGATTTCCTGCGCGATGAGATGCTGCCGGCATCTGCGGTTGCCGGCGGCGGAGAATTGACGATCCACATCACGCCGCGCGAAACCTTGCAGAATCCAGACCCATGCGTGCGCTGCGGCTGGTGCATCGAGGCCTGCCCGACGCTCATCCAACCGGCCGGGCTGCTGGAAGCATCGCAGCGAAACGATCTGGCGATGGGAGAAAAATTTGGGTTGCACGCGTGCATCGAATGCGGCATCTGCACATATGTCTGTCCGTCGCGGTTGCCGCTGCTGTCGTCAATTCGTAGATTAAATGGCGTGATCGGTCCACCGGAATCTCCATTCGCATCTGAAATGGAATGACACAATCCTCCGCCACGATCGATTCGTCATTGCCACCGGGCAGTCCATCAAGCGGCGACTGGGCCGCCTACGCGCGACCGGCATATCCGCTGGGCCACAGCGGGATGAACATCGCAAGGTATTACCTGACGCACGTCTTTGGCGCACTGTTTCCGCTGACGACGGGATTGATGATGTATGGCTGGCGATCAGGCCTGACGGTCGCGGCGGTGATGCTTCCGGCGGCCGGGGCGCTGTTTGTCTGGCGAAAGATCGGATTGCGCGGCGGGCAATTAAGGTACGCGCACGTGATGTGGCTTGCACTGGCGCTGGCGCTCATTCTGCCGGCGCATCTGGCGGCCCATCCATCATTTGACCGCGCGGCGACATGGCCGATTTTACCGCTGGCCGGTGTTCTGCTTGTGGTGTTCTGCTGGCTGCTGGGGGGAATTGGCGCAGGCCGGATTCATCCGGTGGTTGTGACATACCTTCTGATGGTCGTGCTTTATGGACCTGATCTTGTGCCGCGGCAAGTGCTGCAGCGGCATGTCATGGTGATGGGGGACCTGGCAAACAGCACAAGGCCGCAAATGACGCCCACCGCACAGGATGCGTGGCTTCGGCGGCCGATCGTCAACGGGCACGACGCGATCACCATCACACCGGCGGCGGAATATCTGTCGGAATATACGACAGGCCAGGTATCTCCGGACCGGGTGTGGCTGTCGCTGGAAGGGCTGCTGCGCGATCGGCTGCCGCCGCTGGAGGATCTGATCCTGGGGGCGCATCCGGGCCCGCTGGGGACGACGAGCGCGATCGCGGTCATCATCGGCGGATTGTTCTTGCTCTATCGCGGGTTGATCGATTACCGCATACCGCTGCTGGTGGTGGTATCTTGTTTTATTGCAATGCTCGTACTGCCGATCCCGGCGGTCATTACGGATAAACCGGAATGGCGCTGGGCGGTGGGACACGTTCGCGGCGTGGGATGGCCGATGGGGGTGACGCTGGCGAATTATGAGATACTTGCGTCGCCGCTGCTGTTCACGGCATTTTTCCTGGCGACGGCGTCGTCCACCCGACCGCTGACTCGGCGGGGGCGGGCGGTTTATTCACTGGTGATCGGCCTGCTGTCGGCGGTGTTTCAGCTATATGTATCCGTCGCATTTGGCAGTTATCTCGCCCTGATATCGGCGAGCCTGCTGACGCCGGGACTTGATAAGTGGCTCAAGCCGCGGGCATTGGTGTAGAAAAGTTCGTGCGATCCCGCGCGACACAAAAAAAGACGTCAAAGGATTGCTCCACTGACGTCCTCACTTTTAGATTCGGGGGATCATCCACAAAAACGTATCTCTTATCAGGCATGACGCCGGCGACGGGCGGTTAGAAAAATCCCGCCAAGGCACAGGACTGCAACCGAGGCCGGTTCGGGGACAGCGGCAACCGTTATGGTGCCGGTTCCGGTGAATACGGCGTTCTGGTTCGCGGCCTGACCGTTGCCAACGGCCCCGTAGACGCCGGGACCAAACACCGTGCCATCAATGATCAGACTGGCGACAACATCGGTGCCCGTGTAACTCAGGTTGTCGGTGCTCCCGCTTACCAGCGACAGCGTCGCTGAATCGGCGATGTAGTCGTTCAGGCTTCCACCGGAGGTGTTCAGAATACTTGTTCCGGTGAGGGTGACGTTTCCAGTTCCGAGCGCGTGGTCGGCGGCCACATTGAGCGTGCCGGCCGAGACGGCTGTACCACCGGAGTAGCTGTTGCTCGTATTGTTGAGCGTAAGAAACGAGGTTGGGGTGTTGACTGATACAGCGAGCACGCCGCCGGTTGAACCATTTTGCACGACACCGGTGATCTGCACCGCCGAAGGATAGAGTGCATTCGCGCTGCGCCATTGATGAGAGTCTGCACCCCGGAGGCAAGAGCCGACCTTACGCTTCCGCTGATGATGGTGTTGGTCAGATTCGTCGGATCGTGGGTGTCGTTTGAGACAACCAGCGTGCCATTGCCACCGATAGCGATCGGTGCGCTGATGTTCACATTGCTGTTGGTCGTCTGGTCGTTGACCTGCTCGAGCAGGCTGTTGCTGGCGCCATTGTCGAAGAACAACGTGTTGGCAGCACCATTACCAGCGCTGCCGGTGGCGATGGTGATCGCGCCATTGGCGCCACCGGCGTCCAAGCGGCCAGGCTTGAACACGCCAACAGTGATATTCTGATCGAGATTAATGGTTTGGCTGGTAGTGGTCTGGTTGGGGATGGTTGCGACGTCCCCCGATGCATTCGGGAAGGTGGAGACGCGAGTCGCAGTTCCTCCCACATTCCAGTTACCGGCGGGGCTGCCGCTTGGAGCGGTTTCACCGGCATTGGTCTGATCGTTCCAGGCGAATGGCCCGGCAACTCCTCTTGCCCAATCAAATGATGCCGCCGACGCGGAACGAGCCCCTATCGTGGCTGCTGCGCCCGCGAGCGCCGCCAGCGCCAGTTTTCGTTGAACCTTCATATTCCCTCCAGAAATCTAAAAGTGATGTGATCCGCATACCAAGCCCGTTACCTAGTACGAGCATGGAGTTTACTTGTTATTTTGATTGTTTCAACTAAATTTTCTACAAAATAGTTGCGTAATTTACTGTTCATGGTAGAATTTGTGATATTAAATGCGGACAGTTAAATCGATTCATTTGCAGGATGAGGACAGATGTCTGATTTGACGGAACCTAAGTCTTCTAAATCAATTACAGATGTTGCCAAGGCGTCTGGAGTCTCTGTCGCCACTGTTTCGCGGGTTTTAAATGGCCTTGGGGGAGTGAGTGAAGAGACGGCGAAGCATGTTCGCCTGGTGATGAGCCAGCTTGCTTATCGTCCGCTCCGTTTACGTAAACGGCCATCGCCTGAAATCCCCTCTACCGGGACGGGCAATCTGGCGGTTATTACCCTGGGTCAGGCCAGCGCCTGGCTCGAACTGCCGGTGATGGCTTCGGCAATTAACGGGGTTCGGGCGGCAAGCGACTCGCTCGGTTACCGGATGCTGCTGAGCGAAGTTCTGGATCCTGCCACCCCTGGCGCTTTATTTCGCAATCGCGAAATTGATGGCGCGATTGTCTTTGTTTCGTCATCGTTTAAAACCAATGAGGTGGCGGCGGCGCTGCGCTCGCTACACGAGCAGCTTCCTGTGGTGTGGGCGATGGGCGGGCCGCTGGCGGTGGATGTGGATCACGTTTACCCCGACCATTACTGCATTGGGCGCATCGCCTATACGCACCTGAACGCGAGCGGGTGCCGGAATGTCGCGTATGTGTCTACCTCACCAGCGTGGGAACTGATGCGAACGCGGGGCCATGCTTTTCTGGATGCGGCGGCTGACAGCGGTGAACCTGGCCACGCTTTCATTCTGACTCAGGATCAAGCTTTGGCAGATTCCTACGGGCGGCATGTCATCACCGCCAGCACCAATTCGGCGCTGGTGGAAAAAATTGCCGCGATGGCCCCAAAGATTGACGGGCTATTCATTGCCAATGACCGCACGACCGCAGAGCTATATCCATTGCTTGTGCGGGCGGGCCTGATTCCTGGCCGCGATTTGGTGATAGTCTCGTGCGACAATGAAGGCGCCCGTCTTGCCTCGCTCGATCCGCGTCCGACCACCATCGACATCAACGCGGAACAGATTGGAAGGCGGGCGGTGCTTCAGTTGATTAAGCGGCTTGCACAGCCTGACGAACCGCCGCTGACGATGCAGCTTCCACCGAAGCTGATTACGCCATAAATACCAACGATTGGAATCAGAAGGGGATGGGTCCTACGCAGTGACGCGCAGGATTTCGTCTAATGTGGTCATACCGGCTTTGACTTTTTCGATGCCATCAGCGCGGAGGGTTTTCATTCCGGATTTACGGGCGAGATCGCGCAGATCATTTTGCGTCGCGCCCTGGCTCATGCGTTCGATCATGGCGTCATCGGGGGTCAGCAATTCATAAATTCCAATGCGGCCGGCGAAGCCCAGGTTGCGGCAGCGGTCGCATCCCTTGGGCTTATAGAGCGATTCGACATTGCCGGCATAGCGTTCGATCTGGCGGCGCTCGGTGACAGTGGGGGTATAGGCTTCGCGGCAGGAGGGACAGAGTTTGCGGACGAGGCGCTGGGCCAGGACGCCGTTGAGCGTGGCTCCGACGAGATAGGGTTCGATGCCGAGATTGTAGAGTCGCGTGATGGCCGAGGGGGCGTCGCTGGTGTGCATCGTGGAGAGGATCATGCGACCGGTGAGGGCGGCCTGAGTGCTGAGCCGGGCGGTTTCGGCGTCGGGCATCTGACCGAGCATGACGATGTCCGGATCCTGGCGGAGGATGGATGCCAGGGCGGCGGCGTAGGTGAAGCCGGATTTATTGTTGATCTGGAACTGATTGACGCCGGGCAGGGTGTATTGCACGGGATCTTCGATGGTGCAGATGTTGACGTCGTCGCGGTTGAGTTCCCGCATGGCCGCGTAAAGGGTGGCAATCTTGCCGCTTCCGATGGGGCCGGTGACAAGCAGGATGCCGCTCGGCAGCGTGATGAGTTTGCGGAGGGCTTTGAGCGTGTCGTAGCTGAAGCCAAGCTTTTCAAGATGGACCGAGGCTTTTTCGTTGTCACTGATGCCGATGACGACCTTTTCACCATGGCGGCCGGGGACCGTGCTGACGCGAAGATCGACGGGGCGCTTGTCGAGCATGACCCGGATCGCACCTTCCTGCGGCAGGCGGTGCTCGGCAACATCCAGGCCGGCCATGATCTTGATGCGGCTGGCGACGGCAGCGTGCATCTGGGCGGGCGGGCGGAGCTTTTCGGTCAGCCGGCCGTCAATGCGGTATCGAATGCGAAGCAGATGATCGCCGGGCTCGATGTGAACGTCACTGGCGCCTTCCTTCACCGCGGTGTAGATGCAGTAGTTGACGAGCTTGATGACGGGCGAATCGCCGGCGGCCTGCTGCAACTCGGCGGCCTCTGAAACCTTCTGCTCAACCAGCGCAAAATCCTGCGGCTCAACCTCTTCGATGATGTCGTCGATCACGAACACCCGATCGTTTGGCAGATAAGCCTTCAGCGTGGCCTTGATGTCACGCGCGGTGGCGGCGACGACCTGAACGCTTCGGCCGGCGACGCGCTCGATCTCTTCCAGCAGAAAAACATTCGCCGGCTCGGGAACGGCGACCGTCAGCATATTTTCAATGAGGAACAGCGGAAGCACCTGGTGTTTTTCCAGGAATTCCTTCGGCAGGACTGAAAGTATCTTTGGATCGGCGATCCGCGGGCTGACCCGGGCGTAGGGGATGCCGTAGACCTGTGCCAATGCTTCAGCGATCTGATCTTCGGAGCAGATCTGCAACTCGACGAGGATTTCGCCGAGCAATTTCTGGTGGTTGCTGCGCGTTTGTTCCTGGAGCGCGCGGTCCAACTGTTCCGGCTGAACCAGACCGCGATGCAGCAGGAGTTGGCCGAGAGGTTTTCGCTCTAACGTCGCGATCATTTGGAGGCAATGTTTTCCGTTGTCCGTTGCTGAAGAGAGTCTGCGGCGGCGGACCGCGGACAATTTCTATCTCATGGTTTTCAACGCGGTCGGGACATCGTTGGCGGATTCGAAGCAATGGCTGAGTCTTGTGATTTCCAGAATTTTTTTGACGTTTTCGTCGGCGGCGGCGAGCTTGAGCTGGCCGAAGAGGTCTTCGCACTTTCGCTTGATCCAGAGGAGCGCTTCAAGGCCTTCGCTGTCGATGAAGCTGGATTTTTCGAGGTCGATGACGAAATCGACGATCTGGCGGTGATCGATCAAATCTTCAGCAGCCTTGCGCGGGGGCGACATCGGCGCCGGCGAAATCGCCTTTGACGGACATCACGCATACACCGTTGTATTCTTCGCAGCGCACGGGCATGGTTACGCCGCCTTTCCGGCCGCGGTGATCGATTCGGCGAGCGCCAGGCTGTTGCTGGAAGGACGAAGATCGAGGTGATTGGTCGACTCCTGATGCCGCACGACTTCGCGCAGGCGGTCAATGTCGATCCGCAGGAACGCTTCGGTCAGCGCCGGATCAAACTGCGTTCCGCTGCATCGGCGGATGTCGGCCAAGGTGACTTCCAGCGGCAGCGCCTTGCGGTAGGTGCGGGTGCTGGTCATCGCATCGAAGCAGTCGGCGAGGCAGATGATGCGGCCCATGAGCGGAATGTCCTGGCCGGCGAGGCCAAAGGGATACCCTTTGCCGTCGTAGCGCTCATGGTGATGCATGACGCCGGGGATGATGTCCTGAATCTGCTTCACATCCTGAAGGATGCGGGCGCCAATCGCCGGGTGTTTTTTCATCTGCTCGAATTCTTCGACGGTCAGGCGGCCTGGCTTCTGCAGCACCTGTTCGGGGACACCGATCTTGCCGACATCGTGCAGCAGGCCGGCCATGTAGATGCGCTCGATCTCAGCTTCGCTGAGCCCGACTTCGTGCGCGATGATTTTGCTGAGCATGGCGACGCGTTCGCTGTGGCCGCAGGTGTAGGCGTCCTTGGCGTCGACTGCGCTGGTAAGGCTGTGGAGCAGGCCCATCATCAAGCCATGCACGTCTTCGAACAGCATCGCATTTTCGAGATAGATGGCGGATTCGTTGGCGATGGAGTTCAGGAGCTTGCTGTCGACTGAATCAAAGTCGCCGAGTTCTTTGTCGACGCCGAAAATGCAGCCGAGGATTTCTTCGCCGCGCTGAAGGGGAACGGCGAGCAGGCGGGTGGCGTATTCGCCGAGCCAGGCGAAGCGTTTGTCTTTGGCGATTTCATTGCAGAGGAGCGATGTTTTACGCTGGGCCATCCAGGCGAGCAGATCGGCCGAGAGGCGGGCTACCTTTCCCGGCGGAAGGCTGAGGGGGCCGTACATGACCGGCTCGTGACCGAGCAATTCACCCGACTGCAATGCGACGCCCATGCCGCGGATGCCCATGACTTCGATGGCATCAAGGCATGTTTGTTTGAAAAATTCGATGGGGCGGCGGTTGATCTTCATGCCGCCGCTGATCTGGTAGATGAGGCTTAATTCTTCGTAAGTGTTGGCGAGTTGTCCGGAAAGGCTGGTGAGTTCCTGCTCGAGGCCGGAGAGACGAACCTGATCGCGAACCATCGTTAAGAGCAGCCGCGCCTGGCGCTGGATCGCTTCATCCTGATAGGCGGCCAATTCTTCGGCCTGTTGATTGAGCCAGATGCCATCGAGGCCGAGCCGGCTGCAGACGCGGACGACTTCCTCGCTGAGCTTAAATGCTGTCGACTTTCCTGCAAGCAGCAGGATGCCGGACATCTGCCGGCGCTCGGCGTAAGGAAACGCGGCGATGGCAATTCCAGGCGATTCATTCCAAACCGTAACCGCCGACGCAGCGGTCAATCCAGCCAGCTTGGCGCGGAATCCGTTGTCGAGCGGGTCAGGATATTGGATGAGCGGAATCACATACCGCTGAAAGAATGTTCCGGCGGCGGCGTCACTGTATACGACCGTGCCGTCGGGCGCAACAGAAGGAGGCACAATCCACTCGGGCGAAAGCGTGCGGCGAGGTTTTCCAGAACAGCGAGGCTAATGGGGGGCGCAGAATTTCCGCTGCTGATTGCGGCGGTGGCTGCGGAATTGGTTGCGTTCTGGATCATTATACTTTTAACTGCCGATCATGTTTCACATTACGCGGCGGCGGTCATCACGCCGAGCATTTCGTTGACGGTAGCGAGCAGTTGCCGCGGGCTGAACGGCTTGCTGAGCATACGGAGGATGCCGCTTTGTTCGGTGTCCTGAGGATCCAGCGTATAGCCGCGGGCAGTCAGCATGATGGTCGGAATGCCGCTGGTGGCCGGGTCTTGTCGCAGGCGCTGGCAAAGTTCTAATCCGGAAAGCTGCGGCATGTGATAGTCGGTGATAAGCAGGTCGGGCCGCTCAGCCATCGCCAGTTCAAGCGCTTCCTGACCGTCGCAGGCGGTGACAACGTTGAAGCCGGCATTCGTCAGCTTCAGCGAAACGACATGCAGAATGTGCGATTCATCGTCGGCAACCAGAATTGTTTTTATGGCCATAATCGTCCTCTTTTCAGCGGTCCGTCAGCTTTGCCCGTTACCCGTTGCGAAACGCGTTCGGTCCGTCCAGCAATGGACAACGGACCACTGACCATTCAATCTCAATCACACAGATTCAGTTCAAACCCAAAACAACTTCCCTTGCCGACGCTGCTTTCCACGAACATGCGTCCCTTGTGGACGGTTTCGACAATGTGCTTGACCAGCGACAGGCCGAGCCCCGTGCCCTTGGCCATGTGGTTATTCGCCTCGGCCCTGTAAAACTTATCGAACACAAAGGGAAGGTCCTTAGGTGGAATCCCGACACCTGTATCACTAATGCGGGTGATCACTTTCTTCTTGGCCTCATCCACCATCGTTTCCACCGTAATGGTGCCCTTTTCAGGCGTGTATTTGACGGCGTTGCTCAGAAGATTCAGGACGGCCTGATAAAGCATGTCCTTGTCCGCCATGGTCTGATAAAAAATCGGTGTCAGTTTTTCGTCCAACTGGATCTGTTTCAGCTTGGCCTGCGGGGCGATGACTTCCAGCGCGTCTTTCAGAATGACGGCCAGGCTTTGGGGGTGCTTGCTGATTTTCACCAGGCCCGATTCGATGCGCGAGATGTTGAGGATGTTGTCGATCAGCCGCGAGAGGCGGTTGGATTCATTCTGGATGACTTCATAAAACTCGCGGCGGGTGCGCTCATCATCAGCTTCCCCATCGATCAGCATCTCGACATAAGCCTTAATGCTCGCCAGCGGAGTACGCAATTCGTGGCTGACGCTGGAGACGAAATCATTCTTCATCTCCGCCACTTCTTTTTCGCGCGTCATGTCATGCAGGACTGCGACAACGCCGGCGTTGTGCTCACCGTGCTCAGGAAAAGGGCGGTCTTCCTGGGCGATCTGGTCGGCGACACAGGAAAGTGTGACCTTGAAAACACGCTCGCCCAGAGGCGTACGGACCTGATGCTCGACAATCCGCCGGCCAGTGCGGCTGTTGCTTTGCCGCATGTCGCGGATCAATTCAATCATCTTCGGATCACGCAGCACTTCATCCACCGGTGAGCGGCTGGCGCTTTCCAAATGAAAATCAAACGTGCGGGCGGCGGATTCATTGGCCAGCACGAGTTCGTCGAATGGATCAGTAACCAGCACCGCGTCGGAAATGCTGTAAATGATCGCCTCGGCGTGTTGCCGCTCGGCAGTGGCGACTTTGAGCTGAATCTCCAATTCCTTCACCTGCAGCTTCGCGCGGGAAACCACATGCTCGGCTGCGTCGATCACTTCGTTGATCGCATCGGCAAGCTTGCTCAGATCAGGATGAAGCCGATCAACGCGGTTGATGCTGCCATCCGTAACGGAACCCTTAACCTGGCCGGTAAGTGAAACAACAGATCGGCGAACCGAAATCTGCCCGATCATGCCGGCGACACCGGCAAGGAAAAAGAGCGCGAGCGCCGCCAATTCATGAGATGAAAGATGCGCAGGGCTGCCTGATGACGAGGAAAACCCGGCACCAATGGAAAGCAGTCCGCATGAGAGCAGACCAATCACGAGCATGAGGATGAGAGTGCCGCGACGTAACATGGGACGTAATCCGTAATTCGTATGATGGCCTGCGGATCGCGTTTCCGGTTACGCGTTACGGATTACGCATTTCCGAAACCCCGCCTCACTCCTTCAGATCCACCGACGCCATCAATCGGCTCGCCAATTCATCGTTCGGCTTGATCTTCAACGCCTTCGCGTAGCATTGGATCGCTTCATCTGACTTGCCCAGTTTGTCCAGCACGAATCCCTGCATCGCCAGGCTGACCGTATCGTTCGCATCAAGCTGGCTGGCCATGCGGAAGGCGGCAAGGGCTTGCGGGAACTTTTGCTGGCGGACGCGGATGTATCCCATCAGGCAATGGGCATCGGCATTGGCGGGGTCGATCGAAAGCGCCTTGCGAACGGCCAATTCTGCCCGGGGTGCGTCGCCAATCTGGCTGGCGATGCGAGCCAGCCCCAGCCAGTAACCGGTGCAATTGGGATCGAGCTGGGCGGCAGTTTCCAGGCTGTCGCGGCCATCGCGAAGATGTCCCAGCGCGGTCTGGCATTCGCCGAGCGCGCCGTAGATGTCAGCGCGTTTAGTGAAGCCGTCGTCCTTCAGCAGCCGCGTGAAGATCTCGGACGCTTCGTTGTATTGTTTGGCGTAAAAGAGCGCAAAACCGAGGTGCTCGCGGATGGTCTGGTCATCGGTCGCGAGTATGCTAGCCTCACGAAGCATGTCGGCGCCATCGGTGTATTTGCCCTGCTCGACGAGCAACTGACCAACCGCATCGCGGATGGCAGCGCTGTGTTCAAAGTAAACGACTTTGGCTTTGAGCAGATCGAGCGCTTCCTGCTCCTTATGCATTGCCACGAGCATTTCGGATTTAGCCATCAGATATGAAAGCTCTTCGGGATTCTTGCGAACCGCGGCGTCGTAAGCTTCCATCGCCTGCTGCGGTTGCTGCCAGCGCTCGAGGATGACGCCGGTGAGATAGTCCGTTTCGGCGGTCCTGGGATCGAGCTTCTTCGCCTGTTCAAGATGGGCTGCGGCAATCTCCAGTTTGCCCTGCTCGATACTGAGCTTGGCAGCAAGGATGTGCAGATTGGCGTTATCCGGCGAAAGGCGAAGCGCCTCCTCCAATGTGGCCTGGCATTTGTCGAAGTTGCCGTTTTGATATTGATCGAGCGCGAGACTGCCAAGCACACCGGAGCGGGCATCGTTCCACTGCTTGGTCGCGACTTCCTTCTGGCTTTTCTGCGGCTTGGAACCGGCGCATCCGGGGGCAGCCGAGATAGCAGCGGCTCCGAGCAACACGGCGGCAATGACTTTTTTTGACTTCAGCAAACGCATATGGACTCCGGTTCTACAGGCGCGGAAATTCGGGAATGCGGGCTGCGGTTCATCGAGGGATGAACCGCAGCCGCGATATTGGGTTTACTTCGCATCCGCGTCATCAGCCGGCAGAGCGGTGACAGTGCCGGCCGGTTGGGTGGGATGCGTGGTGGGATTGGACATTTTGTTTGCTTGAGGCTGATCGCCGGCGTAGGTGGCGAGATTGTCCGCCGCGCTGGCCAGCTTGTTGGCGGCGTCGGCCAGGTAGCGGGCCGCGCTGCTCAGGGCATTTCCCTTTTCGTCAGCGCTTCTGCCTGGGGCGCCAGTGTCGGTTGATACTGCAACAACTGGCGCGGATGAGTCGTTCAGGTTTTCCGCGACAGGCGGTGTCGCGGGGGAACTATTCATGGGAGAGAGTTCAGTAACTTGATCGGCTGATTCCACATCTGCCGACTGATCGGGCTGCGTGCCTGGAGCGGATTCAGAATCCGCCAGCGATGGCTGAGTTGCCGGGCTTGCAGCCTGCATATTCGGCTGTGTCGTCGAATCGGCGGCTTGCAGGACAGGCTGCGTCGCCGGCGCGTCAGCAATGGGCTGCGTCGCAGGCTGAGTGGCGGGCAAGCCATCAGCAACCACAGGCATGACAGGCGCGGGTTGCGTTGTTGGTTCATCCAGAACGTTGTCGCTGCTGCGGCGCGGAGACCTGCCCGTGATGTCCGAGACGGCCGGCTGCGTCGCGGGGCTTGCGCCGATGTCGGAGAGGATCGCACGCGATACAAAATTGTGCATCGTGCTGTTATCCACCGACGTAACGTGGCGGCCGCTGATCTGCTCTTTCAACTCGATCGCTTCGAGGAATGTCGGATTCAGATTTGTCGCGACGTTCAGGTGCCACATCGCGAGATTCTTGTTTGGCGAGGCAGAATTAAGTTCTCGCTGGGCGTTCTGATAGGCGGTTTCCGCCAGTCGCTCGCGGCCGAAAAACATCATCCCCCGGCGAACGCCGACGCGGTATTCATCAGCCTTTTTCAGTTCCGCTTCGGAAAGCTCACTGTACGCCGACTCATCATTAATGATATGCGGCGTGAGCAGGATGATGACTTCCTGACGCGTCGTGCTGTCCTGCTGCTGGCGGAAGAGCGCGCCCAGGAACGGAATGCTGCCAAGCCCCGGAACCTGCCCGCGGCTGGTGGACGATGTTTCACGGAAAAGACCGCCGATCACGACGGTATGACCGTCTTTGACCATGACATTTGTCGTCACATCGGTCGTCTGCTTCTGCGGAACACCCGTGGTGCTCAGCGTACCGCTGGAATCTTCGGGGTGGATCTCCATGCGGACGAAGCCGTCATCGCTGATGTACGGACGGAAGCTGAGGGTGATGCCCGTATCCAGGAACTGGACGGTTTGCGTTGAGGTGGTCTGCGTAACAGTGGTGGTTTGATAGCCGAGCGAACTGCCGACATGCACATTGGCGGCTTGCTTATCGAGCGCGAGCACCTTGGGATTGGCCAGGATGGTGGTGTTGGTGACGGATTCCAATGCATTGATGAACACGCTGAGATTCTTGTGAACCACACCAACCTGAAGCCCCCCGCCGCCGCTCTGGAAACCGGCAAATCCTTTGTTGAGGATGGGGCCGGCGCTGGTTGATGTGCCGGTGCCGCCGGTCGTTCCACCGCTGCCTCCGCTGCTGGAACTGGAAGAGGCGCTGGGCGTATTGATGACGTTGGGGCTGAGGACGCCGCTGACTCCGTTGCCGCTGCCAAGCAGCGACGAGAAATCGACACCGCCCAGGAACGAAAGGTTCACACCCAACTGGTTGTTGTCATCCAATTCGGCCTGAAGGATCGTCGCTTCGATCAGCACCTGGCGTGGCCGGCGGTCGATTTCCTTGATGAGCCCGCGGACCTTATCGAGATTTTCGGAGTAGTCGGTGACAACAAGAATGTCGTTGCCGGCGTAAGAGTTTCCACCAGTATCGCCGGTACCGCCGCCGCTGCTCGATCCACCTGCCCCACCGCTGGTGGTGATTCCTTTGCCGGCGTCTTTGGTCATCGCGGTCTGGCCTTCGGCGCTGAGGACCGGTTTGATCATCGCGGCCGCATCGGCGACCGGGATGTAATAGAGACGGAAAAGCTGCGTATTGAGCTGGCGGTTCTGCTTCTCCAGATCGATCAGTTCCTTGGTCGTATAGACGTAGATGAAGTTGCCTTTTTCGCGGTAGGCGTAGCCATTGGTATGAAGGATCGCGTCAAGGGCTTCGCGAACGGTGACGTTGTACAGGTTTGCGGTGATGGTCCCGGTGACTTCCTTGCTGGCCACGATGTTCTTCTGCGATTGCAGCGACAGCATCCGCAGCACTTCAAGCAGATTGGCGTCGTTGACATGAATTTCGACCGTGCCGGCGTCGCTCATGCTGACCTGCGAAGAGGTGACGCTTTGACCGGCGGATGGAGCGCCGCCAGTCGTGTTCTCGCTGAGGGGAACAACGGATGGATTGGTGGTTGGAGTTGCGGCGAGGGGTGTGCCGGCTGCATCTGAGGCGGTGTCCGAAGCAGCCGCGGGCGTTGCAGGCGTGGGTGAAGAGACAGCAAACGGATCGACGACGGTCGAGTTGTCTTTAGTTGCCCGCTCCCCCACCGTTGCCGCAGTTGCCGCAAGTAGCGGGTTCGCCTGACCGGAATAAACGGCCAGTGAAGCAGTAAAAAAAAGACCCGCGATTCCGGTCAACTTCCGCATAACGAACCTCTTGTCGGAGCTGGGCATCGTCGCTAATGAAGCGGAACCTCGAGCCTGATGCCCTCACGCTCGACAACGATCCGCTGCGGCTCAATCGTGAGCACGCGGAACGACGCGACAATGCTGCCTTCCTGAACTTCCACACCGTTGACGAGCGCCTTTGGCGAAGCGCCCATCGTGGTCTTTTCGAGCCGCAGCCTCGCGGCCTGCCTTTGCAGGATCTCGACGCGGTTCTGCTGCTCCTTCCTGTGATCGGCTTGAGACGACAGCGACTTTGCCACTTCGTCCCAAAACACTTGATCTTCCCCGGAATGTGAATCAGCGCCGCCTATGACGGATTGCCGCGGATAAGCATCAAGGTTGATGGCAAATAAATTCCGCCCTGGCGCTCGTTTAGGCTCGTTCAGCCACTGCATTAGCGCCGGTGCGGCTTGTTCCTGCGGCGGTGTGACCGGCATCACCGTCAACTTTGTTTCTGCATTACCGGACGCAAAAGTTTTTGACATTGATGCACTGGCGGTGGATGGACCATGAAATACAAAATGAATCGACAGCCCGAGCATCACTACGCTGACAGAGGCGATCAGCGTCATCTTCCGCGGGTCGCGGTGATAGATCTGCAACATCGGCTCATACCAGGGCCCAGGCGGGGCCGGTGTCTCAGAAGTTGTTAAAGATGATTGCGCTGCCACGATCATCAATCCTCTGTGAAGTAGATGTTCATGGTGAGCTGAACGTCGACCTGGCCTTCGGCGCCGTCGGTCGAGCGGACGTCCAGCTTTCGAATGCGCATAAGCCGCTGCATGTCTTCGGCCTGGCGGAGGAAGTTAAACACGCCTGGGAAATTTCCTTCGAAAGTGAAATGCACGGGCAATTCCGCGAATTCATCGGTCCGCCGCGGTTTGACTTCGGGCCGCCAGTTCAATTTCTGGATGGACGCATGGTGGCCCATTTCGGTGATGTTGCCGATGAACTGAGCTAGGTCACGCTGGCGGGGAAGCTTCTGGTCGAATCGTTCCACGCTCTGTCGCAAATGATCGATTTCCTGCTCGACGGCGGGAATCGTGGCGATTCGCTCGGCGTTTGCCTGAAGCGCACGTTGCTGGGCGGCGGCTCGCGCTTCGATTGCGGCCAGGCGCTGAGCCGGAGGACGGATGCCGACAACATATAACGCAACGGCGATCACGATCAGCGCCGCAAGCAATCCGCACTGCGCCCGGGCGCACCAGCCGAGTTCACCCTTAAGATCGCGGGCGCCGCGCTTCGCGGTGATGACCTGTGGGGCAGGGGTTGCCGATGTCATGGCTTGTCCTCCACCGGTGCGTTGATATTGACGCCGAAGGTCAATTCAAATTCCCGCATCGATCGCCCGTCGCCGATTCGATCCCGCGAGTAGGTCATGGCCAGATCATCGAGAAACTTGACCTTTCCAAGTTCAGTCAGCAGCGTCGCCACCTGCACATCTGAAGGTGCAACACCTTGCAGCCGCACCATCAGCCGGCGATCCATCGGAAGCAATGCCTGCCCTGCGCCGCCTGCGGGCTGTTCCTGTGTCTCCAGGGCCAATTCGGTCAATGAAGTTTCGGGCGGCATGGCGTCTTCAATGGAAGTGAGCAGCCGGGTTGGATCGACCTTTAGACCAAGTTCAGAAATCACCCGCGCCTGCCGGCGCAACTGCCGCTGGTATTCAAGCAGTGCATCGAGCCTGGCGAGTTGCTGATTGGATTGCTTGAGTTGGTCGGCGTATTGCGTCGTCGTATTGGCCTGATGCCGCGCATCGAGCCGCTTGGCGACGGTCACGCTCACCAGCGCGAGGACGACTGCGACGGTTGCCAGCGCCTGCAATTTCAGCGCCTGCCTGCGATGGCGCAGCTTCGGATACCAGTTCGGGAGGAATTCCACGTCACGCATGGGCCACCTCCGTCGCTGTTTCGATCGGGGCCTGCGAAATTGCAGTTGAGTCGGTGAGGCCGGCGGTTACTGCGGTTGATTCGTTTACTGGGGTTGATTCGTTCGTACTTTCGGCAATTCGGCGAATAGCCCGATTCTGATCGACCACCTTCACGCCCGGCGTCGGGGGTTTCATCAGGCGCGGCTTGCCATCCCGCGGCGAGAAATATCCCTCGACAAAACGCAGGCTAAGACCCATCGCCACCGCCCATTGCGACATCGTTCCCTGCCGCTCGCTGGCCCGCATGGCCGACGTATCGACACTGAAAAGCGGGCGCGCCGGTTCGACTGGAATGGAAAGGATGGATTTGAAGATGGCATGAAGCTGCGGGTCCGCCGCCTCACCACCGGCGATCCGCACGCGCACCGGCCGGTGGCCACGAAAGGTGACGGAGTAATATCGCAAACACATCGCCAGTTCCCGCCCGAGTTCCTCGGCGACACCGCGCGTTGCATCAAACACGGCCTGCCGGACCGGATCGCGACGGGCAGCCACCCCCGCTTCCAGCAATCGCTGTCGCAGGGCCTTGGCTTCTTCGATGGTAATGCCCAGCTTGCGGCTGACGGCGTCCAGCAGATGGAGCCCGCCAATATCCACCGGCTTATAAAAACTGATATCCCGCCCTTTGCCGATGATCACCTGCGTCTGACGAGCCCCGATATCCACCAGCACCTGCACTTCCTGCTGATCATCATTGCGGCGGATGAATTTCTCGAACGTTCGGAACAACGCGGTGATTTCAGTATCCAGCGAGACAACTTGTACGCCGCTCTGATGCAATTGCTGCACATATTCGTCCACATCAGTGTTCTTCGACGCCAGGACAATCACTTCCTGCGCGTGTCAGCCCCCTGCCGCACCTCGCCGGCGGGCAGGAATTGAATTTGTGCGTCGGCGGTATCAAAAGCGAAAAGTGTCTCCAATTCATTGTGAACCGCCGCCGCCAGGTCCTCCGCGGGCATCCGCGGGAGCCGCAGGTTCTTTACATGCACCAGATCTCGCGGCAACGCGGCGACAACCTGATTCCCGGCAAACGGCTGTTGCGCGAACATGCGGCGAATGGTCTGTGCCGCCAATACTGCTCGTTTTTCGGGATTTTTTCGTGCCTCTTCAGGCAGCAGATGTTTCGCCGCCGCGACAACCCGCAGCGAGCGCCCTGCCGCGCCCCGGACCCGGTTGAAGGCGCACCCTCGGTGATGACCTCCAACTGCAGCATCTTGATGCTGTCCAGCCCGAGGTCCAAACCAACCGGCAGGATATGGGAGCGATTCAAGCGAAGCATGTCGGAATGACACTCGTTAAAAGTCGGCTCGTGATTCACTCATCACACACCGCCTTTACGGCAGCGTGATATTTCCGGTATCCGGTTCCACCGAAACTGTCATCGTCTGCGTGCCGCACTGCATCGTGATCGATGCCGTTGCGGTGATGGCAACGGGTGTTCCGGCAGGCGCGCATGCCAGCGGCTGCCCGAGTTCGTTAAATGCCAGGACCGTATTCGCCACCACGCCGAAGTTTAATGAGGCGACGATGATTGAGCCCAGTTGGCTCGCCGAGCCGCTTCCAGGCGTCACGGTGTATGGCTTCTGCGTAAGCGGATTGGTGATCGGTGTAACGAATGGCTGCGCATCGTAAATGGTGTATCCACCGTTGGTGCCTGAGCTGGCGACGGTGAAGCTCACAAACTGCGTTGTCTGTGTCGAGATTGCGCGGTTCTGTGCGTACAGCAGGTCCGCCACCATCACCCGCGCCGCCGATGCAAGCTTTAGATCATCCCGGCTGGCCGCCTGCGGAAGCAGCAGCACATACATGCCGGCCATGATGATGACGACCGCCATGATCTCAATTAAAGTGAACCCGCGGCGGCCACCCACGAGCCGCCGGGGAACACCCAATATTTCAATATGTTGTGCGAGCATGACCGACTCCAATCGCAGGCGATTGCCCGCTGTCTGTCCGCTCACCTTCCGTTGTTTGCACCGGCGCAATCGAGCGGTGCAAACGTCACTTTCCATTTGATTCATCGGCCTTCGCCACCTTCACCTGAAGGTTGCCGCTGCTCAAAAGGGCGGTCAGCTTGTCCAGCCGCTCGTTGGTTCCTTTGATCTCGTTGATCATTTCATAGCGCTGCGCGTCGGCGTCCGGCACCTGCCCCATCGCCGGCGAAGCGCCCGGAGCGACGGACCATTGCCCAATCAATGTCACCACCTGCAAAGCCACAATCGCCGCCAGCCATTTCGAGGTGGAATTGCCTGCTTTGTTTAAATTCATTTCGCTCATGGCCGGCTCCTTTTTCATTTTTCGCAAAATTGCATTTATCAGGACGCTCGCCCCCCTATTTCTTCGGCGACCTCGCACCCCGGCTGAACTCCTGAAAACAAATCGGGACGGCAAAGCCATCACGCCTGCCGTCCCGGTTGAAGTTTGATCCCATAAAATTCAATCAATACGTTGAATAATCGATCCCTTCGATATCCTTGCCGCTCTGGTTCACCATAATTTCCGAAATCGAAGGATTGTAAATCCAACCTGTCGTGTCATCCGGCGCCGGCAGGGTTGCCCCGTTCGCCAGCAGCACATCTGATTTATCGCTCATCGGATTTCGCGGCATTTTGCTCAGATAAGGCCCGAATCGAAATGCCGAAGTCATTGTCGCGTTCATGTTGCCGACATCATCGGTGTAGCTGGTGAGTTGCCCGATGAAGGTGGCCGCATCGGGAGCGCCATTCGCCACCGCACCCGGCGGCTGATCATGATGTTCGGCGCGGTACAGGACAATTTCGTTGCGCAGAAATCGCAGGTCATCCCGCAGCATATTTTCCCGCGCCTGCATGCTGGCGTTGGACATTTGCGGAACAACAATCGCCGCAAGTATTCCAAGGATCACAACCACGATCAGGATTTCAACAAGGGTAAACCCGCGGCGGGATGTCGTGTTTCGACAGGTGATGTTGTTTCGGGTGCGGAGCATAAGCAAACTCCAGATTTCACGGCTAATCTACCCCGCGATCCTGGCCTGCGGGACGCAGCTCGCCGTGCTGAGCGCGATATAAATCAATCGCCGCCTGCACTAAGCGCTGCTCATTGTTTATCTGCTCTTCCCGCACCGCCACGCCGGCGTTGCTGAACTGCGGGACCACAACCGCGCTCAGCAAACCCAGCGCGATCATGATGACAAGCATTTCCCTGAACCCGATTCCCTGCTGCTTCCGGCTCATATTCCGCTTCCATCCATCCCGTAAAAAACCGACCGGCAGGCGTTAACCCACCGGTCGGTGATGATTAACAATTACCACGTCGGAGTGGCGCTGTCGGTTCCGTCGGCTTCCACCAGGTACTTGGTGGAGACAGTGCCGGTAGCGCACACCTTGCCGGTGGTTTCGTCATAGACCCAGCCCGGGCTCGTTGTCGCGTCCGCGGCCAACGTCCCGGCGGTGCCGGCGGGAGCCAGCGGATTTGCCGGGGGATGCTGATAGTACGGACCATAGATGTGCGACGCGTCTTTCGCCGCGGCAACGCCACCATTGATGTCCGTGTACTTCGTGAATACATCCCACTGAGCGGCGCCGCCGGTCATAAGAAGCGGAATCGCGTCCTTATGCTGCAGCTTATACAGCTCGATCTGGGCTCGCAGCGTCTGAAGCTGGCTGACGACGTTGCTCTTGCGGGCGTCGTTGCTGGCGTTCGTGAACTGCGGGATCACGATCGCGGCCAAGATGCCAAGGATGATCACGACGATCAGAATTTCGACCAGCGTGAAACCTCGACGACCCTGACGGCGAATCTTATTGATTTTCTCGATAGCGTTCATAACTGCCTCCTGTAATGTTCTTTCGAACTAGGTTGTTCTCTTCGTGTCCGGCGGCACATGCCGCGGGACGAATCGGTTCGATCAAAACGTTTGATCACAGCGGCTCGTCACGCGACGGAAGCCGACCAGAAAATACACTCGCACCTCTCAAAATCCCGCTCGGGCCAGTGCGAACATTCGCTTGCCCTGCGAAGATCAACCGGCTGATTCAGGCTTGGCCGTCAGGCGTCGCCTGTTCACCGATCCGGATGCGAATCCATGCCTCCTTTCTGCATCGGCGTGCACCGCGCTTCAACGAATCGCGGACACTTCCAGGCAAATCCGGCTTCAGCGGCGAAACGTCTCATAAGAGACAACCCGCCACTATTCACCGGGCCGCTTGGAGCTGGCCTTTTCGCCAGCACAACATCCGGGCTATCGACGGAGCCAATGGCCGACTTAACGGCGCCACCGCCTATGCGGACCCTGGCGAACAACTCGCCGGCGCCGCACAGCAACCCTCGGATGTCACAGGAGGACCGATAAGAACCACCGGGACGTGAACAATCAGGAGCGTTAAGCTGCGACTTCAACGCTTCATCCCGGAGAAATCCTTTCGGCGGCGTCCTCGATCTCCGCAATCCTGAGCTCTATCCGTCTCAGGACCACGCAGATCGGACGCTTTGCGCATCACTGGGAAAATCCTTCGATTTTCCCAGTGAGCCGGACCTTTCTTCAATCCGGCGCCGCCTCACGGCGGCTTAGCCCTTGTCAGGGATCCTCCAAATCGCCGCACTGCTTATGAGCGTTTGCTCACAGGCAACTCGGCCTTATTGAAGTACGATTGATTTTTCGTTGAGGCAAATGGGCGAAACGGGCAATTGGGGAGCGATCACGCCAGGAGGGAGCCAAACGTCCGGATAACTATTCAGCCGGCCTGATGTTAAGAGTGTCCAAGGTTGCGAGCGGACTTAGCCGCGGGCATACTGGCCGCCCATGAATCATTTCTGCTCGCAGGCTCGCGTTTTATCTGGATTGGTCGTTCTCGCTATTGCAGTTTTCGCGCCGGCGCTCTTGCGCAGACGGGGCCCGACCTGCTGGTGAAGCCATGGGATGACGGGCAGGCCGTTTCAACCTCAACCGATGGACTGGTGGAGGCCGCCGGCCATGCAAAAGAAGGCGATGCCAGCGTTCAGCTATCCATGTTCCACGCTTTGGGCCGCTGGCGCGTGCTGCCGAACAATCGCGCAACACCGCGGCTGGGCTATGACCTTCAATACATCAACATCGCCACAACTGACCCTGCCCTGCCCCGTCATCTCTGGGATGGAAACATTGGCTTCGCCCAGCCGGTCGCCGAAATCAATAACTGGTTTGTCGCGCTGACAGGCGCTGTGGGATATGCCGGCAACAGCCCATTTTCCGATCCGCATGCGGTATATGCGGCCGGAAATATCATCGTCGGCCGCGAGTTCAGCAAAGATCGCGCGCTCCTGATCGCATTAAATTATGACGGCAACCGCACATTCTTTCCCGACACGCCCATCCCCGGCTTCGCGTACGCCAATCGATTCAATGACTATCTCACTTACGTGGTCGGCGTGCCCTATTCATCGATCACCTTCGAGCCGGTCAAGGGCTTTCAGCTTGAGGCGGGTTACACGCTCATCGACACCCTCGAAGCGAAACTGGCTTATCAGTTCACCAAACATTGGGCGATTTTCGGCCAGTACACCGATCAGCTCAGCCCGTTTCATATCGATAACACAAATCCCGACCGCCGCCTCTTCTTCCACACGCACGAGCTTGAGGCCGGAATGCGCTGGAACCCGACGCAGCTCATTCGCTTTTCGGTCAGCGCGGGCTGGGCATTTGGCCAGGAATTTTCAACCGGCTTCGACACGCGCAGCTTAAATCCGGTGCGGCATATCACCAATGCGCCCTTCGCAAGAGCGAACTTGAATTCGGCTTATAGAATATGTTTCACCCTGGTTGTTGCGCAGGAGCCTGATGTCATCCTGAAGTGCTCGTGACGATCTCACTGTGTCGCCGCAATGGCGATTCGATGCTTCCGGGGTTTCTCAGGATGAAAGTCGCGGCGAAGTGAAAGCCGCTTGAGTTGCGTCCTTTTATCCCTCCTTTTTCCTGATGCCGTCGGCCGGGAATTTTCCATTCCCGTATCCAGGCCGGTTTTGTAAATTCACTCCCATCGTTGGTCACAACGTCCATCGATCCTTTTTTATGGGAGGTTTTTATGCCACGTGGAGACAAATCCAGTTATAGCGACAAGCAAAAACGCCAGGCCGAACATATCGAAAAAGGGTACGAAAAACGCGGCACATCCAGGAAGGAAGCCGAACGCCGCGCCTGGGCAACCGTTAACAAAGAAACGGGCGGCGGAAAAAAGAGCGGCTCTGGTCGCGGTAAAGCCGAAGACCATGCCCCGTCACGCAAAGGCGGCCGCATCGGCGGTTCGTCGCAATCTCATGCAACCCATGTCCGCGCCGGCAAGAAAGCCGCCGCGACGCGAAAACGCAAAGCCGCACACGCTTGAGAAGCGGGTTCAAATTCCTGCTGTGGCAAGCGAATGATCGTTTGGATGAAGAAATGATCAAAAGCTGACTTCGCTCCAAAATTTCATCCGCAGGCTCAGGTTTTCCCATGCCCGAATCAGGCGTTACCTGATAGCTTGCGGCTATGTCAGCGAGCGCGGCGGAACTTGTTAACCCCCAGAAGGCGAAGCCGGCACATCTAAAGGCTTGTGCCCCTCAAAAAGATAGTTTTTTCGCACGGCTCGGCCCTGGCCTCATCACCGGCGCTTCTGATGATGATCCGAGCGGCATCGCCACTTATTCCCAGGCTGGAGCGGCTTACGGATTTGGCCTGCTCTGGTCGCTCCTTTTCACGTTGCCGCTGATGGCGGCCATTCAGGAAATCAGCGCGCGGATTGGCCGCGTCACAGGCCACGGAATTGCCGGAAATATCCGGAGAAATTATTCACCATGGCTTTTATATCCGCTGATCTTTCTGCTGGTGATCGCCAATACGATTAACTTAGGCGCCGACATCGGGGCAATGGGCGATGCCGTTAAACTCCTCGTCGGCGGCCCTGCGCTGCTCTACGCCGCCATATTCGCCATTGCGAGCGTGCTGCTGCAGGTGCTGGCGTCCTATCCGCGATGTTCAAAAATCATGAAGTGGATGACACTCGCGCTCTTCAGCTACGTGCTGACGGTCTTAGCCGTGCATGTGCCGTGGATGAAAGCGATCCACGGAACGCTATTGCCGCACTTTTCTCGCAGCGGCAGCTATTGGGCAACAGTGATCGCGGTCATGGGCACAACCATCAGCCCATATTTGTTTTTCTGGCAGGCATCGCAGGAAACCGAAGAAATCCGTCTTCACGATGACGAACACCCCTTGAAAGAAAAACCCCGGCAGGCGCCGGCGCAATTTGATCGCATTCGACTCGACACCTATGTTGGAATGAGCTTTTCCAACCTCGTCGCCTACTTCATCATTCTCGCCGCCGCCGCGACGTTGAATGCCCATGGCGTGACCGACGTCCAAACCTCTGCCGACGCCGCCAAGGCGCTCGAACCCATCGCCGGTCGAGCCGCATTCTTCATCTTCGCCATCGGCATCGTCGCAACTGGCATGCTCGCGGTTCCGGTCCTGGCCGGCTCCGCGGCATATGGCGTGGGCGAGGCCATGAAGTGGCCCACCGGCCTCGATCGAAAACCGCTGAACGCCAGAGGTTTTTATGCCGTCCTCACCGTCGCCACCTTGCTCGGCCTTGTGCTGAATTTTCCCCAGGTCCAGACGCTCACGCATCTGACTCCCATCAAGGCCCTCTTCTGGGCGGCAGTTATAAACGGAATTGTCGCCGTGCCGATCATGGTGATGATGATGCTGATGTTCCGGAACAAAAAAATCATGGGCAAATTTGCTCGCGGATCGCGCGGTTTACACATCATGGGATGGCTCGCAACCGCCGTCATGCTTGCCGCATCCGCCGGATTATTCCTGACCTGGAATAACTGAAAGCCCTGTCCAGTGGTCCCTTCCCCGAGTTTCGGCAAGCTTCCCTTCGGTCTCCCGGAATACCGAGACGAAGGAAATGCCGGCCCGCAATTTTCTTCACAAGCTCTTAAAGACCCCTGCCTCTCGCTCCATTACAATCTTCCTTCGATGAACCGCTGGTTCCATGTTCCCCGCGCTGAAGCAATCGCGGCGACGATCTCCGTCGCCGTCGGCATCCTGCTGCTTGCCATCAAATTCGCGGCGTACTTCATTACCGGGTCCACCGCCATCTTCGCCGACGCGATGGAAGGAATCGTCAACGTCGCCGCCTCTTCGTTCGCCGTCTATGCCCTGATGCTTGCCCATCAGCCCGCCGACCGGGAACATCCATATGGCCACGGCAAGATCGAATTTTTTTCCGCCGGCTTTGAAGGAGGCATGATCCTCCTCGCCGCCGGTGTTTCCATCGCCAAGGCGATCGACACACTGATCCACCATCAAACGCTTCAAACGGGTTCGCTGGCGCTCGGCTCACTGCTGATGACTGTCGCGCTGCTCGTCAACGGCGGAATTGGAACATATCTCATCCGCACCGGCCGCCAAAATTCGTCACTCACGCTGGAGGCTGATGGGCATCATCTGATGACTGACGCCATCACCAGCACTGTTGCGCTGTCGGCTCTGATCTTCGTCCGAATGACCGGTTGGGCCGCCGCCGACCCGATCGCCGCTATTCTCGTCTCTATCTTTATTGCCTGGACCGGTGTCGGCCTGGTCCGCCGCTCCGCCGCCGGGCTGATGGATCAGCAGGATTACGACGACGAGGCGATGCTTCGACGCATTCTGGATTCGCACATCGGCCCCATGGGCGCTGAACCGCGGATTTGCAGCTATCACAAGCTTCGCCACCGCCATAGCGGGCGGTATCACTGGGTCGATTTTCACATGATGGTCCCCGGTGACTGGAACATCGAAAGCGGCCACCGCGCCGCCAGCGCGATTGAATATGAAATTGAACAGGCCTTAGGCGAAGGAAATGCGACGGCCCACGTTGAGCCCTGCGCTGAGGAATCCTGTCCAACCTGCACCGAAACAGGCCGGAAGCCGCAGGCCAAATTGGAATAGGCCTTTAATGACGCAGGATTTTCGGCAAAACAAACATCGCTGCCTGTCCAACCGCCCGGTTTCACCAAAAAAAGACCTGTCCATCAGTTTTCAGACATTTGCCACAGGTACAGCCTCTAGGTACGATTTCGCTTTCGATTTTTCTCAGGAACCAATACGACATAGCGCCGGAGTTTTGACTCATGCGGTTGACGGAAATCCTAAAGCCAGAAAATATCAAAGTGCCCCTGGCAGCGAAGACCAAGACTGAAGCCATCGCAGAGCTGGTTCAGGTCCTGGCCGACAATCATCAGATCACCGACCCCAAAAAAGTGCTCGACGCCGTTCTGGAACGCGAGGCGACCCGCACCACCGGCATCGGCAACGGTCTGGCAATCCCCCACGGCAAGTGCCCCGGCACCCCCGAACTGGTGATGGCGATTGGCAAGCCCGCCCAACCGATCGACTTCCAATCCATCGATGGCCGCCCCGTTTCGGTCATCTGGATGCTCACGAGCCCCCCGGACAAAACCGGCCCCCACATTCACGCCTTGGCCCGCATCAGCCGCCTGATGACCATCGACAAATTCCAGACCGCGCTCCGCGCCGCCAAGACTTCACAGGAAGTCTACGACGCCATCGTCGCCCAGGAAGCGGCGTTGTAAATTCTCCCGACGTAATTCCCCCGATCAGCTCATTCCCATTCGGGCGCGCCGGACCTCAATCAGATGCAGCGCGCCGACGACTTTCGTCAGTTCGCTCAATGCCTGGCGGCCTTCCAACCCATCCTGCATTCCGTCAAACTGAATGCCGCACTCCACCGTATTAGGCGCTGCGCCCTCCGCGGGGCCCTCACCGCGCCCCTGCATCAGAATTTCGTTGCCGTCTTTGAGCTGAAGCCACACCCTCAGCCGCTCGTCTGGTTGAACCATCGGCGGTTTCCCATCCTTGGGCAACAGCGCAACGCCAAGTCCCCCAACGCTCAGATCTTTAACCTCCACCCCAATGCCCGCCGCCGATATCGGCTTATCCTTCAATTCCGCCTTCTCCCCGATCCGCCATAACTTCACCTGCAACTCGGACGACGCCGTGATCGGAACACGATAGCTGTTGCGGCGTTGCATCGGCTTCAACTGCGCCGGCCTCGCAAGAAGAACCGCCGACACTTTCGTCTCTGCATTGAGCTGGTATTCAAGCTCGGCCTTCAGCACCTTCGAAACAAAGCATATCTTCTGATCCCCCGTCTTGAACGAGACCGCGCATGGCTGGCCGATCGAAATCAGATGTTCGATCAGAGCTTGTTCAGTCGCGACCGACTCCAGCCATAAACCATCCGGCGTCTCATTCAGAAACCGGCTCTTGTGATTCCGAAGCATCCCCGCCGTCGGCAACGAAAGCACCGTCGCCGAGTTCCGGGCGATTGCGTCAGCGAGAATGTCCGTTGGGCCTTCTGCCATGATCCGTATACTGCGCACTGCGGCGCACGACCTCATTGTTTCATCGGAATCGGACGCGCTAATAATTAGAAACCCGTACCCGGCGCACTCCATCTTCGTACTCCCGGCCCTGCGGCGTCTTCACCGCCGTTATTACCGGACCAGCGCCAGCCCAAAATGGAAAGGATTTTATGGCTAACCCAACGACCAGCGAATTACAAAGCAAACAAGCGCACCTGAATGACTTTCTCGATCATCATCACCTGGACGGCGTCCTGCTGGGCCGCCGCAACAATTTCGCCTGGATCACCTGCGGCAAAGACAACCGCATCGCCAATTTTTCCCCCGTCGGTGTCGCCTCCATCCTGGCGACCCGCGATTCTCGAATCTGCCTGACCAATTCCATCGAAGCCCCCCGCTTCCGCACCGAAGAACTCGCCGGCGACGGAATCGATGTCATCGACTGGCCCTGGTATAACGGCAGCGCCGCCAGAAAAGTCCTGAAGGAAATCATCGCCGGCCGAAAAATCGCCGCCGACGTCAATGATGTCGGCGAATTCAATCACTTCGGCGCCGGTTTCAGCAAATTGCCCGACAGCTTCGGCGAGCTCCGCTGGGCGCTCACCGATGCCGAGATCGATCGTTATCGCGACGGCGCACACCGCACATCCGTCGCAATGGAAGCCGCCTGCCGTCGGCTGACGCACGGCATCAATGAGCATGAAGTCTCCGGCATCCTCGACGAGGAAATGCACCGCAACCAGCTCAACCCCGTGGTAAACCTGATCGCATCCGACGAACGCATCGAAAAATATCGTCACCCGATCGCGGTCAACAAAAAAGTGCAGCGCTATGTGATGCTGGTAATCTGCTCAGAATTCGCCGGCCTCATCACCAGCATGACCCGCTTCGTCAGCTTCTCGCCTTTAACCGAAGAACTCAGGAAAAAGCAGCAGGCCGTCGCCAATGTCGATGCCACCGTCAATCTCTCCACTCGCCCGGGCAGGACCCTTGGCGAAATGTTCCAGATCATCCAAAAAGCCTACGCGGACCAAGGCTACGCCGACCAATGGAAACTGCACCATCAAGGCGGTAGCGCCGGCTACAACGGCCGCGAGGCCTTCGCCGAACCAGCCAGCCCAATCACCGTCAGAGAGAACCAGGCGTTCGCCTGGAACCCCTCCATCACCGGCGTTAAAAGCGAAGACACAATCCTTGTCACCCCCGGCGGCGTAGAATTTCTAACCTCAATCTCAAAAGACTGGCCCACAATAACCGCCACCTTCAACGGCCAGCAGATAAAGCGCGCCGATATCCTCGTGAAATAACTTCCGTTAAGATTTCGCCCGACTCGCGCTCGCACCTGATTCATCCGTCCCGGAGAAAAATTTCATGCGAACATTTCTGATCGCCGTTTCACTCATCACCACCGCCCTGTTCTTCCCGGCGATTGCCCAGGCCCAGGACGACATCATCGTCGGTGAATTCGGCTCCCTCACTGGCGGCACCGCCACCTTTGGCATCAGCACCGACGAAGGCGTTCGCCTCGCCATCGAACAAATCAACGCCAAAGGCGGCGTCCTCGGCAAACAGATCAACATTGTCGTCGCCGACGATCAATCCAAGCCTGAAGAAGCCGTTACCGCCGTACAGAAACTTCTCACACAGGATCACGCAATCGCCATCCTCGGCGAAGTCGCCTCCAGCCGCTCCCTCGCCGCCGCCCCCGTGTGCCAGCGCGCCCGAATCCCCATGATCTCGCCCGCCAGCACGAATCCCAAAGTCACCAAGGTCGGCGACTACATCTTCCGCACCTGCTTCATCGATCCTTTCCAGGGCGCGGCCATGGCCAACTTCGCCATGAATCAACTCAAGCAAAAACGCTTCGCCATCCTCTACGACATAAAAAATGACTACAGTGTCGGTCTCCGGGAATTTTTCACCAACACCGTCAAACAAGCCGGCGGCGAAATCATCGCCGACGAAAGCTACGGCGAAGGCGACATAGACTTCAAAGCCCAGCTCACCAAGATCAAAGGCGTCAACCCCGACGCCATCTACGTCCCCGGCTATTACACCGAAGTAGGCCTCATCTGCCGCCAGGCCCGCGAGCTCGGCATCAGCGTCCCCCTCATGGGCGGTGATGGGTGGGACAGCGACAAAACCTTTGAGATCGGCCGCGACGCCGTCAATGGCTGCTACTTCACCAATCACTATTCCCCCGACGAAGACCGCCCCGCCGTCAAAGAATTCGTCGACACCTACAAAGCCAAATTCAACGGCAAAACCCCCGACGCCATGGCCATCCTTGGCTACGACGCCGCCCGGCTCCTGTGCGACGCCATCACCCGCGCCGGCTCCACCAAAGGCAAAGCAATCCGCGACGCCCTGGTCAAAACAAAAGACTTCCCCGGCGCCAGCGGCTCAATCACCATCGACTCCGAACGGAACGCCCAAAAACCCATTGTCGTCCTGAAAATTGAAGGCGGCAAAACACATTTCGAAACCAGCGTTCAGCCTTAAATTTTCCGCGCCCCTCCCAACACCTCGCTCACTGCGTCATCCTGAGCGAAGCGAAGGATTCTTCAGAGTACATCAGGATGACAGTGACCAGTACCACCAGACGATTGATAGTGAGCCAGTGCAACAACTCCTCCAACAGCTCGTCAACGGTCTCTCCTGGGGCGCTATCCTCGCCCTCATTGCCGTCGGATACACCATGGTCTACGGTGTGCTCCGCCTCATCAACTTCGCCCACGGCGACGTCTATATGGTCAGCGCCATGGGCGGCTGGTACGCCTGCTCCCACTGGTACCACATCCAAAACCCCTCCTGGTTCGCCCTGGCGCTGGTCCTGCTGACCAGCATCATCGTTTGCGGCGTCCTCGGTTTTCTCATCGAATTCATCGCCTATCGCCCCCTGCGCACCAGCCGCGAATCACCTCCCTCATCACCGCCATCGGCGTCTCCCTCTTCCTCGAATTCGGCGGTCAGCGATTCTTCGGCGCATCCCCTCAGGCCTTCCCCCAACTCGTGCCCGGCCTCGAGCAAAACGCAGAACTCTTCAACATCCACCACGTCGTCATCGGCAAAGTTGACGCCATCATCTTCATCGTCACCCTCTTGCTCATGGTCGTGCTGCACCGCATCGTGATGCACACAAAAACCGGCCTCGCCCTGCGAGCGGTATCCTTCCGCTTCGATACCGCCGAGCTGATGGGAATTGATATCAACCGTATCATCAGCTTCACATTCATCCTCGGCTCCGCCTTGGCCGCTGTCGCCGGTGTGCTGGTCGCGATCCGCACACCAAAGGTCGATCCGCTTATGGGATTGCAACCGGGCATCAAGGCATTCGTTGCCGCTGTGCTCGGAGGCATCGGAAATATCCCCGGCGCGGTGGCGGGCGGTTTCCTGCTCGGGATCACTGAAGTGCTGGTCGCCGGTTATTTGCCGCAGGGCTCGCAATATCGCGACGGCATCGCATTCGTCATTTTGATCGCCGTGCTCCTGCTGAAACCTTCTGGATTGTTTGGACAGAATGTCATTGAAAAAGTCTGATCAACTTCCGATGTCCCTCTCCGCCGCCTGGATGCGGGTCCTGCTGAGCAACTGGTGGCTGCCGCTGCTCGTCCTCTTATTGCCTGCCGCCAGGTTCATCGAAAATGAGGACAAGGTCAGCTCCTATCATGTCGACGTGCTGCTGCGCATCGGCACAGTCATTGTGGCCGCCGTCAGCCTTCAGCTTATTAACGGAATCAGCGGCCAGTTTTCCCTCGGTCATGCCGGCTTTATGGCCATCGGGGCATACGCCGCCGGTTACGCGGTGCAAAACTTCTCATCTATTCCCATCGCAACTGACGATCCCTCCATCCCCCGTTACACCAATCCTGTCGGCGTTCTCCTGTTCTTCTTCGCCTTCATGCTCTCGGTTGGCGCCGCCGCTGCCATCCTTTCGTTCTGCATCATGGGCATCCGAAAGCTCCGCTATCGCCTCGGCTCAACCATCCCCACCATCCTCGGCTTTGTCTTCATCGCCTGGATCCTCACCGACATCATTCTCTATGCCCGCTCCGGTCAATTCGAAAACTATTCTCTCTGGTCGCGCCTGCTCATCGCACTCGTAAAGATGTACGCCCTTCTCACCACCCACGGCGTTACCCCCGCCAACTGGATCAGCACCCACCTCCTCCCCGAATCATTCCGGCAACCACTCACCATGCTCTTCGCTTTGATCGGCGCCGGCACCCTCGCCGGAACCGCCGGGTGGATCGTCGGGCTCCCCACCCTTCGCCTGCGCGGCGACTATCTCGCCATCGCCACCCTCGGCTTTGCCGAAATCATCCGCATCGTCCTCACCAACGCTGGCTCTGTTGGTGGAGCAACCGGCCTGCAGGTCGTTCCTTATCCCATCCCCCCCGATCCCGACCCCCAGCTGCCCGTCGTCGGTCACTACATTCTCCCCTGGGTTTTCGGCGCGGCCATCCTCACCATCACGCTCATCTGGCGGCTCAAGCATTCCCCCAAAGGCCGCGCAATCCAGGCCGTCCGCGAAGACGAAATCGCCGCCCGCGCCGTCGGCATCGACAACGTCCACCACAAAGTCATCTCCTTCATCATCGGCGCATTCTTTGCCGGCGTTGCCGGGGGGCTTGTCGTCACCCGCGTCGGATATGTAAACCCCAATAACTTCGACTTCAGCGCCAGCGTCGATCTGGTCGTCATCGTCACCCTCGGCGGGCTCGGAAGCATCTGGGGAACCGTCCTCGCCGCCATCATCCTCACCGCCTTGCCGCAAGTCCTTCAATCCCCAAAAGAATGGCTCGAATTCCTGCTCTTGCCCTTTGGCGGCAAAGCCTTGAACATCTCGCCCAGTGCAGCAGACTGGCTGAAATGGGTCGGCGATAACCGGATGGTCCTATACGCCATCCTCCTCATCGGACTGATGCTCCTGAAGTACGGGGATTTTTCCGTCTGGCTCCCCAGGCGCAAACCCCGCCGCCCGCGCCTCCGAAAGCTGCCGGCGCAACCTGCAGTGTAAATGTGAGCGATGCCATTACTCGAGATCGAAAACCTCTCCATCCGTTTCGGGGGCCTGCAGGCGCTGACCGATTTCAATTTCTCCTTCGACGCCCGTGAGCTTGTCGCGCTCATCGGCCCCAATGGCGCCGGCAAAACCACCGCCTTCAATATCGTCACCGGCGTCTATGCCCCCACCACCGGCCAGATCCGCCTCGCCGGCCGCCGCATCGAAGGTGAATCCCCCGTCCGCCTGAACCAGCTCGGCCTCGCCCGCACGTTTCAGAACATCCGCCTCTTCCAGAATCTTTCCGTCCTTGACAACGTCATTGTCGCCTTGAACCAATCCGCCGAGCACGGCCTGCTCACGACGCTCGTCCGCGGCCCCCGCTTTCATCTCGACCGCAAAGCCGCCAGCATCGCCGGCATGGAGCTCCTCCAAACCATGCACCTCGACACCCATTGCCGCCAGCTTGCCCGCAACCTCTCCTACGGCGACCAGCGCCGCCTCGAAATCGCCCGCGCCCTCGCCACCAAACCCAAAATCCTGCTGCTGGACGAACCCGCCGCCGGCATGAACCCCCAGGAAAAAATCGAACTCATGGACCTCATCCGCTTCATCCGCGACCGCTTCGCCGTCGGCATCTGGCTCATCGAGCACGACATGAAACTCGTCATGACCATCTGCCAGCGCATCACCGTCCTGGACCACGGCCAAATCATCGCCATCGGAACCCCCGCCCAAATCCAGTCCAACCCAAAAGTAATCGAAGCCTATTTAGGAGAACCGGCATGAAAAAACTTAGGTAGTAGATAGCGAGCGCGGCAAAAATAACTTCAAACCACCATGCACTATCTACTACTCGACGCCCACTCCGTCTGTGTGCATCCGTATGCATCTATGGTTAAAAACTTCCCCGTGTTCTCCGCGCCTCTGTGATGAATAACTGCGTTTGAAAATGCTCCTAACTATAAAAAACCTCCAGGTCGCCTACGGCGCCATCACCGCCCTTCACAATGTCTCCCTTGACATCGACCGCGGCGAAATCGTCGCCCTTATCGGTTCCAACGGCGCCGGCAAAACCACCCTCCTCCGATCCATCAGCGGCCTGGTTAAATCCTCCGCTGGTACAATCCTCTGGCAGGATGCGGAAGAACTCCAAAACCAAAGAGCCGACTTTATCGTCCGTGCCGGCATCAGCCACGCCCCCGAAGGCCGTCAGATTTTTGCCAACATGACCGTCCGCGAAAACCTGAACCTCGGCGCCTATCAGCGCACCGACCGCCCCGCCATCCATGCCGATCTCGATCGCTGTTACACCCTCTTCCCCGTCCTCACCGAGCGCCGCGAACAACGCGCCGGCACCCTGAGCGGTGGCGAACAACAAATGCTCGCCATCGCCCGCGCCCTGATGGCCCGCCCTAAGCTTCTCCTCCTGGACGAACCCTCATTGGGCCTGGCCCCCCTCATTGTAAGAAAAATCTTCCAGATCATCCGCGAGATCAATACCGAAGGAACCACCATCTTCCTCGTGGAACAAAACGCCCACATGGCCCTCGGCGTGGCCCACCGCGCCTACGTCCTGCAAACCGGCAAAATCACCAAAACCGGCCCCGCCAAACAACTCCTCGAAGACCCCGACGTAAAAGCCGCATACCTTGGCGGCTGAAGGTGGGGATGAAGAAAACGCGGAAAAGATATCACCATATTCAGGGCCGTTTCAAAAGGCAGGGACGATCAGCATCGCAAAAAATCTGTAACAGTGACGACTCCAATCCAGACATCAGCAACTATCCCAACCTTCACCGCAATACCGCCGCCAAATCCCCCTCCGTCGTTGCATCCACCCCGCTCGCCCCGCCGGGCCTCATCCCCATAATCATCCTCGCCACCAGCGCCGTCCATCCTGTCTGGTGGCTCGCGCCGCATCCGCGGCCTGTGTCGGCGTGGAAATATTCATTGAAAAGGCACAGCTCACGCCAATGTTCATCCGTTGCGTAGCGTTCATCGCCTCCATGACACGGTCGATACCCATTCGGGTCCGGCACAAATAGCTTGACCATGCGAATGCTGAGTTGCCGCGCTACCTCCTTCAGCGTCATCAGATTTTCCGAGCGCGTCGGGAACTCCACTTTCAATTCATCGCCATAAAAGTGGTGATATCGTTCCAGCGCTTCAATCAGCAGAAAGCTGATCGGAAACCAGATTGGCCCTCGCCAATTGGAATTCCCCCCGAACAGGCCCGTCTGTGATTCGCCCGGCTCATAAGTGACGCGCCATTCCTTGCCGTCGGCGAAGTACGAATATGGATGATCCTGATGATATTTCGAAACCGATCGAATACCGAATGGCGAAAGAAATTCATCCTCGTCCAGCATATAAGCCAGCACGCGCAGCAATCGTTCCTTGCTCGGAATCGCCAGCAGATAATTCGCCCGATGGTCCGATTCATCTTCGCCGGGATACCCCTCGCGGCCGGCCATATACGTAATATACCGGGCAAGATCCTTCCGATTCTCAAGGAACCATTTCATCCGACGCTTAAAACCCGGCAGCCGGTCGATCAATCGCCGATCCAGATTTTCCACCGCAATCATCGGCAGCAATCCCACATACGACCGCACCTTCAGCGGCGTGATATTCCCATCCAGATAAATCTGATCGTAGTAAAAACCATCGCTCTCATCCCACAACCCCGTCCCGCCCAGCGTGTTCATCGCATCAACGATCGAAACAAAGTGCTCAAAGAACTTGCTCGCGATGTCCTCATACGCCGGATCATGTCCGGCCAGTTCCAGCGCCATCGAAAGCATGGTCGAGCAGAAAAACGCCATCCACGCCGTCCCGTCGGCCTGCGCAAGCTGCCCGCCTGTCGGGAGCGGTTGCGACCGGTCAAACACGCCGATGTTATCAAGGCCCAGGAATCCCCCGGCAAAGACATTGTTCCCATCTGGATCTTTCCGGTTCACCCACCACGTGAAATTCACCAGCAGTTTCTGAAAGCATCGCTGAAGAAACAGCATGTCGCGATGCCCCCGTGGCGCCGTCATTTTATAAACGCGCCAGCACGCCCAGGCATGAACTGGCGGATTGACGTCGCTGAATGAAAATTCATACGCCGGCAATTGCCCGTTCGGGTGCATGTACCACTCTCGCAACAGGAGCAGCAATTGCCGCTTGGCCGATTCACCGTCGATGCGCGCCAGCGGAATCATGTGAAATGCCAGGTCCCATGCCGCGAACCACGGATATTCCCATTTATCCGGCATCACCAGCACGTCGCGGGCGTACAGCGTTTTCCAATCGACATTCCGCCCGCTCTTTGCCCGCGATCGCGGCGGCTTCGGTTGATCGGGATCCCCCTCCAGCCACTCCTTCACAACGTAATAATAAAACTGCCGCGACCAGAGCAGCCCCGCAAACGCCTGCCGCGCCACCAGCTTCATTTCTTTCGGCAGCTTTTGCGGAATGTGCTGTTCGTAAAATAAATCCGCTTCCGCGATCCGCCTGGCGAAAATCTTGTCGAACTCCGCATTGAACGGCTGCTTCGGCGCCTCCTCATGGCTGCTCAGCCGCAGCCGGAATGTCATATCGCTTCCCGGAGGCATGTCCAGCGCATAGTACGCCGCCGCCTTCGTGCCGATATTCGCCGGGTTCACGGTATCGGCCCGCCCGTTAATGACATAATGATGAAACGCATCTTTCACATAAGGCGAATAATTTTCCCCTTTGAACAGCTTCGCCACATTCGTTTCATTCTCGGTGAAGATAAGCTGCGGCCCATCCCCCTCTGCCACCGGCTCCGCCTCAAACTTAAACCGCCCCAGCGTCTGATGCTCCGCCATGATCGTCGCCGGTCCCGCCTTGCTCAGGCGCGGCTTGCTGTTCGCCTCCTCCGTCGTCTGCCCCCACGACCATGAATTGCGAAACCACAACGTCGGCAGCAGATGCAGCACCGCCCGCTCCGGCCCGCGATTGGAAACCGTAATGCGAATCAGGATGTCGTTCGGCGAATTCTTCGCATATTCCGCTTCGATATCGAAATACTTCCCATGATCGAATACGCCGGTATCCGTCAGTTCAAATTCCGGCTCAGTCCTCCCGCGCCGCTTGTTTTCATCAACCAATTGATCGTACGGAAAAGCGGCCTGCGGATATTTATACAACCCGCGCGTATACGAATGGGTCGGCGTTGAATCGAGGTAGTAGTAGCATTCCTTGACATCCTCCCCATGATTGCCTTCAGGATTGGTCAGGCCAAACAGCCGCTCTTTCAGGATCACGTCTCGATCATTCCAAAGTGCAATCGAAAAACAGAGACGGCATTCGCGATCGGTAAATCCCAGCAGCCCATCTTCCCCCCACCGATAAGCGCGGCTGCGCGAGTCATCATGCGTGAAGTAACTCCAGCAATCCCCATTCGCCGAGTAATCTTCCCGCACCGTTCCCCACTGCCGCTCCGCCAGATAAGGCCCCCACCGCTTCCAGTTCTTCTCGCGGCGATTATCCTCCGCCAGCCGAATCTCTTCAGCAGTAGTAGAACCAGACCCCGCCTCAGGCAGATTCTTATTCGACATCCCAACAGTATGCGGCGACGAAGCCCTGACAGCAAAGAAAACGCTTTCTGGTCCCTTGTCCCGGACTTCAGCGAGCCTCAATTGAGCCGTATTCCAGAAGACGCGACGGATCGGCAACTTCCCGAAAGCAGGTCACGATAAGGGTGATTTTGATTTGTCGAAAAGGGCTCATCAACTCGGATAAAACAACACCGGCTGATAATCATAATGCAGCGCCGCTAGAACCAGATTCACCGCCAGCCACGCCCCCGCCGCGATCGCTTCTCCTGCAATCAACCCAATAAAGAATGGCTTGCCGCGCTGGAACATCTTCGCCCCGCCGAATCGCAGCACCAGCACTTTCGCCAGCCAACCCAGCAGCACGCTGTACCAGAACCACTCGCTGAAATTCGTCGTCGCCACCACATACCCCACCGGCAGAAAAGGCCACGCCGAGTACCGCAGCGCAAGCACCGACAACACCATCGCCACCCCCGCCCCAATCCCCACCTGCACCCCCGGCCGATACGGCGAGCCCGCAAATCGCCCGCGCGCAAACTGCACCAGCGGTGTCGCAATCACCTTCACCTGCAGCGTGTCCACGCCATACGGATTAATCTTCTTCGCCGGCAACCGATCCGTCAGCGGTGTCGTATGTCGATAGTAAGCATGCAATGATGACCAGCTCCCGACCACAAAACTCACCACCATCGCCCAGGCAATCAACCACCCAAGCGCCCGCGCCGTGCCGGCACGCTGCTCGCCTTGCCGCCCATTGCCATGCTCACACCTTTCCCCGCTCCTGCCGCCGCCCCGTCAAAAACCCAAAGCCCATGCTGCACAAAAGCCAGCGCGCTCTCCCGCGTGTTATAGGCGCCGTTGGCTGTGAACACCTGCGCAAAATAAATATCCCGCCCCGAATAATGCAGCGGGCTTGTCCGCATAAAAAGTTGCCCCGGCACCGCATAGCATCGAAAGATCGGCAGCCCCGTCTCCGCCACCACCCGCGCCGCAACCAGATGCGCCAGCAGCAGAAAGCCGATGATCAGCATCGCCATCGGTAATCCCACCCCCACGACCTTCAACCAAACCACCATGCCAACCAACCCCAACCCGAACACCATCAGCGACCGGCGATAGATTCCCAGCGCCCCCGCCAGCACGGTCTTCCAATAATGCCGCCCCACCCAAAACACCCCCGCGATAAATATCACGCTCGCCCCCAGATGCTGATCCTGCGTCGCCTCGAGCGGTGTGTCATTCTGAAACTGCGTCTGCTGCACCAGCCGAATGATCTGGATCACCAGAAAAATCGCCCAGATGCTGAATCCCACCCGCGCCTGAATAAAATATGCCATTCCCACAAACATGAAGTAGATCGTATTCGTCTTCACATAGTGCGGCAGATACCGCCACGGCTCCCCTGTCATCACATTCAAAAACGAATATGTCAGCGGCACCTCCGGCACGCGCTTCGGAAAATATCCGTGCAGCATCTCCAAACTGTGCAGCACAAAAACCACCGCTGCCGCCACCCAAAACCCTCGGCTGCGAAACAGCGCCCCCAATACCCTCCCCCGTTCCGGCTCTGAAATCAATGCGAGTTCCACTTGCGCAATCGGAAACGCCAACCGCTCATTCTGCGCCCACTGCGGAAAAATAAGCATCGCCGATGAAATCAAGCTCGCAAATAAGCACCCAAAGAAAACGCCCCAAATCGCCAGCGGCCCAACCCACGCCGCATAAGGGATCGCCTTCCCCTCCGGCACGCGCGCATAAAACCATTTCACGACGTCGCTGCTTCGTCCGCCCGCCAAATCTCCCACTGGATACAACCACCGCGGCAGCCCTAGCTCGCTAAACGCTCTCCAGAACGGCTGATCCGCCGCAGGCGAAAATGGATGTACCAATGTCGGCAAAAATGATCGCAACAGCCCCTGGCATGGAATGGAACAGGCCGCCAGCGCCATGACGGTGATCACAGCCAACTCCCCCGCCGACAGCGCCCAGGCCGGCACCACTTCCGCAGCGGCACATTCACCCCCACCACCAGCACAAACATGCAGAATACAAACCCCACCGGCAGATAGCAGGCAATCAAGAACCCATTCCCCACCACAAAATCATTGTAAGGCGACAACCCGGCTATGAGCGCTGACAAGGCGGTCCCCAGCAACACGCTGCGAACATTCACCGTCCCGCGCCCGCCGCGGTGCGCCGTATCGTCCGGCGCAATCCCCCCGGCCGCTCCCGGGCAGGACGACAGGGATGAACCCTTTTGTGAAGAGCGCGAAGCCACGACAAAAGTGTAATCCCAAAATCACACACTGCGAAATCTCCCAATGCAGCAACCCTCAACCGTCTCTTGCATTGAACACTCCATCCACCTAACTTCAGCCTCAATCCACAGACCACAGGAAATCAGAGTTATGCCCGCCTCATCAACCATCGCCGCCCAGCTTTATACGCTTCGCGAATACACAAAAACCCCGCAGGACATTGCGGCCACGCTCAAGCGCGTCCGCAGGATGGGCTACCAGGCGGTCCAGCTTTCCGCACTCGGAAAAATCGACGCCATCGAACTGGCAAAAATTTTGCAAGGTGAAGGCCTCACGTGCTGCGCCACGCATACATCACTGGATCGCATGCGCGACGAGCCGCAGGCCGTGATCGAAGACCACCGCCTGTGGAACTGCTCGTACACTGCCATTGGCGGTTTTTTCCCTGCCGATCCCACCATCGACACCTGGAAAAATTTCGCCCAGTCCTACAACAGCATCGCCCAGAACTTTCGCAACAGCGGCCTTTCCATCGGCTACCACAACCACAGCCACGAGCTCGCCAAATTCAACGGCCAAACCGCGATGCAACTGCTCCTCGATCAGCTCGATCCTTCGATCTGGTTCGAGATTGACACCTACTGGATCACCCACGGCGGAGGCGACCCTGCCGCCTGGATCCGCAAGGTCAAAGGCCGTATTCCCTGCGTGCATCTGAAAGACATGGGAGTCAAAAACTCGCGTGAACAATTCATGATGGAAGTCGGTGAAGGAAACCTCAACTGGTCGGAAATCCTGAAAGCTTGCCGGGAGGCGGCCGTCCGCTGGTATATCGTCGAACAAGACACCTGTTATCGCGACCCTTTCGACAGTCTGGAAACCAGCCTGAAAAATCTGGAAGGCATGGATATCCGCACCGCTTAAGATGTGCATAGCGATGAAAAGGAGGCACGGCCAGCGCCCGCCAAACGCATCATGGAAATCATTGACGACACTCCGTCCGACGAAAACGACGATGTGAATGATCCGTCATCGAGTTCCCCGTCAGCCGCGCCTTCTCTGAACACGACCCATATCCGGCAACTGGCGTCGCTTCGGCGGGGGGCAATTCGGTCGCGGTCGTGGTGCTGGATCGCGGCGGCCGTGTGCCTGGTGGGATCGGTTCAACTTTTGTGGCAAGCGATCTTGTGGGTTCATCGCCATTACCCTTGGACGCAGGCCGCCGGTTACATTCTTTTTGCTATTGCGGGGATCATGGTGGCTATCTTTTTTTTGCGGCGGGCAAATAAGTTGAGCAGAGAAATCAATGAGCCGCTGCTGACGGATCCTGGTACAGCTCCCGATTTCTCTACGTTGAATGATGGGTCTCAACAGTGGAAAAATCTGGAGGACGTTCGCTGATATACCCGCCGCGTTTGGGGGAATACGGGTGGGGGTGAAAAAGGGGGATTGCTGCGCGATGAAACAAACGAAACAAAATGCATTGTTGCGTAGGTGTATGAGGCATCCCAGGCTTACTTGATGTATCGCACTATCACCCCACCGGCTCCAGGCGGGCGTATTGGAGGATGAGGGTTTTTCTTCCGGCGTGGGTGAATTCTATTATGGCTCGGGTGTGCTGGCCCATGTCGGTCACTTCGGTGATGCGGCCGAGGCCGAAGGTGGGGTGGCGGACGAGTTGGCCGCGGTGGAACTGGGAGGCTTTTTCGTGGGCGTCTTCTTCGGCGGCGACGCGGTAGTCAGATCTTTGGCCGAGGTTGGAGAGATTGGTGCGGTCGGTGGTTTCAAGGGTGGCAGGGGGAAGCTCATTGAGGAAAGGGGAAGTTACGGTGCGTTCACGGAGTCCGCGGATGGTGCGGTAGGCGGCCTTGGTGAGAATCAGGCGCTGCTCGGCGCGGGTGATTCCCACGAAGGCGAGACGGCGCTCTTCTTCGAGCTGGCTGGAATCTGTCCTGGAACGGGCGTGGGGAAGGATTCCTTCTTCCAGGCCGATCATCGCGACGATGGGAAATTCCAGGCCTTTGGCGGCGTGGAGTGTCATCATGGTGATGGCTCCGCCGTGGCCTTTGAGATGGTCTATGTCGCTGACCAGGGAGACCATTGAGAGGTATTCATCAAGCGTCCCTGCGGCGTTTTCGTGGTCAAATTCGGAGGCGCTGGTGATGAGCTGGTTGATGTTGGCGATTTCGGCCTGCTCGTCGCCGCCTTCTTTTTTGTAGTAGGCTTCGAGACCGCTGCGGCGGATGACGTCTTCCATGAGGGTTTGGACGATGCCTTTCTGGCCGGTGAGGAGGTTGTCGGAGATGGTGGTGGCGGCGGCGAGATTGCGCCAGGAATGGACGAGGGCTACAAAAGCTTTGGTGGAGTTGACGGCGCGGCTGGAGAGGCCGGTAATCTGGCCGGCCTGCTCCATTGCGCTGAAGAGGGATGTTGCGTTGGCGAGGGCATAGACCTGCATTTGCTTGACGGAGGAATCGCCTATGCCGCGGGTGGGGACGTTGACGATGCGGGTGAGGCTGACTTCATCGGCGGGATTGGCGATGACGCGGAGATAGGCGAGGGTGTCTTTGATTTCCTTGCGGTTATAGAACTCCACGCCGCGGGCCATGATGTAGGGGAGGTTTTCTTTTCGGAGGGCGTCTTCCATGACGCGGGAGAGGGAATTCATGCGATAGAAAATGGCCATCTGATCCCAGCGGAAGCCGTGGTTTTCATGAAGTTCCTTTAACTGGGCGGCGACAATGTTGGCTTCGTCGTATTCATCCTGGCAGAGAAAGAGTTTGGCCTTTTCGCCTTGGCCGTTCTCAGTCCAGAGGGCTTTGTCTTTGCGCTGCTGGTTGTGGGAGATGAGGGATGCGGCGATGTTGAGGATGGTTTTTGTGGACCGGTAGTTTTGTTCGAGCTTGACGACTTTGGCGTCGGGGTAATCTTTTTCGAAGTCGAGGATGTTCTGGATGTCTGCGCCGCGCCAGGCGTATATGGATTGGTCGGGGTCACCGACGACGCACATGTTGCGGTGGCGAAGAGCGAGGGCGTGGGCCAGGACGTACTGGGCGTGGTTGGTGTCCTGGTATTCGTCGATCAGGATGTATTGGAAGCGGTCCTGGAGTTCGCGAAGGACGTTTGGGTGCTCGCGGAGGGCCAAGGTGGTGCGGAGGAGGAGATCGTCGAAATCGAGCGCGTTGTTCTGGTTCAGGAGGTCCTGGTATTTCTTGTAGACGCGGGCGACGGTGCGGGCGTGGAAGTCATTGACGGATCGGGCGTAGGCTTCGGGGGTGAGGAGGTGGTTTTTGGCGTTGCTGATGGCTCCGTGGAGGGAGGCGGGGGAAAAATTGGTGCTGGAAAGCTCCAGCAGCTTGAGGGCTTCTTTGATGAGCTTGGTCTGGTCGGCGGAGTCGTAGATGCTGAAGTTGGAGGGCAGGCCGAGCTGGGGGGCGTAGTGGCGGAGGATGCGGAGGCAGAGGCTGTGGAAGGTGCAAATGGTGGGCCAGCGCTGATCGAGACGGCCGAAGTCACGGACGGGGTGGTGGGCGACTTTGGCGATGCGTTCTTTCATCTCGCCGGCGGCTTTGTTGGTGAAGGTGATGGCGAGGATGGAGTTGGGGGGGATGCCCTGGTCGATGAGATAGGCAACGCGGCGAGTAATGACGCGGGTTTTGCCGGAGCCGGCGGCGGCGATGATCAGCAGAGGGCCATCGACGTGGATGACGGCTTCACGCTGAGCGGGGGTCAGGTCTTTTAAGAGGGCTTCGGTCGAGGACAAAGGGGCTCCATGTGGGTCGTAAAAATTGCTTCAGGGGACTATAGCGGAGGAGAAGGGAATTTTGGATTTGAGAATTTGGATTTTGGATGGGGAACAGGGCTGACAGCCCGTGACACAAGTCGCGCGAGCGCCGCAGTGCGATATCATGCGGGACTTTTGCCATCGGATGCCAGCAGGACTTGGGGATGGGGTTCGGCTAAAATGGGGAGATCATGGATGTGGTTTATCTGGATAATAATGCGACGACACGGGTGGCGCCGGAGGTGGTGGCGGCGATGATGCCTTATTTGACGGAGCTTTATGGGAATCCGTCGAGCGTACATCGGTTTGGGCAGCGCAGCCGCCAGGCGTTGGATGAGGCGCGGAATCAGGTGGCGGGGTTAATCGGAGCGGCGGATGCGGAGGTGATGTTCACGGGGATGGGGACAGAATCGATCAATACGGCGATTCGAGGGTTGCTGGCGTCACGGTCGCCGCGGAAGGTGATTGTAACTTGCGGAGTGGAGCACTCGGCGGTGCGCGAGACTTGCAAGATGTTGCAGAAGCAGGGGAATGAAATTCTGGAGATCCCGGTGGATGAGGGGGGAATGCTCGATATGGATCGGCTGAAGTCGGTTGTGACCGATGAGACGGCGCTGGTGAGCTTGATGTGGGCGAACAATGAGACGGGCGTTTTGTTTCCAGTAGAAGAGATTGCGCGGATTTGCCGGGAGAAGAATGTTCCTTTTCACTGCGATGCGACGCAGGCGATTGGGAAGGTGCCGGTGGATGTGAAGGCATCGGGCGTGGATGTGATGAGTTTTTCGGCGCATAAGTTTCACGGGCCCAAGGGTGTTGGAGGAATGTTTATCCGGCGCGGGGTGAGGGTGCGGTCGCTGCTGATTGGAGGGCCGCAGGAACGGGGAAGGCGCGGAGGGACGGAGAATGTCGCGGGGATTGTGGGGATGGGGAAGGCGGCGGAGCTGGCGGGTGCAGCGCTGCCGGAGATGCGGCGCGTGGGGGCGATGCGGGATCGGCTGGAGCAGTCGATTATTCTGGCGATTGAAGATGCGCACGTCATCGGGCGGGCGGATACGCGGACGCCGAATACATCCAACATTGGGTTTTCACGGCTGCAGGCGGAGGCAATTTTGCTTTTGCTGAGCGAGCAAGGGGTTTGTGCATCGGCGGGGAGCGCCTGTAGCAGCGGGAGCCTGGAGCCTTCGCCGGTGCTGAAGGCGATGGGAATTGACGATAAGATTGCACATGGCGCGATTCGATTCAGCCTGTCGAAATATACGACGGATGCGGAGATCGATCGGGTACTGGCGTTGTTGCCGGGTATTATTGGGCGGTTGCGGGCTGTGTTGCCGGTGGAAATTGGGTAAGCGTGGATGAAGTGTATTGGCAGTTCTGGGCTATTGCGGTCAATGACGGTTGAAATCAGCCTCATCCTAACGTACTGGGACAGCCGCGGATCTGTTCGCGTCTTGCAGAAGTATGGCTCCACTGAGGCTCGCGGAAGTTCGGGAGAAGGATCAGGAGAGTAAAGGCTGCATGCCATTGCCCTGCGTGGCCGGGATGACGAAGGGGGATTTATATTGATGGGGAATTTGTGTCGTTTATTCTTTTGCTGTTGATGTTAGTGACGTGGATGGCCTGGTCGCCGGAGCAGGCGGGGAAGGCGGAGTTTTCTTCGGGGGCAGGGCTTTGTTTGTTCTTTGGGGGATATGTTGTTTTGGTTTTGGCGGTGGGCGCGTGGAGCAGGAGGGTTTCGCGGCGGGTGGTGGGAGAGCGGATTTTTGAGCCTGCAGGCCAATTTAACTGGGTGATTACTTTGGCGCAGTTGTTTGTGCCGGGGTGGCTGGCAATGGGGGTTTTTGTTTTGGGGTATGGGCGGGCAGTGGATCAGGTCTTGGGATCGACCGTGCGGACTTCGCTGGAATTGCCGGCGCTGTTGCTGGGGATTTTGCCGGGGATGCTGGCGTGGATGGGGTTGTGGTGGGCGCAGTTTCCGGTGGATCGGGCGCTGCGGGAGCAGAACATGCTGGCCCGTTTGGATGCGGATTTGCCGGTGTATGCGCCGCCGAGCTTTTGGGCTTATTTTGCGGGAAAGCTGCGGATGCAGATGCTGCTGCCGATCATTCCAATTTTGATGATCGTGGGGTTTCGCGATACGGCACGAATGGGGCTGCGACTGGTGGGGGTAAACAGCAATGAAGGCGGGATCGATCTGCTGATTTCAGCGATTGCGACAGGCAGTGTTTTTGTGATGGCTCCGGAAGTATTGCGGCGGGTGCTTTGGACGGAGCGACTTGAAGACCCCGTTTTGCGGGAGCGGCTGGCGGCGGTGGTGGAGCGGGCGGGCGTGCGGTATCGGGATGTGCTGCTGTGGCGCACCCATCAGACTGTAGGCAACGCGATGGTGATGGGGCTGGCGCCGCGGTTCAGGTATGTGCTATTGTCGGATGTGCTGCTGGAATCGTTAAAGGATGATGAGGTGGTGGCGGTGTTTGCGCATGAGGTGGGGCATATCAGCCACCGGCATATGGCGTGGTATGCGATGTTTTTTATCGGGCTGATGCTGGGGCTGGTGGGACTGAATAATATGGCGGACCATGAGGGGCGGCTCATGGGGATTGAGCCGGCGGTGATCGATCAGTTTTTCCCGTTTGTGGGCGTATTTGCGATGTTTTTCTGTTTTGGGTATCTGAGCCGCCGATTTGAGCGGCAGGCGGATGTTTATGCGGCGAGAACGATTGAAGCGATGAAGAATCCGGGTGTGGCGTCGGGGGGTTCGCCGGTTGGGTTTACGGGGGCTTCGATTTTTAATGCGGCGCTGCTGCGGGTTTCAGAAGTGAACAATGTGCCGCTGGAAATGCGCGGGCGATTTGCGGGGAACCTGCGGCAGCGGGCGGGATTTGCGTTTGAATGGTTCACTACGCTGGCGGGGAGTTGGCTGCATGGGACGATGATGTCGCGGATGGAATATATCAGCCAGATCAGCAGAGATCCGTCTTTAACGGTTGGCTTTGATCGGCGAATGAAGCGGATTCGGCTGGGGCTGGTTGGGATGTTTGTGGGGTGCGGGATTTGGGCGGTGCTCGCGATACGAAATGACGCAGCCACAGACAGCGCGGGAGGGGGCGGGACGGTGGTTAATGTATCGCCGGGGTCGCGGGGGCCGGGCGCTCGAGGGATGCCAGCCTTGGGGCCAAATGGAGCCGGGCTTCTTCGGCCTGCTGCGGGGTGATGACTTCCACCGGAATTTCCGGGGGGAGCAGCGTTTCCAGGCGCTGCTGGAATGTGCCTTTGATCAGGTGATAGAGGGCGCCCTGCCGGCTGGTGCCGAGGAGGACTTTTTCGCAGCCAAGCATGGCGGCGTTTTCGGCGATCAGCTCGGCGGCGTCGGGGCCGGTGTCGTAGACGGGGATGACCGAGACACCCATCTCATGCGCCAGATCGAGGATTTTGCTGAAGACGCGAAGGGCGCCCAGGTCGGTGTCGATGTTGAGGCGCTGCGTGTATTCGTGCTTGTAAGAGAGGGAGACATGGCGGATGAAGCAGACGATGAGCGTGTGATTGCCGATGCGGGCTTCGTTGAGGGCGGCGGCGGCGAAGACGTCTGAGCCATAGGTGCCGAGCAGAATCTTGGGCTTCATGAGCGTCTCGGTGGTGAGCTGCTCCATAATCGCCTGGCGGAGGAGGCTTGGCTTTGGGCCCTTTCGCTTGTTGGCCCACTTGGTGAGCGCGCGGGCGGTGAGGCCGACCGCCATCACGATGGTGACAAAGATCAACGCATGCACCTTGGTGAAGGCGAGGGTGACCCACATGGCGAGGAGAATGATGCCGAGAATGAGCATGGGCGCCTTGCGGTGCATGCGGCGAAGGCGGGGATGACCGGCGCAGAGCGTGACATTGATTGCAACGGCCCCAATCACACCAATGGCATATAACGCGGCAAGGCTTTCCAGGTCATGGCTGATCAGCAGGACGAGGATGGGAACGGAAGCCGCGACGATGCCGGCGACCCAGGGGCGCCGAAGCGGTTAATGCGCTGGAAGATGCCGGGGATTTCACCGTCGCGGCTGACGATATAGAGGATGCTCATCAGGCCATTGACGGCGGTGTTGGTGGCGGAAAGGAGCAGAAAACCACCGACGATTCGTACGGGCCATTCGCCCCAGGGGCCAAGGTAGAAGGAACTGAGGAAGGCGAGCATGTCGGTGACATGGGACGTGCGATCCAGCGGATTAATCCCGAGCATGAAAACGGCGAGGATGATGTTGAAGATCGCCACTTCAAGGGCGACCACGGTGATGGCTTTGCGGGCGGTGCGGGCGACGGGCTTGACCATTACGCCGGTGAGGTTGGCGATGGCTTCAACGCCGGAGAGGGCAAGCACGATGGAGACGAAGGCGACCCAGAGCTGCGCGGGGGAATGATTGAGAGAACCGAAACTGTTAGCGTGAAGATTGGCTTTGCCGCTGAATACGGCGGCGACGGTGATAAGCAGCGTGATGCCGATCATCCCAATGGCCGCAAAAATGGCGAAACCGCCGGTGTGCTTGGGCCCCATCAGGTTGAACAGACCGATCACGGCGATGGAAACGATGGCCCAGAGGCCGGGCGAATCCCAGGCAAGCAGACTTTCGGGCTGCGATTCTTTGTAGATCTTATCGACTGCGCCTTGATAGCCGGGATCAGATGAGAGCGTCAGCAGTTGGTTGCGTTCGGCGTCGCTTAGATGGCCGATGACGATCAACTGATGTTCCTCGGAGTCGTACTTGACCTTACCACGGAGGTGGGGAAGAAAGGTGACGGCGGAAGGGAGGGTAGCCAGGTCGGCGGTGAAGCCTTCGCCTTGATCGGTTTTGATGTAGTCACCGGCGTCCTGGACTTTTGTCTGCTCAGCGCCATTGGCGGCTTTTTTGGCTTCTTCGATCTGCGCGTGTTTCTGGAGGGGCAGGCCAAAGTAGTGGAAACCGTCGAGTGCGCTGAGGCTGGCGGTGACGGTGTAGTCGGCGAAGAGGAGAAGAGCGCCGATGACGGCGAGGGTGCGGCTTTTATTGCGGGCGGCGGTGTAGACGCCACCGCCGTCGGGGTAGATTCGGCAGATTTGGGAATAGGCCCATGCGACCGCCAGGATGAGCAGGCTCATGAGGCAGATCAGATAGAAGCTGGTGCGGCCGGCGAAGAGGAAGGCAAGGCCGAGCACGTAGAGGCGGCTGGTGCCCCAGTCCCCAAAGAGAAGGCCGGCGGCCTGCACCCAGCCGACGTTGCGAGGTCTTTCGCTGGAAAGCAGAGAGAGCGCAGCTGGTTTAGGTTTACCGCCACCGTTGGTGTCCATAGCGCCCGTTCCATACAACCATCATGCCGCCGCGTCGCGACAGTTACTGCCTGAGAAGATTAAGATCAGGGGTGGCTCTATGTCAATCGATGCGCCTGGAACGTGCGCGGCCGCATTCGTTGATTTAACCGGTTTTCCTTGACAACGGGCGGGCGGGCAATAGTATTTGCCCCCTTGTTCGAACCGCCAAAGTCTTCGAGGCCACTTGAAGACACGGGGAACCCAACGTGAGGCTTGTGTCTCACGACGTCAGTTCCGGCGGCCTGATAACAGAATGCCTGCCCGCAAGGGCGAATGGCATTGACATGCGTCAGGCGTCGCGACGGCAGGGGCGAATCGGCCGTTTCGGCCGAGGGAGACTTTCAACTCCCAGCCCGTCAGCTAACCCCGTCGGCATGTGAAAGGGCAACACCCTCAGTAGTTCATCAGGGTCGACCCTCAAGGTTCAGCGGTAGATACAGACGTTGGCCGGTGATTTACACCGGCGGGCGCCGCCGTTGAACGGGAGCGTTTTCCGCCCTCCCTACAGGTCTTTCAATCCAGGCAAGCTTTGCTTGATGCCGGGTCCGGCTTCGGATCGGGCTCGAGGCATATGCGCATTTTCTCGGGACGCCAACGCGCGGCCGCGGGGAATCGGTACGCCACGGGCTCTGTTCCATGCTCGTTTGAACCCGGCAGGAGATTCTTCTTATGTCGCTCGATAATCCCAACGTTTTTGACGTGGCCCAGATGCCGGACAACTCAAACCGGCAGAAGACCAATGTTCTTCTGGTCACCACCGTTGCCCTGTCCTTCATCAGCTTCTGGCGGGCGGCGGCGATCGTGCTGTGCGATCTGGCGAGCACGGCATATTACATCGGCGGCATCAGCGAGCAGGCGATCGGGAAGGCCGCGCCGTGGTTCATCCTGGGCGTGATGCTTTTCAGCTATGCGGTTCGGTCGGTGTATGTTGAAAGCTGCTCGATGTTCACGCGCGGCGGGGTTTATCGCGTGGTCAAAGGGGCGGTGGGCGGCGGGCTGGCAAAGCTTTCAGTATCAGCGCTGATGTTTGACTACATTCTGACGGGGCCGATCAGCGCGGTTTCGGCGGGGCAATATATTGTTGGATTGTTCGGTGAGATCATGCGGCTGCTGACGCGGACGAGCGCGCATCCGATCATATTCAACGCCACCACTCATCCGGGAGCGGTGGATACGCTTGTCGTGATTCTGTCGATTCTGACGACGCTTTATTTCTGGCGGGCGAACATCATCGGCATCCACGAATCGAGCGACAAAGCGCTTCGGATCATGCAACTGACAACGGTGATGGGAATCCTCATCATCGGGTGGTCGGCGATTACGCTTTGGATGCATCATTCACAGGTGCAGTTGCCGCCGTTTCATCCGGTGTTTACAGGATCGAGCCAGGTGGTGGGAAGGCAATCGAGCGCGGGTTGGCTGGAGCATTTGCCGCGGCTGGTGGGGGCGATCGGGATCATCGTCGCTTTCGGGCATTCGCTGCTGGCGATGAGCGGCGAGGAATCACTGGCGCAGGTGAATCGCGAAATTGCGGCGCCGAAGCTGAAGAATCTGCTGCGTGCGGGGTTTGTGATCTTTTTGTATTCGATGCTGCTGACCAGCTTGATCAGCTTTCTGGCGGTGCTGGTGATTCCGGATGGAAAGCGCGTGGTGACGCAGGTGGTTCAGAACGGCCACAAGCCGGAGGTGGAAAATGTTGACTACGTAGATGTGGATTATCTGCGGAAAGATCCTCAGAGCGGAGAGCTGTATGGATATCGGCTGGCAAACCCGGACGATGACGTACCGACGGTGACGACCGATCGTGTCGTCGTGACGGCAGGCCAGCATGTGGAGCGGGACGACGGTGGATTCCGCGACAACCTGATCAATGGACTGGTTCACTATCTGGCCGGCCCGAGCCCGCTGAAACTGACGATGCAGGTATTTGTGGTGCTGGTGGGATTCCTGATTCTGGCCGGCGCCGTGAATACGTCGATCATCGGGTCCAACGGTGTGCTGAATCGGTTGGCGGAAGATGGCGTGCTGACGCCGTGGTTTCAGCATCCGCATCCGCGATTTGGGACGACGCATCGGATCATCAACCTGGTGGGGATATTGCAGTTGGCGGTGATTGTGGCGAGTTGGGGGGACGTGAACACGCTGGGAGAGGCGTATGCGTTTGGAGTGATCTGGTCATTTGTGTTTATGACAATGTCGATGGCGGTGCTGCGGTTCAAGGACCGCACGCCGCGACAGTATGAGGTGCCGCTGAATATTCGCACGAAGGATAAGCAAGGGCATGAGCTGAACATCCCGATCGGCATCCTGACGGTGTTTTTGATTCTGCTCTGCACGGCGCTGATTAACCTGCTCACGAAGAAGACGGCGACAATCTGGGGTGTTGGATTTACGGCAATGTTCCTGGTTGCGTTTCTGATCCTGGAGCGCATCAGCCGTCACCGCCGAGGGGGAAAGCATCATGAGCATCTGGAGCAGTTCAATGAGAAATCAAGCGATGCGGTGAGCATTGAGGCGATGGGGCTGAAGCACCCGAATCCGATCGTGGTGGCGGCGCGCGGGCCGCGAAGCTTGCCGGTGCTGGAGAGAATTCTGCATGAGACGGATACGGCAAAGCGAGACATTGTGGTGGTGACGTGCAAGGTTTTGCCGGCGATGGTGCAGGGAATTACGGATGAAGAAAGGAACATTAACGAGGAAGATCGGGAATTGCTGACGAAGATTGTGACGGTGGCGGAAGAAGTTGGGAAGCAGGTGCATCCGCTGGTGTTGCCAACAAATAATCCGTTGTATGCAATCTGCTCCGCCGCGCGGGATTTGAAGGCGACGGAAATTGTGCTGGGGGTTTCGGAGAAGGTGCATGCGGAAGATCAACTGGAGGAGTTTGCGCTGGCCTGGGGAAGCGCGATGGCGGAGTCGTCCCCGGGGGAGCCTTCGGGGAAGATGACGGTGAGGATTATGGGGCCGCAGGTGGAGATGAAGTATGAAATGGAATAGGGATTTGATTTTGGAATTTGGATCGCGAATTTTGGATTGCGAGGGAGGGGTCTGAGGTTAGTCGAAGGCGGCTTGCAGCCGACAAAGAAGGCCGGGCGCATTTGATTACACCCGGCCTTCCTGATTTTAATCTGGCTGTTCGACGGGCTTATTGGCCCATGGGCTGGCCGGTCGGCGAGATATCCTGGCTTTGGGAGCCGGAATCGACCAGTGCGGCGAGCAGGTGATGAGAGACAAGGCGATAGCCCTGGGCTACATCGCTGGGCCAGTTGGCCTTGTTTTCATCGACCAATGTCAGATGCTTAAGCAGGCTGTCGTGAAGGCGCTGGCCATCGATGCTGTCGGGAATGTCGATGCGCCAGGAGGGAACCAGGGTGCCTTCATTGATGAGATTCAGCGTGGTTGCATCAGCGCCTTGTTCGGCGGCAATCTGAACCGTCGCGTGACGGTTTGGATCGGCGATATCAATCTGCGGTGCTCCGCCGACGCCGGTGCCGGCGGCTTGACCGAGCTGGCGGGCGGCCTGAGTGTCTTTGCCGTGGCCGGGGTCAACGATGCGACCGTTGCTGTCTACGCGGCCGGCGTCATTTTTGGTGGCGTCGCTCTTGACGTCACCGCCGCGCTGCTGATTGCCGGTGCCGGTGATATTCTGGGCCGCGTTGATGTTGGAGCTATTGGCTTCGGTGCCATTGCCTGTGGTTTGCGTGCCGGTGTTGGGATTGACCGGGCGATCGGCGCTGAGGCGCTCGCTGGCGGTGCGGGCGGAATCACCGGCCTGGCCGGGGAGGATGCGGAAAGCCGGGTCGGCAAAGACGAGGGATTCCTTATCACCCACCTTAAATTCCTGGCCATACTTTTCCTGCCAGTCTTTTCGGAACTGTTCGATGCGGCCATCGAGATCGCTCCAGTTATTGTTTCTGGAGGCGGCGAGACGGTTCTGGTCGGGGCGGGAAAGATATCCGACAACGGTGTCGAAATTGCCTTTGCTCGTCGCGGCGTCAACAGTGGTGGCGAGAGTGGTTTGAATTTGCTTGTATTCTGCCGAGTTGGGGTTGTTGGCGGAGGCGGCGTTATTGCCGGTGTTGGCCTGATCGGCGTTATTGGCGCTGGTGCCGTTTCCAGGGCTGGCCATGTCGTTCGAGGGTGCAACTGTGATGGTGTTGTGCTCCTGGGCAAAGCTGGGGAGGGCAAAACCGGTGACGGCCAGGGCCGCCGCCAATAGGATGGAATGCTTCTGCATGATGAACTCCTTCAAGAGCTTCATGATTGAGTGCTGATCTCGTCACACTGTGAAACGGAGCGGCAACGGTGCCGCTCAAACCTCATTTTGCAAATGTCGGGCCTGAAGCGGGCCGGCCTCAGGATTTGAGGCAAATTTCGAGATTTTGCCCAATATGGAAGCGAGCACAGCCGGCGTCATTGACGCGGCGGCGTCAGATTGCGGCGGAATTGTCGCACAGCGCCAATCTGTACAAGCGAACGACGCCGCGTATTATTCGGGGCCGATTTGTCTGTAGTTGTGCCTGCGGAAAGGAACCGATGCAAACCGTCATCACCGGAAAAGCCTACGTGCTGGGCGATAATATTGACACCGATCAGATCATCCCGGCGCAATATCTGTCTTTTAACCCGAGCCTGCCGGAGGAACGGAAGTTCTTTGGGATGTATGCGATGAGCAGCGTCCCTGAAGGACAGCGGGGCCTGCCGGCGGGAAATATCAATTTTGTTCGGGAGAACGAATTTAAGAGCGACTATCAGATTGTGGTGGGCGGGAAGAATTTTGGATCGGGAAGCTCGCGCGAGCATGCGCCGCTGGCATTGGCTGAGGCTGGTGTACAGTGCGTGATTGCGGAATTTTATGCGCGGATTTTTTTCCGGAACAGCGTAAATGGCGGGTATCTGCCGCCGCTGGAATCGATGGAGCGGCTGGTTGAGAAAGTCCGCACGGGTGACATTCTGGAAGTCCATCTGACGGACAACTTTGTCATCAACAAGACGAAGAACGAGCGTTATGCCCTGCGGCCGATCGGTGATGTTCTGCCGATCATCGAAGCGGGAGATGTGTTTAAATACGCGAAGAAAGTGGGAATGGTGAAGTGAGCGGGGGACGATGACTTCGCCGACGATGGATTTCGACCCGCCGGCGGAAAGCTGCCCGCTGTGCGCGGGTGTTATCTTTGCGTGGGGCACGAAGGAACGAGGGGGGCGAGTTTATCAGTATGATCGATGCCGGAGTTGCGGTTTTGTATTTGTGAATCCCCGGCCGAGTGTCGAGGCGTTGTCGCGGCATTATAACCGAGGGAACGATGCGGCGGTCGCGTGCGGGGAAAGCGTTGGGGGAGGCGAGAGGGAAATCGCGAAGTGTTTGGAAATTCCATTATTGTCGCCGCTGCCTGATCCGGGAGCGTGGCCGCGGCGGGCGATGAAGTCTCTGCTGCACGTTCGCGCGGGACCGGGGCGGTTCCTGGATGTCGGGGCCGGCGAAGGCGGATTTACGATCGCGGCGACGCTGGCGGGACTACAGGCGACAGCGCTGGAATTAGATCCGGACGATGCGGATCATCTTCGGTCGCTTCGGGCAATTGAGGTGATTCAGGATTCTTTTGAGCGGCTGGATCGCGAGGCGGGTAGTTTTGAGTATGTGTTGATGAGCCACGTTCTCGAACATGCGCACGATGCCGCCGGGTGGGTGCGCAAGGCTTCAGAACTGCTGAGCCCGGGTGGGGTGCTGGCGGTGATGCTGCCGAATTTCAATCGGGTCTTTCGAAAGCTCGGCGGGATTCGCGATCCTTATTTTTTTCCGCCAGAGCATTTGAATCATTTCAGTGCCGGGAGCCTGCGCCGGCTTTGCCGGCTTCATGGCATGGAGACGGTGCATGTGCATACGGAAGGACGGCTGCCAAGCAATCTGATCACCCGGCGGATTCGAATACCCGCGCCGCTGGATCGAATTGTGAAGGGCGGGACTTTTATTGCGAGCGCTGCGATTGGCGCGGCGGCTCGGGCCACGGGGACGGGGGCGAACCTGGTGCTATTCGCGCGGAAAAGCGAGGCACATTGAGGAAAATCGCATTTGCTCGCAGCATGGCTCGGGCTTACAACCATCGCTCATGCCTGCGACGAATGTCATTTTGATCGATCATCCTGTTATCCAGACCAAGCTGACCGAGTTGCGCGATTTCACGACGGATCATCGCAAGTTCCGCGCACTGCTGAATGAGATTGCCGCATTGATGGTCTATGAGGTGACGCGGGATTGGCCGACGCGCCCCCGGCCGGTGCAGACACCAATGGAGCGAACGACGGGGCAGGTGCTGGCGAGGAAAGTGACGCTGGTGCCGATCCTTCGCGCCGGGCTGGGGATGGCGGACGGCGTGTTGCATTTGCTGCCGGATGCGCGGGTGGGCCACCTTGGGGTTTATCGCGATGAAAAAACGCTGGAGCCGGTGAGTTACTATCAGAAATTACCGCCGGACATTGCAGACACGGAAGTGCTTTTGATCGATCCCATGCTGGCGACGGGCGGGAGCGGATCGGCGGCGGTTTCCTATCTGAAAAATGCCGGCGTGAAGGCGATGAAGTTCGTCTGCCTGGTTGCGGCGCCGGAGGGGATCGATGCGCTTCATCGGCTTCATGCTGACGTGCCGATTTACACAGCCGCCATCGATCGGCAGTTGAATGAGAAAGGGTATATTTTGCCGGGACTGGGGGATGCGGGCGATCGAACGTTTGGGACGTAAAAAATGTCCGTTGTCAGTGGTCCGCTGTTCGATGCTACTGCCGGAGCAGTGGTGACTGACCTCCAGCAACGTATGACGGACGACGGATAACTGACGCTTTCACATGCTCAACCAAACCTTTCAACCACACGATCTGCTGATTGTTTTGCTGCTGGTTGTGCTCGAGGGGGTTTTGTCGATTGATAATGCGCTGGTGCTCGGGCTGCTGGCGAAGCGGCTGCCCAAGCCGCTGCAGCGGCGGGCGCTGACGTATGGATTGGTTGGCGCGTTTGTGTTCCGATTGGTGGCGATCGCAATTGCGACGAAATTGCTCGAGTGGCGCGTAGTGAAACTGATGGGGGGCGCTTACCTGATTTATGTGGCGTTGCGGCATCTTTTTTTTGCGGGGCCGCCGGAACATGAGAAAATCGTCGTGGGAGCGGATGGGTTGCCGATTGCGGTGGATGAGCAGACGGGCAGGGCGCTGAACCAGGAGGAACTGGGAGAAGAGATGCTTCGGCAAACTCACGGCGCGAACGTCGACACAGACCTTATCATCAGCACGCATTCAAAAAAGTTCTGGTCGGCGGTGGCGGCGATTGAGATGACGGACATGGCATTCGCCGTTGATTCCATCCTTGCCGCAATCGCGCTGGTGGGACCGGCGCCTTCGGAAACGCCATCGGGAAGGCTTCATCCCAAACTTTGGGTCATTATCACCGGGGGGTTTCTCGGGGTCGCCCTGATGCGATTCGCCGCCATTATTTTCATCCGGCTGCTTGATCGATTTCCACGGTTTGAAATCTCGGCATATCTGCTGGTGTTTGTGATCGGCGGGAAGCTGGTGGCCGACTGGCATTTCAATGCGGATCAGATTTTGCTGGATTTTCATAGCCCCGGTTCTCTCGCGTTCTGGGTCTTCTGGTTGATGATGCTGCTCTGCTTTTCGGTGGGATTTTTACCGCGCGAAGACGCGGCGAAGTAAATTCGCAGGGCGATTGCCCTGCTTGTTTCGATGGCACAATAACAGGAGATTAACATGCGGTTAAAAGACAAAGTGGCGCTGGTGACGGGCGGCAATAGCGGCATCGGCAAGGCGATCGCCGAGCGATTCGCCGCCGAAGGGGCACACGTTGCGGTCAACTATCGGCCGGGCGGCGACAGCGAAGCGCGAGCCATCGATGAAGTAAAAACATTTGGCACAACCGGCATCGCGGTCGCGGGTGATGTCAGCCAGCGGGCGGATGTGGAGCGGATGATCGGTGAAGTGGTCGCCAGGTTTGGCCGCCTGGACATTGCGATCAATAACGCGGGCATAGAGATCAAGAAGCCGTTTCTGGATGTTTCAGATGATGAATGGAATCGTGTGATTGGTGTGAATCTGTTTGGCGCGTATCTGGTCAGTCAGACTGCCGCCCGGCAGATGGTTAAACAGGGGCCGGGGGGCAAGTTGCTGTTTGTCTCCTCTGTTCATGAAGACATTCCGTTTCCGGAATACACATCTTACTGCGCGAGCAAAGGCGGCATCCGGATGATGATGCGGAACCTGGCGATGGAGCTTGCGCCGTACAAGATCAACTGCAACAACATCGCGCCGGGCGCGATCGCCACACCGATCAATCAGAAGGTTCTGGATGATCCGCAGGCGCGGGAAAATGCGATCAGCGAAATTCCATGGGGAAGATTTGGGCGGCCGGAAGAGGTGGCGAGCGTGGCGGTCTTTCTGGCGAGTGATGAGGCGGAATATGTCACGGGGAGCACATATTACGTTGACGGAGGACTGACGCAGCAGGTAACGAAATATTGAGGAGCTGAAAGTAGCCGCACGTCGCCTTTTTGCAGGCCGCATGCATGGAAGGCGTTTGAAATTCCGACGGAACACCGATGGCTGACGTATAGCAAGTGCGAATGGAAGCGGCGCGGTTTTCTATCGCTTTCTCGCCAGCGCGGCATCCAGCAAACCTTGCATCGGATCGGCTTTTCTCGCGCGCTCCAGTGCGACATCCATCGTGAACTGATTGGGATTTAGCTTCGCCGTCAGTTCATCCCATTCCAGCGGTGTCGAAACTGTGGCGTCCGGAACCGCGCGGAGGACGTACGGCGGGACGACGTGGTGGCCTTTGGCGTTTTGAATCACGTCAATATAGACCCGTCCTTCTCTTGCGGCTTTGGATCGTTCGATGGTGGCAATCTTGTGGAGGGACCGGGCGACATTGGCGGCGATGTTCATCGCCCATTCGCGGGCTTCGTCATAGCCGCCGTCGCGGCCCCAGGGGGTGAGGACATGCAGCCCGGATTTCCCGGAAGTTTTAACGTAGCTTTCCACCTTTTCAGCTTCGAGGTCAGAGTGAATCTGTCTGGCGATCTTTACGACGTCGGCAAAGCCGGCGTTGCCGCGGTCGAGGTCGAATAGAACGAAGTCGGGGTGATCGAGATCCCAGATGCGCGACAGATAGGGATGGAACGTAATAGTCCCCTGGTTCACCAGGTATGCGAGCGCGTTGTCGTCATTGACCAGGACGTATTCAACCTGCTTGCCGGATTCGGTCTTGAGATTCACGCGTGGCAGCCACTGCGGGTAATAGCCGGGCGTGTTTTTCTGCCAGAACCGCGGGGCGTCTGGTGTGATCAGGCCTTCAGGCAGGCGTTCGAGCGTCATTGGACGCGATTTGATATAGGGGATCAGATGCTCGGCGATCTCGAGGTAGAATCGGAGGATGTCGCCTTTGGTGACGCCCGCCTTTGGGAACATCATTTTTTCAACATGGGTAAATTCGATTTTCTTTTTTGTGGGGGACTCGGATTGCTTCTGCGATTTATGGATTGGGTTGAAGCTTCCGCGAGTTCCCGCTCGCAGGCGCGGCTGAGCGGTCGTGCCGCGGACGGAGGTCTTTTTAGATTTCGTCGAGGCGTTCTTTGATTCGATCAGGGCGCTCCCAGGCATGGCGAATTCATCGCGCATTTTGATGAGCAGCCAGTTTTCCTTGGCGCTGGGACCGCCCATGCGCACGAGCGCAAAGAGGCCTTTGAGGCGCTTGCCGTGCAGTGTGATTTCTACTTTTCCGGAATGCATGCCGGCGGCGACATCGCCTTTGGGTGTGTAGGTTCCGTGATCCCAGATATCAACGTGGCCAGCGCCATATTCACCGGCCGGGATGTCGCCATGGAAGGTGGCGTAGCCGATGGGATGATCTTCGACGTGGACTGCCAGGCGTTTGATGCCGGGGTCGAGGGTGGGTTCCTTGGTGACGGCCCAGCTTTTGAGGACGCCGCCGGCTTCGAGACGGAAGTCCCAGTGCAGTCGGGTGGCCGCGTGTTTTTGGATGACAAAGATGGGTTGCCTGGCAGTCTTCATGACCTTTGGCGGCGGTTCTTTTGTCTTGGTGAAGTCTCGCTTGCGGTTGTATTCGCCAAGCAAAGCCGTAGACGACGTTTTCTTTTTGACCGCGGACCTAGCCGGTGCGGATTTGGGGTGTTTGGCTCGCTGGGCAGTGCGGGGTGGCGATGGCCATTTTCGCTCCTGAGGTTTTAGGGTCGTGCGACGATTTGGCAAAAATCGCCGCAATAGGTGGACCGAAGCAAGAAGCGTGCAACGTCCATACCGCCGATGGGGCCGGTTCATGCAGGGAATTCTGCTTATATGGATCTGCGCGTTGACAACATTCGCATCCACAGACGAAACTGCGCACGGCTGTTTGCCGTATTATCTGGGACACCGCGCAAGGTGATGGCCCGGTATGGCTGAATAGTTCGAAAGCATGTTGGAAAGACGTATGTCGCAGGCGATTTTACCTGATCTGGGAATGGAAATGAGCGACGCAGGGCCGATCTCTTCCCGCCCGCCGGCTTCATCCGCGCCGGGAACGCCTTCGGTGTCGTCCGGCACACCGGCGGACGTCGCCATTCCCGCGCCGGGCAAAGGCGCCAGAATGCAGGAGCGCCAGGGAACTTGGTATGACCGGGTGGAAGCGTTCATCAGCCGGCTGAGTGTTCGCGATAACTTTTGGCGGAGTGTCTGCTCGCTGATCTGGTTGCCGCTGGCGTTTTTCAGCGGGCTGAAGATGAAGCAGTTGGACGCCGACACATTTGCCGCGATCCTGCCTTTCCGCCGATTTAATCGCAACTGGTATCGCGCGATGGCCGGCGGCGCGCTGCTGGCCAACAGCGAAATCGCCGGCGGGGCTTATGTATTTGGCATCTGCGGCGGGGATTACACCGTTGTCTGCAAGAACCTGAACTATACGTTTCTTCGCCCGTGCTACGGACCGGCGGTGTACCGGATGAAATCTCGGGAAGACATTCACGCGCTGGTCGCCAGTCAGAATGAATTCAACATCACGCTCGATCTTGATGTGCTGCAGCAGGCATCGCGAATCGGCGAAAAAGACAAGCGAGTGGGGAAATGTGATGCGACGTTCCATGTCACGCCGAAAGTGCATCACAAAGTGAAGGCAGCGAGGAAGAGGAAGTAGGTGAACGAATCTGCCGCTTCACCGCTGCGCGCGATCTCCTGGGGGGTTTATCTTGCCTGTTCCTGGACGTGGTGCATCGGGATGTTCCTGCCGGTGCTGCTGGTGCGCGATTACGGCATCGCCGGGTGGGTGATTTTTGCAATCCCCAATGTGATCGGAGCGGCGGCCATGGGGTGGGTGCTCGCAAGGCCTGGCGCAAGCGAGCGCATGGTTGCGGAGCATCGATCGGCGTGCGTGGCGTTTTCAGCCATCACGCTGGCATTTCATGCGTTCTTTATCACCTGGCTGGCATATCGCGTGATTCCGATTCAGTGGTGTGTCGCCGCCGTCGTGGGTGGATCGGCTTTCGCCGTGATCCTTCGCAGCAAAAGGTCATTGGATCTGATTCTGGCCGGGATCGTGATTGGCATTTCACTGATCGTTTTGGCGCACGGACTGAATCACTTCAACATTTCCGAACGCAAGGGATTGAAGAGCGCAGTTGATCTGATCTGGCTTACTCCCGTCTGCGTATTCGGGTTTGTGCTGTGTCCTTATCTGGACCTCACATTCCATCGCGCCAAGCAGGCCACAAGCCCGGGTGAGGGAAAGATCGCATTTGGCGCAGGCTTTGGCGTATTTTTTCTGGCGATGATCTTCCTCACGCTGCTGTATGAAGGGGATTTTATCTGGGAGCGGAACTTTGGCTCGTTTGGGCCCGATGGGCTCCGCACATGGGTGGCGTTACATATTGCGGCACAGGCCGGGTTTACCTGGGGAGCACACCTGAGAGTGGTTCCTCGCCCGATAGGGAGCGATCTGCCGATATGGATCATCGCGGGTTTGCTGGCGGCGATCGGTGGTTATTGCGTCTGGCAGCCTTCGCTTGAAGTGTTCCTCATGCGGCATTCGGGGATGCTCACGGGGGAAGCGATTTACCGGAGCTTCATGGCGTTTTATGGGCTTGTTTTCCCGGCATATGTGTGGATCTGCATGGCGCCGATTCACGGACGAGCGCCGGGGGTGAACCGCCGATCGATAATGGTGTGCTGTTTAGCGGTGTTGATGGCAAGCCCAATGTATTTCATCGGGTTTATCATTGGTAAAATGATCTGGCTTGCGCCGGGCCTGGGAATTGTGCTTTTGGCGAGGTTTTTCGCGGAAAATGGAGCTGCAAACGGTGCAGACGCCTGCAAGGATGAAACTATCCGCCACGACGGGCGTCCTACAATTGGGTATACTGAATAAGAGGCCCCAGCGCATGAGAGGGTGGAATCTACTGTCAGAGGTATTGCCATGAAACACGCTCGACGATCGACTCTTCTTGTCAGTGCAGCCGCCGCGGCTTTGTTCATCATGGGATGGACTTCGCATGCGCAGGCACAGTATCGGGTTGATACCGGCCGAACCAATGACGCCAATCCGCGCATCGGCAGCGGCGGATACAACACTGGCTCCGACGTCACGCAGCGCGAGTTGAACGGCAACCAGATCGTCACCGGCAATGTCACTGGATTGAATTACTTTCATCAGAGCGTCGGATACCAGGATCCAAACGTGCTCGGCACTGCCACCCAAACGGGCCAATCGGATCGCTTTCTGGCAATCTCCGGTCCGGTGAATTATGGCAGCCGCACCACGGGGGCTTCGAATGCATTGCCGTTCTACAGCACGGCGAACATCACCACTGCGCCACCCCCCAACTTTGTGACGACCCCGGGGAACGGCGCATTGATTCCCGCGCCGACTGTCAGCAATCAAACAAACGATACGCGCGTCGGCATGACGAATTCGGTGGTCGGGCAGCCCACGCTTGCCCGACCCGGTGAACTGGATCTTCCTGGTCCGGTCGATCCATCCGGCAATACGTCGGCGCTGACGGCGTCGCCGCTATATGGCATCCGCGCCTGGAGCCCCAACGACGCCAGCGATGCATACTTCATATCGCGATATACCAACCTGCAGCCAACGAATTCTTCCAGCGGGAGCGGGCTCGATAATGCCTCAATCCAGAAAATGCGCAACGAGTTGAACAGCACTATGATTGATGCCAATGGTCAGCCTGTGAACTCCGCGCAAAATGCGAATGGGGCCAACCCCAATGCCGTGAACAATCCGGCGATGAGCGCAAACGTCAGCGGCAACAACACGGCAAATACTCCTGGCGGGGCTGCTAACGGAACCGCCGCCAGCGGGCCACAGAATGCCCTGATGCAATCGCAGATCGTGAACAACCAGCCTCTGACTGCGACCCCGTTGAACTCGGCAGTCTCTAACCCGCAAGCCAACGGCACCTCGTCCCTCGAGCCCGGCGTGCAGCAGCGATTGCTGGACCTCGTGAAACCGGAAGATCAGACCCCCCAGCTAAAGGAGCTTGAGCAGCGGCTGGCGCAGCAGCGCGGCAAGATGAACAACCAGGAAGCCAACCGTGCCTATAACCAGGAGCGGCTGTTTAATGACAATTCCAAAAAGCTCGCTGAAGCCACCGCCGAACCCGGCATGAATCCGGCGAATCCCAATGAAACCCCAAACAATACCGCCGGCACACCGGGCATGTCGGGGGGCCCTTCCGATGCCACGCCAACGGTTCCCGCTCCCGGTACAGATGCCGGCGGCGTTCCGAACAATTCAGGCCCTAATGACGATGTTTTGAAAAAGACGACGCCTCCGATGAATCCCGTCGTCACCGGGCCGTTAAATTCAGGATCGCAGCAGGCTTACATCATCACGAGCTTAGCGACGGGTGTTAAGGCGAAGGGCCTGGCCGGTCTGCTGACCACCGCCGAAGATCAGATGCGTCAGGGCAAATTTACCAATGCGCTGGATACTTATGATTCAGCCCAGCAGGTTGCTCCGAATAATCCCTTCATCACGCTGGGCCGCGGATTTGCGGAATTGGGCGCATCGTACTATGGAAAAGCGGAGTCTGATCTCCGCCGCTCCTTCGCTGCCGAGCCGGCCGTGCTGGTCGGGCAATATGATCTCAAGGGTTTTTTGGGTGAAGATCGCCTGAAATTCATCGTAAAGGATTTGAAGGAGATCATGAGCAGCGAAAAAAGCGAGCGGCCCGCGTTTCTGCTGGCGTATATATCGCACAATGTCGGCGACGACGAAAACGCCGCGAAGTATCTGACGGAAGTTGAACAGCGCGCCGGTGGTGATGATGCGGTCATTCGACTGATGCGGGAAACATGGGGCCTGAAGAAGGAATAGCGAACGCCGCCAAAATCGCGGCTCGCAAAAAGCGGCCTGCGGTTCCGTTGTCGCCACCAATCCATTCTGATACTTTCCCATCCGCAAGTTGCCTAGGAGATTCCCCTTGAGGAAAAAGCTGGCTGGAATATGTTTAACCGCCGCCGCCGCGGGTTCGGGACTCTTGCCGGGATGCAAGACCAGCCCTTCTCCTGCGCCTTCAGGTGTGCAAACCACGCAGGTTTCTGAATCGACCAATCCGCGGCCGGACCATTTTCCAACGACGGCGCAGGCCGGCGCTGAAGTGGTCGCCCGTGTCAACGGGCAGCCGATTACCCGCGCAGAACTTGAAGGCCCGCTGGTCGAGGCTTATGGATTAAGCGTCCTGCTTAATATTGTGCAGTTGGAGTTGGCTAAACAGCAGGTTACCAGGCAGGGCCTCAAGGTCACGCCGCAGGATGTGCAGCAGGAGCGGCTGCGCACGCTCTCGCAGATGTTTACGGATGCGCCTAAGACGGATTATGACCAGTTGCTCGATCAATTCATCCGTCAGCAGCACATCAGCCGCTCTGAGTTTGATCTGGTCATTGAAACCAACGCTTATCTGCGAAAGTTCGCCGAGCCGCAGCTTGCCGGGAAGATTACCGATGAGATGGTGCGCAGCGGCTTCAGCCAGTTGTATGGCGAAAACCGTGTGATCCGTGATATCGAACTGCCCAATGTGCGCGAGGCCCAGCAGGCACGGGCGCGCATTCAAGCGGGCGAACCGTTCGAAAAGGTCGCCGCGGAAATGAGCCACGATCGCCGCACTGCCTCGCTCGGCGGCGAGCTTCCGCAATTCAGTGCCCAGGCAATGAATATCCCAAAAGTCATCAAAGACACCGCCTTCACGCTGCAGCCCGGCCAGTTGTCTGACACGCTGGTGGATGGAACCACTTATCACGTCATTAAGCTCATCAGCATCATTCCGCCGAAAGTTGTGAAGTTTGAGGATATAAAGGACAGCGTTCGCCAGACGCTTGAAGAGCAATGGATGGAATTCGCGGTGAAGGAATTTCGCAACCAGATCGCGCAGGTGGCGCTGCAAACGATGCAGATTGACGAGCCGATCTTGCATGAACAATGGAACCGCCGACTGGAACAGCAGCGGTCGTCTGTCCACGACCGCGATTCTGCGCTGCAGGAAGTCAACCGCGCCCGCCAGAACGCGGCCACCGAACCTGCGACTGCTCCAGCGACAACCGAACCTGCCGGCCCCGCATCATCGACCGGCCCTGCCGCAGTTTTGCCACCGACAACATCCTCCACACGCCCGTAGCAGACGAAACCGGTTTTCGTCTTAACCAATTCTTTTGACCAATCCATCGCCGCAAGAGTATGCTTCCGCTGTGAAGGAACTGCACGTTCATTCCGAACAGCGCCTGTCAAGCCTCATCATCACCGTCACAGGCGACGCCGGCATCGGCAACGTCGGCAAGCTCGAGACAGAATTGACGCGGCTCTCAGCTTTGCGTCCGGCCCTGGTCGTCTTTGATCTGTCCGGCCTTGATTTCATCGCGAGCCTGGGAATGGGCGCCCTCATGGCCTTTCGCCGCGGCGTGGCCCGGAACGGCGGGATTGTGCGTCTGGCAGCGGCCAAACCCGTCGTGCTCGACGCATTCAAACACGCCGCCCTGAACGCGCTGTTCGATGCGTGCGATACAGTTGATGAGGCGCTCACACCCAAGGCGCCTTGACGGCCTGATCCCGCTGATTCAATTCACGACATGGATCGCCATGTGCAGGCGCGTCCAGACGCCCCGCTTCTTGACATGCCGCCCCGCCGCCTTAGCATCCCCCGACCGGCCAAGACCTGGCCCAATCAAGGAAAATCACATGGCCAAAAAAACAATCGCCGACGTTGACGTAAAAGGCAAAAAAATTCTGATGCGGGTCGATTTTAATGTCCCGCTGGACGGTGCGCGGATCACCGATGACCGCCGCATTGCCCAAGCGCTTCCTACGATTAAAAGCGTCCTGGATCGCGGCGGCCGCCTCATTCTCATGAGCCATCTCGGCCGTCCCAAAGGCGGCCCGGAGCCTCGGTATTCGCTCAAGCCTGCCGCCGGCCGATTGGCCGAACTGCTGCACAAGCCTGTGACGTTCGCGCCGGACAGCATCGGCCCGGAAGTCGACAAACTCGCCGCTGAGTTGAAAGACGGTGATGTTCTTCTGCTGGAAAATCTCCGCTTCCATAAGGAAGAAGAGAAGAACGATCCCAACTTCGCCAAACAGCTGGCCAGGCTCGGCGATATTTATGTCAATGACGCCTTTGGCACGGCCCATCGCGAGCATGCGAGCACCTTTGGTGTGCCGCAGGCGATGGCGGGCAAGCCTCGGGTGATTGGTATGCTGATCCAGAAAGAGTTGAAGTTTCTCGGTGAAGCAATCAGCAATCCCAAGCGGCCATTTGTCGCCATCCTCGGGGCGCAAAAGTCTCCGACAAAATCAATGTCATCGAACAACTCCTCGGCAAAGCCGACACCCTGCTTATCGGCGGCGCGATGGCTTACACCTTCTTCCTCGCCCAGGGCAAGGAAGTCGGCAAAAGCCTTGTCGAGCGCGACAAAGTCGATCTCGCCAAGTCGCTCCTGGCGAAGGCGGGCGGCAAGATCAAGCTGCCGGTCGACACGGTCATTTCTGATAAAATGACCGACGACGCCCAGACCAAAATCGTTGAAGGCAACATCCCGGCGGACATGGAAGGTTTTGATATCGGCCCTAAAACGCGAGAGTTGTACAAAGCTGAAATTGCCAAGGCCAAAACAATCATCTGGAATGGCCCGATGGGCGTTTTCGAAAAGAAGCCTTTCGCCGCGGGAACGCAGCAGGTGGCCCAGGCCGTCGCCGACGCCACCGCGAAAAACGGCGCGATCACGATCATCGGCGGTGGTGACAGCGCGGCGGCCATTGAACAACTCGGCCTGGCCGAAAAAGTCAGCCACGTGAGCACCGGCGGCGGAGCAAGCCTGGAGTTTTTGGAGAACGGGCACTTCTCCACGCTGGATATTCTCGACTGAAGTTGGAACGGACACTTACTTAGTTCCGCAGGGCGTGCTTCGGCACGACCCATTGATTTTCGTGGCGTGCTGAAGCACGGCGTACAAAATCTGCGAATTCCCCATGATCGTCGATCCCTACCAATCCGTCCGCCCGATGATCCTTCCGTCGATCCTCTCCGCCGATTTCTCATCCCTGGGCGCGGAGATCAGTGACGTGCTCAACGGCGGCGGTGACTTTCTCCATCTCGACATCATGGACGGCCACTTCGTTCCCAACATCAGCTTTGGCCCTGCCGTCACTAAAGCCACGCGCAAAATTACGCCGTGCTATCTGGATGCGCATCTGATGATCAGCGATCCGCTGAAGTACGCGCCGCCGCTGATTAAGGCGGGGGCGAATGGGATCACGTTTCATGTTGAAGCCGTGGATGATGCGGTTGCCACCGCTAAAACGCTGCGCACCTTTGGTTGCCATGTGGGGATCACCCTGCGCCCGGCGACGCCGGTTGAGTCGATTTTCCCGGCCCTCGATCATGTCGACATGGTCCTTATCATGAGCGTCGTGCCGGGATTTTCCGGCCAGCAGTTCATGCCTGAGGTTCTCCCAAAAGCCGAGGTGATTAAGAATCGCCTCCGTCCGGACCAGCGCCTGGAAATCGACGGCGGCATCAAGCCGGAAAACATCCGCCAGGCCCAGTCTGCCGGCATCGACTGGTTCGTTGTCGCCAGCGCGATTTTCGATCATTCCAATCGCAGCGAGGCTATTTCTCAGCTTCGCAGCCAGCTCCGATAAGCCTGATAACCGGCATAAACTGACATGCCGGGCTCATCCCTCGGCCTGCTGCCATCTGCGCGCTGCCCGCGCTCCTCAGCGCCGTGACCTGTGATATACTTTCCCCGACCGGGCACATTCCATGAACTCTAAGATTCGCATCGGGATTATCGGATTCGGCCGCATGGGCCGCGGCTTTGTTTCGGTCATGCAGCAGGACGAGCGGTGGGAAATCATCTCCATTGCCGATATGCATCCCTCCACACGTGATCTTGCCCGCCGAACGGTTCCTGGCGCGAAGATCCTTTCTAATCCGGATGACACCTTTGCCGATCCATCGCTGGATGCTGTCGGCCTGTTCACCCTGGCGGATGCCCGTCCTGCCCAGATTCGCCGCGCGCTGAAAGCAAAGCTGCATGTCCTGGCTGAAAAGCCGATCGCCGCGGACATTAATACTGAATGGGAGCTTGTTCAGGAAATTGAAGCATCAAAGCAGCTTGTCGCCGTGAACCTCTTCAATCGAAACGCATGGTATCACAAGGAAATCCAGGCTTTCATCGCCGAGGGAGAAATCGGCAAGCTGGCGATCGTGCGCGTCTGCCATATGACCCCCGGCCACATGCCAACGGAAGGCCATGACCCCGAAGGCCCCCCCTTCCACGACTGCGGCATGCACTATGTCGACGTCGCCCGCTGGTATGCCAAGAGCGAATTCCAAACCTGGCACGCCCAGGGCCTGCGCATGTGGAACCACAAAGACCCGTGGTGGGTGCAGGCGCATGGCACGTTTGAGAACGGCGTGGTGTTCGACATCACACAGGGCTTTGTCTACGGCCATCTCGCCAAAGACAAAACCCACAACTGCTATGTTGACGTCATCGGCACCCGGGGTATCTGCCGTATGCATCATGATTTCAAAAATGCCACCATCGACTGCCACGGCGTAAACACTACGCTGCGCAAAACCGCGCTCTTCAACGACAAAAAACTTGACGTCATGTGCGATGTTTTCGCCCGCTCGATCGCCGCCCGGAAAAACCTTGGCTTCCCCACGGCCCGCGACAGCGCCATCGCCTCCCAGGCCGCCTGGGCCATGCTCGCCGACGCGATGAAAAATGATCCGCCGGCGGTCGGCACGCAGGCCGAGATGAAAAAGATCCTCGAACACCGCCGCACATTACGAAGCGGGTTTGGCCTGCCCATCCGCCCGCAGGACTGCCCGCTCAACCCCGTCCCCATCGGTCAGCCTCCGATCGCCTGCGGGGAAGACATCTGCGGATATCAGGATATCAATTCCTCCGTCGATCCTTTGGACAAACCTGCCTTAACCCCCCAGGAACGAGCTAAATTGCAATAACTTCGCCACATCCAAACAAGGCGGCGCGGACTGGCTACAATGACTTGCAAATGGATCCCCAGAAACATGACATTTCTGCCTCTGAGATCACGCCACAAAGCACGTACCTCAACCGCCGCTCTTTCATTCGCGCGGGAATCCTGACTGCCACGACTGTGGGCACCGGCCTGTTGTATCGGAAGCTCAATACGCCAGGGCTGAAGAAGTCATCCGGCCGCACGCTCGCATCGCTATTCCCCGCAACGGGTCCAACCACTCATCCTTCGACTATTCCCTCGATCGATCCCAACATTGAAGCGGCATTTCGAACGGATGAAAAACACACATCCCTCCAGGACATTACCCATTACAACAATTTCTATGAGTTCTCCACGGATAAAGAATCTGTCGCCGACGCCGCCGCCGGTTTCATTACGCGCCCCTGGCCCATCACCGTCGGCGGGCTCGTTCGCAAACCCATCACCCTTGATATCGACGATCTCCTGAAACTCAGCCCCCCTGAAGAGCGCATCTACCGGATGCGATGCGTGGAAGGGTGGTCGATGGTCATCCCCTGGGCCGGCTTCCCGCTCAGCAAGCTGCTCGATCGCGTCGAGCCGCTGAGCAGCGCCAAATACGTCGCCTTCCAAACGCTGCTCGATCCCAATCGCATGCCGAATCAAAACCGACATGTGCTGGATTGGCCATATCTCGAAGGCCTGCGAATGGACGAAGCGATGCATCCACTGACGCTTCTCGCCAGCGGCTTATATGGCCACGAACTTCCGCCGCAGGATGGCGCACCCGTTCGTCTGGTTATCCCTTGGAAGTACGGCTTCAAAGGCGTCAAATCCATTGTGAAAATCACCCTTGTCGCCGACCAGCCACCGACGACATGGAGCGCCTACGCTCCCAATGAATACGGCTTTTATGCCAATGTGAACCCCCAGGTCGACCATCCGCGCTGGAGTCAGGCCACCGAGCAGCGCATCGGCGAATTCGGCCGCCGCGATACTTTGATGTTCAACGGCTACACCGACCAGGTCGCACATCTCTATGCCGGAATGGACCTTAAAGCCAATTTCTAATATAATAATGTATATCCAACTAATATCGATTAACCACGGATGCATGCTGATTCAGACTAATGCGGCTCGTGCTCACCGCATCAAACATCGGCAAACGTCCAATTGACCAACGACTTCTCCCATCTGTGTTTATTGGTGTGAATCGGCTGATACATTCTCCCCGAACTTCATGAAAGACCCCCGCTTCCCCAAGCTCGTCATCTTCGTCAACAGCAGCGTCCCCCTGGCCCTGCTGCTCTGGGACGCCTATTGGCATCATCTGGGCGCCAACCCCGTCGACTATGCCATCCACACCACCGGCGAACTCGCACTGATCTTTCTTGTCATCAGCCTCACCATCACTCCAGTGAGAAAAATCACTGGCTGGAACTGGCTCAGCCACTTCCGCCGAATGCTCGGCCTCTTCGCCTTCGCCTACGGCTGCATCCACTTCATCATTTACTTCGCCTTCGATCGATCTTTCAGTCTCTCGGCGACCCTCGCCGACATCATCAAGCACAAATACATTTTCTTCGGCCTGACCGCCCTGCTGCTTATGGTTCCCCTCGCTTTAACTTCCACTAACGCATCCATCAAATGCCTAGGCGCAGCCAAATGGAAACAACTTCATCGCCTGGTCTATCCCGCCGCAATCGCCGCCGTCCTGCATTACTACCTTCTCGTGAAAGCCGACATCACCCAACCGGTCATCTTCGCAACCATCCTCGCCCTTCTCTTCGCCTACCGCCTGCTAAGCCCACATCTAAACGCGCTGAAAGCCCCGCCCAAAATAGCCCGATCCACATAAACCTGGCAAACCACAGAGTACCCAAGCCGCCCCCTTTCAGACTTCATCCCTTCCCTTCCCCCACGTCTTATTCAATGACGACCAAAACATCCCCCCAATATTCGCCAGTCGCATATCCGGCCACGGCATCGGCCCATCCCCGCGAAGCGCTCTCCCCATAGCCCGCACCATCTTTCCCTGCATGCGCCACCGCTCCACCAATCCCAGGCGCGGCGTCATCCCGTTTGGCCGAAACAGCAGCACCGTCACATCATCATCTGTTCGATACCCATCGGCCTCAATCGCCTTCAGCAATGTTGACGTCAGCGCCGCCGGATCTGAAAGATCGAGGGCGGAGATGATCCGCACCAATCCATCCTGCCCCAGCAATTCGCCGCTCGGCAGCCTCGCTTCGGTGAGCGAGTCCGTAAAGCACATCACCAGATCGCCAACGCGCAGCCGCACATCAAACTGATCGTAGTTGCACACTTCATCAATCCCCCACGGAATATTCGTTGCCTGATTGCCATCACAGCTTCGATGCAGAACTTCCCATCGCTTCCGCTTCGACAAATACAACAGCGGCGGCGGATGCCCGGCATTGCACAACGTCAGATGCCGCGTCGGCCCGAAGAAGGTGCATACGATCGCCGTCGCAAAGCACATTCCCTCCGCAGATAGCGAAGAGAACTGGGAATTCAACGATCGTACAAACCGTTTCTGATCGAGATAGTTCACATACCGCCGCATCAGCGTCCGCAGTTGTGCACCAACCGCGCTGACGCGCTCGCCATGCCCGCTGACATCCGCCACGAGCAAGCGGGTGATCCGCCCCGTGGCGCAGGCGGAAACGTAATACACATCACCGCCCCCCGCCGCATCGTTATAAGGCCGGCAATACACCCACGCGTCCAGCCCCGCCATCGCCACCCCCGCATCCACCGGCTGGTTCCCGCCCCAGACCTCCATGCATTGCATCACCTGCCTGGATGTTTCAGACATGGAATTCAATTCTGGCACGGGCGGAGTATATGCCGGATTAGCCCGGCCGCCTATGCTTTTCCCAGCACCACCAATTTCTGCGAAGGCATATCTACATCCGCGATCCGTTCCCCGCAGAAGCTCAGGACCGATGACTCCACATCGCTCAGGAACTTCACAAAAAACTGCCTGGTCTGCTCGTTCGTCTGCATCGCCAGAATCTGATTCATCCCCGCCCGCACCGCGTTAAATTTCCCGCGCACGGCGTGATCCGGCCCGTCGATGCCCATAGGGTCATTGCTGTAAATGCACGATGCCCTGGTCGCGACGATCCGCAACCCTGCCGCCGCCGCCGCGGCTTCGAATTCATAGCGGCTGCGCACCAGCATCCAGTTCGTCCGCATCGTCAGCCGCGGCATGTATTCCGTCGTCACAATCCGCCCGTCGGGCGCAAGATGATTCGCCAGATTCCGCATCGCCGTCATGAATCGGTCAGGCTCGGGGATATGGAACAAAACGTTCATCACGTTGATCAGATCGAACTGCTCGCCAAGCTCCAGCGCCGGTTCGGTCAAATCCGCCGTACGAAATCGAGTGGCGATCTCCGGCACATCGGCATACCGTCGTTTCAGGAGATCGATCGATGCCTGCGTGAAATCAACGCCCATCAGCATCGCCGGCTTAAACCGCTGAATGAAGTACCGCACCCACCTCCCCGAACCCGCGCCGACATCCAGAACCTTGCCGCCATCGACATTGACTTTGAGATCGCGCAGCAATTGTTCATAAATCGGATACAGCACCGCATCCTCGACCGGGTTGCTGTATGTCAGCCCGCCTTCGTCCTTCGCCGAATCATCCGACTGCTTCCACGCCTGCTCGTAATGAGCCCGAATGTCTTCCTGCATCAACGGCATCGCGATTCTCCGGTAAGCCAGGGGCCAAGTGGTTATAGGACCTCTTGTAATTGTCGGCTAAGTTGCGCATCGCCATGCAGCATTAATTCGGCAGACTAAAAATTGCAGGAAAATCCAAAATCAGTTCTGAATAAACTGACTTCTGATGCACCTTTGCCTATCGGATCAGCATTTCTCAATTCGCCTCTCGATGCTTGCCGGCAGCCAAAGAAGTTTTGAGCGATGAATGGCGCGCTCGTAACTAATCCAAGTTTTGCGCGTATGATCTGCATCCACTCCGCCATCAGGTGGAAATGCGACGTTGATCCCACGGAGAAGTGAAATGAATGATGCTGCTTTCTTCGCACGATGGACCGTGCTCATCGGCCTCTGTCTCGCATTTCTGTCGCCGCCGTCAGTGCTCGCCGAGGCGCCCTCAGCTGAGGCGATTCCCTTCACCCAGGAAACGCTTCCCAACGGCCTGCGCGTGATTTACGCTCCCCTGCATCAGGCGCCGGTGGTTCATGTCCGCGTTCTCTATCATGTCGGCTCCCGCGACGAGCGGCCTGATCGCCAGGGCTTTGCCCATATGTTCGAACATATGATGTTCCGAGGCTCTGCGCATGTTCCGCCGCAGGAACATATGAAGCTGATTAACCAGGTCGGCGGCTATTCCAATGCCTTCACCAGCTTCGACGAAACCGTTTATGTCAACACTGTTCCATCGGAGCATCTGGAGATGGCGCTCTATCTTGAAGCCGACCGCATGAGCAGTTTCAAAGTCTCTGATGAAATCTACCGCACCGAGCGGAAGGTCGTCGCTGAAGAATGGGGGATGAAACAGAACCGGCCATATGGCAACCTGTATGAAGATTATCTCAAGCTTGCGTTCACCCGGCACAGTTACCGCTGGACGCCGATCGGAAACATGCAGCATCTCGCCGCCGCTCCGGTGAGCGAGTTGCAGGATTTCTTTAATACGTATTACCTTCCCAACAACGCAGTGCTGGTGATCGCCGGCGATATCGATGTAGACGCGGCCAAGCAGATGGTTCAGAAATATTTTGCCTGGATTCCGCGCGGGGCCGACATTCATCGCCTGGCCGAGCAGGAACCACCGCAGACCGAACCGCGCCAAGGCACGGTTCCTGATCGCGTTCCGCTGACAGAAATTGTAGTTGGCTGGCACATGCCGGCTTACAAATCGGATGACCAGTATCCGCTGTCCGTGCTGTCTGCCGCGCTGGGTGAAGGCGCTTCCAGCCGGCTGGAAAGGCTGCTGGTCAGCAGCGAGCACCCGCTGTGCGATGAAGCAGGGTCAATCGATTACAACCTCGAAGACGGCGGCATCTTCGGCGTCAGCGGTCGCGTCATGCCAGGCAAGGACGCAGCAGAAGTCGAAAAAATCCTGAAGCAATCCATCGCCGATGTGCTGAGCCAGGGTATTACCACCGACGAACTGGCCAAGGCAAAAACCCTTCGTCGCGTCGAGATGATCCAGGGCCGCCAGAAAGCCGAAGACATCGCAACACAGCTTGGCGAGGAAGAGCTTTTCGGCGACGACGCGGGACGCGTCAACCGTGATCTCGCCAAGCTCGACGCTGTCACCGCCGCCGACGTGCAGGCTGCCGCCGTAAAATATCTGCAGCCCAACGGCGCAACCACGCTTCGGATGGTTCCCGATCCGCTCGGTCTGCAGGCCCGCAAAGCCGCGGCGACGATGACCGCTGCCCTGAGCAAACCCGATGCGCCTGTCGCCCCATCGACCCAGCCGGTCACCGCGCGCGAAGTGCATTTCCCGGCGAACTATCCCGAGCACCCGCCGATTGCGTTGCCCCGCTCCGCCGCCACATTTGAAAAAGGGACCGAAGCCGCGGTCAACGGCGTGCGCGTGGTCGTGATGCCGGATCATCGGCTGCCGCTGGTGAGTTGGAGCCTCGCGATCCGCCGCGGTTCGCACAGCGACCCTGCCGGCAAGGAAGGCCTCGCCGGCCTCACCGCCGGGATGCTCCGCCGAGGTGCGGGAAATCTGACCGAACAACAACTCAGCGAAGAGCTCGAATCGCACGGTATCAGTCTCGGTATCGACGACGGCGGCGATGTCACTACCCTCAAGGGCTCCTCCACCACCGAAGAGCTCGACCGAGGCTTTGCCCGCTCCCGCGATCTGCTGCTCGCGCCGACTTTCGCGCCGGAAGAATTTGACAAGCTCAAAGAACAAACGCTCTCCGTCCTGACGGCTGCTCAGGACAATCCCGGCACCGTCGCCGATCAAGATCTGCTCCGCGCCTTGTTCGGCGGCTCCCCTCTCGGCCACCCTGCCACGCCCGCCAGTGTCGCCACGATCACGCTCGACGATGTCAAACAGTTCTATGCCCATATCTATCACCCCAATGACGCCATCCTCATCATCAGCGGCGACGTGACGGTGAAACGCGGACAGGAACTCGCCAAGCAACTCACCGACGGCTGGCAACCGCAAGATCTACCGCCGGTTGATTACACCATGCCCCCGGCATCCACCGCCAGAAAGATCATTCTCGTCGACGGCCCCCCCGGTCGCGGCGGCGCTGTGATTCGCCTCGGTCTTCGCGCCTATGACATCCACACCGACGACAAATTCGCCGGCTCTCTCGCCAGTACAATCCTCAGCAGCGGCATCGAATCGCGCCTCGGCCTGTATGTCCGCGCTAAGAAAGGATACGTTTACGGCGTCATCGGAATCTTCCAGCCCGGCCGCCACGCCGGCGCGTTCATGGGTAACACTGAAACCAAACTGGCAACAACCGCCGACACCATCGAAGCGATGTTCAAAGTATTCGACGACCTGCGCAAGGAACTCATCGCCCCGGAAGAATTAGACGCCGCCAAGCGCCGCGTCGCGGGCAGCCTGGTGATGACGATGCAGACCATCGCCGACCAGGCAAGGCTCCGCAGCGATGGCATCTTGAATGGCTACCCGATTGATTACTATGACCGCTACGCCGAGCGCATTTCATCCGTAACCGCCGACCAGATCCGCGACGTGATGAACAAGTACGTAGACAATAATGCAATGACAGTGATCGTCGTCGCCCCCGCCTCTGAAGTGAAAAACCAATTGCAGCGATTGGGAAATGTAGAGGTCATACCCATGCCCGCCCAGCGCGGCACAAACCCTTCTACCAAGCCGGGCACACCCGATTTGCTGAAACCTGCGACATGAGGGTGCCAAAGGCAAATCAACAAAGAAACCTTAGGGAAAACCCCTGATATTCCTCAACTTCGCTTTGCGCTTTGCGCTTCCCACCCCCTCCTCCCATTTATTCCGCCTAGGCAATTCCCTCCCCCCCGGCAAATTGCGATAACGCGGCTATTTGCATCTTGCCCAACAGAATTGGACATAACGCATGGGACCAAAAGTGTCGCCAGTGTGGCGGCCGGTCAAAGCTAAAGGCGGAGAAACGAAAATGAGCAGGTTGAATAGTCGCAATCGTCGTCAGACACGTCGCACCGCGAGCACGCTCCGCCGAGCGACTGGCCGCATGCCGTTTGAAACACTGGAAGGCCGCACGCTTTTCTCTGTTTTCACTGTCACCAATACGCTCGACAACGGCACTGGTTCAATGCGCCAGGCGATCATTGACGCGAATGCCAACGCCAACAGCACCGGCCCCGACCAGATCACCTTTAACATCGATCCGTCTCTCGCAGGCGGCAACGGCGCTTTCACGATTGCGCTGCAGACCGCTTTGCCTCAGGTGACCGATAATGTCGTGATCGACGGCATAACCCAGACCGGCTTCGCCGGTGTTCCGCTGATTGAGCTCCAGGGCAGTTCGACCGGCGCAAGCGCGGTGGGTCTTGATCTTGCCGGCCCCGGCAGCCGCATCACAGGTCTTGTCGTCGATGGCTTTGGCGCCGCAGGCGTGATGATCGAACCCTCGGCGGACGGCGTCACTGTCTCAAACAATTATATCGGCACCGATCCCACCGGCGCTTTCGGCATCGCCAATGGCGAAGGCGTCATGGTCAAAGGCGCTTTCGCAACTCTGAGCGGCAACGTCATCTCCGGCAACGCCGATGCCGGCGTTCAGGTTCTGGCCGACCATGCCAGCCTGCGCGGCAATTTCATTGGTACCGACGTCACCGGCTCGATGAACGTCGCCAACCTTTTCGGCGTGATCGTCACCGCCGGCAACACCATGATTGGTGGATCGGCCGGCGCCCGCAACGTCATCTCCGCCAACGTCGAAGACGGCATCCTTTTCAACGGCGCGACCGCCGGCAATAACTTCGTTCAAAGCAACTATATCGGCACCGACGTGAGCGGTTCTCACCAGCTCGGCAACGGTGGTAATGGCGTGAATATCCAAAGCAGCGCCGCCGTCCAGGTCGGCGGCTCGGCAGGGACCGGCAACCTGATTACCGCCAACTTCACCAACGGCGTGCAGATCACCGACAGCAGCGGAATTGTCGTCGCTGGAAATATCATCGGCGCCGACGCCACCGGCACGCTTGCCCTCGATCCGGCGGCGCCCGTGTTCATCGGATCACTCGGCAACAACGGCAATGGCATCTATGTCAGCGGCGCATCGTCAAATGTCACCATCGGCTGGACCACGCCCGACGCCGCCAACCTTATCTCCAACAATCTCGGTGACGGTGTCCGCATCGAAACCACCGGCGCTGGTGTCACCACCATCGAAGGCAACTTCATCGGCACAGATATCACCGGCGCAGTCGCACTCGGCAACGTCGGCAACGGCATCACCGTCATGAGCGGCATGGTCATGATCGGTGGCGCCGCCTCCGGTGCATCCAACGTCATCTCCGGCAATCAGCAGAGCGGCATCGGCCTGGGCCTGGACAGCACATCCATTGAGTCCGGCGCGATTGTCCAGGGCAACCTGATCGGCGTCGCGGTCGATGGCCGCACCGCGCTCGGCAATTCCGCCGACGCGATCACCATCTGGGGAACAAACAACGTCATTGGAGGCATAACGCCCGGCGCTGCAAATATTCTCGCGAATAATGGCGCAAACGGCGTCGCCGTCTATCAGGGAACCGGCAACGCCATCCGCGGCAACGCCGTCTTTGCCAACGGTTTCATCGGCCTTGATCTCGGCGGTGACGGCATTACCAGCAACGACGCCTCCGGCCACACCGGCCCCAACAACTTCCAGAACTTCCCCCTCTTCACGCGCATCAAGAACATCGCCGGGCAGACCACGGTCTACGGCACGCTCTCAGCCGCCCCGAATACAACCTTCCTCGTCGATTTCTACGGCAACTCCAGCACGGATGCCAACGGTTTCAGCCAGGCCGAAGTCTTCCTCGGCGCCGTTGCGGTCACGACCGATTCAAGCGGCGCCGGTAGCTTCAGCAAGCTCCTCGGCGCGCTGCCGGCTAATGCGCAGTTCATAACCGCGACCGCAACCGATGCGGCCAACAATACCTCCGAATTCGGCCGCAATATTGCCGTTCCCCCGCCGACCTTTCCCATCGCCACGATGACGACCCTCAGTTCCTCGGCCAATCCGTCGATCATCGGCCAGAACATCACCCTGACCGCCACCGTGACCGCTACCAACACCGCCGTCGCCGGCACCGTGACCTTCATGGAAGGCAACACCATCCTCGGCAGCGCGGCTGTCGACGCCAATGGCATTGCTTCCCTGCCAATCGCTTCGCTCACACTCGGCGCACACAACATCACCGCGGTCTTCGCCGCGACAGATAACGATCAAATTCTCAACAGCGCTTCCCCGGTCCTCGCCCAGCAGGTCAATCTCGTGCAGACCGCGATGACACTATCGTCGTCGGCCAATCCCGGAACCGCCGGCCAAACGATCACCTTTACCGCCACTATGACCGCCGCAATGGGTACACCTGCCGGCGCCGTCACCTTCATGGAAGGCGCGAACATCCTCGGCGCCGCCACGCTCGACGCCAACGGCGTCGCCACGCTTATTCTCTCATCGCTCGCCGTCGGCAATCACACCATCACCGCAACCTTCGCACAGCAGCTTCCCTTCGCCGCCAGTTCTGCCAGCCTGTTGCAGCAGGTCAACTCCGGCGTCGTGGTGCTCGCCCAAACCTCAACAGTCCTGAGTTCATCCGTAAACCCCGCCCTCGTCGGCCAATCCATCACACTAACCGCCAGCGTCGGCCCCATTGGCGGCTCCACGCCTTCCGGCACCGTCACCTTCATGGAAGGCAGCACGACGCTCGGCACGGGTACACTCGATAGTAACGGCGTCTCCACCCTGCTGATATCCACCCTTTCGCTCGGCACGCACAACATCACCGCCGTCTACAGCGGCGATGCCGTATTCAAAACCAGCACCTCCAACACGCTGGCCGAAGTTGTGAACCTCGCCCAGACCGGCACGACATTATCGTCGACACTCAATCCCGCGACCGTCGGCCAGTCAGTCACTCTAACCGCGACTGTCACCACCCCCGCCGCCGGCGCACCCACCGGCGCCGTTACCTTCATGGAAGGCAGCACGATCCTGGCAAGCGTGGCGGTCGACGCCACCGGCAAGGCGACACTGATTATCTCAAACTTCTCCGTCGGCACGCACAATATCACCGCCACCTACGGCGGCGACGGCAAGTTCGCCACCAGCGCCGCCGCTCCCCTTGCGCAGAAGGTAGTTGCCGCCGTCACCGCCACCACCGTCAACTCCTCAGCCAATCCTTCACAGCTTGGCCAGATGATCACGCTGACTGCCTCCGTGACCAGCGCAACTTCACTCGCCCCCACCGGCGCCGTCATCTTCAAAGATGGCAGCACCGTGCTCGCCAGCGTCACTGTCGATAGCACCGGCAAGGCGACATATCAGATCTCAAATCTCTCGCTCGGCTCCCATAGCATCACCGCCGTCTACAGCGGCGACGCCAACTTCATCGGCAGCAGCGCATCGCTCTCGCAGCTTGTGAATCCCGTCCCCGCGAAGATCGGCGGCCATGTCTTCAAAGACGTCGTCGGTGACGGCCTCACACCCGATGATCTGCCCCAGGCCGGCGTCACCGTCCAGCTCTACGCCGACTCCAACGGCAATGGCAAGCTCGACACCACCGACGCCCTGCTGACCACCACCATCACCGCAACCGATGGTTCCTTCGCCTTCGCCAACCTGCCCCTCGGCAAGTACCTCGTGCAGGAAGTCGCCCCCAGCGGTTTTGTCCGCACAGCGCCTGCGTTATTGAACTACTACTTCAACAACGCTGCCACCAGCGGAACCCTTGTAACGACCGATGATTTCGCCAACTTCCAGAAGTGCAACTGTGCCAGCGACATCAAAAATGTCGTCTACACGCTGACCAAGCCGAACGGCCAGACCACCACCGTCACCGACCTCCGCGGACACACCCTCGACGGTGAAACCGTGAAGGTCACCTTCACCGCCATCGCCGGCTGCACCGACACCTTCTCGCTGGTCAGCTACAGCGCCCCGGATGCAACCTTCAACGCCGACGACGCCTACATGCAGTCTGTCCTTCAGTCGCAGACCATCCAGACGCACGGCGCTGGAACCTACACCCTTTCGGTCAAGCTCCCCACAAGCGGCCACTACCAGGTCGACTTCGTCTGCGGCAACGTGATTTATCACTTCGGCCCCGCCGGCAGCAACATCTTCTATCAGCGCCCAGGGCCGCCTGATCTCCGCTGACAATGAATAACGGTCAGACTAAAAGTTCTGGCTGAAGTTCAATATCCTTTGTAACAACGGCCGCAGGCGCACCTCGCGCCTGCGGCCTCATTTTTCATACCGCTTACCAGCATGGTTCGCCATCGAGAACACAGAAACTCACCCCGCACAGGAACGGATGTCCAATGCTCAGCACACTCATTCTTCCCAATACGCGCGGCCCATTTTAATCCATTCCTGGCTGTATTCTCCGCGTCTCCGTGATCTCAAGCGAAGCGGGCGGTGAATCTGAATTCCCCCAGGATGCACCTTTGCAATTTGCTCACTGTTATAACTACGCCCCTCGCGAGAATGACGTCACCCGCAGCAAGCCGCGCAGCCGCTCTTCCACTTTCGTAACCACATCATCCTCAACGCTCATCCCGCCGAGTCCCCAACTACTCATCGCAACCCCCCCGCTCAATGGCGGCGAAGCAGGCAACGGATGCTGCGTATCCGCAAAATCCTTCCGCGACAAATTCTGAGCCGCCCCCAGCGTAATGTCATAAAAACCCCGGCCAGGCGAGCTCACGCCATATCCCGCCGGCAGCACCTCCCGCACTCGATACATCCCCGCCGAGATCGTCAACTGATAGTTTCCCGCCCCATCCGTCAGCGTCTGCGGCTCCCCCGCATCCGCCACGCCGTTATGATTCAGATCGATATACACCGCGATCCCTTTCAGATCGCTGTCCCCCGCCTCCGCCCTGCCGTCGCCGTTCTGATCCAGGAAAATATTCCCCGAAACCCTCGCCATCGATGAACCGGAAACATTCAACGATGCAAGAACCCCCGCCGGTTCAAAGTTCCCCGCCACATCCGCAACCTGCGCCTGCCGAAGAGAAATCGCGTAACTCCCATAATCCGCCGAGTCCCACGCGCCGCCAGGCGCCCCGATTTGATAAGTCGCCGAAATCGGCGTCCCATCCGTCGAGCGGCTTGCTGACACCAGCGTCGCAGTCTGGCTATACCCATGCGGCCCGCTAACCAGAATATCCGATGAATCAATCGTCGAAGCCTTTACCGCAACGTCATCGCTGAACGTCACGCCGAACTGGTAATAACCAGACCCCAGCGTCAGCGCCCCGCATGATACATCGCAACCGGCGGCGTATTATCCGGAACTGCCCGCCCCGCCGTGATCGTCCACTGCTGCGTTCCCGTCATATACCGCGACCGGAATCCCTCATCCCGCACCGCACTGGTCATATCTTCCACTTTCACCTTTAACGTGTGCTGCCCCGGCGAAGGCGAAACCGAAGAAGGATTAAACGTCGTCCCCGTCGCTCCGGCGATGGCCTTGCCATCGATATACCATTGCACCGCGTCCTGATGATCCGAAGGCTCCAGCGGTTTCACATAAAACTTCATGCCCGTTGAATAGCTCCCCGCCGCCGTCGCCGAATCGATCGGATGCACCGTTTCGTACATCTTCTCAATCAATTGCTCCGTATTCACCGGCCCATAAGGCAACCCCAGAACGCTCATCTTCGAACTCTGCGTCGGCCGATAAATTCCCGTCTGGCTGTAATCCGCGCCCGCATAGGTCCCCACCCCGTCAATCCCAAGCCAGCGCCACCACTTCGCATGCCGAGCCAGCATCTGCGCCGATGTATACGTGCTCACATCCGCCTGCGGCGGTTCCCCCTGGTTCCAGTTCGACGGCCCCCCATAACTGTATTCATCTGCCAGATTCCCAAACGAATGCCCAAACTCGTGCTTCACAATCTCCACCGCCGACGCGTTTCCTCCCGCAAACGTCAGCACATCATCCGATTCATACCCCGCGCCCCCATACTTGCCGGAATTGGCGATTGCGATCGTCTGATCGTCCGGCGCATCTGCGCATACTGCTTGGCCATGTAAGTGTTCACACCCAGCAGCCGCTCGATCCCATTGGTCCAGAAGCTCATGCTCAGCGGCGTATCGCGAACGACGCCCTGGTTCGGGTCATTGGTCACCCCGGACACATTGGAGATCACATTCACCTGATAAACATTGAAGAACGATTTGTAGGAATCCAGCGGCGCTTCATTGAAGAACCCCCGGACAAAAGTCTGCACATCCGAGGCATAAAGCGAAAGCTGAGATCGCGTAAATCCATCACCCACCACGGAAAGATCGACGCGGTTTGACGAAGGCCCGTTGTTCAATACGGTCACCACCCCCGCCGCCGGAACGCTCGCCGGCTTCGCCGCCATCGCGGATACAGACCCTCCCGGATGAACATCAAAAATTGCCGCCGAATCGCCGGATGCAGAAGCGCTAAGAAGCTGCCTCGCCTCCAACCACTCGACATCCACCGCTCTGTTTGCGACAGCGCCGGAAAATAATTTACGCATTCGCTTGATGTCCAGAAATTCAGGGAATCAAAAACGCCGCCGGACAGATCATCCTCAGGCGCTCCGAACGATCCCGCCGTCATGATCACAATGACAATGAGGCCCTTCGGAACTTTTTTGGATGATCGCTAATGAAAAAAACTCACGGCAAACCAACCTGCCGCATCAGATTTTGTGCTCCCCAAACTTCTTCCCGCCGGCCGTGCCTCCGCCGCCAAGCGTCACGATGTACTGACCGCCCGGAGGCGATGTCTGCGAATAACCCCCGATCGCCACAACCCGAACGTGATACGTCCCGGCATCAAGCGAGACAAAGCTGAAATTGCCGCTCGAATCAACAAGCTTGTTGTTCTCCCCGCTTTCAAAAATCCCATCGTTATTCAGATCCATGTAAACCCGCCAGCCGGTCAGCCCGTTCTCGCCGGAATTCTGCGTGCCGTTGCCATTGATATCGTTAAAGACATTTCCGGAAATCAGGATTTTCTGGGTCGTTCCGAAATTACGATTGGTGATCTTCTGACCATATCCCAGCATCATCGTCCAGTTCCCCGGTCCCGGCGTCGTGCGGCGATACCCACCCGGAGTCGCCTGTGCCAGATGATACGTCCCGCCGGGCAAGTCGCCGAAGTTGTAGAATCCGTTCTGAGCGCTGAGCAGCACCGGCTCATTTCCCTGCAGCGCGCCATCGTTGTTCAGATCAAGCCACACGCCCCACTGCGGCTGAGCAGGCTCGCCCGAATCCCACGTGCCGCTGCCATTGGTGTCATAGAAATTAAACCCACTGATCGAAGCCCCGCCGCCGGCGAGATTCGGAATCAGCGTATTGGCGATCGGCGTTCCCCGCCCGGTGACCAGGTCAAACCCCGGCCCTGCATTGAATCCATTGCTGCCGCTGGTGATATCATGGAAATCGCTCTGATTGAGCATGTACAGCTTCGGTAGCGTCTGTCCCGCCCCATCCAGTGTGGTAATGCCCTTCACAGCCCGGCCCTGATCCGCAATCGCAATCAGCGCGCCCCACACCGGCGCCGAGAAACTCGTCCCGCCGATTTTGTACCAGGGCTTAGCGCCGCCATTAAATGAATCATAAACCGAAACACCCGTGTTCGGATCGGCGTCAAAGGCGACGTCCGGGCTCAAACGATTCGAACTGCTCTGGTCAAGCGAGAGTTGATAGAACGGCTTTCCTTCAAACTGGCTCTCTCCCCCGCCACTCTTGGCGCGGCCTGTTTCGCCTGCATAGGTCGATCCACTGACCGTAAGCGACGTCCCACCCACCGAAACCACGTTCGGCGAAAACGCCGGATACCCGCCCGGCGATCCGTTGTCACCGCTGGCTGCAACAAATGTCACGCCCTGGTGTCCCGATGTTCCAGTGAAATAAGTATCAAAGCCCGTTTCACTCGAAGCCTCCGGAGCCGCGAAGCTCATCGTCACAATCGAAACGCCCGGCTGCCGCCGCGCAAAATTCACACCTGACTGAATCAGGTCAGTTAAATCCGCCGAGTTCGCCTCAACAAGCAACAAGCTTGCCTTGGGCGCGATCGCATGAACCCATTCCACATCGAGCGCTGTTTCATTCGCCCAGACCGGATCAGAAGTGGGAAATGAAGTCCCGCCGTCCTGGTCCACCTTTCGGAACGAAGGCGGGTCGGGCAGGCCAAACTGCGCGTCAAACTTATGTAGGTCGCTGCTGCTGAAACCGGCATCCGTCGAATTCACAAACTTCGGATTATCAAAGGCATTGACGATCGCGATGGTCTGACCGGATCCATCACCAACAATGCTGCCGAAGCGAATCGCATCAATGCCGTATACGTGCCTGATCGTCGATGGGGAAAAACCCACCGGCGTCGTCCCCCCAGGGGGAAACTGAGTCCCTTCAACCTGCGGGCTGCCCAGCAGGCTGGTAAGCGGATGGGCCGTCATGATGCCGGCCGAGACAGACAGCAAACGCCGATCTTCCAGCGGTTCAAAAATGGATGTGCCTGACCGAGACAATGTCACCTTGCGATGACGAGAGGAACGGCTCATGGAAGCTCCAAAAAATGAAAAAATCAAGTTGGTTGATGGCGAAGGAACGATTGAACGACACGCAGAAGGATAAGGGGAAACCACCACTGAGGAACCAGCCGCCACCGACGGCGGCCTTTTCGACATCAGTACGTGCAAGGTACGAGTCTGGTGCGAAACGTTCAATAGTATTTTGCTTTGCTGCCGGTTTTATCCCTACTTAATTGATCGAACTTGCCCATCTTGCCGTCGCAATTCGTAAACTTTAGCTCAACCTGCCAAAAACCTGGTCTAAATACACCTTTAGCACGTTGTCGTGCCAGGCGTCGTTCTGTATTCTCCCAGCGTCAAACCGCATGAGAATCCCGCAGTTTGGTCTTGGGATTCCCAGTTTGGTCTTGAGATCGCCCGTGAAAAAACCGATTGCCAATAAGTACCGCTCTGTCCGGTATGCAAAATCTGCGCTCTACTCCTTGTTGACTGGCTGTTTTACATGACACGATCGATTCTCAGCGTCGAAAACCTCGGCAAGATGTACCAACTCGGGCGGCCAAATACCCGCAGTCTGACCTTTCGCGATGTGGTCGCAAACACGCTCACCCGCCCCTTCCGCCGCGACTCTTATCGTTCTCAGGAACCCGCCGAGCCCTTCTGGGCGATCAAGGATGTCTCTTTTGAAATTAAGCAAGGTGAGATGGTCGGGGTTATCGGTCGCAACGGCGCTGGCAAATCGACGCTCCTGAAAGTCCTGAGCCGAATCACCGAGCCCACCTCCGGCCGCGCGGTGTTGCGGGGCGCGTCGCATCCCTGCTTGAGGTCGGCACGGGCTTTCATCCTGAACTGACCGGCCGCGAGAATATCTACCTCAACGGTTCGATCCTCGGCATGAGCCGCTCCGAAATCACCCGCAAGTTTGATGAGATCGTCGCCTTTTCCGAAGTCGAAAAATTCCTCGACACCCCCGTTAAATGGTACAGCAGCGGTATGTACGTGCGGCTGGCGTTTGCCGTCGCCGCCCATCTTGAGCCAGAAATATTGATCGTCGACGAAGTTCTCGCCGTTGGCGATGCGCAGTTCCAGAAAAAGTGCATGGGCAAAATGCAGCAGTTCGCCAACGGGCTCGGGCGAACGGTCCTGTTTGTCAGCCACAACATGACGGCGGTGCAGCGCCTCTGCCCGCGCGTGATCCTCATGCGCCAGGGAAAAGTCGCCGCCGACGGGCCGGTGGAAGAAGTCGTTCGCGAATATCTCTCGTATCTCCACGGCTCCGCCGAAACCGCCTTCGAAAATAATCCCGAACGTAGCGGAAATGGTTCGATGCGCATTACCTCCGCCCGTTCACTGAATGCCCAGGGCATCCCCGCCCGCGGCTTGGTCGCAGGCCAGCCGGCGACGTTTGAATTCACCTATCGCAACCTGAAAAACGTAAAGCGCGGTCACCTCGCCGTCACCGTGTTCAACCACCTCGGTGACGCGGCAACGCATCTGGACACCTGGTTTTACGACGCCCATCCCATCGAACTATCCGACCAGGGCATGTTCACCTGCCGCATACCGAATCTCCCGTTCCCACCGGGCGAATACCGCCTTTCAGTCTCGATGAACCCCGACCACGGCGGCAATGCCGACATCATCCCCAACGCGCTGATTTTCACCGTCGAAAATTCCGTTTTCTTCCCATCGATGAACACACCATCCATCCACTCCTGCTCGGTGATGGTGCAGCAGGAATGGGAACACCAGACTTCAGACGGAACGATCGAACCGATCCGAGACGCAGCTCACATCGCACCAGTGCCAAGCCAATTGAATCGCGACCTCGTGGCATCATAAAACACCTGCGCCCAAATAATGCAGGCCGCTTCATCCGCCGACTATTTACATAGTTTTAATGATTGGCCGTTGACCAATGCCGTCCCTCCCCGCAGGATATTCACTTCACCGCGCTGTTCGGAGACCATGTGCAGTCACCACGCTGGACAACTGAAGGACCGATCGATCCAATCATCAGTGTTCTGATGCCGGTTTACAATGCGCAGCGCTACGTCGCGGCGGCCGTCGAAAGCATCCTCTCCCAGACCTTCGAAAACTTCGAACTGATCATCGTTGATGACGGTTCCACCGACCGCTCTGAAATAATCCTCCAGGAATACGCCGCCAAAGATCCACGCATCCATCTCATCAGCCGGCCGAACACCGGGCTGGTGGCTGCGCTCAACGAAGCGCTCGCCTGCGCCCGCGGTGAGTTCATTGCGCGGATGGACGCCGACGATATCTCGATGCCTCAGCGATTTGAAAAACAAATCGCTTACATGAAAGCCCACCCCGAATGCGTCCTGGTCGGCACGCATGTCGTCACCATGGATTCCGACGGCGCCCTGATCGGCGCAATGCCCGACATCGCCTTCGGTCACGACCGCATCGACCAGAACCTGCTCCGCTGCGGCTGGCCGATCGCACACCCGGCTGTCATGATGCGCGCCAGCGCCCTCCGCGATGTCGGTGGTTACCGTGTCGAATGCTGGCCGAACGAAGACCACGACCTCTTCCTGCGGCTGGCCGAAAACGGAAAGATCGAGAATCTCCCCGAAGTCCTCATCCACTACCGTAAACACGCCAGCAGCATCTCGGCGATGAACAACGACCGAATGAGCAATCTGGTCAGCCAAATCGTTATAGAAGCCTGCCGTCGCCGCGGCATAGCCGTGCCGCCGGAAGTAGGCCATTCCAAAATCAGCCCGCCCCTGCAAACGGTGGATGTCCAACGCCTTTGGGCGTGGCAGGCAATGAAAAATAAAAACATCGGCACAGCCAGAAAATACGCCTTGGCCGCGCTGGTCCGCCGCCCGCTGTCGATCGATTCCTGGCGCCTCACCTTCTGTGCGGTCCGCGGGCATTAATCGAAATCCGTTGCAGGGATATTTTCGTTTCGATGCAGCAAATTCTGCCGCGCTGATATAATGTTTCCAACGTGAATATCCGGCATAATGAAAATTGCGACGGCGAAGCAGATGTGATTTTTTGCGGCAATCGCCCCGCATTCGCAAGTACCACGATCCGAGGGGTTTGGTAGAATTCACCGGTCGGGAATCAGGCATATCGACGGCGTTTCCTTAAGGATTAGTGTTCATGGCAGCCGAATTGTTGTGTCCGGACTGTGGTGGAATAGTGGGAGCGACGGAAACGACGGCGGCAGGTCCGCCGTGTACCTGCTTTACAGGCAGCAGTTCTGACACCGCGGTCGATTTTCCTTCCCCTGCATCGGACGCGCCGCAGAAGCCAAAAATCTGCGTCGTATGCGGCAAGGATGTGGCCGGCCACCGGCGATTGAAAGACAGCCGCGGGTATTTGTGCCTGGACTGCGCAAAGCAGGAACAGCAAATGGAACGCGGCGGTCGCGTCCGCTGCCGGGTGTGCGGGCGGTTGGTTCCCGACGGAACAATCGAAGATTATGAAGGCACAAAGATGTGCGCCCGGTGCCGGGTCGATCGCGTCAAATTGCAGAAGCAACAGATCAAGCGAATCGGGATTGCCACGGCGCATGCACGATATGAAAAGGGGCGGCTTTATATTCTCCTTGGGGTGGCGGGCTTTTTGTTGCTCATCATCATTTTGAATCGTTTGCATCTGATGCCTCACTTTTTTTGAGACAATTGTTTTTGATTGTTTGCATGCGGGGCGGATCGATTCCAAGGGAATCAAATTCGCAAATGAAAGCGGGACGGGGATTTGCGGGGGCCATATGATTTGTGGATGTCTCGTCCGATACCCACCTGGCCACGCGGTCCGCGGCATCTTCGAAAGAAGGCGGCAGCGGTCATCCTCGGCTGTCCGCGCGTGTCGCCCGAATGGGAACTGGCGGTTGTGCATGCGCTCGATGCGACCCAAGCCCGCGACGCGCGGAGCGGTTGAACATCGCAAAGGGGAGCAGGAATGGAATGCGGAACTGAACGGGAAAATTCAGGAAGTCATCGTCGAAGTCGGGCGACGGCTGGAAACGAAATGGGCCGTCCACTGGCCGGATAAAGGCGAGTATTTTTTTGTGATCGAAATTTCAGGGCAGGCAAACGAAGAGGCGAAGGGCCTGGCGATCGCAATCTCAAAAGTGCTGCCGGGACTTTGGATCGTTTTCGGAAGATTGTTCGTGAAAGACGGATGGTTTTATCGGCGGCGGTTTGGATATCGGATGGAAATTGTGCACGCGAAAGATGTGCATGTTGTGCGCCATGTGCGGGGCGCTTTGCGCGGGTTGATTTAAAGCGACAAACGCTGCTCAACCACCGCGCGCATGACATCGGTCGGCGCGGGTTGACTGGTCCATGCTTCGAATTGACTCGCGGCCTGACGGACGAACATTTCAACGCCGCCGATGATTTTTGCGCCCGCGGATTCAGCTTGCCGGAGGAGCCGGGTTTTGATGGGGTTGTAGACTGTATCGAATACGAGGGTGCTCTGGGTGAATTTTGGAGGAGTGTCGCCGACGGGGCTGTCGGCGAAGTTGGGGTGCATGCCGATGCTCGTGGTGTTGACATAGATGTCGTGGCGGCTGGCGGGCAGATCGTTCAATTCGGCAACTCGAACAGTTGCGCCGTTCAAGCCGTGAAATTCGGTGGCCAGTTCTTTTGCGCGATCGATCGTCCGGTTGTAAATCGTGATGGTTGCACCATACGCTGCCAAGGCGGCGACGGCGGTGCGGCCGGTGCCTCCGGCGCCGATGACCGCGATATCCTGATTCGCCAGTTTGTCGCGCGATATGCCAAGCTTTGCGGTGATGCTATCGAGGATGGCGGCGTAATCGGTGTTGAAGCCGCGGAGGATGGGCGAATCGTTGGCATCGCGCGCAATGGCAATCGTGTTGACAGCTCCGATTCGCACGGCGAGTTCTTCGATCGCGGCGTTCTTCTCCTGCAGATAACGCAGCGCGTTTTGCTTGTGGGGGATCGTGATGGAAAGCCCGGACAGATGCATGCCTGGGAAGTGAAGAAAACTTTCGAGAAAAGCTTTGAAGCTTTCGTAACTGCCTTCGACGAGGAAGGGGAGATAGACGCCGTCATGACCGACGTGGTCAAAGGCGGCGTTGTGAATGGCAGGCGACATGGAGTGCATGACCGGCTGGGCGACCACGCCGTAGACCTTGGTGCCCGCGGTGATGGAATCCCAGCGGTAAAGGCGCTTCATGTCGGCGACGGGAATCTGGCCGGAGGCGGTGCCGCTGGAGGCATCGAGTGATGCGAAAGTTAAGAATGCACCGAATTTCCTGGCCAGCACGCGGGAGATGAGGCCGGCCTCGCCCATGCACAGCGCGATGGTGGGTTTTTGTTTTTGCTGGAGGATTTCAAACGCTTCGAGATTGTCACGGATGCTGCGGGCGGTCCAGACGATTTTGACGATGTCGGCCAGCGGGCTGCTGTTGAGCCGCAGAACGATGTTCGGCAGACCGACGGGGCGGCCGGTGAAATCGTGGCTGCTGACGATCACCCGCGTGGAACCGTCGGCGGCGGTGCGTTCGTTCAGCGGTTCGTCTTCGGCGGTCGCATGATCGGCCGTGGCTTTCCACTCAAGGTCGACGTATGCCGCCCCGGCTCCCGAGGCGGCTTTGAGCAGCGCGGCCCGGTCGGAATTGCTTAGTTCGGATTGGCCGCCTTCCCATGCCGGACGACACGTGACGATGCACGGAAGCGAACTGGCGGCGACGACGTCCTGTACCTGGTGCGCATCCGTCAGTGCATCGATGCGAAGCTCGACGAGGTCCGCGCCATTCTCGGCGGCAATGGCGATGTCCCGTTTCGCCCTGGCAATATCGGTGACGAAGATGGCGACACAGAGGCGGGTCATGAAAGGTTGGTTACCCGGGTCTTTGGGTGCAGGGATAAAACGGCCGCCGGTGTTGCGCGCTATTTTACCTTGAGATTTAGCCTGGCCACCTGCTCTTCAATGATTTTCTTCGTCGCATCGCTGGCTTCCCAGAGGGGCAGGCGCATTTCGCCGCTGTCTAAACCGGCGACCTTCATGGCGTATTTGATGCCGACGGGGTTGCCGTCGAGGAACAGGCTCTTGATGAAGGGGAACAGTTCCTGGTGGACTTCTCGCGCCTGGGCGTAGTTGCCGGTGAGGGCGAGTTGGGTCAGCGTCTTGATCTTGGTGGGCACCAGGTTGGAGGCGACGCTCACGACGCCTTTGGCGCCGATGGCCATGAGGGGAAGGGTGAGTGAATCGTCGCCGCAGATGACGGTGATGTCGCAGAGGCTGAGGATTTCAGTCGTCATGTCGGGGACGCCGGTGGATTCCTTGACGGCGACGATATTGGGATGCTTCGCCAGGCGCGCGACAGTCTGCGGCGTCATGGTGATGCTGGTGCGGCCGGGGATGTTGTAGAGCACGATCGGCAACTCAACGCGATCGGCCAGCGTCATGAAATGGCGGTAAAGCCCTTCCTGGGTCGGCTTGTTGTAATACGGATTGACGCTGAGCGCGGCGGTAGCGCCGACTTTTTTGACGGCGGTGTGGAGTTCAAGCGCTTCGGTGGTGGCGTTGGCGCCTGCTCCGCCGATGACGGGAACGCGGCCGGCGGCGAATTTGACGGTGAGTTCGATGACCTTGATGTGCTCTTCGAAATTGAGTGTTGGCGATTCGCCGGTGGTGCCGACGGGGACGAGGCCGTTGATGCCGCCGCGGATTTGGTATTCGACCTGCTCGCGCAGGCGGTTTTCGTCGAGCCGCCCTTCGCGGAAGGGGGAGACCATTGCTGTCATTGCGCCGCTGAACATGATGACTCCGGTAAGACTGCCGGCCTGATATTGGCCGAGCCGAGGGATTTTAGGTCTGCCGTGGCCGGGAGCAAGGAGGGGGATGGGGGATTTTGGATTGGGGGATTGGGTGGGGGTTAGAATTCCGGAGGGTGATTGAAAATTGGCGATGGGAAATCCGCAATCTGAAATTGCACCGTTGGAATGGTCTTTTCGCGGGGGGTGTTTGGACGTAGTCTGGTGGGCCAGATGAAATTCACCAATGATCTGTCGTTTGTCACGGAGCTGGCGCGAGGGGCGGGGAAGCTGGTTCTGGAGCATTATGGGAAAGTGCGGCGGCTGACCAAAACCCATGCGGCAGCCAACGAAGAGGCGGTGACCGAGGCGGATCGAGCCAGCCAACGATTTATCGTCGCAGCGCTGCGGAAGCAGTTTCCGGGGGACGGGATTATTGGAGAGGAAAGCGACAGCGGGGCCTCCATCACGTTTGACGTTTCCAATATCAGGGGGCGGAACTGGGTGATCGATCCGATCGACGGGACGAATAATTTCATCGGCGGGCTTGGAGCGTTTGCGGTTTGTATCGGGCTGCTGGAAGAGGGCATGCCCGTGCTGGGAGTGGTTTATGATGTGACGCGGGATGCGATGTACGCCGCGGCAACCGGGAGCGGAGCGACATTGAATGATAAGCCGATCCAGGCGGCGAGTTCGCCGATGGGGGATAGCTCATTGCTGATGATGACGAGCAATTTGCTGGATAAGAATGGGAAGTGCCCAGGGTGGGCCTGCCGCTGGATTGGGCAAACGACGTGGAAGGCGCGGATATTAGGCTCGGCGGCGCTGGAGGCGGTACAGGTGGCCGCGGGAGTGGCGCATGGGGCGGTTACAGTCAACGGGAAATTGTGGGACTGCGCCGCGCCGGCGGCCATCGTGCTGGAGGCGGGCGGGATGGTTACGAATCTGAAAGGCGAAGATATTTTCCCGTTTGATCTGAAGAATTACGCAGGGGCGAAAGTGCCTTTCCTGGCGGCGGGGAAAGAGGCACATGGGACGCTGCTGGGAGAGATTTTGGGGTGGCCTTGAGGCGGGGAAGATAGCCCATGAAGAGACACGAAGGGGAGATTGGTTTACGTGAGATGGCGCGGAGTGTTTTTGAAGGGGCGCGAGGAACCTCTCATGAGGAAAAACGGCAAACCGTTCTTTCCTGGGGTGTTCGTTCGGGGCGAAGCTTACTTCGCCATTTCTTTCGCCCGGGCCCGTACGTCATCTAATCCGCCGACGTAGAGGAAGGCTTGCTCCGGCAGGTCATCGGCTTCGCCGCTGCAGATGGAGTCGAAGCTTTTCAGGGTTTCTTCGCGTTTGACGTAGATGCCTTTTTTGCCGGTGAACTGCTCGGCGACGATGAAGGGCTGGCTGAAGAAACGCTCGATCTTCCTGGCGCGGCTGACGATGAGTTTGTCTTCTTCGCTGAGTTCGTCTACGCCGAGGATGGCGATGATGTCCTGGAGATCGCGATAGCGCTGGAGCATGGTCTGCACCTTGCGCGCGATGCGGGCGTGGTCTTCGCCGACGATGTCGGCCGACAGGGCGCGGCTCGCGGAGGCGAGCGGGTCCACGGCGGGGTAAATGCCTTTGCTGGCGATGCTGCGCTCCAAGTAAATGAACGCATCCAGATGGGCGAAGGCGTTGGCGGGGGCGGGATCGGTGGGATCGTCCGCCGGGACGTAGACGGCCTGCACGCTGGTGATGGCGCCATGCTTGGTGCTGGTGATGCGTTCCTGGAGTTCGCCCATTTCCGTCGCCAGCGTTGGCTGATAGCCGACGGCGCTGGGCATGCGGCCCAGGAGGGCGGAGACTTCCGACCCGGCCTGCGTAAAGCGGAAGATGTTGTCGATGAAGAGGAGGGTGTCGGCGCCGGTTTCATCGCGGAAGTATTCGGCCATCGTCAGGGCGCTGAGCGCGACGCGGAGGCGGGCGCCTGGGGGTTCGTTCATCTGGCCGAAGACCATGACGGTCTGGTCGATGACGTGCTTGCCGGTGGTGCCGATCTGGGCTTCCTGCATTTCGAGCCAGAGGTCGGTGCCTTCGCGGGTGCGTTCACCGACGCCGGCGAAGACGGAATAGCCGCCGTGCTGCTGGGCGATGCGGGCGATGAGTTCCTGGATGACGACGGTTTTGCCGAGACCTGCGCCACCGAAGAGACCGGCCTTGCCGCCGCGGAGGAAGGGGGTGAGGAGGTCAATGACCTTGATGCCGGTTTCGAAGACTTCGGCCTTGGGGCTGAGATCGACGAATTCCGGGGGTTCGCGGTGGATGGGGCGGCGGGTTTCGGTGTTGACGGGGCCGCGGTTATCGATGGGATCACCGAGGAGATTGAAGACGCGGCCAAGGGTTTCTTTGCCAACGGGGACAGTGACGGGGCCACCGGTATCGACGGCTTCAACGCCGCGGCGGAGCCCGTCGGTGGAGCCGAGGGCAACGGCGCGGACTTTTCCACCGCCGAGGTGCTGCTGCACTTCACCGGTGAGGCGGAGGCTGCCGACGCTGCTTTTCACGTCGATTTTGACGGCGTTATAGATTTTGGGAAGCTGGTCTTCGGGGAATTCGATGTCGAAGGTTGAACCGATGACCTGGGTCACTTTTCCGGTGGCGGGCATGTTTTCCTCTTTCACAATCACACGGCGGCGCACCGACCGCGCCGCCTGAAACTACGGATTTTCTAAAGAATCCTACAGGGGTGAGAGATTGTACATATCCTTCACAAAGCGACAAGGGGGCGGAAAATCTGATTGTGAACAGATGTAGTTGGACATCATAGATTAGATTTCTGGACATCTACTTTAGACGGCCTTCCGGCGCAGACTTCAGCCCAGCCGCAACCGCAACCGCACGATCACGGCCGGTGGAATCTCAGGCCGCTTTTTCCAGGCGAAGGGGTTCTTTGCGCCGGACCCCTCCGGATATGCGGGCTCTTCGAATCCATCGACCACAAACCCCGCATTGAAGCAGTCGCCGAGCAGGAGGCTCAGCGGCCGGTGAAACGTGTAGTGCGGCTCGGGCTGGTGGAGGATGCCGCTGGCGAGGTCGGTGCTGGGCTGGAGATAGCGGGTGATTTTCACGCCAAAGGTTTGTTGGAGTTGACCGGCGGTGTTGGCGAGTTCCGCCGTCATGACGGATTGATTGGAGTTGAAGCAGGGATGGGAGACGGAAAATACAAACCGCCCGCCGGGCTTCAGCAGGAATCGCATCGCCTTCAGCAGCGGTGAAATGGTTGGCAGATCCATCATCGCCATATTGCAAACCGCCGCGTCAAACTGCTTTTCGCCGAGCGCGCACATCGCCGATTCATCCGTTGCATCGATGACGCGGTAATCGATCTCTCCATCCTGCGGCGTCGTCCGCACACGGGCGGCGGCGATGAACGGTTCCGATCCATCAAAAGCCAGAACTTTAGCGCCGGCCTTGGCAAGCCGCCGGGTGTAATTGCCGTTGCCGCAACAGGCGTCAATCACGCAATCGCCTCGCTGGATCGCCAGCAGGCGGTCGGTCGTGGGCATGATTAATTCGCGCTGGAAGTGGTTGCCCTCGCCGAGCGATTGGTCCCACCAGGGAGCGATTCGACGCCAGATATCTAAAGAATCATTCATGGAGAGGAAGGAATATGCCCGAAAAAGCGTATCCGATCGAGAGGCCGGCAGATCGCGATCCTTCGGCAGGGATTTGATCGGCTGGCTTTCGCGCCGGGCGATCTTTCCGCGCACATCACTTTCCCATCACTCGCAGCAGGCGGTATGCCCAGACTATTTTTTCGACGTTGAAGCGATGGGCGATGCGGCTGATGGTGTCGCCGTCGAAATATCTTTTTGCGACACAGTAACCTTCGTCGAATTGCGCGATTTATCTGGCCCGATTTGCTTTTTGAGTGGATGCGAAAGTGAGCGAGCACTTCATCCAGGATTGTCGGCTCGGCGAGTTTTCCCATGCGGAGCCACAGGTCGTAGTCCATCGTGTAATGGAGAGATTCGTCGAGAGGGCCGACGCGCTCGCCGAATTCTCGGCGCCAGAAGACAGCGGGCTGGGCGATGAAGTTTTCTCGAAGGAGTTTGCGATAGGTGTATCTGTCGAGTTGGCGGTCTTTGTAACGGACGATTGACGAGCGGATGGGAAATCCTGCGTCATCAATGATGTTGTAGCGGCCGATCAGCCACTGAGTCGCAGGATTAGTGAAAACAGCGGCGGCGGCAGCCAGCGCCCGGGGGCATAGAGATCGTCGCTGTTGAGCCAGCCGATAATATCGCCGTCGGCCATCCTGAGGCCTTTATTGACGGCATTGGATTGGCCGCGGTCGGGCTCGCTGATCCAGCGCACGCGGGGGTCGGTGATGGATTGGAGCAATTCAACGCTGCCATCCGTGCTGTTGCCGTCGATGACGATCCATGCGAGATCGAGATTTCCGGATTGAAAGAGGACGCTGCGCAGGGTCTGCTCGAGGAAAGGGCGCTGGTTGAAGGATGGGGTGATGATGCTGATGCGCATGCGAGGCCAGCAATGGCCGGCGGCAAATATACCGCCGAGGCCTATGAAGGTCATGGCGGGCATCGAGTTTGCTTAGCATCAAATCATGCGGATGAACCAGCGCACTGGTTGACGTTCAACCGGGGCTGTGAATCCGATCTGATTTTCCGAAGGAGCTGCACATGCGAACGATTACCCCACCCGAACATCAGGAAGGTGTTGTTGCCCGTACGATCGAACAGCAGACGGCGAAGCTTCCATCAGACACATGGCTTTGGCTGGCCGGCGGCTCGATCGCGGCGTCTATGACGCTAAAGGTCATGGGAAAGAACCATGATGCCCTGTTTGTGGGACAGTGGGCACCAACGTTTTTGCTGCTGGGAATTTACAATAAGATCGTGAAGGTGGCGGGGTCGGATTGAAGAATGCGTCAGTGAATCCTGATTTTATTAGCGGAGGCGTCTCTACTGGTTCGAAGGCGTTCGACACGGGGGAGACGCCTCAGCTTTCTTTCTTTACATTTTTACATAGCCTGCCCACGTGTTCGTCGCTACCGAGCGTGAGGCGGCGTTGAACATGGCGGAAGACAAAGACTAAAGACAAAGACGAAGACAAATCACAGCCGCAGGGGCTGCTGCCCCTGCGGCGGCGATTTGTTTTCGTTTTCGGCTTGCTCTTCGTCCTTGTCTTACTCTTCCACCATATTCAACGCCGTTCGGAATATCATCACGCCACAGCAACCGCATCACGATGTATATAAAAATGCGGCAAGACGCTTATCTTACTTTGATAGTTCAATTTCACTGTTAGCAGGGACATGGGGAGCTTGGCGGATATGGCGTTTTACGGCATTCAGCAGCTCTTGTGGAGTGAACTGGGTTTTGACCAGGTGTTCTTTCACGCCAAGCTCTTTGGCTCTAGCGACGGTTTGGGGATCGGATAGACCGCTGACGACAATTACGGGCATGTCGCGGCCGCGGGCGTCTTCGCGGAGGCGCATGAGAAAGGTCAGGCCGTCCATGGGGGGGATCATCACATCCAGAAGGATGAGGTCCGGGTTCATGTGATTGGTGGCGGCCAGTGCTTCAAAAGCGTTGGCCGCACCGATCGCTTTGTACCCTTCCATCTGCAGCAGGCGGACCAGCGGTTTGCGGGTATCAGCGTGATCGTCAACGACTAAAATGGTGCCCATACTGTTACTTCTATTATGACAGTGACCTTAGGCAAATCGGAATGGGCAAATTATGCGCCGAACTGGAGCGGCACACTTCCGGGTGCGTCATTTGGGGCCGCCATCCGCGTCAGACGCACAAATATTGATTCATTTTCGCTTGCTGGCGAGAAAATTGAGCAGAAGCGGTTCCATCTTGCGGCGCAGAGTGGCATTGGCGTACCCGACCCATGATAGGCCGGTGGTAGTGTCCATAGGGCCGTCGAGCGGTTGGCCGGTTTGGTCGGTGATGATGACGCCGGCTTCCTCCGCAATAAGCATCGTTGCACAATCATACGGGTGGCAGCAGAGGCCTTCAGGCTGGCCTTGCAGGCGATAAAACGCGGGGCGGAGGTCGGCGTTAAAGCGGTCGTGGCCGATCATCAGCTCGTAGAATTGGCCGCCGGTAGAGATGTATTGATCGTCAAAGACGGTAGCCTTGGTCACATCGGCTTCGCCAATCAGATTTTTGACCAGGTGCTCCATCAGTTCGCTGGCGAGCACCTTAGTGCCGGGAAAAAAGTTGCTGACGGCCGCAAAACCGTGGGCGATTGTGTCGGCCTGGCTGGATTTTAATTTCAGCGGCTGACCCCCAATGGCGCCGGTGAGTTCTTCACTCAGTGCAGGCTCTTCGCCTTTCTGAAACGCCAGCGCAATCTGGACATCGGTTTCATCGACGTAGCCCATGCCGACGAGGATTTGGCCCACAAGTCCGCCCTTGGTTTTTTGGGCGTTTAATGCTTCGGTGATTTGATCGCGGGCGACCTTTCCCATTTTGGTCAGCACGCGGCCGATGGGGCGGCCCTGCAGATCTTCGGGTTCAAGTATGGCCGCCTGGGGTTCGAGCTTTTCGCGGATTCCGTGCGCGCCCTGGCCTTTGATCGCCCAGAGGACATCGCTGCAGCCCATCTTGCTGGTGGGGAGTTCCGTCATGACGGCGACTTCGATATCGCGCAGGCGCGTGCCGGGGCCTTTGTTTGGGGCGACACCGGCCAGCGCCCAGGCGGCGCGCTTGTCGTACATGATGCCGCGGGTACCGTCGATCGGATCGACGATCACGCGAATTGCGGCATCTTGTTCGCGCGTGCCGTGCGGGAAGGTAATGGCTGTTTCTTCCCCTTTTTCATTTTCGATTCCCTCGGCAACCAGGACCAGCGGGGTTTCCTTTGACCATTCCTCGCAGAAGGCTTCGAGAAGCGGATCCACTTCGGTGTCGATTTTGTAGATGGTGTCGGCGGCGCTTGACCGGCTGATTTCGTGCAGATCGGAATCACGCCGGGAGCTGACGATCATGTCGCGGACGGTGCGCTGGAAGGATCGGAGGCGATCGACAATGTTTTGAGCGTTTGCAAGGGCCATTTTTTCCTGTCGCGGCATTGATTGGATCGTCGCCGGCTAAACTATTGCTGTTCCCACATGCCAGGCCCCGGGGCTTGTTCCCAGCAGCGCTTCGGGTTTACGGGAGGTTTGCCGTTCGTATACGTGCATGATCTCGGCGATAGCGGCATCGACCTGCGGAGTGTTTTCAGCGAGGACCGCGACGGTGCCGCCGCTGCCGCCACCGGTGATTTTGGCGCCATAGAGGCCGGCGGATTCGCGATCGCGGACGAGCTTGACGAGCAGATCGCATTCGTCTGCGCCGAGCATAGCGTCGTTGGTGTAGGAGAGGTGCGAGGCATACATGAGATGGCCGGCCTTATCGAGCAGCATTTTTCTTTCCGCGCCGAACGTTCTGCCGCTCTTTGGAGAAATGCGACGAACTGTTTGACGCGGCGGGCTTCCAGGACATGGTGATCCGTCGCCTGAAGCACGTGATAGTTTTCAGCCGGGCCGACCTGCGTCGCGGTGTCGATGGTCGAACCGAACTTGTCGAGGAATTCCTGGCCGCCAATATGTTCCGGGAGGGAGGGGCGGAAGAGCTTTTTGTAATCGTCCGGATCGAGGTTGGCGAGATAGCCGTTCAACGGATCGCGCAGGAGCGAGCGGCCGGCGGCTTCACCGATTTCCTTCAGCTTTGACAGGATGATCCGGTGGCCCATGAATGCGGCGCAGCGGGTCTTGCCGTACATGCCGCCGCCGACGCTGTGCTTGACGTTGCTGTTGATGCCAAGCACGCGCGTACCGGCGGGAAGGTGCAGCGCGGGTCGGATTTCGTGCGGTTGGCAGATCATTTGCAAAAGCGAACCGGCTTCGCCGTAGCAACTGCTGACCTGGTCCATGATGCCGCAGGGCGCGCCGACGACGCGGTTCTCCACCGCCTGGCACATCGCCGACATGTGCATGGGATCGGTCTTGTCGCGCAAACCCAAATGCTCGACGAGATTCATCATCGTCGCCACCTCGATCGCGGCGGATGAGCTTACCCCCGCGCCCAGCGGCACTGTGCTGCACAGCGCGAGATTCATGCCTTTGTGTTTTGGGTCAGCCAGATCGAGCAGCTTCGCCTCATGCAGCATGTAGAGGCAACCGGCAAGATAGCCCGCCCATCGCCGTCCTCGCTCGGTGAATTCCTGGTGCAGTTTGGCCAGCGGGAATGTCGCCAGGGAATCGAGTGGGATGCGGAAGGTAAACGGCTGATGTTCATCGAACAAATTGAATGAGAAAATCTGCACCTGCCGGTCTTCGCGTTCCTGCAAGGCGATGGCGGCGGCGCGGTCGAGCGTGGCTTCGGAAACCAGCGAGCCGGTGTAATCCGCGATGCCGCCCATGACATCAAGCCGACCGGGCGCACGGCTGACGCGGATTGGTTTGGCCGGGTTGAATTCGGCCGAGAGCTCGGCGCGCACGCGTTTGAGGAGCGTTGGCACCGGTTCCAATGTCAAAAGCAAATTGCCGGCCGAGGGGCTTGGCGCACTCAGGGCTGAGAACTGCGGCTGGTGGGCTGGCCGGGGTAGGTATCGGAATGTGTGGGGAAGAACCCGGTGTTGCCACCGCTATGCTCCTGTGATTGATTGTCGTTGCCGTGACCGGGAAGGATGACGCGGTCAAAAAAGCGCCCGCCGCCGGCCAGTTCAAAAATTGCGGTCAGGACGTACGACCGTTCGCCGCGAATCTCCGGATAGTTTAACTGAAAACGGTACGTTCGCAGCGTGGTGTTCCAGCGTTCGTGCTGTTCATCCAGCGTCGCGAGCGATCCCACCCACGGCCCAGCGACCCGCAAACCGCGCGGATCGGGCGAATTGCGGCGATAATCGAACAGTTCAAACAGAACCCGGCCCGATGCCTTGGTGGGATCACCGAACTGATCCTGAAATTCGAGCTGCGCTTCGATACCATCTGACTTGCCATCTTTATTCCAATCCACAATTTGCGTGAAGATCGGATGAATGCGCATGCCCGTGGGCGCGAACATGTCGACTGTGGAACGGCCAGCCGACCCGCTCGGCCCGGAATCGCACCCGACCGCGGCCGAGAACACGGCTGCGAAGAGGACGCCAACCAATAGCTTCGCCGCCTGAATCCGCATGGCGGCGAATGTAGGAGGGCCGTGAGGGGGTGTCAACGAATGGCGCCGCTTCACGGCCAAGCGCAACGCCGTTTGACCGTTTCCGGATTACGGATTTCGGATATTTGATGGAATGACCGGCGCTCACGAATCAAACTGAAACGCTTCCTTCCCGATCATCATCGGGCGGTTCTGCCCAACATTGAGCAGCAACCCGGCGGCCATGTAACTGGCCAGCAAACTGCTGCCGCCGTAGCTGACGAAGGGAAGGGTGACGCCAGTGACGGGCATCAGGCGAAGGCAGACCATGAGGTTGATCGACGCCTGGCAGGCGAGCATGGCGACGATACCGATCGCGATGAGCCGCCCGAGTGGTTCTTTGGTGGCAGCGGCGATTTCGATGCCAGCGGCAAACAGGACCAGATACGCGCCCAATACGGCGGCGGAGCCTAAGAATCCAAATTGTTCGCCGATGAGGGCGAAAATCATGTCATCGTGCGCCTCAGGGACATGGCGGCCGACAGGGATTTCGCCGATGCCTTTGCCGGTGACCCCGCCGGAACCAAAGGCCATCATGGCATGATCCTGCTGATAATTCAGCGCGCCGGAAGATGCGGTGTCCTGAGTGAAGATCGCCTTCACCCTGGCTCGCTGATATTCGTGCATCAGCGTTGGAAGGTGACGAAGCACCGCCACCTCGCTGCGCGGGTCGCGGATGGTTTCCTGCATGTCGGCATAGCGATGCCCGGCGAACCAGAAGACCGGCATGAACATCACGCCCATCGCCAGCACCGCGAGCATGTGCTTCACCTTCGCGCCGGCGACGAACAGCATGGCCAGGAGTGTCGGGAGAAACAGCGCCGCCACGCCAAGATCGGGCTGCTTTAGGATCAGGATGATGGGCACCAGTGCAATCGTGAAAGGCGGAAGCAAGCCTGTGACGGTGCGATAGTTTGAACGGAAGCGAAGATATTTTGCGACGACCAGGATGAACGCGATCTTGGTGAGTTCGGACGGCTCAAGGCTGATCGGCCCGAAATTAATCCAGGCGAAGACGCCTTTGGTGTTATGGACAAAGGGGAGGCCATGAATTTTTGAGCCGAGCACGGTATACGCGACGAGCATGAGACTGAATACATAGAACGGCCATGCCCATCGCCCGATGACCAGATAATTGACGGCCTGAAACGCGAACATGCAGACCAGGGCGACGCCAAGGTATTTGAGCTGTTTTTCGCCGACATCCGTGGAATCCGCCCAGATACTCATGACGCCCAGAGACGAGAGAACGACAACGGCTGCCAGGACCGGCCAGTTGGTTGCGATCGCGAATTGTTGCCAGAGTTTATTCAAAGTTGTTGGAACGGTTTCATTATTGAGTATCGGCGAAGATGTTTTAACCTCTGTTATACCGCCTCGCCCGCGTTAAGGGTTGAAGAGTGGACGACGACTCCGGTTTCACGAACAGGGTTCGGTTAAGTCCAGTGTTACGGGATGCGCTCGGTTCTTCTTTGTATTCCCCGGAAACGTGCCCTACAGTCCTGTAACCTAACGGAGCTGAACCAATGAATTATCGATGGATTGCGGTTTTTATCGGACTTTGCGTTTTGTTGACGGTCGTGTTTCGGGCGCATCAGATTTTTGCGCAGAACGTTGTGAAAGATCCGACCAACACGCCGACGGCCGGCTCCACAACGCAACCGGCGAGTCCGTTGGATTTTGTGGTGAAGGATATCGATGGAAAAGAGGTGGACCTCGGCAATTATCGGGGAAAGGTCGTCCTGATTGTGAACGTGGCGAGCCGATGCGGTTATACGCCGCAGTATGCGGGACTGGAGAAGCTTTACGAAACCTATAAAGACCGCGGGCTGGTGATCATCGGATTCCCGGCGAATAATTTTAAGCAGCAGGAACCCGGCACGGACGAAGAGATCAAGAAATTCTGCCAGGGAAATTACAACGTGACGTTTCCAATGATGTCAAAGATCAGCGTGAAGGGGGACGACAAGCATCCGTTGTATAAGTTTTTGACCGAGCAGCCCACCGCCGGAGATTTTGCGGGAGAAATTGGGTGGAACTTTACGAAGTTTTTAGTGGATCGAAATGGAAACGTAATGGCGCGGTTTGCAACGAAAACCAAGCCGAGCGACGACGTAGTGACTGAGGCGGTGGAGAAAGCGCTGGGGAAATAAGGGCAGATCGCTGAGCGTAGAAACGCAGATCGAAGGCCGTTGCGCTCCATTTGCGCTCTGCGTTATCCCAGCGTCCACTTGACTGCCCACTCGCAGCGCCCCATCGGCCCCACCTTGGCGGCGGACGCATCACGAATCGCGCGATCAACCTGATCATAGCGTCCGGTCGTGGGTTCGACGGCAAAATGTTTGTGGCCGCTCCAGCCGCCGGTGTTGATCCAGATGCCCCAGTAAGCTGCCTGGCTGTCTTCGCTGGAGTATTCGATTTGCACGGAGCGGTTGTTGCGGCTGGGGTAGCGAATCGTGAGCGGGGACTCGATAGGATCGAGCGAAAACACTTTCCATCCGCGCTTGGCGGGCAGTTGGTCAGGGCGGGTGATGTTCTGATCGGCGGCGATCTGGGGCCAGTCGAACGGCTGCTGGTATTCGGTTCCGGTGGCATCGTGGCTGTAGCGGAATGGGCCGCCGCGAGGGAAATCGAATTGAATGGGAAGATTCATCGCCATCAAGGAGTGCATCGCCCAGACATATCGGAACTCAAACGGCGCAAGATTTACCAGCGTATACTCGGCGATAAGCGACGGACCCGAAAGATAAAGTTTTCGGGTAAGCCGGTAACCAAATCGCAGCCCATGCCACACGATGGTGATGCCATCTTTCGTCGGCACGGCCGTGGTGGGCAGCCCCCACAGTTCGCCATGGTCGGGGACAGCGATGCCGTCGTACGGATGCCCAACGTATTTGCTCGGGGCCACGCCGGGAAAACATTCATCCCACCCGGCATACCAACTGTCATCAAACGGCGCATCATATTGCGGACTCGAAGGAAGCTCCGCGGGATAGTTGAACATCAGTTCATATTTGTCCGCCTTGTCGATGATCGATGCGACCTTCCCGCCAATGGTCGGCCAGACTTCCATTTGGATGGCATCGTTTTCAATTGTGACCGGCTGACTCATTTTTGGCTCCGTTGGGTTGCGGGTGGGGATGATACCAGTGGTGCGTGCGGAGTGGGAGGGAGAGTTGGGTTCTTTTAGCCGGGGCGTGTCCCAGATTTTATTCGAGGCTGTATGTGATCAGAGCAGGCGGCGGGCGGATCTGCACGGCGTTGAATATGGCGTTAAATAAGAAAAAGACTAAGACGAAAATAAATCGCCGCCGCAGGGGCAGCAGCCCTCACCCTTACCCACAAGTTGCATCGATTCGGTTTTGCTGTGTGAGTTCGATGCCGTGTGCGATTCGGGAGACGATTTCCCAGCCGATCCAGATTGCTTTCCAGCCGGGGCGGGGATCGTGTTTTCTGCCCAGCCAGCCGCCCTGGTGAGCCAGGGTTTGCCAGAATTGCCGGGGGCTCATTTGATCAATCCGGCATTGGCCTAGCGCTGCCGCGGCTTGGATCATTGCCTGCGGCACCTTCTGCTGCAGGTCGAGTTTGGCGGCTGCAGGTTCGTTGCGCGGCAGGTTGGCCCAATCACGCAGCTGCAATAATCGCACTGCCACGGGAGAGAGCATGCTGATCAATCGAAGCAGGTTATCAATACTTTGCAACTGGGATTCGCCAAGTCTGCAACCTTCTTTCAGTGCCCGGTGCCATTCTTCAATGACCCAGCGAATGCAGTAGTAGTCGATGATCGTCAATGCATCGGCCAGATTCTCCACCGGCAAATTGGTCAGCAGCATCCACTCCAGCGACGCAGCGCCTTCGAGGGGTTCTTTGAGATAAACGACATTCACCGTCAACGGTTGGGTGGACGGCGCGCTTTTGGCCGGAGGTTGCAGTTGCACCGTTGCAAACCGCACTTGTAATTGGGCCATGCGGGCGGGACGCGGCAGGCGCTGGGTGACGCCTTTGATCTTGCGTTTGACGCATCGCTGCTGACCGATCTCAATATCGATTTGTCCGCTGACCGGAACCTGCGCCATGTAAGACCACAGCTTGTCGGTTGCCTGCTCGATGTTGCGGTCGTGACGGGCCCGGATGACAAAACCGTTCGATGCCGCCACGCAACTGTGCATCAGACGCAGATCGTCCGCCCCTCGATCACAGATATGGATCAGGTGCGTATGGGGTGAGTTGGCCGCTTTGACGGCCTGGACGGCGTCAATCCAGACATCGCTCTCTCGAAAGCGATCACGCCTGGCTTTTTTGCTCTCCCGTGCCGCTCGCTTCACCCGCTTGAAAAATCGCTGGTCGAGCAACCCTAAAACTTCGCCGCTTGGCGTGACCGCCAGCGCCGAATGCATCACCCATTGGCCTCCAGCAATACGGCTGGCTTGCACATTGGAGCCATCCTGCACGCACAGGACCACCGGATGCTCGCGGCACGATTGGAAAGTCACCCGCCGGTGCTGGGCTTGCAGCGCATCGGGATTAATCTGTGGATTGTCGAAAAACCGGTAAGCTGCTTTCAGCTCCGCCCACTGCTTATGTTGCACAGGCAGGGATTGACCCGGAGTCGCCGCCATTTGGGCTGCGAGTGTAACAACCCTTTTGAACGACGACGATCATCCAGATCCAACGATCCAAAATGCTGATGAGCCCACTGATGGGCTTGGCAGACCATCATCACGACCTCCATGTCTGGAAAAAATCGAGGTACGTTGAAGAAAGCGAAAATGTTCTCAAAAACACTTCGGAGTTGTGGGTAAGGGTGAGGGCTGCTGCCCCCGCACCCCCGCTGGGAGAAGAAGGACCGCTGCGCGGGCGGTGGAGTTATAGCTGGGGCGGAACCCGCTCTTACTCTCGCCGTGCCGCTAGGTTCCGCCCCGAATGCCATTCGGTTAGCACATAACTCCGCGCCGCGGCGCGCGTTGTGAATATTCGCGCAAGACGCGGCCTCCTGAGAGAATGGTGATGTCTTAAGTCCCCAAACTCAAAGGAGGCCACGGATGGCTATCATCGCGTCCACGCTGCAGCGGATCAAATCTGACCCCTTGGGGTCTCTTGGCGGGGCCGAGAGAATCAACCGATGTTTTGCCCAGGTCGGTCATGTCTGGCGTAATCGGCTGCTCAATCCAGCCAACACCATGACGCTGTTCCTGCTGCAGGTTCTGCATGGCAACACGGCCATGACTCATCTGCGGTGGCTCTGGGGCATTGGTTGCAGCGAGGGAAGCTACTGCGACGCGCGGCAGCGGCTGCCGGCGGCGGGCGTGGCCAGGCTGGTCGAACAATTATCGTGCGATGCGTGTAACCAATCCGCCTCCATCTGGCTGGGCCGTCGCGTGCTGATGATCGACGGCACAACCGTCAGTACGCCCGACGAACCGGCACTGCAAAAAATGTGGCCCCAGCCCAGCGAGCAGAAATCCGGATGCGGCTTCCCCATGATCAAAATGCTGGCGCTTATGGATCTGGCCAGCGGAATGATCCTGCAGTTGAGCATGATGGCCCTGACCATGGGCGAGGCCAGTCAACTTGCCGGGCCGCACGGCCTGTTGCAGGCCGGCGACGTGCTGCTGGGAGACCGGGGATTCTGTTCCTTTTGGGCATCTGGTGACGCTGGGGAAAATGTCGGTAGATGCGGTGTTCCGCATGAATGCGAGCCAGGTCGTCGACTTCACGCCCGGCCGGGCGGCGCGGGGAAGATCGAGGAAAAAAGGAGCATACAAAAGATCACTCCCCAACTCCCATTTTGTGAAGAGCCTTGGCAGGCAGGATCAGATTGTTCGGTGGATCAAGCCTTCCAAGCGGATAAGCGGCATGGCCGCCGACGTGTTTGCCAGCCTGCCGCAGACGCTTGTGCTTCGCGAGCTTCGCTACGACATCATCGCCAGGGGAATGCGCACCCGCCAGGTGACGCTCGTCACCACGCTGCTGGATCCGATGCGCTATCCCAAGCGAGAGATTGCCCGGCTGTACCAGTTGCGCTGGGGGATCGAAACCAACTTCCGGCATTTGAAAACAACGATGAAGATGGAGCACCTCAAGTGCCAGACGCCTGACGGCGTGATGAAGGAGTTGATGGTCTTTGCACTGGTGTACAACCTGATCCGTGCCGCGATGCGGGACGCGGCGCAAGAGCAGGAGATCGACGACGCCAGTCGCATCAGCTTCGTCGATGCATCACGTTGGCTCATCGCGCTGCTCAAACCAGCGGAAGGCGTGAGCGGATCGGAGTTGAAGGTAAATCCTTTGCGCCCGGGCCGATATCATCCACGGGTGGTAAAGCGGCGGATTCATAACTCGTACAGTCTGATGAGAAAACCTCGATCCACCTACTGCCAACCCGAGCCAAACAAGCCGCTTAACGATTAACCGAATGGCATTCGGTTCCGCCCCAGCGTCCCCACCTCCTTGGCAAGGCACGCCCCCAGTTGTGCGCGGGGGGATATTAGGGGAGGAAGAAACTATGGTGGCGCCGCCGCGCCGAAACGGGGTGCCATGGGTTGATCTTGTATTACTCGCCGACTGCTGGTTTATGCGGTGCAAAATTAACGGGGGCGGCAAGATCATCGAAGGCTCTTGATCTTCTGATCGCCCGGTTCCCGGACTCCCTGACTCATGGTCTCATGGTCTCATGACCCCTGATACGGGCAAATCTTTGATTCGGCGGTTGCGTAATTGGGGTGTGTTTCGCGGAGGTGAGATTGGGGAGGGGTAGTGATTGGTGATTACAGCAACTCGTCGAGTTCTGTTACTAGCTTTTCGAAGTGGCCGAGGGCGGCGTTGACTGGGTCGGGTTTTTCGATGTCTACGCCGGCGCTGCGGAGGAGGTCGAGGGGGTATTTGGAGGAGCCGCCTTTCAGGAAGCTGAGGTAGTCGGCGAGTTCTTTTTCACCGCCGGTGGTGACGCGTTCGCTCAAGGCGATGGCGGCGCTAAGGCCTGTGGCGTATTTGTAGACGTAGAAGGCGCGGTAGAAGTGGGGGATGCGGAGGCATTCGAGTTCCAGTTCGGGGTCGATGATGAAGTCGGGGCCGAAATAGAGATTGAGGAGCTTGCGGTATTCACGCCGAAGGGTGTCGACGGTCAGGGGTTCGCCGGCTTCGACGAGGGTGTGGATGATTTTTTCGAATTCGGCAAACATGGTTTGGCGGATGATCGTGCCGCGGATGCCGTCGATCTGGCGGTTGATCAGGTAGGCGCGCTCGCGATCGTCGGCGGCGTTTTCCATCAGGTGGCGGGCGAGCAGTTGTTCATTGAACGTGCTGGCGACCTCGGCGACGAAGATGGTGTAGTTGTAATATTGATAAGGTTGAGTCCTGGCCGAATAGAAGCTGTGCATGGAATGGCCGGCTTCGTGGGTGAGTGTGAAGACGTGATCGAGGACGTCGGGCTGGTAATTCATCAAAATGAAGGGGGCGGCGTCGTAGGTGCCGGAGCTGAATGCGCCGCTTTGTTTTCCGGCGTTGGGATAGCGATCGGACCATCGGTCGGTGGTTAAGCCGCGGTGGAGGACGCGGGTGTATTCTGTGCCGAGGGGCGCGAGGGAATCGATCACGACCTTGACGGCCTGATCCCAGGTGTGGCGTTTGTCGAGATCGGCGAGGATGGGGACATATGTGTCGTAATGATGGATGCCATCCTTCAGCTTCATCGCGCGGCGGCGCAGGTCGTAATAGCGATGGACGGCGGGCAGATGACGGTGAATGGATCCAATGAGATTGTCGTATACGCGCACGGGAACGTTGTCGTCGAAGAGCGATGCTTCCAGGGCTGACGGATACCCGCGGGCGCGGGCGTAATAGACATCGCGCTGAACGCTGCCGTTGAGGGCGGCGGCAATGGAATTGCGGTGGGCGTCATACTCGGTGTAGTAGGCGTGAAAGGCGTTCTTTCGCACGCTGCGTTTGGAAGAATGCAGGAGCGCGGAAAAGGATGAGTGGCCGAGTTCGATCTTGTGCCCCTTATCATCCTGGACGAGCGGCCATTTCAGGTCGGCGTCGTTGAGCTGACGGAAAATTTCATTTGAGGCTTCGCTCATCTGACCTTGCATGGCGAGCAATTGCTCTTCTTTTTTGCCGAGGGTGTGAGGGCGATAGCGAAGGATTCGTTCAAGCGCGAGGCGCCATGGCCGCAGCTCGGGGGATATGAGAAAGGCGGCCATTTTCTTTTCGGGGATCGTCATGATCTCCGGGCGGAAGAAGCTGGCGGCCTCGGCGGCCCTGGTGGCAACGGCCTGATAGCGGCCTTTCATGCGCTGCGAGTCGCTGTTGCCCTGGTCTTCAGTTGTCTTGAGAAAAGCGTAGGTGCCGATGCGCTCGGCGAGGCGATCGAGCCTGGAGTCAAAATTGAGGCAGGCGGCGAGGGATTTGGCGCTTTGAGCGAGCTTGCCGCGGAATTTTTCGTAGCCAGGGATTTGTTTTTCCCATTTTTTGAACGCGGCCTCCCACTGGGCGTCGGAGGGAAACAATGAGGAAAGATCCCATTGATCCTGATGTTTGACTTCGCTGCGCCTGGGGAGGGTTTTTGATTTGCTCATGATGGGAGAGGTGGTGTTGGTTTCGATTTCGCCGCGGGGACAATATAGCATAATTTGTTAGGGCCTCATGCACGGACGGTTCACCACGGAGCGCTATTTGACATTTGAAATTGCCCTCATCCCAATCTGCTCGCAGGCAGCCGCTTAATTTGCTTGCGTCTTGCGGGGGAAGGAGCCGAAGTACGAGCGCTTGCGACTGTTGGGTGGTTTCCGTCTAATGTCGGGGGAGTTTTTTCGCAGGAGTTTCTGTTGCATTTGGCGGGCATCTGGGAAACGGTAATGTACGTTAACTACCTCGGCGCCGGGCCGCTGACCTGGCTTGGGTACGGGGTAATCACGTTCTTTGGGCGCACGAAGATGCAGCTCCTGGACAAACCGCGGCCAGATCCGGAGCCACCGCCGCACGTGACGATTTTGATACCGGCGAAGGATGAGGGGGAGCGGATTGGGACTTGCCTGCAGTCTGCGCTGAGCCAGGATTATCCGAACTTTGATGTGATTGCGATTGATGACCGAAGCAAGGATCGGACCGGGGCGGTGATGGATGAGCTGGCCGCGGCGGACGGGCGGTTGTCGGTGGTGCATATTCAGGAGGGGACGCTGGCACCCGGGTGGACAGGGAAAAATAATGCGCTTTACACCGGGGTGAAGAAGGCCAAAGGGGATTGGTTTTTGTTCGTGGATTCGGATGTGATCCTGCAGCCGCAGGCGGTGCGGAAGACGCTGACGGTATCGGCATATAAGAGGTATGACCTGCTGAGCCTTCTTCCAGAATGTGAATCGCACACGATCTGGGAGAGTTCGCTGGTTCCGCTTTGCTCGGCAGCGGCGGCGACGATGTATCTCATTTCCCTGAGCAATGACGACAAGAAGAAAAATATCACGTTTGCCAATGGGCAGTTCATGCTCATGCCGCGGGCATCGTATGAAGCGATCGGGGGGCATGAGACCGTGAAGGACCGGTTCTGCGAGGACACGGAATTTGCGCGGATTATGAAATCGCGGGGAATGCGCATTCGGGTGGGGTGGGGTGGGGACCTTGTGGCGGTGCGGATGTATTCGAGTTTGCCGGCGATCATTAAGGGATGGAGCCGGATTTATTACGCCGCCAAGGTGGGGAACCCCAAGCACATCATGATGGCGATGAATTTTATGCTGACTTCGTGCTTCACAGCATATGCGGCGGTGATCTATGGAACCCTTCGTGCGATGCATCCGCATGGAGACATCCTGGATTATGCGTGGCTGGGGACAGGCATTCTTCATCTTTGCCTGATGATGTTTTTCCTTTCGAATATGTATCGCTGGGCGAAGACTTCGGGCTGGAACGCGCTGCTTTTTCCGATCGCCGGGCCGCTCCTGCTTTGGACGCTGATTAAAGGGCTGATACTTTGCATCACCAAGAAAGTGGAATGGCGCGGAACGAGCTATACGCACACGATGGCGCACACCGCTGCCACGAAGTGACGAGGACTTCAAATCTTTGAGAGAGAATCATGGCAACTGCTGATATTGAGTCGCTCAATTCCCGTTTTGGGCTTTTTGGCGCTGTGCGTTTTGAGGCAGGCAATGGCGGGCTTACGCGTGCGGTGATCAGTACACCGCTTGGAGAGGGGCATGTGTATCTGCACGGTGCGCATGTGACGCACTATCAGCCGGCCAATCAGAAGCCGCTGCTGTTTGTGAGCCGGCAGAGCATGTTTGAAGCGGCGAAGCCGATTCGCGGGGGAGTGCCGATTTGTTTTCCGTGGTTTGGGCCAAGGATGCAACCGCCGCACGGATTTGCGCGGCTGAGTGAATGGGCGGTGGAATCTACGGCCAAAGCGGATGATGGATCGGTGCGGATTTCGCTGGCATTTGGTAGTGATGCGACGACGAAGGCGGCGTGGCCGCACGATTTCAAGGCGAAATATACGGTGACCGTTGGCGCGGAGCTTCGGCTGGCGCTGGAGGTTTTCAATACAGGTTCGGAAGCTTTTACGTTTGAAGAGGCGATGCACACGTATTTGAGCGTTGCTGATGTGCGGCAGGCGAGCATTGAGGGGTTGGAGGGGATGGAGTATGTCAATCGGCTGCCGGCGCCGCATAAGCAATTGCAGGGGGCTGAGGCGATTCGCATCACGGGAGAGACAGATCGAATTTATTTGAATACGCGGGCGACGACGGTGGTGCATGACCCGGTCGGGCGGCGAAATATTTCGGTGGCGAAGGATCAATCGCTGACGACAGTGGTGTGGAATCCCTGGATTGAGAAGGCGAAGGCGTTTACTGATTTTGCTGATGATGAGTGGCCGCTGATGGTGTGTGTTGAGACTTGTAATGTTGGGGATTATGCGGTGGCACTGGGGGCGGGGAAGTCGCATACGATGGCGGCGGTGATTCAATCCAAGACGGTGTGATGAGGGGAGGGGTGAACGCCAAGACGCCGAGGCCGCCAAGGGGGAAACGCCAAGGGAGATAAATCAGTTAAGTCGTTTTTAAGGAACACGGATGAAGTACGACTCGCGCCTGCTGTGGCGGTTCTTTGCTTGGGGGCTTGGCGTCTTGCGTTTATCGAGGTTGCTCCACATCAAAACTAAAGCAGGGGAACTGGTCCTATAACGTTGACTCACCTATGCGGGGGTGGCATCATTCAGGGTGACGGAGATTTGCTGTCCGGAGCCTGAAATTCTGAGCGTTTTTTGCGTTCTGTTGGAACTTTTTCCGCACCTGGTCGTCCAATCCCATGTCGAGCTTCAGCCAAGTACAAGACGAGCCCGACGCCGAGCCGACCGGGCCGGCCAGTGGGACAGCGCCGATCCACGACGCGGTGGTGATCCGCGCGATCGATCTGCTCAGGCGATCGCAGAAAGGCGACCGCGGGGCGTATGGGCAACTGGTCGTGCTTTATCAGGATCGTGTTTATAACGCGATTCTACGGCTGGTTGGCGATCGCGATGAGGCCGCCGAGCTGACGCAGGAAGCGTTTACGCGGGGGCTGGCCAGCCTGGACAGTTTTCGCGGTGACGCGGCGCCATATACGTGGTTGTTTCGCATTGCCGTCAATCTTGCGATCAGCCAGTTGCGAAAGATTCAGCGGCATCGGGTGTTTTCGCTGGAAGGCCCGGGAAATAAAAACGGTCGCGATCACCAGGGGCAGGACCAGGCCGCCGCGTTGATTGATCGGGTCCGGCAGAGTTCGGGGGCGCAGCCGTCGCACGCGATGGAACAGCGCGAGCGTGCCGAGCAGGTGGTGGCGGCGCTGGGCCGCATTGATCCGGAATTTCGAGCGGTGCTGGTGATGCGTGATGTGGAAGGATTTGATTATCAGCAGATGGCGGATGTGCTCGGGCTGCCGCTGGGAACGTTGAAGAGCCGGCTGTTTCGGGCGCGGATTGCGCTTCGGGATGAACTGAAAGCGTATATGAGCTGAGGAAAATGACGCATGATGAAACTCGAATGACGAATCAATGTCCAAATGACGAATGGCCTGATGATGAACCAGAAACGGCCAAACTTTCGAGGCGCGCGGTGAGCCGAATTTGTTTCATCATTCGTTATTCATCATTCAAACATTCGTCATTGATTTGCCATTCGAATTTCGTCCTTCGGATTTAACGCACAATGTCATCGTCTCCGAACAATCTCGACCCGATTGACCCCAAGGAAGCCACGGAGGCCAAGCTCTGCGCTTATCTTGAAGGCGAACTGGCGCCGCAGGATCGGTCGGAGATTGAGAAGTATCTGCAATCGAATCCGCAGCATCGGGAGCTTTTGGCAGAGTTGGCGAAGACGCGGGAATATCTGTCATCGCTTCCGCGGGAGTCTGCGCCGCCGGAAATCGCGGAGGTTTTTGAGGGACATCTTGAGCGGTCAATGCTTCTGGACCCGAAGGCCGATGCGGGGTCTGTCGTTCGGATTAACCGGTTGCCGCAGGTGCTGCTGGTGGCGGCGATGTTCGCGGTCGCGGCAGGGCTGGGGACGGTGATTTATTTCGCGCTTCCAAATTCCAGCACATCGGCGCCGAAGTATGCGGTTGCGACGATGCCATCCGCGCCGGAAGGATCGGCGAGGAGCATCGCCGCTCCTGCATCATTGCCCGCCGGCTCTGCCGAAGAACTGGCCTTAAACGCCGGTACACAGGCTGAAAAGGAACTGGGCGTCAAAGCGAAATCTGAACCCACAACGGCGGTTGCGACAGTTGTGGATGAAGCCAAATCTGCCGATGCGGGCACTGTCGCGCAAGGGACTGTGACGGACGACAAGTTACTCAAGCCTGTTGTTGCGGCTGCTGATGCTCCTGTCGTTGTCGCTACACCGCCGGTTGCGGAGGCGGATTCGCTTCCGTCAGCAATTCCGCAAACGTCCGCACCCTACCAAACCGCCAGCACGATCAATCCATTTGGTATTGAGCCGAATAACACTGTTTGCGTCCTGGTCCGCACGACCGATCCTGTTGCTGCTTCTGCCGAAGTGCGGCGGTATTTTGCCAGCAACGGCATTCGCTATGACATCCTGGCAAACGATCCGGCCGTCGCGAATAATAATTATGGCAGCATCGTCATTCATAATGGGGGGCTGGTCGGCAGCGGTGGCGGGGGCGGGGGGGCAATGGCAGGCGAGGCCAACGGCGCTCGCCAGCTTAGTGCCAGTGATTCGGCGGCCTTCGCGTTACGTTATGCCAACCGCAACATTACGCTTCGTCGAGCCGGTAATTCCGATCAGCTTCGCAATGCCGGCAATACTCAGATGGCGGACAGTGCGGGCAATGATTTCTCTTTCGGTGCGAAGAAGAAAGATGCGGATGCTTTCGGCGGCTCTTCACCGCCCGTCTCGCAGCCGATCGGCGCAGAAGCTCAAAGCGCGGTCGCCGGGAAAATTTCTTCGACGCAGCCGTCGGGGATAAAAAACAGTGTCGATTCAAAGCTGATGGTCCCATCGACGCAGCCGTCGATCTCCGTCAATCAGCAATTGTTCGCGGATCGGGCGCAGCAGCAAAATGCCCAGCCGCGACCATTCGGCCAAGTATCGTTGCCAAACGGTTCGCTTGACGCCTTTCAGGAATATTTCGATGTCGATACATCCAACAGCGATGTATTCATCGCCCGCGGCATCACGGCGCACGACGCAGAACAGCTTCATGCTTCTCTCGCCGCCCAGTCGCGCAGCCAGACGGCGGAGGTGTACACCGTCGCGTCTGGTTCAAACAAAGAACCTGGAATATCAAACAGTCCCCATCCTCCCGGAACTTCACCGTCCCTGGAAATCTCCGGCAGCGGCGGTCTACATGCATTTTCGGATTCCGTTGCCTCTGGCGGTCCAACCACTTCGCCTGCTTTCGCGTATGAAATCCAAAAGGATGATCGCCTGAAGGTGACGGTCGATCAGCTTGTCGGCCCGGGCGTAGACAAAACGACATATGCCCGCGTTGCCGAGGACGGCATGATTGCGCTGCCGATGATTGAACCCATTCGGGCTCAGGGGCAAACGCCGGACAAGCTGAAGAAGCTGATCGCTGACAAATATCGTGAGGACAATCTCATCTCGGCCGCGACTGTGACGGTCACGCGTGACACCGCTCCTGCGACATTGCCGGCTACTGAACCTGCGCTTGGAGTGAATAATCTATCAATGGGTTCATCAACGCCCGCTGTTGTGGCCACACAACTGTCGGCGACGCAACCTGCCGATGCCGAAAAGATCGATGTCGTGGTCCTGGTCCAGAAAACTGCTGGGGTTGTACCTGTCATGCCGGCTCCGTCAGCCGCGCCTTCGTCTCAGCCGGTTGGCGAATCCTCGGGGAAGTAACGAACCGTTTAATGTGATAAGAGTTATTGATTGCACCATTACATACATCGTGTTGTGGTGGGGATAGTCGTGGGGAGGTTGAGATTGCGTTGAATATGACGAAAGAGGAAGAGGAATCACAGCCGCAGGCTGCGATTCCTCTTCCTCTTTCTCTTCCACCATATTCAACTCCCCTCAAACCCCATCATCCCACCATTGCACACGCCCCTCCTCCCCAGCCCGCAGATATCCTACCCACCCACCCCATAAGCATCCCTCCCTCCACCCCACCCACCCTCCCATCATCAATCACTTTTTATAATAAGACATATCCATCTCCGGATACCGAAGCTTCACCGCCGCAATCGTCTCTTCATTCCAATACGCATCCCCCGCCTTGGGAAACCCCAAAACTTCCCTCTGTCTCAGCGACGCATGCGCAACAAACCGCTGCAATTGCTCATTCTCCCCAAACCGCGGCCAATGATGATACCCCTGGAAATGATGCGCCCCCGCCCGGTAAACCAGGTGATGACTCAGCCGCACCCCAAAATCCGCCGTGATCGCGCTCGCCCGATGCCAGGTCCGCATTCCAAAGATAAACAGGTCTCCGGGGTTCGCCAGCACCGGCCGTTCATGCCGATAAAGCTCCGGGCTCCGCTTGCGCGTCCGATGCGTTGGCCAAAGCGGCAACTCCCCCGTCTTCTCGCGGCTCACCACATACGTCGGCCCCATTTCATCCGTCACATCGCTGTAATACAGAATCATATTCACCTGGCGATAATCCCCATCATCGCGCGGCACAACCAGTGTGTTCCCCTGATAATCCAGGTGCAACCCCTGCTCAAAATCCCCCGTCCCCGCATACTTCGCCCAGATCGCCGCCTGGCTTAACAGCACATCCGTCGACCCCAAAACCCGCTCCACAAACCCAATGATCTCAGGATGAGTCGAAACATGGTTCAGCGCATCCCCCGCAAACGGAAACTCCGTTTGCAAATGCTCCGGATCTTCAAACACCCAGCTATACCGCTCCGGCGTAGCGTCCAGTTCTTCCGCCGTCGGCACATACCGCAACATATTCTCATGCGCCGCCGACAGCTCCTCCGCCGTAAGAAAGTTCGGCACAATCACGTACCCGTGCTTCAGAAGCTGATCAGCATGTTGTTGAGTAATTCGCACAAGAACATCTTGTGCAACCCAAAGCGTAAATCAACGTCTATCGTGGCTGTTTTCTCCGCAACCTCGGAACGAAGCAGGCGGCGAGTCTGAACGTTCCGGGCAACTCGTCGCCTATCGATGTTCATCAATGTTCATGGGTGGCCAAAAATTCTCCCACAATCCCCCGCACCACCTCCCCCAACCGCCCCGCCGCCCGCTTGGAATTCCTTCCGAGCTCTGTCAGATAAGAAATCAGCGAAGGCCTTCCCAGGATCTCCTTCCCCAGCGCCCAGGGCCGAATACTTCCTGTTTCATCGATAAACCGCAGGACTGCCGGATCAAGCACATCCGCCGCCGAATCGCTAATGGCCCGCACGCCTATAAACGGAACCTTCACCTTCTCGCAAAATCCCCGCACCACATCATTTTCCATATCCACTGCCAGCGCCCCCGTCTCCCTGAACAGTGCCGCCTTTTCCTCCGGCGAAGCGATAATTTGACCAGCCGTATGAATCCTCCCCCGCCGATACGCCAATTGCCCCGATATCACCCCGGCTGAATCGTCCAACACAACATCCCCCACCTTCAAAGAAGGATCAAGCGCCCCCCCAAGCCCGGCCATTACAACGGCAATTGCCTTCTCCGCAATCTCGACGGGCGGTAGATGCACAGCCCGAATCCCCACCCTATGAACTGAAAACCGCGAAGCATCCACCTCCGCCAGAGCCCGCTCGATCGCACGCGTTTCCATGCGGACAGCCGTGAAAATGATAACCTTGCCGGAATTCACCGTTTGTGATTCTACCGCTATATAACCAAACCTGCGTTTGATCGCCCGCCGATTTCCAGTATGCTTCATGCGCTTTACCGCCTGCTCGCGCCAGGCTTGCTTTAGGGAAAGAGATTTATGGGCGTTCCCATCTCCCAAATGTGGACTGTGGCTACCTATGTGCTGAAGCAGAAGCTCAGCGGCCGCAGCCAATATCCGCTGGTGCTGATGCTGGAACCCCTGTTCCGCTGCAATCTCGCCTGCGCCGGTTGCGGCAAGATTCAATACCCCGCCCATATCCTCAAAAAAAACCTCACCCCCGAGCAATGCTTCAAAGCCGTTGATGAATGCGGCGCACCTATGGTCTCCATCCCCGGCGGAGAACCCCTGCTGCACCCCCAGATCAAGGAAATCGTCGAGGGCATCGTCGCTCGCCGAAAGTACGTCTACCTCTGCACCAACGCCCTGCTGCTCAAGGAAAAGATCGATCTCTTCAAGCCAAGCAAATATCTCACCTTCAGTGTTCATATGGACGGCCAGAAAGATCACCACGATTTCGCCGTCTGCCGCGAGGGAACGTATGATGTCGCCGTCGATGGCATCCGCGAAGCCGTCCAACGCGGCTTCCGCGTCACCACCAACACAACCCTCTTCGAAGGCGCCGATCCCAAAAGCGTCCGCTCATTTTTCGACGAAATGATGCACCTCGGCGTTGAAGGGATGATGATCTCCCCCGGCTACAGTTACGACAAAGCCCCCGATCAGCAGCACTTCCTCGGCAAACGCAAAACGCGCGAGCTCTTCACCAAAATTCTCAGCAACCGCGCCAAAGGCTGGCGCTTCAATCAGTCCCCCCTCTTCCTCGAATTCCTCATGGGCCGCCGGCACTACACCTGCACCCCCTGGGGAATGCCAACGTACAACGTCTTTGGCTGGCAGAAGCCCTGCTACCTCTTGCAAGATGGCTACGCCGACACGTTCCAGGAACTAATGGACACCACCAGTTGGGCCAGCTACGGCACCGAAAGCGGCAACCCCAAGTGCGCCAACTGCATGGTCCACAGCGGCTATGAGGCCAGCGCGGTCAACCACACATTCAGTTCCATAAGCGGGCTCCTGGCCACCGCCAAAGCCACTCTCTTCGGCGGCAACTACACTAACAAAGAAGCCGCCAAAGCCCTGCAGGAAACCTCCAGCGGTGCGCACCTCCCTATCGTCCCCCTCACGCTGAACGGGGTTAAACACGAAACCCGCGAAACCGTTGGAGTCTAAAAATATCGCGGGGCAACAGTTCGCAAAGCCCCACCCTTCATCTTTGCAGGAACCCGAAAGTGCCCCAGGAAACCAAAGCACACCCCTTTAATGCAAATGACCGCGACGCGGCCATCGGAATCATCCACGAAAACCTCGAAGGATGGATCCCCCCCCTCGCATCCGACGAAGAAATCCGCACCGCGCTGGAAAAAGCCTTCGACTACCGAGGCGACATCACCATCACGCTGAAGGATGGTTCAAAAGCAGAAGGATATCTCTTCGACCGCCGCAGCGAAGGAAAGTCGCTGTCGGATTGCCTCATCCGCCTTTTCCCCAAAAACTCCGACACAAAAATTTCCATCCGCTACATCGACATCGCCCGCCTCGAGTTTTCCGGCAAAGACACCGCCGCCGGCAAGAGCTTCGAAACCTGGGTCAAAAAATACCAGGAAAAAAAAGCCGCCGGAGAAAAAAACATAGGCCTTGAACCCGAAAAGTTGGATTAACGCTCCGCACCTCACGCCCTCTCATCCCAACCTTCTCCCAGAAAGAGAAGGGACTAATAGTGCCCAGCCACAGCAATAATTTGACAATTGGTTTTTGAAACGTGGCCTTTTGCCTCATTTGTTTCATTTGCTTCCGGCCATCATTGCGACCATCTTCTGATCAGGTTGGAAAAAATATTCCGCCCCAAGGGAAGAAACCCGGCCCATCGCGCAACTATACCTGTGAAATCTGGAAGTGAACTGCCCCCGACGGTCCCAACTTCGACGGAGACGCCGCGCGTGGAAGGTGACAGCCGCGAGGCGGATGACATCGAGTTGTTGCGTAACGCCAATCGCGGCGACCGCAAGGCATTCCACAAACTGGTGGATCGCCATTCCGATCGTCTGTATCGCCTGGCCGTCTCATTGGTTGGAAACGCGGCCGACGCCGAAGACATTCTTCAGGAAACCTTCGTCGGCGCCTTCAAAGGTCTCAAAGGCTTCCAGGAACGCGCTTCAGTCAAAACGTGGCTTACGCGCATCCTTGTGACTCAGACCGCCAAATGGCGGCGGGATAAAAAACGGCGGGCGAACCCAACCGTGGATTCGACCCTCCCCTCTAATGAGGCCTTTCCGGCGATGCTAACCGTCGCTCCAGGGGTGGAAGGCTCGGTAGAGGCGAGGGTCGATGTCCATGCGGCCGTCGCCAAACTGTCTGCCGAACATCGCGAAGTCATACTGCTCCGCGAGTTCCAGCAGATGAACTACGACGAAATTGCCGAGGTGCTGGATGTCCCCCGAGGCACAGTTGAATCCCGGCTGCACCGGGCAAGAGCAGAGTTAAAAAACATCCTGAAGGCATATTTGCCCTAGCCTGACTGTGATCCCAAAAATGCTGAAATGCCCGCCCATCCACGAACTCCAAGCCTATCTTGATGGTGAGCTCAGCGCCGGTTTGAAGCTGGCGATGGATCACCATTTCACCCACTGCGAATCATGCAGGACGCAACTGGCGGAGGTGGAGGCGATGTCGGGGCTGCTGGCGTCGGCAGCAACAAACGAACCAAAATTATCACAGATAGCACGCCATCGGCTTCATCGCGCGGTGGATGATGCGATGGATCAGGGGCTGCTTCGTCTGGGTTGGGGGATCAGCGGGATCGCCGCCAGTGTGCTGGTGGTTGGATCGTTGTGGTTGATGAAAGCTCAAAGCACGCCGGAGGCGGCGCCGCCGTGGGTTGGTGTGTCGGCTGTAGCGGAGAGCGCCGACCCGGCTGTTCACGAAGCGGCGACCACTCCGGCGGCTGAATGGTATCTGGCCGATGCGTCCACCCGGACTGATGACACTCCATGAAGCATAGCAAAGTTATTTTTCTTGCCGCATTGGTGCTGGTAATGAGCGCGGGTGTCGTTGTCGGCCGTCTCTGGTCGCAATTGCCCGGCCGCCCGCACGGTCCCGGGAATCCGTCGTGGCTTGCGGACCAGCTCAACCTCACGCCCGAGCAACGCCAGCAGATGGACGCGGTATGGGCCGATACGAAACAGAAGATTGACAAGACGGTCGAGCGCCGCCGCTTGCTCGATCGCGAGCGCGACCAGGCGATCGAGGATTTGCTCGGCCCGGAACAGTGGGCCGCCTATGGCAAGCTGATCGACGAGTTCCGCGCCCACCGGGCGGATCTGGACAAGGAACGAGCGGCAATTCTGCATCAGGCCAACGAAAGCAGCCAGGCCCTGCTCACCGATGACCAGAAACAAAAATGGGACAGCCTACGGCAATCGCGGCCGCATGACCGCGGTCATTGGCCTCACGGCGACGGCGCCCAGCGAAGCACAACAATGCCGATCGTGCCGGATTGAACCCGATCAAATAACGCAACAGACTTCATCAACAAAAAACAGGAACCGGGGAATCTCCCCAGATCATCACTTCCAACACTCCCGAAAGGAGCAAGATCATGGCGGCGAAATTGAAAATCGGTCTTCTCGCGGCGGCTCTCACACTGGGATCACTCACGATTCCGACATTCGGTCAGGCCAACCCCGGCGGTGGAAATCCACCAGCCGATAATGGTGGTGGAAATGGCGGAGGTGGTAGTGGTGGTAATGGTGGCCGCCGCAATGGTGGTGGCGGGCAAGGCGGCGGTGGCAACTGGCGCCAGCAGATGGCCGATCGCATGAAGCAGATGCTGGGCGCAACCGACGATGAAATGCAGGTTCTGCAACCCAAGATTGATCAGGTCATGCAGCTTCAGCGCGATGCCGGTGGCCGCGGTGGATTTGGTGGTCGGCGCGGCGGTGGTGGGCAAGGCGGCCCGGGCGGTGGTGGCCCCGGTGGTGGTCAAGGCGCGGGTGGTCCCAATAACGGGCAGCCGCAGTCGGATGTTCAACAGAAGATCGCCGACTTGCGTACTACATTAGACAATAAGGATGCGCCCGCTTCGGAAATTTCGGCCAAGCTTGAGGCGGTTCGCGCCGCCAAGGCCAAAGCCAAGGACGATCTGGCCAAGGCCCAGAAGGATCTGAAAGACGTTCTCACCGCGCGGCAGGAAGCCGTTCTGGTGATGATGGGCCTTCTGGACTGAAAGTCCGGTACAATCAGAAGATGAAGTAAGCGATGCGGCCCCGACCGGTTCGAAATGTTCGACCGGCCGGGGCCGACATCCCCCGTCGCCCCGCATCCCCAGCGCCCACGGAAAGGTTTTTATCCCGTGAACGATATCGTCTCCAAGCTGGCTGAAGAAAATCTGCTCGATGCTGAATCGGCGCAGCAGGTTCGCGATGCGATGGCGTCGGGCAAATCCGCCGATGAGGCGATCCGTGTCCCCAAGAGCGCATCCGAAGAAAAAATCCTGCGATTCCTCGCGGGTTATTTTGATATTCCGTACATCGACCTCGAAAAAGAATCCGACAAGTACATCCCACCGAAAGAACTGCTCGCCAAGCTGCCCGCCCGCATCCTGATGGATCACCGGATCATGCCGGTGAAGGAAAGCGCTGACGGCATCACGGTGGTGACATCAAAAATCTTTGACACTTCCGGCCTCGACGAATTGCGGCTGGCCACCGGTTTTGAAGTGTTCCCCGTCATCGCGCCCGGCCCTGAGATCGAACGTTTCGCCAAGAAGTATCTTGGCGTCGGCGCTGACACGCTGCAGTCGATGGGGCTGAATACTGACAGTGAAGATGACATCAAAGTCCTCGAAGAAGCGCACGAAGACGATCTGGACCTGACCAACGCGGCCCACGACGCGTCGATCATTCGATTTGTGAACCAGGTGCTGGCGGAGGCGCTCGAATCCCGCGCTACGGACGTGCATGTCGAGCCGTTCGAAGACCAGCTTCGCGTGCGCTATCGCGTGGACGGTGTTCTGGTTGAGGCGAACATTCCGCCGCAGGTTCGGAAGTTTCAGGCGGCGATTGTTTCGCGGCTGAAAATCCTGAGCCACCTGGATATCGCCGAAAAGCGGCTGCCGCAGGATGGCCGCATTCGGTTGAAAGTCGCCGGCCGCGAGATCGACCTGCGCGTTTCGGTCATACCGATGATCCACGGCGAAGCGGTCGTGCTGCGTATCCTCGATCGCGGCGACGCCTCGTTCGGCCTGGAACACCTGGGCATGGCCAAGCGCGACCGCATGGTCTGGGAGCGAATCCTGGATTTGCCGCACGGTATCATCCTGGTGACGGGACCGACCGGCTCGGGCAAAACGACGACGCTGTATGCCGCGCTCAGCAAGATCAATAATCCCGATCTGAAGATCATCACGATTGAAGATCCGGTGGAGTATCAGTTGCGCGGGATCAATCAGATCCAGGTAAATACCAAGTCGGGGCTGACGTTCGCCGCGGGATTGCGCGCGATCCTGCGCCACGACCCGGACGTAGTGCTGATCGGTGAAATTCGCGACCGCGAAACGGCGGAAATCGCGGTGCAGGCATCGCTCACCGGCCACCTGGTGTTCAGCACGCTGCACACCAACGACGCGCCGGGTGCGGCGACGCGGCTGGTCGATATGGGGATTGAGCCGTACCTGGTTTCATCCTCGCTTGAAATGGTGGTAGCGCAGCGGCTGGTTCGCCTGATCTGCAAGCACTGCAAAGAAGAAGTGCCCGCAGAGGAAGTGGAAAAGCTCCGCGCTGAGTTTGGCGGGGAAGTTCCCGAAACCATCTATCGCGGCCGCGGCTGCCGCAACTGCCAGAACACCGGCTACCGCGGACGCCAGGGCGTATTTGAAATGATGCCGCTCTCGGATGAAATCCGGCGCAGGTGCTCGAACGGGCCAGCTCGCGCGAGGTTCGCAAAACCGCCGTGCGCCAGGGAATGCAAAGCCTGCGCGAGGACGGCTGGCGATTGATCCGCGAAGGAAAGACGACGCCGGAAGAAGTGCTGCGGCTCACGAAGGACGAAGAGTCGATCGTGGGCGCGGCGGAGTTAACCGGAGTGAATCCGTAATTCGTAGCCTGTAATTCAGATTCGGATGTGAAGCACGAAGGATGCGTTACGGATTACTGAACAAACCATGTCGGTATTTGCCTATACAGCTTTGAGCAAGGACGGCCGCAAGACGACCGGCACAATGGCCGCGGAATCGTGCGCGGCGGCGATTGCACAGATGAGCCGACAAGGATTGTCGCCGGTTCGCATTGATGAAGCGCGGGACGCCGCGGCGGCGAAGAAAGTGAAAGCTGGTTCCGGCGATGGGCCGGTGGGAAAAGTTTCGGCCAAGGCAGTTGAAGCATTCACGCGGGAATTGGCGAACCTGCTGGCCGGCGGTGTGCCGCTGAGCCGCGCGCTGTCGCTGCTTCGCCGCGAGGCATCCAATGCTTCGGCCAAGGCGCTTTGGAATTCGATTTATGAAGATGTCGTCGGCGGCACCGCCCTGGCGGATGCGCTGGCGAAGTTTCCAAAGAATTTCTCGAGCGTTTATATCGCGATGGTTCGCGCGGGTGAGGCGGGCGGATTTCTGGACGTGGTGCTCGGGCAGATTTCAGACTTTCGCACGCGCGAGCAGGACCTGATGGGTAAGGTGAAAGCCGCGATGGTCTATCCCATCATCCTTGGGATTCTCGCGATCGGTGTGCTGATCTTTCTGCTGTCGTTTTTCATTCCTCAATTCAGCGGCATCTTTAAGCAGTTCGGGGCAAACCTTCCGGCGCTGACGCTGGCGATTATCGCGGTCAGCAACGTGGTGAAGCATTACGGTTTATATGTCGCGGCGGCGGTCATCATTGCCGCGGTGACGTTCAAGCGGGCGATCAGCACCAAGGCCGGACGGCGGCAGGTGGAAGTCGCGATGCTGGCTACGCCGCTGCTGGGGCAGGTCGTGGCGCATTTTGCACTGGTGCGATTTACTCGAATGCTCGGAACGCTGGTGGGGGCGGGTGTACCGCTGATTGCTTCGCTCCGCGTTGCGCGGGAGGCGATAGGAAATCAGACGCTGGCCGACACGGTGCTGCACGCCATTGAAGAAGTTCAACGCGGCCAGGCACTTTCCAAGAGCCTGGCGAACAGCCCGCGGTTGTTTCCGGCGTCGGTGGTGGAGATGGTCGCGGTCGCCGAAGAAACCGGGCGGCTGGACAAAGAGCTCATGAGAATCGCCACCACGTATGAAGCCGACCTGGACCGGCAGTTGCGAATGCTGGTGGCGGTTGGCGAACCGCTCATGCTGTTCGTGATGGCCGGCGTCATCGGCACCGTCGTCGTCGGCATGTTGCTGCCGATCCTCAATCTGCAGGATGTTGTTCACTAAGTTTTTACCGATCCGCATTGCACGCATTTTAGAACTGAAAGGGCTGATCATGTTGGGTTCAACCAAAACACTATCGGGGATTCCAAGAAAGCCGGTTGCGGGGGTCATGCGCGGTTCACGCGGGTTTACGCTGATCGAACTGCTGCTGGTCATGGTGATCCTGGCGATTCTGGCGGCGGTGGTAGTACCGAAATTCACCGGCCGCACCGAACAAGCCCGCCAGAGCGCGGCGACGGCGGACATCGCCACATTGAAGGTCGCCATCTCCGCATTCGAAACCGATTGCGGCCGCTTCCCCACAACCGAAGAAGGCCTGCAGGCGCTGGTCGACAAGCCCGGCGATCTTCCCGGTTGGAAGCACGCCTATATCGAAAAAGTTCCAAACGATCCGTGGGGCCATCCCTATATCTACCGCACGCCTGGCACGGGCAATAAGGATTTTGATCTTCTGTCCGCCGGGCCGGATGGCCATGAAGGCGGCAACGACGACATTCAATGATGCGCTCTTGCTCCCTCGCCCGGTACTCCGGGAGAAGGGACCAGAAGTGATGGCGACATGCGCAAGCGACCTTCCAAACACGGCGGCTTTACGCTGCTGGAGCTAATCATGGTGATGGCGATCCTCGCGATCGTCGCCGCCCTGGCGGTTCCGTCGCTCCGCGCGTTCACGATTGGCAGAAGCAATAACGATACGGCGACGCAGATCGTCAGCATGGCGAATTACGCGCAGGCGCAGGCCGCATCTGAAGGGCGGGTGTATCGGCTTTACTTTGACACCAAGGCCGGGGAGTTCTGGCTGGCGGTTCAGGATGGGGGTGTTTTTCAATCGCCGGGCAATGACTACGGCCAGCGATTCAAGGTTGCCGATGGCGGACAGATTGAGGTCAATATTCTGGCGCAGCCGAACACGCAGTTGAATGTGCCGCCGGATGAGCAGGAAACGACGACGCAATTGTTCGGGCAGATCAGCCAGAGCGGGAATCAACCGAATACGCTGATGCAGAACGCGCATCAAAATGGCCAGTATGTTGAATTCCAACCGAGCGGACGGACCGATCCGGCGCAGATTCGGCTAACCGATCGCATCGGCGGGCAAATCGGTGTGGCCTGTACGACGCCGACGGAACTCTTCCATGTGGTGAATGTGGAGGAGTTGTCGAAATGAACGATTCGATCGAAAAGTTCCGGGGCGATTTGCCGCCAGAGACAGCAGCGCCAGTCTCTCGCTCTTTCCTGCGGCGCCCCATGACACAGAGCGGAAGAGCGCGAGGCGGCGGTTTTACGCTCATTGAAGTTCTGGCGACAGTTATGTTGCTGGCGATTGTGCTGCCGGCGGTAATGAAGGGAATTTCAGCCGCCAGTGGCGCCGCATCGATCGCGCGGCAGCGTACCGAGGCTTCAGGATTGGCGGAAGCGAAGCTGGCGGAACTGGTCACAACCGGCACCTGGCAAGGCGGCGTGCTCAGCGGAGATTTCGGGGCGGATGCGCCGGATTACCGGTGGCAGGCGACGGTACAGGCCTGGCCGCAGGATACGACGACGGCTGGACTCCAGGAGATTGATTTGCGCGTGACGTGGCCTTCGCGCGGCGCGATGAGTATTTAACAGTTTCCACACTGACTTATGTAAGGACGACGCAGTGACGATGGGACGCGGACAAGTTCCTGAAGTTTGTCTTGCATCTTGCGAGGGAGGGGAAAATGCGCCGCCAAAACGCCAGGGGGCCAAGGCCGGAGGAGGGCAGAGAGAGGAAATACTTTTTAATGGCAGAACATATGAGGGGGTGCGCTCCTCGGATCGATCGATTAGTCATATCAATTCTTTTTCCTCGGATTTTGGTGGCTTCGCGTCTTGGCGGCGGATTTCTTTCCGCCGCGGATTTACGCTGATTGAGCTGATCGTGGCGATGGGGATGGTTGCGATCCTTTCGATATCGCTGTACGCAAGCCTTCGAGTGGCGTTTAACGCCAAGAACGGTGCGGAGGCCGCTGTGGAGCCGGCGCGGACGGCGGCGCTGACGATGGAATTTCTTCGTCAGGATTTTCAGAACGCGATGCCGGTGGGAGATTTGTCGCAGTCTTTCGAAGGAACGGACGGGCAGGATGACCGTGGGCGCGACGGCGACGACGTGAATTTTTACTCAACCGCCGACGGGCCTCAGCACATCGCGGGCAACGGGGAGATCAAGAATATTGAGCTCGCAATCGTTACGCCGCAGGGCACGACGGATCATGTGCTGGTTCGGCGGGTGATTCGGAATCTGCTGTCGCAGGTGCAGGTGAATCCGGATGAGGAAGTGCTTTGCCGCGGCGTAGGCGGGTTCAATGTGCGGTATTACGACGGTTCGGAGTGGCTGGATACCTGGGATTCGACAGCGGAGGACAACACGCTGCCGGTCGCGGTGGAAGTGACATTAACGCTGGATCGGCCCGTGGGTTCGGGCGACCTGCAGCCGCGGCGATTTGTGCGGATCTTTCCCTTGTCCTGTTCCACGGCGGCGTTTGATACAACGGTGAATCCATCAGCCGGTTAGACAGACTCATGGAATTTATCGACCTCACAACCTCAACCGCCCGTGAAGGGATCACCGGTCATCGCCGGGTGATGCGGCGATGCTGTGCATCGTGCGCCGGCCGTCGCCGTCGAGGGGCGATCTTTCTGCTGGCGCTGGGGATCATTGTGATTCTGAGCGGGATGCTGCTGGTCTTTGCGCAGAACATGCGGACAGAGGCGCTGTCGGCCGCCAATCGCGTAGCGTATGTGCAGGCAGACGCCGTTGAGCAAGGCGCAGAAAAATGGGTGCTGGCGCAGGTGGAATCTTATCCGGCGGATGCGGTGACGATCACGCAGACGCCCGCCGAAGCGATTCAGATTGGCAATGGATATTTCTGGATTTTGCATCCTGATCCGACAACCGATCAGCAATATGGCTTTGGCATCGTCGATGAATCTTCGAAGCTGAACATCAATAAGGCGAATCCCGCCCAGACGGTTTCGCTGCCAGGGATGACGGAAGACATCGCGGATTCCATCTATGCCTGGGCCAATCCGGCGGGCGCGGGGGCTTCGAACGGTGCGCAGAGCGATTATTACGAATCACTGGCCGAGCCTTACGAGGCGAAGAACCAGCCTTTTGAGACGGTGGAGGAATTGCTGCTGGTCAAGGACCTGACTTCTGATCTGCTGTATGGGTACGACCTGAACCACGATGGCGTGCTTGACGCGGCAGAACAGGCACAAGGCGGAATGGGATCGATCGTCAATAGCGGCGGGACTGATACCCGCGGACTTTTTAATTATGTCACCTGTTACAGCGCCGAGCCCAACACGGCGATTGACGGTTCGCGGCGGGTAAACGTCAATGGCGGCAACACGCAGCAGCTTCAAAGTGTATTAACAACCGCGGGCATCGCGAACGATCGCGCGATGGCGATTGTGAACGCGGTGATCCCCCTGGTCGGTCGCGGACGAAATCCATTTGGAAACCTTGGGCAATTCGTTGCAGTCAGCGGGATGAAATCATCAGAGCTGAAGCTGGTCGCGGACAACTTGACCGCCAGCAACCAGCAATTGCTGACAGGGCTGGTGAACGTGAACACCGCGCCGAAGCAGGTGCTGCAATGTCTGACCGGCGACGAAGGAGACGCGGACACCCTGATCGGCCAGCGATCCAGCGCCTCTGACACGAGCAGCTATGCATGGATCTTTGATGCGCTGACACCGCAGAAAGCCGCAGCGCTCTCCAGTTACATCACCGCTAGGTCGTACCAGTATTCGGCGGATATTGTGGCGGTGAGCGGTGACGGGCGATCGTTTAAGCGCGTTAGAATTGTGGTCGATTCGCGGACGCTGCCGGCAAAGATTGTATATCGCAGGGATCTGACATCGCTGGGCTGGCCGCTGCCGGTAGAAATCCGACGGGCGATGAGGGCCGGACAGGGCGTGCCGGATGCTGCTGGTGGAATGGGATCGATGAATGCGTGGCAGTGAGAACTGTTAATGTGACATGAGCCCGGGCTCGTGCGTGACGCAGGAGATTGAGTAGTGATCGGAATTTTTACTTTGTCGCCGGCAGCGCGGGCCGGGCTTCGGCAAGCTCGGTTAAGTCGAGGCCCGTGTCACGATAGAGGTTCTGTTCGTTCAGCGGCATGAGCGTAGTTTGCGGACTGACGAAAACATTTGTTCGATTCAGGAGTCAATTGAAACCGTCCCGTTATAACAAGGTGCTTGGCCTGGCGATTGGCGAGACTTCGCTGATTGCGGCGGAAGTTGTCGCCGGCGATAAGCCGCAGACGCGGCAGCTCGCGGAATTTGTCTATCCCGACGGCGTCTCGCTGCAGCATCCGGCGGCGCTGGGCAAGGCGCTGAGCGAGTTCCTGCGGCAGCATCAATTCACGGCGAAGGTCACCGTCATCGGTCTGCCGGCACGGTGGCTCGTGGTAAAGCCCAAAGAAGTACCGCCGGCGGATTCGGCCACGTTGGCCGATTTGCTTCGATTGCAGGCGGAGGGGGAATTTTCTTCGGAACTGAAAGACCTGGTTTACGACTACACGGCGGATACGGAAAACGGCGCAGTGAAGTCCGTGCTGCTGATCGCGACTTCTCGAAAATATATCGATGCGGTGGTGGAGATTTGCGAGTCGGCCCGGTTGAGCGCGCTGGCGATCACATCATCCGCAGTCGCGCTGGGAGCGGCGACCTCACGCGGTGTGAAGAAAGACGCGATGGTCCTGGCGGTGAGCTCTTCGGGAGCCGAATTGACCTCACAGGCCGGCGGCATCGCGAGCGCGATCCGGCACCTTCGCGGGCCGGGGCCGGAGCGGTCATTTGTTGGGGAGCTTCGGCGGGCGGTTTCATCGCTTCCATCAGGCAACTCATCAAACGGCGCCACACGCGAAATGGTGCTGTGGGGCGATGCAGGAGTTGATGCGGGGGCGTTGAGCAGCAATCTGGGGATCACAGTTCGCAGCGGCGAGCTGCATACGCTCGGTGTCGATACGGTGGCGGCGACAAGCAACAACGGGGATGGGCCGCGCTATGCCGCGGCTGTCGCTCTGGCGATGGCCCTGATATCCGAAAATGCCTTGGCGATCGACTTCCTGCATTCGCGGCTGGCTCCGCCAAAGCTGCGGCGCGTGCCGCGGTGGGCGATCATCGCCGCCGTTATGGCGCTGGTGGCGATCGTGGGAATGTTCGTCGCCTATAACGACCTGCAAAAATCCCAGAGCGATCTGGCGACCAAGCGCCGGCTGCTCGACAGCCAGAAAAACGAAATCGATTCTGCCACCGCATTCGTCAATAAAGTTTCGTTCGCACAGGCGTGGCATGGCGGCAGCCCCCGGTATCTTGCCTGCCTGCGCGATCTGACGGCAGCCATTCCGGATGACAATCAAACGTACGCGACGAGCGTGAATCTCGGTGACAACACACCGAAACAGGCGGGCGGCCCATCCAGCGCCACGAAGATTTCCGAGACGGCATCGCTGGCAGGCCAGCTTTACGGAAAAACTTCGGATCAGCAGCGCGTCCAGGCGGTCCTGGATCGCATGAAACGCATTTCATCATTCAGCGATGTGAAGCTCGGCGGCACGCAGGACGCCGGTCGCGGCCGCGAGGTGTCGTTCTCGATCCTGTTCACATACATCCCACCCAAGACGGCGCCATAGCGGGTTGGGAAGGGATGACGGGACGAGCGGCCGCGCGTTTAAAGAAGTCATTGGAGTTTTTGTGGTTTTATCGAAACGAGAAAGATACGTCGGAATTGGCACGGGCGCGGCGATCGCGATCCTGCTGATCGACCAATTCCTGCTGTCGCCTTATATGGCGCGCGTTGCAAGCATGAATAAGGAACGGTCGGACATCGTGCAGCAACTCGCTGACGCCGACACGCTCTATGCCCGACAGCGCCGATTGCGCAGCGTCTGGTACGACATTCAGCAGGGCGGCCTGACCGCGAACCCTTCAGAAGCGGAAAGCCAGGCGCAGCAGGCCGTGCTCGACTGGCGCAGGCGGCGGGCGTCTTCATCGAATCGCGCAAGCCGGAGCGCACGACGACCTACGGCAAATTTCAGGTCATCAGCTTCCACATCACCGGCATCGGCCCGATGCGGGCGGCGAGCCGCTTGCTGTGGTCCCTGGAAACAGCGTCCATTCCGGTGCGCGTCACGGAGATGCACATTACGCCGCGCAAGGAAGGGACCGACGATCTTTCTGTGCAGTTGAGCATTTCGACGCTGTGCTTGTTGCCGGATACAGATAAGCAATCCAGGACCGTGGCGAGTGCGGCGGATTTCGGGGGGAATAGATGAAATATTCATGCATGATTTTGGGGCTGAAAAGCAGCACGGTAAAACCCTGCCGCTATGCAGCTTTTGTATTGAGCGTTGCTTTGACGTCATTCACATTCGCACAAACGTCAACGACTGATCCGGCGACGACGGGACCGGCTGCCGTATCGGTCGCAGCGCCGGCGACGTTGCCGATGGCGTCATTGACAACCCACCCAGCGACGCAGCAGAGCGAGGCCGCCACCGCTCCAGCGACAACAACGGCAGTCGCGGCATCGACGGCCCCTGTTCAACCAACGACGATGTCGGCGATGACCGCTGACACCGGCGCGCCGGCCAGTCAGCCGAGCATTGCGCCAACGGCGGCATACCCCAGCCGCCATTCGCTTCCAATGCCTGGTGATTATGCCAGCCTGATTTCCCGCAGCATCTTCGTTCGCGGCAATCAGGTGACTTATGACCGTCCGGCAAATGCTCCGAGCAACAACACATCTGTTGCTCCGATTCAGGAGATCATTCGTCCGGAGCGCGCTTTGGTATTTAATGGCGTCACCGAATCGGATTCCGCCATCGCGCTCATTGAAGACACCAATGCACACCACGTGCTGACCGTCCGCGTCGGCGATTCGATCGCCTCCGGGAAGATCACTGCAATTACCCTGAACAACATTGATTATCTGGCGAATGGCCGCGTGACTCACATTGCGATCGGGCAAAATCTGCAAGGTGAATCCTCCACCGCCACGGGATCGGCATCCATAGCCGGACCGATGTCGGCGACCACTTTGCCCACCAGCGGCGGCACATTAACCGGTGGCGCCGACAGCATCGCCGACAGGATGCGCCGCCGGCGTCTTCAGGAGACCGGAGGCAAGTAGGCGCGGTCCGGCAGTGAAGAGCACGGAATTCATGAAGAAATCAGCAATTCAAAATAGAACCCGACAAGGAAAGGTCATCATGCGACGTTTGAACCGCGGTCTGCTTCTGCTGGCTCCAGCCGTGCTCCTGGCCATTGAGCCGCTGCGCCTCTTCGCACAGCAGGCGGCCGACGCCCCGGCGGTGCAAGCGCCAACGGTCCAGCCTGCAACGCAGCCTTGGGATCAACCCGCCTCCCTTCCTCCCGGGCAGACCGCCGTCAGCGTCAGCCGCCCGGCGTCAACTCGGCCGGCGACGACGCGCATCACTTTTAATTTCAAGGATGCTCCGCTCGATGCCGTCCTCGAACATCTCTCGCAGGTCGCCGGTTTTATTGTGGTGAAGGAAGGCACGATCGACGGTCGCGTTACGGTGCTGAGCGAGCAGCCGATCACACCGTCGGAAGCGGTCACGCTGCTCAACACTGTCTTGAAAGCCAACGGCCTGACTGCAATCCAGACCGGCCGCGTGCTGAAAATCACATCGCGGGAAACCGCCAAGAAGAGCAATATTCCCGTCCGCTTCGGCGCGGACCCGGCGGAAATCCCTGAAAGCGACGACCTGGTTACGCAGGTCATTCCGATCCACAGCGTGGATGCGGTCAAGCTCAAGCTCGATCTCCAGCCGCTGGTGGGGACCGATGCGGATCTTTCGTCCAATGCCGGCAGCAACTCCATCATCATGACCGACACGTCGGCGAATATTCACCGCGTCGTCGAGATTATTTCCAGCATGGATAAGCGAGATTCGCTGGAGAACAGCATCCGCGTCAAGCAGCTCAAGTACGCCGACGCCCAGGCGGCGGCCAAGTTGATCACCGATATCTTTAAACCGGACCAGACCACCGCGGGTGGTGGAAATGTACCGCCGCAGGTTCAATTCTTCCGCGCGTTCGGCGGAGGAGGCGGTGGTGGTGGAGGCGGTGGCAGGTTCGGCGGTGGTGGAGGTGGAGGCGGCGGTGGGAATCAGGGCGCAAGCAGCGACGCCGGTCGAACCGGAAAAATCGTCGCCTCAGCCGACACACGCACCAATACGATCGTTGTCACCGGCCCTTCGGACACGCTCAAAGTGATCGACCAGGTCCTCACCCAGCTCGATTCCAATCCATCTTCCGAACAGACATTCTTCCTCTATCGCCTGCGCAACGGCCAGGCGATCAATATGCAGCAGACGCTCAACAGCCTGTTCGGCGTCAGCAGCACCGGCTCTACTAATCGCAACACGACGAGCACCAACCGCAACGCCAGTTCCTTTGGAACCAATACGTTTGGTAGCGGCGGTGGTGGCGGAGGAGGATTCGGTGGTGGTGGGCTCGGTGGAGGCGGTGGTCTGGGCGGGGGTGGTGGCCGCGGAGGCGGTGGAGGTGGTGGGTTCGGAGGAGGCGGTGGAGGATTTGGTGGAGGTGGCGGCGGGTTCGGAGGTGGTGGTGGAGGATTCGGTGGTGGAGGCGGTGGCTTCGCTGGAGCCGGAAACACCACGGGTGGAAATCGATCCGCCGGAGGGACCGGCAGTTCCAGCGCAACCGATCTGACCGGGCAGGTCTATGTCGTCGCCGATCAGGATACGAATTCGCTCCTGGTCTCCACGGCCTCTAAATTCGAAGACCGAGTGCGCGAAATCATCGATCAGCTTGATCGGCCGGTCCCGCAGGTGCTCATCAAGGTGCTGATCGCCGAAGTCTCTCATGACAGCAGCAATGACCTTGGCCTGGATTTCTCCGTTCTCAACATCGGCGCCAACGGCAAAGGAACCAAAGGCGGCACCACCCTCGGCAACGCAGCCGCGGGTGCTGCCAACGGCGGACTGGTGATCAGCATGTTGGAGACCAACGTCACCGCGACGCTTCATGCGCTGGCGACCGCCGGCAAGCTCGACGTGCTTTCGCGCCCGTACATTCTCGCCAGCGATAATCAGCCGGCCGCCATTACTGTCGGCCAGATCGTTCCGTTTGTCACTCAAAGTCGGCTGGATACGAACAATAACACGATCAATACGGTTCAATATCAAAACATCGGCATCATCCTGAATGTCACACCCCACGTGAACCCCGATGGCCTGGTCATCATGGATGTCGCCCCGCAGATTTCTTCGATGACGGATACAACCATCCAGCTTTCTCCGGGCGTTGCGTCGCCGGTCTTCCAGATCAGGTCGGCGGAAAGCCGCGTCGGCATCAACGACGGCCAGACAATCGTCATCGGCGGGCTCATGCAGGATCAGAAAACGTCAACTGTTTCAAAGGTCCCGATCTTCGGAGATATTCCGTTGCTGGGTGTCCTGTTTCAGCGAAACGAAGTTAAGAAAACCAAGACCGAACTGCTGATCTTCATGACGCCCCATGTCGCCGCCGCCCCGGATACCTTAAAGCCGATGTCGGTGGATGAGATGAAAGGCCTGAAGCTGACGCCATCTGCCGTGGAGCCTGGCATGTTCCAGGAACACATGCAGGGCCTCGAGCGTGGCGGCGCTCCACAGCAGGCTCCGCCGACTTATCAGACACCGCCGCAATCCGGCACTCCGGAGGCGCATCCATCGATTCCGAAAAACGAGCCGTAATAAACTCGCGCCGGCGGCACACTCCTTGCGAACCTTCGGGCAACCAAGGAGCACATGGCCCACACCGTCAGCGACTTTATCGTCAGCCGTTTGCAGGAATGGAACATCACACGCCTTTATGGCTACCCCGGTGACGGCATCAATGGCGTCACCACGGCCATCCGCAAGGCGGGTGACAGACCTCGGTTTATCCAGGCTCGCCACGAAGAAATGGCCGCCTTCATGGCGTGCGCCCATGCCAAGTTTACGGGCGAGGTCGGCGTGTGCCTTGCCACCAGCGGTCCAGGCGCGATCCACCTGCTCAATGGTCTTTATGACGCGAAGATGGACCATCAGCCGGTGATCGCGATTGTCGGCCAATCGGCGACAACGGCTTTGGGCAGTTCGTATCAGCAGGAAGTGGACCTCGCCAATTTATTCAAAGACGTCGCCAACGAATATGTGCAAACCATCGCCAGCCCCACCGCCGCCCGGCATGTGATTGACCGAGCCGTCCGGATCGCACTGGACCAGCGCACTGTCACCTGCGTCATCATCCCGAAGGACCTTCAGGAACAGCCATACGAAGAGCCCCGGCAAAAGCACGACTACGCCTTCAGCGGGGTGGGTCTGCCGGTGCCGCACGTCATTCCGAAAATGCCTGACCTCCAGGCGGCGGCCGCGATTCTCAATGAAGGCAAAAAAGTCGCCATGCTGGTCGGCGCCGGCGCCTTGAACGCAACCGACGAAGTGATTCAGGCCGCCGAGTTGCTTGGCGCGGGCGTTTCCAAAAGCTGGCTGGGTAAAGCCGTTATCCCGGACGACCTCCCCTACTGCTGCGGCTCCATCGGCCTTCTCGGCACCAAACCCAGTTGGGATCTGATGCAGGAATGCGACACCCTGCTGGTTGTCGGCTCAAGCTTTCCCTATGCCGAGTTTTATCCAAAGGTCGGCCACGCCAGAGCAATACAGATCGACCTGGACGGCCGCTTTCTTTCGCTCCGTTATCCAATGAAGGTCAATCTTAAAGGGGACTCCCGGGAAACACTGCAGGCGCTGCTCCCGCTGCTCGACCGAAAGCGCGACCGCTCCTGGCAGAAGAAAATTGCCGATGACGTTTCAAGCTGGTGGAAAGTCGTTGAAGGCCGCGCGATGAACAGCGCCAATCCCATCAACCCCGAGCGCGTCTTCTGGGAGCTTTCTTCGCGGCTGCCCGACAACTGCATTCTCTCCGCCGACAGCGGCACGGCGGCCAACTGGTACGCACGCGATCTCAAGGTCCGCCGCGGCATGATGGCCAGCGGCAGCGGGAATCTCGCAAGCATGGGGCCGGCGGTGCCATACGCCATCGCCGCCAAGTTCTGCTTCCCGGATCGCGTTGCCATCGCCCTCACCGGCGACGGCGCAATGCAGATGAACGGCCTCAATGCCTGCATCACCGCGGGAAAATACTGGAAAGAATGGTCCGATCCCCGCTGGATCACGATGGTCTTGAACAATCGCGATCTCAATCAGGTCACCTGGGAACAGCGGATCATGACCGGCGATATCAAGTTTGAAGCCAGCCAGGATCTTCCCGATTTCCCCTATGCCAGGTTCGCCGACTCAATCGGCCTGCGAGGCATCCGCGTCGATAATCCCGATAATCTCGCGGCAGCGTGGGAAGAAGCGCTCGACAGCGATCGGCCAGTCATCCTGGAAGCAATCACTGACCCCAATGTCCCCACGCTGCCTCCTCATATCAGCATCCAGCAGGCGAAAAATTTCACGGAAACGCTGTTGAAAGGTGATCCTGAAGAGCCCGGCATTATCAAGCAAACGATCAAAGAAATGGCAAAAGCCGTGTTGCCGCATTCGCGGTGAGCGTGTCCTGTTCAGGCGGCCGGCGCGAGTTTTGGGCGGCGTTCGTAACGCTGGTCGATATTCTCTCCTTCCTGATTTTTGTTTCCTGCCATCCGGCACGTAAACTTCCCACATGCCCCAAGCATGGCTCAATCACCAATTTCTCGACGAATCAACCGCCACGATCTCTATCCGCGACACCGGCCTGCTCCACGCCGCCGGCGCGTTCACGACGATGCGGAGTTTTGGGGGGAAGGTCTTTCGCCTTCAACAGCATCTTCATCGCATCCGTCAATCATGCGAGGCTCTGTTCATCCCGCTGCAGCAAAAGGACGACGAGCTCTCCGCCGCGGTCACTGAGTTGCTGGCCCGCAACAGCCTTGCCGACGCCCGCCTTCGCCTGACTGTCACTCGCGGGCTGGCGAAGCAGGATCCGCTTCATGGCACCCATCTGGAGCCGACTACACTGCTGACCGCCGCCGGGATTGAGCCGTATCCCCAGGAGTATTACAACCGCGGCATGACGGTCATCGTTGTCGATGATCAAAAGGCCAATCCCTATGATATTCAGGCGGGCCATAAGACGCTGAATTATTTCAGCCGGCTTACGGCCCTGCGCGAAGCCAATCGGCGAGCCGCCGGTGAAGCGATCTGGTTCAATGTCCACAATTATCTTCAATCTGGCAGCATCAGTAATGTCTTTATCGTAAAAGCAGGCACTCTTCTTACGCCGCCCACCGCGGCCGATCTGCGAACGCAGGCGATTGCGGAGACAGTTCCATATCCGCGATCCGCCGTGCTGCCGGGGATTATCCGGGCGGCGGTGATGGATCTGGCGATTAAAGCCGAAATTCACGCGAAGCCCGCTCCGCTGACCATCAATGATCTGCTTGAGGCGGACGAAGTGTTTCTCACCAACAGCATCATGGGCGTGATGCCCGTCTGCCGCATCGAACGCCGCGCTATCGGGCAGGATAAGCCCGGCCCTGTCACGCGCCAGCTTTCGGACATGCTGCATTCGGCAATTGCGGAGGAGACCAGGCCGACGCCGTGAATGTTCATTTGAATCGAGGTGTCGCCTGATACATCTCAAACGGTTTATTCGCCCAACTGATCGGAGCATACGCCCATCGCGGATCATCCTGCGGCGAAAGATCCTCCGCGCCCTCCGGCAAAGCACGCCGTCGGTCCACCGCTTTTACACTTACTGCATCCGGGCTCAAATCATATTGCGCTGCATTCGTTCCTCGCGGCAGCAGAACCATCTTCCACTCGAAAACATCCATCGGCGGCAAACAGTACGGAGCGGGCTCCGCCCAGACTGCCAGCACGCGCGAATTTCGCTTCAATCCGGCTAACGTCGCAGCCGCAATTCCGCGGGAAGAGGTTGGCATCGTATCGGCGACGAAGTTCGCCACATAACGGCTCCCTGCGAACGTCGTACTCAGCAAAACAATTGCAACGCTGAACATCCTGATCATGCCGCTTTGCAACTGCGTGATAAGTGCCGCCGCCGCGACGATTGCGAGGATGACATCCAGCGTCAGTGCGAATCGTCCGTATTCCGCAGGCTTGTCTCGTGCGAGCAGGATATATTGCGCCGCGACAAGTATGGCCGGGACCGCCAACAACCAAGCCATGCTGCGCTCGGCCAATGGCGCCCGGTTGCGAGATATCGCAATACCGCCGGCGCCACAATCGCTGCCATGAATACTAATGTGGACATCCCCTCCGTCATCCATTGGATGGCATTCACGATACCGTTCAGCGACAGGGACGGCCTATAAAAATTTACCGAGTTGCCAAGGTTTGATTGCGCGATCGTTCGATGAAATAAAAAGTTGTACGGCAGGTACGGATTCGTCACGAGGAAAAGTGCAACGCCAACTCCCATCGCTATCGCAGCAATTTGGATTCGTCTTCCCCGCCACTCGCGTCGAAGCAGCACCATCACCGGGATCACTGCAAAGGCAACGATGCCGGTCAGCACCATCGCAAATGCCGCTCCCGCGCTCGCGCCGGCGAGAATCGCATCGCGCATTCTGCCCGTTTGTACATATCGCATCGCCGCCAGGATCGTCGCCAGCGTTAACACCGTCGCCGGCAGATGCGGTTTGGCCTCGTGCGCCATATTCACTACCACCGGCATGACGGCGTACAACGCGGCCGCCAGCATCCCGGCGGCAAAATTGCCCGTCCATCTTTTGCCAATCGCGTAAACGATGGCTACGCCCGTCATTCCCCACATCGCCGAATAACAGCGGGCGACAATGTAGAATCGCGCAAAAGCTTCGGGGTGATCCAGGTAATACGCCAATTCCGATTTCAGGTTGACAAGCTTGATCAGCGATGCAAGCTTCAGCAGTGCCCCCACGGGATAAATCCAAAGCCCGCCATACTGGTAAAGCTGCGGATCAAAATCCCCGCGGCGCGGCTTCATCCGCGAAAGGGACCGGAATGTGATCATCTCATCCGGCTGCGCTGAATACAGCCGATAACGCTCGATAATCTTTGCGCGCTGCTCGTCGGTTTCATTCAATACAATTGGCTGATTCCGCCCGCTCAGGAGGTGCATTGCAACATCCGCGCCGCGGTCCGCCGATTCATCCCACCCACCGGCCAGATCAATGATCTGCCGGCCAGTCCACGGTTCATGAGCGCCATACAGGAATTTGTCCGCGTCCCGCGACGGCAGCCCCCACTGAATCCCAGTAAAAAACATGCACGCGGCGAGCGCGAATATCCCCACGAGCAAAACCCGCCGATGCGTTTCGGACATTACAGCGAGTGTAGCGAAATCATCCGGCGGCGGCACCGACTCAATGCGCTTCAAAAAATGCCGACCTCTCCTGGCAACCGCCACCGGGGGTTGACACTTCTGCTGCGGCTAAGGGGGTGACATTTTCGCTGCGATACAACAACCGTTTCCTCAATTGCTTGACCTCAATACCCCCTTCCACTACTCTAACCGCCCCAGTTTGTGCAAAATTGCACGAACTCGATGGCGGAGCGCAAATGGCAAGCGACGACGACGGCAACTGGGGCCGAAACCTCGGCCACGGGTTTGAAGTCGCCATTGGTGTCGGTCTTGGTTATCTGGCCGGAAACTGGGTCGATCGCAAGTTCGGCATCGCACCCTGGGGCCTGTATGCCGGGGTCATGCTCGGATGTGCCGCCGGGATGTACAGCCTGATCAAAGAAGCGGTTCGGGACAACAAGAAGTGATCGACGAAGCGGCTGCTGCAATCGTGATCCCTTCCTAAGCAGATGAAAGATTCGAAGTGGTTCGGGCATTGATCGTCAACCCGTTGGTGGTGGTCCTGTCGGTGGCGGTGTGTTTCATCGCAAGCCGATTGGGCGGGTGGGATGCGCATGGCCGCGACTTGATCGCCGCCGCCGCCGTCGTGCTTTTTGCGGCGGAATTGGCGGTTTCTCCATTATTTTTTGTGCGCGGGGCGGATCAGGCGGCCGTTGCCCAGGCGGGGCTGGTTGGCACGGTGCTGCATATGCTCGGCGCTGCCGCCGCGGGTTGGGCCGTGTCGGCGGCGATGCACCTGAAGCAACCCTTTTTCTACATGCTGCTGGCGTTTTACTGGTTGACGTTGATCTCGCTGTCTCTCATCTGCGTTCGCGCCGTCAGGACAGCGCCGATGGCCCGCCCGATCATCGGCAGGCCCAGCCCTTCAGTCCAAAACAGCTGATTCGGAGAACTGACCATCATGCAACTTTTCCTGGCCGCGGCTGACGCAATGGACGAAGTGCTGCCGCATACGCTTGTCACCCTTGGTTGGTTTACCATCACCAATCAGATGTTGATGGCCGTCATCGCCGGCGTGCTGATGATGCTGGTTTTCCCTTACCTGTTTCCCCAGCCCGATGGCAGCGCCCCAACCGGCAGCCGCAATCTGTTTGAATCCATCCTCGAATTTCTGCGAGTGGAAGTTTTCCGCCCGGCGCTGAAGGAACATACCGACCGCTTCGTTCCGTTTCTCTGGACCATCTTCTTCTTCATCCTGTTCTGCAATCTGCTCGGCCAGTTGCCGCTGAATGAAATGGTGACGCTCATCCGCGGCAAGGAAACATACTGGTTCGGCACGGCAACCGGCACGCCCACCACCACCGGCGCGCTGGCGATCTGTGCGTTTTTCTTCATCCATATCAACGGCATCCTTCAAGTCGCCCGGTCGCTGATGGACGGCACCTACGGCCACCATGGGCATCATGAAGAACATTCTTCCGACGGAACACACGGGCACGATGCGGCCCACGACCTGGAGCATGTCCGCGGCGATGCCCTCGCCGCGGACGTCCCAGCAAACTTCGCCGCCATCACCAATCCAACCCAGCACTACGCCGATGATGAGCACGTCGGTCATCATCACAACAAGCCCGATCATGGCGACCTGCATCAGCATGGCCAGCCCGCGGGATTGAAAATGAACCCCGTGACAGCAGTGCTGGCGGCAGTTCCGCTGTATTTGTGGAACTTCGCCCCGCATCCGTTCAAACCGGGGAAAGATGCTTCGCCCTTAGGCGCAATATTTGCCCGGATTATGGATCTGTTCATGTGGGCGTTTCTTCTTATTTTGGAATTTGCAGGCGCACTGATTAAACCCTTTGCCCTCACAATTCGTTTGTTTGCCAACATGATTGCGGGACATATCGTGCTTGGTTCGTTGATTCTTATGATTCCTTTAGCAGGAGGAATTGCTCACCAATTAGGAATTGGCGCCCCCGTAACAATTTTGAGTCTGATGATCCGATTGGTTGAACTATTTGTCGCGTTCCTGCAGGCATACATTTTTACCTTTTTGGTGACGTTGTTTATTGCCAGCGCAGTGGCACCGGAACATTGATCTTGAAAATTAGGCATGTGCCCCCAACTTGACCGCAACCGTTGTGAAGGACCACCCCCCTCCCCCGCGTCCTTTGCAATGAATCTCGCGGTTTAGTTGTACGGACATGTTGAGCTGTTTTCGCGGTTATGCCGACAACCGCGCACAACAGAATCGACCGTCGGCTAGACATCGGAAAAAATTCCGAAGGAGCTTTGAAATGTTGATGAATTTACTCGCACAAGCCGCACCTTTGATCGGTGATAAGGGCCTCCAAGGCCTTGGTGCCGGACTCGGCATTGGTCTTGTCGTTCTCGGTGGTGGCTTGGGTATCGGGCGAATCGGTGGACAGGCTATGGATGGCATTGCCCGTCAGCCCGAAGCCGGTGGACGTATCGGCACCAACATGATTATTGCGGCTGCTCTCATTGAAGGTTTCACCTTCTTTGCGATCATCTTCTGCAAGAACGTTGCAGGATAAACCGCTATACAAAATAGCACCAACTATTTCAGGATTCGGCTGGTGAAAACTGGTCGAATCCTTTCAAAGCTTGAGAAATTGTGAACCGAACGAGGACACGCGAATGCGCAAACGACTGATGTTCCTGGCTCCGCTGGCGATGACGCTCCTGGCGCCTGTCGTGCGGGCCGCCGAAGAAGAAACCAGGGCCCCCCTGCTGCCGCCGCTTACCGGCTCGGGAAGCGCCGAAACCTATGCCCAGGCGATCTGGGTGCTGGCGATCTTCCTGATCGTCCTGGTGGTGCTGTATCAGACGGCGTGGAAAAACATTCTGATCGGGCTGAAGAAGCGCGAAGATCGCATCCGCAAGGACATCGCCGACGCCGAGGCTTCGCGAACCAGGGCTGAAGCGACGCTTCGCGAATACAACACGCAACTGGCGACCGCCGAAGGCAAAGTCCGCGACCTCCTTTCCAAGGCCGCGACCGACGCGGAAAAGATCGCCGCCGGAATTCGCCTGCATGCCCAGCAGGAAGCGGAAGAAATCAAGGAGCGGGCGCTGAAGGAAATCGATTCCAGCCGCAAGCAGGCGCTGTCGGAGATTTACGAGCAGACAGCGAACTTCTCCACCGCCATCGCCGAGAAGATCCTGCGGCGGAACCTCAATGCCGACGATCAGCGCGACCTAGTCAACGAAAGCCTGCGGCAGTTGCAAACGTTAAATGCTTAAAATCATGCCCGTTGTCAGTGGTCTGTTGTCCGTTGCTAAAGCGTGGTGCATGGCAACGGACAACGGACAACTGACCACGGACAAGGAACAGAAATGCAAACCACTCATCACAGCCCGACGATTCTTTCCTACGCACAGTCGTTGCTGGAACTGGCGAGCGAGCAGAACCAGGCGGAACCGATCGGCCAGGAAATCGGCCAGTTGGCGGAAGTCATCGAACAGAACCCGACATTCGCCGCCTATCTGGCGGACCCCGGCATCGGGCAGGAAGACCGGGCCAATGTTCTGAAGCACACATTTTCCGGCAAGGTTTCGCCGCTGATGTGGAACTTCATCGGAGTGCTTAATCTCAAACGTCGCCTGAAAAATCTCCCCGAAATCGCGTCGGCTTATGATGACCTGCTCGATGAAAAGCTCGGCAAGATCGAAGTGGATGTCACCGTCGCCCAGAAGCTGTCGGCTGACCAGCTTGAGCAGGTCCGCCAGCGCGTCAGCGCGGCTCTGAAAAAAGACGCGGTCATTCACCAGTACGTCGACGAATCCATCATCGGCGGACTCCTGCTCCGCGTGCAGGACAAGCTCATCGACGCCAGCGTCAAATCCCAGCTTCACTCGCTTCGCGAGCAGTTGCTGAACCATCGACCAAACTGATTACGGAAAACCAAAACTCATAAAGACTCGACGACACAAAGAAGAACCGAGACGGAGAACAGAATCATGGCCATTAATGTTGCGGAAATCACCAGCGTCCTGAAGCGCGAAATCGCCGGCTTTGAACAGAAGCTGCAGGTCAGCGAAGTCGGCACTGTCATTGAAGTCGGTGACGGCATCGCCCGAATCTACGGCCTTCGCAACGCGATGGCCGGCGAACTGCTCGAATTTGAGAGCGGTGTGATGGGCCAGGTCTTCAACCTCGAAGAAGATTCCATCGGCGCCGTCGTCTTCGGCGATTATCTCACCATCAAGGAAGGCGACACCGTCAAATCGACCGGCCGCCTGCTGGAAGTGCCGGTTGGTGAAGCCGTCATCGGCCGCGTGGTGAACCCGCTCGGTCAGCCGCTCGATGGCGGGCCCGCGATTGTCACCACCGAAACCCGCAAGCTCGACATCGTCGCCCCCGGCATCGCCGAGCGCCAGCCCGTGACCGAACCGCTCGGCACCGGCATCAAGGCAATCGACAGCATGATCCCCATCGGCCGCGGCCAGCGAGAGCTGATCATCGGCGACCGCAAGACCGGCAAGACCGCCATCGCGATCGACACGATCATTGCCCAGAAGGGCAAAGGCGTGAAGTGTTTCTATGTCGCGATCGGTTCCAAGGAATCGACCGTTGCCGGCATCGTTGAAGTGCTCAAGGCGGCCGGCGCGATGGAATACACCACAGTTGTGGTCGCCAGCGCCGCAGACCCCGCTCCGCTGCAATACATCGCCCCCTACGCCGGCTGCACGATGGCGGAATACTTCATGTGGAAAGGTGAAGCGACGCTTTGCGTATATGACGACCTTTCCAAGCAGGCGGTCGCCTATCGCCAATTGTCGCTGCTGCTCCGCCGCCCGCCCGGCCGCGAAGCCTTCCCCGGCGACGTGTTCTATCTCCACAGCCGCCTGCTCGAACGCGCCGTCAAACTCAGCAAGGAAAAAGGCGGCGGCAGCCTGACCGCCCTCCCCATCATTGAAACCCAGGAAGGCGAAGTATCGGCGTACATCCCGACCAACGTCATCAGCATCACCGACGGGCAGATCTATCTCGAACCCGACCTCTTCTTCGCCGGCGTGCGCCCCGCCATTAACGTCGGCATCAGCGTCAGCCGCGTAGGTGGAAATGCTCAGACGAAGATGATGAAGAAGATCGCCGGCTCGCTCCGCCTGGACCTGGCCGCCTATCGCGAACTGGAAGCCTTCGCGCAGCTTGGAACAGAGCTCGACAAAGCCACTCAATCCCAGCTCGACCGTGGCGCTCGGCTGGTCGAGTTGCTCAAGCAGCCGCAATACAAACCGATGCCTGTCGAACTGGAAGTCATGGTGATTTACGCCGGCACCAAGGGCTATCTGGACAACGTCCCGGTGAACCGCGTGCAGGATTTCCAGACGCAGTTCCTGCAATATGTCGATACCTCTGCCGCCGACTTCCGCAACGCGCTGGCCGAAAAGCGTGAACTGACGGATGAGATGGAAAACCGGTTGAAGCAGACGCTCAACGACTTCAAGACCAAGGCTTGGAAAGCGTAAGCAGACGCAATAAAAAACAAAACCGGCCATGATGGTTCATAACATCGCGGCCGGTTTCTTTTTTTGCTGGTCAAACAAGAATGCCGTTGCAACTTCAGCCCTTCAGTTTGATAATCTCATTTGACGGCTGGACGTTCGCTTATATCCGCAGTACGCCTGAGCAGGCATGGCCGGGGAGTCTATTAATGTCATTCCGCCGCGCGGCTAATGTTGTCCGGCTCCAAGTCCGCACATGCCCGGACATCATGCGATCGACAACATCGGAATTTCCCCGCTCGATCCATCCGACGCCCGTAAACGCATCCATCGCCATTTGCCAGTTTTCGCCGGCAACCTCCTCATTTCAGCTTGGCGATCGGAAAACCAATAAGCCCTTTCTTCGTCAGCGTCTCCAGAAACTTCTCTGTCGCAACCTGCGATTCTCTTTCGGAGATGTTGTATTTTTTCGCCAGCTTGCGGGCGATTTGCTGAAGGCTGTTTTTGCCGTCGCATTGTTGCCACACAAAGAGCCCAAGCGGATCGAGTTCGAATGTTTTCGTCGCCCCTTTCGGCAGACGCAGAAGAAACCCGGCCAGTCGGCGCTGTTCCAGTTTCACTTTCAGATGCGCAGTGCCGTCTGCTGATTCCAGCAGTTCGCCATCGACCACGCGGATCGGTTTGGAAGCAAGCTGCTGCTGGCGCGTCAGGCGGGGCTTTGTATTGGACGCAAAGAGCATGTTTACTGCGGCTGAGTGGTGGGTTTGGGCTTCTTCGGCGTCGCGGGTTTCCGGGGCGTTTTAGGTCGCGATGTCCTTTTCTGCTTTGTCGGTTTGGTAGTGCTCGAATCGCCTGTGGGATTGTTCGTATCCGGTTGAGTGGCCGCCGAAGCGCTCAGGGCCGCATCGCCGACCGTCGCCTTAGGACCGAGCGCGCGAACAGAACCAGGTTGCGCATGATCGCCGTCGCCGTATCAGGCTGGCACCCGATGATCCCATCCATAGGCATGCCGACGAGCCCCGCACTCAGGTCCTCGCGGCTGTAATACACCACCGCCCGGTCTTTGATCTCAATCGCCTTGATCTGCGGCCCGCGCAGCGTCGTGCCCAGGATTCGCCGCGTGTAAGGCCGGTAATTGAAGTCTTCGATTTTCCCGCCCGGTAGATTAAACACAGGATCATCCGGCGCCAGCGGCTCTTTAAGCTTCTCTGCCGCGTCGGCGCCGAAGATCGTGCTCAATTCCGCTTCGACCGAGTCCGCAAACTCGCCGGATCCCCCCGCCGCATCCACGATCAAAGTCCCACCGCCTTCAACGAATTTCTTTAATTCATCACGCCCGGCGGCGTTCAGTTTGATTCGCGTGGTGCCGGTGAGATGAGCGACATGCACGCCGATTCCATGTCCATTCCCCAGCTTATTCTCTCCAAGCTTGATCGGAAAAATTTCCAGCCGCGTGCCCATGTTATGCAGGATCGCCGCCAGGCGGTTCCAGCCTGCCGGTTCCGGATCCCAGTTGCCGTCATATTGCAGCCGCCCCAGCTTGATGCGCTGGCTTTGCTCGATTTTCTCATTCGGGTGAATGAGATAGGTCTTGCCCTTTTCCAGAAGGTTCTGCTTGTCGACGGCGTAGAGAAATAAATTATCCGCAAACTGAAATGTGGCCTGCCGATCCACAATATCATCCTGCTGCCACCCGCGGCCGGCATCGGTATTCGGCATCAGCAGCATCAATTCCCGCACGCCGTTGCTCAGCGCCAGCACGCTCGGCGGATCTTTCCAGCCCGATCGCAAATACTGCTCGCTCGTATAAATCGGATGGTCCGCCGGCAGCTCGCGAAATTCATAATTCGGAAAAAGCTTGTTCCCGAGCTTTCGAAACGCTGTCGCGAACGCGTCCGTTGCACAATCCGCATTGGCTAAAATGATCCCTCCCTCCTCGCAGAACTGTTTCAACTTCGCTTCCTCTTCCGGCGTAAACTGCAGCGATTCATTGCCGGCAATATAGATGATCGGCGCATCATGCAGCTCCTGCATCGGCGCCTTGAGGCTCATGATCTGCCAGTTTAAATCGCGTTCGGTTTGATGCGCAATATAGCGCACCACATTGGCCGCATCGCGCGGGCGCTGGTTCCAGTTGCCCGGCTTGTCGCCGATGTCATATTGCAGCTTATTCAAAACCACCGGTGCTCGGCCGCGCAGACAGAAACAAAATGCCAAAACACGTATCCGGCACGCTCGTTCCCCACGACCCGTTCTCGGCCTGCTTCTTCACCAGGTAATCCGCCCCCACGTCATACCAGTTCACCGAGCCAAAATATTTCAGCCCGCTGGCCACGCCGATGCGCTCGATGCCATACAGCGAATACCACGGCGCGTGAACCCCGCTGTTTGAAAACACCTGCTGAAAATTATCTGCAAGCCACTTCAGCCCGTGGTCAATGTTTTCGTTGATGATATTCCCCCGGCATACCACCCCCGCATCCGGATGCAGGTAATCCTGCGTGATAAACAGCGTCGCCACACCCGCGGCCGTCATCGACGCCGTCACCGGATACCGCGTGCTCGGCTTTTCCTGATACGACCACCCGCCTGTCACCGGGTCCTGATCGTCGATCCACGCCTTCTCAACCGCCGACCAGTAAGACCCCGAAACTTCGATGCCCGTCCGCTCGCAAGCCCACATCCCCAGCACACCATACTGGCTCACGCTATGGTCAACCCGCTTGGTGTTGTTGATATTGACCAGGTAATCGTAAAACCCCTTGGCCACCCCCGTCGCCTGCACGGCCTCGCGCAAATCCGCCGCATCTTCACGCGCCTTCGCCCGCAGTTCCGGTGTTGGCGGCAGAAAGGTATAAAGCTGGCACTTCATCCCCAGCGCATACACGCCTTTGATTTCGGTGCGCAAAAGAAATTTAATCGCCGGCGTCAGCCGCGGATCCTGCGGCGAATCCCCGCCCGCAACCAGCGCATAGGTCGCCAGCGCAGTTAGCCCCCCATACTGCCCCCCATCTGTTTTGTAAGCGAATCCAGACTTCTTTTTCTCCGCATCCGACGGCGCAGTGGGGCGCGTTTCCCAAGTGTCGTTCTTCTGCTGGGTATAGAGATAGGCCTTGGCCTTCTCAATCGCCGCATCCACCTGCTCCGGCGTCGCAGCCCCGGCGGAAAAGGTGAAAAACAAAACGCAAAAGGCGATCAGGCTGAATGCGTGGCGATGAATCGAAGGTGGGTTGCCGGGCATTCTAAAAATCCTGAGAAAACTGGCTCATAAGCTATATCGTATTCAGCCGCCTTTACCCTCGTATTATTATTAAAAGCTGCGATTGTTGATCTTGCGCTGTTCACGCGCCTGTCACCGCCGCCCCCGTTCAATTCCCTTGCCAAAGATAAAGCAATTGGGGTTTGAGCAGTTCTTCCAGCTTGCCTGCGTCCACCTGAACGCCATTGATCTGCACCCCGCCGCTCGCCTTGGCGGGCGAAAACTTCGATTCCGACGATGAAAAAAGCTGCGCAAAGGTCGGTGGCTCTTCAAACTTCACCACGTGCATCCTCGTCAGCCCCGCCTTCTGGGCCGCGTACGCATACGCATCCGCCGGATATCCGATGGTATCGACCAGTCCCAGTTTCACCGCCTCATCTGCGGTATACGCCTTTCCGTTGGCGATCTGATCCACCGATTGGGTGAGCTTCCCCACCCGTCCATTTTTCACTACGGTCTTAAACTGCACAAACGCCGCATCAATCAGGTCCGTCAGATATGCCGTCTCTTCCGGCGACCGGGGCCGCAGCCACGATCCTGCCGTCTTGTAATCCGCGCCGGTTGAATGAATGCTCGCGTCTTCAATGCCCCATTTGTCCGCAAGCCTGCTCAGATTATATTGCGGCAGCAACACCCCAATATTGCCTGTGATCGTCGTCGGCTGGGCAAAAATGTAATCTCCCGCGCACGCCGCATAATATCCCCCGCTGGTGGCGAATCCCCCCATCGAAATCACCACCGGAATACCCGGCTTCCGCGATTTAAAAACCGCGATGCGATGATACATCTCATCCGCCGCCGTCACCGCCCCGCCGGGAGTATCAATCTTAATCACCAGGGCTTTAACCTCTGGGTCTTTCTCCACCGTATCCAGCAGATGATTCAACTGCTCTGCCTGCGCCTCAAGGATCATTGAATTGACGATCGGCACCACCGCGATCTTTTCCTTCGGATCGCCGTCAATAATCACATCCTCTCGCGTTGAGCGCGAAGACATGATCCCGCTGAACACCAGCAGATAAAGGTTCAGCGCAATCGAAAGCCCAAACACCGTCGTCGCCAGCGTCGTAAAAATCGCCCGCGCAAAACTCCTCTGCCGCGGAGCAGGGGGTGGAAACCATCCCGGCGGTGGAGGCGGAAACCCCCCAGGCGGCATTATCGGTCCCTGGAATCCTCCCGGCGGATATCCGCGCGGCGGTTCCCCCGGCCCCATCCCACCCTGCCCCAGTGGTGGCGGTGGTGGAGAAAATGCCCCTCGCGGATCAATCGGTCCCTGTCCTGGCGGCGGTTGTAAACTCATGGTGTTGAAACAATCATAAATCCCCGCCAAACCCCCCGCCAGTACAAATCAGCCTGATCCGGCGCATTCCTGCATTGTCCCTGCCATCGAACAACCGCCGCCCCCAGGGCCCCGATTTTTAATAACCCGCCTTGTCGCCTCGCCCTGCGCTCATACAATGCCCCATCTCCGCTGTCCCGTTCAGCGGTTTCAACTTTTACCCGCAACCTCTCATCCACCTATGTCCGAATCCTACATCCAAAACCTGTTCGCCGAGCGCATCGGCGGCAAGACCTACGGCAAGGGCACCGAAATCTACAAGTTTGAAAAGATCAAACGCGCCAAGCGCGCCGCCCTCGCCGCCAACCCCGGCGCAGAACTGATCGACATGGGCGTCGGCGAGCCCGACGAGATGGCCTTCCCCGAATCCATCAGCGCCCTTACGGTCGCCGCCTCAAAGGCCGACAACCGCGGATATGCCGACAACGGCGCCGGACTATACCAGGATGCCGCTGCCCGCTGGCTCAAGAATGTCTGTGGTGTAGACATCCCCAAACCCGCCGATCAGATCATCCACTCCATCGGTTCCAAGGCCGCCCTCTCCATCCTGCCGGCATGCTTCATCAATCCCGGCGACATCGCCTTGATGACCACCCCCGGTTATCCCGTCTTCGGCACCCATTCCAAATACCTCGGCGGAGAAGTATTCAACCTCCCCCTCCTCGAAAAAAACCAGTTCCTCCCAGACTTATCCAGCATCCCCGCCGACAAACTCGCCCGCGCCAAAACGCTGGTGATCAATTACCCCAACAACCCCACCGGCGCGTCGGCCACACCGCAGTTCTTCGCTGAAGTGGTGGCCTTCGCCAAAAAGCACAACCTGATCGTGATCCACGACGCCGCCTACGCCGCGCTCGTGTTTGACGGCAAGCCCCTCTCCTTCCTCGCCACTCCCGGCGCGATGGACGTCGGCGTCGAGCTGCATTCTATGAGCAAAGGCTTCAACATGACCGGCTGGCGCCTCGGCTTCGTCGCCGGCAACCCGCTGATTGTGAAGGCTTATGCCGACGTGAAAGACAACACCGATTCCGGCCAGTTCCTGGCGATCCAGGAAGCCTGCGCCTATTCACTCGATCACCCCGAAATCACGCAAAAAATCGCCGCCAAATATTCCCGGAGAATGGATGGACTTGTAACGGTTCTGAACCGCCACGGCCTAAACGCCCGCAAACCCCGCGGCTCATTTTTTCTCTACGTAAAAGCCCCCAAGTCCGCCGCCTTCAAAGACAGCCCGCGCGTCAGCTTCGAAAAAGCTGAACACTTCAGCCAATGGATGATTACCGAAAAACTGATCAGCACGGTCCCCTGGGACGACGCCGGCGCGTATGTGCGGTTCAGCGTCACCTTCATCGCCAAAACCGAAGCCGAAGAAAACCGCGTTCTCACCGAAATCGACAAGCGCCTGACTGGCAGCAAATTTGAATTCTAGAGGCACCCACTCCTTCAGGCTGCCCGCTTCAACCGCTCACTCAAATACTTTTCTGCGACTGCACGAATATCATCAAAGCAGCAATCCGCCGGCAGGTGCCCTGCCGCGCCCAGATCGTGCGATAAAGAGAGCATGGGAGAATCCGCCTCCGAGCCATGAACGATCACCGGCAGGTCTGTGTGTCCCGCCGCCTGAACCCATTTGAGAACCTGCCATCCGTCCATCCCCGGCATCATCAGATCGACCACCACCAGATCCACCCGCCTCTTGGAAAGCAGATCAATCGCCGCCGCCCCGCTCGAAACATAAGTGGCGACGTGCCCCATTCTTAAGAGCGCGCTGGCCAGACTCTTACAAACATCCCCTTGATGATCCACAAGCAACACGTGCGACATAAATCCCGCCATTAAAAGGTCGATCCGATCAACTCATTTACGACACTAATACAGTTATCGGACGTGACCTGCCGGAATCATGATGTTTTTTGCAGTGCCGCAATAATAGACAGGGGCAGCGCAGTTCCCCGCCGTTTTTTTTAACGCAAGCGATCTTGATGAGATTGAAATTATCTGTGCAATTGAAACCGTAAAAAATGTAACAGCCAAAGAGGAAGAAACGGGGTGAAGATCGACGATGCAAAGCACGTTCCCTGAATGCTTTCCATTTTTCTCACCGAATTCAGGAACTGCATTGGGAAATATTTTTCACCCGCCCAGCGAATCATTTGACACCGATTTCGGACACGGCGGATATCAAATGGATTCATACGCAGGAATGCGAGCAAGCGTGGAAATAAAAAACCCTTGCGATTGCAAGGGTTTGGGTTTGAATGCGCCATGTAGGACTTGAACCTACAACCCGCTGATTAAGAGTCAGCTGCTCTGCCAATTGAGCTAATGGCGCGAGGGGACAAACTTTATTCGGGACACGCGGGTTGTCAAGCGATGGATAATTATGGTTAATCGCAGATGGGAGAGCCAACTACGGTGTTGAAGAAGCTTCGCGGCGCGCTCAAAGGCGATGGCGGAGCGGTGAATACGGCAATTACAGATGCACCCGTCTGGTGTAGACCCACCATTCGATGAGAAGCAGGGGCATGGCGGCGCAGGCAATGATCCACCACCAGAGTTCGAGCCGCGATTTGCCGGACGCGGTGGCGAGGGCGGCGCCGACGTTGCCGGGGGGAGTGTCGCTGGGTATCAGGTTGCTTTCGTTGTCGTCGAGCAGATTGACCGCGACTTGTTCGAATTGGGGGACGGGGGGATCGGTTTTGTAGAGGCCGACGCGATCGAGCGCGGGCAAGGTGAAGTCGCCGGTAGAGGAGATGGGGATTTCTCGGGAGCCGCTGGGGCCATTGAGGCGGATGGATTTAATTCCCGGGCCGAGCTTTTCCAGGCTGGCTCTTGGGATTCTGGGCGTTGCGCCAGGTTCGAAGCTGGGGCGGACGTTCATGTCTGAGCCGAGGGCGAGATATTGCAATGCGTTATGGAGGAAGATCGGGAAGCTGAGCTTCAGCGGCCAGTTGCTGTCGAGCAGATCGAACGCAATGACCAGGTTGGTTTTGGCGGCTTCGCGGTTCAGGACGACCATCGGGCCTTTCATGCCATCGACGAGCGTTTGCGCTTCGGGCGGGAGATTGAGCTTGAGCATGTGGGCGGCGTAGACCTTGGACAGATTGAGATGCCGCAGGATGGGATGATCGCGCTGCCAGTCGAGGACGCCGGAGTCATCAAGCTGGAGATATTTTTCGTTTTCCCTGGCCACCGACAGCTTGCCGGCAACGGGGGCGCAACCGAAGTAGATGAAGTTGCCCGCCTCGGGGAGCCACTGGGGGTAATAGCGGTCGAAGATAATGACATCGAAGTCGCTCGGTTTGGGCTGCTTTTGCTCGTACTCCTCGGGCAGCATCTTCTTTGGGTCCTTGAGGTTCATGCTCTCCATGATGGCGCGCTCAAGGTAATAGTTGTCGCTGGTGACCAGGAGAACAGAGAGCGATTTAGCCGGCGGGACCACCACTTCGGCGGCGTCGTCGGCGGCGAGCATGTCGTCGTTTTTGTTCATCTGCTCGACCTTGATCACACCGGCCGTGGGCATATCGATGGTGAACTCGACGCTGTCCTTGGCCGCGTAGGAGTCCTCCTTTTCGCCGGGGTGATCCTTGAGCCAGTTCAAATCGCTCCAGCGATCCGGGGCGAGCGACACGGCGGCGATGCTGCGAAGATTGCCGTCCACCGTGAGCTGCACGTCGGAGTTCACCGGCTTGACGCCAAAATTGGCGAGGCGGGCGAAAACCTGCACCTGGGTGGGTTGTTCGTAGTTGCGTTTGGCATCGAGGGCGACGATGCCGATATTGCCGGCGGTGTCGGAGCCGATTTTTTCGTATTTCAGGTCGCCGTGAAGGAGAAGGTCTTTGGCATCGAGCACGCGACCGTCGGAATATAGCCGCACATCGGGCTGCACGTTGGCGCGGTTTTGTTCGGGGATGTAGGAAGCCTGTGCATCGGCCAATTGGAAGGCCATCTTCAGGCGAGATTTGCGGTCAGTGGGTTGGATGCGGTCGATGGCTGTGCGCAGCGCCTGGGCATCGCCGGTGAAGGTTTGCATGATCTCCGGCGTGTCATCGAAGGCGATGATGGTGGCCTGGCCGTTGCGTTCGAGGCCGGAGACGAGATCCTTAGCGCGTCGTTTGGCTTCATCCAGGCGCGTCTTGCCACCGGGCTGATCGGCAGCGTTCATGGAAGCCGAGCGATCGATCAGGACAACCGAGAGCTTGCCGGCGCCAGGCGTGTAATTGGCGACTGGCCGCGACAGCGCCAGCGCAAGCAGCAGCAGAAGCAGCATCTGCAGAAAGAGCAGAAGGTTTTTACGCAGACGCTGAAAGGGCGCGTTCACCTGCAAATCCTGGACGGCTTTCTTCCAGAGGAACGTCGAAGAAACAGGCATCTCGCGACGCCGGAGTTTGAGGAAATACAAAACCAGCAACAACGGGGCGGCAATGGCCGCTGTGATGATGGCGGAAAGGGGGGAGAGGAAATGAGGGAACCAAGCCATATAATTATCCCAGCAACCCACGCTCGCGAAGATAATTCAACACCAGCGTATCAAACGGCACGGCCGTGCTGGTGAACAAATATGTCCCGCCGCGGCGGGTAATGTAATCCTTCAGCGACAGGCAATACGCATTCAGATTGGCCTTGTATTGCTTGATGAGCGGCTGAGTGATGCTCACTTCGGCTTCATCGTCGTCTTCAATGTCCTTCAGTTTCAGGTCGCCTTGCAGGTCGGGATCGATTTCCTGGGGGCTGAGGGTTTGGACGCAGAAAAGATCATAGTTGCCGCCGGCGACGTAGCGGAGGCCGTTTTCGTAGCCGCCTTTGTCGAAGAAATCGGAGAGCACCACACAAACGCCTTTGCGGCGATTGGCCATCGCAAATCGCTTGCAGGATGCGGCGAGATCGCTCGGTCCGTCGGCGGCGAGCTTGGTGATGAAGTCGATCATCTGGTTGACCTTGGTGCGGCCGCGAAGTGCCCCGGTGTCAGCGACGACGGTGTTGTTCATCGCCGCGATGGTGACGCGGTTGTAATTTACCAGGCCGATGTAACCCAGGGCGGCGGCAACCTGCTTGATGTAGTAGGCTTTATTCGGATTGCCAAAGTCGCAGCTTTTACTGACATCGCACAAGATGTAGAGGGAAAGGTCTTCTTCTTCGAGGAAGAGCTTGAGGAAGAGCTTTTCAAGGCGGGCGTAGATATTCCAGTCGATGAAGCGAAGATCGTCGCCGATGACGTAGTTGCGGTAGTCGGCGAACTCGACGGACTGGCCGCGGCGCTTGGAGCGGCGCTCGCCTTTCATCTTTCCGGCGAGGAGCTTGCGGCTCATGATGTCGAGCTGGTCGAGGCGAGCCATGAACTCGGGGGAGAGCAGCAGGGATTGGCGAGGTTTTTGGGGGGAGGCGATTTGGGTCATGATTGTGGCCCGGCAACAGCAACGCCGTTGTATCCAATGATCTTCGCGTCAGCCGTGAGCAATTCCCAGCCGAGGACACGGGCGGTGGCAACGATCAACAGTCATCGGACTCTCCTGGAAAGGCGTTCATCCCAACACTTCGATCGCGCCGTCGTGTTCCTTGCAGTTGATCTTACCCGCTACTTCGATCGCTTGCTTGCGGTCGCGGCAGAGGATGCGGAATTCGTCTTTGCCGGTTTTGCCGTTCCAGACGGCGAACTTGCCGCCGAGGAACATGGCGACGCGGACACGACCGAGGTTTTTGGGAATTTCGTATCTGGCCATGGAGCGGATATTCGGTATTTCGGGTTTTCAGGGGATTGTCAAATCGGGGATTTCGAGTGGAATTTCGATTTGATGGGCGGATTTAGGGAGGCGGATTTTGATGGCCGCAGGGCCGCCTTCTTTCCAGTCATTGGCTTTTTTAGGACGCAGTTCAATCTTGACGCTGGAGTCGGAGGGGTTGGCGTTGATGGCCACAGGCAACGGGCGTTGCTCGTCATCGGTGGCGGTGATTGCGCCGGAGCGGAGGAACTGGGCGGTCCGATAGGCGGCATTGCCATGCAGGTTCGTTCCATCGAGCGTGAGCCAGACGGCGGGGCCGCGCGTATTTCCTTCAGCGTGGGCGACAGTGCATTTGAGATCGGCGTCGCCGACGGATTTATCAGGGGTGGTCAGGTCATCCACGTTGATTTCGGTGAAGTCTTCCGGGACATAGACGCGGATGACGCCGGAGATGCTGACCTTGGCGAGCGGCTTGGGGAGATTAAAGTTGGCCTGGACATTCCAACAGTGCATGCCGTCCATGCGAGGTTCGGGAATGTTCCAGGAATTGTTATCGTGAATGGGATAGATCGTGCCGTCGTCGCCGCGCAGGTGATCGATGTCGAGGCCGTAGGCGACGCAACTGATGCCGCTGGCGGGATCGGGGATGAAGGCGATTTGCATTGAGCAGGTGCGCGCCGGCTCCGCGGATGAGCCGACCTGGAGGCGGGTATCGGAACTGACCGAATCGATGACAGCCAGCGTGAGTTCGGTAGGTGCAAGGATGACGAGAGGCGTTTTGGATTCGAGGAAAAGGCCGGTGTCGCCGTAATAGCCGACGGGAGCGACGCCGCCTTGGCGGCAGATGTCGGCGATGACTTCAAGCAGGGGGCGGTCGTGTGCGTGAAGATCGAATTTTTTGGTTGACTGGCGATTCACAAACCTGAACGTGATGCCGGTCAATCGTGCGAGCTCGGCCATTGCCTTGGGGGCAGTGGTGGCGTCGAGATCGACAGTGACGAGAGTGGGTTTGGGAGCTGGGCGCGAGGTAGGCTGTGAGGCGGGAAGGGCTGCGTCAGCGACAGGTAAGGAGGCCGGCGGAGCCTCATCGGCGGCGATGGCGCAGTTCGCACCAGCACACACCAGTGCGGCGGCGATGAGGAATGATTGGGTCAGGTGCAGCATGGTTCTCCTGAAGATCAAGGGACGGCAATGTCCGCGGCCTGGAAGGGCAGACGAAGCGAAGCGGTCTCGGCAGGCATTTCCCAAACGAGTGTACTCGGGCCGTCGGTGGCCTTATCCGGTGAGGTGTTGGGGCTGGCGGCATAAAGTTGGAAGGTTGGGGTGTCGCCTCCGCCACCCCCGCCGCCTCGATATTCCATGACGACTCCTGCGGCGGTGGTGATTTTGCTTGCGCGAAAAGAGCCGAAAAGCATGGACTCGCGCTGCGGCCATGCCTGTTTGGGGATAGTTGCAGGACGATGCACCTTGAGGTTGATCTCCCAATTATCGCCGGACTTTGTAGGTGCGGCGAGTTCCATGTCCATTCCGTTGACCTGCGTCTTGATTGGTTTGCCGTCGGTGAGGCCCGTGAATGTAACGCGGGTGTTCGTGGCGGGAATCTGATATTCCGCAACGCCCTTGAGGATGGTGATGCGCTTGGCAGGCGGATCCGGGTAACGAAAACGAAATGTTGCATTAAGCCGATCCAGCGGCTGGGGGCCTTCGCCATTAGTCGGCTGGTTTTTATTCATCGGCGTTAAATTTCTGCCTTGTTCGTCAACGGCCTGCTCGATGGTGATTTTGGGGAAATTGATGGCGAGTTGGCGGCTGCCGCCTTCAACCTGGAAGTCAATATCCAGTGTTGGCGGGTTTTTTGCGGTGACCGGAAGACTGGCACGCCTGGAGATGTATGAGGGGGAAATCTTCAGCGTGCCGTCGCCGAGAGGGCGGCCCTGGTTCATGTAACCCGCGGGGTTGTAACCTTGAACCTGAAGCGAGGTGGAGTTGTCGTTGGAGTTGGGCTCGATGCGCACGTTGAGCGTGCGCGCGAGGTGATCGAGCGCTTTTTCCACCGGTTCATCCTGGATGTTGATGTCGTAATACATGATCGGCGCGGGGACGGATTCAGCGCGGTTGGAAAATGTGGAGACGTTGATCGCGAGGGGCAGGCCACTGGCTTTGGTAAACTGCTCGATCCCCTGTTCCATCGTCACGCGGTCGGCGTGAAAGGTGATGCGCTGAGCGACCTGCCCGGTCGGCTCGGTAACGGTGACTTGCTCCACCTTGGCTTCGCCGGCGATGGACGCATGCGGCAGCGAGGCAATCAGGCAGGCGAACGGAATGGCCAGGCGTTTCATGAGGACCTTTCTGTGATTCTGCTTTAGCTGTGCGCACATTTCAGGTGACGGGTTGAGTGGATGTTGGTTCAGTGGTTGGTGATGGCGATGGAATGTCCGAAGGCGCGCTGGTGGGCACCGTAGCCGGCATCGTCGCGGGAGTGGGCGCCGAGAAGCAGTTGCGGTTCATTTCTCGCTTGGCGGCGTCGTCCATCGTTCGGATGTCCGCGGGGCGAGTGTCGCGGTGGGAGGGAGCACACCCGGCGATGATGGCGAGGGAAAGAAGAAGCAGTTTTAAGCGCATGGGATTTTCTCTAATGTTTCAGGCTTTGGTGCGTTGCCCGGCTGGGCGGGCGTCAAACCGAGATCAAGGAGCTTGCCGAGCAGGAGTTTGGCGCGGTCCAGGTCGGCAGACCAAACGATGAGGTAGCAGGAGCGCGCGCCCTGCGGCCAAAAGCTTGCGGCGTGGGGCGGTTCGAGCCGGCAGGCTACGCCACGCGCCTGTAACTGCTGTTGCAGGAGTGAAGCGAGCATACTGTCGCTGGTTTCGTGGACGATCACATTTTCCTCATCCGGGTGCGAGCGCCTTGGCGAAATTGTTTCCGCGGGCCAGTCATTTTGAAGCCGGGCGATGCGGCGGCGTTTTGCCACGTGTGTGGGCTGGCCGCACTCGGGGCAGAGCAGGAACCCGCCGCGGACATCATAACCGCAATGATCGCAGGTTTCGGTGTCTTCGTCTTCCGAATCGGCGTCCGAAGATATCTTCAACATTCGCCGGATGATCGGCAGGACCAAGAGAAGAATTCCAAACAGGCCGATGAGCACGGCGGTCGCAAAGACGGTGGAGAAAACCTGCATCATGGATCTGATTCCAAGTTTTGGCAGGCCTTGGCCGCCCTACCGCCGACCGGCGGCTGCGGGAGCGGTGGTCTCGCCTTCGATCGCGGTCGGAGTCTCGTTGATCACTTTTTCCAGCACCATGTCGGTGGTGATGCCCTCGGCTTCGCCTTCGAAATTAAGGATGACGCGGTGGCGCATCGCGGGAATCACGACTTCCTTGATGTCCTTGAAGCTGACATGGAAGCGGCCATCCAAAAGTGCGCGCACTTTGCTCGCCAGCGTGATCGCCTGCGCGGCTCGGGGGCTGGCGCCAACTCTAAGGAACTGGTTGACCATGGGGATCGCATAGACGCCCTGCGGATGGGTCGCGAGCGTGCAGCGAATGGCGTAATCCTGGACATGCGGGGCGATCACGACGCGCTTGATGAGGTTCTGATGCTGCATGATACGCGGGCCGTCGAGGACGGGCTGGGGGTCGTCTTTATAGTTGGTAGTCGTGCGGTCAAGGATCTGCTTGAGCTCGGCTCGGCCGGAATACTGGACCAGGAGCTTATAGAAGAAGCGGTCGAGCTGGGCTTCGGGGAGCGGATAGGTGCCTTCCTGTTCCAGCGGGTTCTGCGTCGCCATGACAAAGAAAGGAAGATCGAGTTGGCGGATTTCACCGCCGGCGGTGACCTGTTTTTCCTGCATGGCTTCAAGGAGGGCGCTTTGGGTCTTGGGTGTGGCGCGGTTGATTTCGTCAGCGAGGACGATCTGCGAGAAAATGGGGCCGTGCATGAACTGGAAGGCTTTGAGGCCCTGCGCATTTTCCATGATGATGTTGGTGCCGATCACGTCGGCGGGCATCAGGTCCGGCGTGAACTGGATGCGGTTGAATTTCAGGTTCAAGGCCTGTGCGAGTGAGCGGATGAGCGCGGTTTTGCCCAGGCCGGGGACGCCTTCAAGTAGTGCGTGACCACCGACGAAGAGGCAGGTGAGGACGCCGTCGACGATCTCTTCATGACCGACAATCGCCTTGCCGATTTCGGATTGGACGGCTCGGTAGTCGTGGCGAAACTGATCGGTAAGCGCCTGGATCTGGGGGTCTACGCCGGGGATGCTTTGTTGGGTCATGCGTTTCTCGGTTTGGTATAGATCGAATAAAGGTTAAGCCGTTGTTTCCGCAGTTTTTTCTCGTTCGAGAATTTTAGCGGCTCCACTCACTCTCCTTGTTCTTTTTCTTTGATTTTTTGCTGGGCTCTTCGTTTGGCTTCCATCAGGCTGCTCATGCCGCCTTCGGGCTGGGCGCCCTTGGGCTGGATCTTTTTGGGGGGCGGCGGAACGGGTTTGTCGGTTGCGCCGCCGACTACCTTGGTGATGTCGCCTTCGACAGTGGTGGCGGTTTGGGCAGGTTCGAATTTGGCTTTGGGGTTGGGACGGGCCGCGGCGGCGCCCGGCGCATTGGCTGGGGTTTGGGAGGCGGCAGCTCCTTCTTCGCGGATTCGCTTCAGTGCATCGACGCTCTGGCGGGTTTCTACTTTTCTGGTTGTCGTGAAGGAGCGGATCGCGCCCGTCGCCGTGGCGGCGTAGCGCTTCATGGCGATCCAGTCCCAGGCGATTCTTCGCGTCGCCACGTCGATCAGGATCAGCGCGATCAGGACGGGGATCAGGATATCCCACATCGGCATGGGGCTGATAGCCGGCGGGAGACCTTCGTGGTTGAACAGATCGGCGGCGGCGACGTCGAACGGGGGCAGGACGCGGCCGCCCGTCCGCTCGGCAATGTCTTTCAGCACGGCATCGTTGCTCTGGAGGTCGCGCAGCTCGGGAGAATTATTCATCGCGACACCGCTGAGCAGCATTCCTTTTTCACCGCCGGCGCCGGTGTATTCCATGGCGGCGACATAAGTGCCGGGCTCGGGCGTGTCGAACGTGCCCTCATAAATGCCCGGGCCGGTCTGGACGAGACGGACATCGAGCGGTGGTTTGTTTGGATCAGGGCCGGCGACTTTACCGGCAATATTCAAGAAGTTCTGGAAGCCGCTGTCTTTATTCAGGGCTTCAACGCGGATGTGGCCTTTGTCGCCAGACTGCGTGGTGGCAATGTCAAACAGCGTGGACATCGGCGGGCGGGCAACACCGCGGACGATCTGGGCCCAAAGCTTGTTGTAGTCGGGCGAACCTACCCACCAGGCGCCCCACTGATTGTTGGCATCCGAAGTATAGACCGCCGCGCGGCCAAGGCCTGTCTGCCAATGGGCGAGAACGGGATCGTTATTTTTCCCTGCGACGATCGGGATTTCGATCTGCGGATTATTCTTGCGGCTGGTGAGGACCATCCCTTTGACCGGCTGGAACTCGCCAATGCCTTTGATCATGTCGCTGCTGCTGGGAGTGCGAAGAAGCTTAATGCCGTTGTTGTCTTCCGTAATCAAACTGCGGCGGACTACCGTCGCTTCCTTCACGAAAATCTGCGGGAGCTGATTCGGATTGGCGTTAATCGGGCCGTAGGCTTTGCCGTGCAATTGGGCGGCAATATCTTTCATCGTAGGCGGCAGGCCGGTGGCGTCGCCATTGTGCGGGTAGACGCTGACTGTGCTGACAGTGACCTTGGCGTCATTGTACGCTTTGATCAGCGCGGGGCTGGGGGATTGGGGATCGCCATCGCTGATGACGATCACGTGCTTCTGCTTTGCGTCGCTGTCTTTGATCCCTTTGTTCCCTCCGGAACCATTCAGCGCGACATTCATGGCGTCTTCAAAGTCGGGCATGTCGCCGACGTTCATCGCCTTGGCTGCCTTAATCGGTTTGGAACCATCGCCTTTGGCGGCCAGCGGGAAATCCCACATGCTGCCGCCGCCGTTCCAACTGAAGCTGACGATGCCGACTTCGTCCATGGCGCTGAGCGTTTCGATGGCTTTGATGCAGCACTGCTGGCCGTAATAATTGCCATCGGGGAATTCGCAGGCGTGCATGACCATCACCAGCGCACCCTTGGGAATCTGCCGCTGGGCGGGGATGTCCATGTTGACGGGGAGCACTTCTTCCAGCTTGCGGCCCTGCCAGCCTCCCGCGCCGAAGGTTTCCGGCCCGCCGATCATGACGAGCCCGCCGCCCATATCGTGAACGTAGGTGGCAAGATTTTTCTGCTGCTCCTCGCTGAGACCGCCGGGACCGTAGGAAACATTGGCGAGAATCACGGCGTCATAGTTTTCCAGGCTGATGAGCGACGTGGGAAATTGGTCCGGGGTGATGTGATTTTCCGATGTGACTTCGATGCCTTCTTCATTCAACGTTTTGCGGAGCGTTTCGCCGCGGCCATCGGGGACATTATCGACATAAAGGATCTGTCCTTTTCCCTGGACAAACGTGAAGGCATCGCCGGCATCGTTGCTGGTCAGAGTATCGACGCTGTTGGATTTGATTTGATTGCCTGGTTTTTTGCCGGGCAGGGCTTTGGCGCTGTTGGAAACTTCGACACTGACGGAGGCGTCAGGTTCGTCGGCTTCAAAGGAGGCATGAAATTGATGCACGCCGCGGCTGCCGAGCGGCGGAACGCGAATGCCGACGTGCGTGACAGAAGGATGCGCCGAATCGGCCGCGGGCGTAAGCGTCACGCCCATCGTCGGCTGCACGCCTTCAGTGGCGGGGTCCAGATCCATCGGCACGCCCTGGTGCAGCACCGTCAGCTTGCCCGTGACGGGGAATGTATTGGTCGACTTGAGAAAAACATCGAGCGTGAACGGTTCATTCTCGCGCTTCCACGTGGGCGCGACAAATTTGTCCATTAACACTTCATGCTGCACATCGTAATGCAGCGGCATGACATCGATCGGAATATGCTGAGCCGCGGCGTCGGAGACGGCGGCGTCCAGGTCGCCTTGCGTCTTGTTCCCATCCCAGATCAAAAGCATCCGGTGCATCGCATCTTTGCGCAGCGTCGCCAGCCCAAGCTGAATCGCGGCAGCAGGATCGGTGCCCGAACCCGCATCACGAATCGAACCCGATTCAAGCGAAAGATGCGTGTTCGGGAGCGCATCGATCAATGCATTGTTCTGAAAGCTGATCTCGCCAATCTTGTCATCCGCTGGCTTCTCTTTATCTGAGACAGACCGAAGGTAATCATCCAGCGAAGATTGAAGCGTTTGCCCCGGATAATCCTGCACGTTGCTGGTGGACTGGCTGATGTCACGCAGCACCATCACTTCCAGATCGTGCGATTGCCGCTGATATCGAATGCCTCCCAGGATGAGAATCATCAGCAGCAGGACGAGCAGGCGGATGGAGATCGCGACCCATTTCCGCACAGGACCAAGCCCCGCGAGAGAGCGCACGCCTAGGAGGAGAATCGGAAACCCAAGCGCGGCCAGCAACGCCAGCGCGATCCAACCGGAGAAATACTCCAGGTGAATTGGAGCGACGAACGCGAGGTTGGGAATTGGAGCAATCACGTGTGGCATTACCACGGAGCACGAAGAAAGAAATCTTGTTTACACAACCCGTCGAACGATTCCGTCTTTGAACATGGGAACGTTGAAGTTGATCAGGAGTTCGACGCAATGTCCGCTGAGCTTAAGATAAGTTAGAAGCTGGGCTTCAGATAGTGGGACTAATTTTTCTATGGCCCGCTCCTCTCTGATGTTTCTTCTCCATGGCCAACCATCGCTTTAAAACTCAAAAACCTGCAGGCGATTGTTTCCCCCGTCGACGGCTACAACCCGGTCATGGTTATCGACGATGACGCCCCAGGGATAGGCCAGTTGGCCCGGGTCGCGGCCGGCATGGCCCCATATTTTCAGGCCTTTGCCGGTTTCTTTATTGACCATTTGCACGCGGTTGTTGCCAAATTCGCTGACAATGAGGCGGCCTTCCCTGTCCATGTCCAGGCCGTAGGGGAAGCGGAATTGACCAAGGTCTGAGCCGCAGGTGCCAAAGTTCCGGACCCACGTGCCGTCGGTTTTGAAGACATCGATGCGGTGGTTGCAGGCATCGGTGAGGTAAATGGTGTCGCGATCGATGACCATGTCCTGAGGGCGGGAAAATTCGCCGGGGCCGCGGCCGAATTTTCCGAACTTGTAGAGGAAGTTCCCCTGCTGATCGAAGACCTGGATGCGGTCGTTGTCGCCATATTCGGCAACGAAGATGCGCCCCTTGGAATCAAACTCCACGTCAGTGGGATAAGTGAATTGTCCGTCCGCCTCGCCTACGCTGCCCCAGCGGCGAATTTCGTGGCCGTCATGGGAATAGACAATGATGCGCGAATAATGCGTATCGGGAACGTAAATGTTGCCGTCGGGCCCCACGGTCAGCCCAACCGGTTTCCCCATCTGCTTCTGCGGCATGTTCCAGGCGTTGAGGAAGTGACCCGATCGGTCAAGCTGCTGAATGCGGGCCATGCGATCGACGACAAAAATCGTGTCGTCCTTCGCCGAATAGGCAAGGCCGCGCGGATAAACAACCTGTCCCGGGCCGGTGCCGGTGTCACACCAGATTTGGTCCGGCGTGCTGGAGCGGGAACATCCGGTGGACAGGACAAAAGGCAAAAGGCAAATGGCAGATATGAAGACGACAGCGCGTGCGGCCGCTCCGGTGTTCCATTTGCCGTTGACCATTTTCCATTTTCCATTGGTCCCTGCGACGCCGAGCCACACCAGCGTGAGCGAGGCCGCCGCCGGGATGAGAACGGCGAGCATCATTAACAGCGAGGCTTCGATCATCGGATCAAACCGCGCCATGTGGACCCAGGTCATCAGCGTCGGTGTGAGCACTTGCGGGTTTTGGGGGAAGAGCAAAACGGTGGCGGGGACTTCGGTGAGGGAGAGCGCGCCAACGAGCAGCCCGCCCGCCGCCAGCATGGGCCAGGCGAGCGGCCAGATGATCGAGCGCGCCGTTCGGAAGTTGGATGCGCCATCAACGGAGGCCATGTCACGGAGTTCTTTCCACGGGCGGCTCCATGTGGCGCGACCGCCGGCCAGCGCCAGCCAGCCGAAGCGACCGACATAGGCAATGACGGGGACGGGAAAGGAATTGTACGCCCAGTCGAGCCATGAGCGGTTGTAGATGCGAATGAGCGCGATCGCCAGGAGTTGCCCGCCAACCAGAAAACTTGCGCCACCGAGCGCTATCAGTCCGGGCGTCCAACTGGCGGCAGATGAGAAGGCGGCAATAGCGGCGGCGGCAGTGGCGATGGCCGCGACGAGGATCGCGCCCTGCACCTGCGGGCCAAACTCCGCCCACATGTTGGAAATGGAAAACGGCACGCGCAGCGAATGCACGAGCGACCAGACCGGCACACCGATGTTCAGCAGAACCAGCACAACCGAAAGGATACCCGCCCACAGGGGCGCATTGAGAATTTTTGGCCAGGGGCCGACCGAAAGCGCCTCGGCCGCCGATGCGCGGCCGGCTCCCCAGGCGGCGACGGCGGCCAAAGCGATCGTGATGACCAGCAGAGGAAGGGCCGTCGCCACCGCCGCCGCCGCCCGGGCGGGCTGGTCGGGGGAAAGATTTTTGCCGCTGCCTTGTGAGATCGTTCCGGCGATAGAATTGTCGGGGGAACTCATCGCGCCGGTATCGAACACCATGCGGACTTCAGTTGCGACCACGCTGATGCCGGTGGGTTCATAAACGGCAAATTCCTGCGTCGCCAATACGGTGACGACCGCGAGCGAGGCAATGATCGGCCCGATCAGTTGGCGAAACGTCACACGATATAACGCCCCATCGAGAACTGCCTGCTGCTGAATATTGGTGTCGAGCCGACGCAGCGCCAGCCCCACCAGCCCCGCCGGCACAGCCCAAAGCCACGCGGCCAACGACCAGATGCAGCGGAACGTGTCGAACCACCCGCCAGGGCGAACGATCAGCCGAATGACGCGATCCGAGCCGAGCAGCCGGCTGGAGATGCTGTACGTCCAGCCTTGCAAAATATGGACAAACTGGCTCCAGCCATACGCATAACTAAGCGAAGGCATGAGCAGCGCGGCGGGAAGGATGATCCAGAGAAGCCGCGCGAGAATCCCTCGCCCGCGGCCCAGAACAAAGCCTGCAGGCAGCCCCATGAGGGTCGCGATGATCGCGGCAGCGCCGTTATAGCCGATGGTGCGTTCAAGCAGCGCGGCCCGGAAGCTGGTCATCCGAAGCTCCGATCGCACGACCGGATTGGCGATCATCGCCCCAAGCATCCACGTGAGCGGCATGGCGCAGCAGATGATCGCAATGATCGCCGCCGGGGCGGCGGTGAGGAAAGAACTGTAATCGGCGCGACGATAAGCCGGAGGTTGCAGTGTGCCGTAGTCGAGCGTCGGACTTGGACGGTCGAGTGGAGAAGTCCGTGAGTCGCGGGGGTTGTGCATCGGTTTGCTCAGGCTCAGGGACCGGTAAAAAATCAGAGTAGTTTTCGCTTAATCGTGGCGTTGATGGCGCTCCGGTACATCCATCGACTTTGAAAAACGCAGGACAATGCCGCCCATCACCGCTCCGAAGATCAGATGAGCCGTCAGGGTCGCCGCAACGAAAGCACCTGTTAAACCGATGCCGAAGAAATTCGTATACGGCGTGGCGAGCATGAACAGTTCCAACCCGACGGCCATCAGGACGCCCCACCACCAGGATTTATTCCGAGGATCGCCAAGCATGGCGATGTACATAATGCCGAAGGTGACGCCATTGGAAAGATGATAAGCCCACCCGACGACGTGGGCCGCGAGGGTGAATTGCGAATCCATCTGCGCGGCGGCAAACGGCTGACCCAAAATCATCGCGCCAAAGCGGGGGAATACCTTATACAGCGGCAGCCGCAGCCATGGCGGACCTGCGTGATTCGCCGCCGCGATGACGAAAGGGAGGCGGAATACATCGTATGCGACAGCGGCGATAAATCCGGCAAACGAGCCGAGCATCACATTTGTCCAGAGCCGCCGATCGCCTGCAACACGGTCACAGGCGGCAATGGCAATGATCGCAATGGTGGCGGGAATTAAAATCCAGAACGTGAACGTGCGCATGGAACACAAACCATAAAACTCACTGAGCAAACACCAGATGCTCGCCGCGGCGAGAAAGAAAATGAGCACGCGCGCAGAACGAGTCCAGGAAAGAAACAGGGCAAATGTGGCGACCGGTTTCGGCGCGGCATGATCGATTTGCGGTCCTCCATTTTCCATTTGCTGTTTTCCATTCCCTATTTCCACCGCCATCATTCGACGGGACGGCCTTCCAGCAACGCCATCGCGCGCCGGACGGACGACGCATACGTCTCCGCCGCCCTCTTGTAATCGACCGGCGTGGATTTTACCCCACCGGCGGATTGAGGATCGCGAACGCTCCACTTTGCGAATTTCAAATCCATCAACCTTGCCTCCGTCTGGCGGCTGAGGAGATAGTCGATCAGTTTTTTCGCAAGCTCGGAATGTTTGCTTCCGGCGACCAGCGCAACCGTGGTGGGCATGGTGACGGTGCCTTCGTCGTTTGGGTCCTGGCCGGGAACAATTTGCGAGAGCCTGCCGCCGTTGAGGGTGGTGTTGGTGATGTCATCGGTGTCGGTAAGGCCAACCTGAAACGCGCCCGCGCCTGTTTGGTCTGCGACTTCGGCGTTGCCGCCGAGCAACGCGACATCGTTGTCGTGCAGGGCTTTGAAAAATGCGTCGGCTTTAGACTGACCCCAGGTAAGGTAAAGCGCGGTGACATGCGCGCCCGTTGCGCCGGCGGTCGGGCGGGCAATCGCGATTTTGCCTTTCAGTCGTGGGTCGGTCAAATCCTGCAGGCCGGTGATCGCGAATGCGGGCGCGGGCACACCAACAGCGATGACTCGAGCGCGAAGGCCGACGCCGGCCCAGAGGTGGTCTTTGTCTTTATAGATGTCGGGAATATCAGCCGCCGCGGGCGAATCATAGGAGGCGAGAACATCTTCGCTAGCAAGACGGGCCGTCAGGAATGCCTCGCTCCCCCACCACACATCGGCCTGCGGATGCGACCGCTCCGCTTCAAGCTTGCCGGCAAGGCCGACGGATTTGCTGGATTCAATGTCATACAGCGGCGCGACCAGGATGCCGGTATCTTTCTGGAAGTCGGCGAAGACCTTGCTGGCGTACGGCTCATCCACTGCACAATAAACAGTTACGATCGGTGCACCAGGATTTCCCCTTGAGCAACCCATCATCCCCAGCATGGAAAATGTAAAAAGAAAAATGGCAAAAGTAAGAAGAGAAAATCGCCTCACGTTCCAAGCTCCCTCCACATATTTGCTATTTGCCATGTGCTATCCGCATTCCCCTATTCCCCCTTTTGCATTGTCTCAAAATAGTCCTTCACAACCTTCTGCGATTCCTTGGAGACCGATTCTTCATCAACATCATCCGTTGCATCTTTCATCGCCGATTGTGCAACCTGCGAAAGCTGGACTTTGGATTCGCCTTTGACTGTGCCGGCTTTGACGAACGTGCTGGCGAGGATTTTTCCTTTGTCGATGTCCTGAACCGGGGCGGCTTCTTTCTTGATGGCGTAGGGAGCTTGCTCTAAACCGACATGGCCGCCTTTGCCAATGCCAGGGCCGCCGGCGCCGTTACCGTTTTTGCCGCTGGGGTCGCCCTGCTGCCACTTGCCGGTGCTGTCGCTGCCGCTGGGCTTGGGTCCGCCGCTGTTTTGGTCTTGACCGCTGCCGTTTTGATTTTGATTGGCGGCGTCAGAAGCGGCCTGCTGCGTGTTGCTTTGAGCGGCAGCCAACTGCTCGGCATCCTTCTGGACCGCATCCATCTGGCCCATCGCCTGCTGCATCTGCTGCTGCGCCTGGGCCATCTGTCCTTGCTGATTGCCGCCCTGCTGCTTGCCCCCCTGTTGCGACGCTCCCTGCTTCATCGCCTGGGCCATCTGCTGGGCGGCCTGCGCCATCTGCTGAGCGCTCGCCTGCGAGTTGGCCTGCGCCTGCATCTGCTTCATCATCTGCTGCATCTGCTGCGCCATCTTCTGGCCGCCCTGGGCCTGCGCCTGCTGGGCCATTTGCTGCTGCATTTGTTGCAATTGCTGCTGCGCCTGCTGATTGCCCTGGGCCGCCTGCTGCATGGTTTGGGCGAGCTGCTGCGCCTGTTGCTGCGTGGCGCCCATCTGCTGCAACTGCTTCTGCATTTGCTGCTGTTGTGCAGGATTTTGAGCCATCTGCTGCAGTTGCTGCGCCATCTTCTGCATCTGGTCGGCGGCCTTTTTCTGCTCGTCGTCACTCATCTTGTCGAACTTCTGAGCGACGTTATTCAAATTATCGATCGCCTTGGAAAAATCGCCTTTGGCGATATCGCGCTGGGCGTCGGCAACCGGCCCCTGCTCATCGGTCGGCGGATTGATGGATTTGAGCATCTTCTCGTTGCTCTTGGCCATCGCATATTGATCGTTCTTGCGAATCTCTTCCTTTAACGCGTCATTCGATTGCTCCAGCGCCTTGAACGCCGTTCGGCGCGTCTGCTCCGTATCCGTGATCGGCTGCTTCAACATGCTTTCCAGATCACGCTTGGCGATCTGGATGTTCTGGTCGCTCTGCACCGCTTTCGGATAAGAATTCACCGTCGCCAGCGCCTTTTCGACCACCTTTTTCGCTTCATCTCGCCTGGCTTCTTCAATCGCGAGTTGCCTGCGGTGCGCTTCCCGGCCGAACAGGTCAAACGTCGGAAAATATTGCGCAGTGATCAACACAGCCAGCGCGGCGGCGATGGTGTAATAACCGCTCCTCGGAAACGACAGCGGAAATTGCTTATGAAGGCTGACATTGTCGGCGGTCTGCTCGGCATCCCGCACGGCCGCGATCGCAAATGGATCGTTGTTGTGGCGAATGAACAGCGCCGTGCTGAATTTTTCCTTCAACCCCAGCCGCTCGTCAATCGCAACCGCGGCTTCGTGCGAAGTCGGCTTGCGGAGGATCGAATAAATGAACGCGGCAAAAATCGCCGCCCCGATCCCCGCCCACACAAACGCCATCGCCTTAGGCGGATGAACCTGAAACAGGCGATCGATCAAAATGCCAAGCCACAAAGCGGCCAGGAATGCGAGCGTGGTCCATACCATCGCGGTAATGAACTTCGCAAAAGCGAGCTTGCTCTGCACTAACGCAATATGGCGATCCAGGCGACTCATAGCAGCCTCCCTTTTCAACAGGCGGAGAACTGAGGGCGACCCGGCGATTGTACGACCCGGCGGCAACGACACCAATCGACGGCGAAATCATTTTAACTATGACGGAGACAACAGGAGAAATTTTTGGAAAATCATTCCGACGCGCTCTGAATCGATACAGATGAATCAGGCCCATTTTAATAGAGTTGACAATATTTGTTTTAACGATTAATATAAGAAAATAGTGGTCGCTTGTCCTGACGAACAACCTGCCATCGCAGGATCGTGACATTGGATAACACAGCGCAGGTTGCAGCCGCGCTGGCTTTTAACTTTTTCCAAGGAGCAGTTGTGAATACTCGCATTGCATCATTTGTTGCGTTCGCCGGGCTTTCGCTGGGCGTCGCAGGGTTTGTGTCGGCGGATACCTACAAGCTGGACCCGGTTCACTCGATGATCGTGTTCAAAGTCAACCATCTCGGAGTCAGCAACACCTATGGCCGCTTCAACGGCCCCACCGGAACGTTCGTGACGGATGACGGAAAAGAATCATTTGAAGCCAGCGTGGCCACAGACAATATAGACACCGGCAACCCCAAGCGCGACCAGCACCTTAAGAGCCCTGACTTTTTCAACAGCAAGCAATTTCCCGAACTGACATTTAAAAGCACCGGCGTCAAAAAGACCGGTGACAATTACGAAGTGACAGGCGATCTGACGATTCACGGCGTAACCAAATCCGTGACGGTGCCGCTGACAAAAGTAGGCGAAGCAAACACACCCATGGGCGCCAGGGAAGGGTTTGAGGGGACATTCACGCTCAAGCGAAGCGATTACGGGATGACGACGATGGTCGGCCCTGTTGGCGATGATGTGACACTAATGATCAATCTGGAAGGCGTGAAGGAATAGTCTCCTTACGCGCATTCATCTCTTCCCTTCTCCTGGAGCATCGGGAGAAGGGAAAAGGTCGCGGCGGCCGTCGTCCGCCATACTCACCTGAGTAATCGCATGGCATCACCACAACAAATCCTGATGGGGCTTTTACTACCCTTATTCATCGCCGCCGTATTCGCATGGATGGGATCGAAAGTTCGCCAGGGCGGTTCACAGGGCGCAATCCTCGGTATCTGCGTCGGATTTATCATCGCCTACCGCGGAATTGAAGGGGATTGGCCACTCCTGCGGAATTTAGCGGCTCCATTTGGGATCGGTGCAATTGTGGTTCCACTGGCAATCGTGGCGATCGTGCTGAGCGGACGAAAGGCGCCAACGATTTTTGCGCGATCCTTGCGATCGTCGCGCCGGCTGTTGTGGTTTGGTATGTCTTCAAACCACTCCCCCAGCAATCGATGCCGACCGCCGAGCTTTGGCGGTGGATCGGCGTGGCAACTGCCATTGCCGCTATCTTGATTGGGTCTATATCGCTGCTCAGCAGGCGGGGAAGCGCTGCCGCCGCGATCCCATTGGGATTCTTCGCAGCAGGGACAGGGCTCATCGTTCTTCTCTCCGGAAATCAAAATCTGGGATTACTCACTTTGTCCCTGGCGCTGATGGTGCTGGGGATATTCGTGGCAGCGCTCATGAGCAGCGCGAAAACACTTCAGCGCGGGCCAGTAATCGTCTGTATCGCCCTGCTCACCGGGCTGCTGGCTTATGGATATTACGACCCGGGCGTGATCACATCGACAGAACTCGCGCTCCTGCTCGCCGGGCCCCTGCTTGCCTGGATCGCTGAAGCGCCACCGATGCGCGGATGGAAAACATGGAAGCGGGAACTGGTGCGGGCTGCGCTGGCGGGAATTCCAATCGCCATCGCGATTGGGCTGGCGGTCGTGCAGTTCAAAAAAGATTACGCGGCCAGTGCAGGAATGGAGTAGCTGCCGAATCCCCGACGCGATGCTCGGACGTTGCTCATACTTTTGGACGCCACTGCCAGTTGAGTCATATCTATTTTAAAGTATTAAACGGCTTTACTCCCCCCGCATTACTGGAAGCGGCTGTGGAACTTCGGAAATCACGCCCAGCTTCACCAGATTTGCCGCCAACTCGGCCATATGGTCGTTCAAATATTCCATCAGGTGCGGGTTGTCATGCGGGTCATGTCCAAACCGCCGCATTTCGGCAAACGCTTCCTGTGGCGACTTTTTCTCCACTAAAACTCGGTACGCCGCGATTACGCCTCCTGTCCGCTGCGCACCGGCTACGCAGTGGACCAAAACCGGTTTTTGCTGCTGGATTGCCCGATGCACCGCGGCAATGGCGGCGGCATAGGTGTTGATATTGCCCGTTCCATCGCCGGATAAAGGAAATAGTTTGCGGTCAATTCCCAAATCAGCCGCCGCCTTAATTTCCGCGGCCTGGTCCGGCGGTTTCATGCCCGTCGCCGCGAGGGCCACGATCACCTCAATGTGATTATCTCTCAGCACCGGCCCAATCAGGCGGGCGGAAATCTGACCGCTGCGATAAAGTTTCCCAGGCTCCACTTCGCCAAAATTGCGGGGAATGATCTGATCCCGCAGACCGTTGTTCCAGGCGACGGCCGCGGCGATTCCAAGAACGAGCAGGCTTGCGATCGTAATGATCGTTGGCCGGCGTTTGCCACATGCGTTGCGGCCTGGGGATAGGTTGACGTTAGTCATCGCAGTCATCGCTGCTAAGCCTATGGACCGGTCTGCAACGTTTCAAATGAGAGTGAATTCTTTGCATTTAATTGCAGGGCGTCGCATTGTCACCCCTGTCGATATCCACCAGTGAATTCGTTGTTTGGCGAGAATTACATTATTTATCTTGATGGCGCTCTCGCTGTGCAGTAAATAGCGGCAGCACATCCAGTCATGGGCTTAGCAGGAAAGTGTATGGTTTTGAAAAAGCGTTTGGTTTCTCCCTGCGCCTTCATCGTTTGCGGCGCGGTAGCATTGCCTCTGGTTACGTTGTTGCAGGGCTCTGCCCTAGGACAGGATCAGGCCAGCACTTCCGCGCCGCGTCGCAGCCGGCGACCGCTGAAAGCAAGTCATCGCAATCTCCTGCTGTTGCTGCGGTTACGCGGACAGGCGAATCAGAAGTGCGCTTCAGTCAAGGGCGGTTGCAATATTACAACGGCAGCTTTGCTGCCGCCGAGAAATGTTTTCAGCGATGCATTGCGATCGATGAAAACGACGCCCAGGCGTGGTACTACCTCGGGTTGTCTCTCGCGGCTCAGGACCAGCCGCTGGACGCCGCCGGGGCGTTTAACCGGGCGCTGGATATTGATGCAAATCTGATCGAAGCCAAAGCCGGCCTGCGCATCGGCATTGATTAAGTCCGGGCAATTCGCGGCGGCGCAGACAGATATCGACGCCCTGGCAGCCGACGGACACTGGGCCGACACCGTTGCCTACCTTCGAGGTCAGCTTGCATATGCCAAGGGCGATTACACATCCGCCGCTGCGGCTTTCAATGAAGCCCACACCTCCGGCGGTGCAGAAGCGCCTGCCGCGGGGCTATATGAGGGCCTTTCCTATATCCAGATGAAGCAACTGAGCCGGGCGCAGGCGGCCCTTCGCGATGTCGCCGGGATCGATCGCGACAGCTCGGTGGCAGCGGCTTCGCGAGCGCTGAATTCCTCGCTCGACGCCAACTCCGGCCGCGGCAAGCCTTTCACCCTACAAGTTGCCACCGGGTTTGAATACGACAGCAATGTTCCGCTCGTCGCCTTTAATTCCCCGTTCCCCGCAGCCGCTCGCCGCCGCCAGGATGGGCGATTTGTCATCCAGCCCCGCGGCAGCTATAGCTTCCTCCGCAACGACAAGATCGAAGCCGGCGTCGACACCACCGACTACTTCGCCTTCCAGATGGTCGACAACGCGTACGATGTCGCCAGCTACGACATCGGCGGGTTTGTGAACTACCGCCTGGCCAACAATCTCTTCGCCGGCGGGCGATATGACTTTAATTATCTGCAGCTCGAGCACGATTCATTCCTTCGCCGCAATGTCGTGACGCCGACGATCACGCTGCTGGAACCGGAAGTGGGTTACACGACCGCGTATTATCAGTTTGAGGCGCGACAGTTCGATCAAGCTCCGCCCACGGCTGCTTTGGACCGCGATGGCCGCAATAATGTCCTGGGACTCGTGCAGGGATATGACCTGCATTCCAAGACGGGCAAATCAGGCGAAATGCCTCGCGTGGAAGCCGGCGTGCGATACGAAAACGATCAGACCAAAGGTGGAGATTTCAGCGGGAATTTCTTCACGCTCAGCGGTGAATACTATCAACCGATCTGCCGAAAGTGGACCGCCGACGCGGGCGCGGATTTAAGCTATTTCCATTACGAACATCCGAACAGCCTCGACGAACGCGGCCGCAAGCGGCGCGATTTTGAGATCAAGCCGCACGTGGGTGTAACCTGGCAGGTGAATCAGTACCTCGCCGTCCGCGGCGACTACACCTTCACCTATCACGACTCGAACATCGTGGCCGGCACGGTCAAGCCCTACCAGTATAATCAGCACGTGATCGGAATTCGGATGATCGTGTCGTACTGATCGTGCAGGCCGTAGCGCAAAAATAGAGATTGCAACCAGACGTAAAATTCTAAAGAGTTATTTATGCGGTATCAGAGACAAGCATCATCGGGCGGGATTGTGCGGTTACCTGCGATCGTGCGGCTAGCGTTCGGAGCTTTTGCAGCGGCGGCATTCGTCGTTGTCGCATCGTCGGCGGGACCGGCATTCGCCGCCGCTCGTCCTATCGGTATCGCCAGCGGCTCGCTCGGATCGGCGACTGTTAATGGCCGGCCCATTGCCGTCGGCACCCCTGTTTTCGAAGGCAGCGAGATCAAGACCGGCCCAACCGATTCCGCTTCGCTGCTGCTGAGCAGCAAAGTGGTCGTGAAAATTGACGCCGACACCGATTGCGTCATCCGCGAAGCCAAAGGCACGCACATCGAGCTTCTGCACGGAAACGTCGAAGTATTTCTTTCCAAGCGCGGGCCAGTGCAGGGCGCAGTGGCGCTCAGCGATCCTGAAGCGAACATTGAGGCGCTCGGAACGGTCTTCATCGCCAGTTATCAACCCGCCACCCGTGATGGTTATTACGCCACGTTGGAATCAAAGCGTCCGCAGGGGATTTCAGTGAAGGGAACCGGCGACGCGAACGCAACCGACCTGGCCCCCGGCAAGCAAATCACGCTTCACGCTGGCGTTGCACAAGGCGGCCCGGTCGATCTGAATCCAGGCGACGTGAAGTCGCATCTGGGCCAGATCGTTGATCTGGACACCGCCCAGCTTAAGCAGGCCGGGATATTTTCCCGCCAGCAGACCGCACTGGCTGAATTCCGCCAGGTCGCCCGTGCCGCCAGTGGCGGTCGCTTTGCCGGCGCGATCGCCGCCAACCTTTCTGACCTGAGCCAGGGCAAGGCCATCAATGACGCCGTGCAGTGGCGCACCGTCACTCGCCTCGTCGCCGGTGGTGATCTCAGTTCCAGTGGTGGAAATAGCGGGGGTAGCGGGGGAAGCAGCAGCAGCGGAGGGAACTCAACCGGCGGGTTCTCCAACGCCACCATCCTGCTTCCGGCCAATGATATCTTTAACTTCCGCCTCTTCGATTCCGGCGTCGCCGATGGTGACCAGGTCTCCATCCGCGTCTCCGGCAGAGGCGGCGTCTACCTCAGTGTTTCCCGCGTTACGCTCAGCACCACCGGTGTTGTCTTCCAGCCAACGGTGCAACCTGGAAATATCAGCGTCACGCTCACTGCGCTCAATGAGGGTTCGATCCCCCTCAACACCGGCGGTGTTTCAATCCTGAACACCGTCTCAGCCGGCAAGAGCACCCAAAGCTACGGCATCAGTTCCGGCCAGACAGCCACGCTCCAGATCAAAACGAAGTAATGAATAAGCCATCGGCAAGACAGTCGAGATTTTAATATGTCATACTCGCCAATCCGTCGCACAAGCGTTGTCCGTCCCGCCCGATCTCGCGCCCAGCGCACTCCAACCCTGATGCGCCAGACGATCGAGCGGCTTGAAGCCCGGCAGTTGCTCTCCGGTTCGCTCAACATCACGCCAACCGCCGCCAAGACTTCCATTCTCCATTCGCTGCTGGCCGCCAATACCGGCATCGTCATCACCTCCAGCAAGTTGACTTCGCATACCCTCGTAAATAAGAAAACCAAAAAGACCTCCATCTCCATCGGCACTTACACCAATCCCGGCGGTGTCTTCGGCATTGGCAACGGCATCGTCATGAGCACCGGCAATGTCAGCCAATACAGCGCTCCGCCGCCGGCCTCTCCCAATACCTCCACCGGCTTCGGTGTTGCCGCCACCAGCGCAGGAATCCCTTCTGCAGCCCATCAGCGGCAATGAAATCAATCACTTTGATGTCACAGAGCTCGATCTCACGTTCGACATGCCCGCCAAGCTTGGGTCGGTCTTCTTTAATGTCGTATTTGGCTCGCGCGAATATCCCCAGTTCGTCGGTTCAGCCTTTGTCGACGCCTTCGGTCTTTATCTCAATGGCCAGAACATCGCCCAGGTGAACAGCAAACCCGTCAACATCGATCACCCGGCGTTCGTCGCCAGCACGGTGACCGCCTTGCCAGGCCTGCTTGCGCCCGGCGGCAATCCGCTGCTGCAGTTCTCCTCTTTCGTCGGTCCCGGCACCAAGCACAATACGCTCACTTTCATCATCGCCGACACCTCCGACTCCGCGCTTGACACGACCGCTTTCATCTCCGCGCTGGGCGCGTTGCCGCCCAATCCCAATATCCCAACCGCCGCCGTCTCCGCCCCTACGGTGACCGCCACGCAGCCCGGCGAAACATTCACCGTCACCTACAGCGGCCCCCAGCCGGTCAGCGTCGCCTCGATCGACAGCACTGATATTGTTGTCACGGGCCCTAACGGCTACTCGCAACCCGCGCAGCTCGTCAGCGTCGACAATCCCGCCGACGGCACGCCGCGCGTCGCAACCTATAAAGTCACCGGTCCCGGCGGTGGATCGTTCACCGATCTCGACAACGGCTCCTACTCCCTCAACATGCAATTCCAGCAGGTGCAGAACACGGTCGGCGACTTCGTCCCCGAGGGAACCATCGGTGCGTTCTCCGTCGGCATCGTCGGCGCAGAACTGGCCGCCCCGCCCACCTTCCTGGCCGGAACTCAGAAATATTTCTTCGACGTCACTTATCGCGATCCCAGCGCCATCAAGCTCGCAAGTTTGAACAACAGCGACATCCTCGTCACCAATACCGCGGCCGGCTTCTCTCAATTAGCCAAAAAAGAATCCGCCGCCCCCACTTCCGACGGCACCGTCGTCACAGTCACCTATTCCGTCACGGCCCCCAGCGGCACCTGGGCCGCAGCCGACACCGGCAATTACACCATTGCATTGCAGGCCGGTGAAGTCACCGACAGCGCCAAGGCCGCCATACCCGCGGCAACGCTCGGAACCGTCGCGTTGACCGATTTCGGCGGTCTCACCGGCCCCCCCGCTGGTGAGCTCCCTTCCGCCAGCGCGGCTGTCGTCGCCGCCGACGCCACTGGCAAACAGTACATCGCCTTCTTCGATTCCATCGCACAGGATTTGAAGTTCCTCGTCCGCACCAAAACCGGTCGCTTCCTTCCCATGCAGGTCATCGATGCCAGCCCCGGCGCAGGTGCGCAGCTATCACTCGCATTGCAGGGAACCACCCCCTCAGTTGCCTATTACGATTCCACCGCACATGAACTGAAATATGCCACCCTCTCCGGAGGCAAATGGAAGATCACGATCGCGGATAAAGCTGGCAACGTCGGCGAAAATCCCTCGCTCGCCTTTGATTCCACGCGCCACCCTGCGATTTCTTATTACGATGTCACCAACGCTCATCTAAAGGTCGCCCGCCTCTCCGGCAAGACATTCGTCGCCACCACCGTCGACAGTACCGGCAACGTCGGCATCCACAGCAGCATTGCGCTGGATCCCGCCACCGGCAAGCTCGCCATCGCCTACGAAAACACCACGGCTGCCGCTCTCAGCTTTGCCACTGAAGGCGCAACCGCCTTCACTTCCGCCGCCATTCCCGGCACCGTCGCCGCCAATCAGCCTCTCTCGCTCGCGTTCAACACCGCTGGCGTTCCCGCCGTCGCCTTCTTCAATCCCTCCGCCGTCGGCGGACCGGCAACCGATGTCGCCCAACTGCTCGCCGGTGTCTGGACCACCGTCGAAAATTTCGCTCTCTCCGCCCTCACTTCGGTCGCAACCGGAATCCAGGTGCTTTACCCCAGCGCCACCGCCCTTCCTGAAGTGATCTATTCCGACACTGCCAACACCTCCCTCATCCTCGGCCAGCACACCACCACCGACACAACCACCACTCTATTCAACGACGCCGGCGCAATCGTCTCTGCCGCCCTTGCCCCCGCCGGGAAAATCGACATCCTGACTCAGCCCGCCGGCGCCAGCGATTTGCTCCTGCTGATCCATTGATGCATCGCTACAATACGCCGCGCCGGCTCGGCCGCCATCGTGCCGTCCGGTGACCGATACACGTGGCGAATGGCCATGCCCGAACCCAGCCTCGACCCCGAAACCCTCCTCTCCGCCTACGCCCAGGGCGTCTTCCCCATGGCCGACCGCGACGGCCTCGTCCGCTGGTACACCGCTGACCCGCGCGGCGTCATTCCCCTCGACGCCTTCCACATCCCCCATACCCTCGCCCAGCTTGTCCGCAATCCACGGAAATTCGAGATCCGATTCAATTACGATTTCCGCGCGACGATGAAGGCCTGCCGCAATGCCCGCACAGATGGAACGTGGATCAACGAAAAATTGATCGCCGCCTATTTGCGGCTGCATGAAATTGGTTTCGCTCACAGCGTCGAAACCTGGTGGGAAAACAAACTGGTCGGCGGTCTGTACGGTGTCAGTCTTGGTGGAGCATTTTTCGGTGAAAGCATGTTCCACACCCGCCGCGACGCCAGCAAACTGGCACTCGTACACCTCGTGGATCGCCTGCGGCAGCGCGGATATGAACTGCTCGATGCCCAGGCTTCCACCCCCCATCTGCGGCGGTTTGGGTGCATCGAGATTTCTTCGGCCGATTATCTCCAACGTCTCGATAAAGCCCTTCAGAAGGATTGTGTATTCGACTGATTGCTGACCTTCCCTCCGGGAGTACCACGGGAAGATACTAAAAATGTTTGCGCGTGCATTTAACCCTTTTAATTGATGCATCCCGCGCCCCATCTTTGCGTTCCCCTCCACCTTCCGGTATCAATTCGCAATGGTCCACGACGAAGTTATCCCAATCCTCGATTTTGGCTCCCAGTACGCGCAGCTCATCGCACGGCGAGTTCGCGAAGCCGGCGTCTATAGCGAACTGGTTCGCCCTTCCATCACCATCGAAGAACTTAAAAAGCTCAATCCCAAAGGTCTTATCCTTTCCGGCGGACCCAGCAGCGTTTACGAACCCAATGCCCCCCGCTGCGATCCAAAGATTTTCGACCTCGGTGTTCCCGTGCTTGGCATCTGCTACGGCATGCAGCTCGGCGCCCAAATCCTCGGCGGACAGGTAAAACCCGCCAAGGCACGCGAATATGGCCGGGCCAGGCTCACCGTCGCCGGTGATGATGCGCTGGTTCGGGGGCTGCCCAAAGACACAACCGTCTGGATGAGCCACGGCGATCAGGTTCACGAGCTGCCCGCGGAATTTATCCCGCTCGCGACCACCCCCACCTGCCCCTACGCCGCCGCCCGCCACGCCACGCGACCGTTTTATGGCGTGCAGTTTCACCCCGAAGTCACCCACACGCCCCGTGGCGAGCAGATTTTCCACAACTTCCTCTACGAAATCTGCAAATGCACCGGTTCCTGGACCATGGGCAACTTCGTCGAAAACGCCGTCGGCATCATCCGCCGGCAGGTCGGCAGCTCCACCGTCATCTGCGGCCTCAGCGGCGGAGTCGATTCATCCGTCGTCGCCGCCCTGCTTCACAAAGCCATCGGCAAGCAGCTTGTCTGCATCTTCGTCGACAATGGTTTATTGCGAAAAAATGAAAGGCAGCTAGTCGAATCCACCTTCCGCGATCACTTTAAGATCAATCTCGTCACCAGCGACGCGACCCAGCAGTTCCTTTCTGAATTAAAAGACGTGACCGACCCGCAGCAGAAACGAAAAGTCATCGGCAAGGAATTCATCGAAGCATTCAAACGCGAAGCCAAATCCATCGCCGGCGCGCGGTTTCTCGCCCAGGGTACGCTCTATCCCGATGTCATCGAATCCGGCCACGGCTACGCTGGCACCTCGGCCAACATCAAGCTGCACCACAACGTCGGCGGCCTCCCCGAAGAACTCGGCTTTGAGCTTGTCGAGCCGCTCCGCGAGCTCTTCAAAGACGAAGTCCGCCAGGTCGGTGAAGTGCTCGGCCTGCCGGAAAATATCGTCTGGCGTCACCCCTTCCCCGGCCCGGGTCTGGCCGTCCGCGTCATCGGCGACATCACTCCCGAGCGCCTCCGCGTCCTCCGCGACGCCGACGAAATCGTGCTCGAAGAGCTCGTCGCCAACAACCTCTACCGCAAAACCGCCCAGGTCTTCGCCGTGCTCTTGCCCATCGGCACCGTCGGCGTCATGGGCGACGCCCGCAGCTATGACAGCGTGATCGCCATCCGCGCCGTAGAAAGCCAGGATTTCATGACCGCCGACTGGGCGAGAATTCCATTCGATGTGCTGGCGACAATGAGCAATCGCATCATCAATGAAGTAAGAGGAGTGAACCGGGTGGTCTATGACATCAGTTCCAAGCCGCCCGCAACTATAGAGTGGGAATAGGCTTAATAGATTCACCCAAGCCTTTTTAAATCGCACAGCGCCGTGTCGCGCAAATCGTTTTGATTAGATCGGGAACGAGGCAGACTCTCCGCCACGCCTCCACCGCGGCTTGCTTCAGATCGTCCCACGTTGCGTACAGTCGATTCGACCAGAAGTGGCTTAGCAGATAATGCCAGAGATTCTCTGCTGGATTCAGTTCCGGCGACTTGGGCGGTAGATGTACCAGCGTCACGTTCGAAGGAATTTGCAACGCCGCAGCGGTGTGCCAGCCGGCCTGATCCAGCACCATGACTGCGTGAACGTCGGCGGGCAGTTCGCGTGAGAACTGCTCCAGGAACCTGTTCATCGTGTCAGTGTTCACATGCGGTGTGACAAGGCCACAGACATCGCCCGTTGCGGGGCAGGCGGCGGAGTAGATGTACAGCGATTGGTACTGGGTCTGTCCAAAGGCACGCGGGCGAGTGCCCACGCGGGCCCAGACCCGGGTGATGGTGCCGTGTTGTCCGAAGCGGGCCTCGTCCTGGTAATAGCTCAGGATGCGTTTGTGCGGATGATCTTGTTGTATCTCCTCCAATCGTTCAGGAAGGATCTTTTTTAAAAAGCTCCTGCGCAGCCGGATCGGTGTCCGGATGAGTCGTTCGCGGCATCAGGTCGTTGTATCCCAGCCGATGCAACAGACAGTGAATGCCCGGGAGCGAATAGAGCTTGCCGAACCATTCTTCATTTTTCTGCCGGAGGATCGGGCCGTTGCACGCCGCCAGCCCTTGCTCTGGCGGTGGACCGGCCTCGAGCATCGCGACCAGATGCTCCTGTTCTTCAATGGTGAGTTTTGGTGAAGCGCTGCGTTGCTTGCGAACTCGCAGAGCATCCATGCCGCCGACGCGATACCGCCCGACCCACTCGTCCACGAATTGCCGAGAGCGGCCGACGCCATCGGCGATCTGCTCGCGCGTCATCTCCGGCCTGTCTCCCAGCCCTTCACCCGCCAGCAGCACCACACGGTAACGGTCGCGCTACCTGGCCGCCGATTCATCGCGGATTAATTGACGCAAGCGAGTGGCGTCGTCGGGGTTCTTCCAGTTGAGCTTCATGTCGCGTCTCCGGAGTAAGAGACGCGAGCATGCCACAACCTGCATCGCAGCGCTACCGAGCAAGCGCCGAACCTGGCGCGCGGGAATCAATCAGAATCCGGATAAGCTCTTCATAAGAAGCATCCCGTATATCAGATCCTCCTCCAGCGGGCCGGTTTTGTCTGCACTCCCAAGCAACAACTCCGGCTCGCTTTTTTATTTTCGTATCCGATCGCAGCATGTACTCATGCGCAGCCAAAGGATCTGCCTCAAATCACCATGCTCGCATTCTGTCACTTCCGCTCACTGGCCTCTGGGCCGGACCCTTCGACATCGGCCAGTACGCCTCCACTCAGAACAAGATGGGGAATAGACGCCACACCCTCTCGCGCAGAAGATATCGCGCATGCAGAAACTCGCCGTGGGCATCATCGGCTTTGGCCGCATCGGCAACGAACACCTGGATTGGCTGCGCCATTGCCCGGCCGCCGCGCCTGTCGCCGTCGCTGATGCAACGGCCGCCCGGCGGGAAAAAGCTCAATCGCTCGGCGTCACCGCCTATGAAAATGCCGAAGACCTGCTGAACGATTCCAGGGTCGATGCCGTCCTCATCGCCACGCCAACCGCGATGCACTGCGATCACGCGCTGGCGGCCCTGGCTGCCGGCAAGCATGTGATGATCGAAAAGCCGATGGCCCTGGATCTTCCCCAGTCCCGCCGCATTGTTGCAGAGGCGGTCGCCCGCAAACGTCTCGTCAGCGTCTTCCACAATCGCCGGTGGGATATTGATTACCTCACCGTCAAAGCCGCCATTAGTTCCGGCGGGTTCGGCCATATCATCAACGTCGAAAGCCGCCTTGGCCAATACGCCAGTTGCGTCGGCCCTGCCACCCCGGAATGGCGCCCCGGTTGGCGCAACGAAGCCAGCTTCGGCGGAGGCGGCCTGTATGACTGGGGCTCCCACTTCATCGACCAGCTCTGGCGGCTGCTCTGGCCGGCCAAGCCCCTCCGCGTCTTCGCTCAGCTTCGCGGCAACGTCTGGACCAAAGACTGCGACGATTTCGCCAGAGTCCTCATCGACTTTGACAACAGCGCCGTCGGCCTCGTCGAGATCAACACCACCACCATGCGCCCGCTCCCGCGCTGGCACATCGACGGAACCCGCGGCTCCGCCGACAGCCCGCACAGCCTTCAGTTCGACCTGAAAACCTGGGCCGAGCTTTCCTTCACCCCCGCGGCAAAAGACGCTGCCACCGAACTGCTCCCCACCGCCGGTGAAGGTCTGAACGAAATAGAAATCTGGAACCGCTTCGCTGCCGCCACCCGCGGCGAAGGCCAACCCGCCGTCACCGTCGCCAGCGTGCTCCCCACCATGGCCCTGCTGGATGCCGCCAGAGAAAGCAGCCGAACCGGCATAGCGGTGACATTAGGAACGGACTTGGCTTGGGTGTATTGACCACCCCTTTGCAGGAACCGGCATTCACGTAGTACAGGCGCGGCGCCTATGCTTGATGCCGTTCAACACCGTCGAGACACCCGCGCGGCTTTAAAGGTTGCACTGCTTCATGCGAACTGTTTGGTGTCAGTTGTGCTGTTGACCTGCCGGCGGCTCACTCCACCGATTCACCCATCGACGGACAGGTACAAACCAGATTCCGATCCCCATACGGATTATCAATCCGCCCCACCGCCGGCCAGAATTTGTATTCCTTCAGCCAGTTTGCCGGATACGCCGCCTGTTCGCGGGAGTATTTTCTCGACCAGTTGTCGTTGATCAGCGTCGCCGCCGTATGGGGTGCGCCCTTGAGAGGGTTGTCGAGCCGATCCAGTTTGCCCTCTTCGATCGCTTTGATTTCCTCGCGAATTTTAATCAGCGCGTCGCAGAAGCGGTCCAGTTCCGCTTTGGATTCGCTCTCGGTCGGCTCGACCATGAGGGTGCCGGGGACGGGCCAACTCATGGTGGGAGCATGAAAGCCGTAGTCCATCAGCCGCTTGGCGATGTCTTCGACGGTGACGCCGGCAGATTGCTGGAACGATCGGCAATCCAGAATAAATTCGTGCGCCACGCGGCCATTCTGCCCGGCGTATAGCTGCTCGTAATGACCGGCCAGTTTTTTCGCCATGTAGTTGGCGTTCAGGATCGCGACCTGCGTGGCGCGGGTGAGCCCGGCGCCGCCCATCAGTGCGATGTAGACCCAACTGATCGTGAGGATGCTTGCCGATCCATAGGGCGCCGCCGAGATCGGCCCGATCGCCGACTCCCCGCCGCAGGTGGAGGATGGATGGCCGGGGAGGAAGGGCGCGAGTTGCTTTGCGACGGCGATCGGCCCCATGCCCGGACCACCGCCGCCGTGGGGGATGCAGAAGGTCTTGTGCAGATTCAGGTGGCAGACATCCGCGCCAATGTCGCCCGGCCGGCACAGGCCGACTTGTGCGTTCATATTCGCGCCGTCCATATAGACCTGTCCGCCGTGGCGGTGGATGATTTCGCAGATTTCCTTAATGCGCGCTTCGAATACGCCGTGCGTGCTGGGATAGGTAACCATCAGCGCGGCAAGATTCGCGGCGTGCTCGGCCGCCTTTTTCTCCAGGTCTTCGACATCGACATTCCCCTTTTCATCACACGCCACTGCGACCACTTTGTAACCGGCGACAACCGCGCTGGCAGGGTTGGTTCCATGGGCGCTGGTGGGGATCAGGCAGATATTGCGGCCAACGTCGCCTCGCGCATTGTGATAGGCGCGAATCACCAGCAGCCCGGCATACTCTCCGGCGCTGCCGGCGTTGGGCTGCAATGACACAGCATTGAACCCGGTGATTTCCGCCAGCCAGTTTTCCAGTTGGGCGAACATCTCATTATAACCCCGCGCCTGTTCCGCCGGCGCGAACGGATGCATGCGGCCAAACTCCGGCCACGTCACCGGAATCATTTCCACCGTCGCGTTCAGCTTCATCGTGCATGATCCGAGCGGGATCATGCTCTGCGCAAGCGAGAGATCGCGGCTCATCAGCCGAAAAATATATCGCAGCATTTCCGTTTCGCTGTGATACCGATTGAAAACCGGATGCGTGAGATATTCGCTGCGGCGAAGCATTGCTTCCGGCAGCGGCGCGCCCTGGGCCGCAAGCTCATCAACTGAAACGCGGAAGGTCAAACCGCCGGCGAAAGCGCCGAGGATCGCTTCCACTTCTTCGCGGGTGGTGGTTTCATCCAGGGAAACGCCCACAGTCTGATCGTCATATCGGCGAAGGTTGAAGCCCGACCCTTCCGCCGCGGCCATGACGGCATTCGCGGGAAGGCCGTTCAACTTGATCTTCAGCGTATCGAAAAATGGAATAGTGCCGACATCGTGGCCAAGCCGTTGAATGCCGGCGGCGAGCGCTTTGGTCAGGCCATGCACGCGCTGGGCGATTCGCTTCAATCCGCGCGGGCCGTGGTAAGCCGCATACATCCCCGCCATGATCGCCAGCAGCACCTGGGCGGTGCAGATGTTGCTTGTCGCCTTCTCGCGGCGAATGTGCTGCTCGCGCGTCTGGATCGCCAGCCGATATGCCGGGTTCCCCTGCGCATCTTTCGAAACGCCGACCAACCGCCCGGGCATTTTCCGGGCGTATTCCGCCTTGGTCGACATATACGCCGCATTAGGCCCGCCAAAACCCATCGGCACACCAAACCGCTGCGTGGAACCAATCGCAATATCCGCCCCGAATTCTCCGGGTGTCTTCAGCAGCGTCAGCGCCAGAATATCCGCCGCGAACACCACCAGCGCGCCGGCGGCGTGCGCTTTTTCCACCACGGCCGAATAATCGATCACGCAGCCGCAGCTCGTCGGATATTGCACCAGCACACCGGCCAGATTCCACTGCTTAAAATCCACCGCCTCCACGTCGCCGATGATGCATTCAATGCCCTGCGCCTCCGCGCGGGCCATGACCACCGCGATCGTCTGCGGATGGCAATCCCTGGCGACAAAAAATACGTTGCGCTTTCCTTCGCTGAGCGACCGGCACATCGCCATCGCCTCAGCCGCGGCGGTGGATTCATCCAGCAGCGACGCGTTCGCCAGCGGCAGACCGGTCAAGTCGCTCACCATCGTTTGAAAGTTAATCAGCGCTTCCAGCCGCCCTTGCGCGATCTCCGCCTGATAAGGCGTGTACTGCGTGTACCACCCCGGATTTTCCATGATGTTCCGCAGAATCACCGGCGGTGTGATCGTGTCATAATACCCCATTCCAATCATCGACCGATGCACCTTGTTCTTCGCCGCCATCTTCTTCAGCGCGCCCAGCAATTCAAATTCCGCGCGAGGTTCATTGATCTGCAATGGCCGCTCGATCCGGATCGCTGCCGGCACTGTCGCCTCGGCCAGTTCATCGAGCGAGTCATAGCCGAGGATTTCAAGCATCTCATGCACATCCGCGGTGCTGGGCCCGATGTGCCGGCGGACGAAAGTATCCGATGCGCTCAGCAACGAAGACGCCATCGCTGCATCAGAGGAAGATTTCGCGGCTATCGCCGATGTGGTGGTCGAGTGATCCATGGCTCTCAAAAAAGAAAATCCGGGCGCACAATCGCACCCGGCGTCCAGCTCCATCGTCCCGCAGCGCGGCCATTTTCAGCAGCCGTGGGGGACCGAAAAATTCAATGCCCCGTCTGCTTCAAATACTCATTCGCCGGCAAGAGTTTATTCACCTCATCCGCATTCGTCACCTTCACCTTGACCATCCACCCCGCCCCGAACGGATCGCGATTGACGATGCCCGGATCATTTGAAAGTTCGCCGTTGATTTCGGTGATGGTTCCGCTGACGCCGCTGTACAGATCGCTGGTCGCCTTGACTGATTCAATTTCCCCAAACCGCGAACCGGCTGAAACTTCATCCCCCACCTTTGGCAGCGCCACATAAGTGATGTCCGTCAATTCATCGGCGGCGATTTGCGAGATGCCAATGACGACGACACCGCCGTCGAGCTTATGCCATTCGTGCGTCTGAAGATACCGGCGATCAGAAGGTGTCGACATAAGTAGCACGGGCGCCTTGCCCGCGTCCAAAATCAATAGAGTTCAAGCCAAAATTTCTTCACGTTGCCCGCTTATAAAATGGCAGCTTCACCACTTTCGCCGGATTGAGCGTTCCTTTCAAATCCGCCGACAACTGCGTTCCCTCAGCTGTCAGATTCGCGTCGACAAAAGCCATCGCGATACTTTTTCCCAGCGTCGGGCTGAGCGTTCCACTGGTGACTTCACCGACGACCTGCTCGCCGCTGCGGATCGGTGTGCCCTGGCGGGCGATTCGTTTGCCTTCCAGTTCCAGTCCCACGAGCTTGCGCTTTGGTCCGCTGGCGGCAATGTCCCGAAGCTTCGCGGCGCCGATGAAATCTTTGTTCAGATCAACCGCCCAGCCCAGCCCCGCCGAGAGGGGATCGATCGTTTCGCCAAGTTCATGTCCATACAGCGGCATTCCCGCTTCCAGCCGCAGCGTGTCGCGCGCGCCAAGGCCGGCGGGCCGAATGGTTGCGCCGTCATGATCGGCCTTGCCGACCAGTTTGATCGCCATCGAAGCCATCTTCGCCGGGATGATAAGTTCGACGCCGTCCTCGCCGGTATAGCCGCTGCGGAAGACGGTGAACTTGATGAGCATGAAGCTGTCGCTGACGAACGAATATCGTTTCATCGACCGCAATTCCACCGGCAGGATTCCGGCCATGCGCTCGATGACCTTCGGCCCCTGGATGGCGACCATCGCGGTGTTTTCGGTGTTGTCCGCCATCTCAACTTCCAGGCGGCTTTCCTTCAACTGGCGGGTGAGATGGCTGACGATTTTTTCGCGATTGCTGCCGTTGCAGACCAGGATCCAGTTTTTGGAATCCTTGCTGATGATGATGTCATCGAGCACACCGCCGTCTTCGTTGCAGACCAGTGAATAGCGGCTCTGTCCGGTGCGCTGCTCGGAAACGTTGCGGGTAAGGACGCGATTGAGAAACGCCGCCGTGTCTTTGCCGGTGAAGGAAAGGCGGCCCATGTGCGAGACATCAAACAGGCTTCCGCTGTTGCGCGTCTGCGCGTGTTCATCGCCGATGCCGCGATAAAGGATAGGCATTTCCCACCCGGCGAAGTCGACCATCTTCGCGCCGGCAGAGACATGAAAATCATAAAAAGGCGTCCGCTTCAGCATCGTCGGCGAAGGCTATCTGCCGTCTTAACGCAGGTCAAGCAACGACAACGGGCGAGAGAGAAACGGTCACTCCTGCGGCGGCAGAAGCACGCTGTCATCCCCGTTCACTGGAGATGCCGCCAGCTTTCCGTCGGCGCTTGTGTAAATGTTGTCTCGCTGTGTGCCGCAGAAGGGGTTGTTTTGAAATTCCACGTGGCCATCGCCATAGAGCACATTCTGGCCATCACCTTCATGATTGGTGCTGTTTGCTTTTCTCATCTCCGATGAAGGCGACGCGATCGTGAGGCCAAGCACATTGCGTCCGTCGGTGGTGCCGGGGTTTAAATCCGCCGCCAGCGCGTAATCGGCGGACATGGAAAAGTTCCATATTGCGGGCTTATCTTTATTTTCCAATGCACTCTTGTTGGGATACGGATTATTCAAGCTGTAACTCAGGTTCTTCCGCAAATCGGTGAAGTTTGAGCGGCTGGCGGGGCCGTCTTTCGCTCCGCCAAAGTCATCCCGTTCTGCATTACTGGATGGGCAGACGAACACCTCAGATGTGATGTCCTCTGTCCGCAGCAGCAGGAACATCGCCGCCGTCACATCATTCTTCGGTCCATCGTTGCCAAACGGATTTACAATCGACACCCCTTGTCCCCACGTGGGTGTTACCTCCGCACCGGGGACGAAGATGGTCTGCGGATAATGGCCATGATTTTCATTGGCATACAACAGCATCGCCTGCCCGATTTGTCGCAGGTTGCTGGCGCATTTCACCCTGTTTGCAGTCGGATGCGATCTGGGTTGATCCATCAGCAACACGAACAAACCGAATGCAAATACAACGATCACAGTAACAACTATAAACTGCATGGTGCGAATAATGGCAGGAGAAAGTCGCCGCATGGGAGGCCTCCGCGTGAGAGTGGGGAAATGCGCCAACGCGCCTTCATCACGCGCATCCCCTCCCAAAGGTTTCAGAAAGATTTCGACATATCCCCCCGGCACCGCGGTCAAAGGGGCTTAGAGCCTCTAACCCAACCTCCCGCGCGTCGATGCGCCGCGGCATCGCGTCAGGATCGAGGCGTCGAAACGAAGCAGTATTGAATGAAATACGAGCGAGCTTCGACAACGAAGAGCCTGACGCGATGCCGCGCTCGACTGAGCTCGTCGAAGTCAAGCAGCGACCGCGCGAGGTTGGGTTAGAGGCTCTTAGGAGGCTTCGAACTGATATTCATCCGTGAAGCTATCGGCCGATTGTCCCAAATCCGCTGGCGACGACTTCGCCGCGCGAGGCTCGCCGGCACCAGCACCGCGAATAAAGCGGCACACGCAAATCCAATCCGTGATTTCAGCATTTTCCCCTTAATTCGGTACAACAGTTGGCAAAGCCCCCAACCCGCATTCCCCCGGCGCGGATCGTATCATTTTGAGTTAATTGTGTTGAATCAGGCAGGGGTGAGGTTCTCGCGGTTGCATGCGCGATGTCACCCCCAGGGATCGTCGCAATTTTACGTTCATTTGACCCTGCTGATTCATCCTCGTAAGCTTCGGTCTTAATGCCTTTGGATCGTGTCGGAAACGATCATGTCGGCAGCATTCCTCGCTTGCGGCCAAGCCGCATCGGCCTTCAGACTGATTTCAGCGTTCGTTAAGGCATCGCAACGACTCATCGCGATTAACGGAGACCGTCTTGGCTGTTTCGCTTGAACTTTTTGACGAGTACGAAAAGAAGGAAAAGTGCGGTCTGTTTGGCGTCTGGGGAACCCCCGAAGCCTCTCAGATCGTCTTCCAGGGACTCTTCGCCCAGCAGCATCGCGGGCAGGAATCCGCCGGCATTGCCGTTTCCGACGGCACGACGCTCAACGGCCATACCGGCATGGGGCTGGTCAGCCAGATTTTTCAGCCGCGCATGCTGAAGGAAGAACTCGCCGGGCATTCCGCGATCGGTCACGTTCGTTATTCCACCACCGGTTCCAGCAAGCTGTGCAACGCGCAGCCGCTGCTGCGGCAATTTTCGCTCGGTCCGGTTGCAGTGGCGCATAACGGCAACCTGATTAACGCCGCATTGCTGCGCAGCGAATACGAGCAGCACGGCCACATTTTCCAATCGACCACCGACACTGAAATCATCGTCCATCTTCTGGCCAAGCCGACGCACCTGGAAAAGAAAGACCCGCTTCCGCACGTGCTCAAGCATTTGCAGGGCGCGTTCAGTTTGCTGTTCCTGTTTCCCGATCGCATTGAAGCGGTCCGCGATCCGTGGGGGGTGCGTCCGCTGGTCCTGGGCAAAACCTCGCAGGGCCATTGGTGCGTTGCCAGCGAAACGTGCGCGTTTGACGCCATCGACGCCCAATACATCCGCGAAGTCGAGCCCGGCGAGATCGTCCGGATCGATGACAACGGCATTTCCTCCCGCTTCTACGACAAGCCGGCGGTCGAGCAGGCGCATTGCGTTTTCGAACACGTTTATTTCGCCAACCCCGCGAGCAAAATCTTCGGCCAGACCGTCCACACTGTCCGCGAAAAAATGGGCCGCCAGCTCGCCCGCGAAGCACCGGTTGTTGCCGACTATGTCATGCCAATGCCCGACAGTGGCCGCAGCGCTGCCCTGGGCTTCGCCAAGGAATCCGCCATTCCCTTTGAAGAAGGGATCGTCCCCAACCGCTTTGTCGGTCGCACGTTCATCCTGCCAAACCAGGGCCAGCGCGATCGCGCGGTGGCGATGAAGCTGAACATCATCCCCGATGTTGTGGAAGGACAGCGGATTGTGATTGTCGAAGATTCAGTCGTTCGCGGCACCACAACCCGTTCCAAGATGCGGGCCATCCGCCGAGCCGGGGCGAAGGAAATTCACCTGCGCGTGAGTTGTCCGCCAATCCGGCATCCGTGCTTTTACGGGATCGACTTCCCCACCAGCGCGGAATTGATCGCGCACAATCGCACGGTTCCGCAGATCGCGGAATTCCTTGAAGTGGACAGCGTCGCGTATCTATCGCTGGAAGGAATGCTTTCCTGCGTGAAGCACGCGCCCAACAACTATTGCACAGCCTGCTGGAGCGGGCATTACAAGATTCCGATCGATCAGCCACAGAGTAAATTCAGCTTTGAGCGGGAACAACTGAAGATGTTCTGAGGCGGAGGCCCGTACCACGTTGGAGGTTCGGTCGTTCCGGCGGCTCGCTATCCATGGCTAAAAAATCTTCCCCATAAGAACCAGTCACTTAGATCAAGGGGCTGGTCATTAAAACCTCGCCATCACTCACTATCCTGTTTCCTTCAATCTTTTCCCCCCCCGCCTCACGCATTTCATCTCATTATCGGCCCCGCATATCCTGCCTGAACCAGTAATCTCACCGATCCCGCACTCCGATAGTTTGTCAGGGCGTCTTTTCTAAAGGCGCAGTGCATCTGGGGATGCTGGTCAAGGAAAACCAAATGATCGCAAGCACGGTGGAACCCGTTTCAACACATGCCTGGGAGCAGGCGCCGGCCGATACTCAACATTCAAGTCATCTGTCCAGCGGCGCTGACGCGGCCAACTCTGCCGACGCACGCGCAAACCATCTGGAGTGTGAGCCCCCTGTTGCCCGGCCGCAGAGCGTTTTGCTCGTCGATGATGATCCGATCATGCATGCGATTGTGAAGGCGACGCTCGCCGCCGACAAGCTGGCGATCTATACCGTCTCTGAAAGCGAAACCTCGCTGGAACTGGCAGCGCGGCTGCAGCCTGATCTCATCCTGCTGGATGTGGACATGCCCCATGTCGATGGGTTTGAAATCTGCGCCAGCTCAAGGCCGAAGCGATCACCGCACAAATCCCCGTGATGTTCCTCTCCGGCTTGTCCACCACCGGAGACAAAGCCCGGGGCCTGGACCTGGGCGCAGTGGATTTTGTCGGTAAGCCGTTCGATCCAATCGAACTCCGCGCAGGGTGCGCCGCTTCACTCCGCAACAAAGCCCTGATCGATCTTCTGGCGACACGCTGCCTGGTCGACGGCCACACGGGGCTGTGGAACCGCAGCTATTTTCAGGAGCGCCTTCAGGCGGAACTCAATCGCGTCAAGCGCGGCGGGCCGCCGATGTCGGTGATCCTGATGGATGTTGATCGGTTCAAATCGATCAACGATCAATATGGCCACACCTTCGGCGACCATGTGTTGAAGGAGGTCGCCAACATGCTCACCCGCCACGCCCGGCTGGAAGACGCCGCCTGCCGTTTCGGCGGTGAAGAATTCGCCATCATCGCCACCGGCGCTTCACTCGATGGCGCTAGTGTTTTCGCCGAGCGCTGCGCAGCGCAATGCAAACCATTCCCCTGCAATTTCGGAATCAGAAGGTGACGATCACCGCAAGCTTTGGTGTGGCGGCGGCATTGCCCGATTCGGCGACCCTGACAATCGAGCAAGCCGACCGCGCACTCTATCACGCCAAACGCGAAGGACGCAATCGCGTCGTGGCGGCGGCCTGTTCGATCGCATAATCCCGCCGCCGTTAATTCGCCCTGTGTTACATCTTTCCCCTCTCAGCCACCCCTCAGCAACATTTCGCTATCCCCTGCCGTCCCTGCCAATTAGGCTCCGGATCCCTGTTGTCAGGTACTTCTCCAGTTGACACACCTGCCCACTGGACTGCATATTTCCGGCCTAAGAGCCTCTAAGGGAATGAACACTAACCAACAGGAACGACGATGAACCAACCTTCCACTCTCGGGAGCCTTGCCCGCAAGGCTCGATCCGTCTTCGGCGCTGCCCTCCTTTCCGCGCTCGGCGTGGCCGCAATGGCCGCCCCCGCCCACGCGCAGCAGACGCCATCGCAGACAAATTCAAATCAGCTCAACCAATTGCTGGTTTCGGATGTGTTTGAGACAACACCCAACAAGAACGCCGCCGGCGAAGGGTATGTGAACGCGGAATTCCGCTTCGTCAAATATCCCGGCGACGTCAAACAGTATCTGTACGATGTCAAAGGTGAATACGCCCTGACCGACCAGCTCGCGGTCGGTGGATGGGTTCCGCTTTACAACGCCAAGCTTGGCAGCACCGGCAGCCACACGGGGTTCGGTGACGTCACGTTCTTCGGGCAGTACAAGCTCGATCAACTCATCAACCCTGACGTCATCAACTTGACGGCCCAGCTCGACGTGGTTCTGCCCACCGGCAGCCGCACCAGGCTGCGCGACACGGGCAAGTTCGGCGTCCGCCCGTTGATCGAAGCATATAAGAACTTCGGCCAGGTCGGCCCGGGCACCATCGGCGCTTACGCCCTGCTCGGTTTTAACATCACCACCAACCCCGACGTCCGCATCGGCGCCGCCGGTACCTATGAATGGGAAAAGGTCGTCGGCATCCTCGAGTTCGACGACCTCGCCGGTGACAAGCGCGGCCGCCCCCTCGTGACCATCACACCCGGTGTCGCCTATCGCGGCCTCAACCCCTTCGAATTCGCCTTCGGTCTCCCCTTCGGCGTAAACGACGGCTCCCCGGACTGGGGCATCATCATCAAGGCAACCTACGCCTTCCAGAAGTAGCCGTTAATGAGACGAGAAAGCAGACAATCCATATGGCCGGACGGCTTATTTCCGTCCGGCTATTTTTTTTAAGAACTGCCGCTGCAAATGTACCCCGGAAAGGGGATCGCCGGTTGCTGCATCACCCCCGCCGGATTCCTGGCACTGACGGCATTGCCGGATAACCCGCCGCCAAAAGGGACCGCGGCGGCGGTATACTTCACTTGCGGCCCGAACGTCGCGCGTGCGCCACCGCGGCCGCTCAACGGCTTTACGTTATTCCACCTTCGCTTCTCCGATGGATTTGATTCTCCAGTTCCTTTTTGCGCGATCTACGGCGTTTGGGAAGCCGAAGATCGGCCCGAAGTGCGCCCGCACATTCTTATCGGTGGTGCGCTCGTCGTCGCGCTCGTTTTCGCTCTTTGGTACGCACTACGGTAGTTCCGGTGGAATAACCATCCAATGCTCTGGACGGCCCCGTGTCGCGTCGAAAGTTTGTCCTTGGTATAGTGTCCCTCGGCGTGTTGGCCGCCAGAGATTGTCATCCGTTATGGCGACCCAGCACCTCGACTATTCGCAGACACCGCGGATCAGGCTTCACGATTTGCCGTGGCGCCGAATCCTGCTCACGGTCTTCGTAGCGTACTCCCTCGCTTACGGTCTTCTACGCGAAACCGGACAGATTACGCATTCCTGGGGCATCCCTCCCTTCTGCAGGGTTCAGACAGCCCCGTATTTGGGGCACATGTGGGACACAAGTTCTCCCGTACTCGCCAAGCTCTTTCTGCCTGCCATCGTGATCGAGCAAGCAGTGCGGGACATTTGCCATCCGGGGTCGCCATAACCATATGCACTGGACCGGGGCCACAACGGTCCTTGTGATTCGATCGCTGGTCGTCGGCCCAGGCCAATGAATGTCAGCCCGTTATCCGGCTAATCTATTCACGATGTCCATAACGCGGCTCATCGCGGTCGTCTGGCTCGTTGGCGGCATTTACATACTTGTCGCCAGTCGATTCGCTCCCGGCGTATTTGGTGCCGTCACGGCGGCGTTTGGTATGCCGGCCGGGGCCGGCATCTTGATGAATAAGCGTTGGTCAATCTGGCCGGCGATGACGCTGTGTCTTTGTTGGGCCTGTATGGCGTGCTTATTTTTCGTATGGGGGTCTGGTATGAGTTTGAGTAATGTATCGTTGTTGGTCGGTGCTGTCGGATGTGCCTCATCGGTATGGGAGTGGCATCGCTCGCGTCGACCCCCGCGGCTGATCGTGGTTTTGGCCGATCGCACCGCCGGCGGATAAACGGAATCGGTCCATTCGCAAATTCGTTCAATCAAAATCGGGCGAAGTTTGAGACGTTCCTCGATCGGTACGATTTGATCGTTTCCGATCATCGCGTTCTGAAGTTCGAAGTCCCGGCGGAGCCGACGGGCAGATAATCCCGCACTGGACCCCGCCCGCGGAGCGTTTACTGAAATTCGAATGGTCGTCGGTGCGGCCGCGGCCAGTGAACGTCATCCGTTATTTGCCTTGGTGCCCGCGTGAATGAGCATCATCTGCCATCCAGAACAGTGGCGCTAGTGGTCCGTCACTGGTGAGCTGAATAGTATCGGCCTCTGACTCGGAGGTCGAATGAAGAAGAAGTATCACGTTACATTAACGCCGGAAGAGCGATGTGAACTGCAACAGATGATTTCAGCAGGCAAGGCCGCGGCGCGGAAGTTGATGCATGCGCGGATTCTGTTGAAAGCAGATGAGGCTGAGGGCGGACCGGGATGGAGTGATCCGGAGATTGCCCAGGCGCTGGACGTGGGGCTCTCGACGGTCTGGCGGGTGCGTCAGCGGCTTGTGGAGGAAGGAATTGCCGCGGCGCTGCTGCCTAAGCCGAGTCAACGCGTCTATGAACGCAAGCTCGATGGCGCTGGCGAGGCGCACTTGATCGCTGTCGCCTGCTCAAAGCCGCCGCAGGGACACAAGCAGTGGACGCTACGGCTGCTGGCGGATCGGATGGTGGTGCTGGGGCACGCGGATAGGCTCTCGCACGAGACGGTGCGCCGGGTTCTAAAAAAAACGAGCTCAAGCCCTGGTTGAAACAGATGTGGTGCATCCCGCCGCAGGCGGATTGTGGGTTTGTGGCGGCGATGGAAGACGTGCTTGAGGTGTATCACCGGCCGAAGGATCCGCAGCGTCCGGTGGTCTGCATGGATGAGACCAGCAAGCAGTTGATCGGTGAAATTCGAACGCCACTGCCGATGCAGCCGGGGGTGCCACCGCAGCCGGGGGTGCCGATGCGTTATGACTGCGAGTATGTGCGCAATGGAACGGCGAATCTGTTCATGGCCTTTGAGCCGCTGGCTGGCTGGCGTCATGTGGAGGTGACCGACAGCCGCCGCCGCAGTGACTGGGCCTGGTTCATCAAGGATCTGGTGGACGGGCGGTACAGACAGGCACAGAAGATTGTGTTGGTGATGGATCAACTGAACACGCATTCCACCGCCAGCTTGTACGAGGCATTCGAACCGGCTGAGGCACGGCGCATCGCTGAGAAGCTGGAGATCCACCACACGCCCAAGCACGGCTCCTGGCTGAACATGGCCGAAATTGAACTGAGTGTGTTGTCGCGACAGTGCCTGCAGGAACGGATGGAGGATAAAGCGACCCTGAAACAGCAGGCCTCAAGTTGGCAGGCCAAGCGCAATCGACAACATCGTGGAGCGGACTGGCAGTTCACGGCCGCCGACGCCCGCGTCAAGCTTAAGCGGCTTTACCCTTCAGTCCAGGCGTGACGGAGTACTAGGACCAGGCCGCATTGTATCTGTCCAGCGCCTTGGCTTGGCGTGACGTCTCCTTGCAGAAATTCTAGCGAAGTTCAAATCCCGTCATATCCCCAGTGAAAAATCCCTCGTCAAAACAAGGGTTATGAAAACATCGAAGTGACCAGGATTTGAACTATAAATCAGCCTAACCCACCCGATCCCAATCCCCTCTCAAAACGGTGGTGCTTCGCCGTTTTTCCACCAGTCGTCCTGGCGGCGGGGTTTGCCTTCGTCGTCGTCGGCGAAGGGGCCGCCTTCTTCTTCACCTTGTTGGGACGGGTCGCGGACGACCGTCGCGAGCGCGGTGGCGAAGATCGGGGCGATGGCTTTGAGGGTGGCTTCGTCAACCTCATTGAAACAGTTGGTCGCGTCGCGAAAGAAGACGATGGCCGCCAGAGGTTCGCCCAGGTAGGCGGCGTTGACGCAGAGGATGTCCTGCGTCGCAATCGTGTCGTATGCATCCTTGGGGAGGCGGTCGCGGAGGTCTTCACCTTTGATGTGAAGGAAGCCGTCGCGCACGGTCTGGCGGAGCAGGCCGTCGTGCATGGCGGCGACGACGGGCTCGTCGCCGGGGATGGTGTATTTCATGTAGGCGCCGAGCTGGAATTCGGCATCGTCGCCGGCCAGCCACAAGGCGACGTTGGCGTAGCCCATCTGGCGGAGCAGCCAATCCATCGTGTGGCAAAGCATCTGCTCCAGATCCTTTGACGGTTCGATCTGCTTGCGGAAGCCTTCCTGCACGCGGACGGTATCCAACTGTTTGGAGATTTCGCCGTAGGCGCTGACCAGATCGTTGCAGAGCAGGTCAACCTTTTTGCTCACCATGCGGCGGGCGATGCTCAGGCGCTTGACGGCGTCGCGCAGGCGGTTCAGGCGTTTTTCCTGCTTGGCCAGGCCGGACTGGCGGGCGAGCGCTTTGGTGACGCGTTCGATCAGATGATTGTTGTTGAAAGGCTTGGGGACGAAATCGACGGCTCCGCCGCGGAGCGCGGTGATGGCGCCGTCGACGCTGGGCGCACCGGTGATAACGATTGCGCTGGCGGTCGGTTGGTGGCGCTGAAGGATGTTGAGGAGCGAGAGGCCGTCGCCGTCGGGGAGATTGACATCGGTGATCATCAACTCGAAGGCGTCCCCTTTGAGCATTTTCTTTGCCTGTGTGACCGTGCGGGCGACGCTGACTTTGCAGTCGAGGCCTTCGACGATTTCGTTGATCAGCTCCACCAGGCCGGGCTCATCATCGACGACGAGCACGCGGGGGCGCTGCCTGGTCTTGGGCTGTGCGGCAGTACTTGCGGGAAGCATTTCTCTCCTCAGCACGAACACATCGGGCAACAAATTTTCACACAACTTTGTTGCGTCCGTGCAACTTGGCTTCGTCGGTCGCAATCGTGTCAGCCAGGTTTGGCTGGTTCACGGGGAGCAACACGATCGAGCGGGTTCCCTGGTCCGGGCGGCTCTCCAGCCGGATCGAACCACCGCTTGATTCCACCCATCGAAGGGCCTTTGGCAAACCCATTCCACGGCGGCGGCCCGCCGGCTTTGCGCTGAAGAACGGATCAAAAGCGCGTTTCAGGGTTTGTTCATCCATGCCGCAACCGTTGTCGGCGATGGTCAGCACCACGCGGGAAGAGTAGGCATCGTACGCCGCGTGAATTTCGAGTGTGCCCTTGACGGGATCAGTCGCCTGGATGGCGTTACTGATCAACTCGGTCAGGGCGGCGGCGACCTGCGGTTCGTCAACCGTCACAGGCGGCACGTCCGTCAAAGTCACTTCAATGGATCTATCGACAGGATCGGATTGCATCTTTGCATCGTGCAAAGATCGTCCAACGAGGTCCGCCAAATCCACTGGTTTTGGGTCGGGGGGAGTCGGCTTGGCGAAGTCCATCAGTTCCGTGATGATTTCACTGAGGCGATGGCTCTGTTCAAAGATGAGGTTGGCGGCGTGTTTGAGCTTTGGGTCCGTTAATTGTGACGCCAGTAGTTGCGATCGGCCCGAGATTACCGCCAGGGGATTGTTCATCTCATGGGCCGCTCCGGCCGCCATTTCACCGACGGTGATGATGGTGCGGCTGCGGAGGATTTCGTTCTGGGCGCTGTGCAGGCGGCGATTGGCCTCGGCCAACTGTTCGGAAAGATTTCTTGCGGCTTCGCGGATTTGGGCGGTCCGAAGCGCCAGTGACCAGCCGTTGGCCAGGGCAGTGAGTTCCTGAACCTGCGGGCTGAGGCGCTGGGATTCACCGGGGGCCGCGCCCCATACGACGCCGCCGACGCATTGGTTATCCGCATCAAGGCTGATCCAGAATCGGGCGCGGTCTTTCAGGCGCGGGGAGATTTGCGACAGGAGCCATTCCAATTCATTGCCGGCGGACTGGACAGGGCCGTCGCCGGTGACAGCGCACGCGGGGCGGGCGGGGCAATCGATCAGGCTGGTTTCGAAAATTTCGCCGGCTTCGTTGACGAGCAGCGCCTCGGCGAATGTCGCGCCGGGAAGCACAGAGAAAACGGCGACCACCGGGACCGCGAGCACATCAACGGCGGTTTGGCCGATGGCGTGAAGGACGGTTTGCGGGGAGGCGTCGGGACGAAGCTCGCCCTGGAATGAGCTCAGGGCGTCGAAGAATTTGGCACGCACCTGCAGGCGGCGATTCTTTGAAGCGAGCTGGCTGGTCATGCGGCTCAGTTCTTTGTTCGCCTGCGTCAGGGCCTGCTGATAGATGTCATCCGTGCTGGTGTTGCCCAGGCCGAGCGTTCTGGCGCGCGGTTCGATATGGGAAACCAGTTCCTTCATCACGGCGTCGACCTGCGCGGGTTTTAAGCCGAGAGATTCGAGCAGGGCGGATCGAGCGGGGACGATGTAGTTGCCGCTGTAACCGAGATGCTGCTCGCGAACGAGGATGTCGCAGAGGGTGATGAGGTTGATGAGGTTTGGATTTTTGACGGTATCGGGCAGCGCCTGCGGCAGTTGCCCGTGCAGCCAGATCGCTTCACGAATGGCGGCGGGAAGCTGCCACCGCTCGGCCAGGCGTTTGCCGACGACGAGATGATCGAGGCCGATGATTGTGCGCTCGAGGTCGGCGATGTTGCCGCGGAGCAGGTCGGTGCCTTCGATGACGCGGTTGAAGCTTTTGGGGAGGATGGCGTCAAGGGCGACTTTGCCGAGGTCGTGGAGCAGGCCGCAGACGAAAGCTTCGGAAGGAGGCGTGATCCAGTTTGGATTTGCGGGTGTTGGCAGTTTCTGGGCCAGCAGCTCAGCGCAACATGCGACGGCGAGCGAGTGCTTCCAGAATTCGTCGCGTTTGAAGTGACCGCCGCCTTTGGTGTTGGTTTCGCTGAGGGTCTGGAAGACCGAGACAGCGAGGACGGCGCTGCGAACGGCGTCAAAGCCGAGGAGCGAGACGGCCCGTTCGACAGTATTCACTTCGCCGCGCACACCGAAGTCGGCGCGATGGACGAGTTGAAGAATCCGGGCGGTGAGCGATTGATCGGATTCGAGGAGCTTGACGACTTCCGAGCCGGAAGAATCTTCTCGTCCGGTCAGTTCGAGAACGCGCAAGGCGACATTAGGCAATGTCGGAAGCTCCTCCAATTGCTGGAGGATCAGCTCTACGCGTTTTTCGCGCTGATCAGACATATATAGTCACTTAAGTAACAAGGACACGGAGAAGAGAAGAGTCGTAAACCGCAGATTTCACAGATTGCAGAGAGGATGATTGCAATCTGCGTGATCCGTGAAATCTGCGGTTCATTGCTCTGTTTTCTCTTCTCCGTGCGCTTGGTGTCTCGGTGTTTCGCTACTTCAAACCGTCAACAATTCGCCGATCCGTTCGATCAGTTTTTCGATGTTGAACGGTTTCTTGACGAAATCATCGGCGCCGCTCTTGAGCAGGTCGTTGACTTCGTCCTGGTTCACGACACCGGATACGATCACGATCTTCATGTGCTCGAAGTTCGGGTTCTTGCGGATCGTCTGGCAGACGATGTTGCCGTTGATGTCGGGCAGCATGTAGTCCAGGATCAGCAGGTCCGGCATGAACTCCTGAGTGAGGATGCCCGCGTCGTAACCGGTTGAAGCCGTCTTTACTTCAAATCGGCCATCACGCTCGAGCACGTCCACAAACAGTTCCACGATCTCGGGATCGTCGTCCACGACCAGGACTTTCTGCTTGCCGCTGTCGAGTGCGTCTGGCGGGATGCCGTTTTCCTTCATGAAGGCGATGAGCGCCTCACGGGGAATCCGGCGGAAGCGGCTGCCGGGCACGCGGAAACCGCGAAGGCGGCCGCTGTCAAAGCAGCGAATGATGGTTTGTTGCGAAACTTTGCAGACTTCTGCCGCTTCGCCGGTTGTAAACACCGTCTTCATACGGTCTCCCAAAAACTCTGTTTCCTGAAACCGGAAATGAATCCGGGTTTGCCGCAGCCAAATCCTGTTTGACCACTAAGGCAACGCACGCGGAAATCAGGAGAACTACTAACAATCGGAAGGAGTTCCCTTCCTTCTCCATCTTTCCCATTTGACCATCGGCGCACCTTTTCGGCAACTTGAGGGACACCAAAATTACCTGGAGTACCAATCTTACGGCGTTAGGGTCCGATAAATGGCGACAGAGGTGTCGGGATGGGCAATTTGTGTCGAGTCGTTGCGGATTTGCGGTTTATTCGGGGTGTGGGGCCTCAGTCGGTTGTTTGGGGGCGCCGATACGGTTAATGTGCGGGGCCTGGGTTTCGGGCCTCCTCTCTCCCGAAGTCATTTTTTTAATCTGACCCCCCCTGCCGCGTGGCGAGCTCTTGTTTGGCCTCGCGCGGGTGGTGTCGGCGCGGTTTGGAGGCTGTTTTGTTAAACCGAAGAATTTTTGCCGGATGCATTGAGCGGCTCGAAGATCGATTGTTCATGTCGGTTGGAAGTGATCCGAATGGATTCACAGTCATTACACCCAGCGCGGACTCGCGGCTGATTTATGTCAGCAGCTCCAGCGGCGACGATCACAATTCGGGATTGTCGGCGGCAGTTCCGGTGGCTTCCTTTAAGAAAGCGATGTCGCTGACGCGCGATGGGTTTCCGGATCAGATTCTGCTTCATCGCGGCGATACGTGGAATGCTTCGTTTCCGGAGTGGACGAAGTCCGGCCGAAGTGCGGATGAACCGGCGGTGCTGGGGACGTATGGAACGGGCAACAGACCGGTGATTGCGACGGGGGCGACCGGCAGCGCGTTTTATGCGACGGGGAAGTCGCCGGTGAATTTCCTGGTGATTCAGGGATTGCAGTTTTATTCGACGGTGCGGGATCCGTCGTCGCCTAGCTTTGATTCCAAAACCGAAGGGGCGCGGTTCAGCGGGCTGCGGTGGTATGCGCCAACGGTCGGGCTGACGATTGAAGATTGCTCGTTTCGTTTTTATTCCGACAACCTCGATATCGAAGGCATGAGCCCGGGGGCGGTGCAGAATGTCACCATCCGGCGGTGCCTGAGCGCGGATTCCTATAACACGGTCAATCATTCGCAGGGGTTGTATGGGTATGACATCAACGGGCTGAGCGTTGAAGAAAGCGTTTTTGACCACAACGGCTGGAACGAAAGCATTTCGGGGGCGGGACAAAGCGGTTTCAATCACAATGTATATCTGTCGTCGACGGTGATGAATGCCGTATTTCGCCAGGATGTAATCGCGGACGCGAGCAACAACGGGCTGCTGGTGCGCGGCGGCGCGGATATTGAAGACAATTTATTCATCGATAACCCAGAGGCAATTTCGTATGGCGCGTCGGCGGGGAGCATGAGCACGCCGGGCGGCGTGCATGGGGCGATCATTGGAAATGTGATCGCAGGGACTCGCGCCCTGGGGAACCTGGCATATGGTTTTGGGATAGAAATCGCCAACACCGCGCCGGGAGCGCCGACCATGGTTGCGGGGAACCTGTTCATCGGCGACACGCAACATGCCAAGCCGGCGATTCAGCTCGATACGATCCAGGACACAAAGAACCCCCAGGACTCGGTGGGCGTGAACGATCTGACGATCCAGGGAAACATCATCAATGACTGGTTCAGGGCGATCACCACCGATGCTTCATTCGTCAACGGCGGAACAGGCGTCACCGGTTTCAATCGCGTCACCATCAGAAACAATGACTTCCAGCTCTCGACCAATTACCTGATCCGCCAGAACCATCCGTATGACGCAACGGAGGAAACCTGGAGCGGCAACAACTATTACAACATGGACGCCGGCGGGAAATGGTTTGTCATTGGCTCGCATCCGATGACGTTTTCGGAGTGGAAGGCGCAGATCGATCCAACGGGGACATCGAACGCCGATGCGTTTCCGGATGCGACGCGGAATGTGGCTCTTTACGATGGATTGAACGGAGGCGCGGGGACAGCAGCATCGCTGCTTGCGACGGAGCGGGCGCAGTCTTCGGATCAATGGAACGCCGCCTACCTGGCGACGGCAGTGAATGATTATCTGCGGGCGGGGTTTGGTTTATCTCCGGCCCCGGTGGCGGCGGCGAGTGCATCGGTGGTGGATGAGTCGACGATTGGTCCGATCGCTGCGCCGAATATCAATCCGGGGATCGCGTCATCGCCGGGTGGTGCGACCGAGACCTACAGCTTTTCGGTGACGTACGCTGACGCCAAGGCGCTGGATCCGACGACGATGGCGAGCGGGAATGTGCATGTTGTCGGTCCGAACGGGTTTGATGAGGCGGCGATTTTGACGGGCATGAATGTGGCCGCCGATGCGAAATCTGCGGTGGCGACATATTCGATCACACCGCCGGGCGGCCAGTGGAACAGTATGGACGATGGGGCGTATGTGGTGCGCGTGGGCGCGGGGCAGGTGCGTAATAATCAGGGCGTGGCGGTAGCGGAGGGAGCGATCGGGGGGTTCGCCGTGTCGCTGCCGATCGATGTGGCGGGCACGCCTGGGAATGACCGGATCGTGCTTCGGGCGCGCAAGGGGCAATTGTTCATCAGCATCAACGGTGTGAAATCGGTTCGGAGCCTGACGGATGTGCCAGGTGTGCGCGTGTTTGGCGGTGATGGCAATGATGTGATCACGGCAGCTGCCGGTGTGCCGGCGGGCCTGCTGGATGGGGGCGCGGGGAATGACACCATTCGCGGCTCCAACGGCAATGACACGCTTGCCGGTGACGAGGGGAATGATGTGCTCGTCGCCGGGCCAGGCCGCAATGTGCTGATCGGCGGAGCGGGAAATGATCGGCTCGTTGGCGGAGCGGGCGCGGATATTCTCAGCGGTGGAGATGGCGACGACATTCTTCGGGGAGGCGGCGGGGATAATGTCCTGGTCGGGGGCAATGGTTTTGACCGGCTGGTTGGCGGAGCCAAGAACGATTTGCTGATTGGCGGTGTGGGTTCGGTGGATGACGCAAACAGCTTGCTTGGTGTGCTGAATGCCTGGGCAACGGGCGAAGCTTACACCACCCGGATTGCGCGACTGGCGCCCGCCGCAGGAATGCCGGTGGTGCTGGGCGGGGTGACGTTCTCTGATGATTCCATTGCGGACAAGCTCGCCGGTGGTGGCGGATTAAACTGGTATATCTCCAGCGGGGATCTGGCGTTCCACATGAAAGCGACGGAGATTTTGACGGCGTTTTAAATCGAAGTTTTTGACAAATTCGCGGCCCTTTGACCCTGTTGCGCCCGCGAAACTGCAAGCGAAAACCGATACGTCACTTTTGCCGTTCACCAGTGCGACGGGGCGGGGATATGCTCGCTCGAATGGACATCACGGACCGGCTTTTTGTGGAGATTCACCCGTTGGAAACGGCGGGGCAGATTCCTCGACCGCATCCGGTGGATGATGCCCATTTTGATCCGCGACTGATTTACAAAGTGCTGGGGATGTATAACCCGTCTGAAACAAGCGAGTGTTATTTCGTTTTGGCGAATCCGCAGCGGCAGATCTGGTTTATCCCACAGAGGCATTTGCGGGCGTTTGCGTTGCTTGATTCGGATGAGTTTTTTTTGACGGCGGAGCAGGTGAATGAGATGAAAGCAATGAACGGCGCGAGCGCGGGTCTGGACCGCCAGCGCAACAGGACAACCCTTAGTTCTCCAAACACGTCCGCCAAATCCTGCTGGACGACCGCAGGAAAATCGAAGGCGGCGGGAGGGTTGAGCGCCTTTTCAAAGACTCCCGATCCCTGATTTTTTCCCTGACCCCTGAATTTTTCTCTTCAACCTTCGACCCTATTCATTTTTCGAAATGAGGATGATCGCCACCGCTGCTGTGCGGTGGACCCCCGCCTGCGTGGTTGTGCATCGTCCCCGCACTCATGCAAAAAAAATTCCTTCATTCGAAATTTCCTTCTCTCTTCGTCACAATGCCTTCCATGTCTCTTTCGAAGCATCGCCTCTCATGGTTTCATCGCCGCCTGCTCACCGCTGTGCTTCACGTCGTCGAGCACCCGAGGCGCACCCTTCTCATCTCGGGAATCATCCTTCTCCTGTGCGGCGGACTCGCCTGGCGAAAACTCGACATCTCCACCGACCAGGACCAACTCTTCTCCAGCAACGTGCCCTTCTTTCGCAATTACATCGAATTCACCCAGGATTTCCCCGAAAATCAGGCCAATTACGTCATCGTTGAACCGAAGGACCCCGTCCATCCGCCGCCGGTCGGGAGGTGGACGGACGTCGCCGACGCCATCACCGATCGGCTCCGATCGGAAAGACGATTTGTCAAAACCGTCGACAGTCACATCCCTCTCGAAGATCTCGGCGCACAAAGCCTTCTCTTCGAGGACTCCGCGCGCCTCAGGCAAGACGTGACCGATGCCTCCCGTATCGTGCCTCTCGCCAGACTTTGGGGTGAATCGCCAACCGTTGTCACCCGTTTGCTCGGCAAATCTCCCCTCGAACGCTTCCTCACGGGCGCAGGCATCCAGCCCATCGACACCGACACCGCCTCCTTCGTCAACCTCGTCGCGGCCGGCTGGAACAAAGCCATCGCCGATCCGCACAAGCCGATCACTGTAGATGATCAAGTGCCCGATCTGGCGACGCTGAGCGCAAGCGATCCGGGCAGCCTTGGCTATTATTATGTGAAGGATGAGCAGGACGCGAACAACCATCTGCTTCTGGTCCGGGTGTATGAGAACACCGATTATTCTTCGATGGGCGGCATGGCCGAGACGATCAACGGCATCCGCGCTGCCGCCCGCGACGCGGCCAGGCCTTTCCCTGAATTCAACGTTGCGCTGACCGGCCGCCCTGCGCTGGAAGCCGATGAAATGCTGACCACCGACCGCGACTCGCGCCGATCTGAAATCGTCGCGCTCATCGCCGTATTCATTGGCCTGGTCGTGCTGCTCCGCTCTGCGTGGCTCGCGATTGCCGCCGAAGTTTCTCTTCTGGTCGGCATCGGCTGGACCTTTGGCTGGGCCACTATTTCCGTCGGTGAGCTCAACCTTCTTTCCATGGTCTTTCTCATCGCGCTCATCGGCATCGGCATGGATTACCTCATCCAGGTGCTGACGCGGTATCGCCGGGAAGCCGCCAAACATACTGATCCTCGCGTGATCTGGATCGCCGTATTCAAATACGTCGCCGCCCCAATCAACACTGCCTGCCTGGGCGCCGCCGGCGCTTTCTTCGTTTCCATCTTCACTAACTTCCGCGGCGCCGCGGAGCTGGGCATCATCGCCTCCGGCGGGCTGCTGCTGTGCCTCTCCACCGGATACGTCATCCTTCCTGCGCTGCTCACATTGTTTCCATCCAAAATTCCTCCGATCGACGAAGACAAAGCCAGCGAGCGCCCCGCAATCAATCTCGAATCCAACCGCTCGTATCACTGGTGGCTTGCCCTCCCCGCCCTCTGGGCCGCACTTCTCCTTGCCGGCGTTCCCTTTGCACGCAGGGCCCATTTTGATCCCAGCCTGCTGAACATGCAGGCCCAGAATCTCGAATCTGTAAAGCTGGTGCGCAAGCTGCAAACGTGGTTTGCCGTCGTGCTTTCAAAGGATCTCGAGGAACTGCGCAAGGCAAGGTCTGTCATCCAACCTCTCTCAACCGTCACCGGCACCGAAAGCATTCTGACCGCTTACGACAACTACGCGTGGCTGAAGCAGCACGAATCCGAACTGCCAACGATCAACTGGCGCGAACCCGAAGCAATCGCCGAAGCAGACCTCTCCAGGATCGCCGCAAAAGCCCGAGCCCTGGCCGATCGACTTAAGACCACCGCCACATCCACGACGCAGCCTCAGTCCTTCACCGCTGCCGCTCAATCCCTGGAATCCTTCGCCGCCTCCCTGGAAGGCGCTGCAGCGACGACGACCACTGCCCCCGCAGCCTCCCTTACCCTGCAACCCACCGCGGCCACTGAAATTGCCTCGCAACTAAACCAGTGGGAAAAAGTATTTGTCACTCACCTCCAGGGCCTGCTCGCTCCCTTTCATCCATCACCGCTCGACATCGCCAAACTCCCCCCCACCCTGCACGATCACCTGATCGGAACCGACGGCCGCTTCGCGCTCTACATTTATCCCAAAAACGATCTATGGATACAGTCAGCGCTGGCAGATTTCGTTCATGAGGTCGAACATGCCATGACCTCCATTGCCCCCGCGCCCCCGGTCACCGGCATCGCCATCAACGTCTATCATTCCACCAGCAGCATCGAAAAATCCTTTTACCACGCCACGGGTTATGCGCTCGCGCTCATCTTCGTTTTGGTTTTGATTGATCTGAAAAACATCCCCCAAACCCTCCTTGCCATCAGCGTCCTGGCGATGGGCCTGCCCATGCTCGTCGCGCTCATGGGCTTTTTCGACATCACATGGAACTTTGCCAATTTCTTCGGACTGCCGATCCTCATCGGCGCCGGTCACGAGTACGGCGTGTTCATGGTCCATCGTTACAATGAAGCCTGCCGCGACCCTCGCCGGGCCTGGAAACGCTGGGATGTTTCGGACCGCGCCCTGCTTCTATGCGGTTTCGTCACGTCCGCCAGCTTCGGATTCTTCTGGCGCTCGGTCATCACGAAGGGCTCAAAAGCCTCGGCCTGGTCATGGCTCTGGGCACTGCCTGCATTTACCTCGCCACCCTCTGCATGCTGCGCCCCTCCTCCTCTGGAAGCTCGCCCGTTCCCAGATCAAACACGAAACCTGCGACCTCGAAGCCATTTCCCAGTAATAATTCGATCAATCGAATACAGGTGCGTCAAAACCTTCCCCGCAGCACAATCGCCAGATAAGGCTCATCTGAAATGTGGCTTACCGGCCTCAAATCCCTGACATCAAATCCATCCGAAAACCCCTGATCAAACGCGTAACCCACGCCGATCGAAGCATCTACCAGCGGATCAAAAATAACCCGCACACCCATTTCCACTCGCCGCATCTGCATGAACTGCCGATTGGTGATGTCGCCGCTCGGCTGCCCATTATTCCGCGCCTGCACAAACCCCTGAAAGAAATTCCCCGCATCGCCATACAGCCCGAAATGCCTGGCCAGCCGATACTCCACATCCAGATCCGCCGTAAAGGGAACCGTATATCCTGCCATGATTTCCAGCCGCTCCAGCGGCCGCCACGCGAGCTTGCTCATGGGATATCCCAGCATCCAGTCGGCCTTGGCCTCATGATGAACCAACGCAAACCCCGGCAGCGGCACATCGGGCAGCAGCCCGCCGTTGCCTTCATAGTCGGCTGACAGAACCAGTGCATTCTGATCATCCAACTGCCGCTCCGCCGTCACGTGCCCAATGCCAAACACACCGCTGGCATGCACAAACGGATGCGTGCTGCTGTATCCCGCGCCCAGCACGCTTGCCAGTTTCCACCCGTCAAGCTCCCCCAGATGCAGCCCAAGCGCCAGCTCAAAATCATCCATCGATGACGGCAAAAACCGCGAATCCGTCCCCGCATCAATCGTCAATATCCGATACGCAAAAAAAGGCGCGTCCTGATCCTTCCGATTAATCCGCACGCGCCCAAACGAATCCCACGAAAACATCTGCGCATCCGAAGGAGCATTATTCACATGCCCGCCCGCCTCAACGATCGGATGATCGTACGTTGCAGCGATATCCTTCTCCTGCCACGAATCAAGCGTATACCGCGCCATGCTCTGAGCACGGGCATTACAAGCAAACAGGGAAATCAGAACCAACCCGGCGACAATGTATTTCATGCAAAGTTCCACACGCGATCGTAGCGGCACTTAACCAGCGGCAACGGCCATGCTTATACCGCTTTGCATCGCCGCATTGAATAAGTTTTCGTATTCGGCGCAGCGCCAGCCGATGTCAGGATCGCATTTCCGAGGAAAATTCTTGCATTCGCATTTTCAAACCTTAAATCGCCGCCTTAAATTCGCAAACGCTGGCTGGAAATTCCGTGCAATTATAAAGAAGGACCTGTTTTCACACCCGTGTTGTAAAGCTTTCGGGAAAGCGGACGTGCAAAGATGTTATGAACATCATAAACATGCGCTTCCGCTGCACTTTCATGCCTGCTGAGGGGGGGATTGGGCCCGCTTCGGCAGGGCTGTGATATAGTTCTTTTTAGCAACTGCCGGTGGTCGAGCAACTGCCCCTTTGAGGGCGGCCGCCGACCCGAAGCAACTTCAGCGACAAGTTCATCCTTTTACCAACATATGGAGGTTGGAATGTGCAGCAAAACTGCCAAGGGTCTTGTTTTGACTTTAGTGACCGCCATCGCATCGATAATCGCCGCGAGGCCAGCGATGGCTTCGTTTACGACGATTCATGGAACTGCGCCGGCGGAGGATACGCGGTCTCAGATTCTCAGCCACACTTATGGCGGGTCGTTCCACGCCAGTGGGATGAACCTGACCAACGGAACCGTTCTGGCGACGCGGGTTGATGACTCGGCGGACCAGGTTTGGCATCAGCCGATTACTTCCGCCAATGCGGTGGCGCGGTTTGGGTCCTATTCGCAATCGTTCGGTTCTGAAGCCGGCTCGGCGGGCGGTTCATTTCAGAAGCTCTTTGATGTGCATGGATATGGGTTCAATGTCATCGGATCGGCGACGGGATTGAATCTGGGGCCTGACTTTCGACTGGCGCACGGCGGTCAGGGAGGCGTTGACAGTTCGCTGAATGCCGACAACGCGCACGGCGCAGATCATATGGTGACCTATCAGATCAGCGGGCTTGGCGACGGACTCAGGACCTACCTCCTCTTTTTCGAAGATGGGCATGACTTCGACTTCAACGATCTTTCAGTACAGTTGAAAGCTCCGATCCTGTCGGGCAAATCACCGGAGCCGCGATCCGTTCCCCTTCCGGCGGCGGCCTGGATGGGATTCAGCACTTTCTTCGCCGCTGGCGCTGTGGGTGGCGCCCGCCGGTTGCGACAGATGCTGAGTTGATGCTCGAATCACAATCCGAGCAGCGTATGTGCCGCAGACTGGGAGAAAGTGAATACCGGGGCAGGCTTAAAAAACCTGCCCCGGTTTTTTTTGTTTTCCGGAACCCGGATTGGACGGTGCTGATCGCGTTCCAAGAGCCTCTAATTGCCCTTACACCTGATTCGTTGATCCGTTAGAACAGTGACCAAGCATGAGCAACGCTGTTTCATTCGGGATCACGGGCCTGGGGGGCTATGCCCGCTGGGCGTGCGAGCAACTGCTGATGGCGGTTGCGGAGCAGGATGACGCCGCGCCGGCAATTCGATTCGTCGGTGTGTGTGATCCTGATTTGGCCGGCCGGGCTGCCCAGGCGCAGAAGATGCGGGCCGCGGGGATCACCGTCGTTCCGACGCTGGAGGAATTGCTAACCCTTCCGATCGATGCGCTCTGGCTGCCGCTGCCGATCGATCTCCATCGGCCATTCACCGAAAAATGCCTGGCGGCGGGGAAGGCGGTGCTGGTTGAAAAGCCGGCGGCAGGAACCGTGGACGAAGTGGATGCGATGATCGCCGCCCGCGATGGATCGGGGCTTCCGGTGGCGGTGGGGTTTCAGAATCTGTTTGATCCGGCGACGTGGGCGGTGAAACGAAAATTGCTCGCGGGCGTTATTGGTAAGCCGATCTCCGCTTCGGTGCTGACATGCTGGCCGAGGTCGAATGCGTATTTTGCCCGCACGCAATGGGCGGGACGTTTGAAACACAATGACACATGGGTGCTGGACAGCCCGGCGAACAATGCGATGGCGCATTTTCTGAATTTGGCCTTGTTTCTGCTGGGACCAGCAGAGGCGGAATCGGCGACGCCGCTGGCTGTAGAAGCGGAGTTGTACCGCGCGAATCCGATCGAGAATTATGACACCTGCTGCCTGCGGTATGAGGTGGCGGGCGGAACAAAACTGCTGGTTGCTTATACGCATGCATGCCAGAGATTAGTGGACCCGACGATCACGATTGCCGGCGAGCGCGGAACAATGCGATTCTGGAACACCCGGCATTATGAGATCGCTGTTCACTCAGCAGGCGGCGCGACAACTGCGCCGGAAATATTGCCGGCGAGTCCGCACAGCGGGATGGCAGTCGTGCGGGAATTCGCGGCGTTTATGCGGGGAATGGCCGGGGCGCATGTCGCTACGCTGGAAAATGCGCGGCGCATACGGTGGCGGTCAATGGGGCGTCTGAAGCCGCGGGGGTTCGAACGATCCCGGAAGAGTACATTCAGATTGTCACCAACCCCGATACCCATCCGCAGCGCATCGTACATGGAATTGAAGAGGCTTTGATTGCGTGTGCGGAGGATGGGCGGATGCTGCATGAATCGGGGCGGGCAGGGTGGTCGGTGAAGGCAGGAAGCAAAAGCCTGCGCGGGTATTCACATTTTGCGGGGCCGATGGAAGATTGAGCGTCGCAGATGCTTTTTGAGTTTAAGTTCACATACAACAGATGAAAATCCATCCCCACCGCGGCCATTCTCCCGGCGTACCGGAGGTGACGGGCAGGAGTGCGGTCGTCACAATTACACAATCGCGCGCTCAACCCATTCAAAGCGCCGCTTTCAATGCGGCGGGGCCTTCGCCGCCTGCTTGTCCTGCCAGTTTTGCAAAGCCTCGGCGGTCTTTGGCGCGATCTTCCAATAGACCGTATACCGCTCATCCACCACCGAATAGATCGGCGCCAGCGTGATCGGGCCGGCGGCGCTGGAGGCGGTGAATTCCAGCGAGTGGCCTTCTATGGGCTGGATCGATGCCGTTAAATCTTCCCCTTCCTTCAGGAGCGGCGGCACATCAATCGTCCCTTGCGTGTACATCAACTGATCGGGTTTGAATTGCTGCTCGCGCGCCAGGTTTTCCTTGCCGAGCTTTCCGACGAGCACGACGGGCCCGTACATTACCGCCGCGACGGTGGGGTCATCGGGCATGGATTCCATATGCAGCCGCATGGGTATTTTGAGTTCAACACGATCGCCGTCGTTCCATGTCCGTGCGATGGACGCATAACTGCCGGGCGGAGTTGGGATGTCGATGGCCTTGCCATTCACGAGCACCTGAGCGCTATCCGTCCACCATGGAATCCGCAGTTTCAGTGTGAGTTCTGTCGGCTTCCCGGCCTTCAACAGCAGCGTCGTCCCCGCTTCTTCGGGGAACTTCGTTTGCTGGCGGATGACCAGCCCGCGATCTTTCCAGTTCAGTCCCGTCGGGATGAACAGATTGACATAGAGGCTGTCCCGGTCATGAAAGTAGACGCTGTCGGAAAGTTTTGACCACGTTTCCACGCCGGTGCCATCGCAGCACCAGAATGAATCGGTTGGGGTGCTGAAGAGTTTGTAGCTGCCGGGCTTGAGTGACAGGAAATACATCAACTGCCCGCTCGCCGCATCCTGGCTTGGCCAGATGGAATTTAAAAAAGCCCGCTCGTAATAGTCGGCGTATTTGGGCTGCGGGTTCCAACTGAACAGGTGCCGCGTGAGCTTCAGCATGTTGTAGGTGCAGCAGGTTTCCTGCGTGCTGACCGCCAGTTCTGACGCGAGGCGGTTGGGCGTCGTCCGCCAATGCTCGGCGGTGCTGGTTCCACCGGTGACAAACGCGCGGTGGTTGGTCACCTGGTCCCAGAAATATTCGGCGATGGTGCGAAATCGCTCGTCACTGGTGAGTTCATAGCACCTGGCCGCCCCGATGACTTTTGGAATGTGAGTGTTGGCGTGCAGCTTCGTCAGGTTGTCGACCTGGCGGGCGAGAGGATCGAAGAATGGGGTTTGGTCGAATTTTTCAGCCAGGTCTTTGAATTGTTCATCGCCGGTGACTGCGTAGAGGTTGTATGCGACCTCCATCATTCCGCCGAACTCATTTTTCCAGACGACGCGCATCTGCTCGTCGCTCAGCTTTGCGTTGCGCCTGGCAAAGTATCGAGCCATGCCCTTCACTTCATCCAGCGCCTGCGTGCTGCCCCAGGCGAGGTTTACATCAAGCAGGCCGGCCATGATTTTGTGAATGGTGTAATAAGGCGCCAGACTTTTTTGCCGGCTTCGAGGCGATCGAAGAATGATTCGGGGAAGGCGGAGAGATATTCACCGCCCAGGGCCCTTTGACAGTCGGCCAGACCGGCAACGATTTTGTCAGCGCGGGCGCGGATCTCTTCATCGCCGGTGCTTTGGTACATCAGTGCGCAGGCGGAGAGATAATGGCCTACAAAATGGCCTCGTAATTCGCCATCAGGCTTTTCCCAGCCACCCAAAGGCTCGGCGGCGGAAGGAATCCTGGCGTTAATGCGAAAGGTATGGAGCAATCGATCGGGGTCGAGGCTGAGGAGATATCGCCGATTGACTTCGAGCTTCTCTTTGAGGGGGCCTTCGAGGAGGCGGACGTCGGAAAGCGCAAATGGCTTGGCGACCATGCGCTGTTCATCAGATTGGGCGCGGTCTGCAGCACGAGTTGGATTGATTACGGCAGAAAGCAGGAATAGGAAAAATAACACTTTTAGATGCATGAGACTCCTCCGGGTGGTCCATTGCACTTTGCCCGACAACATTGTTTCGTTGGCGTCTTGTAGCACGGAGAGGTCTCGGCTCAACTACCATACATCTTGTTGCCCAAGCGTTTGTTGGTGAGCTCGGGGTGGCGGTGAATATGGTGGAAGAGGAAGACTAAGAGGAATCGCAGCCCCTGCGGCTGCGATTTGTCTTTAGTCTTTGTCTTTCGTTTTTTCTTTCTCTTCCGCGATATTCAACGCCGCCCAGGAATATCATTCGACCACAATCACTCCCACTAAAGAGGTATTAGAAAGATGAGACGAGACGCCTACGAAAAAATGAGCCACTGCCCGATAATTGACGACACCGCCCTGCTGCTTCATCATGCTATCAAATAAGGTTTAACGCCTTCAGATCACTTCAGTATATCTATTGCCGTCATGATTGGCGGTTTGTATCACTCATGCGGATGAGGAGCCATGGAACAAAACACGGCAGCAGTTGATGCCAGCGGCGTCACATCACCCGATGCCCTTGAATATGGCCAGGCGCCTTTCGTCAGCAGATACCGCTGGGTTATCTGCTCGCTGCTGTTCGCAGCCACCACCATCAACTATGTCGATCGTTCTGTCCTGAGCGTGCTCGCGCCGACGCTTAAGGCCAAAATCGGCTGGACTGACACCAACTACGGCGACATCAACGCCGCTTTTTCCGCCGCCTATGCGTTGGGTTTTCTCTTCGCCGGCTGGTTCATGGATAAGTTCGGCACGCGGCTGGGGTACACAATCGCGCTGGTTTTCTGGAGTCTGGCGAGCATTGGGCATGCGTTTGTGAAAACCGCCTTTGGGTTTGGAGTCGCGCGGGTTTTCCTGGGTGTGGCCGAGGCGGGCAATTTCCCTGCAGCCATCAAGACTGTTGCCGAATGGTTCCCCAGCAAAGAACGCTCGTTCGCGATTGGGCTGTTCAACTCTGGCGCGAATATTGGCGCGATCGTCGCGCCAATCCTTGTCCCGCTCATCACGATCTATTGGGGCTGGCAATGGGCTTTCATCATTACCGGCGCCGCTGGTTTGATCTGGGTTTTCTTCTGGATTCCCATCTATCGCCGGCCGGCTGAACACCCGCGCGTTTCCAAGTCAGAGCTGGCGTACATTCAAAGCGATCCCGCCCAGCCAATCACCGCCCTTCCGTGGGCACACCTTCTGCCGCACCGGCAAACCTGGGCGTTCAGCATTGGGAAGTTTCTGACGGATCCGATCTGGTGGTTCTGGCTTTTCTGGGCGGCACCGTTTCTCAATAAGAAGTTCGGCGTGGATATCAAAACGATCGGCCTGCCGCTGGTGGTGATCTATAACTTCGCCACCATCGGAAGCATCGGCGGAGGGTATTTGTCGGGCGGCTTGATCAAAGCCGGTTGGAGCCTCAACGCCGCCCGCAAAACCGCATTGCTGTTCTGCGCGTTGCTCGTCGTCCCCGTGATCATGGCATCGAGCGTTGGCAAGTGGCCGGCGATTTTTCTGCTGGGTCTTGCCGCCGCCGCCCATCAGGGTTTTTCGGCGAACCTTTTTGCGCTGCCGGGTGATTTGTTCCCCCGTCGAGCGGTGGGGTCGGTGGTCGGCATCGGTGGGATGTTTGGCTCTATCGCCGGCATTCTATTGCAACTGGCGTCGGGTCGGATCGTCGAGCGGTATGGATATCTTCCCCTTCTGATTATTGCCGGATCGGCTTACGTGCTGGCGGTGGCCATCATTCAATTACTCACACCGCGGCTGGAACCGGCGAACATCGACGGCGAGCAGTCGGGCGGATTTGAACCGATTGTCCGGCATTGATTTATATTTGGCCACGCCGCATCGCGTGGATCTGCCTGGCGATGGCTTGGCCTGTTGCCGGCGATCTAAAATCATCCCTTTTTGGCGACAGTCGCCGTTGCTCTTTCCTGTTTCCGGTGTCCGTGCTATTCTTTGCCTCGACTCGCCGGACCATAAAAATATTCCATAAAAAATTCGCCGACTTCATTCAAGCATGCATACGATTCGCCTCGGCTGACCCGCAATACGCACGGAGACCCATGAAATCCAACTCCTCTTCCAATGCCCCCCCCGCCTCCATTGCAGGCGGATTCGTGTCCCAATTGTCATACATGCGACCGTCCATCATTAGACCAATAACCTCTGTCGCAGTGCTGGCAATGGCGTTGGCGGGTTGCAATCGTGACGCGGGGCAAGCTGGCGCCGCGGGTGGGATGCCACCGCCGCTGGTCACTGTTGCGTCGGCAATCGCGACGGATGTGCCTATTTATCTGGATGAACCTGTGGGGAAAGCGGTTGCGACAGAGACGGTGACTATTCAGCCACAGGTTACCGGGATGTTGATTGCGCGGCATTTTGAAGACGGTGTGGATGTGCATCAGGGGGATCTGCTGTTTGAAATTGACCGCCGACCGTTTGAAGCGTTGCTGGCGCAGGCGAATGCGACGCTGCTGCAAAATAAGGCCACGCTGGATTTTGCGCAGCGGGATTTCGCGCGTGTAGAACATCTGCAGGGCACGAGCGCTGTTTCGGAGCAGGATTTCGACCAGAAGAAGAACGCGGTCGCGCTTGCAGAGGCACAGGTAAAGGCGGGCGAAGCGGCGGTTCAGACAGCGGAGCTTAATCTGCAATATTGCGCAGATTCGTTCCCCGATCGATGGACGAACCGGGCATCGGCTCGTCGATCCGGGCAATGTCGTCAGTTCTTCCGGGCCGAACGGCGGCACCAACATGCTGGTGATCCAGAAGATCGATCCGATTTATGCCGACTTCACCGTGACAGAAAATGACCTGACGCGCGTTCGGCACTATATGTCGCAGGGGACATTGAAGGTGGAGGCGGAACTGCCGCAGGATGTGAGCGGCGCGCGGGCGCATCCGGGGCTCCGGCCACTCAGCCGGCGTCGGCTTCGCCGGCCACATCGCCATCGGATTCCAATAAACCTTTCGAACCTCGGGCCGGGCAACTGACATTTTTGGATAACGCCGTTCAGGATGGCACTGGCACTGTGAAGCTCCGCGCGCTGGTCCCCAATGCAGACCAGCATTTCTGGCCGGGGCAGTTTGTGCACGTGCGGCTGGTGCTGACCGTTAAGAACAACGCGGTGCTTATCCCCAATCAGGCAACGCAGATCAGCCAGAAAGGTCCGTTTGTTTATGTCGTGAACAAGAACGGGCAGGCCGACCTTCGGCCGATCGTGCCGGGGCAGCGGCAAGGGGACATGATTGTCGTTGAGCAAGGCGTTGAGCCAGGCGAGCAGGTGATTGTCACCGGGCAACTGCTGCTTCAGCCGGGAGCGAAGGTGACTGTTCAGGGCGCCGGGCCGGGGCCGGGGGGTCCGCCGACGGCTAGCGCGTCCGCTAAATCGGAGGGCCAGTCGTGAATCTCTCCGAGCCATTTATTCGTCGTCCTGTCATGACCGTGCTGCTCACGGTGTCGGCTGTCCTGTTTGGCATTCTGGCATACAAAGCGCTGCCGGTGAATGACCTCCCGGCGGTGGATTATCCGGTCATTCAGGTGCAGGTTGCGTATCCGGGCGCTACGCCGGAAACGATGGCGAACAATGTCGCGACCCCGCTCGAGCGGCAGTTCATGCAGATACCCGGGCTGGAGCTGGTCACCAGCAATTCCAGCCAGGGCAATTCGAATTTCACCCTGCAGTTTGACCTGAGCAAGAGCATCGACGCGGCGGCGACCGACGTGTCGACCGCCATCACCCAGGCGACCGGCCAGCTTCCACCGGACCTGCCCAGCCCGCCGACGCTGAGCAAGACCAACCCGAATGACCAGCCGATCAAGTACATCGCGCTATTCAGCAATTCGGTGACGCGCGGCCAGCTTTATGACTATGCCAACACGCAGGCAGGGCAGCGGATCAGCATCGTGCCGGGCGTGAGCCGGGTGCAGGTGTATGGAACGCCGTCCGCGGTGCGAATCAAGGCTGATCCGACTCGGCTCGCGGTGCGCGGGCTGACGATGGAAGACCTGACCAAGGCGATCCAGAACAACACCAGCTATCAGGGCGCCGGGCAATTTGACGGACCCAACCGAACATTCCTGCTTCAGCCGCAGGGTCAGCTTGAGAACGCTGAGCAGTACAACAACATGGTGATCGCCTATCGCAATCAGGCGCCGATCTTCCTGAAAGACGTCGCCACTGCGCGCGATGCGGTTCAGGATGAGCGAATCGATCTGCGGTTCTGGGTGCGCGATCGCGAGGTGCCGACGGCGACGGTCGTGATGGCCGTCTTCCGCCAGGCGGGTGCGAATGCCGTGCAGGTTTCGCAGGCGGTGGAACAGTTGATTCCCACCATTCAGCAAACGCTGCCTGGATCGGTTCAGATCAAAACGATTTATGACCGGTCATTGTCGATTGTGCACAGCGTCAGTGACGTCCAGGAAACGCTGTTCATTGCGTTTGGGCTGGTAGTGCTGGTGATCTTCGCATTTCTTGGCCGCGCGACTGACACACTGATCCCGGTGGTGGCGCTGCCGCTGTCGCTCCTGCTGACGTTCGTGGCGATGAACGTCCTGGGGTATAGCCTGGACAACCTCTCATTGATGGCGCTCACGCTGGCGATCGGATTCCTGGTGGACGATGCGATCGTGTTCCTGGAAAACGTCGTGCGCCGAATGGAGAAATATAATGAGCCGCCGCTTCTGGCGTCTTTGCGCGGGGCACAGGAAATCAGCTTTACGATTTTATCGATGACGATTTCGCTGGCGGCTGTGTTTTTGCCGCTGGTGCTGATGTCGGGATTGATGGGCCGCATCTTCCGCGAATTTTCCGTCACGATCATCATTTCCATTTTCGCCAGCGGCATTGTCTCGTTGACGTTGACACCGTTGATGTGCGCCCGGCTTTTGAGCCAGCGAGGACATGGCACCAAAAAGACATGGCTGGAACGGGTCATCGGCGGTGTGGAGCGGCGCGTGCTTGGCGTCTATGGCAACTCCCTTTGGTTCTTCCTTCACCATAAGTGGATATCTGCCGTCACGTGGATTTTGTGCCTGGCCGGCACGATCTTTCTCTTCCGCATTATTCCAAAGTCATTTCTTCCGGTGGGTGACAGCGGTTTCATGTTCGGCGTGATGATCGCTCAGCAGGGCAGCAGCCCGGACCAGATGCATCGGTATCAGACCGGCGCTGTGAACGCGCTGGCGGGTAATCCCAACGTCGAACTGGCCGTCACGGTCACGGGTTTGAGCGGATTTTTGAGTTCCAACCAGGGATTCATGTTCGCATTCCTGAAGGACCCGCAGGACCGAACAGCCAGCCGCATGACTGGCGAAAAGCATCCACCGATCCAGACGGTCGCCCGGGAAATTGCGGGGTCGATGGTGATGTCCAACCCCGGCCTGCTGGCGTTCCTTCAGCCTCAGCCGGTATTGCAGATTGCGACCGGCGCCGCCAGCCGCAATCAGGGACAGTTTTCTTATGCGATCTCCGGCGTTGACCCGCAGGAGGTCTATGCGACAGCGGGGAGATTGTTCGGCGCGTTCATGATGGAAGGGGCTGGAAAATATTTCCTGCCGGTGATGCAGGGCGGCATCTCTTCAGACATGTATCTGCAAACGCCGAATCTGCAGATTCAGATTCTTCGCGAGGAAGCGGCCAGCTACGGTGTTTCCCCGACGCGCATCGAAACGCTGCTCCGCAACGCATATAGCCAGAACTACGTTTACCTCATCAAGCGGCCGACGAATCAGTACCAGGTGATCCTGGAAGTGGACGACAAGGATCGGAGCGAGCCGCAGGATTTGAGTTTGCTGTACATCAAATCCGACGACGGCACGCGCACGGTGCCGCTGACTGCGGTAGCCAAGTACGTTCCGGCGCTTGGCCCGCTTTCGGTGAACCATTTGAATCAGTTCACCAGCGTCACGTTCAGCTTCAACCTGATGCCCGGCGTGGCATTGGGCGATGCGACGAACTTCATCGATCAGAAAGCCCAGCAGATCATCCCGCGCACGATGCGCGCCGACTTTCAGGGTGAAGCGCTCACGTTCCGCAATACGGTTTCCAATCTGACGATTCTGATGGTCATGGCGGTCTTTGTCATGTACGTCATCCTGGGCATTCTTTACGAAAGCTATCTGCACCCGATCACGGTGCTTTCGTCGCTGCCGGTCGCGCTTGTCGGCGGGCTGGCCACGCTGCTGCTTTTCGGGCAGGAAGCATCACTTTATGCCTACATCGGCATGTTCATGCTGATGGGGATCGTGAAGAAGAACGGCATCATGATTGTGGACTTTGCGCTTCAGCGCGTCGCGTCGGGTGAGACGGCGGAGCAGGCGATTCATGACGCCAGCATGGACCGTTTCCGGCCAATCATCATGACGACGCTGGCCGCCGTGATGGGCGCGATCCCGATCGCGCTGGGCTTTGGCGCTGATGGCGCCGGGCGGCGGCCGCTGGGGCTGGTCATCATCGGCGGATTGATTGTGTCGCAGTTCATCACGCTATACGTGACGCCCGCCATCTATCTGTACCTGGAAAACTTCCAGGAAGGCGTGCTGGACCGCACCAGCTTCTTCCGCAGCACCCGAACCCACCACGAAGAAATGGATGCACTCATGGAAACCATCCATGGGAAGCATGGGGATGGGAACGGAAACGGAAATGGCGGCGGCGAAAAGCCTCGGCCAGTGCTGGCGGCTGAACATGACTGATGCGGCCAATAGATAGCAGACAGCTTGGCTATCTACATATGATTACTTTCCGCGTGCATCTGCGCCCGTCCGTGGCTAACATCACCCTGCACTTCCCAGCCACGAACAAGAGGCGCCATGACCACCATTGCGACATACGGTGACGTCGTTGAGGCCAACCTGGCTCGAAGCCTGCTTGAATCTGCGGACATCCGTGCTTTTCTGGCTGACGAGGGCACGGTCGGGCTCGCGTGGCATCTCACGACCGCACTTGGCGGAGTAAAACTCCAGGTCGCGGATGAAGACGCCAAAAAGGCCGCCGCCGCACTTTTTGCCCAGCGCGATCACCATTTAAACGAATCCGAAACAGACGATCTTTTGCAGGGCGCCGGCGACGATCGTACGCACCGGGTTGCCGGTGGCGATGATCGCCGGGCCGGCAATGAACAGGCCGTGGATGATCTGCCTGAACCCGACAGCCATGCAAGCGAATTCCCTGATACTGTCGCCGAGACGGAACCGACCTTGCGCGAGCTTACCGCCGTCCGAGCGCTGCGCGGCGCTATCCTTGGCATCCTGCTGTTCCCCATTCAGTTCTATGTTTTCTGGCTTCTTCTCAAGATATTTGTCTCTGAGGAGCGACTCGATCCTGCTCCGCGGCGAAAGGCGTTTGTCGCCGCCTTGATCAATGTCCCCTTCATCGTGATAACGCCTTTTGCCGCGAAATTCTTACTGCCTGCCCGATAAAGCGGCCCGCTTCTCCCGTGGCAAATAGCGACTCCACGACTATACTGCCCCGCGTCTTTCACCGGAGAAATTGACGTGGCTGAGCGAATTGTGAAGTCGTACAAAGTCCTGGTCGGCATGGAGATTCACGTCCAACTGGCCACCAAATCCAAAATGTTCACCGGCGCGGCCAATGGTTTTGGCGGCGAGCCCAACTCCCAGGTTGATCCTGTCGTGCTGGGGTTGCCGGGCGTGTTGCCGGTCATGAACAAAACCGCCGTTGAATATTCGATCAAGGTGGGATTGGCGCTGGGCTGCCGGATCGCCTCGCACACGAAGTGGGACCGCAAGAGCTATTATTATCCCGACCTTCCAAAGAATTATCAGATCAGCCAATACGATTTGCCCCTGTGCGCTGAGGGGGAATTTGATCTGGCGATGAAGGATGGAGGGGCGCGGAAAGGTGCGCATCCGCCGCGCACATCTGGAGGAAGATGCAGGCAAGCTGCTGCACGAAGCGCCGGGCGGGTATCACATCGACTGGTCCATCGTCGATCTGAACCGCGCCGGAACCCCCCTGCTTGAGATTGTAACGGAGCCGGACCTCGCCAGCGGTGAAGAAGTCGCAGCCTTTGGCCAGGAACTGCAAAAGCTCGTGCAGTTCCTCGGCGTCAGCCATGGGCAGATGCAGATGGGGCACATGCGCTTTGAGCCGAACATCAACGTGCATATCACCGACCAGAACGGCGAAGTCCACAAAACCGCGATCACCGAAATCAAGAACCTCAACAGCTTCAGCGTCCTGCAGCGTGCGACGGATTATGAAGTGCAACGACAGATCCGCGAATGGGTGGAGACCGGCTCACTGGGCCGCAAGAGCACCTATGGCTGGGATGAAGCGACCGAATCCACCTGGAAACAGCGGGATAAAGAAGGCGCGCATGATTACCGTTATTTCCCCGATCCCGATCTGGTGCCCGTTGAAGTCAGCCAAGCGTGGCTGACAGAACTCAAAGCCCAGGTCGGCGAACTCCCTGTCGCACGGAGAAAGCGATACATCGAGCAATACGGCCTCTCCCCCAGCGACGCCGCCACCATGGCCGGTGACCGCAAGCTCGGCGACTTTTATGAGAACACGCTCACTCGCAAAGCCCGCCCCGCCCGCACGGCAAGCCTCATCCTTTCCCATGGCTTCCGCCTGGCAAATACGCGCAGCAAACCTGTATATGAATTGGGGCTTGACCCCGCGCTATTCGAAGAAGTCGCCATCATGATCGACGGCGACATGATCTCCGCCAGCTCTGCCGGCCCGATCTTCGACCGCCTCGCCGAGAGCGGTGGAAAATCCGCGTCTGCGGTAGCCGACGAGCTTGGCCTTCGCCAGGTCAGTGACGCCGGCCCGATTGACGCGGCGATCGACGCCATGATCGCAAGCAACCCAAAAGCGCTGCAGGAATTCAAAGCCGGCAAGCAAAGCGCGATGGGCGCCCTGATGGGCATCGTCATGAAAAGCGGCAAGGGATTGAATCCCAAGCTCGTGCAGGAACGGTTGAAGGCGAAGCTGGGATGAATACCGGGCCGGCATCGTGGACCGGTCATTCGATCCGCAAATAAAACACGTAAACCCCCCTGGATGCACTTCGAAATTGGACACCGATCCGCAGTGCGGATTCCACCCATGGCGAACGAATGTCGAATTGTTCTGCCCGGACCTGACACTCGTTCCGTGCGCACCACCGCAGGTGAAATTCTTCATCCTCCGCCAGATTGGATCCTTCTCCTTCCTGGTGATCCCGGCCTCACTCGCCGCGTGAAGGCGGCGGGGCCAACATGGGCGGTGCAGGAAAAAAAGGGCCGAAAAATTTTCTCCCGCGGGGTTTGGGCGTGCGGCGAAATTGTGGAAAAAATACGAGCGGAACTGGGCGCCGAGCGCAATACCCCGGCGTATGCGAAGCGGCAGGCCGCAAGTAAAAGTCGGCGTGAAAAATCGCAAAATGAGTATGTGGAAACCTTCTTGCAAACGGTTTTGAATTATCTCGCGTTTGATTCGCGATATGCTGCGTTGGCTGATCAACTGGCTCACGTTGTGACGGCTCATGCAACCCCGGTCGGGAGCGGCACCGTCGCACGGACAGAACGCATTCCGGTTGAAGCGCGAGCCGAGGCGGCCGTCATTGCGTGGATGCGGCACCAGACGACCGCGTATGACCAGATGCCCATTGCCCGCATCAAAGGCAGACGACGGGAGGTTCGGCGACTGCTGGCCGCCCGATCGAAGGCCTTACTGGAAGCTTACCGGCAGGGACGCGAATGCGATTCTGCGGCATGTCCGCTGCAACAGGCGCTGCTGCGCCAATTTTATCGTTCTCCCAACGCGCGGACCGCCTGCTCATAGGCTTTGAACGATTCTTCGCTGAAGCACACAAAATAGACCTGCTCCGGAGCGCCGATTTCCGAACGAAGAAATCGCTCGGTCTCGTCGGCGGCGATCGTCGCCGACCGTTGCATGGGAAAGCCATACGCGCCTGTGCTGATGGCTGGAAACGCGATTGTCCTCACCCGGTGCCGCAGCGCTAGTGAAAGGCTGTGGCGATAGCAATTGGCGAGCAACTCATCTTCACGATGCGAGCCCCCCTGCCACACCGGGCCAACCGTATGAATCACATATTTGGCGGCGAGATTGTAACCGGCGGTGATTCGCGCCTCGCCGGTGGGGCAGGGAGCAATTCTCCGGCATTCTTCCAGAAGTTTCGGTCCGGCGGCCCGGTGAATCGCGCCGTCCACCCCTCCGCCGCCCAGCAGCGTTTCATTGGCGGCATTGACGATCGCATCCACTTTCTGCGTGGTGATGTCGCCTTGAATGACGTCGATGGTCGGCATTGCGATACATAATACTTGTCCGCGCCGGCGGTGGCATTGGACAAATCCGCCGGAATCAGATCAATCGGGAAAGAGGCGGAGCTGCGTTTCCGGGCGGGCGCACGTGGCGTCGTGGCCGCGGGATTTGAGAATATCGGCGAATTCCCGGTATCCGTGGTGCGTGTAGATTTTCTTTGGTTCAACCCGCTCAATCAATTCCAGAAGCTCATTAAAGTCGGCGTGATCGGAAAGAGGCAGCGCGTGGTCCACGCCGTAGCGATAAGTCGCATTTTTGAGCAGCGCCCAGCCGGCCATCATGATTCTGCAGGGGTTTTTAAATCGAGTGACAAACCCCGACCGCGCAACCTGTGGCGGCGCAACCAGAACCCCGCGCTCACGGACATCCAGCGCATGCGGCCCGTGAAAATCTTCAACCCGATATCGCCGGGTATAACCGAGCTTCACATTAAACTGCTCGTAAACCGCATTCATCGAGTGGACCGCACCGTGGCACGTCACCGGCAAACCCGCATCAGTCAGGATGCGAACTATCTCCTGTGCTTTGCCCAGGCTATATCCCATGACAATCGGCTGACGATTGTCGCGTAACGCCTGCTGCACCAGCTCAACCAATTGCGCCGCCACCTCCTGCCACGGCGGAAAAAGAAAAAAGGGCTGGCCGTAAGTGCTTTCCATCACCAGATAATCGGCCTTAACCGGATCAGCCGGTGATACGGTGAGACAACCGCGAAGCTTGAAATCGCCCGTATAGAGCAGCGTTCCCTGCGGCCGCGTGACGTGAATCATCGCGCTGCCTAAAACATGCCCGGCGCTGCGCAAGGTGAGATGCGTGTCGGCGAATTTTGCATGTGAGACACCGAAATCCATTTCCGTTATGTTTTGCTTCCCCAGTCGCCGCTCCACGAGCGCGGCGGTGGCGGGAGTGGCGATGGCGCTCTGATGCAAACCCAGATGATCCGTATGCGCGTGCGAGATAAAACAGCACGCGCGAGGGCTTCGGCTGTCCAGGAACAGCTCGGTATCTAAAATTTTGAGATCATCAGCCCATTGCAGCATTTACGATCATACGTCTGGTAAAAGTGCGGGTGCGCGCGTTTGACGTGGGATCAGGCATTATGTTACATGTGCGATCGAAGGGGTGGCCTGCTACTTTTGGCAATTTGTTCTACCCTTCGGTCAGGTCAGAAAACTGTGAGGATAGTGGCTCCGCCGCGCGGACGCAGTGGGCTATTATTCACCACGATGACGGTTATCGAGCGATGGCTGCTCGTACCAAATAAGAGGACATATCATGGATGACGCAAACACATCGGCGCAGCCCAGGCGGCTGGGCCAATCCGGATTAAGCTACAAATTTCAACGGCTGCGTGAAAAATTGCGCCAAGCAATTGCCAGCGGTGAACTCAGCGGCAAGCTGCCGGGTGAGCGCGCGTTGGCTAAACGATTTCATGTGAACGCCAAGACGCTGAGCAAGGCGCTGACGGACTTGGCCGCCGAAGGCGTGCTGGATCGCAGCATCGGGCGGGGAACCTATGTCAAAGGACATGCCCCCTCCGCCTCCACCGCAAAACGCTGGCTCGTCGTCTGCGACGAAGATCAGGTAGGCTGGGAACTGGTGTCGATGATCCGATCAGCCCATCCTGAAATCGATGTCGCAACTGATGTTACCGCTGTTCGGCCAAGCTATTTGAACCAGTTCAGCGCGGTCATCGATCTTGCGGCCGGCACGCCGGAATCGTTTCTTCGCGACCTTGTCGTCCGGAATATTCCGGTCGTCGTTGTCGGCAAGGAACCCAAGACCTACTCCACGCACGCCGTGCTGTTTGACGGCCCGCTTGCAGTTTCGCAGATTGGGCGAGATCTGCTGCTTAACGGTCACCGCCGGCTGGCGGCGGTCGAACCGTCGCAATGCACGGTCGTTGCCGACACGTTGCGAAAAGTCTCCGCCCGATATGCCCCGGAAGCGACGATTGACGCCTGCTTCCCCGCGGACGTGGCGACCATGATCGAAAGCGGTGTGACGGCGTTTGTCTGCCAGTCGATCGAGTGGGCCAAGCTGGTGAAAGAGCAGTTGGAACAGATGGACCTCACAATCCCCGGCCGAGTTTCCCTGGCGGCAGTCGGTTCCACCTCCGACGAACAGCCCGTCAGCGGCTATTTTCTCCACCGGTCCGAAAAAGCGGCCGCGATCGTTCAGTTGCTGGCCGACACTCAAACCTATCGGCCAACCACATTGTGGCTCGCGGGGCGATATGTGGACCGCGGGACATTATCACCCCTTCAGGAATTGGCGGTCGAAGACACTGAAATGCGATATGGCGCGGTTTCCGCGTAAGTTCCGCAATAGCTGATTTCTTTGAGAAGCCGCGAAGATATCTTCGCGGCTTCTTGTTTTTCCGGGTGGCCTGATGCATCGTTGCAGATCGCAGAGAATGTCATGATCAAATCTGCCAAGCCGCCGGCGGCGACCCTGCCACCGGTTCGCATTCCGTCTCTCGACGGGCTCCGGGCTATTTCCATTTTCCTCGTACTCGTCGCCCACGCGCGGCCGAGCACCGGTGTCGCCCTGGCCATTCGCCGCCCGCTCACGGCCATCCCCGGTAACGGCTCACTCGGAGTCAGCATCTTCTTTGTCATCAGCGGCTTTCTCATCACCCGCATGCTGCTATCCCAGCAAAAACTAACGGCGCTTCCCGCGTTCTACTTTCGCCGCACGTTTCGCATTCTTCCGGCATCTTTCGTGTTTCTCTTTGTTCTTTATGTGCTGCGAAAGGCCGGCTGGATTCACCTTCCCAATCACGATCTGCTCGGCGCGGCTTTATTTGTCTGGAATTACATGCCCGCCTCGGGAGCCTGGTGGGTGGGACACACGTGGTCGCTCAGCATTGAAGAGCAGTTCTATCTGCTCTGGCCTCTTTTGCTGCTCGGTCTGGGTCAGCGGAAAAACCGCTGGATCGCCGCCGCTTTCATTGGCCTCGCCCCTATTCTTCGAATCGTTTCTTATTTCCTTCTTCCGCCTCACCACTTTCTCCGGCAGCGCATCCCCATCATGCTCCACACCCGCATCGATACGATCATGTTCGGTTGTGCGGCCGCTCTCTCATATGAACTGCCCGCCTTCCAGCATCTGATGCAACGCCTCTTTCGCGCCAATTTTCATTGGGCCTGCATCGCATTCCTCTTTGTTATCTCGCCTTGCCTGAGCTATTTCAGTGAATTCCAGGATCTGAATCACAGTTGGATCAACCCCTACCTTACGCTGGCCGGATATTCCCTTGAAGGCGCGTGCATCGTCGTTTTTATGATCTGGACCGTTCAGCACCCCAACTCCATCATCGGGCGGCTGCTGAACACTCCGGCCCTGATCCATCTCGGTGTGATTTCTTACAGCGTTTATCTGTGGCAGCAGTTATTCCTTACGCCAGATGATCCACATCCCTACGCACGTGGCATGCTGCCACTGCTCCAGCGCTTTCCCATCAATCTGCTTTGCGTATTCCTGGCAGCAGAAATCTCTTATCACGTCGTTGAGAAGACCGGCCTTCGCCTTCGTGATCGCCTGGTGCGCCGCCGACCTCGCTCGGAAGCAAATTTAACGCCTTCCCTGTCTCGGACTTCCTCACATAACATCTGACAAATGCCCGCGTCATTGCTTCCGCAGCATTGGCTATCCCTCTACAATTCCTTCTGAACTCCCAGCTTAGGAGCGTTATTCGTGCCCGATTTGTTGAACACTTCAACCGCGCTTCCATCGCTGCCGCCTCTTTCGCGGCCGGATGTGACAGGCAACTCCATCTGGCCGTGGGTAGAGCCGGTTGCAACCCTCCCCGCCGCCCGATCCGCTCCGCGGATCAGCATCGTTACACCCAACTTCAACTATGCGTTTCTGATCGAAGCGACAATGCGTTCGGTGCTCTGCCAGCGCTATCCCAATCTGGAATACATCGTTATTGACGGCGGCAGCACCGATGGCAGCGCAGAAATCATCCGCCGATATGAACCTCATCTCGCTCATTGCAGCATCGGACCCGACAAAGGCCAGTACGATGCCATCAACAAGGGTTTCGCTGCCGCGACTGGTGAAATTCTGGGCTGGCTCAACAGCGACGATATCTATCTCCCCTGGACGCTTCGCGTGGTCGCGAACATCTTCTCGCAGTTCCCGCAGGTACAATGGATCACCGGGCATCCGTCGGTCTTGCAGGATGGCGTGGTTCACGCGATGCAGCCGTTCCACAGCTATCCGCGATCGCTCATCCAATTGGGCCTCTTCCACGGCGGCCCAGGCGGCCTCGGCTGGATTCAGCAGGAAAGCTGCTTCTGGCGGCGCGGGTTATGGGAAGCGGTTGGTGGGCTTCGGGCTGACGTTCCTATCGCCGCCGACTTCGATCTCTGGACCCGCTTCGCCGCCCGCACCGAGCTTTATTCCGTCTCGACCCTGCTCGGGGGGTTTTCACATCGCGGCACACAAAATCGAAGCGCGCTTCTCCGCGAACAATATATGAAGGACATCGATCATCTCGCCGAAAAACTCACCGCCGGGGCAACAGACGATCAGCGGCGTGATCTGCAGGATGTCGAACGTTTCCGCCGCGCCAGGGGTCATCCGCTTTTTCGACGAATTGCGCACCGCGCATTGTGTATGAGCCGCTTCACCGGGCCTGTGTTATCATGGAATTTTGAAACATCCGCCTACCGCCTCGAACAGCGCATTTTTGACCGCTGGTAAGTAAACAGGCAGCCTTCGCATGAATCTTCCGAAACTCACAATCGTGACGCCAAGCTTTAATCAGGCCCGGTTTCTTGAAGCCACGCTTTGCTCTGTTCTGGATCAGAATTATCCGAATCTGGAATACATCGTCATCGACGGCGGCAGCACGGACGGGAGCGCCGATATCATCAAACGATATGCCTCCAAACTGGCCTATTCCGTCAGCGAACCGGACGGCGGGCAGAGCCATGCGTTGAATAAAGGTTTTGCCCGGGCGACCGGCGACATTTTTGGTTTCATCAACAGCGATGACACCCTTTACCCCGGCTCGCTCCACACCATCGCGAATGCGTGGCTCAAAGGCAATTCATGGCTCGTGGGTCTTGTCGACATTCTGGAACTGGACGGTTCGCATTCGATCCAGGCCCCGCAGGCGATCGATTCCCCCTCCGATTGGTTCATCACTAATCCCATTCCCCAGCAGGCGAGTTTCTGGTCCGGGCGTTACAACAAAGAGCTGGGGCCTTTTCGGGAAGACCTGCATTATGTCTTTGACTATGAATTCTGGATGCGCCTGCATTTCACTGGCGGCATCAAACCGCTGCTTTTGCCGCAGTGCCTGGCCAGTTATCGCATGCAGCCGGAGAGCAAAACCGTGGCGCAAACAACCGCCTTCGATCCAGAATTCCGGAAGGTTCGAAAACAATATGCCGGAATCTTTTCCTCCGCCGAGCGCCGCCGCGTATTTCGAATGGCGCGGCGGCGCGACTGGATGTGGCATCATCGCCTGGGCTGGCAAGCGCTGAAAAGCACTCGCATCCCGGAGGCCCGCAGCCATGCCGTCGCCGCCCTCCGCAATGCAGCGCTGGATCGGGAATCGTGGCGTCTATTTTATTGCGCCATGCGAGGGCATTAGTGACCAGAGGTGACTTAATGACCGTCAAAATCCCTGAATCTCAGGCCGCGGCTGATCCGGCGAAAATCGTCGGTGTCCCGGCGGTTTCGGTCGTCATGACCGTCTACAACACCGCCTGCTACCTTGAGGCCGCAGTTCAAAGCATTCTTAACCAGACGTTTGCCGACTTCGAATTCATCATCATTGACGACGGCTCGACCGATAGCTCTCCGAGCCTGCTCCGCCGATTCGCCGATGCTGATCCGCGCATCAAGCTGCACTTGGCCGAGCATCGCGGGATTGTCATTTCGGCCAATGAAGGGCTTCACCTTGCCCGCGGGCGCTATATCGCCCGCATGGACAGCGACGACATTTCTCATCCGGATCGTCTCAGGCAGCAGGTGGAATATCTTGACGCCCATCCCGAGTGCATTCTGCTCGGCTGCGATGTGAGCATGATCGATCCGTATGGCTCGCCGTACCTCCGCATCCATCGCAAGCAGAATCACGATGAGATCGAGGCGGAAATGCTCACATACACGGGCGGCATGGCCGTCGTGCAGCCTGCCGCCATGATCCGTGCCGCCGCCTTGCACGACATGGGCGATTACCGCGGCGACGCGGATTATGCGGAGGACCTCGATCTCTTCCTCCGCCTCGCCGAGGTGGGAAGGGTCGCGAACCTGCCCGATGTCCTGTTCTACTATCGCCGCCATCCCACCAGCGTGAGCCAGGTTCATTTCCAGAAGCAGACGATCATTCGAAATATCATCCAGCAGGCCTATGCCCGGCGTGGCAAACCATTTCCGGCTGACTGGAAAACGGAGCCCTGGACGCCTATGTCGCCAGCGGATCAACGTATTTTATGGGGCTGGGCCGCACTAAAAGCCGGAAATGTCCCTGTCGCCCGCAAGCATGCGGCCCATCTTCTCCTCCTTCGGCCGTTCGCTATCTCTTCCTGGCGGCTGCTTTATTGCGCTCTCCGCGGCCGCTAGAAGAGTTGACGCACACCCTTTTTCATCCAACAATGTATCCGGATGGAAGGATGGATCGGTGGAATGTGCCAGTTGGCCGCGACAACCATCGTCGTAACACAAGCCTTTGGCCTCTGCGGGTTGTATAAGATTTGAAGAAACCGCAATTTCCATCTTTTCACGCATTGCGCACGGGCCGGATTTTGGAGAGTTCAATTTGGACCGAGGCCCGTGTCACGTTAGAGATTTTGGCAGGCAACCTTCGAGATTATTTTTTTCCGCAACGAAAGGCTTCACCGTGGCTGTGCAAAAGCCGTTTTTGGATTTGGTTCGCGAACGCGTCGTCGTTCTGGACGGCGCGATGGGGTCCAATCTGCAAACCCGCACGCTCGATTTGCAGCGCGATTGGCTGGGGCAGGAGAATATCTCGGAGGTGCTCAACTTCAGCCGCCCGGATGTGATTCAGGATATCCACGAGGCGTTTCTGGAAGTGGGCTGCGACGCCGTCGAAACCAACACCTTCGGCGCCAACAAAATCGTGCTCGCCGAAGCAGGGATGGAAGCCCGCGTTTTCGAAAATAACAAAGCCGCGGCGGAGATCGCCCGCCGTGCCTGCCAAAAATTCGAAACGCCCGACCGCCCGCGGTATGTCGTCGGTTCCATCGGTCCCGGCACAAAGATCCTGACCCTGGGGCATACGACCTGGGACATCATGGAAGACAGCTACGCCGAGCAGGTGCGCGGCTTGCTAGCCGGCGGCGCGGATGTGCTGCTGATCGAAACGCAGCAGGACATGCTGGTCATCAAGTGCGCCATCGCCGCCGCCAACCGCGTCTTCCACGAAGCCGGCCGGCGCCTCCCGATCATGGTGCAGGCATCGTTCGATCTCAACGGCGGGCAGAATATGCTCACCGGCTCCGATCCGTCTGCACTGGTCGCAACCTTCGATGCCTTCAACGAAGTCGATATCCTCGGCGTCAACTGCGCCTTCGGCCCCCCCGAACTCACCGAGACGGTGCGATTCATCGCAGAGAATTGGCCGCGGCTTGTCAGCGCCCTTCCGAACGCCGGGCTTCCCGTCATCGCCAACGGCAAGAGTCATTTCCCAATGAATCCAGCCGATTTCACCAAGGGAATGATCCGCTTCATCGACGAGTTCGGCGTCAACGTCGTAGGCGGATGCTGCGGAACAATGCCCGAGCACCTGAAAATGCTTTGTGAAGCTGTCGGACTGGCAAATGAACGCTCGGGGACCGCCGTCCGTGGCCACAAAGCCAAGGCGCGCCATATCGCCCGCCGCCCGCAGGTGTCGAGCCTGATGACGGCTGAAGATGTCCGCCAGGACAAGAGTTATTTGATCATCGCCGAGCGAACAAACACCAACGGCTCGCGGCAATTCAAGCGACTGCTGCAAGCCGACGATTGGGACGGCCTTGTCTCCATGGCCAAGGATGAAATGCGCGAAGGCTCGCACATGCTCGATGTGTGCGTCGATTTCGTCGGTCGCGACGGTGTGCGCGATATGCACGAAGTCGTCCGCCGCTATGTGAACGCGCTGCCCGCACCGCTCATGCTCGACAGCACCAACCCGGAAGTAATGGAAGCCGGCCTGAAGCTCGCCGGCGGGCGCTGCGTGCTGAATTCCATGAACTTGGAAGATGGCGAGGAACGAATCGCGCATATCTGCGGCATCGCCAGAAAATACGGGGCTGCGGTAGTCGCCGGCACCATCGACAAGGACAAGCTCAACGCCATGGCCCGCACTGCCGACCGCAAAATATCCATCGCCAAGCGCATTCGCGATCTGGCCGTGGATAAGTACGGCCTGCGCGATGAAGACCTGATGTTCGATCCGCTGGTGCTGCCGATCTCCACCGGCATTGAAGAAGACCGCCGCAATGCCTTGGAGACCATTGAAGGCACCCGCCGGATTTCAGCGCAACTGCCGAAATGCCATACGGTGGTCGGCCTGAGCAACGTCAGCTTCGGCCTGAAACCCGCCGCGCGCGTGGTGCTCAACAGCGCATTCCTGCACGAACTTCGCGAAGCGGGGCTGACCGGCGCGATCGTTCATGCTTCAAAAATTCTACCGCAGAACCGGATTCCGAAGGAGCAGTGGGATGCCGCCGTCGATCTGATTTATGACCGGCGGCGGGAAGGATTTGATCCTCTCACCCATTTCATCTCCCTCTTTCCCGACACCGGCGCACAAGCCGCCGAGGTGGCCAGCCCGGTGGAAAATCTGCCGATTGAGGAAAAGCTCCGCCGTCACATCATCGACGGTGAAAAACGGCATCTGATCGCCGACCTCGACACCGCCCGCGAAAAATACACTCCTTTGCAGATCATCAACGATCACCTGCTCGAAGGCATGAAAATTGTCGGCGATCTCTTTGGTTCAGGCCAGATGCAGTTGCCATTCGTGCTGCAAAGCGCGGAAACCATGAAGGCCGCCGTGGCATACCTCGAGCCGTTCATGGAAAAAACCGAAGGCTCGACCAAGGGAAAGATCGTACTCGCGACCGTCAAAGGCGATGTTCATGACATCGGCAAGAACCTCGTCGACATCATTCTGACCAACAACGGTTACACCGTTTACAACCTCGGCATCAAGCAGCCCGTCAGCGACATCCTCAAGGAAGCCAAGGCCCGGTCGGCGGACGCCATCGGCATGAGCGGCCTGCTCGTGAAATCGGTCGGTGTGATGAAAGAAAATCTCGAAGAGATGAACGCCGTCGGCATTCATGTGCCGGTGCTGCTTGGCGGCGCTGCGCTGACCAGGGACTACGCGGTAAATGAGCTGGCAAATATGTACAAGGGGAAACTCTTTTATTGCAAAGATGCCTTCGCCGGCCTGAACACCATGGATGCGATCGTCGGCGGCCATCTGGACGAAGCTTTCGGCAAGCAGCAGACCGAAGGCGCTCGCCGCGCCGAGCTGCGCGCAACCAAAGGCTACAAAGGCGAAGATATTTCCACGCTTCCCGCCAGGAGCGATGTAAAAAACGACAACCCCGTGCCACCGCCGCCTTTCTGGGGCCGCCGGGAAGTCACTGGAATCCCGCTGGAACAGATATTCGCTTACATCAATCCCAACGCGTTGTTCCTCGGCCAATGGGATTTCAAGAAAAAGGGATTGGACGATGAGGCCTACGAACGCATGCTCAACGAAAAAGCCCGCCCTGTTTTCACCGACCTGCAGCGCCGGGCCATCGCAGAAAACCTGCTGACGCCAAAAGTGGTGTACGGCTACTTCCCGGTTCAAAGCGAAGGCGACGACGTGATCGTCTATCACATCGAAGAATTCACCGCCGGCGGATGCGACTGCGGGAGTCATGCGACATCGCAAGCCTGCCAGCTTAAGCCGCAAGGCAAGGCGCGCGAGTGGATGCGTTTCAGCTTTCCGCGGCAGAATTCCAAGCGCCGCCTCTGCATCGCCGACTTCTTCCGATCGAAAGAATCCGGCACATATGATGTCCTGGGCGTGCAACTCGTCACGGTCGGTGATCGCGCCAGCGAACTGGCGCAGGAACTCTTCAAAGCGAATAAATACCAGGACTATCTCTATCTTCACGGCTTCGGCGTCGAAGCAGCCGAGGGCCTCGCCGAGTTGTGGCACAAGCGCATGCGCCAGGAACTGGGCTATGGTAACGAAGACGCCCCAAAAATCAGCCAGCTATTCCAGCAAGGCTATCGCGGCAGCCGCTACAGCTTCGGCTACGGCGCCTGCCCGAGCCTGGAAGATCGCACCAAGATCGTCGAACTCTTAAACCCCCAATCTATCGGCGTCGTACTCAGCGAGAATTACATGCTTGTCCCCGAGCAAAGCACGGATGCGATCGTTGTACACCATCCGCAGGCGAAATATTTTGATACGTAGCATGGCAATCTCTGGCCTCTTCTCCCGGGGTTCAGGCAGGTGCGAACCCTGAAGAGAGGCCGCAGTCGGCCGACGCAGAATTTTCATCCTCTTGGCGTCCTGCTAAACTCTTCAATCGATGCGGTTCCCCATCAGATTGGCCAAGCGAAACCGGCTTTCCAAGCCGCTGCTGGCCATTGCCATCGCATTGTTCTCAACGGCTGTCGTGCTGCCGCTGATTTTTTTCAGCGGCAAGGGGACGGGGGGACAGGGAGACGGCAATTTTCTTTCCTCGCTCGACAACGCTTTTTACGACCATGCCTATGACCTGCGCCGCCGGGCGGACGGGCGGGATTCGCCGGTGGTGATCGTGACGGCGGATCAGGCCAGCCTGGATGCAATGGCCGCCGAGGAGCATCACTACGGCTGGCCCTGGCCGCGGCAATATTGGGGCGTGGCGATTGACTATCTCCAGAAGTGCGGCGCGAAGGTCTCAGCCGTCGATATGCTTTTTTCCGAGCCGGGCCTCTACAACCACGAACTGGATGATGACCGCACGTTCGCCGACATGCTGGATCAGGTGAAGATTCCGGTTGTTTTTGCGGCAACCGTTGAAGACGGCGGATCATTGAACAACTTCGCGCCGCCGGTGAAGCGGCCGGCGCTGCGCGGAGCAGTGAACCTGGATACCGGATCGCGGGTTCGGGTTTATCTTTCGACCGTTCAAGGCGTTCCCAGCCTGGCGCTGCAGGCGGTGCGGCTGGCGGGCGGACGGCCGCCGACATGGGCGGATGCGCCGTTCTGGCTTCATTATTATGGCAGGCACGTTTATGCAGACGGGCGCACGACTTATCCGTATGTGCACATTTCTTCGGTGATTTCGGCCGCGATCAACGATCCGGAGCATCCGCAGAAATATGGGATTGAGCCGGCGATGTTCAAGGACAAGATCGTTCTTCTCGGCACCACCGCGACATCGACATTTGATTTGAAAGCGTCACCGACGGATGAAATCTATCCCGGTGTTGAACTGCACGCGACTGCGATTGAGAACATGCTCGCGATGCAGCGGGTGAAGGTGGTGCCGCCGGTTGGAGTGGCCGGGGCAACCGCGCTGACGGCGATTGCGGCAGCCGGGGGAGCGGTAAGCGCCCGGCGGACCTGGTTGAAATTGCTGCTTTCGCTGATGGCAGGCGCGGTGCTGCTGGCGGTGGTGGGGCTATTGTTTCGGCGGGAGAACATCATCTGGCTGCCACCGGTGGCGCCGCTGCTGGGGATGTCGCTGACGGTGGTGCTGGCGCTGTCGTGGAGCTATTTTGCGGAGGATCGGCAGGCGCGGTTTTTCCTGAAGGCGCTGGGGCAGTATGTGTCGCCGCACGTGGCGGAGGAATTGAAGGCCGATCCGCACAAGCTGGTGATCAGCACCGAAGTGCGCGAGCTGACCATCCTGTTCAGCGACATCGCGCACTTCACCGACCTGAGCGAAAAACTGGGTTCGCAGATCGGGCCGGTATTGAATTATTACCTGGATGAGATGTCGGAGCCGGTATGGAAGGAGAATGGAACGGTAGATAAGTACATCGGCGATGCGATCATGAGCTTCTGGAACGCGCCGCTGATTCAGCCGCGGCATCCGGCGTGTGCCTGCCGGGCGGCGCTGGCAATGGCTCGGCGGCTGCGGGAGATTCAACCGGAACTGGCCGTGCTGGGAGCGCCGGGGCTTTCCGCCCGCATCGGCATCAGCACGGGGGTTTGTACGTTCGGGAATATGGGGTCACGGTCAAAGTTCAACTATTCGGCGATCGGTGATTCGTGCAACTTCGCCAGCCGGCTGGAAGGGGCGAATAAGCTGTACGATACCCGCATTTTGATTGGGGATGCGACGGCGCAGCATGTGCGGGACCAGTTCATTCTGCGGAAGGTGGACGTGCTGCGGGTGAAGGGGAAGCTTCAGCCGATCCCGGTTTATGAGTTGATCGGGGAAGGCGCGGCGGATGCGGCGACGAAGTCGATGATCGAGCGATATGAAGCAGCCTTTCGGCATTACACGCGCTGCGAATGGGAACCGGCGGAGAGAATTTTGCTTGAACTCCTGCGCGAGTTTCCGCAGGATGGGCCGGCCCGGGAGCTTCTGGCCCGGATTACCGCGTTTGGTCACCACCCACCGCCGGCGGATTGGGATGGAGTTTTTGTGGCGAAGGAAAAGTAGGGCTTAAGAGCCTCTAAGATGGATTCTTATGAGTAATAAAACATTGTCAGATCGATCGTGGAAAAAATCATGGAAGCTGATCGCATTGACAGCGATGCTGGCGGGAGTTTGCTTTGGTGCGGAGGTGGGTGATTCACTTTATGTGAAATCATTTTCGACGACGATCCGTAGCGGCAAGCATTCATTCAGCAAGGACCTCGGGCACGCGTTCAAGGGGGACAAGCTGACGGTGACAGGCGTTGAGGACGGATGGTTGAAAGTGCGATATGTGCCGTCAACGCCGGACGCAGCGCCGATCGAGGGGTATACGTTTGAAGATTCACTTTCGCCGCGGGCGATCGCAGCGGCGACGACTGGTCCGAGCGGCAACGCCGCGGAACTGAGCGGGGCGGCGGCGGGGAAGGGACTGGTTTTGAACGCCGACAGCTACGCCCGCGACAAGGGGCTGACGGAAGACCCGTTCTACAAGCTCATGCTCGATTCCCACAGCTTCATGCACGATCCGGCGTTTGAGTCGCAGTTTGATGCATTCATGCAGCAGGGGAACCTTGGAAAACATCATCGCTGAAGATGGTCATTCGAGAAGACAGGACAGATCAGTACGAAATTGCTGGAATGGAATAGTCATGAACATGCGAAACTATTTTTCGAAACGGGCATTGTTGAGCGGTGTGATTTGTGCGGCGATTGCGGGAACGATCGGCTGCAGCTTTATGAACAAGGTGGGGATGAAAGTCGCTGAAGACACCGGGCCGATCGGGAAGATGACGCGGGGGATCAACGAAGTGAGCGATGCGCGGGCGCTGGATGAGCGGGACGAGAATGAGCTGGGGAAATCGGTGGCGATCCTGATCACCAATCGTTTTCCGCCGAGCGACAACAAAAAGCTGGTGCAGTATGTGAACCTGGTGGGATGCGCGCTGGTGGATTCCTCGAAGAAGCCGAACGGGGAGTATGCGTTTGGGGTTTTGGATACGGATGAGATCGGGGCGTATTCAGGACCGCACGGATATGTAATGGTGACACGGGGGGCGATCGCGAACATGCAGGATGAGGCGGAACTGGCCGGCGTGCTGGCGCACGAGCTGACGCATGTGATCAATCAGCATGGATTGGAAGCGGCTCGCGTGGCGGCTCAGAAGGCTGGATACATGGATGCAGCCAAGTCGATCCTCGATCCGATCAATGCGACGAAGTTCATTGATTCGAGCATCGATGCGGTGGTGCGCAATGGATATGACAAACCGGAGGAAGATGCGGCAGACGCAGGCGGGGTGAAGCTGATGATCGCGACGGGATATGATCCGAAGTCGTATGCGCATTTCCTTTCACATATCGCGGCGATGCAGGAGGCGGCGCCGAAACCGACGACTCAAAGCGACAACTCGGCATCGCAGCAGATCATGGCGAGCCACCCCGGAGTGCCGGAACGATATCAGGCGGTGATGAAGCTGATTGCGGATGCAGGAAATGTGGGAGGCGCGACGCTACGGGAGCGGTTTATTGCTAATACGCGATAGGCCCGCCCGCATCATCGCGGCAAAGTAATGCATATCACTTGCAGACGATTTGAGTCTGCCGGTCGAGTTTTTTCATTGGATTGTTGAACTTCCTGCCCAATCGAGCGTAGTGACTCGACGCCGTTTAGTGCTGCGCCTGGGTTGGGTGCGGCAAGCGGCAAATGGGAGATGGGGAAGTGATATGATTGAAGAACACCTGACCGCGCCTCGCCCGGCCGTTGATGCGCACCAGCAACTGAGCCGGCGCATGGAAAAGCTGCGCGAAGCCGCGCGGAGGATGCCCAATGCGCTGCGTATCCCGCTGCTGCTGCGAATACGGCAACTTGAACGGGAATGCCTGAACTCTGAAGCTTTATCAACAGATTGATTTTTCCAACGGGGGCTCGCCGGGGGGGCGTCTGGGGATTTCACAGCTTAAATTCCGCGCCTGCGCGGCGGCGCTGGCATCCTCGCGTGCGCCGTGATTTGCCTTTGCAGACTATCGGGGCGGGGCATTGTTATCGCTCCTGCGCATCAATTTCGCGCAAATCTCATTCCACTTCTGAAAGCGCTCGGGGAATCCGCCGATGTGATTGATGTCGCCGGCAGCCGCCCGTCAGCGGTGATTTAATCAGCATCTGTCTTACTCGCAATTTTTTTCCGCGAGGAGAACCCTGCGCATGCGCCCTTTTTTGAACCCCTCGAGCTTCGCAGGCTGATGTCGACATATTATGTCAGCCCAGCCGGCAGCGACCTGGCCGCCGGCACCTCCGCCGCCGCGGCGTGGCAGACCCTTTCCAAGGTCAACAACACCACCTTCAAGCCAGGCGACAGCATTCTTTTCCAGGGCGGCCAGACCTTCGCCGGAGGACTGACTTTCAATTCCTCCGATGGCGGATCAGCCACCACCCCCGTCATCGTCGGCTCATATGGCACAGGACGAGCCACAATCAATTCCGGCAAAAACACCGGCGCGTGGCTCATCAACACCGGCGGGATCTGGTTTGAGAATCTGATCTTTGTCGGCACGCCAAATGGCGGCGAGCAGAATGGGATTCGTTTTGAAGCACGGGCGGCCGGATATCGGGGAACGAATGTGCGCGTCGATCATTGCGATATTTCTGGCTATGGATTTGCAGGCATCCAAATCCTCGGCGATCGCGATGGCAGCGGCTACACCGACGTTCGCATCACGCATAACACCATTCATGACAACGTAGACGACGGGATCGCTTCATGCGCGATCACCGAGCGGACGCACCACAGCCTCTACATCGCCGACAACATCGTCTTCAATAATTATGGCGACGGCACAAGCATCGTCACCGGCAACGGCATCATGATCGGTGACGCCGACGGGGCGATCATCGAACGAAACATCTCCCACGATAATGGCGCGGTGGGTGGCAACGGCGGCTGCGGCATCTGGGCGTATGAATCGAACAACATCGTCATTCAATACAATGAGTCGTATCACAATCGCACCCTTGGCGGCCGCGACGGAGACGGCTTTGATCTGGATACCGACACCTCCAATTCCGTCATCCAGTACAACTATTCGCACGACAACGACGGCAACGGTTTTCAACTCGACCAGTGGCGGGATAACGCCACCTTCTCCAATGATGTCATCCGCTACAACATCAGCCAGAACGACGGTCGGCGGAATAGTTATGCCGGGCTGGAAGTGTGGGGGCGGATCACCAACAGCGCGATCTATAACAACGTCATCTATCTCACCGCTTCTTCGACAGGCAGTCCCGACGGCATCAAGGTTCACAATTCTTCGATCCCAAATTTGTATGCCCAGAATGTGACCCTTCAGAACAACATCATCCTTGCAACCGGCGGGGTTCCGCTGGTGAATGTGACGGCAAGGGAACTGGCCGGCGCAAAAAATCTGAGCTTTGTGAACAACGCGTGGTGGACGGCGGGAAGCGCGATCGCGTTTAACTACGGCGCGGGCAGCTATAACACTCTGGCGGCATGGCAGCAGGCGAGCGGGCAGGAAAAGCTGAATGGCAAAGGCGTGGGGATTTTTGCCGATCCGCGGCTGACGGCAGCGGGCACCGGCGGAATACTCAATGATCCTGCGAAGCTGAACACCCTCACGGGATATCAGCTTCTTCCAACATCCCCGCTGGTGAATCGGGGATTAAACCTCCCGATTTTCGCGGGCGTCGGAAACATAACGCAGGATTTTTTTGGCGACGCACTGCCGCAGGATGGAGCGTACGAGATCGGTGTGCAGGAACTAGCGCAGCCGAAGACAGCTCCTCCACCTACTCCAACACCAACTCCGACTCCGACTCCGACGCCAAAACCAACGCCGGCTCCAACTCCGGCTCCGGCGCCAAAGCCAACGCCGGCTCCGACTCCAACACCAACTCCCAAACCAACGCCGGCTCCGATTCCGGCTCCCACACCTCCTCCGACCACCAGCGGCACAGGAGCCGGATCATCGGGTGGAAAGACCGGATCGACGACAGGCAACCCATCCCCCGGCGGCACATCTGGCGGGCCAGTCGTTTCCGTCACCCCGCCGCCGGTGGATGTGGGCGTTGGTACACCAGGCGATCCCACGCCGATGCCTGCTCCGATCCCAGTTCCGCCAACGAGTTCAGTGCCTCCGGCTGATCCCGTGCCACCTCCGGCAAGCAACGGCCCGGAAAGCGACCCTTCACCGCCTGCGCCTGTAACTCCGCCGATCCCCGTGCCGGTGGTCGCTAATCCCCCGCCTGCGGCGCCAACGGACGAACCAGCGCCACCCCATATCAATCCATTGCCTCAAGGCGTTTCACCTGCGCTCACACGCGCTATTTCCACAACCCTTATCGCGGGCGTTAAAGCCAATATCCGCCAGGTCCTCGCGCTTACAAATAATTCCGGTTCCATTCAAAAGGGGAAGTTCCGAATTGAGCTGTTCATCTCCGCAACACCGTCGCTCGATCCCACGGCTGCGCCGCTTCGCTCATTCACACGTCGACTGCGATTGACCGACGGCACCACAAAAACCATCCGGACCTCCGTGCGGCTTCCGGTGACACTCACCGCCGCCGACTATTACCTGATTGCCCGCGTAACCGATCCCAACGGAAACGCCCGCCAAACCGAGGGTTTGACTTTTCATCTGGCTGCGCCAAGCGTGCAGTTGTCGGCTTCCCTGCTCCCAATGGCTCACCCAGGTACAGCAATGCTCCGCATCTTCAACGCTGGAAACGTCGCCGCTCGCGGACCGATCGATGTGACTTTCGCACAGTTTTCAAACCCCGAAGATACAGGCGTGGCAGCGCATCACATTGTGCATTTGCATCTGGCCGCCCATTCCACCAGGACATTTCGAATTCACCTTCGCCCGAGCGTTGGCGCTCAGTTTCTTGGAGCGCATCTAGCCATACAGAATTTATCATTCCAGACACAACAAATCCTTAATGATGTCCAGGATCCGGCATCGATTGCAATATAGGTAAGGCTCCTTACAGATTGCATCCAGCCTCTCATAAAAAATCCTGGGAAATCCATCCCTTTTTTTTGTTGCGATTTTTTTTATCCGAGCAGATGATTTTCCCCTTCGGGATTTTGCAATATCTACAAGGGGTTTAGAAATGCCGACAGCTACCGGTGCAACGTTTTCCTGTGATGGGTGCAAGCGCAGCTTTGCCTGGAAAGAGCAGCTCGCCGGCAAAAAGGTGAAGTGCAAATGCGGACAGATCATGAGCGTCCCGCGCTCAATGGGCGGCGCGCCTGCCGCCGCCACGCCTGCAACGCTTCCCAGGCCTTCCATACGAACCGCTGAGCCCGCCATACCAAAACAATCACCACCGCCCGCCCGCCGGCAGGAAACCGAAGCAGAAGATGACGCCCTATATGCACTGGCGGCAATGGAGGCGGAGGCCGGAAAGAACCTGCCGGTTGAAGTGATCGCCGCCCCGGTCCCTGTGATGGCCGCCATCGCTCCGGCCGCACGAAAATCGAACATTCCCCTGGCATACCAGCGCGGGCCTTCGCAGCGCGAGAAGGAACGCGATCCGCGAAACACATTAATGGACATGCGGCGGGACATCCACGCCCCGATCGCGCTCATCATCGCGGGCGCAATCCTGTATATCAGCTATTACGCAATCCATTATGAGCTTGGCGGCGCCGGCATCGCATTCACCGCAGTAGGCCTCTGCATCATGACCGTGATGGAAGCGATCTTCCTGATCGGTTTTGCGCTTGTCGTCGCCGGTCCGCTCGGTGTCAGCTTCGGAGGAATCGGGACGGCGATTTTGAAGCTGGCTGCCATCGCGGTGTTTTGTGACGGCGTGACAACCTGGGTCGATGCCGGGATCGGTAAAATCAGTGGCGGGGTCGGAGGCGGTGGGCCGTTCGGACCGGGCGCAATCGGTCTGCCTGTCGCCACCGCGATTTACTGGCTGCTGATGATTTACCTCTTCAGCATGGACCCGGGAGATTCGTGGCTGGTGGTTGTCATTCTTTCCATTTTTTATCGCATCCTGCGCGTTGTCCTGCTGGTGCTCATGCTGCAATTCATCCTCAGCCTCGGCGGTGCGGCTAGCTCCATTCCCGTCGGCGGTGGACCGCCGCCCAATGCTTCAGACCCCACAATTGCCCGAGTCGCCGACGACAAGGAAAGCAACAGCCTGGTTGATGCCCTGAAATGGATCGATGACGGCCACCAGTCCATGATGCGCCCTGATGTCATGCAGTGGTATGACGCCGGCGCCAAGCATGTCTGGTTTGAAACAGGCCGAGACTTCAACGGAAAGATCAGCGGCGGAGAGGTGATCGTCGAACTTCCCAAAGCCAAGGCCGATCGCGACAAATGCTACGATATACTCAAAGCGTATTACACGGCCGCACGGTTCGGAACAGACCCCAGCAGATTCCAGGATCAGAACATGCAATACATGCCTGTGATGACCAAATAATTTAAACCGCCACCGCCGCGTTAATTTAACTACAATTCCCGCCATGCAACGATTCAACTGCGCGGCTGGCGGTTGCGGCCCTGTTGCTGTTGTTGCTGACGTGCCTGTCGCAGTCTCATATTGACGGGGATCAATCGCCTGGTGGACCGTCGGCCTCCCATGATAATCACCGAACAACCCTGCATCCGCTGCGCCTACGATCTGCGCTCCACGCCGCTGGATGCGCCATGTCCCGAATGCGGATTGGCCGCCCATCGATCGCTGCCGCACGTTCATCCCGATGAGTGTTCGCCGCGATGGGTTTTTACAATCGCAATGGGTTCGCTGCTGCTGTTGATTTCTTATCTGATGATCATGTTGGTGGCAGCGCTCATCCCGAGCGGAGCGGAAGAAAACAACGTCGTGCTGATTGCGATTCTGTCAGGCGCCCTTCTGGCGGGCATCCTGCATTGGGCGGCCAACATCCAGTTATCCCGCGAAGATCGATCCCCCCCTTTCCGCTGGATTCCCTTCCTGCATCGCTGGTCGCTCCGCATCGTCCCGTTGCCTTGCATCATTGGAATCGTGTTGACGATCATCATCGTCACTAATTTCATTCCGTTCCCTGCAATATCCAACTTTCTTCTGGCCGGATTTTCGCTGACTTTGCTGCTCTGCCCCACGCTGAGTTTTTTCCGCCTGCGCACATTGGCGCTGCGCCTTTCGCGGCCGCGGCTGGCGGAACACATCACGATCGTTGCCACCGGCTTTTCCATTTCGCTGATCTGGACAATCATCGGATTCGCCTTCGGCGAATTCCGCCACGCGGACGCCTGGTTTTATCTTTGCAATGTCATCCCCCTGTCGTTGGTTGGACTATTTTATTTCTGGAGCGTGCTGCTGCTGTTTTTTATCACGCCCCGGTTTTTCCGGTCGGCCCGCACCGCAAAGGTGAAATGGATGGCGGCGGACGCCTCACGGACACCGGAAGGAATGCCGGCAGTGCGATAACGCACGATCACGGTCTGCCAGGGAACCATCGGACGGATGATCGAAGTGGAGCAAAAGTCTGCCATGCGAAGTGCCGGCGCCCAAGCGGGGTGATTGAAAAAAGGTCGGACATTTGTGGACACGCCGGACATTCGTCGTTCATCATTCATGCCGGCGATAAAGGTCGTTGCCGTCGATGGTGGTTTCAAGGGTGTAGTGGGTATTGATGTAAGTTCTGATTTCCTGCCAGGCCGTCAGCAGATGAGCCGCCCGCTGCGGCCGCGATTGGAAAATAGGACCGCGGGCGAGGCCGGGCAGGCCGTCGGCATCCAGCCGCAGGATGATGTAGACGGGGCGGCGATCCTTAAAATCCTGCAGCATCGCGCGGCCATATTCCAGGGGGGCCTGGTCGTAATTGGCGAAGTAGAAAAATGTGCCGTAGCGCGAGCCGGGACGGCGGCCGGTTTCGATCAGGAGGCGGCCGATTTGATCCGTATAAACCGAATCATCCGGCTTTGTGTGGGATGAGACGTATTCGCTGAGCTGATCGTGTTGAAAGCCTCGGTTGATCTGCCGCAGGTTTGTTCCTTCCCATTGAAACGAAAGAAGGGCAATGGGCAGAAGCCCGGCGGCGATGTGCATCGGTCGCGCCCGCCAGGGGAGAAGGCCATAGAGCAACGCGGCAGGACAGGCCAGGGGGAGAAAGTGATAGGGATACATCCGCCGCTGGAGGATGATGGCGAGCAGATCGACCAGGAACCACAGGGCAGTGAAGAGGAGGAGGGGCGTGCGATTCTGGTGTGTTGGATCGATGCCGGCGGCTTGATGCTGGGAATCAGGGGGATGGCTGAGTTTTGCAAGTATGCCGCGCACGAGCATGGGAAACCCGAGGAGCGCGGCGACCAGCGCCAGTTTGCTGATCCATGTGAAGCCCATGGGCGTGTCATCCGCGTATCGTTCTATTTGCCGGAGCACGGCGGGCAGCAATGGCCATGCGCCGCTTTGAATGGCATACAGAATGGTGATGGCGACGGGGACAGCGACGCCGGCGATGAATGAAGCGATGGTCGCACCGCCGCGTCTGAGTTGGCCGATGGTGCGACGACCAAACCAAAGAGTTATGACGAATGCGAGGCCTACTCCAAGGCCTCCGGGTTTGACCATTCCAGCAAGCCCGGTCGCCAATCCGGCTGTGAAGGCGTTGATGATTGTGCTGCGGGATGCGGGTCGAGCGTATATCACTTCCACGGCCGCCCATGCTGCCGCAGCCTCGAAGAAAGCTTGAATTGTTTCGAGCTGAAAGCCGGTGTAGACCGTCCAGGCGAAGTTGAGAAAGACGGCGGCAAAGAGGAAAGTGGCGACAGCGGAATTTCGGGCAACACCGCCGGCGGTAGAGAGGCGGCGCCTGATGAGGGTTCCAAGCATGACGGCCGCGAGGAGCGCCAACGCAAGCTGGCTCAGGACATATCCTGCCCAGCAGGCGCAAATGCACGCCAGAAAGCGGAGGCGATAAGGCCAACGCCGGGAAGTTTTGTTTCGTAAAAGTCGCGGTACATCACACCGCCTTCGGCGACGGTTTTCCCGAGATAGGCATAGAGGCCAGCATCGTTGAGGAAAGGCCACGCGATCATGCCGGCGCGGCTGGCGATGGAGAGGGATAGCAAAATGCCGGTGAGGATGAGCCATGCCGTGCGGTCATAGCCGCGAGGGTTTTTGCTGACAGTTGTTGGCCGGGCAACTTCATCCGGTGCGCACAAAGACTCAACCGCGACGCGGGCCTCGGCTTGGCTCAGGCGGCCGAAGTCCGACCCGTGCTCGATGCGTGGCAGTGAAATGGTTTGGTTAACCTGAATACTTTACTCCTGCGGTATCAACACGGGCCGGACTTCAGTGACCTCGGTTGGGCCAAGGGCCATGTCGCGATTGAAAAGCTCTGTCATTCGGCGCGGACGGTTGCTTCGCGGGTGTCGGGTTTTCGGCGGTAAGCCACTTCTGTTCCGACGACCGCTTCCCGGGTGTAGTGGGACAGCGTGTAGTCGTAGATACGATGCCAGCCGGCGGAATAATTCTGGCGGCGAACGGGGCGGCGCATCAGTTCGGCCATGAAGTTGAGTTGATAGCTGATGCGTTTGTCGAGCGGTTCGGGAAGGAAGATATAGACCGGCTTGATGCGCTCGAAATCAGCGATCATGCCGTCGGCGTAATCGAGGCCGGCGTTGTCGTAATTGGCGAATAAAAAAGCGAACGGATAGCGGGAGCCGGGCGCAGGTTCGTTTCCAGGATCAGCCGCGGCCAACAGTCGGTCCAGACGGCGTCACTGGGATTCGCGTGGGCGTTGAGATAGGTTGTCGCCGCCAGTCGATCGTTGCCGGGATAACTGCCGTTAAACGACATTCCGGCAACACCGGCAGCAGTGTAAATGCTGAAGATGGCCATCGGCAGCACCGCCGCCGCGAGAGCGCCGGACGGGCGGTCCTGGGGATAATGCCGAACAGCAAGGCGGCCGGGGGGATGATGGGCAGGAAGTGATACGCATACATCCGCCGCTGCATGACGATGCCGATCGCTTCGGCGATGAGCCACGCGATAGCGAAGGCGCGCACATAGGCTCGCGCTGAGGTTGCTGTGCCATCGCGCTGGCGGCGGCAGATCCACCCTCGGACAAGCATGGGAAAGCCGATGAGACAGGCGGCAACGAGCGGTTTGATGAGGTCTTCCGTCGCCCAGGCGGTTTCTGAAGCATAGGTGGATATCTGCCGCCAGAGGCTTGGCATATCGTGTAAAAGGTCTGCGCCCACGAGATAGATCAGCGCGACCGCCAGCGGGATCGCCACGCCGACGCCCGTTGCGGCGAGGTGGGCACAGATGCGAGCAAAGCGGCGCCGCCGCCAATTCACCACGATCAGTCCGACAGCCAGCGGAACCAGGACCGCCAGGCCAGTCGGTTTGAACATCGCGCCGCAGCCGGCGCACAGCCCGGCGACAAACGCATCGGCCGGCTGGTCCGATTCCATGGCGATCAGCGCGGAGCGGGCAGCGAGGATGGCGAAGAAGACCTGAACGGTTTCCAGTTGAAAGCCGCCGAAGACGGCCTTGGTCATGTTGAGATAAACGACGGCGAAGAGCGTTGTCGGCCAGAATGCATGCGCCCGGCATGGCGAGCCGCCATTTTGCCCAGCAGCCAGGCGCCGGTGAACGACATGGCGGTTTGAAGCGCGATATACGCCGGCCAGGATGAACCAAAAGCGCGCCAGAGAATGCTGGTCATCAGGCCGACGGTGGGGAATTTGTTGTCGATGAGATCATGGCAAAGGCGGCCGCCTTCGCTGACCATTTTGCCCATGTAAATGAAAATGGCGGCATCGTTATCAAGCGGTCGAAAGAGATAACACCATCGGCCGGCAATCGCCGACAGCAGGCAAAACGCGATCAGCACCGCCCATCGGAACCGGTCGGCGCACGGCGAGAGCGATGGATGTAATTCAACCGACGTCACTGCGTCTTGTATCGGCAAGACATGACACAGGCCGATCAGCTTTGACAGCATTGCCCGACTGGACCGATAACCGCAACCGCGGCGGCATTGTTATCGCAGGCACCATCCGCAATGGCTTTCGCCGGATGCGTCCGCTACGCTTCGGTAATCAGGTTATTCGAGTTCCGCTTAATCCCGCGTGGCGGAAAAAGTCTTTCTTTTCCTTGCCCTCCGTGTCTCTATGGTGAATAAACGTCCTGGCCATCTCGCGTGCCCGGATTGAATACAATGAATCAGGCGCACGTGGCAACCGCAGATGCCCCATCCGGGCTTCCTTCCCTCTCCACAACACCTCGGCGACACTGGATTTGGTTGGGTTTTCTGATATTGCTCATTACATTCCTAAACGCGGCCAAGCCGCTGCATATTGATGATGCGGCATTTTATTTCAACGCCGCCCAGGTGGCGCATCATCCGCTTGACCCTTACGGGTTCACGGTCTTCTGGGCGCAGTGGCCTGAGCCGGGCAATGGCTCGCTCACGCCACCCGTCCTGCCTTATTGGTGGGCAATCGCCATCCGCCTTTTTGGGAATTCCCCTGTGATGTGGAAGTTGTGGCTGATGCCGCTCATTGGCCTCTTCATTATTTCGCTGCATCGGCTGTTCAGGCGCTTTGCTCCGGGGATGGAAATGCCGCTGGTCTTCCTGACCGCGCTCTCGCCGGCATTTTTGCCGGCGACAAACCTGATGCTGGATATCCCGGCAATGGGCCTTGGACTAACCGCGCTGTGCATCGCGATGCGTGCGATCGACAACCGTTCATATTCGCTGGCACTCCTGTCCGGCGTCACCGCCGCCGTCGCCATGCAGACCAAGTACACGGCGGCGATGTTTCCAGCGGTCATTTTTGTTTATGGAGCTTTGCAACGTCGCTGGTGGTTGAGCATCCTGCCGGGGCTGGTTGCGGGGACTTTGTTCGTATTGTGGGAAGTGTTGATGGCCCGCCTCTACGGCAGTTCCCATTTCATGTTTCATTTTCGCCTGAATGATTCGATGAAAGGCGTGCAACCCAAAGACATTCTTTGGACGGCGATCCCGCTGCTGATCGGTGGGCTGTCGCCGATGGTGGCTCTGCTTGGATTGGCAGCGCTCAACTTCCCGCGTGCCGGATTATTCATTGGAGCAGCCGCGATCACCGCCGCTTATGCCGTTGTCTGGCAGGCGCCGGTTGCGGTCTTTTCTTTCCTGGTTGTCGGTGTCGCCATCCTGGCTGTGATCGCGATGGTCGTGTATGCCCTTCCACTCCGCGAGCACCGCGATGACTTATTTGTCGTCCTTTGGCTCGCAATGGAATTCGTCGGCTTCGAAGCCATTTCACCTTTCGCCGCATCCCGCCGGGTGATGGGGCTCACACTGGCGATGATTCTGGTGGTCGGGCGATTAGCATCTCGGCAGCAACTGCCGCAGCGGCGACCGCAGGCCGTGTGGTGGATTATCGGCGGCAGCGTCGCGATGGGCTTTGGTTATTGGCGCTGGATATGACCGAAGCCCTCGCCCAAAAGCACGCCGTGCAGCAGGCGGTCAGCGTCGTGAATGCGATCAGGCAGCCCAGCCAAACCGTTTGGTTCACCGGCCACTGGGGTTTCCAATTTTATGCCGAGCGGGCAGGATATGAGCCGGTGGTTCCCGACCATTCGCTGCTTCATCGCGGCGATCTGCTGGTTTATCCTCGAGGCGTTCTCAACTCGCAGCGCATCATCGTTCCCCCAACCATGATCGAAGAAATCCAGGACATCCGCATCGACGACCCCATACCGCTGGCGACGGTGCCATTCTATTATGGCAACGGCGTATCACTGGATCACCGGAATTGGCCTCGGATGCGCGTCAGTGTCTATCGCGTGACTGCTGACTTCGTCCCGCAAACCAACTATCCTGCCGATTATGTGGCGGAATGGGCGGTGAATCGTCATCGCCCGCTGCCGCTCGCGTCCATCAGTGCGGTGGTGCGGGCAATGAGAGTGCTTGATCCCCAGACCGCCGCCGCCGTCAGCAAGGCTATAATGGATAGCGGCCCGGCGGCAGTGAACGAAGCGTTGTCCGACCCGGACCCGGCATCCCGCGAGATCGCCCATCGATGGCTGCGATCGTCCATCAACGCCGACAGCCGAGGACATTCATGATGATGCATTTCGCGGACATCCTCTCCCGGCTTTAGCGGCGCGGCCACATCTATCTCGCGCAGTTTTGATTTCCCCATGCATTCCGATGCCCAGGTTTTTTATGTCCGAATCCACCATTGTCCATCCTCTTCTTCGCAAGCTCGACGAAGTCGCCGCGCGATTTGAGGCGTTGCAGGAGTCGCTGAATAATCCGGCGACGCTTTCCAATTCGCAGAAGCTGATCGCGGCAAGCAAGGAAGCCGGCCAGCTTGAGCCGCTGGTGGCGCGCTATCGCGAATATCAAAAGGCCCGGCAGAACGCCGAGCAGCTTCTGGAGATGTCGGAAAATCGGGCTGACCGCGACATGGCGGATTTGGCCGCCGCCGAGCTTCCCGAGGCCACGGCCAAAGCGGATGAGCTTATGGAAGCCCTGAAGGACGAACTGCTGGCGGCGGAAGATAATGCCGTCGATTCCTTCTTCCTGGAAATCCGGGCTGGCACCGGCGGAGAAGAAGCCGCCTTATTTTGCCGGGATTTGTATGAGATGTATCGGCGATATTGCGAAGCGCACGGATATCGCTTCGATGTCAGCGACTTCTCCACCAGCGAACGCGGCGGATTCAAAGAGTGCATCGTCAATGTGAGAGGCACCGGGGCTTATCGACATTTGCGATTTGAAGGCGGCGGCCATCGCGTGCAGCGCGTTCCGGAAACCGAAGCGCAAGGCCGCATCCACACCAGCGCCGCCACGGTCGCCGTTCTGCCAGAACTGGCCGATGTGAAAATTGAGATCAACCCAAAGGATGTTGAAGAACAAGGCTGCCGCGGCGGCGGTCCGGGAGGGCAGAATGTGAATAAAGTTGAAACGGGCTGGCAGCTCATGCACAAGCCGTCCGGGTTGCGATTCAAAATGACGGAACACAAGAGCCAGGCGCAAAACAAGGAACGCGCCTGGGCCCTGCTCCGCGCCACGCTATACGAAGCCGAACAAGCCAAGCAGCACGCGCAAGTCACCAGCGCCAGAAAACTCATGATGGGCAGCGGCGACCGTAGCCAGCGCATCCGAACCTATAACTTTCCCCAAAACCGCTGCACAGATCATCGCCTCGGTGGCAATGCAGCGGGTGAAGCCGGGGAGAAAAATTTTAACCTGGATCAGATCCTCCAGGGGCATATGGAACCGCTGATTGGAGCGCTTTTAGAACTGGACAAACAACAGCGGCTGGAAAATCTATAAAGCCGGCTTTTGTGCACGCCTCTCGCGAGGATTTTGGTCGTTATCGCTCATAATCGACCAACGGACGGCAAAAATGCTGCGTCGACCCTTCAGATGCACACAAAACAATCTGCGTATAAGCGGGCGGATGCGTTGCCGATCCCGTTTTGATCTCTAGAATTGCCCAGACATTCACGGACGAGGAGAGCCCATGGCCAAAGCAAAGAAAACCGAAACCACTACCGCCGCAGCGAAATCTGAAACTGCTCCGAAGAAAAAAACCGCCAAATCAAAACCGGCAGCCGCATCGCAAGCGCCGATGATTAACACCAGCCTCGCGGCCGAATCCGCCGCCAAGATGGTCGGTGCAGGTTTTGCGTCTGCCGCCGGCGCCCCATCGGCCACCGGCGAACAAAAAGAATCCGCTTCCTTCAAGCACTTAAAGGACAGCATCAACAAGCCCTCTTCCAACGTGATGTCCAATCTGCTGGACAAGACGGGCGGGCTCAATCAGAAAAAATCCAACCTCCCCTTCACCGGCGGCAAACAGGTCGGCCGCAATCAGACATTCGGCGCTGATGTAAACCGCTCCGGCGTGCCCCGTCGCACGGGTGGATAAACTCACATCCAGGCCTTTTAGGTTTTAAACCACCTGAATAATCTCCACTGCATCGATCATCCGCGGATCGAAATCGATGCGCTGCTCAAATGTCCCGCCGAGCCCTTCGCGGTTTAGTGCGATGATCCATCCCTGCTCCACAATCATGTCTTCAATCACGCGCCCATCCTTGAGCGTCGCCTTCAGCACGGCGGTGTATTTTCGCTTCGGCACCCCCTGAGCAATCAGCATCTTCCGCCACTGTTCGGGCAGCACTTTCGCCAATCGATTCCGCGGCGGGATTTTGGAATGCATGGAATGATTCTAACCGAAGACCATTCGTTGGACGCAGGCATAGAGGCCGCGAGTCATTGCTACGGCCGATCCTCCACCCAAAGCAGCCCAACCAAATCCGCCGAGACAATCGCAACGCCTGCATCAAGTTCCGCGATATCCATCCCGGAGGCCCAGCGGTGCGGGGATTGATTCAGATCCGATGATGGCCGCACGTTCGTCAGATGAAACGAGTCGGGCGGGAATTGTTCCAGCAGCTTCGCCGTCAGTTGTTTCGCTTGCTCTTCCGGCACGCGGGGTGTGAGCGTTTCCAGATCCCAATGCAGCACCTGGGTTAAAATCTCCGCCGCCCGGTCCCGATCGCAGGGGTACCAGTGCGGCCCCAGGAGCGGCAGATTCACCAGCGCAATCATTCCATCCGCCATCTGCCGGGCCTCGGCCAGATTCTCTGCCGGCATGCCATCGGAAAACTCGATGACCACTCGCCCCCGGTTGCGCGCCGAAAGAATCTCCCGCCGCAGGTAATGCAGGTCCAGGCATCGTGAAGCGTCCATTTTTCCCTCGGCTTTTTTTCATATGAAAGGACGGAACGCGGCGTATATTATACTTGGATTCTATGCCTGAAATCAGCGTATGAGCACCGCAACCGCCAAATCCATCCCATCGCCGTTCACGGGCGAGCCCACCTGGGATATTGCGCGCCTGTTCCCTTTGCAGGGGCACTGGACTGTGGATGAATACCTTTCGCTGAACGGAAATTATCTCACCGAATATTCCGATGGCCATCTTGAGGTTCTGACGATGCCGACCGAGCTGCACCAGTTGATCGTCGCCTACCTCTATAGCGTGCTTGCCGCATTCGTTCAGAAGACGCAGGCCGGCAAAGCGCGATTCGCGCCGCTTCGGGTTCAACTGTATCCCGGAAAATTCCGCGAGCCCGACATCGTCTTCATGCTCGCCCGCAACGCCGCCAAGCGGCACAACCAATTCTGGGACGGGGCCGACCTGGTGATGGAAGTCGTCAGCGACGACGATCGCAGGCGCGATTTGGAAACCAAGCGACTGGAGTACGCCCTGGCCGGGATCGCGGAATACTGGATTGTTGATCCGCAGAGAACGGAGATCACGGTGCTGCAACTCGTCGGCGATCATTATGCAGTTCATGGCATCTTCGCAGCCGGTCAGGTTGCGACGTCGGCGCTCCTGGCGGGTATTGAAGTTCCGGTTACAGAGGCGTTGTCGGCAAAATAATTTTGCAGGCATCGCCTCTCAAGCCCCTACCTCGCACCCCTGCAAATCGTCATTTACCTCATCAGCCGCGGCGGCAGCCGGCCACACACCGGGGCCGTCTTGCGAATACCATTTGGCCAGCACTTCGTTCCAATCGCGCAGGCTGTGGACGGAAATAAAATCGTGCTTGACCTCGGCGGACATGGGATGAAAGCGGCTGTATTTGATGCCCATTTTGCGCATGCGCCGGCCGGCGAGTTGTTCGCCGTGGATTTGCATGGCGATGGAAAAATGTTCGGTCAGGGCTTCCCGCTGTTCCTGAATGGTTGGCGGATCGATGGTGGAAGGAGCGGCATCGCCATTCAGCAGCATCGCGGCGTGACGGAAAATCCAGGGGTTGCCGATAGCGCCCCGGGCAATCCAGACGATGTCGACGCCGGTTTCGGTCAGCATCCGGACGGCGTCCTCGGCGGTGAAGACGTCGCCGCTGCCAAGGATGGTGCGATCCGGATATCGCCGCTTCAATTCCTTCAGGAAAGGCCAGCTCGCGCGCCCTGGTATTTCTGCTGCACCGTGCGGCCATGAACGCGGACGCCGGCGTAACCGGTGGCCCACGCCGTCTCGACAATTTCATAAAACCGATCGACCGCCTCGGGCGAATCATCAAACCCGCGGCGGAGGCTGACTGTCGTGGGGACATTCGCCGGCAGCGCATTGCGCACGGCTTTTAAGATTTCAGACGCACGCGGCAGGTCCTGAAGCATATGACCGCCGCGTGCTTTGTTTTTGATTTTCTTGACGGGGCAGGCGAAGTTCAAGTCGATCACGTCATAGCCGCGCTCCGCAAGAATGCGGGCGGCCGGTGCCATCGTTTCGCCGTCGCTGCCGATGATCTGGCCGGCGACGGGGTGATCCTCGTCGCTGATATCGATGCTTTTTTTCAGCCCTTGTCCGCCGCTAAGCATGATGACGTCGAGAAGGGCTTCAGTGACAGCATACGGGCAACCGCGCCGGCGAGCGACGATGCGCATGGCGCGATCGCTGTAACCGGCGAGGCCGGCCTGGCAGAACGGAACGGCAAGATGGACAGGACCGATGTTCACTAATGAATTATACGCGATCCTGATTGAGTCTGAGCAATGGTGGTGCTGGGGAGAGGTTCGCCCTGGTCCCGGTTCGACAATTCCTTTCCACCCCGTAAAATCAGCCTGTGCCCCCAAACGCGGACCCATCCCCATCCCAGGATCTCATCGCCGATCCCGAGATCGAATCCGCAGACGAAGCCGACATCGCTCATTTCAATTTCACTGCCACCAAGACTCAAACCCAGCGGATCGACCAGTTTCTTACCGGCCGATTTTCCTACCTTTCGCGCAGCGCCGTCCAGCGATTGATCGATGAAGGCCTGGTCAAGGTCAACGGCAAAGTGACCAAGGCCAGCTACAAATTAAAGGACCGCGACACCGTCGAGATGGTCGCGCCCCCGGAGCCGATCAATGAGCTTGTCCCCGAAAACATCCCCCTCGACATCCTCTATGAAGACGAATATTTCCTCGCCTTGAACAAACAGGCCGATCTGATCGTCCATCCCGCCCGCGGCAGGTGGACCGGCACCCTCGTCAATGGCCTGGTTTATTACGGCCAAAAATGGTCCACCCTCAATGGCGATTGGCGGCCCGGCATTCTCCATCGGCTCGACCGCAATACCACCGGCGTCATGCTCGTCGCTAAAAGCGATGAGGCCCATTGGCGGCTCGCCCGGCAATTTGAAAATCGCACCATCCAGAAGACCTATGTCGCCGTAATCCATGGCGTGCCTGAATTGTTGTCCGATGTGATCGACATGCCCATCGGTAAAGATAAATACGTCCGCGAGAAACAGGCCGTCCGAAAGGAAGAAAACGGCGGCCGCTCCGCCATCACGCGCTATGTGATCGAAGAAATCTTCGAACGCCACGCCGACGCCACCTTACACCCGAGCCCGTTCGCCAACGATCGCAAGCTTCCGGTGCCCCCCGAGAAGTTCGTCTTTGCCCGCCTGACACCCAAAACCGGTCGCACACACCAGTTACGCGTGCATATGGCGGCGATTGGACACCCAATGGTTGGTGATACGATGTATGGCGGGCGTATCTTCGAAACCCGTGATTTCCGCTTTGAACGCCAAGCCCTGCACGCCGCCGAAATCACGTTTGTGCATCCTGTAACGCTGAAAACGATGACGCTATCCGCCCCGCTCCCCCCGGACATCCGTCGGTTGATTGAGATTTTAAGATTAAAAGCGGTATAAACCGGGCTAGTCAGCCGTATAATATTCTGTGTCCTGAAGCGTTTTTATTCTGCCTGCCGCGCCGAATCGTCGCCGCGACAGCTTCGCCGCCGTTGCTTTGAGGTTGCTATGCATATTCCGTTTTTGGATCAATGGTTTGTCCTGGCGTTTATTGGCCTGCTGCTGTTCGGCAAGAGATTGCCGGAAGTAGGCCGCAGCATCGGCAAAGGCATCGTCGAGTTTAAAAAAGGCCTGCAGGGCATCGAAGAAGACTACAGTCAGGCCGGCGTTACCCCCCCGCCAGCCCCTGCGCGGCCTGTAATTAGCCATCAACCTCAGACCAGCTATAAGTTTGATCCCGAGACCGGCCAACCGATCCAGCCTGCGGTTGCTGTACCTCCCGGCGCCAAGTTTGATCCGTATACCGGCAAGCCGCTCAATAATGAAACGGTCTCTGCCGGGTCGCAAACGTCTGTATAAGTCCCGTGTCTGTCATCGTGGCGTCACGACCGGTGGCGTAGCCTATTCAGGTTGGAAAATTCACACGAGGGGCATTTTATCCCGCGAGAACCCTGGCTCGCGGTAAAAAGGCAGGCCGACCATGCTTTCCAAATTTGCCGCCGTCGCATCCGCTGCCGTGATCTCCGCAACTCTTCTCTCTGCCCCGGCGGTTCACGCGGAAACGCCTGCTGCACATAAAGCAGACAGCCCGAACACCGTGACGCGCCGCTCGCTGGATCGCCCCTTGCCCGAGCTGCGCCTGAATGCTTCATCGCTGAGCGACGTCATCGACTTCATCGGCGATACCACTGGCGCGAACATCGTTGTCGACTGGAAAGCGCTGGACGCCGCCAAGGTCGCCAAAGACACCCCGATCACACTTCGGCTCAGTTCCTCCGTCCCGCTTCGCAAGGCCCTGGACTTGATCCTCCAGCAAGCCGGCGGCGCAGGCGTGCTGACCTACTACGTCGATGAAGGCGTCATCCAGATCACGTCAAAGGAACAGGCCGACAAGGAACTCATCACTCGGCTGTATGGCATTCAGGACCTTCTTTTCGAAGCTCCCGACTACACCAACGCCCCCAGCCTTGATATCACCAATCAAGGAAACGGAGGCGGTGGCGGTGGGGGTGGCCGAGGAGGAGGGGGTGGCGGCGGTGGCAATCAAAACCTGTTCACCAACTCCGGCGGCTCATCCAACGCTACCAACACCCCCAAAACCCGCGAAGAAAAAGCCCAGGAAATCATCAAGCTGATCACCGACACCGTTCGCCCGGAAATTTGGCAGGTCAACGGCGGAACAGCCACCATCAGCTACATCCGCGGCAACCTCGTCGTCACCGCTCCGCGTTCAGTTCACGAACAACTCTCTTCGCAATGAGCCGCAAATCGCTTTGCGGCTGCATCAGTTCAACTTAAAGGCCCCCGCCTTCTGCCGCGCCAATGGTTTCGGTCAGTGCCTTTTCGTATGCCGCTTTGGTCAACTCTTCCACGTGCCCGTCTACAAAGCCCGTTGCGACCATCTTGGTCTTGTCGTCGACAACTTCATGCACCACGATTGTTTTGCTCGGATTATGCTGAATCGCATCAGCGCGTAGGCTTGATGTATTCGTATCCGACATCCAGATCAGGCCGGCGCGGATCCTTCAGCGTTGCCGCGTTAAGCATGCCCTTGGACGCTGTCACCAGCGACTTCAAATCGTCGGGCCATGCGCCTTTGTTGAGCTTTGAATACCGATTGCACGCCATCATGATCTGGCGAATATTGTTCTGTGACATAAACATCTTCATCTGCTTGCGGGATGACGACAGCACCGAAGCAAACATCGGCAGCCGCATATCAAGCGACGCCGCATCCAGCGCAATCTTCACCTGCGTCCCGTCCACGGTCGGCGTGATCCCCGCGACCATCAGCCCCCACGTCGGCGAATCCTGCGCCGCCGGCATGATGGTCAAAAACCGAATCGCCGACGCCAGCGAGTTTTGATCGGTCTTGGCTGTCGCCTCGTCCTTGCACTGCGCCACGGCCAGCGCCGAAATGGCCGGCGATTGCTGCCCGCAAATCGTGATCCATTGGATGCCTCGCGTCAGATTGGTCACCGGGCCGCCACCCAGGAATGGTGGAAGCGTTTTGCCCGCCCCTTTTTCAATCTGTGTCCGAGCCACATCAGTGGGAACAATCAACATGCAGGCCGGCGCGTCCCCCGCGGCGGCAATGGCGTCGGTCACCTCGGGCCGATTGGTCGCATTTCCCTTGGTGATGCGGTCGATCCGCGTACGCGTTCCCATAACGACGGCGTTGCCCACAACCTCCGCCTGCTGAATATATTGCCGCATCTGCGGATTATTTTCCCACATCTTCGCGTTGCTCGTATCACCGTCCGCCTTGCCGGAAGCTATAAGCCCCTGAATGGCCCTGGCATTCGCGCCCGGTTCCAGCAGAACGATCTGCACCGTGTCCTGGCCGTTCGCAGTAAACACGAAATATTGAAACACATGCCGCCCGCCGGTTTTGATCATGTCGGCAACCCAGGTCTCGCTGGTCTTCATCCCATCGTCCAACGTCTGTAATGCATCCTTCAAATCATCGGGCGGCAAGCTCGCGGTCGCCATTCGCTCTGAAAGGTGGGTATGCAGCGCTTTCATGTCCACGCGCGCCAAATCCACATGCGTCAATGCGCACGTGTCACCCCGGAGATATGGCTTCACCATTTCCGTCAGCGCCGCAGGATCGATCGCATCGACGGCCCGCGCCGGCTGCGCTGCCATCTGCATTCCCATTGCCAGCACCAGGACCGCCGCCATCTTCGTCCAATATTGATTTCGCACACCGATCTCCAGGAAATAGATGTAATTGCCCGCAATCCAAACATCAGCCAATAAATGTACAGACTAATCGCGGCAGGTGGAGAATTTTCCCACCTGCTGCCTTCATCATCCATGCCCTCCTGGTCCCTTCTCCCGGTAAATGCGGAAGAAGGGGCAGAGCCACATGGATTTGCCCCGCCGCAGCCTGTGCCTCGTCCCTATTACGCCCGAAAAAAGTCGGATATTTTTGGATACAGCCGGAATTGTCCCGCCAAGCCGAAAATTTTGCGTCCGACAGACTCCCTCCGGCTTAGAGTTGCGCAGGTGGCCAGCCTGCCTTGCGAGTGTTCTCTTTCCCCATATTCAACTGCCCCGAACCACACCAGCCATCGCGCTGCCCGCACTTCTTCATCGCGCCGCCGCCATCGGGAGCGTCGGCGGATGCGGATGCAAATACCCATGCTTTTCGCAGGCATCGAGCAGATTATTCACCACCGGCCCTGCCACACCCCCGCCTCCGCCCGCCCCGCCGTATTCGATCAACACGCAGAATGCGACCTCCGGATCTTCCGCCGCGCAAACCCCATGAACCACGCGTGCACGACATTTTTTCCATCGTCATCGGTGGACCGATACCACTCCGTCCCCGTCACCGGATGCGCATCATTCGCCGGCGGGAGCGGCTCACGAACCTTATTCCCCGCCTGGTCATACAACGTCTGCCAGATACGGGCTGCTTGCGCCGTGCCTGTTTTCCCCGCCACCAGCATGTCCGATCGCCTGGCCGCGCCGCCGGTCCCGGCATCGCCGTTCACCACCGCGATCATCCCGATCTTCGCCTGCCGCAGCCCTTCCGCATCAAGGTGCAGATCGACCTGGTCCGGCGGTGCGTCCGCTGCCCGCGGATGCACCGCATCCAGCCGGGCCTGCGTCTCGGCCGTCAGCAACCGAGGCCGCATCCAAACACCATTGCGCGCGATCGTCGCCGCCTCATTCGCGATCTGCAGCGGCGTCGCCCAGACCTGTCCCTGTCCGATGCCGCCAAAGCAATTGGTCATCCGGGCAAAAATCGGATCGATCGCCCGCTGCCCCGGCCGCAGCCCGCGGCGCTCGGCGATGCCGATCCCCGTTGGCCGGCCAAACCCGAACTTGTCATACCACGCCCCCAGGTTCACCGGCCCAAGCCGGTCGGCGACCGTTTCAAAAAACACATTGCAGCTCCGCTCGATCGCATCGGAATAAGTCAGCCAACCGTCCGGATTCCCATCATGTCCGCGGTGCGGCACCGGAATCGGATGATGCGCCACCGACGTCACCGGATGCGGCCAATTCTTCGTCAGCTCCGCCAGTCCCGCCGCCGTATATTCACTGGCCATCCAGCAGCGGCCGATCGGTTCGCGGATCTTCTTTCCGCCGCTGTCGAGAATCAGATACCCCGTGCATTCAATCCCCGTCATCGGTTCAATCACGCCTTGCGTGATCGCCGCCAGCCCCACCATCGGTTTTACCGTAGAACCCGGCTCAAATTCGTCGCTCGTCGCGCGATTCACCAGCGGGTTATTCAGCTTGTCTGCCACCAGTGTTGCGTAATGATCGTCCAGATCATTCAGATCAAAATCCGGATTCGACGCCAGCGCCCTCACTTCGCTGGTCTTCACATCAATCACGACCGCGGCGGCGTGCATGTCCATCCCCGGTTCCTTCGTGATGAAATCATCCCCTCGCTTTTGCCGTACGTGCTTGAGCATTTCCTGCACTTCGCCCTGCAGATCAGCGTCGATCGTCAGCGAAACATCCTGCCCGGGCACAAATTCCTGCTGCTCGACAATCACATCATCGCCCAACCGCCGCTCGATCTTTCCCCGCGCCCGCGCAGCAGCGGTTCAGCCAGCGCCTCCACTCCCTCGCGGCCGATCTCATCGTTTGGCTCATACGCCCGCGTCTCATCGAGCTTGTCCACCTTTGCCTGCTCGATATCTTTTGCCGTCACCCGCGACAACCGGCCCAGCAGATGACACGCCACCTGTTTCTGCGGATACAACCGATGCGTGCTCGGCCGCAGAACCAGGCCCGGAAACCGGTCTGTCCCCTTCCCCAGCGTATTGATCGCCTCGGCGTCCAGCGCATGCAAAATCACATGTGCATCTTTCTGATCCGCTACCGTGACCGCAAAATTATCGATATCCGGCCCGTCATTCGTTTCGCCCGTCAGCCACTTCGCCCATTGCGGCGCCTCCGATTGTTTCGTTTTATTGATCTGGAATGCGCGATACCAAACCCACCTCCGGCGCATCTCAACCCGCTGAATGATCCCATGGCGAATCTCCTCAATCGCCAGCCGCCGATCGATCGATGGGTCGTCGTCCGTCGGTTGATAAAACGTCGCCAGCTTTGCCCACATCGCTTCAATATCCGCCTGCACCCTGCGCTCTTCCAGGTCGCGCAGCGTCCGCTGCTCGTCCGATGACATCTTGCGGAACGCAGTCCCCAGTTGGTCCCGCAGCCGCGTCCGGACGATGTCGGCGATCCATTTGGTTCGATCGAGATACTGCGGATCGTTCGCCCGTTCCGGGCTCGGTGGATCCATGATCGCCCGGTAATCCACGCAGGCATCCGTGCATGGCACATCCACCGCCAGCACTTTCCCGCCCGGCCCATGCACGTCAAAAATGCGCCCGCGCGTCGTCTCAGTCGTTTGGGTTGTCTGTAGCAATCCCGACGCCCGCTCTGTCCAATAGGCATGCCCGAAAACCTGCACCTGCACCGCGCGCACCATCAGCACGATCGTGAAAATCAGCAGCAGCAGCAGAAAATATTTCAACCGCCGTTCAAACATCTCACCAATCCTTCCCACGCCGGCGGTTGCTGGATTGAAACGCAAACGTCCGCTGCATCCGCTGCAAAATCCCGATCACGATCGGCGCCAGAAGCGACGTATAAATCACACAGACCGCCAGCACCCGCGGCGACTGCCGCACCGCATGAATCACCATGCCCCCTTCATTCCGCCGGCCCCAGCGGATGAATCCACCCCTGAAGCAACACCAGAAACGCCGTGATCATTCCCCCCACCAGCGTCATAAAGAGCTGCGTCAGTGGATGCTCGCGATAAGCCAACTGCCCCACCGCCGACACGAGCATCGCCACCAGCCCGTACGAAAACGCATACAATCCCATCGGCTGCACCGTCACCAGGTCCTGCATCGCCCCCAGCAAAAAACTCCCCAGCATTGCCTCGTCACGCGGCGCATTGAGCGAAATAAAAATCACCGCCAGCAAAACCAGGTTCGGCCCCGCTCCCCGATACTGCACATGCGCACCCAACCCAATCTGGAATCCCAGTATCACGTAAGCGAGGATGAAATAGGCAAGCCAGCGCATTTTGTCCGTAGTCAGTGGTCCGTTGTCCGTTGCCAAATTTTCAGAGTGTCCGCCAAACCAAAACGCTCCGTGACAAACAATGACCACGGACAACGGACCACTGACAACGGACTTCCCTAATTCTTCACCATCACCATAACTTCCTTCAAACGCATCAAATTGCTGATTGGTTCAATCCGAATATCCGCAAACAGCGGCGCATTTTGCTGTGGATGCACCGCCGTCACGCGGCCAACCCAATACCCCTGAAGGTTTGGCGGCCACTCCCGGTCATCCAGCACCACCAGATCATTCACGCCGATCCCCAGGTCCTTCACCTGCTCCATCGAAATCATGTTTCGTATCGCCATCGCCCCATGCCCCATCCCCTGCACGAGCGGCTGCAGATGCTCCACCCATTCCAGCTTCTGGTGCCCGTCGGCATCCGTCTTGTACTGCCCGATCCGCCCCGTCACCTTAAACGCCGGATCAGTGATCAACTGCACCTGCGCCCCGCCCAATCCTGCCGCCGTGATCTTCCCTACAAGCCCGCCGGAAAACAGCACCGGCATTTCATTTTTGAATCCGCTGAATCCCGATTGGCTCAGCAGCAGCGATTCGCGAAACCCCGAGCTATCCGCCCCCGTCACCGCCGCCGGTTTGCAGAGCGGCCGAACATCCCCCACCATCTTCCGATCCTCATTCAACTGATTCAACTGATCGAACTTCATCTGCAAGTTCGACATCTCCAGCCACAGCCGCGCGTTCTCTTCCAGCACAGTCTGCGGCGTCCGAGCAACCTGCGGCGAAACCACATCCATGGGCGTCGACGGATAGACCCGCCGATAGATAATTCCCGCAACCCCCCGCACCGGCCGCGACACTAAGGAGAACAAACCCTCCAATTCCCCCCGCGCCGGATTCACAAGCCGCGGCGGCATCACGAACGCGCTCACCAGGCTCACAAACATGAGCAGCGCGAAAACATGATTAAATCGCAAGTTAGACATCCGTGTCTGCCATAGCACGGGACTTTGGCGAGCTCCCTTCGGGTCTGACTTCGGCGAGCTCAGTCGAGCCGAGCCTCAGGGTCGAAGACAGTCAAGCTGCGTCTCGCCTGTATCAAGAACTGCTCGCCACAGGCGCGATACCCGGACTACAACTCATCTTCGTCACTTTCCATCGTGTCTTTCCAAAGCTCCAGGTTTTCCAGGTAGACGCTGGTACCACGAGCCACGCACGTCAGCGGATCCTCGGCGAGTTTCACATCCAACCCCGTTGCATTACTGATGACTGTCGTCAATCCCCGGAGCAGCGACGAGCCTCCCGCCATCGTGATACCGTTATCCACCAGATCCGCCGCCAGTTCAGGCTCGGCCAGTTCCAGCGTTCGCGTCACTGCTTCAATAATCTGCGTTACCGGCTCCTGCAGCGCCTCGCGAATTTCCTGAGAGGTGATCGTCGTTTTCCGCGGCAGACCGCTGATCATGTCGCGGCCGCGGCATTCCATCGAAGGCTCATCCTCCGACGCCGGAGCCGCCGACCCGATCTCAATCTTGATTCGCTCGGCCATCTGCTCCCCGATCGCCATGTTGTACGTGCGCTTCATGTGATTGACGATCGCCTCGTCAAAATCATCGCCCGCCACGCGGACCGATTCGCTGACCGAAATATCCGCCAGCGAGATGATGGCGACTTCCGTGGTGCCTCCGCCAATATCTACGATCATGCTCGCCGTCGGTTCCGTCACGGGCAATCCCGCACCGATGGCGGCGGCCATCGGTTCTTCCACCAGGAACACCCGCCGCGCTCCAGCGCGCTCAGCGCTTTCCAGCACGGCCCGCTTTTCAACGGCCGTAATGCCCGATGGGATTGCGATGACAACGCGTGGATGGATAAAGTGCGCCCGCCCCTGAGCTCGCCGGATAAAATAACGGAGCATCGCTTCAGTGATTTCAAAATCGCTGATGACCCCGTCCTTCAGCGGCCGGATCGCGGAGATCGAACCAGGGGTCTTCCCGAGCATTTCCTTGGCCACCAGTCCCACCGCCTGGCCGTTCTGCAATACGCGATTGGTCCCCTTCTTCACGGCGACCACGCTCGGCTCGTTGAGTACGATTCCTTCGCCTTTGATGCAAACCAGCGTGTTGCATGTGCCCAGGTCGATGCCCATATCGACGCTGAACATGCCCAGGAACGAATCGAAGATCACAAGAACTCCTTATCGATTGGAGACGGGAAAAATTTGGCGTGCGCCGCGGGCCGCGGGGCTCCGCCCACGACTCGCAACGGTTCGCTGTCGACGCCCGCGAATCAATTCGCAGGTCATTCCGATCACGCCCGCTCCATCGGGTCCGGACCTTTCCCGTTTTCAGCCGGAGAACCGCCTTTTTTCATCGCGATTCCCCAGGTCCCATAACAGCAGCCCGGCGAACGATAAGGTAACGGAGCCACCACCAACCTGCAAATCCGCCGCGATTACAAATACGCGGCTTCTTTAACTTTCGCCATAAATCCCTCCCGCCAAATATGGCTCGTGAATCGCCGCAGGATTTCAGGCTTCCCGACGCAATTCATTGCTTTACATCACAATCCTCAGGATTTATAAGCGCCCCAGCCCATGCGAAAAAATGGAGCGCTCATCCTCGCAATGCTCTGTCTCATCGCCTTCACGCGCGACATCTTCGCCGAGACCATCACACTCTCCGCGGCCATCAGCCTCAAAGAATCCCTGACCCAAATCGCAAAGACCTACGAATCCGAAACCGGCGATCAGGTCGAATTCAACTTCGGCGCTTCCGGCCCTCTGGCGGTTCAGATCGAGCAGGGCGACTCCAGTTGACGCATTCATCTCCGCCGCCGCTAAACAAACCGATCAGCTCATCAAGTCCGGCAAGGCTGATGCCACCAGCCGCCGGATCATCGCAACAAACACGCTCGTCCTGATCGCGCCCGCCGCCAATGCCCACCCGCCCAAATCCTTCACCGACCTCACCGATCCGCACATCGAAAAGCTGGCGGTCGGCGAGCCCCGCGCCGTCCCCGCAGGCCAGTACGCCATGCAAACGCTCGAATCTCTTCACCTCACTGCCGCCGTCACCCCCCGCCTGGTCTACGGCTCGAACGTGCGGCAGGTGCTCGATTACGTTCAGCAAAACGAAGTCGACGCCGGCATCGTCTACGCTACCGACGTCCGACAAGCCGGAGACGCCGTAAAGGTCATCGCGACGGCGGACGCTTCCACTCACGATGCGATCGAATACCCCGCCGTACTGGTCACCGGAGCCAGCCATTCTGCGGCGGCCAGGAAATTCCTGGACTATCTTCTCACCCCGCCCGCCCAGGCCATCTTCACGGCCAGCGGTTTCAACCCACCGCCGCAGCCTGCAACCAGGCCCAATCCATAAATTACTCTGGACTCAAATAATAAATCGGTCAAACTCGCCGATTGCAGGGCGATCGCAAAATTTCTCTTTGTTCTCCGTGTTGCGTGGTAGCTTCATCCGTGTCCGACCTCCTCTCCCCACTCCTCTTCTCGCTCGCCGTCGCCACTGCGGCGACGTTGCTCGTGATTCTCGTCGGTGTTCCCCTCTCCTATCTCGCCGCCCGGATTCGCTTCCCGGGCAAGAGCCTGCTCGAAGCTGCCATCACCATACCGCTTGTTCTTCCGCCTACTGTTGTCGGTTACTTCCTGCTTGTCATCTTCGGCCGCAACGGCTGGATCGGTTCTTCTCTTCGCAGCATCACCGGCGGATACAGCGTCATCTTCCGACCTGAAGGGGCAGTCCTCGCCGCTGCCGTTGTTTCTCTTCCGCTTCTCTATTTGCCGACGCGCGCCGCCTTCGCGGCCGTCGATCGCGAACTGGAAGACATGGCCCGCATTCTCGGCGCAACCCCGCTGCAGATCTTCTGGCATGTGAGTCTTCCCCTGGCCCGCCGCGGTATCGCCAGCGGCTTGCTCCTGACCTTCGCCCGCGCCCTGGGTGAATTCGGGGCGACTGTCATGGTCCTCGGCCAATTCGCCAACCGCCAGACGCTGCCGATCTCCATCTACAACGACTGGTCGTCCGGCGAAATGCCCCATGCCGCCCCGGCGGTATGGGCGCTCACCCTCATATCACTGGTCGTCATCCTCGTTTACAACCGTTCCCCCTGGACCCATCGGGATTGACTTGCTCCGCTCCCGCCAAAACCGCGAAAATCATACGCGAATCGCCATTTCTTCTGTGTGTAACTTCACAATCTCCAAATCATTAAAAAAGTGGGAACGTTATTTGCATTACCAACGTATAGATATGAGGGATAGAGGTAGGACAGGAGGATCAACCATGATCAAGGTAAAGCATCTGCTGGATGCGGTTGAAGAAGATGATGGGCAACGCATCTGGGTCGAAGCGATTGGCCTCACGCTCGACCTTCGCGAGTGGTGTCAGGTGGGTCATATTCTCAGTCATCTTGGGCCCCCGCGCGAACTGTGGCTCTGGTTCGATGACCACCCGCAGGCCTACGACTATTTCCGGGCGCGTTACCACGATCAGCTCAGTAAAAGTCCGTATCGCAAGGCCCTGATCGATCTGGTCGCCGCCGCGCGTCACGCCAATTTTACGCTCATCTACCAAGGCGAAGACCCTGAACACAATACGGCGACTGCCTTATACGAATTCCTCTGCGAACTCGAAGCCTATGTTCCGCCGGAGGCATAGTTCCGCATTATAAAAATCTGTTTTTTGCTTCCTCCATTGGTTGCCGATGGAGGGGGTACTGAATTTCAAAAAGCTCGATTTTCGCATACTATCGGCCCATCTTATTCGCGATACTCGGCTAACCCTCCCAAACTGCCCCATCTCCCCTGAAATTGCCCGTAAGCCACTGCAAAATAACGCTACAGCTCAATAAAGCTGTAGACTGGCCGTATATATCAAGGTGGGAACGACCGCCGCCTGCATCGCCGAGGCGGATTTTCGGTCGCGATCCGGGGAGAGATATTATGGGCAAGCTTAGTGGGTCAAATTTTTCACCGTCTGCCGCCGGGGCGCCAAAGACCCTGTTTGGTTATGACGTCATCGACTTCATCGGCGAAGGCGCCGGCAGCGTGATCTACGCCGTCAACCGTCCGGAAAACGGCCAGGTTTACGCACTCAAGCACGTCACCCGCCGAAACGAAAAAGACATTCGCTTCATCGAGCAGCTCGAAAACGAATACGAGGTCAGCCAGAAGTTTTCGCACCCCGGTCTGCGGCGTTCGATCGACGTTCGCGTCGTCCGCACGTTCCTGCGCAAACCGACCGAAGCGATGCTGGTGATGGAATTGTTCGACGGCATCCCCCTCGACGCCCAGAAAGCCCGCGACGCTATCGGCACAGTTGATATCTTCATCAGCGTCGCCGAGGCGCTCGACGCGCTCCACAGCTACGGCTATATCCACTGCGACCTTAAGCCCAACAACATCCTCGTCAACGCCCGCAACGAAGTAAAAGTGATCGACTTCGGCCAGGCCTGCCCCGTCGGCACCGCCAAGAGCCGAATCCAGGGCACCCCCGACTTCATTTCCCCCGAGCAGGTGAAGTGCGAGCCCGTCACCGTCCGCACGGATGTCTTCAATTTCGGCGCGACGATGTACTGGGCGCTGACATGTAAATCCCTGCCGACTTTATTCAATATCCAAAAGCCAAAATCTGAAAACACGCTGCTCTACGACGGCCTGATCCCTACCCCCGCCAGCCTGAACCCGCGCGTGCCGGAGAGCCTGTCGAACCTGATCATGGAATGCGTGAAAACCAATCCTCTTAAGCGCCCCGCCGACCTGAAAGAAATCGCCCGGCGACTGGAAATCATCCGCCACGCGATGACCCGCCAGGCTGCCCAGGCGTCGAGCACCGTTGCGTGATTTCAACGTCGATCGAACGCACATAACCGCTTCCGCGGCAGCACAGGCATATTGCCTCAGTCAAAGTGCATAAGGCGCGCACTGCGCAGTCAATCAAACAACCGCCGCTGCTTGCCATCCTCCACCACGGACTCGACCTCCCCATCTGTAAAGCTCGTCACCATGCGATCTCCCTCTTTCACCTGGGCCGCGCTGACGACGATCGCGCCGCTTTTCTTCAAGCGCGTAAGCGAATATCCCCGTTGCAGCACCCGATGCGGACTGACCGCGTCAAGCAGCGCTGACATCGACTGAATGCGATCCCCCCGCCGCTGCAGTGCGTTCAGCATCCCGCGGCCAAGCCGGCCCTGAATCTCGCCGATTTTCGTCGCGAAGCGCACCACCTGCATCGCCGGCGTGTGTTTTTCCAACCGGTCGGCACATTCCTGCAGTCGCCGCTCCTGATCGCGCAGCAGGTCATTCATCCCCATCTGCATCGATCGCTGGCGATCATCCAGCAGGATGCGAAGGTCGTTGATCCAATCGGTCGGCCGGCGAAACACTTCATGCCGCTCAGCAGCAACCAGCCGCCGGCGGCAATCCTGCACTGTGCTGCGCATTTCCCGCCGCAGCCGCACTGCGATCCCTTCCACAACTTCAACGGCATTGCGCCAATGCCCCGTCGCGATCTGCGCCGCCTCGGTCGGTGTGTGCGCATGATGATCCGCCACCAGGTCGGCGATGGATACATCCACCTCATGCCCGATGCCCGTGATGATCGGAATGCGCGAAGCGGCGATCGCGCGAGCCAGCGATTCCTCATTGAAACCCCACAGGTCTTCTAAAGCTCCGCCGCCTCGTCCGAGCAGGATCAAATCCGGCCCGCCGATCTGGTCGCTGTACTCATTCACATGCTCAATCGCCGCCGCAATCTGCCGCCCGCAGCCGTCTCCCTGCACCGGCACGTGATAGAGCTGCAATTGCAGCCAGGCAAACCGCCGCAGCACCTTCAGCATGTCCTGCAGCGCCGCCGTCTCGCGGCTGGTTATGATCACAATCTTCGCCGGATAGCGCGGCACCTCCCGCTTGCGCTCCACATCAAACAACCCCTCCGCCTCCAGCTTGCTCCGCAACTGCTGAAACGCCAGTTCCAGCGCCCCCTGCCCGATCGGCTGCAACTGGTTCACATAAAGCTGATATTTCCCCTGGGCCGCATAAATCCGCACACCGCCTGTCGCGAGCAATTCCATCCCGTCGCCCGGCTTAAACTTCACCCGCTCAAATTCGCTGCGAAACATCACGCAATTGATGCAAGCCCCCGGATCCTTCAACGTAAAGTACGCATGCCCCGACCCCCGGTTGAGATTGAAATTACTCACCTCCCCGCGAACCACCAAGCTCGGCGGCACTCCGCCGGTAATTGCCTTCTCAATCACCTTCGTCACCTGCGTCACCGATAACGCCGCCTCTGAACCCGTCCCGCTTCCCCCGCGCGGCTTCCGCGGCGCCACCAGCTTCTCACGCAGATCGAAGAACCCATTTCCACTCATGACAGGGAAGAGTATACCTCTGGCGTTGCTGTTGCCACTGATCGGAAGAAATGCGCCGCCAGGACGCCAAAGAGCCAAAAGGTAAGAGGAGAAGCGCAATGCCTTATGATGAGGAGTTGACTCCATATGCAGATGCGTTTGAGCCATCTCCGGAGCTTGACGAGCTAATTCGCCGGGTAATCGGACGGCGATCGAAGTACGCCGCGAGCCTGGCGCCGGCTTTGTCAAAGAAGCATATGAAAATGCGCTCGCCATTGAGCTAACCCATCGCGGCATTCCTTTCCAACAGCAATCGCATTCTTTTTTCCGTTGAACCATGACCGCATCCATCATCCAACATCTTTTCCCAACCGCTTCCGTGCCCGGCGGGCTCGCCACGCTGTCTCTGGCGGTCGCGATCGGCATTGCCCTGGGGAACATCCGCGTCAAAGGGGTTCGCCTCGGTGTCGCCGCCGTCCTCTTTTCTGCGCTGTTGTTCGGCCAGGCCGGTCTCTCGATTGATCCGCAAGTGCTCCAATACTTCCGCGATTTCGCCCTTGTGCTGTTTGTCTACACCATCGGCATGCAGATGGGTCCCGGCTTTCTCGCATCGCTTCGAGCCGAGGGCCTTCGCCTCAATCTCCTGGCCGCAATGACGCTTATCTTCGGCGCACTGATGTCCGCCGGCATCTGCATTTTCTTTGGATTGCCCCGTCACATCGCCTCCGGTCTTTTCACCGGCGGTTTCGCCACCACGCCCGCGCTCGCCGCCGCCCAGGAGGCTATCCACCAGCTTGCGACGTCGCACGGCCAAAGCCCACAACCGATGCTCGACGCCGTCAACCTCGCCTATTCCGTCGCCTATCCTTTCGGCCTGACGGGGCCGATCGCGCTGGTCATCTTTCTCCGCATCCTGTTCCGCGTGGACATGAAGCAGGAGCTGAAAAAGCTGCATGACAATGAAGACAAACGCCGCCCGCCGCTGGCTGTCGCCGACATCGAAGTCACTCATCCCAGCCTCAGCGGTGTTCCCGTGCGCGACCAGCGCTTCCTGCAAAACCGCGGCGTCCTTTTCACCCGCATCCTCCGCGGTTCCACTCAATCCGTCCCGACCGCTTCCACCGAACTCCAGGTCGGCGACATCGTCCGCGCCTTCGGCCCTAAGCCCGCAATCGATGAACTGATCCCCCTCATGGGCCGCCCCAGTCAGATCAACCTGGCCGAAGTCGGCAGCAACATCGAACGCTGCCACATCGTGGTCACCCATCCGCATGTTCTCGGCAAAACGCTGCGCGAACACGATCTGATCAACGAATACGGCGTAACCCTCTCCCGGATCAACCGCTCCGGCGTCGACCTGCCCGCCCGCGCTTCGCTGAAGCTGCAGTTCGGCGACGCCGTCACCGCCGTCGGCCCAGCGGCCGGCCTCCGCGCCGTCGAGAAAAAACTCGGCAACTCCACGGACGCCCTCAATTACACCCAGCTTATTCCCATCTTCGTCGGCATCTGGCTGGGCGTCATCGTCGGGAGCATCCCGCTTGCCGTCCCCGGCCTGCACAGCAGCATCCGCATCGGACTCGCCGGTGGTCCGATGATCGTCGCGATCATCCTCTCTCGCCTGGGCAACGTCGGCCCGATCGTCTGGTACATGCCCCCCGCCGCCAACCAGCTCCTTCGCGATTTCGGCATGGCTGTCTTCCTCGCCTGCGTCGGTTTCGAATCCGGGAACCACTTCCTTCAAAAGCTCCTTTACGGTGGCGGGCTTCCCCTCATCGCCTGGGGCGCCGCCATCACCCTGGTCCCCATGACCGTGATCGCCCTCTTCGCCAGAATTGTCCTGAAAATGAACTTCATCACCCTGAGCGGCCTGATTTCCGGCGCCATGACCAGCTCCCCCACCCTGCTCTTCAGCAACGAAACGACCGGCTCCAACGCACCGGCGATTGCCTACGCCGCCGTCTTCCCGCTATCGATGGTGATTCCTGTTTTCGCAGCGCAGTTGCTGGTGACGACGCTCATGCACTGATCGCGCATGGTGCGAAAACGCGACACAAAAAATGTCACGTTTTTGGACGCGGGCATGCTGCGTTATGCTTCAACCGCTTGCGGTGAATCGAACAGCGACGGGGAAGGATCGGCGGCGAGCATCATGTGCAAGCCGTGACGGTCCCTGGCGTAGTAGTTTGGAAGCACGCCGATCGATTGGAAGCCATGGCGCTGATATAGAGCGATGGCCCTGATGTTGGCTTGTTCTACTTCCAGATAGACTCGCTTGACGCCGCGGGATTGGAGTTCTTTGACCATCGCAAGCAGCAATCGCTGGCCGACTTTTTGACCGCGATAGTTCTTTTCGACCGCCAGGCTGTAGATGCGGCCGGAAAGCCCGCGCTTGTGCTGGCGGATCAGCGCGATTCCTTCGCCGATAATCTGGTTCGATTGCTCGGCGACCAGAAAAACGGCGCTGCTGCGCTGCTGAAGATATTGAAGCTGGCGTTTTTTCAGGCTCAGGTCAGAGCTGAAGCAGGCGCTTTCCAGTTCCACTGTGGCCGCCAGGTCGTCCTTGGTCGCGTTGCGAATCGTCGTGGAGACAGGCCTGGACGCTTCCTGTGGACCGATGACCGCCGGCATGGCGACGGACGCCAGGGCGGCTTTTTTTAACGCGTATTTCTGCAGGAGTTTCACCGGACGATAGCTCATTTTTGTCCAGGCGAGCGACTCCAGCCCCCAATCGTCACCGACATTGCAGAGCGGGCGGTCGGCCCAATGTTGCCGGCAGAATTCACTGAAGATGAACTGCGCGAGGCCCTTGATTTCCAGGTCGGTTTTTTCGATGACGATGCTGCTCTGATCGTGCCCGAGGTATTCGCCGAAGGTAAATCCGCGAAGCGCATAGTCCGCCTGCGACTGTTCATCTTTCACCCACACGACCAGCCCCTTGAACCCCAGTTCACCAGCCGAGCGCAGCGCGAGTTCGGTTGCGATGGTTTCTTTTTGACGTTTAATGGCGCTGGCGTTGGGCTCTTCCAGGTGCTGGGCATCCTGGTGCGTGCGCCAGCCCTGCAGCAGGGCGAGGCATGGTTCGAAATGTCTGGCGGGGTCGTATGTTTCGACTCGGCTCTGGTATAGCCGCAGGAAGCGGTTTTTCGCCTGGCGCTTGCTGGAGAGATCACCGCCGGCGAGGTCGATCATGCGGTTGACGTCGTAGACGTAGTCGGTGCCCATGGGAGCGACTTTGAGCCGCGAGCGGTCGAAGCGGGCAAGGAGTTCTTCGCTGGCGTATTCAACACCGCTGCGGTCGGGAACGCCCTGGGCGGCGTTGTAATCATCCATCAATTCAAACGCCTGGCGCAAGGCGGCGTCGCTGTTGGTTTGGCCGATGGGGGGAATCAGCAGGGTGAGATCACCGGTGCCATTGGCGAAGACGCACAGGTGGCCGGCGATGCATTTCCAGACGATGTGCAGGCTGTTCCGCCAGGTATAAATCTGGGAGAAGGTGTAATCGGAAAGGGGATCTTGTAACGAACCGAAATAGGGGCGAAAGGTGTCCTGGTCGGTTAGTTCCACCGGCCGGAGGCCAAAGCCCGCGAAGGGGTCTTCTGGCATATAAGCGACGGTTTCCTCCGAATAGACTTTCGCATCGGCATCACGCGCACGGCCAATGGCAAAGTCTGGACCACGGCCGGCATCCGTTCCGAGGCAAGCCCGCAGGCTGACCGAATCGGCCGCTGAATAAGCACAGGGATCACCGCCAGATCAGCCGGTTCAATATCGGCAGAGCGGATCCGTTGAGGGGTATATCGGCGAAAAGAGCAAAGGGGATCAATTCCAACCCCTTGGGTAGGCATCGCGCGATTTTGACTGGATGTTGTGGAAATGCAAGAGTGATGTTGCGCCGCGACAGGTTTTTTTCCTTAGAGCCTCATGGCTTCCCGCGCGTCGATGCGCCGCGGCATCGCGTCAGGATCGAGGATTAATAGATGGTGGATCGTCGATGCATGGTCCAACCACCCGACCATTCACTACCTGCGCTCCACTGGCTTTGCTCACGCTTACAGATCAATACGAAAGCGGCACTTCTCATGGTCGCCGCGGGCATAGAGATCGTGGTCTTTCGGGACGGGGACAATCTCCGCGAGCGTGGCGCCGAGGCGTTCGCACGTGCGGCGGGAGGCGATGTTGTCGGGGTTGCAGGTGATCCAGAGCGTCTTCATGCCATGCCGGCGGGCGAGCGGAAAGAGCAGCCGACTGGCCCGCTCGGCCAGATGTTGGCCGCGGGCCGGGGGATAGACCTGATAACCGACGTGGCCGATGTATTGCAGGATGTCAGCGGTGTCCCCGATGCGAAGACCGATGCTGCCGGCGATGGAGATGTCAGGATTGCCCGTCAGGTGCATCCAGAAGTGGTAGCTCGGCGTATACCCGCGGCGAGGGTCGCCGGGATGATGACCCTCGGGCGCAATGTTCAAAAAGTCGGTCAGACTTTGCCGAGTGATCTTTGCCTGCTCCGGAGCATCGCGGAGCATCAAAGGATGGCGAACGGCAGCCAAAAGATCATTGATGTATCGATTGTGCGGCGAGACCAGATGCAGATCCCGATCAATCAGGGGGCCGGGGTCGAGGAAATGGAAAGAAGGACCGGGGATAGACGCCTTTGGTTCTGAATGTTTTCGTTATCGGCGATAGGAATGTATCACGAGGCGTTCAGAGTTGTCTGCTGATTTTCCGACTTTTGCAGGTCTATCAGCCCGCGGCCAAAGAAGAACCCCGCCTGATTTTGGCGGGGTTAACGGCCTGTAGCAGTTGGGGATATCAGTTGAAGAGTGACTTACCTTCACCGAAGATCTGACCGGCGCGGAGGAAGAGTGCGATGAAGCCGATCAACTCGACTAAGACGGCGATGCCGACGAGGACGGTGTAGATATTGTTCGTCGGCTTCAGCGTTACGGTATCGCCTGTGGCTACGCGGCTCATGTGTTGTCCTTTGTCCGTTGCATTTTGAGATTAGAGCTGAGTGCGGACTTCAGTTCCCGGACGAACGTCGTTGATCTTAGGGCCATCAAGGTGGCCGGTCGCCTGGTTGGGCTCGACAGAGTCAACGGTCAGTTGGCCGAGGAATACGCCGTTGGCGCGGTCGATGACGTTGAACTGCATTCCCTTGATGACGTTGTCCTGAGCGCCGACGCTGATGGTGGCGTAGGGGATGCCGTTGATCGGGCGGACATCGCGGACGACCCCGTTGATCGCGACAGCGCCGAGGTTGGCCTGTGTGCCGCCGGTCTGGTCAGGGCGGCCACCGAGGTCGCGATTGAGCTTGCTCAGGTTTTCGTTTTCGCTCTTGGCCTGGGCAAGCTGCTCGGAGAAGTTGGTTCGTTCGCGGTTGGCGACATCGAGGCGGTTGGTCAGGTCAGAGACCGCGAGGTTCAGATCAGAGTTTTTCTTGACCAGGTTGTCATTATCAGTCCGGGCTGAGGCCAGGGCGTCGCTCTGCTTGGTCTTCTGGTCTTCGCTGGCCTTGAGGGCGTCGCTGATCTTGGCCGCATTGGCCTGGGCGAGGGCGGCGTCGCTGGCGTCCTTGGCGAGGCGGGCGTCGCGGTCGGCGATCTGCGTCTGGGCGTCGGCGAGCTTGGACTGGACGTCCTTGATCTGGGCGTTCACCATTTCAACGGCGTGGTCGGCCGAAGTCTTGGTGGCCTGGGCGTCGGCTTCCGCCATTGATGCTCGTGACTGCTCGGCGGCGACCTTCGCCTCAAGATTCTTGGTAGTGATGCTGAAGTTATCCGTCCGATTGACGAAAACAATCAAGCCTGCCGTCAGGAGCAGCGACAAAACCACATGCAGAACGACGAATAATTTGGTCAGGGGGCTCAAGGCAGGCTCCTTGGGGAATGACGGACGAGCATTGTTGTGGGAACTCTTCCGCCTGGACTTCACGCTTCCGCTAGACTCGGCGGCCTCCGCGGCAAGCCGGCTTTGAGCCCTAAAGCCCGTGCCAACCTGCGCTCGCGGAAGTGAATGTTAATAGGGATGGAAAACCTGTCAAGTTTTTCTCATATAACGAGAGCGTCGGAAAGAAGCGTTTTAATGCGGTCGGGGAGATCTGAGATTTGGGTTGAGGATTTGACGGCTGCTTCAATTCGAAAATCCGCGATCCGAAATCTGCACTGAATCTGTGCCGCCCCGCTTCAAATTCTTGCCGCTTCATTAAGTGATCCAACTGACAATCCGATGCAATGATTGCATATGTCACCGCGGCACAGGCGCTTGCGGAGACGAGTCAAACATTTCAAGGCGGCGGACATGTTTATTGGAGGCTCGGTTCGGCCACTTTCGGCGCTGGAGGAACTTGAACTCCGCCGGGATCGGCTGCAGGAATTGATCAATCTGGGGCTGGTTTCTCCGACGCTGGGAGATCAAATCCGCAAGGCAATTGTTCAACTGGATGAACAGATCGCCGTTGCCAAGACGGAAACGCACCTGCGACTGGCGGCGTAATTCGTTTTAGGGACGTATTGTTTCAGGCTTGTTCCGGGGGGCGGGCGATTATCGGACGTGATCTCAACTTTCATCAAATCATATTGAACCGCGGCGGACCGATGTGAAAACATCATTCAAGCCGCGACCGTAGGCTTCGAGCGTGAGTTGTTCGGCGCGGTGGCGGGCGGCAGCGCCCATTTGCAGGCGGAGTTCTTCGTCGCCCGCGAGGCGCTCGACGCAGGAGGCCAAGGCATCGATATCGTCGTAATCGCGAATGAAGCCGTCGACGCCGTCGCGGATGACTGCGCCGCTGCTGTGGGAGGCGACGATGGGCAGGCCGCAGGCCATGGCTTCGGTGACAGCGCCGGAGGAGCCTTCGCAGGTGGAGGGGAAAAGGATCATATCGAAGCGATCGAACCACGAAGCCACCTGCGATCGCTGGACGCGGCCGGGGAATTCTACGCAGTCTTTGAATGGAGCGATTGCCTGATCGGCAATCTCCACAGGGCCGACCATCACGAAGCGAAGGTTTTCGCCGGCAAGACGACGGGCGACCTGCAGGAAATAGGGAGTGCCTTTGCGCGATCCGACCGCGCCGACAAAACCGACGCAGACAGGTCCGCCGCGGTTTTTGCGCACGTTGAATGCGTAGCGGGCGGTATCGATTGGATACGGCAGCACGTAAATCTGCTCGTCACGGACTCCTTCGCTGAGCAAGCCTTTGCGGACGTACTGCGATGCGCAGGTGATGCGGTCGAGATACTTCCATGTTTCGCGCTCGACTGCACTGACCAATTCGAAATTGTGGCGGCGCGAAGCAGGCTGCCAGCCTGGCCAGCGCTGCGTTTGCAGCTCGGCCTCGCGCGATTCGATGGAGGCGGGGGCGATCATCTGGTCGGCGACGGTGATGACGCCGCGGCCCTGGAATTCGCGGCAAAGCTTGGGATCGATGTTACGAATAAATCCGAAGAGGGCGTTGGCGTCTTCCAAACCGTGGCGGCGAATCCACCGGCCGACGGCGCAGCGCAGACCAATCGTAAAAATCTTCTTCGGTGGAAAAACAATTGCGCGCGCCCTGCTGAAGCAGAACGAGCCCGGGATTGGTGCGAACGCGATCCGGTGAGATGCTGTCGCACCGGCGGCCATGCAGGCCGCGGATACTGGCGGGTATGGAATTTCCGATGAGGTTGAATAGGGCGCTGGCGAAAGAGGATCGCTTGAGGAACCATTCACTGAACATCACGTGAAGCGCGCCTTCATGCTGGAGCGCCTGCGGGACGGCGTAATGCAGCCGCGCGCCGTCCTGCACGACGGCGACGCGAAGGGAGCGAGGTTGAGCGGTGGACGGTTCGATCATTTTCTGGCTGCCGTGGCCGTTGCCGGAAAGATCTGGTGTTCGGTCTGGTCCAACGGACGGTTTTCGTGATAGTTAGCGACCGCTTCCTCCAGCAACTGAGCTTGCCGAGGCAGATAAAAGTGGGTGCTTTTGTCGAGGGCGCGATAAGACATTTCTCTGAGCAACTGGCGGTCGCAATCTAGTGCGGAGATTGCATCGGCCAGGGACTGGCTGTCTCGCGCGGGGACGATCAATCCGTCAACGCCGTGCGTGACAACCTGGCCGCAGTTGGGCGTTGCGATCACGGGCAACGCCTGGGCCATTGCTTCGACCTGGGAAATGGCAAAACCATCGGAGAGCGTCGGAAGCACGAACACATCCGCCTTGCGATACCAGTCCTGGGTTTGATCGCGGGTGATGCGGCCCAGGAACCGGATGTTGGGCGGCGCTTCGGCAATCGCCTGGTCAGAGATGGAAATCTGCCCGATCACAACGAAGCGCACGCGCGGATTGTTTTTGAGGTGATGCGCGGCTTGCATCAGGTATTGAATGCCTTTACGCAGGATCACGCTGCCGATCCACAGGACGGTGATGGGGCCGTCCATGTTTCGGCGGGCGGGGATGTGCATCTTTTCCGGCTCGTAAGCGAGCGGGACAATCAGAATCTTCTCCGCCGGGACATGCTGTTTGATCAGCGCCTGTTTCGTCCAGTTTGAATTGACAAGCACAATAGAGGCGGCGGCCCATTCGGCGTCCATTCGCTGCCAGTATTCCTGGGGGATTCGGCCGGGTGTTTTTTCCCAGCCGGGCCATCGGTTCGCCTCGTCGAACACCAGATCTTCTTCCACCCGGGCGGGATCGATCTGATCGCAGATGGAAGTGATGCCTCGCGAGCGGAGCAGTTCGATCGTTTCAAGGCAACCGGTGTTGAAGCCGAAGAAAACATCGCGACCCGGATCCAACTGGCGACGCTGCAGATCTTTCGCGACCGCCGACGCAAACCAGCGGCCGGTGTGCAGGAAGTTTTTGTACAGTTGCTCGATCGTGACGCCGGCGCGCGGATGGCGGAACTGGTCCCAGCCCGATCGAATATTGAATGAGACAACCTTTGAATTGGGCAAGTCGTCGTGGCGGCGGGTGGAAAAGGCGCGGACAGACTTGGGCCCTCTGCGAAGAAGGGATGCGCCCCATCGGCACCAGGCGTCGGTGTAGAGGGTGGTCTGTTGGTTTTTGTAGTAGAACCCCCTCGGCACGCCGTAGTGTTGCCGGGCACCGATTTGAGAAATGATCCAATTGAAGCCCATTCGTGTTCCCGGCCACAACGGCAGTGCCGCACCAACCTAACGGTGCAGCCGATGTTCGTAGCGGATCATACCCCGTAGCCTGATTGCTGGCCTTGATCCAGGACTGGACTAAATCCACGGGCGGCGGTGGTTCCGCCGAGGAAGGGTCGGAACGCATAAACTAGCACGCTGAGGACGACACCGCCGATCAGCAGGCCGTATAGTTCGATGAAGATGAAGTCGCGATAGATACGGAACAGCCAGACAGCGACACCAAGGCTCATCATGATTCCCATCGGGCGGCCTTCGCTGTGTTGAAGCGCGCGTTCGGTTACGCCCATCAACCAGCCTACGAGAAGACCACCTTCCAGGACGCCCCAGAATCCATAATTGAAGTACCAGGAACCCACCAGGCCATGAGCGATGGTAGTGCCGCTCACTCCATTACCCATGCCGAGGTAAGCTTCGTTATACCATGACCAAAGTTCGTCAACCGGTTTGTCATGCCATAGGGCGCGGGGAATCGGCCCGATGACAAACCAGAAAACCTGCTCGGGCAGCGGACGAATAAGCCCTTCCAGCGGCCAGTTGTTGCGGAAGAATGGGCGCTGATCGGGAATGGTCTGCCAGGCAAGGAGACCTTCACTGAACATGGTGTTGCCCTGGCTTTTTGTGAGTTCCACCTGGCTGAAGTCAGCGTCAGACAGACCCGTCGAACGGAAGGAACCTTGCAACTGAACGAAGAACAAGAGGACAATTGCAAAAATGCCGCACACGACGTATGCCCGGATCGAACGGGATCTCAATCCTGAAATGGCTGCCAGTGATTGATACTTGACGAACAGGAATGCAATCGGCGGAAGGACCATGAACGCAAGCTCGCCGCGGCGGCCGGTGTTGAAGCTGGAGAGGGTCCAGAAAATCCAGATGGTCCAGCCGAGGATTTTCGACCAGAGCCGGCGGGAAATGAGAATGGCAAACAGTGAAGCAAAGATTCCACCCACTTGTCCCGCCTGAAGGATCTGTGCGACGTAACCGCCCCAGCTGTAATTCAGATTGCCGGTTCGAAAGACGTTGAACTTGGCAGCGCCGGTCCAACTGGCAAAGGCCGTATGGAAGACAGCCAGATACCACGGTTCATCGACGAAAAGAAATAATGGCGAGAGCCCGACCGCCAAGGCCAGAAGCATCACCACCAGATAAAATGTTTCGCTGCCCGGTTCGGGCACGGCCAGAATCGCGCGTTGCAACCAGCGGCCGCCGGGAATCCGCAGGCCGATCGACATGAAGAGGATAAACAGGCTGTGGTAAAAGGCCGTCTTGGCGATGACGTAAGGCGGGAATGGACAGGTCGGATCAGTAAAATCCCGAAGGAACCAATTACTGAAGTAGTCGTGGCAAAACCAGACCAGCACACCCCCGTAAAGAAGGATCCCACCGATTCCAAACCGATGCGAAAAGAAAACAAATTCGTGGACGAGGAAGAATGCACAAACACTGGTCAGGATGAGAAAAGCAAAATCCGTGAGCAGCGGAAGGCCACCACCCAACGACGATATACCGCTTAGAAGAACGGGGAATAGAAGAGGGACCCACTGATGGCGAGATCGTGGAATAAACAGCAGTTCGGCGGTTTGTTCTTCAACAACCGATACCGATTCATCGTAAGGGGCGGCGTAGCTCATCGTCGGACTGGACCTCCACGGAAGCGCTGCTCCCGGCGATTATCAAACTCCGTGGAACGATTCAATGCGAATGCATTCCATCGGGGCGGCCTGTATAGCATTGTACGCCGATGCAGCCTGGATCGTTCTCGGCTTCGCTGAATCCCGGCTATCAGATTAACGCGTCATCCTATCCAAACAGCATCGACAGCGGCGAGTTTGTCCTTAACTGCTTCGCCATATCGGCATAGGGCATTTTTGTCAGCAACCGGAACTTGCCTGACAGCCATGCAAGGCGGGACTAACTTCAGGTTAGGGTCTGATAATTACTCATTCAGGCATGGCTTTTCGGGGTCAGGAAGTAACGGCCGCTGATGCCATTGCCTGTCGCAATCCATCGACCGGATCGCCTTGATGCCGCCAATCGGACAAAACCATACGTGAGACGGCCTTCATAGTGTCAATGTTGGTGGCGTTTGTGACATCCAATAGACACGTAATCAACTCCGAAAGTTTTCCGGCGGCGAAGATTCGACCGTTGATGCCATCGCGGACGAGTTCTGCAGCCGCCCCCACCACGGCGCTGGCAATGATCGCCATTCCTGCCGCTGCCGCCTCATTAATGACCAGCGCCCAAGGTTCGTAGTCGCTGGGCAAAACGAGCACATCTGATGCGCGATAGATGCCGCTGACTGTCGATTGATCATCAATGAATCCCGTCCAAAGGATGCGAGATTGAAGATCGGCGGGAATTTTCTGCTGGAGCATTTGCCTAAGCGGGCCATCGCCAATGATCACGAGATCCCACTCGGGCCGCTGAGACGCGATGGAGAGAAACGCATCCACCAGCAGATCAACCCGCTTCACGGGAACCAGCCGTCCGCTGAAAACAATGCGGCGGCGATCGCGTTGCAGGCTAAACCGTCGGCAGGCTTCATCGATCTTTTCCGCCGGTAATTGTTCAATAAGCTGATAATCCGGTTCATAGGGAAAGTAAAAGATTCGATCCGGCCGCGCTCCATATTTCAAAAAATATGCTTTGCCAAGCGATCCGCAGGAAAACATGCCCGCACATGAACGAACGATCTTGCTGACGATGATCTTTTTAATGATCGCCTTGAAGCCCGTCGCCGGATCGCCGCGAATGTTGCTGTCGCCAAAAAGATAGCAAGGAATGCCCTGGCTCCGGCACCAGCGGATGATGCGTATTCGTCCCGGGTCGTTGTATCCCATCATGACCACGAACCGGATATCGTGCGCCTTGAGCCAACGGATGATCCGCCCGCCGCGCCGCCATTCTTTGATAGCATTCTTTGGCTTATCCTGATCGGTACAGGATTCGCCGTGGCCGAATGAAACGGGACCAATTTCCTCAGGAACCTCAAATTCCCACGCCGCGGTTTCATGAGTATAGAGACTCCAGAGCTTGATCTCGGGAATCTCGCGGGCGATCCGCCGATGAAGATGGAGCCGGTAGGGCGCATGTGAATTGCTGACGATGGCGATTGGGATGCGAGCCGGCGATGCGGAAAAAACCGCCGCTCCGTCGGATTGCGGGGAATGGGTTGATAGTGGTGGATCGTTCGACATACACTCAGTTGGCGCCTGCGGTGGCAATCAGGCCGATTGCGACAGCACGATCTTAGATAACCGTTTCATCGAAAGCTGGCAAAGCGATCAAAGCGGGCTGGTTGAGCCAAGAGCTCCTAAATCATTTCTAACGATTAATTACGCCTTGACATCACATGCAGATCGATCCCCACCCAATTCCCACTGTCAAACCACTGAAGATCGTGCATTATCTCCCCGCAATTCGTCTGAGCGATGGAGGGATCGTGCGCGCGGTTTTGGACTGGTGCGCGGTTTTTGCCCGTCGCGGCCATCACGTGACACTTCTTGCGATCGACGGCGAGGACATTCCAAAAGAGTGGCTTACTAACCCTACCGGGCTGCCCCGCGCTATCATCTTCTCCGGCGGGCTATCAGGTGAAGCTTTAAATAAGGCTGAAACGATCATTCAATCCGCAGATGTGCTTCATCTTCACGCGCCATGGCTGGCGGGCAATCGACGGTTTGCAAACATCGCGACACGCCATCATGTACCGTATCTGGTAACGATTCATGGCATGCTCGACGACTGGTCAATGAACCAAAAAGCCGCAAAGAAGTGGATTTACATGGCGATATTTGGCCGGAGATTTCTCAACGCGGCGGCGTGCATTCATTTTTCGGCAGAGGCGGAAGCCACCCAGGCTTCAAGATGGCATCATAACCCTCGAACGCTTGTGCTGCCCAACCTTATTGACCTCAGCAATTTCAAACATCTCCCCGGACCTGAGGCAGGATTGCAATTAGTCCCGCCTGATATGCGCATGCTGCCCAGAATTCTTTTCTTAAGCCGACTGCATGAAAAGAAAGGCGTGGACGTTTTAATCCGCGCGACGGGAAAGCTCCGCGACGCCGGTCTGGCATTTGTCCTTCTCATCGCCGGCGCCGGTGAAGCAACCTATTTCAAGTATCTATCGGATCTCGCCGCAGAGTTGAGATTGGAAGACCGTGTTCGCTTTCTGGATTTAGTCACGGGGGCAACAAAGATTTCGCTTTATCAAGCCGCGGATTTATTTGTGCTGCCAACCCAACAGGAAAATTTTGGGCTTGTCCTCGTTGAAGCATTGGCGTGCGGCACACCCGTCGTGACGACCCGAGGCACGGACATCTGGCAGGAAATTCAGAATGCCGGCGGTGTGATCGTCGAGCAAACACCCGACGCAATCGCAGCGGCTATTCGAGATTTGCTGGCAGATTCCCCATCGCTTATCGCCCGGGGAAAACGGGGCCAGCAATGGGTAAATACTACGCTGGACGTCGAAACACTGGCGCGGCGGCACGAAGTAATGTACCGTCAGACCGCTGAAACCCGCCCAACCGCACGCGGCGCCTAAACTGCACGCAGTTCCCGCCCTTTTTTCCAGATCAGATATCCATTGAGCTGCAGCGCATCCAGATCGCTGTTGAGCAGCGTAGAGATCGCCACCGCCGGCGTGCCGGCAATGGGGAAGCCATGCAGATTAAAGCTGGTGTTGAGCAATGCGCCCACGCCGGTTTTGCGTTTGAAGGCACGGATCAGGTCTCGGTACGGCGGGTTTAATTCGTTCACCAATTGCGGGCGGACGGTGCGATCGAAAGGATGAGTCCCCGCGACGATCTGCTCACCTTCAGGTTGCTTGGTGTCGAAGGCTTCAATCATGAAATTGGCGCGCGGGTGGCAATTGCGGATGTACGTGTCCTTGTCTTCTTCCAGCACAGAAGCGGCGAAGGGCATCCAGAAATCGCGATACTTAATCGCGAAATTCAGCTTGCGGATGATGCCCATGTTGCGCGGGTCGGCGAGAATGCTGCGGTTGCCCAGCGCCCGTGGACCCCATTCTTCGCGGCCGGCAAATCGGGCGATGATGTGGCCCGCCGCCAACAGCGAGGCCACTTCCTCCGCCGGGTCGCGCATGAGGCGCGATTCAATTCCATCGGCGGCTTTGATGGCCGCCTCGCATTCGGCGTCGGTGTATTCCAGGCCGAGATGCATGTCGGGTGGCAGATCAAACGTGGAGGGAACGCCGCGCGATTGGCAGAGGTGGTTGTATCCCAGGATCGCCGCCCCTTCGCTGGTGCCACCGTCGTCGCTGGCGGGATAGACGTAAAGGTCTTCGACTTCAGGCATCTCGCGGATCAGCTTATTTGTTTTCACATTCAGGAACGCCCCGCCGCTGCAGGCGAGTTTTCGAATGCCGGTCGCGGCGATGGCATTCTTCACCCACTGCAACACCAGCCGCTCAAATATCTGCTGGCAGGCGGCGGCGACGTTATCAAACCGCTCGTTCCTCAGGCGCTGGTGCAGCAGGTTCTGCATGCGCTCGTATATGCGGCCGGCATTATTTCGAAACTCCAGGCCTTGGACTGAGAACAAATCCTGCAGCCTGGCAATGCATCGCTCGGGCTGGCCGTAAGGGGCCATCCCCATCACTTTGTATTCATGTTCGTAAGGTTTGAGGCCCAGATGAACGGTGATGTTTGAATAAAGCTGACCGGGAACGGAGTGATATTTGGGGGTGCGGGCAAGCAATGTAAGCGATTGCCCTGAGCCGCGATGGACTGTTGCGCACAGGCCGTCCCCGCCGCCATCGAGCGTGAGGACGAGCGTGTCATCCTGCCACGGCCGATGAAAAAACGCGCTGGCGGCGTGCGTGAGATGATGATCGAAGCGCACAACCGGCGCAGTGATATTTTCACCGGCCAAAAATTTCGCCAGGTCCTGGCGATCGCTCAGGCGTTCGAGCAACCACTGCCCGGCAGTGGTGGACCATTGCCAGCGGCCAAGGCTCGCCGCCAGGCCGAGCACGGGGTAGATCCGTTTCTTCGCGTCCCGCGTGGGCGCCGTCGTGCGAATTTTGCAACCGACGGCGACCAGATCGATCTTCGCCGGACTGATTCCACTGCGGCGGAAAATCTCGCGGATTGACTCCACCGGAACACCGGCAAAGTTCTTGACATTCCGCCGCCGCTCCTCGGCAGATGCCAGCACGATGCGGCCATCCTGAATCAGGCAGGCGGATGAGTCGTGACCATCATGGATACCGAGAACCAGCAACTATTGCCTCCGCGGGGGACGTTAAGGGCAGGCCGCGTGAAAAGCGGCCTTGGTATACATCGGCTATTCATACACGGTCCTGCGGATTTCCCCCAACCTTGCACGGAGGAGACTGCAGATTTGAGGGGCGGATCGATTTCCGATTTTTCCGCTTCGTCAGGAAACATTCTGCCGCAACAGGGGGACGAAATTGGCCTGCCAGAATTCCTCGGCCCGTTGCATGCGGTCGCTCAGGAATTGTTCGACATGGCCGATGTCGTTGCCGGCGAGTTCGACAGGTTTAGGGGCGAGACGCACCGGCACGCGAAGCGGCTGGCCTTGGCGGAGAATCTGCAGGACAAGGACTTTGGCGCTGCCGGCCTGGCTGACGGCGGTAATCAATAGCCGCCGCGTGGGCGTTTGCATGTTGGGGAGTTGCTGTATCGGCGCATTCGGTTCAACCAGCACGCCGAGGATCAGATCGCCATTGCGGAGCGATTGGAAACTCGGGAATCCGGGGATGCGCTGCTCCACAGGCACCCCCAATCGCGGCGGGCCGATGTTCAGGTCGTCCACGTCCGGCGTGTACCATCGAATGCCCAGAAACGCCTGCCCCGGCGCGGCTTCATACGTTTCGCCGGCCAGAAACGCGTGGGTGACGATGTCGTGCAGCGCGTTGACCTGCGCCGGAACCAGCGAAGTTTTCTGAATCAGCAGGCGAAGACCGTCCAGCTCAGAACGGGAGATCCCCATGAGCTGCGTCTGGGCCTGTTCGCGGACGGATGCATCGGGGCTGGCCAGATTATTCAGCCAGGTACGGATGGGCGAATTCGCCGGGAGCTCCGCCGCCGGTTGCGTGGAGGCTTGCGTTGCGGGCAGGACAGGTTGAGTGGTGGCAGGGTCGGCGTAGGCGAAAGATACGGGAAACGAGCAAATCGCCAGGAGATTGAAAATAACAATTCCTCGCCTCATGAAACACCATAGGCTCAGGCCTCGGCCAATTCGACCAGCCGCTCGGAATTGCGCTGCATCCAGTAGACTTTCCGCTGCACCATCTGAAGAAAAGCCAGGCCGTCGATGCGCACGAACGTGCCGGTGGCGGCGATGGGAAAAACGGCCTCGGCGATCAGGGCTTCGATCATCAGCCACGGGATCGCTTTGACTTCACCCTGGCTGAGGAGCATGACTTCGTCGTAACCGCGGATGAAGCGTTTGAACCGGCTTTCGTCCAGGTAGTCGGGCCAGCGGGCGACGTCGTCGTCACCTCCAATGATGCTGAACTGCAGGCAGCCGTTGGCGGTGTCGATGACGCGAGGCAGCAGGCGAGCGCTGTCGTAATCAATGACGGCGACGACGCGATTATCCCGGAACAGCATATTTCCCGGATGCCAGTCGGCATGAACGATCTGCTTCGGCCAGCTTTCAATCCCCTGCCGCTCGACCATCTCCGCCGCGTGGCGATAGCTTTCGGTCAGGAAGTTCAGCAGCGAAGTGAGATCGATTCCAGGCGCCAGGCCGGGCGGGCGGTTGTTGGCTATTGACCGCAACCCCTGCTCAACGGCGCTGGCACGATGATAACTGCCGCTGGGGGGCTGCCATTCTGATTGGAATGTTTCAAGCAGCTTGTGATACAGCGCCAGGATGCGGCCGCTGTCGAACGTGCTTTCGAGGGTCTGCGGATAACCCTGGCCGGGGATGTATTCGAACATCTCATAAACGGCGTTTCGCCATTGCAGCATCGAGTTATTCTCTCGCGCGTGCCGATCAGATGCGGCAATGGGAACTGCTTGCTCGCCAGAAATAGCTGCAAGGCGTGGCAGAATGCGACCTTGTACGGATCATCTTTTCCCCGGGCGCGGCGCTTAAGCAGGAACTTTCCATGCTCGGCGACGACCAGCAGCTTCGGTGCTTTGCGCGAACCGCGGGGGAATTCAACAATGGAATCGACGACGCCGATGTCGTAGTGCGACAGGACGATCGCCAGCTCTTCAGCTGAGAAGGTTTCACGCTGTCCGGAGGACCGTGACTGTGCGCTGCCCGTGCCGGAGGGGCCGCTGGGATTGGGGGAGTCGGCGGGCTGGGTCATGAATCATCCATTTCCGCCGACAGTGATTGGGGGGCGGATCGCAGATTCATGATACCGGTGCAGGGTGAAGGGTCAACGCGAAGCTGCCTTCGCGACGGCCACGAAATCCCCGCGGTTGAACAACTGCGGGAGATATAACGGCCACGGGGTCCGATAAAGTAAGCGCAGAACGATGAGCGCAGAACGCAGATCGAAGAAAAAACTTTAACAACCCTTTCTTTGATCTGCGTTCTGCGCTCATCGTTCTGCGCTTACTTTTCACACGCCCAGCGCTCGATCCAGCGCCAGCTTCTGCCTGGCGGCGGACAGCGTCACGCGGTCCTGTTTGACCAGATCGGAGAAGGCGACGCGGTCGTCGGAAAGCTTCTGGGTCGCCTCCTTCACTTCGATGGGGCCGGTTTTGCGGAAGTCTGAAATGGCCAGACGGTCGGCCTTCAGGGTTGTGAGCTGATCGTTTTTGGTCAGCAGCGCTGTGGATTTAGCGTTGTCAGTGTCTTCCCGCATCTTCAGGCGGTCGGCGGTCAGTTTCGCATGATCGGCGGCGACAACGATGCTGTTGCCTGCGTCGTTACGGATCTGAATCAAATCCTGTGTGATTACCAGGCGATCGGCCGCCAGAGCGGTCAGCAACGCGCCGCGATTGGCGGCGACCTCAGCCTTAAACGTCAGGATGTCGCTGGAGAGCTTGGTGAGCAGCGGAAGAATATCCGCCCGATGCGCCAGCACGGTTTGGTGAATTGCCAGCCGATCAGCCTTCAGTGTCCCTGAAGCAGTGGCGACGTCGGTTTTGAGCTTCTGTGCATCGGCGACGATCGCCGCCTTGTCGGCTATTACAGTCGGGCTGGGGGTGGCGGCGAAAAATGTTCGCGATTCCAATGCTTCGAAAAATACGACTTCACGATTCTCAACCATGACGCTGACTCCTGATTAGTGATTAAACCTACCAGCATCATGCAATGGCTGGGCCAGACTGGGAAAAGGGATGCGGCGGTAGAGGGATCAGAAAAGAATGAGACGAGGAGATAATACCTGTCGCTCACGCCGCCGCTCGGCCGGCTTGGAGGAGAGAAAGCGGCTGGGCGCGCGAAACACTGATCGCCGGCCAAATGCTGGCGACCAGGGAAATGGTCATCACCACAACCGTCCCGACCGCAATGATTCCCCAAGGCACTGATATCGGTGGATGATAACCCGTCACCACACGGCTGAGTTCGCGTGCGTCCAGCGCCATGACAAACCCGGCCGTCAGACCCAGCGCGCAACCGACGAGGCCGACGAGAATGGATTCGCTGATGACAATACGGAGCAGTTGGGAGCGCGTCAGACCGATGCTGCGGAGAATGCCAAACTGCCATCGCCGCGTGCGGATGCTGGCGAGGATCGTGTTGGCGACGCCCAGGGATGAGACGGCCATCGCCGCAAACGGCACCGCGCTAACCAGCAACAGCAGATTGCCGAACGCTTCCTGTATCCCATGCTTGATCTGCCGCACATCGCCGGCGGCCATGCCGCTCATGCCCAGTTGTTTTTGCACTTCGCTCAGCACCTGTTCTTTTTCGGTGAAGTAATCGAGGTTGGCGGCGAAGAGACGAATGCTGTCAACGCCAAAATCGTTTTTGGCGTCGTCCAATGAACCGAAAATGCTGGCCGCCGTGCGCTGATCGAACTGGCGGCCCATGTCGAACATGCTGACGATCACGTCGATCCCCGGCGACCAGACAACGCCGGCAATCGTGTAATCCACCGTGCCATGCCGCGGCGTCTTCAGCGAAAGCTTGTCGCCGACGCCCAGATGTTTGAGCTGCCGAAATTCATCGGTGACGATGATGTGCCGGCCAAGCTTGAGCATACGGACGGCATCGGCCTTATTCCCTTCCCGGAAATCCAGTTCCATCATCTTGAGGCCCTTTTCGGGATCGATGCCGAAGAACATGGTGGCATCGGGCATCATCGCGGCACGGCCCAGCGCGAAGATGCCGCTGCCGCCAAATTCCGGGGAAGCGATGGCGACGGGCAGGACCTCGCCGGGCTTGATGCCTTTAATCTGCTCGAGCTTGTGAACCTGTTCATCGTTCAATCCGCTGAGCCAACTGACAATGAAGATGTCGGGAAATTTGTCGGGGATCTGCCACCCCTGCAGCATCGTGTTCCCCTGCGTTTCCATCACCACCAGGATCGCCAGGCCCACCATCAGTGCCGCACACGTTCCCGCGGCTCGCCAGATGCCGCTGGCCATTTGCTGCCGAAGCAGCGCGACGCGCAGGCCCAGCAGGCCGGCGATAATCGGGCCGGCCGCATACTCGACAACCCGCACAAACGCCGGGGCAAGCAGAAAAAAACCGAGCATGAGCCCGGGAATGCCGACAACAAAATGCCCAAAAAACTTAAACCGCCCCGCAGCCGCGATCGGGTCGGCGGCGGTTCCGGCGAATGCGTTCTCCCACGGGCCATACATCAGCAGCGGATCCAGACCAACCAGCACAAGCCCGATCACCGCACAAATCCACGGCAGCCGCGTCGATGGCATCTTGGCCTGCGGGCTCATGGCTTCCAGCGGGCTGACATGCGTTGCCGACCAGGCAGGGAGCAGGCTGGCCGCCAGGGCTGCGAGCATCGATCCCAGCCCGCCGTAAAGAACCCCGCCGCGGCTCAGCACCACGCCTGCGCTAAAGACCTCGGCAAACCGCAGTTGCAACAGCCGCACCCAAAGCCAGCCCAGCGGAATACCGACCAGCACACCCGCAGAGGCAAGCAGCAATCCCTCGGCGACCACCAGCCGCGCGATCTGCCATCGAACCGCGCCGATCGCCCGAAGCATCGCGAGCGTCCGCGATCGTTCGGTCACACCCATGCTCAGCGCGGAGAACACAATAAACGTGGCAGCCAGCATCGATACCGTGCCGCCAAGATAGCTGAGAATTTCCACTCCCTGTAGATTGCGATCCAGCTCTTTGCGGTTGTCGTGCGCCAGCCGCAACCGCAGGGCCGGATCAATCGCCACCAGCTTTGGCGCCCAGCGCTCGACGAATGCATCAGCACTGGCGCTGGCCTGCAGATCGATCATCACCCGGTTCACCTGCGGCGGTTTATCCGGCATCGCGAATTTCTGCAGCGTCTCCAGCGGGAGATAAATGGACTGAATCGAGGCCGCCAGAATCTGAGGCTTCTGAATGACGCCGACCACCTTCAGCTTCAGCGAACCGCTCGGCCCCGGCAGCAAAAATGTATCGCCCACACCCACATGAAGCTTTTCCGCGGCCACCTGGTCGATGATCGCCACGTCCCCATCTGCGACATCAAACCAGGTTCCCAGCTTCACATTCAGATTTTCGACGCGGGTGTCATCCGGCCGCCGAATGCCAATCACCTGCGCCGGCCGGCCAGGCAGCGGTTGGCCGCTGGCGTCGATCAGACCATTTTCCAATTCCAGCCGCCCGGTGACGCGCTTGATGTCCGGGTCTTTCCGCATCTCCCACACAACAGTTTCCGGAATATTCGCGTGCGGATCGCCTTGATGCGTGATCAGGACATCCGCGGACCCCATAAATCGGCTGAGAAACTTAAATGCCGACGCTTCGATCGATGCGTACCCGCTGGTGACCGAAACCACCAGGCTCACCGAAAGCGCAATCGCGGCAACCGTCAGCGCAACACGGACTTTATGCACAGTCAGATTCGATAAAGCGAGCTTGCGGACAACCATTGCCGGGTATTGTAGCCGCTACTCCGATCCACCGAGGTATTTCGCGCCACGGGAAATATCACTGCCGTAAATCTTCTCACCGCCCGTGTTACATAAAAACATACTTGAACTCTGCCGATGAACTGGTCTATCGTAAGAATGTGACCTCTCCCCTGTTGACCTACCGCAGGATCGACCCTGTCAACGATGGATCGCTGGCCTACCTTCACTACCGTGACGCCTGCTCTTCCAGCTTCGGCGACGCCTCTTCCTGCATGGCCCGGGAAAACTACCTGCACTGGCTTGGCCAGCGCGTCGACGAATTTCCCGATGGCCATGTGATGGCGATGCTCGATGAGCGGGTGATCGGTCAGCTTGAGCTTCAAGCGCCGTACGGCAAGAGCGTCGGGTATGTGAATCTGTTTTATGTGGTCCGCGAGTGGCGGCGGCTTGGATTCGGCCGGCGCTTACACGAATACGCCGATTGCTACTTCCGAAGCTGGGAGGTCGATTGCATCGAACTGCACGTATCTCCCACCAACGACGCAGCAGTGCAGTTTTATCGATCACTGGGATACAAACTATCGGCTGTCGAAACAGGCCGCGACCGGATGTGGCGCATGCAGCGACAACTTCAGGCCGTTTCAAAATTGCGATCGTGACCCCTCCCGCGGCAGGCACTCACAAGCCTGCTGGAAAGTACAAATCAATCAGCCGAATATGCAATTGCACCATTTTTAACGCATATTATCCTACCCTCCCGGAAGTTTCACGGGGAACTTCATTCGTTCACATCGGTTTGTTTTTCGGCGGTTTTGGATCATTTCAGGAGAGGGAACCATGGCACGTCCATCCTTGCGCAAGCACCAGCGGGCGGCCGCACTGGCGGGAGCAATTATCGCCGGAACGGCGGCGTGGTCGTGCGGCGCCGATTACTATCTCGATCCCTCCGGCAAAGGCGCACTGGGAGATGGAACCAATACCTACACCACCGTCGCCGCCGCACTGGGCGCCAGCGGTGTTCCTTCAGGCGCATCGGTCAGCAGCCCGAATCGGTTGTACATCTATCCCGGCGTTTACAACGTCGGCACAACCTCGCTGGCGTACAGCAAGGCCAACGTTGCGCTCGTCGGAACCACCGGCAATCCCGACGATGTCGTCATCACTTCCACCCTCGACTCCTCCTACAACCCGGGCACCGGCGCGATCGGCACCACCGGCAGCGCCACACTGCAAATCAAAGGTAATAACGTCTCGGCTGCGAACATCACCTTCGCCAACAGCACCGACACGCCATACATCCAGAACGTCTCGCACGTCGCCGTGACTTCCAGCGGTTCCTATACCGGCGGCAACGCCCAAACCTCAAACGCTCCTGCCGTCGCCTTGCTGGTTCAAGGCGATCAGGATGCGTTCAACAATGTAAAAGTTCTCGGTTATCAGGATTCGTTGTATGTGAAGGGCGGCCGGGCTTATTTCACCAATTCCACAGTCAGCGGTGACAACGACTTCATCTTCGCCAACGGCACCGTCGTCTTCAAAAACTCCACCATCAACATCGACGGCGATCATCCCGGCGGAAACATCACCGCCGCCAGCACCGATAAGCGCACATCCAACGGTCTCGTCTTTATCAACAATACGATCACTGGCAATTCCGTGAAGGGCAACGCCGTGATCGATTCCCAGAACGCCGCCAGCGCCAGCGGGCCGGCGGCGGGTTCAATGTTTCTCGGTCGTCCGTGGGGCTGGCAGCAAGCAGGCGGTGATTCAAGCGTCATCTATATCAACAATCAGATGACCAGCGCCATCGCCGCCGCCGGTTGGAGCACGTGGAATACGAACGAAACCAACACGGTTAACGGCAAAAACGCCGGGCTGCCGGTCAAAGACACCCGCTACGCCGAATATGGATCGACAGACCTCCTGGGCAATCCGCTTGACACCTCAGGCCGAGTCGGATTTTCGCACCAGTTCACCTCAGGCCAGGCGTTGGTCTATACCGTTGCCAACATCTTCTCGCAGGAATCGGCGTTCGGCTGGTATGGCCAGGGCTATCCCGCCGGCGACCAGACCGCCGCCGGCACCGGTTCCGCTAGCCCCGGCGATCCAAACTTCAGTTGGCCCGCATACTGGGGCGACCGCAACTCAAACAATGACACCGCAAACTCTGCCGTCTCCGCAACCTATCCCCTTCCCGGCAATCCCACGGCGTACAGCAACCCCACGTGGGTCGCGACCGTCGCTACCTGGGACCCCGAAGCCCAACTCGCCGCGGAAGTCCCTGAACCGGGAACCATGTCTCTCCTCGGCGCCGCCGTCGGAATGATTCTGCTCCGACGGCCAAAGAAAACCTAAATGAGTATCGCGAGTGCGTGCCCTGCCGAATCACATTTAGAGGCTTTCAATCTATCCCCGCAAATCTGCTTCTCCCATTGTCCATTCCCCTCTCGCGATCTACCGTAATCCGTCATATGACGAACACTATCCTCGCCTTGATCGAAGAACTCGACCGCCTCGGCCAAACGCGCGACGACGCCTGGCAAATCAGCCGCGCCGAAGGCGAGCTCCTCCACCAGATCGCACTGGCTGCCAACGCCCGCGTCATCATCGAGATCGGCACCAGCTACGGTTTCAGCGGTTTGTTCTGGGGCGCGGCCCTGCTTCGCACCGGTGGGCTTCTCCATACCATCGACATCAATCCCGCCAAAGTCGAATCATCCAAGGCAACCTTCGCCGCCGCCGGCCTCGGCGCTCATATCGTCAATCATTGCGGCAGCGCCATTGATATCCTTAAAAACCTCAACGGCCCATTCGACCTGGTATTCATTGACGCCGACAAAGCGGCCACGCGCGAATATTTCGACCATGTCTTCCCCAAACTTCGCGCCGGCGGCTCGATCCTCATCGATAACGCCACCACTCATCGCAAGGAACTAAGCGATTTCATTCAATATGCCCGCGACCTCCCAAACACCGTCAGCATGGAAGTCGCTGTCGGCAACGGTGTGGAATGGGTCGTGAAATCCCCGCCGCCGTGAGGCGATATTATGCCTGGTTCTTAATAGTGCAGACGTCTGCCTGCCTGGCGATCCGCAACCTGATCTGAAAATCCCTCCGTGATAAACTCAGCCTGAATCGGAGACACCCCCATGCCACCTGCTCCCTCATCCACCTGCACACGCACCGAATTTCTTCATCTCGGCGTCAAAGCCTTCACCGCCGCCGCGCTTCTTTCTGCCTTCCCCGCGGGCACGGCCAGTGCCGCGACATCGGCAACAGCGCCAACCACAAACCCCACCTATGATTTGACCCATTTCGTCCGTTGGATCACCGAAGAATTCGAACCCATGTTTCGTCTTCCCGGCCCCGCCGGCTCATATGCCCGCGAGCCAGGCGCCACCGTTACCGAACTCTATGGCGTAGCCGACATGGCCTGCATCCTCTACACGATCGGCCATCTCCACCCCACCGAAGCGGAGCGCGCCCAATGGATTGCCAACCTCCAATCCTTTCAAAACCCCGATACCGGCTACCTCGTGGAAAAAAAGCCCACCCACGCCCCGCTGCACAACACTGCTTTTGCGCTTGCGGCCCTCGAACTGTTCAGCGCCGGCCCGTTGCATCCGCTGAAATTCGCCGCCGACTTCCAGGACATCCGCACATTTCTTCTGACGAAGTTGGATTGGAAGAAACGCGTTTACGTTGACAGCCACCGCGGCGCCGGCATCGGCGCGATCTACGCGCTCTCCCCCGACCTCCGCTCCCCTGAATGGTTCGGTGATTACTTCGCCGCCTGCGATAGTCTCTTCGATCCGGCCATCGGTTTAATGGGCCGGGACAAACCCCCGACCGGCGATTCCGACCAGGTTGGCGGAACCTTCCACTACCATTTCCTATACGAACATTTCAATCGCCGCATGCCCTATCCCGAGCATCGCATCGACACTGTCATCGGCCTGCAGCAATCCGATGGCTACTGGGCCGCCGGCAATCACCTGTGGCTCACCCTCGACGCCATCTATCTCCTCACCCGCACCGCCCGCCACTGCCCATACAGGATGGACGACATCCGCCAAACCATTCGAAAAACGCTCGATGCCCTGATGACTGATGTCTACACTCCGCCCGGCCTGACCAGAACCATCACCGGTCACCTGGCGGTTCACCTCGTGACGGCGGCCATCAGCATCGCCGCCGAGGCTCAGCAATTCCTGGGCGATGAGGAAATCAAAACCCCCTGGCCGCTGCACCTGGTGCTGGACCGCCGCCCGTTCATCTAAATGGCAACAAGCCGGATGCTTCGCCAAAAAAGCATAAAAAAACCGCCCGCCGGCTGGGAAAGGAGATCAGCCGGCGGGCGATTAGGTTTGTGCGAAAAGAAAATACGAATACAAAAATACTAAATACAACAACTCATCAACTTCAAGCCGCCAACGGCTGGGTTGACAGATACAGCCCCAGCATTCCCCGGTCCATCTCATCCATATCCACCAGTCGCCCGGCTACTTCGACTTCACCCTTTTCAGCAACCGGCAGAACCCGCGCCACGCTCAACCAACCCACCCATTCCCGTGTCGGCTGCGGAGCCGAACCGGATGTATCCACAAACGGACAGATTCCCGCATAAGCCGGCAATTCCAACCGAAGCCGGATCTGGCCGTCGGCCTTTACATTGGTCTGTTTCGTGCGAATCCGAACCCCGCCCGCGCTCAGGTCCACCAGCCGGCCAAATTCCTTCGGCGAGCGCTTGGCCCCGTCCCAGCGATCCACAGCAATCCCCTGCTGTTCGATGTCATGACGCCGATACTCTCGACGCTCCGCGCCGTTTGCTTCGACACCAATCTTGAACTTCGACTGCTGATTCTGACGCTGATGAAGTGAGGTCATGGACGCTGCTCCTCTATAGGGGTTCTAAATTAACTGGCTTTCCGAACACCCTTTCTATCGACCGCCCTAACGAGGAACTTTTGTTAATTTGGGCAATCTCGGCACTTCACGCGAAGACCGCGTTATCGGACGGCCGAAGAGCAGCAAATTCTGCCGTCCCATCCAAATTGGACATGATCTGACCTCTCAAACCCCAAAATGGGACCTGCGCGTTCAGAATATGGCATGCTTTGTAATGTTACGCGCCCTGTGCCGCCTTCAGATATCGCCGAACAGTTTCCGCCAATCCCATCTCCAGGGCGTCGGCGATCAACGCATGTCCGATAGACACCTCGGCCAAAAACGGAATTCGCTTCACCAGCGGCGGCAGATTCATCAAATTCAAATCGTGTCCCGCGTTTACTCCCAGCCCCACTTCCCGCGCCAATGGGCGGCCGTCACGTAAGCATCCGCCGCCTTTGCATTCCCGCGAGCAAACTCTGCCGCATAAGGCTCGGTATATAACTCCACCCGATCCACCCCCAGTCGCCCCGCCCGCTCTACTTGTGCAGCATCCGGATTCAAAAACAAACTCACCCGGCATCCCCACTCCTGCAATTGCTTCACTACCGGGATCAGTCGGTCCACATTCTGCTGATTCAAATCCCATCCCTGGTTGCTCGTCGGCACATCCCGCGTGTCCGGCACCAGCGTGCATTGGGTTGGCCGCACTTCTTTTGCGAAATGCATGAAACTCTCAAACGGATTCCCCTCGATATTGAACTCCGCCTCCGGAAATTCCTTGAGCAGGTCGGCAATCGCATAAACATCCCCCGGCCGAACATGCCGCCGATCCGGCCGCGGATGCACCGTAATCCCCGCCGCCCCCGCCTCCAGGCAAATCCGCGAAGCCCGAATTACGCTCGGCACATCCAACTCGCGCGTATTCCGCAAAGTAGCGACCTTATTCACATTAACACTAAGCTGCGCCATCAGACAGATTATAGACAACGATCGACGCAAATGTGCATGCCCCCAAATTACACCGCTCGATTACAAGTTACGGATTACCGAGCTCCTAACAGAATGGATGAACGCAGAGTCACGGAGGCCGCGGAGGTAGAACAGAGAGGGCTATGTTTTTCCTTGTTTTCTCCGCGTTTTACCTCCGCGGCCTCCGCGACTCTGCGTTCATTTTCCTCCTGTTTTGTTAGGAGCTTACCGCCACGAGTTACGAATCCCGCCGCATTTCCCCAATCACATGCCGAATTTCCGGCAGGATCAGCTTCGTCATCGCTAATTCCACCGCCGCTGTCGACCCCGGCATGCAGAAAATCGCCTTGTCCCGAGCAATGCCCCCAATCGCCCGGCTCAGCATCGCCCCGCTGCCAATCTCCTGCCAGCTCAACATGCGAAACAATTCCCCAAACCCCGCGATCGGCTGCTCGATCGCCGCCTCCGCCACTTCAATGGTCCGGTCCCGTCGGCTGATGCCCGTACCGCCGCTGGTCAGCACGACATCGATATCATTCCGCATAAGCAATGCCTGCAACACGGCCGAGAACTCCGCCGGTTCATCTCGAATCACCGTGTAATAAGAAACCACATGCGATGCCGCCAACAACAGATTCTTAATCCGCCCCCCGCTTTTATCTGTTGCTTCCGTCCGCGTATCGCTGAGCGTGATGACCCCGCACCGAGCCACGATTCCCCCCGAATCATCCTGATGCTGAATATATGACATCTTATATAATCCGCGGCAGCCCATCCCATCACCGCCAGCCCTCATCTCAAGGCGTCACCTTCGTTGCCTTCATGAGGCCATCATCATCATCAATCTCAAACGCATTCGCCCCCGGCTGCAACAGCAAATCCATCCGGCTCAAACTCCCTTTCCCAATCGCCAGCATCTCTGTCAACGTCGGCGTCCCGCTGTACACTCGCAGATATGCCCGGCCATGCACCGGATCAAATGACCCATTGATCGGCCCCCGATCCGCATGTCTCCCCGGCGGAAGCACCACCGCCGGCAAATGATCGTCCGCCGGTGGATTCGCCAGCGTCGCAATCTGCTCCGGCGACAGCCACCCGTCCTCCATCGGCCCATACTCCTTCACCAGCCAAACGGTCACTGGCCGAGACAACTTGTTCTCCACCGTAACCTGATAACTCCGCTTCTCCGTCATACATCCCACCGAAGCAACCAGAAGCGGCAGCAACAAAATATAGCGCAGTTTCATGCACTCGATCTTAACCCATGCGCCGACATGGCGAAACGAAACCCAAAATAAACGAACCAACTCATCCTCTTCGTATTTAAGATTCCGACAACGTTTGAATATGAGGAAAGAGGAAGAGGAAGAGGAAGAGAAATCACAGCCGCAGGGGCTGCTGCCCCCGCACCCCCGCAAGCAGAGGAATTGTGATAAGAGGGAAGGTGTAAAAGGACCGCTGCGCGGGCAGTGAAGGTTAGCCGGAGGCGGAACCCAGCTCTTACTCTCGCCGTGCCGCTCGGTTCCGCCTCCAGCGTCCTCCACCTCCGTAGGCAAGGCACGCCCCCAGTTGCGCAGAGCAGATGTAGGCTGCGAAGAAAACTTGCCGGCGTAGCCGCGCCGGCAAGCCGTCAAAAGCCACCCATGGCGCACATCGCTATTTCTCGCCTGCTCGCTATTTCCTCGCTGCCCGCCGATTTATCACATCGCCCGCCATTTCATTGCACCGCCCATTCGTAGCGTTCGTTCGACTTCAATCGTCCGCAATCATTGGAAGTAAAAGGCCCGGCATCCCGCCACCGAACCAGCCGTATACAATTGCCACAGGGGGCGTGCCCTGCCCAGGAGGTGGGGACGCTGGGGCGGAAACTAGCGGCACGGCGAGAGTAAGAACCGGTTCCGCCCCGGCTACAACTCTGGACTTCCCCACGAATGGTGGGCGCTGTGGAGGGCAGGATAAGATGCCTGCCCCAAGGAGCAAATCATGTCCAGAAGGAAGTTTACACGTGAGTTCAAGCTGTCGGCGGTTCAACTGGTGAACGGGCAGGGCTATTCGATCGTCGATGCGGCCAAGAGCCTGGGAGTGGATCCCAGCAGTGTCCGGGGCTGGATCGAGAAGTTTTCGACCGAGCCGGGCATTGGGCCAAGCGGTGAAGGGGCGTTGGCGGCTGAGTTGCGTCAGCTGCGCAAGGAGAACGCGCGGCTGGTGATGGAGCGTGACATTTTAAAAAAAGCGGCGGCGTTCTTTGCAAAGGAGCAGATGTGAAGTTCGCTTTCATCCAAGACTCTTTGAGTGAGTATGCGGTGGAGGTCTGCTGCTGTGTGCTGGAAGTGAGCCGCTCGGGTTACTACGCCTGGCGGGATCGGCCGGCCAGCCCGCGAGCCCTTCGCCAGGAGCAACTGACTGAGAAGATCAAGACCGTGCATGAACAGAACCGCCGGGTGTACGGCAGCCCGAGGGTCTGTCAGGCGCTGATCGCTCAGGGTGAAAAGGTGAGCGAGAACACCGTGGCCAAACTGATGAAGCAGCGGGACATCCGGGCCAAAAGCAAAAGGAAGTTCGTGCCAGCCACCACCGACAGCGCTCATGCCAACCCGGTGGCGGGTAACGTGCTGGACCGGCAGTTCACCGCTGACTTGCCCAATCAGAAATGGGCAGTGGATATTACATATATTCCCACTGATGAAGGCTGGCTGTATCTGGCGGGCGTGATCGACTTATGCAGCCGATTGATCGTCGGCTGGTCGATGGCTGAGCATATGAAGACGGAGTTGGTGAGTGACGCGTTGAAGATGGCCCTGGCCCGGCGAAACCCCGCCGGCTCATTGATCCATCACAGCGACCGGGGCGTTCAGTACAGCTGCGAGGATTACCTGCACCTGCTGGAATCGCATAACATGCAGCCGAGCATGAGCCGAAAGGGAGACTGCTGGGACAATGCGGCGATGGAGAGCTTCTGGGCCACGCTCAAGACCGAGCTGGTGCATCATGAGCACTACGCCACCCAAGAGCAGGCCCGAGCGTCGATCTTTGAGTACATCGAGGTGTTTTACAATCGCAAACGACTGTACAGTTCGTTAGGCTATCTCAGCCCCGAAGCGTTCGAGGCGAGCCTGAATTAGTCATCCCGCAGCGCCCACCATTCGTGGGGAAGTCCACCGGTTCCGCCCCAGCTATAACTCCACCGCCCGCGCAGCGGTCCTTTTTACCCTTCCCTCTTATCTCAATTCCCTCCCAGCGGGGGTGCGGGGGCTGTACGGACCGGGGACATGGGTAACACATGTGCGGGGACATGGGTGGCGCTTTTATCCTGCAAGCTTGAACCTTTACCGGGAGTTCAAGCATGCCGTGGATGGAGGCTTCTACTGTGTGTCTCAGACAAGAATTTGTTTCGTTGGCGATCCAGCCCCGTTGTAATCTGGCGGCGTTGTGTCGTCGTTTTGCCATCAGTCGCAAGACCGCCTACAAGTGGATGGATCGCGCCAAACGCCAAGAGAATGGCGTCGTCAGCGCCCAGGGGATGGCGGATCGCTCCCGCCGCCCCTTGCTGTCGCCAGGCAGGACTGCCGGGTCGCTGGAACAAAGTGTGTGCGAGCTGCGTCGCAGCCATGGGTGGGGTGGACGCAAGATTCACGCACGGCTCAAGACGCTGGGTTGTCCCGGGGTTCCCGCCATCAGCACCGTGACCGACATCCTGCGTCGCAATGACCTGCTGAATCCTGAGGAATCCCGCAAGCACACCGCGTTTGTCCGCTTCGAGCATCTGCGGCCCAACGATCTGTGGCAGATGGACTTCCTGGGCCACTTCCCGCTCGACGGTGGTGGACGCTGTCATGCCCTCACCGTGCTGGACGATCATTCACGCTTTTGCCTGGGCGTGCGGGCCTGCAACAATGAGCAGGGAATCACCGTGCAAAAACATCTGATCGACTTGTTCCGTCGCTACGGTCTGCCGTTGCGTGTCCTCTGCGATAATGGTTCGCCCTGGGGCGGTTACTTCAGCCCATCCAACGGCGGCTCACAACACACCTGGCTCAGCGCCTGGCTGATCCGGCTGGACGTCGGCGTCGGACACGGCCGCGCGTATCATCCCCAAACCCAAGGCAAAGACGAACGCTTCAATCGCACCGTTAAAGCCGAGGCAATCGGCACACGACGCTTCCGCGATATTGAGGAGGCGCAGCGCCGCTTTGATCCATGGCGTGATGTTTACAACCTGGAGCGACCGCACGAGGCGTTGGGGATGGCCACGCCCGTCACACGGTATGTTCACTCGCCGCGTGCCTTTGCAGAGACCCTGCCGCCGATTGAATATGGCTCGTCCGATGTCGTACGAAAGGTGCAGAAGGACGGGTACTTCAGATACAAATCCACGGATTTTAAAATCAGCCAGGCGTTCACCGGCTATCCCGTAGCCTTACGTCCGACGAGGCAGGATGGACAATTAGATGTCTTTTTCTGCCATGTGAAAGTTGCAACGATCGACGTGAAAAGCCAAACTCGAGTCTAATTCCAATGCGCCACCCATGTCCCCGCACATGTGTTACCCATGTCCCCGGTCCGTACAGGGGCAGCAGCCCCTGCGGCTGTGATTTGTCTTTCTCTTCGTCTTTTTCTTTAGTCTTCCTCTTCCACCATATTCAATGCCGCCAATCTTAGCCGGCTTCCATTATTCGCACGTGTTGCAAAAAGATGTTTCTCACGCCCGCACCTTTTCTTCAATAGCACCAAGACTTACTTCCTGCCCAGTCCTGTTCAACCAAGGCAAGAGCAGCAGTGCCGGTGCCCCCACCACGATGCTTACTGCAAAAAACCAGGACCACCCCGCCGCTTTCACAAAATAACCAGCGGGTGGTCCGCTGATCGCATCCGTCAGCCGCATCACACCGGAGAGAACGGCAAACTGCGTCGCTGAAAACTCCGGGCTGCATTGGCTCATGAGGAACGCGACAAACGCCGCTGTCACCATTCCAGCGCAGAAGTTTTCGATGCAGATGACAGCGATCATCACGCCGCGCACCGGTCCTGTTTGGGACAGAACCAGGAATCCTCCATTGCTCACGGCCCCGAGAATTCCAATCACCCAAAGCGATCGCCACAGCCCGAGCTGCGCCACCAGCACACCGCCTGCCATCGCACCGATGATCGTGACGGCGATTCCCAATCCCTGCCGAACCGCCCCGATATCAAACTTGCTAATGCCGATGTCGAGCATGAACCGCAATGTCATATTCGCCGCCAGCACCTCCGGCAGTTTGAACAGAATCACAAACAGCAGCACGAGCAGTCCGCGCTCCCGCAGCAGCAGGTCCCGCATCGGCAAAACCACCGCATCCCGCAACGTCGGTGGCGGAACTCCTGGCGTCATCGGCTCGGGCGCAGAATCGTCGCAATCACCCCAACCCCCATCAGCCCCGCCGCCCCCGCATAAACCGTCGGCCACGACAGATGCAGCCGATCCACCGCCATCAGCGACCCCGCGCCGGCGGCGATGATCGCCAGCCGCCACCCTGTCACCCAGATCGCGGTCCCTGCTCCGCGTTCTTCGGGCCGCAGCACATCGGTTCGATACGCATCCGCCACCACATCCTGGCTCGCGCTGCAAAACGCCAGGAAAAATCCCATCCCCATCAGCAGATGAATCGAAGCGTGCGCTCCAAACGCCGCGAGGCAAAGGATCGCGCCGATGAGCAAAACCTGCGTCACCAGCAACCACCCCCGGCGCCGGCCAAGCACGGGCGGCACATACCGATCCATCACCGGCGCCCACAGAAACTTTAAAATATAAGGCAGCCCCACCAGCGACGTCAGCCCGATGCTGACCACATCCATTCCCCGATCCGTCATCCACGCTTTGAGGTTGTCGGTCGTCAAAACAAACGGCAGCCCCGATGCAAACCCGAGAAAAAGCAGAGCCGCCATCCGGCGATTCGCGAAGACCTGAGCCGTCCCTGGCCGCATCGGAATATTTGAACGGAAAAGGCCGATGAACGCCAAGATTTTAAAGGTCGAAATGCGGATTACTCCAGGGCAAACGCCTGTGGCTCTTACCTCCTTCTCCGGTATTCCGGGATAGGGGATTAAAGAAGTAAGAGCTCCTAACAGAATGGATGAACGCAGAGTCACGGAGGCCGCGGAGGTAGAACAGAGAGGGCTATGTTTTTCCTTGTTTTCTCCGCGTTTTACCTCCGCGGCCTCCGCGACTCTGCGTTCATTTTCCTCCTGTTTTGTTAAGAGCTTTAAGGCTACATGCGATTGTCCTGTGGATTCTTCCTTGGGTGGGACGGGAGGACACTTTTGCTATACGACGCCGATCATTCGGCCAAGGATCGGCCAGTGCAGGCGATAGGGATATACGATTTCACACAACGCTTTTGCAGGCGCGCCGCTGATGGTTGCATCGTAAACAAGCCGGAGATGGAACGCCGTCGCATCGATGACGCGAGGGTTCTCGAGGCGGGTTTGCGCGTTCAACGAGATTTGCGCCGGATATCTCAGAAACATTTTGGTTCGGTGGTTCCAGGCGATTGAGATGTCAGAAGAGATTTCCTTGATGCCGGTGGCATCGATTTCGATCACTTTCGATTCGTCCTTCTTTAATCGATCCCGCGCATAAGCGATCGAAAACGCGATCACGGAATCGCCGGTGGAAATATGACCGCGCAGCCAACGGTTGAGATTCGCGCCTGCGACGCCGGCCCCAAAGTTGTGATCGTGAAAACCGCTTCCGTTAATCGTGAAAATAACAGGCGCGCCGGAGCCGTACAGGGTCACAGTTCCTTCCGCGTCGCACACAGGATTGGCGAGAATCCACCGATGATCGGCGCCGCTCAATTCACGGGAAGGAAATGCCTGCTGCATCGCCTTATGTTTGAAGCGCGGACGAAACACAAAACTGGCCGCGAGTTGCCGGGCGGCAATAGTGCCAGGCCGACGACGGGCCGGAGGAGCGGGTACGCCACGAATGGCGAGGTGCAGAGAACCATCTTCCTGAATCGCCAGATCGCTTGAACCGATCGCAATCTTTACTGGATCAGACGATTCAGTGACTTGCGAGGATGGGTGTCGCGAAGTGGCCTGCGCGATGATCTGGTCATTGCGATATAGCGCAAAATAAATTGCGGAACAATCGCGAGGCGTTGGCGGCGCGACGCGCGTCGGTCGGCGTCGATATCGATCGTAAGCGCGGAGATAAGCCGGATCGAAGGGGCAACCCACAAAGAACATCGCGACGGCGCGGAGCTGAGCCGTTGCGTCATAGACCGCGAAAGACCAGCACTCATATCCACCCGGCGCAGTCACCTCATGCGATGCATCGGGCATCGCTGTCGGATTGTATAAGGGGACGATCTGCATGATAAGACAAGCTTGCGATCTCAGCGTGCGAAATCACTGCCGATCAGGTTCCAAATCCGGTCATTTCAGCGGCCATGCTTTTAATTTGCATTAGACCTGTGGCAATTTATTTCAAGGATGCTGGCCCGTGCCGCGAGTCCCTGTCACGGTGAAGGCGTGTGGCATTTCGACCATCTTCGGTCACAGCAACGTTCCCGTCAGAATGATTTTCGCAACGACAAAGTAAATGATCAGACCCGTCACGTCGACCAATGTCGCGACAAACGGCGCTGAGCTGGTTGCGGGATCGAACCCCAGCCTGCGCAGGATGAACGGAAGCATCGAGCCCGCGAGCGAGCCCCACATGATGACGCCGATGAGTGCGCCAAATACAGTCAGGCCGACGAGAAACCAGTGCTTTCCGTATGCCGTAGCAGGTTCGGTGTTGCGCGCGATCGCTTCAATGCCGCTCGGGATCGGCATTGAGTCGGGCACCAGCATTCCCTTGCTGACCCGATCACCGGCCGAAAGCGTGAACGCCGGAACCACCAGCGGCTGCGTCAGCTCCGCGTCGGCCTGGATCTGTTTTGTGCCGACGGGAATTTGCGCCTCATCCTGCGAGCCGTGGGTCTGGAAGAACGTGCCGATATGCGGCACATGCGAAAGCCCCTGCCACGCACCGATTCGGCAGAAGCCGATCACCCCGAGAAAAAGCCCGAGCGCCAGCCCCGTTCGCAGCTCGCGGCCAAAAACCCGCCACCAGTCTTTGAGACGCAGTTCCTTCAGCGCCAGCGAGCGGATGATGAGCGATGTTCCCTGTGAACCGCTGTTGCCCCCGGAGCTGATGATCAGCGGGACGAAGAGCGCGACGACGGCGGCCCGTTCAATCTCGCCTTCAAAATATCCCATCGCGGTGGCGGTAAGCATTTCACCCAGGAACAGCACCGCCAGCCATCCGCCCCGCTTGCGGACCATCTGCCAGAAACCGACATCAAGGTACGGCTTATCCAGCGCTTCCGAACCACCGAGCCGCTGAATTTCTTCGGTGGCTTTGCGCTCGGCAAATTCGAGCACGTCGTCCACCGTGATAATGCCGAGCATTTTTTGATCGGAATCGACGACCGGAAGCGCCACGCGATCATATTTGCCGAATGCGGCGACCACCTCTTCACCGCGCAGTCGCCGGAATCTGCACCGCAGCGCGATCATCAATATCTTTCACGCGCGTATCCGGGTCCGCCAGCACCAGCGTGCCGAGGCGCAGGTCGTCGATCAGCCTGCCGTCCTTGTCGACGACATAAAGAACCGCGAGCGTCTCCATGCCGCGGCCGGTTTTGCGCACGTGCTCGATCGCCTCCCGCGCCGTCATGTCGGGCGGCAGGCTGACATAATCCGGCGTCATGTAACGCCCCGCCGTGCCTTCGGGATATCCCAGAAGTTGGCGGGCTTTTTTTAATTCTTCCGGCGGCAGCGTTTCAAGACATCGCTTCGTGACATCCGCGGGAAGCTCTTCGAGCAGGCGGGTGCGGTCGTCGGGCGTCATCTCGCCGAGGATGGTATGAACCGTTTCGTTGCCGAGCGACTGGACCAGTTCCTGCTGGCGCTCAATCGGAAGATACGAAAACACCGAGGCGGCACATCCGCGCGGCAGAATGCGAAAAATAACCCCTTCATCCTCCGCCGGCAGATCGATCAACACCTCGGCGATATCCGGCGGATCTAGTTCGGAAAGAGCGTCTCTCAGCTCATTCCAGTTTTTTGATTTGATAATTTCTTCGAGGTCGGCCTGAAGGATGTTTCCGATCATGCGCGGAGTTTATCAAATGGATTGCGCATTATCGCGTAGCGGTGAAATTCCGGTCTGGCTGATCCCTTTGCAATGACCGCAGGAGTCAGACAGTCCGGCATTGCAGACAGACGCAATCGCTCACATCCCCGTAAGCTGCGTCTCGATCGTTCCAACCTGCTTGGCAATCTCCCGGTCATTCTTCGTGTCTTCATCCACCGTCCGGACGGCGTGCAATACAGTTGTATGATCGCGGCCGCCGAAGTAACCGCCAATTTCTTCAAGGCTGTATCGCGTATGCCGCCTTGCGAGGTACATGCAGACCTGGCGCGGAAAGGCGATGCTTTTGTGGCGGCGTTTGCTTTGAAGATCGCTGAGGCGCACGCCATAGTATTTGGTGACAGCATCAAAGATCTGCTGGATCGTGATGCGCTTTTGTTCCGGCGTGGCCGTTTCCCCCAGCGCCGCCTTGGCCAATTCCAGATCTATCTTGCCCGCCTGCAGAAGGCTCATCCCCTGCACCTTGGTGATCGCGCCTTCGAGCTCGCGCGTGTTGTTTTCCACCTTGGCGGCGATGTAGCAGATCACATCTTCCGGCAGCGTCAGTCCGCGCATCCGCGCCTTCTTCTGAAGGATGGCGACGCGCGTTTCGTAGCATGGCTTTTCAATCCGCGCGACCAGCCCCCAGTTAAATCGGCTGACCAGCCGCTCTTCCAGCTCCGGAATTTCGCTCGGTGGGCAATCAGCGCTCAGGATAATCTGCTTATGCCCTTGATACAGCGTGTTGAACGTATGGAAAAATTCTTCCTGCGTCCGATCGCGGCCGGCAAGGAAGTGAATGTCATCAATCACCAGCACATCCACGTGACGATAGCGATGGCGGAATTGATTCATGTCGCCGGTCTCGACGGCGGTGATGAACTGATTAATGAACGTATCGCAGGAAAGATACAAAATCCGCGAATCCGGCTCCCGCTCCAGCACCTTCTGGCAGACGGCCTGGAGCAAATGCGATTTGCCGAGGCCAACCCCCCCATGGATGAATAGCGGGTTGTACGCTTTGCCCGGCTGCTCGGCGACAGCGACCGAAGCCGCGTGCGGCAGGCGATTGCAGGGGCCTGTCACGAACTGTTCAAATGTGTAATCAGGATTGAGCGGGAGCGGCTGATCCCCTTCGCTGAATACGCCGCCCCGCGGCAGGTTGTCGCAATGGAAGCTGACGGCGACCAGCCGGCTCGTCACCTGCTGAGCAGCAGAGGTGAACGGCTGCTGGCACTGACCCTGGCAGAAATTCAATTGTGCCGGTGTGCTGACCGTGACCTGGATCACGCCGTTGGTCAGTTGCCTCGGTGTCATCTGGTCGAACCAGACGCGGTGCAGGCTGGGATGCTGCGCCCGAACATTTTGAAGAATCTGCTGCCAGACCGTCGGGTCCAGAATGACAGGTTCAATAGCGCGGCGGATCGTGGCCTCGCGCGGCGAAGGCGAGTGGGTCATTGTCATGGCGATGCTTCAGTTTTGAGGCTTACTTCGGTTCAAAATACAGATGTGCAATTCCGATGTTTATTCGGTTGCTATCCGTGCGGGTCAAGCACGAATCACTCACTACCCAATACATGTTCTTGTTAAAACGCGCAGGGTACAGAGAACAACATTTGAAAACAAAATGTTCTCGTCCCGGCGACACAAATTTATTTTGTTCATCAAACTCAAGTGGAGATCACCCATTCTGCTTTGTCATCGGCATGCAAGCCGACTGCTGCGTAAAAAACTTTTTGAACCCCATCCGTGGGAAGAAAAATTGCACAATGTCCGGTTGCTGAAAGAACGCGCGGCGGAGACGCCAGAAAATCACATCGGTTTGCCGCGCGCCGGAGTCGTCATTCCCAATTCATCCATGACCAATTTCAAATCGTTCCACACTGCCTTTCGTGTCTCCTCTGTGTAATTACGCAACACGTAGGAGGGATGGTATGTGGGCATGAGTTTAATTCCGCGCCATTGGAACCACCGGCCACGCACCGAACCCATGGTCAATTTTGGGTTGCCAAGCATATATGATGCTGCAGGGCGACCCAGTGTGACGATCGTAGCCGGCCTGATCATTTCCAGTTGCCGCTCTAAATAAGGCGTGCAGGTCGCCACTTCATCGGGGGCCGGCACGCGGTTTTCCGGCGGCCTGCATTTGACGATGTTGGCGATATACACCTGATTCCGCCGCAATCCCATCGCAGCGATCATTTTATCCAGCAATTGCCCCGCTCGGCCTACAAAAGGACGTCCGGTGAGGTCTTCATTTTCACCAGGACCTTCGCCGATGAAAAATATTTTCGCGTCGACGTCTCCTTCACCAAACACGGTTTGCGTTCGCGTTTCACAAAGCCGGCATTTGGGGCACGTGCGAACTTCTTTTTCTTCCAACGCCAAAAGCCGGCTGCGTTTTTCATCCGTGCTCAGCAGCGGAGCGTCAAACGGCGCATCGGTTGAAAGACTGATGAGGTTTTTTGCCTTCACTGACTCACCATATGCTTCTGCGGATGCCGGCGAAGGTTGTGGCGCCGAGCGCATCAGCCGCGGCGGCGCGGGCGACGGTCGCAATGCAACATTTGCAGCATCCCCGCGGGGCGCGGCTATTTGCGGTTCTTCAAATTCTTCGGTGCAAACGCTGAAATCCGCGTTACCACGGGCGATGGATCGCAGACCAAGCGCCTTCTCGCTCCGGAGCGACAGAAGAAGACGATGTTTGGCGCCGAATTCCATTTTTGCGTCCCGCGCTCCCGACCTTGGGTGTATCCTAGAAACGCATGTCGGTCATAGCAACGCGCGATACATTACGATGACTGTCATGATTGATCGCAACTCGCGGCGACGCCGAAGCCAAAGATCAAAATAGAAAAATTGGACAGAACTTTTTGAAAACTTTTTCTTGACTCCTGCGTAAGATCATTCACAATACATCGCACGTAAAGCCACCCCGGGCCGCAATGGCGGGTGCCTCGCGAAGCAGTTCGCAGCGCATTCCGTAGCGTCCCGCGGTGGCTTTTTCGTTTTCACGATCGTCATCAAAACGATCCTGAAAAGTGCAGGCAAACTCTTTCACCCTTCAAGGGAGATCATTCATGGCAAACGATTCAATGAACATCAAGCCGCTCAAGGCTTCGCAGGCGGGCTCCGAGAGCAAGAAGGACTTCCTCTCGCATGGCACGATCGAGCATATCGACATCACCAAAAACCCAGGCGTGGTGACGATGGTCGAGGCGATGCAGCATATGGCGTACAGCGCCCGCGACCTGCATCGCGCCGCCGACATCTTCGACCGTATGCTGAAGGACAAGCAGTGCGGCGTCATCATGACGCTCGCCGGCTCGCTCATCAGCGCTGGATTGAAGAAGGTGTTTGTCGATATGGTCCGCAACAACATGGTTGATGCGGTCGTGTCGACCGGGGCGAATATCGTTGACCAGGATTTCTTTGAAGCGCTCGGCTTCCGCCACTATATCGCCGAGGACAAGCTCAAGAGCGGCCTGTTCGACGGCGAGCTTCGCGAACATGCCCTCGATCGCATCTACGACACGCTGATTGATGAGGAAGAACTGCGGATTTGCGATGAGACGACGCAGAAAATCTTCGATGAGATGGAAGCCGGCCCGCACAGCAGCCGCGAGTTCATCCGCGCCATGGGCGAATATCTGGAAAAGAACGGCGGACCCAAGTGCCAGGACAGCCTGATCTACGAATGCTACAAGCGGGACATCCCCATCTTCTGCCCCGCGTTTAATGACTGCTCGGCCGGGTTCGGACTGGTCGCGCACGGCGTTTCCCGCGGTTACGACAACGCCCGCACCGTCACCTGGGACGGCGGCAAGGATTTTTACGAACTCACCCAGCTCAAGATCAAGAATCCAACCACCGGCATCTTCATGCTCGGCGGTGGTGTGCCGAAGAACTTCACGCAGGACATCGTCGTCTGCGCCGAAGTGCTCGGCCACGATGCCCCGATGCACAAGTACGCAATCCAGGTCACGGTCGCCGACGTTCGGGATGGCGCGCTCTCGAGCAGCACGCTGAAGGAAGCCAGCAGTTGGGGCAAGGTTGATACGGTGTACGAACAGATGGTCTTCAGCGAAGCCACCCTGGCAGTGCCGCTGATCGTCGGCTATGCGTATCACAAAGGCGCGTGGAAAAATCGCGCCGGCAAGAAGTGGAACCAATTGCTGGAACCGGCGGCGGTTGGTTGAAAACACGGCGAGTCTGAAACTCCGCAACACAAATAGAAAGAGGGAGGCGTTTTTCGACGCCTCCCTCTTCTTTTTATTTTACGGATTCAAACAACTGAATAGACATCGATGCCGGCAGGCTCACCAGCCATGGAAAGTTGCCGTTCGGTTTGGGCTTGCCGGAGCTGCGCAAGGGCATACACAGCAGCCTCGCGCTGGCAGGAGCCGACGACGGCGCCGTGGCGTTCGTCGGTCGAGCGGCCTTCTTCCAGCGGTTCGCCCGCCGGTCCCCAGGCAGCACGGTAACATTTGAACATCAGGTTTTGTTTGATCGACAGCTCAAGTCCTGCGCGGGCGAACTCCTGCTGGACAGCGAGCACCGATGGAAATCGCCGGCCATCGGGGAGGCGCTCCAGGTCCATCTCCGATGATGGAAGCCAACCGACCTCATATAAACGTTCAACGGCGTAAGTCAGATTCACGATTCGCTCCTTCAGCCCGGTCCGTTTTCTTCGCCCGAAAATCCCTGGACTCGCCCGCTTATCTCACAGCGGCTGCCCGCCGACATTCCATATCGACGGTTGACCGCCTCGCTTCCACATTCGGCGGGCGGAAAATGTCGCCCGAAAAGCAGGCCAAGTCAAAACAAAAATTCGGGGATTTCCGGAGCCCTCCCATCATCAGCCGGGTCTTAATTCACTTGTTTACGGTCGCTGAGAAGGCTCATCAGGAGGTCGAAATTGAGGGGTTTCTGGAGATAGGCCACCGGATGCTGGCGGCGGAGGCGCGAGACGACATCGTCAGCGGCGGCGGTGATGAGTATTGGAAAGACGGATGGGTTCATCGCTTCCAGCCGCTTGATAAATTCCATCCCGCTCATGCCGGGGAGGTTAAAATCGACCAGCGCGACCTTGGGCATCCCATGCTGCTGCACGCACTGCAGCGCCGCCTCGGCGGAGGATGCAGAGTCGGTCTGATAACCACGGGAGGACATCAGGGTGCAGAGGGCTCGGCGGGAGATCGGTTCATCTTCCACGATCAGCACATCAAAGGTCATTGCCAGGGAACTAAATGTTTTCTTCATGGATCACCGCCAATTTCTATATCTATCAGGGCAAACTATATGCCGCTCATCCTTTTCCTGACCCTCCCCTCTCCTAACGTCTTTGGTGCGGTTGAGTTGGTTAGTTTGGCCGAAGAAAGGGGTTATACCGTTAGGTGCTTCACATAGGCGGCGACAGGACTCGCCGGGCGGCAAGACATATTGTGCCATCTGTCGGAGTGCGAAAGGATCGCGTGGAAGCGCGGATGCACATATATTCCTTCGGACGGGAGTGAGCAGATTCTGAAATGAAACCAGAGGCGAGGATGGCCTCGGGCAGAATTGAAGGGACGGAAGGAAGCGAGCGATCATGGCGGAAATGAGCAGCCAGGGCGAGGAAAAGCGTTATCGCCCTTATTCACCGGCGAATTTCCGGGCGAGAAGCCACGAGTCGGCCCACGCCGACGATCCTGGGGATGATCAACCGAAGATTCAGCATGCGCTGATTAACCACGATGCGCCGGAGTTTGTGGATCGGCAGGAACGGTTATCGGATGCCCTTGCCTATCTCCGAGCCGAGGGACGGTTTGCGTATGACAGCGAATTCATCGGTGAGCTGACCTACATCCCAAAGCTCTGCCTGATTCAGGCGGCGTCGGCGAAGAAGGTGTTTTTGATCGATCCTCTGGCGGGATTGGATTTGAAACCGTTCTGGGATCTGCTGTGTGATGGATCGGTTGAAAAAATCGTGCATGCGGGGCAGCAGGATATTGAGCCGGTCTTTCGCAACGCCGGCTGCAGGGCGGCGAATGTTTTTGATACGCAGGTTTGCGCGGGGTTCATTGGATTGGCATATCCGGTGGCACTGGTCAAGCTGGTGAATGAGCTGGTGGGCGCCAAGATCGCCAAGGGGCTGACGTTTACACATTGGGATCAGAGGCCGCTGTCGTCGATGCAGTTGAGATATGCGGCGGATGATGTGCGGTATCTGGTGGCTGTGCGGGAGGAGATTGGGAAGCGGCTGGATGCGCTGGGCCACGCGGCGTGGGCGAAGGCAGAGTGCGAAGCGCTGTGCGAACCTGGCCAATATGGGTTTGATCCGGAAACGTACTTCCATCGCATCCGCGGATCAGGCGGGCTTTCGGCTCGGAACCAGGCGGTGCTGAAGGAACTCACCATCTGGCGCGACAGATGCGCGCGAGACCACAACGTACCGGCGCGGTCATTTTTGAAGGATGAGATTTTGCTGGATTTAGCGCGGACGCCGATCAAATCAGTAGATCGCCTGGAGCGGGTGCGGGGGCTGCCGCGACCGGTGGAGCAGGCGCATGGCGGTGAGATTGTGGCGGTGACAGCGAAGGGACTGTCGACACCGATGGAAAAGCTGCCGGAGCCGAGAGATTTTGAGCCTACACCGCGGCAGCGGTTTTGTGCGGATTCGCTGTGGGCGGCGGTGCAATGTGTGTGTGCGGGGCGGTCGATCGATCCAAACCTGGTAACGAGCCGCCAGGAGATCGGATCGCTTTATCGATCGCTGAGCGGCGAGGAAAACCCAGGTGAAACGCCGCTGCTGAGCGGGTGGCGGAAGGAAGCGGTTGGGCAGACGATCCTGGATTTGGTTGAAGAGAAGTGCGGATTGGAAGTGGATTGGGCAAATGCGCTGAGGGCAAAAAGTGTGGGGAAGGGATAGTTAGTGAATGGTGCTTGCGATGTGATCGGCTGGGATTTGCTGGTCTGATGATCGCTTGAGATGAAGCCACGGTTTTTTTACGAAGGGAGCGACAATGCCCATTTATGAATATGTCTGCAAGGCGTGCAAGGCGAAGTTTGAGCAGTTGCAGCGGACGATGAGCAGTGACGTGCGAGTGAAATGTCCGGAATGCGGATCGGGGAATACTTCGCGGGAACTGAGCGTATTTGCGGTGGCGGCGGATTCGGGGAAGGGTTCGGATGGACCGCCGGGTGGGGGGAGTTGCGGAAGGTGCGGGGGTGCGCCGGGATCTTGTTCGATGTGAGGGAAGTGGAGCGGGTGAATAGGAAACATTTGAAACAAAATGCCACGTTTGCGCGGATGCACCTGTTTGTTTTTTGAAATAGTGTGATCTAAAGAAAACCGGCGGGGTTGAGAATTTATACGGATAGAGGGCGGCGCCTTTCGACGCCGCCCTCTCCGGGTTTACGCTGCCGTCGCGGGGGTTAACGCCCGGTAGGCTTGCTGATCGGGGGATTCATTAGCCGAGCAGCTTGAGCACTGATTGCGGCGATGCGTTGGCCTGGGCGAGCACCGAGGTGTTCGCCTGCACCAGAATTTGGGCGCGGGTCATGGCGGACGTTTCGGAAGCGAAATCCGCGTCGCGAATCTGGCTTTCGCTGGCGGTCACGTTTTCCAGGGCCACCTGCAGGCTGTTGACGTTCGTGTTGATGATGTCCTTCTGAAGGGCACCCAATCGGCCACGAAGCGTTGCGACCTGACTGATGGCGTCGGTGATGATGCGCTGGGCGGCGACAGTGTTTCCGGAGATCAGGGAGGCGCTGCCGCCGGAGCCGATCTGGGAGAGGAAACCATCCACCGCATTTCCAAGCACGCTGGTGGAGACCGACGCGATGCCGATCTGCACCTGGCCTTGCTGGTTGACTTCGGAACCGAGCTGGAACTTGGCACCGCCTCCGGTGAGGTAAAAATTGGTGCTGGCGCCCTGCTTGGTGGCAAAGCCGGCATTCAATGTCAGGCTGACATCAAAATCACCCGTGCGGACGGCGGCGGTGAGGCCGTCGACCTGGGCGGAGGTGCCATTGATGTTGACGACGGCGTCCTGGCCGAGGTCTTTCTGGTTCATGAATGTGCCGCTGACAGTCTTGATGCTGACGAATTCCTTGGAACCGTAAGCGGTGGAATTGATCAGCAGCGAACCACCGGCCAGAACGCTGGCGCTGACGCCGGTGGATTCCTTCACCTGGTTGATGGCAACGGCAATGGCGCTGTTGTGAGCACTGGCGGCGAAGGAGAGCTGCTCGGTGCCGAGGTTGCCGGCGACCGCGATGGTCGTGGCGGTGGCGGCGATGCCGGAGAGGGCGTAGGTCACGCCGGCAAGCTGCGCGCTGGTGGTCACCGACACCGAAATATTGACGGTTCCGTTGTCGGGGACTTTGGCGGCGTTGATGGTGGCAACAGAGACGGCGCTGGCGGCGACACCGCTGGTGGTGTAGTCGAGACCGCCGTTGAGGAGTTTCACACCATTGAACTGCGTGGTGTTGGAGATGCGGTTGACGCTATTCAGGATGGAATCGACCTGGAGCTGGTTGGCCTGAATTTCCGCGGGGGAGAGGGCGCCGCTGTTGGCGGCCTGGTTGGTGAGGCTCTGGACTTCCAGAAGAAGTGAAGAGACTTCGCTGAGGGCGCCTTCAGCGGTGTTCACGACGTTGCCGGCGCGCTGTGAATTATCAATGGCCTGGTTGATGCCATTGATTTCGCTGCGCATGTTTTCGCTGGCGATGAGGCCAGCGGGCGCGTCTTTACCGGAATTGATCTGCAAACCAGTGCTAAGGCGCTGGAGATGCATCGAGAGGTCGTCCTGGTTTCGGGCCAGGGTGTGGATCGCCTGCAAAGAACCGAGATTCGTATTAATGCGACTCATAGTATCCTCCGTGATACCGGGCCACCGAAGTGGGCCGAAAAAAAGCGTCGCTGGATGTCCGTATCCAGCACTACTGATTGTCCGGTGATCGCGGGGCCGAACGTTTCCCGTCGGTTTGTCCGCAAGGACCGGCTGGTGATTAGAAGAAAACGACTGATGAGAGAACCGAACCGGCGCTCCGCCCGGCACGAGGGATTTGCGTCTCAAGAAGCGTTAAAGGTGGGAAACCTCCTTGTTTAATCGTTTCACAGCGGCCGAATCCGTTCGGCCGCCAATGGCTCATGAGAGAGCCACTTCATGTCCGGTGTTGTTCGGATGAATAAAGGCGCAGACTTGAGCGTTCAGGGGGCAAAATGTGCGCCGGGCAGATTGGCCGATAATAAAGGCTGGAGCAAATGGGCGGGGGTTGGGACAGAGGAGGCGCAGGATCGGCGCGGGAGAGATTTGAGATTTGGAAATTTGAGATTTTGGATTGGGCCGGTGGGATTTCATGGCCGCTGAAGCGACCATGTCTTCTGGGGAGCGTTGGGGAACTTTCTTTTCCGGGGCGTGCGCCGGGCGTAAACTGGAGCTTTAACTGGAGACCCGATGTCAGCGACACGTATCGAGCGCGATTCCATGGGGGAGATGAAAGTGCCCGCCGATTCTTATTATGGGGCGTCTACCGCACGGGCGGTTGAAAACTTTCCGATTTCGGGTCTGCGGTTTCAAAGGCAATTCATTGCTGCGCAGGGTCTTATCAAATGGGCATGTGCGGATGTGAACCATGCGCTGGGGCTTTTGGATGCGAAGCGAAAAGACCTTATCCAGCAGGCGGCGCAGGAGGTGATTGAGGGGAAGCTCGACGCGGAGTTTGTGGTTGACGTTTTCCAGACGGGCAGCGGCACAAGTACGAACATGAATGCAAATGAGGTGATCGCAAGCCGCGCTAATGAAATTGCGACCGGTCGGCGTGGGGGAAAAGACCCGGTTCATCCTAATGATCACGTCAACATGGAGCAGAGCTCCAACGACACCATCCCTGCCGCCATTCATATTAGCGCAGCGGCAGCGATGAAGGAATCGCTGGCGCCGGCGCTGCAACATCTGCAGCGGTCGCTGGAATCTAAAGCGAAAGAGTTTGATGAGATTGTCAAAATCGGGCGTACGCACCTTCAGGATGCGACACCGGTCCGGGTGGGGCAGGTGCTGGGGGGTTATGCAGCTCAGGCGAGGCTCTCAGTCACTCGATCGCAGAAAGCGATCCGCGCGCTGCGGGAACTTCCGCTGGGAGGCACCGCGGTGGGGACGGGGATCAATTCGCATCCCGATTTCGCCAAGCAGGCGATTGCGGTTATCGCAACCAAGACGGGGATTGAATTTGTGGAAGCGGAGAACCATTTCGAGGCACAGGCCGCCAAGGACGGCGTGGTGGAAGCCAGCGGTTTTGTCCGCACAATCGCCGTCAGCATGACCAAAATCGCGAACGATATCCGGTTTCTGGCAAGCGGCCCGCGATGCGGGATCGGCGAACTTTCGATCCCCGCCACGCAGCCGGGGAGCAGCATTATGCCGGGCAAGGTGAATCCCGTCATGAGCGAGATGTTATTGCAGGTTGCGGCGCAGGTGGTCGGGAATGATGCGACGATTGCGTGGTGCGGGGCGTTGGGGAGCACATTTGAGTTGAACGTGATGATGCCGGTGATGGCGTATAACCTGCTGGAATCGATCGAACTGCTGGCACAGGCCACCCGCGTTTTTGCGGATCGGTGCATCGCGGGACTGGAAGTTAACCGCGAACGGTGTGAAAGCCTGGTTGAGCAAAGCCTGGCGATGTGCACGAGCCTTGCGCCGATTATTGGATATGACAAGGCCGGGGAGATCGCGAAAGAAAGCCTGAAAACCGGCAAGACCGTGCGGCAGGTAGCAATCGAACGAAAGGTTTTGAGTGAAACGGAGCTTACCCGGGCACTGGATGCTAAACGGATGACGACACCGCAGGCGGATATGATTGGGAGTGGAGGGGGATGATGTGTATTTTCTTTTGTTGATCGTTGTTTCCTTTATTGATTGTTATTTCCTTTGTTGATCATTTTGTTGTTGCATCTCTTGCTTTGATGATTGTTGCTGGTTTTTTGGGGGGGGTTGAATAGACGGAAGAGGAGAAGGCGCGGACGCAGGGGCGGCTGCCCCCGCACCCCCGCTGGGAGGATGAGGACGGCTGCGCCGGCGGTTGGGTTGTAGCTGGGGCGGAACCGGTTCTTATACGCTTTCCAAAAATCATCTGCGCTCCAGCGTGTAACTTGCTCCACAAACGGTTTTGACTCGTTCGGCGTCGAGACATGTCCTCTGCCACGCATCGCAGCCGGCTTGGCGTAATGCGTCGTAGTCCTTGTACGCTCGATTGGACCAGTAATGACTCCGCAGATAGTGCCAGAGATTCTCCATGGGGTTCAGTTCCGGTGAGTAAGGCGGAAGCGGAATCGCCGTCACGTTCGCCGGCAACTTCAACTCGCTCGACTTGTGGTATCCCGCCCCGTCCCAGATCAGCACGACATGAATCTGGGGATCAACCTCCTTGACGAACTGCTCGAAGAACACGTTCATCACCCCGGTGTTGAGATGAGGCGAGAGCAGTCCCACCGTCTGGCCCGTCGAAGGACAACAGGCGCCCAGCACATATAAATAATCGTACTGCGTTTGCCTCACCGCCCGCGGACGCGATCCCACCGGCGCCCACACCCGCGTCAGCGTCCCCTGCTGGCCAAAACGCGCTTCATCCTGGAACCAGACCTCGACCTTCTTGTCCGGATGTTCCCGGCGAACACGCTCGATCAGTGCCGGCAACTTTTTTTAAAGGCCTCCTGCGCCGCCGGATCGGCGCTCTGATGCCGGGGACGGGGCATCAGGTCGTTGTACCCCAGACGATGCAGAATAAAATAGGTCCCCGACAACGAACGAACCTTGCCGAACTCTTCATGCAGGATGCGCTGCACGTCCCGCCCACGCAGCGCGCACACGCCATCCTGGGCACGAGGCTCGGCGTCCAGACGCCGGCAAAACCGTTTCACTTCTTCTTCCACAAGCGGCGGCTTGCGACCCCGGCCCGGAGCATCGCGTAGACCTTCGATTCCCTGGGCGTTGTACCACCGCACCCATTCCTGCACCGCACGACGGCTATAACCGATGGACGCCGCCACTTCAGGCGCCGTCTTGCCCTCCATTGCCATTGCCACGCCGAGAAGCCGGATGGTCAGCAACGGATCATCCTGCTTTCGGGCCTGGTCACGAAGTTGATCGGAAGTATCAAATGCCTTGACACGCATGATGCGACCTCCTTGTCAGGTTCCATCATGCCATAATCAAATCAAATGCGCGCCACCAGGGTAGCCGGGCGCGCGTTTATTTTTTGGAAAGCGTATTACTCTCGCCGTGCCACAGGTTCCGCCCCAGCGTCCCCACCTCCTGGGCAGGGCACGCCCCCTTGTGTGCGCGGAGATTGGGAGGTTTTTGGGGATTGGGTGGGTATTGGCGTGCTGCGCTGCACACGCTGTGCGCCGTGCGGCGTGCGATGATGGAAGCGGGAGTGGTGGAATGCGAACGCACGTTGCGTCGAGGCATCGGGCATCAGGCGTTATGTGACCGTGTTATCTCGTGTGGTGATGACAATGTCGCGGATTGGTTATGCATGTTGGCGCAGCGTGGCGGGCTTTTGGAATGATGGGGAGGGTTTCCTGTTGTGACATTTATGGCGGCGGCGATCATGCTGCGATCATGCCATGAGGGGGCGGAGTTTTTGGACGCATTGGGTCAGGGCGGGGACGGGGTTGGATTCTTCGCCTTCGTATTCGATGACGACGGGGCCGCTGAAGTTGGTTTGTTTGAGGGTGGTCATGAATTTTGGGAGGTCAAGATTGCCGGCGCCGATGATGACGTCTTTGGGATTTCGGGCGCGGTCGTAGATGAAGTCTTTGATGTGGACGCCGCGGAGGCGGTCGTGGAATTTTTCGGCAAATTCGATGGGGTTTTGTTTGGCGTCGATGGCCCAGGCGGTGTCGAGATAGAGGCCGATGCGGGGTGTGGTTTTGGTGAAGAGGTATTGAAGGATGGTGGGATTTCCGAGCCAGTCATAGCCGCCGTGGTTGTGGATGCCGAGTTGGAGGTCGAATTCATCGGCGAGTTTTTCGATGTTTTTGAGGCCTTCGAACATGGCCTGGGGCTGGAAGGAAATGCTCATATTTTTTACGCCGGCGGCATGGCACCATTGGAAGCGGAGGCGGTCCTGGGCGGGGTCACCGGTGAGATATTCGACGCCGATCGCGACAATCTGGATGCCGGATTTTTTGCATTGTTCGGCGACGGAGGGAGCGGAGGACGGATCGGCGAAGTTGGCGTGGACGCCGCAGATTTCGGTGGCGGTGACGCCGGTGGCTTTGAGCTGGGTAAGAAAGTCGGGGAGGGACTTGAAGTTGCGGTAGCACCAGCTTTGGATGGCGATGGGTTGGGTCATGGGGGAGGGTCCAATTCTATGACGGTGGGTTCAATTTGGCCGAGGTGCCCGGATGGCCCTGAAGCTGCTGAGGGCAGCCCGCCAGCCGATCTTCAAATTCCACGTGCCCTGACAGCCTTTGGCAAAAAGATGCCGGTCTTCAATGATGTGATTTTATTATACAAGGTGTGCATAGGACAGTTCTACCGATCTGTCTTCTCGCATACCTGAACGCGATTCAGGTCAGCTCTTCAAAAAAATCATTTCCCTTATCGTCGACCACGATGAACGCAGGAAAATCGACCACTTCGATTTTGCGGATGGCTTCCATTCCAAGTTCTTCGAAGGCGACGAGCTCTACTTTTTTGATGCTGCTTTGGGCGAGGATGGCGGCGGGACCGCCGATGCTTCCGAGGTAGAAGCCGGCGTGTTTTTTGCAGGCCTGGGTGACGGCCTTGCTGCGGTTGCCTTTAGCGATCATGACGAGGCTTGCGCCTTTGGATTGGAAGAGGTCGACGAAGCTATCCATGCGGCCGGCAGTGGTGGGACCGAAGCTGCCGCTGGCCATGCCCTGGGGCGTTTTGGCAGGGCCGGCGTAATAGATGGGGTAGTCCTTGAAATATTGGGGCATGGGCTGGCCGGAATCGAGGAGCTGCTTGATACGGGCGTGTGCAGCATCTCTTGCGACTATTAAAGTGCCGGTGATTTCCAGCCTGGTCTTGACCGGAAACCGGGTGAGGACCTGGCGGACCTTGTCCATGCCGATCGAAAGGTTGATCTTCACGGGGGGCGCGAGTTTTGGCTGTTCGGCGGGCAGGTATTTTTCGGGATGGAATTCAAGCTGTTCCAGGAAGATTCCGTCACGGGTGATTTTGCCTTTGATCTGGCGGTCGGCGGAGCAGGACACGCCGATGCCGATCGGGCAGGAGGCGGCGTGGCGGCTCATGCGGATGACGCGGACGTCGTGGGCGAAATATTTTCCACCAAACTGAGCGCCGATGCGGCTTTCCTGCGCGATTTTGAGGAGGCGCTGTTCCCAATCCATATCGCGGAAGGCGCGGCCGGAATCGGAACCGGTGGTGGGAAGGTGATCGAGATAGCCGCAACTGGCGAGTTTTACCGTTTTGAGATTGGTTTCGGCGCTGGTGCCGCCGATGACGACAGCGAGGTGGTACGGGGGGCAGGCGCTGGTTCCGATTTCTTTCAGCTTGGAGCGCACGAATGATTCGAGGTCTTTTTCATTCAGCACAGCGGGGGTGGATTGATATAGATAGGCTTTATTGGCGCTACCGCCGCCCTTGGCGATGAAGAGGAATTTGTATTGGTCGCCGGGCTCGGCAAGAAGATCGATCTGGGCGGGGAGATTGTTGGCGGTATTTTTTTCCTTGAACATCTCCAGGGGCGCGATCTGAGAATAGCGAAGGTTGCGCTCCTGGTAGGTTTCAAAGATGCCTTTGCTGAGGAACTCGGCGTCGTCGCCTTCAGTGAGGACATATTGGCCTTTTTTGCCGAGGACAATGGCGGTGCCGGTGTCCTGGCAACTGGGCAACTGGCCGGCGGCGGCCACCACGGCGTTTTGCAGGTGGGTATAGAGAACGAAGCGATCGTTATCGGAGGCCTCGGGGTCGCCGAGCTCTTCACGGAGCTGGCGGAGATGGGCGGAGCGAAGGAAGAAGGAGACATCAATGAATGCCTGCCTTGCGAGCAGTTGCAGGGCTTGCGGCTCGACTTTAAGAAATGTGCGGCCCGCAAATTCGACGGTGGAAACGTGGTCTTTGGTTAGCAGGCGATAACTGGTGTCGTCGGAGCCGTATTGGAAAGGAGATTCATAGTTGAACGATGGCATTGCGATTGTCTCTGGAAGAAAACCTGAAACTTAATTGGATGGAGCGACTACAGATTAACGGGTGGATGGGGGAGAATCCACGAATTGCGGGAGTTGTGATTGCGCGTGGTTTTTGCAATACCATGCTATGGGGAATTGAGGCTGACGATTAAACGAGGTTTGGAATGAATATTCGCGTTTTATCGATGGGGTTATGGTTGGTGCTGGGGACTGCCGCACTGGCCCAGACGACAGGGCCGGCGACCGGGCCATCGACGCATCCATCCGGCGAAGCGGAGGGGGACAAGAAGCTTTCGACCACTCATCATGAGATTGTTTGGAATGGCAAGCCGCTGGCTTACCGGGCGACGGCCGGTGACATGGTGATGAAAGATGAGGCGGGCAAGGCAAAGGCGGACATGTTTTTTGTTTCGTATGAGACCGAAGGGGATGTTGATCCGGCAAAGCGGCCGATCACGTTTTTATTTAACGGCGGCCCGGGGGCGGCGGCAGTGTGGCTGCATCTGGGGGCGGCAGGGCCCAAGTCGATTGAGATGGATGATCATGACCTTCCGGTTGGGCCGCCTTATAAGCTGATTGATAATCAGGCAACGTGGCTGGAGGCGAGCGATCTGGTGTTTATCGATCCGGTCAGCACGGGGTACAGCAGGCCCGCACCGGGGGAGAAGGCGGAGCAGTTTCATGGGGTCCGGCCTGATGTGGAATCGGTTGGGGATTTTATCCGGTTGTATCTGACGAAGAATAAGCGGTGGGCTTCCCCCAAGTATCTGGCGGGGGAAAGTTATGGCACCACGCGGGCAGCGGCACTAAGCGATTTTCTGGCCGAGCGATATGGGATCGCAACCAATGGGATCGTGCTGGTCTCTTCGGTGCTGGACTTTCAGAGCCTCAGCATGAGCAAGGGGAACGATCTGTCGTTCCAGCTTTATCTGCCGAGTTTCGCGGCTGTGGCGTGGTATCACAAAAAACTTTCGCCGGCCCTGCAGGCGGATTTGAATAAGACGATCGATCAGGCGCGCGTTTTTGCGATGGATGAATATGGGCCGGCGCTTCAGAAAGGGGCGGCGCTGCCGGCAGAGAAACGGGCCGAGATCATCAAGCAGTTGGCGGCGTTTACCGGTTTGCCGGCGGAGGTAATCGATCGCAGCAATTTGCGCATCAATCCTGCGCTGTTTGAAAAGCAATTGCTTGGGGACGGGCGGCAGATCATCGGGAGATTTGACGGGCGCATCACGGGATTTGATCCGAATGCGATCTCCAACTGGCCGGGGTATGACCCAAGTTTATCACGGTATTTCCCGGCGTATTCCTCTACGTTTAATGATTACATCCGGCGGGAGCTGAAGTACGAGAATGATCTGCCGTATGAGGTGTTGACGGAAGTGGAGCCGTGGAGCTTCGGGAAGGACGGGTCGGGGTATCTGTATGTTGTGGATGACCTTCAATCGGCAATGCTGAAGAATCCGAAGCTGCGCGTCCTGTTTGTCAGCGGATATTTCGATCTGGCTACGCCATTCTTTGCGGCGGATTATACGATCAACCGGATGGAGCTCAGTCCGGAACTGCGGGCGAATGTTTCGCATGAGTATTTCCCGACGGGGCATATGGTTTATCACAATCGGGAGTCGGCGAAGAAGTTGGCGGAGGATGTGGGGAGATTTGTGGAATCGGAGTGATCTGGAGATTGCGGTTCGACGGAGTCGAGCCACCACTGAATGGCCGCTGGGTCGCATTTGCCCGTCAACGCACGATTCTCGGGCGGCTGACGGCGGGCCAAGCGCCCACTGGACGAGAGGCACTTTATTAGCCTTGAAAACATCTCTCGCAAAATTGTCGGCTTACATTCACCCGACGATCAATTCATTCAACCGCCGCGCAAAACCGGCTGGGTCTTTGATTGTTGATCCCTCGGCGATGATCGCCTGATCCAGCAGCAATCTCGCGAAGGATTCGACTTTCGGATCTGCCGGATTGGCTTCATAGAGCTGGCGGATTTTTTGGACGGCGAGGTGGTCCGCATTCAGTTCCAGGATGCGTTTGAAGGCGCCTACTTCACCTTGGCCTTGGCCGAGGCGCTGCATCAGCCGCTCCATGTGGGCGGTAGGGGCATATTCGTCGGCGACCAATACGGCGGCGCTTTCTTTAAGGCGGTGGGAAAGGCGGACATCTTTTACTTCTGTGAGCTTGGATTTCAGCCAATCGAGTACGGGTTTGAATTGTTCGGTCTTTTGTTTTTGTTCTTCGGATGAATCGGAGGGAAGGTCTCCTTTGTCGGCCGCCTTGAAGCGTTTGCCTTTGTATTCGCTCAGGTGGGACATCACGTATTCGTCGATTGGGTCGGTGAGCAGCAGGACTTCCTGACCTTTGGCTTTAAAGGCTTCGAGGTAGGGGGAGTTTTCGATTAAGCCGCGGCTTTCGCCGATCAGGTAATAGATTTCTTTCTGATCGGCGGTCATGCCGGCGATGTATTGCTCGAGCGTGGTGTATTTGGCCGCTTCGGTCCTGGTGGATTCAAAGAGCAGCAGATCGGCCAGACGCTCGCGGTTGGAGAAATCCTGGCCGACGCCTTCCTTGAGCAACTCGCCGAATTCCTTGTAGAATTTTTCATAGCTTTCCCGCTCGGCGCTCTTCATCTCATCCAGTGTTTTGAGGATACGATTGACCAGGTTGGACCGGATCCTGCTGAGCACCGGATTGTGTTGCAATGTTTCGCGCGAAACATTCAGGGGCAGATCGGAACTGTCGACCACGCCTTTCACAAAGCGCATGTAGCTCGGCAGCAGCTCTTCGCACTGGTGCATGATCAGCACGCGCTTCACATATAGATCAAGGCCGCTCTTGGGCGGCGGGCCCATCATCCAATCCATCGGCCGATGCGCGGGAATGAACATCAAGGCGCGGAATTCCATCGCCCCTTCAGCAGCGACGTGAATCGTCTTCAGCGGCAGTTCAAAATCGCGGGCGAGCTGTTTATAAAATTCATCGTACTCTTCCTGCTTGATCTCCGACTTGGGCCGAAGCCAGATGGCGCGGCGCGAATTGAGCGTTTCTTCCTCAACGGTTTTTACACCATCCTTTTCACGCTCAACGTCGATTACGATCGGGTAATCAATGAAATCGGAGTATTGCTTGACGATCTCGCGCAGGCGGTGCGGCTGAAGAAATTCCTTTGCATCTTCGCGGAGATGAAGAATGACATCGGTGCCGCGGGTCGATTTTTCGCAGGGTTCGACAGTGAATTCGCCTTGGCCGTCGGATTCCCATTTCACACCATCGAATTTGTCGCCCGCCATGCGCGAGAGAACCGCGACCCGGTCGGCGACCATGAACGAGGCGTAAAAACCGACGCCGAACTGACCGATCAGCTCAGGACGATTCTGGGCGTTGGTGGCTTTGAGATTTTCGATGAACGCGCGCGTGCCGCTCTTGGCGATGGTGCCGAGATTGTCGATGATGGTTTCGCGGCTCATGCCGATGCCGTTGTCGGAAACGGTTAGCGTGCCCGCCTTCTCATCGACGATCAGCTTGATCTTCCAATCGCTGTTTCCTTCAAGAATGTTCGGATTCGTCAGCGACTCAAACCTCGCCTTGTCGATCGCGTCGGCAGCGTTGCTGATCAGCTCCCGAAGGAAGATTTCCTTCCTGGTGTAGAGGGAATGGATGATGAGGTCGAGAAGTTGCTTCAGCTCGGTTTTGAATTCCATTCGCTGGGGATGCGAGGCGGTTTCTGTGGCGGGCATAGATGGAATCCTTTTAAATCTGGAGTTTGATGTTTGGTGCGAGCAATACTCGAGAGGACTAATTCAAATCAGGTGCCAGAAAGCGTTTGTCTTAAGCGCTCTATTATCATGAGCTTATGGAATGAGGTTCTAAGGCCAGACTGTCGAAATGGCAGGATAAAGGGGAGCCGGCTGTCATCGTTCCGTCTCAAGCGTTCAATACTTGCAGAACGTTCCACGGGTGCATCCGCACTGAAGAAACGCTGAAGACGCATCGCGAATTCATCGATTGGTGGATTCGTTTGGTCATCAATTTATCGCGTTGGCTATTTTCTCGATGATAATTATCCGACGGACAATGCCCGATATTCCGTCCCGGCGCTTTCCATCTGCACCCTTTGCGGATTCCTTTCGCAACTGAGCGTCTTCGCGGCCGCGTTCCGTCACGACGCTGCTGCTGTCCCGTAGACATTCTCTTTCCCCCGCGGCAAAATTCCTTTCTTCAGTGTCATCTCATCCAAGGGCTGTGCGAAGTTTTGGGCTCTTATGAAAGTATTCGCGACCGTAGGCAATGCCGTTGTTCAGCGCCTGCGCGACCTGCAATACCTGCTGGCCGTTCTGGTCGCGGTGGTGCTGTTGGCGATTCAGCCACGCCACTGGACGCGAACCGTCCGCAACGTCCTGGCCCGGCAGATTCTGTTTACGGGCGTGGAAGCGATTACGCTCGTCATTGCGATCGCTTTCGTTGCCGGCATCTCCATCGTCATGCAGGCCCAGCTTTGGCTTGCCAAGGTCGGGCAGACCGCGCTGCTGGGCCCGCTTCTGGTTGTCGTCGTCGTTAGAGAATTTGCGCCCGTCCTGGCAAATCTTGTCGTGATCATTCGCTCTGCCAGCGCCGTGGCGGCCGAGATGGCCAACATGAAACTCTCCGGTGAAGTGCGCCTCCTCGACGCTCAAGGTCTGGACCCGCTGGTCTATCTGGTGATGCCGCGCGTCGTCGGCATGGCGATTTGCGTGTTCGGCCTGGCTGTCATCTTCGTCGTCGTGTCACTCCTGAGTGGGTATCTCTTCGGCCTCTTCATTGGAAACACCCTGCGGCCCGGGGACTTCGCCAACAGCGTCCTGGGCTCTATCAGCATTGCCGATGTGCTTAACCTGATCATCAAAAGCATTCTCCCCGCAGCGTTGACCGCCGTGATATGCTGCACCGAGGGGCTGGGGATCGGGGCGGCGGCGACAGAACTCCCCCGAGCCACCAGCCGCGGGCTGGCCCGCTCGGTCATCGCGATGTTCGTTACAGCCGCCGGTGTTTCGCTGCTGACTTATTTGTAAAACCGCCGCATGGAAATGGTCACACCCATCCTCGAATTCACCTCGGTGACAACTTCACCCGATCCGTGGTTCGATATGCCGCTGCTGGAAACAACCTTTGCCATCAAGCCCGGCGAACTTGGCCTCATTCGATTTGACCATCACTCTCCTCGTTTACCCATCGCGGACGCCGCCATGGGCCTGGCCGGATTGCAGACAGGCGATGTGCATTTTCTCGGTCAGCCCTGGACAACTTTCTCCCCGCGAGAAGCCGCACAAAACCGTGGACAGATCGGCCGCCTGTTCGGCGTGCATGGCTGGGTGTATCACCTTGATGTTGATGAGAACATGACTCTCCGTCTCCGCCACCACACCAAGCGCACGCTCGCAGACATCGATCGAGAAGTCATCGAATTATCAGAAGTGTTCGGCCTGCACGGCGATGTGCCGCGCAGCCGCCCTTCAAATATTGATTCCCGCGATCTGCAACGGGCGGCGTGTGTTCGGATGCTTCTCGGGTCGCCATTGCTCATCGTGATCGATGAACCCCCATCCGGCTTTTTTTCAGATATTCTGCGGGTGCTGGTGCGGCAGGTTGAAGCCGCCCGCGAGCGCGGGGCGGCGATCCTCTGGTTATCCGCCGACGCCGCGGTCTGGACCGATGACACCCTGCGGCCAACCTTCCGCGGTGACGCGTTCGAGCCCGGCCTCGGGCTCATGCCGGCCACCGCCGCAGCAGCCGAGCCTCAACTGGAGTAAACTGCGTCGAAGGACCGGAGTAAACAGATGTCCAAACCTTTTAAATTCCGGTACGTCAACGAAATCGCCGGCGGCTTCGCGGCGGTCGTGGTGCTTGTCCTTGTCATCGGTGTAGTCCTGGCCGCCCGAGCTCAGAAATGGTTTGAGCGGGTCGATCGCTATACCATCGAGCTTCCGGTTGAAGGATCCTTTGGTCTGAAGAACGGGGCTGATGTTCGCATGATGGGCACGACAGTCGGCACGGTCGACGCCATCAATCCCCCCAGCGATGACGGCAGCCGCATGACCGCCCGCATTCACGTCGACGGCGTCTGGGCCAAATACATCCGCAAGGGCATCAAAGACGCAAATGGACAGGTCGCCGATCTTTCCAAGGTCATCATCCGCGTCCCGATCGCGCTGGCTGATCCCTACATCGACATCACCCGCGGCAAAGGCGAAGCATTCCCGCAGGGAGCCATTCTTTCCTCCGAGCCTGAAACCGGCGCTACGGATGCGATCAACCAAACACTGGTCGACGTTCGCACGCACACTATCCCCGCCATCGAACGATTGCTGAAAGAATACACCGGCTTCGCCTCCGACCTGCGCTCTCCCGGCAGTTCCTTCCAGCAAGCCCTCGCGAAGATCGATATGGCCACCGCGCGTTTGCAGCAAAACGACAACATGGTCGGCCGCCTGCTTACCGACAAACAGGTGGCGGACAATCTGACCCAAACCATGACCAAGCTTGCCGACTCCGCCGAAGGAATCCGCGTCACGATCGACAGCCTCCAGAAGACGGCTGCTGAATTCCCCAAGATCGCCACCAGCGCATCCAATCAGGTCGACAAGCTTCCCGCGATGGTCGAGCAAACCCGCGCGATGATGGCCGATGTTGATAAAGCCGTGAAAGATCTCCAGCAAACCACCAGCCAGCTTCCTGGCGTGGTCCTTTCGCTCAAGCAGGCGATCGACCAGCTCCCCGATGTGTTGGCTCACACACAACAGACGCTCGTCGAAGTTCAGAAGCTCGCCAGGGGACTGCAGCAGCTCCCCTTTGTGCGGGACAATGTCGAGCAGTCGGCGCAATCCGGAACCCTGCGGCCCGCCGACATCGGGGGGCCTCCATGAGGCGATTGTCTATCACAAAAAACATCGAACATTCTTCAGCCCGGTGTAGTCTTGAGCGTTTTTTATCTGACTACGGGGCAGGATTGCATGATGTCATCCGAAGTTACTCCGAAGGAGCTCGCGCGGCGTGCGCATATTCAATCGCGCACCTGCTCACGATCACCGCGATTGCATTTTCTCTAACCGTCCTCGCCGGATGCGCCGCTCCACTCAAATCCCCGGCCGTCGATTCCGATTTATCTTTGTATAACAGCACCGCCCGGCTTGAATTCGATCACGGCTCGCTCGCGTTTGCCGCGATCGGCTACGCCAAAGCGCTCGACCGTGCCCGCATCATCGATGAACCCGGCGCGATCGCCGAGGCCGCGTACAATCTTGCCATTTGCCGCGCCGCGCTCGGCGATTACTCCGCCGCCGAGCGTTGTCTCGCCGAAGCCGAGCATGAGCTTGCACGGACGGGCAACAGCACCGCCGACGTGCTCCTGGCCGAAGCCCGCATCTCGCTGCTCCAGCATCAGCCCACCATCGCCGCCCGATTAGCCGCCGGCGTCCTCACGCGCGCCGACGCCAAACCGACTGATGAACAGCGCCTTCAGGCCCACGTTGTCGCCGGCCTCGCCGCCTGTCAATCCGGCGACACCGCCGCGGCGAAATCCCAACTCACCGAAGCCAACGCGCTCGTTGCTGTTCTTAATGATCCCTCTTCACAGGCCATCGCCGCAAACTTATCCGGAGAAGTCGACGTCCTCCTCACCGATTTCCCCGCGGCGTGCAAAGATTTCGACCGTGAAGCCTCCCTTCGCAAATCGGCCGCCCAATACCGCGACATGAACCGCGCCCTCGCCAAAGCGGGCCGCTGCGCTGCCCGAGCCGGCGACAACGCCACTGCCGCCGACCGCCTCTACCGCGCTGCCCGCGCTGCGATTTCCAAAAACGACCCCGACGCTGCCGCGCTGCTTGTCGAATCGCGCGCCGCCGCCCAATCCGCCCACGATGATGCCCTGATCCGCCTCACGCAGGATCTAACGCTTCTGGAATCTCCGGCAAGCCAGCCGGCAACAAACCCCGCGCCATAATAGGCCGGGCGGCAGGCTGGTGATTCGTGTCGCGCACAACTCCCGGGCAGCCGTCAACTGTCGCAAGCCCAGCGCCGGGCATCCGCGCCGCCTCCTGCATTCCTTTTCCGCTTCAGCCTTCAACCCTCAGCCTTTCCACCACCTTCTGTTCCTGCTCATTCCAAGCCCCGCGCGTTGCGATTGCGATCTGCTCGATTGGAATCTTTGGTGTGCGGTCCATGTACAGCAACCCGTTCGCTTCCTGGTACGTGTCGGTGAACTGCGTATAGCACCAGCCGGCGAGCAGCGAAGTGTGGCGCACGACTTCCATCAATTTGAAATAGCGAACGGCGAACTGCTCGGCCGTATTTGCGCGGCTGTAACCCCACGTATGCGCGTGATCTTTATGAAAGGCGATGCCGCCGAACTCGGTCAGCATGATGGGATGATGGGCATAGGTGAAGTCTTCCAGCAGCAGGACTTTGTTGCCGGGGGTTTCGAATTTCAGGAGATGAGCGACGTTGGATTCGGTCTGAACATATCGCCGCGCGATGCGGGCGGGGTCGGCGTCGTAGTCGTGGATGCCGATGATGTCACTCGCCGCCGCGGCGGTTTCCCAGCCATCGTTGCCGATGCAGGGGCGCGTCGGGTCGATCGCCTTGGTGAGCCCGTATACACCAGCGACGAATTTCCGCTGGGCGTCTTCCGTGGGCAGGTCGGGCACGCCCCAGCTTTCGTTGAACGGAACCCACGCGACGATGCACGGGTGGCTGACATCACGATGCATCGCTTCCACCCATTGCTTGCTGAGGCGTTCAATCGTGCGCTGGGTGAATGTGTAGGCGCTGGGCATTTCTTCCCAGACCAGCAGGCCCAGATGATCCGCCCAATATAGGAAGCGGGGGTCTTCGATCTTCTGATGCTTGCGCACGCCGTTGAAGCCCATCGCTTTCACAAGCTCTACATCGCGGCGAAGCGCATCGTCATCCGGCGCGCTAAGCCCGGTCTGGGGCCAATATCCCTGGTCAAGCACCAGTTGCAATTTGAAAGGCCGGCCATTCAGAAAGAACCGGTCGCCGATGATCGCGACGCCGCGCATCGCGGTGTAGCTGGTGACGGTATCGATTACTTCCCCGGCCGGCCCGAGCAGCGTCAGTTCCGCATCGATCAGGTTCGGCGCATGCGGCCACCAGAACAGCGCATTGCGCGCATCATCAATCCCCGGATCAGGCAAAAGAATTTTTCGCGAGACATGCTGATCCGCCCCAACAGCATAAATATCATCCACCAGCACCTGCCCTCCCCTTACCCCCTTGCAACTCAGTTTAACGCGAAGTTTCAACCCTTCCTGCCGCCGCCCCACCATCTGTGCATCCAGTTGGATCTGCCATTCCTCAAAGCGCGGCGTCCATCGAATGTATTCCACATGCGTGGCCGGAATGATCTCCAGCCACACCGTCTGCCAAATCCCTGTCGTTCTTGGATACCAGATGGAATGCGCATCCAGCAGCCAATCCTGCTTCCCGCGCGGCTTGGCCAGGTCCTGCGAATCATCCCGCGCGCACACAACCAGCGTCTGCTCATCTTCGCCTGTCAATAAATCGGTGATGTCCGCCTTGAAAGGCGTGTAGCCCCCCTCATGCCGCGTGGCGAGCTGATCGTTGACCCATACTTCCGCTTCATCATCCACCGCGCCAAAATGAAGAATGACCCGGTCATCCTCTCCAATCTCCGGGGTCACAAACGTTCGGCGATACCACACCGCATTATAAAATCCCGTATCCCCGATCCCGCTCGCCGGAGTTTCCGGGCTGAACGGAACGGTGATCGTCTGTTCCCATTGCACTTCGCGCGGATAATGAAGCAGCGCGTCTTTGTCGATCGCGAAATCCCACTGGCCGTTGAGACTGGTCCATTGGGATCGCTGCAGCATTGGCCGCGGATATTCCTTGGCGGCAACAGCATCCACCGCGCTCGCCGGAACTTTGGCTTTATGTTGTGTACGCGCGGCTCGGGGCTTTGGGTTCCCTTTCAATTTCGCATTTCGATTTGGCATTGTTTTACTTCCATCCCTGGATGACATCAGGCGAGTTCAGCGATTCATAAACAGTAATTGGGGAATGTAGCGGACAATGCGCGAGGGGTGAACCCAACTTTTCCTTAGCAAATCATGGCACGTTCGTTGCACGACTTGCCCAAACCGGCGAAAGGCGGCGATGAACTCGCGGCAAATCGTCGGATTGACCCCAAAAAACCACACGCTTACCACGACACCGCGAACTCAAGGAGAACCATCATGGCAAGAAGCCACGGAAAAAGTTCCAATGGAAGCAGCGCCAAAACCCGCCCGGCACAGGAGCAATCGCAGCGACCCGGCATGGAAAGCGAGATGACGCCGCGCCCCAAAGCCAAAAAAATGGAATATCGTGCTGCCGGAAAACTCGAAGGCCGAGCCGCCATTATCACCGGCGGCGACAGCGGCATCGGCCGCGCCGTTGCGATCGACTTTGCCAAAGAAGGCGCGGATGTCGCAATCGTCTATCTCAACGAACACAAAGATGCGGAAGAAACCAAGCAACTGATCGAAGCGGAAGGCCGAAGCTGCATCACCATCTCTGGAGACATCGGCGATGAACAATTTTGCATGGAAGCGGTCGAGCAGGCGTATAAGGAATTCGGCCGGCTCGATATCCTGGTAAATAACGCTGCCGAGCAGCACCCGCAAAAAGAAATCACGCAGATCAGCGCCTATCAGCTTGAGCGCACCTTCCGCACCAATATTTTCGCGCAGTTCTTCATGGTGAAGGCCGCGCTGCCGCATTTGAAGCAAGGGGCCACCATCATAAATACCGCCAGCGTCACCGCCTACCGTGGAAGCGGCGGGCTGCTTGACTACTCCAGCACCAAAGGCGCCATCGTCGCCTTCACCCGCAGCCTGGCGGAAAACCTGGCCGGGAAAAAGATTCGCGTGAATGGTGTAGCGCCCGGCCCGATCTGGACGCCGCTGATTACATCAACGTTTCCAAAAGAAAAAGTCGAAACATTCGGCGCGGATGTCCCCCTGAAGCGGCCCGGCGAACCTGCGGAAGTGGCCCCTTGCTACGTGTTCCTGGCCTCGGATGATTCATCTTATATGACCGGCCAGATGCTTCATCCCAACGGCGGAGAAGTCGTGAATGCGTGACTCGTAACCCGCAGGCTTTCAGGTGAATTGCTTGCATTAGCGAAATAGGCTGCTGCCCAGTCCTAATTCCATCGGTAAGGGAGGTGTTCGCGATTTTGAAACAGCACGCTGCAACCGCCGTTCACCCGGTGCACCAATGAAACCGCAGCCACCAGGAATAACGAGACCCTGCAATCAGTCGCCGGCAGATCGAGGCGAACTTTTTGGGAAATGCACCTTTCATGGCTAAAAAAAACGCCGCTTCCTCCACCGCTACCCCAAATCCGATAGAGTCCGCACAGGAAGCCGGCCTGATCTACGTGTCAATCGAGCGTCCCGGTATTCATCGCCGCAAGGTTGGTTCAACGTTCCAATACTTCGACTCGAACGGCAAGCAAATCAAAAGCGATGGAGAACTCGCGCGCATCAAGTCCCTCGCCATTCCTCCCGCCTGGACGGATGTATGGATCTGCTCCTCACCCCGCGGCCACATTCAGGCCGGCGGCAAAGACGCCCGCGGACGCACACAATATCGATATCACCCGAAATGGCGGCAGGTTCGCGATGAAAGCAAATATGGCCGCATGATCGCCTTCGGCAAAGCGCTGCCAAAGATCCGCGCCCATGTCCGCCGCGATTTGCGCAAGCCCGGCTTGTCCCGCGAAAAAGTTCTCGCCACCATCGTCAGGCTCCTCGAAAGCACGCTCATCCGCGTCGGCAATGAAGAATATGCCCGGAGCAACAAATCCTTTGGCCTGACCACCATCCAGAACAAACACGTCGATGTCCACGGCTCCAAAATCCACTTCGAATTCCGCGGCAAGAGCGGTGTAAAACATGCCATCGACATCGAAGACAAACGCCTGGCGCAGATCGTCCGAAAATGCCAGGACCTTCCCGAGCAGGAACTATTCGAATACATCGACCAGGACGGTTCCCACCACGACATCACTTCTTCCGACGTCAACGCCTATCTGCAGGGAATCACCGGCCAGGACTTCACCGCCAAGGATTTCCGCACCTGGGCCGGCACAGTCCTGGCGGCGATGGCGCTACAGGAATTCGAAAGGTTCGATTCCCAAACCCAGGCCAAGCGGAACGTAGTCGCCGCGATAGAATCCGTCGCCAAGAAACTCGGCAACACCAAGGCCGTCTGCCGCAAGTGTTACATCCACCCGATGGTGATCGACACCTACATGGAAGGCGGCCTGGCCAAGGCCCTGAAAAACCGCATCGAGCAAAAGCTTAAGCGATCCCTGCACCAGCTAAAACCCGAAGAAGCCGCAGTGATGACGCTATTACAACACCGTCTGTCCCACGATTAAGCGTACACCTCGCCGGTCATTGGCAGGGCATGCTTCAGCACGCCATTATTCCGCAGCGTGTCAAAGTACGCCCGATATCACCGAACCCCTTCAATATTGCTGGTCAAAATACGCGCTTAGGACAATAAATCCCCATTAGTCATGGTATAAATCATCGGGTGTCATTGGAGCCATCATGCCACGATCCCATCGCCTTTGGCTTTTGACCTTCGTGCTGCTCGCCGCGCTCCCCGCGTCAGCCGATGAATTTCAAAACCCCAAAGCCAATATCGCCCCCCGCGCCGCTCCCCAGCGTCGCAATGCCGGCGAAGGAATGCCGCCTCTCCCCCTTCCCGCAACGCCCCTCCGCCGCAGCGAAAAAAAACGAGAGCCTTCTCCGCCTGCGCTCGTGGGCAATATCACGTTTCCTCAGGCTGCGTTAAAAAAATCCGGCCGCAACTGGGAAACGACCATCATCGACATCGAAAAATGGGTCGACTTCACCAACAGCCAACTCGGTCAGCGCTATCGCTATGTCGACACCAATTTCGCCAGGTTCAGCTACGATCCCACCGAGCTGCCAATTATCTACTTCACAGGGTGGAAGCCCATTCCCGAATTTGACGACGCCACCATCGCCAAACTCCGCCAATATCTTCTCGACGGCGGCACATGGGTCGTCCACAGCAACTGCGGCCGGCCGGAATTTAACCAAAGCTTCAAGGAACAGATCGCCCGTATTTTCCCCGATCGCGAACTCGCGCCCATCCCCACCGACCATCCGCTTTACTCAAGCTATTACAAGATCGCGGCAGACTGCGCGTGCGCAAAGGCAGCGAAGATTGGAAGACCATTCCGCCTTATCTGGAAACGATTAACATCGGCACACGAGCCGCCGTGATCTTCTCCCCCATCGATCTTTCCTGCGGCTGGAACGCCGACACCAACCCCATCGAAGGCGGCACGCTCTACGATCAATCCGATGCTCTCAAGCTCGGCTCAAACATCGTTACCTACTGCCTGGCGGAATATCAGTATGGCCGCTTTTTCGATCATCAGAAAGTCTATCACCAGGCAACCGACGCCACGCGCGATCAACTGGTGCTTGGCCAGATCGTCCACAATGGCGACTGGGATCCCACGCCGCACGGTGTGCCCAACCTTCTCAAAACCATCGACCAATCCACCACCCTCCACGTTCAGTTCAAGCGCGTTCCGGTCGACCCTGAAAAGAGCGACATCTTCAGCTTCCCCATTCTGCTGCTCATCGGCCAGCGAGATTTCCAATTCGGCGAACCCACCCGCAAACGTCTTCGCGAATATCTCGATCACGGCGGAACCCTGATCGTTGACGACGCCATCGGATCCAGCGAATTCGACGCCGCGTTTCGCAGAGAAATCAAGGCGATTTATCCGGAAAAAGAGCTCAAGGCCCTTCCACCGGATGGTCCGATGTTCAAATACATTTTCGACGAAAGTCATGTGCAACTGGCGCCGCTTGCCCAGCAGATCTATCCCGGCGTGAATACACCGCAGATCGAGGCGATCGAGGTGGACGGACAATACCCCGTAATCTATTCACCGCTCAGCATGAGCGCAGGATGGGAGCAGTTGCCACGCGCATACAACAAGGGATATGCCGATGACGATGCGCTGAAACTGGGCGTGGATGTGTTTATGTATGTGGTATCGCACTGACCGTAAACCCGCACGCCTGCGGTATAGATCAGAGCCAATCACTTCTTCTGAAACCGCGTCGCCGTCCCGTCGGCGGTCCCTGAAACACCGACCCTTCCGTTAGCACTCAGATGTTCGAGCAGCAGATAGACCGTTTCAATACTATCCGCCTTCCCAATTTTCCCCGCGATCTCTTCAGCCGTCTGCGGCTGGGCCGACAACGCGCCCATCACCTTCCCCTGCAGATCCAGCACCGTCGCGGCCGCCTTCTTTCCCGCCTCCACGCCTGGCTGGTTATAAGCGTTAATATTCACCAGAGAAGCGTAGAAGCCGACCGCACGCTCAAACAGCGCGATCAAAGCGCCGACCGTACGCGCATCAACTTCATTCACAGTTATCGTCATCGACTCGCGATCATTCCCGGCGAGCGCTTCACGCGTCCCCAGCAGAAAACCGTGAAGAAAATCACCGCTGGTTGCTCCCGGCTCCGCTTCCATCGCGCTGCCGCCATCTTTTAAGACGCGGACGAACGTCGCGAAGAAATTATTCACACCGTCGCGGAGCTGTTGCACATAAGCGTGTTGATCGGTCGATCCTTTGTTGCCATAAACAGCGATTCCCTGATCCACACGTTTCCCATCAAGATCCGACCGCTTCCCCAGCGATTCCATGACAAGCTGCTGCAGGTATCGGCTGAAGAGCAACAACCGATCCTTATACGGAAGAACGACCATGTCCTTCAGACCCTTGCCGCCGGTGGCATGATGCCACATCAGCGCGAGCATGGCGGCGGGGTTTTTCCGTGTGTCATGAATGCGCGTCGCCAAGTCCATCGCCGCCGCGCCCGATAGCATCGCGTCGATATCGATCCCCTGCAGCGCCGCCGGCAGCAACCCGACGGCGGACAATTCGCTTGTCCTTCCACCGATCCAGTCGAACATGGGAAAGCGCGCCAGCCATTTCCCCTTGATCGCCACTTCGTCCATCCTGGATCCGAACATGGTCACCGCCACCGCGTGGCGGGCGAAGTCGAGGCCCGCTTTTTTGTATTCCTCGGAAACCACAAGCATCCCATTGCGCGTTTCCGGTGTGCCGCCGCTCTTGGTTTCGACAATCACCAGCGTCTCGGGCAGTTCCCCTTCCAGCGTTGCCAGCACTCGGGCAATCCCATCCGGGTCGGTGTTGTCGATGAAATGAATGTACATCTTGTCTGTCATCGGCTGCCCCAGCGCATCGGCGACAAACTCCGGGCCCAGCGCTGATCCGCCAATCCCGATCGATAACACGCGCGTAAACGTCCGCCCGGATGGCGACTTTATTTTTCCCCCGTGGATGTCGGCGGCGAACTGCTTGATCGCCTGCACCGTGTCGCGAATCTCTTTAGTGATCTCGGGCTTTGGCGCCAGTTCCGGCGCGCGCAGCCAATAATGCCCCACCATCCGGTTCTCATCGGGGTTGGCGATCGCACCTTTCTCCAGCGCGTCCATCGCCGCAAACGCCTTCTGCATCGGGCCTTCCATCCCGGCCAGCCACGCCTCGGAAAAATTCATGCGGCTGACGTCCAGCGTCAAGCCGACGGCGTGCACGCCGCAGAGATATTTCTTAAACCTTGTCCAGATATCGGAAGCATTAGTGGCGGTCATTTTCGCGTCTCATTTCCTGTTGATGAATGAATGGGTTCTGAGAAGTGAGAATTAAGCGCGAAGAAAGACGCCACGCCAAGGGCGCAAGCGAATATTTTAATCGTCCCTGGCTATATGGTGCTCTGCTTCGCATCACCCGCCCAGCGCTCTTGCCACTACTTTTTGCGCTTCATCCACAATCGCCTGCAGATGAGCTTCGCTCTTAAAGCTCTCGGCGTAAATCTTGTAGATGTTCTCTGTCCCCGAAGGCCTTGCCGCAAACCAGCCGCTGGCGGTGACGACTTTGAGGCCACCGATCGGGGCGCCGTTGCCGGGGGCTTTGGTCAATTTGGCGATGATTGGTTCGCCGGCCAGTTCGGTTGCGGTGACCGCTTCAGGTGTGAGCTTCTTGAATCCGGCCTTCTGCTCCGGCGTGGCGGGAGCGTCGATCCTGGTGTATCTGGGCTCGCCGAATTCCAGCGTAAGCTCCTGATAATGCTGGCCAGGATCTTTGCCGGTGCGAGCGGTGATCTCGGCGGCGAGAAGATTCAGAATGATGCCGTCCTTGTCGGTTGTCCAGACAGTCCCGTCCATTTTCAGGAAGCTCGCGCCGGCGCTTTCTTCTCCGCCGAAGCAGTAGGAGCCGTTGAACAAACCGTCGGCGAACCATTTGAACCCAACCGGCACTTCCGCCAGCGTCCGCGCCAGGCGCCCCACCACGCGATCGATCATGCTGCTGCTGACCAGTGTTTTCCCTACCGCTGATTTGCGGGGCCAATGCGGCCGATGCGTCAGTAAATAATTGATCGCGACGGCCAGGTAATGATTTGGATTCATCAGTCCCGCGCTGGGCGTGACGATGCCGTGGCGATCGGAATCCGGATCATTGCCGAACGCGATTCGATACTGGTCCTTCAGCTTCACCAGGTCGGCCATCGCATAAGGGCTTGAGCAGTCCATCCGAATTTTGCCGTCGTGATCGACCGGCATGAAACTGAATGTCGGGTCGATCTTCTTATTCACGAGGGTGAGGTCGAGCCCGTACATCGCCGCGATCGGCTCCCAATATGGGAGCGATGCGCCGCCGAGCGGGTCAACACCGATCTTCACACCTGCCGCGGCGATCGTCGGCAGATCAATCACGCTGCCCAGGTCATTCACGTATGGCGTTATAAAATCATATTGGATCGTCGTCGCCGCCTTGATGGCCGAGCCATAGGCGATTCGCTTCACGTTTTGATTGCCGTCTTTAAGAAGCGCGTTCGCCCGATCCTGAATCCAGCTCGTGATATCCGTGTCGGCTGGTCCTCCGTTGGGCGGGTTATACTTAAACCCGCCGTCTGCCGGCGGATTATGCGAAGGCGTGATGACAATCCCATCCGAAAAATCATTCTTGCGGCCTCGGTTGTACGCCAGGATCGACCACGAAATCACCGGCGTCGGTGTGAATCCATCACCGATCGCGATATGCACAGGAACCTGATTCGCCGCCAGAACCTCCAGCGCCGTGCGCTGCGCTGGAGCCGAGAGCGCATGGGTATCCTTGCCCATGTAGAGCGGCCCATTGATCCCTTTGAATCGCCGATAGTCAACGATCGCCTGCGTGATGGCCAGGATGTGAGATTCAGTGAATGTATTATCCGCCGGCGTGCCGCGATGGCCGCTGGTGCCGAAGCTGACGAGCTGCCGCATATCGGCCAGGTCGGGCTTGCGATCGTAGTAGGCGCGTTCCAGAGCGGCGACATTGATCAGCATGTCCGCAGGGGCATGCTTACCGGCGAGGAGATGAATGGGCATGGATGTCCTTTTGGGTGGGATTCATGTGTACAGAATAAGAGATTTCCCACGAAGGGACACGAAGGGGGCACGAATAAGAGAAGAGTGACTCGCGCTGAGACGCTGGGGGGCCGGGAGGATAATTTTCTTTTTTTGATCTTTGGGTCCTGGCGTTTGTGCGCGAGTCAAAACTTTTTGACTGAACCGAATCCTTTTTGGTCAATCGCGCTTTCTGGATTTTCTTCTTTGTGCTCCTTCGTGTCCCTTCGTGGGCGTTTTTCTCTTCAAGTGTACGCGTGCGGTTAGTTTCCGAAAGGATCGTTTTGCGTGGGATCGGTGATGAGGTCGCCGTTGTCATCGGCGGCGAAGATGTCTTTTCCTGGTCCGCCGTTGATCGTGTCGATTCCGTCGCCGCCGTCGAGGTTATCATTGCCGGCACCGCCGTCGATGCTGTCTGCGCCCGCGTCGCCTGTGATCGAGTCGGCTCCGGCATCACCGGCGAGGCTGTCGTCACCGCTGCCGCCGTCGAGCGAATCATTGCCGGCGCCGCCGTCGATGGAGTCATTGCCGGCATCGCCCTGGACCAGATCAGCGCCTGCTCCGCCTTCCAGGGTGTCATCACCGACGGCGGCCGGGTCGCCTGAATCACCGAGGAGCGAATCTTTTCCGGCGTCGCCTTCGATAAAGTCGCTGCCATCGCCGCCGTCGAGAGAGTCATTGCCGGCGTTGCCGATGAGCTCGTCATTGCCGCTGTCGCCGGTGATGGAGTCGTTGCCGGCGTCGCCTTGGAGGCCATCGTTGCCGACACCGCCGTCGATGCTGTCATTTCCCGCACCACCGAAGATGGTGTCGTCATTGCCGGAAGCTGAAGGGGCGGCAATGTTCGCATCACCGAGGAGCAGATCGTTGCCGGCGTTGCCGTCCATGGCGTCGCTTCCGTCGCCGCCGTCCATGCTGTCGTTTCCGGCCCCACCGAGGATGGTGTCATTCCCGGCATCGCCGGTTTCCAGATCCGCGCCGGCCTGACCGCTGATGGCGTCGTTGCCATCACCGCCGTCAAGCGTGTCATTACCGGCGCCGCCAAAGAGCGTGTCGTCACCGGCGCCTCCGGTCACCGAATCCGCGCCGGCTCCGGCGTTGACGAAATCATTACCGTCTCCACCGTCGATGGTATCCGCGCCGGCGCCGCCAATGAGAACATCATCGCCGCTGCCACCGGCGAGCTGGTCGTTGCCGGCGCCGCCGTTGAGCGTATTTGAAAATGACGGGTCGGCGTTATCGTCGCCTTGAATTGAATCATCGCCTGCGCCGCCGAGCACGCTGTCGCTGCCGTCACCGGCGTCGATGAAGTCGCTGCCGGCGCCGCCGTTGACCGTGTCGTTGCCGGCATCAGCATTGACGGAATCATCGCCTGCGCCGGCGTTGATCGAATCATTTCCGTCTCCACCGGCGATTGTGTCATTGCCGGCGCCGCCGAGCAGCGTGTCATTGCCTGCGCCGCCGACGATGCTGTCATCTCCCGCGCCGCCGTTGATTGAAACCGGAACGCCCAGGGGTTGAAGGGTCGGATCGACGATGATCTGATCCTGTCCGGCTCCGCCGCTGATGATGATCTTGTTGACGGTGTTCAGCGCGTAGTTATTGGAGTCGCCGTCGAATCCAAGGAAGATGCTTTGAGTGGTGTCGTCAAAGGAAAGCGTGATCTGGTCGTCGGCGGCGGTGCCCGCGATTTTTAAAACGCCGTTGTGCGGTTCAACATTCGCTCCTGTGGCGGCAAGCAGCCGGCGCTGCTCCATGCGCTCAATGACAGGCAGAATCGCCGAGACAACAGGCTCGCCTGCGCGCTTGCGGATAGACCAGAACATAAGTGTCCTCCAGAAGGGATATGCGCTTTAATATTTAGCCGGCGCCCGACTGTGCCGCAGGGAAAACGAGCACCACGCCGACCTAAAATGGCATTGTTAATATTTTTATGCGCGATGCGAGCGTGAAATCCGGCAGCGGATCATTTTAAAATTGGCTGTTTATGGTGGCGAGGTGCGCGTGCCTGCCGGTGTGTCTTAAAGAATCAAAACGGGCTACAACCCCAGCACGTCCGCGATTGTATATCGTCCGGGCTTCTGCTTCGCGAGCCATTTGGCGGCCCGCAGCGCGCCATGAACAAACGTATCCCGATTTGTCGCTACATGCGTGAGTTCCAGCCGCTCGCCCAGCGCCGCGAAGTAAGCCGTATGGCGGCCTACTTCATCGCCGATTCGCAGCGCGTGCATCCCGATGTCGCCGCGCTTGCGGACGACATCATCCCCATGCCGGTCAAAGACCAGTGATTCCTTCGTCTTGCCGGTAGATTTTAAAATTGCCTCGGCGATCCCCATCGCTGTCCCGCTGGGCGCATCTTTTTTAAATCGATGATGCCCTTCAACAATTTCAATGTCGTAATCATCTCCCAGCAGCTTTGCGACCTCGGCGGCGACTTTGAAAAGCAGGTTCACTCCCAGACTCATATTCGGGGCCTGAATGATCGCAATATCCTCCGCCGCCCGATCGATCGCCGCCTGATCGGCGCTTGCAAACCGGTCGTGCCAATCAGCATTGCAATTCCCCGATCGCGACAGGTCTTCAACCAATGCCGCATGGCGGCGGGGGCTGTAAAATCGATCAACACATTTGGCGTCGGCTTCATATCGAAGCTGATCGGCAACCCAATCGCGCCAATACCGGCGACTTCGCCGGCGTCTTTCGCCTGGTGCGATGAATCCGGCCGATCGATCGCCGCCACAAGATCAAACTCCTTATCCTGCCTCGCCAGCGCAACAAGACGGGCACCCATGCGGCCGCAGGCTCCGGTGATTGCTAGTTTGGTCATGGGGTCTTTCTATCTTTGGGAATTCATTGTGGCGTTGAATGCATGCTCACTGCAAAAGCCAATCGTGAAGCCGCGGAGAAATACCTTCGAGCCGGCGTGCCTGACTTTGTCATATTCGCCATGCCGCCGCCGGTTATACAGGAGAGTTTATGCCAAGCGCCTTCATAATCGCATCCAAATCATCCGCTACCGGAATTGGCCGATTTGAAAGCCTTCCATGCGGCTCCTCTCGCGGGGCGAGGTCCTGCACGCTTTTCATATCCACGCCCGTGTGATACTTCACCGTTGCGTTTGGATCTTTCAACTCATGGCCTGTCAGGATGCACACCACTGTTTCGCCTGGCGAGATAATCTGCTCGTCCAGCAATTTCCGCAGGCCGGCAATACTGGCCGCGCTGGCGGGTTCGCAGCCGAATCCCCACCGCGCCACCATCGCGCGATGCTCCAGAATTTCATCATCGGTCACTTCACGAACCACGCCGTTCATATCGCATAAGGCGCGCAGCGCCTTAGGCAAATTCACCGGCCGGCTGATCTCAATCGCACTGGCGATGGTGTGCGGCGAATAATTGATCTCATCCAATGTCGCGTAATGCTTCTGGATCACGGTTGAATCAAACTTTCCATCGGCCCAGCAAAGCTTTTGATTATTGAACAACTCATGCAGGGTATTCGCGCCCGCGGCGTTGATGACCGCCAGCCGCGGGATCTTTTTGATCAGCCCCAGCTCTTTTAATTCCATGAACGCCTTGCCAAAGGCCGAACAGTTTCCGAGATTTCCGCCGGGAACGATGATCCAGTCCGGCGCTTCCCAGTCGCGGGCTTCCAGGATGCGCAGCATGATGCTCTTTTGTCCCTCCAGCCGGAAAGGGTTCACGCTGTTCATCAGATAGATGCCCATCTGCGGGTTGAGCGCGATCTGCCGGATTCGCCGGAGGCATGCGTCAAAATCCCCCTGAATCTGAAGCGTTTTTGCGCCATAATCCAGCGCCTGCGACAGCTTCCCGAAGCTGATCTTGCCCGACCCGATGAAGACGATGCCCTCCATCTCCGCCAGCGAGGCGAACATGGCCAGGCTCGCGCTGGTGTTGCCTGTGGATGCGCACGCCACCCGCTTCGCTCCCACCATCCGCGCATGGGTAAACGCGGCGGTCATCCCATTGTCCTTAAAACTCCCCGATGGATTCAGCCCTTCATATTGCAACAGCAGCTTTCCGGGCTTCATCCCCATCTGCCGCGCCAGCAGATCGCCGGTTTGCAGCGTAGTGCGCCCTTCACCAATGGTGACAATATCCGCTTCGGTGCGATAAAACGGAAAAAGCTCTCGAAAGCGCCACACACCGGAGAAATCAATTTTTCCCTCCGTTTCAGTTCCCTTGGTGCTCCAGCGATGTTCGAAATAGCTGAGCGATTTTGGCACAGGCAGGCGAGACCAGTCATATTTGATGTCCAGAAGGCTGCCGCAGGCGCTGCAGGCGACGAGCACTTCCTCCACCGAATAAGTCCGGCCGCAAGCAGGATTGATGCACTTCTGAAAGGCGGCGTCGTTCATTGTTCAACAAGGGTAAAATCGACAGGCGCAAAGGTCAAAGAAGGGAGTCTGAAGTCTGAAAAAAGCCGCTCGGGGTGTCGCACGGGACTTTTGCTACGGATTGCTAATCATCAATGCGATCCAAATCCCCATCCCCCTTCAATTCATTCAGCAAATCCACAAAATCGGCGTCATCCAGTTCAAACCATTCCGGCACTGCCGCCGGTGACATACCGCGCTGCTCCGCCAGTTTCTCGACAATCCGTCGTTTCAGTTCTGGATCGACAATTTCTCGGATGCGAATCATGTGCGGATTGTATCAGGTCATTACCACAAACTTCGACTTCACCTGCTGCCGCACATAAGTGCGCGTGATGTCTGCCACCCCTTCATGTTCAAACGTTCCATGCGTTGCGAGCCATTGCTGTCCGCGCACAAAAAAATCATCGAAGCTTTGTGGCGACATCTCCTGAGCAAAGTACGTATCACGCCGAACTGGAATAACCCTGCAAAGCGGCTCCCCCTTCTTGATGGATATCCGTTTTTCCTTCGGGCTGAGTTCAATTACACAATGCCACGGATAACTCGCCGGATACCAATCCGTTTCGATTACCGCGTTCATTGCCTGCCAAGGCCGCTGCAGGTTGGGCACGGGAGCCATCAGCAAAAGTTCATTCGGATCGGTCTTCAAGAACAAAAAGCTGCTGATCTTCACCTGATTTCGAATCGCCGCATAAACATTGTCCGAAATCACATGCGGCAGCTTCTGCCCCTTTTCCCAGAACCATGCATATTGCTGCATCAGCGGCGACCCCGGTGAATCATCCGCCGCCGCGTAATGAAAATCGCTCTCGATCACCGTGTCCTTCACTACACGCCACGCCCCGCGGCTCTGGACAAAGGTCACATCAAAGTTCGCCAGCAGATCAAACCCAAACGCATTCGCCGACCGGACCGGCGGACATTCTTCCGGCCACCCCCGCCCGGCCCCGCGCTTAACGTAAACATCCTTTCCCGGCTGCGGTGCAAACAGATCCTGACGAAATTTGAAGTAATGAAGCATCCGCAGAAAGTATCAGAAGCAAGCTGATGGACGAAGCGCAGCGATGCCGAATCCGTGCAATGCCTTACACATTTTTCCCCGCGGCTTCGACTTGATCGCTGCTCAAACCGTAGATACCGTCTACACTTATCCATACGCGCCCGCGTAGCTCAGTTGGATAGAGCGCTGGTTTCCTAAACCGGAGGTCACAGGTTCGAATCCTGTCGCGGGTATCCCCCAGTTTGTACTAGTTCGTAAGATGCAGAATCCCTCGGTAAAATCGGCATATTTCGAACCTCCACCGCAATGGCTTCCTTCGCCATACGAGCCGATTCCGCTGCATACTGTGCCGGATTCTGTGCCGCTTTTGAATGGACAGCAGCCTCGGTGTTGTCGGGCTTTCCTGAATGTGTACCACCGCCGACTGTGCTGCATTGTGCCGCCTGTGAAAAATGGGCGTCGGTGAGTTGTAAATAGTGTTCCTGTGCCACTGCTCGCGAGTTGCCGATCCACGCACAAACAACATGGATCGGGTATTGCTCGGCAAGCTCAGTCTGCCGGGTGGATCGCAAGTTGTGCCAGGGCTTCGGCCAGGGGATTAGCCCTGCCTTGCGAATGATGCGGGTAAACTGTGTGCGCAAATTGGTGCCACCGTCGCGGTAACGGCTAATGACAAAAGTGCTTCCCTCTTCAGCCGCCGCGTATACGTCTAGGAGATGTTGACGTAGTTCGGGGAAGAGCGGAATGAACCGACAATCTTTCCCTTCAATATGTTCAGTCTTCGGTGATGGCACCCGGATGCGATTCTGTTCCCAATTGATATCGCTCCATGTCAGTGCCAAATGCTCAGACGGGCATCGCAAGCCCCCATAGCGACTCAAAACCACCATCAATTTCCATTGTGCGTCCGGGCACGCATCAACCACCTTGTCCGTCATCGCCCGTGTCACGAAGAATTGGCGGCTTTTGTCTGATCGCACAGTAGCCGACATCCCATCGAACGGATTTGGCCCCTCTACAAATCCCCGCCGCATCGCGGCTTTATACAGTTGCCTTGCACGCCCAATGTGGCGTCGAACGGTATTCGCCCCCAATCCGCCCTTTAACATGAACAGCCGCCATGCCTCGGCATCACCCGTTGTGATTTGCCGCATGTCGTGATTTTCATGGAAATGGTCTACGAGCCAACGGCGGACTTGCTTCAGGTTTGTTAGTGTGCGGGCCTTCAATTCCGGGCGGCTGTCAATGTAGGAGTCAATGAATGGACCCAGCGCATCGCGTTCCCCGTTACGTGCCTTCACAAGGCCCACTGCGGCCAACCGAGCATGGATCGTGTCGTCAAGCCCTGCAACCCAACGCGAGGTTTCATCATCCACGCTGCCTGTGATGCTCGCTGAAATTAAACGTTCAATCCGAACCTTAAACGTCTCTGCCTGTTTTGTCGTAGCCTTGCCCACCCTGATCGTTCGCCGCTTTCCGTCACCTGCGACAAACAGAATTCGCTTGCGTCCGTTTGCATCGTCACCGATCGTTGCCATTGCTTATCCACCTTTTACGATCTCACGCGAGATTTACTTTGCCGCACTTGACTGCTCGATGAACGCCAGCAAATCACGCTTGCTATAGCGGATGGCCCGCCCCAGTTGAACCGCAGCTATCTTACCATCTTCCCGAAGAGTCCAAAGCGTTTTCTCGCACACTGCCAACAATGCAGCGGCATCCCTTGACGTTAATAGCACCGTCTCCGGCGGGTCCGACTGTACATATTCAGCCATTGGGTCTAGCCCCAGTTCCCTCCTGAGTCGGCAGGTGTGATTGTTAACCACGTCTACAAGAAACAGCGGTCCCATTCGTTCACTCCGTAAAAACAATGCGGCACCGTTCAAGGTACACCAGCAACCGGGCAAGGCAATGTGAATCGTCGCGGGATTGGTGGCGCGAGGGAGTTATTGAATGAGTACAGGCGTGAGAGATGGAACGACCGGCACACCTTGACGCGCGAGCAGGGAAGTGCGCGCCATCATGATGGCCTATCCCAAAAAAGAAACCGGGCCGGACGACACCAAATGCCGTCGCCGGGAAGTTACAACCGGGACAGATGCGGCTGGTGTCGTAAGGGGCCGCACCTTGGCGTCTTCGGCGATCCGATAATGGCGATGCTTACCCGTGCCAAAGTCCTCCGCATCCAGACGGCCTTGGTCGATCAGCTTGCGGATCGTCCGAGGATCGACGCTGGCCCGCTCTGCAAATTGTTTTTCGGTCAATAGGCGTTTGGGGTTTTCCATGTGTCTAATCCCTACCGGGTAATTTCTCGTTCGGCAAATAAAAAGACCCGCCGGTACAAGGCGGGCCGATTCGCACAGGATGGTCAGGCGGGCGAATTAAGCTGCTGCCCGATAGGTCAGTTTACGGGCGGACGACGTTGCGAGGGCGCGGCACTCCCTTAAAAGATCGGTATTGTGGTATATCGTGTCCTCATCATATTCAAGCACCGTCCAGACATCCGCCCCCATCCGCTTGATAATGCCAAGGCGTTCCGCCCCGCATAGCAGCGGTTCAACAAAGGGATGCCCGTCATTGCCAGAGCGGTCTATTAGTTCCGCTGTTGTGAAATCATTGTCGGTTGTACCGGCATCTTCGTCATTGATTGGTCGATGTTCCGCGAGAATATCTTGAAAGGTGTGCAGCATTTCGGTCATCAGGGCATTCCATGATTCCCAGTTCTGATACTCCTCCGGGGTAGAACGCTGAGTTAATCCCCCGCGTTTATTCGTGGCGTGCATCGCCCGCTGCAATTCCTTGAATCCGAAAGCTAAGTCGTGCTTACTCATGTTCGTTCTCCGCTAAGTCACCCGAACCATTCGGGCAAGTGAGGGAGATATGCAACACAAATTGGAGAGAAGCAAATTTGTAGTTGTATTTTACTTGAATCGCAATATACGTTGCGTTTACGCGGTCGATGTGACACTCGCATCAGCGTGAACGCCACACACCGACCACCCCCATTTGCTTCTCGCCCTCCTGGGGGAATGCACGCCACATGGCACGATGCCGCCATGCCGTTACTGTACCGCGAAGCTATCGTATCGCGTCACTGCGTATAGGTGAGGGGCCGGGGGGTACAGGGTAACCGCATTCTCCTGTAAGTCCTGAAAAGATGCCTGAGCGCCTGACGAGCGATCCTGGTTTTCAAATCGCCAATGCAGATCGCCCACATGGACCGGCGGAGAATGCGGTTGCCCTGCCGGGGGGTAGTACCCTTTCACTTTCGGGTCTGAGACTCCCGTACCTGCTCTAGTCGTTCGCCACGTTTCAGGATTTTGGCCTTTACAACCTTTACACCTCAGTACTCGCGGGCGATCAGCGCAGAAGTACAATGCTGGATATGATTCCCAAAGCATTAGACAGCATCGCTAAGACTGACATCGATGCTCTACTGGCGAACAAAGTGCCGGAGGGGCGATCACTCGATTACAAGTTGACGCTGCCGGGCGGCAAGGATGAAGAGAAGAAGGAATTCTTGGCGGACGTGTCATCTTTCTCCAACTCAACGGGTGGGGATATCGTGTTCGGCGTGTCAGAGGTTGGGGGCGTGCCCGCGAACGTGCCTGGATTAAACGTGGCTGATCTTGATGCGGAGAAGCTTCGACTTGAGGGTGTTATCAGGGATGGCATTGAACCTCGCATAATTGGGGTTCAGATTCAGTCGGTGTCAGGCTTTCCGTCTGGCCCTGTGCTGGTCATTCGAATTCCGCGGAGTTTTGCTGCACCGCACATGGTCACGTTCAAAAACAGTTCTCGATTCTTCACCCGAAACAGTGCCGGGAAATATCAAATGGACGTTGCAGAATTGCGAACCGCTTTTGATATCTCTGGTTCTCTTGGCGAGAGACTTCAACGATTTCGCACCGACCGACTAGCCAAAATCATCGCCGGCGAAACTCCTGTGCGTATAAAGAACAGTGCCAAGGCCATCCTGCACATTTTCCCATTGTCGTCATTTTCCCTTACCTCATACATTGCTTTGAAGATCAAGCAAACCATCATACAGAGGCTTTCGCCCGTTCAGTTAGGTGCGTTCGGGCATCACAACAACTTAGAAGGATTTGTAAGTTACGCCGGGATCACTGGAGGGCAGAATAGCAGTAGTTACTGCCAGTTTTTCCGTAACGGCATGGTCGAAGCTGCTTATACCAATATGTTCTATGCCACCGACACGGGCGAAGCCTTTATTGACACGGCGCGATTCGAGCGACAACTTGTCTCTTCGGTGGAATCCTACTTAGGAGGGCTAGGCGAATTGGGTGTGCCTGTACCATTGTTAATCACGGTCAGTCTTATCGGTGTGAAAGGTGCGTGGTTAGATGCCGGGCCGAATACATCACGCTTTGAGTCCGCTCCGGTTGATCGGGATACGGCGCTACTACCGGACGTAATCGTTGAAAGCTACGATGTGGAAGTGCCTCGCGTAATGCGACCTATTTTCGATGCGCTTTGGAATTCGGGCGGGTACGAACGAAGCTTTTACTATGATGATGAAGGCAATTGGGTACTGCGGTGACGCGGCATTGGCGTTGTAAATTACGTTTTCATCGGTGGAGAAACATTGGCGATTGAATACGGCGATGGCAAGGCAGGTCAGTACGCGAAGTCACAGGCCCAGAAACGAATCGAGCGATTCTGGTCAGTCAACGTTTGGGCTGTCGCCATCCTGTCGGCCTTGCTTGGCATGTGCGCGGGCTTTGCCTTCACCCACGATCTTACCCTTCGCTTTGGATGGGCAAGGCGTATTGTTGAATCTCCCTTCGCCTGGGTTCCCCTGTTGGCAGAAGGAGCCGTGATTGCGGGAGGCGTTATTGCCTTGAGATTGTTGCGAGGACCGCTCGATAGTCTGGTGCGTGAGCGTGTGAAATGGCTACGCGGGGGGCAAGCCGAAGCGCTCATTGCTTGGCGACTCCGCGACCTTGATGATGAATGGCACTTGTTCAACAATGTGAAGCTGAAAATGGGCGGTGATCTTGACCACGTTTTGGTCGGTCCCGGTGGCGTGTTCTGTCTTTCAACAAAATCTCATAAGGGCATCTACTCGACGGCCAAGGACGGATCGTATTTGCTGAATGGGAAGCCGACCGATCAGCTTGAAGAAGCAAAGCAGATGGCACTTAAACTGCGGAACTGGTTTGAAGTGAAACTGCACGACTCGCCAAATATTCGCGTTCCGTGGATACAGCCCATCCTGGTCGTGCCGTTCGCTTATGTTGATTTTGATCCGCGTCAGCAAGCGGCATGGGTGATAGATGATAACGGTTTGATGGATATTTTTAACAATCATCCCCGTCGCCTGGACGCCAAATCAATTGCAGCATGTATGAACGTGCTGAAGGAGATGACGGGCCGCAATCAACGAGTTGCGGAGGACGTGGGGAAAGCTGGCTAGCTCAGATTTACACGGCTCGTGCCCTCTTGATCGTCAGTCTGAGCATCCATTCAATTGGCCCCACAATGATCCAGACCACTAAAGATGCAAGGACGGTACACAGCCACACCTGAATAGCTAGCACCAGAACAACGAAGGGGGCAAGCAGAATTGCCTTGCCGGTGGACAAATCGTTGGCAGCCAAAACATGTATGGTCTCAAGGAGCGCCCCAATACACGAAACCCAAAAGATCACTGCGCCAACCCATCGAGCCAGAATTTGTGTGTAGGTCATTTGTATCCCCTAGCGATCCCCTCTTTTGTATCGGATTTTTGCGTGACGGACTTTGGCTATTTGGCGATGATTAGCGGGACGGTCATGATTATTCTCAGCTTGTGGAGCGAACTTCAAAAATTGGGCTGATGCTGGGCTTTCGGTTGAGACAGAGATCGCGTTTGTCGTTATCGTCACCGGAATATTCTGGAACATTGCGAACAGTCCAAGGACAAGGACCGCTCCGATTAACTCTACGCATATCAACTGCCAAGTGATTGGATTTGCCAACACGAGGTATAGCCCCACACCGATGACCACGATCAATACAAGATGGATCATGAGGCCCACTACCTTTCCCCAAAAATCTGCTGAATCCGTCGCCATCTGCTATTCCCCGGTTGCTCGACTGCCTTTGAGTTAATCGCCTGAGTAGTTAAGTAGCCCGCTAACGCCCAAGTTCGCTGTCGCCGGTATATAGACAACCCGCACCAAAAAACTGATCCGCCGTTGCGTTTGATGGAACATGTTGCAGGTATTTACGCGTGCAATGACTAAAACGGCGCTTCGACTTTCTACTTTGATATATCCCGTGCGGCCTCCATTCGGTGCCAAGAATGTTTCTGCACCCGCATACCCCTAAGTAGTCTGCTCATTCCAACATTCGACCGGGATTTCTTCGGGTTGGCCGCCCGATAAGACGAGACCGGGCTATTGCATTTATTTTCGCGTTAGTTCATGTATTCCACTATGGGCCGGCGCAGGAGGGGGTGTCGGCGGATCAGTGGAGGGGGCGGGTGACTATCATTCCCCTGGGGCGTGCCATTTCACACCTTTGACGCTGATGAACATCGCCTGCGTTTCGAACCTCTAATTTAAGAGAAAAACGCAGGGCAAACACATCGAGTGCGTTTCTCGCAAAGCCATTATCCTGAATTACTTACCGCTCCTCTATACCCTTTAAACACAAACACAATAGGATATAGATGTATGACTAAGGGCATTGCCATTACGGCAGATGAATAAGGTCGCTTACACATATGCCGTCTATACGCGAGCGACCACCCGCTAAAAAACGCGTTTCGCATAACTCCTTTACTCCCAGCCGAATAACCTGTTTTGCGAGTGCGTTTGCCTTTGCGTTTACCAATCTATCTCTACGCCTTTACACCTTTACACCTTTACAAACCTATGTGGCGCAATGAGTTACGGTTGACTTTTCGCTACTTTTGTGGTATAATTCTACTTAGTACATAGTGCGGCTCACACAAACCCGGAGAACATGCAATGCCCGCGACACTAAACGCCTTGCCGACAATTGGCACGATTGCGACACGACATAACGTGACCATTCATCAGGTCCAGTACGCGATCCGGCGGCTGAACCTTCAGCCGATTGGTCGTGCTGGGATTGTTAACGTTTACCCTGCCGATGCTGCTGACGCCGTGGGGGGTGAACTGCGTCGGATCGCAGAGCGTCGCTCGGCTCTTCTAAAAAGCCTGTCCTCAACTCCATCAGCCGCTTGAGTTCTGAATCCAGCAGATGCAACTGACCGGCATTTATGGTCGTGGTGTTTGGCCCTGGCTTAGCTGGGGCGGGAGGAAGAGAAAACGGTGAACAAGATCGCGGACTTACTGGAGCAGTTTCAAGGAAACGCTTATCCCGCCATGGTGGCCCATCTGGCGAACCACCTGGGGGTATCAGCGGACTCACTGACACGGCTCGCCATCGGCTGGGCCCCGATGGTTGAATTCAAGAAAGGGAAGAACTATCAGGGATGGTGGGCGATCCCCGAACGCAATGCCGACGCCCGGCCCATCGGCCTCTCCCTGCGATCACAGAATGATGTCAAGGTCTGCTACCCCGGCTCAAAGCATGGCCTCGTTTATGAAGTAAATCCGGATCATGAGGAGGGGAATCACGGTTATAGCGCGGGAGCCCACAACTGGGTCCGCACGATGGACGCCGGTGTTCCCTGTGCCGTCTGCGGCAAGCCGGATGGATGCCTGCTGTCTGCGGAGAATCCTTCTGATCCCAAGGCTGCCGTCTGTATTCGCACGCAGTCCCCGACCCGGTTGAAGTTCGGCTTCCTGCATGTGCTCAAAGCCGCCGGTCAGTTGAAGGGTCGTTCTGCTCTAATTGACAATGGCGAACCCGTTATCATCGTTGAAGGGATGAGCGACACCGCCGCCGCCATGGACCTGGGCTTTGTGGCCGTTGGCCGTCCGTCCAACCTTGCCGGTTTGGACATATTGGCCGATTTGGTACGGGGCCGATCGGTGATTGTCATCGGTGAGAACGATAAGCATAAAGACGGCGACGTGGAGAAGTGGCCCGGCAAGGAAGGGATGGTCGCCACCTTCCAGACCCTCAAGAAGGTCTGCCGCGAAGTTGTCATGCTCATGCCGCCGGAGCATGTGAAAGACTTGCGTGCCTGGAAGGTGAAGTATGGTCTGACCCATGAAGGGCTGGTCGAATATGCCGCCAAGCACGGGATGGACGTTCATGACCGGGATACCTTAGCTAACAATTACCCGGCCACTGTCGCTCAGGCGTTCCTTCGAGACAGCTATACGCACGATGGAAACCTGACACTGCGAAAATGGCGAGGGTCCACGTATGCGTATACCGGGGGCCGGTACATCGAGAAAGAGCCTGATTCCATCGTCGCGGTTTTTCAGCGATGGTGTCGGGGAAAACAATATTTGGAAGAGACGCAGAAGGGGGTGGTTCCGAAACCTCTCATTGCCACTTCCGCCGTCATGCGTGATTGGACGCAGGGCTTGCTTGAATCCACTTTGCTCACTGGCATTACCCCGCCATGCTGGATCGGCGACGTGGACGGACCCGAAGCGAAAGACCTGATCGTCTTTCAAAATTGCCTATTGGACGTTTCCGCCTTTCGCTCCGGTGGTGATGCGGAGGTTATTGATCCTACACCGGACTTCTTTACGTTCGCTGCTCTACCATACGACTACATCCCTGGTGTGGCCTGTCCGCTCTGGCTGGCATTTTTGCGGGAAACGCTTGGTGACGATCTGGAGAAAATTGATCTGCTTCAGGAGTGGATGGGCTATTGCATGACACCCGATACGTCCATGCAGGTTTTCGCCTATCTCCACGGAGAAAGCGGGGCGGGTAAGGGCGTCGTAGTGCGAATGCTGCGATCCGTGCTCGGCCAATCGAATTGTGCCGCTACTACGATGCTGGCCTTGTCTGATCGTTTTGGACTGCACCCGCTCGTCGGAAAGCTACTTTGCTCGTTGCCGGACGCGCGATTAAGTTCACGCGGCGATGCTATGACTGGCCTGGAGCGATTGTTAAGCATCACGGGAGCGGACGCCGTAGGCGTTGATCGCAAAGGGAAAGATGCGTTGACCGCAGATACGATAACTGCCCGCATCTTGATCGCTTCCAATGACCTGCTGGCTCTGCCAGATCACTCCCAAGCAACCCGCCGTCGTATTTTGCTCATCCCGTTTACTCGTATTTGTACAAATCCTGATTCGGAACTTGAGCAGCGATTAGTTCCCGAATTGCCGGGCATTGCAGCCTGGGCGATCCAAGGGCTGCGGCGACTCAGGAAGAATCGTGCGTTCACGCAGCCTGCTTCAAGCCGCGAGGCCCTGACGCAGTGGGCGATGGCAACTAGCGAATGTGCGGAATTCGTCAGCGAGCAATGCCGCCTGTTTCCCAATGCAGAAGTATCTAAGCAGGAGTTATACGACGCCGCAGTTAAGTGGGCGGAGGGCAAAGAGGATTGGTGTAGGAGCCTTCGCCGATTCGAGCGGTCGCTGAAGTCCGTTGCCCCACAAATTCGCAGCACAAAAGGCTACAGGGCTGACCGCTCTGTCTTTGAAGTATTCCGGGGTATTAACCTGACGGACGATGCGGCTCGTCGTCTGCTCGGAAAGCCCATGAACCGCAGTGGCCTCGCCGACTGATATGTCATTGGAGTATTCACAATGGTTTCTTCCACCCAAACTTTTGATCGGCAACTGGCTCGTTCAATCGGGCCGCTCGCAACTATTGTGACCGCGTTTGAACGGTCGCAATCACCGGCGACGGACATACGGCGTCAGGAGGTTCGTAACGCTATGGCAGGGTTAATGACTCTCGCCCGCGTCCTGAAGATCAGGATTGATCCGTGTGTGCAGGGGGCATTCGACAACGATGTTGTCGATGGGCGGCTCGTGTTCTCTGCAACCATGATCGGGCGGAACGATAACGATGGGCCTATTGTTCGCTTCTTCGATCCCTTCGATTTAGTGCATCGTTGGCACGAGCTTGCCGCCGACGCAGACCTGTCACACCTGATTCGCGTTTACCCGGAAAAGGCGTCGGACGCTTCGCCTCTAAAGCGTGGCGTCTACCTTCGCATCACTGTGCCGAAGACGCCCCACCAGACATTAACCACCGCGACTGTTGCGGCGTGAAACAACTGATTGCCCGCGAGACCCTTTTACTACGAACCTCAAACCCTTAACGGAGACGAAATGGATCGCAGAAATGACTAGTGGTCCGTCACTGGTGAGCTGAATAGTATCGGCCTCTGACTCGGAGGTCGAATGAAGAAGAAGTATCACGTTACATTAACGCCGGAAGAGCGATGTGAACTGCAACAGATGATTTCAGCAGGCAAGGCCGCGGCGCGGAAGTTGATGCATGCGCGGATTCTGTTGAAAGCAGATGAGGCTGAGGGCGGACCGGGATGGAGTGATCCGGAGATTGCCCAGGCGCTGGACGTGGGGCTCTCGACGGTCTGGCGGGTGCGTCAGCGGCTTGTGGAGGAAGGAATTGCCGCGGCGCTGCTGCCTAAGCCGAGTCAACGCGTCTATGAACGCAAGCTCGATGGCGCTGGCGAGGCGCACTTGATCGCTGTCGCCTGCTCAAAGCCGCCGCAGGGACACAAGCAGTGGACGCTACGGCTGCTGGCGGATCGGATGGTGGTGCTGGGGCACGCGGATAGGCTCTCGCACGAGACGGTGCGCCGGGTTCTAAAAAAAACGAGCTCAAGCCCTGGTTGAAACAGATGTGGTGCATCCCGCCGCAGGCGGATTGTGGGTTTGTGGCGGCGATGGAAGACGTGCTTGAGGTGTATCACCGGCCGAAGGATCCGCAGCGTCCGGTGGTCTGCATGGATGAGACCAGCAAGCAGTTGATCGGTGAAATTCGAACGCCACTGCCACCGCAGCCGGGGGTGCCGATGCGTTATGACTGCGAGTATGTGCGCAATGGAACGGCGAATCTGTTCATGGCCTTTGAGCCGCTGGCTGGCTGGCGTCATGTGGAGGTGACCGACAGCCGCCGCCGCAGTGACTGGGCCTGGTTCATCAAGGATCTGGTGGACGGGCGGTACAGACAGGCACAGAAGATTGTGTTGGTGATGGATCAACTGAACACGCATTCCACCGCCAGCTTGTACGAGGCATTCGAACCGGCTGAGGCACGACGCATCGCTGAGAAGCTGGAGATCCACCACACGCCCAAGCACGGCTCCTGGCTGAACATGGCCGAAATTGAACGGAGTGTGTTGTCGCGACAGTGCCTGCAGGAACGGATGGAGGATAAAGCGACCCTGAAACAGCAGGCCTCAAGTTGGCAGGCCAAGCGCAATCGACAACATCGTGGAGCGGACTGGCAGTTCACGGCCGCCGACGCCCGCGTCAAGCTTAAGCGGCTTTACCCTTCAGTCCAGGCGTGACGGAGTACTAGCGTAATGTTGAGTACCGAAGATCATCGCAACTTGGCGACCCGACTGCGAAACGCGCTGCGTGAAGTGGAGGCCGTGCGTCAGGAGTGGGAGGATGCGCATGCGCCGGATTATCCGCCCGCAGGCATTGTAACTGCGCTAACCGAAGCTGCACTTGGCATTCGGCATTCGCAGTTGCGGCTGGATAAGGAATTAGTCAAGGCATTCCCCGATCGCACATTTTCTTATTGGAGCGAGGGGGGACAATCGTGAGCGACACCCCATTAAAGCGGCTCCGACTCGCAGAAGTTCCGGCCTATGTGCTTACCAAGCACGGTTTAGAAACGTCGAGGCAATCCGTTTACAACTGGATGAAGCTCGGCGTAGGCGGGGAGTTTCTGCCAACAGCACTTTCCCCCGGCGTTTGTGATTACCGCCCAGTTCGCACCACCAGCGCGGCGGACGTTGATGCCTTTTTAGCCCTCATCAGCAAGGCGTGATGAGGAAATGATGTGGGCAAGCTCTCTTCATATTCAAGCCGGGCGCGTGGACCCCTCACGCCTGAAGAACGTGATGTACAAGCCGCGCTACGCAGTTACACAACAAGTGGTGATCGGCAGTGGGTGCCCGTCACGGTGTTGTGGGCACGGTACTTGGATTGGTGGTCAACGTATCGGTGGAAGTGGCGGCTTGATCCCGCATACCCAGATGGCCGGTATCCGCGATTGACGCGGCGGCAATTCGGGCGTGCGGTTCGCAGATGCTTCCCTGGAGTAGATCGCATCAGGCGAGTGGTTCAACGAAAACTGCAATACGGGTATCGCGGCCTTTGCGCCGCTGATTGAATCTCAAAAGGATGGAAGAAAATGGCACAGCGATTGGATGATTTTCTGGCTTCCGGTACGCCTGCTCAGAGCGCGGCCGATGACGCCCCGCCGGTGGCGTCTAAGCCCATGCGGCTTGATGCGTACCTCTCACAATCCGCGTCAATTCCAACTGATCCCCAGCCAGTATCTAAACCCGCTGGTGTGCGGCTTGAAGATTTTCTGGCTCAGCCATCCGCCCCTGCCGTTGCTTCGCAGCCCCTGCGGCTGGATCAGTTCCTTGCCCATTCGTCGCCTACTGGCACCGCTGGTGCTCCGGTGCTTGGGCCGGATATGAGTAAAGGCGTACTCAGCCCTGATAGTGCGGTGCAGCCCGGCTTCCGTGGTGAACTCACGCCAGAGATGCAGGCCCACTACCTCCACCAAGCCAACAATGATCCGCTCGCGGCCATCAAGAATGCGACAGCAGAGGGATGGAAAGTCAGCCACCCCCAGTCATTCGGTGCCGCGTCGATGGCTGCTGGTGCTCCGCAAAGCGGCGTGGGGAATTTTCTTACTTCCGCCGTATCCTCGTTTGCTGATCCGCTTTCGAACGCTCTGATTCGTGGTGTTGCCGCCACGGGTGCGGTCTCGCCGGAGCGGGCGGAAGCGGCAATGGCGGTACACCCTCTTCCGTTTGACCCTTCTCGCACGTCGGGACAGATCGGCAGCTTCGTCGGTCAAGGTGCTGCTGCTGTGGCTGCACCCGAATTAACCCCTGCCATGTTCGCGGCCCAAGCCGGTGAGCAGGCACAGGAGAATGTAGATCAGCGCCGGGCCGCAGGTGAAAACATTTCCGGCATACGTCAGGCGTTGGATGTTGGTGGTCAAGCCGCATTGGCGTTCGGTCTCGGCAAACTCGGCCCCGGTCAGGCTGCCAACAAAGCGGTGCTCGGCCTGATGCCTGCAATGCGTTCTTCAGTGATGCAGGCGATTCGAAATACGCTGGTTTCTTCGGGCATTCATGCGGGTGAGCAGGAACTTTATAACCTCGCCAGCCACATCATTACTAAGGCCACAGGGGTAAATCCTGATGAGTCGTTGACGGAGGGAATGGGTGCCGCAGCCGTGCAGGGCGCGGTGATGGGCGGCGTCGGTCAGGCCGTGCATGAGGCGATCGCCTCACACCTGCCCGCTACGGTAGCCGGTGACAAAGGCTCCAACCAAGACACCGCAGAAGAAAACAACAACGTTGATCTCAAAGGGGTCCATACTCCTGATAATCGTACCACCGTCCAATCGGCTGAAGCCCCGGCGGAAAATCTGTTGCAGAAGATGCGGCAGCGCCAAGAACAACAGACCACCGAATCCAACCCCCCGTCTTCATCACAGCAGAATCTATTGCAGCGGCTTCGCGAGCAACAGACATCCGCACAGCCCGCTCCGGCTGATGTGTCCGGCCATCCTGCGGAACTCGCCAACGCGGAGTCCGTGGGAAAGTGGTACGGGGATACGTTTAACGACAAGGCCAACGCGCCCACGATTGAAGCGCTGGCGTCGATGAATAAGGGCAAGTTTGTTCTGGCTGATGTCCCGCCGGATCGCGTTGAACCGGGCAACCTCCTGGGTGGTGACAAAGACCAATCCAAGGTGAATACCATCGCCAAGATGTCCCCGGAGCAACGGGACGCGCTGCCGCCTGGGGTTCTTGTTTCAACGCGCGATGGCAATCTGATGGTGGCTGATGGGGCACACCGGCTGCTCGCGCGCAGCAGGCTGGGGACGCCAGTTATCGCGCCTATGTGCCGGAAAGTGCGATTGGGAAGAATGGAGTAGTCAAAGCGGGTGAGGGGGTCGAAAAAACTTCCGCACCAGACGCAGCAGGAGCGACGGGAACACCCTCGGATGAGTCACAGGTCGCAGGACGGAAGCTTGGCCCCTTGCAGCGGACAGGGGCGGTCTCCCTGCCGGATGTGGACCTTGGCCCCCTGAAGAAATCGTGGGATTGGGTCAATCGTCAGTTGGGCACAGGCGCGAACCTCGATAAAAATCAGCGTGTAACTGCTGACAATATCCGCACCAACATGGGCCAGCAGGAGCTTCACGCGATCCGCACCGAATCCGCCCTGAAGCCATTTCGTGAGACGATGGAGAAATGGACTCCGGCGGCGAAGGCGCAGTGGGTCGATCAGATCGAAGCAGGCCAGCCATCACCTGATCCGAAGCTCCAACCTGCCGCTGATCTCAATGCGTCCCTGAATGAACAGAACATCAAGGAAGGCAAACAGTACGGGTTGAACACCACCAAATGGGACGGGGATTGGATCGGGCGGTTGGCGACGTTTCCTGATGAAGCGGAACATAATAGTACGCGGTCAACAATCGCAGGTCGGCAGAATTTCCTGAAGGGCCGGTCGTTCGACACCTTCAGCGATTTCAAAAATTTCGTGGAAAGTCACGGCGGTCGTCTGATGTACGACAATCCGATGGATATGTTGCTTGCCAAGCAAATGGAAGTCCGCCGCAGCATCGACGCCCGCAAGGCAATGTACGGTGAAGAAGATCGCAAGATGCTCAAGTGGGTGCCTGACGGCGAAGCCCCACCCGCAAACTTTGATGCCCGGCTGGATGACCGGCTTGCGAAACAGGAACGGCCTGTCATTGCCCCCAAGCAACTGGTGGCCCGGCTGGCCCAGATGCCGCACTTCGACGGACGGAAATTTATCGACTCGCCGGAGTGGCAGAACAATGCCCAAATGCTTCGGCCCGGCGATACGATGCCAGACGGTTACGCTTACACCGGAGAAACCAAACGCGGCCAATATGCGGCTGATCCAAACGTGGCCGGGCTGTTCAACAATTTGATCTCCGGCGGTCTGACGAAAGACCTGCCGATTCTTAAACAGATTATCGGTGTGAAGCGTGCTGCAACGGCGATCAATCTGGCCCTCCCCACGGTACACGCGACTCTCGAATCCTTTGGCAATGTGGCCCAGTCATTTGGCCGGGCGATCGATAACGCTGCTCATGGCGAATGGGATTTGGCGGCGAAGAATGCGGCCCGAATGAATCCCGGTGTCGCCGGACGATTTGGCCGGGCCATTCGCGAGCAAGCAACCGATCCATCGGCCCACCCGGAACTTGAACCGCTGGTGCAGACATCTGTAGAGGGCGGCAACAAGTTCAACATCAAATCAGTTCTGAACAAAACCAGTTTTCAGAAAGCCGCCGATGCGTGGAAGGAAGCTGATGGGGTTGGGGCCGCACTGAATCTGGTGAAAGCGGTCCACAATACGGTGCAATCGCCCGTCTTCGAACACTTTATTCCTGATCTTCGTGCTGCTGGCAAAGCAGCCGCAGCGGAGACGGCGTTACGGCGGGGATTGAGCGGTGAGGAACTTCGCACGCACATGGCGAAGGCACAGGATGACATTGATAACGTGCTGGGCACGGTCATTCGCACCCATCAGTTTCAGAACAAGGTCATCACGGATGTTATGGACGCGGTGATGCTCGCCCCTAAGTTTGTCGAGGGCACCTTCCGCTTCGCCGGTGCAACAGCCCGTGATACGGCACTCGCCCTGCGGGATGTCGCCCAAGGAAAATCGCCGAAGCTGACTCCTGCCATGTATACCGCCGTGGGTGGCGTGTTGTCTCATGCCATCGGTGCCGCGCTGACACAGATGGTGTACACGAAGATGACCACCGGCAAATCCGTTTTGCCTTCGTCACCGCAGGATTATTTTGCCCCGCAAACGGGCCGCGTGGATGCAGAAGGACGCCCACAACGTCTTAGCCTGTTATCACCCTTCAGCGCCCTCTTCAGCTTTGCACGCAACGCCCCTGGTGCTGCCGGAAGTCGCGTGGCTTCGTTATGGCGAAGTGGCTATCACGCAATCGAAAATCAGGATGAACATGGGGTGCAGGTTCGGAATCCTGATGACTCAGGCGGTAAACAAGCCTTCGATACCGCGAAGTATATGGTGAAGGAAAATGCCCCGATCCAGCTTCAAAATTTCCTCAAGCCTTCGCATCCCGGACAGCCTGCAACGTGGGATACGCGAGTAGGCGAGGCGGTGGGCCTGCGGTATTCCAATCCCAGCACGTCCGACGCCGAGAAGGCGGCGTTTGATGTACTGGCCGATCACCGCGACGTGGGCGGCAAGACACAAGAGCAGGCAGACCGTAGCGCGATGGTCGCACAATTTGCCAATGATCTTCGCCACCGGGCACCAGATGCCGCCACCAATATCCGTAAGGCCGTGCGTGAAGGAAAACTGACAATTGCCGATACCTCCCTTATTCGCAAACGCGCTGAAGAACCGTCTGGGCTGATCGGTCTTGTCCGGGATTCCAACATCCGTCCCGATGAACTGATGGAGCGAGTGTGGCCGAAGGCGACTGACGATGAGAAGCGGCAGATTCAATGGGCCGTCCGGGGCCGTGTCGGTCGGTCGGAATCACTGTCACCAGATCAGAAGCGGGCCTACCTCCAGCAGATCATGCGAGACGTTCGCCCCCCGTCGCCCTGATGGCCGGGCGGTCTTCAATGGGCAGTGGTTCTGCAACGAGTCTTTATCTGGATGGGCAGCGAATGACCGAATTACAGCACCGACTGACGGGCAACGTGCTACTCGACGTGACTACTCGGCTTAAAATGGTGCTCGCTCTGCTCCGGCAGCATTATCCCTCAACGCATGACTCCCATCGTCAGGGTAGTGCCGCCCTCGACAGCCTACAGGGGTTGCGGATCACGATGGAGAATGAGGGACGCCGCGAGCATCCTGGGGCGGGTGTTGTCTATCCAGTTGTGCCGCCCCCATCTGCGGGTCTGCAACACGCTGTAGCAGAATGCGGCGACGGCGTCGGCAGCGATTGAGGGGCTGCGTTTAAACGGGGTCGTCACCTGCGGGCGGCATCACCTAGATGGAGATTTGGTATCGGTGTGACAGCCGCGCCCCGCAAATTACTGGTTCCTTAACGCACGGGCATGTTGTCAATCGACCATATTAAGAATGCGTTGCCGAACTACCGCAGACATAGTAGGCCAAGCAAGAATGAGACGTTTAAGCCCATTCTCCTCTGATGGGCTGGTTCCGGCGGTATTGTCTGCAACTGTGCCGGATTCTGTGCCGCCTGATTGTGTCGCGCCTAGTTTTTCAGGGGAAATTGCTCCATCGTTCGAATCCTGTCGCGGGTATGGCGATCCTCTTCGCCGTTGACATCCAGTATTCCGCCTCCGTCAAAACCCTAAGCTCAGGGCACTCATAAAATATCAATGTTTTTCCCTTGATCGAATCTGGCAAGATTGATATTTTCCCCCTTTCGCATCGCGGATCTGCTCATTTCTGGGTGACTGACGTCACTTCCCACATTTCTCTCACGGCAGGATGGAAAAACCATGCACTTTCCCTTCAAGCGTTTCAAAGCTTTAATGGCTGGATTCTCCCTTGGCTGCACTGTGGCGCTCAGTGCCCACGCCGCCCCCGTTGCCGTCAATGGCCGCTTCCAACTCCTTTATGCCGCCCAGGATGACGGCACCATTCACGTTTACGACATCAACAATTCCCATCACCAGCTCAAGGTGGTTCGAGCATTTCCCGCCACCTCCGGCGCTGATGTCCGCGGAGCTTGCGCTGCCGCCCCGACCCATCGCTTTTACGTGATGTACAACGTGGGCAGTTCTGGCCACATTGCCTGCGTTGATCTCCTGAACGATCACATTCTCTTCAACAAAACCATGGCCACCCGCATCGACCGGGGGGACGCTTCTCACGACGGAATGAAACTCTTTGTGCCCTCGTGCGAATCCGACACCCACCGCTGGGAATATGTGCTGGATCGCAACGCCAACGAAATCACGCGTATCACAATGCCGCCGTCCACGCATGACACCTTCGTCAGCGCTGACGGCACCAAGGTCTTCATGGAAAATAAATCCACTGACGACCGCATCCGCACAATCTCAGAATCCAGCAACGCGATCATCGCAACCTCGGGGAAATTCGCCAACATCATTCAGCCCTTCTCCGTGGACGGCAAAAACAAGCTGATGATCGCCGACGTCGAAGGCATCTACGGCTTCCAGTATGGCGACATTTCCACCGGGCGCGTCTTTGGCACCGCGCTGTTCACGGGAACGCGCAATGTGCTCGGCAGTTCCACTCATCCCCACGGCATCGGCATCACCCCGAACAACGCGGAGGGCTGGGTCTGCGATCGCGGGACCGGAAATCATTTCGTGCATGTCTTTAACATCGCCAATGCCCCCGCCACCGCGCCCAAGCAAACCCATCTGGTGACTGTCACCATGGACAACCCCCATTGGCTCACCTTCGATATTGATGGTCACTATTGTTATGTCGCGGGGGCCAAAGGCCTCAATGAGAACACAAATGTCATAGCCACCGCGACCTATAGCCGCGTGGCTACGTTCTCACCATCGGAAGACATGCTCGAAGTCGATTTCAGCAGCACCAGCTCCGTCGTCACCCGAACCGGCGACCAGTTCGGTATTGGAAGGGCGCACTGAAACAGCCGCGGCAACTGCAAACTCGTTTCTTGAAACTTTCAGCGACACGGAACAAGGCTTTTACGCCTCGTTCCGTGTTTCTTTTTGCCCCTCTTCCCTTGCTTTTCACTCTTATCTGTCGCATCGTTCAAATTCTGGCACGGGCATTTGGATCACCTGCAATCAATAGCGATTTTTCGGCAATTTATGCTCGATGAGCTGGCTTGCCGCATAACGCCTGAGATGGGTGGCTACAATAATCCGGAGAATCCGCCGCATGACGATTGGTGAAGACATGTTGGCCCGGGACGAGACAGGCCGCCTGCGTACGCGCATTGCGACCGTCTTTCCACACTCCCAGACCATCGTCACCCTCCCCGGCATCCACGCCACGCAGCGGCTTGCCTATGTCGATTCCATCAATCGCAAACGTATCGAAAACGGCCTGGGCCCGCTGACCGAAGAACAGGAGGACGACGCATTCTCCGACGCGGTGGATCTGGTTCTCGATGATGATGGCACTGTCCTGATCCGCCCGGACCCTGAAAATATGGAGCTGGCGTTTGAAGCTGACGAATTGCTGCAGCAGTTTGTCTCCAAAAAGCGCATCAAGTTCCTCCACGTCCTCAATTCCCAGGTGCGCGACGCCATCAAACGTCGCGGCGAACGTTGGCGCATCAGCCCGCTCCCCCGCTCCGTCGATGATATGCACCGCATGATCACCAGCTCCCGAATCGGCATCGGTGGCCGGGAAATTTACTACTACAACAAAACCACCGGCACCCGCCTCCTTACCTGTCAGGAATTCTGCGGCTTGGCAAAATTGAATGACACCGACCTTCGCCTGCATTTGGCCGAGATCGCCATGCACTGCCATCGCTGCAATCGTCTGGGGAACAATGAAGTCGACTTTTTCATGGCCGGCGACCCAACCCTGAAGGACGCCGTCCGCGATGAAACCCTCGCCTGCGGCGAGCCATTCGCCCTGCGCGATCGCTTTAACGCGCTGTGCGAACGCCTCTGCCGCTGTGTGCCCGCCGAATTTCATAAAGACGATATCCGCAGCCCCGAATGGCGCGGCCAAATGTTCGACGCCCTCATTGGCCACACTGATAAAGAAGTCTCCGAAGAATCCCTGCTCGGTCTTAGCGCCGAATTTTTCATGCAGATCGAGTGGCTGCCGGGCGCTCGCATTGAGGAAGGCGAGCTCCTGCTCGATCCTGTATTTGAAGAAGAAGCCAATGATGGCGGTCCCTCCGAACAGCACATCACTGATGAGCGCGCCCGCGGATTCATCTTCAATTTCATCCGCGACTTCGGCGATCTCGAATACGTGAATATCGGCCGCGTCCCCGGTTCCCTTTCCAACCGCGAAGCAACGGCCGGTTGTCGCGGCGTATACCTCGCTGAGGTGAAGCAACGGGAGGCCGCCAAGGCGGTGCTCCGAATCATCCGCATGCAGAAATGGGGCGTTCGCGAACATCTCGATGAAGGCAAAGACCTGCTGGCCTCCATCCTGGAAGCCGAAGAATACACGCAATATATTCTGGATCGCCGCCTGAGCTGCCGGCAGCTCGGCATGAATCTCACCCCGCGCACCGTTGCACGAAAACTTTCGGAGCGCTACTCCGGAGCCAACCGCCAGTATCAGGGCAAATGGATTTACTCCACCTATTTCGAGCGGGATTATGTCCCCGGGCTGGCCACGGACAAAATTGCCCCATGCCGGCTCGAAAATGACGCCTTCGCCATCCGTCTCGCCCGCGTGCTCGGCCGGGCCGCCGCATCCAACCTCATTGTCGGCCGCACTAACATTCAGGGCAAAGTCATCTTTGATGATGGCGACGAAGTCGTCGTCGAAGACCAGCAAGGCCTCCCCTCAGAAATCGTCATTGCCGACCACACGGGCACCTTCGGTGACTATCGCCGCGATCTCCTGGACCTTGCCCCCGCTTATGCCACACCCATCAACAAACGCGCCTCCGCACTCCACGATATGAACGTTTTCGCCGATGCTTATCTCTCCGCGTTCGTCGAGCGCTTCATGCACATCCAACGCGAATACATCAAGCGCAAGCGTGCCTTCGACACACTTTTTAAGCACCTCCAGCGCGATGAAGCCGGCAGCCTGTCCTATCGCTGGGAACGCGTACTCCAGCGCCTCGAAGGGGCCGATCCCATCAAACTCGCCGACAAAATTCGCCAGAACATCATTTCTCATTAGAATTCAGTGAACGATTCATTAGTCCGTCAGCGGGGAAGTGAATGAGCGGGACAACCAAGCCAACCTTCGCCTGCTCAGCGTGCGGCAAGCGCTTCACGTGGAAACCAGAATTTACCGGCCGCAAAGTCGCCTGCAGTTGCGGCCACACATTCGCCGCCACGCTCGGCCTCGAATCCGCAAAAATGCAAGGCGACGTCTACGACATGGCCCAGCCCACCGTGTTCACCGGCGAAAAATCTCCAACTGCAAAAACTCCAGCCGCCCCGCCACTCCTCCATTTGCCCCCCGTGAACTCGGCAAAACCCACAACCCTGAGCTCCGTTGCCACCGCATATCCGCGGCGAAAAAGTGCCCGCATAAATCTCGAAATCCAGGAACTCGATCCCGAAGCCGAACGTCCCTTCATCCATCTCTATTTCCCATGGATGCTCCTCATTTTCGGCGCGGTGGCGCGAGTTGTTGAAGTCATTCATTTCACCCAGGGCTCCATGCGGGCGGCGATTCTCCTGGTCATCATCGACATCCACCTTAACGCCCTGGTCATGATCGGCGGCGCCTTCATCGCCGCCGCAGTGCTCGGTGTAAACTTCGGCTCCCTCTCCCGCGCCTCGATCAAGCTTGCCGGCATCGCCATTTTCTCCGGCGCTGCCGCCGCCCTTGTCTCCTCCCTCGACCAAGCCTCCATCCGCGGCCTGATCATCGGGATGCATCTCGCGCTGCTTCTCTACTTTGCGCTTTTCTACGCCCTGTTCGATCTGGACCTGCAGGAATCCCTGACGACCGTCATCATCGTCTGGGCCTTGCAATGGGTTGTTGCCGTCGCGCTTTTATTCCCTTACCGCACCCGCCGCGTGATCGCTTAATGTTATTCCCGCATCGCCTCTTCGCACGCTTTCCACATCAGGCCATATCCTGTTCAATGCAATGATGAACCAGCCGCCCCAAAAACCCCGTCCGCAAAACGCCTCATCAAAGGCGGCACAAAAAACGCCTTCCGCAACGAAACATCCCATAACAAAGCCCACGACAACCCCTACCACCGACTGGGGCGAAGTTGCCGACTGGTACGACCAGCTTGTCGGTGAATCCGGCAGCGAATACCACCGCGAAGTGGTTCTGCCCAACACCCTTCGCCTGCTCGCCGCCAAACCGGGGGAGCAAGCCCTCGATCTCGCCTGCGGCCAAGGCGTGCTTTGCCGCCTCCTCGCGGCCAAAGGCGTGGAATCCACCGGCATCGACGCCGCCCCTGAATTAATCCGCGCCGCCCGCGATCGCGGCCCCGCCGCCAATCCTTCCATTGGCGCCGAACCCTCCGCCCCCATCCATTACCAGGTCGCCGATGCCCGCGATATCACGTTCTTTCCCGCCAATCATTTTGATGCTGTGGCGTGCGTCCTCGCCATCCAAAATATCCATCCCATCGGGCCGGTCCTCACCGGTGCATCCCGCGTTCTCAAAGTCGGCGCCCGCCTGGTCCTGGTGATGATGCACCCCGCCTTTCGAGGCCCAAAAGAAACCCGGTGGGGTTGGGACGAATTGGAAAAAATCCAATACCGCCGCACCGACCGCTACCTGCTCCCCCGCAAAACTCCGATCGTCACCCACCCCGGAAAAGCCCCCGGAAAATACACATGGACCTTCCACAAGCCTATCGAGGCTTATGTCAAAGCCCTCCGCAACGCTGGTTTGCTCATCGACGCCATAGAAGAATGGCCCAGCCACAAAAAAAGCACCAGCGGACCCAGGGCCCCTGCCGAAAACATGGCGAGAGAAGAAATCCCCATGTTCATGGCAATCCGCGCGATCAAGGTAAATTTATCCTGAGTGAAGCACTGCACGTACCCATGCGCGGAAGAGGTTAAGCAAATTCACTCAGCGGCCTTCCCTTAGCCGCCGTCGCCGCCCGCGGAAACCGCGCATCCGTCTTACCGACCTTAGGAATCGCAACGATCACGCGATGCTCTGACTCGGGGAGATCAACGGGGTGAACGACCGCAGGTCCGCCTTTAAGCAGTCGGATAACCTTTTCAGCCGCCGGCAGTTCCTGGGTAATTTTCTGCCCCTTCATCGCCAGCACCATTCCCCCCTTTCGCACCAGTGGCAGACACCACTCGGCCAGCCAATCCAGCGAAGCAACCGCGCGGGCCGTAACGATATCAAACGATTCCCGCATCTCCCCGGATGCGGCATCCTCGGCCCGCAGATCCATCACCTGAACGTTCTCCAGGTCCAGCGTTGCGGTCGTCTCGCGCAAAAATGCCGCCTTCTTTTTGGTGGCTTCGATGAGCGTTATCTGCACATCCGGCCGACTGATGGCGAGCGGAATGCCTGGCACGCCTCCGCCGCTCCCGATATCCGCGAGCCGGTGCGGCCCAGCCGGAAGATACGGCAGGAGCGTGAGCGCATCAGCGATGTGACTCAGTTCCGCCGCCGCCCGGTTGGTAATGCGCGTCAGGTTCATCGTCTGATTGGCGGCATCGAGCAGGTCGAGGTAGTGAGAAAAAAGCGCATGTTGCGACTCGGTAAAAGTGAGATTGGCGCGGGAGGCCAGTGTGGTCCAGAGGAAGTTCATGTTATGCGAGTGGCTCGAAGAGCGTCGAATCGAGTTCGCCGAAGTTTCGTGCTGCATCAGGACTTCAACTCGGCCAAATTCGCATAAGGCAACACCTCGGCCGATTTCAGCTTCGCGCCCTCAGTCGGCCGCAATGAAATCGTCAGCACATTTGTTTTGCCTGGCCCAAAGTGAAGCCAGCATTCGGGGAGATAGAAATCGCGCTGCGGCCCCTGTTGCCACCATCGCCCGAGGGGATGGCCGTTAAGATAAAGGAACCCATTGCCAACCGCCGACAGGTTGATTTTCCAGGGTACCCATTGCGTAGCCTTGGGGGCAGGCAATTCAAACTTCACCCGGTACCACGTGAGCAGCGGCGTATTCTCTTCCGACGCCGCCGAATTATCCAGCTTAACGGTTTGCCAGGAGGAATCATCCAATGTCTCATCAAACCATTTCCCGGAAATGCCGGCGGTTTGGTCCGAGAGTTCCCACTGCGCAGGGATCGCCGGGCCTTCGCTTTCCAACCGGGCGTGTTGGGCAAGTCCGCCTGCGCCATCTTTATTGACGACGACAACGGCAATCAGATTTTTGCCGGGGTGCAGCGCCTTGGCGATTTCAAAGCGCCGGGCGCGGTCCCATTCGTGGGATTCGCCGATCTTTTCACCGTTGATGTAAACAGTCCCGTCCTCATCAACCCGGCCGAGCGTCAGCGCCTTAGGCATTTTCAGATCAGCGGCGGTGAGTTCAATTGACGTGCGGAAGATGCCGGTTTGCTTCGCCGTCAGCGTGCCTTCCGTGCCGGTTACATCGACGGCCGGCCACGCGGCATCGTCGACCTTATCTGTGGTGTCTTCGTTACGCAGTTTGCCTTCGACGAGCTTCATACGCCAATCGGTGAGTTCCCGGGCGCGGTGTCGGATCGTTCGATTTTGAGCTCGGTGATTCCGCCGCGTTTTTCCATCTCGCGGCCATTGCCGTTGGCGCGGCCCCAGTTCTCGTAGAGACCCACGAGTTGTCCACCACCGTCGGCAGAGGTAAGCGTGTAATTGCCCTGATCTTTGTCAGGGTGGATGCGTTTGCCGTTAAGCTGCCACGCGGCCCAGTCCTTACCAAGCGGGCGGCCAGAGAAGCCAACACGCTCACCTGGCATCGCTGAAAGCTGCGGCACCGTAGCGCGATAATAAATAAATCCGCGGTTGAAAATGCCCGCGTCTTCCTCGCTCTCGCCTGGCTGAATTGGCTTCCATTGCGTCGGGCCGGAATCAACCTGCATGCGGGCTTCGGTGATCTTCACGGGAGTGGGCAGGTCCGTCGGGGCCGGCCGCGCGGGGCCTTCGACGGCCTTGGGATACCAGGTGCCCGCGGCATCGCTAGTGGCCTGAGGCGGAAGATAAAGCACCTTTGAACCAAATGACCCCAGCTCATAAGCAGCCGTGATCTGGACAGAATCCGGGGCAGCGGTCTGCAGCTTGATCTGCCCTTGCTTGGCGCCTTTGCGGGCATCCGTGCGGACAAAGACAAATCTGCTTCCATCACCCGCGCGGCGGACAGCGACAGACACATCCGGATCAATTTCCCCCTGCAATTCAAATTTTTCAGCCGTTGCGCGCACGAGCTGCGCCGAATGCTCTTTGAGGAAATTGCCCAGCGCCTGCACGGCGAAATATCGAGCGGTCACGCCACCCGATTCGCGAACCGGCGCATCATAATCATATGTAGTCGTCAGCCCGGCGGCGGCCCAATCGCCTAAGTTAGTCCCGCCGAATCCCATGTAATAACTGGTTGAAGTAAAGCCATGTTCCCACGCAAACAGCGTGACATGGTTGATATGCGAAGCGTCAAAGCCCTGCTCTTCGCTCAGCTTTCCACCCACCTGCGCGAACCAGCCGCCCTGCAGCTCACTGATCATGCGGAATTTTTCCGGCTGGTAGGTCTCCAGCATCGTGATGTCGCGGCCCATGTTCGCCGAGCTGAATTTGGGATAGGTGTTGCGGGTTTCAATCACATTCTGCACCAGGTAATCATCCTTGCGGAACTCGGCGTTGCTGGTGACGCACGTGGTGAGCGGCACATCAATCCCCAGATCGCGCGAAGTATGTGCGAGAAAATCGAGCTGGCGCAGCTTCACGTCGACCGGCTGCTGGCTGTAGTTGTATTCGTTTTCAATCTGCCAAAGGATGATGCCCGTCTTCCCTGCCGGGCGATGAGTGATCTGAAACGGGACAGCGACCCTGGCGACAGCGGTGTACCAATGTTTTGACCAAGCCAGATAATTAGGTTCGTCGCCGCGCAGCCAGACCTTGGTGTAATCGGCCGGCTTTTCGGTCAGCAGCCACTGCGGATAACCGCCGCCGTCCCATTCAGCGCAGATATACGGGCCGGGGCGCAGATAAATGTAAAAGCCGAACTCGTCGGTCGCCATGGCCAGCCAATCCTGCAGATCGGTCATGTCCAACTTCGAAAAATCCTCGACCCCCGACGGCTTGGACCGCTCGTGCCAATTCCACGCGGCGTATGTTTCAAGCGTATTGAAGCCCGCCTCCTTCAGCTTCCGAAAACGCTCCGGCCAAAGCTCCTTCGGACAGCGGAAGTAATGAAAAGCCCCACTGAAAATAAGCGTGTCTTTGCCGTCAATCGTGAGACACTGCTTGTCATATTTAATGCGCGAGGCATCGGCGGCAGAAGCCGATTGCCCGTCAAGGCCAACACAGGCGCCGAAAGCGAGCGCGGCGATCATCAGCCACTTGCGGCAAAGCATGAGGGTGCGGTTCAAGATTATTCCTCGTTGGTGAGTTCCTCGTCAGCCGTTATGTACAATCGCGGGAGCGTAAGGTTGCCTCCGAGTGGTTGTCAATTCTTTCCCAGCAGTGATGGAACGCCAACAGATCAAAACGCGGATGGTAACTCATGTGGAGGACAATCTGTCGATTTATGCATGGGTTCACCACAATGTCCCGCGAGCCGGGAGAAATACGTTGGAAGGGTAAGTGTTTCTTTGTAGCTGTATTTAAGGCACGGAATTTGAAATAATCTGATGCTGCTGAACACTTCTACCTTTAGGAAAATTTCTTTGTGACGCAGCGAGGGCGAGTGATTTCATGACGCATGTCGATGTGAATAATTCGATGGTGAATAAAACACCGGTGCCGCCGCCCCAACCGGCAGCGACAGCGCACCCGGCACAGGATGCAGGCAAGTTGAGCCTGTGGTGGGTGTGGGTACTTTTAATTTGTGCCGCGGGTATCGGCGGATATTTGGCATATGCACATTTTTATTTGAATGGCTCCAAGGCCGGCGCACCGGCGGCGGATGCGGCAAACCGGGCGCTGCCGGTGGTTGGTGTAGCCGCGAAGCGCGGTGATCTGGATATTTATCTGACCGGCCTCGGTACGGTGACACCGCTGAATACGGTAACGATCCGATCGCGCGTCGATGGTCAGATCGACAAGATCGCATTTGAGGAAGGGCAGATCCTTCATCAAGGCGATCTGCTCGCCGAGATCGATCCCCGTCCGTTCGAAGTCCAACTCGCACAGGCCGCCGGCCAGATGGCCAAGGATCTCGCGGAACTGAAAAACGCGATGAGCAATGTAGATCGCGACAAACAGGCAAAGGATGCGATCTCCGCCCAGCAGGCCGACACCGATCAGGCAACAGCCAGCCAGCTCCAGGCATCGGTAAAAATTGATCAGGGGCAGATTGATAACGCCCAGCTTCAACTCACCTACAGCAAAATCACCTCGCCCATCACCGGCCGCATCGGCCTGCGGCTGGTGGACGTGGGCAACATCGTCCACGCCTCCGATCAAAACGGCCTGGCCGTCATCACGCAGCTTCAGCCGATCACAGTGGTGTTTACCCTCGCTGAAGACAGTATCGCCCAGGTGCAACATGCAATGTCGACAGGCAGCGCGCTGAAGGTCGACGCCTATGACCACCTCGACAAAACCAAACTGGCCACCGGCACGTTGCTGGCAATTGACAACCAGATCGATCCCAACAGCGGAACCGTAAAGCTCAAGGCGCTGATCGAGAACAAAAACAGCGAGCTGTTTCCAAACCAGTTTGTCAATGCGCATATCCTCGTTGATACCATCAAGAATGCGGTGCTGGTTCCCGCCGCCGCGATTCAGCGCGGCGTGCAATCCACCTTTGTCTACGCTGTCAACTCCGACCAGGCCGTCGAGATGCGCGATGTCACGCTCGGGCCCACACAAAACGATATTACGGTAGTGACGAGCGGACTGGAGCCGGGAGATATCGTCGTGACGGACGGCGTAGACAAGTTGCAGGACAAGATGAAGGTTGCTGTCCGCCGCAGCGATCTGAATTCAAATTCGTCCGGTGCCCGTAGCCAGTCGCCCGCTGCTGCGGATAATTCCAATACGAACCCCGCCACAAATCCGAGCGACGGCCCAGTTGGAACTGACACCGCCACCGCCCCGCACGCGCATCGGAAGAAGAGTCAATGAATCCCTCACGTCCGTTCATTCTTCGGCCGGTGGCGACTTCGCTGCTGATGGTGGCGATTTTGCTTTCGGGCTTTGTCGCCTTCCGCGAACTTCCCGTCTCCGCCCTCCCGCAGGTGGACTATCCAACGATCGAAGTCCTGACCTTCTATCCCGGCGCCAGCCCGGATGTGATGGCGTCATCCGTCACTGCCCCTCTCGAGCGCCAATTCGGCCAGGTCCCCGGTCTGAGCCAGATGACCTCAAGCAGTTCCCAAGGCAGTTCCGTCATCACGCTGCAATTTTCGCTCGATCTGAATATCGATATCGCCGAGCAGGAAGTGCAGGCTGCGATTAATTCAGCGGCCACATATCTCCCTCGTGATCTTCCAAACCCGCCCATCTACAGCAAAACCAATCCCGCCGACACGCCGATCCTAACGCTCGCGCTCACATCCAAAGAGATGCCCCTGTCCAAGGTGGAAGACCTGGCTGACACGCGCCTGGCCCAGAAGATTTCCCAATTGCCCGGCGTCGGTCTCGTCAGCATCAGCGGCGGGCAAAAGCCGGCCGTCCGCATCCAGGCCAACCCCTCCCTCCTCTCTTCTCTTGGGATGAACCTCGAAGACCTGCGCACCGCCATCTCAACCGCAAACGTCAACCAGGCCAAAGGAAACTTCGACGGCAAGCGACAGGCCTACACCATTGCCGCCAACGATCAGCTCCTATCCAGCCAGGATTATCGCCCGCTGGTCGTCGCCTACCGCAACGGCTCACCCGTCAAACTCGCCGACGTGGCGGATGTGATCGACAGCGCCGAAAACGAAAAGCAAGCCGCCTGGATGGACACCGCCCCCGCCGTCATCATTAACATCCAGCGCCAGCCTGGCGCTAACATCATTGAAGTCGTCGATCGCGTAAAGACGCTCCTGCCGCAGCTCAAAAACTCAATGCCCGGCACGATCGACCTTTCCATCCTGACCGATCGCACCATCACCATCCGCGCCTCAGTCGCCGACGTGGAATTTGAACTGATGCTCACAGTCGTTCTCGTCGTGCTGGTGATCTTTGTCTTTTTGCGCAGCTTCTCGGCAACCGTGATCCCCAGCGTCGCCGTGCCGCTTTCGCTTATCGGCACGTTCGGTGTGATGTACCTGCTGGGCTACAGCCTCAACAACCTTACGCTGATGGCCCTGACGATCTCCACCGGCTTCGTCGTCGATGATGCGATCGTCATGATCGAAAACATCGTCCGTTACATCGAAGAAGGCGAAGGCCCTCTGGCGGCGGCATTAAAAGGCGCGGAGCAGATCGGCTTCACCATCGTCTCCCTCAGCATCTCCCTGATTGCAGTGCTCATTCCCCTGCTCTTCATGGGCGACATCGTCGGACGCCTCTTCCGCGAATTCGCCGTCACGCTGAGCGTCACGATCCTCGTGTCCGCCTTCGTTTCGCTGACACTCACGCCGATGATGTGCGCCAAGCTTCTGCGCCACAAACCCGAATCCCGGCAGGGCCGCCTGTTCCGCGCCTCCGAGCGCGGGTTCCAGGCGATCATCAACGGCTATGGCCGCAGCCTGACATGGGTGCTCAAGCATCAATTCGCCACCCTGGTAATCGCCGTCGCCACCCTCGGCCTGACCCTCTGGCTCTACATCATTATCCCCAAAGGATTTTTTCCCGTCCAAGACACCGGCGTCATCCTCGGCATCAGCGAAGCCCCGCAAACGGTATCGTTTGATTCAATGTCGCGCAGGCAGCAGGCCCTCGCCCGCGAGATCCTCAAAGACCCGGCCGTCCTGAATCTCTCTTCATTCATCGGAATCGACGGCACCAACACCACGCTCAACAACGGCCGCATGCAGATCAATCTCAAGCCGATCGAAGTGCGAAAGCTTAGCGCCAGCGACGTGATCCGGCGGCTGCAACCGCAACTGGCCCAGGTCGAAGGCATCACGCTCTTCATGCAACCGGTACAGGATTTAACGGTTGAAGACCGCGTCAGCCGCACGCAGTTTCAGTACACCCTCGAAGACCCCGATGCCAGGGAACTCAGCCTCTGGGCCCCGCAGCTTATAGACAAGCTCCGCGCGATCCCCCTGCTCCGCGACGTCGCCAGCGACGAACAAAACCTCGGATCACAAGCCCATCTTGTCATCGACCGCGATACCGCATCGCGCTTGGGAATCACCCCCCAGATGATCGACGACACTCTCTACGACGCCTTCGGCCAGCGCCAGATTTCCACTATGTTCACGCAGTTAAACCAGTACCATGTCGTGCTGGAAGTAAAACCATCATTTCAGCAAAAACCCACAGACCTCGAGCACGTTTACGTCCGCTCCTCGGAAAACGGCCAGGTGCCTCTCAGCGCATTTGTGCATTATGAAGAGCTGAATGAGCCACTCGTAATCAACCACCAGGGCCAGTTCCCCGTGGTGACAATTTCCTTCAACCTCGCTCCCAGCGCCTCGTTAGGCGATGCTGTCAAAGCAATCGATTCCGCCAAAGCCCAACTGGCGCTGCCCGCCAGCATCCAGGCAGGATTCCAGGGAACCGCGCAGGCCTTTCAGGCTTCCCTTACCAACGAGCCGCTCCTCATCCTCGCCGCCATCATCACCGTCTACATCGTGCTCGGGGTGCTCTACGAAAGCTACATCCACCCTATCACCATTCTCTCGACCCTTCCCTCCGCCGCCGTCGGCGCATTCATCGCACTGCAACTCACCGGCAACGACTTCAGCGTCATTGCTCTTATCGGCATCATTCTGCTCCTCGGCATCGTGAAGAAAAATGCGATCATGATGATCGACTTCGCCCTCGAAGCTGAGCGCCAGGAAGGCCGCTCGCCGGTCGATGCAATCTACCAGGCCTGCCTCTTGCGCCTGCGGCCAATCCTTATGACAACCATGGCCGCCCTCCTCGCCGGCGTACCGCTTGCGATGGGCGCCGGCACCGGCTCGGAACTGCGCCGTCCCCTGGGCATCACCATGGTCGGCGGCCTCATCTTCAGCCAGCTCCTGACCCTCTACACTACCCCCGTGATTTATCTCGCCTTTGATCGCCTCGCCAGGAGACTCGGCATGACCGCCTCTGCCGGACCCGCCCATAATGCCGGCCTGGAAGATGAGCCCCCGCATTCCTTCCAGTCTCCCTATCCGGCGGAGGTCTTGTGAGCCTCTCCGCGCCCTTCATCCACCGCCCCGTCGCGACGACGCTTCTGACCCTCGCCCTGGCGCTAGCCGGCGGCCTCGCCTATTTCTTCCTCCCCGTCTCCCCGCTGCCGCAGGTGGATTTTCCCACAATCCAGGTCTCCGCCGGACTCCCCGGAGCAAGCGCCGAGACTATGGCCTCGGCCGTGGCCACACCGCTGGAGCGCCAATTCGGCCGCATCGCCGGCATCACCGAGATGTCCTCCAGCAGTTCGCTCGGCTCAACATCAATTTCGCTGCAGTTCGATCTAAGCCGCAACATCGACGCCGCCGCCCGCGACGTGCAAGCCGCCATCAACGCCGCCGCCGGACAGCTCCCCGCCAATCTCCCCGGCCGCCCCCGGTATTGGAAATTCAACCCCGCCGACGCCCCCGTCATGATCCTCGGCATAACCTCCGACATCTATGACAAAGGCCAGATGTATGATGCGGCGTCCTCCATTCTCCAGCAAAAACTTTCCCAGGTTGAAGGCGTCGGACAGGTCAACGTCGGTGGTGGCGCACTTCCCGCTGTCCGCGTCGACGTCAATCCCCCGCTTCTCAATAACCTCGGCATGAGCCTCGAAGACGTGCGAACGGTTCTCGGAAACGCCAACGCCAACCGCCCCAAGGGAGAAATCGCCGATGACACGCGCGCTCTGACCCTCGGAACAACCGACCAGCTATTAAAAGCCGAAGACTACAAGCCTCTGATCGTCTCTTATCATAAAGGCGCCGCCGTGCGGCTGTCGCAGATCGCTACCGTCACCGACTCTGTCGAAGACATCCGCAACGCCGGCCTCGCCAATGGCAAGCCCGCCATCTTGCTGATCGTTTCCCGCCAGCCCGGCGCCAACATCATCTCCACCGTCGATCGCGTACGAGCAATCCTCCCCCAACTTCAAGCCTCGATACCGCCGGCGATGAAACTGACCGTCGTCCTCGATCGCACCACCACCATCCGCGCTTCAGTCCGCGATGTCGGCATCGCGCTCCTGCTTTCCATTTTCCTGGTAATCCTGGTCGTCTTCCTCTTTCTTCGTGATTGGCGCACCACGCTCATCCCCGCCGTCGCCGTCCCAATCTCCCTCATCGGCACTTGCGGCGTCATGTACCTCTGCGGCTACAGCCTCGACAACCTCTCCCTCATGGCCCTCACCATCGCGACGGGGTTTGTCGTCGATGACGCCATCGTCGTCATCGAAAACATCACCCGCCATCTCGAGCAAGGCATGGCCCGCCTCCCCGCGGCCCTGCTCGGGGCAAAGGAAGTCGGCTTCACGGTCATTTCCATGAGCATCTCGCTGATTGCGGTATTCATTCCCATCCTCTTCATGGGCGGCATCGTCGGCCGCCTGTTCCGCGAATTCGCCGTTACCTTATCGGTCGCCATCGGCGTGTCCCTGATCATCTCCCTCACCACCACGCCGATGATGTGCGCCATCCTCCTCCGCCATCAACGCCCCGAAGAACATGGCTACCTCTACCGCACCAGCGAACGATTCTTCAATTGGATCCTTTTCATCTACGAACGAAGCCTCACCTGGGTCTTCCGCCATCAATTCAGCATGCTCCTGCTGACTGTCGCCACCATGGGCCTTACCGTCGCGCTCTATATGTACATGCCCGAAGGTTTTTTCCCTCAGCAAGACACCGGCCGCCTCGGCGGAAATATTCAGGCCGACCAGGACACTTCCTTCCAATCCATGTCGCGCCTGTTGAATGAATTCGTCACCGCCGTGGGCCAGGACCCCGCGGTCGAAGGTGTTATCGCTTTCAGCGGCGGTGGTCGCGGCACCTTCAACACCGCCAACATGTTCGTCACCCTCAAGCCGATCAACATTCGCAAGCTCACCGCCGATCAGGTCATCGGCCGCCTCCGAGGCAAGCTCTCCCGCATCCCCGCGCTCGCCTCTTTCTCCAATCCGTGCAGGACCTCAAGATCGGCGGCCGCGGCAGCAACGCGCAATTCCAATACACCCTTCAAGGAGATGACCTCAACGAGCTCATCGACTGGGCTCCCAAAGTCCTCGCAAAAATCCGCACGCTCAAAGGCCTCGCTGACGTCAGTTCCGACCAGCAGAACAACGGCCTTCAGGCCGGCCTGGTAATCGACCGCAACACCGCTGCCCGCCTCGGCATCACGCCTCAGATGATCGACAACACCCTCTACGACGCCTTCGGACAGCGCCAGGTGTCAACGATGTACCGCCAGCTCAATCAGTATCACGTCGTCATGGAAGCCGACCCCCAGTTCTGGCAAAACCCGCAAGGGCTCCAATATATCTACGTAAAAGCCACCAATGGCTCACTCGTTCCACTCAGCGCCTTCACCCACTACGCCCCTTCGACCACCGCTCTCACCGTCAACCACACCGGCCAGTTTCCCTCGGTCACGATTTCCTTCAACCTCCTGCCTGGCTACTCTCTCGGCGACGCCGTCACCCAAATCCAGGATGTCGAGCGCCAGATGGGCCTTCCCGCCTCTATCCACGGCAAATTCGCCGGCACCGCCCAGGCCTTCCATGATTCACTGGCAAACGAACTGGAACTCATCATTGCCGCCATCATCACCGTCTACATTGTTCTGGGCATTCTCTACGAAAGCCTCATCCATCCTGTAACCATCCTCTCCACCCTCCCCTCCGCCGGCGTAGGCGCGCTCCTCGCGCTGCTTCTTACCCACACTGACCTGACAGTCATCGCCATTATCGGAATTATCCTCCTGATCGGCATCGTCAAGAAAAACGCGATCATGATGATCGACTTCGCGGTCGAATCGGAGCGCCAAGGCAAATCCCCTGAAGAAGCAATCTTCCAGGCCTGCATGCTTCGCTTCCGGCCCATCACCATGACCACCTTGGCCGCCATGCTGGGCGGTCTCCCGCTGGCGATGGGCGCCGGAACCGGCTCCGAACTTCGGCAACCGCTTGGCATCGCCATCGTCGGCGGTCTACTCTTCAGCCAAATCCTCACCCTCTATACTACTCCCGTCGTCTATCTCTACATGGATCGCCTGAGCCTATGGCTAAACAACGTCCGCGCCACAAACAACAACCCTGTCGCCCGTCGTCCCCAGGCCGTCTTGCCAGTCTAAGCCCAAAAGCTTTAATAGCCACGGATTCATTATTGGGAGCCACACCATGTCCATAACCCGGCGGCAATTTCTGGCGGCTTCGGCTTCAGTGGCGGGCCTGGCATCGGTGAGCCGGGTTGGGCTTGGACAAACCACCTTTCCCGCTACTTTTCCCGCGACAAATGAAATTATCCTGCCGCCTTCCACCGCCGCGGGCCGGGCGCTGTTTGCGGCGATTGGGGAAGGCAATTGGGGAAAACTGCATCGGCGACTAAAAACCGTAAACGCCGACATCCGCTCGCGCGGGTTGCGGAAGATCCGCAGTGTCGATGGGACGTTTCTCACCGGCTACCCCTACAACGAGTTTTATGATTGGGACTTATATTTTGAGAATCTGTATCTGTCTTACTACGGCGTCTGGCCTTACTGCTTCAGCAATCTGAAAGAATTTCTCAATCGGCAGGAAGCGGATGGGTATGTCAATCGGAGCCTGATTAAGAAACGCGATCGGCAGCATTTTAAGCCGTTCCTCGCGCAGCTCGTGGTGCTCGGGGCCAAGCAGAACAACAACGATTACGCGTGGCTGCGGGGAAACTATTACGATCGGCTGAGGAAGTATCTGGACAAGTGGTTTTCATATGATGGGGACAAGAATGGACTGCCGACATGGAACTCGGCGGACGCAGCGGGGACAGACAACCAGTGGAGCCGCGCGGGCGCTGGGGGCATTTGAAATTGAAGGGGTCGATCTGGCGGCATATCTCGTTCGCGAGCTTCGGGCGATGGCGGTAATCGCCGATCGGCTGGGATTGCAGGCGGATGTCACGGGATTTAACCATCACGCCGACGCGCTCGTGAAGCTGATGAACGATACGTTCTGGGACGAAGCGGATGGGATGTATTACGATCGGAACGAAAAGACGGGAAAGGCGGTGAAAGTGAAGTCAGCGACGTGCTTCACGCCGCTCTTTGCCCGCGCAGCGACGGCCGAACGGGCGAATCGGATGGTCATTGAGCACGTGCTGAATCCGGGTGAATTCTGGCTTGAATATCCGGTCGCCAGCTATGCCAAAACAGAGCCGGATTATTACCAGGGGTCGCATAAGGAATGCAACTGGCGGGGGCCGACGTGGGCGCCGACGAATTACATGATTTTCCAGGGGCTGCGGCGGTATGGTTTCCCCAAAGAGGCGCAGGAGCTTGCAAGACGGTTGTTTATGATGGCGGTCGTGAAGAACCCGGTGCTCAGGGAATATTACAACGCCGAGACAGGCGAAGGGCTGGGACAGAACCGGTTCTGGGGGTTCACCGCGCTGTACTATGCCATGCTGCTGGAGAGCCAGATGGGATATGACGCATCAGATCTGACGGAGGTGTCTCAGCCGATCGTTACGCAGGCGCTGGATATTCATTTCTAAGGGTGAACTTCCAGAGGAAGAGCGGACAAAACGTCGGCAAATGTCGTAGTTGTCGCATCGTGTGCAGGGTTATTCCATCAACCGCCGCGATTTGCTTGTGGTGCTATTTAATGGGGTTGCATGGGAGGTTGCCGCTTTAGCGGCCTCATGCAAGCCCGGCGGCAAAGGGTGCGGATGAGCTTCGGCACGCCGTTTACTATTTGGTCTTCCGGCATCCCTCGACGTGGATGCAATTACCTCTTACGGAGACCTTATGAAAAGCTACATTACTTCTCTGGGCCTTGCTCTCTTGAGTTCTGCGATGCTGATCGGGTGTGCAGCGCCCAATGAATATCAGCCGACCGCCAAGCCGACGCAGATGGCAGCCTATGCGGCTTCCCGCCACTATCCAGATAACGCGCAGGTCCAAGACAACGCGAAAATCACCGCGACGGTGAACCGCGAAACCGGCGCGATCACGGTGCATAACTTCAGCAATCAGGAATTGACGAACTTCAATCTCTGGGTAAATCAGGCATACGTCGCCCATGTGGACCGGATCGATCCGAACACCAGTAAGATTTTCAATAAAGCGGATCTGTATAACTCCGGCGGTAACACCCTCGACAGCGCTTCGTCGAGCACCATCCGCAAAGTGCAGATCGAAACGAGCGACGGAACCATGTACAACGCGCAAGGGCCGCAGTTTGACTGAGCGTTGGGATTCCGCGGCAAGCGGACGCGAAATTCTCAACCCATTAGTGTCTTTGGTCCGATAATAAGTATAAAGCTTCACCCGGAGGCGCAATGTGCGTCACCGGGTGAGCTTATTAGAACGTTATCGCAATCGAGACGCTGTCATGACCATTCGCGCCCTTTTAGTGTCCGCCGTGTCGCCTGTTGTTGCACTCGTTTGGGGTTCGGCCCTTGTGGGTTGCACGACGAGGCCGCCGTTTTTGCCAAATTCAGATCCGGCGCTGCGGCAGACCAGCGCAATTCGCCGCCGACGCGGCTCATCGTCACTATGAGGCCGATGCACCAAAGGGTGGCGATGCGAATGGACGAGCTGAGGTGGATTACGGCATCCATCGCCTGACCATCGTCAATTCTTCGACGGAAGACTGGAACAACATCGAAATCTGGGTGACCAAGGCGGGGAAAAAATATGTTGTCTCGCTGCCGAAGATTCTGGGAAACGCGGCCCTGACCGAACAGGTGAACTTTCAGTCAATCTTTGATGAACACGGTTCTTTCGTGCCGTACACCAGCGATATGCCGATTGATTCGGTTGAGATGTTCAAGGATGGGAAGATGTACACACTGCATTTGCAGTTGGCGGATTAAAGCATTGGGGGAGTTCGAACATCACTGACGATCCTATCCCGGGAAAGGGACGGGAGGGGAAATTCCAGGCGGCGCTATTTTCGGCGTTGAGGCCCTCTGCCGCTTGCGATTAGCCTTCGGGAATCCTGCCGGAGGTGGTCATGTCTCGATTCGTCATCCTCGCGAGCCTGTTTGCTTGCATTTTTGCGCCCTGGACGAAAGCAGGTGATCTTTTCAGCCTGACGGCGACGGGGGGCACAACCACGGTTCGCGGGGCGGGTTCCAATGTCATCAATCTTGTCCAGGATCTTGCGGACAACTCGGCGAGCTTCGCGCCGCTGAAGAATCAGCCATTCACTTCAACGTTAAATTATGCCGGTGTTTCCAATGCGCTGAATGTTTCGCAATCATTCGATGGGGCAGGACATCGAATCGTCAATGTGCAGGTGCCTTCAACGGGATTGAACCGAACCTTCAGCAGCGCTAATGGAAACCTCGATGATCAGCTCCGGGAATTCCTGAAGCATGAAGGGCTGGCGGCGCTGAGTGATTTTCAGCAGACGGTGAATCGAACATCGGCGGCTGGGGCGGTGGATGGGAATCCGCTGGCCGCGACCGCGCTGCTCGCGGATGCGGGGTATCAGCAGTTTGCATTGCATCGCAGCCCCTTTGAATTGAATGGGGAGCGATACACCACGGCCAGCGGTCGCGGCGAGAGCCGGTTTTGGATGGAGGGAGGCGTGCTGGATGGCGGGGACATTACAGGGGCATACGCCAGCGCGACGCTTGCGAGCGAATATCATTTTAATGATGCCGTGGCGCTGGCGTTCACCGTGCCGATCCGGTGGGAGACGCTGCGAGGCGCGAATATTTTCTCGGGCGGCATGGTGCTGGGGCTTCCGCTCACCATCATCCCCGGCCGCGGCAGCAACAGCCTCGCATGGACGATTACGCCCGCTGGACATGGGGCAGTTGTCGGCTCTGCCGACTTCGCCAGCGGAGGTTTGCTTTATGGCGGCCAGGTCGACAACTCAATCAGTTACACCGTCGGCGCGCTAATCCTCACAATCGCCAGCGAAGCAGGCTATTTCCACGGCGCGAACATTTCCATCGCCGGTTATGACTTCGACACCAAGCTCAACCAATGGGTATTTAAGAATGGTTTGCAGGCGACGCGGGCGTGGGGCAATTTTTTTGTCGATGGCAGCGCCACCTGGACGAACTTCCTGCACGATACGTATGTCGATGGATATCTCACGCCGCAGGTCGGGCTGGGTTTCCGTTTTGGCAAGGGAAATGCGAGCGGGCTTCGCATTGGTTACATCGGAAACTTCGGCAACCATTACAGCACCAATGGCGGAAGCATCCTGTTGTTTTTTACGGGGTGATCGCAGAATTGCAAAGGGCGCTTCGGTTACATCTTCGGGCAGTGCGCAATCTTCAGGAAACCATCGGGTGCATGGGAGCGCGCTGGCTCGATGCATTCGCCGACCGGATTTGCTCGGCTCGATTTCGATGTTCCTGTGCGGCCTGGGCGTTGCCCATAAGGTCCATCACCTCAGCCAGCGCGATGCGATCATTGGCGACGTCGGGATGATTTGATCCCAGGGTCATTTCATCAATGCGGATGGCTCGCTCCAGGTAATCGCGTGCGGAGGAATATTGCCTGGTTATGCGGAGGAGCGTCGAGAGGTTGTACAAAATGCGCGCGGTAGTCGGATGGTCGGCGCCGACCGTTTTTTCAGAAATTGAAAGAGAACGAAGCAAATGCGGGCGGGCGGCTTCGATGTTGCCGAGGGAGATCAACACGTAGCCGAGGTTATTCAGGATATGGGCCAGCTTGGCGTGGTCGGGGCCGTAATGCGTTTCATAAACCTGGGCAGCCCATTCGAATTGTTGGCGGGCGAGGTCGCTATCCCCTTTTTTCTGAAGGCAGATGCCGTAGTTGTTGATGACTTCCGCAACATGAGGGTGCGTGTGACCATACGCCGCCTCGTCAATGGAGAGGGCCTGCTCGAAGCATTGCAATGCGGCGTTGTCGTCGCCTAGATTCTGGTGAACGCGACCGAGATTATTCGTGATAGCCGACAGTTTGGGATGGCCTTTGCCATAGCGGCGGCTGCAGATGCTCATCGCCTGCTCGAGCGCGGCCTTTGCTTCGGTATATTGCGCCCGCTTGAGCAGATAGCGGCCCGCGTTGTTCAACAGCTCGGCGGTTTGATCGGGGGAGACTTTCAGGCGATCGGCATGGGCGGCAGCTTCCATGACGTGGGGGAGAAGCTCGCCACAGCGGGTCCAGGAGGCAACGTCGCCGCTGTCGAACTTGAATGTGCCTGCCAGAAAATCGATGGCGGCGTTGCACCAGACGATCTGCCGCTCGTCGTCCAGGCGATCGCGGGTGATGGTGGTAACCAGCCGATGGATCGTGATGTTGTGGTCGTCAGAATCGACCAGCGAATAGTTCCGCAGCGGCGAGATCGCTTCTTCCAACCGCAGCGGGTCGGCGAACTTCCGAAGACGCGGCGGCAAAAACGCTTCACCCTCCCAAAGCATCTTGCGCGTCACCCGATCAGGACACAAAAACGAGCAAAGATTCAGCAATTCGGCGGCGGCCTGTGAAGTGGATTCGACAGCATTGAACGCCAGGCCCCAGGTCATTGCAACGGTATGCGGATAGTCCACCGGCGGGCGGCCTTCCTGGAGCAGCTCGGCCCATTCTGTTTCATATCGACGGAGATAATCGGCAAAGGAGATGCGAGTCTGTTCAATGCACGCCGCCGCTTGCTCGAGCGCTAAAGGTAGGTCACCGAGCGCATTGGCAAGTTTTTCAATCGAGGCATCGGATTCAGATCGGCCTGTGCGGTGGCGGAGGAAATCGATCGATTCAGCGCGATCGAGTACCCGCATCGGCTGCGGATGGGCAACACGGTCCCAGTTGGGATTGCGGCTGGTGATCAGCACGTGACCCTGCCCGCCGCTCAGGATGAATGGTTTGATGGTCCCGGCATCGGGCGCGTTATCGAAAACAAAAAGCCAATCCTGCTTGTCAAGAAGAGCGTTGACGGTATCGCGGACAACATTCGCCGAAGAATCTTCGGCGAGCGTGCGGCCAAGGCGGGCGGCCAGTTGAAGGAGCGAGGTTGTAACTGACGACGCGGAATCCGCCCGGATCCACCAGACGACGGAATAGTCGGCTCGATGGCGATAGGCATATTCAATGGCGGCCTGGGTTTTACCAACTCCGCCGAGGCCGTGAAGCACCTGGCGCGCTGGCCCGATTCCATGCGTTTGCGGAGTTCGGAAAGAAGCGATGCGCGGCCGGTGAAGTTTGGGTTTCGTTCGTGCGGCAAATACCACACGGGGGAGGCTTTTGAGGATCGGGCTGCATTAGACGCCATGAAAGGTGCTCCTCAACAATCTGCAGGCCCCTCACCCCCATTGGTGCAAGCGGCAGCGATGCGATTCTACCAGATAGACACACAAAAGCCGCGAAAGGTTTGTGGGCAGCGGCAAGGATATCACCCCTTCTCCCAAACTTCGGCGGGTTTCGTCGAGCCGGATGCCGGCGGAAGGGACCAACAGCGAAAAGGCTGCATGGCCGTTGCCTGAATTATACCAAGGTTGTTTCGCGGAGTTGGCCACAGGCGGCATTCACATCATCGCCGCGGGTATCGCGGAAATGGGCTACCACGCCATTGTCTCGCAACAGATTGATGAAGCGGTGCATGCGCTCCATTGCCGGTCGCTGGTAGCTGATGCCGCTGATGCCCTGGCCAATTGCGTTGTAGGGGATCAGGTTCACATGGGCGCGGAAGCCTCGCATTAGTTCGGCGAGAAGGGTCGCCTGCTCATCTGAATCATTCACGCCAGCCAGCATGCAATATTCCACGGTGGGAATACGCCGGGTGCGCACGTGAAATCGCCTCGCGGCGGCCATCACCTCCGCCACTGTGTATCGCCGATTGACCGGAACCAGCCTCGATCGCGTAAGGTCATCGGGAGCATGCAATGAAACGGCCAAATGCACATTCAAATTTGCATCCGCCAACCGGTCGATCCCGGGAACGATGCCAACGGTGGAGACTGTCACCTGGCGCCAACCCAGCCCGCCAAGCAGCGGGCTCGCGATTCGGCGAATGGCTGAAATGACCGCATCAAAATTGAGCAGCGGCTCGCCCATTCCCATAAACACAATTGTTCGCAATCGCCTTCCCGCAATCGCGGCTTGCTCCTTCAGATGCAGAAACTGCTCGACGATCTCACCGGCTTCCAGGTTGCGCTCCAGCCTGCGCCGGGTGCTGGCGCAGAAATCGCAACCCATGGCGCAGCCGATCTGCGAGGAGACGCATCCCGCCGCGATCTCCGGGCGATGCGACGGCATCAGGACGCTTTCAACCGCCCCGCCACCCTGAAAACCGACGAGCAATTTCGTTGTGCCGTCGGCGGCAACCGCCTGTTGCAAAATGGATGATCGCCTCGCAGAAAGCTTCGTTTCGACATATCGGCGGATCCCTAGGCTGACTGGCATGAGTTCGACATTGGCATGGCCATGCAATTCATAAAACCGCTGCAGCACCTTCGCCGCATGTACCGGCTTTTCACCGGCAGCGCTGAATTCTGCTTGCAGGGTGTTCAGGTCGTAATCGACGAGGGACGGCATCCGCCGAAGTATACCGGATTTGCTGCCTCTGGATCAGGACACTTGCGCCTCTTCCGTCAATCAAATGCCGGCCGGGGAAGCTGCCGCTGCACTTCTTCCAGAGGCAACGATGTCGCGCGTCGGAGTTGCCGGAACAGGCGATAGGTCGAGGGAGCGACAGGCTTGCGGGCTTTCCATTCTCCTGGGATCGCTGCCCACCCCCACGCCAGCCCCCGGGCCATGCGCCAGAACCGCCCAATCCGCGCTCCGAAAATCAGGCCGTTTAAAGTTGTTGTCGCCGCATAAGCCGGCCAAAGGGGGAATGGCACATTATGGATGGCGAACAGCACATCGTTTCGCCGGCCAAACATATCCATCCGGCGGAAGTCGCGTCGAGGCGATTCAAAATGATGGATCGGGTCTGAGCGCCCCAGCCGAACGACATACCCGGCATTGAGCATGCGGATGCAATAATCCCGCTCCTCGCCTTGATGGACCAACTGCTCGCGATATCCGCCAAGCCGCAGGAAGACGTCCCGCCGCACTGCGTGGGCCGTGCCGATATATACATTGCTGATGAACACGCCCGGGGAATCGGGGGCGCGCTGATGCAGCACGTTCTCTTTGTTGACGTTGATGAAGGGGACGGCGACAGCGCCAATGCGGGATTGATCGAAATCCAGGAGGATTTGCTCAACCACCTGTGGCGTAGAAAATGCCGCATCGTCATCGATGGAAAAGATGATGTCGCCGCCTGCAAGCTGGGCCCCCCGGTTGCGCTGGACGATCAATCCTCGGGATTGCTCTGCATGATCGACTCGCACCTCCGGAAACTCGCTGCGAAGCATTTCGAATGTGCCGTCAGTGGATCCATCATCGATCACCAATACTTCAGCCTCGACGGACTGCGCCAGCGCCGATCGCACGGCGACGCGCAGTTCTTCCTTTCGGTTTTTCGTTGTAATGACGATTGTCGCCTTCATCAATGCATCCCGGGAGTATCGTGCGGCGACAGGCTTTCACCCATGGCTCGGCGCGATTCATCGCCTCATCAGGACAGGCGGAGCCGCGCGTGCCGATTATTTTTGCCGGAACACCGACGGCGATGGAATCCGGCGGCAGGCTTTTCGTTACAACCGCCCCAGCCCCGACAATAGATCTCGCGCCAATCGTCACACCTTTAAGGACGACGACATGAGCACCCAACCAACATTGGTCATCAATGCGGGTAGGCACTGATACCATATCCTGATCCAGCGGCGCCCGGTTTAAATCCTTGCCATGGTCATGGTCGGTGATGTAGCACCCGGGGCCGATTGCCACCAAAGCTCCAATCCTGATTGATTCAATCGCATCGACAAACGTTCTCCGGTTCAGGTAGGTACCCGCCCCGATCGATATTTTAATCGTATCTGTCGCCGGTCCGCTGCAGAGCAGAACCACATCCTTATCCAGGGAGCATGCGGCAAGTTGAATGTTATGATGGTCTCGCGGAATTTCGACTCGTCTTATCCAGACGTATCCCTGCATGCGCACGCCAAGGGCGCGAAAATACAGATTGCGCCATCGCGAAGCGAGCCCCATGCCCAGTCGGCGAATTGCAAGTAAGATCGAGCTGGAAATCGTAGGTTTGTTCATTTGGACTGAGGCCGCAACTTTCTGGCGATAAAGCGGGCGGGAAATCCAACTAGAAACTTCCATCGGGCGAGCCGAACATGCCATCTGAACACTCGCCAGTACAAATCCCACGCCATTTCACTATGTCTTCCATGAAGACACGATAAGCTGCATGCGCGGACGTGGCGCGTAATGATCTCCAATCGTTGCCGCCGCCGTTCGGAACCGCCGGCATAATGCCCGCCCTTTTCGTGGTCAATCAGCAGGCTCACTCCAACATAAACACGCCCCAGGTTATTCATGATGTTCCCGCCATGGATGCGATAGGCAAACGTGGCGGGTGAACAAATATGAACGAATCGTTTATAGGCGCCCAACCTCATGCCCATATCGGCGTCTTCAGCCACGCCCCACCCCCCCGGAAACCCGCCCACCGCCAACACCGCATCGCGGCGAATGACAAATGAAGAAGTCCCAAAAAAACGCCACTCGTCGAACGATGCAAAGTAGTCTTCAAAGGTTTCCGTTTCCATCTCCCCCTGAGCAGCGCCGGCCAACTCCGCGATATCGCGAAATTCCCGCTGCTTGCCGGTGATGAGCGCAGGGCGGGAATTTTTCTCAATGACATCACGATATGTCCGGGCGGTCCATGGAAACCAGAGGTCATCGCTGTCGAGATGCGCGGTGTATTCACCTGTGGCGTGTTGGATACCGGTATTTCTAGCCGCGCCTTCGCCACGATTGGTTTGGCGCACGACTAGAACACCATGATGTTGGGAATAGTTGGCCAGCACCTCCGGCGTATTATCGGTCGAGCCATCATCCACCACTATAATTTCAAGGTCCGCCCGATCGATACCTTGCTGATTCAGGACGGAATCCAGCGTTTGCCGGACCATAGAGGCCCGGTTGTAAGTAGGGATGATCACTGAAAATAGCGGCATAATGGGCAGCAAATGAGGGGTCTTACCGACTATATCGGTCAGGGGTCACCCCGCAATTGCTTCCGATTTCGATCGCCGCAGCGCCGGCGGCGTGTAGTCAAAATAACGCTTGAGGTTGTTGATGGGCTTCTCGAAAAAGTGCCATGATGCCGCCGACACCGCGATCGTAATTGTCGCCAGGATTAAAAAACGAAGCCAGATCCATGATAAAAGCGGCAGATGTGTTGCGTTAACAACGCGAAAAAAAATCCAACCTGTAAAAGCATGATACACATAAAGCCCATAACTGATCTTGCCAAGATACCGCATCGGCTTCCATTCCAAAATTGAACCTGGCAATCCTCCAAAGCCAATTGCCGCCCCTCCGATCACCCAGGTAAATACTCCTGCCGTCGCCAGTGGAAAAAAGCTGAGATACATCCTGCTCTCCAGCCCCGCGGGGAAAAACAACTGCAATGCAATTGCCGTCGGCAGTCCAATGATTAGTCCCATTCCGCACAGCCAACGACGCGCCGTGATGTATTCATATGAGCTGCTGAACAGGGCGAGCAGTCCACCCAGGGCAAACGCATCAAGGCTGCCGAACGGCAATACATATCCTGCAAGAATATTCTGACATACAAGACATATCCCGATTCGAAAACCCACGCCAACTACGGCGATTGCTGTCATCATCATCCAGAGGTATTTGCGCGGGATGCAGAGAACGACCCATGGCCACATGAGGTAAAATTGCTCTTCCACTGCAAGGGTCCAGTAGTGAGCGCCCATCATATCCAACTGGCCATGTCGTGCGAAAAAGATGTTTGAGGTGTATGTGAGATGCCAAAAAAACGCTGCTCGCATCTGACCAATCACAGCGCCTGTTATCAGGAGGGTGGCGTAGTAGATTGGAAAAATGCGCAGACAACGCCGCATGTAAAACTGGCGGCTGGCGAACCAGATTGTTTCTTCGCCCGAGTCAATGTTTGCCTTCACCCGCAGAAGGATGCCGGTAATCAGAAAACCGCTCAGCACAAAAAAAAGCCGAACTCCCATCGGCCCAAGCGGCACCAGGCGAAACCCCGGAAGTTTGTCAATTTCCCAGTGCATGAACCAGACGCCAAGCACGGCCAATGCGGCAAACTATCAAGCTGCGGCATATGAATGATCGTTGCTGCTCGTGATCGCTCGGCGGACAAAAGGCCTCCTCGAGGCGAGTGTTATGAGAGTGTCGATAAAAAATGGCGAAGGTATCAAATCAGTTCCCAATTCGGCGGTATCAAATCGTCCGTAACCAGCTCCACTGGCGATCCCGGAGCTGACCAGCAACGTGGCGAGACAACTCGCCGCGCGGGATTTGGATTCAACCACGCGGCCCACCAACTGAACGTGCTGTTGGCGATAATATTATGATCGCAGGCAGACATGAGCGACATATCCTGAATATCACTGTGCCCCTCTGAAAAATGCAGTTGCTCGGACGCAAGCCATGGCGGTTTGATGTTCTCCCGGCACCAATTCAAATCCTTAGGCGTATCTGAAAAAATCAGGAATCGGCATGCAGGTCCGAATCGCTCCATTGCGGTGTAAAGATAATCCTGACTCACCGGCGCTCCATAAACCATATTCGCCTGCTTCAATTCCTCATGAGCCTTGGCAAGATCTCCCCGGCGGACATGCACTGAAACCACTCCGCCGCCGATAGATCGCAGTCGATCAACAAACTGCCGGGCGTACGTTAAAATGCGCGGATCGTGCGGCGAAAATTCGCGGTGAAGCCCTTCGGCAACATCATCAAAATACTTCCAACTCTGCCAATACCCGTCCAGATATACATCATCCCCCAAATCCAACACCCGCGGCTCAAATCGGTATTTCTGTTCTCGCACATGTGACGCCGGATACAGCCAGCCGGGCTTTATTTTCCGAATCCGCCGCACGATCCGGCCAACAGTTGTTCGCGCCATGTATGGATCGCGCAGTCGGGAAATCTCTTCCGGCGTCGCCGGTGTGATAGTAACGTTCAATTCCCCAAGTTTAAGCGGCCGGCGAAACTCCTCCAGTCCCTGTGGTCTGATGTCAGTCCCCTCGGCATATTCGCGCAGGTCGAGCTTCAGTTCCGTTCCATGCCGCATCGCCAGCCGGCGTGCGGCGGCGTACTGGAACATCTGATTTCCCAAACCACCGCATATGTACGAGATGATCATCAGCCGCAGCCCTCCGAGCTTTCATGGCACGCCATATCACTTCAGACAGTGACCGGCTCCATTTCACACGGAGATGCCCTCATCTGCAATTTGCTGATGCTGATTGGGAATGATCAAAGGCGGATTTGGGCAATCAGGCGGCCAGCACAGCCGCCGGCAGCAATACATCGATTGCACTTTTGTTGTTGCTGATCACAACCGTTTCCCACAAGTCGATGCTTTCCAGCTTATACCGGTAATCAATGCTCACGCCGGTGTGGCGAATCAAGTCCTGCAGCGCCAGATCACTGCGCCATCCCAGCTTCGTGCACAAAGGGCAAAGCCACTTTTCAACCATCGCGATAAATCGGTTGGTCGACTGGAAATGGTTGACGATCACAATCCGCGCCCCCGGCTTGGCTACCCGCTGCGCTTCCTGCACCAGCTTCACCGGATCACTCACAACGCTAATGACGTGGCTGATGAAAACGTGATCGAAGCTGTTGTCGGCAAACGGAAGCTTCAGCGCATCGGCCTGAAATACATCCGCGTGCGACAAGCCTCGCTCACGGATTTTCTTGCGGGCTTCGCGCAGCATCCCGGCGGAAAGATCGACGCCAAAGATGCGCCCTCTGATTGGGATAATAATTCAGAGAAACACCCGTGCCGATGCCCAGATCCAACACCCGGTCGGTGTCAGTGATGTTCATGTGCTCGATCGCACGCTGGATGCGGCGTTTGACCAAACGTCCAAACGTAGCGTCGTAAAACACCGAATGGATGTCGTAAATTTTCCGGGTGCTCGATTCCTGCATCAACATGGACGAGATTACCTTCCCTTGGCTTCCGCTCCGTCACATCGCTATTCAATCCCCCATTGCCGACCGCGAAACATCCCTGAACGGCCGCCAATTTAGTGGCAGCCGCCAGATTTGCCAAGCGGCGAACTTTCGGGCGATATAAAATCGCCCCGATCAATCCTCCACATGCATACCAGCCGCGGCCGCATCCAGCAGCCAGACGAGCTGCCCCTGCGGTTCAATGCCCTGAATCGGAAGCCGCTGCGGATCCTTGGGGCTTTCTAGCACTTCCGCCACCCGGGCGGCCTTATTAGCCCCCCCTGCCAGAATAAGCACCTTTTGTGACTTATTTAGAAAAGGATAAGTCATCGTCACCCGCCACGCGTTCAAATGGGGGACAAAGTTGGCGACGCAGCGGTGGCTGGTTTCATTAAGCGCCGCCGTTCCGGGAAAAAGCGATGCGGTGTGGCCATCGTCACCCATACCGAGCAGAACCATGTCCGGGCCGCCGTCACGAAATTTTTCCTTCATCAGTTGTCCATACTCGGTGGCAGCCTGCTCCGGATTCAACTCGCCGCGAATACGGTGAATATTCGGCTCAGGGATAGGCAGCTTTGAGAGCATCGCCAGATGTGCCATCCTGTAGTTGCTGTCAGGATGATCCGGCGGAACGCAGCGCTCGTCGCCAAAATAAATTTCAACCTTCGACCAGTTCAACTGCGACCGATACGGCTCCGAAGCCAGCAGTTCATAGAGCGCCTTAGGCGTGTTTCCACCGGAGAGCACCAGCGAGAAATAATGCTGGTTGTCGGCGAGCTTTTCCTCCGCCGCCGCAATCAACCGCCGGGCGGCTTCTTCCGTAACACCTTTAGCATCAGGAAATACTTTGATTTCGGGCACGAACATGGGTCTATCCAGTAAGCGACGTGGCGTCGACTTTAGGCGGATTAAACCAATTTGGAAAGATGCATTTGGTGAGGCATTGGGAAATGGCCTGGCACATGCCCTTCGCCGGTATTTGGCGTGGCAGACATTCCTGTCTGCCACGGATCGACGTAATCGTCGATCCAACTCAGGGTATGGATGCAATATCACCGTTTAAGTTGAAACACCCGAGCCCGCATGCGGGTTTTAAAATACTGGAGCGGTTTCCGAAAATCCTGACAATGCAAGATTAATTCCCACGCCACAAACGAACCAGTGGGATTTCAAGATCGAGAAACGGAGCGAGCTTGATCGCTTCCGCGCCTTGTGCATGCCCGATCGAAACGTATGCGCCATTTTCGAGCTTCCACGCGTCAATCGTTTTTAATGCCGGATCGATAATCCAGTAATACTCCACGCCGGCATCGCGGTATTGAACGAATTTATCGTCGCGATCGATATCGCCGCTGCTTGGGCTGACCACCTCAATCGCCAGATCTGGCGGCCCTTCCATCGCCTTTTTCCCGATCAGATGCGTACGCATCGTGGAATAGAACAGGATATCCGGACGGCGAACGTTGAATCCATCAAGGATGGTATCGACATCATGATGCAGTTCGCCAAGATCACGAGCCTGAATGTATTGCCCGAGGATGATGATCAGATTAACAACAACATGAGAATGCTTCGGCGTAGGACTGGGGCTCGCTGCCACCTCCCCATTAACCAGTTCCAAATGTACGCCCGGCGGATCCTCGCCGAGCAGCATGAACTGCTGGGCCGTCATCTTGGTTGTGCTGCCGATCGGCATGCGCATACCATACCATAATCGACAACATCACGGCATCCTGATAGCATTCTATCTTGGGGATAGTGGGTTCCTGACAGTGGTTTTTAAATTGAGGGAAAAATGCGGAAATCGATAACTGGACTCGCCGGTGTGGTCGTATGCGCACTCCTCGGGCTCGCGGGGCTGGCACGCGGCGGCACCGTTACACCTGCCGGTTTCGGGGCGATTGGCGATAGTTTCGCAGATGAATATCAGTTCGAGCCCGACCGCAAAGGCGCCCGAAATTTTGTCGAGATCCTGGCGGCGACCCGTGGCCTGAATTTTGGCGCCTTGAGCCAGGTGAGCCTGGGGTCGCCGAGATTGCAGGGATTTGAAAATGACTGGGCCCTGAGCGGAGCCACCAGCGACGATCTCCCCCCACAAACCGCCGGCTTGGCGCAGCAAATCGCCAGCGGCAAGGTCGGCACGGCGTTCGTCTTCATCGGCGGCAACGACTTCATCAACGCAGTACAAGCGCCCAATCCCGGAGCCGTGCTGCCGACCTTGCCGCAGCACGTGCTGACCAACACTCTGACGGCCATCGGAACGCTTCTGGCCGCAAACCCAAATGCCCACATTGTTATTTCAAATCTATTTGACGTCAGCCAATTGCCCCTAACCCAGCAGGCGATCGCTGCGGGTTTATTAACACCGGCAGAGGCGGTCCAGCTTGGGCAGTTGATCACCGGATACAACTCGGCATTGGCCGCGCAGCTCGCCGGCAACCCGCAGGTGGCAATTGTGGATTTGAACACTCAGGCGAAGGGCCTGGTGAGCCAGCCGACATTCCAGATCGGCGGACAGACGATCGACGCGTTCACCCCCGGAAATGATTTTCATCACCTCTTTCTCGCCGACGGCCTGCATACCGGAACCGTCGGCCAGGCCCTGCTCGCCAATGGATACATCGCCGCTTTGGATTCGCAATTCGGCGCCGGCATCACACCGCTGAGCGAATCGGAAATCATAAACTTCGCCCAAAGTGTTCAGGCCGCCGCGATCCCGCTGCCCGCTGCATGGATGAGCGGCGGATCGGCCCTTATCTTGCTCATGGCGTGGAGCGCAGTGCGCCGAGCCAAATCGCGCGCTCAATAAAATTTGTTATTCCACTGCGGAAGGACAAAAAACCTTTTGAAACCTTTCGGCCTTCAGGCGCGTTGGCGCATTTATCCCTCTCACGCGGAGGCCTGTCCGTTCCGTCTCTCCGTTTCATAAAATTCCTGTCATATTCCTCTTCGGCAGTACACTCTCTCAGCAATGGGAACAGATGAATGGGAATGGCTTCAGCAGTACCTCCTCAGCGGCTCACAGGAAGCCTTCGCCGCACTCGTCGGCCGATATGTCGATCTCGTCTATAACGCCTGCCGCCGGCAACTGCGCGATCCGCATCTTGCTGAAGATATCACCCAAAGTGTCTTCCTCGTTCTCGCCCGCCGCGCCGGCCAACTCAAACAAGATGTGATTCTTTCCGGCTGGCTGTTTCAAGTCGCGAGATATGGCTGCGCCAATGCCATTCGCATCCAATTCCGTCGCCGCCGCCACGAAGAGGCCGCGGCTGCCATAGGGAGGTGGAACATGCCCGCCGATCAATCCGATGAACCCGCCCCCGCAATGGCCGTGGCCGAGATGAAACCGCTGCTCGACGAAGCCGTAAACCGCCTGAAATCCACCGATCGCGACGCAGTCCTCATGCGATTTTTCGAAGGCCGCAGCGTAAAAGAGATCGCCGCCGCTTTACGAATTTCCGAAAACACAGCATCACAAAAACTATCCCGCGCAGTGATAAAATTGCGCCCTTCTTCGAACGAAAGGGCATAACCACCCCCGCCGCGGCAATCTCTGCAACCGTGGCGGCGGCGGCCGGGGGGACCGCCCCCACCACCGCGCGGGCCGCGGCGATTGCAACCGGATCGATGAACGCCACCCACGCCGCGACAATCACCGCCACGGCGAGCGGCGTCGCCAGAGAGGTCATACAAACCATGCGATGGGCATTCATTAAGCCGCTGATTTTGACGCTGCTCTTGATCGTGTTCACCGGCGGCGTCGCTGTCGTCGTCGCCAATTACGTTACCAACCCTTCCATTTTTTATGGTCCCGCGGGGACCGCAACAGCCGCCGGAAGTTCCGGTGAGAACGTTCTTGTCCTGCGATGGGAAGTCGCAATCGATCCAAAATTGATGACGACCCTTCGCAGCATATCGGCGCCCGTCCCCACCAACAGCCGTGGCTTTGAAGTCTTAAAATGCGATGGGAATAAGCTCGTCTCCACAGTCCAGCGCGGCCGCGCCGGCGGACTTGTCCCCGTGACAGGATGGCGCGCCGAATTTCTAAATTGGCAGCTAAGCCAGGGGTGGCCCAACGGCTTTCCTTATTTCTCCAGCGAAATGGGGCAAATCAAGGGACCCGGCAAGACAGAGCAATCACTTTTCACCCATAGCAATGGAAAATTCATCCTCGATATTCGTCGAGGCTTTGCCCGCCTAAACGTAATGACCGATGACGCCACGGTAACGCTCGGCGCCGGCGTCGATTCCCCCGCCACCACAGGAACCATGCACTTCAACGGCGAAATAAAAGCCGGAGAAGCCGTCATGTTCGTCGGTCACCTGGGTCCGGTAAACGGCTTTGAAATCGACGACTTGCTCGTGTGGCAGGCGATCGCATGTCCGCCGGAACAGGCGGTCTACGTGCAGTCGTTCGATACAACAGATCAATGGCTGTCGCACGGCGCCACCGACGCCAATTCCCTTGCTGCATCCGCCGTCACCTGGGCCGCCCGCGCAAAACCAGTCGGCGAAATTGTCGGACCGCAATGGATCCACGATCTCGGCGACGGTGTCGTCATAAAAGCCGTCGCAATAAGCCGCCCCAGGAAAAACCCCTTTCAATGGTGGGACGCCGACGGAGCCCCCGTAATAACACCAATCGAATGGGCCAGGCAGCAAGCCAAAACCGACCGCTGCATCGCCTTGGAAGTCTCCGACCCTACCCTCGCCCACATTCACGGCGGAACCTACTCCAGCGACAATATAACCATGGCAATCGCCGACGGTCGGGCCCACGCACTCATCGCGCAAAAAGATCCGAACGACGACGCTCCCATCAATCTTCAATTAGGTTTTGGAACCGGCGCATGGGAAAACGCCGGATCGCTAAAAATCGGCCACATATTGCAAGACGGCGCTGCGACCTATCACCTGTTGAAAGTGGATTCCGCAGGTCACAAGAGCAATGGCATGGAAGGTTCCGTGCTGGTCGACATGAAATACACCGCGCTGCCCGATATCGATGTGACGCTCGCACCGGTCGATAAAACAGGCGCTGGCGCCCCATCGATTGGCCTTCAATCCCCGCCATCTCTCGGCGAGAAAAGCCCGAGACCCAAAACTACAGCCGCTATCTCTATATCGACCTCGACGAGCTCGATCATTTCGTAGTGAAAACCCGAAAGCAGAAATGGGCCCAGTTCGCCGGCATCGCGTCCAGTGCCGAAATGTCCCATAGTGAGCCTGCGACCGCTACAACACCCACTCCAACTATCACTGCTGCTCCACCCGGATCGCCCGAAGAAGCCATGCAAAGACTCACTGCCGCCATGAAGGCCGGCGACATGGCCGCCGTGCAAACCGCGTGTAACTGTCCAACACCCGCCTCAAGGCTCTACACCGACGCTATCATGCGCGCGGGAATGGTCGGAATGAAATTGTCCACCGCCGCCAAGGCTCGCTTCGGCAATGACGAAACAAACAAAGTAATGAAAGGCCAGCCTTTCTTCCCCGATGAAAACGACCTGGCCTCAGCCAAATGGGACATCGACGGCGACACCGCCAAACGCCACGACACCAACCACGAAAAATTCGTCGGCCCCGGCCTTCGCCGGATCAACGGCGTCTGGAAGTACGACCTCACTCTCCCGCCGGAAGTCACCGAAGACCAAATCCGCCAGCAGGTCGCAATGATGAACCCCATCGCCGAGACATTGGATCGGATCGCCCAGGAGACCGCCGCCGGAAAATACAAAGATGTCTACGACCTGCGTGACGCCCTCGCCGACGCCTTGAAAGCCGCCCAAAGCAATCCCCCGGCGACAGGAGCTTCGATTCAAAATTAAGCAAGCGGAAACTACAGTCAAACAACCGACACTCATCCCGCTTATCCCGAAGCACTCAGGAAAATGACCATCCCCGCTGCAATACAGTCAAAATCCGTCCGCGTACTTCAGAATGCCGCCATGCCAATTCGCTTTCTTTCCAGTTTATAAATTGCATCTCCGCGCCCCAGGAATGCGTCAAACGACGAAAATCGATGCCTCTCAGAAACTCTTGGCGTGGTAGGTATGGGCCGAACGCCTCAACTTTCTACACATCTTGTTGCGCAGGTATTGGTCGCTGAGCTTCGGAGCCGCGTCGAATATGGCGGAAGAAAAAGACAAAGAAAAAGAAAGAGACAAATCACAGCCGCAGGGGCAGCAGCCCTCACCCTTACCCACAACTCCGAAGTGTTTTTGAGAACATTTTCGCTTTCTTCAACGTACCTCGATTTTTTCCAGACATGGAGGTCGTGATGATGGTCTGCCAAGCCCATCAGTGGGCTCATCAGCATTTTGGATCGTTGGATCTGGGTGATCGTCGTCGTTCAAAAGGGTTGTTACACTCGCAGCCCAAATGGCGGCGACTCCGGGTCAATCCCTGCCTGTGCAACATAAGCAGTGGGCGGAGCTGAAAGCAGCTTACCGGTTTTTCGACAATCCACAGATTAATCCCGATGCGCTGCAAGCCCAGCACCGGCGGGTGACTTTCCAATCGTGCCGCGAGCATCCGGTGGTCCTGTGCGTGCAGGATGGCTCCAATGTGCAAGCCAGCCGTATTGCTGGAGGCCAATGGGTGATGCATTCGGCGCTGGCGGTCACGCCAAGCGGCGAAGTTTTAGGGTTGCTCGACCAGCGATTTTTCAAGCGGGTGAAGCGAGCGGCACGGGAGAGCAAAAAAGCCAGGCGTGATCGCTTTCGAGAAAGCGATGTCTGGATTGACGCCGTCCAGGCCGTCAAAGCGGCCAACTCACCCCATACGCACCTGATCCATATCTGTGATCGAGGGGCGGACGATCTGCGTCTGATGCACAGTTGCGTGGCGGCATCGAACGGTTTTGTCATCCGGGCCCGTCACGACCGCAACATCGAGCAGGCAACCGACAAGCTGTGGTCTTACATGGCGCAGGTTCCGGTCAGCGGACAAATCGATATTGAGATCGGTCAGCAGCGATGCGTCAAACGCAAGATCAAAGGCGTCACCCAGCGCCTGCCGCGTCCCGCCCGCATGGCCCAATTACAAGTGCGGTTTGCAACGGTGCAACTGCAACCTCCGGCCAAAAGCGCGCCGTCCACCCAACCGTTGACGGTGAATGTCGTTTATCTCAAAGAACCCCTCGAAGGCGCTGCGTCGCTGGAGTGGATGCTGCTGACCAATTTGCCGGTGGAGAATCTGGCCGATGCATTGACGATCATCGACTACTACTGCATTCGCTGGGTCATTGAAGAATGGCACCGGGCACTGAAAGAAGGTTGCAGACTTGGCGAATCCCAGTTGCAAAGTATTGATAACCTGCTTCGATTGATCAGCATGCTCTCTCCCGTGGCAGTGCGATTATTGCAGCTGCGTGATTGGGCCAACCTGCCGCGCAACGAACCTGCAGCCGCCAAACTCGACCTGCAGCAGAAGGTGCCGCAGGCAATGATCCAAGCCGCGGCAGCGCTAGGCCAATGCCGGATTGATCAAATGAGCCCCCGGCAATTCTGGCAAACCCTGGCTCACCAGGGCGGCTGGCTGGGCAGAAAACACGATCCCCGCCCCGGCTGGAAAGCAATCTGGATCGGCTGGGAAATCGTCTCCCGAATCGCACACGGCATCGAACTCACACAGCAAAACCGAATCGATGCAACTTGTGGGTAAGGGTGAGGGCAGCAGCCCCCGCGGCTGTGATTTGTCTCCGTCTTGCTCTTCGTCTTTGTCTTACTCTTTTGCCATATTCGACGCCGTGCAGATCCATACACCGCCTATTCCCATCACATACAGCCTCAATAGCGTGCGTTCGGAATATAAGCGATTAAGAGAAACGACGACTTCCCTAGCCCTAAAACCTTTGTTGTCTACCAAAACGATAAAGGGTTTTCGGCAAGGAGGCCCCGCCATAGATATCGCTGAGCAGATGTCCAAAGCATTCGTCGCATTGACCGCGTTAGTCACGTTGGCCGCATTGCTGCAAACCCGCCCGGTCCCCTGAGTCGCCGCGAGGTTTTCAGCAGAGCACTTTCAAAATTTAAAATAGCCCTCACGCCACCGCTTTAGTCTCTTTCACGCGTTCAATGTCGGCCCCAACGGCCGCCAGCTTCTGCTCGATTTTTTCATAACCGCGATCGATATGATAAACGCGATCGATCCGCGTCGTGCCCTTGGCGACAAGCCCCGCCAGCACCAGTGCCGCTGACGTGCGCAGGTCGCTCGCCATGACGCTCGCGCCCTGCAGCTCTTTGACGCCTTGAATGATCGCGGTCGGCCCTTCTTTGCGGATCCGCGCGCCCATGCGGTTGAGCTCGCCGACATGGAGGAACCGGTCGGGGAAAATGCGCTCGGTAACCACGCTGATCCCATCCGCCAGGCACAGCAGCGCCATCAACTGTGCCTGAAGGTCCGTCGGGAACCCGGGGAACGGCTGAGTCGTCATCTCAATGCTGTTCAGCCTGCGGGAAGAGGAGCAGAAAATCGTCCCGTTCTGGCGCTCGACTTTCACACCCACCTCGTCCAGCCGATCCGTCACCGCGATGAGATGATCCAGGTTACAGTGTTTCAGTTCCAGTTCGCCATTGGTAATGGCCGCGGCCATCATGAACGTTCCGCATTCAATTCGATCCGGAATGATCCGATGCTCCACGCCCTTGAGCCGATCGACCCCTTCAATCCGAATCTCCGGCGTGCCGTGGCCTTTGATTTTTGCGCCCATCTTGATGAGCATGTCCGCGCAATCGACCACTTCCGGTTCGCAAGCCGCCCCTACCAGGACGGTTTCCCCCTCGGCCAGCGCTGCCGCACACATGACATTGATGGTGCCGAGCACAGTCGGCCCTTGAGCGCCGCCCAGGTACATGCGGCAGCCTTTCAATCGCCCGCGCACGGTACCGACGATATTGCCGCCTTCGGTACGGAATTCAGCGCCAAGTTTTTGCAGCCCCCGAACATGCAGATCAACCGGCCGATCACCGATAGCGCAACCGCCTGGGATTGAAACGATCGCCTTGCCGCGCTTGGCCAGCAGCGGCCCCAGCACGCAGATGCTGGCGCGCATGGTCTTGACGATGTCGTAGCGCGCTTCGGACATTTTCTCGTCGCGCACTTCGATATCGAGCGGACCATTGAGGTCCGGCCCGTCGCCGACCGTTTTGGTTTTGGGTTCGTGCCGGTAAATATGACAGCCGAGCTCGCCGACCAGCTTGGTCATCGAATCGATGTCGGAAAGCCGCGGCACACTGTGCAGCGTGGTCTTTCCTTCAGCCAGCAGGCATGCCGCCACGATGGGCAGCGCGCTATTCTTGCTGCCGCTGATTTCGATTTTGCCTTTGAGACGATTTCCGCCGTGAATGAGAAATGAATCCATACTCGCCCGTCCTTGGGCCGGAGGTTTCGTGAAAAACCTCTGTTTGGCCCGAATGCGATGCACGGAAATCAGGCGAAACGCTGCCTATTCCGCGATCATTCGGTCTATCGGCCAGTCCATTAGCCGAGGAACAATCTCTGTACTGCCAAGGCGGTATCGCCTTGTTATCGGCCCGACGCAAAAACACGCCGACAACCGACAGCCCGCAATTGTGCCACGGAATCGCGCGAACGCAAGAACAGAATTGCACTCTGTGCAAATGCTTTTCCATTAAGCACTCGCATCAACCCCGGGCCGACCTGATCGCGCAATTTCTGCCGGTTCAAGCCGGCCTGTTTCAACCTCGCACAAACGTCGTCCACCATGCACCACTTCTTGTCCGCATCTGTGCATTCATCCGCTCTTGCTCCAAACCTGAATATCGGACCCGAACTAATTCATTAATTCTCTCCATACCATTTGCCTGCTCCCTCATCCGAATCGTACATCAAAAAAGAGCCGGTTTAGAGAAGGAAACGACAATGAAACCGATCAAGATGAGCAAGCCTCGCATCGCCGCGCCTTCCCGCAATCAGCCCGCGTTCTTCGAAACCCTTGAAGACCGGCGCCTGTATTCCGTCACGCTGATGGGCAACACCGTCGCCATCGTCGGCACCAATGCCGCCGATCATGTGACCGTCGCCATTGATGCGACCGATAACACAAAGCTCGATGTCACCCTCAACGGCTCGATGACTTCTTTCGACATTGCTTCCGTCACCGGCATCAGCGGCATCCTCGGTAAGGGCAACGACTCGCTCATCGTCAGTGAAGCCAACGGCAAGATTTCCATCCCCGCCACTATCTTCGGCGGTGACGGCAACGACCAGATCACCGGCGGCAGCGGAAACGACTCCCTCGACGGCGGGGCAGGCAATGATTCCCTCAGCGGTGGTGCAGGCGACGACATCCTCGCCGGCAATGCAGGCAATGACTCCCTCAGTGGCGGTTCCGGTGACGACCAGCTCGACGGTAGTGCCGGTAACGACAGCATCGACGGCGGTTCCGACTCCGACTCCATCGTCGGTGGCGCCGGTAACGACAAAATGAACGGCGGATCCGGTGACGATGACCTCAACGGCGGCGCTGGTAACGATAGCCTCACCGGTGGCGCAGGTTCCGACGCCTTCGCCAACGGCACCGGCGGCAAAGACAAGGAACTCGACAAAACCACCGGCGTCGATCGCGATTACAAGCCCTTCTCCATCAATCAGCTTCCGCAAAAATATCGGGACATGTTCAACAAAACATTCCCCAACAGCATCCCCGTTGGCGTCCGCATCAACGACGACGCCACCTGGTCCATGCTCTACAAATTCAACGGTGACAACAACGTCTACCATGCCTACTTCACCTATGACGGCAACGGTAATCCCTTCCAAAACCTCGACACCACCAACCTGGTCAAGTACGAAGTTGCGCCGACGAATCTTCCCCCCAACACCCTGGCCAACTTCCGCCAGCAGTACCCCGACGCCGTCATCAAGGAAGTCTTCGCCGACCACGACGGCAACTCAAAGTTCGCCATGATTCGCATCAAGATCAACGACACCGACTCCCAATGGGTCCGCGCCGACTGGCTCGACAACGATTGATGGAATCACCCGCGCCCGGCGGTCCGCTTGCAGCCTGTACGCCAGTCGCGATTGCAAGCCGCTTACCGTCATTCAAGGCCGCACATATTTATGCCGCCCGCCACATCGGCATACCATTAGTATTTCCCCTCAATTCTCCCCTATACTCCATACATGACCGCGCCCGAGATCATCAAACTGATATCCGCCCGCTTTCCCACCCAGCTTCTCGCAATCTTCCCTGGCGACAAACACCCGCGCGTTCACATCGCAACGGAAAATTGGCGTCCTCTTGCCGAATTCCTGATTCAGAATCCGTTGCTGAAATTCGATTGGCTCGCTAATCTCGGCGGTGTCGACTACGCCGCCGACAATAAAATGTGCGTCGTATATGACCTCTGGAGCTTCGAGTTACGGCACACATTCGCGGTGAAAGTTTTCTGCCCGCGCGAGCAGGCCAGCATCTCCACCGTCAGCGATCTGTGGCCGGCCGCCAACTGGCATGAGCGGGAGACGTTTGATATGTTCGGGATCACCTTTCACGGTCATCCCGACCTTCGGCGAATCCTGCTCGCTGACGATTGGGAAGGCTTCCCCCTCCGAAAAGATTACGCCTTCCCGCGCGAATACCACGGCATCCCCGGAAGCGTGGAGTTAGACTGGCAACACAAGCCGGACTACCCAAAATAGTTTGGTATTTTTTAGGAATGCAAAAGTGATAAATATTTGAAAGGCACACCGCCATTTTTATCGTAAGTCTATACTGCCAAGACAATAGAAATATTTTGATCGCGCTAGTTTTTCTTCTTGATTTTAATAGCGACCTCCGTATTATGTGATCCATCAAACAAAGGTGAGACCGCGGACGAAGGTGTCCGCCGTCCACTTAGCCAAGAGGGCTTCGACCTGTGAAAAACAGTCGAGGCTTTTTTTGTCGGGGGTACTCCCCGAAGAAGGTTCCCCCCCTCCTTCTTCAACCCCCGACATTTTAATCTATGCTCTCAACCGCTCGGCCTCCCCTCCGGGCGTCATCCCCCCTAATAGTTGAGAGCGGCGAGCCGCGGACCTTAGGTCCGCGGCTTTTTTTATATTCATCTAAGGGGGTTTAAAATGTCTGACTTGTTTCAAGCGGCAACGCGCTGCCCCACCCCGCGCTCCGGTGAAACGATTGGTTTCCCCGGCGCAATCGGCCGACCGAACGCAGGCAGTCCCTCTTCATTCCACCCAAACGGTAGCGCATGCACATGCCGATCCCATCCCTCCCGGCGGCTTTTCTTCGAGTGATAAAACATCACATCACACCCATCGGGCATCGTCGTAAATGAACAATGCCCCACACCCACCACTTCATCGGTTGACTCAAAAACCGGCCGCGCGTGCTTGTTCCAACTCGACGCCGTCATCGGATCGGCATCGGCATCCATCCAGATCATCCCCAGCTTATAAGTATGCTGCCACGACCCGCTGCAGGAATAGATCAGGAAAATTCGCCCATGCCGCCGCAAGATCGCCGGCGCTTCATGCAACCCGCGCTGGCTTCGGTCCTCGCCGACATGTTCCCACTCGTGGCAATCATTCGGGCAAACCTGGACACGATTGGAAGAGATCGTCGCCGGATCGCTCATGGTGGCGATATACAGATGCTGAATATCGCGATGGTCTGCCCACCCCGACCAGATGAAATAAAGCTGCCCGCGAATCTGCAGTACGGTGCCATCAATCGCCCAGCGGTTGTTTGTCTGACCGGCAATATCATCGCCGGTATAGAGCGGCCCCAAATCTTCGTATTCCCCCTGCGGATCATCCGTGCGAGCGCGAAGCACGCCAATCCGATGGTTTGCATTGCGCCCATCACTGGCGGCGTAATAAATGTACCACTTCCCAAACAGGCAATGCAGTTCCGGAGCCCATACCTGTCGGCTGTTCCACCCCCGCGCAGGAGGCGTCCAAACGGTCACCCCTCGGCTGCGCTTCAGAATGTCATCCGATTTCCAAACTTCTATGCAACCCGTGTGGCGGGCGTTGCATGAGTAATAATGATCGCCATGCCGCGCAATCCAGGGATCAGCGCCGTCATAAAGGGGGTTGGTAGGAAATGGAGCAAGCGAGCTGATCGCAGCATCAGCCGCAGACGCGTCGCCATGCGACACCGTTGACTGCCGACTGAGCCCGGCGAGCGTCGGCGGGTCTAAATCCAATGGACGAGACATTCTTCCCTTCCGTTATTCCAACGGTTTCCGGTGCGCCATATCGGCTCCGCCGACGGTCATTCGCATCCCTGGTCACCTACCTATCGGCAGATCAGCCAAGGGAATTTTGAGAATCGTTTTTGAACCCCAACGGAGCCCCAGCCCCCCCAAAGCCCCACTACAATCGATAAACTAGGACGCAGATGTCCGCTGTCCGGTTTCGGCATAGACTTAGAGTAATAGTCATGAAACTCACAACACCGATTGCCGCGGTAATCCTGGCCGCAGTAGCCACTCTGTCCCGAAGCACATTCGCAGAACCGCCTGCAACGGCCCCAACAGCAACGACCAACCCCGTTGTCGCCAAAGCCCAAACATTGATCGACAAAGGCCTGGACTATTTAAAGTCCCAGCAAAAGCCTGACGACAGTTGGCAGAATCCCGGTGACCAGCCGGCCATTACCGCCTTGGTGCTGAAGGCCTTCATGCAGGACCCAAAGTACGACGCCGGCCAGCCGTTCCTGGAAAAAGGATTCGCCAGACTGCTGCGCTATCAGAAGCCCGACGGGGGGATCTACAACGACCTGCTCGCCAACTACAACACCGCGATCGCCATCAGCGCCATCGCGGCGTCAAAAGAAGCCGAATACAAGCCGCAGGAATTGAAGGCGATCGAATACCTCCGCCGATTGCAATGGACCGACAAGATCGACAAAGTCGCCGAGCGCCAGCAAGTTTCAAGCGATGATCCCCGCTTCGGCGGATGGGGCTACGGCAAAAAAGAACGCCCCGACGGCAGCAATCTTCAAATCGCGATCGACGCCCTTCACGACGCCGGCATCAAGGCCGGCGACCCGGCGTACCAGGCCGCGATCGCCTTCGCATCCCACCTGCAAAATCGCAGCGAATCCAACAACCAGCCGTGGGCCTCCGACGACGGCGGCTTCGTATACTCAACCGCGGACAACGGCATCTCCTTCGCCGGCGAATACACCGGCCCCGACGGCCACCGACTGCTCCGCAGCTACGGCTCCATGACCTACGCGGGCCTGAAAAGCATGATCTACGCCGGCCTGACCAAAGACGACCCACGCGTGAAATCCGCATGGGAATGGATCCAGAAAAACTGGACCTTCGATGAAAACCCCGGCATCAAACTAGGCGACGGCAACGTTTCCGAATCCGGGCTCTATTACTATTTCCACACCGCCTCCCGCGCCCTCCGCGCCTACGGCGACCCTATTGTCACGGACACTCAGGGCAATAAACACAATTGGCGACAAGAACTGATCGATAAGCTCGCCACCCTGCAAAAGCCTAACGGAAGCTGGATCGGCCAAACAAAATGGATGGAAGCCAACCCCACGCTGGCAACGGCGTTCGCTGTCCTGGGCCTGGAAGAAGCCATCGCCTCGCCGAACTAATCGGTATGGGACGAAAGAGACGAATCTTTTCCCACCCAACCCCTCATAACTTCCGAACCACCCGCAGCGGATCGGCCTTTCCGCTTTGCTGAAACGCCGCCTCGCGCGCCCGGCATCCGCGGCACGCCCAGCATGGTTCGCTGCCGCCTTCGATACAGCTCCAGGTTCGATCGAACGGAGCGGAGACCTGAAAGCCGACGTCCACCACCTGCCACGGCTCCAATTCCAGCAGCGGCATTTCGATCGTGAGGTCCGGCTGATTGCACGGAAGCTGGATCAGCTCATTCCAAATCTGCATGTATTCCGTCACCTGCGCGAGCTCATCGGCATTGCTGCCAACGCGCAGGCCAAGGTAGACCATGCCGGCCTGATAATGAACCGCAAAACGCAACGCCGCCGAGATCAGGGGCAACAGGTCAACCATCTGCGGCGAGATCGGTGTCGGATGCCTCGGGTCCGAAACATTGTTCGTCTGCACCCGCGCCGACTGAATCTGCGTCAAAAATGGCATCGGCAATGTGTGCTCGCGATACGGTTTGAAGTGAGCCACCTGCATATCAAACGCCGCCCGCGAGCGCGATTCGGGCTGCTCGCCGACCTCGGCATAAAGCAGAACAGTTCGGTATTTCTGGGCGGCCAGCGCGGTGATGACGGCGCTGTTCACGCTGCCGTTACTGAGGATGATTGCGAGGTCTTTGGCCATGGGGATCTCGGGATCGGGGTTGGGAATACGTTAGCAGGTCGTGGCAAAAGCCGCGCGGGATTTTGCCACCGGCTGTTAGTCTAAGGTCAGCAGCACCTTTAAGACACCAGGGCGGCCGGCTAGGTCCATCGCTTCAACCCCCTGCTCCAGCTTCATCCGCCGGGTGATCAGGCTGGTCACGTCAACCTGCTTCTCGGCCAGCGCGCGAATCGCTTCACGAAACGGACCACAGCGGCTGCCGATGACAGTGATCTCGTCAATCACCAGCGGTGAAAGATTCAGCGGCTGCCCGGCGGCTGTCGTGCTTTTCAAAACAATCGTCCCGCGCGGCCGCACCATCTGCATCGCCCATTCAAAACCACTGGCGCTTCCCGTGCAATCAACCACAACATCCTGATCGTGCCGCGGAACGATATCCGCCAGTGGCCGCGACCGGATCGACCACCGCTCGCACATCGCAAGCTTGTCGGGGTGCTTGCCGATCACCCGAACCGGATAGCCGGCGTTCCGCATCACCTGCGCCACCAGCAGCCCGAGCCGCCCGTCGCCCAGCACAGTCACCCACCGCCGGCCTTCACTCGCGCCGCGCGGCCCTGCGCCGAGCTGCTTGATTACCTGGAACGCCGCCGCTAAGGGTTCGACGAAAACGGCCTGATCGTCATCCACCGTTTTGGGCAGCGCATGCAGATTCACCGCCGGCAACCGCACGAATTCCGCAAACGCCCCATCATGATTCTGAATCCCCAGCACGCTTCGGCTGCGGCAATGGCTGCTCAATCCCGACAGGCACAGATCACATCGTCCGCAAACAATATTGATCTCCCCTACCACGCGCTGCCCCACCAGCTCTTTGTTCGGCGACGAAACCACATCGGCGACGAACTCGTGCCCGAGCACGCCGTGGAAATTCATGTACCCCTTGGTGATCTCCAGGTCCGTCGCACACACGCCCGCCTGACGAACACGAAGAAGCGAATCGCCATCCGTGATCGCCGGTTCTTTGCGACGAGCATCAAATGAAAGAGTCTTGTCAAAAATAAGGGAATGCATGGGGAAAGCGTCCGTTGTCAGTGGTCAGTTGTCCGTTGCTACAGCGTTCCAGCAACGGACAACTGACCACTGACAACGGACTCCTGCTATGCAACAGAACTGAAAAATTATCCAAACGGTTTTTCAGTCCCGCTCAAAAATCTCAACCACGCCGCTTCGTCGTAATTGAGATCCTGGCCGGTCAGCGAAATCAGGCTTCGGCGGGATTGCCAGGCAAGTCCGAAGTCCCGCTCGCCGAGCACGCTCACGAGTGTGCGGGCGACATCCAGAGTCGGATAATGCCGCAGCGCGTCGGCCGCGGCGATGCGGACATCTTTCGATTCATCCACCGTCTCAGGCCGGCCTTCGCTGGTGATTTCCCGCTTGCCCTGCACCCGGCGAATGAGCCCCGGAATCGCCATCACATCGGGAATATTCGCCAATGCCTTGGCGGATTCCAGTCGAATCAATTCGTTTTCATCGTCGAGCCCGGCGATGAAGATTTGTGTCGCCGACGCGTCTCGCGAAATATTCAAGGCCCGGATCGCCATCGCGCGAACGGTAAAATCCGGATCGTTCTGGGCAATTTGCCTGTATCGCGTCGTATAAGGCGGCTTTTTGGCAAAGTCCCACTTCGTCACCAGATCGGCAATCCCCTGGCGGCGGATGTCGGCACTGTTCATGTCCTCCATCTTCCGCACTGCCTTAGCGGGCGTGTTGCCGCTGGCGGCGTCGCCAAGCGCGACAAATGGGGAAGCGATTGCACTAAACATCACCGCAACCAGCGCAAACGCATCGTTGTTGTCGTCGCTGGCCGGGCTCGCGTTGTATTTCCCCTGCACGTACGACTGCTGATGATTCTCCTGATCCTGCACCCGCTGCAATCGCGAATCGGCGCCCGTTTTCACGGGATCGTGCGCATGACAGCCCGCGCCTAAGGCCAATGCCGCGGACAGGAGAATGCAAAGGGATTTGCGCATGAAATTTACGTTCTCCGTGGCACGGGCCTCTTGCCCGTGCATGGCTCGCTTATAAGCACGGATGCCGTGCGATTAAGTCACACCGAAATGGGCACCGTCATCGCCACCAAATCTTCCGGCGTAACCCAGGTGGGTGGATCGATCTCCATCCCAACAAACCGCGACGCCAGCGTCTGGAACTTCGGCGAATCATCGGTCACGAAGCATCGCAGCGAACCGGCGTCCGTCGTTCCGCCTCGCAGCAGGCCGCATGTCCGCAGGCGTCGCGCGACATCTTCGGCGCACTGCTCGGCGGAGTCAATCACGCGGCAGCGCTCCCCCACCATCTTCACGATCGCCCCCTTGAGAATTGGATAATGCGTACACCCCAGCACCAGCACATCCGGCCCGCGAGCAATCAGCGGTTCAAGATATTGCGACAGCGCAATCTGCACCAGCGGATCGTTATCCGTCCGCCCGTCTTCAATGATCGGAACCAGCAGCGGTGTCGGCCGCAGCATCAACCGGGCATGATTGCGCCGGCGATGAATCGCCTGTTCATATGCCCGCGAACGGATCGTGGCTTCCGTGGCGATGATCCCAATCAGCGGCGTCGCCTTCGTGCCGGCCGCATCAATCGCCGCCCGGGCGCCGGGTTCAATCACACCGCTGATCGCCATTTCGGGAAATTCGGCTTTCAGCGTCGCCATCGCCAAGGCAGTGGCGGTGTTGCATGCAATCACGATGTGTTTCGGGTTCAGCGGGCGCAGATAAGTGATGATCTGACGGACAAATGTCGTGACCGTCGCCTTGGTTTTCGAGCCATATGGGACCCGCGCCGTGTCACCAAAGTAAATAATTTCCTCATGCGGCAGCGCCCTCTGAATGGCTTTCACGACGGTTAAACCGCCTAAACCGCTGTCCAAAACGAGAATGGGGGCGCTGGATGCAGGCACGCTTAGGAGTTATCGGACCCTGGGGGCTATAATGTTGACATTAAATGCCGGGGGATCGACAACTGATCGCTGACAATTTATTTGGAGTGAGATATGAGCCAGACATTGGAAGGCAAATTAATTCTGTTGGTCGACGACGACAGCGACATCCTGACCAGCATGCAAGCTGCCTTTGAGCCCACCGGCGCCACCGTTGAGACCGCCAGCAACGGCAACAAAGCCGTCGAAATCGCCGAAAAAAATCAACCGGACCTGGTGGTCCTGGACATGATGCTCCCCGGCCGCAGTGGATTTCTGGTCCTGGAAAAGATCAAGGCCAGGAAGCCCCGCAACACCAAGCCCCACGTCATTATGATTACCGGCAACCAGGGATCGCGGCACAAAATGTACGCCGAGAGTTTGGGCGTAAGCGAATACTTCAATAAACCGGTGAAGCTCGACAAGCTGATCGCAACCGCCGAGCGGTTGCTGGCGACGCCTGCCTGATCCGCGCATAAAACATCGCACGGTAAAATCCAGAGGTTTTGGAACCCTTATTCGTGATATGGGCCTTTGGCCCGTGCGCAGCTTCGAACATCGGGATATCGCGATTATTAAACTATAGCGCTGTCAGCACGGGCCCCTCCGGCTCGTGTCGCAACGCAGGCATCAGCACAGCGAAGGCGCGTCACGAAAACGCTCGCTCCGCAGCTTATCTCGCATATTCCACGCTCCGCACCTCGCGGATGAGCGTTACCCGGATTTCGCCGGGGAACTGCAGTTCAGTCTCGATCTTTTTCGCGATATCGCGGGCGATTTTGGCGCTGATTCGGTCGTCCACCATCTTGGCGTCGACAATCACGCGCACCTCGCGACCGGCCTGGATCGCGTACGCCTGACGCACACCGTCAAAGCTCATCGCCACTTCTTCGAGGTCATGCAGCCGCTTGATGTAACGCTCCAGGCTTTCGCGGCGAGCGCCGGGTCTTGAAGCGCTGATGGCGTCGGCAGCCATGATGATGGGGGTGTAAGGCGTGGTCGCGGGAACATCACCGTGATGGGCCAGGGTAGCGTTCAGAACGGCTTCGGATTCACCGAAGCGGCGGAGAAATTCCATGCCGATCTGGGGATGGCCGCCTTCCTGTTCGTGATCCATCGCCTTGCCGATGTCGTGCAGCAGGCCGCATCGGCGGGCAAGTGCGCCGTCCAGGCCCAGTTCATCGGCGATCACCTGCGCCAGATAGGCGACTTCCAATGAATGCTTGAGCACGTTCTGGCCGTAACTGGTGCGGTAATTCAGGCGCCCGAGCATTGGCAATATGGCCTTGGGGATGTTGGGAAGGTTCGCTTCCTGGATCGCTTCCTTGCCGATCTTCAGCAGCTCTTCATCCATCTCCTTGCTGGTCTGGGCGACGACTTCTTCAATGCGCGCCGGATGGATTCGGCCATCCTGCACGAGTTTTTCGAGGGAGATGCGGGCCACTTCCCGCCGCACGGGATCGAAGCAACTCACAACCACAAGCCCCGGCGTGTCGTCGATAATGACGTCGACGCCCGTCGCCTTCTCGAAGCTGCGGATATTGCGGCCTTCGCGCCCGATCACGCGGCCTTTCATGTCATCGGTCGGGATCGCGACCGAACTGACAGTGTGATCGCTGGTCTGGTCGGCGGCATACCGCTGGATCGCCTGCAGGATGATCATGCGGCTCTTTTCCTTCGCCTCTTCCTGTGCCTGCTCGGTGATATTGCGAATCAGCTCGCCGGCTTCCTGGCGGCATTCATCTTCGATCCGCCGAAGCAGCATTTCCTTTGCCTGATCCGCCGACATGTTTGTCAGTTGCAGCAACCGGTCGCGCTGCTCGCGCAGGACCTGGGTCAACTGCTCTTCCTTTGCCACCACGACCTTTTCGCGGTTCTCGAGCTTGTTGCCCAGATCGTCCAGATGCCGCTCTTTCACGGAGAGCGTATCGAGCTTGCGATCCAGGGTGTCTTCACGCTTGGCCAGGCGGGATTCGTGGTCTTCCAGTTTTCGGCGGGCCGACTCGTATTCCCGCTCGGAGGATTCCTTCAGCTTCAATTGCTCCTGCCTGGCGGCAAGCTGAATTTCCTTTGCCTTATTTTCGGCCTCGCGGCGGGCATTTTCCCGCATCTGATCGGCCTCCAGCTTCGCCTGCGCGAGCATGCGCTGGCCGCTGGTGATATGAAACGCATAGATCCCCACGCCTACCAGAACCGCAATCACAATAACGACAATTAACGAGGTGCTAAGCATAGCTGCTGCCCCTTTCACGCGTAAAAACGCAAGGGGTACCGCGACGTTGGTACCGGATGTTCAGCCGTGCGCCGCGGGACAAAACCCGAAGCAACTCAAGACACGGCGGCACAACCATTGGCGGAATGCATCAGCAGGCGTGAAAACGAAAAACGATGGCGCGGAACCAGCGCAGTCAGGACCGGTTAAAGTCATGGCAGCTTCGTTCGCTATGGCATCGTTCGGAAGGGAATGTGGGTGGAGCTCGCGCGGGCATGTGCGCGGGTAGGATCGCCGACCGCAAGGTCGGATCTAGCCAGCCAGGAACCGCGACCGCCGCCCGTGCCAAAACGATCTTTCGACCGACGTGCCGGGTCTGTGCGATCTGTTCAAATCCCCATGTCACCACCAGCCCTGAGATCGCCACCAAGGCGAGCAAGGTCAGCAGCAGGGGAACCGCCTGCGCGGTAGAAACTCCAAGGAAAACCACGTTCATTTCCAACCCCGCGGTGATGACGCAACTACTGTGTCAGCCGCGAGTCGTTCGTTGTAAGCCTGTCGGCCACCGGACATCCGCTTGGACCGGGGCCGCCGGTCGATCAGTAAATTTTATCCACCGATCGACCGAACACTGAATGCCTGATTTTACGGCTGAGAGTTGTTCTTTACAAGGTTTAGACTTTAAGCCAACGGGTGGTTCACAAAATTTTACGGTGCAGCAGTTCCTTTGTCAGGCTGCTGTGATTGCTGTTGCTGCTGGCGTTGCCGCTGCGCCAGAGCTGCATCCAGCCGCTTTCTCACGGCGACCTGCTCTGGCTGGTCGTCGGTCGGCGCGACACAACTGGAGAACGACGCCAGCAGGCCCTGCGCCTTTTGAGTATCGGCATCGCTGGGGGTCGATGCCGCGATCTGGGCGGCCTTGGCCTTTAGCTGGGCGAAGCGGGAGGCGTCGGCGATTTCTGGCTTTCGATACTTATCGTTATATTTTGCTATCCATGTTGATGCTCGCTGATTGGCGGCAACGACACGGTCCTTCAGCATCGGGTGATCGCTCATATACGTTGGCGTCTTATCGTAACCTGCATCGATCATCGCCTGGAAAAACTGACCGAACAGCTTGGGATCCCAACCGGCGTAAGAATAAAAACTGAAGCCGTACTCATCCGCCTGCGCTTCATCGTGGCGAGTGAAACCCATACCGACGAATTGAGTCACCGCTAGCGCACCACCACCGGCAGCCGCCGCGTAGGTTGAGCCGTTGTCTTTGCCGCCGGCAACGTATCCTGCCGCGGCGGCCACGCCTGCGACGCCCAACTGGCCGTACTGCCGATTCATCCCCTGTTGAATGTGGCGGCAATAGACATGGGCGAATTCATGCGCCATCACTGCGGCCAGTTCATCTTCATTTGTGCACATCTGGAAGAGGGCGTTGTACACATACATATGCTCGCCGCCGGTGGTGAAGGCGTTCACCGTTTTGCTATTCACGAGATGGAACTGCATGTTTTTTGAGAACATCCAGGACGCATCGGTTTTCATATGCGATGGCGGAGCAAATCCCTGCGAGTCGTCATATTTAGCGGCCTCAATCACCCGGTTGCCGATGGACTGAATATATTGCGATAATTCTGAATCGGTAATCACCGCCGGCTGCAACTGCGTATTCGCCTGCGCAGCCTGGCTGATAACGCCTTGATCGGTGGCGCAGCCGGTCATGAACAAACAGAGCAGCACCAGGCATGTCGCCGGCGCCGGTCGAATCGCAAGAGATGCTTTAATCATGGATCGATCCTCGTTATGAAGCTTTATCTTGTGCATCGAAGCGCATAATTTACAACAGGGTCAGCAATTGCGTCAGGTAATTTCTCGCTGTCTCGAAAGCCCGGCAACCGCCGTCGCGGCGAGCAGGCTGATCCCGATGAGCCCTGCAACCGCACCAATGCCAAAGTTCATCTGACCGGGACGCAGCATGTCGGCCAGGACCGCGGACGCCGGGCCGAGTACGGAGCCAACGCCAATCAATGCTTCATGATATCCGCCGTGTTCAGTGCTGCCGTCGCTGAGCACCATTCCGAAATAGAGACTGGCGGCGTAAATAATTCCCATCGCCACCCCCAGCAGCACCTGCCAGGCAACCATCGACAGCAGATCGATCGCCGCGGGCACATGCGCGGCGGGGAATAAATCGCTTGGTCGCAGCGCGGTCCCAAGAAACGCGATCAGCATCATGGCCGCCGCCAGCAGCATCAACCGCGGGCGGCGATGCCAGAATGTGGTCGCCCCCAGAACCAGGAACACGGCCCACCGCGCGACAAACCAGACGCTGCTCACCAGGGTCTGCATCTGCTGGTCTAATGACTGCAGCACCGGCAAAGAAGGCATCATCGCCGACAATGCATAGACGACGACATAAGTGGACGGCAGCGTGATCCGCGACAGCCAAAGCGCCTGCGTCCGCACGCACAACAAGTCTGCTTCGGGTTCACCTTTGGGCTTATTCTGTACTGCCGCTTCGTTGGCCCGATCTCCAACGCTCCCTCTCCAGATAAACAGGCCGGCCGTCGTGTGCGCAACCGCCACCAGCACAAACACTCCCTGCGGCCAGCGCTGAATGACCGCGCCGCTCACCGCCAGCGTCACGGCGTTTACACCCGACCAGACGAGGTTGTACATCGCCAATCGCTTTGAAAGCGCGTCGCCGCTCGCGCCCTGCGAAATCAAACTTTCCATGGCCGGCCAGACCATCGCGCTCATCAGCACGTATGCCATCAGCACCGCCGTGACAACCATCGGCGTCGGTCTGATCATCGCGATGATGGCTAGCATCGTCATGATGATCTGCGCCGAGCAGCATCCTGCGGCGTCCGATCGCAATGCTGATGCAATTGGCCGACAGGGCCCCGCAGATGTAAATCACCCCCTGCGCGCTGGCGAGCGAAAGATTCTGGCGAATTCCCCAGTGATATTGCTGGTGCGTATAAAAAAAGATTCCGACGAACAGCAGGTTTGAAGCGTGCGCCGCCAAACCTTCGGCGACATAGAACAGGCGAACCGGCGCATAAATCGATCGCGCCACCGCTCCGGTGAAATCATCTGCCGCCAGACCGCTCATGATCGAATGCTTAGCAGGGGTGGATGTGAGACACAAGGAAACCACCGCCGCCGATATACATCCAGACCCTCAAGTTAAGTATGATCGCAATCGAAATGCCCTCTTCCTCCCACGACTTCGCCGCCCGCATACTGAGCGGCCAAGACCGTTCGCTTTCCGTCAGGTCCTTGCGATCTCTGATGGCAATCACAGAGCCGATTTATTCCACCGCAATGCTCGCCCGAAACGCGGCGTATGACCGGGGAATCTTGCAGACCCGAAAACTCCCGCGCCCCACCGTCAGCGTCGGTAACATCACCACCGGTGGCACCGGTAAAACGCCCGTCGTCATCTGGCTCGCCAACCGCCTCCGCGAAGCCGGCCGCCGCCCCGCAGTCCTTCTTCGCGGTTACCGAGCCACCGCCGGCTTCAGCGATGAGCAGCAGGTTCTCAATCGCAATCTGAACCAAAACAGCGAATCAGAAATACCCGTCAAAGCCAATCCCAACCGCATCGCCGGCGCGGCCGGCGTTCTTCACCATCATCCCAACGTCGATACATTTGTGCTCGACGACGCTTTTCAACATCGCAAGGTTCATCGGAATTTCGACTTGGTGCTGATCAATGCCACCGACCCCTTCGGCTACAACCATGTCCTCCCCCGCGGCCTCCTGCGCGAACCGCTGAGCGGCCTGGGCCGGGCAACCGCCTTCCTGCTGACGCGCTGTGCGCAAGCTACTGCCGATGAAGTTAAGAGAATTGAATCAGAACTCACTCAGCGCAACCCTGCGGCCCCCATATATCACGCAGACCACATTCACACGGCCCTCATCAACGCCCGCACAGGCGAGGCGGAACCAATCGACGCTCTCGCCTCGCAGCCCTTCTATGCGTTCGCGGGCATCGGCAATCCAGCCGGGCTGCATGCGCAGTTATCGTCGTTGCTGGGCCGTTATACGGGTCACGATTGGTATCCCGACCATCACGCTTATACGGAAGCCGATTTAGCGCACATCCGCCAAAAAGCAAAATCCGCCAACGCCGCCCGCATCCTGACGACTGAAAAAGACTGGGTAAAGATTGCCGCTTTTCCTGCGGCTCTCGATCAGGACCCGCCGATCCAGTTGCTCCAACTGGGCATTCGCTTCCATGACGCCGATGCCGATCAACTGATTCAACGCGTTCTGAGCAGCATCACCAAAAGTGATTGAACGCTCCCTCATCACTATTGCATCTGCCCGGATATTTTTCTCAAGAACCAGCCCCGATTCTTCCCAGCGCGATGCCGATGGCAAAGACGATCATGCCGCCAACGATGACTTGCATGACGGTTTTGACGAGGGGGGTTTTCATGAACTTGAAACGAATCCAGGCGATGACAATGAGCTCGATGATGACGACGGCATAGGCGGTTCGCAGGGCAACCGTGAGATTAGACAATAGGAAGGGGAAGGTGTGGAGCATTCCCCCGATGGTCGTGGCTGCGCCGGTGATGATGCCGCGGCCGATTGGAGCGCCGCGGCCGGTGACTGTGCCGTCGTCGCTTAAGGCTTCGGCCAATCCCATGCTGACGCCGGCGCCGACGCTGGCGGCTAAGCCTATGAGAAAGGCGTACATGGTCTTTCCGGTGACGGCAGTTGCGCCCGCCGCCGCGAAAAGGGGGGCGAGGGTTGAGACGGAGCCGTCCATCAGGCCAAGCAAGGCCGGCTGGACTTTTTGCAGGACAAACTGGGCATGGGCATCGGCCAGGACCTGGCCATCGGTTTCAGTTTCAACGGATTCGGTTGTTTGAGTAGCAGGCGCCACGAAGGGTTTCTCCTGAATTCAGGGTTTTAAAGCGAGGACATCATAGGCTGCCGCGGGGTTTTGGACGATCCACCATTTTTTTTTGCAGTTTTAAGTCGCTGCAGAAACCGTTCTGAGGCGTCATAAGTCACGGGGCCGATACGAAACGCCGGGTTCTCCGTTACAATCCTGCCATATGGCGACGCGTTTGATCGAGCTGGTTGAAAATCTGCCCAAGAGCCGGGTTCTTCTTATCGGCGACCTGATGGTCGATCGATATCTGTATGGCAATGCGGAACGACTGAGCCCCGAAGCGCCAGTCCCCGTGCTTCACTTTGAGAAAGAGGAACTGCGACTCGGCGGCGCGGGAAGCGTCGCGGCGGATTTGGCGACGCTCGGGGCCAGAGTGCTGGCGGTGGGCATCATCGGGACAGATGAAACAGGCCGGCAATTGCGCAGATTACTGCAAGGCTATGGAGCAACGGTTGATGGCCTTGTGGAATGCACGCGGCCGACGACGTGCAAGATGCGGCTGGTTGGCTCGGCCCAACATCGCCATCCCCAGCAAATGATCCGCCTGGATTTCGAAGAAGCCGCACCGGTGGATGCAGGGATGTCCGCGATGTTGATCGGGTGCGCCATCGAGGCGATGGATCATGCGGATCTGATCTGCATCGAGGACTACAACAAAGGCGTCGTGACGGCGGAGGTTTGCCGGGCGATCCTGGAAGAGGCCAGGCGGCGAGGCCTGGCGGTGCTGATCGATCCGGCGCGCATCAATGATTATCGAAAATACGCCGGTGCGACGTGTTTGAAGCTGAATCGACCGGAAGCCGCTCGCGCAACGGGCCTGGCGGTGGAGACGCCCGAGCAATTCGCCGCCGCCGCCCAGCGGTTGCTGGAAACGTTATCCCTGGAAGCGGTGGTACTGACGCTCGATAAACATGGGGCGTATGTGGCATCGCGATCCGGTGATCAGAGGCTTTTGCAGACGCGGCCGCGGCATGTTTATGACGTCACCGGAGCCGGCGATATGGCCTTTGCAATGCTGGCGGCGGCCCGGGCCGCGGGGGCGAATTGGGAAGAGGCGACAGCGCTGGCGAATGTGGCCGGCGGGCTGGAGGTGGAGAAGTTTGGCGTTGTGCCCATTACACCGCAGGAAATCATTCATGAGCTGTTGGCCGA